>NZ_CP092411.1:1172500-6209011 GCF_022836895.1 Pseudomonas palleroniana | reverse complement strand
ACAAGCACCAGACCAGCAACCCGAAAATCTTCGCCGGCGGCGACATGGTGCGTGGGTCTGACCTGGTGGTCACCGCGATCTTCGAAGGCCGCAATGCCGCCGAAGGGATCCTGGACTACCTGCAGGTCTAATGATCGTTCCCACGCTCTGCGTGGGAATGCCGTCAGGGACGCTCCGCGTCTGCTCTGAAGCGTGACGCGGAGCGTCACAGGATGCATTCCCACGCGGAGCGTGGGAACGATCGAATGAGATCATCCCGGCCGACGCCGTGGTCATCGCCTTCGGTTTCCGTCCAAGCCCGGCGCCGTGGTTCGAGCAGGTCCAGATCCAGACCGACAGCCAGGGCCGCGTCGTAGCCCCGGAGCAGGGCCAGTACAAGCACCAGACCAGCAACCCGAAAATCTTTGCCGGCGGCGACATGGTGCGTGGGTCTGACCTGGTGGTCACCGCGATCTTCGAAGGCCGCAATGCCGTCGAAGGGATCCTGGACTACCTGCAGGTCTAATGATCGTTCCCACGCTCTGCGTGGGAATGCCGCCCAGGACGCTCCGCGTCTGCTCTGAAGCGTGACGCGGAGCGTCACAGGATGCATTCCCACGCGGAGCGTGGGAACGATCCTATCCGCGACAAATTGACCCGATAGATAAAAGGCACGGCGCATTCCGTGCCTTTTGCGTTGCGCTCTGAGAAAATGCCCGCACTTTTTTTGCGGATGCCGACATGACTGCCCTCAAGAACGACCGTTTCCTTCGTGCCCTGCTCAAGCAACCCGTAGACGTCACACCTGTCTGGATGATGCGTCAAGCCGGTCGCTACCTGCCGGAATACCGCGCCAGTCGCGCCAATGCCGGCGACTTCATGAGCCTGTGCATGAACCCTGCGTTCGCCTGCGAAGTCACGATGCAGCCGCTGGACCGCTACCCGGAACTGGACGCGGCCATCCTCTTCTCCGATATCCTCACCATCCCCGACGCCATGGGCCAAGGCCTGTACTTCGAGACCGGTGAAGGTCCGCGTTTCAAGAAAGTCGTCAGCACCCTGGCCGACATCGAAGCCCTGCCGATTCCTGATCCGCACAAAGACCTCGGTTATGTGATGGACGCCGTCAGCACCATCCGCCGCGAGCTCAATGGTCGCGTGCCGCTGATCGGCTTCTCCGGCAGCCCGTGGACCCTGGCTACCTACATGGTCGAAGGCGGCTCGTCGAAAGACTTCCGCAAGACCAAGGCCATGCTCTACGACAACCCGCAGGCCATGCACCTGCTGCTGGACAAGCTGGCGCAGTCGGTCACCTCCTACCTTAATGGCCAGATCATGGCCGGTGCGCAAGCGGTGCAGATCTTCGACACCTGGGGCGGCAACCTGTCTGCGGCGGCGTACCAGGAGTTTTCCCTGGCCTACATGCGCAAGATCGTCAGCGGCCTGATCCGTGAGCATGAGGGTCGCAAGGTGCCGGTCATCCTGTTCACCAAGAACGGCGGCCTGTGGCTGGAAAGCATCGCCGATGCAGGCGCCGATGCGTTGGGCCTGGACTGGACCTGCGACCTGGGCGAAGCCCGGCAGCGCGTGGGCAACCGCGTTGCGCTGCAAGGCAACATGGACCCGACCGTGCTCTACGCCAAGCCGGAAGCGATCCGCACCGAAGTCGGGCGCATCCTGGCCAGCTATGGCAAGGGCACCGGCCACGTGTTCAACCTCGGCCACGGCATCACGCCGGAAGTGAACCCGGAGCATGCCGGCGCGTTCCTGCGTGCGGTGCACGAGTTGTCGGCGCAATATCACGAGTAACACACAAAAAAATGTGGGAGGGGGCTTGCTCCCGATAGCGGTGGTTCAGTTACAAATACTGAAACTGACACACCGCTATCGGGAGCAAGCCCCCTCCCACTTTCCGCCATATCGTGTCAGACCTTCACATTCCCCAGCGGCGGCAATTTCGCCAGCTTCAGCGCCACCAGCAACGCACCGATCAGCAGCGCCACAATAAACCCGCCAATCCCGTTCCAGCCTGCAAAGTGCCAGAAGAACCCTCCCGCAGTCCCCGCAACACTCGATCCCACGTAGTAGCAGAACAAGTACAGCGAAGACGCCTGCCCCTTGGCTTTTACCGCGCGGCGGCCGATCCAGCTGCTGGCCACCGAGTGGGCGCCGAAGAAGCCGAACGTGAAGATCAGCATGCCGGGCACCACTAGCCACAGGGGGGTGAAGAGCGTCAGGAGCATGCCGGCGAGCATCAAGACGATAGTGCCCCATAACACGCGGCGGCGGCCGAGGCGGTCGGCCAGGGAGCCTATTTTGGCCGAGCTGTAGATGCCCGAGAGGTACACCAGCGACAGCAGGCCGACCACGGCCTGGCTCAAGTCATACGGGTCGCCGAGCAAGCGATAGCCTATGTAGTTGAACATCGTCACGAATGCGCCCATCAGCAGGAAGGCTTCGAGGAACAACCACGGCAAGCCCGCGTCCTTGAAGTGCATGACAAAACCGTCCAGCAAGCTACGGGGCTTGAGGCTGGTGGCGCGGAAGTTGCGCGACTCGGGGAGGATTTTCCAGAACACCGTGGCCGCCATCAGCGCCAGGGCGCCAATGATCAGCATCGCGGTATGCCAACTGACGAAGTCGATCAGGACGCCGATGATCAGGCGGCCGCTCATGCCGCCAATCGCGTTGCCGCCGATGTACAAGCCCATGGCCAGGCCGATGTGCTGCGGATGGATCTCTTCGCTCAGGTAGGTCATCGCCACCGCCGCCAGGCCGCTCAATGACAACCCCACCAGCGCACGCATCAGGAGGATGCCTTCCCACGTCGGCATCAAGCCGCTGGCGATGGTCGCCAGCGCGGCGCAGAACAGCGCTGAAACCATCACGGGTTTGCGCCCCAGCCTATCGGAGATCGGCCCGGTGATCAGCAAGCCGAATGCCAGCATCGCCGTGGACACCGACAGAATCAGGCTGCTTTGCGCCGCATTGATGGAAAACTCATGGGACAGCGCCGGCATCATCGGCTGCACGCAATACAGCAGGGCAAAGGTCGCGAAACCACCGGAGAACAGCGCCAGCACGGTGCGCATGAACATCGGCGTGCCTTTTTCGATGTACTCGTCGTTGAGCTGGGCGACCACCTCATCCAGGGCGGTGGGTGGGCGTTCTTGAGCGAATGGCGCGACAGCAGATTTCACAGGGACCTCGGGAAGCGAAAGCCTGCCAGGACTGGCAATGCAAAAAAGAATATAGCTGGCTAATGATTCTTTCCAATATATTGTTCGACCTGTTTGAGAGCTTTTACGACCTAATGAGGTTTGCATGGAATTACGTCATTTGCGCTACTTCATTGCCGTCGCCGAAGAACTGCATTTTGGCCGCGCCGCACAGGTACTGGGCATCTCGCAGCCGCCGCTGAGCCAGCAGATCCAGGCGCTGGAGCAGGAAGTGGGGGCGCGTTTGTTCGAGCGCACCAATCGTCGGGTTGAGTTGAGCGAGGCCGGACGGTTGTTCCTGCAAGAGGCGCGGCTGGTACTGGCTCAGGTCGACAAAGCCGCCGATGTAGCGCGGCGCGCGCAATCAGGTGAGCTGGGAGAACTGAAGATCGGCTTTACCTCATCGGCGCCGTTCAACTCCAGCATTCCCCAGGCGATCTTTGCGTTTCGCCAGGCGTTCCCGGCGGTGCACCTGAATTTGCAGGAAATGAGCAGCACCGAAGTGGCGGAGTCGCTGGTGGATGAGTCGATCCAGGTGGGGTTGATGCGCCCGCTGCCGTTGCCCGACTCGCTGGGGGTCATTGAATTGATGCGCGAGCCGCTGGTGGCCGTGCTGAATGCCGGGCATCCCCTGGTGGACGGCAGTGAGCGCGGCTTGCACCTGGCACAGTTGGCGCAGGAGCCATTTGTGTTTTTCCCGCGGACCTACGGCAGCGGTCTCTACGCTCAACTGCTCAATCTGGCGCGTGACGCCGGTTTCAGCCCGCACTTCGCCCAGGAGGCGGGGGAGGCGATGACCATCATCGGCCTGGTAGCGGCGGGGCTCGGCGTGTCGGTGCTGCCGGCCTCTTACCAGCGCATCCGCATTGATGGCGTGGTGTATCGCACCTTGCTGGATCAAGAGGCGGTGACGGCAGTATGGCTGGTGCAGCGCAAAGGCGCGCAGAGCCCGATGGCGAAAGCGTTTGTGGAGTTGTTGACGCGCCAGCCCGTGCAATGATCGTCCCCACGCTCTGCGTGGGGACGCATCCCGTGACGCTCCGCGTCACCCTGGCACAGGACTGGAGTCTTGCGCCAACAGCGGTACGCGGAGCGTCCCAGGCGGCATTCCCACGCGGAGCGTGGGAATGATCAATGAATCAGAGTTTATTGCAGCCCCGCACCCCGCAACCCCGCCAGGATGTCGCGATCCAGCATGCTCACCCAACGGTTGTAGTTGCGATGGATCTTCCCGTCCTTGTAGCCCAGGTCGCGGCTGTCGCGGTAGGTGATGGCGTAGCTGTTGCGGGTGTAGCGGATATCGATTTCCGCGTGGAACTGGTTGCGCACGGTGATCTCGGCCTGCACCAACTGCGGGCTCAGGCGCTGCACTGTCCATTCGCGCTTTTGCAGGGCGTTGACGATGACCTGTTTGACTTGCTCTTCACTGACCTGGGGGCTGGCTGCCAAATCGTGCTGGGTGTTGAGTACCGGTTTACTGGTGCAACCGGCAGTGCTCAGCAGGGCCAGGGTGATCAGGGTCGCGCGTAGCAGGGAGGACATTCCGTTTTCTCCAATCGATTAAAAAGTCAGGACCAGCGGCGGAAAATCAGCGATGTGTTGACGCCGCCAAAGGCAAAGTTGTTGTTCATCACGTAGTCGTGGTGCATCTCACGCAGACCACCTTGCAGGTAATCCAGCTCGCCGCATTGCGGGTCGACGACGTCCAGGTTGAAGGTATGTACGTACTGGTCGCGATTCATCATCTCGATGCTGAACCACGACTCCAACGCACCGCAGGCGCCCAGGGTGTGGCCCAGGAAGCTTTTCTGTGAGCTGATGGGCATGCGGCTGCCGAACAGGCTGCTGGTGGCCAGGGTCTCGGCAATGTCGCCTTGGTCGGTGGCAGTGCCGTGGCCGTTGACGTAGCCGATGGCATCCGGGGTGAGACCGGCATCTTCCAGGGCCAGCTCCATGGCGCGGCGCATGGTTTTCTGTTCGGGGCGGGTGGTGTGCTGGCCGTCGGCATTGCTGCCGAAGCCGACGATCTCGGCGTGGATGTGTGCCCCTCGCGCCAGGGCGTGCTCCAATTCTTCCAGCACCAGCATGCCGCTGCCCTCACCGATCACCAGGCCGTCGCGGCCACTGTCGTAAGGCCTTGGGCTGGTCTGCGGGGCATCGTTTTTCAGGCTGGTGGCATAGAGCGCGTCGAATACCATGGCTTCGGTGGGGCACAGTTCTTCGGCGCCGCCGGCAAGCATCATCGGCAGACGGCCGAACTTGATCGCTTCATAGGCATACCCAATGCCCTGACTGCCGCTGGTGCAGGCGCTGGACGTGGGGATCAACCGCCCGGTGAGACCAAAGAAGATACTGATATTCGCCGCGGTGGTGTGGGGCATCATGCGCACATAGGAGTTGGCATTCAGCCCCTCGGCCACCGAATTGAGCAGCATATTGCCAAACGCCTTGATCTCATCGGTGCTGCCGGTGGACGAGCCGCAGGCCACGCCCATGCGCCCGTCCTTGATCGACTCGTCGCCCAGCAGACCGGCGTCTTTCAACGCCTGCTCGGCGGCCCACACCGCCAGGCGCGAGACGCGACCCATGCTGCGCAGTTGTTTGCGCGTCCAGTGGGCGGGCACGACGAAATCGTCAATCGGCCCGGCCAGGCGTGTATTCAATTCGCTGAAGCGGTCCCACTCATCCATGCGCCGGATGCCGCTGCGGTTGGCGCGGAAGTTGGCCGAGATAGTGGACCAATCGCTGCCCAGGGAGGTCATGCCGGCCATGCCGGTGACGACGACACGCTTCATCAGCACAGGCCTCCGTTCACCGCCAGCACCTGGCGAGTGATGTAGCCGGCTTCGGCCGACATCAGGAAATTCACCGCGCCGGCGACTTCTTCCGGGGTGCCCATGCGCTGCGCCGGGATCATCTTCATCAGCTCTTCAACCGGCACGTTTTCATCGAGCATCGCGGTGTCGATCAGGCCGGGAGCCACACAGTTGACGGTGATCTTGCGTTTGCCCAGCTCGATGGCCAGTGCCTTGGCTGCGCCGATCAGGCCGGCTTTCGAGGCGCTGTAGTTGACCTGGCCACGGTTGCCGATCAGCCCCGATACCGAGGTGATGCACACGATACGCCCGGCCGCACGACGGCGGATCATCGGCATCATCACCGGATGCAATACGTTGTAGAAACCATCGAGGTTGGTGCGCATCACCACGTCCCAATCGTCTTCGGACAAGGCCGGGAACGCACCGTCGCGGGTCAGGCCGGCGTTGAGTACCACGCCGTAATAGGCGCCATGCTGCTCCACGTCCGCCTCCAGGATTTGCTTGCAGCGCGCGCGGTCCGCCACATCGAACTGCAGCACCCGCGCCTGGCGCCCCAGGGCCTGGATTTCGACCTGCACCGCATCGGCTTCGGCCCGGCCGCTGCGGCAATGCAGCACGATGTCATGCCCGGCCTGGGCCAGGCGCAAGGCAATGGCGCGGCCGATGCCACGGCTGGAGCCGGTGACCAGTACGGATTCAGTCATGGCGTTTCGTCCTTAGATTCATCTAAATAGTTGGCCGCCTGGGGCGGTCGAAATACGTTCAAGCGGGCGCTGGCCTGGATACCGTCGCCGGTCAGGTGGCATTCGAACACCCCCATGCCGTTGTCGTCTTCCAGGGAGCGCAGGCCGTGGATGCGCAGCTCGGCGCCTGCGGGGAAGTGCTCCACGTTGCACTCGAACTTACGTGTGCCCAACAGGAAGCCCAGTTCCACGGCTTCGCCTTTCTGGCGCGCCCGGCAACCGGCATAGGCGGCGACGCTCTGCGCCATCAGCTCGATGCCGACCCAGGCCGGCAGGCTGCCGTCCGGGCGGCTGAACAAACCGCCGGGCTTGACGGTGACACGGGTGTGGACCTGCTCTTCATCGAACGACAGCACCTGGTCGATCAGGATCATGTCGCCCGCATGGGGCAGCAGTTCGGCGAGTGGCCAATCGATCATGGGGCCTCAGCGATTATCAGGCTGATGTTATTGCCGCCGAAGGCAAACGAGTTGCTCATCAGGCAGCGTTTTTTCAAAGTGTCGCCCGCTGCGGCCCATTGCAAGGCCGGCAATGCCAGGTCGGCCTGGCCATCCCACACATGCGGCGGCACTGCACCGTGAGCCAGGCTCAGCCAGCAGAAGGCCGCTTCCAATGCACCGGCTGCGCCGAGGGTATGGCCGCTCATGGGTTTGGTCGACGAGCAGGCCACACCCTGGGGGAACAGGCTGGCCACAGCCAGGCTTTCCATGGCGTCATTGTGCAGAGTGGCGGTGCCGTGCAGGTTCAGGTAGCCGATCTGTTCCGGCGCCAGTTTCGCACTGGCCAGAGCCTTGCGCATGGCGTGCAACGCACCTTTGCCGGAGGGTTCGGGGGCGGAAATGTGGTGGGCATCACAGCTGGCGCCGCTACCGATCAACGCGATGGGCGCAGGCTGGCGACTCATCAGGAACAGCACCGCTGCTTCGCCGATGTTGATGCCGTTACGGTTCACCGAAAATGGATTGCAGCGTTCGCTCGACACCGCTTCCAGCGCGGTGAAGCCGTTAAGCGTCAACTTGCACAGACTGTCTACGCCGCCGCAGATCACCGCATCGCATACGCCCAGGTCCAGCAGTCGCTGGGCACTGACCAGCGCACGGGCACTGGAAGTGCACGCTGTGGAAATCACATAGGCCGGGCCGCTCAGGTGCAGCCAGTCGGCGAGGAAATTCGCCGGCGCGCTGAGCTCCTGCTGCTGGTAGTCATAGTCGCCGGGGAATTGCTGATTGCGCAGGTAATGGGCGATACCGCGGCTGGCTTCATCGATGCCCGACGTGCTGGTGCCCAACACGACACCCACGCGTGCTGCACCGTGAGTGTGGATCGCCTGACGAATCTCGTCTTCAATCTGCAGCGCCGCTTCCAGCAACAGTTGGTTGTTACGGCTATTTTGTGCGCCCAGCGCTGCGGGAATGTCTGCCAGCTCACCCCGCACGCCGCCTACCGGCAGCACGCGATCCGGCACCCAGCCGCTCTCGGCACGCATGCCCGAGCAGTCGCCGGCAAACAGGCTGCGGCTGACTTCGGCTTGGCCGCGCCCCAGCGCGCAGATCACGCCGAGCGCATTCAGATAGGCCGTCATCGGCCCACCCCAAGCGGCGTGATGCGATAGCTCAACGGCTGCCCATTCATGTTCACACTGAACACCTCGGAAGACTGATACACGATTTGCCAGTGCCCCGGCAGCGTACGCGTCAGGTCCCTCGCCTGGGCGCTCGGGTACAGCGCAGGCACGTCATCGGCCGACGTCAGGGCAAACAGCAGCGCAGCGAACAGCTCCCGCGCCTGAGGGTTGGGCGGCAGCAAACCATCGGCCTGCCACTGGCCATCGACCAGTTTTTGGCGGGCCTGGGGAATGCCCAGCGGGTCCATCATCGACCAGCGAATCGCGCTGCCTTCACGCTGGATGACCAGCAACCAGTCCTGGGTCTGGCCGCCCGTGCGGCGCTGTACATGCAGTTGCATCGGCAAGCTCAACGCCGGATTTTTCGCCGGCAGCGGCGGCTGGCTGGCGCAGGCGCTCAGCAGCAACAGGCAGCCGATCAGCAACAGGCGGATCATAGGGTGGCACTCGCCAGAGGTTTACGCGCTACGCAGTTGACCAAGGTTTCCTCACGTTGGCCCACCGGCGGCGGATTGCGCAGGCCCCAGCGTTCGAGCAGGCCGAAATCGCTGGCGCGACTCCACCACAGATAGGGGTATGAGACGTTCTGCGGGCCAAATTCAAAGCCCTGTTCGCGGAGCATCTGCAGGTACTCTTCGGCGCTCTTCTGCACGTGCATCGGGTGACGGAACAGCCAGCGGATCACCCAGGTATCGATATAGGCTTCGGTCGACTCGGCAAACAGCAAGTAACCACCGGGCTTGAGCACCCGGTAGAACTCTTTGAGTGCGCGATGTTGTTCGACCAGATGGTGGAAGGTCTGGTGGCAGAACAGGATGTCGACGCTTTCGTCCGGCACCTGCAGGGTCGCGCAGTCGCTGCCGATCAACTCCACCGCCAGGCCTTGGCGGGCGGCTTCGGCCTGGCTCAGCGCCAGGCTGTGAGGGTCGGCATCCAGGCCGATCAGGCGCTCGGGCGCAAAGACCTGCTGCAAATAGCGAAACGACTTGCCCTGGCCGCAACCGGCGTCCAGCAACACCGGCGCCACCGGCAACGGTTCGCTGAACAAGCTGCGCAGGTCATTGATCGCCACGCGCAACACATGGTGTTGCCAGGTGTGGCTGCGCAGGAACCAGAAACCGAACCGGGTTTCTTCGACGTAGTTCTTACTCAGGTACTGGGTGGTCATACCGTTTCACTCGCACAAATTTCCGACAACATCCGCAGGCGCCGCTTGGGTTCGCTGACAAACGGGTTACGTTCATCCCAGGCATAACCGGCGAGAATCGAGCTGATCATCCGACGGATCTCCGGTGAGCTGCCCGGATGAAAGATCACGTCCTGGAACGTTCCGGCATACCAGCCTTCGACGTAGCAACGGAAGGTATCGACACCGCGCTTGAGCGGCTCGGCAAACTCGGTTTGCCAGTCGACGGTTTCGCCCTTCAATTGGCGATGCAGCACACCCGCCGCCATGCTCGCCGAACGCATGGCAATGGTCACGCCGGAGGAGAATACCGGGTCGAGGAACTCCGCCGCATTGCCCAACAGCGCAAAGCCCGGCCCGTGCAGGGTTGTGACGTTGGCCGAGTAACCGCCGATGGTCCGTGCCGGCGTGTCCCAGACGGCGTTTTGCAGTACGCCGCGCAGGCTCGGGGTTTCATCGATGAAGCCCCGCAGGCACGCGTCGAGGTCGCTGTCGCGGCCGTCAAAGTATTGTTTGGCCGCCACTACGCCCACTGAACAACGCCCGTTGCTGAAGGGGATGGTCCAGAACCAGATATCGCGCTTCGTCGGGTGGGTTGTCACGAGGATTTTGCTGCGGTCGAAACCTGGGTGCGTGATGCGGTCCTCGACGTGAGTGAATACCGCCTGGCGCAAGGGAAAGTTCGAAGGGGCTTCCAGCTCCAGCAGGCGCGGCAACACGCGGCCATAACCACTGGCATCCAGCACGAATTTGGCCTTGATGTGGTACTCGCTGCCGTTCTCCCGGCGGATATGCAGGTAGCGGCACTCGCGGCTCAAGTCCACACCCGCGACGGTTTCGCCGTAGCGAATGTCCACGCCTTGCAGTGCGGCCTGATCGGCCAGCAACTTGTCGAACTCGCCGCGCTGCACCTGGAAGGTGGTCGGCTTGCCGTTGCTGAAGGTGTCGCCGAAATCAAACGCGCTGTAGCGCTCGCCCCAGGCGAACGCCGCACCGGTTTTCACCTGGAAACCCGCTGCTTGCACGGCGTCGAGCATGCCGGCTTCTTCGATAAAGTCGATGCAGTGGGACAGCAGGCTTTCGCCAATCGAGAACCGTGGGAAATGCTGGCGCTCGATGATCAATACGTCATGCCCGTTGCGCTTTAACAGCGCGGCGGCGATAGCCCCGGATGGTCCGGCGCCGATCACGACCACCTGGCGACGTTCCATTTCAACTATTGGCACGAGGGCTCCTTGCCACTTTGGCGATAACGGTATTCATAAGGCATGTTTGTGTTGCCCGGCCCAGGGCGCCAGCATAAAGCTGAACGCCAGGCCCAGGCTGACCGACAGGCCGAAATTACTCACGGCCGGTGTACTGGACACCGCCAGCAGGCCGAACGACAACCACGTCGTCAGCGCGGCCAGCAGCGTCCCCAGAAGACTCACGGCCGCGCCGCCGATCTGCTCGCGCATCAGGATGGCGTAGTCGACACTGATGGCCGTGACCAGCAGCAGGCCGAACAGGCTGAACAGGGTCAGCGGCTGCCCCAGCCAACCGAGGCTGGCCAGGCTGCACAGGGCCGCCAGCAACGGCAGGGCGACAATGCGCAAGGCACCGCCGAAACCGAACGGCAGGATCAGCAGCAACACGATCAGCACGCAGGACATCAGTTTCAATTCGGCGGCGCTGACCTGCGTGTCGGCGAACACCCGGTTCAGGTCGCCCAGGCGGTCGACCAGCTGCACGCCGGGCAAATCCTGTGCTTGTACGCGCAGCAACGCCGGGTTGTTCAAGCCTTGCAGGCTGACCATCGCCGCGACGCCGCCGTCCACCGGGCCCAGCCACAGGGTGCGCCAGGGTTCGGCCAGCGGGCCCTTGAGCGCCGCGTCGATGTCTTCGGTAGGCAACGCCTGCAACTGCGTGACTTCGGCCTGCAGGGCGCTTGCCGGTATGCCGAGGTCCAGCAGCGGTTGCCAGTGCTGCGCGAGGTTGTTCAAGCCTTCACGCAACTGTTGCTGTTCGGCGGGTAGGTTGACCAGTTGGTTGAGCGCCAGGTAGCCCTGGAGCTTATTCATGTTCACCAGTTGATCCAGGCGCTGGCCCAATGCGGCCTGGCGTTCCAGCAGCTGCTGCTGGTTCTCTGCCCGCACCAGGAAGAACTGGCTGGTTGGCTGAAAACCGGTGATGCGCGCCACGGCCTGGGCTTCCTGCAGCAATTGCGGCGGTGCGCCGATCCACTGGCGGATATCGTTCTTGCTGCTCAGGTGCCACAGGCCGCCGGCGCAAAACAGCAACAGCAGTACCAACAACACCGGGCTCGGTACGCGTTTGAGCAGCGCTGTACGCGCTTGCCACAACACCTCGGCAATACGCAGCGGCCACTGCGCGGGGCGCAGTTCCACGTTCTTGAGCAGCGCCGGCAGCAGGCACACGGCCGACAGATACGCCCCCACCAGCCCGGCGGCGGAAAACACTGCGATTTGTGTCAAGGCGGGAAAGGGCGTCCAGGCCAGCGCCAGGTAACCGATGCAACTGGTGGCCAGGCTCAGGCTCAGACCGGGCAGGGTGATGCGTAACGCCGGCCAACTGCGCCACGGGCGCATGCTCCAGCTTTTCGACAGGTAGTGCAGCGGGTAATCCACCGCCACGCCGATCAGGCTCGAGCCCAGCACCAGGGTTATCACATGCATGTGGCCGAACAGCGCGACACAGGCCACTGCGCCAAACAGCATGCCTGCCAGCACCGGGACAAACGCCAGCAGTACGCGCCAGCGGCGGAACGCCAGCAACAGCAACAACAGGATGCCCAAGGTGGCGCCGCCGCCGACCCAGGTGATCTCCCGTGTGGCTTGCTGCTGCCCATTGGCCGCGTAAAGCAGACCGCTGGCGGCGAGCAGTTGCGCGCCGTGTTCGCCTGCCTGTAGGCGGCTGGCCTTGAGCAGATCCGCCACTTGCAGCGGCAGTTTCATATCGAAGGCATTGCCGGTGGTGCGCGCACGTAGTAACACCCAGCTTTTGCCGTCGGCATCGGCGATCAGCGCGCCGCTGCCGATATCCAGCTGCACCGAGCCATGCTGCGGCTGGCTGCTCTGGATGCGCCCGGTCAGGCCCAGCCAATCGTCCTGGCTCGGCACCAGGCTGAACCCGGTGAAGGGGTCGAACAGGGCCTGCACGCGCTGCTGGATAAACGCGTCGGGATGGTCGATCAGTTGCTCGCGATCCTTGGCCGCGAGCATCGCCAGCCGCCCGCGCAGCAGCTGTTCGCGCAGTGCCGGCAAGTCGGCTTGCAGGTTCCATTGCACCTTTTCAAACAAGCCGCTGGCCTGCCAGCGTTCGCCCAGTTGCTGCGCTACGTTCACCGCTTGCTGGCGGTCGGTATGCCCTACCAGCACCAGCATCTCGCGGTTCAATGGTTCCTGCATGCGCTGCTCGGCTTGCAGTTCGAGGGCATCCGGCGTGTTGCCCGGCACCAGTTCCATCAGGTTGGCCGACAGCGGCGCACCGTGGCGCCACTGCCAGCCGGCCACGGCCAGCACGGCCACCAGCAGGATCAGGAACAGGCGCGGCAGCAGGCGCTCACTGGGCAAAGTCGTGTTGCTCCGCGTCAGTCAGGGGCAGGCTTGCAGTGCTGTCCTGCATGCGCAGCACGGTGCTGTCACCCTGGGTTTCGAGCAACTGGATGGTCTGCACCAGCTCGCCGCCGTCAATGTTGATCTGGGTGAACACTTGCTTGAGCAACAACGAGCGTGGAACCAGCGTCAGCTTCCACTGCTTGGCTTCGCCTTGCAGTTGCAGTTCAAAGTCGCGCTGCAAGCCGCTGCTGTCGCCCTGGAGCACCGCAAGGAACAACCGGTTCTGCTCGGCCCCGGCGCTCTTGTTCGGCAGCAGTTGCCAGCCACCGGCGTCACGGCGGGCAATGCCTTGGGCGCTGATGCGGTAGTCCTGTTGCAACGGGGTTTTGAGCAGCCACAGCAGGCCGTGGTCTTTGGCCAGCACGAAGGTGCCTTTGCTGATCAGCGGCTGGGGCAGGGCGCGCAGGTGTTTTTCCTGGGTGAAGCTGCCGTGGATCACCGATGGTTTTGCCAACTGCTCGCTTAGCTGCTGCAGGTCAAAAGCATGAGCACTCAGGCTTAGCAGCAACCCAACCCCTGCAGGAGCGAGCTTGCTCGCGAAAAACCTGAGGGCGCGGCGCAGTGTCAGGCAGCCCGTATTCACGTTGACGATTTTCGCCAGCAAGCCGGCTCCTACAGGGGATCTCATTGCAGGGCCCTCTCGACGGCGTCGGTGAAGACTTTGGGCGAGGCCAGCTGCATCTCGCGGCTGGCGATTTCCACGGCCACTTGCACGGTGCTGGCGCGGGTCATGCGCTCGCCGCTGGCCAGGTCGGTAATCAGGTAGTTGACCTTCAAGCGGTTCTCCCATTCCACCAGGCTGGCGCGCACATTGAGGGTCTGGCCAAAGGTGGCGCCGCGCACGTAGCGCAGTTGCATATCGATCACCGGCCAGGCGTAGCCCGATGCCTGCATCTGGGTGTAGTTGTGCCCGAGTTTGTCCAGCAACGCACAACGCGCCACTTCCAGGTATTTCACGTAATGCCCGTGCCAGACCACGTGCATGGTGTCGATGTCGAAAAACGGTACGAGGATTTCAGTGTCGCAATGCAACACGCCCTGGCTACGCATGCAGCCTCCAGTGTTGCTCGGCGATACGTTTGAGGCACAGGCGCAACTCGCCTTCCAAGGCTCGATCCTCGATGACCGGCGGGAAGTCTTTGCCCAGTTCCTCGTGCATGGCGGCCAGGGCCGGCGGCAGCGGCCTTGCCTCCTCGGCCTGGACGCGCAGCCATACGCCCTGGTTGGCGGCGAGCAAGGTCGCGGCGGCGACTTGTTCGGTCAGCTCCAGCACGCGGATCGCGTCGCGGGCGGCGATGGTACCCATGCTCACTTTGTCCTGGTTATGGCACTCGGTGGAGCGCGAGAACACGCTGGCCGGCATGGTGTTTTTCAGCGCTTCGGCGGTCCAGGCGCTGGTGCCGATCTGCACGGCCTTGAAGCCGTGGTTGAGCATGGCGCGGTCGGCCGGCGCGCCGGACAGGTTGCTCGGCAGGCCATGGTTGTAGCGCACGTCCACCAGCAGTGCGAGCTGGCGGTCGAGCAGGTCGGCGACATTGGCCACCAGGGTCTTGAGGCTGTCCATGGCGAAGGCGATATGCCCGCCGTAGAAGTGCCCACCGTGCAGTACACGTTCTTCTTGCGCGTCGATGATCGGGTTGTCGTTGGCGCTGTTCAGCTCGGTCTCGATAAACGCGCGCAGCCAGCTCAGGCTGTCGGCCAGTACGCCGAGTACGTGGGGTGCACAACGCAGCGAATAGCGGTCTTGCAGGCGGTGCAGCGGCGCGGTCGGCGCATCGATTGCCAGATCCTTGCGCAGCCAGGCGGCCACTTGCATCTGCCCCGGGTGCGGTTTAGCGGCGAACAGGCGCTCGTCGAAGTGCTCCGGGTTGCCTTGCAGCGCCACCACGTTCAGCGCGGTAATGCGTGTGGCCAATTGCAGCAGGTAGTCGGCGCGGGAGAAGGCCAGGCAGGCCAGGCCGGTCATTACGGCGGTGCCGTTCATCAGCGCCAGGGCTTCCTTGGGGCGCAATACCAGCGGAGTCCAACCCAGTTCGCGGTGTACGTCGGCCGCCTGGCGGCGTTCGCCACGGAACATCACCTCACGTTCGCCGGACAAGGTCGCCGCCACGTAAGACAGCGGGGTCAGATCGCCGCTGGCACCCACCGAGCCTTCCTCCGGGATCAGCGGCAGTACGTCGTGTTCGAGAAAGGCCTGCAGGCGCTCCAGCAGTTCGACGCGCACGCCGGACACCCCATTGCACAGCGACTGCAACCGCGCAGCCAGTACTGCGCGGGTGGCCTGGGCGTCGAGCAGCTTGCCCAGCCCGCAGCCATGAAAGGTATACAGGTGACGGGGCAGCGCCTCGACATGTTGCAGCGGCACCGCCACCACGCACGAGTCGCCGTAGCCGGTGGTCACGCCGTAGATCACGCCTTCCTTGTCCAGCAGCGAGTCGAGGAACTGCGCGCCCTTGGCGATACGCTGGCGATACGCGGCGTCGTTCTGCAATTGCGTGGGCGCCTGGCGGTTGGCCAGGGCTCGCACGTCTTCAATGCGCAGAGCGCGTTCGCCAAAGGTTACCGGCTCAAGATGCGTCGTCATCGGTCTTCCAGAAAGGGTAAAAGTTGAACCATTGTCGGGGCGCTTGCAGGCAGAACTCGCCCAGGCGTGCGGCGTAGCGCGCGGTCCACTGGGCAATCACCTGCTCGCGGGTACTGCGCTTCCATTCGATCAATTGGGCGAAGGGCTCGATGGTCAGGCGATAGCGGCCGTCGTGCTTGAGGCACATCAGCAGGTTGACCGGGCATTTGAGCAGGCCGGCCAGCAACCACGGACCTTGGGGGAAGGCGGCATCCTGGCCGAGGAAATCCACGCGCACCTTGCGCCCGCCGTGTAGCGGCACGCGGTCGCCGGCAATCGCCAGCCACTCGCCCTCATCCAGGCGCTGGCTGAGCAGCAGCATGGTGGCCGGGTCCAGTTCGCTGACCTGGATCAGGCGCAGATGGGTCGCCCCGGCTTCACCCAGCAGGCGATTGAAACGCTCGGCATGCTTGGTGTGCACCAGCACGTTCATGGTGACTTGCTCGCCGATCTCCGCCAGGGCGCGGCACACTTCAAGGTTGCCCAAGTGTGCGCCCACCAGCATCTGCCCGCGCTCGCCGCGCAGTTGCCCACGCAATTGCGCCGGGTCGTCGATTTCGATCTGTTCGATGCGCAGCTTGCCGTTCCACACATCGAGCTTGTCGAGCAAGGCGTCGGCGAAGGCCATGAACTGACCGAACACGCTTTTATGGGTGGGTTGCAATTCGTTGCGGCCGCTCCAGTACGCCAGGCGCTGCTGGTACTCCCAGGCACTCTGGCGGGCCGTGCGGCCGAAGAGGAAGAAGTACAACACGATGCCGTACAGCAGGGGGCTCAGCAGGCGACGCCCCAGGACCCTGGCGGCGACAGCGGTGAGCTTCATCAACCAGAAACTGCCGCGCTCCTCGCGGTCGGCCCAATGTTTGTGGCTGTCGTTCATGCCTGCCACCGCCGCCACAGGATGAGCGGTGCCCGTACCAACATGCCGAAGAACAGCCGGGTATGCATGGCCGAGATACGCACGTTGTCGCGGAACAGGCGGAAGTGCGACAGGCCGTCGGCGGGGTAATGCACCTGGGTCGGCAGCCAGCGCATCGGCTGGTTGCGCCAGGCCAGGCGCACCAGGATGTCCGAGTCGAAATCCATGCGCGTGCCGATGTAGGCCGAGTCCATCAGGGCCAATGTGGGTGCCAGCGGGTACACGCGAAAGCCACACATCGAGTCGCGAATCTGCAGCGACAGGGTGTTGATCCACACCCAGACGTGAGTCAGGTAGCGTGCGTACAGGCGGCCCTTGGGCACGCTTTCATCGTATTCGGGATAGCCACAGATCACGGCCGTTGGGTGGGCGCGCGACGCGTCAAGGAAGGCCTCGACTTCACGCAGGTCGTGCTGGCCGTCGGCATCCACCTGCAGGGCGTGGCTGAAGCCCAGGCGTGCAGCCTCGCGAAAACCGGCCATGACCGCGCCGCCTTTGCCCTGGTTGCTCGGCAAGGTCAGCAGGGTGACCGACTCCAGCGTCGCCAGTTGCGCCAATACGGCCGCGCAGGCCGGGCTGCTGCCGTCATCCACCAACAGGCACGGCAGGCCACTGTCCAGCAGGCTGTGGACCACGGCCGGCACGGCGGCTTCATGGTTGTAGACCGGGATCAGGGCGCACGGCTTATGCATGGGCAGTGACCAGCTGGATGCGCCCGCTGGAGCAAGCGGCAACGCCGTTGCGGTAGGCGAAATACAGTTTGCCGCGTTCCGGGTCGAAGCGCAGGTGCAGCTCGATCTGGTCACCGGGGCGCACCAGTTGCTGGAACTTGAGCACTTCCATGCCGGCGAACGTCGTGGGCAGGTCCATCAGCTGTTGGCCCAGGTTGAACGCCCATTCCACCTGCACCACGCCCGGCAGTACCGGCGTCGCGGGGAAGTGGCCGCTGAAATAGGCCAGGTCCGGTGGGACGCTCAGTTGCAGGGTCCATTCGCCATCGGTTTCGACTTGCTCCAGCACGTGCGGCGCTTTTGGCCGTGGGGCGAGCAACAGGGCCGTGACATCGGCCTGGGGCAGCTTGCCCTGGGCGTTCAGCGGCAACTGGCGCAGCAAGCGCCAACGGCGGGGCAGGGCCAGTGCCTCGCAATGTTGGCTCAAGTGCTGGCGCAGGGTTTGGGTCAGCGTGCGACGTCCCTGGTTGCGCAGGGCATGCATGCCGTCGGCACTGAGCACCACCAGCGCGCCGAGGGATGCGCGGTTTTCCTGCACCACGCCCAGGCGGGTTTCGGCAACCCACGGGTGGGTCATCAGTGCCTGTTCCAGCATGGGCAGGGAGATGCGTTTTTCTTCCAGCTTGACGATGCGGTCCAGGCGGCCGAGCAATTCAAAGCGGCCATCGGCGTGGATCCGCGCCGCGTCGGCGGTCTGTTCGATATGACCGGCCGGCAGATAGGGCGAAGCAATGCGCAGGGCGCCCTCGGCATCCTGGCTCAGTTGCACATCGGCAAAGGGTTCCCACGGCTGTGCGCCTTGGCGCCAGGCGATGCCACCGGTTTCCGAACTGCCGAGGATTTCCGTCGGCCATTGCTGCAGGCGATCGTAAAGCTCGCCGGCCGCCTCGATGGGCAAGGCGCCGCCGGACGAAAACACCCGTGATACCTGGCGCAACGCGGGCCAGTCGAGGTTGTCGCCCATGCGCTTGAGCAGCGCCGGGCTGGCCACCCAGGCAAATTGCGGGTGTTCGCGGCTGGCGCGCTGCAGGTCTTCGGGAAAGGCCAGTTGCTGGCGCACGAAGCGGCGCCCGGCATACAGCGGCCATAGCACACGGAACAGCAGGCCGTAGATGTGTTGGGTGGCGACACTGCCGATGATGCAGGCGTCTTTGAGGTCCGCGCCCCACAGGGCCTCCAGGGCTTCGACTTCGTTGGCCAGTTGGCGCAGGGTTTTCTCGATACGCTTGGGCTCACCGCTGGAGCCGGAGGTGCACAGGCTCAGTCGGCAGGTGTCCAGGTCGAGCGCGGCGGGGCTCAATGGGGCCTGGTACAACGCATCCAGATCAGTCGGCTCAACCAGCCACGCATCTACTGAGTCGTCCCAGCGTTGGCGGGTCTGGGGTTGCAGGTCGGCAGGCAACAGCACGCTGACCCCCGCACGCCAGGCGCCCAGCAAAGCAATCGCCAGTATGCCTGCGTCTTCCAGATGTACCGCCAGATGCTGGATGCCACGCGCTTGCAGGCCCGCCGCGAGGCTCAGGGCGTGTGCCCACAGCTGGGCATGATTCATCAGCGGCTCGCTGGTCACCCAGCGCTGTTCCAGCGGCTCAAGCAGCAAGTGCTCAAGTTTCAAACCTTTCATACGCGGCCTCGAACCCTTTGTCGTACCAGCCATTCCACGGCAAACAACAGCCCCATCAGCCCGTAGGCGATCAAGCCGTTGTACAACGTCCACCAGCTCAGCGGCGCCCACAGCGTGAGGGCGGCGGCCAGCAGGCCATTACACAGAAAAAACACGCTCCAGACCACGGTGACCTGGCGCGTATAGACCACCGCTTTGGGCGGCAACTGCGGCTCGGTCATGCGCGCCAGGCGCTCGACCACCGGCGGGCCATACTTCAGGCTCAGGCCGAACAGCGCCAGCATGAATGCGCTGACCAGGCTAGGGTACCAGCGCAGCCACTGCGGGTTGTCGAACCAGGCCAGCAACAGGCAGAACACAATCACCGTCACGGCCATCCAGCGACTGCCGGGGCGCCGAGCCGCAGTGAGTGCACGCAACAGCCACAGGCTACCCAGCAACAGGCCGAACTGCCATGGCGCAAAGTGCTCGGTGCCGTAATACACCGCAAAGGGGTACAGCAGCCCTGCCAGCAACAGGCCAAGGCCGATCAACCGGCTCATGCGGCAGGCGTGACCAGACGGTACACCGCCTCTACCACGTCGTTCACGGTACGCACCGCCTTGAACTCTTCGGCGGCGATCTTCTTGCCGGTCTGGCGTTTGATATGGTCGATCAGGTCCACGGCATCGATGCTGTCGATTTCCAGGTCCTGATACAGGTTGGCCTCGAGGGTGATGCGTTCCGCGGGCAGTTCAAACAGTTCCACCAAGGCATCGCGCAGGGTGTTGAAAATATCGTCACGAGTTTGCATGGTACGGTCTCAAGCTGCCTGTCTGGCTGTGACGAACGCCGCAAGGCTGGCCACGTTGGTGAAGTGATTGCGGGTGTCCTTGGCGTCGGCGTCGATCTTGATACCGTACTTTTTCTGGATCGCCAGGCCCAATTCCAGGGCGTCGACCGAGTCCAGGCCCAGGCCTTCGCCGAACAGGGTTTGTTCGCTGCCGATGTCGTCGGCGCTGATGTCTTCCAGGCCCAGGGCCTCGATGATCAACGTTTTTATGTCGTGCTCAAGGCGTTGTTGGTCGCTCATCTTCGGCGAGCTCCTTAATGAAATAGTGGTGCAGGTAATCGTTGAGCTTGCGTGAAGCCTGGGGCGCAGGCCCAAGAGCGGCAAACGCTTGTGGTTCTATATCGGCACCCACCCGCAAACTGAAGTGCACGCGGCATTTGGGGATGCGGTACCAGGGTTCGGCCTTGGTCAGGGTGGTCGGGCTGACCTTGATCACCACGGGGGTAATGATTGTCGCACCGCGCAGTGCAATGGCGGCGCCGCCGCGATGAAAGGCGGGTGTCGCGCCGGGTGGGGTGCGGGTGCCTTCGGGAAAGATGATCAGGGTCTGGCCTTCGCGCAGGGCAGCGGCAGCGGCATCGAGCATTTCGGCGCTGCCATCATTGCTGATATAGCCGGCTTCACGCACAGGCCCACGGGTGAAGGGGTTTTGCCACAGGCTCTGCTTGACTACGCAGTTGGCCTGGCGCACCAGGCCGATCAGGAACACCACGTCGATCAGCGACGGATGGTTGGCGATGATCATCTGGCCCGGGCGGCCGAGGTTTTCAGCACCTTCGACGCTGTAGGTCAGCACGCCGGCGCGTTGCATCAGGCGGATAAACAGCCAGAACAACCTGCTGATGGTCAGGCGCGCACGGCGCTGATGTGTGTCGGCGCTGCCCGGCAGACAACTGAGCAACGGAAATACCAGCAACCGCAGGCACAGCCCGCCGAGGCCGAACAGCGCGAAGCTGGCGGCGGTGGCGAACAGGCGCCAGTAGTACGCGTCCCGCGGTTTGCGGGTCAGGGCTTGCGTTGCCAGTTCCATACACGGTTCTTCCAGGCATGTTGGCAGGCGTCCTGTCCGTTCAGCAGGGTGCGCAGCAGGTTCAGGGCGTGGGGCCACGGTTGGGCGGTGCTGGGTTGGACAGTGCCGGTGGTGAGTTCCAGCTGCCACTCGTCGCCCGGCGTCAGCAACAGGCCCAGAGCGTAGGGGAAGGGTACGTCGTGGATCCAGCTGGCGTAGGCTTCGGGCGGCTGTTCTTCGGTGATCACCAGCAGCACGGCCGGCGCCCCTTCGTCGAGCAGTGCGGCGGCTTCCAGCAGGCCATGCTCCAGGCCATCGCCGGCGGCGGCGAGGGCGGTCATTTCGCTGGTTTCATTGCGCAGGATCGACCACAGGCCAATCACCGCGTTATGCACCGACAGGCTGAACTGGGTGGGCGACAACGGCTGGTCGTTGGCCAGGTCGCTGAGGATATCGAGGGTGCGCGGGGTTTCGCCGTGGCGGGAGATAAAGACCAAGGGCAGGTCCTGCAGGCCCTCGGCCAGCGGCCAACCCACGCTGAACGCCATGCGCGCCAAGCGGCTCAGGCGCCGGCGCTGCATGGCCGGGAGGAATGACACGTCGGGGGAGGCTTCGCTGGCAGGCAGCAACACCGGGGCCAGGCACCATGTGCGCCAGGCATCCGCGCTCTCGAGGCCAGGAGCCCATGCGCGCCATTGGGCGATGTTGAAGTTGATCACTGAGACGTTATCCCGCCCCTGCGGGCTTCCATGTGCGGCTGTTGGCCCCGAATACCGGGACAGGGAGCAACGGCCGAATGGCGCGCATTATCCCGGTGGCGTGGGGTTCTAGCAAATTTTGGTAAAAATTTGTGCACGTCGATTACAAATCAGTCGTGGAGATTTGCGGATTGTCCTTTACGCGGTGCTCGTTGGGGCGTCGGACGCGTCCCTTTCATTTGTATGCGAGGTCCTGGTATCGGCGTGTCATGTATGGCTGAACGGATGAACGAGGTAGCTAACAGGCGCTTTTGCCCTCTACACTCGGGACATTCATTGATACACGGAGGTTTTTCCATGCGGCGCGTGGTGTTCAATCAGAAAGGCGGTGTGGGCAAGTCCAGCATTGCCTGCAACCTGGCGGCGGTCAGCGCCAGCGAAGGCTATCGAACCCTGTTGGTGGACCTCGATGCACAAGCCAACTCAACCCAGTACCTCACCGGGCTGACCGGCGACGATATCCCCATGGGTATCGCCGATTTTTTCAAGCAAACCCTGTCTTCTGGGCCGTTCTCCAAGAAAAACCAGGTGGATATCTACGAAACCCCGTTCGACAACCTCCATGTGGTCACCGCCACCGCAGAATTGGCGGATTTGCAGCCCAAGCTTGAGGCCAAGCACAAGATCAACAAGCTGCGAAAACTGCTGGATGAGCTGGGTGAAGATTACGATCGGATCTACCTGGATACCCCGCCGGCCTTGAATTTTTATGCGGTTTCGGCGCTGATTGCTGCTGATCGTGTGTTGATCCCGTTCGATTGCGACAGCTTCTCGCGCCAGGCCCTTTATGGCCTGCTGGCGGAAATCGAAGAGTTGAAGGAAGACCATAACGAAGGCCTTGAAGTGGAAGGCATTGTGGTCAACCAGTTCCAGGCCCGGGCGAGCCTGCCGCAGCAAATGCTCGACGAGTTGATCGCCGAAGGCTTGCCGGTGTTGCCGGTGTACCTGGCCAGTTCCGTGCGCATGCGCGAGTCGCACCAGGAGAGCAAGCCGCTGATCCACTTGGACCCACGACATAAGCTGACCCAGCAGTTTGTAGAGTTGCATAACCTGCTGGAAAACGCGTGACCTGAGGCGCAACACAAAACTCATGTGGGAGGGGGCAGATCCCCTGGTTTATACGCCTGGACGGGCAATAACCTCACCGCCTTAAATCTCTAGGTAAAACGCGGTCAAATGTGGGAGGGGGCTTGCTCCCGATGGCGGTGGGTCAGCCAGCACAGGGGCTGCTGATAGCCCGCTATCGGGAGCAAGCCCCTTTTGGTCTGCGTTGTTCTTGAGGTTGGATCAGATGCCCTGGCTGTGCAGCCAATTCATCAACTGCGGCAATGGAAACGCCCCACTCTGACGCGCCACTTCACGGCCGTTCTTGAACAGGATCAAACTCGGGATCGAGCGAATGCCCAACTGCGCCGATAACTGCTGGTTGGCCTCGCTGTCCAGCTTGGCCAGCCGGCACTTGCCTTGCAGTTGCCCTGCCGCCTGTTCGAACACCGGTGCAAACGACTTGCACGGCCCGCACCAGTCGGCCCATACATCCACCAGTAACGGTAAATCCCCCTTGATCTGGCTGGCGTAGTCGCCTTGCTTCAGCTCGAAAGGCTTGTTCAACAAAACCGCTTGCTTGCAACGCCCGCATTTGGGCGCATCACCCAGGCGTTCGCCGGGGATGCGGTTGAGGCCGTTGCAATGTGGGCAGGGAATGACGAGAGGTTCGGACATGGATGCGCTCCTTGGGTGTGGCCAGTGGAGTGTATTTGGAGCCAAGTCTGGGGGTTATCAAGGTTGGAAGAGGAGACTTATCCGTTCACAGTTTTGCCTGTGTCGATCTGAGTTCGGCTGCCTAGGCTGCTAAAGCCGGTTTTGTTCTGAGCCGTTGGTCTGTTTGTGGCTATAGCAAATTGCGATAGTCGCAATTCGAGCTTAGCCTTCATAGCAAGATGCGATAAGGATGTTGCATGCGAGTCATCAGTGAAAAAAGGATCTGGGAAGCCAAGGAAAAGTGGCCGCGCTCAGCGATGGCGTTGGATCAGTGGTATCGCGTAATCAAGCGCAACTCCCCCAAAGACTTTGCGTCGATGAAAACCATGTTCCCCGCCACTGACAAGGTCGGAGAGTTTCACGTGTTTGATATCGGGGGTAACAAGCTGAGGTTGATTGCTTGCGTGGCGTATCAGGTGCAGCGCGTTTACATCAAGCATCTGCTTGATCACCGCGATTATGAGAAAGATAAATGGAAGGAAAAAATCAGATGAGCGCACTCATGCGAGTAGCGGCTGAACACTGGCAGTTCGTTTCGCCGGTGCTGCGCAAACCAGAAAGCGAGGCGGACTATGATGCGCTGGTGTGCGGTTTGGACGAGTTATTGAGCCTGATCGGTGAGGTTGAAGACAGCCCTCTGATGAGCTTGGTGGACATTCTCAGCGACTGGATCGAAGCCTACGATCAAAAGCATCGCCCAATGCCCGTCGCCAGTGGCGTCGATGTTCTGCGATACATGATGCGCGAGCATAACCTTACCCAGAGCGACTTGCCGGGCGTCGGCGCCCAGTCCGTGGTTTCTGAAATACTGAGCGGAAAGCGCCAGCTCAACGTGCGGCAAATTCGTTGGCTGGCTGAGCGTTTTGGCGTTTCAGTGGAGACCTTTATCTAAGGGCTTCAAGACGAACAACTGATCTCCAGATGCTTACCCCAATCCGGTGGTCGCTGCGCGTATTGCTCCATTCCCGCTTGCGCCTCGAACGGCTTGGAAAGCACCTCATGCAGCCGCCGCACTTCGCTGTAATCCCCGGACTCGGCGGCGGCAATAGCGTTTTGCGCAAGGTAGTTGCGCAAGATGTACAGCGGGTTCACCGCATGCATCCGCGCACGGCGCTGTTCTTCGCTGCCGTCGCCATCGCGTTCAACACGAGCCTTGTACAGCTCGGCCCAGGCGTCAAACCCGGCCAGGTCGACAAAATCATCGCGCAGACGTGCCACTGACAGTGCCGCCGGCTCATCCCCCAGGCGGCGGAAGAACAGCGTGTAGTCCACGCCGCTGTTCTGCATCAGCTTCAGCAGGCGTTCGACCAATTTCTGGTCATCATCTTCGGCGGTGGTCAGCCCCAGCCGGCGACGCATCAGGTCCAGGTAATGCGCCTGATACAGCGGCAGGTACAGGCCAAGGGCTTCTTTCAACGCATCGACGCTGATAAACGGGGTGAGCGCCTGGGCCAATGCGCTGAGGTTCCACTGCCCGATCGGCACCTGGTTGCTGAATGAGTAACGCCCTTCATGATCGGAGTGGTTGCAGATGAAGTGCGCGTCGAAATCATCGAGAAACGCAAACGGCCCGAAGTCGAAGGTGATGCCCAGGATCGACATGTTGTCGGTGTTCATCACCCCATGGCAGAAGCCGTAAGCCTGCCATTTGGCGATCATCTCGGCGTTGCGCTCGACGATTTCGCGGAACATTGCCAGGTACGGTTCGGGCTGTTCCCGGCACTCGGGGTAATGCAGGTTCAGCACATGTTCGGCCAACTGCGCCTGCTGCTCGGGCTTCTGGGTGTAGTAGAAATACTCGAAATGCCCGAAGCGGATATGGCTGGGCGCCAGGCGCAGCACCATCGCGCCACGCTCCTGTTTTTCACGCCATACCGGTGTGCTGGAGCCGATCACGCATAAGGCGCGGCTGCTGGGGATGCCCAACGCATGCAGGGCTTCAGAGGCCAGGAACTCGCGGATCGATGAGCGCAACACGGCGCGCCCATCACCCATCCGTGAGTAAGGCGTCATGCCGGCGCCCTTGAGGTGCAGGTCCCAGTGCTCGCCCGCGTCGTTGTACACCTCGCCCAGTAACAGCCCACGGCCGTCACCCAGTTGCGGGGTATAGCCGCCGAACTGATGCCCGGAATAGACCATCGCCCGTGGTTGCGCCTCGGCCCACAGCTTGTGGCCGCCAAATAGCTCGGCGAACACCGGTGTGTCGGCCACGGCGGGGTCAAGGTCGAGCAGGGCCATGGCGGCGTCGCTGGCTACGACCAGGCGCGGTTCGTCGAGGGGTTCAGGCAGTACGTGGGTTGAGAACGCGTCGCCCAGGCGTGCGAAACGGTTGTCGAAGGTCAGTTCGTCGAGGGCTTTCACCGGCCATCTCCAGCAGAATGTCCGAGCATTCTGCTGGGGATAACGCCGTTAGTCGAGTTTGCTGGGCGGCGGTTCTTGCACACCGCCGTCGTTGGCGGGCTGGGTCGGCGGGTCGACTTCCACCAGTTTGTATTCCTGGCCGTGCAGGTTTTTCAAGTAAACCTCCATCTGGCGGAACGAAATGTTGATGTGCTCTTTCTTGAACTCGCGGTTGATAAAGCGGTTCACTTCGTCGATCACCGGGTTGCGGTCGCCCAGGTCACGCACGTGCATGCGCAGTTCGTGGTCGAGGGTGCTTTCGCCGAAGTTGAGGAAGTACACATGCGGCTCCGGCTCCTTGAGCACCCGCGGGTTTTCGCGGGCAGCCTTGAGCAGCAGCTCTTTCACGCGGTCCAGGTCGGAGCCGTAGTCCACGCCCAGTTTCAGGGTGACGCGGGTGATGGTGTCGGTCAGCGACCAGTTGATCAGTTGCCCGGTGATGAATGTCTTGTTCGGGACAATGATGTCTTTGCGGTCGAAGTCGGTAATGGTGGTGGCGCGGATGCGGATCTTGCTCACCGTGCCCGACAGGTTGCCGATGGTAATGGTGTCGCCGATGCGCACCGGGCGTTCGAACAGGATCATGATGCCGGAGATGAAGTTGGCGAAAATCTCCTGCATCCCGAACCCCAACCCCACCGACAGCGCCGCCACCAGCCATTGCAACTTGTCCCAGCTCACACCGAGGGTGGACAGGGTAGAGACGAAGCCGACGCCGGCAATCACATACGACAGCAAGGTGGTGGTGGCGTAGGCGCTGCCCTGGGCCAGGTCCAGCTTGGACAGCACCAAGACTTCCAGCAGGCCGGGCAGGTTGCGCGCCAGGGCGAAGGTGATGCCGACGATGATCGAAGCGCCGAGCAGGTCGCCGATGCTGATCGGCACCATGCTGATGTTGGCGCCGGTGCCGCTGGTGTATTCGTAGAGGGTCACGTTGTCCAGGTAGGAGAACACGGTGATCAGGTCTTTCCACACCCAGTACAGCGCCGCAATGAAGCCGCCCAGCAAGGCCAGGCGGATCAGGCGCATGGATTGTTCGTTGACCTGCTCGATATCCAGGGTCGGTTCTTCGATCACGGCTTCGCCATCACCGGCTTCCTTGGCGGCCTGGCGTTTGGCCAGGGCCCGGGCATAGGCCAGGCGTCGTGCGGCAACGCCCAGGCCGCGTGCGAAAGTGGCCTCGATGACCAGCCAGAGCATCAGCAGGTACAGGGTGTTGATCAGACGGTCGCTGAGTTTGAGCGCGGTATAGTAGTAGCCGAAGCACACCGCGATAAACAGCGCGATGGGCAGGGCGGTAAACACCAGCCCTACGACTTTTCGGAACAGCGAGGCTTTTTCGTGAGTTGGGCTGTTCAGCAGCAGGCGACCGAGCAGCCAGGCCATCAGTGCGTAACAGGTCAGTACCACGCCGATGCCCAGCACGTCGTCGGCCAGCGCCGCCGGTTGATGTTCGGCGATGGCCACCACGGCAACCAGCGCCAGTACGACCAGCCCGAGTTTGCGTATCCAACCCTGGAGAAAGGCCACCTGAGGCCGCTCCCAGCGGAAATGCAGTTCAGCCACACCGCCCGGCGCGAGAATTCTGTAGGCGGTGTAGAACACCAGCCACGCTTGGGCAATCAGCAGCAGTGCGACGCCCAGGTTGGCGTTTTGCCCGCGAGCGTCGATCTGCAGGGCATAGCCGCACAACGCCAGGCCCAGGGAGACCGGCAATGCCAGCAGGATATTGATCAGGATCGCCTGCGGTGTGTGCCACTGGCTGTCGCGCTTGAAGTGGCCGATGTCCAGGTGGACCTTGTTCAGGCGCTGGTACAGGGCTTTGCGTCGCCACAGCAAGGCACCGATCAACAGCAGCAATGGCAGGAACAGCAGCGGGCGTTGAGTCAGGCCGTCATACAGTTCGCTGACGCTGGAGGCCCAGGGCAGCGTGGTGATCTGCTTGCTCAGGTGATCCGGTACGGTTTCCAGCCATTCGGTATCCAGCGGCTTGTTGCTGGGGATCCAGAACATTTGCTCATCCAGGGTCGCGCGCAGGTTGCTGGCGGTGCTGAGCAGTTGTTTCTGGTTCAGTTGCAGGGTGATGGATTCATTGAGCAGCGCGCTCAGTTCCCGGCTCAGGCGCTCCAGCAGGTCGCTGCGCGTGATCGCCAGTTCCAGCAGGGTACGGCGCAGTTGCGGGGTGACTTCATCCGGCGGCTGGTTGGCCAGCAGGTTATCGACATAGCTGCTGGGGGTGCTGATCAGCTCGCGTTGCTGGTTGACCTCGAACTGGTACAAGCGAATGTTGGCGATGTCGTCTGCCAGGTTGCGGTCGACGGTGAGGCGCGGCAACGCCTGCTTTTGCTTGTAGAGGATCTTGGACAGCAGCAGGCTGCCCTTGAGCACGTTGATTTGCTCGTCCAGGGCCGAGTCGCTCTGGGTCACGGTGTCCAGTTGCTGTTTGGTCTCCAGGTTCTTCTGGGTCAGGTCGTTGAGGCGGTCGGTACTTTTGAGCAGGTAGTCGGAGAGTTTGAGGTTGGCTGCGCTCTCGGAGGCCAGCAGGCTGCTGCTGCCGGCTTTTTGCGCTTCGATGGACTGCTGGGTCACCGTCTGTTGGGACTGGGCCAGGCGCTTCTGGTTGATCAGGGTTTGCAGGTCCTGGATCTCTTGTTCCAGGCGGGCGGTCTTTTCGACCACCAGATCATGCTGGCTGTTGCCCAGGTCTTGCAGTTGGCTGTTGCCGGCCAGTTCCTGGCGGCGCAGCGGGATCAGCGCATTCAGGGAGGCGAGTTCGGCATTCAGCTGGTTGCGCTGGTCGCCGCTGAGGGTCTTGCCGTTGTCTTTACCAAGCTTGAGGGTCGCGTTGATCTGCTGGATACGCGTCTGGCTGTTGCTGATTTCGGTCTGCGCACGCTCGGGGCGGGTCTGGGCGGCGATGGTCAGGCTGTTGGCGTCGGCCAGTTCTTTTTGCAGGTCGCCTTGCTGGGTGGAGCGTTGCACCAGCAGTTGTTCAAGCTGCGGCACCGGCAGGCTCGCGTAGCGCTGCGCCACCGGGATGATTTTGGTGGCCTTGAGCCGCACCAGTTCGCGCTGGTTTTCGCTAGTCTGGCGCGGAGCGTCTTCCAGTTGGCGCTTGAGGTCGATGAGGCGCTGCTCGTAATCCTGCTTGTTGCCCAAAAAGGTCAGGGTCTGTTGCAGGATGGTCTGCAGCGCCTTCATATCGGCATCGGGCAGCTTGCGGTCGGGCAGCTTGTCCAGGCTTTGCTGGATGGCGTCGGCGCTGGGCGGCTCGGCGGCATGGACGATGCCGACACACAGGGTCAGGCTCAGCAGGGCAGTGGCGAGATAAGTGCGCAAGGTTGGCATAGAGACCGGTCGAGCAAGGTGAAGAATCGGGGCATTGTGGCCCCGCAGTTTAGAGGAAGAGTCCGGGGCCCGGGCGACTTCCTTCGGGAAATCTGACGCCGACTTTACCAATCTTGTTCCCGTCCATGACAGCGACGGTCCAGATGGTGTTGTTCCATTCCACCTGGTCGCCGACGATAGGTGCGCCGCCGACTTTCTGGGTGATGAAGCTGCTCAGCGGCATGTCCGGGTCGATGCCTTCGAGCTTGAGGCCGTACAGGGCCGACACCGCGCCCAGCTGGGCGTCGCCTTCCAGGACGAAGTCGCCGAAGAAACGCAGATCCAGGCCGCGTTGCGGCGCCTGGCTGAACAGTTTGCCCAGGGCCGGCAGGTTGTGTTCGTGACCGATCACGCAGAGCAGATCGTCGACTTCAAGCACCGTACTACCCGACGGATGGAGCAGTTGCTGGCCCCGGAACAGGGCGGCGATCCGCGTGCCCTCGGGCATTTTCAGTTCGCGCAGGGCGGCGCCGATGCACCACTTCTCCGCGCCCAGGCGGTAGACGAACAACTCCCACTCACTGGTGACGTGTACTTCCAGCGCTGCACGGGAGATCGGTGCCGGTTCCGGCGGTACGGTGACCTTGAGCAGTTTGGCCACCCACGGCAGGCTGGTGCCTTGCACCAGCAACGAGACCAGCACGATAAAGAACGCCAGGTTGAAGTACAGCTGAGCATGGGGCAGCCCGGCCATCAGCGGGAATACCGCGAGGATGATCGGCACCGCGCCGCGCAGGCCGACCCAGGCGATAAAGGCTTTTTCGCGACCATGAAACGCCTTGAACGGCAACAGGCCGACGATCACGGACAGCGGTCGCGCAAACAGAATCATCCACAGCGCCAGGCCCAGGGCCGGCAGGGCAATCGGCAGCAAGTCATGGGGCGTGACCAGCAGGCCCAGCACCAGGAACATGCCGATCTGTGCCAGCCACGCCATGCCGTCGAGCATATGCAAAATGCCATGACGGCTGCGCACCGGCCGGTTACCGATGACCAGGCCGCACAGGTACACGGCGAGGAAGCCGCTGCCATGCAGGGCGTTGGTCAGGGCGAATACCACCAGGCCGCCGGCGATCACCAGGATCGGGTACAGGCCGGTGGCCAGGTTGATGCGGTTGACCATCTGCAGCATCAGCCAGCCGCCGCCCAGGCCGATGATGCCACCGATGCCGAACTCGCGGATCAGGTGCGTCAGCAGGCTCCAGTGCAGGCCGGTCTGGCCGCTGGCGAGCATGTCGATCAGGGTCACGGTGAGGAACACCGCCATCGGGTCGTTGCTGCCGGACTCGATTTCCAGGCTGGCGGTAACCCGTTCGTTCAGGCCCTTGCCGCCCAGCAGCGAAAACACCGCGGCGGCGTCCGTGGAGCCGACGATTGCGCCGATCAGCAAGCCCTGGATGAGATTCAGGTCAAATAGCCAGGCCGCCGCCATGCCCGTCAGGCCGGTGGTAATCAACACCCCCACCGTGGCCAGCGATAACGCTGGCCAGAGTGCCACGCGGAAACTCGCCACCCGCGTGCGCAAGCCGCCGTCGAGCAGGATCACGGCCAGGGCGAGGTTGCCCACCAGGTAGGCGGTCGGGTAGTTGTCGAAGATGATGCCGCCGCCATCCACGCCGGCGACCATGCCCACGGCCAGGATGATCACCAGGATCGGAATCCCTAAGCGGGACGAAAGGGAACTCACCAGAATGCTCGCACCCACCAGCAACGCGCCGATCAAGAACAGGCTGTTGATGGTCGTTGCATTCAAAGGCAGTACTCCAGGGCTGGGAAGACGGGCGCAAACTGACCATGCAGTCTGCGTGCCAGCGATTCTAACCTGTTGAATTGCTGCGCTGTCAAAAGCTTTTCGGCAGGCTCCGATACAAACAATTTCCCTGTAGTGAGCGGGCTTGCCCCGCGCTGGGTGGCAACGCCGCCCCAACAAAGACACCGCGGTATTTCAGAAGGACCGAGGTGCCTGGGTTCGGGGCGGCTGCGCCACCCAGCGCGGGGCAAGCCCGCTCACTACAGATGATGTGTTCTACATTCCACCATTTAACTCACTGGCATTAGGGCTTGCCCTCTCCCACATTTTCAAGCCAGTGGTGTCCAGTCAGAGGCGGAAACGGCTCACCATCCCGTTCAAATCCACTGCCAGGCGCGACAACTCACTGCTCGCCGTACTGGTCTGGCTGGCACCGGTTGCCGACTGCACCGACAGATCACGAATGTTCACCAGGTTACGGTCCACTTCACGCGCCACCTGTGCCTGTTCTTCCGCTGCGCTGGCGATCACCAGGTTGCGCTCGTTGATCTCGATGATCGCGGTGTTGATAGTGTCCAGGGACATGCCTGCCCCTTTGGCAATGTTCAGCGTGGATTCTGCGCGTTCGGTGCTGTTACGCATCGAGTCCACCGCATGCCCGGTGCCGGTCTGAATGCTGCCGATCATCCGTTCGATCTCACTGGTCGATTGCTGAGTGCGGTGGGCCAGCGCCCGCACTTCATCGGCGACCACGGCGAAGCCACGACCGGCTTCACCGGCACGCGCCGCTTCAATCGCCGCGTTCAAGGCCAGCAGGTTGGTCTGGTCGGCCAGGCCGCGAATCACGTCCAGCACCTTGCCGATGTCACGCGATTCGTTGGCCAGCTCGCCAATCAGGGTGGCGGTGGCTTGCACGTCGCTGCTCATGCGTTCGATGGCACTGACGGTTTCCTGTACCAGATCACGTCCGTCGCCGGCCGACGTGGTGGCGTTGCGCGAGGCCTCCGAGGTGCTGACCGCATTACGTGCGACTTCTTCGACGGCGCTGGTCATCTCGTTGACGGCAGTGGCAGCCTGTTCGATTTCGTTGTTCTGCTGGGTCAGGCCGCGAGCGCTTTCGTCGGTGACGGCGTTCAGTTCTTCGGCGGCGGACGCCAGCTGGGTGGCGGAGCCGGCGATGCGTTGCAGAGTGTCGCGCAGCTTGTCCTGCATCTTGGCCATGGCGGCCAGCAGGCGGCCGGCTTCGTCGTTGCCGTCGACCTTGATCGGGCGGGTCAGGTTGCCTTCAGCCACTTCTTCGGCCGCTTCCAGAGCCTGGGAAATCGGCACGGTGATGCTGCGGGTCAGCAACCAGGCGAACAACAGCGTCAGCCCCGTGGCGATGATCAGCAGGCCCACTACCAGGTCAAAGGCCATGTCGTACTGGTTTTTGGCTTGCAGGTTGGCGGCATTGGCATCGTTGTTATTGATGTCCAGCAGGCGGGTCAACACGGCATTGACCTGCTCGGAGTTGTCCAACAATTGCGTGTTCAGCAGGTCGCGCAGGGCTTCGATCTGATTGGCGCGCGACAGGCTCTTCATGCGTTCTTCAATCTGGTGGTACTGGCCCAGCAGGCGTACGTACTCCTCGTAGGCATTGCGTTCTTCAGGGCTGCTGATCAGCTTTTCGTAGACGGCCTGGGCTGTGCGGATCTGCTGATTGCGCAGGTCGAAGGCATCCAGGGTCTTTTGCTGCACGTCCGGCTCGCGGTTAGTCAGCAGGCGGTACGACAGCACTCGCAGGCGCAGGGTCAGTTGGGTGAACTCGTCCAGGGCGCGGATGCTCGGCACGCTGCTCAGGGTGATGGCTTCGGTGGCTGCGCGGATCTTGCTCATCTGGTTCAAGGCGAACACGCCCAGACACAACATCAGTGCGCCAATAAACGCGAAGCCGAGGAAGGCCCTCGGAGCGATATTCATATTACGGAGAGACATGCGGGAATCCTGGGAAGAAGCGCGATCCATGCGGTCTTGAGACGGGTATGCATCGGCTATCGGCCATGCGACTAAAGTCTTAAGGGCGTGCGCGCTTTTGTCGCATCGGACGAGGGGTTAAACCGATTCAGGAACCAGATGGGGGAATTGCAGTCACTAAGGCTCCGAAAGTGCGGCCCGGCCCTTAAAAAACGGGCTGCGCGCCGGGGATAAGCCTGGCATCCGAGGTGAATTTTCTTTATCGTCACCGCCCTTTTAAAAGCCCGAGAAATCAAAATGTTAGAAGCATCTCTCAGTCAATTGGAACAATTGGTCAGCGACCTTGTACAGCAGAACCAGGACCTGCTGGGCAGCAACGAGTCCCTCAAGGCGGAACTGGCCCGCGCCAAGGATGAAAACGACAGCCTGCAACTGAGCCTGATGGAACAGGAAGAAAAGCACGGCGCCACCGCCGCTCGCATCCAGGCGTTGGTTGAGCGTGTGAGCGCAGGGCCTGTCAGCGCATGAATGAAGGGATAAAGGTCGTTTCGATTCTCGGAGAGGATTACTCGATCAAGGCTCCGGCCGGGGAAGACCAAACCCTGATGCACGCCGTGACCCTGCTCAAGGCCTCGTTGGCCACCACCAAGAAAAAGTACCCGACCCTGATCGGTGACAAGTTATTGGTACTGGCCGCGCTGAACCTGTGCGCCGAGCAGATCGAAATGCAACAGCGTCACCAGCAGGAGCTCGACCGTTACCAAGAGCAAGTCAGCGCCACGGTCGAAGTGATTTCCAAGGCCATCCAGCCCTAGAACCAGTCATCCTGCATCCCCAGGCACGTATCGTCGCGTGCCTCCAGAATCGCCAGTTCATGATGGCAGCTCGGCACTTCCCAGGTCAGGAAGTACCGGGCAGCCTGGAGCTTGCCTTTATAGAAGGCGACGTCGGCCGCATTCCCCCTGGCCAGCCCTTCCTCGGCGCGTATCGCCTGTTCCAGCCAGCGCCAGCCAATCACCGTATGCCCGAACACTTTCAAGTACAGCGCCGAGTTCGCCAGGCTGCTGTTGACCTTGCCTTGGGCCAGATCCGTCAGCAGGCCGATCGTCACGCTTTGCAAGCGGTTGACCAGGTGTTCCAGTGGCTCACGCAATGCGTTCAGTGACGGATAGGCTTGTGCCCGTGCGCCCGTCTCGGCGATCAATCGAATCAACTGCTTGAGACCCGCACCACCGTTCTGCGCCAATTTACGCCCGAGCAAGTCCAGGGACTGAATGCCATGGGTCCCTTCGTGGATCGGGTTCAGACGGTTGTCGCGGTAATACTGCTCAACCGGGTATTCACGGGTGTAGCCGTGGCCCCCGAGAATCTGGATCGCCAGTTCATTAGCCTTGAGGCAAAACTCCGACGGCCAGGATTTGACGATGGGCGTGAGCAGGTCCAGCAGCTCGTGGGCTTGCTTGCGCTCGGCCTCGGTCTCCAGGGTGGTGGTGTCGTCAAATAGCCGTGCGGCGTAGAGGCCAAGGTCGAACGCGCCTTCCACGTAGGACTTTTGGGTCAGCAGCATGCGCTTGATGTCGGCGTGCTGAATGATCGAGACCGGTGCTGTCGTAGGATCTTTGCTATCGGGCAGGCGACCCTGCGGGCGCTCACGCGCATATTCCAGTGAATACAGGTAACCGGCGTACCCAAGCATCACGGCGCCCATGCCGACACCGATGCGTGCCTCATTCATCATCTGAAACATGCAGCTAAGGCCCTGGTGCGGTTTGCCCACCAGATAACCGACACAGTTGCCGTTATCGCCGAAGTTGAGCGCTGTGGAAGTGGTGCCGCGCCAGCCCATTTTGTGAAACAGCCCGGCCAGCAGCACATCGTTGCGCGCGCCGAGGCTGCCATCGTCGTTGACCAGGAACTTGGGCACGATAAACAGCGAAATGCCTTTCACCCCTGGCGGCGCATCCGGCAGCTTGGCCAGCACCATGTGCACAATGTTTTCCGACAACGGGTGGTCGCCGCCGGAGATGAAAATCTTATTGCCCTTGAGTCGATAAGTGCCATCGGCGGCAGGTTCTGCACGTGTACGGATATCCGACAGCGACGAGCCGGCGTGGGGCTCGGTGAGGGCCATGGTGCCGAAGAAGCGGCCGTCGATCATCGGCTGCAGAAAGCGCTGTTTCTGTTCTTCGGTACCGAAGCTTTCGATCAGGTTGGCGGCGCCCATGGTCAGGAACGGATAGGACGTCGATGCCGCGTTGGCTGACTGAAAATGCGCGAAACAGGCTTGAGACAGCAGAGTGGGCAGTTGCATGCCGCCGGCTTCGAAGCTACGGGCGGCATTGAGAAAGCCGGCTTCGAGGAAGGCATCCACGGCGGGCTTCACTTCCGGAATCAGAACTGCCGCGCCGTCTGCATAGCGCGGCTCGTTTTCATCGTTCTTGCGGTTATGGGGGGCAAAGTACTTTTCAGCGATGTTTCGCGCCGTGCCGATGGCGGCGTCGAACGTCTCGCGGGTGTGTTCGGCAAACCGCTCGCGCTGGGTCAGGCCCTCGGCATCGAGGACTTCATACAGCTCGAAAGCCAGGTTGCGGGAACTGAGCAGCGACTCGGACATGGCGGGTTACCTTTAGAGGAATTGGCCTGAGTCTAAGTGCGCGAATGGAGGCTGGATAGCAAGATTGATTTGGGTGATGGAGGGGCAGAACGCGCAAGGGTGAGAGAAGCGCGGAGCCAATGTGGGAGCGGGCTTGCTCGCGATAGCAGCGTGTCAGTCGATGAGATGTTGACTGACATTGCGCATTCGCGAGCAAGCCCGCTCCCACAGTTCTGACCCTGTTGGGTCAGTTAACCAATGGTCATCAGGCTGGCGTTACCGCCTGCCGCCGCAGTGTTGACGCTCAAGGCACGCTCGATCACCAGGCGCTCCAGCGCAATCGCCGTCTCACCCTGCGACAAACCCTGCACCCCGACAATCGCGCCGCCACGCTGGGCCACTTGCTGGCACACCGCACGCAGTTGGTCGGAGTCGCCGTGGTGCAGAACGGCGTCGAATACGACTTCGTCCTTGGTCCAGTCGGCCACGCGCTTGATCTTCGCCTGAATCTCCCTCGGCAGGCGTGGGAACAATGCCTTGGTCAGGCCAGTTTCCGGCCATACCGCCGAACCGCCTACCGCCAGTACCGCCGCCAGTTGAGTAAGCAGATCGCCTTCCACCTCCGCCAGCGACAGCACGTGCTCGCGAGGCAGGATGGCGTAGCTGTTACGCTCGCCGGTCGGGCCGGCCAGTTGGCGGGTGATACCGCTTTGCGACTGCGCGGCGAATTGAGTGCACAGGGCGCTCAGTTCGCTGAACTTATTGCTGTCGGCCCAGGTTTTCAGGGCGGTCAGCGGTTGGCTCATGGCATCGCGCAGGCGCACGTCCGGTGCGGCCAGTGCATCGCCACGCACGAAGGATTGTTCGATCGCATCGGTCGGACGTGTCGACAGCAGGCGGTACAGGTACAGCGGGCCACCGGCTTTAGGGCCGGTGCCCGACAGGCCTTCGCCGCCGAACGGCTGCACGCCGACCACGGCGCCGACGATGTTGCGGTTGACGTAGACGTTACCGGCATTGACGTTGTCGATCACCTTGGCGATGGTCTCGTCGATACGGGTATGCACGCCCAGGGTCAGGCCGTAGCCCGAAGCGTTGATCTGGCCGATGAGCTGGTCGATTTCCTTGCGCTTGTAGCGCACCACGTGCAGCACCGGGCCGAAGATCTCGCGTTGCAGTTCGTCGAAGCTTTCCAGCTCGATCAGGGTCGGCATCACGAAGGTGCCGCGCTTGATTTCTTCGCCGTCGGCGATAGCCACTTGGTACACGTTGCGGCCTTTGTCGCGCATGGCCTGGATGTGTTTCTCGATGCCGGCCTTGGCTTCGGCGTCGATCACCGGGCCGATATCAACCGACAGGCGTTCCGGGTTGCCCAGACGGCATTCAGCCATGGCGCCTTTGAGCATTTCGATGACGCGGTCTGCCGAATCTTCCTGCAGGCACAGTACGCGCAGCGCCGAGCAACGTTGACCGGCACTGTCGAAGGCCGAGGACACCACGTCGATGACCACTTGTTCGGTCAAGGCCGAGGAGTCGACGATCATCGCGTTCTGGCCACCGGTTTCGGCGATCAGCGGGATCGGGCGACCCTGGGTGTCCAGGCGGCCGGCGACATTGCGTTGCAGCAGGCGCGCCACTTCGGTGGAACCGGTGAACATCACGCCTTTGATGCGATCATCACCCACCAGGCGGGCGCCCACGCTTTCGCCCTGACCGGGCAGCAGTTGCAGCACACCTTCCGGAATGCCGGCTTCCAGCAGGATGCGCACGGCTTGTGCGGCCACCAGCGGGGTTTGCTCGGCAGGCTTGGCCAGTACCGGGTTACCCGCCGCCAGTGCGGCGGCAACTTGGCCACTGAAGATGGCCAGCGGGAAGTTCCACGGGCTGATACACACCACCGGGCCCAATGGGCGGTGGGCGTCGTTGGTGAAATCGTTGCGTGCCTGCACCGCGTAATACCGCAGGAAATCCACGGCCTCGCGCACTTCGGCGATGGCGTTGGCGAAGGTCTTGCCGGCTTCGCGGGCCAGCAGCCCCATCAGCGGCTGGATCTCGCTTTCCATCAGGTCGGCGGCACGTTCCAGGATCGCGGCACGTTCGGCAGGCGGAGTGGCCTGCCAGATCGGACCGGCGTTGATCGCGCACTGAATGGCGTTATCGACGTCTGCAACGGTGGCTTCCTGGACCTGGCCGACGACGTCGCGCAGGTCGGCGGGGTTCAGCACCGGCGTCGTCGCTTGCTCGCTGGACGCGCAACCGAGCATCGGCGCGGCTTTCCAGTCGTTGTGGGCCGTGGCCAGCAGGGCGCAGGACAGCGACGCCAGGCGATGTTCGTTGGCCAAGTCGATACCGGCGGAGTTGGCACGGTCGCTGCCATACAGGTCGCGTGGCAACGGAATACGTGGGTGCGGCAGACCGAAACCGCCTTCCAGCGTGGCCATTTGCTCGATGCTGGCCACGGGATCAGCCACCAGCTCCTGAATCGAGATCGACTGATCGGCAATGCGGTTGACGAAGGAGGTATTGGCGCCGTTTTCCAACAGGCGACGTACCAGGTAAGCCAGCAGCGTTTCGTGGGTGCCGACCGGTGCGTACACGCGGCACGGACGGTTCAGCTTGCCATCGGCAACCTTGCCCACAACCTGTTCGTACAGCGGCTCGCCCATGCCGTGCAGGCATTGGAACTCGTACTGGCCAGGGTAATAGTTCTGACCGGCGATATGGTAGATGGCCGACAGTGTATGAGCATTGTGCGTAGCGAACTGCGGGTAGATGACTTCCGGTACCGACAGCAGTTTGCGTGCGCAGGCAATGTAGGAAACGTCGGTGTAAACCTTGCGGGTGTACACCGGGTAGCCTTCCAGACCCTCGACCTGGGCGCGCTTGATCTCGCTGTCCCAGTACGCGCCTTTCACCAGGCGGATCATCAGGCGATGGCGGCTGCGGCGCGCCAGGTCGATAACGTAGTCGATCACATACGGGCAACGCTTCTGGTAGGCCTGGATCACAAAACCGATACCGTTCCAGCCGGTCAGTTGCGGCTCGAAACACAGGCGTTCCAGCAGGTCCAGGGACAGCTCAAGACGGTCGGCTTCTTCGGCGTCGATATTCAGGCCGATATCGTATTGCTTGGCGAGCAGGGTCAGCGACAGCAGGCGCGGGTACAGCTCGTCCATCACACGCTCGTACTGAGCGCGGCTGTAACGCGGGTGCAGGGCCGAAAGCTTGATGGAGATGCCTGGCCCTTCATAAATCCCACGGCCGTGAGACGCCTTGCCGATGGAATGGATAGCTTGTTCGTACGAGGCCAAGTACTTCTGGGCGTCATGCTCGGTGAGTGCGGCTTCGCCGAGCATGTCGTAGGAGTAACGGAAGCCCTTGGCTTCGAACTTGCTCGCATTGGCCAGGGCTTCGGCGATGGTCTCGCCGGTGACGAACTGCTCGCCCATCAGGCGCATGGCCATGTCGACGCCCTTGCGGATCATCGGTTCGCCGCTCTTGCCGATGATGCGGCTCAGGGATGAAGTCAGGCCGGCTTCATTGTGGGTGGAGACCAGTTTGCCGGTCAGTAGCAGGCCCCAGGTGGCGGCGTTGACGAACAGCGACGGGCTGTTGCCCAGGTGCGGCTGCCAGTTGCCGGTGCTGATCTTGTCGCGGATCAGAGCGTCACGGGTGCCCTTGTCCGGGATGCGCAACAACGCTTCGGCCAGGCACATCAGGGCCACGCCTTCCTGGGAGGACAGGGAAAACTCTTGCAGCAGGCCCTGAACAATACCGGCACGGCCGCCGGCACTCTTCTGATTGCGCAGTTTTTCGGCAATCGAGGCGGCCAGTTTGTTGGTGGCTTCGGCCATCGGCGCCGGCAGGCGTGCCTGCTCGATCAGCATGGGCACCACTTCCGGTTCCGGACGGCGGTAAGCGGCGGTGATCGACGCACGCAGTACCGACTGCGGCAGGATACTTTCGGCGAACTCCAGGAAGCACTGGTGGGCGTGATCGGTCTGGATCTCGCCGGCCTCTTCAACGTCCTTGCTGCCCAAGCCATTGAGCTCGGTCAGGGTTGCACCACCCTCGAGTTTCTCCAGGTAATTGAAAATCGCCTGCTTGATCAGCCAGTGCGGCGTGCGATCAATGGAGGTCGCGGCAGCCTTCAGGCGTTCGCGGGTCGGGTCGTCGAGTTTGACCCCAAGGGTGGTCGTTGCCATCTTTTTATCCTCATGGGTGCCACTACCGAGTGGCATCTGCTGGCGCCAAGATTAGCTTTGCCCATGAGGAGGTGCAACCGGGTGCAACCGGGTGCAACCCTTTTGTTCAGGAAATTTTTGAAGGTTCTTGAGAAAAAAATCGGCCCTCAGCGGAATCCGCTTCTTCTTGGTGCGTTTTATTATGATGTCGGCTGTTTTTGCTCCGAAAGGGAGCAAAAACGCGGTGTTTGGCGTAATACATGTCTGGGTGCAACTTATTCTCGCGAAACTGGTTGCACCTTATTTGCTTTGTTGCATAGCATTCGCGACCAAGGTGCAACCACCTCCAAGGTTCGGTTCATCGGCTGGCGGCTTTCCTGGGGAAACGCCAGTCATAAATGCGCGGCACGCAGTTTCGTCTACCCGGTTAACACTAGGTAGCCGTCTGACAGACCGCCGCTACATAAAAACAAAGCCAGGGCGTCACTCTTATGAGCGTTAGCAATCCAACCCTGATCACGTTCGTGATCTACATCGCAGCAATGGTACTGATCGGCTTCATGGCCTATCGCTCCACCAACAACCTTTCCGATTACATCCTTGGCGGTCGCAGCCTCGGTAGCGTGGTGACGGCTCTGTCGGCCGGCGCTTCCGACATGAGCGGCTGGTTGTTGATGGGTTTGCCGGGCGCGATCTACATGTCGGGCCTCTCGGAAAGCTGGATCGCCATCGGCCTGATCGTCGGTGCTTACCTGAACTGGCTGTTCGTGGCCGGTCGCCTGCGCGTACAAACCGAACACAACGGCGATGCCCTGACCCTGCCGGACTATTTCTCCAGCCGTTTCGAAGATAAAAGCGGCTTGCTGCGGATCATCTCTGCGGTAGTGATCCTGGTGTTCTTCACCATCTATTGCGCGTCCGGCATTGTGGCCGGTGCCCGCCTGTTCGAAAGCACCTTTGGCATGTCCTACGAAACCGCCCTGTGGGCCGGCGCTGCAGCGACCATTGCCTACACCTTTGTCGGTGGTTTTCTGGCCGTCAGCTGGACTGACACCGTGCAAGCCACGCTGATGATTTTTGCGTTGATCCTCACGCCGATCATCGTGCTGCTGGCCACCGGTGGCGTCGACACCACCTTCCTGGCCATCGAAGCCAAGAATCCCGACAACTTCAATATGCTGAAGAACACTACCTTCATTGGCATCGTTTCGCTGATGGGTTGGGGCCTGGGCTACTTCGGCCAGCCGCATATCCTCGCGCGTTTCATGGCGGCCGATTCGGTGAAGTCGATCGCCAAGGCGCGTCGCATCTCCATGACCTGGATGATCCTGTGCCTGGGTGGCACCGTGGCGGTGGGCTTTTTCGGTATCGCTTACTTCTCGGCGCATCCGGAGGTGGCAGGTCCAGTGACCGAGAACCACGAGCGTGTGTTCATCGAGTTGGCCAAGCTGCTGTTCAACCCATGGATTGCCGGTGTATTGCTGTCGGCCATCCTGGCGGCGGTGATGAGTACCCTGAGCTGCCAGTTGCTGGTGTGCTCCAGCGCCTTGACCGAAGACTTCTACAAGACCTTCCTGCGTAAAAATGCGTCCCAGCTGGAGCTGGTCTGGGTCGGCCGTGCCATGGTGCTGCTGGTGGCCCTGATCGCCATCGCCATGGCCGCCAACCCGGACAACCGCGTGCTGGGCCTGGTGAGCTATGCCTGGGCCGGTTTCGGCGCAGCATTCGGGCCTGTGGTACTGATCTCGGTGATCTGGAAAGGCATGACCCGCAACGGCGCACTGGCCGGTATCCTGGTTGGTGCGATCACCGTCATCGTATGGAAACACTTCAGCCTGCTCGGCCTGTACGAAATCATCCCGGGCTTTATCTTCGCCAGCCTCGCGATCTACTTCGTGAGCAAGCTGGGCGCACCGACCGCAGGTATGGTCGAGCGTTTTAATGCTGCGGAAAAAGACTACAACCTCAACAAGTGATTCGTCAGGTGTTGAGCCTGCGCTGAATGGAAAAAGAGGCCCGCGTCCTACGGATGGCGGGCCTTTTTTTGCGCGTGATTTTCGCAGGGCCGAAGAAGATTCGGGCGTGTACATGTAGGGCGTTACTGATTTATCCAGGCTGTGCTCAGCGGGGTAGAACAGTGGTGCAGAATCATCCGCCTACTTCCCGCAGAGAAACACCGGATGTTCGCTCCTGCTAATCAAAGTGCTTTTACCCTCACCCTTGATGGGGAGCCCAGTGAGCTCAAGGTCTTGGAGTTCAAGGGGACCGAAGCCATCAGCCAGCCCTACCGTTTCAACCTTGAACTGGTCAGCGAGCAACCTGATCTCGACCTGGAAAGTCTGCTGCATCGCCAGGTGTATCTCGGGTTTGATGACCAGGGGCATGGCGTCCACGGCCTGGTTTACCGGGTGGCACAAGGTGACTCCGGGCGGCGTCTCACGCGTTATCAGGTCAGCCTGGTGCCGCAACTGGCGTACCTGAAACACAGCAGTCACCAGCGCATCTTCCAGCACCTGACAGTGCCGCAGATCGTTGCGCAAGTGCTGGAGGTGCAGGGCATCCAGAGTGACCGGTTCAAATTCCAACTCAGCGGTACCTACCCTGCGCGTGAGTACTGCGTGCAGTTTGGTGAGACCGACCTGGCATTCATCCAGCGGTTGTGCGCCGAGTTGGGCATTCACTATCACTTCCAGCATTCGCCCGCAGGGCACCTGCTGGTGTTCGGTGATGACCAGACGGTGTTTACCCAGGCCGAACAGTCCACCGCTTACATGCCCGGTTCCGGAATGGTGGCGGATACGCCGGTGGTCAAGCGCATGACCGTGCAATTGGAAACCCGCACTACTGCGGTCAGCCTGCGCGACTACGACTTCCGTAAACCACGCCTGACGTTGGAGAGTGAAGTGGCTGGCGAGCAGCTTCCTCGGCTGCTGGAGCAGGGTTTTCCCGGCCAATTTTCCGACCGCTCCCATGGCAAATGCCTGACGCAGCACAGGCTGGAGCGGCATCGCAGCGACTACCGCGTCGCCCATGGCCAAGCTGATGAGCCGGCGTTGGTCAGTGGCCGTTTCCTCAAGTTGAGCGGGCACCCTCGTGACGACTGGAACGACCTGTGGCTGGTGACGCGGGTCACGCACGAAGGCAGGCAGCCCCAGGTGCTTGAGGAAGCGGTGGTCGAGGTGGCCGGCGGGGATTTGCGCCAGGGGTATCGCAATGAATTCAGGGCGGCACCCTGGGACGTGATTTTCCGGCCGCCGCTGCCGGAGCAGCCACGCCCGAGTATTTCCGGGTATCAGCATGCGGTGGTCACCGGGCCTGACGACAGCGAAATCCATTGCGACGAGTATGGCCGGGTCAAAGTGCAAATGGCCTGGGATCGTACGGGAGAACACAACGACCACTCCAGCTGCTGGCTGAGGGTGGCCAGTGCCTGGGCGCATGATCGTTATGGCTCGGTGCTGATCCCGCGGGTCGGCATGGAGGTGCTGGTGGGCTTCGTCAATGGCGACCTGGATATGCCGGTGGTCATGGGTTGCCTGCCCAACGCGGCGACGCCGGTGCCCCTCGAACTGCCGGCGGACAAGACCCGCAGTATCTTGCGCAGCCATAGCAGCCCAGGCGGGGGTGGCTACAACGAACTGCGTATCGAAGACCGCAAGGGGGCCGAGGAGATCTACCTGCGCGCCCAGCGGGACTGGACTGAGCATGTGCTGCATGATCAGCAGGTGCAGGTGGATAACCTGCGCCGGATAACGGTGGGCGGCGAGTCGCACCATGAATTGCAGGGCGAAGAGCAGCGCATCACCCACGGTAACCGCCTGACTGAACTCAAGCAGGATGATCATCTGGTGGTCGGTGGTTCGCAGCAAATACAGGCTGGGCGGACCGTTCAGATCGGCGCCGGGCAGAGTGTCGTGATCGATGCCGGTGCCAGCGTGACGATTCAGGCGGGCGGCCAATCGATCACGGTTTCAGCGGGCGGCATATTTAGCAGTGTGCCGATCCAGCTTGGCGGGGCGCCGGTTCCCGCTGTTGCGCCGTTGCTACCGGGCATAAAGGCAACGCTGCTGGCGGTAATACCCGCTCCGTTGAGTCGCGCTCAAGTGGCCAGCCTGAAACGCAGCGCGCCGTTCTGCGAGGAGTGTGAGCGCTGCAAGCATGGCCAGTGTGAAATCCCTCGACACAGTGGCTGAGCCTAACCTGAAAGGAGTTTACCGCGATGAACAAGCTGCTGACCCCCAATGCCTGGATCACACAACACCCTCTGCAGGCTGATGAGCGGATCTTCGCCATCTTGAGTGGTACCAGCGATGCCAAACCCTTTGGCCACTGGCAAGCCATGGGCGGCGGGATGCTGCCCCAATCGATCTGGGCAGGCACCGCCTATGCCGAGTGGGATGAGGTCATGCCTCATGTCGGTATCGTCGAGCCGGGCAGTGCCTTTCTCGATTGGGTCGCAACCACTGACGCTACGGATTGGGGCTGGTTGGCGGTGTCGTCCAGCTCGCTCGACATCGTGATTGCCCATCTGCAAAGCCTGACCAAGGTCTATCTGCCCGACGGCCAGGTGGTGTTCTTGCGTTTTTGGGATGGTGCTCAGTTTCTGCCGGTTGTGCAGGGCCTGGGCGATGACGCGGGGAGGGTATTGCCGGTGTTCCAGCGGTATCTGATCAATGGCCGGCCGCTGACGGTTGCGCCTGGTGCGGTCACGGTTGCCAAGACCAGCCCCTGGTGGCGAGTGCCTGCACCTCTATTGGCGCATGTGGCGGAACAATCCCCGCAAACCCTGATCGACAACCTGCTGCAATGGCTCGAAGAACAGCGCCCCGACCTATACGCAGGGTTTACGCCGACGACCTTGCAGCACAAGGTCGCCTACTGGGCGCGCAGGCCGACGATCAACCCCGCAGCGCTGGCCGATTACCTCGCCTCAGAGTCGAGTTGAACCCAGCGCCTGCTGCAGATCGTCAATCAGGTCGTCAATCGCCTCGATACCCACCGACAGGCGGATCATCTCGGGCTTTACTCCGGCCTTGGCTTGCTCGTGTTCATTCATCTGCCGATGGGTGGTGGATGCCGGATGACAGGCCAGGGACTTCGCGTCGCCGATATTCACCAGGCGCTTGAAGATCTGCAGGGCGTCGTAGAAGCGTACACCGGCATCAAAGCCACCCTTCAAGCCGAAGGAGAGGATCGCCGAGGGTTTGCCTTGCAGGTATTTTTGCGCCAAAGCGAAATGCGGGTGGTCCGGCAGCCCGGCGTAACTGACCCATTCCACCGCAGCATGGCCTTGAAGGAATTGCGCGACCTTGAGGGCATTCTCAGTGTGGCGCTCCATGCGCAGGGCCAGGGTTTCCAGGCCTTGCAGCAGCAGGAACGCATTCATCGGCGACAGCGCTGCGCCGGTGTTGCGCAGGGGCACGGTGCGGGCGCGCGCAATGAAGGCAGCCGGACCGAATTTTTCGGTGTAGACCACGCCGTGATAGGCCGGCTCAGGGTTGTTGAGCCCGGGGAATTTTTCGGGGTATCGGGTCCAGGGGAAGGTGCCGCTGTCGACGATTACGCCGCCCAGGGAATTGCCATGGCCGCCGATGTATTTGGTCACTGAATGCACGACGATGTCGGCGCCGAACTGGATCGGCTTGCACAGGATCGGCGTAGCCACTGTGTTATCCACCATCAGCGGTACGCCACGGGCGTGGGCCACCGCTGCCAGGGCTTCGAGGTCGACGATGTTGCCCGCCGGGTTGCCGATACTTTCGCAGTAGACCAGTTTTGTATTGGCGTCGATCAGTTCGGCGATGGCCGCGGCGCTGTCATCGCGGGCAAAACGGACCTCGACCCCAAAACTCGGCAGCAAGTGGGCGAACAGGGTATAGGTGCCGCCGTAGAGCTGCGGGGTGGTGACAATATTGTCGCCGGCGCGGGTGAGGGTCTGGATTGCATAGTGGATGGCGGCACTGCCGGCCGACACCGCCAACGCCGCGATGCCGCCTTCGAGGGCGGCGATACGTTGCTCCAACACATCGTTGGTGGGGTTCATGATGCGCGTGTAGATATTGCCGGGCACGTCGAGGTTGAAGAGGTCGGCGCCGTGCTGGGCGTTGTCGAATTCGAAAGCGACATTCTGATAGATCGGCACGGCGACGGCCTTGGTGGTCGGGTCGGACTTGAAGCCGTGATGCAGCGCGATGGTGGCGTCTTTCATGATTGTTATTGACCTCCCTGGAGAACGGATCGCCACAATAAATCCACCCTGGCCACACCATTTAGATTTTTTTCAGCCGGCCTCCTGTGTTTGCGGCATAAGCGTCGCCCGACACGCAGCCCTGCACCTTTGCTCACGTAGAAGGTAAACTTCGCCCCCTGCGCAGGAGCAACCATGAATTATCGTCACGCCTTTCACGCCGGCAACCATGCCGATGTCTTCAAACACCTGACCTTGACCCGCCTCATCGCCCTGATGTCGCGCAAGGAACAGCCGTTCGCCTACCTCGACACTCACGCCGGCATTGGTCTGTACGACCTGCAAGGCGACCAGGCCAACCGCACCGGTGAATACCTGGAAGGCATCGCCCGCCTGTGGGGTGAAAGCGACCTGCCGCCACTGACCGCCGATTACATGCGCGTATTGCACGAGATGAACCCGGACGGCCAATTGCGTTACTACCCGGGTTCACCGGAGCTGGCGCGGCGTCTCACGCGCCCGCAGGATCGTGTGCTGCTCAATGAAAAGCACCCGGACGATGGCGTGTTGCTCAAGGACAACATGAAGGGTGATCGTCGTGTGAAGGTGCACCTGGGCGAGGGCTGGCATGTTCCGCGTGCCTTGCTGCCAGTGCCGGAAAAGCGTGCGCTGATGCTGATCGACCCGCCGTTCGAAAAACTCGACGAGATGCAACGCTGCGCGGCTTCCCTCAAAGAGGCGGTGGGCCGCATGCGTCAGACCGTTGCGGCCATCTGGTATCCGGTGAAAGACCAGCGCATGTTGCGCCGTTTCTACCAGGACCTGGCCGGCACCGGTGCGCCGAAGTTGCTGCGTGTGGAATTGCTGGTGCATCCGCTGGACACGCCCAACACCCTGACCGGCTCGGGCCTGGCGATCGCCAACCCGCCGTGGGGCTTGGAGGAGGAATTGCGTGAGCTGCTGCCATGGCTGTCCAAGAAGCTTGGCCAGACCCAGGGTGGGTGGCAGATGGATTGGCTTATTGCCGAGTAATTGCTTGTAGTGAGCGGGCTTGCCCCGCGCTGGGCGGCGAAGCCGCCCCAACAAGGACGCCGCGGCGTTTCAGGAAAACCGAGGTGTCTGAGTTTAGGGCGGCTATGCCACCCAGCGCGGGGCAAGCCCGCTCACTACAAGTTCGAGGTTGGGTCAGATCGGGCAGGTCACGCCGGTGCCGCCGATGCCGCAATACCCCTGCGGGTTCTTTGCCAGATACTGCTGGTGATACGCCTCGGCGAAGTACACCTGCGGCGCTTCTTCGATCTCCGTGGTGATTTCACCCAGGCCGGCCTTGGTCAGTTCGGCCTGATAGGCTTGCGCACTGGCTTTGGCCGCTGCCAGTTGCTCAGGCGTGGTGGCGTAGATTACCGAGCGGTACTGGCTGCCGATGTCGTTGCCCTGGCGCATGCCCTGGGTCGGGTTGTGCAGCTCCCAGAACATCTTCAGCAAGTCTTCGTATTTCACCTTGGCTTGGTCATACACCACCAACACCACTTCGCTGTGGCCGGTCAGGCCAGAGCAGACTTCTTCATAGGTCGGGTTCGGCGTGTAGCCACCGGCATACCCGACCACCGTGCTGACCACGCCATCGCGCTGCCAGAACTTGCGCTCGGCGCCCCAGAAGCAACCCAGGCCGAAGATGGCGAACCCGACGTCGTCGAGGAATGGGCCTAGCAGCGGGTTGCCGTTGACGAAGTGGGTGTCCGGCAGCGCCATTGGGGTTTCACGGCCGGGCAAAGCTTGTTCTTGAGTAGGCAGCACGTTTTTGTTCACCAGAATTTCCGAGCGCAAGACCATGATCAGTCCTCTCAGTCAGATTGAGTTAGGTAAGAATTCAGACAGTCAGTGTGCCCGAGTGTTACATCGCTGTCAGGCGATTGGCCCGCGCGGGTAGCGTTTAAGCATCTTCATCAGCTCTGAGCCAGGGATCGGCCGGTCGAACAGGTAGCCCTGGCCCACATCGCAGCGATGCCGACGCAGGAACGCCAGTTGTTCGGCGGTCTCGATACCTTCGGCCACCACCTTGAGCTTGAGGTTGTGGGCCATGGCGATCACCGCCGAGGTGATTTCCATGTCGTCCTGGTTGTCCGGGATTTCGTGGATAAAGCTGCGATCGATCTTAATGATGTCGATGGGGAATTTTTTCAAGTAGCTCAGCGACGAGTAACCGGTGCCGAAGTCGTCCATGGCCAGGGTCAGGCCGAAGCTCTTCAACTGGTCCAGTTGCAGGCGCGTGTCTTCAGTGGCCTCCAGCAGCAGGCCTTCGGTCAGTTCCAGCTCGAGCAGATTCGCCGGCAGCTGTTCTTCCTTGAGGATCGTGGCGATCGACGCGACCAGGTCCGGGTCGGAAAACTGTTTGGGCGACAGGTTGATCGCCACCTGCAAGTTGCCCATGCCGGCGGCGCTCAATTGCTTGCTCATGCGGCAGGCCTGGCGGGCGATCCATTTGCCGATGGGGATGATCAGCCCGGTCTCTTCGGCCACGCTGATGAACTGGTCGGGGCGGATCATGCCTTTTTCCGGATGGTTCCAGCGCAGCAGCGCTTCCATGCCCAGCAGGCGGCCGCTGCGCAGGCACAGCTTGGGCTGGTAGAACACATCCAGCTCGTTCTGAGTCAGGGCGCGGCGCAGGTTGTTTTCCACGAACAGCTTGTAGCTGGCCTCGGCGTTCAGCGCCTCGGTAAACACCTGCACCTGGTGTTTGCCGTTGGCCTTGGCTTTGTGCAAGGCCAGGCCGGCGTTGCGCATCAGGGTCTGCGGGTCGCGGCCATGCAGTGGCGCACAGGCCAGCCCCACCGAGCCGGTGATACTGATCAATTGGTTGTCGACGAACATGGGCTTGTCGAGGGTCGTCAGCAGTTGGCTGGCGACCTGCTGGCCCGTCTCCAGGTCGGCATCGTCCAGCAGCACCGCAAACTCGTTACTGGCAAAGCGCGCCAGGCTGCCGCCGGCACTCAAGCTGTTACGCAGGCGCCGGGCCAGGCTGATCAGCAGTTTGTCGCCGGTCTGGTGGCCGAGGCTGTCGTTGATCCGCTTGAAGTTGTCGATGTCCACCAGCAACAGGCTGATAGGGCTGTCGCTGTCCCGGGCGAAGCGCTCATCCAGGTTGCGGATAAACGCCGGGCGGTTGCCCAGGTTGGTCAGGTTATCGGTGTAGGCCAGGCGCTCGATACGCTGCTGGGCCAGCTTGGTCTGGGTGATGTCTTCGTAGATGCCGATGTAGTGGGTCAGTTCGCGGTTGTCGCCATACACCTTGGAAATCGACAGTTGGCCCCAGTAGGGTTCCAGGTTCTTGCGCCGGCTCTTGAATTCGCCTTGCCAGCTGTTGCTCTTGGCCAGGCTTGACGGGGCGTCGAACAGCAACTCGCTGAGGTTCTCCAGCGCCGGCAGTTGCGCCAGGCGATGGCCGTGGACTTCTTCGGCGCTGTACTGGGTAATCGCGGTAAAGCTGGGGTTGACGTACTCCACCACACCATCGCAATTGACCAGCAAGAAGGCGTTGGCACTTTGCTCCACTGCCCGCTGGAATAAATGCAGCGCGCTGGTGGCGGCGCGACGGTTGTGGTTGTTGATCACGTGGGCGAACTGGTCGGCCAGTTCGCCGGCAAAGGCGATCTCATCGGACTGCCAGTCGCGTGCTCGACCGCTCTGTTCCAGGCACAACACGCCGACGACATGGCCATCGACGCGGATGCTCGCGTCAAGCATCGCGTAGATGTCCTTGGCGCGCAGATGGTCGGCCATTTCACGCGTGCGCGGATCGCGCATCGCGTGGGTGGCGTCGATGGCACGGCTGCTGTGCAGGGCTTCCAGGTAGTCCGGGAAACCGCTGGCGTCGATCGCCTCGGGCAGGTGGTGTTTTTGGTCAATGCGGTGATACGCCGAGATCGGCACCAGGCGCTGCCCTTCGAGGTTCCAGATACTGGCGCAATCGACCTGATAGATATCGCAGGCACTGCGGGTGATCAGCTCGGCGGCTTCCTGCAGCGAGTTAGGCGTGCTGTAGCGCTGGCGTGCCAGCAGCAGGATCAGTTCCTGCTGGGCGCGTACCCGCTCCAGGTGCTGCAATTGTTCCTGTTGCGCACGCTGGTTGAGTTCCAGGGCGATTTGCAGGCGGCTGTTCTGGTTTTCCAGGTCGGCAGTCGGGGCAAAAGTCGGTACTTCACTGAACAGGCCGTCGACCACCATGAGGTAGCCACGCAGCAAGTGACGATTGTGTTGCTTGTAGGCCTCGCCCATTTCCAGCAGGCTCAGCGGCCCATCGTGGGTGTGCAAGGTGTAGCGCACCAGGTAATGGGGGCTCTGGCTCAGTTGCTGCTGGATCGCATCGTGCAACTGATAGCGCGCCTGGGGTTCCATCAGGCTGGCGTAGGGGGTGCCGAGCAGGGCGCACAACTCGACCGCCGGCAGGCCGAATTGGCGTTCGCAATTGGGGTCGAGGTAAAGCATGGCCCAGCTTGCCTCATTAAGCCGCTCGAAACGCAGCATGCCGAGGCGCGAAGGCACCGGTAATTGCGTCACTACCTCGGCCGCCATTCGGGCGACATCGGGTTGGCTTTTCATGGGGGAAACTCGCTTGGGAAAATGCGCACTGCACCGGGCTCACGCCCTCTTTACTGTCGCCTGCGGCAAGGTTGCATCATGCAGCACGCACTGACAAGAGAGGATGAAGGCTAAGTGCTATATGGCTGTTATCGGCCGCTCGGAGGATTTCTGCAATCGGGCTGATAGAAGGTGTACAAACCTGTTCTGGCTATGCAACAAGAGCCCAAAAAAAGCCCCGCCAAGTGGCGGGGTTGAGGTACGAGCGTGGCGCTCGGAAATCGGTGCAGCCAGGCCTCCCTGGTAACAGGGAGGCCCGTGAGGCTTACAGCAGGATGGTGCGGATGTCGTTCAGCAACTGGCTCAGGCGCTGAGTGAAGCGTGCAGCCGCGGCGCCGTTGATCACACGGTGATCGTAGGACAACGACAGAGGCAGCATCAGCTTCGGCTGGAACGCTTTACCGTCCCACACAGGCTGGATAGTCGCCTTGGACACGCCCAGGATCGCCACTTCCGGCGCGTTGACGATTGGCGTGAAGCCAGTGCCGCCAATGTGACCGAGGCTGGAGATGGTGAAGCACGCACCTTGCATATCGTCTGGGGTGAGCTTCTTGTCGCGGGCCTTGGCCGCCAGCGCAGCCGCTTCAGCAGCAAGTTGCAGCAGGCTCTTCTGGTCGACGTTCTTGATGACCGGTACCAGCAGGCCATCCGGAGTATCGACGGCAAAGCCAATGTGTACGTATTTCTTGCGGATGATCGCTTTACCGCTCGGGGCCAGCGAACTGTTGAAGTCCGGCAGTTCCTTGAGCAGGTGCGCGCAAGCCTTGAGCAGCAGCGGCAGCACGGTCAGTTTCACGCCGGCTTTTTCGGCCACGGCTTTCTGCGCAACGCGGAAAGCTTCCAGGTCGGTGATATCGGCCTGGTCGAACTGAGTCACGTGCGGAATGTTCAGCCAGCTGGCGTGCAGACCTGCCGCGCCGATCTGCATCAGGCGGGTCATCGGCACTTCTTCGATTTCGCCGAAGCGGCTGAAGTCCACGGTGCGGATCGGCGGAATGCCCGAACCACCGGTAGCGCCGCCTGCGGCCGGAGCTTCCTTGGCTTTTTGCATCATGGCTTTGACGTAAGCCTGCACGTCTTCCTTCAGCACACGGCCGTGAGGGCCGCTGGCCGACACAGCACTCAGCTCAACGCCGAACTCACGAGCCAGCTGACGTACCGCAGGGCCAGCATGAACCTTGGCACCGCTTGGCGCGGGTGCGACAGCAGCAGGGGCCGCAGCGGCCTCGGCTTTTGCCGCAGGCGCAGGGGCGGCGGCGGCCGGAGCCGCTTCAGCCTTGGCGGCCGGAGCGGCAGCCGGTGCTGGTGCGGCAGCAGGCGCCGCGCCTTGTACTTTCAGCTTGAGGATGAAGTCACCGGTGCCGACTTCGTCTTCCAGCTTGACCGCGATGCTTTCCACGACGCCGGCAGCCGGCGAAGGGATTTCCATGGAGGCCTTGTCGGACTCCAGGGTGATCAGCGACTGGTCGGCTTCGACGGTATCGCCGACCTTGACCAGCAGCTCGATGATCTTGGCCTTGCCCGACGAGCCGATGTCCGGCACATGAATGTCCTGGACGCTGGCGGCGGCGGGTGCAGCAGCCGGGGCCGGGGCGGCCTCGACAGCAGGTTTTTCAGCAGCAGGCGCTGGCGCGGCAGCGGCAGCAGGAGCCGCCGCTGGGGCCGCATCAGCGGCACCTTCGATTTCCAGCTCCAGCAGTTCGTCGCCTTCTTTCAGGCGGTCGCCCAGCTTCACTTTCAGGCTCTTGACCACGCCGGCCTTGGGAGCAGGGATTTCCATGCTCGCCTTGTCCGATTCCAGGGTCAGGATGCTCTGGTCGGCTTCAACCTTGTCGCCGACCTTCACAAACAGCTCGATTACTTCACCTTCACCGCTGCCGATGTCAGGTACGCGAATGAGTTCGCTCACAAAAAATCTCCTCAGCAGTCCAGTGGGTTGCGTTTTTCCGGGTTGATCCCGAACTTGACGATAGCGTCAGCCACTACCTTGGGTTCGATCTCACCACGGTCAGCCAAGGCTTCCAGGGCTGCCAACACCACGAAGTGACGGTCGACTTCGAAGAAGTGACGCAGCTTCTTGCGGCTGTCACTGCGGCCGAAACCGTCGGTGCCCAGGACTTTGAATTCCTTGGACGGGACCCACTGGCGAATTTGTTCAGCGTACAGTTTCATGTAGTCGGTCGAAGCGATCACCGGGCCTTTACGGCCGGTCAGGCACTCTTCAACGAAGGTGCGCTGTGGCTTCTGGCCAGGGTGCAGGCGGTTGTGACGCTCTACGGCCAGGCCGTCGCGACGCAGTTCGTTGAAGCTGGTAACGCTCCACACGTCGGCGCCGACGTTGAACTCTTCACGCAGGATCTTCGCCGCTTCACGCACTTCACGCAGGATGGTGCCGGAGCCCATCAGTTGTACGTGGTGCGCTGCTTCCTTGGTGTCTTCTTCGAGCAGGTACATGCCCTTGATGATGCCTTCCTCCACGCCGGCCGGCATGGCTGGCTGCTGGTAGGACTCGTTCATCACGGTGATGTAGTAGAAAACGTCCTGCTGCTCTTCGGTCATCTTCTTCATGCCGTCCTGGATGATCACCGCCAGCTCATAGCCGTAGGTTGGATCAAAGGTGCGGCAGTTCGGGATGGTGGCAGCCAGGATGTGGCTGTGACCGTCTTCGTGTTGCAGGCCTTCGCCGTTCAGCGTGGTCCGGCCGGCAGTGCCGCCGATCAGGAAACCACGGGTACGGCTGTCGCCGGCCGCCCAGGCCAGGTCGCCGATTCGCTGGAAGCCGAACATCGAGTAGAAGATGTAGAACGGCAGCATTGGCTGGTTGTGGCTGGAGTACGAAGTACCGGCAGCGATGAAGGAGCTCATGGCGCCCGCTTCGTTGATGCCTTCTTCGAGGATCTGGCCCTTCTTGTCTTCCTTGTAGAACATCACCTGGTCTTTATCGACTGGCTCGTAGAGCTGGCCGACGGAGGAGTAGATGCCCAACTGACGGAACATGCCTTCCATACCGAAGGTACGGGCTTCGTCCGGAATGATCGGGACGATGCGCGGGCCGATGTCCTTGTCCTTGACCAGCTGCGCCAGAATACGCACGAAGGCCATGGTGGTGGAGATTTCACGGTCGCCCGAACCGTCAAGGATAGCCTTGAGGGTGCTGAGGTCTGGCGTCGGTACGCTGAAGCTGTTGGCGCGGCGCTGTGGCACGAAACCACCCAGTGCGGCGCGGCGCTCGCTCAGGTAACGAGCTTCGGCGCTGTTCGGCTCCGGCTTGAAGAACGGCAGGTTTTCCAGCTCTTCGTCTTTTACTGGAATGTCGAAGCGGTCGCGGAACAGCTTCAGGCTGTCGACATCGACTTTCTTGGTGTTGTGCGCGGTGTTTTTCGCTTCGCCGGCACCGGTGCCATAACCCTTGATGGTCTTGGCCAGGATGACGGTCGGTTGTTCCTTGTGGTTGACCGCTTCGTGGTACGCCGCGTAGACCTTGTACGGGTCGTGGCCGCCACGGTTGAGTTTCCAGATCTCGTCGTCGGACAAGTCGGCAACCATCGCCTTGAGTTCAGGCGTGTTGAAGAAGTGTTCACGCACGAACGCGCCGTCTTTGGCTTTGTAGTTCTGGTACTCGCCGTCGATGACTTCGTCCATGCGACGCTGCAGGATGCCGTCGACGTCCTTGGCCAGCAGTGGGTCCCAGAAACGGCCCCAGATGACCTTGGTCACGTTCCACTGAGCACCGCGGAACACGCCTTCGAGTTCCTGGATGATCTTGCCGTTGCCGCGAACCGGGCCGTCGAGGCGCTGCAGGTTGCAGTTGATGACGAAGATCAGGTTGTCCAGCTTCTCGCGGCCGGCCAGGGAGATGGCACCCAGGGATTCCGGCTCGTCACACTCGCCGTCACCCAGGAAGCACCAGACTTTCTGCTTGCCTTCAGGGATGAAGCCACGGGCTTCCAGGTACTTCATGAAACGTGCCTGGTAGATCGCCTGGATCGGGCCCAGGCCCATGGATACCGTCGGGAACTGCCAGAAATCAGGCATCAGCCATGGGTGCGGGTACGACGACAGGCCGTTACCGTCCACTTCCTGGCGGAAGTTGTTCATGTGTTCTTCGGTGATGCGGCCTTCCATGAACGCACGGGCGTAGACGCCTGGGGAGGTGTGGCCCTGGAAGTAGATCAGGTCGCCGCCGTGCTCGTCGGTCGGGGCCTGGAAGAAGTAGTTGAAGCCGATGTCATACAGGGTCGCGCTGGAAGCGAAGCTGGAGATGTGACCGCCCAGGTCCGAATCTTTCAAGTTCGTGCGCATTACCATCGCCATGGCGTTCCAACGTACCAGCGAGCGAATGCGGCGTTCCATGAACAGGTCGCCAGGCATGCGTGCTTCGTGGGTAACGGGGATGGTGTTGCGGTATGGCGTGGTGATGGCGTAGGGCAGTTGCGAGCCGCTGCGGGTCGCGAGTTCGCCCATACGGGTCATCAGGTAGTGAGCACGGTCTTCGCCTTCTTTGTCGAGAACCGATTCCAGGGCGTCCAGCCATTCCTGGGTTTCGACGGGATCGAGGTCTTGCATGGCTTGCTCCAGGGCGGAAAGGCTACCAGAATCGGTTGCCTGAGTTTGCGACTGGCCTTGTGGGCAGACGACATAAATTCTTGGATGGCCGAAGGTTGCTTCGGCGTCCTGTAGTTTTACTACAAATCGTCAGCCATTTCAGCCTTTCGAATGTATATACGAGTAGTAAAACTACACAAGACTGAGCGTATGGCTCGGTCTGGCTGGTGAGCATAATCGTTATTGTTGATCTTTTGCGAACAAGAAAAGGTGAATGTTTGATGTTGGCTGCCAAAATGAAATTAATTTCAGCTATTTCTAACCTTTGTTCGACAGTCCTTCACCGAGCGTGGTTCCTGCGTTCACAGCTACAAGCCATTCACGCGCCGATCAAGGATAGACCATGAGCCTTCCAACGCTGGCCGAACTGCCGGCCGTTCTCTTGCCTTTTGCCCAGCGGGCCGAGCAGTCATTTCGTGACGCGGTGGCCGCGCTGGATGACGATCATGGCCTTTCTGCGTGGACGCCGCAACGGTGGGCCGACTTCGCCCGGGTATGCGCCGCCAGTGATTTTGTCATTGAACAGAGTCTTCGTGACCCTTTGATGTTGCTGGAGCTGGTGGCCTGGGGCGAGCTGGATCGCGGCTTTGCACCAGGCGAACTGTGCGGGCAGGTGGCCGGCGCGGTGCAACAGGCTGAAACAGAAGACGAGCTGGGGCGTGTATTGCGTCGTCAGCGTACCCGTCAGCAGGTGCGGATTATCTGGCGCGACCTGACTCGACAGGCGGACCTGGTGCAAACCTGCCGTGACCTCTCCGACATGGCGGACGCCTGTATCGACCAAGCGTACCAGTGGCTGTATCAGCGCCATTGCGTGCAATTCGGCACGCCGACCGGCCGCCGTAGCGGCGAACCGCAGCACATGGTCATTCTCGGCATGGGCAAGCTCGGTGCGGTGGAGCTGAACCTGTCATCCGACATCGACCTGATCTTCGCCTATCCCGAAGGCGGCGAGACGGTGGGCGTGAAGCGCGCCCTGGATAATCAGGAGTTCTTTATTCGTCTTGGTCAAAAACTGATCAAGGCCCTGGACCCGATGACCGTCGACGGTTTTGTGTTCCGTGTCGACATGCGCCTGCGTCCCTATGGTTCGGCCGGTGCCCTGGTGCTCAGTTTCAACGCGCTGGAGCAGTACTACCAGGATCAGGGGCGCGACTGGGAACGTTACGCCATGATCAAGGCACGCGTCGTGGCGGGCGATCAGGTGGCCGGCGCGCAACTGCTCGATATGCTGCGACCGTTCGTCTACCGCCGTTATCTGGATTTCTCCGCCATCGAAGCGCTGCGCACCATGAAGCAGTTGATCCAGCAGGAAGTGCGGCGCAAAGGCATGGCCGACAATATCAAGCTGGGCTCGGGGGGTATCCGTGAAGTCGAGTTTATCGCCCAGGCGTTCCAGCTGATTCACGGTGGACGCGACCTCAGCCTGCAACAGCGCCCGCTGCTCAAGGTGTTGGGCACTCTGGAAGGCCAGGCCTACCTGCCGCCGGCGGTGATTGCCGAGTTGCGCGAAGGCTATGAATTCCTGCGCTACACCGAACATGCCATCCAGGCCATCGCCGACCGGCAGACCCAGATGCTTCCGGACAACCCGCAGGATCAGGCACGTATTGCCTTTATGTTGGGCTTTGCCGATTGGGCGGCATTTCATGAGCGCTTGATGTATTGGCGCGGTCGGGTGGATTGGCATTTTCGCCAAGTGATTGCTGACCCGGATGAAGAGGAAGGCGACGAAAGCGAGCTGATGGTGGGCGGTGAGTGGTTGCCGCTGTGGGAAGAGTCCCAGGATGAAGACGCGGCGTGCCGCCAGTTGGCCGAGGGCGGCTTCAGCGACGCGCCCAAGGCCCTCAGGGCCCTGGCCAGCCTGCGAGGCAGCCCGCAATTGCGCGCGATGCAGCGCCTGGGGCGTGAGCGGCTGGATGCGTTTATCCCGCGCCTGCTGGCCCAGGCGGTGGAACACGCCAACCCCGACCTGGTCTTGGAGCGCGTACTGCCGCTGGTGGAAGCCGTCGCGCGGCGCTCCGCTTACCTGGTGCTGCTGACCGAAAACCCCGATGCGCTGCGCCGTTTGCTGACGTTGTGCGTCGCCAGTCCCTGGATCGCCGAGCAGATCACGCGGTTCCCGTTGCTGCTCGACGAGTTGCTCAACGAAGGTCGCCTGTTCAAACCGCCGTTGGCACCGGAGCTGGCTGCCGAGTTGCGCGAGCGCCTGACGCGCATCCCCGAGGACGACCTTGAGCAGCAGATGGAGGCGCTACGCCATTTCAAGCTGGCTCACCGCCTGCGCGTGGCCGCTTCGGAGATCGCCGGCAGCTTGCCGTTGATGAAGGTCAGCGATTACCTCACCTGGCTTGCCGAAGCCATCCTCGAGCAAGTATTGGCCCTGGCCTGGCGCCAGACCGTGGCCCGCCATGGTTCGCCGCAGCGCGTGGACGGCACCTTGTGCGATCCTGGGTTCATCATTGTCGGTTATGGCAAAGTCGGCGGGATCGAACTGGGGCATGGTTCGGACCTGGACCTGGTCTTTATCCATGATGGCGACCCGCAGGCGGAAACCGATGGGGCCAAACCGATCGATGGGGCGCAATTCTTCACGCGCCTGGGCCAGCGGATCATTCACCTGCTGACCACCCAGACCAACTCGGGCCAGCTCTATGAGGTGGATATGCGCCTGCGACCTTCCGGCGCCTCCGGGTTATTGGTCAGTTCATTGGGGGCGTTTGATCGCTATCAACAAAATGAAGCCTGGACCTGGGAACATCAGGCCCTGATCCGCGCCCGGGTGTTGGTGGGCAGCCAGGACGTCGGGCAGGCCTTCGAGCAGGTGAGGGCCCGTGTGCTGGGCCGTGAGCGGGACCCGGTCAAGCTGCGCCAGGAGGTCAGCGAGATGCGCGCCAAGATGCGCGATAACCTGGGCACCAAGACCACGGCGGCCGGCACCGGCGCCAATGCGTTCGAGGCGACGGCGGTGTTCGATCTCAAGCAGGACGCCGGAGGTATCGTCGATATTGAATTTATGGTGCAATACGCGGCTTTGGCGTGGTCTGCGCAACATCCATCGTTGCTGCGCTATACCGACAATATCCGCATTCTGGAAGGCTTGGAGCAGGTAGGGCTGATGCCCGCCGCCGATGCCCACCTGCTGCGCGAGGTGTATAAGGCCTACCGTTCCGCTGCGCATCGCCAGGCTCTGCAAAACGAGTCCGGTACGGTCGCCGGGGATCAGTTCGCCGACGAACGGCGGCAGGTGATGCGAATCTGGCAGGCGCTGGGGTTGAGCTGAAACACTATTAGGGCGGGGAGGCATAAGCCTCCCCGCATCGTTTGTGGAAACTACATGAATATTCTGATCGTTGGGCCCAGTTGGGTCGGTGACATGGTGATGGCGCAGACACTGTTCCAGTGCCTGAAACAGCGTCATCCCGACTGCCAAATCGACGTGCTCGCCCCCGAGTGGAGCCGGCCGATCCTCGAGCGCATGCCCGAGGTGCGCAAGGCCTTGAGCTTCCCGCTCGGCCACGGCGCCCTTGAACTGGCGACCCGTCGGCGCATCGGCAAATCCCTGGCCGGCCAGTACGACCAGGCCATCCTGCTGCCCAACTCGCTGAAGTCGGCGCTGGTGCCGTATTTTGCCGGCATCCCCAAGCGTACCGGCTGGCGCGGCGAGTTCCGTTATGTGTTGCTCAACGACGTGCGCACCCTCGACAAGGCGCGCTACCCGCTGATGATCGAGCGGTTCATGGCCCTGGCTTACGAGCCGGGTGCCGAGTTGCCCAAGCCTTACCCGCGCCCCAGCCTGCAGATCGACCCGCTGACCCGCGACGCGGCACTGGCCAAGTTCGGCCTGACCCTGGACCGCCCGGTGTTGGCGCTGTGCCCGGGTGCCGAGTTTGGCGAGTCCAAACGCTGGCCGTCGGAGCATTACGCCAAAGTCGCCGAGACCAAGATCCGCGAGGGTTGGCAGGTGTGGCTCTTCGGATCGAAAAACGATCACTCGGTAGGCGAAGACATCCGTCAGCGCCTGATCCCCGGCCTGCGCGAAGAAGCGGTGAACCTCAGTGGCGACACCTCGCTGGCCGAGGCGATCGACCTGCTGTCCTGCGCGGATTCGGTGGTGTCCAATGACTCGGGCCTGATGCACGTAGCGGCCGCGCTGAACCGCCCGCTGGTGGCCGTTTACGGTTCCACCTCACCCGGTTTCACACCGCCGTTGGCCGACCAGGTCGAAGTGGTGCGCCTGGGCCTGGACTGCAGCCCGTGTTTTGACCGCACCTGCCGGTTCGGTCACTACAACTGCCTGCGCCAATTGCTGCCGCAGCCGGTCAACGAGGCTTTGCAGCGGTTGCAGGGCTCAGTGGTCGAGGTCCGTTAGTTTGCGCGTATTGGTAATCAAGACCTCATCCCTGGGTGACGTGATCCATGCGTTGCCGGCACTGACCGATGCGGCGCGGGCCATTCCCGGCATCCGCTTCGATTGGGTGGTGGAAGAAGGCTTTGCCGAAATCCCCACCTGGCACCCGGCGGTGGACAAAGTGATTCCGGTGGCGATTCGTCGCTGGCGCAAGAACCTCTGGCAGACCTTCAAGAGCGGTGAGTGGCGGCTTTTCAAACAACGCATCCAGTCGACCAGGTACGACCTGGTGATTGATGCCCAGGGCCTGCTCAAAAGCGCCTGGCTGACGCGCTACGTGCGTGCGCCGGTGGCCGGTTTCGATAAGAACTCCGCACGTGAACCCGTCGCGGCGCGCTTTTATTCCCGGCGCCTGGCCGTGGCCCGTGGGCAACATGCGGTGGAGCGCTTGCGCCAGCTGTTCGCCGTGGCGTTGGGCTATGACCTGCCCAAGGCCCTGGGCGATTACGGCCTGAACGTCGACAAGTTGCTTGGCCTGCCGACGCAAAAGCCCTTTGTACTGTTGCTGCACGGTACCACCTGGGACACCAAGCACTGGCCCGAGGCTTATTGGCGCGAACTGGCTGAGCGGATGGGCCGCCTGGGCGTGGACGTGAAGCTGCCGTGGGGCAACGCTGCCGAAAAGGCCCGAGCCGAACGCCTGGCCCAGGGGCTGCCCAACGCCGAAGTACTGCCCAAACTGAACCTCGCCGGCGTCGCCCGTGTGTTGGCCGGTGCCCGCGCCTGCGTGGCGGTGGACACGGGCCTTGGTCACTTGGCCGCTGCGCTGGATGTGCCGACCCTTTCGCTGTTCGGCCCCACCAACCCCGGCCTCACCGGTGCCTATGGCAAAGGCCAGATCCACATGGCCAGTGACTTCCCATGTGCACCCTGCCTGCAAAAGCAATGCACCTATCAGCCCACGGCCGACGACTTGCGTCGGTTCGACATCCGGCGTGAATCGCCATTGTGCTTTACGCGCCTGAATCCCGAGCGTGTGGCAAGCCGACTGACCACGCTGTTACTGGCCGAGGACCTGCACTGATGCAACTGGCTTTTGTACTCTACAAATACTTTCCCTTCGGCGGCTTGCAACGCGACTTCATGCGTATCGCCCTGGAGTGCCAGCAGCGTGGTCATCAGATTCGCGTGTACACGTTGATCTGGGAAGGAGATATCCCGCCGGGTTTTGAAGTGCTGGTGGCGCCGGTCAAGGCGTTCTTCAACCATCGTCGCAACGAGAAACTCAGCGCCTGGATGGCAGCGGACCTGGCCAAGCGCCCGGTGGACCGTTTGATCGGCTTCAATAAAATGCCCGGCCTGGATGTTTACTATGCCGCCGACGGCTGTTTTGAAGACAAGGCGCAAAACCTGCGTCACTCGTTGTACCGCTATTTCGGTCGCTACAAGCACTTTGCCGAGTACGAGCGTGCGGTGTTCGCCAGGGAGGCCAAGACCGAAGTCCTGATGATTTCCGAAGTGCAGCAGCCGTTGTTCATCAAGCATTACGATACGCCGCTTGAACGCTTCCATCTGCTGCCGCCAGGCATTGCCCAGGACCGCCGTGCGCCGCCGAATGCCGCCGAGATTCGCGAGGGTTTCCGCAAGGAATTCAACTTGGGTGACGACGATTTGCTGCTGGTGCAAATCGGCTCGGGTTTCAAGACCAAAGGTGTCGATCGCAGCCTCAAGGCTGTGGCCGCGTTGTCGCCCGAGCTGAAAAAACGCGTCCGGTTATTTGTAATCGGCCAGGACGACCCCAAGGTATTCCAACTGCAAAGCGCGGCGTTGGGGCTGGGGGATAACGTGCAGTTCCTCAAGGGCCGCAGCGATATCCCGCGTTTCCTGCTGGGCGCCGACCTGTTGATTCATCCGGCGTACAACGAAAATACCGGTACGGTGTTGCTCGAAGCCTTGGTGGCGGGTTTGCCGGTGCTGGTCTCGGCCGTGTGTGGTTATGCCCACTACATTGCTGAAGCCGACAGTGGCCTGGTACTGGATGAGCCGTTCGAGCAGAACCAGCTCAACCATTACCTGACGCACATGCTCACCGACACTGCACAGCGCGCGGCCTGGAGCCGCAATGGGTTGGCCTTTGCCGAGACGGCCGACCTCTACAGCATGCCGCAACACGCTGCGGATGTGATTCTGGCGGAGCCCAAACGATGAAGTTGATCCTTGCCGAACCCTTCAAGACTTTATGGGCTGGGCTTGATGCCTTTGCCGAAGTCGAGAAACTGCAAGGCGAAGTGTTTCGCGAACTGGCGGCACGTCGTACTTTGCGCACCGAGGTGGGTGGCCGTCCGTATTTCGTGAAGGTCCACCGTGGCATTGGCTGGGGCGAAATCTTCAAGAACCTGATTACCGCCAAGTTGCCGGTGCTGGGCGCCGGCCTTGAGTGGGCGGCGATTCATCGCTTGCAGGAACTCGGCGTGCCGACCATGACCGGCGTAGCCTTCGGCGAAAAAGGCAGTAATCCGGCAGACCAGCACTCGTTCATCATCACCGAAGAGCTGGCGCCGACTCTCAGTCTCGAAGACGTTACCGTGAACTGGGCCGCTGAACCCCCTGCGCCCGCGTTACGCCACGCCCTCACGGCCGAATTGGCGCGCATGGTCGGAGACATGCACCGGGGTGGCGTCAATCACCGCGACTGCTACCTGTGCCACTTCCTGCTGGACACCTCGCAACCGATTGACGCACGCAATATCAAGCTCTCGGTGATCGACCTGCACCGTGCCCAATTGCGCGCTCAATTGCCGTTGCGCTGGCGTGATAAAGATCTGTCTGCGTTGTACTACTCGGCGCTGGATATAGGTCTTACCCGTCGCGACAAGCTGCGTTTCCTGAAGGGGTACTTCCGTCAGCCGCTGCGTCAGATCCTGGCCGAACAAGCGGCATCCTTGAGCCTGCTGCAGCGCAAGGCCGACAAGCTATATGCGCGCAAGCAACGTTTGGGGGATGCAATCTGATGGCGGGTTGGAACCTGGAACCTGCCTACGCGGCCCTGAAAGATGACTTCGGAAGCCTCGAGGCGGTTTTCGCCCTGCAAGGCCAGCAACTGACCCGCGACCCATTGTCGGAAGTGATCCGGGTGGAGCGGGGCGGGGTCAATTACTACGTCAAGCGCTACACCGGCGCCGGCAAGGGCCTGCGGCGTTATCTGGGCAAGCCGCGGGTCAAGTCCGAATGGCAGAACCTCAAGCGCTTCAACAAGTGGGGCATTCCCACTGCGGATGTGGTGGCTTGGGGGTTGGAGCGCAATGGCCTGGCCTACGACCGTGGTGCGATGATCACCCGTGAGCTGCCCAAGACCGAAGACCTGTCGGTGCTGGCCGACCGCAACGATGCGCGTCTCAAGAACCGCAAATGGGTGGATGTGGTCAGCCGCCAGCTCGCCGAATATACCCGTACCATGCACGAGCACCGTTTTACCCATAACGATCTGAAGTGGCGCAACCTGTTGATCGACGACCAGCAGACGCTGTACCTGATCGACTGCCCCAACGGTGATTTCTGGCGCGGCTTCTGGCTCAAGTACCGCATTACCAAAGACCTGGCATGCCTGGACAAGGTTGCCAAATATCATTTGTCGGCCACCCAGCGCCTGCGGTTCTACATGCAATACCGCCAACGTACGCACCTGACGGCGTCGGACAAACAGCGAATTCGCCATGTGGTGAAGTTTTTCGAGGGACGCGAATGAGTGACTTTCTGGCGGCCGAAGACCGAGCCCTGCTTGAGCGCAATGGCCTTGCAACCTTCGAGGCATTGTGGGCCAAGCAATTGGACGCGGTCGACGAACCGAACACCAGCCGTGGTGGGTGGAGCAGCGTATTTCGTCTGGAGCTGGAGGGGCAGGGTTATTACCTCAAACGCCAAAGCAACTATCTGACGCGTACCTTGCATAGCCCGTTCGGCGAGCCTAGCTTCGCCCGCGAATTCCGCAATATCAGCCGCTACCGGCAGCTGGGTATTCCTGCATTGCAGGCTGCCTTTTTTGGTGAGCGCAAGGTGCAGGGCGAGCGCCGTGCCATCTTGCTGACCCGTGCATTGGACGGCTGGAGCGACCTGGACACATTGCTGGAGCAATGGTCGCAATTGAGCGATGCTCAGCGTGCCGCGATCCTGCTGGCGTGCGGTCAGCTCGCCCGGCGCCTGCATCGCGCAGGCCAGGTGCATGGTTGTTTTTACCCCAAGCATATTTTCCTGCGGGCCAGTGATGAAGGCTACGCCGCGCAGCTGATTGACCTGGAGAAAACCCGGCCGCTGTTGTTCGGTTGGCGTGACCGCGTCAAGGATCTGGAGCCGTTGTTGCGACGCGCGCCGCAATGGTCGGACGACCAGGTACGCCAACTGCTGGCCGCCTATCTCGGCGAGCCGCAATACAGTGCGCTGGTCTCTACATGGCTGCAGAAATTGACCGCCCGCCGCAGCCAAAAGGAAAACCGTTGATGCGTTTGTCCGAGCTGAAAATGGCCGGCCGTACTCCCGACCTGCCCCTGACCATTGAGCTTGCGGATGCGGCGGGCCCTGGCCAACTGCAACTGTTGAGCCTGCTGCGGGTATTGCCGGGTGAGCGTTACGTCGGTGCCGCGGTGTGGCGTGGCCGCCCGGTGTTGGCCAAGTTGTTGGTGGGCAGCAAGGCGGCACGCCATTTTCAGCGTGAACTCTCGGGTGTGCGCCTGCTCGCCGAGCACGGCCTGACCACGCCGTTGTTGCTGGCTGATGGTTTGAAGGACGGCGAGGGCGGCTGGCTGCTGTTCGAGTTCATCGAAGGTGCGCAAAGCCTCGCCGATGCCTGGCAGGCGGTCGAAGGTTTGCCGCCGCTGGCAGATGAACAAACCGCCGTACTCGCCGAAGCCCTGGGCGCGATTGCCCAGATGCATGCCAAAGGCCTGTGGCAGGAAGACCTGCATCTGGACAACCTATTGCGCCATGATGGCAAGCTGTACCTGATCGATGGTGCCGGGATTCGTGTCGAAGAAGCGGGCAAGCCGCTGTCGCGCAGCCGGGTGCTGGAAAACCTCGGTGTGTTCTTCGCCCAGCTACCCAAACACCTTGAGCCGTTCACCGAGGAGCTGCTGGTGTATTACCTGCTGGGCAACGGCGAACATGCCTTGCCGCTGGAAGCCCTGGAAAAACAGGTGCACAAGGTCAGTGCCTGGCGCCTGCGGGACTTTTTGAGCAAGGTCGGCCGTGAATGCACGCTGTTCAGCGTCGTAAGGGGGGCTTTTGCCTTGCGCGCCATTCGTCGTGAGGAAGAACCGGCGATGCTGCGGGTGCTGGCGCAGGCTGACGTGTTGCTCGATCAGGGCCATCTCTATAAAACCGGTGGCGCGGCGACTGTCGCCAAGGTAGAGGTCGCTGATAGGCCGTTGGTGATCAAGCGATACAACATCAAAGGTTTTGTGCATTGGCTCAAGCGCTTCTGGCGCCCCAGCCGCGCCTGGCATTCCTGGCGCGAAGGCAACCGCCTGGCGTTCCTGGGGATCGCTACACCCAAGCCGCTGGCTGTACTGGAGAAGCGTTTTCTCTGGCTGCGCGGCCGGGCTTACCTGGTGACCGAGTTCTTGCCGGGACCGGACATCATCGAGCGCTTCGCACCCTACGTTGAACACGGCGATGCGCCTGAGAACGAACTGTTGGCCCTGGACCAGTTGTTCGCCGAACTGATCCGCGAGCGCATCAGCCATGGCGACTTCAAAGGGCACAACCTGTTCTGGAACGAAGGCCGCTGGGCAATGATCGATCTGGATGCCATGTGCCAGCACCGCTCAGTCGCCAGCTTTGCCCCGGCGTTTGCCAGGGATCGTGCGCGGTTTATGCGTAATTGGCCGTCGGACAGTGCGCTCTACAAGTTGATTGACCAGCGTTTGCCCAAACAGGTCTGATTCGGGCGAGACCTAATGCCTGATCAGTTAAGCGATAGAACGGACGATGGTTGATCTGTGGGAGGGGGCTTGCTCCCGATAGGCCGTGTGGCGGCCTCAAAAATGGGCCTGCTACGCAGTCCATCGGGAGCAAGCCCCCTCCCACAGGTTGATTTGGGGGGAATCTAGAACTGGTACTCAGCCCCTGCGCCCGCATACCACGATCGCCCGGGGGCCGCTTCGTAATAGCGGCCGTTGCCGTCACCGACAATGACCGAGCCGACATACTGGCGATCCAGGAAGTTATCCAGGCGTAACGTCTGGTGAAAGGTCCAGTGTTCCACCTTCTGCTCGAACCGTGCACGCCAGTTGAAGACGCTGTAGCCCGGCGCCGCGTGTTGCTGGTTGGTGTCCTCTACGTAGACCTTGCTGCGGTACATGCCTTCGATAGCGCTACTGACCCAGTCGCGGGGCTTCCAGTTCAGCTCGGCGAACAGGGTGGTTTGTGGTACGCCTGGCAGGTAGTTGCCCTTGTCCACGGGTTTGCCACCGCCAACAAAATCGCTGTCATAGGTGGCTTGCAGGCGGGTGTAGGCAAGTTGGGTGCTCCACTGTTCCGTCAGTTGGCTTTCGATACCCAATTCAAAGCCCCGGCGCAGAGTGCGGCCGGCGTTCTGATAGGTGGTGCGACCACCGCTGGATTGTTGCACCACCAGCTCGTCTTCGGTGGTGATCTGAAACACGGCTGCGTTGAGTCGCGTGTCCTGCCCGAGGCGGGCTTTGAGCCCCATTTCATACTGGGTGCTGACTGACGGCTTGAGCGCGAAGTTGAAGCCGTTCGAGGCGCCGGAATAGGCCGATTCGGCCTGGGTCGGTGTTTCGAAGCCTTTGCCCGCACTCACATAGCCATGCAGGTCCGGCGTAAAGGCGTACATGACGCTCACCGACGGCGTGTTCTTCTGGTAGGTCTTGTTGCCGCTGTCGTTACCGTCGCTCTGGAAGTGATCGTCGACGTCCATCTTCATGGTGCTGTGGCGCAGGCCGGCTTGCAGCGTCCAGTCGCCCAGCAGCCAGTTGGCTTGCACGAACGGGTCGAGACTGGTGGCGGTGTCGATTTCATCGCGGCCCAGGGCGCCTTTGACGCCATGCACGCCGTCGAGCGTATTGGAATAGCCCTGGCGATCATCCTGACTGCGGTCGTAGTCGAGGCCGGTGATCAGCGTGAGGTCTCCAGGCGCGCTGGTGATGGGTTGCAGCCAGCGCAGGGAGCCGCCGTAGAATTTACGCTCGAAGTCCACCACGCCGCCGCGCTTGTCGGGTGGTGTGCCACCTGGAATCGATAAATATTGAATCACGCTGCGGCGGCCCGTGTACGCATTCACCTGCAAGGTGGCATCGCCGAAGTAGCGCTCATAATTCAGCCCCAACTGTTGGTGGTCGATACTTTTGCGCGTGTTGTATGTCAACGCACTGGTGCTCACCGAGCGCGGGTCGGCCTTGTAGGCTTGCCATGTCTGGCCCAGCGGATCCTGCGTATTGTTCTGCTCCAGGCTGCTGTAGATCAGCGCCAGTTTGCTGTCGTCATCCGGCTGGACGTTGAGCTTGGCGAAGGTCTGGTCGCGGCGGGCGCTGCTGTGGTCGCGGTAGCCGTCGGTGTCCATGCGTGAGGCGTCGAGCACGAAGCCGGCACCGTTGGCCGCGCCTTCGGCGCTCAGGTGGTTTTTGTTCAGGCCATCGCTGCCCACCAGGGTTTCGGCGCCGATGCGCGGTGGGCCCTCGCCGTCACGCGAGAACATCTGGACCACCCCGCCGGCGTTGCTGCCGTACAGCGTGGCTGCCGGGCCGCGCAGCACTTCAATGCGCTCGGCGGTGTCGAGGTTGAACGTGGCCGCCTGGCCCTGGCCGTCCGGGGTGCTGGCGGGAATGCCGTCGGCAATCAATTTGATGCCGCGCACGCCAAACGCCGAGCGTGCGCCGAAGCCGCGGGAAGAAATCTGCAGGTCCTGCGCATAGTTCTGACGGTTCTGCACCACCAGGCCCGGCACGCGGGACAGGGCTTCGGAGGCGTTGATGCCCAGTTGGCCGTCGCTGATCTGCTCGCGGCTGATACTGTCCACCGAGTACGGCAGGTCGAACGTCGGGCTGGCGCTGCGCGAGCCGGTGACCACGCTGGGGTCGAGGATCAGGGCGGTGTCGTCGGCCGTGGCGGTATCGCATACGGCGAACAGGCTAGGTAATAGCAAGGTGATGCGGGCGAGGGTTTTCATGAGTCAGCCGAAATGCGAGGCGCTTTGTGTGTAAACGCGCAAAAGGGCGCGAGTTTAGTGGTTTGGCAGGTTTTGCGCATTTCGGAAGCATCCTACGCGTTGTAGCGGTGGGGCTGGGCTGAACCCCGCTCAAGTCAGGTGCTAGCGTGGCGAACCATCTTGAGGGCTCGCCATGAACGTAAAAACTGCGCTGGCAGTCGGTTTGGTTTCAATGACGATCAGTGGCTGCGGCACACTCAATACGGTGCTGCGTGAAGATGTCGCAGCGACCCGAGAGCTGCGCAAGCAAAAAACCTATTGTGCGGCCATTCCTCGTATCTACAGCGGCGTGGCGTTTGATTTCTGCCTGCTGCACGCTGCGCCAGACCCGACGGGCGTGCTCATACCGTTTGTGTTGGCTGATATCGCCTTGTCGGGTGCATTGGACACGGTCGTTCTGCCCTACACCCTGTATCGGCAAGTCGAGTACGGCTACCTCTATGTCTACCGTTAAGCCGCGCCGATCCTCTTGCCGCTAACAGTCTTGTGCTGCTTTTAAGCTATAATCCCGCCCTTTAGCTGTTTCCCGCCGAGGTGGGAGGCACACTTTTTTCAGGCGCAACCCGCCTGCATGCAGACTAAAAGAGGCTAGACCCCTGTGGCATTGACGATTCTTGGCCTGTCCGGCGCCCTTAGCCATGATCCTTCCGCAGCCTTGTATATCGACGGCAAGCTGATCGCGGCCGCCGAAGAAGAGCGCTTCGTACGCGACAAACATGCAAAGAACCGCATGCCTTACGAGTCGGCGAAGTTCTGCCTGGAACAGGCCGGCATCAAGCCTTCCGACGTTGACGTAGTGGCGATCCCATTCGCCCCGATCAGCCTGTTCGGTGAGGCGCGCTGGCACTACGCCAAGCGTTACTGGTACGCCCCGGACCGCGCCCTTGACGCGATCCTGATGGGCAACCGTCGCTACAAGCGCTATCGCAACAAGATCGTCTGGTGCCTGGAGCAACTGGGCTTCGATCCGAAGAAGATCAAGATCGAACCGGTTGAACACCACCTGGCTCACGCTTCCAGCGCCTACCACTGCTCGGGCTTCCAGGAAAAAACCGCGATCCTGGGCATCGACGGCAAGGGCGAATACGCCACCACGTTCTTCGGCTACGGCGAAAACGGCAAGATCCACAAGATCAAAGAATTCTACGATCCGGACTCCCTGGGCGGCCTGTACGGGGCAATCACCGAGTTCCTCGGTTTCGAGATGCTCGACGGTGAGTTCAAGGTCATGGGCATGGCGCCGTATGGCGATGCCAGCAAATATGACTTCTCCCGCCTGGCCTCGTTTGAGAATGGCGAGTTGGTGATCAACACCGACTACGCCAACGTCATCGGCCTGCGTCGTTATAAAGAGAAGGGCAAGGGCTTCTACTTCTCGCCGAAACTGATCGAGTGGCTGGGCCCGAAACGCGAGGGTGACATCGCCGACGAGCCGTACATCCACTACGCCGCCAGCATGCAGGCGCTGTTCGAGAAGCTGGCCCTGCAGATGATCGACCATTACCTGGGCGACATCCTCAAGGAAACCGGCAAGCTGGCCTTCGCCGGCGGCTGTGCGCTGAACGTCAAGCTGAACCAGAAGATCATCGCGCGTGACGACGTGAAAGAGCTGTTCGTGCAACCGGCGTCCGGCGATGCCGGCACTGCGGTTGGCGCGGCAGCCTATGTGTCGCACGCTCGTGGTGTACCGGTAGAGAAGATGGAACACGTCTATCTCGGCCCGTCCTACAGCAACGAAGACGTGATCGCCGCGTGCGCCAAGCACGAGAGCAAACCGAACTGGCGCAAGATCGAGAACATGCCTCAGCGCATCGCCAAGATCATGGTCGACGGCAACCCGGTAGCCTGGTTCCAGGGCCGCATGGAATTCGGTCCGCGTGCGTTGGGCGGCCGTTCGATCATCGGTTGCCCAAGCGCCACCGGAGTGGCTGACCGCATCAACCACCAGATCAAGTTCCGCGAGCGCTGGAGGCCTTTCTGCCCGTCGATGCTCGACACCGTGGCCCCGCAGATGATCAAGGTCGACCACCCGGCGCCGTTCATGACCTTCACCTTTGAAGTGGCCGAGGAATGGAAAACCCGCGTGCCGGAAGTGGTCCATGAAGATGGCACCTCCCGAGCCCAGGTGCTCAAGCGCGAATACAACCCGCGCTACTACGACATGATGAAAGAGCTGGAAGTACTGACCGGCAACGGCGTGTCCCTGAACACCTCGCTCAACCGTCGTGGCGAAGCGATGATCTGCTCGCCGACCGATGCGTTGAACATGTTCTTCGGCTCCGACCTGCAGTACCTGATCATGGAAGACATCCTGGTCGTCAAAGACGGCGTGGACCCTTATGACGCGCTCGGCTGATCGGCAGGTCCTGCAATTCTGCCACGGCTATGACGGGCCGTTCCTGGACTGCGCGCGGCAATACGCCAGCCTGTTCGCGGGCTCGGGTTACAAGGTGACCACGGTGTTCCTCACCGGGGTCGCCGACCCCGGCGTGGCGGCGGCCTGTGCCAGTGATGAAGTGTTGTTCATGGAATACAGCTCCAAGGCCATCCGTGGCCTGAAGCTGTCGGCCATCGCCCAGATGCGCAAGATTGCCGCGTCACGCAACTTCAGCTTCTGCATTGCCCACCGCGCCAAACCCATTTACATCGCCCTGCTGGGCACGGGGTTGCAGGTCATCGGCGTGCATCACGCCTTTGGTGACTATCAGCGTCGAGGTCGTCGCCTGTTTGCCTCGATCTTCCAGAGGCGCCTGAGCCTGCTGGCAGTTTCGGACGCGGTGCGTGATGACATCCGTCGCTGCCTGCCGAAATGGCCGGCGGCACGTATTCAGACTTTGTATAACCGCATCGATGTCGAGGCCCTGCAGGCGCAACAGGTGTCGAAGGATGAGGCACGCGACGCCCTGGGGTTGTCACCCGACGAGTGGGTGGTTGGCAACGTCGGTCGCCTGCACCCGGACAAAGACCAGGCCACGCTGCTCAAGGGCTTTGCCCTGGCATTGGCGCAGTTGCCGGCTGAAAGCAAGCTGGCGATCCTCGGCAGCGGGCGCCTGGAGCAAGACCTCAAGAGCCAGGCTCGCGAATTGGGGATTGCCGATCGGGTGTTGTTCCTCGGCCAGGTGCCGAATGCGCGCCTGTATTTCCGTGCGTTCGATGCCTTTGCCCTGAGTTCCGACCACGAGCCCTTCGGCATGGTGCTGCTTGAAGCCATGGCTGCCGGTGTACCGTTGCTGGCCACGGCTTGCGGCGGTGCGCGGGAAGTGGTCGAAGGCGTTGGCATATTGTTTCCCTTCGGTGATGCCGAGCACCTGGCACAGGGCCTGGTCCATCTGGCTGCAATGGGCCCGCAGCAGAAGCGCCAGTGCGCCGAAATGATGCTGGAGCGTCTGCATGCACAGTTCTCGGATCAGGCAGTACACACGGCTTTCTGGCAGTTGCCCCACGTAATTGAACTGACCGCGGGGGCTTGATGCTCAATCGATTTCAAGGCTGGCGTGAGCGTGGCTGGTCCGTTGTCGACGCGACTGCCTACAGCGCCGCGTGGAAGCGTTTCGGCGGCAGTGTCGCCACCCATCCGCAGATCATCGAACGCCTGGCCGCGCTGGCGGGTATTCCCGTGCGCTATCTGGCGTGGGAGCAAGGCGACGAACTCAAGGCGTGCATTGCCACGTGGGGGCGCGACCTGGCGTTGTCCAAGGATGTGCTCAAGCGTCAAGGCAAGAAGGGCCTCTTCGACCTGGGCAATGCCGAATTGATCCTGCCGGCCGCCGTCGACGCCCAAGCACCGCTGCGTCACCGGGGCCGTTACTTGTCGACCCTCAATGAGGGGCGTTTCAGCGGGCTCAAGCCTCAGCCCGAGCAGTTAGCCATGGCGCGTACGCCGGAAGAGTTGTCGAAGAAGTTTCGCTACAACCAGCGCCGTGAGTTGCGCTTGTTGGAGGAGGCTGGTGGTGTCGTGCGGTCGGTGAGCGAATTTTCCAGCCAGGAACTAGCTGCGATCTACTGCGATTTGTTCCTGCGTCGCTGGGGTTTTGTCGCCACGGGTGCCGAGCGGATGGCCGAGGTGATCGAGTTGCTGCGTGAATGGCTGATCGGCTCGGTGATTTTTCTTAACGATGCGCCGATTGCTGTGCAGTTGGTGTACCGGGTCGAGTCGTCCGACTGGATCAGCGTGGAATATGTCAATGGTGGTGTCGACCCTGAAACCCGCTCATTCAGCCCAGGCAGCGTCCTGAGCTTTCTCAATACCCAAGCCGCCTGGGAGCAGGCGCGAGAAGTCGGCAAACCGCTGCGGTTTTCTTTCGGTCGGGCCGATCGCGAGTATAAGGACCGCTGGTGCAACCCGGTGCAGGTATTCAGCGTATGAGTCGCAAGCAGCAGTTGCTCAAGCGTCACCGGCGTAACAAGCGCATCGGTCTGTTGATCGGTTTGTTGCTGTTGGTGGTCATTGGCGTGCTGGTGGCCTGGTGGCTACCGATAGTGCTGGCCGTGTTGGCATGGGTCGCCCACGAAGCCTGGTTTGCCGACCATTTGTTCTACTCGCCGTCGCAAGACTATCAATACCCGTTTGCAGAAGACGCTCAATTGGCCGGAGTGCGGCTGGAGGGCGATCGGCTGCTACTTGATCGACCTGACGAATTGAAGGCGGACGCCACGTTGATACTGGCTGTTCGGTTGGAGAGCCGTTGGCTGGGGCGTTTTCTTGACCCTGCCGTCGAGCTGACAGGCGGCGGGCAGGTCGACCGTCAAGCATTCGAGCGCGGTGTAAACGGTACGCGCTATATCAATCTGACGGGGCTGGCGCCGGCCCTGCTCGCCGGGGAGTTGCGGGTACGTGCGCGTCATTGCCGGTTCAAAGGCGCGCCCAAGCTGTGGGCCTGGAGCAACCCTGACCTGAGTACGCGGCGAGTGATGGTGGTCGCGCCCCATGCCGATGACGCTGAGTTGGCGGCGTTCGGCCTTTACAGCCAGGCCGAAGAACCGTGGATCGTGACCCTGACCGCCGGTGAAATCGAAGCTGAACATTACCGGCAGATGGGCCTGGGGGCTGTCGAGGCGTCGCGCGTCAAGGGTCGGCTGCGTGCCTGGGACAGTATCGCCGTACCGCGCTGGGCCGGTGTGCCCGAATCCCATTGCGTGCAGCTGGGCTATTTTTGCCTGCAACTGCAAGCCATGCAGGCCGCGTCGGACGTGCCGGTTACCTCGCGGGAAGCGGACCTTGCGGATACCCGTCTGTTTCGCCAATTCAACCCATTCCCGCTGCCGACCGATGGTGACGGTTTGCCGACCTGGAACAACCTGCTGGCTGACCTGCGTCACTTGTTACTGACGGCGCGCCCCGAAGTCATCGTGTTACCGCATCCGGTCATCGACCCGCATCCTGACCATATCTGCGCGCAGCAAGCGGTGCTGGAAGCGCTGCAGGGGTTGGAATGGCAACCGTCCATGTTGCTCGGATACGCCAATCACTTGCACGACAATGATCGCTGGCCGATGGGGGATGCCGGCAGTGGTGTCGCTTTGCCACCTTTCTTTGATTCAACGTACACTTTGCACCCTTATTGCATATCGCTGACTGATGAGCAGCAGTGTGACAAGGCAATGTCGCTTGGCATGATGCATGACTTGCAACCGCGGATGCCGTTCAAGCGGCGACTGCGGCGGGTTATCCAGCGGGTTCTGGCGCGCCGGACGATTTCACCTTGGGGAGAAAACGAGTTTTTCCGCAAGGCCGTCCGTCGTCATGAGCTGTACTGGGTGATCCGACGTCCCCAAGCGTTCGGCAATGTGAGAGAGCACTGAGTGCTCTCTGTAAATGGCAGTGAGTCCCCGTTTTGATCAACCCATGCCCTCGTATTATTTTTATCATCCCCTACTTCGGCTGCTGGCCGTTCTGGATGCCGTTTTTCCTGGAAAGCTGCCGTCACAATCCGGATATCGACTGGCTGTTGTTCAGTGATTGTCCAATGCCGGCCAACGTCCCGACCAATGTGCGCATCGAGCACATCACATTTGCCGATTACTGCGCCCTGGTATCACAGCGCCTGAATATCCCGTTTGCCCCTCAGGCTGCTTACAAACTGTGCGACATCAAGCCAGCGCTCGGGTATATCCACGCCGACCGGCTTGAAGAGTATGATTTCTGGGCCTTTGGCGATCTGGACCTGATCTACGGCAACCTGCGTAACTATTTCACCGCAGAGCGTCTGGCGGGCTACAACTTGTTCTCCACCCATGAGCGCCGCGTGGCGGGCCACTTGTGCCTGATGCGCAACACCGCCAGCAAGCGCGAAGTGTTCATGCAGATGAAGAATTGGCAGCAACGTTTCACCGATCAGAAGCACCATGCGCTGGACGAGGGCGCCTTCAGCAGGATCTTCCTGTGGCGCAAGAACTTTCCTAAGCCATTGTTCGAGCTGGTCGGTAAGCTCAACCCGTGGCGCCGGCAGAGTGAGTTTGTCGAGGCATTCAGCACGCCCGGCGGCGTGATCAAATGGCACGACGGCACGGACCGCTTCCCGCACCAGTGGTATTGGAACAAGGGACACCTGACCAATGACCGGGACGGCGAGCGGGAATTTCCCTATTTTCATTTTGTCTGTTGGAAGCGTAATCAGTGGCCATTGGTGGAAACACCGTGTCCTGATCAGATCCAGGCGCTGGCGGCTGCACCGTCCTGGATTGTTGATGCTACGGGTTTCCATCGAGGAGCGTTATGAGCCGGCGGTTCAAAGTCTTGCAGTTGCAGCCTGACTACAATGTCAAATCCCATGATTTCGCTGACTTGGCCGAGCAGATCGTCAAGGCACTGCCGACGGATCGCTATGAGGTCACCGCAGCCTTCCTGCGCGGTCGACCGGGGCCGGGCGAACCGGTGAGCCGTGCGCACGCATCGGTGTATTTCGAGTTTTCCGACAAGGCCCTCAAAGGCATGCGCCTGCTTGCCATGTGGCGCCTGTATCAGTTCTGCCGCAAGGAACGCTTCGACGTAGTGGTGTGCAACCGCTTCAAGCCCGTCAACATGCTGCTGCAGCTCAACCGCTGGTTGAAGATCCCCCTGTGTATCGGGATCTCCCACGGGTTTGGCGAGTACGACCGCTTATACCGCCGCAAACAGGCCCAGCGACTGATTGACGGCCATTGGCGGTTTGTCGGCGTGTCACCGGCGGTCAAGCAGTACCTGCTGGACTGCCAGTGCGGCTTCACCGACAGCAACACCTACGCGATTACCAATGCCATCGATATCGAACAGACCGATGCATTGCAGTATTCCCGGGAGCAGGCGCGTGAGCTGCTGGGGCTCGACCCTTCGGTGCGCTTGGTCGGAGCATTGGGCCGGCTGGTGCCGGTCAAGGGGCATACTTATTTACTGCAGGCTTTTGCGCAGCTCAAGGAGCGCTATCCCTCGGCGCAGATGGCTATCATCGGCGCCGGACGGGAGGAGGCCAACTTGTCGGCTGAAATCGAGCGCCTGGGCTTGAGCGGTCGTGTCCACTTGCTCGGCTTTCGCGAGAACGCTTTGCGTTATGTGCGCGCTTTTGACATCTGGGCGATGCCGTCCCTGGCCGAGGGCTTGGGCCTGGCGCTGCTGGAAGGCATGAGTGGGCGACTGCCGATCATCGCGTCGAGCGTGCCGGCCATGCTGCCATTGATCGAGGGTGCGGGCGGCCTGGCGGTCGAACCGGCCAACGTTGCGGCGCTGGCGCAGGCGCTGGACAGCTACCTGGCTCTGCCCGATGACGCCTTGGCGCGCAAGGGTGAACAGGCTTATCAGTACCTCCAGGCCAATCATGACATCGAGGTGTTCCGTCGCGAATATCTCGAGCTCATCGAGTCGGGACTGGCTCAAGCACGCAGAGAGAATGTATGAACCAGAATCAACCGTTGGTCACTGTGATCATCGCGTCGTACAACCACGCTCCCTATATAGAAGAGAGCATCCTGAGCGTACTGAACCAGACGTATGCCAACATCGAGCTGCTGGTGATCGATGACGGCTCCACCGATGACAGCGTCGTGCGCATTCGCGGCTTGCTGGAACATCACGCCTTTGATTTTCGCGTACAGCAGAACCAGGGGCTGACCAACACTCTCAATGACGCCATCGCACGCGCCAGGGGCTCGTTGATTGTGCCGTTCGGTTCCGATGACATTATGTTGCCCGAGCGTATTGCGACCCAGGTTGCCTATATGGACGGCAAGCCTGAGGTGGGGATTTGCGCAGGTAATATCGAACTGATCGACTCCGAGGGGGCGCTGTATCCGGAAAGCCGCCAGCGCCGCGATGTACCCTTCCGGCGCCTCGATTTCGATGACATGTTCCTGGAGCGCAAGCCTTATCCGCCAGCACCGACGCTGATGATTCGGCGCGAGGCGCTGGAGGCGGTCGGGGGGTTCGACCCGCAGATTCGTCTGGAAGACTTGTTCATCGAATTGAAGATCACTCACGCGGGTTACTTCATCGACGGTTTGAACGTGGTGATGGCGCGCTATCGCAAGCACGCTACCAACTCCTACAAAAACCACCGCTTCATGATCGACAGCATACTGCGCACCTACGCCCTGTTCAGCGATCACCCGTTGTATGACGAGGTGCGTTACAAGTTCCTCAGTTCCATGTTCCTCAAGACATCCAATCGCAACCGCGAGCTGGCCCGGGAGTTGTTGGCGCAGATTCCGTTTCGCGCCTGGAACAAGAAGACCTGGCGTGGCCTGGCCCGCCTGTATTTTTCCCCGCTGGAAAAAGACTGATCCCCCTACGGGCCCTGTCACCTGCTGGCGGGGCTTGTATCCTGTTCTGTCGGACGCAGCGTCTGTGCCTTTTCGCGGATCTTCAACGTGGCTTGTGCCGACGCGACGGCGGCATAGCCTTGCATCAGTTGTTCAAAATGGCTCTCGAACAACCAGTTGCGGTCTTGCGAATAGCGCTGCATGTGCTTGAGGTTGCGTTGACGCAGGGCGTTGCGCAGTGCCGACGGATACAGGCGCATATCTGCCACGTCAATCAGCCCGAACTCGCCGTCTTCCATGAACAGTACATTGCCCAGGTGCAGAGAGCGGAAGTACACGCCTCGTTCGTGAAGCAGGGCTATGTACCGGCCTAGACGCTCCACAAGAGCGCCGCGCAGGCTGCTGTCCAGGCTTTGCAGGGTCTGGCGCACGGTCAGCCCCGGCAGCGGCTGGTAACGCACGGCGGTGCTGCCGTCGCGCAGGTTGTAGAGGTCGAGGATAGTCGGCGCGACGATGCCGAGTGCACGAAGCTGCGCAGCGTTGCTGGCAAAGCGTTCCGAATAAGGATTGAACCAGCCGGAGGTATACCAGCGGCGGGCTCTGAAGAGCTTGAGGAAGCTGCCGTCCTCCAGGCGCAGGACCTTCGGGCCCAGGCCGTCGGCCTCGATTACGTGGGCGTTGCAGCATAGCTGGTCAAATGCCTGCGGTGTTAGGGTTTTGACCGGTGTGTCCAGCAGGCTGCGACGACGCTGGGCGATGCTCAGCCCGGTCAGCAGTGCCAGCGGAATCCACAGTAGGAACCAGTGCTCCTTGGGCCGCGAAAGGATGCCGCCGCCTTCGGTGAGGCCCGCGCCGATGCCGTACACCAAGAGCGCCGATGCCAGGATAAACAGCGGCTGCGTACGTTGTTTGATGCCTATATACAACCCCCGTCCGAGCATGAATACCCACGGGATGAAGCCGATGATGCCGACATAATAGAAAACGCCCAGCGCAAAACTGTGAGGTTCGTACAGTTGGTAGCCATTCCAGAAAGTCAGGTACAGCTCGGAGTTGTAGCTGTGGCCGATCCAAGGATGTTCGGCAATGCGTTCTAGTGCCAGGTCCCATACTTCAAAGCGGAGCGAACTGCCGCGCCCACTGATGGCATCTGGGTATAGGATCAGTAATCCGACCAGGGCTATTGCCAAGCCGGTAATCAGCAGTGCTGCGCGGCGGTTACGGCTGAGGAAACTCAGCCACAGAACGGCGAGAGCCATGGCTACCAAAGGTGTTCGTGAGCCGGTAGCCAGCAAGGCTGCAGCCATGATCATCGTGGCCGGCACGCTGAACCACAGCGCCTGGAGGCGCTTGGTGGTCATGCAGATATATAACCAGTAAACGCAGAAGAAACCGAACAAATGAGAACTGAGCAGCGGGTTATCGAGGGCACCACGCCCGCCGATCATGCGCATGCCCGGCTCGAACCCTTTGACGAACGCCACCAGATTGCATAGGCAAACCACCAAGGCGATCACCGCAGCACCGAAGAAAATCGGTTTGAACAGTTCGGCGCGGTAATGCAGCAGCAGCGCGCAGCCGCCAAACAGGAGGAAGGTGTTCAATGGGCGCTTGAGCAGGTCGCTGTCGAGGGTGGGTTCAACGCTCCACAGCAGGCTGGTCAGAGCCCAGCCTGCGAAGACCAGGAACGCGATTGCCAAGGGTTCACGCAGCAGTTCCCTGAGCTCTCGGGGACGCTGCAAAAACATGAACAAGGTCGGTACGGTAAAAAGGATGTAAACGATTCGGTGCAATACGTTGCGGTTGGACACGAAGAACAGTGAGCTCAGGAGCAGCAACAAGCCAATGGGCAAAATCCAAAGGACCAGGAAGTCGAAAACGCGATTTGAGCCATAACTAAGGCGCTTGGAGTGCATACAGTAAAGCCATTCCAGAGAGAGAAAACCGACCATCTTAAGATAGTGGCTATATAATGTCTTCGGTCGGATCCAGCCGGGCCGAGGGGCAAGCCGGGTGCAAGTACAACAGAGAAGCTGTGCTAAAGTCAGCCTCCTTTTTCAAAACGCCGCGTGATATGACCGACTCCAGTCCGAGCGCAAGCCCTTCGAGCTTGAAAATATACTTCCGCCTGCTCAGCTACGTTAAGCCTTACATGGGCTTGTTCGCGTTGAGTATCGTCGGATTTCTGATTTTCGCGTCAACCCAGCCGATGCTGGGTTACATCCTCAAGTACTTTGTCGATGGCCTGTCCAACCCGCAAGCCGTGTTGTTCCCCACTGTGCCATTCCTGCGGGACCTGCAACTGCTGCAGGCCGTGCCGCTGCTGATCATCTTGATCGCCGCCTGGCAGGGCCTGGGGTCTTTCCTGGGCAACTACCTGTTGGCCAAGGTCTCCCTGGGCCTGGTCCACGACTTGCGGGTGCAGTTGTTCAACAACCTGCTGACGCTGCCTAACCGGTACTTCGACAACCACAACTCGGGACACCTGATTTCCCGCATCACCTTCAACGTGACCATGGTCACAGGTGCGGCAACCGATGCGATCAAGGTGGTCATCCGTGAAGGCATGACGGTGATCTTCCTGTTCGCCTCCCTGTTGTTCATGAACTGGCGCCTGACGCTCGTCATGATCGCCATCCTGCCGTTGATTGCGGTGATGGTCAGCACGGCCAGCAAGAAATTTCGCAAGCAGAGCAAAAAGATCCAGGTGGCGATGGGTGACGTGACCCACGTGGCTTCGGAAACCATCCAGGGCTATCGCGTGGTGCGCAGCTTCGGCGGTGAAGTCTACGAGGAGAAGCGTTTCCTCAAGGCAAGCCAGAGCAATACCGACAAGCAACTGCGCATGACCCGTACGGGCGCGATCTACACGCCGGCGTTGCAACTGGTGATCTACACCGCCATGGCGGTATTGATGTTCCTGGTTCTGTATCTTCGTGGCGATGCGTCCGCCGGTGACATGGTCGCCTACATCACGTTGGCCGGTTTGTTGCCCAAGCCGATCCGCCAACTGTCGGAAGTCAGCTCGACCATCCAGAAAGGTGTCGCCGGTGCTGAAAGCATTTTCGAGCAGTTGGACGAGGCGGTTGAAGTCGACCACGGCACTATCGAGCGCGACAAGGTCAGCGGGCGCCTGGAAGTGCGCCAGTTGAACTTCACTTACCCCGGCACCGAGCGTCATGTGCTCAAGGACATCAGTTTCACCGCCGAGCCGGGGCAGATGATTGCGCTGGTTGGGCGCTCAGGCAGCGGCAAGTCGACCCTGGCCAGCCTCATCCCGCGTTTTTACCACCACGAGAGTGGGGAGATTCTGCTCGATGGCGTCGAAATCGAAGACTACAAGCTGCTCAACCTGCGCAAGCATATCGCCCAGGTAACCCAGCATGTCACCCTGTTCAGTGACACCGTGACCAACAACATCGCTTACGGTGACCTGGCCGGAGCACCACGGGAGGCGGTTGAAGCCGCGGCGGCGGATGCCAATGCCAAGGACTTCATCGACCAGTTGCCCAAGGGCTTCGATACCCAGGTCGGTGAAAACGGCGTGTTGTTATCCGGTGGCCAGCGCCAGCGCCTGGCGATTGCCCGTGCACTGCTCAAGAATGCACCGCTGCTGATTCTCGACGAGGCCACCTCGGCGCTCGACACCGAGTCCGAGCGCCACATTCAGGCGGCGTTGGACAACGTCATGCAAGGTCGCACGACCCTGGTGATCGCGCACCGCCTGTCGACCATCGAGAAGGCTGACCTGATCCTGGTGATGGACGACGGCCGTATCGTGGAGCGCGGTACCCACGGCGAGTTGCTCGCGCAAAACGGCTACTATGCCCGCCTGCACTCCATGGGCCTGGATACGCCGGTATCGGCCGATATCACCTGATCGACAGGTACACAGGGCAATGTGGGAGGGGGCTTGCCCCCGATAGCGAAGTGTCAGCTTGCAGAAATGCCGGCTGATATTTCGCTATCGGCGGGCACGCCCCCTCCAGCATTAGCCCCGTAGTGGATTCGGCGTCGCGCTAGTCACAAGCCATCGCAAACCCTGTGCTAATATCGCGCCCCTGTTCATTTTGTATGTGGGTTGCACCATGAAGTTGTCCATGCCGCGATTCGATCAAGCCCCTGTCTTGGTGGTCGGCGATGTCATGCTCGACCGTTACTGGCATGGTGGTACCTCACGGATTTCCCCTGAGGCACCGGTGCCGGTAGTCAAGGTCGAGCAAATCGAAGACCGTCCGGGTGGTGCTGCCAACGTTGCCCTCAATATTGCCGCGCTCGGCGCTCCAGCCTCCCTGGTGGGTGTGACCGGCGACGACGAAGCTGCCGACAGCCTGGCCAACAGCCTGCGCGGGGCCGGCGTGCGTGCGGTGTTCCAGCGTATCGCCCATCAGCCGACCATCGTCAAGTTGCGGGTCATGAGCCGGCACCAACAGTTGCTGCGTATCGATTTCGAAGAACCCTTCGCCACCGACGCCTTGGCTCTCGGCAGCCAGGTTGACGAGTTGCTCGAAGGCATCAAGGTGCTGGTGTTGTCCGACTACGGAAAAGGCGCCTTGAGGAACCATCAGGCGCTGATTCAGGCCGCCAAGGCCAAGGGCATTCCGGTGCTGGCCGATCCCAAGGGCAAGGACTTCTCGATTTATCGGGGCGCCAGCCTGATCACGCCGAACCTCAGTGAGTTCGAAGCCATCGTCGGTGGTTGCGCCGATGAGCATGAATTGGTGAGCAAGGGTGCGGCGCTGATGGCCGACCTCGACCTGGGCGCCTTGCTGGTGACCCGTGGCGAGCACGGCATGACCCTGTTGCGCCCAGGCCACCCGGCGATGCACCTGCCGGCGCGTGCCCGTGAAGTGTTCGATGTCACTGGTGCCGGTGACACCGTCATTTCTACCTTGGCCGCGTCTATCGCGGCAGGTGAAGAATTGCCTCACGCCGTGGCCCTGGCCAATTTGGCGGCAGGCATTGTGGTTGGCAAACTGGGTACGGCGGCCATCAGCGCTCCTGAGCTGCGCCGGGCGATCCAGCGTTCCGAAGGTTCCGAGCGTGGCGTACTGAGTATCGAGCAGTTGCTGCTGGCGATTGACGATGCGCGTGCCCACAACGAAAGCATTGTGTTCACCAATGGCTGCTTCGACATCCTGCATGCCGGCCATGTGACTTACCTGGAGCAGGCGCGTGCCCAAGGCGATCGCCTGATCGTTGCGGTCAATGACGATGCTTCGGTCAGTCGCTTGAAAGGTCCGGGCCGTCCGATCAACAGCGTTGACCGTCGCATGGCGGTGCTGGCGGGGTTGGGCGCGGTGGATTGGGTGATCAGCTTCCCCGAAGGCACCCCGGAAAACTTGCTGGCCCAGGTCAAGCCGGACGTGCTGGTCAAGGGCGGTGACTACTCCGTCGACCAGGTGGTCGGTGCCGATATCGTCAGCGCCTACGGCGGCAAGGTCAAAGTGCTGGGCTTGGTTGAGAACAGCTCGACCACCGCGATTGTCGAGAAGATCCGCAACAATGAGTAACTCTGATAAGTGGGTCCTGATTACCGGCGGTGCGGGCTTCATTGGCTCGCACCTGGTGGACGCGTTGCTTGCCAAAGGCTATGGCGTGCGGGTGCTGGATAACCTGTCCACCGGCAAACGCAGCAACTTGCCGATGGATAACCCGCGTTTGGAGCTGATTGAAGGTAATGTCGCCGATGCGGACCTGGTGGCGAAGGCCGCCGTCGGCGCGACTGCCGTGGTGCACTTGGCTGCAGTGGCCTCGGTGCAGGCCTCGGTGGATGACCCGGTCAGCACGCACCAGAGCAATTTTGTCGGTACCTTGAATGTCTGTGAGGCCATGCGCAAGGCCGGCGTCAGGCGTGTGGTGTATGCCTCCAGCGCCGCGGTCTATGGCAACAACGGCGAGGGGGCTTCGATTGCCGAAGAAACCACCAAGGCGCCATTGACGCCTTACGCGTCCGATAAATTGGCCAGCGAGCATTACTTCGATTTCTACCGCCGCCAGCATGGCCTGGAGCCGGTGATCTTCCGTTTCTTCAATATCTTCGGGCCGCGCCAGGATCCGTCATCGCCGTATTCCGGTGTGATCAGTATCTTCAGCGAGCGCGCGCAGCAAGGTGTGCCGATCGCCGTGTTTGGCGATGGCGAGCAAACCCGTGACTTCATGTACGTGGAAGATCTGGTGGACGTGCTGGTACAGGCCATTGAAGCGCCCGCTGCACCGCTGGGTGCAATCAATGTCGGTTGGAACCGCACCACTACGCTCAAGGACGTACTGCAAGCCTTGCAAGACATCGTCGGCAAGTTGCCGGCTGTGACTTACGGGCCTGCACGTTCTGGGGATATCCGACATTCGCGGGCGAATAACCAACGGCTGCTGGCGAGTTTTACGCTGCCCGAGCCCACGCCGTTGAAGGTGGGCCTGGAGCGTTTGCTCAGAGGCTGACGGTAAGGAGGCCAGCCTTTATCGGCTGGCTTTTTTCTTTGGCACGATTTTGCGCAGCATCCGCTGTGCCAGATGCTTCAATCGCGACTCTTTTTCCGGCTCTGCCAGGCCTTGCTGCCTGAGCCAGTCTTTCCAGCGAATCCGCTCATCACGTACCAACCAGCCTTCCTGTTGGGCGAAGCTTTCCGCCAGGTACAAACCTCGTGTGCTCGCCGGGTACAGCTGGTCTTTCTTGACGGTGTAAAGCTCGGCCAGTGGCTGGCCGTCTTTCAGAGGCATCAGGTACAGATCGGGGCGCTGGCGGTCCAGGCGGGCGACCAACTGGTCACCTTCCAGGCGCTCATCGACATGGAACAGGCTCAGGGACTTGGCTTCCTTCGGGACTTCCAGCCTCAAGTCATAAATCAGCTGCAGCGATGCGGTGGGCAGGTGCACATAAGCCCGTGGGCGCTCGATCAATTGAGTGGTTGCGCAACGCACCGGTCGCGCCGCGCCAGACAGCGGGCTGAGGCGAAAGGGCAAGGCTTCACGGTAGTGCAGGGCTGCGGAGTAGGGCGCCGGGAGCCACGTGTCGTTGAAGCGCCCGCCGAGCCAGCCTTCGGGGGTTTCGAGCAGGCATTCTTCGGCAATTTCCTGGATGGCGGTGTGCAGCGGCAGGTTCAATTCATGGGCCGGGACGTAGCCGGAGATCAGCTTGAGCACCACATCGCCACGGTCCTGGCGGCGTTGGCGCACGAGCACCCAGTAGTCCTTGTTTTGCCAATGCAGCGTCAGTCGCACCGAGACGCCAAGGTTGGCCAGTTCCAGGGCAAAGCGCTCGGCGTTCGGCACGTCTACCGGTTTGCGCCGTTGCAGGGTCTGGGCGAAGTTGAGCGGCATGCCGACGCTCTGGTAGCTCAGGCCCTCGGGGGTGGCTTCGACGTGTAGCGGCAGTGTTTTGAAGTTGCTGGGGTTTTTTCTTATGAGCGTTCGCGGCATGTCGGCTCCTTCTTGCGACGGGGTCGGCCGCGTCGGCGGCATCAGAGTTGACGAATGACCTGGGCAGCGGTCGCCACGTTATGGGCCAGGTGCAGCGGGTTGATGGTCCCGACAATAGCACTGGCGACGCCCGTTTGCGCAAACAACAACATGAAACTGGCATGAATTGGATCCATTCCGGGCTCAAGGCAAACGTGGCCGCTGGCCAAGGCTTTTTTCACCAGGATGCCTTTGCCATGGGTCGCGGCGTAATCAATCACGGCCTTCTCGGCCTGCTCGTTCAGATTGTAGGTGACCATCGCGCAATCGCCTTGTTCCAGAGCCTTCACACCGCCTTCAACGGTTTTGCCGGAGAAGCCGAAGCCGCGAATCTTGCCCTCTTTTTTCAGTGCCGCCAGGGTTTGGTAAACCTCACAATCGTTGAGGATGTGCAGATCATTGCCGTCGGAGTGCACCAGCACCAGATCGATAAAATCCGTTTCAAGTCTTTTCAAGCTGCGCTCGATCGACAGGCGGGTGTGGGCCTCACTGAAGTCATGACGGGATACGCCGTCGGCAAACTCTTCGCCAACCTTGCTGACAATCACCCAATCCTTGCGCTGGCCACGTAGCAGCGGCCCCAGGCGTTCTTCGCTGCGACCGTAGGCGGGGGCGGTGTCGATCAGGTTGATGCCCAGCTGTCGGGCCTGGCGCAACAACATTCGCGCTTCGTCATCGTCGGGGATCTGAAAGCCGCTGGGGTATTTCACGCCCTGGTCGCGGCCCAGTTTGACGGTGCCCAGGCCCAGTGGCGAGACGATCAGGCCCGTGCTGCCCAGGGGGCGATGCAGGTCGTGCAAGGTAGGCAGGCTCATGGCAACAGTTGCTCCCAGGCAGGCACGCCGATCGCGGGTTTCGGCAGGTCGGGCAAAGGCTCGCCGGCGCCGGGTCGGATACCGTCGCGTTCCAGGCTGTCGAGCACGCGATCGGCGAAGTCCGGCGCCAGGGCCAGCTTGGTCGGCCAGCCCACCAGTAGGCGGCCTTGTTCGGCGAGGAATGCATTGTCGGGGCGGCTCAGACCCGATTGCAGCGGCTCGGCGCGGTCGACCCGCAAGGTGGCCCACTGGGTCTGGCTCATGTCGATCCACGGCAGCAGTTGCGCCACTTCCTTTTGTGCGGTGGCGATCTGTTCTTCAGGGGTACGTGCCACACCGTCGGCTTCGGCGATATCTCCGCCGATGTACCACACCCAATTGCCATCCGCTGCCGGGTGGGTGGTAACGGTGAGGCGCGGCTTGGTGCCGCCACCCAGGCAATGGGCATACAGCGGCTTCAGGCCTGGGCCCTTGGCGATGATCATATGCAGGGGGCGTTTCTGCATGGCCGGTTGGCTGAGGCCCAGGGCGCCGAGCAAGTCAGCCGTGCCGGCGCCGGCACTCAACACGATGCGTTGCGCGCGGATCTCGCGGCCATCGACCTTCAAGCCCACCAAGTGGTCGTCTTCGCGCAGCGGTTCGATCTGCTTTGCGGCGAGCAGGCTATCACCGCCCAGTTGCGCCAGGCGTTGAATCACACTCGGCACGTCCACCACGAGTTCGGCCAAGCGATAGACCTTGCCCTTGAAGCGGCGATCCTGCAGGGCGGGGGGCAATTCGTCGCCTTTGACCTGGTCCACACGCCCGCGCACGGCCTTGCTGGCAAAGAAGCTGGTGAGGTTGCCGGCGAGCGTGCCGGGGGACCATAGATAGTGGGCTTCGGACAGCAAGCGTACGCCGGACAAATCCAGCTCGCCCGTTCCTGCCAGGGCTTCACGCCAGCGGCGCGGCATGTCGGCAATGGCTTCGGACGCGCCGGTGAGCGCGCCGTGCAGGGCATATTTCGCCCCACCGTGAATGATTCCCTGCGACTTCACGCTTTGCCCGCCGCCCAGGGTGGCGCTTTCCACCAGTACCGTGGAAAACCCCTGGCGGCGCAGGCGCGCATTCAGCCAGAGGCCGGCAACCCCGGCGCCGACAATCAGTACGTCGGTGGAAATAACGGATGGCATCGGCGACCTCAGTGTTCAAGACAAGGGACGCAGTATACAGCCTGTTGAGTAGCGGTCAGTGCCCGGCGGTTTTCGAGAACAACTGAATCACTACCACGCCCAGTACGATCAGGCCCATCCCCAGCATCGCCGGGACATCCAGCTTCTGCCCGTAGATGAACAACGCCGCGACGCTGACCATCACGATCCCCAGCCCGGCCCATACCGCATAGGCCACGCCCACCGGTACGCTGCGCACCACCAGGGTGAGCATCCAGAACGCTACGCCATAACCCACAATCATCAGCATCAGCGGGATGGGTGTGCTCAGGCCCTTGACCGCTTTCATGGAAACGGTCGCGATCACTTCCGAGCAAATGGCAATGGCCAGGTAGAGGTAGGCGACATTCATGGGGTAATCCTCGGTGTGTTGCGTGCTAGATAAGGTCGGCATTCTAGCGACTGCCAAGATGCGGTAAAGTCATTACCTATCCGAATTAAAGATGGGTTAGGCCATGAGCGTGCAGTGGAACCTTGAGCAGATGCGCCTGTTTGTCAGTGTCGCCGAGCAGCGTTCGTTTTCCGCGGTGGCCCGTGACCAGCGCAAGGCTCAATCGGCGGTGAGCAATGGGATTGCCTTGCTTGAGGCGGACCTGGGGGTGAGCCTGTTTGATCGTAGCAGTGGCCGCCAGCCACGCCTGACCGAGGCGGGCAGTGTGTTGCTGGAGGAGGCGCGTGAGGTGTTGCGCCAGTGTGAGCGGCTCAATGGTCGGGCGCTGTCCTTGACCCGGGGTGAAGAAGCCTGTCTGCGCCTGGCCCAGGACGAAGCCATGTTGTTCCAGCCGGTACTCGACAGCCTTGAAGCGCTGGCCGCGCAATACCCGTTGCTGGAAGTGCAATTGTCCAGCGCTGCCCAAGGCGACGTAGCGCGTAAGTTGGTGGAGCGCAAAGCCGACCTGGGCCTGCTGTTCTATCACGACCAAATCCCCGAGGCGCTTGAGCGGCGGGTGGTGGGCAGTGTGGAAATGGTCACGGTGTGCGGCGTGAACCACCCGCTCGCCAAGGAGCGATATGTGGATTGCCAGCGCCTGGCACAGTTTCGCCAACTGTTGATGTCGACCCAGACCAGTGTGTACCCCGGCAGTGAGGCTGCCAGCCCTCTGGTGTGGCGCGCCGACAGTTTCTATGTGCTGGCCGAATGGTTGATGAGTGGCTTGGGTTGGGCCTGGCTGCCGCGGCATATCGTGCAGTACCCCACCTATCAGCAACAAATGGTCGAGTTGGACAGCGAATGGACGCCACCGGCCCTGGTGGTGGAACTGGTCTGGCGTCGGGATGAACACCTCGGGCCTGCCGCACGCTTCCTGGCTGAACGATTTGCCGAGTGCTTGCAGGCGATCGACTGAAAAAGCCGATAAACTCCGCCGCCATGAATAGAACTCTCTACAGCTGTCTGTTTTACCTGGCGCTGCCGTTGGTGGCTTTACGTCTGTGGCTGCGCGCGCGCAAGGCGCCGGCGTATGCCAAGCGCGTGGGCGAGCGGTTTTCCTATGGCCTGCCGATGATGCGGCCGGGCGGGATCTGGGTGCATGCGGTGTCGGTCGGCGAAAGCATCGCTGCCGCGCCGATGATACGCGGGCTGATGGCGCGCCACCCGACGCTGCCGATCACCGTCACCTGCATGACGCCCACCGGTTCCGAGCGTATCCAGGCGTTGTTCGCCAATGAGCCGCGCATTCAGCATTGTTACCTGCCCTATGACGTGCCGTGCGCCGCCAAGCGTTTTCTGGATCAGGTGCAGCCGAAACTCGCGGTGATCATGGAGACGGAGCTGTGGCCCAATCACATCCATGCCTGCTACCAGCGTGGCATTCCGGTGGCACTGGCCAATGCGCGACTGTCGGCGCGCTCGGCCAAGGGTTATGGGCGTTTCGCCAAACTGACCGCGCCGATGCTGGCTGAGATGAGCCTGTTCGCCGTGCAGACGCGTACCGAGGCCGAGCGTTTCCTGAGCCTGGGTGCGCGCCCGGAAACCGTTGAAGTCACGGGTTCGATCAAGTTCGACCTGACTGTCGACCCCGAGCTGCCGCTGTGTGCCGCCGCCCTGCGTGAGCAATGGGGCGCGCGTGAGCGCCCGGTGTGGATCGCCGCCAGTACCCATGAAGGCGAAGATGAAGTGGTGCTGGCGGCCCACCGCCAGTTGCTCGAGAGTTATCCCAATGCGTTGCTGATTCTGGTGCCGCGCCATCAGGAGCGCTTCGGTCCGATGTTTGAGTTGTGCCGGCAACGAGGATTCGCCACGGTGCGTCGCTCCAGCGGTGACCCCGTGACCGCGCAGACCTCCGTGTTGCTGGGCGATACCATGGGCGAGTTGCTGTTTCTGTATGCCCTGGCCGACAGTGCTTTCGTCGGCGGCAGCCTGGTGCCGACCGGCGGCCACAACCCGTTGGAGCCGGCGGCGCTGGCCCTGCCTGTGATCATGGGGCCGCACCGGTTCAACTTCCTCGAAATCAGCGCGATGATGCATGAGGCGGGGGCGTTGCGCGAAGTCGACGATGCCCAAGGTCTGGCCGAAGCTGTGCGCCAGCTGTTCGAGCTGCCACAGGATGCGCGCAAGATGGCGCAGGCTGGGCTCAAGGTGATGCAGGCCAACCAGGGCGCGCTCAAGCGCTTGCTGGATGGCCTGGACAGGCTATTGGATCAGCACTGATTCCATTGTAGGCGCTGTGCTTAATTACCCGGGCGGGCCTTGAGCTGTTCGGCGGCGGCCTTGGCTAGGTCCGGCGGCAGGAAGTCCTTGTCCGGGTTGTAGTCAGCCTTGAGGTAGCGCGCCAGGTCCTGCAAGTCCCCCGGGTTCAAGGTGCCCGCCGCCTGCTTCAAGCGCAGGTTGTCGAGGATGTAGTCGTAGCGGCTGTTGTTGTAGTTGCGCACCGACGCATAGAGCTGGCGCTGTGAGTCGAGCACGTCGACGATGTTACGCGTACCCACCTGGTAGCCGATCTCCGTGGCTTCCACCGCGCTCTGGTTGGAAATGATCGACTGGCGGCGTGCCTGTACCTGTTCCACGTCGGTGTTCACTGCGCGGTGCAGGTTGCGCGTATTTTCCACCACCTGGCGCCGCAGGCCTTCGCGTTGCTGCTCGGTCTGGCCCAGGCGCGAGTAGGATTCACGCACTTGGGAACTGGTCAGCCCGCCGCTGTAGATCGGAATGTTCAGGCGCAGGCCAATGGTGCGTTGTTCCACATCGCCGCGATAGGGCGTGCCAAAGGCATTCGGGTTGCTGAACCCGAGGGCGTCGTTGTCGCCTTTCTCATATTGCGCCACCGCATCGAGTGTCGGGGCATGCCCGGCCTTGCGTTGCTTGAGGGTTTCTTCGGCGGCGGTGACGGCGTAGTTGCTGGCGAGCAGGTTCAGGTTCTGGCGGCCGGCGGTTTCAACCCAGGCCTTGGCGTCGTTCGGCAGCGGTGGCAACACCGGCAGTGTGTGGACGATGCCCTGGATCGAGTTGTATTGACGATTGGTCAGGGTGATCAACGCTTCAAAGGCGTCTTCCACCTGACGCTGGGCCAGGATCCGGTTGGCGCGCGCGGTGTCATAGCTGGCCTGGGATTGCAGTACGTCGGTCTTGTCCGACAGGCCCACGTCGAAGCGCTCGCTGGACTGGTCCAGCTGGCGCTTGAAGGCGTTTTCTTCAGCCTTGGTCGAGGCCAGGTTGTCCTGGGCGCGCAGCACGGCAAAGTAGCTTTCGGCGCTTTGCAGGATCAGGTTCTGCTCGGTGGCCGACAGTTGCAGCGCGGCCTGCTCGTTGGTGGCCTCGGCAGCCTGTAGCTGGAACCAGCGATCAGCGCGGAACAGTGGCTGGCTCAAGGTCGCGCGCCAGGAGTGAGCGTCGCGGTTGGCGGTGGCGGCCGGCGTGTCGATCTGGGTGCGCACGGTGTTGATATCGGCACCGCCCGACAGGTTGGGCAACAAGCCGGCGCGGGCCTGGGGCACCACTTCCTTTTGTGCGCCATATTGGGCGCGTGCGGCTGCCAGGTCGGCGTTGTTGTCCACCGCTTCCTGGTAAACGCTGACCAGGTCGGTTTTGGTCGTCAGGGGCGCTTCAGCTGCCCAGACCATTCCGTTGGTTGCACAAGACACGGCAAGCGCCAGTGAAAGTTTGCGCAGCATGAGGCGATCCCTAGATTGAATATTACGGTGATAATTTAGCGCCCAAGGCTAAGGCTGGCCGTTCCTGGCGTCAAGCATTGTGGCGGCAACCGAGTGTAGTGGCGCTGACCCGGCGCAACAATCCCGCAATCATGCCATTCATCACGCTGAATGCAGCGCTATTGGCAATTTGCCCATGCCATGGTCTAGACTGCCTGCGTTCTTGTCGGGGTGCCTTGTTGGAAGGCTGAGATCGGTAAATACCGGATCCCGTTGAACCTGATCAGGTTAGCGCCTGCGTAGGGAACAAGATTTCTCGTCACCCGGCGAGTCCTCTTGTGCTTCGTCCGGGATGAATGTTCGACAATCGAACACTCCGTGCGCCAAGCACAGCACTGTTTTCAGTGCGTCCATCCGTCTCAGGTTCGCTCCGACAAAAATCCACCGCCTGGATAGTTGGAGAGCCCGTGATGAGCACAGAAATAAAAAGTACAAAACTGAAAAATACCGTGCACCTGAGTGAATCGGCCAAGGTCGACACAGGTTCCGTGCAACCCTTTACCCGCTCGCAAAAAATCTACGTGCAGGGCACTCGCCCGGATATCCGCGTGCCGATGCGCGAAATCAGCCTGGACGTCACCCCCACCGACTTCGGCGGCGAAATCAACGCGCCGGTCACCGTTTACGACACGTCCGGCCCCTACACCGACCCGAATGTGATCATCGACGTGCGCAAAGGCCTGGGCGATGTGCGTTCGCCATGGATCGAATCGCGCGGCGACACCGAGCGCCTGCCCGGCCTGAGCTCGCACTTCGGCCAGCAGCGCCTCAACGACGCCGAACTGACCGCGCTGCGTTTCGCCCATGTGAAGAACCCACGCCGCGCCAAGGCCGGTGCTAACGTCACGCAGATGCACTACGCCCGCAAAGGCATCATCACCGCCGAGATGGAATACGTCGCCATCCGCGAAAACATGAAGCTCGAAGAGGCCCGCGCCAGTGGCCTGCTCGACCAGCAACACGCCGGCCACAGCTTCGGCGCCAGCGTGCCGAAAATCATCACCCCGGAATTTGTGCGCGAGGAAATCGCACGCGGCCGCGCGATCATCCCGGCCAACATCAACCACACCGAGCTGGAACCGATGATCATCGGCCGTAACTTCCTGGTGAAGATCAACGGCAACATCGGCAACAGCGCCCTGGGTTCGTCCATTGAAGAAGAAGTGGCGAAACTGACATGGGGCATTCGCTGGGGTTCGGACACGGTGATGGACCTGTCCACCGGCAAGCACATCCATGAAACCCGCGAGTGGATCATCCGCAACTCGCCGGTGCCGATCGGCACCGTGCCGATCTACCAGGCACTGGAAAAAGTGGGTGGCGTCGCCGAAGACCTGACCTGGGAATTGTTCCGTGACACCCTGATCGAACAGGCCGAGCAGGGCGTCGACTACTTCACCATCCACGCCGGCGTCCTGCTGCGCTACGTGCCGCTGACCGCCAAACGCGTCACTGGCATCGTGTCCCGTGGCGGTTCGATCATGGCCAAGTGGTGCCTGGCGCACCACAAAGAGAACTTCACCTACACGCATTTCGACGAAATCTGCGAAATCATGAAGGCCTATGACGTCAGTTTCTCCCTCGGCGACGGCCTGCGCCCGGGCTCGATTGCCGACGCCAACGACGCCGCGCAATTCGGTGAGTTGGAAACCCTCGGCGAACTGACCAAGACGGCCTGGAAGCACGACGTGCAAACCATGATCGAAGGCCCCGGCCACGTGCCGATGCAGTTGATCAAGGAGAACATGGACAAGCAGTTGGAGTGCTGCGACGAGGCGCCGTTCTATACCCTCGGCCCGCTGACCACCGACATTGCACCGGGCTACGACCACATCACTTCCGGTATCGGTGCCGCGATGATCGGCTGGTTCGGTTGCGCCATGCTCTGCTACGTCACGCCCAAGGAACACCTGGGTTTGCCGAACAAGGATGATGTGAAGACCGGGATCATTACCTACAAGATCGCAGCCCATGCCGCCGACTTGGCCAAAGGGCATCCGGGCGCGCAGATCCGCGACAATGCCTTGAGCAAGGCGCGCTTCGAGTTCCGTTGGGAAGACCAGTTCAACCTAGGCCTGGATCCGGACACCGCGCGTTCCTATCACGACGAAACCCTGCCGAAAGACTCGGCCAAAGTCGCGCATTTCTGTTCGATGTGCGGGCCGAAATTCTGCTCGATGAAGATCACCCAGGAAGTGCGTGAGTACGCGGCCAACCAGCGGATTGATGCGGTGGATGTCGACGTGGCCAAGGGCTTGGCCGAGCAGGCGCAGCGGTTCAAGCAGGAAGGCAGCCAGCTCTACAAAAAAGTCTGATCGCAGATGCTGGGCGCCTGTACGGGCCTCATCGGGGGCAAGCCCCCTCCCACATTTTTGAATGTATTCGCAGTTCAAACAGTGGGAGGGGCTCGCCCCCGATAGCACTTCAACAAACAACCCATGCCCCTCAGAGATACAACCCTTGAGCATTCAACCGAGTACCTACTCTCCTGAGATAGCAGTGCCAAGTGACAAGCGCGTGTTCGGCGCCCGCGATCTGTTTTCCCTGTGGTTCTCCCTCGGCATCGGCCTGATGGTCCTGCAGACCGGTGCCTTGCTCGCGCCGGGCCTGGGCTTGTCCGGCTCGTTGCTGGCGATCTTCCTCGGCACCCTGGTAGGGGTGCTGTTACTGGCCGCTGTTGGCGTAATCGGCAGCGACACCGGCCTGTCCGCCATGGCGGCCCTCAAACTCAGCCTCGGCACCCAAGGCGCGAGCCTGCCGGCGTTGCTGAACCTGTTGCAGCTGGTCGGCTGGGGCTCGTTCGAAATTATCGTCATGCGCGACGCCGCCAGCTTGTTGGGCACGCGGGCGTTCAGCGAAGGCAGCCTGTTGGCGAGCCCTCTGTTGTGGACGTTGGTGTTCGGTGGTTTGGCGACCCTGCTGGCGGTCAGCGGTCCGTTGACTTTTGTACGCCAGATCCTGCGCAAATGGGGCATCTGGCTGCTGCTCGCCGCTTGCCTGTGGCTGACCTGGAACCTGTTCGCCAAGGCCGACCTGGCTGCGCTGTGGTCCCAGGCCGGTGACGGTACGATGCCGTTCGCGGTGGGTTTTGATATCGCGATCGCCATGCCGCTGTCGTGGCTGCCGCTGATTGCCGACTACTCGCGTTTCGGCAAACGCGCAAAAAGCGTGTTCGGCGGTACCGCGCTGGGCTTCTTTATCGGTAATTTCTGGCTGATGAGCCTGGGTGTGGCCTACACCCTGGCGTTTGCGCCCAGCGGCGAAGTGAATGCGCTATTGCTCGCGCTGGCCGGTGCGGGCCTGGGGATTCCGCTGTTGCTGATCCTGCTGGATGAAACGGAAAACGCCTTTGCCGATATTCACTCGGCGGCGGTGTCCAGCGGGATGCTACTGCGCTGGAAGGTCGAGCACCTGGCCCTGGTCATCGGGGTGGTCTGCACCTTGATCGCCTGCCTTGCGCCGCTGGCGCAATACCAGAACTTCCTGCTGCTGATCGGCTCAGTGTTTGCGCCGTTGTTCGGCGTGGTGCTGATGGACCACTTCATCCTGCGCCGCCGTGGCCGCGGCGCCGTCACTCATCTGCACTGGCCGGCGCTGGTGGCCTGGGGCGGCGGCATCGGTGCGTATCACCTGCTGGCGAACCTGTATCCGAATGTCGGCGCGACCCTGCCGGCGCTGGTGCTGGCAGGGCTGCTGCAGTTCATCCTGGGCCGGGCCATCAGCGGCGTGCAGGCATCAGCTCAGGCTTGAGTACGCCGGTGAGACGTGCGTAGGGGATGGTCATTTCGATCAACCCCAATGCGTACGGGCCGATGGTGGCCACGTTGTACTTGAGCACCACGCCGTTGCTGGTCAAGGCCACGTTCGGGGTCTTCTGGAATGGCCAGTTCTTCACGAACTCCGGGTCACGGTCCATCTGCGAGTTGATCAGCCAACTGTTGTGAGCGACTTTCGCAGTGTTCCAGAACGCCTGTTCCTGGCCTGGCAGCAACATGTCGGCGAGGCTCAGCTCCTTGTGCAGCAGGCGCGAATAGTTGATGAAACCACGGCCCGGCTCACCGTGGGCAGCGCCGGTATCCAGGTAGCTGGACACTTCGATGATCACCAGTCCGTCATGCTGCTCGCGTACCTTGGCTTGCAGATACATGCTGTTGCGGTCGGCGGACTCGCGCAGGAACTTGTCCCGGTAAGCGTTCAAGGTCGGCGGCACGCTGGCCCCCGGCGTGGTCCGGGTCATCTGCAGCAGGCGCTGTTCCACCAGGGTGTCGAGTTGCGGCTCGGTGGGGAAGTGCACGGTATCGATGTTGACCAGCGGGCAATCCGGGCTGTTGCAGCCGGGCTTGATCTGTTCCGAGGCGTCCGGCTGGGTGTCCAGCGGTTTGAGATAGCTGGGTTGGAACAGACTCTGGCAGGCACCCAGAGTCAAGGCAATGCAAGCCACGGAGGCGATTTTTAAAAGCGACATGTGCGTCCTTCGTAAATCGATGGAAAGCGAAAAGAGTAGCGCTTGGACTGCCCACAAGGCAGTCAGTTCGCCACTAGACTGATGAGAGTGAGTTTGACGCCCGCCGTCTATCCCGGCAACTGGAAAGGGGCTGCATCCGGGGGCGTGAGCGCGTTAGGATGGCGCCAATTGTATGGGTACAACGGGAATGGATATGACGGACATTGCGAAGTCGACGCCGAGCAAGATCGAAATCGTTCAGCACGACAATGCCTACCAGGGCTTCTACAAGCTTGATCGCGTGCAGTTGCGCCATGAAAAGTTCGATGGCGGCATGAGCCGGGTGATCAACCGCGAAGTCTTCGTTCGGCATGACGCAGTCTGCGTGCTGCCTTACGACCCGCAGCGTGACGAAGTGGTGTTGATCGAGCAGTTTCGCGTAGGCGCCATGGGCCGTACCGACAACCCCTGGCTGGTGGAAATGGTTGCGGGGCTGATTGACAAGGACGAGCAACCGGAGGAGGTTGCACACCGCGAAGCCGAGGAGGAAGCTGGGCTGACCTTCTCCGCTTTATGGCCGATTACGAAGTATTTCCCTTCGCCCGGCGGCAGTACCGAATTCGTTCACCTGTACCTGGGCCGTTGCGACAGCACAGGCGCCGGAGGCGTTCATGGACTGGAAGAAGAGGCCGAAGATATCCGCGTCACCCGCTGGGCGTTCGAAGATGCTCTGCAGGCGGTGCGTGACGGTAAGATTTCCAATGCAGCCAGCATCATCGCCCTGCAATGGCTTGCGCTTAATCGCGCGGAAGTGAGGGGGTTATGGCAGTAAAGGCACGGGAACGATATCGAGTTGACCTGATCGGGCTTCAAGCCGCCTGCGAGGCCAACTATGCGCGGCTGATGCGCCTGCTTCCCGACATGCGCCATGCGCCCGAGGCACGGCGCATTGCCGTGACCCATGGCGACCAGATGCTCGGCGTGTTGACGCTTGAAGTCATCATCAACTGCCCCTACACCACCACCCTGCGCGTGCGTCAGGAACACAGCCTGCCATGGTTGCCGGTGCCGCAGCTGGAAGTGCAGGTGTACCACGATGCACGGATGGCCGAAGTGATCAGCGCCGAACATGCGCGGCGTTTTCGCAGCATCTATCCGTACCCGAATGTGTTCATGCACCAGCCCGATGAGAAAGCACAGCTCAATGTGTTCCTCGGTGAGTGGTTGAGCCACTGCCTGGCCCTGGGCCACGAGTTCGAAGTCGTGCGGTAGATGTGAACTGCGTCTGCTTCCCCAGGTTTCCTCTTTGTGTCCTGCCCAGCATAATCGCGCCAGTCGCCCATTTTCCTGTGATTGCCTTGGGAGAACGCCTTGCCGAGCGTATCCACCGTGAACCCTGACGCACCCGCATTGCTGGTGCAACTGTCTGACAGCCACCTGTTTGCCGAGGCAAGCGGCACGTTGCTGGGCATGAACACCCGCGAAAGCCTTCAGCGGGTGATCGAGTTGGTGCGCGCACAGCAGCCGCAGATCGATCTGGTGCTGGCGACAGGCGATTTGTCCCAGGACGGTACGCTTGAGTCGTATCAGCAGTTTCGTGACATGACCCGTCAGATCGACGCGCCGGCGCGCTGGATTCCCGGCAACCATGACGAACCGCACATCATGGCCCACGCGGCTGTGCACAGCGATTTGCTGGAGCCGGTGCTCGACATTGGCCACTGGCGGGTCACCTTGCTGGATTCCGCCGTGCCCGGCTCGGTACCCGGCTACCTGCAAGACCAGCAATTGCAATTGCTCGCCCAGGCCCTGAGCGAAGCGCCGAACCGGCACCATCTGGTGTGCTTTCACCATCACCCGGTGCCCATCGGGTGTGCGTGGATGGAGCCGATCGGCCTGCGCAACCCGGAAGCCTTGTTTGCCGTGCTCGACCGTTTCCCGCAGGTCAGGGCTGTGCTCTGGGGGCATGTGCATCAAGAGATTGATGGCGAACGCAACGGCGTGCGCCTGCTGGCCTCGCCGTCCACGTGCATCCAGTTCGCCCCGGGCAGTGAAGACTTCCAGGTCAGCGAGCAGGCGCCGGGCTACCGCTGGCTGCGCCTGCATGCCGACGGACGGTTGGAAACCGGTGTTGAGCGGGTAAAAAATTTTGTGTTCACCATAGATTACGGCAGTAACGGCTACTAGTAGTGAGCGGGGCAAGCCCTAATGCCAGTCAGTTAAGGATTAACGCGGTCACTGTGGGAGGGGGCTTGCTCCCGATGGACTGCGTAGCAGGCCCATTTTTGAGGCCGCTGCGCGGCCTATCGGGAGCAAGTCGAATCGTCGCACCGCCCCTCCCACAATTTATTCATCGCCCGCTTTATCGCTTAACTAACTGGCATTAGGGCAAGCCCGCTCACTACTGAGATTTACCTGTAAACTGCGCCTCTTTGGCTGCAGCACGGAGAGCCCGGCATGTCCGCTTCGATCTTGTATATCCACGGTTTCAACAGCGCGCCTGCGTCCAACAAGGCCAGCCAGTTGACTGCTGTGATGGATAGCCTCGGCTTGGCCGACCAGTTGCGCGTGCCGGCGCTGCATCACCACCCGCGTCAGGCGATTCCTCAATTGGAGGAGGCCATTGCGCAGTTGGGGCGGCCACTGCTGGTCGGCAGCTCACTCGGCGGCTACTATGCAACCCATCTTGCCGAGCGCCATGGCCTCAAGGCACTGCTGGTCAACCCGGCGGTCAGCCCCCATCGGATGTTCGATGGTTACCTGGGCACTCAGACCAATCTTTACACCGGTGAGGCCTGGGAATTGACCCACGATCACGTCGCGGCCCTGGCCGAGCTGGAAGTGCCGGCGCCGCTGGACGCCGGGCGTTACCAGGTGTGGTTGCAGACCGGGGATGAAACCCTGGATTATCGCCTCGCCCAACAGTATTACCGGGCCTGTGCCTTGCGTATCCAGGCCGGTGGCGACCATGGTTACCAAGGGTTCGCCCAGCAATTGCCGGCGATGTTGAGTTTTGCCGGCATCGGCGCAGATCAGTATCAATCCTTCGACTTTGCGGCACTGTAAAGTCGCAGGTCATTTTTTAATCGAACGACTCACGACGAGACCCCATGGCCACTCCCAGCGCTAGCTCTTATAACGCCGACGCCATCGAAGTCCTCTCGGGCCTCGACCCGGTGCGCAAACGCCCCGGCATGTACACCGACACCAGTCGGCCGAACCACCTTGCCCAGGAAGTCATCGACAACAGCGTCGACGAAGCCTTGGCCGGGCATGCCAAGTCGGTGCATGTCATTCTTCACGCCGACCACTCCCTTGAAGTGTCCGACGATGGTCGCGGCATGCCGGTGGACATCCACCCGGAAGAGGGTGTGCCGGGCGTCGAGCTGATCCTCACCAAGCTGCATGCCGGTGGCAAGTTTTCCAACAAGAACTACCAGTTCTCCGGCGGCCTGCACGGTGTAGGCATTTCCGTGGTCAACGCCCTGTCCACGCTGGTGCGGGTCAAGGTCAAGCGTGACGGCAACGAGTACCAGATGACGTTCGCCGATGGCTACAAGGCCACCGACCTGGAAGTGATCGGCACCGTTGGCAAGCGCAACACCGGCACCAGCGTGTACTTTGCGCCGGACCCGAAATACTTCGATTCACCGAAATTCTCCATCAGCCGCCTCAAGCATGTGCTCAAGGCCAAGGCCGTGTTGTGTCCGGGCCTGCTCGTCACCTTTGAAGACAAAGGCACCGGTGAGAAGGTCGAGTGGCACTACGAAGACGGCCTGCGCTCCTATCTGGAAGACTCGGTCAGCGATTTCGAACGCCTGCCCAACGAGCCGTTCTGCGGCAGCCTGGCGGGTAATAAGGAGGCCGTCGACTGGGCTCTGCTGTGGTTGCCCGAAGGTGGCGACAGCGTGCAGGAAAGCTACGTCAACCTGATCCCCACCGCTCAGGGCGGCACTCACGTCAACGGTTTGCGCCAGGGTTTGCTGGACGCCATGCGCGAGTTCTGCGAATACCGCAGTCTGTTGCCGCGCGGCGTGAAGCTGGCGCCGGAGGACGTGTGGGAGCGCATCGCGTTCGTGCTGTCGATGAAGATGCAGGAACCGCAATTTTCCGGCCAGACCAAGGAGCGCCTGTCGTCCCGTGAAGCGGCGGCGTTTGTTTCCGGAGTGGTCAAGGATGCCTTCAGCCTGTGGCTCAACGAGCACCCTGAGCTGGGCCTGGCCCTGGCGGAACTGGCGATCAGCAACGCCGGCCGACGCCTGAAGGCGAGCAAGAAAGTCGAGCGCAAGCGCATCACCCAAGGCCCGGCACTGCCAGGCAAACTGGCCGATTGCGCGGGGCAGGACCCGATGCGTTCCGAACTGTTCCTGGTGGAGGGTGACTCCGCCGGTGGTTCCGCCAAGCAGGCGCGGGACAAGGAATTCCAGGCGATCCTGCCGTTACGCGGCAAGATCCTGAACACCTGGGAAGTCGACGGCAGTGAGGTCCTTGCCAGCCAGGAAGTGCACAACATTGCCGTGGCTATTGGCGTGGACCCGGGCGCAGAGGACATGAGCCAGCTGCGTTACGGCAAAATCTGCATCCTGGCCGACGCCGACTCCGACGGCCTGCACATCGCCACCTTGCTCTGCGCGCTGTTCGTCCAGCACTTCCGCCCGTTGGTGGAGGCCGGCCACGTTTATGTCGCCATGCCGCCGCTGTACCGTATCGACCTGGGCAAGGATATCTTCTACGCCCTGGACGAAGCCGAGCGCGATGGCATTCTCGATCGCCTGGTGGCCGAGAAGAAGCGTGGCAAGCCGCAGGTCACACGATTCAAGGGGCTGGGTGAGATGAACCCGCCGCAGCTGCGCGAAACCACCATGGACCCGAACACTCGGCGTCTGGTGCAACTGACCCTGGACGACTTCGTCGCCACCGCCGAAATGATGGACATGCTGCTGGCCAAGAAGCGCGCCGGCGACCGTAAATCCTGGCTGGAATCCAACGGCAACCTGGCCGAGGTTCTGGGCTGATGCGCACAGGTTTCGCCTTGGCGATCCTGATGTTGAGCGGGTTGGCGGCCACCGAAGGGGTCGCCGCGCCCGTGGCTGAGCTCAAGCTGGTAGGCGAACACCCGGTGGACGGTATGCGCGGCGGTAACCTGTCGGGCCTGGCCTTGTGCGGCAAGGAGCTGTGGACGGTGTCGGACCGTGACGACGACCAGATCTATCGCCTGGATATCAGTGCGCCGACCTGGAAGGCCGAAACGGTAAAGATCGACGTGCCACCGGTGCCTGACTCCGGGTTGCCGTGGGGCTTGCGTTCGCGGACCAAGGCCGCGTCCTTCATTCGCGGTGGCGACCTGGATTTTGAAGGCATCACCTGCGATGCCGCAGGCAATCGTTACATCGTCAGTGAAGCCCATGCGGCGGTGCTGCAGGTGCCGGCAACGGGGACGGCCGAGTGGTTGAAAATTGCTCCGGGCATGGTGCGTGAAGCCCGGGCCAGTGGCATGTTGCTGCACTTCAATGCCTTGTTTGAGGGCCTGGCGGTGAATGCCGAGGGCAATCAGATCTGGCTGGCGGCCGAACGCGAGCGACGTGGCCTGATCGCCATCAAGCGCGGGCAGAGCGTATGGGACTGCGACGGCCCCTGCGTATTGCTCAGCGAAGCGGGCCAGGAAGTGCAGCCGGCGCAGTTTGAAAATGCCAAGGCGGTGTCCAAGGACTTCGCCGATCTGGCGCTGTACAACGGCAAGCTGTTTACCCTGGAGCGCAATGCGTTCCAGATTTGCCGGCGCGATACCCTCACCGCCAAGGTCGAGCTGTGCTGGTCATTTGCCGACGAGGCCCTGACGCCCAACCGACGTTATGCCCAGCCCTACGGCCTGGCTGAAGCCCTGATAGTGGATGCAGACGGTGCCTGGGTGGGCATCGACAATAATTTCGGCCCACGGGCCGATGGTGAGAAACGCCCAATGGTCTATCGTTTCGCCGCCCCGGCCGGTGGCTGGAGCACCCAGCCATGAACCACTGCTTTTTTGAATTGACTCAGCGCGGCGGCAATTCCGCTGCGCCTTACCTGATATTGATGAGGCCCGCATGAGTGACATCCTCGCAGACAGCTTAGATGGCGTAGAACGCCGGTCGCTGGCTGACTTCACCGAAAAGGCCTACCTCAACTACTCCATGTACGTGATCATGGACCGTGCTTTGCCGCATATCGGCGACGGCCTGAAACCCGTGCAGCGGCGTATCGTCTACGCCATGAGTGAGCTGGGCCTGGACGCCGACTCCAAGCACAAGAAGTCGGCGCGTACCGTCGGTGACGTGCTCGGTAAGTTCCACCCTCACGGCGACTCGGCCTGCTACGAAGCCATGGTGCTGATGGCGCAGCCGTTCAGCTACCGCTACACCTTGGTGGACGGGCAGGGTAACTGGGGTGCGCCGGATGATCCGAAGTCCTTTGCCGCCATGCGTTACACCGAGGCGCGTCTGTCGCGTTACTCGGAAGTCCTGCTCAGCGAGCTGGGCCAGGGCACGGCGGACTGGGGGCCGAACTTTGACGGCACCCTCGACGAACCCTTGGTGTTGCCTGCACGTTTGCCGAATATTTTGCTCAATGGCACCACCGGCATCGCGGTCGGCATGGCCACCGACGTGCCACCCCACAACTTGCGCGAAGTCGCCACGGCGTGCGTACGTTTGCTGGATGAGCCCAAAGCGACGGTCGAGCAGCTCTGCGAGCATATCCAGGGCCCGGACTATCCGACCGAAGCGGAAATCATCACGCCGCGCGCCGACCTGCTGAAGATGTATGAAACCGGCAAGGGCTCGGTGCGCATGCGCGCCGTGTACCACATCGAAGATGGCGACATTATCGTCACCGCGCTGCCGCATCAGGTGTCCGGCGCCAAGGTGTTGGAGCAGATCGCTGCGCTGATGCAGGCCAAACCGTCGAAATTGCCGCAAGTCGCCGACCTGCGTGACGAGTCCGACCACGAGAACCCCTGCCGCATCGTGATCATCCCGACCAACAGCCGGGTCGATCACGAGGTGCTGATGCAGCATCTGTTCGCCAGCACCGATCTGGAGTCCAGCTACCGTGTCAACGTCAACATTATTGGCCTGGACGGCAAGCCGCAGTTGAAGAACCTGCGCAACCTGCTGGTGGAGTGGCTGGAGTTCCGCGTGCAGACCGTGCGCCGCCGCCTGCAGTTTCGCCTCGACAAGGTCGAGCGCCGCCTGCACCTGTTGGACGGTTTGCTGATTGCCTACCTCAACCTGGATGAAGTGATCCACATCATCCGCACCGCCGAGCACCCGAAAACCGAACTGATCGCGCGTTTCGAGCTGAGTGAGATCCAGGCGGACTACATCCTCGATACCCGCTTGCGTCAGCTGGCGCGGCTGGAAGAAATGAAGCTGCGGGATGAACAGGACGCACTGCTCAAGGAGCAAGCCAAGCTGCAAGCCCTGCTGGGCAGTGAAGCCAAGCTCAAGAAACTGGTGCGCAGCGAGCTGATCAAAGACGCGGAAACCTACGGTGATGAACGTCGTTCGCCAATCGTCGAGCGTGCGGAAGCCAAGGCGCTGACGGAAACCGAACTGCTGCCGAACGAGAAAATTACCGTCGTTCTGTCGGAAAAGGGTTGGGTTCGTTCCGCCAAGGGGCATGATATTGACGCTACCGGGCTCTCCTACAAAGCCGGTGATGGCTTCAAGACCGCTGCGGCCGGCCGTTCCAACCAGTTTGCGGTGTTCATTGACTCCACCGGGCGTAGTTATTCGGTGCCGGCCCACACCTTGCCTTCGGCGCGGGGCCAGGGCGAGCCGCTGACAGGCCGCCTTACGCCGCCGCCGGGTGCGAATTTCGAGTGTGTGCTGCTGCCGGATGATGATGCGCTGTACGTGATCGCCTCCGACGCTGGTTACGGCTTCGTGGTCAAGGGTGAAGACCTGCAGGCCAAGAACAAGGCGGGCAAGGCTCTGTTGAGCCTGCCGAATAATGCCAAAGTGATATTGCCGCGCCCGGTGGATGATCGTGAGAGCAACTGGCTGGCCTCGGTGACCACTGAAGGCCGTTTGCTGGTGTTCAAGATCAGCGACCTGCCGCAGTTGGGCAAAGGCAAGGGCAACAAGATTATCGGGATTCCCGGGGAGCGGGTGGCCAGTCGTGAGGAGTACGTGACCGACATCGCCGTGATCCCGGAAGGCGCGACCCTGGTGCTTCAGGCCGGTAAGCGCACATTGTCGCTGCGCCCTGACGACCTTGAGCACTACAAGGGTGAGCGCGGTCGACGAGGCAACAAACTGCCGCGAGGCTTCCAGCGAGTGGATGCTTTGTTGGTGGAAGCGCCGCTTTAAGGCGTACTAAGACGCTCGATCTACGATTTAACCCGTAGATCGACGCTTTGGCGCTGGAGTCATGGCGCATATTCACGGATGATATGGCCTTTCCAGCGCCGGCGTGGCCGAGCGTGTTTAGGTATTTTTTGTATTACGTTGTGGTTCGCCTTGTGGCAGCCACCTGGATGGGATGATGACTGCTCCACGCCTTCCTCTATTTTTAATGCTCGCTGGCCTCCTGGGGTTGGCGGGTTGCAGCACGCACCAACCGGTGTCGCTGTACCAGCTGGACAGCGGAAGTCCGGCTCAGCCTGCCCAAGCGGCGGGCATGGCCGTATTGCTGGGCCCGGTGGTCGTTGCCGATTACCTGCAACGCGAGACCCTGCTACAACGTCAGAACGACGGCAGCCTGCAAGGTTCCACCGATGGGCGTTGGGCGGGCAGTTTGTCGTCCGATATCAATCAGTTGATGCTGCGTCAGGTGGCCGGTCAATTGGACAGCCAGCGTGTGGTGCTGGCACCTGCGCCAACCGGGTTTACGCCGGATGTGCAGGTGTTGCTGACCATCACCCGGCTCGATTCCGGTGCTTCGCAGCCGGCAATCCTGGATGCCCAGTGGCGCTTGATCGATCGCCGTGGCCAGGTGCGTGATAACCGCATCGTGCACCTGCAGGAAGAACACGTCGGCACCACCGCGTCCCAGGTCCAGGCCCAGGGCGTGTTGTTGCAGCATTTGGCGCAGCAGTTGTCGGTAGCGATCAAGCCATTGGCCAATCAGCCGGCGGTCGCCGAAGCGCCGCGCAAACCAGCGCCGGTACATGCCAAGCCGGCAGCCCCGGAAAAGCCGAAGATGCCGATGGCCACGCCGATTCGTACGGACATGGAAGTGTTCAGGTTCTAAGCCGAACCGCAGATACAAAAAAGGCCCGCTGATTCAGCGGGCCTTTTTGTGTGCGCCGGATTTGAGTGGCGCTGAAGATCAATTGTGGGAGGGAGCAAGCCCCCTCCCACACAAGCCCGCACCGCCGTGTTTCAAGGCTTGGTGCGGGTCTCATGCATCCGCGCCAACTGCCGTTCGAGCATCGACGGGTACGGCTCCATCAGGCGTTCCACGCAGCTTGCACCTTCGGGGCTGGCGATTGGACGGATACGTGCGCGCTGGCGAATCAAGGCGTCTTCGCTGATCTTGCGCTCCACCAGCAGCAAATTGCGGCTGTGTTGGGACAAGGCCAGCGCATCCTGGGCGATCTCGGTCAACAGCAAGTCGATCTGGCTCATGCCGAACAGGTCGTCGCCGACGGTCAGGCCCAGTTGCAGTTGCAAGGTAATGCCGCTGTCCGCCACTTCGATTTGCAGGGCATGGCCCAGGGCGCGCAGCAGCTCACCGCAGCAGATGGCGTTGGTCAGATAGTCTTCGCCACTGTCTTCGCTGTGGAACAGCATCAAGGTGCTGCCATCGTTCAGGGTGTGCAACTCGCTTTGATACAGCGAGGCGGCCTGGTCGAGGCAGTCACGGTAGCGTTCGAGCAATTCCGTCAGGCGGGCGCGGGGCAGGCGACGCAGTTGGTCCTGGGCACCCAGTTGTACCGCCAATACCGCGCTGTGCTGGGGCTCGGCGTTCTTCACGGGGACCGGGTTGGGGGCCATGACTGGCGCAGCGGCCGACGTGTCGCGCAAGTCGGCGAACGGGTCTTCGTCGTCCAGTTCGTCTTCTTCAGCCTTGACCACGTGGCGCGCCGTTGCCTTCAGCCCGGCTACCGGGGCGCTGTCATCAAAGCCTGGGTCGCGCAGGTCGCGTACTTCAAACTCGGGCTCATCGGCCTCGTTGTATTCGGGCTCGGGTTCCGGCTCAGGTTCGCGCACCACCGGCTCCGGGGCGAAGCTGGCGTGAAGCTGGCGAGCGAGATCGCCGATTTCGTCCTGGCGGTCGGTGGCCGGGGTATGTTCGTCGATATCCCGCAGCCAGATGCGCAACTGCATCAGCGGCGTGGAGATATGCCGACCCAGGCGCAAGCTCAAGGCCAGGGCCAGTGCCAACAGGATCGCACTGAGAATGCCCATGCTTTGCAGGCTGATGGTCATCGGCTGCTGGAATTGCTGCATATCCAGGCTGATACGCAACTGGCCGGCCTTCACGTCCTGGAACGTGATGTTGCTCTGGTACAGACCCTCGGCCTCACCCAGCAGGCCGTTTTTCGGGCGCTGCCCGGCTTCGGCCATGATCCGGTTATCCACACTGTAGATAGCGGCGTGAGCCACCAGCGGGTTCTTGGTCAGGTTGTTGAGCAGCACGTTCAGGCTGAGGATGTCGTTGGACACCAGCAACTCAGTCGCCGACGTGGCGGTCTGGGTTGTCAGGCTCGCGCCCAGCGCGTCAGCTTGTTCGTGCATGGCCTGCTTGAACTGCAAACCCATCACGCAGGCGTAGATCACCAAGGCCAGGGCGACCAGGATCACGTTATGGCTGGCGATGCGTAATGCGATCGGCACACGGCGGTGGCGCAGTGCCCGGAAGATCAGCAGGAAGAAGTTATCGGTTTTTACTGGCGTGGGCCGGTTCACTTGCGCTCGGCTCTTGGTCCGTGAAGTTGACGCGCAGTATAGCGATAGCCCTAGGGCCGGCAAAGCGCTGGCTGTGCCCGATGGTCACTGAAAGTGGGTAGAATGCGGTTTTTTTCCAGCCTGGGGGTGCGCTTTGCGCGAAATTGTCCTGATAAACATCACCGGTGAAGACCGCCCGGGTCTCACCGCGGCCATTACCGGCGTGCTGGCCCAGGGTGGTGTGAACATTCTCGACATCGGTCAGGCGGTGATCCACGACACCTTGTCCTTCGGCATCCTTGTCGAAATCCCGAGCACCGAGCAGGCGTCCTCGGTACTCAAGGACATCCTGTTTACGGCATACAAGCTCGATCAACAGGTGCGATTCACCCCCGTGTCCGAAGAGGACTACCAGCATTGGGTCGACGGTCAGGGCAAAAAACGCCACATCGTGACCCTGTTGACCCGCAAGGTGACGGCTGAACAATTGCAGCGCGTCAGTTCGATCACTGCCCAGTATGGTTTGAATATCGACCACATCGACCGTCTGTCGGGTCGTATGCCCCTGGACACGCCAGCCGACAAAGGCAAGGGCTGTATCGAGTTCTCTGTGCGTGGCGAGCCTGCTGACCCGCAGGCATTACGCGCCGAATTCCTGAGCGTGGCCCAGGCGCTGAATGTCGACATCGCCTTCCAGGAAGATTCGCTGTTCCGCCGCAATCGTCGCCTGGCGGTGTTCGACATGGACTCCACGCTGATCGAGGCCGAAGTGATTGACGAGTTGGCCAAGGCCGCCGGTGTGGGCGAGCAGGTCTCCGAGATTACCGAGCGCGCCATGGCCGGCGAACTGGATTTCCGTGCCAGTTTCAAGGAGCGCCTGGCGCTGCTCAAGGGGCTGGACGTGAGCGTGCTGGATTCGATCGGTGCTTCGCTGCGATTGACCGAAGGCGCTGAAACCCTGTTCGCTGAACTCAAGCGCCTGGGTTACAAAACCGCGATCCTGTCCGGCGGCTTCACCTACTTTGCCAAGCAACTGCAGGCCAAGCTGGGTATCGACTATGTGTTCGCCAACGAATTGGAAGTGGTGGATGGCAAGGTGACCGGCGTTGCGGTAGAGCCGATTGTCGATGCGCAGCGCAAGGCCGACCTGCTGAAGGAATTGGCCCATAAGGAAGGTTTGCGCCTGGAGCAGACCATTGCGGTCGGCGACGGCGCCAATGACTTGCCGATGCTGGCGATTGCCGGGTTGGGTGTGGCGTTCCGCGCCAAGCCGCTGGTCAAGCAATCGGCCAAGCAGGCGATTTCGACCCTGGGGTTGGATGGCGTGTTGTATCTACTGGGCTTTCGCGACCGCGATGGTCAGCTCTAAGCGGCTCTCACTGTAGGAATACAAGCAAAAATGTGGGAGGGGGCTTGCTCCCGATAGCGGTGATTCAGTCAACAGATGTACTGACTGATGCTATCGGGAGCAAGCCCCCTCTCACATTTGATTTTCGTCGGCTTCAGGTCAGGCTTTAGGTGAACCAATACCCTGGCCCATCTGCACCGGCGAACCTGCCACCAGTTCTTCAGCCCACTTCACCTGATCCGGCCCGAACAGCACGATGGCGGTCGAACCCAGCTTGAAGCGGCCCAGCTCCGCACCTTTCTCCAAGTGAATCGGCGCACGCGCGGCTTCGTCGTAGCGGAAGGTTTTCAGCTCGCGTTTCGGTGGTGTCACCAGGCCTGCCCACACGGTTTCAATCGACGCCACGATCATTGCACCCACCAGCACTACCGCCATCGGGCCGCGTTCGGTGTCGAACAGGCAGACAACACGCTCATTACGCGCAAACAGCTCCGGCACGTTTTCAGCCGTGGTCTGGTTCACCGAGAAAATCCGCCCGGGCACATACACCATCTCACGCAACGTACCGGCCAGGGGCATGTGCACGCGGTGGTAGTCTTTGGGCGACAGGTAGATCGTGGCGAAATCGCCGCCCATGAACGGCGCAGCAACCGCTGTATCACCACCCAACAGTTCCACCACGCTGAAGCTGTGGCCCTTGGCCTGGAACACGCGGCCGTGTTCGATAGGGCCAAGCTGGCTGACCGCGCCATCGGCAGGGCTGAGCACTGCGCCTGGGGTTTGATCCAGCGGGCGAGCACCGTCTTTCAGCGCGCGGGTGAAGAAGGCATTGAAGTGCTCGTAGGCGGTCAGGTCTTCAACCAGGGCCTGGGACATGTCCACTTGATAGCGCTTGGCAAACCAGCGGGTGAAGGCATTCTTGAACCAGCGCACGCGACACTCGGCAATGCACCCGGCCAGGCGCGACAGCAAGTGGTGCGGCAACAGGTACTGGCTGAGGATGAATAACTGCTTTTTCATTGACTGTCCTTAAACCTTAAATCTCAACGGGGGTGTCGGGGTGGTTGCCCCATTCGCCCCAGGAACCGGCATAACCTTTGACTCGCGGATAACCGAGCGCCTTGGCCACCAGGTAGGTGAAGCCAGAGCGATGGTGAGTCTGGCAGTGGGTGATGATTTCTTTGTCGCGGGTCAGCCCGAGGTCTTCGAGGATCTGCGGCATGTCACGACGGATGCGCAGGTTGCGTGCCTTGTCCATGCCGGCAGTCCACTCGAAGTTCACCGCGCCGGGAATGTGACCGCCCTTGGCGGCGAGGACTTTCTCGCCGGAATATTCCAGCGGTCCGCGTGCGTCCCAGATGCCCAGGTCAGCCGCGCCGAGACGGCTTTGCAGGTATTCGCGGGTGGCGGTAGGGCCGTCGTGCAAGGTCAGGCTGACCGGGCCACCAACGGGGGCGGGCACCTCGGTGGAAAGCGGGTGCTGGCTTTCCAGCCATGCGAGCAGGCCGCCGTCCAGGTAGTGGTATTTCTGGTGGCCGATCACGTCGAGCATCCAGATAAAACGTCCGGCCCAGCCACCGCCTTCGTCGTCGTAGACCACGTAGGTTGCGTTCGGGGTGTGGCCCAGTTCGCCGAACAGCTTTTGCAGGTCGGCTTTGCTCGGCAGCAAGCCGGGAGCCGGTGGCTGGCCCAACTGGGTGCGCTTGGGGTCAACGAAATGCGCGCCTGGGATATGACCCTCGGCGTAGCGGGCGGCGCTGGTGAGGTCCACCAGAATCAGGTGTTCGGCATCCAGTCGACCGAGCAGGTCGCCGGGTTCGATCACCAGCGGCAAGCCAGAGAAGTCAGGCATGTGAGGTCTCCTGGGCACAAATGTTGGCGATAAAGGACGGCGATTGTAGCGCAAGCATCAAGTGCTGCGGTTGGTAAAGCTGTGCAGTGCTTTCTCGACGCATTGCGCTGTTTTGCCGAAGGCCTGCACCGTGGTTTCCGAGAACGGCCCGCCGCCCTGGTCGGCGACCATCAGCATGACCACTCGGCCGTTGCAGCTCAGGGAGCGCAACAACAGGTGTTCGCCGGTAAACAGGCGACGCAGCACTGGCGGCAGCAGTGCAGAGAACTGTGCGTGGTTGTCGGGTGTGAGACGCACCTGCGCGGACTTTTCCAACAGCCGTTGCAGCAGCGTGCTATTGACCACGTCCAGGCTCAGGTTTGCGGCGTCCTTGGGCAACCCTTCGGCTTGATGCACGCGCAAGGTACTCAAGGCGCGGTCGGCCATGAACAGCAGCACCCGTTGCATGCCGCTCGCCACCAATGCTTCTTTGGCGCAAGTGGTCAGGTGCATGGCGTTGGCAAAGCGGTTCGGTTCAACCAGCAACTCGGTACAGCGCTTGCGCCATACGGCCAAGGCTTCGGCGGTGGGCGGTGGTGCGGGCAGCAAGCCGCGATGGACCTTCTGTACATGCCACGGCCAGATCAGCGACAAGGCCGGGTGCCAGAGGTCGGGCATCAGGGTATGGCGGGCGCTGGTCACCGCTTGCTGGTGGGCTTGCTGCTGCACGTCGCCCAGGGGGGCTTCCAGGTAGAGCGCAGTCAGATATTGCCAGCGTTCGGTATGCGGGCAGGTCCAGGACTCCTGGGCCGACATTGCCAGGCCGTTAGCCAGCAGCACCGTATTGGCCGGCTGGTTCAACCAACGGCGCAGGTTGGGTTCGGCGTCGAGCAACTGCTGATGGCGCAGTTCATCTTCCTCGCGGGCGATATGCAGCGCCTTGACCAGCAAGCGTTGTTCGCTCAGCAGCAGGTTGTAGCCCTGGGACACCCAGATCGGCAAGTGCCACGCTTCGGTCAAGCCAAGGCACAAATCCAGCAGCCGTACGCCGAACAATTCCTGCTCGACCTGGCGTGCCGGCTGGCCCTTGTGGATCACCCGCAATTCCCATTCTTCCAGGAGCTTGGGGTAGGTGACGGCCATCGGCCAAAGCGGCGATAAAAACAGCAGGCTGCCCCAGTGAATGTCTTGCCACAAGCGCGCCAGGCGACTGCCGAATAAACCGTTGGCTTGCTGCGACGCGTGCAGGCTCACCAGCAGCAGTTGGCGCAAGGCCACGGGGATTTCCTTGGCCGGCACCGAGGGCAGGCGCGCCAGTAATTCTTCGGCACGCTTGAGGCCGAGGCGGTTGAGCGCCACTTCGAGGTTTTCCGCAGGGGCCGCGAGGCTGCCGTGGGTGTGGCTGTTGGCCTCGCGCATCACGCTGAGTACCAACGCCGGGCTGTCTTGCATCAGCTCGGCAATATCTCGCAATGAACTGCGGCTATCGCGAATGGCTTTGCACACGCGCTCGTGGCTGGCTTGGGGAATAGGCAGCAGCACATCATCCAGGCGCTTGATCCAAGCGGCGAGGGTGGTCGGTTTTGCAGTTGGGACTGTCGTTTCATTAGCCATGATTGGGGCGCGGTCATCACATGCATTCAACACGCCCGGAATGGGCCGAATTGGCTTTTCGCCTTAACGGGCTATAGTCTGGCGCAGTTTTGCCGATAAGTAGAACAAGAGTTTTTCTGCTACACCCACTATGTCCATGAACCCGACGGCGCAAGTACCCATCTCCTATGGCTAAAATTATCGGCATCATCGTCGTCCTCGCGAGCGTGCTCGGCGGTTACGTCCTTTCCCACGGTAAAATTGCCGCGTTGATCCAGCCTTTCGAAGTGATGATCATCGGCGGGGCGGCATTCGGTGCATTCCTGCAAGCCAACCCTGGGTACATGACCATGCATGTGGTCAAAAAATCCCTGAGCATGTTCGGTTCACGCTTCTCCCACACCTTCTATCTGGAAGTGCTGGGCCTGGTCTACGAGATCCTCAACAAGAGTCGCCGCGAGGGGATGATGGCCATCGAGGCCGACATCGAGGATGCGGCGGCCAGCCCGATTTTCGCCAAGTACCCGGCCGTGCTCAAAGACGAGCGCATGACCGCCTATATCTGCGATTACCTGCGCATCATGTCTTCCGGCAACATGGCTCCCCACGAGTTGGAAGGCCTGTTCGACATGGAGCTGTTCAGCCTCAAGGAAGAACTGGAACACCCCTCCCACGCTGTCACCGGCATTGCCGACGGCATGCCGGGCTTCGGTATCGTCGCGGCGGTACTCGGTATCGTGGTGACCATGGCGTCCCTGGGCGATGGCGACCAGAAGGCCATCGGCATGCACGTGGGTGCGGCGTTGGTGGGGACATTCTTCGGTATTCTTGCGGCCTACGGTTTCTTTGGCCCGCTGGCGACTTCCCTGGCGCATGATGCCAAGGAAGAGATCAACCTCTATGAAGCGATCAAGGCGTGCCTGGTCGCTTCGGCCTCCGGCATGCCGCCATCGTTGGCGGTGGAGTTCGGTCGCAAGGTGCTGTACCCGAAACATCGCCCAAGCTTCGCCGAGCTGGAGCAAGCGGTTCGCGGTCGCTAAGCCATGGAAAACAATCAGCCGATAATCATCAAGCGCGTCAAGCGCTTCGCAGCGGGGCACCACGGCGGCGCCTGGAAAATCGCCTTCGCCGACTTTGCGACGGCGATGATGGCGTTCTTCCTGGTTCTGTGGCTGATGTCTACCGCCACGCCGGAACAGAAGATCGCCATTGCCGGTTACTTCAAAGACCCCATTGGCTTCTCGGAAAGCGGTACGCCTTTTGTGATCGACCTCGGCGGTTCGCCGCAGTTGGCGCCTGAGCGCACGATCAACCCGGAGGTCAAGACCGAGGCCCCCCAGGAAAAAATCCCCGTCGAGCGCGACACGGTCGAGGCCATGGCTGAGCAAGTCGAGCAGGAGCGCCTGGAACTGTTGCTCAAGGAGCTGCAGACCAAGGTCGAAGAAAACCCGCAACTGCTGAAGTTCAAGGATCAGATCTCCTTCGAGATCACGCCCGAGGGCCTGCGTATCCAGATCACCGACGCCGCTAACCGGCCGATGTTCGACTCCGGCAGTGCCCGCTTGAAGCCGTACTTCGAAGATATCCTGCTGGCCATGGCCGACACCATCAAGGCGGTGCCGAACAAGATCAGCATCAGCGGCCACACCGACGCCAAGCCCTATGCAGGCCAGGGCGACTTCGGCAACTGGGAGCTCTCGGCCAACCGCGCCAACGCTGCCCGTCGTGCGCTGGTGGCGGGCAGCTATCCGGACCCGCAAGTGGCGCGAGTGGTGGGTTTTGCTTCGTCGCAATTGTTTGATCCCGCAGACCCGTTCAACCCGGTCAACCGCCGGATCGATATCGTGGTGCTGACCAAAAAGGCCCAGCGCGCGATCGAGGGTGATCACAGTGCGGCGCCTGCGGTACCGAAACCTGGCGAAGGCGCGCCAGGGGAAGTCCCGGCTGACCCGAACGCCATTCCTCCAGGGCAGGAGCCGTTGCCGGCCCATGAGCTACGGCAGAAGCTGAACCTGTTTGATGATGGTGGAGTGAAGGATCCTACGGTGCCTGCACCCAAGTCGTAATCACCATGCAAAAGGCCGCGATGATCGCGGCCTTTTCGTTGGTGCAGGTTAGTAACTGTTCTCCGGCAAACTCGCGATGATCGACCGATAGCTGTTCATCCGTTGCTGCTGCACACGACCATCTTCCAGGGCCTTGAGCAACGCACAGCCCGGCTCACGGTCGTGTTTGCAGTCGCGGAAGCGGCAGGTGCCGATCAGGTCGTTGAATTCGATGAAGCCCGCCTCCACATCGCTGCGGCTGACATGGCCGAGGCCGAATTCCCGGATGCCCGGGGAGTCGATCAGCTCACCGCCACCGGGGAAGTGGAACAGTCGCGCGGTGGTGGTGGTGTGGGTGCCCTGGCCGGACAGCTCCGACAGCGGCCCCACGCGGGTCTCGACTTCCGGCAGCAGGCTGTTGACCAGCGATGACTTGCCTACGCCCGACTGGCCGACGAACACGCTGATGCGCCCGTCCAGTTGTTGTTGCAGCTGTTCCATGCCATTGCCGTGATGCGCCGAGACTTCCAGCACCGGGTAACCCAAGGTGCGGTAGACCGCCAGCAATGCGTTGAGCGCCGGCGCGTTTTGCTCGTCGATCAGGTCGAATTTGTTCAGCAGCAACAGCGGGCGAATGCCGGCATGTTCGGCGGCCACCAGATAGCGGTCGATCAGGTTGGCATGGGGCTCGGGCAGCGGCGCGAACACAATCACGATCATGTCGACGTTGGCGGCTACCGGCTTGAGCTGGCCACGGCTGTCCGGGCGGCGCAGTTCGGTGGTGCGTGGCAATTGAGCGACGATTACGCCAATGCCCTGGTTGCCGGCACGCCACACAACCCGGTCGCCGGTGACCAGCGCAGGCAGGTTGGCGCGCAAGTGGCAGCGGAAAACCTGGCCGGCGAGTTCGCCTTCCAGCGCCTCGACCTCGACCTGCACGCCGAAGTGCGCGATCACCAGGCCCGTTTGTTCGGGGCCCAGGTCGCCGCCTTCGAGCGCTTCCACGGCGGAGGATTCACGTTTGGCGGCGCGAGCGGCGCGTTCACCCTGAATCTTTTCGATGCGCCAGTTTTGGCGGCGATTGAGCTGGCGTTTGGCCATTGGTGTTCCGTGTCGATAATGCAAAGGATAGGTGAAACGGTCGCGAGTCTAGCATGCCCCCGCCTGCTAAACTGCGCAGCCACGCCAAGGTGCCAAGAGAATCAAGCCATGCAAAACCCACAGAACCTGATTTGGATCGATCTGGAAATGACCGGTCTGAACCCCGACACCGACGTCATCATCGAGATGGCGACCATTGTCACCGACAGCAACCTCAACACCCTGGCCGAAGGTCCGGTGATTGCCATCCATCACAGTGATGCAGTGTTGGCCACCATGGACGAGTGGAATACCCGCACCCACGGCAACTCCGGCCTGACCCAGCGGGTGCGCGACAGCCGTATCAGTATGGCCGAAGCCGAGGCCCAGACCATCGCCTTCCTGGAGAAGTGGGTGCCCAAGGGCAAGTCACCGATCTGCGGCAACAGCATCTGCCAGGACCGCCGCTTCCTTTATACCCACATGAAGGCGCTGGAAAGCTACTTCCATTACCGCAACCTGGATGTGTCCACCTTGAAAGAGCTGGCCGCACGCTGGGCGCCGGAAGTCAAAGACAGCTTCCATAAAGGCAGCACGCACCTGGCGCTGGATGATATTCGCGAGTCGATTGCCGAGTTGCAGCACTACCGCAAGCATTTCATCAAGGCTTGATGATAAGGACTGCTTCATGCTGCTTATGCTTTACCTCATCGCCATCACGGCCGAAGCCATGACCGGCGCGCTGTCCGCCGGGCGCCGTGGCATGGACTGGTTTGGCGTGGTGCTGATCGCCTGCGTCACTGCCCTGGGCGGTGGTTCGGTGCGCGATGTGTTGCTGGGGCATTACCCGCTGACGTGGGTCAAGCACCCGGAATACCTGGTGCTGACGTCGGTTGCCGCACTGGTGACGATCTTTATCGCACCGCTGATGCGCCATCTGCGCTCGCTGTTCCTGGCGCTGGACGCCGTGGGGCTGGTGGCGTTTACCTTGATCGGCTGCATGACCGCCCTGGAAATGGGTCACGGCATGCTGGTGGCTGTGGTCAGTGGCGTGATCACCGGGGTGTTTGGCGGCATCCTGCGGGATATCTTCTGCAACGACATTCCCCTGATCTTCCGCCGTGAGCTATACGCCAGCGTTTCGTTTCTTGCCGCGTGGTTCTACATGCTGTGCCTGTATCTGGAGCTGCCCAGCGAGCAAGCGATTTTGCTGACGCTGTTCAGCGGCTTTCTATTGCGGTTGCTGGCGATCCGTTTCCACTGGGAAATGCCCAAGTTCGTCTACAACGACGACGTGCACTGACGCCCGGCGTGCTGGTTCAGCGCCCACTCGACGTGTTCGCGTACCAGTTCCGACGGATAATCCCGGCGTGCCTTCAACGCCTCCAGCACCGGGATGCTCGATGGCGCGTTGCCCAGGCCCACCGCCAGGTTGCGTAGCCAGCGCTCGTAACCGGCGCGACGTAGCGGTGAGCCCTCGGTGCTGCTGAGGAATTTATCCTCGTCCCACATGAACAGCTCGGCCAGTTCGGCGTTATCCAGGTTGTGGCGTGGCTTGAAATCACCCTCAGCGGTAGGCCGGGCGAAACGATTCCACGGGCAAACGATCTGACAGTCATCGCAGCCGAACACGCGATTGCCGATCAGCGGGCGCAGGTCTTCAGGGATCGCGCTCTTGAGCTCGATGGTCAGGTAGGAAATGCAGCGTCGGGCGTCCAGCACATAGGGGCCGACGAAGGCATTGGTCGGGCAGATGTCCAGGCACGCGGTGCAGCGGCCGCAGTGTTCGGTGTCATGGGGCGCGTCCACCGGCAGCGGCAAGTCGACAAACAGTTCGCTCAGGAAGAAGTAACTGCCGGCCTTGCGGTTGAGTACCAGGGTGTTCTTGCCGATCCAGCCCAACCCGGCTTGTTCGGCTATGGCTTTTTCCAGCACGGGCGCGCTGTCCACGAAGGCGCGAAAGCCAAACGGGCCGATCTGTGCCTGAATGCGCTCGGCCAGTTGCTGTACGCGCTTGCGGATCAGCTTGTGATAGTCACGACCCAGGGCATAGCGCGAGATATAGGCTTTTTCCGGTTGGGCCAGCAATTGCGCCATCTGCGTGTCGCCGGGCAGGTAGTCCATGCGCAGCGAGACCACGCGCAAGGTGCCCGGTACCAGCTCGTCCGGGTGGGAGCGCTTGCTGCCATGGGCGCCCATGTACTCCATCTCGCCGTGATAACCCGCGGCGAGCCAGCGTTGCAGGTGCTGTTCATGCTCGGCCAGGTCCAGGCCGCTGATGCCGACTTGTTGAAAGCCCAGTTCGCGGCCCCAGTCTTTGATCGATTGGGCGAGGGCGGGCAGATCGGAGGTAATAGCAGGCATGAGACACGGGAAACCACGGGTGAGATGCGTATAATTCTGCCAGACATCGGAGCTTGAAGACGCATGCCGCAGACAAAACACGAAATAACCGACGTTCAGCCTTTGTTGCCCGGCCATTTGCCGCAACTGGCTGCGCGTCCTCCGCAGGCCCATAAAGGCTTGTTCGGCCACCTGCTGGTCATTGGCGGTGACCACGGCTTTGGCGGTGCTGCGCTGCTGAGTACCGAAAGCGCCTTGCGCAGTGGTGCCGGCATGGTGTCCCTGGCGACGCGGGCGGAGCATGTGCCGGCGGCGCTGGCGCGCTTGCCGGAGGTCATGACCGTCGGCGTCAGTTCGGCTAACCAATTGATGGGGCTTCTGGAAAAAGTCTCGGTGATTGTCATTGGCCCTGGCCTGGGTGAGGCATCCTGGGGCAAAAGCCTGCTGTCGGCTGCCGCCAACGCCCGGCAGCCGCAAGTCTGGGATGCGGATGCGTTGAATCAACTGGCCAAGGGCGGTGTCAGTTTGCCGGTTGGCTCGGTCATCACCCCGCACCCTGGCGAAGCGGCGCGTTTGTTGGGGCTCACGACAGCCGAGGTTCAGGCCGAGCGTCTTAAGGTGGCGCGCGCTTTAAGCCAGAAATTCAATGCAGTCGCTATCCTCAAGGGTGCTGGCAGTTTGATTGCCGGCCCGGACGGTCGGGTTTCCCGCTGTGATCGTGGTCATCCGGCGATGGCCACGGCGGGGCTGGGTGATGTCCTGGCGGGTTTGGTCGGCGCCCTGCTGGCTCAAGGTATGCCGGCCTATGAGGCGGGCTGTCTGGCCGTGTGGCTGCACGCCGCGGCGGGAGAGCGCCAAGGTACCCTGGGTCGCGGGCTGGCTGCCAGTGACCTGATTCCTGCCATTCGTCAATTGCTGGAGGAGCAATCGCCGTGTCTGAAGTAACCCTGTTTCTGGCAGATGAAGACGCAATGGTCGCATTCGGCCATCGCATCGCCCAAGTGACGGCGGGCACCGGGCTGATTTTTCTTGAGGGTGACCTGGGGGCGGGCAAAACCACGCTCTCGCGCGGCATCATTCGTGGCTTGGGCCACACGGGCGCGGTTAAAAGCCCAACGTTCACGCTGGTAGAGCCCTACGAAATTGGCCAGGTGCGAGCTTTCCATTTCGACCTTTATCGCCTGGTCGATCCCGAAGAGCTGGAGTACATGGGCATCCGGGATTATTTCGACGAAGACGCGTTGTGCCTGATCGAGTGGCCAGATAAAGGCACAGGCTTTTTGCCAAAGCCGGACCTGACCATTACCATTACGCCGCATGAATCAGGACGTCAGTTGAAGTTGTTGCCCCAAAGCGTGCGCGGCCAGTCCTGGTGCGCCGCTTTGGCATTGGAATTCAAATAATTGGTGGGGTTAGGTATGCGCTTTCGCGCGTTGGTTGCTGTCGTAGGGGTATTGCTTGCGGCAATGACTGTCAATGCTCTGGCTGCTTCGCAGGTGAAAAGTGTTCGCCTGTGGCGAGCGCCGGATAACACGCGACTGGTGTTCGACCTGTCTGGCCCGGTCCAGCACAGTGTCTTTACCCTGACGGCGCCCGATCGCCTGGTGATCGACATCAATGGTGCGTCCCTGGCCGCGCCGCTCAAGGTGTCCACCGCCAACACCCCGATTACCGCCATGCGCTCGGCCCAGCGTACGCCGACCGATCTGCGTGTGGTCATCGACCTGAAAAAGGCCGTGACCCCGAAAAGCTTCTCCCTGGCGCCGAATGCCCAGTACGGCAACCGACTGGTGGTCGATCTGTTCGACAATGCCGCCGATGCCAACCCGACGCCCGTGCCGACCCCGAGCGTTGCTACGGTACCGGCCGTACCGGTCAACCCGTCGCAGCCGCAGGTCAAGTTGCCGCCACCCCCACCGGCCCCGACGGGCAAGCGTGACATTATTGTGGTGATCGATGCCGGCCATGGTGGCGAAGACCCGGGCGCATCCGGCTCGCGCGGCCAGCATGAAAAAGACGTAGTGTTGGCCATCGCCCGTGAGCTGCAGCGCCAGGTCAATGCGATGAAAGGCTATCGCGCCGAGCTGACCCGTACCGGTGACTACTTCATTCCATTGCGCGGCCGTACGGAAATCGCCCGCAAGAAAGGCGCCGACCTGTTTGTTTCGATCCACGCCGACGCCGCACCCTCGTCCGCCGCCTTCGGCGCCTCGGTGTTCGCCCTGTCCGATCGCGGCGCGACTTCCGAGACTGCCCGTTGGCTGGCCGACAGCGAAAACCGTTCCGACTTGATCGGCGGGGCCGGCAACGTGTCTCTGGATGACAAGGACAAAATGCTCGCCGGCGTGCTGCTCGACCTGTCGATGACTGCTTCGCTGACCTCCAGCCTGAATGTCGGCCAGAAAGTGCTGAGCAATATTGGCCGGGTCACTTCGCTGCACAAGCAGCGTGTCGAGCAGGCTGGGTTCATGGTGTTGAAGTCGCCGGATATCCCGTCGATCCTGGTGGAAACCGGCTTTATCTCCAATTCCAACGAAGCCTCCAAGCTGGCCAGTACCAGCCACCAGCAGGCGCTGGCGCGTTCGATCAGCGCGGGTATCCGCCAGTTCTTCCAGCAGAACCCGCCGCCGGGCACTTACATTGCCTGGCTGCGCGACTCCGGGAAAATCGCCCAGGGCCCGCGTGACCACCGCGTGCAGCCCGGCGACACCCTGGCCATGCTGGCCGTGCGCTTCCAGGTTTCGCCTGCCACATTGCGCAGTGCCAATGGCCTGAAAACCGATGAATTGAAAGTCGGCCAGGTATTGACCATTCCCGGCACTGAATTGGCGGCGCAGTAATGAGCGAATCACAGTTGAACAGCGGCGCACGCATCGAACTGCTCAGCCCGCGCCTGGCCAACCAGATTGCCGCGGGCGAAGTGGTTGAGCGTCCGGCGTCGGTGATCAAGGAGCTGCTGGAGAACAGTATCGACTCTGGCGCCAAGCGTATCGATGTCGATGTGGAGCAGGGCGGCGTCAAGCTCCTGCGCGTGCGCGACGACGGTAGCGGCATCTCCTCCGATGACCTGCCGCTGGCTCTGGCGCGTCACGCCACCAGCAAGATTCGCGACCTGGAAGACCTTGAGCGGGTGATGAGCCTGGGTTTTCGCGGTGAGGCCTTGGCCTCCATCAGCTCCGTGGCCCGCCTGACCCTGACCTCGCGGACCCGTGGTGCCGACCAGGCCTGGCAGGTAGAAACCGAAGGCCGTGACATGGCGCCTCGAGTCCAGCCGGCTGCGCACCCGGTGGGCACTTCGGTGGAAGTGCGCGACTTGTTCTTCAATACCCCGGCGCGCCGCAAGTTCCTCAAGGCTGAAAAAACCGAATTCGATCACCTGCAGGAAGTCATCAAGCGCTTGGCGCTGGCCCGTTTCGACGTGGCTTTTCATCTGCGCCACAACGGCAAGACCATCCTCAGCCTGCATGAAGCCAATGACGACGCTGCCCGTGCACGGCGTGTGGCCGCTGTTTGCGGGTCGGGTTTCCTGGAGCAGGCACTGCCGATTGAGATCGAGCGCAATGGCTTGCGCCTGTGGGGTTGGGTCGGGTTGCCGACGTTCTCCCGTAGTCAGGCGGACCTGCAGTATTTCTTCGTGAATGGTCGTGCAGTACGCGATAAGTTAGTGGCCCATGCGGTGCGCCAGGCGTATCGCGACGTTCTGTTCAATGGGCGGCACCCCACGTTTGTGCTGTTTTTTGAGGTCGACCCGTCGGTGGTCGACGTCAACGTGCATCCGACCAAGCATGAAGTGCGTTTTCGTGACGGGCGCATGGTGCATGACTTCCTCTATGGCACGTTGCACCGTGCCTTGGGCGATGTGCGTCCGGATGATCAGTTGTCTGCGCCGATCGTGACGGCGGTGGTGCGGCCGAGCGGTCCGGAGGCCGGCGAGTTTGGTCCACAGGGCGAAATGAGCCTGGCGGCCAATTTGTTGCAATCGCCGCAACCACAGCCGTCATACACCGCGCCGGGTTCCGGTTCGGGCGCGGGTTATCAGTACCAATACACCCCGCGTCCGCAATCGACAGTGCCGGTGGCGGAAGCCAAGGCGGCCTATCGCGAGTTTTTTGCGCCATTGCCGGGGGCCGAGCCGGGCGCCGTTGCATTGCCGGAGGGTGGGGGGGATATTCCACCGTTGGGTTATGCGTTGGCGCAACTCAAAGGCATCTACATCCTGGCGGAAAACGCCCACGGCCTGGTACTGGTCGATATGCATGCCGCCCATGAGCGGATCATGTACGAGCGCTTGAAGATCGCCATGGCCAGCGAAGGTCTCAGCGGTCAGCCGCTGTTGGTGCCCGAATCCCTGGCGGTCAGCCAGCGGGAGGCCGATTGCGCCGAAGAGCATCACGGCGTGTTCCAGAAACTGGGCTTCGAATTGCAGCGCCTTGGGCCGGAAACCCTGGCGATCCGCCAGATTCCTGCGCTGCTCAAGCAGGCTGAAGCCAACCGCCTGGTCGCTGATGTGCTGGCGGACCTGATGGAGTACGGCACCAGCGATCGTATCCAGGCGCACATCAATGAGCTGCTTGGCACCATGGCCTGTCATGGCGCCATCCGCGCCAATCGCCGCCTGGCCCTGCCGGAAATGAACGGGCTGCTGCGCGACATGGAAAACACCGAGCGCAGCGGGCAATGCAACCATGGCCGACCGACCTGGACCCAGATGGGCCTGGACGATCTGGACAAACTGTTCCTGCGCGGCCGTTGATGAGTGCCTTGCCCCCCGCCATCTTCCTGATGGGCCCCACGGCCGCCGGCAAGACCGACCTGGCCATCGAGCTGACCAAAGTGTTGCCGTGCGAGCTGATCAGTGTCGACTCTGCCCTGGTTTACCGGGACATGGACATCGGTACGGCCAAGCCCTCAAAAGCGCTATTGGCCCAATATCCGCACCGGTTGATCGACATTATCGACCCGGCCGAAAGCTATTCTGCGGCGGATTTCCGTACCGACGCCCTGGCTGCCATGGCTGAGATCACCGCGCGGGGCAATATTCCGCTGCTGGTGGGCGGTACGATGCTCTACTACAAGGCTTTGCAGGAAGGCCTGGCGGATATGCCGCCGGCTGATGCCCAGGTGCGCGCCGAGCTTGAAGAGGAGGCTGCACGCCTTGGTTGGCAAGCGCTGCACGATCAGTTGGCGGCGGTCGACCCGGTCTCTGCCGCGCGCATTCACCCCAATGACCCCCAGCGCCTCACACGCGCCCTGGAAGTCTGGCGTGTGAGCGGCCAGACCATGACTGAACACAGGCTGAAACAAACTGCGCAAAGTACTGATGCAGACGCATCTGGACAGTCACAATTGCCCTATACTGTGGCGAATCTGGCGATTGCTCCGGCAAATCGCCAGGTGCTGCATGAACGAATTGCACAAAGATTCACAATTATGTTGGAACAGGGGTTTGTGGATGAGGTCGTAGCACTGCGTTCAAGAGGTGACCTGCATTCCGGGCTACCTTCCATACGTGCTGTAGGCTATCGCCAAGTCTGGGATCACCTGGATGGCAAGCTGACGTGGGCCGAAATGCAGGAGCGCGGCATCATCGCCACGCGCCAATTGGCCAAACGCCAGTTCACCTGGCTGCGCAGCTGGAGCGATTTGCACTGGTTGGACAGCCTGGACAGCGACAATCTGTCACGCGCCTTGAAATACTTGGGAACGGTCTCCATATTGAGCTGAGTCCTTGCAATTGCCGTCTATCCTTGGGGGTGTGACGGCCATAAGCTATCTATTTTCCGCTTTTTTATTATTGATCCTTATAGGAGTGCGACACATGTCAAAAGGGCATTCGCTACAAGACCCTTACTTGAATACTTTACGTAAAGAGAAAGTGGGGGTTTCCATCTACCTGGTGAACGGTATCAAACTGCAAGGTACGATCGAATCGTTCGACCAGTTCGTGATCCTGCTGAAGAACACCGTCAGCCAGATGGTCTACAAGCACGCTATCTCGACAGTTGTTCCAGTTCGTCCAATCCGTCTGCCTAGCGCAGCAGGTGACGATGCAGCTGACGCTGAGCCAGGTAACGCCTGATAGGAGTCTCCTTTGTTCTTTGAGCGCCACGGTGGTGGTGAGCGAGTCATTCTCGTTCACTTGGATGGACAGGACCCTGAGGCGCGCGAAGATCCGCAGGAGTTTCAGGAGTTGGCAAATTCGGCCGGCGCCGAGACCGTTGCGTTTTTTAACGTGCCGCGTCATCGGCCAACCGCCAAATTCCTGATTGGCAGCGGCAAGGTCGAGGAACTGCGCGACCTGGTGCACGCCGAAGAAGCCGATCTGGTGATCTTCAATCACGTCCTCACACCCAGTCAGGAACGTAACCTCGAACGTGTCTTCGAGTGTCGCGTGATCGACCGTACCGGTCTGATTCTCGATATCTTCGCCCAGCGCGCCCGTACCCATGAAGGCAAGCTCCAGGTTGAACTGGCCCAGCTTGACCACATGAGCACCCGGCTGGTTCGCGGCTGGACTCACCTTGAGCGCCAGGGTGGTGGTATCGGTATGCGCGGCCCGGGTGAAACCCAGCTTGAAACCGACCGACGCCTGTTGCGGGTTCGCCTGCGTCAGATCAAGGGCCGTCTGGAAAAAGTGCGTAGCCAGCGCGAACAGTCACGCCGTGGCCGTTCCCGTGCGGATATTCCTACCGTTTCCCTGGTGGGCTACACCAACGCCGGTAAATCCACGCTGTTCAATAACGTGACGAAGTCCGACGTATACGCGGCCGACCAACTGTTCGCCACCCTCGACCCGACCTTGCGCCGTCTGGACCTGGATGACCTGGGGCCGATTGTCCTGGCGGATACGGTGGGCTTTATTCGTCACTTGCCCCACAAGCTGGTCGAAGCGTTTCGGTCTACGCTCGAAGAGTCGAGCAACTCGGATCTGTTGTTGCACGTGATCGATGCGGCCGAACCGGATCGCATGTTGCAGATTGAACAGGTGATGTTGGTGCTGGGCGAGATTGGTGCACAGGACTTGCCGATCCTCGAGGTCTATAACAAACTCGATTTGCTTGAAGGCGTAGAGCCACAAATTCAACGCGACGAGAACGGCAAGCCCCAGCGGGTATGGCTGTCAGCGCGTGATGGCAGTGGTTTGGAATTGCTCGAGCAAGCCATTGCCGAGCTGTTGGGCAGCGATTTGTTTATCGGCACCTTGCGCTTGCCGCAGCGTTTTGCTCGACTGCGTGCACAGTTTTTCGAGTTGGGCGCAGTGCAGAAAGAAGAACATGACGACGAAGGTGTCAGCTTGCTGGCCGTTCGATTGCCGCGCTCGGAACTGAATCGGCTGGTCAGCCGTGAAGGCGTCGTACCGGCGGAGTTCATCGAACAACACACTTTGCAATAAAAGCCTGAGAAAGCGGTTGTGTCGCAGTAGCAGGCATTCTGTAGCATTGGTCGGCGCGCCGTGGGCGCGTCTTTGCTTTATCAGATGGAGAGCGCTATGGCTTGGAATGAGCCGGGTGGCAACTCGAATAATCAGGATCCTTGGGGTGGTAAGCGCCGCAATAACGGCGACCGCAAGGGGCCGCCGGATCTCGACGAGGCCTTCCGAAAGCTGCAGGAAAGCCTGAATGGGTTGTTCGGTGGTGGGAAAAAAAGTGGTGGTGACGACGGCGGTCGCGCAAGCAAGGGTGGCGGCTATGGCCTGCTGGGCCTGGGTCTTGTCGTGCTGGCGGCCGTATGGCTGTACAGCGCGGTCTACGTAGTCGACGAGCAGGAGCAGGCTGTCGTGCTGCGCTTCGGCAAGTACTACGAGACGGTAGGGCCGGGCCTGAACATCTACTTCCCGCCGATTGACAAGAAGTACATGGAAAACGTCACGCGTGAGCGTGCCTACACCAAGCAGGGCCAGATGCTGACCGAAGACGAGAACATCGTCGAAGTGCCGCTGACCGTGCAGTACAAGATCAGCAACCTGCAGGACTTCGTGCTGAACGTCGACCAGCCTGAGATCAGCCTGCAGCACGCAACCGAAAGCGCCCTGCGCCATGTGGTGGGGTCCACTGCGATGGACCAGGTGCTGACCGAAGGGCGTGAGTTGATGGCCAGCGAAATCAAGGAGCGCCTGCAACGGTTCCTCGATACCTATCGCACCGGTATCACCGTCACTCAGGTGAACGTGCAGAGCGCAGCGGCACCACGTGAAGTGCAGGAAGCCTTTGACGACGTTATCCGCGCCCGTGAAGACGAGCAGCGTTCGCGCAACCAGGCTGAAACCTATGCCAACGGCGTCGTGCCGGAAGCCCGTGGTCAGGCCCAGCGTATCCTTGAGGATGCCAACGGTTACCGTGACGAAGTGGTTTCCCGCGCCAAGGGTGAGGCAGATCGCTTTACCAAGCTGGTTGCCGAGTACCGCAAGGCTCCGGAAGTCACGCGTGAGCGTTTGTACCTGGACACCATGCAGGAAGTCTTCAGCAACACCAGCAAGGTTCTCGTGACCGGCAACAAAGGTGGGCAGAACAACCTGTTGTACCTGCCGCTGGACAAGATGATCGAAGGTGGCCGTAGCGGCACCAACGCGCCGTCTACCGGTTCGACGGCTGCTGCCAACGAAGCGAGCGCCCGTTCGGCCGCTGACTTGCTGCAACAGCAAACACGTACCAGGGAGAGTCGTTGATGAGCAATAAATCGCTGACCGCCCTGATTGTGGGCGTCGTCGTGGTCATCGCTGCCTGGAACTGCTTCTACATCGTGTCTCAGACCGAGCGTGCGGTGTTGCTGCAATTCGGTCGCGTGGTGCAGGCGGACGTCCAGCCAGGCCTGCATGTGAAGGTTCCTTACGTCAACCAGGTGCGCAAGTTCGACGCCCGCCTGATGACCCTGGATGCACCGACGCAACGCTTCCTGACCCTGGAAAAGAAAGCCGTGATGGTTGACGCCTATGCCAAGTGGCGCGTCAAGGATGCCGAGCGTTTCTACACTGCGACCTCCGGCCTCAAGCAGATTGCCGACGAGCGTTTGTCGCGCCGCCTGGAATCGGGCCTGCGTGACCAGTTTGGTAAGCGCACCCTGCACGAGGTGGTGTCCGGTGAACGTGATGCGCTGATGGCTGATATCACGCGCTCGTTGAACACGATGGCGGAAAAAGAGCTGGGCATTGAAGTGATCGATGTTCGGGTCAAGGCCATCGATCTGCCGAAGGAAGTGAACCGCAGCGTGTTCGAGCGCATGAGCACCGAGCGTGAGCGTGAAGCCCGCGAGCACCGTGCCAAGGGTAACGAGTTGGCCGAAGGTATCCGTGCGGATGCCGACCGTCAGCGCCGTGTACTGTTGGCGGAAGCCTATCGCGAGTCTGAAGAGGCCCGTGGTGATGGCGACGCTCAAGCCGCGGCGATCTACGCCAAGGCCTATGGGCAGGACCAGGAGTTCTACGCGTTCTACCGTAGCCTGCGTGCCTACCGTGAAAGCTTCGCAAACAAAACCGACGTCATGGTGCTGGACCCAAGTAGCGAGTTCTTCCGCTACCTGGAAAAAGCCAAGTAATCAGCGCGTTGCTGTGTAGGACTTACTCCGTCGGGCGGCTAAAACGCCTGGCGGGGTGATCCTTTCAGAAAACGGGTGTATGATGCGGCAGCCGGGAAATTCCCGGCTTTTTTGCGTCTGCATGTTTGATTCGGCAGGCGTGACAGGTTTTTCGAGGAAAGTGCCCGACGAGGCCGCTGGCAGGCCGATCGTCACGTCGCTCTTGCGCGTGGTTTATGCAGGCGGCGGGTATTTTCTGCTTCACTCAAGGCTCGGCCGAGGGCTGGCCGCCCGGATCATAGGGGAATGGCGTAATGGCAACGGTAGACCGCTGGCTGCTGCCAGATGGCATCGAAGAAGTACTGCCACCGGAAGCTGCGCGCATTGAAGTAGCGCGTCGCCAGGTGTTGGATCTGTTCCAGAGCTGGGGTTACGAGTTTGTCGTCACCCCTCATATCGAGTACCTGGAATCCCTGCTGACCGGCGCGGGCCAGGACCTGGATTTGCGCACCTTCAAGGTCATCGACCCGCAATCAGGCCGGCAAATGGGTTTCCGTGCCGACATCACGCCGCAAGTGGCGCGTATCGATGCGCACACCCTGCGTCGCGAAGGCCCGAGCCGTCTGTGTTACGCCGGTAGCGTGCTGCACGCGCAGCCTCGTGCCTTGTCGTCTTCCCGCAGCCCGATCCAGCTGGGTGCCGAGTTGTACGGCGATGCCAGTCCAAGCAGCGACGTTGAAGTGATCAGCTTGATGCTGGCCATGCTGCAACTGGCTGATGTGCCGGATGTCCACATGGACCTGGGGCATGTCGGTATCTACCGGGGCCTGGCCCGTGCGGCCGGTTTGTCCGGTGAAGTGGAACAACAGTTGTTCGATGCCCTGCAACGCAAGGCTATCGATGAAGTCATTGCCCTGACCGCTGGCGTGCCTGCCGACCTGGCCGACATGCTGCGTGCGCTGGTGAACCTGTGCGGTGGCCGTGAAGTGCTGGTGGCTGCGCGTGAGCGCCTGGCCAATGCGCCGGCGCCCGTACTGGCTGCACTGGACGACGTGCTGGCAATTGCCGAGCAGTTGTCGGCGCGCTTCCCGCAGTTGCCGCTGTACTTCGACCTGGGTGAATTGCGCGGCTACCACTACCACACCGGTGTAGTGTTCGCCGTATTTGTCCCGGGTGTTGGCCAGGCCATCGCCCAGGGCGGTCGTTATGACGACATTGGCGCCGACTTCGGTCGAGCCCGCCCGGCGACTGGCTTTTCCACCGATTTGAAAACCCTGGTGACCCTGGGGCGTGCTGAGGTCGAGCTGCCGTCTGGTGGCATCTGGATGCCCGACAGTACGGACGCAGCACTCTGGCAGCAGGTTTGCCAGTTGCGCGGTGAGGGTCAGCGTGTCGTCCAGGCTTTGCCTGGGCAGCCATTGGCCGCCGCCCGTGAAGCGGACTGTGACCGGCAATTGATTCTGCAGAACGGGCTTTGGCAAGTATCGCCACTGGCTTCTTGAGTTTTCCTGCCGGCTATTGCCGGCACCAAGTTTGCGCGAATGAGGACAAGTGTTATGGGTAAGAATGTCGTAGTCCTGGGCACCCAGTGGGGTGATGAGGGCAAAGGCAAGATCGTTGATCTGCTGACCGAACATGCTGCCGCCGTAGTGCGCTACCAAGGTGGCCACAACGCTGGCCACACTCTGGTCATCGATGGCGAAAAAACCGTCTTGCACCTGATCCCGTCGGGCGTGCTGCGCGAAGGCGTGCAGTGCCTGATCGGCAACGGTGTGGTGGTTGCACCTGACGCCTTGCTGCGTGAGATCACCAAGCTGGAAGAGAAAGGCGTACCGGTGCGCGAGCGCCTGCGTATCAGCCCGTCCTGCCCGCTGATCCTGTCCTTCCATGTTGCGTTGGACCAGGCTCGTGAAAAGGCGCGTGGCGAGCTGAAGATCGGTACCACCGGTCGCGGTATCGGCCCGGCCTATGAAGACAAGGTCGCACGCCGTGGCCTGCGTGTGGGCGACCTGCTCAACATGCCGCGCTTTGAAGACAAGCTGCGTGAGCTGGTGGATTACCACAACTTCATGCTGGTGGGTTACTACAAAGAGCCGGCGATCGAGTTCGACAAGACCCTGGCTGAGTGCAAGGAATACGCCGAGCTGCTCAAGCCGTTGATGCTGGACGTGACTGCCGAGCTGCACGAGCTGCGTCGCGCCGGTAAAGACATCATGTTCGAAGGCGCCCAGGGTTCGCTGCTGGACATCGACCACGGTACCTATCCGTACGTGACCAGTTCCAACACCACCGCAGGTGGCGTTGCAACGGGTTCGGGCGTGGGGCCTATGTTCCTGGACTACATCCTGGGCATCACCAAGGCCTACACCACGCGTGTCGGTTCGGGTCCGTTCCCGACTGAGCTGTTCGACGAAGTCGGTGCACACCTGGCCAAGCAAGGTCACGAGTTCGGTGCGACCACCGGGCGTGCCCGTCGTTGCGGCTGGTTCGATGCCGTTATCCTGCGTCGCGCTATCGACGTGAACAGCATCTCGGGCATCTGCCTGACCAAGCTGGACGTACTCGATGGTCTGGAAACCATCAATATCTGCGTTGGCTACAAAGATGCAGATGGCAATAGCGTTGCCCCGACTGACGCCGACAGCTATGTGGGCCTGCAGCCGGTGTACGAAGAAGTGCCGGGCTGGAGCGAATCGACCGTGGGTGCCAAGACCCTGGAAGAGCTGCCGGCCAATGCCCGCGCTTACATCAAGCGCGTGGAAGAGCTGATTGGCGCACCGATCGACATTATTTCGACGGGCCCTGACCGCAACGAAACCATCGTTCTGCGTCATCCGTTCGCTTAATAAGCTGTTGATGTAAAAAGCAAAGGGCTCCTTCGGGGGCCCTTTGTCGTTTGTGACGGGCGAACGGCACGGCCCTTGCTTTGCTTCTTCCTTTCGCGGCGCCATCAGATTAATGGCACCCAGGGTGGAGGGATTCTCGATGTCTGCCGTTCTCTCATTGTTACAAAGCCGTCTGTTGCGGCCGGTGTTCGTTACTCTTGGTATCGCTCTTTTGGTGCAAGTGCTGGTGGCCGTCGCTCTGACGCGGAGCACCGTCACTGCGCTTGAGGCTGATTTGGGCAATCGGCTGGGGGTCGATAGTCAGAAGCTGTCTGGCGAGTTGGCCCAGGCCGGTAAGGAAGTCACGTCCAGCCTGGACAGCTTGTCGACCAATACCCGTCAGCGCCTGACAGTGGGGCTTTCAACCCGACTGCAGGAAGAGCAGAAGCAACTGCGTGCGACCCTGGAAAAAGACCTGAAGGACTCCGCCAATGACATGGCGCAACTGCTGGCCTCGGTGGCGCCCCGCGCCATGTGGGACAGTGACGTGCCGACGCTGTCGGAGTTCGCCCGGCGTGCCCAGCGCAATCCCAACGTACTGTTCGTGGTCTATGACGACGCGGCGGGCGAGCATTTGACCCGCTACCTCAATCGCGAAAATCCGATCAACCAGGCGCTGCTGGAAAAGGGCAAGGGTGAGCGCGCGCTGGATAAAGTGCTGGATGCGGCGAAAGATGATCCGTCAGTGTTCTATGTCGAAGCGTCCATCAGCCCCAACGGTGTGGAAATCGGCAAGGTGCGCATGGGGGTTTCCACCGCAGCAGTGGAGGCGGATCTGGCTGCGCTGGATAAGCGCTTCGCAGCCCTGATCGCCAGTGGCGACCAGTTGGTGGGCGACAGTCTCAAAGGGGCGGCGGCTGATAGCGCGGCCGCCATGGGGGCCCGCTTGCAATCCGCGCAAGCCACGGCCACCCAGATGAGCGCCAACACTGCCAGCGTTGTGCAGGACGCCGCCGGCACCTTGCGCTGGCGCATCGGCATGGGCTTGGCGCTGGTTGGTTTCGGCGTGTTGCTGCTGATCGCTATCGTGCTGGGGCGTCGTGTGGTCAATCGCTTGAAGTTGCTGATTGCGGCCATGGATGACTTGGCGGCGGGCGAGGGGGATCTTACCAAACGTGTGCAAATCAATAGCCAGGACGAAATCGGCGCCATGGCCTCGGCGGTCAATCGCTTTGTCGACAAGTTGCAGCCGATTGTGCGCGAGGCGGGCGATGTGGCTCAGCGAACCGGCGTGGAAATCGGGGCCATGACCCAGCGCAATGCCGGTGCTGATGCGGCGGCTGGTTTGCAGCGCGACGAAGTGGCCGAGAGCTTGCGCGCGCTGTCGCAGATGGCGGACGAGGCTCAGGCCGAAAGCCATGCGATGCAAGCGGCGTTGCAGCAGGTAGTGGATATTCGTCAGGCCACGGATGAGAACTCGCGGACTTCCGCGCAAGTCGGCAACTTGATCGAGGCCTTGGCGGGGCAAGTGCAGGCCGGTTCCCAGGTGATCGAGCGGTTGGCGCAGCAGAGTGAGCAGATTGAGGTGGTGCTGACGGTGATCCACGGGATCGCCGAGCAGACCAATCTGTTGGCGCTCAACGCCGCAATCGAGGCGGCGCGGGCCGGAGAGACCGGACGCGGCTTTGCGGTCGTGGCAGATGAGGTGCGGGCATTGGCCAGTAAAACCCAAAGCTCCACCGGTGACATCCAGGCCCATATCGTGGCGTTGCAGCAGGGGGCGCGTGAGGCGGTGGAAACCATCGGCAAGGCCGGGCGCCAGGCCAGCGAAGGGCTGCTGGTGTTGCGCGACAGTGTGCGCTTGCAGCAGACCGTACAGGTGTCGGTTGAGCAGGTGCATGCGGCGATCGGTTTGGCGACGCGTGCGGCCGAGCACCAGGCCCAGGGTGCTCATGCGGTACGGGGGCGGGTCGAGGTGATCCATGCGCAGGCGGAGCGTGCCGCGCAGGCAGTGGTAGAAACCACCGCCAGCGGCAAGGTGCTGGACGGGTTGGCGGCGCAATTGAAGGCGAGCCTGGGGCAGTTCCGGGCCTAGTGGCTCAGGTGCATCCGGGGCGTCAGCGCAGGTGCTGGCACCCCGGCACTGGAGAATGAGCTGTTGGGAATATTTTCGAACGTCAGAAACGAAAAAACCCGCTTTCGCGGGTTTGATCTGAATTTGGTGCCCAGGAGAAGACTCGAACTTCCACGACCGTAAGGTCACCAGCACCTGAAGCTGGCGTGTCTACCAATTTCACCACCTGGGCATTATCAGCAGCGCTTGCGCTGTTGATGGAGCGAACTATACGGAGGGCTTTTTGATCTGTAAACCCCTGATAACAAAAATATAAATCAATATTCCCGTTAAAAATCAAAGACCTGAAACGAAAAAACCCGCTTTCGCGGGTTTGATCTGAATTTGGTGCCCAGGAGAAGACTCGAACTTCCACGACCTTGCGATCACCAGCACCTGAAGCTGGCGTGTCTACCAATTTCACCACCTGGGCAGCATCAACAACGTTGCCGTCGTCGATGGCGCGCACTATACGGAGCGATTTTTTGGCTGTAAACCCCTGCGATGAAAAAAACCTGGAAAATTTCGCCAATGGTCGTGCAAGGTAGCCGTCAGGGGCTGCAAAAGGCTTTTAAACGCTTGTTGAAACCTGAAATTTCCCGTTTCAATACGCGTATGCCAAACTAACCCTCATATAGACAAGGTGAAAACTCTCTAATGGCCGATTGGCAGTCCCTCGATCCCGAGGCCGCTCGTGAAGCGGAAAAATATGAAAACCCTATTCCTAGCCGCGAACTGATCCTGGCGCATCTCGCCGATCGGGGTTCGCCTGCTAGCCGCGAGCAATTGGTTGAAGAGTTCGGTCTGACCACCGAAGACCAACTCGAAGCGCTGCGCCGCCGCTTGCGTGCCATGGAGCGCGACGCACAACTGATCTACACCCGCCGTGGTACTTACGCGCCGGTGGACAAGCTCGACCTGATCCTGGGCCGTATTGCCGGCCACCGTGACGGTTTCGGCTTTCTGATCCCGGATGACGGCAGCGACGACCTGTTCATGAGCCCGGCGCAAATGCGTCTGGTATTCGATGGCGACCGTGCCCTGGCGCGCGTGTCCGGCCTGGACCGTCGCGGTCGCCGTGAAGGCGTGATCGTCGAGGTCGTATCGCGTGCCCACGAGTCCATCGTCGGCCGTTATTTCGAAGAAGGCGGTATCGGCTTCGTTGTACCGGACAACCCAAAGGTTCAGCAGGAAGTGCTGATTACCCCGGGCCGCAATGGCGCCGCCAAGGTCGGTCAGTTCGTTGAGGTGAAAATCACCCACTGGCCAACGGCGCGCTTCCAGCCGCAGGGCGATATCGTTGAAGTGGTCGGCAACTACATGGCGCCGGGCATGGAAATCGATGTCGCGCTGCGTACCTACGATATTCCTCACGTCTGGCCTGAGGCTGTGCTCAAGGAAGCCGGCAAGCTCAAGCCTGAAGTAGAAGAAAAGGACAAAGAGAAACGCATCGATCTGCGCCATCTGCCGTTCGTCACCATCGACGGCGAAGATGCCCGCGACTTCGACGATGCGGTCTACTGCGAAGCCAAGCCCGGCAAGCTGCGTCTGTTCTCCGGCGGCTGGAAGTTGTACGTGGCGATTGCCGACGTATCCAGCTATGTGAAGATCGGCTCGGCGCTGGACAATGAAGCCCAGGTGCGCGGCAACTCGGTGTACTTCCCCGAGCGCGTGATCCCGATGCTGCCTGAGCAGCTGTCCAACGGCCTGTGCTCGCTGAATCCGAAAGTCGACCGTTTGGCCATGGTGTGCGAGATGACTATCTCGAAAACCGGCGAAATGACCGATTACCAGTTCTACGAAGCGGTGATCCATTCCCAGGCGCGCCTGACCTACAACAAGGTCAGCACCATCCTGGAAACACCGAAGACCAGCGAAGCCAAGGCCCTGCGTGCCGAATACGCTGGCGTGGTGCCGCACCTCAAGCAGCTGTATGCGCTGTACAAGGTGTTGTTGGGTGCACGTCATACCCGTGGCGCGATCGATTTTGAAACCCAGGAAACCCGGATTGTCTTCGGTTCCGAGCGCAAGATCGCCGCAATCACCCCGACCACGCGTAACGATGCGCACAAGCTGATCGAGGAATGCATGCTGGCGGCCAACGTGGCCACCGCCGAATTCCTGAAAAAGCATGAAATCCCTGCGTTGTACCGTGTGCACGATGGCCCGCCACCTGAGCGACTGGAAAAACTGCGCGCGTTCCTCGGTGAGCTAGGCCTGTCCCTGCATAAAGGCAAGGACGGCCCGACGCCGAAGGATTACCAGGCTTTGCTGGCCGGCATCAAAGATCGTCCGGATTACCATGTGATCCAGACCGTCATGCTGCGCTCGCTGAGTCAGGCGGTGTACAGCGCCGACAACCAGGGGCACTTCGGTCTGAATTACGAGGCGTACACCCACTTCACCTCGCCGATCCGCCGTTACCCGGACCTGCTGACGCACCGGGCGATCCGCAGCGTGATCCACTCCAAGCAGAACACCCCGCACGTCAAGCGCGCCGGTGCGATGACCATTCCGAAGGCGCGCATCTATCCGTACGACGAAGCGGCCCTGGAACAGTTGGGCGAGCAGTGCTCCATGAGCGAGCGTCGTGCCGATGAAGCGACCCGCGACGTGGTGAACTGGCTCAAGTGCGAGTTCATGAAGGATCGCGTGGGCGAGTCGTTCCCTGGCGTGATCACGGCCGTGACCGGTTTTGGTTTGTTCGTCGAGCTGACCGACATCTATGTCGAGGGCCTGGTGCACGTGACTGCCTTGCCGGGTGACTACTATCACTTCGATCCTGTGCATCACCGCCTGGCGGGTGAGCGTACCGGTCGCAGTTTCCGTCTGGGCGACACCGTGGAAGTGCAGGTCATGCGCGTCGACCTCGACGAGCGCAAGATCGACTTCGGCATGTCTGACAAGCCCGCCGAATCACCGGGCAGTCGTAAAAAACGTGGGGGTGATACCCCGGCGCCAGCCTCCAAAGGCAAAAGTGCTCCTGCGAAAGCCGCCGAGCCTGAGCCCGCCAAGGCCGGCCGTCGTTCTTCCAGCAAGGACAAGGTCTCCGAAGCCTACCGCCCAAGCGATGCCGCGGCTAAAAACGCTGAGGTACGCAAGAGCCGCGAGTTGAAGCAGCAGTTGCTCAACGAAGCCAAAAGCGGTGGTAAACCGGCGTCGGGCGGTAAGTCGCGTGGGCCGGAAAGCTCGTCGAGCAAGACCAGTAAACATCGTAAAGGCCCGTCCAAGACGGGTTCGGCTCCTGCAAAGAGCAGTGGGTCGCGCAAACCTAAGGCCAAGTCATGAGTCTGGAAAAAATCTACGGCGTGCACGCCGTAGAAGCATTGCTGCGTCACCATCCCAAGCGCGTCAAACAAGTGTGGCTGGCGGAAGGTCGCAGCGAGCCGCGTGTGCAAACGCTGGTCGAGCTGGCCAACGAAAACCGCGTCGCCATCGGCCAGGCTGAGCGTCGTGAGATGGATGCGTGGGTGGAAGGTGTGCACCAGGGTGTGGTCGCGGACGTCAGTCCGAGCCAGGTCTGGGGCGAAGCGATGCTGGATGAACTGCTCGACCGCACCGAAGGTGCGCCGCTGCTGCTGGTGCTGGACGGCGTGACCGACCCGCACAACCTCGGCGCTTGCCTGCGCTCGGCAGATGCCGCCGGTGCGCTGGCGGTGATCGTGCCTAAGGACAAGTCGGCTACCTTGACGCCGGTCGTGCGTAAAGTCGCCTGTGGCGCGGCGGAAGTTATTCCGCTGGTGGCCGTGACCAACCTGGCGCGTACCCTGGAAAAACTCCAGCAGCGTGGCCTGTGGGTGGTGGGTACGGCAGGGGAGGCCGAGGTCAGTATTTATGACCAGGACTTCACCGGCCCGACCATCTTGATCATGGGCGCCGAAGGCAAGGGCATGCGCCGCCTGACCCGTGAGCATTGCGATTACCTGGTGCATTTGCCGATGGCCGGTAGCGTCAGCAGTCTTAACGTGTCGGTCGCGACGGGTGTGTGCCTGTTCGAGGCCCAGCGTCAGCGTGGCGCGAAGGCTAAAGCCAAGAAGTAATCCCGAGCCGGGCCTGGATCCAAACTTTGGGAGGGGGCTTGCTCCCGATAGCGGTGTGACAGTCGCCAGATGCAGTGACTGATACTCTGTCATCGGGAGCAAGCCCCCTCCCACAGTTATTCTGGGGTGTATGGAAGATTGTTCAAATAATCACCAATCACCTTGCGCGCTTTCTCCCCCTTCTCTACAATTGCGCCCCTTGCCTTCCTGGCAGGCACCGATGTGCCTCCCCGCGGCAAGATCCATAAGTGTCATTCACTCCTTGTCTGACCGTTTTTGAGCGGCAGGCTACAACCCGTAAGGAGCATTCATGCGTCATTACGAAATCATCTTTTTGGTCCACCCGGATCAAAGCGAGCAAGTCGGCGGCATGGTTGAGCGTTACACCAAGCTGATCGAAGAAGACGGCGGCAAAATCCACCGTCTGGAAGATTGGGGCCGTCGTCAACTGGCCTACGCAATCAACAATGTTCACAAGGCTCACTACGTGATGCTGAACGTTGAGTGCACCGGCAAGGCCCTGGCCGAGCTGGAAGACAACTTCCGCTACAACGATGCAGTGATCCGTAACCTGGTCATCCGTCGCGAAGAAGCCGTTACCGGCCAATCCGAGATGCTCAAGGCTGAAGAAAACCGCAGTGAGCGCCGTGAGCGTCGCGACCGTCCTGAGCACGAAGGCGCTGATAGCGCTGACAGTGATGACAGCGACAACAGCGATAACGCTGACGAGTAATCCACGGACCTTTTAAGGAGCCTATCAAATGGCACGTTTCTTCCGTCGTCGTAAATTCTGCCGCTTCACCGCTGAAGACGTGAAAGAGATCGATTACAAAGATCTCAACACTCTGAAAGCCTACGTATCCGAGACCGGCAAAATCGTTCCAAGCCGTATCACCGGTACCAAAGCTCGTTATCAGCGTCAGCTGGCCACCGCTATCAAGCGCGCCCGCTTCCTGGCCCTGCTGGCCTACACCGACAGCCACGGCCGCTGAGACCGGGCAGTCGACAAGTAGTAAGGGATTGAATGCATGCGCGCCTTAGCTGAGTTCATCATGCGCGGCCGTGTGCAGGCCACTCTGGTAGTGGCTGGCTTTGCGGCATTGCCGTTGTTTTATTGGTTGGGTGCTGCTGCAGGCTGCCTTGTGCTCCTGCGGCGCGGTTTGAAGGACGCCGTTGGCGTTCTTGCCCTGGGATTGTTGCCGGCCTTGATCTGGTGGCTGCAATTGGGTGATCCACGGGTACTTCTGGTACTGCTGGGGTCATCGAGCCTTGCGTTGGTTTTGCGCGCAAGTGAGTCCTGGGTCCGTACGCTGCTGGTCAGCGTGGCATTGGGTTTGGTGTATTCGGTGATGCTTGGCGCGGCTTTCCGCCCACAGATCGAGGCGCTGGCACAAGAGATCGTCAAGATCCTGCCGCTGGCCCTCGGGGATATCTACCAGCAATTGTCGGTAGATGAGCGAGCGCGGTTTGTGTCACTGATTGCCCCGGTCCTGACCGGCCTGATTGCGGCATTGTTGCAGGTTGTCAGCGTTATGAGCCTGATTCTTGGGCGTTACTGGCAGGCGTTGTTGTACAACCCGGGTGGTTTTGGTCGCGAATTTCGCAGTATCAGAATCCCGACGGGGCCGGCGATGTTGCTGCTGGCGTGCATGGTTGTCGGACCGAACTTCGGTCCTCAGATGGCCTTGCTGGCGCCGATTTGCAGCGTACCGCTGGTGTTTGCCGGACTGGCCCTGATTCATGGGCTGGTTGCGCGAAAGCGCCTGGCCAGGTTCTGGCTGGTGGGGTTGTACGTCACGCTGTTGCTGTTCATGCAGCTGATCTATCCGTTACTCGTGGTCTTGGCCATTGTCGACGGCCTGATTGATTTTCGCGGTCGTCTGGCGCCGAAAGACGCCGATAACGCGAACGGTGAAGGTTAAAAGTTAGAGGATTTTCACATGCAACTGATCCTTCTGGAAAAAGTCGCCAACCTGGGCAACCTGGGCGACAAAGTGAACGTTAAGGCCGGCTACGGTCGTAACTACCTGCTGCCATACGGCAAAGCCACCGCTGCAACCGCTGCCAACCTGGCTGCGTTTGAAGAGCGTCGTGCTGAGCTGGAAAAAGCAGCAGCAGACAAAAAAGCTTCGGCTGAAACTCGCGCTGCCCAACTGGCTGAGCTGGAAGTGACTATCACTGCCACCGCCGGTGACGAAGGCAAGCTGTTCGGTTCGATCGGCACCCACGACATCGCTGATGCACTGACCGCTTCGGGCGTTGAAGTGCAGAAGAGCGAAGTTCGTCTGCCGAACGGCACCATCCGCAACGTAGGCGAATTCGACGTAGCCGTGCACCTGCACGCTGAAGTTGAAGCCACCGTACGCGTTGTCGTGGTAGCAGCTTAAGTCGCACCTAACTGGCTGGCACCTCGTGTGCCGGGCGGTTAACATCGGGCACGATCCTGTTTACAGGTCGTGCCTTTTGTTTTTCTACAGACCCCCAATTCCAAGTGGCCATGAACGATATTTCAGCTCCTGAGCAATACGATCTGCAAACCGCTGCCCTGAAGGTGCCGCCGCATTCCATCGAGGCCGAACAGGCCGTGCTCGGTGGCTTGATGCTGGACAACAACGCCTGGGAGCGCGTGCTGGATCAAGTCTCGGACGGTGATTTCTATCGGCATGACCACCGCTTGATCTTCCGCGCCATCGCCAAGCTGGCCGATCAGAACTCGCCGATCGACGTGGTAACCCTGGCCGAACAACTCGACAAGGAAGGCCAGACCTCCCAGGTCGGCGGCCTCGGTTACCTGGGTGAACTGGCGAAAAACACGCCGTCCGTCGCCAACATCAAGGCCTATGCCCAGATCGTTCGCCAGCGGGCCACTCTGCGTCAATTGATCGGTATCAGCACCGAAATCGCCGACAGTGCGTTCAACCCCGAAGGGCGTACCGCCGAAGAGATTCTGGATGAGGCCGAGCGCCAGATCTTCCAGATTGCTGAGGCACGCCCCAAGACCGGCGGCCCGGTAGGCGTCAACGAGCTGTTGACCAAGGCCATCGATCGCATCGACACCCTGTTCAATACCGATGCCGCCATTACCGGTATTTCCACCGGCTACACCGACCTCGACGAGAAAACCAGCGGCCTGCAACCGGCCGACTTGATCATCGTCGCCGGCCGTCCGTCCATGGGTAAGACCACCTTTGCGATGAACCTGGTGGAAAACGCCGTGTTACGCAGCGACAAGACCGTCCTGGTGTATTCCCTGGAGATGCCAGGCGAATCGCTGGTCATGCGGATGCTCTCGTCGCTGGGGCGTATCGACCAGACCAAGGTACGTTCCGGCCAGCTGGAAGATGACGATTGGCCACGCCTCACCTCGGCGGTCAATCTGCTCAACGATCGCAAGCTGTTCATCGACGACACCGCGGGCATCAGCCCCTCCGAGATGCGTGCGCGTACGCGGCGCCTGGTGCGTGAACACGGTGACATCGCCCTGATCATGATCGACTACCTGCAGTTGATGCAGATCCCAGGCTCCAGCGGCGACAACCGTACCAACGAGATTTCTGAAATCTCCCGGTCCTTGAAAGCCCTGGCCAAGGAATTCAACTGCCCGGTGGTGGCGCTGTCCCAGCTCAACCGCTCCCTGGAGCAACGTCCCAACAAGCGTCCGGTGAACTCCGACTTGCGCGAATCCGGAGCGATCGAGCAGGACGCCGACGTGATCATGTTCGTCTACCGCGACGAGGTGTATCACCCGGAAACCGAGCACAAGGGCATTGCCGAGATCATCATCGGCAAGCAGCGGAACGGTCCTATCGGATTTATCCGCCTGGCGTTTATCGGCAAATACACCCGCTTCGAGAACCTCGCGCCGGGTAGCTACAATTTCGACGACGACGAATAAGCCATCTGCTCAATTCCGACCGTTATCGTCGGAATTGGTCAAAATTTGTGCTATATTTCGCGCCCGCGATTTTTCATCGCAGTTTTTTCATCTCAACACCGGTCACCGTCATGCAAACAGCCAAGCCGTTATTTGACTATCCCAAGTACTGGGCCGAGTGTTTCGGTCCAGCGCCGTTCCTGCCGATGAGCAGGGAGGAGATGGATCAGCTTGGCTGGGATTCCTGCGACATCATCATCGTCACCGGTGATGCCTACGTTGACCATCCGTCGTTCGGCATGGCGATCATCGGCCGGCTGCTGGAGTCCCAGGGCTTTCGCGTCGGGATCATTGCCCAGCCGAACTGGCAGTCCAAAGACGACTTCATGAAGCTCGGCGAGCCGAACCTGTTCTTCGGCGTCGCGGCCGGCAACATGGACTCCATGATCAACCGCTACACCGCCGACAAGAAAATCCGCTCCGACGACGCCTACACCCCCGGCGGCATGGCCGGCAAGCGCCCGGACCGTGCAAGCCTGGTGTACAGCCAGCGTTGCAAGGAAGCCTACAAGCACGTGCCGATCGTGCTCGGCGGCATTGAGGCTTCCCTGCGCCGCATCGCCCACTACGACTACTGGCAGGACCGTGTGCGAAACTCGATCCTGATCGACGCCAGCGCCGATATCCTGCTGTACGGCAACGCCGAGCGGGCGATCGTCGAGGTTGCCCAGCGCCTGTCGTGGGGCCACAAGATCGAAGACATCACCGACGTACGCGGCACCGCATTCATACGCCGTGATACACCGGCGGGCTGGTACGAAGTGGACTCCACCCGTATCGACCGTCCGGGCAAGATCGACAAGATCATCAACCCGTATGTGAACACCCAGGACACCCAGGCCTGCGCCATCGAGCAGGAAAAGGGCCCGGTTGAAGATCCGACGGAGGCCAAGGTCGTGCAGATCCTGGCCAGCCCGAAGATGACCCGCGACAAGACCGTGATCCGCCTGCCCTCGGTGGAAAAGGTGCGCAACGACGCCGTGCTCTACGCCCACGCCAACCGCGTGCTGCACCTGGAGACCAACCCGGGCAACGCCCGCGCCCTGGTGCAGAAGCACGGTGAAGTGGACGTGTGGTTCAACCCGCCGCCCATCCCGATGACCACCGAAGAAATGGACTACGTGTTCGGCATGCCTTACGCACGTATCCCGCACCCGGCGTATGGCAAGGAAAAAATCCCGGCCTACGACATGATCCGTTTCTCGGTGAACATCATGCGTGGCTGCTTCGGCGGCTGCACGTTCTGCTCGATCACCGAGCACGAAGGTCGCATCATCCAGAACCGCTCCGAAGAGTCGATCATTCGCGAGATCGAAGAGATCCGCGACAAGGTTCCCGGCTTTACCGGAGTGATCTCCGACCTCGGCGGCCCGACCGCGAACATGTACCGCATCGCCTGCAAGAGCCCGGAAATCGAATCTGCGTGCCGCAAGCCATCGTGTGTGTTCCCGGGCATCTGCCCGAACCTGAACACCGACCATTCGTCGTTGATCCAGCTGTACCGCAGCGCCCGTGCATTGCCGGGTGTGAAGAAGATCCTGATCGCCTCCGGCCTGCGTTACGACCTGGCCGTCGAGTCGCCGGAGTACGTCAAGGAGTTGGTCACCCATCACGTCGGCGGCTACCTCAAGATCGCCCCGGAGCATACCGAGGAAGGTCCGCTCAACCAGATGATGAAGCCGGGCATTGGCAGCTATGACAAGTTCAAGCGCATGTTCGAGAAGTACACCAAGGAAGCGGGCAAGGAGCAGTACCTGATTCCTTACTTCATCGCGGCTCACCCCGGCACCACCGATGAAGACATGATGAACCTGGCCCTGTGGCTCAAGGGCAACGGCTTCCGCGCCGACCAGGTGCAGGCGTTCTACCCGTCACCGATGGCCACGGCCACGGCGATGTACCACTCGGGCAAGAACCCGCTGCGCAAGGTTACCTACAAGAGCGACGCGGTGACCATCGTCAAGAGCGAGGAGCAGCGCCGCCTGCACAAGGCGTTCCTGCGTTATCACGACCCGAAAGGCTGGCCGATGCTGCGTGAGGCATTGACCCGCATGGGCCGTGCCGACCTGATCGGGCCGGGCAAGGACCAACTGATCCCGCTGCATCAACCGGCTACCGACAGCTACCAGAGCGCCCGTCGCAAGAACTCGACACCGGCAGGCAGCCACAAGGTCGCCAAGGACACCACCACCAGGGTCCTGACCCAGCACACCGGCCTGCCACCGCGTGGCAGCGACGGCAGCAACCCGTGGGACAAGCGCGAGCAAGCCAAGGCCGCAGCCCAGGCGCGCAACAAGCAAGCCGCCAAGGAGCGCACCGATGCGGCCAAGGGCAAAGGCAAGAAGCCTGCCCGCAAGCCGGTCGTGCCGCGTTGATCGCAGCTTGAAACGCAAAACGCCAGCCTCGTGCTGGCGTTTTGCTTTCTAGGCGTTGGGTAGCCTGTTTGTTAAGGTGTCGCCCATTGAGCCGTCATCGGGGGCAAGCCCCCTCCCACATTGGATCGGGTTCACACATCAAAGGGTGGGAGGGGGGCTTGCCCCCGATAGCGTCAGTCCAGTCACCCCCCTCTTTTCAAGGAAGAACACCCATGGGCAACCCCCCTGGCCAGCATCGGCATGGACTTCAACCGCTCCCAGTTCATGGCCCGCCAGCGCATCGAAAGCCAGATCAACCTGCCGCGCCTGTTTGCGGCCATTGACGCCGACCCCGGCATTGTCGGCGCGGGTGTCGTGTACATCGACGCCGACTTTAATGTCGTGACCCTGCGTGAATTCAAGCCCATCTGCAGCATCAAGCCCAAGCGCGTCATTATCCGTGAGGCGCAGAAGTACATCGCGCCAGCTCAGTTTGTCGAGCAGGTGAAGACCGACCCGCGAGAAGAGCGCCTGAGGAAAGAGGTGTTCGACATGGGCTTGTCCTGCGGCGCCGCCGTGATCGGCTGGATTGTGGTGTTCAGCGGTAGCGTTGCGGTGCCGTTCACGGCGGGTGCCAGCGCTTTTGTGGTCGGCATTGGCGTGACGGCGGCGCTGGCCGGCAGTGCGCAATGTGGGTTCGGTGTAGCGCGCACCTACAACGAGATTCTTGACCCCGACGCTAACGATCGCTTGGACGATACCGAGTGGTACAACGCCGTTTCCCCCGTGCTCGATGCGGTCTCATTGGTGGGTATCGGGACCGGCGCGCTCACAACCGTGAAACTGCTCAAGGCCAACAAGGCCGCCGCGCTTGGCAAGAGTTGGTACCAGTTGCTCAAGGGCTTGAGCCGTCAGGAGCGTAAAAAGCTGACCAAGGAGCTGTTAAGCCTGCGCGATCCCAGCCTCACGCCCAAGTTGCTCAAGTTGCAGCAGCGCGCGGGCAAATTGACCAAGAGCTATACGTCCACCGAAATTCGTCACGCCACCCTCACCCAGATGAAGGATGCGCTGGGCGGCCTGCTGGGTATCGTGGGCAGCTATCGCAGCGGTAACGTGGGCACCGCCAGTACCCTGGCGATCGGCTTGTACGAGGACCTGACGGAATGAGCGGTTTTCCCGACATGGCGGCCTTCCTGCGCCGCTATTTTCCGGTTTTCATGGGCACGATCTTCATGGCGATCTTTTCCGGTTCGTCTGCTGTGTCCATGGCAGGGGTGACTTATTGGCGCGACGCTGATCCGGCGCTCAAGTCCAGCTACTCCGGGCTGCTGATCCTGCTGCTGGTAGTCGTGATCGTATTCAGCAACGTCATGATTGCGCGCGGACGCACCTGGGCCACTGGCCTGGTGGCGGTTTACCTGGGCGGCTGTCTGCTGTTTGTATTGCCGATGATTCAGTATCACCTTCATGCGCTGGCTTACGGCTCGGGAGTGTTTTTCCCGCTGATGGGGTTGTTATTGCTCAACAGCAAGCGCCACCGTGAAATGCGCCAGAAGCTGGTCGAGGTCCGTCACCTGCGTGAAACCATGATCGCTCAACGCAAAACCCATTGACTGGGTAGATTCGCCACCTGTCTTCGCAGGTTCGCCACAATTATGTGCGAGCCTCGCACCACGGCACTCACCTGGGCGCCGTTTTGGTGCTGTACTGCACCGGGTCCTACGATAAAGCGCAATGACCGCTGCTCTGGCATAAGTCTTGCGCGCTTTGTTTCCATGCCCTGGCTCGCAGGAGGCCGCCGTGTCGATTCATGTCGCGTTGCACCACGTCACCCATTACCGCTACGACCGTGCGGTAGAACTCGGCCCGCAGATCGTGCGTTTGCGTCCGGCGGCCCATAGCCGCACGCGGATACTGTCCTACGCGCTGAAAGTGCTGCCCGAGCAGCATTTCATCAATTGGCAGCAAGACCCCCAGGGCAATTACCTGGCACGGCTGGTGTTCCCGGAAAAAACTGACGAGCTGCGTATCGAAGTCGACCTGGTCGCCGAGATGGCAGTGTTCAACCCGTTCGACTTTTTCCTTGAGCCCTATGCCGAAAAAATCCCTTTCAGCTACGCCGCCGACGAGCAGCGCGAGTTGGCGCCATACCTGGAAACCCTGCCGCTGACGCCGACGTTTGCCGCCTACCTGGCCGGCATCGACCGTACGCCGCTGCCGGCGGTGGACTTCCTGGTGGCGCTCAATCAGCGGTTGGCTAGCGATATCGCTTACCTGATCCGTATGGAGCCCGGTGTGCAAACCCCGGAGTTCACCCTGGAAAACGCTTCCGGTTCGTGCCGCGACTCGGCCTGGCTGCTGGTGCAATTGCTGCGCAACCTCGGGCTGGCGGCACGATTTGTGTCCGGCTACCTGATCCAACTGACCGCCGACGTCAAAGCCCTCGACGGCCCGTCCGGCACCGACGTGGACTTCACCGACCTGCATGCTTGGTGCGAAGTGTATTTGCCCGGTGCAGGATGGATCGGCCTGGATGCCACTTCCGGGTTGTTCGCCGGTGAAGGTCATATTCCTTTGGCTTGTAGTCCCGACCCATCCTCTGCCGCGCCGATCAGTGGGCTGGTGGAACCGTGCGAGTGCGAATTCACCCATGAAATGTCGGTGGAGCGCATTTGGGAAGCGCCACGGGTGACCAAGCCCTACACCGAAGAGCAGTGGCTGGCGATCCAGGCGCTGGGCCGTCAGATCGACAGTGACCTGCTCAAGGATGACGTGCGCCTGACCATGGGCGGCGAGCCGACCTTTGTCTCCATCGACGACCCCGACGGTGCCGAGTGGAACACCGCCGCGCTGGGGCCGAATAAGCGGCGCCTGTCTGCCGAGCTGTTCCAGCGCATGCGCAAGCACTACGCGCCGACGGGGCTGGTGCACTTCGGGCAGGGCAAGTGGTACCCCGGCGAGCAACTGCCGCGCTGGTCGCTCAACTGTTACTGGCGCCGCGACGGGGTGCCGATCTGGCACAACCCTGCGCTGATCGCCGATGAACAGCAGGACTACGGCGCCGACGACGCGCTGGCCGGGCGCTTCCTGGCCAGCGTCGCCGAGCGCCTCAAGCTGCCTGCGCGTTTCGTGTTCCCGGCCTTCGAAGACAACTTCTACTACCTGTGGCGCGAGGGCGCGCTGCCGCAAAACGTCACCGCCCAGGATCCGCGCCTGAGCGATGAGCTGGAGCGCGAACGCCTGCGCAAAGTCTTCAGCCAGGGCCTGGATAAAGTCATCGGCCACGTGCTGCCGCTGGCGCGCACGGCGGCCAATGATCGTTGGCAGAGCGGGCGCTGGTACTTGCGCGATAACCACTGTCGGCTGGTGCCGGGGGACTCGCCGCTCGGCTACCGCCTGCCATTGGCGTCGCAACCATGGGTGAGCGCGGCGGAGTATCCCTTCGTGCATCCGGTTGACCCCAATCAGGATCAACCGGAGCTGCCGACGCCTGCGCAACTGAAGAGTCACGACGAGCCCGCGCCTGGCGACGAGCGCGTGCCCACAGTGGATGAGTCCGCCGATTGGCTGACCCGCACCGCGCTGTGTGCTGAAGCGCGGGGCGGGCGCCTGTACCTGTTCATGCCGCCGCTGGAGCGCGTCGAGGATTACCTGGAGCTGGTGGCCGCCATCGAAGCCACCGCCGAAGAGTTGCATTGCCCCGTACTGCTGGAAGGTTACGAGCCGCCGTTTGACATGCGCCTGAGCAACTTTCGCGTCACGCCGGACCCGGGTGTGATCGAGGTCAACGTGCAACCGTCCGCCACCTGGGACGAGTTGGTGGAGCGCACCGAATTCCTCTACGAAGAAGCGCGACAAACCCGCCTGACCACCGAAAAATTCATGATCGACGGGCGCCACACCGGCACCGGTGGCGGTAACCACTTTGTCATGGGCGGCGCAACGCCCAAGGATTCACCGTTCCTGCGCCGGCCGGATCTGCTGCGCAGCCTGATCAGCTACTGGCACAACCACCCTTCGCTGTCCTACCTGTTTTCCGGGTTGTTCATCGGCCCGACCTCCCAGGCACCGCGGGTCGACGAGGCGCGTAACGACGCGCTGTACGAGCTGGAAATCGCTTTCGCCCAAATGCCGGCGCCCGGCGAAGAGTGCCCGCCGTGGCTGGTCGATCGCCTGCTGCGCAACCTGTTGATCGACGTGACGGGTAACACCCACCGCGCGGAATTCTGCATCGACAAACTTTACTCGCCCGACGGTGCCACCGGCCGCCTGGGCCTGCTGGAGCTGCGCGCTTTTGAGATGCCGCCCCATGCGCGCATGAGCTTGACCCAGCAACTGCTGCTGCGCGCCTTGGCCGCGCGTTTCTGGCGCGAACCTTATGCGCCGCCGAAACTGGCGCGCTGGGGTACCGAGCTGCATGACCGTTTCCTGCTGCCGCACTTTATCGAGCAGGACTTTGCCGATGTGATCGTCGAGCTGAATGCCGCCGGTTATCCGCTGCGTGCCGAATGGTTTGCGGCGCATCTGGCGTTTCGTTTCCCCAAGGTCGGCGACTACGCGGTCGGTGGCATCGAGCTGGAACTGCGCCAGGCCCTCGAACCCTGGCACGTGCTGGGCGAAGAGGGCGCGGCGGGCGGTACGGTGCGCTATGTGGATTCGTCGCTGGAACGCCTGCAAGTGAAACTCACCGGGTTGGCGCCGCAACGCTACCTGCTGACCTGCAACGGTATTGCGGTGCCGCTGCAAGCCACCGGGCGTGTCGGTGAATTTGTCGCCGGCGTGCGTTACCGCGCCTGGCAACCGGCCAACTGCCTGCAACCGACCATCCCGGTGCATGCGCCGCTGGTGTTCGACCTGCTCGACACCTGGATGCAACGCTCCCTCGGCGGCTGCCAATACCATGTGGCCCACCCGGGAGGGCGGAATTACGACAGCTTGCCGGTGAACGCCAACGAAGCCGAGAGCCGGCGCATGGCGCGGTTTTTCCGTCTTGGCCATAGTCCGGGCAAGCTCCCTGTACCGCCGGTGGTCATCAACGATGAGTTACCGATGACCCTGGATTTGCGGCGTTTTCCCAATAAAAATGACTGACGCGGATCAACTATGAGCCGGCGCTTGTGTGGCGAGGGAGCTTGCTCCCGCTGGAGTGCGAAGCGCTCCCGGGATCTCCGGGGCCGCTACGCAGCCCAGCGTGAGCAAGCTCCCTCGCCACACAAACCCTGTCCACATTAGACTGCGGTGACTTTGACCCCCTTTGCCCTGCCGAGCGTTCCATGTCCGACTTGCTCGACCGTTACCCGCTGACTGCGGGCACTTATCACGAACTGCTGGATGACAGCGGTGCGGTGCGTGCCCATTGGCAGCGCCTGCTCGACCACTTGCAACGCAGTACGCCTGCGCAACTGGCCCAGCGTCAGGCCCTGTTGACCCGGCAGATCCAGGAAAACGGCGTGACCTACAACGTCTACGCCGACCCCAAGGGCGCCGACCGCCCGTGGGAACTGGATCTGCTGCCCCATGTGCTGGCTGCCGATGAATGGCAGCACCTCGCTGCGGGGATCGCCCAGCGTGCACGCCTGCTCAATGCCGTGCTGGCCGATCTCTACGGCCCGCAACGCTTGATCAAGGAAGGCTTGCTGCCGGCCGAGCTGGTGTTCGGGCATAACAACTTCCTATGGCCGTGCCAGGGTATCCAGCCGCCGCAGGGGACGTTCCTGCACCTGTATGCGGTGGACCTGGCGCGTACGCCGGATGGCCGCTGGTGGGTCACCGCCGACCGCACCCAGGCGCCGTCGGGTGCGGGTTATGCCTTGGAAAACCGCACTATCGTGTCGCGTGCGTTCCCGGACCTGTACCGCGATCTGCAAGTGCAGCACCTCACCGGTTTCTTCCGCACCCTGCAGGAAACCCTGGCTCGCCAGGCGCCTGGCGATGACCAGCCGCCGCTGATTGTGTTGCTCACGCCGGGGCGCTTCAACGAAAGTTATTTCGAACATCTCTACCTTGCGCGCCAGCTGGGTTACCCGCTGGTGGAGGGCGGTGATCTCACCGTGCGTGACAGCACGGTGTTCCTCAAAACCCTCAGTGGCCTGCGCCGGGTGCACGCCATCATGCGCCGGCTGGATGACGACTTCTGCGACCCGCTGGAATTGCGCACCGACTCGGCCCTCGGCGTGCCCGGCCTGCTGGATGCGGCGCGCCAGGGCAACGTATTGGTGGCCAATGCGTTGGGCAGCGGTGTGTTGGAGTCCCCGGGCCTGCTCGGCTTCTTGCCGAAGATCAACGAGTTTTTATTTGGCGAAGCATTGATCCTGCCGTCCATCGCCACCTGGTGGTGCGGCGAGGGGCCGGTGCTCGCAAAAGCCTTGGAGAAACTCCCGGAACTGTTGATCAAACCGGCGTTTCCTTCGCAAAGTTTCACCCCGGTCTTCGGGCGTGATTTGAACGACGAACAACGCGAGGCCCTGGCCGAACGCATGCGTGCGCGACCCTATGCGTATGTCGCCCAGGAGTTGGCGCAACTGTCCCAGGCTCCGGTGTGGCATACCGTGGATGACCACCTGCAACACCGCGCCATTGGCATGCGCGTCTACGCCGTGGCGAGTGAGGAAGGTTATCGCGTGCTGCCGGGCGGGCTGACCCGCGTGGCGGCCGAGGCGGATGCCGAAGTGGTGTCGATGCAGCGCGGTGGCGCGAGCAAAGACACCTGGGTGCTCGGCGAACGCGCCGCCGGGGGCGAGCATTGGCGCGCACAGCGTGCGATCGGTGTGCATGACCTGGTGCGCCGCGATCCTTATCTGCCGTCGCGGGTGGTGGAGAACCTGTTCTGGTTTGGTCGTTATTGCGAGCGCTGTGATAACAGCGCGCGCTGGCTGCGCATCGTGTTGGCGCGCTATGTCGACGGTGACGATCCGCAGGCGTTGCAGGCGGCGGTCGAGCTGGGTGACAGCCTGCACTTGTTGCCGGAGGAGGGCGAGTTGCCTGAACGCCTGTTGGCGGCCTTGCTGGGCGATGACTGGCCGTCGAGCCTGCGCGCCAATCTGCAGCGTTTGCAGTGGGCGGCGTCCCAGGTGCGCGGTAAGTTGTCGCGGGAAAACTGGCAGGCGTTGGTGGAGCTGCAACGCGAAGCGCTGGAGTTGGAAAGCGAAGTGCCGGACTTTGGCGAGCTGCTGGACTTCCTCAACCGTTTGGTGATGTCGCTGGCGGCGCTGTCCGGGTTTGCCCTGGACGATATGACCCGCGACGAAGGCTGGCGCTTCTTGATGATGGGGCGGCGCATCGAGCGCCTGCAATTTCTGAGCAGCAGCCTCGCGGCGTTCCTGCGCGGTATGGCGGTGTTCGATCAGGCGGGGCTGGAATGGTTGCTGGAGCTGGGTAACAGCAGCATCACCTATCGTTCTCGCTACCTGGCGGTGCCGCAATTGATTCCGGTGCTCGACTTGTTGCTGCTGGATGAGCAGAACCCCCATGCCGTGCTGTTCCAGCTCAAATTGGTGAGCCGTACCCTGCGCCGTCTCAACGATGACTTCGGGGTGCCACGGGAAACCGGCCTCGGGCCTCTGGTGGAGCGCCTGACGCGGTTTGACCTGGGCTGCCTGGAGAACCCGCTGTTCGGCGAGTCCAGCGTACGCGCCGCATTGGACGGCTTGGCCGACCTGCTGCAGGCGGTGGCCGATGAGAGTGGGCAGGTGTCGGATCGCCTGGCGTTGCGTCACTTTGCCCATGTGGATGATGTCAGCCAACAAACGGTGTCGGTGTGATGAGTGCGCGCTACCAGATTTTCCATGATACCCATTACCACTATGACAGCCCGGTGTCCCTGGCTCAGCAATTGGCACACTTGTGGCCCAGGCCCTGCGCCTGGCAGCGCTGCAGTTCGCAGCAACTGGATATCAGCCCGCAGCCGTCTTCGCGGCGGGATGAGCTGGACGTGTTCGGCAACCCAATCACCCGTCTCGCGTTCGAACGGCCTCATGACGAGCTGCTGGTGAATGCCGGGCTGACCGTAGAGGTGCTGGCGCGGCCGGCGCTGGACTTTGAGCAGTCACCCGCCTGGGATCAGACCCGTGACAGCCTGACCTACAGCAGCCAGCCGATGTCGGCGCCACTGATCGAAGCCTGCCGCTATCGCTTTGAATCGCCTTACGTGCACTTGAAGAAAACCTTCGTTGAGTTCTCCGAAAGCTGTTTCCCCCCAGGCATGCCGTTGCTGCTGGGGACGCAAGCGTTGATGGAGAAGATCTTCAGTGAGTTCACGTTCGATGCCGAAGCCACCCAGGTCGCCACGCCCCTGGTGGAAGTGCTGGAGCGCCGCCGCGGCGTCTGCCAGGACTTTGCCCACCTGATGCTCGCCTGCCTGCGCTCGCGGGGCCTGGCGGCGCGCTACATCAGCGGCTACCTGCTGACCCAGCCACCGCCGGGGCAGCCGCGTCTGATCGGCGCGGACGCGTCCCATGCCTGGGTTTCGGTGTATTGCCCGGTGTCGGGCTGGGTGGATTTCGATCCGACGAACAACGTGCAGCCGGCACTGGAGCACATCACCCTGGCCTGGGGCCGGGATTTCTCAGATGTATCGCCGTTGCGAGGGGTGATTCTGGGAGGGGGGAGCCATGACCCGGAGGTGCGGGTGACGGTGATGCCGCTGCAATGACCCTGGATTGTGGTGAGCCGGTCGGGCCTGCTCACCACAAAGCAATTTATTGCGCCGGATCCTTTGGTGTTTCAGCCTCGTCGTTCGTCTCTTCACCATCCACATCATGGTTCAGCGCGTTCGCTTCTCCTTCTGCGGCGGCTTTCTTGCGTTGCAGTTTTTCCTCTTTCTTCTGCTCCTTGGCCAAGTCTCTCTGACGTTTGGCGAAGGAGTAATTAGGTTTGGCCATGGGCGATCCTCTAGGGTCGAAGGTGAGGGTGGCGGCGCTCGGCTGCCTTGGGTTGCCATGGTAGCAGCTTAGCAGCGCGCTTGGCCTTCACTTACCGCAGGCGTAGGCCGCGAACAGGCCGTTGAACAGTTGATTGAGGTGCATGGCTCGGACTCCGTTGGGTGATGGGCCGATCATAGACAGGTCGTAGTACTTTGGCTGGTAGATTGTGTTGATACGGCTGATAGCCTAAAGTTGTATACAATCTGTTGATTCAGATCATAAGAATTCCTGCCTGCTTGAGGCACCCTTGTCGCAATCCGCGTTTTTTAAACCCTGCCTTGGAGATTCACATGTTTGCCAAACTCGTTGCTGTTTCCCTGCTGACTCTGGCGAGCGGCCAGTTGCTTGCTGCAGAGTGCAAGGTCACCGTCGACTCCACTGATCAAATGTCCTTTAACACCAAGGCCATTGAAATCGACAAAAGCTGCAAGACATTCACCGTCGAGCTGACCCACTCCGGCAGCTTGCCGAAAAACGTCATGGGCCATAACTGGGTGCTGAGTTCCGCTGCCGACATGCCAGGTATCGCCAGCGACGGCATGGCCGCCGGTCTCGACAAGAACTACCTGAAAGACGGCGACACCCGCATCATCGCCCACACCAAGATCATCGGTGCCGGCGAGAAAGACTCGGTGACCTTCGATGTGTCGAAGCTGGCAGCGGGTACCGACTATGCGTTCTTCTGCTCGTTCCCGGGCCACATCTCGATGATGAAAGGCACTGTGACCGTCAAGTAAGACCGCGTCATCGTTCATCGGGGGCAAGCCCCTCCCACAGGTTGGAATGCATTCCAAGTGTGGGAGGGGGCTTGCCCCCGATGACATTCTGCAAATCAACCCAACACTATCGAGTTCGCCTCAAGGCGCAAACGGCGTCACCCGCTTGTGCTCGGTCTTGCGATACGTATCGCAAATGATCTTGAACGCTTCCTCACGTACCGGCTCGCCGTGCAGGAACGCATCGATCTCGGCATAGGTCACGCCGTGGGACGCCTCGTCCGGCTTGCCCGGTGACAGGTCTTCCAGGTCGGCCGTCGGCACCTTCTCCACCAACGACTCCGGCGCGCCAAAGTGCCGCGCAATCGCTCGCACCTGATGCTTTACCAGCCCGCTCAGCGGCGCCAGGTCACAGGCCCCGTCACCGAACTTGGTGAAAAAGCCCATGACCGCTTCCGCCGCATGGTCAGTGCCGATTACCAGCCCACCCGTAGCCCCCGCGATGGTGTATTGCGCGACCATGCGCATGCGCGCCTTGGTGTTGCCCAGTACGAAATCGCGGGAGACCGCCGCCTTGCCTTCAAACGCCGCCACTTCATTGGCCAGGGACTTCACTGCCGGGCCGATGTTCACGGTGTGGCGCTCATCCGGCTCGATAAAGTCCACCGAAGCCTGGGCATCGTGTTCGTCGAACTGGGTTTCGTAAGGCAGGCGCACGGCGATAAAGCGGTAGGCTTCGTCACCGGTGGTGGCGCGCAGCTCCTTCATCGCGCGCTGGGCCAGGAGGCCCGCGGTCAGGGAATCGACGCCGCCGCTGATGCCCAGCACCAACGTCTTGAGCCCGGAATTGCGCAGGCAATCCTGGATAAAAGCCACGCGGCGAGCCACTTCGGCCTCAAGGGCGGCCGGGTCTTTGAACGGCGCTTGGACCTTGAGCTGCTGCGCAATCTCACGCTGTACGGCTTGCATGATTCACTCCTTGCTGGATAGGGCAGGTACTTTGAAAACGTGACGCAAATAGGCGACGAAATTCGGGTCGGTGCAATGGGTCTTGCCCGCCTCATCAGAGATCTTCGCCACCGGCTGGCCATTGCAGGCCGTCATTTTAAGCACGATGCTCATCGGCTCAACCCCTGGGATATCACAGGTCAGGTTGGTGCCGATGCCGAAGCTCACATTGATCCGACCGCGCAGCGCACGGAATATCTCCAGGGCCTTGGGCAGTGTCAGGCTGTCGGAGAACACCAGGGTCTTGCTCATCGGCTCGATACCGAGCTTATGGTAGTGGGCGATGGCTTTCTCGGCCCACTGCACGGGGTCGCCGGAATCGTGGCGCAGGCCGTCGAACAGCTTGGCGAAGTACAAATCGAAGTCGCCGAGGAACGCATCGGTGGTGATGCAATCGGTCAGGGCAATCCCCAGCAGGCCACGGTATTCGCGGACCCAGCAGTCGAGCGCGGCGATCTGGCTGTCGATCAGGCGCGGGCCGAGTTGCTGATGCGCCATGATCCACTCGTGGGCCATGGTGCCCAGGGGTTTCATGCCCAGCTCGCGGGCCAAGTGCACGTTGCTGGTGCCGACGAATCGCCCGGGGAAGTCATGCTTGAGCACATTGACCACTTCTTCCTGCACCCGGTACGAGAAGCGTCGACGCGTGCCGAAGTCGGCCACCTGCAACTCCGACAGCTCGTCGCTGCTGGCGTTGTCGGTGAGCCAGTCGAACTTGCGATACAGCTGCTCGCGGGCCTGTTCCAGGATCACGGTCTGGTAGCGGTAGCGGTTACGCACTTCGCTGACGATGGCCAGCATCGGCACTTCGAACAGGATCACGTGCAGCCACGGCCCGCGCAGGCGGATGAACAACTCGCCGTTCTCGATGCCGGTTTGCACGTAACGCAGGTTGAAGCGGAACAACCCGAGAAAACGCAGGAAGTCCGGTTTCATGAAACTGATGCGCTCCAGGAAACTCAGTTGGTCAGCGCTCAGGCTCAGTTCGGCGAGACGCTCGATCTGGTAGCGGATTTCCGCCAGGTACGGGCGCAGGTCTTCGCTGTTACGGCAACGGAATTCCCATTCAACTTCCACGTTGGGGTAGTTGTGCAGCACCGCCTGCATCATGGTCAGCTTGTAGAAGTCGGTGTCGAGCAGGTTCTGCACGATGCGATCGGCAAACACACTCTCGCTCATTATGGGAATCTCCAGACGGGGCGGCGAGGGGCGCCGGCCGTTACGCACGATTAAGGAATGGCGCTAGTGGCGCATAGACCCATGGGGTTTTGCCAGTGATTTTTTCGGGTGTGACGACTGGCCTCATCGGGAGCAAGCCCCCTCCCACAGGTTGGAATGCATGCCAAGTGTGGGAGGGGCCTTGCTCCCGATTGCGGTATCCCGGGTACTAAGCCACTTGCTCCATCATCCATTTCACGAATTCGCGCACCTTGGGCACCTCTGCCGAGTGCTCGGGATAGGCCAGGTAATACGCGTCCTGGCTTGGCATTGCATGCTGCCAGGGAATCACCAGCTTGCCCTCGGCCAGCTCTTCCTCCACCAGAAACCGTGGCAGCAGCGCCACGCCACAGCCCACCTGTGCCGCACGAATGCACATATAGAAGGTGTCGAAACGCGGCCCGTGGTAGCTGTGTTCGGTCTGGTAGCCTTGGCTTGCGAACCAGTCGTGCCAGCCTTGGGGGCGTGACGCGTTTTGCAGCAGTACCAGCTCGCTCAGTTGGGTCGGATCACTGAACGGCTTGGCCGGCAGGCTCTCCGGCGCGCACACCGGCACCAATTCCTCGCTGAACAGTTTCAGGCTCTCGGTGCCGGCGCGTGAGCCCTGGCCGAAGTAAAAGGCCATGTCCGCCTTGCCTTGCAGCAGTTCATCGGGGGCCTGCTCGTTGCACAGGTCGAGGTGGATCTGCGGGTGACGCAAACGCCAGCCCTTGAGGCGTGGCACCAGCCAGCGTGCGCCGAAGGTGTACGGCGTGGAGACACGCAACACCTCGGTCTCGCCGCCGTAGGAACGCAGGTAATGGGTGGACATCTCCACCTGCGTGAGGATCTTGCGCACTTCCACCAGGTACAGATCCCCTGCCGGCGTCATCTGCAGGCGGCGGCGTACTCGGCGGAACAGCAGGTGTTGCAGCAGTTCTTCCAGTTGCGCCACTTGCTTGCTCACCGCGCTCTGCGTGAGGTTCAACTCCTCGGCGGCGCGGGTGAAGCTCAAATGGCGGGTGGCGGCTTCGAAACACTGCAGGGCGGTGATCGAAGGCAAATGTCTTTTGTTCAGCACGGCACGCCTCGTCTGATGCTTTGCATGAATAAACGGAATGATATCTCGCCTAATCGTCGTTTGTTGGCAAGTCTTGGGCCAGCTACAAATAAGCTCTGGATCGCCGTGCTGGGCGCGGCGCGAATTTTCTGTCTGCAGATTGAAGGAGCGACCCATGGTTGCCGCATTGCTTGATCGCCTCGGGGTAGACCCGGCGTTGTACCAGTCGGGTAAACAACCCGTGCATTCGCCGATTGATGGCAGCCGTCTCGGCAGCGTGCATTGGGAAGGTGCCGCCGAGGTGGAGCAACAGGTCAGTCGCGCCGAGCATGCATTCGAAGCCTGGCGCAAGGTGCCGGCCCCGCGTCGTGGCGAGCTGGTGCGCCAGTTCGGCGACGTGCTGCGCGAATACAAGGCCGACCTGGGCGAACTGGTCTCCTGGGAAGCGGGCAAGATCACCCAGGAAGGCTTGGGTGAAGTACAGGAAATGATCGATATCTGCGATTTCGCCGTCGGCCTGTCCCGCCAGCTGTACGGCTTGACCATTGCCTCGGAGCGCCCCGGCCACCACATGCGTGAAACCTGGCACCCGCTGGGCGTGGTCGGAGTGATCAGCGCGTTCAACTTCCCGGTGGCGGTGTGGGCGTGGAACACGGCCCTGGCGTTGGTGTGCGGTAACGCGGTGATCTGGAAACCGTCGGAAAAGACCCCGCTCACCGCCCTGGCCTGCCAGGCGCTGTTCGAGCGCGTCCTGAAGCATTTCAACGATGCGCCGCCCTACCTGAGCCAAGTCATCATCGGTGGCCGCGATGCTGGCGCCGCGTTGGTGGATGACCCGCGCGTGGCTCTGATCAGCGCTACCGGCAGCACCCGCATGGGCCGCGAAGTGGCGCCCAAAGTCGCCGCACGCTTTGCCCGCAGCATTCTCGAACTGGGCGGCAACAACGCGATGATCCTCGGCCCGAGCGCCGACCTGGACATGGCCGTGCGCGCCATCCTGTTCAGTGCGGTCGGCACCGCCGGCCAGCGTTGCACCACCTTGCGCCGCCTGATCGCCCATGAGTCGGTCAAGGAAGAAATCGTCACCCGCCTCAAGGCTGCCTATGCCAAAGTGCGCATCGGCCACCCGCTGGAAGGCAACCTGATCGGCCCGCTGATTGATAAACACAGCTTTGAAAATATGCAGGACGCGCTCGAGCAGGCCCTGAGCGAGGGCGGCAAGGTGTTCGGCGGCAAGCGTCAGTTGGAGGACAAGTTCCCCAACGCCTATTACGTATCGCCTGCCATCGTGGAAATGCCCGAGCAGAGCGACGTGGTGTGCAGCGAAACCTTTGCGCCGATCCTGTACGTGATCGGCTACAGCGACTTCAACGAGGCCCTGCGCCTGAACAACGCCGTGCCGCAAGGGTTGTCGTCGTGCATCTTCACCACGGATGTGCGTGAAGCCGAACAGTTCATGTCGGCGGTGGGCAGTGATTGCGGGATCGCCAACGTCAACATCGGCCCGAGCGGCGCGGAAATCGGCGGCGCGTTTGGCGGTGAGAAAGAAACCGGCGGCGGGCGTGAGTCGGGTTCGGATGCGTGGCGCGGCTATATGCGTCGCCAGACCAACACCGTGAACTACTCGCTGGAATTGCCGTTGGCACAGGGCATCACCTTCGACTGATGATGATCGTTCCCACGCTCCGCGTGGGAATGCATCCTGTGACGCTCCGCGTCACGACCTGAAGCGGGCGCGCAGCGCCCAGGGCTACATTCCCACGCAGAGCGTGGGAACGAGCGGTGGTGAATTCATCCCGGAGTCTGGCAATGGCACTACGCGAAACATGTTTATGGGAATACCTCACCCCCGGCCGGCCGGATCGTGCCGCGCTCAAGGGCGAGGTCAAGGTGGATGTGTGTGTGATCGGCGCCGGCATCACTGGTTTGTCGGCCGCCATTCACTTGCTGGAACAGGGTAAGAGCGTTGCCGTGCTGGAGGCCCATCGCACCGGCCATGGTGGTTCGGGGCGTAACGTCGGGCTGGTCAACGCCGGTTTGTGGATTCCTCCGGACGAAATCGAAGCCGGTTTCGGCGAAGCGGTGGGCAGCCAGCTCAACCGCATGCTGGGCGCAGCACCGTCCCTGGTGTTCAGCCTGGTCGACAAATACAACATCGATTGCCAATTGCGCCGCGAGGGCACCTTGCACATGGCGCACAACGCGCGTGGCGAGGCGGATTTGCGCAGTCGTGAAGAACAATGGAAGCGCCGTGGCGCGCCGGTTGAGCTGCTCACCGGGCAGGCGTGCGAGCGCGCCACGGGCACCCGCAAGATTGCCGCCGCGCTGCTGGATCGGCGTGCCGGCACCTTGAATCCAATGGCCTATACCACCGGATTGGCGAATGCCGCGGTTGGCCTGGGTGGGCAGTTGTTCGACCATTCGCCGGTCACCCAGCTCGAGCGCCAAGGTTCACACTGGTCGGTACAGACCGCGCAGGGCTCTGTGCAGGCTGCACAGGTGGTGATCGCTTCCAATGCCTACACCGAAGGTGAGTGGACTGAGCTGCGGCGCAATTTTTTCCCCGGCTACTACTATCAGGTCGCCTCCGCGCCGCTGACCGATGCTGCTGCCGAGCAGATTCTGCCCGGTGGGCAAGGTTCATGGGACACCCGCCAGGTGTTGAGCAGTATCCGCCGCGACGCCGACGGCCGCCTGTTGCTCGGCAGCCTGGGCAACGGCAATCAGAAGCCGGCGTGGTTCCTCAAGGCGTGGGCCGATCGGGTGCAGCAGCATTACTTCCCGTACCTCAAATCGGTGCAGTGGGAATACACCTGGACTGGCTGTATTGCCTTCACCCCGGACCATTTGATGCGCCTGTTCGAGCCTGCGCCGGGCCTGGTGGCCGTCACGGGTTATAACGGGCGTGGTGTGACCACCGGTAGCGTGGTCGGCAAGGCGTTCGCCGACTATTTATGTCACCAGGATCCCCAGGCGTTGCCGATTCCCTTTGCGCCGATGCAGCCGTTGGTCGGGGTGGGCCTGCGCAGTTGCCTGTATGAAGCCGGATTCTCGCTGTATCACGCGGGGCAGTGCCTGCGGATCGTGATCTGATCGGCGAGATACCTGTCAAAAGCCTGCATTTTCTTAGCCGGCTACTAATCTGTATTGGTGCAAGTCGTAGCAATCGCGCACTGTAAATGTGCAGTTCCGTTACGCACGTTGTTACAGGTGTAGGAACTGTCGTTTATCCGTCTGGTTGCAGGTGCGACCTGCTCGGGTTGTACTTTTTGCGGTGAAAGGTTGCACCTCCTGACGCTAGACGGTTGCACGTCCTGGCGAAAGGCGGCGAAACACCCGTGATAACAATGACACCGTGTCTTTTTGAAGAATAAAAACGTAATGGCACGCGCCTTGCTCTGGGCTTTCAGTGGAAAGTTTGAATGCAAGTTGTCGTGCCAAAAATCAAAAATATCGGAGCACCACTCATGTCCCAGACGTTTTACAAGAAAGGTTTCCTGGCTCTCGCCGTCGCAGCGGCGCTGGGTGTTTCTACGTTTGTTCAAGCTGATGTGAAGATTGGCGTGGCCGGCCCGATGACGGGTGCCAACGCAGCTTTCGGTGAGCAGTACATGAAGGGTGCCCAAGCGGCGGCCGATGTGATCAACAAGGCGGGCGGTATCAACGGCGAACAGATCAAGCTGGTCGCCGGTGACGACGCCTGTGAGCCCAAGCAGGCCGTGGCCGTGGCCAACCGCCTGGCGGACCAGGACAAAGTGATCGGCGTGGTCGGGCACTTCTGCTCGTCCAACACCATCCCGGCCTCCGAGGTCTACGACGAAGCGGGCATCATCGCGATCACCCCAGGCTCCACCAACCCACAAGTGACCGAACGCGGCCTGGGCGCCATGTTCCGCATGTGCGGGCGGGACGACCAGCAAGGTATCGTCGCCGGCGACTACATCGTCGACGTGCTCAAGGGCAAGAAAGTCGCAGTCATCAACGACAAGGACACCTACGGCAAGGGCCTGGCCGACGCTACCTCCGCCCAGTTGACCAAGCGCGGCGTGAAGCCTGTGCTGGAAGAGGGCCTGACCCGTGGCGAGAAAGACTTCAGCGCCCTGGTGACCAAGATCCGCTCCCTGGACGCCGACGTTGTGTACTTCGGCGGCCTGCACCCGGAAGCCGGTCCTTTGGTTCGTCAGATTCGTGAAGCGGGCCTCAAAGCCAAGTTCATGTCCGATGACGGCGTAGTGACCGACGAACTGGCGAAAACAGCCGGTGGCAACCAGTACGTAGACGGCGTGCTCATGACATTCGGCGCCGATCCGCGCTTGCTGCCTGACAGCAAGGCCGTGGTGGATGAGTTCCGTAAGGCCGGTTACGAGCCTGAAGGCTACACCCTGTACGCCTATGCCTCGATCCAGGCCCTGGCCGCCGGTTTCAACGGTGCCAAGTCCAACAAGGGCGAAGACGCCGCCAAGTGGCTCAAGGCTCACCCGGTGAAAACCGTCATGGGCGAAAAAGCCTGGGATGCCAAGGGCGACCTGAAGGTCTCCGACTACGTGGTTTACGAGTGGGATAAAGACGGCAAATACCACCAGCTGGAAAAACAGAAGTAAGCATTAGCACCACAGCTCCAATGTGGGAGGGGGCTTGCTCCCGATCGCGGTGTGTCAGTCAGCCTGTTCAAACCTGATCCACCGCCATCGGGAGCAAGCCCCTCTCACAGGGGAGTGGTGTTGTCATCAAGATCTGTCTTTTCCTCCAGAAGTGCCGCACACCCACCGGTGTGCAGGTGCTCACCGCGTGAGATTGCGTTATGGATGGTATTTTCCTGCAGCAACTGGTCAACGGCCTGACCCTCGGGTCGGTCTATGGCCTGATCGCCATCGGCTACACAATGGTCTATGGCATCATTGGCATGATCAACTTCGCCCACGGCGAGGTTTATATGATTTCCGCTTACCTCGCGGCGATCAGTCTGGCACTGCTGGCTTACTTCGGCATCGAATCCTTTCCGCTGCTCATTCTCGGCACCTTGATCTTCACCGTGGTCGTCACCGGCGTGTACGGTTGGGTCATCGAGCGTGTCGCCTACAAACCCCTGCGTAACTCCACCCGCCTGGCACCGCTGATCAGCGCTATCGGCATCTCCCTGATCCTGCAGAACTACGCGCAGATCGCCCAGGGCGCCAAGCAACAAGGTATTCCCACCCTGCTGGCCGGGGCCTGGCGTGTCGACATCGGCAGCGGGTTCGTCCAGCTCACGTACACCAAGGTCTTCATCCTGGTCGCCGCCTTCGCGGGCATGGCCCTGCTGACCTATGTGATCAAGTACACCAAGCTCGGCCGCATGTGCCGCGCCACCCAGCAAGACCGCAAGATGGCCTCGATCCTGGGCATCAACACCGACCGGGTGATCTCCTACGTGTTCGTCATCGGCGCCGCCATGGCCGCGCTGGCCGGCGTGCTGATCACGCTCAATTACGGCACCTTCGACTTCTATGCCGGCTTCATCATCGGCATCAAGGCGTTCACCGCAGCGGTACTCGGCGGCATCGGCTCCCTGCCTGGGGCGATGCTGGGCGGGATCATCCTCGGTATCTCCGAGTCGTTGTTCTCGGGGTTGATCAACTCTGACTACAAAGACGTGTTCAGTTTCTCCCTGCTGGTGGTGATTCTGATTTTCCGTCCTCAGGGCCTGCTTGGTCGCCCACTTGTGGCGAAGGTGTAAACATGTCTGCTGCCAAATCTATCGATATCAAGAAAAGCGTGGTCGATACGGTCCTTGCCGGGCTGATTGCGCTGGTTGTGTTCGGCCCCATCGTCGGCGTGGTCCTCGACGGCTACAGCTTCAACCTGGAACCGGCTCGCGTGGGCTTGCTGGTCGCCATTGTGATGGTCGGCCGCTTCGCCATGAGCCTGTTCCTGCAAACCTCCAAGGGCCTGAAGATTCTGCAGGGCTTCGAGACCAGTGGTTCCGGCGTGCACGTGCTGGCGCCGGACTACAAGTCGCGGCTGCGCTGGATCATCCCGGCGCTGATCGTGATTGCCATCGTGTTCCCGATCTTCGCCAACAAATACCTGCTGACCGTGGTGATCCTCGGGCTGATCTACGTATTGCTGGGCCTGGGCCTCAACATCGTGGTGGGCCTGGCCGGTCTGCTCGACCTGGGTTACGTGGCGTTCTACGCCATCGGTGCCTATGGCTTGGCGCTGGGTTATCAATACCTGGGGCTGGGGTTCTGGTCGGTGCTGCCACTGGCGGCTATCGCGGCGGCATTAGCGGGGTGCATTCTCGGCTTCCCGGTGTTGCGAATGCACGGCGATTACCTGGCCATCGTGACCCTGGGCTTCGGTGAAATCATCCGCCTGGTGCTGAACAACTGGCTGTCGTTCACCGGTGGCCCGAACGGCATGCCGGTGCCATCACCGACCTTCCTCGGCCTGGAGTTCGGCCGCAAGGCGAAGGACGGCGGGGTTCCGTTTCACGAGTTTTTCGGTATCGATTACAACGCCAACATCAAGTTCATGTTCATCTACATCGTGCTGTTCCTGGTGGTGCTGGCCGTGCTGTACATCAAGCACCGCCTGACCCGCATGCCGGTCGGTCGCGCCTGGGAAGCCTTGCGCGAAGACGAGATCGCCTGCCGCTCCATGGGCCTGAACCACGTACTGGTCAAGCTCTCGGCGTTCACCATCGGTGCCTCCACGGCCGGTTTGGCCGGGGTGTTCTTTGCCAGCTACCAGGGTTTCGTCAACCCGTCGTCGTTCACCTTCTTCGAGTCGGCGCTGATCCTGGCCATCGTGGTCTTGGGCGGCATGGGCTCGACGGTGGGCGTGGTCATTGCGGCGTTCGTGCTGACGGTCGCGCCGGAGTTGCTGCGTAGCTTCTCCGAATACCGCGTGCTGCTGTTTGGCGTGTTGATGGTGGTGATGATGATCTGGCGGCCACGCGGCTTGATTCGGATCAGCCGCACGGGTGTGACGCCACGCAAGGGGGTCGCACCATGAGCAAGGAAATCGTGCTGTCCGTGGAAAACCTGATGATGCACTTCGGTGGCATCAAGGCCTTGAGCGATGTGAGTCTCAAGGTCGAACGCAACTCGATCTTCGCCCTGATCGGCCCCAATGGTGCGGGCAAGACCACGGTGTTCAACTGCCTCACTGGCTTTTATAAAGCCAGCGGCGGCAAGATCGAACTCAACGTGCGTGGCAAGCAGACCAACGTCATCCAGTTGCTCGGCGAGCGCTTCCAGCCTGTCGACTTCGTATCGCCGAAAAGCTTCTTCAGCCGGGTGTACTACAAGATGTTCGGTGGCACCCACCTGGTGAACCGCGCAGGTTTGGCGCGGACTTTCCAGAACATTCGTCTGTTCAAGGAAATGTCGGTGGTGGAAAACCTGCTGGTGGCCCAGCACATGTGGGTCAACCGCAACATGCTCGCGGGCATCCTCAACACCAAGGGCTACCGCAAGGCCGAAAGCGACGCGTTGGACCATGCGTTCTACTGGCTTGAAGTGGTGGACCTGGTGGACTGCGCCAACCGCCTGGCCGGCGAACTTTCCTATGGCCAGCAGCGCCGCCTGGAAATCGCCCGCGCCATGTGCACACGGCCGCAGATCATCTGCCTGGACGAACCGGCAGCCGGCCTCAACCCCCAGGAAACCGAAGCCCTCAGCGCGATGATTCGCCTGCTGCGCGACGAACACGACCTCACGGTGGTGCTGATCGAACACGACATGGGCATGGTGATGAGCATTTCCGACCACATCGTGGTGCTCGACCACGGTAACGTGATTGCCGAAGGTGGGCCGGACGCGATCCGCAACGACCCGAAAGTGATTGCCGCCTACCTGGGCGCCGACGAGGAGGAACTGGCATGAGCGCACCCATCCTCGAAATGAAGGACCTGGACGTCTACTACGGCCCGATCCAGGCCCTCAAGAAAGTCTCGCTGCACATCAACGAAGGCGAAACCGTGAGCCTGATCGGCTCCAACGGTGCGGGTAAATCCACACTGCTGATGTCGATCTTCGGCCAGCCACGGGCCGAGTCGGGGCAGATTCTTTATAGCGGCGTCGACATTACCCACAAGTCCTCGCACTACATTGCCTCCAACGGCATCGCGCAGTCGCCGGAAGGGCGGCGAGTATTCCCCGACATGACCGTCGAGGAAAACTTGCTGATGGGCACTATCCCGATTGGCGACAAGTACGCGCAGGAAGATATGCAGCGCATGTTCGAGCTGTTCCCGCGACTCAAGGAGCGCCGTAACCAGCGCGCCATGACCATGTCGGGTGGTGAACAACAAATGCTCGCCATCGCCCGCGCCCTGATGAGCCGGCCCAAGCTGTTGCTGCTCGACGAGCCGAGCCTGGGCCTGGCGCCGATTGTGGTGAAGCAGATCTTCTCCACCCTGCGCGAGCTGGCGTCCACCGGGATGACCATCTTCCTGGTGGAGCAGAACGCCAACCATGCGTTGCGCCTGTCGGACCGCGCCTATGTGATGGTCAATGGGGAGATTCGCCTCACAGGTACCGGTAAAGAGCTGTTGGTGAACGAGGAAGTGCGCAACGCCTACCTGGGCGGGCACTGATCCCCGTCATCTGATCGTTCCCACGCTCCGCGTGGGAGCGCCTCTTGTGACGCTCTGCGTCACGCTTTGGACGCGGAGCGTCTTCGGATGCATTGCCACGCAGAGCGTGGGAACGATCAGGTGTCCACAGGCACTCGACCAAATTGTGGAAAACAAATCCAGCCACCTCCCAAAGCGCGACATATAGCCGCCGCAAATCCCTGTTTTGTCACAGTTTTGACTTGTCCCCATCGGCTGTGGAACCGGCTGTGGGTAACGTGGGAGTAGCTGGCTGAAAGCCTTTAACGGCGTGGCCTGCAGTGCGTCGATTGTTTTTTGATCAGGGACTTTTTCGCGACCGCCCAAGGGGTTTGTCAACCTGTTTAAAGACACAGGTATATGACCGTTTTGTGTTGATCAAACCTGTGGATAAGTCTGTGATTAAACTCTGGAAAGACCGCCGCAGAGGCCGAAATGACTGGCCTGGAGCCATCGCTCGAACTTTTTCCTTCAACCAGGGCCTACATACGCCTTGGTCCAGGTCAAGCAAAAAACTTTCTAAAACTCCCTGGAGCCCTTGTATTGAGCGGCCTGAGCGGTTTTTTACTTGCCCCCAAAGACTGTGGGTGCAGTTGTGGATAACCTGCGTGCATATGGCTGCAGGCCACGGTTTGTAAGGGTTTGCTGGGGTTGGTTAAAAAGTGATCAACTGTGCGTGAAGTTGTTTGCTTAATGGTTGCTGCAACGTCGGGGTAAGGGCATTCTGCTGGCAACTTTTTTCCCGATGCCCGCAAGGAGAACACCATGTCCGACACGCTGTTTATTACCGGCGCCACTTCAGGTTTTGGCGAAGCTTGTGCCCGTCGTTTTGCCGACGCCGGCTGGAAATTGGTGCTCACGGGGCGTCGTGCCGACCGCTTGAACGCGCTGGTCGAAGAGCTTTCCAAGCAGACTGAAGTACATGGCCTGGTGGTGGACGTACGGGACCGCAAGGGCATGGAAGACGCCATCGCCAACCTGCCGCCGTCGTTCGCCAAGCTGCGCGGGCTGATCAACAACGCCGGCCTGGCCGTGGGCACCGATCCTGCGCCCAAGTGCAACCTCGACGATTGGGAAACCATGGTCGACACCAACATCAAAGGCCTGTTGACCACCACCAACCTGCTGTTGCCACGCTTGATCGCCTACGGGCGTGGCGCCGGCATCATCAACCTGGGCTCCATCGCCGGTAACTACCCGTACCCGGGCAGCCATGTGTATGGCGGTTCCAAGGCATTCGTGAAGCAGTTTTCGCTGAACCTGCGCTGCGACCTGCAAGGCACTGGCGTGCGTGTGACCAACATCGAGCCGGGCCTGTGTGAGAGTGAGTTCTCGCTGGTGCGCTTCGGCGGTGACCAGGCACGGTACGACGCTACCTATGCGGGTGCCGAGCCGATCCAGCCGCAGGACATTGCCGATACCATTTTCTGGGTGTTGAACACGCCGGCGCATGTGAACATCAACCGCCTGGAGCTGATGCCGGTGAGCCAGACCTGGGCGGGTTTTGCGATTGAGCGCGGGGCCAAGTAAGGCGTCAGACCGTGTCGCGGCTATCGGGAGCAAGCCCCCTCCCACACTTGACCGTATTTCAAAGTTGAAACTCAGTCGAATGTGGGAGGGGGCTTGCCCCCGATGGCGTCAAATCGGCCAAAACACGACATAAGGTACACTCCACCCCTGAAAACCCCTCCGCACTGTGCGGTTTAAAGGTTTTGACGGGAGGAAATGTGAGTAACCGAGGTGAGCAGGCACTGCTCAAACAATCGACCATCCTGATGTTCGCCGTTGCGATCGCCGGGATTGTCACTGGTGTGATTTCTGGCGCCCAATCCATTCTATTCGACGGCTTTTTCTCGCTGATCGCCACCGCCATCAAGGTGTTGATGCTGATCACGGCCAAGCTGATCGCGAAAAAAAGCAACGAGCGTTTCCAGTTCGGTTATTGGCACCTGGAGCCGATGGTGCTGCTGATCGAAGGCAGCTTCCTGCTGCTGATCGCCATCTACGCGTTTCTCAACGGTGTGTTCGGCATTATCAATGGCGGGCGTGAGATCGAGTTGGGGCTGGTGATCCTCTATGCGGCGGTGTTTACCGTCGTCGAGTTCGCCTACTTTTTTTACGTGCGCTATCGCAATCGCCGGCTGAAATCGTCACTGATCCAGTTCGATAACATCAGTTGGCTGGTGGACGCGATGCTGTCGGTGGGCTTGTTGATCAGCTTTCTCGCTGCCCTGTTGCTCAAGTCCCAGGGCTATGGCGAGTGGGCGGTGTATGTCGACCCATTGATTCTGATCCTGCTGGCCCTGAGCATGCTGGCCCCGGCCTTGAAGATCCTGCGCCCGGCGCTGCGCGAGGTGCTGGGGATCGCACCGGACCAGTTGGACGACACCGTGCGCGAAGTGATGGACGCGGCGCAGGCCCGACATGGTTTCGACGACTACGTGTCTTACGTACAGAAGCACGGGCGTGCACGGTTTATCGAGATTCATGTGGTACTGCCGGCGGATTACCCGGTGGATAACATCGCGACGCTGGATCGGCTGCGCGAAGAGATATCCACAGGGCTCGGCACGCCGGATGCGGCGCGCTGGCTGACGATCAGCTTTACCGCAGATCGCAAGTGGATTGCATGAGGCCCTGGTAGCAGGTCGCCAAGTGGTAGGGCGTGGTCGACGGCATGTCCCGTCGGCTCACGTCGCCCTTGGCATCCAGGCATTCATGCCAGCCTTTGTCATGCAGGAAGTGTTGTTGCAGCGCCAGCAACTGGCGTAGCAACACTGCCTCACTGCCCGGTCGCAGGGTCAGGGCCCGCAGGTATTCGGCCTGGGCCCAGATCCGTTGGGTGCCGTCGCGCACATGGCCGTCGAGGGCAAGCATGCCGCTGACCGCGCCGCTGGCTTTATCCACACCCTTGAGTTCGGCGTAGGCAAATGCCCGCGACAACGCTGCATGCAGCGGCGTGCCGCGCAGTACGGGTGAAGACTCCAGCAAAAAGAACCATTCGAACTGGTGCCCCGGCTCAAACCAGTTATCCACAGCTCCCAGCGGTTTTTCCATCATCACGCCGTGCTGAGGATCGATAAAGCGCTTGTGCAGCGCACCTGCCAAATCCAGCAGCGCATCTTGGGTGACTGCATCTTCACGCACCGCCAGCGTCGCGAGGAAGCCTTCGGCGAGGTGCATCAGCGGGTTTTGCAACGGGCCGGATTTGAGGGATGACCAGTTGCGCTCCAAGACCGCTTCGTACAGGCCGTCGCCGGTAGCGAAACGTTCGGCGACCACTGACAGGGCGGCATCCAGCACGGATTCGACCAACGGCTCGCGCACCTTGGCCCAGTAGTGGGCGCAGGCGAAGATGATGAAGGCGTGGGTGTACAGGTCTTTGCGCTTGTCCAGCGGCTGGCCGGTCGGGTCGATGCTGTAGAACCAGCCACCGTGCTCGGCGTCATGGAAATGCCGTTGCAGGGAGCGGAACAGCGCCGCTGCACGCTCTTGGGCAAAGGCGGCGCCCGGCTCGCCGATCAGGCTGGCGAACAGGTACAACTGCCGGGCGCAGGCCATGGCGCGGTAGCGTTGCGGGGGCAGTGGCCGGTGATCGGCGTCCAGCGCCTCGTAGGGCAGCGCCAAGTCGGCATTCCAGCCCGGGCCTTGCCAGAGTGGCACGATCAGGTCATGGAAGTGCGTGAGCACAGAATTCAAGGAGGGTTGGGAAGCGATGGGCATCAGCTGGCGTCGTCACGGCAGGGGTGTAGGCGCGCATGGTAGCAGGCTTGGGTTCTGTGGTGTCCGGTCTACCGCTATCGGGAGCAAGCCCCCTCCCACACTAACGGTGTTCAAAGTTGGAACCGTGTCGAGTGTGGGAGGGGGCTTGCTCCCGATGACGCCTATACAGGCACTGCAATATTCAGCCGGCGAGCAGCCAAACCCCCGTCGCCGCCGATGCCGCACCGGCGACTCGCACCAACGGCGCGGCCGCCGCCGGCAGGAAGCGCACCACCGCATAACCGGCAGCGTGCAGGGCAGCGGTCGCACCGACGAACCCTGCCGCATACGCCCAAGGGCTGGACATATCCGGCAGTTCCAAGCCATGCGCCACGCCATGGAACAACGCAAACAGCGCCGTCGCCCCCACGGCCACGAACAATGGCGGCCGCACCGCCAGTGCAACGGCCAGGCCCAATGCCAGCACCGAGGCGGCAATCCCGCTTTCCAGTGCCGGCAACTGCAGCCCTTCGAAGCCCAGCAAGCCACCTATCAGCATGGTGCCGACAAAGGTACAAGGCAGTGCCCAGCGCGCATTGCCTGTTTGCTGCGCTGCCCATAGGCCGACCGCAACCATGGCCAGCAAATGGTCGATACCGCCCAGTGGGTGGCTGATGCCGGCCACCAGGCCATTGTCGCCATGGCCCGGGTGGGCGAAGGCGAGGGCGGGGGCCAGCAGCAGGCTGGCGGCGGCGAAAAGTTTCTTGAGGCTCATAACAGGCTCCTTAAAGGGATGATCAGGCGGCGGTCAGCAAACCCTGACGTTCGATAAAGGCGACGATGTCATCCAGGCCGACGCCGGTTTTCTGGTTGCTGAACACAAAGGGTTTACCGTTGCGCATCCGCTGGGTGTCGCTGTTCATCAGCTCCAGCGAGGCGCCCACCAGCGGCGCCAGGTCGATCTTGTTGATCACCAGCAAGTCGGATTTGCAGATGCCCGGCCCGCCTTTGCGCGGCAGTTTGTCGCCGGCGGACACATCGATGACATAGATGGTCAGGTCCGACAGTTCCGGGCTGAAGGTCGCCGACAGGTTGTCGCCGCCGGACTCCACCAGGATCAGGTCCAGGCCAGGAAAGCGACGGTTGAGCTGGTCCACCGCTTCCAGATTGATCGAGGCATCTTCACGAATCGCCGTGTGCGGGCAGCCGCCGGTTTCCACGCCGATGATGCGCTCAGGCGCCAAGGCTTGGTTGCGTACCAGGAAGTCGGCGTCTTCGCGGGTATAGATATCGTTGGTGACCACCGCCAGGTTGTAGCGGTCGCGCAGCGCGAGGCACAGGGCCAGGGTCAGCGCGGTCTTGCCGGAGCCCACCGGGCCACCGATGCCGACACGCAGGGGTTGTGTGTTCATGTGTCTCTCCAAAATAAACCGTTCCTAGGAACGGAACAGGCGGCTGTACTGGCGTTCGTGGGCCATACACGCCAGGGACAGGCCGAACGCGGCGCTGCCGAAGTGGTTGGGGTCGATATGCGTGGCATCCTGCTGGGCTTGTTGCAGCAACGGCAGCAGTTCGCTGGTCAGGCGTTGAGCGGCCTGCTGCCCCAGGGGCAGGGTTTTCATCAGCACGGCTAATTGGTTTTCCAGCCAGCTCCACAGCCAGGCGGCGAGGGCGTCGTCGGGGCTAATGTGCCAGGCGCGTGCCGCCAGCGCCCAGCCCAAGGCCAGATGCGGTTCGGCGCACGGCTCAAGAAATGTACGGGCGGCGGCATCCAGCTCGGGCAGGCCGTTGAGCAGTTGTTGCAGGGAATAGCCCATCTGGCGGCTTTCCTGATACAGCTCGCGGGTCTCACGGCTGGCGCGATGTTCTTCGCATAGCTGCGTGAGGCGCGACCAATCCTGTGCGGCGGCAGCGTTGCAATGGGCGAGCAGCAGCGGTGCTTCGAAGCGGGCGAGGTTAAGCAGCAACTGGTCGCTGATCCATCGCTGGGCGCTGGCCGCATCCTTCACACGGCCATTTTCCACGGCCATTTCCAGGCCCTGGGAATAGCTGTAGCCGCCAATCGGCAATTGCGGACTGGCCAGGCGCAGCAAGGCCCAGGCTGGGTTCATGGGCGCACGCCGAACTGGTGCAGTTTGGGCGGGTAGTTGAAATCCTCATCGCCATGGCGCGAGTGGTGATGGCCACCGCCGTAGGCACCGTGCTCCGGCTGAAAGGGCGCTTCGATGGTTTGCGTCTGCGCCCCCAGTTGTTCGAGCATGGCCTTGAGCACGTAGTCATCGAGCAGACGCAACCAGCCGTCCCCGACCTGCAGCGCCACATGGCGGTTGCCCAGGTGGTAAGCCGCCCGCGTCAGTTCAAAGGCACTGCTGCAAGTGACGTGCAGCAGTTGTTCAGGCCTGGCGCACACGCGTACGACGCGTCCGTCTTCGGCCTGCAGGAATTCGCCATCGTGCAACGGGGGCTGGCCACGCTCCAGGAAAAGGCCGACGTCTTCACCGTCGGCACTGAAACAGCGCAGGCGGCTTTTGCTGCGCGCTTCAAAATTCAGCAGCAACTCGGCGGCCCAGAGGGCTTGGGGGGCGATTCGGCGGTGGATCACCAGCATCAGAAAGCTTCCGGCTAAGAGCGATGAAACAGCTAGAGCAAGGGGCTTGCCAACCTGGATGGGAAGTAGGAATTGCCTGTAAGTAAGTACGGCGGCGCCACCTAATAGGGCGTCGGAATATTCTGAGAATGGTCCAATTTGGTGCGTTGATAGGCTTGGCGCACCCGTCATGGGCGTTTTCGGATTTGTCCTACAGGTACTCAGGATTTGCCGTTCAAGACGTTACCGACATGATCATTAGGCTGTGCGTCGTGTTTAATCCACTGCGACGTTCATCATGTTTAGATCATTGTGTTGTTTAGTACTCATCAGCCTGTCTTTTGTCATCTCATCGGCTTCGGCTTCGTTGCAGCCCCACCCCAGCTTCAGTACCTCGCTGAAGGAAACGGCAATCGACGATATCGTCGACCGCGCTCATGAACTATTGGGCACGCCGTACAAATGGGGGGGCACGTCAGTGCAACAGGGCTTCGATTGCAGCAGTTTCCTGGTCTACCTGTTCAAGACAGAAGCCCAGATCCAGATCCCCCGCACCACGGCCGCGATGCACCGCTCCTCGGCTCCAACCATCAAACGCAACGCCCTCAAGCCTGGCGACGCGGTGTTTTTCAAAGGCAATGGGCGCGGTCAGGTCAGCCATGTCGGCCTTTATATAGGCGAGGGTAAGTTCATCCATTCGCCGCGCACCGGCAAGAACATCCGCATCGACTCGTTGAGCAACCGCTACTGGAACAAGAACTACACCACGGCCAAGCGCTTTCACTCAGCGGGCTGATGGCGTCATTCGGTGCTGCCCAGGCCTTGCCAGTGCTTCAAGCCGATAAAGATAAAGCGCAATTGCTGGGTGATTTTCGCCTGGGGCGTGAGGTGCGCGGGCAACGCATGGGCAGGTGGGTCAATGATGTCGGGCAGGGTGGCGAAGACGCTCTTGACGATCAAGTCGGCCATCACATGCAAGCCTTCGGCATCCAGGTGTTGCAGCTTGGGCATCAGGGTGAGGTCCGCCGCCAGGTCGCGGGTGATGTCTTCGCGCAGTGCGCCGATGGCTTGGCGCACGGCCAGGCAACCACCGTATTGCTCGCGTGCCAGAAACAGGAACTGTGAGCGATTGGCCGACACCACGTCCAGAAAGATACGTACCGAGGCGTCAATAATGCCGCCCATCACGAATTCGTTGTGGCGTACCAGGCGAATCGTGGCGCGGAAGGTCTGGCCCACTTCACTCACCAACACCAGGCCAAGTTGGTCCATATCGGCAAAGTGGCGGTAGAAGCCGGTAGGCACGATCCCCGCCTTCTTGGCCACTTCGCGCAGGCTCAGGCTGCCAAACCCTCGGCCACCCTCCATCAGATGGCGGGCTGCATCCATCAGGGCGAGGCGGGTCTGTTGCTTCTGTTCGGCGCGGGGCAGCATGGGCGGGAGGGCTTAAGTCGGCAAGTACAGCGACGCACTCTAGCAAAAGCGCTTTGCCGGCGTCGAACTTGGCGAGAACAATGCGTGACGCGGTCTATATAAAAGCAAAAGCCCGATCGGCTGATCGGGCTTTTTTCTGGGCCACCACGGGCTTAGCTCTGTGCTTGATGCAGTTCTTGCAGGCGGTCTGCACCACCTTCAGCAACGCCGTCGGTGTAAGCACGTTTGTTAGCTTGTTCTGCGCCGCCTTCTACCAAACCTTTCTCTTGCAGGCGATCATAGCCACCTTCAGCAACGCCTTCGGTGTAGGCGCGTTTGTTGGCGTGTTCCGAACCGTTTTCAGCCACAGCGCCTTTGGCGTAGTCGCGATTTTCGTCTTCTTGCGAACCGCTGCGGGCCAGGGTTTGGCTGGATTGCACGGCTTGGGCTTTATTCTGTGGAGTCGCTTGTTCGGCGGCTGGCAAGGCAAAAGCACTGGAAGCCAGGACGGACAGCAGTACGGTAGCGAGTATTTGGCGTTTCATGATAGTTGCTCCTTGGGAGGGCGATAAATTGGGTACAGGGCTAATGCTACTCTTGATAAGTCGATATAAAAGTTCATAAACACAATGGTAATAATCAACGGAATTGATTGTTCCGTGCAGAGGCTCTAGCGCGGGCCTCTCAAGCCCGCGCTTTTGCACCGTGGTGGGTATTTTCGACACGAACACGGGTAACAATGGTGCGCCGTTGATGATGGAAATTGCCTGTTCGGTCAGAAAAATAGCTTTTTGCGGCTAAAACCGCAGGCCGGTTAAACCCCCAGGCGGTTTGCCAGTCACAGCTTTATAAGCGGCTCCAAAGGAGCCGCCTTGCCAGTCGTATTCAGGAGTCCTGTGCAATGACGCGCACTCGTAAAATTGTGGTTTGGAGCTGCGCCAGCTTCGTTCTGTTAATCGCCGTGGTGGTAATGGTCCTGGCATTCTTTGACTGGAACCGCATCAAGCCGCCCCTCAATGCCAAAGTCTCCGAAGAACTGCATCGCCCGTTCGCCATCAACGGCAACCTCGCGGTGGTGTGGCAGCGTGAGCCCGATGAAGGCGGTTGGCGCGCCTGGGTACCGTGGCCTCATGTGATCGCCGAAGACCTGACCCTGGGCAACCCCGACTGGTCGAAAAAGCCGCAAATGGTCACGCTCAAGAAAGTCGAGTTGCGTATTTCGCCGCTGGCGTTGCTGGTGCAGCGCGTGCTGATCCCGCGTATCGACCTCACTGAGCCGAGTGCCGACTTGCAACGCCTGGCCGATGGCCGCGCCAACTGGACGTTCAAGTTCGACCCCAAGGATCCGAATGCCGAACCTTCGAGCTGGGTGGTGGACATTGGTGCCATCGGCTTCGACAAAGGCCATGTGACCCTTGACGACCAAACCCTCAAGACCCAGCTGGACGTCATCATCGATCCGCTTGGTAGACCCATTCCTTTCGGTGAGATCGTCGGCGATGCCGATGCCAAGAAGGCCCTGGAAAAAGGCTCGGCGCCCCAGGACTATGCGTTCGGGCTCAAGGTCAAAGGCCAGTATCACGGCCAGAAACTCGACGGCACCGGCAAGATCGGTGGCCTGCTGGCGTTGCAGGACGCCGCCAAGCCATTCCCGTTGCAGGCTCAGGTGCAGGTGGCCGACACCCGTATAGCGCTGGCCGGCACCCTCACCGATCCGCTGAACCTCGGCGCCCTCGACCTGCGCCTGAAACTCTCCGGCAGCAGTTTGGGCAACCTGTACCCGTTGACCGGCGTAACCCTGCCGGACTCCCCGGCCTATTCCACCGACGGCCATCTGATCGCCAAGCTGCATGAAGCCAGCGGCGCGTCCTTTCGCTACGAAAACTTCAACGGCAAGATCGGCAACAGCGATATCCACGGCGACCTGGGCTATGTAGCCAGCCAGCCACGGCCAAAGCTCACGGGCACTTTGCTCTCCAACCAACTGTTGATGGCCGACCTCGCGCCCTTGATCGGCGCGGACTCCAATGCCAAGCAGAAAGCCCGTGGCGGCGCGAGCAAGCAGCCGGCAACGAAGGTCCTGCCGGTGGAAGAGTTCCGCACCGACCGCTGGCACGATATGGATGCCGACGTGGAGTTCACCGGCAAACGCATCGTGCACAGTGCCGATCTGCCCTTCACCGACCTCTATACGCATCTGGTGCTCAATGACGGCCAGCTCAGCCTCGAACCCCTGCGTTTCGGCGTGGCGGGCGGCAAGTTGGATGCGCAAATTCGCCTGAACGGCCGCACCACACCGATGGAAGGCCGCGCCAAACTCACCGCGCGCAACTTCAAGCTCAAGCAGTTGTTCCCCACCTTCGAACCGATGAAAACCAGCTTTGGTGAACTCAACGGCGACGCGGATATTGCCGGGCGCGGCAACTCCGTGGCAGCGCTGCTGGGCACCTCCAATGGCGACCTGAAGATGTTGATCAACGATGGTGCCATCAGCCGTGGCCTGATGGAGATCGCAGGGCTTAACGTGGGCAATTACGTGGTGGGTCGCTTGTTCGGCGACAAGGAAGTGAAGATCAATTGCGCGGCGGCCGATTTCGGCATCAAGACCGGCTTGGCGACCACGCGGCTGTTTGTGTTCGATACCGAGAACGCCATCATCTACATCGATGGCACGGCGAATATGACCACGGAGCAGTTGGACCTGACCATCACGCCGGAATCGAAAGGCTTCCGCCTGTTCTCCCTGCGTTCACCGTTGTACGTCAATGGGCCGTTCATCAAGCCCAACGCCGGGGTAAAGGCCATTCCGCTGGCCTTGCGTGGAGCGGGGATGGTGGCGCTGGGTGTGATCGCGGGGCCCGCTGCGGGGTTGCTGGCGTTGGTTGCACCGAGCGGTGATGAACCCAACCAGTGCGCGCCGTTGCTGCAGCAGATGAAGGAAGGCAAGGCGCCGAAAACCGTAAAAGGTTAAGGCTCCAATATCCTTCCCAAATGTGGGAAGGGGGCTTGCTCCCGATGACGGTGAGTCAGTCAATTGCGATATCGACTGATTCACCCTCATCGGGAGCAAGCCCCCCTCCCACAGAGACAGCGTTAAGCCTTAACTGACTGGCATTAAGGCAAACCCCCTCCCATATTGGCCATGCATGTTGCCGGGTTACAGGCTTTCCAGAATGTCGGCCATGTCATCGGCATGCTCTTCTTCCTGGGCGAGGATTTCTTCGAAGAGGCGGCGGGTGGTCGGGTCTTTATCGCCGATGTACTGGATGATTTCGCGGTAGCTGTCCACCGCGATACGCTCGGCCACCAGGTCTTCGTAGACCATCTCTTTCAGCGAGTTGCCGGCCACGTACTGGGCGTGGGAGTTTTTCGTCAGCAGGTCCGGGTTGAACTCCGGCTCACCGCCCAACTGCACAATGCGTTCGGCAAGTTTGTCGGCGTGCTCGGCTTCCTGGGTCGCGTGTTCAAGGAATTCATCGGCGGCAACGGAGGCTTTGATACCGCTGGCCATGAAGTAGTGACGCTTGTAGCGCAGTACGCAGACCAATTCAGTGGCCAACGAGGCGTTGAGCAAGCGGATGATTTCTTCGCGGTCGGCATCGTAGCCTTCGGTGACGGCACCGTTTTCGACGTTCTGGCGGGCGCGGCTGCGCAAGGTGGCGACGTCGGTCAAGTTTGCTTGGGTCATCTCGATCTCCTGGTACTAATCCGGTGTTGCGCCACGCTCTGCCGGCGTGATCGCGTCCAGTTGTGAGTCCCAGGCAAGGGCAAAAGTTTTATCGGATTTGCGCCGACTTCACTTCTTCTTGCATCCATTGGAAAAACGCTCGCACGGGGGGATGCCGCTCGCGCCCCGGTACGCAAAGCGCGCTGTAACCGGCGCCGTCGACGCTGACGTCGGGGCGATAAGGCACCAGCAAGCCGCTGGCGATACTTTCCGACACGAGGATATTGCTTGCCAGTACCAAGCCCTGGCCGGCAATCGCTGCCTGTAGCGCATAGTGTTCTTCGTCGTATTCGCGCAATGGCGAAGCATGCGCCAGCCATTGCTCCCCGGCTTTGTCGCACCAGGCTTGCCAACCCAGGGCGTAGAGCTTGGAGTTATGCCAGCGCACGCTGATCAACGTCGGCACCTGGCTGCCGGCCCGCGCCACCTGCTCAGGGGAGCCATACACCGCAAAGTGTTCATCGAACAGGCACTGGCCATACAGCTGCGGGTAGTCGCCGAGGCTGTAGCGAATCACCAGATCGATGCTGGCATCCTGCTGCAGGTCGACGACTTCGCATTGGGTGTCCAGGCGCAGGTTGATATCCGGATGAGCGGCATAGAAGCGGCCCAGGCGAGGCACCAGCCATAGCGCGGCAAAGGCCGGTGTCGTCGACACCGTGAGCTGCCCGGCGCTGCGTTGCGGGCGCAAGCTGTCCAGGCTTTGCGCCACATCCAGCAAGGCGCCGTGCAGGCTGTGAAACAGCCGCTCGCCGCCTTCGGTCAGGCGCACCTGGCGCGGCAAGCGTTCGAACAGCGCAAGGCCCAGCCAGGTTTCCAGTGAGCGAATCTGATGGGACACCGCCGTAGGCGTTACCGCCAGTTCCTCGGCGGCCGCCTTGAAGCTCAACAGGCGCGATGCGGATTCAAACGTACGCAGGGCGGTCAGGGGCAGGGCAGCGAACATTTGGGCTCCATGGGTGAAATGTATTCATCCGGATTAACTATTGCTCATTTGTCGGTGGGCACGCTCGATTTTAGATTGGCGAGCATAAAGGCGCCATCCAGGTTGCCTGAGTGTACCCTCTGAAGGTTTGCATAGATGAAAAAAATGCTTGTTATACACGCCAGTCCACGCGGTGAGCGCTCCCATTCCCGGCGCCTGGCCGAGTCGTTCCTCACCGCTTGGCAAGCCGCCAACCCCGACGCTCGCCTGACCCGTCGCGAAGTCGGACGGGCCTTTATTCCCCACGTCACCGAAGCCTTCGTCGCGGCGAATTTCTACCCTGAGCGGCAAGCGTTGCCGAAAGTGATGAAGGCTGATTTGCAATTGAGCGACGAACTGGTCGGTGAACTGATCGAACACGAGCTGCTGGTAATTTCCATGCCGCTGTACAACTTCGGCGTACCCAGCGGGCTCAAGGCCTGGATCGATCAAATCGTGCGTCTGGGCCTGACCTTCGACATCACGCAAGACAGCCAGGGCATCGCCCAGTACCAGCCGTTGCTCAAGGGCAAGCGCGCATTGATCATCACCAGCCGCGGCGGCAATGGGTTTGGACCGGGCGGTGAATACGAATGGATGAACCATGCCGACCCGCACCTGCGCACGGTGCTGGGTTATATCGGTATCGATGATGTGCGGGTGATTGCCGCCGAGGGCGAAGAGTCGGACAAGCGTGTATTCCTGCGCGCCTGTGACGAAGCCGAGCGCCAACTGCATGACCTGGCCGGGCATTTCTGAACCCCCTGACAGTCACGGGGCGGTCATATCGATTGGACTAGGATGGTGTTATTGCCGACACGATCAGGATATGCGCTCCATGCCCGACTCCCTCGCCACGCGTTACCCCCTGGTATTGGTCCCCGGCATGCTGGGCTTTGTGCGCCTGGGCGGGTTTCCATACTGGTACGGCATAGTCCCGGCGCTGCAGGCGGGCGGGGCGCAGGTCTTTCCTGTGCAAGTCGCGCCGCTCGATTCCAGCGAGGTGCGCGGCGAGCAATTGCTGGTGCACATCGAGCGCATTCGCCGTGAGACCGGCGCCGACAAGGTCAACCTGATCGGCCACAGCCAGGGCGCGCTCACTGCTCGCTATGCAGCGGCCAAGCACCCGGAATGGGTGGCATCGGTGACCTCGGTGGCCGGCCCCAACCACGGCTCGGAACTGGCCGACCATTTCCATCTCCATTACCCGCCCGAGGGTGTAAAAGGTCGCATCATCAGCGCGCTGTTTCATCTGGTCGCCTGGGGCATGGGCGCGCTGGAGACCGGCTATCGCGGGCCGCGCTTCAAGGCGGATCTGCGCGCCTCGCATCAGTCACTGACTAGCGAGGGCGTAACGCTGTTCAACCGTCAGTACCCACAGGGGCTACCCCAGGCATGGGGCGGCCAGGGCCCGGAGGAGGTCAACGGTGTGCGCTATTACTCGTGGTCGGGCACCTTGCAGCCGGGCATCACCGACCGGGGACGCAACCTGTTCGACGGGAGCCATCGAAGCTGCCGCTTGTTCGCCCGCAGCTTTGTGCGGGAAAAGGGCCAGTGCGACGGCATGGTCGGGCGCTACAGCTCGCACCTGGGGGTGGTGATCGGTGACGACTATGCCTTGGATCACTTCGATATCGTCAACCAATCCATGGGCCTGGTGGGCAAGGGTGCTGAGCCTATCCGCTTGTTTGTCGAGCATGCGCGGCGCTTGAAGGATGCCGGGGTTTAAAGCGTGATGAGTTCAGGCCGCCCTGACCGGTGTGGTCCAGCGCTCCGACAGAATCACCCCACCCAACGTCAGCAAACCGCCCACCAAGTGATACAGCGCCAACTCTTCCTTCAATACCAACGCTGCGATCAGCGCCGTGATCAACGGCAGCAGGTTGAAAAACAGCGTGGTGCGGCTGGGGCCCAGGGTCTTCACCGAGTGCATCCAGGCCAACGGCGCGAGCATCGAAGCCAGCAAGCAGGCGTACAGCACCAGTGGAATATTCGCCCAGCCCAAGCCGGCCTTGGCCGAGAACAGGAACAGCGGAAACAGCACTACCACGGCCACCAGCACTTGCAGATACAGCAACACCAGCGGTGGCAGGCGCAATTGCCATTTTTTCAACAGGGTGCTGTAGACCGCGTAGGCGAGCGTGGCCACCAGCATCATGCCGTCGCCCAGGTTGACCCCATGTTGCAGCAGCGCGCCCAGGCTGCCGGCCGATACCACCACGACCACGCCGGCAAATGACAGCACCGCACCGGTAAGGGCGCCGAATGTGAGACGCTGGCCGAGGCTGATGATCGCGGCGGTCAGTGCCATCAACGGCATCAACGACAAGATGATGCCCATGTTGGTCGCGCTCGTCAGGGACGCTGCGTAGTACGCCAGGCTCTGGTACACGGCCATGCCGAGCACGCCGAGGATAAAGACCTTGCCCAGGTTCGGGCGGATGTTCGACCAATGGGCAATCACCGGCTTGAGCATGAACGGGGTGAACAACAGTGCCGCCAGCAGCCAGCGATAAAAGCCGATCTCCGACGGGAAAATCGAGCCCACGGCCAGTTTGTTGACCACGGTGTTGCCGGCCCAGATAAAAATGGCCAGCAGGGGATACGCGTATTGCATCGAGAGAAACCTGGTGTATTGACGAGGCGCGATTATCCGCTGTCTGGATAGCGGCTTATACTGCAAACCAGACAACCGACCCTTGTATCCAGACAACATGGCCAGACATACCGTACGCCTCGCGGATTTCCGCCAGCTGCCAAGCCCCGTGTACTTCCGTTACTCCGATTTCGCCCCCGATACCGAGTGCACCCCACACGAGCACTTCTGGGGATCGCTGGATTATTCCGCCAGCGGCGTCATGCGCATGGAGGTGGCGGGCAGCCGCTTCATGTCGCCCCCGCAGTATGCGGTGTGGGTGCCGCCGCATACCGAGCACAGTTCCTACAATGCCGAGGCGATCGTCTACCATTCGGTGGGCCTGGCCCCGGAGCTTTGTGAGCAGCTACCCGCGCAGCCGTGCACCCTGGCCATCAGTGACATTCTCAAGGCCATCCTGCGCGATTTCGCCCAGCGCGGCGTCAATATCCCGCAGGCCGACGCTGATATTCGCCTGGCCCAGGTGCTGGTGGACCAGCTCAAGCAAGCACCGATCCACGATTGCTTTCTGCCTTACGCACGCCATCCCGGGCTGTTGAGTGTGTTGGAAGGCATGCAAGCCGAGCCCGGCGATAATCGGCCGTTGGCACAATGGGCCGAGCATGTGCACGTCAGTGAGCGCACCCTGGCGCGGCAATTTGTGCGGGAGTTGGGCATGAGCTTCGGTGAGTGGCGCCAGCGTCTGCGCTACCTGGCCGCCATCGAGGCGCTGGACAGCGAACGCAGTGTGCAACACGTCGCTTTTGACCTCGGCTACAGCACCGCGTCGGCCTTCATCGCCATGTTCCAGCGCCACGCCGGTTGCACGCCGGAGCAGTACCGTCGGTCAAATATTCGCGGACGCTGAAGATGTAACAGGTTTTGGCTACACTGCTCGTAGGCCGTGCCCCTTCGGCACGGTAACAGGGAGAAAACTCCATGAAGATGTTGCGTGTTCCGCTGTTGATGATCGGTTTGTTGCTGTGTTCCCAGAGCTTTGCCGAGACCGCTCAGCAAAACAAAATGACCACCTGTAACGCCGATGCCACCACCAAGGCGCTCAAGGGCGATGAGCGCAAAGCCTTCATGAGCACATGCCTCAAGGCCGCCCCGGCTCCGGCTGCGAAAACCCTGACCCCTCAGCAGCAAAAGATGAAAGACTGCAACGCCACGGCGAAAACCCAGGCCTTGACCGGCGATGCGCGCAAGACTTTTATGAGCACTTGCCTGAAGAAGTAATAGCCCCAAGCCATAGAAGGCTGCGACACTCGCACACAGCCCTCTGCTGCCGGGACGAGCGACTTCGTTCCGGCGGCAACATCCTTTAACGTCGTTCGTTTTGAGGCTGTATGCCAACGTTTTCTCAGCGTCACGTATTGTTGCTGGTCAGTTGCATCATCATTTTCGGCGGGTTGCTGCTGGTCCTGCCATTGAAACTATTGCCTAGCCTGCTGGCGGGTTTGCTGGTGTATGAGCTGGTCAATATGCTCACCCCGCAATTGCAACGGCTGATCGAAGGGCGACGTGCGCGTTGGCTCGCGGTGGCCTTGCTCGGCACATTGATCGTCAGCGTTCTGACGCTGATCTTTGCCGGTGCCATCAGCTTCCTGCTCCACGAAGCGGAAAACCCCGGGGCTTCCCTCGACAAATTCATGGGCGTGGTCGACCGCGCACGCGGCCAGTTGCCGCCGTTCCTCGATGCCTACTTGCCCGCCAGCGCCGCCGAGTTCCGCGTGGCCATCGGCGATTGGCTGAGCAAACACCTGAGCGAACTGCAACTGGTGGGCAAAGATGCCGCCCACATGTTCGTCACCCTACTGATCGGTATGGTGCTCGGTGCGATTATCGCCTTGCAGCGCGTGCCCGACCTGACCAAACGCAAACCCCTGGCCGCCGCGCTGTTCGACCGTCTGCACCTGCTGGTCCAGGCGTTTCGCAACATTGTCTTCGCCCAGATCAAGATCGCCGCGCTCAACACCGCCTTCACCGCCGTGTTCCTGGCCGTGGTGCTGCCTTTGTGCGGCATCCACCTGCCGTTGACCAAGACCCTGATCGTACTGACCTTCCTGCTGGGCCTGCTGCCGGTGATCGGCAACCTGCTGTCCAACACCCTGATCACGATCGTGGCGTTGTCGCTGTCGATTTGGGTGGCGGTCGCGGCGTTGGGGTATCTGATCGTGATCCACAAGGTCGAGTACTTTCTCAACGCGCGCATTGTGGGCGGGCAGATCAGCGCCAAATCATGGGAGCTGCTGTTGGCGATGTTGGTATTCGAGGCGGCGTTCGGCTTGCCGGGCGTTGTAGCGGGGCCGATTTACTATGCGTATCTCAAGAGTGAGCTGAAGCTCGGGGGGATGGTCTAAGACTTGTGCTGTCTGGGCCGTCCCCATCGGGAGCAAGCCCCCTCCCACACTTTGACGAGTGTACACATTCAAGTGTGGGAGGGGGCTTGCTCCCGATGAGGGCGCCACGGTCTTCCAATTGAAACTCAGTAGCCGTACCGCTTGCTGGCTTCAATTGCCAGGCCACTGCCGATACTGCCGAAGATATTCCCTTCCACATGCCGCGCCTTCGGCAGCATCGCCGAGATGCTGTGGCGCAGTGCCGGAATACCGCTGGAACCGCCGGTAAAGAACACCGTGTCCACCTGCTCGACGCCTACGCAGGCGTCGTTGAGCAACTGCGTGACGCTACCGCGCACCCGCTCCAGCAGGCTGTCGATGGACGACTCGAACAAGGCACGGCTGAGGTCGACGCTCAGGCCTTTTTCGATGCGGTCCAGTGGCACATGGCGGCTCTCTTCGTGGGTCAGCTGGATCTTGGTCTCTTCTACTTCCATCGCCAACCAGTGGCCGGCGCGCTGTTCGATCAGCTTGAACAGCCGGTCGATGCCGCCGGTGTCTTCGATGTCGTAGCGCATGCTGCCCAGCGCCAGCTGGGATTTTTGCGAGTACACCGAGTTGATGGTGTGCCAGGTCGCCAGGTTCATGTGATGGCTGGTGGGCATATAGGCGCCGCTTTTCATGCGGCTGCCATAGCCGAACAACGGCATCATGCCGGCCAGCGACAGTTGCTTGTCGAAGTCGGTGCCGCCGATATGCACGCCGCCGGTGGCGAGGATGTCGGCGTGGCGATTATCGACGGTGCGGCGTTCCGGGCTCAGGCGCACCAGGGAAAAGTCTGAAGTACCGCCGCCGATGTCGACGATCAGCACCAACTCTTCTTTTTCGATGGTGGACTCGTAGTCGAATGCCGCCGCAATCGGTTCGTACTGGAACGAGACTTCCTTGAAGCCCAGCTTGCGCGCCACCTCCACCAGAGTGTCTTCGGCTTCTTTGTCGGCCAGCGGGTCGTCATCGACGAAGAACACCGGGCGGCCCAGCACAACTTCCTCGAACTCGCGGCCGGCGGTGGCTTCGGCGCGATTCTTGAGCTGGCCGATAAACAGGCCCAGCAAGTCCTTGAACGGCATCGCAGTGCCCAGCACGCTGGTGTCGTGCTTGATCAGCTTGGACCCCAGCAGGCTCTTGAGCGAGCGCATCAAACGGCCTTCGTAGCCTTCGAGGTATTCGTGCAGGGCCAGGCGGCCGTAGACCGGACGACGTTCCTCGATGTTGAAGAACACCACCGACGGCAGGGTAATCTTGTCGTCTTCCAGCGCGATGAGCGTTTCCATGCCGGGGCGGATCCAGCCGACGGTGGAGTTGGACGTGCCGAAGTCGATGCCGCAGGCACGGGCTGGGGATGGGCTGTTCATGTCTATCGGGTTCCGGTCGAAAAAACGGCCGCGCAGTGTATGCCAGTCGAAGGCGGATGCGTAGGCCAACTCTCTGCTAAATCATGCTTGAAAGTGCGCAATTTGCCCCCACATCTGCTGCATACGGCAAGCGCCGATAACACTTTGACGCACTCCCAGGCCACAAGACTCAACAGGTGCAAAGCAGCGCACATTGTGCCCCGGGCTGTGCGATCCCGATTTAGGATGGTGAACCGCCGATGGATTTCAAAGACTACTACAAGATATTGGGCGTTGAGCCGAGCGCGGACGACAAGGCAATCAAGGCCGCTTATCGCAAGCTCGCGCGCAAATATCACCCTGATGTGAGCAAGGAAAAAGACGCCGAGGAGAAATTCAAGGACGCGTCCGAAGCCTACGAGGCGCTCAAAAGCGCCGACAAACGTGCCGAGTACGATGAACTGCGCAAGTACGGCCAGCATGGCCAGCCGTTTCAGGGGCCGCCGGGCTGGCAGAGCCGTGGCGGTTTCGGCGGCGGCCAGGATGCGGGCGATTTTTCGGACTTCTTCAGCTCGATCTTCGGCTCGCGTGGCGACGCTTTCGGCGGTGGCCAGCGCCGACCTGCCGGGCGTAAAGGCCAGGACGTGGAGATGCAACTGACGGTGTCCCTCGAGGAGACGCTGTCTGCCGAGTCCAAGCAGATCAACTTCCAGGTGCCGCAATACGACGCCTCGGGCCGTCACGTCAGCAACACCACCAAGAGCCTGAATGTGAAGATTCCCGCCGGCGTGGCCGACGGCGAGCGCATCCGCCTCAAGGCGCAGGGCGCACCGGGTATTGGCGGCGGGGCCAATGGCGACCTGTACCTGATCATCAAGTTTGCACCGCACGCGAAGTTTGAAGTGGACGGCGAAAACCTGGTGATCAACCTGCCGCTGGCGCCCTGGGAATTGGCGCTGGGTGCCGAGGTGGCGGTGCCGACCCTCACCGGCAAGATCAACCTCAAGGTGCCGGCCGGCAGCCAGAATGGCCAGCGCATGCGCGCCAAGGGCCACGGTTTGCTGAACAAGGCCGGGCAGCGGGGTTACCTGTTCGTGCAGCTCAAGGCGGTGATGCCGAAGGCGGCTGACGATGAGGTCAAGGCGCTGTGGCAAGAGCTGGCGCAGAAAGCCGCGTTCAACCCGCGCGAAAACTTCTGACCCTCAGTGCAGCGCCCCGGCGGGGGCGCTGCATGGCGACAACTATCTACGCCCGCCCGCCGCTATTGACGTGATGTGCTAGCGCTCCCATCTACTGGAGCGACACCATGCCCGACGTCACCCGCCCTGCCGTTTCATCCGGCATTCACGGCGCTTTCCTCACGCGCGCCATCCCGCCCTGGTTTTCCCAGGCTCGCCTGCCCCGCCAGCAAGCACTGGCCGAGCATGCCCTGGTCATCCCCGCCTGGTACATCAAGGCCACTGCAGCACAAAAAAACGCCTTGGCCGCCAGCCATGCCAAATACCGCACGGTCTTCAATCAGGTCGACGCTACGCTTGCGACGATCCAGGATGTCCAGGCATTCGCCGAACCGCTGCTCAAGGCCGCGATCAAGGAGCGTTTCAAGCTCGATATAGACGTGCGCAACGTCTACCTGGCGCGCAAATTCGCGCCCGGCGCCCGTGATGACTTCTATGGTTTTTTCAGCTTTGACCGCACTCGCACATCGCCGCTGGATGAGGAGTACCGGGGCGTCTCATTGTTGGAGGTGGCCCTGGCCAACTTCCTGCCTGAAGAAGAACACCCGGCGCGCTGCGCAGATTGCGAAATCATCACCGGTTGGAGTGACTACGACGGTGAGGTCATTGCCGATTTTGCGGCGGTCAATTCCCTGGCCAAACCCATTGCGCCCGCCGCGTTCGCCAAACTGTGCCGCAGCCTGGATCTGGGCCGCCAGTATCAACAACATATCAAGGCCATCCTGCAACCCAGGGGGGTGATTGAACGCCAGGCGCTCGCCGGTCAGTTGCAGGAGCACCAGCGCCAGCAATTGGCGCTCAGCACTGAAATCGCCTGGCAGCAATTTGCCAAGAAGCCCGACAGCGACCTGGTCGGCGCAGGGATCAGCAGCGCTGTTTACCAGATGCTCAAGCAGGTCCTGGCCGCCAATGCCGCCCCGACGCTGGACAGTCGCCCCGTCACTTTCGCCAACCTGCAGTTGCTCGGGGTGGAACTGGTCGGCCCGCTGCTGATCGGCCCCTCGCGCATCCGTGCGGCACGCGTTGAGCGCCTGGCGGTGTATCTGCCCGATGACCCGCAGCAGCCGCTGAAGGAGTACGCCAACCTGTACGAGTTCCTGGCCGACCTGGGTGGCCGCCTGAAAGATACGGAGTACCGGCGCTATTTCAGCCGGTTCGTGCCGGTATCTCAACAAGGTGAGTTCTTTCGGCAGCTCAACGCCTTATATCAGGCGTCGCGGCTGCCTCAACCGCCTGACTGGCGGATGGGCGAAGCGACCATCAAGGGCGATCTGTGGCAGCACAGCTACCAGGCCAGTGTCGACAAGATACTGGCCGATGCCCGCGCCGTGGCAGTGCCCACCGATGACGAAGACGCCAAGGCCCGGGTAGCGCGAATGGAGGGATTCAAGGACGCCGTGGTCAGCGTGTTCAACCTGGCCTCCTTTGTGGTGCCGGGCCTGGGGCCGATCATGCTGGCGGTGGGCGCGGTGCAGATGTGCGAAGAAGTGTATGAAGGCATCGAAGCCTACGAACAAAGCGAAATCCGCGAAATGTGGGCGCACTTTTCCAGTATTGCGCTGAACGTGGCCATGCTTGCCACCGGCGCTACGGTACTGCCCCAAGTGCAAATGTCCGGCGTGGTGGATGCGCTCAGGCCGGTGATCCTGGCCGACGGCAAGCAGAAGCTGTGGCGGGCGGACCTGTCGGCGTATCACCAGGACCTCAAGCTTGAGGGCCAGGCCAACCCGCTGGGGCAGTATGCAGTCGCCGGCAAACATTATCTGCGCCTGGGCGACAAGGTAGTCGAGCACGCCTTTGATGAGTCGACGCAGCGCTGGCGCATCCAACACCCCAGTGATGCACTGGCCTATCAACCGCCACTGGTGCATAACGGCGCCGGTGCCTGGCGCCAGGTGCATGAGCAGCCGCTGGCGTGGGACCGCCTGACGTTACTGCGGCGTATGGGGCCGGTTGTCGAAGGCTACAGTGACGACGTGTTGCTCAGGGCCGCCGATATCAGCGGGGTCAGCGACAGCAGCCTGCGCAAGATGCATCTGGACAACGCCGCGCCGCCGCCTGAGTTGGCCGATACCCTGCGCCTGTTCGAGGCCGAACGAGGCGTGCAGCAGGTCTTGGCGCAGTTGGAGGGCAAGCAGCCGATCGATGAACGTTACCTGTACGCCCCGGCACTGGTCTGCGAATTACCGCGCTGGCCCGTGGGGCGAGTGCTGCAAGTGTTCGAGAACGCCGAGCTGAGCGGCCCTTCGATTCAATACGGCAGCCAGCATTTACCTTCGGGGAGCACGGCCAAGGCGCCGATCAAAATCAGCCGCGCCGACGTGCTCGGCGGCCAGCTGCCGGTGCGTCTCCTCGCGTCCCTCGATGGAGCGGAAATCACCCGTTTGCTGGGCGGTGAAGCGGCCCGTGTCGAAGCCGCCCAGCCCGAGGAGTTTCGCAAGCAGTTGGCCGACTTTGCCCGTACCCGCCAGCCGGCGTTGTTCGAAAGCCTCTACCAAGGCCGAGCGGCCAAGGACCCCGATGTACAGAAACTGCAGCGCCTGACCCCAGGTTTAAGTGAACCGGCGGCGCAAAGTGTGCTGGACCACGCCTCTGCTGAAGAGTTGACCCGCCTGCGCACTGCGCGCGCGCCTCTGTCACTGTTGGAACAATCACGTTGGCATGCACGCCAGGGGCGCGTCAGCCGAGCACTGGCCGGTCTGCATATGGACAACCTGGCCGCTACCGACAGCAAACGCCTGGCCCTGCATGCCCTGGGCCAATTGCCGGGCTGGCCGGACGACCTGCGCCTGGAAATCCGCGACGGCGGCATCGACGGGCAGTTGATTGCAGGCGTTGGCGACATCCGTGCCACGCAGCGCAAATACCTGGTCAAGAAAGGCCCGTCCTACCAGGCCTTCAACGAGCGTGGCGAAACCCTCAACAGCGTACCGAGGGACAACGACAACTTTTACCCGTCGCTGATGCATGCCTTGCCCGACGCAGCCCGCCAGGCCCTGGGTATTGCCGATGTGGCCCGCAGTGCCGAGTTGCGCCAGGCGATCACCGAGTATGCGCTCGCCCACCCGGCCGACGCGGTGCAGGTCCTCGACAGGCGCCTGCCGCGCCTGCGACCGCCGCAGCGTATCGGCCGGATGCGCGTGGGCTACCCGGCCAGTGGTCGTGGGGAAGGGCAAGCGCCGGCACTGGTCAGACGAGTGCGGGACGTTTACCCGCAACTGACGGAGCAGCAGGCCAACGGGTTTATCCTCGAACAACTGCGCACTGGTAAGAGCAACTCGCAGATTCTCAGCCTGCTTGATGATCGCCTGATCGAATGGCAACGCCTGGAAGCCAGGCTCGACCAGTGGGTTGCCGCACGTGGTGGTAACCGCAGAAGCAAGCAGCGCGCAGCACTGAGCATCAAGGACAGTTGGCGCAACGCGCCGCTGGCCGCCGAAGACCCGCGCTATACACAACTGGATATCTGGGCCCAATACCAGCTGCCGGCGTTATTGGATGCCGATTTTTCCTATGTGCGTAAGTTGCGAATTAGCGGGGATGACTTAACGGATCACACTATCAACCAGATGCTGGAGCGGTTTCCCAATGTACGCGAACTCAGATTGGATGTGCCCACGGTAAATGTTCCCAATCTACCCTCGGGCCTGCATCGCTTGCCCGAGCTGAGGGCGCTGACCCTCGACGGCCTCGTAGAGTTCGAACCCCAAGCGGCCGCCGAATTGGCGAGCCTGGTCAACCTGCATTCGCTCAAGCTGCATCGCGTACTCACCTCGTTCGATCATCTGGACGTTCGCCCGTTGACCCAGCTGCGCGAACTGACGATTTCCGACACCCACCAGGGCCACTTTCCAGAAAGCACGTTGGACCTGCCTCAACTCGAACGCCTGAACTTGCAATACGCGACCGTGCGGCAATTACCTGCGCGTCTGCTCCAGCCGGGGCATGAAAAGCTTTGGGCGGGCCTGTCGCTGGACTGGTCGAAATTGACGCGAGAAAACTTCAAACCGGCGTATGAGTACATCAAGAACCACCCCCAGCACGAGGTCGACCTGGAGCAGATGGTGGCCGGGCATGCCATGGGCCAGATCGAGCGAATGGGCCAGTTCATTGCGCCGGTCACATACCACCCGAGCTCGCGTCTGTATGTCTTGATCGACAGGATTGTCGATCGCTGGCCGGACGCCCAGGCCCGCTTCGAAGCCGTCGAGGCGTTCAGCGATGAATACGCAGCGCAGTTGCGTGAACTGGAGCAATGGCATGACAGCGGGACGTCGGTGGCCGTGAGGCTGGGCAGGCAACAAACGATGCGGATGTTCATGGCTTGTTGGATTGAAGGCTTGATGAAGCGCTACGACGTGCCAGGGGTTTCCAGGAGCCTGGACCTCTCCGGCGTACCCACTGACGAACTGCGGGACCTGCCTGTACTCAGCGGTGATTTCTCCCATGTGACTGAGCTGGTAATGGGAGCGGAGCGGTCTCTTTGGCAGTTGAACTACGATTTTCGCAACAGCTTTTCCAGTGTGTCGCCTCTGGATACCGGCCCGGCATCGGAGCCTTTGGGCTGGGCAATTGGGATTCCACGGCCTGACTACCACATTGACAGCGTTGAGGATTCGCCTCTCGGGAGCCCCCTGTCCGGTCCTCGTGCAATGAGACCGATGCAGCCCGCAAGGACCTTGCCGGATATTGAACCGGATAGCGATGAAGAGACCTTGGGAACTCATGTGTCATCTGCTCAAGGCTACGAGGTGCTTGCGCAGAATGACTCCGGTGTTTCGGAGTTGGTGCCCTGGGTCTTCAGTTTGTCTGTGCCCGAAACTCAGGTGCGCAGTAAGCAGTGGCTGCAATTGGCAAGCGAGCCCGACAACCAGGCGTTTTTCCATTTGCTGGCCCGGCTGCGGTTATCCGCAGACTATCGCGCGGACTCCGACGACCTGACCCGCCGCGTATGGACGGTGATCGAGGCCGCCACTGCCAATACCGAATTGCGTCAATTGCTGTTCAGCCTGTCGAGCACGCACGGTACCTGCGCGGACGGACGCATGCTGACCTTCAGCGAGCTGGAAGTGAAGGTGTTCGAGTACCAGGCGGTACAGGCGATCGACCCGCATGACCTGCCGGCCAGAGGCGCGGCATTGCTGCGCCTGTCACGGCGCCTGTTTCGCCTGGGCGAAGTGGAGAAACTGGCGGATGGGGTGGCGGGGCCGCATGTGGACAAGGCCGAAGTGCGCCTTGAATACCGCCTTGGCCTCAAGGTCCCACTGGACTTGCCCGGGCAGCCGCAGGGCATGCTGTCCGGCCAGCCCATTCGGGGGCAGGTGCTGAAACAGGCGATTGAAATCGTACAGCAGGCCGAACAGGGCGAGCCGTTTTACGAAGACCTGATCAGCCGCAGCTACTGGGTGGATTACCTCAAGGCCAGATACCCCGAGTCGTTCGACACCCTCGAGCGCGAGTCCGAGCAGCGTCGTTCGCGTCTGGAGGATGAGCATCAGGTTCTGGACGAAGCCTACGGTGCGGCGGTGACCGCGCTGCAGATCGAACTCGACACCACGCGCAACCAACGGCTGCTGGCCTTATCACGCCAGGAAGTCGCAGCTCTCGAGGCCACCGCCTGAGGCGGCAGTTCAGTGCCGCTGTGCGGTAACTAAGCAGGCACTGTGGAGCACGGTCGTTGCGTAGGCTGAGGTTTCCATCAGTGACGGACGACCGCTCATGTCAGACCGCAAAACCCCAGCACCGCGCCCCGAAGGTGTGTTCCATGCCGACCTTCGGGGTGTCCACTACGACTTTATCAAGGCCCGCGTGCCGAGCTGGTTCAGCCAGGCGCGGGCGCCGCGCCGGCAGGAACTGGCCGACCACGCGCTGGTATTGCCCGCGTGGTACGTCAAAGCCTCGGGCACCCAAAAACAAGCGCTGGCCGCCAGCCATAGCCGGTACCGCGCAATCTTCAATCAGGTCGATGCCACCCTTGCAACGATCCAGGATGTGCAAGCGTTTGCCGAACCCTTGCTTAAAGCCGCGATCAAGGAACGCTTCAAGCTCGATATAGACGTGCGCAACGTCTACCTGGCGCGCAAGTTCGCGCCCGGCGCCCGTGATGATTTCTATGGTTTTTTCAGCTTTGACCGCACCCGCACATCGCGGCTGGATGAGGAGTACCGGGGCGTGTCGTTGCTGGAAGTGGCCCTGGCCAACTTCCTGCCCGAAGAAGAACACCCGGCGCGTTGCGCCGATTGCGAAATCATCACCGGCTGGGGCCGCTACGACGGCGACGTCATCCCGGACTTCGCGGCGGTCAACTCCCAGGCCAAGCCCATTGCACCTTCTGCGTTCGCCAAACTGTGTCGCAGCCTGGATCTGGGTCGCCTGTACCAGCAACACATCAAGGATATCCTGCAACCCAAGGACGAGAAAAAACGCCAGGCGCTGGTCAAGCAACTGCAGGAGCATCAGCGCCAGCAACTGGCGCTCAGCACTGAAATCGCCTGGCAGCAATTCGCCAAGAAGCCCAACAGCTACCTGGTCGGTGCCGGGATCAGCAGTGATGCCTACCGGATGCTCAAGCATGTGCTCGCCGCCAAGGCCGCTCCGACGCTGGATGGCCGCCCGGTGACGTTCGCCAACCTGCAGTTACTGGGCGTGGAGCTGGTCGGGCCGTTGTTGATCGGGCCAAGGCGCAAGCGCGCGGCGCGGGTCGAGCGCCTGGTGGTGTACCTGCCCGATGACCCACAGCAGCCGCTGAAGGAATACGCCAACCTGTACGAGTTTCTGGCCGACTTGGGCGAGCGCTTGAAGAGCCTCGAGTACCGGCGCTTCTTCAGCCGGTTCGTGCCGGTGTCCGAGCAAGGTGCGTTCTTCGACAAAATCAACGCGCTGTGCCGGCCTTCGCGGTCGGTCCAACCCGCGGAGCTGGCGATGGACGAATCGACCATCAAAGGCGACCTGTGGCAGCACCGCCACCAGGCCCATGTCGACAAAATCCTCGCCGACGCCCGCGCCGTGGCGGTGCCCACCGATGACGAGGACGCCAAGGCCCGTGCGGCCCGGTTGGAAGGTTTCAAGGATGCCGTGCTCAGCGTGTTCAACCTGGCCGCCTTCGTGGTGCCGGGCCTGGGCCCACTCATGCTGGTGGTGGGCGCCGCGCAGATGTGCGAGGAAGTGTACGAGGGCATCGATGCCTACGCACAAGGCGAGACCCGTGAAATGTGGGCGCATTTTTCCAGCATCGCGCTGAACGTGGCCATGCTCGGTACCGGCGCCACCGTGCTGCCCCACGTGCAAGTGTCCGGTGTGGTCGAGGCGCTCAAGCCGGTGATCCTGGCCGACGGCAAGCAAAAGCTGTGGAACCCGGACTTGTCACGCTACAAAGCCAATATCCAGCTGGCCACGGATGCCAAACCCGACGGCCTGGGCCTGTACCGCCACGAGGGAAAACCGGTGCTGGTCCTTGAAGGCAAGCACTACCAGGTCGAGCAGGAAACCAGCACCGGCCAGTACCGTGTGCAGCACCCAGACCGCACGGACGCCTATCGTCCGCTGCTGGAGCACAACGGCGAAGGTGCCTGGACCCACGAAGGCGAAGACCCGCTGACCTGGGGCGAGGCGACCTTGCTGCGGCGACTGGGCAAACCGGCCGCCGACCTCAGCGCCGAGCGCTTGCAACAGGCGCGCCTGGCCAGCGGGGTCGAGACCGAGGCGCTGCGTGAAGCGTTGTTCGACCAGCACGCCACGCCGCGGCTGCTGGCCGACAGTCTCAAGCGCTTTGCCTTGCATCGCGAGCTGGAGAACAGTATCGAGCAATTGCGCAGTCGCAATCCTGCGACCTACGCCAAGGCCGATGCGACGCTGCAACTGGAGCTGATGAAACGCCGTGGCATGCTCTCCAACGAGCCCTCGCTGCGTGTGCTCGGCAGTGACGGGCGTGAGCTATGGAACGACCCTGCGCCCGCGTCCCAGGTTCGCCGGGTCGTCGCACTGGATGCGGTGCAACAAGCGCGGGGCGAATTACTCGAACAGGTGCTGTACACCCTGCAAGGCAGCGACCCGGCGCTCAAGGACATACCCGGCATGGCCGCGCAGACGCTCGGTGAGCGCGCCGCCCAGTTGCGCCTGTACCTGGCCGACGCCGCCGAACAGCTCAAAGGCTCGCTGCTGGAAGAGCGCTATAAGGCGCAGAACTGCTCCGCAGATGTCGACGTGCAGCGTGTGCTCAACACCTACCCGCAATTGCCCGCGCCGGTGGCCAGGCTGTTGCTCGATGGGATGAGCGCCGAGGACCTGCAAGTCTTTCGCAGCAGCCGGCGCCTGCCCGGCCCGATCCATGAGCGGCTGCGCTGGAGCGAGCAGGAGGTCCGTGTATCCCGCGCCTATGAGGGCCTGTTCCTCGACTCGATGAGCAATATCGACACCCAGCGTCTTGCGCTGCGCACCTTGGAACTGTTGCCGGGCTGGGCACGCGGTACACGCCTGGAACTGCGCGAGCATTTTGCCGAGGGCCAGGTGCTGGATGCCATCGGCCATCCCGAGGCCACGGCGCGGCGAATCCTGGTGCAGGACGCCGATGGGCAGTTTCAGGGCGAGGACTTTTACACGGCGCTGTGGCAAGTGCTCACGCCGGCCGAACAACAGGCGATGAATTTCACCAGCGTGACGCAGCTCAAGTCGGCCATCCTGCGCAACCCCTTGCCACGCGAACCCTTGCGTACGGTGTTGCTCGATCACCCGTTACGCCGACCGGTCATTGACCCCACGATGCGCCTGCTCGGGGGAGGGCGCGGTTTCAAGCAACTGGTGAACACACTGCGCAGCAATGAGGCGCGGGTGCGGCGCTTGTACCCTTCGTTTTCCGATGCCGATGTCAGTGTGTATATCCAGTTCCTGGGGGCCGATGTGCGGGTCCGGTTGACGCAATTGGAAGCCGACTACGCCAACCTGGATCGCAGCCTCAAGACCTGGGTGCGCGCCACCGATACGCCGTCCGATGCCAGTGGCGCGCGGTTCGCCATGGACATCCGACGTTGCTGGCGCCGCGAAACCGGCAGCGAACTGTCGCTGTCGGCCATCGCCCCGCGCAGCCTGCCGGCGCTGACCGCCGATTTCAGCCACGTGGAGGAACTGGCCCTCGGCAAAATCGTCTGGAATGCCGACACCCAGGTCTTCCTGAAAAACTTCACGCACATCCACGAACTGCGCATCAGCGATACCGGCATGACCGAACTGCCCGATATTGTCGGCGACCTGCGCCAGCTGACTCATCTGCGCTTGCGCGGCAACCGCATTCGCCTGACCGACGCCAGTGCTGGAAAACTCGCCGGGCTGGATCAACTGCAAAGCCTTGACCTGGCCGGCAACCCCCTGCACAAAACGCCGGATTTCACTGCCCTGCAGCGCCTCAAATTCCTCGATCTGAGCAATACCGGCATCACCCAGTGGCCCCGGGGCCTGCTGAGCCAGGCCGACCTGCTGCGCGTGGACCTGCGCAACAACCAGCTGAGCGAGATCCCGCGAGAACACCTCTACCCGCAGGCCGAACATTTCCAGCGCACGATACAGATCAATGGTGTGACGGTGATCGGCGGCAACCCGTTCTCCGAAGCCTGCATGCTGGAAGTGGACAACTACTGGAAGCGTTTGGGCGAGGTCGTACCGGAGTTGGCGCAGAGTGGTATTGCCGATGCGTTTTCCGTCGAGTCCCCCGCCATTTTGACGGTGCAGCGCATGTACCCGGACAAGACCATCAAGGCCGCCAGAGAGTTGATCTGGAGCCTGGGCGAGGGCGCCGAAGCAGAGTTGGCGCGGCGTGCGACCGAGTTCGACAGACTGACCGAACAGCTCAACGCCTGGGCTTTCTCCGGTGGCGGCGCCAGTGAACGCTATATTCGCTCCGATCAACTGCGCAGCAACGCAACGACGCGGGATGACCGCTACATCGCCAAGTCACGCATCCTGCAATGCTGGCGTCGCGAGGCGCCGATGAAACTGGCCCATGACGGTACTCCTATCGGCCTCGAGCTGGACCTGGGCAATCTACGGCTGCCCAGCCTGCCGGACCTGGACGCGGATTTCTCGCATGTCGGTTCGCTCAAGCTCAGCGGGATGGCGCTGAGCGCCTCCCCCGAAGGTTTCCTGGCGCGTTATCGCAGCGTGCGCTGGCTGGATCTGTCGAACAACCAACTGCGTGAACTGCCACCGGCCCTGGGCGAGATGCACGGGTTGACGCGCTTGTTCTTGCAGAAAAACCAGATCCAGCTGACCCCGCAGACCGCCGAGGTCCTGGCCGGTCGTATCAGCCTGCGGGCGTTGTGGCTGGACAACAACCCACTGGGCATCGCGCCGGATTTCAGCCGGATTCCCGACATGCGTTCGCTGAGCCTGAAAAACGTCAATATCGACACCTGGCCGCCGGGGTTGGGTGAGCAGCCGCTGCTGGACATGGTCGACTTGAGTGGCAACCAGATCACCACGCTACCGGACTTCCTGGTCGCGCCGCTGCCCGAACAACGGGCGCAATCGGTGCGCCTGAGCCGGGTGGCCAACGTGAGCAACAACCCGCTGAGCGAAGCGACGCTGGCGCAGGTGCGGGTGTATTCCGAACGCCTCGAGCAGAACGCATTGAGTGAGCCGGGCAGCCCGAACCTGTTGGTGGTCTCGGCCTTGCGCATTGCTCACCGTGAACTCTTGAATACGGCCCCCGGGTTGGTGTTCGAGCGCTGGAGCCTGGGTTTTGCCGAGGAGCAATTGGCGACGCGCAGGGCTCAGTGGCTGGCACTGCGGGAACGGCCGGGGAGCGCGGGGTTTTTCCGGATGCTCAGCGATTTGCAGGTGGTCAGCGAGCAGCACACCGACCTGCAAGGCCGCGTCTGGGAGGTGATCGACTGCATCACGCAAAACAGCAGCGAGTCGGAGCGCCTGCGCGAGCAGATGTTCGAATGGGCCGGCCGGCCGGCGTGTTGTGATCGGGCGGCGTTGTCGTTCAGCAACGTCGAAGTCATGGCGATGGTCTACAAGGCACGGGCAGCCGCCACCGACGCGACCCAGGGCGCGGCATTGCGCAAACTGTCGCGGGGGTTGTTCCGCTTGGATGAGGTGGAAAAAATCGCCCTCAACGACATTGCCGAACGGACCGCTGCCATCAACGCCACGCCGCATTTGAGCGATGCCGAGAAAGCCCGACGCGTCAGCCGCCTGGAGGAGGTCGAAATCCGCCTGGCTTATCGCTTCGGCCTCAAGGGCGCCGACCAGCTCGACTTGCCCGGCCAACCGGAACAGGTGCGATTCACCAATATGGGGAATGTCACCCAGGCGATGCTCGACAGCGCTCGCACGCGGGTGCTCGCACTCGACAATTCGCCGCAGGAGTTCGAAGCGCTGCTGTCCCGGGACTTCTGGCTCGACTACGTGACGCATAAATACCGCACGCAGTTCGATGCCCTGAGCAAGCCGTACCAGGAGCGCCTGGCGGTGCTGTACGAGCAGTCCGCGAGCGGCCTGCTGACCGTCGATGAATACGCGGCACAGGCCAAGGACTTGCAGGCCCAACTGGCGATCGAAGAGGCCAACCTGATCGAAGCGTTGACCCGTGAGGAGCTGGCCGCGAGTTAAAACAGGAAATAGCGCTGCGCCATCGGCAGCGTTTCTGCCGGCTCGCACCACAACAACACGCCGTCGGCCTTGACCTGGTAGGTTTGCGGGTCGACATCGATCTGCGGCAGGTAGTCGTTATGGATCAGGTCGGTTTTCTGTACCGAGCGGCAGCCCTTGACCACGCCGATCTGCTTTTTCAAACCCAAGGCTTCGGGCAGCCCGGCGTCAAACGCCGCCTGGCTGATAAACGTCAGGCTGGTGGCCTGTAGCGAGCTGCCGAAGCTGGCGAACATGGGGCGGTAGTGCACCGGTTGCGGGGTGGGAATCGACGCGTTGGCATCGCCCATCAGGCTCGATGCGATCGCCCCACCCTTGAGAATCAACGTCGGCTTGACCCCGAAAAACGCCGGGCGCCACAGCACCAGGTCGGCCCACTTACCCACTTCGATCGAGCCCACTTCATGGCTGATGCCGTGGGTGATCGCCGGGTTGATGGTGTACTTGGCGATGTAGCGCTTGATGCGGAAGTTGTCGTTACCGGCGCCGTCGCCGGGCAGGGCGCCGCGCTGTTTTTTCATCTTGTCGGCGGTCTGCCAGGTGCGCGTGATGACTTCGCCGACGCGGCCCATGGCCTGGCTGTCGGAGCTGATCATGGAGAACGCGCCGAGGTCGTGCAGGATGTCTTCGGCGGCGATGGTTTCGCGACGGATGCGGCTTTCGGCAAACGCCACGTCTTCGGCAATGCTCGGGTCCAGGTGATGGCAGACCATCAGCATGTCGAGGTGTTCGTCGATGGTGTTGCGGGTGAACGGCCGTGTCGGGTTGGTGGAACTTGGCAGCACGTTGGGGAAACCACAGGCCTTGATGATATCCGGCGCATGGCCGCCCCCGGCACCTTCGGTGTGATAGGTGTGGATGGTGCGCCCCTTGAGCGCGGCGAGGGTGGTTTCGACGAAGCCGGACTCGTTCAGGGTGTCGCTGTGGATCGCCACCTGCACATCGTACTCATCGGCAACGCTCAGGCAGTTGTCGATACTCGCCGGGGTGGTGCCCCAGTCTTCATGCAGCTTCAAGCCGATGGCGCCGGCCTTGACCTGCTCGATCAGCGGCTCGGGCAAGCTGGCGTTGCCCTTGCCGGTAAAACCGATGTTCATCGGGAACGAATCGCTAGCCTGGAGCATGCGTGCCAGGTGCCAGGGCCCGGAGGTGCAGGTGGTGGCGTTAGTGCCGGTGGCCGGCCCGGTGCCGCCGCCGATCATGGTGGTGACGCCGCTGGTCAGCGCCTCTTCGATCTGCTGCGGGCAGATGAAGTGCACGTGGCTGTCGATACCGCCGGCGGTGAGGATCATGCCTTCGCCGGCGATCACTTCGGTGCTGGCGCCGATGGCGAGGGTCACGCCGGGCTGGATGTCCGGGTTACCGGCCTTGCCAATGGCGGCGATGCGGCCGTTCTTCAAACCGACGTCAGCCTTGACGATGCCCCAATGGTCGATGATCAGCGCGTTGGTGATGACCGTATCGACGACTTCATGGGCGAGCAATTGGCTCTGGCCCTGGCCGTCGCGGATCACCTTGCCGCCGCCGAATTTTACTTCTTCGCCATAGACCGTGAAGTCTTTCTCCACTTCGACGAACAGCTCCGTGTCGGCCAGGCGGACCTTGTCACCGACGGTGGGGCCGTACATGTCGGCATAGGCTTGTCTGGAAATTTTCATCGCACGTTATTCCTCGATCGTTCCCACGCTCTGCGTGGAAATGCAGCCCTGGACGCTCTGCGTCCGCTCTTGAAGTCGTGACGCAGAGCGTCACCGGATGTATTCCCACGCGGAGCGTGGGAACGATCAGTGAAGCCCTAAAGATCACCCATGATTTTCCCGGCGAAGCCAAAAATCCGCCGTCCACCGCTCACATCCACCAACTCGATTTCACGACTTTGCCCCGGCTCGAACCGCACCGCGGTGCCCGCTGGAATATTCAGGCGCATGCCACGGCTGGCGGCGCGGTCGAAGGTCAGTGCGTCGTTGGTCTCGAAAAAATGGTAATGCGAGCCGACCTGGATCGGCCGGTCGCCGCTGTTGGCCACGCTCAGGCTGACGGTGCGCCGGCCCACGTTGAGTTCGATGTCGCCAGGCTGGATCTGATATTCGCCAGGAATCATGCAGGTTGCCCCAATGTCTTGAAGTAGATGGCGGTCGGGGTGTAGCGCCCGTCCGGGCTTTGGCAGTAGTCGGGCAATTCGCCCAACTTGGTGTAGCGCAGCGCCTGGTAGAAGGCTTCGGCGGCCGAACCGGCCTCTGTGTCCAGGTACAGCAGGCCACGCTTGTGCTGGCGGGCGGCGAGTTCCAGGGTATGCATCAATTGTTGGCCCAGGCCATGACGCCGCGCGCTGCTGTGCACCAACAGCTTCTGCACCTCGGCGCGGTTCAGGCCGTTGGCCTTCTGGCACAGCGCCAATTGCACGCTGGCTATTACCTGCTCCTCACGGACCACCACCCACAGCAACAGGCTGCCATCCTCGATGCTGGCCTGCACGCCGCTCAGATAGGCGCGGGCCTGGGCCTCATCAAAGTCGGCCATGAACCCGACGCTGGCGCCATGCTTGACCGCGTCCAGCAACAGCTCGATCAGGCCCAGACGGTAATGGGCAAAACTTTCAGCATTCACTCGACGCAGGTGCGTGGCGCTCATCGGTGTCACTCCTGGGGTGGCTCGGCACCCGGGTTCAGGGCCAGTTGCATGAAGGTCAAGTCCAGCCAGCGGCCAAACTTGATACCTACTCGGGGCATCTGCCCGGTCGTTATAAAACCTTGGCGCTCATGCAGGCGGATCGAGGCCTGGTTGCCGCTTTCGATGGCGGCGACCATGACGTGTTTGCCGCAGGCCCGCGCGCGTTCGATCAGGGCCTCCATCAAGCGTGGGCCGACCCCTTGGCCGCGTTGATCGCTGCGCACATACACCGAGTGCTCGACGCTGTAGCGAAAACCTTCGAACGGCCGCCAGTCACCGAACGAGGCGTAGCCGGTGACTTCATTGTTTTCGATGGACACCAGTACCGGATAACCCAGGGCCTGACGCGCACTGAACCAGGCCAGGCGGTTGGCCAGGTCCACCGGTTGTTCGTTCCAGATCGCCGTGGTGTTGCGCACCGCGTCGTTATAGATATCGCGGATTGCCGGCAGATCCTGTTCGGTTGCATCACGAATCATGGGCGTGCCTCAGGCGATGGGTTGGTGGACGGTGACCAGCTTGGTGCCGTCGGGGAAGGTGGCTTCCACCTGGATGTCCGGGATCATTTCCGGGATGCCCTCCATCACTTGTTCACGGCTGAGCAAGGTGGTGCCGTAGTGCATCAGGTCGGCCACGGTGCGGCCATCGCGGGCGCCCTCCATCAAGGCGGCGGAGATGTAGGCGATGGTCTCCGGGTAGTTGAGCTTTACGCCGCGCGCCAGGCGCCGCTCGGCGACCAAGCCTGCTGTGAAGATCAACAGCTTGTCTTTTTCCCGTGGGGTCAGGTCCATGGTTCAGGTGCTCCAGATTCGGGGTGAAACGGCTTCGCGGCCCAGCGTCGCCGGGCGCAGCAGCCGCCATAAATCGATCAGCCAGGCGCGTGCCAGCAGCGCTTCGCCGGCCAGGCAGCGGGCGACCAGCAGGCCAGGCAGTTGGGTCAGGTCGCCGCGCACGGCGTGAGGCAGGGCGCGGCAGGTGTCCAGCAGTTCAGGGTCGATGTCGGCCGTCAGCAGCAACGTCGCAAAGACCGGCTGCCCGTCCAGGCCGATGGGTGAGTCGAGCAAACCGTCGGCACCTACAATGCGCTGGCGCTCATGCCAGAGCAACCGGCCATCGCGGCGGATATCCAGGTGCGATTGAAAGTGGCCGAGGTCGAAGCGTTCGTCGCTGGCCGGGCGGCCCAGGGCGACTACATCCCAGTAGAACAGCCGGGCGTCGCCGTGCAGGTCAATACGGGTGCTGAGCTCGGCTTGAGCGGCGCTGAACACGATGGTTTCCTGGGGCAGCCACTCCAGGGTGGCGCCGGCTTCGACGGTCAAGTCCAGGTGCTGGAAGGCCGGGCTCTGGGCGCGGTACCACTTCGCCGCGCCGGGGCTGGTCAACTGGGCCCAGGCGCCTTCGCCCACCCGTGCGCTGATCGCCAGGCGGTCGCCGCCGGCGATTCCGCCGGGCGGGTGCACGATGATGTGTTGGCACACCTCGGGGCCTTCAGCGTACAAGTGCTTTTGCACCCGTAGCGGGCCGAGGTGGCGACGCATCACCGGGCGCGTCGTGTCGCCGAAACGCGCGTAGCCGAGTTCCAGCGCAGCATGCCAGCTGGGGGTGAACAGGGCAGGGGAAACGGGCAGGTTCATGGCAGAGTGCTTATCGTTAGAAGGCTACAGATTAGATGGTTACCAAGCCGCGTACACCCTCGCGTTCCATATTTTCACCACGGCCTTGCTGCAGGATTTCACCGCGAGACATCACTAGGTACTGGTCGGCCAATTCGGCGGCAAAGTCGTAGAACTGCTCGACCAGCAAGATGGCCATATCCCCGCGCTCAGCGAGCTTCTTGATCACCGCGCCGATCTCCTTGATCACCGACGGCTGGATGCCTTCGGTGGGTTCATCCAGGATCAGCAGCCTCGGTCGACTGGCCAGCGCCCGACCGATAGCGAGCTGTTGCTGCTGGCCGCCGGACAGGTCGCCACCACGGCGATGTTTCATCTGCAGCAGCACCGGAAACAATTCGTAGATGAAAGCGGGCACTTCCTTGGCTTCTGAGCCTGGAAAACGCGAGAGCCCCATCAGCAGGTTTTCTTCCACCGTCAGCCGCCCGAAAATTTCACGACCCTGGGGCACATAGGCGATACCGGCCTGTACGCGCTGGTGCGGCTTGAATCCAGTGATGGCCTTGCCCTCCCAATTGACTGCGCCTTCCTTGGCCGGCAACAGGCCCATCAGGCACTTGAGCAGGGTGGTCTTGCCCACGCCGTTACGGCCGAGCAGGCAAGTCACCTCGCCGATCTTCACCTCGAAGGACAGCCCGCGCAGGATGTGGCTACCGCCGTAATACTGGTGCAACTTGTCGACTTGCAGCATGTTCAAACTCTCCTCAATCGATCGTTCCCACGCTCTGCGTGGGAATGCCGCTAAAGTCGTGACGCGGAGCGTCACTGGATGCGTTCCCACGCGGAGCGTGGGAACGATCAGCGGTCCGTGGCAGGTTTAGCGACCGAGATAGACTTCGATCACCCGCTCGTTTTCCTGTACCTGCGCAAGCGACCCTTCGGCCAGCACGCTGCCCTGGTGCAACACGGTGACGTGGTCGGCAATCGAGCCGACAAAGCCCATGTCGTGTTCCACCACCATCAACGAATGCTTGCCCGCCAGGCGCTTGAACAGTTCGGCGGTGAATTCGGTTTCGGCGTCGGTCATGCCCGCCACCGGTTCGTCCAGCAGCAACAACTGGGGGTCTTGCATCAGCAGCATGCCGATTTCCAGGAACTGCTTCTGGCCATGGGACAAGAGCCCGGCCGGGCGTTGCGCCGAGGCGCTGAGGCGGATGGTGTCGAGTACCTCGGCAATGCGGTCTTTCTGTTCGCCGCTCAGGCGCGCGCACAAGCTGGCCCATACGGACTTGTCGGTCTTCTGCGCCAGCTCCAGGTTTTCGAACACACTGAGGGCTTCGAACACCGTGGGTTTCTGGAACTTGCGGCCGATACCGGCCTGGGCGATCTGGACTTCGCTCATGCCGGTCAAGTCCAGGGTTTCGCCGAACCAGGCGTGGCCCTGGCTGGGGCGGGTCTTGCCGGTGATCACATCCATCAGCGTGGTCTTGCCTGCCCCGTTGGGGCCGATGATGCAGCGCAGTTCACCGACGCCGATGTACAGGTTCAAGTCGTTGAGCGCCTTGAAACCATCGAAGCTCACACTGATGCCCTCAAGGGTCAAAATGGTGCCGTGGCGAGTATTCAGGCCCTTGCCGGCGGCCTGGCCCAGGCCGATGGCGTCGCGGCCGATGCCGGCATCGAAAATAGGTTCGAGCATGACGTTCCTCATTTCTTCAGCAGCCCGATAACGCCCTTGGGCAGGTACAGGGTGACGATGATGAACAGCGCCCCGAGGAAGAACAGCCAGTATTCCGGGAACGCCACGGTGAACCAGCTCTTCATGCCGTTGACCACACCGGCGCCGAGCAGCGGGCCGATCAGCGTGCCGCGCCCGCCCAATGCCACCCACACGGCCGCTTCGATGGAGTTGGTCGGCGACATTTCGCTGGGGTTGATAATGCCCACTTGCGGCACATACAAGGCCCCGGCCAACCCACACAACACCGCGCTCAATACCCACACGAACAGCTTGAAGCCACGTGGGTCGTAACCGCAGAACATCAGGCGGTTTTCCGCGTCACGCAGGGCCGTGAGCACCCGGCCGAACTTGCTCTTGGCCAACCGCCAGCCGATCAACAGACTGGTGACCAGCAACAGCACCGTCGCGACGAACAACACCGCTCGCGTGCCGGGCTCAGTGATGCCGAACCCGAGGATGCTGCGAAAGTTGGTGAAACCGTTGTTGCCGCCAAAGCCGGTCTCGTTGCGAAAGAACAACAGCATCCCGGCAAAGGTCAGGGCCTGGGTCATGATCGAGAAGTACACGCCCTTGATCCGCGAACGAAAGGCGAAGAACCCGAACACCAGCGCCAGCAGGCCCGGCGCCAGGACTACCAGGCACAACGCCCAGAGAAAGTGTTGGGTGCCGACCCAGTACCAGGGCAATTCGGTCCACGACAAAAAGGTCATGAACGCGGGTAACTCATCCCCGGCGGCCTGGCGCATCAGGTACATGCCCATGGCGTAACCGCCCAGCGCAAAGAACAGGCCGTGCCCGAGGGACAACATGCCCGCATAACCCCACACCAGGTCCAGCGCGAGGGCGACGATGGCGTAGCAGAGGATCTTGCCCACCAGGGTCAGGGTGTAGGCCGAGACATGCAACGCGTTGTCCGGCGGCAACAGTGACAGCAGCGGCAGGGCGAGCAACACCACGAGGACCAGCGCGCCCAGCGCAATCGTCAGCTTGGGGCCGGCCTTCTGCGTGGCCGTGAGCATCAATGGTTGGTTCATCAGTCGATCACCCGTCCTTTCAGTGCGAAGAGTCCCTGCGGGCGCTTCTGGATAAACAGAATGATCAGCGCGAGGATCAGGATCTTGCCCAGCACCGCACCGATCTGCGGTTCCAGGATCTTGTTGGCGATGCCCAGCCCGAAGGCCGCCGTCACGCTGCCGGCCAACTGGCCGACACCGCCGAGCACCACCACCAGGAACGAATCGATGATGTAGCTCTGGCCCAGGTCCGGGCCGACGTTGCCGATCTGGCTCAGCGCCACGCCGCCCAAGCCTGCGATGCCGGAGCCCAGGCCAAAGGCAAGCATGTCCACACGCCCGGTGGGCACGCCACAGCAGGCGGCCATGTTGCGGTTCTGGGTGACGGCGCGCACGTTCAGGCCCAGGCGCGTCTTGTTCAGCAGCAACCAGGTCAGCATCACCACGCACAGGGCGAAGGCGATGATCACGATGCGGTTATAGGGCAGCACCAGGTTGGGCAGTACTTGAATACCCCCGGACAGCCACGCGGGGTTGGACACCTCGACGTTCTGGGCGCCGAATACCAGACGTACCAGCTGGATCAGCATCAGGCTGATGCCCCAGGTGGCGAGCAGGGTTTCCAGCGGGCGGCCATAGAGGTGACGAATCACTGTGCGTTCCAGGGCCATGCCGATGGCGGCGGTGACGAAAAACGCCACCGGCAGCGCAACCAGCGGGTAGAACTCGATGGCTTGCGGCACATAGCGCTGCATCATCAATTGCACCACGTAGGTCGAGTAGGCGCCGAGCATCAGCATCTCGCCGTGGGCCATGTTGATCACGCCGAGCAGGCCAAAGGTAATCGCCAGGCCGAGCGCCGCAAGCAACAGAATCGAGCCCAGCGACAGGCCGCTGAACGCCTGGCCGAGCAGTTCACCCAACATCAATTTACGCTTGACCTGGGCCAGGCTGGTTTCGGCGGCGGTGTGCACGGCCGCATCGGTTTCCACGCCGGGGGCGAGCAGGGCTTCAAGGCGGGTGCGCGCCAGCGGGTCGCCGGTACCACCCAATAGGCGTACGGCGGCGAGGCGAACAACTGGGTCGGTGTCCACCAATTGTAGGTTGGCCAAAGCCAAGCTGAGGGCGGTGTGCACGCCTTCGTCGGTTTCGGCGGCGACTTGCTGGTCGAGAAATTTCAGTTGCGTGGGCTGTGCGCTTTTTTGCAGGGTCTGTGCAGCGGCCAAGCGCAGCTTGGGATCGGCAGCGAGCAATTGCTGGCTGGCTTGTACGTTGTCGATCAGGCCGCGCAGACGGTTGTTCAGGCGTACGGTTTTGGTTTCACCGTTGACCGTGAGTTGGCCTTGTTGCAGGGCGTCCACCAACTCGATGCGTGCAGGGTCGGGCTGGGCGGCCCAGTCCTGGAGCAGCTTGGCTTGTTGGGCCGGGTTGGCGGCAAGGAAGTCTTCGGCGTCGTTGGCGTGTGCGGCAAAGGGCAGCAACAGCAGGGCCGTCAGGATGAAGCGGTAAAGGGCAGTGGGCATAAACAAGTTTCCTATAGATCGTTCCCACTCTCTGCGTGGGAATGCCGCCTTGGACGCTCTGCGTCCGCGTTGTGACGCTGAGCGTCACGCGATGCATTCCCACGCAGAGCGTGGGAACGATCAGTACTGCGGGCTTAGTTGCTCTTGACGGCGTAATCCGGCTTCTTGTCATTCCCCGGGATGTACGGGCTCCACGGCTGGGCGCGGATCGGCTCCTGGGTCTGCCACACCACCGAGAACTGCCCATCGGCCTGGATTTCGCCGATCATCACCGGCTTGTGCAGGTGGTGGTTGGTCTTGTCCATGGTCAGGGTGAAGCCCGACGGCGCGGCGAAGGTCTGGCCGGCCAGGGCTTCGCGCACTTTATCGACATCGGTGGACTTGGCTTTCTCGGCGGCCTGCGCCCACATATGGATGCCCACGTAAGTGGCTTCCATCGGGTCGTTGGTCACCGCTTTATCCGCGCCCGGGAGGTTGTGGGCCTTGGCATAGGCTTTCCAGTCTGCGACGAATTTCTTGTTCACCGGGTTTTCCACCGACTGGAAGTAGTTCCAGGCAGCGAGGTTGCCCACCAGCGGTTTGGTGTCGATACCGCGCAGTTCTTCTTCACCGACGGAGAACGCGACCACCGGCACTTCGGTGGCTTTCAGACCCTGGTTGGCCAGTTCCTTGTAGAACGGCACGTTGGAGTCGCCATTGACCGTGGAGATCACCGCGGTCTTGCCGCCGGCGGAGAACTTCTTGATGTTGGCGACGATGGTCTGGTAGTCGGCATGGCCAAACGGTGTGTAGACCTCTTCGATATCTTTGTCGGCGACGCCTTTGGAATGCAGGAACGAACGCAGTATCTTGTTGGTGGTGCGCGGGTAGACGTAGTCGGTGCCCAGCAGGAAGAAGCGTTTGGCGCTGCCGCCTTCTTCGCTCATCAGGTATTCCACGGCCGGGATCGCCTGCTGGTTCGGCGCCGCACCGGTATAGAACACGTTGGGCGACATCTCTTCGCCTTCATATTGCACCGGGTAGAACAGCAGGCCGTTGAGTTCTTCGAACACCGGCAACACGGATTTACGCGACACCGAAGTCCAGCAGCCGAACACCACGGCGACCTTGTCCTGGGTCAGCAACTGTCGGCCTTTCTCGGCGAACAGCGGCCAGTTCGACGCCGGATCGACGACCACCGGTTCGAGCATCTTGCCATTCACACCGCCCTTGGCGTTGATCTCATCGATGGTCATCAGCGCCATGTCTTTGAGCGACGTCTCGGAGATGGCCATGGTGCCGGACAGAGAGTGCAGGATGCCGACCTTGATGGTCTCGGCGGCCTGTACGGTCCAGGTCAGGCCCATGGCGGCAATGGATGCCGAAAGAGTGAAAGCCTTGATCAAGCTGCGACGCTTCATGGTGCGTTCTCCGTGAACCCGAGTTTTTGTTGGACAGATGACAAGGCTTTTGCAAGGGGCATGCCCGCTTTGTCCGCCTGCACAATCAACGTCTCGGGCGCGGGTTCGCTGCGCAGGGCGTGCACTATATCGGCGCTCGCTTTCAAGGCGGGTTCACGCGTTGCACAGTACTGGTGCGGGACGATTAACTATCTAACGCCTTGGTCAGGTTGGGGTGTTCAGGATGTCGGGACATTCGAACACACACCCAAGGAGCTCCCATGGACGATTCTTTTTCACGCGATAAACGCGCCGCGTTGCCCCAGGGGCACGCCAAGCTGGGAGCCTTGACCCCGGCGTTCATCAGCGCTGACGACGTGGCGCGCTATCTTCATGAACGTATCGGCAACCAACACGACAAGGAGTACGGTTGCGTGATCCTGCAGCGTCACGCGGACCAGTTGTATGTCGGCACCGAGCCCCGGGCGGATCGGCCGACGACGTTCGATTTCACACTGTTGCTCGACCGCATCAGTGCCGATGGCGAATACCGCCAGCCGGACGGCTATACGTTGGTTGCGACGTTGCATTCGCACCCCGACACCCAGGCCGATACCCAGAAGAAAAACCCGCGCTTTACGGTGCAGCAGGTCAAGGCCTTCATGAGTTTCTATTCCATTCCGGATGTGATCCTTACCCAGCAAGACCGGCTGACGCTGCCCTATGCGTATCTGTCCGGCCCGGACGGCACGTTGCTGCGCTATCAGGTCAGCTATTCGGAGGACGAGGCGCAGTATGTGCGCTGGTTGTCCGAGAGCGGTCCATGGAGTTCACCGCATGCCCATGACGGTAGCCTGGAAGGGGTGTTCAAAAAGCTGGCGTCGGTTGGCAACCTGCGATTTCTGCTTTCCAGTCCCAATTGGGGGGGATCGGTAGGGGACGTGCCTGCCGATTGGCAACCCTATCAGTCCTTCAGCGCGGCGCCGCTGCCCATACCGTGTGGCCCGGTGTTCACCCGCCAGGAGCAGGCGCTGACACAGGCCTGGACGCGTATCCAGCGCCAACCCACCGTACGACAGCAGGTGCTGGTGTTACAGCACAGCGTCAAAGGCCTGTATACCGCCGCCGAACCGCAACCGCCCGCTCAGCTCAAGCAACTGCCGCCCCTGCCGGAAGGCTTTCACCTGCACGGTGTGTACCTGCATTCGCGACCCTTGCCTGGCAACTATCCCGAGCTGGAAGCCTGGTTGTACAAGAACTTCATCAGCCCGCTGGAGCTGGCGCAGTGCATTGCCCAGTTTCGTGGCTATGCGCTGGCACAGCCTTCGACCCTGGGCGCCTCGCTGTTTATTCGCCTGCGTGATGAGGCGCTGTTGCGTTATCGGTTCTCCGGCTCGGCGGACGAATCACTGCTGTTTGCGACTGAGGCCGATGGTGCGGTTCGTGATCAGGGCTTGCAGGCGCAGTTGGCCGGCGGCGCTTTGCTGACGCGCGACTATGTGCTGCGCGTGGCCAGGGCCGGCGAGCTGACGGTGGAAAAAACCAGTGCCCTGTGGGATCGCCCCGGAGTGGTCGACGCCCACTGGCGCCCCTATTCGAACCGCGTACTGATGCCGCTCAAGCAGGCTTTTCTATCGGCCGACGACGCCGCCCGGCATGCGCACCTGCACATCGACGAACAACGCGACCAGGCCTATGGCGGGTTGATCCTGCAGCGCAGCGACGGGCGTTTCGTGGCCACTGACCCGGTGCGGGCCCAGGGCAGCCCGTTCACGCTGGATGGCGGCTACCCGAAGGACCGCCAGGGTGGCCTGATCATTTTGCACGCCGGCCATCGCCTGCATGCACGATATGGGTCGCGGCGGGCATTGTGGAAAACTGACCGCGCCCAGGGCACGCGACTCAAGTGGAGCCACAAGGAGGCCGAGCTGCATGCGCAGATGTTCAGCGACCTGGATATACAGGCCATCCTGCAATCCCATTGTCCGGGTTACCTCTCGGGAACGCAGGACAGCCTGATCGCGTTCCAGCCGGGCGAGGCGACGGCGGCTTGGCGCCAGCAGTGGCAGACACCGGCCTCCGGCGGCATGAGCCCGATCGCCCAACGTCTGGACAGCGGCGCGATCAAGCCTGCCGATATTGTGCGCATCCTGGCCGAGCCTGGCACTCTGCGTGTGATGACCGCCAGCAAGCTGTGGGGGCCGGCGGAAAAGGTCGAGACGGATTGGGCGCCGTTCGTGCGGGTGCTGGAGTTTCAACGGCCCGGCGCGTTGAGTTATGGCGCCGTGTTCGCCAGCGCCGACGCTGCGGCCCTGGACCTGCAGCATCGGCAACCGGAGCGCGCCTACCCGCGCTATGCCAACGTGTTCTTTGCGTTCATCTTCAAACACCAGAGCCGTGAGGAATATGTCGCCAGCGAGTGGGTGCCGGTCACGCAGAAAACCCCACTGCTGTCGCTGCCTGGTGTGTCCGCCAACCCGGTGCCTGAAGGCTTTGCCTGCCAGGGCGTGTACTACACCCGGCAAACGGCGGGCAGCCGTTCGACGGCATGGCTGGAGCGACTGTTTATCCTGCCCGATGATTTGAGCACGGCCATTATCGAGGGGCGCGCCGCGATTCCCTCATCGAGCCGTGGTGCGACGATTTATATCGCGCCGCCGGAAGGCGCCTTGTTGAGTTACCGATCACCCTCGCCCCGTGGTCTGTTCGAGGCCGAGAGCAGCGTTGACAGCGTCGAGCAGATCAAGGCCAAGTTGAGTTTCGGTACCCTGGACGGGCTTGGGTTCGTGCGCAAGGTGGCTGCCGCCGGTGAGTTGCGGGTGGTTGCCGCGAGCCCGTGCTGGGACCGCCTGGGTATCGTCTCGGCCACCTGGGAGGCTTATGCGCACCTGCCACGCCGACGCATGAGCGCGGCGTTCCTGTCGATGGACGATGCCGCGCGCTACGTGTGCAGCAGAATGTCAGGAGGAGGGGGCACAAGAAGCTATGGCGGGGCGATTCTGCGTCGCGATGACGGCTGGTTCATCGCCAGCGAACCCCTGTGGCTTGCCGATGAGGCGTTGGAGCAGAGCTGGCTGTTTCCCGATGAGTTGGTGGCCCGTGGGCTTTACCCTGAGCGCTGCAAGCTGGTGGCCTATTACTCTTCGCGTCCGGTGATGCGGATGCCGTTCCTGCTGACGAGCGAGCAGGCCACGGTGTACAGCAACATGTTTTCCACCCGGCTGCTGGCCCACGCGATGAGCGAGGGCCACAAGGGCATCACGCACTATTCGCTGGGCCAGGACGGCTCGCTGATCCGCCTGCTGGCAACGGCCCGGGTCAAATACCCGCTGATCACTCAGGCCAACCTGGTCATGCGCCCGCACAACCGTCGCGACTGGCTCTATGGTGAGACTGAATGCGCGTTGCGTTCCGGCGAGTTGACGCCTGTGGAGTACGTCAACCGGGTCGCCGCGTCGTTCTCTCTGGACGTGGTGCTGGGCGGCGCGCTATGGGGCACGCAGGGGCCGGTGTCGGGCTGGGTGCCTTACGCCACACCACACACCGCCGAGCGCGGTTATCTGCGAGCGCGGCATGACCCGGCGTTTGGCCCGGTCTGTACGCAACTGGACGATGCAGCGCGGTTGTTGTCCCAGGCGCTGACCACGTGCGACGAGCTGCAAGTCGGTTATCTGCTCAAGTCCCAGGACGGCCACTACGTCGCGACCTTGCCGATCAAGGACAGTGGTGCGCGGTTCGCCCATCGACGGGTGTTCAGCGACGCGGGTTACCCGCGTGGCTACGCAATGGCCGGGCTGTACTTTTGCGTCTCGCAGCCTGTCGAGTTGCGTCCCCGTGGCGTCACCATCAGTGGCGACGAGATTTTTCAGGGGCTGTTTTCGCCCTACGACCTCAAGGATGCGCTGTATCAGGTCCGTGGCACCCGAGAGCGTGCCAGCCTGCCGTTGTACATCTTCTGTGCCGACGGCGCCTTGCTTAAGTTCGTGGTGGTCAACGATCGGTTTGTTCAATACCGCGACCTGTCGGATTTGCACGCACGGGTGCTGAGCCCGCGCGATTTCATCCGGCGCATGGCGGCGGCCGGCGACTTGCGCATCCTGCGCTCCAGTGACAACTGGCCGGGCCTTGGCGTGGTGGACAGCCAGTGGCAACCGGGACGTTCGCAGGGTGTGCCGGCACCCGACGAACACACCCTGAGCCTGGGGCCGGTGTACATCCATACTGAAGATGCGGCGCTGCATATCCATGAACTGGCGGGGCAGTTTGCCGGTAAACAGTACTTGGGGGCGCAGCTGAAAAACACGGCGGGCAGTGGCTACCTGCCGGTCCTTCCGACGCTGGACCAGGGCTACCCCTCCCTGGTCGCCGAGCGCTTGTTCCCCCAGGCTTTCAAGGGCATCGGCCCGGCCCGCAGGGTGCCGCAGCTGCCTAATGGCTACCGGTTCTGCGCCGCGCACCTGGTGTTTCACGACGGGCTCGACCAGCCTGCAAGGGCGAGTGAAGACAATTACCGCAGGTCCTTCGTCTCGTGGCGTGAAGTGGGTTTCTACGTCCACACCTTGAAGAGCGCCGGGGTGGCGATCAACGCGCTGTACCTGACCACACGCGATGGTGCCCTGTTGAGCTACCAGCCAAGTTTCAGCAACGATGAGTACAACCTGTTGGACACCGGCCTCAAATGGTCCCAGGCCGGCGGTTACACCGCGTATGCGCCAGCCCCCTCCCATGTGGTTCTGGAGCTGGCGCGCCTCGGTGAGTTGCGGGTGATTCACCCGTCGGCGTTCTGGCGTCTGCGCGGAAAACTCGGCGCGGACCTTGCCTCTTCGGTCGGCGAGGTGGTGCTGGTGCCGACCAAGGACGAGCTATGAGCCGCTCGCGCTTTGCCAGAAAAACCGTGACAACACCAGCCGGTCCAGGGCCCACATCAACACCAGTGAAACGCCCACCAACGGGAACAGGAGCGCCAGGGCGAACATAATCACCATTGCGGTTTTCCACTTGGGCAGGTCATGGCGCAGCGGTGGAACGCCTAAGCCGCCCGCCGGGCGGCGCTTCCACCAGATCACCAGGCCACTGACCGCGCTGAGCAGAATCATCAGGCAGATCAGCAAGACGATGATCTGGTTCACCACGCCGAACATCTTGCCCTCGTGCAGCATCACGCCGGTCTCCGTGGCGCGTGCGACGTTGTTGTAGTGTTGCCAGCGCACATCGGCCAGGACCTTGCCGGTGTATTGATCCACATGCAGGGTGGCATCGTTGCGCGGGTCGTCGGCGAACACCGCGACCGTGAACACGCCGGTGGCCGTGGTAGGGAAGGTGATGCTGTAGCTGGGCTCGACCTTGCGTGCGTTGGCCAGGTCGACCACCTGTTGCAGGCGCAGCACCGGTGCGGCTGGGCCTGTATGCATGGCGCCGTGGTTCATGTGTTCGGCATGGTCGCCGGACATCGGCATGGGTGTGTTTTCCACGGCCCACGGCACGGTCTGTTGGCTGGCGGTATTGAGGGTGCGGGCCTGCTGGTCGGATTGCGGCACGTTGTTCCACATGGCGTCCGGGAAGCGGTTCCACAGCTCGGCATACTGCTTGCCCCAGAAGCCGGTCCAGGTCATGCCGCTGAGCAACATCACCAGCAGAAACGCGGCGCCCCAGAAACCGACCACGGCATGCATATCGCGCCAGAACACCCGGCCGCGTGCATTCAACCGAGGCCACAACACACCGGCCGCCGACTTGCCGCGCGGCCACCACAGGTACAGGCCCGACACCACCAGCATCACGCCCCAGCCGGCGGCGAGTTCCACCAGGCGATCACCGACAGTGCCGATCATCAGCTCACCGTGCAGGGCGCGGGCGATGGCTTGCAGGTTGTATTTGGCGTCCTGTTGGCCGAGCACGGTGCCACGATACGGGTCGACGAATACCGTCACTTCGCGGCCGTCGTTGTGCATGACGAACTGTGCGCTGCGGGTGGCGTCGGCCGGTGGCAGGTATTTGCTGATCCGGGCTTGGGGGAACGCAGCCTGGGCTCGTTGCAATTGCTCATCGGCACTCAGGGCATGCTCGGCGCTGGGCACGGTCAGCAGGTCGCCATACATCAGCGGGTCGAGCTGGGGTTTGAACAGGTAGATGATGCCGGTGAGGGCCAGCAACACCATGAACGGGGCGACGAACAGGCCGGCGTAGAAGTGCCAGCGCCAGGCCAGGTTGTAGAAGGAAACTTTTTGAGTGGACATCAGGGGCTCCGCAAGGCGTTGGTTTTCTTGTGTCAGGTAGGCCGCTAATCGGGGGCAAGCCCCCTCCCACATTGGAATGCATTGCAAATGTTGGAGGGGGCTTGCCCGCGAGGCGGTCAGAAGCTCATGTCGACTTTGGTCCAGAGGGTGCGCCCCGGCTCCTTGAGGGCTTGCGGGTCGTTGGCCGGGTAGCCGAACCCGGCATTACCGGCCAGGTTCAGGTGCTCGGCATAAGCCTTGCCGAACAGGTTGTCGACGCCGGTGCTGACCTTGAAATTCTTATTGATGCGGTACGCGGCGTTCAGCGAGAACACGCCAAAGCCGCCGCTCTTGTCGAAGTCCTTGCCGACCACGTTGCCCTGGTTCGGGGCGATGCGATTCTGCGCCGCGACCACCCGCCACAAGGCGCCGGCGCTCCAGTCATCTTCGCTGTAGGTCAGGCCGAAACGGGCATCGAGCGGTGGCATTTGCGGCAGTGCCTTGCCATCGCTGCTGTTCTTGCCCCAGGCGTAGGCGAGGGTGGCGTCGGCCTTCCAGTTACGCGTCAGCTTGTAGGCTGCGCCCAGTTCACCGCCCATGATGCGTGCATCGATATAACGTGCCTGGGAGGTGGTGCCCATCATGCCCGGCCTGTAGTCGAACAGAATGAAGTCTTGCACCCGGCCGATGTAACCCGAGGCCCAGGCTTCCAGGTCGGCGGTTTTGTATTGCGCGCCGAAGTCGAGTTGGGTGGTTTTCTCAGGCTTGACGCCATCGAAGGCGTTGACCGAGCCGGCCGCGCCGGTGTTGGGGGAAAACAGTTCCCAGTAGTCCGGGAAACGTTCGGCGTGGCCCAAGCCAGCATAGACGGTGGTGGGTGTGTCAGCCAGATCGTGCTCGTAGCGCACAAAGCCCGAGGGCAGGGTATCGGCGCGCGTGTCGTCGGCGGTGGGGTTGGGGCGGGACATCATGCCCGAGCCGGTGGTCTGGCGAAAATCCTTGGCCGAGGCGCGGTCCAGACGTGCCCCGGTGATCAGGCGGTCGCGGTCGGCGGCGTACCAGGTCAGTTCGCCGAACACGCCGTAGTTGTGGAAGTTGGCGTCCTTGTTGCGCGGCAGATCTTTATACGTGTCGATGCCCATGCTGCTGCGCTGGCGGTGTTCATTGGTTTGCGCGTCCAGGCCGCTGATCAATTGCACATCGGCCCAGCGCCAGGTGGCCTTGATGCGGGCGCCGAGGGTGCGACGGTCGACGTTGGAGGCCATCGGCCCGGCCATCATGCCGGTGCCCGACGGTACGCGCAGGCTGTAGTTGTCCATCACGTGGTCGGCATAGTTGTAGTAGACCTGGGCTTCGACCTTGTCCAGCACTTCGCCGATGTTGGATTTCTCGAAACGCAGGCCCAGGCTTTCGCGCAGGAACTGCGAGCCGTCCATGCCGCGCCCGGCGTAACGCGCTTCCCCATCACCGCGCCCGGCGGTGAGTTCCAGCAGGGTGTCGGCGTCGGGCGTGAAACCGACGGCCACGTCGCCGTTCCATTTGTCGTAGCGTGAGGCGACCGTTTTGTTGTTGCCGTCCTTGTAATCATCGGCGTGGGCCTGGTTGCCGATCACCCGCACATAGCCCAGCGGCCCGCCGGCGGCTGCATCGATGACCTTGTCGAAACGCCCATTCGAACCGGCCAGTACGCTGGCGTTGACCCGCGTGCCCAACTCACCGAACTGCTCGGGTTCGCGGTCGAACAGGATCGTGCCGGCCGATGCGCCTGGGCCCCAGAGCACGGTCTGCGGGCCTTTGATCACGGTCAGCTTGTCGTAGGTCTCCGGCGAGATGTACGAGGTGGGCGCATCCATCCGCCCGGGGCAGGCGCCGAGCATCATGCCGCCGTTGGTGAGGATATTCAGGCGCGAGCCGAACATGCCGCGCAGCACCGGGTCGCCATTGGTGCCGCCATTGCGCACCAGGGCAAAGCCGGGGATGGTCTTGAGGTAGTCGCCACCGTCGCTGGCGGGCACCGGTTGGCGCGGGTCTTTCGGGTTGGTGATGACTGTCAGCGGCGAGCTCGGTGCGATCGCGGTGATCACGGTAGGGCTCAACTCGTGCTCGTCGGCATAGGCCTGTGGAACCAGCAGTGCGCCGCACAGAACGGCGAAAACGGGGGAGCATCCCAAACGGGAGTCAGCAGAAAACCTGGACATGAAAAATTCCATCAATCATTCGTAAACAACACGGCCAGCAGCCTGCGGCTGTCTGTCTAAAGTCGGCCGGGGTGAAGTAACGGTGCTTGGTGCGCTTACGCAGGGATGGGTGGGGCGCGGCTGCGGGCGCCGGGGAAGATGCTCTGCCGGGCATGGCCCAGGCGCGTGGCGGGGGTGAGGGCGTTGGCGGGCGGCGGGGTATCGAGCAGCACCGGCGAAACGCTGCCGGGCAAGGCCGGACAGCTGAAGAGCAGGTCGCAATAGCCGCACTTGGCCCAGAGTGCGTGGTGTTCGTCAGGTGCTTTTTTGTGATGGGCTTGGCCATGCTCCATCGGCATGCTCATCGACATACCGGCGTGATGATCCATCGGCATCGCTTGGGAAATCAGCGGACCGATAAAGATCATCAACATGGCGAACAGGCTGATCCAACTGCCGCGCTTCACGCGGCGGTGTACCGATAGCCTGGCGCGAGGGGCGCCCATTGTGTGTCAGCCTATTGGGCGTGCTTATGCTCGTGGCCGGCCATCGGCGGTGCTTTCTGCACCGAGACCTGCACCTGCACCTTGCCGGCTTTTTCGAAGGTCAATATCAGTGGGAACTGCTTGCCATCGGTCAACAGGCTGCGGTCTTTGAGCCCCAGCAACATCACGTGATAGGCCATCGGTGCGAAGGTCAGCTCGCCCTTGGCCGGCACCGCCACGCTGGGTACTTGCTGCATCTTCATCAAGTCACCCTGCATCACATGCTCATGCAGCTCGGCCTTGTCCGCCACCGGCGTTTGCACGCTGAGCAGGCGGTCCGGCGTTTCACCGGTGTTATGAATCACAAAATACGCCGCGACGGTCGGCGCATTGGGCGGCAACTCCTGGGACCAGGGTTGGCTGACCAGCAAGTCGCCGGCCTTGTAGTCCTCGGCGTTGGCGGCACTGAACACCGGCAACAGCAACGCAGCCAGAAGCAGGGAAGATTTGAGCATGGCAGTTCTCCAGAACGGTTCTAAACGCAGTTCACTTGCGAAGACATCAGGCCGTTGGAGAGGCGCGAGGGTTGAGGCTGGGCCATTGCTGGCGCGGGGTTGGGGTTTGCAACTGGGGCGCCGGCAAGCTCTGCGCGGCGTCGAACCGGGTGACATACAACTGCGGCACATGCCCCGGCAGCGCCACCAACGGCGCCGAGCCCGAGCAACACCAGCAGTGCTGCATGGCGGAGTGATCGTCCTGCTGCGGCGCCGGAATCTCCAGTTTGCCCAGGGCAATGGTCTTCAGGCTGGCGCCATTGGAGGAGCAGAAACTGCCCCACAGCAATTGCTGCACGGGGTCCTGGGACTGTTGCATCGCCCCGGCCATCGGCATGGCAAAGGCGTTGAACAGCACTGCAAGGCAGGCGATCCACACAATTGCAAAGCGTTGACGGGCCATGGCGGACAATCCGTAGGGGTTTAACGATCAGGGTATTTAGCCTGATCGGGGGGGATAAGTAAAAAGCGGTGGTGTGGTTTGGTGTCGCAGTGCCGGGTTTGAGGATAGACGGGGAATCGATTGGACGCCGATTTTCTAAGCTGCGCAGTTTGAATGTGGGACTTGCGGTGTTTGGTGCGCCTCAGGCTCTGGGCCTGAATTTGAACGTCTTTCGCAGAAATATCCGACAAGTCTTTGAGGTTGCCCCTAGGACACTCGATCTCTAGTCTCCGTACACCGCTGTGAACCCAGCAGTCGGGCGTCGCGGCCCGGATTTTCTAAGAGCAAAAGCACTATCGTCTGCTTTCAGTTGATGCTTTTTTATCGTCTACTGTGCGGCGCAATGGTGGCTGTGCGCGGGATACCTTCGGGTATGCCGGGTTGCCTTAGGACCGGTCCGCGAACCTGCGTACAGCTGCCACCCCCTCGCGTCGCGGCGAATCAGTGGCAGCTCCACTTTTCTAAGGAGCTTCACAATGATTAAACCCACCCCAAATCCCCCCATCCGGCTCTTCACCGTGGCCGATGAAATCAGCACCGAGGACCTGTTGGTCAACCTCAGCGAAACACTCGCCTCGGCCAATGCACTGAGTTGCGATATTGCGTTTAACCTGGAAGGTGCACCACGTGAGGAATTGCTGGGTGTTGCGCAGTTGATTGAGCTGGCGCAGTTGCTCGCTGAAAGGGTGCACGAAGGTGCAGGGCAGGCGGCAGCCGCGAGTCGTTAGCAGTTCGATAAATGATCGTTCCTGCGCTTATGCGTGGGAATGATCGTGGGGCAGGTCTCAGACCTCCCAGCTGGCTTCTCGTATATGGTTGAAGTTGACGACATCTACGCAGTGCTGATGAGCAAATCCCGCGACTCTAAGGTCGTCAGTCAACACCAGGTAATTATCTTTTGCTGCGGCAACAATGCCGACGTCGGTAAGGCCATAGGGTGAAAGTTCATAGTCACGACTTATATCCAAGGCTGGATTATGAATCTCTATTATTGTTGAAAGTGAGTTCTTTAATGTTGCATAAAAATCGTGAAGCTTGCTCCCATAAAGTCCATTCGTCAGGTTGCTGACTTCAGCGAGAATGTGAGGGGTTGAAACCAGCTTTTCGAACTGATCAATCACTTTTAGCAAAAGTTGATAGTCTTCATGGTTGTAGCCGCGTGTTCTCTTGAATTCTACGATGCTGGCCGTTCCTCCTATCAGTGCCAGCAGTAACAAGTTGGTGTCGACTATGATTCCTTTTCTTCGATATTGCTTGATGTAGGTGTCCATCATATTTCGCGGATCTTCATGGAGCGGAATTCGCCAGTCTGCGCATCAATGATGAAAGTCTTGTATTTTCTTGAAAACATTTCTCCGGAAAGAGCGGCACCAATTCTCTGGAGTTTATTCGGGTTTGGGACGTTGAAGCCCAGTGTTATTGCCCAGGTATTGTTATCTGGATCCAGCTCTACTTCCTCAAGCATTAAATCGTTCAACGCCATTTCCTGCCCGAGAAAATCGTTTGCTGCTGCCTTCGCAACTTTAACGGCGTCTTTAACTTCTATCATGTCAGCTCCTGGATAGCGTTGGGCCTGGCTTGAACTGCTGCTGGAGTTTAGCACTTCGTATTGTGGGTTCATCGCCGTCCCTTGAGGTAACAAACAGATTGGATAGAGGGTGGCGAATGATCCTGATCTACCTAATGAAATCTGCCAACGAATCGATTGTTTCAGCGAGCGACAGGAACTCTCGGTCCACCGCAGCCAACACCGGCCGCTTCAACACCAGCACCGGCACACCTCGCTCCCGCGCTACTTCCAGCTTCGGCTCCGTCGCTGCGCTACCGCTGTTCTTGCTGATCAACACATCAATCGCGCGCCGTTCAAACAACGCGCGTTCGTCTTCGATCAAAAACGGCCCACGCGCGCCGATCACTTCACACCGCTCATTCCCCGGATACACGTCCAGCGCGCGCAGTGTCCAGAACTGGTCAACCGGGATTTCATCGAGGTGCTGCAACGGTTCGCGGCCCAACGTGAACAGGGGGCGCTTGAAGGGTTTCAGGGCTGCGATCAAGTCGGCCCAATCGCTGACCTCACGCCAATCATCCCCGGCCTGCGGCTGCCATGCCGGACGCCGCAGCGCCCAGCAAGGGATGCCACTCAACTGTGCAGCCTCGGCGGCATTGCGGCTGATCTGCGCCGCGTAGGGGTGGGTCGCGTCGAGAATCAGGCCAATCCCCTCGTCCCGAACAAACGCCGCCAAGCCCTCGGCCCCGCCGTAGCCGCCAACCCGCACCTGGCACGTGAGGTCGGTCGGCACGCGGCCCACCCCGGCCAGGCTGTAGATATGCTCCGGCCCCAGAGTCCGCGCAATAGCCAGCGCCTCGGTCACGCCGCCCAGCAGCAAGATGCGTTTCATAGCGGCTTGACCACTTCAAGCAGCGTGATCGGCAACGCCTGGCGCCAGGTATCGAACTCGCCCAGCGGCTGCGCCTGCGCCACATGGACACGGGTCAGCTCGCCGCCATGCTGGGCGCGCCAGTTCATCAAGGTCATTTCGCTTTGCAGGGTCACGGCATTGGCGACCAGCCTTCCACCAGGCCGCAGCTGTTGCCAGCAGGTCTCGAGCACGCCGTCGCGAGTGACGCCGCCGCCGATGAAGATCGCGTCCGGTGCTTCCAGACCGCGTAACGCCTCGGGAGCCTTGCCGCGAACCAGTTGCAGCCCAGGCACGCCCAGCGCATCGCGGTTGTGTTCGATCAGGCCCTGGCGACCTTCATCCGCTTCAATCGCCAGCGCACGGCAACTGGGGTGCGCACGCATCCATTCGATACCAATGGAGCCGCTGCCCGCGCCCACATCCCACAGCAGTTCACCGGGCATCGGCGCGAGGCGGGCGAGGGTCATGGCGCGCACGTCGCGCTTGGTCAATTGACCGTCGTGCTTGAAGGCGGAATCGGGCAGGCCCGCCAGGCGTGACAGGCGGGGTGTTGCGCAGGAGGCTACGCAGTCGATGGCGACCAGGTTCAAATCGGCGACAGAAGCCTGTTGCCAATCAGCCGCCAAACCGTCGATACGCCGCTCGTCCGCGCCGCCCAGGTGTTCAAACACGCTCAACCGGCTGGGCCCGAACCCGGATTCAGCCAGCAACGAGGCGATCGCAGCAGGGCTGCGACCGTCGTTGCTCAACACCAGCAACCGCGCGCCGCTGGCCAAGTGCATATTCAGCGCCGCCAAGGGCCGGGCCACCACGGATAACGTCACCACTTCCTGCAATGGCCAGCCCAATCGCGCCGCCGCCAGCGACACCGACGACGGCGCCGGCACTATCAGCAACTCTGCCGCCGGCACCTGCCGCGCCAGGCTGGCGCCCACGCCATAGAACATCGGATCACCGCTGGCCAGCACGCACACCGGTTCGCCACGCCGAGCCAGCACCGGCTCCAGGGAAAACGGGCTTGGCCACACTTGGCGCTCACCCCGAATGCATACCGGCAACAGGTCCAGCTGGCGCTGGCCGCCTATGATCCGCGTGGCGCGCAACAGGGCATGCCGGGCATTCCTGCCCAGCCCCTTGAAGCCGTCTTCACCGATGCCTACAACCGTCAGCCAGGGCGACATATGAATTCCTTGAACGACATCCGACGGGCAGGCTTTTCATGCCGCCGGACAAAGCAGGCATAATACCGCGCCTTGACCCGTCAACCGGTAGCCCCGTGAACCCAACGCCCGCTGTGAATACCTTGCGCCCCTCGGCTTGTCCGGGGTTGCTGCGTATTGTCCAGGCGCTGGATGGCGGCATTTGCCGGGTCAAACTGGCGGGCGGTTCAATCACCGCCGCCCAAGCCAGCGCCGTGGCAGACGCGGCCCAGGCCTATGCCGGTGGGGTGATCGAGGCGACCAACCGCGCCAACCTGCAGATTCGCGGAATCGGTGCCGACCAGGAAGCGCTGATTGCGACGCTGCTGGCCGCGGGCCTTGGCCCCCGCAACGCCGGCGGCGACGACGTGCGCAACCTGATGCTCAGCCCCAGCGCCGGTATCGACCCGCAAATGCTGTTCGACACTCGCCAGTTGGCCGACCAGATTCTCGCCACCTTGCAAAGCCACCCGCGCTTCCATGAGCTGTCGGCCAAGTTCGCGGTGCAACTGGATGGTGGCGAAGCCCTGGCGATGCTCGAACATCATCATGATCTGTGGCTGTCGGCGTTTGTACGCGACGGCCAGACGCTGCTCGCGTTCGGCCTGGCCGGTTGCCCTGGGCTGAATGCGCCGTTGGGCGCCGTACCGTTGGAGCAGGGCCATGCCCTGGTGGTGGCGGTCCTGGAAGCGTTCCTCGATCTGGCGAGCCCTGCGCAAACCCGCATGCGCCATCTGCCCGTGGAGAGTGTGTTGGGCCGTCTCAACCTGCCGCTGCTGCCCACCGACGGCTTCAAACGCCCGCCCAGCGGTGCGTTGCTGCACCTCGGAACCTATCCACAGGAGCAAAAGAACCAGTTCTACGTCGCCGCTATCGCCCCGTTGGGCCGCCTGGATTCGACGATGCTCAAAGGCGCTGCGCAACTGGCCAACGAGTACGGCGACGGCACCTTGCGTTTCACGCCTTGGCAAGGCGTGCTGCTGCCCTACGTCGAAAAGCCGCACGCAGTGACCCAACGCCTGGCGCAGTTGGGCTTTCTCTGTTCTATCGAGCAGCCCCTGGCGCGCATGATCGCCTGCACCGGCTCCAGCGGCTGCGGCAAAGCCCTGGCCGACACCAAGGCTGACGCGGTGCAACTCGCCGCGTTGCACCCCGGCCATGACGTGCACCTGTCCGGCTGCCCGCGTTCCTGCGCCGCCGCGCACACCGCGCCGGTCACGCTGCTGGCGGTAAGCCCGGGCCACTACGACCTCTATTTTCGTGATCCAGCCCAACCCGGTTTCGGCCGGCTGCACGCGCACAACCTTTCCATTGAAGCGACGGGCGCCTTGCTACGCGCCCGCCCACGGAGCAACACCGATGATTGATTACATCCGCGACGGTCAGGAGATCTATCGCAACTCCTTTGCCATTATTCGCGCGGAAGCCAAGTTGGACCGCATCCCGGCCGACCTGGAAAAACTCGCGGTGCGCGTGATTCATGCGTGCGGCATGGTCGAGGCAATCGACGGCCTGCAGTTTTCCGAAGGCGCGGGCCAGGCCGGGCGCGCTGCGTTGGCCGCTGGCGCGCCGATTCTGTGTGATGCGCGAATGGTCTCCGAAGGCGTGACCCGAGCACGCCTGCCGGCCAATAACCGCGTGATCTGCACCTTGCGCGACGACAGCGTGCCGCAATTGGCGCGGGAGCTGGGCAACACCCGTTCCGCTGCCGCCCTGGAGCTGTGGCGCCCGCACCTGGAAGGTAGCGTGGTGGTGATCGGCAACGCGCCGACGGCCTTGTTCTACTTGCTGGAAATGCTCGACGCCGGCGCACCGAAACCGGCATTGATCCTGGGTTTTCCGGTGGGGTTTGTCGGCGCTGCCGAATCCAAGGCCATGCTTGCAGCCGATAGCCGTGGCGTGCCCTTTGTGATCATGCAGGGCCGCCTGGGCGGCAGTGCGATGGCTGCCGCTGCGGTCAACGCCTTGGCCACGGAGGTCGAATGATGCAGGCACGCGGACGTTTGATCGGCCTGGGCGTCGGCCCCGGTGACCCGGAACTCATCACCCTCAAGGCCCTGCGCCTGCTGCGCGAATCGCCGGTGGTAGCGTACTTCGTGGCCAAGGGCAAGAAGGGCAACGCCTTCGGCATCATCGAAGAGCACCTGGTGCCGCAACAGACCCTGATGCCGCTGGTGTACCCGGTGACCACCGAGGTGTTGCCGGCACCGATGTCCTATGAACAGGTCATCAGCGATTTCTACGACGCCGCCAGTGTCGACGTGGCCGCGCACTTGGACGCCGGCCGCGACGTGGCGGTGATCTGCGAAGGCGACCCGTTCTTCTATGGCTCCTACATGTACCTGCACGACCGCCTGGCCGAACGCTATGAAGCGCAGGTCATTCCGGGGGTGTGTTCGATGCTCGGTGGTGCGTCGGTGCTCGGCGCGCCGTTGGTGTATCGCAACCAGAGCTTGTCGGTGCTTTCGGGCGTGTTGCCCCACGACGATCTCAAGCGCCGCCTGGCGGACGCCGATGCCGCGGTGATCATGAAGTTGGGGCGCAACTTTCCCAAGGTGCGCCAGGTGCTCGAAGAGCTCGGCCTGGCCAAGCGTGCGCTGTATGTGGAGCGCGCGACCATGGCCAACCAGAAGATCGTACCGCTGGACCAGGTGGATCCGGCTTCGTCGCCGTACTTTTCGTTGATCATCGTACCCGGTGAACGGTGGCAAGGTTGATGAGCCCAGCGATTGTCATCCTCGGCCAGGGCAGCCTGGCCACTGCGCGCAAGATCCAGCAGGTGTACCCCGGCGCCTTGATCTACGGCCTGGCGGCTCGGGTCGACGGCGCCGACAGTGTCTACAGTGAGTTCGGTACGACCCTGCGCCAGCTCTATCAACAAGGCACGCCGCTGATTGCGCTGTGCGCCGCCGGCATTGTGATCCGCACCCTGGCGCCGCTGCTGCTGGAAAAGGGCGAAGAACCCGCCGTGCTGGCGGTTGCCGAAGACGGTAGCGCCGTGGTGCCGCTGCTCGGCGGGCTGGGCGGCGTGAACGTCATGGCACGCGACATTGGCGCTGCGCTGCAGGTGGCCGCTGCGATAACCACCAGTGGCGAGCTGCGTTTCGGCACTTGCCTGCTTAACCCGCCCAAGGGCTATGAGTTGGCGGATCTGGAGCTGGGCAAGCGCTTCGTTTCCGACCTGCTGGCCGGTGAAAGGGTACGCATCGAGGGCGTGGCGCCGTGGTTGGACCAGGCCAACCTGCCCCAGGACGCACAGGCACGCCTGGCGATTCACGTGGGCAATGCCGAGCGCAGCCCTGCGCCCGATGAATTGCTGATTTATCCGAAGAACGTGAGCGTGACCTGCAAACCAGGTGCACAACTGGCTGAGCGTGTGCGCACGGCGCTGCGTGAGGCGGGTATCGCCGTGCAATCCCTGGCGTGCCTGCTGGCCAGCGATACGCACATGGCTGAAGCGTCGTTGCACGCAGCGGCGTTGGAGCTGGGTGTACCGCTGCGTTTCGTCAGTGCCGGCCGCGATGCCGATATCGTCATCGATGTCGCCGAGCAACCATTGGACCTGTCGCAAGTCGGCCGGGTGCGTGGCCGCCTTGCCGTGATCGGCCTGGGCCCTGGCGCAGCCGAGTTGATGGTGCCGGCGGTCAAGGCTGAACTGGCGCGTTGCACCGACGTGCTGGGTTATGAAACCTACGTGCGCATGGCCGGCCCGTTTCGTGACGATCAGGTGCAGCACTGCACCGATAACCGCGAAGAAATGCAGCGCGCGCGCCACGCTTTCGAGCTGGCGGCCCAGGGGCGCTCGGTGGTGGTGGTGTCGTCCGGCGACCCGGGCGTGTTCGCCATGGCCGCCGCGGTGATCGAGGCTTTGCACGAGTCCACCGACTCGACGTGGCATCAGGTCGACCTGCAAATCCTGCCGGGTGTCTCGGCCTCGCTCGCCACCGCCGCCCAGGCGGGGGCGCCGTTGGGCCATGACTTCTGTGTGATGTCGCTGTCGGACAACCTCAAGCCGTGGTCGATCATCGAAAAACGCCTGGACCTCGCGTCCCAGGCCGATCTGGCGCTGGCGTTCTACAATCCGATCTCCCGCTCACGCCCGTGGCAGCTGGGGCGTGCACTGGAAATCGTGGCACTGCACCGCACGCCTGAAACGCCCGTGGTGCTGGGGCGCGATATCGGTCGTCCGGGCCAGACCCTGCGTGTCACTACGTTGGGGCAACTGACGCCGGAGCAGGTGGACATGCGCACCATGGTGTTGGTCGGCTCGTCCACTACCTGCACATTCCCGCGTGCCGGTGGCGGTCAATGGGTATATACACCGCGCTGGTACGGCGAAAAGCCTGCGTCCTGAAAACGCTTTATTGGTCGCCGGAAAGCTCCGAATGACCCAGGGATTTTCCTGGCGTCGTTCGGGGCTTTTTCTTTTTTCTGCGACGAAATCCGCAAGCCTGCCCGTGACGCGGCGTGATTGCTGGGCAGCGCGCTTCGTCGGGTTGGGCCAAGGGATTTATAGCGTCTGGAAAGCCCATCAGCCCGTGGACTAGGGTGGACATAAGCCCCGAGTTGGGGTGCTTGTGGAGAATCAAAATGGAGCGACATCACAGAGGGATCAGCAGTACAAAACGGCGCAAGTTGATTGCTGCCTACAAACTGCCGGGAGCGTCAGCCAGGCAGGCGGCTTTACCGCAGGACGCCGAGGACGACTTCAATGCAGCCGTGGTCAACAATGGCGTCATCTCGTTTGCCGAAGGCTTGTCCGGCCTGAACAGGGAGTACGTGCGTAAAAGCTATTTGCTGGCCAGCAGCTACGTCAGCGATGTGCTGAAAGTGCACCGTGGAACCGAGGATTGGTACGACGAATTCATCAAGGTGATGGTCAGCCTGGGGTGGTTGCCGGTGCGCAGCAGCTTCGAGCGGGTCTCACGTATGGGCAAGGGCCTGACCGTGCAATTGGCGGCGCTGAACCTCATCGCCGGCATGCTGGCGTCGAGTGCCTTGTCCGGGCCGCTGCTCACTGCGCTGCCGAAACTGGCGGCCGATGCATTGGAGGCGTTGAAGCAGACGCCGGCGTCGTTCGAGTTGTTCAAACGCAATAGCTCGGTGCATCAGGGCGGTGATTTTGGCCTGGCGTCTTGTGCGCAAACAGAGGGTGGATTGATGATGGTGCTGGTGACCTACAGCACCCGTGGCGTGGATAAACAGGTGGGCTTGCCCTTCCTGGAGTGGGACAGCTCCTCGTTCGAGGCTTTCAGCGGGCAGACCTGCCTGGTGCTGAACACCACGGTGGTCAACGAAAAGACCCTTCAGCTGATGCGCGAGAGTGCGGGAGACAAGGTGCAACTGGCGATCGCCAAGTACCGCATCTAGGGCACCAGGTAACCGCGCACGCCGGTAAAGATGATCTGCGCGGCCAGCGCGCAGACGAACAACCCCATCAGCCGGCTGACAATCTGCAAGCCCTGGTCGCCAAGAATGCGTTCAATGCGGTTGGACAAATACAGCACCACACCGACCGTGAGGCTGGCCAGGGCGATGCTGAGGATGGCCATGATCTTGTCATCCCAATGCGGCTGGCTCACGCCCATCACCAGCAGGGCGCCGATCGTACCGGGGCCGACCGTGAGGGGGATGGTCAGCGGTACGATGGTCACGTCCTGCTGCACATTGTCGGCCTGTACCGCCGACTTGCCCTGGGCCATGCCCAGGGCGGAAATGAACAGTACGCTACCGGCGCCGATGCGGAAGGCATCCACCGTGATGCCGAAGACACTGAAAATCACGCGGCCGAACAGGTAGAGCAGCACGCTCGACACCAGTGTGGCCAGCGCCACTTTCCACGCCAGGCGCCGACGCTCCTTGCTGGAATAACCCCGGGTAAGGCTGATAAAACAGGACAGCACGAAGAACGGGCTGTAGAGCACCAGCATTTTCAGGTAGACGCTGAATAACACGTGGAGCATGTGAGTGGCTCGTGGCGGATAAAGTGTGTGGAGTCTATCAGGCGGCACACACCAAATCTGCAAGGGGCTTTGTAGTGAGCGGGCTTGCCCCGCGCTGGGTGGCGAAGCCGCCCTAAAACCAGACACCTCGGTCTTTCTGAAACACTGCGGCGTTGTTATTGGGGCGGCTCCGCCCCCCAGCGCGGGGCAAGCCCGCTCACTACAAGTTTCTCAGGAGGGGGCGTGTTCCGGGCGCTGTTGACGCTGCGCCACCCAGTATTCCACCAACTCACGTAACTGCGACAATTCCACCGGCTTGGCCATATGCCCATCCATCCCGGCCAGGCGTGCGCGTTCTTTGTGTTCCGACAGAATGTGCGCCGTCAGCGCCACGACCGGCGTGCGGATGCGCTGGTGGCTGACTTCCCATGCACGCAGTTGCTGGGTCGCCGAGAAGCCATCGAGGATCGGCATCTCACAGTCCATCAGGACCAGGTCGTAACGCTGGGCTTTCATCGCCTCCAGCGCCTCTTCGCCATTACTGGCCGTGTCCGGGTTGAGGTTGAGCTTGCCGAGCATGCCACGGATCACCTTGGTGGAGATGCTGTTGTCTTCAGCCACCAGGATGCGGAAATCGGCAGGTACGGTGATGGCTGCCGGTGCACTGAGGACGGGGCGTGGCGGCACGTTGCCTTTGCTGCGCTGCGTCAGCTCGTCGGCCAGGGTGGTCTTGAGCGTATACCCGGCCACTGGCTTGGCGAGAATGCGCTTGATCCCGCAATTGCGCGCGATGATCTTGCTCGGCGCATTGCTGATGCCGGTGAGCATGATCAGCAGGATGTCGTGGTTCAGGCTCGGGTCTTCCTTGATCTTTGCCGCCAGCTGCATGCCGGTCATGCCCGGCATGTTCTGGTCCAGCAGCACCACATCGAAGTAATCGCGCAGGTGCGCCTTGGTGCGCAACAAGGCCAGGGCCTCTTTGCCGGAGGGCGCGGCACTCACGTTCAAGCCCCAGGCCGAGCATTGCTGCACCAGCACTTTGCGACAGGTGTCGTTGTCGTCCACTACCAGCACCCGTGCGCCCTTGAGCGGGCCATCGAGGTCGGAGGTCGGGTGTTCCAGACGTTCCGGGTCCAGCGGCAGGGTCAACCACAGGGTGCTGCCCTGATGGCTGCTGCTCTTGATGCCGAACTCGCCGTTCATCAGCAGGATCAGTTGGCGGGCGATGACCAGGCCCAGATGGCCACTCAAACGGGTGGCCGAGAGGAAGTTCTTGCTGTGCAGTTCGCTGTGCAGCAGGGCATCGCGCTCGATGGCGTCCATGGGGACGCCACTGTCTTGCACGGCAATGCGCAGGCGCGGCTTGGGGCTGCGCTCGTCCAGGGCGACGACGATCAGCACTTCGCCTTCGTCGGTTTTCTGCAGGGCGTTTTCCAGCAGGCTCAACAGTGCCTGGCGCAGACGTGTCGGGTCGCCACTGATCACACGAGGCACCTGGGGCTGGATAAAACTGATCAATTCGACGTTTTGCTGCTCGGCCTTGGCGCGGAAGATACTCAAGCAGTCTTCAATCAGTGCGTTGAGGTCGAACTGCACATCATCGAGCTCGATCTGCCCGGACTCCAGCTTGGAGATATCGAGGATCTCGTTGATCAGCGTGAGCAGCTCATTCCCGGCGCTGTGGATGGTCTGCACGTAGTCCCGCTGTTTGACCGACAACGGCGTTCCCAGCAGCAATTCGGTCATGCCCAGCACACCGTTCATGGGGGTGCGGATTTCGTGGCTGATCTTCGCCAGGAACTCGGCCTTGGCCGCGATCTCGGCGTTGCTGGCGGCCAGGTCGCGGCTGAGGCTGAAACGGGTTTCAACAATCGCGCGCTGGCGCTCGCCCAGGGCCAGGCTCATCAGCAGGCCACTGAGGCAGATAAAGCTCAGCAGGGTGACGATCAAACCCTGCGGTGCCACCAGTGTCAGGCCGAGCAGGGCCGGCAGGATGATCAGCGTGCCGAGGTTGAACACCACCATGGCCGCCACGAACAAGCGTGCCGGGCGATAGCCTTTCTGCCAGTGGTAGGCCGAGATGAACAGCATGCTCAACCCGGCCAGGGCGACCAGGGCATAGGTGATGATGTTCAGCGGCAAGGTGTTGACGAACAACAGCAGCAGACCGCACAGCACGATGAACAGGATGTCCGCCATCAACAGTTTGTTCAGCGGATGCGGGCCCAGCGGCATGAAGAAGCGGTAGGCAAACATCAGCCCGCAGGGGGCGGTCAGCAATAGCGCGAGGTAGGCGCCGGGCGTCTGGATGGCTTGCCAGTTCGGCAGCCAGGGCCCGATCAGGTTGAGCAACAGCAGCAGGCTGAGCATCAACAGGAACTCGCAGGCGGCCAGCCATAGGCTGCTCCGCGAGCGGTGGTAGGCGAAGCGCGTGAGGTTGTGCAGGATCAGCATCAAGAGGACGCCGAACAGCAGCCCGTAGATCAGCGTCTGGTGCTGGTCGGCCGCCGCCAGTACGGCCGGCTCCAGGGTGATATAGGGGCGCAGCTCATGCTCCGACACCAGGCGCAGGTAGACGTCGAGTGGTTTGGGGCTCTGGGGCATCGGCAGCATGAAGTCGCTGCTCGGTAGCGGCCTTTCAACCTGGGGTTGGCGGGTGCCGGTGGTCTGTTGTTCCACCAGGGTGTCGCCGTCCAGCACATACAGGCTCAGATGGGACAAGTCCGGGGCAAACACCCGCAGCACTTGTTCGTGCTTGCCGGGTTGCAGCCTGAAGCGCACCCACAACGCGCCGTCCGGTTGCGCAGCGGTAATCCGGTCCAGTTCGATGGGGCTGAATTGATTGGTGTAGCGTGAGGAGCGGATGTCGCTCAGTTGCAGGTCGGCCTGTTCATCAAGTAATACCGCCCAACCACTGCCTTGCGCCGCGGCCTGGGCCGGGAACAAGCAGAGCAGTGTCAGCAGGCTGACGGTGAAACCTATGGCGATCCTGAGCCAGCGCACGGCGAAATCCCTTCGTAGGTTGATGCACGTGATGCATGGGTTAACTATGCGCGGGGCGACATGTGTAGGGCAAGGGCCGAAGGCCCTTACCTAACCGAACGGATAGCTACTGGAGAGTAGCGGCTCAGCTGTTCTGGCCACGTTCACGGGCAATGGCGCGATAGCCGATGTCCGTACGGTAGAAACAGCCTTTCCAGTCGATTTTCGCCGCCAGCTTGTATGCCTGTTGTTGCGCCGCGTCGACACTGGCGCCCATTGCCGTGGCGCACAGCACGCGGCCACCTGCGGTCACGACTTTGCCATCCTTGAGCGCGGTGCCCGCATGGAACACCTTGCCTTCCAGCGCAGCTGCCGCGTCCAGGCCTTCAATCACATCGCCCTTGGCGTAGTCTGCAGGATAGCCACCGGCCGCCAGCACAATGCCGACGCTCGGGCGAGGGTCCCACTGCGCTTCAACCTTGTCCAGCGCCTGGGCCAGGGCGGCTTCCACCAGCAGCACCAGGCTCGATTGCAGGCGCAACATCACCGGCTGGGTTTCCGGGTCGCCGAAACGGCAGTTGAACTCGATGACTTTCGGGTTGCCGGCTTTGTCGATCATCAGGCCGGCGTACAGGAAACCGGTGTACACGTTGCCTTCGTCGGCCATGCCGCGCACGGTCGGCCAGATCACCTGGTCCATGACGCGCTGGTGCACCTCGCTGGTGACCACTGGGGCAGGGGAGTACGCACCCATGCCGCCGGTGTTCGGGCCAGTGTCGCCGTCGCCGACGCGTTTGTGGTCCTGGCTGGTGGCCATTGGCAATACGTTCTTGCCGTCGACCATCACAATGAAGCTGGCTTCTTCGCCATCGAGGAATTCTTCGATGACGACGCGCGAGCCGGCCTCACCAAAGGCGTTGCCGGCGAGCATGTCGCGCACGGCGTCTTCGGCTTCCTGCAGGGTCATGGCAACGATCACGCCTTTGCCGGCGGCCAGGCCATCGGCCTTGATCACGATCGGTGCACCTTTTTCACGCAGGTAAGCCAGGGCCGGCTCGATCTCGGTGAAGTTCTGGTAGTCGGCGGTCGGGATCTTGTGGCGAGCCAGGAAATCCTTGGTGAACGCCTTGGAGCCTTCCAGTTGGGCCGCGCCGGCGGTTGGGCCGAAGCAATCCAGGCCACGGCTGCGGAACAGGTCCACGACGCCTGCAACCAGCGGGACTTCCGGGCCGACGATGGTCAGGGCGACGTTCTTTTCGGCGAAGTCGGCCAGTTGCTCAAGGGCCAGCACGTCGATGGCGACGTTTTCGCACTTGGCTTCAATCGCGGTGCCGGCGTTGCCGGGGGCCACGAAGACTTTCTGAACGCGTGGGTCCTGGGCAACTTTCCAGGCCAGGGCGTGTTCACGGCCACCGCTGCCAATGATCAAAACATTCATTTCAAAAACCTCGTTTGGGTCATCGTTCCCACGCTCTGCGTGGGAATGCCTCTTGTGACGCTCTGCGTCACGCTTTGGGACGCTCTGCGTCCCAGGCTGCGTTCCCACGCGGAGCGTGGGAACGATCGATCAGTGACGGAAGTGGCGCATGCCGGTGAAGACCATGGCAATGCCGGCTTCATCGGCCGCGGCGATCACCTCGGCATCGCGCATCGAGCCGCCCGGTTGGATCACGGCGGTTACGCCGGCTTTCGCGGCGTTGTCCAAACCGTCACGGAAGGGGAAGAATGCGTCGGAGGCCATCACCGAACCGGCAACCTGCAGGCCAGCGTGTTCGGCCTTGATCGCGGCGATACGCGCCGAGTTCACACGGCTCATCTGGCCAGCGCCGACACCGATGGTCTGGCGGTTCTTGGCGTAGACGATGGCGTTGGACTTGACGTACTTGGCCACTTTCCAGGCGAAGATCAGGTCGTTGATCTCGTGTTCGGTCGGGGCGCGCTGGGTCACCACTTTCAGGTCGGCGCTGCTGATCATGCCGATGTCGCGGCTCTGTACCAGCAAGCCGCCGTTGACGCGCTTGTAGTCCCAGGCAGCGGCTCGCTCGGTCGACCATTCGCCGCAGGCCAGCAGGCGTACGTTGGCTTTGGCGGCGACAATGGCACGTGCCTCTTCGCTCACGCTTGGCGCGATGATCACTTCGACGAACTGACGATCAACGATCGCCTTGGCGGTTTCGGCATCCAGTTCACGGTTGAAGGCGATGATGCCGCCGAAGGCCGATTCGGTATCGGTGGCGTAGGCCAGCTCATACGCCTGGCGAATCCCGCCTTCTGCGTCCGGGCTCACGGCCACGCCGCATGGGTTGGCGTGTTTGACGATTACACAGGCGGGCTTGACGAAGCTCTTCACGCATTCCAGCGCGGCGTCGGTATCGGCCACGTTGTTGTAGGAAAGCTCTTTGCCTTGCAGTTGGGTCGCGGTGGCGATGCCCACTTCGGCCGGCTTGGCTTCCACGTAGAACGCCGCGCTCTGGTGCGGGTTCTCGCCGTAGCGCATTTCCTGGGCCTTGATGAACTGGCTGTTGAAGGTCCGCGGGAACTGGCTGCGGCCTTCTGTGCTCAGGGTTTGCGCGGCCTGGTTCACGGTGCCCATGTAGTTGGCGATCATGCCGTCGTAGGCGGCGGTGTGTTCGAACGCCTTGAGCATCAGGTCAAAGCGCTGGGCGTAGGTCAGGCCACCGGCTTTCAGGCTTTCCAGCACTTGGCCGTAGTCGCCGGCGTTGACCACGATGGCCACGTCTTTGTGGTTCTTGGCCGCCGAGCGCACCATGGTCGGGCCGCCGATATCGATGTTTTCGATGGCGGTCGGCAGGTCGCAGCCTGGCTTGTTGATGGTAGCTTCGAACGGGTACAGGTTGACGGCGACCAGGTCGATCGGCTTGATGCCGTGCTCGCTCATGATGGCGTCATCGATACCGCGACGGCCGAGGATGCCGCCATGGATTTTCGGATGCAGGGTCTTGACCCGACCGTCCATCATTTCCGCGAAACCGGTGTAGTCCGCGACTTCTACTGCGGCCACGCCGTTGTCCTGCAGCAGTTTGAAGGTCCCGCCCGTGGAGAGGATTTCCACACCCAGAGCTTCCAGCTCCCGGGCAAATTCGAGGATCCCGGTCTTGTCAGAAACACTGATCAAGGCGCGGCGGATCGGAAGGCGGGTAGTCTGGTCGGTCATTTCAATTTCCATCAAAAGCAAAGGAGTCAGCAAAAAAGGCGACCGTTTTTACGCGGGCGCCTTTCTGGGTTGATTGAATGCTTACAGCAAATCGTACTGCTTGAGCTTTTTGCGCAAGGTGCCCCGGTTGAGGCCCAGCAGCTCACTGGCTTTGGTCTGGTTGCCCTTGACGTAGTTCATCACGCTTTCGAGCAAGGGCGCCTCGACTTCCGAGAGGACCAGGTTGTACACGTCCGTGACGGAAGCGCCCTCAAGGTGGGCGAAATAATTGTGCAGCGCCTTCTCGACACTCCCGCGAAGGGTCTGGCCTTCTTCGCTCGGTGTGTTGAGGTGCTGTTTCAAATTGACGTTGTCGCTCACGGGTGTTGTTCCACTCACTAAAGTCTCGGTCATCATCGTCATGCGGCCACCCCCTCTCCGTTCCCTGTCCTCAGGCTCTTTTCGCGCTCGCTGAAGTACTCTCGAACGGTGGTGACCTGTGCTTGCGTATCATCCAAACGATTGAAGTGGGCGCGAAACTCCCTGGCGCCCGGCAGGGTTGCGAGATACCAGCCGACATGCTTGCGAGCAATGCGTACACCCATCACGTCCCCATAGAAGGCGTGCAGGGCGGCCAGATGCTCTAGCAGAATACGTTCCACCTCGATCAGCTCCGGTGCCGGCAAGACTTCGCCGGTACGCAGAAAGTGATCGACCTCACGGAAAATCCACGGCCGCCCCTGGGCAGCCCGGCCAATCAACAAGCCATCGGCACCGGTTGCGTGCAGCACGCGCCGGGCTTTCTCGGCTGAGTCGATATCGCCGTTGGCAAAGACCGGCATCGACACCGCCTGCTTGATCGCGGCAATGGTGTCGTACTCGGCTTCACCGGTGTAAAGGTCGGCGCGGGTGCGACCATGCACCGCCAGCGCTGTAATTCCTGCCTGTTCGGCGATCTTCGCCACCGTCAGGCCGTTCTTGTTGTCCCGGTCCCAGCCGGTGCGAATCTTTAACGTGACCGGCACATCCACTGCGCCAACAACGGCCTGCAGGATCTCGGCAACCAACTGCTCATCTTTCAACAGCGCGGAACCGGCGGCCTTGTTGCAGACCTTCTTGGCCGGGCAACCCATGTTGATATCGATGATCTGCGCACCCAGTTCCACATTGGCCCGGGCCGCATCCGCCAGCATCTGTGCATCACCACCGGCGATCTGTACCGAGCGGGGCTCGGGATCACCTTCGTGGATCATGCGCATCCGCGATTTGCGGGTATTCCACAAACTCATGTCGCTGGTGACCATTTCCGAGACTACTAGACCCGCGCCCAAACGCTTGCACAACTGACGAAAGGGCTGGTCGGTGACGCCCGCCATTGGGGCGAGAATCAAGCCGTTCTGCAATGTGTATGGGCCGATGCGTACCGCCGACATAGGACTTCCCTGTTGTGGGGCCGGATCATTAGAGTTCGAAAAAGGGTTGGCATGATACCCGCTCTCGATGACTGGATAAAGGCTGAATTGGATAAAATCTGAGCAGCTATTTCTTTATCGCCGTCGGTTTGGTCGGCGGAGATGCAGTCAATAATCCGTCGCCAAACCTTCGGTTGTGCACCGCTTCACTCGGGCGAGTGAAAGCTCAGGCTGTAATTCACGGCTTTATTGCCTGGGTCGAGGATGTCCAGGGAGATGTGGATGGGGGTCTGCGAGGGCATTTCGCTCACGCCGGCCAGCTCGCCGCTCAGGTATTCGGCGGGTTTGAAGCGACGACTGGCGATCAGGTTGCCGTTCAGGTCCGCGAAACGCAGTTCCAGCAGCGGAAACGGCTGGGAGAACGTCGCACGGTTATAGATGATCGCATCCACCACCAATGCTCCGGCGAATTCCGGGTGGCTGCGCACCACCAGGTTGCTGCTCTTGATATGAGCAATGTCGACCCGTGATGGCACCGTACATCCCAATTTCGGGCACAACTGCTGGAACCAGGGGCGGTAGGCATCCTGGCGCGACAGGTCGTCGAATTGGTAGGCGATGTACTGGCCGGCGAGGCCGGCGGCGGCGATTACTACCAGCAGCAGCCAGAGCAGTCGACGGCCCCAGCCTGACGGACGTTTCTGTGAATAAAGGTGCAGCGGATCGTCTTCCAGGTCCTGGAGGACGTCGTCGTGAACGCTTGCCTGCGGCCGTGCCTGTTTGCGGCGCGGCTGTGATTCCTCGGGAGCGGGCTCTTCCACTTCGTCGATGACCGGCGTCACGGGCGGGTCGAAAACCTCATCCTCAGGGCCTGAACTCAGCGGCGGTTCATCATCCAGATCGTCGATAGGATGCGACATGGACGGTTCGGTGCGCTGCCGGGTCGCAGAGGGTGGTTCGGCGTCATTGGCCTGGGCGCGTTCTTCCGGCGGTTCGCTGAACAGGCTGGCGGCCCATTTTTCTTCCTCGGCCTTGGCGGTGTCGCGGCTGGCGCTGAGGGCGTCTTTTTGCCGGCGGTCGGGGCCCGCCTGGCGGCGCTCTGCGTTCAATGGCTGAGTATGCTGAATCTCACGGCGTTCCAGCTTGGCCAGTTCTTCGTCCAGGTCCAGGTTATCCAGGTCCAGTACTTCGGCGGTCCACTGCTTCTGGCTGATGGGCCGTGGCGTCGCGGGTGCTGCCTCGACGGCGGTCGGTTGTTCAGGTTCCGGCGCAGGTGCGGGTAAAGGTGCTTGAGCGCGTTGCTCCAGCAACTGGCGAGCCGCGTTGAACACTTGCAGGCACGAGCCGCAGCGCACCACGCCACGGGCCACGCTCAACTGGGCGTGGCTGACGCGAAAGCGGGCTTGGCAATGCGGGCACTGGGTGACGAAACTGTCGGTCATGCGGCCATCCGATTCAGGCAAGCGCTCATTCTAGCGCCGACGACCGCTGATGCGTACCCAACCATCACGATTGGCGATCGGGTCCAGTTCGAAATCCTCGGCGTAAGCGGCGGCGACATCCTCGCCTTGCTCGGCCAGGATGCCCGACAACGCCAGGCGGCCGCCCGGCTTGACCAGGCTCGACAGTTGCGGCGCCAAGGCAACCAGCGGCCCGGCGAGGATGTTGGCCACCAGCACGTCGGCCTGCACCTGGGGCAATTGCTCCGGCAGGTAGAGCGGGAATTTGTCCTCGGGAATGTGGTTGCGCCCTGCGTTATCGCGGGAGGCTTCCAGGGCTTGCACGTCGATGTCGGTGCCCACGGCTTGCTTGGCGCCCAGCAACAACGCGGCAATCGCCAGAATCCCCGAGCCGCAGCCGAAGTCCAGTACGTTGCAGTCGGTGAGGTCCTGGCCGTCCAGCCATTCCAGGCACAGCGCAGTGGTGGGGTGGGTGCCGGTGCCGAACGCCAGGCCCGGGTCCAGCAGCAAGTTGACGGCGCCTGGTTCCGGTGCGGCGTGCCAGCTCGGCACGATCCACAGGCGCTGGCCGAAACGCATCGGCTGGAAGTTGTCCATCCAGCTGCGTTCCCAATCCTGGTCTTCGATCACTTCGCTGTGATGCTCCGGCAGCGGGCTACCGGTGAGCAATTCCATATGGGCCAGCACGCTGGCGGCATCGGTGCCGTCTTCGAACAGGGCCAGCAGGTGGGTGTGGGACCACAGCGGCGTGGTGTTGAGTTCGGGTTCGAAGATCGGCTGGTCTTCGGCGTCCATGAACGTGACCGAAACGGCGCCTACTTCGAGGAAAGCGTCTTCATAGGTTTCGGCTTGTTCTGGGCTGATGGCGAGACGGACTTGCAGCCAAGGCATGGCGGGCACCTTTGAAAAAATGAGTGTACGACTACATGTGTCGCGAAAGCGCGCAAGTTTACGCGAGAGGCGGGCAGAAGACGACTGCGCCGACGATCGTTCCCACGTTCGTGACGCGGAGCGTCACAAGATGCATTCCCACGCGGAGCGTGGGAACGATCACATCAGCAGGCCAGAAACAACAAAGCCGCCCGAAGGCGGCTTTGTTGGGTGGAGCACTTACTGGTTGGCCAGCTTGTGTTCCAGGTAGTGAATGTTTACACCACCTTCGCAGAAGCCTTCATCACGAACCAGGTCCCGATGCAGGGGGACGTTGGTCTTGATGCCGTCGACCACGATTTCGTCCAGGGCGTTACGCATGCGGGCCATGGCCTCGTCGCGGGTCGCGCCCCAGGTGATCAGCTTGCCGATCAGCGAGTCGTAGTTGGACGGAACCTTGTAGCCGCTGTACAGGTGCGAGTCGACGCGAACGCCGTTGCCGCCGGGAGCATGGAAATGCTTGACCAGGCCTGGACTTGGGATAAAGGTTTTCGGGTCTTCGGCGTTGATCCGGCACTCCAGGGAGTGACCGTGGATCTTCACGTCGTCCTGGGTGAAGGACAGCTTGTTGCCAGCGGCGATGCTGAGCATCTCCTTGACGATGTCGACACCGGTGACCATCTCCGTGACCGGATGCTCTACCTGCACACGAGTGTTCATCTCGATGAAGTAGAAGCGGCCGTTCTCGTAGAGGAACTCGAAGGTGCCGGCGCCACGGTAGTTGATGTCGATGCACGCCTTGACGCAGCGAGCCAGCACTTCCTGGCGAGCCTTTTCGTCCAGGCCCGGTGCCGGAGCTTCTTCCAGTACCTTCTGGTGACGACGTTGCAGCGAGCAATCGCGGTCGCCCAAATGGACGGCGTTGCCCTGGCCGTCGGAGAGCACCTGCACTTCCACGTGACGTGGGTTGGTCAGGTACTTTTCCAGGTAGACCATCGAGTTGCCGAACCAGGCACCGGCTTCGGCGCGGGTCTGTTTGGCCGCTTCGATCAGGTCTTCTTCCTTGTGCACCACACGCATGCCGCGACCACCACCACCACCAGCGGCTTTGATGATCACCGGGTAACCGACTTCGCGACCGATGCGCAGGGCGGTTTCCTCGTCTTCAGGCAGCGGGCCATCAGAACCTGGAACGGTTGGCACGCCGGTCGCAATCATCGCGTCCTTGGCCGACACCTTGTCGCCCATCAGGCGGATGGTATCGGCTTTGGGGCCAATGAAGGCAAAGCCGGATTTTTCCACCTGTTCGGCGAAATCGGCGTTTTCCGCGAGGAAGCCGTAGCCCGGGTGGATGCCATCAGCGCCGGTCACTTCCGCGGCCGCGATGATGTTGGAGACTTTCAGGTACGAGTTCGAGGCCAGTGGCGGGCCGATGCAAATGCTTTCGTCCGCCAGCTTCACGTGCATCAATTCGGTATCGGCCGTCGAGTAAACAGCGACGGTCTTGATGCCCTCTTCCTTACAGGCGCGCAGGATACGCAGCGCGATCTCGCCGCGGTTGGCGATCAGGACTTTTTGCAGTTTCTTCGCAGGTTTCAACATCGAAGGCACTCCGCGGTTCAAACGATGGTGAACAGCGGCTGGTCGTACTCAACCGGCTGACCGTTTTCTACCAGGATGGATTCAATGACGCCGGCTTTTTCAGCGGTGATGTGGTTCATCATCTTCATCGCTTCAACGATGCAGATGGTGTCACCCACTTTCACGGTTTTGCCGACTTCAACGAAGGATGGCGAACCCGGTGCCGGGGTACGGTAGAAAGTACCGACCATTGGCGACTTGACCACGAAACCGTTCAGCGCAGGTGCGGCTGGGGCGGCAGGTGCAGCAGCGGCAGCGGGTGCGGCGGCCGGAGCAGGTGCGGCGGGAGCCGGTGCCTGCATTTGTGGTGCGTAGTAGGGTTGGGCCGGAGTCTTGCTGTGACGGCTGATGCGTACGGACTCTTCGCCTTCCTTGATTTCCAGCTCGTCGATACCGGATTCTTCCAGCAGTTCGATCAGTTTCTTAACTTTACGGATATCCATGAATCATCAACTCCCAAGGGTCGGTCAGGGGCGCTTGGCCGGTTGTTCAAGTTGTTCCAGGGCGGCCTCCAGGGCCAGTCGGTAACCGCTGGCGCCAAGGCCGCAGATCACTCCTACCGCTACGTCGGAGAAATAAGAGTGATGGCGGAAAGCTTCGCGTTTATGCACGTTGGACAAATGCACTTCGATGAATGGGATGCTCACCGCCAGCAATGCGTCACGTAATGCAACGCTTGTGTGTGTAAAAGCGGCGGGATTGATCAGGATAAAGTCCACGCCTTCACCGCGTGCGGCATGGATGCGATCAATCAATTCGTACTCGGCATTGCTTTGCAGGTAGAGCAGATGGTGGCCGGCTTCACGGGCCCGTCGCTCAAGATCAAGGTTGATCTGATCCAGGGTCACTGCCCCATAGACGCCCGGTTCGCGGGTGCCGAGCAGGTTCAGGTTGGGTCCGTGAAGAACCAGTAAGGTCGCCATCGGCTGTTCCTTGTTATGGATGGGGTACGGCAGAACCCGGCGACTATGCCGCAAAGCCTTTGTGACTGTCCAGTTCTATGCAGTAGGCGGCACGATTAGCGAGGATAGCGCAAAGTTTGTGACTGCGCCGCAGGATCCGGTCATTGGCGACACACTCCGAATCCAACGAACATCAACTGTGGGAGGGGGCTTGCTCCCGATAGCAGTGGATCAGTCATAGGTACTGAGACTGACACTCCGCAATCGGGAGCAAGCCCCCTCCCACATTTATCCTCATATGGCGTTGGAACGGCTCAGACGCGGAAGGCTTTGACTGCCGTATTGAGCTGGCCTCCCAGCACCAGCAGGTGCTCGCCCTGACTGCGCCCTTGGCCGATGCGCTGCAGGTTATCCTCACCCAGCTGGTGAATCCGCTCGCTGTTATCGCGAATCTCACTGACGGCGCCGCTCTGTTGTGCCGTCACATCGGCGATGCGCACTGCTGTGTCGGAGATGGTCTGGATCGCCCCGACGATTTCATCCAGCGCGCCATCCGCCGCCTGGGCTTGCTGGGCTGTGGCTTCGGCGTGTTCGACCTGGGCGCGCATGCCTTGCACCGATTGGTGGGCGGCGGTTTGCAGGCCGGCGATCAGGTCCTGGATCTGCGCCGTGGCGCCCGCCGTGCGTTGGGCCAGGGAGCGCACCTCATCGGCGACCACGGCAAACCCGCGCCCGGCCTCACCCGCGCGGGCGGCCTCGATGGCAGCGTTGAGCGCGAGCAGGTTGGTCTGGTCGGCAATCGAGCGGATCACCGTCAGCACGCCGCCAATCGTGGCGGACTCCTCGGCAAGTTTTTCGATCATCTGCGCATTTTGCTGCACTTCGCCGACCAGCGAATGCAGCCCGGTGAGGCTCAAGCCGATCACCCGTTGACCCTGTTCCACAGCCTGGCCCGCGCTGCGGCTGGCGTCGGCGGCCTGGCTTGCATCACCCGCCACTTGCTGGATGGTGGCTTCCAGCTCGCCCAGGGAGTCACGAATCTGCGCCGTATCGCCCGCCTGCCGCTCGGCGCCGTCGTGCAGGCCGCTGCTCAGCTCGGCGAGGGTACGGCTGGTGCCGGCAACTTCCTCGGCATTGCCGCGAATGGTGCCGACCAGGTCCACCAGGTAGGCGCGCAGACGGTTCAGGGAGGCTTCGATGTCGTGCAGTTCGCGGTTGGTCTTGCCCAGGGCGATCGGTTGGCCGAAGTCGCCTTCGGCCCAGGTCGAAAGCGCCGGGGCAAGATGGGTCAGCACCCGCGCCAGGCGCCGTTGCAGGGTATCGATCAACAAGGCGATCAGCAGGATCAGGCCGATCATCACGCCCTGCATCAAGCGTACTTCGCCTTGGATCTTGCCGTGTTGCGCACGCACCACGGGCTCCAGGCCGGCGATGGCTTGCTGCACGGCGGCGATTTTCAGATGGGTGGCCGTGGCGAGGTCGGCCCGTTGCTGGATCTGCTCGCGGGTGCGCTTGAGTTCGGCGGGGTAGCGGGTCAGCAGGCTGTTGAGTTCGCGCTTGAGGTCGACGCCGGTGTCTTGCGCTTCGGTCTTTTCGTTGTTTTCCAGGCCCATCATGGCGGAGAAGTCATTGGCGCTGGATTCGCTACTGGCCTTGACGCCCAGCAAGGGCAATTGCGCCAACCGTTCGGCCTGGGTGCGGATGCTGGCCAGCTCTCGCTCTACATCGTCGGCCAGTTCGGCGCGCCCGCTGCTGACCAGCTTATCGCGGGCCAGGGATAATTTGCCCAGGTGCTGGGACGCGTCCAGCAGCGGCGGCAGGTAGCGCGCCGCCTCCGGCGAGTTGACGCCCATGGCGTACTGGCTCAGTTGTTCCAGGTTCGCCCCCACTTCACGTTCGGCTTGCAGCAACAGCGCTTGCGGGTCACCCGCCAGTTTGCCGGCGGCCAGCAGGTCGGTTTTGCTGAACGCATCAAGGTCAACGAGGCTGGGGCGCAGGTTCTGCGCGAGGTCCGCCGGCAGGTCATCCAGATGCTGCAGCAGGCTTTCCAGGCTCTGGCCGGCACTGCTCAGGCGCAAGGCATCACCGCTGGCCAGGTAATCGTCGATATTGCGCGCGGCCTGATTCTGAAAGGTCTGGGACAAACCCAGATAACGCTCCATCAACAGGTAAGGTCGTTCCAGCGCCCGTTGCGACCACCAGAGTGTCGCACCCAAGGCCAGGCACACGGCCACCAATAGAAGGGTATTGAGATTGGTCAGCAGCTTCAGGCGCATGCGGGGTTTCAACCGACGGCGAAAGATAAGTGCCTGAAGTTATTGCGTTTCTATTACATAGTTATGACGGAATCAGTGGATTCCGGTGAAAAAGTGGCACTTTGCCTTGTTGTGCGTGCGGCCAGTACGCGGTTGCGTCCGGCATCCTTGGCGCGGTACAGCGCCTCGTCGGCCTGGGCGGCCATCATCAAACTGTCGGAGCCATCACACAATTCAACCAGGCCGGCGCTGAAGGTGCACCACAAATCCTGGGGTTGGGCCGGGTAATGAATTTCGGCAAAGCGCCCGCGGATTTCATCCAGCACCTTGCAGGCCGATTCCAGGTCGGTGTCGGGCATCACGATGGCGAACTCTTCACCGCCGTAGCGCCCGATATAGTCGGTCTTGCGCAAGCGCTGCTTGAGAAACAGCGCCAGGCTCTTGATCACGCGGTCGCCCATAGGGTGGCCGTGGCTGTCATTGACCCGTTTGAAATGGTCGATATCGAGCATGGCGAAGCTCAACGGCTTGTTCTCGCGGCGCGCGCGGAAGCTGCAGTCTTCGAGCAGTTGCAGGATATGGGTGTGGTTATACAGGCCGGTCAGGCTGTCGCGCACCATCCGCGCCTTCAAGTTGCGCGCACGCGCGGCGCGGTTGCGCACGGTGGTGATCAGGTGGCGCGGCTTGATTGGTTTGGTGAGGAAGTCGTCACCGCCTTCGCTCATGGCGTCCAGCTGTTTGTCCAGGTCATCCTCGGCCGACAGGTAAATGATCGGCACGCTGACGTAGCGGTCGTTGTGGCGGATCACCTTGGCCAGTTCGGTGCCGGTGCAGGCGGGCATGTACATGTCGAGGATGATCAGGTCTGGCTGGAAATCCGCCAGTTCAGCCATGGCCTGGATCGGTTCGATCAGGGTGCGGGTGACGATACCGGCACTGTTGAGCAGCCGCTCGGTGTGCAATGCCTGGGCGCGTGAGTCATCGATGATCAGGACTTTATAGGGTTCGTACTGGGCAACGCAGGTCAGCACTTCGATCTTTTCCAGCAGGCTTGAGGCTTCCAGCGTGCCGGTGAGGAACTCCTGGCCGCCGGCGCGCACGGCGGCCAGGCGGGTCGGGGTGTCGGTTTCATGCAAGCTGAAGAATAGCAGCGGCAGCTTTTGCTCCAGGCCCTCCTGGGCTTCGGCGGCGAGCTTGAGGCCCTGGCCTTCGCCGCAGAAGTCCACATCCATCACGATGGCGGACGGCAGGCGCTCGGCCATGGACGCCCGAAAAGCCGCGATGCTGTCCAGGGACTGGGCGCTCATGCCAAAGAATTCCAGCTGCTTGGCCAGGCGCTCGGCGCGGTCGTGATCGGCCAACATCACGTAGATCGGCTTGCGCATCGGTGGCAGGAAGGTTTGTTCCAACTGGTCGCCCTGGCGCAGGCCGGTGCGTGACAGGCGTTGCATCAGGCGGTTGAGTTCGGTGATCAGTTGGCTGCTCAAGCGCCCGCGATTTTCGTCCACAGCCTGCAGGGACTCGCCGATATGCCGTGCCAGTTGACCGTGCTCCGGCTGCTCGAAGCGCTCGGCGAAGCGCAGCAGGCGCAGGTTGGCTTCGCTGAGTTCGGAGAAATCGGCGTTCGACCATTCACTGCGTTGCAGGCGTTGCCAGATCTCAAGAATTTGACGTGCCTGATGAATTACCCGCTGGGCAAAATGGTGCTTGAGACGCTCACGGCTGGGGTCTTCTGGCTCGGTCATATCCTGACTACTAGTGAGGGTGCATGCTGAGGTCGACTGATGGCTCTATGCTAGCACCTCTTTTATGTTGCATGAGTGTCATACGTCAATTAAGTGCAAGTCTCTGCCATTCAGTTTTTGACCGAGTGGTCGCGCAGCGTAAAAAGCGTGCATCCTTTATAGTCGAATCTGCCTGTGTGCCACTTTCGTTTAAAAGGCCCGCACCGGCGGGCACGATGGGGTAGGGTTGTGGTCGGAGTGTTTGAACGCACCCGGACAATTGATGTGCATGAACTCAAGTGATTGAAAGGATATCGCCATGCTGGACTGGAAAAACCGTGAAGGCAGTGCCAAAGGCCCCGCCCCTGAGCCCAAGTCGGCCAATCGTGGCTACTTTCGCAACCTGCTGATGAGCAAAGCCTTGCTCAGCGTGTTGGGCTTGTACCTGTTGGTCACCGGTGCCCTGGGTTGGTACTGGAGCGAAGAGCCGGCGCTGTTCCCGGTCCAGCAAAACGCCCAGCTTGCCGCCGAGAAGGAAGGCAAGCAGATGGTGGTGGGCTACACCACCGTTGAAACCCTCAAGACCGTGGTCGGCACGTTGCTGAACAAGCCCGGTGGCTACATTTCCAACGATCGTTTCCCGCCTGGCCTGTGGATGGACAACATGCCGAGCTGGGAGTACGGCGTACTGGTACAGGTGCGTGACCTGACCCGCGCCCTGCGTAAGGATTTTGCCCGATCCCAGTCGCAGTCGGCTGAAGACGCCGATCTGGCCAAGGCCGAGCCGCGCTTCAACTTCGACAACAAGAGTTGGGTGCTCCCGTCCAGTGAGTCGGAATACCAGGAAGGTATCAACTCCCTGAGCCGCTATGAAGCGCGCCTGTCTGATCCGAACCAGCGCGGCGCGCTGTTCTATGCGCGTGCCGACAACCTGAACAACTGGCTGGGGGATGTCGCCACCCGCCTGGGTTCGCTGTCGCAACGCCTGTCGGCCAGCGTGGGCCGGGTCAAGCTGAACACTGCACTGAAAACTGAAGCCCTGGCTCCAGGTGAGGTGCCGCAGGTCGATGAAGAAGTGGTGGAAACGCCGTGGATGCAGATCGACAACGTGTTCTACGAAGCCCGTGGCCAGGCGTGGGCATTGTCCCATTTGCTGCGCGCCATTGAAGTCGACTTTGCCGATGTGCTGGCCAAGAAGAACGCCACCGTCAGCGTGCGTCAGATCATTCGTGAGCTGGAGGCCTCGCAGGAAACCGTTTGGAGTCCTATGATCCTTAATGGCAGTGGTTTCGGCGTTCTCGCCAACCACTCGTTGGTGATGGCCAACTATATTTCCCGGGCAAACGCTGCAGTGATCGATTTGCGTCAGCTCCTCAACCAGGGTTGATGATGGACGCTATTCCAAACGAGGCCGCGCACCGCGCGGCCTCTGATGCTGAACTGATCTGCTGGGTCGACAGGCAAGACAACCTGCTCGGCCACCTCGTCAGGTCTGACCTGCGCCAGCGCGGCCTGATCGGCCGTTGCACCTTTATCTTCCTGTTCAATTCGGCAGGTTTGCTGTGTGTGCACCGACGCACCCTGAGCAAGGCGTTGTATCCCGGGTTCTGGGACACGGCGGCGGGTGGCATGGTGGCGGCAGGCGAGTCCTACGCTGAATCGGCGGCGCGGGAGCTGGAAGAAGAACTGGGCGTCGCCGGGGCGGTACTGACCGAGCACGATCACTTCTTCTTTGAAGACGGCGACAGCCGGCTTTGGTGCAAATCCTACTCCGCCGTGTGGGATGGCCCCCTGCGGTTGCAGCCCGAGGAGGTCATGGAAGCACGCTTTTTACCCATTGAAACCGTGCTGCTGGAGGCTGAGCAAAAGCCTTATTGCCCGGACGCTCAAGAGGGCCTGCGGCGCTATCTGGCCTCGCGTCGCTAAAGTTGTATAAATTGGCGCCATTTGGCTCTTAGCAAGTCGGCTTTTTGTGGTTACACTGCGCGACTTTTCACCCGAACCACCCTGTGCGGTTCGGTAGCGCTGCCCCTGCCTGAGTGGGGCTTCGCGGTCGGTGACCTCTTCGCAGGTACCGATCTGTCTTTGTCCTCCCAAGAGGATTGCCGGTGGCCAAAAAAGCCGCATCCTTCGCCGCCCTTGGTGGCCTGGTATTTTCCACCGACGCAGGTCGACACTGCCCGGACTGTCGTCAGCCCGTGGCCGCTTGCACCTGCAAACAGACCCTGATCCCTGAAGGCGACGGCATTGCCCGCGTGCGACGCGAGAGCAAAGGCCGTGGCGGCAAGACGGTGACGACCATCACCGGCGTACCGCTGGCCGAAGATGCCCTGAAGGAGCTGGCCACGACGCTGAAAAAGCGCTGTGGCACCGGTGGCGCGTTGAAAGACGGCGTCATCGAGATCCAGGGCGATCACGTCGAGTTGCTGTTGGCCGAGCTGATCAAGCTCGGGTACAAGGCCAAGAAGTCCGGCGGCTGAAAGCCTCTTCCCGACCTGTGTCTAAACTCTGTCCTGCGAGCGGGGTCTACCTCTCTTACAGGCAAATCGTCATTTTAATTCTTTAGACTGCGCCAGCCTCAGATGGGGGCGGTGCCTTCGACTTCATTTATAGGGGACTTCGATGTCCGTACGACGCACACGCAAAGACGATGGCAGCCAATGGACAGTTGCGGACAGCCGCAGTGTTTACGGGATTCGCCATTGGGGGGCCGGGTATTTCGCGATCAATGATGCCGGTCGCGTTGAAGTCCGTCCGAACGGCCCGAACAGCACACCCGTCGACTTGTACGAGCAAGTCGACGAGTTGCGCAAAAGCGGCTTGTCCTTGCCGCTGCTGGTGCGCTTTCCTGACATCCTGCAAGACCGCGTGCGCCAACTGACCGGCGCGTTCGATTCGAACATCGAGCGCCTGGAATACCAGAGCAAGTACACCGCGCTGTATCCGATCAAGGTGAACCAGCAGGAAGCGGTGATCGAAAACATCATCGCCACCCAGAACGTGTCCATCGGCCTGGAAGCCGGTTCCAAGCCTGAGCTGCTGGCCGTGCTGGCCCTGGCACCGAAGGGCGGCACCATCGTCTGCAACGGTTACAAGGACCGTGAGTTCATCCGCCTCGCGCTGATGGGCCAGAAGCTGGGCCACAATGTATTTATCGTGATCGAGAAAGAGTCCGAAGTCGGCCTGGTGATCGAAGAGGCCGCGAGCCTCAAGGTCAAGCCACAGGTTGGCTTGCGCGTGCGTTTGTCGTCGCTGGCGTCGAGCAAATGGGCGGACACCGGCGGCGAGAAATCCAAGTTCGGTTTGTCGGCGGCGCAGTTGCTGTCGGTGGTCGAGCGCTTCCGCGCTGCCGGCCTGGACCAGGGCATCCGCCTGCTGCACTTCCACATGGGCTCGCAGATCGCCAACCTGGCCGACTACCAGCATGGGTTCAAGGAAGCCATCCGTTACTACGGCGAGCTGCGCAACCTCGGCCTGCCGGTGGACCACATTGACGTCGGCGGCGGCCTGGGCGTGGACTACGACGGTACGCACTCGCGTAACGCCAGCTCGATCAACTACGACATGGACGATTACGCCGGCGTGGTAGTGGGGATGCTCAAGGAATTCTGCGATGCGCAGAGCCTGCCGCACCCGCACATCTTCTCCGAAAGCGGCCGCTCGCTGACCGCGCACCACGCCATGCTGGTGGTACAGGTCACCGACGTCGAGAAACACAACGACGACGTGCCGCAGATCGAGAACAAGGAAGCGCTGCCGGAGACCGTGCAGTGGCTGGTCGACCTGCTCGGCCCGACCGACATCGAAATGGTCACCGAAACCTACTGGCGCGCCACGCATTACATGAGCGACGTGGCCGCCCAGTACGCCGACGGCAAGCTGACCCTGGCCGAGAAAGCCCTGGCCGAACAATGCTACTTCGCCGTGTGCCGCCGCCTGCACAACTCGTTGAAGGCGCGTCAGCGCTCGCACCGCCAGGTGCTGGACGAACTCAACGACAAGCTGGCCGACAAGTACATCTGCAACTTCTCGGTGTTCCAGAGCCTGCCGGACACCTGGGCTATCGGCCAGGTGCTGCCGATCCTGCCGCTGCACCGCCTCGACGAAGAGCCGCTGCGCCGTGCGGTATTGCAGGACCTGACCTGCGACTCCGACGGCAAGATCAAGCAGTACGTCGATGAGCAGTCCATCGAGACCAGCCTGCCCGTGCACGCCCTGAATGAAGGTGAGGACTACCTGCTGGGTATCTTCCTGGTGGGCGCCTACCAGGAAATCCTGGGAGACATGCACAACCTGTTCGGCGATACCGATTCGGTGAACATCTACCAGCGCGAAGACGGTTCGGTGTACAGCGCCGGGATCGAGACCCATGACACCATCGAAGACATGCTGCGCTACGTGCACTTGTCGCCGGAGGAGTTGATGACGCACTACCGTGACAAGTGCGCCAGCGCGAAGATCAGTGCGAGTGAACGTACCCAGTTCCTGGATGCATTGCGTCTCGGGTTGACTCGCTCGTCTTACCTGTCGTCGTGAGTCGATAGCGGTTGAGCAAAAACCCACCTTCTCAGGTGGGTTTTTTATTTCATGACCCGACCAACCAGCGATTCTGCGTGTTCAGGCGCCAGCCGATGAATGCCAGGGTCAGGCTGCGCAGCGCCATGAAGAGCAGGAAGGTTATCCACAGGCCGTGGTTACCCATGCCCTGCAACGCCCAGGCGAATGGCAATGTCAGCAAGACCGTCAGCAGCATGCCATTGCGCATTTCCCGTGCCCGCGTTGCGCCGATGAACAGGCCGTCCAGCAGGTAACTCCAGACGGCGATCAACGGCAGCACGGCCAGGTAGGGCAGGTAGCGGTCGGCGGTTTCGCGCACACTGGTGATATCGGTTTGCATGGCGATAAACAGGTGGCCGCCGAAGGTGAACAGTACGGCGAATCCCGTACTGGCGATCAGTGACCAGCCGCCGGCTACCACCAGTGAGCGACGCAAGGCCTGGCGATCATGCGCACCAATGGCGTGACCGCACAGCGCTTCCACCGCGTGTGCCAGGCCGTCCAGCGCGTGAGCCGTCAGCAGCAGGCCGTTGAGCAGCAGTGCATTGGCCGCCACGGTGGCGTCACCCAGGCGCGCACCTTGCACCGTGATCATGAAAAACACCGATTGCAACGCGAGGCTGCGGATGAAAATGTCGCGGTTGACCGCCAGCAGCGGGCGCCAGCTTTTCCACCGCGTCAACGCCGCCCAGGCGATATGCCCGGGGTAGGCGCGCAGGGCTTTGTGCGTCATCGCCAGGCCGAGCAGGGCGCCGGCCCACTCGGCCACCACCGACGCTCGCGCCGAACCGACTACCCCCCAATCGAGGCCGAGTACGAACCACAGGTTCAAGGCGATGTTGACCAGGTTGGTGGTCAGCAGGATCGCCAGCGGTGCACGGGCGTTCTGGGTGCCGAGGAACCAGCCCACCAGCGCATAGCTGGCCAGTGCGGCGGGCAGGCCGAACAGGCGGGTGTGGAAGAATTCGCGGGTCAGCTCAGTCAGTTCGGGGGACGGTTGCATCCATTCCAGGGCCTGGTGGCTGAGAGGAATGCCGACTGTGCCCAGCACTATCGCCAGGCCCAGCGCGAGCGACAGACCTTGCAGCAGGATTTGCCGCAACGCCGCGCCATCGCCGCGCCCGGCGGCTTGCGCGGCAAACCCGGTGGAGCCCATGCGCAAGAACCCCATGGCCCAGGCGAGAAAGGTGTACAGGCTGGCACCCACGGCCACGGCGCCCAATTGATGGGCGTGGGGCAGGTGACCGATGACCATGCTGTCCACCAGGGCCACCAGCGGCACGGAGATATTGGACAGGATCATCGGTGCGGCCAGGGCCCAGACGCGACGATGGGTGGAGCGGTGGCGCCAGTCGGTGAGTAGGGTATTCAATTATTAATGCACGACCCAGCTGAGCAGCCAAAGGCCCAGCATCAGCCAGATGATCCCGACGATGATCGACGCCCGCATAAAGGCGCGCACCGCCGAGTACAACAGCATCAGGCCGATGATCAGGGTAATGATGCTGATGATCGAGGTGTCCATGCCCAAGGTGCGTGACAGTCCATCGACGAAGTTGCCACCGGCGTTGGTCAAGGCACCGAATAGCCCGCTGAGCCCGTCGACGATAAAGCGGATGATGGAACCGAGCGCCTGGCCCAACCATCCGAAAAAGCTTTCTACCTGCATGTGTGTGCCCTGATGAGAGAGTGGACGTTGCTGTGCCTTGGGTTGCGATTGCGCCCGGCGAGTTCCCTATAAGCATAGAGGTTTGCCGCGTGGTAATCATGGGCTGTGTTGGGCGTCGCTGGATTCACTTGCCTTGATGGCTTATCCGCCCGAAGCTATACGCCTTCAGGAGCCCGCGCATGAACCTCGAACACCTCACCGAACGCTTGCATCGCATCCGCGATACCAACGATTGGAAGCAATTTCACAGTCCGAAAAACCTGGCCATGGCCGCCAGTGTGGAAATGGCCGAGCTGGTGGAAATTTTCCAGTGGCTGACCGAAGACCAGTCGCGCCAGTTGCCCGCGGACAAACTCGCCCACGCCGGCCAGGAAGTCGGCGACATCGTACTGTACCTGTTGTTGCTGTGCAGTGAGTTGGGCCTGGACATGAACGAGGTGGTGCGCGCCAAGCTGGCCGATAGCGAACGGCGGTTTGCCCATGAGTGATCGTCATTTCGACCAACTGGCCACACGGTTCGCCGAGAAGATTTATGGCGGTGCCAAGGGCGCCATTCGCCTGGCTGTATTGCAGGCCGACCTTAGTGAAGCGCTGCCGGATCGCCCGTTGCGCGTATTGGACATCGGTGCGGGCCTGGGGCACATGTCGCTGTGGTTGGCCGAGCGCGGCCATGACGTGACGTTGGCCGAACCCGCCGAGCCGATGCTCGAGGGCGCCCGTCAACGTTTCGCCGAGGCCGGGCAGGCCGCGACTTTTATCCATGCGCCCTGGCAGGACTTGCTCGGGCAGCTCACCGAGCCCTATGACCTGGTGCTGTGCCACGCCGTGCTGGAGTGGCTGGCCGAACCCCACGCGATCCTGCCGGTGCTGCACCAACTCACCGTGCCTGGCGGCTGGCTGTCGCTGGCGTTCTACAACCGCGATGCGCTGATTTATCGCAACCTGCTCAAAGGCCACTTCCGCAAGATGCGCAAGAACGACATGGCCGGCGAAAAGCAGAGCCTCACCCCGCAACAGCCGCTTGATCCACGGGAGTTGGCGGCGCAACTTGAGGGGCTGTGGCAAGTCGAAAGTCAAAGTGGCGTGCGGGTGTTCCACGACTATATGCCCGTGGAGTTCCAGGCCCGTGCCGACCTGCAGGATTTGTTGGAGATGGAACTCGCTCATCGTCGTCACCCAAGCTTTGCCGGACTTGGGCGTTATTTACACTGGATCTGCCGTCCGGTTTGAGCGGCCCAGTTGCGGAGGTCGAAATGCGTCGTCTGTGTTTGATCCTGTTGTCTCTCGGTCTGGGCGCCTGTTCCAGCCCCAACCCCTATGTGGCGGCCTCGGCGCCGATGCCGCCGGCGCCGGCCCAGGCGGCCAATACCTTCGATGCCAGCGCCTACCCGGCGCCGGTGCGTGACTACGGTGCCTACCGCAGTTGGGCCTGGCTCAACGGCCAACTGCCGGCGGGCTCGGCCTGGGTCGACTCGGCGCAGATTGCCGAGGCGGTGAACGGTGCCCTCGACCAGCGCGGCCTGCGCCTGTTGCATGACAACCGTGCGCCAGACCTGCTGGTCAGTGCCGACGTGCGCCTGGAAAAGCGCCTGCGGCAGGTGCAGGACGATTATGGCTACGGCTATGGCGGCTATAACCGCTATGGCAATGGTTACGGCATGTACAACACGGTGCCGGTGGTGCGTACCTATGAAGTCACCGTCGCGGTGGCGCGGATCAGCCTGTTCGATGCGCGCACCCGCCAGCCGGTCTGGAGCACCAGCGCCGAAACCAGCAGCCAGGGCAGCCTGAGTGAGCGAGCTGATGCATTGCGCGAGGCGATGCAGAAGGCAATGTCCGCCTATCCGCCCAGTTAGCCGCTATTCTCATTTCAGGCTCGAACGTCTTTTGGAGAACCTCCATGTTTCGTCGCATTGCTGCACTTGCCGTTGTTGTATTGCTGGGCGGCTGCCAGACCAGTCAGGTCAACCATGACTTCGATGCCAGCCGCGACTTTGGCGCCTACCGCAGCTGGGCCTGGAAAGACCCGGCGCTGCAATACCGCCCGGATGATCCACGGATCAAGAGTGACCTTACCGAACAACGCATCCGCCAGGCCGTGGGCGAACAACTCGACCAACGCGGCTTGCGCCCTGCGGCGGCGGGTGGGCATGCCGACCTGAAGGTGCAGGCCTACCTGATCGTCGAGGACCGCCAGCAGCAAGTCACCACCAATTACGGCGGCGCCTGGGGCGGCCCATGGAATGGTTACTGGGGGGCGCCGATGTACAACGAAACGCGCAACATCACCTACAAAGTGGCGACTATCCAGATCGACCTGCTCGACGGCAAGGACGGCAAACTGGTATGGCGGGGCAGTGACGAACAGATCATGGCCAGCTCGCCGAACCCGCAGGACCGCAGTAATGCGATTCGCTCCACCGTGGGCAAGATCCTGTCCAACTACCCACCCCGATAAAGACAGCGCAAATCCCGTGGGAGGTGGGCTTGCCCTAATGCCTGTCAGTTAAGCGATAAAGCGGACGATGGATAAATTGTGGGAGGGGCGGTGCGACGATTCGACTTGCTCCCGATGGCCTGCGTAGCAGGCCCATTTTTGAGGCCGCTGCGCGGCCTATCGGGAGCAAGCCCCCCCACAAGACCTTCGGTACCCTGACGCCTGCGTTTGCATGAGCCCTCATCTACACTCCAGGAGAGTAAGCGCTCGGCGACTCGCCGGCACAGGAGTGCTCGATGTCTCCCCGATTTCATGACAAGCAGCGTGGCGCCGTGGGTCTGATGACGGTAGGTGTGTTGGCATTGGCGTTGATGTGCACATTACTGGTGATCGACAGCGGCCGTTTGTACTTGGCCAAGCGCCAGTTGCAAGGCGTGGCGGACACGGCCGCGCTGGAGGCCGTCAGCCGCGGGGGAACGTGCCAGGCCGGTTTGAGCGCTGCGGCTTTTGCTGCGCAGAGTGTGGCGCGCAATAATTTTGTACTGGGCAATGGCAATACCTTGGTGGCCCGCTGCGGTTCGGTGACCACCGGCGCTTCGGGCATGCGCACCTTCAGTGCCAACCCGGCGCTGTCGTCAGCGATTCAAGTGGTGGTCAGCAATACCGTGCCAACCAGCATCGCGGCAGGCGTCTGGGCACTGACCTCCGGCAATCCGCTCAGCCTCAGTACCGTCTTGACCGCCACGGCCGTGGCGGCGATACCCACGCCGGCATTGGCCCAGCTCACCATCAACAGCACGCTGGCCAGCGTCAATACGGCCAATGCCGGCCTGTTGAACCCGCTGTTTTCCGGGCTGCTCGGCGGCAACGTCAACCTGACGGTCGCCGGTTGGAATGGCCTGATCAATACCAATATCAACCTGCTCAGTTACCTCAACCAATTGGCGATCAACCTGAACCTGACCGCCGGCAATTACACGCAGTTGCTCAACACCAACGTCACCGCGACGCAGTTGATCCAGGCCGCGATCAATGTGCTGACCGCCAACGGCGCCTCGGTGGATGTGTTGACCGCCCTGGGCAACCTGCAATTGGCCGCAATCAACCAGGCACCGCTGACGCTTGGGCAGATCCTGCAGGTGCAGACCGGCACCACGGCGTCGGCGCTGAACGCCAACCTTCAAGTCTTCCAACTGGTCCAGGGCATTGTGCAACTGTCCAACAGCCAGAGCGCGGTGGCGGCGACCTTGCCGGTCAGCCTGCTGGGGCTGGCCAACATCACCACCCAGGTCAAAGTCACCCAGCCGCCGCAACTGTCGGCCGTCGGCAACCCGGCGCTGGCGGCGGCCAACCCACAGGGCCCGAATGCGATCTACGTGCGTACGGCCCAGGTACGCACCGAAGTGACGGTGAGTTTGCCGGTGTTGAACAGTTTGTCGGGGTTGACTACGGCGGTGGATAACTTGCTGGGGCCACTGACCCCCGTGGTCAATGGCCTGCTGAGCTTGAACCTGGTGACCTCGATCAATTCGGCCTTGTGCTTGCTGGGGGCTGGTTGCCAGCAATTGGATTTGCTGGTGATGCCGGGCAACCTGCCGCTCAATGTCGTGTTGGATGCCGGTGGCGCCAGCAGTTATGTCACCGCCTACAGTTGCCCAACGGGTGGCACGGGCACCAAGAGCCTGACGGCCAGCACCACTACCTCGCTGGCCTCGCTGAATATCGGCAGCATCACCAATGCTTTTTCGACCACCCAGCCGATGACGGTGGCGCCGCTGGCGCTGATCGATATCGGCACCAAGACCTGCCATATGATTGCCTTCATTGGCAGCTGTGACAGCCGTGTGCCGTTTGCCGGCGGTGGCATCGGGATCAAGGTGCAAAGCCCGATCGCCGGAAGCAACCAGACCCAGGTGTTCTCCAGTACCGCGCCATTTGCCACGCCGCCTAACGTCGGCCTTGCACCGACCTATCAAGCCGCCACGCCGGCCACCAATGTGGTCAGCAGCCTTTCCGCGACCCTCAGCGGCGTCGGTCTCACGGCCTACCAGCCGGTGGGCAGTAACCCGCTGGGCAGCCTGATCACCAATACCGTGTCGCTGCTCAGTGGCGTCAGCGCTATCGTCACACCGGCGGTGGATGGCCTGTTGGGCTCGCTGTTGAACCCGATCCTCAACAACCTGTTGAACAGCTTGGGGATCAGCCTGGCGAACGTGAATGTCGGCGCCAACCTGAGCTGTGGCCAGACCGGGGAAGCCTACCTGGTGATTTAAGCGTCGGTGGCCCTGGGCAGTTCCACGCAAAAGCGTGCGCCGTGCTCACCGTTGCTGACGCTCAGGCGCCCGCCCATGTTTTCCACAATGCCATAGCTCACCGACAAGCCCAGCCCGGTGCCTACGCCTATCGGCTTGGTGGTGAAAAAGGGTTCGAAGATGCGCTCCAGCAAGCGAGGGTCGATGCCACCCCCGTTGTCTTCGACCCAGAGGCGTACGTGCTGGCTGTCGTGCTCGGTGTGTAGGGCGATCCACGGGCGCAACTCGGGGTTTCTCTCGCGCTGGCCGAGCAGCGCATCGCGGGCGTTGACCATCAGGTTGATCAGCACCTGCTCAAGCTGATCGATGTGGCCTTTGACTTGCACCGGGATATCCGCCTGGCTCACGCGCACCTCGACGCCTTTGCCGCGCAGGCCTTCGCTGAGCAACGACAGGGTGCCTTCGACCGCCTGCGCCGGGTCGAACGGTTGCTGCTCGACTTCCGAGCGGCGGCCGAACACGCGCATATGGTCCACCACCCGTGCCGCGCGCTGCACCTGGGCGTCGATGCGCTGGAGTTTTTCAGTGAGGTAATCCACCTGTGCGTTGCCGGTGCTCAGGCGCTTGAGCACGTTGACGATCGCCATGCGCATCACGTTCAGCGGCTGGTTGATCTCATGGGCCAGGCCCGTGGCCATTTCGCCGAGGGTGGCCATTTTCGCGCTTTGGGTCAGTTGTTGCTGGGAGCGGCGGACTTCCGTGTTGTCGCGGCCCACGGCCTGCACTTCCAGCAACGCGCCCTGCTTATCAAACACCCCACGGTCCGACCATACCCACCAGGCATGCTCGCGCCCCGGCAGTTGCAGGCTGATTTCCGCGGTACTGACCGGAAATTCGGGGGTCAATTGGTGGATGCGTTGTAAAAACGCCTGGCGTTGTTCGTCCGACAACCAGCCGCCCAGGTTCAGGCCCGGCAGTTGGGCCGGCAGGCATTCCAGGTAGTTGGCCAATGGCGTGTTGCCGAAGGTCAGCGTCAGGTCCGGGCGGTAGCGGCAGATCATCGCCGGGGAGTCCTCCACCAGAATTCGGTAGCGCTCCTCGCTGTCCTTGACTTGCTGCGCGGTCAAGGTCGCCTCGGTGACGTCCAGCCACAGGCCGACCGCCTCCACCGGCAGGCCGAGGTCGTCGCGCAGCAGCTTGGCTTCATCGAGCAGCCAGTGGTAACCGCCCTGTTTGTCTTGTACCCGATAACGGCTGCGTACGCTGCCTTCGCGCAGCAACTGGCGGGTGCGTTGGAAGTACAGGTCACGATCATCCGGGTGCACCCATTGCACCAGGCTTTCGTGGTTGCATTCGGCCAGGGTACGGCCCAGCAGCGGCAGCAGGCTGTCGCTGAAAAAAACCGGTTGCAGCGCACCATCCACGTAGCGTTGCACGTAGATGATCGCGGGCGAGCTGGCGATCAGGTTTTCCAGGCGCGAATGGGCGACGTCGGCCTGCAACTGCTGGTTTTTGATGTCGCTGATGTCGAGCATGAAACCGATGCAACGGCGTTGCTCGCCGGTGCCCAGCACTTGGCCCTGGACGCGATACCAGGTGCTGTCGCTGCGGCTGAGGCGCACGCTGGCGAGCAGAGGTTTGCCAAGGTGATGCAGATCCCGCAGACGGCTCTGCAGTTCAAGACGGTCGGCGGGGTGGATCAGGTGCAGCCAGGTGTCCAGGGCTTGCCGGGTCGGTTCTTCTGCCTGGCCCAGGTTGCGCATCAATTGCGGGGCAAGTTGGATCTCGTCGCTGCTGGGCAACAGCTCCCACCAGCCGGTACCCAGCAAGCCTTGCAGGGCTTCCAGGCGCTCCAACTGCTGGTGGTGCTGCTGTTCGCGCACGCGGCTGAGCAACGGCGCGGCGAGGGCGGCGGCGAGGTTCAGCCAGTCGCGATCCGTGCAGTGGGGATGGCCGTTGTAGGGGCCGCACAGTAGCCACGCGGCGACGCCCTGGCCGTCGCGATAGGGCACCAGGAAGCCATCGGCGTTGCCGAACACACTGTGTAAACGCGGGTGCTCGCCACGCCCATAGGGGGCTTTGAGCGCCAGCGGGGTGGTGCCGTTGAGGTTGTCCAGGCAGGTGCCGAGGCGCTGCCCGGTGTGCCAGAGCTGCGGCGCATCATGGTTGGCGTACTGGCTATAGATCTGCCAGCCCTGGTCTTCCTGGTCTAGCAATGCGAGGGCCACACAGGGAATGCGCCAGCGCTGCGCCACACTGCACAGCTGTTCGTTGAACACCTCGGGCAAACGGCTGAGGCTGCACACCCGCAGTTGCGCGCTGACCAGGCTGGTGAGCTGGTGGTTCTGTTCGCGTTGCTCGGCCAATTGCCGGCCGCCGAGTAAATCGCCGATATCCACCGCATGCAGCAGCCAGCCGTTGGCGTGCGGCTCCAGCGTGCCGCGGGTGTGCAAGGGCTGCCCGGCGGCCCCCTGGAAATCCAGGTCGAGGCTGTGGCGTTGCCAGTCGGCGGGAACGCCTTCCACCGCCAGGGCGCTGTCGGCGCACAGCAAGTCTTGCAACGGTAACGCGACTGCGTGCGGCGCGAGGTATTGGCGCAAGGTGCCGCTGATATCGAGCACGCGCCCCTGGGCATCCAGGTGCAGGTGCAGCCCGGCGCAAGGTGGCGCCGGCGTGTCGAGGGCCAGCGCGCCGCTGCGGCCGAGCAGACGCCCGAAGAGTTTGTCCCCGGCGGTCAAAACTGCAGGCTCGACTGGGCCTGCAGCGTCGCCGGCAACTGCGGCACGCTGCCAATGCCGGGCAACACGATAAAGGGCATCACATTCTGCAGATTGGCCGTGGGGTAGTTGATTTTTACCGTTACCACGCCGCTGACCAAGGTGGTGTTGACCTGTGTCGCTGCGTTGAAATTGAAGGCTGCGGGAAGCCACCCCAGGCGTGTCGCAACGGTGGTATTGGCCATGTTGATCACCGCCGCGTCATAGCCTTGCATCGTGGGGTCCAGGCCCACGACCAGGCGCACGGCTTCAGCGGTCGCCTGGTTGAACGACTGTTTTAACAGCAGTGGCAGGCTATAGCTGACCATTGCGTAGAACACGCCGAAAAAAATCATGAACACGGCGACGAATTCGATCGCCGCCGTACCCTTTTGCTTTTTGGGGAGGCTTGTTCTCATCACCGCGTCTACCCTGACGGCTACTACTTGATATCAGCATAGAATCAATCAGCAAAAAGGGATGTTTTTTACGTGATCCAGGGTGCCGTGGTATTGGTGTGGTTGGGGCTGTGTGCGGCGCAGGACGCTCGGCAGCGGTTGCTGGCTAACCGCCTGACGTTGGGGGCGGCCCTGTTGGCATTGATCTACCTGCTGGGCACGGGCAGCACATGGCTGGGCGCGCCGGCCGGGCAGGGCGCGCTGGCGTTGGTGCTGGCGCTGCTGCTGACCCTGCCGGGTTACGCCCTGGGCCGCCTGGGCGCGGGCGATGTGAAGTTGCTCGCGGCGTTGGCGCTGGCCTCGAATGCGGAGTATCTGCTGGGGGCTTTTATCGGGGCGGCATTCGCCAGTGTGCTCTGGCTGATGCTTGCGCCAAAAGTGTGGGCGCTTCTGGGGCCGGTGTTTAAAGACCAAATGGCCGGTTTGGCGCCGCAATCGTCAAGAAAACTGCCGTTCGCGCCGTTTTTGCTGGTGGGATTCGTACTTACGTGGTTTTGGATCCATTAGTCGTCATGGGGGTATTAACGCTATGTACATAGTCGGAAAGTACGTCTACGTTTAAGTTGTGTAGGAATGTTGTTTAAGTTGTGTAGGGATATTCGTCGTAAAAGATGGGCCAATCTTTTGGCGTGCCTGGCATGGAGTAGCGTGTGAACAAGCTTACCTCTGCGGTTAAAGTGCTCGTGGTCGACGATCAGCCACTGATCGTGGAGGAGCTCTGTGAGTTTCTCGAAAGCAGCGGCTATCGTTGCGTCCCTTGTCAGTCCAGCCAGCAGGCCTTGACGTGTTTCAGCGAAGACGCCGAGATCGGCCTGGTGTTGTGCGACCTGCATATGCCGGACATGGACGGCATCGAATTGGTCCAGGCGTTGCAAAAGGTCGCCGGTAAGCAGCGGGCTTTCGAAGCCATCATGTTGACCGGGCGCGCCGACAAGCAGGATGTGATCAAGGCCCTGCGGGCCGGCTTCGCCGACTACTATCAGAAGCCGATCAACCTGGATGAATTGCTCGAAGGCTTGCAGCGCCAGGACGCCGCATTGCAAGAGCGCAGGAAGGATCTGCAACTGGGGCACTTGAATCAGAAGCTGCAATTTCTGTCCGAGTCCATCAACGAGCTGTATCAGGACATCGATAAAGTCCGCCGCAGCCCGCCAGGGGCGCAGGGCGAAGCGGTCCCGGCGGGGCCGTCGGAAATTCCGGCGATCTTCAAACCGCTGTCACCGCGCCAGTGGGATGTGGCGCGGCTGGTGGGCACAGGCCAGACCAACTATCAGATTGCCTGCGAATTGGGCATTACCGAAAACACCGTGAAGTTGTACGTCTCCCAGGTGTTGCGCCTGACCCACATGCATAACCGCACGCAACTGGCACTGGCGCTGTCGCCTGGCAAATTGGCGCCGCACCAGCAGGTGACGGCTCACTGATCACAACACCATCCCCCCTCCCACAAACTACTGATGATTGCCGCCGGTTTGCCCGCCGACTTTCTGTTCGAAAAACTCCGGGATCGGATGCTTGTAGCTGTCCAGCAACCGCTGGGCAGCCTGTTCGCGTTCGGCGGCGGTGGCTTTTTGCTGGGTGCTGGATGCGAGCTTGCCGCTGACCTGCAACGTCAGCCAATTTTCAGTGGCGGCCTGTTGCGGGGATGAGGGCCCGGGCTCTATGGCCAGCACACTCATGGGTAATGTCAGCACTGCCAGGCTGGTGAGATAGGGTCGTTTCATCATCAATTCCTCGAGTTGCCGTTGGTCTCACGGACCGTGGCGAGCTGATCGCTGGCCTTGGCGACGGGAGCGCCGGAGCCTTTGAGTTTCTCGGCCCTGGCCTGGGCCTCGGTGACTTGTTCCGGGCTCAGGCCCATCTGGCCGACCACTTGTGCGGCCTGCTTCCAGTTATCCTGATAGATCAGCAAGGTCACCAGGTTGATCGCCGCCAGCGGGTCGCTCTGCTTGAGTTCCATGGCGGTCATGAATTCGAAACGGGCGTCTTCCAGGCGCAGTTGGTTGAGGTACACCACGCCCAGGTCATTGCGGATTTTTTCGTCGGTGGGTGCCAAGCGTGCCGCACGTTGCAAGTGCGCCATGGCTTGCCCGTTGTCGCCCTTGGCCGAGGCCAGTTGGCCCAGGCCGTGCTCTCCTTCGGCGGCCATGCAGGTGCCGAGCAGGCTGCGGTACAACGGCTCGGCCTCGCCGCGGCCCAGCAAACGATAGGCCTTGGCCTGGCGCAGGCGCACCTGGGGCAAGTGCGAGGGCAGGTTCTGCAGGTTGGCCAGGCTGGCGTGCAGCTTGCCGTCGTTGGCCATTTCATCGGCCAGGTTCAATGCCAGCTCCTGGTCGGAAGCGGGCTTGGGGCAACTGCCGGTGGCCGTGAGTGCGCTCCACGGGGTTTGACCATTGGTGGCACAACCGCCGAGCAATAACAGGCTCAAACCGGCTATCAAGGCTTTCATCGGGCGCTCCTCATAGGTTACTCAAGGCTCGGGAGATGCCGATGAACGCAGGCCCTCCGAGCACGATCAGCAAGGCGGGAAACAGAAAAACCATCATCACCACCGACATCTTCGCCGACATCTTCGAAACGAATTCCTGGATGCGGGTCAGGCGGCGGTCGTCGAGCAATTGCTTGAGCGCCAGCAACGACTTCATCGCGCCGCCCCCTTGCTGGACCAGTTGCTGGAGGATGGTGCAGGTATCGGTGAACTCATCCACGGCCAGCAGCCGGGCGGTCTTACCCAGCTCCTCGCTGAGTTCCAGGCCGGAGTCGACCCGTGTCAGGATCAGGCGCAGCTCATGGGTCAAGGCCGGCAGCAGGCGCTGCGCTTCAAGGCTGAGCACGCGCAGTGTCTGTTCGACGGCCATGCCTGATTCGAACAGGATGCGCAGCAGCGGGATGAAGGTTGCCACCTCGCGGGCGATCTGCTGCTGCCGACTTTTGGCGAGGCTGGACAGCACGCGCTTGGGCAGCAGGTAGCCAATGCCCAAGGCGATCAGGGGCGCGAGCCAGGGCGAGTCGCTGTGGCCAAACAACACGCCCTGGGCCACCCCCACAAGGCCCATCAGCACCAGCGGCGTGCCGATCTGGAAGGCGGCGAACATCGAGCGCTGGCTGGCTTTACGCCAGCCGACCCGGTTGAGCAGGACCTGGGTTTCATGGTCCAGGCTGAGCGAACGTTGCGCCAGCGGGCTGCTGCCCAGTTGCTGCATCAGGCTGCCGAATTTATCTTTGCGGGCCAGCTGGCCCTGCAGGCGCTGGGCAACCAGGCGTTGGCCGCGTCGCTGCCTGACCAGGTTGGCGAGCACCAGCGCCAGGGCGGCAAGGAACAGGACGGCGCTGATCAGCAGGGCAATCGCCATGTCATACACTCCGCAACATACGCCATAAGGTGAAGCAACCCATGAGTTGCATGGCCAGGGCCACGAACAGCAGCAGGCGACCCGTGTCGTCGTTCCACATGGTCATCAGGTACGCGGGGTTCACTGCCAGGAAGTAGCCCACCATGGAAATGGGCAGGGCGGTGAGGACATAGGCGGTCACCCGGGTTTCGCCGGTCAGGGCGCGCAGCTGACGGGCGGCTTGCTCGCGTTCGCGGATCATCTTGATCAGGTTTTCCAACAGCTCGCTGGCGTTGCCGCCATAGCGGTGGTTGACCTTCAAGCCCAACGCGAACAGGCGAAATTCGTCGCGCTCGTAGAATTCGGCAAAGTCATGCGTCGACTCCGGCAGGCTGACGCCCAACTGCACGTTGCGCTGGATGCGGCCCATGGCTTTTTTCAGGGGGTCTTCGCTGACCTCGATGCCGCCCAGCACCGCGTCGGTCAAGGTGCGCCCGGCTTTGAGGCTGCGTACCGTGTGATCGAGCAACTGCGGCAGCTGTTCGATCATGCGCTTGATGAGCCGCTGATACCGCCAGGCGAGGTACAAACGCAGCAACAGCGGTGGCACCAGCAGCATCATCACCAGGCCAAACCAGCCGGCAACCATCAACCCCAACGCGATGCCCAGGGCCCACAACGCCAGCCACAGCCCCAGGCTGTCACTGGGTTTGCCCAAGCCTGCGCGCAGGAACATGCGCTCCAGGCCGTTCCAGTGGCTGGCTTCTTCGGCGAGCTTGGGCTGGCCTTCGGCAAGGCGGTCCAATACGCGTTCGGTCTGGGCGCGGCGCAGGCCATGGTAAAACGATCGAATCGACAGGCCGGTCAGGATCAGGCAAATCAGCAGCAGGATGGCCCCAGTCATGGTCGAATCCCTTTCACGGCAATGCCGGCTCGCGGCGCAGCTTTTCACCGGCCGGGTTGACCGCCTCGCGCAGGAAGCCGAAGCCGGTTCGCCGGTCATGGCGGAACAGCGTGTTGGTCACGTACACGTCTTCGCGAATGCCCACCACCTCGACCACTTCGCTCACACAGCGGCGGCCGTCGGGCAGGCGGGTCAGTTGAATCACCACATCCAGCGCCGCACAGATCATTTGGCGCAGGGTTTTTTCCGCCACCGTCCGGCCAGTCAGGCCCACCAGTGTTTCCAGGCGCAGCAGGGCATCGGCGGCGTTGTTGGCATGCACGGTACTCATGGAACCGTCGTGGCCGGTGTTCATGGCGGTGAGAACATCGAGCACTTCCACGCCACGGATCTCACCCAGGATGATGCGGTCGGGGCGCATCCGCAGGGCGTTGCGGATCAGGTCGCTGGCCTTGACCTCGCCATGCCCCTCGGCATTCGGCGGGCGGGTTTCCAGACGCACCACATGGGGGTGGCCCAGTTGCAGTTCGGCCACGTCTTCGATGGTCACCAGCCGTTCATGGGGGTTGATCAGTTGGCTGAGGATGTTCAGCAATGTGGTTTTGCCGGTGCCGGTGCCGCCGCTGATGAGGATGTTGCAGCGCTTGCCCACGGCCTCCTGGAAGAAGTCGAAGATGTTCTGGTCGATGGTCTGCATGGCCACCAGGTCGCTGCTCTTGAGCATGTCCTTGCGAAACTTGCGAATCGACAGGCATGGCCCGTCCAGGGCTATCGGCGGGATGATCGCGTTGACCCGGCTGCCATCGGGCAGGCGCGCATCGACCATGGGCGAGGACTCGTCCAGGCGTCGCCCGAGGGGCGCGAGGATGCGTTGCATCACGCGCTCCACATGGTGCGCGTCGATGAACCGCAGGTCGCTCTGGTGCAGCAGGCCGTCGCGTTCTATAAACACCCGGTGCGGGCCGTTGACCAGGATCTCGGTGACGGATGGGTCGCGCAGCAGCACTTCCAGCGGGCCGAAGCCGGTCAGCTCGTCGACGATTTCTTCGGCCAGGCGTTCCATCTCATAGCGGGAGATCGCCAAGTGCATGCGGTTGCTGTATTCGGCCACTTTGTCGATGACAAACTGCGCCAGCAACTGGCGAGAACCTTCCAGCAGGTTTTTCCCCGACTCCTCGATGGCATCGATGATGTAGCGATGGAACACCAGCTTGAGCCCGTCGTGCTCGGTGTTGCTACCGAAGCCTGCGGTAGGGGCACCGAAAAGTTTTTCACTGTTCATTTGCCGGCTCTCAGCAGACGATCAAGCCATTTGTTGGAGGGTTGTTCGTTGCCTGCCGAACGTTTTGCCAGGCGCTCCCCGAGGGTTTTCAGACCCTGGGTCAGGGGTTCGCGTGGCGCCAGGGCGAACAAGGTCTGGCCCTGGTTTTTTGCATTCAGGCGCACGTCCGGGCTCAGCGGCAGCACGGCAATCACCTCCAGGCCAAAGCTTTTGCCCAGGGTTTCGGCGTCCGGTGCACAGCTCTTGAGGTAGCTGTCGACCAACAGTTTGGCGTGCTCCAGCTTCATGCCCTTTTCGCGCCACAGGTTCAGCACCGCGAGGTTGCGTCGGCAGTCCAGCACGCTCTGGTCGGTGTACCACAACAGCTTGTCGCAATGGCTGACGAAGGTGCGCAGGGCTTCGCTGTCCGGTTGGCCAACCAGGTTCACCACAATGTGCTGGAAATGTTGGCGCAACGCGCTGAGCAGCATGTACAACTCGGCGGCGCTGGTGCGCTCCAGGGGCTCATCGTTGGGGGCGTAGGCCAGGATGCGCAGGCCGTCTTGCGCGCTGGTGAATGCGCTGTTGATCAGGGTCGTGTCCAACCGTCGCAGGTGGCGCAGGGCATCGCCGAAATGGAACGAGCTTTCCAGCCCCAGCAGCGCCAGGCTGTCACCTCGGGGCAGGCCCAGGTCCAGCAGCAAGGTGTGCTGACCACTCTTTTGTACGACCAGCGCCAGGTGGCTGGCCAACAGTGCGCCATCGGCATTGCCTTGGGTGCCATACAGCACGCTGAGGCCACCCAGCTGGGTGTTGGTGGTGACCGGCGGCAGGCGTTTGCTCAGGCGCCTTACCAGCCCGGCCACTTCGCTGGAGCGCGAGCCGTAGGCGACAAAATCCCGCGCGCCGGCGCGCATGGCATTGAGTACCAGCTGGTTGTCCATGCCGTCACCGAGGGCGACGATGGCGAGCATCGGTTTGGCTTCCAGGGCGCCTTCGATCAACGCGCTTTGGGCCACCACGTGTTCGCGGTCAAGGCCGATAAACACCAGGCCGGCGAAGGTCACATCGACCAAGGCAAGCAGTTCGTCCAGGGTGCCGCTGCCGGCGCTGACCACTTGGCCAAGTGGGGCCAGCGCGCCCTGCAGCCATTCCAGGTCGGTGGTGTTGCGCGTGATTGCCAGGAACGTCTGGCTCAGGCTATCGCTCATTGGGACAGTCCGTTGAGTCGGTCGAAGTTGCCGTTTTCCAGGAAGTACAGGCGATACCAGTTCGGGTCGTAGTTACGCAGTTTCTCGCCTGGCAAGGACGGCAACTGGGCATTGGCCGCCAACGGCTGCACCAGGTGCGGGGTGACGATCATCAGCAGTTCCTTGTCCTGGCGATTGATGTTGGAATCGCGAAAGAACGCGCCCAGGATCGGGATGTCACCCAGGCCGGGAAACTTGCTGATGCTGGTGGTGTTGCTGCTGCTGATCAGCCCGCTGATCACGAAGCTTTCGCCGTCTGCCAGGGACACGCTGGTGTCCGTGCGGCGAATGGTCAGGGCCGGAACCTTGATATTGTCGATGACCACCGCGTTGGTGTAGTCCAGCTCACTGACTTCCGGTGCGACTTTGAGGGAGATCCGGTTACGGTCGATCACGGTCGGGGTCAAGGTCAGGCGGATGCCGAACTCTTTGTATTCGATCGAGATATTGTTGCTGGCGCTGCTCGGCACCGGGATCGGCACCTCGCCGCCCGCCAGGAAGGTCGCACTCTGGCCGCTCATGGCCACCAGGCTTGGACGTGCCAGGGTATAGGCGAACCCGCTGCTTTCCAGGGCATTGATCATCGCGGATACGCGCCCCCCGCCAAACCCGATATTGAAGTTGTCGGGGCTCACCGGCAGTTTGAAGATCCCTTCGGAAGGCGATACCAGGCTAGGGCTGCCCAGGAAGAAGTTTTTACCATTGCCCAGAATCTTGGTGCTGGCCTCCTTGAGCTTGGTGCGGCTGACCTCGACAAAACGGATATCGGTCTGTACCTGGCTGGGCAGCAAGGGGTCTTCCGATGGCGACAACGACAGGCTGGTCAGCGCCGAGATGGCCTTGCCCTTGACGAACACCATGCTCTGGCGTGGCGTGTTCGAACAGGCGGTCCAGACCATCAGGCTGGTGGTGCCGGAGGCGACGCCGGTCAGCAGGAAACCCCGGTCGCCGTTGAGGTGGACGTCGGCAATTTTCGGGTCACCAATCGCCAGGCGGGTGATGGCTACCGGTGATTGCAGTTCCTGTTGCAAGCCTTCACCCACCGACAGGGCGGCGGGTAGTTGACCCAGGCTGGCGCAATTGCCAGGGGCAGCCACGGCCAGTTCCACGGACAGGTTCGACAGCAGCAGGGCACAGGCGATTTTCAGCGTGAACACGGGTGCGAAACGTCGGTTCATGCAGGGCATCCTTGTTCAGTCAGGCGTTTGTTGGGTGGCTTGATTGCCGCGGATCACCTCGATACCGGTGCGACGCGGGCTGCCCTGGACGAGTTTTTTCGGCGCTTGGGCGAAGGCCAGTTGCGTGAACTGATAGAGGTCGCGGTTGGCGCTTTGCACCTTGCCCGGCACATCGCTTTCGCCGGCCCAGTATTGGCCCAGTAAACGTTCGTCGGCACTGCGTACTGCCAGGCGTAAAGTGCCGGCTTGGGTGGCGAGCATCAGGCGGCTCAGCAGGGCCTCGGGCACCGCCAACACCACGGTGCGTGGCGGGCCGCGACGCTGGGCTCGTTCCTCGGCGGTGAGCGCAGGCGGGGAGGCTGGGGTGCCATCATTGCTCAAGCCCATTTGATCGCCGACGCTGAGCAAACGCATGGCGGGCACCACCACCTGGGCCGATTGTTCGAGGTTGGCGGCGTCCTGGCGCAGGTACAGCAATACGTCCACATAATCGCCGGGGCTCAGTTGGCCGGCGGCGCCAATCACTTCATCCACGGCTACGGCCAGTGCGCGTTCGTCGGGGCGAATCATTCGCGCCAGCGGGCCACCTGGGGTGAAGCTGTCTTCATTCAACCAGGTGCCTGCCCGCAGGGCTCGCCAAGGCGTGCGGCCGATGGCCTGGTCGACGCTGCTCATGCTGCCGGCCGGTACGGTGCGCAGTTTTTCCACCGCGAGATCGGCGGCGCTCAGGGGCGCAAAGGGCGGGACGTCGCGGGCCAGTACCACCACCGGTTGGCGGGTCTGGTCTTCCACCGCGGTAACGGCTTTTTCGACAGGTGCTGCCTGGGGGACCGGGGGAGGCGGTGCCGGTACAGGCGCCCGGCTCAGGACCAATCCCCAATAACCGGCAAACAGCGCACCGAGCAGAAGCACCCCGGCCAACACCATGCTCAGACGCGTGTTCATGACGGCGCTCCCTTTGCTGTTGCACGACACACCCGTCTCTCCGAGCGGGCTGATTTCGCAACGCGGCTGCTATGAACCTGTGACTAACTATTTCGCTATTTGAAGGTAGTTCAGCTAGGACAAAATGCCATTACTGACAGCAAGTTTTCTTGTGCGAAGGGCGGGATGACGTTGAAAACCACGGAATTAAGGCGTCAAGAAAGTAACCCCCTACTTTGTGATTAATCAGTTCTTACAGTTGTGAGGCTGGGGTTTGTTGACAATGCTCAGATGGCACATCGCAATTACTGTGCGGCGTGCTGATAAGGCGCCCTGCGCCTGAGGAGAAGTACGATGATCCTTGAGTTGTTGGTAAAACTTCATATTCAACTTCAGTTGCTTTTTCAGCGCAAAGACGGCGCTACGGCGATTGAGTACCTGATTCTGGTGGCCATTGTGGCCCTGGTGATCCTGGCTGCAGGGACAACCCTGGGAACTAAAATTACGACCTTCATCGGTAAAATCAACACTGCCCTGACCTGAGTTCCAGACCGTATCCTGCGACTGAGGAGAAGTGCTATGGTCCTTGATCTGTTGATGAGAGTGCGTGACCAGCTACTATTGCTGTTGTATCGAAAAGACGGCGCAACGGCGATTGAGTACCTCATTCTCGTGGCTATCGTGGCGCTGGTCGTACTGGCGGCGGGGGCGACCCTGGGGTCGCAGATCACGACGTTCATTGCTAAAATCACGACCGCTATAACCTGAGCTTCAGACAGCATCGGTGAGTACACACGTCATTGTTTGGCAACGCTAGGTAGTACCCATGAATGCTGCAACTGCACCTTTTCGCCAACAAATCCTGTTGGTGGACGACGAAGAAGATGCCCTCGTAGAACTGGCCGAGTCGCTGGAGAACGAGGGCTTCGTTTGCTTTACCGCCACCTCCGTCACCCTCGCCTTGCAGGAGTTGACCCTGAACCCGGACATCGCCCTGGTCATCACCGACCTGAGCATGCCCGAGGAAAGTGGTATCTCACTGATCAAGCGCCTGCGCGAACACACTGAGCGCCAGCACTTGCCGGTGATCGTGATGTCGGGGCATGCTCAGATGGATGATGTCAGCGATATGCTGCGTTTGCAGGTGCTGGATCTGTTTCGCAAGCCCATCTACCTGGTGCGCTTGATCGATACCCTCAACAACCTCTTCCCCCTGATCAAACACCCCTTGTAGTGAGCGGGCTCGCCCCGCGCTGGGCTGCGAAGCAGCCCCAACAAGAACACCACGGTCTTTCAGAAAAACCGGAGTTGGCCGGCTTTGGGGCGGCTTCGCCACCCAGCGCGGGACAAGCCCGCTCACTACAAGTTATCACCAGAGCTTTGTCCGGGTGCGCTTGGTCGGTCCCCTCGCCCTGTAGTGAGCGGGCTCGCCCCGCGCTGGGCTGCGCAGCAGCCCCAACAAGAACACCACGGTGTTTCAGAAAAACGGAGTTGGCCGGTTTGGGGCTGCGTAGCAGCCCCAACAAGAACACCACGGTATTACAGAAAAACCGGAGTTGGCCGGCTTTGGGGCGGCTTCGCCACCCAGCGCGGGACAAGCCCGCTCACTACAAGTTATCACCAGAGCTCTGTCCGGGTGCGCTTGGTCGGTCCCCTCGCCCAGTAGTGAGCGGGCTCGCCCCGCGCTGGGCTGCGCAGCAGCCCCAACAAGAACACCACGGTCTTTCAGAAAAACCGAGTTGGCCGGTTTTGGGGCGGCTTCGCCACCCAGCGCGGGGCAAGCCCGCTCACTACGATCGTCAGAGCTGGTAGCTGAAGCTCAGCGTATACCGCGGCCGCCGGTTGAGGCTGTCGAGGGCGATATCCGACATGGGTTTGGAGGCTTCCAGCGCGATGTTGTAGTACTTGTTATCGCCAAAACGCAGGCCCACGGCCGCCGATGACATGTCGTTGCCCTTGACCGGCAGCGTGTTGAACCAGGTCTTGGCACGATCGAGCACAACGTAGGGTTGCAGCACCTTCACCCAGTCACCGGCGCGGTTGAAGCTGTAGTTGACCTCGTACGCCACGCCCCAACCCTTGTCACCGGAAGCCTGGTCGTCAGGGTAGCCACGGCCGAAGTTCTGCCCGCCGAAGGTGGCGCGTTCGCTGTCGGGCAGGGTGGCATCGCTCCAGTAGAACGCGCCCGACAGTACCCCTTGCCAGTTATCGAAGAACTTGTCGCTCTGCACGCCGGAGAGGCGCAGGCGGAAGAAGTCGAGGTCAGGCGTGGTACTGGTCAGATCACTGTGGGTCCTGGCGCCCAGGCCGTTGATACCCTGATACAGACCGGCGCTGAGGATGCGCAATTGCCGGGCGTCGGCCTTGCGCCAGTCACCTTCGAACGCCAGCGCGCGCAGGTTGGTTTCGATATCGAAGCGGTTGGGGTAGCCCACCAGTTGATAGCGTGTGGTTTGGTCCACCGCATACAGGCGCGCGCCCAGGGTCAAGGATTCGGTGGGCGAGGCGATCAGTGGGTGGCTGAGGCCGATGGTGTAGCGATCGATCGACTGGTGCGGCTTGAGTTCGAAGCCGCCGTCCAGCTGGATATTGCTTTTGGGGTCGGCGCGATAACGTTCGGCCCCCAGCACAAGCTGGCTGCCTTCGGCATTGATGAACTGGCTGTAGCCCACGCGGTAATAGTGCTTTTTGTCGTCGCCGGGCGGGAACAGGCCGCTGACGTTGAGCTGTTCGCCCATGGATGTCTGGGCATTGCTGGTGGCGGTGAGCAACGCTTGGGTGCCGCTGCGGTTGTCTTCCACCAGGCTCATGCTGGTGGTGAAGGGTTTGCGGCTGGCCTGGATCACCATGTGCGCGGCGCCATCGGTGGTCCCAGGCGGCGGTACTTGCGCTTGCAGCGTCACGCCGGGGATACGCCCCATGAGCGTGGTATAGCGCTCGAACGTCTTGCGTGTAAGTGGGCGTTCGGCGAGGAGTTTGTTCGCCAGTTTATCGACATAGGCCGACACCGAACCGATGTCGCCGCTTTGTTGGTAGTCCTTGATGTAACCCTCCACCAGCACCACGCGTACCAGGCCGTTTTCAAAGTTCTGTTGCGGCAGGAAGGCGTAGGACAGCAGGTAACCGTCCTCTTGATAACGACGGGTGATGCTGCGGGTGGCTTCGATCAATTGCGCCAGGTTGGTCTCATGACCGATCAACGCCGAGTAGGCTTTGGCGGTCTCGCCGAGCGGGTAGATCGTGCCGCCCTCGATCTGCAGCTTGCGGATGGTGATTTTGGTGTCCATCAACAGAGGCTGGCCCTGGGAAGCGGGGGCCTCCGGCACCTGGGTCTTGGGCGTGACCGGTCTGTAGGCGTCGGCGGGCAGGTTAGGCACCGGCAGGTTGCGGATGGTGTCGTTGCTGTTGAGAAAGTTGGGCAGGCTCTCGGCTTGGGCGTAAGCACTGAGGGAAAGGACTAACAACGGTGTGAACACGCGCATAGGACACTCCATGGTCAACTGCAGCAGCGTCTCGGGCCCGCCGGGTTCTGGGACTCGGTTCGGGAGGACCAGGCGTTGTTCGACAAGGCCGGCCCATAAAAAAGACGAGAGACTTACTCAGGGTCTCTCGTCTCAACCAAGCGTAGGCGCTGGAGGGGAGGCCGTCTAATCGGCCAGGTGCAATTCTAATTAGGGCCTGTCAGGCCGTTCAGCAAGCCTCCCAGGCCACCTGTTGTCCCGGTGCTGGCACTGCCGTTGACCGAGGTGTTGGTCGTGGTGCTGGCGCCGACGTTCAAGCCACCGAGCAGGCCGCCACCCGTGCTGCCGGTTCCGCCGGTGACCAAGCCACCCACTGAGCCTACGGTGTTGCCGAGCGACGTTACCGTCGTGCCCACGGCGTTGGTGACCGGGTTGGCGTTGGCGGTGGTCAGGTTGGTGCCCAGGCTGCTGACAGCGCCGCCGACCTGGGTGACCAGACCGTTGACCGGAGCGCCGATGCCGGTGGTGGTGCCGACGTTTTGCGTCAGGCTGGTGACGCCGTTGGTGACCGGGGCCAGCGCTGTGCCGACGTTGGTCGCCAAGCCTGCGACTGGCGTCGTGGGGGCGGTATTGGCGACGCCGGTGCCGCCGATGACAGTGCCCAGCGAGGCCACGGTATTGCCCAGTGCCCCACCGGTGACACCCGCAGTACCGACTGTGCCGTTAGTACTGCCGGCCGTCAGGCCGTTACCTACGTTGGCGACTACACCGCCGACCAGTTCCGGCAAGCCGGGAGCAGCGGCACCGCCGGCGGGCGCAACATAGCCACCCGACTGGTTGAGCACGCCACCGACGCTGGCCAGCGCGCCGCCGGCCGCCGTGGTGACAGGGTTGCCTGCGCCGCCGGCACCGGCGACTTGGCCGCCTACGCCAGTAACGGTCGAGCCGACTTGATTCAGCAGGCCGTTGAGCGGAGTGCCCAGGCCGGTAGCTCTACCGAGGTTGCCAGTAGTGTTTTCCACCAGGGAAACCACCGGTACCAGTGCACTCCTGCTCAGGGTGTTGGTTGCGCTGCCCAGTGGTCCGGTGGTGCTGGCGGTACTCAGGGTATCGCCGAGCATGGTCACGGCTTGGCCAACGTTACTCACCAGCCCCCCCGCTGCGGTGCCGACGCCGCCGGTCAACCCGCCGACGACTGGCACGCCACCCAACGTGGTGCCCAGGGTGCTGCCGGTGTTCGACACGCCGGTGCCGAGGTTGGCCACGCCAGTACCGATGCCGGCGACGGTGGTGCCCAGCGCATTGCTGTTGGTGCCCAGGGTACCCAGGCCATTGGTCACGCCGCTGCCGATGCTGGTGACGGCATTGCCGGTCGCGGTGACGAGGCCACCGGCCGTAACACCGACGACGGGGACGCCGTTGAGTGTCGAGCCAAGATCGCCGACGGCAGCACCGACGTTACCGACGGTAGTGCCCAGCGTGCCTGCGATCTGGCCTGTGACCAGCGGGGTGGTTGTCGAACCGGTGCCGCCAGTGCCACCGCCGGTGCCGCCAGTACCACCGCCGGTGCCGCCAGTGCCACCGCCGGTGCCGCCAGTGCCACCGCCGGTGCCTCCAGTACCGCCGCCGGTGCCGCCAGTGCCGCCAGTGCCACCGCCGGTGCCGTCAGTGCCGCCGCCAGTGCCAGCAGTGCCACCGCCGGTGCCGTCAGTGCCGCCGCCAGTGCCAGCAGTGCCACCGCCGGTACCGCCAGTGCCGCTTCCAGTCCCACTACCGCCACCTGTGCCTCCACTACCACTTCCCGCACCCGCATCCGGGGAAGACGCCGCCACACTGCTGTGATGGCCGCCGCCACCGCTGCTGCAGCCGCCAAGGCTCATCGCCATGACCAGGGCCAGCGCGGTACTTGCTTTCCATAGCACTACTTGAGTTTGAGTTTTCATGATTGAGTTCCCTTGCACCTGTACAACCTTGGTTGTTTCAAACGTCGACTATTTCTAGGGATAGGCATACGTTTGTCCGTGCGTTAATCACAGACCTGAGTGCTCTTTCTCGCAATGCTCAACTTGGTATTAACGATTTATATAGGCGCGGCATTAGTTGGCTTAATGACTAATACCAAGTGTGTAAAAGAGAGGGCTTTTGGATAGGGTTATTTCATGAAGAACAATGAGTTAAGTAAAAAAAAGCGGACGCCGAAGCGTCCGCTATAACTTAGGGTTTATATACAATTAATTCCTGTGGTTCACGCAATAGGTCGCCACTTGCCGAGCATATGTTGAATGTCGCCGGCCCCCTTGAGTTGCAACTCGCCACTGGAACCCGCAGCCGTGGTGAGTAATACAACTTCACTGGGCAGGCGCACCGGCTTTTTGAATTCGACGTCTATCTCGACATTCGCGGCGGGCAAATGCTCGTGCAATGCGGCCAGTGTCCGGGCGGTATTCCACAGTCCATGGGCGATAGCCTGGGGGAACCCGAAGAGCCTGGCCGTCAATGCGCTCAGGTGGATCGGGTTGTAATCGCCGGATACCCGAGCGTATCGGCGGCCAATATCGGCGGGCGCCTTCCAGCGGGCCAGTTCGCTGACGTTATCGGTTACCGACAAATGCTCTTCCTGGGCGTCGCCTTCGAGTTTCACTGCGCGGCAGAGCATACGGCTATCCGCCTCCCACAACAGTCCCAGTGAATCCTCGACCGTGGTCACAATATCAAAGGTCGCCCCCTTGGCATGGGGCCGCAGGTTGTGCGCGTACACGCTGATCAGCACATTGCTCACGCCTCCCAGCGGACGATGGATACGGATCCGATTGCTCAGGTGAATCAGCCCCAGCAAAGGAAAGGGAAACTGTTTGTCGGTGAGTAATTGCATCTGCAAGCCAAACGCCAGGATATGCGGATAAGTCCCTGGCAGGACCGAACTGTCAGCGAACCCGCAGACCTGGCGATAGGCGGCCACCTCCGTGGGGTTCAGGTGAATGTGACAGCGCAGTCCAGCATCGGGCAGGGTGTCGCCGGTGATCTTGCGCTTGAGCGCGGCCCGCCAGTACAGCGGCGGCAGAGGCGGGGTGCGGTCGAGTGTCTGCCATTCCATGCTCAGGCTCCCAGCAGGCTTTGCCCACACACGCGCAAGGCTTGGCCGCTGACCGCACCAGAGCCCGGTTGGCCGAGCCAGGCCACGGCCTCAGCCACGTCTTGGGGCAGGCCGCCCTGGCCCAACGAACTCATGCGCCGCCCGGCTTCACGCAGGGCGAAGGGAATATGCGCGGTCATCTGGGTTTCGATAAACCCGGGCGCCACTGCGTTGATGCTGATCCCGCGTTCCTTCAGCAACGGCGCCCACGCCTGCGCCAACCCGATCAAGCCGGCCTTGCTCGCGGCGTAGTTGGTTTGCCCACGGTTGCCGGCAATGCCACTGATGGAGGCCAGCAGCACCACGCGGGCGTTGTCATGCAGGGTGCCGCTGTCGAGCAACGCCTTCGTCAGCACCTGGGGTGCATTGAGATTGACCGCCAGTACCGCGTCCCAATATTCCGGGGTCATGTTCGCCAGGGTTTTGTCGCGAGTGATACCGGCATTGTGCACCAGGATATCGAGGCCATCCGGCAGTTGTTCGATCAGCCGCGTGGCGGCGTCTTCTGCGCAGATATCCAGCACGAAGGTACGTGCCCCTAGGCGGGCGGCGAGGGCTTCGAGATCCGACTTGGCCTGGGGCACGTCGAGCAGAATCACCTCTGCACCGTCGCGGGCGAGGGTTTCAGCAATGGACGCGCCAATACCTCGGGCGGCACCGGTCACCAGGGCCTTGCGCCCGGCGAGAGGGCGAGTCCAATCTTCGACCGCAGTGGCGCAGGCTTGCAGGCGAATGACCTGGCCGGAGATATAGGCGCTTTTAGGCGAGAGGAAAAACCGCAATGCGCCTTCCAACTGCTCCTCGGCACCGTCGCCGACATACAGCAACTGCGCCACACCGCCGTTGCGCAGTTCCTTGGCCAACGAGCGGCTGAAACCCTCCAGGGCCCGTTGTGCGCTGGCGGCGAACGGGTCGCTGAGGCTCTCCGGCGCACGGCCGAGAATCACCAGGTGCGCGCTGTTATCCAGGTTTTTCAACAAGGGCTGGAAGAACTCACGCAACTGCTTGAGCTGGTCGGTGTGTTGCAGGTCACTGGCATCGAACACCACCGCCTTGAGCTTGGGGCCGTGGCCCGGAATCCACGTCGACGTCGTGGTGCCGTAGCTGTAGATGGCGTCGGTGAGTTTATGGGCGAAGGCGTGCACCTGATTCGCCAGCGCACCGCCGCCGAGCAGCAGGGCGCCTTCGACCGGGCGCAGGCGTCCGGCCTGCCAGCGTTCCAGGCGTACCGGTGACGGCAGGCCAATGGCGGCGACCAGGCGATGGCCGAGGCTTGAGTTGGCGAAGTCGATATAACGGTCAGACATGGAACGCTCTCCGAGTGCTGGGGTTCAAACGGTGGACCATCAATGGGTAACGGTCGTTCGATTGAGCCTAGGCTAGGCTTGATGATTCCACCCACCACCATCAGGGAGCTTTCCATGACTCAATTGCGCCGTGTAGCGATCATTGGCGGTAACCGCATTCCCTTCGCCCGCTCCAACGGCCCCTATGCCACGGCGAGCAACCAGGCCATGCTGACCGCTGCCCTGGAGGGCCTGATCGAACGCTACAACCTGCACGGCCTGCGGATCGGTGAGGTGGCGGCCGGAGCGGTGCTCAAACATTCCCGCGACTTCAACCTCACCCGCGAATGTGTGCTGGGCTCACGCCTGTCGCCGCAAACCCCGGCGTACGATATTCAACAGGCTTGCGGCACGGGGCTTGAGGCGGCATTGCTGGTGGCCAACAAGATCGCCCTGGGCCAGATCGAATGCGGGATTGCCGGTGGGGTGGATACCACTTCCGACGCGCCGATCGGCGTGAATGAAGGGCTGCGCAAGATTCTGCTGCAGGCCAACCGCAGCAAATCCATGGCAGATAAATTAAAACTGCTATTACAACTTCGCCCTCATCACCTCAAGCCCGAGCTGCCGCGCAACGGTGAACCACGCACGGGTTTGTCCATGGGCCAGCACTGTGAGCTGATGGCGCAAACCTGGCAGATTCCGCGTGCCGAGCAAGATCAGCTGGCACTTGAAAGCCACCAGAAAATGGCCGCGTCCTACGCTGAAGGCTGGCACAACGATCTGCTGACACCGTTTTTGGGCCTGACCCGCGACAACAACCTGCGCGCCGACCTGACCCTGGAAAAACTCGCCAGCCTCAAGCCGGTATTCGAGCGCAGCGACAAGGGCACGCTGACCGCCGGTAACTCCACGCCGCTCACCGACGGTGCGTCATTGGTATTGCTGGGCAGTGAAGCCTGGGCCAAGGAGCGTGGCTTGCCGATTTTGGCGTACTTGCGCGATGGCGAGGCGGCGGCGGTGGATTTCGTCAACGGCGCCGAAGGCTTGTTGATGGCGCCCGTGTATGCGGTGCCGCGTTTGCTGGCAAGGAATGGCCTGACGCTGCAGGACTTCGATTACTACGAAATCCACGAAGCCTTTGCTGCCCAGGTGTTGTGCACGCTCAAAGCCTGGGAAGATGCGGATTACTGCAAAACACGCCTGGGGCTGGATGCGCCGTTGGGTGCCATCGACCGCAGCCGGCTCAACGTCAAGGGCAGTTCGCTGGCTGCCGGGCACCCGTTCGCCGCCACAGGCGGGCGTATCGTCGCCAACCTGGCCAAACTGTTGGATGCGGCGGGCAAGGGGCGCGGCCTGATTTCCATCTGTGCAGCCGGTGGGCAGGGGGTTACCGCGATCATTGAGCGTTGAAACTGGCATATTGGATGCATTCTTAAGTGATCAACGGTCGGTAGCCCCTCCCACCGGCGAGCCGATTGCCGTATAACGAGTGCCACACGCGTGTTTGGTAATACAGGACCCACAATAAAAGCTGATGAAGACTCCTAAACGCATTGAACCCCTGATCGAAGACGGTCTGGTCGACGAAGTGCTGCGCCCACTCATGAGTGGTAAAGAAGCAGCTGTTTATGTGGTGCGCTGCGGTAACGAATTACGTTGCGCCAAGGTTTACAAGGAGGCGAATAAACGAAGTTTTCGTCAGGCGTCCGAATACCAGGAGGGCCGCAAGGTCCGCAACAGCCGGCAAGCCCGCGCCATGGCCAAGGGTTCCAAATTCGGCCGTAAAGAAACCGAAGATGCCTGGCAAAACGCCGAAGTGGCGGCGTTGTTCCGCCTGGCCGGTGCCGGTGTGCGCGTGCCTAAACCCTACGATTTCCTCGAAGGCGTGCTGTTGATGGAGCTGGTGGCCGACGAGTACGGCGATGCGGCGCCGCGTTTGAATGACGTGGTGCTGGAGCCGGACCAGGCGCGCGAGTACCACGCCTTCCTGATCTCCCAGATCGTGCTGATGCTGTGTACCGGCCTGGTGCACGGTGACTTGTCCGAGTTCAACGTGCTGCTCACCCCGACCGGCCCGGTGATCATCGACCTGCCCCAGGCGGTGGATGCGGCGGGCAACAACCACGCGTTCAGCATGCTGGAACGGGACGTGGGCAACATGGCGTCTTACTTCGGGCGCTTTGCCCCAGAGTTGAAAAAGACCAAGTACGCCAAGGAAATGTGGGCGTTGTACGAAGCCGGTACGCTGCACCCGGCCAGCGTCTTGACCGGCGAGTTCGACGAACCGGAAGAGCAGGCGGATGTGGGTGGCGTGATGCGCGAAATCGAAGCGGCACGGCGGGATGAAGAACGTCGCCAGGCAATTCGTGCGGCGGATGATGCGCCACCCGGCAAAGCGTCTGACGAACCCCCGCCACCGCCCTGGATGCAGTGATCTTGCAACAAATGAAGATCTGAAAAATGTGGGAGGGGGCTTGCTCCCGATTGCAGTGGGTCAGCTACAGATAAGTTGACTGATCCACCGCTATCGGGAGCAAGCCCCCTCCCACATTTTGATGTGTGGAGTCAGTCAAGCATCAGGTACAGCAACTGCCTGAGGCCAATTCCTTGAGGATCGGGCAATCCGGCCGATGATCGCCCTGGCAGTGCTCCACCAGGTCCTGCAGCGTATCGCGCAGTTGCCCCAGCTCCAGAATCTTCTGGTTCAGCTCATCGATATGCTGGCGCGCCAAGGCTTTCACATCAGCGCTGGCCCGTTGCCGGTCCTGCCACAGGGTCAGCAGCTTGCCGACCTCTTCCAATGAAAACCCCAGATCCCGCGAGCGCTTGATAAACGCCAGCGTGTGCAGGTCGTCGGGGCCATACACACGGTAGCCGCTGTCGGTGCGGTGCGCGGCTTTGAGCAGGCCGATGGATTCGTAGTAGCGAATCATCTTTGCGCTCAGCCCGCTTTGGCGAGCGGCTTGGCCGATGTTCATGGGCGTTGATCCTCCAGGTCCTTGGGTTTCCACGTCTTCAACAGTAACGCATTGCTCACCACGCTGACGCTGGACAAGGCCATCGCCGCGCCCGCCAGTACCGGGTTAAGCAGACCGAAAGCCGCGAGGGGAATGCCAATCAGGTTATACACAAAGGCCCAGAACAGGTTCTGGCGGATTTTTGCGTAGGTCTTGCGGCTGATGTCCAGTGCCGCGGGCACCAGGCGCGGATCGCCACGCATCAGGGTGATACCGGCGGCGTGCATGGCCACGTCGGTGCCGCCGCCCATGGCGATGCCGATATCGGCCGCGGCCAGGGCTGGAGCATCGTTGATACCGTCGCCAACCATGGCCACCACCCCAGTTCTTTTCAGCTCGGCGACCGTGGCGGCTTTGTCCGCCGGCAGCACTTCGGCGTGCACATCTTCGATGCCCAGCGCTTGCGCAACCACCCGGGCGCTGCCGCGATTATCGCCGGTCAGCAAGTGGCTGCTGATGTGTTGCGTCTTGAGCCGCTCCACCGCTTCCAGCGCGCCGGGCTTGAGTGTGTCGCCGAACGCGAACAGCCCGAGCACACGGGGTTGGGTGCCTTGCTCGATCAGCCAGGATAAGGTGCGGCCTTCGGCTTCCCAGGCCTTGGCGGATGCGGCCAAGTCACCCGCGTTCAAACCGGCCTCTTCCAGCAGACGGCGATTGCCCAGGGCCAGTTGCCGGCCGTCGAGCGTGCCGGCGATACCGCGACCGGTCAGGGCTTGGCTGGCACTCACATCCGCCACGTTCAGCCCCTGCTCGTGGCAGGCGTCCAGCACGGCCTTGGCCAGGGGGTGTTCGCTGCCGCGTTGCAAGGCGCCGGCCTGTTGCAGCAACAAGGCTTGATTGCCATCCACCGCCGCCATATGGGCAATTTTCGGCGTACCGGAAGTGAGGGTGCCGGTCTTGTCGAACACCACGGCGCTGACTTCATGCGCACGTTCGAGGGCTTCGGCGTCCTTGATCAAGATGCCATGACGTGCGGCCACGCCGGTACCGGCCATGATTGCCGTCGGTGTCGCCAGGCCCAGGGCGCAGGGGCAGGCGATCACCAGGACGGCGACGGCATTGATGATTGCCGTCTCCAGGGATGCGCCGTACCACCACCAGCCCACCAGCGTGATCAACGCCAGCACCAGCACGGCGGGCACGAATACTTGGCTGACTTTATCCACCAGTTTCTGGATCGGCGCCTTGGCCGCCTGCGCCTCTTCCACCAGGCGGATGATTCGCGCCAGCACACTTTCCGCGCCCAGGGCCTGGGTCCGCACCAGCAAGCGGCCTTCACCGTTGATGGCGCCGCCGGTGACTTTGTCGCCCGGCTGCTTCGGCACCGGCAGGCTTTCGCCGCTGATCAGCGCTTCGTCGGCATGGCTCTGGCCGTCCACCACTTCGCCGTCCACCGGGAAACGTTCGCCGGGCTTGACCAGCACCAGGTCGTCGAGCTTCAACGCGTTGATCGCCACCTCTTCTTCACGGCCATCGAGCACCCGCACCGCACGTTCCGGGCGCAAGGCTTCGAGGGCGCGGATGGCGCTGGCGGTCTGGCGTTTGGCGCGGCTTTCGAGGTATTTGCCGAGCAGTACCAGGGCGATAACTACCGCCGAGGCTTCGAAGTACAGGTGCGGCATGCCGCCTGCTGGGGTGGTGAGCCATTCATAGATACTCAAGCCGTAACCGGCGCTGGTGCCGATGGCCACCAGCAGGTCCATATTCCCGGCGCCGGCGCGTACGGCTTTCCAGGCGGCGATATAAAAGCGTGCACCAAAGATGAACTGCACTGGCGTGGCCAGGGCGAACTGCATCCAGGCGGGCAACATCCAGTGCAGGCCGAAGGGCTCCACCAGCATGGGCAACACCAACGGCAGCGCCAATAGAATTGCCAGCAACAACGACCAGCGCTCGCGATGCAGGCGCTGGGCCTGGTTGGCATCGGTGGCGGTTTCACTCTGGGGCAGGCTGGCGCTGTAGCCGGCTTTGTCGACGGCGGCGATCAACACGCCGGGGTCCAGCTGCCCCAGGACTTCGACATGCGCACGTTCATTGGCCAGGTTGACGCTGACGCTTTTCACCCCCGGCACCTTGCTCAGGGCGCGTTCGACGCGGCCTGCACAGCTGGCACAGGTCATGCCGCTGATGGGCAGGTCAAAGGCGGTGGATCCATTCATGGGGCAGTCCTCCAGAAGAAGTTGCCCCTAGGATCAACCTTGACCTGTGGGGAAGGTCAAGGGCCGATCAGTATTCCAGTGCGGCGGGTTTCAGGTACATGCCGTCCGGGCCCTGAGCGATACGCAACTTGCGTACATCCCCGGCCTTCAGCGTGATGTTCTGCGCCGGTGGCGCCAGCAGGCCCGGCAGGCAACCCGGAGCCTGGCCCGGCAGCAGTTTCAGGCGTAATGACAGGTTGCCCGCCGGCAGGTTGAAGGAATTGGCCTGCTCCTGGAACAGTCGGCCTGCCAGTTGGTCATTCAGGTACAGGCCGATTTCACAATTGGTCGGCACTTCCAGGCGCTCCCGGGAAATGATCAACACCGCATAGTCTTCAGCGGCTATGGCTTGTGGCGCAGCGACAGATAAGCCCATCAGGCCGGCAAGGGCAAAAAACAACCAGCGCATGGCGAATGCTCCGTGGTTTGAATCAACGATGGGTGAAGCTTGGCCTTTGAAGCCGCCGAATACCAGCCCGGCAGAATTTTTCAGAACTTGACCTTACCATCGTGGCAAGCCCAAGACTGCCTCAAACCTTGTAGTGAGCGGGCTTGCCCCGCGCTGGGTGGCGAAGCCGCCCCAACAAGGCCGCCGCCGTGTTCCAGGAAAACTGCGGCGCCTGGTTATAGGGCGGCTTCGCCCCCCAGCGCGGGGCAAGCCCGCTCACTACTCCCTACCTCGTTCAAGGAGAAATATCATGCAAGTATTCAGTGTTGAAGGAATGACCTGCGGCCATTGCGTCCGTGCCGTGACCCAGGCGGTGCAAAGCCAGGACCCGGCGGCGAGTGTGAAGGTCGACCTGGCGGCCAAGGAAGTCGGGGTTGAAAGCCGTCTGTCTGCCGAGGAGGTGATCAGCCTGATCAGTGAGGAAGGCTACAGCGCCAGGCGCGCTTGAATTTTCTGATAGTTAGCGAGCTAACTTAATGTTCATGACACCCAAGCACGGCTAGACTGTCGAGCTGCCGACTCACTTGGGTGTCTGATGAACCTCCGCATAATCCTGATTCTGGGCGCCTTGAGCGCCTTTGCGCCGTTGGCGATCGATTTCTACTTGCCCGGCTTTCCGGCCATGGCCACGGCCTTCGCGACCGACGAGAAGCATATCCAGCTGACCCTGGCGGTGTATTTCGGCGGCTTGGCCATCGGCCAGTTGATCTACGGCCCGCTGGCGGACCGGTTTGGCCGACGCGGCCCACTGCTCAGCGGTGTGACCTTGTTCACCCTGGCCTCGTTTGCATGCGCCTATGCGCCGTCGCTGGAGTGGCTGATCGGTGCGCGTTTCGTCCAAGCCCTCGGCGGATGTGCGGGCATGGTGATTTCCCGTGCGGTGGTCAGCGACAAATGTGATGCCGTGGGCTCGGCCAAGGTGTATTCGCAACTGATGCTGGTGACCGGCCTGGCACCCATCCTCGCGCCGTTGGCGGGTGGGGTGATGGTCGGCCTGTGGGGCTGGCAGTCGATCTTTTTGGCGCTATCGATGTTCAGCGTGATGGCGGCCCTGGCTGTCGCGGTCGGATTGCCGGAAACCTTTCCGGCCGACAAGCCGCGCCAGCCGTTGTCCGGCTCGCTGCGCCGCTACGGTGCGCTGCTGTCGGATCGGGTCTACCTCGGCTACGCCCTCACCGGGGGGATCTCGATTGCCGGGATGTTTGCCTACATCGCCGGTTCACCGTTCGTGTTCATCAAGCTCTATGGCGTGGCCCCGGAGCATTACGGCTGGCTGTTCGGTTCCAATGCCGCAGGTTTCATTCTGGTGGCGCAACTCAATGCACGGCTGCTGTCCAAGCGCGGCCCGGCGTTTCTGTTGTCGCGTACGGTGTGGGTGTACGTGCTGGCGGCGTTGACCTTGCTCGGTATCGCCGCGTTGCGCACCGAAGCGTTGTGGCCGTTGCTGGTGCCGCTGTTCATTTGCATCGCAAGCCTGGGCTGCATTTTGCCCAACACCTCGGCCTGTGCCATGGCCGGGCAGGGGGCACGGGCCGGCAGTGCGTCGGCGTTGCTCGGCTGCATTCAGTTTGGTGTGGCGGCGGGGGCTGCTTCGTTGGTCGGCGTGTTGCACGACGGCACGGCCATGCCGATGGCGATGGTCATCAGCTTGTGCGGTGTATTGGCGGTGACGGTGGCGGTGTCGACCCAGCGCCTGCAACGGGCCAGGGCCATGCAGGCGCAGGTCTGACGTGCGGATCAGCCGGCGGCGTAGTGCTGCTGGCTGAGGGGAATGTGGTGGGGCGCCTGGATTCGGGCTTTCAGGGTGTCGGCAAAAGCTCGGGCTTCGGCCTCACTGCGAAAGGTAATGGCTTTTTGGTCCAGGCGGACTTCCCATTGGGATTTTGCTAACGCTTTTATCAGGATCTTCATTGCTGACTTCCTCACGTAAAAGAATCGTGGCAAAGGCGGCCAATATAAACCCGAATGCGCGCGTAAATATGACAAAGATCAACTCTCGGACTAATGGTGTCGTCCATTACCCACATGAATAATGGACGCCTCCGACCGCTGTTATTCAGAACCCTTCGAGCACGATCTTGCCCTTGGCCTTGCCGCTTTCCAGCAGGGCGTGGGCGCGTCGCAGGTTCGCTGCGTTGATCACGCCGAAGTGTTCGCCGACCGTGGTTTTCAAAGTGCCGGCGTCGATCAGTTGAGCGACGCGATTGAGCAGGTTGTGCTGTTCGATCATGTCAGGGGTCTCGAACATCGAGCGGGTGTACATGAACTCCCAATGCAGCGACAGGCTCTTGCGCTTGAGCTTGCTCACGTCCAGCGCCTTGGGGTCGTCGATCAGCGCCAGCTTGCCTTGAGGTAGCAAGGCCTCGACCAGTTGGTCCAGGTGATGGTCGGTCTGGGTCAGGCTGGCAACGTGGGTCACCTGCGGGTAGCCGGCGGCTTTCAAGGCTTCGCTCAGTGGTTGGCTGTGGTCGACCACCAGATCGGCGCCCAGTGCCTTGGCCCATTCCTGAGTCTCGGGGCGCGAGGCCGTGCCGATGACTTTCAGCGCGGTGAGCCGGCTGGCCAGTTGGGTCAGGATCGAACCTACGCCACCGGCCGCGCCAACGATCAGCAAGCTCTGGCCCTGGTCTTCCTGACCTTCACGGATTTGCAGGCGCTCGAACAGCAGCTCCCAGGCGGTGATGGCGGTCAGCGGCAGCGCGGCCGCTTCGGCGAAACCCAGGCTCTTGGGCATATGCCCGACGATACGCTCATCCACCGTGTGCAGCTCACTGTTGCCACCCGGGCGCACCAGCGAACCGGCGTAGAACACTTTGTCGCCGGCCTTGAACAGCGTCACGTCGCTGCCGACCGCCTTGACCACACCGGCCACGTCCCAGCCCAGCACCTTGGCGGCGCCATTTTCCGGGGCGACGTTGTGGCGCACCTTGGTGTCCACCGGGTTGACCGAGATGGCTTTGACTTCTACCAGCAAGTCGCGTGGGCCGGCGACGGGCTCCGGCAGTTCGATGTCTTGCAGGGATTGGGGATCGTTGATCGGCAGTGAGGCGTAGTAGGCAATGGCTTTCATGGGGGCTCCGGAAAAGGGCGGTAATCAGGCGAGAAATTTCAGGCGCTTGAGTTCGAAGTGTTCGAGGACATCCGCGGCTTTGGCGCGGAAACTCTGGATATGTGCACTCTGGTCGTGGTCGGCCAGCGCCGCATCGTCGCTCCAACGTTCGAGCATGTAGAAAGTTTCGGGGTGTTGCAGGTCCTGGTGCAGGTCGTACTGCTCGCAACCGGCTTCGAGGCGGGTCGGTTCCAGCAGGCCGCGCAGCAGGGTTTCCAGCGTGGCCTGTTGGCCGGGTTTGGCAACCAGCGTGGCAATGACATTAAAGGCAGCAGACATACTCAACTCCTGGCACGTGATAAGCGGTGGATAGATGATTGGCTATTTCCCGTGAAGGAAAAAGCGGCTAAAACAGCAGGCTGTTTCAATAAATTTTTGATAATGAGCGAGAACACATGCTGCGCTTCGATGATTTGCAGCTGTTTGTGCGCGCGGCGGACCTGGGCAGCCTGTCTGCCGCGGCGAGGGTCATGGACCTGTCGCCCGCGGTGGCCAGCGCTGCGCTCAAGCGCATCGAACAGCAACTGGGCACGCGCTTATTGGCGCGCTCGACGCGCAGCCTGCGGTTGACTGCCGAAGGTGAAGGTTTCCTGGAATACGCCCGTGCCGCATTGAGTTCGCTGGACGAAGGACGGCGCTTATTGGCCAGTGGCCAGGACCATGTCAGCGGCGTGTTGCAATTGTCGGCGCCCTCGGACTTCGGGCGTAACCAGCTGTTGCCATGGCTGGATGAGTTCCAGCGTGAATACCCGCAACTGGCGGTGCGCCTGTTGCTGGGCGATCGCATTGCCGACCTGTTCCGCCAGCCTGTCGATATTGCCTTGCGCTACGGCGAGCCCGAGGACTCGAGCCTGATTGCACTGCCCATCGCCCCGGACAATGTTCGCGTGCTGTGTGCCGCCCCCAGCTACCTCGCCCGGTATGGCGAGCCCCGGCACCTGGAGCAACTGGCCCAGCATAATTGCCTGCTCTATATGCTCGGCAGCCGAGTCCACGATCGCTGGAGTTTTCACGACGGCCGGCGTGAGGTGAGCCTGACGGTGGCCGGCGACCGTTTCAGTGACGATGCCGACGTCGTTCGTCGCTGGGCTGTCGCGGGTGTCGGCATTGCCTACAAGTCCTGGTTGGATGTGAGCACGGATGTGCTGGCCGGGCGTTTGCGGGTGATCCTGCCTGAGCTGCGCGGGGAGCGCACACCGCTCAATCTGCTATGCGCCCACCGTGCGCAATTGAGCAAGCCGATCAACTTGCTGCGGGAGATGCTGGTATCCCGTTGTGCGACATTGACTGCGCAATGGTCGGAGCGCTTGAACACTGGGCAATAGCTTCCACCACAGCAGGAAATTTCACTCAGACCCTGTCCCTATCTGCAGCGTCAGACCCGGCGGTGCGTGCGGGGTGCGCACCTATACTTTGGCGCCAACCGCAGCAGATAAATGATTCAACAGGGAGTGAATACGTGGAAGAAGCACCTTGCATCAGTCAGATCGCCAGCTTGCTTGCCGAGCCTAAACGTACGGCCATGCTCTGGGCCTTGATGGACGGTTCCGTGAAATCTTCAGAGGAGTTGGCGGCGCTCGCCGGGTTGTCCGCCGCGTCGGCCAACGCCCATTTGGCTCGGCTGACCGCAAGCGGCCTGCTGCTCACCGAGGCCCGACGCGGCAAGCGCCTGTTTCGTGTGGCGGCCGCCGATGTGAGTGCCGCCATCGACGCGCTGGCCAGTACCACCATGGCCAGCGCCGCCCGTAGCCGCCCCGCTGTTTCGCCACCGGCGTTGGTGGCGCCGCCGCTGTTGCGCCGTGCCCGGTTGTGCCATGGGCATCTCGGTGGGGAGTTGGCGGCGGGGTTGTATCAGCGCATGTTGGCGGCGGGTTGGATTGAGCGTCACGAACAACGTATCGAGGTCACGGTCAAGGGCGCGCAATGCCTGGCAGACCTGGGTATTTTTACTCAGGCGCTGGCGTCGCCGCTGGTCTGCGACTGTTTCGACTGGAGCCAGCCACAACCCCACTTGGGTGGCGCCTTGGGCGTGGGGCTGCTGCAACTGTTCCTGCAGTCGAACTGGATCAGTGTGATCAACGAGTTCCGGGCCTTGTTGGTGAACGACGTCGGGCTTGCACACATCCAGTTGATCGCGGCGCCTGAGCAACCCTGATGCCCGTCGGCCGGCGTCGTTCAGGGTTTCGACCAGGTCGCATCCAGCAATAACCCGCGCCAATGATGCCGCACACTGGCCGAGGGGATTTTCACACTGGGGGTGCGGCATGGGTTTACAGGGCTATAGCGCGGCGGAGCGTCTGGAACGGTTGCCCATCAGCGGCTACCACCGAATCATCTTTATCATTATCGCCCTGGCGTTTTTCTTCGACTCCATGGACTTGGCGATGATGACCTTCCTGTTAGGTTCCATCAAAACCGAGTTTGGCCTGAGCACGGCCCAGGCCGGGTTACTGGCCAGTTCGAGCTTTTTCGGCATGGTGGTCGGCGCCTCGTTGTCGGGCATGTTGGCTGATCGCTTTGGCCGTAAGCCGGTGTTCCAGTGGAGCATCGTGTTATGGGGCATTGCCAGCTACCTGTGTTCCACGGCGCAGACGCTGGAGATGCTGACGTTATTTCGCATCTTGCTGGGGATCGGCATGGGCATGGAATTCCCGATTGCCCAATCGATGCTGTCGGAGCTGATTCCGGCCAAGGGGCGTGGTCGGTACATTGCGTTGATGGATGGCTTCTGGCCGCTGGGGTTTGTGGCGGCGGGTGTGCTGTCTTACTTCCTGCTGCCGGTGATTGGCTGGCGTGACATCTTCCTGGTGCTGGCGGTGCCGGCGGTGTTTGTACTGGCGATTCGGTTTTTTATCCCGGAGTCGCCGCGCTGGCTGGAGCAGGCCGGGCGGCATGCGGCTGCCGACCAGGTCTTGCAGAGTATCGAACAGAAGGTGCGTGCTTCATTGGGCCGCGTCGATTTGCCGGAGCCGATCCGCCTGCCACGGGTGGAAAGCACGCCGGGGACGTTTTTTTCGGCATTCCAGCAGTTGTGGTCGGCGCAGTATCGCCAGCGCACGATGATGATCTGGTGCGTCTGGTTCTTTGCCTTGCTCGGCTTTTACGGCCTGACTTCGTGGCTGAGTGCATTGCTGCAGCAGTCAGGTTTTGCGGTGACCCAGTCGGTGTATTACACCGTGATCATTTCCCTGGGCGGCATCCCCGGTTTCCTGATGGCCGCCTGGTTGGTGGAGCGCTGGGGGCGTAAGCCGGTGTGCGTGGTGACCTTGCTCGGCGGCGGGGTGATGGCGTTTGTGTATGGGCAGAGCGCGGTATTCGGCGGCAATGTCGGTTTGCTGATCACCTCGGGTTTATTGATGCAGTTCTTTCTGTTTGGCATGTGGGCGGTGCTGTACACCTACACGCCGGAGTTGTATCCCACATCGGCACGGGCGACCGGCTCGGGGTTCGCCTCGGCGATTGGTCGGGTCGGCTCATTGCTGGGGCCGTTGGTGACGGGGTTGGTGTTCCCGGTTACCGGGCAGGGCGGGGTGTTTGCCTTGGGCGCGCTGTGCTTTGCAGTGGCGGCGCTGGTGGTGTGGGTATTCGGGATGGAGACGAAGGGCAAGACTCTGGAAGAGCTGACGCAAGCCTGAAGTTGATGAGCACAGTGTGAGAGGGGGTCAGCCCCCCTCTCACCTGTCGAGCTGCATTTATTCCGTTATGGCTTTACCAGGCGCGCATCCAGGCTGTTCTGCGCCAGGCGCTTGGCCTGGTCCTGGGTCATGCCCAGCGAGGTGTACAGCGCGTGGAAGTTCTCGGTGACATAACCGCCGAAGTACGCCGGGTCATCCGAGTTCACCGTCACCTTCACGCCACGCTCAAGCATGTCGAGGATGTTGTGCTGGGCCATGTCGTCGAACACGCACAGTTTGGTGTTGGACAGCGGGCACACGGTCAATGGGATCTGCTCGTCGATGATGCGCTGCATCAGGCGCTCGTCTTCGATGGCCCGCACGCCATGGTCGATACGCTGGATTTTCAGCAGGTCGATGGCTTCCCAGATGTACTCGGGCGGGCCTTCTTCACCCGCGTGGGCCACGGTGAGGAAGCCTTCGTGGCGGGCACGGTCGAACACGCGCTGGAACTTGCTCGGCGGGTGACCCATCTCCGAACTGTCCAGGCCCACGGCCACGAATGCATCACGGAACGGCAGGGCCTGGTCGAGGGTTTTCTCGGCCTCGGCTTCGCTCAGGTGGCGCAGGAAACTCAAGATCAAACCGCTGGTGATCCCCAGTTGCTGCTCACCATCTTTCAGTGCGGCGGCGATGCCGTTGAGCACCACTTCGAACGGCACGCCACGGTCGGTATGGGTTTGCGGGTCGAAGAAGGGTTCGGTGTGGATCACGTTCTGTGCTTTGCAGCGCAGCAGGTAAGCCCAGGTCAGGTCGTAGAAGTCCTGGGAGGTGCGCAGCACGTCGGCGCCCTTGTAATACAGGTCGAGAAATTCCTGCAGGTTGTTGAAGGCGTAAGCCTTGCGCAGGGTTTCGACGTCGTTCCACGGCAGCGCAATCTTGTTGCGCTCGGCCAGGGCGAACAGCAACTCAGGCTCCAGCGAGCCTTCCAGGTGCAGGTGCAGTTCAGCCTTGGGCAGGGCGTTGAGCCAATCGTACATGTCTAGTTTCTCATCAGGTGCAATGGCGGCATTCTACAGGCCATGGACGAAATATTTGGCAAAACCTGACCAGCAGGAGAGTTTTGCTTAGTTCACGCCAGAGCAGCGTGAACTAAGGTGTAACGAAACGTTAGCGATGTGCCGTAGTCTGTACCCCATCAATGACTGATTAGCTGTTTGATAAGGCCCGGAATGCTCACATCCCTCAAGCAAGAAAAATTCATGCTCCTGGCGCTGGTTGCCGCCATCGCCGCCTACCCGCTGGAGCACTGGATGCTCCACAGCGGACAAATGGTCGCGTTGCTCGCCGGCCTGGCGCTGATCGTTTTTATCGTGATGGCTTCGATGCGCGTGGCCCATCACGCCGAACAATTGGCGGAAAAGGTCGGCGACCCCTACGGCACCATGATCCTGACCCTGGCCGCCGTGCTGGTGGAAGTGGTGATCCTGGCGATCATGATGAGCAATGAGCCGTCGCCCACCCTGGTGCGCGACACCATCTATTCGGCGGTGATGCTCGACATCAACGGCATCCTCGGCCTGGCTGCGCTGATGGGCGGCATCAAGCACGGAGAGCAGTCCTACAATGACGATTCGGCGCGCACCTACAGCGTGATGATCCTCACCGCCATGGGGGTGTCGATGGTGGTGCCGGAATTTATCCCTGAAGCTGACTGGAAAATCTACTCGGCGTTTACCATCGGTGCGATGGTGTTGCTCTACACCTTGTTCCTGCGCATGCAGGTGGGGCCGCACAGTTATTTCTTCAGCTACAGCTACCCGGAAAAGCGTCGTAAGAAACAGCCGGAAGAACACCAGGAGCCGCCGATCAACCTGGCGTTTTCCATCGCTACGTTGGTGTTTGGGGTGATTGTGATTGGCGCATTGGCCGAGGTGATGTCCAAGACCCTCGACCTGGGCCTGGAAGGCACGGGCGCGCCGCCGGTGATTACGGCGATCGTGGTCGCGGCCATTTCGGCCGCACCGGAAATCCTCACCGCGTTGCGCGCCGCCTTGGCCAACCGCATGCAGTCGGTGGTGAACATCGCGTTGGGCGCTTCGTTATCGACGGTGATCCTGACCGTGCCGGTGATGGAGGCCATGGCGCTCTACACCGGCCAGCCGTTTCAGATGGCGATGACGCCGGTGCAAACGGTGATGGTGTTTATCACGCTGATCGTCAGCGCGATTAACCTCAACGATGGCGAAACCAACGCCATCGAAGGGATGACCCATTTCGTGTTGTTCGCGACCTTTATCATGTTGTCGCTGTTGGGCTTGTAATCAGCCTGCGATCAACTGCCGTGCCGCCTGGGTGTGATCGGCAATCAAGCCTTTCAGATCCAGGCCCTCGACCTGGCCGTCGATGACCCGCCATTGGCCGCCGACCATGACCCGATCCGCACGATCCGCACCGCACAACAGCAGCGCCGAGATCGGGTCGTGGCTGCCGGAAAAACGCAGTTCATCGAGCTTGAACAGCGCCAGGTCGGCCTGCTTCCCGACGGCCAACTCACCGATATCCGTACGCCCAAGCAATTGCGCCGAGCCTTTGGTGGCCCAGCCCAGCACGCCTTCGGGGGTGATTTTTTCCGCACCGTACCGCAGGCGTTGGATATACAGGGCCTGACGGGCCTCAAGGATCATGTTCGACGCATCGTTGGACGCAGAACCGTCTACGCCCAGGCCAATGGGCGCGCCTGCGGCCAGCAGGTCCAGGGTGGGGCAGATACCCGAGGCCAGGCGCATATTCGAACTGGGGCAATGGCAGATACCGGTGCCGGCGGCACCCAGGCGTGCGATCTCGTCGGGGTTGAAATGGATGCCGTGGGCCAGCCACGTGCGCGGGCCGAGCCAACCGACACTGTCGAGATAGTCCACGGTGCGCAGGCCGAAACGTTGCAGGCAGAAGTCTTCTTCATCGAGGGTTTCCGCCAGGTGTGTATGCAGGCGCACGTCGAGCGTGTTGGCCAGTTCGGCGCTGGCTTGCATGATTTGCGGGGTGACGGAAAACGGCGAGCAGGGCGCCAGGGCTATCTGGATCTGCGCGCCCTCGCCACGCTCGTGGTAGGTGTGGATCAGGCGTTGGCTGTCTTCGAGGATCACTTGGCCTTGTTGGACGGTCTGCTGCGGTGGCAGCCCACCGTCGGCTTCGCCCAGGCTCATGGAACCGCGGGTCAGCATGGCGCGCATACCCAGTTCACGCACGCTCTGCACTTGCACGTCGATGGCGTTTTCCAGGCCGTCGGGGAACAGGTAGTGGTGATCCGCTGCCGTGGTGCAGCCCGAGAGCAGCAATTCGGCCAGCGCGACCTTGGACGCCAGCGCGAGTTTTTCCGGAGTCAGTCGTGCCCAGACCGGGTAGAGGGTTTTCAGCCACGGGAACAACGGCTGGTTGACCACGGGCGCCCAGGCGCGGGTCAAGGTCTGGTAGAAGTGGTGGTGGGTGTTGATCAGCCCGGGAAGAACGACATGTTCGCGAGCATCGAACACCTGTGCACAGGGCTGCGCGGGTTCTTGCCCCGGAGCCAGCAGTTCGGCAATCACGCCGTCTTGCAGCACCAGGCCGCCACGGGCGTCGAGGCCGTTGGCAGTGAAAATTGCGAGGGGGTTTTTTAACCAGATACGGGTCGCAGGCATTGGCCGGCTCCTCTGAATGATGGGTTCAGGTTTGCCAGCTCAGTGTTGCCCTGTCTGCTGATCCAGGGTCGCCGGTGAAGGCGAGGGGGCAGTCTACGCGTGGGGCGTTATCGACCGCAATCGATCGATAACGCCCCACCGGTTTACCAGGCGATGGTATCGCCCTTGTAGTCGATGAAGTGATGGCCGCCTTTGCCGGTGTAGGCGTTCACCTGGTCCACCAGGCCGCGTACGCTGGTGTCGACATCGATGTGCGCGTTTTCCCCGCCCATGTCGGTCTTCACCCAGCCCGGGTGCAGCGACAGCACGGTGAGCTTGTGATCGCCAAGTTGAGTGATGAAGCTGTTGGTCATGGAGTTGAGCGCGGCTTTGCTGGCTTTGTACAGCGCCAGGTCCGAGCCGTCGGGAATGGTCACGCTGCCCAGCACCGAACTCATGAACGCCAGTACGCCGCTGTCCTGGCGGATCCGCCCGACAAAGCGTTGGGCCAGGTTGATCGGCGCCACCGCGTTGGTGAAGAACAATTGGCCGACTTCCGCCAGTGTGGCGTGGCCCGGCTCCTGATTGGCCGGGCCCTTGACGCCGGCATTGACGAACAGCAGGTCGAAAGTGCGGTCCTTGAGGCGCTGGCTCAAGGCGATCACGGCTTGTTGATCATCCATATCCAGCTTCTCGATATGCACCGGGCCCAATGCTTTCAGGGCATCGGCCTTGTTCGGATCACGCACGGTGGCGGTCACGTCCCAGCCGTCCTGAAGCAATTGCTTGACCAGGCCAAGGCCCAGCCCGCGCGAGGCGCCGATGATCAATGCGGTTTTTGGCGTAGACATGAAGGCTTCCTTTGGAGTCGCGGTTCAGTGAATTCGGCTGACCACATTACCCCAGGCTTGGGCAAATGGGGTCAAGTGTTGTTGAGCAAAAAACGAACAGTGCTCGCAACCCCTTGTGACAGAAGGGTTACAGACCGATGTGCTCAGGTTATCCACAGGCAGGTGCACAGTACATGTGGGCAGTTTCACCGTTGTAGCAGGATGCGCCCACGGCTGAGGTCGGCGAGTTGGGTTTGCAGGGTATCGATGTGAGCCTCGCCCAGTGCGAGCTGTAGTTCGACGCCATTGGCGGTGAAGTGTTCGTCGACCACCAGGCCGCCCAGTTCGGCGACGCGCAGTTTCACCAGGTTCAACTCGGAGAACCCGCAGGCACAGCTCAGCGGTACACGGCTGATCAGTTCGATGCGCTCGGCATTCTGCAGGCATTTGTTCGCGCCACCCCCGTAGGCACGGGCCAGGCCGCCCGTACCCAGCTGGATACCGCCGTACCAGCGAATCACCAGCACGGCGACCTGATCAAACCCCTGGGCTTCGATAGCCGCCAGGATCGGCCGCCCGGCCGTGCCGCCTGGTTCGCCATCGTCATTGCTACGGTACTGATCGGCGAGCTTCCAGGCCCAACAGTTGTGCGTGGCGTTGAGGTCGCTGTGTTGCTCGAAGAACGCCTGGGCGTCCTGCGGGCTGGTGATCGGCGCGGCGAGAGTGATGAAGCGGCTTTTGCGGATTTCTTCACGAAATTCGCAAAGGCCGGTGAGCGTGAAAGGCATAAGTCGCTTCGTTCAGAGGGCCGGCTTGATGCCACAGCCTTTGAGAATGATATGGATCAGGTTGGTACCGGCGTCTTCCATATCCTGTTTGGTCAGCTTGGTACGGCCGGTGACGCGGCAGATTTGCGTTGCGAAGTCGGCATAGTGCTGGGTGCTGCCCCATAGCAGGAAGATCAGGTGCACGGGGTCGATGGGGTCCATCTTGCCAGCCTCGATCCAGGCCTGGAACACCGCCGCCCGGCCGCTGAACCAGGCGCGGTAGTCTTGGCTGAAGTATTCGGTCAGGCATTCACCGCCGCTGATGATCTCCATGGCGAAGATCCGCGAGGCTTGTGGGTGTCGCCGGGAAAACTCCATCTTGGTGCGGATGTAGCGGGTTAGGGCCACCGCTGGGTCGTCCTCGGCAGTCAGCGCGTTGAAGGTGCTGTCCCACAGTTCGAGGATGTTGCTGAGCACGGCGATATACAGGCCCAGTTTGTTGGTGAAGTAGTAATGCAAGTTGGCCTTGGGCAGTCCGGCACTCGAGGCGATGGTGTTCATGCTGGTGCCTTTGTAGCCGTGGCGCGCGAACTCATCTTCAGCTGCTTGAAGAATCGCTTGTTCGTTCTTTTGTCGAATGCGGCTGGCGGGCTTGCCGGCGTGGTGGCTGTGGGCAGGAACTTCGAGGCTCATGGAGGTTTCCGTGCTGATCGATAGAGGCGACGTGTGCACAGATAACCCACCCTCAAGCCTCAGACAAGTCCCGATGCAATAAAACCCTTAAAGCGGTTACAGCGTGTCGCTTTGCGCCGTGTGATTTGCGGCAATGTGCGTGGCTTTGGCTTCGGGCAATAACAGGCACAACAGGATGGCGGTCAGGCCGCCGCTGGTGATGGCCGAGTCGAACAGGTTCTGCACCAGGGGCGGCATCAAATGCAGCAGGTTGGGTTGGGCGGCGATACCCAGGCCCACGCCAAACGAGGTGGCGATGATCAGCATGCTGCGCCGGTCCAGCGGCGCCTGGGCGAGGATGCGCACACCGGCGGCGGCCACGCTGCCGAACATCACCAGGGTTGCACCGCCCAGCACCGGCTTGGGGATTTGCTGCAGGATGGCACCCACCAGCGGAAACAAACCGAGACAGAACAGCAAGACGCCTATGTATAAACCGACGTAGCGGCTGGCCACGCCGGTGAGCTGGATGACGCCGTTGTTCTGCGCAAAGGTGGTGTTGGGAAAGGCGCTGAACGTGGCGGCGATCATGCAACTGACACCATCGCCCAGGACGCCGCCCTTGAGTCGGCTTATGTAAGAAGGGCCGCTGATAGGTTGACGGGCAATCATGCAATTGGCGGTGAGGTCGCCAACGGTTTCGATGCTGCTGATCAGGTAAATCAGCGCGATCGGCAGGAAAGCGCTCCAGTCGAAATTGAAACCAAAGCGAAACGGGATCGGCAAGCTGATCACGGGCAAGTCGGGCAGGGCTTGAGGGACCAGTTTGCCGCTCAGCCACGCCGCAAGGCTGCCGAGGGCCAGGCCGATGATGATCGCCGAGAGACGCACCCACGGCGTGTTCGAGCGATTGAGCAGGATGATCGTCAGTACCACGAACAGGCCCTGGGCCAGATTGCCGGGAGCGCCGAAGTCCGGCGCGTTGAAACCTCCGCCCAGGTCGGTGATGCCCACTTTGATCAGGCTGATGCCGATCAGCGTGATGACAATCCCGGTCACCAACGGCGTGATTACCCGGCGCAACTGGCCGATGAAACGGCTCAACAGAATCTGCACCGCGGCGCCGAAAAAGCACACGCCGAAGATCATCGCCATGATGTCCTCCGGGCTGCCGCCGCGTTGTTTGACCAGGAAACCCGCCGACAGCACCGCGCCGAGAAACGCAAAGCTGGTGCCTTGCAGGCAGATCATGCCGGCGCCTATCCCAAACGGCCTACGCGCCTGGATGAAGGTCCCTACACCGGAGACCATGAGCGCCATGCTGATCAGGTAGGGCAAATGGGCGGTCAGGCCCAAGGTGGAGCCGATGATCAGCGGCGGGGTGATGATGCCGACGAAGGCGGCCAGCACGTGTTGCAGGGCGGCCAGGCAGGCGGCGGCGGGTTTTGGCCGGTCGTTGAGGCCGTAGATCAGGTCATTGGTGCTGGCGGAATCTGGTGGCATGGCGGGCAAACTCAAGGCGGACGGTTCAAGGTCCTGGCTCTCTTGCAAAAAGCTGTCCAGTTGCTCAGCTTTTTGTGCGAGGCCCGAGTTAGCGCGTTGCGGCCAGGCTTTCGAGGAAGCTTTCCAGCACCAAATGAGGGCGCCGGCCCTTGCGCGTGACCGATGCCAGGCTTAAATCGTAAAAGCGTGTAGCCGGTTTCAGCGCACGTAGTCGGCCTTGTTGTACCCAGAGGCTGGCGTAGTGGTCGGGCAGATAACCGATGTAACGCCCGGTGAGGATCAGGAACGCCATGCCTTCGCGGTCCGATGCGCTGGCGGTGCAGTTGAGGGCCTGATAATGGGCCTGGATCTCGGCGGGCAGGCGGAAGGTGGGGGCGATGGCGTCCTGGCTGTCGATGCGGGCGTCGTCCAGCAGCGTGTCGTCGGCATAAAACAGCGGGTGGCCGACCGCGCAGTAAAGCAGCGACCGTTCGCTGTACAGCGGTTGGTATTCAAGCCCCGAGAGGGCGCTGGCCTGGGGGACTACGCCGACATGCAGGCGGCCGTCGAGCACGCCTTGTTCGACCTCATTGGGCGCGATCATGCGGATCTGGATCTGCACGTCCGGGCCGCGTTCTTTCAACTGCGCCAGGGCATGGGTGATGCGCATGTGCGGCAGGGTGACCAGGTTGTCGGTGAGACCGATGATCAGCTCGCCGCGCAAATGCTGGTGCAGGCCGTTGACCTCGGTGCGGAAACTTTCCAGGGCACTCAAAAGTTGCAGGGCCGACTGATAAACCTCGCGGCCTTCTTCCGTCAGGGAAAAACCGGCACGTCCGCGCTGGCACAACCTCAAGCCGAGGCGTTGCTCCAGGTCGCTCATTTGTTGGCTGATGGCTGAGCGCCCAATGCCCAGCACGGTTTCAGCTGCCGAGAAGCCACCGCATTCCACCACGCTGCGAAAAATGCGCAGCAGGCGAATATCGAAGTCGCTGACTTGGGCCAGGGGATCGGGGCGACGGCTGCTCATAGTTTAGTAAAAGCCTGACTGAAGGTTAGAAGAGTTGGATTTCACCGACTTTATCGCCGTGGCAACTTAGCTGCAACCTGTGCTTTCCAATCCCGACGCTGCCTTTTGCCCTGCGAGGTTTTGCTGATGAACATGCCCGAAAACGCCCCTTCGTCCCTGGCCAGCCAACTGAAGTTGGATGCCCACTGGATGCCTTACACCGCCAACCGTAACTTCCAGCGTGACCCGCGCCTGATCGTGGCTGCCGAAGGCAGTTGGTTGACCGATGACAAGGGCCGCAAGGTGTACGACTCGTTGTCGGGCTTGTGGACCTGCGGCGCAGGGCACACCCGCAAGGAGATTCAGGAGGCGGTCGCCAAGCAATTGAGTACCCTGGATTACTCCCCAGGCTTCCAATATGGTCATCCACTGTCCTTTCAGTTGGCGGAAAAGATCACCGATCTGACCCCGGGCAACCTGAACCACGTGTTCTTCACCGACTCCGGCTCCGAGTGTGCCGATACGGCGGTGAAGATGGTGCGCGCCTACTGGCGCCTGAAGGGCCAGGCGACCAAGACCAAGATGATCGGCCGCGCCCGTGGCTATCACGGTGTGAACATCGCCGGCACCAGCCTGGGTGGCGTCAACGGCAACCGTAAGATGTTTGGCCAGGCAATGATGGACGTTGACCATCTGCCGCACACCTTGCTGGCGAGCAATGCTTTTTCCCGTGGCATGCCGGAGCAGGGTGGGATTGCGCTGGCCGATGAGCTGCTCAAATTGATCGAGTTGCACGACGCCTCGAACATCGCTGCTGTATTTGTCGAGCCGATGGCTGGCTCCGCTGGCGTACTGGTGCCGCCTCAGGGGTATCTGAAGCGTCTGCGTGAAATCTGTGATCAGCACAACATCCTGTTGGTGTTCGATGAAGTGATCACCGGTTTCGGTCGTACCGGCTCGATGTTCGGTGCGCAGAGCTTTGGAGTGACCCCGGACCTGATGTGCATCGCCAAACAGGTCACCAACGGCGCGATCCCGATGGGCGCGGTGATTGCCAGCAGCGAGATCTATCAGACCTTCATGAATCAGGCGACGCCTGAGTACGCCGTGGAGTTCCCGCACGGCTACACCTACTCGGCGCACCCGGTGGCTTGTGCAGCCGGCCTGGCGGCACTGGACTTGTTGCAGAAGGAAAACCTGGTGCAGAGCGTGGCTGAAGTCGCCCCGCACTTTGAGAATGCGCTGCATGGTTTGAAGGGCAGCAAGAATGTGATCGATATTCGCAACTATGGCCTGGCCGGCGCTATCCAGATTGCCGCGCGTGACGGTGATGCGATCGTGCGTCCATTCGAAGCCGGTATGGCCTTGTGGAAGGCTGGTTTCTATGTGCGCTTTGGCGGGGACACCCTGCAGTTCGGACCAACCTTCAACAGCAAGCCGCAGGATCTGGATCGCTTGTTCGACGCGGTCGGCGAAGTGCTGAACAAGATCGACTGATTTCTCCTTCTATATAGAACAACGTTTCAGGAGCCTTGCATGAGCCTTATCCAACACTTGATCAACGGTGAACTGGTCAATGACAGCGGTCGTAGCGCCGATGTGTACAACCCGTCTACCGGCCAGGTGATCCACCAGGTGCCATTGGCCAGTCGCGAAACCATTCAACAGGCGATCGACTCGGCCAAGGCTGCGTTTCCGGCCTGGCGTAATACCCCACCAGCCAGGCGTGCCCAGGTGATGTTTCGTTTCAAGCAATTGCTGGAGCAGAACGAGGCGCGTATCTCGCAGTTGATCAGTGAAGAGCACGGCAAGACTCTGGAGGACGCCGCAGGTGAGCTGAAGCGCGGGATCGAGAACGTCGAGTACGCCTGTTCGGCGCCGGAGATTCTCAAGGGTGAATACAGCCGCAACGTGGGGCCGAACATTGATGCATGGTCGGACTTCCAGCCGCTGGGTGTGGTCGCGGGTATCACCCCGTTCAACTTCCCTGCGATGGTGCCATTGTGGATGTATCCGCTGGCGATCGTCTGCGGTAACTGTTTTATCCTGAAACCGTCGGAGCGTGATCCGAGTTCAACGTTGCTGATCGCGCAACTGCTGCAAGAAGCGGGTCTGCCAAAAGGCGTGCTGAACGTGGTGCACGGGGACAAGGGGGCAGTGGATGCGCTGATCGAAGCACCCGAAGTAAAAGCCCTGAGCTTTGTTGGCTCGACTCCGATTGCCGAGTACATCTATGCCGAAGCCACCAAGCGTGGCAAGCGCGTGCAAGCGCTGGGTGGGGCGAAGAACCATGCGGTTCTGATGCCGGATGCCGATCTGGACAACGCCGTCAGTGCTTTGATGGGAGCGGCGTATGGTTCCTGTGGCGAGCGTTGCATGGCTATCTCGGTGGCCGTATGCGTGGGCGACCAGGTGGCGGACGCGTTGATTGCCAAGCTGGTGCCGCAGGTCAAGGCGCTGAAGATTGGTGCGGGCACTTCTTGTGGCCTGGATATGGGGCCGTTGGTGACAGGCCAGGCACGGGATAAGGTCAGTGGTTATATAGAAGACGGTGTGGCGTCGGGTGCCGAGCTGGTGGTGGATGGTCGTGGCCTGAGTGTTTCCGGGCATGAAGAAGGCTTCTTCCTGGGCGGCAGCCTGTTTGACCGTGTGACCCCCGAGATGCGGATCTATAAAGAAGAGATCTTTGGGCCTGTGTTGTGTGTGGTCCGGGTGAATAGCCTGGAAGCTGCGATGCAACTGATCAACGATCACGAATACGGTAATGGCACCTGCATCTTCACCCGTGATGGGGAAGCGGCACGCTTGTTCTGTGATGAGATTGAAGTGGGGATGGTTGGCGTAAACGTTCCACTGCCGGTGCCGGTGGCCTATCACAGCTTCGGAGGCTGGAAGCGTTCGCTGTTTGGCGACTTGCATGCCTATGGGCCGGACGGGGTGCGTTTCTATACCCGTCGCAAGGCGATCACCCAGCGTTGGCCGCAACGTGCCAGCCATGAAGCTTCGCAGTTTGCCTTCCCTAGTTTGTAAGGTGAACTGAAAGCCGGCCCCTTGGGGCCGGCTTTGTGTTTTTGGGGCTTTTTTGACGGATATGACAGAAATGTGAAAAAAGCGGTTGACGGCGAATTGTATCTGTCTATAATTCGCCCCACTTCCGGCGCAGTCGAAACTGAAAACTCCTTGATAAACAAGAAGTTACGAAGATTCAGGCAGCGAATAGCTTCAGTTCATCGAAGCCCAGAAGGAGTTGATAGGGCGGTGTTGTTTGGCTCTATCAACGGTTCGATCTTCTCGGTCGAAAGCGGAGAAAAAGAGGTGTTGACAGCAGCGTGTAACGCTGTAGAATTCGCCTCCCGCTAACGAGAGATCGGAAGCGCAAGTGGTTGAAGTTGTTGAAGAAATCTTCGAAAGCTTCTGAAAATAATCACTTGACAGCAAATGAGGCTGCTGTAGAATGCGCGCCTCGGTTGAGACGAAAGGCTTAACCAACCGCTCTTTAACAACTGAATCAAGCAATTCGTGTGGGTGCTTGTGGAGTCAGACTGATAGTCAACAAGATTATCAGCATCGCAAGTTACTCCGCGAGAAATCAAAGATGTAACCAACGATTGCTGAGCCAAGTTTAGGGTTTCTTAAAAACCCAAAGATGTTTGAACTGAAGAGTTTGATCATGGCTCAGATTGAACGCTGGCGGCAGGCCTAACACATGCAAGTCGAGCGGTAGAGAGAAGCTTGCTTCTCTTGAGAGCGGCGGACGGGTGAGTAATGCCTAGGAATCTGCCTGGTAGTGGGGGATAACGTTCGGAAACGGACGCTAATACCGCATACGTCCTACGGGAGAAAGCAGGGGACCTTCGGGCCTTGCGCTATCAGATGAGCCTAGGTCGGATTAGCTAGTTGGTGAGGTAATGGCTCACCAAGGCGACGATCCGTAACTGGTCTGAGAGGATGATCAGTCACACTGGAACTGAGACACGGTCCAGACTCCTACGGGAGGCAGCAGTGGGGAATATTGGACAATGGGCGAAAGCCTGATCCAGCCATGCCGCGTGTGTGAAGAAGGTCTTCGGATTGTAAAGCACTTTAAGTTGGGAGGAAGGGCAGTTGCCTAATACGTAACTGTTTTGACGTTACCGACAGAATAAGCACCGGCTAACTCTGTGCCAGCAGCCGCGGTAATACAGAGGGTGCAAGCGTTAATCGGAATTACTGGGCGTAAAGCGCGCGTAGGTGGTTTGTTAAGTTGGATGTGAAATCCCCGGGCTCAACCTGGGAACTGCATTCAAAACTGACTGACTAGAGTATGGTAGAGGGTGGTGGAATTTCCTGTGTAGCGGTGAAATGCGTAGATATAGGAAGGAACACCAGTGGCGAAGGCGACCACCTGGACTGATACTGACACTGAGGTGCGAAAGCGTGGGGAGCAAACAGGATTAGATACCCTGGTAGTCCACGCCGTAAACGATGTCAACTAGCCGTTGGAAGCCTTGAGCTTTTAGTGGCGCAGCTAACGCATTAAGTTGACCGCCTGGGGAGTACGGCCGCAAGGTTAAAACTCAAATGAATTGACGGGGGCCCGCACAAGCGGTGGAGCATGTGGTTTAATTCGAAGCAACGCGAAGAACCTTACCAGGCCTTGACATCCAATGAACTTTCCAGAGATGGATTGGTGCCTTCGGGAACATTGAGACAGGTGCTGCATGGCTGTCGTCAGCTCGTGTCGTGAGATGTTGGGTTAAGTCCCGTAACGAGCGCAACCCTTGTCCTTAGTTACCAGCACGTTATGGTGGGCACTCTAAGGAGACTGCCGGTGACAAACCGGAGGAAGGTGGGGATGACGTCAAGTCATCATGGCCCTTACGGCCTGGGCTACACACGTGCTACAATGGTCGGTACAAAGGGTTGCCAAGCCGCGAGGTGGAGCTAATCCCATAAAACCGATCGTAGTCCGGATCGCAGTCTGCAACTCGACTGCGTGAAGTCGGAATCGCTAGTAATCGCGAATCAGAATGTCGCGGTGAATACGTTCCCGGGCCTTGTACACACCGCCCGTCACACCATGGGAGTGGGTTGCACCAGAAGTAGCTAGTCTAACCTTCGGGAGGACGGTTACCACGGTGTGATTCATGACTGGGGTGAAGTCGTAACAAGGTAGCCGTAGGGGAACCTGCGGCTGGATCACCTCCTTAATCGACGACATCAGCTGCTTCATAAGCTCCCACACGAATTGCTTGATTCATTGAAGAAGACGATAAGAAGCAGCCCGAAATTGGGTCTGTAGCTCAGTTGGTTAGAGCGCACCCCTGATAAGGGTGAGGTCGGCAGTTCGAATCTGCCCAGACCCACCAATTTTGTGTGGGAAACGCCTGTAGAAATACGGGGCCATAGCTCAGCTGGGAGAGCGCCTGCCTTGCACGCAGGAGGTCAACGGTTCGATCCCGTTTGGCTCCACCACTACTGCTTCTGACGTTTAAAGCTTAGAAATGAGCATTCCATCGAGGTGATGGTGAATGTTGATTTCTAGTCTTTGATTAGATCGTTCTTTAAAAATTTGGGTATGTGATAGAAAGATAGACTGAACGTTACTTTCACTGGTAACGGATCAGGCTAAGGTAAAATTTGTGAGTTCTCTTAGTTGAGAAATTCGAATTTTCGGCGAATGTCGTCTTCACAGTATAACCAGATTGCTTGGGGTTATATGGTCAAGTGAAGAAGCGCATACGGTGGATGCCTTGGCAGTCAGAGGCGATGAAAGACGTGGTAGCCTGCGAAAAGCTTCGGGGAGTCGGCAAACAGACTTTGATCCGGAGATGTCTGAATGGGGGAACCCAGCCATCATAAGATGGTTATCTTGTACTGAATACATAGGTGCAAGAGGCGAACCAGGGGAACTGAAACATCTAAGTACCCTGAGGAAAAGAAATCAACCGAGATTCCCTTAGTAGTGGCGAGCGAACGGGGACTAGCCCTTAAGTGGCTTTGAGATTAGCGGAACGCTCTGGAAAGTGCGGCCATAGTGGGTGATAGCCCTGTACGCGAAAATCTCTTAGTCATGAAATCGAGTAGGACGGAGCACGAGAAACTTTGTCTGAATATGGGGGGACCATCCTCCAAGGCTAAATACTACTGACTGACCGATAGTGAACTAGTACCGTGAGGGAAAGGCGAAAAGAACCCCGGAGAGGGGAGTGAAATAGATCCTGAAACCGTATGCGTACAAGCAGTGGGAGCAGACTTTGTTCTGTGACTGCGTACCTTTTGTATAATGGGTCAGCGACTTATTTTCAGTGGCGAGCTTAACCGAATAGGGGAGGCGTAGCGAAAGCGAGTCTTAATAGGGCGTCTAGTCGCTGGGAATAGACCCGAAACCGGGCGATCTATCCATGGGCAGGTTGAAGGTTGGGTAACACTAACTGGAGGACCGAACCGACTACCGTTGAAAAGTTAGCGGATGACCTGTGGATCGGAGTGAAAGGCTAATCAAGCTCGGAGATAGCTGGTTCTCCTCGAAAGCTATTTAGGTAGCGCCTCATGTATCACTGTAGGGGGTAGAGCACTGTTTCGGCTAGGGGGTCATCCCGACTTACCAAACCGATGCAAACTCCGAATACCTACAAGTGCCGAGCATGGGAGACACACGGCGGGTGCTAACGTCCGTCGTGAAAAGGGAAACAACCCAGACCGTCAGCTAAGGTCCCAAAGTTATGGTTAAGTGGGAAACGATGTGGGAAGGCTTAGACAGCTAGGAGGTTGGCTTAGAAGCAGCCACCCTTTAAAGAAAGCGTAATAGCTCACTAGTCGAGTCGGCCTGCGCGGAAGATGTAACGGGGCTCAAACCATACACCGAAGCTACGGGTATCACGTAAGTGATGCGGTAGAGGAGCGTTCTGTAAGCCTGTGAAGGTGAGTTGAGAAGCTTGCTGGAGGTATCAGAAGTGCGAATGCTGACATGAGTAACGACAATGGGTGTGAAAAACACCCACGCCGAAAGACCAAGGTTTCCTGCGCAACGTTAATCGACGCAGGGTTAGTCGGTCCCTAAGGCGAGGCTGAAAAGCGTAGTCGATGGAAAACAGGTTAATATTCCTGTACTTCTGGTTATTGCGATGGAGGGACGGAGAAGGCTAGGCCAGCTTGGCGTTGGTTGTCCAAGTTTAAGGTGGTAGGCTGGAATCTTAGGTAAATCCGGGATTCTAAGGCCGAGAGCTGATGACGAGTCATCTTTTAGATGACGAAGTGGTTGATGCCATGCTTCCAAGAAAAGCTTCTAAGCTTCAGGTAACCAGGAACCGTACCCCAAACCGACACAGGTGGTTGGGTAGAGAATACCAAGGCGCTTGAGAGAACTCGGGTGAAGGAACTAGGCAAAATGGCACCGTAACTTCGGGAGAAGGTGCGCCGGTGAGGGTGAAGGACTTGCTCCGTAAGCCCATGCCGGTCGAAGATACCAGGCCGCTGCGACTGTTTATTAAAAACACAGCACTCTGCAAACACGAAAGTGGACGTATAGGGTGTGACGCCTGCCCGGTGCCGGAAGGTTAATTGATGGGGTTAGCTAACGCGAAGCTCTTGATCGAAGCCCCGGTAAACGGCGGCCGTAACTATAACGGTCCTAAGGTAGCGAAATTCCTTGTCGGGTAAGTTCCGACCTGCACGAATGGCGTAACGATGGCGGCGCTGTCTCCACCCGAGACTCAGTGAAATTGAAATCGCTGTGAAGATGCAGTGTATCCGCGGCTAGACGGAAAGACCCCGTGAACCTTTACTATAGCTTTGCACTGGACTTTGAATTTGCTTGTGTAGGATAGGTGGGAGGCTTTGAAGCGTGGACGCCAGTCTGCGTGGAGCCATCCTTGAAATACCACCCTGGCAACTTTGAGGTTCTAACTCAGGTCCGTTATCCGGATCGAGGACAGTGTATGGTGGGTAGTTTGACTGGGGCGGTCTCCTCCTAAAGAGTAACGGAGGAGTACGAAGGTGCGCTCAGACCGGTCGGAAATCGGTCGTAGAGTATAAAGGCAAAAGCGCGCTTGACTGCGAGACAGACACGTCGAGCAGGTACGAAAGTAGGTCTTAGTGATCCGGTGGTTCTGTATGGAAGGGCCATCGCTCAACGGATAAAAGGTACTCCGGGGATAACAGGCTGATACCGCCCAAGAGTTCATATCGACGGCGGTGTTTGGCACCTCGATGTCGGCTCATCACATCCTGGGGCTGAAGCCGGTCCCAAGGGTATGGCTGTTCGCCATTTAAAGTGGTACGCGAGCTGGGTTTAGAACGTCGTGAGACAGTTCGGTCCCTATCTGCCGTGGACGTTTGAGATTTGAGAGGGGCTGCTCCTAGTACGAGAGGACCGGAGTGGACGAACCTCTGGTGTTCCGGTTGTCACGCCAGTGGCATTGCCGGGTAGCTATGTTCGGAATAGATAACCGCTGAAAGCATCTAAGCGGGAAACTAGCCTCAAGATGAGATCTCACTGGAACCTTGAGTTCCCTGAAGGGCCGTCGAAGACTACGACGTTGATAGGTTGGGTGTGTAAGCGCTGTGAGGCGTTGAGCTAACCAATACTAATTGCCCGTGAGGCTTGACCATATAACACCCAAGCAATTTGAGTCGAAAGGCCAGATTGCGGTGTGTGAAGACGCTATGAACCGAAAGTTCGACGCTCACAAGACACCGACTTCTATTACATACCCAATTTGCTGAAGCGAAGCCGACTGGCTGCGACTCAGTACCCGAATTTCTTGACGACCATAGAGCATTGGAACCACCTGATCCCATCCCGAACTCAGCAGTGAAACGATGCATCGCCGATGGTAGTGTGGGGTTTCCCCATGTGAGAGTAGGTCATCGTCAAGATTAAATTCCGAAACCCCATTTGCGAAAGCAGATGGGGTTTTGTTTTGGGCGATCGAAAATTCACCGGCACTCCCCGACAAATTTGCACAGTTATTTCTGAACCAGGCCACTAGAATAGGCACCTAACCATTTTTAGAGTCTGAGCCCTACTATGCCCGATCCGGTTGATACCCTTGAGGTGTCGGATTTACCGCTGGACGATCTGGTGGCATGCCATGAGTGCGACTTGCTGATGCGTAAACCGGTACTCGCCATCGGTGAGAAGGCCCAATGCCCACGCTGCGGATACGAGTTGTACGCTCATCGCCACAATGTCGTGGAGCGAAGCCTTGCCTTGGTAATTGCCGCGCTATTGCTTTACATCCCCGCGAACTTTTTACCTATCATGCAGCTCAATCTACTCGGGCAATCCTCCGAAGATACCGTCTGGACTGGCGTCGTCGGTTTGTTTGATACCGGCATGCAAGGCGTCGCGGTGGTGGTGTTCCTGTGCAGCATGGGCATTCCCCTGCTCAAATTGCTCTGCCAGTTGGCCGTGCTGCTCAGCATCCGCTGGAAGGTCGGCCGCAGCTATGGGTTGTTGCTCTACCGCATTTACCATCATCTGAAAGATTGGGGGATGTTGGAGGTCTACTTGATGGGCGTGCTTGTGGCGATCGTCAAACTCGCTGACATGGCCTCCATCACAGTCGGCCTGGGGCTCGTCTGTTTTGTCAGTCTATTAATCGTTCAAGTGCTGCTTGAGGTGGTGATGTCGCCCCATCAGATCTGGCAGGCGCTGTCTGGAGAGGATGATCATGCGAGCGATTGATGCAGGTATTCTGATTTGTACCGAATGCCACGAACTGAACAAGCAAGACCCGGACACCGATGAGCAGCTGTGCACGCGTTGCGGTGCGCTTATCCATGCCCGTCGCCCCAACAGCCTGGCGCGCACATGGGCATTGCTGATGACTGCGGCGATCCTGTACATCCCCGCGAACCTATTGCCGATCATGACCATCAATACCCTCGGCCAGGGCGACCCCAGCACCATCATGGCCGGCGTGATCCAGCTGGTGCAGCACGGTATGTACCCCATTGCGGCCGTGGTGTTCATCGCCAGTATCCTGGTGCCCACATTCAAGTTGGTGGGTATCGGTCTGTTACTGTTTTCGGTGCAGCGCCATCAACCGCTGTCCGCGCAACAACGCATTATCATGTACCGCTTCATCGAATTCATTGGCCGCTGGTCCATGTTGGATATCTTCGTGATCGCCATCCTGGTGGCGGTTGTAAACTTTGGCCGGCTTGCCAGTGTCGAGGCTGACCTCGGCGCTGCAGCGTTCGCCAGTGTGGTGATCTTGACGATGCTTGCCGCAGTAACTTTTGATCCCCGACTGATTTGGGATAACACGGAGTCGGACGACGACCATGAGTGATTTGCCTAAAGCTAAAACCCGCCCAGCCTCCAACTGGTCGGCCATTTGGGTGTTGCCCCTGATTGCCCTGATCATCGGTGGCTGGTTGGGATGGCGTGCCTATAACCAACAGGGCATCGAGATCCAAGTCCGTTTTGAAAGCGGCGAAGGTATTCAGGTCAACAAGACCGAAGTGGTCTACAAAGGCATGACCGTGGGTAAGGTCAAAGCCATGGCTCTGGATGACGAAGGCAGCAATCGCGGTGTGATCGCTACCATCGAAATGAACAAAGACGTTGAGCAGTATCTCAAGACCAACACGCGTTTCTGGCTGGTCAAACCCAGCGTCAGTCTTGCGGGTATCACCGGTCTTGAAACCCTGGTCTCAGGTAACTACATCGCTGCCAGTCCAGGTGATGGTGAACCCACTCGCAAATTCAAGGCGCTGTCTGAAGAGCCACCGTTATCTGACGCCAAGCCCGGTTTGCACTTGACCCTCAAGGCCGATCGACTCGGCTCGCTGAATCGTGGCAGCCCGGTGTTCTACAAGCAGATCCAAGTTGGCCAGGTCAAAAGCTACCTGCTCTCCGAAGACCAGAGCACCGTCGAGATCAAGGTCTATATCGAACCGACCTACGCCCACCTGGTGCGCAAACATACGCGGTTCTGGAACGCCAGTGGCATCAGCATCGACGCCAACCTCTCCGGCGTAAAGGTGCGCAGCGAATCCCTCTCCAGCATCGTTGCCGGCGGTATCGCCTTCGCCACGCCGGAGAATCGCAAGGACAGTCCGCCGACCGACCCGAGCCTGCCCTTCCGTCTGTATGAGGATTTTGATGCGGCCGCGGCCGGTATCAGGGTCAAGGTCAAACTGACCGATTTCGAAGGCTTGCAGGCTGGACGCACCCCCGTCATGTACAAAGGTATCCAGGTCGGTAGCCTGAAAACCCTGAAGATCGATCCAAGCCTCTCCAGTGCTAACGCTGAACTGACCCTCGATCCGCTCGCTGAGGAATACCTGGTGCAGGACACCCAGTTCTGGGTCGTCAAGCCGTCCATCTCACTGGCGGGCATCACTGGTCTGGAAGCCTTGGTCAAAGGTAACTACATCGCCATCCGACCTGGCGATAAAGGCGGCGCGCCACAGCGCGAGTTCACTGCTCGTGCCAAAGCTCCGCCGTTGGACCTGCGCTCCCCAGGCCTGCACATGGTGCTGCTCACCGATAGCCTCGGCTCCCTGGATGTGGGCAGTCCGATCCTCTACAAACAAGTCAAAGTCGGCTCGGTGCAGAGCTACCAGTTCTCCCGCAAGAACAAGCAGCTTGTGATCGGCGTTCACATCGAGAAGGAATACGAAAACCTGGTCAACGGTTCGACGCGCTTCTGGAATGCCAGCGGCGTCACCCTGACTGGCGGTCTGACCGGCGGCATCCAGGTCAAGAGTGAGTCGCTGGCCAGCCTGATGGCTGGCGGTATTGCTTTCGAAACCCCGGAGCCCAACGTACCCCTGAAAAGGCGCATTCCACGTTTCCGCCTGTTCGCTGACCGTGACGCGGCCAATCAGCATGGCACCCTGGTGACCATCAGGGTTGATCGTGCCGATGGACTGCGCCCGGGCACACCGGTACGTTTCAAGGGACTGGATGTGGGCAAGATCGAGAGCGTTGACCTGAGTGCCGACATGCAATCGGTATTGCTCAGCGCACGTATCACCCAAGTGGCCGATCGGATCGCGCGCGCAGGCAGCCAGTTCTGGGTGGTCAAGCCTGAGCTGGGCCTGATGAAAACGTCGAACCTGGAAACCCTGGTCACCGGCCAATACATCGAAGTGCAGCCGGCGGCGAAAAACGCCACTGCGCAAAAGAGTTTCGTCGCGCTGGACCAGCCTCCTGAAACCGCCCACCAGGAGGCTGGCCTGAGCCTGACACTCAGCGCCGCCCGCCGTGGTTCGTTGAAGGAAGGGGTGCCGGTCACCTATCGAGAAGTCACCGTCGGCAAGGTCACGGGTTACGAGTTGGGCCAGACCGCGGACCGTGTCCTGATCCATATCCTGATCGAGCCCAAGTACGCGCCACTGGTACGTAGTGGCAGCCGTTTCTGGAACACCAGCGGTTTTGGTGTTGACTTCGGCTTGTTCAAAGGCGCTACCGTACGTACCGAGTCCCTGGAAACCCTGGTTGCCGGCGGTATTGCTTTCGCGACTCCTGACGGCGAGCGCATGGGCAACGCCGCACGACCACAGCAAACCTTTGCGCTGTTCGACAAGTTCGAAGATGAATGGCTGACCTGGGCGCCTAAGATTCCTCTGGGCAAGTAGACCGAGGCGCTGCCTTTCGCGAGCAAGCCCGCTCCCACATTCGCCCGCATTCCTACAGCGAACACTCGGTCAACTGTGGGAGCGGGCTTGCTCGCGAAGAGGCCTCCAAGGGCTCCACGCTACTCAAAACCATAAAAAAGGCCGCGATCCATCAGATCGCGGCCTTTTGCGTTTCAGCGCAGTGGATTAAACCTCATCCAACTCCGGCTCGTCCGCCTGCACGTTCATCGTTGCCTTCACCACATCGTGACGACGGATGTACTTCCAGTCCGCTTCATCGATGTAGATGCCGTTCGGCCCGCTGCCGCCTTCAAGGTCAATCGCCACCTGGGCGGACACCTGCGGCTTCACACTCGCCAGGATCGGTACGAAGCCCAGCTGCAAGCTGGTTTCCAGCAGCGCGGCCTGGTTCTTCTCGTCGATGTCCGCCGCCTCGTCGAGGTAGTACGGCAAGCGCACGCGTCCGGCCTGGTCGCGGTCCATCAAGTGCAGCAACAAGTACATGTTGGTCAGCGCCTTGATGGTCATGGTGGTGCCGTTGGACGCCGCGCCGTCGATGTCGGTGTGAATCACCGGTTGGCCGTGCACCTTGGTGATCTCGAACGCCAGCTCGAACAAGTCCTTGAGGCCCAGCTGGTTATGGTTGGCGGCTACCAGGCGTGCCAGGTATTCCTTGGCCTCTTCGTTCTTGTTGTCCTGCTCGGCGCTCTGGCTGAGGTCGAACACCGACAAGGTTTCGCCTTCCTCATACTGACCGGCACTGTGGATGATCTGGTCGATATGCTTGAGCGCCTCCTTGTTCGGCGCCAACACGATGCGAAAGCTCTGCAGGTTGGACACCTGACGCTTGTTGATCTCGCGGTTGAACAAGGCCAACTGGTGTTCCAGGCTGTCGTAGTCACTACGGATATTGCGCAGGGTACGTGCGATATCGGTGACCGCCGCACGGCGCGCCTTGCCCAGTGTCAGGGCTTCGTCGGTACGGTGCGCATAGGCGTTGATCAACAGTTGCAGGCGGCGTTCTACGTCATCTTCGCTGTCGAACTTGGCCACGCCCTTGAGGCGTACCTGCGCATACAACGCTTCGATCTGGCCATCGGCGCGCAGCAAACCTTGCCAACTGTCCTGGTAGTCATTGAGCAGTGGCAGCAGGTTGTCCATGGAGTCGTCGACCGGGTCCATGAACGGCGTGCCGAACGGCAAGTCCGCCGGCAGCAGTTGGCGACGGCGCAAGGCGTCATCCAGCGTACGCTGCTTGGCTTCCATATCCGCGATCTGACGGCCGACCAGTTGCAACTTGGCCGACAATTGCTGAACGCGCTCGGTGAAGGCATCGCTGGAGCGTTTCAACTCATCCTGGGCGGCTTCCATCTGCGCCAGGCTTTCCAGTTTTTCGCCTTCTTCGGCACTCAGGGTTTGCGTACGGCGGAAGTCTTCCAAGGCCTTTTGCGCATCCAGCACTTGCTGGTACAGCGCTTCGGTCTGGGTCTTGCTCGCCGCGCGGTCAGCAGCGACCGCCTGTTGCGTCTTGAGCTGCTTGAGTTCTTTTTCCAGGCGTTCTTTCTGGTCACGCAGTGCTGCGCGATCCGCCAAGGCTTGCAACGCCGGTGGCTCGATGTGGGAGATGTCGATGGACAGCCCCGGCACTTCGAAGCGCTCGCCCTTGAAGCCGTCGAGGATCTGCTCCAGGGATTTGACCCACTGGCCGTCCTCGTCCAGCGTGATGCCGTGCTCACCCAATGGCAGGCTGAACAGCGAACTGTTGAACAGGCGCATCAGACGTTCGACATCCTGCTGCGAGAACTCTTCACGCAGTTTGGCGTAGCTGTTGTTGTCTGCGTGGTCGAGCTGCTGCCTGACCGACTTCAAGCGTTTTTCAAGATCCCGCAGACGCTCGTCCAGATCCTCGGCGCTGAATTGTCGCGACTGCGCCAGGGCACCGGCCAATTCATCGTGGGCATCCTTGGCCGCCAGCAGTTGCTGCTCCAGCACCTTGACGTCATTGACCAAGGCAAAGCGATGCTTGAGCACCGACAACTCGCCCAACCAGCGCTGAATACCGCTGATCTCCCGCTCCAGGCGCATCAGCTCCTGGGTGCCGCCGCGCTGGTCGTTCTGCAGTGCGTCCTGCTCGTTGCGGTAGTGCTCGGCCTGGATCGTCAGTTCTTCCTTGCGCGCACTGGCGTAATCCGACCAAGTGCCCAGCAACGAATCCAGCAACGGCGACAGGCGATGCAGTTTGCCGCGCAGGATATCGCGCTGCTTCACACCATTGGACAGTGCCTCGACCAAAGGCCCGGCGGCCACCAGCGAGTTGTAGTCCTGTTCCATGCGTCGTACATCACGGAAGGCCTCTTCGCATGCAGCGATGTAATCGACACTGCCGGAACGCAGGCTGTGTTCGAACGCGTCGAGGAACAATTGCTTGAGCTTGGCCGCGGTGATTTCGCGCATGTGCAGCAGGTTGATAAACAGTGCCCGGAACGTCTTCAGGCTCTGCTCGCTGGTGGAGCGTAGCGGAATCAGGGTCAGGTCCAGTGGGATCGACGTATGGCCGCCCACCAGCAGGCGACGCAGTTCATCGGGCTTGAGTTCATAGGCTTTCAGGCCTTCGCGCTCAAGGTTGGTGAACAGCTCTTTCTGGCGCAGGCAGGTATCGTTTTTCTGGTAATGGGCCAGGTCCAGCTTGCCGGCATAGGCAAAGAACTGGTGGCCGAAACCGCCCCCCGGGCCACGTCCGACCACACCGATCACGTGGGGGCCGTGAGGCAGGGAGACTTCCACGAGGATGTAGCTGGTGTCACTGGCGAAGTAGAAGCGCCGCGATTGTTCCAGGGTGTACTTGCCGAAACTCATGTCCGACATGCGCGCCAGGATCGGGAACTGCAAGGCGTTGATCGACGCGGATTTGCCCAGGTTGTTCGCGCCATAGACCGACAGCGGTTCTTCCAGTGGGAACAAGCCCAGGCTGTAGCCGGCGGTGTTCAATAGGGCGAAGCGGCGGATGCCGTAGCGTTCCTTGCTCATGCGTCGGTCTCCTGTTCTTCTGCAATGGCACGAGCCAGGGCGTCTTCTTCGCTTTCTTCGGTAAAGTCACTGAGGTCCAGCGGGTCATCGGTTTCCAGCAGTTTTTCATCGCTGTCTTCGTCGATGATCACCGGTGCCGGCAATGGCAACACGCTGTGGATGCTGGCGGCCAGGTCGCGATCCTGCTGTACCGACAGGCACACATCAAGGAAACGGTGCATCGGCGGCAGGAAGCGGTACACGCCGTTGTCTTCGCTGGCAAAACCCAGTTGGGTCATGCGGCGCATGATTTTCTCTTCGAGTTCTTCCTGGGTCTGCACTTCGGCCTGGATAAACAGGTCGCGGTACTTCTCCAGCAACGACGGCAGCTCATCGCGGCCCAGGCTGCCACCGTCCAGCACGGCGATCGGGTCGCGGCCCTGGTCGGCCAAATGTTCGACGATGATGAAGGTGAACAACGCCAGGCGCTGCGCGGTCTTGTTCACTTGCGCGGCGGCCACGGCGGTGTCCGGCACGAAATAGTAGAAACCCCGGGTGTCGCATACCAATTCAAAGCCCAGGGCCTTGAACAGCGTGCGGTACTGGTCCTGGAAGTTTGACAATTGTGCATACAGTTCAGGGTCGCGGCGGCTGACGTGGTAACCCTTGAACAGCTCGCGAAAAATCGGCGCCAGCTGGGACAGTTCGGATAGATCAAGATGCATAAGGCGTGCTCGCAGAATTCTCGGCGGCGTCAGGCGTGGCCGGGAGCAGGGCGAATGAGCGCAGGCTGACCTGGTGCTCGTGTGTGTGGTAATCGCGGCGTTCCAGGCGTTCGCGCTTGAAACGTTTTTCCCGCGAGAGGCGCGAGAACCAGTACAGCAACTCGTCGGTGGCACCGTCCGGTTCCTGTTCCAGCAGCCAGGTCATCAGGTCCGGCATCGGCAGTGCGTCTTCGCAGCGTTCGAGCATTTCCTTGACCGTGCGCGGCGCGCGTTGGGCTTCGCCTCTGTGGGATTTGTGCGCCTTGGGGAAGCGTGCCGGTTTCGGCTCGAAATTCGCCAGGGCGTACACATAGGCTTCCACCTGGCTCGCACTGCCGAGAAAGGTGCTTTGCGGCCGGGTAAACATGGGCAACGCCGCTTGCGGCACCGCGTCCAGCCCTTTACGGCGAATCGCCGACAAGGCCAGCGCCGCGCCTCGGGTCACGGCGTTGTGCCGACGGGCTTCTTCACGCAGCGGCAACAGCAGTTCGCGCGCATGACGCAAGGTCAGCTGGGCACTGGTCTGCATTTCAAGAATGCGCGCGTGGGTGCGCAGCAGCATGTCGTCGTCCACCAGGTGACCCAGGCGCTGTTGCTCGGTGAGCAGGCGCAGCAGCACATTCTCGACCTTGCGCACGCCTTGTTCGAAGGCGCCATCGGCGTTCACCAGTTGGATCATCGGTTCGACATATTCATCCCAGGTCGCCAATACCTCGGCGTAACGCTGGCGTAGCGGGATCTGCCGGTCACTGGTCTTGGCGCGGTCGGCCACTGCGGCGAGGGCCTGTTCGTCGTTGGCGAGCTTTTTCAGCACGTCACGCACACGCATGTCGAGCAGGCGCAGTTGACGGGCCAGGTCGTGGCCGTCACGGATATCGAACGCATCTTGGATGTAGCCTGCCAGGCGTTCCAGATGGCGCAGGTAGGCTTCGATTTCCAGGCACAGGCCAAGCCGGTGCTCCTTGCGAAGATAAGCCAGGAAGTCATGGATCTGCGCATTGAGCTCGAAACGGTTCGGGCTCTTGGCGACAGGCACCAGGATATCCAGGCGAATCCATACGTCCAGCAGGTTGGTGATGTCCTGGGGCGTGCTGTCCAGTTGTTGGGCGGCCAGTTGTGCGCGCAGCTCGCCCAGGCTCAAGGTGCCTTGGTCGAAGTGTTCACACAGTGGCTCCAGTAAGGCCCAGTGTTCGGCGAGGGCGCGTAGGACGCGCTTGGGTTCGATCATGGGAATGGCCGGCTGGTTGGCGATTAAAAGTCGCGATTGTACTGCATCAGGCGCGGGATTTATCCACAGCCGGTCAGTGCGCAGTGGGCGATTGTTGCCGAACAGCGGTAGAATCCCCGCTCTTTACTTATCCACAAGTGGCCGAGCTGTGCTTATCGAGTCCCGACGTCGCGCTTACTTGACCGCCATGCAGGTGGTCAACTGGCTGCCCCGCACCGAACTGCCGTTTGCCGCGCCGTCGCGGCCTGAGCTGTTGCAGGCGCTTGAACCCTATGAGGCGTTCGAGTCATCGGGCGAAGAGGCCGCAGCGCCCGTGGCGGTGGTCAACCCCGTAGCCCAAACGCGCCCTGTGGTCGAGCGAGCGAAGATCGAAGTACCGCGCCCATCGCCCGTGACCAAGCCGGTGGTGGCTGAAGAGACTGCGCCGGTGGTCAAGGCGCCGGTAGTGCCGCCACCGCGCTTCGCCCTGCAATTACTGCGCGCCGGCCGTTGCCTGTTGCTGGTGGAACTGCCCACTGGCGAGCGTTTCCAGACCCGCGACCCGGCCTATATGCTGCTCAAGGACATGCTGCGCGCCGCCGGCCTGCCCGACAGCCCGCAAATCGTCGGCGACCCGGTGCGCTGGCCGCTGCTGGTACGCGGCACCATGGACCAGGGCCCGGAAGCGGCGCGGGATTTTGTGCAAGGCTTTGTGTCGGCGCGCCTGGAAGACGAACCCTGTGCATGCCTGTGGCTGATCGGCCTGCCCGCCGTGCGTTTCGCCGGCGAGGCCAATGCCGAAGCCTGGTACCGTGAACTGCAGGTCGAGGGCCTGGGCCTGGTCTGGGCGCTGCCGGGCCTGGAATTATTAATGGAAGAGCCACAGCGTAAGGCTGATGTCTGGCAAGCCATGCGCCGGCTGATGGCGCGCTGGAAAACGACTGATGAGTGAGGCTTTATCCTTCCGCCCGATGACCGAGGCTGACCTCGACGCGGTGCTGAAAATCGAATATGCGGCGTTCAGCCATCCGTGGACCCGCGGGATTTTCCTTGATGGCTTGGGCAAGTACCAGATCTGGCTGATGTTCGAAGGCGAGCAACAAGTCGGCCACGGCGTTGTACAGATCATCCTCGATGAAGCGCATTTGCTGAATATCACCGTCAAGCCGGAAAATCAGGGCCGCGGCCTGGGCTTGGCGTTGTTGGAACACCTGATGTCCCGCGCCTACGCCGCCAACGCTCGCGAGTGCTTCCTCGAAGTGCGGGACAGCAATACCAGCGCGTTTCGCTTGTATGAGCGCTACGGCTTCAACGAAATCGGGCGTCGGCGCGATTATTATCCCGCCGTGGGTGGCCGCGAAGATGCCGTCGTGATGGCCTGCACCCTCGTCGACTAGGGCGCAGGCCTCATGTGGGAGCGGCTTGCTCCCACATCCAGCTCCGGTGGTGTGTCAGCGGCTACCGTCTACCGGGTCGATATCGGCCAGCTCGGCCTCATCCAATCCATTGCCACCGCCAATCTCGTCTTCATCGACAATGCTCAGGTCATAATCGGCAGCGTCGCCATCGCCGGCTTCCCGAGCATCCCGCGCACCGTCTTCATGGATCAGGGTTTCCGGGCTCATGTCATCGTCGGTCGCCTCATGAGCGGCCGTCGAAGCCCCGGTCATGCCGGCCTCCCGCGCCCGTTCAGCGGGTATCAGGTGCTCGCGCTCACGCGGGGGGATCTCTTCACCTATCTGCGCCGTCGGTTCCTCTTCGTCAAAATCCAGCTCGCGCATCGAGCCCATGCGATCTTCGTTGTCATCAATCGGTTCGGGCTGCGTGGCGCCGTAGGGGCGTCGTGATTCGGTCATGGCCAATCCTCATACTGTGGGGCTTATAGTGTGTGGACAGGCGCAGCAGCCTAAAGATTCAAGCTAATTAGCACTCAGCGTGACCCGGACGACGGGTTGTCAGTCACAAAACTGCGCACCATTCCTGAGGCTTTCCCTGATGAACGAACTACAAGACTTACTTGATAACAACGAACGCTGGGCGGACGCGATCAAACAGGAAGATCCCGAATTCTTCGCCAAGCTCGCCCGCCAGCAGACGCCGGAATACCTCTGGATCGGCTGCTCCGATGCCCGTGTACCGGCTAACGAGATCGTCGGCATGCTGCCGGGTGATCTGTTCGTGCACCGCAACGTGGCCAACGTGGTGCTGCACACCGACCTCAACTGCTTGTCGGTGATCCAGTACGCGGTCGACGTGCTCAAGGTCAAACATATCCTGGTGACCGGTCACTATGGCTGCGGCGGCGTGCGTGCCTCGATGCAAGACCGCCAGTTCGGCCTGATCGACGGCTGGCTGCGCACGATTCGCGACCTCTATTACGAGAACCGTGACCTGCTGGCCCAATTGCCCACCGAAGAAGAGCGCGTCGACCGTCTCTGCGAGTTGAACGTGATTCAGCAGGTGGCCAATGTCGGCCACACCAGCATTGTGCAAAACGCCTGGCACCGTGGGCAGAGCCTGTCGATCCATGGCTGCATCTACGGCATCAAGGATGGGCGCTGGAAGAGCTTGAACACCACCATCAGTGGCTTTGAGCAGTTGCCGCCACAGTATCGCTTGCGCCCACTGGGTGAAGCCTAAGGGCTTTTGCGCATCCGCCACTGCTGCATGAACGCCTGGCCTTCGGCGTTCAGCGGCTCCTGGCTGCCGGTGATCCACCCCCGGCAGTTCAGCTCGCCACATTGGCAAGCGAACTGCCGGAACAACACGTCCTCGGTATTCGCGTAATCCATGCTCAGGATTGTGCCGGCGCGCAGGGGCTGCACGGTCCACACCTCCAGGTAGGTGGTGTCGAAAAACACGTTCGGGTTGCACGAGTGCATCAATAAGCCGGCGAACCAGCGGTCGTACAAGTGGATGCGTGACGACAACTGCAAGGTATGCAGGCGTCGCTCGCTGACCGCGTAGCCGGAGACTTTGGCGATGCGCACGCGGGCGTCGAAGGCCACGCGGGCCTTGACCCCGGCGCCGGCACCCTCAACGTCTTGCAAAACCTTGAATTGCTTGGTCGAAGGGTAACCCTGTTCGACAAGCAGTGTCTTGAAGGGGTAAAGGCAGTCATTTACAGACGCTTTGGCCTTATCCATGGCATGAGTTTTCATGACTCTCCTGGGTTAGGCTGCATCGACTTGCTGATGTTGTCTGACTACCAGTCTCGCAGCTGATGGGGGCTGCTCAAGAATCGTCGAAGTTGGATCCGGTTTCTACTGTCAAATCTGACAGTAGAAACCCGGGTTTTTTGCGTGATCTACAACGCTGGGGCTGCGAGGGTGGGGACTGGAGCGGCGGTTTTCAGTTGTTTGAGCTGGGCCTTGATGACCGGCGTGGCGCATTTGGCATTGGCTTGCTCCGGTGTCAGGTTGCGCACCGAGGTGTAGAACAGCTCACAGGTCTGCTCCTTGCGCGTGACTTGCCAGGTGTTCATGCACGCTTTAAGCAACACATTGGGATCGCCGGCCGGTTTCTGCCCCATCCCCGCTTGCCAGCAGGCGGCGCTCAAATCCTGCCCCATGACTTTCAAGCCCGCTTCATCGGCCTTTTGCTCATTACCGTCATAGGTGGCCGGGTCAGCCGCATACCAGATGTAACTGGGATGGTTGGAGCCCAGCACCGAGACTGTTTTGCCGGCGGCCGGGCTGATCTGCGCCAGGTCCAGCACACCGACGGTCTGGCCGTATTGCTGCTTGATCCAATTGCGCACCGGTGCGCCGAACGCCACCATCGGCAAGGAGCCACTTGGCGTCAGGCTCAGCTCCTGGACCATGCGTGTCTGGTAGCCGTTGAAATAGCTGTAGACGCCTTCCAGATCCTTGCCCGCGTTAGACGGTGCAGCGACGGGAGCGATATCGATGATCGTCTGGTACGCAGGCGTTTCTGTGGCCGGGATACCGTTGTCGGTGAGCAAGGTCGCCCAACGGTCGGTCGTGGCCGATTCCAGGTAGTCCTGGGCCTGGGTCAGTGAGTAGTCCGGCGGGAAGTGCAGCAGCTCAATGCTCTTGCGGTTTTCCAGGGCCATGCCCAACGGCAGGAACAGGTACCAGTTGTACGCCCACTTACCGTCGCTGTTGAGCTTGCTGGCGCCTTGGTAAGCCAGGTCGGCGGTGTCGAGCAATTTGCTCAAAGGCTGGCCGTAGTTGTCAGGCACGCCGCTGAAGGTCGCCGAGAGCTGACCCTCGTGGGTCTTCACGCTGACCTTGGCGCGGCTGTAGCCATCACGCTGCAGGCTCTGGTTCAAGTAGTGCTCGACGGTCTGTTCCAGCGACCAGGGCCGAAAGCAGATCACGTTGCAATTATTGGGGAAAGCGAACAACTGGGTGACGCGCTGCGTACTGCCTAGCGGCACTTCGATATCAGCCTGGACGGCCGCACTCCCCAAGAGTGCGGCCAGGGCAAAAGACAACCGGGTCGGTTTGAACATGCTTGATTCCTTGTCAGCGAAAGCCCGTCTGCGCGGGGTGAAAGCCCACCCCCACACAGTAGCGGCTGACCAGCAAAACTGCGTGTTAAATCGCCCGGTGTGTCGCTATTGGATAAGAAAACCTACACATTGAACTGCAATGCGTTGCTCAAGTCGCCCATGGGCTTCTGGCCACGGGCGATCATCGCGTCATCCCGTTGCTTGAGACCGTCCAGTTTCTCCAACTGGAACACCCGGGTGATCAAGCGCAGGATCGATGCTGTGTCGTACACCGTATGGTCAACCGTGCCTTTACGGGCAAATGGCGACACCACCAGCGCCGGCACCCGGCTGCCCGGGCCCCAACGGTCGCCCTTGGGCGGAGCAACGTGGTCCCACCAGCCGCCGTTTTCATCCACGGTGACCACCACGACCATGTTTTTCCACTGCGGGCTTTCCTGCAGGACTTTCAAGGCGCGGGCGATGTGGCGATCACCCGATGCCACGTCGGCGTAACCGGCGTGCATGTTCAGGTTGCCCTGGGGCTTGTAGAAGGTCACGGCGGGCAGCTTGCCGGTCTGGGCGTCGGCGAAGAATTTGTTGGTGCTGGCCTCATCGCCCAAGCCGCCGTCGCGCAGGCGTTTGTCGCGTTCAGCGCGATTTTCCGGACCTTGTTGCTTGAAATAGTTGAATGGCTGGTGGTGGTACTGGAAGTTCGGGATCTTCGGGATGCCGCCCGAATCCTTGAACTGGTCCAGGGTCGCTTGCCATGCGCCGGCATACCAGGCCCAGTCGACGTTCTTCTTCGACAACTTGTCGCCGATGTGTTCGTGGGTCTGCGGTACCAGTACGTTGGGCAGATCGGCCTTGGCGTAGTCCGGGTTTTGCGGGTCGCGAATCCAGGTCGGCCAGTAGGGCGGCGCCAAGGTATTCACGCCGTAACCATCCGGGGTCAGTGCGCTCGGGCCGAACTGCGGCGGGCCGGTCATGGCGCTGGCGGGGGACTTGTCCAATGGCTTGAGACGAGTGTCGGTCGGGTCATCGCTTTGCAGCGTGGCGATCTGGGCCTTGGCGACCGATTGCGCAGCATTGGGATAAAACGGCGCGGTAGCGCTGATCAGATACTGGTGGTTAAGGAACGAGCCACCGAATGCTCCCTGGAAGAAGTTGTCGCACAGCACAAATTCCTTGGCCACGTCCCACAGGCGCAGGGAGTAACGGCTCTGGGCGTAATAACCCATTACCAGACCACCGGAATCGGCCCAGGCGACGAAGTTATCGTTCTTGCCGCCGTTGATCTGCATCTGGTTTTGATAGAACACGTGCCACAAATCACGGGTGACCAGGCTCAGCGGCAGGTCTTCGGCGTTCGGCCCCTTGAGGGCAAACGGTGCGTTGGGCAGGTTTTCCTGGAATTGCACTTCACTGGGATAGGTCACCCCATCCACCGTTTGTGGGCCGACTTGCAACACACCGCCCCAGGCCGGTGGCAATGTGCTCAGCAGGCTGCCGTCGCGGTCGCGTTGCTGGGTGTCTGCGGCCGACAGCGCCGACAAAGGTTTCTCTACGCCAGGGAAGTCCGCAAACAGATTGTTGAAGCTGCGGTTCTCGGCATAAATCACCACCACGGTTTTCACCTGCTCGTGCAGAGCCTTGTCCAGCTCTTGCGGCGTCAGTGGCCGCTCCACCGGTTTGCCCGGCGTCTGGTTGGCGTTGCCGCAGGCACTCAACGTCGCGCCCACCCCCAGCACCGCCGCGCCCCCCAGGAAGCGCCGGCGGCTGGTATCGACCGGCGGTTGGGCTACGGAATCGGGGGAAGGGCGTTCTTCGTGCTCGTCACTCATTGCTGGGAGTCCTTGCTGGCGAGATGTTGCAAGATATTTCGCAGGACGGTAGCAATGCAATGTGACGGAACGAAGACAGCTTCAAGTCGTAAGCTTCAAGCGACAAGCGTGACGCCGGTAACTTGAAGCTTGCGCTGCTTTTAAGGCATCACCGGCGGCAAATACTTCAACGTCGTCCCCAGCGCCCACAGCAGGAACAGCACCAACGGCGTGTGCACCAGCAGTTGCACGAACGAAAACCCGATCAGATCCCGTGCCTTCAACCCCAACACGCCCAGCAGCGGCAGCATGTAGAACGGGTTGATCAGGTTCGGCAGCGCTTCGGCGGCATTGTAGATCTGCACTGCCCAGCCCAGGTGATACTGCAAGTCATTGGCCACTTGCATCACATAAGGCGCTTCGATGATCCACTTGCCGCCGCCTGACGGAATAAAGAAGCCCAGGACCGCCGAGTACACGCCCATCAATAGTGCGTAGGTGTCGTGGGAGGCGATAGAGGTAAAGAAGGTCGAGATATGGTGCGCCAGGGTCTGGCCATCGCCGCCCTTGACCACGGTCATCAACGCAGCGATCGAGCCGTACAGCGGGAACTGGATCAGCACGCCGGTGGTGGTCGGCACGGCGCGAGCCACTGCATCGAGGAAGCTGCGCGGACGCCAGTGCAGCAGCGCGCCGACCATGATGAACAGGAAGTTGTAGGTGTTCAGCCCCGAGATCGCACTGATCGCCGGCTTGCTCGAAAACTCATGGAACAGCCAGCCGGCGGCCAGCAAGGCCAGCAGGATGGTCAGCAGCGGGCTGTGTTCCAGCCATTCGCCAGGGCGGCTCGGTGCTTGCGGCTTGGGCAGGTTGAAGGCTGGGTCGACGCCACACGCCTTGGCATCGCGGGCGCTGTTCGGCCCTGGTGCGGTGGCGTAGGCGATGATCAGCGAGACTACGATCAGCGCCAGCAACAGCACGCCGGATTGCCACAGGAAGATGGTGTCGGTGAACGGGATCATCCCGGTGATCGACAGGATCGAGGGCGGCAAGCTCGCCGGGTTGGCCTGCAACTGCGCGGCGGATGACGACAACCCCAGCGCCCACACCGCGCCCAGCCCCAAATAGGCAGCCGCACCGGCGGCGCGGTAGTCCATGCGCAAATCCGTGCGTCGGGCCAGTGCGCGTACCAGTAGCCCACCGAACACCAGGGACAGGCCCCAGTTGAGCAAGGAGGCGACCATGGAAATCAACGCCACCCAGGCCACGGCCGAGCGGCCGTTCTTCGGGATACGCGCCAGCCGGTCGATCAACTTCACCGCAGGTGGCGAGCTGGCCACCACATAACCACCGATCACCACGAAGGCCATCTGCATGGTGAACGGGATCAAACTCCAGAAACCGTCACCAAAAGCCTTGGCGGCTTCAGTGGGCGCGGCGCCCATGCCCAGGGTCGCCACGGCCACGATGATCACGGCGAGGGCGGCAAACACCCAGGAGTCAGGAAACCAGCGCTCGGCGAAATTGGAGCAGCGCAGGGCAAAGCGGGCATAGCGGCTTTCTTCGATAGCATCGGCCACGAGTCATTCCTCTTGTATTTATTATGAGGTTCGGCAGTTTTACGGCATGTTCCGCTACGGCTATTGATATGGGAATGCAGTTATCTTCATCGATCAATGAGGAAAACAAATATATCTGTCGTGATTGCCATCATTGGGCTCAGCTCATAACCTGCACGCCATTTTGTTTGTCTGCCGAGCTTTCACATGACTGCCACCTTCTCTTCACAGGCGCAGCGTTTTTCCCGCTCCGACTACAAAACCCTGGGCCTGGCCGCCCTCGGCGGCGCCCTGGAAATCTACGACTTCATCATCTTCGTATTCTTCGCGCTGACCCTCAGCCAACTGTTCTTCCCGCCGGAAATGCCGGAGTGGCTGCGCCTGCTGCAAAGCTTCGGCATCTTCGTCACCGGTTATCTCGCACGCCCGCTGGGCGGCATCCTGATGGCGCATTTCGCCGACCATCTGGGACGCAAGCGTGTGTTCAGCCTGAGTATTCTGATGATGGCCTTGCCGTGCCTGCTGATCGGGATCATGCCGACGTACGCGCAAATCGGCTATTTCGCACCGCTGATTCTGCTCGCCTTGCGCGTGCTGCAAGGGGCGGCGGTCGGCGGCGAAGTGCCCAGCGCCTGGACCTTTGTCGCCGAGCACGCCCCGATCCATCACCGCGGCTACGCCCTGGGTTTCCTGCAAGCCGGCCTGACCTTCGGCTACCTGCTTGGTGCCCTCACCGCGACGCTGCTGGCGCAACTCTTCAGCCCCGCCGAAATCCTCGATTACGCCTGGCGCTTCCCGTTCCTGCTCGGTGGTGTGTTCGGTGTGATCGGCGTCTGGCTGCGCCGCTGGCTCAGCGAAACCCCGGTGTTCCTCGAAATGCAGGCACGCCGCCAGGCCGCTGCCGAACTGCCGCTGCGCACCGTGCTGCGTGAGCATCGCGCCGTGTTGCTGCCGGCGATGATCCTCACGTGCGTACTGACATCGGCCGTGGTGGTACTGGTGGTCATCACCCCGACCATGATGCAGAAAACCTTCGGTATGAGCCCCAGCCACACCTTCGCCTTGAGCGCGTTGGGCATTGTTTTCCTGAACATCGGCTGCGTGCTCGCCGGCCTTTTGGTCGACCGCATCGGCGCCTGGCGTGCGGTGCTGGTCTACAGCCTGCTGCTGCCGATAGGCATCGCGGTGTTGTACGCCAGCCTGATCGCCGGTGGTGTATGGCTGGGCGCGGCATACGCCTTGGCGGGCTTGAGTTGTGGCGTAGTCGGTGCGGTGCCGTCGGTGATGGTCGGGCTGTTTCCGGCGCAGGTGCGGGTGTCGGGGATTTCCTTTACCTACAACATTGCCTACGCACTATGGGCGAGTACCACGCCGCTGTTGCTGATCGCGCTGATGCCGACCAGTCCGTGGATTTGTGTGGGTTACTGTGCGGTGATGGGGGCGGTGGGTGTGGCGAGTGTGGCGCTGTTTGGCAAGCGCCACACCTTGGCTGCCTGAAGCTCAGGTCAGAAAATGCCAGAGCAACAGCGTCCCGATCAAACCTACGACCGACACAATAGTCTGCAGTACCGACCACACCCAGATCGTCTGCTTGAGCTGTAAGCCGAAGTACTCACGCACCATCCAGAACCCGGCGTCGTTGACGTGGCAGAAGAACACCGACCCCGCGCCAATCGCCAGGGCTACCAATGAGCTCTGCGTTGCCGCCAGCCCGGCCATCATCGGCGCGAGAATGCCGGCTGTGGTGGTCGTGGCGACGGTCGCTGAGCCGGTGGCCTGGCGCAAGGCCACGGCGATCAGCCAGGCGAGTAAGAGATAAGGCATGTGTGCGCCTTCGGCGACCTTGCTGATGGTCTGGCTGACACCGGCGTCGAGCAGGGTTTGCTTGAGGCCGCCGCCGGCGCCGATCGTCAGCAGCAGTACGGCGATGGGTGCGAGCGCTTTGCGCAGGGTGTTGCCGACATCGGCGCGGGGCATGCCGGCGGCCCAGCCCAGGCAGATCACAGCGGCGATCACGGCGAGGCCGAGGGCGATCAGTGGTTCACCGAGGAACTTCAAGGTCAGGCCGATGCTGCTTTCTGCCGGCAGCGCAACTTTGGCCAGGGTGCTGCCCAGCATCAGAATCACCGGCAACAGAATGATCAGCAACGACACCCCAAAGCTCGGCTGGCGCGGGGCCTTGGGCGGTGCGCTGAACAGCGCGCCGATATCGGCCGGTTCATCCACGTGCAGACGTTTAGACAGCCAGTTGCCATAGATCGGGCCAGCCAGCATCACGGCCGGTACCGCCAGGCAGAAGCCCAGCAACATGGTCAGGCCCAGGTCGGCGTGCAACGCGCCCACCGCAATCAGCGGCCCGGGGTGTGGTGGCATCAGGGCGTGCAGGGTGGTCATGCCCGCGAGCGCCGGGATGGCGATTTTAAGCAGAGGCTGGTTCGAACGCTTGGCCATCACGAAGATGATCGGCACCATCATCACCAGGCCCACTTCGAAGAACAGTGGCAGGCCGATGACCATCGCCACCAGGGCCATTACCCACGGCAATGACTTGCCCTTGCCCAGCCCGAGCAACGTGGTGGCGATGCGGTCGGCTGCGCCGGATTCGGCCATCAATGCGCCGAGCATCGAGCCCAGCGCAATGATGATGCCGGCCTCACCGAGGATCGCCCCGGCGCCTTTGCTGAAGGCTTTGGCAACTTCTTCCGGCGGTAACCCGGCGCCGACACCGGCGATAAAGGTGCCGATCAGGATCGACAGGAACGGCGGTAATTTGGTTGCGCTGATCAGCACGATGATGCTGGCGATGGCCAGCAGGACGCAAAACATGAGGCGTGTGTCGTGAACCATCCACGCAGCAGTCGATAACTCCAAGAGGGAACTCCTTATCGAACAGGTTGGCTAATATGTTTCTTTTTGTTTCCTGCTCGAAAAGCATACCCGATAGAGCGGTTCCACAGCGTTCATGAGCGATTTTGGTGCGGCCAATGTAACGGCGAGCTGGCGAGCGGATGACAAGTTTGCAATGCAGGTCCGAAGATCTGGCCTATAGCTCTATGATCGACGGACACCCTCACAGGAAGACATTTCATGAGTGCAGGACATAGCCACGCCCAAGTACGCGCCGGCCACGAAAGAAAACTCTGGTTTGCCCTGGGGTTGACCGGCAGCTTCATGATCGCCGAGGTGATCGGTGCCTTCATCACCGGCAGCCTGGCACTGTTGTCGGACGCCGCGCACATGATGACCGACGCCTTGGCCCTGGCGATTTCCCTGGTGGCGATCCAGGTCGCCAAGCGTCCCGCCGACCGCAAGCGCACCTTTGGCTACGCCCGTTTCGAAATCCTGGCGGCGGCGTTCAATGCGCTGCTGCTGTTCGCCGTGGCGTTCTACATCCTCTACGAAGCCTATCAACGGTTACAGGCGCCCGCCGAAATCCAGTCCACCGGCATGCTGGTGATCGCGGTGCTGGGGTTGGTCGTCAACCTGATCTCCATGCGCCTGCTCAGCGCCGCCAGCGGCGAGAGCCTGAACGTCAAAGGCGCGTACCTGGAGGTCTGGAGCGACATGCTCGGTTCCATCGGTGTGATCATCGCGGCGGTGGTGATCATGTTCACGGGGTGGGGCTGGATCGACTCCGTGGTCGCGGCGGCGATTGGTTTCTGGGTATTGCCACGCACCTGGACCCTGCTCAAGGAAAGCATGAACGTGCTGCTGCAAGGTGTTCCGGAGGGCCTGGATATCGATCAGATCGAGCAGGCCATTGGCAATGTACCCGGGGTAAAGGGCGTGCACGACCTGCATATCTGGGCCCTGACCAGCGGCAAAAATGTGCTGAGCACCCATTTGGTGGCGGACGCGTCGAAGGGCACCGAGCAACAAATCCTTAGTGCGGTCACGGAAATGCTGCATGAACAATTCGATATTTCCCACGCGACCATTCAGGTCGAAGGGGAGGGTTTTCAACATGACGAGCACGACGAGGTTCACGCCTGATCCCGGCTAACGGATTTGTAATGTTCCACCCACCGCTCTGATAAGTAACGAAAGTTACATTGCCCCCGCTGGGAACCTCAGCGACTTCATGGGCGTGGAACTTTCGTTATGGCAATTTCCGTAAGAGCATTTTTAGGCGCGATGACGTTGTGGATGGCCGCAAGTGTCGCCCAGGCGCAAACCCTCACCCTCGACTCAGCCTTGCAAGCCGCATTCGCCAACAACCCTGAACTGGCGGCTGCGCAATGGGAAATCGAGATTGCCCAGGGCGGTCGCCAACAGGCCGGCTTGATCCCCAACCCGGTGGCCTCCTGGGACGCGGAAGACACCCGCCGCAACAGCCGCACCACGACCGTCAAACTCAGCCAGACCCTGGAGCTGGGCGGCAAGCGCGGTGCGCGAATCGACGTGGCGACCCGCGCCCAGGACGCCGCCGCGCTGTCCTTGGAGCAGCGCCGCAACGGCCTGCGCGCCGAGGTGATCGACAGCTATTACAGCGCCCTGCGCGCCCAGGAGCGTCTCGACCTCGCGCAGCGCTCGATGGCCTTGGCCGAGCGCGGCCTGGTGGTTGCCAACGGTCGTGTCAACGCCGGTAAATCCTCACCGGTGGAGGCCACTCGCGCCCAGGTACAACTGTCCGAGATTCGCCTGGAATTGAACCGTGCGCAGGTCGGCCTCACCGATGCCTACCGTCGTTTGGCCGCCAGCACCGGCAGCGCCGCGCCGGACTTCCAGGGCGTGGCCACGCAAAGCCAATCCTCACCACCTTTGCCGTCCTCTGCGCAATTGCTGTCACGCTTGGAGCAAACCACCGAGCTGCGTCTGGCCGAGTTACAGATTCTGCAAAGCGAAGCCAGTGTGGGCCTGGAGAAAGCCCAGCGCATTCCCGACCTCGACGTGTCGGTCGGCAGCCAATACGACGCCAGCGTGCGCGAGCGGGTGAATGTGATCGGGGTGTCGATGCCGATCCCGCTGTTCAACCGTAACCAGGGCAACGTGCTCGCCGCCAGCCGCCGTGCGGACCAGGCTCGCGACCTGCGCAATGCCACCGAGCTGCGGCTGCGCACCGAAACCCGTCAGGCGCTGGACCTGTGGCAAACCGCAAGCACCGAGGTGCAAGCGTTCAACCAGCAGATTCTGCCGGCGGCCCAGCGCGCGGTCGACAGTGCCACCCGTGGCTTCGAGATGGGCAAGTTCAACTTCCTCGACGTACTCGATGCCCAGCGCACCTTGATCGCTGCACGCACCCAATACCTCACGGCGACCGCCCAGGCCACCGACGCCTGGGTGCGTATCGAACGGATCTACGGCGACCTCGCCCGGTTTTGATTTTTTCTGGAGTCTTTTTGATGAACAAGAAACATGGCATGGCGCTCGCCGTCGCCCTGGGCCTGATGCTGTCGGGCTTTGCCTGCGCCGATGAAGAGGAAGGCAAGCTCGAACTCACTGAGGCGCAGATCCAGGCCGCCGGTATTCAACTGGCGCAGGCACAGCCCCGTGCGCTCAGTACGCTGCTGACATTGCCGGGAGAAGTGCGCTTCGACGAAGACCGCACCTCGCACATCGTCCCGCGTGCGGCTGGCGTGGTGGAGGCGGTCAAGGTCAATCTCGGGCAGTCGGTGCAGAAGGGCGAGCTATTGGCGGTGATCGCCAGCCAGCAAATCTCCGATCAACGTAGCGAATTGGCCGCCAGCGAACGTCGTGTCGAGCTGGCGCGCACCACCTTCCAGCGCGAGCGCCAGTTGTGGAAGGACGAGATCTCCGCCGAGCAGGATTACCTGCTGGCACGCCAGACCTTGCAAGAAGCCGAGATCGCCCTGAACAACGCTCGCCAAAAGATGAACGCCCTCAGCGGCAGCGCAGTCTTGGTCGGTGGCAATCGTTACGAGCTGCGCGCACCGTTTGCCGGTGTGGTGGTGGAAAAACACCTCGGCGTCGGCGAAGTCGTCAGCGAAACCAGCAACGCGTTCACGCTCTCGGACCTGTCCCAGGTGTGGGTCACCTTCGGTGTGTTTCCCAAGGACCTGAACAAGGTGCGCATCGGCAAACCGGTGAAAGTCAGCTCCACCGAAATGGGCACCGATGTGCTCGGCACGGTGGCCTATGTCGGCAACCTGCTCGGTGAGCAAACGCGCACCGCCACGGTGCGCGTGAGCGTGCCCAACCCCGACGACGCCTGGCGCCCGGGGCTGTTTGTAACAGTGCAAGTGGCCACCGATACCTACCAGGCCAAGGTCACCGTGCCGCAAACCGCGATCCAGACCGTCGAGGACAAACCCTCGGTATTTGTGCGCACCCCGGACGGCTTCATCACCCGTCATCTTGAACTGGGGGTGAGTGAAAACGGCTACGTCGAAGTGCGCAAAGGCCTCGATGCCGGGGCACAGGTGGCAGCCGTCGGCAGCTTCATCCTCAAGTCCGAATTGGGCAAAGGCTCGGCCGAACACGCCCATTGATCCTGCGAGTGATTTCCCATGTTTGAGCGCCTTATCCAATTCGCCATCGAGCAGCGCATCATTGTGCTGCTGGCGGTGCTGTTGATGGCCGGTGTCGGCATTGCCAGCTATCAGAAGTTACCCATTGACGCCGTGCCCGATATCACCAACGTGCAGGTGCAGATCAACTCGGCAGCGGCCGGGTTTTCGCCGTTGGAAACCGAGCAGCGCATCACCTTTCCTATCGAAACGGCCATGGCCGGGCTACCGGGGTTACAGCAGACGCGTTCGTTGTCGCGTTCTGGTTTGTCCCAGGTCACGGTGATTTTCAAGGATGGCACCGACCTGTTCTTTGCCCGCCAATTGGTCAACGAGCGTCTGCAAGTGGCCCGTGAGCAATTACCCGAGGGTATCGAAACGGCCATGGGGCCGATTTCCACTGGCCTTGGTGAAATATTCTTGTGGACCGTCGAGGCCGAGGAGGGCGCACTCAAAGACGACGGTACGCCCTACACGCCGACCGACTTGCGGGTGATCCAGGACTGGATCATCAAGCCGCAACTGCGCAACGTTCCGGGCGTAGCGGAGATCAACACCATCGGTGGTTTCGCCAAGGAATATCAGATCGCGCCCGACCCCAAGCGCCTGGCGGCCTACAACCTGACCTTGGGCGATTTGGTCACGGCGCTGGAACGCAACAACGCCAACGTCGGTGCCGGTTACATCGAACGCAGCGGTGAGCAGTTGTTGATTCGGGCGCCGGGGCAAGTGGCGTCCATCGACGATATTGCCAACATCGTGATCACCACCTCGGACGGTACGCCGATCCGCGTGCGCAATGTGGCTCAGGTCGAGATCGGCCGCGAACTGCGCACCGGCGCAGCCACTGAAAACGGCCGTGAAGTGGTGCTGGGCACGGTGTTCATGTTGATCGGTGAGAACAGCCGTACCGTATCCCTGGCGGTGGCGAAAAAGCTCGAGGAGATCAACCGTTCGCTGCCCGAGGGGGTGGTGGCCGTTACCGTCTACGACCGCACCAACCTGGTGGAAAAAGCCATTGCCACGGTGAAAAAGAACCTCTTTGAAGGCGCGCTGCTGGTGGTCGCGGTGCTGTTCCTGTTCCTGGGCAATATCCGCGCGGCGCTGATTACGGCCATGGTGATTCCCCTGGCGATGCTCTTCACCTTTACCGGCATGTTCACCAATAAAGTCAGCGCCAACTTGATGAGTCTCGGCGCGCTGGATTTCGGCATTATCGTCGATGGTGCGGTGGTGATCGTCGAGAACGCCATCCGCCGTCTGGCCCACGCGCAGCACCGTCATGGGCGCTTGTTGACCCGCAGCGAGCGCCTGCATGAGGTGTTCGCTGCGGCCAAGGAGGCGCGGCGCGCACTGATCTTCGGGCAACTGATCATCATGGTGGTGTACCTGCCGATCTTCGCCCTGACGGGTGTAGCCGGCAAGATGTTCCACCCCATGGCGTTCACCGTGGTGATCGCCCTGCTTGGCGCGATGATCTTGTCGGTGACCTTTGTGCCGGCGGCGATTGCGCTGTTCGTTACCGGGAAGGTCCAGGAAGACGAAAACCTGGTAATGCGCAGTGCGCGCCGGGCCTATGCCCCGGTGCTGGATTGGGTGATGGCTCGTCGCTCGCTGGTGTTCGGCCTGGCGGTGCTGACCATCATCGCCTCCGGGGCGGTCGCCAGCCGCATGGGCAGCGAGTTTATCCCCAGCCTCAGTGAAGGCGACTTCGCCCAGCAGGCCTTGCGCGTACCCGGCACCAGCCTGACGCAGTCGGTGCAGATGCAGCAGCAACTGGAAAAAACCTTGCTGGCCCAGGTACCGGAAATCGAGCGGGTGTTTGCCCGCACCGGCACGGCGGAAATCGCCTCCGACCCGATGCCGCCGAATATTTCTGACAGCTATGTGATGCTCAAGCCGAAGGAGCAATGGCCCGATCCGAAGAAGTCCCGCGAGGCGCTGATTGCCGATATCCAGCGTGCCAGTGCGATCGTTCCGGGCAGTGCGTATGAACTGTCGCAACCGATCCAGTTGCGATTCAACGAACTGATTTCCGGGGTGCGCAGTGATGTGGCGGTGAAGGTGTTTGGTGACGACATGGCCGTGCTGAACAAGACCGCCGAGGAAATTGCCGAGACATTGAAAAAGCTCACGGGCGCCTCGGAAGTGAAGGTGGAACAGACCTCCGGCCTGCCGGTGCTGACTATCAACATCGACCGCGACAAGGCCGCGCGTTTTGGCCTGAATGTGGGCGATGTGCAGGACACCATTGCCGTCGCGGTGGGTGGGCGGCAGGCTGGAACCTTGTACGAAGGCGACCGTCGTTTCGATATGGTTGTGCGTTTGTCCGACGCGTTGCGCACCGATATCGAGGGGCTTGCGCGACTGCTGATCCCGGTGCCGGCAATGGCCGGAACCGCAGCGGGGTCATTGGGCTTTATTGCCTTGTCCCAGGTCGCCAGCCTGGACCTGGTGCTCGGCCCGAACCAGATCAGCCGCGAGAACGGCAAGCGCCTGGTGATCGTCAGTGCCAACGTACGGGGGCGGGATATCGGTTCATTCGTCGAAGAGGCCGAGACGGCGATCAGCCGCCAGGTGAAGGTGCCCGCCGGTTACTGGACCACCTGGGGCGGCCAGTTCGAACAATTGAAGGAAGCCTCCGAGCGTTTGCGTATCGTGGTGCCGGTGGCGTTGCTTCTGGTGTTCGGGCTGTTATTCATGATGTTCAACAACCTCAAGGATGGTCTGCTGGTGTTTACCGGGATTCCGTTTGCGCTGACCGGCGGAATCATGGCCCTGTGGTTGCGGGATATTCCGTTGTCGATCTCGGCGGGGGTGGGTTTCATCGCATTGTCCGGGGTGGCGGTGCTCAACGGGCTGGTCATGATTGCCTTCATCCGCAACCTGCGGGAGGAAGGGCGTTCATTATCAAACGCGGTCAACGAAGGGGCACTGACGCGCTTGCGCCCGGTGCTGATGACTGCGTTGGTGGCCTCTCTCGGGTTTATCCCCATGGCACTCGCCACCGGCACCGGCGCCGAGGTGCAGCGGCCGTTGGCGACGGTGGTGATCGGCGGGATTATTTCATCGACGCTGCTGACCTTGCTGGTGCTGCCGGCGCTGTATCAATGGGCGTACCGCAAGGAAGAATGACCCTTGCACTTCACGTGAATGGGAAGACCAGGCGAAACAGCGTGAAACCACCGGGCAGGCTGCGTACGTCGGCCTGCCCCTGGTGCAAGGTCATGATCGACCGCACGATGGCCAGCCCCAGGCCGGTGCCGCCCTCGTTGCGGGCGCGGCTGCTGTCGACGCGGTAGAAACGTTCGAACAGGTGCGGCAGGTGCTGGGCTTCGATGCCTGGGCCGGGGTTGCTCACCGATACCGACACCTGGTTGCCATAGGTTTCCACCAGCAACGAAATATGCGAGCCCGCCGGGCTGTGGCGGATGGCATTGGACAGCAGATTGGACAGCGCACGCTGGATCATCAGGCGGTCCCCGAGTACCTGGGCGTCGCCGCTCAAGGTCAGGGTCAATTGTTTGTCTTCGGCACTCAGCGCAAACAACTCCATGACCCGATGGGCTTCAGCCGCCAGTGGGACCGCCGTGAATGAGGCGCGTGCCGCCGGGTGGCTGACCTGGGCCAGAAACAGCATGTCGTTGACGATGCGTCCCAGGCGTTCCAGTTCTTCGGTGCTGGATTCCAGCACGGCCTTGTATTCCTCCGGCGGTCGTTGGCGTGACAGGGTCAGTTGGGCCTTGCCCATCAAGTTGGTCAGGGGCGCACGCAGTTCGTGGGCGAGGTCATCGGAGAATTGCGAGAGCTGCTGCACCCCAGCGTCCAGGCGATTGAGCATCACATTGAAGCCTTGAGCCAGTTCGCCCAGTTCCTTGGGCAAGTTATCGATGGACAACCGATGGGTGAGGTCCTGGGTGGTGACTTTGGCGGCCACATGACTGAACTGCTTCAATGGCGCTAGCCCGCGCTGCACCAGCCACCAGGCACCCATGCCGATCAGGATCAGCAACATGGGCAGCGCGATGATGGTGGCACGCAGGTAGGCGCTGAGCAGTGCCTGGTCGTCCATGCGGTCCAGCGACAGCAGCACCCGTACGCGTTCGCCGCTGGCCAGGCGCATCAGGCTGGAGGCGCTGAGTACCTGGTTGCCATAGCTGTCCGTCCAGTTCAGGTAGCCGAGGGTTTCCCGAGGCTTGAAGTCGGTCAGCAGCGGTTCTTGCGGCTTGGCACCGACGCTCAGCAGTACGCTGTTGTTGGGCGCGGTGCCGACGATAGTCAGGTAGAAGTTGTCGTGGCCCATTACCAGGTCCATCAGCGAATGTGGCCGGGCACGAATGGCATGGGTATCGAGGCCCAGGGCGAGGCTGTGCTGGATCTGTTCCATCTTGCTTTCCAGGCCCTTGCGCGCCAGTTTTTCCAGCTCATGGGTCAGGGCCAGGTAGGCCAGGGTCGCCAGCAGCACGACCAGGCCCGCGCCCATCAGGCTGACGGTCAGGCCCAGGCGCATCGACAGACTGCCGGTTTTCATGGGCGCGCCTCCAACACGTAGCCCACACCGCGGATGGTGTGGATCAGCTTGACCTCGCTCTGGTCATCGACCTTGGCACGCAGGCGGCTGATGGAGACTTCCACCACGTTGGTATCGCAGTCGAAGTTCATGTCCCACACTAGGGAAATGATCTGCGTGCGGGTCAGTACTTCGCCGGTCTGGCGCATCAGCACCTGCAGCAGGGCAAACTCCTTGGTGGTCAGGTCAATGCGCCGGTTGCCGCGATAGGCACGATGGCGGCGAGGGTCCAACTCAAGGTCCGACACGCGAAACACTTCAGGCTGTTGAATATGTTCGCTGCGCCGCAGCAGCGTGCGCACCCGCGCCAGTAACTCGGGAAATTCGAAGGGCTTGACCAGGTAATCATCGGCGCCCATGTCCAGGCCCTTGATCTTGTCCGCCAGTCGGCCACGGGCGGTCAGCATCATCACGCGCTGGGTGCCGTTGCGGCGTAATTGCTCCAACACTTCCCAGCCATCTTTGCCGGGCAGGTTGACGTCGAGAATCACCAGTTCATACGCGTGTTGCCCGGCCAGGTGCAGGCCGTCAATGCCATTGCTGGCGCAGTCCACCACATAGCCGCTTTCGTTCAAGCCTTGCTGCAGGTAGTCGGCGGTTTTTTGTTCGTCCTCAACCACAAGGATACGCATGGGGGGTTACCTATCACGAAGAGAAAAGAAGGCCATTTCCTTATGGGCTGTGCGTTGGGGGAGTAGGAAAAGTCTGAACCGTGAAGTAGCTTCAGGGTCAACTGCGACCATCGGCCGCACAAAGCCGGGCTCAAAAAAAACGCCCCAGGCGGGGCGTTAAAAATCCATCTCTTTCCAAAGGAGCTACACAAAAGCTTCAGAGATGAATGTGCTCGGTGAATAAGTTGAGGCCAGTATAGGAAGATCAACTTAACGAGAAGGTGAGGCCAATATTACAGTTTTGATAACTGGGAATTTGTGAACAGATGTTGGTCAACGGCGAACGAATGTAATCACTTACAGCGCTACCAGTGGATATTCGGCAATCAAGCGAACTTCCTCCAGGTCCGACTCAAATGCACTGGAGCGCACGCTGGCCTGGCGCAGGCGCAATGACAGGTCTTTCAAGGTGCCACTTTGCACCACATATTTGGCCTCGATATCCCGCTCCCAGCGACGCTGGTCGGTCAGCGGGTTACCCGCTGCATCGCGGCGCATGTAGACGGCGTTGGCGTTGCTGTAGTCGGCACCCGTGCCTTTACCGTAGCGGGTCATGAACGACAGGCCGGGGATACCGAACGGCTGCATGTCCAGGTCATAGCGCAGCATCCAGGAGCGTTCCTTGGGCGCGTTGAAGTCGCTGTACTGGATCGAGTTATTGAGGAAGATCGAGTCTGATTGGCGCAGATAATCAAAGTCGTCATCGCCGTTGTTGCGCTGATGCGAGACGGCTACGCTGTGGGCGCCGATCTTGACCCCGAGCCTGGCACTCCAGATGTTGTTATCGAACTCACCCAGGCGTTTTTTGCCTTCGTCCACCGCTTTGTAATAGTTGAAGTCGCCGAACAATGAGACGTCATCGTTCATCGGGTAACTGGCGGCGCTGCCGAAATAATATTGATCCCAGGCGTCCTTCAAGCGGCTGCTGTACAGGCTCACACTCAAGTGTTTGTTGAGCTGGTAATCACCGCCGAAGTAGCCGATCCAGGGCGAGTCCACCTTGCCTGCATAGAAGGTCGCGAAACCGTTGTTCATGCCGCTTTCGTTGGGTTGGCTCATGCCGCTCAAGCGCCCGCCTTGCAGGCTCAAACCCTCGATGGAGGTGTTTTGCGCGGTCACGCCACGAAAGCTTTGCGGCAGTAAACGCGAGTCGCCGTACGCCACCACGGGGGTGAGCGGGAACACATCACCGGCCTTGATCACGGTGTCGAGTACGCGCAATTTCACCGCGCCGCCAACTTTGCTGTAGTTGTTTTCAGGGTGGTTGTCGCTATCCACCGGCAGCACGCCGAACGAGCCCTTGCCGCCGCTGCGGCCGCTGCCCGAGTCGAGTTGCAGGCCGTACATGGCGAACGCATCCAGGCCGAACCCCACCGTGCCTTGGGTAAAACCGGATTCGAATTTGCCGATCAACCCCTGCGCCCAGGCCGCGGAATAACCGTTGCCGGTGGGGCTGGATTGGCCCTTGCGATCATCTCGGTTGAAGTAAAAATTGCGCGCTAGCACGTTGACACTGCTGCCTTCGATAAACCCTTCGGGCTTGTCCTCAGCAGCCACGGCGGTCAGGGGCAATGCGGCGATCAACGAAAAGGGAAGGGTGTAGTGGCGGATATTCATGGTTCGCTCCTGGGGCTTGGCAGTTATCGGCTTCTTATGGGGGCGGGCGTTCTTATTGATCTGGCCCAGGCTGATAGTTGCAAACCTCAGATAACGGGAAAGTGGCTCCAACATTACAATTCTGGAAAGTCATGGCCACCTAACAAATAAGTAATGTTGTCGTGAACATGGCGTCAGGGTTGGCTGGTTAATCTCGGCACTGAACTTTCAGACGAGGAACCGGTAATGAACTTTTATAAAATTGGCCTGGGTGTATTAACGGCTATCCTGTCTTTTGGCGCATTGGCCGAAGGCGGCGGGGATCGTACGTTCGCTCTGATGATGGAGCGCAATGAAAAGGCTATGGCCGATTACGCGGCCAGGGTCGGCAAGCCGGCACCCGAGGTACAGGCGTATCGCTACGGCATGAAGCTGGACATCGCCAACGTGGTCAACGTGACGCCGCCCATCCGCTCGTGCAACCCGGTGCCGTCACGCATGACCTATGAGGACTCCACGGGCAAGCTCAATACCCTGGAGTATCAAGTGATGGGGGTGTGCCGGAACAATGGCGGCTGACCGGCCAGGAATATAGTTGGATCTGAGGTGAAACCCTCTTCAGAAAACGCCGGCCGCGCCGATGCAGAAAATACCCTGTCATCATTTGATCATTGGTGCCCCATGTTCACGACCCGTTTGAAGCAGGAGCTGTCGGCTCTTCGCGAAGAGTTGTCCAGCTTGCAACAGGTTAAAGAGAGCCTGGAAAGCGAAATGATCGCGATCACCCTGGACCCGCAAGGGCGCATCGCATCGGTCAACGCCCTCTTTCTTCAGGAGATGGCTTATCAAGGTACGCAACTGTCGGGGCGCTTGATTGACGAGTTGTTTCCGGCACATGTACGCGACAACGAATTCCAGCAGCGTTTCAAGAACGCACTGGTACGCGGTGAACACTATGCCGGCACCGTGCGCCTGATGCGCGGCAATGGCAAGGAAGCATGGCTGCGCTCGATCGTGCAGCCGGTGCGCAGTTCGGACGGGCGCATCAAATATTTCTCGATCGTCTCCAGCGACCTGACCCGTACCATCGAGGCCTCGCGTGAGCATGAAAACCTGATCACGGCGCTGGTGCGCTCCACCGCGGTCATCGAGTTTGACCTCGACGGCCATGTGCTGACCGCCAACGACCGCTTCCTCAATGGCATGGGCTACAGCCTGGCGCAGATTCAGGGCAAGCATCACCGCATATTCTGCGAGCCGGAGGAATACAACAGCGCCGAATACCAGCATTTCTGGACGCGCTTGAAGGCCGGAGAATTTATCGCGGCGCGCTTCAAGCGTGTCGACAGCCAGGGTCGTCTGGTGTGGCTGGAAGCGACCTACAACCCGGTGCTGGATGCCAATGATCGAGTGTACAAAGTGGTCAAGTTCGCCACGGTGATCACCGACCAGGTCAACCGGGAGCAGGCCGTGGCCGAGGCCGCCAACATTGCCTACAGCACCTCGCAGCAAACCGACAGCAGCGCTCAGCGCGGCACCACTGTCGTGACGCAGGCGGTGGGGGTGATGCGTGACCTGGCCAAGCACATGCAGCAGGCCGGCGAAGGCATTGAAGCGCTGAACGAGCAGTCCCAGGTGATCGGCAGCATCGTTAAGACCATCAGCGGTATTGCCGAGCAGACCAACCTGCTGGCGCTCAATGCGGCCATCGAGGCGGCCCGTGCCGGTGAGCAAGGCCGTGGTTTTGCGGTGGTGGCGGATGAAGTTCGTCAGTTGGCATCACGTACCAGCAAAGCCACTGAGGAGATTGTCGGTGTGGTGCGTCAGAACCAGGATATGGCCCGCGATGCGGTCGCCCTGATGACCGATGGCCGCGTGCAAGCCGAACAGGGGCTGGCGCTGGCGTCCGAGGCGGGTACGGTGATTGTGGAAATCCAGGACGGCGCGCAGAAAGTGGTCAGCGCGGTCGGGCAGTTCGCCAATCAGCTGTCGAGCTGAGCATAGGGCTCAGGTATCGTAGGTTCTTTCTTGCATGAAGAGCCGACCTTCCATGAGTCCTACCCATCGTCGCCCCGTTCCTCTGTCCAAAGCTTATCGTTTGCTTAACCACGGGCCGACCGTACTGGTGAGCGCAGCCTTTGAGGGCAAGCGCAATATCATGGCTGCAGCCTGGGCCATGCCCTTGGATTTCGAACCGCCGAAAGTCGCGGTGGTCCTGGACAAATCCACCTGGACCCGCCAATTGCTCGAAAGCGCCGGCACCTTCGTGCTCCAGGTGCCCTGTGTGGCCCAGGCTGACCTGGTGCAGACGGTCGGTAATACGACCGGCGCTGAAACCGACAAGTTTGCCGCCTACGGCCTGCAAACCTTTAGCGGGGAGCACACCGAAGCGCCGCTGCTGGAAGGCTGCGTGGCCTGGTTGGAATGCCGCTTGTTACCCGAACCCCACAACCAGCAGACCTACGACCTGTTTCTGGGCGAAGTGGTTGCCGCCTACGCCGATGTGCGGGTGTTCAGCGAGGGGCATTGGCATTTTGAAGGGCATGATGAGCTACGCACCTTGCACCACATTGCCGGCGGGAATTTCCTGAGCATCGGCGCACCGGTTGTCGGGCGTCAACTGGTGCCCTGAACCCACCCTCTGTAGGAGCGAACTTGCTCGCGAAAAACGTCAACGATAACGCGTGCTGCCTGGATGAGCGCGGTGCCTGTGAGTTTTTCGCGAGCAAGCTCGCTCCTACACATAAAGCGAGCCAGTTTTTTCAGCGCCCGAGCATCTTCACCCAGCGCGACGGCGGCATGCCGTAGGTGCTGCGAAATTGCCGGGTCATATGGCTCTGGTCGGTGAAGCCGGCGGTCAGTGCCGCGTCTACCAACGATTGCCCCTGGGCCAGCAGGCTGCGTACCAGGTCCAGCCGCCGCATGGTCAGGTAGCGATAAGGGCTGGTGCCGAACAACAAGCGAAAATCCCGCGACAAGGCCCAGCGATCACGCCCGCAGTGGTCGGCCATTTCATCCAGGGTAATGCTGCGGCCCAGCGCGCTGTGGATAAATTCCCGAGCGCGCTCGGCGGCGACGTAATCGAACGACTTGCGGCTGACAATCACCCCCGAGGCGGCGTTCAGTGCCTGGGCCAGGTCGTACAGTGCGTCCTGCTCCTGCATCGGGTCGATCGGGCAATCGAGGCTTTGCAGCAACACTTCGCTGGCGCGAAATAACCGTGGGTCTGTCGACAGGCCCTTGTGGATAAACGGTAAAGGCCGGCCTCCGAGAATCTGCTGGATCAACGCCGGTTCCACATAAATCATGCGGTACTTGAAGCCTTCCACGCTGCTGGCGCGGCCGTCATGGGTTTCATCCGGGTGAATCACCATGGTCGTGCCGGGCAGGCTGTGGGTCATGCAGCCCCGGTAGTGATAGCTCTGTACGCCAAACAAAGTGCGCCCGATCGCATAGGTGTCATGGCGATGGGGATCGAATGCAAAGCCCGCAAAGTACGCCTCGATACGGTCCAGGCCGCTGGCGTGCGGGGCGCGGTGCAGCCAGTCGAGGGTGGAGGTGGGTTGGCCCATGGTGACTTGTCACAAATAGAGGTGGAAACACGTTAACCCAGTCTGTGCAGGTTGTGGGGCGTGGTCTTGAACGATTGTGCAGGTTTTTTTGGGGAGGATGAGCGATTTTAATCGTTTATCGGTAAATTATTATTGTTTTACGATAATAAATTCGCTATTTTGCCTCGACATTAATTCAACGAGGTTGTTTATGAACACTCAACGTCTTGCCCTGCTTAGCCAACGAATGTCAGTGATCACATTGTTGCTGATTGTCGGCATGCTGGTCCTGAACGCGGCTGTGTGGTTGTTTCCAACCTTGAGCTCCTCTACTGGTGGGCGAGGCTTCAGTTTTGCGCTGAGCGATCGCCTGATCCAGGGGCGCATGGACCAGGTAGCCCTGTTCCCGCTATGGCAAACCCTGGGCGCCATTGTGCTGTCGAGTATTCCGCTGATGGCCTTGGCGAGTGGCTTGAATCATCTGCGCAAGCTGTTCCAGCGCTATTCGCGGGGTGAGTACTTTTCCAGCACGGCCGCTTCGCACTTGGGCAAGGTTGGGAAAGCCGTCGCGATCTGGGTCTTGCTGGACTTCCTATGCGAACCATTGCTGAGCGCCTGGATAACAATGACCTTGCCGGTCGGCGAGCGATTGATCACCCTGAGCGTGACGGCGCCCAGCGTTGTGGCACTGTTTCTGGCCGGTTGTATCGCAGTGATTGCGCGTATTCTGTGGCAGGCCAGTGAAGTCGATTCCGAAAACCGCACCTTTGTCTGAGATTGAAATGCCCATTGTGATTGAGCTGGACGTCATGCTTGCCCGGCGCAAGGTCAAATCCAAGGACCTGGCGGCCGCCATCGGGATTACCGAACAGAACCTGTCGTTGCTCAAACAAGGCAAGGTCAAGGGTATACGGCTGGGAACGCTGGATGCCATCTGCGCCTATCTGCAGTGCCAGCCCGGTGATCTGTTGGTGCATATGCCGGAACCTCCGGTCGAGCGGTAGCGGCTAACTATTTTTCGAACAGGGATCGGCTTATGCTGCTTTCACACGGATTGGCGATTTTTTCGAGCAGGGGTCAGTTTATGGAGCTTTCACACTGGGTCTATACCGCGCCATTGCTCTCGTTAGCGTTGCTCTGGATAGTTGCCGTCGTCACCCCGGGGCCGAATTTTTTCAACATCGCCCAGTTAGCCGCCAATGCCTCGCGCCGCCATGGTGTGGCGGCCTCGGCAGGTGTCGCCTCGGGTACGGTGCTGTGGGGAGTGGCCGGTGGCCTGGGCATCAAGTCGTTGTTTACGGCGGCGCCCATGTTGTACCTGGCGTTCAAGATTATCGGTGGCTGCTACCTGATTTACCTGGGGCTCAGGCTGTTCAAACGTTCGGTACCGGTCGCGGGCCGGAACCCGCTGGCGGATGGGCAGCGACGCTCGCTGTTGTCGGCTTGGCGGCTGGGTTTGCTCGGTAATTTGTCCAACCCGAAGTCCGCCTTGTTTGTCGCGACGATCTTCGCCTCGACCATGCCTCCTTCGCCCTCGCCGTTGCTGCTGACGCTGGCTGTGATCGTCATGGCCAGCTTGTCGTTCAGTTGGTATTGCGCCGTTGCACTGGTGTTTTCCAGTGAGCGCATGGCCAACCTCTACAGTCGTTCGCGCAAGTGGCTCGACCGTTTTGCCGGTGGTTGCTACGTACTGTTCGGTGCACATCTGGTGGCGAATCGCTAACCGCCCGTGTTAAGAAGCCTTACTTTCAACTGTGAGGCTGGGTCATGAGCAAGGTGCGGGTGGGTATTATTTTTGGTGGCCGTTCGGCCGAGCACGAAGTCTCTCTGCAATCGGCGCGCAATATCGTCGACGCCTTGGACCGTACGCGCTTCGAGCCCGTCCTGATCGGCATCGACAAGGCCGGCCACTGGCACCTCAACGACACGTCGAACTTCCTGATCAACCAGGAAAACCCGGCATTGATCGCCCTCAACCAGTCCAATCGCGAACTGGCAGTGGTGCCAGGCAAGTCCAGCCGGCAAGTCGTGGAAACCTCCGGGCAGGGTATGCTGGAACACATCGACGTAATCTTCCCCATCGTCCACGGCACCCTGGGTGAAGATGGCTGCCTGCAAGGTTTGCTGCGCATGGCCGATATGCCTTTCGTTGGCTCCGATGTGCTCGGCTCGGCGGTGTGCATGGACAAGGACATCAGCAAGCGCCTGCTACGCGATGCCGGTATTGGCGTTACCCCGTTCATCACCCTGACCCGTGGCAATGCGGCGCGCACATCCTTTGAAACGGCCGTCAACAAACTGGGCTTGCCGATGTTCGTCAAACCCGCGAACCAGGGGTCTTCGGTGGGTGTGAGCAAGGTTGCCAGTGAAGCCGAGTACCACGCAGCCGTCGAGCTGGCTTTGGGTTTTGATGAAAAAGTGCTGGTGGAATCCGCCGTTCAAGGCCGCGAAATCGAATGCGCCGTATTGGGCAACGACAACCCCATCGCCAGTGGTTGTGGCGAGATCGTGGTGAGCAACGGCTTCTATTCCTACGACAGCAAATACATCGACGAGCAGGCCGCCCAAGTGGTGGTGCCGGCCGCTATCAGCCATGACGCCAGTGAGCGTATCCGCCAGTTGGCCATCGAGGCATTCGGGGTGCTGGGCTGCTCCGGGCTGGCCCGGGTCGATGTGTTCCTCACCGACGACGGCGAAGTGCTGATCAACGAAATCAACTCACTGCCCGGCTTCACCCGCATCAGCATGTACCCCAAGCTGTGGCAGGCGGCGGGGATGAGCTACAGCGAGCTGGTGAGCCGCTTGATCGAGCTGGCATTGGAGCGCCATGCCGGGCGCAAGGGGCTCAAGATCAGTCGGTAGTCATCGACCGACAGCTCAGTAGCGTCATCAGGCGTTACTGAGTACTTCCCGGAAAACGTCTGGCCGTATGGCTGCTATGTGCAGCAGTGAGCGTGCGGCCCCGGAAGGAGAGCGACGCCCTTGTTCCCACTCTTGAAGTGTTCTTACCGAAACCCCTAAAAGCTCGGCAAACTTGGGTTGTGACAATCCGGTTTTACTCCTGGCTTCTGCGGCTTGAGTGATCTCAACCTGATGCACAGCGCCGTAATGTCCCGCTTTAACATCCTGTATGGCGGCCAGTAACTCTTCGCCAATATTACGTTTGGCGTCACGTTCCTTCAGTTGCTTCTCAGTGAGTGGCATGGTTCATGTCCTTTGCGATTTTGTGCAGGATATGCGCTGGAATATTCTCGGTATCCTTTGTAGGTTCTCTCTCACCGGTCTCGGCGAGCAATCCACGAATAGATCAACGTCTTCGGTTCCTGCGGGTGATGAGTTCTTCGGCGGTAGCTGGCGAAGGTGGGTGATGTGCAATAAGTGCACACCTTACTGACCTCGATCTGCTCACGCTTGAGTCCCGCCGCTTGCAGAAGCATCACCCCATACCCGCTCAAATCGAACCAGGCACTTCCCGCTTGCCTGGCATACGGCGGTGTAATCCGGGGTGGCAGCAATGGGGTCGGTTGCGCAAAGCTCCATGGCGCCAGACCATCACGCCACAAATGGCCTTGATCGATCTGGAACTGCCCGATAAACCCCTCGCTCACTTCATAACAGCACGGCTTGATCGACGGTCCGATGGCCACTCGCAATTGGTCCACGGGAATGCCTTGGTCGGCAAAGCGTTGCACCGCGTTGGCGATGATCCCGCCTTGCAGTCCCTTCCAACCGCCATGCACGGCGGCAACCATTGCGCCGTTTTCCGAGGCGATAAGCACCGGCAGGCAGTCGGCTGTAATCACCGCAATCGTCTGATGCTCGCGGGTGAACACGCCGTCCGCCTCAAGGGTGTTGGCCACCTGATCGGCCTGCCATTCAATCACCGAGGCGCTGTGCACCTGCTTGCAGATGAACACGGTTTCTGGCCGTAGCGGATCATTGATCGAGCAAAAGCCATGGTCGACGCCGGGGACGGCGCCGAGATTGTCTGCCTGCTGCACAGGATGTCTCCGCTGAAAAAATTAGTCGCCGACCGCTTCGCCTTCACGCCGAGGGTCCGCGCCGCCGCTCAGCGACACCTTGCCCTGGGCATCCCGCGTGCGCACGATGGCCTGGATGCCGCTGGTCATCTCAATCTCGCTCAACGTATGGCCTTTGTCCTGCAACGCCTGTTTCAACCCTGGGCTGAACAGGCCGGCCTCCAGTTCGGTCGCGCCGTTGCGGCTGCCGAAGTTCGGCAGGCTGATGGCGGCTTGCGGGTCGAGGTTCCAGTCGAGCATAGCCACCAAGGATTTGCTCACATACTCGATGATCTGTGAGCCGCCCGGCGAGCCTACTGTGGCCAGCAATTCACCGCTCTTGCGGTCGAACACCAGGGTCGGTGCCATGGCCGAACGTGGGCGTTTTCGCGGCTCGACGCGGTTGGCCACCGGCTGGCCGTTTTCTTCGGGGATGAACGAAAAATCGGTCAGCTGGTTGTTCAGCAGAAAGCCTTGGACCATCACGTGCGAGCCGAACGCCGCTTCCACCGTGGTGGTCATCGATACGGCGCCGCCCTGGTCGTCCACGGCCACCACTTGTGAGGTGGAGATACGCAGCGGCGAACGGTCCGGCGCGTACGCCACCTGGATGCCCGCAGGTCGGCCCGGTTTGGCGATGCCCATGCTGCGCTCGCCGATCAGCGTGGCGCGTTGGGCCAGGTAGTCCGGTGCGACGAGGCCCGCGACGGGGACGGGGGTGAAGTCTGAATCGGCCACATACAGTGCGCGGTCGGCGAAGGCCAGGCGACCGGCCTCGGCGATCAGGTGCACGGCTTCGGGGCTGGGCTCAAGACCGGCGGGCGAGGCACTTTTCACGGGTGCCATCGGCGCGATGGTCAGGCGCGGGTCGCGAGCCTCCACGGCCTGCAACGTGCCGAGGATTTGCGCAACGGCAATCCCGCCCGAGGAGGGGGGCGGCATGCCGCACACGCGGTACTGTCTGTAGTCGGTGCAAAGCGGTGTGCGCTCCTTGGCGACATAGCCCTTGAGGTCGGCCTGCGACAGGCTGCCCGCATTGCGATTGCCCTGGACCTTGCGTGCGATCTCGTCGGCGATCGGGCCGTGGTACAGCGCGTCGGGTCCTTCCTTGGCAATGCGCTTGAATACACTCGCCAGTGCCGGGTTTTTCAACAGCGTGCCGGTGGCTTTAGGCGTGCCATCGGCGTTCAGAAAGTAGGCCGCCATGTCAGGCGACTGCGCGATGTAGCGGTCGGCGGCAATCAGCGCGTGCAAGCGGGGGGATATCGCGAAGCCCTGCTCCGACAAACGAATGGCGGGCTCGAACAGCTTGGCCCATTGCAGGTGGCCGGTTTGCTTGTGTGCCATTTCCAGAGCACGCAAGACGCCCGGCGTGCCGACCGAACGCCCGCCGATCTGCGCCTCGGGAAACGCCATGGGAGTGCCGTCGGCCTTCAAGAACAAGCGCTCGGTCGCACCGGCCGGCGCCGTTTCGCGACCGTCGTACGCGTGTACGGTTTGCCCATCCCAGAGCATGATGAACGCACCGCCGCCGATGCCGGACGACTGCGGTTCCACCAGGGTCAGCACCGCCTGCATGGCGATCGCCGCATCAATGGCCGAGCCTCCTTGGCGCAACATCTCACGCCCGGCTTCGGCCGCCAACGGGTTGGCGGCGGCGGCCATATGGCGCTCGGCGTGTTGCGTCACAAGATCGCTGCGGTAGCCCGAACCCAGCTCCGGTGCTGGAGGTTGTTCAGTGACGGGGGTGTGACAGCCGGCCAGGGCGAAGGCTGCGGCAACCATTGACAGTTGACGGCGGGAAATCGAAAGCACGCGCTGAACTCCGTTCATTGTGAGAATGATCTGTTGTCCTTGGGTGGCTCCTTTTTACAGGTAAATCGTGCCCTTGAGGTAGAGCACTGCGTGCCCGGCGATAATCACGCGGTCGCCCTTGAGTTCGCAACGCAGTTGTCCACGACGGTTGCCTCCCTGTTCGGCGGTCAATTGCGACTTGCCCAGGCGCTCGGCCCAGAATGGCGTCAGCGAGGTGTGCGCAGAGCCGGTGACAGGGTCTTCATTGATACCGACATTCGGGCCGAACCAGCGAGAAATGAAATCAAAGCGCGTGCTTTTGGCCGTCACCGCAATTCCGCGTTTAGGCAGGCCCTTGAGGCGGGCAAAGTCCGGCTTCAGGGCGGCGACCTGGGCTTCATCGTCCAGCAGCACGATGTAGTCATCGGTGGCATACACCTCGGCGTGCTCAACCCCCAAGGCGTTCAACAGGCCGGCGGGTGGCTCACAACGCTCGGGCTGCTTGGCCGGGAAATCCATCGCCAGTTCGTCGCCATTGCGCGTTACGCGCAACTCACCGCTGCGGGTGGCGAAGCGCAACACATCCGGTGCATCCGGCAACTGGTGAATCAAGACCCATGCCGCCGCGAGCGTGGCGTGGCCGCACAGGTCTACCTCGACTTCCGGGGTCAGCCAGCGCAACTCGTAAAATCCATCACGGGGCACGAAGAACGCGGTTTCCGAGAGGTTGTTCTCGGCGGCGATGTTGTGCAGTTGCTCATTGGTCAGCCATTCGGTCAGCGGGCAGACCGCCGCCGCGTTACCGCCAAAGGGATGTTGGCTGAAAGCATCGACCTGGTAGATATCCAATTTCATCAGGAGCACTCCGTGTAGGGGAGGCCGGACACTAACAGTGGGTCCCCAGAGCGTCAAAATACAGATATGAAGTTTTTTTGAGCGCAAACGCTGTTCAACCCAGGCGCAATACCATCGCCCCGCCTGCAATGATGCAGGCGGCGAGGAGGCGAGCCCGCGTCAGATGCTCTTTGAGTACCCATGCGCAGATCATCACGCCAAACAGGATGGAGGTTTCCCGTAGCGCAGAAACCGTGGCGATCGGTGCCGCAGTCATCGCCCACAGGGCCAGGCCATAGGACGCCAGTGTGCCGAAGCCGCCCACCACGCCAAGGTGCCAGTGGCGCCTGACGTATTCAATGAAGACGCCGCGCCGCGTGGCCAGGGCCCATGCGCAAAGCGGGATGCCGGTCAGCAGGAATATCCACAGGGTGTACGCCGCCGGCGCGCCGGATTTACGCACGCCCACGCCATCGATCAGGGTGTAGCCCGCGATCACGCCGGCGTTGATCAAGGCCAGAACCACGCCTTTTCGCGAACCTGCCGAAGGGACGGCGGCCATGCTCAGGATGCCGAGGGAGATGATTGCGATGCCGAGCCAGGCGAATGCCGACAATGCCTCGGACAACAGCAGCACGCTCACCGTCGCTACCAACAGTGGCGCGGTACCGCGCATGATCGGATAGGTCTGGCTCATGTCGGCCACGCGGTAGGTCGAGGCGATGAGGGCGAAATACAGCACCTGGAAAACCACTGATGCCCCTATGAACGGCCAACTGCCTCGGGCCGGGGGCTCCAGGAACGGGACAGTCGTCAACGCGATCAGCGAAGCGACTGAGGCGATCATGCAGGTGGTCAGGAGCTTGTCGGCCCCCCCTTTGACTACGGCATTCCAGGTGGCGTGAAGTGCGGCGCCCAGCAGAATGATGGCGAATACGTCGAGGCTCATGAAGGGCGTTCCGGCTGCGCTCAAGGGTATGTCAGACAGGCAAGAGTGTGATGAAGTAGCTCACAAAGAGGAAGAGACCCGTTACGGGCTGCATCCTTGCAGCCCATAACGGGTCGGTGTTGCAGTGAGCCGGGCGGGATACTCGATCCTATCCACAACGGGCTCTTTATCGAATTCGAGCCCGCTGCCCAAACACCCTGTTTCGCTATTATTGGAGTGCTACATCGAGCATAGGCGGAATGTAACCGTAGTCATACTCGGCCACCACGAACGTCTGCTGTCCTTTGATCTTGATCCCCACCGTCGGTGCTTCGGTACCGCCGATACGAATCTGTTTGCCGGTTTCGTCGGTCGGCACGCTGTCGATAAACGAGGTCACCAGGCCGTTGGGCATCACACAGTGCGAGTAGGTCTGGAACGGCTGGGAGGACGGGTTGCCCAGCACCAGGCCGGAACCGTTCAACGGCACGTAAGGGCCGAACAGCGAATCGGCGACGAAACCGTACACCCCGTCCGGCCCGGTCACGCCGTCGGCATAGGTAAAGGTGTGGCTGATGGTGAACAGGTAGTACTTGCCGTCCTGGAACACGAAGTGTGGGCGTTCGGTCTGGTCGTTGACGCCGACCGCGGTCAGCAGCGGCGGCAGCATTTCCCAGTCGTCTCCGTCTTCGTCACGGGCCACGGCGATACCGACGCAGGCGGTCTGGAAGCGCGAGTTGCCGACGTCTTCATAACCCGGCGGCACATCGCCGATTTCGGCTTTCCCGACCTTGTGTGAACCGCGCTCGCCGGCCACGTTGCCTTCAAACAGCATGTACAGCTTGCCGTCGTTGGGGTCACGGAACGGCCAAGGATCGCGAAAGCCCCAGAAGGCGTTCTGCGCTTCGGTTTGATACATGTGGCCGTCGGCTTCGAACAGCGGCTTGACCTTTTCAAAGCCGACCATGCTGACACCATGCTCGGTCGTCACCACTCGACCACGCACCTTGACGATGGTCGCGCCTGGCGTGACGGCGGTGTAGTACAGGTCAATGTCCCCCTTTTCGTTCAACAGGATTGGCGTGCCGGCCCATTCGCGAGCGGTCGGCGAGACCCCTTCGGCCATCACCCGGCCACCGAGTTTCCAATCCTTGCCGGTACGGGAAAACCAGTAGTACATCTTTGCCCGGCCATGGCGGTCGTTCCAGTCGCGGGTGATGTCGTAGTTACCGTTCTCGTCGATGTACTCCGGGTCGTTAGGATGGCGATCCGCGGTCAGGGTGAAGATCACCGACCAGCCATCGACGGAGGTCACGTTTCCGTCCAGGTCGCGCAGCGGCATGGTGTCCCAGATGAACACCTCATTGCTCAATACCGGGAAATCCGCACTGACCAGTGGCTGGGTCGTAGTGGGATCGTCCGCGTGGACTTTCAGCGCATCGGCCCGAGTCCAGAGGCTGGGTTGATGGGGGATCTTGCCGAATTTTTCGGTGTTGCTTTTCATGGGTAATACCTCGTCCGTGAAGGAAGTTATAAAAAATACTGTATGCGCATACAGTGATTTCATCTTAGGCAAACCGGTTTTTGGGGTCAAGCGTAAATTTGCATTTGTGCATAATTTGACTTTTTACACAGGCTGATACGTTTCAGCTTGATGCGTTTCTAGAAGTTAGCTTTAAGCCTGATCGGCGACGATGCCTGCATGATATTCGCGGCAGAGAACTGTGGTGCGTTGGTCTGGACGTGGGCGGGCATCTTCAAAGCCTGGAGTACAGGCATGATCAAGCAGCCAGGTTGGCGAGTGTCGTATTGGAGAGGGGGGAGTTTGACTTCGCTGGACCCGCATGGATGTCCAGAAACAAGAAAGCCCGCACGAGGCGGGCTTCTTGAGGTGATTCATAGACTGCTGTAGACATCTATGGATCGGTACTTGGTGGCTACACAGGGACTTGAACCCCGGACCCCAGCATTATGAATGCTATGCTCTAACCAACTGAGCTATGTAGCCAAGTGGCGCGCATTATTCGCGTAGAACGGGAATGCGTCAAGCGTTTTTGTTGAAAATTTTTCTACGCTTTCAACTGTTTAACGAAAATCGGGCTAAACAGCGACGAGTGGCGGGTTGGGCGTCAGGTTTCGGCGGGGTGGACACGGCCTTGCTGTCGCGCATGAAAAGGCTTGATCGAGTTGGGCTGATATCCCTGTCGCCCAACGATGGTCAGCTAGTCTGGCTTAAGGTCGCAACGGCGTGTGGGTGACACGCTTGAGTTGTTCACGTGCTCGTGACAGGCGCGAGCGAACAGTGCCGATGGGGATGTCCAGCGCGTCGGCGGTGTCCTGATAGCTGCCATCCGTCTCCAGCGAGGCATACAGGGTTTTGCGCATTTCCTGCGGCAGGTCCTTGATGGCTATCAGGGTTTTTTCCAGCCGGCGATTGACCTCGAATTCCCAGTCCAGATTACGGCTGTCCTCCTGGCCATGCCACAGCGCCTCGTCGAATTCGCAATGCACCGGTTTGGCATACAGGCGCCGGAAGTGGTTGCGAATCAGGTTCTGCGCGATTCCGCACATCCAGGTGCTGAGTGTCGCCTGGCCGCTGTAGCGCTCGCGGTTACGCCAGGCTTCCAGGTAGGTGAGTTGCAGAAGATCGTCCGCATCTTCCGGGTTGAGCACGCGCTTATGAATGAAGCGCCGGAGTTTTTTTTGTTGGTCGTCCGTCAGGTGGAGCATGAATTGAGGCGAGCTGCCAACAAGATGAGCGAGGGCACCAATAGGGATATCCATGATTTTTTCCTCTGGGTGGACACGGTCGAAGTGGTTTCGACGTGACCCCTTTTGCACTGGCTGTGCCAAAGGAAAAAAAGTTTTAATTCATTGATTTATAAGTAGATATTTATTTTTTGTGCTGAGTTTTGTGCAGTCGTTTGCAAAAAGCGGGGATGCTGTTGTGCGGGTATTTTCAAAAACGCCGCAGGGGTAGTTTCGATGGAACCGTATGGCGCGCGCCTGCCACATAGGGACACAAACTCCCTGTCCTGGCCCGCCCATGAAAGTCGAACCGTTCAACGATGTGCAACCGATCCTGAACCCGGATCAACCCCGCATCGGCGTTACCCAAACGCAGGCCGGTGCCACGGCTATCGACGACATTGCCCAGATATTCAACGAAGAAATGGCGCTCAATGGCGTGGCTCTGGGCCGCCGTTCGATTGGGCGGCAGGTCACACCGATTGAGCACATCACCCAGCTCTATGAACAACTGGGCCATCCTGCCCAGGCGTCATTGGCAACCGTTGCTCGCCAGGTCCGCATGCAACTGTTGCTACAGCCTGGTATCGACACATTGCTCGAGCTGACTGGCCGCGATCCTGCGCGCACCTTCGTGGTACTTCAGCGGGTGGCGGCCGAGGCGCAAGCTGAAGCGCGCAAAGTCGAGGCGGCCCTGGCGCGAGATGCACTCGCAAAGTTGGAAGTCCGCTTCAAGCGGGAAATCCAGGCCGGGCTGAATATCGCACTGACGCTGCAGCAGGCCAGTGGCGACCCAGAGGAACGCCAAGCGGTGCGTGCGTTGTATTACGCCAGTGTGGTCACGCGCCAATCCCTGGCGTTCATGATGCAATCGCTGCTCGGGGTGTACGGTGGCGAGCAGTTTGGCGCCGGGCTCAACCTGATGCGTCGTGCTTTGGCCGACGATATCGCCGCCCACACGCCTTCGGTACCCACGGCACAACTGCGTACGTTGCTGCTGGGTTTGCAGAGCTGCAGCCAGCTGGGCGGGGCGTTATCCAATTGCCAGGCGTTGATCCAGCGCCTGGATGCGGAACTGGATGCGGTAGGCCTGCTGCAACGGCTTCTGGGTTATGCCGGCACCGGTATCGAATCGGCGGAAGTCCAGCGGCTAGCTTGCGATTTTGGCGGCGCGCTACCGGCTGCCCAACTGGTGTCTCTCAACGGCTTGTACCCGGTGATGCAACGTTTGCCCCTGGCGCTGTGGCGTGACAGCCGTGGGCGTGAAGAGGCCCTGCATAACATCTTGCTGGTGATGGACGAATTCACCCGTGCCGAGCGCGGTCATCTGCACTTCGACGGTGAGTCGAGGAGCCTCCCGTGACGGTGCTGGCCGCCATCAACGCTGTGCTGCTCAAAGTGGCGCAGCGTGCTGAAGTGTTAGGCGCGGTGGTGGTCATGGCCATCGTGTTCATCTTTATTGTGCCGTTGCCCACCTGGTTGGTGGATATCCTGATCGCACTCAATATCTGCATTTCCTGTTTGCTGATCGTGCTCGCGCTGTACCTGCCCGGGCCGTTGGCGTTCTCGTCGTTCCCGTCGATTTTGCTGCTGACCACAATGTTTCGCCTGGCATTGTCGATCGCCACTACGCGTTTGATCCTGCTGGAGCAGGACGCGGGTGACATTGTCGAAGCCTTCGGCAATTTTGTGGTGGGCGGTAACCTCGCGGTGGGCCTGGTGATTTTCATGATCCTGACCCTGGTCAACTTCCTGGTGATTACCAAGGGCTCCGAACGGGTCGCCGAAGTCGCCGCGCGCTTCAGCCTGGATGCCATGCCGGGCAAGCAGATGTCGATCGACAGCGATTTGCGCGCCGGGCTGATCGACGGTGGGCAAGCTCGCGACAAGCGCGAGCAGTTGTCCCGCGAAAGCCAGCTGTTCGGGGCCATGGACGGGGCCATGAAGTTCGTCAAAGGCGACGCCATTGCCGGCTTGATCATCGTGCTCATCAACCTGCTGGGTGGCTTCTCCACCGGGATGTTCCAGCATGGGATGAGTGCGGGAGATTCGATGGCGTTGTATTCGGTGCTGACCATTGGCGATGGCCTGATCGCACAGATTCCGGCGCTGCTGATCTCCCTGACCGCCGGCATGATCATTACCCGTGTGGCACCGGATGGGCGCAAGGGCGCCAATAACATGGGCGCCGAAATTGCCCGGCAGATGACCAGTGAGCCCAAGAGCTGGATGATCGCCTCGGTAGGCATGCTCGCCTTCGCCGCGCTGCCGGGCATGCCCACGGTGGTGTTTATTCTGATCTCGCTGATGACCGGCAGCCTGGGCTACTACCTGGCGCGTCAGCGCCAGCGCGAGGCTGCCCCGCCGCCCCAGGCTGAAAAAGTGGTGCGGCCCGAGGAAAACGGCGACGAAGACTTGCGCGGTTTTGATCCGTCACGCCCCTATCTGTTGCAGTTCCACCCGACGTTGTACGCAACGCCGCAGGTCATCGATATCGTTCATAAGATTCGCCAGGCCCGGAACGGGCTGGTCACAAGCATCGGCCTGACGCTGCCGCCGTTTGAAGCCGAATTCGATGACTTGCTGGCGCCTGACGAGATGCGCTTCTGCGTGCACGAAGTGCCGGTGATGGCGGCGACCCTGAGTGATCGCATCGCCGTTGAATACGCATCGCTGACGCCACCCTTGGAGCGAGGCGAGAGAGGGCTTCCTGAGCGCGATGAGCAGGACTGGTTATGGCTTGCTCCCGATGACCCTTTATTGGACGACCCCCAGGTCGAGCGTTTCACTGCCCCGAGCCTGATCATCGAGCGCATGACGCGAGCGATGATGCTTAGCGGGCCGCGGTTTCTCGGTATCCAGGAGAGCAAGGCAATTCTCAGTTGGCTGGAACACAACCAGCCGGAACTGGTGCAGGAACTGCAACGCATCATGCCGCTTTCGCGGTTTTCGTCAGTGCTGCAGCGCCTGGCCAGCGAAGGCGTGCCGTTGCGTGCGGTGCGCTTGATTGTCGAGTCGTTGATCGAGTACGGCCAGCATGAGCGCGAACCGGATGCCTTGGCCGATTACGCGCGCATTGCCCTCAAGTCGCAGATCTACCACCAATACAGCGAGCCCGATGGCCTGCATGCCTGGCTGCTGTCGCCCCAGACTGAAAACATCCTGCGCGAAGCGTTGCGCCAGACCCAGAGCGGCGTGTTCTTTGCCCTCGACAACGAGAGCAGTGCAGCCCTGATCAACCTGCTCAACCAGGCATTTTCGGCGCGGCCCAAAAGCAAGAGCGTGATGCTGGTGGCACAGGATCTGCGCAGTCCCTTGCGCACCTTGTTGCTGGACGAATTCAGCCATGTACCGGTGCTGTCCTTTGCCGAGCTGGGGAGTACTTCCAAGGTCAGGGTGCTGGGGCGTTTTGACCTGGGCCAGGACGAGTTGATGCGCGGAGCAGTGGCATGACACCGCCGTTAATGCTGACACCACAGGTGCGATGATGTTCGAGCTGCGGGTACTCGATGGACTGCAAAAAGGCGCCGCTTTGCCGTTGTTTGGTGAGCAGTGGAGCCTTGGCGCCCACGCGGATGCCGACCTGCTGCTAAGGGACCCGGGTATCACCGAGCACCACGCCCGTTTGCAACTGGTCGACGGACATTGGACGGTGCAGGCCGAAGCGGGGCTGTTGCAAGACAGCGACGGGCAAGTGCTGGCGCAGATCGGCGACCTGGCACTCGATACGCCTTTTGTGATCGGTGCCGTGCGCTTGTGTGTGGTGCCGGCTGATCAGCCTTGGCCGCAGGCGCCGCCTGACCGGCCAACACCGTTGGCGCCGCCGCCTGAACCCGCCCAGCGGCTGGTGCTGTCGTCGATCTCCCCGTTGCAACAGAAACGTTTGATCAGCCTGGTGTTGCTGTGTGCCGTGGTCATCGTCGCGATCGGTATCGTCTCGACGCCAGGGCGCGGGGCACAGGCGTCGCTGATGCCCGCCGTGGAGCAAAAGCAGGAGCTGATCTCACCCTTCGAGGTGCGGCAGCAGTTGTTGAAGATGCTCAGCGAACGTGAGTTGGCCCAGCGGGTCAGCTTGCAGGTGATCAATGCCCAGATTGTCCTCAACGGCGATGTTTCCCAGGAAGAGGTCGAGCTGGTCGCCCGCATGCTCAGTCGTTTCGCCGAGCAGTTCGACACCGCCGTGCCGGTGATCAGCCGCGTGCAGGTACGCGATAACACACTCCCTTTCAAGATCCTCCAAATCGTCGGCGGCGTCAGCGGCCACGTGGTGCTGGAGCATGGCGTCCGGTTGTTCGTGGGCGACGAACTGGATGGCCTGCGGTTGGTGTTGATCGACAACAACAAAGTGATTTTTGACGGTACGCAACGGTATGAGGTGCGCTGGTGAACAACTCGATACAGGCGCGCCTGGAAGCGTGGCGGCTGAACCAGTCACACGCGTTGACCCGCTTTGCGCCCGTTTCGATGCGCGGTCGCATACAGCGCGTGAACGGCATGCTGTTGCAATGCCGGTTGCCTGACGCACGTATTGGTGACTTGTGCCAGGTGGAGAAAAAACCGGGTGATTGCATGCTGGCCGAAATCATCGGGTTCGATCAGCAGGACGCGGTGCTCAGCGCCCTGGGTAACCTGGAAGGTGTACGCGTAGGCGCCAGTGTTGAGCGCCTGGGCGTGCCACACCGAGTGCAAGTCAGCGAGGCGCTGCTGGGGCAGGTGCTGGATGGCTTTGGTCGGCCTATTGCGGGGGACGGCCCCAGTGCGTTTGTCGTGACCGACACGCTCGATGCCAGCACTGTATTGTGCGAGGCGCCGCTGCCGACCGAGCGACCGAGGATCAATCGGGCGCTTGCCACCGGGGTGCGTTCGATCGATGGCCTGTTGACCTTGGGCGAGGGCCAGCGCGTGGGCCTGTTTGCAGGGGCCGGTTGTGGCAAGACCACCTTGTTGGCCGAGATTGCCCGCAACGTGGACTGCGATGTGATTGTGTTCGGCCTGATTGGTGAGCGAGGCCGCGAGCTGCGTGAGTTTCTCGACCATGAGCTGGATGACGCATTACGCGCCAAGGCGGTATTGGTCTGTGCCACCTCCGACCGTTCCAGCATGGAGCGCGCCCGCGCCGCTTTCACCGCAACGGCGCTGGCCGAAGGGTTTCGGCGCAAAGGCCAGCGGGTGTTGTTGCTGATCGATTCCCTGACCCGGTTCGCCAGAGCCCAGCGCGAGATCGGCCTGGCGGCCGGCGAACCCCTGGGGCGCGGGGGCTTGCCGCCGTCGGTGTATAGCTTGCTGCCGCGGTTGGTGGAGCGGGCCGGGCTGACGCGAGACGGTGTGATTACCGCCATCTACACGGTGCTGATCGAACAGGACTCCATGAGCGATCCGGTGGCCGATGAGGTTCGCTCCCTGCTCGATGGTCACATCGTGCTGTCGCGCAAGCTGGCCGAGCGTGGCCATTATCCGGCGGTGGATGTACTGGCCAGCTTATCGAGGATTTTGAGCAATGTGGCCGAGCCCGCACATATCCGGGCCGGCACCGCGCTGCGACGCTTGTTGTCGGCGTATCAGCAGATCGAGCTGATGCTCAAGCTGGGTGAGTATCAGCCCGGCAGTGATGCCTTGACCGATATGGCCGTGGACAGCCGTCAGTCCGTCGATGGTTTTCTGCGCCAGGACTTGCGAGAGCCATCACCTATCACGACGACCCTGGAGCAACTGACGGAGCTGACAGCGTATGTCCCCTTCTGAGTCACTGAGCGTTGAAGTCGAGACACTGCGGCGCTTGCGTCGGCATCGCGCGGATCGTGTCGAGCGAGCGTTGAGTGCCGCCCAGCGAGCCCAGCGAACCCTGCTCGAACAGATCGCGCAGGCGCAGCAGGCGCTTGAACACACACGCCTCGAAGAGGCGCGGCAATGCGCACAACTGCTGAGTCAGCATCAGGGGCAGGTCATGACCTTCAAGGCGTTGAAAGATTGGAGCGCCCAAGAGCGCAACCTGTCGGCCGGCACCCAGCGTGAAGAAGACCATCTACACGCCTTGCATGAGCAAAAGGCGCAGCAGGCCGAGCACATCAGCAGCGTGCAGAAGCAGGTCAGCCAATGTTTGCGTGAGGTCGAAAAGCTTCAGGAACTGGCCAGTTTATTGATTCAGGAGGAGGCGTGACTCAGGTGCCGGCAGACAAGGTCGAGCGTCCGCGCCTGCGGGAGCTTCGTGAGGCGCGTGAGGCCGGGGCCGGCGTGGCTATCCCTGAAGAACAAGGGCAGTTGTTCCGCCGGCTATTCGCTGATGAAGGTGAGCCCACGGGCTATGGCAGCCACGCTGCGGCGGGACGAAGCGCAGCCGCAGAGATCGCCATGATCGAGACATTGACCGAACAGTTGGCCCCTCGGTTACACATCGCTTCGCAGTGGCCGCTGGAAGCGATGCTGTACGTGCCTCGGCTGGGGCGGATTCAGACCCGTATCCGCCGAGAGCAGGGCGCCTGGAGCGTTGAGTTGGAGGCCGAGCAGGACACGACGACGCGTTGGCTCAGTGGTGTGCGACAGCGCTGTGAGGATCGGATTGCCCAGGCCGTTGGCCAGCCGGTCAGCCTGCATCTGGCGCATCTGGAGCGCACGTGATGATGCCGCCTCTGGCCTTGCGCCCGGTGCAGGGTGACGTGGTCGCTGCGCTGCGTCGGTTGGGGGGCGGGTTGCGCCTGCCCTTTGAGGTCGACGGCCAGCGCGGGGAGTTGCGGCTTGAGCCCGCGCGCGCACCGGAAGGCGTAACGCCGTTGTGTTTTGAAACGGCCTGCGGGGTGCTGGCGTTCGGTGAGCCTTCGCCGCAGCTCAGCCTGTTGGGCGAGTGCCCGGTGACACTGGCCCAGGCCGGCAATGATCCGGACTCCTGGTTCTGGGCCCTGTTTGAACAACATCTGAGCCCACAGGTTCGCGCGTTGTTCGGCTACCTGCGTTTATCCCCCGCGGTGCCGGTGTTGGACTTCGGTTGTCGGCTGTGGGTGTGCCTTGGCGCATCCAGGGTCGCGGGTTTTCTGTGGATGTCTACGCATAGCTTCCTGGCACTGTGCGAGGCCGGGCCTTGGCAGCCGACAGCCGCGCCGATGCCGGACCGATTCCAACTGACGCTCGCGGTCACGCTGGGGCATTTGCGTTTGTCGATCGCGCAGCTGTGCAGCGTCCGCGAAGGCGACGTCGTGGTGCTCGAACACACCTATTTTCAAGTGCAGGGCACCGGTTACTTGCCCGTCGGCAAGCATCGCCTGCACGGGTGCATTGACGATGCAAGCGGGTCGCTGTGCCTGACCGTGACTTCAATAGAGGAAACAACTGTGGATGAAGATTTGGTTGCTCATCACGCTCCGCAAGGCGGGGACGACCGACCGGTGACGGATGTGTTCGGTCATGAGCCATTTGATGAGTTGAGCATGGCGCTCAATGTGCGCTGCGGCACGCTGAACCTGAGCCTCGGCGAGTTGCGCAACCTCGCCCCCGGCGCCGTGTTGGGGATAACCGGATACGCTCCCGGCATGGCCGGGCTTTACTATGGCGACCGGCCCATCGGCCAGGGCCAGTTGGTTGAGGTGGATGGGCGGCTCGGCTTGCAGTTGTCCCGTGTGGTGTTCTCCCGATGACCTTTCAAGGCGTGGACCCGCTCGTTCTCGCGCTGTTTCTGGGTTCATTGTCGCTGATGCCGATGTTGTTGATCGTCTGCACGGCGTTCTTGAAGATCGTCATCGTGCTGATGATTACCCGCAACGCCATCGGCGTGCAGCAGGTACCCCCGAGCATGGCGATCAATGGCATCGCCCTGGCGGCGACGCTGTTTATCATGGCGCCCGTCGGCTATGAGGTGGCGCAGACGCTCAAGGTGTCACCGCTGGACTTGAGCAGCGTGCGGACGATGCAAGAGACTGGCCTGGTGGCCATCCAGCCGTTGCGCACGTTCATGCAGCGCAATACCGATCCGGATGTCCTGACCCACCTGAAGGAAAACAGTGCGCGCATGTGGCCGCCGGAAATGGCGCAGCAGGTTCAGCGCGAAGACTTGATCCTGTTGATGCCGGCCTTTGTTCTCTCGCAGTTGCAGGCGGGTTTCGAGATCGGCTTCCTGATCTACATCCCGTTCATCGTCATCGATTTGATCGTCTCCAATCTGCTCCTGGCATTGGGCATGCAAATGGTCTCGCCCATGACCATCTCGCTGCCGCTCAAGCTGCTCCTGTTCGTCCTGGTGTCCGGATGGTCGCGTCTGCTCGACAGCCTGTTCCTTTCTTATCTCTGAGTGGCCTATGGAACCGATCGTGCTGTTCAAGCAAGGCATGTTGCTGGTGGTGGTCCTGTCGGCGCCCCCGTTGATCGTGGCGGTGGTGGTCGGTGTGCTGACATCGCTGGTGCAGGCGTTGATGCAAATACAGGATCAGACCCTGCCCTTTGGCATCAAGTTGGTCGCGGTAGGCGTCACGCTGATATTGACCGGGCGTTGGATTGGGGTGGAGTTGATCCAACTGATCAACCTGACGTTCGACATGATCGCCCGTTCGGCACTGAACTGAGGTTACCGGCTTGCTGCTTCTCGTTGATTACCTGCCCAGCCTGCTGGTAGCCATGGCGCGCATCTATCCCTGTGCTTTTCTGGTGCCTGCATTCTGCTTCCAGCACCTTAGGGGGATGCCTCGACACATCATCGTCATGGTCCTCGCGCTGATTCCGGCACCCGGCATCTACAGCGTGCTCAAGGGCCAGGACTACTCGGCCGTGATGATCGGCGGGTTGGTGTTCAAGGAGCTGGTGCTGGGGTTCCTGCTCGGGATCTTGCTGGCCATGCCGTTCTGGATGTTCGAGTCAGTGGGCGCCTTGCTGGACAACCAGCGTGGCGCCCTGGCCGGTGGTCAGCTCAACCCTTCGTTGGGGCCGGATGCTACGCCCGTGGGCCACCTGTTCAAGCAGTTGGCGATCTACCTGTTGATCGCGACCCTCGGGCTTGGCGTATTGACCCAGGTAATCTGGGACAGCTACCTGGTGTGGCCGCCGACGGCGTGGCTGCCGGCGGTGGCGGTGAATGGCTTCAGCGTATTCCTCGGGCTGCTTGGCGATACGTTCATGCACATGATGCTGTATGCCGCACCGTTTATTGGCGTGTTGCTGTTGCTGGAATTCGGCGTCGCCTTGCTCGGGTTGTATAGCCCGCAACTGCAAGTGTCGACCCTGGCGCCGCCGCTCAAAAGCCTGGCCGGGTTGATGATCCTGATTTTGTACTTTCCCCTGTTGCAGGATTTGATCGTCGGTCGCATGAGCCTGCTGGGTGATCTCAAACACGCCCTGGGCCTATTGCTTCAGGGCTCGACGCCATGAGTGACTCCGGTGAGAAAAAGCACGCGGCGACGCCGAAGAAGTTGCGTGACCAACGTCAAAAAGGCCAGGTCGCGCAGAGCCAGGATGTCGGTAAATTGCTGGTGTTGACCGCCTTGAGCGAGATCGCCTTGTTCACGGCCGAACCCAGCATGCAACGCTTCCAGCAGCTGATGGTGCTGCCCATGTCGCGAATGGGCCAACCCTTCGCACGCGCTTTGGAAGAGGTGTTGCTGGAAAGCCTGATCGTGTTTTTTGCGTTTGCCCTGATGATGGCCGGCGTGGCGATCAGCGTGAAGTTGATCAGCAGCTGGATGCAGTTCGGGTTGCTGTTTGCGCCACAGAGCCTGCAGCTCAACTTCAGTCGCCTGAACCCTCTGAGTCAACTCAAGCAGATGTTCTCGGCCCAGCAGGTCATGAACCTGTTGATGAGCCTGGCCAAGGCCCTGCTATTGGGCGTGATCCTGTATGCCGTGATCGGTCCGTCCTTGGGAACCCTGATCAAGCTGGCCGGTAGCGACCTGCAAACCTATGTCCAGGCGCTGATTGTAGTGTTCCGCCATCTACTGCATGCCTGTCTGGGCTTGCTGTTGGTCTTGGCGTTGATTGACCTGGCGTTGCAGAAGCATTTTTTTGCCAAGCGCATGCGCATGACCCAAGTGGAGGTACTCAAGGAATACAAGGATATGGAAGGCGACCCGCACGTGAAGGGGCAGCGTCGCTCCCTGGCTTATCAACTGGCCCAGGAAGAACCCAAGGTCAAGCTGCCCAAGCTGGAGGAATCCGACATGCTGGTGGTCAACCCGACGCACTTTGCCGTCGCCTTGTATTACCGCCCAGGCAAGACACCGCTGCCGTTACTGGTGGACAAGGGCACGGATGCGCAGGCACGCGCGTTGATCGACCGAGCGAAAGCCGCCGATGTCCCGGTGGTCCAATGCGTCTGGCTGGCCCGTACGCTGTATGAGCGAAAGCTGGGGATGGGGATTCCTCGCGAAACCTTGCAGGCGGTCGCCTTGATCTACCGGACCTTGCGTGAGCTTGACGCTGAAGCCAAGCGCGAAACCCTGGAATTGCCGGGACTGGAGCGGCGTTGATTCAGCGAGCGGCGCGCCGGTCCAGCGTCTCGAGATTGGCCAGCGAGAGCAGGCGGCTGATGGTTGCGTCGAGCGCCTGGCGCTGTGTCGGCAGTGCATGCCAGATCACCAGGTTGCCCCCGGCGTCCAGGTAGACAAAGCAGCCACTGAAGGCCACTGCTTGTTCAAACCGGCGCTCAAGTGCCCGCTGCAATTGTCGGGGTTGCAAGACGTCGCGGTTCACCTGCAGGGCCAATCCCGGACCGGCAGCCGTATCCATGGCGTAGATGGCAATGCCGGGGCCGACTGGCAGGTGGGCGCCAGGGCCGCCCACCCATGCGTCGCGGAATGCCTTGCGACGCTGCTGGTTATCGGCAAGTGCGTGGGGCGTCATCGTTCCAGCGATATCGTCTGGTAATCCGAACGCTCGCCTGACGGGCCCGACTCGGCCCGCATCTGCGGTGGCCACCAGACCACCAGCGTGTGCTTGCCTGACTGCGGACGTGAGCACGAGTCGCCTTGGCAGGTCGGCGTGCAGCCGGCGACGAGTAGTGCCGCACCGATGAGTGTGGAGCACAACAGTAAAGGCTTCATTGCGGTTGGTTCCGGGTTGGGGTGAGCAGGGAAGGGCGGGAGACGCCGATGTGTTCGTCTTTCACCACTGGACGCATGGCAATAAAGACCTCGGCTTCTTCACCCGGCTTGAGCCAGGCTCGCGGCCAGACGCTGACGGCCAGGGTGTGTGAGTTACTGCACTCCTTTTCATCAATACGTACGTTGCGGTTGAACTGGTTGCGCAGCACGACGACGGCCACGTTGAAGTCCGGGCCGGTGTACCACTGGCTGCGGTCGGTATTGAGCGCCAGCAGATCGCGTGTGGCGCATAGGGTATTGAGCCCCAAGGGCAAGGGGGCCGTCTTGAAAGGCTTGGGTACCTGGCCGCTCACCAGATGCGCAAGGGTGCTGGTGATATCGCTGCGCTTGATCACCGGTTGATGAGGGGCATAACGCCTGGCCAAGGGTTTGAGGGCCGCTTGCAACTCGGCTTGATCGTCTTGTGGCAGGTAGCGCGAAGGGTCGGCCTGATCGCCGATGACCCGCGGGGTCAGGATGAACAGCCTTTCGCGGCGATTGTTCTGGCGTTCAGTGGAGGAAAACAAGGCCTTGCCCAGCAGGGGAATATCCCCCAGCAATGGGACTTTGTTGTGCTTGTCGGTGCTTTCGCTGACGTGGAAGCCACCGATCACCAGTGAGCGTTTCTCCGCCATCACCGCCTGGGTACTGACTTTGCCGCGGCTCACATCCGGTGTTGTGCTCAGGGGGTTGGACTCATTGAAGTTACCGTCTTCGATGTCCACCAGCAGGTGGATCTGATGCTTGCCCCGGGACGTGATGACCCTGGGCACGACCTGGAAGCTGGTGCCGACCGTGACGGGCAAAATGGTTGCGTTCTCGGTGCCGCCGACCAGGTATTGAGTGCGGTTGAAATCGATCACCGCGGGGTGGTTTTCCAGGGTCAGGACCGACGGATTCGAGACCAGGGTCGCCAGGCCGCGGCTTTCCAGGGCCCGTATGTCTGCGTAGAACCGGTCGCGATTTTCAAATGAAAGTTGTGATGACGTACCGGGGCTCGTGTTCACGCCGCCTCGGAAGCGGCTGTTCTGAAACCCCCAGTTAACCCCGAATTCACGCAGTTGAGTGCGCTCGATATCCAGGATGATTGCGTCGATTTCCACCAGCTTGCGCGCTACGTCGAGTTGGGCAATCAGGTCGCGATACATGGCCTGGCGTTCGGGCAGGTCATAGATCAGTACCGCGTTGTTGCGCACGTCCGCCTCGACGCGGATTTTGCCGCTGCCGACGGGCGCACGCGGCGTGACCATGGGGCCAGTGCCTGGGGGCTCCGAAGGTGCCGTGGTGCCCAGCATCTGCCCCAGCAACGGGTTGCTCAAGCGAGCGCCGCTCGCCGCGAGCGGTGCGGGTGCGGAAGGGGGCGTGGCACGGGATGACAAGGCTGACGCTGGGCGCGTTTCCAATAGCCCGCGCAGCATATTGGCGACGCCGGGGACGCTGTATTTTTCGCCACGATAATCAATCTGCCGGTCTGCGGCATTGGCAAACTTCAGAGGAAACGTCAGTACGCTCTGTTTTTCATCGGGCGACCGGCGCTGGCTGGCGAACTGTTTGATCTGCTCGATGTAGCGTCTGGGGCCGGAAACCAATATCACACCGTCCTCGGGGAGCTCGCCCCAGCCGAAGCGGCTTTCCAGCAAGCCGATATCAGTCAATGCCTGCTTCAAGTCCGCGATGGTTTCCGAGGAGACCTCGAGGCGTGCGGATTCCTGTTGGTCCAGGGTGCTGATGTACAAAGTGTTGTTGTACAAGTACCACTGGAAACGATGCTCAACGCCCAACCTGTCGAGCAGCGACTGGGGGGTATTGGCGCGGATCTTTCCATTGACGACACCCTCCAGCAGGCCCTCGATCTGCAACTGCGTGCCGAAGGTCTGGGCGAAGTCTTCAAGTACCTCGCGCAAAGGCTTGTGTTCGGCTTCATAGGCATACGCGGTATTTTTCCATTCGCTGGGAATGGCGGCCTGCGCGCTTTGCCAAGGGATCAGCAACCATGGCAGAACGAGCAGGCCGCGCCAGCCGGAGCGCTTTGCAGTTAACCGGGGCGAGGGGGCATGCAAGCCATCAGGCTTGTCGGAGGTATTGTTCATAAGGCGTTCTCTGATTAAGGCGAAAGCGGATGTCGCGAGGCGGGGCGCGGCGCACGGGCAGGGCGTGCAAGGCGGGCCATGACTGCCCGCCAGGTGTCACGCTGATTGAGCAGCGCCTCGAGGCTTTTCTGCACCTGCGTCGGGTTTGGCGCGTCGTGCAGGCACTCGAGCAACCACAGCGCGCCATGGACCGGGTCTTGGGCGAGCGCCCCTGGAAAATGATGCAAGCTGGCGGCGCCCGGACGCATCCAGTTCTCCAACTGGGCATTGGTGGGCACGTGCTGAGTGAGTTCAACGCCCAGTACCAGCGCGCCGCTGTCACGTTGCAGGACGATACGGCTATCGCCTTCAGTCAAGGTGATCTGCGGATCGGAACCGCTCAACCAGCGCGCCAGGTCATCCTCACCTTCAAGGGATTCCATCAAAGACGATCTTCCCTTTATCGGCCATGTGATTGGTCATCGCGAAGGTTGAGGTCATCAGTTGGTTGGCATCCATCTTGAGCTCAAAGGCCTGTTCCAGTAAGGCCGCGAACGTTTCGTTATCGAGCGGCTCTTCTGAGGCTTTCTTCATCTGTTCGAGGTGGCGGTTGACGGTATCCAGTTCCCTGTATTGCCGTTGTTGCTGGCGGTAATCAAAACTCATGGTCGGCTCTCCGGTGGCTTTGCCGCTATAAGTGGCTAAAGGCTGGTAACGGTTCCACGCCAAGAGTTTTGAAAGGCAATGTAATCAGCGTTGCCGGAAATTCCTTACCTGCCGCGGGACACGGGCTCAAGCAATAGCAGGCCATCAACGGTAGAGCGCCACTCGATGTGGAAGCTGCCTTCGTCGGTTTCCAGTATGAGTGTCTCGGCCGCCAGGGAGTCATCAAGGCGCAGGCACCAGGGGGCCTCAGTGTGAAGCTGCAGCCATTGCTCGACCTGCACGTGGTCCTGTGGGTGGCAGACCAGGTTGGCTGCGATTGCCGGGACTTGCGTGTTCAGCAGTTTTTTAAGCAAGGCGTTGAGGCGCTCGGCGGGAGGTGTCAGCTCCAGCAGGCTGATCAGCGCCTGATTGGTGACGGAGGTGGCAATCTGCTCGAGGCGCTCGCAAATGGCCTGGCGTTCTACTTCCCAGCGTTCGAGCTGGCGATTGGCACGCTGCCAGAACTCGACCTGGGCCTGTTCAAGCAATTGCTCGCTGTGTGCCTGAGCCTGGCGCAGCAGCGCGTCGGCTTGGGCCTGGGCGTTTTCGAGCAACTGCTCGGCCTGTCGGCTGTCGGCAAGGACAGCTCGGGGAATCAAGGCATGCGGCAGGCTTGCGGTGGGCATCGACAGTTCAATCTTGCGTCGGCATAACATGGTGCGGGGGCACTCCGGAGGGGGCAGCGTGAAAGTCGTCTTCCGCCGCAGCGGTGGCACGCCAGATGACCGCCTGCCAGACAGTGTCCAGTTTGCTTCCCACTTGCGGTAGGTATTGGCTTTCGAGTTCCAGTACCCGACGGCGCGCAAAACTGAGGCGCAAGCGTTGCCACACGGTGTGATCGACCCAGGCGCGCAGATGATGCAGAGGGTCTTCACTGGGTTGTCGGGACGAGGAGGGCAGGGCCATGGATAGGCGGGCGCACCACTGGCGCTGGTCATGATTCAAAGCGGTATCGCGCTGTGGGTGGTAAATGCCGTCGACCAGGGTCAGCATCAACGCTTGTTGTTCAGGCGGTGCCAGTACCATCCGCAATAGCGCTGCAGAGGGCTGGATCGGCAGGCAGGGCGTGATGCCCAATGCGCGACTGATCAGCTCATGCCGGCCGCGGCATAACGCCAGGCTGGCGGGTGAGTTGAGATCGAAGGCGACCCATGGATGCTGCGAACGGCTCCAGGGGCAGGCCCACCAATGCACCCAGTCACGGATATCAGGCATGTGGTGGGGAGCTCGAAGGTGATGCGGTTCGCGTCTTGCGAAGCCATAGAGCAGCGGCAACGAGTGACACTATCAAGAGGATCAGCAAGACCGTCACACAGATCTGCCAAAAGGCCAGGTCAGCCTCGGGTACTAGAAACGCGCCGAAGTAGACCAGTCGTTCGCGCTCGATATAGGTCGCGGCCGGCACGAACGTAACGGTGAGTTTTTGCGGGTTGTCCGCCGTGGTGCTCATGCCGGGGATGCTGCTGGCAACCATCCTGCGCACGCGTGGCCTGATGTTGTCCGGCTCCAGCCTTGGATCGTGCTTGATAAAGACCGAGGCTGAAGCCGGTTGTACGGGTTCGCCCGGCGCTACACGCTCGGGCAGCACAACATGGACGCGGGCAACGATGACCCCATCTATGTTGGATAGCGTCGCCTCCAGTTCCTGGGACAAGGCATAGATATAGCGTGCACGCTCTTCCAGCGGGGTGGAGATGACCCCTTCCTTGCGAAAAATTTCACCGAGTGTGGTGCGCGCGGTTTTTGGCAGCCCTGCCGCCTCCAGCGTTCGAACCGCACGGGCGATATCGCTTGTGCGGACCCGTACCACGACACCGTCTTTTTCCAGCGCTTTCTGGGCACGGATATGCTTGTCCGCCAGTTCGGCGATCACATCGTTGGCTTCCTGCTCGGACAGTTGGCGGTGAAGGTCAATGCGTTCGCCACAGCCGCTCAGCATGAACATCAGCGCAAGTAATAAATAGATGAAACGCGTGCGCATTAGCGGCCTACTGCAAGTTGGTGGTTTTTTCTACCATCGAAACGCAGTGCTTAATGATTTTCACCGACACGGTCAGGACCTCTTTGCTTTCAGCCAGCGCCTGCGGGACTTGAACTGATTTTATCGAGTTCTTGTTTTTCACCAGGTCGCTCAAACCCTTGGAGACATCGTTGGCACGCGTTCTCAGATAGTTGGATTGCTCGGCCAGAAAGTGCGTGCCGATGGTGGGGGGTGGTGTTTTCACGCTGTCATTGGTTGCCAGGGCTGACGCAAAAAAGTGGCTGTCGATGGTGCTTTCAGCGCCCGTCGTGGCTTCGGCGATTGGAAGCGGTGTGGAAGGCGGCGAGGCCCACTCGTTTTTTAAAAGCATGTAATCTCCACCCATTGCACGAGATTGATAACGAAGAGAGTTGCCTCCCTTGCAAACCAGGCAAAGGAGGCAATAGGGTCAGGGCCTGTTCGCGCCTATTTGCTGCATTATTTTGGTGAGTTTTTCGACAAGAATACTGGTGCGGGTGAGCTCGACGTTTTCCGCATTCTTAGTTTCTTGCAGTTCCTTTGTCTGGAGTATTGCCTGTTCGTTTGTGAGACGTCCGAGTGAGGAAACATTGTTAATAGACATATGCAGTACCTTTTTAAGATTGGATCTTGCTAAGTGCTCAGCACTGTGTGTTTAAAAGCTAGCGAGCTAGTGCTCATGTTATGGGTGGCGGAAGAGGCTTCAACGGTTCCTGATGAGTATTGTTTAGTTATTTCTGGATATTTCGTCGGTGTTGTCTGTTAACGGCCTAGTTGAATATGTTCAGGTGTTTCAAACGGTAGTAAAGCGTGCGCTTCGGGATTCCCAGTTCCACCGCCACACTTTCCACACAATCGGCATGACGTTTCAGGGAGGCCTCAATCAGTGATTTCTCGATTTGTTGCAGTTTTTCCTTGAACGGTTGCACCCTCTGCTCCACCAGCGGTTCGCACAGGGGCGGCAAGCCCAACACAAAGCGCTTTGCCGCTGAACGCAGCTCCCGGATGTTGCCGAGCCAGCCGTGACACAGCAATTGTTGGAACAACGTAGGGGAAGGCGTCGGTGCGGCGCATTTGAAGTGCTCGGCTTCCTGTTGAACCATGCTCAAGAACAACGGAATGATTTGCTCCTGGCGAGTACGCAGCGGTGCGAGGCGGATGCTGACAACATTGAGCCGGAAGAACAGATCGCGCCTGAAGGTACCTTGTTCAACCATGTCATGCAGCGATTGCTGGGCAGAGGCGATCACACGCATGTCTACCGGGATGAAACGGGTCGACCCCAGGCGTTCCACTCCGCGAGACTCCAGTGCACGCAATAGCTTGGCTTGCAGCGCGAGGGGCATGCTATCGATTTCATCCAGATACAACGTGCCTAAATGCGCGGCTTCAATAAACCCGGCACGTGACTGCACCGCGCCGGTATAAGCGCCGCTGTTCACACCGAACAATTGGCTTTCCGCCAGGCTTTCCGGAATCGCTGCGCAGTTCACGGCGACGAAGTTTCCTCGACGCCCGGATAAACGATGAACGCGTTGGGCCAGTGTGTCTTTGCCAGTCCCCGTTTCTCCTAATAACAGAATGTCAACATTGAGTGTTGCAGTGCTATTGATTGTATGCTCGATATCGGAACTTTCAGTGAGTGGATGGTCTGTTTCGTGTTCTTCTTGAAAGACGGCCGACATAGTGTGGATGCTCTACTCTCACGTTTAATTCACTGTGGGTGGCGCAAATGATAAAGGCCACTCAGTAGAGCTTAAATTGCGAAGAATGTCATGAGTTCTTCAATGGATAATCGCAGGAAGTAGAGTGGGAAAAGTTGGATTGAGTGAGCGGTTAAGTTGTGCAAGTGCTTTTTTGTTTTTAACGCCGCACAGCAAGTAAGAATAATCTTAAAGTAGTGATGAGTGGAGGGAAGTAACAGCTTGTTTGTGGTTTTAAATCCAACGCCCACAAAAAAGCCGATGCATTGCATCGGCTTGATGTTGTAGCGAAGTCTTGCGGTAATGCTTACACGTTAAAACGGAAGTGCATCACGTCGCCATCCTTGACGATGTATTCCTTGCCTTCCAGGCGCCACTTACCGGCTTCCTTGGCACCGGCTTCACCCTTGTACTGGATAAAGTCGTTGTAGGCGATCACCTCGGCGCGGATGAAGCCTTTTTCAAAGTCGGTGTGGATCACACCCGCAGCCTGTGGCGCGGTGGCACCGACCTTGACGGTCCAGGCACGGACTTCTTCAACACCGGCCGTGAAGTAGGTCTGCAGGTTGAGCATTTCGTAACCGGCACGAATCACGCGGTTCAGACCCGGCTCTTCCAGGCCCAGGGCCTCAAGGAACATGTCTTTCTCTTCGCCGTCTTCAAGCTCGGCGATTTCCGCTTCGATCTTGTTGCACACAGGCACAACCACTGCGCCTTCTTCCTCGGCGATGGCCTTGACCACGTCGAGCAGCGGGTTGTTCTCGAAGCCATCTTCGGCGACGTTGGCGATGTACATCACAGGCTTGGTGGTCAGCAGGTGGAAGCCTTTGATCACGGCCTTCTCATCCGCGCCCATGTTCTTCATCAGGCTGCGTGCCGGCTTGCCTTCGGTGAAGTGAGCGATCAGTTGCTCCAGCAGGCCCTTCTGGACCACGGCGTCCTTGTCACCGCCTTTGGCGTTGCGTGCGACTTTCTGCAGTTGTTTCTCGCAGCTGTCTAGGTCAGCGAAGATCAGTTCCAGATCGATGATCTCGATGTCGCGTTTCGGGTCGACGCTGTTGGAGACGTGAATCACGTTCTCGTCTTCGAAGCAGCGGACCACATGGGCGATAGCATCGGTTTCACGGATGTTGGCCAGGAACTTGTTGCCCAGGCCCTCACCTTTCGAGGCACCGGCCACCAGGCCGGCGATGTCGACGAATTCCATGGTGGTCGGCAGGATGCGCTTCGGATTGACGATAGCCGCCAGTGCGTCCAGGCGAGGGTCCGGCATCGGCACGATGCCGCTGTTGGGCTCGATGGTGCAGAAGGGGAAGTTCTCCGCCGCAATACCGGACTTGGTCAGGGCGTTGAACAGGGTGGATTTGCCGACGTTGGGCAGGCCGACGATGCCGCAATTGAATCCCATGGTGTTTTCCCCTCGGTAAGAGTCAGGCCTTCTGGCTGTGCAGGTTTTTCATCGCACGGTTCCATTCACCGGCGAAGATATCCGGCAGCACGCCGAGGGCAAAGTCGATGCTGGCATCGAGTTTTTCCTGTTCGGCGCGTGGCGCACGACCCAGGACGAAATTTGAAACCATACTGGCGACGCCTGGGTGGCCAATGCCGAGCCGCAAGCGGTAGAAATTATTCTGATTACCCAACTGCGCAATGATGTCGCGCAGACCATTATGCCCACCATGCCCGCCGCCCAGCTTGAGCTTGGCGACACCGGGAGGCAGGTCCAGTTCGTCATGGGCCACCAGGATTTCTTCGGGTTTGATCCGAAAGAAGCCCGCAAGCGCCGCGACGGCCTGGCCACTGCGGTTCATGTAGGTGGTGGGAATCAGCAGACGAACATCCTGACCTTGATGCGAGAAGCGTCCGGTCAGGCCAAAATATTTGCGATCGGCCGCAAGGTTCACACCTTGTGCGTGGGCGATACGCTCAACAAAAAGGGCCCCTGCGTTATGCCGGGTCTGTTCGTATTCGGCGCCTGGATTTCCCAGGCCAACGATCAGTTTAATGGCAGTCACGACAGGGGCCCTTCTTTTGGAGTTGTGGATAAGATCGCCAGACCTGAGTGCGGCGAAAGTGGACGACATTACATCATTTACTCAAGAGTAAACGCCGCGTTATCGCCCGCTTTCTCGCTACGTCTCGGTCCGCGATGTTTCCTCAAGCTCCGGCAATACAGAGTAATTACTCTGCAGCGCCTTCTTCAGCTTCTGGAGCAACGCGTGGAGCGTGAACGTTGGCAACAGCTTTGTCATCACCGTGAGCCAGTGCAACGAACTCAACGCCTTTTGGCGCCTTGATGTCGGACAGGTGAACGATGGCGCCGATTTCCAGAGCCGACAGGTCGACTTCGATGAACTCAGGCAGGTCTTTCGGCAAGCAGGTCACTTCGATTTCGTTCAGAACGTGCGAGATCTCGCCGCCTTTCTTGACCGGAGCTTCTTCACCAACAAAGTGCACAGGCACGATCGCGGTCAGTTTCTGGCCGGCAACAACGCGAACGAAGTCAGCGTGCATGATGAATTGCTTGGACGGGTGACGCTGCATCGCTTTAACGATGACGTTCTGCTTGGCGCCATCGACGTTCAGCTCGATCACGTGGCTGTAGGCAGCTTCGTTTTCGAACAGCTTGGCGATTTCTTTGGCCAGGATGGTTACGGATTCAGCAGGCTTGTTGCCACCGTAAACAACAGCAGGGATGTTGGCGGCGTGACGCAGGCGGCGGCTCGCACCTTTCCCCAGGTCAGTACGCGCTTGGGCGTTCAGAGTAAAGTCAGTCATTTTGTATCTCCAAAATAGCCATTATCGAGGGGCGTTTGCGACCAGCGCCGTACTCGATATGGGCAAAAAAGCCCCGCCCCGACAGGATGCCGGGGCGGGGCGCTTTTCGTCAGTGAGGTGTTCCTAAGGTTTAACCCTTAACGGAACATCGCGCTGATCGATTCTTCATTGCTGATGCGGCGAACCGCCTCGGCAACGACCGGTGCGATATCCAGTTGGCGGATACGCGCACAGGCTTGAGCGGCGGCGGACAACGGGATGGTGTTGGTCACCACCAGTTCGTCCAGCACGGAATTCTCGATGTTCTCGATCGCTCGGCCCGACAGCACAGGGTGTGTGCAGTAGGCGAAGACTTTAGCCGCACCGTGCTCTTTCAAGGCTTTCGCCGCGTGGCACAGGGTGCCGGCGGTGTCGACCATGTCATCAACCAGAATACAGGTACGCCCTTCGACATCACCGATGATATGCATCACTTCAGAGTGATTGGCTTTTTCACGGCGTTTGTCGATGATCCCGAGGTCCACGCCCAGGGATTTGGCAACAGCCCGTGCACGCACGACGCCACCAATGTCCGGGGACACGATCATCAGGTTTTCAAAGCGCTGATCTTCGATGTCATCCACCAATACTGGGGAGCCGTAGATGTTATCTACCGGAATATCGAAGAACCCCTGGATTTGGTCAGCGTGCAGGTCAACCGTGAGAACACGGTCGATGCCTACCACGGTCAGCATGTCAGCAACGACTTTCGCGCTGATAGCCACACGTGCGGAACGCGGACGGCGATCCTGACGGGCATAACCAAAGTAAGGGATTACAGCTGTGATTCGAGTCGCTGAGGAGCGGCGGAAGGCATCAGCCATCACGACGAGTTCCATCAGGTTATCGTTGGTCGGAGCGCAAGTCGGCTGAATAATGAAGACGTCTTTACCGCGAACGTTTTCATTGATCTCGGCTGTAATTTCGCCGTCGGAAAACTTGCCGACAGAGATGTCACCGAGAGGGATATGCAGCTGACGTACGACACGTCGAGCCAGATCGGGGTTAGCGTTCCCCGTAAAGACCATCATCTTGGACACGCGCAGTACCTAGAGGCTGAGGGTAACCTGGATGAGTATTAGAAAATGGCAGGGGCGGCTGGATTCGAACCAACGCATGGCAGGATCAAAACCTGCTGCCTTACCGCTTGGCGACGCCCCTGTATCTGTTGCAACGAGTGCCTAACACTCGGTTCCTTTTAGAGCAGACTTTGCAGCTTGCGATGCAACATAGAAACGTTGCTTCCCTTTGCTACAAACCCTGTAAGGGTCTCTGTAAGAAGGGCCGAGACTTTATCAGCTTCAGCTTTGTTTGGGAAGCCCCCAAACACACAACTTCCAGTTCCGGTTAATTTTGCTTCGGTAAAATTACCTAACAAATTCAAAGCGTTACGTACCTCTGGATAACGCCTTGCTACAACCGGTAAGCAGTCATTTCGACTGTTTCCCTTGGGAACGGGGCGCACTTTAATGGGAGAAGAGTTACGTGTCAACAACGGATCTGAAAAAATTTCTGCTGTACTTACAGATACTTGCGGAACAAGCACGACATACCACGGCTCTTCGGGGTATTCCGGCGTGAGTTTCTCCCCCACGCCCTCAGCAAAAGCGGCCCGTCCGTGCACGAAAACCGGGACGTCGGCGCCTAGCGTCAGGCCCAGCGCGGCCAGGCGATCAAGGTCCCAGCCCAGTTGCCACAAGTGATTCAGACCCAGCAGTGTGGTCGCGGCGTTCGAGCTGCCACCACCGATTCCGCCGCCCATGGGCAGAATTTTATCGATCCATATGTCGATGCCCAGTGAGCAACCGGATTGTTCCTGAAGTTTTTTGGCCGCTTTCACAATCAGGTTGCTGTCGTGGGGCACACCTTCGAATTCGGTGTGCAAGCGGATCACACCATCGTCGCGCACGGCGAAGGTGAGTTCATCGCCGTAGTCGAGAAATTGAAACAGTGTCTGCAATTCGTGATAGCCGTCTTCACGGCGACCGAGAATGTGCAGCATCAGATTGAGTTTGGCAGGCGAGGGTAGGGTCAACTTATCTACGGTCACGTTATTGCCCCAGCTTGCGCGGTTGCCAGTCCTTGATCACCAGGGTGACGTCCAGGTCTGTGCCATGCAGCTTGATACGCTCCGGCAGCCAGTAGCCGCCCTGTTCTACATAGCTGAGGTACTGGACCTGCCAGCCATCCTGCTCCAGTGACGCGAGGCGGCTGTCGCCATTGAGGCTCAGACGGCTCTTGCTGTCCGGTGCGGGCAAGCCGCGCACCCACCATACAAGGTGCGACACGGGCAGTTTCCAGCCAATCTGTTCTTCCAGCAGCGCCTCCGGCGATGCCGCTTCATAGCGCCCCTGGTTGGCCACTTCAAGGTTCACCTGGCCGGGCCGACCGGTCAGGCGAGCTGCGCCGCGACCGAGCGGGCCGGACAGGCGAATATCGTAGTAGTCCTGGCGTTGCAGCCAGAACAGCGTGCCGCTGCCCGAATCTTTCGGCGCGCGCACTCCGACCTTACCCTCTATCTGCCAGCCATCAATGCTGCTGAGCTGGTTTTTGTGCTGTTTCCATTGCCCTGGGTTGCCCTGGCCTTCAACGGATTCGCGGCTACCGACACCCGCGCAGCCGGCGAGCAGGGCAATAAGACTGAACACTACAATGTGGCGCAAGAACATAAGCTTAAAGGGTCTCGGATCCGGTCAGGCGCTTGATGGTGCCGCGCAGGATAGGGCTTTCGGGTTGTTCCTTGAGGAATTTTTCCCAGATTTGTCGCGCTTCGCGCTGCTTGCCGTTGGCCCACAGCACTTCACCCAGGTGGGCGGCGACTTCCTGGTCGGGGAAGCGTTCCAGTGCCTGGCGCAGCAGGCGTTCCGCTTCGTCCAGGTTACCCAGGCGGTAATTCACCCAGCCCAGGCTGTCGAGTACGGCCGGGTCTTCCGGGTTGATCTTGTGCGCTTGCTCGATCAGCGCCTTGGCTTCGTCGTAGCGCGTGGTGCGATCAGACAAGGTGTAACCCAAGGCGTTAAGTGCCATGGCGTTCTCGGGGTCGCGCTTGATGATCAGGCGCAGGTCTTTTTCCATCTGTGCCAGGTCATTGCGTTTTTCCGCCTGCATGGCGCGGGTATACAGCAGGTTCAGATCATCGGGGTATTGCAGCAAGGCTTGTTGCAGCAATTTCCAGGCGCGCTCGCCCTGCTTGTTGGCGGACAAGGTTTCGGCCTGGATCAAGTACAGCTGGATTGCGTAGTCCGGTTCGGCATCGCGGGCCGCAGCCAGGCGTTTTTCCGCTTCATCGGTACGGCCGTTGCTCATCAGGATATCGGCCTGGCGCAACTGGGCGGGCAGGTAGTCGTTACCTGGGCCGACCTGGGCGTACTCCAGCAGGGCGGCCTGGGGATCATTGCGCTCTTCAGCAATACGGCCAAGGTTCAGGTGCGCCGAATCGACGTGGCTTTCCCGCGCAATCAGCTCCTCCAGATAACCCTTGGCTTCGTCCCAGGCCTTGGCTTCCAGGCACACCAGCGCCAGGGAATAGCGCAGCTCGTCATCGTCCGGGTACTGCTGGACCAGGTTGGCGAACTGGACTTTGGCGTCCTCCATGCGGTCCTGCTCGACCAGCATTCGCGCGTAGGTCAGGCGCAGGCGCTTGTCGTCCGGGTATTTCTTGATGCTTTTTTCCAGCAGTGGAATCGCTTCCTTGCCGCGATTGAGGTTCTGCAGCAGGCGTGCGCGCAGCAGGATCGGAGCGATCTCGCCCTCTTCCGGCGGGTTCTGTTCCAGCAGTTTCAAGGCTGCGTCGGCTTCGTCATCCTGTTGCAACAGCAACGCCTTGCCGAAAATCAGCTGGCTGTTCTTCGGATGCTTTTGCAGCAGGCGGTCGAAACCCTTCATCAGGCCATTGCGCGTGTCCTGGTCGGTATCGGCGGCCGACAGCGCGAGGAAGTCGAAATGGGTGTCACCCTTGCCTTGTAGGACTTTCTCCATATAAACCATGGAGTCGTCATAGCGCCCGGCGCGTGCCAGTTGAACCGCCGCGGCCCGCTGGGCTTCCAGGTCGTCCGGGGCGTTTTTTGCCCAGATCAGCGAGCTGTCCAGCGCAGCCTGGTCGGCGCCCAGGTATTCGGCGATGCGAAACGCCCGCTCGGAAATGCCGGGGTCCTGGGTATTGATCGCTTGGGTCACATAGTTATCCAGCGCAATATCGAAACGATTTCGCTGGCCGGCCAGTTCCGCCGTCAGCAGGCTGTAGACCGTCTCTTCACTGAACGAGGAGTAAACCTTGGGTTTTTCAGGGGCGGGAGTGCTGTCTTCCACCGGTGGCGTACCGTCCGGCGATACGGGTGCCATGGCCTGGCAGCCGCTGAGGAAGACAAAAGCAAGGAGCAACGCGGAGGATCTATTCATATAGGAAGAGGACGACTAACCTGCGGTCGGATCATCATGACACAAGCCTTCGGCCAAACATAACCGAGTCTCAGTGGATGCCTTTATAGACACAAGGCATTAGGACAATAGCCTACGGTGGTTGTTCTGAATCATTCGAAGTAGGACAATTGTCGGCTTCCCGACATCATCAGCGATATTGAATGGCCTTCCTCGCACTCGGTATTAACCACAAGACTGCTACCGTAGACGTGCGCGAGCGCGTGGCGTTTACGCCAGAGCAGTTGGTTGAGGCCTTGCAGCAGCTCTGCCGGCTCACCGACAGCCGCGAAGCTGCAATCCTTTCGACCTGCAATCGCAGCGAGCTTTATATAGAGCAGGAGCATCTTTCAGCGGATGGGGTACTGCGCTGGCTGGCCGATTACCACCATTTAAGCCTCGACGACCTGCGCGCCAGCGCCTATGTGCACGAAGAAGATGCGGCAGTTCGTCACATGATGCGCGTCGCCGCAGGGCTCGACTCGCTGGTGTTGGGCGAACCGCAAATCCTCGGCCAGATGAAGTCCGCCTATGCCGTGGCCCGCGAGGCCGGCACCGTGGGGCCGCTGCTGGGCCGCCTGTTCCAGGCCACGTTCAATTCGGCCAAGCAAGTGCGCACCGACACGGCCATCGGCGAAAACCCGGTATCCGTGGCGTTTGCCGCCGTCAGCCTGGCCAAGCAGATTTTCAGTGACCTGCAGCGCAGCCAGGCGCTGCTGATCGGCGCCGGTGAGACCATCACGCTCGTCGCCCGGCACCTGCACGACCTGGGCGTGAAACGTATCGTGGTGGCCAACCGTACGCTTGAGCGCGCGAGCATCCTGGCCGAGCAGTTCGGTGCGCACGCCGTTCTGCTCTCGGACATTCCGGCCGAACTGGTGCGCAGCGATATCGTGATCAGCTCAACCGCCAGCCAGTTGCCGATCCTGGGCAAGGGCGCGGTGGAAAGCGCACTGAAACTGCGCAAGCACAAGCCGATCTTCATGGTCGATATCGCTGTTCCCCGCGATATCGAACCCGAAGTCGGCGAGTTGGACGACGTTTACCTCTATAGCGTCGACGACTTGCATGAAGTGGTCGCCGAAAACCTCAAGAGCCGCCAGGGCGCTGCCCAGGCCGCAGAGGAAATGGTCAGCGTCGGCGCCGAAGATTTCATGGTGCGCCTGCGTGAACTGGCAGCGGTGGATGTACTCAAGGCGTATCGTCAGCAGAGCGAACGCCTGCGCGACGAGGAGTTGGCCAAGGCCCAGCGGTTGCTGGCCAACGGCAGCAGTGCCGAAGAGGTGTTGATGCAACTGGCCCGTGGCCTGACCAACAAGTTGCTGCATGCACCCAGTGTGCAGTTGAAAAAGCTTACCGCCGAAGGCCGCCTTGATGCGCTGGCCATGGCCCAGGAACTCTTTGCCCTCGGTGAGGGCGCGTCAGATAGCTCTTCGGATAAAAAACCGCAATGAAAGCGTCACTGCTCAATAAACTGGATGTGCTCCAGGACCGTTTCGAAGAACTGACCGCCTTGCTCGGCGATGGTGAGGTCATCTCCGATCAGACCAAATTCCGCGCCTATTCCAAGGAATACGCCGAAGTCGAGCCGGTGGTCGCCACCTATAAGAACTTGCTGAAGGTGCAGGCCGACCTCGAAGGCGCCCAGGCGCTGCTCAAGGACAGCGACCCGGACATGCGTGAAATGGCCGTGGAAGAAGTCCGCGAGGCCAAGGAAAAGCTGGCCGAGCTGGAAGGCGACCTGCAACGCATGTTGCTGCCCAAAGATCCGAACGATGGCCGCAACGTGTTTCTCGAAATTCGCGCCGGCACCGGTGGTGACGAGGCGGCGATCTTCTCCGGCGACCTGTTTCGCATGTACTCGCGTTATGCCGAACGTCGTGGCTGGCGCGTGGAGATCCTGTCCGAGAACGAGGGCGAACACGGTGGCTATAAAGAAGTCATCGCCCGGGTTGAAGGCGACAACGTCTACGGCAAGCTCAAGTTCGAGTCCGGCGCGCACCGTGTACAGCGGGTTCCTGCGACTGAGTCCCAGGGCCGCATCCACACCTCGGCGTGTACCGTGGCGGTGTTGCCCGAGCCGGACGAGCAGGAAGCCATCGAGATCAACCCGGCGGACTTGCGCATTGACACCTACCGTTCGTCGGGTGCCGGCGGCCAGCATGTGAACAAGACCGACTCGGCGATCCGGATCACCCACTTGCCGTCGGGGATCGTGGTGGAGTGCCAGGAAGAGCGTTCCCAGCACAAGAACCGTGCGCGAGCCATGTCCTGGCTGTCGGCCAAACTCAACGACCAGCAGACCAGCGCTGCCGCCAACGCGATTGCCAGCGAGCGTAAATTGCTGGTCGGGTCGGGTGACCGTTCCGAACGCATTCGTACCTACAACTTTGCCCAGGGCCGGGTCACCGACCACCGCGTCAACCTGACCCTTTATTCCCTCGACGAAATTCTTGCCGGCGGCGTTGAAGCGGTGATCGAGCCGTTGCTCGCTGAGTACCAGGCTGATCAATTAGCGGCGATCGGTGAATAAATGACCATCATCGCCAGCCTGCTGCGCGCCGCCGACCTGCCCGACTCGCCCACTGCGCGCCTGGATGTGGAACTCTTGCTGGCGGCTGCCCTGGGCAAATCGCGCAGTTACCTGCACACCTGGCCGGAGAAAATCGTCAGCAGTGAAGACGCGCTGACCTTCGCCGGTTACCTGCAGCGCCGCCGCAGCGGCGAGCCGGTAGCGTATATCCTCGGCCAGCAGGGCTTCTGGAAGCTGGACCTGGAGGTCGCGCCCCACACGCTGATCCCGCGTCCCGAAACCGAACTGCTGGTGGAAGCCGCCCTGGAACTGTTGCCCGCATCGCCCGCCAAGGTCCTCGACCTGGGCACCGGCAGCGGCGCCATTGCCCTGGCCCTGGCCAGCGAGCGGCCGGCCTGGCAAGTCACCGCTGTCGACCGGGTATTGGAAGCCGTGGCCCTGGCCGAGCGCAATCGCCAGCGCCTGCACCTGAAGAACGCCAGGGTGTTGAACAGCCATTGGTTCAGCGCCCTGCAAGGCGAGCGCTTTGATCTGATCATCAGCAACCCGCCGTATATCGCCGACAACGATCCGCATCTGGTCGCCGGCGATGTGCGTTTTGAGCCGGCCAGCGCACTGGTGGCGGGCCACGATGGCCTGGATGATTTGCGGTTGATCAGCCAAGCGGCGCCTGCTCACCTGAATGCCGGTGGTTGGCTGTTGCTCGAGCATGGTTACGATCAGGCGGCCGCCGTGCGTGACCTGTTGCTGAGCCAGGGGTTCGAACAGGTGCACAGCCGCATCGACCTTGGCGAGCACGAACGCATCACCCTGGGGCGCCGGCCATGCTGACCGACCAGGAGCTTTTGCGCTACAGCCGACAGATTCTGTTGCAGCATGTCGACATCGAAGGTCAGTTGCGCCTGAAAAACGGCCGGGCGCTGATCATCGGCCTCGGCGGGCTGGGCGCGCCGGTCGCGTTGTACCTGGCTGCTGCGGGCGTGGGCCAATTGCACCTGGCGGACTTCGACACGGTCGACCTGACCAACCTGCAACGCCAGATCATCCACGACACCGACAGCGTTGGGCAGACCAAGGTCGATTCAGCCATGCGCCGCCTGACGGCCATCAACCCTGATATCACCTTGCTTGCCCACCGTGTGGCGCTGGATGCCGATTCGCTGGCGGCGGCGGTGGCGAATGTGGATGTGGTGCTCGATTGCAGCGACAACTTCTCTACCCGTGAGGCCGTTAACGCAGCCTGCGTCGCCGCTGCCAAGCCATTGATCAGCGGCGCGGCGATTCGGCTTGAGGGGCAATTGTCGGTGTTCGATCCGCGTCGCGCCGACAGCCCGTGCTACCACTGTTTATATGGGCACGGCAGCGATACCGAACTGACTTGCAGCGAGGCCGGCGTCGTCGGGCCTCTGGTGGGGCTGGTCGGTAGCCTGCAAGCGCTGGAGGCGTTGAAGCTGCTCGCCGGTTTTGGTGAGCCGTTGGTGGGCCGCTTGTTGCTGGTCGATGCCTTGACCACACGGTTTCGCGAACTGCGGGTCAAGCGCGACCCGGGCTGCAGCGTGTGCGGGACTCAGCGTGGATAAGGGCGCGCCTATCGGTGTGTTCGACTCCGGCGTCGGCGGCTTGACGGTGCTGGATGAAATTCAACGGTTGTTGCCCCATGAGTCGCTGCTGTATGTCGCGGACTGTGGGCATATCCCCTACGGCGAGAAAAGTCCGGCGTTCATTCTCGAGCGCTCCCGCACAGTCGCCGAGTTTTTCCGCAAGCGCGGCGCCAAGGCGTTTGTGATCGCCTGCAACACCGCGACTGTCGCCGCGGTCGCTGACTTGCGCCAGGACTACCCCGACTGGCCTCTGGTGGGAATGGAGCCCGCGGTCAAGCCAGCGGCTGCCGCTACGCGCAGCGGCGTCGTCGGTGTGCTTGCCACTACCGGTACCTTGCAAAGTGCCAAGTTCGCCGCCTTGCTCGACCGCTTCGCCACCGACGTGCGGGTGATTACCCAGCCTTGCCCGGGGCTGGTGGAGTTGATTGAAACCGGCGACCTCGTCAGCCCTGCGCTGCGCACTATGTTGCAGGGTTATGTCGAACCGCTGCTCAACGCCGGCTGCGACACCATTATTCTGGGCTGCACCCACTACCCATTCCTCAAGCCGTTGCTGGAGCAGATGCTCCCGCCGAGCATCATTCTGATCGACACCGGCGCCGCCGTGGCACGTCAGCTCAAGCGATTATTGGGCGAGCGCGACCTGATAGGCACTGATAAGCCTGAACATGCGCAGTTCTGGACCAGTGGTGATGTCGATCATTTAAGAAATATCTTACCGACACTATGGAAATATCCTGGCGTTGTGAGTAGTTTTGGCTCGTGAAAAATTCGTGAAAAAACCTCGGTTAGAAGCTGAACTTCTGACACTACGCAGGCTTCTATACCGAGTTAGCCCTTACATATCACTCTAACTCCGTTCTTAAAGGACTGTTTCTTATGAAGCGTTTGTTCGCTTTGGCTACGATTGTGGCCGCTGTGGTGGGACACTCTGTTTCGGCCCAGGCCGCCGGCCTGGAATTCGGGGTGGGGGGCACGAGTGATTCGACGATGACCTATCGCCTGGGTCTGACTTCCGACTGGGATAAAAGCTGGTGGCAGAGCGATACCGGCCGGCTGACCGGTTACTGGAGTGGCGCCTATACCTATTGGGACGGTGACAAGCGCGCCAGTGTAAGCAGCGTGTCGTTCTCACCAGTGTTTGTGTATGAGTTTGCCGGAGAGTCGGTCAAACCCTACATCGAGGCTGGGGTCGGTGTGGCGCTGTTCTCGCGCACGCGGGTCGAGGACAATAACATCGGCCAGTCCTTCCAGTTCGAAGACCGGTTGGGCTTTGGCCTGCGCTTTGCGGGTGGGCATGAAGTGGGTATCCGTGCCACGCACTATTCCAACGCTGGCATCAGCAGCAACAACGACGGGGTGGAAAGCTACTCGCTGCACTACACCCTGCCGTTGTAATTCTTCAGAACACTGCCAAACCCCTGTGGGAGGGGGCTTGCCCTAATGCCTGTCAGTTAAGCGATAGAGCGGACGATGGATAACCTGTGGGAGGGGGCTTGCTCCCGATAGGCCGCGCAGCGGCCTCAAAAATGGGCCTGCTACGCAGTCCATCGGGAGCAAGCCCCCTCCCACAATGACCGCGTTAAGCCTTAACTGACTGGCATCAGGGCTTGCCCCCGATAGCGCGGGTTCAGTCAATGCATCTGCAACTGACACCACGCAATCGACCGCAAGCCCTTCCCGCATTCTGCTCTGCGCTCATCTCAACATCAGCGATACGCGGTCGCAATCCCTTCACGCTCGGTCAGGCATTCCGGCGCTCCCATCTCGAACTCCCGGCAAATCAGCGGTCGCCTGTCGTAAATGGTGCACATCATCGTGTCCCGATCCAGCGCCGCACACCAGCCGTCGTCAAGGCGCAGCATGACTTCGCCGCCCCATTCATCGGTATCGATATAGCGCTCCGGCACACCGGTATCGGTGATCAGCATGACTTCCAGCTGGCAACAGCAGGCTGCGCATGTCGAACAGGTGACGGCGGGTTCGGTGATCTGGGTATGGGGGATGTGGGTCATAGGTGCGCAGTGTAAGGCAAGCGCATGATGTGCGTATGAATGCTCTGACAGACGTCACTGCTCCAGTTGCCGTGCGATCCAGTGCAGCAGTGGGAACAGCGCCGCCCACAGCAGCGCCAGGCCGATGAGGGTGAGTGTCGTGCCGTAACCGAAACGCACGCCCGCCAATTGGCTGCCGGCGTAATAAGACAACGGCCCGCCGATCGCCCCCAACAGGCTCGCCCGCCACCACGGCTGAGCGCTCCAGGCCAGGCAATGCCGCAGGGTGGTTGCCAGCAACGCCCACAGCAGCATCAGCCAAAACGGAATCAGTGGCCCTGGAAAGCTGAAGTGAAACACCCCGAACGTACGCAAGAAGGTATCGATCACGATGCCCAGCAAGGCCACGGCAAGGATCACCTGGCCTTCCTGGGACCATGAACTGGTCCATAACAAGTGGATGGCCAGCACCATGCCTCCCACCAGTAACCAGTGACTGTCACCGCCGAGCACGCAAGCAAACCAGCCGCACTGGAATAGCACGGCGTTTGCCAAGGGTTTAAGCACTGAAACGCCCGAGCAAGGGCGGGGTGATCGCCGCCGGTTTGGCCAGCAGTAACTGCGCGGTGCCAATGGTTCGTTCCATGAAGCCTCCTTCGCAGTAGCACAAGTAGAACTCCCACAAGCGCAGGAAGTACTCATCGTAGCCCAGCTCGGAGAGCCGGCCGTGAGCGCGGCGCAGGTTCTCATGCCACAGGCGCAGGGTGCGCGCGTAATGCAGGCCGAAGTCTTCCATGTGCAGCAGGTTCATGTCGGTGTCGCGGCAGACGATCTGCAGCATGTTTTGCACGCACGGCAGGGCGCCACCGGGGAAAATGTAGCGTTGGATAAAGTCGACGCTGCGCTTGGCCTGTTCGAAGCGTTGCTCGCGAATGGTGATGGCTTGCAGCAACATCAGGCCCTGCGGCTTGAGCAGGTGGGCGCATTGCTTGAAGTAGGTGGGCAGGAAACGATGGCCGACGGCTTCAATCATTTCGATGGACACCAGCTTGTCGTACTGGCCGCTCAGGTCGCGGTAATCCTGCAGCAACAGGGTGACCTGGCCCTGCAATCCCAGCGCCTCAATGCGTTTCTCGGTGTAGGCGAACTGCTCTTTGGACAACGTCGTGGTGGTGACCTTGCAACCGTAGTGCTGCGCCGCGTACAGCGCCATGCTGCCCCAGCCGGTGCCGATTTCCAGCAAGTGGTCGGTGGGCTTGAGTGCCAGTTTCTGGCAAATGCGTGCAAGCTTGTTCAGTTGCGCCTGTTCCAGGGTGTCATCGGGCGTGAGGAATTGGGCTGCCGAATACATCATGGTCGGGTCGAGGAATGCTTCGAACAGGTCATTGCCCAGGTCGTAATGGGCCGCGATATTCTTCTGCGAGCCTTTGCGGGTATTGCGGTTGAGCCAGTGCAAGGCCTGGGTGAACGGGCGGGCCAGGCGCGCCAGGCCGCCCTCCATGGCGTCGAGCACCTCCAGGTTGCTGACCATCACTCGCACCACGGCGGTCAGGTCCGGGCTGCTCCAGTAACCATGAATGAACGCCTCACCGGCACCGATAGAGCCGTTGGCCGCCACCAGGCCCCACACCGCCGGATCGAGGATGTGGATTTCCCCAAGCAAATGCGCTTCCCGTGCGCCGAATACCTGCCGTTCGCCGTCCTCGATCACCACCAGTTGACCGTGGCGCAGTTGGCTGAGTTGACGCAGCACGCCTTTGCGCAGCAGGGCGCCGGTCATGCCGTTGACGTTCATGCGGTGGGGCTTGACCGATAAGCTAGGGGATTTCATGGCGGTGATCCTTGGTATACCCGACTGCAGTGCGAGAGGCGCCATCGGCGGCCTGATGGGAAAAAATCGGTGTGCGTTTGAGCAGCAGGCGCAGCGCCTGCCAGTAAATCGCCAGGCAGGTCTTGGCGGTCATCCAGGGAAAGCGCCACAGGTAGCGATGCAGGCTGGCGCGATCCAGTGCTTGGCGTTGCAGGCTCAAGGTGGCGTCGAAGACCTTTTGCGCGCCCTGCCAATCAGCCATATGCACGCCCAGCCTGGCGCCGGGAGGGCTGAAACTCATGCGATATTCCAGGTCTCGGGGCAAAAACGGCGACACATGAAACGCCTTGGCTACGGCGAAGTGCTGGTGCTCACCGGCATCGAGGGGCTGGGCCGGCAGTACGTAGTGGTAGCGTTCGCGCCACGGGGTGTTGGTCACTTCACACAGGATGGCGGCCAGTGATCCATCGGCCTCGTAGCAATAGAAGAAGCTCACCGGGTTGAACGCCAGGCCCCAACTGCGGGCCTGGGTCAGCAGGCAGATAGCGCCTTGGGGTGCGCGCCCCAGCGCCTGGCCGACTTGCTGGCGCACGGCGTCGCTCAAACTCATGCCATGGCGAGTGAACTCACGCAGGTAATCCTGCTGACGAAAACCGAAGGGGGCCAGCCGACCGGCGCCGGCCAAGGGGGACAGCCCGAGTACTTGGTGTTCTTCGTTCAAATCCAGGTACAGCAGGCCGATGCGGTAGCGAAAGGCATGGCCTTTGGGCGCAAACCGGCGATGGGCGATCCAGCCGCTGTACAAGGCGCTGTTCACAGGCTTTCTCCAAAGGCTTGCGCCACGCGCAGGGCACTGACCACGCCGTCTTCGTGAAAACCGTTGGCCCAGTAGGCGCCGCAATAAAAGGTGTGGCGCGCGCCGTGCAACTCTTCCCAGCGCGCTTGTGCAGCCACTGCCGCCAGGCTGTATTGCGGATGGGCATAGGTGTAGCGCCCGAGGATCTTCAGTGGGTTGATCATCGGCGTCTGGTTGAGGCTGACGCAGAAGGTCGTCTCGCTGTCGATGCCTTGCAGGATGTTCATGTCATAGGTCACGGCCGCCTGCGTCTGCGCATCGCCGGCCAGCCGGTAGTTCCAACTGGCCCAGGCCAGCTTGCGCTCAGGCAACAGGCGCGTATCGGTGTGCAGCACCACATCGTTGTTGGCGTAGGGCAGGGCGCCAAGGATCTCCTGTTCGGCCTGGCTCGGGTCGGCGAGCAACGCCAGGGCTTGATCGCTGTGGCAGGCCAACACTACCCGGTCAAAGGCCTCGCTGCCGGCAGGGCTGTGGATAACCACGCCCTCAGGCGTGCGCTCGACCTTATGCACAGGGCAATTGAGGCGGATCCGCTCGCGAAAGCCTTGGGTCAACGGTTCTATGTAACGGCTGGAGCCACCTTCGATCACGCACCACTGCGGCCGTTTGTTTACCGACAGCAAACCGTGGTTCTTGAAGAAACGCACAAAGAACTGCAAGGGAAACCCCAGCATATCCGCCAGGGACATCGACCAGATCGCCGCGCCCATCGGCACAATGTAGTGCCGGATGAACCTTTGGCCATAACCGCCCGCTTCCAGATAAGCCCCCAGGGTCATCTCGGCGCTGATGCGCTGCTGTTGCAGGTCCAGCGGCGCCTGATGGTTGAAGCGCAGGATGTCGCGCAGCATGCCCCAGAATCCTGGCGACAGGATGTTGCGGCGCTGGGCGAAGAGACTGTTGAGGTTATTGCCGTTGTACTCGAAACCGGTGTTCTGATCGCACACCGAGAAGCTCATCTCAGTGGGTTTGAATTTCACCCCAAGCTGCTCCAGCAGGCGAATGAAGTGGGGGTAGGTCCAGTTGTTGAACACGATGAAACCGGTGTCCACCGCATAGTGCTTGCCCTCGACCGTCACGCTGGCGGTGTGGGTATGTCCGCCAATACGGTCGCCGGCCTCGAACAGGGTAATGTCGTGGCGACGGTTGAGCAGGTAGGCGCTGGTCAGCCCGGCGATGCCGCTGCCGATAATGGCGATCTTCACAGGTCGTCCTTCTGCGGTGGCGGGCTGCGCAGCATGCGTTTGCCGATGATCAGTTGCGCACGGTTGGGCAGTTTCGACAACGGCCACAACGTGGCGATGAACAGCGCGGGAAAGGCGATTTCCAAAGGCCGTTTGGCAAGCTGACCGAAGATATGCTTCGCCGCTTTGTCGGCGGACCAACTCAAGGGCATCGGGAAATCATTGCGTTCGGTCAGTGGCGTGTCGACAAAGCCCGGGCTGATCACCGTCACGTCGATATTCTCCGGCGACAGGCTGATGCGCAGCGCTTCGAACAAGTAGCGCAGCCCGGCCTTGGACGCACCATAGGCCTCGGCGCGGGGCATCGGCAGGTACGTCACCGCGCTGGCTACCCCCACCAGATGCGGACTCTGGCCTTTGCGCAAGAGCGGCAAGGCGGCCTCGATGCAGTAACTGCTGGCCAGCAGGTTGGTGCGTATCACGTACTCGATGATCGATGAGTCGAACTGTTTGGCATCGACATATTCACAGGTGCCGGCGTTGAGGATCACCGTGTCCAGCGAACCCCAGGCCGCCTCGATCCGCTCGCCGATCTCGCGTACGGTCTGGCTGTTGGTCAGGTCGCCGGCCACTACCAGCACCTGCCCCGAATAACGTTGGGCGAGTGCTTCCAGCGGGCCTTTGGTGCGCGCGCTCAGTGCCACGTGGGCACCGCTGTTGAGCAATTCCACGGCGAGCGCGGCACCGATGCCACTGCTGGCGCCGGTCAGCCAATAACGGCGGGGCGGTGTAGGGCTCATCCCAGTCTCCTCTTCAGCCAACGGATCAATCGGCCGAATAGCGGCAAGTGTTCATAGAGCAGTGCGCCTGCATCAAAATAGTCGCGATGGCGGTAGACCTTTTCGTGCCACAGCAGGTGTGAGCAGCCTTGTACGTTCACCTCCTCACCGTGGTTCAGGCGTGGGTGGCGAAAACTCATGTTCCAGCGCAGGTAGCCTTCGCCTTCCGCCACTTGGTCAAACCCCTGGAAGTCAAAGCGCAACTGGTTGACATGGCTGTACAGCTGGGTGAAGTAACGGTGCATTGCGGGGAGCCCGTGGACTTCGTGCAGCGGGTCGGCGAACACAATGTCCGGGCTGTACAGGCTGTCGAGCCGGTGCAGGTTGTGCTTGTCCAACGCGGCGAAGGCCTCGGCGAACCGTTGCAGGAAATCACTCATGTTCAGCGGCCTCCTGGCGTTGCGGCAGGCTGCGGAACGCGGCCAGTGCGCGCTCGCGGGAGTATTTCAGGTCGACCATCGGGCGCGGGTAATCGGCCACGCCGAACAGGCCGCCGACGGACTCCGGGTTGTGCACTTGTTTTTTATTCAGCGCGGCCAGTTCCGGCAGCCAGCGCTTGATGAACACACCCTCGCCGTCGAATTTTTCCGATTGGCTCAATGGGCTGAAAATCCGGAAGTACGGCGCCGAGTCGGTACCGGTGGAGGCGCTCCACTGCCAGCCACCGTTATTGGCGGCCAGGTCGCCGTCGATCAGGTGACGCATGAAAAAGCGCTCGCCCTCACGCCAGTCGATCAACAGGTTCTTGGTCAGGAACATCGCCACGACCATGCGCAGGCGGTTGTGCATCCAGCCGGTTTCCAGCAATTGGCGCATGGCGGCGTCGATGATCGGCAGGCCGGTGCGTGCTTGCTGCCAGGCGGCCAGTTCCTTGGGCGCGTGGCGCCAGGCCACGGCTTCGGTTTCGGGGCGGAAGGCGCGATGGCGCGACACCCTTGGGTAGCCGACGAGGATATGTTTGTAGAACTCGCGCCAGAGCAGCTCGTTGATCCAGGTGATAGCGCCGATGTCGCCGCTTTCGAATTCACCCTGGTTGGTTTGCAGCGCGGCATGCAGGCATTGGCGCGGCGACACCACGCCGGCGGCAAGGTACGCCGATAGCTGGCTGGTGCCGGGTTTGGCCGGGTAGTCGCGTTCGTCCTTGTAGTAGCTGATCTGTTGATCGGCGAAAGCATCGAGACGGCGGCGGGCCTCGTCCTCACCCGCAGGCCACAGGGCACGCAAGCTTTCACTGGGCGTTTCGAAGCCTTCAACGGTGGTCGGCACTGCATCACTGTCGAGCTTGAGTGGCGCCTGGGCTTCTGGTGTGGGCACGATCGGCGGCAAGGCGCTGTGCAGGCGGGTATAGCAGACTTTGCGGAACTGGCTGAATACCTGAAAGTAGGTGCCGGTCTTGGTCAGTACACTGCCTGGCTGGAAAAACAGTTGGTCGAGGTAGCTGTGGAACGTCACGCCGTCGGCTTCCAGGGCCTTGGCCACTGCGGCATCGCGGCGGCTTTCGTGGATGCCGTATTCCTCGTTGACATGCACCGACGCGACCGACAGCTCCCGACACAGTGCGCTCAGCACGCCCGGTACCTCTTCCCAAGTCGCAGCTGTGCGAATCAGCAAAGGAATATTCAGCGTGCCCAGCGCCTGGCTCAAGTGCTGCAGGTTGCGCAACCAGAAGTCGACTTTGCACGGTGCATCATCGTGAGCCAGCCATTGTTCGGGCGTGATCACGTAGATGGCCGCGGTCGGGCCTCGCCGGCATGCGGCAGCCAGGGCGGTGTTGTCGTGTAGGCGCAGGTCGGTGCGCAGCCAGATCAAATGCATTTAGACAATTCCACGCTGGATCAATAGCTGATGAGCCGACAACGGGTCTTCGGCCACGAACAATTGCGGGGTATCACGGCTCAACGCGACCAGTTCTGCCTGGTGGATGCATACCGTGGGGCCGGCAATCAATAGAGGGCAAGCAACGCCGCTCAAGTGTTTGGGCAGCGCCGCCAACTGAAGCGATTTGCTCGAATACAGCACCACGGCGCGGGGTTTCAGGTGAGCCACGGCCAGCGCCAGTTCGCCGGCCGGCAGTGGCCAGTCGAAGACTTCCACCGGGCAGTCGGCGCTGCTGGCCAGCCAGGCGCACAGCCACAGGTGCGGCTCCACGGGCAAGTCGGAATGGTTGATCAGCAGCAACGGGGCGCCATGCAGTTGACGATTGTTGTGATAGATGCGCGCGCCGAACTTGCTGCGCAGCCATGACAGGAAAAACACCCGCTCCATTTGTGCGCCGAGTTGGCCCTGCCACTTTTGCTCCAGTTCATTGAGCAGCGGCAGCATTAATTGCTCGCACAAGGTCCGTGGCGGGTACAACGCCATGGCCTGGTTGAACGCATCGTCGACCCGGCGCTCGGCCAGCTCGCTGATGGCCTGCACCAGTGTCTGGCGCAGGGCGTGCCATTCGTTTTCGACGGCGTCAGGCGGAGATTGGGCTGAGTCGATCAGGGATTTCACCTGGCTGACCGGCACGCCGCGATTGAGCCAGGTCAGAATGGTGTGGATACGTTGGACATGCTCGGCGCTGAACAGCCGGTGGCCCTTGGGCGTACGCTGCGGCACGATCAGGCCATAACGGCGTTCCCAGGCGCGCAGGGTGACCGGGTTGACACCGGTCTGGCGCGCCACTTCACGGATCGGCAGCCAACCATTTTGCAGGGCTTGCGCGATGTCCTCTCCGGGTTCGTCTAGCAGGGCAGCTTTCATATGAGTCAGATCGCGTTTCGCAGGCTGAGGTTTTCCGGGTGCGGTTGCAGGTACGCCTGCTGCGCGATATAGCGGTCCGGATGTTGGCGAAAGTGATGCTTGAGCAAGGTCAGCGGCACCACCAGCGGCACGATGCCGTGGCGGTATTGGCCGATGACCGTTTGCATTTCTTGCTTATCCTCGGCGCTGATGGCCTGTTTGAGGTAGCCGCTGATGTGCTGCAGCACGTTGGTGTGGGTGCCACGGGTGGCGCATTTTTTCAGGCCGGTCATCAACTCGCTGAAATAGCCGGCAGCCAGGTCTTCCAAGTCGATGTCCTTGGTCATGCTGCCCAGGAGGTGGCCGAGGCTTTTGTAATGCGCCGGGCTATGGGCCATCAGCAAGTATTTGTAGCGCGAATGGAAAGCCAGCAGGCGATGGCGGGTGAGGCCGTCAACCAATAGCTGTTGCCAACTGGCATAGACGAAGACGCGGGTCAGGAAGTTTTCTCGTAGCACCGGGTCATTCAGGCGGCCGTCTTCCTCCACCGGCAGGTTGGGGTGACGTGCGCAAAACGCGTTGGCATAAATGCCCCGGCCGCCGCCATCGACGGGCGTGCCGTTGTCGCGGTAGACCTTGACCCGCTCCAGGCCGCACGACGGCGATTTCTGCATGAAGATGTAGCCGCACAGGTCGGTATGTTGCTCAGCCATTTGCTGGCCATAATCATCCAGCGGCTGGGTGACATTCAGTTCGCGGCGTACCGTACCGACGGCTTGCGGCTGTGCCGGGTCGCCTACCAGGCGAATCGGTTCGCGGGGGATGCCCATGCCGATCGCCACTTCGGGGCAGAGCGGCACAAAGTCGAAATAGTCGGCGAGGGTCTGGCTGCACAACAGGGATTGTTTGTGTCCGCCATTGAAGCGCACGTTCTCGCCGAGCAGGCAGGCACTGATGGCGATCTTCGGTTTTGCAGTGCGGGACATGACCAAACCTCTGTGAAATTCCTGTACAAGCCTTGGAGGCTCGTACAACTACATTCATCATAGGTTTAATATTGTACAAATCAAATGTTTTGTACAATTTTTTAAGCGTGAACTACGCCATATGTTCGATCAGCCGTCGCGCTGCTTCCTGGCCACTGAGCCAAGCCCCTTCCACTCGACCCGACAGGCACCAGTCGCCGCATACGTACAGGCCCAGGTCAGCGTCGGCCAGTACGCCGAACTCATGGCTGCTGGACGGCCGGGCGTACAACCAGCGGTGCGCCACGCTGAACGACGGCGCGGGCATGGCACAGTGCAGCAGTTCAGCGAAGGCGCCGTGCAAGTGCTCGATCACAGCTTCCTTGGAGAGGTCCAGATGAGCTTTGCTCCAGGTGCTGGTGGCGTGCAGCACCCAGGTGTCGAGCGCGCTGTCGCGTCCCGGCTTGCTGCGATTGCGTGCCAGCCAGTCGAGAGGGCTGTCTTGGACGAAGCAGCCTTCCATGGGGGTATCCAGAGGCTGGTCGAACGCGAGGGCGATGGCCCAGGTCGGGTCCATTTTTACCCCGGCGGCGGCACTCGCCAGCTTGGGCGCGGCGGCCAGCAGAGCCGTTGCTTGAGGGGCCGGCGTGGCGATCACCACGTGGCTGAACGGGCCGTGATTGCCGCCGTCGGCGTCCAGCAGGTTCCAATGGTGTTCGCCTTGAAACACTTCGGTGATGCGGCAACCAAACTCGACCGGCAGGTCGTCGAGCAAGGCGCGGGTGATGGCGCTCATGCGCGGCGTACCCACCCAGCGGCTCTGTTCATCGGGGGAGGGGCTGAGCTGGCCGGACTTGAAGTTGTACAGCTGCGGTTTCCATTGTTCGGCCCAGCCATTGCTCTGCCAGCGCTGTACTTCGTTGACGAAACGTCGGTCGCGGGCGGTGAAGTATTGCGCGCCCATGTCCAGTGAGCCGGCATCGCTGCGCTTGCTGGACATGCGCCCGCCACTGCCACGGCTTTTATCGAAGAGTTGTACGGTGTGCCCCGCGTCTTGTAACGCTCGGGCGGCGGAGAGACCGGCGATGCCGGTGCCGATGATCGCGATGGGAACAGTCATGGAAGGCCTCGTTTACCGTTGGGTACAGCCTACGCCGACACTAATAGCTGTACAATATTGTTTTTTGGTATAAGTTTTGGCGTAACTGTTCTTACAACGTGACCTATGGTTAAAGCAGAGGCTTGGAACCCTGCGGTTCTAGGCCACGGCTACGCCCGATAACAAATGAACCCTGCTTATAAAATAGACCAGTGGCGGGCGGCAAACGTTACATGAGGAGCGTCTTATGCATATTTTGCTGACCGGCGGTACTGGTTTGATCGGTCGCCAACTCTGCCGCTATTGGCTCGCTCAAGGCCATCGCCTGACCGTGTGGAGTCGTGACCCGGAGCAGGTCGCCCGACTCTGTGGCGAGCAGGTGCTGGGTGTCGGCAGCCTGCAAGAGGTTATCGGCGCGGTGGACGCTGTCGTTAACCTGGCCGGCGCGCCGATTGCCGATCGCCCATGGACGAAGAAGCGCAAGACGCTGCTGTGGAGCAGCCGTATCAGCCTCACCGAAACCCTGGTGGCATGGATGGAAAGCCTCGAGCAGAAACCGGCCGTGTTGATTTCCGGTTCTGCGGTGGGCTGGTATGGCAATGGCGGCGAGCGCGAGCTGAGCGAGGCGAGCGGTCCGGTGCAGGATGATTTTCCCAGCCAACTGTGTATCGCCTGGGAAGAAACGGCACTGCGCGCCGAAGCATTGGGCCTGCGCGTGGTGCTGGTGCGCACCGGCCTGGTGCTGGCAGCCGAGGGCGGCTTTTTGTCGCGGCTGCTACTGCCGTTCAAGCTGGCGTTGGGCGGGCCGATCGGCGATGGTCGGCAGTGGATGCCGTGGGTCCATATCAAAGATCAAATCGCCCTGATTGATTTTCTTCTGCACAAGCCTGACGCCGGTGGTCCTTATAATGCCTGCGCCCCTCACCCGGTGCGTAACCGCGAGTTTGCCAAGACGCTGGGCCAGGTGCTGCACCGCCCCGCATTCATGCCGATGCCGGCCTTGGCGTTGAAGGTTGCTCTGGGCGAGTTGTCCGGGTTGTTGCTGGGCGGGCAGAAAGCCGTCCCCGAACGGCTGCTGGCCGCCGGTTTCACTTTTCAGTTCACTGATTTGCACGCGGCCCTGGAAGATATTTCCAGCCGCCTCTAGAGATAGGATGTTGCATGACGGATCACGCGTTGTTACTGGTCAACCTGGGCTCACCGGCGTCCACTTCGGTGGCCGATGTGCGCAGCTACCTCAATCAGTTCCTGATGGACCCCTACGTGATCGACCTGCCGTGGCCGGTGCGGCGTTTGCTGGTATCGCTGATCCTGATCAAGCGGCCCGAGCAATCGGCCCACGCCTATGCCTCGATCTGGTGGGAAGAAGGCTCCCCGCTGGTGGTGCTCAGCCGTCGCCTGCAGCAGCAGATGACTGCGCAATGGACCCAAGGCCCGGTCGAGCTGGCCATGCGGTATGGCGAGCCCTCGATTGAAAGCGTGCTGACCCGAATGGCCAGCCAAGGTATCCGCAACGTCACCCTGGCGCCGCTGTATCCGCAGTTTGCCGACAGCACCGTAACCACCGTGGTGGAAGAGGCGCGGCGTGTGGCGCGGGACAAAAAGCTCGACGTGCGCCTTGCCATCCTGCAGCCCTTCTACGACCAGCCCGAATACCTCGATGCCTTGGTCGCCAGTGCCAGGCCGCACCTGCAGCAGGACTACGATCACCTGCTGTTCAGTTTTCACGGCCTGCCGGAGCGGCACCTGAAGAAGCTCAACCCAAGCCATGCCTTTGATGGTGCTACGGACTGCTGTGCCAACGCGTCACCCGAAGTGCGGGCGACTTGTTACCGTGGCCAGTGCTTCAGTGTGGCGCGGGAGTTTGCCGCGCGCATGGGGCTGCCCGAAGACAAGTGGTCGGTGGCTTTTCAATCGCGGCTGGGCCGGGCGAAGTGGATCGAACCCTACACCGAGGCGCGCCTTGAGACCCTGGCTCAGCAGGGGGTTAAAAAGCTGCTGGTGATGTGCCCGGCGTTTGTTGCTGATTGCATCGAGACGCTGGAAGAGATCGGCGATCGCGGGTTGGAACAATTCCGCGAAGCGGGGGGCGAGGAGTTGGTGTTGGTGCCGTGCCTCAATGACGACCCGCAATGGGCAGTGGCGCTCAACACGTTGTGCGAAAGAGCGCCGTTGGACCTCTGAACACCCTCACTCGTGGTGAGGTTCGCCGAGGAACGTCAGCGAAGTGAATAACCCACGTGTCGCCACGTCGGGGTTGTCCTTGAGCGGCACGACCACCTGCGCGGCGATCACGTTCAAGCCCTCATTGCGCACCAGCACCTGGGCACGTCCGTCCTTATCGGTTTCGGTGCTCAAGGTGTTCGGTGCGTTGCGATAATCGCCCACCAGCTTGACCCCGGCCACCGGCTTGCCGTCGAGCAGCACTCGCACGGGCAATGATCGACCCGGGCCGACAGTCAGCGGGTCGGCTTCCGGCAGGATCAGCAACTTGAGCGCGTCCAGCTTGGGCAGCTTGGCGCCAGGTGTGTAGATCGCCAGGCTGTACTTGAAGGTCTGCGTCGACTCAATGGCTCCAGGCACCTGGGTACGCCCTTTGTTGATCCACTGTTTATCCGCCGTTTGCGACCACATGCCGTTATCCAGCGCCACTGCCAATACTGCCGGTGCCTTGAGCGGCTTGAGGCGTGCGTGATCGTCAAGGCGCTGCACAGTCACCGGGATCATTTTGCCGCTGGCGTCGTAGGCCCAGGCGCCGCTGATTTTCTGGGCCTTGAAAGCGTTGTCCTCGGCGCCATGGCCGTAGATCACTTCGATGTTGCCGCGACGTTCTTCGGTCCACAGGCCGTGTGCCGATACCTGAGTGGCGAACAGCAGGCCAACCAGGGCGAGGGGTTTGAGTGGGTGCATGATGGGGTCCTTTTACAAGTTGAGGGTCAAGCTCAGGGTCAGGTTGCGCGGCTCGCCGGGTGTGACCCAGTAGGTGCTGTAGGAGCGCTCGTAGTATTTTTCATCGAACAGGTTGTTGAGGTTCAGGCCCACGGTCACCTGCTCGCTGGCCTTGTAATGGGCCAGCAGGTCGACGGTGTGATAGGCCGGCAATTCGAAGTGGCTGCCCGCTTCCCCGGAGCGGTCACCGACATAGGTGAATGCCGCGCCCAGGTCCGAACCGCGCAGCGCGCCATCCTGGAATTCGTACACACCCAGCAGGCTGGCGCTGCGCTTGGCCACGCCGAGAATGCGGCTGCCGGTTGGAATGGCTTTGTCACCCTGGGTGACTTCGGCATCGATGTAGGCGAAGGCACCGATGACTCGTACGGCGTCGCTCACTTGCCCGCTGGCTTGCAGGTCAAAACCTCGGCTGCGGGCCTTGCCCATGGCGCGCTGGGTGTCGGTGGCCGGGTCCAGGGCCAGGACGTTTTCCTTGTCGATATGGAAAGCGGCCAGGGTGGTGCTGAGGCGGTCGTCGAACAGCTCGCTCTTGATACCCACTTCATAGCCCACGCCTTCTTCCGGCTTGAAGGATTTGCCGCCGGCATCCAGGCCATTGTTGGGTTTGAACGACGTAGAAGCGTTGGCAAACAGGCCGACTTGCGGTGTGAGTTGGTACAGCAGGCCGGCGCGCTGGGTCAGGGCGTCATGGGTTTGCCGGCTCTTGGCGTGATTACGCGTGAAGTCCTCGGTGCTTTGTTCCACATGCTCCAAGCGCGCGCCAAGCATGCCGCGCAGGCGTTCAGTGAAGACGATCTGATCCTGCAGGTTCAGCGCCTGGCTTTTGACCTGTTCATAGAAGTCTGTGCCGGAGCGCGTGCCGTTGGGTTTGGGCTGGCCATACACGGGGTGGAAGACGTCTATGGCGTAAGGGCTGCCGGCAATCGCGGTGACACGTTCCTTCTTGCGATAGTCCTCGTACTCGGTGCCGATCAGCAGTTCGTGTTGCCAACTGCCGATATCGAACCGGCCGCGCAGTTCCAGTTGGGTGATGCTGTCGTGCCACCCGGTGGAGCGCTCCCGGTAGCGGCGGTTGACGGTGTGGCCGTCGGCGTTCAGTGCTCGGCTTTCCGAGGCATCGCCCCACAGGCTGCCTTGTTTGTAATGGCTGGCCAGGCGCAATTGCCAGGTGTCGTCGAGGGTGTGTTCGATAGCGGCCTGGATCCGATTGTTGTGGTTGCGGATATTGCCGTCGTTGGGTTCGCCCAGGAATGTGGAGCGGGACATGCCGGTGTTGGCGACGATGCCGCGATCGAATGTCGAGCTGTGGCGTACGAATTCACTTTCTACCAGCAGGTGGGTGTCTGGCGTCAGTTGAAAGCTGAAGGACGGTGCGACAAACACCCGCTTTGCATCCACATGATCGCGGAAACTGTGGTTGTCCTCCACCGCCAGGTTGACCCGCGACAGTGCGTTGCCTTCGCTGTCCAGCGGCGTATTGACGTCTATGGCGGTACGGTAGCGGTCCCAACTGCCGGCGCTGGTTTGCAGGGTGGTGAAGGCATCCGGTTGGGGTTTCTTGGTGACGATGTTGACGGTGCCGCCCGGGTCCCCACGCCCATACAGGCTGGCAGCAGGGCCCTTGAGCACTTCAATGCGCTCGATATTGGCCGTGTCCGGTGTACTCGGGTAGCCGCGGTTGGCGCTAAAACCGTCCTGGTAGAACTCGGAGGTGGTGAAGCCTCGCACGCTGTATTCGTAGAGCGTCAGGCCGCCGAAGTTGTTTTGCTTGGACACGCCGCCTGCATATTCCAGGGCGCGTTCAACGCTGTGGCTGCCCAGGTCCTTGAGCACCGTGGCAGGAATCACGCTGATCGATTGGGGGATGTCGCGAATCGCGGTGTCAGTTTTGGTCGCGCTGGCGGAGCGCGTGGCGCGATAACCTTCAACCGGACCTGTGGCGGATTCATAGGCGTCGGTGGTGACGCTGATGGCATCCAATTCAACGGTATTGTCTTCGGCGTAGGCGGGGTCCAGCAGCAAACCCAAGGCCAGGCCGGCCAAGGGCACAAACTTTCGAGACGACATGGTAGAGCGTTCCAATAGCAATATTGAAACAATATAACATGTCTAATGAGAATGAATTGCTTTGAAACATCCGTTTACAGGTGCCCGCGAACGGGCACCTGCGATGTGACTTATCCCTCTTCCTTCATCGGCGCGGGCGGCGGGCGCAGGCCAATTTCCGCCGACAGGTTGATCTCTTTACCGTTGCGCATGACCTGGATCGTCACCTTCTCGGTCGGTTTGATCCGTGCCACCTGGTTCATCGACTTGCGGCCATCACCGGCCGGCTCGCCATCGATACTCAGGATCACATCGCCCAATTGCAGGCCGGCTTTCTGGGCCGGGCCGTCGCGGAAGATCCCCGCCACGACAATGCCGGGGCGACCGGTCAGGCCAAAGGATTCGGCCAGTTCCTTGGTCAACGGCTGGACTTCGATCCCCAGCCAGCCGCGAATCACCTGGCCGTGTTCGATGATCGACTTCATCACTTCCATCGCCAGTTTTACCGGGATCGCAAAACCGATGCCTTGGGAGCCGCCGGACTTGGAGAAAATCGCGGTGTTGATGCCGGTCAGGTTGCCATTGGCATCCACCAGCGCGCCGCCGGAGTTGCCCGGGTTGATCGCCGCGTCGGTCTGGATGAAGTCTTCGTAGCTGTTGAGCCCCAACTGGTTACGCCCGGTAGCGCTGATGATGCCCATGGTTACCGTCTGGCCAACGCCGAACGGGTTGCCGATGGCCAATGCCACATCACCCACGCGCAGCCCTTCCGAGCGGCCGATGGTGATCGAGGGCAGGCTCTTCAAATCGATCTTCAGCACCGCGAGGTCGGTTTCCGGGTCGCTGCCGACCACGCGGGCCAGGGTTTCACGGCCATCGCGCAGGGCCACGACGATCTGGTCGGCGCCGCTGGTCACGTGGTTATTGGTAAGGATGTAGCCTTCGGGGCTCATGATCACCCCGGAACCCAGGCTCGACTCCATGCGGCGCTGCTTGGGGTCGTTGTCACCGAAGTAACGGCGGAACTGCGGGTCTTCAAACAACGGATGCGCCGGCTTGTTGATGACCTTGGTGGTGTACAGGTTGACCACGGCAGGCGCGGCGATGACGACAGCGTCCGCATAAGTCACCGGGCCTTGCACCACCGAACTGGTTTGCGGCGCCTGCTGCAGGTTGACATCAAGGCTGGGCAAGCCCACCCACTGGGGATAACGCTGAATAATCAGCATCGCGATCAGCACGCCAGCCAACAATGGCCATCCAAAAAAACGCAGTGCCTTGAGCATCAAGTAAGTCCTGACAGGTTGCAGGGGGCGGGAGAGCGCCCATAATGTCGCGCATTATACGAGGCTGCGAGCGCCTCGGAACGGGATATTTAGGAGTCTTTATATGGCCGTCCCCCTTACCACCCTCGTCGAGGAAGCGGACCGCTACCTTGCCAGCGCAAAAATTGCCGATTACTGCCCCAATGGCCTGCAGGTGGAGGGTCGCCCGCAAGTGCGGCGCATCGTCAGTGGCGTGACCGCAAGCCAAGCCCTGTTGGATGCTGCCGTCGAAGCCGAGGCTGACTTGGTGCTGGTGCATCACGGGTATTTCTGGAAGGGTGAGAACCCGTGCATCACCGGCATGAAGCAGCGCCGCCTGAAAACCCTGCTCAAACACGACATCAGCTTGCTCGCCTACCATCTGCCGCTGGACCTGCACCCGGATGTGGGCAACAACGTGCAGCTTGCCCGCCAACTCGACATCACCGTCGAAGGCCCGCTGGACCCGAGCAACCCCAAGGTCGTCGGTCTGGTCGGTTCCCTCGTCGAGCCCTTGTCGCCCCGTGATTTCGCGCGCCGTGTGCAGGACGCCATGGGTCGCGAGCCGCTGCTGATCGAAGGCAGTGAAATGATCCGCCGTGTCGGCTGGTGTACCGGCGGTGGCCAGGGCTATATCGACCAGGCGATTGCTGCGGGTGTCGACCTGTACCTGAGTGGCGAAGCGTCCGAGCAGACCTTCCACAGTGCGCGGGAAAACAACATCAGCTTCATCGCCGCCGGCCATCACGCCACCGAGCGCTACGGGGTGCAGGCGTTGGGTGATTACCTGGCGCGGCGGTTCGCCCTGGAACATTTGTTCATTGACTGCCCGAACCCGATTTGAGTCATGCGACGGGGGGCTTGCCGGTGCTGGCAGTGTGTCAGTCTGAGAAGGGTGGCTGAGCCGCCGCTATCGGGAGCAAGCCCCCTCCCACATGCCAAACCTGGGGGTATATTCATATACCGTTTCGATCTAGTTGGCGCCCTGAATAGAAGAAGGTGCTGTGCTAGCATGCCTGGCTCGAACACGGCCCGCTGGCCGTCCATAAGATCGTTTTTCCGTGAGTAACCATGGTCGACAAACTGACGCATCTGAAACAGCTGGAGGCGGAAAGCATCCACATCATCCGCGAGGTCGCCGCCGAGTTCGACAACCCGGTGATGCTCTACTCGATCGGTAAAGACTCCGCCGTGATGCTGCATCTGGCGCGCAAGGCGTTCTTTCCGGGCAAGCTGCCGTTCCCGGTGATGCACGTCGACACCCGCTGGAAATTCCAGGAGATGTACAAGTTCCGCGACCAAATGGTCCAAGAGCTTGGCCTGGAACTTATCACCCACGTCAACCCGGATGGCGTGGCGCAGGGCATCAACCCATTCACCCACGGTAGCGCCAAGCACACCGACATCATGAAGACCGAGGGCCTCAAGCAGGCCCTGGACAAGCATGGTTTCGACGCAGCCTTTGGCGGTGCCCGTCGCGATGAAGAGAAATCCCGCGCCAAAGAGCGCGTGTACTCGTTCCGCGACAGCAAACACCGCTGGGACCCGAAGAACCAGCGCCCCGAGCTGTGGAACGTCTACAACGGCAACGTCAACAAGGGCGAGTCGATCCGTGTGTTCCCGCTGTCCAACTGGACCGAACTGGACATCTGGCAGTACATCTACCTGGAAGGCATCCCGATCGTGCCGCTGTATTTCGCCGCCGAACGCGATGTGATCGAGAAGAACGGCACGTTGATCATGATCGACGATGACCGCATCCTTGAGCACCTCTCCGACGAAGAAAAAGCGCGAATCGTCAAAAAGAAAGTACGTTTCCGTACCCTTGGCTGCTACCCGTTGACGGGCGCGGTGGAGTCCGAAGCCGAGACGCTGACGGACATCATTCAGGAAATGCTCCTGACGCGAACTTCCGAGCGCCAGGGCCGTGTCATCGACCACGATGGTGCCGGCTCGATGGAAGACAAAAAACGTCAAGGTTATTTCTAAGGGGCTGTCATGTCGCATCAATCTGATTTGATCAGCGAGGACATCCTCGCCTACCTGGGCCAGCACGAGCGCAAGGAAATGTTGCGCTTCCTGACCTGCGGCAACGTCGACGACGGCAAGAGCACCCTGATCGGGCGCCTGCTGCACGACTCCAAGATGATCTACGAAGATCACCTGGAAGCCATCACTCGCGATTCGAAGAAAGTCGGCACCACCGGTGACGACATCGACCTGGCCTTGCTGGTCGACGGCTTGCAGGCTGAGCGTGAGCAGGGCATCACCATCGATGTTGCCTACCGCTATTTCTCCACCGCCAAGCGCAAATTCATCATCGCCGACACTCCCGGCCATGAGCAGTACACCCGCAACATGGCCACCGGTGCATCCACCTGTGACCTGGCGATCATTCTGATCGATGCGCGCTACGGCGTGCAGACCCAGACCCGTCGCCACAGCTTTATCGCCTCGTTGCTGGGGATCAAACACATCGTGGTGGCCGTCAACAAGATGGACATCAATGGCTTTGACCAAAGTGTATTCGAGCAGATCAAGGCCGATTACCTGAAGTTCGCCGAGGGTATCGCCTTCAAGCCGAGCACCCTGGCATTTGTGCCGATGTCTGCGCTCAAGGGCGACAACGTGGTGAACAAGAGCGAGCGCTCGCCCTGGTACACCGGCCAGTCGCTGATGGAGATCCTCGAAACCGTCGAGATCGCCAACGACCGCAACTACACCGATTTACGTTTCCCGGTGCAGTACGTCAACCGTCCGAACCTGAACTTCCGTGGTTTTGCCGGCACCCTGGCCAGCGGCATCGTGCATAAGGGCGACGAAGTGGTGGTGCTGCCTTCGGGCAAGAGCAGCCGCGTCAAATCCATCGTCACCTTCGAAGGCGAGCTGGAGCACGCAGGCCCGGGCCAGGCCGTGACCCTGACCATGGAAGACGAGATCGACATCTCCCGTGGCGACCTGCTGGTACATGCCGACAACGTGCCGCAAGTGACCGACGCCTTCGACGCCATGCTGGTCTGGATGGCTGAAGAGCCGATGCTGCCGGGCAAGAAATACGACATCAAGCGCGCCACCAGCTATGTGCCGGGTTCCATCACCAGCATCGTGCACCGCGTGGACGTGAACACCCTGGCCGAAGGCCCGGCGAGTTCGCTGCAACTCAATGAGATTGGCCGGGTCAAGGTCAGCCTCGACGCCGCCATTGCCCTGGACGGCTACGACAGCAACCGCACCACGGGTGCGTTTATCGTCATCGACCGTTTGACCAATGGCACCGTGGCTGCCGGCATGATCATCGCGCCGCCGGTGGGGCATGGTGGTGCGGCGCAGCACGGCAAATTGGCGCATGTGTCCACCGAAGAGCGTGCGTTGCGCTTCGGCCAACAGCCGGCCACCGTGTTGTTCAGCGGCCTGTCGGGCGCCGGCAAAAGCACCTTGGCCTACGCGGTTGAGCGCAAGCTGTTCGACATGGGGCGTGCAGTGTTCGTGCTGGATGGCCAGAACCTGCGTCACGACCTGAACAAAGGGCTGCCGCAGGACCGTGCCGGTCGCACTGAAAATTGGCGGCGTGCCGCCCACGTGGCGCGCCAGTTCAACGAGGCCGGCCTGCTGACCCTGGCCGCGTTCGTTGCGCCGGATGCCGAAGGCCGTGAACAGGCCAAGGCGCTGATCGGCGCCGACCGCCTGCTGACCGTCTATGTGCAAGCGTCGCCGCTGGTGTGCGCCGAGCGTGATCCGCAAGGTTTGTACGCTGCCGGTGGGGATAATATCCCTGGCGAATCCTTCCCGTATGACGTGCCGTTGAACGCCGATCTGGTGATCGACACCCAGGCCCTGTCGCTGGAAGAGAGCGTCAAGCAAGTGCTGGAGCTGTTGCGTCAGCGCGGCGCGATCTAAAAATGTGGGAGGGGGCTTGCTCCCGATAGCGGTACATCAGCCATTACCATTTGTGGCTGATCCACAGCTATCGGGAGCAAGCCCCCTGCCACAGGTTTGATTACCTTTTGCCTGGGTGCTCTGTGTGCAGCTTGTCCAGCAGCGCATCCTTGTCCTTCCAGAGTTGGTTGATCCAGCCCTGGAATGCGGTTCGATACTCCTCATCCTGCTCATAATTCCTGCCGATGAATGCGGCCGGGATTTGCACCTCTTCAAACTGCACAACAACGTCCTGCACATTCCCGCACAGCAAATCCCAGTACCCCGGGCGGCCGGCCGGGTAGTGGATGGTCACATTGACCAACGACTTCAACTGCTCGCCCATCGCATCCAGCACAAACGCAATCCCACCGGCTTTAGGCTTGAGCAGGTAGCGAAAGGGTGAATTCTGCTGCGCGTGCTTGCCAGGGGTAAACCGTGTGCCTTCGGCAAAGTTGAAGATGCCCACAGGGTTGTCACGAAACTTCGCGCAAGTCTTGCGGGTGGTTTCCAGGTCTTTGCCTTTCTTCTCCGGGTGCTTTTCCAGGTAAGCCTTGGTGTAGCGCTTCATGAACGGGAAGCCCAACGCCCACCACGCCAGGCCAATCACCGGTACCCAGATCAGCTCCTGCTTGAGGAAAAATTTCAACGGGCGAATCCGCCGGTTGAGCACGTATTGCAACACCATGATGTCGACCCAGCTCTGGTGGTTGCTGGTCACCAGGTAGGAGTGTTGGTAGTCCAGGCCCTCAAGGCCGGACAGGTGCCAGCGTGTACGCTGCACCAGGTTCATCCAGCCTTTGTTGTTGGTGACCCAGGCTTCATGGGTGTGGTTCATCAGCCACTCACTGAAGCGCTTGGCAAACGGCAGCGCCTTGAACAGGGCCACGATAAACAGGAACGAACACAGCAGGATCGTGTTCAACGCCAGCAGCAGCGAAGCAATGACCCCGCGCACGGCGGCAGGTAGAAAATCCAGCATTTAAATATCCATGGGGCGGTTGGCGGCTTGGATCGCAGTCAGTGCGATGGTGTACACGATGTCGTCGACTTGAGCGCCGCGTGGCAGGTCGTTCACCGGTTTGCGCAAGCCCTGGAGCATCGGCCCCAGGCTCACACAGTCGGCGCTGCGCTGCACGGCCTTGTGCGTGGTGTTGCCGGTGTTCAGGTCCGGGAACACGAAGACGGTGGCTTTACCGGCGACCTGGCTATTGGGCGCCAGCTGCCGAGCGACGGTTTCGTTGGCGGCGGCGTCGTACTGCAACGGGCCATCGATCAGCAGCGAGCTTTGCTGTTCGTGGGCGAGCAGGGTGGCCTCGCGGACTTTTTCCACCTCCTCGCCGCTGGCTGAATCACCGCTGGAGTAGCTGATCATCGCCACGCGCGGGGTGATGCCGAACGCGGCGGCCGAGTCGGCGCTTTGCAGCGCGATCTCGGCCAGTTCGGCCGCGCTCGGGTGCGGGTTCATGACGCAGTCGCCGTACACCAGCACCTGTTCGGGGAACAGCATGAAGAATACCGACGACACCAGCGTGCAGCCCGGCGCGGTCTTAATCAGCTGCAGGGCCGGGCGGATGGTATTGGCGGTGGAATGAATGACGCCGGACACCAGGCCGTCCACTTCATCCAGCGCGAGCATCATGGTGGCGATCACCACGTTGTCTTCCAGTTGCTGCTCGGCCATCGGCGCGTTGAGGCTCTTGCTCTTGCGTAGCGCAACCATGGGTTCGACGTAGCGCTGGCGAATCAGGTCCGGGTCGAGAATCTCCAGGCCCTCGGGCAATTCGATACCCTGGGCGCGGGCGACGGCCTCCACATCCGAAGGCTTGGCCAGCAGCACACAGCGCGCTATGCCGCGGGCCTGGCAGATGGCGGCTGCTTGTACGGTCAGCGGTTCGCTGCCCTCGGGCAACACGATGCGCTTGTTGGCGGTCTGGGCGCGTTGGATCAGCTGATAACGGAACACCGCCGGCGACAGGCGCATTTCCCGTGGCGTACCGCAACGTTGGTGCAGCCAGCGTGCATCCAGGTGGCTGGCGACGAAATCGGTGATGATCTCGGCGCGCTCGCGATCGTCGATCGGGATTTCCTTGTTGAGGCTGTTGAGCAGGTTCGCCGTGTCGTAGGAACCGGTGCTTACCGACAGCACCGGCAGCCCGGCCTGGAGCGCGCCACGGCACAAATCCATGATGCGCGGGTCGGGCAGGGTGTCGCTGGTCAGCAGCAGCCCGGCCAGGGGCACGCCGTTGATCGCCGCGAGGCTGACGGCGAGGATGATGTCGTCGCGATCACCTGGCGTCACCACCAGCACGCCAGGCTTGAGCAGTTCCACAGTGTTGCGCATGGTGCGCGCGCAGATGATGATTTTGGTCATGCGCCGGCTTTCATAGTCGCCGGCGTTGAGGATCTGCGCGCCCATCAGGTCGGCGACGTCGCGGGTGCGCGGAGCGTTGAGCTCGGGCTGGTAGGGGATGCAGCCGAGCAGGCGGAAATCCCCACTGCGCAGTAACGGCGAATGTTCTTTCAGGCGCGCCGAGAAGGCTTCCATGCTTTCGTCGGTGCGCACTTTGTTGAGGATCACGCCCAGTACCTTCGGATCTTTCGGGCCGCCGAACAGTTGCGCCTGCAATTCGACCCGGCCGGAAAGCTCGGTGAGTACTTCGTTCTCCGGGGCGGACACGAGGATCACCTCGGCATCGAGGCTTTTGGCCAGGTGCAGGTTGACTCGCGCCGCGTAGCTCGCGCTGCGGGTCGGCACCATGCCTTCGACGATCAACACGTCCTTGCCCACGGCGGCTTGCTGATACAGGGTGATGATTTCCTCGAGCAGCTCATCGAGCTGGCCGTCGCCAAGCATGCGCTCAACGTGGGCCAGGCCCAGGGGTTGGGGTGGTTTCAGGCCGTGGGTGCGCGCCACCAGTTCGGTGGAGCGCTCGGGGCCTGTGTCGCCAGGGTGCGGCTGGGCAATCGGTTTGAAGAAGCCGACTTTCAATCCGGCTCGCTCAAGGGTACGCACCAGCCCGAGGCTGATGGAGGTCAGACCCACACCAAAATCGGTGGGCGCGATAAAAAAAGTCTGCATGCGAATTCTCTGGAGGTGCATGGCTTCGGTGGTGCTCTATGGTTGAGCACCTGCCGGGAATCAGGCATCAAGATTATCGTTATTCGACCCTTGCGCACACCAGCCGCAGGCAAAGGGTTGGCCTATTTTTTCAAGGCGTTGCGTGGTATCGAGTACCCAGCCTCGGGACTGCCAGGGTGGCTGGTGCCGCAGGTGCTGGGTGTGGCCGCAGGAGAGCTCGGCGACCCAATGCTGATCGTCATCCTGGTGGAACCCGATGATGAGGGATACCGTTGGTCGGTCCCGTTGGTCCGGGTTCTGTTCGCTTTCGGGCAAATCCTTGTTTAGACTTGTCCGTTCTTCATTCTTATGCAAAAGGTCTCGCCCCCATGACGATCGCCGCTAACAAGGCTGTCTCCATCGACTATACCCTGACCAACGACGCTGGTGAGGTCATCGACAGCTCAGCCGGCGGCGCGCCGCTGGTCTACCTGCAAGGCGCAGGCAACATCATCCCGGGCCTGGAGAAGGCCCTGGAAGGCAAGAGCGTCGGCGATGAGCTGACCGTTGCCGTTGAACCTGAAGATGCCTACGGCGAATACTCCGCCGAACTGGTCAGCACCCTGAGCCGCAGCATGTTCGAAGGTGTCGACGAGCTGGAGGTGGGCATGCAGTTCCACGCTTCCGCACCGGACGGCCAAATGCAGATCGTCACCATCCGCGATCTGGATGGCGATGACGTGACTGTCGACGGTAACCACCCTCTGGCTGGCCAGCGCCTGAACTTCAAAGTGAAGATCGTTGCCATCCGCGACGCCTCCCAGGAAGAAGTGGCTCACGGTCACGTGCACGGTGAAGGCGGTCATCACCACTGATTGATGCATTGATCGGCTGGTAGCAAAAACGCCCCGACTGGTTCGGGGCGTTTTTTTGCCTGCATTTCATGGTGGGCGGGTTTCTATGATTTTCAGGCACAAACAAAAATGCCCCGGACCTTTCGGTACGGGGCATTTCTTAACTGTTACGCCGGTAAACCAGCGTTGCAGTTGTTACCACTTAGGCAGCAGCGACGTTCAGAGCCTTGATGTGGCCATTCAGGCGGCTCTTGTGACGAGCGGCTTTGTTCTTGTGGATGATGCCTTTATCGGCCATACGGTCGATAACAGGCACAGCCAGAACGTAAGCAGCTTGAGCTTTTGCAGCGTCTTTGGTGTCGATGGCTTTAACTACATTCTTGATGTAGGTACGAACCATGGAACGCAGGCTGGCGTTGTGGCTGCGACGCTTCTCAGCCTGTTTTGCACGTTTTTTGGCGGAAGGTGTGTTGGCCACCGTCGAGCTCCTCGAAAGACTTTTTAGGAAATAGCAAACAAAATAGGCCGCGAATCATGCCGATGACTTGTTGGGTTGTCAAGGGCGGCTGATGCGAACTGCTGAGTGGTCGATCTGAAGAGGCGGGTGATTTATTTCCGGCGCTTGACCTGTAAACTCGCGAGCTTTGGCTCTGTGCTGTTGCAGGCGCGCAGTATCGCATAAGTGGGCGCTTTGTTCGCCTGCTGTTTATCTATAGGCGCAAACTCTTTCGATGAATCTGCTCAAATCGTTGGCTGCGGTCAGCTCTATCACGATGATCTCCCGGGTATTGGGGTTTGTGCGTGACACTCTGTTGGCGCGCATTTTCGGCGCCAGCATGGCCACGGACGCCTTCTTTATCGCCTTCAAACTGCCCAACCTGCTGCGCCGGATCTTCGCCGAGGGCGCATTTTCCCAGGCCTTCGTGCCGATCCTGGCGGAATACAAGACCCAGCAGGGCGAGGAGGCAACCCGTACCTTCATTGCCTACGTCTCGGGCCTGCTGACGCTGGTTTTGATGTTGGTCACCATTGCCGGCATGCTCGCTGCACCCTGGGTGATCTGGGCCACGGCGCCGGGTTTTGCCAATACGCCGGAAAAATTCGCGCTGACCACTGATCTGCTGCGGGTGACCTTTCCTTATATATTGCTGATCTCGCTGTCATCCCTGGCCGGCGCCATCCTGAATACCTGGAACCGGTTCTCGGTGCCGGCGTTCGTGCCGACCTTGCTCAACGTGAGCATGATTATCTTCGCAGTATTCCTCACGCCTTACTTCGATCCACCCGTGATGGCCCTGGGCTGGGCGGTGCTGGCCGGTGGCCTGGCGCAGTTGTTGTACCAGCTGCCGCACCTGAAAAAGATCGGCATGCTCGTTCTGCCGCGCTTGAACCTGAAGGACACCGGTGTCTGGCGCGTGATGCGCAACATGTTGCCGGCAATCCTGGGGGTATCGGTCAGCCAGATTTCCCTGATCATCAACACTGCCTTCGCCTCGTTGCTGGTGTCGGGTTCGGTGTCGTGGATGTACTACGCCGATCGCCTGATGGAGTTGCCGTCCGGCGTGCTCGGTGTGGCCCTGGGCACGATTTTGCTACCGACCCTGTCGCGCACCTATGCCAGCAAGGACCGCCAGGAGTACTCGCGTATTCTCGACTGGGGGCTGCGCCTGTGCTTCGTGCTGGTGCTGCCCTGTGCCCTGGCCCTGGGAATCCTGGCTGAACCGCTGACGGTGGCGTTGTTCCAGTACGGCCAATTCAGCGCGTTTGACGCCTCCATGACCCAGCGCGCATTGATTGCCTATTCGGTGGGTCTGCTCGGCATCATCGTGATCAAAGTTTTGGCGCCGGGCTTCTATGCTCAGCAAAACATCCGTACGCCGGTGAAAATCGCGATCTTTACGCTGATTGTCACGCAATTGCTCAACCTTGCATTCATCGGCCCGCTGGCGCACGCCGGGCTGGCCCTGGCCATCAGTGCCGGCGCCTGTATCAATGCCGGCCTGCTGTTCTATCAACTGCGCAAGCAGCAGATGTTCCAGCCGCAACCGGGCTGGGGCCTGTTTGCGCTCAAGCTGGTGGTTGCGGTGGGCGCGATGTCGGCGGTGCTCTTGGGTTTGATGCACTTCATGCCCGCCTGGGATGAAGGGCATATGCTGGAACGCTTCCTGCGCCTGGGCCTGCTGGTGGTCGCGGGCGTTGTGGTTTACTTCGGCATGTTGCTGCTGCAGGGCTTCCGGCTGCGGGATTTCAATCGCAAGTCCCTGAACTAGGGACTTTGCCTCAATAAAACCGGTGTTTTATCGAATCAACCCACTTGGCCTGCGCTGTTGCCTGTCGTCCGGGGCCGGGTGTGGTTATAATCGACCACTTTATGAGCAAGAAGCGCGTTATGCAGCTGGTTCGAGGTCTCCACAACCTGCGCCCCCAGCATCGGGGCTGCGTCGCCACTATTGGCAACTTTGACGGTGTTCACCGTGGTCACCAGGCTATCCTGGCCCGGCTGCGTGAGCGAGCGGTCGAGTTGGGTGTGCCCAGCTGTGTGGTGATTTTCGAGCCACAGCCGCGGGAGTTTTTCACCCCGCAAACGGCGCCGGCCCGCCTGGCCCGCTTGCGCGACAAACTGCAACTGCTGGCTGAAGAGGGCGTGGACCGAGTCCTCTGCCTGGCCTTCAATCAGCGTTTGCAAAGCCTTAGCGCCGCCGAATTCGTCGACCGTATCCTGGTGGATGGCCTGGGTGTGCAACACTTGGAGGTCGGCGACGACTTCCGTTTCGGTTGCGACCGTGTCGGGGATTTCGATTTCCTGCAACAGGCCGGCGTCAACCAGGGCTTTACCGTCGAAGCCGCGCAAACCGTCGAACTGGACGGGCTGCGCGTCAGCAGCACGCAGGTGCGTAATGCACTGGCCGCTGCCGACTTCGCCTTGGCCGAGCGCCTGCTCGGTCGCCCGTTCCGCATTGCCGGACGGGTATTGCACGGCCAGAAGCTGGCGCGCCAACTGGGCACGCCAACCGCCAACGTGCAACTCAAACGCCGCCGTGTGCCGCTGACCGGGGTTTACCTGGTGAGCGTCGACATCGACGGCCAATCGTGGCCGGGAGTCGCCAATATAGGCGTCAGGCCCACGGTTGCAGGTGATGGCAAGGCCCACCTGGAAGTACACCTTTTGGATTTTGCCGGTGATCTGTATGACCGGCGTTTGACGGTGGTTTTCCACCAGAAGCTGCGTGAAGAGCAGCGTTTCGCCTCACTTGAGGCGTTGAAAACGGCGATCAATGCGGATGTCGCCGCCGCCCGTGCACTAGCCGCACCTAGCGCCCATCGCTAACCGAAGAGCCTTAAATGACCGACTATAAAGCCACGCTAAACCTTCCGGACACCGCCTTCCCAATGAAGGCCGGCCTGCCACAGCGCGAACCGCAGATCCTGCAGCGCTGGGACAGTATTGGCCTGTACGGAAAGTTGCGCGAAATTGGCAAGGATCGTCCGAAATTCGTCCTGCACGACGGCCCTCCTTATGCCAACGGCACGATTCACATCGGTCATGCGCTGAACAAAATTCTCAAGGACATGATCATCCGCTCGAAGACCCTTTCGGGTTTCGATGCGCCTTATGTCCCGGGTTGGGACTGCCACGGCCTGCCGATCGAGCACAAGGTCGAAGTGACCCACGGCAAGAACCTGGGCGCGGATAAAACTCGCGAACTGTGCCGTGCCTACGCCACCGAGCAGATCGAAGGGCAGAAGTCCGAATTCATCCGCCTGGGTGTATTGGGTGACTGGGCCAACCCCTACAAGACCATGGACTTCAAGAACGAGGCCGGTGAAATCCGTGCCTTGGCCGAGATCGTCAAGGGTGGCTTCGTGTTCAAGGGGCTCAAGCCCGTGAACTGGTGTTTCGACTGCGGTTCGGCCCTGGCCGAGGCGGAGGTCGAGTACGAAGACAAGAAGTCCTCGACCATCGACGTAGCCTTCCCGATCGCGGACGACGCCAAGCTGGCCGAGGCCTTTGGCCTGGCGAGCCTGGGCAAGCCAGCGGCCATCGTGATCTGGACCACCACCCCGTGGACCATCCCCGCCAACCAGGCGCTGAACGTACACCCGGAGTTCACCTACGCCCTGGTGGACGTTGGTGACCGCCTGCTGGTGCTGGCCGAGGAAATGGTTGAAGCCTGCCTGGCCCGTTACGAGCTGCAGGGTTCGGTGATTGCCACCACCACCGGTTCCGCGCTGGAGTTGATCAATTTCCGCCACCCGTTCTATGACCGTCTGTCGCCGGTTTACCTGGCTGACTACGTCGAACTGGGCTCGGGTACCGGCGTGGTCCACTGCTCGCCCGCCTATGGCGTTGACGACTTTGTGATCTGCAAGAAATACGGCCTGACCAACGATGACATCATCAACCCGGTGCAAAGCAATGGCGTGTATGTGTCATCGCTGGAGTTCTTTGGCGGCCAGTTCATCTTCAAGGCTGACCACGCAATCATCGAGAAGCTGAGCGAAGTCGGTGCGTTGATAAAATCCGACACCATCAAACACAGCTACATGCACTGCTGGCGTCACAAGACCCCGCTGATCTACCGCGCCACCGCGCAGTGGTTCATCGGCATGGACAAAGAGCCGGCCAGCGGCGACACCCTGCGCGTGCGCTCGCTCAAGGCCATCGAAGACACCGGCTTCATCCCGGCCTGGGGCCAGGCGCGCCTGCACTCGATGATCGCCAACCGCCCGGACTGGTGCATCTCGCGTCAGCGCAATTGGGGCGTGCCGATCCCGTTCTTCCTCAACAAGGAAAGCGGCGAGCTGCACCCACGCACCGTTGAACTGATGGAAGCCGTGGCCCAACGCGTTGAACAGGAAGGCATCGAAGCCTGGTTCAAGCTTGACGCCGCCGAGCTGTTGGGCGACGAAGCACCGTTGTACGACAAGATCAGCGATACCCTCGACGTGTGGTTCGACTCGGGCACCACCCACTGGCACGTGCTGCGTGGTTCGCACCCGATGGGCCACGAGACCGGGCCTCGTGCCGACCTGTACCTGGAAGGTTCGGACCAGCACCGTGGCTGGTTCCACTCTTCCTTGCTGACCGGTTGCGCCATCGATAACCACGCTCCGTACCGCGAGCTGTTGACCCACGGTTTCACGGTGGATGAAAACGGCCGCAAGATGTCCAAGTCGCTGGGCAACGTGATTGCGCCGCAAAAGGTCAACGACACCCTGGGTGCCGACATCATGCGTCTGTGGGTGGCCTCGACCGACTATTCGGGCGAGATGGCTGTATCCGAGCAGATCCTGCAGCGCAGTGCCGACGCCTACCGCCGTATCCGTAACACCGCACGCTTCCTGCTGTCGAACCTGACCGGTTTCAACCCGGCCACCGACATCCTGCCGGCCGAGGACATGCTCGCCCTGGACCGTTGGGCCGTGGACCGTACCCTGTTGCTGCAGCGCGAGTTGCAGGAGCATTACGGCGAATATCGCTTCTGGAACGTTTACTCGAAGATCCACAACTTCTGCGTGCAGGAGTTGGGTGGTTTCTACCTCGACATCATCAAGGATCGCCAGTACACCACCGGTGCCAACAGCAAGGCACGTCGTTCGGCGCAGACCGCGCTGTACCACATCAGTGAGGCGCTGGTGCGCTGGATCGCGCCGATCCTGGCCTTCACCGCCGACGAGCTGTGGGAGTACCTGCCAGGCGAGCGCAACGAATCGGTGATGCTCAACACCTGGTACGAAGGTCTGACCGAATTGCCGGCTGATTTCGAATTGGGCCGCGAGTACTGGGAAGGCGTGATGGCCGTCAAGGCTGCGGTGAACAAGGAGCTGGAAGTTCAGCGCGCGGCCAAGGCCGTCGGTGGCAACCTGCAAGCCGAAGTCACTCTGTTTGCCGAAGACGGCCTGACTGCCGATCTGGCCAAGCTGAGCAACGAACTGCGTTTCGTGCTGATTACCTCCACCGCGAGCCTGGCGCCATTCGCCCAGGCCCCGGCGGATGCAGTCGCCACCGAAGTGCCAGGCCTCAAGCTCAAAGTGGTCAAGTCGGCCTTCGCCAAGTGCGCCCGTTGCTGGCACTGCCGTGAAGACGTCGGTGTGAACCCTGAGCATCCGGAAATCTGTGGTCGTTGCGTCGACAACATCTCGGGTGCTGGTGAGGTTCGCCACTATGCCTAACACCAGTCGTTTCGGACGTCTGGGCTGGCTCGTGCTGAGTGTGCTGGTCCTGGTCATCGACCAGGTCAGCAAGGCTCATTTCGAAGGCTCCCTGCAGATGTTCCAGCAGATCGTGGTGATCCCGGACTACTTCAGCTGGACCCTGGCCTACAACACCGGCGCCGCTTTCAGCTTTTTGGCTGATAGCGGTGGCTGGCAGCGCTGGCTGTTCGCGCTGATCGCGGTGGTGGTCAGTGCGGTGCTGGTAGTTTGGCTCAAGCGTCTTGGCCGCGATGACACCTGGCTGGCTATCGCCCTGGCCCTTGTGTTGGGCGGCGCGCTGGGCAACCTCTACGACCGCATTGCCTTGGGCCATGTGATCGACTTTATCCTGGTGCATTGGCAGAACCGCTGGTACTTCCCGGCGTTCAACTTTGCCGACAGCGCCATCACCGTCGGTGCGATCATGCTGGCGTTGGACATGTTCAAAAGCAAGAAAACCGGAGAGACCGTCAATGACTGATCAGGTATTGGCTGAACAACGTATCGGCCAGAACACGGAAGTCACTTTGCATTTCGCACTGCGCCTGGAAAATGGCGACACGGTCGACAGCACGTTCGACAAGGCCCCCGCGACTTTCAAAGTCGGTGATGGCAACCTGCTGCCGGGTTTCGAAGCCGCGCTGTTCGGCTTCAAGGCTGGCGACAAGCGCAACCTGCAGATCCTGCCGGAAAATGCCTTTGGCCAGCCCAACCCGCAAAACGTGCAGATCATCCCGCGTTCGCAGTTCCAGGACATGGACCTTTCGGAAGGCTTGTTGGTGATCTTCAACGATGCGGCGAATACCGAGCTGCCGGGTGTGGTGAAAACCTTCGATGACGCGCAAGTGACCATCGACTTCAATCACCCGTTGGCCGGTAAAACCTTGACCTTTGATGTTGAAATCATCGACGTTAAAGCGATCTGATCAACGACGCGGTTAAAAATGTGGGAGCGGGCTTGCTCGCGAAAGCGGTCTATCAGTAACACATGTGTTATCTGGCCCACTGCTTTCGCGAGCAAGCCCGCTCCCACCTTTGATCTCTACTGTCAGGTGGGTTAGCGTCTAGCTTGAACCCAAGTGGCTGCAAGACACGAGGCACAGCATGCAAATCAAACTCGCCAACCCCCGTGGCTTCTGCGCCGGCGTGGACCGGGCGATCGAAATCGTCAATCGCGCCCTGGAAGTCTTCGGGCCGCCGATTTATGTGCGCCATGAAGTTGTCCACAACAAGTTCGTGGTCGAAGACCTGCGCGCACGCGGTGCCATCTTTGTTGAAGAGCTCGACCAGGTGCCGGACGACGTTATCGTCATTTTCAGCGCCCACGGCGTTTCCCAGGCCGTGCGTACCGAAGCTGCCGGCCGTGGCCTGAAAGTATTCGATGCCACCTGCCCATTGGTCACCAAGGTGCATATCGAAGTCGCACGCTACAGTCGCGACGGGCGTGAATGCATCCTGATCGGTCATGCCGGCCACCCGGAAGTTGAAGGCACCATGGGCCAGTATGACGCCAGCAACGGCGGTGCCATCTACCTGGTGGAAGATGAAAAGGACGTCGCCGATTTGCAGGTACACAATCCTGATCGGTTGGCTTTCGTGACCCAGACTACCTTGTCCATGGACGACACCAGCCGCGTTATCGACGCTTTGCGCGCGCGTTTCCCTGCCATTGGCGGTCCGCGCAAGGATGACATCTGCTACGCCACGCAAAACCGTCAGGATGCGGTCAAGCAATTGGCCAACGAATGCGACGTGGTTTTGGTGGTCGGCAGCCCGAACAGCTCCAACTCCAATCGTCTGCGCGAGCTGGCTGAACGCATGGCCACGCCGGCCTACCTGATCGACGGTGCCGAAGACATGCAGCGCAGCTGGTTCGATGGCGTTGAGCGTATCGGTATCACGGCGGGAGCCTCGGCTCCGGAAGTGCTGGTGCGGGGCGTGATCCAACAGTTGCAGGCTTGGGGCGCGACCGGCGCTGATGAGTTGGCCGGCCGCGAAGAGAACATCACGTTCTCCATGCCCAAGGAACTGCGGGTTCGCTCGTTGCTCTGAGCCCTGGTGCTGGATCAGTCCCGGCATAACGCCTGCTCGGTTTTATCACTGCGCAGGCTGATGCGGCCGCTGGGGGCCAGCACTACCTGATGCAGGCTTTGTGCCTGGCCCGTGTCGCATATGTGCACGGTGCCGGCACGGAAGCCTCCCCCCGTAAATACCGGCTCGCCCAATCCGCTGAAGCGCACTTGGCTCTTGACCGGCCCATTGCCGACCAGCGTTGCACGCCCGCTGTCCTGTCGCTCCAACAGTATCGGGTTGTCTTCGTCCATATGACCGCGCCCGCTGACATCCTCGATGACTCGCCAGCCCAGGCTCCAATCGTCCTCCAATGCATGAACAATCACCGCGCGATTGCGTGTGAGCGCTGCGCTGCGGGCGAAGCGCAGGCCCTGCGCCAGTGATTCGGCTGCGCTGTGTTGCTGGTGTGCGTCGAGCAATCCTTTGAAGCTGGGCGCCGCCAAATGCGCCAGCAGGCCGCTCAGCATCAGGCCCAATAGCAACTCGATCAGGGTGAAGCCTCGTTCTGTCATATGCCGTCCCTCCGTGGACGCAGCTGGTAATCCAGCGGGTAGAGACAGGTATAGCCAGCGGATGCCAGGGTTGGATGATGGCCTTTATGTCCAAAGTATTTCCCTTTGTTCCGCAAGCGGCACCGATTAAAAACCGCCGCTAGTCTTGGGTCGCACAACAGGTTTTGCCTGTTTTCCGCCCCTCGACATGGATGACGACGGTGATGCTAATCCGTACACACAGGTTTTTTCTTCGCGCCGTCCAGTGGCGCCAAACCGGCATGACCCTGATCGAGGTGTTGGTGGCGGTGTTGATTCTGGCTGTCGGTTTGTTGGGCGCTTCGGCCATCCAGCTCAATGCGCTCAAGTACACCGAGAGCGCCAGGATGACCAGCCAGGCCAGTTTCATTGCCTACGACATGCTTGATCGAATTCGCTCCAATCCCGGGATCGATTATTCGTGGTCGCGAGCTGGACCTTCGATGGCCAATGTCCCGACCGCCAGCGTGCGTGATCTGGACCTGCATGATTTCGAGGCCAATATCCTGGGTTTTGCCGGCGCAGATGCCAAAGGAGCGGTATCGACCAGCGGGCCTGAGGTCACTATCACCATCAGTTGGCAGGCGGGCAGGGGCGCAGGCGGCCCGGAAGCAAGGGAGACGTTCGTTCTCACCAGTCGCATGGTCGATGAACAAGGCGCGTTGCAATGAGCCGTCTTGTGCGCGGATTCAGCCTGGTGGAAATGCTGGTGGCGTTGGCCGTTGGGCTCTTGTTGGTGCTGGGCGCAAGCCAGGTGGTCATCAGCACGCGGCTGACGCATGCCAGTCAATTGGCGGCAATGGTCCTGCAAGACGATGCACGATTTGTACTGGGCAAGCTGACGCAGGATATTCGCCAGGCGGGCATGTTTGGCTGCCTGGCCAGCGCATTTATCGACGACGCCCCCGCCGCCCTGGAGCGACCGTTGGGGTGGAGTGCCTCGGGGAATGCGACGTCGCTGACCCTGGTCACTGCGGATGTCGGTAGTGGGGGAGGCAAGCCTGATTGGACGGTGGTATCCGACTGCAAGACGGTTGCCCGGGCATATGCTGGAGCATCACCCGCGCCGGCGCCTGGGCAGATCCGCTTTGCGCTGCGCCAGCTCACCTACACCTTTGAATCCGGCCAACTGAAAGTCAGCACCCCGGCGGCGCCGGCCAAAGCGGTGCTTGTGGATAACGTGCGGGCGTTCGACATCAGTTTTGGCATGGCGGCCAAGCCCGCATCAACAAGCGTGGTGCGTTACGACAGCAACCCTGCCGACGAGTCGTTGATACGCAGTGTGCGCATCCTCATGACATTGCAAGACCCGACAGGGCGTGTCAGGGACCAGACCTACAGCGTTGTGGCTGCGCTGCGAAATCGCCAGGGGTAGGGCCGTGATGAAGATAAGTGGCGGTATTCATTGGCGTCAGGCAGGGATGGCGTTGTGGATCAGCCTGGTATTCCTATTGCTGTTGTCACTGGTTGGTTTGTCATCGATGCAAGGTGCGATATCCCAGCAAAAAGTCGCGGGCAGCTTGTGGCATCGCAACCAATCTTTTCAAAGCGCCGAAAGCGGCCTCAGGTTGGGGGAGCTGGCGGTAAAGCGCGTTGGCGGTGGGCTGCCCGAATGTCACTCGATCATCACATGCTCGCCACCTGAGGAGGCGTTTACGTTGATGGGGGCCGGGACGAATCCGGTCTCGGCGGTTACCTGGGTTGCCTTCGACGCGGGGTTCTATGGCATTCAATCCATAGGCGAGGGCTTGGGGCTGGCGCATTTTCCGGCGCAAACCGCGGCGCGGCTGTTTCGAGTGACGGCCATCGGGCTAGGGGGCCAATCGCGCACGGTCCTGGAGAGCGTGTATGCCCAGGTGGACGAGGGAGGGCGGGCGCGGTTTCAACGAATCCTGTGGCGGCAACTTCAGTAAAGGAGCAAACGGATGAGCACGGATAGCCAGGGATTTACCCTGATCGAGTTACTGATTGCCATGGCAATCATTGCGGTGTTGGCCACGGTCGCTTATCCCGGATATACCGGGCATGTGAAAAAGGTCTATCGCAGTCAGATTGCCGCACTGTTGACCGAACAGGCCCAGTATCTGGAGCGCTTTTACGCCCGGAACGGTACTTTTATTGATGCAGAGGACGTCAGTGCGGGTAATGATCACTATAGAATCAGCGCTGTATTGAGTGCCCAGGATTTTGCCCTGCTTGCCACGCCCTCCGTCTATTCAGTCATGGCGGACGACGCATGCGGTGAATTCAGCTTGAGCAGTACCGGCGTGCGAAGCAACCCGGGAGCCAAGCCGGAAATGTCGCGCAAGACGTGCTGGGGGCAGTGATGAGAGTGCTGGATGAATGGGCGCTGTGTGCGCCAATCCCTATATATCGGCTGGATCAAATGATGGCAGAGCAACAGCGAGTGGTGATTGTCGGCGGCGGAGTAATCGGGTTGTTGACGGCGTTCAACTTGGCCACCCAGGGGCAGTCGGTGGTACTGCTGGAGCGTGCGGGGCTTGGGCAAGAGTCTTCGTGGGCCGGGGGCGGGATCGTTTCACCGTTGTACCCCTGGCGCTACAGCCCGGCAGTGACCGCTTTGGCCCATTGGTCCCAGGACTTTTACCCACAGCTGGCGCAGCGGTTGTTTGCCGCCACCGGGGTTGATCCAGAGGTGCATACCACGGGCCTGTACTGGCTTGATCTGGAAGATGAAGCCGAGGCTTTGGCCTGGGCTGCTCGCGAGGGACGGCCGCTGAGCAAGGTGGATGTGTCGGCCGCGCACGATGCCGTGCCGGTGCTGGGGCGCGGTTATTCCCAGGCCATTTACATGGCTGATGTGGCCAATGTTCGCAACCCGCGCCTGGTCAAATCCTTGAAGGCGGCGTTGCAGGCATTGCCCGGTGTGACGATTCACGAGCAGTGTGAAGTGGCCGGTTTTGTCCTGGAGGGCGATACCGTAGTGGGCGTCGAAACGACGGCTGGCCGGGTGCTCGGCGATCAGGTCGTGCTTGCGGCGGGAGCCTGGAGTGGGGAGCTGCTGGGCACGTTGGGTCTGGCGCTGCCTGTTGAGCCGGTCAAAGGCCAAATGATCTTGTACAAATGCGCCTCGGACTTTTTGTCGAGCATGGTCCTGGCAAAAGGACGTTATGCGATCCCACGCCGTGACGGCCACATATTGATTGGCAGCACGTTGGAGCATGAGGGGTTCGACAAGACGCCGACCGAAACCGCGCTGGAAAGCCTCAAGGCTTCGGCAGTGGAATTGATTCCTGCCTTGGCTGGCGCTGAGGTGGTGGGGCATTGGGCGGGCTTGCGGCCTGGCTCGCCGGAAGGTGTGCCGTACATTGGTGAAGTGCCCGGCTTCAACGGGCTGTGGCTCAATTGTGGGCATTACCGCAATGGCCTGGTGCTCGCACCCGCGTCCTGTCAGTTGTTCACTGACTTGCTGCTGGGCCGTGCGCCGATTATCGAGCCGGCACCTTATGCGCCGGCTGGTCGTCTCAGCGCTGGCTAGGCTTCGGACCTTGTTCCAGGTGCGCCTGGGTGCAGTACCACTCTTGGCGTACGCTCAGTGCGCGATCCTGCGGCAGGTGTACGCCACAGTGCGCGCAACGCACCATCGGCGTGGCATCGGGCTCACTGGACCGTTGCTGTTTGGCGGCCGGGCTTTTGAATTTGCGCCAGAACCATACTGCGGCAGCAATGACGGCAATCCAGAACAGTAGACGAACCATGGTAAGCAGCTTCTCGACAAGGAATGCGCCAGTTTAGCCAAGGACGCAGCAGGCGCACAGCGCAATAATGCTCGCCCACAAAAAAGGGAGCCCATAGGGCTCCCTTTCTCTGATTGCCTGGACCGATCAGTCGAAAATACCGAAGGTCATGTAGCTGAACCACGAACGATCTTCCTTGCTGCCAGCGGCTTGTGGTGCCTGCTCTTCGATCACATCGCCGTTTTCGTCATGAGGCTTGAGGTCGGAAGGAATGGCGTCTTTCGCGTCCTGGAACTGCTTGATCACGTCCTGGTTGGCGCGGGTTTCGCCCGGCGGCAGCGGTGGACGGGATTCGATCAGGCCCAAGGTGTACTTGCTCAGCCATGAACGGTTATCCGCTTCGGCAACCTGAGGCACGAACTGGCCGTCTTTCAGGCTCGGGTGATCCGGGTAGTTGAGCTTCAGGGTTTCCAGGCTGGTGCTCGCCAGGGCGTCCAGGTGCAGGCGCTGGTAAGCCTCGGTCATTACCGCCAGGCCGTCACCCACGGATGGGGTTTCCTGGAAGTTTTCCACCACATAGCGGCCACGGTTGGCAGCGGCCACGTACGCCTGACGGGTCAGGTAGTAGTGGGCTACGTGGATCTCGTAGGACGCCAGCAGGTTACGCAGGTAGATCATGCGTTGCTTGGCATCCGGGGCATAGCGGCTGTTGGGGTAGCGGCTGGTCAGCTGGGCGAACTCGTTGTAGGAGTCGCGGGCAGCGCCCGGGTCACGCTTGGTCATGTCCAGCGGCAGGAAACGCGCCAGCAGGCCGACGTCCTGGTCGAACGAGGTCAGGCCCTTCATGTAGTAGGCGTAATCCACGTTCGGGTGCTGCGGGTGCAAGCGGATAAAACGCTCTGCGGCGGACTTCGCGGCTTCCGGCTCGGAGTTCTTGTAGTTGGCGTAGATCAGTTCGAGCTGGGCCTGGTCGGCGTAGCGCCCGAACGGGTAACGCGACTCCAGGGCCTTCAGCTTCGCTGTGGCGCTGGTGTAGCTATTATTGTCCAAGTCTTTCTGAGCTTGCTGGTAAAGCTCGACTTCGCTCAGGTTTTCGTCGACGACGTCCTTTGTTGACGAGCAAGCAGCAGTCATGGCGAGGATGGCGATCAGCAGCAGGTGTTTCACTTGCATGGCGGCTTGCGTCCCTATGACGGCCGCTGTCTTGGGCGGGGCCGTCCTGTTATGATGAGCGCCCCGTTGAAAGCCTCGGGGCAAAAGACGCCGTATTTAACCACAAGCGCGCAGCCGAAACCAAAGGCTGTGCCACGCCTAGTCTGAGCATGTCCGATAAAATTGAACTTCGCGCAGAGGTGCCGTCCGAAATGGGTGGCCAACGCCTCGATCAAGTCGCCGCACAATTATTCGCTGAGCACTCGCGCTCGCGCCTTTCCGCCTGGATCAAAGACGGCCGCCTGACTGTGGATGGAGCGGTTATCCGCCCGCGAGACATAGTTCATGGCGGTGCGATTCTTGAGCTGACTGCCGAGCAGGAAGCCCAGGGAGAATGGGTTGCCCAGGACATCGAGCTGGACATCGTCTATGAAGACGACGACATCCTGGTCATCAACAAACCCGCAGGGCTGGTGGTTCACCCGGCTGCCGGGCACGCTGATGGCACTTTGCTCAACGCCCTGTTGCATCACGTCCCGGACATCATCAATGTCCCGCGCTGCGGCATCGTGCACCGTCTGGACAAGGACACCACCGGCTTGATGGTGGTGGCCAAGACCATTCAGGCGCAGACGCAGTTGGTTACCCAGTTGCAGAGCCGCAGCGTCAGCCGGATCTACGAGTGCATCGTGATCGGCGTCGTGGTGGCGGGTGGCAAGATCAACGCCCCAATCGGCCGCCACGGCCAGCAGCGCCAGCGTATGGCGGTGATGGAAGGCGGCAAGCAGGCCGTGAGCCATTACCGCGTACTGGAGCGTTTTCGCTCCCACACACACGTGCGGGTCAAGCTGGAAACCGGTCGTACTCACCAGATTCGCGTGCATATGGCGCACATCAACTTCCCGTTGGTCGGAGATCCTGCCTACGGTGGCCGCTTCCGCATTCCGCCGGCGGCCAGTGCAACCATGGTTGAATCGTTGAAAAACTTCCCGCGCCAGGCGCTGCATGCCCGCTTCCTGGAGCTGGATCATCCGACGAGCGGTAAGCGCATGAGTTGGGAATCGCCTCTGCCAGACGACCTGGTGTGGTTGTTGTCGCTGCTCAAGCAGGATCGCGAGGCGTTTATCGGATGAGTGACTGGCTGATTCCTGACTGGCCCGCGCCGGCTCAGGTGAAAGCCTGCGTCACCACCCGTGCGGGCGGCGTCAGCCTGGCGCCGTTCGACAGCTTCAACCTGGGCGATCATGTCGAGGACAGCCTGGAGGCCGTCCTTGAAAACCGTCGTCGTCTCTCCGAGACCTTCAAGATTCAGCCGGCCTGGCTGCGCCAGGTCCACGGCGTGAGCGTGGTCGAGGCCGATCCCGGCCGCGTTGCCGAAGCTGATGGCAGTTGGACCAGTACTCCAGGCATTGCCTGCACCTCAATGACCGCTGACTGCCTGCCGGCGTTGTTCTGCAACCGTGCCGGCACTCGTGTCGCGGCTGCCCATGCCGGTTGGCGCGGGTTGGCGGCAGGGGTGTTGGAGGCGGCGTTCGAAAGCCTGGATACCGAGCCTGCCGACGTTCTGGTCTGGCTCGGCCCTGCCATTGGTCCGCAATCTTTCGAAGTCGGTCCGGAAGTGCGTGAAGCCTTCATGCAGCAGTTGCCGATGACCGCCCAGGCCTTTGTACCCAGCCGCAATCCTGGCAAGTACATGGCCGACATCTATGAGCTGGCGCGCCTGCGCCTGGCCGTACAGGGCGTTACCGCTGTCTATGGTGGCGGTTTCTGCACGGTGACCGACCCACGCTTCTTCTCCTATCGCCGCAGCCCACGCACCGGTCGATTTGCCTCCCTTATCTGGCTTGAGCGCTAGACTCTCCTGACTTACGTCAACTGTTCGTAGCTTGAATCTTCCAGAATTCACCCCATCTACTGGGTATCTGGCAGGTTTCTTCATTCAGGATGTGTTTATAGCTCCGGCCTGCTCAAAAGGAAGGTGACTAATGCGTATTGATCGTTTAACCAGCAAATTGCAGTTGGCTTTATCTGATTCCCAATCGTTGGCGGTGGGCCTTGACCACCCGGCCATTGAGCCTGCGCACTTGATGCAGGCGCTCCTGGAGCAGCAAGGTGGTTCTATCAAACCCTTGCTGATGCAGGTCGGTTTTGACGTCAACAGCCTGCGCAAGGAGTTGAGCAAAGAGCTCGACCAACTGCCGAAAATCCAGAATCCCACCGGCGACGTCAATATGTCGCAGGACCTGGCGCGCCTGCTCAACCAGGCTGACCGTCTGGCCCAGCAGAAAGGTGACCAGTTCATCTCCAGCGAGTTGGTGCTGCTCGCGGCCATGGATGAGAACAGCAAGCTCGGCAAGTTGTTGCTCGGCCAGGGCGTGAGCAAGAAAGCCCTGGAAAATGCCATCAACAACCTGCGTGGCGGCGACGCGGTGAACGACCCCAACCACGAGGAGTCGCGCCAGGCCCTGGACAAATACACCGTCGACCTGACCAAGCGTGCCGAAGAAGGCAAGCTTGACCCGGTGATCGGTCGTGACGATGAGATTCGTCGCACCATCCAGGTCCTGCAGCGTCGCACCAAGAACAACCCGGTGCTGATCGGTGAGCCCGGTGTGGGTAAAACCGCGATCGCCGAGGGCCTGGCCCAACGCATCATTAACGGTGAAGTGCCGGACGGCCTGAAAGGCAAGCGTCTGTTGTCCCTGGATATGGGCGCGTTGATCGCCGGCGCCAAGTTCCGAGGTGAGTTCGAAGAGCGTCTGAAAGCCCTGCTCACCGAGCTGTCGAAGCAGGAAGGGCAGATCATTCTGTTTATCGATGAGCTGCACACCATGGTCGGCGCCGGTAAGGGCGAAGGCTCGATGGACGCCGGCAACATGCTCAAGCCGGCTTTGGCCCGGGGGGAGTTGCACTGCGTTGGCGCGACCACGCTCAACGAGTACCGCCAGTACATTGAAAAGGACGCGGCCCTCGAGCGTCGCTTCCAGAAAGTGCTGGTGGAAGAACCGAGCGAAGAGGACACCATCGCGATCCTGCGTGGCCTGAAAGAGCGCTATGAGGTCCACCATAAGGTGGCGATCACTGACGGTGCAATCATTGCGGCGGCCAAATTGAGCCATCGCTACATCACCGATCGTCAGTTGCCGGACAAGGCCATCGACTTGATCGACGAGGCCGCCAGCCGCATCCGCATGGAGATCGACTCCAAGCCGGAAGTGCTCGACCGTCTGGATCGGCGCCTGATTCAACTGAAAGTTGAATCCCAGGCCCTGAAGAAGGAAGAGGATGACGCGGCGAAGAAACGCCTGGAAAAACTCCAGGAAGAAATCGTCCGCCTGGAACGTGAGTATTCGGACCTTGAAGAAATCTGGACCTCGGAAAAAGCCGAAGTACAGGGTTCTGCACAGATCCAGCAAAAGATCGAGCAGTCGCGGCAGGAGTTGGAAGCTGCGCGTCGCAAAGGTGACCTGAACCGCATGGCCGAATTGCAGTACGGGGTGATCCCGGACCTGGAGCGCAGCCTGCAGATGGTTGACCAGCACGGCCACAGTGAGAACCAGCTGTTGCGCAGCAAGGTGACCGAGGAAGAAATCGCCGAAGTGGTCTCCAAGTGGACCGGCATTCCCGTGTCGAAGATGCTGGAAGGCGAACGTGACAAGCTGCTGAAAATGGAAAGTCTGTTGCATCAGCGCGTCATCGGCCAGGAAGAGGCTGTGGTCGCAGTGGCCAACGCCGTGCGGCGGTCCCGGGCAGGGTTGTCCGACCCGAACCGTCCGAGCGGCTCATTCATGTTCCTCGGCCCGACTGGTGTGGGTAAGACCGAGTTGTGCAAGGCGTTGGCCGAGTTCCTCTTTGACACGGAAGAAGCCATGGTCCGGATCGATATGTCCGAATTCATGGAGAAACATTCGGTGGCGCGCTTGATCGGCGCCCCACCAGGCTACGTGGGCTATGAGGAGGGCGGTTACTTGACCGAGGCCGTGCGGCGCAAGCCTTACTCGGTGATCCTGCTGGATGAGGTCGAGAAGGCGCACCCGGATGTGTTCAACATCCTGCTGCAAGTGCTGGAAGACGGCCGCCTGACGGACAGCCACGGACGTACCGTGGATTTCCGTAATACGGTGGTCGTGATGACCTCCAACCTGGGCTCGGCACAGATCCAGGAGTTGGTGGGTGATCGTGAGGCGCAGCGTGCTGCGGTCATGGATGCGTTGACCAGCCACTTCCGTCCGGAATTTATCAACCGGGTGGACGAGGTGGTGATCTTCGAGCCTCTGGCGCGGGATCAGATCGCGGGCATCACCGAGATCCAGTTGGGTCGCCTGCGGGGTCGCCTGGCCGAGCGCGAGCTGGGCCTGAATCTGAGCGGCGAGGCCTTGGACAAGCTGATCGCGGTGGGTTACGACCCGGTGTATGGCGCACGGCCGTTGAAGCGTGCGATTCAGCGCTGGATCGAAAACCCGCTGGCTCAGTTGATCCTGTCGGGCCGCTTTATGCCGGGGACCAGCGTCGAGGCCACGGTGGAGAACGACGAAATCGTCTTCCATTAAGCTTGGCGAGTACGTTAATAAGAGAAGGCTCCGCATTGCGGAGCCTTTTTTTTCGATAGGGCGTTGAACTGTAAGGCAAAGGCTTGTAAAGTGCGCCCCGCAACAACGTCAGCCCAAGGGTTTCTTCTCCCCAAGAAGAAATCAGAAAGAAGCGCAAATCATTGTCTTAAAAGCAATTTAAAGGGTTGACAGGGGTTTTTAAGATTGTAGAATAGCGCGCCTCAGAGACATGAACGTAGCGATACGGACAGATCGAAGAGAAGGTTACATCGCAGTAAAAGTTGTAAATTTGAAATACGCAGTTCCGTGATAGCTCAGTCGGTAGAGCAAATGACTGTTAATCATTGGGTCCCAGGTTCGAGTCCTGGTCACGGAGCCATTTCAAAATCGGGGTATAGCGCAGTCCGGTAGCGCGCCTGCTTTGGGAGCAGGATGTCGGGAGTTCGAATCCCCCTACCCCGACCATATTTGGGTCGTTAGCTCAGTTGGTAGAGCAGTTGGCTTTTAACCAATTGGTCGTAGGTTCGAATCCCACACGACCCACCATTTTTGAGACCAGTTAACCCTGGAATCGAATCTTAAGATCAGAGGCCAAAAGCACTGATCGAAGAAGGCGACTGAAAGGTCGCCTTTCTTTTACCGGGGTATAGCGCAGTCCGGTAGCGCGCCTGCTTTGGGAGCAGGATGTCGGGAGTTCGAATCCCCCTACCCCGACCATATTAAAAATCCCCGTATCGAAAGATACGGGGATTTTTTTTGCCTGTGGAAAACTCAGCGGCACTGTAAATCAATGCGGGAGGGGCAAGCCCCTCCCGCAGGTTTTAGTGCAGCTTAAGACGTGGCTCGGTGCCACGCCCGATCTTGCTGCCCAGCATCAGCATCGCCGTGCGAAAGACCCCATACAGCGCCATCTGATGCATGCGATACAGCGACACATAGAACATCCGCGCCAGCCAGCCTTCGAGCATGACGCTGCCGGTCAGGTTGCCCATCAAGTTACCCACAGCGGAAAAGCGCGACAGCGAGATCAGCGAGCCGTAGTCAGTGTACTTGTACGATGGCAGCTCCTTGCCTTCGATCCGCAGTCTCAGTGACTTGGCCAGCAACGAGGCCTGTTGGTGAGCGGCCTGGGCCCGTGGCGGCACATTGCGGTCGGTGCCCGGTTGCGGGCAGGCGGCGCAGTCACCAAAGGCGAAGATGTTTTCGTCGCGGGTGGTTTGCAGTGTCGGCAGTACTTGCAGTTGGTTGATACGGTTGGTTTCCAGGCCATCGATATCCTTGAGGAAACCGGGGGCGCGAATACCGGCGGCCCATACCTTCAGGCTGGCCGGGATCACCTGGCCGCTGCTGGTAATCAGGGCATCTGCCGTCACTTCGCTGACCGCCGAGTTGGTCAGCACGGTCACTCCGAGTTTCTCCAGGGTTTTATGCACAGGCGCGCTGATCCGCTCCGGCAGCGCGGGCAAGACTTTTGGCCCGGCCTCGATCAAGGTGATGTGCATGTTTTCCGGTTTGATGCGGTCCAGACCGTAGGCCGCCAGTTCATGGGCGGCGTTGTGCAGCTCGGCGGCCAGTTCAACCCCGGTGGCACCGGCACCGACGATGGCGACGCTGATTTTTTCTTCCACATCGGTCTGGCCGGCGTGGGCGCGCAGATAGTGGTTGAGCAATTGCTGATGGAAGCGCTCGGCCTGCTTGCGGGTGTCGAGGAACAGGCAATGTTGCGCTGCACCCTCGGTGCCGAAGTCATTGGTGGTGCTGCCCACTGCGATTACCAGCGTGTCGTAGCTCAACACTCGCGCGGGCACCAGCTCGCGCCCCTCTTCATCGAGAGTGGCGGCCAGTTGAATTTTTTTCTGTTCACGATCGAGCCCGCTCATGCGCCCCAGCTGGAACTCGAAGTGGTTCCATTTGGCTTGGGCGACATAGTTGAGTTCGTCTTCCGAGGAGTTCAACGAACCGGCGGCCACTTCGTGCAGCAGCGGTTTCCAGATATGAGTCAGGTTGGCGTCCGCCAGTGTGATGCTGGCGATGCCGCGCTTACCCAGAGTCTTACCCAGGCGGGTAGCCAACTCCAGGCCGCCGGCGCCGCCGCCGACGATAATAATACGATGGGTCATGGGGATATCTCGCAAGGCTAAAAGAAATCGGAGCAGTGACCCCCGCGAGCGCCAGGCAGCTCATTGCGTGAGGTAACTCAAAAGGCGGCTCAGCAAACCGAGCCCGATTACCGCCACCAGTACCACACCAAGGAGCAGCCACGGCCGGAAAGGCTTGCGCTCGACTTGGTTCTGGGAGAGTTGCAGGTACTCTTCGACATGCCGTTGGTCATCGGGGTTCAGGCGGCTGGTCATAAAGGCCTCGTCAGGTAGACGTTGCAAAAGGGCGCCACGTTACAGTCAGGGGATTGGCGGCATCGCCACAAGCGTAGCCTGCGCCCGTGTCACAGGCTGATGCCCACGTCGAATACTATGCTGCGGCCCAGGTTGTTACGCAAGAAGTCCGGTGCGTCGGGGTGTGCGAACAGCACCCGGGCAAAGGTCGGCCCGACTAACGACAGCGAACGCCAACCCTGGCGCAGGTATTCGGTGGGAGGCGGGAAGTGGCTGTTGAGGTCCAGTACTTCGCGTTTGAGGCTGGTGAAGGCAATCAAGTCCAGCTCGCCGAGGTCCATGCCGCGTTCTTTGTAGTTATGGGCTTTCTTGCGCAAGGTGGGGGCCAGGCGCAGCAGAAACTCATGGGCGGGAATGCGTCGCGGCTTGGCCTCGCGCCGGACCAGCTGGCTCAGGGAAAACGCACTGCGTCGGCGCAGCAGCTCATCGCGCCATTCGTCGTTCAGGCGCCGGCCTTCATCCAGAACAAAAAAAACTTCGAAACTGGCGTCGCGAAACAGCACGTCCGGCGGCTCTTGCCCGGCAGGGTGAAACTCTTCCGCCCGGTAAGGCACGTTCAAGCCTTGCAGCAGGCGCTGGCAGACCCAACGCTCACGCTCCCATTTGCGGGCATTGGACAAGAACGCGTTGGCTTGTTCGGCCGCTACGGTGAGCAGGCGCAAATAATCTGAGTCATCCATGTTTGCAGCTTAGCGTTCAAATGATGACCGCAGGAAGTCTTGCTTTAAAACAGCGGTGTAGACTGGCCTCTCGAGAGTGGCTCAGGGATGAGGGGCGTGATGAGGTTTCTTGCAGGGGGTGTGTTCCCGTGATCAGCGCAGCGGTATTGGCACCGGCGACGCTCGGCCTCGGTTGGCTGTTGTACGCGCCTTGGGTGTTGTGGGCGATCCTGCGCTCGCCCTGGGTCGAGCTGTTTGCCGACCGACGGCGCCAGCATTTGTTGTTCGGTACGGTGTTTGCGCTGTTCATGCTCTGGTTGGTGCGGCGGGATTTCGATACCGGGGTTTCCTACCACTTTATCGGCATGACCGCTGTGACCCTGTTGCTCGACTGGCCCCTGGCAATCTTCGGAGGGCTTGTCGCGCAAATGGGCCTGGTGTGGCTGGGGCGCCAGGATCTGGCCGCTGTCGGGGTCAATGGCCTGTTGTTGGTCGTGCTGCCGGTGCTGGTCACCGAAGGCTGCGCGCTGCTGGTGGAGCGTGCGCAGCCGCGTAATCCTTTTGTGTATATCTTCTGCTCGGGTTTTTTCGCCGCTGCGCTGTCAGCGTTGCTCTGTCTGTTGGCCGCATTGGGGCTGTTGTGGTTCGACGGGCGTTTCGCGATGCCGGAATGGCTGGAGGATTTCGTCGGTTACTTGTGGCTGATCATCTTCCCCGAAGCCTTTATCAACGGCATGGTGATCAGTGCCTTGGTGGTGTTCAGTCCTGAATGGCTGGAGACTTTCAACCGCACCCGCTACCTCTCGGCACCCTGGAAGGATGACGACTCGCAGCGTTGATCCAGATCAAATCGCGGGCAATCCGGCAGGCCCATGCTCTGCACAATTTTTCAGGAGCACGGATCATGAGTGTGTATGAGTGGGCACGGCAGGAGTTGCGCAGAAGCCAGGACGCAGCGCAGGAAATCGGTTTTGACCCAGGGCTGACCCTGCGCGCCATGCTCAGTGCAGTGGTGCAACAGAGCAAGGGCGTACGCAGCTTCGAAGACCTGGCCGACGAACTGCAATACCTCGCAGAGAACCTCGACGACCAGCAGGAATACGCTTTTATGCGGCCTTAGTGGCGCGGCGTCAGGTCTTCGGAGAACAACTCGTCTTCGGCATCCGGGGCTACGGGAATCTTGTGTTCTTCAGCCGCCCAGGCACCCAGGTCGATGAGCTTGCAGCGGTCCGAGCAGAACGGTCGGTTGGGGTTGGTCGTTTTCCATTCCACGGGTGCGCCGCAGGTTGGGCAGTCGACGGTCAGGGGTTGGCTCATGATCGGCCTCCACGCAAAGTAAGGTAAAAGTGGTGCAGTCGCTCGACCTCGCTGTGCAGCCAGGCGAGGTCCTGGTCATTGACCAGCACGTCATCGGCATGGTTCAGGCGGTCTTCACGGCTGGACTGGGCCTTGAGAATCGCCTGCACCTGCTGCTCGCTGATGCCGTCGCGCTGCAGGGTACGCTGAATCTGCAGCGATTGCGGCACGTCGATCACCAGGATGCGCTGGGTCATGCTGTACTGGCCGGACTCGATCAGCAGCGGAGACACCAGTATCGCGTAGGGCGATTGCGCACGCGCCAGGTGGCTGCGAATCTCTTCGCCAATCAGTGGGTGCAGCAAAGCTTCCAGCCAGAGGCGCTCCTGGGGGACTTCAAAGATCAGTTGACGCAACGCGGCGCGGTCCAATCGGCCGTCGGGCAGCAGCACGCCGGCACCGAAGTGCTCGGCGATACGCGCCAGTGCCGGGCGGCCGGGCTCGACGACCCAGCGGGCGGCATGGTCGGCGTCGACCAGGTCGATGCCCAGGTCGATAAAGTGCTGGGCGGCAGCGCTCTTGCCGCTGCCAATGCCGCCGGTGAGGCCAAGAATCCAGGGTGTTGCGACAGAAGTGGTCATCTGAAACCGACAGACTGCAAATAGAAGTCGGTTATTTGACCACCCCAGAGCAATGCAATCCAGCCGGCAATCGCCAGGCAAGGACCAAATGGCATCGGCGTCGATACGTCGGACTTGCGCAAGTGCATCAGCATCAGCCCGGCAGACACCCCCAGCAGCGACGCCAACAGCAGCGTCATCGGCAGAATCTGCCAACCCCCCCAGGCGCCGAGCAGGGCCAGTAATTTGAAGTCGCCATGGCCCATGCCGTCCTTGCCGGTGATCAACTTGAACAGCCAGAACACCGTCCACAGGCTCATATAGCCCGTGACCGCGCCCCACAGCGCATCGGGCAGTGTCGCCAGCAGGCCATTGCTGTTGAGGATCAGCCCCAGCCATAACAGTGGCAGCACGAGCACGTCGGGCAGCAGTTGATGCTCTGCATCGATCAGGCTCATGGCCAGTAAGCCCCAACTCAGCAGCATCACTGCGCCTGCTTGCCAGCCGAAACCGAAGTGCCAGGCAGTGACGGCCGAAATGAGTGCGCAGGCCAGTTCAGTCAACGGGTAGCGGGCGCTGATGGGCTCGCGACAATGGGCGCAGCGCCCCCTGAGCATCACGTAGCTGAGCAGTGGGATATTTTGCCAGGGGCGAATCGGTTGGTTGCACCGCGGGCAGCAGGAATTGGGGCGCATCAGGTTATAGGCAGGCCCGACAGGCGCAGTTGGCAGTCCGAGGAGTTCGTTGGCCTGGGCACGCCATTCCCGTTCCAGCATCTTCGGCAGGCGCCACACCAGCACATTGAGGAAGCTGCCGACGATCAGGCCGAGCACCAGTGCCGTTGCAACGAAGGCCCAGGGAAGCTCAGTGAGCAGCCTGCTCAAAATGCGCTCCCCAATTGGAAGACCGGCAGGTACATGGCAAGGACCAACGCGCCGACAATACCGCCCAGCACCACCATGATCAGGGGCTCCATCAGGCTGGTGAGGTTATCGACCAGGTGGTCCACATCGGCCTCGTAATGGCTCGCGACTTTTTCCAGCATGCCATCCAGCGTGCCGGACTCTTCACCGATGGCTGTCATCTGGACCGCCATGCCTGGAAACAAACCGCTGGCGGCCATGCAGTGATTCAGTTGCATGCCGGTGGAGACATCATGGCGCATACGTTCGATTGCCTGTTTGAAGGGGCCAATGCCGACGGCGCCGGCTGCCGAGCTCAAGGCCTGCACCAGCGGCACGCCTGCTGCAAAGGTAGTCGAGAGCGTACGGGCGTAGCGGGCGATGGCGGACTTCTTCAGCAGTGTGCCCGCCAGGGGCAGTTTCAACAAACCCGCTTCCAGCCTGTAACGAAAGCCCGGAGACGCCCGATGGGCCAGGCGTAGCCCGGCAGTTGTCGCGCCCAGGCTCAGTGCCACTAACCACCAGGCACGCTGCAGGAATTCGGACAAGGCAATGACCCACAGGGTAAAGCCGGGCAAGGGACTGTCGACCCCCGCGAACAGGTTCTGGAACTGCGGCACTACATGGACCAGCAGCACCGTACTGACCAGAGTGGCAACCACCAGGATCGCGATAGGGTAGGTCATGGCTTTCTTGACCCTGACCTTGAGCCGTTGGCTTTTTTCCAGATGGATTGCCACGCGCTCCAGTAGGGTTTCCAGGGCGCCGGCTTGTTCTCCGGCGGCGATCAGGTTGCAATACAAGTCATCGAAGTAGCGCGGGTGCTTGCGCAGTGCGGCAGCCAGATTGGTGCCGGCGGCAATCTCCTGTTTCAGCCCCTTGAGCAGTTCGCGCAGCTGTTGGTTTTCGACGCTTTCACGAATGATATCGAACGCCTGCAGCAAGGGGATGCCGGCCGTCAGCAGCGTCGCCAGCTGGCGAGTGAACAGCGCAATATCGGCGGGCTTTATTGCAGGAGCGAGCATTGGCATACCCTGGGCTTGCTTGCATACGCGACCGGGGCAGATCCCTTGCCGGCGCAGTTGGGCCTTGATTGATGCAAGGTCGTGACCGGTGGTTTTTCCGCTCACCCTGCGCCCTTTGCGGTTGATGCCTTCCCAGGCGTAGATCGTCGAAGCGTCGTTCATGTCGCGGTTCCGCACACAGGTAGTGGAAGCTTTATAGCTTAGTCAGGTAACGGGCTCGGGCCTGAAGCGGCTGAGCGATAAAATGTCAGAATGTGCGTCTTGTGCGCGATTGGCCGCTCACGGATGAGTACACTGGCGCCGCTGCAAAATGCGGGGCGCAGGAAGCGCCTTGTCTTGGGCTCTATCTCTGGAGAGTGAATGTGATGCGTCAGAAAGGCTTTACCTTGATCGAGCTGCTGATCGTCGTGGCGATCATCGGCATTTTGGCAACCATCGGCTTGCCCATGTACACCAAGCACCAGGCCAAGGCCAAGTTCACGGCGGGCTTGGCTGAAATCAGTGCATTGAAGGCGGGCTTCGAGGACACCCTTAACCGGGGCACCGTACCGACGCTGGCTTTGATCGGTGGCACCAGCCCCACCGCCAACTGCACTATCGACGTGACGGGTGATGTGGCCACCGGGGCCGGCTCCATCCGTTGTGAAATCCTTGATGCGCCTGCGCCCGTGCTGGGCAAGACCATCACCTTGACGCGCAGTGCCACCACGGGCTGGAAGTGTGCCACCACGGCTGACGCGCAATACGTCGCCAAGGGCTGCGGCACCGACGGAGCGTAACCTTTGCCGGGTGGTAGGCGAGTGAGTTGCCGCATGCCCGATGCGGTGCTAGCTTTAGCCCACCGCCCGTGTAGCTCAGCCGGTAGAGCAGCGCACTCGTAACGCGAAGGTCGCAGGTTCGATTCCTGTCTCGGGCACCAAGGCAACACTGTTTCAACGGCATGTTTCAACGGCATGTTTCAAAGGCATGTTTCAAAGGCAACGTTTTCAGATGATCCCAGAATGGTTCTGAAGGCCAGACAAGTCGGCACTCGTGCCCGCTTATCAATATCTGCGCGACCTTGATGACCCAGATGCATCCCCATTCCTCGATCTAAGAGAACAACATGACCACGACTGAGATGACCCAGGAAGTTCGGCACCAGGTAGCACTCGAAAAGTACCTCGAGGAGTCACCGCAGCTTAAGGAAGAGATCAAGGATTTGAGTGCTGATGACCAGCGCGACCAGATTCAGTGGGCATTCGAGGACGAAGCCGAAAGCCAGGGCTACCAGCCTTGGGAGCTGACGCTCAAATACACCTCTACACCCGAAGAGTTCGAAGTCGCGCGGCTGGCCTTGCATAAAGAGGCGGCCGAGGTGCTGGGGGTCGAGTGGGAAGAATATTGCGAGATGAATAACCTCGTCGTCTAGTAGTGAGCGGGCTTGCCCCGCGCTGGGTGGCGAAGCCGCCCCAAAAGGACGCCTCGGTGTCTCGGAAAGACCGGGGCGCCTGAGTTTGGGGCGGCTGCGCCACCCAACGTGGGGCAAGCCCACTCACTACAACATTCCGGGGGAGGTCAGATGCTCAGGCGCATCGACAAATCCACTGCCTTGACATCCTTGGTCATCGCGCCGATGGAGATGTAGTCCACTCCGGTTTCAGCGATAGGCAGCAGGGTGCTTTCATTGATCCCGCCGCTGGCTTCCAGCTTGGCCTTGCCGGCGTTCAGTCGCACGGCTTCACGCATGTCATCCAGGCTCAATTCGTCGAGCATGATGATGTCGGCATTCGCCGCCAGTGCTTCACGCAATTCTTCCAGGCTTTCCACTTCGATTTCCACCGGCTTGCCCGGAGCGATCTTGTGGGCGGCCGTAATTGCCTGGGCAATGCCGCCACACGCAGCGATATGGTTTTCCTTGATCAGGAACGCGTCATACAGACCGATACGGTGGTTGTGACAGCCGCCGCAGGTCACTGCGTACTTCTGCGCCAAACGCAGGCCCGGCAAGGTTTTGCGGGTGTCGAGCAGCTTGACCTGGGTACTCGCGACAAAGTCCGCCAAGTACTGAGCCCGCGTGGCTACGCCTGACAGCATTTGCAGGAAGTTCAGCGCGCAGCGCTCACCACTGAGCAGCGAACGCGCCGGGCCTTCGAGATGAAACAACGCCTGGTTGGGGCTGACGCGATCTCCATCGGCCACCTGCCAATGTACGGCGACGCGCGGGTCAAGCTGGCGGAATACCGCGTCTACCCAGGCGGTACCGGCGATAACCGCCGCATCACGGGTAATGATCGTGGCTTTGGCCAGCCGTTCGGCCGGGATCAATTGCGCGGTGATATCGCCGCTGCCGATATCTTCCAGCAGTGCACGGCGCACGTTGGCTTCGATTTCGGCGGTGAGGTCGGCAAGACGGAGATTCGGCATAACAGGCTCCACAAACAAAGTGCAGGGATTATAGGGCCAGCACGCGCCCGAACCCAGGCTCACTACTCATTTGCCACGCAATGGCAGAGTTTGCTGGCGTAACGGCCCTCATTTGCAAGATAATCCAGCGCCTTGCAATTGGCGTCATAGCTTTGACGTATGGGTGATGCCGGGATATTTGCAGTGCCCGCCCAGGCCTGCCCTCGATATTTTCAACTCCACCGTTTCAGGAGGCCAGGATGCACAATGACGGAAAGGTGGTGTCGATCAACAAGGCACAGGCCACGCCATCGCCGCTCGCGCGCCTGCCTGTGGTGTTGCTGCAGGTACGTGACAAGGCCGCGCAACAGCTGCAACAAGGGTTGCAGGAACTGTTCGATAACGCCGACGACACCCTGTTCGAGATGGCCGACAAGGCCCGCAGTAACGCCGACCACCACATCTTCTTTGAAGCCATGCGCGACCTGCGGCTCAAGCGCAAGAATTTCGAGCGCGTATTCATGGAGCAGCTGTTTGCCGCCTTCGCCCATCTGGGGCAGGTCGGGCGCGGTGACGTGCAGCTGGTGCCGAGGGTGTCATACGAAACCGGCGTCGCTAAGTCCGGCGATGCACTGGAAAAGGCCGTGGCGCTGGAGGCCATGTTGGGGCGGGTACACCACCGTGACGGCCTGGCGCTGGGGCAACTGACGGCCCGCTTGAGTGCTTTGCTGGGCAAGCCACTGGACGAGCGTGAAAACCCCTTGGGGCCGGCCCTGCTGTGCGAGTTCTTTTTGCAGGCGGGGCGCAGCCTGGGCGTGGAGATTCGCGTCAAGCTGATCATGCTCAAGCTCTTTGAAAAATACGTGCTCAGTGACGCCGACCTGTTGTACGGCGGCGCGAATCAACTGTTGGTTGCCACCGGGGTATTGCCCGAGCTCAAGGCGGTACCCTCGCGCCGACCCGGCGGGCGGGCGTCGCGTGACCAGCAGCGCGAGGAACGCTCGCCATCCATGGAGCCTGCGGGCGATGACAGTGGCCAGGAAGCCTTTGCCGCTTTGCAGAAGCTGCTGGCGGCGGTTCGTGGCAGCGTTGCCCCCACCCTGGAAGCCAGCGCCGAGCCGCAACCGATTGCCTCCCGCGACCTGCTGCGTCTGCTTTCTCATCTGCAACAGTACGTGCCGGAGCCCGAGGCCGAAGACGATTTCGACCTGCGTAACCAGCTTGAACAGCTGTTGACCCGGGTCAGCGTCAAAAGTGGCAAATCCCGTGTGGTGGAGGATGCCGATGAGGATGTGATCAACCTGGTCGCGCTGCTGTTCGAATACATCCTCAGTGACCGCACCGTGCCTGATGCCTTCAAGGCACTGATTGGTCGCTTGCAGATTCCGATGCTGAAAGTGGCGGTGCTGGACAAGAGCTTCTTCAGCCGTACCAGCCATCCGGCGCGACGCTTGCTGAATGAAATAGCCGCCGCCGCCATGAGCTGGAGCCCACGGGATGACTATCAGCGCGACAGCCTGTACCTGCATATCGAGCAGGTGGTGCAGCGCTTGCTGAATGATTTCGTTGACGACATGACGATTTTTTCCGAGTTGCTGGCGCAGTTCACTGCGTTTGTCTCGGATGAGCGTCGCCGCAGCGAGCTGCTTGAACAACACACCTACGTCGCCGAAGAAGGGCGCGTGCGGGCTGACGCCGCCCGCCAGCGTGTGGCCGAGGTGCTCAACCGGCGCTTGCTGGGCAAGGTGTTGCCCCAGGCGGTGGTGCAATTTATCCAGCAAGCCTGGAGCCAGGTGCTGTTGCTGGCCAATCTCAAGCACGGCGAGCAGTCGGTGCAATGGCAGGCGGGGCTGCGCACCATGGACGAGTTGATCTGGAGCGTGGGGCTGCAGAAGGACACCGAGGCCGGTCGTCACCTGCTGGAGCAACTGCCAGGGCTGCTCAAGGCATTGCGCGACGGCCTGACCAGTGCCGCGTTCGATCCCTTCAGCACGCGCGAATTCTTCGATCGGTTGCAAGCCATGCATGTGCAGTCTTTCGGTGGAGAGGGGGTCGAGACGTTGGTTGAAGTGCGCGAGCCCTTCGTACTCGGTGCCGGGGCGTCTGATCCGGCCGCGAACTTGCCCAATGATGACCCGGACCTGCTCAAGGTCTATCAGTTGCGGCTGGGGAGCTGGTTCGAGTTCCAGACCAGCGCGGCCACCACCCTGCGTTGCAAGCTGACGGCGATCATGGCACCGACCAATACCTATATTTTTGTCGGTCGCTCCGGGCTCAAGGTGCTGGAGAAGAGTGCTGCGCAGTTGGCCATGGCTTTCAAGCAGGGTGTACTGCGCACGTTGGACGAGGGCTTGCTGTTTGATCGTGCGTTGGCTTCGGTGATCGGCAACCTGCGTCAACTCAATCGCGGCAAGTGATCGCAACCGCAGGGCGGAACGCGGCATACTGGTAACACTTCGTCTCATTCAAGGAGCCAGTATGCAGTTGGACCCCGCCAGCGGTTGGTGCCAGGGCATCTGTCATTGCCCTTCGCCCAACTTCAACGAGCGCCCGGCTGGTGAAATCTCGCTGTTGGTGGTGCATAACATCAGCTTGCCACCGGCGCAGTTTGCCACGGGCAAGGTGCAGGAATTTTTCCAGAATCGCCTCGATGTTACGGAGCATCCCTATTTTGAAGGGATTGCCGCCCTACGGGTATCTGCGCATTTTCTGATTGAGCGGGACGGCACAGTGACGCAATTTGTCTCGTGCCGTGACCGGGCGTGGCATGCCGGGGTTTCCAGTTTCGAGGGGCGTGAGGTCTGCAACGATTTTTCCCTGGGGATCGAGTTGGAGGGAACGGATGAGCTGCCATTTACCGATGCCCAGTATGATTCGCTGATCGAACTGACACGCCAGTTGTTGGCGGCTTATCCCGACATAACGCACTCGCGTATTTGCGGTCATAGCGATATCGCCCCGGGTCGCAAGACCGACCCCGGCCCGGCTTTTGATTGGACGCGCTTTCGCAGCGCCCTGCAGGATGGAGGACACGCACGATGAGTTTCCTGGTGTTGGTTCTGGCGGTGTGGATCGAGAAGTTCTCGGCCCTGCGCCAGCGGTTGCAGCGCGATGGCGGCTGGTTGCGTGAGCTGGCCAAGTTGGAGTCGAGCCCCAGGATGGGCAAGCGACCCTGGCTGATTCTGTTGTTGCTGGTATTGCTGCCGGTACTGTTGCTGGCGCTGTTGTTGCTAGTGCTGGAGCCGGTGGCCTACGGCTTGTTGGCTTTGCCGGTGCACTTGCTGGTGGTGATCTACAGCCTGGGGCGTGGTGATCTATTGGCGCAGCTTGGACCTTTCCGCGACGCCTGGCGCCGCGGTGACCTGCAGGCTGCCGAGCACGTGGCCGAGCGTGACCTGAACATCGGCGCCGACAGCGGCGAGCAGTTACTGGAGCGGGTTCAGGGGCATCTGCTCTGGCAGGCCTATCAGAGCTTTTTTGCGGTGATTTTCTGGTATTTCCTATTGGGTCCGGTGGCGGCGTTGGCTTATCGCTTGCTGGCGCTGGCCAATGAATACAGCCAGAACCCGTTGGTGGCCGAGCGCGCCGGGCAACTGCGGCACGCGTTTGACTGGGTGCCGGTACGCCTGCTGGCGGCCAGTTTTGCCTTGGTCGGTAATTTCGTAGCGGTCAGCCGGGTGATGCTCCACGAGCTGCTGAATTGGGATATCAGCGCCGCACAACTGCTGGAAAAAGTCGGCCTGGTGGCCGCAGAAATCCCCGCGCCCGTGGTGGGCGTCGACGGCATCAATAGCCTGGATCAGTTGTGGGAACTGCTGCTGCGCGCGGCGGTGTTGTGGTACGCCGGGTTTGCTATCTGGACTGTGTTGCCCTGACACAATCCCGCAGGGGCGGGTCGTTTCGCGTGTAGGGCTTTCGTGTAGGAATAAGATTTTTGCGGTGTGGTGCTTGTCTTGTTTTCCCTGTCGGCCTTCATTGTGAGGTGAATCGGTGAGAAGTTTGTATCACCTAGTAACCGTCTCGCGGAGGCACAGTCATGACCGCTGTCATCGGCATCAAAGGGCATTGTGCTCACTGTGAAATGACATTCGAGCTCAAGCCTTGGCAGTTGAATGCCATTGCCATCGATGAGCCCTTTGACTGCCGGTACTGTCACGCGTGCCTGCAGCTGTGTTGCCACAAGCAACTGCGTCAATTCCGAGCGTTGGACCATTGGGCGCTGGTGCGTCCCGGCATGGTCATTCTGACCTGCGCGACCTTGCTGATGGCGCTGGTGGCGGAATGGGTGGGGCTGCTCAGTGTGCTCGGGCAGTTCAATATTTCACTGACGACGGTGTTGGTGCATTGCCTGAGCGTGCGTTACGCCCGCCACCGGCAAAAGATCACCTTGAATCTACAGGCTGTCAGCCGGCTGCCAATTGAACAGCTGGCACGCGTTGCGTGTGCTCGCCTCGGCCAGGCGTGACGCGTCGATACCCATGCGTTCAGCCAGGGCGATGCAGATGTCCGGCAGGTGTTGCGGGCTGTTGCGCTGGCCCGGGTACATGACCGGCGCCATATCGGGTGAGTCGGTTTCCAGCACGACCGCCTCAAGGGGCAGTTGAGCGAGCACCTTGTGCATGCGCAGTGCCTGGGGCCAGGTAGCGGCGCCGCCCAGGCCCAGTTTGAAACCGAGCTTGATGTACTCGCGGGCCTCTTCGACGCTGCCGGCGAACGCGTGGATGATGCCGCCGCGTGGCAGGCGAATGCGCTTGAGCGTGGCGATGACCGCCGCGTGGCTACGACGCACGTGCAGCAGGGCCGGGAGCTGAAAGTCCACCGCCAGTTTCAGTTGGGCTTCGAACAGGCTTTGCTGGCGCTCGCGATCCAGCTGCTCAAGGAAGTAATCCAGGCCGATCTCGCCGACGGCGCACAGTTGCCGGTGGCCCTGCAGGCGGTTCAGCCAATCGCCCAGTTCCATCAGGTCGGCGGGGCGGTGCTCATCGAGATACACCGGATGCAAGCCGAAGGCGGCGAATAAGCCGTCATCTGTTTGCACCAGATCCCACAACCGCTGCCAATTCTGCTGATACACCCCCAACACCACCATGCGCTGCACGCCGAGTTGGCGGCTGTGGGTGAGGACTGTCCGGCGATCGTCATCGAAATCCGGGAAGTCCAGGTGGGTATGGGTGTCGATCAGCTTCACGTTCAAGCCTCGTGAATGCGCTGCTTGAAGGTCCGGCCGATGGCGTGCACGCCAGGCTGATACTGCTCGTCTTCAATCGCCGCCAGCGCCAGGCGCAGGGCGGTATCGGCGATCAATTGATGTTGCTGGGCCATGGCGTTGACCGGCAACGGCAGGAAGTCCAGCAGTTGGGTGTCACCGAACGTGCCCAGGCGCAATGGCCGGGACTTAAGGGGGAAATCATGCAGTGCGTCGAACACGCCTTGCAGCAGCACGTAGGAAGTGGTCACCAGCGCGTCGGGCAAGTGCCCCAAGCGCTGCAGGAGTTGCTCCATCAACTGACGGCCGCAATCGCGGCTGAAAGCCTCGCCGTGTTCGACGATCACCTCGCCGGCAAACCCTTTGAGGGCTTCACGAAAGCCTGCGGCACGTTCCTGGCTGATGCTCAGCTCCGGGTGGGCACCGATCAGCGCAATCTGCTTGGGCAACGGCAGCAACAGGCTACTGGTCAGTTGCTGGCAGGCCTTGCGGTCGTCGCTGACCACCGAGCAGAACTGCGCAGGCTCCATGACCCGGTCGATGGCGATCACCGGCAGACCCTTGGCTTGCAGCTCGCGGTAACTGTCGTCGCTGGCCGGCAGGCAACTGGCGACAAACAACGCATCGCAGCGCCGCGCGCGGAACAGTTGCAGCAACTGGCGCTCGCTGTCGGCCTCATCGTCGGAACTGGCGATCAGCAATTGATAACCCCGTGCCCGCGCCCCTTGCTCCAGCAGCTTGGCGATACGTGCGTAACTGGGGTTTTCCAGGTCCGGCAGGATGAAGCCCAAGGTGCGCGTATGCCGGCTGCGCAGCCCGGCCGCCTGGGGGTTGGGAGTAAAGCCATGGGCTTCAACCACCGCACGCACCCGCTCGACGGTGGCGTTACTGATGCGTTGCTGTTCGGCCTTGCCATTGATGACATAGCTGGCGGTGGTTACGGACACACCGGCCAAGCGTGCGATATCACTGAGTTTCAAACCGGGATTTCCTTGTTTTTTGGAGCTCGCCCCGACATTTTGTCTAATCGTAACCGATTCCAGCGCGTGGCCCATGCCTGAGCTCAAGTGCCGAGCGGCCCTTCAAGCTTGCGCAATTACCGCGTAACCTGCCATAAATTCTAGATTAAACGTTTCAGCTGGCGTATTTTTACGACGTTCGTGACTAAGTGGCTACTGCCAATTGACCACTCAGTCAGTTATTTTTGAACACATTGCGCTGATTTATTCAAAACAATACCTAGTGCACGCCTTGCACTAACTAGGAGAACGGCATGCTGGAGCTCACTGTAGAGCAGATATCCATGGGCCAGGTGGCTGTGGATAAATCTGCCGCCTTGCATTTGCTCGCTGAAAAATTGGTGGCCGATGGCCTGGTCGCCGAGGGTTACCTCAGTGGCTTGCAAGCCCGTGAAGCCCAAGGCTCGACCTTTCTCGGCCAAGGCATCGCCATTCCCCACGGTACTCCCGAGACCCGCGACCAGGTGTTTTCTACCGGCGTGCGCTTGCTGCAGTTCCCCGAAGGGGTGGACTGGGGCGACGGCCAGATCGTTTACCTGGCCATCGGCATTGCCGCCAAATCCGATGAACACCTGCGCCTGCTGCAATTGCTGACCCGCGCCCTCGGCGAGACCGACCTGGGCCAGGCGCTGCGCCGCGCCGGTTCCGCCGAAGCCTTGCTGAAACTGCTGCAAGGCGCGCCGCAGGAGCTGGCGCTGGATGCACAGATGATCAGCCTCGGCGTGTCCGCCGATGACTTTGAAGAGCTGGTTTGGCGCGGTGCCCGGCTGTTGCGCCAGGCCGACTGTGTCAGCAATGGTTTCGCCGCCGTATTGCAGCAAGTCGACGCGCTGCCCCTGGGTGATGGCCTGTGGTGGTTGCACAGCGAACAGACGGTCAAGCGTCCGGGCCTGGCGTTCGTCACCCCGGACAAACCCATGCGTTACCTTGGCCAGCCGCTGCACGGCCTGTTCTGCCTGGCAAGCCTGGGCGAAGCACACCAGACGTTACTGGAGCGCCTGTGCGCGTTGCTGATTGAAGGTCGCGGCCAGGAGCTGGGCCGCGCGACCAGCAGCCGTGCCGTGCTCGAAGCGCTCGGTGGCGAACTGCCTGCCGACTGGCCCAGCGCTAGCATTCCCCTGGCCAACGCCCATGGCCTGCACGCGCGTCCGGCCAAGATCCTCGCGCAATTGGCGAAAAGCTTCGACGGCGATATCCGCGTACGCATCGTCGATGGCCCGGTGGGTGCCGTGTCGGTGAAAAGCCTGAGCAAACTCTTGAGCCTGGGTGCACGCCGTGGCCAGGTGCTGGAGTTTGTCGCCGAGCCGACGATTGCCGGTGATGCGTTGCCTGCCTTGCTGGCGGCGGTAGAGGAGGGTCTTGGCGAAGACGTCGAACCGCTGCCGACTGTAAGCGCCCCTGCGCCAGTGCTCGACAGTGAGCCGGTGATCAATGCGCCGCTGTCCGGCAGCCAGGTCCAGGCGATTGCGGCTGCCCCCGGCATCGCCATCGGCCCGGCCCATATCCAGATCCAGCAAGTGTTCGATTACCCACTGCGCGGCGAATCTTCGGCCATTGAACGCCAGCGCCTGCACCAGGCCCTGGCTGATGTACGCCGCGATATCCAGGGTTTGATCGAGCGTAGCCAGGCCAAGGCTATCCGCGAGATCTTCATTACCCACCAGGAAATGCTCGACGATCCGGAACTGACCGACGAAGTCGACACCCGCCTAAAACAAGGCGAGAGCGCACAGGCTGCGTGGATGAGCGTGATTGAGGCGGCCGCCAGGCAGCAGGAGTCGCTGCAGGACGCCTTGCTCGCGGAGCGCGCCGCCGACTTGCGGGATATCGGTCGCCGGGTGCTCGCGCAGTTGTGTGGCGTGGAAACCGCCCAGGAACCCAGCGAGCCGTACATTCTGGTGATGGACGAAGTGGGCCCCTCGGATGTGGCGCGCCTCGATCCATCGCGTGTTGCCGGCATCCTGACGGCCCGGGGCGGCGCTACGGCCCACAGCGCAATTGTTGCGCGCGCGCTGGGCATTCCCGCGCTGGTGGGGGCCGGTTCGGCAGTCTTGCTGCTGGCGTCCGGAACGCCATTGTTACTGGACGGCCAGCGCGGCCGCCTGCATGTCGACCCCGACGCCAGCACCCTGCAACGTGCCGTGGTCGAGCGCGATACCCGCGAACAGCGCCTGCAAGCCGCAGCGGCCCAGCGCCATCAACCGGCACTGACCCGCGACGGCCATGGCGTGGAAGTCTTCGCCAACATCGGCGAAAGCGCCGGGGTTGCCGGTGCGGTGGAGCAGGGGGCCGAAGGCATCGGGCTGTTGCGCACCGAGCTGATTTTCATGGCCCACCCGCAGGCGCCGGATGAAGCCACCCAGGAAGCGGAGTACCGCCGCGTGCTCGACGGCCTCGCCGGGCGCCCGCTGGTGGTGCGCACCCTGGATGTGGGTGGGGACAAACCGCTGCCCTATTGGCCGATTGCCCAGGAAGAAAACCCCTTCCTCGGCGTGCGCGGCATCCGTCTGACCTTGCAGCGCCCACAGATCATGGAAGCCCAGTTGCGGGCGTTGCTGCGCTCGGCGGACAACCGCCCGCTGCGCATCATGTTTCCCATGGTCGGCAGCGTGGACGAATGGCGTGCCGCCCGGGAAATGACCGAGCGCCTGCGCCTGGAAATCCCGGTGGCGGATTTGCAGTTGGGCATCATGATCGAAGTGCCGTCCGCTGCGTTGCTGGCGCCGGTACTGGCCAAGGAAGTGGACTTCTTCAGTGTCGGCACCAACGACCTGACCCAGTACACCCTGGCCATCGACCGCGGCCACCCGACGCTGTCGGCCCAGGCGGATGGCTTGCATCCCGCTGTATTGCAATTGATCGACATCACCGTGCGTGCCGCCCATGCCCACGGCAAGTGGGTTGGCGTGTGCGGCGAACTGGCGGCCGACCCGCTGGCGGTGCCGGTGCTGGTCGGCCTGGGTGTGGATGAATTGAGCGTTTCGGCCCGCAGCATTCCAGAAGTGAAGGCGCGGGTGCGGGAATTCAGTCTGAGCGAGGCCCAGGGCCTGGCGCAAAAAGCACTCGCGCTGGGCTCGCCCGCCGACGTGCGTGCCCTTGTGGAGGCCGTGTAAATGGCGAAGATTCTGACCCTGACGCTGAACCCGGCGCTCGACCTCACGGTGCGCCTGGCGTGCCTGGAACCGGGCGCCGTCAACCGCAGCGAGCCTCTGCTCACCCACGCTGCCGGCAAGGGGGTGAACGTGGCCCAGGTGTTGGCCGATTTGGGCCACCAAGTCACCGTCGGCGGCTTTCTCGGTGAAGACAACCCCCATGCCTTCGAGGCGCTGATTGCGCGGCGCGGTTTTGCCGATGCGTTTATCCGCGTACCGGGCGAAACCCGCAGCAACATCAAGATCGCCGAACAGGGCGGCCGGGTCACTGACATCAATGCCCCGGGGCCACAGGTCAGCGAGCAGGCGCAGTTGGCGCTGCTCAATCAGCTTGCCTTGATTGCGCCCGGCCATGAGGCCGTGGTGGTTGCCGGCAGTTTGCCGCGTGGTGTCAGTGTGCAGTGGTTCCAAGGCTTGCTCGCAACATTGAAGGACCTCGGCTTGAAGGTCGCCCTGGACACCAGCGGCGAAGCCCTGCGTGCGGGTTTGCAAGCCGGTCCCTGGTTGGTCAAGCCCAACACTGAAGAGCTGGCCGAAGCCCTGGATAACGCCGCAGACACCATCAGCCGCCTGCATCGGCAAGGCGTGGAGCATGTGGTGGTTTCCGATGGCGCCGCCGGCGTGAACTGGTACAGCCCGGGCGTGGCGTTGCACGCCACGCCGCCCAAGGTCAGCGTCGCCAGCACCGTCGGCGCCGGCGACTCGCTGCTGGCCGGCATGCTGCACGGTTTGCTCAGCGGCGACGCGCCCGAGCAGACCCTGCGCCGCGCCACCGCGATTGCCGCCATGGCGGTCACGCAGATCGGTTTCGGCATCAGCGATGACGCGCAGTTGGCGCGTCTGGAAAGCGGCGTCGATGTGCGCGCGCTGACAGAACAATAAGAGGGTTTGTGATGAAGTTAGCCATTGTTACCGCCTGCCCGAACGGCATGGTTACCAGTGTGCTGTGTGCTCGCTTGCTGGACGCCGCCGCGCAACGCCAGGGTTGGAGCACCAGCGTCGAAGTGGTGGACGTCGCACGCCCGGAGCGCCAGTTGTCCCAGGCGACGATCGATGCCGCCGAGTGGGTGCTGCTGGTCAGCAGCACGCCGGTCGACATGCAGCGGTTTGTCGGCAAACGCGTGTTCCAAAGTACGCCTGCTCAAGCCTTGGCCGATGTCGAGGCGGTGTTGCGCCTAGGCGCCGAAGAAGCCCAGGTGTATGTCGAGACACAACAGGCGGTAAAAAACGCGCCGCGTATCGTCGCGATTACCGCATGCCCCACCGGCGTCGCACACACCTTCATGGCCGCCGAAGCCTTGCAGCAAACCGCCAAGCGCTTGGGTTATGACTTGCAGGTCGAGACTCAAGGTTCGGTCGGTGCCCGCACCCCCCTGAGCCCGGAAGCTATCGCCAATGCCGATGTGGTGTTGCTCGCGGCGGACATCGAAGTCGCCACCGAGCGCTTCGCCGGCAAGAAGATCTACCGTTGTGGGACTGGCATCGCCCTCAAGCAATCCGAAGCGACCCTCAACAACGCCCTGGCCGAAGGCGCGGTGGAAAACGCCGCCAGTGGCGCGGTGGCCAAGCCGGAAAAAACCGGGGTGTACAAACACCTGCTCACGGGTGTGTCGTTCATGTTGCCGATGGTGGTGGCGGGCGGCTTGCTGATCGCCTTGTCGTTCGTGTTCGGCATCCATGCCTTCGAAGAAAAAGGCACCTTGGCCTCGGCCCTCAAGATCGTCGGCGACCAAGCCTTCATGCTGATGGTACCGCTGCTGGCGGGCTACATCGCCTACTCGATTGCCGACCGTCCAGGCCTGGCGCCCGGCATGATCGGCGGCTTGCTCGCGGGCACGCTGGGGGCCGGGTTTATCGGCGGCATTTTTGCCGGTTTCCTGGCCGGTTACTGCGTCAAGTTGATCACCCGCGCGGTGCAGTTGCCGCAGAGCCTGGAGGCGCTCAAGCCGATCCTGATCATCCCGTTGCTGGCCAGTCTGTTCACCGGGCTGGTGATGATTTATCTGGTCGGCCCGCCGGTGGCGCGCATGCTCACGGGCTTGACCGATTTTCTCAGCACCATGGGCACCACCAACGCGGTGCTGCTGGGCATTCTGTTGGGCGGCATGATGTGTGTCGACCTGGGCGGGCCGATCAACAAGGCCGCGTATGCGTTTTCCGTCGGTCTGTTGGCGGCGCAGAGCGGGGCGCCCATGGCTGCGACCATGGCCGCAGGCATGGTGCCGCCGATCGGCATGGGCATCGCGACGTTCCTGGCGCGACGCAAGTTCGCCCAGACCGAACGCGAAGCCGGCAAGGCCGCGATGATTCTAGGGTTGTGCTTTATCTCTGAGGGCGCGATCCCGTTCGCCGCCAAAGACCCGCTGCGGGTGATCCCGGCGAGTATCGCCGGTGGTGCCTTGACCGGTGCGCTGTCGATGTATTTTGGCTGCAAACTCGCGGCGCCTCACGGCGGCTTGTTTGTGCTGGTGATTCCGAATGCGATGAACCATGCATTGCTGTACTTGCTGGCGATTGTGGCCGGCAGCCTGCTGACTGGTCTGGTCTACGCGTTGATCAAGCGTCCGGACGCGGCGCCGGTGGCTGTCGCAACGGTGTCATAAGCGCATGCTTTAGTGGCCCTTTTGATACTCAAGAGGGCACCTGCATGAGCCACTTCGATCTCGGCCGTCGCCGTGTAATGCAAGCCGTCGGCGCCGGCATTCTACTGCCGGGCCTGGCCCCGGCGGTGATTGCTTCGGTCAAGGACCGCCCGCAACTCACCGATGGGGTGCAGTCCGGTGACTTGCTCGGCGACCGCGCCATGATCTGGAGCCGCAGTGATCGCCCGGCCAGGATGGTGGTGGAGTGGGACACCCGCAGTGTGTTCAGCAACCCCCGTCGTTTTGTTTCCCCTCTGGCCGACCTGCGCAGTGACTTTACCGCTCGCGTCGAGCTGACCGGGCTGCCGGTCGATCAGGCGATTTTCTACCGCGTGCACTTCGAGGATGCCCAGACCGGTGTCGCCAGCGAGCCCTGGTTCGGCCACCTGCGCAGTGTGCCGCAGCAGCGTCGCGACATTCGCTTTGTATGGAGCGGCGATACCGTTGGCCAAGGCTTCGGCATCAATCCGGACATCGGCGGCATGCGCATCTACGAAGCCATGCGCCTGCGCCTGCCGGACTTCTTTATCCACAGCGGCGACACCATCTACGCCGACGGCCCGGTGCCGGCGCAACTCACGGTCGAGGACGGGCGTATCTGGCGCAACATCACCACCGAGGCCAAGAGCAAGGTTGCTGAAACCCTCGATGACTACCGCGGCAATTATCGTTACAACCTGATGGACGAAAATGTGCGCCGCTTCAATGCCGAGGTGCCGCAGATCTGGCAATGGGACGATCACGAAGTGGTCAATAACTGGTCGCCGAGCAAGCAACTGGACGAGCGTTATCAGGTCAAGGACATCAACACGCTGGTGGGGCGTGCGCGTCAGGCCTGGCTGGAATATTCGCCGATGCGCCGGCAGAGCGCCGACGGCGGCGGGCGTATTTACCGCAAGCTCAGCTATGGTCCGCTGCTGGATGTGTTCGTGCTGGATATGCGCAGTTATCGCGGGCCTAACGACGACAACCTGGGCGGCGAAAAACCCTTTATGGGGCGTGAACAACTGGACTGGCTCAAACGTGAGCTCAAGGCGTCCCAGGCGCAATGGAAAGTCATCGCCGCCGACATGCCCATCGGTCTCGGCGTGCCGGATGGTGAGGTCAGCCCAGGCGTACCGCGCTGGGAAGCCATCGCCAACAATGACCCGGGCGCACCGCAAGGCCGCGAGCTGGAAGTGGCCGAGTTGTTGGGCTTTTTAAGGGCGCAGCAGGTCCGCAACCACGTGTGGCTGACGGCTGATGTGCATTACTGCGCGGCGCATCACTATCACCCGGATCGCGCGGCGTTCCAGGATTTCGAGCCGTTCTGGGAGTTTGTCGCCGGGCCATTGAACGCGGGCAGTTTCGGGCCAAACCCACTGGATAAGACGTTTGGCCCCGAGGTGGTTTTCCAAAAGGCTCCAGCTGCGCAGAACAGCTCGCCGTTTGCCGGGTTCCAGTTTTTTGGCGAAGTGCAGATTGATGGGCAGACGGCGGAGCTGACAGTGACTTTGCGCGACCTAGACGGCGTGTCCGTATTCCAGCAAAAACTCCAACCCGCCTGATTTGTTGGTGGGTCTGTAGTGAGCGGGCTTGCCCCGCGCTGGGTGGCGCAGCCGCCCCAAACCCAGGCACCTCGGTCCTTCTGAAATACTGCGGCGTCTTTGTTGGGGCGGCTGCGCCACCCAGCGCGGGGCAAGCCCGCTCACTACAAGTCCCCGGATCTCCATCGGCTTTCGAGGGTCAGTAGACATCTCGACGATAGCGGCCTTGCTCAATCAAGCGTTCCACCGCTTCACGGCCGAGCACGTCATGCAGCACTTGGTCCACGCCCGCTGCCATCCCCTGCAAACTGCCGCACACATAAATGGCTGCGCCATCGGCCAGCCATTTGCGCAGTACGTCTGCCGACTCACGCAGTCGGTCCTGTACATAGATTTTCTCTGCCTGATCGCGGGAAAACGCCAGGTCGAGCAGGGCCAGATCGCCGCTGGCCAGCCAGCCATGCAACTCGTCCTGGCAGAGGAAATCGTGCTTGATATTGCGTTCGCCGAACAGCAGCCAGTTGCGCTGCTGGCCATCGGTAATACGCGCTTTGAGCAAGCTGCGCAGGCCCGCGAGGCCTGTGCCGTTGCCCAGCAGAATCAGCGGCACCGGGGTTTGTGGCAAGTGAAAGCCGCTGTTACGCCGTAAGCGCAGGCTGATGCCCGAGCCGATTGCTGCGTGCTCGGTCAACCAGCCCGAGCCGAGCCCCAGGCTGCCGTCGGGATGACGTTCCTGGCGCACGATCAGTTCCAGCACGCCGTCGCTGGCAATCGAGGCGATGGAGTATTCACGCATGCCCAGGGGCACCAGCGCGTTCACCAGCGCCTGGGCGTGCAGGCCGACCAGGTGCGCACGGTGGGTCGGTAATTGGCGGGTGGCCAGAGCCTGTTCGAGGGGTTGCGCCAAGCCATCGATAACCACGCTGTCGTCACCGGCCAGGCCCATGCCCTCAAGGAAGTGTTCGACGGCCCCCAGGCTGTTGCGCGGCAGCACTTCCACCAGGTCGCCCGCCAGCCAGGTTTGCGGCGACGGCGGTGTCAGGCCCAGCAGGTAGATGCCGGCGCCGACGCTGTCGCGATTGAGCAGGGTGCGTTGGCTGAGGGTCCAGTTTTCATACGGTGCGGCCTGCCAGGCCGCTGCAGGCGCGTGGCCGGTGAGTTGGCCCAGTTGCTGTTGCCAGGTCGACAGGGCTGCGGTATCGCCGCTGTCGACTTCCACCGGGGCGAACAAGGCGTTGCCGCCCTGATGGGTCAGCCAGAAATGCAGGCGTCGGGCAAAGCCGCAGAAGTGTTCATATTGACGATCACCCAGGGCCAGTACCGAGTAGTTCAGGCCTTTGAGGGACAGGTCCTGGCCGAGCACGTTGCGCTCAAAACCACGGGCGCTGTCTGGCGCTTCACCATCACCGAAGGTGCTGACTACGAACAGTGCATTTTCCGACTGGCTCAAGTCGTTTTGGCTGACGCTGCCCAGAGGTTGCACCTTCACGGGCACCCCGGCGGCCTGCAATTGCGCGGCCGTTTGCCAGGCCAACTGCTCGGCAAAGCCGCTCTGGCTGGCAAAACCGATCAACCAGGCTGGGGCGTTGCCCGGGTTGGCGCCCAGGCCCTTGCGCGCATCGCGCACCTGGCGTTTTTTGCGGCGCCGGTCGAGGTACAGCAGCCAGCCCGTGATAAAGAACAGCGGCATCAACAACGAAGCGACGGTGAGGATGATCCTGCCGGTCAGGCCAAAGTAGCTGCCGGTGTGCAGCGCGTAGATGCTGGTGAGCCACTGGGACTTGAGGGACTGGGCCGCGTACTGGTCGTGGGATTGGACCTCGCCGGTGACCGGGTCCAGATCGATCTGGTTCAACGCCCGGTCATGCGGCGATGAGCTAAGCAGGTAGTAGACGGTGGCCGGCTGCCCGGCGACGGCCGGCATACGAATGTTGTAGGCGCTCAAGTCGGGGCCGGCATTCGCGTAGATGCTGCTCCAGATGGCGTCGTAGTTGGCCTCCGGGGCCGGACCTTGAGGCGCCGGTCCGCGCTTGCGCACGCGCTCGTTATGCGGGGCGTCCGACAGCAGGCTGGTGAGGCCCTGCCTGTACCAGTCGTAGGACCAATACAGACCGGTCAGCGCCGAAAACAGGTAGAACAACAGGCACCAGGTGCCGAACACCGAGTGCAGGTCCCAGTTGAAACTGCGACCCTTTTTGCGCCAGTCCAGGGTCAGCCAGGCACGCCAGTTCGCCACTTGGCGTGGCCAGCGCAGGTACAGGCCGGAGAGGCAGAAGAACACCAGGATCAGCGTGCAGGCGCCGGTGATGTTGCGCCCGGTTTCGCCCATGGCGAGGAAACGGTGCAGTTGCAGAATGAAGCCGAGCACATCCTGGCCGACGGCATCGCCCCTGTCATCGCCGGTGTACGGGTCGAAGTAGCGCATCTGGCCACGCCGCTCACCCGGTGGCGCGGTGAAGTACACGCGGGCGGCATTGCCGCTTTCGGTTTCCACCCACAGCATCGACACGCTCTTGCCCTCACGGGCTTTGAGCTTGCGCACCAGCTCGGCGGGAGGCAGCACGCCGGCCTCGCGTTTTTCCACGGTCAGTACCCTGGGGTTGAGCGCCCGCAGGATTTCATCCTGAAACGAAACCGCAGCCCCAGTGATCCCCATCAACGCCAGCACCAGCCCGGCCGTGATGCCGAAGAACCAGTGCAACTGAAACAGGGTTTTCTTCAACACGTCTGACTGCCTCGCTCATCTGGATTTGTTCGTCACGGCGCGCATTATGCCGTGAGTTGTCGAGAAACATTCTTTTTTACATGCAAAAGCCCCACGCATCCGATGCGTGGGGCTTTTGCCGGGGCGTTGACCGCTTTTAGAAGTGGAAGCTGGTGGTCAACAGCGCCGTACGACCGGCCGCCTGGTTGGCGAAGTGCGCCGCGTAGGCTTTGTCGTAGTAGGTCTTGTCGGTCAGGTTTTGCACGTTCAATTGCAGGTCGATGTTCTTGGTCAGCTTGTAACTGGCCATGGCGTCGTAGCGGGTGTAGGACGGTACGTACACGGTGTTGGCCGCATCGCCGTAAACCTGATCGACGTAGAACGCACCGCCGCCGATGGTCAGTTTTGGGGTGATGTCGTAGGTGGTCCACAGGCTGAAGGTGTTCTTCGGCGTGTTGGGCATTTCATTGCCTTTGTTCGAGCCGGTGCTGACGACACCGTTGCGGCCGTTGAGACCTGCGTCCACCAGCTCGCTTTTCAGGTAGCTGTAGCCCGCGAACACTTGCCATTGGTCGGTGAGCTTGCCGCTGGCGGACAGCTCCAGGCCGTCAACACGGGACTCACCGGCGTTCTGGTAGGTCATCGAATCCACCAGGATTCGCGTGTTTTTCTTCTCGGTGCGAAATACCGCCGCGGTCAGGGACAGGCGGTTGTGGAACAGGTCCCACTTGGTACCCAGCTCGTAGTTGACGGTTTCTTCTGGCTTCAGGTCGCTGGTGGCGGCACCGGCCGACAGCGGGTTGCCATCGGCACCTTCACCCACCAGGCCGCCGGCTGGCGATGCCGAAGTGGCGTAAGAGGTGTAAATGCTGCCGTTCTCCATCGGCTTCCAGACCAGGCCCGCCTGCCAGTTGAAGAACTGGCTGTCGTTCTTGATTTTGCTGCGGCCGTTGGTGGCATTGCTGTTGGCCACGGTGTCGAAGGTATCGTAACGCAGGCCCATGTTCAGCAACCATTTCGGGTCGAGTTCGATGGTATCGAATACGTACGCCGCGCGGCTGGTGGCTTTGGTATTGGTGCCCATGTAGTTGCGTGTGGCGCTACCGGTCCAGGCGTCGTCCGGGTTGGGGTTGCCCAGGGAGGTGCAACTCCCGCCGCTGCTGCCGACCAGGCCGGGTTTGCAGCCGCCGCTCGGGTTGGCGTTGGGTGACACGGTGTAGCCGCTGACGCGGGTTTCTTCCCCGGTGAATTCCAGGCCGGTGGAGTAGGAGTGCTTAATGCCCGCCAGTTGGAAATTACCAAACAGGTCGGTCTGGTTGGTGGTGGTTTCGGTGGTGGAAACGCGAGTGTTCGCGCGACGCCACACGGTGCCGAACTGGTTGACGTTGTGCTGGCTGTCGTCGGGCTGGGTGAGGATGTAATCCTGGCCGGTACTGCCGTGGCGCAGGGTGTTTTTCAGCGTCATGTTGTCGTTCAAGTCGTGCTCGACGGAGAACGTGCTGATGTCGGCGCGGGTTTTGCGGAAGTCGCGGTCTTTCAAGCCGTAAAAGTTGCTGCTGTTGCCGCCGTCGGTGGGTTTGTCGTGTACATGGACGGCTTTGGCGCCGCTGTTGCTGTAGCCATAGGGAACGCCCGAATCCGGCAGATCATCGCTTTCCATGTGGTAGTAGCTGAGGTTGACGCGGGTCGGTGTGCCCAGGCCGAAAGTCAGCGACGGCGCTACACCCCAACGGTCGTAATTGATCGCATCGCGGCCGGCCACATTCTGCTCGTGGCTCATCAGGTTCAGGCGGAACGCGGCGTTGTCGAGGAACTGGCGGTTCACGTCGAGTACGTAGCGGCGGGTCTGGTCGGAGCCGTAGGTGAAGCCACCGTTGGTGAAGTCCCGCGCCTGGGGCGTCTTGCTGACCAGGTTGAGGCTGCCGCCGGCCGAGCCGCGACCGCCGAAGGACGAGTTCGGTCCTTTGCTGACTTCAATCGACTCGATGTCGAAGATTTCGCGGCTCTGGCCGCCGGTGTCGCGCACGCCGTCCAGATAGGTGTCGCCCTGGGCGTCAAAACCACGGATGAAGGGACGGTCGCCTTGAGGGTTGCCGCCTTCACCGGCACCAAAGGTAATCCCCGGTACGGTGCGCAGGGCATCCTGCAGCGAAGTGGCGGCGGTGTCTTTCAGGACTTGTTGCGGTACTACAGTGACCGATCGCGGGGTGTCCACCAGCGGGGCGGTGTACTTCTGCGAGGAGGCCTTTTCCACCTGGTAGGAGGTGTTGTCCTGTTCCTGGCCGGTGATGCTGGTGGCACCCAGGGAGATGCTGTTGCGCTCGCCTTTGGGTTCAGTGGCTTCAGCCGCTTGCGCCAGGTGGGCGACAGAGCCGGCAGTGAGGGCGACGCCGATGGCCGATGCCAGCATGCGTGGTGAACTGGCCGGTGTTTTTGTAGTGGTGCGCGACATGACGTGTCCTTCCCCAAGGATGTGAGGCCGCGGAATATAGGCTCAACAAGACTTTCTATCAATTGCGATACATTGCTATTCGCATTTAATTTACATTCTTTACACTTTTGCTTTACGGTTTCCACGCACTCATTCGTCTGGATGTTTTACATGGAGGATAAGAATCAATACCATTAGCGCCTTTCCGTATTCAGGGGCTGCCCCATGCTGCTGCACATACCCGGCCTGTTCTCTCGTGAGGAAGTGCAGCGCATTCGCCAGGCCCTGGAAACCACAGAATGGGCCGACGGCAAGATCACTGCCGGGCACCAGTCCGCCAAAGCCAAGCACAACCTGCAATTGCCCGAAGGCCACCCGCTGGCCAAGGAAATTGGCGCCGCAATGCTGGAGCGGTTGTGGAAAAACCCGCTGTTCATGTCCGCCGCGTTGCCGCACAAGGTCTTCCCGCCGTTGCTTAACTGTTACACCGCCGGCGGCAGTTTCGACTTCCATATCGACAACGCCGTGCGCCAGGCGCGGGGCAGTCACGAGCGGGTGCGCACCGACCTGTCGTCTACCCTGTTTTTCAGCGACCCGGATGAGTACGACGGCGGCGAATTGGAAATCCAGGACACCTTCGGCCTGCAACGGGTCAAGTTGCCGGCCGGTGACATGGTGCTGTACCCCGGCTCCAGCCTGCATAAAGTCAACGCCGTGACCCGCGGTGCGCGTTATGCCTCGTTCTTCTGGACCCAGAGCCTGGTGCGTGAAGACAGTCAGCGCACCTTGCTGTTCGAGATGGACGGTGCCATCCAGCAACTGACCCGCGACGTCCCCGACCACCCGGCCCTGATCCAACTGACCGGCACCTACCACAACCTGTTGCGTCGCTGGGTCGAGGTCTGACATGGGTTTTTTATTGCGCCGCGAGGAAGTGCTCAACGTCGAGCAACTGCAAAGCATGCTCGACGACTCCCCGGTGCGCGCAGCCCAGGCGATCCTGATGGCGGCGAAGGAAGGTGTGACTGACGCGCAGGCGTTGCTGGGGCAGATCCTGCTGGAAGGGCGCGGCATTGCGCGGGATGAAGCGCTGGCATTGCGCTGGTTTCAGATTGCAGCCAAGCGCGGCCATTTAATGGCGCGCAACATGGCCGGGCGTTGCCTGGAGCATGGTTGGGGCTGTGCCATCGACGAGGCGGCGGCTGCGCGGGAATATCGCCTGGCGGCGCAGGCTGGGTTGGATTGGGGCCAGTACAACTATGCCAATCTGCTGGCGACCGGCCGAGGTGTTGCTGAAGACCGACGGCAAGCGTTGAGGCTGTATCGCCTGGCGGCAGAGCAGGGCCATGCCAAATCCATGAATCTGGTGGGCCGTTATCTGGAAGACGGGCAGTGTTGCCCAAGGGATCTGGAGGCCGCTGTCGAGTGGTACCGCCGCTCCGCCGAGGGCGGTGATTTTCGCGGGCAATTCAGTTACGCGGCGGTGCTGGCTGATAGAGCGCAAATCGATGAAGCGTTGGGTTGGCTGCGCAAAGCATTGGCGGGCGGCAATCGCAAGTTTCTGCTGACGGCGCACAAGGCTTTGGCGGCGGCCAATGATCCGCAGGTCCGCGCAATGGCGCACGCCTACCGGCAACGCGCCGCCAGCTTGTCTTGAGGCATAAAAAAACCCATGACCTGTCATGGGTTTTTTGTGTGCGGCGGGCTTACACGTAGTAAGACTTCAACGGTGGGAAGCCGTTGAATTCAACCGCGCTGTAGCTGGTGGTGTACGCACCGGTCGACAGCCAGTACAGGCGATCACCGATCGCCAGGTTCAGCGGCAGGCCATATTTGTAGTTTTCGTACATGATATCGGCGCTGTCGCAGGTAGGACCGGCGATGACCACTTCTTCCATCTCGCCTTTCTTCTCGGTCCAGATCGGGAACTTGATGGCTTCGTCCATGGTTTCGATCAGGCCGGAGAACTTGCCCACGTCGGTGTACACCCAACGCTCGACGGCAGTACGGGATTTACGCGCCACCAGCACCACTTCGCTGACCAGGATACCGGCGTTGGCAATCAACGAGCGCCCTGGCTCCAGGATAATTTCCGGCAGGTCGTCGCCGAAGTCTTCCTTGAGGAAGCGGATGATTTCTTCCGCGTAGGTTTCCAGGCTGTTGGTGCGGGTGATGTAGTTGGCCGGGAAGCCGCCGCCCATGTTGATCAGCTTGAGGTGGATGCCGTCTTCTTCTTTCAGACGCTCGAAGATCACTTTGACCTTGGCAATCGCTGCGTCCCAGACGCTGATGTCGCGCTGCTGCGAACCCACGTGGAACGAGATGCCGTACGGCACCAGGCCCAGGTCGCGGGCGAGGATCAGCAGGTCCATGGCCATGTCGGTCTGGCAGCCGAATTTACGCGACAGAGGCCAGTCGGCGGTGGTCGAGCCTTCGGTGAGGATACGGACATACACTTTCGAACCCGGCGCAGCCTTGGCGATGTTGCGCAGGTCGGCTTCGGAGTCGGTGGAGAACAGGCGCACACCCTTTTCAAAGAAGTAGCGGATGTCCTTGGATTTCTTGATGGTGTTGCCGTAGCTGATACGGTCCGGGCTGACGCCGCGGCCCAGTACCTTGTCCAGCTCGTAGATCGAGGCGATGTCGAAGCTCGACCCTTTGTCTTTCAACAGGTCGATGATTTCGACGGCTGGGTTGGCCTTGACCGCGTAATAGACCTTGGCGAATTCGAAACCGGCGCGCAGGTCATCGTAGGCCTGGCTGATCATCGCGGTGTCGATCACCACGAACGGGGTTTCTTGCTTGTCGGCGAACGCCTTCATTTTGTCAAAAGTGGCGCGCGCGAAATAATCTTCGACCTGGATCGACATGCTGGGAACTCCTAAGGGCAAACTGAAATTAGCAATGGGTGCAAATGAACGTCCTCCGTATCCCCACTTTGGTTCGCCTACTTCCCAAGGCATGTCGCCGAAAGCAAAAAGGCCATGGGATCAACCGCTTCCCTTGGCCTTGCTGTCTCGTCGTCAGTACTTGAGCCGGATGGATCGTTTCCAGCATGGACGTTCGGCGCGAACTTTAGGACGTGAGGGGCTATAGATCAACTAAAAATGTCGCGTTTTTGCACGCGTTCGTCGCGGCACCCCGTGCAGCTACTTATGTAACCGACCGGTATGACGGATTGATGTTCCCCGGATGGGCCAAGAATGATCGTCCCCACGCTCTGCGTGGGAACGCATCCGATGACGCTCTGCGTCAGGAGCGGCGGGACGCAGAGCGTCACGGGCGGCATTCCCACGCAGAGCGTGGGAACGATCAGTGTGGGAGGGGGCTTGCTCCCGATAGCAGTGTGTCAGTCAGCTTATCGGTAGCTGTCACACCGCCATCGGGAGCAAGCCCCCTCCCACAGTTTTAACCGCGTTGTGTCAGGTCAAGCCAGTGCGGCCTCGGCAGGGGAGACGATGCTGGTCTTGCCCCCACGCGACTTACCGGAACTCAGGTACTCGGCAATCGACTCCTGGGTCACTTCACCGAGGAACACCCGCTCTGCATCCATGACCGGCAACCACGAGCGGTTGAATTCGTACATGCGCGACAGCAGGATGCGCAAATGCTCGTCATACGCGGCAGTGGCGTTGAACTCGCGCAGGTATTGGCCGCAGGTGCCGGTCTGACGGTGCAGGTCGCGACGTCGTACATACCCCAGCGCCTTGTTCTCGGCGCAGGTGACCACCACGTAACGACGGTCATGCTCATCCATCAGTTCCAGCGCATCGGCCACTGGAGTCTCCGGGCTCACCGATGGGGCGTTGTCAGCCGCGTCCTCGGCCTTCACCAGCAGCAGGCGCTTGAGGGTGCTGTCCTGGCCTACGAAATTGCTGACGAACTCGTCGGCCGGGTGGGCCAGCAGGGTGTCCGGATGGTCGATCTGCAGGAGCTTGCCGGCGCGGAAGATCGCGATCTTGTCACCCAGCTTTATCGCCTCGTCGATGTCGTGACTGACCATGATCACCGTCTTGTTCAACGCCCGTTGCATTTCGAAGAACTCGTTCTGGATCATCTCGCGGTTGATCGGGTCGACCGCGCCGAACGGCTCATCCATCAGCAGCAACGGCGCATCGGCCGCCAAGGCGCGGATCACACCGATTCGCTGTTGCTGGCCGCCGGACAATTCACGCGGGTAGCGGTGCAGGTACTGCTTGGGTTCCAGCTTGATCATGCTCATCAGCTCGCGGGCGCGGTCGTGGCATTTCTGCTTGTCCCAGCCGAGCAGCCTGGGCACCACCACGATGTTTTCCTCGATGGTCATGTTGGGGAACAAACCGATCTGCTGGATCACATAGCCGATGTTGCGACGCAGGGTCACTTCGTCGAGGTCGGTGGTGTCTTCGCCGTTGATCAGAATCCTGCCCGAAGTCGGTTTGATCAGGCGGTTGATCATCTTCAGCGTGGTGCTCTTGCCGCAACCCGACGGGCCGAGGAATACGCAGATTTCGCCTTCATTGACGGTCAGGCTGACATCGTTGACGGCAGTGATGGTCTTGCCGTTGCTTTGGAAGGACTTGGACAGGTTTTGAAGTTCGATCATTTGAGCAATCCTTTTGGAGTCAGCGAGCGTTGCAGCCATTGCAGAAGCAGGTCGGCGAAAATGGCCAGGAGGCTGACCAGTACGGCGCCGACAATCAGCATCGACATATCGCTGCGGCTGATGGAAGCCAGAATCAGTACACCCAGGCCGCCGGCGCCGATGGTGGCGGCGATGGTCATCACACCGATGTTCATCACCACGGCGGTGCGTACACCGGCGAGGATCACCGGTACGGCGATGGGCAATTCGACCATACGCAGGCGCTGGCCGAAGGTCATGCCGATGCCGCGTGCGGCCTCACGAATGCCCGGCTCGACGCCGGTGAGGGCCAGGTAGGTGTTACGCATGATCGGCAGCAGGGAGTAGAGGAACACCGCCGTGATTGCCGGCATTGGCCCCAGGCCCTGGCCGAACTTGGAGTAAAACGGCAGCAGCAGGCCGAACAGGGCGATGGACGGCACGGTCAGTAAGACCGTGGCGCTGGCCTGCAACGGGCCGGCGAGGGACGGGAAGCGCGTCATCAGGATGCCCAGCGGCACGCCGATGAGGATCGCGAGGATCACGGCAATGCCAACAAGGGTGATGTGCTGCCAGGTCAGGTGCAGGACTTGGGCCCAATCAAGATGGGAAAAGGCGTTCAGGAATTCCATGTCTTCTCCTATTTAGTTGATTGGATGTTGGCGCAGGAAATCGGCGGCCACGGCGGATGGGCTCTCATGGTCGACGTCGACCCGCGCATTCAGTTGGCGCATGGTTTCATCGTCGAACAGGGCGGCCAGCGGCTTGAGTTCCGCCGCCAATTGCGGATGGGCGTCGAGATAAACCTGACGAACCACCGGGGCTGCGGTGTAGTCCGGGAAATAGTGCTTGTCGTCTTCCAGCAGCTTCAATTTGAAGGCGTTCAGGCGCCCGTCGGTGGTGTAGACCAACCCGGCGAACACCTGGCCATTGCGCAGCGCGGTGTAGACCAGGCCCGCGTCCATCTGCCGAGTGTTTTTGCGCGTCAGGTTCATGTCATACAGCTTGACCATGCCGGCCAGGCCGTCGGAGCGGTTGGCGAACTCGGTGTCCAGGGCCACCAGGCGGTTTTCCTTGGCGTCTTGTGCCAAGGCTTGGGTCAGGTCGCTGATGCTGTTGATTTGAGGGTGTTCCTCGGCAACCTTCTCCGGCAGCGCCAGGGCGTAGGTATTGCTGAAACGCGACGGTGCCAGCCAGACCAGGCCTTTTTTCGCGTCGAGTTCTTTCACACGCGCGTAGGATTGTTCGCTGTCGAGTTTCTCATCGATGTGGTTGTAGGCCACCAGTGACACGCCGGTGTATTCCCAGATCAGGTCCAGTTGCCCGCTTTCCTGGGCGCTGCGCGCCAGGTTGCTGCCCAGGCCGCCAGTCACGCGAGTGTCATAGCCTTTGGTGCGCAGGTATTGGGAGGTGATTTCGGCAAGCAGGGTCTGTTCGGTGAACACCCGGGCGCCGATGCGAATGACGGGTTTTTCCGCCGCCTGTGCGAAACCTGCACACAGCAGGACGCAACTCAGTATCAAGGTCAGTGTTTTCATGTCGGTTCCTTAAGACGCGCGCAGCCCGCGTTCCAGCCAGAGGCGGCTGGTCAGGGTCACCAGGCCGTCAAGCAGCAACGCCAGCAGCGCGGTGCATGCGGCGCCGAGCAGCAGTTGCGGCTGATTGTTCAGGGCGATGCCGGGGAAGATCAGGCTGCCCAGGCTGTTGGCGCCGATCAGGAACGCCAGCGGTGCGGTGCCGACGTTGATCGCCAGGGCCACGCGCACGCCACCGATGATGATCGGCACGGCATTGGGCAATTCCACACGAAACAACACCTGGCGCGGCGTCATGCCGATGCCGGTGGCGGCTTCTTTCAGGGAACCCTGGACGTTTTTGAGGCCTTCGTAGGTGTTGCGCACGATGGGCAGGAGGGAGGCCAGGAACAACGCGAAGATGGCCGGGCCGCTACCGATGCCGAGGACGCCGAGAGCGATGGCCAGTACGGCCAGGGGAGGGACGGTGTTGCCGATGTTGAATATCTGCATGAAGCGTTCTGCGTGCCCGACCATGTTCGGTCGGCTGAGCAGGATACCGGCGGGGATGCCCACAACGAGGGCGGCCAGCATGGAGACAAGAACGAGGATCAGGTGAGCTTGCAGGTAAAACAACAAATCGTCGCGGTACAGTTCGATCGTGTTGATGCCGATCCAGTGGACCAGCAGGGCCAGGAGCGCGACGACAACCACGCCTCCTATCAGCCCTTTGCCATAGCGAATAGCCACAGGCGGACTCCTTTTTTTCTTCTGTCGGCGAACACATTCCGTGGCGGCAATGCCATTGCTGGCTGTCTTCGAATGCGTTCGCGAAAAGCAGCTCGCCGATACCGTCAACGCGGTATGCGATCGAGCCATGAGCGCAGCCTCGTCAGGCTAACTTGCTGATTTTTCAGCCCCTGTTACGAGTGCGATAACAGGGGAATGGACGTCTCTACCTTTTTAAAGGTTCCATACTTGGCAGTATTTAGCCACCCCTCATCGGGTGAACGGTGGTCCGGGCCACGGGGTTTGCGCTATACTCGCCGCCCTTTTTTGACTCACCTGCCAGGCGATTTCCCATGACCCACCAGGCCGCCGAAGTCGCGAAACGCCGCACTTTCGCCATTATTTCCCACCCCGATGCCGGTAAAACCACCATCACCGAGAAGCTCCTGCTGATGGGCAAGGCAATCGCGGTGGCCGGCACGGTGAAATCCCGCAAATCCGACCGCCATGCCACCTCCGACTGGATGGAAATGGAAAAACAACGGGGTATTTCCATTACCACGTCGGTCATGCAGTTCCCGTATCGCGACCACATGGTCAACCTGCTCGATACCCCCGGCCACGAAGACTTCTCCGAAGACACCTACCGCACCCTGACGGCGGTGGACTCGGCGCTGATGGTCCTCGACGGCGGTAAAGGTGTCGAGCCACGGACCATCGCCCTGATGGACGTCTGCCGGCTGCGTGACACGCCCATCGTCAGCTTCATCAACAAGCTCGACCGTGATATCCGCGACCCCATCGAACTGCTCGATGAAATCGAAGCCGTCCTGAAGATCAAGGCCGCGCCGATCACCTGGCCGATCGGTTGCTACCGCGACTTCAAGGGCGTGTACCACCTGGCCGACGACTACATCATTGTCTACACCGCCGGCCACGGTCACGAACGTACCGAAACCAAGATCATCGAGAAGCTGGATTCGGACGAAGCCCGCGCTCATCTGGGCGACGAGTACGACCGTTTCGTCGACCAGCTGGAACTGGTGCAGGGCGCCTGCCACGAATTCAACCAGCAGGAATTCCTCGACGGCCAGCTGACGCCGGTATTCTTCGGCACCGCCCTGGGCAACTTCGGCGTCGACCATGTGCTCGACGCCGTGGTGGACTGGGCCCCGCGCCCGCTGCCGCGTGTGGCCAACGAGCGCACCGTGGAGCCGGTTGAAGAGAAGTTCTCGGGCTTCGTGTTCAAGATCCAGGCGAACATGGACCCCAAGCACCGTGACCGCATCGCCTTCATGCGTATCTGCTCCGGCAAATACGAAAAAGGCATGAAGATGCGCCATGTGCGCACCGGCAAGGACGTACGCATCGGCGACGCCCTGACGTTCTTCTCCTCCGAGCGTGAACAGCTCGAAGAAGCCTACGCCGGCGACATCATTGGCCTGCACAACCACGGCACCATCCAGATCGGCGACACCTTCACCGAAGGCGAAGCGCTGGGCTTCACCGGTATCCCGCACTTCGCCCCGGAGCTGTTCCGCCGCGTACGCCTGCGCGATCCGCTGAAATCCAAGCAGTTGCGCCAAGGTTTGCAGCAATTGGCGGAAGAAGGCGCGACCCAGGTGTTCTTCCCCGAGCGCAGCAACGACATCATTCTCGGCGCCGTCGGTGTGCTGCAGTTCGATGTGGTGGCCAGCCGCTTGAAAGAGGAATACAAGGTCGAATGCTCCTACGAGCCGATCACCGTGTACTCCGCGCGCTGGATCGATTGCAGCGATAAGAAGAAGTTGGAAGAGTTCTCCAACAAGGCCGTGGAAAACCTGGCGATGGACGGCGGCGGTCACCTGACCTACCTGGCCCCGACCCGGGTCAACCTGGCGCTGATGGAAGAGCGCTGGCCGGACGTGAAATTCCGTGCGACCCGCGAACACCATTAAGGTCTGAGCGGTAGAGAAAGGGCGAAGCTGTGATGGCTTCGCCCTTTTTCATGGCCGCTGCAAAAGCCGATGGGGATGGCGGCTTGATCTCCACTCGGCGGTCGAATTGGCGAGAAGCCCACATCCGGTCTAGCGTTTCAACTATTTCATTCTCTCACCGACGGATCAGGAGACGCCCGTGCGTATAACTCAACGTGCCATTCAACTGGTGCTGCTGGGCGCCTTGGGGCTGTGCGCCACCTGGGCCCTGGCGGATGCAGGCACCCCCCAGTGGAAGGACACCGGGGCGGTGAGCAAGAAAAAGCAGAAGGAGGTCAACTCCGGTGGTTGGCAGCCCCAGGCCCAACCCGCGCCTAAGGAAGATGCGGAAAACCCTTACAACGAAGGCGAGGACAGTGGAACCTACGATGACGGCGATACCTGAGGCACAAGTGGCTTGAACCCTGTAGCGCAACTAGCTTGATCCACAGCGCCGGCCGAACGCTGGCGCACATGATTCACTGACTGGACGGAAATCGACCATGACTATCTTTCAACGTTTAGTGCTGATGCTAAAAGTGCTGGTGATGTTGTCCCTGGGCATTTCGTCTGCATGGGCCAATACGGCTGTGCAGAGCCAGGTCCCGGGGTTTGTGGCGGCCAATACGGTGCAAACCGGCGGTTTGCAGCTGGCCAAGAGTGAATCTGAACCCGGTGATGAAGACCAGGGCGGCTCCAAGGATGACGACGACCAGCAAGCCCCGCCCGATGACAGCGACGACAGCGACGGTGACAGCGATACCTGAGTCGACCTGAAAAAAAGCCCCACCTGCCAGACTGATGCGCAATCTGACGGGCGGGGCGGTAGAGCGCCTGCAATGCCCTGGGCCAAATCGCCCAGGGCATTTTTATTACGTGGTCAGGCGACGAACTGCTCCGCGTAGTGGCACGCCACCTGGCGGTTATCCAAGGCGCGCAACTGCGGTTCCTCGCTGCTGCAACGTGCGGTCGCATACGGGCAGCGCTTGTGGAAGGCGCAGCCAGGCGGCGGGTTCAGCGGGTTGGGCAGCTCGCCGACGATCTTGATCTTCGGCTTGTTCGGGTCCGGGTGGATGGTCGGGGTGGCCGACAGCAGCGCCTGGGTGTAGGGGTGCAGTGGGCGCGCGTAGATGTCGGCCTTGGGGCCCACTTCCACCGGGCGGCCGAGGTACATCACCATCACGTCGTCGGCGACGTGCTGCACCACCGCCAGGTTGTGGGAGATGAACACGTACGCGGTGTTGAACTCCTGCTGCAGGTCCATGAACAGGTTGAGCACCTGCGCCTGGATCGACACGTCCAGTGCGGAAGTCGGTTCATCCGCCACCAGCACTTTGGGTTGCAGCATCATTGCCCGGGCCAGGGCGATACGTTGGCGCTGGCCACCGGAGAACATGTGCGGATAGCGTTGATAATGCTCAGGGCGCAGGCCCACTTGCTTCATCATCGCCTGCACTTTCTCACGGCGCTCGGCGGCCGACAGGTTGGTGTTGATCAGCAATGGCTCGGCCAGTTGATCGCCGACTTTCTGGCGTGGGTTCAACGAGGCGTACGGGCTCTGGAAGACCATCTGCACGTCTTTGCGCAGTTGCTTGCGCTGGGCCTTGTCGGCGCCCGCCACTTCCTGGCCGGCGATTTTCAGCGAGCCTGAAGACGGCTCTTCAATCAGTGTCAGCGCACGCGCCAGGGTGGATTTGCCGCAACCCGACTCGCCTACCACGGCGAGGGTCTTGCCGGCTTCCAGCTCGAAGGACACGCCATTGAGGGCGCGCACTGTAGCGTGGCCCTTGAACAGGCCGCGGGACACTTCGTAGTGACGGGTCAGGTCGCGGGCAGTAAGAACGACGGCCATTACGCCACCTCCTGGTTCAGCGGGTAGAAGCAGCGGGCGAGGCTGTGGCTTTTCGGGTCAAGGCCTGGGCGCTGGGCACGGCAGGAGTCCTGCACGTACGGGCAGCGCGGCGACAGCAGGCAACCCTGCGGGCGGTCATAGCGGCCGGGCACGATACCCGGCAGCGTGGCCAGGCGCGTGGCGCCCAGGCTGTGCTCGGGGATCGCCTTGAGCAGCGCTTCGCTGTAGGGATGCGCCGGAATATCGAACAACTGCGGCACCTGGCCGACTTCGACCGCTTGGCCGGCGTACATCACGCACACGCGCTGGGCGGTTTCAGCCACCACCGCCAAGTCGTGGGTGATCAGCACCAGGCCCATGTTCTGCTCTTTTTGCAGGGCCAGCAGCAGGTCCATGATCTGCGCCTGGATAGTCACATCCAGTGCGGTGGTCGGTTCGTCGGCGATCAGCAGCTTGGGTTCGCCGGCGATCGCCATGGCGATTGCCACACGCTGGCTCATGCCGCCGGACAGTTGGTGCGGGTAGGCATCCATGCGGCTGGCGGCGCCTGGAATTTCCACTTTTTGCAGCAACTCGATAGCCCGTTTGCGCGCTTGCTTGCCGGACATCTTCAGGTGCAGGCGCAACACTTCTTCAATCTGGAAACCCACGGTGTAGCTGGGGTTCAGCGCGGTCATCGGGTCCTGGAAGACCATGGCCAGGTCCTTGCCGACGATCTGGCGACGCTGACGGTTGCTCAGCTTGAGCATGTCCTTGCCGTCAAAGGTCAGCGCGTCGGCGGTCACGATGCCCGGGTGCTCGATCAGCCCCATCAGCGCCATCATGGTCACGGATTTACCCGAGCCCGACTCGCCAACGATCGCCAGTACTTCGCCTTTGTCGACCTTGAGGTCGAGGCCATCGACCACCGGTACGGCGGTCTTGTCGCCGAAGCGGACGTTGAGATTCTTGATTTCTAACAGTGACATGGGAATCTCCTCAGGCGGCGTTCTTGAGTTTCGGGTCCAGCGCATCGCGCAGGCCGTCGCCCATCAGGTTGATTGCCAGCACGCTGAGCAAAATGGTCAAACCCGGCAGGCTCACGACCCACCAGGCACGTTCGATGTAGTCGCGCGCCGAGGCCAGCATGGTGCCCCACTCCGGGGTTGGCGGTTGTACGCCAAGGCCGAGGAAGCCCAGGGCTGCGGCATCGAGGATCGCAGAGGAGAAACTCAGCGTGGCCTGTACGATCAGCGGCGCCATGCAGTTAGGCAGCACCGTGATGAACATCAGGCGTGGCAGGCCGGCACCGGCCAGGCGGGCGGCGGTCACGTAGTCGCGGTTCAGTTCGCCCATCACCGCTGCGCGGGTCAGGCGCACGTAGGACGGCAGCGATACGATGGCGATAGCGATGACGGTGTTGATCAGGCCAGGGCCGAGGATCGCGACAATGGCAACGGCCAGCAGCAGCGATGGCAGGGCCAGCATGATGTCCATCAGACGCATGATGGTCGGGCCGAGCACGCGCGGGAAGAACCCGGCGAACAGACCCAGCAGGATGCCCGGGATCAGCGACATCACCACCGACGACAAGCCGATCAGCAGCGACAGGCGCGAGCCCTGGATCAGGCGCGAGAGCAAGTCACGGCCCAGTTCGTCGGTGCCGAGCAGGAACTGCATCTGGCCGCCTTCCAGCCAGGCCGGCGGGGTCAGCAGGAAGTCGCGGTATTGCTCGCTCGGGTTATGCGGCGCCACCCACGGCGCGAAGATCGCGCAGAACACGATCAGCAACATGAACAGCAGGCCGGCAACCGCGCCTTTGTTCTTGGAGAAGGCTTGCCAGAATTCTTTGTACGGCGATGGGTACAGCAGGCTTTGATCGACTGCTGACACTTGAGTAGGTGTGGTCATGGTCATGATCTCAGCGCTGGTGACGGATGCGTGGGTTGGCGAAGCCGTAGAGGATATCCACCACGAAGTTCACCAGGATCACCAGACAGGCGATCAACAGGATGCCGTTTTGCACCACCGGGTAGTCCCGTGCGCCAATGGCTTCGATCAGCCATTTGCCGATGCCGGGCCACGAGAAGATGGTTTCGGTCAATACCGCACCGGCCAGCAGCGTGCCCACTTGCAGGCCGACCACGGTCAATACCGGGATCAGCGCGTTGCGCAGGCCGTGCACGAAGACCACGCGCGTTGGCGACAGGCCCTTGGCCTTGGCGGTGCGGATATAGTCCTCGCGCAAGACTTCGAGCATGGAGGAGCGGGTCATCCGCGCGATGACCGCCAGCGGGATGGTGCCGAGCACGATGGCCGGCAGGATCAGGTGGTGCAGCGCGTCGAAGAAGGCGTCCGGCTCGTCAGCCAGCAGGGTGTCGATCAGCATGAAGCCGGTGCGCGGCTCGATGTCGTAGAGCAGGTCGATACGCCCGGAAACCGGGGTCCAGCCCAGGCTGACCGAGAAAAACATGATCAGGATCAGGCCCCACCAGAAGATCGGCATCGAATATCCCGCCAGGGAGATGCCCATCACCCCATGGTCGAACAGGGATCCTCGCTTCAAGGCCGCGATCACCCCGGCCAACAGGCCCAGGACACCGGCGAACAGTAGGGCGGCCATGGACAGTTCCAGGGTCGCCGGGAAAAGGGAGGTGAACTCGGTCCACACGCTGGTGCGGGTGCGCAACGATTCGCCGAGGTCGCCCTGGGCAAGCTTGCCCACATAGTCAAAATATTGCGCATACAACGGTTTGTTAAGACCGAGGCGTTCCATTGCCTGTGCATGCATCTCCGGGTCGACGCGCCGCTCGCCCATCATCACTTCGACGGGGTCGCCAGGGATCATGCGAATCAACGCAAATGTCAGCAACGTGATGCCGAAAAACGTGGGGATCAATAACCCCAGTCGGCGGGCAATAAAACTAAACATCTTGGTGTGTACCTCAATCAGCCGGTTAGGCAGGTCCGGCGCCGTCGATGTCGACGGCACCGAGCGTTTTTCTTATTACTTCACCTGGGTAGTGGCGAAGTTATTGGTCGTCAGAGGGCTTTGGGTATAACCCTCGACGTTCTTGCGCATGGCGGTGAACATTTTCGGATAGGCCATGGGGATCCACGGTTGGTCTTTCTCGAAAACATCCATTGCTTGTTCATAGAGTGCCGCGCGCTGGGTCGGTTCAGCATTGGCACGGGCCTTGTCGATCAAGTCCTGGAACTCTTTGTTGCACCAACGCGCGTAGTTTTCGCCGTTTTTGGCGGCGTCGCAACTCAGGTTCGGGGTGAGGAAGTTATCCGGGTCCCCGTTATCCCCCGCCCAGCCGGCCGACACCATGTCGTGCTCGCCGGCTTTGGCGCGCTTGAGCATTTCGCCCCATTCCATGACCTTGATATTGACCTTCAGGCCGATCTGGGCCAGATCCGCTTGCATGCGCTGGGCGCCGAGCAGCGGGTTAGGGTTGGTCGGGCCGCCGCCGTTACGGGTGAACAGGGTGAATTCGGTACCTTCCGGCACGCCGGCTTCCTTGAGCAGGGCGCGGGCCTTGTCGAGGTCGCGTGGCGGGTTCTTCAACTTATCGTTGAAACCCAGCAAGGTCGGCGGATACGGGCCGGTGGCGTCGACGGCATTGCCTTTGCCATACAGCGATTCGTTGTAGCCTTTCTTGTCGAACGCGATGTTGATCGCGTGGCGCACCCGCGCATCGCTCATGTACTTGTGCGTGGTGTTCATGGCGGTGTACGCGGTGGTCATCGCCGCCAGTTCATCGACTTTCAGGTTCGGGTCTTTCTTGATGCTCGGGATATCGTCGGGCTTGGGATACAGCGCGACCTGGCATTCGTTGGCCTTGAGTTTCTGCAGGCGCACGTTGTTGTCGGTGGTGATTGCCAGAATCAGCGGATCAGCCGGCGGCTTGCCACGGAAGTACTCCGGGTTGGCCTTGAAGCGCACCTGGGCGTCCTTGGCATAGCGCGTGAAGATGAACGGCCCGGTGCCGATCGGCTTGGCGTTCAGGTCATCGGTCTTGCCGGACTTGAGCAACTGGTCGGCATATTCGGCGGAGTGAATCGAGGAAAACCCCATGGCCAGGTCGGACAGGAACGGTGCCTCAGGACGGGTCAGGGTAAAGACGACGGTGTGGTCGTCGGTCTTCTCTACGCTCTTGAGCAGTTCCTTGAAGCCCATGCTTTCGAAGTATGGGTAGCCCACAGCGGACTTGTTGTGCCAAGGATGATTCGGGTCCAGCTGGCGCTGGAAGCTCCAAAGTACGTCGTCGGCGTTCAGGTTGCGCGTGGGTTTGAAATAGTCGGTGGTGTGGAACTTGACGTCGTCACGCAGGTGAAAGGTGTAGGTCAGGCCATCGGCACTGATTTCCGGCAGGGCCTTGGCCAGTGCAGGAACCACTTCGGTGGTGCCGGGCTTGAAGTCCACCAGGCGGTTGAACATAGTTTCCGCAGCGGCGTCGAGGGTTACGGCGGTGGTGTACAACACCGGGTCAAAACCTTCCGGGCTGGCTTCGGTGCAGACCACCAGCGGTTTGGCCGAAACGCCGATCGCCACGCTCAGCAGCGCGGCGGCCATGGCGGCTTGTAACGGGAGCATTTTCATTCAGAACCCTCTGCAATCGATGGAGCCAGACAAGCGTAGACGGCAGGCTCGTCCTGAGCCCGCCGTGTACCTGGCGCTAATTAAAGAATATTGAACGGGATGGTGGTAACCAGGCGGAATTCACGGATGTTGCCGTCAGCCTGGTTTTCACTGGCGCGGTGGGTCACGTAGGTGCCACGAATGGTGGTTGCCTTGAGTGAGCCGCTCTGGATCGCGTAGGAAGCGCCCACGCCATATTCCTGGTGGGTTTCGCCGTCCATCAGGCGCAGGTCGCTGCGACGTACGCCCGATTCACCGTAAGCGGTGCCGGTGTAGTGAGTACCGTCGATGCCCCAGCCGCGAGCCGAGTAGACGTTGAACTTCAGGCCCGGCACGCCGTATTCAGCCATGTTGAGGCCATAGGCGATCTGGAAGGACTTCTCGTTCGGTCCGTTGAAGTCGGACGTCAGGGAGTTGGCCAGGTAGATGCCGTTGGTTTCGTGCAGGTAGTCGAAGTATTCGTCACCGTTGATGGCCTGGTAGGCGAAGGTCAGGCTGTGGGCTTGGTGAGTCAGGCCCAGAGACAACGAGTAGGTGTCGTTGTCGATCTTGCCCATCTTCTTGCTGCCGGTATCGGTGGTTTTATAGTAGTTCAGGCCGGTGGTCAGGCCCAGGACACTGCTGTCGCCCAGCTCGTGAGTCGCGCCGACATAGTACTGGTTCCAGAAGTCCTCGACGTTAGCCGCGAATACGCTGGTTTTCAGGCTCTTGAACGGCTGGTAGTTGAAGCCCAGGGTTTTCACCTTGTCGGTGGTCTGGCCGTTACCGTACTCGGAACGGAACTTCGACAGGCTTTGTTCGGTACGTGGCGACACGCGATCAAAAACACCGCCCTGGAACGACAGGTTGCTGAATTCCTGGCTGTCGATCGAAATACCTTCAAAGCTCGAAGGCAGCGCACGGTTGCCGATGGTGTCGACGATGCCGCTGCTGAAGTTCTGGCGACCGGCGGTCAGTGTGGTGTTCGAAGCACGGAACTTGACGTTGGCCAGGCCCAGTTTGCTCCACTGGTCAACGGCGTCGCCGTTGGAGTCGGCCAGCGTGCGGTTGGAACCACCCTTGATGTCGCGCTTGCTGCGATCCAGAACCAGAGCGTTGTAGACGGCAACTTCGGTGCTCACGCCGATGGTGCCCTGGGTAAAGCCCGAGGTGCCGTTGAGAATGGTGCCCTGTACCCAGTTGGTGCGGTAGGCGTCAGTACGGGTTTCACCATGTTTCTCATAGGAGAATTTACCGCCACGGAATTTGTTTTCGTTGGAAAACCAGTTCCGGGTAGTACCGCCCAGGCTTGCTCCGTCGATAAAGCCCTTGGCCTCGCTTTGGGCGCTGGTGCCGGCCAATGTGGTTGGAACGAAGTCCTGGCTCTGGGTTTCAGCGAAGGCGGTTGCCGTGATGCTGCTGATGGCCAGGGCCAGAAGCGCTTTGCTGCTCAATTTCATGGGTGGAGCTCCTTTGGTTCTCTTTTTATGCCGGTCTTTTTAGGTGAACCGGCTATTGGTGTGTAACTCGTTCAAGCTATTGCAAACGTTTGGCGTAGGAAAAATCCCAACAAAAGGCTGCGCGTTTGCAGCAGAGCCGTTCCCGCTCTGCGCAATCCGGTTATTTATTTTTATGGGGTGAGACTGACGCCCGAGAACACGTTGCGGCCGAAAGGGCTTACCTTGAAGCCTTCGACTTTGGCGCTTAACGGCTGGTTGACCGTCGAGTGGGCGACTGGCGTGATCGGCACCTGCGCTTTAAGCAGTTGCTGCGCCTGTTTGTACAGAACAGTCCTTTGTTCACGGTCGGTGACGACCTTGGCTTGCTTGATCAGCTTGTCGTACGCCGGGTCACACCACATGGAGTAGTTGTTCCCGCCGATGGCGTCGCAGCTGTAGAGGGTGCCCAGCCAGTTGTCCGGGTCACCGTTGTCGCCGGTCCAACCGATCAGGCTGATATCGTGCTCACCGTTCTTGGTGCGCTTGATGTACTCGCCCCACTCGTAGCTGACGATCTTGACCTTGAGGCCGATCTTGGCCCAGTCGCTTTGCAGCATCTCGGCCATCAGCTTGGCATTGGGGTTATACGGCCGTTGTACCGGCATGGCCCACAGGGTGATCTCGGTGCCTTCCTTCACGCCGGCAGCCTTGAGCAATTCCTTGGCTTTTTCCGGGTTGTAGGCGGCGTCCTTGATCGTGTCGTCGTAGGACCACTGAGTCGGCGGCATCGCGTTGACGGCCAGTTGCCCGGCGCCCTGGTACACCGCGTTCAGGATGCTTTGCTTGTTCACCGCCATGTCCAGCGCCTGGCGCACTTCGAGCTGGTCGAAAGGTTTGTGGCGCACGTTGTAGGCGATGTAGCCGAGGTTGAAGCCGGGCTTGGTCAGCAGTTGCAGTTTCGGGTCAGCCTTGAGCGCGTCGACATCGGCCGGGCGCGGGTGCAGGGTCACCTGGCATTCGCCGGCCTTGAGTTTTTGCACGCGTACCGAGGCGTCGGTGTTGATGGCGAAGATCAGTTGGTCGAGCTTGACCCGGCTCGGGTCCCAATACTGTTTGTTCGCCACATAACGGATCTGTGAATCCTTCTGGTAGCGCTGGAACACAAACGGGCCGGTACCGATCGGCTTCTGATTGATATCGCTGGGCTTGCCTTCCTTGAGCAACTGCTCGGCGTATTCGGCCGAAAGGATCGCGGCAAAGCTCATGGCGATGTTCTGCACGAATGCGGCGTCGACCGTGTTCAGGGTCATCACCACGGTATGCGGGTCGGTTTTCTCGACCTTGGCAATGTTCTTGTTCAGGCTCATCCCGTTGAAGTACGGAAACTCGGTAGGGTAGGCCTTGCGAAACGGATGGTCGGGGTCAAGCATGCGGTTGAAGGTGAACAGCACGTCGTCGGCGTTGAAGTCGCGCGTCGGCTTGAACTCCTTGTTGCTGTGGAACTTCACCCCTTCGCGCAGGTGAAAGGTGTAGGTCAGGCCGTCTGGCGAAATATCCCACTTGGTTGCCAGCCCAGGCACCACATTGGTCGCACCCTTTTCGAACTCAACCAGGCGGTTGTACAACGGCTCGGCCGCATCGTTGTCGGTGGCGGTGGTGTATTGCGCGGTGTCAAACCCTGCCGGGCTGCCTTCAGAGCAGAACACCAGGCTCTTCTTGTCGGCGGCTTGGCCCATTGTGGCCACAGCCAGCAGGCTGGTGCCAAAAATTGCGGATAGAACGGTGGTATGGCGCATGACGATCCCGATCCTTGTTTGTAGTTATCAACCAGCGAGCCATTTCCCGGGACTAAGGGAAACCTCACTGATCCCACACGCAGCAAGTACCTTTCTCAGAATGAAGCTGCTGCTGTCCTACGACGTTATGGGTCGCGGATCTTGCAGTAAATGCGTCAAATCTGACTGACCTTGTAGGTAACGGAGCCACGGTTCGCAGTTCATTGCTGTAGGACGGCAATGAGTTCGCTGTGGCCTGTTTCCTAGTGTCTCGGTGGATGCAATAACGGCGACGCCCTGAAGCGTCGCCGTCACAGATCCTTACTTGTCGCTTACGCTGACGCCGTAGAAGGAGTTCAAGCCAAACGGGCTGATCTTGAAGTCCTGCACGGTGTTGCGCATGGGTTGATACACCGTCGAGTGCGCGATAGGTGTCATCGGGACTGCATCTTTGAGGATATGTTGCGCCTGCTTGTACAGCTCGGTGCGTTTGGCGACGTCCGATGTGGCCTTGGCTTCTTTCACGATGCCGTCGAACTTTTTGTCGCACCATTTGGAGAAGTTGTTACCGGACAGCGAGTCGCAGCCGAACAGTACGTTCAGCCAGTTGTCCGGGTCACCATTGTCGCCGCTCCAGCCAATGATCATGGCCTGGTTCTCGCCGCCTTTGGAACGCTTGATGTACTCGCCCCACTCGTAGCTGACGATGTTGACCTTCAGGCCGATCTGTTTCCAGTCGTTCTGCAGCATCTCGGCCATCAGCTTGGCGTTCGGGTTGTACGGACGTTGCACCGGCATGGCCCACAGGGTGATCTCGGTGCCTTCTTTAACGCCGGCTTCCTTGAGCAGTTCCTTGGCTTTGGCAGGATCGTACTTCGCGTCCTTGATCGTGGTGTCGTAGGACCACTGGGTCGGTGGCATGGCGTTGACGGCCAGTTGGCCCGCGCCCTGGTACACGGAGTCGATGATCTGCTGCTTGTTCACCGACATGTCCAGCGCTTCGCGTACACGCAGGTCGGACAGCGGGTTGGGAGCGGTCTGGCCCTTGAGGACCGGCATCACGTTGTAAGCGATGTAACCCAGGTTGAAACCGGCCTGGTGCGGCAGTTTCAGATCCTTGTCCTCGCCCAGCGCCTTGAGGTCGGCCGGACGCGGGAACAGGGTGACCTGGCACTCGTTTTTCTTGAGTTTCTGGATACGCACCGACGGGTCGGTGGTAATGGCGAAGATCAGGTTGTCGATCTTCACGTCTTCCGGTTTCCAGTAGTCCTTGTTGCCGGTGTAGCGGATGTTGGAGTCTTTCTGGTAGCTCTTGAACACGAACGGGCCAGTGCCGATCGGCTTCTGGTTGATGTCGGCGGCCTTGCCTTCCTTCAACAGCTGCGCGGCGTATTCGGCGGACTGGATCGACGCGAAACTCATTGCCAGGTTCTGGATGAAGGCGGCGTCCACGGTGCCAAGGGTGAACTTGACGGTGTGGTCATCGACTTTCTCGATGTTCTTGATGTTGGTGTCCATCCCCATGTCCGTGAAGTACGGGAACTCGGTGGGGTAGGCTTTGCGGAACGGATCGTCCTTGTTGATCATGCGGTTGAACGTGAAGAGCACGTCATCGGCATTGAAGGTACGAGTAGGTTTGAAGTAAGAAGTGGTATGGAACTTCACGCCGTCGCGCAGGTGGAAGGTGTACGTCAGGCCATCCGGGGACACGTCCCAGCTGGTGGCCAACCCAGGAATCACAGCGGTGCCGCCGCGCTCGAACTGGGACAGACGGTTGAACATGGTTTCGGCCGAGGCATCGAAGTCTGTTCCGGTGGTGTACTGGCCCGGGTCAAAACCTGCGGGGCTGCCTTCGGAGCAGAACACCAGGTTAGTCGCCGCTTGGGCGAAAGGGGCTGCGGCCATAAGGCCAGCGCTCACAATTAACGGAATGACTGCGTGTTTAAGCATGTTGGCCTCATGATTTGTTGTCATTTTTGGTGGTGAGGGCGACCTCGTGAGTCGGCCTGCGGATACTTATGCAGGGGCCATACCCAATGCAAGATGCAGAACCGTTGCGAGACTGAAAGTGTGGTACGAACGTACAGGAATGTCGCAAATCTGAAAGTTTCTACATGATTGCGTACATTTAGAGGGTTTTTTCGGTGCAGGGTGCGCACCAAAAATGCCCAACCAAGGCGTCTGGCGCACTTGGTTGGGGCGCAGCTGTTACTTATCCAGGCTGACACCATAGAAAGGCGTGAGGCCAAAGGGGCTGATCTTGAAGTCCCGCACCTCCTTGCGCAGCGGTTGGAAAACCGTCGAGTTTGCAATAGGCGTTATAGGTACTTGTTCCTTAAGAATTTTTTGCGCCTGTTGATACCACTTTATACGCTGCTCACGGTCGTTGCTGACCTTGGCCTGCTGCACGAGTTTGTCGTAGGCAGGGTTACACCATTTGGCGTAGTTACTGCCCTTGACGGCGGCACAACTGTAGAGCACTCCAAGCCAGTTATCAGGGTCGCCGTTGTCGCCGGTCCAGCCATAAATCATCGCGTCGTGTTCGCCGTTTTTGGCGCGCTTGATGTATTCGCCCCACTCATAGCTGACGATATTGGCTTTGATGCCGATTTTTTCCCAATCCTGCTGGATCATCTGGGCGGACATCCGCGCGTTCGGGTTGGAGGCGCGCTGTACGGTCATTGCCCACAGATTGATGGTGGTACCCGGTGCAACCCCTGCTTCTTTTAGTAGCGCCCGAGCCTTGGTCGGATCGTAGGGGGCGTCCTTGATGGTCGGGTCATAAGACCACTGCGCTGGAGGCAGGGCGTTCTGCGCCAATTGTCCGGCGCTCTGGTACACCGCCTTGATGATGGCCGGCTTGTCGATAGCCATATCCAGGGCCTGGCGCACTTTGAGTTGGTCCAATGGCGGGTGGGTCACGTTATATGCCAGGAACCCCAGGTTGAAACCGGCTTGTTGCAGCACGCGCAGGTTGGGGTCCTGCTTCATGACTTCGATATCGGAGGGGCGCGGGTAACCGCTGACCTGGCATTCGCCGGCCTTGAGCTTCTGCAGGCGTGCGGCGGCATCCGGGGTGATGGCAAATATCAGGTTGTCTAGCTTCACGTCCTCGGGCTTCCAATACTGTTTGTTGGCCGCGTAGCGGATCTGCGAGTCTTTCTGATAGCGCTTGAACACAAACGGGCCAGTGCCCACCGGCTTCTGGTTGATGTCGGAGGCGGTGCCTTCCTTTAATAGCTGGGCGGCATACTCGGCCGATTGCACCGAGGCGAAACTCATGGCCAGGTTCTGCACGAACGCTGCATCGACGTTGTTCAGGTTGAAACGCACGGTGTGTTCGTCGAGTTTTTCGACGCTCTTGATCGTGGTGTTCAAGCCCATGTCGGTGAAGTAGGGCGATTCGGACGGATACGCCTTGCGAAATGGACTTTCGGCATCCAGCAGGCGATTGAAGGTGAACAACACATCGTCCGCATTGAAGTCGCGGGTGGGCGTGAAGAAATCGGTGGTGTGGAACTTGACGCCTTCGCGCAGGTGGAAGGTATATGTCAGGCCATCCTTGGACACCTCCCAGCTCGTCGCCAGGCCGGGTTCCACTTCGGTGCCGCCGCGCTTGAATTGCGTGAGGCGGTTGAACACGGTTTCGGCAGAAGCATCGAAATCGGTACCGCTGGTGTATTGGCTGGGGTCGAAACCGGCGGGGCTGGCTTCGGAGCAGTAAACCAGGGTGCTCGCCGCCTGGGCCATGGGCATAAAGGCCAGCAGGCCTGCGGCGAGGAGGAGCGGTTTGAAGGCGATTCTTTGCATAGAGACCCCTGAAATGGCAGGCAAATATAAGCTGCCCAAACGAAAACGGCGCAACCGAGGTTACCGCCGTTGACGTTTGTCAGATAGGGGCTGTTTAGGTGATCACTTCAGTACGAGCGTGAACTCAATGTTGGATGGCGCTTTTTTGTCGATAACGTAGACGTTGGCGGCATCTTGGGTCTCATTGCTTTCGGTGACCGTGAGGGTACGTTTGGTGATGATTTCAACCTCCGGAATTTTATAGCGTTCAGTTTCCGGTTGGCTGATGGCGCTCTTGCCCACGAAATTGACCTTGGCTTGGCGGGGCACGGCGTCATATTCGATGATGATCTCGGTGTCTTTCCCACCCAGGTAAAAGCCGCTGTACAGACCGGTGGCCTCGTCGTTCAAGTACTTTGTAGACGGCGCCAGTGAGCCCTGGTGAGCCACTTCGGAAATGCGCGCCCGCAACTTGGGGTTGGGAATCAGCGCTTCAAATTGACGAAGTTTTTCCGCGGTATTTTCCAGGCCGTCCTGCGCTGTGCTCGTAAGCACCGTGCGGGTTTTAGTCAGGCCGTTCTTGACCACTACGGAGTAATTGAACCGCGCAAGGTCTTTGGTGAACTGTTCTGAATACTCGCTTGAACTGAAATCCGACGGGCCGGCAGCCTCGCTCGCATAGATTTGAAAGTCGTCCTCCGCCAAGTCCCAGGAAATACCAATCTTGGATTTTATGACGCCATTGTCTTCAACGTTACGAATGGAGTATTCGTAAGCCACGTTGTCGTCCATTTGCAGGTATTCATCGATCTGCTCGGCGCCTTCGAGCTTTCGGCCTTCCAGATCAACAAACGCGTCAGAGACTTTCGGCAGGGTCTTGGCCTCTTTTTCCGGTGGTGCAGAGGGTTTGTTCCACGGCCACTTGCCGCCTGGGCCAAGACCACGAGCCCATTCGCCGTCCGCCGTGGCGTGCACGGTCATTACCGGCTTGCCCGTCTCGCGGTTGATGATCTGCACATAATCATGACTCAGCTTGAAGTCGCTTTTGACCTCATACACCCGGCCGACGCCCGTTGTGTCGGTATACCGGATAAACCAGTGGTCCAAGCCTGAAACCTGATCTTTTACCTGGTAGATACCCTTGGCATTGCGCGTGGCGTTTTCGATGAGCTGCTCACCGTTCGCGACCGCGTGTTCGCTGATGTTACCGGCTTGGCTGGGTTGCAGACGGTTGACCGGAACTCGCGGTTGCAGGCTTTCAACCACAGGGGCTTCGCCCGGGGCGGGAGCAATCGGTTGATCTTCCGGCGGCAGGAACGGGTCCTCCACAGAACCGCTGGCCCCGACCGAGAACAACACATTCAGCAAGCCATCAAAGGCTTTGGACGCACCGTCGTTGCGCTCGGCCTCAGTGTCGCCGGAGAGGGCCTTTTCCGTTCCCAGCACGCCCTCGGCCAGGCCCGTGACGGCGGCAAGGGCGGCCACCGGTGCCGCGATGGGGGCGAGTCTGGCCAGTAAGCTGGCAGCTACCGTGATGTCGTTGAGCCAGGTATCGCGAATGACCTCACTGTTGGATTTGATCACCACGTCAGCGTCGCTCGCCATGCGTTCTTTAGCGGCGGTGGCGAGTGTGGAAAACACATCCCCTTCAATCGGTGAATGACCATCGTTGATGGCCGGACCCTTCAACGTGCCGGTCGCCATTTTCTCGAAGATTGTGTCCAGTCCTTCCTTCTTGTCACCCACATGGGTAAGCCAGAGTATGGGCAGCACGCCCCTTATCGTTTTCTCGGCAAAACTTGCCGCATGGTCCTGGCGATAGATCAGCGGAAAGTGAGCGACCAAGGCCTCGCGTTTTTTGGGATCCCTGGTTTGCTCGGTCACCCATTGGTTCAGCTTTTCCAGAGAGTCGAATCTCAGGAAGGCGGGCTGTGCCCCTGGTATGTAGAGGACTTGTCGACCGCCGTCGGCGCTGAAGCGCAGGATATCGCTGGGCATGAACCCGTGAATGTTCAGCGCATGTGCCTGAACGCTACCGTTGGCCGCAGCCTTGGCCTTGAGCAGTTCAACACTGAGCGGTACGTTTTCATCAATTGGCAGGTTGGGTACGGCCCCCATTACCAGGCGGTAATCCTCCCGGGTGAAACGGTGTTCGGGCGCCTGCAGCGCGCGCTCAGCCGGTGGCCAGGCTTGCGCAGCCTTCAACTGTTTGCGGGCCTGGTAGGCGAACTCGCCTTTGATTGCCGTCTCGTAGTCCCCGGTGTGGGCGCTCCAGAAGTTGTCGATCTTTTGCGTCATCCCTGCCTGGAAGTCGGTCTTCCAACTGGCGTGCATGAGTGCGGAGGGAGCCAGGGGAAACTGGTTGTGCGCGCCATATCCACCCTTCGCACTTTGCCCCGGGCCCGCCAGGTACAAGCCGGCCTCCTGATCCAGGCTGCCTGGCACGCCATCGTGTTCGGAGAAGTTTTCAAGCAGCGCATCCGGCAGGCGCAACGATGAGTAAGGTTCTTCGCCTGGGTGCTCCCAGCCTGTGGCGGTGGCTGTCTCGGCGCTCAATGGGGTGTTTGCTGTCTTGAAGCGGTTCAGGTAGATCGTATCGGCATCCACCTGTTTGCCCGTCAATTGGAAGATCAGCGTTTCGGCCCACAGCTTGGCTTGCGCCCGTGTATTGGGCAGGTTGTTGGCGACATCCACGGCCAAACGCTTGAAAGCCAAAGCCTGGGGAGCGCTCGCGTAGTACTGCGCGGCATGCTGTTTATGCACGCCCAGGGCCTGTGCCGAGCGGCTGGCAGCCGGGCGCAGCGGGTCGTCGGGGGCAATCACGTCAAAGGCTTTGTTGTGCTCGAGTCGCCTGATCTGTGTCCTGGCCTCGGTAACGTTTTTAGGCAGGTACTCGCCGTAGAAGTCGGCCACCAGCTTGACTTTCACTTGCAGGGTTTCACCGTCAAAGGTCGGTTGCAGGCTGCTGCCAGGGACGGGGGATACAACCTTCGCAGCCGCCAGCAGCGGGCCTGAAACCTGGCCCCAGCCACTGTTATCGCGGGGCAGGAAGGTTTTCCTAACGCCCTCGACTTCGGCGGACAGGGCTCCGGTTGCGGGGTTGATCGACACGCTCGCGGTGTCGATGTTCTGTTCGCGCATCCAGCCGCTTACGACAGGGTGTTCCAATTGATTGCGATAGTGCTTCAGCCATTGCCCCAGGGCGCTCTGAGGCGAAACGGTGACCAACCCGACTTTTTGCTTGAGGACCTTGCGTTGAACGGCGGCGAGGTAGGCCGCAAGCACTGCCGTTTCGTCGGGGTGCACCGACGCTGGGGCTTGCGCTACTGCCGGCTGAGCCGAGACCTGCGCAGTGGGGGGCCGGGAAATTAGGGGGATAAGAGCAAGGTGAGGGGTGTTCAGGGAGACTGGCATGGGTTCGATTCTCGTCAGTGAAATACAAGCCGGCAATGCGCTCCCTGCGAGCCTTGGCGGTATCTGTGTCGCGAGAACCGATGGTTTGATTCCATCAGGTGTACAGCAGGATATGACGAAACGGGTGTATCCCCTTGCCCAAAAAAAACGGCGCGAACCTGAGGCCGCGCCGTTCTTCTGTCGGAAAACGTTGGTTATTGAAGCACTTCGATGACCCCGTCCGCGCTCATGGTGACCTGGCTCGTGCCGGCTTCGACTTCCGGTGTCGGTGCCGAATCCATCATCGCCGCTTTCATCATCATCCCGCCATTGCGGGCGTACGGTTGCGGGTAACCGTTGGTATTGAAGTTCAGGTTGACGATCTTGTAGCCCTTGCCACCCAGTGCATCGGTGGCCAGTTGCGCACGGGCCTTGAAGGCAGCCACGGCGTCTTTGAGCAGGGCATCTTCGCTGGCCTTGCGCGTGGCATCGGCGATGGCGAAGTCCATGTTTTCCATTTTCAGTGTGTTGAGCAGTTCGCCGGTGAGCTTGGACAGCGCCGGGAAGTCCGCGCTTTCCAGGCGCAGTTCGGCGCGCTCGCGCCAGCCGGTGATCTTCTGGTTCTTGCTGTCGTAGATCGGGTAGCTGTTGCGGCTGCCCTGGCGCAGGGTCACGCCCTTGACTTCGCGGGCCTGGCCCAGGGCGGTGTTCAGGGTCGTGGTGATTTCGGCAGCGAGTTTGGCGGGGTCGCTGTTTTGCGATTCGGTGTAGAGGGTGACGATCATCTTGTCGCGGGCAACCTCCTGGCTGGCCTCGGCGCGCAGGGAAATCTGGTTGTAGTTCAGCCCTTCGGCGGCCACGGCCGGAAGGCTGGCCAGGGTGGCGACACCGAGGGTGATAACAGCTGCACTGCGAGTCAAACGTGACATGTAAATTCCTTGAGAGAGTCGTGTTGGGATACTCGTGTTCGGTATGACTGTAGACGGCGGCGTCGGGTTCTTCGGGTTTACACATTCGCTACAAGTTGGGGAATGGCGACGAACGGTCATTTGCCCGGCCTGCGTCAAAGAGCCACAGATGCCGTGCCGGGCGGTCCGCTTCGTTTATACTCCTGCCGATCCGCCTGCTGCGCTCATCGGGAGAGCTCATGCTCGCCGCCGTAAAACTGACTTCCGCCACCCGCCAGAACCTCTGGCGCCTGACGTTCATTCGTACCTTGGTGCTGGCCGCCCAGGCCGGCTCGGTCGGGCTTGCCTACTGGTTCGACCTGCTGCCGTTGCCGTGGCTGCAATTGGCCGTGACGCTCGGTTTCTCCACGGTGCTGTGTGCGTTCACCGCGATCCGGTTGCGCACCACGTGGCCTGTGACCGAGCTTGAATACGCCCTGCAACTGGCCTGTGACCTGTTTATCCACAGTGTGTTGCTGTATTTCTCCGGCGGGTCCACCAACCCGTTCGTGTCGTATTACCTGGTGCCGCTGACCATTGCCGCCGTGACGTTGCCGTGGCGCTACTCGGTGGTGCTGTCGGGCATTGCGCTGACGCTCTACACCTTGTTGCTGGCACAGTTCTATCCGTTGCAAACCTTCCCCATCGCCCGGGAAAACCTGCAGATCTACGGCATGTGGCTGAGCTTTGCATTGTCCGCCGCGGTCATCACCTTCTTTGCGGCACGCATGGCCGAGGAGCTGCGCCGCCAGGAAGAACTGCGCGCCATTCGTCGTGAAGAGGGGCTGCGTGACCAGCAATTGCTGGCGGTCGCCACCCAGGCGGCCGGTGCGGCTCATGAGCTGGGCACGCCGCTGGCGACCATGAGCGTGCTGCTCAACGAGATGACCCAGGATCACCACGACCCCGCACTGCAAGAAGATCTCGGTGTGCTGCGCGAACAGGTCAAACAGTGCAAGCTGACCTTGCAACAACTGGTGCGCGCTGCCGAAGCCAATCGTCGCATGGCGGTGCAAATGCAGGATGTGACCCAGTGGCTCGACGAGGCTCTGAACCGCTGGCACTTGATGCGCCCCGAAGCCAGTTACCGTTTTCATCTGCTGGGGCAGGGCAGCGTACCGCGCCTGGCGCCACCGCCGGACCTGACCCAGGCGCTGCTCAATCTGTTGAACAATGCGGCCGACGCCTGCCCCGAGGGCTTGGGCGTACAGTTGGATTGGGATGCGGAAAACGTGACCATCAGCATTCGTGACCACGGTGCGGGCGTGCCGCTGGCCATTGCCGAGCAGATCGGCAAACCCTTCTTTACCACCAAGGGCAAAGGTTTCGGCCTGGGCCTGTTTTTGAGCAAGGCCAGCGTGACCCGCGCGGGCGGCTCAGTGAAGCTCTATAGTCATGAGGAAGGTGGCACGCTTACCGAGCTGCGCCTGCCGCGTGTCGCACGAGGAGATATCGATGAGTGACGAGATCCAAGTCGAAGGCGAAGAACTGCCACACCTGTTGCTGGTAGATGACGACGCTACCTTTACCCGCGTCATGGCGCGGGCCATGAGCCGTCGCGGTTTTCGCGTGAGCACCGCCGGTTCCGCCGAGGAGGGCCTGACCATTGCCCAGGCCGACCTGCCGGACTACGCCGCGCTCGACCTGAAAATGGACGGCGATTCCGGCCTGGTGCTGCTGCCCAAGCTGTTGGAACTCGACCCGGAAATGCGCGTGGTGATCCTCACCGGTTATTCCAGCATCGCCACCGCCGTCGAGGCGATCAAGCGCGGCGCCTGCAACTACCTGTGCAAACCGGCGGACGCCGACGACGTGCTGGCGGCCTTGCTCTCCGAGCACGCCGACCTCGACACCCTGGTGCCGGAAAACCCGATGTCGGTGGACCGTTTGCAGTGGGAGCACATCCAACGTGTGCTGACTGAGCACGAAGGCAATATTTCCGCCACTGCCCGCGCCCTGGGCATGCATCGCCGGACCCTGCAGCGCAAATTGCAGAAACGCCCGGTACGGCGCTGAACAAAGTCTGAACAATCTTCTTCAGGCTGCACGGAGCCCTGAACCGATCGTCTAAGATCGGTTCAAACGCCTGTCATTTTTTCCTACCGAGCCTGAACAATGAACCAGAACGCTGAGTATTGCGCGGTCAACGACGCGGTGCGTGGGCATTTTTTTCGCCGAACCTGGGCGATGATCACGCCCTATTGGCGCAGTGAAGAGAAGGGCAAGGCCTGGCTGTTGCTGGCTGCAGTTATCGGCCTGTCGCTGTTCAGCGTGGCCATCTCCGTGTGGATCAACCACTGGTACAAGGATTTCTATAACGCTCTGGAGAAGAAGGACACGGCAGCCTTCTGGCAATTGATCGGCTATTTCGGCGGCATCGCCGCCGTGGCGATTCTTGGCGCGGTGTATCGGCTGTACCTGACTCAGATGCTGACGATCCGCTGGCGTGCCTGGCTGACCGAAAAACACTTCGCACGTTGGCTCGCCGACAAGAACTACTACCAACTGGAGCAGGGCGGTTACACCGATAACCCGGACCAGCGGATTTCCGAAGACCTCAACAATTTCACCTCCAGCACCTTGAGCCTGGGCCTGGGCCTGCTGCGCAACGTGGTCAGCCTGGTGTCGTTCTCGATCATCCTGTGGGGGGTGTCGGGTAGTATCGAAGTGTTCGGCGTCACCATCCCCGGCTACATGTTCTGGTGTGCGCTGCTGTACGCCGCCGTCGGCAGCTGGTTGACGCATCTGATCGGCCGTCGCCTGATCGGCTTGAGCAACCAACAACAACGCCTCGAAGCGGACCTGCGTTTCTCCATGGTGCGCGTGCGCGAGAATGCCGAGAGCATCGCCTTGTACAACGGCGAGCCGAATGAAAATCAACGCTTGAGCGCGCGCTTCGGCAAGGTCTGGCATAACTTCTGGGACATCATGAAAGTGTCCAAGCGCCTGACCTTCTTCACCGCCGGTTACAGCCAGATTGCAATCATCTTCCCGTTTATTGTCGCCGCACCGCGCTACTTCGCCGGCAAAATCGAGCTGGGCGAGCTGATGCAAATCAACTCGGCGTTCGGCAATGTGCAAGAGAACTTCAGTTGGTTTATCAGCGCGTATTCGGAACTGGCGTCGTGGCGCGCCACCAGCGACCGTCTGCTGAGCTTCCACCAGGCGATGAGTGATAACGAGCAACGTACGCCCGCTATCGATGTACGCCCCGAAGGTGAACGCTTGGTGGTGAAGAACCTGGGCATGGACCTGGCCGATGGCCGTCACCTGCTCACTGATGCGGATATGACCGTGGAGCCTGGCCAGCGCGTCATGCTCAGCGGGCGTTCCGGCAGCGGTAAAAGTACGCTGTTGCGGGCCATGGGCCACCTGTGGCCGGCGGGCCACGGCAGCATTCTCCTGCCGGCCGCACGTTACTTGTTCTTGCCGCAAAAGCCCTATCTGCCGATTGGCACGCTCAAGGCCGTACTGAGTTATCCACAGGACGACAGCGTCTACTCGCCAGAACGTTATGCACAGGTGCTGCAAACCTGCCGCTTGCCGCATCTGGTCGACCGCCTTGATGAAGCCAACCACTGGCAGCGCATGCTTTCACCGGGTGAGCAGCAACGCCTGGCCTTTGCCCGCGCCTTGTTGTTCGCCCCGCAATGGCTGTACATGGACGAGGCGACCTCGGCCATGGATGAAGAGGATGAAGCGACGCTTTATCAAGCGCTGATCGATGAACTGCCGGGCCTGAGCATCGTCAGCGTCGGCCACCGCAGCAGCCTCAAGCGATTCCATGGGCGGCATGTGCGGATCGAGGCTGGCCAATTGCGGGAGCAGCAGCCCGCTTAAGGTTATGCGCGGTTCATGTGGGAGGGGCGGTGCGACGATTCGACTTGCTCCCGATAGCGGCATGTCAGTCACCGAATGCACTGACTGACACACTGCAATCGGGAGCAAGCCCCCTCCCACATGAGGGTGATGATAGCCAACAAAAAGCCCGGCTGATCATCGATCAGCCGGGCTTTTTGTGTGCTTGAAAAATGACTTATTTCTTCAAGCCATAATGCTCATCCAGCATGCCGGGAGCGTTCGGCGATTTTGGCGCGTAGTCCCGTGGCGGCTCCTGGTTTTCCCGTGGCGGGGTCAGGCGCTCGCGTGGGGCTTGCGGCGCATCGGAATGCAGCGCGGCCAGCAGACGCTGACGGGTGATGTCGTCGAGGGCCAGGCGGTTGGCGCCATCGGCGAGGTGATCCTGTACTTCCTGGTAGCTCTGGGTGAGCTTCTTGACCAGGGTCGCGGTGCTGTTGAAGTGGGTAACAACCTCGTTCTGATAACTGTCAAAACGTTCCTGAATGTCATCCAACTGACGCTGCGTGCGGTTAGGCGCGGCATTCGGCAGCAGGCGAGCAACCAGGAATCCAATGGCGACACCGGCAACCAGGGCGAGAGTCGGCAACAACCAAACTAAGAGCGAGTGTTCCACGAGTCCTTCCTCTATAAACGGCTTTGCTTTACGTTAACGGCTCGGACCTGCGCTGTATACCGCGATTAAGCTCGCAATGATGCCATGCACAGACTTTTAGCTAGACGAGTCGACCCTTTGAGAGGTCACGGAGTTCATCCTTGCTCATGCGTGAAACCCCCGTTTTGATCGATGGCCCGGCGGGTCAATTGGAAGCCTTGTACCTGGATCACCCCGAGCCACGTGGCCTGGCGCTGATCTGCCACCCCAACCCGGTGCAGGGTGGGACCATGCTCAATAAAGTCGTGTCGACCCTGCAACGCACAGCCCGCGATGCCGGTTTGATTACTTTGCGTTTCAATTACCGGGGTGTCGGTGCCAGTGCGGGCACCCACGACATGAGCACCGGTGAAGTGGATGATGCCGAAGCGGCCGCTGCCTGGCTGCGGGAAAAGCACCCGGACTTGCCGATCACGCTGCTCGGTTTTTCCTTCGGCGGCTATGTGGCCGCCAGCCTCGGTGGGCGCCTGGAAGCCAAGGGCGAAAAGCTGGCGCACTTGTTCATGGTGGCGGCTGCGGTGATGCGCCTGCGCGATACCGACCTGCTGCCGCTGGGCTGTCCGCTGACCCTGATCCAGCCGGAAACCGACGAAGTGGTCGACCCGCAGGTCGTCTATGACTGGTCCGCTGCCCTCAAACGCCCCCATGAGCTGCTGAAAGTGGCAGAATGCGGACACTTTTTTCATGGCAAGCTGACCGATCTCAAGGATCTGGTGCTGCCGCGCCTCTCGAATTGATAGCAGTCTGATAAGCGATTACCCATGACGACTCGTACCCGTATCCTCACCGGCATCACCACCACCGGCACGCCGCACCTGGGCAACTACGCCGGCGCGATCCGTCCGGCGATCCTCGCCAGCCAGGACGCCAATGCCGATTCCTTCTACTTCCTGGCCGACTACCACGCCCTGATCAAATGCGATGACCCGCAACGCATCCAGCGCTCGCGTATGGAAATCGCCGCGACCTGGCTGGCCGGCGGCCTGGATGTGAACCGGGTAACGTTCTACCGCCAGTCCGATATCCCTGAAATCCCCGAACTGACCTGGCTGCTCACCTGCGTCGCCGCCAAGGGCCTGCTCAACCGTGCCCACGCCTACAAGGCCTCGGTGGACAAGAACGTGGAAGCCGGCGAAGACCCGGATGCGGGCATCAGCATGGGCCTGTATAGCTACCCGGTACTGATGGCGGCGGACATCCTGATGTTCAACGCGCACAAGGTGCCGGTCGGCCGCGACCAGATCCAGCACGTGGAAATGGCCCGCGATATCGGCCAGCGCTTCAACCACCTGTTCGGCAACGGCAAAGAGTTCTTCACCATGCCCGAGGCGCTGATCGAAGAGAGCGTCGCCACCTTGCCGGGCCTGGATGGCCGCAAGATGTCCAAGAGCTACGACAACACCATCCCGTTGTTCACCAGCGCCAAGGACATGAAGGATGCGATCTCGCGCATCGTCACCGATTCCCGTGCCCCCGGCGAAGCCAAAGACCCGGACAACTCGCACCTGTTCACCCTGTACCAGGCGTTCGCCAGCAAGGCGCAGGAAGAAGAGTTCCGCGCTGAATTGCTGCAAGGGCTGGGCTGGGGCGAGGCGAAGAACCGTCTGTTCCAACTGCTGGATGGCCAGCTGGACGAAGCCCGTGAGCGTTACCATCAATTGATGTCGCGCCCGTCCGACATGGAAGACCTGCTGCTGATCGGCGCCAAGAAAGCCCGTGCCGTGGCGGCGCCATTCCTGGCTGAGTTGCGTGAAGCGGTGGGCCTGCGTTCGTTCGTCAATCAAGCGGCAGCGCCGGTGGCGGCCAAGAAGAAAGCTGCTAAAGCCGCGCGCTTCGTGAGCTTCCGTGAAGATGATGGTAGCTTCCGCTTCCGCCTGCTGGCCGCCGATGGCGAGCAACTGCTGCTGTCGCGCAACTTTGCCGACGGTAAAGCCGCTGGCGCGGTGACCAAGCAACTGCAAAGTGGCGACGCCCTGGACGTGCGCACCGAAGCCCTGGGTTTCAGCGTCTGGCTGGACGGCGTGGCCGTGGCCGACAGCGCCGAGTTCGCCGACGAACAGTCGCGCGATGCGGCCATCGCGGCCTTGCGCGTCGCGCTGACCCCCCTCGAGGATTAACCCGACCAAGGGTTGATTGCCATTATCCGGGGCCGTCGCTACAGTGACGGCCCGTTTTTGTTGCCTTGCTAACGAAATTATGACGCCCCTAGAACGATATCAAGCTGATCTGAAGCGCCCTGAATTCTTCCATGACGCAGCCCAGGAAACCGCGGTGCGTCATTTGCAGCGCCTGTACGACGACCTGCTCGCGGCCTCGCAAAGCAAGCCAGGGATGCTCAGCAAGCTGTTTGGCAAAAAAGACCGCACGCCGGTCAAGGGCCTGTACTTCTGGGGCGGCGTCGGCCGGGGCAAGACCTACCTGGTCGACACCTTCTTCGAAGCGCTACCGTTCAAGGAAAAGGTCCGTACCCACTTCCACCGCTTCATGAAGCGCGTGCACGAAGAGATGAAGACCCTGCCGGGCGAGAAGAACCCGCTGACCATCATCGCCAAGCGCTTCTCCGAAGAAGCGCGGGTGATCTGTTTCGATGAGTTCTTCGTCTCCGACATCACCGACGCCATGATCCTCGGCACCCTGATGGAAGAGTTGTTCAAGAACGGCGTGACCCTGGTCGCCACTTCGAACATCGTGCCCGACGGCCTGTACAAGGACGGCCTGCAACGTGCGCGCTTCCTGCCGGCCATCGCGCTGATCAAGCAGAACACCGAGATCGTCAACGTTGACAGTGGCGTCGACTACCGCCTGCGTCACCTTGAGCAAGCTGAGCTGTACCACTTCCCGCTGAACGAAGCGGCCCACGAGAGCCTGAAAAAGAGCTTCCGTGCGCTGACGCCGGAATGCACCCAGGCGGTGGAAAACGACAAGCTGATGATCGAGAACCGCGAAATCATCGCGCTGCGCACGTGCGATGACGTGGCCTGGTTCGACTTCCGCGCACTCTGCGATGGCCCGCGCAGCCAGAACGACTACATCGAGCTGGGCAAGATTTTCCATGCGGTGATCTTGAGTGGCGTGGAGCAGATGAGCGTCACCACCGACGACATCGCGCGGCGCTTTATCAACATGGTCGACGAGTTCTACGACCGTAACGTCAAGCTGATCATTTCGGCTGAGGTCGAGCTCAAGGACCTGTATACCGGTGGCCGCTTGAACTTCGAATTCCAGCGTACCTTGAGCCGCCTGCTGGAAATGCAGTCCCACGAATTCCTGTCGCGCGGACACAAACCTTAAGAACGCTATACACACACACAAACTGTGGGAGGGGGCTTGCTCCCGATAGCGGTGTATCAGTCAATCTATACAGTGACTGGCACCCAGCTATCGGGAGCAAGCCCCCTCCCACATTTGCCTTGTGCGTATCCTTGATTCAGGCCGCTTGCTGGAACTGCTGGCGATATTGGTTCGGCGACAGCTCCGTGTGCTGCCTGAACAACCGCGCAAAGAAACTCGCATCGTCGTAACCCACCTCGTAACTGATGGTCTTGATGCTCTTGCGGCTGCCCGAGAGTAGGCCTTTGGCCGTCTCGATTCGCAGGCGTTGCAGGTAATGCAGCGGCTTGTCACCGGTGGCGGTCTGGAAGCGGCGCATGAAGTTGCGGATGCTCATGCCGTGCTCCCTTGCGACATCTTCAAAGCGGAACTTGTCGGCGAAGTGTTCTTCGAGCCAATGCTGGATCTGCAGGATGATCACGTCCTGATGCAGCTTCTGCCCACCAAAACCGATGCGCCCCGGCGCGTAGCTGCGCTGCACTTCGTAGAGGATATCGCGGGCCACGGCTTGGGCGATGTTGGCGCCGCAGAAGCGTTCGATCAGGTAGATGTAGAGGTCGCACGCCGAGGTGGTGCCGCCGGCGCAATAGAGGTTGTCGGCGTCGGTGAGGTGTTTGTCCTGGTTGAGTTGGACCTTGGGGAAGCGCTCGCTGAAAGCGTTGAAGAAACGCCAGTAGGTGGTCGCCTCCTTGCCATCGAGCAGGCCGGCCTCAGCGAGCCAGAACACCCCGGTGGCTTCGCCGCAGAGCACGGCGCCGCGGGCATGTTGCTCGCGTAGCCAGGGCAGCACTTGCGGATAGCGGGTGCACAGGGCGTCGAAATCATCCCAGAAAGCCGGCAGCACAATGATGTCGGCGTTTTCCAGGCCGCCATCCACCGGCATGATCACGTCGCTGAAGCTGCGCACCGGTTGCCCGTCGGGGCTGACCAGGCGCGTTTCGAACGCTGGGGTCAGGCCCAGGCCCTGCTGTTTGCCATAGCGCAGGCTGGCGAGGTGGAAGAAATCCTTGGCTTGCATGAGGGTAGAAGCGAATACCCGATCAATGGCCAAAATGCTGACGCGCCGCAAGGGCGTGGAGATTTGGTTAGACATAATTTCATTTATTCTTATAGGGGAAAGTGGTCACCAGACGGCTGGATCGTCTTATTTTTTGTCGCATGTGTCCAGTGTCCCGTGACGCCATCGGGGCATAGTCTCTGGGGTCTCGTCCTTGTCCGACAATTCTTGCAGGTGACCCATGATTCCCAGAACCTTGTTCAGTCCCGAGCACGAACTCTTTCGCGAGAGCGTGCGCACCTTCCTCGAAAAAGAGGCGGCGCCATTCCACAGTCAATGGGAGAAGCAGGGCTATATCGACCGCAGCTTGTGGCGCAAGGCAGGGGAGGCAGGGATGCTGTGTTCCCATCTGCCGGAGACCTATGGCGGGCTGGGCGCGGACTTTCTCTACAGTGCGGTGGTGATCGAGGAGATCAGTCGCCTGGGGTTGACCGGCATCGGTTTCTCTCTGCATTCGGACATCGTCGCGCCCTACATCCTGCATTACGGCAGCGAGGTGCTGAAGCACAAATACCTGCCCCAATTGATCTCGGGCGAGATGGTCACGGCCATTGCGATGACCGAACCGGGTGCCGGTTCCGACCTGCAGGGGGTCAAGACCACAGCGGTTCTGGACGGCGATGAGTACGTGATCAATGGCTCCAAGACCTTCATCACCAACGGCTTCCTGGCCGAGTTGGTGATCGTCGTAGCCAAGACCGACCCCAAGGCCGGCGCCAAGGGCACCAGCCTGTTTCTGGTGGAGGCCGATACGCCTGGCTTTGACAAGGGCAAGCGTTTGGAGAAGGTGGGCATGAAGGCCCAGGATACGTCGGAGCTGTTTTTCCAGGACGTGCGCGTGCCCAGGGAAAACCTGCTGGGCCAGGCGGGCATGGGGTTCGCTTACTTGATGCAGGAGCTGCCCCAGGAGCGATTGACCGTGGCGATTGGCGCCCTGGCGTCCGCCGAGGCCGCGTTGGAATGGACCTTGGAATACACCCGTGAGCGCAAAGCCTTCGGCAAGGCCATTGCGGATTTCCAGAACACCCGCTTCAAACTGGCAGAGATGGCGACCGAGATTCAGATCGGCCGTGTATTCGTCGACAAGTGCATGGCGTTGCATCTGGAGGGCAAGCTTGATGTGCCTACGGCGGCGATGGCCAAGTACTGGGCGACCGACCTGCAATGCAAGGTGCTCGACGAATGCGTGCAGTTGCATGGTGGCTACGGTTTCATGTGGGAATACCCGATTGCACGGGCCTGGGCGGATGCGCGGGTGCAGCGGATCTATGCGGGGACCAACGAGATCATGAAGGAAATCATTGCGCGGGCGCTTTGAGGGTGTGGCGTCGTTGAGGGCCCCATCGGGAGCAAGCCCCCTCCAACATTTGAGTGTATTCACAGATCAAAATGTGGGAGGGGGCTTGCTCCCGATAGCAGTCTAAAGGTCAATCAAGGCGCAGGATTCGGATGATCCTTCTGAATCACCTCAATCCCTTCCAGCACCTCTTTGGACAGCTTCAGGTCAGCGCTGGCGATGTTGCTGTCCAGTTGCTCCAGCGACGTAGCCCCGATGATGTTGCTGGTCACGAACGGCTGCTGTGTCACGAACGCCAGCGCCATCTGCGCCGGGTCCAGGCCATGCTCGCGCGCCAGCGCCACATAACGGCTGCATGCCGCCTCCGACTGCGGGTTGAAGTAGCGGCTGAAACGGCTGTACTCGGTCAGGCGTGCCTTTGCCGGGCGTGCCCCGCCTTCGTACTTGCCGCTGAGCATGCCGAAGGCCAGGGGCGAGTAGGCCAGCAGGCCGCACTGTTCGCGAATGGCGACTTCGGCCAAGCCCACTTCGAAGCTGCGGTTGAGCAGGTTGTAGGGGTTCTGGATCGACACCGCACGGCTCCAGCCGCGCGCTTCGGCCAGGGCCAGGAACTTCATGGTGCCCCACGGGGTTTCGTTGGACAGGCCGATGTGGCGGATCTTGCCGGCCTTCACCTGTTCATCCAGTGCCTCGAGGGTTTCCTCAAGGGGGGTGAGGTCGTCTTCGTCCTTGTGCTTGTAGCTCAGTTGGCCGAAGAAATTGGTGCTGCGTTCCGGCCAGTGCAACTGGTAGAGGTCGATCCAGTCGGTCTGCAGGCGCTTGAGGCTGGCATCCAGCGCCAGGGCGATGTGCTTGCGGTTGTGGCGCAGGTAGCCGTCGCGGATGTAGTCGATGGTGTTGCCGGGGCCGGCGATCTTGCTGGCCAGGATCCAGTCAGCCCGGTCGCCGCGACTCTTGAAGTAGTTGCCGATGTAACGCTCGGTGGTGGCGTAGGTGTCGGCCTTGGGTGGCACCGGGTACATCTCGGCCGTATCGAGGAAGTTGATCCCCGCGGCCTTGGCTCGTTCGATCTGCGCAAATGCCTCTGCCTCGCTGTTCTGCTCGCCCCAGGTCATGGTGCCCAAGGCTATCGCGCTCACGTTCAGATCCGTACGGCCCAGCTGTCGATAATCCATCGGGTACTCCTTCAGGGAAAACAATCATAAAAGCAGGTTGAATTTTTTTTCGCAATCTGCATAATTGCCCACCTCTTTCTGCAGTGGAAGTGATGCGCCGCCTGCCGAAGAATCTTGCCGTTGAACGGACGCGCCGACCCGAGCCCCCGATAGCGTCTGTATCCGGCTGCCTTTGACCTTGTCAAAGTACGCACTATTCAGTAAGATCCGCCGTCTAATTTACAGGCGGCCCCTGAGGCTATTAAAGAATGACAACTTTTACTGCAAAACCGGAAACAGTTCAGCGCGACTGGTTTGTCGTCGACGCCGCTGGTCAGACCCTGGGTCGTCTGGCCACTGAAGTCGCCAGCCGTCTGCGTGGCAAGCACAAGCCTGAGTACACCCCGCACGTTGATACCGGTGACTACATCGTGATCATCAACGCTGAGCAGGTTCGTGTAACCGGCAACAAAGCAAGCGACAAAATGTACTACCGTCACTCCGGTTTCCCAGGCGGTATCAAGTCTTCCAACTTCGAAGGCCTGATTTCCAAGAAGCCTGAAGCCCCGATCGAAATCGCGGTCAAAGGCATGCTGCCGAAGGGCCCACTGGGTCGCGATATGTTTCGCAAGCTGAAAGTCTATGCGGGCGCAGCTCACCCTCATGCTGCTCAGCAGCCCCAAGAACTGAAGTTTTAACGGAATAGTTCATTATGTCGGCGACTCAAAATTACGGCACTGGCCGTCGCAAAACCGCAACCGCACGCGTTTTCCTGCGTCCGGGCACTGGTAACATCTCGATCAACAACCGCTCCCTGGACAACTTCTTCGGCCGCGAAACTGCCCGCATGGTAGTTCGTCAGCCGCTGGAACTGACCGAGACCGTTGAAAAGTTCGACATCTACGTCACCGTTATCGGTGGCGGTGTAAGTGGTCAAGCTGGCGCAATCCGCCACGGCATCACTCGCGCTCTGATGAGCTACGACGAAACCCTGCGTAGCGCTCTGCGCAAAGCTGGCTTCGTTACTCGCGATGCCCGTGAAGTTGAACGTAAGAAAGTCGGTCTGCGTAAAGCGCGTAAGCGTCCGCAGTACTCGAAGCGTTAATTCGCTTTACGTTCCACAAAAACGCCCAGTCTCCTCACGGAGCTGGGCGTTTTTTATTGCCTGCGATTTATGCAGAAATTTTACCGTGACAACTTGCCACATCCGTAGACCCCCTATACTACAAGGCTTGGAGAGGGAGCCCCGGGCAATTCCCTTGTCATACGTGGGGCTTTTCATTACCATCCGTCAAAATTTTTATAAGTAAAGATTCAACACTTAGTAGACGCCTGATTTAACAGGCCAAAAAGCTGATGGGAGAGGACTGAATGAGCAATGACGGCGTGAATGCAGGCCGGCGTCGCTTCTTGGTAGCAGCCACATCCGTGGTGGGTGCTGCAGGAGCGGTGGGGGCTGCGGTCCCGTTCGTGGGGTCATGGTTTCCCAGTGCCAAGGCGAAAGCCGCAGGTGCACCGGTGAAGGTGAATGTCAGCAAGATCGACCCAGGCCAGCAAATGATTGCTGAGTGGCGCGGTCAGCCAGTATTCATCGTTCGTCGTACCGAGGAAATCCTGGGGAATCTGAAAAAAATCGAAGGTCAACTGTCTGACCCCGACTCGAAGAATTCCGACCAACCCGCTTACGTCGATAAGGAAATCCGTTCGATCAAGCCAGAAATCCTGCTGCTGATCGGTATCTGCACCCACCTGGGCTGCTCGCCTACTTTCCGTCCTGAAGTTGCTCCCGCCGACCTTGGCAAAGACTGGGTAGGTGGCTACTTCTGCCCTTGCCACGGCTCTCACTACGACCTGGCCGGTCGCGTCTACAAGGCACAACCCGCACCCTTGAACCTGCCGGTTCCGCCCCATCACTACGAGACTGACAGTGTCATTGTCATTGGTGTCGACCAAGGGGAGAAAGCCTGATGAGCAAGTTCATGGATTGGGTGGATGCACGCTTCCCCGCGACTAAAATGTGGGAAGACCATCTCAGCAAATATTACGCACCAAAAAACTTCAACTTCTTCTACTTCTTCGGTTCCCTGGCACTGCTGGTGCTGGTCAACCAGATCGTCACCGGCGTCTGGCTGACGATGAGCTACACCCCGTCGGCGGAAGAGGCGTTCGCCTCCGTCGAGTACATCATGCGCGACGTCGAGTACGGCTCGATCCTGCGCCTGCTGCACTCCACCGGCGCATCGGCGTTCTTCATCGTTGTCTACCTGCACATGTTCCGTGGCCTGCTCTACGGTTCGTACCAGAAACCCCGCGAACTGGTCTGGGTCTTCGGCATGCTGATCTATCTGGCGCTGATGGCCGAAGCCTTCATGGGTTACTTGCTGCCTTGGGGCCAGATGTCGTACTGGGGAGCCCAGGTGATCATCTCGTTGTTCGGCGCGATCCCGGTGATCGGTAACGACCTGACCCAGTGGATTCGTGGTGACTACCTGATCTCCGGCATCACCCTGAACCGCTTCTTTGCTCTGCACGTCGTAGCCTTGCCGATTGTGATTCTCGGCCTGGTAGTACTGCACATCCTGGCGCTGCACGAAGTGGGCTCCAACAACCCCGATGGCGTGGATATCAAGAAGCACAAAGACGAAAATGGCGTACCGCTGGACGGCATTCCATTCCATCCGTACTACACGGTAAAAGATATTGTCGGTGTGGTCGTCTTCCTGTTTATCTTCTGCTCGATCGTGTTCTTTTTCCCGGAGATGGGCGGTTATTTCCTGGAGAAACCCAACTTCGAACAGGCCAACGCCTTCAAGACGCCTGAGCATATTGCGCCGGTCTGGTACTTCACGCCGTTCTACGCCATCTTGCGGGCGATCCCCGACAAACTGATGGGTGTCATGGCGATGGGGGCTTCGATCGCGCTGCTGTTCGTGCTGCCCTGGCTGGACCGAAGCCCGGTCAAGTCCATGCGCTACAAAGGCTGGCTGAGCAAAATCTGGCTGTGGATATTCTGCATCGCGTTCGTGATCCTGGGCGTACTCGGCGTATTGGCGCCAACCCCCGAGCGTACGCTGCTGTCGCAGATCTGCACCTTCCTGTACTTCGCCTACTTCATTCTGATGCCGTTCTACACCCGGCTCGAGAAGACCAAACCGGTTCCGGAAAGGGTGACTGGCTGATGAAAAAGTTATTCGTTGCTTTGATGCTTGCGGCGCTGCCGCTCCTGTCCTTCGCGGCCGAACATGGTCCTGAGCTGGAAAAAGTCGATATCGACGTGTCCGATAAGGCTGCCATGCAAGACGGCGCACGCACGTTCGCCAACTACTGCATGGGTTGCCACAGCGCCAAGTTCCAGCGGTACGAGCGCGTCGCCGACGACCTGGGCATTCCTCACGAAGTGATGCTCGACAAGCTGGTATTCACTGGCGCCAAGATTGGCGACCATATGAACATCGGGATGCAGCCGGCGGATGCCAAGGCCTGGTTCGGTGCGGCACCGCCCGATCTGACCCTGGTGGCCCGCGTGCGTGGGACTGACTGGCTGTATGGCTATCTGAGATCTTTCTACGAAGATCCGGCGCGCCCTTGGGGGGTGAACAACAAGGTGTTCCCGAACGTCGGCATGCCTAACGTTCTGGTAAGCCTGCAGGGCCGGCAAGTGGTAGGATGCAAGCAGGTTCAGGTCGTTGAAGACGGCAAGAAGCAATATGATCCGTTGACCGGTACGCCGTTGACCCACGAAGCGTGCGATCAACTGACCATCGTGCCCAAGACCGGTACGCTGAATGAAGAGCAGTTCGACGAGAAGGTCAAGAACCTGGTGACCTTCCTGGCCTACTCGGCCAACCCGGTCAAACTGCAGCACCAGCGTATCGGTACCTATGTATTGCTGTACCTGGCTTTCTTCTTTGTATTCGCTTATCTGCTCAAGCGCGAATACTGGAAGGATGTGCATTGATCCAACCGTAAGCAATTGCTGTTAATCTTGCGCGCCCAGCGGCATCTCTGAACATGTAGCAGTCTGGTTGAACCGGACGTTACGGAGATGCTCACTGGGCGCGCTCGTTTTTGAGCTTTCGATAATTTCAACAAGCGAGGAGGACCGCCATGGGCGTGACCAATCGGTTGGCCTGTTACTCCGACCCCGCCGACCACTATTCCCACCGAGTACGTATCGTGCTCGCCGAGAAGGGTGTCAGCGCAGAGATCATCAGTGTGGAGGCGGGCCGTCAGCCGCCGAAGCTGATCGAAGTGAACCCCTACGGCAGCTTGCCCACTCTGGTCGATCGTGACTTGGCGTTGTGGGAGTCGACTGTGGTGATGGAATACCTGGATGAGCGTTACCCGCATCCCCCTTTGCTGCCGGTGTACCCGGTGGCGCGTGCCAACAGCCGCCTGCTGATCCATCGGATCCAGCGTGACTGGTGCGGGTTGGTGGATCTGATTCTGGATTCGCGTACCAAAGAAGCCGCTCGGGTGCAGGCGCGTAAGGAATTGCGCGAGAGCCTGACCGGTGTTTCTCCGTTGTTCGCCGATAAACCTTTTTTCCTCAGTGAGGAACAAAGCTTGGTGGATTGCTGCCTATTACCGATACTCTGGCGCTTGCCGATTCTCGGTATCGAACTGCCGCGGCCGGCCAAGCCGTTGCTTGATTACATGGAGCGCCAGTTTGCGCGTGAGGCTTTCCAGGCGAGTCTGTCTGGTACCGAACGCGATATGCGCTAAGGCTTAAGGAGCCGCTGATGAACTCCAGTCGACCCTACCTGGTCCGCGCGCTCTATGAGTGGATTGTGGACAACGATTGCACCCCGCACATGCTGGTCAATTCCGAATTTCCTGCGGTTCAGGTACCGCAGGGTTTTGCCAGTGACGGGCAGATCGTCCTGAACGTATCACCCAGCGCCGTGCGCCACCTGCACATGGACAACGAGGCAGTCAGCTTCGAAGGGCGTTTCGGCGGCGTGCCACATACGCTGTACGTGCCTATTGGCGCCATCCTCGGGATTTACGCCCGGGAAAATGGCCAAGGCATGGTGTTTGATCTGGAGTCGTCTCTCGCAGATGACGAATCGATCGAAGGCGAAGATGGCGATGATGTGCCACCACCGGATACCGAGCCACCGCGCCCCAGCGGCCGGCCGAGTCTGAAAGTGGTGAAGTAATGGGTTGACCCTTGAGGTCTGCCTGGAAAATGCCTCGACCTGGGTCGGGGCATTTTTTTGCGCGGATGATAAAGATGAAAGTCGCGACAGGACGGTGATCGTACAACCACCATGGGCTATGATGCGTGCTCAAGTTCGCCGAAAAAGATGATTCATCATGGATAACGCCCACACCGCCCCTCGTCTTCCCCGCAAGCGCCGCAGCCTTGCCCAGGAACTGGTCACGGTGTTGTCCGAACAGATCCGCGACGGCCAGCTCAAGCGCGGTGATAAATTGCCCACCGAATCGGCGATCATGGATGCCCACGGGGTCAGTCGCACGGTCGTGCGCGAAGCGATCTCGCGATTGCAGGCCGCAGGGCAGGTGGAAACCCGTCACGGTATCGGCACTTTCGTGTTGGACACGCCAAGCCCCAGCGGCTTTCGGATTGACCCGGCCACGGTCGTGACCTTGCGTGATGTGCTGGCGATCCTGGAGCTGCGCATCAGCCTGGAGGTGGAGTCTGCCGGCCTGGCGGCGCTACGTCGCAGTGATGAGCAGTTGGCAGCCATGCGCGCCGCCCTCGACGCCTTGAATGAAAGCGCGGCTCATGCCGGTGATGCGGTGGCGTCCGACTTTGCATTCCACCTGGAAATTGCGCTGTCTACCGGCAACCGTTACTTCACCGACATCATGACCCACCTGGGCACCAGCATCATTCCGCGCACGCGGTTGAATTCGGCGCGCCTGGCCCATGATGACCAGCAGCACTACATGAGCCGCTTGAGTCGTGAGCACGAAGAAATCTATGAAGCGATTGCGCGGCAGGATTCGGATGCGGCGCGGGCGGCCATGCGGCTGCATCTGACCAACAGCCGGGAACGGCTGCGCCATGCCCATGAAGAGGCGCAGGCGCAGCGCGGTTAAGGGTCAGGCGGGCTGGTTGGGCTTATAGTCCTTGAGCAACAGGTAGGTGCTCCACCCCCACCAATCATTCGTCCAGTGCTTGTCGTTCAGGTCATTCACGTCCTTTCGGCGCAGCACCTTGTCTCCCTCCATCTTGAACAGCGGCGAGAAGTTATTCGCCGGGTTCTGCGCGGCATTCAGGTCCGGCACATACAGCGGTGCCTTGAAGTTGGCCGGGGAGGGCGCGACCCCACTGATAAACGTGTCGAAGATCTCATCCGCTGAAGCCTGTACCGCACGTTTGACCTGTACGCGATTGGCCGCGTCAATCGCATCGAAGTAGCGTTTGTCCCCATAGGCATGCCACTGATCGCCCATGGCATTGCGTACGTTGAGTCCGAATTTACTGTCTTCGTCATGCATGAAGCGACTGATCAGCGAACCCAGATCGCCCGGCGTCACCACGGCCGCCAATTGTTTGCGCGGTACACGCAAATGGCCGGCGGAGAACAGGTCGGTCAAAAAGTGATCGGCGAAACTGTTCATGGCATACGCCAGTTCCAATGCCTGGTCGGTACCGGTCTGATGGGCGACGACGGCTTGTTGAAGTGCCGCCGTGTGCCCCGCCAGATAGGCCGAAATCGCCCATTCGCCGAAGTGGTCGGCATTGTCCGCCGCCAATTTCAGGTAGCGCCCCAGCGGGATCAGCGCCGAAACCGCACTGCCGCCGCCGGTGATCCGGTTCCATTCTTCAGACAACGTATCACCCAGGGCGTCATAGGCTTCATGGGGTTGCTTACCGTCCTTGATGGCCTGGTTGACCGCGTTGATCTCCTTTTGCATCACCGCGAGAATTTTTTTGGCTTCTTCCCGCGAGGCCGGCAGCACGGCCAGCGAGTTAAACGCTGCCGTGAAGCGTTGCACACGGTCGGCAGGGGACGCGCCATCGCTGATGGGTTGGCCGGGGATGCCATAGAAGTCGCCGCCCAGGGCGATCACTTGGCCATATGTCAGCGCGAGGCCATTGGGCAGGTGCAACTCGACCTGGTGGGCGGGAATCGCCGGAGCGCCTTTGACGAAGCGCAACAAGGTGTCGTCGCCGATGGCGGTGTGTTCACCCCCTTCGAAGCGCAATGTCGGCGGGCTTTTTTCGGGTGCTGCGAGTTCAAGATCTGACATGTTAGCTCCTTGCTATGTCGTAGGAATCTTCCTTAATAACTGTATGTATATACAGTTAATTTGAGAATAGAGGAAAATTTTCCTACGTCAAGAAGGCGCGTCCAGACATCTCGCGCACTGCAGCCTGATGAATTGCGGTTGACGAATTTATTTATAGTTGTACGATGACGTACGACATCACGAAAACCAACAATACCTTTCACATGAAGTCTTTGCCCAGGGTGTTCGAATAATGAATCCACAAGAACTGAAGTCCATCCTTTCCCACGGTCTGCTGTCTTTTCCGGTGACCGATTTCAACGCCCAGGGTGACTTCCACCAGGCGGGCTACATCAAGCGCCTCGAATGGCTGGCCCCCTACGGTGCGACGGCGTTGTTCGCCGCCGGCGGTACCGGTGAGTTTTTCTCCCTGGCCGCCAGCGAATATTCCCAAGTGGTGAAAACCGCTGTTGATACCTGCGCCAGCAGCGTGCCAATCCTCGCCGGTGTGGGCGGTTCGACCCGCCAGGCGATCGAGTACGCCCAGGAAGCCGAACGCCTCGGCGCCAAAGGCTTGTTGCTGCTGCCGCACTACCTCACCGAAGCCAGCCAGGACGGGGTTGCCGCCCACGTTGAGGCGGTGTGTAAATCGGTCAAGATCGGCGTAGTGGTCTACAACCGCAACGTCTGCCGCCTGACTGCGCCATTGCTGGAGCGCCTGGCGGAACGTTGCCCGAACCTGATCGGCTACAAGGACGGCTTGGGTGACATCGAGTTGATGGTGTCGATCCGCCGTCGTCTGGGTGACCGATTCAGCTACCTCGGCGGCCTGCCGACTGCAGAGGTTTACGCCGCTGCCTACAAGGCCCTGGGCGTTCCGGTGTACTCCTCGGCGGTGTTCAACTTCATCCCGAAAACCGCGATGGACTTCTATCACGCGATTGCCAAGGACGATCACGCCACGGTCGCCAAAATCATCGACAATTTCTTCCTGCCTTACCTCGACATCCGTAACCGCAAGGCGGGTTATGCCGTGAGCATCGTCAAGGCCGGCGCCAAGATCGCTGGCTATGACGCAGGCCCGGTCCGTACCCCGTTGACCGACTTGCTGCCGGAAGAATACGAAGCCCTGGCGGCGCTGATCGACCAGCAAGGTCCGCAGTAACTTATCAACAAGGCCGCTGAGCAATCAGCGGCCTTTTGCGTCAGGAGAAGATTTGTGTCCCAAGCCAAGCGTTTTGAAAACTACATCAACGGCGAGTGGGTGGCCGGTACCGACTACTGCGTCAATCTCAACCCGTCGGAGTTGTCCGATGTCATCGGCGAATACGCCAAGGCTGACGTCGCCCAGGTCAACGCCGCTATCGATGCCGCCCGCGCCGCGTTCCCGGCCTGGTCGACGTCCGGTATCCAGGCGCGTCACGATGCGCTGGATAAAGTCGGCAGCGAAATCCTCGCCCGCCGTGAAGAACTCGGCACCCTGCTGGCCCGGGAAGAGGGCAAGACCCTGCCCGAAGCCATTGGCGAAGTGACGCGTGCAGGTAACATTTTCAAGTTTTTCGCCGGTGAATGCCTGCGCCTGTCCGGCGATTATGTGCCGTCGGTGCGCCCTGGCGTCCACGTTGAAGTGACCCGCGAAGCGCTGGGTGTGGTCGGCTTGATCACGCCGTGGAACTTCCCGATTGCCATCCCCGCCTGGAAAATCGCCCCGGCCCTGGCCTACGGTAACTGCGTGGTGATCAAGCCCGCCGAGCTGGTGCCGGGCTGTGCCTGGGCCCTGGCGGAAATCATTTCTCGCGCCGGTTTCCCGGCCGGTGTGTTCAACCTGGTGATGGGCAGCGGTCGTGTGGTCGGCGATGTGTTGGTCAACAGCCCGAAAGTCGATGGCATCAGCTTCACCGGCTCGGTGGGCGTGGGTCGTCAGATCGCCGTGAGCTGTGTGTCGCGCCAGGCCAAAGTGCAGTTGGAAATGGGCGGCAAGAACCCGCAGATCATCCTCGATGATGCCGACCTCAAGCAGGCTGTCGAGCTGTCGGTACAAAGTGCGTTCTACTCCACCGGCCAGCGTTGCACCGCATCCAGTCGCTTGATTGTCACGGCCGGCATCCACGACCGGTTCGTCGCGGCCATGGCCGAGCGCATGCGCTCTATCACTGTCGGTCACGCGCTGAAAAGCGGCACCGATATTGGCCCGGTCGTGTCCCAGGCCCAGTTGGACCAGGATCTGAAATACATCGACATCGGCCAAAGCGAAGGCGCTCGGCTGGTCAGTGGCGGCGGCCTGGTGACTTGTGACACCGAAGGCTACTACCTGGCGCCGACGCTGTTTGCCGACAGCGAAGCCGCCATGCGTATCAGTCGTGAGGAGATCTTCGGTCCGGTGGCCAACGTGGTCCGCGTGGCGGACTACGAGGCGGCGTTGGCGATGGCCAATGACACCGAATTCGGTTTGTCGGCCGGTATTGCCACCACGTCGCTGAAATACGCCAACCACTTCAAGCGCCACTCCCAGGCCGGGATGGTCATGGTCAACCTGCCGACCGCGGGTGTGGATTACCACGTGCCGTTCGGTGGCCGTAAGGGCTCGTCCTATGGTTCGCGTGAGCAAGGTCGTTATGCACAAGAGTTCTACACCGTGGTGAAAACCAGCTACATCGGGTCGTAGGACGCGCCCGTCGTAGGAGCCGGTTGCCTGCCGGCTCCTACCTTCAACACAGAAATGATTACCCGCAAAAAAAATAATTAGTGGGAGTACTTCTTCATGCAAGCGACCAAGCCGACCCACGTCCGCTATTTGATCCTGCTCATGCTGTTTCTGGTGACGACGATCAACTATGCCGACCGGGCCACTATCGCCATCGCAGGCTCCAGCCTGCAAAAAGACCTCGGTATCGACGCGGTCACCCTCGGTTACATCTTCTCCGCATTCGGTTGGGCCTACGTGGCTGGGCAAATTCCCGGTGGCTGGTTGCTGGACCGGTTCGGCTCAAAAAAAATCTATGCCTTGAGCATCTTCACCTGGTCTTTGTTCACCGTGCTGCAAGGCTATGTCGGTGAGTTCGGGGTTTCCACCGCAGTGGTCGCGTTGTTCATGCTGCGCTTTCTGGTGGGCCTGGCTGAGGCACCGTCGTTTCCCGGAAATGCGCGTATTGTCGCAGCGTGGTTTCCTACGGCGGAGCGCGGTACGGCGTCGGCGATCTTCAACTCGGCGCAGTACTTCGCCACCGTGCTGTTTGCGCCGCTGATGGGCTGGATCGTCTTCACCTTCGGCTGGCAGCACGTGTTTATCGTGATGGGCGTGATCGGCATTCTGTTTTCGCTGATCTGGCTCAAAGTGATCCACAGCCCGCGCCAGCACCCGATGATCAACGAAGCCGAGTTCAATCACATCGCGGCCAATGGTGCGATGGTCGATATGGATCAGGATAAAGGCAAAGGCAAGAAAACCGACGGTCCGAAGTGGAATTACATCCGCCAGTTACTGACCAATCGCATGATGCTCGGCGTGTACCTGGGCCAATATTGCATAAACGGCATCACGTACTTCTTCCTCACCTGGTTCCCGGTGTACCTGGTGCAGGACCGTGGCATGACCATCCTCAAGGCCGGCTTCATTGCGTCGTTGCCGGCGATCTGCGGGTTTATCGGCGGCGTGCTCGGTGGGGTGATTTCCGATTACCTGCTGCGCAGGGGCCATTCGCTGACCTTCGCGCGCAAGGCGCCGATCATTGGCGGGCTGTTGATTTCCAGCAGTATCGTGGCCTGCAACTACGTGGATATCGAATGGGTGGTGGTGGGCTTCATGGCCCTGGCGTTCTTCGGCAAGGGCGTTGGCGCACTGGGGTGGGCGGTGGTGTCCGACACCTCGCCGAAACAGATCGCCGGCCTCAGTGGCGGCTTGTTCAATACCTTCGGTAACCTCGCGTCGATCACCACGCCGATCGTCATCGGTTACATCATCAGCACCACCGGCTCGTTCAAGTGGGCCCTGGTGTTTGTCGGCGCCAACGCGCTGGTGGCGGTGTTCAGCTACCTGGTCATCGTTGGCCCGATCAAGCGTGTAGTACTCAAAGAGCCTCCAAGCAAGGGGCCTGAGCTGACCCATCTGTCCGAAGCGCATTCCTGAGGGGCCGTGTGATGCAATTGATTGAACATGCCGATTCGCCACGCTCGATTCGTTTGCACGAGCGCGACAACGTGGTGATCGTGGTCAACGATCAGGGGGTACCGGCCGGGACCGAGTTTGCGGACGGCCTGGTGACGCTGGAGTTTATTCCCCAGAGCCACAAGGTGACCCTGGAAGATATTCCCGAAGGCGGTCGGATCATTCGCTATGGCCAGACCATCGGGTATGCCTTGGCGCCGATTCCACGTGGCAGTTGGGTGCAGGAAGATCAACTGCGCATGCCCACCGCGCCACCGCTGGACAGCTTGCCGCTGTCCACCGAGGTCCCGCAAACCCAGGCGCCGTTGGAGGGCTTTACGTTCGAGGGCTATCGCAACGCCGATGGTACCGTGGGGACGCGCAATATCCTCGGTATCACCACCACGGTGCAGTGCGTCACGGGCGTGCTGGATCATGCGGTCAAGCGCATCAAGGACGAATTGCTGCCCAAGTATCCGCACGTTGACGACGTGGTGGCGCTCACCCACAGCTACGGCTGCGGCGTGGCGATCACCGCGACGGATGCCTATATCCCGATCCGCACGGTGCGCAACCTGGCACGCAACCCCAACCTGGGGGGCGAAGCGCTGGTGATCAGCCTGGGTTGCGAGAAATTGCAGGCCGGGCAAGTGATGCATGAGCACGACAGTTCCGTCGACCTGAGCGAGCCGTGGTTGTACCGCCTGCAGGACGCCAGCCACGGCTTCACTGAAATGATCGAGCAGATCATGGCGCTGGCCGAAACCCGATTGAAGAGGCTCGACCAGCGTCGTCGTGAAACCGTGCCGGCCTCTGAGCTGATCCTGGGGATGCAATGCGGGGGCAGTGATGCGTTTTCCGGCATCACCGCCAACCCGGCGCTGGGGTACGCTTCGGACTTACTGTTGCGGGCCGGGGCGACGGTGATGTTTTCCGAAGTGACTGAAGTCCGAGACGCCATCTACCTGCTGACTTCTCGCGCACAGAGCGAGGACGTTGCTCGGGAGCTGGTCAGGGAAATGGACTGGTACGACCGTTACCTGGCCAAGGGCGAGGCGGATCGCAGCGCCAATACCACGCCAGGCAATAAGAAGGGCGGGTTGTCGAACATTGTCGAGAAGTCTTTGGGGTCTATCGTCAAATCCGGCAGCAGTGCGATCAACGGCGTGCTTGGCCCCGGCGAGCGATTCAAGGGCAAGGGTCTGATTTTTTGCGCCACGCCGGCTAGTGATTTTGTGTGTGGCACCTTGCAACTGGCGGCGGGAATGAACCTGCATGTGTTCACCACCGGGCGTGGCACGCCGTATGGGCTGGCGATGGCGCCCGTGGTGAAAGTGTCGACGCGCACGGAGTTGGCGCAGCGCTGGCCGGATCTCATCGATATCGACGCCGGGCGCATTGCCACAGGGCGCGCGAGTATCGAGGAATTGGGCTGGGAGTTGTTTCACTTCTACCTGGACGTGGCCAGCGGCAAGAAGCAGACGTGGGCCGAACGGCATAAGCTGCATAACGACATCACCCTGTTCAATCCTGCGCCTATCACCTGAACTTGCCTTGTAGTGAGCGGGCTTGCCCCGCGCTGGGCGGCAAAGCCGCCCCAATCGCCGCGGTGTTTCAGAAAGACCGAAGCGCTTGGGATTAGGGCCGCTTCGCAGCCCATCGGGAGCAAGCCCCCTCCCACAGTGACAGCGTTAAGCCTTGACTGGCTGGTATTAGGGCGTGCCTCGCCCTCAACCCAGGCGCCTCGGTCTTTCTGAAGCGTCTTGGGAGGGCTCGTTGGGGCGGCTGCGCCACCCAGCGCGGGGCGAGCCCGCTCACTACAACCGGACGGGGTGGCCTGTGGTGGCTTATCATTGGCTACCTGACGACGTCGACCAAGGTTCTCCCCGGCATGCTGGCTATTTTCTTCACCACCCTCACCATCACGGCGCCGGTGTTTGCCATGCTGTTCCTTGGTGTGCTGCTCAAGCGCATCAACTGGATCAACGACAACTTTATCCACACTGCCTCGTCCCTGGTGTTCAACGTCACCATGCCGGCGCTGCTGTTCCTGGGCATCCTGCATGCCGATCTGCATTCGGCGCTCAAGCCGGGTTTGCTGATCTACTTTGCCGTTGCCACCTTGCTCAGCTTTGCATTGGCCTGGGGTTGGGCGATTGTTCGTTGCCCGCGTGAAGACCGGGGCATTTATACCCAGGGTGCGTTTCGCGGCAATAACGGGGTCATCGGCCTGGCGCTGGCAGCCAGCATGTACGGTGACTACGGCATTTCCCTGGGCGCTATCCTCGCGGCGTTGGTGATCCTGTTCTACAACACGCTGTCGACCATCGTGCTGGCGGTGTATAGCCCGGTGATCAAGTCCGACCCGTGGAGTATCTGCAAAAGTGTGCTGGCCAACCCGTTGATCATCAGCGTGATTGCGGCCGCGCCGTTTGCGATGTTCAAGATCGGCCTGCCGGGTTGGCTGGAGTCTTGCGCCCGGTATTTGGCGGACATGACCCTGCCGCTGGCGTTGATCTGCATCGGTGGCACCTTGTCGCTGGCAGCGCTGCGCAAGAGTGGCAACATGGCGCTCAGCGCCAGCCTGGTAAAAATGCTCGGCTTGCCGCTGGTGGCGACGCTAGGCGCCTGGTTGCTGGGCTTCCGGGGGCCGGAGCTGGGCATTCTGTTTCTGTACTTCGGCGCGCCGACGGCCGCTGCGAGTTTCGTGATGGCCAGGGCGGCCGAGGGCAATCATGAACTGGCGGCGGCGATTATCGTGATCACCACGCTGATGGCGGCGGTGACCACGAATATCGGGATCTTTGTGTTGCAGGCAGGCGGCTGGATCTAACCTTCCTTCTGGTAGCTGTCGATGACTTCCTGGGCCGCACGAAACGCATCGATCGCCGCCGGCACCCCGGCATACACCGCGCAATGCAGCAGCGCTTCGCGAATTTCTTCGACGGTGCAGCCATTATTCAGTGCGCCCCGCACATGGCCTTTGAGCTCCTGCGGGCATTTGAGCGCGGTCAGGGCGGCAAGGGTGATCAGGCTGCGCGTCTTCAGGGGCAAGCCTTCGCGATTCCACACGCTGCCCCACGCGTGCTCGTTGACGAAATCCTGCAACGGTTGGGTAAATTCGGTGGCATTGCCCAGGGCGCGTTCGACGAACGCGTCGCCCATGACTTGGCGACGCATTTCAACCCCGGGCTTTTTCTGATCGGTCATTGCGATTCCCTCTTGTGTTGACGACGCCAGGCCCGTAGCGATGTGAACAACAGCAACGCCACCAGCACCGGCAGGACGTAGTACAGCATCAATTGTTCGAGCTTATTGGCCAGGGGCATGCCGGTGGTGAACGCCATCACATGCATGCCATACGCAAGGTACAGCCCCAGCAGAACGAGGCCTTCGGCGCGAGTGACGCGGTAACCGGTATAGAACACCGGCAAGCACAGGGTGATTGCGCCGAGCATCACCGGCAGGTCGAAGTCCAGGGCGTTGGGTGACACCGACAGTGGCGACGGTGCGATCAACGCCGTAAAACCCAGTACGCCCAGCAGGTTGAACAAATTGCTGCCAATCACGTTGCCCACGGCTATTTCCCGCTCGCCACGCAGGGCTGCAATCAACGAGGTGGCCAGGCACGGCAGAGAAGTACCGACGCCGATCAGCGTGAGGCCGATGATGCGTTCCGACAGGCCCAGGTCACCGGCCACATCCACCGCCGCGCCCAGCAGCAAATGCCCGGCCAGCACCAGCACCAGGAACCCGCCCAGCATCAGCAATACGCTACTCAGCCAAGGCGCTTTGGCCACGGTATCCCGTGTACGTGGGCGGCGTGAGTGGCGGGTCTGGTAATGCAACAGGCCCAGATAGCCCGCCAGGGCGGCGAGCAACAGCAGGCCATCGAAGGGTGTCAGCGCTTCGTTGGCTGCCAGGGCAAAGACCAGCAGCCCGGCGAGGATCATGACCGGGATGTCCAGGCGAACCAATTGTCGTGACACTCGCAATGGAATGACCAGGGCGGACAAACCCAGGGTCACCAGGATGTTGAAGATGCTGCTGCCGATCACGCTGCCCACGGCAATATCGGTGTTGCCGGCCACGGTGGCTTGCAGGCTGACAGTCATCTGCGGCGCGCTGCTGCCGAAGGCGACGATACTCAAGCCGATGATCAGCGGCCGTACCTTGAGGCTGGCGGCCAGGCGCACGGCGGCACGCACCAGGATTTCGGCACCGACGATCAGCAGCAGCAGGCCGCTGACCAGTTCGGCCAGGCTCCAGGGCGAGAGTGCGTTCAATCCGAAAATACTCAAGGCGGCCTCGATCAGTTGCTCATGGCTTGCACGCGAACCCGTGCGGTGCCGCTGCCCAGCATACCCAGTTGCTCGGCTGCTTTGCGCGACAGATCGATCAAGCGCCCCCGGGTATGCGGGCCACGGTCATTCACGCGTACCACCACGGATCTGTTGTTTGCGAGGTTGGTCACCCTGACCCGGGTGCCGAAGGGCAGGCGCCGGTGGGCGGCCGTCAGGGCGTTCTGGTTGAAGGGTTCACCGCTGGCGGTTCTTTTGCCATGGTGCTTGGCACCGTAATAGGAGGCGGTGCCGGTTTCGTCGTAGCCGTTGGGGTCAATGAGGCCGCTGGCGCAACCGGTCAACAGGGAGAACAGGGCCAGGAGGCCGAATAGACGCTTCATTTCCAGGTATCCCCCTATCAAATGTGGGAGGGGGCTGGCCCCCGATAGCGGTGAGTCAGTCTATAAAATTGCTGACTGGCACACCCTCATCGGGGGCAAGCCCCCTCCTACAGGAGACCGAGCTCACCCGGTCTCTTCGTCGCTGTCAGCCTTCGAGCTTGCTTTTCAGCAGTTCGTTCACCTGTTGCGGGTTGGCCTTGCCTTTGGATGCTTTCATCGCCTGACCGACAAAGAAGCCGAACATCTTGCCGCGTTTGGCTTCGTCGGCCGCACGGTATTGTTCGACCTGCTCGGCGTTGGCCGCGAGCATTTCGTCGAGAACGGCGGAAATCGCACCGCTGTCGGTCACTTGCTTGAGGCCGCGCTGCTCGATGATCTCGTCGGCGCTGCCTTCGCCTGCGGCCATGGCTTCAAACACGGTCTTGGCGATTTTGCCGGAGATCGTGTTGTCCTTGATACGAAGCAGCATGCCGCCCAGTTGCTCGGCTGTGACTGGGGCTTCGTCGATTTCCAGGCCCTGTTTGTTCAACAGGCTGCCCAGCTCGACCATCACCCAGTTGGCCGCCAGTTTGGCGTCGCCGGCGATGCTCAGCACTTTTTCGAAGTAGTTGGCTTGTTCGCGGCTGGACGCCAGTACGCTGGCATCGTAGACCGACAGGCCGAACTGCTCCTGGAAGCGCTCGCGTTTCTGCTGCGGCAGTTCCGGCAGGGTGCTGCGGATGTCATTGAGGAACGAGTCCTCCAGCACGACCGGCAACAGGTCCGGGTCGGGGAAGTAACGGTAGTCGTTGGCTTCCTCCTTGCTGCGCATGGCGCGGGTTTCGTCTTTGTTCGGGTCGTACAGGCGGGTCTGCTGGATGACCTTGCCGCCGTCTTCGATCAGTTCGATCTGGCGACGCACTTCGCTGTTGATCGCCTTTTCGATGAAGCGGAACGAGTTGACGTTCTTGATCTCGCAGCGGGTGCCGAATTCGACCTGGCCCTTTGGGCGGACCGACACGTTGCAGTCGCAACGCAGCGAACCTTCGGCCATGTTGCCGTCGCAGATGCCCAGGTAGCGCACCAGTGCGTGGATCGTCTTGACGTAGGCTACGGCTTCCTTGGCGCTGCGCATGTCCGGCTCGGACACGATCTCCAGCAGCGGCGTGCCGGCACGGTTCAAGTCGATGCCGGTAGCCCCCGGGAATTCTTCATGCAGGCTTTTGCCGGCGTCTTCTTCCAGGTGGGCGCGGGTTACACCGACACGTTTGATCGTGCCGTCTTCCAGGGGAATGTCCAGGTGGCCCTTGCCGACGATCGGCAGTTCCATCTGGCTGATCTGGTAGCCCTTGGGCAGGTCCGGGTAGAAGTAGTTCTTGCGCGCGAACACGTTGTGCTGGCCGATCTGGGCGTCAATCGCCAGGCCGAACATCACCGCCATGCGCACCGCTTCCTGGTTCAGCACCGGCAGCACGCCGGGCATGCCCAGATCAACCAGGCTGGCCTGGGTGTTGGGCTCTGAGCCGAACGTGGTGGCGCTACCGGAGAAAATCTTCGATTGGGTGGCGAGCTGGGTATGAATCTCCAGCCCGATCACAACTTCCCATTGCATAGTGTTCTCCTCAGAAGCCGGTAGGGGTGCGAGTGTGCCAGTCAGTGTTCAACTGGTACTGGTGCGCCACATTGAGCAGGCGGCCTTCCTGGAAATACGGTGCGAGCAATTGCACGCCCACCGGCAGGCCGTCGACGAAACCGGCCGGCATGGACAGGCCAGGCAAGCCCGCGAGGTTGGCGGTGATGGTGTAGAAGTCTTCCAGATACTCGGCGATCGGGTCGTTGTTCTTGGCGCCGATCTTCCAGGCCGGGTTAGGCGTGGTTGGGCCGAGAATCACGTCGACTTCATTAAAGGCGCTCATGAAGTCGTTCTTGATCAGGCGACGGATTTTTTGCGCCTTGAGGTAGTACGCATCGTAGTAACCAGCCGACAGCGCGTAGGCACCCACCATGATCCGGCGTTGTACTTCCACGCCAAAGCCTTCGCCACGCGAGCGCTTGTACAGGTCGGTCAGGTCTTTCGGGTTTTCGCAGCGGTAGCCGAAGCGCACACCGTCGAAACGCGACAGGTTGGAGGAGGCTTCCGCCGGGGCGATCACGTAGTAGGCCGGAATCGCGTGCTGGTTGTTCGGCAGGCTGATTTCCTTGATCACGGCGCCGAGCTTTTCCAGCTCCTTGATGCTGTTGTGCACAAGCTCGTTGATACGTGGGTCGAGGCCTGCGCTGAAGTACTCCTTCGGCACGCCGATACGCAGGCCCTTGATCGACGTATTCAGGCTGGCGCTGTAGTCCGGCACTGGCTCATCGATGCTGGTGGAGTCCTGTTTATCGAAGCCTGCCATGCCTTGTAACAAAATTGCGCAGTCTTCCGCGGTCCGAGCCAGCGGGCCGCCCTGATCCAGGCTGGACGCGTACGCGATCATGCCCCAACGGGAAACACGACCGTAGGTCGGCTTCAGGCCAGTGAGGTTGGTGAACGCGGCAGGCTGGCGGATCGAACCGCCGGTGTCGGTGGCGGTGGCGGCCGGCAGGAAACGTGCGGCGACGGCCGCAGCCGAGCCCCCGGACGAGCCGCCGGGCACATGCTCCAGGTTCCACGGGTTTTTCACTGCGCCGTAGTAGCTCGACTCGTTGGCCGAGCCCATGGCGAATTCGTCCATGTTGGTCTTGCCCAGGGTTACGGCCCCGGCGGCGGCCAGCTTGGCGACTACGGTGGCGTTGTAGGGCGCCTTGAAGTTGTCGAGCATCTTCGAGCCGCAGCTGGTGCGAATGCCCTGGGTGCAGAACAGGTCTTTGTGGGCGATCGGTGCGCCCAGCAGTGCGCCTTGTTCACCGTTGGCGCGACGCTCGTCGGCGGCCTTGGCCTGGCTCAAGGCCAGTTCCTCGGTGAGGCTGATGAAGCTGTTGACCTTGGGATCGTGCTCGGCGATGCGCGCCAGCAGGGTCTTGGTCAGCTCTTCGGAAGAAAACTTTTTGTCGGCGAGACCGCGGGCGATCTCGGCCAGAGTCATGTGATGCATGAAAGGCTCTTTCCCTTTAGTCGATGACTTTCGGAACCAGATACAGGCCGTTTTCGACCGCTGGCGCGATGGACTGGTAAGCCTCGCGGTTATTGCGCTCGGTCACGACGTCTGCGCGCAGGCGCTGGCTGGCTTCCAGCGGGTGAGCCAGGGGCTCGATACCGTCGGTATCCACGGCCTGCATTTGGTCAACCAGCCCGAGAATGCTGTTCAGGGCTGCGGTGGTCTGTGGAAGATCGGCGTCATTCAGGCCAAGCGAGGCCAGATGCGCGATTTTTTCCACGTCGGAGCGTTCAAGCGCCATGGGATTCTCCAGTGGAAAACAGAACGGAGGGCGTCCGTGTGTTAGATTGTCGGAACACTACCGCATTTCTACGGTCATATGGCCGCGATTGTGGGGGTTGGTGCACAGAAAGTCGGCCAATTTAGCACATTGGCGCCTTGCCCAAAATCCCTGTCGTTGTTAGAGTTTGCCGCACTTTTTTACCCACGCGTTGCCTAGGGTCCCTTTCCCATGTTCAAGAAACTGCGTGGCATGTTTTCCAGCGATCTTTCCATTGACCTGGGCACTGCCAACACCCTTATTTACGTGCGCGAGCGCGGTATCGTCCTGAATGAGCCATCGGTTGTGGCTATTCGGACCCATGGTAATCAGAAAAGTGTCGTTGCCGTCGGCACCGAGGCCAAGCGCATGCTCGGCCGTACACCAGGCAATATTGCTGCCATTCGTCCGATGAAGGACGGCGTGATCGCCGACTTCAGCGTCTGCGAGAAGATGCTGCAGTACTTCATCAACAAGGTTCACGAAAACAGTTTTCTGCAGCCCAGCCCTCGCGTGCTGATCTGCGTTCCATGCAAGTCCACCCAGGTGGAGCGTCGTGCCATCCGTGAATCGGCCCTGGGGGCCGGTGCCCGCGAAGTGTTCCTGATCGAAGAGCCTATGGCTGCCGCTATCGGCGCCGGCCTGCCGGTTGAGGAAGCGCGCGGTTCGATGGTGGTCGATATCGGTGGTGGTACCACTGAAATCGCCCTGATTTCCCTGAACGGTGTGGTGTATGCCGAATCCGTGCGCGTAGGCGGCGACCGCTTCGACGAAGCGATCATCACTTATGTACGTCGCAACTACGGCAGCCTGATCGGTGAATCCACCGCCGAGCGCATCAAGCAGGAAATCGGTACCGCTTACCCGGGCGGCGAAGTGCGCGAAGTCGATGTTCGCGGCCGTAACCTGGCCGAAGGCGTTCCACGTGCCTTCACCCTGAACTCCAACGAAGTGCTGGAAGCTCTGCAAGAGTCCCTTGCCACTATCGTTCAGGCAGTGAAAAGCGCCCTGGAGCAATCGCCGCCGGAGTTGGCTTCCGATATCGCCGAGCGTGGCCTGGTGCTGACCGGTGGTGGCGCGTTGTTGCGTGACCTCGACAAGTTGCTGGCCCAGGAAACCGGTCTGCCGGTGATCGTCGCCGAAGACCCGCTGACCTGCGTTGCCCGCGGTGGTGGCCGTGCACTGGAAATGATGGATAAACACACCATGGACCTGCTCTCCAGCGAATAAGATCGCCAGGATGGTTCATGCTTCGTCGGCAGGCAGCACTTTGCAGTGCTGCCTGTTGGCGTTTATCTTCTTCAATCTGCATCCAGGCCGGTTAGATGCCGTATGAATAAAGAGAACATTTGCCTGGGAGGAGCGGCTTATTAAACCGCTTTTCGCCAAAGGCCCCTCATTGGGCGTGCGCTTATTGGTGCTGGTCGTGCTTTCGGTCGCGCTGATGGTGGTCGATGCCCGCTTTGCGCTGCTCAAGCCTGTGCGTAGCCAGATGTCGCTGGTGCTGATGCAGACCTACTGGATCACCGACCTGCCGCAACGTCTCTACCAGGGCGTGGCCAGCCAATTCGGCAGCCGCACCGAGCTGGTTGCCGAGAACGAAAAACTCAAGACTGAAAACCTGCTGCTGCAGGGGCGCCTGCAAAAGCTCGCGGCCCTTACCGAGCAGAACGTTCGGCTGCGCGAGTTGCTCAATTCTTCCGCACTGGTCAACGAGAAGGTCGAAGTGGCCGAGTTGATCGGCATGGACCCCAACCCGTTTACCCATCGCATCATCATCAACAAGGGTGAGCGCGACGGTGTGGTCCTTGGCCAGCCGGTGCTCGATGCCCGTGGCTTGATGGGCCAGGTGGTTGAGCTGATGCCCTACACCTCGCGGGTATTGTTGCTGACCGACACGACCCACAGCATCCCGGTGCAGGTCAACCGTAATGGCTTGCGTGCAATCGCCAGCGGCACCGGCAATCCGGAGCGCCTGGAACTGAGGCATGTGGCCGATACCGCCGACATCAAGGAAGGCGACCTGCTGGTCAGCTCCGGTCTCGGCCAGCGGTTCCCCGCCGGCTACCCGGTGGCGACGGTCAAGGAAGTGATCCACGATTCCGGCCAGCCGTTCGCCATTGTTCGCGCCGTGCCGACCGCCGCCCTCAACCGTAGCCGTTACCTGCTGCTGGTCTTCAGTGACAACCGCACGCCGGAAGAGCGCGCCAATGACGCCGCGCAGGCCCAAGAGGCGGAAGACAAGCAAAACGGTACGGCGCCGATCATTCCGGCGACGGTGCCGAAGCCCGCGTTCGTAGGGCCGCCTGCGCCGGCAGCCGCTCCGGCGGCGCCCGTAGCAACCCCGGCCAAGCCGGCCGCCCACAGTGCGCGGCCAGCCAAACCGGCAGCAGCTAAACCACCGGCCGCGACGCCAGCCGCCAGGCCGGCGGCAACCACCCCGGCAACTACGCGGCAGAGGGAGGAATAATGGCCGGTACTCATTCGCGCAATGGCTGGATCGTCTGGCTAACCTTTGCCATCGGTTTGCTGCTCAGCGTGTCGCCACTGCCGCAATTCATGGAGATCCTGCGCCCACTGTGGCTGGCATTGCTGCTGGCCTTCTGGTCGCTGAACCTGCCGCACAAAGTGGGCATGGTCACTGCGATGTTTCTGGGCTTGGCGGAAGATGTGCTCTATGGCACTTTGCTTGGGCAGAACGCGTTGATCCTGACCCTGATTACCTTTCTGGTGCTGTCGTTGCAACAGCGCCTGCGCATGTTTCCGATGTGGCAGCAGTGCCTGGTGATCCTGGTGATCTTCGGCCTGGCGCAGTTGGTGCAACTATGGCTCAGCGCCTTGACCGGTAACCGCCAGCCAACCCTGGCATTGGTGTTACCGGCTCTGGTCAGTGCGCTACTGTGGCCCTGGATCAGTTTCGGCCTGCGCGGCCTGCGTCGTCGTTATAAAATCAATTGAATGGATTGCGAGGCTCTGCCTGGTTATCGAACTCTACAGGGAGAGTCTTGAATGAATTCGCTTTATCTGGCCTCGGGCTCTGCGAGGCGACGTGAACTGCTGACCCAGATCGGTGTGCCTTTCACCGTGGTCAGCGCCGCCATTGATGAAACCCCTCTTGCAAACGAACCCGCCGTTGCCTATGTCGAGCGTCTTGCGCGTGGCAAGGCCATGGCAGGTTTTGCTGCGCTTGAACATTCTTCCGGCGCTTGTGTGTTGGGTGCCGACACGGCTGTGATCGTCGACGGTCAGATCCTCGGTAAGCCGGTGGATCAAGCCGATGCGCTGGCGATGTTGCTGGCGCTTTCTGATCGCGAGCATGAAGTCCTCACCGCGATTGCTGTTACTGATGGGCTGCGCTGCGTAACCCAATGTGTAAGCAGCCGTGTACGTTTTCGCGGGGTTTCTGTCGAAGAGGCTACAACTTACTGGCACAGTGGCGAACCTCAGGACAAGGCGGGGGGCTATGCTATTCAAGGGTTGGGTTCGGTATTTGTGACCGGTCTCAATGGCAGTTATTCCGCCGTGGTCGGCTTGCCGGTGTGCGAAACCGCGCAACTGCTTGGCCAATTCGGCATACCCTGTTGGCAAAACCTCACCGTGCGCTGATCGCTTGACTCCAGCGCCCAGCCTTAAGCGATCGGCCACTATTGTGAAAACGCCTGAACGAGACCCAGCCATGAGTGAAGAGATTCTGATCAATATCACGCCGATGGAATCGCGCGTGGCGGTGGTAGAGAACGGTGTTCTGCAAGAAGTGCATGTCGAGCGCACCCAGAAGCGCGGGATCGTCGGCAATATCTATAAAGGCAAAGTGGTGCGCGTGTTACCGGGGATGCAGGCAGCGTTCGTCGATATCGGCCTGGACCGTGCTGCGTTTATCCATGCCTCGGAAATTTCCCTGCGTGAAGGCCCGGCGGTGGAAAGCATCAGTGCTCTGGTGCATGAAGGGCAGAGCCTGGTCGTGCAAGTCACCAAGGACCCCATCGGCTCCAAGGGCGCACGCCTGACCACCCAGCTATCGATTCCATCACGCTACCTGGTGTACATGCCCCGTACTGCCCATGTCGGCATCTCGCTGAAAATCGAAGACGAAGCCGAGCGTGAGCGCCTGAAAAAGGTCGTCAGTGATTGTGTGGCCGCTGAGGGCATCAAGGAAGCGGGTGGTTTTATCCTGCGCACGGCCGCTGAAGGCGCCGGCGCGGATGAGATCCTGATGGACATCCGTTACCTGCGGCGTTTGTGGGACCAGATAGGCGCGCAGATCAAGACCGTTGGCGCACCGAGCGTCATCTATGAAGACCTGGGCCTGGCGCTGCGCACCCTGCGCGACCTGGTCAGCCCAAAGATAGAGAAAATTCGCATCGACTCGCGGGAAACCTTCCAGCGCACCACGCAGTTTGTTGCCGAACTGATGCCGGAAATTGCCGATCGCCTGGAACACTACCCTGGCGAACGTCCAATCTTTGACCTGTATGGCGTCGAAGATGAAATTCAGAAAGCCCTGGAGCGCAAGGTGCCACTCAAGTCCGGAGGCTATCTTGTGGTAGACCCGGCAGAAGCCATGACCACCATCGACGTGAATACGGGCGCGTTCGTAGGGCACCGCAACCTGGAAGAAACCATCTTCAAGACCAACCTCGAAGCGGCTACGGCGATTGCCCGCCAACTGCGCCTGCGCAACCTCGGTGGCATCATCATCATCGACTTCATCGACATGGAAGACGAAGAGCACCAGCGTCAGGTGTTGCGCACGCTGGAGAAGCAACTGGAGCGCGATCACGCCAAGACCAATATCATTGGTATCACCGAGCTTGGCCTGGTGCAGATGACCCGCAAGCGTACCCGTGAAAGCCTTGAGCAGGTGCTGTGCGAGCCTTGCAGCAGTTGCCAGGGGCGCGGCAAGTTGAAGACCCCAGAAACGGTTTGCTACGAGATTTTCCGGGAAATCTTACGGGAGGCGCGAGCCTACCAGGCCGAAGGCTATAGAGTGCTCGCCAACCAGAAAGTGGTCGATCGATTGCTGGATGAGGAGTCCGGTAACGTCGCGGAGCTGGAAGGTTTTATCGGGCGCACCATCCGTTTTCAGGTTGAAACCATGTATTCCCAGGAACAATACGACGTGGTGCTGCTCTGATCCCCATTCGCTTTCTTTCCGTGAGACCGGCAGGCCATGATCTGCCGTCCGCCAACTGCCTTGAGGGTCGCCTGACATGGAGCGTCTGATACGCTTTTTTGCCGCTTTGACCCGTTGGGGCCTGGGCCTCTGTGCGCTGCTGCTGGTAATGGCGGCGGTATACGTGAGCCTGGGTCGTGAACTGACGCCGCTGGTGGCCGAATACCGTGCGCAAGTTGAGGCCAAGGCCCAGGCCGCGGTTGACATGCCCCTGCACATTGGCAGCCTCGAGGGGCGCTGGAGTGGCTTCGCCCCGGTATTGCTGGCCCACGACGTGATGGTCGGTGAGGGCAGCAGCGCCCTGCGCCTGGATCAGGTCGAAGTGGTGCCGGATATCTGGGCCAGCCTGATGGCCCTTGAAGTGCGCATCGCCCATCTGCAAGTCAGTGGGCTGCAATTGAGCGTCAAGGAAGACAAGGACGGTCACTGGGCCTTGCAAGGTCTGCCGGTACGGGATGAACAGCCACTGGACCCCGGGCAGTTGTTGACGCGCATGCAAATGGTCAAGCGCGTGTCGCTGTTGGATAGCCAGGTCACCCTCCAGCCGTTCGATCAGGCGCCGCTGACCATGACTTACGTCGGCTTGAGCCTGCACACCGGCATGACTCGGCAACGTTTGGATGCACGCTTGACGTTGCCTGACGGTCAACCGCTTGCCGTCAGCCTGCGCAGCCGCATTCGCGCCAGCCAATGGCAAGACGCAGAAGTCGAAGCCTATCTCAGCCTGCCCCAGAGCGACTGGGCCAAATGGATTCCCGCGAAGTTGACCCGGCAATGGAAGCTCACGCAGTTCCAGGCCGGCGGTGAGTTCTGGTTGAGCTGGGGCAAAGGTACTGTCCAAAGTGCTGCTGTGCGTCTCAATTCTGCGCAAGTGAAGGGCAGCTATGCCGATCGCAAGCCTGTGCATATCGAAAATCTGGCCCTGACCGCTTATCTGCAACGCAGTGATAGCGGCCTTAAGGTGCTGTTCGATTCGCTCGCGATGAACCTGGGCGATACCCGCTGGGAATCGCACATGCAATTGCAGCAAACCCTGGCCACGGACAAGGACCAGGAGGTCTGGAAGCTCCAGGCCGATCGCCTCGATCTGACGCCTATCACCCCCTTGTTGAATGCCTTGGCGCCGTTGCCGGAAGGCTTCGCCAAGACCCTGGAGCATCTGAAGGCCACGGGGGTACTGCGTAATGTACTGGTGGATCTGCGCCCCCAGGACACCACCGACCAGAAAGTCAGCTTCGCCGCCAACCTTGAGCGCATCGGCTTTGATGCTTATTTCGGTGCGCCGGCCGCGCGTAACGTGTCCGGTAGTATCAGCGGCGACCTGGGCCATGGCGAATTGCGCATGGACAGCAAGGACTTTTCCCTGCATCTGGACCCGATCTTCGCCAAGCCTTGGCAGTACATCCAGGCCAATGCGCGACTGACCTGGAAGCTGGATAAAGAAGGCTTCACCCTGATAGCGCCTTACATCAAGGTGCTGGGCGAGGAAGGCAAAATCGCTGCCGACTTCCTGATTCGCCTGCATTTCGACCATAACCAGGAAGACTACATGGACCTGCGGGTCGGCATGGTTGATGGTGATGGTCGCTTCACCCCCAAGTATCTGCCCGCCGTACTCAGCCCGTCGCTGGATGAGTGGTTGCGCACAGCGATTCTCAAAGGGGCGGTTGACCAGGGTTTCTTCCAGTACCAGGGCTCGCTGAACCACGACGCGCTGCCGGCTTCGCGCAATATCAGCCTGTTCTTCAAGGTGCATGATGCCGAGTTGGCGTTCCAGCCGGGCTGGCCTCATGTGGGCAAGGTCGACGGTGAAGTGTTCGTCGAGGAGAGCGGTGTGCGTATTCTGGCCAGCAAGGGCCAGTTGCTCGACACCAAGGTCAAGGATGTCTATGTCAATATTCCCCACGCGCCTGCCGGCCAGGACAGTCACCTGCTGCTGACCGGAGGGTTTGCCGGTGGCCTGGGTGATGGTCTGAAAATCCTTCAGGAAGCGCCGATAGGCACAGCCTCGACCTTCGCCGGTTGGAAAGGCGAGGGCGATCTGCAAGGCAGCCTGGACCTGGATGTTCCGTTGGCCAAGGGGACCGACCCCAAGATCGTGGTGGACTTCAAGACCGACAAGGCCCGCCTGCAACTGGCCGAGCCGCCACTGGACCTGACCCAGCTCAAGGGTGACTTCCGCTTCGACAGCGCCAAGGGCCTGAGCGGCCAGAACATTTCGGCGCAGGCGTTCGACCGTCCCATCACTGCGCAGATTGTTGCTGATGGCAAGCCCGGCAATATCAGCACCCGCGTGACCGCCAAAGGCCAGGTCACGGTGAAGCGTCTGACGGATTGGTTGAAGATCAGCCAGCCATTACCGGTTTCCGGCGACATACCTTACCAACTGCAGCTGACCCTGGATGGCGCTGACAGCCAACTCATGGTCAGCTCCAATATGAAGGGCGTTGCAGTAGATTTGCCCGCCCCCTTTGGCATGCCTGCCAGCCAGGGGCGTGACAGCGTCTTTCGCATGACTTTGCAAGGTGCCGAGCGCCGCTATTGGTTCAGTTACGGCGAGTTGGCGAGTTTCACCTTTGCGGCGCCACCCGACAAGCTCAATGACGGTCGTGGCGAGTTGTTCCTCGGCGATGGCAACGCGTTATTGCCCGGGAACAAAGGCCTGCGCATTCGCGGGGTGCTGTCGGAACTGGATATCGACCCATGGAAAAAACTGGTTAACCGTTACGCGGGCAACGATCCGGGCGGCAGTGCCAAGCAACTGCTCAGTGGTGCCGATTTCAAGGTGGGCAAGCTGACCGGCCTTGGCTCCCAGTTGGATCAAGTCAGCCTGCAGCTCGACCGCAAGCCTGCTGCGTGGGGCTTGCAGCTCGACAGCCAGCAGGCCAAAGGCACGGTGAACCTGCCGGACGCCAAGGGCGCGCCGATTGCGATCAACCTGCAGTACGTGAAATTGCCTGCGGTGGACCCAACGGTACAGGCGGACGAAAACGCTCCTGACCCGCTGGCTGATATTGATCCCAAGGATATTCCGGCACTGGATATCGCCATCGATAAGCTGTTCCAGGGGCCGGACCTCGTGGGGGCCTGGTCGCTGAAGATCCGGCCGACCGCCAAGGGCCTGGCGTTTACCGACCTGGATCTGGGCCTCAAGGGCATGCTGCTCAAGGGCGCCGGTGGCTGGGAAGGTGCGCCAGGGGCCAGTTACAGTTGGTACAAAGGGCGCCTGGATGGCAAGAATATCGCCGATGTGCTGAAGGGCTGGGGCTTTGCGCCAACCGTGACCAGCGAGGACTTCCACCTGGACGTGGATGGCCGTTGGCCGGGTTCACCGGCGTGGGTCGGGCCCAAGCGCTTCTCCGGCAGCCTCGATGCCTCGTTCCGTAAAGGTCAGTTTGTGGAAGTGGAGGGCGGCGCCCAGGCGTTGCGGGTGTTCGGCCTGTTGAACTTCAACTCCATCGGTCGTCGTTTGCGCCTGGACTTCTCGGACCTGCTCGGCAAGGGCTTGAGCTATGACCGAGTCAAGGGGTTGCTGGCGGCCAGTGACGGAGTCTTCGTGACCCGTGAGCCGATCACCATGACCGGGCCGTCGACCAATCTGGAACTCAACGGCACCCTGGACCTGGTGGCTGACCGCGTGGACGCCAAGTTGCTGGTGACTTTGCCTGTGACCAACAACCTGCCCATTGCGGCGCTGATTGTCGGGGCGCCGGCCATTGGGGGGGCGTTGTTTCTGATCGACAAATTGATCGGTGACCGTGTTTCGCGCTTCGCCAGCGTGCAATACAAAGTGGAAGGGCCTTGGAAAGACCCGAAAATCACGTTCGACAAACCATTTGAAAAACCAAACTGAGAGACTGTGGAGTAGCATGGCCCTATGCCAATCATGGAGTGTGGGCCCATGTCCTTTGCGGTAATTCAAATGGTCAGCCAGAGCGATGTGCTGGCCAACCTGATCCAGGCCCGGCGCTTGCTGGAACAAGCGGCGATGGGCGGTGCGACGCTTGCCGTGCTGCCGGAAAACTTCGCGGCCATGGGGCGTCGTGATGTGGCCGATATCGGTCGCGCCGAGGCCTCGGGTGAAGGCCCGATCCTGCCGTGGTTGAAACAGACAGCCCGCGACCTCACCTTATGGATAGTGGCCGGTACATTGCCATTGCCACCCGAGGGCCAGCCGAATGCCAAGCCCAACGCCTGCTCGCTGCTGATCGACGATCAGGGCCAGATCGTCGCCCGTTACGACAAGCTGCACTTGTTCGATGTCGATGTCGCCGATGCCCGTGGTCGTTATCGGGAGTCTGACGACTATGCTTTCGGTGGCAAAGTGGTGGTGGCGGATACACCGGTGGGTCGACTGGGGCTGACCGTGTGTTATGACCTGCGTTTCCCCGAGCTGTACAGTGAGTTGCGCGCAGCGGGCGCAGAGCTGATCAGCGCACCCTCGGCTTTTACTGCGGTGACGGGAGCGGCGCATTGGGACGTATTGATTCGCGCACGCGCCATCGAGACCCAATGCTACGTGCTGGCGGCCGCACAAGGCGGCGTGCACCCCGGGCCGCGGGAAACCTTTGGACATGCGGCGATTATCGACCCTTGGGGGCGAGTGCTGGCACAACAGGATCAAGGCGAAGCGGTGTTGTTGGCCGAGCGCGATAGCAGTGAACAGGCGTCGATACGGGCGCGCATGCCGGTGGTGAACCATCGGCGCTTTTTCTCGCAGGGCGCCCAGCGGCCTGCTTCAGAATGATGAATTTAAGGCCAAACCTATGAGCGAGTTGTTGTCCTCAGTCAGTGAACACCTCCTGGCACCCGGTGGCGTGACCATCGAAAGCTTGCAAACCGTGCTGGGCGATCTGGCCGGGCCGGGCATCGACGCCGCCGACCTGTATTTCCAGGGGCAGATTTCCGAGTCGTGGGCTCTTGAAGACGGCATCGTCAAGGAAGGCAGCTTTAACCTGGACCAAGGGGTCGGCGTGCGCGCGCAATCGGGTGAGAAGACCGGTTTTGCCTACAGCAACGCAATCACCCTGGAAGCCCTGGGCCTGGCGGCCCGTGCGGCGCGTTCGATCTCTCGTGCCGGTCAAAACGGCACGGTACAGGCGTTCAGCACCCAGGATGTGGCGCAGCTCTACGCACCGGATAACCCTTTGGAAGTCATCAGTCGTGCAGAAAAGGTTGAGCTGCTCAAGCGTGTCGACGCGGCCACCCGAGCCCTGGACCCGCGCATTCAGCAGGTGACCGTGAGCATGGCCGGTGTGTGGGAGCGCGTCCTGGTGGCGTCCACCGATGGTGGGCTGGCGGCGGATGTGCGGCCGTTGGTACGTTTCAATGTCAGCGTGATCGTCGAGCAGAACGGCCGTCGCGAGCGCGGCGGCCATGGCGGCGGCGGGCGTACCGACTACCGCTATTTCCTGGCTGACGACCGTGCCATGGGCTACGCCCGGGAAGCGCTGCGCCAAGCATTGGTCAACCTGGAGGCCATTCCGGCACCAGCGGGGACTTTGCCGGTGGTACTGGGTTCGGGTTGGTCCGGGGTTTTGCTGCACGAAGCGGTGGGCCATGGGCTGGAAGGCGACTTCAACCGTAAGGGTAGCTCCGCCTACAGCGGACGCATGGGCGAGAGGGTGGCTTCCAAACTATGCACCATCGTCGATGACGGCACCCTGGCCGGCCGCCGTGGCTCGCTGAGTGTTGATGATGAAGGTACACCGACCGAGTGCACCACCCTGATCGAGAACGGCGTACTCAAAGGCTATATGCAAGACAAACTCAACGCGCGCCTGATGGGTGTGGCACGTACCGGCAACGGCCGCCGCGAATCCTATGCGCACCTGCCGATGCCGCGCATGACCAATACCTACATGCTGGGAGGCGAAAGCGACCCGGCGGAAATCATCGCTTCGGTGAAACGCGGGATCTACTGCGCCAACCTTGGCGGCGGCCAGGTGGATATCACCAGCGGCAAGTTTGTGTTTTCCACCAGCGAGGCGTATCTGATCGAGGACGGCAAGATTACCGCGCCGGTCAAGGGGGCGACGTTGATTGGTAACGGGCCGGAGGCCATGAGCAAGGTGTCGATGGTCGGTAATGACCTGTCGCTGGACAGTGGCGTTGGTACGTGCGGGAAGGACGGGCAGTCGGTGCCGGTGGGTGTCGGCCAGCCAACGCTGAAAATTGATGCGATTACCGTCGGGGGTACGGGGTCGTAAGCCGGGGAGCTTCGGGTGGCGAAGGTCGCCACCCGGGGAAGAGGATCAGCGCAGGCCGCGCTGCGTCTCGTCCAGCTCACGGATGTACTTGAAGATTTTACGGCTGGTGGCCGGCGCCTTGTTGTGCGCCAGTTCGTGTTGGGCCTGACGGATCAGGGAACGCAGTTGCTGGCGATCCGCTTCCGGGTAGTCCACCACGAATTTCTCCAGCACGGCGTCGTCGCCCGATATCAGGCGGTCACGCCAACGTTCCAGGTTATGGAAGCGTTCGTTGTACTGGCGAGTGGAGGCATCGGTTTGATCAAGCAAGGCCAGAATCGCGTCAGTATCCTGATCGCGCATCAGCCTGCCGATAAACGCGATATGCCGTTTACGCGCGATATTCGCGGTGTGCTTGGGCGCATCCGCCAGCGCCCGGCGCATTTCGTCGGTCAGTGGCAGCTTCGCAATCAAGTCTTTCTTGAGCGTTGTAAGGCGCTCGCCCAAGTCAACCAGAGCATGCAGCTCGCGTTTGACCTGGGATTTGCTTTTCTCCCCATCGAGGGAGTCGTCGTAAGAATCAACCATGGTGGCAGTCCGCAAAGAAACGCCGCCATGATAACCAGTCGGGGGCCGCTTGTCCGGCCCGGTCGCTCGATGGCCTTAACCGAAAGCAGAATTTGAGTGGAGAAAACCATGAGTGCAGCCCAAAGCGTCGGTCCGCAAGCTTTACCGGCACTGCAGGAACAAGTCGAGCAGATCCTTGCCGAGGCCAAGCGCCAGGGGGCCAGCGCCTGTGAGGTGGCGGTGTCGCTGGAGCAAGGGCTGTCTACGTCGGTGCGTCAGCGCGAAGTGGAAACCGTCGAGTTCAACCGCGACCAGGGTTTTGGTATTACTTTGTATGTGGGGCAACGCAAGGGCTCGGCCAGCACGTCGGCCAGCGGCCCGGAGGCGATTCGCGAGACCGTCGCGGCTGCCTTGGCCATCGCCAAGCACACCTCTGAAGATGAAAGCTCGGGGTTGGCCGACAAAGCGTTGATGGCTAAGGACTTGAAGGATTTCGACCTGTTCCATGCCTGGGATATCACGCCTGAGCAAGCGATCGAGCAGGCGCTGAAGTGCGAAGCGGCTGCGTTTGACGCTGATGCCCGCATCAAGAACGCCGATGGCACCACCTTGAGTACGCATCAGGGCTGCCGCGTTTACGGTAACAGCCACGGTTTTATCGGTGGTTACGCGTCCACCCGTCATAGTTTGAGCTGCGTGATGATCGCCGAAGCCAATGGCCAGATGCAGCGTGATTACTGGTACGACGTGAATCGCCAGGGCGATCTGCTGGCGGACCCGGTCAGCATCGGCCAGCGCGCTGCACAACGCGCCGCCAGCCGCCTGGGTGCGCGCCCGGTGCCCACCTGTGAAGTGCCGGTGCTGTTTTCGGCGGAACTGGCTGGGGGGTTGTTCAGCAGTTTCCTGGGGGCGATTTCCGGCGGCAACCTGTACCGCAAGTCCTCGTTCCTTGAAGGCGCAATCGGCCAGAAGTTGTTCCCTGAGTGGATGACCATCGACGAGCGCCCTCACCTGATGCGTGCCATGGGCAGTTCGGCGTTCGACGGTGATGGCCTGGCGACGTATGCCAAGCCGTTTGTCGAGAAGGGCGAGCTGGTGTCCTACGTGCTGGGCACTTACGCCGGGCGCAAGCTTGGCTTGCCGAGTACTGCCAACTCCGGTGGCGTGCATAACCTCTTTGTGACTCACGGTGCCGAAGACCAGGCTGCCTTGCTGCGTCGTATGGGCCGGGGCCTGCTGGTGACCGAGTTGATGGGCCATGGTTTGAATATGGTGACGGGTGATTACTCTCGAGGCGCGGCGGGTTTCTGGGTGGAAAACGGTGAGATTCAGTTTGCCGTCCAGGAAGTGACCATTGCCGGCAATATGCGTGACATGTTCAAGCAGATCGTGGCAGTGGGTAATGACTTGGAGCTGCGCAGCAACATTCGCACGGGGTCGGTACTGATCGAGCGGATGACCGTCGCCGGCAGCTGATCACACAGCGCTTCATAAAAAAGCACGCCATCCCGAAGATGGCGTGCTTTTTTTTGGCTATGTAAAAGTCGAACTGAATTTCTCGTCTTGTTTTGATTCTTAATATCATTTAATAATGAATATCATTATCGAGCGAGTGTAGATCATGAGTTCTGTCCTGCATGAGGATCCGTACCTGGAAAGCTGGCGCTGGATGAGCCGTCAGATCCGCTGCGGCCTTGATCCCAATGAGCCTCGCCTGATCGAACATTACCTCAACGAAGGCCGATACCTGGCGTGCTGCACTGCGACCCATCCGTGGACGATCGCCGAAACCTCATTCCGTCTCTTGATCGACACCGCCAGTGATATCGCCTTGCCATGGCACTGGCGATCCCTGTGCCTGGATCAGGCATGGCGCCCATTGCGTGACCTGGAAAAACTCTCCCGCTGCGCCTGCCGCCTCAAGCGCTGGCAGACCTTTGCCTGGCAGTTGGCGACCTGCCAATTGCTGCCATCACTTTCTCACTCTGACCTGGTGCAAGGATCTAACGATGAGTAACACCCGTATCGAACGCGACAGCATGGGCGAACTTCAAGTACCTGCCGACGCGCTGTATGGCGCGCAGACCCAGCGCGCGGTGAACAATTTCCCAATCAGTCACCAGCGCATGCCGGCGCAATTCATTCGAGCCTTGATCCTGGCCAAGGTGGCTGCCGCCAAGGTCAATGTCGACCTCAAACAGATCAGCGAAGCACAGGGCAAGGCCATCGTCGATGCCGCCCAAGGCTTGCTCGAAGGTGATTTCATGCCGCACTTCCCGGTGGATATCTTCCAGACCGGGTCCGGCACCAGTTCCAACATGAATGCCAATGAAGTGATTGCAACTCTGGCCACCCGCTTGCTCGGTGAGGTAGTCAACCCCAACGATCATGTCAACTGCGGCCAGAGCAGCAACGACATCATCCCGACCACTATCCATGTCAGCGCCGCGTTGGTGCTGCATGAGCAAACGTTGCCAGCCCTGCTGCATCTGGTTCAGGTGATCGAGCAAAAGGCCGAAGCCGTCCATCCCTTCATCAAGACCGGCCGCACCCACCTGATGGACGCCATGCCGGTGCGCATGAGCCAGGTGCTCAACGGCTGGGCGCAGCAACTCAAGGCCAATATCGGGCATTTGCAGGACTTGCTGCCAAGCTTGCAGGCCCTGGCTCAAGGAGGCACGGCTGTCGGCACCGGGATCAACGCACACCCGGAGTTCGCTGCACGTTTCAGCCAGCAACTGAGTGGTTTGACCGGCGTGAAATTCACGCCAGGCAAGAACCTGTTTGCCCTGATCGGCTCCCAGGACACTGCCGTCGCCGTTTCCGGTCAATTGAAAGCCACCGCCGTCTCACTGATGAAAATCGCCAACGACCTGCGCTGGATGAACTCCGGTCCCCTCGCCGGGCTTGGCGAAATCGAGCTGGAAGGGCTGCAGCCGGGCTCCTCGATCATGCCGGGCAAGGTCAACCCGGTGATCCCGGAGGCGACCGCCATGGTGGCCGCGCAAGTGATTGGCAATGACTCGGTGATTACCGTCGCCGGCCAGTCGGGCAACTTCGAGCTGAACGTGATGCTGCCGATCATCGCCCAGAACCTGCTCAGCAGCCTTGAATTGCTGGCCAATTCCAGCCGATTGCTGGCGGACAAGGCTATCGCCAGCTTCAAGGTCAATGAGGCCAAGCTCAAGGAAGCGCTGTCGCGCAATCCGATCCTGGTCACCGCGCTCAACCCGATCATTGGTTACCAGAAGGCCGCCGAAATCGCCAAAAAAGCCTATCAACAAGGGCGACCGGTGATTGACGTAGCCCTTGAACACACTGACTTGCCCCGTAGTCAGCTGGAAATGCTGCTGGACCCGGTAAAACTCACGGCCGGCGGCGTGTAATCAACGACTCTGCTTTGGAGGCTCACCATGGAGCACTGGAAACGCACGATCGAACGCGCCAATCGCTGCTTTATGCAGGGTGAGTTGGTCGACGCCCGCGAGGCCTATTTGCAAGCGCTGGCCCTGGCTCAAGTGCTGTTTGAGCGCTGGGCGGATGCCGAAGAAGCAGTGGCGGCCTGCGTCATTTCCCATCACAACCTGGCGGACCTGCACCTGCGCCTGAACCAGCCGGAAGAAAGCGCGGAATACCTCTGCGCCATTCACCAACGCCTGTTGCAGACCCTGCAGGATCCGCGTCTGAGCCCGCAGTTGCGCGAGGCGGCGCTGCGCCAGAGCAGCAAGACCTATGTCGAGTTGTTGAATTTCATCAGCGATCACGGTGAATACCCACGTACTCATCGCTTGTTGGGCGGCGCTGCGACGCAACCGGATGCGTCGACCCGCAACAACCCTTATTACGGAGCGCATTGATATGACCTACACCTTGCCTGCCTTGCCTTATGCCTACGATGCCCTCGAGCCGCATATCGATGCACAGACCATGGAAATTCACTACACCAAGCATCACCAGACTTATATCAACAACCTCAACGCGGCGGTTGACGGGACTGAGTTCGCGGGCTGGCCGGTAGAGAAACTGGTGTCCAGCGTCCAGCAATTGCCTGAAACACTGCGCGCGGCAGTGATCAATCAGGGCGGCGGTCATGCCAACCACTCGCTGTTCTGGGCAGTGATGTCACCCAAGGGCGGCGGCCAGCCCGAGGGCGTGCTGGGCCGGGCTATCGACGAGCAATTGGGCGGCTTTGAGCGTTTCAAGGAAGCCTTTACCAAAGCCGCGCTGACCCGTTTCGGCAGTGGCTGGGCCTGGCTCAGTATCACTCCAGGCAAGACCCTGGTGGTGGAGAGCAGCGGCAATCAGGACAGCCCGTTGATGAGCGGCAATACGCCGATCCTCGGGCTGGATGTCTGGGAGCACGCCTACTACCTGCAGTATCAGAACCGTCGCCCGGAATACATCAATGCCTTCTACAGCGTCATCAACTGGCCGGAAGTCGCCGCTCGTTATCAGGCTGCCTTGGCCTGACCCTCACCTCCCTAAAACAAGATCCAAGGGTGACCAATGGGCACTGAAACACTGACGATCGGCAGCGGGCGCCTGTTTCGCTATGCGTTTGGCTCGCTGCTGCTATTGGCAGGTACTGCGTTGCTGGTAGCCCATGGGCTGGCCTGGTTGGGCCTGGAACCACGCATTCTGCGTGCCCTGCAGGGCGGGGCGATCTGTGCGCTTGGCACGGCGTTGGGGGCGGTCCCGGTGCTGGTGATTCGGCGCATGCCGGTCGCGCTGAGCGATTCCCTGCTGGGATTTGGTGCGGGGGTGATGTTGGCGGCGACCGCGTTCTCGTTGGTCGTGCCGGGTATCTCTGCCGCCCAGAACCTCGGGTTATCGCCCTGGGGCGCGAGCGGATTGATCAGCTTCGGCATCATGCTGGGTGCTTTCTGGCTGTATCTGGTTGATCGCAAGGTTTCTGGTGCCAGCCCCGAAATATTGGTGGGGACACCGGACAAGCCGGTAATCCCGCCGCGTATCTGGCTATTTGTGTTCGCGATCATTGCCCACAACATTCCGGAAGGTATGGCGGTGGGCGTCTCCGCTGGGGGTGGCGTACCCGATGCCGACAGTTTGGCCATGGGCATTGCCCTGCAGGACGTGCCTGAAGGTCTGGTGATAGCGCTGGTATTAGCGGGGGCAGGGATGTCACGGTTCAAGGCATTCTTGATCGGTGCTGCATCCGGGTTGGTCGAGCCTGTCTTTGCCGTGCTTTGCGCATGGCTGGTAAGCCTGGCCGAGGTGCTGTTGCCATTGGGGATGGCGTTGGCCGCCGGTGCGATGTTGCTGGTGGTAACCCATGAAGTGATCCCCGAATCGAGGCGCAATGGTCACGAAAAGCTCGCCAGCCTGGGGCTGTGTATCGGGTTTTGCCTGATGATGGTCATGGATACTGCGTTGGGGTGAAGCCGTTTCAGCTCCACGCAGTTTTCAACGGGTGGGTTTACTCACCCTCATCAAAGTAGTTGTTGATCAACTTCACCAAGGCGTCCATCGCTTCCTGTTCCTGCTCGCCTTCCGTCTTCAGGTGGATCCGGGTGCCCTTGCCGGCAGCCAGCATCATCATGGCCATGATGCTTTTGCCATCGACCATCGATTCCGGGGTGCGGCCGGCGCGAATCTGACAGGGGAACTGCCCGGCAACGCCGACGAATTTGGCGGAAGCCCGGGCGTGCAAGCCGAGCTTGTTGATGATTTCAATTTCCAGAGCGGGCATCGCGGGGGTGTTCCTTTCAGCTAAGGTCGCGGTGGCGAACCTGGACGTTCTTGAGGGTGTGTTGCAAAACCTGGCCCAGTCGTTCGGTCAAATAGACAGAGCGGTGATGGCCGCCGGTGCAACCAATGGCAATCGTGACATAGGCCCGATTGCTCGCGGCGAAGCGCGGCAACCATTTGAGCAGGTAAGTAGAGATATCCTGGAACATATCCTCTACATCCGGCTGTGCTGCAAGGTAGTCGATAACGGGTTGATCCAGCCCGGACTGGTCGCGCAGCTCTGGCTTCCAGTAGGGGTTAGGCAAGCAGCGGACATCGAACACCAGGTCGGCATCCACCGGCATGCCGCGCTTGAAGCCGAACGACTCCACGAGAAACGCGGTGCCGGGCTCGGGCTGGTTCAACAGGCGCAGCTTGATCGCGTCGCGTAGTTGGTACAGGTTGAGGCTGGTGGTGTTGATCTTCAGGTCGGCGAGGTCAATGATTGGCCCCAGCAACGTGGTTTCGTCCTCAATGGCTTCAGCCAGAGATCGATGTGGGCTGCTGAGCGGATGACGTCGACGGGTTTCCGAGAAGCGTTTGAGCAGCGTCTCTTCGTCGGCATCCAGATACAGCACGTCGCAATGAATGTGCTTGGCGCGTACTTCCTCGAGCAACTCCGGGAAGCGGGAGAGGTGGCTGGGCAGGTTGCGGGCGTCAATCGATACGGCCACCAACGGCTGCGCCAGTTCGGTATGGATCAACGCACGTTCCGCCAATTCAGGCAGCAGACCGGCGGGTAAGTTGTCGATGCAATAAAAACCGCTGTCCTCAAGAACATTGAGAGCGGTGCTTTTACCTGAGCCGGAACGGCCGCTGACGATGATCAAACGCATGATTACTGCCCGTTTTGTTCATCCAGGACAACCTGATAGAGCGCCTCGTTGCTGCTGGCGCTGCGTAGTTTGTCGCGTACTTCCTTGCGGTCGAGCATGCTGGCGATCTGCCGAAGCAGTTCCAGGTGTGCGTCGGTGGCGGCCTGTGGGACCAGTAGCACGAACAGCAGGTCGACCGGGGCGCCGTCGATGGCGTCGAAATCGATGGGCGCTTCCAAGTGCAGCAGGGCGCTCACGGGCGCTTCACAACCTTTGAGGCGGCAGTGCGGAATGGCGATGCCATTGCCAAAACCGGTAGAGCCGAGTTTTTCACGGGCAACCAGCGCCTCGAAGACATCCTGCATCTCCAGATCCGGCACTTCGCGGCTGATCAGGTTGGCAATTTGTTCGAGGGCTTTTTTCTTGCTGCCGCCCGGCACGTTCACAAGGGAACGGCCGGGGGTCAGGATGGTTTCAAGTCGGATCATGGGAGGGGCGTTAGCGACCTGTACCTTGCATCAGGTGCAGATTCTTTTCCTTATGCTTTATGAGTTGGCGGTCGAGCTTGTCGTAGAGCGAGTCGATCGCCGCGTACATGTCTTCATGTTCCGCATTGGCGACGAGCTTGGCATTCGGTACGTGCAGGGTGGCCTCGATTTTCTGCTTGAGCTTATCGACCTCCATGATGACCTGCACGTTGGTGATCTTGTCAAAATGCCCCGCAAGCTTGTTCAGCTTGCTTTCGGTGTATTCACGCAGGGGTTTGGTGACTTCCAGCTGGTGTCCACTGATGTTGACTTGCATACAGCTTCTCCTTCGTTGCCAGTGCATAAAGCGGCAGGCCGGGGTGCCTGCCACTGGAACGCTGTGGCCCGCCCGTCACATCAAACGCTTACGCTCGCTGGAAGGCGCGATCCCGAGGGACTCGCGGTACTTGGCGACGGTTCGACGGGCGACCTGAATGCCTTGTGCCTCCAGTAAACCAGCGATCTTACTGTCACTCAATGGCTTTTTCTGATTTTCCGCGGCAACCAGTTTTTTGATGATCGCGCGGATTGCCGTGGACGAGCATTCGCCGCCTTCGGAGGTGCTGACGTGGCTTGAGAAAAAGTATTTCAACTCATAAATACCCCGGGGGGTATGCATGAATTTTTGCGTGGTTACCCGGGAGATCGTCGACTCGTGCATGCCCACTGCTTCGGCGATATCGTGCAGCACAAGCGGTTTCATCGCTTCGTCGCCATACTCCAGGAAGCCGCGCTGATGCTCGACGATCTGGGTGGCCACTTTCATCAGGGTTTCGTTGCGGCTTTGCAGGCTCTTGATGAACCAGCGGGCTTCCTGCAGTTGGTTGCGCATGAAGGTGTTGTCGGCGCTGGTGTCGGCGCGGCGCACAAAGCCTGCATATTGCGGGTTGACTCGCAGGCGCGGCACCGACTCCTGGTTCAGCTCGACGAGCCAGCGCTCATTGTCCTTGCGCACGATTACGTCGGGCACGACATACTCGGCTTCGCTGGACTCGATCTGTGAGCCTGGGCGCGGGTTGAGGCTCTGTACCAGCTCGATCACCTGGCGCAGGTCGTCTTCCTTGAGCTTCATGCGGCGCATCAACTGGCTGTAGTCGCGGCTGCCCAGCAGGTCGATATAGTCGGTCACCAGGCGCTGGGCTTCGACCAGCCAAGGGGTCTTGGCGGGCAGCTGGCGCAATTGCAACAGCAGGCATTCGCTGAGTGTACGGGCACCGATGCCGGCGGGCTCGAACTGCTGGATGCGGTGCAGGACGGCTTCGATTTCGTCCAGTTCGATGTCCAGTTCCGGGTCGAATGCCTCGAGGATTTCATCAAGGGTTTCGTCCAGGTAGCCCTGGTTGTTGATGCAGTCGATCAGTGTTACGGCGATCAGGCGGTCGGTGTCGGACATCGGCGCCAGGTTCAACTGCCACAACAGATGGCTTTGCAGGCTCTCGCCGGCGGACGTGCGGGTGGTGAAGTCCCACTCGTCATCGTCGCTGCTGGGCAGGCTGCTGGCGCTGGTCTGGTAGACGTCTTCCCAGGCGGTATCCACGGGAAGCTCGTTGGGGATGCGTTCGTTCCATTCGCCGTCCTCGAGGTTGTCCACCGTAGGGGCGGTTTCCTGATAGGAGGGTTCCTGCACGTCGGAGTTGGGTTTTTGCTCGATGTTGTCGGCCAGCGGGTCCGTATTATCGAAGTCGTCGCCGTCTTCCTGGCGTTCGAGCATCGGATTGGACTCCAGGGCCTCCTGGATTTCCTGTTGCAGGTCCAGGGTCGACAATTGGAGCAGGCGGATGGCCTGTTGCAGCTGCGGTGTCATCGTCAGCTGCTGGCCCATTCTCAGGACTAGCGATGGTTTCATGGCAGGGGCTTAACACCTTATTCGCCGGCGCATTGCGCCATCCACGACAGGGCGCGTGAGCGCCAAACATAAGCAAATTATATGCCTGATATCGGGGGCTTTGCCTAGAGCGCGGTAACAATAAAAAGCCTGAGGTTTTTATTGACTACCGCGCGCATTGGCAATAGCCGTGACACCGCGGTGTTTACAAGCGGAACTCGTGGCCCAGGTACACTTCCTTGACCAGTTCGTTGGCCAGAATGGTCGCGGAGTCACCTTCGGCGATCAGTTGGCCATCGTTGACGATATAGGCGGTTTCACAGATATCCAGCGTCTCGCGAACGTTGTGATCGGTGATCAGTACGCCGATGCCCTTGGCCTTGAGGTGGTGGATGATCTGTTTGATGTCGCCAACCGAGATCGGGTCGACGCCGGCAAAGGGTTCGTCCAGCAGGATGAACTTCGGTGCGGTGGCCAGGGCGCGGGCGATCTCCACTCGGCGACGCTCACCACCGGACAGGCTCATGCCGAGGTTGTCGCGAATGTGGTTGATGTGGAATTCCTGCAGCAGGCTTTCCAGCTCTTTGCGGCGGCCATCACGGTCGAGTTCCTTGCGGGTCTCCAGGATCGCCATGATGTTGTCGGCCACCGACAGTTTGCGGAAGATCGACGCTTCCTGCGGAAGATAGCCGATGCCGGCCCGAGCACGACCGTGCATGGGCTGGTGGCTGACATCCAGGTCGTCGATCAGCACGCGACCCTGATCCGCCTGGACCAGGCCGACGATCATATAGAAGCAAGTGGTCTTGCCGGCACCGTTGGGGCCGAGCAAACCGACGATCTGGCCACTGTCGATCGACAAGCTGACGTCGCGCACGACCTGACGGCTTTTATAGGCCTTGGCCAGATGCTGGGCTTTCAGGGTTGCCATTACTCGGCCTTCTTCTTCGGCTGGATAACCATGTCGACACGCGGACGAGGTGCGCTGACCTTGTTGCCATTGGCGCGACCGGCGTTGGCGATCTGTTTCACGGTGTCATAGGTGATTTTTTCACCTTCCGTGGAGTTGCCGTCGGTGCTGATCACTTTGGCCTGGTCGATCAAAATGATGCGGTTTTGCTGGGCGTGGTACTGGATGGTCTTGCCGTAGCCCTTCATCGGTCCCGGATCGGTCGCGGCTTGCTTCTGCTCGAAGTAAGCCAGGTTGCCCACCGAGGTCACCACGTCGATGTCGCCAGCGGGGGTGCGAGTGAGCGTCACCGTGTTGCCGGTGATTTTCATCGAGCCCTGGGTAATGATCACATCGCCCGTGTAGGTAGCAATGCCTTTCTTGTCGTCCAATTGGGCATCGTTGGCCTGGATGTGGATCGGTTGCTGGCTATCGTTCGGCAGAGCCCAGGCGCTCACGCTTCCCAGTGCTGCGCCCAGACCGAGCAAAATAGGGAGGGTTTTAACGAGCCTCATACTGTCCTCTTACGTTCGATAGCAGGTGTATCCTGCTTTCTTTCAAATACGCTTTCATTCCCTTGCCAGTCGATACACCGCCAGCGCCGTCGATTCTAACGTCTTGCTCGGTCTGCGCATATTGCTGTTGTGGGAATACGGTCATGCGACTGCTGGTGATGATGGTGTCGCGCTTCTGTTCGTCGGTGCGCGCAATGCGCACCGAATCGATCAACTCTACCTGGGTGCCGTCCGGGTTGACTTCGCCGCGCAGGCTCGTGACATGCCAAGGGAACTCGGTGCCACGGTACAGGTTCATGTCCGGGTTGGTCAGCAAAGTGACCTCGGACGCTTTCAAATGTTCGACCTTGTCCGCCGTCATCTCGTACTGCACCTTGCCGTCGGGCAGGAACTGCACGCTGTAGGCGTTGGTTGCGTAATAGTCGATAGCGCCTGCATCAACCTGCACGACAGGTTTGTCGAGGAAGCGCTCCGGGCTGATATTCCAGTAGCCCACCGCCAGGAAGATCGCGGCGATGACTCCGAATAACAGGAAGTTGCGAATCTTTTTGCTCAGCATAAAACGCTCTATAGGTAGGCGGCGTGGGCCGCTTCAAGACTGCCCTGGGCGCGCAGGATCAATTCGCAGAACTCGCGGGCGGCACCTTCACCGCCACGGGCAGTGGTGACGCCATGCGCGTGTTCACGCACAAAAGCTGCGGCGTTCGCGACGGCCATGCCCAGGCCCACCCGGCGAATGACCGGCAGGTCGGGCAGGTCATCGCCCAAGTAGGCGACCTGCTCATAGCTTAGGTTGAGTTGGCCAAGAAGCTCGTCCAGAACCACCAGTTTATCCTCACGGCCCTGATAGAGGTGAGGAATCCCCAGGTTTTGTGCGCGGCGTTCCACAACGGGTGTCTTTCGACCGCTGATAATCGCGGTTTGCACGCCCGCGGCCATCAACATTTTGATGCCTTGGCCATCAAGCGTGTTGAAAGTCTTGAATTCGCTGCCATCCTCGAGGAAATACAGGCGGCCATCGGTCAGCACGCCATCGACGTCGAAAATCGCCAGTTTGATGTTCTTTCCGCGTTGCAGCAGGTCGTCGGTCATTTACATCACTCCCGCACGCAGTAAGTCGTGCATGTTCAACGCGCCAATCGGGCGGTCGTCGCTGTCGACTACCACCAGCGCGCCGATCTTGTGGTCTTCCATGATCTTCAGGGCTTCGGCCGCGAGCATTTCCGGGCGGGCCGTCTTGCCGTGGGGCGTCATCACCGCATCGATGGTTGCGGTGTGGATATCAATGGTACGGTCCAGGGTTCGGCGCAGGTCGCCGTCGGTGAAGACTCCGGCCAGGCGTCCGTCGGTCTCCAGGATCACGGTCATGCCCAGGCCCTTGCGGGTCATCTCCATCAACGCGTCCTTGAGCAACGTGCCGCGTTGGACGTGGGGCAGTTCATCGCCGGCATGCATGACGTTTTCCACCTTCAGCAGCAGGCGACGGCCCAGGGCGCCGCCCGGGTGGGAGAACGCGAAGTCTTCAGCGGTAAAGCCGCGAGCCTCCAGCAGCGCTACGGCCAGGGCGTCGCCCATGACCAGGGCCGCGGTGGTCGAAGAGGTCGGAGCCAGGTTCAGTGGGCAGGCTTCATGGGCCACATGCACGTTCAAGTTGACTTCGGCAGCCTTGGCCAGCGTCGATTCCGGGTTGCCGGTGAGGCTGATCATCTTGATGCCCAGGCGCTTGATCAGCGGCAGCAAGGTCACGATTTCGTTGGTGGTGCCGGAGTTGGACAGCGCCAGGATGATGTCATCCTTGGTGATCATGCCCATGTCGCCATGGCTGGCTTCGGCCGGATGTACAAAAAACGCGGTGGTGCCGGTGCTTGCCAGTGTGGCGGCAATCTTGTTGCCGACATGGCCGGATTTGCCCATGCCGACCACGACAACGCGGCCCTTACTGGCCAGGATCATCTCGCAGGCACGCACGAAATCCGCGTCGATATGGGCCAGTAAACCTTCTACGGCTTCCAGTTCGAGGCGAATGGTACGTTGTGCGGATTGAATGAGGTCGCTGGATTGGCTCATGTCTGAAGTCGTATAGCCTGACGAAAAGTCGGCGATTATAGCGGTAATGATCAATTCCCTCACGCAAGTTCGTCAGGCTTTATTCGTTGAGCGCTTGAGATTCGTGCTCAGCAACGTTTTTTCCCTGTCGTGAATCTGAACAAGCGCTGTTCCGGCCTTGGGGGCGCTGTACCAGCAGTGATATAGTTCGCCGCCAGTTCGGTCCGCTCAGCCCATGTGGATAATTATTGCGCAGGCGTTGCTAACGAAAGTCGCATACCGGGTGTCTGAGTGAAAGGCTGCATCCCAAGGAGATTAGATGAGTGCCGATAACGCCTACGCGGTCGAGCTGAAGGGCCTTACCTTCAAGCGCGGGACGCGCAGCATCTTCAATAACGTCGATATTCGCATTCCCCGTGGCAAGGTCACGGGAATCATGGGGCCTTCCGGCTGTGGCAAAACCACCTTATTGCGCCTGATGGGCATGCAATTGCGCCCCAGTGCCGGTGAAGTGTGGGTCAATGGCCAGAACCTGCCGACGCTGTCGCGCAGCGATCTGTTCGATGCGCGCAAGCACATGGGGGTGCTGTTCCAGAGCGGCGCGCTGTTTACCGACCTCGATGTTTTCGAAAACGTAGCGTTTCCGCTGCGGGTGCATACCCAGCTGTCCGACGAGATGATCCGTGACATCGTGTTGTTGAAACTGCAGGCCGTTGGCCTTCGTGGTGCCATCGACCTGATGCCCGACGAGTTGTCCGGCGGCATGAAACGCCGTGTCGCCCTTGCGCGGGCTATTGCCCTCGACCCACAAATCCTCATGTATGACGAGCCTTTCGTCGGCCAGGACCCCATCGCCATGGGCGTGCTGGTACGCCTGATCCGCTTGCTCAATGATGCGCTGGGGATCACCAGCATCGTGGTGTCCCACGATCTGGCCGAGACCGCGAGCATCGCTGACTACCTCTATGTAGTGGGTGATGGCCAGGTGCTGGGGCAGGGTACGCCGGAGGAGCTGATGAATGCCGATAACCCGCGTATCCGCCAGTTCATGACCGGCGATCCCGATGGCCCGGTGCCTTTTCACTTTCCGGCAGCGGACTACCGCTCAGATCTTCTGGGGAAGCGCTGATGCGCAAGACATCTCTTATCGAGAAGGTTCGCCTTTTCGGCCGCTCAGGCATCGACATCGTCGAAGTGCTGGGTCGCTCGACTATTTTCCTGTTTCACGCCTTGCTCGGTCGCGGCGGCATCGGCGGCGGCTTTGGGTTGCTGGTCAAGCAGCTGCATGCGGTCGGCGTGATGTCCCTGGTGATCATCGTCGTCTCGGGCGTATTCATCGGCATGGTGCTGGCGTTGCAGGGCTTCAATATTCTTTCCAGCTACGGTTCGGAGCAGGCGGTAGGGCAGATGGTCGCCCTGACGCTGCTGCGTGAGCTTGGTCCGGTGGTCACCGCGTTGCTGTTCGCCGGGCGCGCCGGTTCGGCGCTGACTGCCGAGATCGGCAACATGAAGTCCACCGAGCAACTGTCCAGCCTGGAAATGATCGGCGTAGACCCGCTCAAATACATTGTTGCCCCGCGCCTGTGGGCCGGCTTCATTTCCCTTCCATTGCTGGCGATGATTTTCAGCGTGGTGGGTATCTGGGGCGGTTCTTGGGTGGCGGTGGACTGGCTGGGGGTCTATGACGGCTCCTACTGGGCCAACATGCAAAACAGCGTGACGTTCAGTGGCGATGTGCTCAACGGCATCATCAAGAGTATCGTTTTCGCCTTTGTAGTGACCTGGATCGCCGTATTCCAAGGCTACGACTGTGAACCCACCTCAGAAGGGATCAGTCGCGCCACCACCAAGACCGTTGTGTACGCCTCGCTGGCCGTACTGGGCCTTGACTTCATTTTGACCGCCTTGATGTTTGGAGATTTCTGATGCAAAACCGCACTGTGGAAATCGGTGTCGGCCTTTTCTTGCTGGCTGGCATCCTGGCTTTACTGTTGCTGGCGCTGCGCGTCAGCGGCCTTTCGGCCAGCCCCACCGCCGATACTTATAAACTTTACGCATACTTTGACAATATCGCCGGTTTGACGGTCAGAGCTAAAGTGACCATGGCCGGTGTGACCATCGGCAAGGTCACGGCAATCGATCTGGATCGCGACAGCTTCACCGGTCGAGTGACCATGCAAGTGGATAAGAAGGTAGATAATCTGCCGACGGACTCCACTGCATCTATCCTCACTGCGGGTCTGCTGGGCGAAAAATACATCGGTATCAGCGTGGGCGGGGAAACAGCCCTGCTCAAGGATGGTTCGACAATCCACGACACACAGTCGTCGTTGGTGCTTGAAGACCTGATCGGTAAATTCCTGCTCAATACGGTCAATAAAGACGCCAAATGAGGAACCTGTTCATGATCTCTACCTTGCGACGCGGCCTGCTGGTACTGCTTGCAGCGCTGCCGCTGATGGCCAACGCGGCAGGTTCTGCGCACGATCTGGTGCAGGACACGACCAACAAGATGCTGGCGGACTTGAAAGCCAACAAAGAGCAATACAAACAAGACCCAAGCCAGTTCTACAACGCCCTGAACACTATTGTCGGGCCTGTGGTTGACGCCGAAGGCATTTCCAGAAGCATCATGACGGTCAAGTACTCGCGCAAGGCAACCCCAGCGCAGATGCAGACCTTCCAGGAAAACTTCAAGAGGGGCCTGTTCCAGTTCTACGGCAATGCGCTGCTTGAGTACAACAACCAGGGCATTACCGTTGCTCCGGCCGGCGATGAGTCGGGCGACCGCACCAGCGTGAACATGAGCGTCAAAGGCAACAACGGTGCCGTCTACCCTGTGCAGTACACGCTGGAGAAGGTCAACGGCGAGTGGAAGCTGCGCAACGTGATCATCAACGGCATCAATATCGGCAAGCTGTTCCGTGACCAGTTCGCCGATGCCATGCAGCGCAACGGCAACGACCTGGACAAGACCATCAATGGTTGGGCGGGTGAAGTGGCCAAGGCCAAGGAAGCTTCCGATAAAGAAGCTGGGAAGTCCGCGCAATGACCGAGTCGGCTGTTCGTCTTGGCGATGCCGGCGAGCTGCTGCTCAGCGGCGTGCTGGACTACCGCACCGGGCCTGCGCTGCGCAAGCAGGGCCAGGCGTTGATCAAGTCCAGCACCGCGCCCGCTCTGGTGCTCGATTGCTCGGCGGTGACCAAGTCCAGCAGCGTCGGCTTGTCGTTGTTGCTGTGCTTCATGCGGGATGCCGAGGCTGCTAAAAAGCCTGTGAGTATCCGCGCGTTGCCCGAAGATATGCGTGAAATTGCCCAGGTCAGTGGCCTGACCGAGCTGTTGGCGCATCCTTAATAGCTATTATCAAGAAAGCCCCCCGTCAGAGTCCTGCTATGCGGGGTTCGCAGGCGCGGGGCTTTTTTGTATGATGTGCGACCCGTGCGCACTGGGCGCCGATAGAGGTTGAGCATGCAGGCCCTAGAAGTTAAGAGCTTCCTTGAAGGAAAGCTGCCGGAAACGATCGTAGAAGTTGAAGGCGAAGGCTGCAATTTCCAGCTGAACGTGATTAGCGATGAACTGGCGGCATTGAGCCCGGTCAAGCGTCAACAGCAGATCTATGCCCATTTGAACCCGTGGATCACCGATGGCAGCATCCACGCGGTCACTATGAAATTTTTCAGCCGCGCGGCTTGGTCCGAGCGCACCTGAGCCCCCAAGGCGTCGAGATTCTTATGGATAAATTGATTATTACCGGTGGTGCCCGCCTTGATGGCGAGATTCGCATTTCCGGTGCGAAAAACTCCGCCTTGCCGATCCTGGCAGCGACCCTGCTGTGCGATGGCCCGGTGACTGTGGCCAACTTGCCGCACCTGCACGACATCACCACCATGATCGAACTGTTCGGTCGCATGGGTATCGAGCCGGTCATCGACGAGAAACTGGCGGTCGAAATCGACCCGCGCACCATCAAGACCCTGGTTGCCCCGTATGAATTGGTGAAAACCATGCGTGCGTCGATCCTGGTACTGGGCCCGATGGTTGCCCGTTTCGGCGAAGCCGAAGTGGCCCTGCCTGGCGGTTGTGCCATCGGTTCGCGCCCGGTTGACCTGCACATCCGTGGCCTTGAAGCCATGGGCGCGATCATCGACGTCGAAGGTGGCTACATCAAGGCCAAGGCGCCGGAAGGCGGCTTGCGTGGCGCCAACTTCTTCTTCGATACCGTCAGTGTGACCGGTACCGAGAACATCATGATGGCCGCTGCCCTGGCCAATGGTCGCAGCGTCCTGCAAAACGCCGCGCGTGAGCCGGAAGTGGTCGACCTGGCGAATTTCCTGATCGCCATGGGTGCCAACATCAGCGGCGCCGGCACCGACACCATTACCATCGACGGTGTGAAGCGTCTGCACTCGGCCACCTACAAAGTGATGCCGGACCGTATCGAAACCGGCACCTACCTGGTTGCCGCCGCCGTGACCGGTGGCCGCGTGAAGGTCAAGGACACCGATCCGACCATCCTCGAAGCCGTCCTGGAAAAACTCAAGGAAGCCGGTGCTGAAATCACCACCGGTGAAGACTGGATCGAGCTGGACATGCACGGCAAGCGAGCCAAAGCCGTTAACTTGCGCACTGCTCCTTACCCGGCGTTCCCGACTGACATGCAAGCGCAGTTCATCTCCTTGAACGCAATTGCCGAAGGCACGGGCGCCGTGATCGAGACCATCTTCGAAAACCGCTTCATGCACGTGTATGAGCTGCACCGCATGGGTGCCAAGATCCAGGTCGAGGGCAACACCGCTATCGTTACCGGCATCGATGAGCTCAAGGGCGCGCCGGTGATGGCGACCGACCTGCGTGCTTCGGCCAGCCTGGTGATTTCTGCACTGTGCGCCAAAGGCGACACCCTGATCGACCGCATCTACCACATAGACCGTGGCTACGAGTGCATCGAAGAGAAGCTGCAGATGCTCGGTGCGAAGATCCGCCGCGTACCGGGCTAGTCCGCTATCACTGTAGTGAGCGGGCTTGCCCCGCGCTGGGCTGCGAAGCGGCCCTAAAAATCTTGGGAGCGCTGCGCACTCCAGCGCGGGGCAAGCCCGCTCACTACAATGAAGTTTGCCGTTATTTCAAGTCGAGGCTGTAATGGCCTCGATCTGTGTCTGGCGCCGTTTGCGCCCGGACAGCAATAGCCTGATGAAGGACTGACGTTTCCCATGTTGACCATCGCACTGTCCAAGGGCCGCATCCTTGACGACACTTTGCCGCTTCTGGCTGAAGCGGGCATCGTGCCGACCGAGAATCCGGACAAGAGCCGCAAGCTGATCATCCCCACGACCCAGGACGACGTTCGCCTGTTGATCGTGCGGGCTACCGACGTGCCGACCTATGTTGAACATGGCGCGGCCGACCTCGGTGTCGCCGGTAAAGACGTGCTGATGGAATACGGTGGCCAGGGCCTGTACGAGCCGTTGGACCTGCGTATTGCCCTGTGCAAGCTGATGACTGCCGGTCGTGTCGGTGACGTCGAACCCAAGGGCCGCCTGCGGGTTGCCACCAAGTTCGTCAACGTTGCCAAGCGCTACTACGCCGAGCAGGGTCGTCAGGTCGACATCATCAAGCTCTACGGTTCGATGGAGTTGGCGCCGCTGATTGGCCTGGCCGACAAGATCATCGACGTCGTCGACACCGGCAACACCCTGCGTGCTAACGGCCTGGAACCCCAGGATTTCATTGCTGACATCAGCTCCCGCCTGATCGTCAACAAAGCTTCCATGAAAATGCAACACGCCCGTATTCAGGCGTTGATCGACACCCTGCGCAAGGCAGTGGAGTCTCGACACCGCGGTTGACCTACCCGCGCGGCCTTAGGTCGCGCCCGTCTATCCGCCTCATAGCCAGAATTCTCAGGTGCCCAAGCGGATCGACTGCTAACTTTCGGCGCCTGAGCATTTTTGCCAATCCTATGAGGCCCTCGCTATGACCACGTCCACTGCAATTGCCCGACTCAATGCTGCCGACCCGGATTTCGCCCATCATCTGGATCATCTGCTGAGCTGGGAAAGCGTGTCCGACGACTCGGTCAACCAGCGAGTACTCGACATCATCAAGGCTGTGCGCGAGCGCGGTGACGCAGCGCTGGTGGACTTCACCCGCCAATTCGACGGCCTGGACGTCCAGTCCATGGCCGACCTGATCCTGCCCCGCGAACGCCTGGAACTGGCCCTGACGCGCATCACTGCAACCCAGCGCGAAGCTCTGGAAGTCGCGGCGGCGCGGGTGCGCAGCTACCACGAAAAGCAGAAACAGGACTCGTGGAGCTATACCGAAGCCGATGGCACCGTGCTGGGCCAGAAGGTCACGCCGCTGGACCGCGCTGGCCTATACGTGCCGGGCGGTAAAGCCTCGTACCCGTCATCGGTGTTGATGAACGCGATCCCGGCCAAAGTGGCCGGCGTGACCGAAGTGGTCATGGTGGTGCCCACCCCGCGCGGAGAAATCAACGAGTTGGTGCTGGCGGCGGCGTGCATCGCCGGTGTCGACCGCGTGTTTACCATTGGCGGCGCCCAAGCCGTCGCGGCCTTGGCCTATGGCACCGAGAGCGTGCCGAAGGTCGATAAGGTGGTGGGGCCGGGCAACATCTATGTGGCCACCGCCAAGCGCCATGTGTTCGGCCAGGTGGGGATCGACATGATCGCCGGTCCTTCGGAAATCCTCGTGGTGTGCGACGGCCACACCGACCCGGACTGGATCGCCATGGACCTGTTCTCCCAGGCTGAGCACGACGAAGACGCCCAGGCGATTCTGGTCAGCCCGGACGCCGAGTTCCTCGACAAGGTCGCCGCCAGTATCGATAAGCTGCTGCCGACCATGGAGCGCGCCGAGATCATCGAGAAGTCGATCAATGGCCGGGGCGCGCTGATTCTGGCTCGCGACATGGAGCAAGCCATCGAAGTGGCCAACCGCATCGCGCCGGAACACCTGGAGTTGTCCGTGGCCGACCCGCAGGCCTGGCTGCCGTCGATTCGGCACGCCGGAGCGATCTTCATGGGCCGCCACACCAGCGAAGCCCTGGGCGACTACTGTGCAGGCCCTAACCACGTACTGCCGACTTCCGGCACCGCGCGTTTCTCGTCGCCGCTGGGGGTGTATGACTTCCAGAAGCGTTCGTCGATCATCTTCTGTTCGCCGCAGGGCGCCTCCGAGTTGGGCAAGACCGCCTCGGTGCTGGCCCGTGGTGAATCGCTGAGTGCGCACGCGCGCAGCGCCGAATATCGCATCCTCAAGGGAGAGTAAGGCATGAGCAAATTCTGGAGCCCTTTCGTCAAGGACCTGGTGCCTTACGTGCCCGGCGAGCAACCCAAGTTGACCAAGCTGGTCAAGCTCAACACCAATGAAAACCCCTATGGTCCCTCGCCCAAGGCACTGGCGGCCATGCAGGCCGAGTTGAATGACAATCTGCGCCTGTACCCGGACCCCAACAGCGACCTGCTCAAGCAGGCTGTGGCCAAGTATTACGGGGTCGACGCCGGTACGGTATTCCTCGGCAATGGTTCCGATGAAGTCCTGGCACACATCTTCCACGGTCTGTTCCAGCACGACTTGCCGCTGCTGTTTCCAGACATCAGCTACAGCTTTTATCCGGTGTACTGCGGGCTGTACGGCATCAAGTCCGACCCGGTGCCGCTGGACGAGCAGTTCCAGATTCGTGTGGCCGATTACGCCAAGCCTAACGGCGGGATCATTTTCCCCAACCCGAACGCGCCGACCGGCTGCGTGATGGCATTGCAGGCAGTGGAGCAGATGCTCAAGGCCAGCCCGGATTCGGTGGTGGTGGTCGATGAAGCCTATATCGACTTCGGTGGCCAAACCGCTATCAGCCTGGTGGACCGCTACCCGAACCTGCTGGTGACCCAGACCCTGTCCAAATCGCGCTCACTGGCCGGTTTGCGGGTGGGCCTGGCCGTAGGCCACCCGGACCTGATCGAGGCGCTGGAGCGGGTCAAGAACAGCTTCAACTCCTACCCGCTGGATCGCCTGGCGATTGTCGGCGCGACGGCAGCGTTCGAGGACCGTGAGTACTTCGAGAAAACGTGCAAGCAGGTGATCGACAGTCGCAACACACTGGTCGCACAACTGGAAGGCAAAGGCTTTGAAGTGTTGCCGTCGGCAGCCAACTTCATCTTTGCCCGCCACCCTCGGCACGACGCAGCCGGCCTGGCGGCCAAGTTGCGTGAGCGGGGTGTGATCGTACGGCACTTCAAGCAGGAGCGGATTGCCCAGTTCCTGCGGATCAGCATCGGCACGCCTGAGCAGAACCAGGCGCTGGTCGATGGGCTCGGCGAGCTCTAAGCGACACTGGAGATCAAAAAATGTGGGAGGGGGCTTGCTCCCGATGGCAGTAGATCAGTCAATCATGTATCGACTGACACTCCGCCATCGGGAGCAAGCCCCCTCCCACATTTTGTTCACAGTGCCTGTTAGATCAACGGCTTGTCAGACTGCTTGTTCTTCCACCCATCATTACCCGGCAGCAGCAGGTTCAAACCAATCGCCACCACCGCGCACAGGGCGATGCCCTTGAGGCCGAAATCATCCGGGCCAGTGCCGGTGCCTACCAGTACACCGCCGATACCGAACACCAGGGTCACGGACACAATCACCAGGTTGCGTGCCTCACCCAGGTCGATCTTGTGGCGGATCAGCGTGTTCATCCCCACTGCGGCAATCGAGCCGAACAGCAGGCATAGAATGCCGCCCATCACGGGTACCGGAATGCTTTGCAGCAATGCGCCGAACTTACCGATAAATGCCAGGCTGATGGCAAAGATTGCGGCCCAGGTCATGATTTTAGGGTTGTAGTTCTTGGTCAGCATCACCGCGCCGGTCACTTCGGCGTAGGTGGTATTCGGCGGGCCACCAAACAGGCCGGCGGCCGTGGTGGCGATCCCGTCACCCAGCAAAGTGCGGTGCAGGCCCGGTTTCTTCAGGTAGTCACGACCGGTCACGCTGCCCACCGCAATCACACCACCGATATGTTCGATCGCCGGGGCCAGGGCTACCGGCACGATAAACAGAATCGCCTGCCAGTTGAATTCCGGCGCGGTGAAGTGGGGCAGGGCGAACCAAGGGGCGGCTGCGATCTTCGCCGTATCGACCACGCCAAAGTAGAACGACATGGCGAAACCCACCAGTACCCCGGAGATGATCGGCACCAGGCGGAAAATACCCTTGCCGAACACCGCCACGATCAAGGTGGTCAGCAAGGCCGGCATCGAGATCATCATGGCGGTCTGGTAATGAATCAGCTCGCCGCCATCACCGGCTTTACCCATCGCCATATTGGCGGCAATCGGCGCCATGGCCAGGCCGATGGAGATAATCACCGGGCCGATGACCACCGGCGGCAGCAACCGGTCAATGAACCCGGTGCCCTTGATTTTCACCGCCAGGCCCAGGAAGGTATAAACGAAACCGGCCGCCATCACGCCGCCCATGGTCGCTGCCAGGCCGAACTGGCCCTTGGCGAGAATGATCGGGGTGATGAACGCGAAGCTCGATGCCAGGAACACCGGCACCTGCCGCCCCGTCACCACCTGGAACAACAGCGTGCCCAGGCCGGCGGTGAACAGCGCGACGTTTGGATCCAGACCTGTGATCAGCGGCATCAACACCAGCGCGCCAAATGCCACGAAGAGCATTTGTGCGCCAGACAGGATCTGGCGCCAAAGCGGGTCGTTGAATTCATCCTGCATGTTCACGCGTCCTTCTGTTTGGTGCCGAAAATCTTGTCACCGGCATCGCCCAGGCCAGGGATGATGTAGCCGTGTTCGTTCAGGCGCTCGTCGATGGATGCGGTGTAGATCTGCACGTCGGGGTGGGCCTTCTCGACGGCGGCAATGCCTTCGGGGGCGGCGACCAGCACCATGGCGCGGATGTCCTTGCAACCGGCCTTTTTCAGCAGGTCAATGGTGGCGACCATGGAACTGCCGGTGGCGAGCATCGGGTCGATGATCATGGCCAGGCGCTCGTTGATTTCCGGAACGAGTTTTTCCAGGTAAGTGTGCGCCTGCAGGGTTTCTTCATTGCGGGCCACGCCGACGGCGCTGACCTTGGCGCCTGGAATCAGGCTGAGCACGCCTTCGAGCATGCCGATACCGGCGCGCAGGATCGGCACCACGGTAATCTTCTTGCCGGCGATTTTCTCGACCTGGACGGGACCGGCCCAACCGGGGATCTCGTAGCTTTCCAGGGGCAAATCCTTGGTGGCTTCGTAAGTGAGCAGCGCTCCGACTTCCTGAGCAAGCTCACGGAAGTTCTTGGTACTGATATCGGCACGGCGCATCAGGCCGAGTTTGTGTCGGATCAGCGGGTGGCGGATCTCGCGAGTGGGCATGGGGAAGGCTCCGGCAGCGGGCAAAAAAACCGGCCTAGATTAATCTATCCGAGGGTGTTGTCCTATAGACATCAAGTACGTTAGTCCATAAAGGCTTGATTGGAGCGCACGAGAAGCGTACCTTCGCCCGCTTTTCTTGCCACAGCACCCCTTGGAGAGCGCCATGTCCGCTGATCTCGAGCATATCCGTCAAATCATGCGCGAGGCTGACTGCCTGTACACCGAAGCACAAGTCGAAGCAGCGATCGCCGAGGTTGGAGCGCACATCACTCGCGAAATGGCCGACACCAACCCGGTGGTTTTCTGTGTGATGAACGGTGGCCTGATCTTCGCCGGCAAATTGCTGACGCACCTGCACTTCCCGCTGGAAGCGTCCTACCTGCACGCTACGCGCTATCGTAATGAAACCAGCGGCGGCGATCTGTTCTGGAAAGCCAAGCCGGAAGTCTCGTTCATCGACCGCGACGTACTGATCATCGACGACATCCTCGATGAAGGGCACACCCTGGGCGCGATCATCGACTTCTGCAAGCACGCCGGCGCGCGCAAAGTGCACACTGCCGTGCTGATCGACAAAGACCACGACCGCAAGGCCCGCCCGGACCTGAAAGCCGATTATGTCGGCCTGCCGTGCGTCGACCGCTACATCTTCGGTTATGGTATGGACTACAAAGGCTACTGGCGTAACGCCAATGGCATCTTCGCCGTTAAAGGAATGTAATGAATGGCCCGCTTTCTTGATCAATCGCTGTTTGCTGAGTTGGCCGAGAAAGCGGCCAGCAGTCCACGCGGTCGGCACCATCACAACTTTCACCAGATGGAAGAGCCGTGCCATCGCCTGGCGGTGAGCCTGCAGCCCACCACCTACGTACCCCCCCATCGGCACCTGAGCGCGGACAAGGCGGAAACCTTGTTGGTGCTCAAAGGGCGTTTGGGCTTGTTGATATTCAACGAGGCCGGCGAGGTCATCGCCAAGCGTGTCATGCAGGCCGGTGGAGAGTGCTCGGGCGTCGATCTGCCGCCGGGTGTGTTCCACGGCCTGGCGGTCCTGGAGCCGGACACCGTCATGTTTGAGTGCAAAGCCGGTCCGTATCGCCCGGTAGGTGAAGGGGAGCTTGCCGAGTGGGCGCCTCGCGAGGGCGATGCCGAGGTCGCTCAATACCAGCGCTGGATGCTTGCCCAGTTCGAATGAGCGGTTTGATCCTCGCCTACACAAGGCCGAGCCCCGCAGGTAGACTTCAATCCCCGTGTAAATGTCTGCAGGCTGGAGTCGGTAATGCGTAAAGATAAGAAACAGGTGATTGGTGATGAGATCGGTGACGATCAGATCAAGTTGTTCCTGGACTTCGAGCCGGCTGATGCGACTTCACCGTCCCTGCACAAACTGATCAAGGCCTACCGTGGCTTGCGTATCGACGATTTCGAACGGTTCCTGGGCTTTTTCAAGGCTGCAGGCCTGGATCTCGATGGCAAGGATGAACAGGGCCAGACCTTTGTCGACCTGATCAAGGATCAGCGTCACGCGGACGAGTACATCGAGTTGATCGAAAACGCTCGCGGCTGATTATCCGAACATAAAAAAACGCCCCGTCCTCATGCAGAGGGCGGGGCGTTTTTTATGGGCTCTTCTGTAGGCGCGAGCTTGCTCGCGAAGAGCCCCAGGGCGCTGGGCTAAACCAGGCGCGCTGCGTTATCGTTAACGATCTTCGCGAGCAAGCTCGCTCCTACCAGTCTCGGCGGCAGGCTCAACCAGTTCCAGGCTGATGTTGTTTTGCGTGTTGATCTTGCGGTACAGCTCGGCATCGGTTTCGAGTGTCTTTTCCCGTGCCGGGAAGATCTCGTGCAGCTTGGCTGCCCACTCACCAGCGGCTTTCTCCGGGAAGCACTTCTCGATCAACTCCAGCATGATCGAAACGGTTACCGAAGCACCTGGGGATGCGCCCAGCAGTGCTGCCAGCGATCCATCCTTGGCCGCGACCAGCTCGGTGCCGAATTGCAGCACGCCGCCTTTCTTCGGATCTTTCTTGATGATCTGCACCCGCTGGCCGGCCACTTCCAGGCGCCAGTCTTCGGCTTTCGCCTCAGGGTAGAAGCGGCGCAAGGATTCCAGGCGTTGCTCCATGGACTGCATCACTTCGCTGACCAGGTACTTGGTCAGGTCCATGTTGTCCCGTGCGACGGCGAGCATCGGGCCGATGTTGCCGGCGCGGACCGACAGCGGCAGGTCGAGGAACGAACCGTGCTTGAGGAACTTGGTGGTGAAGCCGGCGTATGGCCCGAACAGCAGGGATTTCTTGCCGTCCACCACGCGGGTGTCCAAGTGCGGGACGGACATCGGTGGCGAACCCACGGCCGCCTGGCTGTAGACCTTGGCCTGGTGGTGCTTGACCACTTCCGGGTTGTCGCAACGCAGCCATTGGCCGCTGACCGGGAAACCGCCAAAGCCTTTGCTTTCTTCGATACCCGAGGCTTGCAGCAACGGCAGGGCCGCGCCACCGGCGCCGAGGAACACGAACTTGGCATCAACTTCGCGGCTGTTGCCACTGTTGACGTCCTTGATGCTCACGGTCCAGCCCGCGCCATTGCGCTTGAGGCCGGTGACGCGCTTGCTGTACTTGACCTGGGCGTCTGCAGAGCTGGTCAGGTGACTGAGCAGTTGGTTGGTCAGGGCGCCGAAGTTGACGTCAGTGCCGTTCATCACACGGGTGGCGGCGATTTTTTCATCGAGCGGGCGACCCGGCATCATCAAGGGCATCCACTCGGCCATTTCGCTACGGTCTTCGGTGTAGTGCATGTCCGAAAACGCGTGGTGCTGGCTGAGGGTTTCAAAACGCTTCTTGAGGAAAGACACGCCTTTTTCACCCTGCACGAAGCTCAGGTGCGGCACCGGGCTGATAAAGGACTTGGACGAGCCAAACGTGCCTTTCTTGGTCAGGTAGGCCCAGAACTGCTTCGATACCTCGAATTGGGTGTTGATGTGCACCGCTTTCTTGATGTCGATGGAACCGTCAGCCGCCTGCGGCGTGTAGTTCAGCTCGCACAGCCCGGCGTGGCCAGTACCGGCGTTGTTCCACGGGTTGGAACTTTCCGCGGCACCCGAGTCCATCAGCTCAACGACTTCCAGCTTGAGGCCGGGGTCGAGCTCTTTGAGCAGTACGGCCAGGGTGGCACTCATGATGCCGGCCCCTACCAGTACTACGTCGACTGCTTCGTTATGCGCCATTTAACGCGTCTCCAAAATCTGCAGCACCAAATTGACGGCATGGCTGCCAGGAGTGACGGGGCGGTTCACGTGTTGCCCCAGGTTACCCATGGCCAGGATCGCCATGTCCGATTCTTCGCAATTTTTTTGCAACTTCAGCGCACGCTTCCTGCCGGGCTAATCTGCCTATGAACGCATTCATGGGCGCCTGTGGCAATTCGACTTATGGTCAAAGCGTGCGGTTCGTGCAACCAAATCCGTAGCGGACAGGTTTCAAGCTCCAGTTTTCGGGGAGTTCTCGGTCCTGTGTTGGGCTGTTCCAGACGCTGATGGTGCTTGTACAAACGCAAAACTATTCATTTGCTCGCCACACTCTTGTGAAGTTGTGAAAACCCGTTTTTTCACGCTCTTTTGAAGACGTGAACCTCAAAAATGGGCTGCCCCAGCCTGGCACCTGGCCCGAGGTCCTTGCCGACACGCGGCAAAACGGGCAAACAACTCAAGTGGCCGAGCGCAATGGCAGCTCTGGCAGATTCGGTAAAGGCGGGTGGTTTGCAAGAAAACAGCAAGCGCGCCGGCTTCACTCGATCTGTGTGGGCGGCTCTCTGTGGGCGGTTTGGGGGTTAATGCCGGGGCATTAACGATGCTGCGGGGCCCGATCAGGAGACGTCCTTATAATCGGGGGGAGATTGTAGCGAAGAACGCCAGGGAAATGGGCGTGTTTTATGACTTTTATTAGCGCCTCGGTCAGGAGGCCAACGCTTGCGGTGGTTGTGCATGCGCAGACAACGGGCGCACCCGGGCGCTGGCCGGCAACGGGCGGTTCATCCACCCCAGGTGAGTCTCCGTCACCTCCACCCAACCCTCACCGACGGGCGGCAAGCGGCACTGCTTGAATGCCAGGCAATAGCCACGGGCATCAAGCCGGGCAAAGTGGCGATGATCGGCGCGTGGCATGAACAGTGATTTGAGAAGGCGCATGGTTTTGTACCTGTTACGTTACATGCTCGAAGGTTGCCAGTGTGCCATGACACTGGAGTGACCAAATTATGTGAAATTGTAATTTCCGCGTGCCTTCAGCTGCCGTTCAGGATGGCTGGTGAGCGGCGCGCCTGCACCGTTATACTGGCGGCCTGTTTGCCTCTAGTTCTGGAGAAATGAGTATGTTGCAACGCCTGTTGTTCGGTTTGATCACTGTGACCAGTTTGACGCTGGTTGGCTGCGCCAACAGCCCGCAACAACTCAGCCCGCAACCTAAAGTCACTGCGCAGTTGGCACCTGTGGGGCATGGCCAGCCGGTGTCGGTACGCGTGGTGGATGGTCGTCCGTCGCCGACCCTGGGCTCTCGCGGGGGCCTGTACCCTGAGACCGCGCTTATTTCGGTAACCGGCCAGGATGTGCTGCCCAAGCTGCAAGCCCAGGCCGAAGCGGCTGTACGCCTGCTGGGTTTCACGCCGGCCAACTCGCCGGGCGCACCTCAACTGACCATTACCTTGGCCGAACTGAAGTACCAGTCGCCTAAACAAGGCTTGTATGTGACTGAAGCGTCCATCGGCGCGACGTTCAAGTCCGACGTCGTTGCCGGCACCCGTCGCTACAGTGGCCGTTACGGCGCGTCCCTGGACCAGCGTTTCGGCATGTCGCCGAACCAGGAAACCAATACCAAGCTGGTCAGCGACGTGCTCAGCGACGCCCTGACCCGTCTGTTCAAAGACCCAAGCATCGGCCAGTTGCTCGGCTCGCAGTAAACACCGCTCAATAAAAAACCGGGCTCAGTGATGAGCCCGGTTTTTTTATGCCTGTGATGTTCATGCCGCCGTTTCGACATAAAGCTCCAGCACACTGACACCTGTGAGCAGATCCAGCTCCGGCAGGTCGGCATGCTGATGCCCGGCGAGGGCGCAATACACCAGCCAATGGCGGTCTTGGACGTTGAATGCCAGGCTGCCGACCAGCGCCTCTTGTTCGTCGCTTTGTGCGACCCAATACAGTCGATCCTGGTTTTGCGCGTGCAGCATGACAAGCTCCTCAAACGTCGAAGGGCAACAGAGTGGCTTGTTAAGGTGACGTTCAGGTGACGCTGTAAATTACTGGATACATTAGCGCTATGGGGGAGGGAGCAGGAAGGCGCAGGAGGCGACTATCGTTCAGGTTTGTATCTGAGCTGATACCAGGCCACTGATACATCGAGGTTTGCGATGGCACTGCCCGCACTGCTCATCAATACTGCCGCGCTACTGGTTGCCTGCCCGGGCGCCGCGCTGCTATTCATAACCCGCCTGCGATCACAGCGTGCGATGGCCGATCTTACCGCGCGAAGCGAAGAGCGCGCCGTTGACCAACCGATGCTGTTTCTGGATGTACACACCGAACGGGCGTATCGCCTGGCCTATCGTGTCGGGTTTGCCTGCCTTGGGCTGGCGCTGGCCACCTCCTGGCTCAGCACCCATCTGTAAAAAAAGCACTGCAAAAACATCTGTGGGAGAGGGCAAGCCCCCTCCCACAGGTGTCATCGGCGGTTACAGAGGCATTCCGGCCTTGACCCGGTACTGATTGCGCACCGGTGTTGCATATTGCACCACCAGGTACGGGCGGTGCTCGGCCGGGCATTCGTTCAAGCGCCGCTCCCATTCCGCTTTGGCCTTGGCCAGTTCGTCGGCCGGGAACAGGTCTGCTGCCTTCGGCACCTGCAGTTGAGGGTCGGCATCACTCCACTGTGCATAAGCCAGGTAGTGCACCGGGAACAGTCGATACCCGCCCAGGATCTGCCGGTCCATTTCCACGGCGAGCAGCTTGGTGTCTTCAAAGCGTTCGGTGATCGGCGGCGCGAAGTTGACGTGCACACGGCCCTTGTAGCCGGTGATACCCAAAGCAATGCTCACATCATCCTCGCCTGGGGCCTTGCTGTAGGTGCCGGTTGTGGCACGGATATACAGCTCACGGGCCTTGGCCGCATCGCAGGGGTCGTATTCGTAGCTGATGGACACCGGCGTCAGGTTCAGCGACTGGATGACCTCGGCAAACGGTTCGTCCTTGCGGCTGACGTGGAACATCTTGAGGATCGCCGACTCGGTGCGATCATCCCCATCCTTGGCGCGACCTTCGGCCTGGGCGATCCAGATCGACTGGCCGTCGTTGCGGATCGAATGATTGATGTAGGCCGACAGCAGGTTGAACGCCGCCATCTTCTCCTTTCGCCCGGTGATCGAGCGGTGCACGATGAAGCTCTTGTTCAGGCGCATCAGGTCGCTGACAAACGGCTTTTGCAGCAGGTTGTCGCCAATGGCGATGCGGGGTGTCGGCAGGCCGGCGTGGTACACGGCGTAGTTGACGAAGGCCGGGTCCATCACGATATCGCGGTGGTTGGCCAGGAACAGGTAGGCGGTGCCCGATTTAAGTTGCTCGACGCCGGTATAGGTCACGCCGTCGGTCGCCCGGTCGATGGTATGGTCGACGTAATACTCGACTTTGTCCTGCAGCGTCGCCACGGTGGTGACGCCGGCAAACTCGCGGCGCAATTTGCGCGCGATCATCGGCTTGAGCAACCAGCCCAGGGCGCCGGCAAAGCGCGGGAAGCGGAAGTGGGTCAGGATGTCCAGAAAGGCCTTGTCACTGAACAGGCGTGCCAGCACTGCCGGGACTTCGCTGTCGTTGTAAGGTCGGATGGTATCGAATTCGCCCATCATGCTCTCTTGTTAGAAACGGCTAGGGTAAGTAGAAGGAAACATCAGGGTGCGGCCGCAATATTGGCTCTGCCGTGAATAGCCCTGTAAATAGACCGGCGATTATACGCACAAGTCACCTGGGAGACCGCGATGCTGGAAACCGCACTGTACGAATGTCCTTATTGTGGCGAAGAGGTCGAGACAACGGTGGACCTGTCTGGCGGTGACCAGACTTATATAGAGGACTGCCAAGTGTGTTGCCGGCCGGTCATTTTCACCCTGCAGGTGCACGGTGACGAGTGGATGCTGGACACCCGCAGCGAGAACGAATAACCGGCAGGTCATGAATAACAGGTACGCGCATGCAGCGAATCTACGAACCGGAAAACCTGATGGAAGGCGAGCTGCTGCAACAGATGCTTGCCAGCGAAGGTATCGAGGCGCATCTGGTGGGGCGCCATTTGCTCGGCGGTACGGGGGAACTGCCGATTTTCGGGCTGCTGGGCCTGGAAGTGGACAACGATCAGGCCGCCTATGCCCGTGAGCTGATTACCGCCTACATCGGCGCCCAACCCTTGCCCGGTGAAGAACCCGACAGCTTCCCCGACGTGCTGGTCTGTTAGGCTGTCGGTCGGTTTACCCAAGAGTCGTGTTACCCCATGTGTGGACGTTATGCCTTGTTTCGCTGGAACTCATCGTTTGCTGCCCTGCCGGGCTTCCCGGCGGATCAGCAGGCCCAGTGGAATATCTCCCCCAATGACTCGGTGCTGATCCAGCGCCTGAGTGAGGGTCAGCGCACCCTGGCGCGTGCGCGTTGGGGCCTCACGCCACCCTGGCTGACCGATCTGTCGCGCACCCCAGCCCACGCGCGCGCCGAGACCCTGGCCGAACAACCGATGTTTCGCGAAGCCTTTCGCCAGCGTCGCTGCCTGCTGCCGGCCAACGGGTTCTATGAATGGCGAGGCACCCAGCGCAAGCGCCCGTATTGGCTGACGCCGGGGGAGGGTTCCACGTTGTTTTTTGCCGCCATCTGGGAGGCGTACCCGGTGCAGGAGCAGGTCTGGCTGAGTACGGCGGTGGTGACCCAGGCTGCACAAAACCAGCGGCGTCCGTTGATTCTGGACGCGCAGGGGCAGGAGGCCTGGCTCAATCCCGAAACCTCCCTGCCTGCCCTGCAGGCCCTGCTGGCCAGTGAGCCCGCCGCATTGCGCGAGCGGGTCCTGGCCAATATGGTCAACGATCCCAAGCTCAACGGGCCGGAGTGCCTGACCCCGGCCTAGTGGTGGGATTGACCGGCCTCATCGGGAGCAAGCCCCACATTTGAATGTACCCACACCTTGAACTGTGGGAGGGGGCTTGCTCCCGATGCGGCCTCAAAGTCGCCGCAAATCTCAAACCTTGAACTGATTGATCAGGCGCCGCTGCTGTTCAGCCAGTTTGGTCAGGTCCGCGCTGGCCGTGCTGGACTCATCCGCACCGCCCGCGACTTCATTGGCCACCTGGCCAATATTGATCACATTGCGATTGATGTCCTCGGCCACCGCGCTTTGTTCCTCGGCAGCACTGGCGATCTGGGTGTTCATGTCGTTGATCACCGACACCGCCTGGGTGATGGTCTCAAGCGCCTCAGCCGCCTTGGCTGCGTGTTGCACGCTTTCATCGGTGCGGTTCTGGCTGTCCTCCATCACCCGTACCACATCGCGGGTACCTTGTTGCAACTGCTGGATCATGGCCTGGATTTCTTCGGTGGCCTTCTGGGTTTTCTGCGCCAGGTTGCGTACCTCATCGGCGACCACGGCAAAACCACGGCCTTGTTCGCCGGCCCGGGCCGCTTCGATGGCCGCGTTGAGCGCGAGCAGGTTGGTCTGCTCGGCAATCCCGCGAATCGCCGTGAGGATCGCATTGATGTTCTCGCTGTCCTTGGCCAGGGTCTGGACCACGCCCACGGCTTTGCCGATTTCCTCTGCGAGCGCACCAATGGAGGAAGAGGTATCGCGCACAATGCGCATCCCCTGGCTGGCCGCCTGGTCGGCATGGCTGGCGGCTTGCGCGGCCTGGGTAGCGTTGCGCGCCACATCCTGTGCGGTGGCGGTCATCTCGTGCACGGCGGTTGCCACCTGGTCGATCTCGACCATTTGTTTGTGCACGCCCTGGTTGGTGCGGATCGCAATGTCAGCGGTGTGTTCCGACGAGTCGCTGACCTTCTGCACCGAGCTCACCACTTGCGTAATCATGCCTTGCAGCTTGATCAGGAAGGTATTGAAGCCGCTGGCGATCGCGCCCAACTCGTCGGCGCGGTCACTGCTCAGGCGGCGTGTGAGGTCGCCTTCGCCCTGGGCGATATCATTGAGCATGGCCACCATTTGTTTGAGTGGACGGGCGATACCGTGGCCGACCAGCCAGATCACCAGCAGGCCGAGGCCGGCGATCACCAGGCCGACCATGGCCATGCCGAAGATGTCCGCCTTGCGCTGGGCCTGCAGGTCACTTTGCAGCGCGTTCGAATCCGCCATCACGGCGCTCAGGGGCAGTTGCAGCATCAAGGTCCAGCGCGCGTCGGTCTGGCCGATATTGAACGGCAGGAGCAACTCGATATGCCCGTGTTCCTTGTCGATGACGTAGCGCACTTCGCCAACCTTCAATTGGCCTAGATTGGACAGCTCACTGCTGTCGAGCAGGTCACTGGCTTTTTCGCCGAGTTTGCTTGAGTCCTTGGTGTAGGCCACCAGGCGTCCATTGTTGGAGATCAGCGCCAGTTCGCCGGCGCCGTCGTAGAGGTTCTGGTCGGCGCGGGTCAGCATGTCCTGGATAAAGTTCACCGACAGGTCGGCACCGACGATGCCCTGGAACTTGCCGTCGATCATGATCGGCTCGATGAACGACGCCAGCATCACCATGGCATTGCCGACCTTATAGGGGGCAGGGTCGATGGCGCAGGGTTTCTGGCTTTCCTTGGAGCACAAGTAGTACTCGCTGGCGCGTATGCCGGTGGAGAGAATGCTCTGGTCGTTGACGTCGGCGAGTTTGTCCAGGCCCAGGCTGCCATCGGCGTTGCGGTACCACCAGGGTAGAAAGCGGCCGTCGGTGCCCATGCCGACGATCGGGCTGTTTACATAATTGGCATCGTTATGGTCGATTGCATTGGGTTCCCAGCCGATGTAGGCGCCGAGGATTTTCGGGTTACGCACCACCGTTTCATGCAGCAGGCTGATCAATTGCTCGCGGCCGATCTGCAGCGCGGGTTCGCCCTTGGCGTCCTTCATGCCGAGCAGGGCGTTGGTGGTGGCCAAACCTTTGGCGGTCACCAGTGGCGCCTCCAGTTCACGCTGGATCAGTGTGGCCTGGGTCTGTGCCAGCGCGGTGAGGCGCTCCTTGATGATTTGCTCGAATTGGGTTTGGGTGCGTGTCTGCACCATCTCCTGGGTGCGCGCACCGGAAAACAAGGCGTAGAGCACCAGCACGGCGACCACGCTCAGCACGATGGCGCCGGTGAGTGCCGCGACAGAAAACTGAATCGACTTGAATTTCATGAAGGCTCCGGGCGCAGAGAGGTTGGGCTTATTGTTATATCGGCCATGCCGGAGGGTGTATTAAGGCTTGTCCTGCAAATGAGTGGGGGGTGTCGCAAATGCGATCATGGCTGGCGTTGTGAGATGTATCCGAAAATCAGCGGTTAAACGTCTGTTGTATCTGGCGTCGATATAAATGACCGCCTACGATATGCGCCAGATTTTCAGGGAGAGTGTCATGAAGAAAACATTGGCGGTAAGTCTACTCAGTTCAGCGGTGTTGCTCGCAGGTTGCCAGTCGGTCAACACCACCAGTGGTGGCGCCGTGGGTGTGGAGCGTAAGCAGTACATGTTCAGCATGCTGTCGAGTCAGGAAGTCGACCAGATGTATGCCCAGTCTTACCAGCAGACGTTGGGTGAGGCGAGCGGCAAGGGGTTGGTCGACAAGACCAGCACCAACGCCAAGCGCGTGCAGGCCATCGCCAACCGCTTGATCGCCCAGGCGCCGAATTTCCGCCCGGATGCGGCGCAGTGGCAGTGGGAAGTGAACCTGATCAAGAGCGATGAGATGAACGCCAACTGCGGGCCTGGCGGCAAGATCTTCGTGTACAGCGCGTTGATCGACAATCTCAAGCTCACCGATGACGAGCTGGCTGCCGTAATGGGCCATGAGATTGCCCACGCCTTGCGTGAACACGGCCGCGAAGCCATGTCCAAGGCGTATGGCATCCAGATGGCCAAGCAGGGCGCCGGTGCATTGTTTGGCCTGGGCCAGGACAGCCTGGCGCTGGCCGACACGGTCGCCAACTATGGCATGACCTTGCCTAACAGCCGCGCCAACGAAAACGAAGCGGACCTGATCGGCCTGGAGCTTTCGGCTCGCGCCGGCTACAACCCGAACGCCGCCATCACGCTGTGGAACAAGATGGCCAAGGCTTCAGAGGGCGCGCCACCGGAGTTCATGAGTACTCACCCGGCGTCCGACAGCCGGATCGCTTCGCTGCAGGCGGCCATTCCGAAGGTGATGCCGCTCTACCAACAGGCCCGGAAATCCTGATACTCCGAACCTTGTGAAGATCCAAGTGTGGGAGGGGGCTTGCTCCCGATGGCGGTGAATCAGTCAACATATATACCGACTGAAATACTGCTATCGGGAGCAAGCCCCCTCCCACAATGGGTTTGGGTTTACAGCCTTAGATCCAACCGCTGCTTTGCATGGCCTTGTACACCGCCACGATCGCCAGGATGAAAAACGCCGAAGCCGCCAGTCGACGAATCAAGGTCAGCGGCAACTTCTCGGCTGCAAAATTCCCCGCCAATACGACCGGCACGTTGGCAATCAGCATGCCCAGGGTGGTGCCGATGATCACCAACCACAACTCCGGATACTGCGCCGCCAGCATCACCGTGGCGATCTGCGTCTTGTCGCCGATTTCGGCGAGGAAGAATGCGATCAAGGTGGTCAGGAATGGCCCAAACTTGCGTGTGGTACTGGCTTCGTCATCGTCGAGCTTGTCCGGCACCAGCGTCCACAGCGCGGTGGCACAGAAGCTCGCCGCCAGGATCCAGTGCAGCACCGCATCCGAGAAGAAACTACCGAACCAGGCCCCCACGGCACCGGCGGCCGCATGGTTGGCCAGGGTCGCGGCGACGATACCGGCGATGATCGGCCAGGGCTTGCGAAAGCGTGCGGCGAGGATGAGCGCGAGCAGTTGCGTCTTGTCGCCGATTTCGGCCAAGGCAACGATTGCGGTAGGAACGAGTAATGAATCCAGCATCAGGTAGGCTTCCAGGGGCGGGTCGACACGGCTATGACACGTACAGCCTTCCCGCCCCGGGTAAGGTGTGCGTGTCATAGGTCTTGTCAAACCCCGGTCCGTCTGTGCGGACTCCTGGGTCGCATACGCCATGGCCTGCTGACCAAGTATGTTGACGTATGCCGGACGAGCGTGGCGCTCGTGGGAGACTACTCCCCTAGGACGGAGCGGATTCTGCCTAGGCAAAATCCATTCGGCAAGCGTTCTTTTTCAAACGCCCGTCAGCCGCGCTTGGCACGGTAAATGCGAAAGCCGTTGCCTTCGGCCTTGATCGCACAGACCCCAAGATGCTCTTCGATCAGCGGCTGATACTTCAGGAAGCTGTTGGCGACTAACCGAAGTTCGCCGCCTTTTGCCAGGTGTTTCGCGGCTTTTCGCAGCAGGTTCTCAGTGGCGAAATAATCGGTATGCACCCCGACATGGAACGGTGGGTTGCTCAGGATGGCGTTCAAACCCATCGGTGCGGCGTCGATACCATCACCGGTCAACACCTCGGCTTCCAGGCCATTGGCAGCCAATGTCAGGCGACTGCTGGCAGCGGCAAATGCGTCCACGTCGAGCAGCGTGACGCTGTTGTGCGGGTAGCGTCGCTTGACGGCCGCCCCCAGCACACCGGCGCCGCAACCAAAGTCGAGCAAGTGACCGCCAGGCAGCTTGTCCAGATGCTCCAGCAACAGCTCGGTGCCGCGATCCAGGCGCCCATGGCTGAACACGCCCGGCAGGCTTACGACCTTGAGCGGCCCTTCGGCCAGCGGTACGTCGAACACTTGCGCCAGGCTTTCCAGCTCGACCGCTTGCGGGGCATTGGCCACGGTGACCTGCCACAGTTGGCAATGCCGTGCGCTATCGAGCTTGCGCGGTTTGCCGAAGGGGATCATCTGTTTGGCGGCACTTTCGATACCGCCTTTTTTCTCCCCGACCAGAAACAGCTCGGCGCCGGGCAGGCGTGCGGCCACGGCGTTGAGCAGGTAGTCGGTGAGGTCTTTGGACTTGGGCAGGAAGATCACTGCCGCGTCGAACGGGCGCTCAGGCACGTTCACACCGAACTGGCTGCGCTCGGGGAAGCGTGCATCGAGCGCGGCCTGGTCGCCGGCATGCCAGCACCAACCGTGGGCGTTGGGCAGGCGGCCCAGCAGGTCGTCGGCGGGCAAGCCGACCAGCAGCAGGTTACCTTGAAAAAGTTCGGCCTGACGAAGCAGTACTTCACTGCGCGGATCCATGGTCTGCTCCTTGAAAAGGGGCGCAGTTTATCAATTGACGACGCGCAACGGGGCGCCGTTGAAAAAGCCTTGGGCGTTTTCCACCAATTGGCCGACGATCCGCTGTCGAGCTTCGCGGCTGCCCCAGGCATTGTGCGGCGTGACGATCAATCGAGGAATGTCGCCTGCCAGCAGCGGGTTACCCTGCACCGGCGGCTCGACACTCAGCACATCGGTGGCTGCGCCGCCCAGGTGGCCGCTGCGCAACGCGTCTGCCAGCGCCTGTTCATTGATCAAGCCACCGCGCGCGGTATTGACGATAAAGGCGCCGGGCTTGAGCAATGCCAGTTCGCGGGCGCCGATAAAGTCGCGGGTGTGTTCATTGAGCGGGCAGTGCAAGGTCAGCGCGTCGACCTGTGCGAGCAATTCATCCAGCGGCACGCGGTCGGCGCGGGCAGGGCGTCCGGGAATCGCGCCGAGCACCACGCGCATGCCGAAGGCTTGCGCCAGGCGTGCCACGGCGCCGCCCAATTCGCCATGGCCGAGCAGGCCGAGGGTTTTGCCTTCCAGCTCGACGATGGGGTAGTCCAGCAGGCAGAACTGCTTGGCTTGCTGCCATTTGCCGGCCGCCACATCGCGTTGATAGTCCTTCAAGCGTGTCGCCAGGTTGAGCAGCAACATGATCGTGTGCTGCGCCACCGACGGTGTGCCGTAGCCCTGGCAGTTGCTTACGGTAATGCCATGGGCGCGGGCGGCGGCGAGGTCGACGTTGTTGGTGCCGGTGGCCGATACCAGGATCAGTTCCAGTTCAGGGCAGGCCGCCAGGGTTTCGGCGTTGAGCACGATCTTGTTGCTGATCACCACCTGGGCGTTTTGCACGCGCTCAAGCACATTCTGTGGCGTGGTATCCGTAAACAGCTGCAGCTCGCTGAAGCTGTTGCGCAACTCGTCGAGGTCGAGGTCGCCCAAGTCCAGAGAGGAGTGATCAAGGAAGACGGCGCGGCGATTGTTCATCTCAACTGTACCTTTTGTGACGAGGTTCGAAGGCGTAATCTGCCGAGCCTATCAGATGAAATAATCAGTTACTTAATGGAGTAAGCATGTACGTCGCCGAGTTTTTGACCGTAGCGCTGATTCACCTGTTGGCAGTGGCCAGCCCCGGCCCGGATTTCGCCGTGGTCGTGCGTGAAAGTGTGACCCATGGCCGCCGCGCCGGGACGTGGACGGCGCTGGGCGTCGGCTCGGCGATTTTCCTGCACGTGGGTTACTCGTTGCTCGGTATCGGCTTGATCGTGTCGCAGTCCATCGTGCTGTTCAACGCGCTGAAATGGGCGGCCGCCGCGTATCTGCTGTACATCGGTTTCAAGGCATTGCGTGCGCAGCCGGCCAAGCCTGCCGCCGAAGGCGAGTTGCACCGCGAAGCCGGCGAGCGCACCCCGCGTGGCGCATTTACCGCAGGTTTCGTGACCAATGGCTTGAATCCCAAGGCCACCCTGTTTTTCCTCTCGTTGTTCACTGTGGTGATCAACCCGCAGACGCCGCTGGCCATTCAAGCGGGTTACGGCGTGTACCTGGCGGTGGCGACGGCGCTGTGGTTCTGCCTGGTGGCGATGTTGTTCAGCCAGCAGCGCGTGCGTGCCGGGTTTGCGCGGATGGGCCACTGGTTCGACCGCACCATGGGTGCGGTACTGATCGCTATCGGTGTGAAGTTGGCCTTTACCAGCATGAAATGAGTTTTTCAGTGGCCGGATGCTGGCTTAAAGCTAGCATTCGCCGGGGTCTGCAAATCATTCCTTTGGCTGATTTAGCTGACACATAAGCTCTCTAAAGTGCAGGTCTTCAAGCCAAGACCGTGCAGTCAGATAAGGGATTAGTATGTTGCAGACCCGCGTTATCCCGCCCGCCGAAGGTGCGTACCAGTACCCGCTGTTGATCAAACGCCTGTTGATGTCCGGCACCCGTTACGAGAAAACCCGGGAAATCATCTACCGTGACAAGCTGCGTTATACCTACCCGACCTTGATCGAACGGGTCGCGCGGCTGGCCAACGTATTGACCGAAGCCGGCGTCAAGGCCGGTGACACCGTGGCGGTCATGGATTGGGACAGCCACCGGTACCTGGAGTGCATGTTCGCTATCCCGATGATCGGTGCGGTGATCCACACCATTAACGTGCGCCTGTCGCCGGAGCAGATCCTCTACACCATGAACCACGCCGAAGACCGCTTTGTGTTGGTCAACAGCGAGTTCGTGGGGCTTTACCAGGCGATCGCCGGGCACCTCACCACCGTCGACAAGACCCTGCTGCTCACCGATGGTGACGCCCAAACCGCCGAGCTGCCGAACCTGGTGGGCGAGTATGAAAGCCTGCTGGCGGCCGCCAGCCCGAAGTACGACTTCCAGGACTTCGACGAAAACTCGGTCGCGACCACCTTCTACACCACCGGCACCACCGGCAACCCCAAAGGTGTGTACTTCACTCATCGCCAACTGGTGCTGCACACCATGGGTGTGGCAACCATCATGGGCAGCGTCGACAGCGTGCGCCTGCTGGGCACCAACGATGTGTACATGCCGATCACGCCGATGTTCCATGTACACGCCTGGGGCCTGCCCTATGTAGCCACCATGCTGGGGCTCAAACAGGTCTATCCCGGCCGCTACGACCCGGAATACCTGGTGGAGCTGTGGCGCAAGGAAAAAGTCACCTTCTCGCACTGCGTGCCGACCATCCTGCAAATGGTGCTCAACGCCAAGGCCGCCCAGGGCGTGGATTTCGGCGGTTGGAAAATCGTCATCGGCGGCAGTGCGCTGAATCGCTCGTTGTATGACGCCTCCAAGGCGCGGGGCATTCAACTGACCGCCGCGTACGGCATGTCCGAGACCGGGCCGCTGGTGTCCTGTGCCCACCTCAATGAAGAGCTGATGGCCGGCAGTGAAGATGAGCGCACCACCTACCGCATCAAGGCCGGCGTGCCCGGGCCGTTGGTGGAAGCGGCGATTATCGATGATGACGGCCATTTCCTGCCCGCCGATGGCGAATCCCAGGGCGAGCTGGTGTTGCGCGCCCCTTGGCTCAGCGAAGGCTATTTCAATGAGCCGCAGAAGGGCGCCGAGCTGTGGGCCGGCGGCTGGATGCACACCGGTGACGTGGCGACCCTGGACGCCTTCGGGGTGATTGATATCCGCGATCGCATCAAGGACGTGATCAAGACGGGGGGCGAATGGATCTCCTCCCTGGCGCTTGAAGACCTGGTCAGCCGTCACCCGGCGGTACGTGAAGTAGCAGTGGTAGGCATCGCCGACCCGCAGTGGGGCGAGCGCCCGTTTGCGTTGCTGGTCGTGCGTGATGGCCATGTGATAGGTGCGCGTGAGCTCAAGGAACATCTCAAGCCTTTTGTCGAACTGGGCCACTTGAGCAAGTGGGCCATTCCAAGCCAGATCGCGGTTGTTACTGAAATTCCCAAGACCAGCGTAGGAAAACTCGACAAAAAACGTATCCGTATCGACATCATCGAATGGCAGGCCAACAACAGTACGTTCCTGTCGACCCTGTGACGCCCTTCGCCGCGCCCGCTCGGGCGCGGCAATGCTCTATCTCAAGCCTTCACTTGTGATTTATCGATTTTCAGCCATCCTTGCCACGCCGATCTTCGTCGGTGTGGCGAAAGGGTTGTGGCAGACGGGTTGGTGATGCAAATCACACTTTAGAGGGATCAAGCGCTCCCCCCTGCTGGCTATAGTCCCTTCCAGAGTTATTCACGGATGCTCCGCTTCGGGCCATGGAGGCTCGGGTGCCGTACGGCATTGGGATCGTTGTATCCCGGCTGTTACATGCATCTGTAGGAAAGAACTCACTGCCATAACAATAATGCACATGGAGTAGCGTCGATGACCTCAGTAAACCAGTTCTGGCGCCGGGCGAGATTGCCTCTGGCCGTCAGTCTCGCTTCTACGCTCGCCGGGCCCGCATTCGGCGTCAGTTTCAATATCGGTGAAGTCGAAGGGAGCTTTGACTCGTCGCTTTCCGTGGGGGCGAGCTGGTCGACAGCCAAGCCTAACCGAGACCTGATCGGTGCCAACAACGGCGGCAAGGGGTTGTCCCAGACCTCCGATGACGGCCACTTGAACTTCAAGCGCGGTGAAACGTTCTCGAAGATCTTCAAGGGCATCCACGACCTGGAACTGAAATACGGCGACACCGGCGTGTTTGTGCGCGGCAAGTACTGGTACGACTTCGAACTCAAGGACGAAAGCCGTCCGTTCAAGGACATCAGCGACAACAACCGCAAGGAAGGCGCCAAGTCCTCCGGCGGGCAGATCCTCGATGCATTCATTTACCACAACTACAACATCGCCGATTTGCCGGGCAACGTGCGTTTCGGCAAGCAGGTGGTGAGCTGGGGTGAAAGTACCTTCATCGGCGGCGGCATCAACTCCATCAACCCGATCGACGTGTCCGCATTCCGTCGTCCGGGCGCCGAGATCAAGGAAGGCTTGATTCCGGTCAACATGTTTTATGTGTCGCAATCATTGACGGATAACTTGTCGGCTGAGGCGTTTTATCAGCTGGAGTGGGACCAGACGGTGACCGATAACTGCGGCACGTTCTTCTCCCAGCCCGACGTGATTTCCGATGGCTGTGACAACAACCTGCGTGTCCTCAACAAGCGTTCGACCATCCCGGGCGCTGCGTTGCCGACGCTCAATGCCCTGGGTGTGGACGTCAACAACGAAGGCGTACTGGTACGTCGCGGTCCGGACCGGGATGCCCGCGACAGCGGCCAATTCGGCGTGGCCATGCACTACAACTTCGAGCCGCTGGATACCGAGTTCGGCGCGTACTTCATGAATTACCACAGCCGCGCGCCGATCTTCAGTGCACAAGGCGCTCCTTCGTCGGCTTACACCCGCCCTCTGGGGCCTCTGGCTGCCTTGCGTCCATTGATCGTGGCCGGCAGTTCCAACTACTTCGTCGAGTACCCGGAAGATATCCGCCTGTACGGTTTGAGCTTCTCGACCACGTTGCCGACAGGCACGGCCTGGAGTGGTGAACTGAGCTACCGTCCAAACGCTCCCGTGCAATTGAGCACCACCGATATCCTGTACGCCGGTGTCACGCCGATCCCTGGCTTCGGCAACGCCTCCGTGCTCAAAGGTACGCCGGGCCAGGACCTGCATGGTTACAACCGTAAGGAAGTGACGCAGTTCCAGACCACCTTCACGCACTTCTTCGACCAAGTCATGGGCGCCAGCCGCCTGACCACCGTCGGTGAGATCGGGGTGACCCATGTCGGGGGGCTGGAAAGCAAATCACAAGCCCGCTATGGCCGCGATCCGGTCTTCGGCCCTGGCAGCTTGCCGGGTGGCTTCTGCAATGCGCTCAACAATTCCACCGCGACGGGGGCGGGCCTGCCCAATGCCGCCGGCCTGAACACCAACTGCAACAATGATGGCTACACCACAGCCACGTCCTGGGGCTACCGCGCCCGAGCCATCTGGGAGTACCCGGACGTGTTCGCGGGCGTCAACCTCAAGCCAAACGTGGCTTGGTCGCATGACGTCAAGGGGTATTCACCCGGCCCCGGCGGTAACTTCGAAGAAGGTCGCAAGGCTGTCAGCCTGGGCCTGGATGCCGAGTACCAGAATACTTATACCGCCAGCCTGGCCTACACCAACTTCTTTGGTGGCAAGTTCAGCACGGTGGATGACCGCGACTTCATCGCCCTGAGCGTCGGCGCCAACTTCTAAGCACACTGTATTTTCAGGAAGACCAGAATATGCAAATAACAAAAAGTCTGTTGCACGTGGGTGTGCTGGGGCTGTCGATCCTGGCGAGCAATGTCATGGCGGCGGTATCGGCGGATGAAGCCGCCAAGCTGGGCACGAGCCTGACCCCGATGGGCGCTGAAATGGCTGGTAACGCGGCGGGCACCATTCCGAAATGGTCGCCGCTGCCCACCAATGCCGGTGCCGTGGATGCGCGTGGTTTCCTGGCCAACCCCTACGCCAACGAACAGCCGCAGTTCACCATCACCGCAGCCAACGTCGAGCAGTACAAGGACAAGCTGGCACCCGGGCAGTACGCGATGTTCAAGCGCTACCCGGACACCTTCAAGATGCCGGTCTACCCGACCCATCGCGGCGCGACCGTGCCGGCGGATGTGTTTGCAGCCATCAAGAAGAATGCCACGCACACCAACCTGGTTTCCGGCGGCAACGGCTTGGAGAACTTCGAAACCGCGGTGCCGTTCCCGATTCCAAAAAGCGGCGTGGAAGTCATCTGGAACCACATTACCCGCTATCGTGGCGGCAGCGTGACCCGCCTGGTAACCCAGGCCACGCCGCAAACCAACGGTTCGTACAGCCTGGTGTATTTCCGCGATCAGTTCGTGTTCCGCGACAAGATGAAAGACTTTGATCCGAAAAACCCAGGCAACGTGCTGTTCTACTTCAAGCAGCAAGTGACCGCGCCGGCGCGTCTGGCCGGTGGCGTGCTGCTGGTACACGAGACCCTGGACCAGGTGAAGGAGCCGCGTTCGGCTTGGGTCTACAATGCGGGTCAGCGTCGCGTGCGTCGGGCGCCGCAAGTGTCCTATGACGGGCCGGGCACTGCCGCCGATGGCCTGCGCACTTCCGACAACCTCGACATGTACAACGGCGCGCCGGACCGCTACGACTGGAAACTGGAAGGCAAGAAAGAACTCTACATCGCCTCCAACAGCTACAAGGTCGACGATCCCAAGCTCAAATACGCCGACATCATCAAGGCCGGTCACATCAACCAGGACCTGGCACGCTACGAGCTGCGTCGCGTCTGGCATGTGGTTGCCACCTTGAAGGAAGGCCAGCGCCACATCTACGCCAAGCGTGACTTCTTCATCGACGAAGATACCTGGCAAGCGGCCGTGATCGACCACTATGACGGCCGTGGTCAGCTGTGGCGCGTCGCCGAAGCCCATGCCGAGAACTACTACGACAAGCAAGTGCCGTGGTACGCCCTGGAAACCCTCTACGACCTGCAGTCCGGCCGCTACCTGGCGCTGGGCATGAAAAACGAAGAGAAGCAGGCGTATGACTTCGGCTTCACCGCCACCACCAGCGACTTCACTCCAGCGGCCCTGCGCCAGGACGGTGTGCGCTAAGCGGCAACAGGGTTCCAGTGTGGGAGGGGGCTGCCCCCTCCCTAATGCTACTCAGTCAAGAGAACCTGCCGCGACCAAACTCTGTAGTGAGCGGGCTTGCCCCGCGCTGGGTGGCGCAGCCGCCCCAACAAAGACGCCGCGGTATTTCAGGAGGACCGAGGCGCCTGGGTTTGGGGCGGCTTTGCCACCCAGCGCGGGGCAAGCCCGCTCACTACAGACGATGTGTTCTACATCCCACCATTTAAGTGACTGGCATCAGGCCCCTCCCACATTTTTTGTCGCAGTTCTTTTTCAGGTAAATGTTGCAAAGATCTACAACCCCGCCGCTTTTACCGCTAGTCTGCGGACATCTGCAATGCCGACAACAGCCTTCTACAAGAGCCCGGCGATGACTGATCTGTCCCGAATCCAAGGGCCTGCGAGCGCAGCGATTCCGACGCTGGAAGCGCGCTTCTACAGGCCGCCGCTGCCTGACGGCTACGTGCTGCGACCGCGCTTGTGCGAACGTTTGAGCGCCGGGTTGGAGGGGCGATTGCTGCTGGTCAGCGCGCCGGCCGGGTTCGGCAAAAGCTCATTGGCGGTCGAGTTCTGCCAGGCCCTGCCCACGCACTGGCAGAGCCTGTGGTTGGGTTTGAGCCCACGGGACAGCGACCCTGGTCGATTTCTTGAGCGCCTGCTCGACGGTTTGCAGCAATACTTCCCGCAGCTCGGTGCCCAGTCCCTCGGCCTGCTGAAAATGCGCCAACGCCATCAGCCCTTTGCTTTCGAGGAGTGGCTGGATGGTTTGCTGGATGAGCTGACGGGCTACCTGTCCACGCAGACGCCTTTATTGCTGGTACTGGATGACTACCACTTGGCCCAGGGGCCGGTGCTGGATCGTTGCCTGCAATTTTTCCTCAATCATTTGCCTGACGGCCTGGTGGTGTTGGTCACCAGTCGCCAGCGTCCGGATTGGCACCTGGCGCGATTGCGCTTGTCACGGCACCTGCTGGAGTTGCATGAACAGGACCTGCGCCTGACTCATGACGAGTCCCTGGCGGTGCTGGACCGCCATAGCAGCTCATTGCGCGGTGAGGCCCTGGATAACCTGATTCGCCGCAGCGAAGGCTGGGTCGCCGGCCTGCGTTTCTGGCTGCTGGCGGCGTCCGAAGCCGGCAATGAAGGCGCGTTGCCGCAAAGCCTGCACGGCGGGGAAGGGCTGATCCGGGATTACCTGCTGGAGGAGGTCATCGACTGCCTGCCGGTCGAGGTGCAAGCATTTTTGTATGACACGGCGCCTCAGGATCGTTTTTGCAGCGAGCTATGCGATGCCGTACGCGAAGCCCATGACAGTGGTGAAATCCTGCGCTACCTGCTGGCTCATCAAGTCTTCCTGGTGCCTTTGGACGAGCAGGGGCATTGGTATCGCTACCACCATCTGTTTTCCGACCTGCTGCGTACGCGTCGTGCCAAGAGCGCCACATTGCCCCTGGCCAGCCTTCACCTGCGCGCCTGCCGGTGGTTTAACGCCCAGGGGTTGATCGATGAAGCGGTCGAGCAGGCACTACGGGCCGGCCATCTCGATGTGGCGGCGAACCTGGTGCAAAACCTGTCTGAAGAGCAACTGCTGGCCGAGCAGAACGTGGGCATGTTGCTGCGCTGGAAGATGGACTTGCCCGATAGCCTGCTGATCAGCACGCCACGCTTGATCGTGTTGTATAGCTGGGCCTTGGGCCTGGCTTGCCAACTGGACGCGGCCGAAGAGTTATCCAGCTACCTCAGCCGCTTCCTGCCGGCGCCGTCAGCGACCGCACAGAAATCCATGCTCGCCCAATGGCTGGCGCTGAGCGGCATCATTGCCCGTGGCCGCGGGGATCGCGAATCGACTCAGCGTTATTGCAGCGAGGCGTTGGAAAGCCTGCCGCACAAGCGCTACGGCCAGCGCCTGATGTGCCTGTCGACCCTCTCCAACCTGGCCATCGTCGATGCCGACCTATGGCGTGCCCGGGGCTTGAATCGAGAGTCCCTGGAGCTGGCGCAACGCGTCGGCAACCCCCTGTTTGAAGCACTGGCCCATTACGACCGGGCGCGGGTACTGCAGGCGCGTGGCGAGATCCTGCGCTCGCTCGACGAAGTGCGCCAGGGCTTGCAGCGCCTGCATGACCTGGCGCCACAACGGTTGTATGCCGTGCGCGCGCGGCTGTCGCTATATGAAGGTTACCTGCTGCTGGTGCGGTACCAGCCCGAAGCCGGCCTCGCACGGTTGCGTGCCGGGCTGGCGGAAGCCCGCGCCTGTCGGGATATCAGCGTATTGATCGGGCATTGCGTGATCGCCAACTTCGAAGGGCGACGTGGGGATTTCCCCAAGGCGTTTGCCGAGCTGGCCGAGGCCGAGCGCCTGATGCATATCTGGGATGTGCCACCGATCTACTATCTGGCGATGATCACGCTGATCAAATGTGAGCTGTGGCTGATCCAGGGGCGCACTGACCTGGCCGATGCCTGGCTGACTCGCCTGGGGCAGACCTACAACGGTGAGCACGCGGCCGCAGCGCCGGAGTTTCATCCACACTTGCCGCAACATATCGAGCTGCAGCAGGCCGCGCTGGATGCAACGCGCCATCAATCCGAGGCTTCACTGCGACGGCTTGAAGCGTTGGCGCAGCAAGCTCATAACGATGGGCGCCAGATGATCGCGCTGATGGCACTGACCCAGCAGACGCACTTGCTACTGGAGTGCGGCCAGGAGGCCAAGGCCCGGTCCGTCCTCGTCCAAGCCTTGGAAGCAGGAGCGGGCGGTGCGCTGCAACCGTTCCAGCGCTTGCTGGAAAACTACCCGGACTGGATGCGCGAACAACTTGGCAGGGACTCCCATGGCCTGTTGAACCAGAGTTTGCTGGCGCTGCTTCCCGTGGTGGTGCCGGCCGGAACTTCGCCTGCCCACGAAACCCTGAGCGCCCGAGAGCGGGCGGTCCTGCAATTGATCGCCCAGGGGTGTTCGAATCAGGAAATCAGCAATCAGCTGTTTATTTCACTGCACACCGTCAAGACCCACGCCAGCCACATCAACAGCAAACTGGGGGTCGAGCGGCGTACTCAGGCGGTGGCGCGGGCGCAGGAGTTGGGGTTGATTGGTTAACGCTTCGCCCCGTGTATGCAAGGATGCGCCGGTTCAGTTTTTCACCGGCTTGTTGCGCCGGCAGCGCTGCGAGCAGTAAAGCACTTCATTCCAGCAACGGGCCCACTTTTTTCGCCAGGTAAAGGAGAGGCCGCAAGACACGCAGGTTTTCACCGGCAGCTCACTCTTTTTCAAAATGACTCACCCTCATCCAGCCGGGCCAGCAGACTCTGCCCCCGTTGCCAGAGCGCCTGCTGCTTGGCCTCCGTCAGGCGGTCGAGGTTCTTATACACCATGCCCATGCGGTGATTGCCGCGCAGAAGGTCAGCGTGACGCATGAGAAAGTGCCAATAGAGCGCATTGAAAGGGCAGGCGTCTTCGGTGGTGCTTTCACTGACCTTGTAGGCACAGGTACGACAGTAGTCAGACATGCGTTTGATGTACTGACCGCTCGCACAGTAAGGTTTGGATCCCAGGTACCCACCGTCGGCGTGCATCACCATGCCCAGGGTGTTTGGCAGCTCGACCCATTCGAATGCATCCATGTAGATCGCCAGGTACCACTCGCATATCTGAGGCGGAGCGATACCGGCCAAGAGGGCAAAATTGCCTGTCACCATCAACCGTTGAATGTGATGAGCGTAGGCGTGCTCCAGACTTTGGTTGATGGCTTGGCGCATGCAGTTCATCCGGGTAGCGCCTGTCCAGTAGAACTCCGGCAGTGATCTTGTATTGCCGAACGCATTACCGTTGGCGTAGTCAGGCATCCTCAGCCAGTAGACGCCCCTGACATACTCCCGCCACCCGATCAGTTGGCGAATAAAGCCTTCCGCGGCATTCAGCGCGATGTTGCCCGACCAATAGGCGGCCTCGACATCGCTGCACAGTTGGCGAACATCCAGCAGGCCGATATTGAGCGCGGCACTGATACGGGCATGGAACAGAAAGGGCTCATCACTGGCCATTGCGTCCTGATAGTCACCGAAGGCCGCCAGCCCCCAATCGAGGAAGTAATCCCAGAGAGCCTGCGCATCTGCATGAGTGACCGGGTAGTCGAAGTGGGCCAGAGTGCCGTAGTGGCTGGAAAAGTGTTCAGCCACCAGCGCAAGGACTTCCTGGGTGAGCGCGTCGGGCGGGAAGCGGGCCGGCGCAGGCGGCCGCACTCCTTTGGGTAGGGGCTTGCGGTTGTCCGCATCAAAATTCCACGCACCGCCTACCGGGCTGCCGTCACCGTTGAGCAGTATCCTGTTTTTGCGGCGCATTTCTCGATAGAAAAACTCCATGCGCAGCTGTTTTTTGTCTGCGGCCCAATGGGCGAATTCGGCACGACTGCAGAGAAATCGACTATCGCGATGCCACTCAATCGCCAAGCCACACATACGGATTGACTGTTCCAGGCGCCAATCGCCACATTTGGTGATGTGCAGTTCATCGGGCTGCAACAGTGACTGCCAGCGCCGTAGCTCACTTGGCACCGAGCCAGTGTTCTTCGGATCATCAAGGGTGACGTAGTGGACCTGCGTTCCAGCCTGCTTCAATGCCTCGGCGAAGTGGCGCATGGCGCTGAAGACCAGGGCGATCTTTTGCGGGTGATGAGGGACGTGGCGGGCCTCTTCCATCACTTCGACGAGCAGTACGCTATCGCGCTCTTTATCCAGGCCCTGCAGCGAGGCCAGGTCGAAAGACAATTGATCGCCCAGAACCAGGCATAGTCGGCGATGTGCAGTCATCGAGCAGTTTCCAGTGATGGAGAAACGTATAGGGTGCAGGCATGCCGGGGCCACGGTGAGAGGGCGCACGGATGACTGACTGCTCACCTATACTTGTACAATAAAAATAATTTGTACAATTTTTTTCGACGGGACGTGCAGTGATTTCTCGCAGGGGCAAACGGCTCACTCGGTGAGCGGAAGTTTTACGAGGAAAGTAGTGCCTTGCGTTGCGTCAGAAGTGACGTCGATTGAGCCCTTATGGGCGGTCACGATTTCTGACGCGATAAACAGGCCCAGGCCCAACCCTTCGGTAGGTCCGTTTTCAGTGGTAGAGCGCTGAGAAAAACGCCCCATGGGGTTGAAGATAAACGGTAGGGCATCCTCAGGTATCGGTTGGCCGCTGTTATGGACGCTGAATACCGCGACGTCCTCCGTGACCGACAATTGCACGGTTATGGGAAGCTGGACATTGCCGTGACTCACAGCGTTGCTGATGATGTTTGAAAAGACCTGCTCCAATCGCGGGCCGTCAAACCTGCCGGGAACCGCAGTGCGCGCGACAAACAGCACGTTGGCTTCAGGATGAAATGCCTGGATTTCTTCCACCACTCTGCGGCACAGCGGTAAAAGGTCCAGGTCTGTTTTGGTGACGGGAATACCGGGCCCCATGTGGCAGCGTGTCAGATCCAGCAAATCGCCAACAATACGGCTCGCCCGGGTAACGCTGGTATGTATCTGGGTCGCGACTTTGGCATCCCGCGCCCCGAGACCCTCGGAATGCTTGAGAATGTCGCTGCCCAGTAAAATCGCCCCGAGCGGGGTGCGTAAATCGTGGCCGAGAACGCCCAGGAAAATATTGCGCGACACATCAACGGCTCGGGAGTAACTGGCGATAGACTCCGCGAGAGCCTGGTCAATCGCTTCGTGGAATCGGGTCATATCATCAATATTCAGTGACGCGCCATTTTTTACCTGGCTCATCCACTGCCTGAGCACACTCGCCCTGAGGGCGCGATATTCAGAAACCATTTGATCGATGGTGAAGCCCGCCAGTAAGCGAGCCACTGCATGGGTTTCAGCGGCGGTTTCGTGCTCTTCCACCGGCCCCAGGCCATGCGACTTATCAATTTGCTCTTGTGCGGTCTGTGCGGTTCGCAGGTCGGCGACGATCGCCCGCAGCATTTGCTCTGCATGGTCGCGCAATGCACTGCGGTCGAGATCCGCGCCGGGTGTCTCGATCGTTCTCGCGAAATCTTCCCAGGCCTGCAAGATGGGCTCGAGGTTTTCTAGAATGAAATCCGGCAGGCGCATGTCGGTGTCCTGATCAGGTCCGTTATAGGCGGACTGAAGCAAAATTGCGTAGGTGGGAGCAAGGTGGTGAGCCAGTTTAGGAGGTTCTCCAGTGGATTTCAAAGCGCGACCAAGCCGGCTTTACCCGATATAGGGCCCGATATAGGGAGCGAGCATCACGCGTTTTAACGCTTGCCCTGAGCCGTCGTGCTGAGAGGCTGTTCTATAGGCCCGCTGTCAACAATCTCAGCCTTTTCTCGACGGCGCTGTCGAAATGGTTGGACAGCAACTCACAACGCTCTGCCGGTAGGCCGTCACAACAGGTTATTCCCAGGACGAATCCTTCGGCCTTAGCGCCGGTTTTTACCGCGAAAATCATCGAGCCTGCCCGCTCTATATCGTAAAAAAGCCTATCGGCCTGACGCTTGATGGCATCAGGCAAGTCATCTGTGTATGGGTTCATGACCTACTCCACATGCTTACTTCTGCAATCTGGTCCGACGCATGAGCGCTGCACCTCATGCAATAAATGACCGTGGGTCGATTGAGATGTTCGTAATTTCTGGCCTTGACGAGCGCTTGGGATCAAACGGCGTTTGAGCGTGTTGCTATCTGCAATAGACGGCAGGCCCATTCGGGCAAGGTGCATGAATTCAAATTGCCACTAATCTAAATAACCTATTGAAATATAATGGGTTTAAATTTTTTGTAAGGTGGCACGGCAAATGCGATAGCCCTAGGGAGATAGCCGCCAAAGAACGGCTGAACCCTTCCGTGATAGCCATAGTGAGATAGAAAAATGAATGCCATCGACCTTCTCAAAGCCGACCACGAAAAAGTCAAAGCCATCCTGACCCAACTGAGTGAATCGACTGAGCGTGGGGTGAAGAAACGCACTGAGCTGCTGGAAAAATTAGAGATGGAAGTGTCCATCCACACCCAGTTGGAAGAGCAGATTCTCTATCCCGCCTTCAAGGCCGCCGGTGGGAAAGACGAGGCCGAGATGTACTATGAGGCAAAAGAGGAGCACCGCACGGTTGACTCTCTGGTTCTTCCCGACCTGAAAGCAACTGATCCTACCTCCCCGGAATTCGCAGGGCGGGTGAAGGTGGTCAAGGAACTGCTCGAACATCACATCGAAGAAGAGGAAACAGAGATGTTTCCCAAGGCCAAGAAGCTTCTGGGCAAAGCCGAGCTTGAAAAGCTGGGTGAACAGATGCTGGCCATGAAGTCATCGTTGAAAAAGAGTTACGTGTCTCAAAAAGTTGCAGCCTGACCCAATAGGCTTTAACTGCGCCTGTAGAGAGGTGAGCCCGACTCCATGTCGGGCTCATTTTTTTTGCCCCTCGGAATCGGCCTTTGAACGGTTGCGCTTGGGTTGACTCAGCCTCGCTTTCTAATTGCGGTGTGACTGTTCCTGGATACCCAGTGGCTACTTTCCGGCGACATTTGCAGAGAAATCGACAATCGCCGTTCAGCAATCGTCTGCTAGGGTTTGAGTGTGCTCGGCCGTTGTAGAGCACGGCGCCCGCCGGGCATGGAATTTTTACCGTTTGTCGTGTTCCAAGCTCGGCACAGGTCCATTGCCAATGTCCTCTGCATCACAGAATGCAAAAGTAGGAGCTTCCTTCATGTTTACTCCGCGTCGTCTGCTTGTTGTCGCTACCGCCGTAGCCTTGTTGTCCGGCTGCGCTTCACCTAATCCTTATGACGGCAGCAGCCAGGGACAGGCAGGTAATGAGTCCGGCGGTATGAGCAAGACCGCCAAGTACGGTGGCCTGGGTGCCCTGGCCGGCGCATTGGCAGGTGCGGCCATCGACCATAACAACCGTGGCAAGGGCGCACTGATCGGTGCGGCTGTTGCCGGTATTGGTGCTGCGGGTTACGGCTACTACGCCGACCAGCAGGAAAAGAAACTGCGTGAAAGCATGGCCAACACTGGGGTTGAAGTTCAGCGCCAGGGTGATCAGATCAAGCTGATCATGCCGGGTAACATCACCTTCGCCACCAACTCGGATGCCATCGCTAGCAGCTTCTACCAGCCGCTGAACAATCTGGCCAACTCCCTCAAGCAGTTCAACCAGAACACTATCCAGATTGTCGGCTACACCGACAGTACCGGCAGCCGCCAGTTGAACATGGACCTGTCCCAGCGTCGTGCGCAGAGCGTAGCGAACTACCTGACTTCCCAAGGCGTCAGCCCAGCCAACCTGAGCGCCCGCGGTGCCGGCCCGGATAATCCGATTGCCAGCAACGCCGACGTGAATGGCCGCGCCCAGAACCGTCGCGTAGAGGTCAACCTCGGTCCGATTCCTGGCCAGCAATACGGCCAGCCTGGTCAGCAGCAACAGGCACCACAACAGAACAACCAGTTCCAGGGTAACCCGTACCAGCAGTACCAATAAACACGGGCGACAAGCGACAAAAAAGGGCGCCGTGCAGTCAATGCACGGCGCCCTTTTTCATGGCTGTCGGTTACATCAATCGATGTATTCGAACACCTTCACGATCTTCTGCACACCCGATACGCCTTGCACAAGGTTGGCTGCACGCGCGGCTTCCGCCTGGGTCAGCAGGCCCATCAGGTAGACGATGCCGTTATCGGTGACGACCTTGATGCGCGAGCCGGGAATCGCGCTGTCGGTCAGCATCTGCGTCTTGATCTTGGTGGTCAGCAGGGCATCGTTGCTGATGGCCAGCAGGGTGATCGGGTCCATCACTTGCAGTTCGTTGTTAACCTTCTTGACGCGCTGGACACTCGAAGCGGCTTGTTCAGCCAGGGCCTTGAGGTCGGCACGCGGGGTTTGCCCAGCCAGCAATACCACGCCGTTGAAGCTGGTCACGACGATGCGCGAAGCACCGTTGCCCAGGTCCGGTGCGGCCTTGGCAATGTTGACCTCGACCTTGGTTTCGATCAGCGAGTCGTCGATCTTGCTGCCGAAGGTACGAGTGCCCTTATCGTCCTGAATGGGGGTGTCACGTGTTGCGGTGATTGCCGTGCTGCAGCCGCTGATGGCAAGGCACAGCGTAATGCCCAAAAGGCTGAGGCGTTTAACGGTCATTCTTCACTCCCGAACAGTTGGCTGTCGATCAGATCGCACAGGCAGTGGATCGCCAGCAGGTGGACTTCCTGAATGCGTGCAGTGACATTGGCCGGGACGCGGATCTCCACATCCTCGGGCAGCAACAGCGAGGCCATGCCGCCGCCGTCGCGGCCGGTCAATGCTACGACAATCATTTCGCGATCATGTGCGGCCTGGATCGCTTGAATAATATTCGCCGAGTTGCCGCTGGTGGAAATCGCCAGCAGCACATCGCCCGGTTGGCCCAGGGCGCGGATCTGCTTGGAGAAGATCTCGTTGTAGCTGTAATCGTTGGCAATCGAGGTGATCGTCGACGAGTCGGTGGTCAGGGCGATGGCCGGCAAGCTCGGGCGCTCACGCTCGAAGCGGTTGAGCAGCTCGGAGGAGAAGTGTTGGGCGTCACCGGCCGAACCGCCGTTACCGCACGAAAGCATTTTGCCTTCGTTGAGCAAGGCGTTGACCATGACCTGACTGGCTTGCTCGATGTGCGGTGCAAGTACGTCCATCGCCTGTTGCTTGGTGTCGATGCTGGCCTGGAAAAGCTGGCGAATTCGGGATTGCATGTCCATCTGTGTGACCTTAAGTGGCGCGGCTGATTGGCACGAAAATGTGCAGCCCGCAATGCAAAGAGCAAAAGTGTGTGATGAAGGTGTCCGGTGAATCAGCTGTCGAAGGCATCTTTGAGCCAGTTCAGATCAGCTGGGCCTAACGGTGTGCTTTCTATGGCAACCACATCGAAACGGCAGGGAGAGTCAGCCCAGCGATGCTCTGTTTGCAGGAAAATCTGCGCGGCGAGTATCAGCTTCTGACGCTTGCGCCCGTCGATACTGGCGAGCGCACCACCCCATTGTGCGTGTTTTCTGTAGCGGACTTCGACGAATACTACTGTATCGCCGTCAAGCATGACCAGATCAAGCTCGCCGCGTTTACACAACCAGTTTTGCGCCAGCAGGCGCAAACCTTGTCGTTGCAGATACTGGAGAGCTTGCAGTTCGGCATCCTTGCCGCTTTGTGCGCTGGACCGCTCGGGCATCAGCGCGGGGTGTCCGGCAGGCGCTGGATGTCGCCACCGACAAACTTCGCCCAAGGCATCTGACGGTCGACACGCTGGTTGGCGCTGACGCCCAGGCTGCCCGAAAGCCCGTCAACCCGAGTGTCGGGCAGCGCCTTGAGCTGGCCCAGGCGCGGTGCCAGACGGTAGGCATCGACACCCATTGCGTACAGGCGACCGAGGCTGCCATTGGCCTGTGGCCATTGTGCGGCGACCTGATTGCGCAGTGGGTCGGTGCTGTTGAGCAACCATGGGGTCTCGCAGAACATGACGTTGGTCATGTCCAGGTACTGGTTCTTGTCGCCGCTGGCACTGAACACGTGGGAGGTTGCGTAAACCGGCACATCACCGGCGTACTGGAAGTTCAGGGTGGGTTTGATCTGCTGGGCCAGCTGCGGGGTAACGGCCAGGAAGATGAACTCGATATCCTGGCGACGCGATGGCTGGGCGGCAACGTCGGTACCGACGGTGCTTTGCAGGCTCTTGGCGCGACCTTCGCTTTTACGCAGCTGGAACAGGTCTGCGATCTGTTGGGCGAGGGCGACGGGCTGGTCGACGTACTCAACACCGACGACGGTGCCGCCATTGGCTTCCCAATCCTGGCGGAAGGCCTTGTAGACGCGCTCGCCCCATTCGCCACGAGGAACCATGGCGGCGGCACGGTGCAGGCCATCGGCGCGAGCACGGCGCGATACTTCGCGGGCTTCATCTTCAGCCGCCAGGCCAAACTGGAACAGTTGGGCCGGGTTGTGTTCAGCCTCGCTGTAGTTCAGTGCCAGGGTGGTGATCGGCAATTGCGGACGTGCGCTGAGTTGTTTGACCAGCGGCTTTTCCAGTGGGCCAACCACCAATTGCACGCCGGCGGCCTGGGCCTTGGCGTAGAAGTCGTCAAGGGAGGTCAGGCGCGAGCTGTCGTAGAACTCGATCACCGGCGGCTTCTGCCCGGCCTGTTCGGCCTGGTAGTGCGCGGCCATGAAACCTTCACGCAGCGCTTTGCCGACTGAGGCCAGTTGGCCTTCCTGCGGCAACAGCAGGGCGATCTTGTTCAGGGGCTGGCTGGCCAGTTCCTTGAGCTTGGTCAGTGGCAGCGGCAGTTGCACCGCCGCCGGATGCCCCGGGTTCTGCGCACGCCAGGTATCGATAGCGGCTTGCTGCTGCTCCAGGGTGCCGGCGCCCTTGACCGCCTGCGCCAATGTGATCCAGCCGTCCAATACCGGGTTGCCGCTGGCTTGCAACTGATCGGCTGGCAGCGCGGCAATCAACGTCCAGATCGCTTCGTGGTTGCTCTTGGCGGCGTCGCCGCTGAGCAGCGGGGCCATGGCGACGCGTTCGCGAGCGGCAGCCAGGGTCTGGCCATCGGCTTCATAAGCGCGGGCATGTACGGTGCCGGTACGGATCTGCTGGTCTGTCGGCAGATCCTTCAGGCTTTGCAGGCTCGGGTGGTTGAGCGCTGCCAATGCAGCCTTGGGCTGATTGCGTGCCATGGCCAACTCAGCGGCCAGGGTGCTGGCAAATACTTGTGCGGCCGGTTTCAGGACATCCAGCGGCACCTGCGCAAGAATCTGCGACGAGCGGCCGGGGTTGTTCTGGTGGAACGCCAGGTCAGCCGCACTCAGGCGCAGCAGCGCGGCCTTTTCTGGCGTCTTGGCGGTAGTTGCCTGTTCGAGCAGTTGCTCGATACTGGCATCCGGGGTCCGGGGCAGGTCGCCAAGGCTGGACGAGGGCGAGCTGGCACAAGCGGCCAGGAGGGCAGCGAGGCAGAGGGCGGAGAGCAGCCGCAGGCAAGCGATCATGTAAGTGTTCCTGATACCGATCAAATTAGCGTGGAATTGTACCCAAGCACTGGCTCAGGCGCGATGTTACTGGCGTGAAAGCGTCGATTTAGGTCGTGCAAATGTTGCAATCGCTCGTCGATGGCTGAAAAAGCATCCATCGTGATGGCGTATTTTCGAAGCGCCTACGCGCTACACTATGGCTTTTGCCAACCATCGAGGTGTGCGTTTTGACTGCTCCAGGTCCTTTGAATTCCACTGCTGGCTCGCTTTTTGTGGTGGCGACGCCGATTGGCAACCTGGACGACATCAGTGCCCGGGCGCTGAAGGTGTTGCGCGAAGTCAAGCTGATCGCGGCGGAAGACACGCGTCACTCCCAGCGGTTGATGCAGCATTTTGGTATCAGCACGCCATTAGCGGCGTGCCATGAACACAACGAGCGCGAAGAGGGCAGCCGCTTCATCACCCGTCTGCTGGCGGGGGACGACGTGGCACTGATCTCCGACGCGGGTACACCGCTGATTTCCGACCCGGGCTACCATCTGGTACGTCAGGCGCGTGCCGCAGGTATCAATGTAGTGCCTGTTCCGGGTGCGTGCGCGCTGATCGCCGCATTATCTGCCGCCGGCTTGCCGTCGGACCGTTTTATCTTTGAAGGCTTTTTGCCGGCCAAGGCGGTTGGGCGGCGTGCGCGCCTTCAAGCCTTGAAGGAAGAACCGCGTACCTTGATCTTCTATGAGGCTCCGCATCGCATCCTGGAATGCCTGGAAGATATGGAGTTGGTGTTTGGCGGTGAGCGCCTGGCGCTGCTGGCCCGTGAGCTGACCAAGACCTTCGAGACCCTCAAGGGGCTGCCGCTGGAGGCATTGCGTGCCTTTGTCGAGGGTGACAGCAACCAGCAGCGTGGCGAGTGCGTGGTGTTGGTGGCCGGCTGGACCGCGCCGGAAAACGAAGACGCGGTCGGCAGTGAGGCGATGCGCATCCTGGACTTACTGCTCAAGGAAATGCCCCTCAAGCGCGCCGCGGCCCTGGCGGCGGAAATTACCGGCTTGCGTAAGAATGTGTTGTATCAAGTCGCGCTGGATAAACAGAAAGCCGAATAGTTCCGGGGTTTAACCTGTATTTCGTCTGAACGTGATGGCCATTCTGAACTTTTATTACTTGTCCTGAGGCCGTCGTGCCGTTAACCTGCGCGGCGGAGAGTCGATTGGACAGTCGCTGCCCTCTATGAAAATTAGGGGGGGGAGGAAAGTCCGGGCTCCATAGGGCGAAGTGCCAGGTAATGCCTGGGAGGCGTGAGCCTACGGAAAGTGCCACAGAAAATAACCGCCTAAGCACTTCGGTGCCGGTAAGGGTGAAAAGGTGCGGTAAGAGCGCACCGCACGACTGGCAACAGTTCGTGGCTAGGTAAACCCCACTTGGAGCAAGACCAAATAGGGTCCCAAGGCGTGGCCCGCGCTGGGACCGGGTAGGTTGCTAAAGATGTCCAGTGATGGCCATCGTAGACGAATGACTGTTCAAGACAGAACCCGGCTTATAGATCGACTCTCCACCTTTTTTCCTTCTGTCCGGATCTCGGGCAGAAAACCGGTAGTAACGCAAGACTCCCTCCCTGCCGAATCATTGGCAGATGCATCTTCGTAATACCAAAAAAATCTTACTCTTAATAAATCACTTTAACTTTAAGCCATAGCTCCATGAGCTATTTGCGGTTGTTGAGTCAAAAACATCGCCAAACTCTCGTTTCTCCTCCTTTTGCGCTCCTAAATCTCCGTTCTGTAAGGCTTTTCCTTGAATCCGCGCCTTGACGGTGTGGTGGGCGCATTCCTATAGTGTGCGCAAGTGGCGGAAAGTGGCACAAAGTGGGTTTTTTGAACGTAAAACGCTAAAATTTGGAGAAACGCAACTGTGTTTCGCGGAGCCAACGCTATCAGTCTCGATGCAAAAGGCCGTCTCGCCATGCCGAGCCGGTATCGTGACGAGCTCATTTCGCGAAGTTCAGGCCAGTTAATCATCACGATTGATGCTGTTGACCCTTGTTTGTGTGTTTACCCCCTCGATGAGTGGGAGTTGATTGAAACCAAGTTGCGCGCTCTGCCTTCATTGCGTGAAGAAAACCGTCGCCTGCAGCGTTTGCTGATTGGTAATGCCGTCGACCTCGAACTGGATGGCAGCGGTCGTTTCCTGGTGCCTCCGCGTCTGCGCGAATACGCCAAGCTCGACAAGCGCGCAATGCTGGTGGGCCAACTGAACAAGTTCCAATTGTGGGACGAAGATGCCTGGGATGCTGTTTCTGCAGCTGACCTGGCGGCTATTCAACAACCGGGCGCCATGCCTGATGAACTGCGTGATTTGATCCTGTGACTATTGATAGCGGCTTTAACCACATCACCGTACTGCTTGACGAAGCCGTTGAGGCTCTCGCCGTACGCGCGGATGGCTGCTATGTGGATGGCACCTTCGGCAGGGGCGGGCATAGCCGTTTGATACTCAGCCAGCTCGGATCTGACGGCAAACTCCTCGGATTCGACAAAGACCCTCAAGCGATTGCCACCGGGCAAGCGCTAGCGGCCGAAGACGGCCGCTTTGTCGTTGTGCAGCGTAGCTTTGCCGAGCTGGGTGCCGAAGTGACCGAGCGCGGCATGGCAGGCAAGGTGGCCGGGGTTTTGCTCGATCTGGGCGTGTCCTCGCCACAACTCGACGACCCGGAGCGCGGCTTCAGCTTCATGAACGATGGCCCCCTCGATATGCGCATGGACCCTACCCGGGGCGTCAGTGCCGCGCAGTTCATCGCTACGGCGCCGGTGGAAGAAATCGCCCGCGTGTTCAAGGAATATGGTGAAGAACGTTTCGCCGGCCGCATGGCTCGCGCCGTGGTCGAGCGCCGCGAGATCCAGCCGTTCGAACGTACCGCCGACCTGGCCGAAGTGCTGAAGGTTGCCAACCCTGCTTGGGAAAAAGGTAAAAATCCGGCCACCCGTGCGTTCCAGGGCCTGCGTATTCACGTCAATAACGAACTGGGTGACTTGGAAGCCGGCCTTGAAGCCGCGCTGGATGCCCTCGAAGTGGGGGGGCGCCTGGTGGTGATCAGCTTCCACTCCCTGGAAGACCGCATCGTCAAACTGTTCATGCGTCGCCTGGTCAAGGGCGAGACGGATAACCTGCCGCGCAACCTGCCGGTGCGTTTCGAAGCCTTTGTGCCGAAAATCAAGATCCATGGCAAAGCGCAGTTCGCTTCCGAAGCTGAACTCAAGGCCAACCCGCGTGCCCGTAGTGCCGTCATGCGTGTTGCGGAGAAGTTACGGTGAGCAAGCTTTTCGCCAAGCCCCTCCCGGGCGGTAGCTTCTTTATGTTGCTGCTGTTTATCGGCGTGCTGGTGTCCGCGATCGCGGTGTCCTACAGCGCCCACTGGAACCGCCAGTTGCTCAATACCCTGTACGGGGAATTGAGCGTGCGCGACAAGGCTCAGGCGGAGTGGGGTCGGTTGATTCTCGAGCAAAGCACCTGGACAGCCCACAGCCGTATCGAGGTGCTGGCCACCGAGCAGCTGAAAATGCACATTCCGGGCGCGGCCGAAGTCCGCATGGTGGCGCCATGATGAAGCTCGAAGGCGCACTCTACCCATGGCGCTTCCGCGTGGTGCTCGGCTTGCTGGCGCTGATGGTGGGCGCAATCGCCTGGCGCATCATCGACCTGCAGGTCGTCGACCGTGACTTCCTGATTGGTCAGGGCGATGCCCGTAGCCTGCGTCATATCCCGATCCCGGCGCACCGTGGCCTGATCACCGACCGCAACGGCGAGCCTCTGGCCGTCAGTACCCCGGTGACGACCCTGTGGGCCAACGCCAAGGAACTGCAGACCGCCAAGGAAAAATGGCCGGAACTCGCAGCCGCCCTGGGCCAGGATCCGAAAGCCCTGGCTGAGCGTCTGGAAGCCCAGGCCAATAAAGAATTCATCTACCTGGTGCGCGGGCTCACCCCTGAGCAGGGCCAGCAAGTGCTCGACCTTAAAGTCCCCGGTGTCTACGGCATCGAGGAGTTTCGTCGTTTCTACCCAGCCGGTGAAACCACCGCGCATATGGTCGGCTTCACCGATATCGACGACCACGGTCGCGAAGGTGTCGAGCTGGCCTACGATGAATGGCTGGCCGGGGTTCCCGGCAAGCGACAGGTCATCAAGGACCGGCGCGGCAGGCTGATCAAGGATGTCCAGGTCACCAAGAACGCCAAGGCTGGCAAGCCCTTGGCGTTGTCGATTGACCTGCGTCTGCAATACCTGGCCAACCGTGAACTGCGTAACGCGATCATAGAGAACGGCGCCAAGGCCGGTAGCCTGGTTATCATGGACGTGAAGACCGGCGAAATCCTCGCAATGGTCAACCAGCCGACCTACAACCCGAACAACCGTCGCAACCTGCAACCGGCGATGATGCGTAACCGCGCCATGATCGACGTGTTCGAGCCGGGTTCGACCATGAAAGCCATCTCCATGAGTGCCGCCCTCGAAACCGGGCGCTGGAAGCCGAGCGACAAAGTCGAGGTTTACCCAGGCACCTTGCAGTTGGGCAAATACACCATTCGTGACGTGTCCCGTACCGAAGGTCCGGTGCTGGATTTGACCGGTATTCTGATCAACTCCAGTAACGTGGGCATGAGTAAGGTCGCCTTCGATATCGGCGGCGAAACCATCTACCACCTGGCCCAGAAGATCGGCTTGGGCCAACCCACCGGTCTGGATTTCCCGGGCGAGCGCGTGGGCAACCTGCCGAACTACCGCGACTGGAAAAAAGCCGAGACCGCCACACTGTCCTATGGCTACGGCCTGTCGGTAACGGCGATCCAGCTGGCGCACGCTTTCTCGGTATTGGCCAATAACGGTCGCATGGTTCCGTTGAGCCTGATCCATGTCGACGAAGCGCCGAAAGCCACCCAGGTCATCCCGGAAAAAGTCGCCAAGACCATGCAAGGCATGCTGCAACAAGTGATCGAAGCCCCGCGTGGCGTATTCCGCGCCCAGGTGCCGGCCTATCACGTGGCAGGCAAGTCCGGTACGGCGCGTAAAACGTCGGTGGGTACCAAGGGCTATGCCGAAAACTCCTACCGCTCACTGTTCGCCGGCTTCGGTCCGATGAGTGATCCGCGCTACGCCATCGTCGTAGTGATTGATGAACCGAGTAAAGCCGGCTACTTCGGTGGCCTGGTATCGGCGCCGGTGTTCAGCAAAGTCATGTCCGGCACCCTGCGTCTGATGAACATCACGCCGGACAATCTGCCGCCGACCCAACAAGCGAATGCCGGACCTCCGGCTGCCGCTGCAAAAGCCAATGGAGGGCGCGGCTGATGTCTCTTAGCCTGAACAAGATTTTCGCCCACGCCGGTCACGACCTGTTGATTCGCGAGCTGAGCCTGGACAGCCGTAGCGTGCGCGCCGGGGACCTGTTCCTGGCGGTGCCTGGCGGCAAGTTCGATGGTCGCGAGCATATCGCCGATGCGCTGCAGCGCGGCGCTGCGGCCGTGGCTTATGAAGTGGAAGGCGCCACCGTGTTGCCGATCACCGATGTCCCGTTGATTCCGGTCAAGGGCTTGGCGGCGCAATTGTCCGATATCGCCGGGCGTTTCTATGGCGACCCGAGTCGCCAGCTGAACCTGGTGGGCGTAACCGGTACCAACGGCAAGACCAGCGTGACCCAACTGGTCGCACAAGCGCTTGACCTGCTGGGCCAGCACTGCGGCATTGTCGGCACGCTGGGCACCGGTTTTTATGGCGCGCTGCAAAGCGGCCTGCACACCACGCCGAACCCGATTGCCGTGCAAGCCACCTTGGCCGACCTGAAAAAGGCCGGCGCCAAGGCGGTCGCCATGGAAGTGTCCTCCCATGGCCTGCACCAGGGGCGCGTTGCTGCGCTGGCCTTTGATGTGGCGGTGATGACCAACCTGTCGCGCGATCACTTGGACTACCACGGCACCATGGAGGCCTACGCTGCTGAAAAGGCCAAGCTGTTTGCCTGGAATGACTTGAAGTGCCGCGTAGTGAACCTGGATGACGAGTTCGGTCGTCAGCTGGCGGCCCAAGAGGGTGAGTCGCGCCTGATCAGCTACAGCCTGGAAGACGCCAGTGCGTACCTGTATTGCCGCGAAGCCCAGTTCAATGATGAAGGCGTGCTCGCCACGCTGGTGACGCCACAAGGCGAGCACCATTTGCGCAGCAGTCTGTTGGGGCGTTTCAACCTGAGTAACGTCCTCGCCGCCATCGGCGCGTTGCTCGGCCTGGATTACGCCCTCGACGAAATCCTGAAAGTCCTGCCGAAGCTGGAAGGTCCGGTCGGCCGCATGCAGCGCCTGGGTGGCGGTTCGCAGCCGTTGGTGGTGGTCGATTATGCCCACACGCCGGACGCCCTCGAAAAAGTCCTGGTGGCCCTGCGCCCACACGCCAAGGGCAAATTGCTCTGCCTGTTCGGCTGCGGTGGTGACCGTGATCGGGGCAAGCGTCCGTTGATGGCCGAGATTGTCGAGCGCCTGGCCGACGGCGTGCTCGTGACCGACGACAACCCGCGCAGCGAAAACCCGAGCCAGATTTTCGATGACATCCGTGCTGGCTTCAAAGACGCTTCCAAGGCCACGTTCGTTGCCGGTCGTGGTGCAGCCATTGCCCAGTTGATCGCCAGCGCCGGCGCTGACGACGTGGTGGTGCTGGCCGGTAAAGGCCATGAGGACTACCAGGAAATCAACGGCGAACGCCATGCCTTCTCCGATCTGGTCGAGGCCGATCATGCCTTGACCGCCTGGGAGGTTGCCCATGCTTAAGGCGATGAAGTTCAGCGAACTGGCCCAGGCCCTTTCGGCCCGCGTATTGTCGAGCGACTGCAGCTTCGACGGCGTCAGTATCGACAGCCGTAATATCAAGCCGGGCCAGCTGTTTGTGGCTTTGGCCGGCCCGCGCTTTGACGGGCATGATTACCTGAACGACGTTGCCGCCAAAGGTGCAGTAGGTGCTCTGGTGCAACGTGAAGTTGCGGACTGCGCCTTGCCGCAGTTGCTGGTCGCCGATACCCGCCTGGCCCTCGGTCAACTGGGTGCGCTGAACCGCGCCGCCTTTGACAAGCCTGTCGCGGCCATCACCGGCTCCAGCGGCAAGACCACGGTCAAGGAGCTGCTTGCCGGTGTGTTGCGCACGCGGGGGCCGGTGCTTGCTACCCGTGGCAACCTGAACAATGATTTCGGCGCTCCGCTGACCCTGCTCGAACTGGCCCCGGAACACACGGCGGCCGTGATCGAACTGGGCGCTTCGCGCATCGGCGAAATCGCCTATACCGTGGCGCTGACCAAGCCTCACGTGGCGATCATCAGCAACGCCGGGACCGCCCACGTCGGCGAGTTCGGCGGCCCGCAGAAGATCGTCGAGGCCAAGGGTGAAATCCTTGAGGGCCTCGACGCATCCGGTACTGCGGTTTTGAATCTCGACGACAAGGCTTTCGAGACCTGGCGTGTACGCGCTGCCGGTCGCAAGGTGCTGACTTTTGCCGTACTCAATGCCGCCGCTGATTTTCACGCCTCCGATATCTCTGTCGACGCCCGTGGCTGCCCGTCGTTCACCCTGCACACCCCGCAGGGCAGTGAGCGGGTGCAACTGAATCTGCTCGGCAACCATAACGTCGCCAATGCCTTGGCCGCCGCCGCCGCTGCGTACGCCCTGGGTGTGTCGTTGTTCGGTATCGCGACCGGCCTGGGCGCCGTGCAGCCGGTCAAGGGGCGCACCGTGGCGCAGTTGGCAAGCAACGGTATGCGCGTCATTGATGACACTTACAACGCCAATCCATCCTCCATCAATGCCGCCGTGGATCTGCTCAAGGGCTTCGACGGGCGCAAGGTGCTGGTGTTGGGCGATATCGGCGAATTGGGCGACTGGGCTGAACAAGGCCACCGCGAAGTCGGCGCGTATGCCGCCGGCAAAGTCGATGCGCTTTACGCCGTCGGCGCGAACATGGCGTACGCCGTCAACGCCTTTGGCGCCGGTGCGCGGCATTTCGCGACCCAGACCGAATTGATCCAGGCGCTGACGGCGGCTGAACAAGACAAACACACCACTATTTTGATCAAGGGATCGCGCAGCGCGGTGATGGAAAACGTCGTCGCGGCCTTGTGTGGCTCAAGTACGGAGAAACATTAATGCTGCTGCTGCTGGCTGAGTATCTGCAACAGTTCTACAAAGGCTTCGCGGTCTTTCAGTACCTGACCCTGCGCGGGATTCTGGGTGTGCTGACCGCGCTGTCTCTGTCGCTGTTCCTGGGGCCATGGATGATCCGTACCCTGCAGAACCTGCAAATTGGTCAATCGGTTCGCAATGACGGTCCGCAGTCGCACCTGTCCAAGTCCGGCACCCCGACCATGGGCGGTGCGTTGATCCTGTCGTCCATCGGTATCAGCACCTTGTTGTGGGCCGACCTGCACAACCGCTATGTGTGGGTGGTGTTGCTGGTGACCCTGTTGTTCGGCGCCATCGGCTGGGTGGACGACTACCGCAAAGTGATCGAGAAAAACTCCAAGGGGCTGCCAAGCCGGTGGAAGTATTTCTGGCAATCGGTGTTCGGTCTTGCCGCTGCGATTTTCCTCTACACCACTGCGCCAAGCGCGGTCGAAACCACTCTGATCATCCCGATGCTCAAGGACGCCAGTATTCCCCTCGGCGTTGGTTTCGTGGTGCTGACCTACTTCGTGATTGTCGGCTCCAGCAATGCGGTGAACCTGACCGACGGCCTTGATGGCCTGGCGATCATGCCGACGGTGATGGTGGGCGGCGCGCTCGGCATCTTCTGCTACCTGTCGGGTAACGTGAAATTCGCTGAATACCTGCTGATTCCCTACGTACCGGGTGCGGGTGAGCTGATCGTGTTCTGCGGCGCACTGATCGGTGCCGGCCTGGGGTTCCTGTGGTTCAACACCTACCCAGCCCAAGTCTTCATGGGTGACGTCGGCGCACTCGCGCTGGGCGCGGCCCTGGGTACCATCGCGGTGATCGTTCGCCAGGAAATCGTGCTGTTCATCATGGGTGGTGTGTTCGTGATGGAAACCCTGTCGGTGGTCATCCAGGTGGCTTCCTTCAAATTGACCGGGCGTCGTGTGTTCCGCATGGCGCCGATTCACCACCACTTTGAACTCAAGGGCTGGCCCGAGCCACGCGTGATTGTCCGTTTCTGGATCATCACCGTGATTCTCGTGCTGATCGGCCTTGCCACCCTGAAACTGAGGTAGAAACGAGTGTCCCTGATCGCTTCAGACCACTTCCGCATCGTTGTCGGCCTCGGCAAGAGCGGCATGTCCCTGGTTCGCTTCCTGGCGAGCCGGGGCGTGGCGTTCGCCGTGGCCGACACGCGGGAAAATCCACCGGAGCTGGTCACGCTGCGCCGTGACTATCCGCACGTGGAAGTGCGTTGTGGCGAGCTGGATGTCGAGTTTCTGTGCCACGCCGACGAGCTCTACGTGAGCCCCGGCCTGGCGCTGGCGACACCGGCCCTGCAAGCAGCAGCGGCGCGTGGCGTGAAGCTGTCGGGCGATATTGACCTGTTTGCGCGGCACGCGAAGGCGCCGATCGTGGCCATCAGCGGCTCCAATGCAAAAAGCACCGTGACTACCCTGGTCGGGGAGATGGCCGTAGCGGCCGGCAAGCGTGTGGCCGTGGGCGGCAACCTCGGCGTGCCGGCCCTGGACTTGCTCAGCGACGACGTCGAGCTGTACGTGATGGAGCTGTCGAGCTTCCAGCTGGAAACCACCCACGACCTGGGCGCCGAAGTCGCCACCGTGCTGAACGTCAGCGAAGACCACATGGACCGCTACAGCGGCCTGCCGGCGTATCACCTGGCCAAACACCGGATCTTCCGCGGTGCCAGGCAGGTAGTGGTCAACCGTCAGGATGCCTTGAGCCGTCCGCTGATGGGCGAGGGCCTGCCGTGCTGGACCTTCGGTCTGGGCAAACCCGACTTCAAGGCCTTCGGTATCCGTGAAGAAAACGGCGAGAAATACCTGGCCTTCGAATTCCAGAACCTGATGCCGGTGCGCGAGCTGAAAATCCGCGGTGCGCATAACCAGTCCAACGCCCTGGCGGCACTGGCGCTCGGTCATGCCGTTGGCCTGCCGTTCGATGCCATGTTGTCGAGCCTGCGCACATTCGGTGGTCTTGAGCATCGCTGCCAGTGGGTTCGCGACCTGGATGGCGTCAGTTACTACAACGATTCCAAAGCGACCAACGTCGGTGCGGCGCTGGCGGCCATCGAAGGCCTCGGCGCCGATATCGAAGGCAAGCTGGTGCTGATTGCCGGCGGTGATGGCAAGGGCGCCGACTTCAAGGACCTCAAAGAGCCGGTCGCCGCACATTGCCGCGCCGTGGTGTTGATGGGCCGTGATTCGGACCTGATCGGTGCCGCCATTGGTGACACCGTGCCGCAGGTTCGCGTGACGTCCCTGGACGACGCCATTGCGCAATGCAGGGCCCTGGCCCAGCCGGGCGACGCGGTGTTGCTGTCGCCGGCCTGTGCCAGTTTCGACATGTTCAAGAACTACGAAGAGCGCGGCCAGTTGTTTGCCCGCGGCGTGGAGGCCTTGGCATGAGCATCAATTTCAGAAACATCATCAAGCCGTACCCGTCGCCGATCATCACCGGGCGTGGTATCGACCTCGACTTCCCAATGCTCGCCGGCTGCCTCGCGCTGCTGGGCCTGGGCCTGGTGATGATCACTTCGGCATCCTCCGAAGTTGCCGCTGTGCAGTCGGGCAACACCCTGTACATGATGATCCGTCACCTGGTGTACCTGGTGATCGGCCTCGGGGCCGGCGTTGTCACCATGATGATCCCCATCGCCACCTGGCAGCGCCTGGGTTGGATGATGCTGATTGGCGCGTTCGGCCTGCTGGTCATGGTGATCCTGCCCGGCATCGGTCGCGAGGTGAACGGTTCGATGCGCTGGATCGGCTTCGGTGCGTTCAACGTGCAGCCGTCGGAAATCGCCAAGGTGTTCGTGGTGATCTACCTCGCCGGCTACCTGGTACGTCGACAGAAAGAAGTGCGCGAAAGCTGGATGGGCTTCTTCAAGCCGTTCATCGTGCTGCTGCCGATGGCCGGCCTGTTGCTGATGGAACCCGACTTCGGCGCAACCGTGGTGATGATGGGCGCGGCGGCGGCGATGTTGTTCCTGGGCGGCGTGGGCCTGTTCCGCTTCACCTTGATGGTGGTGCTGGCGGTTGCGGCGGTGACGATTCTGGTCCAGGCGCAACCCTATCGTATGGCGCGTCTGATTACCTTTACCGACCCCTGGTCCGACCAGTTCGGTTCCGGCTACCAGTTGACCCAGGCGCTGATCGCCTTCGGTCGCGGCGAGTGGCTGGGCGTGGGCCTGGGTAACAGTGTGCAGAAGCAGTTCTACCTGCCGGAAGCGCATACCGACTTCGTATTCTCGGTGCTCGCCGAAGAGCTGGGCGTGGTGGGTTCGCTGTGCACCGTCGCGTTGTTCCTGTTTGTGTGCGTACGCGGCATGTACATCGGCTTGTGGGCCGAGAAGGCCAAACAGTTTTTCGCCGCCTATGTGGCGTACGGCTTGTCGTTCCTGTGGATCGGCCAGTTCCTGATCAACATCGGGGTGAACGTCGGCCTGCTGCCGACCAAGGGTCTGACCTTGCCGTTCCTCAGTTACGGCGGCAGTTCGTTGGTGATCTGCTGCGTGTGCCTGGGCTTGCTGCTGCGCATCGAGTGGGAGAGTCGAACCCACCTGGGCAGCGAAGAGATGGAGTTCAGCGAAAGCGACTTCGCCGAGGAGCCGTCTCATGGGCGCTAACGTGCTGATCATGGCGGGCGGTACCGGGGGCCATGTGTTCCCGGCCCTGGCTTGCGCCCGTGAATTCCAGAGCCGTGGCTACACCGTGCACTGGCTGGGTACGCCGCGTGGCATCGAGAACGACCTGGTGCCGAATGCCGGCCTGCCGTTGCATCTGATCAACGTCACCGGCCTGCGTGGCAAAAGCAAGCTGTCCCTGCTCAAGGCGCCGTTTGTGCTGCTCAAGGCGGTGTTCCAGGCGCGCAAGATCATCCGCGAACTGAAGCCGGTCTGTGTGCTCGGTTTTGGTGGTTACGTCACCGGCCCTGGCGGTGTTGCCGCCAGGCTCGCGGGTGTGCCGGTGATCGTGCACGAGCAGAACGCCGTCGCCGGCACCGCCAACCGCATGCTGGCGCCGTTGGCTGCGCGGGTGTGCGAGGCTTTCCCGCAGACCTTTGGTGTCTCGGACAAACTGCGTACCACCGGCAACCCGGTACGCACCGAACTGTTTATGGATATCGCGCGCCAGGCCCTAGTCGGGCGCAAGGCTCACCTGCTGATCCTGGGCGGAAGCCTGGGCTCCGAGCCGCTGAACAAGCTGCTGCCGGAAGCGGTGGCGCAACTCCCGGTGGAGCTGCGCCCGGAGATCTTCCATCAGGCCGGCAAGGATCATGGTGAAGTCACCGCCACGCGCTATCGCGAGGCGGGTGTAGAGGCGAACGTACAGCCCTTCATCAAAGACATGGCCCATGCCTATGGCTGGGCCGACCTGGTGGTCTGTCGCGCTGGTGCGCTGACCGTCAGTGAACTGGCCGCCGCCGGTCTGCCATCGTTGCTGGTGCCTTTGCCCCATGCCATCGACGATCACCAGACCCGCAACGCCGAATATTTGGCCGGGGAGGGCGCTGCCTTCCTGCTGCCGCAAAGAACGACTGGCGCCGCCGATTTGGCCGCACGCCTGACCGAGGTTTTGATGCAACCGGAACGACTCAGCAACATGGCGAGCACCGCAAGCCGCCTGGCCAAACCCGACGCTACCCGCACCGTGGTGGATATCTGCCTGGAGGTGGCCCATGGTTGAGAATCAGAAAGCCATGCCACAACCGGAGATGCGCCGCATCCGTCGTATCCACTTCGTCGGGATCGGCGGCGTGGGCATGTGCGGTATTGCCGAAGTGTTGCTGAACCTGGGTTACCAGGTCTCCGGTTCGGACTTGAAAGAGTCGCCGGTGACCGATCGCCTGAAGTCCTTCGGCGCACAGATCTTTATCGGCCATCGCGCCGAGAACGCCGCCGAGGCTGATGTACTGGTGGTTTCAAGTGCCGTGAACACCTCCAACCCGGAAGTGGCCACCGCCCTTGAACGGCGTATTCCGGTGGTACCACGCGCCGAGATGCTGGCCGAGCTGATGCGCTATCGCCATGGCATCGCCGTCGCCGGTACTCACGGCAAAACCACCACCACCAGCCTGATCGCCTCGGTATTCGCCGCCGGTGGCCTGGACCCGACGTTCGTGATTGGTGGCCGCCTGAATGCAGCCGGCACCAATGCACAGCTCGGCACCAGCCGCTACCTGATCGCCGAAGCCGACGAAAGTGATGCCAGCTTCCTGCACCTGCAACCGTTGGTGGCGGTGGTGACCAACATCGACGCGGACCACATGGCGACCTACGACGGCGACTTCAACAAGTTGAAGAAAACCTTCGTCGAGTTCCTGCACAACCTGCCGTTCTACGGTTTGGCCGTGGTGTGCCTGGACGATCCGGTCGTGCGTGAAATCCTGCCGCTGGTCAAGCGCCCGACCGTGACCTACGGCTTCAGCGAAGACGCGGATGTGCGCGCAATCAATGTGCGCCAGGAAGGCATGCAAACCTTCTTCACCGTGCTGCGTCCTGACCGTGAGCCGCTGGATGTCTCGGTCAACATGCCGGGCAACCACAACGTGCTCAACTCCCTGGCGACCATCTGCATTGCCACCGACGAGGGTGTCAGTGATGAAGCCATTGTCGAAGGCTTGTCGCGCTTTGCCGGTGTGGGCCGCCGCTTCCAGGTCTACGGCCAGTTGCCGGTAGACGGTGGCGACGTGATGCTGGTGGACGACTACGGCCACCACCCGACTGAAGTCGCGGCGGTGATCAAGGCCGTGCGCGGCGGTTGGCCGGAGCGCCGCCTGGTGATGGTCTACCAGCCGCATCGCTACAGCCGCACCCGCGACCTGTATGACGATTTCGTCAATGTATTGGCCGATGCCAACGTGCTGCTGTTGATGGAAGTCTACCCGGCCGGTGAAGAACCGATTCCGGGCGCCGACAGCCGCAAGTTGTGCAACAGCATCCGCCAGCGTGGCCAGTTGGACCCTATCTACATCGAGCGCGGCGTGGATCTGGCGCCGCTCGTCAAGCCGCTGTTGCGTGCCGGCGATATCCTGCTGTGCCAGGGCGCCGGCGACATCGGTGGCCTTGCCCCTAAATTGCTGGCGAGCCCGCTTTTCGCCGCTGCCGAAAAGGGGAAGTCGAAATGACCACTGACTACGGCTCCCTGTTTTCCAGAATTACCCCGGCCGACTTCGGCCGTGTAGCGGTGCTGTTCGGCGGCAAAAGCGCCGAGCGCGAAGTGTCGCTCAAATCCGGCAACGCCGTGCTCGAAGCCTTGCAAAGCGCCGGTGTGAATGCCTTCGGTATCGACGTGGGCGATGATTTCCTCGCCCGCCTGCAGGCCGAGAAGATCGACCGCGCCTTCATCATTCTCCACGGCCGTGGCGGTGAAGACGGCAGCATGCAGGGGCTGTTGGAGTGCGCGGGCATCCCTTACACCGGCAGCGGCATCCTCGCTTCCGCCTTGGCCATGGACAAGTTGCGCACCAAGCAGGTGTGGCACAGCCTGGGGATTCCAACCCCGCGTCACAGTGTTCTGTGCAGCGAAGACGATTGTATTTCCGCGGCCAAGGAACTGGGTCTGCCTTTGATCGTCAAACCTGCCCATGAAGGCTCCAGTATCGGCATGGCCAAAGTGAACTCGGCCGCCGAATTGATCGACGCATGGAAAGCGGCAAGTACCTACGATTCGCAAGTGTTGGTGGAACAGTGGATCCAAGGTCCCGAGTACACCATCGCCACCCTGCGTGGCCAGGTATTGCCGCCTATCGCATTGGGTACGCCCCACACCTTTTATGACTACGACGCCAAGTACCTGGCTTCCGATACCCAGTACCGGATTCCATGTGGCCTCGATTCAACCAAGGAACAGCAATTGATGGACCTCACGGCGAAAGCCTGTGAGGCACTGGGTATCGCCGGTTGGGCGCGGGCAGACGTGATGCAGGATGAGCAAGGGAATTTCTGGTTCCTGGAAGTCAACACTGCTCCCGGCATGACCGATCACAGCCTGGTACCTATGGCCGCCCGTGCCGCCGGTCTGGATTTCCAGCAGCTGGTGCTGGCGATCCTGGCCGCAAGCGTTGAGTCAAGAGGCTAAGAACATGAACGGCGCATCGCTTCGTCATCAGCCCCCACCCGTACCGAGCCGCAAGCCGGTGCCACGGGGTGCCAGCCGAATGGTGGCTAAAGAGCCGATGTCGGTGCGCTTGCCCAAGGCCAACTTTGGCTTCCTCAAGGCGCTGTTCTGGCCGGTGTTGCTGGTGGCGTTGGGTTTCGGCACCTACGAGGGCGCCCAGCGTCTGCTGCCGTATGCCGACCGACCGATTACCAAGGTCAGTGTGCAGGGCGACTTGAGCTACATCAGCCAGCAGGCGGTGCAGCAGCGCATCGGCCCGTACCTGGCGGCGAGCTTCTTCACCATCGACCTGGCCGGTATGCGCTCGGAGCTGGAACAGATGCCGTGGATCGCCCACGCCGAAGTCCGCCGTGTATGGCCGGACCAGGTGACGATCCGCCTGGAAGAGCAACTGCCCGTGGCCCGTTGGGGTGATGGCGCGTTGCTGAACAACCAGGGGCAGGCGTTTGCGCCTCGTGAAGTGGCCAACTATGAGCACCTGCCGCAGCTGTTCGGGCCGCAGCGGGCGCAACAGCAAGTGATGCAGCAGTACCAGGCGTTGAGCCAGATGCTGCGGCCGCTGGGCTTCTCCATTGCACGCCTGGAATTGCGTGAGCGGGGCAGCTGGTTTTTGACGACCGGGGCAGGCAGTTCCGGCCCGGGCATCGAGTTGTTGCTGGGACGCGACCGCTTGGTGGAGAAGATGCGCCGCTTTATTGCCATCTATGACAAAACCTTGAAAGAACAGATTACGAACATTGCGAGCGTCGACCTGCGTTACGCCAACGGCCTGGCCGTCGGCTGGCGTACACCGGCTGCGCCCACGGCAGCACAACCCGCTGTCGCGAAGAATTAAGAAGAGGCAGGACCCATGGCAAACGTGCAAAGCGGCAAAATGATCGTCGGTCTCGATATCGGCACCTCCAAGGTGGTGGCGCTGGTGGGCGAGGTCGGGGAAGACGGCACGATCGAAATCGTCGGTATTGGCACGCATCCGTCCCGGGGCCTCAAGAAGGGCGTGGTGGTCAACATCGAGTCCACCGTGCAATCGATCCAGCGCGCCATCGAAGAAGCGCAGCTGATGGCCGGTTGCCGGATTCACTCGGCGTTCGTCGGCGTTGCCGGTAACCACATCCGCAGCTTGAACTCCCACGGCATCGTGGCGATCCGCGACCGCGAAGTCAGTTCGGCCGACCTCGAGCGCGTCCTCGACGCCGCCCAGGCCGTGGCCATCCCGGCTGACCAGCGCGTCCTGCACACCCTGCCGCAGGACTATGTGATCGACAACCAGGAAGGTGTTCGCGAGCCCCTGGGCATGTCGGGCGTACGTCTGGAGGCCAAGGTCCACGTGGTGACCTGCGCCGTCAACGCCGCTCAGAACATTGAAAAATGCGTGCGCCGCTGCGGCCTGGAAATCGACGACATCATTCTCGAGCAACTGGCTTCGGCCTACTCGGTACTGACCGACGACGAAAAAGAACTGGGCGTGTGCCTGGTGGACATCGGTGGCGGCACCACCGACATCGCGATCTTCACCGAAGGCGCGATCCGTCACACCGCCGTGATCCCGATTGCGGGCGACCAGGTGACCAACGACATCGCCATGGCGTTGCGGACACCGACCCAGTACGCCGAAGAAATCAAGATTCGCTACGCCTGTGCCCTGGCCAAGCTGGCCGGTGCCGGTGAAACCATCAAGGTTCCAAGTGTCGGCGACCGCCCACCGCGCGAACTGTCGCGCCAGGCCCTGGCCGAAGTGGTCGAGCCACGCTACGACGAACTGTTCACCCTGATCCAGGCGGAACTGCGCCGCAGTGGCTACGAAGATCTGATCCCGGCCGGCATCGTGCTGACCGGTGGTACTTCGAAAATGGAAGGCGCGGTCGAACTGGCCGAGGAAATCTTCCACATGCCGGTGCGCCTGGGCGTGCCTCATGGCGTGAAGGGCCTGGGCGACGTGGTGCGCAACCCGATTTATTCCACTGGCGTGGGCTTGCTGTTGTACGGGCTGCAAAAGCAGACCGACGGCATTTCCCTGTCGGGCCCGAGCATTCGTGACAGCTACCGCAGCGACGACGATGAGAAAGCGCCGTTGCTGGACCGGATCAAAAGCTGGGTGCAAGGCAACTTCTAACGATTTACCGCAACACCGCAACACCGTTCCAAGCAGTAGGCGAAAAAACTAGAGAAAATGAAAGGAGAGGGAACATGTTCGAACTCGTAGACAACATCCCCGCAAGCCCGGTCATCAAAGTGATCGGTGTCGGCGGTGGCGGCGGCAACGCTGTCAACCATATGGTCAAGAGCAACATTGAAGGCGTTGAGTTCATTTGCGCCAACACTGATGCCCAAGCGCTGAAAAGTATCGGTGCGCGGACCATCCTGCAATTGGGCACAGCCGTGACCAAGGGCCTCGGCGCCGGCGCCAACCCGGAAGTCGGCCGTCAAGCCGCTCTGGAAGACCGCGAGCGTATTGCCGAAGTGCTGCAAGGCACCAACATGGTGTTCATCACCACCGGCATGGGCGGCGGTACCGGTACCGGTGCTGCGCCGATCATTGCCGAAGTGGCCAAGGAAATGGGCATTCTGACCGTCGCTGTGGTGACCCGTCCGTTCCCGTTCGAAGGCCGCAAGCGCATGCAGATCGCCGACGAAGGTATCCGTCTGCTGTCTGAAAGCGTCGACTCGTTGATCACCATTCCCAACGAGAAGCTGCTGACTATCCTGGGTAAAGACGCCAGCCTGCTGTCGGCTTTCGCCAAGGCTGACGATGTATTGGCCGGTGCCGTTCGCGGTATCTCCGACATCATCAAGCGCCCAGGCATGATCAACGTCGACTTTGCCGACGTGCGTACCGTGATGAGCGAAATGGGCATGGCGATGATGGGCACTGGCTGCGCCAGCGGTCCGAACCGTGCACGCGAAGCCACTGAAGCGGCCATCCGCAACCCGTTGCTGGAAGACGTGAACCTGCAAGGCGCGCGCGGCATCCTGGTGAACATCACCGCAGGTCCTGACCTGTCCCTGGGCGAATACTCCGACGTGGGTAGCATCATCGAAGCCTTCGCTTCCGAGCACGCCATGGTCAAGGTCGGCACCGTTATCGATCCGGACATGCGTGATGAGCTGCACGTGACCGTGGTTGCTACCGGCCTGGGTGCAAAAATCGAGAAGCCTGTGAAGGTCATCGACAACACCTTGCACAACAGCCAGGCCAGCCAGCCAGCTGCGGCTCCAGCGCCCGTGCGTCAGGAACAGCCGTCGGTGAACTACCGTGATCTGGACCGTCCGACCGTGATGCGCAACCAGGCCCAGGCCGGTGCTGCGGCGTCCCGTAGCCTGAATCCGCAAGATGATCTGGACTACCTGGACATCCCGGCATTCTTGCGTCGTCAGGCCGATTAATGGAATGTATCAGGGCTATGAAGGTGATTGGTGTTCAGCAAAGGTCTGGTCTGGTATTATCGCCAGCCTTTGTTGATACCAGTTCGCAATTTGCGCTGAAGCGGTCCAATCCATGATTAAACAACGCACCCTGAAGAATATTATCCGTGCAACAGGTGTAGGTCTGCACTCCGGGGAGAAGGTATACCTGACCCTCAAACCTGCACCTGTCGACACCGGCATCGTGTTTGTTCGTGCCGACCTGGACCCTGTGGTGCAGATTCCTGCTCGCGCGGAAAACGTTGGCGAAACCACTATGTCGACCACATTGGTCAATGGTGACGTCAAAGTGGATACGGTGGAGCACTTGCTCTCGGCCATGGCTGGCCTGGGCATCGATAACGCCTACGTCGAGCTCTCCGCGTCCGAAGTCCCGATCATGGATGGCAGCGCTGGACCCTTCGTATTCTTGATTCAATCTGCCGGCCTGGAAGAACAGGACGCAGCCAAGAAGTTCATTCGTATTCTGCGGGAAGTGACAGTAGAAGACGGCGACAAGCGCGCCACCTTCGTCCCGTTCGAAGGCTTTAAAGTGAGCTTTGAGATCGATTTCGATCACCCGGTATTCCGTGACCGCACCCAAAGTGCAAGCGTGGATTTTTCCAGTACTTCGTTCGTAAAAGAAGTCAGCCGCGCGCGTACCTTTGGTTTCATGAGTGACATCGAGTACCTGCGCAAGCACAACCTCGCACTCGGCGGTAGCGTTGAAAACGCCATTGTGGTCGACGCGGATGGTGTACTGAACGAAGACGGCCTTCGCTATGAAGACGAATTCGTGAAGCACAAGATCCTCGATGCAATCGGTGACCTCTACCTGCTGGGCAACAGCCTGATAGGTGAGTTCAAAGGCTTCAAGTCGGGCCACGCCCTTAACAACCAGCTGCTGCGCAAGTTGATTGAGCAGACAGACGCTTGGGAAGTCGTGACCTTCGAAGATGCCAGCACCGCACCGATCTCTTACATGCGTCCCGTTGCGGCGGTGTAAGTAACAACTCTCTTTCTTTAGTTTTGAAAGGCCACCTTCGGGTGGCCTTTTTTTTTATTCGCTCATTGCTATCCGGTTACGGCCCGAGTACTTGGCCTCATACAACGCCTGATCCGCACTGAGCAATAACGTCTCCAGGGACATGTGGCTGTGTTTGTCCCAGGTGCTCATGCCGATGCTCACGGTAATCGGCTGCTCGGCGCCGGGCACCAGTGGCAAGTGTTCGACACTGCTGCGGATATGTTCGGCGATCACCCAGGCGCCTTTGACGTCGGTGTGCGGCAGCACCACCGCAAACTCTTCTCCACCGTAGCGCGCGGCCAGGTCTGCCGGGCGCCGGATGTTGTCGCTGATTACCTGGGCAACCGTGCGCAGTGCCTCGTCGCCACCGTGATGGCCGTGGCGGTCGTTGAATGCCTTGAAGTGATCGACATCGATCATCAGCAGCGTCAGCGGCTCGGTCGAGCGTTGTGCGCGGTCCCATTCCAGTTGCAGGCGTTGGTCGAGCACACGGCGGTTGGCCAGGCCGGTCAGGGCGTCGGTGGCGGCCAACTCCGACAGCACTTGTTCGGCGCGATAGCGGCGGCGCAGTTCGCGACGCAGCATCCAGGTCAGCCATAACAAACCGATGCACAGTACACCGGTGGCACCACTGGTCAGCAACGCGGCACGTTTCCAGGGGGCGAACACATCCTCGCTGGACAGGGCCACCACCACGATCAGCGGCAGGTCGCCCACGTTGGTGAATGTATATAGGCGCTCTATCCCGGTGAGGGTAGAGACTGCCTGGAAGCTGCCTTCGCCTTCGCGCAGCATGCGCTTGAAGTTGGGGCGATCACTCAGGTCTTTGTCGATCATGTCGCGTTCCAGCAACGGCTGCTGGGCCAGGAGAATGCCGCGGCTGCTCAGCAGATTCACGGAGCTGCCACTGCCGATGGCGAGGCGATTGAACAATTGATCGAAATACGCCAGGCGCATGGTCGCCACCGCCACCCCGGCAAATTCGCCATTGGGCCCGGATACGCGGCGGCTGAATGCGATACGCCACACTTGCTCGCAGTCGCAGTGGATCTTGAACGGGCGGCTGATAAACAGCCCGGCGTCGGGGTTCTGTTGCTGCACCAGGAAGTAGTCGCGATCAGCAAAGTTGCGCCGTGTCGGATGCAGGGTAGAGGAGTCGGCAATCACCGCACCATTGGCATCCAGTAGCAGTACTTCGCCTTTGAAGGGCGCCGCGTTGGATTGATCAAACTGCACCAGGTGCCGGATGTCCGCAGGCACCGACGTCAAGTCCTTGTACGAGGTGGCCGCGATCAGACCCTGCAATGCCAGATCGTAGAGTTCGACGTTGCGCAGCACATCGGCGTTGATCAACTGGGCGATGTTGGTGGTCATGCGCTTGGCCGCCTGCAGGGTGCTGGCGTGTTCACGGCTCAGCAGCGCCGTGACGATCACCACGATCAGGATTACGGTCAGGCTGCTGCCCAAAAGCAGCAACAGTTCCGAACGAACGGGCAGTTTACGAGTGCGGGGTTGTCTCATCGCGCAGACTTCAACAGGTAGATACTGGCAGTTTAGTTCTGCGCGATGAAAATTAAATCATTGGTTAATAAGAAAAGTTTGTTGATCAGAACACATTGATCGGGTAGTCCACGATCACGCGGTATTCATCCACATCCCGGTCTACCGCCGAGTAGCCATTGCCCCCACGGTTGGTCGCCCATTGCAGGCGCACGGCCAGGTTCTTGGCCTTGCCGCCCTGTACCACGTATTTGAGGTCGATGTCGCGTTCCCAGTGCTTGGCGTCCTTACCGTCAGCGCTATACCAGGCGCTGTAGCCACGGCTGTTGGGGTCGACCTTGGTCAGGTCGGTCTTGCCGCTGATGTACGAGACGGCTGAGGTCAGGCCAGGCAGACCGAGGCCGGCAAAATCATAAGCGTACTTGAGCTTCCACGAGCGCTCGCCAGGTCCGTTGAAGTCCGAGTATTGCTGGGAGTTATCCAGGTAAATGCTGTCGCCTTGGGTGATGTAGTCGAATGGCGTGTTGCCGTTGACCCGTTGGTAGGCGGCGGTGACGCTGTGATGGCCGATGCCCACGGTCAGGTGCAGGCTGTAGGTGTTGTTGTCGATGCTGCCCAGCAACGATTGCCCGGTGTCCTGGGTGTGATAGTAGTGCAGGCCAGGGTTGAGGCTGACCAGGTCGTTCAGCGTGTAGGTGTAGTCCAGGTCGTAGTAGTACTGATGCCAGACGTCCTTGAGTTCGGACGCGTATAGATTGCTGGTGAGGCCCGCAACACCGCTGAACGATACGCCGGCCCAGTTCAGGTGTCGGCTGTCGGTGTGGTCCGGCAGGGTGCCGTAGCTGGTGCCGATACGGCGGTGGCCGCTCTGGTTGTAGAGCTTGGTGAAACTGGCCTGGCCGCCTTCGATCATCCAACCGTCGAAACTGTGGTTGACCAGGCTCACGCCACGGAAGGTCTGCGGCAACATGCGGGTCATGCCGCCAGCGATTACCGGGTTGTTGAGCAACAGGTCACCGGCTTTCAGCTCGGTATCGAAAGCGCGCATTTTCAAGGTGCCGCCGGCGGTGGAAAACGAGCCGGGGGCTTTGCCGTTGCCGCTGCCATAAGGAAGGATGCTGGAACCGTCGGTGCCACCACCGCCGTCAAGCTTGAGGCCGAGCATGGCATTGAGGTCCAGGCCGAATCCGACCGTGCCTTGGGTGTAACCGGACTCGAAGGTGCCGATAAAACCCTGGCCCCACTCCTTGCTGTCATCGGTGTGAATGTCGCGACGGTCGCGGTTCATGTAGTAGTTGCGGGTGTTGATGTTGAGGTGCGAGCCTTCGACGAAACCGTCGGCGGAGGTCGGGTCGGCGGCGTGGGCGAGAGAGGTGATCGTTGCTGCAATAGCGATGAATAACGGGGTGAATGTCAGCGAGGTTTTCACCGGTGAAGCTCCTTTGGTCAATCATTGACGGCCAATGTCGTAGGGGATGCCTGGCCTTTTTTTACGGCAAAAAAAAGCCGCTGAAGTCAGCGGCTTTAAGACGAATTCCCAGTGTAGAGCCCTGGAAATAAGTCGAGGGAAATTCGGGTGAGCGGGAAGCTGTCGTTGCCATCGCGCTCATCGATGCGTCAAAGTAACGCAGGTGAGCGGTGCGATACAGAGTGTAACAAGATAATGACTGTTGCCAAAACCGCAACAGTTTGGCCTGGCTGATGTGTTTGGTTTCAAGTGTGGGAGGGGGCTTGCTCCCGATAACAGAGTGTCAGTCGCTACATTTGTGACTGATGCACCGCTATCGGGAGCAAGCCACCTCCCACATTTGCCGGCGGATTCAGATTGGCAGGGTGATGCCAAAGGTGTTGCCGCCACCCTCACTGCGTACAAACACATCCCCTCCATGCATCAGCGCAATCGCCTTGACAATGGCCAGCCCCAATCCATGGTTCGCTCCGCTGTTGCTGCGCGACGCATCCACCCGATAAAAACGTTCGAACAAGCGTGGCAAATGCTCGCCGGCAATCTCATCGCCAGGGTTGGTCACGCTGATTGTCACCTGATGCGCCTGCTGTTCAATGCTCACGTCGATGACCTGCCCCGGCGCGGTGTGCTGCACGGCATTGCTCAGCAGGTTGATCAGCGCACGGCGCAGGTGGGCCTTTTCGATCTGGACCAAGGCGTCGCCACGGACCTGCACTTTGACCTGGGCATCTTCGAGGATGAAGTCCAGGTAATCGAGGGTGGTGGCCACCTCATCGGCCAGTGAGCTTTCAATCAGCTTGGTCGCCTTGCTGCCCTGATCGGCACTGGCCAGGAACAGCATGTCATTGATGATTGAACGCAGGCGTTCCAGCTCTTCAAGGTTCGATTGCAGGACCTCGAAGTAATGCTCTGCCGAGCGCCCCCGTGTCAGCGCGACCTGGGTCTGGCCGATCAGGTTGGTCAGCGGCGAACGCAGCTCGTGCGCCACGTCGGCGTTGAACGATTCCAGACGTGAGTAGGCTTGTTCCACCCGGTCCAGGGTGGAGTTGAACGAGTTGACGAATTGGCTCAGTTCCGGCGGCAGCGGCGACAACTGCAGCCGCCCGGAGAGTTTGGGTGGCGCAAGCTTCTGCGCTTCGTCCGAGAGCTTGCCCAAGGGTTTGAGCCCGATGCGCGAGACCCAGAATCCCAGCAGAGCCGCCAGCACTACGCCGACAAAGGCCAGGCCGATCAGGGCCATCAACAGCTGGTGCTGGGTGGCGCGGAAGTTCTCGGTGTCGATGGCAATCAGGAAGCGCAAGGGCGGGCGTTGTTCTTTGGCCGGAAACTGGCTCACCAGCACTTTGAACGGATATTCATGCCCCGGCAGACGCAGGTCGCGCTTGCCGGTGGGGCCGGCGGCGAAGGCGCGAGTCCGTGCATCCGGCTCACCGTATTCATACTGAGAGTCGCTGCTGACCACCCAAAATCGGATGCGTTTGTCTTCCTCACCCAGCAGCTTGAGTTTGGCGGTGATCTTCGCCCAATGCTCCGGCGTACCGAAGCGTGTCACCGAAGACTCCAGCACGCTGTAGCGGGCATCCAGCTCGGCGCCGGGCAGCAAGCCCAGGCCACGGTCCACTTGCTGGTACAGCGCGCCGCCGATCAGCACGAAGATCAGCAGCGCGACCAGGGTGAACATGCCGCTCAGGCGCAGGGCGATCGAGTTAGCGGCCACTTGGGTTCTCCAGCACACGGCTTTCCAGCACATAACCCATGCCGCGAATGGTGTGCAGCAGTTTCTCCTCGAACGGCCCGTCGAGCTTGGCGCGCAGGCGTTTGATGGCAACTTCCACCACGTTGGCGTCACTGTCGAAGTTGATGTCCCAGACCATTTCCGCAATGGCGGTCTTGGACAGGATTTCGCCCTGGCGTCGCGCCAATACACTGAGCAGCGAGAACTCTTTCGCCGTCAGGTCCAGGCGCACGCCATTACGGCTGGCCTTGCGGCTGATCAGGTCGATCCACAGGTCGGCGACGGTGACCTGCACCGGCTCATGCCCGCCACTGCGGCGGGTCAACGCTTGCAGGCGCGCCACCAGTTCCAGGAACGAAAACGGTTTGCCCAAATAGTCATCGGCGCCTTCGCGCAGGCCACGAATACGGTCCTCCACGCGCTCGCGGGCGGTGAGCATGATCACCGGCGTCTGCTTGCGCGCGCGCAATGCGCGCAACACGCCGAAGCCGTCGAGGCCGGGCAGCATCACATCGAGCACGATCACTGCGTAGTCATTTTCCAGCGCCAGGTGCAAACCCTCGACACCTTCGCGTGCCACATCGACGGTGTAGCCTTGCTCGGTCAAGCCACGGTGCAGGTAGTCCGCGGTTTTCTCTTCATCTTCAACAATCAGAACGCGCATGAGCCGTTTGCTCCAGGACGGGCCTCAGCCTCAATGTGGGGTCGCCAGCTCAAGCGCTGGCTTGGGCCGGTGGAAGATCTTCTCAAGGTACAAGTATATGACCGGCGTGGTGAACAGCGTCAGCGCCTGGCTCACCAGCAGGCCACCCACCACGGCAATGCCCAGCGGTTGGCGCAGCTCCGCACCCGGGCCGGAACCCAGCATCAACGGCACCGCGCCGAGCAATGCGGCCAGGGTCGTCATGATGATCGGCCGAAACCGCGTGACGCACGCTTCATAAATCGCCTCTTGCGGTGCCAGCCCGCGCACGCGCTGGGCTTCCAGGGCGAAGTCGATCATCAGGATGCCGTTTTTCTTGACGATACCGATCAGCAACACCAGGCCGATCAACGCCATGATCGAAAAATCCTGGCCCAGCAGCCACAGCATGATCAGCGCGCCCAGGCCCGCCGAGGGCAAGGTGGAGATGATCGTCAACGGGTGCACGAAGCTCTCATACAGCACCCCCAGGATAATGTAGACCGCCACCAGCGCCGCGAGGATCAGCCAGGGTTGGCTGGCCAGCGAACTCTGGAATGCCTGGGCCGCGCCCTGGAACGTCCCGATCAAGGTTGCGGGCATGCCGATTTCATTCTTGGCCTGGTTGAGCATGATCACCGCATCCCCCAGTGCGACGCCGGGCGCCAGGTTGAACGACAGGTTGGCGGCCGGGAACATGCCGTCATGGCTGATGGACAATGGCCCGACGCTGGGCGGGTCGACCTTGGCCAGGGCCGACAGAGGCACCATCTCGTTGGTCAGCGGCGAGCGCAGGTAAAAGTAGTTCAGGCTTTCGGCCTTGCCGCGCTGCTGGCTGTCCAGTTCCAGTACCACCTGGTATTGATTGATCTCGGTCTGGAATTCGTTGATCTGGCGCTGGCCGAAGGCGTCGTACAGTGCCTGGTCGACATCGGTGGCGGTCAGGCCGAAGCGTGCGGCGGCCTGGCGGTCGATGCTGATGTGGGTGATGCTGCCACCCAGTTGCAGGTCGTTGGACAGGTCGCGAAAGGCCGGGTTGGCGCGCAGTTTTTCGGTGAGGCGCTGGGTCCAGGTGTTGAGCGTCGGGCCGTCGTTGCTCTTGAGGACATATTGATACTGGGCACGGCTGGGGCCGGAGCTGAGGTTGATGTCCTGGCCGGCGCGCAGGTACAGCACGATGCCCGGCACTTTCGCCAACTGGGGGCGCAGGCGATCGATGAACTGGCTGGCGGACACATCGCGATCACCGCGGTCTTTCAAGGCGATCCAGAAGCGACCGTTGGCAATGGTCTGGTTGCTGCCGGTCACGCCTACCGAATGGGAAAACGCTTCCACGGCGGGGTCAGCCTTGATGATCTCGGCCAGGGCCTTGTGTTTGGCGACCATGTCCGGGTAAGACACGTCGGCTGCGGCTTCGCTGGTCCCCAGTACAAAACCGGTGTCCTGCACCGGGAAGAAGCCCTTGGGGATAAACACATAACCGACCACGGCCAGGGCCAGGGTCACCAGAAAGATCGCCGCCATGCTGCGTTGATGGGCCAGCGCGCGGCGCAGGTTGCGCGCATAGCCGGCCAGCAGGCGTTCGCTGAAGCCGGGTTTATCGGAGGCCTGGTGGGGCGGCGCACGCATGAACAGCGCGGCCAGGGTGGGCGCCAGTGTCAGCGAAACCACCACCGAAATCAGAATGGTCGAGGTGGCCGTCAGCGCAAACTCCTTGAACAGCCGTCCGACCACGCCGCCCATGAACAGCAGCGGGATAAACGCCGCCACCAGCGAGAAGCTGATGGACACGACGGTAAAGCCAATCTCGCCGGAACCCTTGATCGCCGCTTCACGTTTGTCGAGACCCGCTTCCAGATGGCGGTGAATGTTCTCCACCACCACGATAGCGTCGTCCACGACGAAACCGACCGCGATCACGATCGCCACCAGGGTGAGGTTGTTGAGGCTGAAGCCCAGCACATACATCAGCGCGAAACTGGCGACCAGCGACACGCCAAGCACGCTGGACACAATCAGCGTCGCCGACAACTGGCGCAGAAACAGTGCCATCACCGCCACCACCAGGAGGATGGCGATCAACAGCGTCACTTCCACTTCATGCAGGGACGCGCGGATGGTCTTGGTGCGGTCGCTCAACACACTGACGTTGACCGAAGCCGGCAACATGCCTTCCAGGCGCGGCAGCGCGGCCTGGATACGGTCCACGGTCTCGACGATGTTGGCGCCCGGCTGGCGTGAAATCACCAGGTTGACGCCTGGGGTATCGCCTGACCAGGCCTGCACGTAGGCGTTTTCCGAACCATTGATGACTTTGGCGATGTCACGCAGTTGAACCGGTGCACCGTTCTTGTAGGAAACGATCAGTTGGCCGTATTCGTCCGGGTGAAACAGCTGGTCGTTGGTCGACAGTGTCGACACGCTGTTCTCCCCGTAGATCGCGCCCTTGGCCAGGTTCAGGCTCGACTGCTGGATGGCCAGGCGCACGTCCGCGAGGGTCAGGCCGATGGCCGCGAGTTTGTCCGGCGAGGCCTGCACGCGAATCGCCGGGCGCTGCTGTCCGGTGATGTTGATCTGGCCGACGCCGTCGATCTGACTGATCTGGCGGGCCAGTAGGGTTTCCACGTAGTCGCTCAGTTCGGTGCTGGGCATGCTGTCGGCGCTGACGCTGAGGATCAGTACCGGGCTGTCTGCCGGGTTGACCTTTTTCCAGGTCGGCAGGCTCGGCATGTCCCTGGGCAGTTTGCCGGACGCGGTGTTGATCGCCGCCTGGACTTCCTGTGCCGCGGTGTCGATGCTTTTGTTCAGGGTGAATTGCAGCGTCAGCAGGCTTGAGCCCAAGGCGCTGCTGGAGGTCATCTGGGTCACGCCGGGAATGGCGCTGAATTGCACCTCCAAGGGCGTTGCAACCGACGAGGCCATGGTGTCCGGGCTGGCTCCGGGCAGGGTAGCGGTGACCTGGATCGTCGGAAACTCCGCTTCCGGCAGTGGGGCGACGGCCAGGCGTGGGAAGGCAATCAGCCCCAGCAACACCAGGGCGAAGGTCAGCAGCAGGGTGGCAACCGGATTGTCGACGCACCACGCGGAAGGCGAACGGCTGCCGCTCATGGTTGCACCTGAGGGGCAACGGTCTGGATCACCTGGGGCGGTTCCTTGAGCACCTCCACCCGGGCTCCGGCCTTGAGCCGCGACTGACCATCGCTGACCAGCACGTCCCCGGCCTGTACCCCCTTGATGATGTTGAGGTCGCTGTTCTGGTAGACCACTTGCACCGGTACCACTTCAACCTTGTCACCGCTGATCCGGTACACGAAGTGCGAGTCCAGGCCGCGTTGCACCACGGTCGGCGGTAACACCAAGGCGTTTTTGTCCATGGCGGTCTGGATCTTGAGGGTCACCAGTTGCCCCGGCCACAGGCGCTGGGCGGCGTTGTTGAACTCGGCTTTGGCGCGCAGGGTGCCGGTGGTGGAGTTGATCTGGTTGTCGATCAGGCTCAAATGGCCTTCGGCGAGCAGGTCGCCGGTCTGGCCGTCGGTGTCGGCGCCCATGTAGACATCGACGTTGGCCTGGGTCGGCGCGGCGATCAAGCCTTGCAGGGTCGGCAGCATTTGCTGTGGCAGGGAAAATTCGACGGCAATCGGGTCGATCTGCGTGACGGAGAACAGACCCTGGGTATCACTCATACGCAGGAAGTTACCCTCATCCACGGTGCGAATACCGACGCGGCCGCTGACTGGCGAGCGTATCTGCGTATAGGAAAGTTGCACCTGAGCCGAGTCGATAGCGGCCTGGTTCCCCTGGGCCGTAGCCTTGAGCTGATTGACCAAGGCTTGTTGCTGGTCGTAGGTCTGCTTGGATACGCCGTCGTCAACGCTCAACGCCTTGTAGCGCTTGAGGTTGACCAACGCCACCTGCAACTGGGCCTGGCTTTCTCCCAACTGTGCCCTGGCCTGGTCGAGGCTGGCGCGGATCGAGCGGTCGTCGAGGGTTGCCAGCAGGTCGCCGGCCTTGACCCACTGGCCTTCCTTGACCAGCAACCTGGTCAGGATGCCGTCGATTTGCGGGCGAATCACCACACTGTGCAGCGACAGCACCGAACCGATACCACTGACGAAACGCGGGACATCCTGTTGTGCAACGCTCACCACGCGCACCGGAATGGCAGCCGGTGCAGCCAGTTTGGTCTTGGCTGGGCGGGTCAATGCCCAGGCTGCAACCGCCAGCACCAAAAGGACGCCCACCAGCAGGGCCGTGTTTCGTTTTATTTGCATAGGTGAGGCGCCAGGGCAAAGGATCGTAAGAATGAATGAACCTTTATAGCTCGCCGACCCGGTCAGCAAAGTGACCGCTGTCTGACGGCGCTGTCAGTTAAGGTCCGACCATTCGTACGACAATAGATAAAGATACGAGGGCCGCAGGTATACTGCGCGCCAGTGTGGCCTGCAAGCCGGTCCCTCTCCATTTTTTGCCCGCTCCGGAGCTTTCATGACTTCCCCGACCCAACCCGCTGTTGAAGCGACCGACCTCGTTGATACGGCCAATGCCGACGGCGTTGAAAAAGCCGAGATCCCGGCTTTCAAGTTCCCTTTCAAGCCGGGTGAACTGGCCGGGGCCAAGAATGCCGGCCAGCCTTGGTACAAGGGCGGTGTCAAGAACGGTCATACCAAGACGCCAGGTATGGCGCCACCCGGTACTCGCCGTTCCATGGGTAAACGTTAAGAGTAAAAATTCGCGGGCAATACCGATCATTGCCTACGGCAATAGCTGAAATTTCGTATTGTCGGCCCGCAGACCTTTCTTGAAAGCTTGCACGGTATCCGCTTCGCTCCGGCTGTTTTTGCCGGAGCGCAGGTGAGATGAGCCTGGCTTTTCCGGAAAGGATATCCCCCTGATGCTGAAACAGCTCTGTGTTGCGTTTGCCGTATTACTGCTGCTCGTCATGTTCAGCACTGCCACTGCCAGTGATCCACCCAGACACGAAATCCGTTTTGCCGTCGCCGCGCATTTTCCCCCGTTTCAAAGCCGCAATCAGCAAGGCCAACTGGTGGGGCTGAATATCGAATTGGGCAACGCCCTGTGCGTGCAGCTCAATGTGCGTTGTACCTGGGTCGACCAGGTGGTTGTGGAAAACTTCCCAGCCCTTGAAGCCCGGCAATTCGATGCGATCATGGGCATGGCGCCGACATCGGCCCGGCGCCAGTGGGTGAACTTCACGGATGATCTCTACCCGATCACCACCCGCCTGGTGGCCCGTAGATCATCGGGTCTGACTCCGGATCGGCGATCGCTCAAGGGCAAGCGTGTCGGCGTCCTGGTGAAAAGTAACCGTGAAGCCTTTGCCCTCTCGCAGTGGGCGCCGGCAGGGGTGACCATCAAGAGTTTCTGGCTCAATGACCAGCTGGTTCGCAGCCTGGTCGCGGGCGATATCGATGCGACGTTGCAAGGTACCGTCGAAATCCGTGAAGCGCTGCTCGACACACCCGACGGCCTGGGCTTCGACTTCCTCGGCCCCGTCGTCTCGTCGCAACTATTGGGTAACAGCGTGGCGATTGCGGTGCGTAAGCCCGATACGGCGTTACGCAGTGAACTCAACCGTGCGCTCGAACAACTGATGCAGAACGGCGAGTACCGACGCATCCTGCACTCTTACCCTGTTAACGGGCTGCATGCCTGTCCATGATCGCCCGTTTCCCCAGGGTCAGGCGGCGCGCAAGGAGATGAATGCATAGTTGGCAGGCACTTCGGTAACGATTTGTGCCCCGGCATCCAGCACCTGTTCGGCGATATCCATCCCGGACACATGAAACACCCACTCATGGGCCGCATACGGCTGATCAACCGCCAGCTCGATCGCCTGGGTAAAGGCGTGCATGTCCGGTAAGTAGGCCGTAAAACCGTCACCCTTCAGCGCTGTGGTGCGGATGCCGAGTAAGGCGCACACCGCCTCTTTGGTCTGTACATCATCACGGTCAGCCTGGCGTGAGCGACGAATCAGCTCCGCCAACGCAGGGTCCGTCAGCTCACCCCCGACGATCAGGGCCGGCCCTTGTTCCCAGGATTCCGGTGGGCAATCCTTGGCCGCCGGGTTCAGCGGAATATGCGGGTTGATTTCCATCGGGTAGATCCGACACACCAGCGGGCGCCGCTCGTAGATGCCGCAGCGGTTGTCTTCGTCAAGATTCCGGCAGCGCCCGGCGTTGTAGGCGGCAAAGGTGATTGCCACTAATGCCTCGGTATTGCCGCTGGGCACTTTTACCGAACGGCGCTCGGCGTGTTCGCGCTGCTGCTGCGGCACCCCCAGGCCACTGGCCAGGAAACCTTCTACAAGAACGATCACATTACCGCCATCCGCCGCCCATTGCCGGGCTTCGTCGAGGGTCAGGGGGACGTGGTGGTCGGTGCAGCACTTGCCGCAACCTACGCAGGAAAAATGAGTGTTCATGGGCAAGTTCTGTCACCAGGCAAGGTCAGAGGGCACGCAGGAACGGTGACGGGTTTTTTACCTCTATCCACCATTCGGGCTCTCTTGAAGCAAGTTACACGCCAGTGCCTGTCAGTCCTCTATCACTACATCGCGTAGGACAAATCTCATGCCTGCGCTTTCATAGAGCTGCCGCGCGCGCAGGTTGCTCTCCAGCACCTTGAGGTCCACATAGGGTTCGCCGCGTTGCTTGAACACTGCAAAGGCCTGCAGCAACAACGCACGCCCCAGCCCCTGACCTTGGGCGCAGGGGTGAATCGAGAGGTTCTTGATAAAGGCGCTGGTCCAGCATTGAGCCACGCCGAGCACGCCGTCAGCGTTACAGGCCACCAGGCACAGCGTCGGGTCGAACTCGGCATCCGTGATGAATTGATGTTGCCATTGCTCCAGGCTGGGCACGCGACCGCCACCCTGGTCCTGGGTCAGGCGCAAGACTGAATGGATGGTTGGGGCCAGTTCGGCGCGGTAATGATCCAGCTCAATACCCGCCGGCCACTGTGGCGCGGGCAGGCTGCCCGTCAGGTCACGGCGCAGCAGCTGGAAGTATTCCCGCATGCCTCACAGACCTTTTTGCGCCACGCTCTGGGCGGCGACCACCAGGCATTTGGTCAGGTCTGGCGAGGAGAACTTGGTCAGCACCGCGTTGGCCCCGGCCAAGCGCGCTTTCTCGCTGTTCATCGCGCTGTCCAGGGAGGTATGCAGCAGCACATAAAGGTCCTGGAAGTCCGGAGTTTCGCGCAAGGTGCGGGTGAGGGCGTAACCGTCCATTTCAGACATCTCGATGTCCGACACCAGCACGTTGATCTGCGCGTCAGTGCCTTGCAGCTCCAGCAGCACATCAATCGCTTCCTTGGCGCTGCGGGCGGTGTGGCAGGTCAAGCCGAGGTTGCGCAGGGTATGTACCGACTGTTGCAAGGCGACCTGGCTGTCATCCACCACCAGGATGCGGGCATGGCCGAGGACTTCGGCTTCTTCCATGGTCAGGTCGGTCGGCGCCGCTTCAATCGGGGCCGGGGCGATGCCGTGGATGACTTTCTCGATATCCAGCACTTGCACCAACCCGCCTTCCACCTGGGTAACCCCGGTGATAAAGGCACGGTTGCCACCGGAGCCATAGGGCGGTGGGCGGATATCGGTGGTCAGGCAGTGCACGATCTTGCTCACCGCCTGCACATGCAGGCCCTGCTTGGAGCGGCTGACATCGGTGACGATCAGGCAGCCGCCGTCGGGGTCTTGCAGGGGCATTTCCCCCAGGGCGCGGCTCAGGTCGATCACCGACAGCGAAGCGCCGCGCAAGGTGGCGATGCCTTTGACGTGGGGGTGCGACTCCGGCAGCCGGGTCAACGGCGGGCAGGGGATGATTTCACTGACTTTCAGCAGGTTGATCGCCATCAGCTTGCCGCTGCGCAAGGTAAAGAGCAGAAGCGAGAGTGAGTCTGCGCGGGCTTTGGTGGTGGACATAAAAACCTTCTGTGGATCAGGGAGTGTGATCTGTAGCAGGTTATCGACTTGGGGGAGCCAGGCTTTAACCGGATTTTGTTGCGGGCCGGCTCCCCCCACCTTGGATCTGTATCAGCCCTTCCACACTTGTGGGTTCACCAAATCCTGCGGACGCTGCCCCAGCAAGGCGCTGCGCAGGTTATCCAAGGCACGGTTGGCCATGGCTTCGCGGGTTTCATGGGTCGCCGAGCCGATGTGCGGCAGCGTCACGGCATTGCTCAGTTGGAACAACGGCGACTCGGCCAATGGCTCCTGTTCATACACATCCAGACCGGCACCGCGAATTTGCCGGTTTTGCAGGGCCTCGATCAGCGCCGGTTCATCGACGACAGGCCCACGGGAAATATTGATCAGGATCGCGCTGGACTTCATCAGCCCCAGCTCGCGGGTGCTGATCAGGTGGCGGGTCTTTTCGCTCAACGGCACCACCAGGCACACGAAGTCGGCTTCGGCCAGCAATTGGTCCAGGCTACGGAACTGCGCGCCCAGCTCCTGCTCCAGCGCCGTCTTGCGACTATTGCCGCTGTACAGGATCGGCATATTGAAACCCAGGCGACCGCGTCGGGCCACCGCTGCGCCAATATTACCCATGCCCACGATACCGAGGGTCTTGCCGTGCACATCGCAGCCGAACAACGGTGCGCCGACGCTGGCTTTCCACTGGCCGGCCTTGGTCCAGGCATCCAGCTCGGCCACGCGGCGCGCGCTGCTCATCAGCAGGGCGAAGGCCAGGTCGGCGGTGCTTTCGGTGAGTACATCGGGGGTATTGGTGAGCATGATCCCGCGCTCGTTGAAGTAGGGCAGGTCATAGTTGTCGTAGCCCACCGAGACACTGGACACGACTTCCAGCTTGCTCGCCGCTTCGAGTTGCGCACGGCCCAGCTTGCGGCCCACGCCAATCAGGCCGTGGGCATGGGGCAGGGCGTCATTGAATTGAGCGTTGATGTCGCCGCGCTTGGGGTCGGGCACGATCACCTCGAACTCCTGTTGCAGGCGTTCGATCATGGGCGGGGTGATACGGCTGAAGGCAAGGACAGTCTTTTTCATTGCAGGCGGGCTCATCGACTACGGAAGAATGCCAAGCACGCTAACATTTATCCCCTCAACGCAACACCACTACAAAGTCGCGAGGCGAACGCCGCTGCTCAGCTCATACGCGGCCAGCTCCGCCTGGTGCGCCGCCAGGATCTCCGGCAACGACCCGCGCAGGTATTCCACCCAGGTCTTGATCTTCGCATCCAGGTATTGGCGCGAAGGGTAGATGGCGTACAGGTTCAGCTCTTGCGAGCGGTAGGTCGGCATGACCCGGACCAATGTGCCGTTGCGCAGGCCTTCGATGGCGGCGTACACCGGCAGCAGACCGACGCCCATGCCGCTGGTGATGGCGGTTTTCATCGCATCGGCCGAATTCACCAGGAACGGCGAGGTGTTGATCGCCACGCTTTCCTGGCCTTCAGGGCCATTGAAGGTCCATTTATCCAGTTGGATCACCGGGCTGACCAGGCGCAGGCAGGCATGGTTGAGCAAGTCCTGTGGGCGCTGCGCGCAACCCTTGGCCTTGACGTAGTCCGGCGAGGCACACGCAATGCTGTAGGTGATGCCCAGGCGTTGGGATACAAAACCCGAATCCGGCAGCTCGCTGGCCAGTACGATCGATACGTCGTAACCCTCGTCGAGCAGGTCCGGCACACGGTTGGCCAGGGTCAGGTCGAAGGTCACGTCGGGGTGGGTACGCCGGTAGCGGGCAATCGCGTCGATCACGAAATGCTGGCCGATGCCGGTCATGGTGTGCACTTTCAGTTGCCCGGCGGGGCGCGCATGCGCATCACTGGCCTCGGCCTCGGCTTCCTCGACATAGGCGAGGATCTGCTCGCAACGCAGCAAATAGCGTTTGCCGGCTTCGGTCAGCGCGATGCGGCGGGTGGTGCGGTTCAACAAGCGGGTTTGCAGATGGGCCTCGAGGTTGGAGACCGCGCGCGACACATTGGCCGTGGTGGTATCCAGCTGCGCGGCGGCGGCGGTAAAGCTGCCGGCTTCGGCGACGCAACTGAACGCGCGCATGTTTTGCAAAGTGTCCATGGAGTGTTCTCAGGGGAGATGACAAATTGTGACAGAAAGTTACGCCGACCAGTGATCCCTACCAATGGATTATCGCCTGAACGGTAACAAAGATTCACAGGAATACCAGCTTATCGTCCTGCATGCCGCCGCCTAGAATTGCGCCACCTTCCCCGCACCACCACCTCAGGAATTCGCTTGCCGTGCCGTGCCGCATCAGCAGAGAGCTGAAGACTCTCAGTGTTTGGGCTTTATCGTTAGCAATCAGCGGCTGCATCGGAACCGGAGGCATTGCCCCACAAGGCCAGGTCCTCAACGCCAATACCCTGGCCACCGACGAAGCCATCCAGAACGCCGTCCAGGACGCCCACTGGCCCACCGCCCAGTGGTGGCAAGCCTACAACGACCCGCAACTGAACCGCTGGGTTGAACGTGCCACGCAAAACAGCCCGAGCATGGCCATGGCCGCCGCGCGGGTGCGTGAGGCGCGGGCCATGGCCGGGGTGGCCGAGTCGGCCGAGTCGTTGCAGGTCAACAGCGACACCACTCTCAAGCGCCACAACTGGCCCAAGGACCAGTTTTACGGTCCTGGCGAGTTGAGTGGCGCGAACACCTGGGACAACAGTTCCACGCTCGGCCTGAGCTATGCGCTCGACCTGTGGGGCCGTGAAAGCAATACCACGGAACGCGCTGTCGACCTGGCCCACATGAGCGCCGCCGAGGCGCGCCAGGCCCAACTCGAATTGCAGAACAACGTCGTGCGCGCCTATATCCAGCTGTCGCTGCATTACGCCAGCCGCGATATTGTCGCCGCCACCCTGGCCCAGCAAGAGCAGATCCTGGAGCTTGCCAACAAGCGCCTGAACGCGGGGATCGGCACCCACTTCGACGTCAGCCAGGCCGAAACCCCATTGCCGGAAACCCATCGCCAACTGGACGCCCTGGACGAAGAAATCGCCCTGAGCCGTAACCAGTTGGCGGCGTTGGCCGGCAAAGGCCCGGGGGAGGGCGCGATGTTGCAGCGCCCGACGCTGTCCCTCGCCGCCCCGTTGAAACTGCCGTCCAGCCTGCCCGCGCAATTGCTCGGCCAGCGCCCCGACGTGGTCGCCAGCCGCTGGCAGGTCGCCGCCCAGGCCCGGGGTATCGATGTCGCCCATGCCGGTTTCTACCCCAACGTGGATCTGGTCGGCAGCCTCGGCTACATGGCCACCGGTGGCACCGCGCTGGGCTTCCTCAGTGGGCAGAAATTCAACTACACCGTCGGCCCGGCGATCACCTTGCCGATTTTCGACGGTGGCCGCCTGCGCGGGCAATTGGGTGAGGCGAGTGCCGGTTATGACATCGCCGTGGCCAAGTACAACCAGACCCTGGTCAACGCGCTCAAAAGCATCAGCGACCAGTTGATCCGCCGCGAGTCCATGGACAAGCAGGCGGCTTTCGCCGCGCAGTCGGTGGCGTCGGCCCGGAAAACCTATGACATTGCGATGATCGCCTACCAGCGCGGCCTCACGGATTACCTCAACGTGTTGAATGCCCAGACCTTGCTGTTCCGCCAGCAACAGATCGAGCAACAGGTTCAGGCCGCACGCTTGAGCGCTCACGCCGAACTGGTGACCGCCCTGGGTGGCGGCCTCGGGGCCGGCAGCGATGTGCCGCAACCGGCCAAGACCCTCCCGAGCAAGACCCCGGCGGCGCTCGCCGTGTTTGACCACTGAGTAGCCTGTGATGACTCCTTTGCCTGCACCGCTGCGCTGGCTGCACTCCCTTGAGTGGCGCCGTGGTTTCTTCGACTGGGCGCGCAGCGACGGCGTGACCTGGGTCTACATCTTCAAGGTGCTGATCGCTGCGTTCCTCACCTTGTGGCTGGCCATGCGCCTGGAACTGCCGCAACCGCGCACGGCAATGATCACGGTTTTCATCGTGATGCAGCCGCAAAGCGGGCAGGTGTTCGCCAAGAGCTTCTACCGTTTCCTCGGCACCCTGGCGGGCTCGGCGGTGATGGTCTTGCTGATCGCCCTGTTTGCGCAGAACACCGAACTGTTCCTCGGCGCGCTGGCGATCTGGGTCGGCCTGTGTACTGCCGGTGCGACGCGTAACCGCAACTTTCGCGCCTATGGGTTCGTGTTGGCGGGCTACACGGCGGCGATGGTCGGCTTGCCGGCCCTGGCCCACCCGGATGGCGCGTTCTTGGCGGCGGTATGGCGCGTATTGGAAATCTCCCTGGGAATCCTGTGTTCCACGCTGGTCAGCGCGGCGTTCCTGCCGCAGACCTCCAGCGCGGCAATGCGCAATGCCCTGTACCAACGCTTCGGCGTGTTTGCCTTGTTCGTGACCGATGGCCTGCGTGGGCGCAGCCAGCGCGAAGGCTTCGAGGCCAGCAACGTGCGTTTTATCGCCGAAGCCGTGGGCCTGGAAGGGCTGCGCAGCGTCACCGTGTTCGAAGACCCGCATATGCGGCGGCGCAATGGGCGCCTCAGCCGCCTCAACAGCGAGTTCATGAGCATCACCACGCGCTTTAACGCCTTGCACCAATTGCTGGAGCGGCTGCGCACCGATGAGGCTGATCACGTCGTCGCGGCGATCAAGCCCGGTTTGCAAGACCTGGCCGAAGTGCTCGACGGTTTTTCCGGCCGTGCCCTCACCAGCCCCGACGCCGCACGGCTGGCCAACCAACTCAGCGCCTACAAGGAAGGCTTGCCGACCACGGTGCGCAGCCTGCGTGCGGCCTTCCAGGAGGGCGAACCCACCGAGGCTGAGCAACTGGATTTCCACACCGCCTACGAGTTGCTTTACCGCTTCGTCGATGACTTGCACAACTACGCGTTGACCCACGCGTCCCTGGCCGACCACAGCCACGCACGGGAAGACTGGGACGAGCCCTATACGCCAAAGACCAACTGGCTGGCCTGCGCCGCTTCCGGGATCCGTGCGTCGTTCATCCTGATCGTACTCGGCAGTTACTGGGTGGCCACCGCCTGGCCAAGCGGCGCAACCATGACCTTGATCGCCGCCGCCACGGTCGGGCTGTCTGCGGCGACGCCCAACCCCAAGCGCATGGCGTTCCAGATGGCCTGCGGCACCTTGATCGGTGCGCTGGTGGGCTTCGTCGAAATGTTTTTCGTATTCCCGTGGATCGACGGTTTCCCGCTGCTGTGCGTGATGCTCGCCCCCGTCATCATCTGCGGTGCGTTTCTCGCTTCACGCCCGCAATACGCCGGCGTAGGCGTGGGCCTGCTGATCTTTTTCAGCACCGGCTCGGTGCCGGATAACCTCACGATCTACAACCCCTACAGCTTCATCAACGACTACATCGCGATGGTCATCGGCATGCTGGTGTGCGCGGCGGCGGGGGCGATCATTCTGCCGCCCAACAGTCGCTGGCTGTGGCGTCGCCTGGAGCAGGACCTGCGTGAACAGGTGGTGTATGCGATCAGCGGCAAGCTCAAGGGCCTCGCGTCGAGCTTCGAAAGCCGCACCCGCGACCTGCTGCACCAGGCCTACGGCCTGGCGGTCGGCCAGCCGCAGGTGCAGCGCGACCTGCTGCGCTGGATGTTCGTGGTGCTGGAAGTCGGCCACGCGATCATCGAGTTGCGCAAGGAACAGGCGATCCTGCCGGTGCACCCGGCGTATGCCGAATCCCAGCCGTGGCGCCAGGCGATCCGCGTGATGGGCCGTTCATTGGTGCGACTGTTCCTGCAACCCAGCGCGAGCAACCTGGAGCGCGGCCTGATCGCGGTCGACCACGCCATCAGCCGCGTGCAGGCCACCGACGAACCTTTCGCCCCGCACTTCGACACCTCGGCCCTGCGCCGGGTGAAAAGCTATCTGCACTTTATCCGCACCTCGCTGCTGGACCCGCAATCACCACTGGCGGCCCTCAAGGGCGCCACGCAAGGAGCCACGCATGCCCCGTGAAATCGCGTTCCACGGCCTCTACATGCCGACCATGACCCTGATGTTCCTGATCGCGGCGGGGCTGGCCTGGGGTGTGGACCGCTTCCTGGCCGGGTTCGACCTGTACCGTTTTTTCTGGCATCCGGCGTTGCTGCGCCTGAGCCTGTTCGTTTGCCTGTTCGGCGCCCTGGCGCTGACCGTCTACCGTTGAGAATGCCCCGATGAAAAAGTTTTTCAGTCTGCTTGCGACCTTGCTGGTGCTGGCCCTGGCCATCTGGATTGGCCGCACGCTGTGGGTGCACTACATGCAAACCCCGTGGACTCGCGACGGCCGTGTGCGCGCCGATATCATCAACGTCGCCGCCGACGTGACCGGCGAAGTGGTGGACGTGCCGGTGCGTGACAACCAACTGGTGAAAAAGGGCGACCTGCTGATGCAGATTGACCCCGAGCATTACCGCATCGCGGTCAAACAGGCGCAATCGCTGGTGGCCTCGCGTAAAGCCACCTGGGAAATGCGCAAGGTCAATGCCCACCGCCGTGCCGACCTCGACGCCCTGGTGATCTCCAAGGAAAACCGTGACGACGCCAGCAACATTGCCGACTCGGCATTGGCCGATTACCAGCATTCACTGGCGCAACTGGAAGCTGCCGAACTCAACTTGAAGCGCACTCAAGTGGTCGCGGCCGTCGACGGTTATGTGACCAACCTCAACGTGCATCGGGGCGACTATGCGCGCATCGGCGAAGCCAAGATGGCCGTGGTGGATATGAACTCGTTCTGGGTCTATGGCTTCTTCGAGGAAACCAAGTTGCCCCACGTCAACGTCGGCGACCCAGCCGATATGCAACTGATGAGCGGCGAGACCCTCAAGGGGCACGTGGAAAGCATCTCACGTGGCATCTACGATCGTGACAACCCTGAAAGCCGTGAGCTGGTGGCGGATGTGAACCCGACCTTCAACTGGGTGCGATTGGCCCAGCGGGTGCCGGTGCGCATTCATATCGATGAGGTGCCCGAAGGCGTGCTGCTGGCGGCAGGCATCACCTGCACGGTGATCGTCAACCCGACGACCCGTTGAGCAGGCTGCGTTGCGCGGCCCGCCCATGCACACACCTACGGCCCGAACCGCACCAGCATGCGTTGACCGACCCGCAGTGACGCCGGCGGGGGCTGGTCGAACGCCAGGATACATTCGACCGTACGCATGTTGGCCCGCACCTGGGCGTCGTCTTCAAGGGTGCTGTTGCCCAGTACCGCACTGATGCGCACCACATGCGCAGACAACGGTACCGAACCATTGCCGCTGTCATCCGTCACTTCGGCCCGCATGCCGGGGGTGACCACGCCGGCAAATGACTCATTCAGCTCGGCACGTACGATACGCGGCTGGTTCGGTAGCAATACGAAGGCCGCACCGGACTGCGCGGAGACCGCCGCGCCGGGCTGGATCAGGCGACGGACCACTTCGGCATCGATGGGAGCGCGGAGGCTGCGCCGGGTCAGTTCGTAGCGTGCGGCGTTGAGCTTTCTCGTCGCGATGTCGGCTTGCACCTTATTGGTTTCGCTCTCGTCACGTAGCCGCTCGACCGCTTCATGGGCCTCATCGGCACTTTGCTGGTCGCCGGCGCCTGCTCCGGCGGCCAATGTCAGGCGCTTGGCCTTCTGTTCGGCGAACTTGAGCTGCCTGGCCAGTTGTTTGGCTTGCACCTGCACCTGTTGTTGCCCGGTCAGTGCAGCACCCACCGCCAGTTGTTGCAGCTCGCTGTCCAGGGTGGCGAGCAGTTGGCCTTTTTTGACCTGCTCGCCTTCTTTCACCTTGATCTCATTAACCACTGCGTCGGAAGTGAAGCCGAGCTTGAGCAGGCCGCCTTCCACGTCAATGCGGCCACGGGCGACCGCCAGGTAGCTGGGGGCCGATGCGGCGGGGTTTGCCGGTTGATCTTCACGGGAGCAACCCGCGAGCAACAACAGTGCGCTACTCAGAACCAGCCATGGGCGAAGCGAACGCGAGTTCATACAAAATGTTCCTGGGCACCGGCCAGCTTGGCGGGTGGGAAAGGTTGGGAGTGATCGTTCAGGATGCGGCCGTCTTCAATGCTCAGCACCCGGTCGGAACTGCTGATCAGGCGTGGGTCGTGGCTGACACACAGCACCGTGGTCCCGTGTGTGCGTGCGATCCTGTGCAAAATGTCGATCACGATATGGCCGTTGGCGGCGTCGAGCGCACTGGTGGGTTCGTCGGCGAACAGCAGTTCGGGCTCTTTGGCCACGGCACGGGCGATGGCGACACGTTGCTTTTCGCCACCGGACAATTCGGCCGGGCGCAGCTTCATGCGCGCACCGAGCCCGACTTCTTCCAGGGCCGCGATGGCGCGCTGGCGTACTTCTTTGTGGGGCAGGCCCAGGTAGCTCAACGGCAGTTCGACCTGTTGCAGTGCGGTCAGGGCCGGGAACAGGTTGAAACCCTGGAACACAAAGCCGGTGTGCTTGAGGCGAAAACGCTCGAGTGCCTGGTTGTCCAGGCTTGCCAGGTCTTGCCCCAACGCGGTGGCGCTGCCCTGGTCGGGGCGTTGCAAACCACTGAGGATCGCCAGCAACGTACTTTTGCCGCAACCGGACGGGCCTGAGATCAGGGTCAGTTCCCCTGGCCGTATCGCCAGGGAAATGTCGTGCAGCACAGGCGTCACGATCCGGCCCGAGGTAAACGACTTGCTGATACCACGGGCTTGAAGCGTGATGGCGGTTGCCGATGTCGAGAGGCTCATGGGCAGTTATCTCAGAAGGCTTGCCGGGTCGGCGTGGCGTAAGGTGCGGATGGCCGCGAGGCCCGACACCAGTGCCAGGATCATGCTCAGCAGCACGCACGCCAGAGCCGCGCCGGACGAAAGTTGCAACGGCACGTTGTAGTGCGCCGCCATGACAAAGAACAGCCCCGCCAGCACCGAACTGCCGAGCAGCCCCAGCGCCCCGACCCAGAACGCCTGTTCCATTACCACTTTGCGCAGGGCATTGACCCCCACGCCAAGGGCATTCAGGGTTGCGTACTCGCGGATCGAACCGACGATGGCGGCCACCAGCGTCTGGCTGGTGATCACGGCGCCGACCAGAAAGACAATGCCTGCCAGAAACAACACGCCTGCACCGGCGCCCGTGTCGAACATCCAGTACATCTGCGAACGCTGGGCGAACTGCTGGGCGGTCCAGACTGCGTAGTTGCCGAACCCGGCACCGCCGCCCAGGCGCGCGGCAACGGCTTCGGCCTGGCTTGGGTCGCGCACTTTGGCGACCAGGTACGTCATGCGGTCCGCCGTGGCGGTGGCGTCGAGTTGTTGCGCCGTGGAAAGCGATGCCAGCACGTTGACCCCGCCCAGCGCACGCAGGCCGCTGGTGACGCCGACCACATGCACGCGCTGGCCGTTGATGATTGCGCTATCCCCCAGCTTGACGCCCAGGCTGTCCAGGTCGGCGCGGTCCACGATCACGGCGCCGGGCTCATCCAGGCGGGCACGCAGCAGGGGTGGCAAGGTCCGTTCAAACATCAGGCCCTGGGGCCCGGCATCAATGCCGCAGACGTAGACCGACACGCCACCGGTATCGCGTGCACCGCGCCAATCGGCATCCACCCAGCGGAACGACTCCACCCGCTGGATATCGGCATCCATGCGCAGGCGCATTTCTACATCGGCATTGATCGGCCGCCCGAGGTTGACGCTTTGCGTGCCGGGATAACCAACCCAAAGGTCTGCCGTGGAGCCGGTGATATACACACTGGCACTGCCGAAGATGCCCAGTACCAGGGCCGTCTGGAGCAACTGCAGCAAACCTGCAAAGCCTACCGCGATGATCGCGGGCAGGAAGCGGCGCCACTCATGCACCAGTGTCAAACGGGCAAGCGCCACCATCAGTCAGCATCCTTAAGCGTGGTCGCCGGTAACGGCGCGCCACCGAGCGCCTTGTAAAGCGCGACGTAGGCGACATCCCTTTGGGTGGTCGCGTTGTCGGCCTGTTGCTTGGCGCGCAGCGTTTCGACCTGGGCGCCCGTCAGTTCCAGCGGGCTCATCAAACCCAGGTGGACGCGCTGTTGCGCCGCTTCCAGGCGGCTACGTGTCGCGGCATAGACCTGTTTGGCCGACTGCTCGCGCAGACGCAGTTGCTCAAGGTCGCCCAAGGCAATTTCGGCTTCGGCAACGCCTTGCAGTACCGCTTGCCGATACGCCAGCACGGCGGCCTTCATCTGGTGATTCCTGGATTTGGCGGCGGCGGCCCGCTGGCCCCAGTCGAACAGCGGGATACTGATCCCGGGCCCGGCCGAGAAAATGCTGTTGCCGCTGGGCGTGTGCTTGCGATTGCTGGCAATGTTCAGCGACCACTGCAACGACGTGCCCAGGCTCAGGTGCGGGTACATTTCGGCACGGCTCAACCCGAGTTCACCGGCGGCGATCAACACCTCGGCCTCGGCGCCGGCAATTTCCGGACGTGTGCGCAACAGGTCCGCCGGCAGGCCGTTGACTTGCCGTTGGCCAAGTGTGGGAGCGGAGCCGGGTTGCAGCCAACCCGCGTCGGGTTCCGGTTGCCCGGTCAGTAGAGCCAATTGTTGCGCATGGCTGTTGATCAGTTGCCGTGGCTCGGTCAGCAGCATCTCCGTCTGCGCCAGTTCAGCCTCGGCGCCGGCCACATCGCCCTGAGGCGCCAGTGTGAGTTGCTGACGTACCTGCAACAGTTGCAGCTTTTCATGCTGGGTGTCGCGCACGCTCAGCAGCGCGCGTTCTGCCTGTTGCGCCGAGCGCAGTTCGATCCATTGGCGCACAACCTCAGCCACCAGCGACACCTGCACGCTGCGCAAGTCGGCAACTATGCGCGCCTCGTTACCCTGGGCCACGCGGTCGGCGCTTTGTCCGGCACCAAACAACGGCAGTTCCCACTGCGCGTCAAAGCCGATCAGGAAGTAAGACGTGCTGGTATCAGGGCTGATCGCATCGTGAGTCTTGATCCCCAGCGAGGGCAGATACGGCGATTGCGCATGTTGGCGCAATACCCGTGCGGCCCGCAGGCGCTCGACGGCGGCGGCGACATCCAGATTGTTTTGCAGGGCTCGCGCCACCAGCGCATCCAGCTTGGGGTCATTGAATGCGCGCCACCACTGGTTCAGGTCGGGGGCCAGCGGCGACCCGGGAGGCGGCGCGTTGCGCCACGCTTCGGGTGGGGTGGGTTTCAAGGCCGGCAAGGGGGCGACTGAACAGCCGGTCGTGACCATCAACAGCAGTGACAGTGAGCATAGCGTCCGGCAAGAGCGCGAAAGGTTAAAAGGCTTGATTGGTTTCACCCAGAAGCTTCCAGGACTGTTTTAGAGGATCGATGCGGACTTCGATCAACGACCAGCCGGATAGGGGCGAGGTGTTTGTTGAGTCAGGAATCAGGGCGCAACTTTACGCAAAGCGCCCGTTCAGGGTTGTAGCAAAATTGTATTGCTCTGTAATGAATGACCCTGGAGTCACGCCTGGCAGTAGGTTTCATGCAGGTGCCGCCATAGCAGCGCACCGCTGGCCTGCTTCTCGAACACCACGGTGGCCCGCCGATCCGTCCGGGTACCGCTGTCATCGATCTGAAGCTCGCGGTAAGTGACTGTCGCACCGTTGGCGTGTTGATCAATCCCGGTCATTTCGCTCAGGGTGATTTTCAACCCTGGACGCATGCCACCCAGGCGCGTGAACAGCGCATTGACCCCGGCCGCATTCACCCTGGCGCCGGTGGCGGGTGCCACCATGCTGAATTCGGGCGAGAAGCGCGCCAGCAGGCTCTGCAATGTTCCTTCAGGCGCCACTCCGGCAAACCATTGCTCGATCTGGATGTGGGTGTGGATCACTTCGTCGAAAAAAATACGGTAATCATTCATGGCTGTCGCTCACTGGCAGGATGAAGCAGTGCGCGGACTCTGGACGTATCCAGGCGTGACACTGCGAAGACGGGCAGCACGGTCAGGGCTGCGGCTATCGTGAAGGTTGTCGCGAAAGAATCCAAGGCCGACAACAGCGCACTGAGCGCCGCGGCGCCAAGGCAGAAGCTGATTTGCCGGTTGATGTTCCACAAGGCGCTGGCATGACCCATATGGGCGGCGGGAATATCCAGAAACGCCAGGGTTTGTGCGGTGCTGCTACACAGGCTGCCACCCAGGCCCATCAATACATAGGCAACAATAATCACGCTGGGTTCGGGGTTGTTCAGCAAGAGAATGCCGCCGCATTGCAGGGCCATTCCCATCAGCAACAAGGGTTTGGGGCCGCAACGATTGAACAGTTTTTTGCTGAGGAAAATGGCCAGCGCCGACGCCAGCGCCCACGGCAACATCAGTGCGCCAGTGCGTGTTGCGTCATAACCCAGGCTGCGCAAATAGAGAATGGCGATCAGGCTGGTACCGATAAACACGCCGGGAATGAACAGATAAACCAGCATTGCCACCCGCAGCATCGGGCTGCCGGCTTGTTTGAAAATACTGCCGATGTCCAGCGCCGGGCGCACGGCGGTCGGCACGTCAGGTTTTATCCACAGCATGGTCAGCAACCCGGTGACCAGCGCCAGCGGCAGGTTGGCATAGAAGATCCAGCGCCACGACACGCTGTCGACGATCAGCCCGCCCAGCGCCGGCGACAGTGCCGGCACCAGCAACGCCACCGACATCACCCGCGCCGTCAGTTGGCTGCGCTCCGCTGCCGGAAATTGCCGATAAGCCATCGCTTGCCCCACCGGAATCAGCAGCCCGCCACCCAAGCCTTGCAACGCACGCCAGCCAATCAGCGCTTCGATCGAGCTTGCCTGGCCGGCCATCACCGAAGCCCCGGCGAACAACAGCAGGCTGCTGGCAATCAACGTGCGCTCGCCCAGGCTCGCCGCCAGCCACACACTCAATGGAATGATCAAAGTGAGGCCGAGCATGTAGGCGTTGCTGACCCACGCCAGTTGCGTCACCGAAGCCTGTAACTGGCGGGCGATATCCGGGTAGGCGACGGTAGCGACAAACATGTTCACCAGGTCCAGGGCGAAGCCCAGCAAAAAGATCCAGGCGACTTTCGAGCGGTAGGTCATGAACGTGATCCTGCGAGTGAAGCGGGCAGGGTAGGCCACATGTTCACTTTGGAATACATCGGTTTGCCTGCTAGTTTGTCAAAAATATTTTGACAAGTGAGGGGGGTTGCCCATGGTCAGCCTGGACCGATTCGACACCTTCAAAGCCGTGGTAGAAGCCGGCTCGCTCAGCGCGGCCGCCGACCTGTTGGGCCAGACCCGTGCCGTGGTCAGTTTCAACCTCAAGCGCCTGGAGGCCGAACTGGGCGTTACCTTGCTCACTCGCAATACCCGGCAACTGGCGCTGACGGACGCCGGCGAGCGCTTCTATCAGCGCTGCACGCGGGTGCTGCTGGAAGCGCAACTGGCGATCGAGGATGCCCGTTCGGAACACGCCCAGCTCAAGGGCACGCTGCGCATCACCACGACCGTGGACTATGCGCTGGCCGTGGTGGCCCCGGCGGTCGAGGCGTTCCGTCGACTGCACCCGGACTTGCATATTCACTTGTCCACATCGTCCACCCATGCCGATTTGATTTCGGAACGTTTTGACGTGGCGATCCGGCTGGGGCGCCTTGCGGACTCCAATCACCGCGCCGTGCAGCTGTCGACCTACGAGGTATTGGCGGTTGCAGCACCAGCGTTTGCCGGGGTTCGAACCCTGGACGAGTTGGAGCGTTTGCCCAAGCTGGGGCATGGCCGCCTGACCGAGTTGAACGTGACCGGCCCGACCGGTGACCCGCATTCCTATCGCATCGGCCCGGCGGCACTGGTCGCCGACAGTGCCGCCGTGCTCCAGGCCTTTGCCGTGCGCGGCCACGGTGTCGCGGTGCTGCCGCAGTGGCTGGTGCAAGACGATCTGCGGTCGGGGCGCTTGGTGTGCCTGTTGCCGGACCATCGCTTTGCCCCGCAAGGGGTTTATGCGATGTATCCGGATACGCGGCATTTGCCGCAGAAGGTGCGGGCGTTTATTGATTTTATGAAAGGCTAGAGCGTCCGCGTCAGCCCGAAGCGTTTCATCAGGATTTTCTCCAGCAGCGCCTTGGGCAACAACGCGGCCATCAACGGCAACGCCCGGCTGCCGTTGCCCGAACGCAACAAGCGTGGTGGTTCGTTCTGTTGCACCGCCTTGAGCACATCCGCCGCGAATACATCGGCGGGGGTCGGCTTGTCCTGGGAGGCCTGGCTGCGCGCTCGAATGCCCTCGCGCAGCGGCCACCACGGCGATTGTTCGTTGATCAACAGCTCTGCCTGGGCGCCGGCATTTTTGGCGAAACGGGTGTTGATCGCTCCCGGTTGGACTTCCATCACCCGCACACCAAACGGCGCCAACTCCATGCGCAGTGCATCGCTCAAGGCATGCACGGCGGCTTTGGATGCGCAGTACGCACCGGCAAAGGGGGTCACCAACACGCCCGATACGCTGCCGATATTCACCACCAGGCCTTGGCGACGGCGCAGGGCGGGAAACAGCGCCTGGGTCACGCCGACGATGGAAAAAACGTTGGTTTCGAACTGGCGTTGCAGGCCGTCGGTGCCGCCATCGAGCAAGGGGCCCATGGCGCCATAACCGGCGTTGTTCACCAGCACATCCAATTCGCCCAGTTGTTCGGCCAGGCGCTGCAAGGCGGCACTGTCGTTGACGTCCAACGGCACGGCATTGAAGCCGGCCGCGGCCAGGCTGGTCACATCGTCCTGGCGACGGGCGCTGGCCCACACCTCGTAGCCTGCGCCTTTGAACGCGTCGGCGAGGGCGCGGCCAATGCCGCTGGAGCAACCGGTGATGAGTACATTAGGCATGATCAGTCCTTTGTCAGTCCGAGAAACTGCCTTGCAGATGCTCGGCGCGAAATTCCAGGGTTTGCGGGCGGTAGCCGGGGCGTAGCGGCGGCGTGGGCAGGCAGTCTTCCCAGATCTCACCAGCCTGCAGTTCGCCGGGGCCGCGATAGCGTGGGGCGGCGTAGACGTTGTCGGCCAGGTTGACCGTGTCGCCGGGTGCATAGGCGGCCACGCGCCAGCGCAGTTCGGTCAGGGGTACGTCGTTGGTGTTCTTCAGGGTCAGCTTCAACGGGCGGTCAGCCTGGCAGTCTTGTGGCGCATAACTGATACGAAGCTCCAGGCGCGCCAATTGCGACGCTTCGCGATTATCCAACCACACCACCCAGATCGCCACGCACCCCAGGCCGACAGCGGCGGCGAGGGAGACCGGCAGCGCCTTGGCGGGGTAGCGCAGCAGCAGGATCAGCCAGGTGATGATCAGGAGAACGCCGAAGAACATGGAGACCACCTCGAATAGGGAACGAGCATCCTAACTTAAGCTTAGGCGGGTTTGGGTTGCTTGAGTGCGATGTTGCCTGGGCTGATGTCATCGGGAGCAAGCCCCCTCCCACACTTGAATGTGTTCACAAATCAAAATGTGGGAGGGGGCTTGCTCCCGATGGGGACCGCAAGGCCCCAAAGAAAAAGCCCCCGCCCAACCGGCTGCGGATAGGGGACGCAGTCGGCTGGGCGAGGGCTTCTTGTACGACTGTTTTACTGCGCGATAGTTTTCACCGAAACACCTCGTTCAACCGGCGTCGAGCGTCCGTAGATATCTTCGAACCGCTCGATATCGTCCTCGCCCAGGTAGCTGCCCGACTGCACTTCGATGATTTCCAGCGGGATCTTGCCCGGGTTGCGCAGGCGGTGCACCGAGGCAATCGGGATGTAGGTGGACTGGTTCTCGCACAGCAGGAACACGTTCTCGTCACAGGTGACTTCAGCGGTGCCGCTGACCACGATCCAGTGCTCGGCGCGGTGGTGGTGCATTTGCAGCGACAGGCAGGCCCCCGGCTTCACCGAGATGTGCTTGACCTGGAAGCGTCCGCCCATGTCCACCGAGTCGTAGGAGCCCCACGGACGATAGACTTCGCAGTGGTTCTGGGTTTCGCTGCGGCCTTGCTCATTGAGGGTGTTGACCATCTGCTTGACGCCCTGGACCTTGTCCTTGTGGGCAATCATCATCGCGTCCTTGGTTTCCACCACCACGATGTTATCGAGGCCGATCACCGACACCAGTTTGCCGTTGCCATGCACCATGCAGTTGCGGCTGTCCTGGATCACCACGTCGCCTTTGCTCACGTTACCGTTGGCGTCTTTATCGTTGACCGCCCACAGCGAGGCCCAGCAACCCACGTCGCTCCAGCCGGCGCTCAGCGGCACGACGCAGGCGCGTTGGGTTTTTTCCATCACGGCGTAGTCGATGGAATTGTCCGGGCAGCAGGCGAAGGTGGCTTCGTCGAACGTCACGGTGTCGGCATCCTGCTCACTGCGCTCGAGGGTCAGTACGCAGGTGTCGTAGATGTCCGGGTCGTGCTTTTTCAGTTCTTCGAGGAAACGGCTGGCGCGGAACAGGAACATGCCGCTGTTCCAGAAGTAACCGCCGCTTTTGACAAACTCCACGGCCCGTTTTTCATCGGGTTTTTCCACGAACTGTTGCACGCGGCTCACACCCTCAGGCAGCAGCGAGTCGTTGGTGGACTTGATATAGCCGTAGCCGGTTTCCGGGCGGGTCGCCGGTACACCGAACAGCACCATCTCGCCCCGCTCGGCGGCCACGGTCGCCAGGGCCAGGGCGCGTTGCAGGGCTTTCTGGTCATCGATGACGTGGTCGGCCGGCAGCACCAGCATCAGTTCGTCACGGCCTTCATTGACCAGCATCATCGCAGTCAAGGCCACGGCCGGTGCGGTATTGCGCCCGAACGGCTCCATCAGGATGCGCTGGCTTTCCAGGTTGCGGGCGTTGAGTTGCTCATTGACGATGAAGCGGTGCTCTTTGTTGCAGACCACGATGGGGGTGTCCATGCCTTCGAACACCAGGCGTTCCAGGGTTTGCTGGAACAGCGTGTGTTCGCCGGTCAGGGCCAGGAATTGCTTGGGGAACTGTTTACGCGAAAGCGGCCAAAGACGTGAGCCGCTACCACCGGAAAGGATTACTGGGATCATGGGGTTTCTCCTTGAATCGATATGGGTCAGAGCCTGTGGGAGGGGGCTTGCTCCCACAGGGAATCGTCAAATTGAAAAGCTAATCAGCGGGTCGACACCGGGCGCTTGACCCAGACTGGCGACAGGCTCGAACCCGAGCCGGTGACATACAGCACCGCCGCTTCACCACGTTCCAACGCAACCGGCTTCACATCGCCGACTTTCTTGTCTCCGTCATACAACGCCAGGCTGACTTTCACCGGGTTGATCTCACGCTCGCCACGGCCTTTGGCGGCCACCGACTGGACCACGTCGGTCTTGCCGTCGGCGGTTTTCAGGGTCAGGGCCTTGTCGCTGAGGTTCTGCACGCGTACCAGGGATTTCTGCTTGTTCTTGAACGGTGGTTCTTCGATCAATTGCGGCTGGCCGCTACTGCTGTTGACCAAGGTGTAGTAGTGGTCCGGGGCGAGTTTGACCGGCACGGTCTGGCTGCCGACCTTGGCGCTGTAGTCACCGCCGGGCATGAAGCTGAAGTCGCTGCTGGAAAGTGGTGCGACATCGCTCAGGTTGGTGGCGCCGACGGTGGCGCTGACCTCTTGGTTGGACGCGTTGTAGATACGTACGAAGCTCGAGCCTTTTGGCGCGGTCGGGCCGTAAAGCGCTGCGTCTCCACCGGCAAAGGCGGACATCGAGACGATGCTCATACCGGCAGCCAGGGCCAGGGTCTTGGCGAGACGACGAGGAGTAGTAGTGAAAGTCATGTGAGTTACCTCTCTTTCAGTTTTGCGCCCGGTCGGGCATCTCGGATTTCTGGGTTTTAACGGTGTTGAGTGCCATGTTTTGTTGGCGCGAACCGGCTTGTTTAAGCTGCGCAACCCACTGCGGGTCGGCATCGCCGATTTCGTTGTTGACGGGCAGATATCGTTCGGGGAACTCCCAGATCAGCACTTGCGGCGGGCTGTTCTTGAAGTCATCGCTTTTCAGGTAGCTGAGCATCGGCAGGATCGGGCCGTGGCCGTCTTCGGCGTAGCTGATTACGTCGCTGTGCAAGGCTTGCTTGAGCGCGCCGACGAAGTTCCAGTTGGGGTTGGCGCTGTAGCTGGTGCCGACCAGGGCCACTGGGGTTTCGCTGTCGCTGAATAACGCATCGTCACCTTTGTTTTCAGCCAGATGAGTGACACGTTTTTGCAGTGGCTCTTTGGGCGGCATCAGGTTTTCGAACAACGGGTCGAGCGGCAGGAACAGACGCAGGTCGCCTTTATGCGGCTCGGTCCTTTCGGCTTCGGTGACGAAGCGCTGGGGTTCGCCGCTGAGCGGGGTCTTGTCGGCAATCACCTTGGCCAGCTGTTTGGCCGCGACTTCGGCGCCGTCCGGTGTCCAGTGGGTGTCGGTGCGCAGGAACACCTGCTTGCCGCCGAGCTTGGCCTGTTGCAGCGGGCCCAGCAGGTCGGGGGCGATGATCTTGTCGGCGGCCACGTGGGCGTGGAAGTCCTGGTACAGATTGGCGTGGATGCTCGCAGGTTTCACCTCACCCAGGTGTTCCGGGTACAGGCGCACCTTGGCCGGCACGATCGCCATCACCAGTTGAATACCCTGGGCCTTGAGCTTCTGGCGCACGCCTTCGACCAGTGCGTAATTGTCTTGCAGGTTCTGGTCTTCGTTGGCGCTGGGGTTGAACTCCTCGTCGCTGTACAACCAGTGATCGCGACCGAGCACTACGCCCTTGCGACCTTCGTTGAACAGCTTGTAGTCCAGCGCGGCCCAGAGGTTGGTGCCCAGGCGCTTGATCGGGAACTCGTCGTCGTAGTGGGTCTCGACGGCCTTGGTCCAGCGACCGTTGAGTACGGTCGCGTCGGCGTTGGTGCTGAAACCGAAGAAACTGCGCAGCGACCAGGCGCCAAGGGCCAGCAGCAACGCCAGGAACAGGCTGATATAGAGGATGCGCAATGAGCGGGTCATGGTCGGCTCCCTCAGAATTGGAAGTAAAGGAACGGCGAGAAACTCTGCGCCGACAGTTTGAGAATCGACGCCACGAACAGCAGCAGCACCGCGGCGCGCATGGCGTAGCGTGGCCAGTCAGCCGTCCAGTAGGCCGGTTGCACGGCGGCATCCCGGCCGACGGTGAAGCCGGGCTGGTGGATGCTGCCTGGGTTGTCGCCCGGCACCGCCTTGATCAGGCTCGGGTCGGCCGGGCGGGTTTTCTCGGCGGGGCGGTTGGCGTAGAAGTCGCGCAGGCCGAAGAACGCCAGCGTGGCGTACGCCACCACCAGGGTTGCCACTTGCAGGCCGGTGAGGCTGGCGCGGTTGAGTTCCGACAGCGACCACTCGTTGAAGCTGAACATTGCGCCGTACATACGCCCGGCGACGTGCAGGTTTTCAGCGCGGAAGATCACCCAGCCCATCACCACCAGGAGGAAGGTAAAGGCCCAACGGATGACGTTGAAACTGCGGGGTGTAGTGTTGAGGCCGATGGCTTTCTCAATCGCCAGCCACATGCCGTGCCACGCGCCCCACACGATGTAGGTGATGTTCGCACCGTGCCACAGGCCACCGAGCAGCATGGTCAGGAACAGGTTGCGGTAGGTGGTCAGCGTGCCTTTGCGGTTACCGCCCAGGGTGATGTACAGGTAATCGCGCAACCAGGTGGACAGGCTGATGTGCCAACGTCGCCAGAACTCGGTAATCGATTGGCTGATGTACGGCTGCTTGAAGTTTTCCATGAAGCGAAAACCCATCATCAAGCCCAGGCCGATAGCCATGTCGCTGTAGCCGGAAAAGTCGAAGTACAGCTGCGCGGTATAGGCCAGCGCGCCGAGCCAGGCGTCGCCGGTGGTGGGGTTTTGCAGGGCGAAGCAATGATCGGCCACCACCGCCAAGGTGTCGGCAATGAACACCTTCTTGATAAAACCCTGCATGAACCGGGTGCAGCCCTCGGAGAATTTATCGAGGGTGTGGGTGCGGTTGTTGAACTGGTCGGCCAGGTCGCGAAAACGCAGGACCGGGCCGGCGATCAGGTGCGGGAAGATCGCCACGAACGCGGCAAAGTCGATGAGGTTACGCGTGGCCGGGGTGTCGCCGCGGTACACGTCGATGATGTAGCTGATGGACTCGAAGATGTAGAACGAGATACCGATCGGCAACAGCACGTGAGTGAGGATGAACGGCTCCAGGCCCATCGACTTCATCATCACATTGATGCTGTCGACGCCGAAGTTGGCGTACTTGAAGTAACCGAGGATGCATAGGTCGACGGCCACGCCGAGCAGCAGCCAACGCTGTGCCGGCCGGGTGCGTACACCGGCGGCGCCGACCTTGAGGCCGATCCAGTAGTTCCACAGGGTGACGGCGGCGAACAGCGCCAGGAAGTCCACTCGCCACCAGGCGTAGAACACGTAGCTGGCAATCAGCAGCAGCAGGTTGCGATAGCGTTGCCCGCTCAAGTAGTACAAGCCGAGAAAGATCGGCAAGAACAGAAACAGGAACACATTGGACGAGAAAACCATCCCGATCTCTCCATGTTTAACCAACAGTCAAGGGCCGCAGCCCCCCCAAACCCCCCCACGATTTCGAGGGGAGGTTGTGATCGTTGTGATCGTTCCCATGCTCTGCGTGGGAATGCCTCACTGGACGCTCTGCGTCCGCTTTCTGGACGCGGAGCGTCCCTGGCTGCATTCCCACGCGGAGCGTGGGAACGATCAGCCGCTAACTGCCTTTGTTGCCTTTTTCATGCGTCGGGTCGTAGACCTTGGTCAGGTCGCCACCCAGGCGGAAAGTCTTGAAGGGCTGCATCCCGTGCTTGCGCTCGAGTACATCCGGGGCGCAGGTGTAGAGGGTGCAGAAGGGTTCGAGCCAGGCGAATTTCATGTCCTGCTTCAAGTCCTTCATATCCTGCTCTTTGCCGTTCTTCTGTTCGAAGATCTGCGGGTCTTTCACGCCGGCCAGCACTTTGTCGCCCAGGCGCTTGAGCGCGCTGTTGTTTTCCTGGCGCAAGTCCACGCCATTGACCAAGGCAAAACTGGCGATCATCGACAGCGGCGGCAGGGCGTAGTTGTGATACGACAGGGCCCGCTGCTGACGCTTCAATTCGTTGGGCAAAAAGCCCTGGTCGTCGACCTGGTTCACGCCGACCTTGTATTCCTTCACCGCCCAATCAAACAGGTCGCGGCGGTTGGTGGCGATGGACGTGGCCATCACCGACCAGGCGGCCCAGTAGGAGTGGTTGTTGGTTTTTTCCAGCGGCAGGTTGTCCCAGTCGCTGACGACTTGATCGGCCAGCTTGTTGAACCACGCCTCGATCAGTTGCGATTCCTGCTGATGGTTGGCCAGCGGGTGAGAGTCGGAGAACTTCAGGCGCACATAGGCCGAGGCCATGCTGCCCAATGCCCATTTGCGCATGGATTTGCCGGTGTGGTTGAAGTCCTTGGACATCAACGCATCGGCCTTGGCCCACGACACCAGCCAGTTCAACGTGCACTCGAGCTGTTCCGGGCGGCCGTCACGCATGAACTGCATCACGCGCTTGCTGGTGTCTTTTTCCAACTTGGTGATATCGGCGGTGCTGTCGCGAAAGGCCTGTTCGGACTTCAGGTTCAGCGTGGCGCGAGCCTTGTCCGAGCCTTCGTACTTGCTGCGAAATTGCAGCGGCCCGGTGTAGGGCGTCGGCATGGTGTCGCAGTTTTCCTTGAAGTCGCCGGTCTTGAACGCTTCAATCGGTGCGAAATAGCCCTGGGGCGGACGTAGCGGGGCGGCGGCGTTGACGGAACCGGCGAAGATCGCCAGGCCGAGCAACGAGGGAATCCATAGTTTTTGCATAAGTCACCTCACTTCCCGAGTTGGGCGGTCTGCTGACCACCGCTTGGGAATACGTTGCGTGTGCAAATTTTCGCTTCGACCTTTTGCGCGGCAGCTCCCGCTTCCGGCCCCTGCACTTCCACGGCCAGCAAGTTCTGCGAGGCCCAGTCTTCATCGGTGCGCAGTTCAAAGGCGAAACGCCCGTCTGTATCGGATGTTTCGGGTTTCTCGATCTTGATGTCCTCGTGGCGCCCGTTCATGTACCAGAGGGTGGCGTGCAAGGTTTTCACCGACGGATCGGCGAAGCGGATATCCACCTGATGGCTGCTGTTACGCAGGTCCTTGTTCGCGCTGTTGACCAGCAGTTCGTTCTTGCCGGGTTTGAGCGTGGTGCTGGTGCTCATCTGCGCGGTCTTGCCTTCACAGCCGTTGTCGAGCAGCGCCATCATCTGGCGGTAGATGGTTTCCTGGTCCAGGCGATACAGCGGCGAGAATTCCCAGATCAGGATCTTCGGTGGGCTCTTCTGGAATTCATCGCTGCCCAGGTACTGGATCATCGAGCCTTCCAGGCCGCCGCCGGGGAAGGCGACGTTGAGGATGTCGGCACCGATTTCCTGTTCCAGGAAGCCGGCGAAGTTGTAGTTCTTGCCACTGTGGCTGGTGCCCACCAGCGTGATCTGCGGGTTGCCCGAGTCACCGAACAAATCGCCGTCGCCCGCTTCGCCCTTGGGCTCGGTGGTGAACTGGTCCATGTACTGGATTGCATAGCTGGTGCCGCACAGTTGCCCGGCCATGTTGTGCAGGGTGCCGGTCTTGCCCATGCGTCCGGAGCGTTTGGTTTCGAATTCACGCTTGGGAATATCCGCGAACTCAGGCATCGCACGCACTTTGGCGGCGACTATTTTCGCGGTGCGCTGGGCGCCGTACGGGGTCCAGTGCTGGTCGCCGCGGAAGTAGAAGTCGTGGGCCGGCAATTCATCCGGCAGTTGCTCGTTGGTCAACGGCGACAGGTCCGGCACTACAAAGCCCATCTTGGCGAAACGGCCGAGCATGCTCTTGTAGTTGCCCAACGCCTTGTCGAAATCGAACTTGGCTTTTTCTTCGGGGTTGAGCTTGTTGCGGTTTACCAGGCCACGGGTCGGCTGGTAGACCAATACCAGCTCCACGCCCTTGGCCTTGAACGCATCGTGCAGCTGTTGCATGCGCTTGTAACCGGCCGGGGTGGTGTCGAATTCGGTGCGCAAATCTTCCTGGGTACGGAACAGCCAATCGCCCTGGGCTTGCACCAGGGTGGTGAAGTTCTGCTGGTAGCGCGTGGTGTAGTTCTTCGCGTCATGCGCGGCCGGGCACAGGCTGCAGCAGGGTTCGGCGGTGAAGGTCGGGGCCTTCAGTTCGTCGGCGCGTACGCCCTGGCTGGCCGCGAGCAGGCCGAGGGTCAGACCCGAAAGGCTCAGCAGTTTGATCATGTGTGGGTGCATAAGGGTCATCCTCAATCCTGCATTTCGGTCTGGCGTTCGACAGGGTCGATCAGCACGGCTTTCTGCTGGCGTACCAGCAGGTCGAGAATTTCTTCCTGGCGATCGCCCAGCACGCCGTTGAAGCTGATGCCGCTGGACTTGGTCGGTGCCAGCATCGACACGCGATACAGCTCGACGCTCAGCGGCGAGTCGATGGACAGCGGCCCGCTGGCGTTGCCTGCCAGTTCACCGCCGACCACGATCAGCGAGACCTTGGCGTCGAACGGGTCGAGGGCGATGTCACGGTCGGTGTCGGTCAGATCCTTGATGTGGCCGTACACGCCGGTCAGGCCGTTGGCCATGGCCGTGTTCTCGTAGAGCTTGATGTTCACGCTGTTGCGCACGCGAATGCCGTGACGACGGTTGCTGATCACCTTGTTGCCCCACAACAGGTTGTCGCCGCTCTCATAGAGGGTGATGCCGTCGGTGTGGTTGCGGTAGATCTCGTTGTCGACGATCAGGTTGTTCACGCTGTTACGGTCGATCACCAGGCCCGAGAGCTTGTTGTCGTAGCTGCGGTTGTTGAAGATGAAGCTGTCATTGACCTCACGGGAAATGATGATGCCGTGCTTCTTCTTCGTGCCGTGCACGGTGTTGTCGGCGATGATCAGGCCATGGGAGCGGTCGTGGGGGTCGATGCCGTAGACGATGTTGTCCTTGTAGGTATTGCCCTTGATGACAAAACCGGTGGTTTCATAGCAGTAGAAGCCGTACCACATGTCCGAGAACTCGGAATCGATGATCCAGCCGGTCGGTTCCGGGCGCTTGAGCACCTTGGCCATGTTCGGGGTGTACTGGGAAATACTCACCCCGTATGACTTGCTGTTGGCGTAGCCGAAACTGGCCATCTTGCTGTTGGCCACGTAGGTCTCGGTACCGCCCCAGGCCAGCAGGAACGGACGGAACTCCTTGGGTGACTGGAACAGTGCCGGGCCGTTGGTCTTTTCATTCCAACCGGTGATTCTGGTATCACGCACGAACAGCTGCCCGTCGTTGATCAGGAACGCACCGGCTTGTTGGGACAGGCGCAGCTCCTGGGTTTTGCGGTCGATTTCGAGGATGCCTTTACGCCCGACCACGATCGGCAGCTTGGCCAGGAACACACCCGGCGAGGTCTCGCTGAAGTACTGCTTGGGTACTTTGCCGAGCAAGTCCTTGAGGTTCATGTAGCCGTCATCGACGAAGATCGCCTGGGGAATGCCGTGCTGACGCACCACCCATTCGGCCATCTTGTTGTCACCGCCGATGAAATCCTTGAGCGCGTCTTCCTGCATCATGCGACGGATGCTGATCTTGCCGGGCTTGCTGCGTACGACTTTCTTTTCCAGCGCCGCAGCGGTGTAGCCGCTCAGGTCCGGCAAGGCGGGCTTGGCCATTTCCAGCGGTGCGGTCGGCGGGCTGGAAATGGTGTAGGTCTTGGCCTGTTGCAGCCCTTTGGCGATGGTCGGCGCCTTGGCCGCCGAATCGGCAAACGCCGGGGCGCTGGCCAGCAGCATTGCGGCGACGAGTAGGCTTTGAGCATTCATTGCGCAGGCTCCCATCAGAATCGCCAGATCACGTCGACAAAGGCGCGGTGCATGTACGAGTCGACTTGGCTGCCATAGGCGTCGCCCGGTTTGAACACGCCTGCACGAAAGCGCACCAGGGCCGATGGTTCATCGATCGACTGGCTCAACGCGGCCGGCAGCAGGCCCTTCTTGAAGTACTTGGTGACCACCAGGTCCATCTCCTGGCCCAGGTCTTTCTTGCCGTCTTCAAGGGGCAGGGAAGTGCTGGACAAGATTGCGCCGGTCACGTCATCGGTGTTGTTCTGCACGGCGTCGATACCGTTGCTGCCCACCGGCTTGTTGCCGTCGACACGCCAGAACTTGTGGTAGACCAGGCTGGCGTCATAGTCCTCGCGCAGTTGCCAGGAACCGAACAGGCTCATGGACTGCATGTTGTTCATCTCCCCCCGGAACGCCTCGCCGAAGCGGTGCACGCGGGACTGGGTGCCGGTCCAGTTCGAACGATTGCTCTGCAGGCCGTTCTGCTCGTATTCGGCGCTGGCGCGCGAATAAGCTGCACCGACTTGCCACTGCGGGTCGAGGCGCAGGCGCACACCGATATCGGTGGCCCAGCCGTTCACGTCATCACTGCGCTTGGCGTTGCCCGGGCGGGTGCCGTCGGCATTCAACGCGTTGACTGTGTCGCGGTTGCCTTGCATGCCGGTGATGCTGGCCCAGTAGTTGACGGTGTTGGTGTTACGCCAGTTATAGGCGTCGCTGTTGGCTTCGAGGCCGAGCCAGGTCAGGTCGCCGTTCTCGCGCTTGTCCAGCGGGTCGGTAGCCACGCCGGGTTCGGCGTAGTCGAGCTTGCCATCGTCATGGGTGTGGTGCCCGCGTATGCCGATCCACTGGCCCGGTGTCCACTGGTAGGACGCATCGGCGTAGAAGTGCTGGCGGTCCTTGTCCTTGGGCGACAGTTCCTTGAGGTCGGTGCGGTATTCGCTGAAGCGTTCGGCGGCGCCGACATTGGCCTTGAGCAAGGTGGTGTCGAAGGTCCAGTTCAGCGCCTCGATATTGGTATCGCGCCATTGGCCGTCGTCGTTGCGCAGGCGTTGGCGACCCAGCTTGAGAATCTCGCCAGGGTAGGGCGTGAAGCCGCTATAGCCGACCCAGAACTCGCGCAGGGCCAGGTAGTTTTTCTTGGTCTTGCGGTCGTTGTTGCTTGACTGCTCGGTGGCGTCATCGGAGGACTGTTGCAGGGTGTCGGTCTCGATGATGTCGCTCGATGTCACGGCCTGGCCCATCGCATAGGCGCTCCACGCGCCGCTTTCACCATAGACCCACGGGCGCAGGTCGAGGCCGATGCCGTTGACGTCACCGCCGGGCTTGGTGCCCAGGTCGCGGTCGTCTTCGGACTGGCCGGTGATTTTCACTTCCAGGCCGAAGTTCTTGGCTTCGGTCAGCGCCGCCAGGGTCGGGCATGACCAGAGCAGGGCGAAGGTCAGGCCAATGCCGGCCTTGACGAATGGATTGAGCTTCATAGGGATTCCTCGCCGTCTTCTTCTTGCAGGGCGTGCAGTTGCAGCGTGCTCTGGGCCAGGGTGCCGCGGGTGGCCAGTTCTTGTTGCACCAGGCGTTGGCCTTCGGCGCGTTGCGCAGGCGTCAGCGGGGCTTCGAGCTGGGTGGCCAACTCGTTGGCCTCCGGCGTGTCCTGGGCCTTGGCCAATTGGCTGAAGACATAGGCGTTCAATGGGTCGGGCTTGGTGCCCTTGCCTTGGGAGAACAACTGGGCAATGGCGAAGTCGGCGCTGTTCTGGCCGTTGCGTGCAGCCGTCAGCAAGTGGTCCAGGGCTTTTTGCGAGTAGACCTTGCCCAGGTAGCCACGACGGTAGATCTGGCCGAGGTAGTAATCGGCGGCGACTTCCTTGCCCACGGCTTTTTCGAAGTGGGCTTCGGCGGCCTTGGCGTCGGCCGGTACCCACTTGCCTTCGTAGTAGAGCTTGCCCAGCAACAATTCGGCACGCGGCTGGTCGGCAGCGCGGCCATTGTCCAGGTACTTCATCATCTGGTCGACGTCACCCAGTTCAGGGAAGTCGTAGAGCAACTGCGCCAGGCTGACCCAGGACGCAGGGTAGCCGGGGGCGATCTTCTCCAGCAGCGCCTGGGCGGTTTTTTCGTCCGGTTGGCCGAGGCTGGCGTCGCCGAGCACACGGGCGACGCTGTCGACGCGTTGTGCGGTGACGGTGCCACGGCTGTAGCCGGCTTTCATCTGTTTGAGCAGCTCGGCTTGTTTCTCCGGCTGGGCTTTTTTCTGATAGACCGTGGCCAACTCGACGTAGCAGATATCGGTGGTGTTCAGTGCGGCCTTGCAGATGCGTTCCACATCATCCAGGTGCTGGTCGTAGGTGTCCTGCGTGCGATACAGCAGCACTTGGGCCAGACCGGCTTCGGGGTAACCGGCAGCCTGCCATTGGCTGATCTGCTGCTGGGCATTCACGTTCGGGAAACTGTGCGGGTATTGCAGGTACAGCATCGCCAGCGGGATCAGGGTGTTGCCTTCGCCATGGGCAAAGGCTTTTTTCAGCAGCCCTTCGGCTTCATGCTGTTCGGCTTCGGTGCTGCCAGGCTTGGCCACCAGCAGGCGACCGAGACGGGCCTGGGCGCGGGGCGAGGTGTCCGCCGCCGCACGGTAGGTGGCTTCGGCCTGTTTGATTTGCGCCGGATCGCGTGTGCCGACCTGGATATCGGCCAAGCCTACCTGGGCCTCGCTGTAGCCCAGGTCTGCCAGTTGCTGGTAATTCTGCTGGGCGGTGACGGTGTCGCCACGCTTCAAGGCTTCGTTGGCCAGGCGCTGGTCGGGCAGGCCGGCGCAACCGGCCAGGCTCACTGCAACAGCCAGCAAGGCCACCGAACCCAGGTGGGAGGGGGCTTGCTGTGGCGAGCAAGCTTGCTTGCGCTGGGGGGCGAAGCGCCCCCAAAAAGTCGACGACTGCTGCGCAGTCGAGCGGGAGCAAGCTCCTTCGCCACGGCAAGCCCGGTCCCACAGGGATCGTGTTGTTTTTGATATTGGGTTCACAGGCATGTCCTCGCTTACAGACCGTGAGCCATGGCTTTATCGATCAGCCAGTTCAAGGAGGGGCCGCGGTCGCTGGTCACTTCCACCGGGCGACCGGCGTAGGTGCTGTCCAGCGGGGCGTCTGGCTTGATCTGTACGCGGATGTCGGAAGACAGGTCGGCGCTGTTCAGGCTGGTGCTGCTGACGATGGTGCCGGTGCGCACCTGTTCTTCGTCGGCCACCTGGAAGCTCACCGCAGTGCCTGGGCGAACGTCGGCGAACTGGCGATAGGTGAAGCGTGCTTCCACGTTGGCCTGGCTGCCGCGTGGCACCAGATGGAAGATCACGTCACCTTTGCTCGCGTACTGGCCGTCGGCAACCAGTTGCTGGGCGACCACACAATCGCAGGGCGAAGTGAGGGTGCCGGTCATTTGCTTGCCGAACAGTTCTTCAACCTTGGCCGGCTGCAGTTGGTCTTCGTCCAGGTGGCCTTTGAGGACATCGAGCATGCTGGTGCTGAACGTCGCCAGTGGCGCGCCTTTGGCGGCGACCGCGTCACCTTTGAGCAAGCTCTGCACGGTGCCGTCGCGGGGCATGGTCACGTTCATGCCGGGCACGCTGACCAGGCCGGCCTGGGCGTGGCTGACGAAGTACATGCCGTACACCGATTTGAAGATAAACCCGAACGCCGCAAGGCCGACCAGGAAGATCCCCGCGCTGAACGTCACTGCACGCAGACGCCCGAACGCGGTCATGCCGCTGCCGCTGTCCTTGACCTTGCGTGCCTTGGTGAAGTTGTCGCGTTGCAGGGTGGCGAGCACGTCGCCCATGGTCACGATGTCACCGGACAAGTGCGAGGTGATCAGGTGGCGCAGGGTGGAAATGTCTTGCGGCTCCAGGTTCTGGAACTGGCAACCGGCGCGGCCGCTCTGGCGGTCGTAGGAGCGGATCTGCAGCTCCACATCCATCGCCAGGCCGAGGTTGTCGATGACAAATTGCAGGCGGCCTTTGTGTACGGCGCCGACGGTCAGCGGCTGGGTGGAGGTGAACGCCAGGCCACCAGCGGACAGGTCGATCACTCGTGCTTCAGTCGGTGTGCGGTCAGAGTTGAAGAAGCGCAACTTGGCCGGAATCTTGACTCGGGCATGTTGGCGCTGGGCTTCGGATTCGTGGACAACATTGGCATTGACTGGGCTGTTCATACTGTTCGATTTCCTAGTTAATTCAGGCTTGGCAGGGTCAGACCATCATCAAAAGCACGGCGACAAAAATGCTGCCAGCAGAGAAGGTCATGGTCCGAGACGACCAGGTGTTGAACCAACGTTGAAAGCTGGCCAAATCGCGGGTCAGTTTGGTGTCCTGGCGGGTCCAGGACTGTTGATCAAGGCGGAAGAACACGTAGATCTTCACCAGCGCCCCCATGATCTGGTTGTAATAAAGAATCACCGGGTAGGCCGGGCCGATCTTGTGGCCGGAGCACGACAGCAACAGCGTGAGAATCAGGCGAGTGATGCCGATCCACAGCAGGTACGCGAGGATGAACGCGCCGCCGTATTTGAAGGTGGCTATGAACGCTACGGTCAGGCCGAGCAGGGACGTCCACATCGACACGCGCTGGTCGAACAGCACGATGCTGGTAAACACGCCCAGGCGGCGTACACCCAGGCCCAGGGCGCGGGAGTTCTGGCGCAGGTTGTTGCCGTACCAGCGGAACATCAGTTTGCGGCTGGCCTTGATGAAGCTTTTTTCCGGTGGGTGCTCGACCGTGTTGATCGCGGCATCCGGCACGTAGAAGGTGTCGTAGCCCAGGCGCATCAGGCTGAACCAACTGGACTTGTCATCACCGGTCAAAAACTTGAAACGGCCCAGGCGCCAGTGTTGCAGCGAGTCGCTTTCCACATCGGCGATGAAGTCCGGGTCGGTGACCACCGTGGCACGGAACACCGACATGCGCCCGGTCATGGTCAACACGCGCTTGGACAGGGCCATGGAGCACATGTTGATGTGCCGCTGGGCGAACCGCAGCTTGTGCCATTCGCTCATGATGTAGCCGCCGCGTACTTCGCAGAACTCGTTGGTGGTCAGGCCGCCGACATTGTCGAACAGCTGGAACCACGGCACGGTCTTGCGTACCACGCCCTCTGCGAGCACGGTGTCGCCGTCGATCACGGCCACCACGGCGCGGTCATCCGGCATATGCCGGGAGATGGCGCGGAAGCCGAAGGCCAGGCCGTCGCGCTTGCCGGTGCCGGCGATGCGCACGAAGTCGAGCTTGACGTGGTCCGGAGGGTTCATGCGTTCCCACAGGCTTTTCACCAGCAGCTCATCGGACATTTCCACCAGCGAGCAGACCACCGTAGTGGGGAAGCCGCATTCAATGGCTTCACGGATCACCGAGCTGTACACCTGGGCGGTGGTCAACGCGTCGATACGGAAGCTGGTGACCATCAGGAACACATGGGACGGGTCGGCGGCCTTGCCCAGCTTGCGCACTTTGCGGCGCAGGTGCGGGTAGACCACGTACAGGAACAGCATGCCGCGAAAGAAATGCGTCGCCCCCATCGAGTAGCGCCAGATACCGACAGCGCCAATCAGGAAAATAAAATTCTTCGACTGCGAGTCGAACGTGCTCGCCGGCAACAGCAGGGCGAGACCCATCAGCAGGCTGAGGAAGAACAACCAGCCGGCCGATTGGAGCAAAATGTGTCTTAACTTGGACATGAGCGTCATCCGAGGGTGGAGAAGGCTCCGGCTGCAAGCGCTGGGGAAGTACCCTTGCAGCCGGAACTTACCGTTGCCGTTACCAGCAAATGCCTTCGGTGCGGCCGCCGGCGCTGGTCGCCTTGGCCATGAAGCCCACCAGGTCGATCACTTGCTTGCCGTGCGGTGCTTCGTGCGCCAGGGCGCGGAACTTCTCGTCGCGGTTGCCCAGGATGATCACGTCGGAGTTGTTGATCACATCATCGAAGTCCGAGTTGAGCAGGGACGACACATGGGGGATCTTGCCTTCGATGTAATCCTTGTTGGCGCCGTGCACACGGGCGTACTCGACGTTGCTGTCGTAGATGCTCAGGTCGTAACCCTTGCCGATCAGCATTTCCGCCAGTTCCACCAATGGGCTTTCACGCAGGTCGTCGGTGCCGGCCTTGAAGCTCAGCCCCAGCAGCGCGACTTTGCGCTTGTCGTGGCTGGAAACGATGTCGAACGCGTTCTGGACCTGGGATTCATTGCTGCGCATCAGCGAGTTGAGCAACGGCGCTTCCACGTCGAGGGAACCGGCGCGGTAGGTCAGGGCGCGTACATCCTTGGGCAGGCACGAACCGCCGAAGGCGAAGCCTGGGCGCATGTAGTACTGGGACAGGTTGAGGGTCTTGTCCTGGCACACCACCTCCATCACTTCACGGCCATCGACACCAACGGCCTTGGCGATGTTGCCGATCTCGTTGGCAAAGGTGACTTTGGTGGCGTGCCACACGTTGCAGGTGTACTTGATCATCTCGGCGACGGCGATGTCCTTGCGGATGATCGGTGCGTCGAGTTCTTCGTACAGCGACTGCAGCACGTCGCCGGACGCTGTGTCGAACTCGCCGATGACGGTCATCGGTGGCTGGTCGTAGTCGGCGATGGCGGTGGATTCACGCAGGAACTCCGGGTTGACCGCGACACCGAAGTCGACGCCGGCTTTTTTGCCGGAGCAGTCTTCGAGGATCGGGATCACCACGTTGGCCACGGTGCCCGGAAGCACGGTGCTGCGCACCACGATGGTGTGGCGGGTGGTCTTGTCACGCAGGACGAAGCCGATTTCGCGGCACACCGACTCGATGTAGTTGAGTTCCAGGTCGCCGTTCTTCTTGCTCGGCGTGCCGACGCAGATCATCGACAGGTCGGTGTCGCGGATGGCTTCGGCGAAGTTGGTGGTGCCGCGCAGGCGACCGTTAGCGATGCCCTGGCTCAACAGTTCGCCCAGACCCGGTTCAACGATTGGCGATTTGCCCGCGTTGATCAGGTCGATCTTTTCCTTGGAAATATCTACACCGACCACTTCGTGGCCACGGGCAGACAGGCAACCGGCACAGACTGCGCCAACGTAACCTAGACCAAATATGCTGATGCGCATCGCATTTACCTCTTTGTGTTAATCACGCCAATTAGATGGCCGGAGTTCATGTTTGCAAGCGTCACTGATTGCCGCGAAAGTTGGGCGAATAAACGCCGACTTGTCACGTGCAGGCATGTTGAGTAGTGAGTGGCTAACGAGTGCACTCAAGTTGTGCTTAACTTGGCCTTGTTATTGGGGAGTGCTCTGAAATGTAGCCAGGCTTCCTGCTGGAAGGGGCTGGCGCCTTTGCCCGCTGGGCTCTGGCTTGCATATTTCAGGCAAACGCTGCCTTGGCCTATAGGGGATAGCAACTAATCCTTATCGCCGCCCTCAACTCAATCAGTTGATGATTCAACCCTGCTATATAAGTCGTGATGGCAACTTAGTTATTGCTGGGTTGTGATGTAAGTCATCTCCTACAGAAACAGAGAATTTTGTTACCGGTGGTATGAGCCGCGTGTTCAGGTGAAGTTCCGAGCCGCTCATCCTGTTTTCTGAAATTTCTTGAAATATTGGAAAAGATGGCACTAGTACTATATTGATAGCACTTGCTACTTCGGCCAGTAGTTGCAGGGAGTTGGTAAGCGGGGATAGTTTTGTGCCACTACCTTTTGAAAAAAGCGGTGCCACTACGAAAAAAAATGACGAATGTCGAGTGAAAGATTCGTTAGGAATGCGTCAATCTATTTTTTGACGCCAAATAAATGACGTTTTAAATTTGAAATACAGTCAAAAGTGGGAGGGGGCTTGCTCCCGATGGCAGAGTGTCAGTCACTGAATGGGTAACTGAACTATCGCTATCGGGAGCAAGCCCCCTCCCATATTTTGAGCGCCTTATTCCGGTGCGTGATCCCGCAGGAACACCAGATTGTCCGGCTTGGACAGCTGCGCATCGAAGCGATAACCCTGCACCTCGAACTGCTTCAGATGCGCTGGGTCGTTGATGCGTTCCTCGATCACAAAGCGGCTCATCATGCCCCGGGCCTTCTTGGCATAGAAGCTGATGATCTTGTACTGGCCGTTCTTCAGGTCCTTGAATTCGGTATTGATGATGCGTGCGTTCAGGGCTGTGCGCTTGACCGCCGAGAAGTATTCGTTGGACGCCAGGTTGAGCAACACATCGTCGCCTTGTTCGGCCAGGGCTTCATTGAGCCACTCGCTGATGCGTGTGCCCCAGAATGCGTAGAGATCCTTGCCACGGGCGTTGGCCAGCTTGGTGCCCATCTCCAGGCGGTACGGCATCATCAGGTCCAGAGGGCGCAGCAGGCCGTACAGGCCCGAGAGCATGCGCAGGTGGTCCTGGGCGTAGCTGAAATCGGCATCGGTGAAGGTTTCGGCGTTCAGGCCGGTGTATACGTCACCCTTGAAGGCCAGCAGTGCCTGCTTGGCATTGGCCGGGGTGAAGGCGGGCGTCCAGCTGCCGAAGCGCGCCGCATTGAGGCCGCCGATCTTGTCGGAGACGTGCATCAACTCGCTGATTTGCGCCGGGCTCATTTCGCGCAATTGTTCGATCAGTGCCTGGGAGTGATCCAGGTACTGCGGCTGGGTAAAGCGCTGGGTTACCGGCGGCGTCTCGAAGTCGAGAGTCTTGGCGGGGGAAATCACCATCAGCATGAAGTCGTCTCCTGAAATCGTGGCGTGTAGCGTGGCCGCGATTCTAGGGGGTGCAGCGTTTTGACTCCACCTATGATGGCGATAGTCGCGATCCGCTATGATGCCCGGTGACTCTGGAGAGGGAGACCCTGTGTGCGAATCGCGCTTTTAATCTCGGCTTGTCTGTTATGCCTCAATACCCAGGCTGCGCCGGTGGATGTGGCGAGCCTGGATCGTGGCACCTGGCCGGAAAAACTCAGCAGCCCGGCGCTGTTCGATGTGGCCTCGCGTGCGGAAATCCTGATGTTCGCCCACAGCCTGTTGGCCAGTGAGGCCCAGGATGACGGCGCGCTCAAGCAGCGACTGGGGCTGAAGATCATCAACCTGGCGTCGATCTACGACCTGCGTCGCCAGCTGTGGCAGCGCCTGCTGGAGAACTACACCCTCGCCCAGCAGAGTTGCGAAGAGGACGCCTCGTTCTGCTACCTGGTGGAAAACATGGATGACCTGCGCGAGCAGGCCGGCAAGTTCGAAGTCAGTGAAAACTCCTTCTATATAGGCTGGGCCGGGCCGAGCCATCAATTCCATGAGCGTTACCTCGATGAACTGCTGCGCAAGGCAGCGCTGTTCCCGCAGATCAGTAGCGAAGTGGCGCGCTTTGGTGACCATGAGCGCAACGGTGATGAGCTCAATGATCGAATGTTCCTGCTGACCTTCGACGGCGGTCCGGCACCGCTCAACGGCAATACCGACTGGCTCACTGACTATTTGCGTAAACAGAAGATGAACGCCATTTTCTTCGCCCTCGGCGGCAGCCTGCAAACCCGGGTGGAACGCAGTTCGGCCAGTGACGTGCAGGCGCTGTACCACGGCCAGTGCGTGGGCACCCAGGGTTGGCAATACCGTTCCCACAGCCACTGGGTGGACTGGCAAAGCTCCATCACCCGCGGTGCGTCGCTGACGCAAAACCTGATGCCGGAAAACTATGTGCCGCTGTTTCGCCCGCCTTACGGCCAGCGTCGCGCGGACAGCCAGGGGTTCTTCCAGGCGCAAGGTCTGCAGGTGGCGTTGTGGGATATCGATTCCCAGGACGAGCCGGGCCAGCTCAAGGCTGATGAGTCGGCGCAACGGGTGCTGACGCTGATGTTGCTGTGGCGCAAAGGGGTGATTGTGTTTCACGACACCCAGGACAAGGCACGGGTGGCGTTGCCGCTGTTGTTGCAATCTACGGCACAGAGTGGCCTGGGCTGGCAGGACTGCCGGGAAGCTTTTCGTTGAAAAAGACGAAACGCCCGGCCCGGTTGGGGCAGAGGCATTTTCGGGGTGATTTTGTGCGACAAATCGATGCAGGCGGACTTCCGACTTTAACGGGGTGCCTGGCACTCGGCTAGTGTTATTCGTCATCCTGAAAAATAAACTTCAAAAAAGCGTCAAAGTGCTTTTTCCTGTCATGGGTTTTGCGGTATTACGAAGTCAGATCGCCGAAACCTGCAGCACAGGTGGCGTCTTACAAGACTCCTCAGGTGGGCACCGCGCTTGACGTCACTCAGGTGCGGTCGGTGGTCGAATCGAGGCGCAGCACCGCCCAGGTATTGCGTCGAATGGCTCCCACAAAGGTGACCGAGTATGGATGATCATGGACGTAACCCTTCTTCCGACCAGCCAATCCTTTACGTGCTTGATACCAACGTATTGATCCACGATCCAAACGCACTGCTTAACTTCGAAGAACACCACGTCGCCATCCCGATGATCGTGCTTGAGGAGCTCGACAAGCTCAAAAGCGGGCACCACAGCGTGGCCGCCGAGTGCCGCCAGGCGATTCGCCTGATCGACAAGACCCTGGGTGAAGCTTCACCCGAAGACGTTGAAGTCGGCGTGCCGATCCAGCGTGGTAAAGGCGGGCCCAAGGGCTTGCTGTCGATTCTGATGAGCAAGCGCAGCGAGCCCAACAGCCTGCTGCCGGAGAACCTGAACGACAACAAAATCATCAACCAATTGATCGACTTGCACGCACGCGACAAGGAGCTGCGCGTGGTGCTGGTGACCAAAGACATCAACATGCGCCTCAAGGCACGAGCGTGTGGGATCGCTGCCGAGGACTACAGTACCGACCAACTGGTCGACGACGTGTCGATGCTGTCGCGTGGTTATCACATGATGACCGGCTCGTTCTGGGACCGCGTCAGCAAAGTCGAAACCCGTCAGGATCATGGCCGCACCTGGCACCAGGTGCAGTTGATCGACAACCTGCCGGCCGTGCACATCAATGAGTTCATCGTCGACGAACAGGGCTTCGTGGGCTGGATCAAAGAGATCCTGGTCGACAAGCTGCTGATCCTCGACCTGCATCAGGAACCCCTGTTGCACCAGGAAGCCTGGGGCCTGAAACCGCGCGATATCTACCAGAGCCTGGCGTTGTATGCGCTGCTCGACCCGGATATCCACCTGGTCAACCTGACGGGCGCCGCTGGTTCGGGCAAAACCATTCTCGCCCTGGCCGCCGCCATCGAGCAGACCATGGTGACCAAGCGCTATCGCCGCATCATCGCCACCCGCAGCGTGCAGGGCCTGGACCAGGAAATCGGTTTCCTGCCCGGCACCGAGGCGGAAAAAATGGAGCCGTGGCTGGGGGCGATCACCGATAACCTCGAAGCCTTGCACATGGATGACGAAAACACCCATGGCAGCGTCGATTACATCCTCAGCAAAGTGCCGTTGCAGTTCAAATCCCTCAACTACATTCGAGGTCGCAGCTTCCAGCAAAGCCTGATCCTGATCGATGAATGCCAGAACCTCACGCCGCACCAGATGAAAACCATCATCACGCGTGCCGGCGCCGGTTCCAAAGTGGTGTGCCTGGGTAACCTGGCACAGATCGACACCCCTTACCTGTCCGCGACCAGCTCCGGGCTGACCTACCTGACGGAACGTTTCAAAGACTTCCCCAACGGCGTGCACATCGCGCTGCAAGGGGTGCCTCGTTCGATCCTGGCCGAATACGCCGAGTCGCACCTGTAAACACAGACCTGTGAGAGTTGGTGGCTAAATGCCACGAACCACCCCGGATTTTTCGCGAAGTCCGGGGTTTTTGTTGTGGGCGACATTTGTCTTCGTTAATGCGCCCAGGGTGCTTGTGGTCTTTGTAATTATTTTGTTACATTTTTTGCCGCTGCAAAAACAATAAGAACGCTGCGTGACCCCCGTCGGAAGACCTCCTCATTAATTCGACGAACACTTGAAAACCCCATGGGTTTTCCGCGTGACCCTGCCTATTACAAAAAGCCCGATACATCGCTCATTGACGACGCACATCTCCAAAGGGAAAGGAAAATGGACGTAGCAGGTAATGGCTCCACTGTATTTTTTCGCAAGCGCCAATCGATACCCCTCACACCCATCGCTCTCGGCTTGGCCTTATGGCTCGGCCACGGCCCAACGGCCTGGGCGGATGACAGCAACCCTTACACCGCCCCGGTGCTCGAATCGGCCTTTCGCAAAGCGGTTGCCTCGTTTGGCCCGAATACCGACGTGTATAAAAACCTGCGGTTTGCCTACGCCGATATCGTCGATCTTGCCGCCAAGGACTTCGCCGGCCAGTCCGCCAAGTTCGATTCGGCCCTCAAGCAGAACTACGAGCTGCAACCGGAAAACCTGACCATCGGAGCCATGCTCGGTGACACCCGGCGGCCACTGGACTACAGCTCACGCCTGGATTACTACCGCAGCCGGCTTTTCAGCAACAGTGGCCGCTACACCACCAACATTCTCGACTTCTCCAAGGCCATCATCGCCAACCTGCCCGCCGCCAAGCCCTACACCTATGTAGAACCGGGCGTCAGCAGCAACCTCACCGGGCAGCTCAACGCCGGCCAGTCCTGGGCCGCCGTCACCCGTGACTGGAATGCCAACGCGCAAACCTGGAAAACCCCGGAAGCCCAGGTCAACTCCGGCCTGGATCGCACCAACGCGTATTTCGCCTATGCCTTGGGCATGACCGGCAAGGGTGTGAATGTCGGCGTGCTCGACTCCGGCATTCTCACCGAACACTTCGAATTCCAGGGCAAGAACGCCCAGGGCCAGGACCGTGTGCAGGCGGTGACGTCCACGGGCGAGTACTACGCCACGCATCCGCGTTATTTCCATGACACCCCGGCCGGCGAGTTTCAAAAAGGCGAGCACTTCAGTATTTCCGGCGAGTACGACCCGACCATCAACGACGGGCACGGCACGGAAATGTCCGGTGTGCTGGGCGCCAGTCGCAACGGCACCGGCATGCACGGCATAGCCTTTGACGCGAACATTTTTGTCGCCAATACCGGCGGCACCGACGACAACCGTTTCCAGGGCTCCAACGATCTGGACTACAACGCGTTCATGGCCAGCTACAACGCCCTGGCCGCCAAGAATGTGTCGATCGTCAACCAGAGCTGGGGGCAGAACTCGCGCAATGACGTGGAAAACCATTTCGGCAACGTCGGCGACAGCGCGGCCGACAACCTGCGCGACATGACCGCCGCCTACCGCCCGTTCTGGGACAAGGCCCACGCCGGGCAGAAAACCTGGATGGATGCGATGGCCGATGCTGCCCGGCAAAACAGCTTTATCCAGATCATCTCGGCGGGCAACGACAGCCACGGCGCCAACCCGGACACCAACGCCAACCTGCCATTTTTCAAGCCGGATATCGAAAGCAAATTCCTCTCGATCACCGGTTACGACGAGACCAGTGCCCAGGTCTACAACCGTTGCGGCACCTCGAAATGGTGGTGCGTGATGGGTGTTTCCGGGATTCCGTCCACCGGGCCTGAAGGTGAAATCATCCCCAACGCCAACGGCACCTCCGCCGCTGCGCCGAGCGTCTCCGGGGCTCTGGCGCTGGTGCTCCAGCGCTTCCCCTACATGACCGCCAGCCAGGCCCGGGATGTGTTGCTCACCACCTCCAGCCTGCAAGCGCCGGATGGGCCGGACACCCCTGTGGGGACCCTGACCGGTGGCCGCACCTACGACAACCTGCAACCGGTGCACGATGCGGCGCCGGGCACGCCGCAAGTACCGGGCGTGGTCAGTGGCTGGGGCCTGCCCAATCTGCAAAAAGCCATGCAAGGGCCGGGGCAGTTCCTCGGGGCGGTGGCCGTGGCATTGCCCACGGCTACGCGTGACATCTGGGCTAACCCGATTTCCGATGAGGCGATTCGCGCCCGTCGGGTAGAAGATGCCACCGAACAAGCGACCTGGGCCGCGACCAAACAGCAAAAAGGCTGGCTCAATGGCCTGCCTGCCAATGCTTCGGCGGATGATCAGTTCGCGTATGAGATCGGCAGCGCACGGGAGCAGGCGACCCTGGCTCGAGGCAAGGATTTGCTTACCGGCGCGACCTATGTCGGCAGCCTGGTCAAGTCCGGTGACGGCGAGCTGGTACTGGAAGGCCAGAACACTTACTCGGGCAGTACCTGGGTGCGTGGAGGCAAGCTGTCGGTGGACGGCTCGCTGACTTCCGCAGTGACGGTGGACGCTAGTGCCGTGGGCACGCGCAATGCGGATAACGGTGTGACGACCACCTTGGGTGGCACGCTGGCCGGCAACGGCACGGTGGGTGCCTTGACCCTCAACAGCGGTGGCCGCGTGGCGCCGGGGCATTCGATTGGCACGCTGCACACGGGTGACGTGACCTTCAATCCAGGCTCGGTGTACGCCGTTGAAGTGGGCCCCAATGGCCGCAGCGACCAGATCCAGAGCAGCGGCGTCGCGACCCTCAATGGCGGTGTGGTGACGGTGTCCTTGGAGAATAGCCCCAACCTGCTGTCCGCCAGCGAGGCGCGCAGCCTGCTGGGCCAGCCGTTCAACATCCTCAGCGCCAGCCAAGGTATCAACGGCCGGTTTGCGGCGATTACTCCCAACTATCTGTTTATTGGCACTGAGCTCAGCTACCAGCCGAACCAACTGAGCCTGACGGTGGCGCGTAACCAGGCGACGTTTGCCAGTGTCGCGCAAAACCGCAATGAGCGTGCGGTCGCGACAGCGGCCGAAGCGTTGGGCGCGGGCAGCCCGGTGTACGAAAGCCTGCTGGCCTCCGACTCGGCGCCGCAGGCGCGGGAGGCGTTCAAGCAGTTGTCCGGGCAATTGCACTCGGATGTGGCGGCGGCGCACATGGCCGACAGCCGTTACCTGCGTGAAGCGGTCAATGGCCGTCTGCAACAGGCCCAGTCGCTGGATTCCGGCGCGCAGATCCAGGCCGGCGATAACGGCGGTTGGGTACAGTTGCTGGGCGGTCGCAACAACATCAGCGGTGACAACAACGCCAGCGGTTATTCCTCATCCACCAGCGGGGTGTTGCTGGGCCTGGACACCGACGTCGGGGACGGCTGGCGCGTGGGGGCAGCTACCGGCTACACCCAGAGCCATCTCAATGGCGCATCGTCTTCGGCAGACAGCGACAACTATCACCTGTCGGTCTACGGTGGAAAACGTTTCGATGCGATAGCCCTGCGCCTAGGTGGCGCCAGCACCTGGCACCGTATCGACGCTTCGCGTCGTGTGGCCTATGCCAACCAGGCGGACTACGACAAAGCCGACTACAACGCGCGCACCGACCAGGTGTTCGGCGAGATCGGCTACACCCAATGGAGCCAGTTCGAGCCTTTCGCCAACCTGACCTACCTGAACTACCAGAGCGATTCGTTCAAGGAGAAAGGCGGCGCCGCAGCCTTGCACGCCAGCAAACAAAGCCAGGACGCCACGCTCTCCACACTGGGCCTGCGCGCGCATACCCAATTGCCGGTCAGCTCGACGTCGGCGGTGACCTTGCGCGGCGAGTTGGGTTGGGAGCATCAGTTTGGCGCTACCGATCGCGAAGCCTCGCTGAAATTCGCCGGCAGCGACACGGCCTTTGCAGTCAACAGCGTGCCCGTGGCCCGCGATGGCGCGGTCATCAAGGCCAGTGCTGAAATGGCCTTGACCCCTGACACGCTGGTGTCCTTGAGCTACAGCGGTTTGCTGTCCAACCGAGGTAACAACAACGGGATCAATGCCGGGTTTACCTTCCGCTTCTGACCCTTTGTAGTGAGCGGGCTTGCCCCGCGCGGCGGTGTGTCAGGTAAGTTTGAGCCGCCTGACACACCGCGGCGCGGGGCAAGCCCGCTCACTACATGCATTTGGATGGGGGGCCGCGTGTTGTGCCCCTTTTTTTGACCTACGGGTTTACAATTGTCGCTCCTGATCAGGAGTATCCCTGTGCTGACTCATCTCGATTCCCAAGGTCGCGCCCATATGGTCGACGTCACCGACAAAGCCGTGACGTTCCGAGAGGCCGTGGCCGAAGCGCGGGTGCGCATGCTGCCCCAGACCCTGCAAATGATTGTCGACGGCGCCCACCCCAAGGGCGACGTGTTTGCCGTGGCCCGTATCGCCGGCATCCAGGCCGCAAAAAAAACCAGTGATCTGATCCCGCTGTGCCACCCGTTGATGCTCACTGGCGTCAAGGTCGAGCTGAGCGCCGAAGGTGTGGATACGGTGCATATCCTGGCGCGCTGCAAACTCAGTGGCCAGACCGGCGTGGAGATGGAAGCCCTGACCGCCGCCAGTGTCGCAGCGCTGACGATCTACGACATGTGCAAGGCCGTGGACCGCGGCATGACCATCGAAAGCGTTCGCCTGCTGGAAAAGCTCGGCGGTAAAAGCGGGCATTTCAAGGCGGAGCAGGCATGAGCATCAACGTATTGTTTTTTGCGCGCTACGCAGAGGTGGTGGGCTTCGATTCGCTGGAAATGGAAGGCGATTTTGCCACCGTTGACGCTGTGCGCCTGGCGTTGGCGGCGGATCCGGAGTTTGCCGTGCTCAACGAGACCAGCCTGATGTGCGCCCGCAACCAGGAACTGTGCAACCTCGACGAACCGCTGCAGCCGGGCGACGAAGTGGCGTTTTTCCCGCCCGTGACCGGGGGGTGAGCAGGGTGATTCGTGTGCAAGTCGAGGCGTTTGATCCCGGCGCCGAAGTCAATGCGATGCACGCAGCCAATGTGGGTGTGGGCGCGGTGGTGAGCTTTGTCGGTTATGTGCGCGACTTCAACGATGGCCGTGAAGTGTCGGGGATGTTCCTTGAGCATTACCCCGGCATGACTGAAAAAGCCTTGGCCAAGATTGCCGTGGAGGCCGAGCAGCGCTGGCCGTTACTCAAGCTGGAGGTGCTGCATCGTATTGGTGTGCTGGAGCCGGGCGAGCCCATCGTCTTCGTCGCGGCAGCGAGTGCCCATCGCCAGGCCGCGTTTGATGCCTGTGCGTTCGTGATGGATTACCTGAAGACGCGAGCGCCGTTCTGGAAGAAAGAGAACACCAACGAAGGGCCGCGCTGGGTAGAAGGGCGCCACAGCGACCATACGGCCGCAGACCGCTGGAAATAGCGGGGCAAACACAAAACCCAATGTGGGAGGGGGCTTGCTCCCGATGGCGGTGGCACATTCAACAGTTGTGTTGACTGAACGACTGCTATCGGGAGCAAGCCCCCTCCCACATTTTTTACTGCACCCAGCTTTATGGGCGTTTGCGTTCAACCGGACGCAGCAAGTGCATTGGTGGTCTCTCGCCGCTGATAAGAGTCATCCCCAGCGAAGCCGGACCGCTGGAAATAGTGGGTCGAACACAAAACCAACTGTGGGAGGGGGCTTGCTCCCGATGGCGGTGGCACATTCAACAGTTATGTTGACTGAGCGACTGCTATCGGGAGCAAGCCCCCTCCCACATTTTTACTGCATCCAGCTTTATGGGCGTTTGCGTTCAACCGGACGCAGCAAGTGCATTGGTGGTCTCTCGCCGCTGATAAGAGTCATCCCCAGCGAAGCCGGACCGCTGGAAATAGCGGGTCGAACACAAAACCAACTGTGGGAGGGGGCTTGCTCCCGATGGCGGTAGCACATTCAACAGTTATGTTGACTGAACGACTGCTATCGGGAGCAAGCCCCCTCCCACATTTTTTACTGCATCCAGCTTTATGGGCGTTTGCGTTCAACCGGGCGCAGCAAGTGCGTCGGCGGTGTTTCGCAGCTGATCTTGCGGCCCAGCAGCGCCTCGATCGACGGTAGCTGATACGAGTCATCTTCCCCTGCGAAGCTGATCGATACACCCGCCGCGCCGGCACGGCCGGTACGGCCAATGCGGTGCACGTAGTCGTCCGGTACTTCCGGCAGGGTGAAGTTGATCACGTGGCTGATTCCGTCGATATGAATCCCGCGGCCCGCCACGTCGGTGGCCACCAGTACGCGGATCTTGCCCTCGCGAAAGCCTTCCAGGGTCTTGATACGCTTGTGTTGCGGCACGTCGCCCGACAGCTGCGCGGCGTTGACGCCATCACGCACCAGGCGTTCCTCGATGCGGCGAACTTCGTCCTTGCGGTTGGCAAACACCATCACGCGTTCCCAGCCGTTGTCGTTGACCAGGTTGTAGAGCAGTTTGTACTTGTCGGCACCGGCTACGGCATAGATGTGCTGTTCGACGTTTTCGCTGGCAACGTTTTCGGCTTCGATCTCGACGATGGACGGGTCGGTGGTCCATTGCTTGGCGAGGTTCATCACGTCGTCGGTGAAGGTCGCGGAGAACAGCAGGGTCTGGCGCTCGGTTTTCGGTGGGGTCTGGCGAATGATCTGACGGACCTGCGGGATGAAACCCATGTCGAGCATGCGGTCGGCTTCGTCCAGTACCATCACTTCGACCATGTCCAGGTGCACGTCGCCGCGCTGGTTGAAGTCCAGCAGGCGGCCCGGAGTGGCCACCAGGATGTCGCAGTGGCGGGCTTCGAGCTGCTTGAGCTGCTTGTCGAAGTCCATGCCGCCCACGAAGGTCATCACGTTGAGGCCGGTGTACTTGGTCAGGTCGGCGGCGTCCTTGGCGATCTGCACGACCAGCTCCCGGGTCGGGGCAATGATCAGGGCGCGCGGCTCACCCATGTAGCGTTCTTTGGGCGGTGGCGTCTGCAGCAACTGGGTGATGATCGAGATCAGGAACGCAGCGGTCTTGCCGGTGCCGGTCTGCGCACGACCGATGGCGTCTTTGCCGGCCAGGGTGAAACCCAGGACTTGCGCCTGGATCGGCGTGCAGTACGGGAAGCCCAGGTCCTGGATGGCGTGCATCAGTTCCGGGGCGAGCTTGAAATCGTGGAAGCGCGTCTTGCCTTCCTGGGGCTCGACGACGAAGTCTTCGAGTTTCCACGGAGTGACCGGCGGTTTGGGCGCACGTTCGCGACGTGGCTTGGGCGCGACGGGCGCAGGCGTGGCCTCGAGCGGTTTTGCCTGTTCGGCCGGCATTACCGCTGGCTTTTTCGGCTGGGCGGCAGGTGCGGTCCGGCCGGGCTGTTTACCGTCATTGCGGCTGCCGGACGTGGGGGCAGGGGCACTGGAAACTGGCGCGAGCGGCTCAGCCTCGCTTTTGCCGAACATCTTCTTGAGTGCTTTGAGCACGGTGATCTCATTAATTGGTTAAGGAATGTACGCCGGCCAGTGTAATGCAAGAAACGGGCGCGGCGTAGTGCGTCTGTCATGCGGCTACATAAAGCAATGCTTTTCAGCCCAGGCGAGTGCTCAACCAGGTACCGATATCGCGTATCTCTTCAGGTAACACTTCGTGGCCCATTGGGTATTCCTGCCATGTCACGGTGACACCACGGGTCTTCAAGTGCTCGTAGGCACTGCGGCCCATGGCGTTCTGTACCACGTCGTCGTAGTGGCCGTGCAGGCACAGGGCCGGAATGCGCTGCTGGCTGGCGGACAATTCCAGCTCATCGTCGAACGTCGGTGCGTAGGTGGAGAGGGCGATCACGCCGCCCAGCGCGCCTTGCCATTTCAGGTACGCGGTATGGAACACCACCGCCCCGCCTTGGGAGAACCCCGCGAGGAAAATCCGCGAGGCGTCTATTCCGCTGCTTTTTTGCTCTTTGATCAGGTCGGTGACCATTTTGGCCGAGGTTTCCAGCTCTTCCAGGCTGATGGACCGGGCCGGGCTCATGGCCTTGATGTCGTACCAGCTGGGCATCTCGTAGCCGCCGTTGATCGTCACGGGACGGGTCGGTGCCTGGGGCAAAACGAAACGGGTTGTCAGTAAGTTTTCCTGCAGCGCTTCGGCCACCGGCAGGAAGTCGTAGCGATCGGCGCCCAGGCCATGCAGCCAGATTACGCAGGCGTCGGCGGACTTGGCGGGCTGAAGAATCAAGGGTTCGGTCATGTCTGCTCCATCTATGTGCACACGCTCCGATTGGGTGCGTTGGAACGGTGCGTAAAAGGTCGATCTGTTAAGAGAATGTCGCAAGGTTGAATCTTTTTCTATTGCACATGGGCTGAAACGACTCAGCCGGCACTCTGGTACGCGCCTTGCTATGTGTAGGTCGATGTCAGAACTATTCGCAGACGGTAACACTATCAGTGACTGCCGCTTGTGGGATAGCAGCTGGAATTATCGCGACAACCTCATGCCGCTTGACCCTTAAAAAAGCCAACACGGGTCGATATCGCCTCATAAGGGTGCGCTGAGGTTCGAGCTCCGACACAACAAGAGCAACTGGAGGTTTGAATGAAGGTATTGAAATCCACCCTGGCCATCGTCACCGCGGCCGCTGTATTGGGTGTCAGTGGTTTTGCCCAAGCCGGCGCTACCCTGGACGCCGTGCAGAAGAAAGGCTTTGTGCAATGTGGTGTGAGTGACGGCCTGCCGGGTTTCTCGGTGCCGGATGCCAGCGGCAAGATCCTCGGGATCGACGCTGACGTGTGCCGTGCTGTGGCCGCTGCCGTTTTCGGCGACGCCACCAAGGTCAAATTCAGCCAGTTGAATGCCAAGGAGCGTTTCACCGCGCTGCAATCCGGCGAAGTCGACATCCTGTCCCGTAACACCACCATGACCAGTTCCCGCGATGCGGGCATGGGCCTGAAATTCCCGGGCTTCATCACCTACTATGATGGTGTCGGCTTCCTGGTGAACAACAAGCTGGGCGTGAAAAGTGCCAAGGAACTGGACGGTGCAACCATCTGCATCCAGGCCGGTACCACCACCGAGCTGAACGTCTCCGATTACTTCCGCGCCAACAACCTCAAATACACCCCGATCACCTTCGATACCTCCGATGAAAGCGCCAAATCGCTGGAATCCGGCCGTTGCGACGTGTTGACCTCCGACAAGTCCCAGCTGTTCGCCCAACGCAGCAAGCTGGCCTCGCCGAAGGATTACTCGGTGCTGCCGGAAACCATTTCCAAAGAGCCACTGGGCCCAGTCGTACGTAACGGCGACGACGAGTGGCTGGCCATCGTGCGCTGGGTAGGCTACGCCATGCTCAACGCTGAAGAAGCCGGTATCACTTCGAAAAACGTTGAAGCTGAAGCCAAGTCCACCAAGAACCCGGACGTCGCACGTCTGCTCGGTGCCGACGGCGAATACGGCAAAGACCTGAAAGTGAAGAAAGATTGGGTCGTACAGATCGTCAAGCAAGTCGGTAACTACGGTGAAGTGTTCGAGAAAAACCTCGGCAAGAGCACTCCGCTGGAAATCGACCGTGGCCTGAACGCGCTGTGGAACAACGGCGGCATTCAATACGCACCCCCAGTGCGCTGATCGCTGATGGTTCTGTCACCCGGTGGGCCAACCACCGGGTGATGTTCTGTTCCATTATTTCCGGGGCACTTCATGCAAAATCAAATCGGCGCACCCAAGCAGAAGCTCAGCTTCAGCGATCCCAAAGTGCGTGCGTGGCTCTTCCAGATCATCACGATTGTGGCGGTGGTCTCGCTGGGCTGGTACCTCTTCAACAATACCCAGACCAACCTTCAACACCGGGGCATCACCTCGGGGTTCGAGTTTCTTGAGCGCAGTGCCGGCTTCGGTATCGCGCAGCACCTGATCGACTACACCGAATCGGACAGTTATGCCCGAGTGTTCGTGATCGGCTTGCTCAACACCTTGCTGGTGACCGTGATCGGCGTGGTCCTGGCGACCCTGCTCGGTTTCATCATCGGCGTGGCGCGACTGTCGCCGAACTGGATGATCAACAAGCTGGCGACGGTGTACGTGGAAGTGTTCCGCAACATACCGCCGCTGCTGCAAATCCTGTTCTGGTATTTCGCGGTGTTCCTGACCATGCCGGGGCCGCGTAACAGTCACAACTTCGGCGATACCTTCTTTGTCAGCAGTCGCGGCCTGAACATGCCGGCGGCGTTGATGGCGCAGGGTTTCTGGCCGTTCGTGGTCAGCGTGGTGGTGGCGATTGTCGCGATTGTGCTGATGACGCGCTGGGCCAATAAACGTTTCGAAGCCACCGGCGTTCCGTTCCACAAGTTCTGGGCGGGGCTTGCGCTGCTGGTGGTGATCCCGACGTTGTGCACGCTGGTTTTCGGCGCCCCACTGCATTGGGAAATGCCGAAGCTGGCAGGCTTCAACTTTGTCGGCGGCTGGGTCCTGATTCCCGAGCTGTTGGCCCTGACCCTGGCATTGACCGTCTATACGGCAGCGTTCATCGCCGAGATCGTGCGTTCGGGCATCAAGTCCGTCAGCCACGGCCAGACCGAAGCCGCGCGCTCCCTGGGTTTGCGCCCGGGGCCGACGCTGCGCAAGGTCATCATCCCGCAAGCCCTGCGGGTGATCATTCCGCCGCTGACCAGCCAATACTTGAACCTGGCGAAAAACTCGTCGTTGGCCGCCGGTATCGGTTACCCGGAAATGGTTTCGCTGTTTGCCGGCACGGTGCTCAACCAGACCGGCCAGGCGATCGAAGTCATTGCTATCACCATGAGCGTGTACCTGGCGATCAGCATCAGCATTTCCCTGCTGATGAACTGGTACAACAAGCGCATTGCGCTGATCGAGCGGTGAGGAAACGCCCATGAGTTCTCATACTTTCAAACCTGACATGCCGCCGCCGAGCAAAGTCTTCGGCCCGGTGGCCTGGATGCGCGCCAACCTGTTTTCCAGTTGGCTCAACACCCTGCTGACCTTGCTGGCGATCTACCTGGTGTACCTGGTGGTACCACCGATTCTGCATTGGGCGATTCTGGACGCCAACTGGGTCGGCACTACCCGTGCCGACTGTACGAAGGAGGGCGCCTGTTGGGTGTTTATCCAACAGCGTTTCGGGCAGTTCATGTACGGCTATTATCCCGCCGATCTGCGCTGGCGAGTGGACCTGACCGTCTGGTTGGCCGTCGTGGGCGTGGCGCCGTTGTTCATCTCGCGTTTCCAGCGCAAGGCGATCTACGGCCTGAGCTTCCTGGTGCTGTACCCGATCATTGCCTACTGCCTGTTGCATGGCGGCATCTTCGGCCTGACCAACGTGGCGACCAGCCAGTGGGGCGGCCTGATGCTGACCCTGGTGATCGCCACCGTCGGTATCGCCGGCGCGTTGCCGCTGGGTATCGTGCTGGCGTTGGGACGGCGTTCGAACCTGCCGGCGATTCGAGTGGTCTGCGTGACCTTCATCGAGTTCTGGCGCGGCGTGCCGTTGATCACGGTGTTGTTCATGTCCTCGGTGATGCTGCCGCTGTTCCTGCCCGAAGGCATGAACTTCGACAAGCTGCTACGGGCGCTGATCGGCGTGATCCTGTTCCAGTCGGCCTATGTGGCCGAAGTGGTGCGTGGCGGTTTGCAGGCCATTCCCAAGGGGCAATACGAAGCGGCCGCGGCGATGGGCCTGGGGTACTGGCGCAGCATGGGCCTGGTGATTCTGCCCCAAGCCTTGAAGCTGGTGATCCCGGGCATCGTCAACACGTTTATCGCGCTGTTCAAGGACACCAGCCTGGTGATCATCATCGGTTTGTTCGACCTGCTCAACAGCGTCAAGCAAGCCGCCGCTGACCCGAAATGGTTGGGCATGGCCACCGAAGGCTACGTGTTCGCCGCCCTGGTGTTCTGGATTTTCTGTTTTGGTATGTCGCGCTATTCCATGCATCTGGAACGCAAGCTCGACACAGGCCACAAGCGTTAGGAGTTCTTTTATGAGCGAAGCAATCAAAAAGCCTGTGGGCCCTGAAGGCATTATCCAGATGCAGGGCGTCAACAAGTGGTACGGCCAGTTCCACGTGCTGAAAGACATCAACCTCAACGTCAAGCAGGGCGAGCGTATCGTGCTGTGCGGCCCGTCGGGTTCGGGCAAGTCCACCACCATTCGCTGCCTCAACCGCCTGGAAGAACACCAGCAGGGCCGTATTGTGGTCGACGGCGTGGAGCTGACCAACGACCTCAAGCAGATCGAAGCGATCCGCCGTGAAGTCGGTATGGTGTTCCAGCACTTCAACCTGTTTCCGCACCTGACCATCTTGCAGAACTGCACGCTGGCGCCAATGTGGGTGCGCAAGATGCCCAAGCGCAAGGCCGAAGAAATCGCCATGCACTACCTTGAGCGCGTGCGTATTCCGGAGCAGGCCCACAAGTTTCCAGGGCAACTGTCCGGCGGCCAGCAACAGCGTGTGGCCATCGCTCGTGCCCTGTGCATGAAGCCCAAGATCATGTTGTTCGATGAGCCGACCTCGGCGCTCGACCCGGAAATGGTGAAGGAAGTGCTGGACACCATGATCGGCCTGGCCGAAGACGGCATGACCATGTTGTGCGTGACCCACGAAATGGGCTTTGCCCGCACCGTGGCCAACCGCGTGATCTTCATGGACAAGGGCGAGATCGTGGAACAGGCGGCGCCGAATGATTTCTTCGACAACCCGCAGAATGATCGGACCAAGTTGTTCTTGAGTCAGATTTTGCATTGATCAATGTTTGAATGAATAAACCCGGCCTGGTGCCGGGTTTATTTTTGCCTGACTGAAAACCTGGAGCGTTGCCTTTGTAGGCAACTCTGAATACGCTGTAGGAAAATTCATCCTATGATTGGACGAAAGCGCAGAACCCATGACTGACATCGCCCCTCTGATCAAACGCTCCCTGGTCGATCAGGCCCTTGAACAATTGCGCCTGCGCATCAGCCAAGGCGTCTGGGCCGTGGGTGAGCGGTTGCCCACCGAGCCTGAGCTGTCCGCCGAGCTGGGCATCAGCCGCAATACCGTGCGTGAAGCCATGCGTGTCTTGGCATTTTCCGGGCTGATCGATATTCGTCAGGGCGACGGCAGTTATCTGCGCTCGATGACCGACCCACTGGGGACGATGCGTGCGTTGTCCCATTGCACCCTGGGGCAGGCGCAGGAAACGCGGCAGATTCTTGAAGTGGAGGCCGTCAGCCTGGCGGCGGTGCGTCGTACCGAAGAGGACCTCAACGGCCTGCGTGCGGCGCTCGACGCCAGCGCCGTGTTGTACCACGGCGACTTGGAGGCTTATATCAGCGCCGACCTGGTGTTTCACACGCGCCTGGTGGACGCCGCGCATAACCCTGCGCTGAGCGAGTTGTATCAGTACTTTTCCGCCATCGTCAGCGCGCAATTGCGCCAGACCCTGAATATTTCGCCGCGTCGCCAGGCGGTGTTCGATCTGCATGTCGCCCTGCTCGACGCCGTGGAACACCAAGACCCGGAACGTGCCAAATCCCTCTGCCGGCAGTTGATCAATGAACCCTGAAACCCAGCGCCCCAGCGAACTCGAAGAACTGTTGATCGATGCGGAAGCCGACGATGAGGTGGTGCAGAACAGCCACCCGCCAGTGAGTCGCCCCTGGCTGTTGCTGCTGGGCCTGGTGCTGGTGGCGTTGAACCTGCGCCCGGCGCTGTCGAGCCTGTCTCCGTTGCTCAATGACGTGTCCGCAAGCCTTGGGTTGTCGGCGGCCAAGGCGGGGTTGCTGACTACCTTGCCGGTGTTATGCCTGGGGCTGTTTGCCCCCACCGCACCTATCCTGGCCCGCCGCTTCGGCGCCGAGCGCGTGGTGCTGGGTGTCTTGCTGATGCTGGCTGCGGGCATCCTGCTGCGCAGTTCGCTGGGTGAAGTGGGGTTGTTCGCCGGTAGCCTGGTGGCCGGCGCGAGTATCGGCATCATCGGCGTGTTGTTGCCGGGTATCGTCAAGCGTGATTTCGCCCGGCAGGCAGGTGCCATGACCGGTGTCTACACCATGGCCCTGTGCCTGGGCGCGGCGCTGGCGGCTGGGGCTACGGTGCCGCTCAGCCAGCACTTTGGTGAGCGCTGGAGCATCGGGCTGGGCTTCTGGATTCTGCCGGCGTTGCTGGCCGCACTGTGCTGGCTGCCGCAGGTCGGTCAGAAGCATGGTGCCCACCGGGTGGCTTATCGGGTGAGCGGTTTGTTGCGCGATCCACTGGCCTGGCAAGTCACCTTGTACATGGGCCTGCAATCCTCCCTGGCGTACATCGTGTTTGGCTGGTTGCCGTCGATCCTGATCGGCCGTGGCCTGAGTGCCACCGAAGCGGGGTTGGCGCTGTCGGGCTCCATCATCGTGCAATTGATCAGCTCCCTCGCCGCACCGTGGCTGGCCACACGCGGCAAGGACCAGCGCCTGGCCATCGTGGTGGTGATGGTGCTGACCCTCGGCGGCCTGTTCGGTTGTCTGTATGCACCCCTCGACGGGCTGTGGGGCTGGGCCATTTTGCTGGGGCTCGGGCAGGGCGGCACTTTCAGCCTGGCATTGACCTTGATTGTGCTGCGCTCGCGTGATGCGCATGTGGCGGCCAACCTGTCGAGCATGGCCCAGGGGATTGGTTACACCCTGGCTTCCATGGGCCCGTTCGCCGTCGGCCTGGTACATGACTGGACCGGCGGCTGGGCCGCCGTGGGCTGGATTTTCGCGGCACTCGGGCTCGGCGCCATTGTCGCCGGCCTGGGCGCCGGCCGGGCGTTGTATGTGGACGTGCGCAGTGAGAGGGTTGACGCCTAGAGCATGGGCTTGCGGTGCTAAGTTGAAGCCTGTGGCGAGGGAGCTTGCTCCCGTGGCGGTTTGTCAGCCGACCTGGATGTTAGGTAGATCGCGTACATATCCATTGCTGCGGTAACGGCGGCTTATGGTTCCGCTCTTACAGCGGGTCACTTTTGGAAGGACCCAAAAGTAACCAAAAGGTCCTTGCCCCACCACTCGGCACCTCGCTCAGGCTCGGTGTTCGGCCAGCGTGGTTTAACGGGGCGACTAAGATCAAGATCTAAAGCAAGATCAAAAACACTGCAAACAGCGCATCAGGGCCATCGTTTGTTTAGATACCCATGGGCCTAGAGGTAGACCACCTCCAGCGTGGCTGACCCATCCATCGGCGTTTCCGTGCTCAGGTCCAGGTTTTGTTTGGCATTGATCACCGCCTCGAGCTTCAAGGTGGTGCTCAGGTTCTGGATCGCTGACGGGCCGGCCACGCTGCCGAGCACGTCGGTAAAGCCCAGCAGGCTGCGCGAGCCGATATCGATCGGGTTGCTGTTGGCGGTGCGCCACGCCACACCGCCTGTGGTCGATTCGGTGCCGTAGATCTGCGGCAGGTCATCGACCACGGTTTGCTTGGGATCGAAGCTCACCGAATACACACCGATCTTGCCGCCACTGTTGTCCAGCCCCAGCCCGTAGTAAATCTCGCTGTTGACGTGGGCCGTGCCGTCGCGGTTATCGCGCATGCGCAGGGCATAGCGGCCAGGGGCGTTGCAGCTCACCGTCAGGGTCAGGTACTTGAGGGGCAGGCGGGTACCGGTCGCCTGGTTCAGGTCCTTTTGCGAAATCTTGCCGAAGTCGACCAGGCCACCCCCAGGCAGCAGCGGCGTGCAGGCCATGGGCGTGATCAAGCCGGTGACGGTCAGTTCGACGGTGGACGCGGCGTTGGCCAAGGTGTAGGTGCCCAGCAACGTCAAGGCCGCGATGGGTATCAGGTAGGCGTTCATGGGGTGCTCCTCTAGAGGTAGTTGATTTCGAGGGTGGCCGAGCCGTCGAGATGCACTTCGCTGCCCAGGTCCAGGGAGCCGAGGGGCGCGAGTACCGCTTCGAGGTTCAGCGTGGCGTTGAGGTTTTGAATGGCGATGGGGCCGCCGACGCTGCCGGCCTGGGCGGCGAACCCCAGGTATCGGTTGGCTGCAATCGGCAGTGGGGTTGCACTGGCGCTGCTCCACGGCTGGGACCCGGTTGCGGAGTCGGTTCGGTAGAGTTGAGCGACGTTATCGGCGGTCATCTGCGATGGGTCGAAGGTCAGCCGGTAGCGGCCGATCTTCTGTTGCCTGGCGTCCAGCCCAAGGCCGTAGGTGCTGTCGTCGGCCACGCCGGTGGCCGAGCCCTGGCGGTTGTCCTGCATGCGCATGGCGAAGGCGGTCGGGGCGTCGCACGTGACGTTCAGCACCACTGTGCGCGGGGCCAGCGGTGTTTCCTGATGCTGATTGAGGTCAATGACCGACAGTTTGCCCAGGTTCACATTGCCGCCGTTGGACAGGCTCGGGGTACAGGCGGCCGGGGCAAACTGTGCAAGCAGGCTGACCTCCCGCGACCGCCCGGCGCCGCGGGCGTCGAACAGCCCGCTGGTTTCCCAGGTGACGGCTTCACGCACGCGGGAGGCCTCTTCACGGGCCCAGGCGCTGGCGTCGATTTGCACCGACAGGCTGCGCCCGGTTACGGGTATGCCGCCGCGCATTGGCACTATGCTGTGTTCCGGGCGCCAAGCCAGGGCTGTGGCGACTGTTACGGCGGGCTGGCCTGGCCCTGCCGATAAACCCAGCTCCACCGCCTGGCCATCGAGCACGGCATCGCTGGCTGTCAGGCCGTAGCTGCCACGCTCGGTGAAGCGAAACCGCTCCACACCCGCGCCGAGGCCACGATAAAACACGCTCATGTCCGTCGGCTGCGGGCAGTTCAGGGTGAGCCTTGTGCGGCGCTCACCCAGTAGCCGCTCACCGCTTGGGACAAGGGCGAGGGCGCGGTTCATCAAGCCGAAGTCCAGGCGGTTTTCGCTCAGGTTCAGTTGGCATTCCTCCGCGCCCAACGCACTGGCGCTCAGCAGCAGAAAACCCAGGGGAAACAAGGCAGCTTTCATGGTGATGGTCCTCATGGCGTCAGGCAGTGCGCGGGCGCGGTTTCGAAATACACGTTCGGATCGCCGGCCTTCGGCAAGGCAAAATCCAAGCGGCAGCGAGGCTGGTCGGGGGCCTTGACCCACAACGGGCGTTGATCCAATGCATTGGGTAAAAACACCTGACTGCCTTCCTGAACCAGCGTCACGAACTCACCATTTTCAGTGCTCACTGCCGCACCTCGCGGCAACGGCCGGCCATCGGCGGTGGTCACGCTCAGCAGCACGCGACGCGTCAGGCTGACGCCGAACTGCAGCTTGTCGACGCTGCCCCGGCCGGCGGTCAGTACCGCCAAACCGTTGCTGATATCGGCGTTGCGTGGCAGTGAGCGGGTTTGTACTTCCACCGGGCTACGGCCATAGGCGGCCAGTTGCGGTGCCACGGCCTGGCCTTGCCAGTCGGTCCACACCGGGCCGCTTGGGGTCGACAGTTTGATCCCGGCCATCTCTCCCACCGAAACCACGGCAAAGGTGTCGCGCACCGGGTACGGCGAGAACGTCACACCGTCACCGTGCAGCACCACACCGCCGCGGGCGCCGCCTTGATAACTGGAGCGCTGGGCTTCGGAGCGGGTGTAGTTGAAGTCCAACTGGCTGTAGTAGGGCAGTGCCGAGACCCCCAGGGACGACTCCACTTCGCGGTCGCGGCTGTCGCGTTCTACGCCGACACGGTAGGCCAGTTGGTCGTTGACCTGCTCGCTCATGCCCACGCCGACGCGGTGCTCGCCGCCCGTATTGCGCGCCCAGGCGCGGCCTCTGCGGTTTTCACCGAGGGGCAGGCTGATGTTCAAGTAAAGGCTGTCGTCGCTTTGCTGCCGGCCGCCTACCTGCCACTCGGCGCTGGCGGAAACCGACACCCCACCCACCGATGTGCCCCATGACGCCAGCGCCCGGCTGCTGCTGTAACCGGCATACGACGCGGAGCGTGACACCCCCGCGCTGAAGGCGCCCAGCCACGGGCTGGCCCACGATGCGGTGAGGCTTTGCTGATCGCGATAGCGTGAACGTTCCTGCTCGTGGGTGTAGCGCGAATAGGTCGACTCATCGAGGTCGCGGTAGCCCAGTGAACGCCACGAGGCGGCGGTGGTGATTGCCCAGTTGTCGCTCAGCTGTTGCGACCAGGAGAGGTCGGTCTGCACACCTTGCTCGTTGCCCACACGCGTGGCTTGTGCGCCCTGCACGGTAAATTGCAGCTGGGTCTCCGGGCGCGGTAACCAGCCCAGGTTCATGCCGGCGGCACGATAGGCATCGGCGATCAATCCGCCACCGCCGACGCTCACCTGGGAAAGCAATGCACCATTCCAACCGGCGCTGACCACCCAGGGTTCGGCACCGTCGCTGTTGCCGATCTGGCGCACGCGGCCCGCCGCCACGGCATAACCCGGCGCTGGCAGGCCCAGGCCGAGCATGGCGGCCGGCACGGTAAAACGGCGTTCTTCGCCATGGGTTTCCTTGACCGTGACCTCCACGTCGGAGCGACTGTTCAAGCGGCGTACATCGGTCAGGGAAAACGGCCCGGCGGGCACCACCGTCGAGTGGATCAACGCGCCGTTCTGGCGCACCTCGACCTGCGCCGGGCTGTTGGCGATGCCGGTAATGGTCGCGCCTCGGTTCTGGTCTTGCAGGGCGGTTTCGTTAAGCACCTGCGCGCCGGTGATCTGCGCGCCTGCCAGCACCGGGTTATAGAGGCTGATCTGCCCGGCCTGGAACACCGACTGTTGTTCGGCGAAGGTGCGCTGGGCATAGGCGTCCAGGTGGGTGGTGCGCGAGATTTTGTCTTGCCAGGTCTGCACCTGGCGGCTGCGCACGATCCAATCGCCGGCGTTGAAACCCACTTCGGTGTTGGCCGATGCAAAACGGCTGCTGCTGCCTGCGGATTGGTTATGCAGGCCAGTCAGGTCGTAGTTGAGCAAACCGGCGAAACCGCCGCTCTGATAGCCGGACACATCCTGCACCGCTGGGCGAAGGGCTTCGCCGGGCACGATCAGGGCGAGCTGCAAAGCGGCCGGGTCTTGCTCGATAACAGTTTGTGGGTAGGCGGCCAGGAAATCCTGGCAGGCGGCGTCTGCATCCAACACCACCAAGTTACCGGCATCCAGCAGAGGTCGGTCGAAACACAGAGCGCCCTCGCGGTCGAATGCCACGTCGATCCGGCCTCGGCGTTGGCCGTTGATGCTGAGGTTGACGGCGTGTCGCCCAGGGGTGAAGCGCGGCGCGTCCAGCAGCAGGTTGGCAAGCTCGGGGTCGATACCGCGTTGGGACAATGTTTGTGGATCGAACAGCCCGACTTTTGTCGGCTCGTCGGCCAAGGGTTCGTTGGCGGGCCAGAGGGCGCCGAGTGTCAGCGCCAGGCCGGCCAGCAGGGTGCGGCGGGGTGAAACGGCGGGCATGGCTTCGCCGTCGCGGTCAGTCATTACTGTGCTCACAAGGTCGTACTCGAGAGTGGAGGCATACTGGCTGAATTCAGGGCCAGGCTTCCCGGCGGCCTTCAATGAGGCCACTTCTTTATTTGAGGGTTGGCGCGGTGTGACCGTCGCCTGTTCTTATAGGTTGAGCGCCGCGTCGTAGGGCGCAACGGCAAAGCCGTAGGTGGTCGCAGGTTGCAGTCGCACCGTGTTTGCCGTTGCCGCGCTGACATTGATGCTCAGGGTTTCCCCCGGCAACACATAGGTGCGTGGCAGCAGCGCCGAGTTGTCGCCGGGCAGTAGCCGCAGTTCCTGGGCCAGGCGCACCACGTAGGGGGTCGGGTTGCTCACGGTCAGCTGGTTTTTTTCCAAGCGCCAGACCAGCCCCTCCCATGGGGTGCGGTTGGGAGCCAGGCCCTTGGGATGGATGATCACCGGCAGGTTCTGGCGCACGGTCACGCCCACCCGCGCATGGCCGGCCTGGGCCTGCGAACGTCCCTGGGGCATGCCTTCGAAGATCACTCGCTTCAAGCGCTGAGTGGTCAACGGCTGGGCCGATTGCAGAATGAAGCGCACCAACTGGCTTTTGGAGGGCTCCACCCGCGCCAGAGGCGGGGTGACAAACAGTAGCGGCTCGGTGTCCTCGGGGTTGTCTTCCAGGGTGACGTGCAGCAACGCAAGCTTGCCATCGGTATTGGTTACCGACACCGAGGTTTCGCCCTCGGCTTCGTAGAGGAGGACGACCGACGTATCCGGGACCATACCGTCAGCCACGGCTGGGTGACTGAGCATCAAGAGAAGAGCGCCGATGCACCGACGCAGTGTTTGAAAGGAGAAACCAGGGAAGGTTGGCATGGCTACATATACCTAAGGTCGAGCACGATAGAGCCGTCCAGCGGCACTTCCTGATTCAGGGTCAGGAACGCTGCGGCGTTGATCGACGTGTTGATGTTCAAGGTGGCGTTCAGCAGGCGATGAGGTTCCGGCACCAGGGTGCCGAGCCTGGCAAAGCCCATGTAGTTGTCGGGGTAGGCGTTGGCCTCGGGAAACCAGGTCAGGCCCTGATTGCTCGAGGCCAGTACCAGCACGCGTGAGCCGTCTGCCATGACGTCGCGAAAGGCAATTGAAACAGTGCCCAGGCGTTCGCCTGGGGCGTGGACGTTGTGGCCCAAACCGTAATAGAAGCCAGGGCCAAGGGATGAGTCTGCGCGGTTGTCCAGACCTACCAGCACAAACAGAACCGGCTCGTTGCAGCTTACGCCCAGGTCCAATGTCTGCATGGGCAGTGCGCTGAACTCGTATTGATTGAGGCTGCGGGCCGGGACCCTGCCATGGTCGACGATGCCGTTGTCCGACAGGGTGACCTCGCAGGCACTGGGGGTGATCAACCCCGTGACATCGAGGACCGTACTGGAGGATGCCCGTGCGGGTTGGCTGATACTGAACAGGTAAAGCAAGGCCAGCAGGCCTGAAGTCAGGTTCTTCATGGAAACGGTTCACCGGGAGCCTGAAGTATCGAGGGGGCCGAGGCTGCACCCCCTCTCAGGTGGTTTAAATGCGCAGCGACAGGTTCGCCACTCCTGGGTTTACAGGTAACGCACCGTCAGGGTCACGGAGGCATCGATCGCGGCTTCATTGTTAAGGGTTAATTGGCTGCTGGGCGCAATCCTGGGCTCGATGACCAACTGCGAGACCAGTGTCTGCACCGGCATGGGGGCGACGGTAGCGGCGTCGGCGACCGAAATGAGGTTGTGACGCATCAGGTGGCGCTCGACAAACCAGGTCAAGCCACCGTCATCGGAGCCAATGGTCCGGGCGGCGACGCTGTCAGCAATAGGGTTCAGCAAGCGCAGGGTCATGGCGCCAAGTTTCTCTGTGCCGTTGATCAGGCCCAGGCCGAAATCCATCATGTTGTTTTCGAAGTCGGAGCCTTCGCGGTTGTCCTTGCTCTCCAGTGCCATCAGGGTCGCGGCGTCGCAGATGACCGTTAAGTCGACGGTTTTTGCCTCAAGGGGGGTGGGTTGCGTGGTGTTCAGATCCTTCGCGGAAATTTTGCCGTAGTCCACCGTCTGCGCAGACAGGCTCGGCTCGCAGGAGCTGGGGGTGATCAGGCCGACGACGCTCAGGTCAACATTGGAGGCGGCGAAAATACTGGTACTGCTGGCCAGGAGCAGGCCGGCAAGCAGGGGTTTGATGGCTTTATTCATGTTGGGTCTCCAGAAAAAGGAATGGCAATTACCAGTACTTGAGCTGCAACGTGGCGTGACCGTCGATCGGCAACTCATCCAGCAAGGTCAGGTCGCTCGCCGGTGCGATCACCGTGTAGGCGCGCAGGCGTGCGTTCAGGTCCTTCACTGCGATAGGTATGTAGGCGCTGCTGGCGGCTGAGAATGCAGTCAAGGCCGCGTGCCCCAGGTAAGACGAGGGCCCCCAGGTGGTGCCGCCATCACGGGACATGATGGTTTGCACGGGCGCGTTGTCGGCGACCGCTTCAAACAGGCCGAACGAGACGGCGCCGAGTTTCTGATCGTCGTTGACCATGCCCAGGCCGTGCATCGAGCGTGGGTTGACGGCGGCGGTGCCGGCGCGGTTATCCACTGTGGTCAGGGTGAACAGCGTGGCGCCTTCGCAATGCACTTCCAGATCCATCTCACCGGTTTGCAGGCGAGTGGGAAGGACGGGGTCGAGGTCACGCGCGGTCAATTTGCCGTGGTCGACGACGCCATCGTTCGACAGGGTCGGAGTGCAAGACGCCGGGGTAATGGTCCCGGAGACGCTCAAGTCCATACTGCTGCTTGCGAAAGCGCTGGGTGTGCAGGCCGCCAGCAGAATGGCGAGCGCGGCGCTGGGGGTTCTATCCATGGGCACAGGTCCTTGTGAATGGGGGTTGGGGTGACGGTCAGAGGTACAGCACGTCCAGTGAAGCGCTGCCGTCCAGAGGGACTTCCTCGTTCAGCGTCAGGGTGCGGGTCGGAGCAATGTGAGTGGTGATGCTCAGGTCGACGGTTACGCTGCGCAGCGCCGTAGGAAAGTGCGGGCCGCTGCCGAGGGTGTCGCTGAACGCATTCCAGTAGCGATGCCCCATATAGCTGCCTGAAGAGTTCATCAACCAGCTTTGGCCTTGGTCAAAGGAGAACAGGGGGTAGACGACAACTTCTGAGATCGGGTTGAGCAGGTCTATGGAGTAGCTGCCCAGTTTCTCGTTGCCGTTGATCAGACCCAGGCCGTAGTTGTGGTCGAGGAAGAAATGGGCCGACCCCAGGCGGTTGTCTTTGCCGTTCAAGGCAAACAGGGTTGCGGCCTCGCAACTCACGTTCAGTTGCAGCGTGGCACGGGGGAGTTCGGTCGAATTGTCGACCGATAAATCCTTGGACGCGATCTTGCCGTAGTCCACCGTACCGTCCTGAGACAAGGTGGGGACGCAGGCGCTGGGGGTAATGCTGCCTTTGACGGTCAGGTCGACACTGCTGGCAGCCAGCGCCCAAGGGCAAGTGAGCAGCAGCACACTGCCTGCAAGGGCTGCGAAAGAGGCTTTCATGGGAAAACGTATTCCTGTGCAAGGTTCAGGGACAGATAGAGCGCGCGGAGAAGTTGCCCATTGGATTTAGAGTTATCGAGGGGCGCGCGCTGTTATTGATAAAGCGGGGGGAATTTATCGCCGGGATCGTGCGGGGTGAATGCAACTTTTACGATAGTGCGAGCAACCCTGTAACGCTGTTCGACGAGGGCGTTTTTATTCGGGAAAAAATCCCGTTGTCGTAGTTGTTGTATCGCCTTGGCCGGTTCATTTGGATACGTTTCGCGCTTTTTTCGCCTTTACTCAAGCTCAGTGGGTGGCGAAACTTTCTGAGCGAGAAGTTCCAGTGCAGTTGTCAGAAAAGTCGGCGATGTGTCGTCGACTCCTGGCGTCAGGCAAGGCCTGGTGAGCTTATCGCTCTGCATGAGGTCACTATGCGGGGCAATAAACCAGGCGGTGGGCCGCCTACGGCATTGCCGTCGGACGATCTGCCCAGTCATTGGCGGCACGCCAGGGTCTTGGTGGTCGACGATCACGCGACTTATCGGTTGCTGATGAGCGCGTTGCTGGACAAGCTCGGTGTCGCCCATCGAGTGGTCAATGACGGGCAGGCGGCGCTGGATAGCCTGGCCAGCGATGTGTACGACCTGGTCATCAGCGATTGCCGCATGCCGGTCATGGACGGCTACACCATGACCCGCGAGCTGCGACGCCGCGAACGCGAGGCCGGACATGCGCGGGTGCCGGTGATTGCCTTGACCGCACGACTGGACGCCGAGGACCTGCGTCATTGCCTGGCCTGTGAAATGGATGGCTGGCTGATCAAGCCGGTGTCGCTGGCCCGGTTGCGCGAAGTGGTGATGCAGTGGCTATCGGATGCACACGTCCATGCCCACCAAGCCCCTCACGGGCCCGCGAACTTCCGGTGCGAGCCGCGCCCGACCCGTGCCAGCCTGGTCGCCACGTTCGGCACCTGGGCGGTGGTCGAGCCGATGTTGCGCAGCCTGATCGACGAAGCCCGGTACGACCTGGCAGGTCTGGCCCTGGCCCAGGCGAGTCTGGATGCCGCATTGACCGCCCACCACTTGCACCGCCTGGTGGGGGGCGTGGCGTTTCTCGGTGCGACGCCGCTTGAACCGCAGGCGGTGCGGCTGATGGACGACGTACAGCGTTCGGGCGTGGCTGACTGCGCTGTGGTGCTGGGCATGTTTCGTGAGGATGTGGAACGTTACCTACAGTATTTGGGAAAACTTCGACTTGATAAATGAAGGAGTTTTCCATTCTGTTATGTAGTACTTTTCTGTATGTATTTTCTTTTAATTGTGTAGGTGTTAATGCCGGCCTCCAGAAGTATGGGGTAATAGCCTGTCAGCCGTGTTTATTGACGGTTGTTGCCTGCGACAGGGCGATGTATTTTGATTGCTACTTATTTGCCATCATGGATATTACCGATGCTCCGCATAATTATTGCTGACGATCACCCTATTGTTCGCGTAGGGCAGAGAGTGGTGATTGAGGCGAGTGGTAAGTGCAAGGTCGTGGGCGAGGCCAACGGGCCGGACGAATTGCTGGCGTTGGTGGGCAGCGTGCCCTGTGATGTGATAGTGACGGACTTTGCGATGCCCGGCGACCAACAGGCCGACGGTTATGGATTACTCGGGTTGTTGCATCGGCGCTACCCCAGGTTGCCGGTGATACTGGTGACCATGTTTGCCAACGTCGCGACCCTGCGCACGGCGTTGTCCCACGGTGCAAGGGCCGTAGTGGCCAAGAGTGCCTCGGCCAGAGAGTTGCCCCAGGCCCTGCAAACCGTGGTGCAGGGGCGTACCTTTGTCAGTGAAAGCCTGCGCGCCCAGCTTGACCAGGCGCAACCGGCACAGACCCCCAGGCTGTCCGGCAAGGAACAGGAAGTGGTGCGCATGCTTGCCAGCGGCATGACCGTCAGCCAGATTGCCGCGCGGGTCAACCGCAGTATCTCCACGATCAGCAAACAGAAAAGCACGGCCATGCACCGGCTGTGTATTTCCACGGATGTGGATTTGTTTGCTTATGCTCGTGAAGCGGGAATGGTGCCCTGATAGTTGCGGTTTTATGACATTAGTGTGCTGAGTGTATTCGTATTACTTGTATTTGGTTTAACTCGATCGTGCTTTAAAGTTTGCCTGTCGTCTCATCCTTAGTGTGGTGGGAGTCTGACATTCCTAGTCTATTAATTGAGTCGAACTTGCAGGGTGGCGACGCATGTTTGCTGCCCCGCTTATAATCGACCGTAAGCGAGCATTGATATGCAACAGTCTCAACTAATGATTGCCGCAGCGCTGATGCTGGCCGGTGTTTCCACGGTATCGGCTGCTTCAAGCGTGGACCTGAGCGTTACCGGCAAGATCACCCCGGCCGCGTGTACGCCGTTATTGTCCAATGGTGGCCTTGTCGACCACGGCAAGATATCCGTCCAGGATCTCAATCCCCGGGGCAATACCCAACTGCCGGATGCCGCGCTGACGCTCGAAGTGAACTGCGAAGCGAGCACCACCCTGGCCATCAAGGTCACCGATAACCGTTCCGGCACCGTCAGCTACAACAACGGGACCGCTTCATACTTCGGGCTGGGGCTGGCCGCCAATGACAAGAAAATCGGCTGGTATGAACTGAGGATGAACAACGCCACGGCGGACGGTGAACTGCGTGAGGTGATCGAATCGGTCGATGGCAGCACCTGGCTGTACGCCGGCACCCTCTGGCAGCCTGATTGGCTGCGTTCGTTGAACGGGGCGAGCGGTTCCTACGCGCCATTGCCGATGCAAACCTTCAAGGCTGACCTGGCGATTGCCACCTGGATCACCGACAAGGCCACGTTGCCGGTCACCGAAGAAATCCTCATCGACGGCAACGCCACGCTGGACGTTGTCTACCTGTAACCCGCCCACACATCACTCATGCCCCTGGCGAATGACCGTGGCTTTCCCCGGCCGCGCGGATTATCGTGCGCTCCTATCAACAACAACGATTCAGGGAGCTGCACATGAGTGATGCCCATACCGCGTTGATCACCCGTTTCTACCAGGCGTTCCAACGCCTGGACGCCGAGGCCATGGCCGCCTGCTATACCGATGACGTGGTCTTCAGTGACCCGGCCTTTGGCGAACTGCGTGGCCGGGATGCCGGCGACATGTGGCGCATGCTCACCACCCGCGCCAAGGATTTCTCCCTGACCTTCGACAACGTGCGCAGCGATGAGCATAGCGGCGGCGCGCATTGGGTGGCGACGTATCTGTTCAGCGCCACCGGCAACACGGTGGTCAACGATATCCAGGCGCGTTTCGTGTTTCGTGATGGCAAGATCTGCGAGCACCACGACCACTTCGACCTGTGGCGCTGGTCGCGCCAGGCATTGGGCACCAAGGGCCTGTTGCTGGGCTGGACGCCCTTGGTGAAAAACGCCGTGCGGGCCCAGGCACTCAAAGGCCTGAAGGCATTTCAGGCCAGTCGTTGATAAGCTGCGGGCTTTTTTGCATGGCCGAATCCTGCTGTGAACACGCCTGACCCCAAACCCTGGTTTGTCTACCTGGTACGCGCCGCCAATGGCGCGTTGTATTGCGGCATCAGCAATGACCCGGTGCGCCGGTTCGCGATGCACCAGAGCGGCAAGGGCGCGCGTTTTTTTCTCTCCAGCCCCGCCGTGGCGCTGGTGTACACCGAAGTGTGTGCAAGCAAAGCCGACGCCTTGCGTCAGGAACGCCTGATCAAAAAACTCAAGAAAAGCGCCAAGGAGTGCCTGGCGGCGAGTGGCTCATCACCCTGACTGATAGTTTCCCATCACGCCATCGTGACGTTTTGCGCGCTAAGCTGACGGCTCATTTGTTGTAAATGGACTCCAGCATGTCAGCGCTCATCCTGCATCATTACCCGACGTCACCCTTCGCGGAAAAAGCTCGGCTATTGCTGGGTTTCAAGGGCCTCTCCTGGCACTCAGTGCTCATTTCGCCGGTGATGCCCAAACCGGACCTGACCGCGTTGACCGGTGGCTATCGAAAAACGCCGGTGTTGCAAGTCGGCGCCGATATTTATTGCGACACGGCGTTGATCGCGCGCCGGCTGGAGCAGGAAAAGTCCTCGCCGGTGCTATTTCCCCTAGGCCAGGAAATGATCACCCAGACCTTCGCCACCTGGGCCGACAGCGTGGTGTTTGCGCATGCCGTCAGCCTGGTCTTCCAGCCTGAATCGGTGGCGGTGCGTTTCGCCAAGTTGTCGCCAGAGGCAATCAAGGCGTTTATCGCCGACCGCGCCGCACTCTTCAGTGGCGGCACGGCCAATAAACTGCCCGCCGAACTGGCCAAGCACCAATGGCCGGCAATCATGGCGCGCCTGGAGCAGCAGTTGCAGCGCGAAGAGGGCGACTTTCTGTTCGGCGAGCCGTCGATCGCCGACTTCGCCCTGGCCCACTCCATGTGGTTTCTCAAGGCTACGCCGGTGACTGCGCCATTGGTGGACGCCTATCCTGCGGTGGTGGCCTGGCTGGGGCGGGTGCTGGGCTTCGGTCACGGCAATGCAAGCCAGATGAGCGGCGAGCAGGCGTTGGAGATCGCCCGCAACGCGACCCCGGCACCCTTGCCCGATGAGGTATTCGAGGACTTGAACGGCTTCAAGGCAGGCCAGCAGGTCAGCATTGCGGCGACTGACTACGGCGTCGACCCGGTAGCCGGTGAACTGTTGTTTGCCGGCCGCGAAGAGCTGATCCTGCGCCGTACTGACGAACGTGGCGGGACTGTGCATGTGCATTTCCCGCGCTTTGGCTTTCGCATCCAGGCGTCATAGAAAAATTATTTGCGAACCGCGGTGAGGTAAACCTGTGGCTCATCCGTGTAGTGCTTGAAACTGCGATTTATTCGCATTAACAGCGTTTTCTACACGGGTTTTCACAGCATGAAGTCGACGGCGGGCGGTTGGGTTAAACAGTGGCTGGGAGCCTCGGTATTGGCGGTGTCGGGGCTGGCGTTGCTGCCCCTGGCGGTGGCACGGGCGCAGGAGCAGCAAAGCACCCAGTTCAGTTTTGCGCTGGCAGCCAAACCGCTGCCCCAGGCCTTGAGCGATTTCAGCCGGGTCACCGGCATGAGCGTGATCTACACCGATGAAGCCCCCTACGGCCTCAACGCTCCGGCGGTCAGTGGCCAGATGAGCGCGACCCAGGCCCTGCAGCGCCTGCTGAGCCAATCGGGCTTTACTTTCCGCCAGATCGACGCTCGCACCCTGGCCCTGGAACCGGTGCCTACCGAAGGGGCCGTCAACCTCGGCGCGACCACCATCAACGCTGCCAGCCAAACCCAGGACGCCACCAGCTACCAGCCACCGCCCACCAGTTCAGTGATGCGCTCCCAGGGCCTGTTGCTGGAAACCCCGCAAACCGTCAACGTCGTCCCTGCCCAGGTATTGCGTGATCAACAACCGCGCAATCTGGATGACGCCCTGGGCAATGTCAGTGGGATCACCCAGGCCAACACCCTTGGCAGCACGCAAGACGCCGTGATGTTGCGCGGCTTTGGCGACAACCGTAACGGTTCGATCATGCAGGACGGCATGCCAGTGGTGCAGGGGCGCGCGTTGAACTCCACGGCTGAGCGGGTCGAAGTCCTCAAAGGTCCGTCGTCGTTGCTGTACGGCATCCAGGACCCAGGCGGCGTGGTTAATATCGTCAGCAAGAAGCCCGAGCTGGTGCAGTCCACCTCCCTGACGGTACGCGGCTCGACCTTCGGCGATGGCAAGAACGGCAGCGGCGGCAACCTCGACACCACCGGCCCGATTGGCGACAGTGGCCTGGCCTACCGCCTGATCGTCGACCATGAAGACGAAGACTACTGGCGCAATTTCGGTACCCACCGCGAGACACTGCTGGCGCCATCCCTGGCCTGGTACGGCGACACCACCAAGGTGGTGTTCGCCTATGAACACCGTGAATTCCTTTCACCATTCGACCGTGGCACCGCCATTGATCCCAAGACCAACCACCCGTTGAATATCCCGGCGACTCGGCGCCTGGACGAGCCGTTCAACAACATGGAAGGCCGTTCCGACCTGTATCGCCTGGAAGTCGACCATGACTTGAACGACGACTGGAAAGCTCATTTCGGCTACAGCTGGAACCGCGAGACCTACGACGCCAGCCAAGTCCGTGTGGTCAAGGTCAATACCAACGGTACGCTGACCCGCAGCATGGACGGCACTCAGGGGGCGTTGACCACCGACCGTTTTGCCACCGCCAGCCTCGAAGGCAAGGTCGACGTGGCCGGCATGCAGCATGACCTGGTATTCGGCCTGGACGATGAGTACCGCAAGATCTACCGTGCCGACCTGATCCGCCAGGCGCCGCGTGGGGTCTTCAACTACAACAACCCCGTGTACGGCAACGAAGTGGCCGGCACCACCGTCAGCGCCCCGGACAGTAACCAGACCGACCTGCTGCGCAGCGATTCGCTGTTCTTCCAGGACGCCATCCACCTAACCGACCAGTGGATTCTGGTAGGCGGCGCGCGCTACCAGATGTACGACCAGTACGCCGGCAAAGGCGTGCCCTTTACCGCCAACACCGATGGCAACGGCCAGAAGTGGGTACCCCGTGCCGGCCTGGTGTACCGCTACACCGACCAGTTGTCGTTCTATGGCAGCTACACCGAGTCGTTCAAACCCAACTCCACCATTGCGCCGCTGGCCAACAAAACGGTGCTGGACGGCAGCCTGGAACCGGAACAATCCAAAGCCTGGGAATTGGGGACCAAGTTCGATATGCCGGGGCGCATCACCGCGAGCGCGGCGTTGTTCAACATCGAAAAACGCAACGTGCTGGTGCAGGTGGGCGATGGCCTGGCCTCGGTGTACAGCGTCGCCGGCAAGGTACGCTCGCGTGGCCTGGAACTGGACGCCAGCGGGCAATTGACCGACAACTGGAGCTTGATCGGCAGTTACGCCTATACCGATGCTGTGGTGGTCGAGGACAGTAAATACAAAGGTAACGACCTGCAAAACGTGGCGAAGAACACCGCCTCGCTGTCGGCGGTGTATGACTTCGGCAGCCTCCTGGGCGGTGATCAGTTGCGGGTCGGTGCCGGGGCGCGCTATGTCGGCGAGCGGGCGGGGGACGCCGCCAATAGCTTCGAACTGCCGAGCTACACCGTGGCCGACGTGTTTGCCACCTATGACACCAAAATCGATGGGCAAAAGGTCAAGTTCCAGCTCAACGTGAAGAACCTGTTCGACCGTACCTACTACACCTCTTCGGTGAACACGCAGTTCGTGTCCATTGGCGATGCGCGGCAGGTGTCGGTTTCCAGCACGGTGACGTTCTGATGAACAAGGTCGCCTGGCTACTGGCCCTGTTCATCAGCACCACCGCAGCGGCGGACAGCGGCGCCATCCACCGCGAACACCGAGTGACGTTGCCTGGCTCCGGGCACAGTTGGGGGTTCGTCGGCCTCGATCCGACGCGTCCCTATCTGTTCCTGGCCCGCCGCGAAAACGGGTTGACCGTGTTTGATGTCCAGCACCAACGTACGGTCAAGAACGTGCTGCAGTCCGATGGCGCCAACGGTGTGGTGTTCGTGCCTGGGTTGGACCGCGTGTTTGTGCTCAACACTGACGGCAGCTTGAGTGTGGTGCAGTTATCCACACTCAAGCCGCTCAAGCGTATCGCCGTTGCGCAAAGCAACCTCAACAGCGCGGTGTACGAGCCGTCCACCGGCAAGGTGATTATCGTCAGCGGGCGTCGGGCGGATCGTTCGACGCTGTTCGAGTTCGATCCCCAGCAGGAACGCATTACCGGCGCCCATGAACTGGCGGTGAAGAAGATCGACCCGCTGTTGCTCAAGGGCGATGGCAGTTTCTTCTTGCCGATGCGTGATGAAGGCAAGGTCGCGCGCTATGCGGCCGATACCTTTGCCGTGCTCGATACCTGGCAATTCAGCGATTGCCCCAAGCCGAGCGCGCTGGCCCAGGATGCCGAGCGCCAGCGCTTGTTTGTGGCGTGTCGAGGCGACTCGCCGATGCTGATCGTTGCGGACCGTGAAAGCGGCGAGGTCAAGGCCAGGCTGCCGATTGGGCGTGACGTCAATGCCGTGGCCTACGATGCGCAACATCGTCGTTTGCTGATCCCCAGCGGCGTGGACGCGAACGTCATGGTGATCGAGCAAAGTGATGCCGATCATTACGCCTTGTCGGCCACCGTCAGCACCGTGCCGATGGCCTATAACATGGCCTTCGACGCGCAACGCCAGCGGGTTTACCTGCCGGCCATGGACTTCAACCAGCCTGCGCCGAGCACTGCCGAACCCAAGCCCGACCCGCAGTTTCAGGCCGGTACGTTCTCCATCACCACCCTGGTACTTGATTGAGGGCTTTGAATTAACCAAGCTGCGCACTCTCGTAGTTTCAGGAATGCCAGTGTTATGCAGTGGGGACGATGGATACACGCCGGCGCGATGGCGCTGGGCTTTGGGTTGTTGCTCAGTGGTTGCGCCACGCCTTCGAAGACGGCGGGCGGGCAGGGCCTGGACCAACTGCTGGCCGACCCGGCGCTGCACGGCGCCAGCGTTTCCCTGATGGTGCGGGATGCCAAAAGTGGCGCCACGCTCTACCAGTACAACCCACGCACGCGGTTGGTGCCGGCTTCCAACCTCAAGCTGCTGACCACTGCTGCGGCCATGGACGTGCTGGGGCCGCAATACCGTTTTGCCACACAATTGCTCAGCAATGGCACGCGCCAAGGCGATCGTCTCAGCGGCAACCTATACCTGCGCGGCCTCGGCGACCCGACCCTGCAGTTTGCCGACTACCAGGCGCTGGCGGCGCAATTGGCCAGCCAGGGCATTCGCCAGGTGCAGGGCGACCTGGTGTTCGACGACACCTGGTTCGACGCCGAGCGATTGGGCGTCGACTGGTCCCACGATGATGAAACCACCTACTACGGTGCGCAGATTTCAGCGCTGACCGTATCACCCAATAGCGATTTCGATGCGGGCAGTGTCCTGGTCACGGCCAAGGCCCCGGTGCGCGTTGGCCAGCCTGTCACGGTCGAGATCTACCCGCCCACCGATTACCTGCAACTGAGCAACCGTGCCGTCAGCGGGCCGGGCAACACTTACGGGATCAATCGCCGGCATGGCACCAACCTTTTGCAGCTCAGCGGTGCGGTCGCGCCGGGCAGGCAGAGCGAGCAATTGGTCAGTGTGTGGGAGCCCACGCAGTTGGTCGCCAACCTGTTCGAGCAGGCGCTGGCACAGCAGGGCATCCGCGTTTCGGGGCGTCGGGTGATGGGCGCTGCGAGCCCGGCCACGGCGACCGTGCTGGCCGAGCACCAATCGGCGCCGCTGCAGGAGCTGATCACGCCGTTGCTCAAACTCTCGAACAACAACATGTCCGAAGCCTTGCTCAAGGCCATGGGGCGCAAGACCGCCAACAGTGGCACGGCGGCGGCGGGCGCGGTGGCGGTGGCCGGGTTTCTCAAGCGTCAGGGCCTGGATACCACGACGCTGAGCCAGGTCGATGGTTCGGGCCTGTCGCGGCGTAACCTGGTGTCGTCGCAAAACCTCACGGATGTGCTATTGGCCGCGAGCAAGCAGCCGTGGTTCAACGCCTGGTACAACGCGTTGCCGATCGCCGGCAATACCGAGCGCATGACCGGCGGCAGCCTGCGTTATCGCCTGAAGGGTACGCTCGCGGAAAACAACCTGCATGCCAAGACCGGCTCCATGGGCGGCGTTTCGTCCCTGAGCGGCTACCTCACCGATACCCACGGACGGCGGTTGGTGTTCTCCATGATCAGCAACAACTATGTGGTGGCCGGCGCCCAGGTCAAAGGCGTGGAAAACCGTGTGGTCGAGGCACTGTCACGCTGGGACGATTGATTCAGGGCTGATAGCCCATGCGCCAGCTTACGGCCCGGGTCGCTGCCAGCAACTGCTGCGCCGCCGGGCCATTTTCATCGGCGTGGAACAATGAGGTGGGGCCGACTACGGTCATCACCGCCGCCACTTGCCCGACCGCGTTGAAGACCGGTGCCGACAACGCATCGACCCCAGGCATCAGCAAACCGTGCACAAAATGCAGGCCACGGCTGCGAATCTGCTCGCACACAGCGGCGTAGGCCTGATCGTCGGCCAGGGCATGGGCGGTTCCGCCCTGAATCTCACGCTCGCGCAACTCCACGGTTTCCCGCGACGGCAAATAAGCGCTGAACACCAGGCCGGTGGACGAACTGAGCAGCGGTAATACCGAGCCCAACTGCGTCACCACCGTGACGGCGCGCACCGCAGGCTCGATATGCACCACGGTTGCGCCTTGATTGCCCCAGACCGCGAGAAAGCAGGTTTCATTCAATTCATCGCGCAGTTCCGCCAGGGGCATCGCGCCGACTTTCAACACGTCCATGCTGCCCAGCGCAGCCAGGCCCACGCGTAACGCCTCGCGACCCAGGCCATAGTGGTTGGTGGCGGGGTTCTGTTCGGCAAAACCTGAGGCGATCAGCGCCTGCAAATAACGATGCACCTTGCTCGCGGGCATTTGCACGTGTTCGGCCAGGCGCGACAACGAGGTGGCCGGCGAGAGTTCAGCCAGGGCCTTGAGGATATCGGTGCCCACTTCGGCCGAGCGGACTTTCTGTTTTCCGGTGTCGCGGGGGGTATCCATGGAAGGGCAAGAATCCGAGAGATGAATGGGCGTCTTTATAGCTTGACGGTCGATAGTGATCAAATTACGTTATGCGTAAGTGAATTACGATAAAAACAATTCCGTACAGAGGATGTTCCATGAACCTCGAATACCAATCGGGCTTCGGCAATGAATTCGCCAGCGAGGCCCTGCCTGGTGCGCTACCCGTCGGCCAGAACTCCCCGCAGAAAGCGCCTTATGGGCTGTACACCGAACTGTTCTCCGGCACCGCCTTCACCATGGCCCGCAGCGAAGCGCGCCGTACCTGGCTGTATCGTATTCAGCCCTCGGCCAATCATCCGGCGTTTGTTAAGTTGGATCGGCAATTGGCCGGTGGGCCCCTGGGAGCGGTGACACCGAACCGCCTGCGTTGGAATCCGCTGGATGTTCCCAGCGAACCGACGGATTTTGTCGATGGGCTCGTGGGCATGGTTGCCAACTCGGGGTCGGAAAAACCCTCGGGCATCAGCATCTACCACTACTGTGCCAACCGCTCCATGGAGCGCGTGTTCTTCAATGCCGACGGCGAACTGTTGATCGTGCCCGAGCAGGGGCGCTTGCGCGTTGCCACCGAGCTGGGTGTACTGGACGTGGAGCCGTTGGAAATCGTCGTGCTGCCACGCGGCCTGAAATTCCGTATCGAGCTGCTGGACGCCGAGGCGCGCGGCTACGTCGCCGAGAACCATGGCGCACCGCTGCGCCTGCCGGACCTGGGCCCTATCGGCAGCAATGGCCTGGCCAACCCACGCGACTTCCTCACGCCGGTCGCGCACTACGAAGACCTCAAGCAACCGACCACCCTGGTGCAGAAGTTCCTCGGTGAACTGTGGGCCTGCGAGCTGGATCATTCGCCGCTGAACGTGGTCGCCTGGCACGGCAACAATGTGCCGTACAAATATGACCTGCGTCGCTTCAACACGATCGGCACTGTCAGTTTCGATCACCCGGACCCGTCGATTTTCACGGTGTTGACCTCGCCCACCAGCACCCACGGCCTGGCCAACCTCGACTTCGTGATCTTCCCACCGCGCTGGATGGTGGCCGAGAACACCTTCCGTCCGCCGTGGTTCCACCGCAATCTGATGAACGAATACATGGGCCTGATCCAAGGCGCCTACGACGCCAAGGCCGAAGGCTTCCTGCCCGGCGGTGCGTCGTTGCACAGCTGCATGAGTGCCCATGGGCCGGATGGCGAGACCTGCACCAAAGCTATCAATGTGGAGCTGGCGCCGCACAAAATCGATAACACCATGGCCTTCATGTTCGAGACCAGCCAAGTGCTGCGTCCCACACAGTTCGCCCTTGAATGCCCACAACTGCAAAACACTTATGACGCGTGCTGGGCCTCGTTGCCCGCCACCTTCAACCCGAACCGGAGATAACCCATGACTCATCCAACGCTAACCCGCAGCTGGGTGGCCTCCGCCAACGGTCACCGCGATTTTCCCCTGCAAAACCTGCCGCTGGGGGTGTTTAGTATCAAGGGCTCGGCACCGCGCAGCGGCGTGGCGATTGGTGACTCGATTCTCGACCTGTTTGCCGCTTTGGACGCGTTCGAGGGTGAAGCGCGCCGTGCTGTGGAAGCCACCGCCGGCGGTCAGTTGAATGCCTTTTTCGAACTCGGCCGTGGCCCGCGTGTGGCCCTGCGCGAACGCCTGCTGGAACTGCTGGCCGAAGGCAGCCAACTGCAAACCCGCGAGGCTCAAGTGCTGCACCGCGCCGCCGATTGCCAGATGCATGTGCCGGCGAAAATCAGCGACTACACCGACTTCTATGTCGGCATCGAACACGCGCAGAACGTCGGCAAACTCTTCCGCCCCGACAACCCCTTGCTGCCGAACTACAAGTACGTGCCGATTGGTTACCACGGGCGCGCCTCGACCATTCGCCCATCGGGCACCGACGTCCGTCGCCCCAAGGGCCAGACGCTGCCGGCCGGCCAGGCCGAGCCGAGCTTCGGCCCGTGCGCACGCCTGGACTACGAATTGGAGCTGGGCATCTGGATCGGCCCGGGCAACGCCATGGGCGACGCGATTGCCATTGGTGACGCGGCCGAGCATATCGCCGGTTTCTGCCTGCTCAACGACTGGTCGGCGCGGGATATCCAGGCTTGGGAGTACCAGCCGCTGGGGCCGTTCCTGTCCAAGAGCTTTATCACCAGCATCTCGCCCTGGGTGGTTACGGCTGAAGCGCTGGAGCCGTTCCGCAAGGCGCAAGCGCCGCGTCCCGAAGGTGACCCGCAGCCGCTGTCTTACCTGCTGGACAAGCGTGACCAGAACGCAGGTGCCCTGGATATCGAACTGGAAGTCCTGCTGACCACCGCTTCGATGCGTGAGCAGAACCTGCCGGCTCATCGCCTGACGCTGAGCAACACCCAGCACATGTACTGGACCGCAGCCCAAATGGTTGCCCACCACAGCAGCAACGGCTGCCAGTTGCAGGCCGGAGATCTGTTCGGCTCGGGCACCTTGTCCGGGCCGCAGCCGGGGCAGTTCGGCAGCCTGCTGGAAATCACCGAAGGCGGAAAAAAACCGATTGAACTGCCGAGTGGCGAGGTGCGCAAGTTCCTTGAGGACGGCGACGAAATCATTCTGCGTGCCCGTTGCAGCCGTGAAGGGTTTGCTCCCATTGGCTTCGGCGAGTGCCGTGGCACCGTGGTCGCGGCGCACTGAGAGGGACGGGCGATGGATCTCTATACCTACTACCGCTCTACCGCGTCGTATCGGGTGCGTATCGCGCTGGCGCTCAAGGGGCTGGATTTCAGCGCCGTGCCGGTCAACCTGCTGGTTCCGGCGGGCGGCGCCAACCGCCAGCCCGAATACCTGGCGATCAACCCGCAAGGCCGCGTGCCTGCGTTGCGTACTGATGACGGGGCATTGCTGATCCAGTCGCAGGCGATCATCGAGTATCTGGAGGAACGTTATCCACAGGTGCCGCTGCTCTCCAAAGACCTGGCCGCCCGTGCCCATGAGCGGGCGGTTGCCTCGATCATCGCCTGCGATATCCACCCATTGCACAACTCCAGCACCCAGAACCTGTTGCGAAAGTGGGGGCATGATGAGGCGCAGTTGCTGGAATGGATCGGCCATTGGATCAGCCAGGGCCTGGGCGCGGTGGAGCAATTGATTGGCGATAAAGGCTTTTGCTTTGGCGAGCAGCCGGGGATGGCGGATGCGTTCCTGATTCCCCAGCTGTACGCGGCGGAACGTTTCAAGGTGCCTTTGGCCGCGTACCCGCGTATCGGGCGGGTGGCAGCCTTGGCGGCTCGGCATCCGGCGTTTGTGCAAGCACATCCGGCTAATCAGCCGGATACCCCTGATACACCCTGAATGAATGTGGGAGGGGGATTGCCCCTTCCACATTGGATCGAAGTTGCCCACATAAAAAAATAAAGGGACCTTGCGATGCACAATCAGATTGCCAGCTTTCGTGCGGCACTCGATGCCCGTCCGGTGTCGAACTATCAGTGGTTGATCCTCCTGCTACTGGCGCTGTTGCTGGTGACCGACGGTTACGACGCTCAGGTGCTGGGTTACGTGGTACCGGCCTTGGCCAAGGATTGGGGCTTGGAAAAAGCCGCGTTCGGCCCGGTATTCAGTGCCAACCTGTTGGGCCTGACGTTGGGCTCGCTGCTGGTGACGCCCCTGGCCGACCGGTTTGGCGTGCGGCGCATCCTGCTGGGCTGCGTGCTGATCTATGCCAGCCTCACGGTGTTGATGGTGTTTGCCAATTCCCTGACGACGCTGATGGCCGCGCGCTTTATCTGCGGGATCGGCATGGGCGGTGCGATGCCGAGCGCCATGGCGTTGATGTCGGAATACTCCCCACCCCGTTTGCGCACCTTGATGGTGACGTTGGCCGCGTGCGGCTTTTCGTTCGGCGGCGCGGCGGGTGGGTTCGTTGCGGCGGGGTTTATCGAAGGCTTTGGCTGGCAGGCGGTTTTCCTGGCGGGCGGCGTCACGCCGTTGCTGCTGTTCCCCTTCCTGGTGTGGCTGCTGCCCGAATCCCTGCCGCGCCTGTTGCGTGACGCACCGCCCTATGCGCGCTTGCAAAAGGTCACGGCGCGCATGCTGCCCGGCTGGCAGCCGCCACTGGCCAGCGCGGCCGAAAGCCAGCGGGAGGAGGGGAGCAAGCTGACGGTGCTGGAGTTGTTCCGCAACGGCTATGCGCGCCCGACCCTGCTGCTCTGGGCGACCTTTTTTGTCAGCTTGATCCTCTTGTACTTCATGATCAGTTGGCTGCCGTCGCTGCTGCTGGAAAGTGGCCTGGCCTTGAAAGAAGCCAATCTGGTGACGTCGATGTTCCTGTTTGCCGGCACCCTGGGTGCCATCGGCATGGCCTGGTTCGCCGACCGCCTGAAAAGCAAGGTGCGGCTGTTGTCCGGCGTGTTGGCGGCGGCTGCGCTGTGCACCCTCCTGTTAGGGCTGAACCATGACAACCCGCGTTACCTGGTGGCCTGCGTGTTCGCCGCCGGTTTCTGCATCATTGGCGGCCAACTGACGCTCAATGCCTTCGCCAGCAACTTCTACCCGGCCCATGTGCGCGCTACCGGCACCGGCTGGGCCTTGGGGGTGGGACGATTCGGCTCGATCCTGGGACCGCTGTTCGGCAGCCTGCTGTTGGCGATGCATATACCGGTGCAGCAGATTTTCTTCTTCTGCGCGATTCCGGCGGTGATCGCTGCGTTGCTGATCATTCAGGTACGTTCGCCTGTCGTCAGCGTGCCCAAGAGCCCGTTGCAGACGGATATCCTCAAGGCGCCGGGGGCTTAATGCACCACCGTGTTGGGCGGCAGATGCCCCAGCCGCTCGGTCAGGCGCAGGCGCTGGATCGGGTCTTCGCTGAGCAGCAGGGCATGTTCCAGGTCAAAGCGCTCGGCGTTCGGGCAGTCCAGGCGCTGATACAGGCTGGCCCGGGCCAGGTAGTCGGCGGCGCTGGCATTGCCCAGTTCCAGAACGCGCTCGGCATCGATCAAGGCGTCGAGCGGGGCATCATTGGAGAGGTGCAGCTGGCGCAGGTTGCGTGACAGCCGTTGCAGGATCGAACGGGGTTCAGCGGTGTTCAGGTGTTCGGCCTGCAACTTGAGATTCGGCCCATATTGACGTTGCAGCAGTTCGCGGCAGTCATTGGGGTACAGACGCCGACCGCCACAGGGGTCCAGCAGATGGTCGGCGCCGGGCACCCGCAACAGAAAATGCCCCGGGAAATTCACGCCCACCAAGGGGATGTCCAGGCGTCGCGCGATTTCCAGTGCGATCAGCGCCATGGCCAAGGGTTGCCCGCGCTTGCGTTGCAGTACCTTGTCCAGCAGGGCGGCGGCGGGGCGCAGCGGGGTGAATTCGTCCTGGGCGAATCCCAGGTCGTTCAAGCGCCGCAACAGGGGTTGACCCAGTTCGTCAGCGGGCAACATGGGCATGCCCAGCGCGACCTGTTGTTGCAGCAAGGTGACGTCTTGCAGGATGAGCAACGGCTGCACGACGGGATCGTGCTCGGCGGCAATCCACAACGCCGCTTCAAACAGCGCGGGGGGAGAGCGGTCCAGGCAGGCGAAAAAGGCTTGGCGGGGATTCATTGCTTTCTCCGGCGGATGCCCTCGTTTTAGCCTTGCTGTGAATTTTCGTCCAGCGTCTTGAGAAATATCCTACTGTCTTATGTCTTAGGGCCTGCAAAACCGTGAGCCTTATTCCAGTGCAGTCCAGCATTTTTCTACCGCAAGCCTATACTTGGGCCACTACCAGAAGTGATTCGGGAGCTCATTGATGTTTGCGCTCATGCACAGCACCCGCCTTGAATCGCTGCACCTGAGCGTCGACCCGGTGACCGGTCTGAAGGCGATCATCGCCATCCACAACAGTCGCCTGGGGCCGGCCTTGGGCGGCTGTCGTTACCTGACGTACCCCGACGATCAAAGTGCCGTGGCGGATGCCGCGCGCCTGGCCCAAGGCATGAGCTACAAAGCCGCCCTGGCCGGCCTGCCGGTAGGCGGCGGTACGGCGGTGATCATCCGCCCCGTGCACGTGGAAAGCCGCGCCGCCTTGTTCGAAGCCTTTGGCCGCTGCATCGAAAAACTCGACGGCCGCTTCATTACCGCCATCGACAGCGGCACCTCGGTTGCCGATATGGACTGCATTGCCCAGCACACGCGCTTCGTCACCAGCACCACCGCCGCCGGCGACCCCGCGCCGCACGCGGCCATGGGAGTGTTTACCGGTATCCGCACCACCGCCATGGCCCGCCTGGGCAGCGATAACCTCGAAGGCTTGCGCGTGGCGGTGCAGGGGCTGGGCAATGTGGGGTATGCCCTGGCCGAGCAACTGCACGCGGCCGGTGCCGAGCTGTTGGTCAGCGACATCGATCATGGCAAGGTCCAACTGGCCATGGAACAACTTGGCGCGCACCCCATCGCCAACGATGCCTTGCTCAGCACCCCTTGCGACATCCTCGCGCCCTGCGGCGTCGGTGCGGTGTTCAATCGCCATACGGTTGGCCAACTGCGTTGCGCCGCTGTGGCCGGTTCCGCCAGCGCGCAACTGACCAACCTGGAGATCGCCGACCAACTGGAAGGGCGAGGCATCCTCTACGCCCCCGACTACGTGATCAACTCCGGTGGCCTGATCTACGTCGCTCTCAAGCACCACGGCGCCGAGCTGGCGGATATCACGGCCCATCTGTCAAACATAGGCAGGCGCCTGACCGAAATCTTCGCCCACGCCCAAGCCGAAAAACGTTCCCCGGCACGCGTTGCCGATGAGTTGGCCGAGCGTCTGCTGTACAAATAGCCCAGGCATTAAAAAGGCCCTGAGCCAGTGACTCAGGGCCTGTTCAATTCGGACTTCATTCCGTTGCAGGGTTCAGCAACTCGGCCAGTGCATCCGGCTGGCTCTTGAACGCCTTGGCAAACACATCGCGGTTCTTCGCCATGTAGATCCCGGCTTCTTCCACTTGCTGCTCGCTCAGGGACGGCACGGCCTTTTGCAACACTTCTGCGAGCAACTCAGCGAGTTCAAGCATCTTGTCATGACGGTCAGCTTCGGCTTTATCCATGAACAAACGCTCCAGATCTCGGCTGCTGCGGTATACCACTTCGACGGCCATTCACCACCTCACATGCCTTCACGATAGTTGTCTATTGCGACTACTGTATTTATATACAGCTAAAGGTTAAGCCAAACCGTGGGGTTTGGGTAGCAGTTTTTTAATGTAGCTCGAAAAGCCAGGTTTGCAGTGCCTCATATCACCCCGCCATCATCTTATAGCTGCCGCTGGCCTTTTTTCTGCATGCAGAACAACCGTCACGTTCAACTCGCATTATCCGGTCGAGCCGACCTAAGGAAGCATCATCGTGAAAATCAACTGGGCTGAAAGGCTGCGCCAGAACGTCCATGGGCTGGCCGAATCCCTGGGCAACCTGTTTGTCGAGACATTCCATTACCTGGCGTTGTTTGCCATTGGTGCGGTGACCGCGTGGGCGGCGGTGATGGAGTTTCTCGGGATGTTGGAGAACGGGCATATCAAGATCGATGACATCTTGCTGCTGTTCATCTACCTGGAATTGGGCGCGATGGTCGGGATCTATTTCAAGACCAACCACATGCCGGTGCGTTTCCTGATCTACGTGGCGATCACTGCGCTGACGCGCCTGTTGATCTCCAACGTATCGCACCACAACCCGCCGGACATCGGCATCATCTACCTGTGCGGCGGTATTCTGCTATTGGCGTTTTCGATCATGGTCGTTCGATATGCCTCGTCGGCATTCCCGTCGGTGAAGGTTGAAGGCCCGCGTCGCAAAGGCGAGGCGAGCCAGGAAACCGAGAAGGGCGAACTCTAGAGCCCGACGCTGAAGGGCAGGGGACGGGCGGGCGGGCGCTGCAGAAGTTTGTGGCTGTCGCCGTCCGTCATCATCGCCAGGATCTCCATGGCGCTATGGCCCTGCTCTATGGCAATGCCGAACTGAATGCTTTGCACCAGCCGCTTGAGACGTTGCGGATCGTTGCGTTGTTCGGCACTGATCATGCGTTTGGCCACCACGCCCGTTTCGTTCGAGAGGGTGAGCATGATGCTGCCGTCGAGCCGTTGGATGCTCAGGTTGACGCGGTAATCGGGGCTGAAAGTGTCCGTGATGATCTGAAAAGGATTGTCCATGGTGCGTTACCGCCTGATAGGAACATGCAGTCATTGACGACCGGTGTCGGGAATAGTTCGCGTTGCCTGACCACCGGCCACTCCGTCGCTGAGGTTTTACAAAATCCGTTTACCTCATGAGCTGTACAGCAAAGGGCGTGCCGTACAGCGATCTGACAAACAATGCGGTCCTTGTGTGGGAGGGGGCTTGCTCCCGATGGCGGTCATTCAGCCGAGTATTTATTGGCTGACACACCGCTCATCGGGAGCAAGCCCCTCCCACAGTCATCTCGGGGTGTCTTTGAGAGCGGTGACCTGTTTCAGGGCAGTACCGAGAAAACGATCGCCGAAAGCGCAATCAACCCGATCACCACCACAAACCCATTCGACAACTGGCCCGAATACTGGCGCAGAGAGGGCACGCGGCGGATCGCGTACATCGGCATCAGGAACAACAGGCAGGCAATGATCGGTCCACCCATGGTTTCGATCATGCCCAGGATGCTGGGGTTGAAGGTCGCCACGGCCCAGCAGGTCAGTACCATGAACACTGCGGTGCAACGTTCCAGCGCCTTGGACGACATCGAACGGTTACGCCCGCGCAAGGATTTGACGATCAGGCCCTGGAAGCCTTCACTGGCACCGATGTAGTGGCCCAGGAAGGATTTGGTGATCGCCACCAGCGCAATCAACGGCGCGGCGTAGGCGATGACCGGCGTTTGGAAATGGTTGGCCAGGTACGACAGGATCGAAATGTTCTGCGCCTTGGCGGCCGCCAGGTCGGCCGGCGACAGAGCCAGCACGCAGCTGAAGCAGAAGAACATCACTGTCAGCACCATCATGCCGTGGGCGGTGGCGAGGATCCCGCCGCTTTTGCGCTCGGCCTGGGCGCCATAGACGCGCTTTTGATCGACGGCAAACGCGGAAATGATCGGTGAGTGGTTGAAGGAAAACACCATCACCGGAATCGCCAGCCACAGGGTCTTGAAGAACAGCGGCATTGGCATGCCATCCCCGGCCGAGGCGAAAAACGCGCCGTTCCAGTTGGGGATCAGGCTGAACGCGAGCAGCAACAGCGCGGCGACAAAGGGGTACACCAGCACGCTCATGGCTTTGACGATCACGCCTTGGCCGCAGCGCACAATGGCCATCAGGCCGAGGATCAGCACCAGTGACAGGACTGCCCGGGGGGGTGGCGTCATGTGCAACTGGTGCTCCATGAAGCTGCCGAGGGTGTTGGTCAGCGCCACGCTGTACACCAGCAAAATCGGGAAAATCGCAAAGAAATACAGCAGGGTGATCAGCTTGCCCGCGCCGACGCCGAAATGTTCTTCGACAACTTCGGTGATGTCGCCGGATTTGCCCGACAACACAAAGCGCGTCAGCCCACGGTGGGCGAAGAAGGTCATCGGGAACGCCAGCAGCGCCAGCACGATCAGCGGCCAGAAGCCGCCGACGCCGGCGTTGATCGGCAGGAACAAGGTGCCCGCGCCGATGGCGGTGCCGTAAAGGCCGAGCATCCAGGTGGTGTCGTGTTGCGTCCAGCCGCTGGTCACGGTTGTTTCTACGGCAGGGTTTTCTACGGCAGGTGTACGTACATCGGTCATCGATATTGCCTCGTTATTATTTTTGCGCGGGCTCACGTTGGGGCGGGTAGCAGTGCTCCGATCAGCACTCCACCCAGCTGACCGCCAGGCCGCCCCGTGAAGTTTCTTTGTATTTGTCATGCATATCGGCACCGGTATCGCGCATGGTGCGGATCACCCGGTCGAGGGAGATGAAGTGTTTGCCGTCGCCGCGCAGGGCCATTTGCGTGGCGTTGATCGCCTTCACGGCAGCGATGGCGTTGCGCTCGATACAGGGTACTTGCACCAGGCCACCAACCGGGTCGCAGGTCAGGCCCAGGTTATGCTCCAGGCCGATTTCGGCGGCGTTTTCCAATTGCTCGGGGGTGGCGCCGAGGATCTCGGCCAACCCGGCGGCGGCCATGGCGCAGGCTGAGCCGACTTCGCCCTGGCAGCCGACTTCGGCGCCCGAGATCGAGGCGTTTTTCTTGCACAGAATGCCGACAGCGGCGGCGGCCAGGAAGAAATTGACCACATCGTCGTCAGACGCGTTGGCATTGAACTTCATGTAGTAATGCAACACCGCCGGGATGATCCCCGCCGCGCCATTGGTCGGCGCCGTGACCATGCGCCCGCCGGCGGCGTTTTCTTCGTTGACGGCGAGGGCGAACAGGTTGACCCATTCCATAGCGGACAGGGTCGAGGTGATGACATTCGGTTTGCCGATTTCCAGCAGGTTGCGGTGCAATTTCGCGGCGCGACGCGGCACATCCAGGCCACCCGGCAAAATGCCTTCGTCGCGCAGGCCCTGTTCTACGCATTCGCGCATTACCGACCAGATATGCAGCAGGCCGCTGCGGATCGCTTCGTCGCTGCGCCACGCCCGTTCATTGGCCATCATCAGTTCCGAAACCCGCAGGCCGTGCTTGTTGCACAGGGCCAGCAGTTCGGCCGCGCTGGAAAAGTCGTAGGGCAATTGCACATCGCTGGTCGGCGCAGTGCCCGAAGCCGCTTCAGCCGCGTCGATGATGAAGCCGCCGCCCACCGAATAATAGGTTTGTTCGCTCAGCAGGCCGGTTTCACCGTAGGCGTGCAGCGACATGGCATTGGGGTGGTAAGGCAGGCTTTCGTCCAGCAGCAGGAGATCGGAGTGCCAATTGAAGGCAATGTCCTGGGTGCCGGCGAGCAGCAGCCGGCCGGACTCGCGCAACTGTTGGATGCGCGCGTTGATCGAGGTTGGGTCGACCTGGTCGGGCCATTCGCCCATCAGGCCCATGACACAGGCGCGGTCGGTGGCGTGGCCCACGCCGGTGGCGGACAGCGAGCCGTACAGGCGCACTTCGACCCGGCGCGTGGCGCTCAGTAACTGTTGGTCGACCAGTGCCTGGGCGAAGCTTGCCGCTGCCCGCATGGGGCCGACGGTGTGAGAGCTGGAAGGGCCGATACCGACTTTGAATAGATCGAAAACACTGATAGCCATGCTAAAGCCTTACAAGCAATGGAGTAGGAATCGCTGCCATTTTTGTAGGCCGAGCGCAATTGGCGCGATACTGATCCTCTGGATCGGCACTGACCAACGAATTATCCTAAGAAACCCTTTAGCAGGACTAAACGCTATGACCCGCCCACTCCATGGTCAGACCTACGTCTGGCTGCACGTGTTTTCCTGTGCGGCACGGCATCTGTCGTTCACTCGCTGCGCTGAAGAACTGCACATCACGCCGGGGGCGGTGAGCCAGCAGATCCGGCAGTTGGAGGAGCGCTTGGGTTTTCGACTGTTCCATCGCCGGGCGCGTGGGGTTGAACTCAGTGCCGAGGGCCAGCGGTTGGCGGCGACGGTGGGGGAGGCTTACGGCAGCATCGATGCCGAGTTGCAGCGCTTGGACGCGGGCATGATCAGCGGCACCTTGCGCCTGCGTTCGATTCCATCATTTCTGGGTAAGTGGCTGACCCCGCGTTTGCCGCGTTTACAGCAACGCTTCCCGGATATTCAACTGCGCATGGTCGCCGAAGACAGCAGCATTGCCTTGCACGAGGGCGACTTTGACTTGGCGATCGATCTCAACGACGGCAGCTATCCAGGCTTGTTATCCACAGCCCTGCTGGACGAGCAGATATTCCCGGTGTGCGCGCCGAGCCTGCTGCGCGGCCGTCCGCCGTTACACGGACCGGCGGATCTGGCGCACTTCCCGTTGTTGCACGACATCACGGCCTGGCGTGGGAGTTATGAATACGCCGAGTGGGAGTTTTACCTGAATGCCATCGGCTACCACCTCGCCGATGTGCGACGTGGGCACACCTTCAACCGTAACCACCTGACCATCGAAGCCGCCATCGCGGGCATGGGCGTGGCGATTGCGCGGCGCACGTTGCTCAATGACGAGCTGGAGCGCGGCACCTTGATTGTGCCCTTCGGTGTCGCCGTGCCCAACCACAAACGCTACGTGCTGCTGTATGCGCCGGGTGCGTTGAGCCATCCGGGCGTGCGTGCGGTGCATGATTGGCTGGTGGAGGAGGCCGAGGTTTTTCGCGGATTGCACCCGTTGGGAGAGGGGCAATTGTGAGGTTCGCAAGGTGTAGGAAGATTTAACTAACTCCCCACCCTAACAGCGTTTTTGCTCGTAGTCAGACTTAATTTGTAATGTGGGATTTATCTTTGCAAAGGGGTTGAAATGTTTCGCTGACTGCTCAATTGTGTCATCAAGAGGTCATGGTTTCACCGCACCGGTGTTGCAGTTGTGACCTCCCGCGAGCTAGCTGAAATAAGGGAAGAACTATGCAAATCCAAGTCAATAGCGATAACCATATTGAAAGCAGCATCCGACTGGAGGAGTGGGTACGTACGACCATTGAGAGCACGCTTGATCGTTATGAAGAACACCTGACCCGCGTTGAGGTTTACCTGCGCGATGAGAACGGCGACAAGCCCGGCCCCCATGACTTGAGTTGCCGGCTGGAAGCCCGGCCAAAGGGGCATCAACCGATCTCGGTCTGCGATAAAGCCGATACGCTGGAGCAGGCGATCGATGGTGCAGCCATCAAGCTTGAACATGCGTTGGAGCACCTGTTCGGCAAACTGCAAGGCAAGCCACGCGCTGCCGGGAAAAGTCTGCCGGCCAACAAAGTCGACGAGGGTGCGCTCGAAGCAGAGTTCGAAGAAAACTTGCAGGCAGCGATTAACAGCTGACCGCTCTTTCTCCCTAGCCAAACGGGCCTGCAGATGCAGGCCCGTTTTCGTTTAACGGCTGCGGAAAAAATACCGGCTCAAGAGCGCCAGGCCGCCAGCACCGATACCGGCGAAGAGCATCGCCCAACCGGCGCCATGGCGCAGCGCCGCCTGGGCGTCCGTCACGGTCAGCCCCGGCACGTCCAGCTTGCCCGCGGCAAGATGCTGGCTGATCGCCGGCCAGTCTGCTGCTGTGGATTCGGGCAGCAAGCTGGCCAGTTGATGACTGATCCCGAGCAGCAACACCAGCCCCATCAGCGCGATATTGAGCGCCAGGGTAATCAGCCGTGCACTGAGATCGATACCCGACGCCATGCCGGCACGGTCGGCCGAGACCGAGCCGGTGGTGGTGTTGGTGGTCGGCGAATTGGTCAGCGCCAAACCCACTCCCGCGATGACACAACTGCACAGCACCAGCACGATACTCGGTTGCTCGGTACCGTTGACCAGGGCCATGGCGATAAACCCGGCGCCCATCAAACCCAGGCCCACGGGGATGATCCGCTCCGCGCCATAGCGCAGTGCCAGGCGTTCAGCCAGCGGCGGCACCAGCAAGGTCGGCAACGTGTAGGTCAGCAGGGCGCCGCCGGTGGTCAGGGTGTCGTAGCCCAGGCCCGCCTGGAAATAGAGCGGCAAGTAGATCATGAACGGCCAGAAGCTGAAATTCATCCCGACCGAGCCCATCAACGCGCCGTTGAAACGCTGGATGCGGAACACCGAGAAGTCGAACATCGGATGCTCGCTGCGCCGCTCGATGACTACGAACAACAGCAACCCGATCAACGACAGACCAGCCCAAGCGAGCATGGCCGGTGCGCCGAAGCCGTGCTCGCTGCCTTGGGTGATGAAGTACACCAGCGCAAATACCGACAGCGTCAAGGTGAGCATGCCGGCGATGTCCAGACGATGACCCGCCGGGTCCCGCGATTCCTGCACGCTGACCCGCAGCAACACCAGGGTCAGCAGGGTCAGCGGCACATGCACCAGGAACACCCAGCGCCAATCCGCGATCGCCAGGATCAAGGCCCCCACCATGGGCCCGAAGCCCAGGCCCAGGCCCGCAATCACGCCCCATACCGCGAAGGCCCGCGCACGCGCCGCCGGCTCCCGGAACTGGTGCGAAAGAATGGCGAACTGACAAATCATCATGGCGCCGGCTCCCACACCCTGGACAAAACGCGCCGCGATCAGCATGGGCGCCGTATCGGCCAGCCCACAGGCCAGCGAAGCCAGGCCGAACAGCCACAAGCACAACACCAGCATGCGCCGTCGGCCAAAGCGATCGGCCAGGGTGCCCGCTGCCATCAGCACGCTGGTACAGGCCAGGGTGTAGGCGTTCATGATCCATTGGGCATCCTGGAAGCCTGTGCCCAATTGTTGTTCGAGGGTGGGCAGGATGACCGGCACGCTGGAGATTTCCAGGCCGAACATCAGTGCAACGAGGCACACAGCGGTGAGGGCGAGGCCATCTCTGGCGGTCCGTGGGGCGCTGACGGCCGATACAGCGGCGGCGGGCGGCATGGGCAATTCCTTTGGATTGAATGAGGGTTTATTCTCGCGGGAACAGGATTCTTTATTCGTGATAAGTTTTCCCTGGATAGGGGATTCAGGAGCGACAATAAAACCATGGCCACTCCACGTTTCGACGGCGTTGAACTGTTTCTGCAAATCGTCGAGAGCGGCAGCCTGACCGAAGCCGCCGAACGTCTGAACCTCACGCGCTCTGCCGTGGGCAAGGGCCTGGCGCGGCTCGAGGCGCGCTTGGGCACGTGCCTGTTGCAGCGCTCCACGCGTCGCCAGCGTCTGACCGAAGATGGGCAGGCCTATCACGAGCATTGCCTGCGTGCACTGGCCGAACTGGAAGCTGCCGAGTCGGTGCTCGAAAGCGGCCGACAACAGCCGCGTGGGCGTCTACGCGCAAGCTTGCCATTGGCGTTCGGCCACCATTATGCGGCGCCTGCCTTGTGGGGCTTGATGGACCGTTATCCGCAATTGGAGATCGAGATTTCATTCTCAGATCGGCTCACGGACCTGGTGCAGGAAGGCTTCGACGTCGCCGTGCGCATCGGCCCGTTACCGGACACCGACCGTCTGAGCGCCCGCCGCCTGGGTGAGCAGTCGGTCGGGTTGGCCGCTTCACCGGCGTACTTGCAGCGTGTCGGGCCGATTGACTGTATTGATGACCTCGCCGGTCACCGAGGCATTGCCTACCGTTGCAATACGTCCTTTCGCTCTGGGGTGGCATCGATGTTGATGCTCGACGACCTCCAGGCCGTGGCCGATGCCGCGATTGCGGGCGTCGGCCTGGCCTGGTTGCCGAGCTGGCTGATTGCGCATTATGTGCTGCGTGGGCAGTTGGAAGCGGTGTTGCCGAACCACCGCGCCCAGCCTGCGCCGATCCATGTGATCTGGCCGACGGCTGCGCATATGCCCGCCAAGGTGCGCTGCGCCATCGACGCCTTGGTGGCGGGCACCCCCAGCTGCCTGGCGGGCAGTTAGAACGCGATGGAGGTTTGCACGTAGACCGTGCGCGGCTCGCCGACGTATTTGCCCTTGTTGTTGTCGTCGAACGAACGGGTGTAGTACTGCTTGTTGAAGATGTTTTTCACACCGACCGCCACGTTCAGGTCTGACAACTGCGGGCCGAAGTCATACGCCGCGCGGCTGCTGAACAGCATGTAGCCGGGGATGCGTCCGTTGGCGCCGTCGGCACTTTCCGCCCGGGTATTGGCGTTATCGGCGAACTGGCTGCTCTGGTAGCTGCTGTCGAGGTTGAGCTTCCAGGGGCCTTCGGTGTAACCCACGCCCAGGGTGCCTTTGTGCTTGGACGAGAACGGCACGCGGTTGCCTTTGTTCGGGCCGTCTTCGCGGATGGTCGCGTCGACGTAAGCGTAGGTGGCGTAGACATCAAAGCCTGTGAGCGCCGGGCTCAACGCATCGAGGGCGTAGTTGACGCTCGATTCGATGCCCTGATGGCGCGTTTCGCCCCGGGCGATCACGGTGTCGTTGGTCTGGTTGCTGTCGTACTGGTTGTCGAAGTTGATCAGGAACGCGCCGATTTCCGCACGCAGGTTGCCGTTGTCATAACGGGTACCCAGTTCCCAGGTACGGGCTTTTTCCGGCTTCACTTCGCCGCTGGCTACGCGGTTGGGCATCTGGCTGTATTGCACGCTGCCGAACGAGCCTTCGGTGTTGGCGTAGAGGTTCCAGTCTTCGGTGAGGTGGTAGAGTACGTTCAACGCCGGGAGTGCGGTGTTGTAGTCGCCCTTGTATTTGACGTTGGTCAGGTTGTTGGTTTGCTGGGACTCGATCATCTCGTAGCGCACGCCCGGCGTGATGGTCCACTTGCCGATGTCGATGCGGTCATCGACGAACAACGCATTGGCCTCGGTGGCGCCACGCGTGTCGCGGTCGTTGCGGCTGTTGGTATCGGGCATTTGCTGGTTGGCGGTGATCGGCGTGCGATAGCGCATTTCGTGACCGGCTTCGCTGATGTAGCGGTAGCCGATGCCGACCTCATGGCGGCTGGGGCCGAGGTCGAAGCCCTGGGCGAAGCGGGTTTCCAGGCCGCGTACCCAGTATTCGCGGGGTGACAGTGAAAGGAAGTTGCCCTGGTCCAGGTAGCCGTTACGCAAGGTGGTGGTGAAGAACGTGTTGGCGGTGAACTCACGGCGGTCTTCCTGGTAGCGATAACCGGCGTTGAACATCGTACGGCGGCCCCAGAATTTGTCGTAGGGGCGGGTGGACTGGTACGGGTCCGCCTTGTAGTCCTTTACGTTCAAGCCGCCGGGCATATCGGCCTGGCCTTCGTAGTACTGAGCCATGGTATTGAAGCTGTTGGCGTCGTCGAGCTGGTAATTGCCCTTGAGAATCAGGTCGTCGATGCGCGTGTTGCTGTTTTCGCGCCAGTCGCCGCCACGGGTGCCGGAATACAGAATCGCGCCGCCCAGGCCGTTGTCGGCCGTGCCGCCGGCCAGCAGGTTGCCGCTGGTCTTGAAGCCATCGTGGCTGGAAGACGGGCTGGTCTCGGTCTGCAAGCCACCTTTGACCGTCGGTGCGTCCGGGATAGCGCGGGTCACGAAGTTGACGATGCCGCCGACGTTTTGCGGGCCATAACGCACGGCGCCGCCACCGCGTACCACGTCCACTGCATCCATGTTGCCCATGCTGATCGGGGCGAATGACAGCTGGGGTTGGCCATACGGTGCGAAGGGCACCGGAATGCCATCCATCAACACCGTGGAGCGCGAGGCCAACCGTGGGTTGAGGCCGCGAATACCGAAGTTCAGCGCCATGTCATGGCTGCCGGTGCCGTTGTTTTCCGGAGCGTTGACGCCGGGGATGCGGTTGAGCACGTCACGAGCCTGGGTCGCACCCTGGCGTTCGAATGCTTCGCGGCGGATCACGTCACGGGCGCCGGGGTGTTCGAACACGTTGGTTTGCTGCGCATCGCCGAGCCAGTCGCCGACGACATTGGAGGTTTGCAGTTCGACCGTCGTGGGGGCGTTGGCCGGTTGCAGGCTATAGGCATTGTTGCCCTCGGCGCGGGCTTGCAGGCCGGTGCCTTCCAGCAGTTTTTGCAAGCCGTCGGCGGCGCCGTAGTTGCCGGATAAACCCCGGCTTTGCATGCCGGCCGTCAGCTCGGAGCCGAAGGAAATCAGCACACCCGCTTCTCGCCCGAATTGGTTCAGGGCCGCTTCCAGCGAAGCCGGTGCGATGTGATAGGGCTTGGCATCGGCCGCCATCAGCTGGGGCAGCACGGCGAAACTGAGGCTGGCGCCGAGCAGGAGTTGGCGCAGGGTGCGGGCGAGAGGGGTGGGTTGCTGGAGCATAAATGGCGGTCCTGAGAAGGAAGGATCAAAGTGGCTTTCCTTCTCTGTCACGCGAGGGCTGGAAAACGGCTCACGGTTGTCGAAAATATTTTCAGGCGCGTGCCTGCACGCTCACCCAGTAGCGCGTGAAGCGGCGAACCTTGACCGGCAGGCTGACTTCCAGCAGATCGAGAATGCGTTCGCTGTCGTCCAGCGGATAACTGCCGGACAGCAACAGGTTGGCCACCTGCGGGTCGCAATTGAGCTGACCGCGGCGGTAGCGTCCCAGCTCGGTGAGGAAGTCTTCCAGGCGCATATGCGCAGCCATCAGCATGCCATCGGCCCAGGCGCCGCTGTTGGCGTCGACGGGGCGCGGGGTGTCCCAGCCTTTGCGAGTGAAATTCACCTGGCGGCGGGCTTCGACGATCAGTGGCAGGCCGCTGTAGTGGTCAGGCATGACCTCGACGTGGCCGTCGAGTACCGCCAGTTGGGTGTGGTCGTTGAACTGGCGCACATTCAAGCGCGCCGCCTGGCTGCTGAGCAGGCCCTGGCCGGTCAGCACACGCAGGGGCGAATGACCCGCCCGAGCCGTCAGCAGCATTTCGCCGTCGAGCAGGCGGATCGAGCGCTGCCGGCCATCCATGTGCACATCCACCGCGCTGCCGGTGTTGAGCTGCAACTGGCTGCCGTCGGCCAACTGCACTTTGCGACGCTGGCCTACGGGGCTGCGATAGTCGGCACTCAGCGGCGGCAGAATGTGTTGCTGGCGCAGGCCCCAGGCCGCCGCCGAACCCGCGCCGAGGATCAGCAGCAACTTCAGCGCCTGGCGCCGGCTGTTGGACTTCGGCGCGTTCAGCGCCGCATGGGCCAGGGGCGAAGGCATGCCGCGCAGGCGTTGGTTGACGCGTTGCATATGCTCCCAGGCGCGCTGATGCTCGCTGTGGGCCGCCAGCCACTGTTGCCAGGCCGCATGCTGGCGCGGGTTGAGGCCACCTTGCTGCATTTCCATCAGCCAGTGCACGGCCTGCTCGGCGACGTGGGTCGAGAAGTTCATAGGGCAAAGTAGCAACGCATGGCTGCTTTATTCAGGTGGCGTTTGACGGTGGCAATCGAGATGCCCAGTTCTGCGCCGATTTGCGCGTAGGTCAGGCCGTCGAGCTGGGCCAGCAGGAAGGCGCGTTTGACTTGACGCGGCAGGCCGTTGAGCAGTTGGTCCAGCTCGAGCAGGGTTTGCAGGAGGATGGCGCGTTCTTCTTCCGAAGGCGCGACGTGCTCGGGCAGTTGCGCCAAGGCGTCGAGGTAGGCGCGTTCCAGGTCCTGGCGACGGTAGTAATTGAACAGGACACGCTTGGCCACGGTGGTGAGGAAGGCGCGGGGTTCGATCAGGGTTGGGGTTTCCCGTGCGGTCAGCACCCGGATAAAGGTGTCTTGCGCCAGGTCCGCGGCACTTTCAGGGCAGCCGAGCTTGCGTCGCAACCAGCCGGTGAGCCAGTGGTGATGGTCGTGGTACAGGACTTCGACGGTGTTGGACGGCTGCAACGCGATCACTCCACGAACATTGGTGTGCGTCAGAGAACAAGAATTGTTCGCATTGTAGGTTGCATGACAACGTTGGGCAATCCTGCAGCTCTATAAAGGACGCAGGTGATTCATCCGTTCTCTTTTGCTTATGAGAATATTTATCATTAATATCGCGCACTGATGATCCTGGCGCCTCCCGCATGCACAGCACAACCTCACTGTCCGCTTCCTACCGACTGGCCGCGACGTCGCGTGTCGTAGTGGCGCCCGTGATTCTGTTGGCGGTGCCGTGTTGGCGGATGCTGCCATGAGGGTCGGCACCCCACCGGAATCCCAGGACCACCCGCACACCGATGCGGCCAGTGGGCGTGCGCATTTCCTGCAGGTGTTCTTGTCCCAGCGCTCGCAGATGGAAGCGTTGGTCAGCCGCCGCGTGGGTTGCCGTGCCACGGCGGCCGACCTGGTGCAGGACCTGTTCCTGCGTTTCTGGCGCCGGCCGCTGGTGCAAGTCGAAGAACTCAGCACCTACCTGTTGCGCTGCGCGGGCAACATTGCCATCGACCATTTGCGCAGCGAAAGCGCGCGGGTGCGCAGCAGCGAAGGCTGGTTGCCGGAGCAGCAGGACTACCAAGGCTGCGAACCCCAGGCGGCACTCGAAGCGGGCAATGATTTGCGCCATGTCGAAGCCGCTTTGCGCAGTTTGCCGGAGCGCACTCGGCAGATTTTCCTGCTTAACCGCATCCATGGCCGCAAGTATGCGCAGATCGCCCAGGCCATGGGCTTGTCCCAAAGTGCCGTGGAAAAACATATGATGCGTGCCCTCGAAGCCTGCAAGGCCAGCCTTCGTGAACCGCCGCCTCCACGCACGCCAGGGAAAGCACCGTGAACGTCACCCCCACACCCGCTCAGGAGCAGGCCGCGCTCGACTGGTTGAGCCTGTTGCACGACCAGCCCAGCAGTGGCGACCAGGCGACCTTCAGCCGGTGGTTGCGCGCCGACCCGGCGCACGTCGAGGCTTACTCCCAGGCGCAGGTGCTGTGGGAGCTGAGTGAAGTGCCGGCACGTCAACTGGCGGATGAAGAGGCGCTGGTCTTGCAGGGCTACCTCAATGCGATGAACACCCCCAAGCGCTCACGGGTGGTGCGCTGGTCCGGTGCGCTGGCGATAGCCGCGAGCCTTCTGTTGATGGTGTGCATGGGCGCAGGCTGGCAGCCGTCGCGCTGGGTCGATGACTTGGGCGCCGACTATGTGACGGCGACCGGCGAGGTGAGGACCGTCACCCTGGCCGATCAATCCCAAGTGACCCTGGATGCCGACAGCGCCATTGCCGTGGATTTCAGCCAGGGCGAGCGCCATATCCAATTGCGTCGCGGCGCCGGTTTTTTCAGCGTGACTCACACCGGCCAACCCTTTGTAGTGGGCGCCGACAGCGGTGAAGCGCGGGTGCTGGGCACGCAGTTCGAGGTGCGCCTGCAACCGGCGGGTGCCCAGGTGACGGTGCTTTCCGGGCGGGTCGCAGTGACGCCTTCCAGGCAGGGCCAGCAACAGATTCTGTCGGCAGGCCAGCAAGTGGCCTACGCCGACGGTGTCGCCGAACCCATGCACCCGGTCGACAGCGAATCACGCCTTGCCTGGCGTGAAGGTTGGCTCAACTACTACAAGGCGCCCTTGGCCGATGTGGTCAAGGATCTGGGGCGTTACTACCCCGGGCGCATTCTGTTGCTCAACGACGAGATGGCCGGCAAGCGTGTGAGCGGGAGCTTTCCGAGCAAAGACCCGCAAGCCGTGTTGAATGCCTTGCAGGCGGTGCTGGGGTTTGAGAAGCACGAGATTCTTGGTCGGATGATTGTATTGCGTTAGTCACACGTAAGATAAAAGCGCCGCAGAACCCCATGTGGGAGGGGGCTTGCTCCCGATGGCGGTGAATCAGCCAGAACAGCTGGCGCTGACACACTGCAATCGGGAGCAAGCCCCCTCCCACATGGAGTTTCTGCGGTGTTTTGTCGAGTGGATTACTTCAGCGCGGCCATGATCGCGTCCGGGTTGTAGTCACGGATCAACGTGCCGTTCACGTCCACAAACGGAATTCCGCCACCTCCCAACGCCTCATATGCCTTGCGCGCCTGGGCGTCCTTCTCGATGTCGAAGGCCTGGTAGGGGATGCCTTTCTGGTCCAGGAAGCGGCGGGTCTGCTTGCAGTAGCCACACCACTCGGTGGAGTAGAGCACCACGCGCGCCGAGGCGCGTATCGGCTCCGAAACCACCTGCGAGGGGTTGAACACCCGCTCGATCTTGCCCCAGTTCTGGATTACAACCACCACCAGCAACACCAGCAAGACTTTCTTGAACACCCCGCCGAGCATCAGTTGCGGCGCTTGAGCTGGTCGGTCAGTTGGGTTGGCAGGCCCTTGATGATCAAGGTGCCGGCGGCTTCGTCGTACTCGATCTTGTCGCCCAGCAGGTGCGCCTCGAAACTGATGGACAAGCCTTCGGCGCGGCCGGTGAAACGGCGGAACTGGTTGAGGGTGCGCTTATCCGCCGGGATTTCCGGCGACAGACCGTAGTCCTTGTTGCGGATATGGTCGTAGAACGCTTTTGGCCGATCTTCATCGATCAAGCCCGACAGTTCTTCCAGGCCCATGGGTTCGCCGAGCTTGGCCTGGCTGCTGGCGTAATCCACCAGGGTCTTGGTTTTCTCGCGGGCGGATTCGTCCGGCAGGTCTTCGCTTTCGACGAAGTCGCTGAACGCCTTGAGCAAGGTGCGGGTCTCGCCCGGCCCGTCGACGCCTTCCTGGCAACCGATGAAGTCGCGGAAGTACTCCGAAACCTTCTTGCCGTTCTTGCCCTTGATAAACGAGATGTACTGCTTGGATTGCTTGTTGTTCTGCCACTCGGACACATTGATCCGCGCCGCCAGGTGCAATTGGCCAAGGTCGAGGTGGCGCGATGGGGTCACGTCCAGCTCGTCGGTCACCGCCACACCTTCACTGTGGTGCAGCAGGGCAATGGCCAGGTAATCGGTCATGCCTTGCTGGTAGTGCGCAAACAGCACGTGGCCGCCGGTGGAGAGGTTGGACTCCTCCATCAACTTTTGCAGGTGCTCGACCGCCATGCGGCTGAAGCGGGTGAAATCCTGGGCACCGTCGAAATATTCCTTCAACCAGCCGCTGAACGGGTGCGCGCCGGACTCGGCATGGAAGAACCCCCAGGCCTTGCCTTGTTTGGCGTTGTAGCTCTCGTTGAGGTCGGCAAGCATATTCTCGATGGCGGCGGATTCGGACAGCTCCGTATCGCGGGCGTGAAGAACTGCGGGTGTGCCGTCGGGTTTTTTGTCGATCAGGTGGACGATGCAATGACGGATCGGCATAGGCTTCTCGGCTGGTTGAAGGGGAGCCGGTGGCCTCCCCGAAAAGTCGCTCAGTGTACCGCACCCATTGGTCAAGACACGCCTGGAAGGCTATTTTGGATGCTCTCTGACGGGGCATATGCCTTTTTTTCACGGTTTAGAGCGATAAAGCTGACCAAATGGCTAGGTAGAGGCGGATATTTCCCCGTCTCTGTGCTAGTTTTGCCCCGTCTTACGCCAAGTCTCGGCGTTAAGCGTGCATTCAGCATCTGTCAGGTCGAACCAATCCCCGTTTCAAGCATCTATAACCCCGATCTCCGCGGTTATTAAGCCTGGGGTGCCAGGCCTAGACGGTCGGGCTCGATGGCTGACACTGCACTCTGCAATCCATATGAATTTGATAGGGAAGGAACACCACAATGGCTATTACTAAAGACCAACTGATCGCTGACCTGGCTGAAGCAGTAGACGCACCGAAAACTACCGTGCGCGCTCTGCTGGACCAACTGAGCCAAGTTGTTGCTGATCAGCTGGAAAACGGCGGCGAAATCACTCTGCCAGGCGTTGGCAAACTGAAAGTGACCGAGCGTCCTGCCCGTACTGGCCGTAACCCTTCGACTGGCGCTGCCATCGAAATCGCTGCCAAGAAAGTTATCAAGCTGGTTGTGGCCAAAGGCCTGACCGACGCTGTTAACAAGTAAGACGCAGCAAAAAAAACCGTGCTCCGGAGCGATCCGGGCACGGTTTTTTATTGCCTGCGATTTGCCTTGTAGTGAGCGGGCAAGCCCGCGCTGGGTGGCGAAGCCGCCCTAAAACCGGCAATTGTGGTCAGGCTGGAGAAATGCAGTGTCTGGTATGGGGCTGCTTCGCAGCCCAGCGCGGGCAAGCCCGCTCACTACAGGGGTCAGTTGCGGACCCAGCGTTGGCGCCAGATCAGTTGTTCGTTCTTGGTCTGGAAGGTCCAGGCGACGAAACGGCTTTGTTTCTGCCCCTGGGACATCTCCACCACCTGGCTTTCCAGCGCGCCGGCCTTTTTCAGTGCTGTCTCGATTGCGGGCAGGTTCGACGCTTTTGACACCAGGGTGCTGAACCACAACACCTTGTGGGCAAAATGCGCGCTCTCGGCAATCAGCTGCGTCACAAAGCGCGCTTCACCGCCTTCACACCACAACTCGGCCGATTGGCCGCCGAAATTCAATACCGGCAACTTGCGCTTGGGATCCGCCTTGCCCAAGGCACGCCACTTGCGTTCGCTGCCCTTGGTGGCTTCCTCCATGGACCCATGGAACGGTGGGTTGCACATCGTCAGGTCAAAGCGCTCGCCCGGTTCCAGCAAGCCCAGCAGGATCTGCTTGGGATTGGGTTGCTGGCGCAGTTGAATGACTTTGCCCAGGTCGTTGGACTGCACGATGGCCTTGGCTGCGGCCACGGCGACAGGGTCGACGTCCGAGCCCAGGAAGTTCCAGCGGTACTCCATGTAGCCAATCAGGGGGTAGACGCAGTTGGCGCCCATGCCGACGTCCAGCACCTTGACGATAGAACCGCGCGGGATCTTGCCGTCATTGGTGCTGGCCAGCAGGTCGGCGAGGAAGTGCACGTAGTCGGCGCGCCCAGGCACCGGTGGGCACAGGTAGTCGGCGGGGATGTCCCAGTGCTGGATGCCATAGAAGGCCTTGAGCAGCGCCCGGTTGAAGACCCGCACCGCCTCCGGGCTGGCGAAGTCGATGCTTTCCTTGCCGTATGGGTTGATGATCACAAATTTCGCCAGTTCCGGCGTGGTCTTGATCAGCGCCGGAAAGTCGTAACGGCCTGTGTGGCGGTTGCGTGGGTGCAGGGTGGCCTCTTTGCGCGGCACGACGGGTTTGGCCGTGGCTGCGGTTTTAGGCTTCTTGCGCGGAGGTTTTGGCGTACTGGGGGCGGTCATGATGATTCTGGTGTTGGCTCAAAGTGGCGAGCATTGTCACACATCCCGAGGTGATCTCGGGCAAATGTGGGAGAGGGCAGGCCCCCCTCCACCTTGATTGTATTGCCAGCCTGGAATTGGGGAGTTCCAGGCAAAAAAAAGAGACCCGAAGGTCTCTTTTTTCACACAGGTTCCGCCTTACAGGCTGGAAATCCGCGCATGCTGCTCCGCCAGCTTGCCCAGGGCCTGTTCAGCCTCGGCGAGCTTGGCGCGCTCTTTGTCGATCACTTCAGCCGGCGCCTTGTCGACAAAAGCCGCGTTGGACAACTTGCCGCCCACCCGCTGCACTTCGCCTTGCAGGCGGGCGATTTCCTTGTCCAGGCGCGCCAGTTCGGCGCCTTTGTCGATCAGGCCGGCCATCGGCACCAGCACTTCCATGTCGCCCACCAATGCGGTGGCGGACAGCGGTGCTTCGGCGCCATCAGCCAAGACAGTGATGGACTCCAGCTTCGCCAGCTTCTTGAGCAGTGCATCGTTCTCGTTGAGACGGCGCTGGTCTTCGGCGCTGGCGTTCTTGACGAACACCGCCAGTGGCTTGCCCGGCCCGATGTTCATCTCGGCGCGGATGTTGCGCGTGCCGAGCATCAGGGTCTTGAGCCATTCGATATCGCTTTCGGCCGCCTCATCGATGCGCGCTTCGTTGGCCACCGGCCAAGGTTGCAGCATGATGGTCTTGCCTTCGATACCGGCCAGCGGCGCCAGGCGCTGCCAGATTTCTTCGGTGATGAACGGCATGAACGGATGCGCCAGGCGCAGTGCCACTTCGAGCACGCGCACCAGGGTGCGACGGGTGCCACGCTGGCGTTCGATCGGCGCGTTCTCGTCCCACAGCACGGGCTTGGACAGCTCCAGGTACCAGTCGCAATACTGGTTCCAGATGAACTCGTACAAGGCCTGTGCGGCCAGGTCGAAACGGAACTGGTCGAGTTGGCGGGTGACTTCGGCTTCGGTACGTTGCAACTGCGAGATGATCCAGCGGTCGGCCAGGCTCAGCTCGTAGGCTTCGCCGTTCTGGGCGCAGTCTTCGCCTTTATCCAGCACGTAGCGCGCCGCGTTCCAGATCTTGTTGCAGAAGTTGCGATAGCCTTCGACGCGGCCCATGTCGAATTTGATGTCGCGACCGGTGGACGCCAGCGAGCAGAACGTGAAGCGCAGGGCATCGGTGCCGTAGCTGGCGATGCCGTCGGCAAACTCGTCGCGGGTCTGCTTCTCGATCTTCTTCGCCAGCTTCGGCTGCATCAGGCCCGAGGTGCGTTTCTGCACCAGGGTTTCCAGGTCGATGCCGTCGATGATGTCCAGCGGGTCGAGCACGTTGCCCTTGGACTTGGACATCTTCTGGCCCTGGCCATCACGCACCAGCCCGTGCACGTACACGGTCTTGAACGGTACCTGCGGCGTGCCATCTTCGTTCTTCACCAGGTGCATGGTCAGCATGATCATCCGGGCAACCCAGAAGAAAATGATGTCGAAACCGGTGACCAGCACGTCGGTGGAGTGGAATTTCTTGAGGAATTCGGTTTGCTGCGGCCAGCCCAGGGTAGAGAAGGTCCACAGGCCCGAACTGAACCAGGTGTCCAGTACGTCGTTGTCCTGTTGCAGCGCAATGTCGGCACCGAGGTTGTGCTTGGCACGGACTTCGGCTTCATCGCGGCCTACATAGACCTTGCCCGACTCGTCATACCAGGCCGGAATGCGGTGGCCCCACCACAGTTGACGGCTGATGCACCAGTCCTGGATGTCGCGCATCCACGAGAAGTACATGTTTTCGTACTGCTTGGGCACGAACTGGATGCGGCCATCTTCCACGGCGGCGATCGCAGGTTCTGCCAGCGGTTTGGTGGACACGTACCACTGGTCGGTCAGCCACGGCTCGATCACGGTGCCGGAGCGGTCGCCCTTCGGCACTTTCAGGCCGTGGTCGTCAACGCTGACCAACAGGCCGGCGGCGTCGAAGGCGGCGACGATCTGCTTGCGTGCTTCGAAACGGTCGAGGCCGACGTATTCAGCCGGGATCTTGCCGTCAATGCTGTCGTTCAGCGTACCGTCCAGGTTGAAGACCTGGCAGGCCGGCAAGACGGCGGCATTTTTGTCGAAGATGTTCAGCAGCGGCAGGTTGTGGCGCTTGCCGACTTCGTAGTCATTGAAGTCATGGGCCGGGGTGATTTTCACGCAGCCGGTGCCGAACTCGGGGTCGCAGTAGTCGTCCGCGATAATCGGGATGCGACGGCCGACCAGCGGCAGTTCGACGAACTTGCCGATCAGCGCCTGGTAGCGCTCATCGTTCGGGTTGACGGCCACGGCGGCGTCGCCAAGCATGGTTTCCGGACGGGTGGTCGCGACGATCAGGTAATCGTTGCCTTCAGCAGTCTTGGCGCCATCGGCCAGCGGATACTTGAGGTTCCACAGGAAACCTTTCTCGTCGTGGTTTTCCACTTCGAGGTCGGAGATCGCCGTGTGCAGCTTGGTGTCCCAGTTGACCAGGCGCTTGCCGCGGTAGATCAGGCCGTCTTCATGCAGGCGCACAAAGGCTTCCTTCACCGCTTCCGACAGGCCATCGTCCATGGTGAAGCGTTCGCGACTCCAGTCTACGGACGAGCCGAGGCGACGGATCTGACGGCTGATATTGCCGCCGGACTGGTCTTTCCATTCCCAGACTTTCTCGAGGAATTTCTCGCGGCCCAGGTCGTGACGGTTCTGGCCGGTGGCCTCGAGTTGGCGTTCCACCAGCATCTGGGTGGCGATACCGGCGTGGTCGGTGCCCGGCTGCCACAGGGTGTCGCGACCCTGCATACGGCGGAAACGGATCAACGCATCCATGATCGCATTGTTGAAGCCATGGCCCATGTGCAGGCTGCCAGTGACGTTCGGTGGCGGAATCATGATGGTGTAGGAATCGCCCGCGCCTTGCGGGGCGAAATAATTCTCGGATTCCCAGGTGTTGTACCAGGAAGTTTCGATGGCGTGCGGCTGGTAGGTCTTATCCATGCGCGGCGGGACCCTAGTTGGCATTAATTCAGGAAAGCCGGCAAGTATAACGGGGGATAGGGCGCAGGGCGAGGCGAAGACGGGCTTGAGGTGTATGGGGGGCAAATGTGGGAGCGGCCTTGCCCCCGATAGCAGTGGACCAGCCAGTTCAGGGGTAGCTGATACCCCGCTATCGGGAGCAAGCCCCCTCCCACAGAGGATCTTTGTTTGATTTAAGACTGGTACTGGCTGAGCAACCGCTCCATCCGCGCATCCAGCCGGCGCTTGATCTCGGTTTCGATGTGCGGGGCAAAGTCGTCGATCACGTCCTGCATGATCAGTTGCGCGGCGGCGCGCAGTTCGTTGTCCAGGTGCAGCAGCAGGGCGTCTTGGCCTTTTTCGGCGGGGGCCGGCTCGACGGCGGGCGCCTGCGCAACCGGTTCCGGTGCGACGGGTTTGCCGCCGACCATGTCGAACAGCAGCGGAATCTGTACCTCGCCTTCGACCGTCTCGGTCAGCAGCGGCGGTTGCAAGTCATCATCACCCAGCAACTTGCGGATCGACTCCAGGTCGTCCAGCAGGTGGTCGTCTTTTTTTAAAGGGTTGGAAGTGTCCATCATTTACTCAAAGTCGTTGTAGCCGGTGATCTTGCAGAGGATAGCCCTGTTCGCGGTAGAAACGGAAACTCTCCCGCGCGGCCTGACGAATAGCCGGATCTTCCACCACCACTTCCGCCACCCGGGCGAACGCCTTGGCAAAGGGCGGTACTTTCAGGTCGAGGTTGACCAGCAGGTCATGGTGATCGCCGCAGCTGTCGCCCAATCCCAGGACGACCAGGCCGTCGGGTTCGGATTCGGCGGGGCCGTGAGGCACGAAGCTTTCACCCTTGAAGCGCCACAGGCGGGCATCGAGCTCGTCACGTTGGGCGGCATCGCTGCAGTGCAGGTAGATGCGATGGCCCATGCGCCAAGCCTTTTCGGTGAGTTTGCAGGCAAAGTCCAGGCGCGCGAGCGGGTCGGCGCTGGGCAATATATAGAAGTCGACTTGGGTCATTGCGGTTCCTGAACGGCCTCAACCGGGATAAAAGCGAGCGTATTGTGGCGAGCAAGCTTGCTTGCGCCGGGGCGCGAAGCGGCCCCAGAAAAGCTGGGGACTACTGCGCAGTCCAGCGGGAGCAAGCTCCCTCGCCACGACATTCTCGCTCCTACAGGGTTAGGCCTTGGCGCGATCCAGCAGGTACTGGGTCAGCAGTGGAACCGGACGACCAGTGGCGCCCTTGTCCTTGCCGCCGCTGGTCCAGGCCGTGCCGGCGATGTCCAGGTGCGCCCAGTTGAAGTTCTTGGCGAAGCGCGACAGGAAGCAGGCCGCGGTGATGGTGCCGGCTTTCGGGCCGCCGATGTTGGCGATATCGGCAAACGGGCTATCCAGCTGTTCCTGGTACTCATCGAACAGCGGCAATTGCCAGGCGCGGTCATCGGCGGCTTTACCGGCACTGAGCAGTTGCTCGATCAGCTCGTCGTTGTTGCCCAACAGGCCCGAGGTGTGGGAACCCAGGGCGACGACGCAGGCGCCGGTGAGGGTGGCGATGTCGATCACGGCCTGCGGCTTGAAGCGTTCGGCGTAGGTGAGGGCATCGCACAGCACCAGGCGGCCTTCGGCGTCGGTGTTGAGGATTTCGACGGTCTGGCCGCTCAGGGTGGTGACGATGTCGCCTGGGCGCGAAGCACCGCCACTCGGCATGTTCTCGGCACAGGCCAGGATGCACACCAGGTTGATCGGCAGTTTCAGCTCCAGCACGGCACGCAGGGTACCGAAGACGCTGGCGGCGCCGCCCATGTCGTACTTCATCTCATCCATGCCCAGGCCCGGCTTGAGGCTGATGCCGCCGGTGTCGAAGGTGATGCCTTTACCCACCAGGGCGTAAGGCTTCTCGGACTTCTTGCCGCCGTTGTATTGCATCACGATCAGGCGTGGCGGCTGGTCGCTGCCCTGGCCCACGGCATAGAACGAGCCCATGCCCAGTTCCTTGATCTTCTTCTCGTCGAGCACTTCGACTTTCAAGCCCTTGAACTCTTTACCCAGTGCCTTGGCCTGTTCGCCGAGGAAGGTCGGATGGCAGATGTTCGGCGGCAGGTTGCCGAGGTCGCGGGTGAACGACATGCCATTGGCGATGGCCTGGGCGTGGGTCACGGCACGCTGGACTTCAGCCTGGGCGGCCTTGATGGTCAGCAGGGTGATTTTTTTCAGGGCGCGGGGTTCGGCTTTCTGGCTCTTGAACTGGTCGAAGATGTAACCGCCGTCGACCAGGGTTTCGGCCAGCAGGCGCGTCTTGCCGTAGCTGTCGCGGCCTTTTACGACGATTTCATCGAGTGCCACCGTCGCTTCGCTACCGCCCAGGCCCTTGAGGGTGCTGAGGATGCCGCTGATGATCTTGCGGAACGGACGGTCGCCCAGTTCGGCGTCCTTGCCCACGCCAACCAGCAAGACGCGCTCGGCTTTGAGGTTGGGCAGGCTTTGCAGCAGCAGGCTCTGGCCGACCTTGCCGGCCAGGTCGCCGCGCTTGAGCAAGGCGCTGATGGCGCCACCGCTCAATTCGTCCAGCTGCTTGGCGGCGGTGCCGAGTTTGCGGCCTTCGCCGACAGCGACCACGAGGGTGGCGGTTTTCAACGTTTCGGGGCTAACGCTTTTTACAACCAATTCCATTTTCGGGTCCCTTATCAAGGTCTGTGAGCCTGAGGTTCGTACGCAGGCTTTAACGCCTGGCGGCTTGGTAAACCGCCAGCGGCAAAGGCCGCAGTTTGAACCTCGCCGACGGAACCTGACAACCCTTGCCACATGCTTTGTGCACGCGCATGAGTAAGCTCCGTGACAGGCGCGGTCAATCACAGGATAATACGCAATCTTTTTAGCCGGCCCATGCAAACGGGTCGACTCGTTATGCTTGCTTGTTTGGCCGCCTTAGCCTGACAACCCTGGAGTGTCTGGTTTGATCGTCTTCCGTTATCTGTCCCGCGAAGTCCTGTTGACCCTGAGTGCCGTGAGTGCGGTATTGCTGGTCATCACCATGAGTGGTCGTTTCGTCAAATTCCTGGCCCAGGCCGCTTCCGGGGCTCTGGACCCGGGCTCGCTGTTCCTGATCATGGGCTTTCGCCTGCCGGGCTTCCTGCAGTTGATCCTGCCGCTTGGCCTGTTCCTGGGCATTCTGCTGGCTTATGGCCGGTTGTACCTCGAAAGTGAAATGACCGTGCTTTCGGCCACCGGCATGAGCCAGCAGCGTCTGCTGGCCATGACCATGGTGCCGGCCGCCGGCGTTGCCTTGGTGGTGGCATGGTTGAGCATGAGCCTGGCGCCCCAGGGCGCCATGCAGTTCCAGCTGCTGCTGAACAAACAGGATGCGATGACCGAGTTCGACACCCTGGAGCCCGGGCGCTTCCAGGCGCTCAACGACGGCACGCGGGTGACCTATACCGAAACCATGACCGATGACCGCTCCAACCTCGGTGGTGTGTTCATTTCCCAGAAAAACTTCGGCCAGAACCAGAAAGACCGCGGCATTTCGATTCTGGTGGCCAATAGCGGGCGCCAGGAAGTACGCCCTGACGGCAGCCGCTACCTGATCCTGGAAAATGGCTATCGTTATGACGGCAGCCCTGGCCTCGCGGACTATCGGGCGATCAAGTACGACACTTATGGTGTGATGCTGGCCAAGCCTGAAATCAGTGAAGAGGTAACCGACCGCGACGCGCTCCCGACTGCCTCGTTGTTCGGCAGCCAGGAACTGCGCTCCATCGCCGAGTTGCAATGGCGGATTTCCCTGCCGCTGCTGGTGTTCATCGTGACCTTGATGGCCGTGCCGCTGTCCCGGGTCAACCCGCGCCAGGGCCGTTTCCTCAAGCTGCTGCCGGCGATCCTGCTGTACATGGCCTACCTGACCATCCTGATTTCCGCCCGTGGCTCCCTGGAGAAGGGCAGGTTGTCGCCGGCCCTGGGCCTGTGGTGGGTGCATGGGATATTCCTGGCGATCGGCCTGGGGCTGCTCTACTGGGAACCTATCCGTTTGAAAATGAAGAGCCGTCGTGGCCTGAAGGAGTTGGCCCGTGGCTAAGCTTGATCGCTATATAGGTAGCAGCGTACTGATCGCCATCCTGGCGGTGTTGGGCATCATCCTTGGCCTGGCCTCGTTGTTCGCTTTCATCGACGAAGTCGGCAACGTCACTGACACCTATACCGTCACGGACGTATTGAGCTTCGTCGCATTGACCGCGCCTCGTCGTGTCTACGACATGATGCCGATGGCGGCGCTGATCGGCTGCCTGATCGGCCTCGGCAGCCTGGCCAGCAGCAGCGAACTGACCATCATGCGTGCCGCCGGTGTGTCCATCGGGCGTATCGTCTGGGCGGTGATGAAGCCCATGCTCCTGCTGATGGCCTGCAGCGTGCTCGTCGGTGAATACGTAGCGCCGCCTGCCGAAGCCACGGCCCAGGCCAACCGCGCCCTGGCCCAGGGTTCGGGGGATGCGCAAAGCGCCAAGCACGGTCTGTGGCACCGCCAGGGTGACGAGTTCATCCATATCAACGCTGTGCAGCCGGGCGGCCTGTTGATCGGGGTAACCCGCTATACCTTCGACAAAGAGCGGCACATGCTGACTTCCAGCTTTGCCAAGCGTGCGCAGTACAGTGCCGAGAAGTGGGAGTTGAGTGATGTCACCACCACCTATTTCCGCAATGTGGGCCAAGGCACCAAGGCCAGCACCGAAGTGATCAACGTGGCCTCCGAGCCATGGGACATCGCCCTGAAGCCGGAACTGCTCAATACCGTGGTGATGGTCCCGGAAGCCCTGCCGATCTCCGGTTTGTGGAGCTATATCCACTACCTCAAGGACCAGGGCCTGAATAACGGCCGCTACTGGCTGGCGTTCTGGGTCAAGGTGCTGCAACCGGTGGTCACCGCTGCGTTGGTCTTGATGGCGATTTCCTTCATCTTCGGTCCGCTGCGTTCCGTGACCCTCGGCCAGCGGGTATTTACCGGCGTGCTGGTGGGCTTCACGTTCCGTATCGCCCAGGATCTGCTTGGCCCATCAAGCCTGGTGTTCGGTTTTTCTCCGCTGTTTGCGGTACTGGTGCCGACGGCGATCTGCGCCGTGGCCGGGTTGTGGCTGCTGCGGCGGGCCGGTTGATACTGCGCTTATGAACAAAAAATGCCCCGGTCGAGAGATCGGGGCATTTTTGTTCTGGTCAGCAAAGATGACGTCTGGCCTGAGCATCAGGTACAATTCCCGGCTATTTTTCAGCGGGCAATCTGCCTGCAGCCTTTTTGAGTGTTGACCCGTGAGTGATTTGAGTCATATCCGCAATTTCTCCATCATCGCCCACATTGACCATGGCAAGTCGACGCTGGCCGATCGATTCATCCAGATGTGCGGCGGCCTCGCCGAGCGTGAAATGGAAGCCCAGGTACTGGATTCCATGGACCTCGAGCGCGAGCGCGGGATCACCATCAAGGCCCACAGCGTTACTTTGTACTACAAGGCCAAAGACGGCATTACCTACCAGCTGAACTTCATCGACACCCCAGGCCATGTCGATTTCACCTACGAAGTCAGCCGTTCCCTGGCGGCCTGCGAAGGTGCCTTGCTGGTGGTTGACGCCGGCCAGGGCGTTGAAGCGCAGTCGGTTGCCAACTGCTACACCGCGATCGAGCAGGGCCTGGAAGTGATGCCCGTGCTGAACAAGATCGACTTGCCCCAGGCCGAGCCTGAGCGCGTCAAGGAAGAGATCGAGAAGATCATCGGCATCGATGCCACCGACGCCGTCACCTGCAGCGCCAAGACCGGCCTGGGTGTCGACGAAGTGCTCGAGCGCCTGGTGCACACCATTCCCGCCCCGACCGGCAACATCGAAGACCCGCTGCAAGCGTTGATCATCGACTCCTGGTTCGACAACTACCTGGGCGTTGTTTCCCTGGTTCGCGTGCGCCACGGCCGCGTGAAGAAGGGCGACAAGATCCTGGTCAAGTCCACCGGCAAGATCCACCTGGTGGACAGCGTCGGTGTATTCAACCCGAAACACACCGCAACCGCTGATCTGAAAGCCGGTGAAGTAGGTTTCATCATCGCCGGTATCAAGGACATTCACGGTGCGCCGGTGGGCGACACCCTGACCTTGAGCAGCACGCCGGACGTCGACGTACTGCCGGGCTTCAAGCGCATTCAGCCACAGGTCTACGCCGGCCTGTTCCCGGTCAGTTCCGACGACTTCGAAGATTTCCGCGAAGCCCTGCAAAAACTGACCCTCAACGACTCGTCGTTGCAGTACACCCCGGAAAGTTCCGACGCCCTGGGCTTCGGCTTCCGTTGCGGCTTCCTGGGCATGCTGCACATGGAGATCATCCAGGAGCGCCTTGAGCGCGAATACGACCTGGACCTGATCACCACTGCGCCAACGGTTATTTTTGAGCTGTTGCTGAAAACCGGTGAAACGATTTACGTCGATAACCCGTCCAAGCTCCCGGATCTGTCGGCGATCGAAGACATGCGCGAGCCTATCGTGCGGGCCAATATCCTGGTTCCGCAGGAGCACTTGGGCAACGTCATCACCTTGTGCATCGAGAAGCGTGGCGTCCAGCGCGACATGCTGTTCCTCGGTACGCAGGTGCAAGTGACCTACGATATGCCGATGAACGAAGTGGTTCTGGACTTCTTCGACCGCCTCAAATCCACCAGTCGCGGCTATGCTTCGCTGGATTACCATTTCGATCGTTACCAATCGGCTAATCTGGTGAAACTGGATGTGCTGATCAACGGCGACAAGGTAGATGCGCTGGCGTTGATCGTGCACAAGGACAACGCGCATTACAAAGGTCGGCAGTTGACCGAGAAGATGAAAGAACTGATTCCGCGCCAGATGTTCGACGTCGCGATCCAGGCCGCCATCGGCGGGCAGATCATTGCGCGGACCTCCGTCAAGGCTCTCAGAAAGAACGTACTGGCCAAATGCTACGGCGGTGACGTAAGCCGTAAGCGCAAGCTGCTTGAGAAGCAAAAAGCCGGTAAAAAACGCATGAAGCAAGTAGGTAACGTGGAAGTTCCACAAGAAGCCTTCCTTGCGGTGCTCAGGTTGGATAGTTAGGTCCTATGTCGCTAAATTTCCCGCTGTTGCTGGTCATCGCCGTTGCCGTTTGCGGTCTCCTGGCGTTGCTCGATCTGGTGTTCTTCGCCCCGCGTCGGCGGGCGGCTATCGCCTCCTATCAGGGCAGCGTCAGCCAGCCCGATGCGGTGGTGGTCGAAAAGCTGAACAAAGAGCCCCTGCTGGTTGAATACGGCAAGTCGTTCTTCCCGGTACTGTTCATCGTGCTGGTGTTGCGCTCGTTCCTGGTGGAGCCGTTTCAGATCCCGTCTGGGTCGATGAAACCTACCCTGGACGTGGGCGACTTCATCCTGGTGAACAAGTTCTCCTACGGGATTCGCCTGCCGGTGATCGACAAGAAAGTCATCCCGGTGGGTGACCCGCAGCGCGGCGATGTGATGGTGTTCCGCTACCCAAGCGACCCGAACGTCAACTACATCAAGCGTGTCGTGGGCCTGCCGGGCGACGTGATCCGCTACACCAGCGACAAGCGTCTGTTCGTCAACGGTGAATCGGTGGCCGAGAAGCTGCTGGGCACCGAGCCGAACACCCTGGGCAGCGCCGAGCTGTACCAGGAAAAGCTCGGTACGGTAGAGCACGAAATCCGCAAGGAAATGAGCCGCTACCGCGCAATGCCTGATGGCCAGTGGAAAGTGCCGGCCGGTCACTACTTCATGATGGGTGACAACCGGGACAACTCCAACGACAGCCGCTACTGGGATGACCCCAGCATTCCCAAGGACCTGCTGGGCATGGTTCCCGACGAGAACATTGTCGGCAAGGCCTTTGCGGTCTGGATGAGTTGGCCGGAACCCAAGCTCAGCCACCTGCCGAACTTCTCGCGGGTCGGGCTGATCAAGTAATACAGACGGCGCTGTTCACACAGCGCCGAATGCTTTTCTGGGGTTGGGACAATCATTGGCCCGGCTTCATGCGACACCAATCAGGATTTGAATTTGAACACTGCGTCAATCGTCGATGGCCGCCGGTGCCACCAACTAGATATGGATAAACCGTGACCGTTTCTCTAAGTCGTCTCGAGCGCCAGCTCGGCTACACCTTCAAGGACCAGGAATTGATGGTCCTTGCCCTCACACACCGCAGCTTTGCAGGGCGTAATAACGAGCGCCTGGAATTCCTCGGTGATGCCATCCTCAACTTCGTTGCCGGTGAGGCGCTGTTCGAGCGTTTCCCCCAAGCCCGTGAAGGCCAGCTGTCACGCCTGCGTGCACGGTTGGTGAAAGGCGAGACCCTGGCGGTACTGGCCCGTGGTTTTGGCCTGGGCGAATACCTGCGCCTGGGTTCCGGTGAATTGAAAAGCGGTGGTTTCCGCCGCGAGTCGATCCTGGCCGATGCCCTTGAGGCGCTGATCGGTGCGATCTACCTCGATGCCGGCATGGAAGCGGCGAAGGAGCGCGTCACTGCCTGGCTGACCTCCGAGATCGAGAGCCTGACGCTGGTCGATACCAACAAAGACCCCAAGACCCGCCTGCAGGAATTCCTGCAGTCGCGCGGTTGCGAACTGCCACGCTACGAAGTGGTGGACATCCAGGGTGAGCCCCATTGCCGCGTATTCTTCGTGGAATGTGAAATCACCTTACTGAACGAAAAAAGCCGAGGCCAGGGTGTGAGCCGTCGTATTGCCGAACAGGTAGCGGCCGCTGCAGCACTGATTGCCCTGGGCGTGGAGAATGGCCATGACTGATTCAACCGCAACACGCTGTGGCTATGTCGCCATCGTTGGACGCCCGAACGTGGGCAAGTCCACGTTGCTGAACCACATCCTGGGCCAGAAGCTCGCGATCACCTCGCGCAAGCCGCAGACTACCCGCCACAACATGCTGGGCATCAAGACCGAAGGCAACGTGCAAGCGGTCTACGTCGACACCCCGGGCATGCACAAAGGTGGCGAGAAAGCCCTCAACCGCTACATGAACAAGACGGCTTCGGCCGCGTTGAAAGACGTCGACGTGGTGATCTTCGTGGTTGACCGCACCAAGTGGACCGACGAAGACCAGATGGTTCTGGAGCGCGTGCAGTATGTCACCGGCCCGTTGATCGTCGCCCTGAACAAGACTGACCGCATCGAAGACAAAGCCGAGCTGATGCCGCACCTGAGCTGGCTGCAGGAACAACTTCCGAGCGCCCAGATCATCCCGATTTCGGCCCAGCACGGGCACAATCTCGATGCGCTGGAGCGTGTGATCGCCGAGCACCTGCCGGAGAACGAGCACTTCTTCCCGGAAGACCAGATCACCGACCGCAGCAGCCGTTTCCTCGCCGCCGAACTGGTGCGCGAGAAAATCATGCGCCAGATGGGCGCCGAGCTGCCGTACCAGATCACCGTGGAAATCGAAGAGTTCAAGCAGCAGGGCAAGACCCTGCATATCCATGCGCTGATCCTCGTCGAGCGTGACGGCCAGAAGAAAATCATCATTGGCGACAAGGGCGAGCGCATCAAGCGCATCGGCACCGAAGCGCGCAAGGACATGGAGTTGCTGTTTGACTCCAAGATCATGCTCAACCTGTGGGTGAAGGTGAAAGGTGGTTGGTCCGATGATGAGCGCGCACTGCGCTCCCTGGGTTACGGCGACCTTTAAGCAGAACACCGCAGGACTGAAAATGTGGGAGGGGGCTTGCTCCCGATGGCGGTGGGTCAGTTAATACATAAGTGACTGACCACCGCCATCGGGAGCAAGCCCCCTCCCACATTCGGTTTGTGCAGTTTTCAAAAAATGCATTCCAGCAGTGAGCCACCATGTCCCAGCCCACCAGCCAACCTGCCTACGTCCTGCACAGCCGCGCCTACCGCGAGACCAGTGCCCTGGTGGACTTCCTCACCCCTCAAGGCCGCCTGCGTGCGGTGTTGCGCAGCGCACGGGGTAAGGCGGGCACATTGGCGCGGCCGTTCGTGGCCCTGGATGTGGAGTTTCGCGGCAAGGGCGAGCTGAAAAACGTCGGCCGCATGGAAAGCCTGGGCACCTCGGCCTGGCTCAATGGCGAAGCGCTGTTCAGCGGCCTCTACCTCAACGAACTGCTGATCCGCCTGCTGCCCGCCGAAGACCCGCACCCGGCCGTTTTCGATCACTACGCCGCCACGCTGTTGGCCCTCGCCGAAGGCCGCCCCCTGGAACCGCTGCTGCGCGCCTTCGAATGGCGGTTGCTGGATGATCTGGGCTACGGCTTCGAGCTCGCCAACGACCTGCACGGAGCACCGATCGCCGCTGATGGCATGTACCGCCTGCAAGTCGACGCCGGCCTTGAGCGCGTGTACCTGCTGCAACCCGGCCTGTTTCAGGGCACTGAGTTGCTGGCCATGAGCGAAGCCGATTGGAGCGCCCCGGGAGCCTTGTCCGCCGCCAAGCGCCTGATGCGCCAGGCCCTGGCCGTGCATCTGGGGGGGCGGCCACTGGTCAGTCGCGAGTTGTTTCGAAAGCCCTGACAACCCCGTGTATGCTGTGCAGCGTTTCTTTCCCTTTTCAGGAGCGCTTCCGTGACCACCAGCAACCGCATTCTTCTTGGCGTCAACATCGACCACGTCGCCACTCTGCGCCAGGCCCGGGGCACCCGTTACCCTGACCCGGTCAAGGCCGCGCTGGACGCTGAAGAAGCGGGCGCCGACGGCATCACCGTGCACCTGCGCGAAGACCGCCGCCATATCCAGGAGCGTGACGTGCTGGTGCTCAAGGATGTGCTGCAAACCCGCATGAACTTCGAAATGGGCGTCACCGAAGAAATGATGCAGTTCGCCGAACGCATCCGCCCGGCGCACATCTGCCTGGTGCCGGAAACTCGCCAGGAACTGACCACCGAAGGCGGCCTCGACGTGGCCGGCCAGGAAGCCCGGATCAAAGCGGCCGTGGAGCGCCTGTCGAAGATCGGCAGCGAAGTCTCACTGTTCATCGACGCCGACGAGCGCCAGATCGAAGCCTCGCGTCGTGTCGGCGCGCCGGCGATTGAACTGCATACCGGCCGTTACGCCGATGCCACCACGCCAACCGAAGTGGCCGAGGAACTGCAACGCATCATTGATGGCGTGAGCTGCGGCCTCAAGGCCGGCCTGATCGTCAATGCCGGCCACGGCCTGCACTATCACAACGTCGAAGCCGTGGCGGCGATCAAGGGCATCAACGAGTTGAACATCGGCCACGCGTTGGTGGCCCATGCGCTGTTCGTCGGTTTCAAAGGCGCCGTGGCCGAGATGAAGGCGCTGATCCTGGCCGCCGCCAAGGCTTGAGATCCAGTGTGGGAGCGGCTTGCTCCCACATGAGAAGTCTTACTGTTTAGACCCCGCCGGTGTATCGTATCTGCCCTTTGCAGGGCTTGGTCCTGCGGCAGATACGTGAGGTTGTTGTGTCCCGATCCTTTTCCCGTCGACAAATCCTGGGTGGCCTCGCCGGCCTTGCCGTAGTGGGCGTGGGGGCCGGTGGTGCCTATCGCTACTGGCTGGGGAAAGTCGCCGAGGCTGAAGCGGGGCATGACTACGAGTTGATCGCTGCGCCCCTGGACGTGGAACTGGTGCCGGGACACAAGACCCAAGCCTGGGCGTTCGGCCCTTCGGCGCCGGGGACCGAGTTGCGCGTGCGCCAGGGCGAATGGCTGCGCGTGCGCTTCATCAACCACCTGCCGGTCGCTACCACGATCCACTGGCATGGTATTCGCCTGCCGCTGGAAATGGACGGCGTGCCGTACGTGTCACAGCTGCCGGTGTTGCCGGGTGAATACTTCGACTACAAATTCCGCGTGCCCGATGCCGGTAGCTACTGGTATCACCCCCACGTGAACAGCAGTGAAGAACTCGGTCGTGGCCTGGTCGGGCCGTTGATCATCGAAGAGCGCGAGCCTACAGGCTTCAAGCACGAACGCACCCTGAGCCTGAAAAGCTGGCACGTGGACGAGGAGGGCGCCTTTGTTGCTTTCAGCGTACCGCGTGAGGCGGCGCGTGGCGGTACTGCCGGGCGTTTGTCGACCATCAATGGCGTCTCCCAGGCGGTGATCGATTTGCCGGCCGGGCAGATTACCCGTGTGCGCTTGCTCAACCTGGATAACACCCTGACCTATCGCCTCAATATTCCCGACGCCGAAGCGCAGATCTACGCCCTGGACGGCAACCCCGTCGAGCCGCGCCCACTGGGCAAGGAGTACTGGTTGGGCCCTGGCATGCGGATTTGCCTGGCGATCAAGGCGCCGCCGGCGGGTGAAGAACTCTCCCTGCGTAACGGCCCGGTGCGCCTCGGTACCTTCCGCTCGGTGGCCAACACCGATGCACCCACCGAATGGCCTGCAGCCTTGCCGGCCAACCCGATCAGCGAGCCGGACCTGGCCAACGCCGAGAAACTCAACTTCAATTTCGAATGGGTGGGCACCGTGTCGGTGGACGACGGTAAACCGCCGAGCCTGTGGCAGATCAACGGCAAGGCTTGGGATATCACCGACAAGACCTGCGCCGACCGCCCGATTGCCAAGTTGGAAAAGGGCAAGAGCTACATTTTCGAATTGAAGAACATGACCCAGTACCAGCATCCGATCCACCTGCACGGCATGAGCTTCAAGGTGATCGCTTCAAACCGCCACAAGGTGATCCCGTACTTCACCGACACCTACCTGCTGGGCAAGAATGAGCGTGCCCGCGTGGCGTTGGTGGCGGATAACCCGGGGGTGTGGATGTTCCACTGCCACGTGATCGACCACATGGAAACCGGCCTGATGGCCGCCATCGAGGTGGCGTAATGCGCCAGATCCGTCCCGCAGCCATTATCGATCGCAGCCGCGACCAGGACTTCATGCGCGAAGCCCTGGCTCTCGCCGCTCAAGGCGCTGCATTGGGTGAAGTGCCGGTAGGCGCGGTGCTGGTGCAGGAGGGTGAAATCATCGGCCGCGGTTTCAACTGCCCCATCAGCGGCAACGACCCCAGTGCCCACGCCGAAATGGTCGCCATCCGCGCCGCCGCGCAGGCGATCAGCAATTATCGGCTGGTCGGCAGTACGCTGTATGTGACCCTGGAGCCGTGCAGCATGTGTGCCGGGCTGATCGTGCACTCGCGCATTGCGCGGGTGGTGTATGGCGCGCTGGAGCCCAAGGCCGGGATTGTGCAGAGCCAGGGGCAGTTTTTCACCCAGGGTTTTCTCAACCATCGGGTGTTGTTTGAAGGGGGCGTGCTGGCCGAGGAATGTGGCACGGTGCTGAGCGAATTCTTCAAGGCCCGCCGAGCCAAGCCATCTCTCTAAACAACCCTGGGGATTAAAAAATGTGGGAGGGGGCTTGCTCCCGATGGCGGCCTGTCAGTCAGTTTATTTATGACTGATGCACCGCTATCGGGAGCAAGCCCCCTCCCACAATTTGATCTCTATTGCTTCAGTGAGTGATCACCGTTATTTCTTGGCGATGATCACCGCCCGCATCGGCGCCGGCAGCCCTTCGATGGTCTTGCTGTGATCATCGGGGTCGAGGAAATCACTCAACGACTGATACTTCATCCACTCCGTGCCACGCTGTTCCTCCACCGTCGTTACGCTGACGTCCACACAGCGCACCTCACTGAACCCGGCCCGTCGCAGCCACAGCATCAACGCCGGTACCGACGGCAGGAACCACACGTTACGCATCTGCGCGTAGCGATCTTCCGGCACCAGCACTTGCTGTTGGTCGCCTTCCACCACCAGGGTTTCCAGGACCAATTCGCCGCCTTTGACCAGGGTGTCTTTCAGCGCCAGCAAATGCTCGATCGGCGAGCGGCGGTGATAAAACACACCCATGGAAAATACCGTATCGAAGCCTTCCAGATTCGCCGGCAGATCTTCGAACGGGAAGGGCAGGTGCCAGGCTTTGGGTTCGGACAAGTAACGCTGCACCGCCTGGAACTGGCAGAAGAACAGCCAGTTAGGGTCCACGCCGATCACGCTGTCAGCCCCGGCACCGAGCATGCGCCACATGTAGTAGCCGTTACCGCAGCCGACATCGAGGATGCGTTTGCCTTTCAAGTTCAGATGCGGCGCCACCCGCGACCACTTCCAGTCCGAGCGCCATTCGGTGTCCACATGCACGCCGAACAGATGGAACGGCCCCTTGCGCCACGGGCTCAGGCCCATCAACGCGGTGCGCATCTGTGCGCGGGTGGCATCGTCGCAGTCGGTGTCGAGTGTCAGTCCATTGATCAGGTCGACTTCGCTGGGCTGGATCTGCGGCAGCGCGTCCAACGCACTCTGCCAACGCTCCAGGTCGCCATGACCCTTTTCCATCTTGCTATCGAGTTGCGCTTGCAGGCCCTGGGCCCATACCGCCAGGGGAGTGCCGACCAAGTGGCGGGCGAGGGGGGACAGATCAATCATGGCAAGGCAATCAACGAGGCAAAGTTAAGACACTGGAACCACGGCGCGACTTTCGAGAACCCGGCGGCCAATAGGCGTTCCCGGTGTTCTTCGAGGCTGTCGGGCTTCATGACGTTTTCGATGGCGCTGCGCTTCTGGGCAATTTCCAGTTCGCTGTAGCCGTTGGCGCGCTTGAACGCGATGTGCAGGTCGGTGAGCAACGCCTGCTCTTCAGGATCATTGAAGCGCAGTTTTTCTGACAGGATCAACGCACCGCCCGGCAGCAGCGACTGGCGGATGCGCGTCAGCAGGCCCAGGCGTTCGGCGGGGTCGATAAATTGCAGGGTGAAGTTCAACGCCACCACCGAGGCCGGCTGGAACTGCAGCGCGAGGATATCGCCCTCGATGACTTCAACCGGCAACAGCTCCTGGAACATCGAGTCCTGGCCATTGAGGTATTCGCGGCAGCGCTCGACCATCGCCGCCGAGTTATCCACCGCGATCACCCGGCAGCCGTCAGTGCGCACATGGCGGCGCAGGGCCTGGGTCACCGCCCCGAGGGACGCGCCCAGGTCGTAGAGCACGCTGTTGGGTTGGGCAAACTGCGCCGCGAGCACGCCGAGGTTCTCGACGATGGTCGGGTAGCCCGGCACCGAGCGCTTGATCATGTCCGGGAACACCCGCACCACGTCCTCGTTAAAGGCGAAGTCCGGCACCTGGGGCAGGGGCTGGGCGAATAGGCGATCGGGTTCTTTGCTCACGGTTGTTCCGGCATTGATGTGGAAAAGGCCGGCATTTTAGCCAAGTTGGCCCGCGTGTGCGCGGGTTGTCTGATGGAAAGCCGAGGCGGTGATGCCCCACTGGCCGAGCCAGTAAGTGACGATCAATAGATAGGGCGCCGCGTCGAACGACACGACGAACCGATTGATGCCGATCAGCGTATCGGAAAACACAAATGACAGCGCTCCCGCAGCCGCCAGCAGTGCCGAGCGTTTTGGCACTTCGCTGCCCAGTCGTGCCAGTGCACGCCAGAGCATGGCGCTGATCACCGTTGCGTAAATCACTACCGGTATCAGCAAATCACCCAGGCCGTGGGCGATCAGGATGCTCAACAGCACGGCGCCCACCCCCAGCGCCAGTATCAATGGCAGCAGCGCCAAGCGGCGGCAGTCGCTGAAATACGCTTTGAGATACGCCAGGTGGGCGAATAGAAATGCACCCAGGCCAAAGATAAACAGGTCGCCCGGCCAGGCGAGCAATACATCGCCTACCAGGGAAAAAATCAGCCCCAGGCTGATCCAGCGTCGATAGTCGGTGGGCGGCGCATCATGCAGCCAACCCAGCAGCGCAAGCACCGGCATGGGTTTGACCAGCAGGCACAACAGTGCCGCGTGAGTGCTCAGGCCGTAGATAAAGGTGCCGGCACCCATCAACGCAAGGATCAGCCAGGGCATATCAGTTCACCGTAATGGCACAGTCGAAGGTCTCAGTGGGTTCGGCTTCCGGCTCCCAAGGCTGCTGGGAGGTCAGGCGCAAACGGCCCTGGCCTGCGGCAAACGCCTGGAAGCGCCAGGTGGATTGGCCGCCGCCGCCGATCACGCCGGATTCCGCGCTGCTGTAGACCTCCGGGCTCAGGGCGCGCAGCACGCCGCCGGCGGAGTCCTGGATGGCCCAGCGGTAACCGGTGGTGGGGTTGCTGGGTAGGGTGAGGATCAGGTTTTGCCCGGATTTAAGCTGGAGCGGGCAGGCGCTTTGGCTGTCCACGGTGACGTTTTGCTTCGGCGCACTGGCACACGCGGCGAGCAGAGCAAAGCTCAGGGGGAGTAGCAGGCGGGCAGCGGTCATGGAGCCTCCGTTCATTTACGACGAACGGCGAGCATAACCGAAGATGAGACAAGGTGTGACAGGCTGCTGTAGTGAGCGGGCTTGCCCCGCGCTGGGTGGCGAAGCCGCCCCAATAAAAACGCCGCATTTCTGCCTGAGAGAATGCGGCGTCTGGTTTTGGGGCGGCTTCGCCCCCCAGCGCGGGGCAAGCCCGCTCACTACGGGATCAGAAGAGTACTTTGGCCACGTCTGCGAAGCGCTTGGCAAAGTGCACCGTCATGCCTTCCTTCAAATACTCCGGCAGCTCTTCAAAGCTCCCGCGATTGGGCTCCGGCAAGATCAGCTCATGAATCTTCTGGCGCCTCGCCGCTATCACCTTCTCGCGCACCCCGCCAATCGGCAGCACGTGCCCGGTCAACGTCAGCTCGCCCGTCATGGCCACGCCTTTTTTCGGCGGCTGGTTACGCGCCAACGACAGCAGCGCACTGGCCATCGTCACGCCCGCACTGGGACCATCTTTCGGCGTGGCGCCTTCCGGTACGTGCAAATGCACGAAGGCTTCGTCGAAGAACTTCGGGTCACCGCCAAACGACTTCAGGTTCGAACTGATGTAGCTATAGGCGATTTCGGCGGACTCCTTCATCACTTCGCCCAGCTGCCCGGTGAGCTTGAAACCGCGATTGAGCGTGTGAATGCGCGTTGCCTCGATCGGCAGGGTCGCGCCGCCCATGCTGGTCCAGGCCAGCCCCGTAATCACGCCGGTGCCGGACAGCACTTGCTCGTTACGGAACACCGGCATACCCAAGGCACTTTCCAGGTCCTTGTTGCCGATCTTGATCACCGAGTCCGGTTCATCCAGCAGCTTGACCACCGCCTTGCGCACCAATTTGCCCAGTTGCTTCTCCAACTGGCGCACCCCGGCCTCTCGCGCATAACCGTCGATCAACGCGCGCAGGGCACCGTCGCTGATGGTCAGGCTGGTTTTCGCCACGCCGGCTTTTTCCAACTGCTTGGGCCACAGGTGGCGCTTGGCGATGGCGACTTTTTCTTCGGTGATATAGCCCGACAGGCGGATCACTTCCATCCGGTCCAGCAATGGGCCGGGGATCGAGTCCAGGGTGTTGGCGGTGCACACGAACAGCACCTTGGACAGGTCCAGGCGCAGGTCCAGGTAGTGGTCGAGAAATTCGACGTTCTGTTCCGGGTCGAGGGTTTCCAGCAGGGCCGAAGCCGGATCGCCCTGGAAGCTCTGGCCCATCTTGTCGATCTCGTCGAGCATGATCACCGGGTTCATCACTTCCACATCTTTCAGTGCCTGCACCAGCTTGCCCGGCAGGGCGCCGATGTAGGTACGGCGGTGGCCCTTGATCTCGGCTTCGTCGCGCATGCCGCCGACGCTGAAACGGTAGAACGGCCGACCCAGGGACTCGGCGATGGATTTACCCACGCTGGTCTTGCCCACGCCCGGCGGGCCCACCAGCAGCACGATGGAGCCGGCGACCTCGCCTTTATAGGCACCCACCGCGAGAAATTCGAGGATGCGGCTCTTGATGTCATCCAGGCCGGCGTGGTGCTTGTCCAGCACCTTGCGTGCGTGTTTGAGGTCGAGCTTGTCCTCGCCATACACGCCCCACGGCACCGAGGTCGCCCAGTCCAGATAGTTGCGCGTGACCGCGTATTCGGGCGAGCCGGTTTCCAGGATCGACAGCTTGTTCATTTCTTCGCTGATGCGTTTCTGTGCCTGGGTCGGCAGCACTTTGCCCTCCAGGCGCTGCTCGAACTGCTCGACGTCCGCACTGCGGTCATCCTTGGTCAGGCCCAGCTCTTGCTGGATGACTTTGAGCTGTTCCTTGAGGAAGAACTCGCGCTGGTGCTCGCCGATCTTGCGGTTCACTTCGGCTGAAAGTTCTTTTTGCAGGCGCGCGACTTCTACCTCTTTGCGCAGCATCGGCAGCACTTTTTCCATGCGTTTGAGCATGGGGACGCAGTCCAGCACTTCCTGCAACTCATTACCGGTGGCCGAGGTCAGCGCGGCGGCGAAGTCGGTGAGCGGTGACGGGTCGTTGGGGCTGAAGCGGTTGAGGTAGTTTTTCAACTCTTCGCTGTACAGCGGGTTGAGCGGCAGCAGTTCCTTGATCGCATTGATCAGCGCCATGCCATAGGCCTTGACCTCGTCGGTCGGCTCGCTGGGCTGATGCGGGTATTCGACTTCCACCAGGTACGGTGGGCGGTGGTGCTTGAGCCAGGTCTTGATGCGCACACGGGTCAGGCCCTGGGCCACGAATTGCAGCTTGCCGTTCTCGCGGCTGGCGTGGTGCACCTTCACCAGGGTGCCGTACAGCGGCAGGCTGGAGGTATCGAAGTGACGGGGATCTTCGGGCGGTGTGTCCATGAAGAACAGGGCCAGGGAATGGTGGTCGGATTTGCTCACCAGCTCCAGGGTTTCGGCCCACGGCTCTTCATTGACGATCACCGGCAACACTTGCGCCGGGAAGAACGGGCGGTTGTGGATCGGAATGATGTAGACCTTGTCCGGCAGGTTCTGCCCAGGCAGGGCCAGGCCGGTGTTGGAAGACGGCGTTTCTGCGTTTTCGGGGTCGGCGTAGTCGTTGATATCGTAATCAGGGAATGCTTGCTGGTCGCTCATGGGGCACCTGCATCAGTAAGTATGCAGGTTAGATGGGGCGGGACCGTGGTGGTTTCAATGGCCGCGAGCACTTAGCAACAAATTGCATGAAATTCCTGCGGTGACTCGGCCGATGGCGTCAGCTGATTTTGTGCAGGTAAGAGGGCAATGGCTGCTCGGGCAGCACCGACAACACTTTCAAACGCTGCAACATCCGCTGGCGTGCGCGTTGCAGATGTTCACGCAGGTTCAGTGCCGCCGCATCAAACGCACCGTGCAGCAGCAATTCCAGAATCAACCGGTGTTCGGCCAACATCGCAGGGTCGGCACCAATGCCCAGTAAACGGTAAAAAATCCGACTGATGATCATCGGGCTCTGGCCCTGGCGGATCAGCGCGGCAATCTTGCGGTTTTGCAGGCCGGCCAGGCAGTGCTGGTGCAAGTCCTCTTCGATCTGTTCGATGGCTTCCAGGCTGCAGTGGGGGTTGTCCTGGGCGTCCAGCACGCGCTGCAGCATCGTTTCAAGCCGCTCGCGATCGAGGTGAGGGGCGCTCTGGCGCAGGGCTTCGGGTTCCAGGCAGGCGCGCAGTTCGTAGTCTTCGGTGACTTCGCGTGCGGTCAAAGGCCCCGCCAGCCATTGCGAGTAGGGCTCCTTCTCGACCAAGCCACGGTCGCGCAGGCGCATCAGCGCTTCACGCACCACGGCTCGGCTGACGCCGTAGTGGTCGGCGGCGGCTTGTTCGTCCAGGCGGTAATGGCCGAAGGCGATGCACGTGGAGAGCGCCGCACCGATTTCCTCGACGATGCGCTCGCCCAGTGGCCGAGTGTCCACCAGCTCCACTTCGCCATTGAGCCCCAGGTGCGCATGGCTCAAGGGCAGGCGCAGGGGCTCCATGGCCAGGCCTTCGGGGTTGATCAGGTAGCCGCGACCGTTGAAGCGGCAGATCAAACCTTCGGCGTGCAGCAGGTCCAGCGCCTTGCGCACCGGTACGCGACTGGTGCCGAACAATTCGGCCAGTGGCGCTTCCAGCAGGACCAGCCCATGGCGGGCGGTACCGCTGACGATCGCGTCGCGCAACACTTGATGAATCATCGCGTAGCGGGAGGCCGAGGCGGACACTGCTTTCATCGCGTTCTCTGGTCAGGTAGGACGGTGGCCGGGGATTCTCTCACAGTTGCGCCTGTCACTCTGTACCCCGGCAAAGGCACTTTTCTGGGGCCGTTACGGCAGGCATGTTACTTTTCTGCACCAAAATGTACTTATTGATAAAAGATACATTATTAGGGTCGCGGGTTGTCCCGGCGGTCTCCTTTGGGTTTTCTATCGGATGCCAGCCCCTCTATCCCGTAGCTATTAGAGATAAACCAGACTGGCATACACAAGTCACCCGCTAAGACTGGCACGGAAACTGCTTTTGTAAAATGTACATTTTATTAATAAGTACGTTTTATAGAGGGTCGTCACTGTGTCAGACGCCACTTCAATGGCTGAGGCTTTCGCCAGCGGCCGCAGCGATCCGGTAGAGGTGCTCGAACAGGTGCTGGTCCATGCGAGCATGGCCCCCAGCGTGTTTATCGGCCTGAGCGCCGAACGTGCCCGCCGCGAGGCCGAAGCGGCCGCCGCTCGCTGGCGCGCCGGCCAACCCTTGAGCGTATTCGATGGCGTGCCCCTGGCCTGGAAGGATCTGTTCGATGTGGCCGGTAGCGTCACCACCGCCGGTGCCGCCTACCGTCGTACGGCACCGGCCGCCTTGCTCGATGCCCCGAGCGTGGGGCTGCTGTGCCGTGCCGGGATGGTCAGCGTGGGCAAGACCAACCTCAGCGAGCTGGCCTATTCCGGCCTGGGCCTGAACCCGCATTTCGGCACGCCGTACAATCCCCATGGCACCGACCGGCCGCGCATTCCTGGCGGCTCGTCTTCAGGTTCGGCGGTGGCCGTCGCCGCCGGGATCGTGCCGATCGCCATGGGCACCGACACCGCAGGGTCGATCCGCATTCCCGCGGCCTTCAATGGGGTGGTGGGTTACCGCGCCAGCAGCCGTCGCTACAGCCGCGACGGTGTGTTCCCGCTGGCCCGCACCCTCGACAGCCTCGGCCCGTTGACCCGCAGCGTGCGCGACGCGCTTGCCATCGATGACCTGCTCAACGGGCGTACGCAGTTGCACACTCCGCGCAGCCTCAAGGGCCAGCGTTTTGTACTGGAGCAGGGCGCACTGGACGGCATTGAGCCCGCCGTGCGCAATAACCTGCTGCGTGCGACGGATCAATTGAAAACCGCCGGGGCGCTGATCTGCGTGCGCCCGTGCATCGCGTTCCAGGCCACGCTGGACCTGATCCGGGACCACGGCTGGCTCGGCTCATTCGAAGCGTTCGCCCTGCATCAAGCCTTGCTCGACAGCGCCGATGCCGAGCAACTCGACCCCCGCGTACGCCGCCGCCTCGAAGCTGCGCGCGCGTTGCCGGCCAGCCAGTTGATCCACCTGCTCGATGCGCGTCGGCAATTGCAGCAACAGCTGAGCGACGACCTCGACGGCGCCATCCTGATCACGCCCACCGTTGCCCATGTGGCCCCCGCGCTGGCGCCGCTGGAGGCCGACGACGCGCTGTTCGTGCAGACCAACCTCGCCACCCTGCGCCTGACCATGCCCGGCAGCTTGCTGGATATGCCCGGCGTCACCCTGCCCAGCGGTCGCGACGCCCAGGGCTTGCCCACCGGGCTGCTGCTCAGCGCGCCGATGGGCGAAGACGCACGCTTGTTGCGGGCCGCGTTGTCCGTCGAATCCGTACTGACTATTTAAGGAGACACACCATGGCTAAAGACATCCTTTGTGCATTTGGCGTCGACGTTGACGCCGTCGCCGGCTGGCTCGGTTCCTATGGCGGCGAAGATTCGCCGGATGACATCTCCCGTGGCCTGTTCGCGGGAGAGGTCGGTGCGCCGCGCCTGCTCAAATTGTTCGAGCGCTACGGTTTGCGCACCACCTGGTTTATCCCCGGTCACTCGATGGAAACCTTTCCCGAGCAGATGAAGGCCGTGGCCGACGCCGGCCATGAAATCGGCGTGCACGGCTACAGCCATGAAAACCCCATCGCGATGACCGCCGAGCAGGAAGAAATCGTCCTGGACAAGTCCATCGAACTGATCACCCAAGTCACCGGCAAACGCCCCACCGGCTACGTCGCACCCTGGTGGGAATTCAGCAAGGTCACCAACGAGTTGCTGTTGAAAAAAGGCATCAAGTACGACCACAGCCTGATGCACAACGACTTCCACCCTTACTACGTGCGCAAGGGCGACAGCTGGACCAAGATCGACTACAGCCAGCACCCCGACACCTGGATGAAACCCCTGGTGCGCGGCGAAGAAACCGATCTGGTGGAGATCCCGGCCAACTGGTACCTCGACGACCTGCCGCCGATGATGTTCATCAAAAAAGCCCCCAACAGCCACGGCTTCGTCAACCCGCGTCACCTGGAAGAAATGTGGCGCGACCAGTTCGACTGGGTCTACCGCGAACACGAACACGCCGTGTTCACCATGACCATCCACCCCGACGTGTCCGGTCGCCCGCAAGTGTTGTTGATGCTTGAGCGTTTGATCGAGCACATCCAGAGCCATGCCGGCGTGCGCTTCGTCACCTTCGACGAAATCGCCGACGACTTTATCCGCCGCCAACCGCGTACCTGACCCTACAGGATGCGTTCGACCCCCCACTTTGCGAGGCGCGATTCATGTCCATCTACAACAAGCTTGACCTGACTGGCTGGAAACCCCGGCAACTGACGTCCCAGGAAGTGCGCTTCGCGACCTGGATCGCGTTTTTCGCCTGGGTGTTTGCGGTGTACGACTTCATTCTGTTCGGCACCTTGCTGCCGGAGATCGGCCGGCATTTCGGCTGGAGTGAAGTGGAGCAAGCGCAGATTGCGACTTGGGTGGCGGTGGGCACGGCGGTCGTCGCCTTTGCCATCGGCCCTGTCGTCGATAAATTGGGGCGACGCAAAGGCATCATTTTCACCGTGGCCGGGTCTGCGCTGTGTTCGGCGTTGACGGCCATCGGCGGGGCTTGGGGCAAGTCGCCATTGATTTTGATCCGTTCGTTGGGCGGGCTGGGCTATGCCGAGGAAACCGTCAACGCCACTTACCTGAGTGAGCTGTACGGCGCCTCGCAAGATCCGCGGCTGACCAAGCGCCGTGGCTTCATCTACAGCCTGGTGCAGGGCGGCTGGCCGGTGGGCGCGTTGATCGCGGCCGGGTTGACTGCGTTGTTGCTGCCGGTCATTGGTTGGCAGGGCTGTTTCATCTTCGCCGCGATCCCGGCCGTCGTGATCGCGATCCTGGCGCGCAAGCTCAAGGAAAGCCCGCAATTCCAGATCCACCAACGCATCAGCGAACTGCGTAAAAACGGCGCAGTGAACGAAGCGCAGAACGTCGCCGTGACCTACGGCGTGGATTACGACGAACACAGCAACTCCGGCCTCAAGGCGGCGTTCCGTGGCCCCGCGCGGCGCGCCACCTTGGTGATCGGCGCCGCGCTGTTGCTCAACTGGGCGGCGATCCAGGTGTTCAGCGTGCTCGGCACGTCGGTGATCGTCAGCGTGCACCACATCTCGTTTGAAAACTCGCTGATCATCCTGGTGCTGTCCAACCTGGTGGGTTACTGCGGTTACCTCAGCCATGGCTGGATGGGCGACAAGATCGGCCGTCGCAATGTCATCGGCCTGGGCTGGATGCTCGGTGGGCTGTCGTTTGCCGGGATGCTGTTCGGGCCAAGCAATATGCCGATGGTGGTGGGGCTGTACAGCCTGGGGCTGTTCTTCCTGATCGGGCCTTACTCGGCGGCGCTGTTCTTTATCAGTGAGAGCTTTCCCACCAGCATCCGCGCCACCGGCGGCGCGATCATCCATGCGATGGGGCCGATTGGCGCGGTGGTCGCCGGGTTTGGCGCGACCCAGGTGTTGTCCGCCGGCAGTGACTGGCAAACCGCCGCGCTGTGGTTCGGCGCACTGCCGTGCTTTTTGTCCGGTGCCCTGATGTTTGCCGCGCGCCATGTGCGCCCGGAAACCGTTCAATAAGGAGTGTGCGATGAAGCGTAAAGTTGCCTTGGTCACCGGTGCCGCCAGCGGCATCGGCCAAGCCCTCGCCGTGGCCTATGCGCGCAGCGGCGTCGCGGTGGCGGGCGGGTATTACCCGGCTGATCCACATGACCCGCAGACCACGGTTCGCTTGGTGGAAGCGGTGGGCGGCGAGTGCGTGATGTGGCCGCTCGATGTAGGCGACAGCGCCTCGGTGGACGCGCTCGCGGCGCAGGCCCTGGAGCATTTCGGGCGGTTGGATTACGCCGTGGCCAATGCCGGCTTGCTGCGCCGCGCGCCGCTGTTGGAGATGACCGATGAGTTGTGGAACGAGATGCTCAATGTCGACCTGACCGGCGTGATGCGTACCTTTCGTGCTGCCGCCCGGTACATGGGCGAGGGCGGCGCACTGGTGGCGATTTCATCGATTGCCGGCGGCGTGTATGGCTGGCAGGAGCACAGTCACTATGCGGCGGCGAAGGCGGGCGTACCGGGGCTTTGCCGTTCGCTGGCGGTGGAGTTGGCGGCCAGGGGAATTCGTTGCAATGCGGTGATCCCCGGATTGATCGAGACGCCGCAGTCGTTGGATGCGCAGAACTCCCTTGGCCCGCAGGGCCTGGCAAAAGCTGCGCGGGCAATCCCGCTGGGTCGGGTCGGGCGGGCCGATGAAGTGGCGGCGCTGGTGCAATTCCTGACCAGTGATGCGTCGAGCTACCTGACCGGGCAAAGCATCATTATCGATGGCGGCCTGACCGTGCGCTGGCCCGATTGACAGCTGCCCACATGGGATCTGTGTTTGCTTCAGGAGATTTGACATGCCTCAACTGACCAACCGCCGCGCCGTGATCACCGGCGCCGGCAGCGGTATCGGTGCCGCCATCGCCCGGGCCTACGCCGCGGAAGGTGCGCGCCTCTTGCTGGCCGACCGCAATGCCGCAAGCCTGGCCGAAACCGCGATCACCTGCCGCAACCTCGGCGCCGAGGTCGTCGAATGCCTGGCCGATGTCGGCTGCGTCGACGGCGCACAGGCCAGTGTCGACCGTTGCGTCGAGCATTTTGGTGGCATCGATATTCTGGTGAACAACGCCGGCATGCTCACCCAGTCGCGCTGCGTCGACCTCACCCTTGAAATGTGGAACGACATGCTGCGCGTCGACCTCACCAGTGTGTTCGTCGCCAGCCAGCGTGCCTTGCCGCATATGCTCGCGCAGCGCTGGGGGCGGATTATCAACGTGGCCTCGCAACTGGGGATCAAGGGCGGCGCCGAGCTGACCCATTACGCAGCGGCCAAGGCTGGGGTGATCGGCTTTACCAAGTCCCTGGCGCTGGAAGTGGCCAAGGACAATGTGCTGGTCAACGCCATCGCCCCCGGCCCGATCGAAACCCCCTTGGTGGGCGGTATCAGCGACACCTGGAAACGTGCCAAGGCCGCCGAGTTGCCCCTGGGGCGCTTCGGTTTGGCCGACGAGGTAGCACCCGCCGCCGTGCTGCTCGCCAGCGAGCCGGGCGGCAACCTGTTCGTCGGCCAGACCCTGGGCCCGAACTCCGGCGACGTCATGCCATGAGCGGGGTGTAGCGATGTGTGGGCTCTGCGGCTTGCTCGGCGAAGACCTGCACTGGAGCGATCCCCTGGGCGATGAACTGCCCCGGCGCCGTGAGCGCCTGCGCCGGATCGCCGCGATCAATCAGGTGCTGGCGGTGTTTCGGCTCAAGGTCGAGGACTTCCAGGGCGCCTCTTACCTGCTGCTGGGCGCCACCGGCAAACAAGCCTTGGCCAGTGGCCTGGATGCATTGTGGCAGGCGGCTGAAGACATGCTCGGCCGACCGTTGGACCCGCTTGATCCACGCTTGCTGGAGTCTCTGGAGTCATCATGAGTATCGCCCTCAACGTTATCACCGGCTTCCTCGGCAGCGGCAAAACCACCTTGCTCAAGCGTCTGCTGCAGGGTGAAAGCCTGGGCGACACGGCTTTGCTGATCAATGAATTCGGCGATGTCGGCATTGATCATCTGTTGGTGGAGGAGGTCGCGCCGGACACCGTGCTGCTGCCCAGTGGCTGCGTCTGCTGTTCGATTCGCGGCGAGTTGAAAGAGGCCTTGCTCGGCCTGTGGCAACGCCGCGAGCGCGGTGAAATCCCCGCGTTCAAACGGGTGATCCTGGAAACCACCGGCCTGGCTGACCCGGCGCCGATCCTCGCCACGCTCAATAACGACGTGCAACTGCGCGGGCGTTTCCATATTGGCTTGGTGGTCACCCTGGTGGACGCCAGCCACGCCGCGCTGCAGGAGCGCTTGCACCCCGAATGGCTGGCCCAGGTCGCGGCGGCGGATCGGCTGCTGCTGAGCAAAACCGACGTGGCGGGCGACTGTGCTCCTTTGCGCACGCATTTGCAGGCACTCAACGCCGGTACGCCGATCCTCACGACCCAGGACATTCACAGCGGCGACCAATTGCTGCTCGGTGAGGGCTTGCGCAGCGCTGAACCGGTTGTGGAGGTCAATCGCTGGCAGTTGCATCAAACCACCTCCGCCTCCCACGGTGCGGCGCAGGTGTGTTGCCTGACGTTCGAGCAACCGCTGGACTGGGTCGGTTTCGGGGTCTGGTTATCGATGCTGTTAAGATGCCATGGCGAACGAATCCTTCGCGTCAAAGGACTGCTCAACGTGAACGCAAGCTCGGCCCCTATCGTCATCCATGGCGTGCAGCATTGCCTGCATGCACCGGTCCATTTGCATGCGTGGCCGGGCAGCGATCGGCAATCACGCCTGGTCTTTATCCTGCGTGGGCTCGACCCGGCGCGGTTGCGTCACTCCTTTGAGGTGTTTTCACGGCGGTTCGTGGCATGATCACCCTACGTGTCCTCGGCACTTCGGTGACGCTGCTCGAATGCTTGCGGGTGCGTGCCGAACAGGAGCTGGGCATTCGCCTGGTGTACCAGGTGCACGATGTCGAACAGGCCCAGCGCATCGCGGTGATGCAGCCCGACAGCTACGACCTGTACGACCAGTGGTTCCACAACGTCGACTTCGTGTGGCCGGCGCGGGCGATCCAGCCCATCGACACCCGGCGGATTGCGCTGTGGCACGAGATCAACGACCTACCCAAGCGCGGTCGTCTATCGGCCAATGACCGCCTGGGCAGTGGCAGCGTGCCGAGCGAGCGCCTGTTCGTGCAGCACGACGGCAGCCTTGGCAGCACGGTGACCGAGCGCATCAGCATGTTGCCGCTGACCCATAACGCCGACAGCTTCGCCTACCGTCCCGAACGCTTGCCCGAGGGTTTCAGCCACGGCAATGAAAGCTGGGGCTGGCTGCTCGACCCGGCGTGGCGTGCGCGCACCGCGCTGCAAAGCGATGCCGCCATCGGAGCCCTCGACGCGGCGCTGGCAGTGCAGGGCGCAGGGCTGGCGCAGTTCAAGGACATCGGCAACATGAGCATCGAAGAGATCGATGTGCTCGCCGATATCCTGGTGCGCAAGCAGAAGGAGGGGCATTTCGCCGCATTCTGGTCGGATGACGAAGAGGCGGCACAACTGATGCTCAGTCCGAGTATCGATATCCAGAGCCTGTGGTCGCCGACCTTGATGCGCCTGCACCGTGCCGGCGTGAAGTACCGCCTGGCCGTGCCCCGCGAAGGCTATCGCGCCTGGTTCGGCGGCTTGTCGCTGTCCCGTCATGCCCGGGGCCCGGTGTTGGATGCGGCCTATGCCTACCTCAATTGGTGGCTGTCCGGCTGGCCTGGGGCGGTGATGGCTCGCCAGGGCTACTACATCGGTAACCCGGCGCGCAGCCGTGATCATTTGACCTGCGCCGAATGGGATTACTGGTATGCCGGCAAGCCTGCGCGGGAAGAATTGCCGGGCAGCGATGGCTTGCCCCTGATCGATGTGGGCGAGGTGCGCGATGGCGGTTCTTATGAACAGCGCATGGGGCATGTCGCGGTGTGGAATTCGGTGATGGATGAGCACAACTACCTGGTGCGCCGCTGGGGGGACTTCATGCGCGCACGGAGCGCTTAATCCGCACAGTCCTCAGTCGCCAATAAAATGACAGGCAAGTTCCAGGTTCTATTGGGTGTACTTATCCCAGGTCCCAGCTAATCTGCTAAAACACAACATTCGATCAGAATGGATGTTTTTTTGACGCCAGATCAGCAGTCGCCAGGGAGGCGCATGACACAGGGACGGCTTGGCAGAGAGCGGCGAATACTGCCCGAGGGCACTGCGATGAAGTGGCGTCACACTTTTCAGACCCGCATTGCCGGGGTGTTGGCGCTGTTGCTACTGGTGGTAGTTGCGGCCACTTACTTTGCCGTACAGGCCGCCACCACTCGCGCCGTGGAGAACCAGGCCGAGGTGCAGTTGGAAACCGGCCGCCAAGTGTTCGAGCGCCTGCTGGACCTGCGCGGGCGTCGGTTGCAATCCGGGCTGGACTGGCTCACCGCCGATGGCCCGTTCATGCAGGCCGTCGCCGCCGGCCGCAGTGAACCTATCCTGGCCGAGTTGCGTCGGCATGGCGGCGGTATCAGTTCCAGCGAGGTGTTCGTGCTGGACCTGGAGGGGCAGGTCATGGTCAGTACCTTGCCGATACTCACCCGCGGTCAGCCGTTTCCCTATGACCATGCCTTGCGGCAGGCGCGACGCAGCGGGCTGCAGATGCTGATCGTGGCGATGGACGGGCAGCCTTACTTGCTGGTGCAGGATGTGGTCCTCGACCCGCAGCCCATCGCCCGAGTGGTCATGGGTTTTCCCATGGACACGCTGTTCGCCAATGAGCTGCGCTCCATGAGCAACCTGGAGGTGTCCTTCCTCAGCGTGCAGGACGGCCAGGTCGGCCGCCTGTTCACCACCCAGCCCTACGAGTACCAGGCCAGCATCATCGAGCGGCTGCGTGACGTGCACTTGAACCCCGAAGCGCAGGTCGGCGTGTTTCATGGCAAGCGTGTACTCAGCCAGGTTCTGCCGCTGGCCAATACCGGTGATGGCGATGAGGTGCGCGTCTTGCTGCAAAGCCCGCTGGACCACGCCTTGGAGTCCTTTGCGCCGCTGGACCGGCAATTTCTCGGGATTGCCCTGGCCGTGCTGCTGGTAGCACTGGCGGCCGCGCTGTTCCTGGCGCGCCGCGTATCGCGGCCACTCGATGCCTTGGTGGCGGCGGCCGGGCGGATTGGGGCGGGTGACTATCGCACCGCCGTACGGGTTCGCAGCCACGACGAGTTCGGCTTGCTGGCCCGGGCCTTCAATGCGATGCAAAGCGGTATCGCCGTGCGTGAGCGGCAGTTGGCCCATAATGCCCTGCATGACCCGCTCACCGGCCTGCCCAATCGCGCCCTGGCCATGGAGCGCCTGGGCAGTGCGATCAGCGCCCGACGCCCGGTGGTGTTGTTATATATCGGCATTGAAAACTACCGGGTGATCAACGAAGGCTTCGGCCCTGAAGGTGTCGAGGACATGCTGCGCGAAGCCAGCCGCTGCTTGTCCATGAGCCTGCTGGCCAGCGACACGGCCGCGCGCATTGCCGGCAGCGAGTTTCTGCTGCTGTTGGAAAACACCGAGATTGACCGCGCCGTGGCGCGTGCCGACCACCTGTATGGGCTGCTCACCGAGCCCCAGCGCATCGGCCATGACGAAGTGCGCCATGAGGTGAGTATCGGCATCGCCGCGTACCCCGCCGACGGCCAGCAGGTAGACGAGTTGATCAGCCGCGCCGCCATCGCCCGGCATGACGCGGCGGCCTCGCCGGGCTACTTGCAGATCTACCAGCAGGACCGCGACTTGGCCCACCAGCGCCAGATCACCCTGATCCGCGATCTGCGCCGTGCGGTGATCGAGGGCGAATTGTTCCTGTGCTACCAGCCCAAGCTCGACCTCAACCAGGGCCACGTGCGCCAGGCGGAAGCGCTGTTACGCTGGCAGCATCCGACCCTGGGCCTGGTGTCGCCCAGCGAGTTCATCCCCTTGGCCGAGCGCACCGGCAGCATGGGCGCCCTGACCCTGTGGGTGATCGAAGAGGCGGTGCGGCAAATCGCCGAGTGGGGGCAACGGGGCTTGCCTATGCAGGTGTCGGTGAATATTTCCGTGGATGATCTGGCCGATGATGACCTGGCCATTCGCGTCACCGCCTTGCTGGTGCAATACGAGGTGGCGGCCGAGCGGCTGATCTTTGAAATCACCGAAAGCGCAATCATGCATAACCCGCAGCAGGCGCTCAGCGTGCTGGAACAGCTGCGTGGATGTGGCATCAGCTTGTCGGTGGATGATTTCGGCACGGGTTATTCGTCGCTGGCGCAATTGCAGCGCCTGCCGGTGCAGGAATTGAAGATCGACCAATCGTTTGTGCGCAACCTCGACAGCACCACCGGTGACGGTGTGATCGTGCGCTCGACCATCGAGATGAGCCACAACCTGGGGCTCAAGGTCGTCGCCGAGGGCGTGGAATTCGAGCCCAGCCTGAAATTGCTCAAGCAATGGAAGTGCGACACCGCCCAGGGCTACCTGATCGGCCGGCCGTTGAATGCCATGGCGTTCGAGATGTGGATGCGGCATCAGGGCTTTTCGGTCTAGCGCCGGGCATAAAAAAGGCGGCTATCCGTGGATAGCCGCCTGTGTTTTGCCGCCGGGATTGCTTAGTCCGGCAGTTTGAACGCCATCACATAGTCACCCTGCTTGGTGCCCAGGGAGCCGTGACCGCCGGCCATGACCAGCACGTATTGCTTGCCGTCCTTGCCGGTGTAGGTCATCGGTGTGGTTTGCGCGCCTGCAGGCAGGCGGCCTTCCCACAGTTGCTTGCCGTTTTTCACGTCATAGGCACGCAGGTACTGGTCCAGGGTGCCGCTGAGGAACGCTACGCCACCGGCGGTAGTGAACGTACCACCCAGGCTTGGCACGCCCATGGTCAGTGGGACCGGAACCGGCGAGCTGTCACGCACGGTGCCGTTTTTATGCATCCAGATGGTTTGGTGGGTGGTCAGGTCGACCGCTGCCACGTAACCCCAGGCCGGAGCCTGGCACGGCAGGCCCATCGGCGACAGCAGCGCTTCGAGGATCACGCCATACGGCGCGCCTTTGTTCGGCTGTACGCCTTCGGTTTCGCTGACACGTGGGCCTTGCTTGGCGATGTCGGCAGCCGGGATCAGTTTCGATTTGAACGCCATGTAGCTCGGGTTCACGAATGCGATCTGGCGGACCGGGTCGACGGAGATACCACCCCAGTCGAACACACCGAAGTTACCGGGGTACACGATCGAGCCTTGCAGCGATGGCGGCGTGAATGGGCCGTCGTAGCGCATCGACTTGAAATCGATCCGGCAGATCAGTTGGTCAAACGGCGTCACACCCCACATGTCGCGCTCTTTGAGCGGCGGTGGCATGAAGTTCAGGTCGGACTTCGGTTGAGTCGGGGAGGTGTGATCGCCGGCCACTGCGCCTTGCGGTACAGGGATTTCATTGATCGGCACTACCGGTTGGCCGTTGCTGCGGTCCAGTACGTAGATGCTGCCTTGCTTGGTCGATGCCATCACCGCTTGCTTGACGCCGTCGGCGGTCTTGATGTCGATCAGGCTTGGCTGGCCGCCCACGTCCATGTCCCACAGGTCATGGTGAGTGAACTGGAAGGTCCACTTCACGTGGCCGGTGTCGATATCCAGTGCGGTCAGGCCGGCGCTGTATTTCTCAGAGGCCGGGGTGCGGTCGCCACCATACTGGTCGGGCATCTGGTTGCCCATCGGCAGGTACAACATGCCGAGCTTTTCATCGACGCTGAACATGGACCACATGTTCGGCGAGTTGCGGGTGTAGGTTTTGCCTTCGGCCAACGGGGTGGTGTCGTCCGGGTTGCCGCTGTCCCAGTTCCACACCAGCTTGCCGGTGTGTACGTCGAACGCGCGGATCACACCGCTTGGCTCGTCGGTGGAGACGTTGTCGGTCACGTGACCGCCGATCACGACCAGGTTCTTGGTCACGGCCGGAGGCGAAGTGGAGTAGTAACCGCCTGGAGCGAAGCTGCCGATGTTGGCACGCAGGTCGACCTGGCCTTTGTCACCGAAGTCTTCGCACATCTTGCCGGTGTCGGCGTTCAGGGCGATCAGGCGGGTGTCGGCAGTCGGCACGAAAATGCGTTTCGGGCATACGGCGCTGACCGGCGCCGGGCTCGCGCTGCCGGTAGGGCTCTGCTCGGAAGCGTACACGGCGTCATCGTGATACGACACGCCACGGCAGGTCATGTGCGCCCAACCCTTGAAGTTGGCCGCACCTTCGGTGCTCAGCTTCGGGTCGAAACGCCAGATTTCCTTGCCGGTGTCCGGGTCCAGGGCAATCACCTGGCTGTGCGGCGTGCACACATAGAGCATGCCGTTGACTTTCAGCGGGGTGTTTTCCGCAGTGGTTTCACCGGGGTCGCCAGGGCCGGGGATGTCACCGGTACGGTAGGTCCAGGCCGGCACCAGCTTGTGCGCGTTTTCCGGGGTGATCTGGGCCAGTGGCGAGTAACGATCACCGAAGGCCGAACGGCCATAGGAGTTCCATTCACCGTCGGCCTGGCTCGGCGCTGCGCTGGCCATGCCAGGTACGGCGTCACGGTCCAGTTGGCCGGTCTTGACCATTTCACCCGGGTTGGTGAATTGGCTGGCCAGCGCCGTTGCACCGGCCAATACCACGGCCACGCTCAGTGCCCCAGTGCCCAGCGGCGCCGCTTGGCCGCGCAGCAGCGGGCGACGGAACCACGGGAGCAACATGACGATGCCCAAGGCGAACAACAGCGCCAGGCGCGGCACCAATTGCCACCAGTCCAGGCCGACTTCCCAGAGCGCCCACACGGTGCTGGCGAACAGCACCAGTGCGTACAGGCCCAGCGCAGCACGGCGAGTAGCCAGCAGCAACACGCCGGTCAGGGCGATGCCGATACCGGCCAGCAGGTAGTACAGCGACCCGCCGAGCATGCTCAGCTTGACGCCACCGGCCAGCAAGGCCAGGCCCATGATCAGCAGCAAGACGCCTAGCAGCCTGGGCAGCAGGCGGCTTGGGCTTGAGGCACCATCAGTGCTCATAGTGTGTTTCTCCGTTACGTTGGAATTATGTAACCCCGTGCTTCACTGTAGATGACGATTCAGCGCGGGCTTGGTTCATCGTTGTTTTTGGTTTTTCTGGGGTGCAGCGGGGTTATCCACAGGCGGGTGATTTATTCCCAGGCGCAGGTCGGGGTAAGACAGCGCTGTCTTTAAAAAGGAAAAAATTCGGCAAGATGGGGTCGACCGCAGGCGTGAAACGTTTCAGTTTATTGCGGGCAAGGATAATGCGGCGGCGAAACAAGAGAAAGCACGAATCGCAAGATGCATCGTTTCAGTTTTGGTAACAGTGACTAAATGTCGCTGCAAAAACAGGATGAAAAAAGGGGGCTGCTGATGGCGGTGATTCAGTCATTGGCTACAGCGACTGGAACTGCGTCATCGGGAGCAAGCCCCCTCCCACAGGGTTTGGCTGTGATTTTAGAAGGTGGTGCGGATGCCCAATTGCACACTGCGCCCTGGAGCTGGTGCGATATCACGCAGAATCGAGCTGGCGTAGCGAACGGTCTGGTTGGTCAGGTTTTCGCCGTTCACAAACGCCAGCCACTCGCTGCCGCCTACATTGAAGCGGTAACCCGCGCTGGCGCCCAAGGTGGTGTAGCCGTCGGTGCCGCTTTCGTTAGCCGGCACACGGCCTTGACCCGCTGCATGTTCCACATCGATGCGTGCCTGCCAGCGGTCCAGTTCCCACAGCAAACCGCTGTTCAAACGCAGCGGCGCGATGCGTGGCAAGGCTTCGCCGGTGTCCAGGTTGGTGGCGCGCGTGTAATCGCCCGACAGTTCCAGCGCGAATTTGCCGTAGGCACCTTCGCCCAACTTCCAGTGATCCTGGGCTTCGAAGCCGGCGAAACGTGCGCGTACGCCGGAGTATTTGTACTCAGGGATCCCGCCGGCGTCTTCTTCACCTTCATCGTTCAGCGTGCGACCGCTGCCCAGCAAACCGATGTAGTTGGAGAAGCGGCTGTAGAACACGCCAAAGCTGCCCTTGTGGGTACCGTTGTCAAAACGCAGGGCCAGGTCGCTGGACACAGCTTTTTCTTTCGACAAGTTGGCATCGCCCACTTCGTAAGTGCCGGTGGCGACATGGGCGCCGTTGGCGTACAGCTCATAGAATGTCGGGGCGCGCTCGGTGTAGCCCAGGGTGGCAGCCAGGGACCACACCGGCGTGAGGCTATACACCGCGCCTGATGACAGGCTGCCCGCGTTGAAGTCATTGGAGTGGTCGGCATTGGCGAAACGCGCGTTGCCTTTGGCATCCGGGTCGATGTGGGTGTGTTCCAGGCGCCCGCCAAGGCTGAGTTTCAGGCGCTCGGTGGCTTGCATTTCTTCGAGGATGAACAGCGCGCCGGCGTTGGTATCGGTCTGTGGCACGAAGGCTTCTTCGCCGAGGGCCGAGAACTCGTTGCGATTCACCTGGGCACCGACCACACCCTCGAACGGACCGATAGGCAGGTGACGGCCCTCGACCCGCGCTTCATAGCCCTTGTTCTTGAAGGTGGTGCCGGTCTCGCCGCCTTCAATCTCCCGGTGCTGGTAATCGGTATACCCCGCGTCGACCTTCACCGAACTGAACGGGCCTTGCAGGTTGCGCAACTCGGAGGCAAAGGCGTAATGGTCCTGCTTCATGCGGATACGCACGTCCTGCTCGGCGGGCGAACCATAGTTGCTGTCGTAGTTGCTGTAGGACAGGCCGGCATAACCGTCGTCCCAGGTGTAGGAACCCCCCAGCGCACCGCCGTCCTGGCGCCCGCTGCTGTTGCCCAGCCGGCCATCTTTGCCAGGGCCGTCTTCACTTTCAGGGGCGTGACGGCTGCGTGCATAACCCGGGATTTTCAGGTCATTGAATTCCCGTGCATTGGCATCCAGATGCAAGGCGAAGGTGCCATTCCCGGCCTCCAGTTTGCCCGCGCTGCTGCGGGTGGTGTCGGCGCCGCCGTAGCGCAACTCTCCGGCACCGTGGATACCTTCGATGGCCTCGGTGGGGATGCGGTTGTCGAACGTGTTGACCACGCCCCCGATGGCACTGCCGCCGTACAGCAGCGCCGCTGGGCCGCGCACGATCTCGATGCGATCAACGTTGATCGGGTCCAGCGGTACGGCGTGGTCATAGGACAGGGACGAGGCATCCAGCGCGCCCACGCCATTGCGCAGGATGCGAATGCGGTCGCCATCCTGGCCACGAATGATCGGTCGGCTGGCGCCGGGGCCAAAGTACGAAGACGACACACCGGGTTGCTTGTTGAGGGTTTCGCCCAGGCTGCCTTTTTGTTGCAGGGTCAGGTCGTCGCCTGCGAGCACGGTGGTGGGCGAAGCGAGTTGCTCGCTGCCCAGCGGGTTGGCGGTGATGACTTGAGGTTGCAGCTCCAGGGCGTGGGTTTCGGAGCAGATCAACAAGGCGGCGGCGAGCGGGGTCAAGCGCCAGAGAGGGAAGAGGGACATCGGACATTCCTTGGCAAAACAGCGAAAAAGAGCAGGTTCAAGACGGTATCGAGATCATTACATTTGATATTTGTCGTTACAATATAACATCTCTTTTTCAGCTGGATAGCGGGAACTTTTCTCCGAGGGCTATATTCAATGCAGTGCTTCCACCTGTACGCCTCGTCGGCTAAGGTGCGCGGCTGTGTTTTCTCTTTTTGCAAAAGGCCTGGCATGACCGCGACAAGCAACGACCCGCTCCACGGTGTGACTCTGCAACATATCCTCACCACCCTGGTGGCACATTACGATTGGGCGGGCCTGGCCGAACGCATCGATATCCGCTGTTTCAAGAGCGATCCGAGTATCAAGTCGAGCCTGACGTTCCTGCGCAAAACCCCATGGGCGCGGGAGAAAGTCGAAGGGTTGTACGTGAAGCTGATGCGCACCAAACGCCCGCTGGATTGATCCCATGAAGCGCTTTGTGGCCACGGCGGCACTGGCCGGTTGGGTCGGGTTGGCGATTCAGCAGTACCTGATTTTCTATTCGCGCTGGCTCACCGATGCCAGCCTGTTGGGCGGGTTGATCAACTTTTTCAGTTTCTTCACGGTACTGACCAATACTCTGGTGGTCGTGGTGCTGAGCTATGCGCTGGTCAACCGGGATTCAGCGGCCAGGCGGTTTTTCCTGGCGCCTACGGTCAGCAGTGGGATCGCTGTGAGCATCATCGTGGTCAGCCTGGCCTACAACCTGTTGCTGCGGCATTTGTGGAGCCCTGCAGGCTTTCAATTCATCGCCGATGAACTGCTGCATGACGTGATGCCGGTGCTGTTTTTGATCTATTGGTGGCGGTGTGTGCCCAAGGGCCATTTGCGCCTCGGGCATATCGGCGCCTGGGTGATCTACCCACTGGTGTACTTCGGCTATGTGCTGCTGCGGGGCGCTTTGCTCGGGCAGTATCAGTACCCGTTCATCGATGTCGGCACCCTGGGTTATCCACAAGTGTTTGTGAATGCCGGGGGGATTCTGGCGGGGTTTGTCGCGATCGCGCTGGCGGTGGTGGGGCTGGACAGACTCATCAAGCCCCACGCCTGATTCACTCCTCGTCGCTACCGTCGGCACGCCAGTAGCCTACGGCCTTGAGGAATTCTTCATTGACCCGGTGCGTGTCCAGCAATACACGACGCACCTGGCGCGACAGTTTGCTTTCGGTCGCCACGAAGCTGTACAGCGAACCACTCGGCAGCGTCAGCGTGCGTACGGTTTCCAGCAGGTCATCCTGGCCACGGATCACCCAGATCACTTTCACGTCGGCAGCACTTTCGAGGGGTTGCCGTTCCGCCGCGTTGGCGATCTCGATCACCGCCAATACCTGGCGCCCGGCCGGCAGTTCTTCCAGGCGGCGGGCGATGGCGGGCAGGGCGGTTTCATCGCCGATCAACAGGTAGCTGTCGAACATATCCGGCACGATCATCGAGCCCCGAGGCCCACCGATATAGAGGTGCTGGCCGACCTGCGCCTGCTCTGCCCACGTCGAGGCAGGGCCGTCACCGTGCAGGACAAAGTCGATGTCCAGCTCGCCGATGCTCAGGTCGAAGCGCCGTGGCGTGTAGTCGCGCATGGCGGGCTGCGGGCCGTCGCCCTTGATCGTGAAGGTCGGGCTCTCCAGTGCTGCCTGTTCGGCGGCGTTCTGTGGGAACAGCAGTTTGATGTGATCGTCACTGCCCAGGCTGACAAAACCCGCAAGCTCAGGGCCGCCCAGGGTGATGCGGCGCATGCGCGGGGTGATATCCACCACCCTCAACACTTGCAGGCGGCGACGTTTGATTTCATGGGTAACGCGATGGATGGCTTGAGTATTCATTGAGCTTTCCCGTCGGCAATGGCTTGAGCGGTGCCGTTGAGCAGCGCCGCGACACGAACGATTTCTTCCGGGCTCCAGCGCCCGTGGTGCGAATGCAAGGCATGGCGCAGGTTGTGTACCGCTTCGTGGATTTCCGGCGGGCGGTCGTGACCACGCAGCGAACGTTTGCTGACGTCGAGACGCATGCGTACACCCTCCAGGGCAACGGCTTGCTCGCTTAAGAAGAGACGACCGGCGTCGGTGATTGTGTAGCGTTTTTTTCCGCCTTCGGTATCGCCGGTGATCAGTTCGCTCTCTTCCAGAAAGGTCAGGGTCGGGTAAATCACACCAGGGCTGGGGCTGTAGGTGCCATCGAACAGGCTTTCTATCTGGCGGATCAGGTCGTAGCCATGGCACGGCTGCTCAGCGATCAGCGCCGGCAGCAGCAATTTCAGGTCTCCGGGTGCAAATACCCGAGGGCCTCGGCCGCCGCGTTCGCGTCCCGGGCGTTTTTCAAAGCCGTCGTGATGATGGGGATGGTGGGGGTGATGCTCTCTCATGTGCTTGGCTCTCCGTTTTGGTTAGATATAACGTAAGATATATCTTAAGGCGAACGCAAGCCCTTCGGACGAATGGCTCATCTATCGCTGTCGCTGTGTTTACGCGTGGCAGCACGGTGAATTCATATCCGGAAAGAACTTTGTTAGTTGTATAAATGACGGGTTGTAATATCGTTCTGACGGAATGATCCGCCAATAAAATATTTCGTTTAATTGTGCGTAGTTTTCTTCTTACAGCTAATTAATAAGTTTTGGCAAAGTGCTATATTTTTCCTATTGACTTGATCGTTGTCCGGCTACCCAGTACAAGGAAACCACCTGCTTACGTGTTGGAAAACTCACGGGATACTTGTGTCGCTTTGAAACTTGCGAAGTTGTCAATGCACGTTATTGGAAACGCTAAAGCGCGTTCTGTAACGCCAACTCCTTTACGTTAGAAAACAGGTATTCAGTCATGTTGAAAAAAATCGCCATTGCCTCGCCACTGGTTGCCGCTGTACTGGGTTCGTCCCTGGCGTTTGCCGCGGATGATGCGCGCACTTCCATCCAGATCAAGGCGGACATTCCCACCAAGCAGTTCCACGCCCAGCCGCTGGACCCCAACTTCGGTAAAGACGAAGTCATGAGCTACAACCCCGTCAGCGGTGAGCTGAGCTCGCTGCGCGCAACCTTCAGCGTCAAACATACCGATGGCTCCGTGCACGCCTACATTGAAGGTGGCCCTACGGCAGCCGCGCTGTACAACGGCAGCAACAGTATTGCGCTGACCAACACCTTCAACGGCGTCGTGCTGACCGCCTCACCGCAAGAAGTGGTGGATGACCCGCAATCCACCCCAGGCACCCAGGCTGACCTGGTGATTACTCCGGCCAAACCGGCGGACAACCAGAACGGCCTGTACACCGCCAACTACACCGTGATCTTCGACGCTGTGCCGCGCGCGCCGGCACTGTAACGCCGCCGTGTCGTGGAGCGCCTGGTTGAGCGCCAGGCGTTGATGAAGGGGCGGTGGCCTGTCCTGGCCGCCGCCCCGTTTGACAGCTTCGGCTGTCCGTAAAAGTGAGTATTCCGTTCATGTTTCCGATGACGCCTATCGCGGGCGCCCTGGCGCTATCGCTGTGCGCCAGCGCACTGGCAGCGCCCTCAGCGCCTGGCACCACGCCGCGCAGCCTGTTGTCGCAATCCAAGGAGTTGCCCAGTGATTTCGAACAACACTTCTTCGATGTGCCGCTGGCCGTGCGCGTCGAACTCGATCAACAGTTTCTCGGCGAGGCGATGATCGTGCTGGGGCGGGATGATCGCATCACGTTACTGGCGTTCGGCGATGTTGCCGACAGTCAGTTTTCAGCCGGTGAACGCGATAAGTGGCAGCAACTCCTGCAACAGGGCATGCCCCTGGGAAGTTGTGAGCGAAGTTGCCCGTCGCAATTATTGGCGGTGCACTACAGTATTGAAAATTCGTTGGTCTCGATCCTCACCGAAAATGTCGAGCGTAATGCCGAAGTCAAACGGTATTACGATCAGCCTGAAACGGGCAGCGTGGGCTTGATCTTGAATAATCAACTCAACCTCAACGGTGGCGCCGAGGAGCAACTCGGCGGGCGCTATGGCCTGGAGGCCAGCTCCAGCATCGGCAACTGGACCCAGGCGTTGAACCTGCAGTTGTCACGCCTCGGCGGCACCGACACCACCCTTTACCACGCTGTACACGAGCTTTATAGCCAGCGCGAACTGCAAGGCCAATTCCTGCGCCTGGGTTATTTCACTCCAGGCTCCGACGGTCTGACCCGACAGATACGTGCGTTCGGCGCCAACCCCGACACCGCCGTGGGCGTGATGTATGGCAGCTCCGACAGCCTGCTGATCAACAACCCCAAGCCCAGCGTGTACCCGATCTATGTCACCGCCAGCCGCCAGGCTTCGGTGGAGATCTACCGCAACGGCTTGCTGCTTAACAGCCAGGCCGTGGCAGCCGGGTTGCAGACCCTCTACACTCGGCCACTCCCCGGCGGTATCTACGAGGTGGAAGTGCGCCTGGTCGAAGACGGCCGCACCACCTCCACCACCCAGGAACTGGTCTACAAACCCAACAACTGGCGCAACGCCGACGAGCGCTGGCGTTACAGCAGCTTCCTCGGGCGCGAGAGCAAACTGCTGAGCAACTGGGACGAACAGGCCAGCGGCTTCATGACCTATGGTGCCAGCGCCAACTACCTGGCCCACCCCCGGGTCATCCTGGGTTTGTCGACACGCAAGGTGCGCGAGAAGCTGCAAAATGGCGTGTCGGTCGACTGGACCCTGGCTAACGCCACCAGCGTATATGCCAATGTCTACCAGACCCAGGATCACGGCACCGGCCTGGATATCCAGGGCCTGTACAGCTACGGCCATGGCAGCCTCGTGGCCAGCCACAACCGCAGTTGGCTCGACACGCGCCGCACCTATGAAACCTTGCCCGATGGCACGCGAGTGCGGCCGCGCAGCACCTTCGTCGGGCAGGCCAGCAATTCGTCGTTGTCGATCAACCATCGCCTGAGCAACAAGAGTTCGATCAACTCCCGGCTGTCCTACAGCCAGAGCAACATCGAAGGTCTCGGCCTGGACCTGGGCTGGAACCAGCGCGGTACGGTGTTGGGCAGCGATGCCAGTTGGCGTGTTTCGGTGTTCGATCGCCCGGCCACGGCCAGTACCGGCGACAAGCGTAACCGGGGTGTCGACATCAGCGTCAGCCTCGCCCTTGGGGGACCAGGCGAGCAATGGTCGGCCAGCCTCGGCACACGCACTGCGCGCGATGGCGGCCGCGACAACAATGGCTCGCTGACCTACCAGCGCAGTCTGGATGATCACTTCCTGCAGAGCGTCTCGGCCACGACGACGGCGGATACCTATGGCGTCGGCTTGTCCGGTCGCAGCAGCTTCCAGACCGAAGCGCTCTACGGCGACGCATTTTTGCAGCGCTCTTCGTTCAACGACAAGCTCAGCGGCGGCCTGAACCTCAATAGCACCGTCGCCGTAGGCGCGCAAAACATGGTGCTCAGCAGCCAGTACCACACCGGAGGGGCCGGGATGATCGTGGATGTCGAGACCGACCTCGACGACATCACCCTGCGCGCCGATGACCTGGCCGGTGGCAGCGCCACCTTGCGCCCCGGGCGCAACTTTGTGCCGATCACCGCTTACAAGAGCAGCACCCTGAGCTTTGACTTCGAAGGCAACCACCCACCGGCCGCCGCTATCCAGCCGGCGCGCAGCAACTACCACCTGAACAAGGGCGGCGTGGACTATCGCAAGATCAGTGTGATGCAAACCGTCACCGTGCTCGGACGGTTGCTCGATGCCCAGGGTAAACCGCTCAAGGGCCATCACGTGATCAACCACGCCAGCCGTGGGGTCAGCGAAGTGGACGGGTTCTTCTCCCTGGAAATGCACGCCGGTACACCCACCCTGCAAGTGAGCTTTGCCAATCAATTGCTCTGCCAGTTCCGCGTGGACCCGGGCACCGCCCGCCGCGAAGGCGACGTGCTGATGATCGGCGACCTCAGCTGTACGCCGGACACCCTGGCCGATGTGGTGCATGGCACGCAAACCGCCGGTTGAAACCCTTTATCCGTTGAGGTTCAAGCAATGAAACGTTTTTGCATGCTGTTAGGCGCCACGCTGTTTTCGCTGGGCAGCCACGCCGGCCCGCAGATCAATGTCGGGGTGGTCTACGACTACCTGGATGCGGAAAAAAGTACCTATATGAAGCGCGTGTTCAACGGCGGCACCTCCACGGCTTTCGTCAAGGTCAACATTCTCGAGATGATCTACGCCGCCGATGGCAGCTACCGGGAAGTGCCGTTGCAGGACCACGTCGGCGGCACCGCCCGCGACGGCCTGATGGCCAGCCCGGCGCGGCTGATCGTGCCGGCCAACGGTACCCAGGGCACGCGCTTGCTGTTCATGGGCAACCGCGACAAGGAGCGATATTTCCGCGTGCGCTTCGTGCCCGTCGTGCCACAGAGCGAAGATGAATTCGCCCTTACCGATGAAGAGCGCGCCGAATACAAAGACAACCTCGCCGCCGGTGTGCGGGTGCTCGCAGGCTACGGCACGGTGTTTTTCGTGCGCCCGAAAAACACGCGTTTCGACACCCAGGCCGATAACGCCGCCAGGCGCTACGCCCTGCGCAACAACGGCAACAGCGTCGTGGTGGTGGATGAATTCAAGGACTGCCGGGTCGACGACCCGCGTGACTGCCGGCCCACCGTCAAGCACCACATCATGGCCGGTCGCAGTTTCAGCTTCGACAAGGAAGCGGGGCGCGAATACCGCTTCAACCTGATCGAAGGCTCCGCGAAGAAAACCGTTGAGATCAAGGGTTGATCCCGTGCCGAGGCAAAAAATGCTCAAGTTACTGATGTGCGCCGCTGTCTCCATCGTCAGCCTGCTGACCGCCACTCCCAACCGGGCGGCGCTCGAGCGGGAGACGTTCGAAGTGTTTGTCGAGATCCCCACGCCGGACTTTTATGTGTTGCCGGTCGACCCGCAGTTGTTCCACCGCGAACAACGCCTGGACTACAACCCGGTGTCGTCGCAGTTGAGCCCGCTGCGCGCGCAGTTCGATGTGAAAAATATCGGCGGCGCCATCGGCGCACGGCTTGAGGAACAGCCATTTCTCTACAACGGCAGCGACCGTATCGACCTGCGTGTGAGTTTCAACCGGCAGGAATTGAGCCTGGAGCGCAGCGAAGTGGTGTCCACCGCCGAAGCCAAGCCCGGCAGGCGCGTCCCGCTGGAAATCGTCGCGATCAAACCCGCCGACGACTACCTTCCCGGCAATTACTACGGCACGGTGCGGGTGGTGTTCGACGCTACTGCGCCGGGCTCATGAGGTTTCTTTGATGAAGTTGATTATTCGCGCCGTGTGTGCGCTGGCGTTGCTGTTACCGCTGGCCGCGCAGGCTCTCACCCAGGACATCACGGCGGTATTTCGCCCGGACCCGTCCAACCCCTTGCTCAACCGTTTCGTCAACACCACACCCGAGAGCGGGATCTGCCCCTGGCACATCCCTGAGCGCTGCAAGGCTCTGGGGATTTTCAGCATCCGCACCAGCGACCTGACCTTCTCATCCAGCGTGCCGATCCAGGGCGGCCATACCGACGTACGCAAAGGCGCGATGTTCAAGGTGCCCAGCGAGTGGCGCGATGTGACCGTCAGCCATGCAGTCACAGGCGCGTCGGAAACGGTGAGGATGCGCATCGCCGGTATCGGTGGTCGTTTCGATTTGTACGGAGGGGTGGGCCAAACGGTCTGGGCCAGGGGCGCCATTGGCTGGAAATATGCCCCTGCACCTTGCCTGGGGACCAACTATGGCACGGGTAACAATACGTTTTTCTTGTGGTCCTGGATCACGCCGCTCAACGTCGGCGCCTGTGACATGGCTGCGATCAAGGATATCCCGGACATCCGCTACCCGGTGTTCGAGTACTCCTACGAACTCAGCACTCCGAACCCGCTGACCATGGACAGCGGTGTGTACACCGGCAGCATCACTTACAGCGTAGGCCCCCGGGCGGATTTCGATTTCGGTGACATCATGCAGCCCAACGACAATCAACTCACCTTTAACTTTACCCTGGACGTCGATCACCACCTCAAGGTCGAGGTGCCGCCGGGTGGCAATCGTGTGCAACTCGAACCCCAGGAGGGCTGGCAGGCGTGGTTGAAAAACGGACGCAAACCCACGCGACTGTTCCGCGATCAGACCGTCAACCTGTGGGCCAGCTCGCCATTCAAGATGACCCTGGAATGCGGCGAGCCCATGGGCAATACCTGCAGTATGCGCAACGCAGCGGGCGATCAAGTCCCGCTGGACGTCGCCGTCACCTTGCCCGTCGGGTTGAACGACAGCGTTGGGCGCCCGGTCAACCGGCTGCCCTTGCGCCTGGACGGTGTGGGCACCCAGTTATTCCAGCCGACGCGGTACATCGACCGCAAGCCCAGCACCCTGCACTTTGAGATCAAGGCGGACAGCGTGTCGCAGATGCTCGATCACGGGGGTGGCAGCGCCTATTCAGGCACGGCCACCGTGGTGTGGGACTCGGGGTTGTAGGCGCTTGCCGAGCCCCATGCCCTTGCGCCGGCTTCGCCATTGGCCTGGCGGTTTTCCGCGGCCGGCATGCATTGTGTATGGCTACCCGGTTGCAAGTACGGCATCAGGATCGGTGCCATGCCTTTGAGCACTTGCACCGGCAAGGCCGAGGTGAAGGTGAAGTGTTCCGCCGAGCGGCCAGGGACGAAAGCGGTGAGCGTGCCGAAATGACTGTCGCCCAGGTAGAACACAAAGGTCGCGGTGCGGTTGATCGACTTGGAGCTGATCACCCGGCCGCCGGCGCCGATGGCTTCGATGCGGTTGTCGCCGGTACCGGTCTTGCCGCCCATGGCAAGCGGGGTGCCGTCGGCCAGTTTGAAACTGCCGGAGACGCGTTTTGCCGTCCCCGCATCCACCACCTGGGACAGCGCGCCGCGCAGGGCTTGCGCCACCGCCACCGGCATGACCCGCTTGCCGGGCGCGGGGTCGTTTATCAGGCGGGTTTCATAGGGCGTGTCGGCGCCAAAGTGCAGGCTGTCGATGCGCAGCACCTTGGAGCGCACGCCGTCGTTGAGGATGATGCCCATCAGTTCCGCCAGCGCCGCAGGTCGGTCACCGGAGCTGCCGATGGCGGTTGCCAGGGAGGGCACCAAGTGATCGAAGGGATAGCCGACCGCCTGCCAGCGCTGATGGATATCGAGAAACGCCTCGATCTCCAGCATGGTACGAATGCGGCTGTCGCGTGCGCTTTGATGACGGCTCTTGAACAGCCAGCTGTAGACTTCCTGGCGCTCGAATTGGCTGGCTTTCACGGCCTCGCCGAAGGTGGCGTCGGGATGATTGAGCAGGTAGCCGAGCAGCCACAGGTCCAGCGGATGGACCTTGGCGATGAAGCCTTGGTCAGGCAAGTCATAGCTGCCGGGGCGGTAGTCTTGATAGAGCTTGGCCAGGCGCTCATCACTGAGCTTGCCGACGTCCTTGCTGCCGGCTAGGTGCGAACGCACGAAGCGGTTGAAGCTTTCCTGGCTCGCCTCGGGCAGCAGGTAACGATGCACCGCCGCCAGGCGGATCGGCGTCGCACGGACACTGTCGAGGAATGTATCGAGGCGGGCCTGGGTGTCTTTTTTCTGATACTTCTTCCAGAACCTGAGCAGGAACGCGGTGCCTTCGCGGTCGGCGAATCTGGCCAGGTATTCCTGGCGCCGAGGGTCGTTGTCGTCCTTGAGCAACTGCGCGCTGTTGTTGGGGCCTGCGTAGGTGGTATAGCGCACGATATCGCGCATCAGGCGAATGAACGGCAGGTTGATCGATTCGCGCAAGGCGTCGCGCAGGGTGGGGCTGCGGCCGTTGTCCTGGCTGCGAAAGTTGTGGAAGTGATGCAGGCCGCCCCCGGTGAAAAAACCTTCTGCCGGGTTGGCCGAGTAGGTGCGGTCAAGGGCGGCGTCGAGCATTTTTTCCAGGCTTTTGTCCGGGGTCTGGATCAGGTAGTCGATGGCCCACCGGCTGAGGCGGTCCTGATCGTTGATCGGCACTTTTTTCAACGCGGCGGGGGATTGCGCCGCGTATTGATCATGCAGCTCACTGACGATTTGCAAGTAGGTGGTGAGCACCCGCAGCTTGGCCGTGGAGCCCAACTCCAGCTTGCTGCCTTCATTGATATCGAAAGGCTGGTCGGTGTTATCGGTCTGTACCCTGACCCGCGAACCGTCCGGGGTCAGCTCGAACAGGGTAAAGCTGTAGCGGACTTGAGGCGTGCTGGCGGCGGTCAGCAGGCGCTCGCCGAGCAGGCCGAGCTGGCGTGCGTAGTCAGGGTCGGCCAGGTGCTTGAGGTAATCGCTGACCTGGGTCTGCAGGGTGCCTTGCAAGGTACTGGTCGCCGACAGGTCCAGGCGGTCGAGGTCGTACAGCGGGCGATTGAGCAACGCGGCAACCCGGCTGCGCGCGACGCTGATGCCCTTGTTGGTTTCAATCGGTTGCACCGTGGGTTGTTGCACCCAGTCGCGATAGCTGAGCGTGGCGCCAAGGGCCGCGTTGAGCAGTGGCGCGTCGATCACGCCGTTCTGGGCCAGCAATCGCAGATGGCTGTCGGTGAGTTGCGCCAGTTCGTCACGCCCCTTGACCAGGTAATGTGAAGGGCGGCGCTGGGCGATGATCAGCGCCAGCACCTCGCGCAATGCCAGCGCTTTTGCTTGCAGGTCATTGCCCACCAGCGCCTGGTTGACCTGGTTGAAATCGGCGCCGAACCACACCCGCAAACCTTCGGCCAGGCCGTGCACCTCACCGTGCCCCGGCACGGCCGACAACGGCACGCTGTTGAGGTAGTCGCGCACGATATTCTGCCGTGCGATCGCGGTGTCAGGTCCCGCCTGGTAAGCCCGTACGCCGGCGGAAAACATCTGCCGCAGTTTCTCCGCGCCGGAAAGTGTCAGGCCGTCCGGGGAGTGGCGGTACTTTTCCAACTGGGTCGCCAGGGTACTGCCGCCGGCACTCTGGCCGGGCAGGTGCAGGGTCTTGGCCACTTGCGACCAGGCCGCCTTGGCAAAGCGCGGCCAGTCGACGGCGGGGTTGGCCTGTGGGGCGGCGGGGTCGAGCAGGTCACGGTTTTCGATAAACAGCAGGCTGTTGACTACCAGCGGCGGAATGGCGGCGAAGCTGGCGTAGAGCTGTTGCGGGTAGGTGTATTGGTACAGCGGCAGCGCCTGGCAATCGGTGAGCGACAAACCGGCCTGGATTTTTTCCGCGTAGGGCACGAACAGCCCCTGGCGGGTGTAATCCATCAATTGGGGGGAGAAGCGCGTCTGGGATTGCACGACGTAACCGCGTTTGAGCAAGCGGGCCAGGAAGTCGTCGAGGTCGCTGTAGCCCAGGCGTCGGTCAAACGGTCCGGGGCCTGGGTACACGATGGCATCACTGGGACCGTCGGCCAGCCGGTAGGTCAGTTGGTTGGCCAGCCTGCTCAATTGTTCGGCTTGCAGGCGTGAAGTGCGCATCTCTCTGGTGGCGGCAAAGCCCAGGGCCAGCAACGCCATTAGCACGATCAGCCAGAACAGCCGGCGCCCGTAGCGGGGCCTGGGTTTATTTTGGGGTAAAGGCGCTGGTTCCGAACTGCCTTGTAGTTTCGCAGCCTTGGTCGATTCGGTTTGCCACAGTGCGCCCATAGTCGATTGATCCATTCACGCAGATTGATCGGACTTGTTTGAAGCTTAGACGGTGTGGGCTTGATGTGAGGAAATTGTATTTTTTGCGTGGGAAGCGTCTGAATCCGCCCTTGAGTGAACGACGGCAGCTGCGGCGATTGGTCGCCGGGTATAGGTCATATGCGCCTGTGAAATTGCATTATTGTGGGCGCTTCCACTAAATTGACTGGCTTTTACAGTGAAAGGCACTGGTCGAGGCTTTTTATACTGCACGGCCCATCGTCTTGCCCTGCAAGGCGGGGCTGTTCATGAGACGGCCCCGGTTTCGATTTCCGCCTGGCCTTACCGGCAACGGCGTGTGAAACGCGACGGGCTATCCAATAACAAGATGAGGTTGTATCCCTATGCCAGTCGGCAACCCCCTGCCCCATGGCGAGACCGCTCAAGGCGGCCCGCTCAAACGCGAACTCGGTGAGCGACACATTCGCTTGATGGCACTCGGCGCCTGCATCGGTGTCGGTCTGTTCCTGGGTTCGGCCAAGGCCATTGAAATGGCCGGTCCGGCGATCATGCTGTCGTACATCATCGGTGGCCTGGCGATCCTGGTGATCATGCGTGCGCTCGGCGAGATGGCCGTGCACAACCCTGTCGCCGGTTCGTTCAGCCGTTATGCACAGGATTATCTGGGCCCGTTGGCGGGCTTCCTGACCGGCTGGAACTACTGGTTCCTGTGGCTGGTGACCTGTGTCGCGGAAATCACGGCGGTCGCGGTGTACATGGGCGTGTGGTTCCCCGATACGCCGCGCTGGATCTGGGCCTTGGCGGCGCTGATCAGCATGGGCACCATCAATCTGATCGCGGTCAAGGCGTTCGGTGAGTTCGAGTTCTGGTTTGCCCTGATCAAGATCGTCACGATCATTGCGATGGTCATCGGCGGCGTTGGCATCATTGCGTTCGGTTTCGGCAACGATGGCGTGGCGCTGGGTATTTCCAACCTGTGGGCCCACGGCGGTTTCATGCCCAATGGCGTGCAGGGCGTCCTGATGTCCTTGCAAATGGTCATGTTCGCCTACCTGGGCGTGGAGATGATCGGCCTGACCGCCGGTGAAGCGAAGAACCCGCAGAAGACCATCCCCAGCGCAATCGGCTCGGTGTTCTGGCGCATCCTGCTGTTCTATGTGGGGGCGCTGTTTGTGATTCTGTCGATCTACCCGTGGAATGCGATCGGTACCCAAGGCAGCCCGTTTGTGATGACCTTCGAGCGTCTGGGGATCAAGACCGCCGCCGGCATCATCAACTTTGTGGTGATCACCGCGGCCCTGTCGTCGTGCAACGGCGGCATCTTCAGCACCGGGCGCATGCTTTACAGCCTGGCGCAGAACGGCCAGGCCCCGGCGACCTTCGCCAAGACCTCGAACAACGGTGTGCCACGTCGCGCCCTGCTGTTGTCGATCTTCGCGCTGCTGCTGGGGGTGTTGCTCAACTACCTGGTGCCGGAGAAAGTCTTTGTCTGGGTCACCTCCATCGCCACCTTCGGCGCGATCTGGACCTGGCTGATGATCCTGCTGGCCCAGCTTAAATTCCGTAAAAGCTTGAGCGCCGCAGAACAGGCCGGGTTGAAATACCGCATGTGGTTGTACCCGGCCAGTTCGTACCTGGCGCTGGCGTTCCTGGTGTTGGTCGTGGGGTTGATGGCGTACTTCCCGGACACCCGCGTGGCGCTGTATGTGGGGCCGGTGTTCCTGGTGCTGCTGACGCTTGTGTTCTATGCCTTCAAGTTGCAGCCGACCGACGCGAGTGAGGGTATGCCACGCTCCGTTTAGTGCGGGGGGAGCGAGTTCGCTCCCCTGGCGTTAGCTGCGTCTCTGGTTGGCCAGTTGTGCTGCCTGGGTCAATTGACGGATCAGGCGTTCACGTTCGGCAGTTTCCTGGTCGGTAATCGACTGGCGCCGGTCCAGGTAGGTGTCTGAGCGTTTGTCCGTCACTGCCTGGTTCAACGCATTCACCTGGTGCCGGGTGATGGTGTCAATGGTGCTGAAAGGCTCCGGGTAGCTGCGGGCGAGGTATTCGAGCCAGAAGTCTTCCTGCAACAAAGAGGTTTGCGGCGCGTCGGTCTTGCTGATGTCCCGCAGCTTCTGCCGGGCATTGGCAATATCCCTGGACTTGACCCACTCCCGTGCCGAATACAACAGCTCTTCCTGATGCACCGGCAGGTTGAACTCCTTTGCCAGGCTCATGCGCAAATACAGCTTCACCTCGGCATCGTCAGGATCGACCTGGGCCTCGCGCAGTGATTTCAGATGGTCCTCGGCGAACTGGTCGAGTGTGCGCAGGTAGAACAGGCTTTGCGCCAAGGCCAGCAGCTCGCGTTCGGCTATGGCGATGTTCGATTGCGCCTTGGCCACGTAGCGCAGGTGGCGGATTTCCATATCGATAAAGGCCAGGATCGCCCCATCACCACAGGTGCCTGCCAGGTAGGTGTTGAGGAATACGTCGTTACGTAACTCGGTGGAATCGCCCATGGCGTTCAGCAGGTGCCACACCCGTTGGGTCAGGGCTTTTTTCGAGGTTTCGTTCTTTACATAGGCATAAGACTTGGTCAGGTCCTTCAGTACGCGAAATGCGTCATCGGAGCTCGCGTCCTCGTTGCTCTTCAATAGGTCCCACAGCTTTTTGCAGGCCGCGTGTTCGGCAGCAGGGATGCCGGTAAGCCAATCATTCAAGTCGGCCGGCACGTTCTGTTGATGCTGGATGCCCGGCAAGGGGCCGCCCAGCCTGACGCCGGTCTGGGCGTAGTAGTCGTTTATCCGCTCTAGCGTGTCGGCGTCCAAGGGGTTGTCGTGCAACACCGTATTGCGATTGGTGCGGGCCATGCTGGTGTTGAACAACGCGTCGGGAAGCGTGGTAATACGGTTTTCATGAAGCATCAACGCACCCAGGTCGTCGCGGGTTTCGGCACCTATTGGCCATTGAGTGAGGCCGGTATTGCGCAGTGACAGAACCGTCAGCCTCGGCATGCTGCTGATATCCGGTGGCAGGCCCAATGGGTTGTTATCCAGGTGCAGTTCTTCCAGGCGGGTCAGGGTGCTCAGGCGTTGCCGGGATTCGTCGGTCAGCACGATGTTGTTGTCCGCCAGGAACAACTGTTCCAACTGGGTCATCGCGGTGATGCTGGCGGGCAGCTCCGTGAGCATGCAGTCGATTTTCAGATACTTGAGGTTGGCGAACTTGCTCAGAAACGCATTACCGGTGGCCGGGAAGCTATCGGCGGCGATATGCAGGTAATCGATATGCGCAAAGCCCTGGGTGCCCAGGAGAAAATCGGTGTCGGGCAAGTCGTTGTCGCCCAGTTGCAGCTTGAGCACGTGCACGTCGAGCAGGCCGTCGGCATACAGTACGCGGGTTTCCTGACGCCACGCGCTGCGGATCTGTTCGGCCAGGTAGCGCCGCTGGCCGAGGTTCATGCCCAAGGGGTCGGTGGCGGGATCATCGTTGGCGTGGGGCGACTCCGCCCAGCGGGTGAGGCCGTAATCCAAGGTCTGGTATTCGGCCTTGCGCCGCTCCAGTTCGAGTAACGCGGCGGGTTCGCTCATGCCCAGTGCATCAATCAGGGCGTTGGCCTTGGCCACGCTGAAACTGGGGTAGATCTCGCGCACCTTGCTGACCAGATCCACCGGCTGGCGGGCGTGGAACGGCCATAGGTCGCTCAAGGTAAACGGGTAGGCCGTGAATGAACTGTTGACCGCCATCGGCGGCTGCAGCCAGTACGGAATATGCGGCAGATCGAGCAGGGCCTTGATCGCCACGCGCTGGCCCAGCGCGAGGTCAGCGAGGCGGTGCCGCAATGGGGTCAAGTCACCGCTGTCGTCAATGCCCAGGGCTTGGCGCTCAGTTTCGGACAGCAGGTCGGCGACGCCCCCGAGCAGGTCGGTGGTTTCTCCCAGCGCCTGGCCCATGCCGTCGTAGGCCCGATAGCCGTTGTCCATCTTCACCAGAACCCGACGATCATTGCCGTCGAGGATCCCGGCGTGCTCCAGCAAGCGCCCTTTAGGCGTACCTGCGTGGATATCCAGGCGCAGGGCCGCCGGCCAGCCGGGGACGCTCTTGAGCAAATGCAGGATGATCTTTGCGCTGTCGGGGTTGGCCAGGGTCGTGAGGTACAAACCTTCGAAGGCGCGGTTCAGGCGCACATCATGGGCGGTCAGGCGCGCCTGTTCTGCCAGGCGCAGGCCGACCTCGTCGTGATCGTGCAACTGCTTGAGTTCCTGGCGGCTGGCATGCTCCAGAATCGCCTTGGCCGCGCTGATGGGGAGTGCCGGATGATGGTTCTGCAAGCGCTTTTCCAGGCGAGTGCCGCTCTGTTCGCTCTGGCGGTAGAGGATATCGAATAGCTGAGCGCGTTCCTGATGAGCATGCTCGGCGATTTTCTTCGCCAGTTTGAACAATCGCTCCTGCTGGGTCGCGGGCAGTTCGCCGAGCAGTGCCTCGATCAAGGTGGTGTTCAATACGATATTTTTCAGCGGCTCGGGGCCGTGGCTGTCGGTCTCGCTGATGCGGATCTTCTCGGCGTCGGGGTTGAGTTGGCTCGGGTACTGTCCGAGCACCTTGCCGTGGCTGTCGACCACTTCCAAGGCATGGCTGCGCGGCCATCCGGGCAAGGCGCTGACCAACAGCAATTGCAGCGAAGTCCGTGCACTGCGGTTGGCCGTGTAGGTGGTCATGGCGCGGATGAAGTGCAGGATCTCGTGCTCGATGCGAAAGCGCTTGCTGGTATCGGTCAGCAACGGAGGTGGAGCCAGGCCGGCGCTGTGCACTTCGCGCAAGGCCCGCGACGGGGTGTCGGTGAGCTTGAGGATGTGTTGCGCGGTGGCTTGGTCGACGTTGAAGTCCTCGCTGCCGAGGCGATAGAACAGGTGGTGGTCGTCCCAGGACAACGGGTTTTCGTTGGAAAGCCGCCACGCGCCACGACGATTGTGCTCCAGGCGGGGCGTGTCGACACCGACTTTTTTCGGGTGCTTGAGCCGCCATTTGAGCCGGGTGTGGTCATAGGTCACCGGGTACAACGAGCCATACAGGGGCAGCAGTTGTTGCCCGTCGAGTTCGTAGAGGCCCAGGGCGTCGGGTAACAGGTTGGCGGGCAGCACCACGCTTTGCGCGTATTGGCCCAACGACTGATCGAGCAGGGTGATGTAGCCTTCGGGGCTGCGTTGGGTGCTCATCAGGTCGCCAAGGGTGTTGCGCAAACCCTGGGCATCGGTGTCTGAGGTCATGCTCAGTTTCAGCCGTTCGTGGGGTTGCAGCACTGAGCCGATTGCCAGGTAGAAGCTGTCGACGCTCGGCGACACCGGGATCAGGCCCCCATTGCGCATGTCATAGGCCTGGTAATGGCCGTTGCCGTAGTGCCGCAACTCCACGGTGGTGTCATCCGGGCCACTGTTGGCATACGGCTTGTCGTCTATCTCGGTGATTACAAAGTGCCGCTTGAGGGTGTTGCGGATCAGGCTGGAGGCAAACTCCCGTGCCCATAGATCGGTGTCCGCATCAAAAGCCCTGGCGTGGTACAAGCCATCGATCACGGCGTCGATGCGCAGGGCCGTGCGATGGTTTTCCAGGTGTTCACGCAGTACATGGGGCAGCGTGCCATCCTGCAGGAACTGCGCCCGTTCGGTACTGCTGAAGTGCTGGTCGCGCAGCAGTTGATCAAGGTTGGCCGAGCTCAAGGGGGGGTACAGGTCACGCAGTTTTTTCAACACCGGGGTGACTTCCACCCGCGGCCGTGCGGCCCTGACCGGCACAAACACCCTGGCGGTATCGGTGGCTGCGATTTCATGGCGGGCAAAGCCTGAGTAGCGTGTCAGGGCGCTGAACAGGTCGATTCGCCGCGCTCGCGCAAGTTCACTGATCTGCAGGCGTATCCGGGCGATGCGCTGGGCTTCGGTGAGGTTGGGGCTGCCTTCTTTGCCCAGCACCGAGGCGGCGGGTTGCACGCGCAGGATCAATTCAAACAAGCGCTCCTGGGCCACGGCGCCGCTGCCGGTGTCGCCCAAGGCGCTGTAGGTGCCGTCATCGCGGCGCGTGAGGGTAATGCGCTGTGATGTGGCCGGCGGTGGGTCGCTTTTGGCGTAGCTTTCGAGCGGCGTGCCGTACGGGTCGTACACGTCGATCAGCACCTGCGCCGGCCAATCCGGCAGTTGAGTCAACAGGCTCAGTACCAGGCTGTCGGCATGCGGCGGCCAATGTCCGCGCCGGTGAAAGTGGTTGATCAGTTGGTTGATCAACTGGTCCGCCTGCAGGCGACGTACCCCTTCAGTCAGGGTGATGGGGGCAGGGCTGCCCGACCACACGCGGTCCAGAATGGCGCGCGTGGTGGCCGTACTGCGCAGCAGCGTGTGCATATCGGCATCGGTGAGCGCATGGGGGCCGTTGGGCAGCATGCGCTCGGTCAATTGGCGGTCCGAGAGGGTATGGGCATCTTGCAGGTCCAGCACCCAGACCTGTTGCGCCGGGTCGAAGACAATCGTCGGGGCGTAGGCGGTGCCATCGCCGTGCTTGATTTTCCAGCGCATGGCTCGGGCGTCGTAGTCGACCTCCACTACCTGCCGTTGCCCGTTTTGCTCGAGCCAGGCGTACTGCTGACCCTTGATCATGTAAGTGCCTTGTGGGCTGATGCGCTGGCCGTCGAGGAGGTTCTGGTCCGGCACCGCGTAAGGGCGGATATCCGGTGTCCACAGTTCATAGGTACTGTCGCTGCGCATGACTTTGCGTGGCTGGCCCAATCGCTGGATCAACTGCTCCAGGCGTTGCCGGTGCACACGCCCGGCGGTGGTGATCAACAAGCCGTTGACCGCAAGGTCGGCCACATCGCTCAGCGCCGCCGCGAACTGACTGGCTTCGCCTTTGGCCGCTTCGTTGATGCCGGTGATCAGGCTGTAGCCAAGGCTACCGAACACTACCGCCTGCATGACCCGGTTCAACCCGCTGACGCCACCTGGCACGGGGGTCAGCAGCAGTTGCAGAATTTCATCGGCGATCGCCGCTGCACCGTCGATCACCGCTTGCAGGTCGCGCTCCGAACGGGCGGTGGCGAGGGTTGAAAGGTTGGCCCGGTAGCGTTTCACCTGGCGCTGGGTCAGGGCTTCGACCAGGGTGTGTTTGCGGTTTTGCTTGGGGTCGGCGCTAAAACGCAGGCTGTCGAGAGTACGTTCGGGGAACAGACGATGAAAGGTGTCATACAGGAACCCCGCCAACGGGTTCAGGCCGGGCGGGCGCGGTTCATCCTTGAGTAACTTCTGGAACCCGCGCAGTTCGGGGGTGGGCAGTTGTCTTGCAAACCAGCCCAGGTCGCCCTTGCGGTGGCTGTCCTTGAGTTGCTGCACAAATGTCTGGTTGGCGCTGTTGGCGTCTACGTGATAGCGCAAGGCACCGTCGGGGCGGAACGGAAAGTAGGAGACGACGCCCAGGCTGGCCACTCGGATCATCAGCAAGGGCACTGCAATGGTTTTGCCGGTGCGTATGCTGAACGTCTCGAATTCAAGCGCGGGGCCGCTGCCGTCGATGGCCTGGCTGAGCTTATCGTAGAGCTCACGGGTCACGCCGGTACTGGCCCGGTTGCGATACGCCTCCAGTGTTTCGAACGACAGGCTGGAACGCGCACTGGCCAGCAGCACAGTGTGAAGTTTTCCGCCTTTGCGCAGGGCGTTGTTAAGGGTGGTTTGCAGTTGGCCGCCGAGGTCGAGGTCGCGGCTGATCTGGATGAATTTTTCGACGGTCAGATCCGGGTCGTCCACGCCACTGAGCGACGATGCATCGACAAAGGTTTGCCCCGCCTTGGGCGATTGACTGGTGGTGAAGTCGAAATTGAGACAGGCCGCATCCCACAGCGACAGGCTGGAATGGTGGGCACGGTATTTCCACGTATCGTAGGCCCGACGAAAGCGGCGTGCACCTCGCCCATCGTTCATGGCACTGGTGCGCGGTTCCCAGGGCAGGGGGGCTTGCAACTCTTCCAGGTAGCGGGTGTGCAGGTAGGCCTTTTCGGGGTCCTGGCCGCCGATGCGGCTGCGTAATTGGGCCAAGCCGCTGGCCTTGAACTCGCTGATCAACGTAGCGTTTTGCGCATCCACGGCCAGCAGGGCCTTGTGGGCTTCGCGTTGCAGCTTGACGTAGTCGCGTTGTTGCTCATGGCTCAGGCTGCTCATGGAGCGTGCGAAGGTTTCGCGGAGCATTTCCAGGGTTTCTTGGCGAGCCCAGGATTCGCTGGTTTGCAGCTCGCCCGACAATTCATTGAGCGATGGATGGGTAGGCATCGACCATTTCCTTTCACTGTTAAGTGGAGGGCAAATGGAAGCATCCCCGTACCGTTCGCTGGCGCTACCTATATAGCTTGCGTGAACGGCACGGGGCGATTGGCGCGGCTACCGTGCGAGGGTGTGGACGAATGGCCGCTGGTCCAGGCGTTTGTTGAACTCCATCCAGGCGGCCAGGCCACCCATCAGCAGCATGCCGGTGATGGCAGTGAGTAATTGCATGAGCAGGGTGTCGCCCATGAGTGCGTTAAGCATGTCTGCCAACGGCGCCAGCAACACACCGAGACAAAACACTTCGAGCGAGTAACGGCCCATGCGGCAGACCTGTTCGGCCGGCCAGTTGCGCGTCCATCCGGTGGTCGGGAGCAGCTTGGCGGTCACGTAGGCCAGGGCCAGGAAATGCACCAGGCGCACGGGTGACAGGTCGGTCTTGCTGATGGGGTAGATCAGGTCGCTGAGGGCGGCGGGCACCCAGGCGTCGTGCACCTGAGGCCAGCGCCAGGACAACGTCAGAACCCCGGCCAGTAGCACGTAGAACGCCGCCAGCACAAACACGGGTTGCTGCAACAACGGTCGCGGTTGAGTGGGCTCAAGCCTCTGGCTGTAGATCGCCGCCGCGCCGCCCAGTACAAACAGGAACTGCCAGGTCACCGGGTTGAAATACCACACGCCATCTGCAATCGCCCGCAGGTTCCAGCCCATCCAGGGCGCCAGCAGATATACCGTGGCGGACAGCGCCACCACGGCCCAAGTCCGGCGCAGCATCAACGGCAATACCAGCGGCAGGCCGGCCAGCAGCACGATGTAGAGCGGCAACGGGTCCATCAGGTTGGGCTTGAAGCGCAGCAGCAGCTCGTCGGTCAGTGCCTGTTGCGGATGGGTGATGAAGTGCGTCAGGCCCATCTCCTGGACCAGGTCGCGGGTCTCCACATGGCTGTTGGCGAAGAACACGATGCCCATCAGCATGGCCAACAAGAAAATATGCACCACGTACAGCACCCAGGCTCGGCGCAGGATTTTCAGCGAGGCGAACCAGTAGCCATCACGTTGCAGGATCTTGCCGTAGGCCAATACGGCAGCGTAGCCGGCGAGGAACACAAACACCTCCGCCGCATCGCTGAAACCGATGTTGCGCAAGGTGATCTGGCCGAGTGGGTTGTGGGGGACGTGATCCCAGAAAATGAAGATCAACGCCAGGCCCCGAAAAAAATCGATGCGCGGGTCGCGTCCGTTCAGCATGGCGGCTGGCTCTTGAACAATAGGTTTAATGAAGACAGGCGAGCGCGCGTGTTGTCGTACGCCGCACGTCGGGCGGGCGCAGGGTGGCGGGATTTGTAAATGATTGCAAAAGCGGGTTATTACTGAATGTAAAGCCTGCCCGATGTCGGGCAGGCCTTGGGGATATCACGCAGCCTCGACGTCATTGGGCTCAAAACTATCCGCCCGCGCCATCTGCCACATGCGTGAATAGAACTCGCCGTTGACCTCACCCGTCAGCAGCTCACCAGGCTTGAGAAACACATGCAGTTGTGAGAACAGCTTGATCTCTGTCGCTGACATGCGTCGCACCAGGTGTTTGGCCGACAGTTGCGACGGGTGTTCGAGACCCGCTGCCGCGAGCATTTCCGCCAGTGCCTTGAGCGTGCTGCGGTGGAAGTTGAATACGCGCTGGGCCTTGTCCGGCACCACCAGTGCCCGTTGGCGCAGCGGGTCTTGGGTGGCGACGCCGGTCGGGCATTTGTTGGTGTGGCAGCTTTGTGACTGGATGCAGCCAATCGCGAACATGAAGCCTCGCGCCGAGTTGGCCCAATCGGCGCCGATGGCCAGGACGCTTGCGATGTCGAATGCGCTGACGATCTTGCCGCTGGCACCGAGCTTGATCTTGTCGCGCAGGTTCAGGCCCACCAGGGTGTTATGCACGAACAACAGGCCTTCACGCAGCGGCACGCCGATATGGTCGGTGAATTCCACGGGCGCGGCGCCGGTGCCGCCTTCCTTGCCGTCGACCACGATGAAGTCCGGGAGAATGCCGGTTTCCAGCATGGCCTTGGCAATGCCCATGAATTCCCACGGGTGGCCGAGGCAGAACTTGAAGCCCACGGGTTTGCCCCCGGAGAGCTCACGCAGTTGGGCGATGAAGTGCATCATTTCGATGGGGGTGGAGAATGCGCTGTGGCGCGAGGGGGAGACGCAGTCCTCGCCCATCATGATGCCGCGTGTCTCGGCAATTTCTTTGGTCACCTTGTGCTTGGGCAGGATCCCACCATGGCCGGGCTTGGCGCCCTGGCTCATCTTGATTTCGATCATGCGCACTTGCGGGTTCTGCGCCTGCAGGGCGAAGCGTTCCGGGTCGAAGCGGCCGTCGCTGGTGCGGCAGCCAAAGTAGCCGCTGCCCAGTTCCCAGGTCAGGTCGCCGCCGTTCTCACGGTGATAGGGGCTGATGCTGCCTTCACCGGTGTCATGGGCGAAGTTGCCGAGCTTGGCGCCCTGGTTGAGGGCGCGGATCGCGTTGGCGCTCAGGGAGCCGAAACTCATCGCCGAGATATTGAACACCGACGCCGAGTAAGGCTGCGTGCACTGAGGGCCGCCGACCATCACGCGGAAGGTGCTGGGGTCGCTCAGCGGAGCCGGGCGCATGGAGTGGCCGATGAATTCAAAGCCCGACTGGTACACATCGATCAGCGTGCCGAAGGGTTTGTCGGCGGTTTCGTTCTTGGCGCGCGAGTACACCAGCGAACGCTGGGCCCGGGAGAAGGGCAGGGCGTCGCTGTCGGACTCCAGCAGGTACTGGCGTATTTCCGGGCGGATGGTTTCCACCAGATAACGGATATTGCCCAGGATCGGGTAGTTGCGGCGCACGGCGTGGGGGCTTTGCAGCAGGTCGAAAATACCGATCAGGCTCAATAGGCCGGTGATCACGGTAATCGGCCACAACCATTCGTGTTCGATAAAGGGGAGGCTGGCGAGGGTGAAAATGACGCACACGGCAAAGAAGGCGTAACGGCTTAGTAACGACAGGCTCATACGGGGTTCCTTGGGTTCGGACTCATCGGCCAGGCGTTTTGCGCCTGAAGAAAAATCGACGACAGCTGCGACTGGGATTGGCTCCCCAGCCTGCTGTACGGGTATTTCTTATGGACTTTCACGGTTTACAGAGCCTTGAAGCTTACGAGCGATCTCCTTGCTGGAGCAACCGCTGGGCATCAAATAGCAGGCCCTGATGCCCGTCAGTCAGGAGAAGCGCCGTTATCTTGGCGCGTTCTATGCCGCCGTTTGCCGGATCGGCAGCACCACGCGAAACTTCGTCCCCTTGCCCACTTCGCTGCTGACGGAAATATCGCCCCGGTGTTTCTTGACGATGCCGTAGGACAGTGACAGTCCCAACCCGGTGCCTTCGCCCACCGGCTTGGTGGTGAAGAACGGATCGAAAATCTTCTGCACGGTTTCCGGGGCTATTCCACAGCCGTTGTCCGCCACTTCCAGCCACACGTTTTCGCCTTCCACCCCATTGCTGATGGTGATCGTGCCGCGCTCCGGCCCCATGGCCTGCGCCGCGTTGATGACCAGGTTCATTACCACCTGGTTGAGTTGCGAGGCCAGGCATTCGATCTCCGGCAAGGGCGCGTAATGCTTGACCACATCGGCCTTGTATTTGAGTTCGCTGGCGACAATGTTCAGCGTGGAGTCGATGCCGTGCTGCAGGTCGGCGAATTGCCAGGCCTGGTCGTTATCCACCCGGGAAAAGTTTTTCAGGTCTTTGACGATCTGTACCACGCGGCCAATGCCTTCCTTGGATTCACGGATGAGGATGGGGACATCTTCCTTGAGAAAATCCAGCTCCAGTTCGGTGCGTAAAGCCTTGAGCCGATCCAGCGTTTCCCCCGGCGCCAGCTGGCTTTCGGCATGGTGGTAGGCGTCCAGCATCTGTTGCAGCTGGTTGAAATAGCTATCGAGCGTACTGAGGTTGGAGGAGATAAAACCCACCGGGTTGTTGATCTCATGCGCCACACCGGCTGCGAGTTGCCCCAGCGACGCGAGTTTCTCGGACTGCACCAGCTGGCTTTCGAGGAGCTTGCGCTCGGCGATTTCCACTTGCAGCGCCTGGGTGCGTTGTTCCACCAACTGTTCCAGATGGGCGGTTTGCAGCGAGGCGCGTCGGGCCATGTCCCATTTGTTGGCCAGGGTATTGGCCATCTGCTGGACTTCGATATTGTCGAAGGGCTTTTTCAGGATCAGCAAACGGTCATGGGCGTGCAGGCGCTCTAGCAGCGTGTCCCAGGAGTAATCCGAATAGGCCGTGCAGACCACCACTTGCAGGTCGGGAGCGACTTTCCAGAGTTCTTCGATGGTCTTTGCCCCGTCCCAGCCCTGGGGCATGCGCATGTCGACGAAGGCCAGTGCGTAGGGCCGTTGTTCGGCCATGGCCGTTGTCAGCAGCGCCAGGCCCTCTTCGCCGCCATAGGCCGAATGCAGCTCGAATGCCTGCGTCTTGGGTTTACTCGTGTCGCCAAACAACGCTGATTCCATGTCATCCAGCGCCTGGTTGGAGTCATCCTGCGGCATCAGGATTTTACGGAAGTCTTCGTGAATCGACGGCGTGTCATCAATCAACAGGATGCGCCGGTTGGGAGGCTGGTTCATGCGGGGCTTCCGGCAGGGGTAAGAGGGATTTTCAGGGTAAAGACCGCGCCTTGGCCTGGCCCATCGCTGTGGGCACTGAGTTGGCCGTTCATCTCAACGGCGGCCAGCGCGCAACTGTGCAGGCCGAAACCATGGCCTTCCTTACGGGTCGTGAAACCGTGGGTGAAGATGCGCGTCATGTTTTCGGCCGGTATACCTTCGCCTTCATCTTTTACACTGATCTCCAGCATGTCGTCACCCTGCGTCCGGACCGCGAGGGTCATCTGCCGTGGCCGGTCGCTGAGGTTGGACATGGCGTACTTGGCGTTGCTGATCAGGTTGACCATGATCAGCAGCAGCCGGTGTTTATCACCCATCACTTCCGGTACCGGCGCGAACTCCTTGACCACCGTGACGTGGTGACGGCTCAGTGCGCCGGCGTTCATGCGCAAGGCATCTTCCATCAGGGTGCTGATCTGGACCGGCTCCAGTGGGGTTGCGACACCGGCATAGGATTGCTGCGTGGAAACGATGTCCTTGATGTGATCGACACTTTTGCTCAGTTGCGCCAGCTCTTCGGCCATGCCTTGCTGTTCAACGGCAATGGCGTCCACCAGTTGGTTCAAGTAGTTGGGCAGCAACTTGCCTTTTTCGTCTTCGCTCAGGAAGGTGCCCAGATCGTGCGGGTGCTCATTGATCAACTGCATGGCTTTGCCCAGGCCCTGGGCTTTGCTGCTGCGCAGTTTGCGCGCGACCAGGTCGGCGGAGATATTCACGCTGTTGAGCACGTTGCCGACGTTATGCAGCACGTTGGTGGCGATCTCGGCCATGCCGGCCTGGCGGGCGCTGTCCATCAGCTCGCTCTGGGCATCCTTGAGCTGTTGGGTGCGCCGTTCCACGCGTTGCTCCAAGGTTTCGTTGGCCGACTGCAAGGCGCGGTTGACCCGGTTGACCTCGGCGAAACTGCGTAACAGGCGCACCGCCAGGTAGAGCAGCATCACCACCAGCAGGGTCGAGAAGATCAGCAGGTAGCGATGGTACTGATGATCCACCCGGTCAGACGCCTGCTGGTCCTGGTCGAGATGGGTGCTCAGGTTCTCCAGGCTTTCGGCCACCGGGACCGCGGCAATGCGCTCAAGCAGGCCATTGACCAGCGGCTGCTCGCGCAGGATCAACTCAATATGATTACTCAGGATGTCGACTGGCGCCTGAAACTCACTGGGCAGGGTTTCCTTGTTGATCGCCAGTTTGCCCAGGCCCACCAGAATATCCGCCGCCCGCTCATCACTGGTGACCTGGGCGAACTCCAGGCTGCTGAGCAGCAGGTCGTAGGTGTCGGTGGCCACGCTTTGTACATGCAGCCTGCTTTCATCGTCAACGCGGTTGAATTGGGCCTGGATATCGTCTTCGGCGGTCGGCAGGAACGCGAGGGAATTGCGCAGCACCGCGTTGTGGGATTTGAACTGGTCCACCAGCCGGGCTTTTTCCTGGAGGGCGGCTTCGTAGGCTTGCTGGCTGGCTTGCCAGCCAGCCAGGTCGGGACTGTCGTGGTAAGACTCACGGTTTTTCAGATCGGCCCATATCCGGGTCATTTCCAGCAAAGGCGAGACCAGCGGGTCGTAGTTACGGGTAATGGAGATCCTGGCCTTGAGCACCTCACTGTCCCACTGGGCATTGAGTTGCTGCAGTTGCCGGATCAGGTCCCGGGACTGGGTGTAGGTGGCGGTCTGGTCGCGGGTTGACTTGAGGTACAGAAACACCAGGATCGAGGCCAGAACCAAGGTCATCAGGGTGAGCAGCAGGGTGCTGGTATGGCTGCGAGACAGGGTCATAGTGGCTTACCCTCCCATTGGCCGGTCAGGGTCTTGAGAAACTGGATGATCAGGTCTTTGTCGTCCTGGGAAGGGTTGCGGCCCAGTTGGTACTTGAACATGACATCCACCGCGTCCTCCAGGGTCTTGGCCGAGCCGTCGTGGAAGTACGGCGCAGTGACCGCGACATTGCGCAGGCTGGGCACCTTGAACACGTGACGGTCTTCTTCATCCTGGGTCACCAGGTAACGGCCCAGGTCCGATTCGAGCGGGTTGCCGCGGGCCTTGAAGTAATCGCCCATCACGCCGAACTTCTGGAACATGTTGCCGCCGATGTTCACGCCCTGGTGACAGGCGATGCAGCCGTAATCTTTGAAGCGCTGGTAACCGTACTTTTCCTGGATCGTCAAAATCTCGGTGTTGCCCTGCAAATATTGATCGAACCGAGAGTTGGGGGTGAGCAGCGTACGTTCATAAGTCGCCAGGGCGTCTTGCACGTTGGCGGCGGTGACGCCATCCGGGTAGGCCTTGGAAAATGCAGATGCGTAGAGGGGCATGGCGGCCAAGTTCTGCACCACGGTTTTCCAGTCGCTGCCCATTTCAGTCGGGTTGATGACCACGTGTTCGGCTTGGGCTTGCAGGGTGTCCACCCGACCATTCCAGAACTGTTTGAAGTTCAGGCTGGCGTTGAACACGGTCGGCGTGTTGATACCGAGCGGCTTGCCATCGAAGCCCAGGGAGAATGCCTTGTTGTCGGCCCCTCCGGTTTCCAGGCGATGGCAGCTGGCGCAGGACAATGTGTTATTCACCGACAGGCGTGGCTCATTGAACAGTTGGCGGCCCAGCTCGACTTTGGCCGGGTCCAGGGTGGGCACCGGCGGCAGCGGTTTGAGCGCTTCGTCCAGCGGCGCGGCCATCAGCGGCGCGCCTAGGCCCAGCCATATCGCCAGGGTAAGCCCGTAGGTTGACACTGCTTTCAATCGCGCACTCCTTGCAAACGACTAATGATCGGGCATCAGGCTGGTCTTGCCCGCCTGCAGCAACAAGATGAAGTCCTGCGCAGGCACTGCCTTGCTGAACAGGAAACCCTGGCCTTCCTCGCAGCGCTCGGCCTGGAGGAATTTCAGCTGTTCGAGGGACTCTACCCCTTCGGCGATAATGTTCAAATCCAGGCTTTTGCCCATGCCGATGATCGCGCTGATCAACTGCGCATCCTGATTGTTCACAATCAGGCCGCGAATGAATGACTGGTCGATTTTCAACACATCGATGGGGAAGCGCCGCAGGTAGCTGAGGCTGGAATAGCCCGTGCCGAAGTCGTCCAGGGCCAGACGGACACCCATGGCTTTGATCCGGTTCAACGTGATGACGGTGGTGTCGACGCTCTGCATCAACACACTTTCCGTGATCTCCAGTTCCAGCTGGGCCGGGGGCAGCCCGGTCTGCTTGAGAATGGCGGCCAGGTTCTCAACGAAGTCGCGCTGGCGGAAGTCGATCGAGGAGATATTCACCGAGATACTCAGCGGGTTCAGGCCCAGGGCGTTCCAGGCTTGAGCCTGCTCGCAGGCGCGACGCAGCACCCATTTCGTCAGGGGCACGATCAGCCCGCAGTCTTCGGCCACCGGAATGAATTCGGCGGGGCTGACCCAGCCGGAGCGTGGCTGGAACCAGCGGATCAACGCTTCGGCGCCAACGATGTGCCCGGACTTCAAATCCAGCTTCGGTTGGTAATGCAGTACAAACTCATCACGCTCCAGTGCCTGGCGGATCGCACTTTCCAGGCCCTGTTGGCGTTGCGCGCGCAGGTTCATGTCTTCAGTGTAAAAACGGAAGTCGTTCGGCCCCAGTTCCTTGCTGTTGTGCATGGCGGTTTCAGCGTGCTTGATCAACTCCACCGCCGAGCCGCTGTCATTGGGGTAAGTGCTGATGCCCAGGCTGGCGGTGACGCTCAGGTCATGCCCGGCCACATGGCGGGTCACGCTGATGGCATTGAGAAATTTTTGCGCGATATGCTGGGTTTGCTGGAGATTCTGGACATCGTTGAGCAGGACCACGAACTGGTCAGAGCCATAACGGAACACCGAATCCGATTCCCGCACGGCCTCCAGCAGGCTTTGGCTGACCTGTTGCAGCACTTCATCGCCCACCGGGTAGCCCCAGGCATTGTTGACGCGTTTGAAACGGTCCAGGCCGATAAAGACCACCGCCAGCTGGGTCTCGTGCCGTCGGCCCAGGGCAATCGCCTGGGACAGACGGTCCCCCAGCAATGTGCTGTTGGGCAGGTCGGTGAGCGTGTCGTATTGCAACAGGCGCGAGACCTTGAGCAATTCCTGCACCCGTTCCTCGATGGTGCGCTCCAGGTCGATCATCTTCAGGGCGACATCCTGGGCCAGTTGCCATTTCCAGGTGAGGGCACTGGCCATCTGGCGGATTTCCAGGTGATCAAAGGGTTTTTTCAGGATCAGCAATTGGTCGTTGTACTTCAGCCGCGCTTCGATGGCCTCGAATGAGTAATCGGAATAGGCGGTACACAGCGCGATTTGCAGCTTGGGATCGACGTTCCATAGCTGTTCGATGGTTTGCAAGCCATCCCAGCCCGGAGGCATGCGCATATCGATAAACGCCATGGCGTAGGGGGATTGCTGCGCCAGGGCTTTGTTCACCAGCTCAAGGGCTTCCTGGCCCTGATAGGCCGAGTCCAGCACAAACGCCTGGCGCACGGGCGCGGAGGTGCCGAAAAGCGTTGCTTCGAGGCTGTCCAGGGACTTTTCGCCCTCTGCTTCGGCGCAGAGGATCTTGCGAAAGTCCTCGTGGATCGAGGCGGTGTCATCGACGATCAGGATGCGACGGTTGGCCCGTCCCGGGTCGATGTTCATGGCGCGCTCCGCACAGGCAAAAGGCTCGATTGCATAACGGCTCCTTCCTTGGCTTCACCTCTGAGTGGGGGGCGAGTTGCTCTGACAGCATAGTCGAGCTCGCTTGATATCGACGGCCAGTTGGCGTCAAATTAACGCGATTGCCGCGCGATGACCTGCAGCGTGAGTCCCCCTTGCCTACAAGCGAAGGCGCAAGGTACGACACGAGGGTTCAATTTAGCTCAACTTTGTTTTATTTGAAGGCAGAGTCACCATGGATGAACAGCTCGCTACGAAATCCGTCGTTTTGCTGGTCGACGACGAAGAATCGATCCTCAACAGTTTGCGCCGCCTGTTGCGTACTCAGCCCTACGAAATACTGCTGGCCGGCGGTGGTGCCCAGGCGCTGGAGATTCTGGCCGGGCGGCACGTCGACCTGGTGATGAGCGATGCGCGCATGCCCGGAATGGACGGCGCGCAGCTCCTGGCCGAAGTGCATCGTTTGTATCCCGCCACCAGCCGCATTTTGTTGACGGGTTATGCCGATGTGGCAACCATCATCAAGGCGATCAACGAGGGCCAGATTCACCGCTACATCAGCAAGCCCTGGAATGACGACGAATTGCAGTTGGTCCTCAATCAATGCCTTGAGCACCAGCGCCTGGAGCGCTTGACCCGGCAGCAGAATGAGCAGCTCAAGGTGCTTAACAGCACACTGGAAAAACGCGTGGCGGCGCGCACTTCCGAGTTGCAACAGACCGCCGACATGCTCGACCTGGCCTACGAAGAGCTCAAGCGCAGCTACGTGACGGGCACTGAGGTGTTCTCGCTGCTGGCCAACTTGCGCCTGCCCAAGGACAAGCAGACCAACCGCGCCTTGATCGAGCTGATTCGGGTGTATTGCGCCGCCCAGTCGATGGATGAAGCCAGTACCCGCGACCTGACGATGGCCGCTGCGTTGTACAACATCGGCAAGCTGAGCTGGACCGACGGCATGATGGTTGCGCCGTCGGACAGGCTGCACAGCACCGACCGTGAGTTGTATCGCGCGTACCCGACGCAAAGCGAGTCGCTATTGATGACCCTGGAGCCGATGAAGGATGCGGCGCGGCTCATTCGGCATCACCAGGAGCGCTGGGACGGTACGGGTTTTCCCGACCATCTCAAGGAGGAGGCGATTCCGTACGGCTCACGCCTGCTGAAGCTGGCAGTGGACTTTATCGAGTTGCAAAAGGGCTTGATCCTTGAGCGGTATCTGAACAGCGACGAAGCGCTGCTGTATATCCGCAAGTATGCCGGGCGCCTGTACGATCCGGCACTGGTCGAAGACTTCGTCAAAGCCTGCGCCACTTTTTTGAGCGATGTGACCCTGGGCGACCCCAGCGTCAAAGTCCTTTCCACCCGGGATCTGGAAGCCGGCATGGTCCTGGCGCGCAACCTCAATGCCGATAACGGCATGCTGCTGCTCAACGCCGGCAAGGTGTTGAACCTGCCGCTGGTGGAAAAGCTGATCGCGTTCGAAGCGATGGAAGGCGCCAAATACAGCGTATTTATCAAACTACCCGAAGAGACCCCCATTCTTTAATGAGCCTTTCAACCATTCGTATTGCTGCCGCCCTCCTGATCGGCCGCGACGGCCAGACCTTGCTGGTGCGTAAGCGCGGCACCCAGGCATTCATGCAACCGGGCGGCAAGATCGACGCCGGGGAACAACCGGCCCAGGCCCTGGCCCGCGAGCTGCACGAAGAACTCAACTTGCACATCGACCCCAGCCAGGCCCTTTACCTCGGCCACTTCTCGGCCCCGGCCGCCAATGAGCCAGGTTTTACCGTGCACGCCGAGTTGTTCCAGGTGCACATCGACGTGGCGGTGGTGCCCGCTGCGGAAATCGAGGAAGTGCGCTGGATCGACCCCATGGGCGACGGTGGCCTGCACTTGGCGCCGTTGACGCGTGACCTGATCCTGCCGTTCTATCGCCAGTCGCTGACGGCATGAAGATTCGCCCGCTGGTGGCCGGCGACGCCACCGCGTATCGCGAGTTGATGCTGGAGGCCTACGGCGCCTATCCACAGGCGTTCACCTCCAGCGTGGCCGAGCGTGCAGCGATGCCGTCGAGCTGGTGGGAAAAGCGCCTTTCCAGCCCGCTGGATCGGTTGCTGGGTGGGTTCGACGGTGATGAGCTGGCCGGGATTGTCGGCCTGGCCTTTGAACCCCGCGAGAAGGCTCGGCACAAAGTGACCCTGTTCGGTATGTACGTGAGCGCGGCGCATCAGCAGCAGGGGCTTGGCCGTAAATTGATGGAAGCGGCGCTCGATGACGCACGCCGCCAGCCCGGCCTCAAAGTTATTCAACTGACCGTCACCGCCGGCAACGATGCAGCCTTGGCGTTGTACCAGCGGTGCGGGTTTATCCAATACGGCCTGGAGCCGTTGGCGGTGCGGGTGGGCATCGAGTATTTCGACAAAATTCACATGTGGCGTGAATTGAAAGGTCAGTGATCAGCCACGGTGCTGCTCTGCGTCGTTTATCGAACCGCGCTGACCCCATCCAGCGTCGAAAACGAAGTGTCCTTGGCCGTCAGCAAGAAGTCGCGCATATACGGCGCATCCAGCATGTCGGCGCGAATCCCGGCATACAGCGTCGCAAACAAACCTTTCTCGCCCAGGCGCTTGGCCTTCACGTAACCCCGCGAGCTGTACTCATGCAGCGCCCAATGGGGCATGCCGCAGACACCACGGCCGCTGGCCACCAACTGCATCATCATCACCGTCAATTCCGAGGTGCGCACCTGGGCCGGTTCGACGTCGGCCGGTTCCAGAAAACGCGTGAAAATATCCAGGCGGTCACGCTCCACCGGATAGGTGATCAGGGTTTCGCTGAGCAGGTCTTCCGGCACGATATAGGACTTGTTCGCCAACGCATGCTGGTTGGCGACCGCCAGCATGGCTTCGTAGGTGAACAGCGGTACATAAGTGATGCCCGGCAGTTCCAGCGGGTCGGAGGTCACCACCAGGTCCAGATCGCCACGGGCCAGGGCCGGCAGCGGGGCGAAAGCGAAACCCGAGGCCAGGTCCAGCTCGACTTCCGGCCAGGCGTCGCGGAACTGGTCGATGGTCGGCATCAGCCACTGGAAGCAGCTATGGCACTCGATCGCCATGTGCAGACGCCCGGCGGTGCCGCCGGCCAACCGTGCGATATCGCGCTCGGCACCGCGCAGCAAGGGCAGGGTGGCGTCGGCCAATTGCAGCAGGCGCAGGCCGGCGCTGGTGAAACGCAGCGGCTTGGTCTTGCGCACGAACAGTGGCATGCCCAGGCGTTCTTCCAGTTCCTTGAACTGGTGGGACAGTGCCGATTGCGTCAGGTGCAGGCGCTCGGCGGCTTCCACCAGGCTGTCGGCTTCGCGCAAAGCGTGCAGGGTCTTGAGGTGACGAATTTCCAGCACCAGGGCCTCCATGAGTAAAACTTGCCAACACATTAATTAAGTTGAGTTTGTCTCATGTTCCCTTTGCGGACAAGCCGGTGCGCGGCGGCGACTAGAGCAATCCATCCCACGCCGTCTGGAAATGCTGCCTTGCCAGTGGTTTATTAATGTCGCCCCGCCAGATCGCCACGTCGCCCGTTGCCCCGTCGCGGGCTTGAGTCTGTTGCCATTTCAGCCCGAGGCGACGCTGGGCCGGCAATTTGAGGTGGCCTTTGACAAAGACATCGAGTTGCTTGGGCGTGGCCGACTCGTAGTGAAAGTGCGCGTACCACAGCGGCTTGGGCGTGGCCTGGCGGACATCGCGGATTTCAAATTCCTGCATGAAATCCGGCCGGCCATCCTGGCGCCGTCCCAGGTCCTCCAGGGCACCGGTCTTGCGGATATCGACAATCGGTTTGTCGTCCAGCTGCTGACTGAGCAGATAGTCCAGGTAGCCCTCGGTCGGTGTCTGGCTGCTGATTGACTGGTTGATCCGCAGCCGCCGGCCTTGCTCGCGCAGGTCGGTGGCCTTTTGGCGCAGTTGCCGGACCAATGCCGAATCTCCCGCCAACTCTGCGAGGTGACGGGCTTGCAGGTCGAGGGTATCTGCCTCGCTGGTCATCATGAACTCAAGGTCCGCCGGGAGCATTTTCTGGCGCCTGTAGCCGTCGACTCGGGCCTGGTGGGCGGCAAGGTTCTGCAGACGATTCTTGGCGTCCTGGGTCAAGGCGTTCAGATCGCGGGGGGTGGGTTGCCATGCCGTCGGGCTCGCTGCATCGACGCGGCGGAATTTGCCGTCGCTGCCTTGTTCCCAGACATGCTCCTCGCCCCGTTTACCCGTGAGGGTGTAGCGCGGTTTTTGCGGGGCTGAGGTTTTATCGGCGTCACCAATCAGCAGCAGGTTGTCGTCGGTCTCGAACACGCGTTTGCCGGGTGAGCCCGTGGTCTTGGGCGTGACGGTGGTCAGGGCTTTTTCGGCGCGTGTGCGCAGGGCGCTGAGCTGTTGGTGCATCTGCGCGACATAGGTGTCATCAAACAGCTGCGGTACACCGGCCGTCCAACTGTTCAGCTGGCGCTGATAGGTTTCGTAGGTGCTGATGCAGTGCTGCAAGATGCGGTTGCGCTGGCTGGGGTTGGGGCTTGCCTCGAGCAGATGACGTTGCAGGTACAGCGCCTGTATCAAGGCGTTCTCGGCGTTTTTCAGCGGCCCCTGCAGGTAGTGCCAGGCGATGTCGTGCCCAGGTTTGCGATGCGCGATGAGATCGGTCAATGCCTCGGTCTTGAAGCGCGCGCGTTCAAATTCCGAATAACGCCGGTTGATGGCTTCGGCAGCGGTGGCCAGGGTTTTTCGATTGATTCCAGGGCCCAGGGGCAGCCATTGGTTCATCAGTTCAACTGCGGCGTCGGTTCGCTGGTAGCAGTCGAATACCTGGATATCCAAGTCCCGGATCTGTGCCCTGAGGGCTTGCCTGGCGGACACCTGATCAAAGGGCATGGCCTGAAGACGGGTGTTGAGGGCGGCGGCTTCATCGGAATATTTCAGGACTTGTTGCAGGGCAACCCGCACTTGCAATTGCGCGCACTGGCACACGTTATCGGCCACATCGCTGCGCGATTTTCTCAGCATTTGGCTGCGATTCCCTCGCAGGTAGCGTGAGATAGCCACCAGCTCCTCATCCATTTTCAGCGCCTGCGCGGTGAGGCTGTCCATGGCGCGTTCCAGCGCCGGGATAACAGAGAGATCATCCGCGTGGTAGCGCGGCAGCAGTCGATTGAGTTCTGCGCTGCTGGCGTCTATCAACTGCAACGCCGTCCCGATCCGAGATATCAGCCTGCGCTGCTGGCGCAAGGCATGGTCGGTCCACCAGCGCGGCAGCCATTGGCGAATCATCGCCGGCCACAGCGGGTCGAGGCGGTCGGCCACGGCGCCCAGCACGTTGCCGCCCCCCGGCAGCCCGCCATCCACCAAGGTGCCGTAGAGCGCGCCATGGGTATCCCATTGGCCGTTCTCGTCCAGCCCGATGGGCTGCTTATAGGACTTTTTACGCGTGCCGCTCAGTCGCAGGGTTTGATAAGCCTTGTCGAACTCCACCTGGAAGATCTGGCCGTGGTTGAGGATGAAGTCACCTGCGGGGTGGCGATAGACCTGGCGATAAATGCCCTGTTTGCCCGGTTGCAGGCCCGCCAGTGAAAGCGGTTTTTCATACGCATAACCGTCGAACCGCGTCAGGATGCTTGCCCGGCTGTGCGATGCCAGGGAGCGCCAGGCGCCGCTGCTGACGCCGGCATGGGCCGATTGTCGCAAGCGCATCAACCGGCGCGCCGCATCGGCCCGCACCGACGGCACGGCGGCCATCGGCACAATATCCATGGCCGCGAACAACAGGCATTCGAACACTGACGCCAGCTGTTCAATGCCGGCATGCGTTTCCCCTTGGCGGAACGCATCGACGGCACCGGCCAGTTGGGTGACACCATCCACCAGCGACACCGCCGTACCCACGAAAGGCACGAACCCCAAGGCGATCTTGATCCCGTTGAACAGGTGCCCGCTTTGCAGCGCATAGCGTTCCAGCGCAAGGTCTTCGTTGGAGCGGGCATCATTGCGGTTGGCCTCGATCAGCCGCCCCATGTGCGCATCCAGCAGATGTGCCGACAGTGAGGTGGTGACCGGCCAACGTTCGCCCGCGCCGATCATGCCCGTAAAGTGTTTTTGCTGGGCCTGGTCGATCCGCTGGATATGCGCACGGACATCGCCCTTGATCGCATGGCCGGCGACGTACTGCACCATCTTGTCCAGCCGGCACAGATCGAACAGGCCCTTGCGCGCCTGGTCCAGGCTGTCGTAGCGACGGAAAAAACGTTCGTCAGGTGCGTCGGGCAGGTACAACAAGGTCAAGCCGCTCGCTGCGTCGTGAATGAAGGTGATGCCCGACAAGGTGATCGGCTGCTCGTCACGGGTATCACGCCCTCCCGTCGCGAGGTGGGCCGGCAGCAGGCGGATGCGCCGTGACCCTGAGTCCCAGGCCGTGGCGGTGTCGGCATCGATGGCGATGTCGAGCAGTTGCAGGTCCGTTTCCGTCAGCTGGTTTTGCAGCACGGCGTAGCGCCCTTGCAGCTGCAACAGCAGGCGCCAGGGTTTGATCAGCACTTCACGGCGGTACTGCTGTTCAAAGGTCGATTCATCCGGGTGCCCTCTGAACGTGGCGTAGATATGGTCTTCATATTTCTTCGCCAGGTTGAGGTCCCGCACCATCTTGCTCAGGTAGTCGGCGCTGAGTCCGGCCTGCAAGGCACGGACTTCCTCGGCGGCGTCGCTGGTCACGATTGCGCGCATAAAACCCAGGCGCAGGCTCAGCGTGCTGTCAATGTTGGCCAATGCCAGTTGTTCCAGGGACAGGCTGCTGCGTGCGCGACTGGGAACATCCACCAGGCGTGTCGGTGTGCCGCCGATATTGCCGCCGGGGATGATGTCGCGCTGCTGTTGGACAGAGTCCGGCAGTTCCACGGCGATGGAAAACCCTTGCTCAAGGGCGAAGTCCTTGCGCAGGCGCGCATCGATGTGTCGCCGCACAAAGTCGCCACGCGCGGGCAGGGACTGGTCGAATAATTGTTGTGCCTGTTCGATCGCCGGCAGGTAAGCCTGCATCAACGGTTTGAGGCTTGCACGTTGTTGCGCGGTAAGGCTGCGCAGCCAATCGGGGAGTTGTTCGGCCAGATGGGCGCTGTTGTCTTGTTCGAGCACCTGCAAGCAGGCCAGGTCCCGGGCTTCGTGCAGCGGCACGCGCAGGCTGTGAAGTGTCTGCAGGTGCAGTTTTTCCAGTTCAGCCGCACGTCGGCGGCCGTGGGGTGGTGCCGGATGATCCGAACGTATCTGCGCGGCCTGCTCCTCGAACGCGACGTGTTGCAGGTTGAGGCTGTAGTCGAGCGGGTCGACGGTCAGCTCCTTGAGCTGCATGGAAAGCGCCTGTTCCTCGGGCATCAGGCGTAATACCGATGCGGCCAGGGCCTGGCACGAGTCGAACCGCTGCAAGCCGCCGCCGGTGCCGGGCCAGTACAGCAACAGGCTATGAAGAGTGTCAGGTGGGTCGGTCAGCGCAAGCGCACAGGTGAAGACCAGCGGGCCTTTGAGTTCGGTGGTGGTGACGGTGGTCGTGGCGTTGTTCTGGCGGGTGATCGACAGCCATAGCGCGGCCACGCACGCGTCCTCGTTGCGCGCGGCGCGCAGCGGCTGGTCGAGCACCGTTTCCAGGCGGGTCAGTTCGTGTGGGTTGATTTGCTCAAGGCTGCGTTGCAGCCTGGCCTCGGCTCTCAAACCTTCGCGCCTGGCGGTATACAGCGCTGTGTACTGAATATTGAGGGTCGTGGTATCCAATGGCCGCCTTTCCAGCATCGTCACAGCGGCGGCGTCTGCCGCCAATTGCTGGGCAGTGAGTTCTGCGAGGGCTTGCTTGAAGGCGTTCATGCGAGGTTCATCGCCTTGCAGGGTTTCCAGGGCCAGGCGTTGTTGCCGGATCATCGCCCGGCGGTGGCTGGGGTCAAGGTCGGCGCCCAGCCAACCAAAGGGTGGCGGTGAATCCAGCTCGATTTCTTCGGCCGACGGCGTTTGCCTGGGCGCTGCCGCCGAGAACAGCGGGCGGGTGCGTCGCAGCAAGTCCAGTTCGTCACTGTGCAACAGCGCCAGGGGGGCTCCATCGCGGAAAACCGGGTGCTGCGGCGCGCTGCCCAGGCTCTGCCATTGCGCGTCGACCAGCCAGGCCAGCCATTGCTCGATGCCGTTGGCCAAGGGCTGTGTCTGGAGCCGGTAGTGGAGGGTCGCCAGGGGGGCTTCAGTACCGAACAGTTCGCGCTGGTGCTCCAGCAGCCAACGCTCCATCCCGGCACGTTGGCTGAAGACCTGCCAGGCCGGTTGGTGAAACGGCACATATAAAAGCTGGCTGACGGGTTGTTCCCCATCCAGTGTGACCACCCAGGCGCCGGGCAGTGCATGCAGGCTGGCGTCGGAATGTTTGAGCATCAGCTGTTCGGTGAATATTTTCTGCTCGTTCACTGACGGCGTGTCGTCCGACGACTCAAGCAGTACGAACAGCGGTGTGAGCGGGGTCGCCCGCTCAATGTCTTGAGCCTTGAGCCACAAGCCCGTCGCCTCGAAATGCTCGCGATACAACTGTGCGGCACGTTGGCGTCGGCTGATCGGGGTCTGCGGTGCCCGGCCCGCCCAATAGCGGTTCCAGGCCTGGGTGAGGGCGGCGCGGATATCCAGGCGGCGGACCTGCTCCAACAGTTGCGGCGTCGTCAGCTTGGCCAGTGGATGGTTGGCGGGCAGATGTAATACCTGCACGTCACTCAGTGTCGTGGTGTCAGTGGCCGGGTACTTGAGGAGAAACGCGCAAGCGTCGGTCAGGGAACAGCGGCCGGCCGCGTGCTCGCCCTCGGATGGGGTTTGCAGCCCTACCTGGGCGCCGTCCAGGCCCAGGTGTTGCTGGAGCGTGTCATGGATGGTCGCTCGCAGTGTCGGCGCGTGGCTCATCAGTTCGAGCATGTCCCTGCGGCAATCACGCAAGCGTTGTTCGGCGCGCAGCAGCAGGTTCTCGTCCTGGTTCAACGCCAGGGTCGTATGTGAAGGGGTAAAAGTCGGCAGTGGCAGGTCAGCGAGTGCTGGCGCAGATAGGTCGGGCATGATGGGGGTTCCTTGGGCAAAAGGCCGATGGCTTCCGGCATCCGCCCATTGAACGCACCTGCTCCGGCGAGTTGGCGCTACATGTGTAGACCTGACCGCTGGGCACTCTTCATCAAACTGTCATGGAAGTGTGGCAGCGCGCTTGAACAAACTTCATCAGACTCGCGCTCTACTGGGGTTCTGCGTTTCGGTGTTTTTCATGCGCGTGTTTTTTCTACTGGCCGCTCTCTTGTTCGGCCTGCCGTCTTTTGCGGCTTCTCGATGTGATGTCAATGTCCCGACCCAAACGGTCGACCTGGAAACAGTCAGCATCGCCTACCAAAGTATCGGGCGGGCGTCGGATCCTGCGTTGCTGCTGGTGATGGGGCTGGGCGGGCAGTTGATCCATTGGCCGGATGAAGTGGTGGTGGCCCTGTGTGAGCAGGGGTTCCGGGTGATTCGCTACGACAACCGTGACGTCGGCCTGTCCACCTGGCGCCAGGCCCCGGCCAGCGCCAACCTGACCTTCGAAGTGCTGCGCTACAAGCTCGGCCTGCCGGTAGCGACGCCTTACACGCTGACGGATATGGCCGATGATGCGCTGGGTTTGATGGATGCCTTGCAGATCCGGCAATTCCACGTGCTGGGCGTGAGCATGGGCGGCATGATCGCCCAGCACCTGGCGGCGATGGCGCCGCAGCGGGTGGAAAGCCTGACGTTGGTGATGACCAGCTCAGGCGCCGAGGGCCTGCCGGCGCCGAGTGCGGCGCTGGTGCAATTGTTGTCGCGGCGCAGCGCACCCAATCGCGAGGTGGCGCTGGAGCAGCAGGCGGATCTGCTCGCGGCCCTGGGCAGCCCGCAGGTGAAAGATGATCGTCAGGTATTACTGCATCAGGCGGCACTGTCCTATGACCGTGCCTTCAACCCGGACGGCGTGAAGCGCCAGATCATGGCAATCCTCGCCGAGCCAAGCCGCGTGCCGTTGCTCAACCAGCTGCGGGTCCCGACACTGGTGGTGCATGGCACCGCCGATCCCTTGTTGCCGGTGATGCACGGCGTGCACCTGGCCGCGCATATCCAGGGCAGCCAACTGAAGCTGATTCCGGGCATGGCCCATCGATTCCAGGAAGCGTTCAAGGCACCGCTGCTGACGGCGGTGCTGCCCTACCTGCAAGCCCATCGCGAAGACGTCGCGCACTGGGCGCAGATTGACCTGGGTGAGTCTTCGAAGGTGCTGTGAACTTGGTGTATGGTGCAACCTTTACGGCGCGTCAGTGCCGACAAGAACGCCTGCGAGGTTGCCTGCCATGAGTACTCCCCTGAAAATCGATTTCGTCAGCGACGTGTCTTGCCCCTGGTGCATCATTGGCCTGCGCGGCTTGACCGAAGCCCTCGACCAACTGGGTAGCGAGGTACAGGCCGAGATTCATTTCCAGCCATTCGAACTCAACCCGAACATGCCCGCCGGCGGGCAAAACATCGTTGAGCACATCACCGAGAAATATGGCTCCACCGCCGAGCAGTCCCAGGCCAACCGCGAACGCATCCGCGACATGGGCGCAGCCCTGGGCTTCGCTTTCCGCACCGACGGCCAGAGCCGTATCTACAACACCTTCGACGCCCACCGCCTGCTGCATTGGGCGGGGCTCGAAGGCTTGCAGTACAACCTCAAGGAAGCGCTGTTCAAGGCGTATTTCAGCGATGGCCAGGACCCATCCGACCACGCGACCCTGGCGATCATCGCCGAGAGCGTCGGCCTGGACATCAAGCGTGCGGCCCAGATCCTGGCTAGCGACGAGTACGCCGCCGAAGTGCGCGAGCAGGAACAACTGTGGGTGTCCCGTGGCGTGAGCTCGGTGCCGACCATCGTGTTCAACGACCAGTACGCGGTCAGCGGCGGCCAGCCGGCGGAAGCCTTTGTGGGCGCGATTCGTCAGATTATCAGCGAAGCCAAAGGCTGAGCTTCAGTCAAACTTGTAGCTGATCGCCGTCTGCACCTGGCCCTGGTTCACGTCGCCGGTTTTCTTGACGATGCTGCTGTTGGCCGCCGAACCGACCAGGCGCGTCCAGCTGGCGCTGGTCAGCCACGACCAATGGGAGGTCAGCGGGAACTCGAAACTCTGGGTCAGCGTCAGGTTCTGGAAGCCGGCGCTGGCGTTGTAGGCCCGGATACCTGAGGCGGCGGATTCATTGGCGTCGACGCCAAAGAACGCCTGGGTCTGGCGGGCGTCGGCAAAGTAGGCCATCAGGCCCGTGCTGCCGATGATGTCGCCGCCCATCGGGTAACCCAGTTCGCCGCCGAGTTTGCCGAGCATGCCGGTTCGACTGCGTGCGCCGCCGACGGCCTGGCCGACCTGGGTGTAGACGCGCCAGAAATCGGCCGGGGCGTATTGCACGAACCCGCCGACTTCGGCCATGTCCGGCACATCACGCAAGCCGCGCAGCGAGCCGTTGGACGTGCGGCCGGGCAGGTAATTGACATAAGGGCCGGCGGTAAAACCATTGGTATTGAGTACGCTCCAGGTCAGGCCGTCGTCTGTACCCAGGCTCACGTTGCCCCAGTCCAGGTCGAGGTAGGGAATCGGTTTGACTTCGTAGCTGCTGGCGGTGGGGTCGCGGGGCTGATAGCTGACGCCGGCACCCACCTCGCCGGTGATACCGGCGGCCCAAGCGGTGCTGGAAACGCCCAGCAGACCGACTAAACCTGTGAGTACCGCGCAAGTGACTTTGAACATGGAGCGGATTCCTTACCTGAACTGGCGCGCATTCACGCGCGAAGATAGCCCTGCGCGCAAGCACTCATCTTGTTTGTAGCAAGCTACAAAAATTGTAGCTGGCTCGACACATATCACCACGCATCTCAGCCAAAACCCCAGCCCCGCTGGCGTTCAGCCAGTTGGCACGCTCCCTGCTATACCCCTGGGGCAAGCGCATACAGCGCGCTCCATCAAGGTAAACGCAATGATCCAGTGGCATATCGTGTGTGACTTCGACGGGACCATCACCCCCACCGATGTCATCGACAACGTCCTCCAACGCTTCGCCGGCCCCGAGTGGGAAACCATCGAACAGGAATGGCTGGATGGACATATCGGTTCCCGCGAATGCCTGAGCCGCCAACTGGCGCTGATCAAAGCGACCCCGGCAGAACTGCTGGCGTATTTTGACAGCGTCGAAATCGATCCGGACTTCCCGGACTTCGTCGATCACGTCATGGGCCTGGGCGCCACCATCGAGGTGGTCAGCGATGGCATCGAACAGGGCATCGCGCGCATTCTGTCGCGCAACTACGTGACCCTGCTGCCGATCCTCGCCAACCGCCTGCGCCAGGTCGACCAGAACAGCTGGCGCATCGACTTCCCGTATTCCAGCGATGCCTGCCGTGCCGCGGCCGGCAACTGCAAGTGCAAATCCACCCCACGCAACAAACGCGTGCTGGTGATCGGCGACGGCAAGTCCGACATGTGTGTGGCTTCCACCGCCGACTTCGTCTTCGCCAAAGGCAGCCTGGCCAAATACTGCGAAGCCAACCATATCCCTCACGTGCGCTTCGACACTTTTGCCGAACTGCCTGCGCTGCTGGCCAAACTGCCGATGGGCATCGCCGCCAACGCCACCACCTTTACCGCTGAAAATCAGGAACTCTTCCACCATGTCTGATATCCGTATCGCTACCGCCGAAGACCAGGTTCTTCTGGATAAAGAAGCCAAGTATTGCTCTTACGGCGACACCGTTCACTACATCGAGCCACCGCGCATTTTCAGCCGTTGCGAAGGCTCCTACGTGTGGGATACCGAAGACCAGGCGTATCTCGACCTGCAAATGTGGTACTCGGCCGTTAACTTCGGCTACGCCAACCCGCGCCTGAATAACGCGCTGAAACAGCAGATCGATACCCTGCCGCAAATCGCCAGCCAGTACCTGCACAAAGGCAAGATCGAGCTGTCGGAAATGATCGCAGTCGACGCCAAGAAGAAATTCGGCCTCGACGGTCGCGTGCACTTCAACGTCGGCGGTTCGCAGTCCATCGAAGACTCCCTGAAAGTCGTGCGTAACGCCAGCAACGGCAAGAGCCTGATGTTCGCCTTCGAAGGCGGCTACCACGGTCGTACCCTCGGCGCGTCGTCGATCACTTCGAGCTACCGCTACCGTCGCCGCTACGGCCACTTCGGCGAGCGTGCGCAGTTCATCCCGTTCCCGTACCACTTCCGCGGCCCTAAAGGCATGACCAAGGAAGAATACGGCAGCCACTGCGTGAAGCAATTCGCCCGTCTGTTCGAGACCGAGTACAACGGCGTGTGGGACCCGAAAGTCGGTTCCAGCGAATACGCAGCGTTCTACGTCGAGCCGATCCAGGGCACCGGCGGCTACGTGATCCCGCCGATGAACTTCTACCGCGAGCTCAAGCAAGTCCTGGATCAGCACGGCATCCTGATGGTGTCCGATGAAATCCAGATGGGCTTCTACCGTACCGGCAAACTGTGGTCGATCGAGCACTTCGACGTGCAGCCAGACGTGATCGTCTTCGGTAAGGCGCTGACCAACGGCCTGAACCCGCTGGGCGGTATCTGGGCTCGTGAAGAATTGATCAACCCGAAGATCTTCCCACCAGGTTCGACCCACTCCACCTTCGCCTCCAACCCACTGGGTACGGCGGTAGGTCTGGAAATGTTCAAGATGACCAGCGAAGTCGACTACGGCGCCATGGTCATGGCCAAGGGCAAATACTTCCTGGAAGGTCTGCAAGACCTGCAGAAACGTTTCCCGATCATCGGCGACGTCGATGGCCTGGGCCTGGCCCTGCGCTGCGAAATCTGCGCTGCGGACGGCTTCACGCCAGACAAGGCGACCCTGGACTACATGGTCGAAGAAGGCATGAAGGGCGACATGATCGTTGACGGCCAGAAACTGGGCTTGATTCTCGACGTGGGCGGCTACTACAAAAACGTGATCACCCTGGCACCGTCCCTGGAAATCAGCTACCCGGAAATCGACCTGGGCCTGAAACTCCTGGAGCAACTGCTGGTGCGAGCGACCAAGCGGTGAACAACATCGGAGTCGACCTCGGTGAAGGTGACGCCGGCTTCGTGTTGGGTGAAGGTCCGGTCGGGATTCTGTTGATCCACGGCCTGACCGGCACCCCGACGGAACTGCGCCAAGTCGCCAAGGGGCTGGCCAAGGTGGGCAACTGCACGGTGTACGTGCCCACCCTGGCTGGGCACTGCGGCGATAACAGCGACTTGCAGGCGACCGGCTGGCTGGACTGGTATGAAGGCGTGCGCAAGACCTTTGCGCAGGTCAAGCAGCGCCACGAGCAGGTGTTTGTCGGTGGCTTGTCCATGGGCGCGGTGATGTCGATGTATGTGGCCGCCGAGCACCCAGGACAAGTGGCCGGGTTGCTGATGTATTCCACCACCTTGAAGTACGACGGCTGGAGCATTAACAAATTGGCGTTCTTGACGCCGTTGTTAATGAAGATTCCATTCGGCGTGCACGTCTGCCGCTTTGAAGAGAAGCCGCCGTATGGCATCAAGAACGAGCGCCTGCGCTCGATCGTCGAACGGCAGATGAAGGAGGGGGAGAGCAGCGAAGCCGGTTTGCTGACCATGGAGGGCATCACGGTGCGCGAGTTGCACCGCATGAACGCCGTGGTCAAGAAACGCATGCCTGAGATCAAGGTCCCGGCGTTGGTGCTGCACTCCATCGAGGACGACATCACCAGCCGCTGGAACGCCGATTACGTGGAGCGCCATCTGGGTGGTCCCGTGACCAAGATCCTGCTGGACAACTGCTATCACATGATCACCGTCGACCTGCAATACCGCCGGGTGATCGAGTTGAGTGCCGAGTTTGTCGAGCAACATGCCGCCGCTGTCCAAGCGCCCGTGGATTACCGACAGCGGGCATGAACCTGAGCACTCGACGTGATCATCGCCCAAGCCTGCTTGGGCGTTCGAGCCATCCAGCGCAGTGTCTGGAACGGCTTGAAGAACGCGCGGTCTGTGTCTGGGTAAACGAGCGAGCTTGAGTACAACAGCCTGTTCTTGCGCCGGCGTAATCGGTGGGTGAACGGGCTGTTCAATTTCGCGAAAATGTTTCTTCGACCGGATCGTTCCGACCCTGCCATGGCTGCTGTGATAAGCGAAACCTGATGATCACCAAGACCCGCCCGAAAGCCCGCCCCTTTGCCATCTCGCGCTGGAGCGTCCAGCGCAAGCTGGTGCTGGCGTTCTGGTTGGTCAGCGTTATTCCGACCATGATTGCGGCCGAACTGGCGGCAACCACACTGTCACAGATCTTCGACAGCAACGTGCGCATCTGGCTGCAAGAGTCGACCAAGATCGTCAAGGACGAGGTCGGCAACATCCTTCATGACAACGCGCGCATGGCCAAGCTGTTCCTGCGCTACACCAGCCCGCCGTCAAGCAAGCAAGCCGCCAAGCACGACCGGCTGACCGCCGACATTGCCAACGCCACTGATATCGACGTAGTTGCGCTGATCCGCGCCAGCGATCACAAGGTGGTGTTCACCACGGCGGCTGACGATGTGGTCAAGCAGATCAACCTGACCAGCAATGCCGTCTTGCAGACGGTGCAGGTGGCCGGCGTGACGACGGGCATGGTGGTCTCCACGTTCGAAACCACGCAGGACGGGGAGGACTACCTGCTCCTGGTCGCTACCTACCTGGACAGCAGCTTCCTCACCAGTGTGGCGGATGTCCACTCCCTCGACCTGCGCCTGTACCTGGCCAACCCTTCGGGTTTTTCCGAGATATTCTCGACCCAGCGTTTTGATAATCACCCGTCGCGCATCCCGAAGAATGTCGAAACGGCCATGCGCGCCACCAAACAACCGAGCGAACAGTTCACCAACAATTACAGCGGTTTGTACTGGCCGATCTTCAACGACGCCGGCGACCTGCAAGGTGTGATCTTCAGTGGCCTGCTGCGCCATACCAGCCTGGTGGGGCTGGTGAACCAGAGCAACCTGTTCTTGCTGATTTTCCTGCTCAGCTCGGCGCTGTCCCTCGGCGCCGGGGTACTGGTGTCACGGCGCCTGACCAAGCCGCTGCGGGACTTGTCCCTGGGGGTGAACGCGGTGATCTCCGGCAATTATGAGCACCGGGTGCTGGTCAGTGGCGGCGACGAATTGGCGCAGTTGAGCAGCACCTTCAACCACATGACCGAACGCCTGGGCGAGCTGCACCACCTGGAAGCGCAACTGCGCCGTCGAGACCGGTTGCACGCCCTGGGCGAAGTCGCCATGGGCCTGGCTCACGAAATCCGCAACCCGCTGGGTATTATCAAGACCGCCACCCAGCTGTTGCACCGCCGTGCGGACTTGGCGGAGACCGACAAGCGCCACCTGGAATACGTGATCAGCGAAGTCAGCCGCATCAATGAACTGATCACCGAGTTTCTCGACTTCGCCAAACCCAACCCACCGTTGCGTGTGTTGCAGGCGGCACGCCCGGTGGTCGAAGAAATCCTCGGCTTCTGCGGCCCCGAATTGGCCACCCACAATATCGATGCACAAATTATCGACCAGGCCCCCGGCGCGACGCTTTATGCGGATGCCAAACAGATCAAGCAGGCGTGCCTCAACCTGATTCTCAATGCCGTCGACGAAATGCCTGAAGGTGGGCGTCTGACGCTGGGTATCGCCAGCACGAACGGCTACACGGTGATCAGCATTGCCGACACCGGCCCGGGCATTCCGGCGGATATGATGGAGCGTATCTTTACGCCATTCGTCACTACCAAGGCTTCGGGCACCGGCCTGGGGCTGGCTAAAGTCTATTCGATCATGGAAAGTCACGACGGCAGCATTGAATGCGCCAGTGAGAAAGATGCCGGCGCCACCTTCAGCCTGTACATTCCGGCGCAGGGTGAAGACGATGGCGACGATGAGGAAGGTCATGACGCATAACGTATTGGTAGTCGACGACGAGCCGAAGCTGTGTGATTTGTTGTCGTCTGCCTTGAGCCAGAATGGCATCCAGGTGTTCACCGCGAGCAACGGCCTGCATGCGCTCAAAGTGCTGGAGCAGGAAGACATCGACCTGGTGATCAGTGACTGGCGCATGCCGGGCATGGATGGGCCGGCACTGCTGGCCGAGATCAAGGTGCGTTTTCCGGACCTGCCGGTGATCGTGATGACGGCCTACAGCACGGTGAAAAATGCCGTGCAGTCGATGCGCAATGGCGCCTATGACTACATCGCCAAGCCCTTCGACATCGACGAGCTGGACATCACCGTGGCCAAGGCTTTGCAGTTTCGCGACATCCTGCGCGATAACGCGCGGCTGCGTGCCGAGCTGGATCACCATGCCCAATTCGACAGCCTGGTGGGCGAAAGCCCGGCCTTTCGCCAGGTGCTGCACGCGATCGACTCGGTACGCGACAGCAATGCAACCATCCTGCTGACCGGCGAAAGCGGCACCGGCAAGGAAATGGTCGCTCGCGCCATTCACAAGCACGGCAGCCGGGCCGACAAACCGTTCGTAGCGGTCAATTGCGCGGCGATCCCCGAAGGCTTGCTGGAAAGCGAGATGTTCGGCCATCGCAAGGGCGCTTTCACCGGCGCGGTCAGTGACCGGGTCGGGCGCTTCCAGCAGGCCGACAAAGGCACGTTGTTCCTGGACGAAGTGGGCGATATGCCCCTGGCCTTGCAGGCCAAGATCCTGCGTGCATTGCAGGAGCGGGTGATCGAGCCGGTGGGTGATCCACGCGAGCGCAAGGTCGACGTACGAGTGATCGCCGCGACCAACAAAAACCTGCTGGATGCGGTGGCCAACAAAGAATTCCGCGAAGACCTTTACTACCGTCTCAACGTGTTCCCGATTCCGCTGCCGCCCCTGCGTGACCGTGCCGAAGACATCGTGCCCCTGGCCCGGCACTTCGCCGAGACCCTGAGCGCCACCGCCGGCAAACGCATCACCGGCTTCAGCCCGGAGGCGTTGCAGGCCATGGCGGCCTACAACTGGCCGGGCAATATCCGTGAACTGCAAAACTGCGTGGAGCGCGCGACCATCGTGGCGGCCAAACCGGTGATTGAAGATATCGACTTGCCGGCTTACCTGTTCGCCTCCAAGCCCACCGAGGGTGGCGTGACGGCGGTGCTCAGCGAGGGCCTGGGTGTGCCTCAGGACCTGGATGCGGCGCTGGCGGAGGTGGAGAAAGCCTACATCCTGGCGGCATTGCAAGAGAGCAACGGGGTGCAGGCAGCGGCGGCGGCGAAGATCGGGATTTCTGAAAGAAGCTTCTGGTATCGCCTGAAAAAACTGGGCATCCAGGTGGAAAAGATCATCCGCTGAAAGCAGACCTGTAGTGAGCGGGCTTGCCAGTCAGTTAAGCGATAGAACGATGAATAACTTGTGGGAGGGGGGCTTGCTCCCGATGAGGGTGTGTCAGTCAGCAATTTATCGACTGACTCACCCTCATCGGGAGCAAGCCCCCCCTCCCACAGTGACCGCGTTACTCCTTAACTGACTGGCATTGGGGCTTGCCCCGCGCTGGGCGGCGTAGCCGCCCCAAACCGAGGCCCTCGATCTTTCTGAAACACCGCAGCGGTCTTGTTGGGGCGGCTTTGCCGCCCAGCGCGGGCAAGCCCGCTCACTACAAGTTAGGTCGCGATAGGAGTGGGGTCTCCTGTGACTTAGTGGCTCAAGCCATATTTCTTGACCTTGTCGAACAGCGTGGTCTTGGCCATCCCCAGTTCCTGGCTGGCCTGGGTCAGGTTGCCGCCGCTGCGTTGCAGGGCGTCGTTGAGCAGGTTGCGTTCAAAGGCTTCCACCGCTTCGGTGAAGGCCAGGCCCTGGTTGCCGCTGCTGGCACCGCTTTTCTTGAAGGCGGGCAGGCCCAGGGCGAAACGTTCGGCGACGTTGCGCAGTTCGCGCACGTTACCGGGCCAGTCGTGGCTCATCAGGCTCGACAGGGTCTGGTTGTCCAGCTCCGGCGCGGCGCGGTCGAAACGCAGGGACGATTGCTGCAGGAAGTGTTCGAACAGTTGCAGGATGTCTTCGCGGCGCTCGCGCAGCGGTGGCAACTCCAGGGTCACCACGTTGAGGCGGTAGTACAGGTCGCTGCGGAACTGGCCGGCACGGCTCAGCCCGTCGAGGTCGGATTTGGTGGCGGCGATCACCCGGCAATCCACCGCTACGCTCTGGTTCGATCCCAGGCGTTCGAGCGTGCGTTCCTGCAACACTCGCAACAATTTGATCTGCAGGTTGATCGGCATGCTTTCCACTTCATCGAGGAACAGCGTGCCTTCGTGGGCGTGCTCGATCTTGCCGATACGGCGTTTGCCGGCGCCGGTGAATGCGTTGGCTTCATGGCCGAAAATCTCGCTTTCGAAGAGGTTCTCCGGCAGGCCGCCGCAGTTCAACGCGACGAATTGGTGAGCGTGGCGCCGGCTGAAATCATGCAGGCAACGTGCGACCAGTTCCTTGCCGGTGCCGGTTTCGCCTTCGATCAGCACGTTGGCCGAGGTGTCGGCCACATTGGCGATCAGTTCGCGCAGGTTCTGCATGGCCGGTGAGCGGCCGATGATGCGGCCTTCCAGGGAATCGCGTTCAGCCAACTGACGGCGCAGCGACCAGACTTCCCGCGCCAGGCTGCGTTGCTCCAGGGCACGGCGCGCCACGTCGACCAGGCGCTCGGGGGAAAAGGGTTTTTCCATGAAGTCGTAGGCGCCGTTGCGCATGGCGCCCACCGCCATGGAGATATCGCCATGGCCGGTGATCAGTACCACCGGCAGGCTTTTATCCAGGGCCTTGAGGCGGGTCAACAGCTCCAGGCCGTCGATGCCCGGCAGGCGGATATCGCTGATCACGATGCCGGCAAAGTTCTCACCAATGCGCTTGAGCGCTTCTTCGGCACTGCCTACGCCCACGCTGGGAATGTCTTCCAGTGCCAGGGCCTGCTGGCAACCGAGCAATACATGGGGGTCGTCTTCGACGATCAGGACGGTGAGGCCGTCCTTGGGGGCTGTAGCGTCTGTATTCATGTCGACTCAGCTGTTTGAGCGCCCGCCAGCGGCAAGCACAGGACAAAGGCAGTACCACCACCGGCCGGGTGTTCCACGGCGAGGTTGCCGCCGGTGGCCGCCGCGAGGCTGGCGGACAGGGTCAGGCCCAGGCCCAGGCCCTGCTCGCCTGGCTTGGTGGTGAAAAAGGGTTCGAATAAATGTTTGCGCGCCTCGGGGTCGATACCATGACCGTTGTCACGCACGTGCAGGCGATATTTGCTGTCGGCGCTGTGGCCTTCCAGCCACAGTTCGGGGGCCGGCTGTGCCTGCATGGCGTCGAGGGCGTTGCCGATCAGGTTGACCAGGATCTGCTCCAGGCGCGTCTGGTCGATCTGCAACTGGGCGTCGGCGAAGTCGCGGTGCAGGGTGATCGGCAGGCCGTCCAGGCGTGCGCCGAGCACCTGGAACGCAGCGTCCACGGCTTTGCCGAGGCTGGCCTCGCCCTGGTCGTCACCGCGTCGGGCGAACGAGCGCAGGCTGGCGGTGATGCGGCCCATGCGGTCGATCAGTTCGTTGATAGTCTTGAGATTGGTGCTGGCGGTGTCGAGGGCGCCGCGCTCAAGGAAGCGCACGGTGTTGCCCGACAACGTGCGCAGCGCCGCCAGTGGCTGGTTCAATTCATGGGCGATACTGGTGGACATCTGTCCGATGGCTGCCAACTTGCCCGCCTGTACCAGTTCGTCCTGGGCGCGGCGCAGGGTTTCTTCGGCCTGGCGCCGTTCGCGGATCTGGCCCTTGAGCCGTTCATTGCTGGCGCGCAGGTCGGCGGTGCGTTCGGCAATCCGTCGCTCCAGTTGGCTGTTGGCTTCCTGCAAGGCTTCGCGGGCCGCGAGGCGGGTGGCGATGACCTTGCGCCGTTCGTTCCAGGCGATCAGCAGAAAGGCCACCAGGCCAAAGGCGACGGCCACCAGGATGCCTTGATTGATCGCTGCGCGGCGCAGGTCATTGAGCGGCGTCAGCAGGGTGAAATTCCACGGTGTGTCGTTGAGCGGACGGGTTTGCGCCAGGTAGCTGACAGCGTGCTCGTCGTTAACCACTTCACTGTTGGCCGGGAAGGTCAGTTTCTCGCTGCCTTCGTTGAGGCGCTCACGGGCCAGGGGTTCGAGCTCGTTCAGAGTCGCCCAGTAATATTGCAGGCTGTGCGCCAGGCGTTCCTTGGTGTCATCGCTCAGCGGGCGCACCGCCTTGAGTCGGCGGGCCGGGTCGCTGGAAAGGATGATGATGCCGTTTTCATCACTGACAAACGCTTCGAGGCGCGCACGTTGCCAGCGCTCCTCCAGGGCTTCGAGGCGCACTTTGACCACGGCCACGCCGATGATCTTGCCGTGCTCTTCCAGGCCGTGGGCCAGGTAGTAGCCGGGCTCGCCGTTGGTGCTGCCGATGCCGTAGAAGCGGCCGGGTTGGCCACGCACGGCGTTCTGGAAATAGGCGCGGAAGGACAGATCCTCACCCTGGTAGCTGTCGGCATCGCGCCAGTTACTGGTCGCCAGCACGCGGCCGGTAGTGTCCATCACGTAGATGGCCCGACTGCGACTGCGGCGGTTCAGGCCCTCCAGGTAATCGTTGACGGTTTTGCGCGTCTCCTGGTTCGGGTCGGCCAGCAGTTGGGAAACGCTGGACTCCAATTCCAGGAGGCTGGGCAGATAGGTGTATTTGCTCAGTTCACTTTCGACCGTGCGGGCGTGAAGCTCCAACTGGCGTTCGCCCGTGTCGCTGAGCGTGCGGATGCCGTAGAACTCACTGACCCAGAACCCGATATAACCCAAGCCGATCATCAGGGCGATGATCAACGGCGGCAGGAACAGTTGGCGAATCAGACGTGGTTTCACAGCAAGTGATGGCGGTGCGGCGCGAAATTGGTTGGGGTCGCATTTCATCACAGATGCCTTGGGTCAACCAGAGCTTGCCGGTCCAGTGTGGGAGGGGGCTTGCTCCCGATAGCGGTGGTTCAGCTGAATATGCATTGGCTGATATAGCGCTATCGGGAGCAAGCCCCCTCCCACATTGACCCGGTTTCTACAGGGGAAGCTACGGAGTACTTAGTGCTGCAGGATTTTCTCAAGGAAGTGCTGTGCACGCTCGGAGCGGGCGCTGATATCGCCGAAGAACTCTTCTTTCGGGCAGTCTTCGATGATCTTGCCGGCATCCATGAAAATCACGCGGTCGGCCACTTTACGGGCAAAGCCCATTTCGTGGGTCACGCACATCATGGTCATGCCTTCCTGGGCCAGTTGCACCATTACGTCGAGCACTTCGTTGACCATTTCCGGGTCGAGGGCCGAAGTGGGTTCGTCGAACAGCATGACGATCGGGTCCATGGCCAGGGCGCGGGCAATCGCCACTCGCTGTTGCTGGCCGCCGGACAGTTGGCCCGGATGCTTGTGGGCGTGTGCCGACAGGCCGACGCGGTCAAGCAGTTGCAGGCCTTTCTTGGTGGCTTCTTCCTTGCTGCGGCCAAGCACCTTGATTTGCGCGATGGTCAGGTTTTCGGTGATGGTCAGGTGCGGGAACAGTTCGAAGTGCTGGAACACCATGCCCACGCGCGAGCGCAGTTTCGGCAGGTTGGTCTTCGGGTCGGCGATGGAGGTGCCGTCGACCACGATGTCGCCCTTCTGGAACGGTTCCAGCGCGTTGACGCATTTGATCAGGGTGGATTTGCCCGAGCCCGAGGGCCCGCACACCACGATCACTTCGCCTTTTTTAACCTCGGTGCTGCAATCGGTCAGCACCTGGAAGTCGCCATACCACTTGTTGATGTTCTTGATAGAGATCATACGGCAAACCTTTTTTGCAGACGCTTGACCAGCAGCGAGGCGGAAAAGCTGATGATGAAGTAGACGACACCGGCGAAGATCAGGAACTCATTGGAGCGGCCGATGATGTCGCCGTTGGAGCGGGCAGAGTTGAGGAAGTCCACCAGGCCCACGGTATAGACCAGCGAGGTGTCCTGGAACAGGATGATCGACTGTTGCAGCAGCAACGGGGTCATCTTGCGGAACGCCTGGGGCAGGATGATCAGGCGCATGGTCTGGCCATAGGTCATGCCCATCGCTTGTGCCGCGCCCATCTGGCCCTTGGGGATCGACTGCACGCCGGCCCGCACGATTTCACAGAAGTACGCGGCTTCGAACATCATGAAGGCCACGACGCAGGACGTGAACGCGCCGATCGGGGTGTCCTCGCCGGTGATCCAGCGCAATACGAACGGCACCGCCAGGTAGAACCAGGTGATCACCAACAGCAGCGGGATCGAGCGGAAGTAGTTCACATACGCGCCGGCCAGGCTCGACAGCAGCTTGCTGGACGACAGGCGCATCAGCGCGAGCACGGTGCCCAGCGCGATGCCGCCGATCACGCCCATGACCATCAGTTGCAGGGTCATGAGCATGCCGTTCCACAGGCCCGGGATAGCGGGGATGATGCCGCTGAAATCGAAGTCCATTATTTACCCCCCACGGAGATCAGGCCGGGCACGGCGACTTTCTTCTCGACCAGGCGCATCAGCAACATCAGGCTCATGTTCAGGGTGAAGTAGATCAGTGTGGCCAGGGTGAACGCTTCAAACAGGTTGGCCGAGAATTCGGCGGTCTGCTTGGTTTGCGCCAGCAGTTCCATCAGGCCGATCAAGGACGCCACGGAGGAGTTCTTGAACACGTTGAGGAACTCCGAGGTGAGCGGCGGAATGATGATCCGGTAAGCCTGGGGCAGCAGCACGTTCCAGTAGATCTGCGGCAGCTTGAAGCCCATGGCGCGCGCCGCGGATTCCTGGCCGCGTGGCAGTGCCTGGATGCCGGTACGCACTTGCTCACACACACGGGCGGCGGTGAACAGGCCCAGGCACACCACTACGCTCAGGTAGGCCGAGGTAGTCGGGTTGAGGTCTTGTTTGTACCAGTCCTGCAGGTTCTGCGGCAGCATGTCGGGCACCAGGAAGTACCAGATGAACAGCTGAACCAGTAGCGGCACGTTACGAAACAGTTCCACGTAGCAGGTCGCGATGCCCGATACGAGGCGGCTTGGCACGGTGCGCATGACCCCCAGAATGGAGCCCAGCAGCAAGGCGATAATCCATGCCACGACAGCGATGGCGATGGTCCAGCCCAGGCCGGCGATATACCAGTCGAGATAAGTCTCGCTGCCAACGCCGGTGGACTTGAAGAATACGCCCCAGTCCCAGTTGTAATTCATTAGGGTCTCCCCTCGAGATCGATCGATGTACAAGCACCCGCTTGGGGAAGATCCTTTCCCACCTGACGGTGAACGCCAGGCACACGCGATCGGCTCGAAAACCGCCAGGTCGAGTGTTCCAAATTAAAGCCAGCAGGTAGTAACAGACGCCTGAGGGAGGGTTGGCTCCCTCAGGAGATAAGCTTAGTCAGGTATCAGATTTTTACGTCAGGCGCCGGCTTGTCGCTTGGGTTGGCGATCAGCTCCTTCACCTTCTCGCTCATCGGGAAGTTCAGGTTCAGGCCTTTCGGTGGGATCGGGCTTTCGAACCATTTGCTGTAGATCTTGTTGATTTCGCCGGACTTGAACAGGCCAACGATGGCGTCATCGACAGCTTTCTTGAACGCTGGGTCGTCTTTGCGAACCATGCAGGCATAGGCTTCGAAGGACTGTGGAGTGCCGGTAATGACCCAGTCATCCGGCTTCTTGGCCTTGGCTTCTTCACCGGCGAGCAGGGCGTCGTCCATCATGAAGGCAACGGCGCGGCCGCTTTCCAGCATCTGGAAGGATTCGCCATGGTCTTTGGCGGAGATAACGTTCATGCCCATCTGCTTGTCGGCGTTCATCGCCTTGATGATGCGCTCGGACGTGGTGCCGGCGGTGGTCACGACGTTCTTGCCTTTCAGGTCGGCAAAGTCAGCGTAGGACGGCTTGCCATCCTTGTCTTTCTTGACCAGCAGGCGGGTGCCGATTTCGAAGATGTTGACGGTGAAATCAACTTGCTGGGCGCGTTCGGCGTTATTGGTGGTGGAGCCGCACTCGAGGTCCGCGGTGCCGTTCTGGATCAACGGGATACGGGTTTGCGAGGTGACCAGGTTGTACTTGACCTTGAGGTCGGGTTTGTTCAGGTCTTTTTTCAGGGCTTCAACCACAGCCAGCTGAACGTCGTGGGAGTAGCCCACAGGTTTGCCCGAACCATCCGCAATGTAGGAAAACGGGATGGAACTGTCGCGGTGCGCGAGAGTGATGGTGCCGGAGTCATTGATTTTCTTCAGTGTGCCGGTGAGTTCGGCGGCGAAAACTGGAGTGCTGATCAGAGCAGCAGCGATAGCTGCGCCCAGGATATGGGGAACGATGCGCATCAATACTTCCTCGACATTTGTTTTTTTTATAAAGCCGGCTCAACGGCTCTCTTGTACAGCGAATGCCCGTGACGGCTCCTGAAGCGTCTCAGGCAATCCTCAGGGAGTGTAGAGCATGAGTCGTGCCAGACCAGGAATAAAAGGTTAACTGCATGATTTATATGATGATTAACTTTGTGTGACGGCAAATATGTAACCGTCGGATCCGGCAAACCGAATAGGTTGGGGTGTTGCGTTCGGAAAACCGAATGCAATGGGGAGGGCATGTAGGACCAGGCTCGCTCGCCAACAGGCGCAAAAACGCCGCGTTCATTCTGGATAAACGGGGCGTTCTCAGGTTTTTCGCGAGCGGGCTCGCTTCTACGGGATGGAGGGTCAGGCCGCCTGGGTCTTGCTGCGGTTCTGCTCAACCTGGGAGAGGTAGCGTTGCAGGTTGTCCTGTTCTTGCGCAGTGGTGAACAGGCCCAGTTTGGTCCGGCGCCACAGCACGTCCTGCGCTTGTGTCACCCACTCTTCGGCGCACAGGTAGTCGACTTCGCGGGTGTACAGGCCACCACCCAGGTGCTCGCCCAGGTCGGCCGGCGATTGCACACCCTCCAACAGGCGCCAGGTACGGCTGCCGTACGTGGTGGCCCAGCGTTGGGCGAGCTCGCTCGGCACCCAGTCGAACCGGCTGCGAATGGCATCGGCCAGCGCTTGTGGCGTGGTCATGTTTTCGCCGCCGGGCAGGCTGGCTGTTACGGTCCAGCTTGGACGCATCTGGGTGAAGAACGGCGCCAGCTGTGCCATCGCCGACTCCGCCAACTTGCGGTAGGTGGTCAGCTTGCCGCCGAATACCGACAGGATCGGCGCTTCACCATTGCCGCCGGACAGTGCCAGGGTGTAGTCGCGGGTGATGGCCGACGGGTTATCCGACTCGTCATTGCACAGCGGACGCACGCCGGAGTAGGTGTGGACGATGTCGTCGCGGCTCAGTTGCTTCTTGAAGTGAGCGTTCACCACCTTGAGCATGTAGTCGGTTTCACCTTCGGTAATCGCCACTTTAGCCGGGTCGCCGGTGTATTCGCGGTCGGTGGTGCCGATAATGGTCAGGTGGTTCAGGTATGGAATGGTGAAAACGATACGCTGGTCTTCGTTCTGCAGGATGTGCGCGTGGGCGCCTTCGTACAGTCGCGGCACGATCAGGTGGCTGCCCTGGATCAGGCGGATGCCGTAAGGCGAATCCAGCTTCAGGTCGTCCTTGATGAACTTGGCGACCCAGGGGCCTGCGGCATTCACCAGCGCACGGGCGCGGATCGAGAACAGGCTGCCATCGGCACGTTCCATGTTCATTTCCCACATGCCGTTGCTGCGGCGTGCACTGACGCAACGGGTCTGGGTATGGACATGGGCGCCCTTCTCGCGGGCGGCCATGGCGTTGAGTACCACGAGGCGGGCGTCATCCACCCAGCAATCGGAATATTCGAAGCCTTTGGTGATTTCGCTTTTCAGCGGGCTGTCAGGGCCGAACTTGAGACTTTTGGAGCCAGCAAGTTTTTCGCGCTTGCCCAGGTGGTCATACAGGAACAGCCCGGCGCGAATCATCCACGCCGGGCGCAGGTGCGGGCGGTGCGGCAACACGAAACGCATGGGCTTGACGATGTGCGGCGCCTTGGCCAACAGCACTTCACGTTCAGCCAGGGCTTCACGCACCAGGCGGAACTCGTAATGTTCCAGGTAGCGCAGGCCGCCGTGAATCAGCTTGCTGCTGGCAGACGATGTGTGGCTGGCGAGGTCGTCCTTTTCGCAAAGGAATACCGACAACCCGCGCCCGGCTGCGTCTGCTGCAATGCCGACGCCATTGATCCCGCCACCGATTACGGCAACGTCATAGACTTCGGCAAGCGGTGGAGCAGGCAAGGTGGAAGGAGTCATCGGCTGGCCTCGCGATCTTTTCGTCTTTGAATTCGAACATTAATGTTCATTTGCGAAAATGGTAGCTGATAAACGCGCGCACAGCCACCCGACTTCGATTGAAAAAACTCATCGAAGGGCGGGGAAAGGAAAATTTGTGAACATGAAGGCAGCCTGTAGTGAGCGAGGCAAGCTCGCTCACTACAGGATATTTGTAGTCTTCAGACGACTTCCAGGCGAACCTTGTGCTGGTTCAATAGCTGCACCAACGCCGGTACCGGTTGCTGGTCGGTCACCAGGCAATCCACCAGGCTGATTGGCCCCAGTCGAATCATGGCATTGCGCCCGAATTTGCTCGAGTCCGCCGCCAGGATCACTTGGCGCGCATTGGCGATGATCGCCTGCGAAACCCGCACTTCCTGATAGTCGAAATCCAACAGGCTGCCGTCTTCGTCGATGCCGCTGATGCCGACCAGGGCAAAATCGACCTTGAACTGGTTGATGAAGTCGACACTCGCCTGGCCCACGACACCGCCGTCGCGGCGCACATTGCCACCGGTCAGCAACACATCGAAATCGTCCTTGGTGCTGAGCATGGCGGCGACGTTGAGGTTGTTGGTGATGATTTTCAGGTGGTTGTGGTTGAGCAGCGCGCGGGCTATGGACTCGGTGGTGGTGCCAATATTGATGAACAATGAGGCATGGTCGGGAATCTGCGCGGCGATGGCTTCACCGATGCGCTGTTTCTCATCGCGCATCTGGTCGGCACGCATGGCGTACGCGGTGTTCTCGACACTGGAGTCATAGGCCGCGCCGCCGTGGTAGCGGCGCAGCAGATTGGCGTCCGCCAGTTGGTTGATATCGCGGCGGATGGTTTGCGGGGTGACAGCGAACAGCTGCGCCATTTCCTCGATACTGACGTAGCCGCGTTCGCGGACCAGTTCGAGGATTTGTTGTTGGCGGGGAGGCAGATTCATGGGGCGTCCTTTGGGCTGCCATACAAAAGTGGCCCATGATGACGCAGCAAGCGGCTCCCCGCCAGTTACAACCCGATTTGGGCTCGGTACCTGGCTTATTCAGCGCCTTCGTGAGGCTCCCAGTCGCGGGTGCGGCTGACCGCTTTTTGCCAGCCGGAGTACAACTTCTCCTTGGCTGCCTCATCGAGCTGAGGTTCGAATTCGCGCTCGATCACCGCTTTACCGCGCAACTCGTCCAGGCTGCCCCAGAAACCGCACGCCAGGCCTGCCAGGTATGCCGCACCGAGGGCTGTGGTTTCGCGCATTTGCGGGCGCTCGACCTGAGTGCCGAGGATATCGGCCTGGAACTGCATCAGGAAGTTGTTGGCCACTGCGCCGCCGTCCACGCGCAGGGCCTTGAGGCGTTCGCCCGAGTCCTGTTGCATGGCGTCGAGAACGTCGCGAGTCTGGTAGGCAATCGACTCCAGGGCTGCACGAATAATGTGGTCCACGCGTACGCCACGGGTCAGGCCGAACAGTGCGCCGCGTGCGTAGGGGTCCCAGTACGGAGCACCCAGGCCGGTGAAGGCCGGTACCAGGTATACGCCGTTGCTGTCCTTGACCTTGCCGGCGAAGTATTCGGTGTCGTGGGCGTCGTTGATGATTTTCAGCTCATCGCGCAGCCATTGCACGGTGGAGCCACCATTGAATACCGCGCCTTCCAGGGCGTAGGCCACTTCGCCGCGCGGGCCGCAGGCGATGGTGGTGAGCATGCCGTGCTTGGACTTCACGGCTTTGTCGCCGGTGTTCATCAGCAGGAAACAACCGGTGCCGTAGGTGTTCTTGGCTTGACCCGCTTCTACGCACATCTGGCCGAACAGGGCGGCTTGCTGGTCACCGGCGATGCCGCCGATGGCAATGCCACTTTTGGTGCGGCCGTAGATTTCCGAGGAAGATTTCACTTCCGGCAGCATTTCCCGCGGGATGTCCAGGATCTCCAGCATCTTCGCATCCCACTCCAGGGTGTGGATGTTGAAGAGCATGGTGCGCGAGGCGTTGGTGTAGTCGGTAACGTGGGTCTTGCCGCCGGTAAATTTCCAGATCAGCCAGCTGTCGATGGTGCCGAACAGCAGCTCGCCGGCGCGGGCACGCTCGCGGCTGCCTTCGACGTTGTCGAGGATCCACTTGAGCTTGGTGCCGGAGAAATACGGGTCGGTCACCAGGCCCGTGGCGTCGCTGATGTATTGCTCATGGCCATCTCGCTTGAGCTGCTGGCAGATCTCGGTGCTGCGGCGGCACTGCCAGACGATCGCGTTGTAGATCGGGCGGCCGGTGATTTTGTCCCACACCACAGTGGTTTCACGCTGGTTGGTGATGCCGATGGCGGCCACCTGATCATGGTGCAGGCCAGCCTGGGCCAGTGCCTCGACCATCACCGCGCTTTGGGTGGCGAAGATTTCCATCGGGTCATGTTCGACCCAGCCAGCCTGTGGGTAATGCTGAGCGAATTCACGCTGGGCGGTGCACACCACGTTGGCGTCGCGATCGAAAATGATCGCCCGCGAACTGGTGGTGCCCTGATCAAGGGCAATGATGTAGTTCTTGTTCTGAATGTCGGTCATGTCGATTGCCTTGGACGAAAATAAGGAAGTTATTAACCAGCCTGGGCCGCAAAAAGGGCAGTGGGCGCCAGGCCGGCGCTATCAGGAAATATGCGTCTTGCCGTTGACAGCCGTGTCAGTTGTTTCAGAAACAGTGGGGGCGGCGCTCGGCAGGTGACGGGCAATCAACCCGCGATAGGCAGCAGCGCCGAGGCATGCGCCGACGATCGGAGCGAAAATCGGCACCAGGAAGTAAGGAATATCGCGACCACCGGTGAAGGCCATTTCACCCCAACCGGCGAAAAAGGTCATCAGCTTGGGGCCAAAGTCACGTGCCGGGTTCATCGCAAAACCGGTCAGCGGGCCCATGGCGCTACCGATCACCGCAATCAGCAGGCCGATCAGCAGAGGTGCCAGCGGGCCGCGTGGCAAACCGTTGTTGTCGTCAGTCAGTGCCATGATCACACCCATCAGGATCGCGGTGATGATCATCTCCACCAGGAACGCCTGGGCTGTGCTCAGCAGCGCATGGGGGTAGGTGGAGAACACCGACGCCAATTCCAGGCTGGCCTGGGAGCCGCGAACCATATGGTGGGTTTGTTCGTAATCGAAAAACAGGTTGCTGTAGAGCGTATAGACCAACGCGGCGGCGCAAAACGCACCGGCGATCTGGGCCAGGATATAGAAGGGCAGTTTGCGCTTTTCGAAATCGGCAAAGATGCACAGGGCGATGCTGACTGCCGGGTTGAGGTGAGCCCCGGAAATGCCGGCACTCAGGTAGATCGCCATACTTACGCCGACCCCCCAGATAATGCTGATTTCCCATAACCCGAAGCTGGCACCCGCGACCTTGAGCGCAGCCACACAACCGGTACCGAAGAAGATCAGAAGCGCAGTCCCCAGGAACTCGGCCATGCATTGGCTCGAAAGTGAAGGCTGTTGAAGAGCAGTTGTCATGGAAAACCTCTGTTTTTGTTGTTGTCTGTTGTCTCGTCGCAATGGGCGAGCGTCGACTTTTACCGTGGAAAGGATCCCCATCCTGACTCGCGGTCTACTGCTCGAGTGCTGCGGGTGGTATTCCTGCAGTATTCGTAAACGAAAAAATATAGACAAGAATGACGCCTGTCAAAGGTCGAAAGTGAACTATTGGTCATTTTCGAACTATTGGTGTGGTGAATGATCATGCCAGGCGCGTTGCACAAGGGTTATCTCAGGGGCGCACTAGAGCGTTTTGCATGGACTTGGCCTAGAATTGGCCATCAGTTTGCCCAGCCTGGAGCGCTCATGACCCCCGCATTGGACCTGTTGAAAAAAGTTCGCGCCGAACATCGCATTCACAGTTATGAACATGACCCCAAGGCGGCGTCGTATGGCTTGGAGGCCGCGGAAAAATTGGCGCTCGACCCGGCGCAGGTATTCAAGACGCTGCTGGCCAGCAGTGAGAAAGGTGAGTTGCTGGTGGCGGTGGTGCCGGTCGTCGGAAGTCTGGATTTAAAAGCCCTGGCCCACGCCGCAGGGGTGAAAAAAGTCGAGATGGCGGACCCGGCGTCGGCGCAACGCGCTACCGGTTACCTATTGGGCGGAATCAGCCCGTTGGGCCAGAAAAAGCGTCTGCGCACGTTCATCGACGTGACGGCACAACCGTTTGCGACGATTTTTGTCAGTGCGGGGAGGAGGGGCTTGGAGGTTGAGCTACCGGCGGCCGTACTGGCTGAACATACCCAGGCCAAATTCGCCGAAATTGGCCGGGCATGACCTAATGCTCGTCAATTAAGAGAACCTGCCGCAACCAAACTCTGTAGTGAGCGGGCTTGCCCCGCGCTGGGTGGCAAAGCCGCCCCAAATTCAGTCACCGCGATCTTCCTGAAACACCACGGCGTCCTTGTTGGGGCGGCTGCGCCACCCAGCGCGGGGCAAGCCCGCTCACTACAGACGATGTGTTCTACATCCCACCCTTTAACTGACTGGCATTAGGGCGTGACCGGTCGTTACGCCGGGTTGTAGCGGCGTACGCCGGCGTTGGCGTGCGGGACCTGCGCGGCAACGCTGCCTGACGCCTGGAACAGCACCAGATGTTCAGCGGCAACACGAATGCCCACATCTGCCCCGACCCGGTGATCGGCATGGCTGGGGAAGATCGACTCCAATTGAGCGCCCGTTGGCAACTGCAAGCGGTACAAGGTCGAGGCACCGAGGAAGGTTTTGCCGACAATCCGCGCTTTCAACGGGCTGTCCGGTGCATAAACGATGTCATCCGGGCGCAGCAATACGTCCACTGCGCCACCTGTAGGCCAGGTATAGGCACGCTTACCGCGCAAGTCGCCCAGTTCGGTGCTGACCGATTGCGGCGAACTCAGCTGGCCGCGAATGAAATAGCCTTGGCCGACGAAGCTGGCCACATAAGGTGTCTGCGGCTGGTGATAGAGGTTGTAGGGCGTGTCCCACTGTTCAAGGCGACCCTCTTTGAAAACCCCGACCTGATCACTGACGGCGAAAGCTTCTTCCTGGTCGTGGGTGACCAGGATCGCACTGGTGCCGCGTGCCTTGAGGATGTCACGCACTTCATGGCTGAGCTTGCGTCGCAGTTCGCCGTCGAGGTTGGAGAAGGGTTCGTCGAGCAGCAAAAGCTGCGGCTCCGGCGCCAGGGCGCGGGCGAGGGCGACCCGTTGCTGTTGGCCACCGGAAAGCTCATGGGGAAAGCGCTGGCCCAGGTTCTTCAGGTTGACCAGTTCGAGCAGCTCGGCGACCACGCGATCTTTTTGCGGGTGTTTGCGAATGCCGAAGGCGATGTTGTCGGCCACGCTCAGGTGCGGAAACAGTGCGTAGTCCTGGAACACCATGCCGATGCGACGCTTCTCGGGTGCCAAGGTGAAACCTGCACTGGAGATGACTTCGCCGGCCAGGCGGATTTCACCTTCGTGCACCGGTTCAAACCCGGCAATCGCACGCAGGGTGGTGGTTTTGCCGCAGCCCGAGGAGCCCAGCAAGCAACCGATGTCACCTGCATTGAGGTGCAGGTTGAGGTTCTGCACCACCCGTTGAGCTTGATAGCCGCATGCCAGATTGTGCAGGTTCAGCAGAAGACTATGACTCATGCGTGGTGATACGCCGGCTCAACCAGGAATTCGAGCAGGGCTTTCTGCGCGTGCAGACGGTTTTCGGCCTGGTCCCAGGCGACCGAGCGAGGGTCGTCGAGTAAGTCGAGGCTGATTTCTTCGCCACGGTGAGCCGGCAGGCAGTGCATGAACAGGACGTCCGGCGCAGCCAGGTCGAGCAGGGCGCGGGTGACCTGGAAGGGTGCGAACAGGGTCAGGCGCTTGGCAGTTTCTTCTTCCTGGCCCATGGAGGTCCAGACGTCGGTACTCACCAGGTGCGCACCGATCACCGCATCGCGCGGGTTGCGCACGATGGTGACGCGGTCACCCGCCTGCGCAAGGAAGCGCGCATCCGGCTCGTAGCCTTCGGGGCAAGCAATGCGCAGTTGGAAGTCGAACTGGATCGCCGCTTCTATATAGCTGTTGCACATGTTGTTGCCATCGCCGATCCAGGCCACGGTCTTGCCCTGGATCGCGCCGCGATGCTCAAGGAAGGTTTGCATGTCGGCCAGCAATTGGCAGGGATGCAGGTCATCGGACAGGCCATTGATCACCGGTACACGGGAGTTGGCGGCAAATTCAGTCAAAGTGCTGTGGGCGAAGGTACGGATCATCACCGCATCGAGCATGCGCGACATGACGATGGCGCAGTCGCTGATCGGCTCACCCCGTCCCAGTTGGGTATCACGCGGCGACAAGAAGATCGCCTGGCCGCCCAGTTGGATCATGCCGGCTTCGAAGGACAAGCGGGTGCGCGTCGAGGACTTTTCGAAAATCATCCCGAGTACGCGGTTTTTCAAGGGCTCAAACAGTACGCCGCGGTTACGCAGGTCTTTAAGCTCAATGCCTCGACGGATCACGCTGACCAGCTCTTCGGGCGTGCAATCCATCAGGGAGAGAAAGTGCCTTGCGCTCATCATTAACTACCTTTTTGCAACAGACCGCAGATACTCAAAGCCTTGTTTATTGTGACAACGGGCGAGACCTGCGGCGAAAGCCGCACGGGGCGACGAAATAGGGGAAGGCGCGATATTGACATTAAATGTCGCGTCTTACCAATAGGGCTACGGTTTTATGGGTGTTCAAGAAGGGCGCGAAGGCGCTTTTGAAGCCTGATTCTTCACAGCAGTAGAGCCTTTGTACACTGGCGTTGCAGCCTTTTGCAATGCGCGAGGGCGGGCCCAGGCCAGGCTGTGTCGGTTTCAGAGGGGGCATGCGCAGCTTGTAACATTTGCTCATGCTTACCCCTATGGCTTGGCCTGATAGCCGTCGATTCACACGGCGAACGGTGCTGGCGGCGCTGGGGGGCTGGGTCCATAGTCTGGCCAAAGCCCTTATAAAGAGACTGGCCATGACCAAGACTCTCCACCACCGAGCCTGCCATCTGTGTGAAGCCATCTGCGGGCTGACCCTGGAAACCACCCTGGCCGACGACGGCCACCTGGCGATCACCTCGATCAAGGGTGACCCGCAGGACACGTTCAGCCGCGGGCATATCTGCCCCAAGGCCGTGGCGCTGCAAGATATCCAGAATGATCCCGACCGTCTGCGCCAACCGATGCTGAGGGTGGGCAGCGAGTGGCAGCCGATCTCGTGGGAGGAGGCATTCACACAGGTCGCCGAGCGGCTGGCCGGCATCCAGGCCCGGCATGGGCAGAACGCAGTGGCGGTGTATCAGGGCAACCCCAGCGTGCACAACTACGGGCTGATGACCCACAGCAACTACTTCCTTGGCTTGCTCAAGACGCGCAATCGGTTCTCGGCGACCTCGGTGGACCAGTTGCCCCACCATCTCACCAGCCACCTCATGTACGGCCACGGCCTGCTGTTGCCGATCCCGGATATCGACCACACCGACTTCATGCTGATCCTCGGCGGCAACCCGCTGGCGTCCAACGGCAGCATCATGACCGTGCCGGATGTAGAGAAGCGCCTGAAAGCCATCCAGGCGCGTGGCGGCAAAGTGGTGGTGGTCGACCCACGGCGCAGCGAGACGGCAGCGATAGCTGATCAACACCTGTTCGTGCGCCCGGGAGGGGATGCAGCGCTGTTGTTCGGAGTGCTCAACACGCTGTTCAGCGAGAACCTGACCCGCGCCAGTCATTTGCCGGTTGAGGGGCTTGAGGAGGTGAGGCGCGCGATCGCCGGGTTCAGCGCCGACGCCATGAGCCGTCAATGTGCAGTGCCGGCCGAGCAGATTCGCCAGTTGGCGCGGGACTTTGCCGCCGCCGACAGGGCCGTGTGCTATGGGCGAATGGGCGTCTCTACCCAGGCCTTCGGCACGCTGTGCCATTGGCTGGTGCAACTGATCAACCTGGTGACCGGCAATCTGGACCGTGTCGGCGGTGCGCTGTGCACCACGCCGGCGGTGGACCTGGTGGCGTCCACCGCCGGCGGGCATTTCAATCGTTGGCAGAGTCGGGTTTCCGGGCGTCCGGAGTACGGTGGTGAGTTGCCCGTGTCGGCATTGGCCGAAGAAATGCTGACCGAAGGCGAAGGGCAGATCCGTGCGCTGGTGACGGTGGCAGGCAATCCGGTACTGTCGACGCCCAACGGCCGCCAGCTGGAGCAAGCGCTGGATGGCCTTGAGTTCATGCTCAGCATCGACCTCTACATCAACGAAACCACGCGCTATGCCGACCTGATCCTGCCGTCCACCTCGGCGCTGGAGAACGACCACTACGACACCACCTTCAATATGTTCGCCGTGCGTAACGTCACCCGTTTCAATCGCGCGATCCTGCCCAAGCCTGAAGGCGCCTTGCATGATTGGGAGATCTTTGTCGGCCTGGCCAAGGCCTTTGCCACGCGGACCGGTGTGGCGCTCAAGCCGACCATGGAGCCCGCGCGAATGATTGATTTCGGGTTGCGTGCCGGCGTGTACGGCGATGCCTCCAGCCACAAATTGTCGGTGGCGATGTTGGTCGATCATCCCCATGGCGTGGACTTGGGACCGCTCAAGCCCAATCTTGCGGCGCGCCTGAAAACCGCGAATGGCCAGGTGCAGGCGGCGCCCGCCGTGATCCTGGCGGATCTGGCGCGTTTCGCGGCACAGCCGGTACCCATGGCCGATGAGCTGCTGCTGATCGGTCGCCGGCACGTACGCAGCAATAATTCCTGGATGCATAACTATCACCGCCTGGTGAAAGGCAAGCCTCGCCACCAGTTGCTGATGCATCCCGACGACCTTGCCCGGCGCCAGTTGAGTGATGGTCAGCGGGTACGCGTCAGCTCGCGTATCGGCATGGTCGAAGTGGAGGTGCTCGCCAGCCTGGACATGATGCCCGGGGTGGTCAGCCTGCCCCACGGTTGGGGCCATGGCCGCCCCGGGGTACAGATGACCATCGCCAGCGGGCAGCCAGGGGCCAGTGCGAATGACTTGACCGATGAACGGCAGTTGGATGAGTTATCCGGGAACGCCGCGCTGAACGGGGTGCCCGTGCGGGTGGCGGCGGCTTAAGCTGCCTGAGCACCACGCTGGAATTTTGCGTTACAATGCGTCACCGTGCCGACCAGTGAGTCGCGAAGTTCCTGCAGAGGTGTTCCATGGATATCATCGAAACGATCAAAGAGCAGATTGCCAACAACACCATTCTGCTTTACATGAAGGGCGCGCCAAACGCTCCTCAGTGCGGTTTCTCCGCGAAGGCTTCCCAGGCCATCATGGCGTGTGGCGAGAAATTCGCTTACGTGGATATCCTGCAAAACCCTGAGATCCGCGCCAACCTGCCGAAATACGCCAACTGGCCGACGTTCCCGCAACTGTGGGTAGCCGGTGAGCTGGTCGGCGGCAGTGACATCATCGTTGAGATGGCGGCTGATGGTTCGTTGCAAACGCTGATCAAAGATGCAGCGGCAAACGCAGCAGCCAAGACTGACGCTTGATGCTCATGTAGAAAGTCCTGCAATAAAAAGCCCCGCTTCTCGTGAGAGAGCGGGGCTTTTTTGTACCTGCGTACGAAGGGCTTATTCGCCCATCTGCGATTGCAGGTAGTTTTCCAGGCTGACTTTGTCGATCAGGCCCAGTTGGGTTTCCAGCCAGTCGATATGCTCTTCCTGATCTTCCAGGATGTCTTCCAGCAGTTCGCGGCTGCCGAAGTCGCCCTTGCTTTCACAATGTGCAATGGCAGCCTTGAGGTCGCTGTGGCTCTTGTGTTCGAACTTCAGGTCGCTGCGGATCATTTCCTGGGTGTGTTCGCCGATGTTCAGCTTGCCCAGGTCCTGCACGTTCGGCAGGCCTTCCAGGAACAGGATGCGCTTGATCAGGGCGTCCGCATCCTTCATGGCCTTGATGGATTCCTTGTATTCACGCTTGCCCAGCTTTTCCAGGCCCCAATCGTCATACATGCGTGCATGCAGGAAGTACTGATTGATCGCGACCAGTTCATTGGCAAGGATTTTATTGAGTTGCTGGATGACTGAGATGTCGCCTTTCATGACTGGGGTCCTGCCCTGTAATTGCTGTGTATAGGGCGGAGTTTGAGCGGCCAATTACAGGGTGTCAAACCTAAGTTATTGAATAATAAATGAAAATTAATAGGAATAAGAATGTTTGTGTTCCGCGTCTTGGCGCTAACTAATTGAATTACGGGCATAAAAAAACCGGACACTAAGTCCGGTTCTTCAAAATATGCTGATTCAAGCGTGTGTAAATTCTGCTGAATAGGGGAGCGCGCCCTGGGCTGTCTGCAACTGCGTCAGGGTTTCCCGTACCACCTGCTTGGCCAGGCACGCACATTTTCCGCACTGGCTGGCAACGCCGGTGGTTTCGCGTACTTCCTTGTAGCTGCAGCAACCTTCGTAGATTGCTTCGCGGATTTGTCCGTCGGTGACGCCAGTGCAGAGGCAGACATACATAAGGGAGAACCGTCGCAGGTTTGAGGCTTAAGTGCGGTGGATCTTAATGTTAACGAGAATGATTGTCAAAGTAGAATCTTAGGGTCCGTTACTGGCACTGCGCCCGCACTGACGAACGGTTTTTTCAGTGTATGATGGTCGGTCTTCACGAAGCGTGACTGCGTCACAGGGCTGTCGTCGGAATGCGGCAGACTCACGACCGGTCCTTTTACTTCAATCGTCACCCCACATCAGGAGATACCCCATGAGCGTACTCGTCGGTAAACAAGCCCCGGATTTCGACGTACCTGCCGTCCTCGGCAACGGCGAAATCGTAGACAGCTTCAAACTGTCTGAAGCCATCAAAGGCAAATACGGCCTGGTGTTCTTCTACCCGCTGGACTTTACCTTCGTCTGCCCTTCGGAGCTGATTGCTCTGGACCACCGCATGGACGATTTCAAGGCGCGCAACGTTGAAGTGGTAGCCGTTTCCATCGACTCCCATTTCACCCACAACGCTTGGCGCAACACTGCCATCAATGATGGCGGTATCGGCAAAGTCAAATACACCATGGCTGCCGACATGAAGCACGAGATTGCCAAAGCCTACGACGTTGAGTCCGAAGGCGGCGTGGCTTTCCGTGGCGCATTCCTGATCGATGACAAGGGCGTCGTACGTTCGCAGATCATCAACGACCTGCCGCTGGGCCGTAACATGGAAGAGCTGATCCGTCTGGTTGACGCTTTGCAATTCCACGAAGAGCACGGCGAAGTTTGCCCTGCCAACTGGAAAAAAGGCGACAAAGGCATGAACGCTTCGCCAGAAGGCGTTGCGGCTTACCTGACCGAGAACGCTGGCAAGCTGTAAGCCAGAATCTCGGTACAAAAAAACCGGCCTGAGAAGGCCGGTTTTTTTATGTGCGGGGTATGACTTCAGTCGTTGAAGTCTTCCCAGCCGCCCATGTCTTTCCAACGGTTGACGATGCCGCAGAACAGCTCGGCGGTCTTCTCGGTGTCGTAGCGTGCCGAGTGGGCCTCGCGACCGTCAAAGTCGATACCGGCTGCCTGGCACGCCTTGGCCAATACCGTCTGGCCGTAAGCCAGGCCGGCGAGCGTTGCCGTGTCGAAGCTGGAGAACGGATGGAACGGATTGCGCTTCATGTCCAGCCGCGCCACGGCGGCGTTCAGGAAGCCCAGGTCGAAGCTGCTGTTGTGCCCCACCAGGATTGCACGCTTGCAGCCATTGGCCTTCAGCGCCTTGCGTACGCCACGGAAGATATCGGTCAGTGCCGCTTCTTCACTTACAGCCATGCGCAGCGGGTGGTCCAGCTTGATGCCGGTAAATTCCAGGGCTGCCGCTTCGATGTTGGCGCCTTCGAACGGCTCGACACGGAAGAAGTGGGTGTGCTCCGGGTACACGAAACCCTGTTCATCCATGCCGATGGTGGTGGCGGCAATTTCCAGCAGCGCGTCGGTGGCGCAATTGAAACCACCGGTTTCTACGTCGATGACAACCGGCAGATAGCCGCGAAACCGCTCGGCCATCGGGTGACGGGAGCCGCCGCCACTGTGCTCGTGTTCGTCGTCGAAATGGTCTTCACTCACGTGTTTTCCTCCAGCAGGCGCCAGCGCAGTGTTTCACCGGCGCGCAGCGGGATGACAGTCAGCTCGCCGAACGGCAGGCTGGCAGGGGCGGTCCAGTCTTCACGGACCAGGGTAATACGGTCGGTATTCGCCGGCAGGCCGTAGAAACGCGGGCCATTGAGGCTGGCGAAGCCTTCGAGCTTGTCCAGGGCATTACGCTGTTCGAACGCTTCGGCATACAACTCGATCGCCGCATACGCGGTATAGCAGCCGGCACAACCGCACGCGGCTTCCTTGGCGTGCTGGGCGTGGGGGGCGGAGTCGGTGCCGAGGAAGAACTTCGGGTTGCCGCTGGTCGCCGCATCCAGCAAGGCCACCTGGTGGGTGTTGCGCTTGAGGATCGGCAGGCAATAGAAGTGCGGCCGAATCCCGCCTACCAGCATGTGGTTGCGGTTGTAGAGCAGGTGGTGGGCGGTGATGGTAGCGCCGACGTTGGCCGAAGCCTCGGTGACGAACTGCACGGCGTCGGCTGTGGTGATGTGTTCGAACACGACCTTGAGGGTCGGGAACAGCTCGACCACCCGGCGCATATGCTCGTCGATGAAAATCTTTTCACGATCGAATACGTCGACATCGCCACGGGTGACTTCACCGTGGATCAGCAACGGCATGCCGACTTCGGCCATGGCTTCGATGGCCGGCAGGATCTTGTCGATACTGGTCACGCCGGAATCGGAATTGGTGGTCGCGCCCGCCGGATACAACTTGGCGGCATGCACGAAACCGCTGGCTTTGGCCTGGCGGATCTCGTCAGGTTGGGTGCGGTCGGTCAGGTAGAGCACCATCAGCGGTTCGAAGCGGCTGCCGGCCGGCCGTGCAGCGAGGATACGCTGGCGATAGGCATCGGCTTCGGCGGCATTACGGACCGGCGGTACCAGGTTAGGCATGATGATGGCGCGGCCGAACGTGCGCGCGACATCGGCCACAGTTTGGGGTAACGCAGCACCATCGCGAAGATGAATATGCCAGTCGTCGGGACGCAGCAGGGTCAGGCGGTCGGACATTGGGGATTCCAGGCGGGTCAATCTGGTGGGAATGCTACCGGAAAAGACTCTTGCAGGCACTCGCTATCAAGTTTTGCAGGATGCGACCGATATCCCCGGGTATGCCTTAACGATGTATGACGCTTTGAAGTGTTGTAGAAACCAGTGGAGCCTCCCGTGCGCCAGCATTATCTAGCCCTGCTCAGTGCGTTCGCCAGCCTGCCTGTGATGGCCCTCACGTTCCAGACACGCCTGGAGAATATTGAGTGGAAGGTGGAGGGCGATCAGTTCGAGTGCCGTCTGACCCAGCCGATCACCGATTTCGGCTCTGGTGAGTTCGTGCGCCGGGCCGGCGAGCAGGCGACGTTTCGTCTGAAAGCCTTTAACGGGTCGCTGGGTGCCGGTTCAGCCACCTTGTTGGCCGCCGCTGCTCCCTGGCAACCCGGCCGCGGTGACATCAACCTGGGTGCCGTGCGGGTCGGCAGCGGCGACGTGTTGTTCAATAGCTCCCAGGCCCAAGCCGGTCGTCTGTTCAGTGGTTTACTGGAAGGGCGTAGCCCAACCGTGCGGCATTACGCGCGTGAAGGCGGCTATTCGGAAATTCGCCTGCTGCCGGTGAAGTTCAGCAAGGCCTACAACGATTATCAGTTGTGCACCGCAAAGTTGCTGCCGATGAATTACGATCAGGTCAAGCAGACCGAGGTCGGGTTCCCTGGCGGTGGTATCGAGCTGGATGCGGCGGCCAAGAAAAAGCTGTCGGTGATTCTTGCGTTCATGAAAGCCGATCCCACGGTCAATCATATCGAGTTGAACGGCCATTCCGATAACAGTGGTAACCGCCTGACCAACCGCGATGTGTCGCGGCGTCGTGCGCTGGCGGTGATGGACTACTTCAAGGCCAACGGTATTCCAGAATCGCAAATCACTCTGCGTTTCCACGGCGAAAGCTACCCACTGGCGCCCAACACCAATGCGGCCAACCGTGCGCGCAACCGTCGCGTGAATATCCAGCTTGAACGGGTCGCGGCGCCCGAGAAACCGGCGCCTTCGACCGCAGCCCCAAGCAACCCCGCGCATATTTCATAAAGCGCGCTCATAAGGTGCGACCATCGGTCGCCCGCTCGACATAATCTGTCGCTTTATCTTCATTTGCTGTCGCGCCTCTGTAAATTCACGGTTTTGGTCGGTAGAATCGACGCCTTTCCGTACAACCCCGTGGAGTGATGGCATGGCCGACGTAAACAAGGTCGTTCTCGCGTATTCCGGCGGCCTGGACACTTCGGTGATCCTCAAGTGGCTGCAGGATACTTATAACTGTGAAGTGGTGACCTTCACCGCTGACCTGGGTCAGGGCGAAGAGGTCGAACCTGCACGTGCCAAGGCGCAAGCCATGGGCGTGAAAGAGATCTACATTGACGACCTGCGCGAAGAATTCGTCCGCGATTTCGTCTTCCCGATGTTTCGCGCCAACACCGTCTACGAAGGCGAGTACCTGCTGGGTACTTCGATCGCGCGTCCGCTCATCGCCAAGCGTCTGATCGAAATCGCCAATGAAACCGGCGCCGACGCCATTTCCCATGGCGCCACCGGCAAGGGCAACGACCAGGTCCGTTTTGAACTGGGCGCCTATGCGCTCAAGCCCGGCGTAAAAGTGATTGCACCTTGGCGCGAATGGGACCTGCTGTCCCGTGAAAAGCTGATGGATTACGCTGAAAAGCACGCAATCCCGATCGAGCGTCACGGCAAGAAGAAATCCCCGTACTCGATGGACGCCAACCTGCTGCACATCTCCTATGAAGGCGGCGTGTTGGAAGACACCTGGACCGAGCACGAGGAAGACATGTGGCGTTGGACCGTCTCCCCGGAGAACGCACCCGACAAACCGCAGTACCTGGAACTGACTTACCGCAACGGCGACATCGTCGCGCTGGACGGCGTCGAAATGACCCCGGCCACCGTACTGGCGACCCTGAACCGTATCGGCGGTGAGCACGGTATCGGTCGTCTCGACATCGTTGAGAACCGTTACGTGGGCATGAAGTCCCGCGGCTGCTACGAAACCCCAGGCGGCACCATCATGCTGCGCGCTCACCGTGCCATCGAGTCCATCACCCTGGACCGTGAAGTGGCACACCTCAAAGATGAGTTGATGCCCAAGTACGCCAGCCTGATCTACACCGGCTATTGGTGGAGCCCTGAGCGTCTGATGCTGCAACAGATGATCGACGCTTCCCAGGTCCACGTGAACGGCGTTGTGCGCCTGAAGCTGTACAAGGGCAATGTGATCGTCACCGGTCGCAAGTCCGATGAGTCGTTGTTCGACGCGAACATCGCCACTTTCGAAGAAGATGGCGGCGCCTACAACCAGGCGGACGCGGCAGGCTTTATCAAGTTGAACGCATTGCGCATGCGCATCGCGGCCAACAAAGGTCGCTCGTTGTTCTGAGTGATTCGCCCGCAGTGAAAATGGCCCCTTGTTCAAGGGGCCATTTTTTTTGCCTGTTATTTTTAACCGGAGTGAAGTGTTTAAAGTTATAAACGCCTGTTGATAGTTTTGTAGTTGGCGCTTTTTATTTCGTTTGATTTGCTCCAGGGATAATTGAATTTTGTAGGGGGAATGAATTTTTTACACCTGAACAGGAACTAGCCTTACAGGAAATTCACTCACAAAAGTACAGCGAAGCCATTTGGCGCTGAAACGTCTGTAGGAATTTTGGGTGTAAGAAAATATGTTAAATGGAACTAAAGCAGTCGATTTTTTTATGCCGGCTTTCCCGTGTGCAGGCAAGAGGCAAGGGGCATTTGCTGAAAGGTGCGTACGCCACGTTTACCGCATGCCCCATACCCGCTGGAGATTTCACTCAAAATATGTAAAAGCCCGGAAAGGTCTGAAAGGTCTTATAAAACTCGACACATCCGAGTTGTTGGTTTTTTGTAGGTTAATTCTTATATCGTTGTGGGTTGGGTCTCTGCTTGCTGTTGCTCGGGGGGTAACGCTATGCCAACTATGAAACGACTAGGCTATTGTGCTTGCTCTAAATAATTCGAACAGCGAAATTGGACTTTCTCATGAATAAAGTGCTGATCGTGGATGATCATCCCGTCATTCGTCTTGCTGTGCGCATGCTGATGGAACGTCATGGTTATGAGGTCGTTGCCGAGACTGATAACGGTGTCGATGCCTTGCAACTTGCACGGGAACATACGCCGGACATTGTCATACTGGACATCGGAATTCCCAAGCTCGATGGGCTGGAAGTCATCTGCCGGCTGGCTTCAACCAAACAACCTGCACCGTTCAAGGTGTTGGTACTGACATCCCAGGCCCCGGGGCATTTTTCCATGCGCTGCATGCAGGCTGGGGCGGCCGGTTATGTGTGCAAGCAGCAGGACCTGACCGAGTTGTTGAGTGCCATCAAGGCGGTGCTCTCCGGCTACAGCTATTTTCCGAACCAGGCGCTTAATTCGGTGCGCTCCACCATGGGCAACGCCAGTGAAGCTGACATGGTCGAGCGCTTGTCGGGGCGAGAGATGATGGTGCTGCAGCAACTGGCCCGGGGCAAGACCAACAAGGAGATTGCCGACGGTATGTTCCTGAGCAACAAGACCGTCAGCACCTATAAGACCCGTTTGCTACTCAAGCTCAATGCCCGCTCCCTCGTCGACCTGATTGAACTGGCCCAGCGCAACGGGCTGGTATGAGTTAAGACATTCCACCGCTCCGGCATTCGTATACCGGCAAAAAAGCCTCCGTCAGGGAGGCTTCCGGTCGTTCACGAGTCGATCAGAGATCGAAGTCGTAATCGGCCAGCTGTTTTTGCAAGCGTCGCTCTTCCAGAAGATTGTCGATAGTGCGGCGTTTGCTCAAATTGGTCTTGGCCACCTCTACAACAGGGGCATCTCCTTCGTCATCCGCCTCTGCAATGAGGTCGTCTTCTACATCCAGTTGTTCTTTGCCAGTGCTCATAAGGTTAACTCCAGGCTAAGACTGCCGTTGGCGCTCCTTATAACGATAATCCATGATCGGGTAAAAAAGATTTTTTCAATCGATTGATTGCAAAAACTAATGATCACTCAATCGTCGGACGTCTTGTCCTTGTATTCGCACAGGTCTTCGATGCGGCAGCTCCCGCAGCGTGGTTTGCGGGCCTGGCAGACATATCGCCCGTGCAGGATCAGCCAGTGGTGGGAATCGAGCAAATACGGCTTGGGCACGAACTTCATCAATTGTTTTTCCACCTCCACCACGTTTTTGCCGCGAGCAATCCCGGTACGGTTGCTGACGCGGAAGATATGCGTGTCCACCGCCATGGTCAGTTGCCGGAATGCCGTATTGAGTACGACGTTAGCGGTTTTTCGGCCCACACCGGGGAGCGCTTCCAGCGCTTCACGGGTTTGCGGCACTTCACTGCCATGCAGTTCAATCAGCAGGCGGCAGGTCTCAATGACGTTCTTGGCCTTGCTGTTGTACAAGCCGATGGTCTTGATGTATTCCGACAAACCGTCCACGCCCAAGGCGTAAATGGCCTCCGGTGTATTGGCCACCGGATACAGTTTGGCCGTGGCCTTGTTGACGCCAACGTCTGTGGACTGAGCCGAAAGGATCACCGCAATCAACAACTCGAACGGCGACGAGTAGGCCAGCTCGGTTTTGGGTTCGGGATTGTCTTCGTGAAACCTGCGGAAAATTTCCAGGCGTTTGGCAGCGTTCATGGGGCGGGCGTTTCCTTGCAAGCGGGCAGCATAGTGTTCAAAGGTGGGGGGCCGGGTCGTGCAGGATAAACCATCATCCGCACACCCGGCAGCGTCTGTCGCGGCTTACGCGCCGGTACGCGCGTTCACTTGGCGCTGTGCCTCGTCCAGCTTGTGCTGTGCGGCGTCCAGCTCAGTCGCGCTGCAGCCAGGTTGGCGTTGTAACTTGCTGACCTCGGCCCGGGCATAGGCCAAGGCGGTTTTCAACTGGCGCAGTTCTGCGTCGATGGGGCGTTTTTCTACGCGCTGCAAGTCGGGCCTGGGTTGCTCGCTGTCATTCTCAGCGTCATGCAAGGCTTGCTCGGCGCTGACCAGCGCTGCGCTCAAGGTTGCCAATTGCTGTTGGTCAGCGTTCAGGTCCTGGGCTTTTTTCAGTTCGGCGCGACGCATTGCCAGTTGGATTTTTGCGCGCTTGAGCGCTGGGTCTTTTTGACTCGGCAGCGCTGTCGGGCTGGGGACCTCCAGGGCCGCGAGGGCCTGCTCCGCCGCTTCGAACTGCTGTTGCAGCACGATCAGTTGCGACTGTTGCTCAAAGGCCGGTGGGTGACCAAAAGCTTTCAAGGATTTGTGCAACTGAGCGCGACTCATTGCGACCGTGATTTTGGCTTTTTTGACCGCAGCGTCCTGGGCTGAATCGGTCGGCATGGGCATAACCGGCGCCGAGCGCTTGGCCCGTGCCAGGCGTTCGTCGAGCTTGCGCGCTTCTTCGCGTTGCAGGCGGGCATTACGCTGCTCGAAGCGCCGTCGTGCCCGGTCGCGCTTGAGGCCGCGTTCATGGTGCTGGTGGTCATTAGCTGCCAGGCCACCCACAATCGGCAACACAGAGGTCGCTGGGCGCATCTCAATGCAATCGACCGGGCAGGGCGCGACACAAAGGTCGCAACCTGTGCACTCATCGATGATAACGGTATGCATCAACTTGGCGGCTCCGACAATCGCGTCCACCGGGCAGGCCTGGATGCACTTGGTGCAACCGATGCATTCGGCTTCTCGGATGTAGGCGACTTGGGCCGGGGCTTCTCCTCGGCTGGTATCCAGCGCCAGAATCGGCACTTTCAGCAATTGCGCCAGGCCGGCGATGGTTTCCTCCCCACCGGGAGGGCACTTGTTGATCGCCTCACCAAGGGCGATACCCTCAGCATAAGGCTTGCAGCCCGGATGCCCGCATTTGCCGCATTGGGTCTGCGGCAGCAGCGCGTCGATACGTTGAATCAGGTTCGTGACCATTGGCATGCCAGTTGAACAAACAGGGCTTGTAGTGAGCGGGCTTGCCCCGCGCTGGGTGGCGCAGCCGCCCCAAATCCAGGCGTCTTGGTGTTTCTGAAACTACTGCGGCGTCCTTATTGGGGCGGCTGCGCCACCCAGCGCGGGCAAGCCCGCTCACTACACAGCCGGTTATTTGATGCGTTGGCCCGGCTTTGCGCCGCTGTCCGGGCTGAGCAGGTAGATTTCTTCGCCGCCAGGGCCTGCCGCCATCACCATGCCTTCGGAAATGCCGAACTTCATCTTCCGTGGCTTGAGGTTGGCGATCATCATGGTCAGGCGCCCGTCGAGTTTGGACGGGTCCGGATACGCGCTCTTGATCCCGGAGAAGACATTGCGTCGCTCGTCACCAATGTCCAAGGTCAGGCGCAGCAGCTTGTCGGCACCCTCTACTGCTTCGGCCTTGACGATCAGTGCAACACGCAGGTCCACGGCCGCAAAGGCGTCAAACTCGATTTCCGGAGAAATCGGGTCCTTGGCCAGCTCTCCATTGCCGGTCGTAGCGGACTCGCCGGTGTCGGTCTGGCTGGCAGTCAGGTCTTCTTTCGAAGCGTCGGTCATGGCCTGGACTTTGGCCGGGTCGATGCGGGTCATCAGTGGCTTGAACTCATTCAACTGATGGTTGCCGAGCAAGGTGGCGTGATCGTTCCAGGTCAACGGCGCGACGTTCAGGAACGCTTCGGCGTCGGCGGCCAGCAGTGGCAGTACCGGCTTGAGGAAGATCACCAATTGGCGGAACAGGTTGACGCCCGTGGCGCAGATCGCCTGCACTTCAGCCTGCTTGCCTTCCTGCTTGTTCAGCGACCACGGTGCCTTGTCGGCGATCCAGGCGTTGGCTCGGTCGGCCAGGCCCATGATTTCGCGCATGGCGCGGGCAAAGTCGCGGGCTTCATAGGCGTCGGCGATGCTTGGCGCAGCGGCCGTGAAGGCTTCGGTCAGCTCCGGCGCGGCGTTTTCGGCGACCAGCAGGCCGGCGTTGCCCTTGTGGATAAAGCCGGCGCAACGGCTGGCGATGTTGACCACCTTGCCGACCAGGTCCGAGTTGACCTTCTGTACGAAGTCTTCCAGGTTCAGGTCCAGGTCGTCGACGCCACGGCCCAGCTTGGAGGCGTAGTAATAACGCAGATATTCCGGCGACAGATGGTCCAAGTACGTGCGCGCCTTGATGAAGGTGCCACGGGACTTGGACATCTTCTGGCCGTTGACCGTCAGGTAGCCGTGTACGGCAATGCCGGTCGGCTTGCGGTAGCCCGAACCTTCAAGCATCGCCGGCCAGAACAGTGCGTGGAAGTTGACGATGTCCTTGCCGATGAAGTGATACAGCTCGGCGGTGGAGTCCTTGCCCCAGAACGCGTCGAAGTCCAGCGCCGGGGTGCGGTCGCACAGGTTCTTGAAGCTGGCCATGTAGCCGATCGGCGCATCCAGCCATACATAGAAGTACTTGCCAGGTTCGCCCGGGATCTCGAAACCGAAGTACGGCGCATCGCGGGAGATGTCCCACTGTTGCAGGCCGCTGTCGAGCCACTCGGACAGTTTGTTGGCCACGGCGTCCTGCAGGGTGCCGCTGCGGGTCCAGGCTTGCAGCATCTGCTGGAAATCCGGGAGCTTGAAGAAGAAGTGCTGGGAGTCCTTCAGTACCGGGGTGGCGCCGGAGATGGCCGACTTCGGATCTTTCAGGTCGGTGGGTGCGTAGGTGGCACCGCATTTCTCACAGTTGTCGCCGTATTGGTCTTCGGAGCCGCATTTAGGGCAGGTGCCCTTGATGAAGCGGTCGGCCAGGAACATTTTCTTTTCCGGGTCGAAATACTGGGTGACCGAACGCTGGTCGATGTGCCCGGCATCCTTGAGCCGCAGGTAGATCTGGCTCGACAGCTCGCGGTTTTCTTCGGAGTGGGTCGAGTGGAAGTTGTCGAAATCCACCAGGAACTCGGCAAAGTCGGCGCTGTGTTCAGCCTGCACATTGGCGATCAGTTGTTCTGGCGTGATCCCTTCTTTTTCGGCGCGCAACATGATGGCCGAACCGTGGGCGTCGTCCGCGCAGACATAAATGCATTGATTGCCGCGATGCTTCTGGAAGCGCACCCACATATCGGTCTGGATGTACTCAAGCATATGGCCAAGATGGATGGAACCATTGGCATAGGGCAGGGCGCTGGTGACGAGGATCTTGCGTGGCTCGGACATGGGGCTCGGCTACTTGATGAAACGGAGGTCGGCCACTATAAAGCGCCGGGAAATATATTTCACCCCGTGGCGTTGTTTCAAAATCATCCCGGCGTTCGAAACGCATGCCGTTGGGCGACGGGAACGGTTAGGATAGCCGCCTGTTTCAGTCAGTCTTTTTCGGGAGTAGCCCATGAGCGCCGTCAATCGCGCAGCGGTGGAAGCCGTTCTTCGCCAGTACACCGACCCCTATTTGAACCAGGACCCGGTCAGTGCCGGTTGTGTGCGGGCCATCGAGGTTCAGGGCGACCAGGTGTCGGTCCAGCTGGAGTTGGGCTATGCCGCCGGCCTGTTCAAAAGCGGCTGGGCGCAGATGTTGCAAATGGCCATCGAGGGCCTCGACGGCGTCGGTTCCGCCAAGGTCGACATCCAGTGCGTGATTGCCCCGCACAAGGCCCAGGCACAAATTCCGGGGCTGGCCAACGTCAAGAACGTGGTGGCGGTGGCCTCCGGCAAGGGCGGCGTGGGTAAATCGACCACGGCGGCCAACCTGGCCCTGGCCCTGGCCCGCGAAGGCGCGCGGGTGGGCATTCTCGATGCGGATATCTACGGCCCGAGCCAGGGTGTGATGTTCGGTATCGCCGAAGGTACGCGCCCCAAAGTGAAGGACCAGAAGTGGTTTGTGCCTATCGAGTCCTTGGGCGTGGAAGTGATGTCCATGGCTTTTCTCACCGATGACAACACGCCGATGGTCTGGCGCGGGCCGATGGTGTCCGGTGCGCTGCTGCAATTGGTCACCCAGACCGCCTGGGGCGACCTGGATTACCTGGTGATCGACATGCCGCCGGGTACCGGTGACATCCAGCTGACCCTGGCGCAGAAGGTCCCGGTGGCCGGCTCGGTGATCGTGACCACGCCCCAGGACCTGGCGCTGCTCGACGCGAAGAAAGGTGTGGAGATGTTCCGCAAGGTCAACATCCCGGTACTCGGTGTCGTGGAAAACATGGCGGTGCACATCTGTTCCAACTGCGGGCATGCCGAGCACCTGTTTGGTGAAGGCGGAGGCGAGAAGCTTGCGACCCAGTACGGCGTCGAATTGCTGGCCTCGTTGCCCCTGTCGATGCTGATTCGTGAGCAAGCCGATGGTGGCAAGCCTACCGTGATGGCTGAGCCGGACAGCCAGATCGCCATGATCTATCAAGAGCTGGCGCGCCATGTGGGCGCAAGGATTGTCTTGCAGGAGGCCGCCGCGCCAGCAATGCCGACGATTACCGTCAGCGAAGACTGAGCAGGTTGCAGGGAAAGAAGCCTCGACACTGTCGGGGCTTTTTCTTGCCTACAAGATAGTCAATGAGGCGCGCTCGCGCTTTTACGCAATTGCGGGTGTAAGCATTCGCTTACTTTTTCGTAAGTGTTTGGTTTTTTTGCCCTGCACGGGCGCCTCGAATCGTCGAGAGATTTTTCTAATTGTTTGAAATATAAGAATTATTTATCGAGTTTTGGTGGTGGTCGTTGGCGCATTGGCTGGACGCATCCCGTTGAACTTCCTTTGGAACTCTCTAACATCAGCCCCGTGTCCACGGATTGGCACGGCCATCAAGGAACGATGGTTTAAAGGAACGTCGCAGGATGCGATTCATCAGGATGATGAAAAGGAATACAGGGACTAGGGAAAAAATGTGGGCGGGTCAAACCGCCCCTTTTTTTTGCCTGTAGAAAAGCAACGGCTCACCCAGAAACGCAAAAAGGCCCGCAAGGGGCCTTTTGGGGTGGGGCGACGCGACGACGCTATCAGCGTTCGAGGTCTGCAATCTTGCCTTTTTTACCATCCCACTCCGCTGCATCCGGCATCGGGTCTTTGCGTTCGGTGATGTTCGGCCAGATTTCCGCCAGCTCGACGTTCAGCTGAATGAATTCCTGCATCTCTGCCGGGACTTCGTCCTCGGAGAAAATCGCGACGGCCGGGCATTCCGGTTCACACAGGGCGCAGTCGATGCACTCATCCGGGTGGATGACCAGGAAGTTCGGGCCTTCGTAAAAGCAGTCCACCGGACACACTTCTACGCAGTCGGTGTACTTGCACTTGATGCAGTTGTCGGTGACGACGAAGGTCATTTCTAATTTTCTCCTCAGGCGGCGGCAGCGAAACCCTTTGTGGCAGGGCTCGCGAGGTTCGGGAGCGATAGTCTGCAGGCCAGGCTAAGAGCCTGCAGCATCCCAAACCGCGCGAGAGTCTACCAGCTTGCAAGCGTCTGCGTTATATCCGAGTCTTCAGTGCATATAACATTTCGAGCGCTTTTCGCGGCGTCAAGTCGTCCACATCAAGTTTAGCCAACTCATCCAGCACCGGATGAGGCAGGCTGGCGAACATATCGCTCTGATGCGGCGCACTGGGCTTGCGGGGCGCCTTGGCCGGGTTTGCGACCACGGTTTCGTGGGGCAGGGCCGTGGTTTCAAGGCGGCTGAGGTGTTCACGGGCGCGGGTGATCACATCGTTGGGCACGCCAGCCAACTGGGCCACAGCCAGGCCGTAACTCTGGCTGGCCGGGCCTGGCAGCACATGGTGCAGGAACACGATGCGCTCGTTGTGCTCAGTGGCGTTGAGGTGCACGTTGGCGACCAGCGGCTCGCTTTCCGGCAATACGGTCAGTTCGAAGTAGTGGGTGGCGAACAGCGTATAGGCACGCAGATGCGCCAGGCGTTCAGCCGCCGCCCACGCCAGGGACAGGCCGTCGAAAGTGCTGGTGCCGCGACCGACTTCGTCCATCAGCACCAGGCTGCGCTCGGTGGCGTTGTGCAGAATATTGGCGGTTTCGCTCATTTCCACCATAAAGGTCGAGCGGCCACCGGCCAGGTCGTCGCTGGAACCGATCCGCGTGAAAATGCGGTCCACCAGCGACAGCTCGCAACTGGCTGCCGGTACAAAACTGCCGATGTGCGCCAGCAACACAATCAATGCGGTCTGGCGCATGTAGGTGGATTTACCGCCCATGTTCGGACCGGTGATCACCAGCATGCGGGTATCGTCGTCCAGCGACAGGTCATTGGCCACGAACGGGGTGGTCAACACTTGTTCCACCACCGGGTGACGTCCCTGGACGATCCGCATGCACGGCTCGCTGACGAAGCGCGGGCAATTCAGGTCAAGGTTCAGTGCGCGTTCGGCCAGGTTGCTCAACACATCCAGCTCGGCCAGGGCGGCGGCAGTGTCTTGCAGCGGTGCCAGACGGCTGATCAGGTCTTCGAGCAAGGCTTCATAGAGCATCTTTTCCCGAGCCAGGGCACGGCTTTTGGCCGACAGAGCCTTGTCTTCAAACTCTTTGAGCTCCGGCGTGATAAAGCGCTCGGCACCCTTGAGGGTCTGGCGCCGCTGATAGTCGATCGGGGCCGACTCGGCCTGCTTGCTCGGCAGCTCGATAAAGTAGCCGTGCACGCGGTTGTAGCCGACCTTCAGGTTGGCCAGGCCCGTACGGGCTTTTTCACGGGCTTCCAGATCAATCAGGAACTGCCCGGCGTTCTCGCTCAGTGACTGCAGCTCGTCCAGCTCGGTGTCGTAACCGGTTTTGAGCACGCCGCCGTCACGGATGATCGCCGGCGGATTGTCGATAATGGCTTTTTCCAGCAGGGCCGCGAGGTCCGGATAAGTGCCTGCGGTGACGGCAAGTTGTTGCAGGTGCGGCGTGTCCAGTTCGGTCATCGCCACTTGCAGTTGCGGCAACGCGCCGAGGGCATCGCGCAGGCGCGCGAGGTCACGGGGCCGCGCGTTGCGCAGGCCGATCCGCGCCAGGATGCGCTCGATATCGCCGATTTCCTTCAGTTGCGGCTGCAGCTTTTCAAAGCGATAGCCATCCAGCAGGCAAGTAATGGAGGACTGACGGGCTTGCAGCACGCCGAGGTCGCGCAGCGGACGGTTCAACCAGCGCGTCAGCAAACGGCTGCCCATCGCGGTCTGGCAACGGTCCACGACCGATTGCAACGTGTTGTCGCGCCCACCGGCCAGGTTGGTATCCAGCTCCAGGTTTCGACGGCTGGCGCCATCCAGCACCACGGTGTCGTCCAGGCGCTCATGACGCAGGCTGCGCAAATGGGGCAGGGCGGTGCGCTGGGTTTCCTTGGCATAGCTGAGCAAGCAACCGGCGGCGCCGATCGCCAGGGTCAGGGTCTCGCAGCCGAAGCCTTTGAGGTCTTGCACCGAGAACTGCTGGCACAGACTTTTCAGCGCCGAATCGCGTTCGAAATCCCACGGCGCACGACGTTTGGTCCCACGGCGTTTTTCTGCGGGCAAATCCTTCGGCCAATCATCCGGGATCAACAGCTCCACCGGATTGATGCGCTCCAACTCCGCCAGCAGGTTTTCCCAACCCTTGATCTCCTGCACGCTGAAGTTGCCGCTGGTGATATCCAATACGGAAAGACCGAACAAGCGCTCATCGCCCAGCACCGCCGCGATCAGGTTGTCGCGCCGCTCATCCAGCAACGCCTCGTCACTCACCGTTCCCGGCGTGATGATCCGCACCACTTGGCGCTCGACTGGGCCTTTGCTGGTCGCCGGATCGCCGATCTGCTCACAGATCACCACCGATTCGCCCAGCTTCACCAACTTGACCAGGTAACCTTCCAACGAATGGTAAGGAATCCCACACATCGGAATCGACTGCCCCGCCGACTGCCCGCGCGCGGTCAGGGTGATGTCCAGCAGCTTGGCGGCCTTCTTTGCGTCTTCATAAAAGATCTCGTAGAAGTCGCCCATGCGATAGAACATCAACTGATCAGGGTGCTGGTTCTTCAGGCGCCAGTACTGCTGCATCATCGGAGTGTGGGAGGATAGATCTGAATTTGCTTTATTCATCAGTGACTTAGCAACGGTTGCTCAAAAGGTTGGGGCAAAATTGGGGCACTTCTGCTTGTTGATCCAAAATCTGGATTAGCTGTGAGCAGAACCTTATCATCACTTGGTGTCGACTGTCCTTCTGGCGCCCGGTCTGAATTGGCGTGTCAGTCGCCGCAGTTGATTAGTGGACTATTTTTTAGCTAAGGGGAGCGTGCTTTGAAAAAGCTGGATGTGACCAGGAAGGTTTACCTCGAACGAGCGGCACTGGCTCGTTGGGAAAACGCTCTCATAAGAAAGGGGAAGCAGAGCAAAAGCTACAAAAAATATGGTGAGCGAAAAGAATATAGTGGTTGGTATCCGATTGTTGCTCCGGAAGATGTCAATCTCTACGAGGTCGCAGGTGAGAGAGAAACTTACACTAAAACTATGTCGTTTATATCCGAGGTTGAGGCGCGACTTGGAAAAGGTAAGTGTTATGTGGATTTTAGTGCCACGGAAAAAATATCTGCTGCCGCTTTTGTAGTTCTTTATGCGGCTGTTGATACGGCGCTAGCAGGAAGGTCTGGTAAAGGGTTGGTAAAAGTAATATTGTCAGAAAAGTCTGAGCAGGTTAATACTATCATAAGGAATTACAATCTCTTTAGATTGCTTGCGGGTGAAAAGATAAGTTATTCGCTTGAAGGTGTGAGAGTGATGCCTGTGATGTCGGGCGTTGGAAATGAGTGCATGGAAGAAATAATTGATTTTATTCAGAAGAAAGTTTATCTGGATAAAATGGATGCGGAGACAGAATATGTTTATGGATCTGCTGTGTCTGAAACTATTTATAATGTGGATTTGCATGCCTATCCTGACTTGCCTGCATTAGAACGAAGGTGGTGGCTGATTTGTAGGACTAAAGGTAAGATGCTTCATCTTGCTATATATGACAAAGGCATAGGTATCCCTAAAACTGTTGTGAAGCATCCATGGTTCTTAAGTTCGGTTCAAGAAAAGCATCCGAAAGAATATGGTGTTCTTTTGGAAAAATTTCCTGAGCTCCGAGGTGGAGGGATCACGCGATATATCCCTACCGTAATATCTGATGACAAGTTGATTTATCTGTCGTTGCAAGGGGATATTTCCGGAACTAATAAGGATCGACACGGTCAGGGAAGTAAGAGTATTATGGCTCTGGTGAATGACACCCCTGGAGGAAGGCTCTGGGTATTTAGTAATGATGGATTGTGTAAGTACGAAAATGCTGGTGATGAACCGGAGCTGATGCGTCTTCCGCAGAGCTTCCAAGGAACATTAATTCAGTGGAATATTGAGCTGCCATGAAAGAAGATACTGTTACATTAAGCGTTGTTAAGGATTTTGGTGACAAGCCATATGGCCGTTATATGGATGTCAATAATAAGCTGAGTGGTGAGCAGTTTCGAAAGGAGTTGTTGGCTCCGAATTTAAGGGCTCATCGCTATGTTCACGTTGATCTTGATGGTTACAATAGATATGGGAGGTCGTTTCTTGATGAGGCTTTTGGTGGTCTTATAAGGGATGAAGGTTTTAAGTGGGCGGATCTAAAGGCGCGCCTAACTTATTCTCACTCCTTAGTTAAAAGTATCGAAAACTTAATTGAGGATCGTTTGCAAGCCGCTAGACATAGTGTAGAAGGCATGGGTCAAGAATGAAATTTGAAAGCTTGCCGGGTCAGTTAATTGCATTGATGTTAGGTTGGTCGTTTACCGTCTATATGCAAGTTCGGTCAAATAGCCGAGCAGAAGCTTTGAAAACTAGAGAGAAGATTGTTGATAAACTTGAATCACTTTCTGACTGGATTGAAGATGAGGTCGGGCGAGAGGAGTTTTTGTTTTCAGATTTTGAGAGTGGATATGCTGGTTTGCTTTCCCAGATAGAATTGAAAATTGTTAACCTGAATACACATATTGGTTTGAATGCTGTGGATGTAAATGTTTTAAGAGATCTGCGGGAGATGGAGATCTTTGAGGAGTCGGCGAACAACAAAGATTTGTATCTCAGAGTTCGCCATGCGGCATGGAATGCCATTGATTCTATTGAAATGGCCTCTAATGAAAAATTTTTTATGAAGAAAGGTGTTGTTGCTTACTTTAGAGACTATGTTCATACATATTATGGTGTCATCGTGGGTGCGCTCTCGATTTTGACTGTTTATTATGTAGGTAGGGTTATTATTGGTTGATGTTGTTCCATATGTTTTGGAGCTCTCTAGGAGATTCATCATCCATCCACTTGGCGTATACCTCAACTAACATGGTGAAGTCTTTGTGGTCCATCTGTTTCGCAATAAATGCAAGATTTCCACGAGCAGTTAGGCACCAGCATGCATAGGTATGGCGAGTTTGGTACGGTCGACGTCGGCGGATGCCTGAGCGATTCTGTATGGCTCCCCACTTAGTATTCCAAGCGGTGGGGACGTACCAGCAATTTATGATCTTCTTGCGCGCTTGGGTGGATGGAGAGAGCAGTGGGGTAACCCTTTCTTTCCGGCTCTCGTGCCTGTTCTGGAACACCTCGATGACCCGTGCAGGGTGGTCGGCAACGAGCGACATCAACACCCGGCAAGCTTCGACCGCTGGCGGCATTAGTAATACTGAGCGAGGCTTCCCCGTTTTAGGAACCTTGAACGTGCCGTTGGCGGTTATGGCGCGGGTGATGTTGATCTGGCCCTGCGTCCGGTCGATGTCTTCAACTGCCAGCGCACATAGCTCACCTGGTCGAAGCCTGGTATACACGGCCAACGTAATCGCAGCAGAGTCCTGTGGATGAAGGCATCCTTTATCGACCAGCAGCTGAAACTCATCACGTGTAAGCGGATCCGGCTCTTGGCCTTGCATTGCGAACCGATTGCACGCTTCTGATAATCCCTTGCGGCAGTATCCATTGGTCTCGCACCAGCCCAGGAAACCGGCGAACGTTGCCAGGTAATGATTGACAGTCGACGGCGCTCGATCTGCAATCAGCAACGTCCTCAGCAACTGAATGTCTTCGGGCAACAAAACTCCGGCGAGACGACCAATCCCAACCAAGGCAGTGCAGATGTCCAAGGCATAGCCGTACTTCTCTTCGGTCATCGGCGTGATGTCGACAGCCTTCAACGGCTTGTACCGCTCCAGCAATGCCCCAAGCCTTTCGTCCTTGGCACTGCTGTAGTTGGTCGCGTGCTTTGAGTTAGGAAAGTGCCGCCCATACTCAAAGTGACCGGTTTTGATCTCATGAAGAATCGCCGCCCTTAAAAGGGCGGCATGTTTGATATTGGCTTTAGTGATCGGAAGGCCGAGGGATTCGCGGCAGCGTATACGTCGCCACATGAACACGACGCGCAGGTAGCCGCCGTGTATCTCAATAGGAGTGTGGGAGGTCAGGTCAGAAATTGCTTTATTAATCAGTATGTTAGGTTCTTTCTGTAAAATGGCTGGGGCAAAAATGGGGCTTTTGCGAAGCGCTCAAGCTCTCACTGGTTGCTGAGCAAATTTGTCGGGGGAGGGTAGCATGGCGGGTGGTTGGCTGTTTACCCCAGCCTTGGGTTACGATGGGTTTGTTGATGGCACATTGCAATTGCTGGTTTTTTATTTCGAATGTTATTGATGGAGCGATAGATGAAGAGCTTATTTCCCAGCCATTTTGCAAACGATCCCAATAGGCTCTCGAAATTATGGATAGATTGTATATTTGTTTTTGATACAAATGTGTTGACTGGGTTATATAAGTATTCAGACGAAACAAGGGATGCTCTCTATAAGGTTATTGAGTCGCTTGGTGATCGGTTGTGGGTGCCGTATCAAGTAATGTTCGAGTATTTGGATAATCGCGCTAAAATTGTTCATGATCAGTCTAAATTGTATGAGTCGGCAATATCAAAGCTCTTGGATCTAAAGTCGGAAATAGAAATACCTAATCGGGCACCGTTCGTATCGAAGGATATCTATGATGATTTTTGCCAGTCAGCGGAGCGTGTGCTTGGAGACTTGAAAAGTAGGCGCGATTTACACTCTTCGAGAATAACTGATGATGAAGTCAAGCAGCGACTTGCCGACTTGCTCGAAGGGAAGGTTGGCCCGGCATATAGTGCTGAAACCTTAAGTGCTTTGGTAATCGAAGGTGAGCGAAGATATGCGCAAAATATCCCGCCAGGATTTGAGGATAGAGAAAAACACAAAGGGTCGACACTTACGAAGGAAGTTAATAAGCGCTACGGTGATTTGATTTTTTGGAAGCAAGTTTTAGACAAGGCAAAGGAGTCGTCGACTTCGGTTATTTTGGTTACTGGGGAAAGGAAGGAGGACTGGTGGTCAGTCTGTGGTGGTAAAACAATAGGCCCACTGCCGGAGTTGATGGAGGAATTTGCTTCAGTAACTGGGAAGGAGTTCTACATATATACAACTCATAATTTTTTGAATTTTGCTAATGATTACCTTCAGCAAGATACACCCCCTGCGGCAGTTGATGAGGTTCGGGATGCTTTCGTGAATGACAAGGAGGTAGCCGTTCGAGAATTTGCGCAAAATGAGTATTTGTTAGAGGATATCTCCGAGGGGGACGATGTCGAAAGCTCATCGCCTAATAAGTTTGGAGTTAGCTATTATCAGCGTATGGAAGCTTCCTTGAGTGTAACTCTTGAGCAACTTGAAGTATTGATTTCGAACATCCGTGAAAAGGTGACCGAGGCAGTGCGTGTGTCCTCTCCGGCAGTCGTGCAAATACAGAGGGATCACCTAGCGAATCTACTTAGTCGCCGCAAAGCTTTACGGATGAAGCGGCGATACTGTTTAAGAAAGATTTCACAGATTTTGGATGATGAACTAACCGGTTATTCAGACTGAGGGCTTTAAAAAATCCCTCAGTCGATGATTTCATTGCGAGTGTTGTTTTTCTAAAGCTGTCCAGATGTTTTTTAACTCTGTTGGAGATTCGTCGTCCATCCATTTCGCATAGACTTCCACCAACATTGTGAAGTCTTTGTGGCCCATCTGCTTTGCGACGAACGCAAGGTTGCCACGAGCGGTCAGGCACCAGCATGCATAGGTGTGACGAGTCTGTACGGTCGACGCGGGCGAATGCCGGAACGCATCTGTATCGCCGCCCACTTAGTATTCCAAGCGGTGGGGACATACCAAAAATTTATGATCTTCTTGCGCGCTTGGGTTGAGGGAGATAGTACTGGGATGACCCACTCTTTCCGGCTCTCATGCCTGTTCTGGAACACCTCGATGACGCGTGCAGGGTGGTCGGCAACGAGCGACATCAACACCCGGCAAGCTTCGACCGCTGGCGGCATTAGTAATACTGAGCGAGGCTTCCCCGTTTTAGGAACCTTGAACGTGCCGTTGGCGGTTATGGCGCGGGTGATGTTGATCTGGCCCTGCGTCCAGGTCGATATCTTCAACAGCCAGCGCACATAACTCACCTGGTCGAATACCGGTATACACGGCCAACGTAATCGCAGCGGAGTCCTGAGGGTGAAGGCATCCTTTATCAACCAGCAGCTGGAATTCATCACGAGTTAGCGGATCCGGCTCTTGGCCTTGCATTGCGAACCGATTGCACGCTTCTGATAACCCGGTGCGGCAGTATCCATTGGTCTCGCACCAGCCCAAGAAACCGGCGAACGTCGCCAGGTAATGATTGACGGTCGACGGCGCTCGATCTGCAATCAGCAACGTCCTCAGTAACTGGATGTCTTCGGGCAGCAAAACGCCGGTGAGACGATCAATTCCAACCAACGCAGTGCAGATGTCCAGGGCGTAGCCGTACTTCTCCTCGGTCATCGGCGTGATGTCGACAGCCTTCAACGGCTTGTACCGCTTCAGCAATGCCCCAAGCCTTTCGTCCTTGGCACTGCTGTAGTTGGTCGCGTGCTTTGAGTTAGGAAAGTGTCGCCCATACTCAAAGTGACCGGTTTTGAACTGGTCAAGTAATCTTGGACACTGATTACGGTTCACGCCGACAACCTTTCCTTCACGACCGGCGACCTGTAGTCGTTATAGCTGTGAGGCCTGCTGATGTTGTAGCGCGAGACATAGCGCTGCACATCTGCCCGGGCCTCATGCTCCAGTTGGTAGCCCGCTTCAGGCACCCACTCGGACTTCAAACTACCAAAGAAACGCTCCATCGGGGCATTGTCCCAGCACTCGCCTTTACGGCTCATACTTTGCCTAAATCTATGTTTCACAAGCGCATTTCGGAATTTATGGCTGGTGTACTGGCAACCTTGATCAGAAGGAAACAACACATCCTGGGGGGGGCCGCGCAGCTCAACCGCCATGCGTAGTGATTCGCAGGTCAGGTTGGCATCAGAAATCATCGAGAACGACCACCCTACGATCCTGCGAGCGTACAGATCCAGAACGGCGGCGAAGTACATCCATCGCTTGCCGACCTTGATGTATGTCACGTCGCCACACCACACCTGATTAACCGCCGTCACATCAAATTTTCGCTTGAGCACGTGCGGCGCCACCAAGGCCTCCACACCCGGCGATTTGTACTTATGGCGCCGGCGCTGACGACTAGCGATGCCAGCTTCGCGCATCAAACTGCGAGCCATATAACGCCCGATACGATGCCCTTTGGCTTGTAGCTCCTTGGACAAAGTACGTGCGCCGGCCGACTCTCTGGACGCCTTGTGGTGCCTGACCAACGCGGCTTTGAGCTTGTCCCGTTCAGGATTTGCTCTGCCTTGGCGCTGGCGCCAGGCGTAGAAGCTACTGCGGTTGACCCCAAACGCCCGGCAACACTTTTTAACGCCGTACTGCTCGTCCAGCTCATCGATCAGCGTGAATAATCTTTGGCGTCCAAAAGCAGGAGAGCACTGGCCTTTTTTAGGATTTCGATATCCAGGTCTTTCTCTCTGAGCAGAGCTTTGAGTCTCTGGATTTCTCGTTGATCAGCGGTAATCGCCTTGGCCCCCACCGGAGTCGAGCCCAAGCGCTCTTTTTGCACTTGATCAACCCAACGGCGCAGGGCTGTGGGGCCGATATCCAGGCTGGCACAGACTTCGGTAACCGGCTGAACTTCATCCAACACCATGCTGGCAGCCTTGAGCTTGAACTCACTCGAATAGGATTTACGCATATCCAAACACCTCAGATTTGGGCGCTATCATAGTGCCCGATTGAAGTGTCCAAAATCATTAGGCCAGTTCAGTGGCAACCTACATGATGCGTGCCTCGGAAAAGTTACGTGCCCAAAACTCATTGTGCAAGAAGGTGCGCGTTTGCATCCGCACGGGCATGTTCAATACTGAGGAACCGAAGTATGCCAATGGGGTGGTAGTGGATATGCCGTACCCCACGGACGACGTGCGTCTTTTAACGCAAGCGGCATTAAATGCGCTGGACGGGGATGGGCATTTGAGCCAGCAACCACGAGCCTATCCCGCCGAATCCCCCACATACTCCTACACAATCGGAGTGTGGGAGGACAGATCGGAAGTGTTTTTACTCATCAGATTAGTTGGCAAATTCGTTGAAAGTGGTGGGGCAAAGATAGGGCACTGGCCCGGCTGATTTTGCAATGGCCGCAAGGTTAACACGCGAGGTTGGCGCTTCGCAGGTCATAAGTGGACAGGCAAAAGGCATGGCAAATGCATAAGATATGCAAATTAGCATTTGCCATCCCTCAAAACTCCCGTCAATATCCACTCTATGCAAAAACGCAACGTTTCTATCGTCTTAAGAGAGCTGCTGGACCGCGACCGGATCTCCCCCACGGAGCTTCACCGGCGTACCGGCGTGCCTCAATCCACGTTGTCCCGGATCCTCAGCGGCAAGATCGTTGATCCGTCGGACAAGCACATTTCCCGCATCGCCGAGTACTTTCGCGTGGGCACCGATTACCTGCGCGGGCGCGCGGCAGTAGGTGCGCAGCGGGATGAAGGGCGCGACCCGATGCATTCGGAACTCAAGGACATAAGCCTGTGGGATGACGACACGCCCGTTAATGATGACGAGGTGTCGATCCCCTTTCTGCGCGAGGTTGAATTGGCTGCTGGATCAGGAAGATTCGTCATCGAGGAAAGCGAGAAGGCCAGCCTGCGTTTCGGCAAGCGCAGCCTGCGACATAACGGTGTGCAGTTCGACCAGGCCAAGTGTGTGACGGTACGTGGCAACAGCATGTTGCCGGTGCTGCGCGACGGCGCCACGGTGGGGGTGAATGCGGGCAAGAGTGGCATTGGCGATATCGTCGATGGCGACCTGTATGCCATCAATCACAATGGCCAGTTGCGCGTGAAGCAGCTCTACCGCCTGCCTTCCGGAATTCGCCTGCGCAGTTTCAACCGTGACGAGCACCCGGACGAGGACTATAGCTTCCAGGATATCCAGGATGAGCAGATCAGCATCCTCGGCCATGTGTTCTGGTGGGGCATGTACGCCCGTTAACCCTCATGCGTAAGACACAGCCCGCCATTGTGCGGGCTTTTTTTCGCCCGTAGAAAATCGCCAAACCCTTTGTCCACAAGGCCGAAAATGCACATGCGCATTTTCAGCGCAAAAATAAATGCATTTACGCATTGACTGTATATGCATACATGCATATTCTTTGTCTCAAGCCAGCCAACAAGGCTTGGTGGAGGCGGCAAGGATGCTGCCAGGGAAGACAAGGAAGGCACGCAACATCGGCAAGGACGCCATCGAAGCGATGGCAGGGATGCCAGGCAACACCGGCAAGGATGCCGACGCTCTTTAGTTTCAACCGGCTTTCTTGACAGGAAGCACAAAACAGGCAGCGATGAACCGGCCTAATAACGGTTCAGAGGGTTGGCAACTGACCCGGGTGTGCAGCGTAAAGCACCAAAAGCAGTTATCCGGCAGACAGGGATCGTGGTCGGAAAAACATTGAGGAAAGAACCGTACCGCGCCAGTAGCGCCGAAAGTTCGAGGACATCATTACTGAAAAGCCCGGGCGACCGGGCTTTTTGGAATGCCTACCTATCGAAGCATGTGTAAATGAAAAACGGACTATCTAGTGCTCAGCCAGGAGGCGTGACATGACAAATGAACAGCAAGCGTTAGCGGAAATGCCTATCTGGCTGGTCATCGTATTGGCAGTGATCGGCGGGGTATCCGGCGAAATGTGGCGTGCAGACAAGGAGGGCGCCCGTGGTTGGTCGCTGATCCGCCGGCTCGCCCTGCGCTCTGGAGCCTGCATGGTGTGCGGGGTTTCGGCGCTGATGCTGTGCTACGCCGCCGGCATGTCGATCTGGACCGCCGGCGCCATTGGGTGCTTGACCGCCATGGCCGGTGCCGATGTTGCCATCGGCCTTTATGAACGGTGGGCAGCCAAGCGCATCGGGGTCAATGAAAGTTCTCGCCAGGACCCGCAGTAACCGCTGCAAGGACGCTACTTAAATGACGCTTATTGAAAAGCCATCTCAACTGCCCAAGGCCATCGGCGAGGCGCTGCACGCTGCGTTCCCGAATTTGAAGGTCGGCAGTCATCAGGACTTCCAGGGCACAGGGGGCGAAACCGGCGTGATGATCACGGTCGAGGGCAACGGCCCGGGCATCCGCTCCCGCGAAGGGCGCAAGGCGCACGCCTTGGCGATTTCGCTCAAGACCATGGTCGCGCCAGGCGCCTTGCCGTTTGACGCCTGCGACCTGGCCAGCCAGCTCATGGATTTGGTGCTGGATAACCGCTGGAACCTGCCCCAACCACAGTGTGATCTGCCGACGAATATCGTCGCTGCTCCCACGCTGCGGGCTGGCGCAGGGATGGACTATGACATCTGGACGGTTTCTTTCACCCAAACCCTCTATATCGGGCCTGTGTTGCTCAACGATCCCACAGGCCAGCCGCTGTTTGCCTGCACCTGGGACGTCACGAACATTGACGACCCCGCTCAATACAAACCCCTGTCGGAGTAGCCCATGTTCGACGCGCTGTTACGCATGCAACTGGGGCCGATTGTCGAGCGCCTGGCGGAAATGGAAGCCCAGCTCGAAGACCTTTATCGTCGCGCCGAAAGCTTCTGTCGCATCGGCGTGTGCCAGGAGGTCGACGCTGCCAGTCATACCTGCAAGGTCAGCCACGGTGAATTGCTCACCCCGGCCATCCGCTTTTTCAACCCCAGCGCCGGTACGCAGACCGAGACCCGCATTCCATCCGTGGGCGAACAATGCCTGTTGTTCAACTATGGCGGCGGCGAAGGTGGCGGGCAGTCCGTGGCCTTGTTCGGTTTGAACAGTGATCGCTTCCCGCCGGTTTCGAGCCTGGCGACATTGACCCGGCGGCGCCATCAAGACGGCACCCAAAGCGATTACGACGACGCCAGCCACACCTTCAACTGGGTCAACGGCCCCACCACGTTCAGCGGTTCGCGCGAGCAAGTCGACGTCAAGGTCGGCGCTGCCGGCCTGACCCTCAACGCCCAAGGCATCATCCTGCAAATCGGTGGTACCCGCCTGGTGCTGGATGCCGGCGGCGCGCACTTCAGTGGCCCGCTGGTGGACCACCAAGGTCGGGTCATCAGCCCGTGATAAGGACATCCCATGATCGGCATCGATCGCAACACCGGGGCAGCCGTCGATGACTGGCTGCAATTCGTGCAGCGCGCCACCCGAGCGCTGACCACCCCCCTGGGCACTCGTCAGAAGCGCCCGCTGTACGGCTCGATGATCCCGCAACTGCTGGGCCAGAACCTCGGCGATGACTTGCTGATCCTCGCCCAAAGCCATGCTGCCCAGGCGTTCTACAACACCCAGAACGGCATTGGCGACTTTCAACCCCAGGTCATCGTCGCCACCCGCCAGGGCGCCGGCCTGCTGCTGCGGTTCGCCGGCACCTGGAAAAACCGCCAACAAACCTTCGAGGTCGTGACATGAGCATGCTGATCCCAGGCCAGAACCAACTGGCGGAGCCGGCCATCATTGCGGTGGATGAGTTCGAACCGCTGCTGGCCGAATTCAAGGCGTTTATCGTCGACTATGTCGCCACCCGAGCGCCGCAAAGCGCGGCCAAACTCAAGGTCAGCCTCGACAACGAAAGCGAGCTGCTGACCCTGGCCCTGGAAGCGTTTTGCGTGCGCCTGCAGACTCACGAACGCAAATACAACGCCCGCATCAAGCAGATGCTGGCGTGGTGGGCTACCGGCAGTAACCTGGATGCCCGCCTGGCCGACATGGGCCTGGAACGCCAAGTGCTCGACCCGGGCGACCCCGCGGCTTTCCCGCCGGTGCCGCCGACTCTGGAAAGCGACGACGACGCTCGACTGCGCTACTACCTGGCACCCCACGCTCCTGCGGCGGGCTCGCGGATGCAGTATCGCCGCGAGGTCTTCACCCTGGGTGAACGCCCTGCGGTGAAGGTACAAAGTGCGACACCGGGCGTGGTGACCGTCAGCTACACCTTCGACCCGGACGGCTATGCCGCCCAGGTCAAGGACGGCAACGCCCGCCGCACCGCGCCGGGCGAAGTGATGGTCACGGTGCTTTCGCGGGAAGGTGACGGCACGCCATCCGCCGATCTGCTTGACGGTGTGCGACGCCATTTCGCACGGCCCGATGTACGACCGGAGACAGACCTGGTCAGCGTGCAGGGGGCACAGATTCAACCCTACAAAATTCGTGTGGTGGCCAAGATCAATGCGGGCCCTGACTCCGGGCTCACTCAAGTCGCCGCTCAGAAACTGCTGCAAACCTATGCCGACTCCTGCCATCGCCTGGAAGGGCGAGTGGACCCGAGCTGGATCGATTACGCCATCCACAGCGCCGGTGCCGCGCAACTGCAAATCCTCGAGCCTTTGCAGCCGATTATCAGCACCGCGTTCCAGGCCCCGTATTGCACGGGGGTTGAGGTGGAGGTGCGCACGCTATGAGTGATGAACCCAAAGCAAGCCTGCTGCCGGCCAACAGTTCGCCGTTGGAAAAAGCCTTGGACCTGGGGTTCGGACAGTTGCTCGACCGGGTCATGCCGCCGTTTCCGGCGTTGATGAACCCGCTGCAAACCCCCACCCAATTCCTGCCCTACCTGGCGGCCGACCGTGGCGTCAGTGAGTGGGATGCCGACGCCAGCGAAACCGAAAAACGCCTCACCGTGGCCCTGTCCTGGCAGATCCAACGCCAGGCGGGCACGCCCAAGGCCTTGAGCTACGCGGTGGAGTCGCTGGGTTTCACCCCCAACATCAGCGCCTGGTATCAACAGCGCCCGCTGGGTGTGCCTTACACCTTCGACGTCCAGGCGATCATCGGGCGCACTTGGTCCAGCGGTGACCATAACCGGCTGATCCGCCGCATCAATGCGGCGCAGAGTGAGCGGGATCGGGCGACGATCACAGTTGTTCATGAGACCGAAGGTCAGCTCGCGCTCACGCAGGTACTCGATGCCCCATTGAGCGACGGTGAGTTGTATCTGGACGGCGCACTGCCGGAATTGGCGCTGGTTGCTCGAATTAACAGTGCAGGGGTCGCCCAGCACTACATCATTAACGACTACGACCTCAGGGCGCAGCCATGACAGATGACATTACGCGCCTGGTGCGCTTCACCTCCAAAGGTTTGGATGAAGTGCTGCAGGCAAAGAACCAGGGCCTGAAAGGCGAAATCACCCACATCGGCGCCGGCACCGGCCGCTACAACCCGGACGGCACGGAAGTGGCCTTGCGGGACGAGCGTCAGCGGGTTGCCATCGTCGATTACGAAGACCTCGGCGACCGCCAACTCAGGATGGCCGCGCTGTTCGATGGCGAGGCCGAGTATGAAATTGGCGAGTTCGGTTTCTACCTCGCCAGCGGGACCTTGCTGGCGGTGTATTCGGTGGCGGGGAAGTTGCTGACGTATAAGGCGGCGGCGGCGCGGGTGCTGCAAAAGTTCACGCTGGATATTTCGCCGTTGCCGGCGGATAGCGTGACGATTGTGGTGGGCAGTGAAAACCTGAATGTGTTGCTGGCCGAAGAGATCGCGATTTTGGCGGCGGCTTCGGTGGACAACATGTCGCGACATGTGGACTTGATGTTCAGGGTTATGCATCTCGAAGCGAAGTAAGAGTGCTTGCAAAAGTGCTGGAAAGACGAAAATTGACAGGGAGTTGATGATGGGAATTGAAGCGACGATTACGAAAGTTGTGGATGCTTGTAACAAACTCACGGATACCGTGACTAATCAGATTGGCAAAATCGATGCGCGTGTTGAGGTCGCATCGGCTCAATTCACGGCATGGCGCAATAGTGTACAGGCCAAGGATATCAATGGCCGTGCGTCTTACACGCAAACGATCGATCTTACGGGGTTGTCCACCAATATCTTTTATCCGGTCTGGTGGCGTATGCCCGGTAACGAAAAAGGGATGTCGGAGATTATTATCTCGAGAAACTACGCTTTGGACGCCAACCTCAATCCGTTCAATAACAATTTCGAGTCACATGTTGCAGGTCTGAACCTTCAGATAGAAGGCTGTGGAATCCCATGGAACGGGGACGCAAATTTCCTGACTATCAAACGAATCTCTCAGACTTATCGGGAGACCGTACGCCGTGCCCAATTCGGGATGCTGTCTTACGTTCGTCCGGTTACCGGGCTGAAGCCAATCTGGCTTAACCAGACCGTAGGTGCATTGGTCTCTTCTCCCCAGGAGTCTGGCTGCTACTTGCGTGGCGGGCTGACGTATATCGTCACCAAGAGCTTTGAAGAGCCTGTGAAGTTCAGTCGTTCAGATGCCGAAGTTGAACTGAGCCAAGCAGTGACGCCTGAGTATGAAATTTCCTGGAAGGTCAAACCTTTCGCCATCACTGCACCCGAGCTCGGAGAAACCTACCCGGAAAGCAGGTTGGCTTACACACTGGATAATGATCTGCGCTACGCGGTGAAGGGAGCATAAACATGGTTGGGTCTATTAAAAAACTGCTGCTTGCCTCCGGTGAAACGCTCATTAATGTTCCGGCGGATCGCCCAACCTTGGTAGCGCTGGGGCTTGACGAAACCCGAGCAGAGGAACTGTGTCAGCAAGCTGAAAACAGCGCGAAATTGGACGGGGTCATTTCTGCACGTCGTACATTGTACGAGACTGAAGCAGACCCCCTTTTCCTTGAATGGCAATACGACGAAACCCCCGAAAAAGAAAAGGCTTGGCGTGACAAGGTGGCCGAAATCAAGGCCCTTTATCCATTGCCCGAACGTATCTGAACCCACCGCGAAAGCGGTTTTTTTACGCCCGCCCAAAGCCCCTCTCCGTAGGGGCTTTGGCGTTTCTCACCCGGAGAATTCCACTTATGCACAACCGCCAAACCTACACCGTCCTCATCCCGTTCCCCACCGGAGGTGGCCATTGGTCCACCGTCGGCGAGGAGCTGGAACTGCTCGACGTCGAAGCATCCGCCCTGCGCACCGCCGGCCGCTTGGAACTGACCAGCGTCCTTAACTCCACCCCCAAGAAGGCTGACTAATCATGGCTGAGGTTTTGAACTTCGAGCATAACGGCATCACCGTGAATGCCACCGAATCCCCCGAGGCCATGGGTGGCCTGGGCGATAACGTTATCGGTCTGGTCGGCACCGCACCGAACGCCCATGCGTCGATCCCGAAAAACGCCCCGTTCCGTATCAACAGCTTTACCACTCAGGCGCTGCTGGACCCTACCGGTACTGAGTCGGGCACGTTGTTTCACGCGGTGTACCAGATCCTCAAAGTGGTGAAGGTGCCGGTCTATGTGGTGATCGTGGAGGAGGGCGCAACCCCGGCCGACACCGTCAACAATGTGATCGGCGGCAACGACCCCATCACCGGTCGCAAGCTGGGCCTGGCGGCCCTGAGCAGTGTGCCGGAAGACCTGACCATCATCGGTGCGCCTGGCTTTACCGGCACCAAGGCCGTGGCCGGTGAGTTCGCCGCCTTCGGCAAACGCATCAAGGCCCGCGTGGTGCTGGATGGCAAGGACGCCTCCGTCGCCGACCAAGTGACCTACAGTGGCGAACTGGGCGGTGCCGACCTCGGCTTCGACCGTTGCCTGCTGGTACACAACATGCCGTCGGTGTACTCCAAGGCCGCGAAGAAAAACGTATTCCTGTCGCCATCGTCCCTGGCCATTGCCGCATTGGCCAAGGTCAAGCAATGGGAAAGCCCTGGTAATCAGGTGACCTTCGCCGAAGACGTTTCCCGCGTGGTCGAGTACAACATCCTCGATACCTCCACCGAAGGCGACCTGCTCAACCGTTACGGCGTGAGTTACTACGCCCGCACTATCCTCGGCGGTTTCTCGCTGCTGGGTAACCGTTCCATCACCGGCAAGTTCATCAGCTACGTCGGCCTGGAAGATGCCATCAGCCGCAAGCTGGTCAAGGCCGGCCAGAAAGCCATGGCCAAGAACCTCACCAAGTCCTTCATGGACCAGGAGGTCAAGCGCATCAACGACTGGCTGCAGACCCTGGTCGCCGACGAAACCATCCCTGGCGGCAGCGTTTACCTGCACCCGGAACTCAACAGTGTCGAGAAGTACAAGAACGGCACCTGGTTCATCGTCATCGACTACGGCCGCTACGCGCCGAACGAACACATGATTTATCAACTCAACGCCCGCGATGAAATCATCGAGCAGTTCCTGGAGGACGTTCTCTAATGTTTACCAACCGTGTAAGACAGGCCATTGCGGCCACCCTTCAAGGCCTGCCGTTGTCCGCGACCGTGGAAGAGTTCACCCCGCCGAAGATCGAGTTCGACATGGAACCCATGTCCGGTGGGCGCTTTATCGCCGAAGAAATGGCCAAGAGCGGCAAAGTGCTCAATGCCAAGCTGGTGCTGCAAGGCGCCGGTCCGGAAATCATGTTGGCCCTGGGCGTGCGTCTGGGTGACGACATCCTGTTGAATGTGCGTGAAGCCGGCCAGGATCAGGACGGCAAGACCTACTTCACCTACCACACCGTCGGCGGCAAGCTCAAATCCCTGGAGGAGGCAAAGCTGAAGATGGGTGACAAGGCACTGACCACCCTGGAACTGTCCTGCCGCACCTACAACCGCCTGGAAAACGGCATCCCGGTGATCGACATCGACGTACGCACCCAGAAGTTCGTGCTCAACGGCGTCGACATTCTCGGCGACGCCCGTCGCGCCGTGCTGATGCCTTAAACCCAAAGGGGCGGGCCTGCTCGCCCCCTACTTCACCAAGGAATAGCCCCATGGCCTGGATGCCACCCTTGCACCTGCTGCTCTCGCCGATCACTGCCGACACCGGCGCGACGATCGAGCAGATTCAACTCAAGCCACTGTTCTACGCCGCGCAAAAAGACGCGCTGGCCCGGGCCGGTGATGACGAGGACGATCAGTTCTTTGAACTGGCGAAACTCGCCACCGGCCTGTCGGAAAAAGAACTGGACCAACTCAAGCGTCCGGACTACGTAAGCATTGCGCAGTACGTACACGAAATGTCGACGCAACCTGCGTCGTTCTTCTTGAAAACCCCCGAAAAAGCCAGCCACGACCAGCCCGTCCATCTGCTGTTGCCGCTCGATGCCGCAGGGCGCTCCCTGACTGAGCTGGCGCTGGAAATGCCGGCGCTGCGCGCCACCAAGGTGATGAAAAAACTCGCCACCAACAAAGAGCGCGCCGAGTTCATCACCGCTCATTGCACCGGCCTGATGATTCCGGATCTTGCCAACCTGACCGTGCCCGACTGGACGGAACTGCAGGAGCGTATCGACGATTTTTTAAATCAACCGGCGGACTTCTTTCGGAGCGCGACATCGAAGTGATCCTCGATGTGGTGCCGCTGATCTATTCGGTCAATGAGGCGGAGATCCTCGACTGGGACGCCGGCAAAGCATTGCGCCGCTACGACATCGCGATCACCCGCCTTGGCGTTAAACAGGAGTAAGCGGGATGCAAGAGACTCAATCTGGGATGAGGCTCGCCCAGGAAGACAAACGCTGGCTGCTTGACGACGCGGACCTTGGCAGTGTGCTGGCACCGTTTTCCGCCAGCCTTGCAGCGCCAGCAAGCCTGGATGCGGCATCGCGGCCACAACAGGATCCGCAGTCGGTGCTCGCCTCGGCGCTGGTGACCGTCAGCGTGGATATCAACGCTTTGACGTTGGAGCAAGTGCAGCTGCGCGAGGCGTTGGAAACGCTCACCAGCACGTTGTTCATTACCGGTAATACGCTGGCAACCAAGACGGTTGAGGTCAGTGGCGAGCCGGCCAAAAGTCAGCCGAAAGAACCCGCTCCGGCTTCGACCTCCTGGGTGGACAAAGGCCTGCAAGGCGCAACGGATGCCGGTAAGTTTGTCGGCAAAGAACTGCTCACCAGCTTGTGGGATAAAGCCAAGGAACGGGTTTCGGACAAGGCGCTTGATGCCGTGGCTGACAAGTTTCCAACCGCTGCCAAGTGGCTCAAGAAAGACGATAAGGGCAAGGGCAGTAACGCAGGCAAGGAGTGCTGCTGTACGGGGGCTCTGCCTGCCGGGATCCGCGGCCCGCTGGATTCAGCGACCGCTCAGTTGCCTGAACGTGTCGGCGAAACCGCCAGGGACAAAGACAGCGGCAAAAGCAAGCCAAGCTCCAAGGCTAATGCGAAGGGGCCACGTGGCAAGCGTTACAAGACTCGTCAGGCTACCTCACGGTCGATCAAGACCAGCATCGTCAGAAAGCGGGCCGATCTCAAGTCGCACAGTACTGGACTTTCGGCGCCGGTCTCGCAGCCGCTCAATGTCATGGGCCAGCCGTTGCGTGCGTTCGACAGCAAACTGGCGAGCCAGGGCTCGACCCGTCTGCCGGGCAATACATTTGCCTCCTACGCAGCGCCCTCGACGGCACGCGCCACAGCCCGTCGCGCAGCCAACGGCCAGGTGACCGGGCTGTTGGACGCAATAGCCAAACCGGAATCGGCCACAGTTGGTCGCCTCGGCCCGCTGAAGGTTGTCGATACCGTCATCGATGGGGTCCAGGGCATACGCAACGGTGGCGCTAAAGCCATCGGCGCCGGCCTCGGTACTGCCGGTGGCGCATTGATGGGCGCGTCTGCCGGTTCTGCCATTGGCACCCTGACGCGTCTCGAGTCGGCCGCCGCCCGCCGCCTCGGCCCATTGAAGTATGTCGACACTGCCATCGACGTGGTCCAGGGCGTGCGCAACGGCGACGCTAAAGCCGTCGGCGCCGGGCTCAGTACTGCCGGTGGCGCCTGGGCGGGAGCGTCTGCCGGTGCGGCCATCGGCACGATGATTTTTCCCGGTGTCGGAACGGCGGTCGGCGGTGCGATTGGAGGCTTGCTGGGCAGTGAAGCGGGGAGTTGGTTGGGGGACAAATTGTTTGGGCCAAGTGATCGCTTGCCTGCGCCCGCAGACGTCAGCAAAAACCTGAACAGCGCTCAAGCCGATAACCGTCAAATCAACTTTGCCCCGCAAATCACCATCAATGCGCCAGAACCGGCCAGCCATCAACAGTTGGCAGAGTTGGTGGTGCAACAGATCGAAGCGCAGTTTTCGCCGCTGTCGATGAATGACTTGCTGGGGTCGCGACGTGATGCGGCACTGACTGATATTGGAGGGGTGTGATGCGACAACAGATGGCATTGGGCACGTTTATTTTCGGGCTGTCCCGTGGGTTCGCCTACGACACCCTGGACCGCGCCAGCACTGGCGGCTGGGTAGGGCTGCCTATCGTTGCCGGTAAACCCAAGTCCAGCCAGGTTGGCCAGGGGCTCGAAACGCTGACCTTCGGCGGCAAGGCCGCGCGTGCAACGGGTATGACGCGGCTGGATGAGCTACGCGTACTGCAAGCCCTTCGTGCGCCGTTGCCTTTGGTTGATGGCGTGGGTCTCAGTTGGGGGCTGTGGACCATCAAGTCGGTGACCGAAAAACAATCCAATGTGATCGACGATGGCACTGCGATGGTCATTCATTGGTCGCTGGTACTGGAGGAGTTCGTCAATGCGTAGGGTTCGAAGTATTGCCGGTGATTCGGTGAACCTACTGCTGTATCGCGAGCTCGGTCGATGTGACGATGCCGCCGAGGAAATGCTGTGGCTGTTGAATCCGACGTTGGCCGAACAGGGTGCAGTATTGCCGGCAGGTATCAGTGTGATCGTGCCTGAACTGGGCAGGCAGCCCGTCGCGACGAAGCCAATCTCGGCCTGGGATTAAGGAGCGACCATGACACTTGGATATACGCCGGTGGTGGAGATCTACGGCGCCAATGCCGCGCTGCTCAATGAGCGACTATTGGAGTGGGAGCATACCGATGCGGCCGGTTTCGTCTCGGACCATCTCAAGTTGACCCTCGATATAGAGGGGCTTGAGGGGTTACCCGACCTGGGAGGGAAAATCGGCTTGCGCGTGGGCTACCTGGAGTCCGGCCTGGTGGACAAGGGGCAGTTCAAGATCACTAAGCGCACGCCGTCGCTGTTTCCGATGCGCCTGGTGCTGGAGGCCACGGCGGCACCGTTTGACCAAGACGGGTTTAAACAACGACGTACCGCCAGTCACGGGCCGATTACCTTGGGTGCATTGTTCCGCCAATTGACGATGCGCTACGGTTATTCACCGCGGGTGGCGACAGACCTTGAGGGCCAGCAGATCACCCACATTGACCAGACCAACGAAAGTGACATGGCCTTCTTGACGAGGTTGGCCAAACGTTTCGACGCAGTTGCCAAACCGGTCGACGAACTCTACGTGCTGGGCCGAAAAGGGCAACTCACCTCGCTGTCGGGCAAGGCCCTGCCGGACGTGCGACTGTCGCTTACACGCGACAATCGTCCTGGCGAGCGCGCGTTTATCAGCGCCAAGTTTACTGAGGGCAGCCGCGCCAAATACTCCGGTGCACAAGCCTCATGGTGGGACGCATCGGCCGGTCAAAAGCGCGTCGTGCGGGTCGGTATCGAGCCTTTCAAACAGGTCGTGCAGCGTTACCAGAATGAAGCGGAAGCCCGTGCTGCCGCCGAAGGTGAAATGCGCCGGGTGGGCCGCGAAGGGATGCAGGTCGATGTGATTTGCCCCGGAAACCCGTTGTTCGCTGCTGAGGGTCTGTTGCTGTTGGACGAGTCGTGGCCAGGCTTCATGCAGGGGCGTTGGTCGATCAATACCGTGACCGCCAGTGGCAAGCGCAAAGACAGCTATCGATGCACGATCAATGCGAGTGGGTTGTCTGCCGCAGAGTAGGCCGAGCCGTTGACGCCTTTCACCCGTGTGCTTTCGCGCGGGTTTGCCGCCCATGGACGGGGGATGCCAGCAAAAGGAATTTGCAGATGTTGAAAGAGTTCAGGTGCGGTCACTGCAAAAGACTTCTCGCCCGTGTGGGTGGGGTTACAGAGCTCCAGATCAAGTGTGCCCGATGTGGGACGTTGAATCATGTGAAGGCCTCGAGCCTTGAGCGATCGCCATTGAGCGACATGACAGCGGATTTCTCCGCGACTAATCATTCGACTCAATAGGTGAACAATATGGCTGGACGTACACGTACTCCGTTTCAACGTAGTGGTACTTCGATTCTCCCTGCTTATCAAACCATGTCCCCGGGGCAGTTCCTTCTTTCGCCAAACGGTCGATTCAAGCTGCTGCTTCAAGCCGACGGCAACCTGGCATTGCAGGACAATGGCGCAGTAGTTTGGATCGCCAACGAGACTACCCCTTACTCTTCCACCGTTCCGTTGCGATACAACGTGCCGGTGCAACTCTACGTCCAATATGGCGCCTTTCTAGACGATCCGATTCGGGCTCGTAGCTGGCTGACAAACAACTCGTCGTACACCAGCGAAGATCAATGGAACCGAACTCATATGTCGTTGCAGGACGACGGTAACATCGTGCTGATAGATTCTCAGGCGATTTGGAATGGCACCCCCTCGATTCCGCTTGATCCGACTTCCGGCGCAATTCTGTTCGGAGGACCATCCGAACTGCAGATGGGGACTCCTTACTTCGCCGGTGATGGTGCGCTGATCTTTCAAGGTGATGGCAACGTCGTGAACTACGGCCCGAACTGGAGTGTTCGCTGGGCTAGCTACACCCAAAATAAGGGTGCAGTTAAAGCCGTTTTTCAGGCGGATGGTAATTTCGTAGTGTACGCGGCGAATAACGTCCCGCTTTGGAATTCGGGCACTGGTGGTCATCCTGGCGCAACTCTACGCCTACAGCCAAATGGCAATTTGGCTGTTATTCAGGAAAGTCCAGTTTGGGCTCGTTTTGGCTACACGCCGACGATACGTCGACGTAAGGTCTACTACCCCGATACCACCAGTCCCGAACATAACGGTACCGCGCCATACCCTACCTATGGCCATATTGGTTGGGAGTTCTAATCGCTTCTCTCGCGAGCTAGCGGCCTAATGCCCAGAGGGTCGCTCATATAAGGCGCGACTAGCAAAGGGTCGTGCTTGCTTGGGCGACCCTATTAGTGCGAGGCGTCTCGCAAGCATTTCAAGGCCTTGATTTTGATTGAGCCCGTTTCTTTTTCGACCCCGTCACATCCTTTGCTCTGAGTAGGGAGTGCTGCTGGGGCCGACTTATTTCAAACATTTTCCACAGAGTCGAGCGCATGTCAGTGTCGATAACACTTTCGCAGCTTATTCAAGTGTTGCCCGCAGCCCGCTCAAGAGCGGGCCTTTTTTTGTCCGGGCTGAACACCGCCATCGCCAGATTTGAGATCGCCAGCCCCAAACGCGTCGCTGCGTTTCTCGCGCAAATCGGCCACGAGTCCGCGCAACTGCGCTACGTTCGCGAACTGGGCAGCGACCAATACCTGAGCAAATACGACACCGGCTCCCTGGCCACCCGTTTGGGCAACACGCCCGAAGCGGATGGCGATGGCCAGAAGTATCGTGGGCGGGGCCTGATCCAGATTACCGGCCGGCGCAATTACCTGGCGTGCAGCCAGGCACTGTTTGGCGATGATCGATTGCTGCAACAACCTGAACTGCTGGAGCAGCCCCAATGGGCGTGTGAATCCGCTGCCTGGTTCTGGCAAAGCAACGGTTTGAACGAACTGGCCGACAAGGACCTGTTCGACACCATCACCCGGCGCATCAATGGCGGGCTCAACGGCATGGAGGACCGCCTGCAATTGTGGGCGCGGGCGAAGGCGGTGTTATGCATTACTTGACTATCGTGCGCCTGATCGGCGTCTGCCTGCTGATGGTGGTCGTCTGGCAAGTGCAGGCTTGGCGCTACGGTGAGCAGCTTGAGCATCAGGAGGAACTGCATGCCGATGCGCTCAACCAGCAAAGCCAGGCCGCTGCGCATCAGTTAATGATGGTGCAGGAGCAACGTCTGGCCCTGGAGCAACAACTCAACGCCAGCGACCAACAACACACCCGGGAGTTAAGCGATGCCCAACGCAACCAGACTGCTTTGCGTGACCGCCTGGCCACTGCTGATGTGCGGTTGTCAGTCCTTCTCGACGCCAGCGACCCCGCCAACGGTTGCGCAATGCCGGCCACCGCCACCTCCGGCGGCGTGGTTCATGCAGCCCCGCGAGCCCGACTTGACCCAGCGCATGCTCAAAGAATTATCGGCATCACCGACGACGGTGATAACGCCCTGATTGCCTTGCGTGCCTGTCAGGCGTATGTGCAGGCCGTCGCCCGGTAGTTTCTTGATGCACGCTGTAACTTGCATGGCCGATGGGCTCCTGTAGGGTAGGCGAACCCCCCCGCCCATCCCTGGAGACGACCGTGAAGGAAATCACTCAACTGGCTGCTGAACTGGGCCGCCGCTTGCAGTTGCTCAATGCCCACGTCACCACCGCCGAGTCCTGCACCGGTGGCGGCATCGCCGAAGCCATCACGCGGATACCGGGCAGTTCGGCCTGGTTCGAGGCGGGTTACGTCACTTATTCCAATCGACAGAAGACCCGGCAGTTGAATGTGCCGGAAGCACTGTTCCGTAAGGTTGGCGCCGTCAGCCAGGAAGTGGTCGAGGCGATGGTCCGGGGTGCCCAGGAAAAAAGCCTGGCGCGCTTTGCGGTGGCGGTCAGCGGGGTGGCGGGGCCGGATGGCGGCTCGCCGGACAAGCCGGTGGGCACGGTATGGCTGGCGTTCGGTGTGGGCGACGAAGTGACGAGCGAGCTGGCGCACTTCCCCGGTAACCGGGATGAGGTCCGTCGACAGACGGTAAAGGCCGCGCTGGAGGGCTTGATGCGACGAGCTGCAGCAGAAATAGAAAATCAGGGGTAGGCGATCTCGGATCTTTGTGGAACAATACTGTCTACTTATACAGGTGTTGGCCGCCAGGCCTTATTGATTACGTGAGGACTTTAATGGACGACAACAAGAAGAAAGCCTTGGCTGCGGCCCTGGGTCAGATCGAACGTCAATTCGGCAAGGGTGCCGTAATGCGTATGGGCGATCACGACCGTCAGGCGATCCCGGCTATTTCCACTGGCTCTCTGGGTCTGGACATCGCGCTCGGCATTGGCGGTCTGCCAAAAGGTCGTATCGTTGAAATCTACGGTCCTGAATCTTCCGGTAAAACTACCCTGACCCTGTCGGTGATTGCCCAGGCGCAAAAAATGGGCGCTACCTGCGCGTTCGTCGACGCCGAGCACGCCCTGGACCCTGAATACGCCGGCAAACTGGGCGTCAACGTTGACGACCTGCTGGTTTCCCAGCCGGACACCGGTGAGCAGGCCCTGGAAATCACCGACATGCTGGTGCGCTCCAACGCCATCGACGTGATCGTGGTCGACTCCGTGGCGGCCCTGGTACCCAAGGCTGAAATCGAAGGCGAAATGGGCGACATGCACGTGGGCCTGCAAGCCCGTCTGATGTCCCAGGCGCTGCGTAAAATCACCGGTAACATCAAGAACGCGAACTGCCTGGTGATCTTCATCAACCAGATCCGTATGAAGATCGGCGTGATGTTCGGCAGCCCGGAAACCACCACCGGTGGTAACGCGCTGAAGTTCTATGCTTCGGTCCGTCTGGATATCCGTCGTACTGGCGCGGTGAAGGAAGGTGACGAGGTTGTCGGTAGCGAAACCCGCGTTAAAGTCGTGAAGAACAAGGTGGCTCCGCCATTCCGTCAGGCTGAGTTCCAGATTCTCTACGGCAAGGGTATCTACCTGAACGGCGAGATGATCGACCTGGGCGTGCTGCACGGCTTCGTCGAGAAGTCCGGTGCCTGGTATGCCTACAACGGCAGCAAGATCGGTCAGGGTAAGGCCAACTCGGCCAAGTTCCTGGCGGATAACCCGGATATCGCCGCCACGCTTGAGAAGCAGATCCGCGACAAGCTGCTGTCTGCAGCGCCTGACGTGAAAGCTGCCGCCAACCGTGAACCGGTTGACGAGATGGAAGAAGCCGACACTGACATCTGAAGCAAACGATGACTGTTGTACTGGATACACTCGTCGCCGTTCGGCGCACTGCAATGGACCTGCTCGCTCGCCGCGAGCATGGTCGAGTCGAGCTGACGCGTAAACTGCGTCAGCGCGGCGCAGAGCCTGAGATGATCGAAACCACCCTTGACCGTTTGACGGAAGAGGGGCTGCTTTCCGAATCCCGTTACCTAGAAAGCTTTATTTCCTATCGAGCCCGTTCTGGTTACGGCCCTGCGCGAATTCGCGAAGAGTTGGGCCAGCGTGGCTTGCAACGTGCTGATATCGACCTCGCCCTGCGTGAGTGCGGTATCAGTTGGCAGGCGCAGTTGGAAGATACCTGGCGGCGTAAGTTCTCCGGGCATCTGCCGGTGGATGCCAAAGAGCGTGCGAAGCAGGGGCGTTTCCTGAGTTATCGCGGGTTTCCGATGGAAATGATCAGCCGCTTATTAAGCGGCCGAGATATGGACGAGCTGTTGTAGTGAGCGGGCTTGCCCCGCGCTGGGCTGCACAGCAGCCCCAACAAGGACGCCACGGTATTTCAGGAAAAACGAGGTGCCTGGATTTGGGGCGGCTTCGCCACCCAGCGCGGGGCAAGTCCGCTCACTACAGATGACCCGTTCTCATCTTACCGGTTAAAGGCGGCCGGGCTGCACAGCAGTTGCTATACCAAGAACACCAAAAAGGCCCACTATGAAAATAGTGGGCCTTTTTTTTTGCTCAAAAATCAAGCCGTCTCCGGCTCCACCCGCTGTTGGGTCTTACCCTGGGCCTGTGCCCAGTTCTCCGGCAAGTTGATGTAGTCCACCAACTCCCGCAGCCGGCCTTGATCCCGTCCATTGAAGTTGAACACCAGCCGTGTCAAATGGCTGAACCTCGGCTCGTCGTGGTCTTCGCCCGTGTAGGCAAGCTGCTGGAACTCACCACTCAGTCGCAGGCTGGCAAACTCGCTCTGCAAATGGGCCAGTGCACGATCACTCAGCGGATGATTCATGCGCACCACAAACTCGCGTTTCAGCCAGCGCGTGGAGTGGAAGTTGGCATAGAACCGGTTGATCTCTTCCACTGCTTCTTCGGCGCTGTACACCAGGCGCACCAATTTAAGGTCGGTGGGCAGGATGTAGCGATTGGCTTCCAACTGGCTGCGGATAAAGTCCAGGGCGCCTTGCCAGAACCCGCCCCCCGGTGCATCCAGCAGCACCACCGGTACCAGTGGGCTCTTGCCGGTCTGGATCAGCGTCAATACTTCCAGCGCTTCGTCCAAGGTGCCGAAGCCTCCCGGACAGAGCACCAGCGCGTCCGCTTCCTTGACGAAGAACAGCTTGCGGGTGAAGAAGAAGTGGAATGACAACAGGTTCTCGGTGCCATCGATGGTGGGGTTGGCGTGCTGTTCAAACGGCAGGGTGATATTGAAGCCGAGGCTGTGTTCCAGGCCTGCGCCTTCGTGCGCTGCCGCCATGATGCCGCCGCCGCCGCCGGTGATCACCATCAAGTCTGACTGTGCCAGCATCGCGCCGACTTCCCGCGCCAAGGCATACAGCGGGCTTTCGACGGGGGTGCGGGCCGAGCCGAACACGGTCACCTTGCGCCGGTCCTTGAATTGTTCCAGTACACGGAAGGCGTTAGCCAGCTCACGGATCGCCTGCAGGGTGATTTTGGCGTTCCAGCGGTTACGATCGTCTTGAGCCATGCGCAAAACGGTGAGAATCATGTCGCGATAAAGGGGGATATTCGGGCTGTTGGCGGCTATCAGCTGGAGCTGCGCGTCGACCTGCTGTGTGAGGTCAGTCCCGTGTTCTTCAAAATGGCGAAGCAGGCGATCATTCGATTCGTAAGGCATTCAACTTCTCCTTTTCTTGCAGGGCCTGGGTAGTCGACGAACGCATCGTCGGTGGCCACGACACTGCATGTGTCATGGCGTGCCGCAGTAAGGCAGGCCTCTTTTGCCCTGAAAATGTTACAGAACAGCAGGTGAAACGGCTGTGAGCGACAATAAGGGGATGGCTTGATCATGTGCCGAAAAACCCTTGGCTGGCAACCGCTTATTGGTCATTCAGCATGAAGTTTAGCGGGGGCGGGAACGCAAGCTGGGGGAAGAGCGCACCGCTGGACAGCAGCGCGCGGGGAACGAGCAAAGGTTACTTTTTCTTCTTGGCCGCAGCCGGTGCCGGGCAATCGGATTCTACGAACTTGACCGACGCCACTGGGCGATTGGTCTTGTTCTCGGTGATTTCATAACGCATCACCGCACCCTTGGCCATCAGTTCGCGGTAGCCCTGGTTCAGGCATACGCTTTGCCCCAACTGGAAATAGACGGCTTTCGGATTGTCACGCATTTGCTGCGCTCGATCAGGCTGCACGCTCAGGTGGTCGATCAGCTGCATGCCTTCAACGGTGTAGGCCACTTCCAGGGTTTTTTCATCGATTTCCCGGGGCAGGTCCTTGTTGCTCTCGGCCGCGACGCTTTGCAGCTTCCTGTTCATTTGGGCCTCCAGCAGCGAGGCCGCATGGGCGCCTGCGGGTATGACCAACGCAAGGGCGACGGATGGGGCGACAAGACGCAGCATGGAACGCAGCATGAAACTCTCCTGATTCGGTTACTGGTGCATAGACCAGCCACTGCGCTGTGCGTTCAGTGGCGCGCAATTATAGGTGACCCCTTGCCACTACAGCCAGGCGTATCGCTGGTAAACTGCTGCCACTTAAGCCTTCATCGAGTTCTCCTGTGTCGATTTATCCCTCCTTGCGGCGTATTCCATGAGCCACGCCGTCTCCCGCCTGCGTTCCGAGCGTCTGGCACGTGCTGTCAGGCCATTCCTCAATCGGGGTTCGCGTGCCGAGCGATGCCCAGGCTGCCGGGTTATTCCCCAGTATTGCCTGTGCGCCTGGCGACCCCAGGTGCAGGCCCGGTCGGCGATGTGCCTGCTCATGCACGATGTGGAGCCAATGAAACCGAGTAACACTGGCTGGTTGATTGCCGATGTGATCGCTGACACCACTGCGTTCGCCTGGTCACGCACCGAAGTCGATCCCCAATTGCTCACGTTGCTGGCTGATCCGCAATGGCAACCGTATATCGTGTTTCCCGGCGAGTTCGTCGCGCCTGAACGGGTTGTCAGCGAAGTCAGGGTGGAGGAGGGCAAGCGTCCACTCTTTATCTTGCTGGATGGCACTTGGAGTGAGGCGCGTAAGATGTTTCGCAAAAGTCCGTACCTGGAGCACTTGCCGGTGCTGAGCCTTGCACCGGAACAGCTGTCGCGGTACAAGCTGCGTCGCTCCACGCGCGATGATCATTTCTGTACCGCAGAAGTCGCGGCGCTGTGCCTGGAGTTGGCTGCCGATCAGGCGGCGAGCGAAGTGCTGGATGCTTACCTCGATGTATTCAGCACTCATTACCTGGCTGCCAAGTTCCAGATGCCCCTGGACCTGGGGGATAGCGTCCATAGGCGCCTGACGCCCTACATTGCGACGGTATCACCAGACGACGTTTGCATGATGGCACCGTAGCCGAATCCCCCGCTAAAATGCCTCCTCGGGCACCCCAAAAAACAGGATCATTTAATCAATGGCCACATACGAAATCCTGATAGCCGATGACCATCCGCTGTTTCGCAGTGCACTGCATCAGGCCGTAACCCTGGGCCTTGGCCCCGATGTCCGGTTGGTCGAGGTGGCCAGCATCGCCGAACTGGAGGTCCGCCTCACCGAAAAATCCGATTGGGACCTGGTGCTGCTAGACCTGAACATGCCCGGTGCCTATGGTTTTTCGGGTTTGGTATTGCTGCGTGGGCAATACCCGCAGATCCCGGTGGTCATGGTGTCCGCCCAGGAAGAGGCCGACGTGGTGGTGCGTTCCAAGGAGTTTGGTGCCAGCGGTTTCATTCCCAAGTCCAGTGCCATGGAGGATATCCAGAACGCTGTGCGCAAGGTGCTTGATGGTGATGTGTCCTGGCCGCCGCAGGCGTTCGAAGAGGTCAACGTATCCGACGAAGCCAAAGCCGCCCGTGACGGTTTGGCCAGCCTGACCCCCCAGCAGTTCCGGGTGCTGACCATGGTGTGCGAAGGCTTGTTGAACAAGCAGATTGCCTACGAGTTGAGTGTGTCGGAAGCGACCATCAAGGCTCACGTCACCGCGATCTTTCGCAAGCTGGGCGTGCGTACGCGCACCCAGGCCGCGTTACTCTTGCAACAACTTGAGTCAATTTCACAGCATTAAGCTGCAACGCATTCACGCTTTTTTGACTTTGCGTGATCTAGTTTCCCCACTTCTTTGGTTCAGTTGCCTATCTCTATGTCGCCTTTCAAGGGTCAAACCGGTATCAAACGTATCTTCAACGCAGGGGGCTATTCCCTGGATGGCCTGCGTGCAGCTTTCACCGGCGAGGCGGCGTTTCGCCAACTGGTGTTGCTGAACGTCATCCTGATTCCGTTGAGCTTTTTCCTGCATGTCAGCCGGGTTGAACGCGCCTTGCTGATCGCCGTGTGCCTGCTGGCGTTGATCGTCGAATTGCTCAACTCGGCGGTAGAGGCCGCCATTGACCGCATTTCCCTGGACCGTCACCCCTTGTCGAAAAACGCCAAGGACATGGGCAGCGCCGCGCAACTGGTGGCGCTGACCATGATCACCCTGGTATGGGCCGTGATCCTGATCTGAGGATCAGGCAATGTTCGGCAGTACGATTTCGTCGCTGCGCTGAACCCCGGCGGTGAAAGCGCGGCATAGTTCCAGGAACTCGCGCATGGCGGAGGTCTGGTACTTCTGTTTATGCCAGATGAAGTAGAACTGCCGGGCCAGGTCCAGGTCCGGGGTTTCAACCGGCACCAGGCTGCCACGGCGAAATGCATCCCTCAGCGCAAGCCGGGAGATGCAGCCGATGCCCAGCCCGGACTCCACCGCGCGCTTGATCGCCTCGGTATGTTCCAGTTCCAGGCGGATATTCAGCGCGCTGCGGTGATGGCGCATGGCTTGGTCAAACGTCAGGCGCGTGCCCGAACCTTGTTCACGCAAGATCCAAGCCTCATGGGTCAACTCTTCCATGCTCGCCACGCCGCGCTTGGCCAGGGGATGTTGCGGTGCGCAGAACACCACCAGCTCATCTTCTACCCAGGTTTGCACCTCGATGTCCGGGTGGCTGCAGTCGCCTTCGATTAGACCCAGGTCAATTTCGTAGTGCGCCACCTGGTGCACGATATGTGCAGTGTTCTGCACATGCAGCTTCACCTGGCTCTCCGGGTGCTGTTGCATGAAACTGCCGATCAGCAGCGTGGCCAGGTAGTTGCCGATGGTCAGGGTGGCGCCGACCGCCAGCGAGCCGAAGCCGGACTTGCCGTTGAGCAGGTCTTCGATCTCTTTGGCCTGGTCTAGAAGCGCGACGGCCTGGGGCAACAGTTGATGCCCGAGGGCGTTGAGACTCAGGCGCTTGCCGGCGCGGTCGAACAGTTGGCAACTGGATTGACGCTCCAGCTCGGTGATCGAGGTGCTGGCGGCGGATTGAGATAAGGCCAGAAGGCCAGCAGCGCGCGAGACGCTTTCCTGCTGGGCGACGGCGACGAAAACCTGCAGTTGACGGAGAGTAAATCGCATATCGATATAACCGATAACCCTTATCTTAATAATCCAGTTAACAGATATTGTCGCCGCCATTAGAATACGCTGCAATTGCGCACCTATATTTCTGGCGCAGACCCATTTCCAGGAGTCCCCCGTACATGAGCAACATGAACCACGAGCGTGTCCTCAGTGTTCATCACTGGAACGACACTCTGTTCAGCTTCAAGTGCACCCGCGATCCGGGCCTGCGCTTCGAGAACGGTCAGTTCGTGATGATCGGCCTGCAACAGCCCAACGGCCGCCCGCTCATGCGTGCTTACTCCATCGCCAGCCCTAACTGGGAAGAGCATCTGGAATTCTTCAGCATCAAGGTGCCCGATGGCCCGCTGACTTCCCAATTGCAGCACTTGAAGGAAGGAGACGAGATCATCATCAGCAAAAAACCGACAGGCACCCTGGTGCTCGACGATTTGAAGCCGGGCAAACACCTGTACCTGCTCAGCACCGGTACTGGCCTGGCTCCGTTCATGAGCGTGATCCAGGACCCGGAAACCTACGAGCGTTTCGAAAAGGTGATCCTGTGCCACGGCGTGCGTTACGTCAACGAAGTCGCCTACCGCGAATTCATCACCGAGCACCTGCCGCAGAACGAGTTCTTCGGTGAGGCGCTGCGTGACAAGTTGATCTACTACCCGACCGTGACCCGTGAGCCGTTCGAAAACGAAGGCCGCCTGACCGACCTGATGCGCAGCGGCAAGCTGTTCCGCGATATCGGCCTGCCACCGATCAACCCTGAAGATGACCGCGCCATGCTGTGCGGTAGCCCAAGCATGTTGGACGAAACCAGCGAAGTGCTGAACAGCTTCGGCCTGAAGGTTTCGCCACGCATGCGTGAGCCGGGCGATTATCTGATTGAGCGTGCGTTCGTCGAGAAGTAAGCGCGGTCAAAATGTGGGAGGGGGGCAAGCCCCCTCCCATATCGGGTTTGCGGTTTATCCAGCGGCAAGCACTTCCAGCACGCAAATCACTCCGGCCTCGGGATAGTGCCAACGCACATCCACATCCCAGAACTGCGCGCCATACTCACGCTCAGGCCCAGGCGTCTGATAGGCTGGCCGCGGGTCCTGTGCCAGGCATTGCTCGATCAATTCCACCAACGGCTCATCCAGCCTGTGCGCATGGCCTTGTGCCTGATGCAGGGCGGTCTTCAGCCATTGCACCGGGATTAGCGGTGGCGCACTGCTGGCGATGCTGTTGGTGGCGCTGCCGATAATGTCGGCGTAGGGCACATAGGGCTTGATATCCAGTACTGGCGTGCCATCGAGCAGGTCAATTCCGGAAATCCACAGCCGACCCGGTTCCACCTTGTCCAGCTTCACCACCGATTGGCCGATGCCGTTCGGTCGGTGAGTCGCGCGGGTCGCAAACACGCCCATGGACGTATTGCCCCCCAGGCGCGGTGGGCGCACTTTCAGGCGTGGCTTGTCTTCCAGGGCCTGATGAAACAGGAACAGCAGCCACACATGGCTGACCTGTTCCAGGCCCTGCACCGCCTCACCGCCGTCAAACGGCGCCACCAGCTCCAGCACGCCACGCGCGGCAGGCGCCAGTTGTGGCTGGCGTGGGATGGCGAATTTCTCCTTGAAGCAGGAGCGCACAAAGCCGACGGGGGAGACGTTGTAACCCATGGTTCAGGGGCGAACGCGCATGGTGAGGCCCTTGAGGAAGTTACGCAGCAACTGATCGCCGCACGGGCGATAGTTGGTGTGGCCGAACTTGCGGAACAGTGCGCTCAGTTCCGGTTTGGACACTGGGAACTCGGCGGCCTTGAGGATAGCGTGCATGTCGTCTTCCTTCAGTTCGAAGGCCACACGCAGTTTCTTGAGGATGATGTTGTTGGTCACCGGGGTTTCGATCGGCTGCGGCGGACGACTTTCGTCCTTGCCGCGCTTGAAGATCACCAGGCCGTCGAGGAAGTGAGCCATGACTTCGTCCGGGCAGAACACAAAGCCTTCTTCCTCATCCTTCTTGAGGTAGGTCAGCAAATCGTCCTTGGTCACGTCCATGCCGCCGAGCTTGATGATTTCGACCATCTTGTTGTCGCTGATGTCGAGCATGTAGCGCACGCTGCGCAGTACGTCGTTGTGAATCATGGTAGGCAATCCTGGTATTCAACTGAGGACACCGCCGCCATGGGGCGATGCCGATAAAAAGGAGCAGTGGCTTAGAACTTCTCTTTGGCGGACAGGTAGCGCCATTGGCCCACCGGCACTTTGCCGATGGACACGCCGCCAATGCGGATGCGCCGGATGGCGATGACTTTCAAGCCGACTGCTTCGCAGAACAAGGCAATCACGCCCGGTTGCGGGTTTTTCATCGCAAAACGCAGGCGGTTTTCGTTCTGCCAGCTGGCTTTGACCGCCGGCAGTTCCTTGCCTTTGTAAGTCAGGCCGTGGTTCAGGCGGTTCAGGCCATGGGCAACCATGTCGCCTTCGACCTCCACCACATATTCCTGCTCGATCTTGGCGGCGTCGGCGGTCAACTTGCGCAGAATTTTCCAGTCCTGGGTAAACACCAGCAGGCCGCTGGCGTTGGCTTGCAGGTCGGCGCTGGCGGTCAGGCGCAGGAAGTGGCCCTTGAGCGGGCGCTTGCCGAAACGGTGTTCATCCGACAAGGTTTCGGCGCTGATCGAGGCCATGGCGGTCTCGGCATCCACGCCGGCAGGCGCGTGCAGCAGGAGGGTCACCGGCTCTGGCGCGGTGGCCTTGGCCTCGGGGTCGAGTTCGACTTTTTGGGTGGTGACCTTGAACTGCGGTTCGTCGATCACTTCACCGTCCACCGAGACCCAGCCGCCTTCGATAAACAGCTCAGCCTCCCGACGGGAGCAGCCAACCAGTTCGATCAGACGTTTGGAGAGGCGTATGGGGTCAGTCATGACAAGGGCCGTAACAAAAGGGGGCAGCTATTGTACCTGTGTGGGCGCGGTTAATCCCGGCTCCATTTCATTTAGCCGGGTTGGGCGCGTTGCTGCACCTGGCGCAAACGCATGTGCAGCAAAGGATACGGCTGGCCCAGGCCGTCCTGCTCTGCGCGTCCGATCACCTCGAACCCTTGTTTGAAGTAGAAGCCCAAGGCCTGCGGGTTCTGTTCGTTGACGTCCAATTCATCGGCATTCAAGTGCTCGATCGCGTATCGCAACAGTTGGCGGCCCAGGCCCTGGCCACGGTGCTGGGGGGCGATAAACAGCATCTCGACCTTGCCGCCCGCTACCCCGGCAAACCCGGTGATGCGTTGGTTCCGGTCTTTGGTGCAGATCAGCATGACCGAGTCCAGGTAACGCGTCAGCACCAGTTCCTTAAGCAATACGATGTAACTGTCCGGCAGGAAATTGTGGGTCGCCCGCACCGAGTCTTCCCAGAGCTGCGCCAGGTGCGTGTAGTCGCTGCTTTTGGGTGTATGGATAACTGAATGCTGACGCATGCCCGCTGCCCCTTGCCGATGATCGGCGACGATGGGCAAACGATAGACCTAAAAAAGCCCCGCATCTTGTCCAGAGGCAGGGCTTTTTTAAAATATTTCAAAGGCGCTGATCAGTCGCGCTTTTCAGCCCACAAATCGTATTCGTCGGCATCGGTCACGGTGCACCAGACCTTGTCGCCTGGCTTCAAGCCGCTGGCATCGTCGATGAACACGTTACCGTCGATCTCCGGCGCATCGAAGAAGCAGCGGCCCACCGCGCCTTGCTCGTCGACTTCGTCGATCAGCACTTCGATTTCCTTGCCGATGCGCAGTTGCAGGCGCGCCGAGCTGATGGCCTGCTGGTGCGCCATGAAACGCTCCCAACGGTCCTGCTTGACGTCATCCGGCACCACGGCCAGGTCCAGCAGGTTGGCCGGGGCACCTTCGACCGGCGAGTACTGGAAGCATCCGACGCGGTCCAGCTGCGCCTCAGTCAGCCAGTCCAGCAGGTACTGGAAGTCCTCTTCGGTTTCGCCAGGGAAGCCGACGATGAAGGTGGAGCGGATGATCAATTCCGGGCAGATCTTGCGCCAGTTCTTGATGCGCGCCAGGGTCTTGTCTTCGAAGGCCGGACGTTTCATGGCCTTGAGCACTTTCGGGCTGGCGTGCTGGAACGGGATGTCCAGGTACGGCAGGATCTTGCCGGCGGCCATCAACGGGATCAGTTCGTCGACGTGCGGGTACGGGTAAACGTAGTGCAGGCGCACCCACACGCCCAGGCTGCTGAGGGCTTCGCACAGTTCGGTCATGCGGGTTTTCACCGGCGCGCCGTTCCAGAAACCGGTGCGGTACTTCACGTCGACACCGTAGGCGCTGGTGTCCTGGGAGATGACCAGCAGCTCTTTCACGCCGGATTTGACCAGGCGCTGGGCTTCGTCGAGGACGTCACCCACCGGGCGGCTGACCAGCTTGCCGCGCATCGAGGGGATGATGCAGAAGCTGCAGCTATGGTTGCAGCCCTCGGAAATCTTCAGGTACGCGTAGTGGCGCGGGGTCAGCTTGATACCTTGCGGCGGCACCAGGTCGATCAGCGGGTTGTGGTCCTGCTTGGGCGACACCACTTCGTGCACGGCATTGACCACCTGCTCGTACTGCTGCGGGCCGGTCACGGCCAACACGCTTGGGTGCACGTTGCGGATGTTGCCTTCTTCCACGCCCATGCAGCCGGTCACGATGACCTTGCCGTTTTCCTTGATGGCTTCGCCGATCACTTCCAGGGATTCGGCCTTGGCCGAGTCGATGAAACCGCAGGTGTTGACCACCACTACGTCGGCGTCCTGATAAGTGGACACCACGTCATAGCCTTCCATGCGCAGTTGCGTCAGGATGCGCTCGGAGTCTACGAGCGCCTTCGGGCAACCCAGGGAAACAAAGCCGACCTTGGGATTGGCCGTCGCGGGAGTGGTGGACATGTCTAACCTCGGTATTGAATGACGCCGCCAGTCGGGCACGACAAGGCGGTAGACGGGCGCTTGGCGCGCCTCTGATCAAAAAGTGCGCAATTCTAGCGACGGGCAACGCACTTGACCAGCTTTATACAGGGAAATACGACGAGTGCTGCGCTATGCTTCGCGCCGTTGCGCACGGGTAAAACCCCGAGGTCAATAAAACGTCTGTTACGAGAAGTAAATCAGCGCATGCTAGGGTCAGCTCAGATGCGCTGGTTATATAAGACCTCAGGTCAAAGGGCAGGAGTGGTTGATGGGTCAGGCAAGTAGTCAGGCAGCATGTGCCGAGCATTCCAACGCAAAGCCGATTGGCATGCTGGTGGCGGCGGTCGGGGTGGTTTACGGCGATATCGGTACCAGCCCGCTCTATACCCTTAAAGAAGTGTTCACAGGTGGTTACGGGGTTCAGGTCAACCATGACGGGGTCTTCGGCATTCTGGCGCTGATCTTCTGGTCACTGATCTGGGTGGTGTCGATCAAATATGTACTGTTCATTCTGCGTGCCGATAACCAGGGCGAGGGCGGCATCATGGCCCTGACGGCGCTGGCGCGGCGGGCGGCGTCGCCGTACCCCAAACTGCGTTCGGTGCTGGTGATCCTCGGCTTGATCGGCGCTGCGCTGTTCTACGGCGACAGCATGATCACCCCGGCGATCTCGGTATTGTCGGCGGTCGAGGGGCTGGAGCTGGCCTTTGACGGTCTCGAACGCTGGGTGGTGCCGCTGTCGCTGGTGGTGCTGGTCGGGCTGTTCCTGATCCAGAAGCACGGCACCGACCGCATCGGCAAGCTCTTCGGGCCGGTGATGGTGGTTTGGTTCCTGGTGTTGGCCGGGCTTGGCATCCACGGCATTTTGCAACACCCGGAAGTGCTCAATGCACTGAACCCGGCGTGGGGCGTGCGTTTCTTCTTGTCCCATCCCGGCATGGGCGTGGCGATTCTCGGCGCCGTGGTACTGGCGCTGACCGGTGCCGAAGCCCTGTATGCCGACATGGGCCACTTCGGGCGCAAGCCGATCGCCCGTGCCTGGTTTGCCCTGGTACTGCCGGCGCTGGTGCTCAACTACTTCGGCCAAGGTGCTTTGCTGCTGGAAAACCCCGAGGCGGCGCGTAACCCGTTCTACCTGCTGGCACCGGACTGGGCATTGATCCCGCTGGTCGCGCTGTCGACGCTGGCCACGGTGATTGCGTCCCAGGCCGTGATTTCCGGGGCGTTTTCCCTGACCCGCCAGGCGATCCAGCTGGGTTACATCCCGCGCATGCACATCCAGCACACCTCCAGCGCCGAGCAAGGCCAGATCTACATCGGCGCGGTGAACTGGTCGCTGATGGTCGGCGTGATCCTGCTGGTGCTGGGTTTTGAATCCTCCAATGCCTTGGCTTCGGCTTACGGGGTGGCGGTGACGGGCACGATGCTGATCACCAGCATCCTGGTATCGGCGGTGATGCTGTTGCTGTGGAAATGGCCTCCAGTGCTGGCGATTCCGGTCCTGATCGGTTTCCTGCTGGTGGACGGCCTGTTCTTCGCCGCCAACGTACCCAAGATCGTCCAGGGCGGCGCCTTCCCGGTGTTGGCGGGGATTGTGCTGTTTATCCTGATGACCACCTGGAAGCGCGGCAAGGAACTGCTGATGGACCGCCTTGAGGAAGGCGGGCTACCGCTGCCGATTTTTATCAGCAGCATCCGCGTGCAGCCGCCGCATCGCGTGCAGGGCACGGCTGTGTTCCTTACCGCGCGGCCTGACGCCGTGCCCCATGCGCTGTTGCACAACCTGTTGCATAACCAGGTGTTGCACGAGCAGGTGGTGATGCTGACGGTGGTCTATGAAGATATCCCGCGCGTGCCCGCTTCACGGCGTTTCGAAGTGGACGCCTACGGGGAGGGGTTCTTCCGGGTGATCCTGCATTTCGGCTTTACCGATGAGCCGGACGTGCCCGAAGCCTTGAAACTGTGCCATCTGGACGACCTGGACTTCAGCCCGATGCGCACCACCTATTTCCTCAGTCGCGAAACGGTGATCGCTTCGCGCATCAAGGGCATGGCGCGGTGGCGCGAAAGCTTGTTTGCCTTCATGTTGAAGAACGCCAACGGCAACCTGCGTTTCTTCAAGCTGCCGGTAAACCGGGTGATCGAGCTGGGCACCCAGGTCGAGATGTAAGTTTTTGCAGCACGGGAGCCGGCAATCGGCTCCCGCTTTGTTTCTGAACCCTGTGCAATCCATCGTTGTCGACTAGGCTCTAAGCACTGTTATGCAGGAGCGCGCTTGCCCGCGAAAAACGTCAACGTTAACGCGTCTATCCTGGGTGAACACGGCGCCCGTGAGGCTTTCGCGAGCAAGCGCGCTCCTGCAAAAAGTGCCCAAAAAGTCCAGAAGAGGTGCGCCATGAGTCAGCTGCTCGAACCTTACACACTGCGCCAATTGACCCTGCTCAATCGTATTGCGGTGTCGCCGATGTGCCAGTATTCCAGCGAAAACGGCCTGGCCAATGACTGGCACCTGGTGCACCTCGGCAGCCGTGCCGTGGGGGGCGCCGGCCTGATATTTACCGAAGCCACCGCCGTCACTGCCGATGGCCGCATCACTGCCCAGGACCTGGGCCTGTGGAACGACGAACAGATCGAACCCCTGCAGCGCATTACGCGGTTTATTGCGGCCCAGGGGGCAGTGGCCGGTATTCAGCTGGCCCATGCCGGGCGCAAGGCAAGCACCCATCGGCCGTGGATCGGCAAACACGGCAGTGTCACGCCGCAAGAAGGCGGCTGGGTGCCGGTGGGGCCGTCGCCGATCGCCTTTGATCCCAACCATACCCAACCCAAGCCGCTGGACGAGGGGCAGATCCAGCAGGTGATTGCCGATTTTGTCGCTGCCGCCAAGCGCGCCTTGACCGCCGGGTTCGAAGTGGTGGAAATCCACGCCGCCCACGGCTACCTGCTGCACCAATTCCTGTCGCCCCTGAGCAATCAGCGTCAGGACCGCTATGGCGGTTCCTTTGAAAACCGCATCCGGCTGGTGCTGGAGGTGACCGAGGCCGTCCGCGCCGTGTGGCCCCAGGAGTTGCCGTTGTTTGTGCGGGTGTCGGCCACCGACTGGGTGGAAGATGGCTGGAACCCCGATGAAACCGTGGAGCTGGCGCGCCGCCTCAAAGACCTCGGCGTGGACTTGATCGACGTGTCTTCCGGCGGCACCGCCGCCAATGCCGAGATTCCCACCGGCCCGGGCTACCAGACCCGTTTTGCCGAGCGAGTGCGCAAAGAGTCCGGTATTGCCACCGGCACTGTCGGCATGATCACAGAGCCGGCCCAGGCCGAACACATCCTGCGTACCTGCCAGGCGGACATCATTTTCCTCGCTCGTGAACTGCTGCGTGACCCTTATTGGCCGTTGCATGCCGACGATGATCTGGGCGGGCGCAAAGCCATCTGGCCAGCGCAGTACCAACGGGCGACCCATCGCGACCAGCCGATCCACGAATCGGATCTCAGGGACTGATCACCTGCACACGCAACCAAAACCCACCCTGGCACGGTGGGTTTTTTCTTGCCTGCGTTTAAATGGCACGTCGATCCTGGATCGCTGAAAAGGGGACGGCTCAATGTAGGTCGAAGACGTATTAAAAGGTCCGCGCAGGCTTATTAACGCCCGCTGTAGCGCCTTCTTCGTGAGAATGCCCTGTAGGTGTTTGTTACCGAAGAAAAATTTTAAGTGAATACTCTAAAAAAATCCCACGCATGGCGAGATAGTTTCTACGCTTAGGGTAAGCCCGGTTTCTGGCCCAGGGAATCAGGCTGTGAGTCCTTGAAGACATTGCGTTTCACGGCAGGCGGGTAATGGGCATGAGGAATATTTGATCGATTTCAGGAGAAGCAGTCCATGGCCAAGTCCTATGGTGTAGCGGGTGTGGTGGTGTCTTTTCTGACCCGCAGGGTGTTCTTGCGTAGCCGAAGGTTGAGTTCGGATGAGGCCGAATTACTGGCGCAGTACCGCGCCTTGACCGAGAGCGATCAAGTGGCGATGCGGTATCTGATCGGGGCGATGAAGAGTGTTTCGCGGTTCTGAACCACCCGCTTGATAATGTGGGAGGCGCGATGCCCCTCCCACATTATGGCAACCGGTGCGTCAGGTGTACTTGCGCTGTTCCGGTGCCGGCGGGAAGTATTGATACAGCCAGGTTTCACTCAGGGTACGGTCCTGCGTGCGGATAAACAGCCGCAATTCCACGGGCTCGACGCTGTCGCTGGTGGGGTACCAATCGAACAGAATGCGATAGCCCTTGATGTTGTCGAGCACCAGCACGCTGAAATCCTTCACCTGGCCATGGGAGCAGGTCACCACCGGCTCAATCCCGGTGCCGGCCGGCAGGCGGTCCAGGCCACCGCCCTTGAAGTCCACGGCAAACCGGCGTGCCCACACTTCAGGGTAGTGCTCGCCCGGTGCCCAACCTTCGGTAAAGCCACCCATGCCTGAGCGTGTGGCGTCGACCTGCGCCAACGGTGTGCTGACCGGTGGCAAGGCGCTCCAGTAAAGCTTGTAGCCATAGTTGAGCGAATCGCCGGCGGCCACGGGCTTTTTCGGGGTCCAGAAGGCCACGATGTTGTCCAGGGTTTCGCCGGTGGTGGGGATTTCCAACAGGTCAATGGAGCCTTCACCCCAAGCGGTCGTCGGTTCGACCCACAGGCTTGGACGCTTGCTGTACCAGTCGACGGTGTCCTGGTAACTGGCAAACTCATGGTCGGTCTGGACCAGGCCGAAACCTTTCGGATCGGTATCGGCAAAGGCGTTGAACTGCAGTTTGGCCGGGTTGTTCAGCGGGCGGCAGATCCACTCACCGTTGCCGCGCCACATCGCCAGGCGGTCCGAGTCGTGGATTTGCGGGTGAATGGTGTCGCACATACGACGCTCGTGAGTACCGCAACTGAACATGCTGGTCATCGGTGCGATGCCCAGCTGTTCGATGGCGGTGCGCGCATTGATATGCGCATCGATGGCCATCACCACTTGGTTGGCCTGGCAGTCGATATCGAAGCGGTAAGCCCCGGTGGCGCTCGGCGAGTCGAGCAGGGCGTAGACCACAAAGCGCGTGGCGTCCTTGTCCGGCGTTTCAAACCAGAACTGCGTGAAGTCAGGGAATTCCTCGCGCTTTTTCGCGTAGGTATCAATCGCCAGGCCGCGTGCGGAAAGGCCGTATTGGCCGGTGGAGTCCACGGCTCTGAAGTAGCTGGCGCCGAGAAACGACAGCACGTCATGCCGATCCAGTTCCGGCGCCTTGAACAGCTTGAACCCGGAGAAACCCAGGTCGCCGGTCAACTGCTGGGTGTCCACGGTGGTTTTGGCATAGTTGAACAGCGAAGGGCGGAAATGCACCTCGCGCGCCTCACGGGTCTTGGGGTCGACGCTGTGCATGCGCACGGGCGTCTTGAAACCCATGCCGACGTGGAAGAACTGCACGTCCAGTTGGCCGTTCAGTTCCTTCCACAGCGAATGGTTGCCGTCGTAGCCGATGGCGTTGAAATTCTGCGGTGTCATGTTCGCCAGGGTCGGCGGCAGCACCTGCTTGGTGTCTTTGTATGCGGTCCCGGCGAGTTGTTTGGCCTGGGCCTTCAGCGACTCAAAATCGAAGGCCACGGCCTTGCCATCGGCGGCGCGGTTGCCGGCCCAAGCCTGTGCGGCCAACAGGCCGCTGGCCGACAAACCGGTGTAAGCCGCAATGGCCATGGATGCTTTGAGCAAATTCCTGCGGTGCATAGAGACAACCTGTCGTGAGCAAATCCCGCGCCGGCCTTGGCGCGTGCTGGATTAAAAATAACGGTTCGGACATGCCTTCGGCCAAACGCTACGGACAATAAACAGACGCTGGATAGCTTAAGCGGTTCGATGAGCCAGGAAAATTGATTGATGGCGGCATGATGGCTTTGCATGTGAAACAAAGCATTTCCGCCGCCCCGCTGTCGTTATCTCTGGCTGTACATCGGCGTTACATCTGGAAGCACTCTAGATCGGGGTTTTTTGGCACTTAGTTTTACGCTGGGGGCCTATTGGTCCTACGAACCCAAGTGTCTGGAGGTTGCGAATGAATACCCGTGGATTACTCGATCAGTTGCTCAAGTCTGGCCAGGATATGTTGCAGAACAAAGCTGGCGGCCAACGTAAACAGGACGATAAAAGTGCCCTGGGCGGCTTGCTTGGCGGGGGTGGCCTGGGCAGCCTGCTCGGCGGTGCGGGCGGCGGCGCCCTGGCGGCGGGAGCCATGGGCCTGTTGCTGGGCAACAAAAAAGCCCGCAAGTTCGGCGGCAAGGCCCTGACCTACGGCGGGTTGGCGGCACTCGGCGTGATTGCCTACAAGGCCTACGGCAACTGGCAGGCGCAACAGGCCGGTGCAGCACAAGGCGAACCGCAAACCCTCGACCGCCTGCCGCCGGCCCAGGTCGAGCAGCACAGCCAGGGGATCCTCAAGGCACTCGTGGCGGCCGCCAAGGCCGACGGGCATGTCGATGAGCGCGAGCGGGCGCTGATCGAAGGGGAGTTCACCAAGCTGGACAACGACCTCGAGCTACAACGCTGGCTGCACGCCGAGCTCAACAAACCGCTCGACCCGACCGACGTCGCCCGCGCTGCCGCCACGCCGGAAATGGCCGCGGAGATGTACATCGCCAGCGTGATGCTGGTCGACGAAGAAAACTTCATGGAAAAAGCCTACCTCGACGAACTGGCCCGCCAGCTCAAACTCGACCCTGGCCTGAAAGCTGAGCTGGAAAAGCAAGTGCGGTTGAACGCATAACCCCAGGTAGCACGCAAAACCCATGTGGGAGGGGCAAGCCCTAATGCCTGTCAGTTAAGAGATAGAGTGGACGATGGATAACCTGTGGGAGGGGGCTTGCTCCCGATAGCGGTGGGTCAATTATGTATAAGTGGCCTGGCACACTGCTATCGGGAACCAGCCCCCTCTCACAACTATTCGCGTCCTCTGCCTGGTCCGGCAAAAGCTGTTGATAAATGCAGGCATCCGCTCAGCTATACTCCCCAGCATTTGAATGGGCCTTCGAGGAATTACTGTGAAGAACTGGACCTTGCGCCAAAGGATTTTGGCTAGCTTTGCGGTCATTATCGCCATCATGCTGTTAATGGTTGTGGTCTCCTATTCACGGTTGCTGAAGATCGAAACCAGTGAAGTCGCGGTGCGTGACGACGCGGTGCCGGGGGTTTACCTCAGTTCGATGATTCGTAGCGCCTGGGTCGACAGTTACCTGCATATCCTGGAACTGATCGGTTCGGGTCAAAACAAGGGGCTGAGCGACACCGACAAGGCTGAGTTCAAGTCCTTCGAAGCGCGCATCCTGCAACAGATGGCCAACTACCAGGCCACCATCAACGGTGGTGACGATCAGGCCGAGTTCGATAGATTCGAAGCCTACCACCAGAATTACAACAAGGCCCTGGCCGCGGTGGTGGATCGCTTGCAAAACAACGATGTCGCCGCTGCGCGCAAGTTGTTCGACACCGAAATGACACCGGCCTGGACCGCAGGCCGCATGAAGCTCAACGACATCATTACCGAAAACAAGAACGTCGCCGACCAGGCAACCAACGCGATCGACGCTGCTGTAGAGGCCGCAAAGATCAGCATGTTCGTCTCGCTGGGCCTGGCCATTCTCGCCGCCGCCCTTTGTGGCCTGTTGTTGATGCGCGCGATCACGGGGCCGATGCAGCGCATTGTTTCGATTCTGGGCACCATGCGTGACGGTGACCTGAGCAAACGCTTGAACCTGGAGCGCAAGGACGAATTCGGCGCAGTCGAAACCGGCTTCAACGACATGATGACCGAACTGACTGCGCTGGTGTCCCAGGCCCAACGCTCGTCGGTGCAGGTGACCACCTCGGTGACCGAGATCGCCGCGACCTCCAAGCAGCAACAGGCGACCGCCACCGAAACGGCTGCAACCACCACCGAAATCGGTGCTACTTCCCGCGAAATTGCTGCAACGTCCAAGGACTTGGTCCGCACCATGACCGAGGTATCCACCGCCGCCGACCAGGCTTCGGTCGCTGCCGGTTCCGGCCAGCAAGGGCTGGCGCGCATGGAAGAAACCATGCATTCGGTGATGGGCGCCGCCGACCTGGTCAACGCCAAACTGGCGATCCTCAATGAGAAGGCCGGCAACATCAACCAGGTGGTGGTGACCATCGTCAAGGTTGCCGACCAGACCAACCTGTTGTCACTCAACGCGGCTATCGAAGCCGAGAAGGCCGGCGAATACGGCCGCGGCTTTGCCGTGGTTGCCACCGAAGTCCGTCGCTTGGCCGACCAGACCGCAGTGGCCACGTATGACATCGAACAGATGGTGCGCGAGATCCAGTCGGCGGTGTCGGCGGGCGTGATGGGCATGGACAAGTTTTCTGAAGAAGTGCGCCGTGGCATGTTCGAAGTGCAGCAAGTCGGCGAGCAGCTGTCGCAGATCATCCACCAGGTACAGGCCCTGGCGCCTCGGGTGTTGATGGTCAACGAAGGCATGCAGGCCCAGGCCACCGGTGCCGAGCAGATCAACCACGCGTTGGTGCAACTGGGCGATGCCAGCAGCCAGACCGTGGAGTCCCTGCGCCAGGCCAGTTTTGCCATTGATGAATTGAGCCAGGTTGCGGTCGGTCTGCGCAGCGGCGTATCGCGTTTCAAAGTCTGATGAGCGACTTCGCGGCTAAACGCGGCGCCGTCCCGGCAGCGAAAAAGACGTTGTTCCTGGTGTTTCACATCGGCGGCGAACGTTATGCGCTCAAGGCCACGGAAGTGGCCGAGGTGCTGCCGCGCCTGCCACTCAAACCCATCGCTCATGCGCCGGCGTGGGTGGCAGGCATATTTGCCCATCGCGGGGTGTTGGTGCCGGTGATCGACCTCAGTGCGTTGACCTTCGGCACAGCGGCCCAGGTGCGTACCAGCACTCGTCTGGTGCTGGTCAACTACCAGCCGCAACCCTGGATCGAGGCGCGCAGGCTGGGGTTGATCCTGGAGCAGGCTACCGACACCTTGCATTGCTACCCTACCGAGTTTCAACCCTATGGCCTCGACAATCGGCAGGCGCCTTACCTGGGGTTGGTGCGTGAAGATGCCCAGGGCTTGATGCAGTGGATCGGCGTGTCCGAGTTATTGACCGATGAAGCCCGCGCTTTGCTATTTTCTGCCGAGCTGAGCCTATGAGCAGCGACCCACGTTTCTTTACCTTCCTGAAAGAACGCATTGGCCTTGATGTCGCATCGGTGGGCGAGGCGATTATCGAGCGCGCCGTGCGCCAGCGCAGCCAGGCCGTGCAGGCGGCAACGCTGGAGCACTATTGGCAGCGACTGCACAGCTCGCAGGACGAGCAGCAAGCGCTGATCGAGGCGGTGATTGTTCCCGAGACCTGGTTTTTCCGGTACCCGGAGTCCTTTGCCACCTTGGCGCGCCTGGCCAAGGCGCGTCTGGCCGAGATCAACCAGCTGCGCGCGTTGCGCATTCTCAGCCTGCCATGTTCGACCGGCGAAGAGCCCTATTCGATTGCCATGGCGTTGCTCGATGCCGGCCTGGCCCCGCACCAGTTCAAGGTGCAGGGCATGGACGTCAGCCCGCTGTCGGTAGAGCGGGCGCGGCGCGGGGTGTACGGGAAGAATTCCTTTCGCGGTGGCGACCTGGAGTTTCGCCAGCGCCACTTCACCGAGCAGGCCGACGGTTACCACATTGCCGATAGAGTACGTGAGCAGGTGCGCCTGCAAGTCGGAAACTTGCTGGACCCTGCGTTGCTGGCGAATGAGCCCAGCTATGACTTCGTGTTCTGCCGCAACCTGCTGATCTACTTCGACCAGCCGACCCAGAAACAAGTCTTCGATGTGCTCAAGGGCTTGACCCATGTCGATGGCGTGCTGTTTATCGGCCCGGCCGAAGGCAGTTTGCTGGGGCGCCATGGCATGCGCTCGATTGGCGTGCCACAGTCCTTTGCCTTCAGCCGACATGTGGAACCGGTGAAGCCTGCGCCGGTTTTCGTGCCGATGCAGGCCCCCGTGCCGGCGCGCAGCGCAGCACCGATCCCGCCCAAACCGCGCCCGTTCAGCACGGTCAGCGCCCAGGTGCTGCCGATCAAGGCACCGCAGACGGACGCGGGTGATTTGCTCAGCCGGATCGCCACTCTGGCCAATGAGGGCAAAAGTGCTGAGGCACGGGCTGCCTGTGAACAGTATTTGAGCAACCACCCGCCGGTCGCCCAAGTGTTTTACTGGCTGGGCTTGCTCAGCGATGTGGCCGGCAGCGCCTTGGAAGCCCAGGGGTATTACCGCAAAGCCCTATACCTGGAACCGCAGCACCCGCAGGCCCTGATGCATCTGGCCGCGTTGCTCGAGTCCCAGGGCGACAGTGCGGGGGCGCGCCGTTTGCAGGCGCGGGCCGCGCGTAGCGAGCGAGCTGACAGTGAGTCCAAACGATGAGTACCTCCGACGAGCTCGACACTGCGGGTCTTGACCTGACCCTGACCGACACCCAACGCATCGACGATTGCTGGAACCGTATCGGCATCCATGGCGACAAATCCTGCCCGTTGCTGGCCGAACATATTCACTGCCGCAACTGCTCGGTGTATTCCGCCGCCGCCACGCGCTTGCTCGACCGCTATGCGTTGCAGCAGGACGATCGCCACGCGATCGCCGCCGACGCCGTCGACGAGAACGTGGCCACCCGTTCCCTGTTGATGTTCCGCCTCGGCGACGAATGGCTGGGCATCGCCACCCGCTGCCTGGTGGAAGTGGCACCGCTGCAACCGATTCATTCCCTGCCGCACCAGCGCTCACGGGCATTGCTCGGCGTAGCCAACGTACGCGGCGCGCTGGTGGCGTGCCTGTCGCTGGTCGAGCTGCTTGGCCTGGACGTCACCGATCATGGCGCGACGGGCGGGCGCATCATGCCGCGCATGTTGATCATCGCCGCGCAGGACGGCCCGGTGGTGGTGCCGGTGGACGAAGTCGACGGTATCCATGCCATCGATGAACGCGCCTTGAAGGCCGCGTCCGCCTCCGGCACCCAGGCCAGCGCGCGCTTCACCCAGGGTGTGTTGCAGTGGAAGGGCCGCAGCCTGCGTTGGCTGGACGAGGCGCAATTGCTGTCCGCCGTGACCCGGAGCCTCACATGACCCCCGACCAGATGCGCGATGCCTCGTTGCTGGAACTGTTCAGCCTGGAAGCCGATGCGCAGACCCAGGTATTGAGCGCGGGCCTGCTGGCCCTGGAGCGTAACCCGACCCAGGCCGACCAGCTTGAGGCCTGCATGCGCGCCGCCCATTCGCTCAAGGGCGCGGCGCGCATCGTCGGCGTGGACGCCGGGGTCAGCGTGGCTCACGTCATGGAGGACTGCCTGGTCAGTGCCCAGGAAAGCCGCCTGTACCTGCAACCTGAGCATATCGACGCTCTGCTGCAGGGCACTGATTTGCTGATGCGCATTGCCACCCCCGGCAATGATGTGGGAGCGGCCGATATTGATGCCTATGTGGCATTGATGGAACGGCTGCTCGATCCGTCGCAGCCGACTGCCAACGTCGCGCCACCGCCACCACCGCCCGAGCCTGCCCCGGCGCCGATCATTGAAGCGCCTGCACCCGAGCCCGAACCGGCGTTGCCGCGCCAGAGCAAACCGATGACCGAGGGTGGCGAGCGCGTGCTGCGCGTGACCGCCGAGCGCTTGAACAGTCTGTTAGACCTGTCCAGCAAGTCCCTGGTGGAAACCCAGCGGCTCAAGCCTTACCTGGCAAGCATGCAGCGCCTCAAGCGGATTCAAAGTAACGGCGCACGCGCACTGGATACGCTGGACGGCCAGCTCAGGGCGCTGGATTTGAACCTCGAAGCCGAGGAAGCGCTGGCCGATACCCGGCGTTTGCTGAGCGAAGCCCAGGCCCTGCTGGCGGAAAAAATCGTCGAGCTGGATGAGTTCGGCTGGCAGGCCGGGCAGCGTGCCCAGGTGCTTTACGACACCGCGCTGGCCTGTCGCATGCGGCCCTTTGCCGATGTGCTGGCCGGGCAGGTGCGCATGGTCCGCGACCTCGGGCGCAGCCTGGGCAAGCAGGTGCGCCTGGAAATCGAAGGCGAAAAGACCCAGGTCGATCGCGACGTGTTGGAAAAGCTCGAGGCGCCGCTCACTCATTTGCTGCGCAATGCCGTCGACCACGGCATCGAAATGCCCGAGCAGCGTATCCTGGCGGGCAAGCCGGCCGAGGGCCTGATCCGTCTGCGTGCCTCCCATCAGGCGGGGTTGCTGGTGCTGGAACTGAGCGATGACGGCAATGGCGTCGACCTTGAGCGCCTGCGCGGGACCATCGTCGACCGGCATCTGTCACCGCCGGAAACCGCCTTGCGTTTGAGCGAGGAGGAGCTGCTGACGTTCCTGTTCCTGCCCGGTTTCAGCCTGCGCGACAAAGTCACCGAAGTGTCCGGACGCGGCGTGGGCCTGGATGCGGTGCAGCATATGGTCCGGCAATTGCGCGGCGCGGTGGTGCTGGAGCAGGCGGCGGGGCAGGGCAGTCGCTTCCATCTGGAAGTGCCGTTGACCCTGTCGGTGGTGCGCAGCCTCGTGGTGGAAGTCGGCGGAGAAGCCTATGCTTTTCCGCTGGCGCATATCGAGCGCATGTGCGACCTGTCGCCGGACGATATTGTCCAGTTGGAAGGCCGCCAGCATTTCTGGCACGAGGGCCGGCATGTCGGTCTGGTTGCCGCCAGCCAGTTGTTGCAGCGCCCGGCGGCGCAAAGCAATGACGCGACATTGAAGGTCGTGGTCATCCGCGAACGCGATGCGGTGTATGGCATTGCGGTGGAACGTTTCATCGGCGAGCGCACCCTGGTGGTGTTGCCGCTGGATGATCGCTTGGGCAAGGTCCAGGACATCTCCGCCGGTGCCTTGCTGGATGATGGTTCGGTGGTGTTGATCGTGGATGTCGAAGACATGCTGCGCTCGGTGGACAAGCTGCTCAACACCGGCCGCCTGGAGCGCATCGCGAGGCGCAGCCAGCAGGCCACCGAAGCTGCGCGCAAACGGGTGCTGGTCGTGGATGACTCGCTGACCGTACGTGAGCTGCAACGCAAATTGCTGTTAAACCGCGGATATGAAGTGGCCGTCGCAGTCGACGGCATGGACGGCTGGAACGCATTGCGCTCCGAAGACTTCGACCTGCTTATCACTGACATTGATATGCCTCGCATGGACGGTATCGAATTGGTCACACTTCTGCGTCGTGACAGTCGCCTGCAATCGTTGCCGGTGATGGTGGTGTCGTACAAGGATCGCGAAGAAGACCGACGCCGTGGACTGGATGCCGGCGCCGACTATTATTTAGCCAAAGCCAGTTTTCACGATGACGCCTTGCTCGACGCCGTGGTTGAACTGATCGGAGGAGCCCGGGCATGAGGATTGCGATCGTCAATGACATGTCCCTGGCGGTGGAGGCGCTGCGCCGCGCACTCAGTTTCGAGCCTGCCCACGAAGTGGTGTGGGTGGCCAGCAACGGCCTGGAAGCCGTGCAACGTTGCGCCGAACTGACCCCGGACCTGATCCTGATGGACCTGATCATGCCGGTGATGGATGGCGTGGAAGCCACCCGTCAGATCATGGCCGATACTCCGTGCCCGATCCTGATTGTCACCGTGGACCGCCAGGCCAACGTCAGCCGCGTGTTCGAAGCCATGGGCCATGGTGCCCTGGACGTAGTGGACACACCGGCGCTGGGCGTGGGCAACCCCAAGGATGCAGCGGCGCCGCTGCTGCGCAAGATCCTCAATATCGGCTGGCTGATTGGTCAGCGCGGCAGCCGCGTGCGCGCCGACGCCACGCCGCAACGTGCTACCGGCAAGCGTCAGAGCCTGGTAGCGATTGGCTCGTCGGCGGGAGGGCCGGCTGCCCTGGAAACCCTGCTCAAGGGCTTGCCAGGCGACTTTCCCGCCGCCATTGTGCTGGTGCAGCATGTGGACCAGGTGTTCGCCGCCGGCATGGCCGAGTGGTTGAGCAGTGCGTCCGGCCTGCCGGTGCGCCTGGCCCGTGAAGGCGAACCGCCACAAAGCGGCGTAGTCTTGCTGGCCGGCACCAATCACCACATCCGCTTGCTGAAAAACGGCACGCTGGCCTATACCGCCGAGCCGGTGAACGAGATTTATCGACCTTCCATCGACGTGTTTTTCGAGAGCGTCGCCAGCCACTGGAATGGCGATGCCGTCGGCGTATTGCTGACCGGCATGGGGCGCGATGGCGCCCAAGGGCTCAAATTACTGCGTGAACAAGGATATTTGACCATCGCCCAGGACCAACAGAGTTCGGCGGTGTATGGCATGCCCAAAGCGGCGGCGGCGATTGATGCCGCTGTTGAAATTCGCCCACTGGATAGAATTGCGCCCCGATTGCTGGAGGTCTTTGCAAAATGATCAAAACCTCCCGTGCTGCTGGTTTGCAGGTGGTAATTCAGGTGACTGCACATGAATGATTTACAGCTCGACGACTTCAAGACCGATGAAAATGCCGCCATGGTGTTGCTGGTTGACGACCAGGCGATGATCGGCGAAGCCGTGCGACGCGGCCTGGCCCATGAAGAGAACATCGACTTCCACTTCTGCGCCGATCCGCATCAGGCGATTGCCCAGGCGATTCGCATCAAACCCACGGTGATCCTGCAAGACCTGGTGATGCCGGGGCTGGACGGCCTGACCCTGGTTCGCGAATACCGCAACCACCCGGCCACCGCGAATATCCCGATCATCGTGCTGTCCACCAAGGAAGACCCGCTGATCAAGAGCGCTGCCTTTGCCGCTGGCGCCAACGACTATCTGGTGAAGCTGCCGGACAACATCGAGCTGGTGGCGCGCATTCGCTATCACTCGCGCTCCTACATGACGCTGCTGCAACGGGATGCGGCCTACCGTGCGCTGCGGGTCAGCCAGCAACAGTTGCTGGACACCAACCTGGTGCTGCAACGCCTGATGAACTCCGATGGCCTCACCGGGCTGTCCAACCGTCGCCACTTCGACGAATACCTGGAGCTGGAGTGGCGCCGTGCCATGCGTGACCAGACCCAGCTCTCGCTGCTGATGATCGACGTGGACTTTTTCAAGAGCTACAACGACAACTTCGGCCATGTCGAAGGCGATGAAGCCCTGCGCAAGGTCGCTGCCACCATTCGTGAGGCCAGCAGTCGTCCTTCGGATTTGCCGGCGCGTTATGGTGGTGAAGAATTTGCCCTGGTGCTGCCGAGCACCTCGCCGGGCGGCGCCCGACTGGTCGCGGAAAAGCTGCGCATGGCGGTGGCGGCCCTGAAAATCCCGCACATCGCGCCGACCGAGGGATCGTGCCTGACCATCAGCATCGGCCTGTCGACCCTGACGCCCAAGCAGGGCACGGATTATCGGCAGTTGATCATGGCGGCGGACAAGGGGTTGTATATGGCCAAGCACAACGGGCGCAATCAGGTCGGTATCGAATAACCGGGTGGCAGGGAGCAAACCCTGCCTTTTCGCCAAGCGGGCTGCCGTTTCAGCCCGATTGCCGTTATACTCGCCGGCTTTCAAAAGTTCGCCAACGAGTGCTGCCCGCCATGGAAATCAACCCGATCCTTAACACCATCAAGGACCTGTCCGAGCGCTCCGAAACTATTCGGGGGTATCTTTGACTACGATCAAAAGCATGAGCGTCTGACCGAAGTCAATCGCGAGCTTGAAGATCCGAGTGTCTGGAACAAACCTGAATACGCCCAGGAACTGGGTCGCGAGCGCGCTGCGCTGGCGCAGATCGTCGACACCCTCGACGAATTGAATGCCGGTCTGGCCGATTGCCGAGACCTGCTGGACATGGCCGTCGAAGAAAACGACGAAGGCGCAGTGGGCGATGTCGTCGCCGAGCTGGCCCGTCTCGAGGAAAACCTCGCCAAGCTTGAATTCCGTCGCATGTTCAGCCACGAAATGGATCCGAACAACGCCTACCTGGATATCCAGGCCGGTTCCGGCGGCACCGAAGCCCAGGACTGGGCCAACATCCTGTTGCGCATGTACCTGCGCTGGGCCGACAAACGCGGTTTCGACGCCACCATCATGGAATTGTCGGCCGGTGAAGTCGCCGGTATCAAGGGCGCGACCGTGCATATCAAGGGCGAATACGCCTTTGGTTGGCTGCGTACCGAGATCGGCGTGCACCGCCTGGTGCGCAAGAGCCCGTTCGACTCCGGCAACCGTCGCCATACTTCGTTCTCTGCGGTGTTCGTCTCGCCGGAGATCGATGACAAGGTGGAAATCGAGATCAACCCGGCCGACCTGCGGATCGACACCTATCGTTCCTCCGGCGCCGGTGGCCAGCACGTAAACACCACCGACTCGGCCGTGCGTATCACCCATGTGCCGACCAACACGGTGGTCAGCTGCCAGAACGAACGTTCCCAGCACGCGAACAAGGACACCGCCATGAAAATGCTGCGGGCCAAGTTGTACGAGCAGGAAATGCAGAAGCGCAACGCCGCTTCCCAGGCGCTGGAAGACACCAAGTCGGATATCGGCTGGGGTCACCAGATCCGCTCCTATGTGCTCGACGCGTCGCGGATCAAGGATCTGCGCACCAACATCGAACGCAGCGATTGTGACAAGGTGCTCGACGGTGATATCGACGAATACCTGGAAGCCAGCCTGAAATCCGGCCTGTAATCCCTTGCCGGCGATCCCCGGCCGCAGGCCGGGGACAACGAACCTGATGGAAGATTTAAAGACATGAGCGACCAACAACTCGACCCGCAAGCCCTGCAACAGGAAGAAAACTCCCTGATCGCCCTGCGCAAGGAAAAGCTTGCTGCCGAGCGCGCCAAGGGCAATGCCTTCCCCAACGACTTCCGCCGCGACAACTACTGCGATGCCTTACAGAAACAGTACGCGGACAAGACCAAGGAAGAGCTGGCAGAGGCTGCAATCCCGGTCAAGGTTGCCGGTCGCATCATGCTCGACCGTGGCTCGTTCCTGGTGATCCAGGACATGACCGGGCGTATCCAGGTCTACGTCAACCGCAAGACCTTGCCTGCCGAAACCCTGGCCGCGGTGAAAACCTGGGACATGGGCGACATCATCGCCGCTGAAGGTACCCTGGCCCGTTCCGGCAAGGGTGACCTGTACGTCGAAATGACCAGCGTGCGCCTGCTGACCAAATCCCTGCGCCCGCTGCCGGACAAGCACCACGGCCTGACCGACACCGAACAGCGCTACCGCCAGCGCTACGTTGACCTGATCGTCAACGAAGACGTGCGCCAGACCTTCCGCGTGCGTTCGCAAGTCATCGCGCACATCCGCAGCTTCCTGATGAAGCGCGACTTCCTCGAAGTCGAAACGCCGATGTTGCAGACCATTCCTGGCGGCGCTGCAGCCAAGCCGTTCGAAACCCATCACAATGCGCTGGACATGGAAATGTTCCTGCGTATTGCCCCCGAGCTGTACCTCAAGCGCCTGGTGGTGGGCGGCTTCGAGAAAGTTTTCGAGATCAACCGCAACTTCCGTAACGAAGGCGTTTCGACTCGTCACAACCCAGAATTCACCATGTTGGAGTTCTACCAGGCTTACGCCGACTACGAAGACAACATGGACCTGACCGAAGAGCTGTTCCGCGAGCTGGCGCAGTTGGTCCTGGGCAGCACCGACGTACCGTACGGCGACAAGGTGTTTCACTTCGGCGAGCCGTTCGTGCGCCTGTCGGTGTTCGATTCGATCCTCAAGTACAACCCTGAGTTGACCGCTGACGACCTGAACGACATCGACAAGGCCCGTGCCATTGCCAAGAAAGCCGGCGCCAAGGTGCTGGGTTTCGAAGGCCTGGGCAAACTGCAGGTGATGATTTTCGAGGAGCTGGTGGAGCACAAGCTCGAACAGCCGCACTTCATTACCCAGTACCCGTTCGAAGTGTCGCCGCTGGCCCGTCGCAACGACGACAACCCGAACGTCACCGACCGTTTCGAGCTGTTCATCGGCGGCCGCGAAATCGCCAACGCTTACTCCGAGCTTAACGACGCGCAAGACCAGGCCGAGCGCTTCATGGCCCAGGTGGCCGACAAGGACGCCGGCGACGACGAAGCCATGCACTACGACGCCGATTTTGTCCGCGCCCTGGAGTACGGCATGCCGCCGACGGCGGGCGAAGGTATCGGCATCGACCGCCTGGTGATGTTGTTGACCAACTCACCGTCGATCCGCGATGTGATCTTGTTCCCGCACATGCGGCCACAAGCGTGACCGTAGCGTAATCCGAAGCCGCCTTATATAAGGCGGCTTTTTTATGCGGCGTCTATAAGCGTCAAGCGAACAGCGCCAGATTTTGATCAATGCAAGGATGTGTGTGGTGAACCGCGTAATGGCTCAAGAAGGCGCCGCCGGCATTGCGGCTGCCGTGGCTGAAAGTGTCCAGTACCAGGGCCGCAAGGCCAGTCGCCGGGGCAGCGAGCAACGTCGGCAAGACATTCTCGATGCAGCGATGCGCATCGTGGTGCGTGACGGCGTGCGCGCCGTGCGCCATCGCGCCGTGGCGGCGGAGGCGGGTGTGCCGCTGTCCGCAACCACCTATTACTTCAAGGATATCGATGATCTGCTCACCGACACGTTTGCCCAATACGTCGAACGCAGCGCGGCCTACATGGGCAAGTTGTGGGTGCGCAATGAGGGCCTGCTGCGCGAAATGGTCGCTTATGGTGACGGCAGCCCCGAATCCCGTTCGCAATTGGCCGATGATATTGCGCGGCTGACCGCCGATTACGTCTTGCGCCAGTTGACCAACCGTCGCGAGTACCTGATGGCCGAGCAGGCGTTTCGTCAGGAAGCGCTGCTCAACCCGCGCCTGGCCGAGCTGGTGCGTTCCCACCAGCAGATTCTGTTGCAGGGCACCGGGCAGTTTTTCCAGGTACTGGGCTCTCGCGAGCCGCAACAGGATGCCAAAGTGTTGACGGCGATTATCGGTCGGATGGAGTATCAGGGCCTGCTTGACGGTCTGGAGCCGCTGACCGGTGAAGAGATGCTCGCGATTCTCAAACGATACATGCATTTGGTGTTGGCCTCGGTCTGACACTACGCTCCAGGTAAAACTCACCTTGCACCTGCAGCGCGCGAGCCGATAACGTTTATAGAGGAAGCACCAGGTGGACGATTACCAGCAGACGATACGCACCTTGTCTGATCGCATTGTGCTGGCGCAAACACCGATTCGCGTCCTTGACGCCGTGAAGTGGGACGAAAATATTCGCCAGGGGTTTCTCAAGGCCAAGGGCAAGGCCATGCCTGCCGTGGATCGTGATTACTACCTCAACCGACCGTTGTCGTTCGATTCCAGCGCCGTGAAGCTGGAGTTCCAGAACATCGAGCGGGATATTACCCGCCGTCTCGGCCAATTCAGCCCGGTCGGGCAGATCATGCGCCGCATGTGCCGCGAGTACCGCATGGTCGTGCGCATGCTCGAAGCCCGCGGCACCGAGGATTTCGGCCTGATTTCCCAGGAGCTGTACGGCGCCGCCTCCGATGCGTTCCATGCCGGCGACCCGACCCTGGCGGACCTCGGCCTGATGCTCTCCGACTACCTGAACAATATCGACGGCCGTGGCGACCTCAAGGACGAAGCCAAGACCCTGACGGCCAAGGATGCCGTCGCCTTGCTGCAAACCCGCTTGAATAAAGTGTTTGGCGAGGCCGAGGAAACCATCCGTGTGTTCGAGTCCGACGGTATCGTCGCCGACGCTGCGGCGGGGGCCGACTACATCAAGATCCGCGCCGACGCGATGTTCAACGAGCGCGATGTGCGCGCCCTGGAGGTGCATGAAGGTCTGGTCCACGTCGGCACCACCCTTAACGGCCTGAACCAGCCGATCTGCACGTTCCTGTCCAAGGGCCCGCCGTCGTCCACCGTGACCCAGGAAGGCTTGGCGATTCTGATGGAAATCATCACCTTCGCCTCTTACCCAAGCCGCTTGCGTAAATTGACCAACCGCACCCGCGCCATCCATATGGTGGAAGAGGGCGCCGACTTCCTGCAGGTGTTCGAGTTCTTCCGCGAGCAGGGCTTTGAGATGGCTGAAAGCTACGGCAATGCCAGCCGGGTGTTCCGAGGTTCGGTGCCGACCGGCTTACCGTTTACCAAGGATCTGTCCTACCTCAAGGGCTTTATCATGGTCTACAACTACATCCAGCTCGCCGTGCGCAAAGGCAAGCTGGAACAAGTGCCGCTGCTGTTCTGCGGCAAGACCACCCTGGAAGACATGCGCACCTTGCGCCAACTGGTCGACGAAGGCCTGGTGGTACCGCCCAAATACCTGCCCGAGCAGTTTCGCGACATGAACGCGTTGGCGGCCTGGATGTGCTTTTCCAACTTCCTCAACCACTTGAGCCTGGACCGGATCGAGGCCGATTACTCCAATATTCTTTAGGGTATTGGCCTGTGGAGGCTTTAACGGATGAGAGTCCTCGGCATTCTGTGCCTGTTACTGACATTGAGCGGCTGCAGTTCGCTGCTGTTCTATCCCGAACCCGGCCTGCCGTTCACGCCGGAAAAAGCGCACCTGCACTACCGTGACGTCACCCTCACGACCGCTGACGGGGTAAAACTTCACGCCTGGTGGTTGCCGGCCAAGCCCGGCGTGCCGCTCAAGGGCACGGTGCTTCACCTGCACGGCAATGGCGGCAACCTGGCCTGGCACCTCGGTGGCAGTTGGTGGTTGCCGGAGCAGGGCTATCAGGTGTTGATGCTCGACTACCGTGGCTACGGGTTATCGGAGGGTAAACCGTCATTGCCGGCGATTTACCAGGATATCGATGCGGCCTGGCAATGGCTCGATCAAGCGCCTGAAACCCGGGGCCAACCCCTGGTTATCCTGGGGCAAAGCCTGGGCGGTGCGCTGGCGGTGCATTACTTGGCCGCGCACCCGGAGCGTCAAACCCAACTGAAGGCCTTGGTGCTGGATGGCGTGCCCGCCAGTTATCGTGACGTAGGGCAATTCGCCTTGAGCACTTCCTGGTTAACATGGCCATTCCAGGTGCCGCTGTCCTGGCTGGTGCCCGACGCCGACAGTGCGATCAACGCCATGCCGGCACTGACCGGTGTACCCAAGCTGCTGTTCCATAGCCTGGATGACCCGATTGTGCCGCTGGCCAACGGTATCCGCTTGTATCAGGCCGCGCCGCCGCCGCGTGTATTGCAACTGACCCGTGGCGATCATGTGCAGACCTTTGCCGACACGACCTGGCAGACCGTGATGCTGCGTTATCTGGACGACCCGCAGCACTTCAACGGCCTGCGCCGCCTGGGCGAGATCCCGAATTATCCGACTCCTAAAGTTGATTCATCAGAGAGCCCGCAATGAGTGAAGAACGCAACATGATCCCACTGATCCTCACCGGTATCGGCACCATCATCGGTACCGTCGGTTGCCTGTGGTTTTATGGCTACCTGCATTTCGCCAAGCCGGAGGACGCATTGCTTCTGAGCGATTTCACGATGCTCAAGACCGTGCCGGGAGAGGATTACAAAGTCTCCCTGACCCCGGCCGCGCAAGTGGCGCAGTGCGTTGACGGTGTGCTGGTGATGTTCGACACCGATCAGAAGGGCCTCAGCGGCGTGCTGGTCAACAACAAGAAACAGGCTGTGCGCTGCCTCGGCCAGGAAACACCGCAACTTCAGCAGTAAATCGCTCCAATTAACCGTTTCTGAAATATCTGGAACCGTATTCCGTAAGACGCCACTCAATGCCCAGTCAGCGGTGCTGACGGGTAACTTACGAATAGTCAGCCAGGGGGGAAGTCACGGTGAATATCGGTGCGATCAGTAGGATGTTGGACATGGCCCGGGCGCAGCAGATTCTGGATGAGTGCAGCGAGTGCGAGGCTGAGTCGCCCCTCGCGAAGCGAGATGAACTGAAGCGCAAGCTGGAGTTTGATCCTTTCGGCGCCGACGAAAATAAACCCCAGATCCAGTACTGAACGAAAAAACCCACCGTCTCCGGTGGGTTTTTTTATCCAGCTTCAATCAATCAGTTAGCCAGGCTGGAGCGCGGCTTGACTGGCTGGTTGTCGTTGGAGATGGTCACTTCAACGCGACGGTTCATGGCACGGCCCGATGCGCTGCCGTTGTCGGCAACCGGGTATTCCTTGCCGTAACCCTGGGTCACGATGCGCGAGATATCCACGCCTTGTTGCGCCAGTGCACGTTGTACCGAAGCGGCACGACGCTCGGACAGGCTCTGGTTGTACGAATCGGAACCGGTGCTGTCGGTGTAGCCTTCGACGATCACTTTACGGTCCGGGTTATCGCGCAGGAACTGCGCCAGTTTGGTGATGTTGACCAGGCCGCTGGATTTCAGGTCGGACTTGTTGGTGGCGAACAGCACGTCACCGAAAGTCACCAGGGTGCCACGATCGGTCTGCTTGGCGTTCAGGCTGTCTTGCAGTTGCTTGATCTGCGCATCACGGGCTTGCAGCAGGGCGCGGGCACGTTCGTCACCGGCGTTTTTCAGCTTGGCTTCGGATTCACGCAGCACGATGGTGTCTTTGGCCACTTCAACGCGCTGGTTGGTCAGGTAGGCCAACTGGTCGACTTTCTTCTCGTCTTCCTTGTCACGGTAGGCTTTTTCAGCCTTGTCCAGCCAATCGCTGGCGTCCTTGGTTTCCAGGGCCGCCAACTTGGTGGCTTGCGGGTTGGTCTGCAAAGCCGCGAAATTGGTCTTGGCGTTTTCCAGGTTCTGGTTCGGTGGGGTGGAGCAGGCCGCCAGAGCAACGCTCATTGCCAACAGGGCAGGGATCATCAGTTGTTTACGCATAATCGTGTCGTCCTTTCAGTTCGATTTCGGGTGCAATGCAATCAGGGGCAGCGGGCTTATTTCTGCTGGATAACAGCCGGGCGCATACCTTCCTGACGCAGCTCCTGAACAGCTTTCTGGGAATCCTTCACGGCCTGTTGAGCCTTGGCTGCCTGGGCCTTGCGCTCTGCAACGCGAGCGTCCCATTCGGCTTGTTCAGCCAACTGACGGGCTTTGTCGTAGTTCTTGTCGTGCATGGCGATTTCGGCTTCTTTGAGCTTGTCCTGGGCCGATTTCATTTCCACAGCCGCGAACTCGGTACCGCCAGCGCTGACTGCGCTGTTAACAGCCGATTGAGTCACCGCGTATTGCTCAGTCGGAGGGTTGCCTGCGCAACCCGCCAGTACGAAGCTGGTGCCGATCGCCAGCGCGGCCAATTTGAGCCCGCGCAGGTGGTTAAACGAGGATTTGGCAGTGCTGGTTTTCATCGTCTTCAACTCCATTGGATAACTCCTGAAAAACATCAAAATCCACTTCGTTGGTCAGCGGTTGGGGCCCGGCGGTAAAGCTCGAAATGCCCTTTCAAACGGCCGTTCCAAGTTGATGGCTTACTGGCTGTGACCTGAGGCTTTTTTCAAAAGTTCAGAGAAGATGGCGATTTGCCTAAAAAAATATTTGACTGACTGGTCAGCGTTTTGAAGAGGGAACTTTCGTCGCGCGCAGCGGTACTCCGAGCCTGTGAAAGGCCCGGAATACAAAGGGTTTACCAGTTTTTAGAGTGGATCGTCAGTGCTTCTGTTTATCGGCACTCGCTGAAAAATCATGCAGATAGCGCCGCGACAGGCTGAGAAAACGTGGGGTAGGGCCGACGTCCTCATACAACGGATCGCCCTCTTCATCGGTGGCAATCACCTGTTGACCCTTGATGTACGGAAAGCTGGCTTCGAGCTCTTCAAGGGCGGCGCCGATCAGTTCGCCGAGCAGTTCTTCGGTGTGGCGCTTGGGGTACATCTCGGCAATGGCGGCCAGTCTCGCGGCGGCCTCCACATCCAGATGGATCGCGTATTCGGTTTTGGTCATGCGACCCTTGGCGGTTTCTTCCCAATGCTGGGCCAGTTCTCGAATTTTCATGGCTACCTCAATATGCTCGCGGGTTGCGGGCGCTGATGAGTGACCAGTCGCCGATGTGGATAACACGGCGACTCATAGTTGAGACTAGCTGCAATTGATAAGGTTTAAAGCCTTGTCAGAAACCGACGTCGGCGGCACTCTTGAACCCCTGCGCGTCCCGGATTTCTGGCTGGAGATTGGCTGATGAGTGATATCGATGCACGCTTGCGCGAGGATGTTCACCTGCTGGGTGAGCTGTTGGGCAACACCATTCGAGAGCAGTACGGTGATGATTTTCTCGACAAGATCGAGCAGATCCGCAAAGGCGCCAAGGCTGACCGGCGAGGGGCTGGCGATGAATTGAGCGCCAGCCTGAACCAGTTGCAGGAAAATGAACTGCTGCCTGTAGCGCGAGCCTTCAACCAGTTCCTTAACCTGGCCAACATCGCCGAGCAGTACCAGCTGATTCATCGACGCGATGAGTCGCAGCCGGCACCCTTCGAGTCCCGGGTGCTCCCGCAATTGCTGGCCCGCCTGCAACGCGAAGGTCACAGCAACGAGTCCCTGGCCCGCCAATTGGCGCGGCTGGAGATCGAACTGGTGCTCACGGCCCACCCCACCGAAGTCGCCCGTCGTACCCTGATCCAGAAGTACGATGCGATTGCCGCGCAACTGGCCCTGCAGGATCACCGTGATCTCACCACGGCCGAGCGCGAGCAGATCCGCGAGCGCCTGCAACGGCTGATCGCTGAAGCCTGGCACACCGAAGAAATCCGCCGCGTACGACCCACCCCGGTGGATGAGGCCAAATGGGGCTTTGCGGTGATCGAACATTCGTTGTGGCACGCCATTCCCAATTATCTGCGCAAGGCCGACAAGGCGTTATTCGCCGCTACCGGATTGCATCTGCCCCTGGAGGCGGCGCCGATTCGTTTTGCCTCGTGGATGGGCGGGGATCGCGACGGTAACCCCAACGTCACCGCACCGGTCACCCGTGAAGTGCTGCTGCTGGCACGCTGGATGGCGGCCGATCTGTATCTGCGTGATGTCGATCACCTGGCCTCGGAGCTGTCGATGCAACAAGCCAGCCCGGCATTGCAAGCCAGGGTCGGTGACAGCGTCGAACCCTATCGCGCCTTGCTCAAGCAACTGCGTGAACGGCTGCGCGCCACGCGCCAATGGGCGCACACCGCGTTGACGGCCGCCACGCCGGCCACCGCCGAAGTGCTGCAAAACAACCGCGAGCTGCTGGAGCCGTTGGAGCTGTGCTACCAGTCGCTGCATGAGTGCGGCATGGGCGTGATCGCCGATGGACCGCTGCTCGATTGCCTGCGCCGTGCGGTGACATTCGGCTTGTTCCTGGTGCGTCTCGATGTGCGTCAGGATTCCAGTCGCCATTCGGCGGCCATGACCGAAATCACCGATTACCTTGGCCTGGGTCGTTATGAGGACTGGGACGAAGAGGCCCGTATCGCCTTCCTGATGAAGGAGTTGGCCAATCGCCGGCCCTTGTTGCCGGGCTACTTCAAACCCTCTGCGGAGACCGCTGAGGTGTTGAATACGTGCAAGGAAATCGCTGCCGCCCCGGCGGCGTCGCTGGGCTCCTATGTCATCTCCATGGCGGGCGCCGCGTCGGATGTGCTGGCGGTGCAGTTGCTGCTCAAGGAGTCGGGCGTTCAACGCCCGATGCGTGTGGTGCCGCTGTTTGAGACCCTGGCCGACCTGGATAACGCCGGGCCGGTGATGGCAACGCTGTTGCAGTTGCCGGGCTACAGGGCGCGCCTGCAAGGGCCGCAGGAAGTGATGATCGGCTACTCGGACTCGGCCAAGGACGCGGGCACCACAGCCGCTGCCTGGGCGCAGTACCGGGCGCAGGAACGCCTGGTGGATATCTGCCGCGAGCAACAGGTGGAACTTCTGTTGTTCCATGGTCGCGGCGGCACCGTCGGCCGTGGCGGCGGCCCGGCTCACGAGGCGATTCTGTCGCAGCCGCCGGGTTCGGTGGCGGGGCGCTTTCGCACCACTGAACAAGGCGAAATGATCCGCTTCAAGTTCGGCCTGCCCGACATTGCCGAGCAAAACCTCAACCTTTACCTGGCGGCCGTACTGGAAGCCACCCTGCTGCCTCCGCCGCCACCCGAGCCTGCCTGGCGTGATTTGATGGACGAACTGGCCGCCGACGGTGTCAGCGCCTACCGCGCCGTAGTGCGGGAAAATCCGCAGTTCGTCGAGTACTTCCGCCAATCCACGCCGGAGCAGGAGCTGGGGCGTCTGCCACTGGGCAGTCGCCCGGCCAAACGGCGTGCGGGGGGCATTGAAAGCCTGCGCGCCATTCCGTGGATCTTCGGCTGGACCCAGACCCGCCTGATGTTGCCGGCCTGGCTGGGCTGGGAGGCCGCCTTGAGCAAGGCGCTGGAACGCGGCGAAGGTGAGTTGCTGGGGCAGATGCGCGAACAGTGGCCGTTCTTCCGCACGCGCATCGACATGCTGGAAATGGTGCTGGCCAAGGCCGATGCCGACATTGCCCGCCTGTATGACGAGCGTTTGGTGCAGCCTGACCTGTTGCCGCTGGGTGCGCACTTACGCGACCTATTGTCGCAGGCATGCAGCGTGGTACTTGGCCTGACCGGTCAGTCGCAACTGCTGGCCCATAGCCCGGACACCCTGGAGTTCATCCGTCTGCGTAACACCTACCTCGACCCTCTGCACCTGCTGCAGGCCGAGTTGCTGGCACGCTCGCGTCAACAGGAAGCCGAGCAAGACAGCCCTCTGGAACAGGCGCTGCTGGTGTCCGTGGCCGGTATTGCCGCCGGCTTGCGCAATACCGGCTGAAGTTTTCCAAGTGTTCTCAACGGCTTGCAGATGAACCACGACGGCCGCCCGGAAAGGGGCGGTCGGCGTTTGTGCCGGCGGGTTGCACTCAGGCATACCCTACCTATGACGCATGTCCGGCGCGGGTTCCTGCGACTTTTGGCGGCTTGTATGGTGACGGCCCGCTGTGTATCTTGATCAGCCTTTGGCCGTTTGATTCGGCCTGGACCCACATATTCAAGCTTCATATTTCTACGAGATTTGCCCCTACGCGGCGAATCCGGGCACCATCTCTATAAAAAATTGAGGAGCACATCGATGCGCGTCATTCTGCTGGGAGCTCCCGGGGCCGGTAAAGGTACTCAGGCGAAGTTCATCACTGAGAAGTTCGGCATTCCACAAATCTCCACCGGCGACATGCTGCGTGCTGCCGTCAAGGCCGGCACCGAGCTGGGCCTGATCGCCAAGAGCGTGATGGACAGCGGCGGCCTGGTCTCCGATGACCTGATCATCAACCTGGTCAAGGAACGCATCAGCCAGGAAGATTGCAAGAACGGTTTTCTGTTCGACGGCTTCCCGCGCACCATTCCCCAGGCTGAAGCCTTGGTGAAGGCCGGCGTAGAGCTGGACGCGGTGGTTGAAATCGCCGTCGAGGACGAAGAGATCGTGCAACGTATCGCCGGTCGTCGCGTTCACGAAGCCTCGGGTCGCGTGTACCACACCGTCTACAACCCGCCCAAGGTTGAAGGCAAGGACGATGTCACCGGCGAAGACCTGGTGCAGCGCAAGGACGATACGGAAGAAACCGTGCGCCATCGTCTCTCGGTCTACCATTCCCAGACCAAACCGCTGGTGGATTTCTACCAGAAGCTGTCCGCTGCACAGGGCAAGCCGAAGTACAGCCACATCCCTGGCGTCGGTTCGGTAGAAGCCATCACCGCCAAGGTGCTGCAGGCTCTGAGCTGATTCATTGATCAGCTTCATCTACAACGGCCCGCTTGCGGGCCGTTGTTGTTTATACTGGCGCACTTTTTTTCGACTTGGACACCCACACCGATGAGCACCCTGCTGGCCTTGGACACCGCGACTGAAGCTTGCTCCGTCGCCTTGCTGCACGATGGCAAGGTAACGAGCCACTACGAGGTGATCCCGCGCCTGCATGCGCAGAAGCTGTTGCCGATGATCAAGCAACTGCTTGAGGAGGCGGGCACCACGCTTGCTGCCGTGGATGCCATCGCCTTCGGCCGTGGCCCTGGTGCATTCACTGGCGTGCGTATTGCCATCGGCGTGGTACAGGGCCTGGCGTTTGCGTTGGAGCGCCCGGTGTTACCGGTTTCCAATCTCGCGGTGCTGGCCCAGCGCGCGCTGCGTGAGCACGGTGCGACCCAGGTCGCGGCGGCCATTGATGCGCGCATGGATGAAGTGTATTGGGGATGCTATCGCGAAACCGCCGGGGAAATGCGTCTGGTGGGGAGTGAAGTGGTTCAGGCACCAGAGGCGTCCGTATTGCCCGATGATGCCCAAGGCGATTGGTTCGGTGCCGGCACCGGCTGGGGTTACGGTGAGCGTCTGGGCGTGAAGACCGCCGGCCAGGCCGCCGATATGTTGCCCCATGCACAAGACTTGCTGACCCTGGCGCGTTTCGCTTTCGAGCGCGGCGAAGCGATCCCGGCCGATCAGGCGGCACCGGTTTATCTTCGCGATAAAGTGGCGCAGACCAAGGCCGAACGCGGGATTATTTGACGTCAAAAAGGCGGGATTTGGCCGACAAATTTCGCCAATCGTCAGAATTTGCGCGGGTTTCTAAACCTTTTACAAATTATGTGTTCTAGTTAGCACCAGAGCATTTGCGCGCCATGGAAAGTGCCGCTAAATTGCCATCATCGATTCCGAGTCTGCATGTATGCGTATAGACGGATTTTCCTCACAGTCCTACCCCATCAAGCGCAAGCCACGTAAGGCGAGCGTGACGGTAGACGAGTCCGTTGAAGATTCGCCGGACTTCATTGAGTTACAGTCCGACTCGCCCTCCAACGCCCAGGGTTCCACAGGCTCGCGTATCGGCGGTCTGCCTGCCCGCCAGCAAGACATGGTCTTCCCGCGCTCCATGAGCAAAAGCGTCGCCACCGCCCTGGCCAGCTACTTGACCACCGCCGGCTTTGTCGAATGGGATATGGAAGTGCTGGGTCTCGATATCCACATCTGATGCGCCTGCCTTACTACATCGGTTGCCCTTCCTGGAGCGAAAATGCCTGGCGCGAGTACCTGTACCCGGCCGATGCGCGTTCCGGCGATTACCTCGCGCTGTACTCCCAGGTTTTCAACGCCGTTGAAGGCAACACCACATTTTATGCCCGCCCCTCGGCCGCCACGGTGCAACGCTGGGCTGAAATCATGCCTGCGGATTTTCGCTTCACCGCCAAGTTCCCCGGCGATATCAGCCACGGTGGTGACTTGCGTGAGCAATTGCCGGCGGCGGAAAGCTTTGTCGGCTTGATGAGCTCGTTGGGCGAGCGCATTTCACCGTTGTGGCTGCAACTGCCGGCGACCTTTTCGCCACAGCGCCTGGGTGAGTTGGCCGGCTTTATTGATGGCCTGGAGCGCCCGCTGGCGGTGGAAGTGCGTCATCCGGAATTCTTCGCCAAGGGTGATGCCGAGCGGATGCTCAACCGTTTGTTGCGTGACCGTGGTGTCGAGCGTATCTGCCTGGATCCCCGCGCCCTGTTCAGTTGCACCTCCACCTCGGCCGCGGTGCTGCATGCCCAATCGAAAAAGCCCAAGGTGCCACCGCGCCCGGCGGCGCTCACCCAGTTTCCTCAAGTGCGGTTTATCGGCCATCCGGAACTGGAGGCCAATGACCCGTTCCTGGTCCCTTGGCTGGAAAAGGTCGCCGGCTGGATCGAGGAAGGACGCACGCCCTACGTGTTTCTGCACACGTCGGATAATCGCCTGGCCGCGCAACTGGCACTGCGTTTTCACGCCAAATTGATGGTGCGCCTGCCAGGCATGCCGCCTTTGCCGACCTTGCATCGAGAACCCGCAGCGGAGCAACTGGGGTTACTCTAAGGCTCCTTTTTCCGACAGGAGTGAGCCATGGACGCACAAGCCCTGCGCGCCGATACCTTCAAGGCCCTGCATGAACGTGATCGCGCCTTCGTCATGCCCAATCCGTGGGACGCCGGTTCCGCCATCATGCTTGCCAGCCTGGGTTTTGAAGCCTTGGCCACGACCAGTGCCGGGTTTGCGTTCAGCCTGGGACGGCCGGATGCCGAGGGCGCGCTATCGCTGGAAGACACCCTTGGCAATGCTTCAATGATTGTCCGGGCGACTTCCCTGCCGGTGGCGGCCGACCTCGAAAACGGCTTCAGCGACACCCCCGAAGGCTGCGCCCAAACCATTTTGCGGGCGGCGGCCACTGGCATCGTCGGTGGCTCTATCGAAGACGCCACCGGCATCGCGGCCGACCCGATCTACCCATTCGATTTATCGGTTGAGCGTGTTGAGGCGGCTGCCGCGGCTGCGCGCAGCTTGCCCTATGCCTTCACGCTGACGGCTCGCGCAGAAAACCTCCTGCACGGGCGCCTGGATCTGCCTGACACCATTCGCCGCCTGCAAGCCTACGCCGAAGCCGGCGCCGATGTGTTGTATGCCCCGGCGTTGCGCACAGCCCAAGAGGTGTTGGCAGTGGTCAAGGCGGTCGCGCCCAAGCCGGTGAATGTGTTGATGTCCGGTGGCTTGAAATTGAGCGTGGCGCAGTTGAGCGAGATGGGAGTGCGGCGTATCAGCGTCGGTTCGGCTTTGGCCCTGGCGGCCTATGGCGAGTTCTACCGGGCGGCGCAGGAAGTGTATGGGGCGGGCACGTTCGAGTTCACCGAACGCAAGATGCCGTTCAGCCAGGCCAATGGGTTTTTCAAGCGTTGAATCAGGCGGCCAGGCGCAGGTTGTTGAGGATCAGTGGGCGCGCCCAGTGGTAATCGAAGTCCAGCGCCTTCTGTTGCGCCTCCAGCTCTTGCGGTGGGTACGGCGTGGCTGGCGGTGGCAGCAGGTCCAGTTCGAACTCGGCAATCGGCAGGTGCAGTGGGCGCGGTTGCGGTGCGGGGCCAGGTTCAGGCAGTGGTTGGCCGGCGTTCAGCACGAGCGGGCGAACCCAGCCGCTGTCGAAATTCTGTTGGCGCTGCTGGGCGACAATTTCTTCTGGCGCAAAGGGCGTGGCGGGGGGCGGCAGCAACTCGGTTTCGAATTCGGCGATCGGCAGGAACAGCGGCTCAGGTGGGGCGATTTCGGTGTCTTTTACTTCGCATTCACGCTGGGTGAGGATCTGCGCCAACAGATCGGCGCCTTCGCTGGGTTCTACCGCAGGGTCCAGGGTTGCAGGCGCCTTGATGGCCAGCGCGTTCGGTGAATCACCAAGCTGTTCGGCCAACGCGCGGGCGAAGAAGTCCTGCCACACATGACTCACCCCGGCCAGCGCTTGAGTATTGCGCAGGCCGTAATGGTTGTGGGTCGGCAGTACACCGATGGTTAGGGGAAGAATGTCTGACATTTTTCTCGGTCGACGCTCAGCTCTGGCAAAATACCTGACTGTTGGTTTTATCGGCCAGTGTTGGCCGATCCTTAATATTTTTGAGCGTAGCGATTGATGAGCGAACAACCAGCGGCCAGCCGCATTCGGGTCGAGGCCTTGGCCGAAGGTTTCCAGGCGCGTGCCGAGCAATGGGCTGAGCAGCTTGGGCTGCCGTTGCAGCTGGAGGAGGCGGACTTTTCCCTGCAGGTCGGGGAACAGGGACTGCAACTGCAACAGCTTGGGCCCGACGCACCGGGGCCGGTGCGTGTGGATTTTGTCGAAGGCGGCGCGGCGCACCGGCGCTTATATGGCGGTGGCAGTGGGCAGATGATCGCCAAGGCCGTGGGCATCGCCCAGGGCGTGCGCCCGCGTGTGCTGGATGCCACGGCCGGGCTGGGCAAGGATGCGTTCGTACTGGCGAGCCTGGGCTGCGAGATGAGCCTGATCGAGCGTCAACCGCTGATCGGCGCTTTGCTCGAAGATGGCCTGGCACGTGGCGCGGATGATTTCGAGGTGGCGCCGATCGTGGCGCGCATGCAGTTGCTCAAGGGCAACTCCATCGACGTGATGCTCAATTGGCAAGGCGAGCCACCCCAGGTGATCTACCTGGACCCGATGTTCCCCCACCGTGAGAAAACTGCCCTGGTAAAGAAAGAAATGCGCCTGTTCCGCCCCTTGGTGGGCGATGATCCGGACGCGCCGGCGTTGCTCGCGGCCGCACTGGCCCTGGCCAGCCACCGTGTGGTGGTCAAGCGCCCACGCAAGGCGCCGTGTATTGAGGGGCCCAAGCCGAGCCATGCGTTGGATGGCAAGTCCAGCCGGTATGATATTTACCCGAAGAAAGCGCTCAAGCCCTGACTCTTCATTGGCCTTGAGGGCCTCATCGGGAGCAAGCCCCCTCCCACACTTGAGTGTATTCACAAATCAAATGTGGGAGGGGGACTGCCCCCCGATGAGGCCACCCGGATAACACCCGGGCTCAGGCCCGATAAGCCCGCATAAACAACCCCACCACTTCCTGCACATGGGCTTCGGCGGCTTCCTCGCTCAGTTGTCCGCCGCAGCCGTATAGCAAACAGAAGTTCGCCGTGCCCTTGAGCAGGCAGAAGAAATGTTCGGCTGCCGTAAACGGCTTATCGATGCTCAGGGCGCCGCTCTGGTCGATCTTGCCGAGCAGGCGCTCCATCCCCTGGAGCATGCGCATGGGGCCGGCTTCGAAGAAGATCTGTGAGAGTTTCACGTCCTGATTGCCGGTGGTCATCATCAGGCGGTGCAGGTTCACCGATTCTGCGCTGTTGATCAGCCGATGAAAGCCCCGTGCGATGTTCAGCAGCACGGTCTCCACGGGCACACCTTTGGGGAGCTCGAAATACATCACCGGTAACTGTTCTTCGCACGTGGCCACCACGGCAGCGGTGAACAGGGTTTCTTTGTCGGTGAAATGGCTATACACGGTCAATTTTGACACGCCGGCCTCAAGGGCCACGGCATCCATGCTGGTACTGGTGTAGCCATTGCTCAGAAACAGGGTTTTCGCTGCTTCGAGGATTGCCTGGCGTTTTGCCATGTCCTTGGGACGCCCGGGGCTATTGGTGTTCACAGGATTGTCGGACATTTTCACCTTTAATACTGGACTGGCGAGTTTGGTATTAATAACATACTGGCCAGTATAATTATTCCTAGCTTCATTTGCGAAAGGTCCTTCAGCATGCGCAGCACTTTCCTGCCCCTTGCGTTGCCTGCCAGCCTGGCCTTCCTGTTGGCCGCCTGCGGCCATGAGGAAGCGGCCCAAACCACCATCCGCCCGGCCATGGTGGTGCAACCACAGCCATCCGCACAGGCGATGGAAAGTTATCCGGGTGAAGTGCGTGCCCGTTACGAGCCGGACCTGGCCTTTCGCATCGGCGGTAAAGTCAGCAAACGCCTGGTGGAGGAGGGTGAGCGGGTCAAGGCCAATCAACCCCTGGCCGAACTCGACCCCCAGGACGTGCGCCTGCAACTGGAAGCCACCCGCGCCCAGGTGGCCGCCGCCGAGGCCAACCTGAGCCTGGTGCGTGCCGAGCGTGATCGCTACAAGACCCTGATGGATCGTCAGATGGTCAGCCGCTCACAGTACGACAATGCCGAAAACCTCTACCGATCCGGTGAGGCGCGCCTCAAGCAGATCAAGGCCGAGTTCGACGTGTCCAGTAACCAGGCCGGTTACGCCGTGTTGCGCGCGCCGCAGGACGGTGTGGTCGCCAAGCGTGCAGTGGAAGTCGGGCAAGTGGTGTCAGCCGGCCAGACCGTGTTCACCCTGGCCACCGATGGCGAGCGCGAAGTGTTGATCAGCCTGCCTGAACAAGGCTTTGGCCGGTTCAAGATCGGTCAGCCGGTGTCGGTCGAATTGTGGAGCCAGCCGGACCAACGCTTCACCGGGCACATCCGTGAACTGTCCCCCGCTGCAGACCCCAAGTCGCGGACCTTCGCCGCCCGTGTTGCCTTCACCGGCGGCAAAGTCCCGGCCGAATTGGGCCAGAGCGCTCGCGTTTTCATCCAGGCCGAGGGCGCGGTCGCGCTGTCGGTGCCGTTGTCGGCCCTCAGTGCAGAGAATGGCGCCTCCTACGTCTGGCGCGTGCAACCCGACAACACCCTTAAGCGTACTCCGGTGCGCATCGGTGCCTTCGGCGAAAAAACCGTACCGGTGCTGGAAGGCCTGGCGCCCACCGATTGGGTGATTGCGGCGGGCGTGCATGTCCTTCATGAGGGCCAGCAAGTGCGCCCGGTGGACCGCTCCAACCGCGTTGTGAATCTGGCGACCAAGGAGTAGTCCCCGATGGGTTTCAATCTTTCCGAATGGGCGTTGCGTAATCGCCAGATCGTACTGTTCCTGATGATCCTGCTGGCGGTGGTCGGCACCCTGTCCTACACCAAGCTGGGGCAAAGCGAAGACCCGCCGTTTACCTTCAAGGCCATGGTGATCAAGACCAACTGGCCCGGGGCCACGGCCCAGGAGGTTTCGCGGCAGGTCACCGAGCGCATCGAGAAAAAACTGATGGAGACCGGCGACTATGAGCGCATTGTCTCGTTCTCGCGCCCCGGCGAGTCCCAGGTCACCTTTATGGCCCGCGACTCGATGCACTCCGCGCAGATTCCGGAGTTGTGGTATCAGGTGCGCAAGAAGATCAGCGACATTCGCCAGACGTTGCCGCCGGATATCCAGGGGCCGTTTTTCAACGATGAATTCGGCACTACTTTCGGCAACATCTACGCGCTGACCGGCGACGGCTTCGACTATGCCGTGCTCAAGGACTACGCCGACCGTATCCAGATTCAACTGCAACGCGTGCCGGATGTGGGCAAGGTCGAGCTGCTGGGCCTGCAGGACGAGAAAATCTGGATCGAGCTGTCCAACCTCAAGCTCGCCACCCTCGGCCTGCCCTTGGCGGCAGTGCAGCAAGCCTTGCAGGAGCAGAATGCGGTCTCCACGGCGGGCTTCTTTGAAACCCCGACCGAGCGCGTACAGCTGCGAGTGTCAGGCAACTTCAAGACCGTGGAGGAGATTCGCAACTTCCCGATTCGCGTCGGTGACCGTACCTTCCGTATTGGTGACGTGGCCGACATCCACCGCGGCTTCAACGATCCACCGGCGCCGCGTATGCGCTACATGGGCGCCGACGCGATCGGCCTGGCCGTGGCCATGCGTGACGGCGGCGACATTCTGGTACTGGGCAAGGCCCTCGAAGGGGAGTTCGCGCGCCTGCAGAAGAACCTTCCCGCAGGTATGGAACTGCGCAAGGTGTCGGACCAGCCGGCGGCGGTGAAAACCAGCGTCGGCGAATTCGTCCAAGTGTTGGCCGAGGCATTGGCCATTGTATTGCTGGTGAGCTTTTTCTCCCTTGGTCTGCGTACCGGCATGGTGGTGGCCCTGGCGATTCCGCTGGTGTTGGCGATGACCTTTGCCACCATGTATTACCTCGGCATCGGCCTGCACAAGATCTCCCTTGGCGCTCTGGTACTGGCGCTGGGCTTGCTGGTGGACGACGCGATCATCGCCGTGGAAATGATGGCGATCAAAATGGAGCAGGGCTACGACCGGCTCAAGGCGGCGAGCTTTGCCTGGACCAGCACGGCGTTTCCGATGCTTACGGGCACGTTGATCACGGCGGCGGGCTTCCTGCCGATTGCCACTGCGCAATCGAGTACTGGCGAATACACCCGCTCGATCTTCCAGGTGGTGACCATCGCACTGTTGGCGTCATGGGTCGCCGCCGTGGTGTTTGTGCCGTACCTGGGGGAAAAGCTCCTGCCGGACCTGGCAAAGATTCACGCAGCCAAACACGGCGCCGATGGCCCTGATCCCTACGGCACACCCTTCTACCAACGCGTAAGAGGTCTGGTTGAGTGGTGTGTGCGTAGGCGCAAAACCGTGATCGTCCTGACCTTGCTGCTGTTTATCGGCTCGGTTGCGTTGTTCCGCTTCGTGCCGCAGCAGTTCTTTCCGGCTTCGGGGCGCCTGGAGCTGATGGTCGACTTGAAACTGGCCGAAGGCGCGTCCCTGAGCAACACGGCCGACCAGGTCAAACGCCTGGAAGCCTTGCTCAAGGGCCACGCCGGCATCGACAACTATGTGGCCTATATCGGCACCGGTTCGCCGCGTTTCTACCTGCCGCTGGACCAGCAATTGCCGGCGGCCAGCTTTGCGCAATTTGTGGTGTTGGCCAATACCATCGAAGAACGTGAAACCCTGCGCACCTGGCTGATCGAAACCCTCAACGAACAATTCCCCGAGCTGCGTTCGCGGGTCACACGCCTGGAGAACGGCCCGCCCGTGGGGTACCCGGTCCAGTTTCGCGTGACGGGCGAGCACATCGAAGAAGTGCGTGCCCTGGCGCGCAAAGTCGCCGCCAAGGTTCGCGAAAACACCCACGTGGTCAATGTGCACCTGGACTGGGAAGAGCCAAGCAAGATCGTCTACCTCAACATCGATCAGGACCGCGCCCGTGCGCTCGGTGTCAGCACCGCCAACTTGTCGAAGTTCCTGCAGAGTTCGCTGACTGGTTCCACCGTCAGCCAGTACCGTGAGGACAACGAGTTGATCGAAATCCTCCTGCGCGGCACCGTGCATGAACGCACCGAACTGTCGTTGCTGCCCAGCCTGGCGGTGCCGACCGACAACGGCAAAAGCGTAGCATTGTCGCAGATCGCCACCCTTGAATATGGCTTTGAAGAGGGCGTCATCTGGCACCGCAACCGCCTGCCGACCGTGACCATCCGTGCCGACATCTATGGCAAGGAACAACCTGCGACCCTGGTCCAGCAAATCCTGCCGACCCTTGAGGGTGTGCGTGCCGAACTGCCGGATGGTTACCTGCTCGAAGTGGGCGGCACCGTTGAAGACTCCGCCCGTGGCCAGAACTCGGTGAAGGCCGGCGTGCCGTTGTTCATCGTAGTGGTGCTGACCTTGCTGATGTTGCAGCTGCGCAGTTTCTCACGCACCGCCATGGTGTTTCTGACGGCGCCACTGGGCTTGATCGGCGTGACGCTGTTCCTGCTGGTATTCCGCCAGCCCTTCGGCTTCGTGGCCATGCTGGGCACCATCGCCCTGTCGGGGATGATCATGCGTAACTCGGTGATCCTGGTGGACCAGATCGAACAGGACATCAAGGCGGGTCTCGCGCCGTGGCAGGCGATCATCGAAGCTACCGTGCGACGCTTCCGACCGATTGTACTGACTGCGCTGGCGGCAGTCCTGGCGATGATCCCGCTATCGCGCAGCGTGTTCTTCGGGCCAATGGCCGTGGCGATCATGGGCGGGTTGATAGTGGCGACGGCGTTGACACTGTTGTTTCTGCCGGCCCTTTACGCGGCTTGGTTCCGTGTGAAAAAGGACGTCCGATAATTAATAATGGAATGACGTGAAGGCTTTTTCAGATGAGGATGAAGGGTGTGGGAAAAGCCTGAAATCCGATAGCTGCTGTTAAAGCCTGAATGTCTCCCACCGCGTTACTTAAAATGCAGGTAATTTCTTTTCGACGGTTTTTATAATCGACGTATTGGTGTCTGCCAGTGGTGTTATTTTTTGCAACGTCTGGTCGAGGTGACTGACAGAGTCTGTGTAGAGATGGCAGACAAAACTGTCTTCGCCGGTGATTTTATAGCACACAACACATTCCACCATCTGTGAAAGTAACTGTTCAACTTCCTGGAACTTTCCTGTCAGCGGTTTCACCCGCACAAGTGCTTGTAAGGCAAACCCCAATGCTTGGGCGTCCAACTCTACGCTGAAGCTGCTGATGACCCCCGCAACTTCCAGACGCTTCAGGCGTTCACTGCAACCTGGAGCGGACAATCCCACCTGGCGGCCGAGTGCGCGGATCGATGCGCGGGCATTCTGGTGCAAAGCAGTAATCAGCGCACGGTCAATCGGGTCGAGTTTGTGATCGGTTTTTGTAAGCCTTTTCATTAGATGGACCTTACGAACATTGATGAAATAGCGCAAAAATATTACATACCACAGATCCATGAAAAAAGAATGGATTTTTCGAATTTCCCTCTCTATCGTTCTGCCTGCAGTCATATGCAGTACTGTGTCGTAATTTCAACTTGATCTATTTGTCGAGGGATTGAAATAAACTACGTACTTGATGGGGCCTGTTTGCAAGAACATCTTGATAATAACTTTCCTGAAGAGAGGCTTTTTTCACTGCGTCATGAATTTTTCCGCAATGGGTTTATAAAGTTGCGGGACGTTGTCGATAATGATTTGCGCGGAAAGATTATCCGTGAAGTACACAGCCTGATTGATCGCCAATTGGAACGTCGAGATTTACATTTGGCCACCACCGATAATACGCCGCGTTTCATGAGTGTGGTACGCAGCGAATTCATCGCTGAAAACAGTCCACTGATCAATACGCTATCAAAGTCCGATGTACTACTCGGCACATTGGCCAAGATTGCAGATACACGGATTGTGGCGTCGGTTTCCAAAGACGAGGAGTACCTGATCACCAAGCAGGAGCGAAAAGGTGACACCCACGGTTGGCATTGGGGGGATTACAGTTTTGCACTGATCTGGATCATCGAAACGCCGCCCATCGCCAAAGGCGGCATGCTGCAATGCGTGCCGCACACCTCATGGGATAAAACCAATCCCAGGATTCACGAGTTGCTGTGCAGTAACCCCATTGCAACCTACGGCTTTGAGACGGGCGATATCTATTTCCTGCGTACGGACACCACTCTGCACCGAACCATTCCCCTCAATCAAGACGCCACCCGGATCATTCTCAACATGACATGGGCCGCTGAAAAAGATCTTTCTCGAGGTTTGCACGGTAATGATCGCTGGTGGGAAAACCAGCATGCCGAGGCTGCCAAAAGTCTGACTTAGGTACGTTAACCCGCGGGAGGATGATCATGCATGATATTCAGTGTCTCCAGCGCGCCAGTACGTTGCTCAAGCAGGCGCAATCACACGCAGCCATGGCTGACCTGGTCAGGGCGGCAGTCATTCGTAATGAGCGGTGGCGGGCACAGCAATGTATCAATCTCGTGGCCGCCGAGTCCCCTACCAGCCCTTCCGTGCGCGCGCTGCTGTCCAGTGAAGTCGGCACGCGCGCATCGGGTGGGCATATCGGGCGGGACAACCGTTTTTTTTCAGGCATGAAAAATATCGACGAGTTGGAATCGCTCTGTGTTGAATTGTTGAAAATCACGCTGCGCGCCCAGCATGCCGACCATCGACTGATGGGCGGTATGGCAGCAGTGCTTGCAGCCTACACGGCTCTGGCCCGCCCCGAAGACAATGTCATGACTGTGCCGGTGATCAGGGGCGGTGACACCAGCAATCGCACCAACGGCCCGCCTGGTGTGCGTGGGCTCAAGGTCTGGGACATTCCCTTTGTGCACAAAACCGCAGACATCGATCTTACGCGTTTCAGTGAGGTCGCCCGAACACTGAAGCCGGCGGTGATTGGGTTGGGCATGACGCTGACCCTGTTTCCGCTGCCGGTGGCCGACATCAAGGGCATCGTTTCGCCTTGGGGGGGCAAAGTCTATTTCGACGCTGCCCATCAATTGGGTTTGATCAGTGCCGGATTGTTCCAAGATCCGTTGGCGGAGGGGGCTGACCTGATGACGGGATCTTCCGGGAAGACCTTCAGCGGCCCTCAGGGCGGGGTGGTTGTATGGAACGACGCAACATTGACCTCGGCGCTGCATGACACCATTTTTCCCACACTGACCGGCAGCCATCAGATTAACCGCGTGGCGGCGCTCGCTGTCGCCGCCACCGAAATGCTGGAGTACGGGCAAATTTATATGAAGCAGGTGGTCAGCAACGCACAAGCGCTGGCTATTCAATTGGAACGCAGGGGGGTGACTGTCTTTTATCGAGAACAGGGGTACACCCGCACCCATCAGATCGTAATCGATTCAAAGCCCAATACCTGTGGTCGCGAGGCGGTACAGCGTTTGGAGGCGGCCAACATCATTGCCAATGAAATGCCGTTGCCCTGGGACACGGACCCCTATAAGGAAACGGGTATCCGGCTCGGTACCGTCGAGGTCACTCGGCTGGGTATGAAAGAGCCGGAGATGGCTTGGATTGCCGAGCAGATAGCCAAGGTGTTGTTGCACAAAGAAGACCCGATGGCGATCGCCAATGGCGTGATCGACTTCATGAAAAACCATCGGACTGTCTATTACTGCCATGAAAATGGGCTGCCTCGCTAAGTCGTCGCGAACACTGTTGTAGAGGAGGCTTGTATGCCCGACGCCGTGCTTTCCATTTACCAGGCGACACTCACTTTTGCCATCGCCGCCATCGCCTTGCTCGCCAGTCCAGGCCCGGCAACCTTGGCGCTGGCGGCGAGCGGTGCGGCCTATGGCATGAAGCGCTCGACAGGGTTTTTCGCCGGGATCACTTTGGGGCTGATAATTGCCATGACACTGGTCGCCACGGGGCTGTACGTGGTCTTGCACAGCTTCCCAGCATTGGCCGCGGCACTGACAGTGATCTCCGTTGTTTATATTTTTTGGCTGGCTTACCGCATTGGCACCGCCCCTCCCATCAAGGATGAGCAATCCTTGGTTACGCCGGGCTGGGGCGCCGGGTTTGTGTTAGGGGTGGCGAACATCAAAGCTTATGCAGCGTTTGCGGCGTTACTTGGCAGTTTCACCTTGGGCACGCCGCCCGCCTGGGAGCAGGGGGTGAAAGCGCTGATCTGCCTGTTGGTGTGTGTGGTGTTCGATTTTTTATGGTTGTTTGCAGGCAGTCGGATGCGCAAGTTGTTCATTCATCCGATTTGGAACCGACGACTTAACGTAAGCTTCGCGATTTTGATGGTGGCGACCGTTGCGTGGTCGTTCACTCTGTCGTGATTGTGCCGGCGCCGCAAAGTCATTGCTCATGCCCAGCAGAGGATAACCTTCATGTTTGCAACCGTTTGCGTGCTGGTGCTGCTATTGGTTGTGCCAGGGCCGACGAACACCCTGTTAATGCGTGCGGGAATGTTGTTCGGATTTGTTGCTTCGTGGCGCATGGCCCTTATCGAGTGCCTGGCTTATCTGCTTCAGATCTCGCTCTGGGGTGTGGCGTTGATCTATCTATCGGCGTGGTCGCCGTGGGCCGTGAAAGCTACGCAGTTGGCTGCAGTCTGTTACCTGCTCAAACTGTCCTTCACGTTGTGGCAGCACAAGAACAGTGCCGTCGATCAGAGGCGTGACCGTTTCTCCGGACTGTATTTCTTCTGGCTTACCGTAATGAACCCCAAAGGGCTGTTGATTGTTTCGTTTATCGCCCCGGCCAGTGCATTCGCCACGCTGCCGGGGTATATCGCGTTCATGGGCTCATTCGCGCTGGTGGTGATACCCGTGGGCTTTGCCTGGATCGCGTTAGGCAGTCGTTTCGAAGGGATTCAAAAAACCTGGCTGACACCGTTGAAGATCAATCGCGCAACTTCAGTCGCTATCGGCTGCTTCGCCACGCTGATGATGGGACGGTTGGCTGATTCGGTCATTCATTAAACCGTTTGCTTTAAACAGCTACGCCCTGGCCAATGACAGGGCCTGGGCGCAGCCAGGGGGACGTTACAGCGCGCCGAACACCTTCTTCGCCAAACTGGTGGCTGCTGCCGCCGGGTTCTTGCGGATGGTTTCTTCCTGCTGCGCAATCATCTTGAACAGCCCGTCCAGCGCCTGCTCGGTCACGTAGTTTTCAACGTTGGCATTCTTGGCATCGAGCGCGCCGAAGGCCGCGGCCTTGCCGGCCAGGGCGTTGTACTGTTGGGCCACGCCCACCTTGTCGGTGGCGGCCTTGACGATCGGCAGGAACTTGGCACGGATCTGGTCACGGCTGCTTTTGTTCAGGTACTGAGTCGCCGAATCCTGGCCGCCGGTGAGGATGCCTTTGGCGTCGGTCACGCTCATGTTCTTCACCGCATTGACCAGGATCGGCTGCGCCTGGGTCACGGCGGTTTCTGCCGCCTTGTTCATGCTGGTTTCCAGTTGCGTGACCTGATCACCCATGCCGAACATCTTCAGCTTATCGGCGACTTTGCCGAGCTTGCCGGGCAGGCCGATCCTGACTTCAGGGTTGTTGCTGAAACCACCGGGTACGCCCAGTTGTTTCACGGCGATCTGTGCACCCTGGGTCAGTGCGTCCTTGAGGCCGCCGTTGGCGTCGCCCTGGGACAGGCTGCCAAGGTCCAGGGCCATGGCGTTGGCACCGAGCAGCAGGCCGGCACACAGGGCGGTAAGGCGAAGGGAGTTACGGAGCATGGGCGCTTCCTTGAGTTCGTGAATCAGTGGGCGACGGCATCAACACGCAGGCGCAGCGGTGGTTGAGCCTGGCCGTCGAGCTGTACGGCGTGCCGCTCGGTGGTGACAAACAGTAGCTTGCCCTCCAGTTCGATGCGAGCGCTGACCGAGTAACTGTGGCCCGGCTTGACTTGCGCAGGGTCGTAGCTCAGGTGAAAGGGCAGCGGGACCTGGCCTTTGACCGGGCCTTTCTGTTCGGCGAGCGTCACGGCCGGGGCGTCCATCAGGGACACGTCTTGCAGGCTCACGCTCAAGGTGGCCGCAGGCGGCAAGGCAATGCGTTGCAGGTAGAACACTTCGCCGTCGAGGCTGGCCTTGGGGGCTGGGGTCATGGACTGGCAGGCTCCGAGCAGGGCGGTGAGGCCCAGGAGGATGATTTTTTTCATGGTGCAGCTCCTTTTTCAACGGCGCCGGAAACCGCCCGGCGCCTGATTCAATCTAGCGGGTTTCTGGCGTGTCGACGGATGCCTCGGCCGCGCCGTCAACCCGATGCAGGGCCACTTGCCGGATCGACAGGCGAATGTCTGCCGGCAGCACGCGTTTCGCCGCGCCTTCGGCCAACTCACCGAGCAGGTCGTGGTAACTCAACTTGCCTGCCTCATCACGGCGCAGCACATCTTGCTCCAGCAATGTCTGGATGAAATGTCGGAAAAGGCTTTTGTCGAAGAATTCCGGAGCGTTCAGGCCATGCAGGATCGACAGGCGCTGGGCCATGATCGTGCACAGGTCTTCCAGTTCTTCGGCGCTGATGCTGTTCTGGCCGCTGTTGAGCAGCAGCGAGATGGCCATGTAGAAGCGCTGCAGGGTCTGGGCAATGCTTTTGGACAGCAGTGTCAGCAGCACAAAGTGCCGTGAACTCGGGGCCGGGCGCAGGTAGACGGCGTTCTCGAAGCGCAGCAGGCCCTGTTCCACAAACGCTAGCAGCCATTGATCGACGACGGCGTCCAGCTCTTCCAGTGACCAGCGGATAAACAGCTCCGATTGCAGGTACGGATAGAGCGCGCGGGTGTAGCGCAGGATCTGTTCGCGGCTCATCCGCGAGCTGCTCTGGAAGAAGCTGGCCAGCAATGCCGGCAGGGCGAAGATGTGCAGCACGTTATTGCGGTAGTAGGTCATCAGGACGGCGTTCTGTTCGTCCAGATACAGGATCTTGCCCAGGGCGTCGCTCTGCTCCGACAACAGGGCCATGTCCTTGACGTGCTTGATCAATGCCAGGCCGTTGCCCTCGGGCAGGGTGGTGTGGGGCGAGTAGGGCACGCTGCGCAGCAACGCCAGGTACAGGTCCAGTTGGCGCGCCATGGCCTGTTCATCCAGGGCCAGGCGCGTGGTGGACAGCAGTGCCAGGGCCACCAGGTTCACCGGATTCACCGCCGCAGCTTCGTTCAAGTGGCGCGCCACCTGTTCACCTAGGCGGTGCGTGGTTTCATTGAGCCATGCCGGTTTGTAGTTCGGGCCCAGTTCCTGGGCGCGCCAGTCCGGTTGCTCGCCGTCGAGGAACTCGGCCAATTTGATCGGCTCGCCGAAGTTGACCGCGACCTGGCCGAAACGCTGCTTGAGCGCGCCGACGACTTTGAAAATATCGAAGATCGACTCTTTTTTCTTGCTCGCCCCACGCAGTTCGCCCAGGTAAGTACGGCCTTCGAGCACACGTTCGTAGCCGATGTACACCGGTACGAAGACGATCGGCGTGCGTGATGAACGCAAGAAACTGCGCAGGGTGATCGCCAGCATCCCGGTTTTCGGTTGCAGCATGCGCCCCGTACGTGAACGACCACCTTCGACGAAGTATTCCACCGGGAAGCCTTTGGTAAACAAGGTATGCAGGTACTCGTTGAACACGGCGGTGTACAGCGGGTTGCCCTTGAAGGTGCGGCGCATGAAAAACGCACCGCCACGGCGCAGCAGGCTGCCGATCACCGGCATGTTCAGGTTGATGCCGGCGGCGATGTGCGGCGGGGTCAGGCCGTTCTTGAACAGCAGGTACGACAGCAGCAGATAGTCGATATGGCTGCGGTGGCAAGGCACGTAGATGACCTCGTAGCCCTGGGCAACCTTTTGCACGCCTTCGATGTTGTTGACCTTGATGCCATCGTAGATTTTGTTCCAGAACCAACTGAGCACCACTTCCAGGAAGCGGATCGCGGTGTAGGTGTAGTCCGAGGCGATTTCGTTGCCATAGTGCAGGGCCAGTGCCTTGGCTTTTTCCGGGGCTATTTTTTCCCGCTCGGCTTCTTCCGCAATGGCTTGGCGCACCAGCGGCATATTGACCAAACCCTTCACCAGGTTACGGCGGTGGGACAGATCGGGGCCGATCACGGCGGTCTTCAGGTTACGAAAGTGCACACGCAGGATGCGTTGAGCCATGCGTACGGTGCGTTCGTGACCTTTATTGTGCTCGATCAATTCACGCAGGTTAATTGGCGCAGAGAATTGCACACGGGTCTTGCGACCGAGGATCAGGATGCTCAGCAGCCGGCGCAGACGCCCGGTGACGGCCCAACTGTCGGCAAACAGCAGCTTCCACGGGCTGGACTCGCTCTCGGGCGATTGGCCCCAGAACACGCTGACCGGAATGATTTGTGCATCTTCCTCGGCGCGTTCGCTCAGGGTATCGACCAGCCGGGTCAGGGTCGGCGGTGCGCCTCGCTTGTCCTGGCGGCCGAGCCAGTCGGGGTCCGGCGTGAGGTAGAAGAACGCGGCGGGTTCGATCAGTGGGCCTACCGAGACCGGCAGCACCGGGCGCGGCAGGCCGGCCTTGGTGCATTCGGCATCGACCACGGCCAATTCGGTGAGAGAAGGCGATTGCAGGACATAGAACACTGGCCGGCTGCGGTCGAGGTTAAGGGTTAGGGACGACTGGTTGATCGTCTCCGAGCGAACCCAGAGGTACAACAGTCGGCGCAAGGTGCCAAACACCAGACGGCGGAACGGGGAGCGGGTCATAGGCGTGCTGCTTCAAGTGGGAAAAACCGAGCAGATGCTCGGGCGGGTAGTGTGCCGTATTCGCCGAAAATCGGCAAAAAGCGGCTAAATAAACTTGAGTTGAAGCTTTTTGAGCCTGCCATATACTCGGCAGTTCAATGCGGCTCACTCAACAATAAAAAGCATGTGGGAGAAAAACAGATGACAACGCGCGAAACCGGCAATGTGAAGTGGTTCAACGATGCCAAGGGCTATGGTTTTATCCAACGCGAAGATGGCAAGGATGTGTTTGTGCACTACCGCGCCATTCGGGGTGAAGGCCACCGCTCCCTGGCTGAAGGCCAGCAGGTGGAATACGCCGTCGTGAGCGGCGAGAAAGGCTTGCAGGCAGAGGATGTGGTCGGCCTCTAAGCCCACCGCTGAACAACTGTGGGAGGGGGCTTGCTCCCGATAGCGATGGGCCTGTCAGCTTAATGTGCAACTGACCCACTGCAATCGGGAGCAAGCCCCCTCCCACTTTTTGATTCGGTTCACACTGGCGGATCAGGCCGTTTTCCAAGTGATCTGCTCTTCACCGTCGGCGCTGATGCGAATCCAGGTGTCGGCGCTTTCCTCACCTTCTTCCTCAACCCAGGTGCCCGGTGCACAACGCACTTCCACGTTCAGCGCGGCAAAGGCTGCGCGGGCGCAGGCAATGTCGTCGTCCCAGGGTGTCTGGTCGCTTTCCAGGTACAGGCTGTTCCATTTGCCCACGGCTTTGGGCAGCCAGGTCACGGGTACAGTGCCGGCTTTGCACTTGTAAGTCTGACCTTTCTGGACCCAGTCGGTGCATGGGCCCAGGGCGGCGCCCAGCCAGGCGGCAATGGCCTTGTGGTCGACGTCGGCGTCCTTCAGGTAAATCTCGATATCAGGTTGGCGCATGGATGTTCCTCGTTGCGGGATTTAAAAAATCCATTCGCGGATACTAAAAAGTCGGTTATTGAAGCACGAAATAATCGTAGCGCATTGACACCGTCACCTGCAGCGGCTCGGCCGCCTCGATCACCTGTGCGCGGCGCTCGGCGCTGGCGCGCCAGCCGTGTGGCGTCATGGCCAGCAGGTTGGCACGGTCTTCGGGCCTGGCCAGGCTCAGGGTGAACGTCAGGGTTTCGCTGTGCGCCAGGTGCATGCCGTCCGGCACCAGGGCCAGATGCTTGTCGTCGGTGTACTCGCGCACTTCGTCATACAGGCGCTCGCGCAGCTCCATCAAGTGGCCGCTGGTCGGGCCGACCTTCATCAGGCCGCCGCCAGGGCTGAGCAGGCGTTTGGCTTCCTGCCAGTCCAGCGGGCTGAACACGCTGGCGAGGAACTGGCAACTGGCGTCCGCCAACGGCACGCGAGCCATGCTGGCGATCAACCAGGTCAGCGCCGGGTTGCGCTTGCAGGCACGTTTGACGGCTTCCTTGGAGATATCCAGCGCGTAGCCGTCGGCATGCGGCAGCGCCTCGGCGATCTGCGCGGTGTAGTAACCCTCGCCGCAACCGATGTCGACCCAGCGTTGCGGCGCCCGTTCGGCGGCCAACTCGGCCAGGCGCCTGGCGACCGGCGCATAGTGCCCGGCGTTGAGGAAGTCGCGGCGCGCCTCGACCATGGCCAGGTTGTCGCCAGGGTCGCGGCTGTTCTTGTGCTGTACCGGTAGCAGGTTCAGGTAACCCTGGCGCGCACGGTCGAAGCGGTGCCCGGCCGGGCAGGCCACGCCGTTGTCCACCGCGTTGAGCGGTGCGCTGCAAATGGGGCAGGCGAGCATCAGGCGAGCAACTTGATCAGGGTCTGGTAATAGATTTCGGTCAGCACGTCGAGGTCACTGGCCAGGATGCGCTCGTTGACCTGGTGAATGGTCGCGTTGACCGGGCCCAGTTCGACGACTTGAGTGCCGAGCGTTGCAATGAAGCGCCCGTCCGATGTACCACCGCTGGTGGACGCCTGGGTGTCGCGCCCGGTAATCGCCTTGATGCTGGCTGAGACCGCATCCAGCAAGGCACCCGGTTCGGTCAGGAACGGCAGGCCCGACAAGGCCCAGTCCACATGCCAGTCCAGCGCGTGCTTGTCGAGGATGGCCGCCACGCGTTGTTGCAAGCCTTCGACGGTGGATTCGGTGGAGAAACGGAAGTTGAACACCGCCTTCAGCTCACCTGGGATCACGTTGGTGGCACCGGTGCCGGAGTTGAGGTTGGAAATCTGAAAGCTGGTCGGCGGGAAAAACGCATTGCCGTCATCCCAGTGCTCGGCAGCCAATTCGGCCAGGGCCGGAGCCGCCAGGTGAATCGGGTTCTTCGCCAGGTGCGGGTAAGCCACGTGACCTTGTACGCCGCGCACGGTCAGGGTAGCGCCGAGGGAACCACGACGGCCGTTCTTGACCACATCGCCCACCAGCGTGGTGCTCGACGGTTCGCCGACGATGCACCAGTCCAGGCGTTCCTTGCGGGCCGCCAGACGTTCGATCACGGCCTTGGTGCCGTGGTGCGCCGGGCCTTCTTCATCGCTGGTGATCAGGAAGGCCACCGAGCCCTTGTGGTCCGGGTAGTCGGTGACGAAGCGCTCGGAGGCCACGAGCATGGCCGCCAGGCTGCCTTTCATGTCTGCCGCGCCACGGCCGCAGAGCATGCCGTCTTCGTCGATCAGCGCATCGAACGGGTCATTCTGCCAGGCCTGCACCGGGCCGGTTGGCACCACATCGGTGTGACCGGCAAAACACAGCACCGGGCCGTCGTGCTTGCCATGGGTGGCCCAGAAGTTGTCCACGTCTTCAATGCGCATCGGCTCAAGCTTGAAACCGGCGTCACCCAGGCGCTGCATCATCAGCTTCTGGCAGTCGGCATCGATCGGTGTGACCGAGGGGCGACGGATCAGGTCGATTGCGAGTTGAAGGGTCGGCGAAAGGTCGGCATGGGCCGTCATGGGAAAACTCCGGAAGCGTGTCGTGGCGCAGAACGAATGTGAAATACGGCACCGATTCAGTGTGGGGGGGCGGTGCGACGATTCGACTTGCTCCCGATTGAGGGGTGTCAGTCGCTGTCTATGTTGACCGGTACACCGCTATCGGGAGCAAGCCCCCTCCCACATAAAGCATTGGCGCAAGGCTGGCGCATAAAACGGCCGTTATCTTATAGCAAAACGGCGGCCAGAGGCCGCCGTTTAGTGCATTGCGCAAGTTTTTACGCGGCCGGCGCGGGTTCCGGTTTCGGCGCAGGTTTTGGCAACGAAGACAGGAACGCCATGATCAAGGCCGCCACATACGGCAGCGATTGCACCAGCAGCATCAACACCCAGAAGCGCATGTCATTGCTCGGCAGGCCCTGCACCAGGTAGATCCCCAGCGCCGCGCCCCACAACAGCAGCATGATGAACATCTCTTCACGGGCTTCCGAGATCGCGACCCAGAAGCCGTGGTTATCCGCGTTTTTCGGTGTACGAAAGAACGGAATACTGCTGGTGAAGAAACCATACAGCACCGCCTTGGCGATGGTATGGGACAACGCCAGGCCGGCCAGGGCTGCGCAGAACGCGTCCTTGAGGTTCACGCCTACCGCACGGCGGTAGAGGAAGATGATCTTGCCGACCTTGAACACGAACAACGCCAACGGCGGGATCGCGAAAATCAGCAACGGCGGGTCGACCCGCGTCGGCACGATGATCATCGCGGCCGACCACAACAGCGCGCCGACGGTGAAGAAGATGTTCATGCCATCCGCCACCCACGGCAACCAGCCCGCGAGGAAGTGGTAGCGCTGGCCACGGGTCAGCTCGGTATCCTTGCCGCGCAACAGGCTGGCGGTGTGACGCTTGATGATCTGGATCGCGCCATAGGCCCAGCGGAAACGCTGTTTCTTGAAGTCGATAAAGGTATCCGGCATCAAGCCTTTGCCGTAGCTGTCGTGGTAGTACGCGGCCGACAGACCTTTTTCGAACACCCGCAGGCCCAGTTCGGCGTCTTCACAGATGCACCAGTCGGCCCAGCCCAGCTCTTCGAGCACCGAGCGACGGGTCATGGTCATGGTGCCGTGCTGGATGATCGCGTCGCGGTCGTTGCGGGTGACCATGCCAATATGGAAGAAACCCTTGTATTCGGCATAGCAGAGCTTCTTGAAGGTGCTTTCGTTCTGGTCGCGGTAATCCTGCGGCGACTGCACCACGGCGATTTTCGGGTCGGCGAAGTGCGGCACCATGTGCTTGAGCCAGTTGGGCGACACGCAGTAGTCCGAGTCGATCACCGCGATCACTTCGGCATCCTTGGCGGTATGCGGGATCAGGTAATTCAATGCGCCGCCCTTGAAACCGGCCAGGGGCGAGACATGGAAGAACTTGAAGCGCGGGCCCAGGGTTTCGCAGTAGTCGCGCACCGGCTCCCACACCGCCGGGTCCTTGGTGTTGTTGTCGATGATCAGGACTTCGTAGTCCGGGTAATCGAGGGCGGCCAGGGCGTCGAGGGTCTGTTTGACCATCTCCGGCGGCTCGTTGTAGCACGGCACGTGGATCGATACTTTCGGGCGGTAGTGCGAATCCCCTTCCACCGGCAGGAATTCACGCCGACGCTTGTGGGTCCATACCGCTTCGGCCAGTTCGTGGGCCTCGGTCAGCAACACGATAAACACGCCGAGTGCACCGAGTGCCAGCAAGATACCGACGGTCACGCTGAACCAGGTGCTGTATTGCTGGCTGTAGTCGTAGCCGATCCATACCAGCACCGAACCGCACAGGAACGCGATAAAGGTCAGGAAGGTACGGCCACGCTGGCGCAGGGCCGAGCCGTCGATCATCAGCAGGGTGAGGGACAACAGCGCAAGCACCACCGAGCCGATGGCCAGAACGCGCCATTGCGGGATCGCCACGACCGGGCCTTCGAAATTGAATTTCTGCTGGCGTGCCGCGTTATAAACGCCCCAATAGGCGCCCGCCGAACCTTCGTCGCTGACTTTCCACGGCTGATCGAAGGCCTCGATCACGAAGTAGTTGTAGCCTTGGCGGTTCAGCTTGTTCACCAGGGTGCGCAGGTAGATGGCCTGGTCCGCCGGGGACGTTTCGTTGCCACCGCGCATGCGTCCGTTACTCGGCCAGCCAACCTCCGACAGCAGCAGCGGCTTTTTCGGGAACAGTTTCTTCAGGTCCCGGGCACGGTCGAGTACGTACTGGCCAGCCTTGTCCATCGGAATAAATTCCCAGAACGGCAGGATGTGCGCGGCGATCAGGTCGACGTGCTTGGCCAGTTGCGGGTTCTTCTCCCAGATGTGCCATTGCTCGGAGGTGGTCACCGGCACTTTCACGGCGGCGCGCACCCGGTCCAGCAGCACGATCAGTGCTTGCGGGGTGATTTCCTCGCGGAACAACGCCTCGTTACCGACCACTACGCGCACGACACTGCGCGAGCTGTTGGCAATCTCGATGGCGCGCTGGATTTCGCGTTCGTTACGCTCAAGGTCCGGGCTGATCCAGATCCCCAACGTCACGCGCAGGCCGAATTCTTCGGCCAGTTTGGGGATGTCGCCCAAGGTGCCGTCGACCGAGTAAGTACGGATGTTGTCCGTCAGCTTGCTCATGATCGCCAGATCCTGGCGCATCTGGTCGTCGGTCGGGTACTGGTCTTTCTGTGGGAACTGGCCTTGCTGGAACGGCGAGTAAGAGAACCCGGAGATCTGTTCAGGCCAGTTGGGGGTAGTGACCGGGCGATTGATCAGCGCCCAGAAGCCGGTGAACAGCGCGGCAATTGCCAGCACTACCACCAGGTTGAGTCCAAATTTACGCGATGACATGGCGGTTTCGGGTTCCAAAGGCTGTGGAACGAAAAGAGGTGTCGGCCAACGCCGAACGGCGCGCATCCTACACTGGCACTTCCCTGAGCGTACAGCGGACAGAGAAAAGCCGGACGTTAGTCAGCGAAAGCCCTCCTAAGTTCTTTACTTGTAGCTTGTCGCTTCGAACTTGTCGCTGCGTAGTCCATAATGCGCGCCGGTTTTTGGGGTAATGGTCATGAGTACAGAAGATCCGCGGTTTGCAGGCGTCGCCCGCTTGTATGGCATTGAGGGCCTGGAACGCTTGAAGGCGGCCCATGTGGCCATTGTCGGCGTGGGCGGCGTTGGCTCCTGGGCGGCGGAAGCCATGGCCCGTTGCGGGGTGGGCGAAATATCGCTGTTTGACCTGGACGATGTCTGCGTGAGTAACAGCAACCGCCAGTTGCATGCCCTGGACAGCACCGTGGGCAAGCCCAAGGTCGAGGTAATGGCTGAGCGCCTGCGCGGTATCAACCCGCACTGCACGGTCCATGCGGTGGCCGACTTCGTGACCCGCGACACCATGGCCGAGTACATCACCCCGCAGATCGATTGCGTGATCGACTGCATCGACGCCGTCAACGCCAAGGCTGCGCTCATTGCCTGGTGCAAGCGCCGCAAGATCCAGATCATCACCACCGGTGGCGCCGGCGGGCAGATCGACCCGACGTTGATCCAGGTATGCGATTTGAACCGCACGTTCAACGATCCGCTGGCCTCCAAGGTTCGCTCCACCTTGCGCCGCGACTACGGGTTCTCGCGTACCGTGACCCGCCATTACAGCGTGCCGTGCGTGTTTTCCACCGAGCAACTGCGCTATCCCAAGCCGGATGGCAGCATCTGTTTGCAGAAGAGCTTCGTCGGGGATGGGGTCAAGCTGGACTGCGCCGGTGGGTTCGGCGCGGTGATGATGGTCACGGCCACGTTCGGGATGGTGGCGGCGACCAAGGCAGTGGACAAGATTGTGGCCGGGGTACGCCGGCCTTCCGAGCGGACCAAACCCACTTAGCGTTCACTGCTAAAAAAGTGTTCAGTGTGGGAGGGGGCTTGCTCCCGATAGCGGTGGATCAGCCAATATATCGAGTGACTGACACTCAGCAATCAGCAGCAAGCCCCCTGCCACAAAGTTCGCGCATACGTTGCAACACCGCATTCAAGCCGTTGCTGCGCGACGGTGAAAGTTGACGGGAAAGCCCCAACTGGTTGAACCAGTCGGGTAGGTCTACCGTTTGCAACTCTGCCGCCGACAAGCCATTGACCCGCACCAGCAGCAAGGCCACCAAGCCACGGATCATGCGCGCATCGCTGCTCGCGGCAAATTGCCAATGCCCATGCTCCAAGCGTCCCACCAACCACACCAGGCTCTCACAGCCCTGCACCAGGTTGGCCTCGACCTTGTCCTCATCTGCCAATGCGGGCAGCCGCTCGCCCCATTGCATCAGCATCCGCGCGCGCTGTTCCCAGCTGCCGACCGACTGAAAGGCTTCCAGCGCAGCCAGCGCTGCCACCGGCATGCTCATCGCAACATATCCAGCGCCTGGTCCAACGCTTCAAAAAAGCGCTCCAGGTCATCCGAGTCGTTGTACAGCGCCAGGGATACACGGATCGCCCCGGACAAGTGCATCTCCTTGAGCAGCGGCATCGCGCAGTGGTGCCCGGCGCGCACGGCGATGCCCTGCTCGGTCAGCAGGTGCGCCAGGTCGGCGTTGTGCACGCCGTCCACGACAAAGCTGACCAGCGCGACCTGCGGTGCTCCGAGCACGCGCACGCCGTTTCGCGCTTTCAGCCCGCGCAACAGATAGTCATGCAGCGCGGCCTCATGGGCGAGCACTGCCGGTTGATCCAGCGAACTCAGGTAATCCAGGCTGGCGCCCAGGCCGATCACACCGGCAATCGGTGGCGTGCCGGCTTCAAACCCCAGCGGTGCGCTGCGAAAGCTCGCGCTGTGGTAGTCCGCCTGTTGCACCATCTCGCCGCCAAACTGCCAGTGGCGCAGGTGATGCAGGGCTTCATTGCGCCCGAACAACACCCCGACACCGTCCGGGCCGTACAGCTTGTGACTGGAAAAAACGTAGAAGTCGCAGCCCAGTGCCTGCACGTCATGACGGCCATGGACGATCCCTTGGGCGCCATCCACCACGGTCAGTGCGCCGTGTGGGTTGGCCAGTGCCAGCAGGGCTTGCAGTGGCTGCCAGGCGCCGAGCACGTTGGACAGCTGGCTTACCGCCAGCAGCCGCGTGCGTGGGCCGATCAGTTCGGCGGCGGCTTGCAGGTCGATCACGCCATCATCGTCCAGCGGCAAGACCACCAGGGTGAGTGCGCGGCGCTTGGCCAGTTGCTGCCAAGGCAGCAGGTTGGCGTGATGTTCCAGGGCGCTGATGACTATCTCATCGCCCGCATTGAATAAGTGCTCCAGGCCGTAGGCCAGGAGGTTCAGCGCAGCAGTCGCGCCATGGGTAAACACGATTTGCCCGCTGTCACCTGCGTTCAACCACTGTGCGACTTTGCTGCGGCTGTCTTCGAAAGCCTGCGTCGCATGGGCGCCGGGCAAATGCTGGGCTCGATGCACATTGGCTGCGCCGTTGGCGTAGTAATGGCTGATGGCATCCAGCAAGGCCTGGGGTTTTTGTGTGGTGGCGGCGTTGTCCAGATAGGTCTGGTCTTGCCGTTGCAGGGTGGCGATGGCCGGGAAATCGGCGCGCCAGGGAGAGGGCACAAGCATGGTGTTCAAGACTCGTATAAGCGAGCCGCAACCCGAAGGCGCGGCCCGCTAGTGGCATCGAGTGGCTGCTTAGTTGTGAGCGTGCAGCGCTTCGTTCAGTTCGATGGCCGATTTGTGGGTTTTGCACTCCACGGCACCGGTCTCGGAGTTGCGGCGGAACAACAGGTCCGGCTGGCCGGCCAGCTCGCGAGCCTTGACCACCTTGACCAGTTGGTTGTGCTCGTCCAGCAGGGCAACCTTGGTCCCGGCGGTCACGTAGAGGCCCGACTCCACGGTGTTGCGGTCGCCCAACGGGATGCCGATACCGGCGTTGGCACCGATCAGGCAGCCTTCGCCGACCTTGATCACGATGTTGCCGCCACCCGACAGGGTGCCCATGGTCGAGCAACCGCCGCCCAGGTCCGAGCCTTTGCCGACGAACACGCCTGCCGAGACGCGACCTTCGATCATGCCCGGGCCTTCGGTGCCGGCGTTGAAGTTGACGAAACCTTCGTGCATCACGGTGGTGCCTTCGCCCACGTAGGCGCCCAGGCGCAGGCGTGCCGCGTCAGCGATACGTACGCCGCTCGGCACCACGTAGTCGGTCATTTTCGGGAACTTGTCCACCGAGAACACTTCCAGCAGTTCGCCACGCAGGCGCGCTTCCAGTTGGCGTTCGGCCAGCTCGTTGATGTCGATGGCGCCCTGGCTGGTCCAGGCCACGTTCGGCAGCTGTGGGAACACGCCGGCCAGGCTCAGGCCATGCGGCTTGACCAGACGGTGGGACAGCAGGTGCAGCTTGAGGTATGCCTCAGGCGTGGAGGTCAGCGCAGCGTCTTCGGCCAGCAGGGTGGCAACCAGCGGAGTGTGGCTTTCCGCCAAGCGGTTGAGCAGCGCAGCTTGGGTCGCATCGACATTCTTCAGCGCATCGGCCAGTTGCAGCGCTTGGCTGATGGTGAAGCTGATCGCCTGGTTGCCGCCGGTGTAACCCAGGATCGGTTTGATGGCGGCGACGATTTCGGCCGATGGGTTGAGCAGTGGCTGTGCGTAAAACACTTCCAGCCAGGCGCCTTGACGGTTTTGAGTGCCGACGCCGAAGCCCAGGCTGAACAGGGAATTGGACATGCTGTTACCTCTACAAAAATGGAAGGGCTGGCCTACTTCAGGGCCGCCGAATAACTATCTGGCTTGAAGCCAATCAGGGTTCTGTCTCCGAGATCCAGCACCGGGCGCTTGATCATCGAGGGTTGCGCGAGCATCAATTCAATGGCTTTCGACTGATCGAGATCGGCTTTGCATTCGTCTTCGAGTTTGCGAAAGGTGGTACCCGCACGGTTCAAAACCACCTGCCAACCGTGCTCGTTGCACCATTGGGTCAAGTGTTCGCGGTCGATACCGGCCGTTTTGTAGTCGTGGAACTCATAGCTCACCCCGTGCTCGTCGAGCCAGGTGCGCGCTTTTTTCATGGTGTCGCAGGCTTTGATGCCGAAAAGGTGCAACGTTTTGCTTGAAACGGTCAAGGAATTGCCCCCTTTGAGCGTGTGAAAACGGAAGGTCACGGATTATGCCACGACCAGCGGCCTCTGGTGCCCCTCGTCGTGCTGACGTGCGACTTATGGGCAAATGCCGGTGACGGCATAGGTGCGTACCATAGCGGGGTAATATGGCACTTCAACGGCCAGTTGTTGCCTGATGTGTGTCGTTGCAAGTCGATTGTCCGGGAACCCCGCGTTATGCAAACCGCCTACACCGTTCTTATCCTGCTGATGCTGGTCAGCGTTTCGCGTCTTGTCGGGCGTGTCATTCCCCTGCCGTTACCCTTGGTGCAGATTGCCGCCGGAGCCCTGCTGGCCTGGCCTACGCTGGGGTTGCACGTGGCACTGGACCCGGAGCTGTTCCTGTTTCTGTTCCTGCCACCGTTGTTGTTCTCCGATGGCTGGCGCATGCCCAAGCGTGAGTTGTGGCGGCTGCGTGGCCCGATCCTCACGTTGGCGGTGGGGCTGGTGCTCTTCACCGTGGTGGGTGCCGGATACTTTATTCATTGGCTATTGCCTTCGATCCCGCTGCCGGTGGCCTTTGCCCTGGCGGCCGTATTGTCGCCAACGGATGCCGTGGCGGTGTCGGCCATTGCCCAGAACCGTTTACCCAAGCCGCTGATGCACATGCTGCAGGGCGAAGCCTTGATGAATGATGCTTCGGGTCTGGTGACGTTCAAATTCGCCCTGGCGGCGGCATTGACGGGGGTGTTTTCCCTGGCGGATGCCAGCCTGACGTTCGTCCTGGTGGCCTTGGGTGGCCTGGCGATTGGTGTGGCGTTGAGCTGGCTGGTGGGGCGCCTGCGCGCCTGGATGATCGCGCGAGGCTGGGATGACCCGGCCACCCACGTGGTGTTCATGTTGCTGCTGCCATTTGCAGCTTATGTGCTGGCCGAGCGGCTAGGCGCGTCGGGCATTTTGTCGGCGGTGGCGGCGGGCATGATGCAAAGCTGGCTCGACCTGTTGCCGCGCCAGACCAGCACCCGCTTGCTCAATCGCAGTGTCTGGTCGCTGCTGGAATTTGCCTTCAACGGTTTGATCTTCCTGCTGCTGGGTCTGCAATTGCCGGACATCATCAAGGCGGTGGTGAGCCATGAACCGACGCTATGGCCGACGTTGCTGTATCGCTGCCTGGATGTGGCCGCGATCTTTCTGGTGCTGGTGATCCTGCGATTCATCTGGGTGCAGAGCATCTGGCGGTTGTCGGGCTTGTTGCGCAGGCTGCGTGGGAAAAGCGAACTGACCCTGGTACCTACAGCCCGCTCCTGCTGGTTGCTGACCGTCGGTGGGGTACGCGGTGCGGTGACCTTGGCCGGTGTGATGTCGGTGCCTTTACTGCTGGCGCCGGGGCAAGACTTCCCTGAGCGTGACCTGCTGATCTTTATCGCCGCCGGCGTGATCCTGCTCTCATTGGTCGCTGCCTGCATTGCCTTGCCGTTGCTGCTGCGCGGCATCGAGCAGAGTCCCGATGAAAAGCGCCATCGCGAAGTGCGTGAGGCTTGGAAGAAGACCGCTGTGGCGGCGATTCATGCCCTGGAAGCCGAGGAACCGACAGAAGCCGCGGCTCCCGACGCTGCCCAGGCGGCGCTGGCTACGGAACTCAAGGCGCGGCTGATGTCGGAATATCGCCACCAGTTGGAGGTCTTCAACGACTCAGCCGAAGCCCAGGCGTTGGCGCAGCAGATGGACTTGCTGGAGCGCAAGTTGCGGCTCAAGGCCTTGCGGGCGCAGCGGTTGGAGTTGTACAGCTTGAGCCGTCATCACCAGATAGGTGATGACGTGTTGAGGGAGGTGTTGGCGGATCTGGATATGAGTGAGGCGAACCTGGGCCATGTGAAATGACCCAGAAAGCGCTTAGCGTCGACGCTGGATGAACGCGCGAATCCGCTCGGCGGCTTCCACACACTCCGCCAACGGCGCAACCAGCGCCATGCGCACACGGCCGGCGCCGGGGTTGAAGCCTTGCACTTCGCGTGACAGGTAGGAGCCCGGTACTACGGTCACATGTTCTTCCATGAACAAGTCACGGCAGAATGCGGCATCGTCGCCGTTCACGTTCGGCCACAGGTAGAAACCGCCATCCGGACTTTGCACGTCCAGCACCGGCTTGAGAATCGCCAGCACGGCATCGAATTTCTCACGATACAGGTCGCGGTTGGCCTGCACATGGGCTTCATCCTGCCAGGCGGCAATGCTCGCCAGCTGGGTTTGTACCGGCATTGCGCAGCCGTGGTAGGTACGGTACAGCAGGAAGGCCTTGAGAATGTCGGCGTCGCCGGCCACGAAACCGGAACGCAGGCCCGGCAGGTTGGAGCGCTTGGACAGGCTGTGGAACACCACGCAGCGTTTGAAGTCCTGGCGGCCCAGCTCGACGCAGGCGCTCAGCAGGCCCGGCGGCGGGGTTTGTTCATCGAAGTACAGTTCGCTGTAGCACTCGTCTGCGGCGATGACGAAGTCGTATTCGTCTGCCAGGGCGATGAGTTTTTTCAGGGTTTCGACGGGGATCAACGCGCCAGTCGGGTTGCCGGGCGAGCACAGGAACAGGATCTGGCAGCGCTTCCAGATGTCCGGCGTCACGGCATCGAAGTCCGGATTGAAACCGTTGGCGTCCAGGCACGGCAGGTAGTGCGGTTTGGCACCGGCCAGGAACGCAGCGCCTTCGTAGATCTGGTAGAACGGGTTCGGGCTGACCACCAGGGCGTCGTCACCGCGGTTGACCACGGTTTGGGTGAAGGCGAACAGCGCTTCACGAGTACCGTTCACCGGCAGGATATTGCGCGCCGGGTCCAGCCAGCCCTTGGGCACGTTGAAGCGCCGCTCGCACCACGCGCCGATGGCCTCGCGCAGGGCCGGGATGCCCAGGGTGGTCGGGTAGACCGCCATCTGGTCGAGGTTGTCAGCCAGGGCCTTGGCCACGAATTCCGGGGACTTGTGCTTGGGCTCGCCGATGGACAACGCAATCGGGCGCTTGTCCGGGTTCGGCGTGACGCTGCCCAGCAAGGCGCGCAGTTTCTCGAACGGGTAGGGCTGCAACTGGTTCAGGGCGTTGTTCATGTAAGCCTCAATCACCGTAAACACCGACCTGTGGGATCGTGTTCACAAAGTTAAAAATTCAAAAGGTCAGGCGTGTCAGTTCGACACCGGGTTCCTGGGTCACGCTCAGTTGCTGCACGATGGCTTCCTGCAAGCGCAGGCACAGCTCGGGGTCGGACAGCGGGTGGTTGTCGGCATCGGTGATGAAGAACACGTCTTCCACGCGTTCGCCCAGGGTCGCAATCTTGGCGTTCTGCAGCGACAGGTCGAACTCCAGGAAAATCCCGCCGATACGTGCCAGCAGACCGGGACGGTCCGGCGCGCTGAGCTCCAGTACGGTGACCGGGCGCTGGGCGTCGTTGGAGATGGTGACCTGGGGTGCAAAGGCAAAGTGCTTGAGCTGGCGCGGTACCCGGCGCTGGATGATCGTCGGGTAGTCGGCAGGGTTGCGCAGGGCTTCGGTCAGGCCTTCGCGGATCTTTTTCACTCGCACCGGGTTATCGCCAATCGAGTCGCCATCGGTATCGAGCACGATGTAGGTGTCGAGGGTGAACTGGCTGCTGGAGGTGATGACCCGGGCGTCATGGATGTTCAGGTTGAGCTGGTCCATGGCGGCCACCGTCACGGCGAAGAAGTCGTGTTGGTCCGGCGCATAGATGAAGATCTGTGTGCCGCCTTCGAATTCGCGCTGGGTGGTTTCCTTGATCAGCACCAGCGGGCCGCCATCGGCCGGCTGCTGCAGGATGGCGTCGGTGTGCCAGGCCACATCACCGGCGGTGTGGCGCAGGAAATAATCATCGCCCAGTTGCGACCAGAGCTGCTCGACGTCGTCGGGGTCGTTGCCACCGCGCACCAGGATGTCCAGGGCCGCGCTTTGGGTGCGGCGGATCTGTTCTTCGCGGTCCACCGGGTTTTCCAGGCCACGGCGCAGGGCGCGCTTGGTCTCGGTGTACAACTGGCGCAGCAGGCTGGCGCGCCACGAGTTCCACAACGTGGGGTTGGTGGCATTGATGTCGGAGACGGTCAGCACATAGAGGTAGTCGAGGCGAGTTTCATCACCCACGATGCCGGCGAAGTCGTGGATCACCTGCGGGTCGGACAAGTCCTTGCGTTGGGCCGTGGTCGACATGACCAGGTGGTTCTGCACCAGCCAGACGATCAGGCGGCTGTCCCACAGCGGCAATTGGTGGCGCTGGCAAAAAGCCTCGGCATCCACTGCACCGATTTCCGAGTGATCGCCATGCCGGCCCTTGCCGATGTCGTGGTACAGGCCCGCCAGGTAGATCAACTCGGGCTTGGGCAGCTTGGCCATGAGCTTGCTGGCCAGCGGGAATTTCTCCGACACCTGAGTGTACTGCAGCTTACGCAAGTGCTTGATCAGGTTCAGGGTGTGGGCGTCTACCGTATAAATGTGGAACAGGTCATGCTGCATCTGCCCGACGATAAAACCGAACTCCGGCAGATAGCGCCCGAGAATGCCGTAACGGTTCATCCGGCGCAGGTTGCGGTGGATGCCGATCTTGCACTTGAACAGTTCGATAAACAGGCTGGTGTTGCGGATGTCGTTGCGAAACTCGTCGTCGATCAGGTGACGGTTTTCTCGCAGCAGGCGAATAGTGTCGGCGCGTACGCCTTTGATTTCCGGCTGCTGGGCCATCAGTACGAAAATCTCCAGCATCGCGAACGGGGTACGACGGAACACGTAATCGTTGCGTGCCTCGATATAGCCATCGTGCAGCTGGAAGCGTGCATTGATCGGTTGCGGCGGCGCTTCGTCATCGGGAGCCAGGATCACTTCTTCGAAGTGCTGGATGATCAGGTCGCTGAGCTGGGCAATGCTCATGACGACGCGGTAGTACTGCTGCATGAAGCTTTCAATGCTGGTCTTCGCGTCTTCGCCTTCAAAGCCCAGCAGGGCGGCGATGGAGCGTTGATGATCGAACAGCAGGCGGTCTTCGGCGCGTCCGGCGAGCATGTGCAGGGCGTAACGTACTTTCCACAGGAATTCCTGGGAGGACGCCAACAGCGCGTTCTCACTCTCGACGAGGAAGCCTTCACCCGCCAGTGCCCGCAGGTTCAGGGTGCCGTACTGGCGGCGGGCGACCCACAGAATGGTCTGGATATCCCGCAAGCCGCCCGGTGAGCCTTTGACGTTGGGCTCCAGGTTGTATTCGGTGTCGTTGTACTTGTGGTGCCGGGCTTTCTGCTCGGCGCGCTTGGCCAGGAAGAAGTCCTTGCTTGGCCACATATGTGCAGTGCTGGTGACTTCCAGCATGCGCTGGCGTAGACGTTCGGGGCCGGCGATGGTGCGGCTTTCCATCAGGTTGGTGATTACCGTCAGGTCGGCGCGGGCCTCTTCGGCGCATTCGTCAACCGAGCGCACGCTCTGACCGACTTCCAGGCCGATGTCCCACAGCAAGGTCAGAAAACGCTCGATGGAATCGCGAAAGATCTCGTGGTCGGCGCCGTCCATCAGGATCAACAGATCGATGTCGGAGTAGGGGTGCAATTCGCCGCGCCCGTAGCCGCCAACGGCCACCAGGGCGATATCGGCGTCTTCACTCCAGCTGAACTGTTCCCAGGCTTTCTGCAGGATATTGTCGACGAACCAGGCGCGGTCCTCGATCAGCCGGCGGATGTCCCGGCCTTTGCGAAAGCGCTCATCGAGCACCTCGCGGGCCTGGCGGATAGCCTTCTTGAAGGCGGCGATGGGGCTTGCCTTCAGTGCCAGCTCCGCCTGGAACTGGCCACGGTCGAAGAGTTCGGGGTCCACCTGGGGCATCGATTGGCTTTCCTTTCTATCTATCAGTCAGTCACAACAGTGTTTGGGAAAACCAAACCAGGCCTTACGCCGAAAGGCGCGGGATGGTGTCGTCCGAGCGCAGGGTGAAGATCTCGTAGCCGGTTTCGGTGACCAGCAAGGTGTGTTCCCACTGGGCGGAAAGCTTGCGGTCCTTGGTGATTGCGGTCCAGCCGTCGCCCAGCACCTTGGTATCGGCCTTGCCCTGGTTGATCATCGGCTCGATGGTGAAGGTCATGCCTGCCTTGAGCTCCATGCCGGTGCCGGCGCGGCCGTAGTGCAGTATCTGCGGCTCTTCGTGGAACACCTTGCCGATGCCGTGGCCGCAGAACTCGCGAACCACCGAGAAGCCGTTCTTTTCGGCGTGCTTCTGGATCACTTCGCCGATGTCGCCCAGGCGGCAACCGGGCTTGACGATCTCGATGGCCTTGTACATGCATTCCTGGGTGACCTGGGACAGGCGTTCGGCCCAGACCGGCACATTGCCGACGTGGAACATGCGGCTGGTGTCGCCGTGGTAGCCGTCTTTGATCACGGTGACGTCGATGTTCAGGGTGTCGCCGTCTTTCAACGGCTTGTCGCCTGGAATGCCATGGCAGACCACGTGGTTGATCGAGGTGCAGATCGACTTGGGGAAGCCCTTGTAGTTCAGTGGGGCCGGGATCGCCTTCTGGACGTTGACGATATAGTCGTGGCAGATGCGGTCCAGCGCCTCGGTGGTTACGCCGGGCTTTACGTGTTCGGCGATCATTTCCAGCACGTCGGCAGCCAGTTTGCCGGCAACGCGCATGCCTGCGATGTCTTCGGCGGTTTTCAAGGTAACGGTCATACAGGCTCTCTCTAGCGCGATGCGCTGAAATCAATACGGTTCACGGTGTGCGGCAATAAAGGTTACAAAAAACGCACAAACCCCAAGAAACGCGATTCTAACAGACGATGGCGTCAAATCATGAGCCTCTGATGATCGCTTCTCTCTATAAGGTTGGGCCTTGCCGGCGCGATTCAAAGGCTCAGGTATAGGCGATAGGCGGCAAATGTCATTGCGGGTTTCGTTTTTTGACTGCGTGTGGTATAAAATGCGCCGCTTTCCGGGGATGCCCCGTGAAGCTTAAATCCACACACGTGTCGACACGATGACCTGGGTGCCGGAGGCCTTGATGCCGCTGGTTGGTCATTGGGATACGTGGAGGCCAAACCCGACTTATTAAGGAACTATCATGTCCCAAGTCAACATGCGCGATATGCTGAAGGCCGGTGTGCACTTCGGTCACCAGACCCGTTACTGGAACCCGAAAATGGGTAAGTACATTTTCGGCGCGCGTAACAAGATCCACATCATCAACCTTGAAAAAACCCTGCCAATGTTCAACGAAGCTCTGACTTTCGTAGAGCGTCTGGCCCAGGGCAAAAACAAGATCCTGTTCGTCGGCACCAAGCGTTCCGCTGGCAAGATCGTTGCTGAAGAAGCAGCACGTTGCGGTTCGCCGTACGTCGATCACCGCTGGTTGGGCGGCATGCTGACCAACTTCAAGACCATCCGTGCTTCCATCAAGCGTCTGCGTGACCTTGAAGTACAAGCCGAAGACGGTACTTTCGCCAAGCTGACCAAGAAAGAAGCGCTGATGCGCTCCCGTGACCTGGAAAAGCTCGATCGTTCCCTGGGTGGTATCAAGGATATGGGCGGTCTGCCTGACGCACTGTTCGTAATCGACGTTGATCACGAGCGCATCGCGATCACCGAAGCCAACAAGCTGGGCATCCCGGTTATCGGCGTAGTCGATACCAACAGCAGCCCGGAAGGCGTTGACTACATCATCCCAGGCAACGATGACGCAATCCGCGCTATCCAGCTGTACATGGGTTCGATGGCTGACGCTGTAATCCGTGGTCGCAACCACGTTGCTGGCGGTACCGAGCAGTTCGCTGAAGAAGCTCCGGTAGCTGCCGCTGAGTAATTGACGCCCTGGCGTTGACTCAGTAAGCAAAAAGGGGGCTTGGCCCCCTTTTTGCCACCTCGAAAACCATTTGTCGGCGCCCACTTGTGGCAGTGCAACATAGCGACTGTAACGTGCAGCGGCCTACAAGGGAGATTCGGGAAGAATTGAACGCCCGTTTGATCGGGTGGAATGGTTGAAAACCTATCCAAGAGGATTTTGAAATGGCAGAGATTACTGCAGCGTTGGTTAAAGAACTGCGTGAGCGTACTGGCGAAGGCATGATGGATTGCAAAAAGGCCTTGACCAAGGCTGGCGGCGACATCGAAAAAGCCATCGACGACATGCGTGCTTCCGGCGCCATCAAGGCTGCCAAGAAAGCAGGCAACGTGGCTGCTGAAGGCGCAATCGCTCTGAAAGAAGACGGTAAATCCGCAGTGCTGCTGGAAGTGAACTCGCAGACCGACTTCCTGGCTCTGCAAGACGACTTCAAGGCATTCGTTGCTGAAAGCGTTGAAAAAGCGTTTGCCGACAAGCTGACTACCGTTGAGCCTCTGATCGAAGCTCAAGAAGCAGCTCGCCTGGTACTGGTCGGCAAGGTTGGCGAAAACGTCAACATCCGTCGCCTGACCCGCGTAGAAGGTGATGTGGTTGGTGGCTACCTGCACGGCAACAAGATCGGCGTAGCCGTTGTTCTGAAGGGCGGCGACGTTGAGCTGGCCAAAGACATCGCTATGCACGTAGCGGCAACCAACCCTGAGTTCCTGCTGCCATCGGAAGTTTCCGCTGAAGCGATCGAGCGTGAGAAGGGCGTGTTCCTGACCCTGAACGCCGACAAGATCGCCGGCAAGCCGGAAAACATTGTTGAGAACATGGTCAAAGGCCGTATCAGCAAGTTCCTGGCTGAAGCGAGCCTGGTTGAGCAGGCGTTCGTCAAGAACCCTGAAATCAAGGTTGGCGAACTGGCTAAGAAAGCCGGTGCTGAAATCGTTTCCTTCACTTACTTCAAAGTAGGTGAAGGCATCGAGAAGCCGGTCGACAACTTCGCTGAAGAAGTTGCTGCCCAGCTGGCTGCCGCCAAGCAATAAGACAGTTTTCAACTGTCGCCGAAAGAGGCTGCCCGCTCACGCGCGCAGCCTCTTTTCAAATGGGAAGGCCAATTTTATTTGGTTTCCTTTCGGAACTGGCTTACAAAGCCGTGTTCCGATGGCGCTGTGATAGCGTCCAGCTAGAGTGAACGCAAGCCGTAAACGGCTCGCCAAGAATTTTTTAAAAAATACGCCGCAGGAGAGATTCGCAATGGCTCAGCAGGGCAGTGGTTATCAGGCTCGCTATAAACGCATTCTACTCAAACTTAGCGGCGAGGCCCTGATGGGCTCGGAAGAGTTCGGGATCGATCCCAAGGTGCTCGATCGCATGGCGCTTGAAGTCGGCCAGTTGGTCGGTATCGGTGTTCAGGTTGGCCTGGTGATCGGTGGTGGTAACCTGTTCCGTGGTGCGGCGCTGAGTGCCGCCGGTATGGATCGGGTCACTGGCGACCACATGGGCATGCTGGCCACTGTGATGAACGCCTTGGCCATGCGTGACGCCCTGGAGCGTGCCAATATCTCGGCTATCGTGATGTCGGCTATTTCCATGGTCGGCGTGACCGATCACTATGATCGTCGTAAAGCCATGCGTCACCTGAACTCCAAGGAAGTGGTGATCTTCGCCGCCGGCACGGGCAACCCGTTCTTCACGACCGATTCGGCTGCGTGCCTGCGCGCTATCGAGATCGATGCCGATGTCGTGCTCAAGGCGACCAAGGTGGACGGTGTGTACACCGCAGACCCATTCAAAGACCCGCATGCCGAGAAGTTCGATCATCTGACCTACGATGAAGTGCTGGATCGCAAGCTGGGCGTGATGGACCTGACCGCTATTTGCCTGTGCCGCGACCACCAGATGCCGCTGCGCGTATTTAACATGAACAAGCCCGGCGCCCTGCTGAATATCGTACACGGCGGCGCAGAAGGGACTTTGATCGAGGAAGGCCAACAATGATCAACGAAATCAAGAAAGACGCCCAAGCGCGTATGCAGAAATCCCTGGAGTCTCTGAGCCACGCATTTGGCCAGATTCGTACCGGCAAGGCGCACCCGAGCATTCTGGGCAGCGTCATGGTGCCTTACTACGGCGCTGACACTCCGCTGAGCGGCGTGGCCAACGTGACGGTCAAGGACTCGCGCACCCTGCAAGTCGTGGCGTTCGAGCGCAACATGCTCGCCGCGGTCGACAAGGCCATCCAGAGCGCCGGCTTGAACCTCAACCCGACCAACCTGGGTGAGTTGCTGTTGATCTCCATGCCGGCACTGACTGAAGAAACCCGCAAGGGCTTCACCAAGCAGGCCCGCAGTGCAGCCGAAGATGCGCGTGTTGCCGTGCGCAATATCCGTCGCGATGCGCTGGGTGACCTGAAGAAGCTGGTCAAGGACAAGGAAATCAGCGAAGACGAAGAGCGTCGTGCCGTCGCCGATATCGACAAGTTGACCAAGGACGCCGAGGCGCAGATCACCAAGGCTACCGAGGAAAAAGAAAAGGACCTGATGGCCGTATAAGGGGTCAGGACGCCTTCATGGAAAAGACCAAGCAGACTGTGCCCTCCGTGGTACCGCGCCATGTCGCGATCATCATGGATGGGAATAATCGCTGGGCGAAAAAACGCTTTATGCCGGGTGTCGCCGGGCATAAAGCGGGTGTCGATGCGGTGCGCGCCGTGATTGAGGTGTGTGCCGAAGCCAAGGTTGAAGTGTTGACGCTGTTTGCCTTCTCCAGCGAGAACTGGCAGCGGCCCGCCGACGAAGTCAGTGCCTTGATGGACCTGTTCTTCAAGGCGCTGCGGCGTGAGGCCAAGCGCCTCAACGATAACAACATCAGTCTGCGCATCATTGGTGATCGCTCGCGGTTCCATCCGGAACTGCAAGCGGCCATGCGCGAAGCCGAGGCAATGACTGCTGGCGCCAACCGTTTTGTGCTGCAGATTGCAGCCAACTACGGTGGCCAGTGGGATATCGCCCAGGCTGCGCAACGGCTGGCCCGCGAAGTGCAGGCCGGGCATCTGCGGCCGGAAGACATTACGCCCGAACTGTTGCAAACCTGCCTGGTAACCGGCGACCTGCCGTTGCCTGACTTGTGCATCCGTACCGGTGGCGAGCACCGCATCAGCAATTTCCTGTTGTGGCAGTTGGCCTACACCGAGTTGTACTTCTCCGACCTGTTCTGGCCGGACTTCAAACACGATGCCATGCGTAATGCGCTGGCCGATTTCGCTTCCCGTCAGCGTCGCTTTGGTAAAACGAGCGAGCAGATCGAAGCTGGAGCCCGGGTTTAAATGCTTAAACAACGAATCATCACGGCACTGATCCTGCTGCCGATTGCCTTGTGCGGTTTTTTCCTGCTCGACGGTTCCGGCTTTGCGCTGTTTATCGGCCTTGTCGTAACGCTTGGGGCCTGGGAATGGGCGCGCCTGGCGGGTTTCAATGCCCAGGCGCCACGTGTGGCGTACGCGGCATTCGTGGCGCTGTCGCTGTTCCTGATGCATACCCTGTCGAGCATCATCGTGCCTTGGGTGTTGGGGGCAGCGGTGCTGTGGTGGGCGCTGGCGACCTACCTGGTGCTCACCTACCCACGAACCAGTGGCCAGTGGTCCAGCGTGGCATGCAAGCTGGTGATTGGCTTGTTGATCCTGCTGCCCGCCTGGCAAGGCCTGGTGGAGATCAAGAATGCGTCCATGGGCAACTGGTTGATCATGGCGGTGATGGTATTGGTCTGGGGCGCGGATATCGGCGCCTATTTCTCCGGTCGGGCGTTCGGCAAGCGCAAGCTGGCGCCGGCGGTCAGCCCGGGCAAGAGCTGGGAGGGCGTGTACGGCGGCCTCGCATTGACGCTGGCGATCACGCTGGTTGTCGGCGTTGTGCGCGACTGGTCGGTGAAGGAAATCTTCCTGGCACTGTTGGGTACGGCCATTGTCGTGTTCATTTCGGTAGTGGGTGACCTCACCGAAAGCATGTTCAAGCGCCAGGCCGGCATCAAGGACAGCAGCAATCTGCTCCCGGGGCATGGCGGTGTATTGGACCGTATCGACAGTCTCACCGCGGCGATTCCGATCTTTGCCGTGTTGTTGTGGATGACTGCCTCGTGAGCCGTCTGCAGCAAGTCACCGTACTGGGGGCGACCGGTTCGGTAGGGCTGAGTACCCTGGATGTGATTGCGCGTCATCCCGATCGCTATCAAGTATTTGCCTTGACTGGTTTTACCCGCCTGAGCGAGTTGCTGGCCCTTTGCGTTCGCCACTCGCCACGCTTTGCTGTGGTGCCCGAGGCGGCGGTGGCGCGTGGTTTGCAGGATGACCTGCGAGCTGTCGGCCTCGCCACTCAGGTATTGGTGGGGGAGGCGGGGTTGTGCCAGGTGGCGGCCGATGCCGAAGTGGACACCGTCGTGGCTGCCATTGTCGGCGCAGCGGGTTTGCGTCCGACGCTGGCGGCGGTCGATGCAGGCAAGAAGATTCTGCTGGCCAATAAAGAAGCGCTGGTTATGTCCGGCGCGCTCTTTATGCAGGCGGTGCGCAAGAGTGGCGCGGTGTTGCTGCCTCTCGACAGCGAACATAACGCGATTTTCCAGTGCATGCCGGGTGATTTCTCCCGTGGCTTGAGCCAGGTTGGCGTGCGTCGGATTCTGTTGACCGCTTCCGGTGGGCCGTTCCGGCAGACGCCTCTGGCTGAATTGGAGCATGTCTCTCCGGATCAGGCCTGTGCACACCCCAACTGGTCCATGGGGCGCAAGATCTCCGTGGATTCGGCGAGCATGATGAACAAAGGGCTGGAGCTGATCGAGGCTTGCTGGCTGTTTGATGCCCGGCCGGATCAGGTCGAGGTGGTGGTTCACCCGCAAAGTGTGATTCATTCCCTGGTCGATTACGTGGATGGCTCGGTGCTGGCGCAGTTGGGCAACCCAGACATGCGTACGCCCATCGCCAACGCCCTGGCGTGGCCGGAACGCATTGATTCCGGTGTGGCGCCGTTGGACCTGTTTGCAATTGCGCGCCTGGACTTCGAAGCGCCGGACGAGCAGCGTTTTCCTTGTCTGCGCCTGGCGCGTGAGGCGGTCGAGGCGGGTAACAGCGCGCCGGCGATGCTCAATGCGGCCAATGAGGTGGCGGTCGCGGCCTTTCTTGAGCGGCGCATCCGTTTTCCGCAGATCGCGAGTATTATCGAGGATGTCCTGGCTCGGGAGCCGGTAGTGGCTGTCAACGACCTGGGCGCCGTGTTTGAAGCGGATAGGAAGGCCCGCGGCCTGGCCGAGCAATGGTTGGAACGCAATGCGCGTTAGCCTGTAGGTGCGGTTGAGCCCACAGGCACTGGATTGAAAGGCGGAGAAATTAGATGAGTGCGCTTTATATGATTGTCGGCACCCTGGTTGCTCTGGGTGTGTTGGTGACCTTCCACGAATTCGGCCACTTTTGGGTGGCGCGTCGTTGCGGCGTCAAAGTACTGCGCTTTTCAGTCGGTTTCGGCATGCCCTTGTTGCGTTGGCATGACCGTCGTGGCACCGAGTTCGTGATTGCCGCCATACCATTGGGTGGCTACGTCAAGATGCTCGACGAGCGCGAAGGTGAAGTGCCGGCCGACCAGTTGGATCAGTCTTTCAATCGCAAGACCGTTCGTCAGCGTATCGCGATCGTCGCCGCCGGTCCGATCGCCAACTTCCTGTTGGCGATGGTGTTTTTCTGGGTGTTGGCCATGCTGGGCAGTCAGCAGGTGCGTCCGGTTATCGGTGCGGTCGACGCAGACAGCATGGCGGCCAAGGCTGGCCTGGCCGCGGGGCAGGAAATTGTTTCCATTGATGGCGAACCAACCACCGGTTGGGGAGCGGTCAATTTGCAGCTGGTGCGGCGTCTGGGCGAGAGCGGTACCGTCAGTGTTGTGGTTCGCGACCAGGACTCCACGCTTGAGACTGCGCGCGAACTGGCCCTGGATCACTGGCTCAAGGGCGCGGATGAGCCTGATCCGATCAAGTCCCTGGGGATTCGCCCGTGGCGACCGGCTTTGCCGCCAGTGCTGGCGGAGCTGGATCCGAAAGGTCCGGCCCAGGCCGCAGGTCTGAAAACCGGTGATCGCCTGTTGGCCCTGGATGGCCAGGTGCTCGGTGACTGGCAGCAAGTGGTCGATCTGGTACGTGTACGGCCCGATACCAAAATTGTGCTGAAAGTTGAGCGTGATGGTGCTCAAATCGACGTCCCCGTAACCTTGTCGGTTCGTGGGGAGGCCAAGGCCGCCGGGGGTTACCTGGGGGCGGGGGTCAAGGGTGTCGAGTGGCCGCCATCGATGGTGCGAGAGGTCAGCTTCGGGCCGCTGGCCGCGATTGGCGAGGGCGCGAAACGCACCTGGACCATGAGCGTGCTGACCCTCGAATCCCTCAAAAAAATGTTGTTCGGCGAGCTCTCGGTAAAAAACTTGAGTGGGCCGATAACCATTGCTAAAGTGGCGGGCGCTTCTGCCCAGTCGGGTGTCGCGGATTTCCTGAATTTCCTGGCTTATCTGAGTATCAGCCTTGGGGTTCTGAATTTGCTGCCTATTCCAGTACTGGATGGGGGGCATCTGCTGTTTTATCTGGTCGAGTGGGTGCGTGGTCGCCCCTTGTCGGATCGGGTGCAGGGTTGGGGGATACAGATCGGTATCAGTTTGGTGGTTGGAGTGATGTTGTTAGCTCTGGTCAACGATCTGGGACGACTGTAACGCTTCGCTGAATTGCGAATCTGCCGCATTTTGCGGCAGTTTGTTTATTGCCAGTTGGAATAAGAAAGGACTTCATGAAACGTCTGCTGCTAACTGCGGTTCTCACCGTATTGATGATCGCCGAAGTTCACGCCGAGTCCTTCACTATCTCCGATATTCGCGTCAACGGCCTCCAGCGGGTTTCCGCAGGTAGCGTCTTTGGTGCCTTGCCGTTGAACGTCGGGGAACAGGCTGATGATCGTCGCCTGGTGGAATCCACTCGTGCGCTGTTCAAAACCGGGTTCTTTCAAGATATCCAGCTGGGTCGCGAAGGCAACGTCCTGGTTATCACGGTCGTTGAGCGGCCTTCCATCTCCAGTATCACGATCGAGGGCAACAAGGCGATCTCCACTGAAGACCTGATGAAGGGCCTCAAGCAATCCGGCCTGGCCGAGGGCGAGATCTTCCAGCGCGCTACCCTTGAGGGTGTGCGTAACGAACTGCAGCGCCAGTACGTTGCCCAGGGCCGCTACTCCGCGACCGTGGAAACCGAAGTTGTCCCCCAGCCGCGTAACCGTGTCGGCCTGAAGGTCAACATCAATGAAGGTACGGTAGCGGCCATTCAGCACATCAACGTGGTGGGCAACACCAAGTTCGCTGATGAAGACCTGATCGACCTGTTTGAACTCAAGACCACCAACTGGCTGTCGTTCTTCAAGAACGACGACAAGTATGCTCGTGAAAAACTGTCCGGTGACCTGGAGCGTCTGCGCTCCTACTACCTGGACCGCGGCTATATCAACATGGATATCGCTTCGACCCAGGTGTCCATCACCCCGGACAAGAAGCACGTCTACATCACCGTCAACGTCAACGAAGGCGAAAAGTACAAGGTTCGTGACGTCAAGCTCAGCGGCGACCTGAAAGTACCTGAAGACCAGGTGAAGTCGCTGTTGCTGGTGCAGAAGGACCAGGTGTTCTCGCGCAAGCTGATGACCACCACGTCAGAGCTGATTACCCGTCGCCTGGGTAACGAAGGCTATACCTTCGCCAACGTCAACGGCGTACCGACCCCGCATGATGATGACCACACCGTGGACATTACCTTCGTGGTCGACCCGGGCAAGCGTGCCTACGTGAACCGCATCAACTTCCGTGGCAACACCAAGTCTGCGGACGAAGTGCTGCGCCGTGAAATGCGCCAGATGGAAGGTGGCTGGGCGTCGACCTACTTGATCGACCAGTCCAAGACCCGTCTTGAACGCCTGGGCTTCTTCAAGGAAGTCAACGTCGAAACCCCGGCCGTCCCTGGTGTGGATGACCAGGTTGACGTGAACTACGCCGTTGAAGAGCAAGCCTCGGGTTCGATCACCGCCAGCGTCGGCTTCGCACAGAGCGCGGGCCTGATTCTGGGTGGCTCGATCACACAGAACAACTTCCTCGGTACGGGTAACCGTGTGTCTGTCGGCCTGACCCGAAGCGAATACCAGAGCCGTTATAACTTCAGTTATACCGACCCCTACTGGACTGCCGACGGTGTGAGCCTGGGCTACAACGCCTTCTATCGCACCACTGACTACAAAGACCTCGACGTCGACGTTGCAAGCTATGCAATCGACAGCATGGGTGTGGGTGCCAACATTGGTTACCCGATCAGCGAGACGTCGCGCCTGACCTTTGGTTTGACCGCGCAACAGGACAAGATCAAGACCGGTGTGTACACCGTGGATGAGATCTTTGACTTTACTCGTAAGGAAGGCGATCAGTTCCTGAACTTCAAGGCATCGGCCGGCTGGTCCGAGTCGACCCTGAACAAAGGCGTGCTGGCGACCCGTGGTCACTCCCAGAGCTTGACGCTGGAAGCCACTACGCCGGGCAGCGACCTGTCGTTCTTCAAGCTCGACTACCGTGGCCAGTTGTTCCAGCCGCTGAGCGATAACTACACCATGCGCCTGCACACTGAGCTGGGCTATGGCGATGGCTATGGTTCCACCAGTGGTCTACCGTTCTACGAGAACTACTATGCAGGTGGTTTCAACTCGGTTCGTGGCTTCAAGGACAGTACCTTGGGTCCACGTGGTACGCCGAGCCGTGGTTTCGCGAACACCGGTAACGTAGGGACTCAGCCGGATAGCGACGATAAGCCATTGCCATTCGGTGGTAACGTATTGATCCAGGGTGGTGCGGAGATTCTGTTCCCGCTGCCGTTCGTCAAGGACCAGCGTTCCCTGCGTACTTCGGTTTTCTGGGATGTGGGTAACGTGTTCGACTCCAAGTGCGAGCAGGTGACCAACCCGAATGGTTCGAAGTCCAACACGCAGTGTAACGATGTGAGCTTCAGCAACCTGGCGAGCTCCGTGGGTGTTGGCGTGACATGGGTGACTGCATTGGGCCCGTTGAGCTTTGCTCTGGCCATGCCGGTCAAGAAACCGGATAACGCTGAAACCCAGATTTTCCAATTCTCCCTCGGCCAGACGTTCTAAGCGTCTGACCCAAGATAACGACAACGGATTCTGTAGGAGTGCATCGTGCGTAAGTTGACTCAATTGGTTCTGCTGGCAACTGTGCTGGTAACCACCCCGGCCTTCGCCGAAATGAAAATCGCCGTCCTGAACTATCAGATGGCTCTGCTGGAATCCGATGCGGCCAAGAAATACGCCGTGGATGCCGAGAAAAAATTCGGTCCGCAGCTGACCAAGCTCAAGACCCTGGAAAGCAGCGCCAAGGGCATCCAGGATCGCCTGGTAGCCGGTGGCGACAAGATGCAGCAGCCTGAGCGCGAGCGTCTGGAGCTTGAATTCAAGCAAAAGGCCCGTGACTACCAGTTCCAGTCCAAGGAGCTGAACGAAGCCAAGGCCGTTGCTGACCGTGAAATGCTCAAGCAGCTCAAGCCGAAACTCGACAGCGCTGTGGAAGAAGTCATCAAGAAAGGTGCCTTTGACCTGGTGTTCGAGCGTGGCGCCGTGATCGACGTCAAGCCTCAATACGACATCACCCGCCAGGTGATCGAGCGCATGAACCAGCTGAAGTAACCCATGACCGCGACTATCAAGCTCGGCGAGTTGGCCGAGTTCCTGGGGGCCGTCTTGCACGGCTCCCCGGAGAAGGAAATCACTGGGCTAGCCACCTTGCAGGAGGCTGGCCCAGCTCAGTTGAGCTTCCTCGCAAATCCTCAATATCGTAAGTACCTCGTCGGTTGCCAAGCCGCAGCCGTGTTGCTGAAGGCTGCTGATGCCGAGGGTTACGCCGGGGACGCGCTGGTGGTGGCCGACCCGTACCTGTCGTACGCGAAAGTGTCGCACCTGTTCGATCCAAAGCCCAAGGCCGCCGGTGGTATTCATCCCAGCGCGGTGATTGCCGATGATGCCCAGGTTGACCCCGCTGCCAACATTGGTGCGTTTGCCGTGATCGAAAGTGGCGCACGTATTGCCGCTGGCGTCACCGTGGGTGCCCATTGCTTTATCGGGGCGCGCTGTGAAATCGGCGCCGATGGCTGGTTGGCTCCGCGGGTCACCCTTTACCACGATGTGCGTATCGGTGAACGCGTGGTTATTCAGTCGGGCGCAGTGATCGGCGGTGAAGGTTTCGGCTTTGCCAATTCCAAAGGCGTTTGGCACAAGATTGCCCAGGTTGGCGGTGTCTTGATTGGGGATGACGTGGAAATCGGCGTTAACACCGCCGTGGACCGTGGCGCCCTGGCCGATACCGTAATCGGTAACGGCGTGAAGCTCGACAACCAGATCCAGATCGCCCACAACGTGCAGATCGGCGACCACACCGCCATGGCGGCGTGTGTCGGTATCTCCGGCAGCACCAAAATCGGCAAGCATTGCATGCTCGCCGGTGGCGTAGGGCTGGTGGGGCATATCGATATTTGCGACAACGTTTTCATCACCGGCATGACCATGGTCACCCACTCGATCACCGAGCCAGGGGCCTACTCTTCCGGTACCGCCATGCAGCCGGCGGCTGAGTGGCGTAAAAGTGCAGCGCGCTTGAGACAGCTTGACGACATGGCCCGACGCCTCAAACAGCTTGAAAAGCGTGTTGGAGACGTGACCCCTGGCGGTAATGCTTCATCAGAAGGCTGATACCATTTCCATATCAAGTGTGCACAGCCGCTGGGCGGCTTCCTTGATTTGCTAGCGGGGCGTGCTTTTAGTTCGCCCGCCCCCAATCTTTATTACAGGCTTCCCCCCGAAATGATGGACATCAACGAGATTCGCGAATACCTGCCTCACCGTTACCCGTTCCTGCTGGTGGACCGCGTAGTGGACCTCAATGTCGAGGAAAAGCGCATTCGTGCCTACAAGAATGTCAGCATCAACGAACCGTTCTTCAACGGCCACTTTCCCGCGCATCCCATCATGCCAGGTGTGTTGATCATTGAAGCAATGGCCCAGGCTGCCGGTATCCTTGGTTTCAAAATGCTCGACCTCAAGCCTGCCGACGGCACGCTCTACTATTTCGTGGGCTCCGACAAACTGCGTTTCCGCAATCCGGTCACGCCGGGCGACCAGTTGATCCTGGAAGCCAAGTTCATCAGTTGCAAACGCCAGATCTGGAAGTTCGAATGCCAGGCCTCGGTGGATGGCAAGCCGGTGTGCTCGGCTGAGATCATCTGTGCGGAACGCAAACTATGAGTTTGATTGACCCTCGCGCAATCATCGATCCGTCGGCCGTACTGGCCGCCGACGTTGAGGTCGGCCCTTGGTCGATCGTCGGCGCAGGTGTTGAAATCGGCGAGGGGACTGTCATCGGGCCGCATGTGATCCTCAAAGGCCCGACGCGCATTGGTAAGCATAATCGTATCTACCAGTTTTCCTCGGTAGGCGAAGACACCCCCGACATGAAGTACAAGGGTGAAGAAACACGCCTGGTAATCGGTGACCACAACATCATCCGTGAAGGTGTGACCATTCATCGTGGCACCGTGCAGGATCGTGCCGAGACCACCTTGGGTGATCACAACCTGATCATGGCCTATGCGCATATCGGCCATGACAGCGTGATCGGCAACCACTGCATCCTGGTCAACAACACTGCATTGGCAGGCCATGTGCACGTTGACGACTGGGCAATTCTGTCCGGCTTCACCCTGGTCCATCAGTACTGCCATATCGGTGCCCACGCCTTTTCCGGCATGGGGACCGCAATCGGCAAGGATGTTCCGGCATTCGTCACGGTATTCGGCAACCCGGCCGAAGCCCGCAGCATGAACTTCGAAGGCATGCGCCGTCGTGGTTTCAGCGAAGACCAGATCCATGCCCTGCGTCGAGCCTACAAGGTGGTCTACCGCCAGGGGCTGACGGTTGAGCAGGCATTGACCGAACTGGCCGAGTCGGCTGCACAGTTTCCGGAAGTGGCCGTGTTCCGGGACTCGATCCAGGCGTCGACTCGCGGCATCACCCGTTAATCATGGCCAATCTGCGTATAGCGTTGGTGGCCGGGGAAGCTTCCGGCGATATTCTGGGGGCAGGCCTGATGCGTGCGCTCAAGGCCCAGCATCCTGCCGTCGAGTTTATCGGGGTGGGTGGGCCGTTGATGCAGGCCGAGGGTCTCACGTCCTACTTTCCCATGGAACGCCTGTCCGTCATGGGGTTGGTGGAAGTGCTGGGGCGACTGCGAGAGCTGCTGGCTCGCCGCAAACTGCTGATCCAGACGCTGATTGAAGAAAAGCCCGACGTCTTTATCGGAATCGACGCGCCGGACTTCACTCTTAACATCGAACTCAAATTGCGCCAGGCCGGGATCAAGACCGTGCATTACGTCAGCCCGTCCGTGTGGGCATGGCGGCAAAAGCGCGTGCTGAAGATCCGCGAAGGCTGCGACCTGATGCTGACCTTGCTGCCCTTCGAAGCCCGATTCTATGAAGAGAAGGGTGTACCGGTGCGCTTTGTGGGGCACACGTTGGCCGACACCATCCCTCTGCAGGCCGATCGCGCAGCGGCACGTGCCGAGCTGGGCTTGGCCGATGGCCCGCTGGTTGCACTGATGCCGGGCAGCCGCGGTGGTGAAGTCGGGCGGTTGGGCGCGCTGTTTTTTGATGCCGCCGAGCGCTTGATGGTCTTGAAACCGGGTGTGCGCTTCGTGCTGCCGTGTGCCAGCCCGCAACGTCGTACGCAGATCGAGGCCTTGCTTGACGGTCGCAACTTACCGCTGACGCTGCTGGATGGTCAGTCGCACCTCGCGCTCGCGGCCTGTGATGCGGTGCTGATCGCTTCAGGCACTGCCACTCTCGAGGCGTTGTTGTACAAGCGTCCGATGGTAGTGGCCTATCGTCTTGCACCACTGACGTTCTGGATTCTCAAGCGCATGGTCAAAAGTCCCTACATCTCCTTGCCCAATCTGCTGGCCCAGCGCCTGTTGGTGCCGGAGTTGCTACAGGACGACGCGACCCCTGAAGCCCTGGCGCAGACCGTACTTCCCTTGATAGAGGGTGGCGAAGAGCAGACCCGTGGCTTTGACGATATTCACCGCACGTTGCGCCGTGATGCGTCGAACCAGGCGGCGGATGCCGTGCTCACCTTGATCGGCCATCGACAGGAAACCCTATGAAGACGCAAATGGGCCTGGATTTCAGCCTGGTTGCCCACGCCGATGAGCTGGTGGCCGGCGTGGATGAAGTAGGGCGCGGGCCGCTGTGCGGCGCCGTCGTTACGGCGGCCGTCATTCTTGACCCGAACCGTCCGATCCTGGGTCTTGACGATTCGAAGAAACTCACCGAAGCGCGCCGCGAAAAGCTCTACGATGAGATCTGCGAGAAAGCTCTGAGCTGGCATATCGCCCGGGCCGAGGTCGAGGAAATCGATGAGCTGAACATCCTGCACGCCACCATGCTCGCCATGCAGCGTGCGGTGGAGGGCCTGCACATCACGCCAAAGATGGCGATGATCGATGGTAATCGCTGCCCGAAACTGGCGATGCCGTCGGAAGCGGTGGTGAAGGGTGATAGCAAGGTGCCTGCTATTGCGGCGGCTTCAATCCTGGCCAAGGTCAGCCGAGACCGTGAAATGGCGGCTTTCGAATTGATCTACCCCGGCTATGGCATCGGTGGTCACAAGGGTTACCCAACGCCCGTTCATCTGGAAGCCTTGGCCCGTCTGGGGCCTACGCCGATCCATCGTCGCTCGTTCGCCCCGGTGCGCCTGGCTTACGAGGCGCGGGAGAGCCTCAGCGAGGTGTAGTCGCGAGGCTGATGTTTTGCTCAAGGCCCGGTACAATCCGGGCCTTGTTGTTTCCACGTATCTAGACAGGATCACTATGCCGGCTTCATTCGTTCACCTACGCCTGCACACTGAATACTCCCTGGTCGATGGCCTGGTACGGATCAAACCGCTGGTCAAAACCCTGGTGGGCATGAACATGCCTGCGGTGGCGGTGACCGACCAGAACAACATGTGTTCCCTGGTCAAGTTCTACAAGAACGCCATGGGCGCCGGCATCAAGCCGATTTGCGGCGCCGACCTGTGGCTGTCCAACAAAGACCCGGATAACTCCCTGAGCCGCATCAGCCTGCTGGCGATGAACGGCGTGGGTTATCGCAACCTCACCGAACTGATTTCCCGTGGTTTTATCGACGGCCAGCGCAATGGCTCGATCATCATCGAGCGCGAGTGGGTGGCCGAGGCCAGCGAAGGGCTGATCATGCTGTCGGCCGCCAAGGAAGGCGAGATCGGCATTGCGCTGCTCGGTGGCAACCCCCAGGAAGCCGAAGTACTGGCCCGCGAGTGGATGCAGGTCTTCCCCGACCGTTTTTACCTGGAAGTCCAGCGTACCAATCGGCCTAACGATGAAGAACACCTGCACGCCGCAGTGGCGCTGGCCGACAAGTTGGGCGCACCGCTGGTGGCGACCAACGATGTGCGCTTCATCAAGCGAGAAGACTTCGAGGCCCACGAAACCCGCGTGTGCATCGGTGAAGGCCGGGCGCTGGATGACCCGCGCCGCTCGAAAAACTACAGCGAAGAGCAATATCTCAAAAGTGCCGAGGAGATGGCCGAGCTGTTCAGCGACCTGCCCGAGGCCCTGGAAAACTCCGTCGAGATCGCCAAGCGCTGCAACATTGAAGTGAAACTGGGCAAACACTTCCTGCCCAACTTCCCGATTCCCGATGGCATGACCATCGATGAGTACTTCCGCAAGGTGTCGTTCGATGGCCTGGAAGAGCGGTTGGCCGTTCTGCTGCCCAAGGACACCACCGAAGATTACGAGGCCAAGCGCCAGGTCTACGTGGATCGGCTGAATTTCGAGCTGGATATCATTATCCAGATGGGATTCCCCGGTTACTTCCTGATCGTGATGGACTTTATCCAGTGGGCCAAGAACAACGGCGTGCCGGTTGGCCCGGGCCGAGGCTCAGGCGCCGGCTCGCTGGTGGCTTATGTACAGAAGATCACCGACCTCGACCCGCTGGAGTATGACCTGCTGTTCGAGCGGTTCCTGAACCCGGAACGGGTTTCCATGCCCGACTTCGACGTCGACTTCTGCATGGATGGCCGTGACCGCGTGATCGAGTACGTGGCCGAGAAATACGGCCGCAACGCCGTCAGCCAGATCATCACTTTCGGTTCCATGGCGGCGAAGGCGGTAATCCGTGACGTGGCGCGCGTACAGGGCAAGTCTTACGGCCTGGCGGACCGCCTGTCGAAGATGATCCCGTTCGAAGTCGGCATGACGCTGGAAAAAGCCTACGAGCAGGAAGAAATCCTGCGCGACTTTATCAAGGTTGATGAAGAGGCCGCCGAGATCTGGGACATGGCCCGCAAGCTCGAAGGTGTGGTGCGTAACGTGGGTAAACATGCCGGTGGCGTGGTTATCGCACCGACCAAACTAACCGACTTTTCGCCTATCTACTGCGATGAAGAAGGCGACGGCCTGGTTACCCAGTTCGACAAGGACGACGTGGAAGCCGCCGGCCTGGTGAAGTTCGACTTCCTGGGCCTGCGGACCCTGACGATCATCGATTGGGCGCTCAAGACGATCAACCGCGACCGCGCCAAGGCTGGCGAGGAGCCGCTGGATATCGCGTTCATCCCGTTGGATGACAAGCCGACCTATTCGTTGCTGCAAAAAGCCGAAACCACGGCAGTATTCCAGCTTGAATCCCGGGGCATGAAGGAGCTGATCAAAAAGCTCAAGCCCGACTGCCTGGAAGACTTGATCGCACTGGTGGCCCTGTTCCGTCCGGGGCCGCTGCAATCGGGCATGGTGGATGACTTCATCAACCGTAAGCACGGGCGTGCCGAGCTGGCGTACCCGCATTCCGATTATCAGTACGAGGGCCTCAAGCCAGTACTGGCACCGACCTACGGCATCATCCTGTATCAGGAACAGGTGATGCAGATTGCCCAGGTGATGGCGGGCTACACCCTGGGTGGTGCGGACATGCTGCGTCGCGCCATGGGTAAGAAAAAACCCGAGGAAATGGCCAAGCAGCGCGGTGGTTTCATTGAGGGGTGTGCCACCAATAATATTGACGCCGATCTGGCCGGTAACATTTTCGACCTGGTGGAAAAATTCGCCGGTTATGGCTTCAACAAATCCCACTCCGCTGCCTACGGCCTGGTGTCGTACCAGACCGCCTGGCTGAAAGCCCACTACCCGGCGCCCTTCATGGCTGCGGTACTCTCGGCGGACATGCACAACACCGACAAGGTCGTGACCTTGATCGAGGAAGTGCGCACCATGAAGCTGCGCCTCGATGCGCCGGACGTGAACGCCTCGGAGTTCAAGTTCACGGTGAATGACGAAGGCCGCATCATCTATGGCCTGGGCGCGATCAAGGGGGTCGGCGAAGGCCCGGTGGAAGCGATCACCGAAGCGCGGCAGGACGGGCCATTCAAGGATCTGTTCGACTTCTGTGCCCGGGTTGACCTCAAGCGCATCAACAAACGCACCCTCGATGGCCTGATCCGCAGTGGCGCACTTGACCGTCTCGGCCCCTATTTCCATGATGAGCCGAAGGCTTACCAGGCCAATATCGACCGCAACCGGGCGGTACTGCTGGCCGCCATGGAAGAGGCGATCAAGGCCGCCGAACAGACTGCCCGCACCCACGACAGTGGCCATGCGGACCTGTTTGGGGGGCTGTTCGTCGAAGACGATGCGGATGTGTACGCGAACCACCGCAAGGCCAAGGAATTGACCCTCAAGGAACGTCTCAAGGGTGAGAAAGACACCTTGGGTCTGTACCTTACCGGTCACCCGATCGACGAATACGAAGGAGAGATCCGTCGTTTTGCCCGTCAGCGCATCATCGACCTGAAGCCGGCGCGCGACACCCAGACCGTCGCCGGCATGATCATCGCCCTGCGGGTGATGAAGAACAAGAAGGGCGACAAGATGGGCTTTATCACCCTCGACGACCGCTCGGGGCGAATCGAGGCGTCGCTGTTTGCCGATGCGTTCCACTCGGCGCAATCGTTGCTGCAGACCGATGCCATGGTGGTGGTGGAAGGGGAGGTCAGTAACGATGACTTCTCCGGTGGCCTGCGTCTGCGGATCAAGCGGGTCATGAGTATGGAAGATGCCCGTACCAACCTGGCCGAAAGCCTGCGCTTGAAGGTCAAGACCGAAGCGCTCAAGGGCGATCAGCTACGCTGGTTGGGTGATTTGCTCAAGCGTCACCGTGGCGCTTGCCCTGTGACCATGGAATACACCGGCAACGACGCCAAGGCGATGTTGCAATTTGGCGAGACGTGGCGAATTGATCCGGCGGATGGCTTGATTCAAGCTTTGCGTGACCAGTTCGGGCGAGACAACGTCTTCCTCCAATACCGCTGATGGTCAGCACACCTGACCTCGGCTGAACATTTAATCTCGACCTAAACGCGCCTCTCCCTTAAGGTAGGGCGCGAATAGACAACCGGCTGGCCAGGCACTCCTTGGCCGTCGACCCAAGACGGACGCTTATGAACCCGAATTTTCTTGATTTCGAACAGCCGATCGCTGACCTGCAAGCCAAGATCGAAGAACTGCGCCTGGTCGGCAATGACAATTCGCTGAATATCGGCGATGAAATCTCCCGCCTGCAAGACAAGAGCAAGACGCTGACCGAAGACATCTTCGGCAAGCTGACCAGCTGGCAGATCGCACGCCTGGCTCGCCATCCGCGTCGCCCATACACCCTGGACTACATCCAGCACATCTTCACCGAATTCGACGAGCTGCATGGCGACCGCCATTTCTCGGATGACGCCGCCATCGTTGGTGGTATCGCCCGCCTGGATGACCAGCCGGTCATGGTGATCGGTCACCAGAAAGGCCGTGAAGTCCGCGAGAAGGTGCGCCGCAACTTCGGCATGCCGCGTCCGGAAGGCTATCGCAAGGCTTGCCGCCTGATGGAAATGGCCGAGCGCTTCAAAATGCCGATCCTGACCTTCATCGACACGCCGGGCGCCTACCCGGGTATCGACGCTGAAGAGCGCAACCAGAGCGAAGCGATTGCCTGGAACCTGCGCGTCATGGCTCGCCTGAAAACCCCGATCATCGCGACTGTGATTGGTGAAGGGGGCTCCGGCGGCGCATTGGCCATTGGCGTTTGCGATCAATTGAACATGCTGCAGTATTCGACCTACGCGGTGATCTCGCCGGAAGGTTGCGCCTCGATCCTGTGGAAAACCGCAGAAAAGGCGCCGGACGCTGCCGAAGCCATGGGCATTACTGCCGATCGCCTCAAAGGCCTGGGTATCGTGGATAAAGTGATCGCCGAGCCATTGGGCGGCGCTCACCGCGACCCGGCTGCCGCTGCTGCGACCATCCGCGCCGAACTGGGTTCGCAACTGGCGATGCTCAAGAAGCTGGATAACGAAGCGCTGCTGACCCGTCGTTATGAGCGCCTGATGAGCTACGGCCTGTAAGATCGTCGCAATACTCAATGTGGGAGGGGGCTTGCTCCCGATTGCGGAGTGTCAGTCAATGGGTCCATTGACTGACCCACTGCTATCGGGAGCAAGCCCCCTCCTACATTTGCTTTGTGTATGCTGGGTTGTCGCATTCCAGTTTGATGGCGGTATTTTCCGATGAAGCCAGCGCTAGCCGCCAAACTCCTTCAAGCCCTTGCCCCGTGGCGCAATGCCCCGGCCTGGCACGTCGCTTTCTCAGGTGGGCTGGATTCCACCGTGCTGCTGCACCTTCTGGTCTCTTTGGCAAAAACCGAAACGTTCCCGACGCTCAGTGCCGTGCATGTCCACCATGGCCTGCAAGCTGCCGCCGACGCGTGGCCCGGTCATTGCCAGTCGGTGTGCGACAGCCTTGGCGTGCCCTTGTGCGTCATGCGTGTGCAGGTCCGGCCCGGAGCGAGCCTTGAGCGCGCCGCCCGCGACGCACGTTATCAGGCGTTTGCCGAAGTCACGGGGGCAGGGGGGGTGTTGCTTACGGGCCAGCATCGCGAAGATCAGGCCGAAACCCTGTTGTTTCGCCTGCTGCGTGGGGCCGGTGTGCGTGGCTTGGCGGCGATGCCTGGTCATCGCCCCCTGGCGGGAGGCCATCTGCTGAGACCCTTGCTCGACGTATCACGTGGTGAGCTGGAAGCCTACGCCCATGAACATCAATTGCTATGGGTCGAAGACCCTTCCAATGCCGACCCGCATTTTTCGCGCAATTACTTGCGCCATCGCGTTTTCCCGACACTGACGCAGCGCTGGCCGCAAGCCGCCAGCCGCCTGGCCCGTACCGCCGAGCAGCTCGGCGAGGCCCAGGGGCTGCTGGACGACTTGGCGCGGATGGACTTGCAGGCTGCGGACCAACCTTCACCAGTCCCCTGGCTGCCTTTACCGTCACTGGCCCTTGCGCCATTGCGTGAGCTTTCCGACGCTCGCCAGCGCAACGCCTTGCGTCATTGGCTGACCCCGCTGACCCGTTTGCCCGACAGTGATCACTGGGCCGGTTGGCATTCCCTGCGCGACGCCAAGCCGGATGCGCAACCTCTATGGCGCATGGCCGATGGCGAGTTGCACCGTTGCGGCGAGCGCATCTGGTGGTTGCCGGGTGCCTGGGCGGAATTTTCCGACGCAACGTTGAGCTGGCCCGATCCGCAAAACCCACTAAAGTTACCCGGCAATGGCCGGCTGGAGTTGGTCGGCAAGGCGCCCGAAGGTCCTCTGGAGGTTCGTTATCGCCGGGGCGGTGAAGTGCTCGAGGTACCGGGGCGAGGGCGCCGTGATCTGAAGCGTCTGCTTAACGAAAGCGCGCTGCCGGGCTTCGTCCGTGGCAGATTGCCGCTCCTGTATCGGGGCGAGCAATTGCTGGGTGGCCCCAGCGTCGCTGGACGCTGGGCAGTACCGAGTGAAGATTGGCAATTGCATTGGTTGCCACAGAACTGCGATCAAGGTTTGAGCTGATAGAGCCTTTCCGGTAGACTACGCTCCCTTCTTGATACAACTTCTGTGGATTCTCCTGAATCGCAGCAGTTGCCGATTACCAAGCAGTCTTTGCTGGGCGATTCCAAAAAATGTGTAGCGATCAACGTACCGGTGTTTCATTGCTGGTCTGTCACCACGCGGCGGTTTTTTTGAAAGGTGCACTGTGATTAATGCAGGTGATCGGGGGCTTCGGCCTTCCTTCGCTTTCCCCGGCGGCTCGGACCGCTTTAACGCAGACTTCTAGGGTTTTTCATGACGCGCTACATATTCGTCACGGGCGGTGTTGTTTCTTCATTGGGGAAAGGCATTGCCTCCGCTTCATTGGCGGCCATCCTGGAGGCGCGGGGGCTTAAAGTCACCATGCTCAAGCTGGACCCGTACATCAACGTCGACCCGGGCACCATGAGCCCGTTCCAGCACGGTGAAGTGTTCGTCACCCATGACGGCGCCGAGACCGACCTGGACCTGGGCCACTACGAGCGGTTCATCCGCACGACCATGACCCAGAACAACAACTTCACCACCGGCCGTGTCTACGAGCACGTGCTGCGCAAGGAGCGCCGTGGTGACTACCTGGGTGCAACCATCCAGGTGATCCCGCACATCACCGACGAAATCAAGCGCCGCATCATCAAGGGTGCAGGCGATGCCGACGTGGCGATGGTCGAGATCGGTGGCACCGTGGGTGACATCGAATCCCAACCGTTCCTCGAGGCGATCCGCCAGCTGCGTTTCGAAGTCGGCGCCAAGCGCGCGATGCTGATGCACCTGACCCTGGTGCCGTACATCGCCACCGCCGGCGAAACCAAAACCAAGCCTACCCAGCATTCGGTCAAGGAACTGCGTTCCATAGGCCTGCAGCCGGACGTGCTGGTATGCCGCTCCGATCACCCGATCGATATTTCCTCGCGCCGCAAGATCGCGCAATTCACCAACGTTGAAGAGCGTGCGGTGATTGGCCTGGAAGACGCCGACACCATCTACAAGATCCCGGGCATCCTGCATTCGCAAGGCCTGGATGATTTTGTGGTCGAGCGTTTCGGCTTGCAGTGTGGCGGCGCGGACCTGTCCGAATGGGATGCCGTGGTCGACGCCAAGCTCAACCCCGAGCACGAAGTCACCATCGCGATGGTCGGCAAGTACATGGAACTGCTGGACGCGTACAAGTCGCTGATCGAAGCGATGAGCCACGCCGGTATCAGCAACCGTACCAAGGTCAACCTGCGCTACATCGATTCCGAAGACATCGAGAACCAGGGCACCGCGCTGCTCGAAGGTGTCGATGCGATCCTCGTTCCTGGCGGTTTCGGCCTGCGTGGCGTGGAAGGCAAGATTACTGCCGTGCAGTACGCCCGTGAGAACAAGGTGCCGTACCTGGGGATCTGCCTGGGCATGCAAGTGGCCGTTATCGAGTTCGCCCGTAACGTGCTGGGCTGGAAAGACGCCAACTCCACCGAGTTCGATCACAGCAGCGGCCATCCGGTCGTGGGCCTGATCACCGAGTGGGAAGATGCCACCGGCGCCGTTGAAACCCGTACCGAAACCTCCGACCTGGGCGGCACCATGCGCCTTGGCGCGCAGGATTGCCTGCTGGAGCCGGGCTCGCTGGTACACGACTGCTATGGCAAGGACGTGATCGTCGAGCGTCACCGTCACCGCTACGAGGTGAACAACAACCTGCTGCCGCAGATCAAGGAAGCCGGCCTGAAAATCTCCGGTCGCTCCGGTGACGGCGCGCTGGTTGAAGTGGTCGAAGCACCGGATCACCCATGGTTCGTCGCTTGCCAGTTCCACCCTGAGTTCACCTCGACTCCGCGTGACGGTCACCCGTTGTTCAGCGGTTTCGTCAAGGCAGCACTGACGCAACATCAGAAGAAGGCGTAACCCTGATGGCCCAGAAGATCATTCGCGTAGGCGACATCGAGATTGCCAACGACAAGCCCATGGTGTTGTTTGGCGGCATGAACGTGCTGGAAAGCCGCGACATGGCGATGCAGGTCTGTGAAGAGTACGTGCGGGTCACCCAGAAGCTGGGCATCCCCTACGTGTTCAAGGCCAGCTTCGACAAGGCCAACCGTTCGTCCGTGACCTCCTATCGCGGCCCGGGCCTTGAAGAAGGCATGCGGATCTTCCAGGACATCAAGCAAGCCTTCGGCGTGCCCATCATCACCGACGTCCACGAGCCTGAACAGGCTGCCGTGGTCGCCGAGGTGTGCGACATCATCCAGTTGCCGGCCTTCCTGTCGCGCCAGACCGACCTGGTCGTGGCGATGGCCAAGACCGGCGCGGTGATCAATATCAAGAAAGCCCAGTTCCTTGCGCCCCAGGAGATGAAGCACATCCTGAACAAGTGCGTGGAAGCGGGTAACGACCAGTTGATCCTCTGCGAGCGTGGTTCGAGCTTCGGCTACAACAACCTGGTGGTGGACATGCTCGGTTTCGGCATCATGAAACAGTTCGAATACCCGGTGTTCTTCGACGTGACCCACGCGCTGCAAATGCCCGGTGGTCGCTCGGACTCCGCCGGTGGGCGTCGTGCCCAGGTCACCGACCTGGCCAAGGCGGGCATGAGCCAGTCCCTGGCCGGCCTGTTCCTGGAAGCCCACCCGGACCCGGACAACGCCAAGTGCGATGGTCCTTGCGCCCTGCGCCTGGACAAGCTGGAGCCGTTCCTGGCCCAGCTCAAGCAGTTGGACGAACTGGTCAAGAGTTTTCCGACGGTAGAAACCGCGTAAGCACCGTTTCTCCGGTAGACTTTCCCTCGTTTTATGCTCAGGCCCGCGGGCCTGAGCCTTGTCGCCTGCAAGCCTGCCCCGTTGTTCCACCCTTGCGGTCGGTCAAAAGTTTTCCTTCAGCTGCGTCGTTTTCGTCAACTTTGGAGTGTTTACAACAATGGCAAAAATCGTCGACATCAAAGGTCGTGAAGTTCTCGACTCCCGTGGCAACCCCACCGTCGAAGCCGACGTGCTTCTCGATAACGGCATCATCGGTAGCGCCTGCGCGCCGTCCGGTGCTTCCACCGGTTCGCGCGAAGCGCTGGAACTGCGTGATGGCGACAAGAGCCGTTACCTGGGCAAAGGTGTACTGAAGGCCGTAGCCAACATCAACGGCCCGATCCGTGACCTGTTGCTGGGCAAGGATCCGGTAGACCAGAAAGCCCTGGATCACGCGATGATCAAGCTCGACGGCACCGAAAACAAAGGCAACCTGGGTGCCAACGCCATCCTCGCCGTGTCCCTGGCCGCTGCCAAGGCTGCTGCCCAGGACCAGGACCTGCCGCTGTACGCTCACATTGCCAACCTGAATGGCACGCCGGGTGTGTACTCAATGCCGGTGCCGATGATGAACATCATCAACGGTGGCGAGCATGCCGATAACAACGTCGACATCCAGGAATTCATGGTGCAGCCGGTTGGCGCCAAGACTTTCTCCGATGGCCTGCGCATGGGCACCGAGATTTTCCATCACCTGAAGGCTGTACTGAAGGCTCGTGGCCTGAGCACTGCCGTGGGCGACGAAGGTGGTTTCGCGCCGAACCTGGCGTCCAACGAAGATGCGCTGAAAGTGATCTCCGAAGCCGTGGCCAACGCCGGCTACAAGCTGGGCACTGACGTGACCCTGGCCCTGGACTGCGCAGCCAGCGAGTTCTATGAAGACGGCAAATACAACCTGTCGGGTGAAGGCCACGTATTCACTTCCGAAGGTTTTGCCGACTACCTCAAAGGTCTGACCGAGCGCTATCCGATCATCTCGATCGAAGACGGCCTGGATGAGTCCGACTGGGCCGGCTGGAAAGTCCTCACCGACAAGATCGGCGAAAAAATCCAACTGGTGGGCGACGACCTGTTCGTGACCAACACCAAGATCCTGAAAGAAGGCATCGACAAAAAGATCGCCAACTCGATCCTGATCAAGTTCAACCAGATCGGCACCCTGACCGAAACCCTGGAAGCCATCCAGATGGCCAAGGCTGCAGGCTATACCGCCGTGATCTCCCACCGCTCCGGCGAAACCGAAGACTCGACCATTGCCGACCTGGCTGTGGGCACCTCGGCGGGCCAGATCAAGACCGGTTCCCTGTGCCGTTCCGACCGCGTTTCCAAGTACAACCAATTGCTGCGTATCGAAGAGCAACTGGCGGGTAAAGCCAAGTACAACGGTCGCGGTGAGTTTCGCGGCTGATCGCTACTTGATGGTAAAGCATGGTAAAAAGTCGTTGGATTGCGTCGGAAAAACCACGATAGGGTGTTTTTCGACGCTAACCTGATGGCTATCTAGCACAAGCCTGGTCCTTCCAGGCTTCGTGCTATCAGTTGCTGCAAAAGTTTTACATGGCTGGCTTTTTTCACTGGATACCCGGATTTCGATGCGCAGTCCCAATTGGTTATTCCTCGTCTTGCTCTTGTTGCTGGCTGGCCTGCAGTACCGCCTATGGGTCGGTAATGGCAGCTTTGCGCAGGTAGAAGAACTGACCCAGCAGATTGCCGACCAGCACGCCGAAAACGAACGCCTGCTGGAGCGTAATCGCGTCCTTGACGCCGAAGTACTTGAGCTGAAAAAAGGTACGGAGACCGTTGAAGAGCGGGCTCGTCATGAATTGGGCATGGTCAAGGAGGGTGAAACCCTCTACCAGTTGGCCCAATGAGTTACCGTCTACCGGCCTTCTGGGCCGTGATTCCTGCCGCGGGCGTCGGTGCCCGTATGGCCGCTGACCGTCCCAAGCAGTATCTGCAACTGGGCGGGCGCACCATTCTCGAACACAGCCTTGGCTGTTTTCTCGACCATCCATCGCTCAAGGGCCTGGTGGTCAGTCTTGCTTCTGATGATCCTTATTGGCCTGAACTGGCGTGTGCCGGCGACGCGCGTATCCATCGTGCGGACGGTGGCTCGGAACGTTCGGGGTCGGTGCTCAATGCACTCTTGCAACTCAACGCCCTGGGCGCCAGCGACGACGATTGGGTGTTGGTGCACGATGCCGCGCGGCCAAACCTGAGCCGTGACGATCTCGACAAACTCTTGAGCGAACTGGCGGATGACCCGGTCGGGGGCCTGCTGGCCGTGCCGGCGCGCGATACCCTCAAGCGTGTCGACAAGCATGGGCGGGTGATGGAAACCGTCGACCGCAGCCTGATCTGGCAGGCCTATACCCCTCAGATGTTCCGCCTGGGGGCATTGCATCGTGCGTTGGCCGACAGCCTGGTGGCCGACGCCGTGATCACTGACGAAGCCTCGGCCATGGAATGGTCCGGCCAGGCGCCGCGCTTGATTGAAGGGCGTTCGGACAATATCAAGGTGACCCGGCCAGAGGATCTGGAGTGGTTGCGCTTGCGCTGGGCTAATCGCAGGTAGGCCGCTGGACTGCAGCGGCCCCATCGGGAGCAAGGCCCCTCCCACATTTGAAATGCATTCCAAATGTGGGAGGGGGCTTGCTCCCGATGGCGATAGGTTCAATCACTGATTGTTCAACTGATGTACTCCGGCCTTTCAGCCAGCCCCGCCTTCAAGAAATCGACCAACTTGCGCACCTTCGGCGATAAGTGCCGCTGCTGTGGATACAGAGCCCACACCGCCGTATTCGGCGGCTGATGCGCCTCCAGCAATGACACCAGCGCGCCACTGTGCAAATGCTCAAGCACGTAATAGTCCGGCAATTGGCACAACCCAACCCCTTGCAGCGCCGCATCCAGTACCGCCTGGCCACTGTTGCAACGCCAGTTACCCTGCACCCGTTGAGAAAATTCGCGCCCGTCCTGAGCCAATTGCCAGATATCCGAGCTGCCGATCAGGCAGTTATGCCGACTCAATTCCGACAAGCTATGTGGCCGACCATACCTTGCAAGGTAGGAGGGCGACGCGCACAGGTACATGCGTCGGGGGGCCAGCCGACTGGCGACCATGCGCGAGTCTTGCAGGCGCCCCAGGCGAATCGCCAGGTCGAGGCCTTCGTGCACCAGGTCCAGTTGGCGGTTGGTCAGTTCAATATCCACGCGCAATTGCGGGTACAGCGCCATGAATCGCGTTACCAGCGGCACGATAAACCGTTCGCCGTAAGCCACCGCGCAGGTCATGCGCAACATGCCCTTGGGTTCACTGGTGAGGTCACCCACGGCGCGCAGGGCCTCTTCGCGACCGTCTTGTAAACGCTGGCAGTGCTGCAGGAAGGTCTGGCCGGCTTCGGTCAGGGTGACCTTGCGTGTACTGCGATACAGCAACCGCGTTTGCAGTCGTTCTTCCAGGCGTGCCACCTGCCGGCTGATATGGGATGACGATACGCCCAGGCGTTCGGCCGCTGCCGTGAACTGGTTGCATTCGGCGACGGCGACAAATTCATCGATGCCTTCCCAACGGTTTTCCAGCATGTTGATTATCCCTGTACAGCAATAAAGTTTTGCTTTTGTCTGGATTATTCATCACCGGGCCATGTTTTACACTCACCGCCTCAGTTTTTAACCCATGGAGAAACCCGGATGATCAAGTCCCGCGCCGCCGTAGCCTTTGAAGCCAAGAAGCCCCTTGAGATCGTTGAAGTGGATGTGGCCATGCCCAAGGCCGGCGAGGTGCTGCTGCGCGTGGTCGCGTCCGGCGTGTGCCATACCGACGCCTACACCCTGTCGGGCGCTGACCCGGAAGGTATCTTCCCGTCGATCCTCGGCCATGAGGGCGGTGCGGTGGTTGAAGCCATCGGCGAGGGCGTGACCTCAGTGGCCGTGGGTGACCATGTGATCCCGCTGTACACGCCGGAGTGCGGCAAGTGCAAGTTCTGCCTGTCGGGCAAGACCAACCTGTGCCAGGCGATCCGCTCCACCCAGGGCAAAGGCTTGATGCCTGACGGCACCACGCGGTTTTCCTACAAGGGCCAGCCGATTTTCCATTACATGGGCACCTCGACGTTCTCCGAGTACACCGTGTTGCCGGAAATCTCCGTAGCCAAGATCCCAAAAGAAGCGCCGCTGGAAAAAGTCTGCCTGCTGGGCTGCGGCGTCACCACCGGTATTGGTGCGGTGATCAACACCGCCAAGGTCAAGCCGGGTGACACCGTGGCGATCTTCGGCCTGGGTGGCATCGGCCTGTCGGCGGTGATTGGCGCGGTCAAGGCCAAGGCGGGTCGTATCATTGCGATCGACATCAACCCGGCCAAATTCGAAATCGCCAAGCAGTTGGGCGCCACCGACTGCATCAACCCGAAAGACTACGATCGCCCGATCCAGGACGTCATCGTCGACTTGACCGACGGCGGTGTGGACTTTTCCTTCGAGTGCATCGGCAACGTGCAACTGATGCGCGCCGCCCTTGAGTGCTGCCACAAAGGTTGGGGCGAGTCGGTGATCATCGGCGTTGCCGGTGCCGGCCAGGAAATCGCCACCCGCCCATTCCAGCTGGTCACCGGACGCGTCTGGCGCGGTTCGGCTTTCGGCGGCGTGCGCGGCCGTACCGAGCTGCCAAGCTACGTGGAGATGGCTCAGACCGGCGAGATCCCGCTGGATACCTTCATCACTCACACCATGGGGCTGGAAGACATCAACAAAGCGTTTGACCTGATGCATGAAGGCAAGAGCATTCGTACCGTCATCCACTTTTGAGGTCGGCCATGAGTCTGGAGAACCTGTCATGCCAGAAGAGCTTCGGCGGCTGGCATAAACGCTACAAGCATCATTCCGATGTCCTCGGCTGCGACATGACGTTCGCAGTCTACCTGCCGCCGCAAGCGGAGCAGGGCGGCAAGTTGCCGGTGTTGTACTGGTTGTCCGGGCTGACCTGCACCGACGAGAACTTCATGCAGAAGGCCGGCGCCCAGCGCATGGCCGCCGAGTTGGGGTTGATCATCGTCGCGCCGGACACCAGCCCCCGTGGGCCGGGTGTGCCCGGTGACCCGGACAACGCCTGGGATTTCGGCCTGGGCGCAGGCTTCTACCTCAATGCCACCCAGGAACCGTGGGCCAAGCACTATCGGATGCATGACTACGTGGTGCAGGAATTGCCGGCGTTGGTTGAAGCACATTTCCCCGCATCGGATAAACGTGGCATCAGCGGGCACTCCATGGGCGGGCATGGCGCGTTGGTCTGCGCGTTGCGCAACCCGGGGCGTTACCTGTCGGTGTCCGCGTTTTCGCCGATCAGCAATCCGATGGATTGTCCTTGGGGGCAGAAGGCATTCTCGCGCTATCTGGGCGAGGAGCGCTCGAAATGGCGTGAATGGGATGCCAGCGTGCTGATCAGTGAAGCGGCGCAAAAGCTGCCATTGCTGGTGGATCAGGGCGACCGCGACGATTTTCTCGCTGTGCAACTCAAGCCTGAGGCCCTGATACAGGCGGCGAAGGTGGCCAACCACCCACTGGAGTTGCGCCTGCAGCCCGGTTACGACCATAGCTACTTTTTCATCGCCAGCTTCATCGAAGACCATTTGCGACATCATGGTCGTGCTTTGCTCGGTTAATGTGAGGCAAAAGTAGGTAGAATCACGCCCTGAATTAAATCGGGGCGTTTTTTTATGCGTATTGGCCACGGCTACGATGTGCACCGTTTCGCCGAAGGCGATTTCATCACCCTGGGTGGCGTGCGGATCGCGCACCACCATGGGTTGCTGGCTCATTCCGACGGCGATGTCTTGCTGCATGCCTTGAGCGATGCGTTGCTGGGGGCTGCGGCGCTGGGCGACATCGGCAAGCATTTCCCGGACACTGACCCGACGTTCAAGGGCGCGGACAGCCGTGTCTTGTTGCGCCATGTGGTCGGTCTGATCCACGCCAAGGGCTGGAAGGTCGGCAATGTCGACAACACCATCGTGGCCCAGGCGCCGAAAATGGCCCCGCATATCGAATCGATGCGAGCGTTGATCGCCGCTGACCTGAACATTGAACTGGATCAAGTGAACGTGAAAGCCACCACTACCGAAAAACTCGGGTTTACCGGTCGTGAAGAAGGCATTGCGGTGCACTCCGTTGCGTTGTTGCTGCGCGCATGAACGACCTGCAATTGCTGGGCCCACGGGCCTATGGCGAGGCGTTGGGCCGCGCTGTACTGAAGGCGACGGCTGAAGACTTCCAGGTCGACGAAGTGCTGGATATCCCGCTGACGGGTGACGGCGAGCACCTGTGGTTATGGGTGGAAAAACGCGGCCTGAATACTGAAGAGGCGGCCCGACGCATTGCCAGGGCGGCTGGCGTGCCATTGCGCACCGTCAGTTATGCTGGCCTCAAGGACCGTCAGGCGTTGACTCGCCAGTGGTTCAGCGTGCAATTGCCGGGTAAGGCCGACCCGGATATGAGCGGTGCTGAAAACGACACCCTCAAGATTCTCAAGATGGCCCGCCACAAGCGCAAGCTGCAGCGCGGCGCGCATTCGGCCAACGGCTTCACATTGCGCCTGACCCAACTGGAGGGCGATACCGCCGCCATCGATGCGCGCTTGCAGATGATCGCGTCGCATGGCATTCCCAACTACTTCGGTGCCCAGCGTTTCGGCCATAACGGCGGCAACGTGGTGGACGCCCGTGAGTGGGCGGCGCGCAAGGCCCTGCCGGAGCAGCGCAATGTGCGCTCGCGGCTGCTGTCCACGGCGCGCAGCTTCCTGTTCAACAAGGTGTTGGCTGCGCGTGTTGCGGACGGTTCCTGGCAGCGTGCCCAAGTGGGTGACCTGCTGGCGTTTACCGACAGTCGCAGTTTTTTTCCGGCGGGGGAGGCTGAATGCAGCGATCCGCGCCTGGCCATTCTGGACCTGCACCCGACCGGGCCGCAGTGGGGCGAGGGTGACTCGCCCGCCACGGGAGCGACCTTTGCCTTGGAGCAGGCGGTCGCCGCCGAGGAAGCCGATCTGCGTGACTGGCTGGTGAATGCCGGTATGAGCCAGGAACGTCGCATTCTGCGACTGCCCATTGGCGGGTTGACGTGGCATTATCCCGCACCTGACATTCTGCAATTGGAATTCGTCCTGCCGGCCGGATGCTTCGCCACTGTCTTGGTGCGCGAGCTTGTTGATCTGGTGCCGGTGGGGCCGACGGACAACCCATGCGTATTCTGATATCAAACGATGACGGTGCCACCGCACCCGGTCTTGCCGCGCTCTATGGTGCGCTGCAGGATTACGCCGAGTGCGTGGTGGTCGCCCCGGATCAGGACAAGAGCGGCGCCAGCAGTTCGCTGACGCTCGACCGTCCGCTGCACCCGCAGGTTCTGGCCAATGGCTTTATCAGCGTAAACGGTACTCCCACCGACTGCGTGCACCTGGCGATCAACAGTTTGTTGGATCAAGAGCCGGATCTCGTGGTATCGGGCATCAACCTCGGTGCAAACCTGGGGGATGACGTGCTGTATTCCGGCACCGTGGCGGCGGCCCTTGAGGGGCGTTTCCTCGGTCGGACTTCGTTCGCTTTTTCCTTCGCCTCGCGGCAACTGGATAACCTGTCGACCGCCGCCTATTTCGCGCGCAAGCTGGTGGAGGCTCATGGTTCCCTGGAGTTGCCGCCGCGTACCGTGCTCAACGTCAACGTGCCCAATTTACCGCTCGATCATATTCGCGGCATCCAGCTCACTCGCCTGGGCCATCGTGCCCGTGCGGCGGCGCCCTTGAAGGTGGTCGATCCGCGTGGCAAGGAAGGGTATTGGATTGCCGCCGCCGGCGACGCCGAAGACGGTGGCCCCGGCACGGACTTTCATGCGGTGATGCAAGGTTATGTTTCGATTACCCCGTTGCAACTTGATCGCACCTTCAGTGATGCCTTCAGTAGCCTCGATGGCTGGCTTGAGGGGCTGCGTTGATGGCGCGTGAACAAGACGACCTGTTGCGCCGTGGCATCGGGATGACTTCCCAGCGTACCCGTGAGCGCTTGATCCAGCGCCTGTACGAAGAGGGCTTGTCCAATGCCCAGGTGCTGGAGGTGATCCGGCGTACGCCTCGGCACCTGTTTGTCGATGAAGCCCTGGCGCACCGTGCCTATGAAGATACCGCGTTGCCCATCGGCCACAACCAGACTATCTCCCAGCCCTATATGGTTGCGCGCATGAGCGAACTGTTGCTGGCGGCGGGGCCGTTGGACAAGGTGCTGGAGATCGGCACCGGTTCCGGCTACCAGACGGCGGTGCTGTCGCAGCTGGTGGAGCGGGTGTTCTCGGTGGAGCGCATCAAGGTGCTGCAGGATCGCGCGAAGGAACGCCTGGTGGAGTTGAACCTGCGCAACGTGGTGTTTCGCTGGGGCGATGGTTGGGAAGGCTGGCCGGCCCTGGCGCCGTATAACGGCATTATTGTCACGGCGGTGGCCACCGATGTGCCGCAAGCCTTGCTGGATCAACTGGCGCCGGGTGGGCGCCTGGTCATCCCCGTGGGTTCCGGTGAAGTGCAACAATTGATGCTCATTATCCGGGAAGACGAAGGCTTTTCTCGGCATGTATTGGGTGCCGTGCGCTTTGTGCCCTTGCTCAATGGCCCGCTGGCCTGATCATTTATTTGCGGGCAGTGAATTCTGTTGGCGGCGATGTGTCTTACGGCGGGGTCTATCGTGTCAACATGATCGGAAGCCGGAATTAAACAGGGTGAGTTTTTCGTTTCATCCCTGTGCCGGTATCAATCCAATGCCCAGTTATACTTGCGTCATATTTCAGGCCTGGTACAGGCGTTAACGTTCAGCCACCACAAAGGGAGCGGCGGGTGAGTCTCACAGGTCTTGCGCAGCGTATGAGTAAAACAAGTTTTCAGCGACTGGTGCTTGGCCTTGTCTTGAGTTCCTTATTGGCGGGCTGTTCAAGCTCACCCTCAAGTGGCGCGCGGGTTGTCGATCGCAACGCCAGTTCAGTCCCGCAAAAGCCCATGGTTACCACCGGCCAGTATGTCGTGCGAAAGGGCGACACGCTGTTCTCGATCGCCTTTCGTTACGGTTGGGACTACAAAGCGCTCGCTGCGCGCAACAGTATCCCTGTGCCCTATACGATCCATCCGGGGCAGACCATTCGTTTCGATGGGCGCACCGGTTCCACGCCTACGACAGTTGTGACAAACACTGGATCTTCGCCTTCGTCTTCGAGCAAAACCACCATCATCACGCGGCCTGCCGGTACCGCCGCGCCTTCGACGGCGAGCAAGCCGGCACCCGCGCCGTTGCCACCTGCGGGCCCTGCGCCAACGGGTTGGGGATGGCCCTCGAACGGTGTGTTGATTGGAAAATTCTCTTCAAACGGTAGTTTGAATAAAGGCATTGATATCGCCGGGGATTTGGGACAGCCTGTTTTAGCTGCGTCTGATGGGACAGTGGTGTACGCCGGGAGTGGTTTACGGGGCTACGGCGAGCTGGTCATCATCAAACACAGCGACACCTACGTCAGTGCCTACGGTCATAACCGCAGGTTGTTGGTTCGGGAGGGGCAGCAAGTCAAAGTCGGACAGACAATTGCCGAAATGGGATCAACTGGCACAGACCGGGTGAAACTGCACTTTGAGATTCGCCGTCAAGGGAAGCCTGTAGATCCGCTGCAATTCCTGCCCCGTCGTTGATGTGTTGCACAGCCTGTTCCCTCACGTAGAAGGAACAGGCTCCAGCGTTGCCAAGGATAAAGGCGTCGCTTGAGCTTGAGGTCGAACTCACCAAAGGACTATAACAATGGCTCTCAGTAAAGAAGCGCCGGAGTTTGACATCGACGATGAGGTTCTCCTTGAAATGGAGATTCTCACCGAGAAGGAATCATCGATGTCGAATCATGAAGGAAACGCACCACCTTCAGTTCGCACCAAATCCAAGAACTCCACAGCGTTAAAGCAACACAAGTACATTGACTACACGCGGGCGCTCGATGCGACCCAGCTGTACCTCAATGAAATCGGCTTTTCCCCTCTGTTGACTCCCGATGAAGAAGTCCATTTTGCGCGCTTGTCGCAAAAGGGTGATCCGGCTGGGCGTAAGCGCATGATTGAAAGCAACCTGCGCCTGGTGGTGAAAATCGCCCGACGCTACGTCAATCGTGGCCTTTCCCTGCTGGATCTGATCGAGGAAGGCAACCTGGGCTTGATCCGGGCAGTGGAGAAGTTCGACCCGGAGCGGGGTTTCCGCTTCTCCACCTACGCCACCTGGTGGATTCGCCAGACCATCGAACGGGCGATCATGAATCAGACCCGCACGATCCGTTTGCCGATCCATGTGGTCAAGGAGCTCAACGTCTACCTGCGGGCGGCGCGTGAGCTGACACAAAAACTCGATCATGAACCTTCGCCTGAAGAAATCGCCAACCTGCTGGAAAAACCGGTAGGGGAGGTCAAGCGTATGCTCGGCCTGAACGAGCGCGTGTCTTCGGTCGATGTCTCGCTGGGTCCGGATTCGGATAAAACCCTGCTGGACACCCTGACGGATGATCGTCCGACGGATCCTTGTGAGCTGTTGCAGGACGATGATCTTTCCCAAAGCATTGACCAGTGGCTGTCGGAGCTTACGGACAAGCAGCGTGAGGTGGTGATTCGCCGCTTCGGCCTGCGTGGCCACGAGAGCAGCACCCTGGAGGATGTAGGCCTGGAAATTGGCCTGACCCGTGAGCGGGTGCGGCAGATCCAGGTGGAGGGGCTCAAGCGCTTGCGTGAGATCCTTGAGAAGAATGGCTTGTCGAGTGAGTCGTTGTTTCAATAACGCCGTAGCTTGCATGTGAGAGGGGGCTTGCTCCCGATAACGGTAGATCGGTCACTGGATGCATTGACTGAGGCGCCGCTATCGGGAGCAAGCCCCCTTGCGCATTTTTGTGCCTGGCATAAAGGGTGGTAAGACCAAATCCCAGGCATAAAAAAACCCCGCTATTAAAAGCGGGGTTTTTTCGACTAAGTCAGTACAAGTTAGATAACTTGAACTTCTTCAGCTTGCATGCCTTTCTGACCGCGGGTAGCGATGAAAGAAACCTGTTGGCCTTCTTTCAGGCTTTTGAAGCCGTCGGACTGGATAGCTTTGAAGTGTACGAACAGGTCGTCACCGGATTGTGGAGTGATGAAGCCGAAGCCTTTTTCATCGTTGAACCACTTAACGGTACCAGTTTGGCGATTAGACATGGTGTATCTCCTTGGACAAAGTTAACTGCGACTCAGGAAAAGCCCTGGCCGAGACTGAGTGCAAAGAGCAGGAAAAATTCTTGGAGATGGTTGGATCGAAATTCAACATATCGTGTAGAGATTCTCAGTGACACAAGCAACACAGTGGCGCCACCTTAACCCTTTTTCCGGAACGTGCCAATGATATTTCCGTAGGTTTCTCTATTTTCGTGACTGGCGGTGGTATTTACCGTCACCAACGGCGCCAACCCGAGGCCCGGCCCCGCTGGCGGCGGCTTTATACAGGCTTGCAGGTAAGCGCAGGCATCATCAAGAAAAGCCCCACGCCCTTTGAACCCTAAGGCTGGCCCCGGTAAGATGCCCCACAGAATTTCTCCACCTCGTTATTTCAGGACACCCGCCATGAGCATCAAATCGGACAAGTGGATTCGCCGCATGGCGCAAGAGCACGGCATGATCGAGCCCTTCGTAGAGCGCCAGATGCGTGGCGAAGGCGCCGAACGCCTGATCTCGTACGGGGTTTCCAGCTACGGCTACGACGTGCGTTGCGCTGACGAATTCAAGGTGTTCACCAACATCAATTCGGCGACCGTCGATCCGAAAAACTTCGACGAGAAAAGCTTCGTCGACATCAAGAGCGACGTGTGCATCATCCCGCCGAACTCCTTCGCCCTGGCGCGCACCGTGGAGTTCTTCCGCATCCCACGCGACGTGTTGACCATCTGCCTGGGCAAAAGCACCTACGCCCGCTGCGGCATCATCGTCAACGTGACGCCGCTTGAGCCTGAGTGGGAAGGGCATGTCACCCTGGAGTTCTCCAACACCACCACCTTGCCGGCGAAGATCTACGCCAACGAAGGCGTGGCGCAGATGCTGTTCCTGCAATCCGACGAGGCCTGCGAAGTGTCTTACAAGGACCGTGGGGGCAAGTATCAGGGCCAGCGTGGCGTTACTCTCCCACGCGCTTGATCGAAAGCTCTTACACGTAAAGGGAATTAGTCCGCGGGAAGTGACTCTATTAGGTGTACAGCCTCGGCGTGTGTAAAACGCGCCGGGCCATGCTTGAGGAGTGCTTTATGAAGATCGACCCGCGAATCAGCGCCGAACTTGCCCGGCTGGAACCCAACCAGATTGGCGTTCTGGCCTGGTCCCTGATGGCCGACCCTGCTTATGCGGGCGGTATCCCTGGCCAACCTGATCCAGACTCTCCGCAGCCTGATGAGCCGAATGAGCCGGCTGGCGTTCCACCTCACGATGAGCCGCCACCTGTGCCGGTGGCATGAGCCGGGTGGCCAGTTCTCAGCGAACTGGCCATACGCCCTGATCGGCTACGACAAAGATCTGCTCATCGTCACTCGGCGAAACCGGATAGCCGCCGGTAAAAGCGCCAAACGCCGGCAGCAGGCTGATCCGCCTGCCAATCTGGAAGCACGCCAGGCGCAGACTTTGCCGGCCCTTGCCGCGCAAGCGATACACCGGGTGCACGTGCCCCGCCAATACATGGTGGCTGGCATGGGCGTCCGGTTCGTGCTGCAGGGCAAACGGACCCATCAGCAGCGGCTCCCCTACCACCTCTATGCGCAGGTCGGCCGGCGGGTCGCCCGCGCGCTTATCGTGATTGCCGCGAATCAAGGTCAGGCTCAGCTCGCGATGGCGTTCACGCCAGGCCCTGAGTACGCCCAGCGTGCTGCTGGCGTGTGAACCGGGCCCATGCAGGAAATCTCCCAGAAAGATCACCTGTTCACAGGCAAAGGCTGTCAGCAGCTGGTCCAGCTTCTTCAGGTTTTCTTGGGTGGTGCCTTGTGGCACCGGCTGGCCGAGGCTGCGATAAGCCGACGCCTTGCCGAAATGCGCATCGGCAATCAACAGGCAGCGGCGCGCAGGCCAGTAGATCGCTTTGTCAGCCAGCAGCCACAATTCTTGTTTCTCAAGGGTTATCGAGCAAACCATCAGCGCTTCCCGTTATCGGCGACCTTTTCCAGATCCTTGACCATCCGCGCAATACGCTCCGAGAGTTTTTCCGAACTCATGCTTTCGCGCATGCGTTCAACCAGCAGGGGAAAGGCCAGTGGTGTCGGCCGTTCTATACGGTGCAGCTCCAGTTGCAGTGCGGACAAATGCAGCAACGTGTCCTCCAGCCGGCGAATATCCAACTCATCACGCAGGACTTCTTCGCCGGCCTGGCTTAGCAGCAGGTTCTGCGGGTCATATTGCTTGAACACTTCGAAGAACAAGCCACTGGAGGCCTGCACCTGGCGCGTGCTTTTTGGCGCACCAGGATAGCCGGCGAATACCAGTCCGGCGATGCGTGCGATCTCGCGAAAGCGGCGCAGGGCCAGTTCCCCGGCGTTCAGGCTGGCCGCCACATCCGCCAGCAGGTTTTGCGGGCTCAGCAATGCGGGGCAGAGCAAACCTGGCCAGTCCAGAGGCGTGGCACTCAACAGTTCCAGCCCATAATCATTGACCGCAATCGAGAACGTCACCGGTTGCTGTTGGCTGACCCGCCACGCCAGCAGGCTCGCCAAGCCCAAATGCACTTGGCGCCCGGCAAAGGGATAGAGAAACAGGTGCCAGCCTTCCCGCGACTTCAACGCCTCTGCCAGCAGGTGATTGCGTGTGGGCAGGCCCGACCAGCGCAGCTGGGTTTGCAACAAGGGTTGTACCGCTTGCATTTCCGGCCCGTCGAAATGCCCGTGCGCCGCCGCATCAAAACGCTCGATCACCGCCTGGGCCAGTTCATTGGAAAGCGGCATGCGCCCGCCATTCCAGCGCGGTACCGCAGCTTTTTTGGCGGTGCTGCGCTTGACATAGGCGGTCATGTTTTCCACGCGCACCAACTCCAACAGCCGCCCGGCAAACAGGAAGCCATCCCCCGGTTTGAGCCGAGCAATAAAACCCTCTTCCACGCTGCCCAGGTGCTTGCCGCCGCCGCCTTTGCTCCAGAACTTCAACTGGATGCTCGCGTCACTGACGATGGTGCCTACGCTCATGCGATGCCTCCGCGCCAGGCGCGCGTCGGGAACGCGCCAGATGCCGTGCTCATCCGGCTCCACCCGGCGGTAATCCGGATACGCCGTCAGCGACAGCCCGCCATGGCGCACAAAGCCCAAGGCCCAGGCCCAATCCTCATCGGTGAGGTTGCGGTAAGCCCAGGCTCCCTGTACTTCGGCCAACAAGGCCTGCGGGGTAAAGCCGCCGCCCAGGGCCATGCTCACCAAATGTTGTACTAGCACGTCCAAAGGCTTTTCAGGCGATTGGCGCGCTTCGATGCGTCGCTGGGCGATTGCGTCCTGGGCGGCGGCGGCTTCCACCAGCTCCAGGCTATGGGTGGGCACCAGCGTCACCCGCGATGGGCGGCCGGGCGCGTGGCCGGAACGTCCGGCGCGCTGCATCAGGCGCGCCACGCCTTTGGCCGAACCGATTTGCAGCACACGCTCCACCGGCAGGAAGTCCACGCCCAGATCCAGGCTGGAGGTGCAGACCACTGCCTTGAGCTGGCCGTCTTTCAAGGCTCGCTCGACCCAGTCGCGGGTCTCCCGGGACAGTGAGCCGTGATGCAGGGCAATCACACCGGCCCAGTCCGGGCGGGCGTCCAGCAGCGCCTGATACCAGATCTCCGACTGTGCCCGCGTATTGGTAAACACCAGGCAACTGCTGCTGGCGTCGACTTCGGCGACCACTTGCGGGAGCATTTTCAGGCCGATATGCCCGGCCCAGGGAAAGCGCTCGGCGATGGGGGGCAACAGGGTGTCGATTTTCAGTAGCTTGGCCGTTTGCCCCTGCACATTGATCCCGTCGCCGTGTGGGACCAACACCTCAAGCGCGTGGGCCTGGTTCCCCAAGGTGGCGGAGATGCCCCACACCATTAATTCCGGATGCCAGCGGCGCAACCGCGCCAGCGCCAGTTGCAACTGCACGCCGCGCTTGTTGCCGATCAGTTCATGCCATTCATCCACCACCACCATGCGCAAGTGCGCCAGGCTCGTTTCGCTGTCGGCGCGGGCGAGCATCAGGGTCAGGCTTTCCGGGGTGGTCACCAGCGCGGTGGGCTGACGTCGGGTCTGGCGAGCGCGCTCGCTGCTGCTGGTATCGCCGGTACGCAGGCCGACACTCCAGGGAATCTGCAAGGCCGCAAGCGGCGCTTCCAGGGCGCGTGCCGTATCGGCGGCCAATGCGCGCATCGGCGTGATCCAGAGGACGGTCAGCGGCGGTGCCGGCACTTTGCGTTTACCCGTCGCGGGCGGGCGCGTGCCGGCGAAGCGATTGAGCGCGGCAAACCACAACGCATAGGTTTTACCGGCGCCGGTGCTGGCGTGCAGCAAACCCGATTGGCCGGCCTTGACGGCAGCCCATACGTCTTTCTGGAAGGTGAACGGCTTCCAGCCCTGGGTGGCAAACCATGTCTTGGCGAAGTCGAGGGGTTTTGCCATGGGGCAGGTGCTCTGGAGGCTCTAAGTCAAAGACCCTCCAGGCGCCCCAAAGGTTTACTTCAAGTTGCCACTCAAGAACTGCTGCAGGCGTTCGCTCTTCGGGTTGCCCAACACGTCTTCCGGCGCACCTTGCTCTTCCACCAGGCCCTTGTGCAGAAACAACACCTGGCTCGACACCTTGCGCGCAAAACTCATCTCGTGGGTCACCATGATCATGGTGCGACCTTCTTCGGCCAGGCCCTGAATCACCTTCAACACCTCACCGACCAGTTCCGGGTCGAGGGCCGAAGTCGGTTCGTCGAACAACATCACCTCAGGCTCCATGGCCAGGGCGCGGGCGATGGCCACTCGTTGCTGCTGGCCGCCGGACAGGAACGCCGGGTACTGGTCGGCCACACGTGCCGGCAAGCCCACCTTGTCCAGGTAGCGACGGGCGCGGTCTTCGGCGTCCTTCTTGCTGCAGCCCAGCACCCGGCGCGGGGCCATGGTGATGTTTTCCAGCACGCTCATGTGACTCCACAGATTGAAGTGTTGGAACACCATCGCCAGGCGCGTGCGCAAGCGTTGCAGTTCGGCGTCATCGGCCACGCGCATGCCGTGGCGGTCGCTGACCATGCGGATCTGTTGACCATCCAGGGTCATGGCCCCGTCATTGGGCGTCTCCAGGAAGTTGATGCAGCGTAAAAAGGTACTTTTGCCGGAGCCGCTGGCGCCGATCAGGCTGATCACGTCGCCGGTCTTGGCCTTGAGCGAAACACCTTTGAGCACTTCATTGTCGCCATAGCTTTTATGCAGGCCTTCAACAGTCAATTTGTACATGGAGCGTGCATCCTCAAGGCGAAAGTAGGTAGCCACTGCGGTAGGCCTCAATGCCGGCGACATGGCTGATCACCATCCCGGCAGTGGCCATCCGCCGTAGCGAACGGGCGTAAAGCAGGCCGGCGTTTTTACAATGCACGGGTGTTACGCGGTCGGTAATGGGGTCGATGATTTCGGCGATCAGTTGCCCGGCTTCCAGGTACTCACCGGGCAGGGCGCTGAACACCAGCAGGCCGCCGACTGGCGTGGCCACAGGCTCTACACCTGCCAGCGGAGTGGCCGGGTAGGGCAGTTCGGGCAGTGGCGCGATGTCACCTTCAATCGCACCGAAGTGAATCAAGTAGTCGATGATCGCCTGGCAGTCGAGGGCCGCGAGGCCGTGGTTGACGTCGCCCTGGCCACGCAACTCGACGGTCACCGAAAAGCTGCCCATGGGAATCGGGAAGCGCTCGCCAAAACGTTGCTGCAACTGCCACCAGACCAGGGTGAAACACTCATCGAACGACTGCCCACCGGAATCGGTGGCGAGCAGGTTGGCCTCCGAGCCGAGATAGCGCGCCAACGGCTCCACCTGCGGCCAGGCTTGCGGGGTGGTGTACAGGTGCGCCACGGCTTCGAAATCGCAATGCAGGTCGAGCACCATGTCGGCATCGCAGGCCAGGCGTTGCAGCACCAGGCGTTGGCAGTGCAATTGGGTGTCGGCTGTTTGCGCGGCGAGGGCGCCGCGCAGCGCGGTGCGGATCAGCTCGAGGTTGTGCTGTGGGTCATCCCCGAGCCGCTCCTCGATCTGGTTGCCCACTTCGTCACTGAGGTCGACAAACCGGCGGTTGAAGTTCTGCCCGCTTTCCAGTTCGTAGCGACCCAGGGGCGTGTCCATCAGCACCTGTTCCAGGCCCGCCGGGTTGGCAATGGGTACCAGCACGATCTCACTGCGCAGGCGGCCGGCCGCTTCCAGTTGCCCCAGGCGCGCCTTGAGGTGCCAGGCCACCAGCATGCCCGGCAGCTCATCGGCGTGCAGCGATGACTGGATGTAGATCTTGCCTTCAGCCTGTTCCGGGCCGAAGTGAAAACTGTGAATCTGCCGCGCCGTGCCTGGCACCGGTGCGATCAGATCATGTACCTGATGTCGCATGACTGCTCCTACACATGAAAAGCGGCTTAATGGCTGGGGCCCAGGAAGGCCAGCCAACGGCGCTCCGCCAGACGAAACAGACCCACCAGGGCAAAGGTCACAGTCAAGTAGATCAGTGCAGCGATACCGAATGATTGAAAGGTCATGTAGGTGGCCGAGTTGGCATCCCGGGCCACCTTGAGAATGTCGGGCACCGTTGCAGTGAAGGCCACCGTGGTCGAGTGCAGCATCAGGATCACTTCATTGCTGTAATACGGCAACGAACGACGCAGGGCCGAGGGCATGATCACGTAGGCATATAGCTTCCAGCCGGTAAGGCCGTAGGCTTTGGCGGCTTCGACTTCGCCATGGGCCATGCTGCGGATCGCTCCGGCGAAAATCTCGGTGGTGTAGGCGCACGTGTTGAGGGCGAAGGCGAGGATGGTGCAGTTCATCGCATCGCGAAAAAATGCATCCAGTACCGGCTGCGCGCGCACGGCCGCGATGCTGTAGATGCCGGTGTAGCAAATCAGCAACTGGATATACAGCGGCGTGCCGCGGAACAGGTAGGTGTAGAACTGCACCGGCCAGCGCACCCAGCGCTTGGATGATACGCGGGCGATGGACAGCGGGATCGACACCAGAAAACCGAAGACCAGCGACAGGCTCAGCAACCACATCGTCATCGCGAGCCCGGTGATGTGCTGGCCGTCGCTGTACAGGAAGGGCCGCCAGTATTGCTGCAGAAGTTCGATCATCGCACGGCCTCCCGGGACCCAGCGGAGTAGCGACGTTCAAGCCGACGCAGGACGAAGTTGGAAGCGCTGGTGATCAGCAGGTAGATCAACGCGGCAAGCACCAGGAAATAGAACAGTTGATAGGTACTCTTGCCGGCATCCTGGGCCGCCTTGACCAGGTCCGCCAGGCCAATGATGGAGACCAGCGCGGTGGCCTTGAGCATCACCATCCAGTTATTGCCGATGCCCGGCAGGGCAAAGCGCATCATCTGCGGGAAGGTCACGTAGCGAAACCGTTGCCCGCGCTTGAGGCCATAAGCGGTAGCCGCTTCCAACTGCCCACGGGGCACGGCGAGGATGGCGCCGCGAAAGGTCTCGGTAAAATAGGCACCGTAGATGAAGCCCAGGGTAATGACCCCGGCGCTGAATGGGTCGATCTCGATGTAGTCCCATTCCATGAAGTCGGTAAAGCCGGTCAGCCAGATTTGCAGGCTGTAGAAAATCAGCAGCATCAGCACCAGGTCGGGCACGCCGCGAATCAGGGTGGTGTAGAGCTGGGCGGGAATGCGCAACAGGCGCACGCTGGACAATTTGGCGCTGGCGCCGAGCAGGCCCAGCAGGACACTGACGGCCAGGGAGGCGACCGACAGTTTCACGGTCATCCACGTACCTTGCAGCAACAGCGGGCCGAACCCCTTCAAACTGAAGGCACTGAGCCCCAGGGTTTGTAAAAGATCTTCAAACATGAATTCAGGACCTATGGCGATAAAAAAGCGCCCACCTGAAAACGGTGGGCGCCAGGGTGTTATTTACCGCTGTACAGGTTCAGATCGCCGAAGTGTTTCTTCTGGATGGTGGCGTAGGTGCCATCATCGTGTAACGCTTTGATACCTTTATCGAGAAGCGCCTTCAGCTCTTTGTTACCTTTTTTGATACCGACCGCAGTTTTAGACGGCAGCAATGGGTCGTCGATAGGCTTGCTGACTTCGTAGCCAGCGCCCGCCGGCGACTTCAGGAAGCCCAGTTCGGCTTGCAGCATGTCTTGCACCGAAGCGTCGAGACGCCCGGAGGTCAGGTCGGCGTAGACCTGGTCCTGGTTGGCGTAGGCTTTGGTGGTCACACCGGCTTTATCCAGTACGGCCTTGGCGTAGGCTTCCTGGATGGTGCCTTGCTCGTAGCCTACGGATTTGCCCTTGAGGGATTCAGGCGTGGAGAAGTTCGCGCCTTTCTTGAACACCAGCGAGGTCGGGCCGGAGAACAGTTCGCTGGAGAAATCGATCGCCTTTTCACGGGCTTCAGTCACGGTCATGGAGGAAATCACGCCATCGAACTTGTTGGCGTTGAGGCCTGGAATCATGCCGTCGAAGTCACTTTCCACCCACTTGCACTTCACTTTCAGCTCGGCGCAGATCGCATTGCCCAGGTCGATATCGAAGCCCACCAGGCTGCCGTCGGCGGCCTTGGACTCGAATGGTGCGTAGGACGGATCGACACCAAAACGCAATTCCTTGTATTCCTTGGCCAGCGCGGTACCAGCAGCCATGCACAGAGCCAGTGCAGAAAGGGTCAGCAATGCTTTTTTCATTATGTATTCCCTGGAAACCAAGATAAGCGCTTGTGGCGCGTTTAGGACTGTTACTGAACGGTGTCAGACGGATCACAAGTAGCAATTTCTGCACCATAGTTCCGGATGATCGGTTTAAAAGGTGGGATAAGGGAGTTGTGAGTGTAGGATATGCCCGAAAATGGGCATTGAATTTTCAATGCACCATCTTGGAACGCATGTGGTTGGAAATACCTGTCAGCTGAGCAAGTCTTGCAGGATGACCAGGGTGTCAGCCTCGTCCACCGACTTATCCTGCCGCCACCGCAACATCCGCGGAAAACGCACCGCGATGCCACTCTTGTGCCGTTTGGACAAGGCGATCCCCTCAAACCCCAGCTCAAACACCATGCTCGGCGTCACGCTGCTGACGGGACCGAATTTTTCCACCGTAGTTTTGCGCACGATCGCATCGACTTTGCGCATTTCTTCGTCGGTCAGCCCCGAATAAGCCTTGGCGAATGGCACCAATGTGCGTTCCGTGCCCGGCGGGCCGTCCCACACCGCAAAGGTGTAGTCGCTGTACAGGCTGGCGCGCCGCCCGTGGCCGCGCTGGGCATAGATCAACACCGCGTCGACGCTGAAGGGGTCGACTTTCCATTTCCACCACACGCCCATGTCCTTGGTGCGACCCACGCCGTACAGGCCATCACGCGCCTTGAGCATCATGCCTTCCACGCCGAGGCGGCGAGAGTCTTCGCGTTGCTCGGCCAACTGCTCCCAACGCGTGGCCGTCAGCAAGGGCGAGGGCAACAGCACGGGGCTGTTGCACTGAGCAATGACCTGCTCAAGTTGGCTGCGCCGCTCGGCCTGGATGTGGTTGCGCCAGTCGTGGCCCTGGTATTCCAGCAGGTCGTAGGCCAGCACGGCGACGGGCGCGTCCTCAAGGACTTTTTTGCTCAGGGTTTTGCGGCCGATACGCTGTTGCAGCAAGGCAAAGGGTTGCACCGTGTCCTTCCACACCACGATTTCGCCGTCGATCACCGTGCCATCCGGCAGGCTACCTGCGAGGCTGTGTAGCTCGGGAAAGCGCTCGGTGACCAGTTCTTCGCCGCGTGACCAGATCCATAACCGACCCTCGCGCTTGACCAACTGCGCGCGGATGCCGTCCCACTTCCACTCCACCTGCCACTCGCTGGGTGAGCCAAGCAGCGCGTCGAATTGCTCGAGCGGTTGCGTCAACCCGTGGGCGAGAAAAAATGGATAAGGCTGCCCGCCGCGTTGCGCATGTTCGTCGGATGATTCGGCGGCGATCAGCTTGAGGTAGCCTTCGGCGGTCGGTCGGTTGGACAGGTCGGTGTAGCCCACCAGGCGCTGGGCCACGCGTTTACTGTCCAGGCCGGCCATGGCGGCGAGGGCCCGGGTGACCAGCAACTTGGAGACGCCGACACGAAAGCTGCCGGTGATTAACTTGATGCAGACCATCAAGCTTGGTTGATCCAGTTGCGCCCACAACGCGGGCAGGCGTTCAGTCAGCTCTTCCGGCGGCAGGCCGCGCAGGGGCAGGAGCTTGTCTTCAAGCCACGTCGCCAGGCCGTCCTCTGAGGTGTAGGCGGATTCCGGTAATAGCAAGGACACCGTCTCGGCCAGATCGCCCACCGACTGGTAGCTTTCTTCGAATAACCAAGGCTCGATCCCCGATGCTTGCGTGGCCATGTCCCGTAGCAGGCGTGTGGGTACCAGTTGCCGTGGCCGGCCGCCGGATAAAAAGTACACGGCCCAGGCGGCGTCTGCCGGCGATGCCTGCACAAAATAGGCTTGCAGCGCCGCGAGCTTGGCGTTGCTAGAGGTCGTGGCGTCGAGGTTGGCGTACAGCTCGGCAAAGGCTTTCATGCCGTGGCCTCTTCTTCGTCATCGCCATATTCGGTAGTGAAACCCTGGGCATCCAGGCCTTTTTCCCTCAGGTAGCGCACCAATACGTCGACGGAGCCGTGGGTGACCATCACCCGTTCGGCACCGGTTTGCTCGATGGCCCACAGCAGGCCCGGCCAGTCGGCGTGGTCCGACAATACAAAACCCCGATCGACGCCGCGCCGCCGCCGGGTACCGCGCAGGCGCATCCAGCCGCTGGCGAATGCATCGCTGTAGTCGCCGAAGCGGCGTATCCAACTGCTGCCACCTGCGGAGGGCGGAGCGATAATCAGGGCCTGACGCAACAGCGGGTCGGTCTTGTTGAAATCACCGGCATACAGGGTTTCAGGAATATAAATGCCGGCCTCGCGATACACCCGGTTCAACGGCTCGACCGCGCCGTGGCTGAGGATGGGGCCGATACTGGCGTCGATGCCATGCAGAATGCGCTGGGCCTTGCCGAAGGAGTAACAGAACATCACGCTGGCCTTGCCTTGCGCGATATTCCCCTGCCACCAGTGGTTGATCCCGGCAAAAATCTGCGCCTGCGGCTGCCAGCGGTAGATCGGCAATCCAAAGGTCGATTCGGTGATGAAGGTATGGCAACGCACCGGCTCGAACGGCGCACAGGTGCCATCGGGCTCGACCTTGTAGTCGCCGGACGCCACCCAGACTTCGCCCTGGTATTCCAGGCGCACCTGGGCCGAGCCGAGCACATGACCGGCCGGGTGGAAACTCAAGGTCACGCCGTGGTGCACCAGTGGCTCGCCGTAGGCCAGGGTTTGCAGGTTGATGTCCTGGCCCAGCCGCGAACGCAGGATGCCTTCGCCGGGTGCGGCCGCCAGATAATGCTGGTTACCGGTGCGGGCGTGGTCGCCGTGGGCGTGGGTGATCACGCAGCGCTCTACCGGGCGCCAGGGGTCGATGTAGAAGTCTCCGGCGGGGCAGTAAAGACCCTCGGGGCGAGCGATGACAAGGTCCATGGACGTGCCGGGGGAGATGGGCTTATCAGGTAGGAGGCGGGCGCGGAAGGATAAGTTCGATCGATTGTAGTGAGCGGGCCCGCCCTAATGCCTGTCAGTTAAGCGACAGAGTGGACGATGGATAACCTGTGGGAGGGGCGGTGCGACGACTCGACTTGCTCCCGATAGGCCGCGCAGCGGCCTCAAAAATGGGCCTGCTACGCAGTCCATCGGGAGCAAGTCGAATCGTCGCACCGCCCCTCCCACAGTGACAGCGTTAAGCCTTAACTGACTGGCATTAGGGCGAGCCCGCTCACTACCTATTTGGCGGGGGTGAGGGTCAGGCGGGTCTTGCCGTAGGCCTTGTCAAAGTTCTGCGGTTGCATCGGGAAGCTCAGGTATTGCGCCTTGAGCGACGCGTCGATGCCATTGGCATAGTTCGGGCTGGCCGGGTTGCCGGACTGGCCGATGCCGCCTTGACCCATCATCGGTTCCGCCTGGCCGAAGTCGACGATCATGCGCAGCGCCGGCACCTGGGTGGTGTTGAAGTCCTGCCCCCAGCTGTACGGCGCCGGGTTCAAGGTGTTGTGGTCGCCACCACTGGCCAGCGGGCCGCGAATCACTTGGCCTTGGGTGTTTTTCCAGGTGGTGCTGTGCAACTTGCCCCATTGCCAGGCTTTGTGATCGCCACCCAGCAGGCTGTCGCCGGCGCTGATCGCAGCGGCGAGGCTGCGGGCGAGAATGGCCGGTTTATCTTCTTTTTGCGACGTGCGCGTGTCATCCCAGAACGGGCTGTCTTCGCGGCCCAGCAAGTGGTCGGCCGTGGCGGAGTAAGACAGGCCGGCGTTGCTGACGAAGGCTTTCCAGGTGGCGCTGTTTTCCGGGCCGAGCTTGTCGAGGAAGATCTGCTTGGCGCTTTCCTGCAGGAACAGTTCATAGATCGCCGCGTCGGCGGAGCTGGACGTGAGGCGCCCATCGAAGGCCATCAGGCGATCCAGCGCTTCGCGTGCCTTGGCCCGCTCGGCGGCGGGTAGCGCGTCAATGGCCTGCTTCAGCGGCTGGGCCATGCCCGGTGCCTGGAACAGGGTCTTGAGCTTGGCGGCAAAAGTGGTGGTCTGGTCGTACTGCATGGCGATCATGCTGCGGCTGTCATGCTTGCCGGCGTTGGCCAGTTGCGCCAGGCGCTCGCTGCGTTCCGGTGCATCCCACGAATTGGACAATTGCATGCCGTAGCCGCGCGGCGCGGTGCGCTGGTTGGCCGTGCCGATCCAGCCTTGAGGCGGGTCCTGGTCATAGGGGTGCAGCATCGCATCGGCGTAGCCGTCCCAGTCAAAACGCGCATCCCAGCCCGGTGAAGGCAGCAAGCCTTCGCCTTCGCGACGGTTGGGGAAGCGGCCGGTCACTTGCCAGCCGATGTTGCTGGCGTCGGCGAAGATCATGTTCAGCGCAATGGCGCGGATTTCCCGGGTGGCGTCCGAGGCCTTGCCGGCGTTCTGCGCGCGGGACAGGTCGAAGAATGCGTCCAGGCTCTTGTCGTCCTTGAGGTCGGCGGTTTGCAGGGCCAGCCCGAAACCGCTGGTCAGCGCCTGGCTGCTGTTGAGCAGGGCACCGTGACGCGTTTCATACACCACTTCGCGAATCGGCCGCTGACCCTTGGCGAAGAAGGTTTCGTTGCGCACGCCTGCCGGCAGCCATTTGCCGTTGCTCTCGTAGTACAACGCGCTGCCTTGGCGTTTGACCTTTTCCAGGAACAGGTCCTGGGTGTCGCCTTTCACCGCGCTCATGCTCCATGCGACTTTGCCGTTGAAGCCGGACAGCAGCGTCGGCAGGCCGGCAATCGAGGCGCCGACGGCCTGGTATTTCGGCGCACGGATCTGCACGTAGCTCCACGCCGAGGGAGCTTGCGGCTGGGCCGCCAGGTCGCCGGCCAGCAGACTTTTACCGCTGCGGCTGCGCTGGGGGCCAATCGCCCAGTTATTGGAGGTGGTGACGCCCAGTGCATTGAGGCTGCCCAACTGCTGGCTGACCGCATCCAGGCCGGCGAGGCCGGTGATCTGGCTCAGGTTCAGCCCCTTGAGTTTCTCGGCTTCTGCCGTCGGGATCGCCTCATCCGGCGCGCTTGGAATGAGCCAGGCGAGTTTGTCGACGCCGACTTTTTGCGCCAGCACCAGGGACGACAGTTCTTCCTGCAGGTTGCTCGACTCGCTGAAATTCAGCAGGCAGAACAACAGCGCCGAGTCCTCCGGCTTCCAGTACTCGGGCTTGTAACCCGTCTGGGCCAGGTCCGGCGGCAGCTTGTCGCGGTAGCGGAACAGGTAGGCGTTGACGCCGCGGGCATACACTTCGAAGAAGCGCTTCAGGCGCGGCGATGAGGCGTTGTACAGCTCACCGGCGCTTTTTTTCAGGTTGACCGCACGCATGAAGCGGTCGACATCCAGCACTTCAGGGCCGGACATTTCCGCCAGTCGGCCCTGGGCCAGCAGGCGCAACGTGACCATTTGCGTGATGCGGTCGCCGGCGTGCACGTAGCCCAGGCTGAACAGCGCGTCATGAAAGGTGTTGCTCTCGATCAGCGGCATGCCTTGGGCATTGCGGCGTACCGACACATTCTGCGCGAGCCCCTTGATCGGCTGCACACCGGCGACCGGCGGCAGCGTGTCCTGGGTGCTCTGGAGTTGGCAACCGGCCAGGCTTAATGCACTGGCCACTGCCGCGGCAACGCCGAACCGGGGAAGAAAATGTGAGAAGGCTGGCGAGGCCATGGCAAAGCTCCTGCGGGGGGTAGCGTCAGTAAAGGCGCTACGTTAGTGAGCGCGGCGAAACGACGCAAGCGTGAGCGCAAAACTAATGTGGGAGGGGCTTGCCCCCGATAGCGGACTGCCAGTTAATAAATCTGTGACTGACCCACCATCGGGGGCAAGCCCCCTCCCACATTTAGACTGTACATGCCTTTCGATCAGGACTGGGGCGGGTTGACCTTTTGCACCAGTTCATAGGCCCGAACCGTCGCCGGCCGCGCCTTGATGGTGTTGAACCAGCGCTGCACGTGGGGGAAGTCTTCCAGGCGCTGGCTCTGCCGCTGGTAGGAAGCGATCCACGGGTAGATTGCCATGTCGGCAATGCTGTAGTCCTCGCCCGCCACAAAGGCTCGGTCGGCCAGGCGCCGGTCCAGCACGCCGTAGAGGCGGGCGGTTTCATCGACATAACGCTTGATCGCATAGGGAATCTTCTCGGCTGCGAACTGGCTGAAATGATGATTCTGCCCTGCCATCGGCCCGAGTCCGCCCATTTGCCAGAACAACCACTGCAAGGTTTCCTGACGGCCGCGTAGATCACGGGGAATGAACTGGCCGGTTTTTTCCGCGAGGTACAGCAGGATGGCGCCCGATTCAAACAGCGAAAGCGGCGCGCCACCGTCGGTCGGGGTGTGATCGACGATGGCGGGGATGCGGTTGTTGGGAGCGATCTTCAGGAAGTCCGGCTTGAACTGCTCGCCCTGGCCGATGTTGATCGGGTGCACCGTGTAGGGCAGGCCGGCTTCTTCCAGGAACAACGAGACTTTGTGGCCGTTGGGGGTAGTCCAGTAATACAGGTCGATCATGAAGCTCTCCAAAAAGTGGTGATGCTTGAGCGAATGCCTGTAGGTATAGGTAACGTTCGGTGTACGAAAACTCAATGAAACATTTGCGCATATCCTTAGAGAGTTTTCACACTGCGCTGTCCACCAACACTTGCAACGACCGCTGCGAACAGCGCTCGATGCGCGCCTGCACGCCATACACCTCGGCGAACATCAGTGGGTCCAACACCTGATCCGCTGCGCCGCTGGCGTATAACCGACCCTGGCGGAGCACGGCGATATGGTCGGCAAAGCGTGCGGCAAGGTTGATGTCGTGCAACACCACCACTGCGATCAACTGGTGTTCGCGCACCAGCCCACGCACGCAGTCCATGACTTTCAATTGGTAGTTGAGGTCGAGGGCGCTGGTGGGTTCGTCGAGCAACATGACCTGGGGGCGACGGGCGATGAGCTGGGCGAGGCTGACCAATTGGCGCTGGCCGCCGGACAACGTGCTCAACCACTGATCGGCCAAATGCGCGATACCGATGCGCCGTAGCGCCTCGAAAGCCTCGCGCAGGCAGGCTTCGCTGGACAGGGGAATGCCGTCCACACGCGCCACGCGCAGGGCTGCGATCACGCTTTCCATCACGCTGAGGCTCAGGCCCGGTGGCAGGTTTTGCGGCATGTAGGTCACCCGGCGGGCGCGCTCGCCCACGGACATGGCCGACAGGTCGAGGTCGCCCAGGCGTACGACACCGTGCATCTTTTCCAGCCCGGCCACGGCCCGCAGCAATGTCGATTTGCCCGCACCGTTGGGGCCGATCAAGGCGGTCAGGCTGCCGTGGGGCAAGGTGGGCAAACTGAGGTCATGCACAATCTGCCGACGCCCGTAGCTGACATTGGCGTGCTGTACGGTTAAACCTTCACTCATAGCTGCCTCCCGCGCTTGAACACCAACACCACGAAAATCGGCACACCCACCAGGGCGGTGACGATGCCCACCGGTACGATCACGCCGGGCATGAGCCATTTACTGGCGATCGACGACAGCGACAGCAACAAGGCGCCGGTCAAGGCGCTGGCGGGCAGCAGGAAGCGTTGGTCTTCGCCGACCAGAATCCGTGCGATATGCGGGCCGACCAGGCCGATAAAGCCGATGGTGCCGACAAACGCCACGGCGGTGGCCGACAGCAGGCTGATGCGCAGCAGCGAGAAAAACCGTAGGCGTTTCACGTCCACGCCGAAGCTTTGTGCACGGTCTTCGCCCATGCGCAGCAGGGTCAGGCGCGGGGCGGCGGCGAAGGAGAACGGCAACACCAGCGCCACCACCAGCGCCAGGATGCCGAGTTTGTCCCAGTTGGCCCGGGTCACGCTGCCCAGGGTCCAGAACACCAGTTGTTGCAGCACGTCTTCGGTGGCGACCAGCTGCAGCAAGGCCACCACGGCGTTACAACTGAACACCAGCGCGATGCCGAACAACACCAGGCTTTCAACACCGGCCCCGCGCAGGCGTGACATGGCCTGCAGCAGAAAAACCGAGGCGGCGGCGAAGATAAAGGCCGAGATGGAAATCGCCGTATTGGCCGACACCCACACCGTGGTCACCGGAAACACGATGACCAACGATGCTCCCAGCGCTGCCGCTGAGGACACGCCCAGGGTAAATGGGCTGGCCAGCGGGTTGTTCAGGATGGCCTGCATCTCGGCTCCGGCCAGGGATAACGCGCAACCGACCAGTACCGCCATCAGTGCGTAGGGCAGGCGCACGTTCCAGATGATCACTTGGTCGGTGGCGCTCAGGTGGGACGGGTGCAGGATGCCATCCAGCAGGGCCAGCAGGCCCATACCCGACGGACCGCTCGCCAGGTCCACCAGAATCGCGCAGGCCAGCGCCGTACCGAGCAACGCCAATAGCCAGGCACGCCGAGTCAGCAGGCGGCGATAGCCGTGGGTGGCGCTGGCGAGGTCAAGGGTTTGAGTGGTCATGGGGCTCACACACTATTGAACATGATGAAAGTCCAACGGTGGGAGGGGGCTTGCGCCCGATGGCGGTGTGTCAGTGAACGAGTCTTTGGCTGACACACCGCCATCGGGAGCAAGCCCCTCCCACAATGTTTACTGGGTTTCTACGGAGGTTTTTGCGTCGATCCAGTAGGCGCCTTGCAGTGGCATCTTCAGGAACTGCTGGTTGATCTGGTCCATGGTCGCGTGCGGGTCGAGCTTGGCGAACAACTCTGGATGAATCCATTTGGCCAGGGCTTCAATGGCCAGCAGGTTGTACGGCGAGTTGTAGAAGTCATGCCACAAGCCGTGGGCATTGCCCTCGCGGATGGCCCGCAGGTTGGCGAATTCCGGACGCGCCAATACGCGTTCGAGCCCCGCGCGTGCTTCGTCGTGGCTTACGCCCGCGCCCAGGATCAGGCCAGGCTGGCGGTTGCCGGTGGCGATATACACATCCGGGTCCGCCTTGAGGGCATATTCCACACTGATATCGCCCAGTGCGCCCGGCACCACGCCGGCGGCGATATTGCGTCCGCCGACCAAGCTGATCAGCTCGCCCATGCCGCTCTTGCCGGTGGTATGCCCCGGTGCCTGCCACACGCCGGCCAGCAACTCGAGGAAGACGCTGGGGCGTGGGCCGGCGGGCAGGGTGGCGACGGCATCGGTGATGGCCTTGAGGTGCTGATCATAAAAATTCAGGAACGCTTGCGCCTGGGGCTCACGGCCAAGGGCTTGGCCCAGAGCGGTCATGCTGGTGTGCGTGCCTTGGACCGGGTTGAGGCGAAAGTCGACGAACACCACCGGGATACCGGCCTTGGCCAGCACATCCGCCACCGGGCTGTGCTCGGTGGGGCCGTGCCCGGAGATGCTGAACACCGCCAGGTCGGGTTTGAGCGAAAGAATTTCCTCGGCGCTGACGCTCTGCTCTGAGGCTTGCCCGATCAACGGGATGTTTTTAACTGATGGAAACTTCGCTACATAGGCGTTGTAGGTGTGCTGGTCGAGCAGGCGCAGGTCATTCTGCCAGCCCACGATGCGCTGGAATGGCGCGTCCTGGTCGAGCAAGGCAAAGGCTGAAATCAGCCGGCCTTCGCCGAGCACCACGCGCCGGACGTCATCCTTCACCTCGACCTTGCGGCCGAGCACGTCAGTGACTTCATGGGCGGCGGCGGTTTCGGCGTGGCCGAAGAGCAGCGCGGCGCACAACACGCCGAGTTTGAACAGGTGGCGGGGCTGCAACATGGCAAGGGCTCCTGGAAGGGGAAAGTCAGAATTCATAATCAACACTGGCGGTTAGGGTGCGCCCGGCGCCCGGGATGCCGTAGAGCTGGAAGCCGTCGAGCAGCAGTGGCTGGCTGATCTTGGCGGAGGTGACCCGGTCCACCTTGAAGGTCGAGGAGGCTTCGCCGTCGATCTTGATTTGCGGCAGGTTCAATACCGAATCCTGGGGTGTTGCGGTGGTTGCATCGGCCCACGTCGTCGGCGTGACACTGCCGGCGGCCAGCAGCCCGAACATCGGTGCGAGGGTAGAGTGCAAAGGGTGACGCTGGGGGGTAGGCAAAGTCATTCAGAGCGGCCCGAACTAAATTACAATTAATCTCATTTAGATTCGGTAGTCTAAAGACCGCTTCCCGATGCGGGACCGTGGCTTTGTATCGCTGATGCGCGATTATTGCGGCCCACAACATTCCATTACATTTGCGTGTGCGGCCGGCTGAACTTTCGGCTATTTCCTGCGCTTTGAGTATTTTCGGACTGACTGCCCATGGCCAAGCAAGACCACCTACTAATCGTTGATGACGACCCGCAGATCCGCCAGCTGCTTTGCGAGTACCTCAGCGACGCCGGTTTCCAGGTGTCCACGGCCGCCGATGGCAAGGAAATGCGCCGCCGCCTGGCGTTGAGTGTCATCGACTTGATCGTGCTCGACCTGATGCTGCCCGGTGAAGACGGCCTGAGCCTGTGCCGTGAGCTGCGGGTGAGTTCCAACACGCCGGTGGTCATGCTCACCGCCAAGGGCTCGTTGATCGACCGCATCGTCGGCCTGGAAATCGGCGCCGACGACTATCTGCCCAAGCCGTTCGACCCCCGTGAGTTGCTGGTGCGGATCAAGGTGGTGTTGCGCCGGGTGCAGAGCTTCCCGGACCGTGCGCGCCTGGATGAGGCGCCGAGCATTCGTTTCGCCGGCTGGCAGCTCGACACGCGGGCGCGGCAATTGTTGTCGCCGCAGGGCGTGGTGGTGAGCCTGGGCAATTCGGACTACCGCGTGTTGCGTCTGCTGTTGCAGCACCCCAATCGTCCATTGAGCCGTGACTTCCTGCTCAACCATGTGTTCGACAAGGACAGTACGCCGTTCGACCGTTCTATCGATGTGTGCGTCAGCCGCCTGCGCTCGCAATTGCCGGCTGGGTTGATCAAGACCGTGCGCAACGAGGGTTACATGCTCACCGCCGAAGATGTGGTATTGGAGTCGTGAGGCTGCTGCCGCGCTCGCTGTTCGGGCGGCTGGTGCTGATTCTGGTCAGCGGCATGCTCGCGGCCCAGGCCCTGACCAGTAGCATCTGGTACGACCGGCGCCATGGCCAGGTGCTGGAAATCCCGGCGCGGCTGATCGCGACGCGGTTGGCGGATGTGGTGCGGCTGGTGCACAGAGCCCCGCCGCAGGCCGATCAACTGGTCCAGTTGTTCGACAGCCCGCACTTTCATCTCACGCTCAGCGAGCATGCCAGCGATACGGTCAGCACCCTGACCGACAGCGACTTGCCCACCGAACGCTTGATCAAGAAAGTCCTGTCGGAAAAAACCGGCTATGCCCCAACCCTGAATCTGCTGCGCCTGTCGCTGGTCGATGGTGACGGGCAAGCGGCGGGGCTTTCCACGCTGCTCGGTTCCCGGCCGGTGGTGGGGCAGTTTCTGATCGACCTGCGCCTGCCCGATGGGCGCTGGTTGCAGGTGGATGCCAGCGAGGAACAAGGCTGGACGAGCACATCGCCCCTGGACCTGCTGTTCGACTACGTGATGCGTATCTATTTGCTGCGGGTAGTGGTGCTGGTCGTGATCGCCCTGGTGGCGGTACGCCTGGCTATCCGCCCGCTCAATGCGTTGGCCAAGGCCGCCGAAGCGCTGGGCCGCGACATCCAGCGGCCGCCGTTATCGCTGGATGGCCCGACGGAAGTGCGTCGGGCGGCCCAGGCCTTCAACGCCATGCAGCAACGCCTGATTGCCAATATCGCCGAGCGCACGCGCTTTCTCGCGGCCATTTCCCACGACTTGCGTTCGCCGATCACACGTCTGCGCCTGCGCACGGAAATGCTCGACGACACCCGCACCCGGGAGCGTTTTCGCGCCGACCTGGAAGAAATGGAGCACATGGTGGCCAGTACCCTGGATTTCGTCAGCAGCGGCGAAATCAACGAGGCGCGGCAGAACATCGACATCAATGCGTTGCTGCAAAGCTTGCAGGCGGACCTGCAGGATGTGGGGGAAAGCGTGACCCTTGAAGGCCGTGCGAAACAGCCACTGCCCGGTTATGCCCGCAGCCTGAAACGCTGTGTGCAGAACCTGCTGGAAAACGCCGTGCGCTATGGCCAAGAGGTGGTGGTACGGGTCGAGGACCAGGCGGACAGCTTGAAGATCATCATTCGCGACCGTGGGCCGGGAATTCCCGAGGAGCAGTTGGCACAGGTGATGGAGCCGTTCTATCGCGTGGAAGGCTCACGCAATGCCCAAACCGGTGGCTATGGGTTGGGGTTGAGCATTGCGCACACGATTGCTCGGGCGCATGAGGGGCGGTTGAGCTTGAAAAACCGCGAGGGTAGAGGATTGGAAGTGGAGCTGCTATTTCAGCGCAAATCCTGAAATTCGGCGTGCGATCAAACCTGTGGGAGGGGGCTTGCTCCCGATAGCGGCAGGTCTGTCAGCCGATACAGTGACTGACACTCCGCAATCGGGGGCAAGCCCCCTCCCACATTTGGATCTTCAGTGTGGCCGGCGCCAGGGGAAGTCGCTTACGCGCCGTGGCACTTCTTGAATTTCTTCGCGCTGCCGCACGGGCAAGGGTCGTTGCGACCCACGTCCTTCAAGGCGTTGCGTACCGGCTCCTGGTGGGCGTGGCCGCAGTTCGGGCCGTGGACATGGCCGTGGTCGTGATCATGGTGATCGTGATTGCAGTCAGGACCATGGACATGGGGTTGCTGGGTCATCGATGTCGCTCCGGAATAAAATCGCCGGGTATTATCTCGCCATTGTGGGCCACCTGCACGTCATTACCGATGAATAATCCGGTTTTCAACTCGCCCTCCAGCCGATAGGGCACGGGTTTGGTAGGGTTTTTCAGCATCTGCACCACATCACGAACCTGCGGCCAGAGGTTGGTGCGCACCGTCACCCGGAAAAAACTGTGGCTGCGTGGCGGTACGGTCAGCCATTCGTTGGATTCGCCTTCGGTCAGCACGAAGTTGCCCAGGGTGACCTTGTAGACCAGGCCGCGCACCGTCAGGTCGGCGTCATCACGGTTGTCCACGCGAAAGTACAGTTTGAACTTCTGCTCCAGCAACTTGGCGCGCACCACCTCGACTTTTACCAACGCCACATGGGGCGGTGGTGCGTCGTCCTCGAACCACGAGGCACAGCCGGTGAGCCCCAGGGTCAACGCCAGCATCAAGCTGTAAATCCGAAGCATGGCGTTATCCCTGTCAGGTGATTAAAGGTAGCTTGCGCAACACTTCTTGAACTTCTGTCCGCTGCCGCACAAACATACATCATTACGCCCGGCCTTCACCTCAACTGTCGGATCGATGAAGTACCAGCGTCCCTCGTTCTGTACGAAAGAAGATTGCTCACGGTGGCTGTGTTCGCCGGCGCTGTCATGCCAGCGTGCCGTAAAGGTCACGAAGGCGTGTTCCGGTTGGCCGCCAAACACCTCGGAGTTTTCCACTTCGAGGCCCAGCCAGGTGCTCTGGGCACTCCAGGCGGCGATGGCCGCGCGGTCCAGGCCGGCCTGTTGCGCGGGCAGGGTGGTGGCCACCAGGTAATCCACCAGGCCCAGCACATAGGCGCTGTAGCGCGAGCGCATCAGCGCGGTGGCGCAAGGCGCCGGATGGCCTGCGTGATAGTGGCCGCAGCAGGCATCCAGCAGGTTGCCGCTGCCGCAAGGGCAAATGGATGTGCTCATAGGGTTACCACCAATACTTTCCGAAGTTTTCCGGGTTGGCCCAGAAGCGGGCGTTGAGCCAGTCCGGCACCTGTTTATAGTCAAGCAGATCATAGGTGAACAGCGTCAGCACCTGCTCGTCGCGCTGGAACCGCTCGCCGGCCTGCAGGGCCAGGGAGAAGAAGTCGGTTTCTTTCCAGCCGCAGACGCTCAGATCCACCAGCACCACAATACGGCTGGCATTGAGGTTGCGAATGCCTCCGAGCAGGGTCAGGCCCTGCGGTTTTGACAGGTGCTCCAGGCAGTCGACCACCAGGGCCAGGTCAAACCGCTGCGCGGCCAGCTCTGGCGGCAATGGCCCTGGAGCGGCGCAAAACACCTGGGTATCGGGATGCGCCTGCTTGAAGGCGTCCAGCGCCGGCAACTGGCTGGCCCCCAATAGCAGCAGGCGTTTCGGAGCATGCAGGTCAAGCAGGGCAGCCAAGGCTTGCTGGGGTGTACGAGAAGAAATACCGGCGGTCATCACAGATCCTCACATCAGGACCGTAGAGACTAGCGCGGCTGAGCGTGCGGGCCTAGAGCGGGTGGGCGCGAAAACCCGAGCAACTGCGCCGATCTTCAATGAATACGGGGGTGTGGCGTACTGGCGCAGATGAAAAGAGCCGTCTTTACTCCACCCATCGGCCCCCGCCGATCCCCTCAGGAGAAATCAGATGAGCATCATGCGGACAGCTCTACCCTTGGTTCTGCTAACCGGAGTATTGACAGGTTGCGCAGGCTTGCAAAAAACCGATTGGCCCACCTGTGCCGCCGTCGGTGGCGTGACCGGTGCGGCGATCGGTGCAACTGAAAGCTCGGCCTACGCAGGCTATGGCGCGCTGCTGGTCGGCGGCATGGCGGGTGCCTATTGCTGGGTGCACGGCGATGGCGACGAAGATGGCGATGGGGTGCCGGACAGCCGCGACAAGTGCCCGGGCACACCTAAAGGCGTACAGGTCGATGCCAATGGTTGCCCGCCTGTCGTGCAGCCGGCGGTGGTGGAGGAGGTGGTCGTCGTCAAGGAAGAAACCATCGTGATCCGTGATGTGCACTTCCAGTTCGATTCGGCCAAGCTGACCGCCGCGGACAAAACCAAGCTCGATGTCATTGCCACTCGCCTGAAAAAAGAAGCGCCTGGTGCGCAACTGCGCGTCAGCGGGCATACCGACAGTGTCGGCAAAGATGCCTACAACCAGAAACTCTCGGAAAAACGCGCGCATTCGGTCGTCGAGTACTTGATCAGCCAGGGCGTGCCGCGCAGCAATTTCGTCTCGGTGAGCGGTGCGGGTGAAAGCCATCCGGTGGCCGACAACAAAACCGCTGAAGGCCGCGCTTTGAACCGCCGCGTGGAAATCCAGATCAACCGCTGACAGCCCAGGCCCCTGTGTCAACCACAGGGGCCTGGCTGGCGATCTTCGTCGAAATCACGGCTTTTTTTATCCTTCACTGGCATATCGCCTGTAGAAGTCGTTACTGTGCGTCCGTCCATGCACAAAATAAGAAGGCCATTCATGCGTAAGGTTTTCCTGTTGGCCTTGTTGGCCAGCCCCATTGCTCTGGCCCAGAGCGTCAGCGTCGAAACCAATTCCTTGATGCGTCTGCCCAGCAGCACCAGCGTTTTACAGCTGGAGCGCTTGAGTGTGGCGGACTACGGCACGCTATTGATTCCGCCCTCTATCAGCCAGGTCTCGGTAGATGAACTGCACTTGGGGCGTGAGGCCCGTATCGCCATCGCCCCGGGCAATACAGGGTTGCAATTGCAGGTACGCCACGCGCAACTGGAGCATGGCAGCCAGATCACTTCGCGCGGCGCCCCCGGCACCCATGAGCGCCCTGCCAAGGCGGGGCGTGACCTGACCTTGCGCATCGATGCGTTGACCGCCGACGAGTTGTCGGTGGATGCCCGGGGTGGCGCCGGAGCCCAGGGTTATGCCGGCCTGGATGGCGCCAACGGCGTAGACCCGGGTTGTACCTGGGGTTCGGCCGGGCGCGGGGCCAACGGTGATAACGGTGGCGATGGCCTGCCGGGTGCGGCGGGTGCGCAGGTGCGAGTGGAGCTGCCGCAAAGCTACCCGGCGCAACAGATCAAGGTCTGGGTGGATGGCGGGGCGGGTGGCGCGGCCGGTACGGCAGGCAAACCCGGCAAAGGTGGGCAAGCCAAAGGCTGCCTGGTGTACCGCGCCGAGGGTGGCGACAAGGGCCGGCCAGGGCTGGAAGGCCAGCCGGGGCCGGCCGGGCCCGCAGGTACCGTCACCATCCAACGCCTGTAGTGAGCGGGCTTGCCCCGCGCTGGGGGGCGAAGCCGCCCCAATAAGAACGCCGCGGTGTTTCAGAGAGACCGAGGTGTCTGGTTTTAGGGCGGCTTCGCCCCCCAGCGCGGGGCAAGCCCGCTCACTACAGGAGCGGCCGGGCCGAAGCGATCGCCACTACCACCAACCCGACGATCAGGTTGATGCCCACCAGCCTGCGGATCTGCCCTAACACCGCTGCGCCCGCCGGCCAGTCCTCAGCGGCCACCGCCGCGCGCAATGACGGCAGCTTCAGTGCCTGGATACGGATAAACAGTGCCGTCATCACCAGGTACAACCCCATCATCACCTGCACATAGCGCGGCGCCGTCTCAAAGCCGTTGAAGCGCAGTTGCAGCAGGCCGATACCGCTGATCGGCAAAACCAGCACCGCGACCCAGACCCACACAAAAAAACGTTGAAACACATTTGCCCACAACTTGAGCCGGGCGGGGCCCTCAAGTGCCGCCATGGCGGCGGGGCGCAGGATCATCCAGGCGAAAAACATACCGCCGACCCAGATCAGGGCGGCCAATACATGCAGGGTATAAGCGAGGCTAAACACGGTCATTGTGGTACTCCGTTCTGCGCGGGATTAATTAGCGGGTTATGATAGCGGCCGATCCGAACCACTGAAAATTTATCCAGCGTTTTTTGCGCCCGACTATTCATGATCAGCACTGAACTCAAAACCACGATCCAGGGCGCCTATTCGCGTTTTCTCGAAGCCAAGAGCTTGAAACCGCGGTACGGGCAGCGCCTGATGATCGCCGAAGTGGCCAAGGTCCTCGGGGATATCGACACCGACGACGAAGGCCGCCGCGAAGGTGAGCCTGCGGTCGTGGCCGTCGAGGCCGGAACCGGTACCGGCAAGACCGTCGCCTACAGCCTGGCTGCGATCCCCACCGCCAAGGCCGCCGGCAAGCGCCTGGTGATCGCCACCGCGACCGTCGCCCTGCAAGAACAGATCGTCTACAAAGACCTGCCCGACCTGATGCGCAACAGCGGCTTGAACTTCAGCTTCGCCCTGGCCAAAGGGCGTGGCCGCTACATGTGCCTGTCCAAGCTCGACGTGTTGTTGCAGGAAGGCCATGCCCAAACCGCCACTGCGCAACTGTTCGAAGAAGAAGGCTTCAAGATCGAAGTCGATGAAGCCAGCCAGAAGCTGTTTACCAGCATGATCGAGAAACTGGCCGGCAACAAATGGGACGGCGACCGCGACAGTTGGCCTACCGCCCTGGAAGATGCCGACTGGGCACGCCTGACCACCGACCACAGCCAGTGCACTAACCGTCATTGCCCCAACTTCGGCCAGTGCGCCTTCTACAAGGCCCGCGAAGGCATGGGCAAGGTCGATGTGATCGTCACCAACCACGACATGGTCCTGGCCGACCTGGCCCTGGGCGGCGGCGCCGTGCTGCCGGACCCGCGCGACACGCTCTACGTCTTCGACGAAGGCCACCACCTGCCGGACAAGGCCATCGGCCACTTCGCCCATTACACGCGCCTGCGTTCCACCGCCGACTGGCTGGAAACCACCGCCAAGAACCTCACCAAGCTGCTGGCCCAGCACCCATTGCCTGGCGACCTGGGCAAGTTGATCGAACAGGTGCCGGAGCTGGCGCGGGAGATCAAGACCCAGCAGCAATTCATGTTCAGCGCCTGCGAACAGGTCGCCGACTTCAAGCCCGGCGAAGACGTGGAGGGCCGCGAGCGCCCACGCCATCGCTTTGTCGGCGGGTTGATCCCCGAGCATATGCGCGAAATGGGCATCGAACTGAAAAAGGGCTTTTCACGCCTGACTGACCTGTTCACCCGCCTGACCGATTTGCTCAAGGAGGGGATGGATGGCGAGGTCAACATCGGAATCGCCAGTAACCAGGCCGAAGAGTGGTACCCCCTGTTTGGCAGCCTGTTGTCCCGTTCCCAGGGCAACTGGGAGTTATGGACCGCCTTTACCGTCGAAGACCCGGAAGACAACCCGCCGATGGCCCGTTGGCTCACCTTGTCGGAAAGCGGTGCGTTGTTCGATATCGAGGTCAACGCAAGCCCCATCCTCGCCGCCGAAATGCTGCGCCGCAACCTGTGGAACGTGGCCTACGGCTGCCTGGTGACCTCGGCCACGCTGACCGCCCTGGGCACCTTCGACCGCTTCCGCATGCGCGCCGGCCTGCCGAAAAAAGCCGTCACCGCAGTGGTGCCGAGCCCGTTCCATCACGCCGATGCGGGTGTGCTGCGGGTGCCGGACCTCAAGGCCGACCCACGGGATGCGGCGGGGCATACGGCAGCGATCATCCGTGACCTGCCGGAACTGGTAGAGGGTTCACGTGGCACCCTGGTGCTGTTCTCCTCGCGTAAACAAATGCAGGATGTGTTCGATGGCCTGGACCGTGACTGGCGCAAGCAGGTGTTTATCCAGGGCAACCTGTCCAAGCAGGAAACCCTGAACAAACACAAGGCCCGGGTCGATGGCGGCGATTCCAGCGTGCTGTTCGGCCTGGCCAGTTTCGCCGAAGGCGTGGACTTGCCCGGCGCCTATTGCGAACACGTGGTCATCGCCAAGATCCCGTTCTCGGTGCCGGATGACCCGGTTGAAGCGGCCCTGGCCGAATGGATCGAAGCCCGGGGCGGCAACCCGTTCATGGAAATCTCGGTGCCGGATGCCTCCCTCAAACTGGTGCAGGCCTGCGGGCGCTTGCTGCGCACGGAGCAGGACCGGGGCACCATCACCTTGCTTGACCGTCGCCTGGTCACCCAGCGCTACGGCAAGGCCATTCTGAATGCCTTGCCACCATTCAGGCGCGAAATTTCTTAAGCCACTGTGGGCGGATTCGCCCATTTCGTGGTCTATGTCGTCGCTGTCGATTTAAGTCATCAGGCCATTCACCGGCCGATTGGAGAGCCTTGTTCGTATGATTCGCACGCTGCCTGCCCTTTTTGCCCTGCTGTTCGCTGCGCCCTTGATGGCCGCGCCTGCCGGGCAACAAACGCTGTTCAACTTCGTCCGGCCTGCCGACGTGGTCAAGGTGGCGACCCAGGACGCCAGCCTGCCGCAATACAACGCCGAGCAGACCCCCGAAGGCGAGGTGTTGCGCCGCATCACCTTCAACCCCGCCGCTGAACCGAGCCTGGTGCTCAGCCCGCAGTCCGGCGTCTGGGACTGGTCCCAGAGCAGTGCCATGAGCCTGCGCATCCAAAGCGCCATGGACTGGGCGTTGACGCTCTACGTCAAAGTGCAGAGTACCGATGGCAAGACCCTGGTCAGCCGTATCGATCTGCCGGCCGGCCCGGCCCAGACCCTGTTGATCCCGTTGCAGGCCAATTCGCCGCTGAGCCAGGGCATGAAGGCCGGCCCGCCGATGCCGATCACCGTGGACGGCCAGCGTGTGCTGCTCGCCGCCAGCGCCGGTGACGTCGACCGCAGCCAGGTGGCGTCGGTGACACTGTCGATGATCAAGCCCAATGCGGCCCAAAGTATCCTGCTGGAACGTTTTGGTGTGCAGGACAGCGAGCCGGTATTGAAGGCGGCCTACAGTGACCTGGTGGATGCCTATGGCCAGTCCACGCGTGCGCGCTGGCCGGAAAAGGTCGGCAGCGACGAGCAACTCAAGGCCGCGGCCGCCAAGGAGCAGCAGCAACTCAAGGGCTGGCTGGCGGAGCGTGACAAAGCGTCCCTGGACCGCTACGGCGGCTGGAACAAAGGCCCGGCATTCGAGGCCAGCGGCTTTTTCCGCACCGAGAAGCGCGACGGGCGCTGGTACCTGGTGACGCCGGAAGGTCACCCGTTCTACTCCTTGGGCGTCAACACCGTCGCACCGGATAACAGCCAGACCTACGTGGCTGGCCGTGAATGGATGTTCGCCGCGTTGCCCAAGGCCGGCGAGCCCTTCGACAAGTACTACGGCAGCGCCGATAACCGCACCGGCAACGGCTCGGGCGAGGGGCGCGGCTTCGCGGCCGGGCGTTGGTACGATTTCTACGGCGCCAACCTGCAACGGACCTACGATACCGAAGGTTTCGACCAGAAGCGTTGGGTGACCCACACCCTGGATCGCCTGCAAGCCTGGGGTTTCAACACCGTGGGCAACTGGAGCGATCCGGACCTGGCCAGCGCCGACCGCGTGCCTTACACCTTGCCGCTGTCGATCGTCGGTGATTACGCCAGCATCAGCACTGGCACCGACTGGTGGGGCGGCATGCCCGATCCGTTCGACCCGCGCTTCGCCATGGCCACCGAGCGTGCCGTGGCCATTGCCGCCCGCGATCATCGTGATGACCCCTGGTTGATCGGTTATTTCGCCGACAACGAACTGGCCTGGGCCGGCCCGGGGGATGACCCGAAGGCGCGTTACGCCCTGGCCTACGGCACGTTGCGCATGACCACCGACGTACCGGCCAAACGTGCGTTCCTCAAGCAATTGCGCGACAAGTACCGCAACGAAGAGGGGCTTTCGAAAGCCTGGGGCATCCACCTGTCCGGCTGGGAGCTGATGGAAGATCCAGGTTTCGAGCCGCCGCTGCCGAGCCCTGAACACCCGGAAATCGAAGCTGACTTCAAATATTTCCAGAAGACCTTCGCCGACGCCTACTTCAAGACCATTTCCGACTCGCTGAAATGGCACGCGCCCAACCAGTTGCTGCTGGGCGGGCGCTACGCTGTGAGCACCCCGGAAGCCGTGGCGTCCTGCGCCCAGTATTGCGATGTGCTGAGTTTCAACATGTACACGCTCAAGCCTCAGGACGGTTATGACTTCGCCGCCTTGCGCGCTCTGGATAAACCGGTGTTGATCACGGAGTTCAATTTCGGCTCGGCGGACCGGGGGCCGTTCTGGGGTGGCGTAACGCAACTGGCCAAGGAAGAAGACCGCGGCACGGCTTACGGCACCTTCCTCAAGCAGGCCATGGCCGAACCGTCGATTGTCGGTGTGCACTGGTTCCAGTACCTGGATCAACCGGTGACCGGTCGACTGCTGGACGGCGAGAACGGCCACTTCGGCCTCGTCGGCATCACTGACGTGCCGTACCAGGGTTTTGTCGAAAGTGTGCGTAAAAGTAACCTGGCGACCGTCGACCAACTGGGCAAGGAGGCGCTGAAAGCCAAGGTGGACAGCGCAGTGCGTGAAAGTGAAGGCGGCAAGTCGGGGCACGACGGCAAAGGTGCGGGACAGGGCGCCGGGCATGCCGGCGGGCACTCTGGAAATGGTCACTGATTGAGCGTTGACGGGTTCACAAAAGCCACAATGGCTGGAACAATGTCGGCCACTTTTTACGGTGTTTTTCGAGGGCGCGCAGGTGCAGATTCAGGGTCATTACGAACTCCAGTTCGAAGCGGTACGCGAAGCGTTTGCCGCGTTGTTCGATGACCCGCAGGAACGAGGTGCGGGGCTGTGCATCCAGATCGGCGGCGAAACCGTCGTCGACCTGTGGGCCGGCACTGCCGACAAGGACGGGGCCGAGGCCTGGCACAGCGACACCATCGTCAACCTGTTCTCCTGCACCAAGACCTTCACCGCTGTCACGGCTTTGCAGCTGGTGGCCGAAGGCAAGCTGAAGCTGGATGCCCCCGTGGCCGATTACTGGCCGGAGTTTGCCGCGGCGGGCAAGGAGATGATTACCCTTCGCCAGTTGCTCTGTCACCAGGCCGGGTTGCCGGCGATCCGCGAAATGCTGCCTGCCGAAGCCCTGTATGACTGGCAGTTGATGGTCGACACCCTGGCAGCCGAGGCCCCATGGTGGACGCCCGGCCAAGGGCATGGCTATGAAGCCATCACCTACGGCTGGCTGGTAGGCGAACTGCTGCGCCGCGCCGATGGGCGTGGGCCTGGAGAATCCATCGTGGCGCGGGTTGCACGACCGTTGGGCCTGGACTTCCATGTGGGGTTGGCGGACGCAGAGTTTTATCGTGTCGCCCATATAGCGCGTAGCAAAGGCAACATGGGCGATGAAGCGGCACAAAGGTTGTTGCAAGTAATGATGCGCGAACCTGCGGCACTGACAACGCGTGCATTCGCCAATCCACCCTCTATTCTCACCAGCACTAATAAGCCTGAATGGCGACGCATGCAGCAGCCAGCGGCAAATGGTCACGGTAATGCACGAAGCCTGGCGGGGTTTTATAGCGGTTTGTTGGACGGTAGTTTGCTGGAAAGCGACATGCTCGAACAATTGACCCGTGAACACAGTATCGGGCCGGATAAAACCTTATTGACCCAAACCCGTTTCGGCCTGGGTTGCATGTTGGATCAACCGCAGTTGCCCAACGCGACCTTCGGCCTTGGCCCGCGTGCGTTTGGGCACCCTGGGGCGGGAGGCTCGGTGGGTTTTGCCGACCCGGAACATGATGTAGCGTTCGGTTTTGTGACTAATACGCTGGGCCCCTATGTACTTATGGACCCGCGTGCGCAGAAGTTGGTCGGAATATTGGCCGGTTGTCTGTAAACCGCTTGCTGTTTCACAATTTTTTGTTACAAAGGCACGTATAAGAAGACGCTGAACGAAATGACGTAACTTAAATGTTCATTAAGTGTCTGTTTAACGGGTCATCCAGACCCTCCGGTTTTTTCTCATTTTGTGGATATCTCATGTTATCGAACAAGTCCTTGGCACTGGCGCTGTGCCTCACTATTACTGGTTGCGCACAAACTCCACAGAATGATGCCGAAGGTGGGCATTGGTGGTCATTTGGATCTGACAAGGCTGCTACCAAGGACGCAGTGAGCCAAACCGACGCCAAACCGGATGCCAAGCCTGCCGCCGGCGCCAAGCCTGCCGCACCTGTGGCCGCTGCAGCCGACGCTCCAGCGCCTGCCCCGGTAGCCAAGGCCGACACCGGTTCCAGCTGGTGGCCGTTCTCCTCCAAAAGCGCCGACGAAAAAGCTGCCGATGCCAAGGCCGACCTGAAAGCCGACCTCAAGGCCGCCACTCCGGCAACAACCCCGGCTGCAGCGCCTGCCGTTGCCAAGACCGACGAAGCTCACTGGTGGTGGCCGTTCGAAAGCAAGCCAAAACCACTGGCCAAGGTCGATGTAACCAACGTGCCGATGCCTGACCCGAAAATCACCCAAGCCTGGCTCGACGACTACGAGCCGCGCCTGCGCACCGCGATCAAGGACAGCAACCTGCAACTTGAGCGCCGTGACAACGTGTTGGTGATCATTGCGCCGGTGGACGGGTCCTATAACCCGAAACGCCCGGCGATGCTGCTGCCGGTGACCCTGGGCCCCTTCACCCGTGTTGCCAAGGCCGTAGAGGGCGACCCGAAGACCGCCGTGCTGGTACTGGGTCACGTCGACGCCAACGGTGCTGAACCGCAAAGCCAGGCTCTGACCAAGGAACGCGCACAATCCATCGCTTCGATTTTCAGCCTCAGCGGCTTGAAGCAAGACCGCCTGATGCTGCGTGGCATGGGTGACCTGATGCCGCGTGCCGCCAACGACAGCAACCAGGGCCGCGCCCTGAACCGCCGCATGGAAATCATGTTCACCCAGCGCACCACCATGCTGGCCTTGCTGAGCAAGTACAACTCGGCTAACCCGCCGAAGGCTGAAATGATCGCTGTGCAGGACGTTCCGGCACCCGTGGCACCGGCCGCTAAAAAAGCAGCGCCGGCGAAAAAGGCTTCGACCAAGAAAGCGGCCGCCAAACCTGCTGCCAAGAAAGCTGCGGCCAAGCCTGCAGCCAAAAAGCCTGCAGCCAAAGCCGCAGCACCGGCTTCGAACGACCAGGCAAAAAACTGATTCGCTGAACCAGAAGGATAAAGCCGCATGACCCAGGCACTGGCCGATATGCGCCGTGACTACACACGGGACGGTTTGAGTGAGGCCCAGGCCCCGGACGAGCCGTTTGCCCTGTTCCACCAATGGTTTGGCGATGCGGTGAAAACCGAGCAGCCACCGGTGGAGGCCAATGCCATGACCTTGGCCACGGTTGACCAGGAAGGTCGCCCGCACTGTCGCATCCTGTTGCTCAAGGGCCTGGATGCGCAGGGCTTTACCTTCTTCACCAATTATCAGAGCGCCAAGGGTGAACAACTTGCGGCGCGGCCCTTTGCCGCCATGACGTTCTTCTGGCCGACCCTGGAGCGCCAGGTGCGTATCGAAGGGCGGGTGGTGAAGGTCACGCCGCAAGAGTCCGATGCCTATTACCAGGTTCGCCCATTGGGCAGCCGCCTGGGGGCATGGGCGTCCCCGCAGAGCAAGGTCATTCGTGACCGCGAAGAACTGCAGGACTTGCTCAAGGCCACCGAGCAACGCTTCAGCGATACCCAGCCCGATTGCCCGGAGCATTGGGGTGGTTACCGGCTTTTGCCGGAACGCATCGAGTTCTGGCAGGGCCGCGCCAGCCGCCTGCATGACCGCCTGAACTACCGCCTGCAAGGCGCCGACTGGGTGCGCGAGCGCCTGGCTCCCTGAGCTTTTCCTTCCTGACGCTCGATCCTCCACGCCGAAGCCTCGAATCAAGAGGCTTCAGGTGTTTTCGAGCGTGCGGCAACACGGATGAGCGTGTCCATAACGCTCTCTTGGAACAGTGTAAATGCTACCATTCGTCGGTTTCTATGGTGCTGGCAGTCTGTACTCAGGCTGAATGAAAGCAATTTTCTGCCCGGCTTGCCGTGACAGGCGTCGAGTCGCAGCGTTTAATGAAACCCTGTCCTTTGGAGTTGATGCTATGCGTAAGTCCGTTTTACTAGTTGCCTGCTTTACCACCCTGTCGTTGCTGTTGGGTGGCTGCGCCTCGAGTCTGACCGGCGACTCGTACTCCCGTGATGACGCGCGTCGTGTACAGACCGTTCGCATGGGTACCATCGAATCCCTGCGTCCAGTGAAAATCGAAGGCACCAAGACCCCAATCGGCAGCGTGGCCGGTGCCGTGGTGGGTGGCGTCGGCGGCAGTGCTATCGGTGGTGGCCGTGGCAGTATCGTCACGGGCGTCATCGGTGCCGTTGCCGGCGGCCTGCTGGGTTCCGCCGCCGAAGAAGGCCTGACCCGCACCCAAGGCGTCGAAATCACCGTTCGCGAAGACGACGGCAGCATGCGCGCCTACGTCCAGGCCGTTGACCCGAATGAAATCTTCCGCATCGGCCAACGCGTGCGCATCATGAGCGTTAACGGTCAAAGCCGCGTTTCTCAGTAAGCGTCGGTTGTAGAAACACAAACCCCAACCGGGTGACCGGTTGGGGTTTTTGGTTTTCTGCGTCCCGGTTTCAAACTTGAAAGTGCTTCACCATCGTATTCAATTCATGCGCCAGGCTGGCGAGGGACTGGGAAGCACTGGTGGTTTGGGTCGAGCCCTCCGCGGATTGAATCGACAGCTGCTGGATATTCAGCAAGTTGCGATCAACCGCCCGAGCAACGTCGGCTTGCTCGGCCGCAGCGGTGGTGATGACCAGGTTTCGATCGTTGATCTCATTATTGGCCATCAGGATATCCGCCAGTGCCTGTTGTGCCAGCTCGGCCAGTGACAGGGTTTGCTGGGTCATGCTGCTGCTGTCGAGCATGGTCTTGACGGTGCTGGCAGTGTTGGATTGGATACTGCCGATCATCTGTTCGATTTCCTGGGTCGATTGAGCGGTGCGGTGGGCCAGGGCGCGGACTTCGTCGGCAACCACGGCAAAACCGCGACCGGCCTCACCGGCACGGGCGGCTTCGATGGCCGCGTTCAACGCCAGCAGGTTGGTTTGTTCGGCGATGGTGCGGATGACATCCAGCACCTTGCCGATATCCTTGGCTTGTTCGGCCAGGCTGCCCACTTGTTCGGAGCTGACTTCAACGCCACGGGTCAGGGCCTGGATGGCATCCAGGGCTTCGACCATGCGCTGCTGGCCTTTCAAGGCAATGCTGCGCGACTCTTGGGAGAGGTCGGAGGTTGAAGCCGCGTTCCTGGCGACGTCCTCAATCGCGGTAGTCATCTCGGTGACGGCAGTGGCGGCCTGTTCGATTTCGCCATGTTGCTGCTGCAAGTCGCGGCTGCCTTCGGCGGTCACGGCATTCAGTTCTTCGGCGGCTGCGGCGAGTTGGCTGGATGAGCCGGTAATCTGCCGCAAAGTCTGCACCAGATTGTTACGCATGGTCTCCTGCGCCCTGAGCAGGCGAGTGGCCTCGTCATTGCCCGTCGGATTGATGGGCTGGGTCAGGTCGCCCTTGGCGATGGTTTCGGCGACCTGCACCGCTTCATTGATGGGGCGGGTAATGCTTCGGGTCAGCAGCCAGGCAACCAGTACGGTGCCACCACTCACCAGCAGGATGACGAGCGCGATGCCTTTCATGGCGTGTTGATAAGCGTCCACGGAGGTCAGGCCGGCTTGTTCCGCGCCTTTGTTGGCGAGGTCGATCAGTTGGTCAAAGTTCTTGGTCATGTGCTCGTAGCTTTCTCGAATGCTGTTGAGAAAGTCGCGGGCGCCGGCCTTGTCGCCTGAACGTGAGCGCTTGAGCATCTCGGTGTGGTTCTGCGCATACGCGTCCAGGCTCTGGTTGAACACATCGAGACGAGATTTTTCCTCGGCGGTGTTCAGGAGGGCTGCGTATTGCGCCAACTGCTCTTTGACCGCCTTCAGGCGGCCGGCGGATTTTTCTTCGTAGGTCTGCATGTCTGCATCGCTAGAGGAAAGGATGTGCGCCATTTCCCCCAGGCGAAAACGGTCGAGCGAAGCATTGGCCAGGGCCAGCAGCCGGACCCGCTGCAGCCAGTTGTTCTGTATGTCGGCAGCCTGGGACTGCACTTCGCCGATCTGCTTGAGGGCGAACAGACCGAGAAACACACTCAGTGACGCAATAGCAGCGAAGCCGATGAAGGCCCTGGCTGCGATTCTTATATTTCTCAGGAACATGGGATTGTCGCTCGGGCTGGAAACGCGTTAGAGAGCAAGGTGGAGCGGGTGTCCCTAGGAGGGACAGCGAGATCGCCACAACAGATAATCGGCGGCAGGGGGGAAGTCTTTAGGGGATTGGAGGAAGGGGATGGGGAGATAGCGCTGTGGTTGCGCAGCGCCACTGGTAAACACTGTCCAATCGGATAGCGGGTTGGGAACAGGAGCCGATTACCGGCTCCCGCAAAGGGCTCAGGCTTTCTTGCGACTTGCCATGGCCGTTACCGCATAGCCGATACACGCCGCCAGGATCGACCCGGTCAGGATCCCCATTCGGTCTTCACCCGCGAATTCGCTGGCGCCCGGCACAAAGGCCAGGGAACCGACGAACAGGCTCATGGTGAAGCCGATGCCGCACAGGATCGCTACACCGAACACCTGGCCCCAGTTGGCGCCACTGGGCAGGGCGGCGAGGCCGGTCTTGATGGCTAGCCAGGTGAGGCCGAATACGCCGATGGTCTTGCCGATCAGCAAGCCTGCGGCGATACCCATGGGCACGTGATGGGTGAAGCTGTCCAGGCTGACGCCCGCCAGGGAAACGCCGGCATTGGCAAACGCGAACAATGGCAGGATGCCGTAGGCCACCCATGGATGCAGTGCATGCTCCAGGGTAAGCAGCGGCGAGGGTTCGGCATTCTTGGTGCGCATCGGGATGCAGAATGCCAGGGTCACGCCGGCCAGCGTGGCATGTACGCCACTCTTGAGCACGCAGACCCACAGGATCAGGCCGATGATCAGGTAGGGCCCAAGCTTGATCACACCCAGGCGGTTCATGGCGATCAAGGCAATCAGGCAAGCGCCCGCACCTGCCAGGGAGGCACCGGACAGATCGGCGGAGTAGAACAGCGCGATGACGATAATGGCGCCCAGGTCATCAATGATGGCCAAGGTCATCAGGAACAGTTTCAGCGACACCGGCACGCGCTTGCCCAGCAGCGCCAGGACGCCCAGGGCAAAGGCGATATCGGTGGCCATGGGGATCGCCCAGCCGGACATCGCGGCGGGGTAATCCTTGTTGATCGCCCAATAGATCAGCGCCGGTACGACCATGCCGCCGATGGCGGCGGCACCGGGCAATACCACTTGCGATGGCTTGGACAGGTGACCGTCGAGGAGTTCTCGCTTCACTTCCAGGCCGATCAGCAGGAAGAACAGGGCCATCAGGCCATCGTTGATCCACAGCAGGGCGGGTTTGGCGATTTTCAGCGCGCCGACCTGTGCCACCACTGGCACGTCAAGAAAAGCGTTATACAGGTGCGACAACGGTGAGTTGTTAATGATCAGCGCCAGGGCGGCAGCGGCGATCAACAACAGGCCGCTGGCGGCTTCCAGCTGGAAGAAACGGGTGAAAGTGCTACGCAGAGGCAAGGGATGCTCTCCCATTCAAGGTTCAATAGATGGGTACCCTAACCCGTACCGTTAGTTGTTAAAACAAAAGTTATATTCTTATTTGTTATAAGCGGCGCTCAGGATCGGCAGGCCGCCAAAGCCTGGCAATTGTGTGTCTAATTGAGTCGTCACTGTATCTGTGTGCAGTGTAGGAAACCCCTTAAGATTCGGGCTGAAATCCTTAGAGACCCATCTTATGAGTGACCACCGTACCTGGGCCCGTGAAGCCATTCGCATCATTGAAGCGGACTTCCAGCGTAGCGCCGACACGCACCTGATCCCTTTGCCATTGCCGGGGCTGCCGGGTATCGAGTTGTACTTCAAGGATGAGTCAAGCCACCCCACGGGCAGCTTGAAACATCGGCTGGCCCGTTCGCTGTTCCTGTATGCGCTGTGTAATGGCTGGCTCAAGCCGGGCGCGCCGGTGATTGAAGCTTCCAGCGGTTCGACGGCGATCTCGGAAGCCTACTTCGCCCGCCTGCTCGGCCTGCCGTTCATTGCGGTCATGCCGGCGACCACGTCCCAGGAAAAGATCGCCCAGATCGCCTTCTATGGTGGCAAGAGCCATCTGGTGCAGGACCCGACGCAGATCTACGCCGAGTCCGAACGCCTGGCGAAGGAAAGCGGTGGCCACTTCATGGACCAATTCACCTACGCCGAGCGGGCCACGGACTGGCGGGCGAATAACAACATCGCCGAATCGATCTTCCAGCAGATGCGCTTCGAGCATTACCCCGAGCCGAGCTGGTTGATTTCCAGCCCCGGCACCGGCGGCACCACCGCAACTCTGGGGCGCTATGTGCGTTATCGCCAGCATTGCACCCGCGTGCTGTGTGCAGATGCCGAACGCTCGGTATTTTTCGATTTTTATCAAAGCGGCGATGCCAGTTTGCGCCTGGATTGTGGCTCTCGGATCGAAGGGATTGGTCGGCCACGGGTCGAGGCGTCGTTTTTGCCCAAGGTGATTGATGCGATGGTCAAGGTGCCGGATGCCCTGTCGCTGGCGGCCATGCATTACCTGGCCGAGCGTTTGGGGCGGCGGGTCGGCGGCTCCAGCGGGACCAATCTGGTTGGCGCCCTGATGGCGGCGCAGCAGATGAAAGCGGCAGGCGAGTCGGGGTCGATCGTGGCGATCTTGTGCGATGGGGGTGAGCGCTATGCCACTACCTATTACGATCAGGCTTGGCTTGAGGCTCAGGGCTATGAATTGAAGGGTTTGATGGCGGCCGTTGCGGCCAGTGTCGAGCGCGGCGAGCCATTACCTGAAACGATCTTGCGCGCCAATATCTGACAGGCGAGGGGGCTTGTTCGCGATAGCAGTCTGTATGTCAGCTTATCTGTAGCTGATACACCGCTATCGAGAGCAAGTCGCCTCTCACATTGAATTACGTTGGGTCAGGCTTGGATACCCAACATATCCCGCGCCAACGCCTCGGCAATCCGAATTCCGTCAACACCCGCCGACAGAATCCCTCCGGCGTAACCGGCGCCTTCGCCGGCCGGATACAGGCCCTTTACGTTCAAGCTCTGCATCGACTCGTTACGGGTAATCCGCAACGGCGATGAGGTGCGGGTCTCAATACCCGTCAGCACCGCATCGTGCAGCGAATAGCCTTTGATCTGCTTCTCGAAGGCGGGCAAGGCTTCGCGGATCGCCTCGATGGCGAAGTCCGGCAACGCCAAGGCCAGGTCGCCCAGCGATACGCCGGGCTTGTAGGACGGCTCGACGCTGCCCAGGGCCGTGGAGGGTTTGCCGGCGATGAAGTCGCCCACCAGCTGCGCCGGCGCCTCATAGTTGCTGCCGCCGAGAATATACGCGTGGGACTCCAGGCGCTCCTGCAACTCGATCCCGGCCAGCGGGCCACCTGGGTAGTCCACTTCAGGCGTGATGCCCACCACGATGCCGGAGTTGGCGTTGCGTTCGTTGCGCGAGTACTGGCTCATGCCGTTGGTGACCACGCGGTGTGGCTCGGACGTCGCGGCGACCACCGTGCCGCCCGGGCACATGCAGAAGCTGTAGACCGAGCGGCCGTTCTTGGCATGGTGCACCAGCTTGTAGTCGGCGGCGCCGAGTTTCGGGTGCCCGGCGTACTTGCCCAGGCGCGCGGCATCGATCAGCGATTGCGGGTGTTCGATACGGAACCCGACGGAGAACGGCTTGGCCTCCATGTAAACGCCACGTTCGTGGAGCATGCGGAAGGTATCGCGGGCACTATGGCCGAGGGCGAGGATCACGTGCTTGGACAGGATCTGCTCGCCGCCATCGATCACCACACCGTTCAACTGACCCTCTTCGATCAGCACGTCGGTCACGCGTTGTTCGAAACGCACTTCACCGCCCAGGGCGATGATCTGCTGGCGCATGTTTTCCACCACGCCGGTCAGGCGGAAGGTCCCGATGTGCGGCTTGCTGACGTAGAGGATTTCTTCCGGCGCGCCGGCCTTGACGAACTCGTGCAGCACTTTGCGGCCGTGGAATTTCGGATCCTTGATCTGGCTGTACAGTTTGCCGTCGGAAAAGGTGCCGGCGCCGCCTTCACCGAACTGCACGTTGGATTCAGGGTTGAGCACGCTTTTGCGCCACAGGCCCCAGGTGTCCTTGGTGCGCTGGCGGACTTCCTTGCCACGTTCGAGGATGATCGGCTTGAAGCCCATTTGCGCCAACAGCAGGCCGGCGAAGATGCCGCAAGGGCCAAAGCCCACCACGATCGGTCGTTCGATCAGGTCTTGCGGCGCCTGGCCGACCACCTTGTAGCTGACATCCGGCGCCGGGTTGACGTTGCGGTCGTCGGCGAACTTGAGCAGCAGGGCGGCTTCGCCTTTCACGTTCAGGTCGATGGTGTAGATGAAGCACAGCTCCGACGATTTTTTACGGGCGTCGTAGCTGCGCTTGAACAGGGTGAAATCGAGCAGGTCATCACTGGCGATCCCCAGGCGTTGCACGATGGCTGGCCGCAGGTCTTCTTCGGGATGGTCGATGGGCAGCTTGAGTTCGGTGATTCGTAACATGACAGGGTCCGGTAGGCGGCGGGCAAGGAGGCCGGCTGTTTTGCAAACCGGCGATTATAAGCCCCAATGGCAGGTTTCCGTCAGGTTAAAACAGCGCAGGGCCGAATCAGTCGTCCCGTGAGCCACCAAACGCCGCGCAACCACGCTGTACCTGACCGTTGACCCGCAGTTCGGCGGTCATGTGCTGCAGGCTGGCGCTGGCGCTGTCGACGCAACGCTGCGGGGCTACCCACAGTTCGACGTGCTGGTTGTTGGCTTCGGTCATCAGGTTGAAGCGGCCATCACCGATCTGTTCTTCGACGTAAGGCACGGCCAAAGGCGGCTGGCCTTCGCGTTCAAGCACCATGCCCTTGGCGGTGACGTTCATCGTCCAGGCGGGTTTATGGCCACTCGCGCGCAGGATCGTGCGCTTGAAGTCCGGATCGTTGCAGGCCGAGGTAGAACGCTCGACGCGATAGAGTTGTTGCAGTTCCACCGAACCCTGGGTGCCGCTGGCAACCCCGGAGAACTTGCCACGCAAGTCGGCAAACAGCTCGCCTTGCTGGCCGGCCAGTGAAGCGGCTTCCTGCAGGACGCTGGTGCCACCGGTGTCGTTGACCACATAGTTGCGTTGATCGTTGCACGGCTGGAACAACAGCTTGCCGCCCACTGCCGTCAACTCCCCCTGCATGCGGGTCAGGCCGGCGATAGACGGCTTGGCCGGTTCGCTTTCGAACATCTGGCAAGCGGCGAACAAGGGAAGCAAGGCAAACAGAACGAGGGTACGGGCGGCGCGCATTATCGGGTCTCCAGACAAGTGCCGTCACGTTACGCAGGCTGGCGCTGCATCACAAGTCCAGCGCCCAGCTTCAGGCGATTCTTACAGACTTGAAAATCAGCCGACGATAAACGTCTGCCCCGTCTGCAGTCCCTCGACGCTTTTTGCGTAGGCCAGTGCCACATCTGCGCCGGGAGCCGGTTTGTAACCACGGAAGTAAGGCGCATAGCTGCCCATGGCTTCCAGCAGGACGGTGGGGCTGACGGAGTTGATGCGCAAACCGCGTGGCAACTCGATCGCAGCGGCCTTGACGAAGGCATCCAGTGCGCCGTTGACCAGCGCCGCCGAGGCCCCGGTGCGGATCGGGTCGCGGTTGAGGATGCCGCTGGTGAACGTGAACGAGGCACCGTCGTTGGCGTATTCACGGCCGATCAGCAGCAGGTTGACCTGGCCCATCAGCTTGTCACGCAGGCCCAATTCAAAGTCGGTTTCGCTCATCTCACCCAGCGCTACAAAGTTCACACTGCCTGCGGTACAGACCAGCGCATCGAATTTGCCGGTCTGCTCGAACAGCTTGCGGATCGACGCACTGTCGCTGATATCCACCTGGAAGTCGCCGCTGCTGCGACCGATGCTGATCACTTCGTGACGCTGCGCCAGTTCCGCCTTGACCGCCGAGCCGACCGTGCCGCTGGCACCAATCAATAGGATTTTCATCGTGCAGGTTTCCTTGAATGTAGGGTTCGCATCCAGTCTAAGATGGCTTTTCGAGTGGATAAACGCGCTAATAGGCAACCTTTGGTTTTCAAATGGAAACAATCCATGAGTGAGATGGATGACCTGGCAGCTTTTGCCGTGCTGATCGAAGCCGGCAGCTTTACGGTGGCGGCCGAGCAACTGGGGTGCAGCAAGGGGCAGTTGTCCAAGCGTATCAGCCAGTTGGAAGCGCAGTTTTGCGTGGTGTTACTGCATCGCACCACCCGCAAGCTCAGCCTCACCGCGGCCGGCGCGGCATTGTTGCCTCAGGCTCAGGCGCTGGTGGTGCAAGTGGAACGCGCCCGTCAGGCATTGGCGAGGCTCAAGGACGATCTCGCCGGGCCAGTACGTATGACGGTTCCGGTGTCGTTGGGTGAAACCTTCTTTGATGGCTTGCTGCTGGAGTTTTCCCAGCAATATCCGCAGGTGCAGATCGAGCTGGAGCTGAACAACAGCTACCGGGACCTGGCCCGGGACGGCTTTGATCTGGGGGTACGGATGGGCGCCATCGAGAATGAACGCCTGGTTGCCAAGCCATTGCTGGCCTGGCACGAGATGACCTGCGCGAGCCCAGCCTATCTGAAACAGCATGGTGAGCCACTGACCCCGGCGGATCTGGCGGCGCATACCTGCCTGCTCAACAGCCACTACAGCGGGCGTGAGGAATGGTTATATCACCAGCAGCATGAGCTGTTGCGGGTGCGGGTCAGCGGCACCTTTGCCTCCAACCACTACAACCTGCTGAAAAAGGCTGCCCTGGTGGGGGCGGGCATCGCGCGGCTACCGTCCTACGTGTTACCCGCTGAATTGGCTGACGGCCGTTTACGTTGGCTACTGCGTGACTATTCCACACGCAGTATGCCCATGTACCTGGTTCATCCTTACCAGGGTGGGCTGCCGCGTCGTACCCAGGTGCTGGCCGATTACCTGGTGGAGTGGTTCAAGCGCAGCGGCGAAGCCCTCGACCGAATTCAGCGGTAGCGGCGGGCGATCCAGTGGTCGATGGACAGGCGACCTGGGCCTTGGGCGACCAGCAGCAGCAATATCGCGATCCAGGTGCCGTGCGTCGGGTATGCCTCCGGGTAGACGAACAGTTGAATGACCAGTGTCATGCCAATCAGCGCCAACGCCGAGAAGCGCGTGGCAACGCCCACCAGAATCAGGACCGGGAAAAAGTGCTCGGCAAACGCAGCCATGTGTGCGGCCACTTCCGGCGACAGCAAGGGGACGTGGTATTCACTGCGAAACAGCGGCAGGGTGGACGCGGCAAGACGCGGCTCGCCCAGTTGGAAGGTGCCGCTGACCAGGTCGATGGCAAAGCCTTCGACCTTGGTCTGTCCGGACTTCCAGAACACCGCGGCGATGGAGAAACGTGCGAGAAAGGCGATCACGCTGTAGGGGATCTTCTCGAAAATCGCGATGAGCCGTTTAATCAGGCAAGAGGAGGATGTGTTCATGGTGAAACCTTTTGTTTGGTGTGCAAGTGAGTGATGACGTCGTGGTTGATCAGCAGGTTCAGGCAGGGGAGCGGGTCGAATTCGGCCGACACCTGGAGGGCGTGTTCCACCGCCGTTTCAAGCGCCACGCCCTGGTTCAGGTGGTCGATGAACGCGGCCGTGCCCGGGTCGATCGCGAAGACTTTGACTGACAGTCCTTGGCGTAAAACCAACGCACTTTGAGCGTGCCAGGGGTTGAAGTCGGCAATGGCCTCTTCGCACTGATGCGCCGACCAGATGCCGACGATGGCGTAGGCAGAATCCAGCGTGGCGAGGGATGGATGCAGTTGCAGGCGCAGGCTGCCCAATTCGGTTTCAGCTTGCAGTGCGAGCAAAATGGCTTGTCGATCCATCGGCGTGGCATCGGCGGCGTGATAGGCGCGAACCCGCAGCCGTTCCAGCCGCGCAACATCGGCCAGATAAGGCACGCTGGCTGCCGGCTCGAAGTCCTCGATAAACGCCGCAAATGCACTGCCGTATTCGCTGATCAGCGGGCTGGTGGGCGGGCACTCCTGTACGAAGAGGCCCGCCATGGCACGGAAGAACGCCTCGCCGACCAATTGCAAGGTCACCGGGTAAGCCGCTACCAGTGCATTGATCAACGAGCTATGGACGTTGTTGCGGTAGACCACAAAGCGGCTCGCCGGGTCGGCGCCGTTGCTGCTGAACAGGCCATCGGGGCAGGCCCGGTCAGGTGAGAGCAGGGCCTGGGTAAACGCATTGTGCTGGCTCATGGGGTGACCTGTGAAAGATGCCAGTCGGCCTGTTGCGCTTCGGCTTGCAGCACGCGCAAGGCCGGTACCTGGTTATCCCGCTCGATCAGCGTGGCAACCGGGCCGGTCCGCGTTAGCACCTGCTCGTACAACTGCCATACCGCGTTGTCGATGGGCGCGCCGTGATCGTCTATCAGCAGGCGATCGCCCAGGCTGTCGGTGTCTTCGGCAAAACCGGCAAGGTGGATCTCACCCACCGCATGTAACGGCAGTGCGTTGAGGTAGGCCAGCGGGTCGCGTTGGTGGTTGATGCACGATACGTAGACGTTGTTGACGTCCAGTAACAGGCCGCAGCCCGTGCGCCGGATGATTTCGCTGATGAAATCCGCCTCGTCCAGGGTCGAGCGCCGGAACTGTAGATAGGTCGACGGGTTCTCCAACAGCATGGGGCGCTTGAGGGCGTTCTGGACCTGATCGACGTGTTCGCACACCCGGTCCAGGGTCGCGGTGTCGTAGGCCAGGGGCAGCAAGTCATTCAGAAACACCGGGCCATGGCTGGACCAGGCCAGGTGTTCGGAAAAGGACTGGGGTTGATAGCGTTCGATCAGCGCAGCCAACCGTGCCAGGTGCTCACGGTTCAGCGGGCCTTCGCCACCGATGGACAGGCCCACGCCATGCAATGACAGTGGGTACTGCTCGCGGATCAAGCCCAGGTAGTGATGAAACGGGCCGCCGGCCACCATATAGTTTTCGGCATGTACTTCAAAAAAACCGATGTCGGGCGAGGTCTCGAGCACTTCGATGAAATGCTCGTTCTTCAGCCCCAGCCCGGCCCTGTGGGGGAGGCCGGGCACCTGAGCGGACAAGACCGTGTGTGGGTGTGAGAGCGTCATGATCCTGACTCAGGTTGTGCCGGGTTTCAGGACTTGGCGGTGAAGGCAGCTTCCTGGCCGAAACCCGTCGGCGAGGTGGAGCTTGGGGTTTTAGCGCAGCTGCCGGCAGGCACCAGTTTCCAGGCATTGGCCTGATCCTTGACTTTGGAGGTCCCGGCGCAGGTAGTGCCGGCGCCGGCGGCGCAATCGTTCTTGCCGGCTTCGGCAACACCGAAGCATTTCTGCATGTCGTCGGCGGCATGGGCGGTGGTGGCCAGGGTGGACAGACTCAGGGCTGAACCCAGGGCCAGGACGAGGGTAGCGGCGGACAGCGAACGGGTTTTAGTGGTCATGGTGTATCTCCAGCAGTGGATGGTTGTGGCGGGCTTGATTGCCCGCTTACCCCACTAGAGGTAGCACGATGAATTTCGTTACACGCCAGCCGGAAATAATTTCAGGCAGGGCAAAAAAAGTGGGAGGGGGCTTGCTCCCGATAGCGGTGGTTCAGCTAAGTACTTCTTGGCTGACACACTGCAATCGGGAGCAAGTCCCCTCCCACATTCAGAGGCGTTTCTTAACCGCCCAGGTACGCCTCACGCACTTTCGGGTCGGTCAGCAACTGCTCGCCCGTACCCTGCATCACCACCCGGCCGTTTTCCAGCACATAGGCACGGTCGGCGATTTTCAGCGCCTGGTTGGCGTTCTGTTCCACCAGGAACACCGTCACACCGTCCTTGCGCAGTTGTTCGATGATGTCGAAAATCTGCTGGATGATGATCGGAGCCAGGCCCAGGGACGGTTCGTCCAGCAGCAACAGCTTGGGTTTGCTCATCAGCGCCCGGCCGATGGCGAGCATCTGCTGCTCGCCGCCGGACATGGTGCCGCCGCGCTGGTTGAAGCGTTCCTTGAGCCTTGGAAACAGGTGCAACACCTTGTCCATCTGCTCCTGGTAGTCGCCCTTGTCGGTGAAGAATCCGCCCATGGCCAGGTTCTCCTCCACGGTCAGGCGGGAGAACACGCGACGGCCTTCCGGCACCACCGCAATGCTCTTGCGCATGATGTGTGACGACGACTGGCCCACCAGTTCTTCACCCATATAGCGGATGCTGCCGCTGTGGGCCTGGGGTGAACCGCACAAGGTCATCAGCAGGGTCGACTTGCCGGCACCGTTGGCCCCGATCAGCGTGACGATTTCACCCTGGCGCACTTCCACGTTGACGCTGTGCAGGGCCTGGATCTTGCCGTAAAAAGTGGAAACGTTTTCGAATTGCAGCATTTTACGCTTCCCCCAAATAGGCTTTGATCACTTCAGGATTGTCACGGATCTGTTCCGGCGTTCCGTTGGCCAGCGGCGTGCCCTGGTTGATCACCACAATGTGGTCGGAAATGCTCATCACCAGTTTCATGTCGTGTTCGATCAACAACACCGTGGCGTTGTTTTCCTCACGCAACACGCTGATCAGCGCCTTGAGGTCTTCGGTCTCCTTGGGGTTCAGGCCGGCGGCCGGTTCGTCGAGCATGAGGATCCGCGGGCGGGTCATCATGCAGCGGGCGATCTCCAGGCGGCGTTGCTGCCCATAGGCCAATGTGCCGGCAGGGCGGTTGGCGAACTCGGTGAGGTTGACCTTGTCCAGCCAGTACGCGGCGTACTCCATGGCCTCGCGCTCGCTCTTGCGGAACGCAGGGGTCTTGAACAGGCCCGCCAGGAAGTTGGTGTTCAGGTGGCGATGCTGGGCGATGAGCAGGTTCTCGACCGCCGTCATGTCCTTGAACAAGCGTACGTTCTGGAAGGTGCGCACCACGCCCTTGCGGGCGATCTCGTGGCCGGCCAGGCCCTGGATCGGCTGGCCATCCAACAGGATGCTGCCGCCGCTGGGCTTGTAGAAACCGGTGAGGCAGTTGAACACCGTTGTCTTGCCGGCGCCGTTCGGGCCGATCAGCGCGACCACTTGTTTCTCTTTGACGGTCAGGGCCACGCCGTTGACCGCGAGCAAGCCACCAAAGCGCATGCTCAAATTTTCGACTTTCAGGATCTCGCGGCTCATTTGCGCAGCTCCATATGTGGACGTTGCATGGGCAGCAGGCCTTGAGGACGCCAGATCATCATCAGCACCATCAGGGCGCCGAACATCAACATGCGGTATTCACTGAACTCACGCATCATTTCCGGCAACAGGATCATCACGATCGCGGCCAGGATCACGCCCAGTTGCGAGCCCATGCCGCCCAGCACCACGATGGCGAGGATGATCGCCGACTCGATGAAGGTGAACGATTCCGGCGTCACCAGCCCTTGGCGCGCGGCAAAGAAGCTGCCGGCAAAACCGGCGAATGCGGCGCCCAGGGTGAATGCGGAGAGCTTGATGATGGTCGGGTTCAGGCCCAGGGCCCGGCAGGCGATTTCATCTTCGCGCAGCGCTTCCCAGGCGCGGCCGATCGGCATGCGCAGCAGACGGTTGATCACGAACAGGGCCGCCAGCGCCAGCAACAGTGCGACCAGGTACAGGAACACCACTTTGCTCACCGGGTTGTAGTCGATCCCGAAGTATTCGTGGAAGGTCTGCATGCCTTCGGCAGCGGTGCGATCGAACGACAGGCCGAAGAACGTCGGCTTGGGAATGTTGCTGATACCGTTCGGGCCGCCGGTGATGTCGGTGAGGTTACGCAGGAACAACCGGATGATTTCACCGAAGCCGAGGGTCACGATTGCCAGGTAGTCACCGCGCAAACGCAACACCGGGAAGCCCAGCAGGAAACCGAACGTCGCCGCCGCCATACCCGCCAATGGCAGGCAGATCCAGAAGCTCCAGCCCAGGTAATGCGAGAGCAGCGCATAGGTGTAGGCACCCACGGCGTAGAAGCCCACATAACCCAGGTCGAGCAAGCCGGCCAGGCCCACCACGATGTTCAGGCCCAGGCCCAGCAACACGTAGATCAGGATCAGGGTGGCGATGTCGACCGCGCCGCGCGAGCCGAAGAACGGCCAGATCAACGCGGCGATGATCAAACCGATGATGATGTAGCGCTGGGTGCGCGGCAGGGTCAGGAATTGGCTGACCTTGGGCGATACCAGTGGGCCACGGTTACCCTTGAACAGCGCACCGACCTGCTGGGTGAACAGCACGCGCAGGAACATCAGCACCGAGCACAGGGCGATGATGCTCAGTGTCACGGGACCGGTGCCATGCACTTCCAGGTTGATGCCGACAATGCTCAGTTTGAGGCCGAGTACCGGGAAGGCAACGGCCCACACCAGCAAGGCGCTGAAAAACGCCGATTTAAGATATCTGCTCATACTTTCTCAACCTCCGGACGGCCCAAAATGCCGGTCGGACGGAACAACAGCACCAGAACCAACAGGCCGAACGCCACGACGTCCTTGTACTGGTCACCGAAGATGTCGGCGCCAAAGGCTTCAGCCACACCCAGCACCAGCCCACCGAGCATGGCGCCCGGGATACTGCCGATGCCGCCCAATACCGCCGCAGTAAAGGCTTTGAGCCCCACCAGGAACCCGGCGTTGGGGTTGATCACGCCGTACTGCATGCTCAGCAGTACCGCCGCGACAGCCGCCAGTGCGGCGCCGATCACGAAGGTCAGGGCGATGATGTTGTTGGTGTTGATGCCCAGCAGGTTGGCCATCTTGATGTCTTCGGCACAGGCGCGGCAGGCGCGGCCCAGACGAGAGCGGGAGATGAACAGGGTCAGGCCCAGCATGGCCACCAGGGTGACGACGAAGACCAGGATCTGCATGTAGGAAATCAGCACTTCTTCCGCACCGCCTGGGCCGAAGGAGAAGCTCCCCGGGATCAGGTTGGGGATGGATTTGTCCTTGGAATCCTGGGACAGCAATACAGTGTTCTGCAGGAAAATCGACATGCCGATGGCGGAAATCAGCGGGATCAGACGGTTGCTGCCACGCAAGGGACGGTAGGCAACCCGCTCGATACTGTAGCCATAGGCACTGGTTACAACGATTGACGCGATAAACGCGGCGGTCATCAACAGCGGCAGGGAGTGGATACCCATCATGGCCAACCCGGCAAGGGCGATAAAGGCCACGTAGGAACCAATCATGTACACCTCGCCATGGGCGAAGTTAATCATTCCAATGATGCCGTAAACCATTGTGTAGCCAATGGCTATCAAGGCATAGGTGCTGCCAATGGTCAGGCCATTAACCAGCTGTTGGAAAAAATGATAGATCTCAGGCATTACAGCGCTCCTAAAAACCCGATACGCATTTCACTGGTGGAGTCATGTTCCGGCCCCGTGCTGTGTTCTGTGAGCACATTCGCACAAAGCGTTTGCCAGCGAACCGCTGGTGACGGTTTTAAGATTTTCAGGTGAGCCAGCGCCCGGATCGCGGGTGTCAGGCCCATAAACCTCGTAAAACAAAGCCCACTGCTTGCACAGTGGGCTTGTTGACCAGTAACGCCTGGCTTACTGAGGGGAAACTTCGGTTTTTGGTTTGCCGAAGTGCCATTCGTAGACCACGAACTTGAAGTCCTTCAGGTCGCCCTTGGCGTCGAAGCTCAGGTCGCCGGTCGGGGTCTTGAAGGTGCCTGCGTGGATGGCGGCAGCGACTTTGGCGGTGTCTTCGCTTTTCGCCGCGGTGATGCCGCCGGCGATCACTTCAACAGCCGAGTAGGCCGGGAACACGAACGGACCGCTTGGGTCCTGCTTGTTCTTGGTGAATTCTTCAACGATGGCTTTGTTGGCCGGGTCAGCGTCGAAGGATTTCGGCAGGGTCACCAGCAGGCCTTCGGAAGCATCCTGGGCGATTTGCGAGATGGAGTCGTTGCCGACGCCTTCTGGCCCCATGAACTTGGCGTTCAGGCCTTTTTCCTTGGACTGGCGCAGGATCAAGCCCAGCTCAGGGTGGTAGCCGCCGTAGTAAACGAAGTCGACGTTGGCTTGCTTGAGTTTCTGGATGATCGAGGAGAAGTCCTTGTCACCGGCGTTCAAGCCCTCGAAGACCGCGACTTTTACGCCTTTCTTCTCAAGGGTCTGTTTAACGGCGGTGGCGATGCCTTCACCGTATTGCTGTTTGTCGTGCAGCACGGCAACGACCTTCGGCTTGACGTGATCGGCGATGTAGTTGCCGGCCGCCGGGCCCTGGGCGCTGTCCAGGCCGATGGTGCGGAAGATCAGCTTATAGCCACGGGCGGTGATTTCCGGGCTGGTGGCCGCCGGAGTGATCATGATCACGCCTTCATCTTCGTAGATGTCCGAGGCTGGCTGAGTGGAGCTGGAGCAGAGGTGACCCACCACGAACTTGACGCCGTCGTTGACCACTTTGTTGGCAACGGCAACCGCTTGTTTAGGATCGCAAGCGTCGTCGTATTCCTTGGCTTCAAGCATCTTGCCGTCTACGCCGCCCTTGGCGTTGATGTCGGCGATTGCCTGTTTGGCACCCATGAATTGCATGTCGCCGTATTGCGTGACAGGACCGGTTTTAGGACCTGCGATACCGATCTTGATGGTATCGGCTGCGAACGAATGGCCGGCAACCCCAGCCAGGACCATAGCGGCAAACAGTTTGGAAATCTGCTTAGTAGCCTTATTCATAGTGCTCCACTCTTGCTGTTGTATTTTTTATAGTTCTAGCGGCCTTGTGGGCAGCAGAACCGGATCGGATATCTCGAATATCCTCCGGCAGCGGCCTGGCAACTGTACCGGTACAGTGTAGAGCGCCGGTTGATCGCTTGAAAAGCTGGCTGCTGGGGGCAAAACTCGAGCGTGTCGCTTAAATGAAAGAAAAAGACAGAATTGCGGCGTGGTTATGCCAGAGTTCCGGGCAATCCTTGGCTTTCCTGACACTTTCTATCGATGCCTCATTTGCAACTGGGTTTTTCCACCTGGCTTTGTGATGCGAAAGGGACGACGTTATGATTGCGCCGATTTTTTCTTCAGGTGGATTCCCATGACGCAAGAACCTAGCACCCTCTATGCCAAGCTGCTCGGTGAAACCGCCGAAATTTCCTGGAAGGAGCTTGAACCGTTCTTTGCCAAGGGTGCCCTATTGTGGGTCGATGCCGGCCTGGATTTGATCGAGGCCGCCGAGGCGATGGCCGAGGATAACCGCGAAAAAGTCGCCGCGTGGCTGGCTGCGGGGAGTCTGGGCGAGGTGTCTGCGACGCGGGCGTTGGACTTGGTTACACGTGATCCGAGCCTGTGGGCGGTCGTGGTTTCGCCATGGATTCTGATCCAGGAAAGGGCGGCTTAAGAAAGTTGCGCACAAAAAAGGTGCATGTTTTTTCGCGGGTGGAGTGTGTATCCGGGTAACCGCTGACACGGTGATGGCATCTTGCCGTAGAGAAAGGTCACAGGTGAGGGTGACGTAAACGTCACGGGAACAGTTTTGTCGGTGGCTGAGTGCCTGATGAATTGTTTCAGAAGATGAGCAAATCGTATGGGGAAGGGAGCAAGCTCCCCTCCCCATAAAAGCCTACCCCGTCTTGCCGGTATGGTTGTTCAGCGAAATAACCTTGGTCTTGCCAATCCGGTGGCGGTAAATCTCACGCAGGTACTTGATCGCCTTCTTCACGCAGTCGCGTGACAGGCGAATGTCGTTGATCGAGACGAACTTCTCCTTGTCGTTGATCAGCTCGCGGTACTTCTTCTCATACATCGGCTTGATCGCATACCAGTTGGTATCGAGGATCTTCGCCGGGTTCTCAAACTCGTTGAGCAGTTCGTCTATGCGGTCTTCGTCGAAGTCTTCATGAATGATGAAGTCCAGGATCGAGTTGTCCAACGTGTCATCGAAGCGGTACGGATTGCGCGCGAAGCAGCGCTTGATAAACGCGACGATCAACGTCAGGAAATCATCCGACAGGCACGGGCTCTTGGCGATCAGCGTGGTCAGCGACAGGTTGGCTGACGCGCCGATCACCAATGCATAGCGCTTGAGCGTGGTGTTGGGAAACAGGCTGTTGAGGTGGGTCTTGAGCCGGTTCAGGTCCATGTAGGACAGCTTGTAATCCTTGGGCAGCGAGACGATGGAGACCACCGACGAGCAGTTCTTGAAGAAGTGCAGGTCATGCAGCGCCGCCGCGTCATAACCGGAGTTCTTGTATTGTTCCAGCGACGCCTTGTAGCGCTTGGACTCGATGGGCAGCAGGCTGATGCCTTCGATAGCCTGGGTGACCTTGTTGAAGTGCGGTAGGTCAATGGAGCGGAAGAACAGGTCGTCGATGTTCAGGCGCTGGGGCTCTTTGTCGAACACCTTGAACTTGTCGTTCGACGGCGCCGGGGTTTCCGGTACTACGGATTCGGCATAGGCAATCGCCACCGGGCCGGCCAGGCTCATGAACAGGTCGTTGGCATCCAGGCGAATGGTTTCGCCGATGTCGATGCCGGCGCGCCGGAAGTAATTCTGGTCATAGTCCGTGGTCACCGCCTGGGCGGTGAGAATGTTGAAGATCTGTTGGGAAATGTACTGGTTGGCGTGTTTTTCCATGGCATTGACATCAATATTCTGGATATTGCCGTCGTCGCTCTCTTCGGCGTAACGCATGATGTCGTTGGAGATCAGCATCATCGCGTTCCAGGGGCGGATGCGACCTTTCACACTGGCTTCGCTGCTGTCTTCATTGGCGAAGTTGTACGAGAAATCCCATTCCTCTGACAGATACTTGCACAACAGCCGACCGGCGTTGATGTGCAGAGCTTCGGACATTTCGCTGCGGTGGTCGGAGATATTCGGCAGCACGCAGATGCCACTGGTGAAGATCGGCTCGAACACAAACGCATGGCCACTCTTGCTGTCGTGTTCGTCGGCGGGCTTGGTGTCGAACGTCTTGTTCATGTACGAGTGCTGCTGGGCCAGGCCGAACTCTGAAGCCATGCCTGAGCCGGTACCGCCGCCGGCGCTGAAGATCGAGAAATACAGGCGCGACTGGTTGGCCTTGATGCCGCAGGAGTCGATCAAGTACGAGTGAATCATCTTCCAGTCGGGGCTGGAGAAACGCTGGGTGTCTTTGTTGAGGATGATCTTGGCCAGGTACTGGCCCAAGATGGGCGCGTTACCGGCGCCACCGGCATGGACTTCCGACAGGTCCATGATTTTCATCTTGCTGTAGTCGCGCAGGAAGCCGCTTTTTTCACCCTTGCGCGAGAAGCGGATGCGCCCGGCGATGTCCTTGTCCAGATCGCCCAGCATCACCAGGGGTTCCACCAGGAACACCGGCTTGGTGGTTTTGCCGCCGCCCAGGCGCAGGTTGTTGCGAATCCATTGGGTCGGGCTGTAGCCCTTGTCCAGAGGGCTCTTTTTGAACTGAGGCTTATCCTCGGTACTGAACTCGTTCAGGTAGAACTTGCGCGCGTTGTACACCAGCTCCGCCACGTCCAAGGCAATATTGGAGCCGCAGCGGCCCAGGCCGATCAGGCACACCGACGGGAATTCCTGCTCATGGCCCGAGGCACCGTCACCTTCCAGCTGGGGCGGGCGCGGGAACACCATGTCGCGCAGGCCGTCGAGGTTGTCGAGGATGCGGTCGGTATTGGTCTCGGTGAAGTACAAGTATTGCTGGGTGGCCAGCGGGCGGGCAGTGTTCAATGGTTTATAACCGGCGGCTTTTTGCGCAGGCGTTGTCGGCAACTCGTCGGGGACCACGGTGGCGGAGCTGTTTTTGGAAGTCATTGGGCGCCATGTACCTGGACGGATGGCCAAAAAAATCGGGGAGCCATCACTGAATGAAAGTTCGCGACTTTACAGTGCGTCTGAGTCCGGGGCGGCTGGGTTTAACCCAAGTGTTTACAGGGGAATTCCGGCCGGACTCTGATGAATCGGCCGTTTGTCGGCGTTCTTTAACCAAATGATGGCGAAATGCCAAAGAATCGGCGTCAGCGAATTGGCCTTACGACAGAGGGGGAGCCATTACGCTCCGGAGTGGGTTCCTTCGGCAGCGGGGCCTCCTTATGGCCTTCCCCGTTGATCAGATTGAGCGGGTTGCGCATCTGGATGCCCTGCATCACACCGATGATGTCACTGGCGGGCACTGCCGGGCTGAGCAAGTAGCCTTGAATGAAATCACAGCCATGCTTGAGCAGCAGCTCGAATTGCGCCTGGGTTTCCACGCCTTCGGTCACCACCTGCAGGTGCAGGGTATGGGCCATGCCGATAATCACCTGGACGATCTCGATATCGGCGGTGGATTTGGGAATGTCCTGGATAAACGAGCGGTCGATCTTCAAGGTGTTCAATGGCAGGCGCTTGAGGTAGGCCAGGGATGAGTAGCCGGTGCCGAAGTCATCGATGGCCAGGGAGACACCCAATGCCCGAATCTGCCGCAACAGCGCCAGGGTACTACTGATATTGCCCATCAGCGCGTTTTCGGTGACCTCCAGTTCCAGGCGGTTGGCGGCAACCCCGGCGAAGCGCAGGGCGGCTTCGATTTCATCGGCCAATTCATCACGGGCCAGGTTCAAGGCCGAGCAGTTCACGGCCATGGTCAGCCCGGAGTAGCCGCGATCGGACAACAAGCTCAGGTCGTGACAGGCTTGGCGCAGCACCCAGTGATCCAGTTCGGCAATCAGCCCGTTGCTTTCGGCGATTTCGATAAAACGGTCCGGCGCCAGCAGCCCATGTTGCGGATGCTGCCAGCGTACCAGGGCTTCCAGGCGGGTGACCTTGCCGAGCTTCATGTCGAAGATCGGCTGGTAAAACAGTACCAATTCGTTGCGCGCACGCAGCGCCGTACGTAGCTCTTCTTCCAGTTGCAGCTCGAGGAAAGCACGGGTTTTCAGGTTGGAGCTGAAGAAGCTCAGGTTATTGCGCCCGTTGTCCTTGGATTGGTACAGCGCCAGGTCGGCGGTTTTCAGCAGCTCTTCGCAGGTCAGGCCGTCATCGGGAAACACACTGATGCCGATGCTGGTGGTCATCACCATGCGTCGACCGGCCAGCTCGATCGGATCTTTCATCCTCTGCATGATGCGTTGGGCCATGTGGCGCGCTTCATCGCGGTGGTGGATGCTGATCAGGATGCAGAACTCATCGCCACCAAAGCGCGCGACCACATCTTCGTGGCTGCGCACGGAACTCTTGATGTGCCCGGCCAGTACTCTGAGCAACTGGTCGCCGGCGTCATGTCCCAGGCTGTCGTTGATTCGCTTGAAGTGGTCGATATCGAGAAAGATCATCGCCATCATGCCTTTGTTGGCGGTTTTTTCTGCGACTTTCTCCGCAAAGATCTGGTTGAACCCACGGCGGTTGAGCAGGCTGGTCAGTGCGTCGAAATGTGCGACTTGTTGCAGCGACGCACGTGCCTGGTCCAGTTCACTGAGCAGTGCGTTGACCCGGCGCAGGTCGCGCTCCTTTTGCTGCAGTTTCTTGTCGGCCAAGGCCGCGCTGATGCTGCTGCCGATCACCAGTAGCGTAATCACCGCTACCGACAGGCCCAGTTGAATCGGGTTGTGGTCCAGCGCTAACGACAGGTCGGCCCCCGTGGGCACGACCATCTGCATGGCGGCCATGCCGGTGAAGTGCATGCTCAGAATGCCGGCGCCCAGCACCAGGCTGGCGGCGTACTTGAGCAGTTGATGAAATACCCCGGTGCCGGTGCGCAGGTAGCTGGACAGTAACAGCGCAGCGAGGCTGGCGCCGATGGCGATCGCCACCGACGTAATGAGCAAGCCCGATTCGAAGTACATCACGGCTTGGGAACGCATGGCCGACATGCCGACATAATGCATCAGCGCGATGCCGAGCCCCATCCAGGCCGACGCCAGGAGGTATTGATGGAACCGCAGGTGCGGATGACTGAGGGTTTGCATGGCGAACAGCGAAGCGATCAGGGCGATCACCAGCGAAACGAACGTGAGGATCAATTCGTAATGAATAGCGATTGGGGCCTGGAAAGCCAGCATGCTGATGAAGTGAGTCGACCAGATGCCGCCCGCCAGGCACCCGGCACCCAGCCAGCGCCAGTGTTTACGGGCGGTGGGGTCTTCCACATGGCCGACTCGCTCGGCCATATCCAGCGTGCCGAACCCGGCCGCGCAAGCGACCAGGTAAGCCAGCAGCACCAGAAAGGGGTTATGACTGCAATTGAGTAATAAATGCCCTTTTTCTGGAAGCTCGGTGAAAAAGTGCATCCCAAGCCATTCCATAGCATGCCCCGTCATAGAGTCACGTCACAGCCTGAGGCGATGACCTATGAAGGCGAGTATAGAAGCTTCGCGGGATTCATCATGGATAATGGCACTTTGCTTTGAACTTTTTTCGCATGGTGCCCATAGCGTTTGATGCTAAGCGCTGATCGGCAATTCCCGCGCGACAGGTGCTTCCAGTGGAGCCAGGCCGAATGCGGCACGTGCGGCGTCGCAGTCGACATTGTGTTCACCCTGGCTCCACGATGCGTCGAACTCACGGCACGGGCTCGAGCGCTGCTCGTAAATCGTGCAGCGGGTCTCTTTGCCCACTTCGCCCTCGAGGCTGCAGCAGCGTGCGGGTTTCTGGTCTGTACCGATCATCGCCACGCGGGTGGGGTTGATCTGTACCACCAGGTCATCGGGTACCGTACCGCCGGAGGAAGCGCACTCACCCCAGAAGAAAGACACACGAAAGTATGAACAGCAGGCACCGCAATTCAGACACGGACTGGCTTCGGACATGGGCGTCATCGATAAGAAAAGTAGAAGTAGGGTGTTTCGGAAGGCTCGCCATTCTATCCGGGCCGTAGCCGTTGGGAAGAGGGGGGCGCACTTATATTTTGTGTAGGCAAAGTCCCATTGCGACGGGCGAAATCATGCCCTATCAGCTTTACGAATCATTACAGACAACCACCGCCAGCCTGACTATGTTGCAGGTACCTGAGCAGGATGCACCGGACATCGCAGCTCTTATAACAATAAAAGAGACGGACCCATGCAGAACTCGACCCAAGCGGCGAATGCCTGGCGCATTCTGTTCCTGCTGTTCCTGGCCAACCTGTTCAACTTCTTTGACCGTACCATTCCCGCGATCATCATCGAGCCGATCCGCATGGAGTGGCATCTGAGCGACTTCCAGCTCGGTATCATCGGCACGGCCTTCACTATCGTCTATGCGATTGCCGGCTTGCCGCTGGGGCGTATGGCCGATACCGGTTCACGCAGCAAACTGATGGGCTGGGGCCTGTTTGCCTGGAGCGGGCTCACCGCGATCAATGGCATGGTTGGCAGTTTCTGGAGCTTCCTGCTGGTGCGCATGGGGATCGGCATCGGCGAAGCCAGCTACGCGCCGGCGGCCAACTCGCTGATTGGCGATCTGTTTCCAGCGCACCGCCGGGCACGGGCCATGGGCATTTTCATGCTGGGCCTGCCATTGGGCCTGGTGCTGGCGTTTTTCACCATTGGCGCGATGGTCAAGGCTTTTGACAGCTGGCGCGCACCGTTCTTCATAGCCGCCGTGCCGGGGCTGATCCTGGCGATATTCATGTTCTATATCAAGGAACCTGAACGCGGCGCGGCGGAAACCGTAAAGGTCTCTCAAGAGCGAGTCGACCGCCCGATCCGTCGCGTGCTGGCGGTGCCGACTTTCCTGTGGCTGGTGCTGGCCGGGCTGTGTTTCAACTTTGCCACCTATGCCTGCAATTCGTTCCTGGTGCCCATGCTGCAGCGCTACTTCCTCATGCCATTGCAGGAGGCGGCCGTGGCTACCGGGGTGATCGTCGGCCTGACCGGCCTGGTGGGCTTGACCTTGGGCGGCTGGATTGCCGACAAGATCCATCAGCGGGTCGCCAATGGTCGTCTGTTGTTTGCCGCGTGCAGCCTGATCATTTCCACGGTGACCACCGCCTGGGCCTTGCATGCCGGGCGAATCGAGATCGGTGTGTTTATAGCCCTGTTCAGTGTCGGCTGGCTGTTCGCCTATAACTTCTACACCTGCGTGTACACCGCGATCCAGGATGTGGTCGAGCCGCGTCTGCGGGCGACGGCGATGGCGTTGTTCTTTGCCGGCTTGTACCTGCTGGGAGGGGGCATGGGGCCGATCGTGGTGGGCGGCCTGTCGGACCATTTCGCCCATTCGGCCATGTACGCGGCGGGAGCTGAGCAAATGACCGAAGCTTATAAAGCGGTGGGGTTGCATGACGCCATGTACCTGATCCCGGTGGCGCTGTTCTTGACCATGCTGTTTCTGTTCCAGGCGTCACGCAGTTTTGTGCGGGATGCCAAGCGGATGAAGGAAGGCTTGAGTGCGGTGGAGGTGCCGGCTTCGGCGGCGACTGTCTAATACTGCACCGTCACGTTGAAACAGGGCGCTGGCTCCCGATGAGGCGCGCAAGATGAATGAAAAAAGGCCCGCATTGCGCGGGCCTTGTTTTTTGCTTCAAGCCGCGATTAACCGGCGACCAGCACCCGGATCGCTTCCAACCGCAGTGCCGCCTTGTCGAGCATGGCCAGGCCTTGTTCGCGTTGGTTGCGCAGGGCAACCAGTTCGCTGTCACGCACCGTCGGGTTGACGGCTTGCAACGCGGTCAGGCGTGCCAGTTCTTCTTCGGTATCCGCCGCCAGGCGACGCTTGGCCTCGGCCACGCGCTCGGCATGTTGCGGGGTGATCTTCTCTTCACCTGCGTTGATGCGTGGCGTCAACTGGTCGCGCTGGGCCTGGATGAACTTGTTGGCGCTGGCCCGCGGCACGCTTTCCAACTGGTCGTTGAGGGTCACGAAGGACACTCGGCTCGACAGGTCGTTGCCATTGGCGTCCAGCAGGCAGCGCAGGGCGGCCGGCGGCAGGTAACGGCCCAGTTGCAGCGCACGTGGCGCAACCACTTCGCTGACATAGAGCAGTTCCAGCAATACGGTGCCGGGCTTGAGCGCCTTGTTCTTGATCAGCGCCACGGCGGTGTTGCCCATGGAACCGGACAGCACCAGGTCCATGCCGCCTTGCACCATCGGGTGCTCCCAGGTGATGAACTGCATATCTTCGCGCGACAGCGCCTGGTTACGGTCGTAGGTGATGGTCACGCCTTCGTCGTCGCCCAGGGGGAAGCTGGCGTCGAGCATTTTTTCGCTGGGCTTGAGGATCAGCGCGTTTTCCGAATGGTCTTCGCTGTCGATGCCGAACGCGTCGAACAGGGTTTCCATGTAGATCGGCAGGGCGAACTGGTCGTCTTGCTCAAGGATAGCCTCCACCAGCGCCTCGCCTTCACCCGCGCCACCGGAGTTGAGCTCCAGCAGACGGTCGCGACCGGTGTGCAACTCTTCTTCCAGGCGCTCGCGCTCGGCGCGGGCCTCGTCTATCAGCGCTTGCCACTCGCCGTCATCGGCGTTTTCCAGCAGCGGCAGCAGGCGCGGGCCGAACTGATGCTGCAAGGCGTTGCCGGTCGGGCAGGTGTTGAGGAACGCGTTCAGCGCTTCGTGGTACCACTGGAACAGGCGCTCTTGCGGGCTGGTTTCCAGGTACGGCACGTGCAGTTCGATCACGTGTTTCTGGCCGATCCGGTCCAGACGGCCGATCCGCTGCTCCAGCAGGTCGGGGTGGGACGGCAGGTCGAACAGCACCAGGTGGTGGGAGAACTGGAAGTTGCGGCCTTCACTGCCGATTTCCGAGCAGATCAGCACTTGGGCGCCGAACTCTTCATCGGCGAAGTAAGCGGCGGCGCGGTCACGTTCGAGGATGTTCATGCCCTCGTGGAATACCGTGGCCGGGATACCGGAACGCACGCGCAGGGCGTCTTCCAGGTCCATGGCGGTTTCGGCGTGGGCGCAGATCACCAGGACCTTGGTGCGCTTGAGCATTTTCAGCTGGTCGATCAGCCACTCGACCCGTGGGTCGAAGCGCCACCAGCGATTGTCTTCCTCGATATCCGGCTGCGACTGGAAGCTGACTTCCGGGTACAGCTCGGCGTGTTCGCCCAGCGGCAGCTCCAGGTACTCGTCCGGGTTCGGCAGCGGGTAGGCGTGCAACTTGCGCTCGGGGAAGCCTTGTACGGCGGCGCGGGTGTTGCGAAACAGCACGCGGCCGGTGCCGTGGCGGTCGAGCAGCTCACGCACCAGGCGCGCACTGGCTTCGGTGTCGCCATCGTTGACGGCGGTGAGCAGGGCTTCGCCTTCGTTGCCGAGGAAACCCTGGATGGTCTTGTGCGCGCCAGGGGAAAGGCGGCCCTTGTCCAGCAGCTCCTGCACGGCTTCGGCTACCGGGCGATAGTTGTCGCTTTCTGCGCGGAAGGCTTGCAAGTCGTGGAAGCGGTTCGGGTCCAGCAGGCGCAGGCGTGCGAAATGGCTGTCCTGGCCCAGTTGTTCCGGGGTGGCGGTGAGCAGCAGCACGCCGGGGATAACCTCGGCCAACTGTTCGACCAGCGCGTACTCCGGGCTGACCTTGTCTTCATGCCACACCAGGTGGTGGGCTTCGTCGACCACCAGCAGGTCCCAGCCGGCGGCGAACAGCGCGTCCTGGGCCTTTTCGTCGTCCACCAGCCATTCCAGTGCGACCAGCGCAAGCTGGGTGTCTTCGAACGGGTTGGCGGCATCGCTTTCGATAAAACGTTCTTCGTCGAACAACGCCACTTGCAGGTTGAAGCGGCGGCGCATCTCTACCAGCCACTGGTGCTGCAGGTTTTCCGGCACCAGGATCAGCACACGGTTGGCGCGGCCCGACAACAGCTGGCGATGGATCACCAGGCCGGCTTCGATGGTCTTGCCCAGGCCCACTTCATCCGCGAGCAATACCCGTGGCGCGATACGGTCAGCGACTTCACGGGCGATATGCAGTTGGTGAGCAATAGGTTGCGCACGCACGCCACCCAGGCCCCACAGCGAGGACTGCAATTGACGGCTGGTGTGTTCCAGGGTGTGGTAACGCAGCGAGAACCAGGCCAACGGGTCGATCTGCCCGGCGAACAGACGGTCGCTGGCCAGGCGGAACTGGATAAAGTTGGAGAGTTGGGTTTCCGGCAGGGTGACCTGCTCGTTCTGCCCATTGAGGCCGTGGTACACCAACAGGCCGTCGGCATCGTCGACTTCCTGCACGGTCATTTTCCAGCCTTCGAAATGGGTGATGGTGTCACCCGGCGAGAACCTCACGCGAGTGAGGGGCGCATTCCGTAGCGCATACTGACGAGTGTCGCCAGTGGCCGGATAGAGCACGGTCAACAAGCGCCCGTCCTGTGCCAGAACGGTGCCTAACCCCAGCTCTGCTTCGCTGTCACTAATCCAGCGTTGCCCCGGTTGATACTGCTGCGCCATGCTGCCTGACTCCCGCCGTGAAAAAGCCGACTATCTTAACGGAACACGGCCCTCAGCCAAAGGATTCTGACAAAAACTACTCTGTTTGAGCGGCGCTTCAACAGTTGAATCGACAGATGGCGGGCACTCACGAGTGTCGACTGGGTCACAGCTTGGCGACTGGCCGTTCAAGTCGCCCGGCGGTCCGCCGACAGCCTGTTGATCAGGAGAATAAAGCCTATGTTGCCACCCATGCTGCCCGTCAGCGTTGTGCCGGTCACGTCGCAGCTCGACCCGGCGCGCCAGAAGCCGGATATCCCGCCGGTGGTGCCCGTACAAGCAGGCTCCAACGAGAGCACGATCGACCTGAAAAAGGGTGATGCGGAGCAATCGGGCTTTCTGCTGCGCGAAGAACAGCGCCGCCAGCAAGAGCAACAAAAACGTCGGCGCGAAGCCGACGAGGATCCTGAACAACACTTGGCGATTCCAGGTGATGTGCTCAATGCCGACAACACGGTGCCAGTCGTCCCGTTGATCGAAGATGCGCCGCGCCAGGGGTTGTGGGTGGACGTCGAGGTCTAATCGCTCAAGGCCCGCAGTGCCGCTATCAGCAATTCGATGTCGTGATCGTTGTTGAGCGGGCTGACCGAGATTCGCGCAATGCTGTTCAAGCCGCGAGCCTGCATGTCCAAGGGCGTATAGGCCACGCCGTTGGCGCCGATATTGATGCGTTTGAGTCCCAGGCATTGCTTGAGCTCGAAGGCGTCCCAGCCGGCGAGGTTGAAGGCGATCAGACCTGAGTGGGTGGTGCCTGAGTCGTGCAGGGAAAGGCCGGGGATCTCACGCAACTCTTCACGAATTCGCTTGCTGAGCTGTAAGACTCTTTCCCAGGTTCGCTCCACGCCGAGTCGGTTGACCTCTTGCAGCGCATTGCCCAACCCTGCCAACAAGGCATAGGACGCCTCACTGGTTTCAAAGCGTCGGGCGTCGTTGCGCAAGTCGAAGCCTTTGGCGGTCCAGGGGGCTGAAAACACGTCGCGTTGAACCGGGTTCAAACGTTGAAGGAAGTCGGGTCGAATATAGAGCAGCGCCGTGCCGCGTGGCCCGCGCAGGTGTTTGCGGCCCGCCGATTTGAGCACGTCGCAGCGCAGCGCCTGTACGTCCACCGGTAGCTGGCCGACCGCCTGGCCTGCGTCGATGAAGTATGGGATGCCATGGCGCCTGGCCACAGCGCCTATCGCCTGGGCCGGGTTGATAAGACCGCCATTGGCGGGAAGCCAGGTCAGGTCGATCAACTTCACGTTTGCATCGATCATCGACTCCAGGGCGATTGGGCAGACTGCGCCGCTTTCATCACAGGGGATAACCTCCACCCGCGCACCCGCTTGCACGGCCAGGTCCATGCTGGCGAGGTTGCCCCCCCATTCCTGCCGGCCGACCAGAATGCGATCGCCAGGCTGCCAAGCGCCCAAGGCTTGAAATGCCATGCTCCATGCGGTCGAGCCGCTGCTGGCAAAGGCTATTGAAGAAGCCGGTGCATTCAGCAATTGCCCGGCCGCTTGGCGAGCTTTTTCCACCAGCAGCGTGCCATGCTCGCCGGCTTCCATGGGGCCGTCGCGGGCTTCGCGTTGCAACTGGTCGATGATCGCGTCGAGGGTCGCCTGGCTCGGCAAGGAGGCACCAGCATGATTGAAATGCACGATGCCCGACCGGCAGCCCGGTGTTGCGTCCCGCAGGTGTTGGACTTCGAGCGGGCTCATGGTTGCAACTCGAAAAGCGCATCCACCTCCACGGCGACGCCGGCCGGCAAGCTCGATACGCCCACGGCGGTGCGCACGTGCCGGCCCTTGTCGCCGAGGGCGTTGACCAACAGGTTCGAGGCGCCATTGGCGACCGCGCTCTGCTGCTGGAAGTCGCCGCTGCTGGCGATAAAGACCCCGACGCGCAGGGTGCGTGCCAGGCGCGACAGATCATCGTCGAGGGCGCTGCTCAGTTGTGCCAGCAGCCCCAAGGCCGCCAACTGCGCCGCCTGGGTGCCTTCTTCGGCGCTGAGGGATTCGCCGAGGCGGCCGAGGTAGGCGGGTTTGCCCTCGAGCATTGGAATCTGCCCGGAGATCCACAGTTGGTTGCCGCTGATAACGTAGCTGAGGTAGTTGGCCGCAGGTTGGCTGGCCGCCGGTAGCGTCAGGCCAAGGGCGTGCACGTGTTGGCGGATCGAGTCGCTCATGGTGAATCCTCCTGGTTCAAGAGGCTTCAGCATGTCGGGCGTGGCAGTGGGCGACAAACGCGTAGATCTCACTCGACGTATCGAAAAAGCTCATGCGTGGCGGCAGGCTTCCTGCAACCATTGGCTGAAGCACTTGACCGCTTCGTGGGTGGAGCCGTGGGGGGTGATCAGCCAGTAGCCTATTTCGCTGCGATAGGGCGGCCAGTCGAAGGCTTCGACCAGGCTACCGTCCTGGAGCCTGCGCTCGATCAAGCGGTGGCGGCCCATTGCGATGCCTTGGCCGGCCACGGCGGCTTCGACCACGATATTGTAGTCATGCAGCACGACACGCGGGTGATCGGCCAGGTCCAATTGATAGTGCGCGGACCAATCCGTCCATTCGAACGGTCGATGGGAGGTGGCCATCAACAACGGCCCTTTCTGCAGTTGGCTGGCCTTGAAGGCGGGGCTGCACACGGGTGAGATCGCCTCATCCATCAGGCGCACGGCCTGCACATCGGGCCAGTCGCCCTTACCATAGCGGATGGCCAGGTCGACCTCGGCGGCGGCGACGTTGGCCAGTTGAATCGACGGCAGCAATTCCACCTGAATGTGCGGGTAGCGGGTGAGAAAGTCGGCCAGCCGTGGGGCCAGCCACAGGGTGGCGAAAGAAGCCAGCAGGCCGATGCGTAGCACGGTGTGGCGCGGGGCGACCCGTTGTACGCGGGTCGCCGCAGCGATGGCATCCAGGGCAGGGCGTATTTCGTTGTAGTAATGCTCGCCATCGGTAGTCAGGTCGATCGCACGGGTACGACGGATAAACAGAGGTTTGCCCAGATGCTGTTCAAGTTTTTGTACCTGATGACTCAGGGCACTCTGGGTCACCGACAACTCGTTGGCCGCCTTGATAAAGCTCAAGTGGCGCGCCACCGCCTCGAACGCGCGCAGGGCCAGCAATGGCGGAAGATCCTTGTGCAGTGCCACTTGAATACGTCTCCGGGGCAGGGGGAAATGCCGATTTTGGGCGATGACCTGCCATTTGTCGCTCGTTGATTTGCCGTGGCGCGAGGGAGGCCGCATTATTGAGCGATTCCCGCCACGACGTAAGCCAAGCCATGAGTGAAGACCCCAAGCTGATCGACCTGAATGCCGAACGTGCCAAACGTATCCATGACCTGAATGACAAGCGCCTCAATGAAGTGCGTCAGGCATTCGAACAGGCAATGCCGTTGCTTGGGAAAAAGCCGAAAGTTAAGAAAAAACCGAAGAATAATCCGAAAAAGCGTTGAAACTGCCGGCATCCATTGATGCAGGTCAGTTATTGCCCTCCTTTACGCCCAGTTGCGTGGGACATTGATCCCCGTCAATTTTCCATTCCGCCTTCTCCTTTAACTTAGCCCTATCGCAACAGGGCACGAGCAGGAGGCCGGTCATGTTTTTCGATAATGTGGTGTTCGCCGGAGTGCTGACTGTAAGCCTCATGGTGTTGTTCTTTGTAGGGTTTGGGATTTTTATCTGGAAAGACGCTAACAAGCGTAAAGAACCGTAAGTCTTTCTGGATTACATGGGCACGCAAGGCATTTTGGGCGACTTCGGTCGCCCTTTTTTTTGCGTGTTGGTTTGTGTACATATTCACTTGGTAAAGAGATATGTCGCCAATCGAACGCGCATAAAAAAAGGCGCGATCCTCAGCGAGGTCGCACCTTCTTTTTCTACCGCTGGGTTATCAGCTGCCCAGCGCCTTGGACGCCAGCCAGAACAACCCGGCCGACAAGGCCACGGTCGCCGGCAGGGTCAATACCCAAGCCATCAGAATCGTTTTCACCGTGCCACCTTGCAGCCCACTCTTGTTGGCCACCATGGTCCCGGCTACGCCCGACGACAATACGTGGGTCGTCGAAACCGGCAGGCTGAAGATGTTGGCCAGGCCGATCATACTCGCCGTGGTGATTTGCGCCGACATGCCCTGGGCATAGGTCATGCCCTGTTTGCCGATCTTCTCGCCGATGGTCAACACCACGCGCTTCCAACCGACCATGGTGCCCAGGCCCAAGGCCAGTGCAACGGCCAGGATCACCCAGAACGGGGCATATTCGGTGGTGGCGGTCAGGTCTTTGCGCAGTTTGTCCAGGTCGGACTTCTCACGCGCATCCAGGCCCGGCAGCTTGCCGACTTTCTTCGCGGTATCGTCCAGGCACAGCAGGTAACGGCGTACTTCGATACGGTGCTCGGCGGTCAGCGAATGGTAGTCGGAGACGCCTTTGAGGGTTTCCATCAGGGCGTTGATGGTCGGCTCGGTCTGTTGCGGATTGCATTGGAACTTGCCCGGCAGATCGTCCTTCACGCCTTTGCCCAGTGCGAGGAACTCGCCGAGCGTGGCGTTGTTGCGCTGGTAGAACTGGCTCAGATGCACGGTCGCGTCGCGAGTGCGTTCGATCTGGTAGGTGGTGCTGCCCAGGTCGAGTACGAACTGGGCCGGCACGATACCGATCAGCACCAGCATGATCAGGCCGATACCTTTCTGACCGTCGTTGGAGCCGTGCACGAAGCTTACGGCCATGGCCGAAATCACCAGGACCAGGCGGTTCCAGAACGGCGGATGCTTCTTGTCATCGAGTTTGCGGCGCTGGTCCGGGGTCTTGTGCATCTTCGACAGCGGGCGCCACCATTTCAGGCCGATCAGCACCAGGGCTGCGACCAGGAAACCGGCCATCGGCGAGAACACCAGCGAGGCACCGATATCCACTGCCTTCTGCCAGTTCACACCGTCAGCCAGGGGGATGTCGTTGATCAGGGCATTGGCCAGGCCGACGCCGAGGATCGAGCCGATCAGGGTGTGGGAGCTGGAGGCGGGGATACCGAAGTACCAGGTGCCCAGGTTCCAGGTGATTGCCGCGGCCAATAGCGAGAAGACCATTGCCAAACCATGGCCGGTATTCACATTGATCAGCAATTCCACCGGCAGCAAATGCACGATGGCGTAGGCGACGCCGACACCGCCGAGCAACACGCCGAGGAAATTGAATACCCCGGAGAAGAACACGGCCAGGTGTGGCGGCATGGCTTTGGTATAGATGACTGTGGCCACCGCGTTAGCGGTGTCATGAAAGCCATTGATGAACTCGAAGGCGAGGACAAAGGCCAGGGCGAGCAACAGGCTCACTAGAACCCAAGCATCCAGTCCGCTGAATAAATCGATCATGAAGGTTTTCTGACCCGGTCGTAAGGGGGCGCGATTATGCCAGAAAACCTCAGTAATCGATGCATTAGCTGCTCATCGGTAACAATCTTCTCTGAAAAAAAACGCGGGCAGGGCGCTCATCCCAGGGTTTTCGGGGGCTTGGCAAGTCTTTGATTTATAAAGTTCGGGGCGATCGAGACGGGTTTTTACCGGCAAACATCCTGTTTGAAACATTTGTATGAAATTTCGTTGGCAGCAGCAGGAAGCTGACCGTTTGGAACAGGGAGGTGCTCTCCGCCGTTGGTGGACCGGCGGAGACAGCAAAAACCGCAATGCTCATATCGAAGTGCTTATGGCTCTTCGGCTTTGAGCTCCTGTTCGATCTTTTGAATTTCCTGGGCGAATGCCTGGTCCAGCAGGCTGGCTCGTTTGCGCCATGGCTTGCGTTCCGGCTCAGGTTGGGCGGCGTAGGTGGTGACTTCCCCGCCGTAAACGTCCTTGTAACGTTGTTCCTGGCGCTCAAGTTCCGCGCGCAGTTCGTCTTTCGTCACAGTGTTACCTAATTGAGTTGAGTGTATGTGTTGTGCAACGCGGTGCGTGAGAGTCGTCCCGGGGCTATGCCAAGTATGAACAGTGCAACCGTTCAAGTTTGAAGCAAAGGCCAGGGAACGTTATCTCTAAACCGACTATTTGTTTTTATTACCGGCGCGGCCTACAACCCGCTGCGCCTGATGAGCTCCAATCCCGACAGCGTTACCGGGCTGACCTCTGTACACGCTGCATTATAGCGGCGCACACGAATAACACTATCATCATGAAGTTAAAAAAACTCAACGCCGTGTGAGGGGGTTGTTACAAGTTTTGCGTCTCAATTTTCGATATCCCGCGTCATAAAGTCTGCCCTCATCTCAATATCGACGCAGTACGCTTCTTTCATGTTCATTGTGCAGTGTTAAGACTTGATGTACCCGGCAAATTGCGATTATCGGATGGTTGTCCGATAATCGCCCAATGTTGCCTTGGCGACCTTGTGCATCGGTCTGTGCGACTGGTAATAGCTAATCGCTGCCAACCCTCCCGGCGATTGAAAATAAGATAAAGGGCCCCGAAATGAACGATCAATTGCGCAATTCCTTCGCATCCGTCGCGCCGCCGATCGTGGCTTCACCGGCCAAGCGTATCCAGGCGTTTACGGGGGATCCGGATTTCATGACATCCCTGGCGCGAGGCTTGGCCGTGGTGCAGGCGTTCCAGGAGCGCAAGCGCCACCTGACGATCGCCCAGATCAGTCACCGTACCGAAATCCCCCGCGCCGCCGTGCGCCGTTGCCTGCATACCTTGATCAAACTCGGCTACGCCACCACGGATGGGCGTACCTATTCGCTGCTGCCCAAAGTCTTGACCCTGGGCCATGCCTATTTGTCCTCCACGCCTCTGGCGGTGTCGGCCCAGCCCTATCTGGACCGTATGAGCGAGCAGCTCCACGAAGCGTGCAACATGGCGACGCTGGAGGGCGACGACATTCTTTATATCGCCCGTTCGGCCACCACCCAGCGCCTGATTTCCGTGGACCTGTCGGTGGGGGGGCGCCTGCCGGCGTATTGCACTTCCATGGGCCGCATTCTGCTGGCGGCGCTGGATGATTCCTCGCTCAAGGACTACCTTGACCACGCCGACCTGCAAACCAAGACCAGCCGCACCCTGACCACGCCGCAAGCCTTGCTCGAATGCCTGCAACAAGTACGTCAGCAGGGCTGGTGCATCGTCGATCAGGAGCTGGAACAGGGGCTGCGTTCGATTGCCGTGCCGGTGTATGACGCCTCGGGCCAGGTGCTGGCCGCGCTGAATGTGAGCACCCACGCCGGGCGGGTCAGTCGCAACGAGTTGGAGCAGCGCTTCTTGCCGAGCATGCTCAGCGCCAGCCGCGAGCTGAGCACGCAGTTGTTTGCCTAAGTGTTCGGTGACCGCACAGATCCCGGCCTGATCAATTGACGGTGTTTCCCCAGGCTTATTAATGTGCGGCAGCGCTATCGCTGCCCCCAATAATAATCACGGCCTCAGGTCGTCGGCCCGCCCATCGGTGTGGAAATAACAATAATGAATCAGCCTTCTGTCGGCACCAACCTGGACGTACAGTCCTTTATCAATGCCCAGCCATTGTCTCGCTATCAGTGGCGCGTGGTGATCCTGTGTTTTCTGATTGTCTTCCTCGATGGCCTCGACACCGCCGCCATGGGCTTTATCGCGCCTGCGCTGTCCCAGGACTGGGGCATCGACCGCGCCAGCCTTGGCCCGGTGATGAGTGCCGCGTTGATCGGCATGGTCTTCGGCGCGCTGGGCTCCGGTCCGTTGGCCGACCGCTTCGGGCGCAAAGTGGTGCTGGTGGGCGCGGTGCTGGTGTTTGGCGCATTCAGCCTGGCCTCGGCCTACAGCACCAGCGTCGATCAGTTGCTGGTGTTGCGCTTCCTCACCGGGCTGGGCCTGGGGGCGGGCATGCCGAATGCCACCACGCTGCTGTCCGAATACACCCCGGAGCGTCACAAATCGTTGCTGGTCACCAGTATGTTCTGTGGCTTCAACCTGGGCATGGCAGGGGGCGGGTTTATTTCGGCCAAGCTGATTCCGGCCTTCGGCTGGCACAGCCTGCTGCTGATTGGCGGTATCCTGCCGTTGATCCTGGCGCTGGTGCTGTGGGTATGGCTGCCGGAATCGGCGCGCTATCTGGTGGTGCGCAATCGCGGTAGCGACAAGGTGCGCAAAACCTTGTCACCCATCGCGCCCGACCTGGTTGCCCAAGCCACCAGCTTCAGTGTGCCCGAGCAGAAAACCGTCAAGGCGCGCAACGTGTTCGCGGTGATTTTCTCCGGCACCTACAGCGCCGGCACGTTGCTGCTGTGGCTGACTTACTTCATGGGGCTGGTGATTGTTTACCTGCTGACCAGTTGGCTGCCGACCCTGATGCGTGACAGCGGCGCCAGCATGGAGCAAGCCGCGTTTATCGGCGCGTTGTTCCAGTTTGGCGGCGTACTGAGCGCGGTCGGTGTGGGCTGGGCGATGGACCGGTTCAATCCGCACAAGGTCATCGGTACGTTCTATCTGTTGGCCGGGGTGTTTGCCTACGCAGTGGGGCAGAGTCTGGGCAATATCACCCTGCTGGCGACCTTGGTGCTGATCGCCGGGATGTGCGTCAACGGTGCGCAATCGGCGATGCCGTCACTGGCCGCACGTTTCTACCCGACCCAGGGCCGCGCCACCGGCGTGTCGTGGATGCTCGGCATCGGCCGCTTCGGCGCCATCCTTGGCGCATGGATGGGCGCCACCTTGCTCGGCCTGGGCTGGAACTTCGAGCAGGTACTGACCGCCCTGGTGATTCCGGCGGCGTTGGCCACCACGGCTGTCGTGATCAAAGGCATGGTCAGCCACGCCGACGCGACTTGAGCCCCTGCCACTTTGCCTGCGATTGGCAAACGATTAGCTAGGCAACAATCGGTTCGATAATCGAACGCTGAGTCGATTATCGGATTGTTTGGGCGATTTTCCCGGCTTAATCTTCAAGCACTTCGGCGCCACCTCAGCGCCTTTTTCGATCCATATCGGGAGCTCCAACCCCATGGCTGAAATTCTCGCGCTGCGTGACGCGGTGAAGCAATTTGTGAACGACGGCGACACCGTCGCTCTGGAAGGCTTCACCCATCTGATCCCTACGGCAGCGGGTCATGAAATCATTCGTCAGGGCAAGAAAGACCTGACGCTGGTGCGTATGACGCCTGACCTGATCTACGACCAGTTGATCGGTGCCGGTTGCGCCCGCAAGCTGATTTTCTCCTGGGGCGGCAACCCGGGCGTGGGCTCCCTGCACCGGCTGCGCGACGCTGTCGAGAAGCAATGGCCACAACCGTTGGAAATTGAAGAACACAGTCACGCCGACCTGGCCAATGCCTACGTCGCCGGCGCATCCGGCCTGCCGTTCGCGGTGCTGCGCGCCTACGCAGGTTCCGACCTGCCCAAGGTCAACCCGCTGATCAAGTCCGTGACTTGCCCGTTCACCGGCGAAGTGCTGGCGGCGGTGCCGTCGGTGCGTCCGGACGTCACCGTGATCCATGCGCAAAAGGCCGACCGCAAGGGCAACGTGCTGCTGTGGGGGATTTTGGGGGTGCAGAAGGAAGCGGCACTGGCAGCCAAGCGCTGCATCGTCACCGTCGAAGAAATCGTCGATGACCTGAGTGCGCCGATGAACAGCTGCGTCCTGCCGACCTGGGCCCTGACTGCGGTGTGCCATGTACCCGGTGGTGCGCACCCGTCCTACGCTCATGGCTACAACGAGCGTGATAACCGCTTCTACCAAGCGTGGGACCCAATCGCCCGTGACCGTGGGACCTTTACCGCATGGATTGATGAATACATCCGCGGTACCGCCGACTTCACTGAATTCCAGGCCAAGCTGGCCACCGCGCAGGAGGCCAAGTAATGGCTTACTCGACCAATGAAATGATGACCGTCGCCGCTGCGCGCCGCCTCAAGAACGGCTCCGTATGCTTCGTTGGCATCGGCCTGCCGTCCAAGGCCGCCAACCTGGCGCGACTGACCTCGTCGCCGGATGTGGTGCTGATCTACGAATCCGGCCCGATTGGCGCCAAGCCATCGGTATTGCCGCTGTCCATCGGTGACGGCGAGCTGGCGGAAACCGCCGACACCGTGGTCCCGACCGGTGAGATCTTCCGTTACTGGCTGCAAGGCGGGCGCATTGACGTCGGCTTTCTCGGCGCCGCCCAGGTCGACCGCTTCGGCAACATCAACACGACCGTGGTCGGTGACTACCACCAGCCTAAAGTGCGCCTGCCCGGTGCCGGCGGTGCGCCGGAGATCGCCGGTTCCGCCAAGAGCGTGTTGATCATCCTCAAGCAGTCGGCGCGTTCGTTTGTCGACAAGTTGGACTTCATCACTTCGGTCGGTCATGGCGAAGGCGGTGACTCGCGTAAACGCCTGGGCCTGCCGGGCGCGGGGCCGGTAGGCATTATTACTGACCTGTGCATCATGGAGCCGGAAGAGGGCACCCATGAGTTCGTGGTCACCGCGCTGCACCCTGGGGTGACCCGTGAGCAAGTCATCGCCGCTACCGGTTGGGCCGTCCGTTTTGCCGAGCAGGTCGACACCACGGCCGAACCGACCGATCTGGAGCTGACCGCTCTGCGTGACCTTGAAGCCCGTACTGCCGCCGCCCATGGCCAAGCCCCCGGAGAAGCCTGATGCGCGATGTGTTTATCTGTGACGCTATTCGTACGCCCATTGGCCGTTTTGGCGGTGGCCTGTCCACCGTGCGTGCCGATGACTTGGCGGCGCTGCCGATCAAGGCCTTGATCGAGCGCAACCCATCGGTGGACTGGAATGCTGTGGATGAAGTGTTCCTCGGCTGCGCCAACCAGGCCGGTGAAGACAACCGCAACGTCGCCCGTATGGCGCTGTTGCTGGCGGGCCTGCCTGCAAGCGTTCCCGGTGTGACCCTCAATCGCCTGTGCGCCTCGGGCATGGATGCAATCGGCACCGCTTTCCGCGCCATCGCCAGTGGCGAAATGGAGTTGGCAATCGCCGGTGGCGTTGAGTCGATGTCCCGTGCACCGTTCGTGATGGGGAAGGCTGACGCGGCGTTTTCGCGCAACATGAAACTGGAAGACACCACCATCGGCTGGCGCTTTATCAACCCGTTGATGAAAGCGCAGTACGGTGTGGATGCCATGCCGCAGACCGCCGATAACGTCGCCGACGACTACAAGGTGTCCCGCGCCGACCAGGATGCCTTCGCCCTGCGCAGCCAGCAACGGACTGCTGCCGCACAAGCCGCCGGGTTCTTCGCCGAGGAAATCGTGCCGGTACGCGTTGCCCATAAGAAAGGCGAGACCGTCGTCGAGCAAGATGAACATCCACGGGCTGACACCACCCTGGAAGCCCTGAGCAAACTCAAGCCGGTCAACGGCCCCGACAAGACTGTCACCGCCGGCAATGCCTCGGGTGTGAACGATGGTGCGGCAGCGCTGATCCTCGCTTGCGCCGAAGCCGTAAAGAAACACGGTTTGACCGCCCGTGCACGGGTACTGGGCATGGCCAGCGCCGGTGTCGCACCGCGTGTGATGGGGATTGGACCGGTGCCGGCAGTACGCAAACTGGTGGAGCGGCTGGGCCTGGCGGTCACCGATTTTGATGTGATCGAGCTCAATGAAGCCTTCGCCAGCCAGGGTTTGGCGGTGCTGCGCGAGTTGGGTCTGGCCGACGACGCGCCGCAGGTCAACCCGAACGGCGGCGCCATTGCCCTGGGCCACCCGCTGGGCATGAGTGGTGCGCGTTTGGTGCTGACCGCACTGCATCAGCTTGAAAAGACCGGTAGGCGCAAAGGCCTGGCGACCATGTGTGTGGGCGTCGGCCAGGGCTTGGCCCTGGCGATTGAACGCATCTAAATAAGAGAGGATTGCTCCATGAGTGACAAGCCCGGATACCGGCGCCCGCAAGCGGGTACTCAACCGGATTACCTGCACCCGGCCTACCAGTCGACGAACCTGCGTTCGCCGTCCAAGCCGTTGGTGTTCCTGCCCCATTCGTTGTCGGAAATTACCGGCCCGACCATCGGTGCCGAGCGGGTCAACCCGAAGGACAACGACCTCACCGCACAGCATGAAGGCGACCCCCAGGGCGAACGCATCATCATTCATGGCCGTGTGCTGGACGAAAACGGCTCGCCGGTGCCCGGTATTCTTGTGGAGATCTGGCAGGCCAACGCCGCCGGGCGCTACAACCACAAGAACGACCTGCACGACGCGCCGCTGGACCCGAATTTCACCGGAACCGGCCGCACCGTCACCGACGCCGACGGCTGGTATCAGTTCCAGACCATCAAGCCCGGCGCCTACCCGTGGGGCAACCACCACAACGCGTGGCGGCCGGCGCATATCCACTTCTCGCTGTTCGGCCCGAGCGTGCTGACGCGGCTGGTCACGCAGATGTATTTCCCCGGCGACCCATTGCTCGAATATGACCCGATCTACAACTGCGTACCGGACACCTCGGCCAAGCAGCGCCTGATCGCCCGTTTCGACCTGGAAAAAACCATTCCTTCCTATGCCCTCGGCTATCGCTGGGACATCGTCTTGCGCGGCCGCGACGCCACGCCGATGGAGAAATGAGATGACACTCAACGCGACTACGTCCCACACCGTCGGGCCGTATTACCACATTGGCCTGACCTGGCTGAACCGTGAAGACCTGACCGTGCCGGCCACCCTCGGCGAACGTGTGGCGATCAGTGGGCAGGTGGTGGATGGCAAGGGTAATGTCGTCAACGACGCCATGCTTGAAGTGTGGCAAGCCAATGCTGCCGGTAAATATGACCACCCGGAAGATGAGCAGGACAAGGCCGTCGACCCGAACTTCGAAGGTTTCGGCCGGGTGCCGGTGGATGCCGAAGGGCGTTTCCGCTTTACCACCATCAAGCCGGGTGCAGTGCCGGGGCTGAACGGCACGACCCAGGCGCCGCACCTGGTGGTCCTGGTGTTTGCCCGTGGGTTGGTGAAGCACTTGCTCACGCGGATTTATTTTGATGGCGAGGCGCTGAACGGGGACGACCCGTTGCTGGCCTGTGTGCCGGCTGAGCGTCGTAGCACCTTGATTGCCCGGCAGGATGCCGGTGGTGTCTATCAGTGGAATGTGATTTTGCAGGGCACAGACAAGGAAACGGTGTTCTTCGATTATTGAGTTGGCTTGAGGCCATTCGCGAGCAAGCCCGCTCCCACATTTTGATGTGTGAATACCTGCAAATGTGGGAGGAGGCTTGCTCCGGATGAAGCCGGTTCGGGCATTACTTCTCCAAAAGTCTGCTTGCGGAACATGGTTGTTGCAAAGTATGTCTAGGCTATAACCGTTCCCACTGAGTAAAAAAACATGACAACAACAACGAGTCACTACACCGGAGAAGAACGCAGCAAACGGATTTTTGCGATTGTCGGTGCTTCCTCCGGCAACCTTGTCGAATGGTTCGACTTCTATGTCTATGCCTTCTGCGCCATTTACTTTGCGCCGGCGTTTTTTCCGTCGGACAACCCCACGGTTCAACTGGTCAACACCGCCGGTGTGTTCGCCGCCGGGTTCCTGATGCGGCCCATTGGTGGCTGGCTGTTCGGTCGGGTAGCCGATAAGCACGGCCGTAAAAACTCGATGATGATCTCGGTGTTGATGATGTGCGCCGGCTCCCTGGTCATCGCCTTTTTGCCGACCTATAACGCCATTGGCGTCTGGGCGCCGATCCTGCTGCTGGTGGCGCGCTTGTTCCAGGGGCTGTCCGTGGGCGGCGAGTACGGCACCACCGCGACCTACATGAGTGAAGTGGCGCTCAAGGGCCAACGGGGTTTCTTTGCCTCTTTCCAGTATGTGACGCTGATCGGCGGGCAACTGCTGGCCGTGCTGGTGGTGGTGATCCTGCAACAGATCCTCACTGAAGAAGAACTGCGGGCCTGGGGTTGGCGGATTCCATTCGTGATCGGCGCCGTCGCGGCGGTGATTTCGCTGCTGCTGCGCCGCTCGTTGAAAGAAACCACCAGCAAGGAAATGCGCGAAGACAAAGACGCCGGCAGCATTGCCGCGTTGTTCCGCGACCACAAAGCCGCGTTTATCACGGTGCTGGGCTACACCGCCGGCGGCTCACTGATTTTCTATACCTTCACCACTTACATGCAGAAGTACCTGGTAAACACCGTCGGCATGCATGCCAAGACGTCGAGCTACATCATGACCGGTGCGCTGTTTTTGTATATGTGCATGCAGCCGGTATTCGGCATGTTGGCGGACAAGATCGGCCGACGTAACTCGATGCTCTGGTTCGCCGGCCTTGGCACCCTGTTTACCGTGCCGATCCTGCTCACTTTGAAAACCGTCAGCAGCCCGTTCCTGGCATTCGTGCTGATCACCCTGGCCTTGGCGATCGTGAGCTTCTACACCTCCATCAGCGGCCTGGTCAAAGCGGAGATGTTCCCGCCCCAGGTGCGTGCCTTGGGCGTGGGCCTGGCCTACGCGGTGGCCAACGCGATCTTTGGCGGCTCTGCGGAGTTCGTCGCGCTGAGCCTCAAATCCATCGGCCTGGAAAACAGCTTCTATTGGTACGTCACGGCGATGATGGCAATCGCTTTCCTGTTCAGCTTGCGCCTGCCGAAACAGGCGGCGTATCTGCACCACGATCTCTAGGGATGAGTTATGACACTGCGCACGAGCAATCAACTGTTCGACGCTTACTTCACTGCTGACAGCATGGCCGAGGTGTTCTGCGACCAGGGACGCCTGCAGGGCATGCTGGATTTCGAAGCGGCGCTGGCCCGGGCCGAGGCCCGGGTCGGGCTGATTCCACAGGCCGCCGTGGCGCCGATTGCCCAGGCCTGCCTGGCATCGCTGTACGACGTCGATGCGCTCGGCGCGGCGATTGCCACGGCGGGCAATTCGGCGATTCCATTGGTCAAGGCGCTGGGCAAGTTGATTGCCGCTGAAGACGCCGGCGCCGAACGCTATGTGCACCTGGGCGCCACCAGCCAGGATGTGATGGACACCGGCCTGGTGCTGCAACTGCGGCGCGCTGTGGCGTTGATCGAAACGGACTTGGCGCAGTTGGGTGGCGTTCTGGCTGCTCAAGCGCAGCGTTATGCGAGCACCCCTCTGGCCGGGCGCACTTGGTTGCAGCACGCGACGCCGGTGACGCTGGGTATGAAAATCGCCGGATGGCTGGGGGCGGTGACACGCTGCCGCCAGCGTCTTGCCGAACTGAAGCCGCGCCTGCTGGTGCTGCAGTTTGGCGGTGCTTCCGGCACGCTCGCGGCGCTGGGCGAACAGGCCATGCCGGTGGCCGAGGCGCTGGCGGACGAGTTGCAGTTGAGCTTGCCCGAGCAACCCTGGCATACCCAGCGTGATCGCTTGGTGGAGTTCGCCGCCAGCCTTGGCCTGATCGCCGGCAGCCTCGGCAAACTGGGACGCGATGTCAGCCTGCTGATGCAGACCGAAGCGGCGGAAGTATTCGAGCCCTCGGCGCCAGGCAAGGGCGGTTCATCGACCATGCCCCACAAGCGCAACCCCGTGGGCGCCGCCGTATTGATCAGCGCCGCCACGCGCGTGCCCGGCCTGGTCGCAACGATGTTCAGTGCCATGCCCCAGGAGCATGAGCGCAGCCTGGGCCTATGGCACGCCGAATGGGAAACCTTGCCGGAGATCTGTCGCCTGGTGTCCGGCGCCTTGAAGCAGGCGTTGCAGGTGAGCGAGGGGCTTGAGGTCGATGCGCAGCGCATGGCGCACAACCTCGACCTGACCCAAGGCCTGGTGTTGGCCGAAGCGGTCAGCATCGTGCTGGCCCAGCGCCTGGGCCGTGAGACCGCGCATCATTTGCTTGAACACTGCTGCAAACGGGCCGTTGCCGAAGGGCGCCATCTGCGCGCCGTGCTGGCGGACGAGCCGCGCATCACGGCCGAGTTGTCGGCAACTGAGCTGGACCGGCTGCTTGACCCGGCCCACTACCTGGGCCAGGCGCAAACCTGGGTGACCCGCGCAGTGGCCGACCATTTTGCATTGACCGCCTGAGGAGAACGCTGTGGCTTTCGTACAACTCGCCGAGGGCGAACTGCATTACCAACTGGACGGACCGGCCGCCGCGCCGGTGTTGGTGCTGTCCAACTCCCTGGGCACCGACCTGCATATGTGGGACCTCCAGATCCCGGCCTTTGCCCGGCATTTTCGCGTGTTGCGTTTCGACACCCGCGGCCACGGCCAGTCCCTGGTGACGCCGGGGCCGTACAGCATCGAGCAACTCGGCCATGATGTGATCGCGTTGCTTGATGCGCTGGATATCCAGCGTGCGCATTTTTGTGGCCTGTCCATGGGCGGGTTGATTGGCCAATGGCTGGGCATTCACGCCGGTGAACGCCTGCGCCGCCTGGTGGTGTGCAACACCGCCGCCAAGATCGGCACGCCCGAGGTCTGGAACCCACGCATAGAAATGGTCCTGCGCGACGGCGCGGCGGCGATGGTGGCCTTGCGCGATGCGTCCATTGCGCGCTGGTTCACGGCGGATTTCGCCGCGGCCAACCCGCATCAGGCCAAGCTGATCACCGATATGCTCGCGGCGACTTCGCCCGAGGGTTATGCGGCGAACTGCGCGGCGGTGCGCGATGCCGATTTTCGTGAGCAATTGGCCTCGATCAACGTCCCGACCCTGGTGATTGCCGGCACTGAAGATGCCGTGACGCCACCGGCCGGCGGGCACTTTATTCAGAACCATGTGAAGGGCGCCGAGTACGCCGAGTTTTACGCGGCGCACCTGTCCAACGTTCAAGCCGGCACGGCGTTCAGCGACCGCGTCCTGGACTTTCTACTGGCCCATTAATGTAGTGAGCGGGCTTGTCCTAATGCTAGTCAGTTAAGCGATAGAACGGACGATGAATAACTTGTGGGAGGGGGCTTGCTCCCGATGAGGGTATGCCAGTCAGCAGTTTATCGACTGACCCACCGCTATCGGGAGCAAGCCCCCTCCCACAGTGACAGCGTTAAACCTTAACTGACTGGCATTAGGGCAAGCCCGCTCACTACAAGTGAGGAATTTTTTGTGGACGAGAAACAACGTTACGCCGATGGCCTGCAGGTACGCCGTGAGGTACTGGGCGATGCCCACGTCGATCGCAGCCTCAATGCCCTGACCGAGTTCAACAGCGAGTTCCAGGAGATGATCACCCGTCATGCCTGGGGCGATATCTGGACCCGACCCGGGTTGCCACGGCACACCCGCAGCCTGATCACCATCGCCATGTTGATCGGCATGAACCGCAGCGAAGAGCTGAAACTGCACTTGCGCGCCGCCGCCAGCAACGGCGTGACCCGTGCCGAGATCAAGGAGGTGCTGATGCAGAGCGCGATCTACTGCGGCATTCCGGCGGCGAACGCGACGTTCCACCTGGCGGAGTCGGTGTGGGATGAGTTGGGGGTTGAGTCTCGGCAGTGATCAGTGGGAGTCGGCATCCCACACCCAATTCCATACCCCAGGCAGATGCACCGGCTCATTCACATCCTTGACCGTGCGTGCCAGCGCGGCGCGCTCCAGGGTGGCATGGTCGGTGTAGAAGGGTTCGGCGGCGGTTTTCATGCCGTTGATCCTGGCACTGTCCAGCAGGATCTGCAGATACTCCTGCATATGCCGTGCGGTGTAGCGGTTGATGTCGTGGAAGGTCACCACTACGGGGATCACCCCGTCCACCGTGGGCAGTTCGCCCAAGGCAATACGTTCGCGTACCACTGACAGTTGCCGGTACAGGTTGGCGCGGCGACGCGGGCTGCCATTGAACCCCCAGATCTTGCCGTCGTTGGCACTCAAGTCGGTCAGCAACACCTGCAGGTGGTGGCGCTGGTAGGCCGCGAAGGTGCGTTTGTCGTAGTTCCAGAAGGGCGGGCGAACCAGCCGGGGCGGGGTTCCCGTGATGGCGGCGATATCTGCCGAACCCTGGGTGAGGGTGCTTTCCAATTCGGCATCATTGAGCCAGCGATGGTTGGTATGAAACGCGGTAGCCGTGTGGAATGCCAGGATATGCCCGGCGGCATACTCACGCTCCATGGTCTTGTGACCACGCGGGTTGCCCCCCGAGCGCGAGGCTTCGGTCTGCAGGAAGAACACCGCCTTGATGTCCGGCAACACCGGGTTTTTCGCCAGGTCCGCGATTACCGAACGGCTCGGGTTGTTATAGCCCGAGGCGCTGGGGCCGTCATCGAAGGTCAGCAGAAATCGGATCGGCGCCTGGGCCTGCAAACGCTGCGCGGTCTGCGGCGTCAGGGCAATAGGTGCGCTGATGCAGCCGTTGAGGCTCAAGGCCAGGGCTAGCAGGGCAGTCGCTAAGGCGAAGGCTTTCATGGTGGACGCGGGCTCGAATAAGGCCGCTGCTGGGTGGTTCAGCAGCGGCAGGCGCGCACCATACAGTAAGTGTGACGCCGGTTTACAGCAGGCTGATCGGGTAACTGACGATCAACCGGTTTTCATCGAACTCGTTGTTGCTGTAGTCCCTGCGCATCGTGGAATTGCGCCAGCGCACGTTGAGGTTTTTCAGGCTTCCACTCTGCACGGTGTAGCCCACTTCGCTTTCACGCCCCCACTCCTTGCCGTCGGTGATCGTGCCGGTGTGCACGTTGCTGCCGCTGATGTAGCGGTTCATCAAGGTCAGGCCCGGGATGCCGAGGGCGGCGAAATTGTAGTCGTGGCGCACTTGCCAGGATTTCTCCTGGGCGTTGTCGTAGCTGGAATTGTAGCTGTCGTTGGCCAGGGTGCCGCCGCTGGTGCCGTTGACGCGCATCCAGGCATTGTTGCCGGTGAGTTTTTGCAGGCCGACGTAGAAAGTGTTGCCGCCGTAGCGCGCGGAAAACAGGCCGGACCAGGTCTTGTTGTCCAGGCTGCCGGCGCGGGCGCTGCCATCGTCCTTGCCATAGAAAAAGCCAAGGTTGGCGCCCAGGGTCCAGTCGCCCACGGGTTGGCTGTGGATCAGGTTGACGAATTGCTGGCGGTAGATGTCCTTGAGCTGGGCGTTCCACAGGCCGACCTGGGTGCGTTTGTCATTGAACGCGTATTCCGCGCCTTGGAAGTTGAAACGGTCGGAGGTGAACGCCGCTTTGCCGGTCATGGACATGTCGCTCATGCTGCTGTCGTCACGCGGGCTGTTGGCGCGGAACTGGCCGCCATACAGCGTCAGGCCGTCGATCTCTTTGGAAGTGATCTGCCCGCCGCGCAGGGTCTGCGGCAGCGAGCGGCCGTCGTCGGCCCGCAGGATCGGCAGTACCGGCATCCATTCGCCGACCTTCACTTCGGTCTTCGAAATGCGCGTCTTGAACGCTACGCCGAGGCGTCCGAAGTTATCGGCCGGGCGGCCATCGTGATCCAGCGGCAACAGTTGGGTGCCGCCGGTGCCGCGTCCACCGTCGAGCTTTTGTGAGTACAAGCCCAGCACGTCCAGGCCGAAACCCACGGTGCCCTGGGTAAAGCCGGACTTGGCGTCGAGGATGAAACTCTGCGTCCACTCCTGCGCGCCGCCCTGGCTTTTGGTCGGGTTGGTGTAATTGCGGTTGAAGAAGAAATTGCGCAGGTTGAGGTTGGCGCTGGCGTCTTCGAGAAAGCCGTGTTCTTCGGCGACCACGGGGAGGGCAAGGCTGGCGACAGCGGTGGCCAGCAACAGCTGGCGCGGGTGGAAAATGCTCATGGCGTTGGACCTGTTGTTATTGGGGTTGTGCAGGTGGCGGCCATGGTGCTTGGCGCTATGGGAGCGTTGAAAGTGGGGGAGAGCGGGTTGTGTGCGATGATCGAACGAAAGCTGTTGAAGGCATGCAAAATAAAAAGCCCACCAAAAGGTGGGCTTCGTTTACGTCGCGCAGATCAGAACAGCTTCATCTTCGGCGCTTCTTCTTTCAACGGCTCGTTCTTCGCCGTCTGCTCGTTCCAGCCACCGCCGAGGGCCTTGTACAGGTTGACCTCGCTGGTCAGCTGCGCCAGGCGGTCGGTGATCAGCGATTGCTGGGCACTGAACAGTTGGCGCTGTGCATCGAGGAACGTCAGGTTGCTGTCGACACCAATGCGGTAGCGACGCTCGGCCAGGCGGTAGTAATCCTGGTTGGCCGCGACGAAACCACGTTGGGCGTCCAGTTGCTGCTTGTAGGTCGCACGTGCGGCGAGGCCGTCGGAGACTTCCTGGAAGCCGGTCTGGATGGCTTTCTCGTAGTTGGCCACGTTGATCTCTTTCTGGATCTTCGAGTAGTCCAGGCTTGCGCGCAGGCTACCGGCGTTGAAGATCGGGATGTTGATCTGCGGGGCAAACGACCAGGTGCCCGAACCGCCTTTGAACAGGCCGCCCAGGTTGGGGCTGGCGGTACCGGCGCTGGCGGTCAGGCTGATGCTCGGGAAGAACGCTGCCCGGGCTGCGCCGATATTGGCGTTGGCGGCCTTGAGGTTGTACTCGGCCTGCACGATATCGGGACGCCGTTGCAGCAGGTCCGACGGCAAGCCGGCCGGCACTTCGCTGAGCAGGTCATCCGACAGCGGCTTGCTGGCCAGATTGGCCGGCAGGCCGGTACCCAGCAGCAAGGTCAGGCTGTTTTCGTCCTGGGCTACCTGGCGCGTATAGCGGGCAAGCTGCACGCGCGCGTTTTCCACCGAGGTACGCGACTGGCTGAGGTCGAGGGCCGAGGCCACGCCGACTTCGTTGCTGCGCGAGGTCAACCGGTAGCTCTCCTCGAAGGCGCCCAAGGTGTCCTGGGTCAGCTTGAGCAGTTCCTTGTCGGCCTGCCAGGTCAGGTAGGCGTTGGCCACGCTGGCCACCAGGCTGATCTGGGTACTGCGCCGTGCTTCTTCAGTGGCGAAGTACTTTTGCAGGGCTTCTTCGCTCAGGCTGCGTACGCGACCGAACAGGTCCAGCTCATACGAACTGATCCCGAGGCCGGCCGAGTATTGGCTGTTGATGCTCGCTTCGCCGGTCTGCGACAGGCGGGCCGGAGTGCGCGAGCGGGTGCCGCTGCCCGTGGCCGAAACGGCCGGGAACAGGTCGGCACGCTGGATCTGGTACTGCGCCGCATATGCGTCGATGTTCAGGGCCGCGACGCGCAGGTCACGGTTGTTCACCAGCGCGGTCTGGATCAGCTGTTGCAGGGCCGGGTCATGGAAAAACTGCTTCCAGCCTTGCTCTGCAGCGGCCTGGCCCGGCGCCTGGGCCGACGAATACGCCGGCCCCTGCGGGAACTGGGCAGCTACCGGCGCCTCGGGGCGCTGGTAGTCAGGTATCAAGGAGCAGCCACTGAGCACGAATGCGGTGACGGCCAGGGAAAGTAGCGACTTGCTCATTAGCCAGCCTCTTTAGGAGTTTCAGTGGCCACCGGCTTCTTGCGTTCGCCGGCGGAGGACACGGTAGCGTAGAACAGTGGCACCCAGAAGATCGCCAGGACAGTTGCCGTGATCATACCGCCGATCACGCCGGTACCGATTGCATGCTGGCTGCCTGAACCTGCGCCGGTGGAAATCGCCAGCGGCAGTACGCCGAGCATGAACGCCATGGACGTCATGATGATCGGGCGCAGACGCATGCGGGAGGCTTCGATGGCGGCCTCGACGATGCCCTTGCCCTGTTCGTGGAGCTCTTTGGCGAACTCCACGATCAGGATGGCGTTTTTCGCCGCCAGACCGACGGTTACCAGCAGGCCCACCTGGAAGAACACGTCGTTGGACAGGCCGCGCAGGCTGGTGGCGATCAAGGCACCGATCACACCCAGCGGCACCACCAGAATCACCGCAATCGGGATCGACCAGCTTTCGTACAGGGCCGCGAGGCACAGGAACACCACCAGCAGCGACAGGGCGTACAACGCAGGCGCCTGGGAGCCGGAGAGGCGTTCTTCATACGACAGCCCGGTCCACGAGTAGCCGACACCGGCCGGCAGACTCTTGGCAATGCGCTCGACTTCCGCCATCGCGTCACCGGTACTGTAACCAGGTGCCGGAGTACCGAGGATTTCCATCGCCGCTACACCGTTGTAACGCGAGAGCTTGGGCGAGCCATAGATCCACTTGCCCGACGAGATGGCCGACAGGGGCACCATCTTCCCGGAGGTGCTGCGTACGTACCATTTGTCCAGGTCTTCCGGCGACATGCGGCTGGCCGCGTCACCCTGCACGTACACCTTCTTCACACGACCACGGTCGATGAAGTCGTTGACGTAGCTGCCACCCAGGGCAATCGCCAGGGTCTGCTGGATTTCCGACAGGCTGATGCCCTGGGCACTGGCCTTCTCGTCGTCAACGGTCAGCTCGTACTGCGGCTCATCGTTCACGCCGTTGGGGCGCACACCCGCCAGGATCTTGCTTTGCGCCGCGGCACCGAGGAACTGGTTACGCGCATCCATCAACTTCTGGTGGCCGACGCCGCCCTGGTCTTGCAGGAAAACGTCGAAACCGGTGGCGTTACCCAGTTCCAGAACCGAAGGCGGCACGATGGCAAAGACCATGGCGTCCTTGAAGGCCCCGAAGAAGTAACCCTGGGCCCGTTTCGCGACCTCGAACACCGATTGCGAAGCATCCCGCTCGCCCCATGGCTTGAGCATCACGAACGCAAGGCCCGAGCTCTGGCCACGGCCGGCGAAGTTGAAGCCGTTCACAGTAAACACCGACTTCACGGCCTTGCCTTCGCCCGGCTCGCCTTCCTTGTCGTTCAGCAGGAAGGCACGCATGTCGTCGATGACTTTTTGCGTACGTTCAGCCGACGAACCAACCGGCGTCTGCACCTGGGCAAAGATCACACCCTGGTCTTCCTCTGGCAGGAACGCGCTTGGAATACGGGTGAACATCCAGATCATGCCGGCCAGGATCAGCGCATACACCAGGAACGCTGGGATCTTGTGCTTGATCATGCCGCCCACGCCGCGCTCGTACTTCTGAACGCCGCTGTCGAAGGTGCGGTTGAACCAGCCGAAGAAGCCGCGCTTGGGTTGGCCGTGTTTTTCCGGGTCGATCGGCTTGAGCATGGTGGCGCACAAGGCCGGGGTAAAGATCAGGGCAACCAGTACCGACAACGCCATCGCCGAAACAATGGTGATGGAGAACTGCCGGTAGATCACACCGGTGGAACCACCGAAGAAGGCCATCGGCAAGAGTACCGCCGACAGTACCAGGGCAATACCCACCAGGGCGCCCTGGATCTGGCCCATGGACTTGACCGTCGCCTCCTTGGGCGAGAGGTGTTCCTCGGCCATGACCCGCTCGACGTTTTCCACCACGACGATGGCATCGTCCACCAGCAAGCCGATGGCCAGGATCATGCCGAACATGGTCAGGGTGTTGATGGTGAAGCCGGCTGCCGCGAGGATGCCGAAGGTACCCAGCAATACCACCGGTACCGTCATGGTAGTGATGATGGTGGCGCGGAAGTTCTGCAGGAACAGGAACATCACCAGGAACACCAGCACGATCGCTTCGACCAGGGTGTCGACTACCCCGGAGATCGACTCGGTCACCACCGGGGTGGTGTCATACGGCACCACCGCCTTCATGCCTGGCGGGAAGAACGGTTCCAGGGAGGCCACGGTGGCACGGATCGCCTTGCCGGTGTCCAGGGCGTTGGCACCGGCTGCCAGCTTGATGGCCATACCCGAGGCCGGCTTGCCGTTGAACTGTGCACTGATGCTGTAGTTCTGGCCACCCAGCTCGATACGAGCCACGTCGCCCAGGCGAACCTGCGAGCCGTCGGCGTTCACCTTCATCAGGATCTTGGCGAACTCTTCGGCGCTTTGCAGACGGGTCTTGCCGATGATGGTGGCGTTCAGCTGGGTACCGGGCAGGGCAGGCAGGCCGCCCAACTGGCCGGTCGCGACCTGGACGTTCTGGGCCGAGATGGCGTTGCTGACGTCTACCGGCGTGAGCTGGTAGTTGTTCAGCTTGGCCGGGTCGAGCCAGATACGCATGGCGTATTGCGAACCGAACACCTGGAAGTCACCCACACCGGCGGTCCGGGAAATCGGGTCCTGGATGTTGGAAACGATGTAGTTGGACAGGTCGTCCTTGGTCATGCTGCCGTCTTCCGACACCAGACCGATCACCATCAGGAAGTTCTTCACCGACTTGGTCACGCGGATACCCTGCTGCTGCACTTCTTGCGGCAGCAATGGGGTCGCCAGGTTCAGCTTGTTCTGCACCTGAACCTGGGCGATGTCCGGGTTGGTACCCTGGTTGAACGTCGCGGTGATGGTCATGCTGCCGTCGGAGTTACTGTCCGAGGCGACATAACGCAGGTTGTCGATACCGTTGAGCTGTTGCTCGATGACCTGCACCACGGTGTCCTGCACGGTTTGTGCGGACGCGCCTGGGTAGGTCACCTGGATGTCGATGGCGGTTGGCGCGATGGCCGGGTATTGGTTGATGGGCAACTTCAGGATCGACAGTGCCCCGACCAGCATGATCACCAGGGCGATTACCCAGGCAAAAATGGGACGGTCGATAAAAAATTTCGACATGAATTACTCCCCTTTACCAGCAGCGGCAGCAGGTGCTGCAGCCGTACCGGCGGGTTTAGCGTTATCAGCGTCCTTGACCTTGACTTCGATGCCCGGCTTGATGAACTGCAGCCCCTCGGTGATCACGCGGTCACCGGCCTTGAGGCCTTTTTCAACCAGCCAGTAGGCCCCGGCAGTGCGGTTCGCGACCAGGACGCGCTGTTCGACCTTGTTGTCCTGATTCACGACCAGTGCCGTCGGGATGCCCTTGAGGTCACGGGTCACGCCTTGCTGCGGTGCCAGGATAGCCTCGCTGTTCACACCGGCTTGCAGTTGGGCGTGGACGAACATGCCTGGCAGCAGGGTGTGGTCAGGGTTGGGGAACACGGCGCGCAGGGTCACGGAACCGGTGGTCTGGTCGACCGACACTTCCGAGAACTCCAGCTTGCCGTCCAGGCCGTAGGCGGTGCCGTCTTCCAGGGTCAGCTTGACCTTGGCGGCGTTGTCGCCAGCTTTTTGCAGCTGGCCGCTTTCCAGGTCGCGGCGCAGTTTCAGCATTTCAGCCGAGGACTGCGTGACGTCGACGTAGATCGGGTCCAACTGCTGGATCACCGCCAGTGCATCGGTCTGGCCATTGCTGACCAGCGCGCCTTCGGTCACCGAAGAACGGCCGATACGCCCGGAGATCGGCGCGAACACTTTAGTGTAGCGCACGTTGATCTGGGCGGTTTGCACATTGGCTTCGGCGGTCATGCGGTTGGCCACGGCGGTGTCGTATTCCTGGCGACTGACGGCCTGTTCATTGACCAACTGCTTGTAGCGGTCGCTGATGGACTTGGTCTGGGTCAGGCTGGCTTGGGCGCTTTTCAGGGTGGCTTCATACACCGACGGGTCGATCTGGTAGAGCTGCTGCCCTTCCTTCACGTCGCCGCCTTCCTTGAACAGGCGCTTGAGAATGATGCCATTGACCTGGGGGCGGACTTCCGCAATGCGGTAAGCCGTGGTGCGGCCCGGCAGTTCAGTGGTCAGGGTAAAGGCTTGCGGTTGAATGGTGACCACGCCGACCTGAGGGGTTTGAGCGGGCGGAGCCGCTTCTTCCTTTTTACATCCGCTGAGCAGCGATGCCAGGGCGACGGCAGTGACCAGAGCGGTAACAGCTGGCTTAAGTTGCATGAAGATCCTCGGGTCAGGCGCGCAGAGTGCGCACAAGCAGTGTGGAAGGGTAAAAAACAAGCTGTGAGTAGATAAGTAGCTTGCTACGCAATATACTTACGTTCATGGTTGTTTGTAAACTCTTGACAGGCTTCGCGCAATGTTGACAAAGCACCGCTGAAAGCCTCGATTCTAGTACGTTCGGCGCCCCTGACGGCGTCGTCCCACAATTATTCAGATGCTCGTTACCGATCATCCCAAGTGTTCTGATTGAGGTTTTACTGCCATGGTTCGTCGCACTAAAGAGGAAGCTCAGGAAACGCGCAGCCAGATTCTCGAGGCCGCCGAGCACGCCTTTTATCAGCGCGGCGTCGCGCGGACCACGCTGGCGGACATCGCCACGCTGGCCGGCGTGACACGCGGTGCCATTTACTGGCATTTCAGTAACAAGTCCGACTTGTTCCAGGCACTGCTGGACACACTGCACGAACCCCTGGACGAATTGGCCAGGGCGAGTGAAAGCGAGGATGAAGTCGACCCGCTGGGCTGTATGCGCAAGCTGTTGATCCATCTTTATCATCAAGTGGCCCTGGACCCGAAAACCCGGCGCATCAACGAAATCCTGTTTCATAAGTGCGAGTTCACCGATGAAATGTGTGACATGCGGCGCCAACGCCAGACCCACAGTCTTGAATGCAACCTGCGCATCGGCCTGACGTTGCGTAACGCGGTCAATCGGGGACAACTGCCGGAAAACCTGGACACTACCCGTGGTGCCGTGTGCATCCACGCCTACATCCACGGCTTGATTGGCCAATGGCTACTGGTGCCTGACAGCTTCCAACTGCACCAGGACGCCGAGCGTTGGGTGGATGCAGGGCTGGACATGCTGCGCCTGAGCCCCAGCCTGCGCAATTAAGACAAAATGCGTAATTGCTTCCAGTTGTGTCAACGGCAAATTCCAGAAACAGTCAATCGCCCCTTCGCCTGATGGGCAGGATGACTTTATATACGGGCTGACCGGCGGTTGATAGGTAGCCGCCTAAGTATTTTGTAGCGATTTTGTTGCAAGCCTGTGAAGGAATGTTTCCTCATAGGCTATACAAAGCAAAAATGTGGGAGGGGGCAAGCCCCCTCCCACATTTTATTGTCGTACTACTACTTCAGAGTGGCAATCAAAGCGCCATCGTCGGGTAGTCGATGTAACCCACCGGGCCTTTGCCGTAGAAGGTTTCCGGGTGCGCTTCGTTCAGCGGTGCATCGGCCTTCAGGCGGGCCGGCAGGTCCGGGTTGGCAATGAACGGTACGCCGAAGGCCACCGCATCCGCTTTGCCGGCAGCCAGCCAGGCGTTGGCGCTGTCCTTGGTGAAGCGCTCGTTGGCGATGTACGGGCCGCCGAAGGCTTTTTTCAGCTGTGGGCCGAGGCTGTCGGCGCCTTCTTTTTCGCGGGAGCAGATGAAGGCGATACCACGCTTGCCCAGTTCGCTCGCGACGTAGGTGAAGGTTTCCGCCAGGTTCTCGTCGCCCATGTCATGGGAGTCGGCGCGCGGAGCCAGGTGTACACCCACACGGCCGGCACCCCAGACTTCAATCGCAGCGTCGGTCACTTCCAGCAGCAGGCGCGCACGGTTTTCCAGGGAGCCGCCATAGTTGTCGGTACGCTGGTTGGTGCTGCTTTGCAGGAATTGGTCGAGCAGGTAGCCGTTGGCGCCGTGGATTTCCACACCGTCAAAACCTGCGGCCTTGGCGTTTTCCGCACCCACGCGGTAGGCGTCGACGATGTCGGCGATTTCAGCGGTTTCCAGGGCGCGCGGGGTAGGGTAGTCGGCCAGTGGGCGCACCAGGCTGACGTGGCCTTTAGGCTGGATGGCGCTCGGGGCCACTGGCGTTTCGCCGTTCAGGTAGGACTCATGCGAGATGCGCCCTACGTGCCACAGTTGCAGGAAAATCTTGCCGCCCGCGCCGTGCACGGCCTTGGTGACATTCGCCCAGCCGCGCACTTGGTCGTTGGACCAGATGCCCGGAGTGTCAGGGTAACCCACGCCCATCGGCGTGACCGAAGTGGCTTCGCTGAGGATCAGCCCGGCGGAAGCACGTTGCACGTAGTACTCGGCCATCAGTGCATTGGGAACGCGACCGGCATCGGCGCGGCAGCGGGTCAGCGGCGCCATGATGATGCGGTTGGACAGTTCCAGGTCACCCAGTTTGATCGGATCGAAAATAGTCGTCATGGGAAAACACTCTCTCTATTAAGTTGATCAGTTGGTCGCAGGGGCCAGGTCGGCATCGCCGCCCTGACGGAAAGTCATCAAGGTCACCAGCAGCGCGAGCACCGCCAGGGCACCGGCGGCCAGGGGCACGCTGGTCAGGCCGAGGCCGTGGGCAATCACACTGCCGCCCACCCAGGCGCCGAGGGCGTTGCCGACATTGAAAGCGCCGATGTTCAGGGTGGACACCAAGTTCGGTGCAGCCTTGCCGAAGGTCACCACGTTGATTTGCAGCGCAGGGACGGCGGCGAACGCAGCGGTGGCCCACAGGAATAGGGTGATTTCAGTCGGGATCAGAGCGGTGCTGGTCCAGCTCAGTACGGTAGAAACCACCGCCATGCTGATGAACACGCCGATCAAAGTGGCGCCCAGGCGTTTGTCCGCCAGCTTGCCGCCGATGATGTTGCCCAGGGTGAGGCCCAGGCCGATCAGCAACAGTGTCCAGGTCACGCCCTTGGGCGACACGCCGGTGACATCGCCCAGCAACGGCGCGACGTAGGTAAAGAGCGTGAACATGGACGCTGAAAACAGCGCGGTCATGCTCAGCGACAGCCAGATACCGGCGCCCTGCAGCGCTTTGAGTTCGGCGCGCATGTCGAGTTTTTCTTCATCACGCTTGGCGGGCAGGAAGCGGATCAGACCGATCAACGCCACTACGCCAATCACGGTGACGGCCCAGAAGGTCGAGCGCCAGCCGGCTGCCTGCCCCAGCGCCGTGCCCAATGGCACGCCAAGCACGTTGGCCAGGGTCAAGCCGGTGAACATCAAGGCCACGGCCGAGGCACGCTTGTTGGCGGGCACCAGGTTGGCGGCTACCACCGAACCGATACCGAAGAAGGCACCGTGGCACAGCGCGGTCACCACGCGGGCAAACATCAGCACGTTGTAGTCGCTGGCCAGGGCGCAGAGCAGATTGCCGATAATGAAGATGCCCATCAGCACTACCAGGGCGGCCTTGCGTGGCAGCTTGGCGGTCGCCAATGCCATGAAGGGCGCGCCGATGGCCACGCCCAGGGCGTAGCCGGTCACCAGCCAGCCGGCACCTGGAATCGACACACCCAAGTCTGCCGCCACATCGGGCAACAAGCCCATGATGACGAACTCGGTGGTGCCGATGGCAAAGGCGCTCAGGGCCAGTATGAGTAGCGAGAGAGGCATTATCCTGTCCTTGTTACAGCGCTGCCTTATCGTCAGCGCTGAGTTCGGTAATGAGCGCAGCGAGGAAGGCTTGGATGGTTTCCTCGTTGCGTTTGAAAAAGTGCCACTGCCCAGCCTTCTGGCTGCTGATCAGACCGGCCCGTTGCAAGGTGGCCAGGTGGGCCGACACCGTCGACTGGGACAAGCCGCAGCGCTGGTCGATCTGCCCGGCGCAAATGCCGTATTCGTGGTTATGCAGTTGCTCGGGAAACTGCACCTTGGGGTCTTTAAGCCAGGTGAGGATGTCTCGTCGTACTGGGTGTGCCAGGGCTTTTATTATTTCGTCGAGGTCGATGGACATGGCGGTTGCTCGTTGCTTGCAGCGTTATATCGCGATGAGGCGAACTTTAAATCGTTGAATTCCGATATACCAATATGATTTTGGTCTTAATGCCGATCAATTCGGTATATCGGGTTATAACGATACGTTGGCGGCAGTGTTAGACTGCACGGCATGAATTATCTCGCACATCTGCACCTGGGCGGCCAACTTCCTGCGCAACTGTTGGGCAGCCTCTATGGCGACTTCGTCAAAGGCCGCCTGCAGGGCCAGTTCAGCCCGCAAATCGAATCGGCCATTGCGCTGCACCGCTCAATCGACCGCTACACCGACAGCCACCCACGGGTGGGGCAGGCGTTGTCGCGCTTCAGCCTGACCCGCCGGCGTTATGCCGGGATCGTCCTCGATGTGTTTTTCGACCACTGCCTGGCGCGGGACTGGCTGGTGTATGCCGACCAACCGCTGGAGCGCTTCACCTCGCAGGTGTATCGCGTACTGGCGGCCGAACCGCAGTTGCCAGGGCGCCTGGCGCAGATCGCCCCCTATATGGCGGCGGATGACTGGTTGGGTTCCTACCGCGAGTTTGCGGTGATGGAGCAGGTGTTGCGGGGGATATCACGGCGCCTGACACAGCCCGCAGAACTGGGCCATGCGATGCAGGAATTGCGGGTGCTCTATGAGCCGTTGAGTGAGGACTTCCGGGTGTTCTATCCGCAACTGCAGGCGTTTGCCAGCACCCAACTGGCAGCATCAGGCCAAGTGTGGGAGGGAGCAGGCCCCTCCCGCATTTGAACGATTCAGGCAGCGAATGCAGGCCGTGCATCCACCTGCTCGATCTCCGGCAGCGGCCCGAACAAGGCTTTCTGCACCGCTTGCTGCGCCTGGTACGCCAATGCCGCGCGTTCCTGGCCGGCACAGGCAATCGGCTTGAGCACATGAATCTCGACATCGCCCTGGTCATTGGCAAACAGGCGCATCAGGTGCGAGAGCAAATCATCATCGCCAATGAACGGTGCCAGCGGATCCACCTGGCCGCCGCGCAGATAACGGATGGCCACCGGTTGCAGTGACACCTCGGCATCAATGGCACTGGCCAGCAAGCGTCCGTGGAAGGTGCGCAGGCTGCGCCCGTCGGTGGTGGTGCCCTCCGGGAACATCAGCAGTGGGTGCTGCTGCTCCAGATGGCGGGTCATCTGCTTGCGGATCAACTGGCTGTCGCCCGAGCCCCGGCGGATAAACAGGCTGCCGGCCTTGGCCGCCAACCAGCCGGCGACCGGCCAGGTGCGCACTTCGGCCTTGGACAGGAACGACATCGGCGTGACCATGCCCAGCAGCGGAATGTCGGTCCAGGATACGTGATTACTCACCCACAGCATCGGCGTTTGCGGCAGCTCGCCGTGTACCGTCACGCGAAAGGGCAGGGCGTTAGTCAACCGCGCCATGAAGAATCGCGACCAGCGCTGGCGTCGCACCATTGAGTTGGCGACACCCAGGCGTTCGAACACCCCAAAGACACTGGCCATGCTCAAGCCCAGCGCCACCACCAGCAACACCCGTGCAATGCGCCCATAGACGCGCAGACGGCTCATCACATCGCCGCCTTGAAGTGGCGGGCGTAACGCGGGCATAACTCATCGCGCTTGAGCAGGATAAATACGTCGGCCACCTGGAAGTCTTCATCCCAGCACGGCTCACCGCAGATCTTCGCACCCAGGCGCATATACGCCTTGAGCAAGGGCGGCATCTCGGCGATGACGTTGGACGGCAGGTCCAGCGCCGGCAGCGGCTTTTTCGGTTCGGCGCGCAAGTGTTCGTTGCACAGGTAGCGTTCGCGCAGGCGCTGCATGATCGCGTGGGCCTGGATGCCGCCATCGTGCATCGGAATGCTCGCGCAGCCCATCAGGTAGCTGTAGCCGCCCTCGTTGAGCACCTCGGCCAACTCGCCCCACAGTACCGCGATGGTGCCGCCGTTGCGGTAAGCGGGGTCGACGCACGTGCGGCCGATTTCCAGGATCGGGCCTTGCAGATGCAACAAACCGTGCAGGCTGAATTCTTCTTCACTGTAGAACCGGCCCAGAGTGCCGGCTGCCTGGTGGTCCAGCAAACGGGTGGTCGCCACCAGTCGACCGCTGTTCAAATCACGCACGCCGATGTGGCTGCAGTGAACATCATAATCATCCATGTCCAGGCCCAGTTCCGCACCTTTCAGCTTGGCGTTGAATTCGCCGCTGAACACGTTGAACCGCAGGGCCTGGGCTTCCTGCAACGCCTGTGCGCCAACCAGGCGTTCGGCTTGCAGGCGGCGTTCATTGCCGGTGTCGCTGATGCGGGCGATCTGAGTCATGGCGAATCTCCGAGTGCCGGCCACTTACCGGCCGGTCGACTTGTTTGTCCAAACTCAGGCTATGTAGCCTCGGTGTCATCTCCATGAAGTTACGGTGACGGTTGGATGACAGGCTGTTTGTCGCAAATCTGTCATCGGCCTCGGCTAGGCTCGCGGGCTTGAATGCCCCCCTCGTTGAGTCTGCGTTTATGGTCAGAGGCTTGCTGTGTGTCGCCCTGCTGTTCGTCACCGTTACCGCCCACGCCGAAACCTGGCCCGACAAGGAATGGGCCAAGGGCACAGCGCTTTCCGGCCCTGCTGTCGATGCATTGGACGCCTACGCATTCCCAGCCCGCGATGACGTCACCCGCAAAGGCATCCGCACCGATGCCTTGCTGGTGATCCGCGATGGCCAGATCATTTATGAGCGCTACGGCGCGCCCACCACGGCCAGCACGCCGCACCTGACGTGGTCCGTCAGTAAAAGCCTGATGGCCACTGTGCTCGGCGTGGCCTACGGCGAAAACCGCTTCAAGCTGAGCGACCCCGTGGCGCGCTTTTACCCGCCGATGAAACAACACCCCACGGTGACGATGGCCGACTTGCTGCACTGGGCCTCGGGCCTGGACTGGCAGGAGGACTATGAATACGCCCCGCTGAATTCCTCGGTGGTGGCAATGCTCTACACCCGCGGCCGTGGCGATATGGCCGACTTCGCCGCAGACACCGCGTCCGTCAACCCGCCAGGCCAGGCGTTCCGTTACTCCAGCGGCGACAGCAATATCCTCTCCGCCGCCCTCAAAGGCATGCTCGGTCACAAGGCCTATATGAGTTACCCGTGGGACGCGCTCTTCAAACCGCTGGGCATTCACAACGCCACGTGGGAAACCGATGCCAATGAAACCTTTGTCGCCTCGTCCTACGCCTACCTCACCGCCCGCGATCTGGCGCGGGTCGGCCTGCTGATGGCGCGCGACGGGCGCTGGGGTGATCAGCAGTTGCTGCCCAAAGACTGGGTCACCTTCAACCGCCAGCCGTTCGACCGCTACAAAGCCGGCCAGGACGACGCGGTGCCGGGTGGGCATTGGTGGCTTAACAAAGGCGTGCCGCAACCCTGGCCCGACGCCCCTGCCGACACCTTTGCCGCCCTCGGCCACTGGGGCCAGGCGCTGTTTGTGATGCCCGACGAACACTTGGTGATCGTGCGTTACGGCGACGACCGCGATGGTAGCTACCGCCATAACGAATTGCTCAAACGCGTGCTTGCGGCGGTGCAACTATGATCCGCCGTCGACCGTTTACCAGTCTGTTTCTACTGTTGTTGCTCGCCTTGCTGGGTTGGATCTGGCACGAGCGCGTCAACCTGCAAGCCTTCCCCGACATCATCGCGGCGTACACGGCCAAGGAATATTGTTCGTGCCGGTATGTGGAGAACAACCCGGCCGATTATTGCCGCGGGTATGTGAAGCAGTACGTGCCGATCAATGCGTTGAGCGATAACCCGCAGCGCAGTGAAGTCACCGCCAGCGGCTTGGGGCGCACCCATACTGCGCGGTGGATGGGGGACCGCCAGGGCTGCCGCTTGTTGCCTTGAAGTTTCACCCAGGTATGCACAACGCCGTTGTTGTCAGCTTGCAGGCTGCCCCTGCCGGTGTGCTTACTGTACGCATGAGGTAGCGTTTGCCAGGTAGCCGCTATCGTTTGCGAGTGAGGTGAGGCCTTGAGTATTGTTGATTGGGATGCCGCGCAACTGTCACGGGCGATCCACGCCCGGCAGGTCTCCTGCGAAGAAGTGATGCTGGCATTTCTGGCGCAGATCCAGCGTTTCAACCCGAGCGTGAATGCGCTGGTGTCGCTGCGCGAAGCCGATGAGGTGCTGGCCGAGGCGCGGGCCTGTGATCGCGAATTGGCCCAGGGCCGGTCCCGTGGCTGGATGCACGGCATGCCCCAGGCGATCAAGGACCTGGCGGCCACCCAGGGGTTACGCACGACCCTGGGTTCGCCATTGTTCGCCGACCATGTGCCGACAGAAGACGCGATCAGCGTGGCACGCGTGCGTGCCAGCGGCTCGATCATCATCGGCAAGAGCAACGTGCCGGAGTTCGGCCTCGGCTCACAGACCTACAACACGCTGTTCGGCACCACCGGAAACGCGTACGACCCCAGCCGTGTCGCAGGCGGCAGCAGCGGCGGGGCGGCCGTGGCCCTGGCGCTGCGCATGCTGCCGGTGGCCGATGGCAGCGACATGATGGGTTCGTTGCGCAACCCGGCGGCATTCAACAATGTGTTCGGCTTGCGCCCGTCCCAGGGCCGGGTGCCCCACGGGCCGGTGCCGGAACTGTTCGTGCAGCAATTGAGCACCGAAGGCCCGATGGGCCGCAGCGTGACGGATGTGGCGCAACTGCTGAGCATCCAGGCGGGTTATGACCCACGGGTACCGTTGTCATCCAAGGACGATCCGCGCGTCCTGGGCCAACCCTTGGCGCGTGACTTCAAGGGCACGCGCCTGGGCTGGCTGGGCGACTATAACGGTTACCTGCCGATGGAAGACGGGATCATGAGCCTGTGCGAATCGGCCTTCGGGGATTTCGCCACGCTGGGTTGCAACGTCGAGAGCTGCCTGCCGGACTTTTCCATGGCGCGCCTGTGGCGTAGTTGGTTGGTACATCGCCACTGGTTGGTGCATGGCAACCTGGCTGGGGCCTACGCCAACCCGAAAAAACGCGCCTTGCTCAAGCCCGAGGCGCAATGGGAAGTGGAGGGTGGCCTGGGCTTGAGTGCCCAGCAGGTGTATCAGGCCTCGGCGGATCGCAGCGAGTGGTATCGCGCGTTGGCCAAGCTGTTCGAACGTTACGATTTCCTGTTGTTGCCCACGGCCCAAGTATTCCCTTTCGATGCCCGACAGCCCTGGCCGCGCCAGGTGGCAGGGCGTGACATGGACACCTACCATCGCTGGATGGAAGTGGTGATCGGCCCCACCCTGGCCGGCCTGCCAAGCATGAGCATCCCGGTGGGCTTCAACCCCCAGGGCCTGCCCATGGGCCTGCAGATCATCGGCCCGGCGCAGGCCGACCATGCGGTCCTGCAATTGGCGTATGCCCATGAGCAACTGACGCAATGGGTGCAGAGGCGGCCGCCTGCGTGTCTAGGGGGATAGGTTGATTGGTTGACGTAGGACCTGGCGTTGGCCTGGCGCGCCTCCCCCCACAATGGATTTGCACCGTTCATGACATTGCGCTTAAGGTTCGCTCAGGTTTTCCCCCGCGAGTCGTTAATGTCAATCAAACCCTTGGCCTTCGCCCTCCTGGCCGCCACCGCCTTACCTGCCCATGCCGATTGGTACCTGGATAACGAGTCCTCGCGCCTGTCGTTCGTGACCACCAAAAACACTGAAATTGCCGAAGTGCATCGCTTCCTGGTGTTGCATGGCAAGGTGGATGGCAACGGCGCGGCGCAGTTGGAGGTGGAGCTGGAGTCGATCAACAGTGGCATCCCCCTGCGCGATGAGCGCATGCGCAATGACCTGTTTGAAATCAAGACTTTCCCTGAAGCCCGGATCAACGCGCAGATCAACCTGCAACCGATCAACGATCTGGCGCCGGGCGCACAGTTGGAGTTGCGTCTGCCGCTGGCGGTCACGCTGCATGGCAAGACCCAGACTTACAGTGCCGAGCTGCTCGCCACGCGCCTGGATGATCGCCGGTTCCAGGTCGTGACCCTGCAACCTGTGGTGGTGCACGCCGAGGATTTCGAGCTGATGCCGGGTGTTGCGGCCTTGCGTAAGGCGGCCGGGCTCACGTCTATCAGCTTGTCGGTGCCGGTGGGTGCGGTACTGATCTTTTCGGCGCGCTGACATGGGCGGCGCAGTGTTCCCCTGGCGCAGCGCCAACCGTTTCGAGTTGCTGATCGACGGGCCGAGTTTTTTCCCGCAGATGCTGGTGGGCATTGCCCGAGCTGAGCAGCAGGTGGACCTTGAACTCTATCTGGTGGAAGCCGGGGCTTGTGCCGAAGCCATGGTGCAGGCGCTGGTCGTGGCCGCCGAACGTGGCGTGCAGGTGCGTTGTCTGTTCGATGATTACGGCAGCCTGGCATTTACCCTGGGGCTGCGTAAGCGTTTGATCGACGCCGGTGTCGAGCTGCGGTTTTACAATCGCCTCAACTGGCGCCGGTGGATGGGCAACTTGTACCGCGATCATCGCAAGCTCTTGTTGATCGACCGGCATAACGCATTTGTGGGCGGCACCGGGGCCACGGATGAGTTCTGGACGCCGGGCAACGACACCGCCGATTGGCACGAGGTGATGGTGCAAATACACGGCCCACTGGTGCAGGACTGGCAGGCATTGTTCGACCGCCAATGGCAGGCCAATGCGGCGCGTCGCGAGTGGAAAGCCTCCCGCCATTTCGGTTTGCCGCGCTTGCCCAAGGTGCCGGCGACAGGCCCGGGCCTTGGCCGGGTGGCGTATGCCGATGCCCGTCAGCACCGCGATATCTTGCAATCACTGCTGCGCTCACTGAACCGCAGCCAGCAACGCATCTGGCTTGCCACCCCGTACTTTTTGCCGACCTGGGGCGTGCGTCGTGCCCTGCGTCGGGCGGCGGCGCGGGGCGTGGATGTGCGCTTGTTGCTCACCGGCCCGCGCACCGATCACCCGTCCGTGCGTTACGCCGGGCACCGCTATTACCCGCGCCTGCTGCGCTCGGGTGTGCAGATCTTCGAATACCAGCCGTGCTTCCTGCACCTGAAAATGGTGCTGGTGGATGACTGGGTGAGTGTGGGCTCGTGCAATTTCGATCACTGGAATCTGCGCTTCAACCTGGAAGCCAACCTCGAAGCGCTGGACCCGGCATTGACGCAGGCGGTGGCGGGCAGTTTCGAGCGTGACTTTGCACTGAGCCAGGCGGTGAGCCTGGAGGCCTGGAAGGCTCGGCCGTTGTGGCGACGGGTGAAACAGCGGGTGTGGGGGTGGATTGATCGGTTGGTGGTGAACTTGCTGGATAGACGCGGCTAACCAGGTCAATGAAATCAAATATGGGAGGGGCGGTGCGAGGATTCGGCTTGCTCCCGATTGCAGGGTGTCAGCCTCTGAAAATATTGACTGATCCACCGCTATCGGGAGCAAGCCCCCTCCCACATTTTTAGAGCAGTTCGAACGTCTGCTGTTGCACATCCTGGGAGTCGAGCCCGATCTGCACGTTGAATTCACCCGGTTCCGCTGCGTATTTGAGCTGGGTGTTGTAGAACTTCAAGTCGTCCTCGGTGATGGTGAAGTGCAAGGTGCGTTCTTCACCCGCCTTGAGCATGACTTTCTGGAAATTCTTCAACTCCTTGATCGGGCGGATCATCGAACCGGCCACATCCTGGATATACAGCTGCACCACGGTTTCGCCATCCACCTTGCCGGTGTTTTTCAGCGTGACGCTGGCGTCGAGCTTGCCGGTCTTGTTCAGGGTCGTGGACGACAATGCCATGTCCGACAGGCTGAACGTGGTGTAGCTCAGGCCGTAGCCGAACGGGAACAGCGGCCCGGTGGTGTCATCGAAGTATTGCGAGGTGTAGTTGCCCGGTTTGCCTGGGGTGAATGGCCGTCCAATGGTCAGGTGGTTGTAGTAGGTCGGAATCTGGCCCACCGAACGAGGGAAGGTGATCGGCAGCTTGCCCGATGGGTTGTAGTCACCGAACAGCACGTCAGCGATAGCGTTGCCGCCTTCAGTGCCGGCGAACCAGGTTTCCAGGATCGCATCGGCCTGCTGGTTCTCATCGAGAATCGACAGTGGGCGGCCGTTCATCAGCACCAGCACCAGGGGTTTGCCGGTGGCTTTGAGCGCCTTGATCAAGTCGCGCTGGCTTTGCGGGATGTTCAGGTCGGTGCGGCTGGAGGACTCGTGGGACATGCCCCGCGATTCACCCACGGCCGCCACGACCACGTCGGCGTCCTTGGCGGCTTTCACGGCCTCGTCGATCATCACCTGGGCTGGGCGGGTGTCATCCACCACTTCCGGTGCATCGAAATTGAGGAAGTTGAGGTAGTCGACCACCGCCTTGTCGTTGGTGATGTTGGCGCCACGGGCGTAGATGATCTTGCCTTTTTCGCCGATCACCGCGTTCATGCCGTCGAGCAGGGTCACCGATTGTTCCGGCTTACCGGCCGCGGCCCAACTGCCCATCATGTCGATCGGTGCCTTGGCCAGCGGGCCAACCAGGGCGATGGTCGCGGATTTTTTCAGCGGCAGGGTGTCATGCTGGTTTTTCAGCAGCACCAGGCTGCGGCGCGCAATGTCGCGGGCGTCGCTGCGGTGCAGGCGGCTGTCGGCGTAGGTGTCGGCCGGATCGTCCTCGGCCTTGCCGATGCGCAGGTACGGGTCTTTGAACAGGCCCATGTCGTACTTGGCGCCGAGCACTTCACGCACGGCGTTGTCGATGTCGCTCTGCTGGATTTCGCCGGACTTGAGCAACCCCGGCAGTTCCTTGCCGTACAGCGAGTCGTTCATGCTCATGTCGATACCGGCCTTGATCGCCAGCTTGGCGGCTTCACGCCCGTCCTTGGCCACGCCGTGCTTGATCAGCTCGACGATCGCGCCGTGGTCGCTGACGGCCAGGCCCTTGAAGCCCCAGTCCTTGCGCAGCAGGTCGTTCATCAGCCAGGTGTTGGCGGTGGCGGGCACGCCGTTGATGGAGTTGAGCGCCACCATCACGCCGCCGGAACCGGCCTTGATCGCCGCATGGTAGGGCGGCAGGTAGTCCTGGTACATCTTGATTGGGCTCATGTCGACGACGTTGTAGTCGCGGCCGCCTTCCACCGCGCCATACAGGGCGAAGTGCTTGACGCTGGCCATGAGGCTGTCGGCGTTGGCGGGGCTGGCGCCCTGGAACGCCTTGACCATCACTTCGGCAATGCGCGAGACCAGATAGGTGTCTTCGCCGAAACCTTCGGACGTACGGCCCCAGCGGGGGTCGCGGGAGATGTCGACCATCGGCGCAAAGGTGATGTCGAGGCTGTCGGCGGCGGCTTCCTGGGCGGCGATGCGCCCGGAGCGACCGATGGCGTCCATGTCCCAGCTGGAGGCGAGGGCCAGGCTGATCGGGAAAATGGTCCGGTGGCCGTGGATCACGTCATAGGCGAAGAACATCGGGATCTTCAACCGGCTGCGCATGGCCGCGTCCTGCATCGGACGGTTTTCCGGGCGGGTGATGGAGTTGAACGTGCCGCCGATGCGGCCTGCGGCGATTTCCTTGCGGATCAGCTCGCGGGGCATTTCCGGGCCGATGCTGATCAGGCGCAATTGGCCGATCTTTTCATCCAGGGTCATCTGCTTGAGCAGGTCGCTGACGAAGGCGTCCTTGTCTTTAAGCGCAGCAGGCTTTGTTTCTGCCCATACGGGGTGAGTGGCCAGAGTGGCAACAAGGCCGAGCAAACACAGCTTTTTCATGAATATCCTTTTTCGGCACACTGCACGGCGTAAATACGCCGTTCTGCCAAAATGTGGGGAACCTATGTTGTTGTTCGAGTGTTATTGCTGAAAATGCACCACACTTCTGAACTCTTATTTGCGCTGGGCATCTTTTAGCTGATTGACTCGACGCAATCCAGTCGTGGTCGCGGATTATGCCTCAAGCGTGTGAGCGATAGGGCCAGCCGTCAAATTCATCTCGTTGCACCAGGAGAACCACCATGCAAGCAGCACACACCTACCGCTGGGGCTTCAAGGCCGCCGCTTTGCTTTTGCTCAGTACAGTGCTCAGCGGTTGCGGCATCAACACCATTCCCACACTGGATGAACAGGCCAAGGCAGCCTGGGGCCAGGTGCAGAACCAGTACCAACGGCGCGCCGACCTGATCCCCAACCTGGTGGAAGTGGTCAAGGGTTACGCGGCCCATGAGCAGGACACCCTGACCGCTGTGATCGAAGCGCGGGCCAAGGCCACTTCGATCCAGGTGGATGCCAGCACCCTCGATAACCCGGAAAAACTCAAGCAGTTCCAGCAAGCCCAGGACGGCTTGAGCGGTGCCCTCAGCCGCTTGATGGTGGTGTCCGAGCGTTACCCGGACCTGAAGGCCAACCAGAACTTCCTGGCCCTGCAATCCCAGCTTGAAGGTACTGAAAACCGTATCGCCGTGGCCCGGCGTGACTTTATCCAGGCGGTACAGGCGTACAACACCGAGATCCGCACCTTCCCGGGTCGCATGTGGCACAGCATCATGTACAGCGATCTGCCGATCCGCGCGACGTTCGAAGCCACCAGTGCCGATGCCGATAAAGCGCCCCAAGTGAAGTTCAAATAAGGCTTCCCTGAGGTGTCGATGCGTTTATTAAGGATAGGCCTGGCGCTGTGCTGGTTGGCCTGTGTCGGTGCGGCCCAGGCGGCGCTGACCTTCCCGGCGCTGACCGGGCGGGTGGTGGACGACGCCCAGATGATCGACCCGGCGACGCGCCAGCAACTGACTCAGCAATTGCAGGCGCTGGAGCAAACCACGGGCGACCAGATCGTGGTGGTCACCGTGCCTGACTTGCAAGGTGTGCCCATTGAGGACTTCGGTTATCAATTGGGCCGCCAGTGGGGCATTGGCCAGAAGGGCAAGGACAACGGCGCGCTGTTGATCGTCGCCCGCGATGAGCGCAAATTGCGTATCGAAGTCGGTTACGGCCTGGAGGGCGTGCTGACGGATGCGCAGTCGTGGGTCATCATCAACCAGGTGATCGCACCGGCTTTCAAGGCCGGTAACTACAGCAAAGGCATCAGCGACGGCGTGGCGGCAATGCTGCAAGTGGTGGGCGGCGAACCGCTGGCCGTGCCGGCCCATGTGGCGGATGCCAACTTTGCCAAGGATAATCCCGGGTTTTCCATCGGCCTGTTTATTCTGCTGATCGGCGTGTTGTGGCTGTGCAATCGCATGGGCCTGCCGGTGGGGGCGATCCTGCTGGCCATTCTCAGCAACAGCGGTCGTGGTGGTGGCGGCGGGGGAGGCGGCGGTGGTTTCCGGGGCGGCGGTGGTGGCTTCGGCGGCGGCGGGGCGTCAGGCGGCTGGTGATGATAATAATGAGAGAGCAAGCACAACCATGGCATTACTGACTGAGCACGAGCAGCGCCAAGTCGCGCAAGCGATTGCCCGCGTGGAAAAAGACACCGACGCGGAACTGGTGACCGTACTGGCCGCCCGCGCCGACGACTACGCCTACATCCCGCTGTTGTGGGCCAGCCTGATCGCGTTAGTGGTGCCCGGCGTGGTGCATTACCTGTCGGGTTATCTGACCATGTACACCTTGTTGCTGGCGCAATGGGTGACCTTCATCGTGTTGTGCCTGGTGTTCCGCCTGCCCAAGGTCACCACCCGGTTGATCCCGCGTTCGGTGCGCCATTGGCGCGCGTCCAACCTGGCACGGCGGCAGTTTCTGGAGCAGAACCTGCACCACACGCTGGGCAGCACTGGGGTGCTGATCTTTGTCAGCGAGGCGGAGCGGTATGTGGAGATCCTGGTGGATGAGGGTATTTCCAGGCACCTGGATAACAGCAGTTGGGATGGGATCGTCAAGGCGTTTACCCAGCAGGTGAAGCAGGGGCAGACATTGGCGGGGTTTATCGCGTGCATCGAGGCCTGTGGCGAGTTGTTGAAGGTGCATGTGCCGGTGACGCAGACGCGTAACGAACTGCCCAATCGACTGGTGGTGCTGGAGTAAGGCGTACCACTGGTCAAATAACTCCGTGCCCTGAAGGGCTATCCCCCCTAAAATGCCCGGCATTCCCAGCCCGAGGCGTTTTTGTTCATGTCCGTCACCGCTCAACCCGCCAGCCCTGCGCCGGATCATCATGCCCAGTTCATCGAACTGTTGAACGCCAGCCTCGCGCAGAACGCCTTTATCAAACTGGTGCTGGCCAAGTACGTGGGCACGGAGGCCGAGCTGCAACGGCTGATCATCAAGCAGGTGGCGGTCAAGGAGCAGCCTTGCCTGTCTTTCGTCTACCGCTACAAGACGCGCGACATCACCAAGAATTTGCCCCTGGCCGAAGGCGTCAAGGCGATTGCCGAGCTGCTGCCGGCCTCGTTCAAGAACGCGCACTTGCTGTCGCTGACTGATGAAGCCCAGTTGGAATACAGCAAGAAGAACAAAAGCTCGCTGTTCAAAAGCAAGCCACAACAACTGCGGGAGGCTCCTTCCGCCGAGCATAACCGTGAGAAAAATCGTTTCCTCGACCTGAGCCGGCCGTTCCTTGCCGACCTGGGGGTGACCGACGCCAAACAGACGCTGATCCCGTCGATGTCGCGCAAGTGGAAGCAGATCAACAAATTCATTGAAGTCTTCAGCCATGCGTTGACCTCTTCACCGCTCAAGCTCGACCAGCCGGTGCGCGTCGCCGATTTCGGCTCGGGCAAGGGCTACCTGACCTTCGCCATCCACGACTACCTGCGCAACACCCTCAAGGCCGAGGGCGAAGTGACGGGCGTTGAGCTGCGTGAAGACATGGTCACCCTGTGCAACAACGCCGCCGCACGCCTGGAGCACCCGGGGCTGGTGTTCAAATGCGGTGATGTGCGCAGCGTGGCGCCCAGCGAGCTGGACGTGATGATCGCCCTGCATGCCTGCGATATCGCCACCGACTACGCGATCCACACCGGCATCCGCTCCGGCGCGTCGATCATCATGTGCTCGCCGTGCTGCCACAAACAGATTCGCCTGCAGATCCAGAGCCCGGTGCTATTGAAGCCGATGCTGCAATACGGCCTGCACCTGGGCCAACAGGCGGAAATGGTCACCGACAGCCTGCGTGCACTGTTCCTTGAAGCCTGTGGCTACGAGACGAAGGTGTTCGAGTTCATCTCCCTGGAACACACCAACAAGAACAAGATGATCCTCGCGGTCAAACGCGCCGAACCGTTGGACAACGCCCAGTTGCTGGAGAAAATTCAAGAGCTGAAGGCGTTCTACCACATCACCGAGCACTGCCTGGAAACCCTGCTGCGCGCAGACGGGTACCTGGTCTAAACGCAGTCCAGGTGTGGGAGGGGGCTTGCTCCCGATGGCAGCGTGTCAGTCAACGGATTGACGGGCTGATGCACCGCTATCGGGAGCAAGCCCCCTTGGTTTGGAGACTGGTGCAGGCTGCACCGCGGTCTTGCGCCCCAGCATGACGGTCGCGATCACCCCGCAGGCAAACAGCCAGGTCACCGGCTCGATATGTTCGCCAAAGAACAACGCCGAAAAGGCGATGGTGAAGAAGATCTGCAGCAGTTGAATCTGGCTGACCCGGGCAATGCCACCCATGGCCAGCCCGGCGTACCAGGCAAAGAACCCCAGAAACTGCGAAAACAGCGACACATAGCCGAACGCCCACCAGGTGCGCAGCGAGATTGTTCCTTGATGTTGCGCCGCCAGGTACCACACCGGGCCGATCAACACGGGCGTAGACAGCACCAGTGCCCAGCAGATCACCTGCCAGCCGCCCATCTCCTTGGCCAGTCGGCCGCCTTCGGCATAACCCAGGCCGCCAACGGCAATCGCGCCGAGCATCAGCAGGTCGCCCGCCTGGATACTGCCGGCGCCGGTGATCAAGGCGTAACCCAGCACCAACCCACTGCCCAGCGCCGCACAGGCCCAGAAGGCTTTCGACGGCCGCTCATGGGACAGCCACGCTGCGTACAACGCCACGCACAGCGGTTGCAGGCCGTTGACCAACGCGCCATGGGACGCCGGCAAGGTTTGCATGGCCCAGGCCGACAGCACCGGGAAACCCAGGATCACGCCGGCGATGACCAGGCACAACCCACGCACTTGGCGCCAGGTCGGCCAGCGTTCGCGGCGCCACAACAACAGCGCGGCCGCCGGCACCGCCGCGAACAAGGCGCGACCCAGGCCGTTGAGCAACGGGTGGATTTCCTGCACCACGATGCGGGTGAAGGGCAGGGTCAGGCTGAAGATGATGACACCCAGCAGGCCGAGGGCCATACCGGTGTTTTCGCGCGAGCTCATGGGGGCATCCGAAATAGAGAGAAGCCCAAATCCAGAGGGCTTCCAGGGAAGCCCATCTAGCCACAACCCCCGTCAACCGGGGGCCTACAGCTGCGTGCGGATTTATCCGTACAGTTTTAGAAGAACCGCGTAATGCTGATCTTCGCGTCGCGGCCCTTGGTGTAGGCACGGTCGCCGCTCAAGGCCGGACGGAAGTTTTCGTTGAACAGGTTGTCGACGGTGAAGTTCACCTCGGTGCCTTTGAGGTAAGCCTGTTGGGGTTTCCATTTGGCGAACAGGCCCTGGGTGTTGTAACGCTTGTTGCCGTATTGGTCGTAGAACAGGTCGCCGACACTGCTGCTCGGGCCGCCGGAATATTTGTCGCTGGGCAGGCGGTCGGTCGCGCCGATGAACTGGCCCATCCAGCCCACCTGGGCATCCCAGGCCGGAATGTGGGTGCCCAGCACCAGTACCCACTTGGTCGGTGGAATGTCACGTGCCGGTACATCCGGCCCCCAGGGGTTGGTGTAGGCGCCTTCGTGGTCGCCTTTGGCATACGCGAACGACACCGAACCGAACAGGTAAGTGGAGTTGTAGAACGACTCCAGTTCAAAGCCCTTGATGGTCATGCCGCCGATGTTGCGGTAGTTGGACAGCGCGCCCGGTGGGCAGGCGCTGGAAATCGTGCCGCCGTTGATGGCCTGGTTCTGGCAGCCCACCCCCGTGGCCTTGAAGATTTCGTCTTCGACCTTGTTATGGAAGAGCGTGGTGCGCAGTTGCAGATTGTCGTCCTGGGTGATGACGTGATCGAAGCTGGTCACGCTGCCCAGGCTGATCGAGGTGATGCGTTCCGGGTCGAGGTCGAGACTGGTGGCGGTGCGGCTGCCCAGGCCCTGGACTTCATATTGCTCGTCGATGACCGGCGCGCGCCAGGTCTTGCTCCAGTTGGCGAACAGCCCCAGGTGTGGGGTGACGTTCCAGAACAGCGCCAGGCGCGGCGACCAGCCGGTGTAGGTGCGGTCGCTGTAGTTGTGGCCGTAGGACGGATCCGGGTTGTTGTAGTACGGCGCATCATTGCCTTCGCCGCGGTTGCGCACGTGGTCGTAGCGCAGCGATGGGGTGATGGTCACATCCCCGACGGTGACTGCATCCTGCACGAAGAAACTGTTGGTATCGACTTTGCCGTGGGGCATGAAGCCGGGCTGGAAATGCCCATAGTTGTAACGTGCGCTGTTATAGGTGGCACCGGGCATCCACATCTCGGTTTCGCGGATGTGCTTGCGGATCTGCCCACCCACCGTCAGCGCGTGTTGCAACGGCCCGGTGCTGAACAGGCTGACGTTGCGTACGTCCAGGTTCTTGTCGGTGTAGGACGTGTCCATCTTGCGTCCGCCGCTGGCGAGCTGGAAGAACGCGGTGGCGTCGCGCTCGTCCGTCTGCTCGGTGTTGGACTGGGAGTACTTGACGGTCAGGTCCACCAACGGGTTATCCAGCGGTGTGTATTCGTACTTGCCCGACCAGGTGGTGTCGGTGGTGTCGCGTTGGGCCAAAAAGCGTTTCAGTGCGTTTTCATAGCCGTAGCGGTCGATGTTGGCCTGGGTCGGCGGCGTCGGGTAGCTGGCGGCGGAGAACGGTGTCCAGCGGTTGCTGTGGGAGCGCGAGTAGGACAAGCCCACGCTGTGCTCATCGGTGAAGTGCGCGTTGACCTTGAACAACTTGCCATCCACATCCTGTGCCGAGTTGGGCAGGCGCTGGGGGTTGATCGGGTACTGGTTGTTGTCGTTGGGCAGTTTGCCGGCCACCTTCATGTCGCCGCCGTCACGTTGGGTCAGGTAGGCCAGCGCGTCGAAACGGCCGTCGTCGGTGCGGCCATACACGGCACTGCTGTAGACCTGTTCATGGTCGTTGCTGGAGTAGCCATATTTGAGCATGGCGCCGCTGTTGCGGCCGTCCTGGAGCAGGTCGGGGGCGTCCTTGGTGGTCATGTTGACCGTGCCGCCAAAACCGCCGTTGCCGGTGAACGGCGAGTGCGGGCCTTTTTCCACCTCGATGCTTTTGATCAGCTCGGGCTCGATAAACACCGTGCCTTGTTGATAGCGCTCAAAGCCGCTCTTGGTGGCGCCATCGACGGTCAGCGGCACGTCTTCGGCGTCACCGAAGCCACGGATGTTGATGGTCTGGCCGCCGGGTTTGAGCGAGCCGCCCTGGCTTACGCCGGGCAAGGTCTGCAACAGGCTGGGGATGTTGTTGGACTGGTAGCGGTCGATATCGGCTTGGGTCAGGGTGGAACGGTTGACGGTGGCGGAGTCGACTTCGTTGCCGGTGCCGATCACGCTGAGGGCGTCCAGTTGGATCGCGCCGCTTTGGGTGGTCTTGCCTTCGTCGGGACGCACCACGTAAGTCGTGCCGACTTTGATCAGGGTGAACTCGCCGTTTTGCAACAAGCTGCGAATCGCCACTTCCGGGGTGAAATCACCGCTGAGCGCCGGTGCCTGCGTGTTTTTGAGCAACGTTTCATCGAACAGCAGCTGGATTTTCGCCTGTTGCGCCACCTGGCTCAGGGATAGGGCCAGCGGCTGGGCGGGCAGTTGCAGTTTGAACGACTCAGCCTGGGCACTGAGGCTGAACGCCAGGCAGGTGGCAATGAGGCTGGGTCGAAGAAACAGGTGCGAAGCGTGGCAAGGCGCGCGAAACATGAAATCCCCCGGTGCGGCTGAACAGCCAAAAAGGTGTGCGTATCAAACACAGTCGGGAGGAAGACGGAGCAGGCAAAAAAAACCACACATGCAAATGCAAAATATTCTCATGTGTGGGTTTTCTACCTTACTTACGCGGTTCGATTCTGACGATGCCATCGGCCGAGGCCACGGTTTTTACCGGCAACAGGGCGGGTAACGCATTGAGCAGGGCCTGCGGGTCATTCACATCTAGATTGCCCGAGACCTTCAGTTGCGCAACGGCACGGTTGACCTGCAACGGGGGCTGAGGGCGATAGAGGCTCAGTTCATCGATCAGGCTGGCCAGCTCTCGGTTGCGAAAGGACAGGTGCCCGCTGCGCCAGTCGGCGACCTCATCAGCGGTGAGGGTTTGCTGCTGCACGGTGCCTTTGGCGTATTGGTAGGTGGCGCGTTGCTGGGCGCCAAGCAGGGCCACCGGGCTTTTGGCGTCCGGTTTGAAGGCCACTTGGCCATGGGCAACGCTGACCACCAGTTGCTGCTGGCTGCGCCGCACGTCAAAGCCGGTGCCGACCACCCGCACATTCGCCTCGCCGGCTTGTACGTACAGCGGCCGCTCTTTGTCGGGTGCGACGTCGATGTACAGCTGGCCTTTTTCCAGGTGCAGGATGCGTTGGTAGGCGGTGAAATCCACTTGCAGGCGCGTGTTGGCATTCACGTACAAGGTGCTGCCATCCGGCAGGTGCAGGGTACGCATACCTTTGGCATGGGCGGCCACCTGGCTGTGGTACAGCTCGCGGGGCGTGCCGATGTGGCTGGTCATCACGGCGCAGACCAAGGCGGCAGCCACGGCCAGGGCAGGGCGCCACACCGAGGGTTTGCGTTGGGGCAGCGGCACGGGCCTGCTGTGTTGCTGCAACTGGGCGAGGTCGTCCCACAGTTGTTCGAACTCGGCATAGGCGCGGGCATGGGCAGGCTCCGCTTGCCAGGCGGCAAAGGCTTTGCGGTCGGCGCGCCCCAACTCGTTGCGGTTGCGGGCAAACCAACTGGCGGCTTGGGCATCGATCGAGTCACTCGCTTCGATGCCCTGGGCGTCGTTCTCGCTCAGGCGGTTCATTCTGGCTGCTCCGTGCCGGGTGCGTGTTGAAGGCGTCGCTTGCAGTGCAGCAGGGCAAAAGCGATGTGCTTTTCCACCATGCTGGTCGAAATCCCCATGCGCTCGGCGATCTGCGACTGACTCAAGCCTTCGAAGCGGTGCAGCATAAGGGCTTCTCGCCTGCGGGGCGAGAGTTCGGCGAGGACTTCTTTCAACTGATCCAGGCGTTGCACGCGAAGCGCGGCGGCCATGGGGTCGTTTTGCTCGTCGGCGAGTGGCTCGGTGTCCAGGTCGGAAGGAACCGCGTGAGCGGTGTGGCGGACCTTCTGTTTGCGCCAGTGGTCACGCAGCAGGTTGCGCGCCATCTGGAACAGAAACGCCCGTGGTTGCTCGACCTTGGCCCGGTCGCGGTAGCCCAGCCATTGGGTGAAGACATCCTGGGTCATGTCGGCCGCGTCGCTGGCGTTGTCCGTGCGTTTGCGCAGGAAATGCAGGATATCTGCATAAAACCCGCGAAAGGCATCGGCCGACAGCGGGTCGGGCTTGGGACGAGACATGGATATCCTTCTTGACGAAGCGCGCTGTAGAAAAGTCGCGAATGATATCGAGAACTATTGTCATTTGTCTCTATGTAACGAATCTGCAGAGTCAAAATGTGGGAGCAAGCCCCCACATAAGCGTTGTGGTGTCAGCTCAGAAGTGTCTTCAAGTGTTCGATCCCCGCTTTGCCCAATGGGAACACCGGCAACCGTGGATCGCCTACCTCCAACCCGGTCAGACGCAGCCCAGCCTTGATCGTCGCCGGCAACCCGCCCTTGAGGATGAACTCCAGCAGCGGCAACTGGCGATAGAACAGTTCCCGCGCCAGAGTCAGATCATTGGCCAGTACCGCGTCATACAGATCCAGGTTCAATTGCGCGATCAGGTTCGGTGCCGCCGTGCACCAGCCCTTGGCGCCTGCCGCAAAGGCTTCCAGGGCCAACGGGTTGCAACCGTTGTAGAACGGCACGTCGCTGTGCCGGCGCAGCTGGTGCATGCGCTGAATATCACCGGTGCTTTCCTTGACCATGTTCACGTTGGCGACCTGCTGGACGATACGCAGGATCAAGTCCACCGACATGTCCGTGCCGCTGGTAGCCGGGTTGTTATAGAGCATGATCGGGATGCCGACGCTGTCGCCGATCGCCGCGTAATGCGCGAGGATCTCCGCCTCGCTGAGTTTCCAGTACGAGGCCGGAAGCACCATTACCACATCGGCGCCATTGGCCTCGGCATAACGGGCGCGGCGCACGGCTTTGGCCGTGGTCAGGTCGGATACGCTGACGATAGTCGGTACGCGCCTGGCGATTTTTGCCAGGCTGTAGGCGCTGACTTCATCCCATTCGGCATCGCTCAGGTACGCGCCTTCGCCCGTGCTGCCCAACGGTGCGATGGCGTGCACGCCACTGTCGATCAAGCGGTCGATGGAGCGGCCCAGGGCGTCGAGGTCGATGCGTTGGCCGTCGGTGCTGAACGGGGTGATGGTGTAGCCGATGATGCCGTGAATGTTTGGGGTGGACATGGGAAGGTCTCCGCTCGAAAAAGAGCAATCAGTTCAGGCAATCGGCGTGTTGACGCAGGTTCTGCCGGGCGTAGTAGTTGAATGCGGCACCAAAGCGCTTGGGCTTGGAAATCCAGTCGTGGGCCTCGCGGCCGAGTTGCGGCAGGATCGGTTTGATGGTGCCCGCCGACATCGCCAGTAGCTGCAATTTGGCCGCGCGTTCGATCAACTGCGCGATCACACAGGCTTCCTCGATGCTTGCCCCGGTGGAGAGCTGGCCGTGGTGCGAGAGCAGAATTGCGCGTTTGTCGCCTAACGCGGTGGTGATGATTTCCCCTTCTTCATTGCCCACCGGTACCCCCGGCCAAGCCTCCAGAAAAGCGCAATCTTCGTAGAGCGGGCAGAGGTCCATGTGCGACACCTGCAGCGGTACTTCCAGCATCGACAGCGCAGCGACGTGGGTCGGGTGCGTGTGGATAATGCAGTTCACATCCGGTCGTCCACGGTACACCCAGGTGTGAAAGCGGTTGGCCGGGTTGGGGATGCCATGACCTTCCAGGACTTCAAGGTCTTCGTTGACCAGCAACAGGTTGCCGGCAGTGATTTCATCAAAGCCCAGGCCCAGTTGCTGGGTGTAAAAGGTGCCGGGGGTGGGGCCGCGGGCGGTGATCTGCCCGGCCAGGCCGGAGTCGTGGCCGTGCTCGAACAGGATGCGGCACGTGAGCGCCAGCTTTTGCCGGTCGGTCCACGTATTATCCGCCAGGGTGTTTTGCATCTGGGTCAGCGCTTGCTTGACCAGTTGGTCTTTGGGGAGTGCTAATGTCTTGGCCATATCAGTGTCCTTTGGGTAAGTGCAAATGACACTAAAGATGCTATATGACACAAAGTGTCATTGGCAAGCGCCGCTTTCGCTTTATTGCATGGATTAATCGCAGCAAATGTCTATCCGTTTGAAATTATTGAGAAAAAAACTTGGCATAACCCTTGAGTCCTTGGCTGAAAAATCCGGGATGACCAAGAGTTACCTGTCCAAGGTCGAGCGCGGGCTGAACACGCCGTCGATCGCCGCCGCGTTGAAACTGGCCAAGGCGTTGAACGTGAAGGTCGAAGAGTTGTTCAGCGAAGACAGTGTGAACCTCGACAGCTACAGCCTGGTGCGCAGTCACGAGCGGCCGGACACTTCGCCGGGGTATGCCGTGTTGGCCCGTCAGGTCAGTGAGCGTAGCCTGCTGCCGTTCATCATCTACCCGCCGGCGGAGTTCACCGACAAGACCTTCAAGGAGCACGTGGGGGAGGAGTTCCTGTTCGTGCATGAAGGCCGGGTGGAAGTGGATTTCATGAACGAACGGGTGATTCTGGAGCGGGGAGACGCGCTGCATTTCAACGCGCAGAAACCCCACCGACTTCGCTCGGTGGGAGACGTGCAGGCGCAGTTGCTGGTCGTCGTTCACAGCGCCGAAGAGTGACCACGGCAGTGACTTGCAATGCACTCCAGTGTGGGAGGGGGCTTGCTCCCGATGACGGTGTGTCATTCACAGCTTTACTGACTGATCCACCGCTATCGGGAGCAAGCCCCCTCCCACAGTGGACCGCCTTTGTTCTGGATATCAGCGTTCCACAGGGACTGACAGCGCCGGATCGCCCAATGGATGCGTGCGCGCCGCGAAGAACTTCAGCGCCACTCCGGTGCCCTCGAACAACGCTGAATACCGGCGCTTCTGCTGGCGGATGAACCCGTCACTGCGCCCCGACACCGAGATCGCCAGGGTCGTGAGCTTCGCCTGGCGAATCGCATCCACCAGGTGCTTATCCTGCGCTCCCAGCTCATGGCCAAAAATGCACAGCGCCCCTGCATGGCCGAGCAACTGCTCGTAGCAGAACGACAGGTAGTCCGAACTGCGGATGGTCTTGAGCTTCTCCTCAACCTTGCCTTCGTTGACGAACAGCGGCACGTCATCAAGGGTCTTGATCGTGTTGTTGATCGCGAAGCTGCTGAGCAAGGTGCTGTCGGTGGAGGCCAATTTGCGCGCCGTGCCATCGAGGTTGCGCACCAGATGCAGGCCGCCGTGCAGGTAGAGGATGCGTGTGGCGTCGGTGTGGGTGTGGCGCAGGTCGAAGCTGGCATCCACGCCGCGAAACAGATCATCAATGCCCGGCGTGTGCAGGATCGCCCAATAGTTGAGCAGGTCGTAGTTGCTGGTGAATACGGTCGGGTAGCGTGCCAGCTCTGCGTTGATCGTCGCCAGCGTCGAGGGCTGCACCAGTCGCCAGGGGATGTGCACGGCATGGATGGTGTTGATCAGCGCTTCCTTGATCGCGTAGTAGCGATTACGCGGCGCCGCCGAGCTGACGGCCAGGGCTTTGTTGACCCGGCTGGTGGTTTTCAGCGCGCCCAGGGCCTGCTCGAAACTGCGGGTTTGCAAGGCGTCGAACACGCTGAGTTCGGATTGGCTCAGGGGCTTTTCTTCAACGGTGCGGGCGTTTTCGAACAGCGAGTCGTAGGCGAAGTCTTCCCAGATCGTGCGGCTGGCGCCGTTGCCGATCAGGATCGCGCTGAAGTCGATGGCGCTGCGTACCGCGCTCCAGTCTTCGAGGTGGGCGTCAATATCCTGGAAATCCTTCATTGCGGCGGGTCTACTCAAATCGGCGGGTGGGTGACTTTATCACGAGCCGGCGTTGATCCTGATCAAGATGCCTCAAGCCACGGCGGTTGATCCTGTTGGCATAACGCCTCTGAGGATTTGCCATGAGCAGTACCTTCTTCATTCCCGCCGTTAACATCATGGGCAGCGACTGCCTCGACGAAGCCATGACCGCCATCCGAAACTACGGCTTTCGCAAGGCGCTGATCGTCACCGACGCAGGGCTGGCCAAGGCGGGCGTCGCCAGCATGATCGCCGAAAAGCTGGCGATGCAGGACATCGACTCGCTGATCTACGACGGCGCCAAGCCCAACCCGAATGTGGAAAACGTCGAGAAAGGCCTGGCGCTGCTGGAGGCCAATGCCTGCGATTTCGTGGTGTCCCTGGGTGGTGGTTCGCCCCATGACTGCGCCAAGGGTATCGCGTTGTGCGCCACCAACGGCGGGCATATCGGTGACTACGAGGGCGTCGACCAGTCGAGCAAGCCGCAACTGCCGCTGGTGGCTATCAACACCACCGCCGGCACCGCCAGCGAGATGACCCGCTTCTGCATCATCACCGACGAAACCCGCCATGTGAAAATGGCCATCGTCGACCGCAACGTCACGCCGCTGCTGTCGGTCAACGACCCGGCGCTGATGGTCGGCATGCCCAAGGGCCTCACGGCCGCCACCGGCATGGACGCCTTGACCCACGCCATCGAGGCCTACGTGTCCACCGCCGCCAACCCGATTACCGATGCCTGTGCGATCAAGGCCATCGAACTGATCAGTGCCAACCTGCGCCTGGCGGTACGTGACGGCAGCGACAAGGCCGCACGGGAAAACATGGCGTATGCGCAATTTCTCGCCGGCATGGCCTTCAACAATGCGTCTTTGGGGTACGTGCATGCCATGGCCCATCAGCTGGGCGGCCTGTATGACCTGCCGCACGGGGTTTGCAACGCGGTGCTGTTGCCCCACGTACAAAGTTTCAACGCGAGTGTCAGTGCCAGGCGCTTGAGCGACGTGGCGCGTGCGTTGGGCGCCGACATCAAGGGCAATTCGCCGGAAGAGGGCGCCCAGGCGGCCATCGCGGCCATTCGCGCCTTGGCCCAGGATGTCGAGATCCCGGCCGGGTTGCGGGAGTTGGGCGCCAAGTTGCAGGACATCCCACTGCTGGCCGCCAACGCGTTGAAGGATGCCTGCGGCCTGACCAACCCTCGGCGGGCCGACCAGCGTCAGATCGAGGAGATTTTCCGCAGCGCGTTCTGAATCGGGCAGTGGTGAGCTGCAAGCGGTAAGCTACAAGTCGATCTGCATTCAACTTGAGCATGAAGCTTGCGGCTTGCCGCTGAGGTCCCGTTATGAGAGTTCTGCTATTCGGCGCCACCGGCATGGTCGGCCAGGGCGTGTTGCGCGAGTGCCTGCTGGCGGCCGACGTTCAGGAAGTGGTCGCCGTGGGGCGTACGCCGTTGACCCTGGAGCACGGCAAGCTGCACCAGGTATTGCACAGCGATATGCTGGATTTCCAACCGTTGGAGAACCTGCTGCAAGGGTTTGATGCGTGTTTCTTTTGCCTGGGCGTCTCATCGGCGGGCATGGATGAAACCCGCTACACCCACCTGACCTATGACTTGACGCTGGTGGCCGCCAGCACCCTGGCGCGGCTCAATCCGCAGATGACGTTTATCTACGTGTCCGGCGCCGGCACCGACAGCTCCGAGGCGGGCAAGTCGATGTGGGCCCGGGTCAAGGGCAAGACCGAAAATGCGTTGCTGCGCCTGCCGTTCAAGGCGGTGTACCTGTTCCGGCCTGGGGTGATCCAACCGTTGCATGGTGTGCGCTCGAAAACACCGCTGTACCAATCGTTCTATAGCGTGCTCGGCCCGCTGCTGTCGTTCGTTCGCCGGGTCAAACCCAATTGGGTGGTGAGTACCGAGACCGTCGGCCAGGCGATGCTCGCGGCAGTGCGTCATGGCGCGCCACAGGCGGTAGTGGAGCAGGCCGCGATCCATCGCCTGGCCGCCGAGCGCCACTGATGTTGCACAAGAGCCTGGTGCGGCGACTGGACCTGATCACCCTGCAACTGTTCGTTGCCGTGTTTGAAGAAGGCACGTTGACCCGTGCCGCCACGCGGGAAGCCATCGCGGTATCGGCGGCCAGCAAGCGCTTGATGGAGTTGGAACAGGTGCTGGGCGTCAGCCTGTTCGTGCGTCGGGCCAAGGGCATGGACCTGACGGCGGCCGGTGAGACGTTGCTGCACCATGCGCGGCAGATGCTGTTCAACGTCGAAAAAATGGGCCTGGAACTGGGCGAGCACAGCCATGGCGTGCGGGGCTATGTGCGGATGCTGGCCAACCTGTCGGCGATCATTCAGTTCCTTCCGGAAGACTTGCGGGATTTTTCCGAGTTACATCCAGAAGTCAAAACCGACCTTGAAGAACGTCCCAGCAATGGCGTGGTGCAAGGCGTGTTGGATGGCGTGGCGGACCTGGGCATCTGTTCCAGCGACACCGACACCAAGGGCTTGCCGCGTGTGGTTTACCGCCGCGACAAACTGGTAGTGCTGATGCCCGCGGACCATCCGTTGGCGGCCCGCAAGTCCCTGGCCTTCGCCGAAACCCTGGGCAGCGATTACGTCGGCCTGCATTCGGCCAGCTCGATCAATATGCGCACCCACGCGGCCGCTCGCGAGGCGGGCCAGATGCTGCGCCTGCGGATCCATGTGCCGGGTTTTGACGCGATGTGCCGGATGGTCCAGGCCAATATGGGGATTGGCATCCTGCCGCAGAAGGCTTTTGAATTGTTTGGTCGCGCACTGGGTCTGCATGCCGTGCCGCTCACGGATGACTGGTCCGATCGCAGCCTGATCCTGGTGGTCCGGGATGAAGCGCAGCTCTCGCCGGTTAGCCGCTTGCTCTTTGACTACCTGAGTCACTCGGCGGGGGCTGACAGATAATTCGCGGTTCGTTCGCGTTTCGCGAACGCTCCTTGCCAACTGACGGTTGGCTTTCTGCTCTCAGAGTCCTCTAGCCTTGGCGCACATTCCAAGAACAAGAGGTACACCCCATGACGGCTCCCCTGAGCGGTATCAAGGTGATCGAGATCGGTACGCTGATCGCCGCGCCGTTTGCCGCACGGCTGATGGCCGAGTTTGGCGCCGAGGTGATCAAGATCGAAGCCCTGGGCCAGGGCGATCCGCTTCGCAAGTGGCGAAAGCTGCACGAAGGCACGTCGCTGTGGTGGTACCTGCAATCGCGCAACAAGAAGTCGTTGGCCCTGGACCTGAAGTCCGCAGAAGGCCTGGGCGTGATCAAACAACTGCTCGGCGACGCCGACGTCCTTATCGAGAACCTGCGCCCCGGCGGCCTGGAAAAACTCGGCCTGGGCTGGGACGTGTTGCACGCGCTCAACCCCAAACTGACCCTGGTGCGCATTTCCGGTTATGGCCAGACCGGCCCTTACCGTGACCGCCCGGGTTTCGGCGCCATTGGCGAAGCCATGGGCGGCATCCGCTACACCACCGGCAACCCGGATTCACCGCCGGCGCGGGTGGGCGTGAGCCTGGGGGATTCGCTGGCGTCCTTGCACGCGGTGATCGGCGCGCTGATGGCCTTGCTGCGGGTCAAGACCGGCCAGGGCGACGGGCAGATTGTCGATGTGTCCCTCGCCGAAAGCGTGTTCAACCTGATGGAAAGCCTGGTGCCTGAATACGACATGCTCGGCCATGTGCGTGAGCGCAGCGGCGGTGCCTTGCCGGGCATCGCACCGTCCAATACCTACCTCACCGCCGACGGCGCCTATGTGGTGATTGCCGGCAACAGCGACCCGATCTACAAGCGCCTGATGACCACCATCGGCCGCGCCGATCTGGCCGAGGCGCCGGAGTTTGCCCACAACGATGGCCGTGCGGCGAAAAGCGGCGTGCTGGATGCGGCCATTACCCACTGGACCAGCAGCCGGCCTATCGAGCAGGTGCTCAGCGCCCTGGAGGCCGCCGAAGTGCCGGCCGGGCGTATCTACTCGGTGGCCGACATCGTCAGCGACCCGCATTACCAGGCACGCGACATGCTGCTCAAGGCCGAGCTGCCCGGCGGTGTGTCGGTGAAGATGCCCGGCATTGTGCCCAAGCTGTCGGAAACGCCCGGCGCAATCAACTGGCAAGGTCCGACCCTGGGCCAGCATACGGATGACATCCTTGGCAGCCTGGGTTTGACGGTTGCCGATATCCAACGTCTGAAAACCTCGGGAGTGGTGCAATGATCACTGACTATTCGGCTGGGCTGATCGTGCAGGAAGTGTCCCCGCGCGACGGCCTGCAAATCGAGCCGACCTGGGTGGCGACGGCCGACAAGATCGCGTTGATCGACCAGCTTTCCCTGGCTGGATTCTCGCGCATCGAAGCCGGTTCATTTGTCTCCCCCAAAGCCATTCCTGCATTGCGCGACGGTGAGCAGGTGTTCAAAGGGATTCAACGCAGAACCGGGGTTATCTACGTGGCATTGATCCCCAACCTCAAGGGCGCTCAGCGCGCCATCGACTCGCGCGCCGACGAATTGAACCTGGTGATGTCCGCCAGCCAGACCCACAACCTGGCGAATATGCGTATGCGGTGCGAGGCATCGTTGGCGGCGTTCGGCGATATCACCCGCTTTGCCGCCGATTACCCGGTGCGCCTCAATGGCAGTATCGCCACCACGTTCGGCTGCCCGTTCGAAGGCAGGATTGATGAAGACCGTGTACTGGAAATTGTCGACGCTTATCAGGCGCTCGGCATTCGCGGGATCAGCCTTGCCGACACCACCGGCATGGCCAACCCGCGCCAGGTGGAACGTCTGGTCAAGCGCGTATTGCAGCGCGTGCCCGCCAGCGATCTGACCCTGCACTTTCATAACACCCGTGGCCTGGGTTTGTGCAATGTGCTGGCTGCCTACGAGGCCGGTGCCCGGCGCTTTGACGCGGCCCTGGGCGGGCTCGGCGGGTGCCCGTTTGCGCCGGGCGCGTCGGGCAATATCTGCACCGAAGACCTGGTCAACCTGTGTGAGGAAGTCGGCATTCACACCGGCATTGATCTGCCGCATCTGCTGAACATATCCCGTCGCCTGCCGGCGTTGCTGGGTCATGAATTGCCCGGTCAAGTGGCCAAGGCCGGGCGCAACTGTGACCTGCACTCACCCCCGGATCACATCGCCACGTTGTAACCCTGTACCAGACAACAAAAACAATCGGGCGCCTATGAGCTGCCCGCTGGAGAGAAACCATGAGCACTAATACGTTGGAGGCCGGCGCGAGCGCGGCCGGAGCAATCGATCCGATCAAGGCGGTGGTCAACAAGGTCGCCTGGCGCCTGATGCCGTTGATCATGGTCTGCTATCTATTTGCTTTTTTCGACCGTATCAACATCAGCTTCGCCAAGTTCCAGTTGCAGGCCGACCTCGGCTTGAGCAACACCGCATACGGCCTGGGGGCCGGCTTGTTTGTCGTGGGTTATGTGCTGTTTGAAGTGCCGAGCAACATGATGCTCTACAAGGTCGGCGCAAGGCGCTGGATCGCACGCATCATGCTGTCCTGGGGGCTGGCGACGGCGGCCATGGTGTTCGTCACGGCCGAGTGGCAGTTCTACGCCCTGCGTTTTCTGATCGGCGCCATGGAGGCCGGTTTTGCCCCAGGCGTGCTGTATTACCTGACCCTCTGGTTCCCCCAGGATTTCCGTGGGCGTATCACCTCGATGCTGTTTTTGGCTTCGGCCTTTGCCGGGCTGATCGGCGCGCCGTTCTCCGGGCTGGTATTGGGCCACATGGATGGCGTGCTGGAGATGCGCGGCTGGCACTGGCTCTTCCTGCTGGGCGGCCTGCCCTGTGTGGTGCTGGCGTGGCTGGTACTGACGCAGTTCAAGGACCGCATCGAGGATGCGCCCTGGTTGAACAGCGACGAAAAGGCATTGCTCTCAAGCCGTATCGCGGTGCATGAGGTGCATCAAAAAGGCTCTCTGCTGCAAGCCTTGCGAATTCCCGGTTTCCTGATGCTGGGCTTGATTTACTTCTTGATCCAGGTGGCGTCCTATGGCCTGAATTTCTGGGCGCCGCAATTGATCCGCAGCACGGGGATCGAAAGTTCGTTAGTGATCGGCCTGCTGACTGCTGTTCCCTACATTTGCGGAGCCATCACCATGGTAGTGGTGGGGCGTTGGTCGGACGCGACGGGGGAACGGCGCAAGTTTGTCAGTGGCCTGGTCGCGTTAGGCGCGGTAGGGTTCTTCTGCGCCGGGATCTTCGATGATCACACCACCTTCCTGATCATTGCCCTGGGGCTGCTGGGTGCGGGTATCATCGCCTCGATCCCCACCTTCTGGACGTTGCCGCCCAAGCTGTTGGCAGGTGCCGGGGCAGGGGCCGCCGGCGGGATTGCCTTGATCAATACCCTGGGGCAACTGGGGGGTATTGTCAGCCCGGTGATGGTCGGTCGGATCAAGGACATGACGGGCAGTACCACTCCGGCTCTCTACGTGATTGGTGTCTGTGCACTGATCGCTGCCGCGCTGCTGCTGTGGGGGTTGCCGCAAAAGCTGCGGACCTCCGACAAGCGCTGACGAGTCCTCACGCAGCGTCCGAGGTCAGGCGGGCGCTGCTTTGCATTCAATTGGATAACAGGAAAACACCATGCTTTCTGGTCTCAACCACCTGACGCTTGCCGTTACCGACCTGCACCGCAGCGTCAGTTTCTATCATGAGTTGTTGCAGCTTCGGCTCGACGCCACCTGGGACAACGGCGCCTACCTCTCACTCCCCGGTTTATGGCTGTGCCTGTCGCTCGACCCTTCGCGCTCCGTGGGCGCGACGGCTGAATATACCCACTACGCTTTTACCGCGCATCCAGATGACTTCAGCGAGGTGGTGGCGCGCCTGCGTGCTGCCGGTGTGCAAGAGTGGCGCGATAACCGCAGTGAAGGCGCGTCGTTTTATTTTCTCGACCCTGACGGCCATAAGCTTGAAGTGCATGTCGGCGACTTGGCGTCGCGTCTGCAAGCCTGCCGCACCCAGCCTTATGCCGGAATGAAGTTTTACCCGTAGCGGCAGAACGTGCAGAATCGATCCACCTCAACCCTCTGCCAGAGTCGTGCCCATGACCCCGTCCTTGCTGCTCGCCGTCCTCGCTTCGGGTTTTATCTACGGTATTACGCCAGGGCCGGGTGTCCTGGCCGTGTTCGGGATTGGCGCCGCACGTGGCCGCCGCGCCGGGGCGGGGTTTCTCGGCGGGCATCTGCTCGGGGATGTGGTGTGGTGCAGCACCGCGCTGATCGCCATCGTCGGTGCAAAGGAAGTGGGCAGCAGTGCCTTTGATGTATTGGGCGTACTCAGCGGCCTGTACCTGTTCTGGCTCGGTTGGCGCGCCATTCGTACCCAGGTTCGCAGCAGCGATGCGCCGCAAGGCGCCGCTCGGCATCCGTTCCGGCACGGCATTCTGTTCGGTTTGACCAACCCCAAGGCTTACCCGGTGGCGGTCGCAACGTTTACCGCGTTGTTGTCCAGCCGCGCCGAATTGCTCACATGGTCGATGCTGCCGTGGCTGATTGTCCTCAGCTTTCTGGGCGGCCTGCTGGCCTATGCGATCCTGATCGGCGTGGTCGGCGCCCAGCGCGTGCGCATGGTCTATCAGCGCCATGAAATCCTGATCACCCGGCTCTGCGGCGTGATGTTCATCGGCTTTGCCATCAATGCTCTGGCGCATGCGTTGCCAGGGCTGTTCGGCAGCAAGCCGGCGTGACCTACCGACGACCGTTCGTCGCACTGAGCAGGTTTTTCTAAACCTTTGCCGCCCGGAAAATTCGAATTGAGGGCGGGGCCGCGTTGCCCCGCCCCTATTTTTGCCCTGGAGGAACCTATCATGAGCCGCATGGCTATCCGGTTACGCACCGCCAGTTTCGCGATGCTGCTGGGCCTCGGCGCCAGCAATGCTTTCGCCCAGTCGCCTGCTGAATTCATCGAGCAGGCTTCGGCCAAAGGGATGGCCGATATCGAAACCAGCCGCATGGCCCACGCCAAGACCTCATCCCAGGAAATCAAGGATTACACCATTGAGGTGATCAACGAACGGACCCTGGCCAACCAGCATTTGGCGGCGATCGCGAAGAAGCTCGACCTGCCCGTGGCGCCACGGGAGAAAATCGTCGATAAGGCCGAAACCCTGATGCCGCAACTCAAGGACGGTGACTCCTTTGACGCCGCTTATACCGCGCAGCAGGTCAAGGAAAATGAAGACGCCATTGCGCTGTTCAAACAGGAAGGCGCGGCGTCGAACGTACCGGAAATAAAAGCCCTGGTCGATGAGACGCTGCCCAAGCTGGAGGAGCGTCTGCAGAAAGCCCGGGCGCTGGCGTCAACCTATGGCAAGGGCCATCAAGGCGACGGTTGAAGCCTTGGCGGGCAATGAAAAACGGCGGTTGGAGTTTCTCCAACCGCCGTTTTTTTCAGGCCTGATTCAAATCGGTATGGGCGCGCGCCGTATCGTCGCCATTCTCACCACAACTGTCGTTCAGGTTGACGGTGCCGGTGCTGCCAATGCTGCGGTACTGCTTGCGCAGTTTTTCCAGCTCTTTGCGGTCCAGGCCCTCCAGGCTCAACACCGCATTTTGCGCATCTTTGGACACGCGCAGCAGCTCATCGATTTTGATATGCAGAATGTCATTGTCGCGGTTTTGCGTGTTCTGGATCAGGAACACCATCAGGAAGGTGATGATGGTGGTCGAGGTGTTGATGATCAGTTGCCAGGTGTCGTTGTAGTGAAAGTACGGGCCGCTGAGGCTCCAGAGGAAAATCAACGCGACCGCCGCGTAAAATGTCCGGGCACTGCCTGCCCAGCGGGACAGGGTTTGGGAGACTGCAGAAAACTTCATGGCCGTGTTCCTTGAATCGTGGTGATGAAAGATGGACCACGGCGTTTCGCTGAAATTTCTTTTAACAATTGATGCGATGACCCAGCGGTTACAGCACCTTCGTCAAGTGCCTCAAAACGCCAGTTCGGCCTGGCCGGCGCCTTCCAGCGCGAGCAGATATTGCTTGGCCTCAAGCCCCCCGGCGAACCCGGTCAGCCCGCCCGATGCGCCGATCACCCGATGGCAGGGCGCGATGATCGAGATCGGATTACGCCCGTTGGCAGCACCCACCGCGCGCACGGCTTTCGGGTTGCCGATCTGCCGGGCAATCTGGCTGTAGCTGCGGGTTTCGCCAAAGGGAATGGTCAGCAGCGCCTGCCAGACCTGCTTCTGAAAATCCGTGCCGGTGAAGTCCAGTTCCAGCTCGAAACGGTTGCGGGTGCCGGCGAAGTATTCCTTCAACTGGCGTTCGGCCTCCAACAGCACCGGGCTGTCATTGGCTTCCTGCAATTGACCCAGGCGTATACGGTTGGCACGCTCGGTTTCCCACAGGATGGCACTGAGTTTGCCATTGCGCGCCACCAGGGTGAGCTGGCCGACGGGGGAGGGCATGAGCTTGTATTCGTAAGGCATGATCGGGCTCCTGAGGGTAAAAGGTACGACGCTACTGTAAGTCCCTCGACCCGACTGAAAACTACGATTCTTGCGCTCGAATTCTGCGGCAGTCTAGGTGTTCCAGTAAACCCAATGGGCATAGTGTGGGTAAACATACAGCCAGGACACCCAATAAAGCGCCATGAGGACCGATGCATTCGCCGTCAACACCCATGAGATGACATTGAGCACAATGACCACCCAGGCGAGTCGCGTCACACGTCGGCTGGCGTAGCGCTGGGCTCGCCAAACGCCATAGGCGGAGGCTGCAATCGAGCCGAGCGACAGGAGCATCCCCAACGGGAATGGCAGCTTCACAAAGGCCACCAATAGCGGCAATACCAATACCCAGCCCACGATTTGGCGCAGAATGGGTGTTGGTGTGCGTTGTCCGGGTTCAAGCATGGCGCTGATCCTTCCTTCAGGCTGGCGAGTAGACATGATCAACATGCCAGTGCGCCGTGGCATTCAGATATTTCCGAGTGGTCGCTGGCGCTGTTGTTGCCGCACCTTCAGCGCCGCCTAGTCGCAGATAAGCCGAGCGCGGGTCTGCAAGGTCTCCTCGATGACGGCGAGAAAGGCTTCGACCAAGCCACTTTTTGTTTCACCCGAAGTCAGTACCAACAATTGGGCACACGCATCCACTTCCACCAACGGCCGGTACGTCACGCCTTTGTTCATCAGGCTTTGTGTGCATTCCGGCACCAGTGCCACGCCTTGGCCGGCTGCCACCAGGGCAATGATCGAGGTGATCTGCCGTCCGGTCGGGCCAGCGTGCAAGGGAACGCCGTGGTACCGGTAAAGCTGCTCGATGGACTGGTTCAGCCCCGATCCATAATCCGGCGGAAACAGGATCAACGGGTAAGCGCTCAATTGCGCCAGGCTGACCTGTGGCTGGAGCGCCAGGGGGCTGTCGCTGGAGACGGCCGCCACCAATCGTTCTTCACCCAATGACCGGGCTTGGACGTCTGGGGCCTGTGGCTGCAGGCGACTCAGCCCGATATCCAGCCGCCCATCCGCCACCTGCGCGCCCAGACTACCGGAGGCGCACTCCACCAAGGTCAGTTGCACGTCGGGAAAACGCTGGGCGAACGCCTGGATCGTCTGGCTGAACAGATCCGACAAAGCGATTGAGCTGACATAGCCCAATGCCAACTCCCCGGCGGTGCCGGCGGCCAATTTGCCGGCGATCACTTGGGCCAGCTCAACCTGTTCCAGCACACCACGGGCATAGGGCAGAAACGCACGGCCCGGGGCGGTGAGGGTCACCCTGCGGCTGGTGCGGTCGAACAGCTTGAAACCCAACTCCGCTTCCAGCGCCGAGATCTGCCGGGTCAGCGGTGGCTGGGCCAGATGCAGGCGCAGGGCGGCGCGGCCGAAGTGCAGTTCTTCGGCGACCGTCAGAAAGTAACGCAGCTTGCGTAGGTCAAGCATCCTGGTCCTTGGGTATTGATCGGTCGGAAATCGGTATTGGTCTCGATCCTGCCGCCCATTCTATAAAGGCAGGACAAAATAAAACGAGATGTTTCATGAAACCGCGCCTGCATTGTGCCCGCCTTGCCCTGTTTTTGTGTGGGTGCGCGGCGTTTCTCAACCTCTATGCAACCCAGAGTATTCTCCAGACCTTTGCCGTGCAGTTTCAGATCAGCGCCAAGGCGGCGGGGTGGAGCATCACGGTGACGACCCTGGCCGTGGCCATCACCGCGCCTTTCGTCAGCCGCCTGACCGGGCGTTTCGAACAACGCACGGTGATCGCTGTGGCCGCATTGTTGCTGGCAGTGCCGGCGTTGATGACGGCGTATGCCGACAGCTTCGCCGAAGTGCTGGCGTGGCGATTCGTCGAAGGCATGTTGATCCCGGTGGTGTTTGCCACCAGCGTGGCGTATATCGGCGACCGCTGGAGCGGCGGTACGGTGACTGAAGTCACCAGCCTCTATGTGGCGGGCACCGTGTTGGGCGGGTTTGCCGGGCGCTTCGTCACGGGGGTGATCACAGAATATGTGGGCTGGCGCGAGGCCTTTGAGTGGCTGGCGGTGCTGAGCTTGATGGTAGGCGGGTTTATCCAGTTTCTATTACCCGCCAATCGGCCACGGGCGGTGCAGTTGAAAGCCACTGCAGCGGGCGTCTTTCGCCTACCGTTGTTGGCGGCCTACGCCGTAGGGTTTTGCGTGCTGTTTTCACAGGTTGCGGCGTTTACCTACGCGGGTCTCTATCTGGGCTTGGCGCCTTACCATCTCGGGCCTGCCGCCTTAGGCGCACTCTACATGGTCTTCCTATTGGCCCTGGTGGTGATTCCCCTTGCCGGCCGTCTTGGCAAGGCCCGGCCCCATGCCGAGCTGCTGAGTGTTGCCGTCGTGCTCGGCGTCACGGGTTCGGCACTGACCCTGTTGCCGCCCTTGTGGTGCATTGTGGTGGGGCTGGCCCTCAGTTCCACCGGGGTATTTCTCGCGCAGACCGCCGCCAATGCCTTCACGGCTGCCACAGCCCGTGACAACAAGGCTGGCGCGGTGGGGGCCTACCTCACGTGTTATTACCTGGGCGGCAGTTGCGGCGCCATCGTCCCTGCATTGCTCTGGGAACAATGGGGCTGGCCCGGTTGCGTAAGCCTGATTATCGGTGTGCAACTCCTCACCCTGCTGATCGCCCAGACCGGCTGGAAGCCCCTTACGCCTGAACGGATCCCGACACCATGAACGATATGGTCGCCTTGCCTGCAATTGAACGATCCTCGCGCCGTCGTTCGCTCATCGCCGGTTGCGGCGCCCATGCGGTACACGATGGCCTCACTGATGTCATCTATGTACTGCTGCCGATCTGGCAAACCCAGTTCGCGTTGTCCTACGCCCAGATCGGCCTGTTGCGCGGCGCCTATTCCGGGACGATGGCGGTGTTCCAACTCATGGCCAGCCGTGCGGCCCGGCGCTGGGGGCGCATGCCGATGCTGGTGAGCGGTACGGCGCTGGCAGGTACCGCTTATTTATTGGTCGGGCAAGCCACCGGCCTCGGCCTGTTGCTGCTGGCGCTGCTGCTCGGCGGCCTGGGCGCCAGCGCCCAACACCCGCTGGCGTCCTCGATGATCACCGATGCCTATGAGGATGGCGGTGGCGTCAAGCAAGCGCTGTCCCAGTACAACTTCTCCGGCGACATCGGCAAAACCCTGATTCCGGGGCTGATCGGCCTGCTGCTGACCGTGGTCAGTTGGCGTGCCAGTGCCACACTGCTGGGCTTGCTGGGGCTGCTGGCGGCTGGGCTGCTGTGGTGGTTGATCCCTGGCCAGTCTTCTCTACCCACGTCGAGTCAAAAGGCGAAGCCCCTCACCGGCAACGGGTCCGCCACGGGCCTGCGCGCACTGATCCTCACCGGCACCCTCGACAGCGCCGTGCGCATGGGGTTTCTCACGTTCCTGCCGTTCCTGCTGCAAGCCAAAGGCGCGGGTACGGCGGGCATTGGCTTGGCACTGACGCTGCTGTTTATCGGCGGTGCGTTCGGCAAGCTCTTTTGTGGCTACCTCGGCGCCCGTATCGGCATGATGAAAACTGTATGGCTGACGGAAACCAGCACCGCGCTGCTGATCGTCGCGGCGGTCTACCTGCCACTGGCCGGGTTGATGGTGATGCTGCCGGTGCTCGGCCTGGTGCTCAATGGTACCTCCTCGGTGTTGTACGGCGCCGTGCCGGACCTGGCGAGCGCGGGCAAGCGGGAACAGGCGTTCGCGCTGTTCTATACCGGCACCATTGGGGGCGGAGCACTGGCGCCGGTGGTGTTGGGTGGCGTGGGGGATGCGCTGGGCGTGCCGGTTGCGGTGATGGTGTTGGCAGGGGTGTTGTTAGTGACGTTGCCGTTGGCGTGGGTGGTGCAGCGGGGGGCGGCTCAAATGATTGAGTGATGGGCAGTGTGTCCCGCTCGGGCAAACAGATCGATACCCAGGGAGTGGAGTGCTTTGAGTACGCTTTCAACGCGAGGTTTTGCGCCGGGAGCAAGGGCTTTGTAGAGGCTCTCACGGCCCATGCCCGCTTCAGCGTTAACCTTTGTCATTCTTTAGCCACATAGCTGATGGCGCGAAGAAACGCTTCATTGTCACCGTCGGCCCTAGCGTAGGGCAAAAAAAAACCGGCCTCAAAGGGCCGGTTTTTTCAGGCATCCTGCGTCAAAAAACAACCTGACGTGGAGCGCGAATTTGAGTGGAGCGGGTAGAGGGAATCGAACCCTCGTCGGAAGCTTGGGAAGCTACTGTTCTACCATTAAACTATACCCGCTCAGAGCGGCTGACTTTGTACCAGATGTTCGCCGGGATTTGAAGTTTTTCTTCAAAAATGTGTGGGTTACGTAAGTCGACGACTGGATCCACTGTAGGAGCACGCGTACCTGTGGCGAGGGAGCTTGCTCCCGCTGGGGGCGACGCGCTCCTAAAATAAAAACAGTCGGGCTGCTTCGCACCCCAGCGCAAGCAAGCTTGCTCGCCACAGTAAGCGATATTTCAAATTGCCAAGGCATGCTGCGTCTGGTCCCGTTGGTAGCGCAATCGACTGGCCTGACGCTCTGGCTTGAGGAAGCCCACCACCGCATTCCGAGTGTCCCGGCATGCAGCCTTGTGCTCCATGTCCAGGAAGTGCCCGGTCGCCTGGATGGTGCTGAAGCTGCTGTTCGCCACGTGTTGACCGAACAACGTGGCGTCCTGGGCGCTGGTGTATTCGTCCCATTCGCCATTCACAAACAGCACCGGAATGTCGATCTGTTTGGCCGCCTTGAGGTAGCACAACCGGTCGCTGTTCAACACTTGGCTGATGTGAAAGTGCATCTGCCCATATTCGTGCTCGGCCAGGCTGCTCACGTGCTTGTAGTTGAAGCGTTTGAACAGCGATGGCAGGTGTTTGCCGATGGTGCTGTTGACCAGGTGGCCGACGTTGTGGCGATCGAGATTGCCAAGGTAATCGACACCTCGTTCAAGGTAATCACGCATGGGGGCGTTGATCACTGGGGAAAACGAGCTGATCACCGCTTTTTCCACACGGCGTGGGCGGTGGGCAAGGGCGACCAGCGTGGCGGCACCGCCCCAGGAGAACGACAGCACGTGCTCAGCGGCGAAGTGGTCGATCAGCTCCAGCAGGATCTGGCCTTCGACTTCTTTCGTCAGCATGCGCTCATGGCGGTTATGGATTTTCGAGCGGCCAGCGTAGGGCTGGTCGTACAAAACCACATTGAATTGCGGGTACAGGCTTTTCACGGTTTGGGCGAAAGATGCCGTGGTGGCCATGGAGCCGTTGACCAGGATGATGGTCTTGTCAGCAGCTTCCGCGCGATAGAACTCCGTGTAAACCCGATACTGACCCTGTATATCCAACACAGCGATTTCTGGCCTCATGTCATAAGACTCCTGGCAAGCGGGTAGGGCGCGCAGAACACTCTGCACGAGCTTTATGACAGGTAGGCATACGCCTGGAATGGGAGGCCCATGTCGGTCCGATAACGGCTGGCCGACGGTTGTTGTTATGGCGGGCTGTTTGCCGGGAAGGCCCATGGATCAGGCGCGGGCGGGGCAAAGTGTTTCTTGGAGGTTATAGGCGACTCGTCAGTCATATTTTGGCTGACGGTGTGATTCAAGCACCTGACCCCGGAAGTCGCAAGCCACAGAAATGGGTTTTTGCCACTACCGGCCGAACGGTCGTCATATCTGTCGGATTTCATCCGCAGTCAGCGCGCGATACTGGCCCGGCTCGAGGGCTGCATCCAACGCCAGCGGGCCCATTCGCTCGCGATGCAGGCCGATCACCTTGTTATTGAAGTGCCCGAACATGCGCTTGACCTGATGGTAACGGCCTTCAATGATGCTCAAGCGTGCGGTTCTGGGGCCCAGCAGTGCCAATTCGGCCGGTTGGGTGGTGAGGTCTTCAAACGCAAAATACAGGCCCGCAGCGAAGGTCGCCGCGTATTCCGGGCCAATGTCCTGCTCGGTCTGCACCAGGTAGACCTTGGGCAGTTTGGTCTGCGGTTGCGTGAGGCGGCGCGACCATTGGCCGTCGTTGGTGATCAGCACCAGGCCGGTGGTGTTGAAATCCAGGCGGCCGGCAATGTGCAACTCCTCTTTGTCCGGCTCATCCAGTAGATCCAGCACAGTGCGGTGTTGTGGGTCGGCCGTGGCGCTTACGCAACCCTGGGGTTTGTGCAGCATGAAGTAGCGCGCCGGTTTGCCGGTCTGCAGCACATCGTTGTCAACGCACACGCGGCTGAAGGCCCGCACCTCGTGATGCGGGTCGCTGACCGCTACGCCATCGACCGACACCCGCCGTTCAACCAGCAGCAGGCGGACTTGCTTGCGATTGAACTGCGGCAGGTTACTGAGGAAACGATCAACCCGCATTACGTCGGCCCGTTGCCACGCAACTGCTCATCGACCTGAGCACAGCGCGGGCACAGGCACGCCTTGTTGCGCAATTCGTCAGGCAGGGCCTGGAGGACTGCCGGGTCGATGGTGACGCTGTAACACCAGCACGCCTGGTCGACCGTGCGCGGGTCAGCCAGGGAGCAGTCGTTGCGGGCGCCGCAGGCAGGGCAAAGGGTGGGCGTGGTCATGGGCAGGTTCGGGCTGGGTCGGGCAAGTTTCCGGAGAGTTCCCGGTGTGCCTTGTACGATACAGGGCCGACCCTGCCCAGGCTACTCAGAGCTGGAACTTGCTGACCAGTACGTTGAACGAGGTGGCCAGGCGCGACAGGTCCTGGCTGGAGGCGTTGGTCTGATGCGCACCGGCGGCCGTCTGGGTGGACAGATCCTGGATGTTCAGCAGGTTGCGGTCCACCTCGCGCGCTACCTGGGCCTGCTCCTCGGATGCCGAAGCGATCACCAGGTTGCGTTCATTGATCTTCGCCACACTGGTGGTGATCCGTTGCAGGGCCTCGCCGGCGTTCTGCGCCAGGGCCTGGGTGTTGTTGGCCCAGGTCAGGCTCTTGTTCATCGCCGCGACGGCATTGTCGGCGCCGATCTGCACTTCACCAATCATCTTTTCAATGTCGACTGTGGACGTCTGGGTACGGTGGGCCAGCGCCCGCACTTCATCGGCGACCACCGCGAAACCACGCCCCTGCTCACCCGCACGAGCGGCTTCAATAGCAGCGTTAAGGGCCAGCAGGTTGGTCTGTTCGGCAATGCCACGGATCACATCGATCACCTTGCCGATTTCCCGTACCTGGCCGGCGAGCTCTGCAACCGATTGCGTGGAGCCGTTGATCTCGACCACCATGGAGTTCATGCCGGACACCGCCTGCTCCACTTGTTGGCGACCATCTTCGGCCTCGGTGGTGGCCTGGCGCGACACTTCAGAGGTGGAGACTGCGTTGCTGGCCACTTCTTCCACTGCGGCGGTCATCTGGTTGACGGCGGTGGCGGCTTGTTGAATCTCATCATTCTGACGCGTCAGGCCACGGCTGCTTTCATCGGTGACCGCACTCATTTCTTCGGCCGCCGAGGCCAACTGGTCGGATGCGTTGGCGATTTCCATGAGAGTGCTTTTCAGGCCGCCCTGCATACCCGACAACGCCATCAGCAGTTGCCCCGCTTCGTCGGTACGTTCGGTGATGATGGCCTGGGTCAAATCACCCTGAGCAATACGTTGGGCGCTTTCCACGGCCTGGGCGATAGGGCGGGTGATCAGGCGCGTGATCAGCACGCCAACAATGATCGCGATGATGAAAGCCAGCAAAATGCCGCCGATCATCCACGTCAAGGCGCTACTGCGCAGCTCCTCGGCAGCGATCGCGCCTTCCTTGATCTGGCGGTTATTGGATTCGACCATTATGCGGATCAGCTCGCGTGCCTGACGGAACAGTTCGTTGTTGGTGGTATTGAGCTGAGTGCGGGCTTGATCGATCTGGCCGGCGTCGAGCAGAGAAATGATGCGCTCGGAGTTGCTGATGTAGGTGGGCCACATCTGATCGAGCTTGTCTCCTGCTACCCGTTCGTCATCTTCCAGCGGCGTTGCGCGATAGGTGGCGTAGGCAGCCTGGCTGCGCTTGAGCTCCTGGGCGATATCCTGGCGCACGCGTTCGCGATCCTGTGGGGCAACATCGCCTTTGCTGGCGTCCATCAAGCGGTACATGCCGCGGTTATGGGCCATAAGGCCGTTGAGGGTAGCGGCTGTATTACTCACAGAGACCAGGTTGTTGGAGAACGTCAGTTCCAATGCCGTGGAGAGACGAACCACGCCTTTGATGCCTAGAAGGCCCACCCCAAAAGTGATTAGCGCACACAATAGAAATGACAGCAGCAATTTGGTCGAGATTTTCATGGGCGATTCCGGAAAGGGTAGCGAAGAGGGCACGCTAGAGCCTCCCTGGCCCTTGGTGGTGTCATAGTGACATCATCGCAACAGGCAAAGTTGCATGCCAGATAAATTTACTGAATCGATAAAGCCAGAAGGGATGTATCAAGTTGTTGCGAAAACGCACCAGATTCTGTTTTTGATGTCAGATGTTTCGTCATTCAGTGAAATCTGAATGCCGCGCTCCAGCGTCGCTGGAGGTGCTCTCTCGCGGTCCAGGAGGCCGCCATGTATCGACGACTGCTGCTCACTGCTTTACTCGGCCTGACCTTGTCAGCTTGCGTGCCTTACTACGAGGGAGGCGGCACCTACTACCGCTCCGAAGTCTACACAGCGCCTGCGCCGGCCTATTACTACGGCGGCCCTGCCTATTACGGGCGCGGCTACTACGCGCCGGCACCGCGCTATTACTCAGCGCCGCGGTACTACTCGGCCCCCCGGTATTATCAGCCGTCACCGCGCTATTACCCACGGCCCGGCTACCGACCCTATCAAAATCAGGACTGGGGCAGCCGTTGGGGTAACGGCGGCGGTCACGGGCGCGGCTCCGATCATGGAGGCGGGCGCGGCGGGCATCGCTGACGAGCGGAAGAAACGGCGCATGAGGCGCCGTTTTTTTATACCTGGCGTTTATAAGTACTGTCAGAATTAACAGCTATATTTTGGGGCCAAACTATATTTCACTGCACGAAAGCCGTTGTGCTTGTCCAGTGGAGCGACTCGTCGAATGAACCTCCCTCTATTCAAACAGCAGGTGGCCCTGTGCATCTTGATGCTCAGCGCTATCGCCCAAGTGCAGGCTGAGCAAGGCTGCCCCTATCCCTCCGCGATCCGGTACATCGACGGGCATTTCAGAACCGTGGACAAGCAACTGCTGTGGCAGAGCCCGAAGGTCGACAGCCGTGACTTTATCGACCTGTTTATCGGCGCAATCTTCATGCCGGGCAGCGGGCAAGAGCGGGAAGACGGCTACATGGACAAATGTCTCTACCGCAGCGGCAGCGGTAACCTGGTTGCCATGAGACCGGCCCTGGGAGACCTTGTCACCAACATGTCGTTGACCAGTACTTCGCATTGGGAGCCTGGCGAAGCTCCTTTCGAACAACAGGTTTTTCTGTGCCGCGACAGCCAGCCCGACAACTGCGCGTTCAGGGTCAACGGTCGGTAGGCATGAGCTGTCAGTAGTCGGACAAATCCGCCAGCGGGTGGCGACCTTCCCAGGCTTTGTTGAAATGCGCCTGGACTACCGCGTCCGGGATCGTGTCGATATCCGGCCAGTGCCAGTGGGGCGCCTGGTCCTTGTCGATCAAACGTGCGCGTACGCCTTCGGCAAACTCGGGGTGACGGCAGCAATTGAGGCTCAAGGTGTACTCCACCTGAAACACCTGGGCCAGCGACAGATGACGGGCGCGCCGCAGATGCTCCCACAGCAGATGCGCGGTCAGCGGGCAACCGTCGCTGAGGGTTTTGCCGGCGCGGCTCAACAGCGGGTCGGTGTGCTCGCGCAGCTGGCTCAAGGCGCGCCAGGCACAACGTACGTCACCCACGTCCAGCCACTCGTCGATCTGCGCACGACGCGGTAGCCATTGTGCCTCGGGCTGCTGGCCAAGCGCTTCCTGGCTCAGGGCCTTGAGCAAGCTGTTGAGCTGTTTCGCGGTCTGCTCCTGCCAGTTCAGGCGCAGCAGGCCCTCGATCAGCGCCTCTTGTTGGTCATCGCGCAGGAAACGGTCGGCCAGGCCCAGATTCAGGGCATCTCGAGCGTTGATCGGCGCGCCGGTAAGGCCGAGGAACACACCCAACTTGCCGGGCAGGCGCGAGAGAAACCAGCCGGCGCCCACGTCCGGATACAGGCCGATGCTGATTTCGGGCATACCCAGGCGGCTGCTGGGCGTCACGATGCGCACCGCTGCGCTTTGCAGCAACCCCATGCCGCCGCCGAGCACGTAACCGTGGCCCCAACAGATCAGCGGCTTGGGATAGGTGTGCAGGCGATAATCGAGACGATATTCGGCGGCAAAAAACTGCGCGGCCAGGCCGGGCACCGCGCCGGGCTGTTCACGACAGGCTTGGGCCAGGCTGCGTACTTCGCCACCGGCGCAAAAGGCTTTGGCGCCGTTGCCGCGCAGCAGCACGCAGACGATATGCGGGTCTTTGGCCCACGCCTCCAGGCGTTCGCTCAGGGCCAGGATCATGGGCAAGGACAGGGCGTTGAGGGATTTTTCCGCGTCCAGGCTGGCGATGCCGAGGCGAGCACCGTCGCTGCCAGTCAGCTCTTCGAAGTGCAGGTTCATCGTGACCTCAATCGATAGGTTGAAAGATAAGTATGATCGCTGGGTAGGAAAGTGCCGGTGGTGTGTCAGATCAATTGACAAGCGGAGTGGGCTTTCCTAGGGTTCGCTTCATTCTTTTGACAAGACACGTGCACGATGACCGACGGCGACCGTATCAAACTCGAACCCAGCTGGAAACACGCCCTGCGCGACGAATTCGAACAGCCCTACATGGCCCAGTTGCGCGAGTTCCTGCGCCAGGAACATGCGGCCGGCAAAGAGATCTACCCGCCCGGCCCGCTGATTTTCAATGCGCTCAATTCCACGCCGCTGGACCAGGTCAAGGTGGTGATCCTGGGCCAAGACCCGTACCACGGCCCCGGCCAGGCCCATGGCTTGTGCTTCTCGGTACAACCGGGCGTGCCGACGCCGCCGTCGCTGGTCAATATCTATAAAGAGCTCAAGCGCGACCTGAACATCGATATCCCCAACCACGGCTGCCTGCAAAGCTGGGCCGACCAGGGCGTGCTGCTGCTCAACACCACCATGACCGTCGAGCGCGCCAATGCCAACGCCCATGCGGGCAAGGGCTGGCAGTTCTTTACCGACCGGATTATCGAAGTGGTCAGCCAGCACCAACCGCACCTGGTGTTCCTGCTGTGGGGCGCGCATGCCCAGAGCAAGCAGAAGCTGATCGATGCCACCAAGCACCTGGTGCTGACCTCGGTGCATCCCTCGCCGTTGTCGGCGTATCGCGGGTTCCTGGGGTGTGGGCACTTCAGCCGTGCCAACAAGTTTCTTGAACAGAATGGCGAGACGCCGATTGATTGGCGGTTGCCTCCAATCTGAACCCGGAGCGGCCCAGACTTAAAGTCTTACTCTAGCAATAGTGTTGTCGCCGCTGTTGGCGACATAGGCCATACGACCATCACTGGTGCTGCAAATCCCCATGGGCCTGTTGAACCCCTCAAAGGTGCCGATGACGCTTTCGCTGGTGGTATTGAGGATACTGACCCGGTGGCCTTGGGTTTCCGTGACGTAGGCCAGCCCACGCATGCTATTGAACGTGATATCCCATGGTTGCAGCAGGTTGCTCAGGATTCGGCTGTGTCTGCTAGTGGTGGTGTCGCCTATGTAAATCTGGTTGGCGGTCGGGTAAAGGATGTAGATGCGGGCGATGTGAGTAGCATGAGCGATAGTGGAAGGCTGGCTGGGAACTTGGGTATTGACCGTACTCACCAAACGATTGGTCCCCAGATGGACCGTGAACCAACTCGCGAACCCGTTGGCCAAGTGGGCTCGTGCATTCCCAGGTGCGATTGTGACGATGTCGGGCGCAGCGTCGAATCTCAGTTTGATGCGTTGCTGAGGATTGCTGATTTCAATGATATCCAGCTCGCCGGCTCTGTCTGGTGCATAAAGCCGCAACCCACTCGAGTTAATTGCAATGCCGTTGATGGAGATAAAGCCGCTCAACGTGTCGAGTACATCAAAGGTAGTGATACTGATCACCACGATGACAGGATTGCCGGGGCGGTTCGCATAGCTGATATAGAGCCACGGGCGTGTCGGGTGAAGGACCAGCCAGAGTGGAGCTCCGTGACCTTCAACCGTGTGGATGATGGCATTGCTCGCAGTATCGATGATCGTTACGGACTCACCGTTAGTGCTGGCAACATATAGGCGTGTTCCGTCCTGGTTGACCAATAGGCGGCTTGGTGTGTCTGTAAGGTGTATTACGTCGACAATGCCTTCAGGCTCCACGTCGTCGTTTTGCTGCTGAGTGAGGTGCACGGTGCGTTTCATAACCTTTCCTTTGATGGATTAGGTGGTTGGGTTGATTGAAACGACGGCACATCAGTATGGCTAGCTGTGAGAATTGACAGTTCCGACGAATGGCTGTGGTCGGTCAGGGATGGCGATCCCACCGCCTGAACAACGGCTCCGCCAGAAACAACACAAACAACAACCGCATCACCTGCATCGCTGTCACCAGGGGCACCGACAGTTGCAGGGTCTCGGCGGTGAGGCTCATTTCGGCGATGCCGCCGGGCATCATGCCCAAGGTCAGTGAGCGCAGGTCAAGGCCGGTCAATGCACTCAAACCCACTGCGGCGACGGTCGCCAATGCCATGGTCAAGGCCGTGCCGATCAAGGTGCGCCCGATGAACGAGGGCGCGCGGCGGAAGAACTGCCGGTTGAAGTGGCAGCCCAGGCCGCTGCCGATCAGCCATTGGCCGATCTGGCTGCCGCCATCGGGCAGGCCGATATGCAAGTCCCACACAACACTGGCGGTGGCGCTCACCAGCAACGGCCCGAACAGCCAGGGGTTGGGCTGACGCAAACGCTGCCAGCCCCAGGCCATCAGCGCGCCGATAGGAAACAACGCCAGCAGCCAAGGCCAACTCACCGGCGCCGGATGAAACTGTGGCGTGCCACCCTCCAGCACGTACTTGAAGATCGCCGGTACACACAGCACCACCACCAGCACCCGCAAACTTTGCCCCGCCGCGACCCGGCTGAGCACCGCACCGTTGCGTGAACCGAGGTTGACCATCTCGCCGGAGCCGCCCGGCATGCTCGAGAAAAACGCGGTGGCGCGGTCTTCGCCGCTACGGCGCATCAACCACACACCCACCACGCTCGACAGGCTGGTGACCAGCGCACCGAAGAAGATCAGCCCGAAGTGGCTCATCACCTGTTCGATCACCACGGGGGTGAAGTGCAGGCCGATACCGATGCCGACCACCCATTGGCCGCATTTGCGCCCGCCGGGGATCTCGGCCAATTGCCAGGGGGTCAGGCAGCGCACCAGGATGATCGCCAGCAACGAGCCGACCATATATGGCAAAGGCCAGCCGACGAGGCTGGCCAGGTAACCGCCGGCCAGGCCGACCAGCGGTGTTCCCCACCAATGTTTAAAGGTGGTCTCAGACATCGGCCACGGCACGACGCTGCAGGGCACGTTTGCGGTAGATACGCACCAGCGGGAAGGCCAGCATCAGCACCGTCAACACCCACACACCGAAGGTGATCGGGCTCGACCAGAGGATGTCCAGCGCGCCGTTGGAAATCGACAGCGCACGGCGCAGGTTCTGCTCCATCAGGCCGCCGAGGATAAAGCCCAGCAGCACCGGCGACAGCGGGAAGTCAAGCTTGCGCAGGATGTAGCCGAAGATACCGATGCCGATCATCAGGAACAGGTCGAAGGTGGTGGCGTGCACGGCGTACACCCCGATCGCGGTGATGATGGCGATCACCGGCACCAGCGCCCAGTTCGGTACGGCGAGGATGCGCGTGAAGATGCGGATCATCGGGATGTTGAGGATCACCAGCATGATATTGGCGATAAACAACGACGCGATCAGGCCCCAGACGATGTCGGGTTGCTGTTGGAACAGCAGCGGGCCAGGGGTGATGTTGTACAGAGAGAGGGCGCCGATCATCACCGCCGTGGTGCCCGAACCGGGAACGCCCAGGGTCAGCATCGGGACCAGGGCGCCGCAGGCGGACGCGCCGATCGCGGTTTCCGGGGCCGCGAGGCCGCGCATGTCACCTTGGCCGAATTTGCCGCCGGCGCCGGCCATGCGTTTTTCGGTCATGTAGGCAACGGCTGAGGCCAGGGTGGCCCCGGCGCCAGGCAGCACGCCCATGATGAAACCGAGCAAGCCGCAACGGATATTCACCACAAATACCGCGCCCGCTTCCTTCAGGTTGAACAGCATGCGTCCGGTGGCTTTGACCGCTTCCTGGCCCCGGTGGGTTTTTTCCAGCAACAACAGGATCTCGCTGATGGAGAACAGGCCCAGCACCAGCACCACGAACTGGATGCCGTCGGTGAGGTGGATATTGTCGCCGGTAAAGCGGTACACGCCGCTGTTGGCGTCGATGCCGACCGCCGAGAGGAACAGGCCGATCAGCGCGGCGACAAAGGTTTTCAACGGCTTGTCACCGGCCATGCCGCCGAGGCAGACAATCGCGAACACCATCAGGACGAAATATTCCGCCGGGCCGAAGGCAATCGCCCATTTGGCCAGCAGCGGCGCGAACAACACCATGCCGCAGGTGGCGATGAACGCACCGATGAACGAACTCCAGGCGGACAACGACAGCGCCACACCGGCCAGGCCTTTGCGGGCCATCGGGTAACCGTCGAGGGTGGTCATCACGGTGGAGGCTTCGCCGGGGATGTTCAGCAGGATCGAGCTGATACGCCCGCCGTACTCGCAACCCAGGTACACGGCGGCCAGCAGGATCAACGCCGACTCCGGCGGCAGGCCCAGGGCGAAGGCGATGGGGATCAACAGCGCCACGCCGTTGATGGGCCCCAGGCCCGGCAACAGGCCGACCACGGTGCCGATCAAGGTGCCGCACAGCGCGGTCACCAGGTTGTAGGGGCTCAGTGCAACGCCGAAGCCCTGGCCCAAATAGCCGAAAGTATCCATATCAGTTCTCCAGAACGTCGAGCAGGCCGAGGGGCAGCGGTACGTCCATGGCCTTATCGAACAGCAGATAAAGGCCGACGCTCATCAAGGTGATGATCACCGCACCGGGCAACCAGCGGCCGCCATACAGCCGTGCCATCGGAATACCGATCAACATGCTGCTGAGGATGAAGCCCAGGGATTCGAAGGTGCCGGCAAAGATCAGCAGCAAGACCACGCAGATGCCGATCTTGATCAGGGTTTCACGGTCCAGCGCCGGTTCTTCTTCCGTGTGCTTGGTCGGCTGTGGGCGAAACAGCATGTAGAGCAGGCCCAGGCTCATCAGCCCGAGCATCAACAGCGGGTAGGCGCGAGGCCCGACCGGCTCGTAGGAAAACGACGCCTGATACGGCCAGGCCATCAGCGCGAGGCCCGCGCAGACCAGCAGCATCACCGAGGCGAAAATGCGTTGTAAGAGCATAGGAGACTCCAAAGCCGACTTTTGTAGGAGCAAGCTTGCTCGCGAAAAACGCCAACGATGACGCGTGCCGTCTGAATACACGGGGCGCCCTTGAGTTCTTCGCGAGCAAGCTCGCTCCTACAGCGGCATTACATGGCTGGGGGCGATTACTGGATCAGGCCGAACTCTTTGGCCAGCACTTTGTAGTCAGCCACCTGTTTCTTCACGTAGGTGTCCAGCTCCGGGCCGGTCATGGCGAACGGGAACAACTCGCGCTGGTCACGCAACTTGGCGAACTCCTCGGAAGCCAGCAGTTTGTCGAACGCATCCTTCCACCAGGCGTAGTCGGCATCGCTGACTTTTGGCCCGAGGTAGAAGCCACGTACCACGGGCCAGACGATGTCGTAGCCTTGCTCTTTGGCGGTGGGAATGTTCTTCATTTCCGGCTCGTCCAGGCGCTGCTCGGAGAACACCGCCAGCAGGCGCATGTCGCCGCTCAGGATGTGCGGCATGGAGTCGGAAATGTCGGTACTGCCCACCTGAATGTGGCCACCGAGCAAGGCGGTGGCGATTTCACCGCCGCCTTCAAGCGCCACATAGCGCAGCTCACGCGGGTTGATCCCGGCGGCCTTGGCGATGAGCGCAGTTTGCATCCAGTCCTGGCTGCCGACGGTGCCGCCGGAGCCGATGACCACGCTGCCCGGATCTTTCTTCAGGGCTTTGACCAGATCGTCGAGGTTCTTGTAGGGCGAATCGGCTTTCACCGCGATAGCCCCGTAGCTGGTGCCGACCGCCGCCAACCAACGCACGGCGCTTTCATCGAAGCGACCGAACTTGCCTTGCGCGAGGTTCAGCAGCGAACCGCTGGACCATGCGACCAGCGTGCCGGCATCTGCAGGGCGCTGTGCTACCACCGCGTTGTAGGCCACCGCGCCTACGCCGCCGGGCATGTAGGTCACGCGCATCGGCTTGCTCAGCAGTTTTTCGTTGACCAGCGCGCTTTGCGCCAGTTTGCAGGTCAGGTCAAACCCACCGCCGGGGGAGGCCGGGGCGATGCATTCCGGGCGCTTGGGTTCGTCGGCCAGCAGCTGGCCGGCGAACAGCATGCAGCCGGCGGCAAGGGCCAATTTACGCAGTGAAAAGGTCATGGGTCTCTCCGTCTTTGTTGTTATGAGCTTGTTTGACTACCAAAGCGCCAGGCTGTAACTGACCAACAGGCGTACTTCATCCGCATCACGGGCCGAATAGTTGGAACGGTACGTGGCATTGCGCAGGCGCACGGCGACGTCCTTGAACGTGCCGCTTTGCACCACGTAGCGGATCTCGCTGTTGCGTTCCCACTCTTTGCCGGTCTCGCCGTTCTTGAGCCTGATGTGGTCGCCCGAGATGTAGCGGCTCATGAAGCTCAGGCCGGGAATCCCCAGTTTGGCGAAGTCGTAGTCATAGCGCGCTTGCCAGGAGCGTTCTTCGGCGCCGGCAAAGTCGTTGATCTGTACGAAGTTGACCAGGTACGGGTCGCTGCCATCCACATAAGGAAAGGCGCTGTCGCCGGACATGTGCTGGTAACCGGCGCTGAGCTTATGGCCATTGAGGGCATAGCTGAAGAGGCCGTTGAGGGAGGTGTTGTCGATGTTGCCGCCGCGAGCCGCACCGGTGTCATCGCTGATGGCCAGGCGCAGGTCGGCGCCAAAGGTGCCCGGGCCCATCGGGCGCGAGGCCACCAGGCCGAGGAAGTGCTGGCGGTAGACGTCATCGAGCTGGGCGAAGTGGTAACTGCCGGTGATTTTGTCGGCGAACTTGTAGTCGACGCCGCCGAAGTTGAAGTGCTTGCCGGTGGCGCCGCCGACGAAACGGCTGTTCTTGTTGTTGAGGGCGATGTCTTCGTAGTCGGTGGAATCGCGGTCCTTGGCTTTGTCCAGGCGGCCACCGGTGAATACCAGGTTCTTGAATTCTTTCGAGGTGAGCAGGCCGCCGTTGAACGTCTGCGGCAGGATGCGGCCGTCGTTGGGCTTGAGGATCGGCAGTTCGGGGATCAGTGCACCGATTTTCAGTTCGGTGGCGGAGATCTTCACTTTGCCGGTCAGGCCGAGTTTGCTGTACTCGTCGACCGCACGACCGTCGTCGGTGGGCAGCAGGCCGGTGCCGGTGCGGTCGGGGCTGGAGTCGAGCTTGACCCCGAGCATGCCCAGCGCATCCACGCCAAACCCGACAGTGCCGTCGGTGTAGCCCGATTGCAGGTTGAGCATGAAGCCCTGGGCCCATTCGTCACGCTTGGATTGCTGGGCGCTGGTGCCGTCACGAAAGTCGCGGTTGAAGTACATGTTGCGGGTTTCCAGGGTCGCGCTGCTGTCTTCGAAGAAGGCGGCCTGGCTAAGCGGCGCAAAGCCGGCAAGCGCAGCGGCACTGGCGAGGGCGGTGTGGGTCAGGCGGGAAAACCGGACAGGCGGGCGAGCCTGGGGCTGTGTCGACAGCATGGGGGTGTACTCCGTTATTGTTCTTATTTTGGCGAAAACGCTTCGAGGCGTTTTTCGAGCGTTGCGCTCAGGCAACGGGGTGGGCATAGACCACCGTAACGGGATGCTAAAGGGCGAACCTTTCACTAACCTTTCAGTTGTCTTTCAATGTTTTCGGGCTTCACAGGCCAGGCGGCGTCTGTAAACTGCCTCGCAAAGCGTGGCGTCGACCATGCCCGAATGAGGTGAAAATCCATGCGTGTCCTCTTGGTTGAAGACCATCTGCAGCTCGCCGAAAGTGTCGCCCAGGCGCTCAAGAGCACGGGCTTGACCGTCGATGTGCTGCACGATGGGGTGGCTGCGGATCTGGCCTTGGGCAGCGAGGAGTATGCGGTGGTGGTCCTCGATGTCGGGCTGCCGCGCATGGATGGTTTCGAGGTGCTTGCACGCTTGCGGGCACGCGGCAAGAACCTGCCGGTGCTGATGCTGACGGCGCGCAGTGATGTGAAGGACCGCGTGCATGGCCTGAACCTGGGCGCCGACGACTACCTCGCCAAGCCGTTTGAACTGACGGAACTGGAAGCGCGGGTCAAGGCACTGTTGCGCCGCAGCGTACTCGGCGGCGAGCGCCAGCAGACCTGCGGTGTGCTGGTCTACGACCTGGATACACGACGGTTCACGGTGGGGGGTGAATTGATGACGTTGACCTCTCGCGAGCAAGCGGTCCTGGAGGCTTTGATTGCGCGCCCGGGTCGTGTGATGAGCAAGGAGCAACTGGCTTCCCAGGTGTTCGGCCTGGATGAGGAGGCCAGCCCCGATGCGATCGAAATCTACGTGCATCGCCTGCGCAAGAAGCTTGATGGGCAGCCCATCGCCATCGTGACATTCCGCGGCCTGGGGTACTTGCTGGAAGCGCGTGATGCATAAGCCCAGCAGCCTGCGTTGGCGGCTGCTGTGGAACCTGGCGCTGCTGCTGGTGGTGTTGATGCTCGCAAGTGGCCTGAGCGCTTACTGGAATGGACGCGAAGCCGCCGATACCGCCTATGACCGTACGCTGCTGGCCTCGGCGCGGACGATTGCCGCCGGGTTGACCCAGGTCGATGGCACCCTCAGTGCCAATGTGCCTTATGTCGCGCTGGATACCTTCGCCTATGACAGTGCCGGGCGCATTTATTACCAGGTCAATGACATCGATCAGAAGCTGATCTCGGGCTACGAAAACCTGCCAGGCCCGCCGCCCGGCACACCGCGTACCGATGATTACCCGGCCCTGGCGCGCTTCTATGACGCCAAGTATCAGGGTCAGTCCGTGCGGGTGGTGAGCCTGCTCAAGGCGGTCTCCGAACCGAATATGAACGGCATGGCGGAAATTCGCGTCGCCGAGACGCAGGAGGCGCGCGTCGCCATGGCGCGTAGCCTGATGGCCGACACCTTGCTGCGCTTGGGCATGCTGGCCATCGGCGCGTTGCTGTTGGTGTGGTTTGCCGTGAGCGCGGCGCTGCGCCCGCTGGAGCGCCTGCGTACGGCGGTGGAGGAGCGTCAGCCCGACGACTTGCGGCCGCTGCCGTTGGTGGAAGTGCAGCATGAGTTTGGCCCTCTGGTGCGTTCCATCAACCACTTCACCGAACGTCTGCGCGGCCAGTTCGAGCGCCAGGCGCAGTTCATTGCCGACGCCTCCCACGAGTTACGTACCCCGTTGGCCGCATTGAAGGCTCGGCTGGAACTGGGCCTGCGTGCCGAAGACCCCAGCACCTGGCGCAGCACCCTGGAGACGGCGGCCCAGGGCACCGACCGCCTGACGCACTTGGCCAATCAATTGTTGTCCCTGGCGCGCATCGAAAACGGCGCCCGGGCGATTGCCGAGGGTGGTGCGCAGCTACTCGACCTCAGCCAACTGGCGCGGGAACTGGGCATGGCCATGGCGCCGCTGGCCCATGCGCGGGGTGTCGCCCTGGCCCTGGAAGCCGATGAACCGGTGTGGCTGCGCGGCGAGCCGACGTTGTTGAATGAACTGCTGAGCAACCTGGTGGATAACGCACTCGCCCACACCCCGCCTGGCGGCAATGTGATCCTGCGGGTCATGGCCCCGGCCGTGCTGGAGGTCGAGGATGATGGGCCAGGTATCCCGCTGGATGAGCGGGACCGGGTTTTCGAACGTTTCTACCGCCGTAGCCAGCAGGGCGTGGGTTCGGGACTGGGGTTGGCGATTGTCGGGGAGATCTGCCGGGCGCATCTGGCGCAGATCAGTTTGCACGACGGTGAATCGGCGGGGTTGAAAGTGCGGGTGAGTTTTATCGCGGGGTGATCAGTAAAACATCGAGCGTGCTTCATCCAGCTCTGTCAGAAGGGCATCGCTGTAGAGATCTGTGCGCAGTTTCCTGGCGGACGGCAATGTCGATACCGGTACGTTCGCCAACGGGTGGCCGGTGCCTCGGTGGCAATACAGGTTGGCGATCTGTACCAGGTCGATGTAGTCCAGCTTCGCCGAGTCACGCTCCAGGTCCAGGTATTGCACCGGCAGGTTGGCCAGCATCTCCGGGAAATCCCAGACGCGCAGCAGTTTGTTCCCGAGCACCGGGTGAATGCTATCGATGACGTGATTCAGGCTGACCGGGTCCGAGAGCAGTTCGTAGTGGTCTTCGGCATAGGTGAGGATCGGTAGCACGCCGATCTGGTGGACCAGCCCGCCAAGGGCTGCCTGGTCCGGCTTCAACTGGCTGAAGCGGCGGCACAGGGCATAGCTGACGCCTGCCACTTCCAGGCTGCGCCGCCAGACTTCACGCATTTTCAACTCGACCACTTCGGAGCGGGCATGGAAGATTTGCTCCATCACCAGGCCGATGGCCAAATTGCTGCTGTAGTTGGTGCCCAGCCGGGTGATGGCGGTATGCAGGTCGGTGACTTCCTGGGTTGCGCGCAACAGTGGGCTGTTGACCACTTTGATCAGCCGCGCCGACAAAGCGGTATCGCGACCGATCACCTTGCTCAAGTGGCTGATGCTGATATCCGGGTCTTCCGCGGCTTGGCGAATCTTCAGGGCCACTTCCGGTAATGTCGGCAGAACCAGGTCATCGTTGTCGATGGCCTTCACCAAAGCCTGTTGAACTTTTTCCGCCAGCTTGTTCATTCATGCTCTCTAGGGTGCTGCAAAAAGGTACGGCGATTAACGCTGGATCTCTTTATCGCGATCCAGTGGGTAAGGCAGGTCGAGCAGTTGCAGGCTAGGGCCTTCCAGGGTGCCCAAGTGCACATCGCCGCTGTCGGCAGCTTCGGCTTGCAACACCGCCAGAAGTTCAACGGATGAGTCAGCTTTTGCCGCGATCACCACTTCGCCGATCGAACTGTTGTGGCTGGGAGAGAACAGCGGGGTGCCGGGCTCCGGCAGTTCGGCCGCGTTGAGACTCAGGCGATACAGGCGTCGCTTGAGCTTGCCCAGGTATTGCATGCGGGCGACGATTTCCTGGCCGGTGTAGCAACCTTTCTTGAAGCTGACGCCGCCTACGGCCTGCAGGTTGAGCATCTGTGGAATGAACAGTTCGCGCGTTTGCGGCATGACCTGGCCGATACCGGCGCGGATCTGGCCGAGCAGCCATTCATTCAAGCCGGCTTCCTTCAACTGTGCATTGAGTTGCGCGTGCAGGGCTTCGGCTTGTTCGGCAGGGGCCCAGAGTTCGGCGCGGCCGGGGGACACACGGATGGCGATCAGCGAGTCGGTACGTACGACGCTGTCGGTCTCGCCAGGCAATTGAAGGCCGAGGCTGGCCAGGGCCTGATCTGCATCCGCCAGACCAAAGCGTGCCCAGGCGGCGCTTTCGTCAGTGAGTTTGGACTTGGAGAACACCGCGTACTTTTTCAGGTCCGCCAGTTGCGGTTCGAGCAATTCGCAGACCATTGCCAGCAGCACGCCATCGCCTTGCAGCAGGATGCGAAAGCTCGACTGCATACGCCCTTTCTGGGTGCAGCGCGCGCCGAGGCTGGCTTGAGTGTCACTCAGGTAATTGAGGTTGCAGGTCAGTTGCCCTTGCAGGAATTTGGCAGCGTCGGCGCCGCGGACGGCGAGAACGCCTTCGTGGGACAAGGGGCAGAAAAAAGCAGAGTCAGCCATGGGTCATCGCAGGTCAAAAAGTCATGGGTGCATCATAGAGGGGCGCCCGGCAAATGGATAGTTTCCGTAAGGGGCGACCAAAGCCGACTGTTCCACCGCCGTCGGGCCTGTATACTTGCGCTCTATTTGAGGAGCGCTCCATGGTCGAAGATGTAGAAATCAATCGCCTCTACTGGCACAGCCGCCGCGGCATGCTGGAGTTGGATGTGTTGCTGGTGCCGTTCACCAAAGAGGTCTATGCGACGCTCGATCAGGTGGATCGTGACCTCTACGTCAGGCTGTTGACGTGCGAAGACCAGGACATGTTCGGCTGGTTCATGGAGCGCAGCGAATCCGAAGACCCGGAGCTGCAACGCATGGTCCGGATGATCCTGGACCGTGTCCAGCCCAAGTAATCGCTTCGAATGCCGCTGGCAGGCCTCTGGGCTGCTGCTGGCGGCATATCTGCTTGCCCAGTTGCTCGCGCTGGGGAGTCTGCTGGTTCTCGACCTTCCTTATTCAAGCCTTGGCACGCTGTTGTGCCTGGCGCATGCCGCCTGGGCACTACCGCGCCACATCCGGCTGACTCACCGTTCGTCGGTTCGCGGTCTGCGCCGGGATGAAGATGGCTGGCAGCTGTTCAGTGATGAGCGCGGCTGGCACAGCGTGCAACTGCGCCCCGACAGCCTGGCATTGCCATGGATCGTGGTGCTGCGTTATCGGGTGCAGGGTGAGTGGCGCGTGCGTTCGCTCTGTGTGCCGAAGGACTCGCAGGCTGCCGATGTGCATCGGCGCCTGCGGGTGCGCCTCAAGTTCAGCCGCCGTAGGTGGTTGGCACCAGGATAGTGTCGCGGGCCTCGGGCAGCATCTGGGGGTAGTCAAGGGTGTAATGCAACCCCCGGCTTTCCTTGCGCTCCATGGCCGAGCGGATCATCAATTCCGCCACCTGGGCCAGGTTGCGTAATTCGATCAGGTCGCGGCTGACCTTATAGTTGCTGTAGAACTCGTCGATCTCATCGAGCAACAATCGCACCCGGTGTTGCGCCCGTTGCAGGCGCTTATTGGTGCGCACGATCCCTACGTAGTCCCACATGAAGCGCCGCAATTCGTCCCAGTTGTGGGCGATGATCACGTCTTCATCCGAATCGGTGACCTGGCTGGCGTCCCAGCGGGGCAGGGCGGCGGGCACTGGAATGTATGGCAGTTGTTCAAGAATGTCGGCCGCCGCCGAGCGCGCGTAGACAAAGCACTCAAGCAGCGAGTTACTGGCCATGCGGTTGGCGCCATGCAGGCCGGTGAAGCTGGTTTCGCCAATTGCATACAGGCCCGGTACATCGGTGCGTCCGTGCTGGTCGACCATTACTCCACCACAGGTGTAGTGCGCCGCCGGCACCACCGGGATCGGGCCTTTGGTGATGTCGATATTGAAGGTCAGGCAGCGTTCGTAGACCGTCGGGAAGTGGCTCTTGATGAAGGCTTCGGGTTTGTGGCTGATGTCCAAGTAGACGCAGTCGATGCCCAGGCGCTTCATTTCATGGTCGATGGCGCGGGCGACGATATCCCTTGGCGCCAGTTCGGCGCGTGGGTCGAAGCGCTGCATGAAGCGCTCACCATTGGGCAGCTTCAGGTGTGCACCTTCACCGCGCAGGGCTTCGGTGACCAGGAAACTCTTGGCCTGCGGGTGGTACAGGCACGTGGGGTGGAATTGGTTGAATTCCAGGTTGGCCACGCGGCAGCCGGAACGCCAGGCCATGGCGATGCCATCGCCGCAGGCTCCGTCGGGGTTGCTGGTGTAGAGGTAGACCTTGGCTGCACCGCCGGATGCGAGGATGGTGAAGCGTGCGCCGTAGGTATCGACTTCGCCGCTGGTGCGGTTGAGCACGTAGGCGCCGAGGCAACGTTCGCCGTCCAGGCCCAGGCGTTTTTCGGTGATCAGGTCGACGGCGACGCGTTGTTCCAGCAATTCAATGTTGGGGCGTTGTCGGGCTTGTTCGAGCAAGGTCTTGAAGATCGCGGCACCGGTGGCATCGGCGGCGTGGATGATGCGGCGATGGCTGTGGCCGCCTTCACGGGTCAGGTGGAACTCGAATCCGCCATCATCGTTGCCCGCCTGCTCGTCACGCGTGAACGGCACCCCTTGGTCGATCAACCATTGAATGGCTTCGCGGCTATGTTCGACGGTAAAGCGCACCGCGTCTTCATTGCACAGGCCACCGCCGGCATTCAGGGTGTCCTCAACGTGGGATTGCACCGTGTCGGTGTCGTCCAGCACGGCGGCGACCCCGCCCTGGGCCCAGAAGGTCGAGCCGTTGGCCAGGTCGCCCTTGCTCAGTACGGCAATGCGCAAATGGCTGGGAAGGGTCAGCGCAAGGCTCAAGCCGGCCGCGCCGCTACCGATCACCAGGACATCGTGTTGAAACTGTTGGCTCATTGGAAGGATTCCGCAAAAAGCGATCCGAAAGGCTGGCGCAAACAGGACGCCTGGATCGGCGAATCAAAGGGTCACACGGGCCACTAGTATATAGAGGGGGGGAGCGGCACAATAGTCGGGCATTCGTGGCAATATGAGATTGCCGTGCATCAGTCGGGTGAAATGAGCCGGTTATTGGAGGGGGGAACTTTTTGCAGCAGTCCCGACTCAATAGCAGGTTGCCCGAAAGCTGGGAAAACGTTGAGTTTATTGGCCCGTCGGGAGCATTGGACGCGTCAGGAAGCCGACGACAAGATTATTCGCGCAGCCGGCGTTGCCCGAGCTGCGTTTTTCGTGTGTGCCAAAACAGTGCGCGCCGGAAACTTGCTTGAAAGGGGAGAACTTTTGCGAAAAGCCCGAGTCTATGTTTGCAAGCCTGGTCATTTAGTTATGCAAGCCTCCTTCAAGTACAACGAGGAGTGTTCATGCTAACCCAGGAAGAGGATCAGCAGCTGGTCGAGCGCGTTCAGCGCGGTGACAAGCGTGCATTTGATCTGCTAGTGCTGAAATACCAGCACAAAATTCTCGGGTTGATCGTGCGATTCGTGCACGACACCCATGAAGCGCAGGATGTAGCACAGGAAGCCTTTATCAAGGCATATCGTGCACTAGGCAATTTCCGCGGTGATAGTGCGTTTTACACGTGGCTATATCGCATCGCCATTAACACGGCGAAGAACTATCTGGTGTCTCGCGGCCGCCGCCCACCCGATAGTGATGTAAGTTCAGAAGATGCTGAATTTTACGATGGTGATCATGGCCTCAAGGATCTCGAGTCGCCGGAGCGTTCATTGCTGCGCGACGAAATCGAAGGCACCGTTCATCGCACAATTCAGCAACTGCCGGAAGATTTGCGTACCGCGTTAACTTTACGTGAATTCGATGGTCTGAGTTACGAAGACATTGCGAGCGTCATGCAATGTCCGGTGGGGACTGTAAGGTCACGGATTTTCCGGGCCCGGGAAGCCATCGACAAAGCCTTGCAACCGTTGTTGCAGGAAAACTAAAGACAGCGGCGACAGCCAAGAGAGGAACCGCCATGAGTCGTGATGCCCTGCAGGAATCGCTGTCCGCAGTGATGGATAACGAAGCGGATGAACTGGAACTTCGTCGAGTGCTCAACGCATTTGATGATGCCGAAACCCGTGATACCTGGTCTCGTTACCAAGTCGCTCGGGCGGTGATGCACAAGGATCTACTAATCCCTCGTTTGGATATTGCTGCGGCCGTTTCTGCTGCGCTGGCCGATGAAGCCGTTCCGGCAAAAGCTGCTCGTGGTCCATGGCGCAGCCTGGGTCGCCTGGCGGTTGCTGCTTCGGTGACTGTTGCCGTATTGGCGGGTGTTCGCCTGTACAACCAGGACGAAATCGCCGGTAACGAGCTGGCCCAACAGGTTCAGCAGCCGGTCATGGCTGGTCCGCAAGTCAAGGGCCCGGCTGTACTGGCCGGCTACAAGGAAAGCTCTGACACCACCGGCCCAATGGCCAATGGCGTACTGCAAGGGCAATCCGGCTGGCAGGATCAGCGCCTTCCAGGCTACCTGCGTCAACACGCACAGGAGTCGGCCTTGAAAGGTACTGAAAGCGCTCTGCCTTATGCACGTGCTGCAAGCCTGGAAAACCGTTGAATCGCTGAGGAGCACTATGCGCGCCATACCGCTCCTCACGCTTTTGCTCAGTAGCTGGTTTGCACTATCCGCCCATGCCGATGAAGCCCAAGACTGGCTGACTCGACTTGGGCGTGCAGAGCAGCAACAAAGCTTCGAAGGTACGTTCGTCTACGAACGTAATGGCAGTTTTTCTACCCATGACATCTGGCATCGTGTCCAGAATGGTCAGGTTCGTGAGCGATTACTCCAGCTCGACGGTTCTGCCCAGGAAGTCGTACGGATAGATGGTCGTACTCAATGCGTCAGCGGCACACTCGTCGCAGGCCTTGGGAATTCGCGTGATGCCTCGGCCGCGCGCGTTCTTGATCCCCAAAAGCTCACTCCCTTTTATGAACTGTCCGTTATCGGGAAATCCCGTGTGGCCGGTCGTAACGCGGTGATTGTCTCGATCACCCCTCGAGACCAATACCGATATGGCTTCGAGTTGCATCTGGATCGCGAAACGGCATTGCCACTCAAATCGTTGTTACTCAACGATCAGGGGCAGTTGTTGGAACGTTTTCAATTCACCCGCCTGAATACGTCGGTCGCGCTTTCTGATCGCGATCTGCAGCCCAGCGGCGAATGTAAAGCCGTTGCCGTTTCCAACAACAACGCGCCAGAAGTACCTGCCGATCAGGCATGGCACCTGAACTGGCTGCCGCCTGGTTTTGAGCCCATCAGCAGTAACGCACGCCGAGATAGCCAAACCCAATCTACTGTCGACAGTTGGATGTATAGCGACGGCCTTGCACGCTTCTCGGTGTTTCTCGAGTCGACAGACGGAGCGAGCGTGACGGAAACCCGCACTCAACTGGGGCCTACGGTTGCGGTGTCGCGGCGCCTGAACACGGTGGACGGCGAGATGATGGTGACGGTTGTCGGCGAAATCCCCATCGGCACCGCCGAACGCATCGCGCTGTCGGTGCGCGGTGAAAAGGTTGCCACCCAGCCATGAGTTGTTAATCCTATGTTCATCCTGACCTTCCAATGTGAGCCTCTGCTTGGTTGGGTATTGAGAGCATGAAATGTCTGGTTCGTTATTTTCACTTGCAAAAAATCCCCATGTTTTTTATAGGTCAGGGCTTGTCGGCTCCGGCCTTGTTTTGTTCGCGGAACAAAGATGCCGATCGTAGTTTTCGGTGTTTCTTGAACCCTGTCGCTCAACCCTGCTCGTCGTAACGGGAGCTGTATGTCGATACCACGTTTGAAGTCTTACTTATCCATAGTCGCCACGGTGCTGGTGCTGGGTCAGGCTGTGTCCGCGCAAGCGGCCGAACTGCCTGACTTCACCCAGTTGGTGGAGCAGGCCTCGCCTGCCGTGGTGAACATCAGTACCACGCAGAAACTGCCCGAGCGCAAAGTCTCGAACCAGCAGATGCCGGACCTCGAAGGGCTGCCGCCGATGCTGCGCGAGTTCTTCGAGCGGGGTATGCCGCAACAGCGCTCCCCACGTGGCGGCGGCGGTGGCCAGCGCGAAGCGCAGTCCCTGGGGTCGGGTTTCATCATTTCTTCCGATGGCTACATCCTCACCAACAATCATGTGATTGCCGATGCTGACGAGATCCTCGTGCGCCTGGCCGACCGCAGTGAGTTGAAAGCCAAGCTGGTCGGTACGGACCCGCGCTCCGATGTGGCCTTGCTGAAAATCGATGGCAAGGATTTACCGGTACTGAAACTGGGTAAATCCCAGGACTTGAAAGCCGGGCAGTGGGTCGTGGCAATCGGTTCGCCATTCGGCTTTGACCATACCGTCACCCAAGGCATCGTCAGTGCCATTGGCCGCAGCCTGCCGAACGAAAACTACGTGCCGTTCATCCAGACCGATGTGCCGATCAACCCAGGTAACTCCGGTGGTCCGTTGTTCAATCTGGCGGGCGAGGTGGTGGGTATCAACTCGCAGATCTATACCCGCTCCGGTGGCTTCATGGGCGTATCCTTCGCGATCCCGATCGATGTTGCCATGGACGTTTCCAACCAGCTCAAGAGCGGTGGCAAAGTCAGCCGCGGCTGGTTGGGTGTCGTGATCCAGGAGGTGAACAAAGACCTGGCTGAATCCTTCGGCCTCGAGAAGCCGGCCGGTGCCCTGGTCGCACAGATTCAGGACGACGGCCCGGCTGCCAAAGGCGGCCTGCAAGTTGGCGACGTGATCCTGAGCATGAACGGCCAGCCGATCATCATGTCCGCCGATTTGCCGCACCTGGTCGGTGCTCTGAAAGCCGGCAGCAAGGCCAAGTTGGAAGTGATCCGTGATGGCAAGCGTCAAAACGTCGAGCTGACCGTAGGGGCTATCCCTGAAGAGGGCGCCGCCCTCGATGCGCTGGGCAACGCCAAGCCAGGCGTTGAGCGCAGCAGCAACCGCCTGGGTATTGCGGTGGTTGAGCTGACCGCTGAGCAGAAGAAGAGCTTCGACCTGAAAGGTGGCGTGGTGATCAAGGAAGTCCAGGACGGCCCAGCCGCCTTGATCGGCCTGCAGCCGGGAGATGTGATCACCCACCTGAACAATCAGGCGATCAACTCCACCAAGGAGTTCGCCGACATCGCCAAGGCGTTGCCGAAGAATCGCTCGGTGTCGATGCGTGTGCTGCGTCAGGGGCGTGCGAGCTTCATCACGTTCAAGCTGGCTGAGTAAGGCTCTAGCCTATTAAAAAGCCCCGCCTTCGTTTAACGAAGGCGGGGCTTTTTTGTGGGCGATGGATTTAGCCCATCATCCCTTTCACCAGACGTTCCTGTTCAATCAATTCACGTTGGCGTGCATCGATACGCGAGGACAGCGGGAAGTTGTTGCCTGCCCGGCGCTTGGCGAAATCCAGCTGTTGAATGGCCTGCTGGAAGTCACCCACCAAGGCAAAGTACTCGGCGCGGGCCTGATGCAAACCGATGATGTTGCCGGACAAACCGCGGGTCTCGGCGACCTGGTACCAGACATCCGGGTCATCGGGGCGGGATTTGAGCAAACCGTCCAGGGCTTTCTCCGCATCTGCGGTACGGTTCTGCTTGAGCAGCAAGTCCACGCGCACCTGATTCAGCGGATAGTTGCCGGGGTATTGGGTGAGCATCCGGTCCGTGCGTTGCTGGGCATCCGGCAGGCGATTGTTGGTGATGTCCAACTCGATCTGCGCCAGGTTGTAGGTGATGTCATTGGGGGCTTTGGCCAGCAGCGGTGCCAGGTTTTCTCGGGCCGCCTTGAGCTGGGTACCCTTGATCTGGGCAATGGCCAGGCCATAGCGTGCCACGTCGTTTTTCGGGTTTTCGTCCAGTTGTGCCTGGAACCGCTTGGCGGCCAGGCCTGGGGTGTCTTCATATTGCAGTTGTACGCGCGCGCGGATCAGTTGATAGCGCAGGCTGTCTTCCTTACCGCCGGGTTTGGCTTGTTCGGCGCGGTTGCGGGTGTCGGCAATCCGCGATTCGGTAACCGGGTGAGTCAGCAGGAACTCCGGTGGCTTGGCGTCGAAGCGGTATTGGCGCATCAGCCGTTCGAACATGGTGGGCATGGAGCGCGGGTCGTACCCGGCTTTTTCCAGGTTGAGGATGCCGATCCGGTCAGCCTCCTGTTCATTCTGGCGCGAGAACCGGCGCTGCTCCTGGATAGCCGCCGCCTGGCTGCCGGCAATGGCGGCAATGCCGGCGTCACCTGCGCCTGCCGCCGCGGCGATGATGCCGCCGAGCAGGGCGGCCATCATCGGGAGCTGCATGCGCGACTGTGCTTCCACGCCCCGTGCAAAGTGACGTTGGGACAAGTGAGCCAGTTCGTGTGCCAATACCGAGGCGTACTCACCTTCGGTCTGGGCATTGAGAAACAGGCCGCCGTTGACCCCGACAATCCCGCCGGGCGCGGCAAAGGCGTTGAGTTGCGGACTGTTGATCAGGATGAATTCCAGGCGCCGATCATTGACCTGGCTGGTCTCCACCAGTTTGTACACGCTGGTTTCGACGTAGTCTTTGAGCTGCGGGTCATTGAGCTGCGACACCTGGCCGCGTAAGTAGGCAAGCCAGGCGCGGCCCAGTTGGTATTCCTGTTGTGGCGAGACAATGGCAGAACTGGCGTCGCCAAGTGACGGCAGGTCGTCAGCGAAGCCTGGAGAGGCCAGCAGGCAAGCCAGCGTCAGCAGGGTAGGGCGCAAAAAAGTCATGCACAAAGCCTTTCGACAAAGAGTCTACTGTAGCCGGACACTGAGCTTCGGACCAGATATTCTAAGCAGCCCAACGCTTGTCCGGAGTAAAACCATGACCGACGCTGTAGCCTTTGATGCGGAGCTTGATGCCAGCGGCCTGAATTGCCCGTTGCCCCTGCTCAAGGCCAAGTTGGAACTCAATCGATTGGCCAGTGGCGCAGTACTCAAGGTGATCGCCACGGATGCCGGCTCCCAGCGCGATTTCCGGACCTTTGCCAAGTTGGCCGGTCACACCCTGCTGCACGAAGAAGACGCCGCCGGGGTGTACCGTTACTGGCTACGAAAGGCCTGAATCGTTCGCCCCATCATCCGAGGTTGATTGATGTTCAAAGTGTTACGAGACTGGATCCAGCGCTACTTTTCCGATGAAGAGGCCGTGGTGCTGGCGGTCCTGCTGTTCCTGGCTTTTACGGCGGTGCTCACTTTGGGCGGCATGCTGGCGCCGGTACTGGCAGGGATGGTGCTGGCGTACCTGATGCAAGGGTTGGTCAACACCCTGGAACGTTTGCGCTTACCGGGTGGTGTGGCGGTGGGGTTGGTGTTTGCCCTGTTCATGGGCTTGCTGGTGGTATTCATCGTGGTGGTGCTGCCGCTGCTGTGGCATCAGTTGATCACCCTGTTCAACGAGTTGCCGGGGATGTTGGCCAAGTGGCAGTCGTTGTTGCTGATGTTGCCTGAACGCTATCCGCATCTGGTGTCGGATGAGCAGGTGGTGCAGGCCATTGAACTGGCGCGCGGCGAGATCGGAAAATTCGGGCAGTGGGCGCTGACCTTTTCTCTGTCCAGCCTGCCGTTGTTGGTCAACATCATGATCTATCTGGTGCTGGTGCCGATCCTGGTGTTTTTCTTCCTCAAGGACCGCGAGATGATCGGCCGCTGGGTCCGCGGTTACCTGCCGCGTGAAAGGGCGCTGATTACCCGAGTGGCCGAAGAGATGAACCGTCAGATTGCCAACTACATTCGCGGCAAGGTGATTGAGATCGTTATCTGTGGGGGCGTCACCTACATCGCCTTTGTGGTCCTCGGGCTCAACTATGCGGCGTTACTGGCACTGCTGGTGGGCGTGTCTGTAGTAGTGCCATATGTCGGCGCAGTGGTGGTGACGGTGCCGGTGACGTTGATCGCCTTGTTCCAGTGGGGGTGGAGCGACCAGTTCATCTACCTGATGGCGGTGTACGGCATCATCCAGACCCTGGATGGCAATGTGCTGGTGCCGCTGCTGTTCTCGGAAGCCGTCAACCTGCACCCGGTGGCGATCATCTGCGCGGTGTTGTTGTTCGGTGGGTTGTGGGGATTCTGGGGCGTGTTCTTCGCGATTCCCCTGGCGACGCTGTTCAAGGCGGTGCTCGACGCGTGGCCGCGACAGGAACCTATAGTTGCACCGCTATTGTAGTGAGCGGGCTTGCCCGCGCTGGGTGGCGAAGCCGCCCCAACAAGGACCCCGCGGTGTTTCAGACAGACCGAGGCGCCTGGGTTTGGGGTGGCTTTGCCGCCCAGCGCGGGGCAAGCCCGCTCACTACAATCAGTGCTTGTTCAAGGCTTGTGCCGCAGCCAGGACGGCATCCACGTGACCTGGCACTTTTACACCACGCCATTCCTGGCGCAGCACCCCTGCGCTGTCGATCAGGAAGGTGCTGCGATCCACGCCCAGGTATTCCTTGCCGTACAGCTTCTTCAACTTGATCACGTCAAACAGCTGGCAAACTGCTTCGTCCTTGTCACTGATCAGCTCGAACGGGAACGCCTGCTTGCCCTTGAAGTTCTCGTGGGACTTCACGCTGTCACGCGACACGCCAAAGACTTCGGTGTTGGCGGCCTGGAAGGCTGCGTACTGGTCACGGAAACCCTGGCCTTCAGTGGTGCAGCCCGGGGTGCTGTCCTTGGGGTAGAAGTAGATCACCACTTGCTTGCCCTTGAGGGCCGCGAGGCTGAAGGTCTGGCCGCTGGTGGCCTGGGCTTCGAAATCGGTCACGGGTGTGTCGATGGCTACCGGCATGAGGACTTCCTTACATTGGATTCTGAGGGCGCCATGGTTCGATCAGGGCGTCAAGGTTCAGGGCGTCGGCGAAATCCAGGAACTGGTCGCGCAGCCAACTGATCTGCACGCCGGCCGGCAGGGTCACGGTGAACGTCGCGTTGAGCATGGTGCCGCCGGTTTGGGGCGCCTGATAGGTATCACAAGTCAGGTTCTCCAGCTCGACGTTATGATCGATGAAGAACTGGCACAGCTCGTTGACGATGTCCGAGCGATAAGCCGAGCTGACATACGCCACATAAGGCAGCGCCTGAGGGCGATTCTCCAGCGCGGCACTGCGTACCACGTTGACGGTGAAGTCGTGCTTCTTGGCCAGGCCCGGCAAGCCGGTCTCCAGGCGCGCCAGGGCATCCCAGGTGCCGGAAATCTGCAGGACCAGCGCACTGCACTCGCCGTGGCGGGTCAGGCGGGAGGTCACGACGGCGCAGCGGTTCTCATGGCTGGCGCGGCACAGGACGTTGGTCAGCTCCATGGGGTTGGCGCCGAGGGCACTGATAACAAGGAATTGTTCGCGAACTGTGGGGGTGGACATGCAGCCTTCCTAAAGCGATGAGCGGTCGATACCGTGTGGGCTGTATCGATCAAAGGATCAAGGGTAGCGAAAAGCGTCGCCAAGGGCTAGGAGGCGGCGTTTTCATTGCGCGACCGGTCTGGTTTCATCGTGCTTCAGGCCATGCTTTGGCCCAATGATGGCATTGCCCGTCGTTTAGTTGATCCAGAACGCATCCTCAGACGGTACTTCGCTTGTGCAAGCATCTTGGCGCCAGTACCATTACGGCTCTCTTTTTCCGGCAGGAGCGGTTGCATGATTGCGGGCAGTATGGTGGCACTGGTCACACCCATGGATGCACAAGGTCATCTCGACTGGGACAGCCTGGGCAAGCTGGTGGACTTCCACCTGCAAGAAGGCACCAATGCCATTGTTGCGGTCGGCACCACGGGTGAATCGGCGACCCTCGATGTGGAAGAACACATCCAGGTGATCGAATTCGTGGTCAAGCGTGTCGCGGGCCGCATTGCCGTCATCGCCGGTACGGGCGCCAACTCGACGCGTGAAGCGATCGAGCTGACCAAAAACGCCAAGAAGGCCGGCGCCGACGCTTGCCTGCTGGTGACCCCGTACTACAACAAGCCGACCCAGGAAGGCCTGTACCAGCACTTTCGCGCCATCGCCGAAGCTGTCGAGATCCCGCAGATCCTCTACAACGTCCCGGGCCGTACCGCCTGCGACATGAAGGCTGAGACCGTGATCCGCCTGTCCACCGTGCCGAACATCATCGGTATCAAGGAAGCCACCGGCGACCTGCAGCGCGCCAAGGACATCCTGGCCGGCGTGAGCAGCGATTTCCTGGTGTATTCCGGTGACGACGCCACGGCTGTCGAGCTGATCCTGCTGGGTGGCAAGGGCAACATCTCCGTGACCGCCAACGTGGCCCCGCGTGCCATGAGCGAAATGTGCGCCGCCGCCATTGCCGGTGATGCCGTGACCGCCCGAGCGATCCACGAGAAGCTGATGCCGCTCAACAAGACCCTGTTTATTGAATCCAACCCTATTCCCGTGAAATGGGCACTGACTGAAATGGGCATGATGCCGGACGGTATCCGTCTGCCGCTCACCCGTCTCAGCGAAGCCTGTCACGAACCGCTGCGACAGGCCCTGCGCCAGTCCGGCGTCCTGGTTTAATTGAGGAAGCATTACGCATGAAGCGATTGGCCGGACTTTCCGCACTTGCCTTGATTATCTCCAGCACCAGTGGCTGCGGTTGGATTTGGGGCCCGGAAGGCTACTTCCGTGACCGCGGCAGCGACTACCTGGACGCGCAAGCGACCAAGCCGATGCAACTGCCGCCTGATGTCAATGTCGCCAAGCGCCTTGACCCACTGCTGCCGATTCCACGCAACGTTGCCGATGAAACCATCAAAGGCGAGTTCGTGGTACCACGTCCACAGCCGATCACGGCCGTGGCGGATGCCAGCGACTACAGCCTGCAGAAAAGCGGCGACAACCGTTGGATCGTGGCGCAGCGCCCACCTGCCGAAGTCTGGCCGGTGGCGGTGCAGTTCTTCCAGGACAACGGTTTTCGCATTGACCAGCAGCGCCCGCAGACCGGTGAATTCACCACGGCCTGGCAGCACGGCAGTGAATTGTCCGCCAACATGGCCCAGCGTCTGCAGGCCGGTGGTGTAGCGGCCGACAGCGAATCCCGTGTGCGTGTGCGCATCGAGCCTGGCGTGCAGCGTAATACCAGTGAAGTCTATGTGGTCAGCGCCGAGCGTCCTGCCGGCAGCACAGCCAATGTCGAATTCACCAACCGCTCGGTCAACACCGGCGTTGACGCAGCGCTGGTCGATGAGATGCTGGCCAACATGAGCCGTATCTCCGAGAAGGGCGGTTCGGTTTCCCTGCTTGCCGCACGCGACTACGATACGCCTAACCGCGTCAGCCTCTCCGAAGACGGCAGCGGCAACGTGGTGCTGAACCTGGGTGAAGACCTGGATCGTGCCTGGGCCAGTGTAGGCCGTGCGTTGGAGAAGGGCCCTTGGCGTGTTGAGGACATCAACCGCAGCCTGGGCCTGTACTACATCAACGTGGCGGAAAAGGCCGAGAAGAAAGACGACGAGCCAGGTTTCTTCGGCAAGTTGTTTGGCAGCCAGCCGACCAAGGAAGAGATCGAAACCCGCGCCGAGCGTTATCAGGTTCGTTTGAGCAAGGTGGGCGACAGCGTGCAGGTCACCGTCGAGAAGAACATCAACACGGTGGCGCCGGCTGAAACCGCACGCAAGGTGTTGGGCGTGATTCAGGACAACCTGGGCTGATCCGATGCGTTTTGCCGTTCTCGGCAGCGGTAGCCAAGGGAACGGCACGCTGGTCGCTCATGACGACACGTACGTGCTGGTCGATTGTGGTTTCTCGTTAAGAGAAACCGAGCGGCGCCTGCTGCGCCTGGGGGTTCACCCCGCGCAGTTGAGCGCGATTCTGGTGACCCACGAACATGCCGACCATGTGCATGGCGTGGGTTTGCTGTCTCGGCGCTACAATCTGCCGGTGTACCTGAGTCGCGGCACCTTGCGCGGGATGCGCAAACCCATTGAGCCTGCAGGTTTCCTGGCCGGTGGTGAGCAACTGCAGATCGGCGCGTTGAGCGTCAACGTGATCGCCGTGGCACACGACGCCCAAGAGCCGACGCAATACGTATTCAGTGATGGTGAGCGGCGTTTCGGTGTGCTCACCGACCTGGGTTCCTACTGTGCGAAGGTGCTGGACGGGTACCGCAATCTCGATGCCTTGATGATCGAGTCCAACCACTGCCGAGACCTGCTGGCTCGTGGTCATTACCCGTACTTTCTCAAGCAGCGGGTGGGCGGCGAACTGGGACATTTGAACAACCACCAGGCGGCGTACCTGGTGTATGAGTTGGGCTGGCAAGACCTGCAACACCTGGTCCTGGCCCATCTGAGCAGCAAGAACAACCTGCCGACGCTTGCCCGGCAATGTTTTGTCGACACCCTCGGGTGCGACCCGGACTGGCTGCAACTGGCCGATCAAGATTCAGGGCTCGACTGGCGACATATCGCCTAGCCCACCTCACTCAAAGCGGAGCCCATCATGGAAAAACGTGAAGAACTCTACCGCGGCAAGGCCAAGTCGGTTTACAAGACCGACGACGCCAACCGCCTGATCCTGCTGTTTCGCAACGACACTTCGGCGTTCGACGGCAAGCGCATCGAACAGCTTGATCGCAAAGGCATGGTGAACAACAAGTTCAACGCCTTCATCATGCAGAAACTCGAAGCGGCCGGCATTCCGACCCAATTCGACAAACTGCTGGGCGACAACGAGTGCCTGGTGAAGAAGCTGGACATGATCCCGGTCGAGTGCGTCGTGCGTAACTACGCTGCCGGCAGCCTGGTCAAGCGTCTGGGCGTGGAAGAGGGCCTCAAGCTCAACCCCTACACCTTCGAGTTGTTCCTGAAGGACGACGCCAAGGGCGACCCGTTCATCAACGAATCCCACGTTGTGGCGTTCGGCTGGGGCACCGCCGAGCAACTGGCGCGCATGAAGGAGTTGTCCCTCAAGGTCAACGACGTGCTGAGCAAGCTGTTCGACGACGCCGGCCTGCTGCTGGTCGACTTCAAGCTGGAATTCGGTGTATTCCACGACGGCTCCATCGTCCTGGGCGACGAATTCAGCCCGGACGGCTGCCGCCTGTGGGACAAAGACACCAAGAAAAAGATGGACAAAGACCGCTTCCGCCAGGGCCTCGGTGACGTTATCGAAGCCTACGAAGAAGTCGCCAACCGTCTCGGCGTACCGCTTTAATCGACGCAAGCATCTGATAGCACGGAAAAAAATCTCTTTTGGGGTTTGCTTCCGTGAAACACACTGTTATGATGCGCGCCGTTGGAGAGATGCCAGAGTGGCCGAATGGGACGGATTCGAAATCCGTTGTACCTTCACCGGTACCTAGGGTTCGAATCCCTATCTCTCCGCCATTACATAGAAAAAGCCCCGTAGCTGAGTAAGCTACGGGGCTTTTTCGTTTTTGGCAGAGCATTTACTACAGCTCATCAAATCCATGATCAGCTCAAACGCTCAGCCGCTCTCTGATAAACCCGATCACGTTCCCGCTTATCAACAGCCACGACGAACACAGTGATTTCATGATCAATCACTTGATAGACAAGCCTATAACCGCTGCTACGTAATTTGATTTTGTAGCAGTCAGGCAGGCCATGCAGGCGGTTAGCTTCAATGCGTGGGTCATTCAGAATTTCCATCAGCTTCTTCTTGAGCTGTTGACGGATGGTGTTGCCGAGTTTTTGCCATTCCTTCAATGCGCGTGCATCAAAATCAAGGCTATAGATCATCTATAGAAACCCTTACGCGTTGAGGGGACGCCAATCGTTCCCGCACTTTGGCCAGCAAGGCTTCATCATCCTCAGTCATCAGCACAGGCTTGAAAGGCAATTGACCGCGCTCTACTACATATTGCAGGGTTTGGCGCATCAGTTCAGAAGGCGTGACGCCAAGCCTTTCCAGTTCCAGGTAGGCGCGAGCTTTCAGGTCGTCATCGATGCGGATGTTTATAGATGCCATGGAAGCGTTACTCATGTAATGACGTTTGTCGTTACATTGACTCAGGTATGCCGTGTTGGCAAGGCTGTCTCGACGTATGGCGTTGTCTTCCAACCTCGACATCACTTCTTACCCTGTGGCTTTGACGGCGACTTTTTATCCTTCTCCTTCACCGTTTCCCTTGGTCTTTTCTTTGCCTCAGCCTCTGTCACGTACTCTCCGGTGACGGCATCACGATATCTGGTTGGCATGTAAGCTCCTTGGCAGTACGTCGCCACATGGCGACCCTTTCGAGGCTAGTTCAGGGGCGTGGGTACACAAGCTTCACTGTGCGAGTTTTCATTACGAAGCTTTTCCAAATCGGGGACTTGCGATGCGCGTCCGCTGAAAATAAAAAAGCCTGCCAAGCTCAATGCTTAGCAGGCTTTTCAACAGCTCTTTCTGCTCAGGCAGATTGCGCTACCAAGCTGTTACTCACATTTCGCCCCAGCACCAGCACCGTGACAAAACCTACGCCGACCAACGCCGTCGCCAGGCTCAACAGCACCGAGCTACCCATCTGGTCCACAATCCGCCCGCCGAAGAATGAACCCAAGGCAATGATCACCTGAAACAAGGCGACGAACAGCGGCATACCGCGTTCAACATCCTTGGGCGCCACGACAAACATCCAGATACTGGCGCAGGCCGGGAAGGCACCAAAGGCGAAGCCCCAGAGTGCGATCAACATCGTCGCGCCGATCAGGCCGGTGGCGAAGTAGGGGAACAGGGCGGTGCTGGTGCCGATCATCAGTGCGACCAGCAGCAGGGTATAGCGCACGCTGCGGTTGGCGGCGAAGCCGGCAAAAATGTTACCGGCGACGCCGGCTATGCCAAACATCAGCAGCAGTGAGCCAATGGTCTGGCCGTCGAAGCCGGAGCTGTTCTTGAAGAACGGCGCGACGTAGGTGTAGGCGGCAAAGTGTGCCAGGCCGATCAGCAACACGGCGATCAAACCGACCCGAGCGCGTGGGTTGATAAACAAGGCCGGCAGGTCACTGATGAGGATGGCTTTTTCCGGGTTGAGCCGCGGCAGCAAAAAGACCTGCGCCAGCAGCACGGGTACGCCTACAAGCGCGGTGACCAGGAAGGTCATGCGCCAGCCCATCAGGCCGCTGAGCCAGGTGCCGACGGGCACGCCGAGGACGGTGGCCAGCGTCACTCCCATCATGATGATCGAGGTGGCCTTCGCCACGCCCACGCCTCTGGGAGCGAGGCGGCCGCTGAGGGCGATGGCGGTGGCCCAGAACCCGCCGATGCTGATGCCCAGCAGGACGCGACCGAACAGCAGCAGGTTGAAGTCACTGGCGAACGCCACGACGGTGTTGGCGATGATCATGATCAGCGTCAGGCCGATCAATAAATAGCGGCGGTCCATGGCGCCAATCATCACAGACAGCAACGGGGCGGCGAGGGCGGCCATGATACCGGGCAGGGTGACCATCAGGCCGGCATGGCCGGCACTGATGCCGAGGTCGCTGGCGACATCATTGAGTACGCCCACCGGCAGGAATTCACTGGTCACCAGGGCGAAGGCACCCACCGCGACCGAGAGAATCGCCAGCCACTGCTGTTTGACACTTTGTTGATCATGTTCCGGGCGGCCGCTTGGGGCCTGGCTGGCACTTGGCATGGTATCGGGTTCCAGAAAGATGTGTCGCCTGAAGCCAGGCGCAGGGCAGGAGAAACTGGAGGCGATTATATAAATCGTTTTTAGCAACCACCGAGGCGCTCGTTTCGATAATAACCATCAGTACAATCGATTCGACGCTCTTTAGGCCGACAGTCAGACCACGCTTAACCTGCCAGTAAAAATGGCGCATGGTGGCAGATATCTCTTGTTGCTGTTCTTCCTCAGTGTGACGGAGCATGACCATCATGAAGACTTACCGTGAGCAGGCCGTTGGTTACCGCAGCGCATTTCTTCTGGCCGCGGCTTTATTTGCAGGCCAGGTTCTCGCATCCGGGGACGAACCGGCGCCGCCCAAGCCGAACTGCCCCAAAGGCCAGGTCTGGGATACCAAGAGCGGAAAATGCGTGCTGCAAACCAGCAAGGCCATCTCGGACGCCGACCGTACCGATTACGCGTACCGCTTGGCCAAGGATGGGCAGTACGATGAAGCGCTGGCTTTGCTCGACACCCTGCACAACCCCAACACCGCAAAGGCCCTCAACTACCGCGGTTATGCCACGCGCAAACTGGGACGCACCGATGAAGGCATCGGTTATTACCTGAAGTCCGTTGCGCTCGACCCCAACTACGCCCAGGTCCGCGAGTACCTGGGTGAGGCATATGTGATCAAGGGGCGTATGGATTTGGCGCAGGAACAATTGGCGAAAATCAAAGCCCTGTGCAGCACTAGCTGCGAAGAATATCAGGACCTGGCCGAAGCCATTGCGGCCGCGCCGCAGGCGTGACGCCGAACACTTTGGTATGCCGGTGCCGCGCTGAAAGGCTCGCCAGGACTGCTGGTCTGCGACGAGTCTTACGGTGAGACGGCGAGCGTCTGCGGCACCAGTTCCAACACCCGGTTCCTACCCCCTTCCGCCAGCAGATAGGTGCCCCGTCCTGTCGGCACAATCGATTGCGGCGCCTTCAAGAACGACAGAATGGTCTGCTGCTTGCCCAAAGAGTCAATCAACAACAGGCGTGCCCGGTGCGTCGAGTCTTCGTTGACCCACAACCCGCGTTCATCACACATCAGGAACGTTGGCTTGTTCAAGCCCGCCAGCACCACCGGGTCGCTGCCATCATCGGTCAGTTCGCGGACCACGCCTTTTTTCTTTTCGGTATAGAGCATGCGCCCATCCGTGCAACGCACGATGGATTCGCCTTCCTCGACCTGATCGCGCAGCACGCTCAGGGACTGGTCGCTCCAGCGGTAGCGCATCAGGCGGCCGGTGGGCTTGCGGTCTTCAATGGCGTACAGGTCGTCGCCCTCGACCCACAGGCCCTGTACGTTTTCACCGCGGAACAACTCCGTGACGGCGCCGTCCTTGAGAAAGCTGACCGGCGCGCCACCTGATTCCTGGCTGAACACCCAGCCGCCACGGGTGGCGACCATGCCGTCGGGTTTGGACAGGTTGGCCACTACGACTTCGCGTTGCCCGTCCGCGTGGATCCGCACAATGCTGCCCAGCCCGTCCTTGAGTTCCTGGCTGACCATCAGCGAGCCATCGTGCAGGGGCATCAGCGATGCCGCCTTGGCCACGTCTCGATGAATCACGCTATAGCTCCAGCCGTCGCTCGCCTGCACCGGATAGAAACTCTGCCAGGCAAAAAAGCCCAGGGTAGCGAGGCATAGCGGGCCAAGGATCCATGCGCCGCAGCGCAGCGCCTGGTGTTTTTTTATTATTCGACTCATGGAGGTACGCCGGTAGGAATGGGAAAAAATAATCGAGTCGGACACCCTACCAAAGGCTGCCATTGAACTTCACCCCGGGAAAATCGGCTGTCCCCGAAAACCGTGCTTGCAGGCGACGTCCAGCCCCGGGTACATGACGTCCCATCCGCTCCCGTACGATAATGCCCCCATCCTGACAGCCACTGGCCACCCTCTCGTGATCATCAACTTCGACCTCAACGACCTTCAAGCCTTCCGCGCTGTGGTAGACAAAGGCAGTTTTCGCGGTGCCGCCGAGGCCATCCGAATCTCGCAACCGGCTCTTAGCCGACGTATCGAAAAGCTCGAATCCGCCCTCGATGTGAAGCTGTTCGAGCGCACCACCCGACGGGTCAACCTGACCATGGTCGGCCGTGCGTTCCTGCCCCAGGTGGAGCGTATTCTCGACGACCTCGACATCGCCTTGATGGGCATCAGCAATGTGGCGTCCACGCGGATGGGCAACGTCACCATCGCCTGCGTGCCGTCCACCGCTTATTACTTCATGCCCCATGTGATCTCCGAGTTTCACAAGCTCTATCCGAAGATTCGCCTGCAGGTGCTGGATGCCAGCGCCGGTGAGGTCTGCAACGCCGTGGAGAGCGGCGAGGCGGATTTCGGTGTGAGTTTCAGCGGCAGCCTGGCCGATGAAGTGGAATTCGAACTGCTGTTGCAGGAGCGCTACGTCCTGGCCTGCCGGCATGACCACCCGCTGGCTGGGCGCCAGAGTGTGAGTTGGGCTGAAGCTTACGAATACGACTACATCACCGTGGACAAGTCCTCGGGCAACCGCTTTCTGCTGGACCAGGCCCTGCGCGGCGTGCGGGTGAAGAAACCGAGTGTCTGCGAGACCCATCACGTGACCACGATGATCGGGCTGGTGGAAGCGGGGTTGGGCGTGGCGATGGTGCCATCGATTGCGATGCCGGCGGGCGAACACCCGATCCTGGTGAGTGTGCCGCTGGTGGAACCGCAGGTGATGCGCAATGTGGGCTTGATCAAGCGCCGCGGGCGGACGTTGCCGCCGGCGGCGCTGGAGTTGGAGCGGTTGGTACGGGAGATGCCGTTTCGGTCAGCGTGACACCGAGTCCAGGCCGGTGGATTGCACCACCGGTTGCGCCTCGGGTGAAGCCAGGAACTTCAGCAGTGCCTTGGCCTGGGCCGGGTGTTTGGCGTTGACCGGAATCCCCGCCGCAAAGCGTGTCACCGACTGCACGTCTTCCGGGATCTTGCCCACAAACGTCACCCCTGGTATCGGCAACAGTTCCGCCACCTGCTGCAAGCCGACCTCGTAGTCACCCTTGGCGACCTGTTCGGCCACCGGCAGGCGCTCGATCATCGTGCCTTTGGCGGGCATGCCGAGCTTCTTGAACAGTTCCTTCTCGACATACACGCCGCTGGCGCTGTCCGAATAAGCCACGGATTTGGCCTGGGTCAGCGTGGCCTTCAATTCGGCGTCAGTGCCGATCGCCGGTTTGGCCGCGCCGGCTTTCACCACCAGGCCAATACGCGAGTCCGCCAGTTCCACGCGGGACGCAGGGTCGACCTTGCCTTGCTTGATCAAGTCATCCAGCGCATAGCCGACCATGATCACCACATCGGCGGGTTCGCCACGCGCCAGACGGTTGGGAATCGCTTCCGGCGCCTTGCCCATGGACGGACCCAGGATGGTATTCAGGGTGTCGCCACTTTGTTTGGCATATTGCGGGCCGAGCAATTTATAGGCAGCGGTAAAACCACCGGAGGTCATCACGTTGAGTTCTTCGGCCTGCGCCGTCAGTGCCAGGGCGCCGAGTGCAAGGGCCGTAAGGCTGTTGAGTAGGGTGCGCATCATACGGCCTCCTGCAGCATCTGCCCGCGGGTATTGGCGCGACGGTACAGGGCCAAGGTCGAGCACAGGGCACACAGCGCGGCAAACATCATCCAGTAGGCTGGCGAAGCCTTGTCTTCGGTGACATGGATAAACCAGGTGGAGATCGCCGGGGTGAAACCACCGAAAATGGCGGTCGCCAGGCTATAAGCCAGGGAGAAACCGGCCACACGTACTTCCACCGGCATGATTTCGGTCAGGGCCGGGATCATTGCGCCGTTGTACATGCCGTACAGGAAGGAGAACCACAGCAGGGTTTCGAGCATATGCGCGAAGCTTGGCGCATTCACCACGAACGACAGCGCCGGGTAGGCGGTGATCACGGTGAGGGCGGTCATGGCCACCAGCACCGGCTTGCGCCCGAAGCGGTCGCTCAGGGTGCCGCCGATCGGCAGCCAGACAAAGTTCGACACCGCCACCAGCAACGTCACCAGCAAGGCGTCGGAAGTGCTCAGTTGCAGCACGGTCTTGCCGAAGGTCGGCGCGTAGACCGTGATCAGGTAGAACGCCGTGGTGGTCATGGCAACCATCAGCATGCCGCCGATCACCATGGTCCAGTTCTTCGCCAGGGTCGCCAGCACTTCGCGCATGCTTGGGCGATGTTTGCGGTTGGCGAACTCTTCGGTTTCCTGCAGGTTGCGTCGCAGTACAAAAATGAACGGGATGATCACGCAACCCAGGCCGAAGGGAATGCGCCAGCCCCAATCGGCAACTACAGCCGGTTCCATCCATTGGTTCAGGCCATAACCCAAGGCGGCCGCAACCACGATGGAGATCTGTTGGCTGCCGGACTGCCAACTGGTGTAGAAGCCTTTGCGGCCCGGTGTGGCCATTTCAGACAAGTACACCGACACGCCGCCCAGTTCCGCACCGGCCGAAAAACCTTGCAGCAAGCGCCCCAGCAGCACCAGCAGCGGTGCCCACAGGCCAATGGTCTGATAACCCGGTACCAGCACGATCAGCAGCGTGCCGCTGGCCATGATCGACAGAGTCATGATCAACCCTTTGCGGCGACCGACGTCATCGATATAGGCACCCAGAACGATCGCGCCCAGTGGACGCATCAGGAAACCCGCGCCGAACACGGCGAAGGTCATCATTAATGACGCAAACTCATTGGCGGCGGGGAAGAACGCGGCAGCGATATAGGTGGCGTAGAAGCCGAACAGAAAGAAGTCGAACTGTTCGAGGAAGTTGCCCGAGGTAACGCGTAGGACTGCACCCACTTTCGAAGGGGCAGCGTCGGGCCGGGAAGGGCTAGTCATGGTTTTTGTGTCTCCAGCGTTCTTTTTAAGAGCTTGTTTCGCTTAAGACCCGGGATAGTGGCTGACACATTTAGAAATGATAAGTGAGTTATTTGGATGAATTGATGCGTAACTGTTATCAATTGGGGCATCCGCCCAAAATGCTTGCTCTGTTCTATGCTGGATGGGTGAACCATTCTTAAGGAAGGGAGGTGGCTATGAATAATGAGCAGAAGGAACGGGATGAGCCGGAGCGTGTACAACCCCAGCGTCAGCATGAGGAGGAGAAGCCCCAGACCTGGAAGCATGATGACTCTACGGAACTGTCACCGCTTGATGAGGAGATTCCGCTCAAGCGTTGAAAGGGTGTGCCCCGATCAATGGATCGGGGTACACAATTCCACCAGCGTGCCATCCGGGCAACGCACATAAGACACCACTTGCCCCCAAGGCTTGGTGCTCGGTGGCGACAGTTCTGTCGCGCCATGGACGAGCGCTTTGGCGTGGGCGGCGAACACGTCCTCGGTGACGAAACCCACTTCCATTCCTAGCGGTTTGCTGGAGGCATGGGCCTGCACGTGGCCGCCGTCGAAATTCATGCCCGCCAATTCGTGGGCGGCAAACGAGAGGGTGGTTTCGCCGGTTTCCAGCTCGCCATAGGTACCCGATTCATGCAGGAAACGGCGAGTGAAACCGAAGGCTATTTCAAAGAATGCCAGGGAGGCGGCAACGTCCGGCACATAGATGATGGTGTAGGCGAATTTCATGCTTGGCAGTCCTTGCTCACAAGTGGGTAGAGGCTATTCCAGATCAAACCAGCAGCGACGTCGGAAACCCCGCCGCCAGCACCATGTAGGCGACCACCGTCGCCAGGCACAAGCCGATAAATACGCGCAGCAGTGTCCTTACGGTGGGGTTGGCGATGAATCGGACAACCCATAGACAAAACCCGGCCACGACAATGGCCAAGGCGATTATGAACAGCACGATGGTGTTCCTGTGACCTTCAAGAGCTGATTTATAGTCGCAAAGCCGCTCGATGAACAGTGTTCACATAGACGCAGCCCGGCGGCCTTTCTAAACTGCGCGTTGTCTTGGGGAGAGGGGCAGGCGCCGATGAATCGTAATGAACTACGCAAGGCCGACATCAACCTGATGGTGGTCTTCGAGGCACTGATGCTCGAACGCAACGTGACGCGGGTGGCGGAGAAGCTGTTTCTCGGCCAGCCGACCATCAGTTCGGCCCTCAACCGTTTACGCACCTTGTTCAATGACCCGCTGTTCATTCGCGTGGGTCACCGCATGGAACCGACGGCGCGGGCCGAGGAAATCATCCAGCACCTGTCGCCGGCGTTGGATTCGCTGTCGTCGGCCCTGAGCCTGACTCACGATTTCGACCCGTCCCGCAGCACCATGACCTTCCGTATCGGCCTGTCCGACGACGTCGAGTTTGGTCTGCTACCGCCGCTGTTGCGGGCTTTGCGCCAGGAAGCGCCCTTGGTGGTGTTTGTGGTGCAGCATGTGGATTACTGGCGCATCCCTGACTTGTTGGCATCCGGTGATATCACCGTCGGCATCACCCAGACCCGCGGTCTGCCGGCCAATGCCAAGCGCAAGCTGTTGCGGCATATCCGCCCGTGCCTGCTACGCGCCGATGCCTCGGACACACCGCTGACCCTCGACGAATATTGCGCACGCCCTCATGTGCTGGTGTCGCACACCGCCAACGTGTCCGGGTTTGCCGATGAATGGCTGGCCGAGATCGGCCGCAAGCGCCAGGTGGTGCTGTCGGTGCCGCAATACAGCGCGCTGCCGGCGTTGCTCGCCGGAACCGACATGATCGCCAGCTTGCCGGACTACACCGCCCAGGCCATGGCCGCCAGCGGGCAGCTGTTCTGCGAGCCATTTCCGTTTGAAACCCCGACCCTCGACCTGTCCATGGTCTGGCTCAGCCACGTCGATACCGACCCGGCGGAACGCTGGATGCGCTCGCGGCTGGAGGCGTTCATGAGTGACCGCGACTCACTGGCGGCGCCGCCGGCAAAATCTTGAGACACCCCTTGAGGGAGAACTGAAAGCGCTCTGAATCAGTGCGCCTGCGTGTTATATGTATGACTCTTTTACTACAACCATCGGGAGCTTTTAATGCCGCACCTGCATCTGGAATACACCGCCAACCTTACGGACTTGCCTGTCGAGAAAACCCTGTTGCGGCTCAACAACGTGCTGATGGCGTCCGGGCAGTTCGCTTCCGAGTTCGATATCAAGAGCCGCGCAGTGAAGGTGGAGAATTTCCAGGTGGGCACCTCGCTCAGCCCACGCGGTTTTATCGCGGTCAAGCTGTCGCTGCTTAGCGGGCGGTCGCCGCAGATCAAGCAGCAGTTGTCGCAAAGCCTGTTGGCGGCCTTGCAGGACTTGGGCGAATGGCCGGCGGATGTGCAGGTTCAGCTCAGCGTGCAACTGGTCGACATGGATCGTGAGTCCTACAGCAAAGTCGCAATCGGCTAAGGCTTGAAGCCGACGCCGTCACCAGGTCGAGGCGGCCTTCTGTTTCGGGTCGAAGGCCTGGCCGCCGGCGTGGCACAGGTTGATGCTCTCCAGGATCTTCTGCACATGGCCATACATGGTGGTGGCCTTGTAGGTCGGGCGCATGCCGGCCCGCGTGTTGATAAACAGCTCGTCTTCAAAGCTGGTGCGCAGCTTCTTCAGGCTGTAGCTCACGGTGGACTGACTGACGAACAGCGTTTCGGAGACCTCGGTAACGCTGCTCTGGTCATAGACGGCGATAAACACCATCAAGTCCTGCATATCGAGCTTTCTGAGCAAGTTACTGTTTAGCATCGGTTTCGTCCGTAAACCCGTTGTACCGAACTCAGTACAAGACTGCACAAAAGCTTAACGGAACGGCCGTACCAATAGAAAGCTCTGTAGGTCGTTTCTATGTTTGGTGTGGGACAAATAATGTTGGTAACACGACGTCAGTCCCCATCCGCACGCCGTCGATAGACACACCGTTCAATACCCTGTGGCAGCGGCAACCTCCTGCATCCACAGTGCCTGGTCGACTTCAATCAGCGTCGGCCCCTGGCGATCCGTGGCGGCGCGCAAGGCCGCCCGCAACGGTTCGATGCCCCGCACACTTTCGGCCGCGCAGCCCAAGGCTTTGGCCACACCGATAAAGTCCGGCGTATAGATATCTACACCCACGGGCTCAATGGCGCGGTTGACCATGTATTTCTTGATCTCTTCGTAACCCTGGTTATTCCACAGCAGCACGATGACCGGCGTGCGGGCTTCCACGGCACTGGCCAGCTCCGGCAGGCTGAACTGCAACCCGCCGTCGCCGATCAGGCACACCACCGGCTGCCCGTCGCCACGTCCCAACCAGGCGCCGATGGCGGCCGGCAAGGCATAGCCCAAGGTGCCGTAGCCAGTGGAAGAGTTGAACCAGCGACGTGGGTGGTCGAGGTTCAGGGTCAGGTTGCCGCTGTACACCGGCTGGGTGGAATCACCTACCAGCACTGCACCCGGCAGTTCATCCAGAACCGTGTCGAGCAACAACGTCTGTGCACGAGTGGCGGCATCCCAGGCCGGCGTCAGTTCCGCCCACAGGCGGGCGACTCGTTGGCCGCCCCAGGTCGAATCGCGGGTCGGCAATACCTGTTTGTGCAAGTCGTCGAGCAAGGCTGCGGCGGCGATTTGCGCGTCGGCCACCAGCGCCACCTGGGGCGGGTAGTTGCGCACGGTCTGGTCGGCGTCGATGTCGATACGCAGCAGCGCCCCTGGGATCTCGAAGCCACCGGCGAAGGTCACGTCATAGTCGGTTTCCGCCAGCTCCGTGCCGATCGCCAGCACCACATCGGCCTCGGCCACCAGCGCGCGTGTGGCGGGCAGGGTCTGGGTCGAGCCGATCAGCAGCGGATGGGAGGAGGGCAGCATGCCCTTGGCATTGATGGTCAGGGCTACCGGTGCGCCGAGGATTTCGGCCAGGCGCGTCAACTCAGGCGCGGCCTCGATGGCACCGCCGCCCGCCAGGATCAGCGGGCGTTTTGCTGCGCCAAGCAACTGGCCCATCTGCTTGACCGACGCGGGTGCCGCGCCGGCTCGCGCCACGCTGACGGGCGTACAGTCGAGCAATGCATCGGCGTTTTCCACCAGTACGTCCAGCGGAATTTCGATATGCACGGGGCGCGGTCGACCGGCCTGGAACACGGCAAAGGCCCGCGCCAGGACGCCCGGCAATTCTGCGGTCGACATCAAGGTATGGGAGAACGCCGCCACGCCCGCAATCATCGCGCTCTGGTTGGGCAGTTCGTGCAACTTGCCGCGCCCGCCGCCCAATTGGCTGCGCGATTGCACGCTGGAAATCACCAGCATCGGGATCGAGTCCGCGTAGGCTTGGCCCATGGCGGTGGTGATATTGGTCATGCCGGGGCCGGTGATAATGAAGCACACGCCTGGCTTGCCGCGGGTACGCGCGTAACCATCGGCCATAAACCCGGCACCCTGTTCATGGCGCGGGGTGACGTGACGGATGCCGGAGCGTGCCAGGCCGCGGTATAGCTCCACGGTGTGCACGCCGGGAATGCCGAACACCTGGTCCACGCCGTAGCGTTCCAGGAGATTGACCAGTACTTCGCCGCAGGTCGCCATACATGTCGCTCTTGTGAGGGTTTCTAGGCGGTATTGGAGCGGCTGGGCGGTAGCGGCAACAATCGATAAAAAGTCATACTAGCCATGTCCTCACGTCATGGCTCAATTGCGATGAAACGTCTTCCTCCGCTGCCCGCCCTGCACACGTTCTGGGTCACCGCCCAGTGTTGCAACTTCACCCGCGCCGCCGAGCAATTGCATATCACCCAGGGCGCGGTGAGCCGGCAGATTGCCGGGTTGGAAAGCCACCTCGGCTACGCCTTGTTCCAGCGCCAGGCCCGGGGCTTGAGCTTGACCGAAGAGGGCCGTGAATGGTCGCTGCGCGTACAGCAAGTATTTGGCTTGATCGTGGATGCGCTGGAGCAGATCGGCGATCGTCGCGAAACCCTGCAACTCAAGGCGCCCACCTGTGTCATGCGTTGGTTGCTGCCACGCCTGATGCAATGGCAACGTGAACGTCCGGATGTGCCGGTGGAGCTCACCACCACCGTGGCCTACACCGTGGATTTTCGCCGCGAGTCATTCGACGCGGCGGTGATCTACGCGCCCATCGCCGAGCCACCTGCCGAAGCGCGACATTTGTTTGATGAGCAACTCACGCCGGTCTGCGCCCCCGCCTTGCTCGGTGGTTTGCGGGCACCGGCCGACTTGCAGCAACAGGTGCTGCTGCACCCTACCCGGGATGGGCGGGATTGGGCGTTGTGGTTGAAAGCAGCGAATACGCGGCTGAGCAACCTGGCCCAGGGGCATCATTTCGAGACCTTGGATCTGGCCATGACGGTGGCGTCACAAGGTTCAGGCGTGGCGATCGGTGATAGCGCGTTGATTGGCGAGGATGTCACGGCCGGCAGGCTGGCGATGCCGTTTGAACTGCGGGTGCCGACGGGGATGGGGTATTACCTGGTGCGCCCACCGGGCGCCGAGCTGTCGGCAGGCCTTGAAGCACTAATGGAATGGCTGGCGAATCAAGCAAAACCCACCCCGACCTGACTTGTAGTGAGCGGGCTTGCCCCGCGCTGGGGGGCAAGCCCTAATGCCAGTCAGTTAAGGCTTAACGCGGTCACTGTGGGAGGGGGCTTGCTCCCGATGGACTGCGTAGCAGGCCCATTTTTGAGGCCGCTGCGCGGCCTATCGGGAGCAAGCCCCCTCCCACAATTTATTCATCGACCGCTTTCATCGCTTAACTGACTGGCATTAGGGCAAGCCCGCTCACTACAGGCATACTACCGGTTGCCTGTAGTGGATCAGTAGCCGACGGTGAAGCGCTGGCGGGAGTGCTTCGGTGATTCAACTTCGTCGATCAACGCGATCGCAAAGTCAGCGAAGCTGATCCAACTGCGGCCTTCGCTGCTCACCAGCAAATCATCCTGGCCCAAACGGAATTTCCCGGTGCGCTCGGTTTCCACGAACTCCGCCGATGGCGACAGGAATGTCCAGTCCAGTTCCTTCTCCTGACGCAGCGTATCGAGAAACTCCGCGCCCGCACTGGCTTCCGCCTTGTATTCGGCAGGGAAGCCCGGGCTGTCGATCACGCGGCCGCCACCTGGCAGCAGCAACGAACCGGCACCGCCCACCACCAGCAGGCGTTTCACCCCGGCCTTTTTCACCGGGCCGATCACCGCACTGGCGGGCAGGGTGGAAAAGTGTGCGGCACTGATCACCACATCATGGCTGCTCACGGCCTGTTGCAGGGCGTCGGCATCCAGGGCGTCGACTTGCTTGGCGGTCACGCCTGGGCGTGCCGTCAGTTTGTCGGTATTACGGGCGATGGCGGTGACGGTATGCCCACGGCGCAGCGCTTCTTCCAGCAGTTGGCTACCGGCACGGCCGGTGGCACCAATGATTGCAATCTTGCTCATGACATTCTCCAGTACGGTCAGGGTTTAAAACCAATCACCACTTCATTTCGCCCTTGGCGACTTTGGCGCTCAGTTCCAGCGAACTTTCATCGGCGAGGGTCGGGTAACGCTTCTTCATGGCTGCGATCAGGGCAGCGGAGTCCTTGGCCTTGGCGGTCTCGATATCGAAGGCTTTGATGTAGTCGGCGGTAAACGCCACGGATTTGAGCGATGGGCTGCCCAGGTAGTGGCCTGGAATCACCGTGCGCGGTTTCAGTTGTTCGATACGTTGCAGCGTTGCCAGCCAATCTTTGTGGGACTGCGCGCTCTGGGTGTCGGCCATCCACAGGTGGATGTTTTCGGCCACGACCACACCGCCGACGACGGCCTTGATCGACGGGATCCACACAAAGCTGCGATCCGGTTGCGGGCCGTCCAGGCCGACGATCTCCAGTTGCTCGCCTTCAAGGGTCAGGCTGTGGCCTTCAAGCACTTGCGGCACGAGGGTTTTGGCCGGTTTGTCGGCGCCCATTTTCGGGCCCCAGAAGTCCAGTTTGCCGGCGACGGTGGCCTTGATGTGGTCAACCACCGGTTGCGGTGCCAGTACCTTGGCGTCCGGGAACGCTGCGGTCAGGGTATCGAGGCCGAAGTAGTAGTCCGGGTCGCCGTGGCTGATGTAGATGGTGGTCAGGTGTTTGCCGCTGGCGCGGATTTTCTGCACCAGTTGCTCGGCCTGGCCTTTGCCGAATTGCGCATCCACCAGGATCGCGTCGTTGGCGCCGCTGACCAGCACCGAGCTGACCGGGAAGATCGCGGCTTCGCCTGGGTTGTACACGTCGAGTTTCAGCTCTGCCGCTGCCGCGTGGGCTGCGAAGGCCAGGGCGGCGGTGGCCAGGGTCAGGCGTTTGAAGGTCGAGAACATCGGGCAGCTCCTGCCATCGGTAAGGGGTGTACAGAGCTTAGTTGCACCAAACGCAACAAAAAATGCGATGCTTGGACATAGTTTGTTTCTAAAAACGGGCAAATCATGGATCGTCTTCAAGCAATGCGCGTGTTTGTGACAGTGGTCGACTTGGGCAGCCAATCGGCTGCCGCCGACCATCTGGACCTGTCGCGTCCGGTGGTCTCGCGCTATTTGGCCGAGCTGGAAGACTGGATCGGTGCGCGCCTGCTGCACCGCACTACGCGCAAGCTGAGCCTGACCGCCGCCGGCAGTGAAACCCTGCCGCGTTGCCGGCAGTTGCTGGAGTTGTGCTGCGACATGCAAGCCGCCGTCAGCGAGCCCGATGAGGCGCCCCGTGGCCTGTTGCGTCTGAGTGCCAGCACTTCGTTCGGCCAGGCCCAATTGGCGGACGCCATCGCCGAGTACGTCAAGCGTTACCCCTTGGTCACGGTGGATATGCAAATGCTCGACCGTACCGTGAACCTGGTGGATGAACGCATCGACGTGGCCATCCGTATCAGCGACGCCCTGGACCCGAACCTGATTGCCCGGCGCCTGACAGTCTGTCGTTCGGTGGTGTGTGCTTCGCCGGCATACTTGCGCGAGCATGCCGCCCCGCAGGAGGTCGAAGACCTGGCCCGGCACAACTGCTTGACCCACTCTTATTTCGGCAAGAGCCTGTGGCATTTCCAGGAGCGGGGGGAGCCGGTGTCGGTGCCGGTGCAGGGCAACATCACTGCCAACGAATCCAGCACCCTGTTGCGTGCGACGCTGGCGGGGGCAGGCGTGTCGCAACTGCCCAGCTACCAGGCCGGTGATTACATCCGCAGTGGCGAGTTGGTGCGCCTGCTGCCCCAGGCAGAGCCCCGGCATTTGAGCATTTATGCGGTGTATGCCTCACGCAAGCACATGCCCTCGGCCTTGCGCAGCCTGCTGGATTTCCTGGTGCAGCGCTTTCCCGAAGAGCCTGGGTGGGATGCCGGTCTGTAAGCCGACATACACCCAGTGAATGACGCCCGATAATGGCAAGTTGCTCCGGCTGACCTATGCTTAAAACAGCACTGTGTAGATCCGTTCAGAGGTCTGTGCCATGAGCATCAAAACCAGAAAGTACCTGATGATTTTCACCCTCAGCGCATTTGCCACTGCGCTGTACGGGACTGCCGCCTACCGCGTTGAACAGACACGCATGCAGCCGGCGGCATTCGCGATCGGTTGTCATCAGGACCAATGCGTTCCCCGCACCGGCAGTTTCAGCGCGCTCAGGTAGGCTGCCCGGCCTTCAATTGCTCGCGAAACGCCTTGGGTGAGAACCCGACCCGTCGGCGAAACAGCCGAGAGAAATTCGTCGGGTCGGAAAACCCCAACACCTCCGACATTTCATTGATGGTCATGCTGGTGTAGGTCAGCAGGCGCTTGGCTTCCAGCAACTGGCGGTCGTGCATGATCTGCAAGGCCGGTTGGCCGCCCAGCTCCCGACATGTCCCGTTCAGATGCGAGACCGAGATGCCCAGCTTGTGAGCCAGGTCTTCGATCTTGGGATGCTCGCGGTAGTGCTGTTCGATCAACTGGGTGAAACGGCGGAAATACTCGCGGCCACGGGGCGGCCGTGGGTGGCGACGCTGAATGGCCTGGCGGCTGATCCACACCAGCAGCACGCTGACCAGGGCATGCATCATCATGTCCCGTGCCGGCTGCTCGTCGGCGTACTCGTCCTGCAAACGTGCGAACTGGCTGTTGAGGTAGTCGCTGTCCTTGCCGGCCGGATAATTGCCCAAGGTCTGCAGGCCGCCGGCCGTACTGCCCAACTGCGTCTGCAAGTGGCTGACCAGCGGTGCCGACAGTGTCACCACGTAGCCTTCCACATCTTCTGAAAACCGGAACCCGTGTACGCATAACGGCGGCAGCACCTGCAGCGTGGCTTCGTCGAGCGTGGTGTGCTGGCCTTCGATTTCCAGGTGCGCCTGGCCCTTGTGTACATAGAGCAACTGGCACAGATCCGCGTGCCGGTGGGGCTGGATTTCCCACTGGTATTCCCGACTCCTTCGGGAAATGGTTTCGCAGTGCAACAAATCGGGCGTAGGCCATTGCTGGCTTTCCCCATAAAGCTTGAAGACCGGAATCGCGGTTTTGGTCATGGTTTTAATCCGATACTCAGGACAGTGGTGCGGTAATCGCCCAAATTGGCAAAAAGCGCAGGTTTTGTAGCAGTTCTCACCTTCTTATGCTGCCCGCTCAAGTGAAAAATGTCAGCCACAAGACCAATGACAACTCTTTCACTTGATCAGTTCGGGTGAAGCCAGCAGGTGATAAGAATAATGAAAACGCTGAAGACTCAAGTCGCCATTATCGGCGCCGGTCCTTCCGGATTGCTGCTCGGCCAGCTGTTGCACAACGCCGGAATCCAAACCCTCATCCTAGAGCGCCAGAGCGCCGACTACGTGCAAGGCCGCATCCGCGCCGGGGTGCTGGAGCAGGGCATGGTCGACCTGCTGCGCGAAGCAGGCGTCAGCCGACGTATGGACGCCGAAGGGCTGGTGCATGATGGTTTCGAGCTGGCACTCGATGGCGAGTTGACCCACATCGACCTCAAGACCTTGACCGGCGGCCAATCGGTCATGATCTACGGCCAGACCGAGGTCACCCGCGACCTCATGGCTGCCCGCGCCGCTGCTGGCGCCGTGACGTTGTACGAAGCGTCCAATGTGCAGCCCCATGATCTGAAAACTGAGCGTCCCTGGGTGACCTTCGAGCACCAAGGCGAAACCTTTCGCCTGGAGTGCGACTACGTTGCCGGTTGCGACGGCTTCCACGGCGTGGCCCGGCAGTCGATCCCGGCCGAGTCGCTGAGCGTTTTCGAACGGGTCTACCCCTTCGGCTGGCTGGGCATCCTGGCCGACACGCCGCCGATTCATGCTGAACTGGTGTACGCCAAACACGCGCGCGGCTTCGCCCTGTGCAGCATGCGCTCAGCGACCCGCAGTCGCTATTACCTGCAAGTGCCGGTGGACGAGTCGCTGGAAGCCTGGCCGGACGAGCGCTTCTGGGACGAACTGAAAAACCGCCTGCCCGGCCCGCTTGCGCAACGGTTGGTCACCGGCCCGTCGATCGAGAAAAGCATCGCGCCCCTGCGCAGCTTCGTGGTGGAACCGATGCAGTACGGGCGCCTGTTCCTGCTCGGGGATGCCGCGCACATCGTGCCCCCCACCGGCGCCAAGGGCTTGAACCTGGCGGCCAGCGATGTGAGCACGCTGTATCGGATCTTGCTCAAGGTGTATCGCGAAGGGCGGGTGGACCTGCTGGAGAAGTATTCCGCGATCTGCTTGCGTCGCGTCTGGAAGGCCGAACGGTTTTCCTGGTGGATGACCTCAATGCTGCATCAGTTTCCGGAAGCGGACGGCTTCAGCCAGCGGATTGCACAGAGTGAGCTGGAATACTTCATCCACTCGCAGGCGGGGCGTCAAACCATCGCGGAAAATTACGTCGGACTTCCTTACGAAGCTATCGAGTAGCCTGCTATCGTATCGAGCATTCCCGCAGGCCTTTCCTGCCTCGCGGGCTCTGCTCGAAGGTTGCGCCGTGACTTACCTGAATCAGCCCGCCCCATCCGTCCCCGCCGTACGCAGTGTGCTTGTCGCCTTGATGATGGCGATCTTCCTTGGCGCACTGGACCAAACCATCGTCGCCGTATCGATGCCGGCCATCTCCGCGCAATTCCATGACGTCAACCTGCTGGCCTGGGTGATCTCCGGCTATATGGTCGCGATGACGGTGGCGGTGCCGATCTACGGCAAGCTCGGCGACCTGTACGGGCGGCGACCGATGATGCTGATCGGCATGGGCGTGTTCACCTTGGCCTCGCTGTTCTGCGGCATGGCGCAAAGCATGGAGCAACTGGTGCTGGCGCGGATTCTCCAGGGTATCGGCGCCGGTGGCATGATTTCCGTAAGCCAGGCGATTATCGGCGACATTATCCCGCCTCGTGAGCGCGGGCGTTACCAGGGCTATTTCAGCAGTATGTACGCGGTGGCCAGCGTGGCCGGGCCGGTGTTGGGCGGTTATATGACCGAGTATCTGTCCTGGCGCTGGGTGTTCCTGATCAACCTGCCCCTGGGTGCCGGTGCCTGGTATGTGGCCCATCGCACGCTGGTAGGGCTGCCGGTGCCGCAGCGCAAACCGATCATCGACTACCTCGGCACCGTGCTGATGATCATCGGCCTGACTGCCCTGCTGCTGGGCATCACCGAAATCGGCCAGGGCCATCATTGGCGTGATGAGCAGGTATTGGGGTTGTTGGCCTGTGCGTTGCTGGCGCTGAGCGCGTTTGTGTGGCACGAACGCCGGGCGCGCGAGCCGTTATTGCCTATGCACCTGTTCGCCAACCGCAGCGCGGTGTTGTGCTGGTGCACGATTTTCTTCACCAGCTTCCAGGCGATTTCCCTGACGGTGTTGATGCCCTTGCGTTATCAGACGGTGACCGGCTCGGGTGCCGACAGCGCCGCCTTGCACCTGCTGCCGTTGGCCATGGGCTTACCGATGGGCGCCTACTTTGCTGGGCGCATGACCTCGGTGACCGGCCGTTATAAACCGATGATTCTCACCGGCGCGCTGTTGAGTCCGTTCGCCATTCTGGGCATGGCCTACAGTGCCCCGCAGGCGGTCGGGCTGACGGCGATTTTCATGCTGCTGTGCGGCATCGCTGCCGGCATGCAGTTCCCGACGTCCCTGGTCGGCACACAAAACTCCGTTGAGCAGCGTGACATTGGCGTCGCTACCAGCACTACCAACCTGTTCCGCTCATTGGGCGGGGCGGTGGGGGTGGCGTGTATGTCGGCGCTGCTGCTGGCGCTGTTGCAGGATTCCAGCTTTGCCCACCTGGCCAGCGGTGCGTTGGTTACCGAGGGCAGTTCCGGCAACGTGCTGCTCGACGGCCTGAACGCCGCGCCAGGCCCGGCGCAGGATGCCCTGCGCGGAGAGCTGGCGGTGACGTTCCGACATCTGCTGATGGTGAGTGCGGCGGTGTCGCTGCTGGGGTTGGCAGCGGCGATTGCAATGCCCAATCGCCTGCTGCGCGGGCGCGAAGACAAAGCTAAATAACCGACAGGGCGAAAAACAACTGTGGGAGGGGGCTTGCTCCCGATGGCATTGTGTCAGTTAACGATGTTTTCACTGAACCACTGCCATCGGGAGCAAGCCCCCTCCCACAGTTGATGGGTTTCAAGCCTGATCAGGGGCTGTAGTACCCAACCGCCACCATGAAATGTCCGGTCTTGCGCAAGTACGCATGTTTGTTTTCCACCTTGTCGGTGACCGGGTTTTTCCAGCGGTATTTGTATTCACTCTGGTCCTGTTGGGTCATCAGATGCAGGATCGGCTCGCCGACGGGCTTGCCGTCCGGGTCCTTGATCTTGCTGAAGTCGGTGTTGACCAGTCGCAGGTTGGTGCCGTGGGCCACATAGCGCCGGGTATCCAGGTCCACTACGAACACATACAGATCATCCTGCAGGAACCCACCTTGCAGTGAGTTGATGGCCTTGAGCGTACCGGCCTCATCCTTAACCAGCGCCTTCACCGCCTTGTCGCGCAGGGCTCGCGCTTGTTCCGGAGTCGCCCGCGGCAAGTAGTAACCCACCGCCAGGATGCGCTGGCCCACGCGCTGATAGAACACATGCTTGTGTTCGACCTTGCCATCGTTCCAGTTCTGCCAGCGGTAGTCGGCCTGTTGGATACCTTGGCCTTCGGGGGTGGCCAGCGCCTGTTTGAACGAGGCTTGCAGGTCCGGGCCGAGCTGTTCGGACACGTTGCGACCGATCAAGGCGGAAGACGGCCCGCCGCTGGCCAGCAGCACGCCCTGGGTGTCGACCACGAACACGTAGCGGTCGTGGTCGATAAACTCGCCCTGGCGGCTGAACGCGGCCAAGGCCTTGTCGCCGTTGCTCTGATAGTAAGCCAAGGCTTTTTCCAACAGGGCCTTGGCGGCCTGGGCATCGTCATTCGCAGTGGCTGTGTGCACCGGGCCGAAACACAACAGCAGCAGCCAGGTGAACCGGAGTAGTCCCTTCATTACCCATCCTCTTCTTATCAGTGTGACAAGAGCGTAGACGGCTGCGGCTCAGGGTGCCGCCAACCACTGGCTGACAATGCCTTCGTACTCCCCGGTGGCCACGCTCAGGTGCAGCCATTGGTCGACGTAACTTTTCCAGGCCACATCATCCCGGGGCAGCAGGAAGGCTTTTTCGCTGTACTGCATCTGCCGCTCCGGGTTGACCGCGCACAGCCCGGGCTTCTGTTTTTGCTGGTAGCGCGCTTCGCTGGCGTCGGTAATCATCACGTCGGCCTTGCCCGCCAGCAGTTCGTCGAAGATCGTCACATTGTCATGCAGGCGGATCTGCGCCTGGCCCAGATGGGCGCGGGCGAACACTTCATTGGTGCCGCCGGCCGGCTCGATCACCCGCACCTGCGGCTGGTTGATCTGTTCGACGCTCTGGTAGCGTTGCACATCGGCGCAGCGCACCAACGGGATCTTGCCGTCGACGCCCAGCGGTTGGCTGAAGAAGGCTTTTTTCTGGCGCTCCAGCGACACGGAAATACCGCCCACGGCGATGTCGCAACGTTGAGCCAGGAAGTCCGGCATCAGGCTTTTCCAGGTGGTGGGTACCCAGTGGATCTTGGCGTTGAGGCTCTTGGCCAAGGATTCGGCCATGGCAATGTCGATGCCTTCATAACGGCAATCGGCGCGCAAAGCGGAGTAGGGCTTGTAGTCGCCGGTGGTGCACACGGTCAGCGTCCCGCGTTGAAGCACATCGTCCAGGCGCGAATCAGCCAGGGCGTAGGAGGTCAGACTTGCCAATAAACAGAAGGCCAGCGGAGCTTTCATGCGGTCGAGTCCTTGGGGCATGGGCGGGGCGGTCATTATTTCCAGCGAGCCCTGGGATGGCAAATGTTTAGCCGAGCCGCAACCACACTCCGCCAACCCTGAATTGAACACCGGTTGTGCGCATGTGACGCTGGCCGGCATCTACCTCACTGTGATCCGTACATGGATGGTTCCCCCGACACCCACCCCGAGATATCGCCTCGCGCTTTAGTGCCGAGCGGTTCGACGGTCGTCGAGGCGCTGCCGTCCGAACTGGCTTTCTGGGCGCTGTTCCATTGCCGTCACGCCCGCCCACCGGATACCTCTCTCCTACGTTGATTCGCCCCATGGATGACGCGCACCTGTGCGCATCTGCCCGGCGGCGCCTGTGCGCCTGCCTGATACAAACGTATGAGAATTGCCATGAGTGTTTTTGCCAGCCTGCACGAAGCCCAAGCGTTCCTTGAACATAACCCGGACATCGAGATGTTCGAGCTGTTTATCCTCGACAACAACGGTGTACCGCGCGGCAAGTTGCTGCACCGCGATGAACTGCTGGCGGTGTACCAAAGCGGCCGGCCGCTGCCCAGTACCATCCTTGGCCTGACCATCAACGGTGATGACGTGGAAAACTCCGGGTTGGTGTGGGATGTCGGTGATATCGACTGCCGCGCCTACCCGGTCAGCGGCAGCTTGCAGCGGATGCCATGGCGGCTGATCCCGACGGCGGCGGTGCAAGTCAGCATGCACCCCACCGAAGGCTTGCCGGCCACCGTGGCCGACCCCCGGCATTTGCTGGCCAAGGTCATCCAGGGGTTGAACGCCGATGGATACTACCCGGTGATGGCGGCGGAACTGGAGTTCTACCTGCTCGACCAGAAGCCCGACCGCAACGGCCGCCCGCAACCGGCGCGGGATGCGGACGGCAGTCGCCCACGCTCGACCCAGGTGTATGGCCTGCGCGAGCTGGAGCAGATCGAGCCGTTTCTCGCCGACCTCTACAGTGCCTGCAAATTGCAGGGCATCCCGGCGCGTACGGCGATCTCCGAATATGCCCCGGGCCAGGTGGAAATCACCCTGGAGCATCGCGCCGATGCGTTGCAAGCCATGGACGAAGCGGTGCGCTACAAACGCCTGGTCAAGGGCGTGGCTCACCGACACGGCATGACCGCCTGCTTCATGGCCAAGCCGTTCGACGACCTGGCGGGCACCGGCATGCACATGCACGTCAGCCTGGCGGACGCCCAGGGTCACAACCTGTTTGCCAGCGACGCGGCCGACGGCACACCGCTGCTGCGCCAGGCGGTGGGCGGCATGCTCGGCACCTTGCTCGACTCGCTGCTGATGTTCTGCCCCAACGCCAACTCCTACCGTCGTTTCCAGACCAACAGCTACGCGCCGCTGGCCGCCACCTGGGGGGTGGACAACCGCACTGTCAGCCTGCGCATCCCTGGCGGCCCGGCGAACTCGCGCCATATCGAGCACCGCATCTGCGGCGCCGATGCCAACCCTTACCTGGCTGCCGCCGCGATTCTGGCCGGTATCCATCGGGGCATCCGCGAACAATGCGACCCCGGCGCTGCGGTGCAAGGTAATGGCTACGCCCAGGCCACGCAGCTCCTGCCCACCGACTGGCTCACCACCCTGCGTGCATTGGAAGCGTCAACCTGGGCACAGGAGGCTTTCGGCCGTGAGTTCCTCGGGGTGTTCCTGGCGGTCAAGCGCGCCGAATATCGTCAGTTCATGGGGGAGGTGGGTGAGCAGGATTGGCGCTGGTACCTGAACCAGGCCTGAAGGGCGTTTTAGTCGTGACGGTTTCGACCTTTTTTTCACGTTGCGATGGTTAAGCTGTGAATCAAGGACGCTTACTACCGTTTCGCTTACATGAGCCCGCGATGTCGCCACATTCACCATCCTCCATCGAGATCGAATTCACCGAGCGCTGTGACCGTGAACATGCCCGGGTGTGCGGTGACACCCGTCCGCCAAGGCTGTTGCAGCGCCTGGCCGCGTGGCGGACTGCGCGGCTGGTGCGCCATGCGTTGAGCGTGGCCGGCGAGCCGGGGCTGATCCTCGACCTAGCCTGCGGCTCGGGGCGGTTCTGGCCGGTGCTGGGCGAACACGTCAACCGGGTGATCCTGGCCTCGGACAGCTCGCAGGCCATGCTCGACCACGCCCGCACCCATCATCCGGCGACGTTGCTCAAGCGGATCAAGACCTTCCAGGGATCAGCGTTTTCCATTGGCTTGTCGGCGAATGCGGTGGACTGCATTTTCTGCCTGGAATTGTTTCGCCACGTCCACGACAGCGAGGTGCGCCTGGCCTTGCTGCAAGAGTTTCATCGGGTCAGCCGTGACACGGTGATCGTCTCGGTGAGCGCACGCGCGCCGGTGGAGGGCGAATTCCGTCAGGCCGGTTTCAAGATCCTGAATTACCAGGAATTCCTCCCAGGCTCCCAGTTATGGCGGGTCTACGTTCTGCGTAAGAGAGGATAAGTCCCGCTCGTCGGACTATTCTCCATTTCTTGTCGGAGTTTTCATGATCGTGTGTGCACTGCGAATGCTCGCAAGCCCCTTTCGCGATATATACTGCGCGCCATTCTTCAAGGGAGAGCCGTGTGGCCATCGATATTCACTGGATCTGCGACAACGATAGCCTCGGCCAGCATTGCGCCGAATGGCAGCAGTTGCCATTCGTTGCCCTCGACACCGAATTCATGCGGGTCGACACTTTTTATCCCATTGCCGGGCTGATCCAGATTGGTGATGGCGTCCGCGCTTACCTGATCGACCCCCTGACCATCGACAACTGGCAACCGTTGGCCGCCTTGCTGGAAAACCCAGCGGTGATCAAGGTGGTGCATGCCTGCAGCGAAGACCTCGAAGTGCTGTTGCGCCTGACCGGCAGCCTGCCGGTGCCGTTGTTCGACACCCAATTGGCCGCGGCCTACCTGAACCTTGGTTTTTCCATGGGCTACTCGCGCCTGGTGCACGCCGTGCTCGATATCGAGTTGCCCAAGGGCGAGACCCGCTCGGACTGGCTGCAGCGGCCATTGTCCGAGACCCAAGTGAGCTACGCCGCCGAAGACGCCGTGCACCTGGCCGAGGTCTACACGCGCCTGCGCCCGCAACTGTCTGCCGACAAGTACGCCTGGGTGCTGGAAGACGGCGCCGAACTGGTGGCCAACCTGCGCCGCGAAGTCGACCCGTACGAGGTGTACCGCGAGGCCAAGCTGGCGTGGAAACTGTCCCGCGCCCAGCTGGCGGTCCTGCGCGAACTGTGCGCCTGGCGCGAACAGCAGGCCCGCGCGCGTGACCTGCCGCGCAACCGCATCATTCGCGAACATTCGTTATGGCCCCTGGCCAAAACCCAGCCGGATAACCTCGCCGCCCTGGGCAAGATCGAAGACATGCACCCGCGCACCGTGCGTCAGGATGGCCAGTTCCTGCTGGACCTGATCAAACGTGCCGCTAGCGTGCCCGCGGACCAATGGCCGCCTGCCGTTGCAGAACCCTTGCCGGTCGAGGCTGCCGCGCTGATCAAAGCACTGCGTGCCCAGGGCCAGGCGTTCGCCGAACGCCTGGAGATGGCGCCGGAACTGATGCTGCGCAAGAAAACCCTCGAAGCCCTGGTCAAGAGTGGCTACCCCGATGGGCCTTACCAATTGCCAGACTCGCTGCGTGGCTGGCGCCGCGAGTTGATGGGCCAGGCGCTGCTTGACAGCCTGGCCACTGCCGGAGAACAGCCTTGAAACGTATTTGCTCCATCTACCGCAGCCCAAAACGTGCCGGCATGTACCTCTACGTACTCAAAAGCGATGCTTTGGAGCGCGTGCCCGAGGGTTTGGTCACGGTGTTCGGCAAGCCGGTGCACGCGTTCGACCTGGTGCTGACGCCCGAGCGCAAGCTGCAACAGGAAGACATCGTGCAAGTCCTGGAAAACCTCGACAAGCAGGGCTACCACCTGCAAATGCCGCCGGCCGAGGACGAGTACATCGAACACTTGCCCGAAGAGCTGCTGCGCCGCAACGACCCGGTGTAATCGATCAGTGCCCGGTTCAGGGCACCTTCTTCCATGGACTCGTATTAGTTGGCGGTGGCCGTAAGGATGCGGGCGGCCGTCTGCACTGTTTTTGAAAGGTTTGAACCATGCGTGTTCTGATTGCTGAACAGGATCACCCGCTCTACGCCCAACTGCTGCGCGCAGCGGCTCCGGACCTTGAAGTATTGACCAGCGGCGATTCCGCCGAACTGTCGCGCCTGGCCGCCGATTGCCCGGTGTGGCTGGGCCAGCCGGACCTGCTGGCGACCCTGTTGCGTCAGGGCCACCAGCCGCAATGGTTGCAATCGACCTGGGCGGGTATCACGCCGCTACTGGCCGAAGGCTTGCCGCGCAACTATCGCCTGACCCGTGCGGTCGGCATCTTTGGCCAGGTCATGGCCGAGTTTGTACTCACCTACATGCTGGGCCATGAGCGTGAAGTGCTGGCGCGGCTGGTCAGCCAGGTCGAGCGCAAATGGGACAACCGCCTGGGCCAGAGCCTGGCGGGGCGCAAAGTGCTGGTAGTCGGTACCGGCGATATCGGCCAGAGCGTGGCAGAGTTTCTGTTGCCGTTTGGCGTCGAGCTCTACGGTATCGCCAGCACCGCACGTGAGCAGGCGCCATTTATTGAAGTGGCCGCGCTCGATCAATTGGGCCGGTTGGTGGGGGAGGTGGACTACGTGGTCAACCTGCTGCCCAACACGCCCGACACCCATGACCTGTACGACGCGGCGCTGTTCAAGCAATTCAAGCCGACCGCGTTGTTCATCAACGTCGGGCGCGGCGTGGCGGTGGTCGATGCCGATCTGGTCGAGGCGTTGAAAGAAGGGCACCTGGCCGGCGCGGTGATCGACGTGTGCCGCCAGGAACCGTTGCCGCAGCGCCACCCGTTCTGGACCGCCTGGGGCCTGCTGCTGACCGGGCACAGTTCGGCGCCGACGTCGCCTGCGAAGATGGTGGCGTTGTTTGTGCAGAACCTGCGGGCGTATCAGGCCAAGCAGGCGTTGCGCGGGGAAGTGGATTTCGCGCGCGGTTACTGACTGCACTCGGAACACATTGTGGGAGGGGGCCTGCTCCCGATGGCCTGCGTAGCAGGCCCATTTTTGAGGCCGCTGCGCGGCCTATCGGGAGCAAGCCCCCTCCCACAGTGACCGCGTTAATCTTTAACTGACTGGCATCAGGGCTTGCCCCTTCCACATAGCGTCAGAGGCTGAAGTCACCCTCGCAGATCAGCTCGCTCAACGGCCGGCGCGAGCTCGGCGCTTCACGGCCTTGCAGGTATTCAGGCAAGGTCGATTTATCGCCCAGTTTGCCCACGGCCACGGCGGCGTGCAGCGCATAACCTTGCGGAATCTTCAGCTCCTTGCGCGTCAGTTCCTGATCGAAGCCGGCCATGCCGTGGGTGTGCCAGCCGGCGAGACTGGCTTGCAGGGCCAGGTGACCCCAGGCAGAACCGGTGTCAAAGGTGTGCCACAGTGCCGGGGTTTCTTCGCTGGCGCCGGGGGCGATGAAGTCGGTTTTCGAGGCGATGATCACCAAGGCCGACGCGTGCTGTGCCCAGCCCCGGTTGAATTCATTGAGCAGGCTCAGGAAGCGCTCCCAGTTCGGCGTGTCGCGACGCGCATACAGGAAGCGCCACGGCTGTGAGTTGTAGGCCGACGGTGCCCAGCGTGCGGCTTCGAAAAAGCTCAGCAGCGTCTCTTGCGGAATGCTTTCGCCGGTAAAGGCCCGGGGCGACCAGCGGTCGGTGAATTGGGTGTGAATCGGGTAGTCGGCAACACGGCTCATGGGCAAGTTCCTGATCGTCAATTCGGTGCTCAAAGCTACTGCGCGGCGACTAGACTGACAAGTCTGGTCGCACCGCCAGTCGTAAGCGCTTGGCCCCAAGGGGCTTGGGCACTAGACTGGCGGCCTTTTCACCGATGATGTTGATGTAGAGCCATGGCCGCCAAAGTCGAACCTTTCTGGATACGCAAAACCCTTGAACACCTCGACCAGGAGGAGTGGGAGTCGTTGTGCGACGGCTGTGGCCTGTGCTGCCTGCAAAAGCTCGAGGATGAAGACGACAACAGTGTTTATTACACGCGTATCGCCTGCAAACTCCTCGACTTGAAAACCTGCCAGTGCACCGACTACCCCAACCGTCGCGCCTCGGTGCCTGATTGCATCCAGCTCACGCCGGGCCAGGCTGATCAGTTCAAATGGCTGCCGCCGACCTGCGCCTACCGCCTGGTCAGCGAGCGCAAAGACCTGCCGCTGTGGCACCACCTGGTCTGCGGTGACCGCGATGCGGTCCATCACGAACGCATTTCCCAGTCCGGGCGCATGCTCAGCGAAGGCAGCGTGCCCGAAGACGACTGGGAGGATTACCTGATCTTCCGTGCCGGTTGACCAAGGAGTGTGTATGCGGGGGGGAACCAAGCTGGCGGCAAGCCTGGTGTTGCTGGCGCTGAGCATGTCGGCGTGGTGTGCGAACAAAGTCGACCTGGATTATCACGTCAAGTTGCTGCCCCAGAGCGATCAGGCCGAAGTGCGCGTGAGCCTGTCCCAAGGCTCGGCGGTGCGCAGCCTCAACCTGGACCTGGGGCGCGCGGGCGATTACAGCGATTTCAAGGCCGACGGTCAGTGGACCGTCACCGGCAGCCGCGGCCTCTGGCAGCCCAGTGCCGACAAGTCCAGCCTGACCTACCGCGTGCGCCTTACCCATGCCCGCAAGCCCGGTGTCTATGAAACACGGATGACGCCCAACTGGGCGCTGCTGCGCGGTGAAGACCTGGTGCCAACCGCTCGGCTCGACCAACAGGACGGAACCGAGTTGGTTTCGCGCCTGGTGTTCGAATTGCCCTCCGGTTGGAAGAGCATCGAAACCGCCTGGCCGCGCATCGGTAAAAACAAATTTCGCGTCGATAACGTCTCCCGCCTGTTCGACCGCCCCACCGGCTGGATGCTCGCCGGCACCCTCGGCAGCCGTCGCATACGGCTGGGTGCAACCGAAGTCACCGTGGCCTCGCCCAAGGGCCAGGGCATGCGCCGCATGGATGTTTTGACGCTGCTGACATTCGTCTGGCCGCAAGTGGAAGCGGCGTTTCCGCGCCATCCAGCGAAACTGTTGATCGTGGGCGCCAACGACCCGATGCGCCGGGGCGTGGTGGCATCGCGTGATTCGATCTATCTCAGCAGTCGCACGCCACTGGTCAGCGAAAACGGCAGCAGCCCGCTGATCCGCGAAGTGGTGCAGGCCATCGGCCGCTTCAATGATCACGACAGCAGCGATTGGATTCGCGAGGGCCTGGGCGAGTATTACGCGATCGAGCTGATGCGGCGCGCCGGAGGTATCACCGATGAGCGCTACGCGGCCATACAGGCGCGGTTGGGCAAGGACGGCAAGGGCGTCAGCACATTGCGCGGCGAGCACATCAGCGCCGGGGCGGTGGCCCAGGCGGTGCTGCTGTTGCAGGAGCTCGACCGCGAAATCCGCGTGAAAACCCACAACAAGCGTTCGCTGGACGATCTGGCACAAGCGGTCATGCGGGTGAACAGCATCACCACTGCGCAGTTCGTGCAATTGGCTGAAAGTGTGATCGGCGAGTCGTCGGTGGTGCTGGAGACCAAGCTGTTGCGTTGATCCCCAGTCATGTACCGATCAAAGTGTGGAAGGGGGCGGCGATTAACCAGCAGTCTTGGTGGCTTTTTCTGCGGCGACTTCCGCCTTGGTCTTGAGGTTCTTCAACTCTTGGCCGGCACGCTCGATCTTCGTGCGCACGCTGTTCATTTCCTGGCGACCCTGCTCCAGCTTGTCCTTGAGCGAGCTGTGCCCGGTAAAACCACGGACCAGCGCCACGCCGCCGATTGCCACTTGGATCAAGCCGAAAATCCCGCCACGGCGCAGGCCTTTGCCGACCATCATCACGCCGCCGGCCACCGAACCGATACGTTCCCAGCCGTGCACGTTCTGGGTGGGCTGTGTGTCGAGTGGGGCGTGTTCGATCGCCGGTCGCAGGTATTTGCTGTCGCTCATGATCTCTCTCCAACAAGGGCAAGTGTAAATAGCTGACTGTTTGCACGCGCCGGATGTTCCCGGAAAATTAATACTTGGGGCCTGAACGGGTGTTGTTGCCCTTGGCCAGGCGATCGTAGAGCACCACGTTGACCGTGGCGGCGAGGTTCATGCAGCCGGTAGTCGGGATGTACACCACGTCCTCACACCAGTCACGAATCTCTTTGTCGAGGGAGCCATCTTCGGGGCCGAAGATGTACAGCGCGCGGTCGGGGTGAGTGTATTCGGGCAGCGGGCGGGCGCCTTCCACCAGTTCCACGGCGACCGGGATACAGCCCAGGGGCAGGATCTTTTTCAAGTCATCGATGCCGATCAGGGGAATGTCGTGGTGGACCTTCTTGGTATCGGTGATGAAGTCCCGGGCGCGCTCGTAACGCACGCCGGTGTAGAACACCGAGGCCACGCCGTAGCAGCCGGCGGCACGCATCACCGAGCCGACGTTCTCGGGGGATTTGGGGTTATACAGACCGATGCAGCTGTAGCGTTTATTGCCCACGGGAAAATGTGCCTTGCAGAAAAACCGCGATTATACGGCCTCGGCCTGCTGTAGTGCTTGGGCGATCGCTATCGGGAGCAAGCCCCCTCCCACATTTGATGGGGTGAATCCCGTCAAATATGGGAGGGGCGGTGCGAAGATTCGACTTGCTCCCGATGAGGCCGGCATCGACAACCCCTATTTATCAGTCGTCCTTCTTCATCAACCCGGCCAACGCCGCAAACGGGTTATGGGTGGCCTTGGCAATGGTCGGGCTGCTGGTGGAGCCGTCGCCGAAGTACTGCTGGTCGGTGTAGCGCGAGTGTTCGTTGTCGTGGCAATACAGGCACAGCAGCTCCCAGTTGGAGCCATCCTGGGGGTTGTCATCATGGTTATGGTTGCGGTGGTGTACTGTCAGTTCACTCAAGCGTTTTCCGGAAAACTCCCGGGCGCAGCGACCGCATACGTGTGGGTACATCTTCAAGGCTTTGTCGCGGTAGCCCATTTCCCGGTCGCGCTGGGCGTCGGCGAGGATGCGATCCAGCTTGGCGGTGTGGGAGGGCGGGTTGGTCGAGCTCATCATGGCTCCTGGCTATTTGCGGGTTCACGGATAGGGTTGATTCTAGCCGCTCGCGCTGTAAATGACTGCTTCACTTTACATACAAGGATCTGAAACTCATGCGTCTGCATTCATGGATTGTTGCGTTACTGCTGTGTGTCGTCACCGCCCAGGCCCAGGCGTTCTCCACACCCAAACCGGGGCAGGTGATCGAGGTTGCCCTTGAACAATTGCACCCGACTCAGGCTGTGGTGGGTTTTGACCAGATCTACTACAGCCTCGGCTTGTTCGCCGACAAGCCGGCCAAGGTCTTCGATGAGTACTGCGAGACCAATGGCCAGGGCGCCGCCGACAAAGTGCCGAAAAAGGCCGACCTGCACCAACCGAGCAGTTTCACCTGCAAGGACCCGGTGGGCGCCCATCCCGAAGACATGAAAACCGTGGTCGTCGGCCCGGCCGGCCAGTTGTACCTCACCGACGGTCACCACAGCTTCACCACCTTGTGGGAAGTGCCCGGCGGCGGTCCCAAGCTGAAAATGTGGGTCAAGGTCACCGATGATTTCAGCGGCAGCCCGGACATGGCAGCTTTCTGGCAGCGCATGCAGGCGTCGCGCAAGGTCTGGCTCAAGGACAACCAGGGCCAGGCGTTGTCGCCCGCGAAATTGCCGGCGCACCTGGGCTTCAAGAACCTGCAGGACGACACTTTCCGCAGCCTGGTGTATTTCACCCGCAAGGCCGCCTACGGCAAGCCGGACGATGGCGCCATCGCGCCGGAATTCCTGGAGTTCTACTGGGGCAACTGGCTGCGCACCCAGATCGACCTGGGCGCCTACAACCTGGACAAGAAGGGCGGCTACAAGGATGCCATTGAAGCGGTGGCCAAGCGTATGGTCAGCCTGGCACCGGGCTCACCGGTCGGTGACAGCGGTTTTACCGCACATCAACTGGGCGGCATGACCCAGCTGGACCGCAACGAGCTGGAAAAGACGTTCGACAAGAAAGTGCCGTACGTGATCGATTACCGCAAGTCCCTGAACTGACCCTCTGTGTTCAACCTTTGATTTTTTCCGCAATCCAGATGGTATGCCGGGTGCCCTTGTTGCCATGGGCAAAGACTTGCACTTCTTCGGCCTTGAACCCGGCCTTGCGCAGTTTGTCGCTGAACAGCCTGTCGGCGCTGGCCGACCACACGGCCAGCACGCCTTTGGGGCGCAGGGCCTTGGCGCAGGCGGCCAGGCCGGCGGCGGAATACAACCAGCTATTGGCCTTTTGCGTCAGGCCTTCGGGACCGTTGTCCACATCGAGCATGATCGCGTCAAAGCCCTGGGGCTCGGCTTGCAGCACCTTGGCCACGTCCTCCAGGCGGATCACCGTGCGCGGGTCCAGCAACGGGCGCCCGGACTTTTCCCCGAGCGGGCCGCGGTTCCACTCGACCACGCCCGGTACCAACTCCGCGACCACCACTTCGGCCGTCTTGCCCAGGTGCTTGAGGGCCGAGGCCAGGGTAAAGCCCATGCCCAGGCCGCCGATCAATACGCGTGAACCCGCACGGCCGGCGACCTTGCGGCAGGGAATTTCCGCCAGCGCATCCTCGGAGCCGTGCATGCGCGTATTCATCAACTGGCCGCCATCGCCCCCCTGAATCTTGATGACGAAATCCTCGCCATATTCGAACAGGCACAAGGCACCGCCGTTGTCGGGGATTGGGGTGGTGTCCAGCAGAACGAAACGTTTCATGGAAATCTCATTGAGAAGGGCATTCTTGCGCGGTTGGGAGTAGCCTTACGGTATTCCGGTCAGGCCATGGAGCCATCGATGAAGTGCAACATTCTAACGGCCATTGTGCTGGGCGCGCTCACATTGGGTACGGCGCAGGCGCAAGAGGCGCAAACCGTGCCGGTCGCACCCGCGCCAACCCCAGGTGCCCCGGGCACACCGACCCCCACGTTGTATCCGCAAGTCAGCCCGCCCGCCGCGCCCAAGGCCACTGTCAACGGCTCGCCCGCGCTGGAGCCGATTGTGTTGCCCACGCCGCCGAAAGACCAGACGGTGCCTGGCCTGCAACAGAGCGACAGCAAGCCGAAGACGCCCGGCGGTTAGGCCAACCCCAGGGCCTTGAACACAAAACCGTATTCAAGCGCCACGTCACGCAGTCCCTGGTACCGGCCACTCATGCCGCCATGGCCGGCGCCCAGTTCGGTCTTGAGCAGCAGCAGGTTGTCGTCCGTCTTGGTGTCACGCAGCTTGGCCACCCACTTGGCGGCTTCCCAGTACTGCACGCGGCTGTCGTTGTAGCCGGCGATCACCAAGGTGGCCGGGTAGGCTTGCGCGCTGACGTTTTCGTAAGGCGCGTAAGCCTTGAGGCGTGCGTAGACCTCGGGCTCTTCAGGGTTGCCCCACTCGTCGTACTCGGTGATGGTCAATGGCAGCTCCGGGTCGAGCATGGTGTTGAGCACGTCGACGAACGGCACTTCGGCAATCGCCGCCTGGAACAGCTCCGGGCGCTGGTTGAGTACCGCGCCGATCAACAGGCCACCGGCGCTGCCGCCGCTGATCGCCAATTGTCTGGATGTGGTCAGGCCCTGGGCGATCAGGTGCTCGGCGCAGGCGATAAAGTCGCTGAAGGTATTCTGCTTGTGCGCCTGCTTGCCGTTGCGATACCACGCTTCCCCCAGCTCGCCACCGCCGCGCACATGGGCAATGGCAAAGGCGACGCCACGGTCGAGCAGGCTCAGGCGCGCATGCGAAAACCACGGGTCCAGGCTCGAACCATAGGCGCCGTAGCCGTAGAGGTACAGCGGTGTGGTTTTACCGAGCTGGTCACGCTTGACCACCAGGCTGATCGGCACCTGGGTGCCGTCGACGGAGGTCGCCCACAGGCGCTGGCTGACGTAGTCATCGGCGTTGAATGCGCCGAGCACCGGGGTCTCCTTGAGCACCGTTTGCGCGCCTGTCGCCAGTTCGAGCTGACGGACCTGGGCCGGGCGATTCAGCGCTTCGTAGCGCAGGCGGATCTTGTCGCTTGGAAATTCCAGGCTGTTTTGTACGTAGAGGCTATAGGCAGCGTCGGGTAATTCCACGCGGTACGTCGGCATGCCCTGAGGGTGCACTTCGATCACCGGCAGGCCGCCGATGCGCAGGCTGAGGGTCATGGCGCCGGCGTTCAGGCTCACACCGTCGAGCATGACCTCGTCGCTGTGGGGGATCAGGTTCTGCCAGTCGGCCTCGTCGGGCACGCTGCCGGTGTCGGCGGCGACGAACAGTGCGTAGTTGATGCCGTCGCGGTTGCTGCGGATAAACCAGGTCCACTCGCCGTCACGCTGGCCGTGGTCGACATCGTATTCATGGTCCTCGACCCGTGGCGCCAGGCAGGTGAAGTCCTGCTCTGGGTGGTCGGCGTCCAATGCCCAGGTCTCGCTGGTGGTCTTGCTGCCCAGGGCCAGCAGCAGCTGGCGCTCGGAGCTGGAGCGGTAGCAATGCAGGAAGAAACGTCCGTCGGGCTCGTGGAACACTTCCTGCGCCGCCGTGCCGTCCAGGCGATAGCGATACAGTTTGTGCGGGCGATGGGTATCGTCCAGTTCGCCGAAAAACAGGGTCAGGCTGTCATTGGCCCAGGTCATGCTGCCGTCGCAGTTTTCGAACTCCAGTTCGCTGACTTTGTCGGTGGCCAATTCCTTCACGTACAGGGTGTAGATCTCTTCACCGCTGGTATCCACGCTGTAGGCCAGGCGCTGATGGTCCGGGCTGATGCTGAAGGCGCCGAGGGAGAAGAAACCACCCTTGGCCAGCGCGTTGGGATCAAGCAGCAGCTCTTCGCTGCTCTCATCCACTTGGTGACTGTCATCCGCCGGGCGGCGGCAGCGATAGTGGCGAGCGTATTCGTCACCCGCGGTGGTCCGTGTGTAATACAGGTACGGTCCCCAGGGCGAGGGCAGGGAGAGGTCGGTTTCCAGGATGCGCCCCTTGATTTCTTCGAACAGGGTTTCGCGCAGGGCTTTCTGGTCGGCGAGCTGTGCTTCCTGCCAGGCGTTTTCAGCCTTGAGGTAATCGAGTACCTCGGGGTTGTCACGCTCTTGCAGCCAGGCGTAAGGGTCTGGGCCTTGACCCTTGCGGGCAATCGGGGCGGTCGCTATAGGCATGGAATACTCTCCGTCTGGCGCAGGGTCGCAGGCATTGCAGCCGAGACGCGCAAAAGCCGTTATCATAGCCGCCTGTTTGCCTACCTTGCCATGGACACCATGACCGAGAACGACTATCTGATCGCTTGGGGCCTTTACGCCTTCGCCGCTTTGGGCTGCCTGTTGGTATGGTGGCGCCTGACCCGCTGGATCTGGCGTTGGCTGCGCGAGCCGCTGCAATTGCTGATGGCCGTGTTGCTGTTCAGCCCGACCATCGTCGACCCGGTCAAGACCCAGTTCGCCCCGGCGGTGGCCATCACCGCCATGGACCTGGTGCTCAAGGTCGGCAATAACGCCTGGCGGGCCATTTCCGATCTGTTCATGTACACGATGATCGCGTTTGCCGTGTATCTCGTGTTTGTGTTGATCCGCTGGCCCATCGAGCGCGCCGCCAATGCCCGTCGCGAGCGCAAGGCGGCGGTCGATGCCGCGTTGGCCGCCGAGCAGGACGACGAGGAACCCTTGCGCCGCCCGGCACCGGTCAGTGGTGTACGGGTCGAGCCGCGCCTTTGACGTCGTCCGCCCTGCAGCGAGAGCCCTGGCATGTGTGAATTGATGGGCATGAGTGCCAACGTCCCCACCGATATCGTATTCAGTTTTACCGGGCTGATGCAGCGCGGCGGACGCACCGGCCCCCACCGTGATGGCTGGGGCATTGCTTTCTATGAAGGCCGTGGCCTGCGCCTGTTCCAGGACCCGGCTGCCAGCAGTGAGTCGGAAGTCGCCTTGCTGGTGCAGCGTTATCCCATCAAAAGTGAAGTGGTGATTGGTCATATCCGCCAGGCCAACGTGGGCAAGGTGTGCCTGTCCAATACCCACCCGTTCGTGCGCGAACTGTGGGGGCGCAACTGGTGTTTTGCGCACAACGGCCAGCTGGCGGACTTCAACCCCCGCGCCACGTTCTACCGGCCGGTGGGCGATACCGACAGCGAAGCGGCATTCTGCGACTTGCTCAACCGCGTGCGTGAGGCCTTCCCCGAACCTGTGGAGATCGAACAGGTCTTGCCTGACCTGATCGCCGCTTGTGCCGAATACCGCAGCAAAGGCGTGTTCAACTGCCTGCTCAGTGACGGCGACTGGCTGTTTTGCTACTGCTCGACCAAACTGGCACAGATCACCCGGCGCGCCCCTTTCGGCCCGGCGCGCTTGAAGGATGTCGACGTGATCGTCGATTTTCAGGCCGAAACCACGCCCGATGACGTGGTCACGGTCATCGCCACCGAACCTTTGACCGACAACGAAAACTGGACCCGCTACGAACCGGGCCAATGGAGCCTGTGGCGACGCGGTGAATGCGTCAGCCAGGGTGTCACCGAGTAAGGATATCGACCATGTTGCTCAGTTATCTGCGGTTGGTACTGTTTGCCATTGGCTTGCTGGTCGGTGTGCAAGTACCGGGGTTTATCAACGACTATGCCAAGCGCGTCGAAGCTCACTTGATCGAAGCCCAGACCGGCCTGCGTGGCTTCGATGCCACCGCGCAACAGTTCTTCAACGGCGACTTGCAGGCATTGGTGGCGCATTACCGCGCCAGCGACGACCCGGTGTTCCGCAGCGATGCCAACAGTCTGGGTACCTTGCTCGACCGCCAGGTGGCGTTGGACAAGCAATTCCAGGCCATGCAAGGCCCGTGGTATATCCGCGCCCTGCAAGTGGCGGTGGCCGCCGACCCGGACATTCGTCGGGAAACCTGGAACGGCTACAGCTACCAGATCCTGCTCACGCCCGAAGCCATGGGCTGGGGGCTGGGTGGGGCGATGTTGTTGTCGTTCGGCTTGGAGTGCCTGTATCGCTTGATCGACTGGATCGTGCTGGGCGGCAAGCGCATGCGCCAGAGCCGGCCGATTGAAGAGCGCGACCTCAAGGGTCTCTGACATGATGCGGTACTAATGCCAGTCAGTTAAATGGCGGATGTAGAACACATCATCTGTAGTGAGCGGGCTTGCCCCGCGCTGGGTGGCGCAGCCGCCCCAAACCCAGGCACCTCGGTCCTCCTGAAATACCGCGGCGTCTTTGTTGGGGCGGCTTTGCCACCCAGCGCGGGGCAAGCCCGCTCACTACAGAGCTTGGTCGCGGCAGGTTCTCTTGACTGACGAGCATTAGGGCTTGCCCCCTCCCACCGTTTCAGCTCAGGACCATCCGCTCCTCGCCGACTTCCTCGGCATAACGGGCCACGACTGTCTGGCACAACCCCACAATCTCCTCCACCAACTCCACTCCCACACGCCACGACACCACCACCTGCAAGTTCGGCAGTTTTTGCGTCATGGGCAACATCACCAATTCCCCCCGCGCCAATTCCTCGCTGACCAGCACCGGCGGTAGCGCCCCGATGCCGAAGCCATCGCGCAGCAAACGGGTAATCGCCGACACCGAATTCACACAGTTCATCCGTGGCGCGGCCACGCCGTTGGCCTGCATCAGGCTCAGCACGTCCTGGTGCGGGTGGGAATTTTTCGAGTAGGTAATGATGCGCTCCTGGGCCAGTTCGGCGAGGGAGGCGTAGTCGCGGTGGTAAATCGAGTGGCTGGCGACGATCCAGGCCATGGGGTGGCTGGCCAGTTCCAGGCTGCGCACGGTTTCCAGGCGCAGCAGGTCGGTTTGCAGGATCAGATCGAGAAAGCCTTTTTGCAGCTGATCGCTGAGGTTCAATGCGGTATCGGCGATCAACTCGATTTCCACCAGCGGAAAATGATCCATCAGTTCCGCCACCAACGGGCTCAGCCAGGTGTGGATGACAGTGTCCATCACGCCGATCCGAATGCGCCCGACCTTGCTGCTGGTGGTTTCCAGGGACCGCTTCAGCTCTTGTATGGTCCCCATCATTTGCTCGGCGTAATCGAGCACCTTCAAGCCTTCCGGGGTCAGGCTCACGCCCCGTGAGTCGCGCAGCAACAGCTTCACACCCAGCTCGCTTTCCAACACCGCAATGCGGCTGGAAATCGAGGCCTGGGTCGTGAACAGCTTCTCGGCGGTCAGTCGAAAGCTCTTGAGCTTGGCCACCCAGACGAAGGTTTCGAGGAACTTCAAATTCATGGGATCAACTTTTCTTATGCATGGATCGGTTTTTATTAGTTGGACGCCGCACCGGGCAAACGCCAAAAATCGAGCCATTCCACGATAAGCGTCGTTGGGGTATGAGGACAAGTTGCGAGTTCCGGGTAAAAAATCCCACACTACAAAAAAACAACGCCTACAGGAGCGCCCACCGTGAGCCGTCTGTTATTGAATTGCGATATCGGCGAAAGCTTCGGTAACTGGACCATGGGTCTGGATGCCGAGGTCATGCCGTTCATCGATTGCGCCAACGTGGCCTGCGGTTTTCATGCCGGCGACCCGAGCATCATGCGCAAGACCGTCAGCCTGGCGTTCAAGCATGGCGTGCAAGTCGGTGCACACCCGGCCTACCAGGACCTGCAAGGCTTCGGCCGTCGCTCCATGGCCTACACGGCCCAGGAGATCCAGGACCTGCTGCATTATCAGATCGGCGCTCTCGATGGCATTTGTCGCGCCCAGGGTGGACGGGTCAGCTACGTCAAACCCCATGGGGCGATGTACAACGACATGATGGCCAACCCCGCGCAACTGCGTGCAGTGATCCAGGCCGTGGCGGCTTATGGCGATTTGCCGCTGATGCTGCTGGCCACCCGCGACAACAGCGCGGCCCAGGCGCTGGGTGATGAATACGGTGTGATCCTGTGGTTTGAAGCGTTCGCCGACCGCGCCTACGACGCCAAGGGCCACCTGGTTTCGCGTCAGTTGCCGGGGGCGGTGCATCACGACTCCGACACGATCTTGCAGCAGGCCCTGACTATTTCCCGTGGCGCAGCCCTGACGGCCAGCGACGGCAGCGCCTTGATCTTGCAGGCCAACACCTTGTGCGTGCATGGCGATAACGCCAGTTCGATCGCTGCGGTACAACGCATCCGCGAGGCGTTGAAGTCAGCATGAAGCCACGCATTGAAGTGGTCGCCATTGACGGCTTGATGGTGCGTCTGTTCGACGTGATTGCCGAAGCCAATATGCCGTGGATGCTCGCCGCCACTCAGCGCTTGCGCGAGAGGTTCGGCGCGGCGCTGGTGGATCTGGTGCCGTCTTACACCACCTTGATGGTGCATTACGATCTCACGGCGCTCAGCCCGGCCCAGGCACGCGAGTTGATCGACCTGGCATTGACTGACCTGCAACCTCAGGTTCAGGGCAGCGGCCAAGCCCATGTGCTGCCGGTGTGGTACGACCTGAGCGTGGGCCCGGAGCTGACGTTGCTCCGCCGGCGCAGTGGCCTGGCGGTTGAGGAGGTGATCCGCCGTCACAGCGCCCATGAATACCAGGTGTTCGCCCTCGGCTTTGCCCCGGGGTTCGCGTTCATGGGGCTGGTCGATGAAATCCTCGCCACACCGCGCCTCAATACGCCGCGCAAACGCATCGCGGCGGGGAGCGTCGGCATCGCTGAACGGCAAACCGCCGCCTACCCGGTGGTCTCCCCCGGCGGCTGGAACCTGATCGGGCGCACCCCGGCCAAACTCTTCGACCGCGAACGTGACGGTTACAGCCTGATACAGCCCGGCGACATGGTGCGTTTCGAGCCGGTCGACCACGCCGAATTCATCAACCTGGGTGGCGACGACACGCCGTTGGAGGCGCAGGCATGAGCCACTTGTTGATCGAGGCCAGCACGCCGCTGTGCCTGTTGCAGGATGCGGGCCGCTTTGGTGTGCGCCACCTGGGCGTGACGCAGGGCGGGGCGCTGGATTGGGTCTCGATGTCCTGGGCCAATTGGCTGCTGGGCAATGCGCTGGATGCGCCGGTAGTGGAAATCACCTTGGGCGGCTTTACCCTGCAGGCCGAGGATTATTGCCTGCTGGCGTTGGCCGGGGCGGATCTGGGCGCGTATATCGATGAGCGCGCGATCAGCCCAGGCCGCAGTTTTATCCTGCAAAAGGGCCAGCGGCTGCGCTTCACCCAGCCGTCCAGTGGCGCCCGGGCTTACCTGGCGGCACCGGGCGGGTTCGATGCGCCGCCGGTGTTGGGCAGCTGCGCCACGGTCGTGCGCGAGGAGCTGGGCGGCCCGGACGGTTTCGGCAAGGCGTTGGCCCAAGGCGGTCGCCTGGCTTATTCCGGTGTCGGCGGGGCGATGAGGGTGTTGGCTGATCCTGCCTTGCCCGCCAAGGCGCCGCTGGAGGTGATCGTCGGTGCGCAGATCGGCCAGTTCAGCGGCCAAAGCCTGTTTGATGCGTTCAACAGCGAATGGACCCTCGACAGCCGCGCCGACCGCATGGGTATGCGCCTGCTGGGCACGCCGTTGCAGTACCTGGGGCCGTCATTGATTTCCGAAGGGATTCCGTTGGGGGCGATCCAGGTGCCGCCGGATGGGCAGCCGATTGTGTTGCTTAATGATCGACAGACGATTGGGGGGGTATCCGCGCCTGGGTGCCTTGACGCCGTTGGCGCTGGCGCGATTGGCGCAGTGCCTGCCGGGGGAAACGGTGAGGTTGACGCCGGTGGTGCAGGAGACTGCGCACCGGCAGCATGTCGACTTTTTACTGCGGCTGGCCACGGTCTAAAAGACACTGGGATCAAAATGTGGGAGGGGGCTTGCTCCCGATAGCAGTGTGTCAGTCAGCCCATCAGGTACTGAGCCACCGCCATCGGGAGCAAGCCCCCCTCCCACATTGGATCTCAGGAGGCGTGTTTATTTGGAGAGAAAGCGCATGCCTTCTTCGAGCCCGCGCAGGGTCAGCGGATACATCTGATCTTCCACCAACTCCCGCACAATCCCGGTCGACGCCGTATAGCCCCACGTGTCCTTCGGATACGGGTTAATCCAGATCAGCTTCTTGTACTTGGCCATGAAGCGCTGCATCCACACATATCCAGGCTCCTCGTTCCAGTGCTCGACGCTGCCACCGGCTTGCGTGATTTCGTAGGGCGCCATTGACGCGTCGCCGATAAAAATCACTTTGTAATCCGCGCCGTACTTATGCAGCAGGTCTTGTGTGGACGTGCGTTCCGAGGTGCGACGCTGGTTGTTCTTCCACACCGACTCGTACACAAAGTTATGGAAGTAGAAGTACTCCAGGTGCTTGAACTCGGTCTTGCACGCGGAAAACAACTCTTCGCAGATCTTCACATGGGCGTCCATCGAGCCGCCGATATCGAACAGCAACAGCAGCTTGATGGTGTTGCGCCGCTCCGGACGCATCTGGATATTCAGCAGGCCGGCATCGCGGGCGGTGTGGTCGATGGTACCGTCGATGTCCAGCTCTTCCGCCGCGCCTTGACGGGCGAACTTGCGCAGGCGGCGCAGCGCGATCTTGATGTTGCGCGTGCCCAGCTCGACCTGATCGTCGAGGTTCTTGTACTCACGCTGGTCCCATACCTTCACGGCTTTGCCCTGGCGCTTGCCCGCATCGCCGACGCGGATACCTTCCGGGTTGTAACCACCGGAGCCGAAGGGGCTGGTGCCGCCGGTGCCGATCCACTTGTTGCCGCCGGCGTGGCGTTCTTTCTGTTCTTCCAGGCGTTTCTTGAATTCCTCGATCAATTTGTCGAGGCCGCCCAGGGACTGGATCTGCGCGCGTTCCTCATCGCTCAGCGAGCGTTCGAACTCCTTGCGCAGCCAGTCTTCCGGGATCAGCGCCTGCAGATGGTCATCGAGTTTTTCCAGGCCGTTGAAGTAGGCACCGAAGGCGCGGTCGAACTTGTCGTAATGCCGTTCGTCCTTGACCAGAATCGCCCGGGCCAAGTAGTAAAACTCGTCCATGTCAGCGAAGGTCACCCGCTGTTTCAGGGCGTTGATCAGGTCGAGCAGCTCGCGTACCGACACCGGCACCTTGGCTGCACGCATCTCATTGAACAGGTTGAGCAACATTATCGATTACCGCGACGGCTCATGAAGGCCAAGCGTTCCAGCAACTGAACGTCCTGCTCGTTCTTCACCAGGGCGCCGGCCAGGGGCGGAATGGCCTTGGTCGGGTCGCGCTCGCGCAGCACGGCCTCGCCGATGTTGTCGGCCATCAGCAGTTTAAGCCAGTCGACCAGTTCGGAAGTGGAAGGTTTTTTCTTCAGGCCCGGGACTTTTCGCACATCGAAGAATACGTCCAGCGCTTCGCTGACCAGTTCTTTCTTGATATCGGGGTAGTGCACATCCACGATTTTTTGCAGGGTGGTGCGGTCGGGGAAGGCGATGTAATGGAAGAAGCAGCGGCGCAGGAAGGCGTCCGGCAGTTCTTTTTCGTTGTTGGAGGTAATGATGATGATCGGGCGTTTTTTGGCCTTGATGGTCTCGTCGATTTCGTAGACGTAGAACTCCATCTTGTCGAGTTCTTGCAGCAGGTCGTTGGGGAACTCGATGTCAGCCTTGTCGATTTCGTCGATCAGCAGGATGACGCGTTCTTCGGATTCGAAGGCTTCCCAGAGCTTGCCCTTCTTCAGGTAGTTGCGCACGTCGTGGACTTTATCCACGCCCAACTGCGAGTCGCGCAGGCGGCTGACCGCATCGTACTCGTACAGGCCCTGGTGGGCCTTGGTGGTGGATTTGATGTGCCAGGTGATCAGCTTGGCGCCGAAGGATTCGGCCAGTTGCTCGGCGAGCATGGTCTTGCCGGTGCCCGGTTCGCCCTTGACCAGCAACGGGCGTTCCAAAGTAATCGCAGCGTTGACGGCCAGTTTCAAGTCGTCGGTGGCAACGTAGGCCTGGGTGCCTTCGAACTTCATCGGTCATTCCTCGAATTCATCTATGCCCGGACTATACCGCGCAGCCCCGGCGACTGTGAACGCAGGCGGATTATTCAGTCTCTGAATGACCGGTCACATTCAATTCGCCGAGGGTTTGGGTTGTTCATACCGCGCATTGAAGGCTTGGATGAAACCGTTGCGCAAAATCGCCAAAAACGCGGAGAACGCGCTGATATTTTGCTGGTGCACGCTGCCGCTTAACTCTACGCGGGTGGCAAACTGGTTTTTGTTCTGGTTCTTCAATACGGTTTCGCTGGCGCCGACCACGGCTTCCCAGATCGAGCGGAAGATGTTCTTGTCCTTGTTCTCGACGTCCTGCTGCCAGTCGAATACCTCAACATCGCGCAGCAGCGGCTTGATATAGCCTTTCAACTGGCCTTTTTCGGCCTGGGCCTCGACCACCACATCGCCGGTGCCGGCCTTGAAGTCGAATTTACCGTAGGCCGAGGCAAACTCGTTCATACGCTTGAGTTGCAGGTCTTTGGCGCGGAAACGGAATTCGAAATCTTCGAAATTGCTCAACGGGTCAAAGGTGGCGGAGGCTTCCAGCGGAGCCTGGCCCTGCAACAGGGCTTTGCCTTCGAAGCTGGCGTCACGCTTGCCCTGGACGTCGACCACATTGGTCAGGTTGTAGAAACTGGCGTTCACCGAACTGGCCTTGATATTCACCGGCGGCTTGGAGGTGAAGTTGTGGAAGGCGATCTTGCCGTCCTGAATGCGCACTTCGTTGAGCGTGATCGGCAACAGTTTGCCCAACTGTTCACGCCAGTCGGTGCCCTTACCGGTCTGCGAGGATTGCTGGTTGCCGCCGTCGACAAAATTCAGCTCCGGCTGGGAGAACTGCACCTCGGCCACCACGGCGTGGTCGTACCACAGCGAATGCCAGCTCACCGACAGATCGATCACCGGCGCCTTGACGAACGGCACCGGCACCTTGCCGTCGACCTTGACGATCTGCAAGCCGTTGATCCGGTACGCGCCGCGCCACAGCGCCACGTCCACATCAGTGACCTGGCCACGGTAATCGCCCATGTCGGCGAGCTTGTCATTGAGGTAATTGCGCACCAGATAGGGCAGGGCCAGGTCCAGGGCGATCAACAGCACCACCAGTACGGCGACGATCCATAGCAGCCCACTGTAGCGACGTTTCATAGTGAGGTTCTCCAACGGTATAGGCGATGGACCTTTGGCGTGGGCGCAACGTTCCTCTGACTGGACGCCTCGGATGACGAGGCATACCCTTGGGGCCATTGTTCAAATTGCTTTAAGGACCCGTCATGAGCCGCATCTTTGCAGACAACGCGCACTCCATCGGTAATACGCCCCTGGTACAGATCAACCGCATCGCACCGCGTGGCGTGACTATCCTGGCCAAGATCGAGGGGCGTAACCCGGGCTATTCGGTGAAGTGCCGCATTGGCGCGAATATGATCTGGGACGCCGAGAGCACCGGCAAACTCAAGCCGGGCATGACCATTGTCGAGCCGACATCCGGCAACACTGGCATTGGCCTGGCCTTTGTTGCCGCGGCCCGTGGCTACAAACTGCTGCTGACCATGCCGTCGTCCATGAGCATCGAACGCCGTAAGGTGCTCAAGGCGCTCGGCGCCGAACTGGTGCTGACCGAGCCGGCCAAAGGCATGAAGGGCGCCATCGAAAAAGCCGGCGAAATCGTTGCCAGCGATCCGTCCCAGTACTTTATGCCGGGCCAGTTCGAAAACCCGGCCAACCCGGCGATCCACGAAAAAACCACCGGCCCGGAAATCTGGAACGACACCGACGGCGCCGTGGATGTGCTTGTGGCAGGTGTGGGCACCGGCGGCACCATCACTGGCGTGTCGCGGTATATCAAGAAGACGGTCGGTAAGCCGATTGTGTCGGTGGCCGTCGAGCCGATCATCTCGCCGGTGATCACTCAGGCGCTGGCTGGTGAAGAGATCAAGCCCAGCCCGCATAAAATCCAGGGGATCGGCGCCGGTTTCGTGCCGAAAAACCTCGATTTGTCGATGGTCGACCGCGTCGAACTGGTGACCGACGATGAGTCCAAGGCCATGGCCCTGCGCCTGATGCAGGAGGAGGGGATCCTGTGCGGTATTTCCTGTGGCGCCGCCATGGCGGTGGCCGTACGCCTGGCCGAGAAACCGGAAATGCAAGGCAAGACCATCGTGGTGATCCTGCCGGACTCCGGTGAGCGCTACCTGTCGAGCATGCTGTTCAGTGATTTGTTTACCGAGCAAGAGAACCAGGCTTGATCGCCTGTAGTGAGCGGGCTTGCCCCGCGCTGGGGGGCGCAGCCGCCCCAACAAGGACGCCGCGGTGTTTTAGAAAGACCGAGGTGTCTGGATTTAGGGCGGCTTCGCCCCCCAGCGCGGGGCAAGCCCGCTCACTACAAGTCTTTATCCAAGGGGGTTGATGTAGGTCAGCCGGTCGACCTGGGCCTTCTGCATACTGGCTCAAGTGTTTATCATGGCCGGCTGCTACGTCTGCTGTTGGCCAGGCGCTTATTTCCAGGAGTTGCTGCATGACCTTTTCTTTGGCCGCCAAACTGTCGGTGCTGTCGCTTTTTATCGGCAGCATTCTGTACGTGCATTTGCGCGGCAAGGCGCGTTTGCCGGTGTTGCGTCAGTTCGTCAACCATTCGGCGCTGTTCGCCCCTTATAACGCCTTGATGTACCTGTTTTCGGCGGTGCCGTCCAAACCCTACCTGGACCGCAGCAAGTTCCCCGAACTGGATGTGCTCAAGGACAACTGGGAAGTGATCCGCGAAGAGGCCATGCACCTGTTCGACGAGGGTTACATCCGCGCCGCCGAAAAGAACAACGACGCCGGTTTCGGCTCGTTCTTCAAAAAAGGCTGGAAGCGTTTCTACCTCAAGTGGTACGACAAACCGCTGCCGTCGGCCGAGGCACTGTGCCCGAAAACCGTGGCGCTGGTGAGCAGCATCCCTAACGTCAAGGGCGCAATGTTCGCGCTGTTGCCGGGCGGCAGCCACCTGAACCCGCACCGCGACCCGTTTGCCGGTTCCCTGCGTTATCACCTGGGCCTGTCCACGCCGAACTCCGACGATTGCCGCATCTTTGTCGACGGCCAGATCTATGCCTGGCGCGACGGTGAAGACGTAATGTTCGACGAAACCTATGTGCACTGGGTGAAGAACGAAACCGAACAGACCCGCGTCATCCTGTTCTGCGACATCGAGCGCCCGCTGAGCAACCGCCTGATGACCCGCGTCAACCGCTGGGTCAGCAAGCAACTGGGCCGCGCCACCGCGCCGCAGAACCTGGATGACGAGCGCGTAGGTGGGATCAACCAGGCCTATGCCTGGAGCAAGACTTTCAGCGACAAGTTCAGTGGTGTGGTCAAGCAGTGGAAGCGCAAGCATCCCAAGGCCTACCGTGTTGCGCGGCCGGTGCTGGCTATCGTGGTACTGGTATTGCTGTGGCGCTGGTTGTTCTGATCGCAACACAGTAAAAAAGTGGGAGGGGGCTTGCTCCCGATAGCGGTGGGTCAGGTACACAGACTCAACCTGATACACCGCTATCGGGAGCAAGCCCCCTCCCACATTTGATCTCCTTTGAGTTTTCTAGGAGGCGATCAGTTGGCGCAGTACGTAGTGCAGGATGCCCCCGGCTTTGAAGTATTCGACTTCGTTCAGGGTATCAATCCGGCACAGCACTTCGACCTTCTCCGTACTGCCATCTTCCCGGGTAATCACCAGCGTCAGGTTCATTCGCGGCTCGATCTCGGCATGGGTCAGCCCAAGAATATCGATCGTCTCCCGGCCGCTCAGTTTGAGTGTCTTGCGGTTCTGATCCAGCTTGAACTGCAAGGGCAGCACGCCCATGCCCACCAGGTTGGAGCGGTGGATACGCTCGAAACTCTCGGCGATCACCGCCTTGACCCCCAGCAGGTTGGTACCCTTGGCTGCCCAGTCGCGGCTGGAGCCGGTGCCGTATTCTTGCCCGGCAACCACCACCAGCGGCGTGCCCGCCGCCTGGTACTTCATCGCCGCATCGTAGATCGCCATCTTCTCGCCGGTGGGGATATACAACGTATTACCGCCTTCCTCGCCGCCGAGCATTTCGTTGCGGATGCGGATATTGGCAAAGGTGCCGCGCATCATCACTTCATGGTTGCCCCGGCGTGAGCCGTAGGAGTTGAAGTCGCGCGGTTCCACGCCTTGCTCGCGCAGGTAGCGACCGGCGGGGCTGTCGGTCTTGATATTACCGGCAGGGGAGATGTGGTCGGTGGTCACCGAATCCCCCAGCAGGGCCAGCACCTTGGCGCCTTTGACATCCTCGATCACCGGCAAAGGCCCGGCAATATCATCGAAGAACGGCGGGTGCTGGATGTAGGTGGAGTCCTTCTGCCACACGTAGGTCGCGGCCTGCGGTACTTCAATCGCTTGCCATTGCGCGTCCCCGGCAAACACCTCGGCGTATTCCTTGTGGAACATGCCCGTGCTGACCTGGGCCACCGCGTCGGCGATTTCCTGGCTGCTTGGCCAGATGTCCTTGAGGTACACCGGCTTGCCATCCCGGTCGTTGCCCAGCGGTTCGCGGCTGATATCGATGCGCACTGTACCGGCCAGCGCATACGCCATCACCAGCGGCGGTGAGGCCAACCAGTTGGTTTTCACCAGCGGATGTACGCGGCCTTCGAAGTTGCGGTTGCCGGACAGTACCGAAGCGACGGTGAGGTCGGCTTTCTGGATGGCTTTTTCAATCGGCTCGGGCAATGGGCCCGAGTTGCCGATGCAGGTGGTGCAGCCATAACCCACCAGGTCGAAGCCCAGTTTGTCCAGGTATTGGGTGAGGCCCGCCGCCTTGTAGTAGTCGGTGACCACCTTGGAGCCGGGCGCCAGGGAACTCTTGACCCAAGGTTTGCGGGTCAGGCCCTTTTCCACGGCCTTTTTCGCTACCAGCCCGGCCGCCATCATCACGCTGGGGTTGGAGGTGTTGGTGCAAGAGGTGATCGCCGCGATCACCACGGCGCCGTTTTTCAAGCGATAGGTCTGGCCAGCCTCTTCATAGTCGGTTTCGCCCACCAGGTCGGCATTGCCCACCGCGACGCCACCGCCGCCCTCGCTTTCCAGGCGGCCCTCTTCTTTGCTGGCGGGTTTGAACTGCAGGTCGAGGAAGTCGCTGAACGCCTGGCCCACATTGGGCAGCGAGACCCGGTCCTGCGGACGTTTCGGCCCGGCGAGGCTGGCTTCGACGTCGCCCATGTCCAGCGCCAGGCTGTCGGTGAACACCGGCTCCTGGCCCGCATTGCGCCACAGGCCCTGGGCCTTGGTGTAGGCCTCCACCAGCTTGACGGTTTCGCTCGGGCGACCGGACAGGCGCAGGTAGTCCAGGGTCACTTCATCAACCGGGAAAAAACCGCAGGTGGCGCCATATTCCGGGGCCATGTTGGCGATGGTGGCGCGGTCCGCCAGAGGCAGGTCGGCGAGGCCGTCGCCATAGAACTCGACGAATTTACCGACTACGCCTTTTTTGCGCAGCATCTGGGTGACAGTCAGCACCAGGTCGGTAGCGGTGATGCCTTCCTTGAGCTTGCCGGTGAGCTTGAAGCCAATGACTTCCGGAATCAGCATCGACACCGGTTGGCCGAGCATCGCTGCTTCCGCTTCGATCCCGCCCACCCCCCAGCCGAGTACACCCAGGCCGTTGATCATGGTGGTGTGGGAATCGGTGCCCACCAGTGTGTCGGGGAATGCGTAGGTGCGGCCGTCTTCGTCCTTGGTCCATACGGTGCGGCCCAGGTATTCGAGGTTGACCTGGTGGCAGATGCCGGTGCCGGGCGGTACCACGCTGAAATTGTCAAAGGCGCTCTGGCCCCAGCGCAGGAAGGCGTAGCGTTCGCCGTTGCGCTGCATTTCAATGTCGACGTTCTGCTCGAACGCGCTGGTGCTGCCGAACTTGTCGACCATCACCGAGTGGTCGATCACCAGGTCCACGGGGGAGAGCGGGTTGATGCGCTGCGGGTCGCCCCCGGCCTTGGCCACGGCGGCGCGCATGGCGGCGAGGTCGACCACGGCGGGTACGCCGGTGAAGTCCTGCATTAGCACCCGTGCGGGGCGGTATTGGATCTCGCGGTCGGACCGGCGCTCTTTGAGCCAGGCGGCGATGGCCTTGAGGTCGGCGCTGGTGACGGTCTTGGCGTCTTCCCAGCGCAGCAGGTTTTCCAGCAGCACCTTGAGCGACATCGGCAACGTGTCCAGGTCACCCAGGCTCTTGGCGGCTTCGGGCAGGCTGAAGTAGTGGTAGGTCTTGCTGTCTATTTCCAGTGTTTTAAGGGTTCTCAGGCTATCAAGGGATGACATTACGTGACTCCTTATGGTCCGCACGGCTACGGACCTGACGGGACGAACAGAGCCTTACACGTTAGCCCTGTTTTCATTAGCAGGCTAATAACTGGACTCTATCGCTAAGTCCAAGGTTCAGAACTCCGCTATCATGCGCGGGTTTTCATGACAGGTATTGCGATAGCGCAAGTCGGTCGATTCACCAGGAGAGTTGATGAACACCCTTTTTATGCACTGCCGCCCGGGTTTTGAAGGCGAAGTCTGTTCCGAGATCGCGGAGCACGCCGCGCGCCTGAACGTTTCCGGCTACGCCAAGGCCAAGACCGGCAGCGCCTGCGCCGAATTTGTCTGCACCGAAGAAGACGGCGCCCAGCGCCTGATGCACGGCCAGCGTTTTGCCGAGTTGATCTTCCCAAGGCAGTGGGCGCGCGGGGTGTTTATCGACTTGCCGGAAACGGATCGCATCAGCGTGATCCTCGCGCACCTGCAAGGCTTCCCGGTGTGCGGCAGCCTGTGGCTGGAAATGGTCGACACCAACGACGGCAAAGAGCTGTCGAATTTCTGCAAGAAATTCGAAGTGCACCTGCGCAAAGCCTTGTTGAACGCCGGCAAGCTGGTGGACGACCCGAGCAAGCCGCGCCTGCTGCTGACCTTCAAGAGTGGTCGTGAGGTGTTCATGGGCCTGGCCGAGTCGAATAATTCGGCGATGTGGCCGATGGGCATCCCCCGCCTGAAGTTCCCCCGCGAAGCGCCGAGCCGCTCGACGTTGAAACTGGAAGAGGCGTGGCACCACTTCATCCCCCGCGAGCAGTGGGACGAGCGGCTGCACAGCGACATGACGGGCGTCGACCTGGGCGCAGCACCGGGCGGCTGGACCTGGCAACTGGTCAACCGCGGCATGCTGGTGACCGCCATCGATAACGGCCCCATGGCCGAAAGCCTGATGGACACCGGCCTGGTGCAGCATTTGATGGCCGACGGCTTCACCTTCGTGCCCAAGCAGCCGGTGGACTGGATGGTCTGCGACATCGTTGAAAAGCCTGCACGTAATGCGGCGCTGCTGGAAACCTGGATCGGCGAAGGGCATTGTCGTGAGGCGGTGGTGAACCTCAAGTTGCCGATGAAGCAGCGCTATGCCGAAGTCAAGCGCTTGCTGGAGCGTATCGAGGAAGGCTTCAAGGCGCGCGGCATTCGCGTGGAGATCGGCTGCAAACAGCTGTATCACGATCGTGAAGAAGTGACTTGCCACTTGCGTCGGCTGGAAACTGCGAAGAAACCCAAGACCCGCTGAAGAATTGAACTGACCACAAAACCCCTGTGGGAGCGGGCTTGCTCGCGAAAGCGGTATAACCGTCGAAATCCATGTTGAATGTGCCCGCGTCTTCGCGAGCAAGCCCGCTCCCACATTTTGAGCGGTGCCGTTTCAGGAGTGATGTATGAACCAACCCCTCGATTTGCCTGTAGACGCAGTGCTCGATGCAACGGGCCTCAACTGCCCGGAGCCGGTGATGATGCTGCACCAACACATCCGTGACCTGCCGCCGGGCGGCTTGCTCAAGGTGATCGCGACCGACCCGTCGACCCGCCGCGATATTCCCAAGTTCTGCGTGTTCCTTGACCACGAACTGGTGGATCAGCAGGAGCAGGCCGGTACGTACCTGTATTGGATTCGCAAGAACGCTTCCTGAATTTGCGTTCCTAGCTATACGCCTTGTGCGCACGGATGCGCCGGCGTGCGCTGCGCGCCAGGCGTACCAGCAGCATCCCCGCCGCACAGCTCAAGCCCACGATCAGCCCTTGCCACAAGCCGCTTGGGCCGCTGGGCGCGCCGAGCCAGTCGGTCAGGCCCAGGGCGTAGCCCACCGGCAGGCCCACGCCCCAATAGGCGAACAACGTCAGCACCATGGTCACCCGGGTATCCTGGTAACCACGCAGCGCGCCGGCGGCGGTGACCTGGACCGAGTCGGAGAACTGGAACAGCGCCGAAAACACGATCAGCGTCGAGGCCAGGTGGATCACGACCGGGTCGGGGGTGTAGATCGTCGCAATCTGTTCGCGGAACACCAGCATCAGGCCGCAGGACAAGCAGGCGTACGCCAACGCCGTACCCATGCCGACCCCGGCGGCAAAGCGCGCTTCACGGGGTTCGCCACGGCCCAGGGCCTGGCCGACGCGTACAGTGATCGCCATGCTCAGGGAGTAAGGAATCATGAACACCAGGGAACTGACGTTCAGCGCGATCTGGTGACCCGAGACCACGGTAGCGCCCAGGCTGCCGATCAGCAGGGCGATCACCGCGAAGATGCTCGACTCGGCAAAGATCGCGACGCCGATGGGCAGGCCGATGCCCAGCACGCGCTTGATCACCGACCACTGGGGCCAGTCGAAACGCTTGAACAGCTCGCTGCTCTGATAGGCCGGCCCCCAGCGGGTCCAGGCGGCCAGGCCGAGCATCATCACCCACATCGCAATCGCCGTGGCCCAACCGCAGCCCGCGCCGCCCATGGCCGGTACGCCCAGGTGGCCGTAGATGAAGATGTAATTCAGGGGAATGTTCAGCGCCAACCCACACAGGCCCATGACCATGCTTGGCCGCGTGCGGCCCAGGCCGTCACTGAAACAGCGCAACACGTAATAGAACGCGACAGCCGGCATGCCTGCGGCGATACCGTGCAGGTAGCCCATGGAGGGTTCGATCAGGTCGGGCTCGACCTTCATGGCATGCAGGATGGGTTCGGCGCAGAGCAGCAACAACGCGGCACTGATCCCGACCACCAGCGCCAGCCACAGGGCTTGGCGCACCAGTGGGCCGATCTCGCTGAACTGGCCGGCGCCGTAGCGCTGGGCGACTTTCGGCGTGGTGGCCAGCAGGGTGCCGGTCATCAGCAGATACACCGGAATCCAGATCGAATTGCCCAGGCCCACCGCCGCCAGATCCTGCGGGCTGACGCGCCCGGCCATCACGGCGTCGACAAAGCTCATCGCCGTGGTTGCCAGTTGGCCGATCATGATCGGCAGGGCGAGGGTCAGCAGGCCGCGCACTTCCCGACTGATACGGGCGGGGCGGGTGAGGGGGGGTGGTGGCAGTGTTCACGTGCGGGGGTGTCCAATCGGGAAGCGAAGTGCAAGGTCGGCGGATTCTACGCTTTGACGCATTGGCCAGGAAAAAACCTGTGTTAGCGATTTGTAAGCGCCCTCCCCCAACACCGCGAATCCGAGTGGGAGGGGGCTTGCTCCCGATAGCGGTATGTCAGTTGCACATTTGTCTCTGATCCGCCGCTATCGGGAGCAAGCCCCCCTCCCACCGTGAATGCGCGCTGTTACACTGCGGGTCCGCGAAAGGAGCCTGCCATGCTGATTGTTGCCGACGAAAATATCCCGCTGCTCGATGCCTTCTTCGAAGGGTTTGGCGAAATTCGCCGGGTGCCCGGTCGCTCCATCGACCGCGCCACGGTCGAGCAGGCCGATGTGCTGCTGGTGCGTTCGGTGACCCACGTCAACCGAGCCTTGCTGGAGGGGACAGCGGTGCGGTTTGTCGGAACCTGCACCATCGGCACCGATCACCTGGACCTGGAATACTTCACGCAGGCCGGCATTGCCTGGTCCAGCGCCCCCGGCTGCAATGCGCGGGGTGTGGTGGATTATGTGCTGGGCAGCTTGCACACCCTGGCTGAAATCGAGGGGGCCGACCTCAAGCAGCGCACCTACGGCGTGGTGGGCGCGGGTGAAGTGGGCGGGCGCCTGGTCAAGGTGCTCAAGGGCCTGGGCTGGGATGTGCGGGTGTGCGACCCGCCGCGCCAGATCGCCGAAGACGGTGATTACGTCAGCCTGGAGCAGATCATCGAACAATGCGATGTGATCAGCCTGCATACGCCGCTGACTCAATCCGGCAATGGTTCCACCTGGCATCTGTTTGATCGCGAGCGTCTGAATCGTCTCAAGCCCGGCACCTGGCTGATCAATGCCAGCCGGGGGCCGGTGGTCGACAACGCAGCCCTGCGCGAGGTGTTGCTGGCTCGCGAAGACCTGCAAGCGGTGCTGGACGTGTGGGAAGGCGAGCCGCAGGTGGATGTCGACCTGGCTGACCTGTGCGTGCTGGCCACGCCGCATATTGCCGGTTACAGCCTGGACGGCAAGCAACGTGGGACGGCGCAGATCTATCAAGCGCTCTGTGCGCATCTGGGCCAGCCGGCCAGCATTCAATTGAGCGACCTGCTGCCGGCGCCGTGGCTGGCCGAGGTGCACCTGAATGCCTCGACCGACCCGGCCTGGGCGCTGGCGACCTTGTGCCGCAGCGTGTATGACCCGCGCCGTGATGATGCGGATTTTCGCCGCAGCCTCGTAGGCAGCGAGCAAGAGCAGCGCAAGGCTTTCGACCTGCTGCGCAAGCACTATCCGGAGCGCCGCGAGATTGATGGCCTGCGCGTGCGGATCAACGGCGAATCGCCAGCATTGTCGAGCATCGTGTCCGCCTTGGGCGCGGTAACGATCTAGCCCCCAATAAACGAGCACACAATAAAAAACCCGGCCATCGAGGCCGGGTTTGAAAGAGCGTGGGCGCTTCAGCCTTGCTGGGCAGGTTTGACCAGTCGCTGTTCCAGCTCGTGACACGCTTGCTGGATCATCTCTTCGGTAATCTGAACCTCGCGGCCCTTGGCGTCGATGTACGAGCAAGGCAACTGCTGCGGTTGGCGGATTACGTTAATTTTGGCATCGCTGCTGTTTTGCAAGGTCATGGCCTGTCTCCTCATCAGGTTGTGTACCTAGTTTAATTTCTCCGCGTGACCGAGCTATTACAACTCCTTGCAAAGTCACGGTGCGGGTATCCAGTCCACCAGAAACCGATACATATTTCCAGCCGTGCTTTAGACCGATAGCCTCTAGCAGCCTGTATCGGCGGGCATAAATAACCTGACTCATTGTTATTTACACAAGTTCCCCCAATGTTGCTGTGCACAGACCTCTCTTTCTTGGCGCAGGTGAAACCCTCCATGTTCTCAGTCCGTCAACGTCATGCGATTCGCTTGGCCAGCCGTTTTATCGCGCCCTATCGCTGGCAGGCGCTGGGGGCCTTGTTGGCGCTGATTGTCACGGCGGGTATCACCTTGTCGATGGGGCAGGGCATCCGTCTGTTGGTAGACCGAGGGTTCATGACCCAGTCACCGCACCTGCTCAACCAGTCCATCGGGCTGTTCATGGTGCTGGTGCTGGGCCTGGCCGTAGGCACCTTTACCCGGTTCTACCTGGTCTCGTGGATTGGCGAGCGGGTGGTGGCGGACATCCGTCGGCAGGTGTTCAACCACCTGATCTATCTGCATCCGGGGTTCTATGAAAACAATCGCAGTTCGGAAATCCAGTCACGGCTGACCACCGACACCACGCTGCTGCAATCGGTGATCGGCTCGTCCTTGTCGTTGTTCCTGCGTAACGGGTTGATGGTCATCGGCGGCATCGTTTTGTTGTTTGTCACCAACCCCAAGCTGACCAGTATCGTGGTGGTGGCCTTGCCGCTGGTGCTGGCACCGATCCTGATTTTCGGTCGCCGCGTGCGCAGCCTCTCGCGCCTGAGCCAGGACCGTATCGCCGATGTGGGCAGCTACGTGTCCGAGACCCTCGGCCAGATCAAGACCGTGCAAGCCTACAACCACCAGGTGCAGGACGAACAACGCTTCGCCGTGACCGTGGAAGACGCGTTTGCCACGGCGCGCAAGCGCATCGCCCAACGGGCCTGGCTGATTACCCTGGTGATCATGCTGGTGCTGGGCGCCGTGGGGGTGATGCTGTGGGTGGGGGGCATGGACGTGATCAGCGGGCGCATTTCCGGCGGTGAGCTGGCGGCGTTTGTGTTCTATAGCTTGATCGTCGGCAGTGCCGTGGGCACTTTGAGTGAGGTGCTGGGGGAGTTGCAGCGCGCTGCGGGGGCCGCTGAGCGTATCGGCGAGCTATTGCAGTCGAGCAACGAGATCCAGGCACCGGCCACTGGCACGCTGCAGTTGCCGGAGCGGGTCAGCGGGCGCATGGAATTGCAGGACCTGCATTTTTCCTACCCGTCGCGGCCAGACCGCTATGCCATCGATGGCCTGAGCCTCACGATCAACCCTGGCGAAACCCTCGCCCTGGTGGGGCCGTCCGGGGCGGGTAAATCGACGATTTTCGACCTGTTGCTGCGCTTCTACGATCCACAACAAGGCCGCATCCTGTTGGAAGGCCACCCGCTGACCGATCTCGACCCCATGGACCTGCGTCGGCATTTTGCCCTGGTATCCCAGAGCCCGGCGCTGTTTTTCGGCAGCGTCGAAGAAAACATCCGCTACGGCAACCCGTCCGCCACGCGTGAGCAGGTCGAAGCCGCCGCGCGCATCGCCCACGCCCACGACTTTATCCTGCAAATGCCCGACGGCTACCAGACCCACCTCGGCGACGGCGGCATGGGCCTTTCCGGCGGTCAACGCCAACGCCTGGCCATCGCGCGTGCATTGCTGGTAGATGCGCCCATCCTGCTGTTGGACGAGGCCACCAGCGCCCTGGATGCCCAGAGCGAGCATTTGATCCAGCAGGCGCTGCCGCAGTTGATGCAAGGGCGCACCACCCTGGTGATTGCGCATCGATTGGCAACCGTCAAGAACGCGGATCGGATCGCAGTCATGGATCAAGGCAAATTGATCGCGGTTGGCACGCACCAGCAGCTGATTGCGAGCAACCCGCTGTATGCACGATTGGCCGCTTTGCAGTTCAGTGACGGGAAGGAAGGCGACAAGTAGTGAGCGGGCTTGCCCCGCGCTGGGTGGCGCAGCCGCCCCAACCAGGACACCACGGTGTTTCAGGAATACCGAGGTGCCTGGATTTGGGGCGGCTGCGCCACCCAGCGCGGGGCAAGCCCGCTCACTACAGGTAGTTACTGATCGTCGAAGTAGCGCTCATGCCAATCCACCAGCGGTTGGGGGGAGTTGAGCTTTTGCCCGTAGATCACCGAATAAGACAGGACGTTCTGCACATACTGGCGGGTTTCGTCGAAAGGAATGCTTTCAACCCACACATCGAAGCTCAGGTGGTCCGCCCCGCGCAGCCATTGGCGCACACGGCCGGGGCCGGCGTTGTAGGCGGCAGAGGCGAGGACGCGGTTGCCGCTGAACTGGCTGTGCACCTGGCTCAGGTAGGCGGCGCCGAGCTGGATGTTCTTGTCCGGGTCGAGCACCTGGGCCGGGGAGGCCAGCGGGATGCTGAACTTGCGTGCGGTTTCCTTGGCGGTGCCAGGCATCAGTTGCATCAGGCCGCTGGCGCCGACACCGGAGCGGGCGTCGTCCATGAAGGCGCTTTCCTGGCGGGTGATGGCGAACACCCAGCTTGAATGCAGTCCACGCACCTTGGCCTCGCGCACCAGGGTGTCGCGGTGCGCCATCGGGAAGCGGATATCCAGGTCGTCCCAGTATTGCGCCTGGCTGATGGTACGGATTGCCGGGAAATACCACTTCATGTCGTAGGCCAGCTTGGCCTGGGCCACCATCTCGTCACGGTTGAAGTGACGGCTGACGTGGTACCACTCGCGGCGGCCATCCACCACCTGGCCCCGCGCATAGAACTCCAGGGCACGACGCACGCCGGGGGTGTTGCGCACTTTGTTCATCAGTGCCTGGCTCATGACCAGTGGCTTGTTGGTCAGCTGGTAGGGCGCTTTGGAGCGATCGGCGGCGAGGAACCCGTAGAAGTCCCGTTCCTTGGCCACGTTTTTGTACAGCACCAGCGCCTGTGGGTTTTTCGGTTCGGCCAGTTCCAGGCTGCGCGCCTGCCAGTAGCGCCAGCGGTTGGTGGTCGCCAGGTCTTGCGGGAGTTTGCGGGTGAGCTGGTAGGCTTCTTCCCAGCGAGCCAGACGCAGCAACAAGCGCAGGCGCCATTCGGAGACGGTGTTGTCACGCAGCTCCGGATCGTACTGGGTCATCACGTCCAGCGCGCGCGGGTCATAGCGGCGCGCCAGGGTCAGGCCGATTTCGCGGGCGATCGACACTTTTTCGTCACGGGAGAAGTGCATGCTGCTGGCGTAGCCGTCGAGCAGGGCCATGGCCTTGTCCGGGTCCTGGCGTGCCAGGCGGCGTAGGCCCAGGCCAACTGCATCGGACATGGCTTCGGTGGCCGGCAGGAAGCGCGACGGGTCGCCGAGCATGTCAGGCTTTTGCGCGACATCCACCATCAAGCGGCCCTGGGCGCCGAGGGTCGGCAAGGTTTTCACCAGGCTGTTGGCCAGTGCGTAGTTGCGCGCTTCGGCGGCGAGTTTGGCGCGGTCCCAGATCTTTTTCTCGGTGAGCTGGCCGTCGGCCGCCCATTGACCGAAGGTGGCATCGCAGGCGGTGGGTTGAGTCTTGCCGGTCATCCACAGCTTTTCGGTGGTCTTGTAGCCTTCAGCTTTCAGGTTGTGGGTGAGCTGATATTGACCGTGCAGGCAGTCCAGTTCGACGAAGTTGAGCTTGGGGTCGTAGTACTTTTCAAAGGTCTGCCAGTCGCCACGGTCGGCCAGCCAGCGCAACCAGCGCAACTTCATCCAGTTGGCCTGGGGCAGGTCGCCGTTTTTGGCGAGGAATTGTTCGATTTCCTCGTTGCTCGCGGTTTTCAGGCGCGCGGTCAGCTCGTCGTAGGCCAGGTACGGCGTAAGCGGGTAGTCGGCCAGGGCCTGGCTATATTGCATGTAGGGGCCGCTGTCGCCTTTGGCCAGGGCGCGCTTGGCTTCATCGTAATATTGACGTTGGGTGGTGAGATCCACGGCCTGGGCGGATTGAACGGCGGTGGCGGAAAGAAGCAGACAAGATAAAAAGCTGAAAAGGCGGCTGCGCATGAGACGTCCGTGCAGAGAAATCACGAATAGCGCCGGCACCGCCGACACTGACTGCCCCTAGCTTAGCCTTTTGCCCGCAGCCGGTGAAAGCTTTGCGGCCCGCTTGATCCAAGTTAGACGCAAATGTCCTGTAGAACCTGTTCATAGCGAAAATGCCGGCCGCATCCCACCCGCAACTCAGGTAGAATGCGCGCCCAGTTTTTGGAGAAGCTCATGACCCTGCTCAAATTCAGCGATGTGTCCCTTGCTTTCGGCGCTATGCCGTTGTTGGACAAGGTGTCCTGGCAGATCGCCCGTGGTGAGCGGGTGTGCATCATCGGCCGCAATGGCACCGGCAAGTCCAGCATGATGAAGCTGGTAAAAGGCGATCAGAAACCCGATGACGGCGCCGTATGGCGCGCGCCGGGCCTCAAGATTGGCGAGCTGCCGCAGGAATTGCCGGTAGCCGACGGACGGACAGTGTTCGACGTGGTTGCCGAGGGCCTGGACGGCGTTGGCGCATTGCTCGCCGAATACCATCATCTGGCGCAGAACTGTGTGACCGATGCCGATCTGGACAAGCTGATGCACGTTCAGCAAGACCTCGAAGCCCGCGATGGCTGGCGCCTGCAGCAGTTGGTGGACAGCACCCTGAGCCGCCTGCAATTGCCTGCCGACAAGACCCTGGCCGAGTTGTCCGGCGGCTGGCGTCGCCGTGTGCTGCTGGCCCAGGCATTGGTATCCGAGCCGGACCTGTTGCTGCTCGACGAGCCGACCAACCACCTGGACATCGGCGCGATCGCCTGGCTGGAAGAAGCCATCAAGGACTTCCAGGGGGCTGTGCTGTTCATCACGCACGACCGTGCTTTCCTGCAGAGCCTGGCGACGCGCATCCTCGAACTGGACCGTGGTGGCCTGATCGACTGGAACGGCGACTACGCCAGCTTCCTGGTGCACAAGGAAGCCGCCCTGGCCGCTGAAGAAACCGCCAATGCGCTGTTCGACAAGAAGCTGGCCCAGGAAGAAGTCTGGATCCGCCAGGGCATCAAGGCGCGCCGCACCCGTAACGAAGGTCGCGTACGTGCCCTGAAAGCCCTGCGCGTGGAACGCAGCGAACGTCGCGAGCGCACCGGCAAGGCCAATATCCAGCTGGATACCGCCGAAAAGTCGGGCAAGCAAGTGATGGTGCTGGAGAACGTCAGCTTCCATCACCCGGACGGCCCGTTCCTGATCAAGGACTTCTCCATGGTCTTGCAGCGCGGCGATCGTATCGGCCTGCTGGGCGCCAACGGCACCGGCAAGACCACGTTGCTCAAGCTGATGCTCAGCGGCCTGCAACCCACCAGTGGCAAGGTGGAGGAGGGCACCAAGATCGACGTGGCCTACTTCGACCAGTTGCGCCATCAGTTGGACCTGGAAAAAACCGTGATCGACAACGTTGCCGAAGGCCGCGACTTTATCGATATCGACGGCCAGAGCCGCCATGTGCTCAGCTACCTGGGCGACTTCCTGTTCAGCCCGCAGCGTGCACGCACGCCGGTCAAAGCCTTGTCCGGCGGGGAGCGTGCGCGCCTGCTGCTGGCCAAGCTGTTCAGCAAGCCGGCCAACCTGCTGGTGCTCGACGAACCGACCAACGACCTCGATGTGGAAACCCTCGAGTTGCTCGAAGAGGTCTTGCTGACCTTCAACGGCACGGTGCTGATGGTCAGCCACGACCGGGCATTCCTCGACAACGTGGTCACCAGTACCCTGGTCTTCGAAGGTGAAGGCAAGGTGCGTGAATATGTGGGTGGTTACCAGGACTGGCTGCGTCAGGGCGGCTCGCCGCGCCTGCTGGGTGTGACCGAGAGCAAGTCCGGCAAGGCCGACCTGAACTCGGCGGTCGTCGCCCCGGCTGCCGCTGCGGCACCGGTTGAGCCGGCGGCACCGGTTGGCAAGAAGAAACTCAGCTATAAGCTGCAGCGCGAGCTGGAAGCCTTGCCGGGTGACATCGACGCCAAGGAACAGCAGATTGCCGCGGTGGAAGCGGAAATGGCTGACGCGGGTTTCTACCTGCGCCCTGCGGCTGAAACCGCCAAGGTCATCGCTTCCCTGGAGACATTGAACCAGGAACTGGAAGTGCTGATGGAGCGTTGGGCTGAGCTGGATGCCTGAGTGATTCCAGTGCATTGAAAAACCCGGTGCTCATCTGATGAGCACCGGGTTTTTCATATGAGAATGCAGTTTAGATGTGGGAGGGGGCTTGCCCCCCGATAGCAGTCTGTCAGTCGATATATCTGGTGACTGACACTCCGCCATCGGGGGCAAGCCCCCTCCCACATTTGACCCTCATTGATTTAAGAAGGGTTTTTCACCAGTTTGACGGCCAGCACATCACACGGCGCGCCGTGCAGCACGTCATTGGCGGTAGAGCCCAGCAGCAACGCCAGGCCATGGCGGCCATGGCTGCCGACCACGATCAGGTCGCAGTGCTGTTCCTTGGCCAGGTGGTGAATCTCCTGACGCGGCTGGCCGTAAGTGAGGTGGGAGTTTTCCTTGGTCACTTCGGGATATTTGAGGATGAGCCGGTCGAGGCGCTCTTTAGCCTGGTCGAATTGTTGTTGCTGCAACTGGGAGAGATCCATGGGCACGTCGCCGCCGAAGGCCATGGCCATGGGCTCGACGATGTGTACCAGCGACAGCTTGGCGCCGCTTGCGACCGCAAAGGCACGGGCGCGCTTGATCACTGGATCGCACTCTTCGGTCAGGTCGACGGCGACCAGAATATGTTCGTATGACATGGGGCGTTCCTCCAGGGGACTGCAATATATTCAGTATGGCTGCTTTCAAGCGGATCGAGTTGCGTCAGATCAAATCCGCTCAACTGGAAATTCGGGAGTACACATATGACGGTCTGGATAGTGGTGTCAATCCTTGTGGTGGTTCTGAGCCCTCTGGCATGGCTGCGCCCGTCGCGCCATCAGAGTGGGCGCATGGCCCTGCGCATGGAGGCACGCCGCATTGGCCTGACCATGCAATTGGCGCCCCAGGAGTGGCCGCACTGGCTCAAGCTGGAGCCGCCGAGCCCCTGTGCACAGTACTGTCGGCCACGACGCGGCAGCACGCCGGACATCTGGAGTTACTGGCAACTGGAGCCCGGAATGTGGGTCAACCAATGGCGTGAACCCTGCGTCGATGAAAAGTTGTTGCCGCATTTTGCGACGCTGCCCGCCAATGTCTACAAAGTCGAGGCGGACAGGCAAATGATCGCCCTGTATTGGGGGGAGAAGGGTGAAGCCGCTGTCCTGAAGGACATTGATGCGCTGCTCAAGGCGTTGGCCTGAAAAACAGGCAATAAAAAGCCCGACATGTTCATCGGGCTGGAGTTGGCCAGGCAGGCCGGTAATTTTGTATATCTCTCGCGACGGATGTTCTCTCCAGCGCATTAAGGTTGTCGCTAGCCTAGCGGCATATCCCGTTCTGTACAGCCTTTTCCCAGAACTTTTCTCTTATTGATTTCGTGAATGTTTGAATATTGATGCGAGGCGCACCTAGGCTAAAGGTTCTGAAATGACTGGAAAGTCGCGTTTTTACTAGCCTTTCGGAGCGATTGACAATTGCTCGGAATTGAATGAAGGTGACGTACCCAAATCAAACGGGCGTATGAATTGAGCGTTTGTCTGTCAGACCGCTCATACAGAACCCCGACTATCGCATTGGCGGGTGTGCCTGGCGGATTGGAGTGAGCATTGACGCAACTATCAATGCCCAACCAGAGGCCAGCGTTCAATGTGTACTGTTCAGCTTCCATATCGTGGAGATCAGTTGATGATTTACGAAGGTAAAGCCATCACGGTTAAGGCTCTTGAAAGTGGCATCGTCGAACTGAAATTCGACCTCAAGGGTGAGTCCGTCAACAAGTTCAACCGTCTAACCCTGAACGAACTGCGTCAGGCCGTAGACGCCATCAAAGCAGATGCTTCGGTCAAGGGCGTGATCGTTTCCAGCGGCAAGGACGTGTTCATCGTCGGCGCTGACATCACCGAATTCGTCGACAACTTCAAGCTGCCCGATGCCGAGCTGGTGGCTGGCAACCTCGAAGCCAACAAGATTTTCAGCGATTTCGAAGACCTCAACGTGCCTACCGTTGCCGCGATCAATGGCATCGCGTTGGGCGGCGGCCTGGAAATGTGCCTGGCCGCAGACTTCCGCGTCATGTCGGCCACCGCCAAGATCGGCCTGCCTGAAGTCAAACTGGGCATTTACCCAGGTTTCGGCGGCACCGTGCGTCTGCCGCGCCTGATCGGTGCCGACAACGCCATCGAGTGGATCGCCGCGGGCAAGGAAAACAAGGCTGAAGACGCGCTGAAAGTCGGTGCCGTCGACGCCGTGGTTGCGCCGGGCAAGCTGGCCGAAGCCGCGCTGAACCTGATCAAGGGCGCCATCAGTGGCGAATTTGACTACAAGGCCAAGCGTCAGCCGAAGCTTGAAAAACTCAAGCTCAACGCCATCGAACAGATGATGTCGTTCGAAACCGCCAAAGGCTTCGTGGCTGGCCAGGCCGGCCCGAACTATCCTGCGCCGGTTGAAGCGATCAAGACGATCCAGAAAGCCGCGAATTTCGGTCGCGACAAAGCCCTGGAAGTGGAAGCGGCGGGCTTCGTCAAACTGGCGAAAACCTCGGCGGCCCAGAGCCTGATCGGCTTGTTCCTGAACGACCAGGAACTGAAGAAAAAGGCCAAGGCCTACGACGAGATCGCCAAGGACGTGAAACAGGCCGCCGTACTCGGCGCCGGTATCATGGGTGGCGGTATCGCCTATCAGTCGGCGTCCAAAGGCACGCCGATCCTGATGAAGGACATCAACGAGCACGGTATCGAGCAAGGCCTGGCGGAAGCCGCCAAGCTGCTGGTAGGCCGTGTGGACAAAGGCCGTATGACCGCCGCGAAGATGGCTGAAGTGCTTAACGGCATTCGTCCTACGCTGTCCTACGGTGATTTCGGCCACGTCGACCTGGTAGTCGAAGCCGTTGTCGAGAACCCGAAGGTCAAGCAAGCCGTGCTGGCTGAAGTGGAAGCCCAGGTCAAGGACGACACGATCCTGGCCTCGAACACTTCGACCATTTCCATCTCGCTGCTGGCCAAGGCCCTCAAGCGTCCGGAAAACTTTGTCGGCATGCACTTCTTCAACCCGGTGCACATGATGCCGCTGGTGGAAGTGATCCGTGGCGAGAAGTCCAGCGAGCTGGCCATTGCCACCACCGTTGCCTACGCCAAGAAAATGGGCAAGAACCCGATCGTGGTCAACGACTGCCCGGGCTTCCTGGTCAACCGCGTGCTGTTCCCGTACTTCGGTGGTTTCGCCAAGTTGGTCAGCGCCGGCGTGGACTTCGTGCGCATCGACAAGGTCATGGAAAAATTCGGCTGGCCGATGGGCCCGGCGTACCTGATGGACGTGGTCGGCATCGACACCGGCCACCACGGTCGCGATGTGATGGCTGAGGGCTTCCCGGACCGCATGAAGGACGACCGCCGCTCGGCGATCGACGCGCTGTACGAGGCCAAGCGCCTGGGCCAGAAGAACGGCAAGGGCTTCTATGCCTACGAGGCCGACAAGAAGGGCAAGCAGAAGAAAGTGGCCGACCCGTCGGTGCACGAAGTGCTGGCTCCGGTCATCTACGAACAGCGTGAGGTGTCGGACGAGGACATCATCAACTGGATGATGATCGCCCTGTGCCTGGAAACTGTGCGTTGCCTGGAAGATGGCATCGTTGAAACCGCCGCCGAAGCCGATATGGGCCTGGTGTACGGTATTGGTTTCCCTCCATTCCGTGGTGGTGCGCTGCGTTACATCGACTCGATCGGTGTGGCCGAGTTCGTTGCCCTGGCTGATCAATACGCTGATCTGGGCCCGCTGTACCACCCGACCGCGAAGCTGCGTGAAATGGCCAAGAACGGCCAGCGCTTCTTCGGTTAAGTGCCCAGACGACTAGAGCGAGAATATTTATGAGCTTGAATCCAAGAGACGTCGTGATCGTCGACTTCGGTCGTACTCCGATGGGCCGCTCCAAGGGCGGCATGCACCGCAACACCCGCGCCGAGGACATGTCGGCGCACCTGATCAGCAAGCTGCTGGAACGCAACGTCAAGGTCGACCCGAACGAAGTCGAGGACGTGATCTGGGGCTGCGTCAACCAGACCCTGGAGCAGGGCTGGAACATCGCACGCATGGCGTCGCTGATGACCCAGATCCCGCACACGGCTGCCGGCCAGACCGTCAGCCGCCTGTGCGGTTCGTCGATGAGCGCGCTGCACACTGCCGCCCAGGCGATCATGACCGGCAACGGTGATGTGTTCGTGGTCGGTGGCGTGGAGCACATGGGCCACGTCAGCATGATGCACGGTGTCGATCCTAACCCGCACATGTCGCTGTACGCGGCAAAAGCCTCGGGCATGATGGGCCTGACTGCGGAAATGCTCGGCAAAATGCACGGCATCACCCGTGAAGCCCAGGACGCGTTCGGCCTGCGTTCCCACCAGTTGGCCCACAAGGCGACCGTGGAAGGCAAGTTCAAGGATGAAATCATCCCGATGAACGGCTATGACGAGAACGGTTTCCTGAAACTGTTCGACTACGACGAAACCATTCGTCCGGATACCACCCTGGAAAGCCTGGCGGCCCTGAAGCCAGCCTTCAATCCAAAGGGCGGCACCGTGACAGCGGGTACTTCTTCGCAGATTACCGACGGTGCTTCGTGCATGATCGTGATGTCGGCGCAACGTGCCCAGGACCTGGGTATCCAGCCGCTGGCGGTGATCCGTTCGATGGCGGTGGCAGGTGTGGACCCGGCAATCATGGGCTATGGTCCAGTACCGGCCACACAAAAAGCCTTGAAGCGCGCGGGCCTGACCATCAACGACATCGACTTCTTCGAGCTCAATGAAGCTTTCGCCGCACAGGCCCTGCCGGTGCTGAAAGATTTGAAAGTGCTCGACAAGATGAATGAGAAGGTTAACCTGCACGGCGGTGCAATTGCCCTGGGCCACCCATTCGGTTGCTCCGGTGCACGTATCTCCGGCACTCTGCTTAACGTGATGAAGCAAAATGGCGGTAACCTTGGGGTTGCAACCATGTGCATTGGTCTCGGCCAAGGCATTTCCACCGTCTTCGAACGCGTCTAAGCGTTGAGTTGACGCAAGCCGGGGCCCAGTGCCCCGGTTTTTGTTTTTTGGCGGTTTTGTATTTTTTTTTTAACAAATTTTTGTAAGAGGGCCAGAGCATGAAAGTCGAACCGGGGCTCTACCAGCATTATAAAGGTCCGCAGTACCGCGTTTTTAATGTGGCGCGGCACTCCGAGACCGAAGAGGAAGTGGTGTTCTACCAAGCACTGTATGGCGATTACGGCTTTTGGGTGCGCCCGTTGAGCATGTTCCTGGAGACCGTTGAGGTTGACGGCGAGCAGGTCCCGCGCTTTGCTTTGGTCCAGGCCGAACCCAGTCTTTTTTCAGGGCAATAACGGCAGGCCGCGCAGAATGCTGCGCTTGACCTCACCTTGTTGCCACTATATATAGCGTTGCCGCGACAGGCGCCAACTGCCTTTCACTTCTCGAATTCAGGAATTTTCCGATCCATGGGCAAATCGCTGGTCATTGTGGAATCCCCGGCTAAGGCCAAGACCATCAACAAGTACTTGGGCAACGAGTACGTGGTGAAGTCGAGTATCGGCCATATCCGAGACCTGCCCACCAGCGGTTCGGCTAGCGCCAGCAAGGAGCCTGCCGCCAAGCGCGGCAAGGCGGCTGCGGGCGAAGGTCCGGTGCTCACCCCTAAAGAGAAAGCGCGCAAGCAACTGGTCTCGCGCATGGGTGTGGACCCGGATCATGGCTGGAAGGCCAAGTACGAAATCCTTCCGGGCAAGGAAAAGGTCATCGAAGAGCTGCGCCGGCTCGCCAAGGATGCCGACACCATCTATCTCGCAACGGACTTGGACCGCGAAGGGGAAGCCATTGCCTGGCACCTGCGGGAAGCCATCGGCGGTGACGACAGCCGCTACAAGCGTGTGGTGTTCAACGAAATCACCAAGAAAGCCATCCAGGAAGCCTTCTCCCAGCCGGGCGAGCTGGACATCGACCGGGTCAATGCGCAGCAGGCGCGGCGTTTCCTTGACCGCGTGGTGGGTTACATGGTCTCGCCACTGCTGTGGGCGAAGATCGCCCGTGGCCTGTCCGCTGGTCGTGTGCAATCGGTCGCGGTGAAACTGGTCGTGGAGCGTGAGCGCGAGATCCGTGCGTTCAACCCCGAAGAGTACTGGGAAGTCCACGCCGACCTGGGCACCGCCAAAGGCGCCAGTGTGCGCTTTGAAGTGGCCCGTGAGAAAGGCGAGGCGTTCAAGCCGCTGAACGAAGCCCAGGCCATGGCCGCGCTGGAAAAGCTCAAGGCTTCCAGCTACAGCATCGTCAAGCGTGAAGACAAACCGACCAGCAGCAAGCCGTCGGCTCCGTTCATCACCTCCACCCTGCAGCAGGCCGCGAGCAACCGCCTGGGCTTCGGTGTGAAGAAAACCATGATGATGGCCCAGCGTCTGTATGAGGCCGGCTACATCACGTATATGCGTACCGACTCCACCAACCTGTCGGTGGACGCGGTGGCAATGGCGCGTACCTATATTGAAAGCGAGTTCGGCAACAAGTACCTGCCGGAGAAGCCGAACGTCTACAGCAGCAAGGAAGGCGCCCAGGAGGCTCACGAAGCGATTCGTCCGTCCGACGCCAATACCACGCCCGCCAAGCTGAGCGGCATGGAGCGCGATGCTGAGCGCCTCTATGAGCTGATCTGGCGCCAGTTCCTGGCCTGCCAGATGCTGCCGGCGCAATACCTGTCCACCACGGTCACCGTGGCGGCTTCCGACTTCGAGCTGCGTGCCAAGGGCCGTATCCTCAAGTTCGACGGCTACACCCGTGTCATGCCGCAGATTGCCAAGCCTGGCGACGACGATGTGCTGCCGGACATGGCCCAGGGCGACAGCCTGAAGCTGATCAAGCTCGACCCGTCCCAGCACTTCACCAAGCCGCCGGCGCGTTATTCGGAAGCCAGCCTGGTAAAAGAGATGGAAAAACGGGGTATCGGTCGTCCTTCGACCTACGCCGCGATCATCTCCACCATCCAGGACCGCGGCTATGTGGCGCTGCATAACCGTCGCTTCTATTCGGAAAAAATGGGCGACATCGTCACCGAACGGTTGTCCGAGAGCTTCTCCAACCTGATGGACTACGGCTTCACTGCCGGCATGGAGGAGAACCTCGATGACGTGGCCCAGGGCGAGCGCGACTGGAAAAACGTCCTCGACGAGTTCTACGGCGACTTCAAGAAAAAACTCGAAGTGGCCGAAAGCCCTGAGAGCGGCATGCGTGCCAACCAGCCGGTGATGACCGACATCCCGTGCCAAACCTGCGGGCGGCCGATGCAGATTCGTACGGCCTCTACCGGCGTTTTCCTCGGTTGCTCGGGCTACAGCCTGCCGCCAAAAGAACGCTGCAAGGCGACGGTCAACCTGGTGCCGGGCGATGAAATTGCCGCCGATGATGAGGGCGAATCCGAGTCGCTGGTCCTGCGTGGCAAGCACCGCTGCCCGATCTGCAGCACGGCGATGGACGCTTACCTGCTGGATGAGAAGCACAAGCTGCACATCTGCGGTAACAACCCCGATTGCAATGGCTACGAGATTGAAGAAGGCACCTACCGCATCAAGGGCTACGAAGGCCCGAGCCTGGAATGCGATAAGTGCGGCAGTGAGATGCAGCTCAAGACTGGCCGTTTCGGCAAGTTCTTCGGTTGCACCAACCCGACCTGCAAGAACACCCGCAAGCTGCTGAAGAGCGGCGATGCGGCGCCGCCGAAGATGGACCCGGTGAAGATGCCTGAGCTCAAGTGCGAGAAGGTCAACGACACCTACATCCTGCGTGACGGGGCTTCGGGCCTGTTCCTGGCGGCCAGCCAGTTCCCGAAAAACCGCGAGACCCGCGCGCCGCTGGTGCTGGAGATCGTGCCGCACAAGGATGAAATCGATCCGAAGTACCACTTCCTGTGTGAAGCACCGAAGAAAGATCCGGACGGTCGCCCGGCCGTGATCCGCTACAGCCGCAAGACCAAGGAGCAGTACGTGCAGACCGAGGTGGACGGCAAGCCTACCGGCTGGAAAGCGTTCTACGACGGCGGCAAGTGGAAGGTGGAGGACAAGCGTCAGGGCGCTTGATCCACTGATCCGTGAAAGACAAAGGCCGCCTGCATGGGCGGCCTTTTTTGTGTTGAGCTCGCGAAAATCGTTAACGATAACGCGGGAAGCCAGGTACATAATGGCTTCCTCAGGTTTTTGCGAGCAAGCCCGCTCCAAACGTAGCCGGCATCACGTTCTATTCGTTGTGGAGACTGCCTTTATGGCCAACGAACTCTATACCCGTACCAACCAGAAAATTTACTTCGCGGGTTTGTCCCTGGATGCCCTTGGCCGCGCCGAGGAAGGGAAAGAGATGAACGCCATCGCGCTGGTACAGGCGGGGCGTGAGGCCGCACTGTTTCATCTGTACGGCGCCTTGCTGGGGCTGTGCCATGAAATTGCCGGGTTCTATCGCCTGCCCCAGGCCGGCTCACCTCGTGCAGAGATGATCATGAGCCCGCAAGTACTGGAAGCCATGGCCATCCCAGAGCTGGCGGAATTGGTAGAAATGGCTCAAAACCCTGACAGTTGGGTCGCCCGCCTGCTCAAGGCTCATGCTGATATGTTCCAGCCGCCACGGGTTCGCCACGTGCCCAAGGGCGATGTGACCCAGCCGCTGATTGTGGCGGTTGCCCTGGAAGATGATGAACCCAAGCCATTGAGCCGCGAAGAGCTGGAAAGCTGGCGCCAGGAGCTGAAAAAGATGGCCTTGCGGTTTCGGGAAGGGTTGAACGAGTGCTGAGGCACCCCTATTGTTCGGGTGCACAGCACAAAGCACCGTTCATCAAGCTGTAAAGAAACCTCTTCAGAACCTCTGCGGGGCTGGGTGGATGACTGATATAATCCTGGCCTTTCGTGGAGAACACATTTTTATGCCAACGTCCTTTCTGGAAATTGTCGAGTTGCCTGACGGTCGAATCGAGCTGCGCCGCGCTGAGGACGAGGGTTCTCTGGTTATTCTGGATTTTTCCGAGGACGCAAAAGCGTTCCTGCAAGGCCAGCACGTGGAAGTGGCTAAAGCCATGTTGAGCGTGGGCGTACAGATGGCTGGTCGTCTGGCGGAAGGCGAGCCAGAGAAGGAAGATGGGCCACGCGTGCTTCACTGATTCCTTCCTGTGGGCGCGGTTTTTGTAGTGAGCGGGCTTGCCCCGCGCTGGGCTGCGAAGCAGCCCCAAAACCAGGTGTCGCTTAGTTACTGATGTAGTGCGTTGGTCGATTTAAGATCGCTTGGTTTCTGATGTATCGCGTTGTTCAATTTGGGGCCGCTTCGCAGCCCAGCGCGGGGCAAGCCCGCTCACTACAGCCCCCGCATTGAATGCAGCATCCCGCTTTTACCCTAATCGAATATTCAAGCTTTGCGCGTCGCCTTCACGTGCGGCATTGATCAACTGTTGCTTTGCGCTAGCGTTCAGCGGGTTCAACCAGCTGACGACTGTATGGCTACGGCCCAGTCGCAAGGCTTCACAGGTCAATTGTTGCGCACTTTGCGTACCGCGCGGTTGCAACAGCAGGATGCGTTCGCGGTTGAGGCCGGCGTCCCGCAGCCAGGCCTGGGTCAGGCTGGCGGGCGGGGCGATCAGCGTCAGCCAGCGCGCGTCTTTCTCCTCGCTTAATTCGCGAAGGATCGGCGCCAGCAGGTTCAGGCAGCTCTCGGCAGCACCGCGCAACGACAGCTCGCTGAACGCCTCAGGTTCGGCGCTCCAAGGCGCTTCGACTGCTTCCTTGAGGATTGGCACAAGAGGTTGGGCCATGAAGGCCTCGAACAGCGACAGTTGAGTGTGCTGTGGGGTGTGCACGAGCTGCATGGTGCCTCCTTTAGCGGCGAATGACGCCGACGCTCAGGCCTTCGATCACCAGGTCCTGATCTTTCAGGTTGACTTCGATCGGGGCGAACTCAGGGTTTTCGGCTATAAGCCAGACCTTGCTGCCTTCGCGCTTGAAGCGTTTGACGGTCACTTCATCGCCAATACGGGCAACGACGATCTGGCCATTACGGGCTTCGCGGGTGGTGTGAACGGCCAGCAGGTCTCCGTCGAAAATACCCACATCCTTCATGCTCATGCCTTGGACCCGTAACAGGTAATCGGCGCGCGGATGGAAGAAGGTCGGGTTGATGTTGCAGGACTCCTCGACGTGCTGTTGCGCCAGGATCGGCGCGCCAGCAGCGACGCGGCCGATAATGGGCAGCGTCGACTCATCGGCCTTGGCTTCGAAGCCAGGGATGCGGATACCGCGTGAAGCGCCTGGGGTCATCTCGATCGCGCCTTTGCGAGCGAGGGCCTTGAGATGTTCTTCGGCGGCGTTGGGAGACTTGAATCCCAGTTCCAGCGCAATTTCCGCTCGGGTCGGCGGGTAGCCGTTGTCATCGAGGCAGCGCTTGATAAAAGCCAGAATCTCAGCTTGGCGTGGCGTCAGTTTTAGCATGTTGATCGCTCTGTCTTTTTATACAGTGACTGGGATTATATACAGTGGACTGCGCTTGGCAATCATCCTTTTCGAGCGCTCCGCTGGACGGTCATTTGTCGGTACGCCTGCAGGGCAGCGACAGCGCTGCCTATAGAGCCGCCAGGATGTGATTAAATAGCGCTGAAACAGGTGACTGCCCGGCCGGAAAATGGACCGCACGCTTGACAAGACATACTCTGAAACGTATGTTTCAAACAAGTGTTTGTCAGGCGGAGTAGCCATGGCCCAGTCGGAAACCGTTGAACGCATTCTCGATGCTGCCGAGCAGTTGTTCGCGGAAAAAGGATTTGCTGAAACCTCATTGCGTCTGATCACCAGCAAGGCTGGGGTCAACCTCGCGGCAGTGAATTACCATTTCGGCTCGAAAAAAGCCCTGATCCAGGCGGTATTCTCGCGCTTCCTGGGGCCGTTCTGCGCCAGCCTCGACCGTGAACTGGAGCGTCGCCAGACCAAGCCGGAAAACAAGCCAAGCCTGGAAGACCTGCTGGAAATCCTGGTTGAACAGGCGCTGGTGGTGCAACCGCGCAGCGGCAACGACCTGTCGATCTTCATGCGCCTGTTGGGCCTGGCGTTCAGCCAGAGTCAGGGCCACCTGCGGCGTTATCTTGAAGATATGTACGGCAAGGTATTTCGCCGCTACATGTTGTTGGTCAATGAGGCCGCCCCACGTATTCCGCCGATCGAATTGTTCTGGCGTGTGCACTTCATGCTCGGTGCCGCCGCGTTCAGCATGTCCGGGATCAAGGCATTGCGCGCCATTGCCGAGACCGATTTCGGCGTCAACACGTCCATTGAGCAGGTGATGCGCCTGATGGTGCCATTTCTCGCCGCCGGCATGCGTGCCGAAACCGGTGTGACCGATCAAGCCATGGCCGCCGCCCAATTGCGTCCACGCAGCAAATCGACACCGGCCGTCGCCAAAGCATGACCGTGCCGGGTGTGCGTGGCTGCTGGCATCCGCTAAGCTAGCCACCATGCCGATTTCAGCTATTGACTCGCAACCCGTTGCTTTCACTCAGCGCCCAGGATGAAGGGGGCTGCGTGAGGGCAACGGGTTGTGTGCGTTATTTAAGGAAGGTTTATGACTGCTGCCCTGCAAGGTTCTTTGATGGTCGACGTTGCCGGTACCTGGCTGACGGCCGAGGATCGTCACCTGTTGCGTCAGCCGGAAGTGGGGGGGCTGATCATTTTTGCACGCAATATCGAGCATCCGCGCCAGGTCCGCGAGCTGAGCGCGGCCATCCGTGCGGTGCGCCCGGACTTGCTGCTGGCGGTTGACCAGGAGGGCGGGCGCGTGCAGCGCCTGCGCCAAGGCTTCGTGCGTTTGCCGGCGATGCGCGCCCTGGCGGATAACCCCAACGCCGAATACCTGGCCGAGCAGTGTGGCTGGATCATGGCAACCGAGGTGCTGGCTGTGGGCCTTGACCTGAGCTTTGCCCCGGTACTGGATCTGGATTACCAGCGCAGCGCCGTGGTCGGCACGCGCTCCTTCGAGGCTGACCCCGAACGCGCCGCTGTGCTCGCCGGGGCTTTTATCCGGGGCATGAACAGCGCCGGCATGGCCGCTACCGGTAAACACTTCCCGGGGCACGGTTGGGCTGAGGCTGATTCCCACGTTGCTATTCCGAATGACGAACGCAGCCTGGAACAGATTCGTAACAATGATCTGGTGCCTTTCGCACGCCTGAGCAAGCAGTTGGCGGCAGTGATGCCTGCGCACGTGATTTATCCGCAAGTGGATTCCCAGCCCGCCGGTTTCTCGCGCCGCTGGTTGCAGGACATCCTGCGCGGCGAATTGCAGTTCGACGGGGTCATCTTCAGCGATGACCTGTCCATGGCCGGGGCGCACGTGGTGGGCGACGCTGCGAGCCGTATTGAAGCGGCGCTGACAGCGGGTTGCGACATGGGGTTGGTGTGTAACGATCGTGCCGCCGCCGAGCTTGCACTCAGCGCGGCACAGCGTATGAAGGTCAAGCCATCGGCCCGCATTGCACGCATGCGTGGCCAGGCGATTGCATCGACGGACTACAAGCAGGACCCGCGTTGGTTGGTGGCGCTCACTGCGTTGCGCGAGGCTCAGTTGATCGACTGAACACTGCGTCGCGGCCATCGGGAGCAAGCCCCCCTCCCACACTTGACCGCGTTTCATCTGAAGAAACGCGATCAGTGTGGGGAGGGGGCTTGCTCCCGATGACGGTCTGACCGTCAGCGCTTTTCCTGTTTGTTGGGCAACGGTGCAAACAACGCCTCGATATCCTCGTTGCCCAATTGCCAATCCCCGGTCGTGCGACCATCCAGCACGCCTGCCGCCAAGTCGGACTTCTCCTTCTGCAGGTGCTGGATTTTCTCCTCCACCGTGCCTCGGGCAATCATCTTGTACACGAACACCGGCTTCTCTTGCCCGATGCGATAGGCGCGATCGGTGGCCTGGTTTTCCGTGGCCGGGTTCCACCATGGGTCGTAATGGATCACAGTGTCGGCTTCGGTCAGGTTCAAGCCTACGCCACCGGCCTTCAGGCTGATCAGAAAAATCTGCAGTTTGCCGCTCTGGAAATCCTTCACCGGTGTACGCCGATCCCGGGTCTGGCCGGTCAACAAGGCATAGGCGATGCCACGGTTTTTCAGCTCGGTCTCGATCAAGCTGAGCATCGAGGTGAACTGGGAAAACAGCAGGATTCGCCGCCCCTCTTCAAACAGCTCCTCGAGCATCTCCATCAGGCTGTCGAGCTTGCCGGAGCTGCTGCCCCGTACGGGAAAGGTCGCGTCGTTGACCAGGCGCAGGTCGCAGCACACCTGGCGCAGCTTGAGCAGTGCTTCAAGAATGATGATCTGGCTGCGGGCCACCCCCTTGCGGGTGATCTCGTCGCGCACCTTCTTGTCCATGGCCAGGCGCATGGTCTCGTACACATCGCGCTGGGCCTCATTGAGATCGACCCAGTGGATGATCTCGGTCTTGGGTGGCAACTCGGTTGCCACCTGCTCCTTGGTGCGGCGCAGCAGGAACGGTTTGATCCGACCATTGAGATGCTGCAATCGCACATCACTGGCGCGCTTTTCGATGGGCACGCGGTAGTCGCGGTTGAAGCTTTTGACATCGCCCAGCCAGCCCGGCAGCAGGAAGTGGAACAACGACCACAGCTCGCCCAGGTGGTTTTCCAGTGGCGTACCACTCAGGCACAGGCGCTGCCGTGCATTCAGTTCGCGCGCCGCCTGGGCCGCCTTGCTGTTGGGGTTCTTGATGTATTGAGCTTCGTCGAGGATCAGCACATGCAAGGGCAGGGCGGCGAGCCGTTCTATGTCCTTGGGCAGCAACGCATAGGTGGTCAGCAGCAGGTCATACTCCTGCAGGTTCGGGAAATGTTTCTTGCGTCCCGCACCGTACAGCGCCAATACCCTGAGTTGCGGTGTGAAGTGCGCCGCCTCATCCAACCAGTTGGGAATCAGGCTGGTGGGCATCACCACCATGCACGGCCGGTCCAGGCGTCCGGCGGTTTTTTCACTGAGAATATGCGCCAGGGTTTGCAAGGTTTTACCCAGGCCCATGTCATCTGCAAGAATCCCACCGACGTCCAATTGGCGCAGCGACTGCATCCAACTCAAGCCTTCCAGCTGATACGGGCGCAAGGTAGCGTTCAGCCCCTCGGGCGCTATGCAGGTGAAATCCTTGATGTCGCGCAGGCGTTGGGCAAAGTTGCGGATTTTCTCGCCACCTTCCCATTGCAGTGGCAGGTCTTCCAGTGGGTTCAGGCGAATCGCGTCGGCCTTGGCCAGGCGCAGTGTGGTGGTGCCGGGATCTTGCAGATAAAACTCGCCAAGGGTGGCCAGTACCGGTTTCAACCGGCCATAGGGCAGCGCTACTTGCAGCGGCCCATGACCATTGGGCAGCCCCGGGATATTCACCAGGATCAGCTCGTCATCGCGGCGCCGTGCGAGTTTTTCCGGGTTGAGAATTTCGGTGTGGGAGCGCATCAGGTTCAACAGGATCGGCAGCAGGCTCAGGCGCTCACCGTTGACGATAATCCCCAACTCCAGGTCGAACCAGTCGCGCTCCGGCCCTTCATCGACCGTGGCGTACCAATCATCGACGGCGCTCAGGTCGAAGCCGAAATCTTCATCGATCTGCAGCTCCCAGCCGTCGCTGCGCAAGGTGGGCGATGCATTGAGGGTGAAGTTCAGCCAGGCGCTGTCATTGACCATTTCGAACAGTTCGCCGGCGCTTTCCGGCAGGGCTTTGCTCTGCCGCGTGGCGATCTTGAAGCCCAGCAGGCGCAGTTGTTCGCGATAGCGCTGTTCCAGCTCGGGATGTCGCTTGATACGCAGGCTCTGGGATTCCTGGCGCACGATGATGTCTGCGTTTTTCTGCCCGCTGACATAGTTGCCCAAATAATTGAACGACAACGCCGCACGGTGCTGGATATAGCGCTGCATCTTGCCGTTGCGCGGCTCGAACGCACTGAATTCGGCACTGGCCAGCCATAAGCGCGGCACGGGCGGCACATCTTCCATCACCACTTGCGGCAACACCACGCGGTTATCCAGTACGGCCTGGAGCTTTTCCAGCAGCTCGGCGTCCTGGGCGGCGGCCGGGTAAGCCAGGGTTTCCTGAACCTTGAGCAATACCGCCGCGATGTGTTTGCAGTTGGTGTGCACCGGGCAGGTACAGCGGCTGTCCACCAGAATCAGTGTGCCCTTGGCCGATTCGCGCAGTGAGATGGTCTGCCGGTAAACGTTGCTGCCGGAGCCTTCACAACTGGCGATGATGGTGCTGTCGCCGGACTCGACGATGCGCACGCGATTTTCCAGTGCATAACGCCGCCCGCGCTCCAAGCTCTGCTCTTTAAAGCGGTTGGCCCACGAAGGGGCCAGTGGTTTGGTCAATGACGACGTCAGGGGCATGGCGCTGGATCAGTCCTGAATGTCGGGCGGTGGTGCGCTGGGTGGCTTGGCGGTCAGCGAAGTGATCTTGATCAGCAGCGCCAGATGGCCGCCATCCAGGTAGTTGAGCTGGTTGTTCTTGGTGCGCACGTCTTTCTGGGCCAGGTGCTCGCTGGCGATCACGCTGCCATTGCTGTCGAACTGGTTGATCCAGAAGTCGGCGTCGATATCGGTGAAACGGCCCAATTGCAGGTTCAGCACGCCTTCGATAGGGAACTGGCCGAATTGCTCCTGGCCGTCGGTGATCGCGACTTTCACCGGTTGATCGCCAAGGTTCTGCTCCCAGGCTTTGTGCGCCAGCACGGTGTAGCTGTTGTCCGCATTGAGTTTGTCGACGATGTTGTTCAGGCGCGGCGGGCTGATTTTATCACTGCCCAAGTGAACGGCACCGGCATCCCAGTTTTCCGGTGCGGCGCGGCTGTTGATCACCGGCTCCGCGTTCTGGCGTACCAGGATCATTTCCACCTGATACGGGCTGTCGGCAAAGGCCGCCGGTGCGAGTACCACCAACAGCAGGCTTAGGGTGCGGAGCAGGCGCATGGGGGCGTCCTTCAAGCGGATTTCGGGATGAGGCGCTCAAACAGCGCCTCCAGGGTATTAAAGCGTTCTTCGGCGCGTTCCATCGGGACCATGAATTTGAACAGCGTAGCCCCTTCGAACTTGTAACGGTTGGGCTGCCCCTGGATCAGCTTGATCAGCACCAAGGGGTCAACCGGCGTTTGCGCTGCAAATTCGATGCGCCCACCTTGAGGCCCGGCGTCGACCTTCTTGATCCCCAACTGCTCGGCCTGCAATTTGAGCAAGGTCAGGCGCACCAGGTTCTTGGTCGGTTCAGGCAACAGGCCGAAGCGGTCGATCATTTCCACCTGCAGGTCCTTGAGACCTTCTTCATCGGTGGCCGAGGCAATGCGCTTGTACAGGATCAATCGTGCATGCACATCCGGCAGATAATCCTCGGGGATCAGCGCCGGCAAGCGCAGGTTGATTTCCGGACCGCCACCCAAGGGTTGGTCGAGGTTCGGTTGCTCGCCCTTGCGAATGGCCTTCACGGCGCGTTCCAGCATTTCCATATACAGGGTGAAGCCCACCGCCTGGATCTGTCCGCTTTGGCCGTCGCCCAGCAATTCGCCGGCACCGCGGATTTCCAGGTCGTTGGTGGCCAGTACAAAACCGGCCCCCAGGTCCTGGGTGTTGGCGATCGCTTCCAGGCGCTTTTCGGCATCCCCGGTAATCTGCTGGCGTGGAGGCGTCAGCAGGTAGGCGTAGGCTTGGTGGTGGCTGCGCCCGACGCGGCCACGCAACTGGTGCAATTGGGCCAGGCCGAACTTGTCGGCGCGCTCGATGATGATGGTGTTGGCGCTCGGCACGTCGATGCCGGTCTCGATAATGGTCGAGGCGATAAGTACGTTGAAGCGCTTGTGATAGAAGTCGCTCATCACCTGTTCGAGTTCACGTTCGCGCATCTGGCCGTGGCCGATGGCAATACGGGCTTCCGGCACCAGTTCGGCGAGGTCGGCGGCGCATTTCTCGATGGTTTTCACATCGTTGTGCAGGTAATAAACCTGCCCGCCGCGCAGCAATTCGCGCAGCAGCGCTTCCTTGACCGTGCTTTTGTTCTGCTCCATGACGAAGGTGCGCACCGACAAGCGGCGCGCCGGCGGCGTGGCGATGATCGACAGGTCGCGCATGCCCGACACCGCCATGTTCAGCGTGCGCGGAATCGGCGTGGCGGTAAGGGTCAGGATGTCGACTTCGCTGCGCAGGGCCTTGAGCTGTTCCTTCTGGCGCACCCCAAAGCGGTGTTCTTCGTCGATGATCACCAGGCCCAGGTTCTTGATCTTCACATCGTCCGACAGCAGCTTGTGGGTGCCGATCACGATGTCGATCTTGCCTTCGGCGAGATCGGCGACGGCGGCACTCACTTCCTTGGCCGACTTGAAGCGGCTCATCACTTCCACGGTCACCGGCCAGTCGGCAAAGCGGTCGCGAAAGCTGTTGTAGTGCTGCTGGGCGAGCAGGGTGGTCGGCACCAGAATCGCCACTTGCTTGCCCGCGTGTACGGCAATGAACGCTGCGCGCATGGCCACTTCGGTCTTGCCGAAGCCCACGTCGCCGCACACCAGGCGGTCCATCGGTTTGGGCGCGAGCATGTCGGCGCGCACGGCTTCAATGGTGGTTTGCTGGTCCGGGGTTTCTTCGAAGGCGAAGCCGGCGCTGAAGGTGGCGTAGTCGGCTTTCGGGTCGGCGAACGCATAACCTTCGCGGGCGGCGCGGCGGGCGTAGATGTCGAGCAACTCGGCGGCCACATCGCGCACCTGTTCGGCGGCTTTGCGCTTGGCTTTCTGCCAGGTCTCGGAACCCAGGCGATGCAGCGGCGCCAGGGCGTCGTCGCTGCCGGTGTAGCGGGCGATCAGGTGCAGGTTGGCCACGGGCACGTAGAGCTTGGCGCCCTCGGCGTATTCCATGGTGAGGAATTCGGCGGCCTGGTTATCAATCTCCAGGGTCTGCAGGCCCAGATAGCGACCTACGCCATGGTCGATATGCACCACCGGTGCGCCTTCGCGCAGCTCGGTGAGGTTCTTGATGACGGCATCGTTGTTGGCGTCGGCACGTTTTTCTCGGCGGCGGCGCTGCATCACGCGTTGGCCGAACAGCGGGCTTTCGGCGATCAGCGCCAGGGCCGGGTCATTCAACAACAGGCCCTCGTCCAACGGCGCGATGGTGATCGCCAGGCGATCTTTGCCCGCAACGAAGTCCGGCCAGTTGTCGACGGTTTTCGGGCGCAGCTTCAAGCGTTCCAGCAGCTCCAGCAGCACTTCGCGGCGACCGGCGGATTCGGCGGTAAACAACACGCGGCCGGGGAAATCGCCGAGGAAATTCGACAGCGCTTCCAACGGCTGATTGGCCTTGGCTTCAATCGCCAGGTCCGGCAGCGTTTGCGCGGGGAAGCGCTCGCGGCCGCTGCCGGCTTCCACGTCTTGCTGGCTGGCAACCACGCGCGGCCAGCTTTTCAGGCGCGCGAAGCAGTCTTCCACCGGCAGGAACAATTCGGCGGGCGGCAATAAAGGACGCGACGGATCGACGCGACGCTCTTCATAGCGGTTATGCACATCGTTCCAGAAATTTTCCGCCGCTTGTTCGATACCCGGTAGCGAGAACACCTGGGTGTCCTGGGGCAGGTAATCGAACAGGGTGGAGGTTTCGTCGAAGAACAGTGGCAGGTAGTACTCGATCCCGGCCGGCGTAATCCCACTGCTCAAGTCCTGAAAGATCGGGCAGCGGCGGAAGTCCACGTCGAAGCGCTCGCGAAAGCGCGCCTTGAAGCGGGTCACTGCATCCTTTTGCAGGGGGAATTCCCGCGCCGGCAGCAGCTTGACCGAATCGACCTTGTCGATGGAGCGTTGGTTTTCCGGGTCGAAGGTGCGCAGGGTCTCGATTTCGTCATCGAACAGGTCGATGCGATACGGCAGTTTGCTGCCCATGGGGAACAGGTCGATCAGTGCCCCGCGCACGGCGAACTCGCCGTGTTCGTACACCGTGTCGACGCAGCGGTAGCCGCTGGCTTCCAGGCGCGTGCGCATCTGGTCCACGTCGAGTTTCTGGCCGACATCCAGCACCAGGCTGCTACCGAGCAGGAACTTGGTCGGCGCCAGGCGGTGCAGCGCCGTGGTGATCGGCACCACCAGTACACCGTGGGCCAGCTCCGGCAAGCGATACAGGCTGGCGATGCGCTGGGAAATGATGTCCTGGTGCGGCGAGAACAGGTCGTAGGGCAGGGTTTCCCAGTCGGGGAAATGCAGCACCGGCAAATCGGGGGCGAAGAAGCTCAGCTCCTGCTCCAGCCGTTCGGCACTTTGGCTGTCGGCGGTGAGCAGCAGGGTAAAGCGCTTGGCTGCGCTGGCAGCCTCGGCAATGGCCAGGCTCAGGGCGGCACCGGGCAGGTTGCCCCAGTGCTGTTTACCTGCCGCGGCAGGGAGAAGCGGTAGACGCAGAACGGGCACGGAAGGTTGAGCTCCAAGCGTTGCGACAAAGTCGGTAATTGTAACGGCCCAAGGTGCCGCCTGTCAGTTGCTGACTGTGCCTAATGCGGTTTGTAGGAAATGTAGTGGCTAAGACAAACAAAGCTGCGTTTTGACTCAATATGTAGTGCCAAACGGTGCATGGTTTTCGGAGGGTTACGGACAAGTCGCCTGGGTCGCCTATCCGGCGGCCTTCTGGAAGCCGCGTATTTACTGGGCTGCAGCGGGGTGTCGGTTTTTGGCAAGCACTTTTTGTTGGCTTTGGCGCATTGCTCCGAGGGCGGTCGGGCGTCATAATGTAGCCCCTTTTTTCTGCCCCTACATGTGGAAGGTTCCCGTGACTCAGAAGCCCGACCAGTGTCTTGGTGAATGGATCGACCGTGAAGCACTCGCAGAAGCGATGATTCCGCTTATCGGCCAGCTGTACCGCAATAACAATGTGGTGAGCTCGATCTATGGCCGCAGCCTGATCAACCAGTCTGTCATTGCGATTCTCAAAGCCCACCGCTTTGCACGCCATCGCTCCGCCGACGACAGCGAACTCTCCGTCCACGAAACATTCCCGCTGCTCAAGGCCATGAGCGAGCTCAAGCTCGGCGCGGCCTCGGTAGACCTGGGCAAGTTGGCCTATAAATTCCGCAACGAAGGCAATGGCCGCAGCGCCGAGCAGTTCGTGCGTGAAGAAATGGCCGAGGTGATTGGCCAGCAAAACGCCGCTGCCCGTAAAGGCACCGACGTTGTCCTGTACGGCTTCGGTCGTATCGGCCGCCTGCTGGCGCGTATCCTGATCGAGAAAACCGGTGGTGGCGATGGCCTGCGCCTGCGTGCCATCGTTGTGCGCAAAGGCGCAGAGAACGATCTGACCAAGCGCGCAAGCCTGCTGCGTCGCGACTCGGTACACGGCCCGTTCAATGGCACCATCGTCATCGACGAAGAAAACAACACCATCACCGCCAACGGTAACCTGATCCAGGTGATCTACGCGAAGAACCCGTCCGAGGTGGATTACACCCAGTACGGTATCAAGGACGCCCTGCTGGTGGACAACACCGGCGTATGGCGTGATGCCGACGGCCTGGGCCAGCACCTGGCCTGCCCGGGTATCGACCGCGTTGTGTTGACCGCGCCTGGCAAGGGCAAGCTGAAGAACATCGTTCACGGCATCAACCACGGCGAAATCACCGCTGACGACAAGATCGTGTCCGCCGCTTCCTGCACCACCAACGCCATCGTGCCGGTGCTGAAGGCTGTGAATGACAAGTTCGGCATCGTCAATGGCCACGTCGAAACCGTTCACTCGTACACCAACGACCAGAACCTGATCGACAACTTCCACAAAGGCGATCGCCGTGGTCGTAGCGCCGCGTTGAACATGGTGATCACCGAGACCGGTGCCGCCACCGCTGCTGCCAAGGCATTGCCTGAGCTGGCCGGCAAGCTGACCGGTAACGCGATCCGCGTTCCAACGCCAAACGTGTCGATGGCCATTCTCAACCTGAACCTCGAGAAAGCCGCCACCCGTGAAGAAATGAACGAGTACCTGCGTTATATGGCGCTGCACTCCGATCTGCATAAGCAGATCGACTTCGTCAATTCGCAGGAAGTGGTATCCACCGACTTCGTTGGCTCGCGCCACGCCGGTGTGGTGGATGCCGAGGCGACCATCACCCAGGACAACCGCGTTGTCCTGTACGTGTGGTACGACAACGAGTTCGGCTACAGCTGCCAGGTGGTTCGCGTGATGGAAGACATGGCTGGGGTCAACCCGCCTGCGTTCCCGCGCTAAGCATCAGCCGTAATGAAAACGCCCCGACATGTCGGGGCGTTTTTTTGTCTGCGGTTCAGTGTTCAGCGAACGATGGCGGCCTCGGCAGTGCGCAGCGCATGCCGGTTGCCCTTGAACAGGACCAGGGTCGCAATCAACCCCAGCACGGCCGCGCCACTGAGCCAGATCCCGGGTGCCGCCTTGTTGTCCAGTACGTGGATCAGGTAGGTACAGGCCGCAGGGGTAAAACCGCCGAACGTTGCGGTCGCCAGGCTGTAGGCCAGGGAGAAACCTGTGGTACGCACCTCGACCGGCATGATCTCGGTGAGCGCCACTACCATCGCACCGTTGTACGAACCGTACAGGAACGACAGCCACAACAGCACGATCAGTAGATGGCTGAAGCTTGGGTTGGCCACCAGCCACGACAGGGCCGGATACGCCGTGAGGATCGCCAGAATCGTCGCCCCCATCAGCAGGGGTTTACGCCCGATCTTGTCGGACACAGCGCCCATTACCGGCAGCCAGATGAAGTTGGAAATCCCCACGCACACGGTCACCAGCAGGGCATCGAAGTCCGACAAGTGCAACTCCGCCTTGCCGAAGGTCGGTGTGTAGGCCGTGATCAGGTAGAACGACACGGTGGTCATCACCACCAATGCCATGCCGGCGATGACGATGCCGAAGTTCTGGCCGATCGAGCGGACGATTTCCTGCAGGGTAGGGCGGTGTTTACGGGCCTGGAATTCAGGGGTTTCCTCCAGGGAGCGGCGAATCACAAAGATCACCGGCACGATCAGGCAACCGATCAGGAACGGCACGCGCCAGCCCCAGTCACCCATTTCTTCGGGGCTGAGCCAATGGTTCAGGCCCACGCCGAGCAGGCCGGCGAATACCACCGCGGCCTGTTGGCTGGCGGACTGCCAACTGACGAAAAAGCCCTTGCGGCCCGGTGTGGCGATTTCCGCCAGGTATACCGAAACGCCACCCAGCTCCACGCCGGCGGAGAAGCCTTGCAGCAGGCGGCCAAGCAGTACGATCAGTGGCGCCGCGACACCCAGGGTGGCATACCCCGGCACGCAGGCAATCAGGATGGTGCCGGCGGCCATCAGCGCCAGGGTGATCACCAGGCCTTTTTTACGGCCGTGACGGTCAATGTAGGCGCCGAGGAAGATCGCACCCAGCGGGCGCATGAGGAAGCCGGCACCGAACGTCGCCAGGGACAGCATCAGGGACGCGAAGGCGCTGTCGGTGGGGAAGAAGGTCTTGGCAATGGCCGTGGCGTAGAAGCCGTAGACCATGAAGTCGAACATTTCGAGGAAGTTACCGCTGACAACGCGAAAGATCGCTTTGCCTTTGCCCGTTGACGTGGACATGTCATGCACTCATTTTGGCTATCTTATTGGTGATCCCTGGTCGCTGGTCATCCTTGCTGCAAAGTCGCTACGCGAGGCTTCACTGAACAGTTTTGTAACCATATGTGTATTAGCCATGCCAGGCAATAAAAACCGATAGTCAAGTGACTGGTTGTCGCAGTTATTGCAATTTCCTGGATCTGTCGTTAAGTCAATACTGGCCTATGACGCGACCAAGGGTTAATGTGCGCGGCGTTGAGCCTTATATAGACTGTGCCCCGGTTCACACACTTGAGCCGAATTGTCCTTCATGACCGCTGGCCGCGGCATGATTTAGCCAGGCGTCCAACCGTGCGCCTGGCCTGTTCTGAGGAGTACGCATGGCTGTCTACAACTACGACGTGGTGGTACTGGGTTCCGGCCCGGCTGGAGAAGGTGCGGCGATGAACGCTGCGAAGGCAGGGCGCAAGGTGGCGATGGTCGATAGCCGTCGCCAGGTCGGCGGTAACTGCACCCACCTGGGCACCATCCCGTCCAAGGCTTTGCGTCACTCGGTGCGCCAGATCATGCAGTTCAACACCAACCCGATGTTCCGGGCCATTGGTGAGCCGCGCTGGTTCTCGTTCCCGGACGTGTTGAAAAGTGCCGAGAAAGTCATCGCCAAGCAGGTGGCGTCGCGCACCGGTTACTACGCCCGTAACCGTGTCGACCTGTTCTTCGGCACCGGCAGTTTCGCCGACGAGCAAACCGTTGAAGTGGTGTGCTCCAATGGTGTGGTCGAGAAGCTGGTGGCCAAGCACATCATCATCGCCACTGGTTCGCGCCCGTATCGCCCGGCCGATATCGATTTCAACCACGCCCGTATCTACGATAGCGACACCATCCTCAGCCTGGGCCACACCCCGCGCAAACTGATCATCTACGGCGCCGGCGTGATCGGCTGTGAATACGCCTCGATCTTCAGCGGCCTGGGCGTGTTGGTGGAATTGGTGGACAACCGCGACCAGTTGCTGAGCTTCCTCGACTCGGAAATTTCCCAGGCGTTGAGCTACCACTTCAGCAACAACAACATCACCGTGCGCCATAACGAAGAGTATGAGCGGGTCGAAGGTCTGGACAATGGTGTGATCCTGCACCTCAAGTCCGGCAAGAAGATCAAGGCCGACGCCTTGTTGTGGTGCAACGGCCGTACCGGCAACACCGACAAGCTGGGCATGGAAAACATCGGGGTCAAGGTCAACAGCCGTGGCCAGATCGAGGTGGACGAGAATTACCGCACCTGCGTGCCGAACATCTACGGCGCGGGTGACGTGATCGGTTGGCCAAGCCTGGCCAGTGCGGCGCACGACCAAGGCCGTTCGGCGGCGGGCAGCATCGTCGACAATGGCAGCTGGCGCTATGTGAACGACGTGCCGACCGGGATCTACACCATTCCGGAGATCAGCTCGATCGGCAAGAACGAGCACGAACTGACCAAGGCCAAGGTGCCTTATGAAGTGGGCAAGGCGTTCTTCAAGAGCATGGCGCGTGCGCAGATCGCCGGCGAGCCGCAAGGCATGCTGAAGATCCTGTTCCATCGCGAAACCCTGGAAGTCCTCGGCGTGCATTGCTTCGGCTACCAGGCTTCGGAGATCGTGCATATCGGCCAGGCCATCATGAACCAGCCGGGTGAGCAAAATACCCTCAAGTATTTCGTCAACACCACCTTCAACTACCCGACCATGGCCGAAGCCTATCGGGTAGCGGCCTACGACGGCCTCAACCGGCTTTTTTGAGCGGCTCCGGCCGGTGGCCTGAGCCGGCCGGGGAGACCGATTTCAGTAATTCTCGAGAGTGGCAGTGGCCAAACCGGGAAAGTCTGTAATCAGGCTATCTACGCCGAAGTCGGCGAGCCTGCGCATCAGCGCAGGTTCGTTGACTGTCCACACGGACACGTGCAGGCCCTGACGCTGGGCTTTTTCCAGACGCTCAGGGGTGCACAACGTCCAGTTCAACGCCAGGATCTCACAGCCATAGTTCTGCGCGATCTTCAGCGGGTCGAGCCAGGCATATTCGGCGACCAGGCCGCGTGACAGGTCCGGGGTCAGTTCCAGCGCCGCCTTCAACACTTCCCGCGAGCTCGAGGTCACGGTGACCTTGTCCATCAGGCCGAAGCGTACGGCCATTTCCCGAATCGCCAGCACGGTGGTGGCGGCGCGGGTGCGTGAAGCGCTTTTGACTTCCAGTTGCCAGTGATCGAAGTCGCACTGTTCGAACAGTTCTTCCAGGCGGGGAATCGGGCACGGCTTGACCCAGCCCGGGCCGCCTTTGCGTGCGTCCATCTTCACAAGGTCGGCCGCCGAATACTCGACGACTTTGCCGCGCCGGTCGGTGGTGCGCTTGAGGGTCGGGTCGTGGATGACCATCAACTCGCCGTCCATGGACAGGTGCAGGTCCAGTTCGCAACGGCGTACACCGTGCTTGAGGCACTCCTGAAAGCTGGTCAGGGTGTTTTCCGGTGCTTCGCCTTTGGCACCGCGATGGCCGTAGATCAGGGTCACAATTGCTCCTTAATGCCAGGTCTGCTGGCCGGGTAAAGATGAATCAGGTGTCTGGGGCGTCGCTCTTTTCCCGCGCCAAGCGGCGTTCCTGTGCTTGTTTCTGCAGGATGTAGCGCGCCAGCAATTGGCGTTGGGCATCGGTCATGGCTTCGAATTCAGTGCCCACGTCAAAACCACCACCCTCGAGGTCGCAATGGGTTACCCGCGCACGCAGCAGCAGGCCAAGGGCCTGGGGCATGAGCACCAGCTTGACGGCGAGGTGAGCGCCGGTGGCCAGCGGGGTGGGGTGTTGGAAATCGATGCCCCCTTCGGAAATGATCACCGGCTGCGGTGCGCCGACCTCATCGAGCAGGCCACGGGCCATGATCTGGCTGAGCAGGTCCAGGCGTTTGTTCTGCACGCGCAGGAACGCGGCGAGGGTACGATCCTTCTCGCTGAGCTGGCGTAACAGGTGTTGGGCTTCGAATTCACTGAGGTGCAGCTCGCTGAGCAGATTGAACAGCGGCGAATCATCCTGCAACACTTCCTTGCTCGCGGCTTCGGGGGCGGACAGGCATTTGATTTGGAGTGCGATCATGTCGTCGATACGGTAGTATTCGCGGCGCTCTTCTTCATCTAATGTCGACATGGCGAACCCCAGGTAACGGTAATGGTCAGAGTGTAAAGCTGCTTACCAGACCCCGCCACCGGGACGTCTTCTTTTCCTCCGAACAAGCCCCGACATGTTCAGACCTCTCTTCGTATTCATTGGCACGCGTTATACCCGTGCAAAGCGCCGCAATCATTTTGTGTCGTTCATCTCCTTGACCTCGATGATCGGGCTCGCCTTGGGCGTGGTCGTGATGATCGTGGTGCTGTCGGTCATGAACGGCTTCGACCATGAGATGCGCACCCGCGTGCTGGGCATGGTGCCCCACGCGACCATCGAGGCCGATTCGCCCATCAGCGACTGGCAAAGCCTGGCCGACAAGGTCAAGCAGAACCCCAAGGTAGTGGCCGTGGCGCCCTTTACCCAGATGCAGGGGTTGCTGACCAACGACGGCAAGGTGCAGAAGATCCTGCTCAATGCCATCGACCCGGCCGAGGAACGCAAGGTCTCGATCATCGATAAGTTCATGCTGCAAGGCAAACTCGACGACCTGGCGCCCGGCAACTTCGGTATCGTGATCGGCGACAAGGCCGCGGCCAAGCTCGGTGTGGGGGTAGGCGACAAGCTGACCTTCGTCGCGCCGGAAGTCACCGTGACCCCGGCCGGCATGTTCCCGCGCATGAAGCGCTTCACTGTGGTCGGCACCTTCCACGTGGGCGCCGGCGAAATCGACGGCTACCTCGGCCTGACCAACCTCACCGACCTGGCCCGCCTGCACCGTTGGCAGCCGGATCAGGTGCAGGGGCTGCGGCTGAAGTTCAACGACTTGTTCGATGCCCCGCGCGCGTCGTGGGAAATCGCCCAGCACTTGGGCGACAGCCAGTACTACGCACGCGACTGGACCCGCACCCACGGCAACCTCTACCAGGCCATCCGCATGGAAAAAGCCATGATCGGCCTGCTGTTGCTGCTGATCGTCGCCGTGGCGGCGTTCAACATCATTTCCACGCTGGTGATGGTGGTGAATGACAAGAAGGGTGACATCGCGATCCTGCGTACCCTCGGCGCCACGCCGGGGCAGATCATGGCGATCTTCATGGTGCAGGGCACCGTGATCGGCGTGGTCGGCACGTTGATCGGCACCGCTGTCGGCATTCTCGCCGCGCTGAATGTCAGCGCCGCCATTGCTGCGCTGGAAAAAGTCATCGGCCACAAGTTCCTCAACGCCGACGTCTACTTCATCGATTACCTGCCGTCCCAGGTTCAGGCCCAGGACGTGTTGATGGTCGGCGGTGCCGCGTTGGTCTTGAGTTTCCTTGCCACCCTGTATCCAGCCTGGCGCGCGGCACGTACCCAGCCAGCACAGGCCTTACGTTATGAGTGAATCGGGCATGAGTGAAAAAGCAATCCTGAGCTGCCGCAACCTGGGCAAATCCTACGAGGAAGGCCCGGAGTCGGTGGTGGTGCTGTCCAACCTGCAACTGGAACTTCATCCTGGCGAGCGCGTGGCGATCGTCGGCAGTTCCGGTTCCGGCAAAAGTACCTTGCTCAACCTGTTGGGCGGCCTGGATACGCCGTCGGCGGGCAGCGTCTGGCTGGCCGGTGAAGAATTGTCGGCCCTGGGCGAGAAGGCCCGCGGCCAACTGCGCAACCGTTCGCTCGGTTTTGTGTACCAGTTCCACCACCTGTTGCCGGAATTCACCGCCCTGGAAAACGTGTGCATGCCGCTGCTGATCGGCAAGACCGCCATCCCGGAAGCGCGCCAGCGCGCAAAGGCGCTGCTGGAGCGTGTCGGCCTGGGGCATCGCCTGGAGCACAAACCGGCCGAGCTGTCCGGCGGTGAACGCCAGCGCGTGGCGATTGCTCGTGCCCTGGTCAACAACCCCGGGCTGGTGATGCTGGATGAGCCCACCGGCAACCTCGATACCCACACGGCCCAGGGCATCAAGGACTTGATGCTGGAACTGAGTACCCAGATGCGCACCGCGTTCCTGGTGGTCACCCATGACATGAGCATGGCCCGCCAGATGGATCGCGTGTTGCACTTGCAGGAAGGTCATCTGGTCGCCATCTGACCCGTTTCAAGCCCGGCGCCGGACGTCGGGTTTTCCATTTTTTCAACGGTGCCCGCGAATGTTCAGACCGTTATCGATTTTCATCGGCACGCGCTATACCCGCGCCAAGCGCCGCAACCGTTTTGTTTCGTTTATCTCGATGACCTCGATGATCGGTCTCGCCCTGGGCGTATTGGCGATGATCGTGGTGCTGTCGGTGATGAACGGCTTCCAGCGCGAAATGAGTTCGCGCATCCTCGGCATGGTGCCCCACGCCACCATCGTCGGCGTGAACCCGATCAATGACTGGCAGCCGGTGGCTGCGGCCGCCATGAAGAACCCTGAAGTCACGGCGGCCGTGCCGTTCACGCAGATGGACGGCATGTTCTCCTACAAAGGTGCGATGCAGCCGATCGAGATCAGCGGCGTCGACCCGGCCCAGGAAGGCAAGGTATCCATCGTGGCCCAGCACATCGTGCGCGGCAAACTGGATGACCTCAAGCCAGGCGAGTTCGGTGTGGTGGTAGGCGAAATCACCGCACGGCGCTTTCGCCTGAACGTGGGTGACAAGCTGACCCTGATCGTGCCGGAAGTCAGCACTGCACCGGGGGGCATCACGCCGCGCATGCAGCGTTTGAACGTGGTCGGTATCTTCAAGGTCGGCGCCGAGCTGGATGGCTCCATGGCCTTGATCCACATGGCTGACGCGGCAGAGATACAGCATTGGCAGCCGAACCAGGTGCAAAGCGTGCGCCTGGCGGTGAAAGACCTGTACGCAGCGCCCAAGGTCTCGGCGGATATCGCCGCCAGCCTGGGCGCCGCCTACAAGGCCGATGACTGGACCCACACCCAGGGCAGCCTGTTCAGCGCGATGAAGATGGAAAAGACCATGATCGGCCTGCTGTTGCTGATGATCGTCGCCGTCGCTGCGTTCAACATCATCGCCACCCTGATCATGGTCGTGAACGACAAGGGCGCGGATATCGCGATCCTGCGCACCATCGGTGCCACGCCGCGCCAGATCATGGCGATCTTCATGGTGCAGGGCACGGTGATCGGCATCGTCGGCACCTTGATCGGTGGCGTGCTCGGCGTGATCGCGGCATTGAACGTGAGTGAACTGGTGGGCTGGCTGGAGCGGGTGACCGGGCAGCATATCTTCAGCTCGGATGTGTATTTTGTCAGCAACCTGCCCTCGGAACTGCAGGGCGGCGATGTGTTGCTGATTTGCACGGCCGGGTTTGTGCTGAGCTTTTTGGCGACGTTGTACCCGGCTTATCGGGCGGCGAAGATCGAACCGGCGCATGCGCTGAGATATTCGTAGGGTTCGAGACCGCTATCGGGAGCAAGCCCCCTCTCCCACATTTGGATGTATTCACAATTCAAAATGTGGGACGGGGCTTGCTCCCGATAGCGCCGGCCCATCTTGCATCAAATCCCGGCGGGCAACTCAATCACAAACCGCGTCCATCCCGCCTCGGACTCACAGAAAATCCTCCCCCCCATGCGCCCGCACAATCGACTGGGTAATCGCCAGTCCCAGCCCCGCATGCTCGCTACTGCCTTCACGGCGCGCCGGGTCGGCCCGATAGAACCGATCAAACAACTTCGGCAACAGTGCTTCTGGAATACCTTTACCGGTGTTTTCCACGCAAAGCCTCACCCCGTTCTGCAGACGCACACGCACTTCGCCCCCCGCAGGCGTAAAGCGCAGCGCGTTATCCAGCAGGTTCGACAGTGCCCGGCGCAACATCCCGCGATCGCCCGTCGTCTGGGCAGTCCCCTCGCGAACCAGGCTGATCTGTGCGTCTTCGGCCAGCAAGGTGAAGAACTCCAGTAACGCATCCACTTCATCCGCCAACGCCAGCGCTTCCCGCTTGGGTACCAGCAAACCGTGATCCGCCTTGGCCAGGTACAACATGTCATTCACCAACTGCGCCATCCATTGCAGCTCCTCCAGATTGCTGTGCAGGGCCTCCCGATAGTCCTCGAGCGGGCGCGGTTGGGTAAGGATGACCTGGGTCTGGGTCAACAGGTTGGACAGAGGCGTGCGCAGTTCATGGGCGATGTCGGCGGAGAACGCCGACAGGCGTTGGAAGGCATCATCCAGGCGGCCAAGCATGGCGTTGAAAGCCTGCGCCAGTTCGGCCAGTTCCACCGGCATTTGTTCCTGGGGCAGCCGCTGGGTCAGTGAGTGCGCGGACACGCCGGCGGCCACTTCCCCCATGCGCCGCAATGGCCGTAACCCACTGCGTGCCGCCCAGGCGCCGAGCAGGGCGGTAGCCAGGGCTGATAGCCCGACGGTGAGCCAGATCAGGTGTTGCATGCGTTGCAGGAAGTGCTGGTGGTGGGTGATGTCGAGTATCAGGGTCAGTTGCGGCGAGTCGGGCTGGCCTGCTCTCAGGGGCGCGTTATACACCCGGTACTCGGTGCCGGCACTTTGCAGGCTGTGCAGGCCGGGGGCCTCGGGCAGGCTAATGCTGGGCGCGTTGTCCAGCCAGCGCTGGCCGCCGGCGCTGATGCGCAGCGTCAGGTCCTGCTGGTGAAGGAGTTCGGCGCGCAGTTGTGCTTCGCGTTGGGCGAACGACTGCGGCGAGTCGACACCCTGCAAGGTCGCACGCAAGGCCAGCAGCTTGTTGTCGAGCTGTTGTTGGTCCAGCTCAAGAAAGTGCGCTTCGCTGGCACGGTTGAATAGCACGCCGGCCAGCAACGAAACCACCGCCGTGCAGGCGGCAAACAACAGTGCCAGGCGGCTGGCCAGGGATAAACGCTTGATCAATTGGCGCGTTCCTCCAGCACATAACCCATGCCGCGCACGGTGTGGATCAGTTTGTTGGCGTAGTGATCGTCGACTTTCAGGCGCAGCCGGCGGATGGCCACTTCGATGATGTTGGTATCGCTGTCGAAGTTCATGTCCCACACTTGGGAGGCGATCAAGGTCTTGGGCAGCACTTCGCCCTGGCGCCGCAGTAACAGTTCGAGCAGGGCGAATTCCTTGGCGGTCAGGTCGATACGCTGGCCGTCCCGTTCGACACGGCGGCGGATCAAGTCCAGACGCAGGTCAGCCAGTTGCAGTGCCGTTTCCTGCGGGGTGCTGCTGCCACGGCGCAACAGGCTGCGTACGCGGGCCAGCAGTTCGGAAAACGCAAAAGGTTTGACCAGATAGTCGTCGGCCCCCAGTTCCAGGCCGTGCACGCGGTCTTCCACGGCATCGCGGGCGGTCAGGAACAACACCGGGAGCTCCAGGCCGGCGCTGCGCACCGCTTGCAGGATCTGCCAGCCGTCGCGGCCCGGCAGCATCACATCGAGGATCAGCAAGTCGTAGTCACCGGTCAGTGCCAGGTGCTGGCCCGTGGTGCCGTCAGCCACCAACTCGGTGGTAAACCCAGCTTCGGCTAGGCCCTGGCGCAGGTATTGGCCGGTCTTGGGTTGGTCTTCGACGATCAGCAGTTTCATGGGCAGCTCTTGGCAACGGGGCTCGACGGGCTTTATACCGTGGGCGCCGGGGGAAGGGCGCAACCTGACAAAGTTGTAATCTAGCAGTCAGGTAGCTGGCAGCGGCGTAATCTTAAAGTGCGGGTCAAGCGAGTCACACATTTTTGGAGAAGAACCATGGCGTTGCGTACACCCCTGATCCTGGCGGGTTGCTTGTTGGCGTTAAGTTTCGATGCGGCTGCCGATGCAGCCCACACCTTCGCATTTGGCCAGCCGGCGCCGGCGAGCAAAGCCACGCGCACCGTGGAAGTGGTCCTGCAGGACATTTCGTTTGCGCCCAAGTCACTGGACGTAAAAGCCGGTGAGACGGTGCGTTTTGTGCTCGTCAACAAAGGCCAGTTGCTCCACGAGTTCAACCTGGGCGATGCGGCGATGCATGCCGAGCACCAGGAGGAAATGTTACAGATGCAGGCCAGCGGCATGCTCACCGCTACCGGCATGGGCAAGATGGACCACAGTGCCATGGGGCATGGTGACGGGGCCGGCATGCAGCATGATGATCCCAACAGCGTGCTGGTCGAGCCGGGTAAAACCGCCGAATTGACTTGGACGTTCAGTAAATCCACCGGCCTGGAGTTTGCGTGCAACCTTCCCGGGCACTACCAGGCGGGTATGGTCGGCAAGCTCAACGTCGATTGATCCGGTGCCGTTTAGGCGCGGGAGCAAAGGCTGATAGACTGGCGCGGTTTATTTAGCCAGGTTTCCGCCATGCATCCCGCAGCCGAACATTCGCCGCTGGGCAAGTCCAGTGAATACATCTCCACTTACACGCCGTCGTTGCTGTTTCCGATCCCTCGTGCCGCCAAATGGGCCGAGCTTGGCCTGAGTGCCGAGACCCTGCCTTACAAGGGCGTGGATTTCTGGAACTGCTTCGAATTGTCCTGGCTGTTGCCGTCGGGCAAGCCGGTGGTGGCCATCGGTGAGTTCAGCATCCCGGCCGACTCGCCGAACATCATCGAGTCCAAGTCTTTCAAGCTGTACCTCAACTCGCTGAACCAGACCGCCTTTGCCGACATCCAGGGCCTGGAAGCGACGCTGCGCGACGACCTCAGCGCCGCCGCCGGCAAGCCGGTGACGGTACGCATCCGCAGCCTGGCCGAGATAGAGGCCGAGGGCGTGATGGCCTTACCGGGCGTGTGTATCGACGGCTTGGATATCAGTGTCAGCAACTACGAGCATCCGCGCCCCGAATTGCTGCGCTGCGACGATTCGCGCATCGTCGAAGAGAGCGTGCACAGCCACTTGCTCAAATCCAATTGCCCGGTCACCAGCCAGCCCGATTGGGGCAGCGTAGTGGTGGAGTACCGGGGTTCGGCGCTGGATCACGCCAGCCTGCTGGAATATATCGTGAGCTTTCGCCAGCACTCGGACTTCCATGAGCAGTGTGTGGAACGCATCTTCCTGGACCTGCAGCGTCTGCTCAAGCCGGAGAAATTGACGGTGTATGCGCGGTATGTGCGCCGTGGCGGGTTGGATATCAACCCGTATCGCAGCACTGAGAATGTGACGTTCCAGAACGTGCGCCTGGCTCGTCAGTAGCCTGTACCCAGGTTTCAAGTGTGAGAGAGGAGTTTGCCCCTCTCACATTGGATCTACGCTTGGCTGGCGGGGAGATCAGATCCCGATGTTGCCCAAGGTGATCACGATATTGCGCAGTGTCCCGGCAATGCCTGGATGATCCAGTTCAAAACCCTCCAACGCCCGGTTTACATCGTCAGCAATGCTGGGGGTCTGAGTCGCCGGTTCCAATTCAAGTTGCACTTCGAACCGGGCAATCAGCTCTTCCAGTGCTTCACGTTTTTCCAGCGACAGCGGCGGTTCCTGTTCCAGTTGCCCGCGCAGGATTTCGACCTGTTCTTCCAGTTTTTTGCGATCAGGCATGACATTTTTCCTTTTATCGATAGGCACTGGCATAGACCGCGGCACGCCGAGAAAGGTCTACGGGCTGACCTGTAGATTAATCCACCGGCGCCGACTGTGCATGATCTCGATCAGGGCTTTTCGCCTTTGAGCCGGCGCCGGCTGATGTCTGCCAGGCAAGTGCCGAGTTCGCCCAGGTGATCGATCACCGAGTGCACGCCCAGCCCATACAGCGCTACCGTGGCTTTGGCGCGTTTGTGCTCGCGCTGTTGCTCGGTAAGAGCCTGCCATGGCTCGGGCGCCAAGCCGCAGAGTGAGCCACAGGAGGCCAAGCCAATGGTCCACAGCCCGGCATTGAGCCCCGATTGCAGCAGGCGTGGTTCACCGCTGACCAGCACGCAGCCGTCCAGGCGTTCGATGTTGAGTTCCATCAAGGCTTGCCAGCACGCATGCGGCGCAGGCCAGCGGATGGAGGAGGGAGGTGTTGCCTTCAACCAACTGGGCAATCCGGAAGCCAGTGGCTGAGTCACTGCCGGGGGCAGCTCATCCAACCAGGCGCAAGGCACGCCCTGATCCTTGAGGCTGCGCAGGATCTTCAGGGCGCCCGGGGTGGCCTGGGAGTCGGGAGAGGACGAATCGGTGCGTGCCTGGGAACCGAAATCCACCAGGCAGCCACTCAGGCCGAATAGGACAGCAGTCAAGGCGGGGGCGCTGGCGACGGCAATTTCGGCGTGAGGCATTTCGACATCCCTGAAATAGCTGTGACGCTAGCGAGGCGCGATGACAAGCAGATGACACTGACAAGCGATTGTAGGAATTTTGTTCGTTTTCCATATGACATTTCCTACTAGCTGCCTAAATTGATACTTCCGTCATATACTGACGATCTTCTTCAGGGCATAGCGCCCATGACAGACTATTCAAGGAGCCAAAGCTATGCGCTGGAGCCAATATTTCGCTCAGCTATCTGTGTGTGCCACTATTTTAATGGCCCCGTTCGCCGCCCAAGCTGCGTCCGAAGACGATCCATGGGAAAGCGTCAACCGCCCAATCTTCACCTTCAACGACACCGTTGATACCTACGCGCTCAAGCCATTGGCCCAGGGTTATCAGTTTGTCACCCCGCAGTTTGTGCAGACGGGCGTCCATAACTTCTTCCGCAACATCGGCGACGTGGGCAACTTTGCCAACGACGTGTTGCAGCTCAAACCGCATGCGGCCGGCGTCGACACCGCGCGCCTGCTGGTGAACACCACGTTCGGCGTGCTGGGCTTTATTGATGTCGGCACCAAAATGGGGCTGCACCGCAACGACGAAGACTTCGGCCAGACCCTCGGCTACTGGGGTGTGGGCAGCGGCCCTTACGTGATGCTGCCGTTGCTGGGCCCGAGCACCTTGCGTGATGCGCCCTCCAAGTACGTGGACACTTACACCCAACCGTATCGCTACATGAACGATATCGGCTGGCGCAACAGCACCTTCGGCCTGAACGTGGTTGATACCCGTGCCAGCTTGCTCGACAGCGAGAAGTTGATCACCGGCGACAAATACACCTTCATCCGTAACGCTTACCTGCAGAACCGCGAGTTCAAGGTCAAGGACGGCAAGGTCGTCGACGACTTTTAAGTCGTGACATTTTGAAATGGAAAAAGGCGACCCTCAGTGGTCGCCTTTTTTATGAGCGGTATTCAGCGCATTTTCAAGATTCTGAGGCCCAAATGCTGCTCTTCCCCCATGGCCTTGGTCCATACCACCTCGGTGTCCGCCTCTAGCCCCTTGAGAGCAGCGTGCTCTGAATCGATGCGCACGGTCAGTTGGTCACCCACGTTGAACTGGCGAGGGGCCTGCACCTGCATGCCGGAGCTGGAAAGGTCCAGGCATACCCCGGCAATCTCCTGCCCGGCGTGGATCAACGACACATCGGCATCCACCCGCATGCGGATGAAATCGCGTTTTTCGGCGTAGTCGCGCTCGTGTTCGCTCATGGGTTCCATCCTTACTTTGTGTTGTGGTGTTGGCTGTTCTTATAACTCCCGGTGATTTGCGGTGTAAAGACGCCCGGCGACCATCGGCATGAGCTTGAAACCCCTGACGGATGGGAGTACCGTCTGCGCCTTAGAAGGGCACCTCTGCATTACAGTTGTGCGTGGGCTAATTGCCTATGCTTTGTAGGACAGAGAGGCTAGAAAGCGAATCCAGTACGTGAGCTCGGCCATTGTCGAGCCACCTACGCCAACCTAATTCTGGCGCCGTTTGCCCACATGCAAAAAACCAGTGCCACGCTGCTGATAATCGATGACGACGAAGTAGTGCGCGCGAGCCTCGCGGCCTATTTGGAAGACAGTGGCTTCAGCGTCCTGCAGGCCGGTAACGGCCAACAGGGTCTCCAGGTGTTCGAGCGCGACAAGCCCGACCTCGTGATCTGCGACCTGCGCATGCCCCAGATGGGTGGCCTTGAGCTGATCCGCCAGGTGACCGAGCTTGCGCCGCAGACGCCGGTGATTGTCGTGTCCGGTGCCGGCGTGATGAACGATGCCGTGGAGGCCCTGCGCCTGGGCGCCGCCGATTACCTGATCAAGCCCCTGGAAGACCTCGCCGTGCTGGAGCACTCGGTGCGCCGCGCGCTGGACCGTGCCCGCCTGCTCGTCGAGAACCAGCGCTACCGCGAAAAGCTCGAAACCGCCAACCGCGAGCTCGAGGCCAGCCTCAACCTGCTTCAGGAAGACCAGAACGCCGGTCGCCAGGTGCAGATGAACATGCTGCCGGTCAGCCCGTGGACCATCGACGAGTTCAAGTTCGCCCACCAGATCATCCCGTCGTTGTACCTGTCGGGTGATTTTGTCGACTACTTCCGCGTGGATGAGCGACGTGTGGCGTTCTACCTGGCCGACGTATCCGGCCATGGCGCTTCTTCGGCGTTTGTCACCGTGTTGTTGAAGTTCATGACCACGCGGTTGTTGTTTGAATCCAAGCGCAATGGCACCTTGCCGGAGTTCACCCCCTCCGAGGTGCTGGGCCACATCAACCGAGGCCTGATCAGCTGCAAGCTGGGCAAGCACGTGACGATGGTCGGCGGCGTGATTGACGAAGAAACCGGTCTTCTGACCTACAGTATTGGCGGTCACCTGCCGATGCCTGTTTTATACACTCCCGACAGTGTGCGTTACCTGGAAGGGCGTGGTCTGCCCGTAGGCCTGTTCAATGAAGCCACCTACGAAGACCACATCCTGGAACTGCCGCCGACCTTCAGCCTCACGCTGATGTCCGACGGTATCCTGGACCTTCTTCCAGAGCCTACACTCAAGGAGAAAGAAGCCGCCTTGCCCCAAAAGGTCAAGTCGGCGGGCGGCAGCCTGGATGGCCTGCGGCAAGTGTTTGGATTGGCCACGCTAGGGGAGATGCCGGATGATATCGCCCTATTGGTGTTGAGCAGGAATCTTTGATGAGTACCGGAAGAATCCAATTCGCCGAGCAAGACGGGACATTCGTCCTGAAATTTGTCGGTGAAGTGCGCCTGACCTTGTGTTCGGCGCTGGATGCGACGATTGAGCGGATCTTCACAGCGCTGAACTTCTCGGCGATCGTGATCGATCTGACCGAAACCCGCAGCATCGATAGCACCACCCTGGGCCTGTTGGCCAAGTTGTCCATTCTGTCTCGGCAGAAGGTCGGCCTGTTGCCGACGGTGGTCACCACCCACGAAGACATCACCCGTCTGCTGCAGTCCATGGGCTTCGACCAGGTGTTCAACATCGTTGACCGCCCGATCCCATGCCCTGAGTGCCTGACCGACCTGCCTTCGCAAGACCAGTCCGAAGAAATCGTACGGGTCAAGGTGCTCGAAGCGCACAAGATCCTGATGGGCTTGAACGAGTCCAACCGCGAAGCCTTCCACGACCTCGTCAACGCCCTCGAACGTCACTGATCGCCAGTTGAAACCCTATCCAAGTGTGGGAGGGGGCTTGCTCCCGATTGCAGTGTGTCAGTCACTGAATTCATAACTGACCCACCGCCATCGGAAGCAAGCCCCCTCCCACCGTTGGACTGAGGTCGGTTTGAGATTGGCGAACATAAAAAAGGGCGGCACCCTCACAGGTGCCGCCCTTTTCGCTACTGCCCGCTTTTACAGTTTGGCAGTCAACAAGGCTTCCAGCTTCTCTTGGTCGCGAGCAAACTGGCGAATACCTTCCGCCAGCTTCTCAGTCGCCATCGCGTCTTCGTTGGATGCCCAGCGGAACGCCTTTTCGTCCATATGGATACGTGCCTCACCGGCGTGCCCCGGAGACAGCTTGCGCGCAAGCTTGCCAGTATCGGCCGCCAGCTTCTCCAGCAGATCCGGGCTGATGGTCAGGCGATCACACCCCGCCAACTCCTCGATCTGGCTCAGGTTACGGAAGCTCGCACCCATCACTACCGTCTTGTAGCCATTTGCCTTGTAGTAGTTGTAGATGCGCGTCACCGACTGTACGCCCGGATCATCCGCGCCGGTGTATTCGTTGCCGGTGGCCTTCTTGTACCAGTCGTAGATACGGCCCACGAACGGTGAAATCAGGAATACCCCGGCTTCGGCACAGGCCACGGCCTGGGCGAAGGAGAACAGCAGGGTCAGGTTGGTCTGGATGCCTTCTTTTTCCAGCTTCTCCGCCGCGCGGATGCCTTCCCAGGTGGAGGCGATCTTGATCAGTACACGGTCACGACCAACACCGGCTTTTTCATACAGGTCGATCAGACGGTGCGCACGCTTGAGAATGGCGTCTTCGTCGAACGACAGGCGGGCATCCACCTCGGTGGAAATACGGCCCGGCACGACTTTGAGGATCTCTTGACCCACTGCTACCGCAAAACGGTCGCTGGCCAGGCCCACATCGCCATTGCAGTCCTTTACGCATTCGTCCAGCAGCTTGGCATAGCCTGGAATCGACGCGGCCTTGAGCAGCAGGGAAGGGTTGGTGGTGGCGTCTTGTGGCTTGAGCTTGGCGAGCGCCGAAAAATCGCCGGTATCGGCAACGACAGTGGTGAATTGCTTGAGTTGTTCCAGCTTGGAAGTCATGGGCGTGCTCTGTCCTATGGGTCTGATGACATTACCCGAGCACCGGCAGGCGCTCAAGGGCGCAAACGCGTTCGAGCGTTTGCGAGGGCGATAACCTGAAAACAGCCGTTTGAATCCTCGGCTCTGCTGCTCAATAGGAGGGCAAAATCGAGGGGAGGTTCAACTGGATTTTATGTGACCCGCTCCCTTGTCATTAAGCTATTGCTATGGGGAATATGCATGTTTTGAAGTTGTGAAAACTTTATTTTTATTGACGTTGATTGTTGCTGTTTCTACCTGTGCTATACCTGACTGGCAAACGCCAAAGTAAGCCGATAAAAACTCTTGTGACATCACCGTCAGCGGCGAAGTGCGTGTGCCTGTTCATTAAACCTGTTTGTTAGTTAGTTGCGAAACAAAGGAGAGATGTAATGAAACGGAATATATCAACGCTATTCGCTGCCATGGGTTTTATATGTTCCACCGCAGCATTTGCCGAGGTAACGGTGCAGCAGGCACTCAGTGCCGGTTGTTACGATACCCAGGAAATGCGCGCAATCATCGACACTGCCAAGGCCGGTAAACCGATAGGGAGCCGCACCCTTGAAAAGGAAAATGAACTGACCTCGACCTACGGAGGCAAGATCACCGATTCCAGAGTGACGGCGCCTGCCACCTGGGTGTATCGCGCGTATGAAAACGCAGACACCAACAATTGGCATGTCCAGAAGCTCAAGGAGGGCGTGATCTACGCCAAGGCCCAGAATGACCTGGAGAAGTTCGTTAAGCGAGGGGGGACGCCCAAAGAGTATTGGGCGGTCGACGGGCCGGACCTGCACCAGCCGGGTTTTAGCAGTGCCACCTACACGACAATGCGACTGCTCGCACTGCAATCGAGCGACACCCCGCAAAGCCAGTTTGTAAGTTTTGCACTGGACTACGCCACCACCGGAACCTTTGGAGAAGCGGTGTATGCACTCCAAGTGAATCCAGACTCGCCCATTCTAGGGCTGGTTAACTGCAAAACCGCAGGCGGTGAAGTTCAAGTCCAAATTCTGGGCGGTACGACATTCAATACGCTATATCGAAAACTTAGAACGGAGAGTGATTGGAAGCGATATGACCGCAATACCGGAAAATGGATAACTGTACCAAACGGAACAGTGCCGTAAAAATTTAGCGCTATAGCAAGGGCCCGCAGCTGAAGCCGAGCCCTTGCACAGTGTGGGAGGGGGCTTGCTCCCGATAGCGGCAGCTCAACCACCCAATCCCCAACTGACACTCACCGCCCTTCCAGCAACTCCCCAGCCTGATCCAACAAAGCCAGCGGGTCAGCCGCCTTATGAATATCCACTGACAACAACTGCCTGAACTTGCGCGCCCCCGGGAACCCGGTGCCCAACCCCAGCACATGCCGCGTAATATGATGCATCGTGCCGCCACTGGCCAAATGCTCAGCAATATAAGGCCGCAACTGCGCCAGCGCCTCGGCCCGGCTGATCACCGGCGCTTCACTGCCAAACAATTGCTGATCCACCTCGGCCAGCAAATACGGATTGTGATAGGCCTCGCGCCCAAGCATCACCCCATCAAACGTCTGTAAATGCTCCCGGCACTGCTCCAGTGTCTTGATGCCGCCGTTGAGATTGATCTCCAGCTCCGGGAAGTCCCGCTTCAACTGCGCCGCCACGTCATAGCGCAACGGCGGAATATCGCGGTTCTCCTTGGGCGACAACCCCTCCAGAATCGCAATCCGCGCATGCACCGTAAAACTGGTGCAGCCCGCATCCCTCACCGTCCCGACGAAATCACACAACTGGGCATAACTGTCGCGCCCATTGATCCCGATACGATGCTTCACCGTCACCGGAATCGACACCGCATCGCGCATCGCCTTCACACACTCGGCCACCAACGCCGGATGCGCCATCAGGATCGCGCCAATCATGTTGTTCTGAACGCGGTCGCTGGGGCAGCCGACATTCAAATTCACCTCATCGTAACCGGCCGCCTCAGCCATGCGCGCACACGCCGCCAGGTCGGCCGGGACGCTGCCGCCCAACTGGAGGGCAAGCGGATGCTCGGCTTCGTCGTGACGCAGGAAGCGCTCATGATCGCCGTGGAGGATCGCCCCGGTGGTGACCATCTCGGTGTAAAGCAGGGCGTGCTTGGAGAGCAGGCGCAGGAAGTAACGACAGTGTCGGTCGGTCCAATCCATCATGGGGGCGACGGAGAAGCGGCGAGACAGGATTTGCGGTGAAGCGGTATTCTGGGGCATCGGCTGGTCTGAGTGAGCAAGGCGTGGATGTTGAGTTTATCAGGAACGTAGCGAGCAGTACGGTGGAGCGTTTTAGATCGAAACTTTAGCTTGGTGGTCCTTTAGGAGGTAGGTATGAAAAAAACTCATTTTTTATAAAAATGTAGTATCAAAAAAAAAATTCATTCACTACTCTAGCGCTAGTGAAATGGCCGCTGAGAGGAATGGTGGCTATAACTAAGTTGGCTATATCAAGGAGCGAAATGTGGCAGCTATATCTGTAAGTCTGATAAATATGAAGGGTGGTGTTGGTAAGACGACACTCGCAGCTCAACTTGCACACGCAGCAGATACAAAACGTTTGAGGATTTTGGCAGTAGACCTCGACCCGCAAGCAAATTTAAGCCAAGCGTTAATGGGTGCTAGAGGGTACGTTGATCATCTAAATCAAAAGCGGCCAACAGTTGTTAATTTATTTGAACAGTATTTACCGCCAACCATTAGTACCCCCAGTCCGACTAAATGCACAATTAGTGATGTAATCATCAAGCAAGCGGGCTATTGGTCGAATACCATGTTGGACTTGATTCCTAGTAGGCTGGAATTGTCCAATACGCTGAAGAACCCAACCGGAAAAGAGAGGAAGCTAGCTAAAGCATTGAGTACTGTGGTAGACGATTATGATTTGATTATCATTGATTGTGCTCCTACGGAATCTATTTTGACGGATGCCGCATACCATGCTAGTAGGTATGCTTTGGTTCCGGTGAAACCAGAATTTTTGGCAACTATTGGTTTGCCATTATTGGCAAACTCAGTTATCGAGTTTAAAGCCGAAAACACAGATCATGCTTTGGATATATGTGGGATTGTTTTTAATCATTCATCTTCCTATTCAGATGGTCCTGAAACAGCGGCTTCGGTCAGAGAGGTAACCAACGAGGCATCTAAGCACGGTTGGCATATATATGATACGCATGTAAGATATTCGCGTTCTTATGCTAAAGCTGCCCGAGAGCGTACGCCGATTGCGTCGACTAGTCACGTTCGAACAAATGTTCCTAGGCAGTTCTCCGCATTTTCCCAAGAGTTTTTCAAATCTATTGGAATAGACTAATTCTATGACGCCTACCGAGATGTTAGATTTAGAGGTTTCGTTGCTTCTTTTGAAATATGGAAAGCAGCGAGTTTTACAGTCAGTTGCCAGGCGGGAAGGGGTGCCCGATATCGTTATTGAGCGAGAGCTCAAGTTGGGCCTATTTTCGAAAGTAAGCTCAGATAAGAGGAGAGCAGCTCCTTCTAAGCCATTTAGTATCGATTCGATTGTAACTGATAATAGCGAAAAGTCTTTGATCTTGCGTGACTTAAATGCAAAGTTTGAAAATCGAAGGTTTCTGCCAGAGTTCAAAGACGTAAAACGGTTTTATGAGCGTTACGGTGGGCGGTCAGCTTTGTTAAAATCGCGAGCCGCATCCCAAACCGGTTTATTTAAGATGTTGTCAAATTTCGAGTTGAGTGAGCTTAAAAAGTTGACTGTCGAACCTCCAGCTCAGAACGAGTTTTCAGATTTGGGTCTTATTTCAGATGAAATTTTAAGACATGGCAAAATTAAAACGAATGATCAGAAAGAATAGTGATTTTAATTTTTTAAGGATTTGTAATTAATTGTTTATGGAGAATTTCAGGGGGAGGGGGCAGATGTTTCTCATGGAAGTGGCGCAGAGGCTGCGCAGGCGGAACAAAATGAAAATGCGTTGGGAGCTTCGCCAATGATGTGACCGAACACTCTGAGAGTTGCATCTTAGATAGAGATTGTTATTTTTCACGCTCCAACGTGATACGAGCGGTGTCGCCGCCAGTGTAGCGAGCATTTTAAAGTGATCGCGCCTAACATATGCAGGATTATACCCTGTCAGTTGGATGCTGCCAACATTCTAGGGAAGTCGCACTCGGGCTGAGCTAGTTTGGAAACTAGTGAGAAGCACATCGGAAGTCGCTAGCGACCGAAGGGTTTCTAATAACTATATACTCAGCCTAGTTTCAGGTTTTTGGAGTGTTCTCTCAAATTGCTCACCTCGAATTTCGAGTCTAGCATCTAGCACGCCTGGCTGATACTTGGTCAGATTGTTCTCGTGTTCTATACTATCAAGCAACATTTCTGTTATGGGTATTCACGGTTTTTTGGTTTAACCAATTTGGCTAAAGAGTTGGACAGAGTTTTTTGGCATATTTTGGTACGATCAATTATGGCGGCGATCTATGGTGGAGTGCTATTGATGTCTTTTATCGTAGGTTGCGATTTAAAATTAACGGGTTGTAGCTGAGTGTGTGGAAGTTGGTTTTTAGTTTTTCTATACTAATTAAAGTTTTGTATCATAATCTGGTCATGATATTTCTATACGTCATAGCAATATCTATTTTTTTTGCTTGAAGCACTCCAGATCGCAGACTGCTTCAAGTAGAAACTAACTATAACTACCATTTTTGTCGGCTATCACATGTGAGCGATGGTCGGCACGATGAATTATTTCTTGGTCGGTAGTGCAGAAAAAGAAAAAAGACTTCGTTGACTCTTAAATTTGAGTATATCATTAGCCGTTATCGTATTTGCTTTTCTCCTCGCCCCACCACCTGGGGTAATGACCTCTATCTCTGAGCTCGCTATTATTGCAGCATGAACATCGTCGGAGTGTGCAGGAGTTTCATTGTAGATGCTTGCATAAAAGTCGCTGACGATAATTGCATCTCCGGACTCCGAAATTAATCTGGGGATGTCTTCCTGGAGCTCATTCTTTGCGTTCTCTCGATCTGCTTCTGCAAATAGATATAACGATCCGTCTTCTGTTGGATCATAAGAAAGCATTTTTAGCCCAGACCTACCGTAGTGTGCCTGAGCATTGCTATTGTCATGCAGGATGTTGTTATACACTTGGCGTGCTTTATATGAAGTTGCAAAGTGTATTAGCCAGTATTTCCATCCCGTAGGGTTATTAATCGAAAATGGGCTTACATACGGAGCGCACTCTTTGAATGCTTGGAAAACTAAACGCTCCGCAATGCTCAGCCAGGTTTTGTTACTCATCTGTCCTTCTAGAGACTTTAGGTCGCTTGCTTCTAAACCCACAGAAGATAACTGAGATAACACCATTTGTGGTTCTGATTTTCTTAGGAATGCTAATAGTGCCTCTATTGCAAATGTATAGAATATCTCTGCCGAGGGGTTGGATCTCGTTATGTCAACTATTGTCCTTCTGTCTACGTGGCTATGCCCACACTGGTCCAGATTAAACAATACGCTTCGGTAGCGTTTTTTTGAAAGTAACTCTTTTATTTTAGGGTAGACTTGTTCAAATGGCTCGCTGAAGTATTCGGTTTTTATTTTTAGATTGGCGCTGTTTTCAGAAATTTCAGCAAGCAAAGGAGCTAAGTTTTCTTTAAGTAATGCGGTTACATCTTTGTCGGCGTCATTTAGGACTAACAAGCACTCAATGGAGACGAGTCCAAGTCCTTGTACTGCACGTTTTATATTTATAGAATGGATTGCTTTTTTAAGTTCTTCTATAAAAATTACTGGAGAGCCAGCAGCGCCGCATTGGTAGCGGCCTCCGCCGGAGAAACCGTCGATAACAGCTAAGCGAAATAAAGTTTGCTGAGGTATCTGGCATCTTACAGTTAAATATTGAAAAAAGTACTCTTTCAATATTTTGTGTTTTTGCCGCGAGTGATCATCTAGGATAGCACCACTGCGCCACTCGTATCGTTTCTCTGCCATGCTCTCTAGAATTCCCTATCTGAATGAGGCTTGCTGCAAAGAGTCTATGATTGTTATAGGCATTTCATCCCATGTTCGCCCACGATACTCTCTACCATTATCTTTCTTGGATCTTTTAGTGTTGTCTTTGCCCCATGCTCCCCACTGCTTGAAGAAAAAAGCGGTTTCGCTAATTAGGCATTGTTCGTAGATCTCATCAATCCATCCTTCCTTGATCGGGCGGGCGTTACGACCGCTTTCACCTCCCACGATTGCCCAGTCAATTCCGTGTAGGTCTACACCTGCGACTGAGTTTATCAATGGTTCAAATGATATAAATCTAATTGCGGCGGGAACTTTGCGTAAGCTTTCAATTCTATCCAGTACTTCAGAACTTTCTACGCTAGTTCCGATCCATACGTTTGGAAGAATGGTCTTGATTTTTTTTGAAATTATCTTCTGCATGCGATCGGGGCGTTTGGTTAGTATCTGATAACTATGCCTAGGCGTTTCACGCATTACATTCCAGACGCGTAAAATAAATTCGTCACTAACTTGCTCATGGAACAAGTCACTCATAGAGTTAACAAAAATCTTCCGTGGTTTTTTCCAGGAATAAGGTATGGCTAAAGACTTTTCATCCTCTTTTACTACACCATTCCAGACAGTACGTTTACCTATCTGTCTGGTTAATCCCGAGTATTTATCAACATGCATAGACTCAAGTCGTTTTGCCATTTCCATGGCATAACAGTTTTTGCATCCATCGCTGATAATTGAACAGCCCGCGACAGGGTTCCATGTGGAATCGGTCCACTCGATTTGGGTCTCAGCCATCTCTACACACCTGCACGATCGATTTTTCATTTCAAAGGCGATGATTGTATCGCGGCAATCTTGAAAAGGTACCTTAGTAGGACTGCTGACAAATGCCTTTTTTAGCCGCCTCAGATGGCATTATGCCTCAACAGTTCCAAGGGGGATATTTAAAGACGGCAACCAGCAGCTCCCCAGGAAATATCCCACAATTTTCTCAGCTTGCCCCTCAGACCCCCATAGCTAACCTTTTCCGGCCGCTGCCAATCCAGCGGCCGGATGTGGAAGTCCGTACCAAGCTAAGACGCAATCGTCATAAACACCTGTCGGCGTTTTTTTACGTCTGTATCATGTGTTTCGGCGGCTGCGCGCGGGGCACTTCGGTGCGCCGGGTCCTTAGCCCTGGTCTTCCACACCTGCGTACAGCTGCCACCCTCATGTGGAAGTGAGTTTGGCAGTTCCTGAATAGTTAAGGAGCTTCGCCATGTACAAGGTCACGCCTAATCCGCCGTATGCTTCAAACGCTGCACCCAATGACGCCAAGCTTCATGCAGCGGCTCAACGAGCGATTCATCATTATTTGCCGGCTTCCGACGACGCAACCCCCACCGATCAACCACCCGGCAACCTATTCCTCGTCAGCCCCAACATCGACACCGAGACCCTCCTGGCCAACGCCTCCGAAAACCTGGAATCCGCCAACCAAATGGCCACCACCCTGGCCTTCGATCTCGAAGACCCCCACCGCGCCATCGTCTTGGGCATCCAGCAACTTATCGACCTGAGCGCGTTACTCGTTGACCGAGCCCAGGAGCAAGCTGCCCCTGCCGCCAGCAAAGCTAACGCCTGACAACTCTTCCCGCCGCCTTACCGCAAGGCGGCAGCCTGAACTCGTGTTGCCCCTTCATTATTTCCTGTGTCTTTGAGGTCTACGGCTCTTCAAGAAAGGACCCTTGAGCCTCAACTGAAAACACCAGCTCCGGATGCCCACAAATAAGTCAGCGAAACTCGCCCATGGCTATGCCCTGCGACTTGACGAACACCGCCGTACGCCGCAAAGCCGCACCTACATCCGGTTTGGCTATCCCATGCCTGCCTGCAAACTCCTCCACCGCCGCCGTATCAAAACGCGTGGTCTGAATGAAGTCCAAAGCCTCCACACTGGTATTCAAAAAACGCGCGACGGGAGGAATCTTCAGCAGCCATTTCAGCAATCGCAGCGGAATGTGATGCCTGGGAGGCTTCAAGCTGATGGCTTGTGCCACCTGTGCCAGAAGTTCGCGCAAGTTGGGCGTCTGGGCATCCAGTGCCAGCAGTTCCTGGCCTTTCATGGCCGGGTCAAAAGCACTGGCCACCACCAACTCGACCAGATAATCCACGGTGACCAGCGGCAGCCAGTGTTCGGCGGTGCCGGGCACGGCGGTCAGCTTTCCCTGCATAAGGCTTCGTATCAGCTCCATCAGTGGCTGACCTTCGAGGATATGACCGGTGCGGCTGTGGCCACACACCGTGGCGGGATGGACGACGGTCACGTCTGCGCCCTTGGCGGACATCAACTCCAGGGTCGCAAAGTGTGCCTCCAGCTTGCTCCCCTCGTAAGCGCCGACGCGCCGGTAGAGGGCGGGCCAATGGGTCAGCTCGGGATGATGAGGATCAATGCCTATGCGTTGCAGGTGTTCATGGTTTTTCAGCATGAAGCCGCCGATCATCACTAACCGGCTTTTTTGCTCCGCCGCCAATAGCGCCACGCGCTTGGCGCCTTCCACATTCACCGCACGTGAATGCTCCAACGAGAGCCCCCAGGCAAAGTGGGCGCCCAGGTGAAATACCACGCGGGCTTGCCTCAGCCTTTCGCGGTCGGCAAGGCTCAGCCCGAGGTTGTCCTGCTCCAGGTCGCCAGCCACGGCCAATACCCGGGACGCGTTCCCTCCCAATTGGTCGACTTGTTCGCGCAGTGCGGCAAGACGCTCTGGCCGGCGCATCAACACCTGTACGGTGTGACCTTTTGCACTCAGGTGCGCCACCAGATGTTGGCCGATGAAGCCGGTACCCCCTGTGACGAAGCACTCCACGCTCATTTCTATGTTCCTTGGGTCAGGTGAGAAATCAAGCGTAAACTGTCGACCCAACTCTACAGTCAAGTGTTGTTTTCATGAAAATAGGCGAACTTGAGGCGCGCAGCGGTGCCAGCCGCCATACGCTGCGTTACTACGAACAGATCGGCTTGATCTCAGCGCAACGGCGAACCAACAATTATCGTATTTATACCGAGCAAACCCTGCAGGACCTGGACTTTATCCAGCGTGCGCAAAGCATGGGGTTTTCCCTCGGGGAAATAGGCGAGATTCTCGATGCGCAGCGCAACCAGCTGATCGATTGTGCTGACGGCGCCAAGTTGATTGAAAAGAAGATGGCGCAGATCCAGCAGAAAATCGCCAACCTCCAAAGCATTTATCAGTATCTGGACCAAGAGCGCGCCAACCTCGAGGCCAGTGCGGCCAGGCAGCTTGAACTTCAGCGACTGAGCAACACTTCCCCTTCAACGCTTGGCGGCTAGATAGCGAAGGCGGCAACCTGAACCCCTGCTGTCGCGCAGTGAAATTTCATCATTCCCCGTGCCTTTGAAGTCTACGATCCTCTTCAAGAGAGGACCCACGCGCCTCCAGCCCACAGGGAACTGAAAACATGATCTCGAACCTCGTCAAAATCGTGATGGTTGCAGGCACGTTGCTGTTGAGCGCGTGTTCGTCAGGGTCGTCCGGCGTGAGTAGCGACCCGTGTTTCTCGGGCGGATGCCAGGCGTTTGGCGACCACAGCCCGAGCAAAGCCGCCAAGATGAATTTTGGCGGCAGTGGGCTGGGGAGCAGTTATGGGGAGTATGGGTCGGGGTTGTTGCATGATGATTGAGGAAGGCGGGGTCAGCCGTTAGTGTGTTGACTGACCCACTGCTCTCGGGAGCAAGCCCCCTCCCACCGTTGGCGTTTCAGTGGCCGCCTTTCATGCGGCGGGCGATGAGGTAGAGGCCCAGGCCGACCAGGGCGGTCGCCGCGCCGATGTAGCCGGTGCTTGTCCAGCCATAACCCGCCGTGATTGCCATGCCGCCGAACCACGGCCCCAGTGCGTTCGCCAGGTTGAACGCGGCATGATTCGACGCCGCCGCCAGGCTCGGGGCTTCGTGGGCGATGTCCATCAGACGGATCTGCAGCGGTGCCGCCAGGGCCACCATGGTGCCGACCAATCCCATGCTCAGCAGTACGCTCCACAGTGACGCCGCCGCGAAGGGGAAGAACAGCAACACGGCCATCGACCACACCAATATCAAGCCCACCGCACGAAACTGCAGGCGGTCAAACAGCTTGCCGCCGGCAATGTTGCCGATGATCCCGCCCACGCCAAACGCTGCCAGCCCGAACGGAATCCACTGTGGCGACACTCGGGTCACTTCGAGCATGGTCGGGGCGAGGTAGCTGAATACGCAGAACATCCCGGCAAACCCGATGGCGCCAATCGACAGCGCCATCCACACCTGCGGTTTGGTGAACGCGCGCATCTCCTTGCGCGGGTCGCTGCGTTGTTCATCGTGGCGGTGCGGCACGAATTGCCAGACCAGCGCGATGGTGCACAAGGCAATCACGCTGACCAGCCCGAACGCCGAGCGCCAACCCAGGTGCTGGCCGAGGAAGGTGGCGATGGGGTTGCCCAGCAGCATGGCCAGGGTCAGGCCCATCATCACGCGGGCGACCGCGCCGGCGCGTTTGTCGTTGGGCACCATGCTGGAGGCGACCACGGCGGCAATCCCGAAGTAGGCACCGTGGGGCAGGCCGCTGATGAAGCGGAAGGCCACCAGCGAGCCGAAGGTCGGGGTGAAGGCGGTGGCGAGGTTGCCCAGGGCATACAGGCCCATCAGTAACAGCAACATGTGTTTGCGCAGCAACTTGGCGCCGAGAATCGCCAGCAATGGGGCGCCGACCATGACGCCCAGGGCGTAGGCGCTGATGGCGTGGCCGACTTGCGGTTCACTCAAATTCAAATTGTGGGCGATATCGGGCATCAAGCCCATGATGGCGAATTCGCCGGTGCCGATCGCGAAAGCGCCCACGGCCATGGCCGCTTCCATTTTGGCGGCGCTACGCGCGGGCAGCACATGCCCGGGTGTTTGCTGGATAGTCATGGGTAACTCTAGTTGGGATGGAACGCACGAAGGAGAGCCGTCGATGCTACGCAAGCGGCGGCGAAACTGTCTAGAACAGCCTTTTGCGTAAACGTTCCAACCCTGTGACTCCACGTCGCGCCTGCCAGGCTTGACACGCGCGCGCCAAAACCGGCGATTTAGAGCTGTCAATTGGCCAAACGACGCATAAACACTGTTCAGCGTGATATTCTGCGCGCCGTCTTGGTCTAGTCTTGCCCTGGTGCGTACACCCGTATACGTCCCGGCGGTTGGCTGTCGCCCAGGTAGCTGAAGCCAATAATGATAAGAAGTCAGCGCAGAAGGGACATAACAGTGAGGCCGATCCAATCGGCCTTGTGTGCCCACCCTGCGGTCCTCATGTGATTGTGCGAACCCCGCGTTACGTTGCCTGACGTAGCGTGATCGAGGGTTGCCCAGGATCAGGGGCGGCGGGGCGGATGGCGTTTTATCATAGGTGCTACAGATGTTTAAGAAAGTAAACACTGCCCTGCTGGGGCTGGCTTTGTCGATGGGGATCACGTCCGTTCAAGCGGAAGAGGCAAAGAAAGTCGATGTGCTGCTGATCGGCGGCGGCATCATGAGTGCGACCCTGGGTGTCTGGCTCAACGAGCTGGAGCCGGGCTGGTCGATGGAGATGGTCGAGCGTCTTGATGGCGTGGCCGAAGAAAGCTCCAACGGCTGGAACAACGCCGGTACCGGTCACTCGGCCCTGGCTGAGCTGAACTACACCCCGGAAAACAAGGACGGCGTTGTTGAGATCCCGAAAGCGATCGAGATCAACGAAGCGTTCCAGATTTCCCGTCAGTTCTGGTCCTGGCAGGTCCAGCAGGGCGTGCTGAAGAACCCACGTTCGTTCATCAACTCCACACCACACATGAGCTTTGTGTGGGGCGATGACAACATCAAGTTCCTCAAGAAGCGCTACGAAGCCCTGAAGGCGAGCCCGTTGTTCGCCGGCATGCAGTACTCCGAAGACCCGGCGCAGATCGCCAAATGGGTTCCGCTGATGATGGAAGGGCGTGACCCGAACCAGAAAATCGCGGCCACCTGGTCTCCGATCGGTACCGACATGAACTTCGGCGAGATCACCCGCCAGTTTGTTGCCCACCTGCAAACCACGCCGAAGTTCGACCTGAAACTGTCGAGCGAAGTGCAGGACATCACCAAGAACGCCGACGGTTCGTGGCGTGTGAGCTACAAAAACCTGAAAGACGGCACCAAGACTGAAACCGACGCCAAGTTCGTGTTCATCGGCGCTGGTGGCGGTGCACTGCACCTGCTGCAGAAGTCGGGCATTCCTGAAGCCAAGGAATACGCAGGCTTCCCAGTGGGTGGCTCGTTCCTGGTGACCGATAACCCAGCCGTGGCCGAGCAGCACCTGGCCAAGGCTTACGGTAAAGCCTCGGTAGGTTCGCCGCCGATGTCGGTTCCGCACCTGGACACCCGCGTGCTGGATGGCAAGCGCGTGATCCTGTTTGGCCCATTTGCAACCTTCTCGACCAAGTTCCTCAAGGAAGGCTCGTACCTGGACCTGCTGACCAGCACCACCACCCACAACATCTGGCCAATGACCAAAGTCGGTATTCGTGAATACCCACTGGTCGAGTACCTTGCCGGCCAGCTGATGCTGTCGGACGACGACCGCTTCAAGGCACTGCAAGAGTACTTCCCGAACGCCAAGAAAGAAGACTGGCGCCTGTGGCAAGCCGGTCAGCGCGTGCAGATCATCAAGCGTGACGAAGAGCAGGGCGGCGTCCTGAAACTCGGTACCGAAGTGGTCAGTTCCGAAGACAACACCATCGCCGGCCTGTTGGGTGCATCGCCAGGCGCGTCCACCGCGGCTCCGATCATGCTGACCGTGCTGCAGAAAGTGTTCAAGGACAAGGTGGCGACCCCTGAGTGGCAGGCCAAGCTGCATCAGATCGTACCGAGCTACGGTACCAAGCTGAATGACAGCCCTGAGGCGGTTGCCAAGGAATGGGCCTACACGGCCGGCGTCCTGCAACTGACCCCTCCGCCAGCCATCCCGCAACTGGCCGCACCAAAGGCCACCGAGGCTGCCAAGCCTGCGGCTGAGCCGAGCAAGCCTGCATCCGACCTGGCGCTGTAAGCCAAGCCTGATGTAAACAGCCCGCTGAACCGGTGACGGTCAGCGGGCTTTTTTGTGCACGGGCGTTTACCGGCGGGTGCGTTCGACGGCAGGCAGTTCAACGGTACGTTCGGCCTTGGCCAGCGCGGCTTCCAGGCCCGCCTTATCAAGCGGGATGCAGTACGCGGGTTTACCCCGTTCAAAGCGCCAACTGTCATCCAGCCCGCCGGCATCCACAGCATCGAAGCCGAGTTCGTCGAGCAACCTAATCACCTGCGCCTTGGCGGCCGTGTCGTCCGCAGCGACCGGCAGGGCACGCCGGTCCGACGCACCGTGGGGGCGAGCGTCCTGGGTCAGGTCGGGGGCAAATATCGCGTTGAACACCTTCACCACCTGCGCGTGCGGCAGGTGCTCGGCGAGCAGCCGGCTGGTGGTGGTTTCAAAGCGGTCTAGCGCCGGGATATGCCCGTCACGGTTCGGGTAGTAGTTATTGGCGTCCATCACCACCTTGCCCTCCAGCCATTTCGCCGGGACGCTGCGGTAGTGCTCCAGGGGGATGGCCACCAGCACCACATCGCCAAATCGGGCGGCATCCTCCGCGCTGCCCACCTGCACGCCCGGAATACCGCTGGGCACGCTGCTCATGGTCTGCGGGCCACGAGAGTTGCTCAACATCACCTCATGCCCGGCGGCCAGGGCCAATTCGGCCACGGCCCGTCCGATAAAGCCTGCGCCTATTACGCCAATCTTCATGTCCTTGCTCCTGTGAACGGGGGAGCGGTTATGATGATTGGCAACCAACTGTCGATAAATGAGCATTTTGGTGTCGATGTTGTTACTGGGAGTAGGCAATGATGGACCGTCTTTCAAGCATGCACGCCTTTGTCATGGCCGCCGAGTCGGGCTCCTATGCACGTGCTGCCGAGCGTTTGAATATGTCGCCGCAAATGGTCGCCAAGCATGTCACCGCGCTGGAGCAGCGCCTGGGTGCGCGCCTGCTTAACCGCACCACACGCCGGCAAAGCCTGACGGAACTGGGGAGTGCGTACTACGAGCGTTGCAAGCACATCCTCACCGAAGCCGACGCCGCCGACTCGCTCGCGCAGATCATGAACGACACGCCGCGTGGCAAGCTGAGGATCACCGCCCCGGTAACGTTTGGCTCCTATAGCCTGATGCCACTGATCACGGCGTTCCTGCGTGACCACCCAGAGGTGGAAATCGACCTGCACCTGACAGACCGTTTCGTCGACCTGGTGGAGGAAGGTTATGAGGTGGCCTTTCGCATCGGCCCGCTGGCCACCACCAGCCTCACGGCGAGGCCTTTGGCACCTTATCGCCTGGTGGTCTGCGCGGCACCGGCTTACCTCGCGGCACGCGGTACACCGCTGATACCGGCAGACCTTGAGCAGCATGAATGCCTGGGCTACGCCTACTGGTCGCGCCCGGCAGATCGCAAATGGCTGTTTCACCAAGGTGCGGCCACTCACGAGGTGGCGGTCTCCAGCCGTTTGCGGATCAATGAAAGCCGGGCCTTGATGTCGGCTGCGCTGGATGGTTTTGGTATTGTCCTGGGCCCCGAGGATTTCTTGCGTACGGCGCTGGCCAGAGGCGAGCTGGTGCGTGTATTGCCGGCCTTCGACGCACCGAGTCGCCCGATGCACCTGGTCTACACCGCAAACCGGCAACGCACGGCCAAGCTACGGTGTTTTGTCGAAGCCGTGGTGCAACGTTTTGGCCCGCCTTAAGGTGCCCGCCGTTCAGCCCGCCGACAGACACTACCTGTTAAAAAGAACTCAGAGCCAAGCAGGAGCGAGGCTGTAGGAAGGGGGAATTTTCAGTGTGTTTGTGGGGCGACAACGCCCGAGGGTTTTTTATGTTGCTACGTTATGCGGCATTGGCGGCAGTCGTCGTCGCGGCGTCCGGGTGTGTGCAAGAGCGTGTGGTGCATGAGCGCGGGCAGGTACAACGTGAGTATGTCGAGGTCGTTGCGCCGCAACCGCCGCCGGTTCAAGTGATCGAGGTCGAGCCGCCGGCACGTTACGGCTATGTCTGGTCGCGCGGTTACTGGCGTTGGCAGGGCGGGCGTTACGTGGCGGTGCATGGCCACTGGGAGCCGGTTCGCGAAGGCTACCGCTATGTGCATCCGCACTGGGTGCAACGTAGTGACGGCTACCACTGGCAGGGTGGTGGCTGGGTCCGCTAAGCCTTGGCTAGCTCGGCTTCTGGGTGCCTAGAAGCCGAACCTCGCGCAGCAATGCGGCGCCGAGCTGGTCGGTGCCCAGTTCCCTGTATCCCACGGCCTTGATGTCGCCGTTTTCTTCGGCCTGGATGATGATCACCGGCGTTTCCTTGCCGGTGGCCTCGTCGACGTGCAAGGCGTACTGCGGGATATCCAGTTTGATCGGCGTACCCGCTGCCTTGCCTTTCACGTTGATCAGGAAGGCCGCACAGCCCGTATCGACATCTACGCTGGTGGCAGAACGGCCGCTGACGAAACAGCTTTGCGGCAGATCGGGCCAGGTGATGCTGTCGGCAATGGCCAGTGCAGGGGCCATGCTCAAGATTGCGAAAAGCAGCTTGCGCACGTGAGTGTTTCTCTTGATCAGGTCTGAACGCGGTTTTACCAAAGCCTGGGCGCTACCGCAACGCGATGGCTCAGTTCAGGCGTTTCATCCCGGTGGCCTTGGCTGCATCCAGATCAAATGTAGCGGTGTATTCACACCCTGCCGAATGGGCGCAGCGCTCGATCAGGCAGTCGGCAAAATCGGCCTTGCTCGCGGTGAATCGCCGCAGTGCCTGCCAAACGATTTCCGCCTGTTCGATGATCAATTCGCGGGTGCGCAACAGCGTCTCCAGAACCGTCACCAATTCACTTTTGGTGCATTGGTAGCAGCTTTGTAAAACCCACACCAATTCCACTACTGACACCAGGCCGACAAAGCCTGGCGAAAGCGTGGTGAGCGATTCGATCAACTCGCATGCCTTGGGGGATTGCACGGGGTCATCCTGGGTGACGTAGCGCACCAGCACATTGGTATCCAGGCCGATCATCCGGCTTTTGCTCCTTGCGTGGCGATGGCGCGGTTCATTTCTTCGATCGAGACCGCCTTGGCAGGTTTGCGGACCAGGCCCTTGAGGTCGTGTACGGTTTTGCTGGCGGCAATAATGGAAAACCGGCCGTCTTCCATTTCGACGAACTCTACGCGGTCTCCGGTTTCCAGCCCCAGGGCTGTTCTGACCTGGACCGGAATGGTGATTTGCCCTTTTGAGGTCAGTGTGGCGGTTGCCATATTGAATATCTCCATCGTTATGCTCCTTACCTTAGGGTAAGGAATTATGGAGGACAAGATCCGTTGGTCCATAGGTGCTCTGCTGGTGTGAGTTGATCGGGACAGTTAAAAAACCATAGCCCGATTTATTCGGTCGACACGCCCGAAAACGCCTGCAAAGAGATACAGCATATGACCGACCGCCTTTTCCCACGCGGGCATTGCGCCCTGGACCACGGCCGGGGTGGCCGAACTGGCGCACCCCGGCCCGCGGGTGGAAATCAAGGGTGTGGCGATGCTGCGCGGATTACTCAGCCAGCTTTTTATTGAACCACGCGATAACACGGCACATACGCCGCGCCACCCGGTAGTTTCATGCGGTGTTGGGCTACGAATGCCTTCAACAGCTCATCCAGCGGTTTCATGATGGCCGGGTCACCATGGATCTCGTAAGGACCGTTCTGTTCGATCAGGCGGATGCCTTTGTCCTTGACGTTGCCGGCCACGATCCCGGAAAACGCGCGGCGCAGGTTGGCGGCCAGTTCATGCGGCGGCAGCGCGTGGCTCAGTTGCAGGCTGGCCATGTTGGCGTGGGTCGGGTCGAACGGGCGCTGGAAGCCTTCGTCGATCTTCAGCAGCCAGTTGAAGTGGAACGCGTCGTTGCGTTCGCGGCGGAACTGCTTCACGGCCTTGAGGCCGGCGGTCATCTGCCGTGCCACTTCGGCTGGGTTGTCGATGATGATCTGGTAGTGCTTCTGCGCCGCCTCGCCGAGGGTGGCACCGACGAACGCGTGCAATTGTTCCAGGTAGGGCGCGGCGTGTTTCGGCCCGGTGAGGATCACCGGGAACGGCAGGTCCTGGTTGTCCGGGTGCATCAGGATGCCCAGCAGGTACAGGAACTCTTCGGCCGTACCGGCGCCGCCCGGGAAGATGATGATGCCGTGGCCGACGCGCACGAAGGCTTCCAGGCGTTTTTCGATGTCCGGCAGGATCACCAGCTCGTTGACGATCGGGTTCGGCGCTTCGGCGGCGATGATGCCGGGCTCGGTCAGGCCCAGGTAACGGCCGTTGATGATGCGTTGCTTGGCGTGGGAAATGGTCGCGCCTTTCATCGGGCCTTTCATTACGCCGGGGCCGCAGCCGGTGCACACGTCAAGGCTGCGCAGGCCCAGTTCGTGCCCGACTTTCTTGGTGTATTTGTATTCTTCGGTGTTGATGGAGTGGCCGCCCCAGCACACCACGATCTTCGGTTCGACCCCGGCGCGCAGCGTACGGGCGTTGCGTAGCAGGTGGAATACGTAATCGGTGATGCCTTGGGAGTTGCTCAGGTCGATGCGCTGGCTGTCCAGCTCGTTCTCGGTGTAGATGATGTCACGCAGGGCGCTGAACAGCATCTCACGGGTGCTGGCGATCATTTCGCCATCAACGAATGCGTCGGCCGGTGCATTCAGCAGCTCCAGGCGCACGCCGCGATCCTGCTGGTGGATGCGCACTTCAAAGTCTTTGTAGGCGTCGAGGATGGTCTTGGCGTTGTCGATATGCGCGCCGGTGTTGAGGATGGCCAGGGCGCATTGGCGGAACAGGGTGTAGATGCTGCCGGTGCCGGCTTCACTCAGTTGTTGCACTTCACGTTGGGACAGGGTTTCGAGGCTGCCCTTGGGGCTGACGGAGGCATTGATGACTTGACGTTGGGGCATTCTGATTCCTTGAAAGCACAGCCATCGCCTGCCACGGGAGCGGCGATGGCCTGAGAATGGTGGGCGCCCGAATTCGGTCGCACTGGACAGTTATTCTGGCCGCCTCACAGGCTGGGCGCAAACACCGTCCGGCACCATCATGCCGCAGAACTTACTGAATCAGCTTCCAGTTTTTGTAGAAAACCCGACGCAGGGTGAAGACCAGGCCGGCAAAGCCCGAGATCACGGCGTTGAGCACGCCCGGCAGCGGGGTCGGCCGCACGATGTCGATGAACAGGCAGTAGCGTTTTGCATCGTTTTTGTTGAAGGACGCATGCATCAGCGTGTCATCGAAAATAAACAGCGGGTCGTCGTGCCAGTAGTGCTTGTGCTTGCCCACCTGGATGTAGACGCCTTCATGGTGCGGTGCCGGTGCCATGTTGTAGAGCACGCGGAACATCATGCGCAGGGGGCCGAAGTGGAAGGAGGTCGAGCGGTTCTCGTTGAATACCGAGACGCCGATGGTCTTCACAAATGGCAGTTTCTTGCGCAACTGCGGGATATCCAGGGTGGTTTCGATCGGTCGGCCGTACCATTGGAAGAACAACATGCCGCGTTTCTTCTCGGCCATGCGCTCATCCAGATAGCTGATGATTTCATCCTTGTTGGCCATGGCGTCATCGATCACCTGCTGCAGGTCCTCACGCCAGGCCGGCGGCAGGTCGCGCATGGTGTAGACGTGGCGGTTGCGGCTGCTCAACAGGTCGAACAAGGTGTTGAACGGGGCCAATATCCACGTATTGCGGCCGTTGCCGATGAAATACTTCTTGATGGTGTCGCGGTCATACAGGCCGTTGCGCAGGAAATCGTACAGGCCGCAGAACACCACCAGCAGCAGGAATACCAGGCTGGTGCGCGGGAAACAGTAGATAAACAGCAGAACGCCAAGCACCCAGGCAACTGATACCAGCTTTTTGCGAACAGCACTTTTACTCATGAAACATGGCTCCGGACCCGAAACAAAACGAAACAATCCGTCATGATAGGACTTTATAGCGGCGCCTGGCGGTTTAAATATTGCGAATTTGTGAAGCCCCGGTACATTTTTTTACAAGTGCGCTGGCCTTTATGCATTGAATTTTGAGAACAGAAGATTTGCGTCTATCGTGACGCTTCGGTTTTTCGGACGTCATAGACCGGTACGATTGAAGTTGAATGGCCACCATTGGCCTTCGGCACCTTGGAAGAGGCAGAATTTTTATGATCATCAAACCGCGGGTTCGTGGCTTTATCTGTGTGACCGCTCATCCTGTTGGCTGTGAAGCGAACGTCAAACAGCAGATCGACTACGTAACCCAGCACGGCACCATTGAAGGCGGCCCAAAAAAGGTGCTGGTCCTCGGCTCCTCCACCGGTTACGGCCTGGCCGCGCGTATCAGTGCTGCGTTTGGTTGCGGCGCCGCCACCCTGGGCGTGTTTTTTGAGAAAGAAGGCGAAGACGGCAAGTTGAGCTCCGCCGGCTGGTACAACAGCGCCGCGTTCGAGAAGTTTGCCGTCGAAAAAGGCCTGTACGCCAAGAGCATCAACGGCGACGCGTTCTCCGACGAGATCAAGCGCCTGACCATCGAAACCATCAAGAAAGACCTGGGCAAGATCGACCTGGTGGTCTACAGCCTGGCCGCGCCACGCCGTACCGACCCGCAAGGCGTGGTGCACAACTCCACCCTCAAGCCCATCGGCAAGGCAGTGACCCTGCGCGGGATCAACACCGACAAAGGCGTTGTCGTCGACACCACCCTTGAGCCTGCCACTCAGGAAGAAATCGACGGCACCGTGAAAGTCATGGGCGGCGAAGACTGGCAGCTGTGGATCGACGCCCTGCGTGACGCCGATGTGCTGGCCGAAGGCGCCAAGACCACGGCCTTCACTTACCTCGGTGAGAAGCTGACCCAGGACATCTACTGGAACGGCTCTATCGGCGAAGCCAAGAAAGACCTGGACAAGAAAGTCCTGACCCTGCGTGACAACCTCGCTGCGCTGAAGGGCGACGCCCGTGTGTCGGTACTCAAGGCCGTGGTCACCCAGGCCAGCTCGGCCATCCCGATCATGCCGCTGTACCTGTCGCTGCTGTTCAAAGTGATGAAAGAGCAGGGCACTCACGAAGGGTGCATCGAGCAGGTCTATGGCCTGTTCAAGGACAGCCTGTACGGCAAAGAGCCTAAGCTGGACGCCGACGGCCGCCTGCGCGCCGACCTGGCCGAGCTGGAACCGAAAGTCCAGGACGCCGTGGCGGCCCTGTGGAACCAGGTCACTGATGAAAACGTCAACGAGATCAGCGATTTTGCCGGCTACAAGGCGGAATTCCTGCGCTTGTTCGGCTTTGAAATCGACGGCGTGGATTACGAAGCCGACGTGAACCCGACTGTGAAGATCAATGGCCTGATTCAAGCCTGAGACGCAGTCTGAAAGCGGGAGGGGGCGTACCCCTCCCGCTTTTCCTTGTCTGAAATTGGAAGTTTCCTACCTTCGCTCGCGCTCCCCCCCTTGCTCACAATCTGCCAGACTCCTACGGCTATCAAGCCACGCTAACGGAGGATCTGATGACGATTCGTGCAGTCGTTTTTGATTTTGGCGGTGTCCTGTTCGACTGGAGCCCGCTGCATCTGTACCGCAAGCTGATTGCCGACGATCAAGAACGGCAATGGTTTCTCGACAACATCTGCACCCAAGCCTGGAACACCGAGCAAGACGCTGGTCGTACCCTGGCGGAGGGCACCCGCAGCCTGATCAGCCAATACCCTCAACATGAACCCCTGATCCAGGCCTACTACGATCGCTGGCACGAGATGTTGCGCGGCCCGCTGCCGGAAGGCGTGGCGATTCTCGAAGCGCTGCATGCAGCCGGCATGCCGTTGTTCGGGCTTACCAACTGGTCCGCCGAAACCTTCCCGTATGCGCGCGCCAACTACCCGTTCCTGCAACGTTTTCGCGACATCGTGGTGTAGAACCGTAGACATCGTTTACATCTGAAACCGGGGACATCGTTTACACATTTGAAGCTTGGACGCGAGTCATTCCCCGTCCAAGCCTCCCCAAGGGATAGTCACACAGGTAAAGATCCCAGGCATCATCTTCAGTCTCTTTCAGCCCTATTCGCTCTCCAGCTAGCGCTTCGCTAACAAATACCAGCTTGCCCTTCCACATTATCGAACCGTTCTGCCTGACGCTTCGAACCAACATTTCCGCCGGGTATTCCAAATCCGGCAAACGGCCGGGATAGGGTCGACTAGATGGCACATACAGCTCTCCAGGACGTTTCATACCGAGTGCTTCATGAGGCCGCACGTAATTGAACTCATGCCTGAAGTGCTCCAGCAAAAGCTGCTGCTCTATCAAGTTTTTCCCTAACGGCAACTCAAGTTTCAAGCTACGGTGCATTCGCTCATGGCGACCATTCTGGGCGGGTCTTCCCGGCATCGTTCGTTCCGGATAGATACCTAATCGGATCCACCAAACTGCCAAGGTGGACATTCTTGCCAAGCCCGGAGAGGCGAAGGGAACACCGTTGTCAGTACGAATGACGTCCGGCATTCCATATTCCTGAAAAAGCCTCTCAAAGGCCTGTTTTACAGGCTTGGTCATGATCTTGGGATGGGCCCTGCACGCCAAAATCATGCGGGAGGCGTGGTCTGTAACGGTCAAAGGGAAGCACATCTGTGCGTCGAGCATCTTGAATTGCCCTTTGTAGTCAGCACACCACGTCTTATTGGGTTCGTTTGCTTCTCGCATTTCTCTGTGAGAGGTGCCGTGTCGGCGCTTGAAGCGCCGTTTACTGACTAACCCGAGCCGTTCAAGCCATTGACCTGCCGTACTTGGAGAGGGCCAGGCGGTGCAAGGGTCATCGATTCGTAATAGCTCGATAATCTTCTTCGGCCCCCATTTATCGTGAGCGTCTTTCATTGCCACGATGCGGGCCAATATCTCGTCGTCAGTTTTGTTTGGGCTGTGATGGGGACGCCGGGAAAGCTCGGCCAACGACTTTAAATCGCCGTCAACATGCCGAGAAATCCATTTATCCACGGTCGGCCGACTAACGTTGAAGCGGCGTGCCAGCTGGCTTTTTGTGTAATCGCCAGAAAGCCAGTCGACGACCAGCTTGATTCGTTGGTTCATAGGGGACTCTTGGTTCCAGGGCATGATCAGTTACCTCCTGATCATGCGTGATAGCCTGTAAACCATGTCCCCGGTTAGAAATGTAAACGATGTCCCCGGTTTGTACCTGGTGTCAGGCGAGTTGAAGCAGATCAAGCCGGATGCGGCGATCTATCACGCCAGCCTGGACCAGGTGCGTGCGCATCTGCCGGATATCCAGCCAGGCGAAGTGGTGTTTATCGATGATGTCGCCGGCAATGCCGAGGCGGCTGTTGCACTCGGCTGGCAGGGCATTCACCACGTGTCGGCCGAGCGCACGGCTGCGCGTCTGCGTGAGTTGGGTGTGGCGTTCTAGCGCGCCCACTTTTCCATGACGAAGTCGACGAACGCGCGCAGTTTGGGCAGGCGATAGCGATCCTGGCGGTAAAGCAGGTGCATGGGGCGGCAGGGCAGTTGATAGTCGGTCAACAGCGCCACCAGTTTTCCGGCCTGCAGGTCGGGTTGTACGAGGGCATCAGGCAGCATCACGATGCCCATGCCCTGGACCGCCGCCTGGTGCAGGCCTTGGGAGCTGTTGATCGTCAGCGAGCCGGACACGGCAACTTCCACTTCGCCTTCCTGGCCGGTCATTCGCCATAGCTTGTCGGCATTGCGCCAGTCGTCGGTCGAGGGGTAGGCGAACGCCAGGCAATCGTGCTGTCGCAGGTCCTCGGGCACCCGCGGCGTACCGCGTCGCGCCAGGTAAATGGGTGAGGCACAGAGGGTCAGGGTGTAGTCGCGCATGGGCCTGGCGATCAGGCTTGAGGGTTCCAGCTCGCCCAGGCGAATCGCCACGTCGAAACCGCTGTCGACCAGGTCCATCCGTTGATTGTTCAGGACCACGTACAGGTTGATCAGCGGGTAGCGTTGGGAAAACTCGCTCAAGGCCGGCGACAGTCGTTCGGTGCCGAACACCGGGGGGGCGGTGATGCGCAAGGTGCCTTTGGGGACGTCGCTATGGGCTTGTTCCGCCCACTGCTCCGAGTCAGCCACCAGCCCGAGCACTTCCAGGCAACGCTGGTAATACTGCCCGCCGAATTCCGTGAGGCTCTGTTTGCGCGTGGTGCGTTTGAGCAGGCTAACCCCCAGCCTTTGTTCCAGGGCGCGCAAGTGGTTGCCGACCATGGTGGTCGACATGCCGCAGGCGTGGGCGGCGGCGGTCATGCTGCCGGCCTCCACCACCTTCACGTACACCGTCATTGCCTGGAACAGATCCATTATCAAGCCCTGATTTAAAGTCCTTGCACGATTGCACAGTTTATCCAGCATGAGTGGCTAACGATACTGCATCCATCACAATGATGCACTGGAGCCTGCCACCATGACCGCCGCCTGCCTGATGGACACTTACCAACCCTTGGCCCTGAGTTTCACCCGTGGCCTGGGCACGCGCCTGTGGGACCAGCAGGGCCGTGAATACCTGGATGCGGTGGCCGGTGTGGCGGTGACCAATGTCGGGCACTCCCACCCGAAACTGGTGACGGCCATCCGTGAACAAGCCGGTTTGTTGCTGCACACCTCCAACCTCTACAGCATCGACTGGCAACAACAGCTGGCGCGGCGCCTGGCCCAGTTGTCCGGCCTGGACCGTGCATTCTTCAACAACTCCGGCGCCGAAGCCAACGAGACGGCGCTGAAGCTGGCGCGGCTGCATGGCTGGAAAAAGGGCATAGAGCAGCCGTTGGTGGTGGTGATGGAAAACGCCTTTCATGGGCGTACCCTCGGCACCATGGCGGCCAGCGATGGGCCATCGGTGCGCTTGGGTTTCCAGCGCTTGCCGGGGGATTTTCTCAAAGTGGGCTTTGGCGACATGGCGGCCCTGGAAGCGCTTACTCAACAGTTCGGCCCGCGTATCTCGGCCGTCTTGCTGGAGCCGATCCAGGGCGAAAGCGGCGTAATGCCTGCCCCGCGCGGCTACCTGAAAGCCCTGCGTGAGCACTGCACGCGCCAGGGTTGGCTGATGATGCTCGATGAAATCCAGACTGGCATCGGCCGTACCGGCACCTGGTTTGCCTTCCAGCATGAAGGCATTACCCCGGACGTGATGACCCTGGCCAAAGGCCTGGGCAACGGCGTGCCCATCGGTGCTTGCCTGGCGCGTGCCGCCGTGGCTCAGTTGTTCACCCCGGGCAGCCATGGCAGTACCTTTGGGGGGAACCCGTTGGCCTGCCGTGTGGGCTGCACCGTGCTGGATATTATTGAAGAGCAAGGCTTGCTGCAGAACGCCGCGCAACAGGGCGAACGCTTGTTGGCGCGGCTGCGGGTGGAGTTGAGCGAACACCCGCAGGTGCTGGCCATTCGCGGGCAGGGCTTGATGATTGGTATCGAACTGGCTCGCCCTTATCGCGACCTGGCCCAGCGCGCCGCCCAGGAACATGGGCTGTTGATCAACGTGACGCGGGGCAAGATCATCCGCCTGTTGCCGCCATTGACCCTGGCGGGCAAGGAGGTCGATATGATCGTGCGGGCGATCAGCCGCCTGTTGGCTTGAAATACCATCGGCCTGTGGGAGGGGGCTTGCTCCCGATAGCGGTGGGTCATTCAGCTTGTGTGTCGACTGAAGCACTGCTATCGGGAGCAAGCCCCCTCCCACAGGGGACCGTCGCCCTCTTCAAAGGTCGTGCCCGTTGAGCCACTCCTGGTTCAGGGTCTCGGTATCGCCCAGGTACTCCAGCAGCCACGCCATGGCCGGCGACAGTTTGTTCTGGGCCCAGGCCACGCACGATGGGCTGGCCGGGAACGGTCGGCGCAGTTGCAGCGCGACCAGTTCGCCGCGTTCGATCCACGGCAATACCTGATGCGCCGGCGCCATGCCCACGCACAGGCCGTCACGCAGGCAATCGAGCGCCGAGGCCCAGTTGGGGACCACCAGGCGCCGTTGGTTATCCAGGGTCCAGGTGTCGCGCTTGGGCAGGTTGCGCGAAGTGTCGGTCATGCACAGTGAGGCGAACGGGCGCAATTGATCGTCACTGAGCAAGCCCTCAATCGCCGCCAACGGGTGCCTGGCGCTGGCCACGCACAACCAGTTCAACAAGCCCATGTCGCGAAAGGTGAAGTGGCTGGCCACCGGCACCGCACTAGTGGCGCCGATCACAATGTCGGTGCGTTCATCGGCCAGGGCGTCCCACACGCCGTTATACACTTCGTACTCCAACAGCAATTCCACCTCGGGAAACTGCCGGTAAAAGTCCAGCACCAATTGACGGCAGCGCTGGGGTTTGACGATGGAGTCCACGGCGACTTTCAACTGGCCGCTCCAGCCATTCGCCACTTGCTGGCACAGACGCCGGGTGCCGAGCATTTTTTTCATCACACCACGAGCTTCGTCGATGAACAGCCGACCAGCCGGGGTCAGTTCGACATCGCGATGGCGTCGCACAAACAGCGGCACCGCCAGCCACTCTTCAATCTGACGCACCGTGTAGCTGATGGCCGACGGTACGCGGTGCAATTCCTGGGCGGCGGCGCTGAAGCTGCCATGGCGTGCCACAGCATCGACGACATCCAGGGAGTATTCGGACCACATGGGAATTGCCTTCAAAAATATTGATATGAGTGTCCAATTATTATCGCTTCACAGCAAAACTGTCAGCTTCATAATGGACGCCGGTCAACAAATAGTTTGATGGCAAGTTCTTAAAGGTTTCGATGAAAAATTCGTTGGGTTTTACTGGGTATCTGGCGGGGCTGAGCATGCTCGGTTATCTCGCCATGGATATGTATTTGCCGGCGTTCGGCGCCATGGGCGAGCAGTTGCAGATTGGTGCGGGGGCCGTGGGCGCCAGCTTGAGTATTTTCCTCGCCGGTTTTGCCGTGGGGCAATTGCTGTGGGGGCCGTTGTCTGACCGCCTGGGGCGCAAGCCCATCCTGCTCACGGGCCTTGGCCTGTTTGTGTTGGGCTGCCTGGGCATGTTCTGGGTCGAGACCGCGCCGCAGTTGCTGGCATTACGCTTTATCCAGGCGATTGGCGTGTGTTCCGCCGCCGTGAGTTGGCAGGCCCTGGTGATCGACCGCTATCCGGCTGACCAGGCTCACCGTGTGTTCGCCAGCATCATGCCGCTGATGTCGCTGTCGCCGGCCCTGGCGCCCTTGTTGGGGGCCGTGGTGCTGAATCACTTTGGCTGGCAGGCGATCTTCGGGGTCTTGCTGGGGGTGTCGCTGTTGTTGCTGCTGCCGACGCTGTTCCTGCGCAAGATGCCGACACATCAGACAGGGCAGGGTGAGCCTTCACGCCTTGGCTACGGCCAACTGCTGACCTCCCGTGTGTTCACCGGCAACGTGATGATCTTCGCCGCGTGTTCCGCCAGTTTCTTCGCCTGGCTGACCGCTTCCCCCTTCATCCTTGGCGGCATGGGCTATAGCCCGAATGACATTGGCCTGAGCTATGTGCTGCCGACCTTGGCGTTTCTGATCGGTGGCTACAGCTGCCGCAGTGCACTGCAGCGTTACCAGGGTAAAACCCTGCTGCCCTGGTTGCTGCTGGCCTATTGCATCAGCATGGCGGCGTTGTACCTGGTCGCTACGTTGACGGGGCCGACCCTCACCACGCTGTTGATTCCGTTCTGCCTGATGGCGCTGGTCAACGGTGCCAGTTACCCCATCGTGGTGGCGAATGCGCTGATGCCGTTTGCGGAAAATTCCGGCAAGGCGGCAGCCCTGCAAAACGCCCTGCAATTGGGGCTGTGCTTTCTCAGCAGCCTGCTGGTCTCGTCGATGCTTGAACAGCCGCTGCTGATTACCGTGATCGTGATGCTGGCGACCGCACCGCTGGCGGTGTTGGGTTACTGGCTGGCGCGGCGCAAGACGGATGATTCGGAATTGGCCAGTGCTTGAGCTGGGTTCCTTCCGTTAGAACGTCACTTCCATATTCAGCGTCGGCGTGGATGTGCGGCTACCCCTGCCGCCGTCTACGCCGAATTTGTTGTACCAGTACTCGTAGCCCACCCCGAGATACAGGTTTGGCTTGACGCTTTTGCCCGGCCGCACCGCCACCATCAGCGCCGTGCGCATCAAGGCTTCCGGGGCGGTGTCGCGGCCGTGGTAGTCCTCGCCTTTTTCCCCGACGTAATTGATGAAACCCTGGAATTTGGCCGCGTGGCTGGCGACTTCAAACGGGCGCATCCACGCAAGGTTGAGCATGTAGGTATCGTCGAAGGTGTGATTGGATTCTTTCGCGCCGGGGATGCCGGTGTGGTTCCTTTCCTTGTAGTACATCAGGCTCAGGTCCAGCACGCCGACGGTGTTGAATTTCAAGGTCGGGCCGATCACCAGCGCGCGCTTCCTGGCCGAGGCGAAGTTGTTGTTGCGGTTGGCATCGAAGCCCAGGGTCAATGCGTAGTCCTTGACCAACCCGGTGCCGAGCGGCACGTCGAATACCCGTGAAGCGTACAACTGGTGGCGGTAGACGGCATACACCTCACTGCCACCCTGGTCGGTGCCCTTGCGTGGATCGCGGCTGTCGGAAAGGAACACATCGAGATTCAGGTAGTTGCTGCCGTACTGGTAGCCGCTGGCGTGGGTGAAGCTGTAGATGCGCTTGCTGAAATCATCGGGGTTGTTCGGGTTGGTGAAGTGTTCACCGTAGCGAAATCCCACGCTGTTGTTCATCCATTCCAACGCCACGGCCTCCCCGCCGCCGAGGAGGGTGAGGGCAACGGTGGCGCCTTGCAGTGTTTTTTTCATTGTTATAGGTCCTGTGGCGTTCAGGCTCGTGACGGCCGGATTATTTTTGTAACGCCGTTGGAGGGTATCTTGTTCGATTGATTGTATACAACTCTATGGACATCCAGTCCTAACATTGCATACAGTGCTCGCACAACAAAAACAGAGAACCCCTCACCATGACTATCCCGAAGGCGTCATCGCAGCGGCCGGAAGATGAAAATCTCGGCGTCGCCGCCAACATGGCTTACGGCCTGCAGCACGTGCTCACCATGTACGGCGGCATTGTCGCGGTACCGTTGATCGTCGGTCAGGCAGCCGGGTTATCCCCGGCAGATATCGGTCTGCTGATCGCGGCATCCTTGTTTGCCGGTGGTCTGGCGACCTTGTTGCAAACCCTTGGCCTGCCGTTTTTCGGTTGTCAGCTGCCGCTGGTGCAGGGTGTGTCGTTCGCCGGTGTGGCGACGATGGTGGCGATTGTTGGCAGTGATGGCGCCGGTGGCGTGCCGGCGATTCTCGGGGCGGTGATGGCCGCATCGTTTATCGGGTTGTTGATCACCCCGGTGTTCTCAAGGATCACCAAGTTCTTCCCGCCGCTGGTGACGGGCATTGTCATCACCACCATCGGTCTGACCCTGATGCCCGTTGCGGCGCGGTGGGCCATGGGCGGCAATAGCCGTGCAGCCGATTTCGGCAGCATGGCGAACATCGGCCTGGCCGCGCTGACCCTGGTTCTGGTGCTGCTGCTGAGCAAGATCGGCAGTGCGACCATTTCGCGCCTGTCGATCCTGCTGGCGATGGTCATCGGCACCGTCATCGCGGTATTGCTTGGCATGGCGGATTTTTCCGGGGTGACCCAGGGGCCGATGTTCGGTTTCCCGGCACCTTTCCATTTCGGCGTACCGACTTTCCATGTGGCCGCGATCATCTCCATGTGCATTGTGGTCATGGTGACGTTGGTGGAGACCTCGGCGGATATCCTCGCCGTGGGCGAGATCATCGATACCAAAGTCGACTCCAAGCGTCTCGGTAATGGCCTGCGGGCTGACATGCTGTCGAGCATGTTCGCGCCGATTTTCGGTTCTTTCACGCAGAGCGCGTTCGCACAGAATGTCGGGCTGGTGGCGGTGACCGGTGTGAAAAGTCGTTTTGTGGTGGCCACGGGCGGGGTATTCCTGGTGGTACTCGGCTTGCTGCCCTTCATGGGGCGGGTGATCGCAGCCGTGCCGACCTCGGTACTGGGAGGCGCTGGTATTGTGCTTTTCGGTACCGTGGCGGCCAGTGGTATTCGCACCTTGTCCAAGGTCGACTATCGCAACAACATGAACCTGATCATCGTCGCCACTTCGATCGGCTTCGGCATGATCCCCATCGCCGCGCCGAGTTTCTACGATCACTTTCCTGCCTGGTTCGCGACGATTTTCCATTCGGGGATCAGTTCGTCAGCGATCATGGCGATTTTGTTGAACCTGGCGTTCAACCACTTCACCGCCGGCAACTCGGACCAGCAATCGGTGTTCGTGGCGGGGACGGAGCGCAGTTTGTGCTTCCACGATGTGGCGGCGTTGCGCGATGGGGATTACTTCAGTGGCGGCAAGTTATTTGACGCTGAAGGGAAGGAGATTCCGTTGGTGGCCGATGCCCCCAGGAAGGCCGTAAGACCTGAAGCCACCAACGTGTGATGTAGTGAGCGGGCTTGCCCCGCGCTGGGGGGCGAAGCCGCCCTAAACCTTGCCGCTGCGGTGTTTCAGGAAGACAGCGGTGTTTGGTTTTGGGGCGGCTTTGCCACCCAGCGCGAGGCAAGCCCGCTCACTACAAGGGTGGGGGCAAAGCCCGCTCCCACATTTGGATCTCAACTGGCTTTCAGTACGTTGTGCGGCACCGAACACGCCTCATCCAGGAACTTCACCACGGTCCCCATGCACGCCTGGCGTTCTTCCACGTGGGGCATGTGGCTGGAATCTTCGAACAGTGCCCAGCGCACGTCTGCGATTTCATCCAGGAACGGCTTGACCACCAGCGGCGTGGCCTCGTCGTGCCGGCCGGAGATCACCAGCGTCGGTACGTTGATCGCCGACAGGCGGCCGATCACGTTCCAGTCTTTCAAGCTTCCGATGACGTGAAACTCGGTCGGGCCGCTCATGGCGTGGTACACCGTCGGGTCTGAATCGACCTGGGCGAAGGTACGCGCCACTTCTTCCGGCCATGGGTTGACCCGGCATACGTGCTGGTCATAGAAAATCCGCGAAGCGGCCACATATTCCGGGTCCAGGTAGCTGCCGGCCTGTTCATGCTTGAGCAGGGTTTCATGCACGCCTTCCGGCAACAATTTGCGCAAGCGGTTGGCCTCGCTGACCCAGGTACGCATGCAGGTCGGCGAGTTGGCCGGGATAAAGGCACGCAGGCCCTTGGGTTGCAAGATCGCGTGTTCGCTGCCGAGCATACCGCCCCAGGATTGGCCGAGGATCGCGTAGTTATCGCTGATTTGCAGGTGGTCCAGCAGGTTGTTCAGCTCCTCGAGGAACAGGCTGATGGTCCAGAACGACGGGTCTTTGTCGGGCAAGTGGGTGGAGCGGCCATTGCCCAGTTGGTCGTAGTGAATGACCGCGTGGCCGCTGGCGGCGACGTCCTTGAAGGCGTCGACATAGTCATGGGTGCAACCGGGGCCGCCATGGATGACCACCAAGGGAGTGCGGCCGCTGCTCAGGTCGCCGGTGACGCGATACCAGGTCTGGTAGGCGCCAAAGGTTGCATAGCCTTCGCGGACTTTGTCGATGAATTCCATTTCGTACCCTGCTGTGAAAAAAAGGATCAGGGACACGATAGTCTGCACGCAAAATTTAGGTAACTAGCAAAACAGATAGGTTTTTGCCGGCGGCTCAATCTTCGAGCAGGCGGTAATGGGTGGCGCGTACCACCGCCTGCACACGGTTCTTGGCCCCCAATTTGTGCATGGCTGAAGTCAGGTGCAGGGTGACCACCGCCAATGAGCGGCTCAGTTGCTTGGCGATTTCGGCGGCGGTCAAGCCGTCGGCGGCCCATTTCAGGCACTCGCGTTCACGCTTGGTCAAATGGATGTGCGGGTAGGTGCGTAGCTCCTTGCTGAACAGCGGGTAGGCCGCCTCCTGCAGGGCATGGGTAATCAGGCTGAAATCCGTCAGGGTTTGCTGGGCATCCTTCAGCACCGTGTGTGCCTTTCCGGTGCGCAGGCCGGTCAGGGAGGCAAAACCGCCACGGGGCAAATGGATAGGCACGCTGACCCCGCAGGTCAGTTGCTGTTCATGCAGGTAGGACGATACCGGCGCGTGGCAGGGGTCGATGATTTTCTGCAAGGCCGTCTCGGCTTTTGCCTCGTAGGACCAGACAAACGGCGACACCGTGCTCAGTGCCAGATGCTGCACCGGGTCAATCTGGTAAAACCCTTCGCTGCACCACAAGGCCTGCCAGTCGTTGGGCGTGTTGCGCAGTTGCAGCACCGAGGGGGTGATGAGCGTGCCATTGAGGTCGATGGGCACCGGGGTGTAGTCATACACCAGTGCATCGAAGCCCAATTGTTGGGCGAGGATGAAAGTGTTGTCCATCTGTTCATCCAGGCTCCTGCCCGGCATGAGGCGATTATTGAAGGCGGTCAGCTTGGCCAGCATCCGTTCTGCTCCCGAATTCATTTGAATCTCGACTTGCTGCAAGTAGAATGCCACGCCCCGGCGAAGGACTGCCAGGCCAAACCTATAAGAAATACCAGGTTATGGCCGCGTGGCATCCTCGGTAGTGTTGGCCTGATCAGCGGCCGCTACCCGCCAGGCCGATACAACACAAGGAATGTATGCATGTGGCGTGAAATTGCCCCCGACCAGCAGTACAACGTGCAAGTCGATGGCCATAACCTCGTGGCCTACAGCTTTGGGGACGGCGATGAGGTGCTCTTGTGTCTCAACGGCGGTCCCGGCTTGCCGTGTGATTACTTGCGCGACGCCCATGGCTGGCTCAAGGACCATAACCTGCGAGTGGTTGCATTCGACCAGCTTGGCACGGGCGCATCAGCCAGACCGACCGATGTTTCCCTGTGGGAAATCCGCCGTTATGTGGAAGAAGTCGAAACCGTGCGCCAAACCCTGGGTCTGGGCCGTGTGCACTTGCTGGGGCATTCCTGGGGCGGCTGGCTGGGCATCGAATACGCCATTCACTACCCCGATGCGCTGAAAAGCCTGATCCTGGAAAACACCGTCGGCGACATCCCGCACCTGTCCCTGGAGCTTGACCGCCTGCGCGGTGCTCTGGGCAGCGAAACCGTGGCCATGATGCAGCGCCACGAAGCCATGGGCACCCTCGAGCACCCGCAGTACCAGGCGGCAATCACCTTGCTCAACTACCGCCACGTGTGCCGCCTGGACGAATGGCCCGAGCCGGTCAAGCGCTCCCTCGGCGACTGGAACATGGGCCCGTACGAAACCATGCAAGGCCCCAACGAGTTCCTGTATATCGGCAATCTCAAGGACTGGAACCGCATCCCCGAGATGGCCGAGTTCAAGATGCCGATATTGATCACCACCGGCCAGCATGACGAGCTGACCCCGGCCTGCGCGATGCGCATGAAGCAAGCCGCCAGGCACGCCGAGTTGCACGTTTTTCCCAACAGCAGCCATATGCCGTTTTATGAGGAGCCCCAAGCGTACTTCCCGGTGTTGCTGGACTTCCTCGCTCGCCACCGAGGCTGACGGATGAACCTGGCGCGCTATCGCTTTGTGCTCTCCCGGCCGCTGCAATTGCTGCCGGTGTTGTTCGGCATCAGCCTGATCACCTTCGTGCTGGTGCGTTCCATTCCCGGCGACCCGGCGCGGGCCTTGCTCGGCTCGCGCAGCACGCCGGATGCGCTGCTGAAAATCCGCGCCCAGTACGGTCTTGATCAGCCTCTGTGGCTGCAGTATTTCTACTTCCTCAAGAACCTGCTCAAGGGCGATCTCGGCCAGTCGTTGTTGTACAAGGTCGATGCCCTGAAGCTGATCGTCACCCGCATCGAACCGACCTTGGTACTGGTGCTGGGCAGCGTGGTGCTGGCGCTGCTGATTGCGCTGCCGCTGGCGACGCTGGCGGCACGCAATAAAGGCGGGTGGGTGGACAACCTGATCCGCGTGTTCACGACGGTCGGCCTGGGCATGCCGGCATTCTGGCTGGGCTTGATGTTGATCCTGTTGTTGAGTGTGCAGTGGGGCTTGTTCCCGGTGTCCGGCTATGGGCGGACCTGGCTGGATAAGGCTCACCATATGCTGCTGCCATGCCTGACCATCGCACTGGCGCTGTCGGCGGTGCTGGTACGCAACCTGCGGGCGAGCATGTTGATGGAGCTGCAGGCCGATCACGTCACCGCCGCGCGCGCGCGTGGACTGTCGGAGGCGGCCGTATTTCGCCGGCATGTGCTGCCCAATTCGCTGGTGCCGGCGGTCAACCTGCTGGCCGTCAACATCGGCTGGCTGATCAGCGGCACGGTGGTGATCGAGAGCCTGTTTGCGATTCCGGGCATTGGCCAATTGTTGGTGCGCGGGATCTTTACCCGCGATTACATGGTGGTGCAGGGCGTGGCTATGGTGCTGGCCTGTGCGACGGTGGTGGTCAACTTCCTTGCCGATGTGGTGACGGTGGCCCTCGACCCGCGAGTGAAGATGCAATGAGCAGTCGCCCACTGATCGCTCCGTGGCGCGTGCGCCTGCGTTTTGGTTTTCGCAATGGTCGGCTGACTGCGGCGTGGGGCCTGTTGATACTGTTCGGCTGGTTTGCCCTGGCGCTGTGCGCACCCTGGGTTGCGCCGTATGACCCGATTGCGCAGCACACTGACCTCAGTTTGCTGGCGCCGAGCCTGGCCCATCCGTTCGGCACGGACAACTATGGCCGAGACATCCTTTCACGGGTGATCTGGGGCGCGCGCATCGACTTGCAATTGGCCGTCGTCGGGGTGATTTTTCCATTCATGATCGGCACATTCATCGGCGCGGTTTCCGGCTATATCGGCGGGCGCTTCGACAGCGTTTGCATGCGCGTGATCGACGTGATCCTGGCATTCCCGTTCCTGGTGTTGATGCTGGCGATCATGGCCATCCTCGGCCCGGGCCTGAAGAGTTTTTATATCGCCATGGCGCTGGTGGGCTGGGTGTCGTATGCGCGGCTGATCCGCTCGCAGATCCTGGTACTCAAGGAAAGCGACTTTGCCTTGGCCGCCAAGAGCCTGGGCTTCGGCCATGGGCGCATCCTGTTCAGGCACCTGCTGCCCAACGCAATGTTCGGTTCGATCGTGTTTTCCATGTCTGACGCAGTGCTGGTGCTGCTCAACGGTGCCGCAGTGAGTTACCTGGGCCTGGGCGTGCAGCCGCCGACGGCTGAGTGGGGGACGATGGTGGCCGAAGGGCAAGCGTTTATCACCACCGCGTGGTGGATCTGCACCTTTCCGGGGTTGGCCATTGTGACGCTGGCCATGGGCTTCAGCCTGTTGGCCGATGGCGTGGCGCAAGTGTTGGGGGATCGCTCATGAGCCTGTTGCAGGTCAAGGATCTCAGCGTGATCGCGCATAACGCCGGGCGGGATGTCGCGCTGGTTGATCGCGTGTCTTTCGGTTTGGCTGAAGGCGAAGTCCTCGGCCTGGTGGGGGAGAGCGGTTCCGGCAAGACCCTGACGTGTCGCGGGTTGATGCGGTTGCTGCCGTCGCCCAGCCTGCGTGTGCAGGGCGGTAGCGTGCGCTTGGCCGGGCAGGACTTGTTGTCATTGGACGATGCCGGGATGCGTGCCGTGCGCGGTGGCCAGCTAGGCATGATCTTCCAGAACCCCAGCAGCCACCTGGACCCCTTGATGCGTATCGGCGAGCAGATAGGCGAAGGCATCCGCTTGCATCAAGGTGCATCGAAAAAAGACGCCCGCCGGCAAGCTATCGAGGTGCTGCGTCAGGTGGGCATTCCCGATCCCCAGACGCGGGTCGACAACTATCCTCACGAGTTTTCCGGCGGCATGCGCCAGCGCGCGATGATCGCCGTGGCGTTGGGCTGCAACCCGAAAGTATTGATTGCCGATGAGCCGACCACCGCTCTGGATGTGACGGTGCAGGCGCAAATCCTGCGCTTGTTGCTGGACCTGCGCGACCAGCGTGGCCTGTCGATCATCATGATCACCCATGATCTGGGGGTGGTGGCGCAGACCTGTGACTCCATCGCCGTGATGTATGCCGGGCGCCTGTGCGAGCACGGCAGCAAGTACGACTTGCTGGCCCATCCGCAGCATCCTTACACCGCCGGCCTGATCGATTGCCAGCCGGCCCACAGCAGCGGCCACGCCTTGCTGCGCACCATCCCCGGCCAGCCGCCTTTGCTGGATGCATTGCCGGACGGTTGTCGCTTCAACCCGCGTTGCCCGCAGGTGGGCGCGTTGTGCTTCGAGCGGCTGCCCGAAGGCGCGCAAGTGGCGTGTCACTATCCGTTGGGAGGCCGTCCGTGAGCCTGTTGCAGATCAAGGATCTTGAGGTGCGCTTTGCCGCATCCGGTACGGGGTTGTTCGGCCTGAACCGGCAGTGGGTGAGGGCGGTCAACGGGGTTTCGCTGAACCTGGCCGCCGGCGAGACCCTCGGTTTGGTGGGCGAATCCGGCAGCGGAAAAAGCACCCTGGGGCGCGCGATCCTGCACCTCAACCCGATCAGTGCCGGCCAGGTGTTGTTCGATGGCATCGACATGGCCCACGGCAGCGCCATTGACATTGCGCGCTTGCGCCATGAAACCGCGATGATCTTCCAGGACCCGTACGCCGCGCTGAACCCGCGCCACACGGTGGGCGAAACCCTTGCCGAAGTGCTGCGGGTACAGCGCAAAGTCGCACCGGCCGGGATTCCACGCCGCGTTGATGAACTGCTCGAGCTGGTCGGCCTGCGCCCCGAGCTGGCCAGCCGCAAGCCCGGCTCCCTCAGCGGCGGCCAGTGCCAGCGCGTCGGTATCGCCCGCGCCCTGGCGGTGGAGCCGCGCTTGATCATCGCCGATGAGTGCGTGGCGGCATTGGATGTCTCGATTCAGGGCCAGATCATCAACCTGTTGCTGGAACTGCAGCAGCGCATGAACCTGGCGATCCTGTTTATCGCCCATGACTTGGCCATCGTGCGGCGCCTGTGCGACCGCGTGGCGGTGATGTACCTGGGCAAGATCGTCGAAGAAGGGCCGGTGGAAGCGGTGTTCAGCGCGCCGCGCCATCCGTATACCGCGGCATTGATCGAGGCGATTCCCGAGATCGACCCGCATCGGCCGTTGCCTGCGCAGCTTCTGCCGGGCGAGCCGCCCAGCCCGTTGAATTTACCGGCCGGTTGCGCCTTTCACCCGCGTTGCCGCCATGCCCGGACGGAGTGTTCCGTGGTGTTGCCGCCGACCCATTTCCTGCACGAGCATCGGTACAGTTGCGTGCTTGAACAGCCCTTGAACCTTTCCTGCCATTCATGAACAAGGAGTTATGGACATGCAATCCCGTCACTTGAAGTTGCTCGCCGCCGCTACGCTCACCGCGTGGTCCCTGACAGCCGGGTTGGCACACGCCGCCGGCGTGCTGACCATTGGCTGCCGTGAAGACAGCACCACGTTCGACCCGATCAAAAGCGCGCAAAACCGCGACACCTGGGTATTCGCCAACGTCTACGACACCCTGGTGCGGGTGGATAACCTGGGCACCAAGATGGAACCGGGGCTGGCCGAAAGCTGGGACATTTCCAAGGACGGCCTGACCTATACGTTCAAGCTGCGTGATGCGAAGTTCTCCGATGGCTCGTCAATCACCGCCGACGATGCCGCGTTCAGCCTGTTGCGTATCCGCGACAATAAAGCCTCGCTGTGGAGCGATCCGTTCAGCCTGATCAATACCGCCAAGGCAACGGACGCCAAGACCCTGGTGGTGACCCTGAAAACACCGGCCGTGGCTTTCCTCTCGCAATTGGCGTCGCCGACCGTCTCGATCCTGTCGGAAAAGGCCATGACCCAGATGGGCGAAGACGCTTACTCGGAAAAACCGGTGACCTCGGGCGCGTTTACCGTGGATGAGTGGCGCAAGGGCGATCGGGTGATCCTGAAGAAAAACCCGAACTTCTGGCAAGCCAAGAGCGTCAGCCTGGATGGCGTGGAATGGGTGTCCGTGACCGATGACAACACCCGTATGCGCATGGTGCAGAACAACGAGCTGGACACCGCGATCTTCGTGCCGTTTTCGCGGGTGGAAGAGCTGAAAAAAGACCAGAACGTCGTGATCCACTCCGACCCGTCCACCCGTGAAGACCACCTGCTGATCAACCACGCCCACGGCCTGCTGGCCAAGCAGGAAGTGCGCGAGGCGCTGGACATGGCCATCGATAAGCAATCGTTGGTCAAGACCGCTACTTACGGTCAAGGCACCGTGGCCTATTCCTACATCCCGAAAGGCTCGCTGTACCACTACGCCAACAACCTGCAGCGCCCGTACGACCCGACGGCGGCCAAGAAGCTGTTGGAGCAGGCCGGCGCCAAGGACTTGAAGCTCAACTACGTGGTCAATGCCGGCAACGAAGCCGATGAGCAGATCGCGGTGATCATCAAGGACCAACTGGCCAAGGTCGGCGTGACCGCCAACCTGCAAAAGGTCGACCCGACCCAGAGCTGGCAGATGCTGGTGGACGGTGACTACGATATCTCGGTGATGTACTGGACCAACGACATTCTCGACCCGGACCAGAAAACCACCTTCGTCCTGGGCCACGACACCAACCAGAACTACATGACCCGCTACAAGAACGACAAGGTCAAGGACCTGGTGGCGGCGGCACGTATCGAGGCGGACCCGGCCAAGCGTGAGCAGATGTATGTCGAACTGCAGAAGTTGGCGAAACAGGACGTCAACTGGATCGACCTGTACTACAGCCCGTACATCAACATCTCACGCAAGAATGTGAGCAACTTCCTGCAAAACCCGTTGGGCCGCTTCACCCTCGAAGAAGTGGTGAAAAACTAAAGAGCACCGCAATAAAAAATGTGGGAGGGGGCTTGCTCCCGATGGCGGTGGGTCAGCAAAGAAATAGCTGACTGACACACTGCTATCGGGAGCAAGTCGAATCGTCGCACCGCCCCTCCCACATTTTGCTTTCCCGGCGTTTCAGTTACTGCGCATCGAACGCCTGGCCATTGATGCCGGCACTGTCCGGCCCCATCAGGTACAGGTACACCGGCATGATCTCTTCCGGTGCAGGCCGTTCCATCGGGTTCTCCCCTGGGTACGCCTGGGCCCGCATGCTCGTGCGTGTGCCGCCGGGGTTGATGCTGTTGGCGCGGACTGCGGCCACGTCTTCCAGCTCATCGGCCAGGGTCTGCATCAAACCTTCAGTGGCGAATTTCGACACGCCATAAGCGCCCCAATACGCCCGACCCTTGCGCCCGACACTGCTGGAGGTGAACACCACCGAGGCATCCTGGGACAGCTTGAGCAGCGGCAGCAGGGTGCTGGTCAGCATGAACATCGCATTGACGTTCACGTGCATCACCCGCATGAAGTTCTCGCCGGACAACTGCTCGATCGGCGTGCGTGGGCCGATGATCGAAGCGTTGTGCAGCAGGCCGTCGAGGTGGCCGAATTCCTTTTCGATCATGGCCGCCAGTTCATCGTATTGATGGGGCAGGGCGGTCTCCAGGTTGAACGGAATCACCACCGGCTGAGGCTGGCCTGCGGCTTCGATTTCGTCATACACCTGGGCCAGGTTGGCTTCGGTCTTGCCCAGCAGGAGCACGGTAGCGCCATGGGCGGCATAGGTTTTCGCCGCCGCCGCGCCGATCCCGCGACCGGCGCCGGTTACCAGGATGACCCGGCCTTTGAGCAGGTCCGGTCGTGCAGAGTAATCAAACATAAACAACCTCGACAAAAGTTAACTGGCTGCCAACGCCGATCCCCTGTGGAAGGGGCTTGGTGGGAGGGGCGGTGCGACGATTCGACTTGCTCCCGATGGCGGCGGTCCAGTCAATGAATGTGTTGAATGACACACTGCAATCGGGAGCAAGTCGAATCGTCGCACCGCCCCTCCCACATTGATCTTCAGCAAGTCATCAATCAGCAACTGCACAGCGCGTTATCCAGTACCTTGCGCAGTTCCAGCGGGTGATCCACTACCACATCGGCACCCCAGTGACGTGGGTTATCGTCCGGGTGGATATAGCCGAATGTGACCGCTGCGGTGCGGGTGCCGGCGTCGCGGCCGGACTCGATGTCACGCAGGTCATCGCCCACGAACAGTACGCTGGCCGGGTCCAGGTCGAGCATCTTGCACGCCAGGATCAAGGGTTCCGGGTCCGGCTTGCTGTTCTTCACGTGGTCCGGGCAAATCAGCAGTGCCGAACGTTCGGCCAGGCCCAATTGCTGCATGATCGGCTCGGCAAAGCGCAGCGGCTTGTTGGTGACCACACCCCAGATCAGCTTGGATTTTTCGATGTCATCCAGCAGCTCGCCCATGCCGTCGAACAGTTTGCTGTGGATTGCACAGCCCTTGAGGTAGCGCTCGAGGAATTCCAGGCGCAGTTCTTCAAAACCAGGCGACTCCGGGTCCATCGAGAACGTCACGGCGACCATTGCCCGTGCACCGCCGGAGATTTCATCGCGAATGTGCTGGTCATTGATCGGCGCCAGCCCACGGTCGGCGCGCATGGCCTGGCAGATGGCGATAAAGTCCGGCGCCGTGTCCAGCAGGGTGCCGTCCATATCGAAGAGAACTGCTCGCAACTTCACAGGCTTACTCCTCGCGCAGGGTCTGGATCATGTAGTTGACGTCAACGTCGTTGGCCAGCTTGTAGTGCTTGGTCAGCGGGTTGTAGGTCAGGCCGATGATGTCCTTGACGGTCAGCCCGGCCTGGCGGCTCCAGGCGCCCAGTTCGGAGGGGCGGATGAATTTCTTGAAGTCATGGGTGCCGCGTGGCAGCAGCTTCATGATGTATTCGGCGCCGATGATCGCGAACAGGTAAGCCTTGGGGTTGCGGTTGATGGTGGAGAAAAACACCTGGCCGCCCGGCTTGACCATACGAAAGCACGCGCGGATCACGGAAGACGGGTCTGGCACGTGCTCCAGCATTTCCAGGCAGGTGACCACGTCGAATTGCTCCGGCATCTCTTCGGCCAGGGCTTCGGCGGTAATCTGGCGATATTCCACGCTGACGCCGGATTCCAGTTGGTGCAGTTGAGCCACGGCCAGCGGGGCTTCGCCCATGTCGATGCCCATCACGGTGGCGCCGCGCACGGCCATCGCTTCGCTGAGGATGCCGCCGCCGCAACCGACGTCCAATACTTTCTTGCCGGCCAGGTTGACGCGTTCGTCAATCCAGTTGACCCGCAGCGGGTTGATGTCGTGCAAGGGCTTGAATTCGCTTTCGCGGTCCCACCAGCGGTGAGCCAGGGCTTCGAATTTGGCGATTTCGGCGTGGTCGACGTTGCTCATGGTGAATCCTCTAAAACTGATAAATCGGTTTGCAGGCTTTGAACGCAGGGGTTCAAAACCGACGTTATTCGTGTCGCCCGCTGATGCGCCGGCCCCACTCGATCGCCGAGGCGACCAGTTCCGGTTCGTTCATACGGGTCAATCGCCGGTCGTCGAGCAACTGCTTGCCGGCGACCCAAAGGTGTTTCACACAATCGCGCCCGGTGGCATATATAAGCTGTGAGACCGGGTCATAGATCGGTTGTTGCGCCAGGCCGGACAGATCGAAGGCCACCATGTCGGCGGCCTTGCCGACTTCCAGCGAGCCAATTTCGCTCTCCAGGCCCATGGCCCGGGCGCCGTTCAGGGTGGCCATGCGTAGCGCGCGATGGGCATCCAGGGCGGTGGCCGACCCGGCGACCGCCTTGGCCAACATGGCGGCAGTGCGAGTTTCACCCAACAGGTCCAGGTCATTATTGCTGGCGGCGCCGTCGGTGCCGATTGCTACATTGATACCGGCTTGCCACAGACGTTCCACCGGGCAGAAGCCGCTGGCCAATTTCAGGTTCGATTCCGGGCAGTGGATGATGCTGGTGTTGCTTTCTACCAGCAAAGCCAGGTCATCTTCGCTGATTTGCGTCATATGAACGGCCTGGAAGCGCGGGCCCAGCAAGCCCAGGCGGCCCAGGCGCGCCAATGGGCGTTCCCCGGTCTGGTCCACGGCCTGCAGCACTTCGGAGGCGGTTTCGTGTACATGCATATGGATCGAAGCATCCAGTTCTTCGGCGATTATGCGGATTTTTTCCAGGTTCGCATCGCACACGGTGTAGGGCGCGTGGGGGCCGAAGGTGATTTTGATGCGCGGATGATGCTTGAGGTCGCCGAACAGCTCGATCCCCTGGCGAATCGCCTCATCGGCGCTGGCGGCACCGGGAATCGGGAAGTCGAGGATTGGAATGGCGATCTGCGCGCGCATCCCGCTGTTGTGTACGCAGTCGCTGGCGACCTTGGGAAAGAAGTACATGTCGGAGAAGCAAGTGATGCCGCCCTTGAGCTGCTCGGCAATGGCCAGGTCGGTGCCGTCGCGGACAAAGGCTTCGTCGACCCATTTGGCCTCGGCGGGCCAGATGTGCTTTTCCAGCCAGGTCATCAACGGCAGGTCGTCGGCCATGCCGCGAAACAGGCTCATTGCCGCATGGCCGTGGGCGTTGATCAGGCCTGGGCTGAGCAACATGCCCGGCAGTTCACGCGTCTCTTTGCTGGCGAGTTTCAAGGCGGCTTCGCGAGGCCCGATAAAAGCGATTCGCCCGTCGCGAATGCCCAGGCCATGTGCCTTGAGCACCACGCCGGCGGGTTCGACGGGTACCAGCCAGCTTGGCAGTAACAGTAAGTCGAGGGGGGCGGCAGTGGCGGTCATCGCGGGCTTCTTCCCAGGCAACTATAAAAGAAGGGCGAAGTATACCCGAGCGTCCTGGCTGGCGGATCGCTATAATCGGCGGCTTTTGTTCATGAGTGCGGGGTAAGGGATGCGCGACCGACTGTTGGCTGCCGAGAAAGTAAAGGCCATCGATTGGCGTGATGGCGCGCTGCATCTGCTCGATCAGCGTGCGCTGCCGTCCCGGGAAAGCTGGGTAACCTGTACCACGGTCGATGAGGTGGCCCAGGCCATTCGCTCAATGGTGGTACGGGGCGCGTCAGCGATCGGCATCAGTGCTGCCTATGGGTTGGTGCTGGCCGCCCGCTCTCGACTCGCAGAGGGCGGTGACTGGCAGGCTGCGTGGGAAGAGGACTACGCACTGTTAGCCGATTCGCGCCCCACCGCGGCGAATTTGTTCTGGGCCCTGCAGCGCATGCGTGACCGTCTGGATCGCCTCAAAAAGCCTGCCGATCCTTTGGCGGCGCTGGAGGCCGAGGCCATTGCGATTCATGAGAGCGACCGGGAAGCCAATCTCGTCATGGCCCAGCTGGGTGTCGAGCGGATCCGCAGGCACCAGGGCAACGCCCAGGCGATCCTCACTCATGGCAATGCCGGTGCCTTGTCGACAGGCGGTGTGGGCACGGCGCTGGGGGTGATTCGCGCGGCGTTCCTGGAGGGGCTGGTCGAGCAGGTCTACGTCAACGAAACCCGCCCCTGGCTGCAGGGGTCGCGGCTGACTGCCTGGGAACTGGCGGGCGAGGGCGTTCCGGTGACGGTCAATGCCGACTCCGCCGGCGCGCATATTCTCAAGACCAAAGGCGTGACCTGGGTCGTCGTCGGTGCCGACTGCATTGCCGCCAATGGTGATGTGATCGGCAAGATCGGCACTTATCAGCTGGCGGTATGCGCCATGCATCATGGTGTGCGCTTCATGGTGGTGGCCCCCAGTTCCACCCTCGACCTGATGATGGCGACGGGGGAGGATGTCGCCCTGGAAGAGCGTGATCCGGACGAGTTGCGTGACATCGTCGGGCAGCGCTTAGAGGTGGATACGTACAATCCGGTGTTTGATGTGACGCCGGCCGACCTGATCGATGTGATCGTGACGGAAAAGGGCATCGTCGAGCGGCCGGATGCGGCGAAGCTGGCGAAGTTGATGTGCCGCAAGCGTCTGCATTGACGAGGGATGGCCCCCGATTGGCCCTGGAAGTCAATAAAAGCCTCGGATTTACCCTCAAAAAATAACCCCAACCCAGCTCTGAGCCCCTCTCGTCGCCCTCAAGCCTGTCATCCGTCAACTTACTACGCTCCATGCGCATCAGGGGGATAGGTGCGTGGCGGCGATTGTGATAACATCCGGCGGTTTCCAGGGCCACCCCGAGGGGTGGCCTATAACGCGCAGATCCGTGTCATAACTCGTTGATTTGTCGTAAGTCGTTGTCAGGCACCCTGTCGGCAGCGGCGAGCTTCGTTCGTCCCATATGGATGTGACGAGGTTTCACCCGAAAAAGGAATCAGGCTTCTCATGGGCGAACTGGCCAAAGAAATCCTCCCGGTCAATATCGAAGACGAGCTGAAACAGTCCTACCTCGACTACGCGATGAGCGTAATTGTCGGTCGGGCACTGCCTGATGCGCGCGATGGCTTGAAGCCCGTGCACCGGCGTGTGCTGTTCGCGATGAGCGAGCTGGGTAACGACTGGAACAAGCCGTACAAGAAATCTGCCCGTGTTGTCGGTGACGTGATCGGTAAGTATCACCCTCACGGCGACACTGCGGTGTACGACACCATCGTTCGGATGGCCCAGCCGTTTTCCCTGCGCTACCTGCTGGTAGACGGCCAGGGTAACTTCGGTTCGGTCGATGGCGACAACGCCGCGGCGATGCGATACACCGAAGTGCGCATGACCAAGCTGGCGCACGAGCTGCTGGCCGACCTGCACAAAGAAACCGTGGACTGGGTGCCGAACTACGACGGCACCGAAATGATCCCGGCTGTCATGCCGACCAAGATCCCCAACCTGCTGGTCAACGGTTCCAGCGGTATCGCCGTAGGCATGGCCACCAACATCCCGCCGCACAACCTCGGTGAAGTCATCGACGGTTGCCTGGCCCTTATCGACAACCCTGAGCTGACCGTCGATGAGCTGATGCAATATATCCCCGGTCCGGACTTCCCGACCGCCGCGATCATCAACGGTCGCGCCGGTATCATCGAAGCCTACCGCACCGGTCGTGGCCGTATTTACATGCGTGCCCGTTCGATCATCGAGGACATCGACAAGGTCGGTGGCCGTCAGCAGATCGTCATCACCGAGCTCCCGTACCAGTTGAACAAGGCGCGTCTGATCGAGAAGATCGCCGAGCTGGTCAAGGAGAAGAAGCTCGAAGGCATCACCGAGCTGCGCGACGAGTCCGACAAGGACGGTATGCGCGTGGTGATCGAGTTGCGTCGTGGCGAAGTGCCTGAGGTGATCCTCAACAACCTCTACGCCCAGACCCAGCTGCAAAGCGTGTTTGGTATCAACGTCGTGGCCCTGATCGATGGTCGCCCGCGCATCCTGAACCTCAAGGATCTGCTGGAAGCGTTCGTGCGTCACCGCCGCGAAGTGGTGACCCGTCGTACCGTGTTCGAGCTGCGCAAGGCCCGTGAACGCGGGCATATCCTGGAAGGCCAGGCGGTTGCGCTGTCGAACATCGACCCGGTGATTGCGCTGATCAAGGCTTCGCCAACGCCGTCGGAAGCCAAGGAAGCGCTGGTCAGCACGCCTTGGGAATCCAGCGCCGTGGTGGCCATGGTCGAGCGCGCCGGTGCCGACTCCTGCCGTCCCGAGACCCTGGACCCGCAATACGGTCTGCGCGAAGGCAAGTACTTCCTGTCGCCGGAACAGGCCCAGGCCATCCTGGAACTGCGGCTGCACCGCCTGACGGGCCTGGAGCACGAGAAGCTGCTGGCCGAGTACCAGGAGATCCTCAACCAGATCGGCGAACTGATCCGTATCCTCAGCAGCGCCGTGCGCCTGATGGAAGTGATCCGCGAAGAGCTGGAAGTGATCCGTGCCGAATACGGCGACGTGCGCCGCACCGAAATCCTCGATGCCCGCCTCGACCTGACCCTGGGTGACATGATCCCGGAAGAAGAGCGCGTGGTGACCATCTCCCACGGCGGCTACGCCAAGACCCAGCCTCTGGCTGCGTACCAGGCCCAGCGTCGTGGTGGTAAAGGTAAATCGGCTACCGGCGTCAAAGATGAGGACTACATTGCTCACCTGCTGGTCGCCAACAGCCACACCACGCTGCTGCTGTTCTCCAGCAAGGGCAAGGTGTACTGGCTGAAAACCTACGAAATCCCGGAAGCTTCCCGCGCCGCCCGTGGTCGCCCACTGGTCAACCTGCTGCCGCTGGACAGTGATGAGTACATCACCACCATGCTGCCGGTCGAGGAATACACCGAAGGTCACTTCATCTTCATGGCGACCGCCAAAGGCACCGTGAAGAAGACCCCGCTGGAATCCTTCAGCCGTCAGCGCAGCGTGGGCCTGATCGCCCTGGAACTGGATGAAGGCGACGTGCTGATCTCCGCAGCCATCACCGATGGCGAGCGTGAAGTGATGCTGTTCTCCGACGGCGGCAAGGTGACGCGTTTCAAGGAATCCGACGTTCGCGCCATGGGCCGTACCGCCCGCGGTGTGCGCGGTATGCGCCTGCCGGAAGGGCAGAAGCTGATTTCGATGCTGATCCCGGAAGAAGGCAGCCAGATTCTCACTGCCTCCGAGCGTGGTTATGGCAAGCGCACGGCCATCAGCGAGTTCCCTGAGTACAAGCGTGGCGGCCAGGGCGTGATCGCCATGGTCAGCAACGAGCGTAACGGCCGTCTGGTCGGTGCGGTCCAGGTGCTCGATGGGGAGGAGATCATGCTGATTTCAGACCAGGGCACCCTGGTACGTACCCGTGTGGCTGAAGTCTCGAGCCTGGGCCGTAACACTCAGGGCGTGACCCTGATCAAGCTGGCCAAGGACGAGAAACTGGTCGGCCTGGAACGTGTCCAGGAGCCGTCGGAAGTCGAAGGCGAAGAGTTGGAAGGCGAGGAGTTTGATGGCGAAGTGATCGCAACCGGCGATGACAACGTCGACGAGCCAACCCTCGACGCTGCCGCAGACGACGAAGAACCGCAGGAATAAGCGGACATACAGGGGGCGGATGAAGATTCGCCCCCTTGTTGTTTGTCCGGATGGAAATATCGACAACCATGGAGATCCCTTGTGGGAACGGGCTTGCTCGCGAAGGCGGACTGACATTCACTCCAGATGTCGGCTGTTGGATCGCTTTCGCGAGCAAGCCCGCTCCCACACCGGGTCCGGTGTCGGCTGATATGTTTGCGTGACTACCACCAGATCAGAGTGAGATTGGATGTGAGCAAGAGAGCCTATAACTTCTGTGCCGGTCCCGCGGCGCTTCCTGAAGCAGTCCTGCAGCGTGCGCAGGGTGAACTCCTCGACTGGCATGGAAAAGGCCTCTCCGTGATGGAAATGAGCCATCGCAGCGATGAGTTCGTGTCCATCGCCACCAAGGCCGAGCAGGATCTGCGCGACTTGCTGGACATCCCATCCAACTACAAAGTGCTGTTCCTGCAGGGCGGCGCGAGCCAGCAGTTCGCCCAGATCCCACTGAACCTGCTGCCCGAAGAGGGCACTGCCGACTATATCGACACCGGTATCTGGGGGCAGAAGGCCATTGAAGAGGCCTCCCGTTACGGTCACGTCAATGTAGCGGGCACCGCCAAGCCTTACGACTACTTCGCCATTCCGGGTCAGAACGAATGGAAGCTGTCGAAGGATGCTGCCTACGTGCACTACGTCGCGAACGAAACCATCGGTGGCCTCCAATTCGACTGGGTGCCGGAAGTGGGCGACGTACCGCTGGTGTGCGACATGTCCTCGGATATTCTTTCGCGCCCGATCGATGTGTCCAGGTACGGCATGATCTACGCCGGCGCGCAGAAGAACATCGGCCCAAGTGGCATCCTGGTCAACATCGTCCGCGAAGACTTGCTGGGTCGTGCCCGTTCGGTGTGCCCGACCATGCTCAACTACAAGGTCGCGGCGGATAACGGCTCGATGTACAACACCCCGCCGGCCTTCGCCTGGTACCTGTCGGGCCTGGTGTTCGAATGGCTCAAGGAGCAGGGCGGCGTGGCGGCCATGGCCAAGCTCAACGAAGAGAAGAAGCGCGTCCTATACGACTTCATCGACGCCAGCGGCCTGTACAGCAACCCGATCAACCTGACTGACCGCTCGTGGATGAACGTGCCGTTCCGTCTGGCTGACGACCGTCTGGACAAGCCGTTCCTGGCCGGTGCCGACGAGCGCGGCCTGCTGAACCTCAAGGGCCACCGCTCGGTGGGTGGCATGCGCGCCTCCATCTACAACGCTGTCGACATCCACGCGATCAACGCACTGGTTGCCTACATGGCAGAGTTCGAAAAGGAACACGGCTAATGTCTGAACAAGAGCTCAAGGCCCTGCGCGTCCGCATTGACAGCCTGGACGAGAAAGTCCTGGAACTGATCAGTGAGCGTGCGCGCTGTGCCCAGGAAGTGGCACGGGTGAAGATGGCGTCCCTGGCGGAAGGCGAGGTGCCGGTGTTCTACCGTCCCGAGCGTGAGGCCCAGGTACTCAAGCGCGTGATGGAGCGCAACAAGGGCCCGCTGGGCAATGAAGAAATGGCGCGATTGTTCCGCGAAATCATGTCTTCGTGCCTGGCCCTGGAGCAGCCGCTGAAAGTGGCCTACCTGGGGCCTGAAGGCACCTTCACCCAAGCGGCGGCCATGAAGCACTTCGGCCACGCGGTGATCAGCAAACCGATGGCGGCCATCGACGAAGTGTTCCGCGAAGTGGCGGCCGGTGCGGTGAATTTTGGTGTAGTACCGGTGGAAAACTCCACCGAAGGTGCCGTCAACCACACGCTGGACAGCTTCCTTGAGCACGACATGGTGATCTGCGGTGAAGTCGAGCTGCGTATTCACCACCACCTGCTGGTGGGCGAGAACACCAAGACCGACAGCATCAGCCGTATCTACTCCCACGCCCAGTCCCTGGCCCAGTGCCGCAAGTGGCTGGACGCCCATTACCCGAATGTCGAGCGTGTTGCGGTGTCCAGCAATGCCGAAGCGGCCAAGCGGGTCAAGGGTGAGTGGAACTCGGCGGCCATCGCCGGTGATATGGCGGCGGGCTTGTATGGTCTGACGCGCCTGGCCGAGAAGATCGAGGACCGCCCGGACAACTCCACGCGCTTCCTGATGATCGGCAGCCAGGAAGTGCCGCCGACCGGCGACGACAAGACCTCGATCATCGTCTCCATGAGCAACAAGCCGGGCGCGCTGCATGAGCTACTGGTGCCGTTCCACGATAACGGGATTGACCTGACGCGCATCGAGACGCGCCCTTCGCGCAGCGGTAAATGGACCTATGTGTTCTTTATCGATTTCGTCGGCCATCACCGCGACCCGCTGGTCAAGGGCGTGCTGGAGAAGATCAGTCAGGAAGCCGTGGCACTCAAGGTGCTGGGCTCTTACCCGAAAGCGGTTTTGTGAGGCTTTAACATGAGTGGCAACTTTCTCGCCCTGGCGCAGCCGGGCGTGCAACAACTGTCGCCTTACGTTCCGGGCAAGCCTGTGGACGAGTTGGCGCGTGAGTTGGATCTGGACCCCTCCAATATCGTCAAGCTGGCGAGTAACGAGAACCCATTGGGCCCAAGCCCTAAAGTGCTGGCGGCGATTCGTGAAGAGCTGGCCGAGCTGACGCGTTATCCCGACGGCAACGGCTTTGCCCTCAAGTCACTGTTGGCGCAAAAGTGCGGTGTCGAACTGAACCAGGTGACCCTGGGCAACGGTTCCAACGATATTCTTGAGCTGGTCGGCCGCGCTTACCTGGCTCCGGGCTTGAACGCCGTGTTCAGTGAGCATGCGTTTGCGGTCTATCCGATCGTCACTCAGGCGGTGGGCGCTGATGCGAGAGTGATTCCGGCCAAGGACTGGGGGCATGATCTGCCGGCCATGCTGGCGGCGATCGATGCGCAAACGCGTGTGGTGTTTATCGCCAACCCGAACAATCCGACCGGCACCTGGTTCGATGCCCAGGCGTTGGAAAACTTCCTGCAAGATGTGCCTGCGCACGTGCTGGTGGTACTGGACGAGGCGTATATCGAGTACGCCGAAGGCAGCGACCTGCCGGACGGCCTGGATTTCCTGGCAGCCTATCCGAACCTGTTGGTCTCGCGCACGTTCTCCAAGGCTTACGGCCTGGCCTCGCTGCGGGTTGGCTACGGCCTGTCCACGGCGGTGGTTGCCGATGTGCTGAACCGCGTGCGCCAGCCGTTCAACGTCAACAGCCTCGCCCTGGCGGCAGCCTGTGCGGCGGTAAAGGATGTCGAGCACCTGGAAGAAGGCCGCCGCATCAACGAAAGCGGCATGCTGCAGTTGCAGGAAGGTTTCCGTGAGTTGGGCCTGGGCTGGATTCCATCCAAGGGCAACTTCATTTGCGTCGATCTGGCTCAGGTGGCCGCCCCGGTATTCCAGGGCTTGCTGCGCGAAGGCGTGATCGTGCGTCCGGTGGCCAACTACGGCATGCCGAACCATTTGCGTATCACCATCGGTTTGCCGGCTGAAAACAGCCGCTTCCTGGAGGCGTTGGCCAAGGTCTTGGCCCGTGGTTGATGTCACCGCATTGCAACCTGTTGTGCCTATGATCGGTCGCCTGGTGGTGGTGGGCCTGGGGTTGATCGGGGGCTCCTTCGCCAAGGGCCTGCGTGAAAGCGGGCTGTGCGGCGAAGTGGTCGGTGTGGACCTGGACCCGCAATCGCGCAAGCTCGCGGTTGAGCTGGGGGTGGTCGATCGCTGTGAGGCGGACCTGGCGCTCGCGTGCCAGGGCGCCGATGTGATCCAGCTCGCCGTGCCGATCCTGGCGATGGAGAAGTTGCTGGCGGTGCTCGCCGGTATGGATTTGGGGCAGGCTATCCTGACGGACGTCGGCAGTGCCAAGGGTAATGTGGTGCGCGCAGCGCAACTGGCCTTTGGCGGTATGCCGGCGCGCTTTGTGCCGGGCCATCCGATTGCCGGTTCCGAGCAGAGTGGGGTAGAGGCGTCCAATGCGCAGCTGTTCCGCCGCCACAAGGTGATCCTGACGCCGCTTGAGCAAACCGATCCGGCAGCCCTGGCTGTAGTCGATCGTCTTTGGCGCGAGCTGGGTGCGGATGTCGAACATATGCAGGTCGAGCGCCACGACGAAGTGCTGGCGGCAACCAGTCATTTGCCCCATCTGCTGGCTTTTGGCCTGGTGGACTCTTTGGCCAAGCGTAACGAGAACCTCGATATTTTCCGTTACGCCGCGGGTGGTTTCCGTGATTTCACGCGCATTGCCGGCAGTGACCCGGTGATGTGGCACGACATCTTCCTGGCCAACCGCGAAGCGGTGCTGCGCACCCTTGACACTTTCCGCAGTGATCTCGACGCCTTGCGCGACGCGGTTGATGCGGGGGATGGTCATCAATTATTGGGCGTGTTTACCCGCGCGCGGGTGGCGCGTGAGCATTTCAGCAAGATCCTGGCTCGCCGGGCTTACATGGATGCGGCTGTGAACACTGATGAGCTGACGTTTCTGGCCGACCCGGGCGGCCGCTTGAGCGGCAGTATCCGGGTGCCGGGCGACAAGTCGATTTCCCATCGGTCGATCATGCTGGGTTCATTGGCTGAAGGCGTGACGGAAGTCGAAGGTTTCCTTGAGGGCGAAGATGCCCTGGCGACCTTGCAGGCTTTTCGTGACATGGGCGTGGTCATTGAAGGGCCGCACCATGGGCGCGTGACCATTCATGGTGTCGGCTTGCATGGCCTGAAGCCTGCGCCGGGGCCGATCTACCTGGGGAATTCGGGGACGTCGATGCGCCTGCTGTCCGGGCTGCTGGCGGCGCAAAGCTTCGACAGTGTGTTGACGGGTGACGCCTCCCTGTCGAAGCGCCCAATGAGTCGCGTGGCCACGCCGCTGCGGGAGATGGGCGCGGTAATCGAGACCGGGCCGCAAGGCTGTCCGCCGCTGACCATTCATGGTGGTCAGGTGCTCAAGGGCGTGGCCTATTCAATGCCAATGGCCAGTGCGCAGGTCAAGTCCTGCCTGCTGCTGGCAGGTCTGTATGCCGAGGGTCAGACTTCGGTGACCGAGCCGGCGCCAACCCGTGATCACACCGAGCGCATGCTGCGCGGTTTTGGCTATCCGTTGTCGGTGGCAGGGGCTACGGCATCGGTAGAGTCGGGCCATGCGCTGGTTGCAACCCGTATCGAAGTGCCGGGGGATATTTCCTCGGCGGCGTTTTTCCTGGTGGCGGCTTCGATTGCCGAGGGTTCCGAGCTGTTGCTGGAGCATGTCGGCGTCAATCCGACGCGTACCGGGGTGATCGATATCCTGCGGTTAATGGGGGCGGACATCACCCTGGAAAATCCGCGTGAAGTCGGTGGTGAACCGGTTGCTGACCTGCGTGTGCGTTCGGCTGCACTCAAGGGGATCGAGATTCCCGAGGCGTTGGTGCCGCTGGCTATCGATGAGTTTCCGGTGCTGTTTATCGCGGCGGCCTGCGCCGAAGGGCGAACCGTGTTGCGCGGTGCGCAGGAGCTGCGCGTGAAAGAGTCTGATCGCATTCAGGTCATGGCCGACGGTCTGCTTGCGCTGGGGGTGAAGTGTGAACCGACCCCCGATGGGATTATCATTGACGCAGGTTTGATGGGTGGTGGTGAAGTGCATGCCCAGGGCGATCATCGGATTGCAATGGCGTTCAGTGTGGCTTCCTTACGGGCGGCCGCACCGATTCGTATCCGTGACTGCGCCAACGTTGCTACATCTTTTCCGAATTTTCTTACATTGTGTGCCCAAGTCGGCATCCGTGTTGCCCAAGAGGCTCAATTGTGAATATCAAAGCACCGGTGATTACCATCGACGGGCCAAGTGGCTCGGGCAAAGGCACGATCGCTGGCATCCTGGCCAAGCGGCTGGGCTGGTGCCTGCTGGATTCCGGCGCGCTGTACCGCTTGCTGGCGTTTGCTGCACGCAACCATGGCGTCGACCTGACCAACGAAGAATCCTTGAAGCTGCTGGCGGCGCACCTTGATGTGCAGTTCGTCGGCGCGACGGAGGGGCATCCCCAGCGGATCATCCTGGAAGGGGATGATGTGACCGACGACCTGCGTAACGAGCAGGTAGGTTCCTGGGCCTCCCAGGTTGCCGCGTTGCCGGCAGTGCGTGATGCATTGCTCCAGCGCCAGCGGGCGTTTCAAGAGCCCCCGGGCCTGGTGGCCGACGGCCGTGACATGGGCACGGTAGTATTTCCCGAGGCGCCGCTGAAGATTTTCCTGACTGCCAGCGCCGAGGAGCGGGCTCGTCGGCGCTACTTGCAGTTGAAGGGAAAAGTCGATGGTGTTAGTCTGTCGAGTCTGCTAGATGAGATCCGTGCGCGCGATGAGCGTGATACCCAGCGTGCAGTAGCCCCGCTCAAGCCGGCGGCTGATGCAATACAGCTGGATTCCACGGAGTTGTCCATCGAGCAGGTGCTGGAACGCATCTTGAGTGAAATCGCCATTCGCGATATCGCCGGGTGACCAAGAAGGCTGCAGGGGACCAGTCATAGTCCTGTAGTGCTTCTTTTAATTGAAACTGACCCACACCGTCTGGGGTGTGGAGATGGGCGTATTCTTCGCCCTTATCAACAGGAATTAAAATGAGCGAAAGCTTTGCGGAACTCTTTGAAGAAAGCCTAAAAACCCTGAACCTTCAGGCAGGCTCCATCATCACCGGTGTTATCGTTGATATCGATTACCAAGCTCGCTGGGTAACCGTTCACGCTGGTCTGAAGTCTGAAGCTCTGATCCCGCTGGAACAGTTCTACAACGATGCTGGTGACCTGACTATCAATGTCGGTGACGAAGTTCACGTTGCTCTGGACTCGGTTGAAGACGGTTTCGGTGAAACCAAGCTGTCCCGTGAAAAAGCCAAGCGCGCTGAATGCTGGATTGTTCTCGAAGCAGCCTTCGCAGCTGAAGAAGTGGTCAAGGGCGTTATCAACGGTAAGGTTAAAGGCGGCTTCACTGTCGACGTTAACGGCATCCGTGCGTTCCTGCCAGGTTCTTTGGTCGACGTTCGTCCAGTGCGCGACACCACGCACCTGGAAGGCAAAGAACTCGAATTCAAGGTCATCAAACTCGACCAGAAGCGCAACAACGTTGTCGTTTCCCGTCGCAGCGTCCTGGAAGCAGAGAACTCCGCCGAGCGTGAAGCTCTGCTGGAATCCCTGCAGGAAGGCCAGCAAGTCAAAGGTATCGTCAAGAACCTCACCGATTACGGCGCATTCGTCGATCTGGGTGGCGTCGATGGCCTGCTGCACATTACCGACATGGCTTGGAAGCGTATCAAGCATCCTTCCGAAATCGTCAATGTTGGCGACGAGATCGATGTCAAGGTTCTGAAGTACGATCGTGAGCGTAACCGCGTTTCCCTGGGCTTGAAGCAGCTGGGCGAAGATCCATGGGTTGCTATCAAAGCTCGTTACCCAGAAAGCACTCGCGTAACCGCGCGTGTAACCAACCTGACCGACTACGGCTGCTTCGCTGAGCTGGAAGAAGGCGTGGAAGGCCTGGTACACGTTTCCGAAATGGACTGGACCAACAAGAACATCCACCCTTCGAAAGTCGTACAAGTCGGCGACGAAGTGGAAGTTATGGTTCTGGACATCGACGAAGAGCGTCGTCGTATCTCCCTGGGCATCAAGCAGTGCAAATCTAACCCATGGGAAGATTTCTCTGGCCAGTTCAACAAGGGCGATAAAATCTCCGGCACCATCAAGTCGATCACCGATTTCGGTATCTTCATTGGTCTGGACGGCGGCATCGACGGCCTGGTTCACCTGTCCGACATCTCCTGGAACGAAGTGGGCGAAGAAGCTGTTCGTCGTTTCAAGAAGGGCGACGAGCTGGACACCGTTATCCTGTCGGTTGACCCAGAGCGCGAGCGCATCTCCTTGGGTATCAAGCAACTGGAAAGCGACCCGTTCTCTGAATACGTTCAGGACAACGACAAAGGCGCGATCGTTAAAGGCACTGTGAAAGAAGTTGACGCCAAAGGCGCCATCATCGTTCTGGCCGACGACATCGAAGCGACTCTGAAAGCCTCCGAAATCAGCCGTGACCGCGTTGAAGACGCGCGCAACGTTCTGAAAGAAGGCCAGGAAGTAGAAGCCAAGATCATCAGCGTTGACCGCAAGAGCCGCGTGATCCAGCTCTCCATCAAGTCGAAAGACGATGCTGAAGAGAAAGAAGCGATCCAGAACTTGAAAGCTGCTCCAGAAGCTGAAAGTACTGACACCACCATGGCGGCACTGCTGCGCCAGGCAATGGCTAAGCAGAACTAAGTTCTGTAAAGCTATAGAAAAAGGGCGACTTCGGTCGCCCTTTTTTGTGCCTGAAATTCGTTGAATCAACAACAGAGAGTTGAGGTCTACAGCTCAGGATGGGAACTGGCTATAGTTTTCAGGAGTATGACTGTTCTGTTGTTTTTTCAATAAGGAATTAAATGAAGAGGCTGATCGTAGTGCTTGCGGTAGCGATGCTCGTGGGGTGTTCTGCCACCAGCGCCAAGACTCACGCCAAGCGCGGGGTGAGTGGCATAGAGATCGACTGCTCAGGGCTTGGTTCTGGCTGGGACAAGTGCGAAAAGCGCGCTGCGCGCGAGTGTAAGGCGCAAGGCTACAAGGTCGTCACTCGGTCCAGTGATGCCAAGGACGAAGAGGGTGACTACCTGTTTGGGTGGAACCCTGCCGGCGCGGTAACGCGTACCATGCTGGTCATCTGCAACTGAGGTCGTAAGGTGTGTTTGCAGGTATCCGTACCTGGATATAAGTCATCGTATGGGCTGTTCAAATTCATCAAGTCATGCTAAAACCTTCGGAGCGCTTTTCCTAGCTGCTTGAAAAAGAAGGGAAAAATATGACGAAGTCGGAGTTGATCGAACGTATTGTCACCCATCAAGGGCTGCTCTCATCCAAGGATGTGGAGTTGGCCATCAAGACCATGCTTGAGCAAATGTCCCAGTGCCTGGCTACCGGAGATCGTATCGAGATCCGAGGCTTTGGCAGTTTCTCATTGCACTACCGTGCGCCGCGTGTTGGCCGTAACCCAAAGACCGGTCAGTCCGTCAGTCTCGACGGTAAGTTTGTTCCCCATTTCAAACCGGGCAAGGAATTGCGCGATCGGGTGAACGAAGAAGAGGAAGAAGGCGTCTGAGTCTTTTTGGGGTTAGGAGAAGGTTATGCGTGGGTTTAAGCGCGTTGTGCTGCTATTGGTTGTACTGGTTGCAGTCCTAGCTGTCTTGGGTTTTGTGCTGGAAAACCAGCAAGGTGTTTCTCTCTCATTCCTAGGCTGGGCAACTGTGCAGATGCCGGTAGCGGTATTTGTCGTGTTGGCATTGATTGCTGGGATGCTGATAGGGCCGCTATTGGGGGTTGTGGTTGGTGGTCGCCGACGTAAAGCGGTGCCTGCGGAGCGTGGCTAAGAGCGATTCTTTTGCTTTTATGCGTTCGGCATGTCGGGCTTAGGCGCCGTCTGTCAGAAAATCTTCTTCATGCATTTTGATTGTCGCGCGGTCTCGTGATTTTGCCGGGCTGGTAGGTTGCTAGTCGGGTCGCGATATTGTGCGCTTGTCTCCTCGCTTGATGTCTCTCTTTGCTCCGGGCCTAGTTTTCCTACAAGCTTATGAACTGTATCTCTCGCCAGTCAGGAATCATCCTACGGCTCTGTCAAGACTTGTAATATGTCAGGGAGATGGCAGAATGGAATCTGTTCTCGATAACGGGCATTTTGTGCGCTCAAAATTTGGCAGAGACGCCGGGTTTTGACGGTCATATAACTAAAATAATAAATACATAAAATTGTCTGCATAACGAGCCCGCAGTTTCTCTTTGAAGGCAGGTTTTTGTTGTGAGTAGTAGTTTTCGCGCGCCCTCGCTTTATCCCTCTGACGAAATAAATCTCGTCGCGCTTTTTCAGACTGTCAAGCAGCAAAAAAAGCTTATTGTCTTGGTGACTTCTGGCTTCGTGCTTCTTGCTGCCGCCTACGCCTTTTTAGCGACTCCGGAGTATCAAGTCAGCAGCGTGCTAAGGCCGGTTGCAATCAACGAGTTGGATGCATTGAATCGCTCAGAGGTCTACAAGCTCCCTCCAGGCGAAGCGCTGGCCAAGCTGGGAGCGTCCCTGGAGTCATATGAGACTCGTTTGGGGTTCTTTAGGGAAAATCAACCGCTGTTCAGTGAATTTGAGCGCCCAGGGCGTACGCTTGAGCAGAGCTTCGAGGAGTTCAATCGAGACTCGATAAACTTGATTTTGCCTGATCCAAAAAAAGCGGATTCTTTAAGTGCTTATATCCGGCTTGAAATGAATTATCCGAAAGGCGTTGATGGTGTAACTATCCTCAATAACTTTGTGCAATACGCTATACAAAGTGAGAGAAAACAGATAGCGGCTGATTTGAATGTTATTGTTAAAAACCGTCTAAATGAGATTTCTGGAAAGTTTAATGCTGCTCGCGCCAGTTATGAAACCAATAAGGAAGCCAAGATAGCTTCATTGCTCGAGGCGGATAATATTAAGCGTGCGCGGTTGCAGGATGAACTTAAAGCGCTGCGCGCTCAACTCAAGACACTGCGCGTCGATCGCATCGCACAATTGAACGAAGCGATTGGTATTGCCCGATCATTGGGGATTGTTAAGCCAACCACACCTTCTTCGCTTGGTGATGTAGCCCGGACTGGCTCAAGCAGCGTAATGCGCACAGAGATCAATAATCAGCAGATACCGCTCTATTTTATGGGCGTGGATGCACTTGAAGCTGAACGCCGTGCGCTTGCTCAACGAGGTTCCGACGATTTTTCCGAAGCTCGTATAGCTCAAATCGCCAAAGAGTTGCAGTTGCTTCAGTCCAACCGAGAAGTCGAGGTGCTGAAGAGTCGTGAGAATGAAGATATTTTTCTCGCTGATGTCGAACCGCTGCGCGCCGAAATGGCTCGTTTGCGCAATCTGAACATTGATATGGATAATCTCAAGCTGGTCTCTATAGACCGTGCCGCACTGGAGCCTTTGAGTGCATACAAACCCAAAAAAGCTTTTATCATTGGTGGCGGTTTGATAGCAGGCTTGGTGTTAAGTATAGCCTTGGCCCTATTCCGTTCTGTCTTGCGGGTGAGGACGGAAATTAAGTAGTGCGTGCGCGGTCAAAACCACCCCATGCAGCATGAGCGGAAATCCGGCTATGATGGGAGGCTGCGATTTTCTGGCTGGCACTGGCCATTTGGCCGTGCCTTTTTGACGGTGACTGAAGCGGCGTGAGCGCTTGGTGATTATGCTATTGCCTTTGCGTAAAAATGTCTAAAATCGCCATCAGATTTCAGAAGGCCGAACAGCGCTATGGGGCGTTGCGGTAAGGTCACTGAAGAAATCCTGGCCGTGTGGGCTACTTGTAGGGAATTTATGGCATATTTATCAAACGATCAGTTAGCTAAAATGGGGTTTAAGAGCCTCGGCAAAGAGGTCAAGATCAGCGATCGTGCCAGTATTTATAACGCTGATGAAATGGAAATTGGCGACTTTTCTAGGATTGATGACTTTTGTGTTATCTCTGGGAAAGTAAAGCTTGGCAAGTTTAATCATATAACCCCAATGTGCCTTATCGCCGGTGGAACACCCGGTGTTTTTTTGGATGATTTTTGCACGCTGGCATATGGAGTTAAAGTGTTTTCTCAGTCTGATGACTACAGTGGGGAAACGCTGACCAATTCCCTCGTTCCCAAAAAATACAAGAAAGAAGTGTTTTCGGCAGTTCATCTGCACAAGCATGTCATCGTAGGTGCTGGAGCCGTTATATTTCCAGGCGTAGACGTGGCCGAAGGTTGTGCCATCGGAGCGATGGCGCTCCTGACTAAAAGCACAGATGCCTGGGGTATCTATGCTGGTATCCCTGCGAAAAGGGTCAAAGAACGAAAGAAAGATTTACTTCAATTAGAAAAAGAATTTAACGGTGAGCATGATGAAAATTCCATTTAATAAACCGCCTTATACAGGTAATGAAGATCAATACGTGACCCAGGCGATGCGCAGCGCCAAAATGTCGGGCGATGGTGATTTTACCGTTAGTTGCCAGCGCTGGTTTGAGGAAACGTTTTCCTGTGAAAAGGCGCTCCTGACCCCTTCATGCACCCAAGCGCTCGAAATGGCCGCTATCTTGATTGATATTCAGCCGGGCGATGAAGTCATCATGCCTAGCTTTACTTTTGTCAGTACGGCGAATGCATTCGTATTGCGCGGGGCAAAGATTGTATTTGTCGATATTCGTCCAGATACGATGAATATTGATGAAACCCTGATCGAAGCTGCGATTACTGAAAATACCAAGGCGATCGTACCCGTTCATTATGCCGGCATTGCCTGTGAAATGGATGTGATCATGGACATTGCGCAGCGCCACGGCCTGTTTGTCGTGGAGGACGCCGCACAGGGCATGATGTCCACGTATAAAGGTCGTAAGTTGGGCACTATAGGCCATTTGGCGGCCTATAGTTTTCATGAAACAAAAAACTATACGAGTGGCGGTGAAGGAGGATTGTTGCTGATCAATGACAAGCGTTTCATTGGTCGCGCTGAGATTATCCGCGAAAAAGGCACCAATCGTAGCCAGTTTTTTAGAGGCATGATTGATAAATATACTTGGGTTGATATTGGTAGTAGTTATCTTCCAGGCGAGTTACAGGCGGCCTATCTGTTTGGTCAACTTGAACGTGCCGATGTAATCAATGACTTCAGATTAAGTGTTTGGCAGCGGTATAACGCTTCGTTGTCGGGGTTGGTGGCAGAAGGTTTGATTGAGACACCGACGACGCCAAGTGACTGTGTCGGTAATGCCCATATGTTTTACATTAAAGTAAAAAATATCAAGGCTCGCACAGCCTGTATTAAACACTTAAATGCAGCTGGGGTCGGTGCAGTATTCCACTATGTACCTCTGCACAGCGCTCCAGCAGGCGTCGTATTGGGGCGGTTTGCTGGTGAAGATCGTTTTACTACCCAGGAAAGTGAGCGCCTGATTCGTTTGCCTATCTGGTACGGCATGTCAGATGCCGAAGTGCAGCACGTAATTGACTCCGTAATAGGAGCCGTTGATGCCGCCGGCCGGTAAATTAAACAACGCAGGTAGTGGCATGTTGGCCGGCGCTTTTTTTACGAGCGCCGCCCAAGCATCTAAAATACTTGTTGGGTTTTGCATACTCAAGCTGATTGCTTTTTACCTGGGTGCAGATGGCTTGGGTAAATTGGGTCATTTCATGAGTCTGGTATCGATTGCCGTCCTATTGGCCGGCGGCGGAATTAGCCATGGTGTGATTAAGTACGTTGCGGAGTTCAAGAATAATCGATTCAAATTGGATCGATTGTTTTCGACATCGGTTTTTTATGCCGCAGGTTTTTGTGTTGTTTCGTTATTGCTGTTAGGAGTATTTTCGGAAAGGATATCTGCATTTGTTTTTGGAGAGGCTGAATATTATTGGGTGGTTTTACTGCTTGCGTTTTCTCAGCTATTTTTTGCATTTAATATTTTGTTTTCCGGCTTTTTCAACGGTCTGGGAAAGTTAAAAGTTAATGCAATGGTTCAAGTCGTTTCCAATCTACTTGCACTTCCCGTCATCTGGTGGTTGATTTACGCATTTGGCTTACCCGGCGCCGCTATCGCCATGTTGGCAATATTTTCCATACCTGTGCTTATTTCCCCGATTTTTCTAAGGGGATTACCACTGGTGAGGATGCTCAAATGGCGCAGGTTCGACATGCCCCTCGCCAAGAGTTTTTCCAGGTTCGGGCTGATGCTACTGGTCAGCGCAGTGATGTTCCCGGTCGTGGAAATTGTCATCAGGGAGTCGCTTATCACGCAGGTAGGTTATTCTGAAGCGGGGATTTGGCAAGGCAGCATAAAATTATCGAGCGCGTATATCGGTTTTTTCAGCGTCTTCCTGGCTTCTTATTTCATGCCCATGATTTCGGCCATTCAGGACAAGGGGCTCATCACTACCCACGTTGTGAAATTCATGCTGCTGGTGATGGCAGTATTTTTGGCGGGAGGGAGCGTCTTGTACTTCGGACGTCACTTTTTTATTCCGCTGTTGCTGTCTTCTGAATTCCACGATCTGGAAAACTTCATCATATTTCAATTAATCGGTGACTTTTTTAAGGTGGCCGCTTATGTCGTCGGTTTTGTTGCTGTTGCGAAAGCGGCGACAAAGTTGTACATCCTGTCTGAGGTAGTACAGGCACTTCTATTTGTCGGGTTGACATTTTCTGTGGGGAGAGATGTAGGTGGCGTCCACGGCGTCATGTATTCCTATATGCTGGCCTATATTATTTTCTTTGTGATTTCCATCGTTGGCTTTGTTTATTGGGCGCGCAGATAATGGGGTTGGAATTTGTACTCCCGTTGTACCTCGTATTTGGATTCTTAGTAATCGTTGCGGCGTTTGACGTGCTTAGTGATCGGCGCCTGCCGTCTGTGGTCATATCAGTCCTGATGGGGGCCCCCCTGATACTGTTAGCGACGTTGAGAGCAGCAGGTGTGGGGAGCGATGACCTCGCTTACTTGCAGATGGCGAATGAAATTCCGTCGTTATTGGATTGTAAAAATATTTACTGTGATTACAGCTACTCGACATTTAATGTCGAGTTTGGCTTTTTCATGTTTCTCTCCTTGTTGGCGGTGATTGGAAAAAACTCGTTTGTCTTGTTTGGGTTCAGTTCGCTGTTTGCGGTAGTGCTCAATATAAGAAGTATACGGTACTTTTCTCCTTATTTCGCTTTGGGTGTTTTGGTCTATTTTACACATTTTTATCTTGCAAAAGAATTGAATGCAATACGCTTGGGTATTGCCTCCGGATTGCTATTTTTAGCAGCGATGTATTTGCATAGACAACGTTACATGAAGCTGGCATTTTATGTTATTGCTGCCACTTTGGTGCACGTTTCATCGGTATTTTTCATTATCCCCCTTTCGCTTTATAAGATGAAGCCAAAAAGGATTTTGTACTTGTTCGTCAGTGTCATACTTGTCTTGATGGCAATGCTGATTGACTTTAAATCAGTGCTGCGCCAAGCGGCACTGTTTGGGTTTGTAGGCGAAAAAATTGAACTTTATCTTAATGCTGACATGTACAGTTACGCGTTGCCGTTGTTTGATATGGTTAATATAAAAAATTTATTAATCATATTGCTTTCGCTGATATGTTGGCGAAAGTTGGAGGTGCGCTATCCCACCTTTAATCTGGTTTTCTGCATGTTTTATTGTGCTGCTTTCTTTCGGATTGTGCTGGGTGATTTCGCCATTTTGGCCGGGCGTGGGTATGCAAGCATATCGATGTTTGAATATGTTTTGCTTCCAATGATTGCTGTTCATCTGCTCGGCAGGAAGCTCGGATTTTTGGCGGTTTGTCTTTATGCTTTTGGAACGTTGTACCTGAACTTGAGTACTAACTCGGGCTGGACGGGCGGGTCTGAAGTGTTTTTTGATTTTCTATGATTTTCTGGTGAGTTTATGAAGAACATTCTGTTTGTGATGGGCGGGTTGGCCATTGGTGGGGTTGAGACCTACGTTGTCCGGCTGGCGAAGTATCTCAGTCTGGCGGGACATAAGGTCACCGTGACGCTGCTCTCAAACAAGAGTGACGCCGGTCTGTTCGAGGAACTATCTCGCTACGCGACCGTCAATGTCGTGGAACACGTGCCTTTCTTTTCGGCATCAAGTTGGATTAACGCACTTATTCCTGCAAAAAAAGATCGGGCCCATTACGACATTGTGCATGTGGTAGATATTTTAACGTTGGCATATGTTTTTCTTAATAAGTCACGTCTTCGTTTTACAGCATTAAGTATTGGTATTTACCATTCCAAAGAAATTTGCTGGTGGCGTGGGCGAGATATCTATTTCAGAAGGAAGATGCTAGAGCTCTATGATCGCAATGTGGAGTTGACGCTGTTTCCGAACGAAAGGACCGCTGAGATGGCGTCTGCATTTGCCAATGTCGAAGTGAGCAATTTAGATATTCTGCCACTGGGTATTTCCTTTGAGAGCTATGCCAATCGACGTCCGCTGCAGTCTTCTCTGCGGATTGTTTCAGTAGGCCGTCTGGTTGATTTTAAGGTCTATAACAAACATGTGATTTCACAGCTGGCCGAGCTGCGCAAACAGGCCGATTTTGAGTACTTTATTTATGGTGATGGCCCTGAGCGAGCGGCTCTTGAGTCTTTGGCGCAGGCGTGTGGTGTCGGTAAATATGTGCATTTCAAAGGGGAGGTGGAGTATGCAGAGCTTCCCTCTATCCTCGAGGGCGCTTTTTGTTTCGTTGGCTCAGGCACAACAATCATTGAAGCGTCGGCCGCCGGTATTCCTTCTGTAGTGGGCATTGAATCCATAGAGGAGCCATTGACCTGCGGATTGTTTTCGGATGTTTCTGGCTACTCGTACAATGAAGCGACGGCTACAACTGTACGGGTGGGCATTCTAGATACTATTGCCATGTTGCAGGCTCTAAATCCAGAGCAGTACTTGGAAGTCTCTAACCAACATCGCGTAAAGGCAAAATCATTTGATATCGTCGAAACGTCGGATAAGTTTGTTGAGCTGTCAAGTCGTAAGCCGTCATTTGATATGAAAATGAATCGTTGGGTTGCAATGTTTTCGTTTTTTAAGTCGGTGGTCGTACAGGGCCCGCGTGGGCTGAAATCCAGATTTGATAGTGTGAATTGATATGTCTTTGAATATTGCGATTGTGACTCAGTATTTTTATCCTGAGAGCTTTATTATCAATGATATTGTCGAGGAGTTGGCGGCGTTAGGTCATGACGTGGAAGTTTTCACGGGGCAGCCGAACTATCCGGAGGGTGAAACCTACGAAGGTTATGATCAAAATGCGTGCAGTGAGCATCTGTATAGGGATTCGATAAAGGTTCATCGGGCCCCGTTGAGGCCAAGAAAGGCCGGAGGCGCCAAGAACTTGGTGCTCAATTATCTGTCGTTCGTGACCAATGGGATCAGGTTCTTCCCCAAAAAAAATGCCGGCAAGCAGTTTGATGCAATCATAGTATTCGCCGTTTCACCCATTACTGCGGCCATTCCAGCGATTGTCCTGAAGCGATCCAGTGGCGCCCACTTGATGGTGTGGGTGCAAGACCTATGGCCGGAAACCCTTAAGGCCACTGGATTCATTAAAAATCCTTTCTTGCTCAAGATCGTGGGGCTTCTTGTACGTTTTATTTATGCGCAGACTGATACCATCCTGGTTCAGTCCGAAGCCTTCGTCTCCTCGGCATCAAAGTATGCCGCTAAAGACAAGATTGTTTACTACCCCAATTCTTACCGTGTTCCATCGGTCGATGTGGAAGCGACGGACCGACTACCGCTTGAAATCAACCAATTATTATCATCCAATTTCTGTGTGGTTTTCGCTGGTAACCTGGGCTTCGCTCAGTCTTTGGAAACCATTATTGATGCTGCCAAAGCTTTAGGCCATTTGGATTGCAAAATAGTCGTGGTGGGTAGTGGCAGTCGGCTTGAGTGGATGCGTGAGCAGAAACGCCAACATCACTTGGACAATCTGGAGCTGGTGGGGCGGCTACCATCGTCATTGATGCCCGAGTTGTTTTCCAAGAGCGAAGCATTGCTGGTCACGCTCAAGCGCGACGAAATATTCACTTTGACTATACCCAGCAAGGTCCAGGCGTATATGGCGGCCGGTAAGCCTATTCTGGCTGCGTTGGATGGTGAAGGCGCTAGAGTCGTCGCTCAGGCGGGAGCAGGGCTTTGTTCGCCGGCTGAGGACGCTGCCGCGCTGGCCAGGAATATAGAGATGCTGCATGCGGCAGCTCCGGAAAAAAGAGCCGCTTATGGGGCGGCAGGCTTTAGTTTTTTCTGTAATAATTACGAGATGAAGAACCAGTGCCGTCGGTTGGTCCAAATTATTAAAGAACGTGCGAACTCTTAGAGATTAATGATGAAGATATTAGTGCTTGGCGTGACGGGGATGTTAGGGAGTGCTGTATTCAAGTACATTGCCAATCACACCGAACATAGTGTGTTCGGCACTATGCGTGGAAAAGGAGGGGCGAAGCACTTTGAAGAGAAGCATAGAGATCACTTCTATTCTGATATAGATGTTCTTGATTATGAGTCATTAGTCGGTGTGTTCGAGAAAAATCGCCCGGACGTTGTCATAAACTGTGTAGGCCTGATCAAGCAGTTGGCTCAAGCCAAAGACCCGCTGTCAACGTTGCCATTGAATTCGATGTTGCCGCATCGATTGTCAAAGCTATGCAAGTTGACGGGGGCTCGTCTCGTTCATATTAGTACCGATTGCGTATTTACCGGTGCCAAAGGCATGTATGTTGAGTCGGATCTGTCCGATGCGGAAGACTTGTATGGCAAATCTAAGTTTATCGGTGAGCTGCATGATGAAGAGCATGCGATTACTTTGCGAACCTCTATTATTGGTCACGAGCTGGCCAGTTGCTCCTCTCTGGTTGATTGGTTCCTATCTCAGGAAGGGGCAGTGAAAGGCTTCACGAAAGCGATTTTCTCCGGCGTACCCACCGCAGAGCTGGCGCGCATCATTGTTGATTTTGTGTTGCCTCACAAGGAATTGTTCGGGCTTTACCATGTGTCCGTTGCACCTATTGACAAGTTCACCTTGCTGAATGAAATCGCCAAAGTCTATGAGAAGAATATTGACATCGTAGCTGATGAACAATTGGTTATTGACCGCTCTCTGGATTCGACACGTTTTCGTGAAGCAGTCGGTTATGTGCCACCGGCCTGGCCGGATCTTATTAAGTTTATGCGCGCTCAGCGATAATTTAGGAGTTTTTTGATGTTTGATAATAAAGTTTTAATGATTACCGGTGGTACTGGCTCTTTCGGTAATACGGTTTTGAAGCGTTTTCTTGATACGAACGTAAAAGAAATTCGCGTATTTAGCCGTGACGAAAAAAAACAAGAAGACATGCGCATTGCGCTCGGTAATGACAAGGTAAAGTTTTATATCGGCGACGTACGTGATTACAACAGTATTTCCCAAGCTATGGTTGGGGTGAATTACATTTTCCATGCCGCCGCACTCAAGCAGGTTCCCTCGTGCGAGTTCTACCCGATGGAGGCCGTCAAAACCAACGTGCTGGGTACCGAGAACGTTCTGAACGCGGCGATTGCCAATAATGTGGAACGTGTTGTGGTCTTGAGCACCGACAAAGCGGTTTACCCAATCAACGCAATGGGCATTTCCAAGGCGATGGCGGAGAAGTTGGTAGTCGCCAAGTCCCGCATGATTCCGAAGGCCGGCCCGGTCATTTGCTCCACACGCTACGGTAACGTTATGGCGTCCCGTGGTTCTGTCATTCCATTGTTCATCAATCAGCTCAAGCAGGGCGGTGAACTGACCGTTACCGACCCTAATATGACGCGTTTCCTGATGTCCCTGGAAGACTCGGTCGATTTGGTGCTGCATGCATTCGAGCACGCTGAGCAAGGTGATATTTTCGTTCAGAAAGCCCCGGCTTCCACGGTAGAAGTTCTGGCTCAGGCATTGAAAGAACTCTTCAACCGCTTGAACTCAATTAAAGTCATCGGCACTCGCCACGGCGAGAAACTGTATGAGTCTTTGATTTCTCGTGAAGAAATGGCCAAAGCTGAAGATATGGGCCGTTACTATCGTATCCCGGCGGATAATCGCGACCTCAACTACGAGAAGTATTTCGTTGAAGGCGAAACCGAGATCTCCGAATTGGACGACTATACCTCCCACAACACCGAACGTCTCGACGTGGAAGGTGTTAAAAAGCTGTTGCTCAAGCTGGACTTCATTCAGGAGCAACTCAATGCTTAAGGTTATGACCCTGGTAGGAACTCGCCCGGAACTCATCAAGATGAGCCGAGTGATTGCAGAGTTGGATAAGCAGACTAATCATATTTTGGTCCACTCTGGTCAAAACTATGATTTTGAGCTCAATCAGGTATTTTTTGATGACCTGGAGATTCGCAAACCGGACTATTTTCTAGGCGCCGTCGGTGAGACCGCTGCCCAGACCATCGCACAGGTCATTGAGAAGTCCGATGAGCTTTTTGAGAAGGAAAAGCCGGACGCTCTGTTACTTTACGGTGATACCAACACCTGTTTGGCGGTTATCGCCGCCAAGCGTAGAAAGATTCCAGTGTTTCACATGGAAGCCGGTAATCGTTGCTTTGACCAGCGCGTGCCCGAGGAACTGAACCGCAAGGTATTGGATCACTTGAGCGATATCAACATGGTGCTGACCGAGCACGCTCGTCGGTACCTGCTTGATGAAGGCGTACGCCCGGAAACCATTATCAAGACGGGTTCCCACATGGAAGAAGTCTTGAATCATTACATGCCTAAGATCGAAGCCTCGGACGTGTTGGCGCGAGAAGGGCTGGAAACGGGGCGTTATTTCATTGTCAGCACGCACCGTGAGGAAAACGTTGATACCCCAGAGAACCTTCGCGACTTGCTGGGTTCCCTGAAGGCTTTGGCTGACCAATATCAATACCCGGTGATCGTGTCTACGCATCCACGTACGCGCAAGCGTCTCGAGGCGTTGGGTGAGTCGCTTGATCATCCATTGATTCGTTTCGTCAAGCCGTTCGGCTTGCTGGACTACATCAAGTTGCAGATGGGCGCTTACTGCATTCTTTCTGACAGCGGCACAATCACTGAAGAAGCTTCTCTTCTGAATCTGCCGGCCGTCACGATCCGTAACGCCCATGAGCGTCCGGAAGGTATGGACGAGGGTACGCTGATCATGTGTGGTTTGAAAACCGAGCGCGTTCTCAACGCTGTTCGTGTGGTGACATCACAACATGTACGCGGCGAGCGCAATATTGCGGTGGTCGATGATTACCTCGGCGGCGCCGTGTCCAAGAAAGTCGTGCGAATCGTGCACAGTTATACCGATTACATTAACCGCACCGTTTGGTCGAAGTCATAAGCAAGGAGCTTTGTGTGCAGATATTTGTGACTGGAGCATCGGGATTTGTTGGTGGTCGGTTGGTTCGAGTTTTAGCCGCTCGCACTGATATTCGAGTCACTGTAGCTGTAAGAGGGGCGAATTTTACTTGCCCTGAAGCAGAGCAGGTCGTCCGGTTCGACGATCTTTCGACCGCGAGCTTTTCATCCGAACTCAATGGTATTGATACCGTGGTGCATTGCGCGGCTCGCGTACATGTCATGAACGACCAGGAAGCTGACCCGCTGGAGGCTTTTCGTCGTGCGAATGTGGAAGGTACTCTAAACCTTGCACGTCAGGCTGCTGCAGCGGGCGTAAGGCGGTTTGTGTTTCTCAGTTCGATCAAGGTCAATGGCGAAAGCACTGCACCGGGTGCACCTTTTACAGCCGACCAAGCGGGTAATCCGTCAGACCCTTACGGTGTTTCGAAGATGGAAGCTGAGCAGGGGTTGCGTCAGTTGGCCTCGACCACTGGAATGGAGGTCGTGATTATTCGCCCCGTACTGGTCTATGGGCCAGGTGTGAAAGCTAACTTTCGCAGCATGATGCGTTGGCTGCATAAAGGTGTGCCATTGCCTTTTGGCGCTATTCATAACGCCCGCAGTCTGGTTGCCTTGGACAACCTGGTCGATTTGATCATCACTTGCGTCAGTCACCCGGCTGCGGCTAATCAGACGTTCATGGTCAGTGATGGTGAAGATTTATCAACCACCACATTACTGCGCAAAATGGCATCTGCGTTGGGTAAGCCGGCGCGTCTTCTTCCTGTGCCCGCTGTACTGTTAAGCGTAGGGGCGAACATGCTGGGTAAGCGTAGTTTGTCACAGCGCTTGTGTGGTTCATTGCAGGTCGATATCGCCAAGACACGTTCCGTCTTGGGATGGATGCCTCCACTGTCGGTAAATGAGGCGTTGAAGGTCACTGCGTCGGATTTCATGGAAAATGAAAAGAAATGAGTTACTGGTGGATTGTTCCTGCTGTTGCGTTGGTCTCATTTGTGATGACCGCTGTCATCCGTCGATACGCGCTTTCGCGAAGCATCATTGATATCCCGAATGCGCGCAGCTCGCACTCGGTACCCACGCCTCGAGGCGGTGGGGTAGCGATTGTGCTTGCCTTCCTTGCTGTTATTCCGCTGCTGGCATGGCTTGGGCTGGTATCTACGGACTCGTTGGTTGCAGTAGGGGGGGCCGGAGCCCTGGTTGCAGTGCTGGGCTTCATGGACGATCACGGCCATATCGCTGCTCGTTGGCGTTTGGTTGGCCATTTTTCCGCAGCCATTTGGGCGTTGTTCTGGCTCAACGGGCTCGCTCCGCTGAGCGTTTTTGGATGGACTCTGGAGCTCGGTATAGTCGGTAGCGTACTGGCTGCTGTGTATATGGTGTGGATGCTCAACCTCTATAATTTCATGGACGGAATCGATGGTATCGCCAGTGTTGAGGCAATGTGCGCATGTCTGGGAGCCTGCTTGCTTTATACGATGAGCGGACATCAGGATATGATCTGGTTGCCCTTGCTATTGGCTGCTGCGGTGGGAGCGTTTCTACTCTGGAATTTCCCACCCGCAAAAATATTCATGGGTGATGCCGGAAGTGGATTTTTGGGTGTCATCTTAGCCTGCTTCTCCATCCAGGCTGCGTGGACTCAATCGTCATTCTTCTGGGCCTGGTTGATATTGCTGGGGGTATTTGTGGTCGATGCAACCTTCACTTTGGTACGGCGCTTATTGCGCGGTGATAAGGTTTACGAAGCTCATCGCAGCCATGCTTACCAATTTGCTTCGCGTAAATTCGGCAAACATCTGCCTGTGACTTTGGCAGTGGCGGCCATCAATGTATTCTGGCTTTTGCCCATATCCATGGGTGTTGTTTTATACGGTTTGGATGGCGCCTGGGGGCTGGTTCTCGGCTATCTACCGCTGGTTGCTCTGGCGATAAAATTTCATGCTGGCGAGCTTGAGAAGCCGAGTGTTGGCAAATAAGTAGTATCTGCAGCCAGACTGGACGTTATGACGACTCCATATTTGGCGCTGCGAGCACAAGGCATTGGAGTGTATAGAGGTGTTTGAAGAGGCTATGGATAAGTTACGGGCGTATTTGGTCGCGCTACCTAGACGAAAAAAACGACTGATTCAGATTGGTACTGATGTATTTTTGGTTTGGTTAGCCTTGTGGCTCGCGTTCGTCGTACGCCTGGGCGTTGACGAACTGGTTAATCCGGTTCGTGTGCACCTCTGGCTGTTCATTGCCGCTCCTATTGTCGGAATCCCTCTGTTCGTACGCTTCGGTATGTATCGAGCGGTGATGCGTTACTTCGGTAACGATGCACTTATCGCGATTATTAAAGCGGTCAGCCTGTCGTCACTGATTCTCGGTGTGGTCGTCTACTGGTACAGCAACCACCAGAACGTGGTTCCACGTTCCATAATTTTCAACTATTGGTGGTTGAGCCTCATTATGGTTGGTGGCCTGCGCCTGGCAATGCGTCAGTATTTTCTGGGTGACTGGTTTGCCGCGTCACAGCATGTCCCGTTCACCAGTCGTGACGATGGCCTGTCGCGTGTTGCCATCTATGGTGCTGGTGCTGCGGGGAACCAATTGGTTGCTGCTTTGCGTATGGGCAGAGTGATGCGTCCAGTCGCCTTTATCGACGATGACGTCAGTATTACTGATCGCGTTATCTCCGGGCTGCAAGTCTATAAGCCAAAGCACATCCAGCGAATGATCGACGCCACTGGCGCTCAAGAAATCCTGCTCGCAATCCCTTCATCGAACCGTGGACGCCGTCGCGAAATCCTGGGGTTCCTCGAAGGCTTTCCTCTCCACGTACGAAGCGTTCCAGGTTTCATGGACCTCGCCAGCGGCCGTGTAAAGGTGGATGACATCCAGGAAGTCGACATTGCCGACCTGTTAGGGCGTGACGCGGTGCCTGCACAAGGCGAATTGCTGGAGCGCTGCATTAAAGGAAAAAGTGTCCTTGTGACCGGCGCGGGTGGGTCGATCGGATCCGAGCTATGCCGACAAATCCTGGCTTTGCGACCGACTACATTGCTGCTGTTCGAACACAGCGAATTCAACCTCTACAGCATCCTTTCGGAACTGGAGCAGCGAATCACCCGTGAGTCGCTCCCGGTGAAGCTGTTGCCGATCCTGGGCTCTGTGCGCAATCAGTCTAAACTGCTTGATGTGATGAAAACCTGGCACGTCGATACGGTCTATCATGCCGCCGCCTACAAGCATGTGCCCATGGTTGAACACAACATCGCCGAGGGGGTGTTGAACAATGTGATCGGCACATTGAATACCGCCCAGGCTGCATTGCAGGCGGGAGTGGAGAACTTTGTTCTGATCTCGACGGACAAGGCAGTTCGTCCTACCAATGTCATGGGCAGTACCAAACGCTTGGCTGAGTTGACTTTGCAAGCCCTGAGTCGCGAATTGGCACCCGTACTGTTCGGTGACAAATCCAATGTCTCGCGGGTCAATAAAACTCGTTTCACCATGGTGCGCTTTGGCAATGTGCTGGGTTCTTCGGGTTCGGTGATTCCGCTCTTCCACAAGCAGATCAAGTCGGGTGGCCCGCTCACGGTGACCCACCCCAAGATCACCCGTTACTTCATGACTATCCCTGAGGCCGCGCAGTTGGTGATTCAGGCAGGCTCTATGGGCCTTGGTGGTGATGTATTTGTGCTGGACATGGGGGAACCGGTAAAAATCGTCGAGCTCGCGGAGAAGATGATTCACCTGTCTGGCCTGAGTGTTCGCTCAGACAAGAACCCGCACGGCGATATAGCCATCGAGTTTTCCGGCTTGCGGCCTGGTGAAAAACTTTACGAAGAGTTGCTGATCGGTGACAACGTGGTCGCCACCCAGCACCCGATGATCATGAGCGCCAACGAAGACCATCTCGCTTGGGACGTACTCAAAGGGAAGCTGAGCGAGCTGCTTGCCGCCGTGGATGAGGACGATTACACCCGAGTCCGCCAGTTACTGCGCGACACCGTCAGCGGCTACTCTCCCGACGGCGAAATTGTCGACTGGATCTACCAGCAGCGTCGCCTCGAGCCCTGAGCTAACACCCTGTTACTCACTCACTTTTGACTCTCTCCTAACATCACCTAAGTTAGAAAAGCAGCTTCGGAAAAGCTGCTTTTCTCTTACCGATGTCATGGAGCGTCACCAATGCAAAACGCGTACATCTCTTCCCTTATCTTCGCCTTCCTCACCAGCTTCTCAGTCGCTACCATCGCGGCTCCATCCGCCAAGCCGGAAGCTCCGGCCGCCGTTGCGGCGCAGAAGGTCCAGGTCGAGCAATCCGCCAAGGTCAACCTTAACGCCGCTGACGCCGAAACCCTGCGTCGCGATCTGTTTGGTATCGGAGCGGCCAAAGCCAAGGCGATCATCGCCTATCGTGAAAGCAACGGCCCCTTCACGGCGGTAGATGAGTTGTTGGAAGTGAAGGGCATCGGCAAGGCGTTGCTGGAGAAAAATCGCGACAGGCTGATCATCAATTGAATATGTGAAAAAGCGCCCAGGAGGCCGGTCATTGACCGGCCTTTTCTGCATCTGAAACCTTATCGGCAGGATGTCCCAACAACCTTGGCATGAAAAGTGATTACCTCTGTTCCCGGCATTGTTCAACAATCCTGAGGTAACGATGACTCTCAATTTGTCCCTGGCTGACCAGATCGCCCTCGAATTACGTGCCGATATCATCGGCGGGCGTTTGCTGCCAGGTATGGCGCTGGTCGAAGGTGACCTGGTCAAGGGATACAACGCTTCGCGCAATACCATCCGCGAAGCGCTGCATCGTCTAGGGCAGGAAGGGCTGACGCGCTATATACGCAACAAAGGTGTGATGGTCCGGCGCTTGGAAAGGGAGGAGGTGCGCGACCTGTTCGTCGTACGCCGCACTCTGGAGCTGCAGGCTATTGCCCAGAGCGGCGCGCTGACGACTGATCAGGCCGCACACATGCAAAACGCGATTGAGGCAACCAGCCTCGCCCGTGAGCGTGAGGATTGGCGAGCAATGGCCACTCACAGCCTGCTGTTCCATCAGCAGATTGTCAGGTTGATGCGCAGCCCGTTGTTCGATGAGTTTTTCGCCCAGGTGATTGCCCAACTGCGGTTGGTGTTCTGTGCCGCCCCTGATGAGCAGCGTTTCCAGTCGCCCTGGCTGGAGCGCGACCGCGAGATTTACCAGTTACTGATCCAGGAAGATAAATTGGCGGCAGGGGAGGCGATGAGCCTTTACCTGGACGATTCCGAACGCCTTTCCCTTGCCTTGTTTGATCACCCTTGAAGGAGGGTTGCCCCATGTACAAAGACTACCCAGCTGCTTACCAAGTCAGCAAAGGCTCTGCGCTGCAAGTCGATACGGCGTTCTATGAGCGTATTCGTGACCGGGCCGGCCAGCGTACGCTGATCGAACAGTTCGAGGTGCCAATTCGGACGGGGAGGGCGTGGAAGGTGCCGGCCGGGCATGTGTTCCGTGTCACTACGCCGGTGGGCCCGCAGGTGGGTGACTTCAACGTGTGGAACGCCAATGACCCGCGCGAACGTCTGTGGGCGGCACGCACGAGACAATTGCAAGGCGCCCATGTCAGCACCCACGACCGGTTATGGTCCAACCTGCCATTTTTAAGACCTTTGGTAACGATCACCGATGACAGTCTGGCCAGCTATGGCATCGATGAACATGGCGGTCGTTTGCATGATCTGCTGGGCACGCGGTGCGATCCGTATGTGAACCGCATGCTGACAGGCGAGGACTTCCATCATCATTGCCACTCCAACCTCACGCGTGCGGTATTGCCCCACGGCCTGACGGAATTCGATGTGCATGACGTGCTGAATATCTTCCAGTGCACCGGGCTCAATCATGACGATATGTACTTCATGAAGGCCTGTCCGGCGCAGAAGGGCGATTACCTGGAGTTCTTCGCCGAGATCGATCTGCTGTGCGCATTGTCGACTTGCCCTGGCGGAGATCTCTCGCTGCCGATGTGGGGGCCGGACGCGCAGGACCCGTTGACGGTGTGCCGTCCGCTGGGGGTCGAAATCTACCGATTGGAGGATGAGTTATTGGACGGCTGGACTCAGCCTGAGCGTGCTGCCTACAGGGGGCAGCACGGTTTGCACATTGCCAAGGCGGCCTGGGAGTAAACCGGCTTAGCGATCCTGCGCATCCTTGGCGTCGGCCTGGGCGTTGCGTTCGGCCACGCGTTTACGTTGTTCGTCGGTGAGTTCCACCTTGTTGGCGCTGTCACGCAGCATCAGCAGCCCACCGACGATCGACCCGATCGCTACCACTAAAATCAACCACGCATACCACGGCATAAGGCTCTCCTTGAGGCGGACTATCGTGGGAGAATTTTCCCACAGTAGTACCGCTTTGAGTCACGGGCATTCTGAGTAGTTCAGTGTAGGCCCGTTCCGCCTCAATATCTCAGAGCCCGGTCAACATCGCATCCGCCGGTGCGTCGGCGCGGTCCTGTGCGGTCATCTGGAAGTACACGAACCCCACCAGCATGAAACCCAGGAAGATCAAGCCGATCAGCGCATTGAACCAGGCCATGGCCACCAGGCATACCACGGCCAGCACCAGCGCAATGCCCGGCACGATGGGATAGCCCGGCGCGCGGAACGTACGTTCCAGCAGTGGCTCGGTCTTACGCAGCTTGAACAGGCTGAGCATGCTCATGATGTACATCACGATGGCACCGAACACCGCCATGGTGATCATGGCCGCTGTCAGTGTCATGCCGCCCAGGTTGATCAGGCCATCGCTGTAGATGGCGGCGATGCCGACCACGCCACCGGCGATGATCGCCCGGTGCGGTGTCTGAAAACGTGACAGTTTGGCCAGGAAGGACGGCAAGTAGCCGGCACGCGCCAGGGCAAAGAACTGACGCGAGTAGCCGAGGATGATGCCGTGGAAACTGGCCACCAGCCCGAACAGGCCGATCCAGACCAGCATGTGCAGCCAGCCCGAACCGTTACCGACCACGGCCTTCATGGCTTGGGGCAGCGGGTCGTTGATGTTCGACAGCGCACGCCAGTCGCCCACGCCGCCGGCAAAGAACATCACGCCCATGGCCAGGATTACCAGCGTCAGGATGCCGCTGATATAGGCTTTCGGGATGGTGCGTTTCGGATCTTTCGCCTCTTCGGCCGCCATGGCGGCACCTTCAATAGCCAGGAAGAACCAGATGGCGAAGGGGATCGCCGCGAACATCCCGGCAATCGCCGGCGCGCCGAAGGTATCCGCACCGGCCCAGCCATTGAGGGCAAAGTTGCTGAAGCTGAATGCCGGCGCGACCACGCCCATGAAGACCAGCAATTCGGCGACCGCGAGTACACACACCACCAGTTCGAACGTGGCAGCGAGCTTCACACCGAGAATGTTGAGGCCCATGAACACGATGTAGGCACCGACGGCTGCGTGTTTCGGGTCCAGTGCGGGGAACTGCACATTCAGGTAAGCACCGATGGCCAAGGCGATGGCGGGGGGCGCAAACACAAACTCGATCAAGGTCGCGAGGCCGGCGATCAAGCCGCCTTTTTCACCAAAGGCGCGGCGGCTGTAGGCAAACGGCCCGCCGGCATGGGGGATGGCAGTCGTCAGCTCGGTGAAGCTGAAGATAAAGCAGGTGTACATCGCCGCGACCATCAGCGACGTCACCAGGAACCCCAGCGTGCCTGCCACGCCCCAGCCGTAGCTCCAGCCAAAATACTCGCCGGAAATCACCAGGCCGACCGCGATGCCCCACAGGTGCAAGGTGCCCAAAGTGGGTTTGAGTTGTGTATTCATTATGGGGTGCTCCCTGAACCGGTTGGAATGATTCAAGGTGTTGCAGCGGCCATGCCAGCCCACGCAACCGTGTCGTAAAGACACGCGACTGTCGTCGGGGGAACGGTTTGGCGTTTGAAAGTCGCTGGAGTTGCACCAGCAAAGTGCGGCAGAGACTCGACTGGCGCTTTCGCGAGCAAGCCCGCTCCCACACTTGACCGCGTATTTTCTGATGAACCTCGGTGAAGTGTGGGAGCGGGCTTGCTCGCGAAGAGGCCCTCCCAGCCCCTGTAAACCTCCTGTAAAGCCACTCTTTACGCCGTCTTTACGCCCCACCCACGCCCTCGGTCTCGTTCCTTTACGCCGCTCCTGCGGACAATTGCCTCACACGCGGCAATCGCCGTAAAACGGAGAGACTTCCATGAGCGTTCTGGACGCGGTGTCACTGCTATTGGCCGTGGCGCTGTTCATTTATCTGCTGGTTGCGCTGTTACGCGCGGATCGGAACTAGGAGCGGGCTATGCACAGTTATGACTATTGGCTGATCATCGCCTTTTTTGCCGTGGTGCTGGTGCCGGCGCCGTTCCTGGGGCGGTTCTACTACAAGGTGATGGAAGGCCAGCGCACGTGGTTGAGCCCGGTTCTGGCGCCGGTGGAAAAAGCCTGCTATCGCCTGTCGGGCGTCGACGAGCACCAGGAGCAAAGCTGGCAGAAGTACACGCTGGCGCTGATCGCGTTCAACCTGGCCGGTTTTGTGTTGCTGTTCGCGATCCTGCTGTTCCAGGACTACCTCCCACTGAACCCGCAGAAATTGCCGGGGCAGGAGTGGACGCTGGCCTTCAACACCGCGGTCAGTTTCATGACCAATACCAACTGGCAGAACTACAGCGGCGAAGCGTCCCTGAGTTACCTCAGCCAGATGGTCGGCCTGACCGTGCAGAACTTCGTCAGCGCCGCCACCGGCCTGGCCGTCCTGGTCGCGCTCTGCCGCGGTATCGGTCGCAAGTCCACCAAGACCTTGGGTAACTTCTGGGTCGATATGACCCGCGCCACCCTCTATGGCTTGTTGCCCTTGTGCCTGGTGCTTGCGCTGTTCCTGGTATGGCAGGGCGTACCGCAGACCTTCGCGCATTACGTGGACGCCGTGACCCTGCAAGGCGTGGATCAAGTGATTCCGCTGGGCCCTGCGGCCAGCCAGATTGCGATTAAACAATTGGGCACCAACGGCGGCGGTTTCTTCGGCGTCAACTCCGCCCATCCCTTCGAAGACCCGACTGCCTGGGCCAACCTGTTTGAATTGGCCGCGATCATCCTGATCCCCGTGGCACTGGTGTTCACCTTCGGTCACTACGTCAAGGACCTGCGCCAGAGCCGCGCGATCCTGGGTTGCATGCTGGCGCTGTTCCTGATTGGTGGCGCGACTTCGCTGTGGGCCGAATACCAGCCCAACCCGACCCTGAGCAACCCGGCGGTTGAGCAAACCGCACCGCTTGAGGGTAAAGAAGCGCGCTTCGGCACCACCGGCACCGTGCTGTGGTCGGTGACTACCACGGCGGCGTCCAACGGTTCGGTCAACGGCATGCAAGACAGCCTCAATCCCCTGAGCGGGATGGTGGCGCTGGTCAACATGATGGTCGGCGAAGTGATCTTCGGCGGCGTCGGCGCGGGCATGTACGGCATGTTGCTCAACGTGTTGATCGCGGTCTTCCTCGCCGGCCTGATGATCGGCCGTACTCCCGAATACCTGGGCAAGAAGCTGCAGGCCAAGGAAGTGCAATTGCTCGTCGTGACCCTGCTGGTCATGCCGGTGGGTGTGCTGGTACTCGGCGCTATCGCCGCCAGCCTGCCCGGCCCGGCCGGTGCCATCAGTAACCCAGGGCCGCACGGGTTCAGCCAGTTGCTGTATGCCTATACCTCGGCCAGCGCCAACAACGGCTCGGCGTTCGGCGGTTTCAGTGGCAACACCGCGTTCCATAACCTGATGTTGGGCCTGGGCATGTTGATCGGCCGCTTCGGCTACATCCTTCCGGTACTGGCCCTGGCCGGTAGCCTGGCGATGAAGAAGACCGCGCCGATCGGCCAGAACAGCTTCCCCACCCACGGCCCGCTGTTCGTGACGTTGTTGACCGTGACCATCTTGCTGGTGGGCGGCCTGACTTTCCTGCCGACACTGGCGTTGGGCCCCATCGCCGAACACTTGAGCATGGGCTTCTGATAAGGGATATGACAATGAATATGCCTGCAAAAAATGCGGCTTCCGTAGCCACCCAGGAACCCGCCAAAACCGCCATCTCCGCCCTGTGGCGCCCGGCGCTGGGCCAGGCTTTCGTCAAGCTGGACCCACGGCAGCTGCAACGCTCGCCGGTCATGCTGGTGGTGGAACTGACCGCCATCCTGACGACCGTGTTGTGCTTCGTGCCCGACACCGCCGTGCCGACCTTTGTCGCCGTGCAAATCGCGGTGTGGCTGTGGTTCACCGTGTTGTTCGCCAACTTCGCCGAAGCCTTGGCCGAAGGTCGCGGCAAGGCCCGCGCCGACAGCCTCAAGGCCGGCAGTGAAGGTCTGAGCGCACGGCGTAAAGAGGCCGATGGCAGTTTCAAGGTGGTGCCGGCCACCAGCCTGCGCAAAGGCGATGTGGTCCGCGTTGCCGCCGGGGAAATGATCCCCGGTGACGGCGAGGTCATCGAAGGGATCGCGGCGGTCAACGAAGCGGCGATCACGGGCGAATCCGCGCCGGTGATCCGCGAGTCCGGCGGCGACCGTTCGGCCGTCACCGGCAACACCCGGCTGGTGTCGGACTGGTTGCTGATCCGCATCAGCGCCAACCCCGGTGAGTCGACCCTGGATCGTATGATCGCCCTCGTGGAAGGCGCCAAACGTCAGAAAACCCCCAACGAAGTCGCGTTGGACATTTTGCTGATCGGCCTGACCCTGATCTTCCTGTTGGTGGTGGTGACCCTGCAGCCGTTCGCTCACTTCGCCAATGGCAGCTTGCCGCTGGTGTTCCTGGTCGCACTGCTGGTGACGTTGATTCCTACCACCATTGGTGGGCTGTTGTCGGCCATCGGTATCGCCGGCATGGACCGCCTGGTGCGCCTCAACGTGATTGCCAAGTCCGGACGTGCCGTGGAAGCGGCGGGGGATGTACACGTATTGCTGCTGGATAAGACCGGCACCATCACGTTCGGCAACCGTCGCTGCGCGGCCGTGCTCGCAGCGCCTGGCGTCAGCGGTCGGGACCTGGCCGAAGGTGCCTTGCTGGCGTCGCTGGCGGACGACACGGCCGAAGGCAAGTCCATTGTCGAATACCTGCGCGCCCTGCACCCCCAGGCCGAGCCGACCCTGGATCAACTGACCGCCGTGCCGTTCAGTGCCGAAACCCGTTTATCGGGTGTCGACTACCAGGGCCGTGTGTACCGCAAAGGTGCCGTGGATTCGCTGCTGGCATTCATTGGCCAACAACGTCGTGATCTGCAACCGGCACTGTCCCGCGAAATCGACAAGATCGCCCAGAGCGGCGGCACACCGCTGCTGGTGTGCGCCGATGGCAAATTGCTAGGTGCGATCCATCTCAAGGACGTGGTCAAGCCTGGCATCCGCGAGCGTTTCGCCGAGTTGCGCAAACTGGGCATCCGCACGGTGATGGTCACCGGCGACAACCCGCTGACCGCCGCCGCGATTGCCGCCGAGGCGGGTGTGGATGACGTGTTGGCCGAAGCCACGCCGGAGAAGAAACTCGCCCGCATTCGCCACGAACAGAACGACGGCCGGTTGGTAGCGATGTGCGGTGACGGCGCCAACGATGCCCCGGCACTGGCCCAGGCCGACGTCGGCATGGCGATGAATGATGGCACCCAGGCCGCTCGCGAAGCCGCCAACATGGTCGACCTCGACAGCGACCCGACCAAGCTGCTGGACGTGGTACAGATCGGCAAGGAATTACTGGTCACCCGTGGTGCGTTGACCACCTTTTCCATCGCCAACGACGTGGCCAAGTATTTCGCGATCCTGCCGGCGCTGTTTGCCGCGATCTACCCGCAGTTGGGCGTGCTCAACGTCATGCACTTGCAGAGCCCGCAAAGCGCGATTCTCTCGGCCATCGTGTTCAACGCGCTGATCATCGTGGTGCTGATTCCGCTGGCGCTGCGCGGTGTGCGCGTGCAGGCGGCAAGTGCGGCGGCGCTGTTGCGGCGCAACCTGCTGATCTATGGGCTGGGCGGGATTCTGGTGCCGTTCGTGGGTATCAAGGCGATCGACATGCTGTTGACCGCACTGCACCTGGTGTAACCCACCCCACTGGTTTGTCGATTTATTGAGGATGTGAAGATGACTAACATGATCCGCCCGGCCCTGAGCCTGCTGGTCCTCATGACCCTGATCACCGGCGTGGCTTACCCCTTGGTCGTCACCGGTGTCGCCCAGGTGGCGTTTCCCGACCAGGCCAATGGCAGCCTGGTGCGCGATGATAGCGGCAAGGTGCGCGGCTCCAGCCTGATCGCACAGGACTTTACCGGTGACAGCTGGTTCCATCCGCGCCCGTCGGCCGGTGCCTTTGCGACGGTGTCCAGCAGCGCCAGCAACCTGGGCCCAAGCAACCCGGCGCTGGCGACGCGCATTTTTGATGACGCGAATAAACAGTGGGTGCCCAGCCAGGGCCCGGTCCCTCTGGCATCGCTGACTACCTCCGGCAGCGGTCTTGATCCACACTTGCCACCGCAGGCAATTGCCTATCAACTGGCGCGGGTGGCGGCCGCGCGGAATGTGCCGGTCTCGACCTTGCAGCGGTTGTTGGATGAACATATCGAAAGCCCGTTGGTGGGGCCGCCGGTGGTTAATGTATTGGCACTGAACATGGCCCTGGAAAAACTCTGATCCCGTGTGGGAGGGGGCTTGCTCCCGATAGCGGTGTCTCAGCTACAGATAATGCAACTGACCCACCGCTATCGGGAGCAAGCCCCTTCCCACCGTTGATCTTCATCGAGCCAGATTAGATAAATACCTGAAGGACACTGCCCGCATGAGCGACTCCGGCCGCGCCGATGCCCTGTTAGCCGAACTGCCCCGGGACGGCCGTGGCCGGCTCAAAGTTTTCCTCGGTGCCGCGCCGGGTGTGGGCAAGACCTACGCCATGCTCCAGGCCGCGCACACCCAGCTGCGCCAGGGCGTGCGGCTGATCGCCGGGGTGGTCGAAACCCACGGTCGCGCCGAAACCGAAGCCCTGCTCAGTGGCCTGCCGCAGCAACCCTTGGTACGCAGCGAATACCGCGGCGTGATGCTCGAAGAAATGGACCTCGACGGCCTGCTGACCGCCAAACCCAAGCTGGTGCTGGTGGACGAACTGGCCCACAGCAACGCCCCCGGCAGCCGTCACGAAAAACGCTGGCAAGACATCCAGGAGCTGCTCGCCGCCGGCATCAACGTGTTCACCACGGTCAACGTCCAGCACCTGGAAAGCCTCAACGACCAGGTCCGTGGCATCACGGGCGTGCAAGTGCGTGAAACCCTGCCGGACTGGGTGCTGCAAGAGGCTGACGAATTACTCTTGATCGACCTGCCATCGCGTGAGCTGCTGGAGCGTTTGCGCGACGGCAAAGTCTACGTGCCGGAACAGGCGCGCGCGGCGATCGACGCGTTTTTTACCCAGACCAACCTGATGGCTTTGCGTGAGCTGGCGATGCAAACCGCCGCCGCGCACGTCGATGATGACTTGGCTCAAGGCTATCGTCAGCTCGGCCAGGCGGCACCGACGGTACGCGGACGCTTGTTGGTGGGAGTGGATGGCGATGCCCAGGCCGAACGTCTGGTGCGGCACGCCAGCCGCGTGGCCCAGCGCCGGCATTTACCCTGGAGCCTGGTGCATGTCGACAACGGCCGCGCACGCGATGAGCAATCGCGCCTGCACCTGCAGAATGCCCAGCAACTGGCTGAGCGTCTTGGGGGGGAGGTCGTCCTGCTGCGGGCGGGGGAAGTGGCGAAAACCCTGATCCAGCATGCCGCCGAACGTCGCGCCAGCCTGTTGCTGGTGGGGCAGTCACGGATGCGTTGGCGCCGCCGCTTGTTTGGCGGTGGCTTGGCGGCGCGCTTGCTGCGCAATGCGCGGGGCCTGGAAATCAACGTGCTCGACAGCGACGACATGCCCGCACCGCCGCGTCTGCCGGACGTGCGCGGGCTGGTCTGGTTCGACTACGGCCTGGCGGTGCTGGCGACCATCGTCGCGGCGGCGTTGGCCTGGGCGGTGGCCAGTGTGTTGCCGCTGCCGAATATCTCCCTGGTGTTTCTCGCGGCCGTCTTGCTGGTGGCGGTACGCAGCAGCCTGGGACCGGCCCTGGTGTGCGCCGCGTTGTCGTTCCTGACCTACGACTTCCTGTTTATCCCACCGAATTTCTCGTTTGCCATCCAGCGTGAAGAAGACGTGCTGACCCTGCTGTTCTTCTTGTTGATGGCGGCCTTGACCGGCAACCTTGCTGCGCGCCAACGCCGGCAACTGCAGGCCCTGCGCGATACCCAGGAAGAAACCAGCGAACTGCTCGACCTGTCGCGCAAACTCACCGCCGCCACCGATCGCCAGGCGGTGATCAGTGCGGCGGCGCATCATCTGGAAGGCTGGAGTGACCTCGACCTGTGCCTGGTCAACCGTGACGGCCAGGGCGGTTGGAAGGTCGAGACCGGCAGCCCGCTGACCCTGACCGAAGCCGAACGCGCCGCTGCCGATTGGGCCTGGCAACACGATCAACCGGCCGGCATGGGCACGGGCACCTTGCCATTCGGGCGCTGGTGGTGGTGGCCGTTATCGGGTGAGGAGGGGCCTTTGGGGTTGCTCGGTGTCAGCCCCAAGCCCGGTCTGGAGTTGAGCGGCCAACGCCGTCGCTTGCTCACTGCGTTGAGCCAGCCGCTGGCGCAGGCGTTGGCGCGGGCTCAGTTGGGCCAGGAACTCGAATCGGCTCGGCTGCATGGCGAAACCGAACAGTTGCGCAGCGCGTTGCTGGCGTCGGTGTCCCACGATTTGCGCACGCCGTTGACCTCCATGCGCGGCAGCATCGACAGTCTGTTGGCTCTCGGCGAGGCGATCCCTCTGGAAGATCGCCGCGAGTTGCTTGAGGGCACCCGCGATGAAGCCGAGCGCCTCGACCGTTACATCCAGAACCTGCTGGATATGACGCGCCTGGGGCATGGTGCATTGAAGCTGGCGCGCGACTGGGTGTCACCCGGCGATATCGTCGGCAGTGCTCTCGCTCGTTTACGCGCCGTGCTGGCGCCGTTACGCGTAAGCACCGATGTGCCGGCTGAACTACCGCTGTTGTATGTCCATGCTGCGTTGATCGAACAAGCCTTGGTCAATGTGCTGGAAAACGCCGCACGTTTTTCGCCGCCTCAGGGCCGCTTGCAGCTGACTGCCGGCGTGGCGGACGAGCAGCTGTTTTTTGCGGTGGCCGATGAGGGCCCGGGGATTCCCGAGGATGAGCGGGCGAAGATTTTCGATATGTTCTACACCGCTGCCCGTGGTGACCGGGGCGGGCAGGGCACGGGCCTGGGCCTGGCGATCTGCCAGGGCATGGTGGGCGCGCACGGTGGGCATATCAGCGTGGCCGATGGCATCGACGGGCGGGGCACTTGCATCACTTTGTTCCTGCCTTTACCGACACAACCTGGCTTGGAACACGGGGCCTGAGCTACCCTCTTTTCTCCACGGATTTTGATTGGACACCATGAGCCAGACCGCGACGATTCTAGTCATTGATGACGAACCGCAGATCCGCAAATTCCTGCGCATCAGCCTGGCCTCCCAAGGCTATAAGGTGATCGAAGCCGGCACCGGCAACGAAGGCCTGGCCCAAGCGGCGTTGAGCAAACCGGACTTGCTGGTCCTTGACCTTGGCCTGCCCGATATGGACGGCCAGCAAGTGCTGCGCGAGTTTCGCGAGTGGTCGACCGTGCCGGTGCTGGTGCTGTCGGTGCGGGCCAGCGAAGGTCAGAAGGTCGAGGCCCTCGACGGCGGCGCCAATGACTACGTGACCAAGCCGTTCGGCATCCAGGAGTTTCTCGCCCGCGTGCGTGCATTGCTGCGCCAGGCACCGGTGGGTGAGGCCCAGGAGGCCGCCTTGAATTTCGGCCCCCTGACGGTGGACCTGGCCTATCGCCGCGTCCTGTTGGACGGTGCCGAAGTGGCGCTTACCCGCAAGGAATATGCGGTACTGGCGCAGTTGGCCCGGCATCCGGGGCGGGTGATTACCCAGCAACAACTGCTCAAGGACATCTGGGGGCCGACCCATACCGAGGATAGCCACTACCTGCGCATCGTCGTGGGCCATCTGCGGCAAAAGCTGGCGGACGACCCCACTCAGCCAAGGTTTATCGTGACCGAGGCGGGCGTGGGGTATCGGTTGTTGAATGCCTAGATTGCGGGTGCCTGTTCCGACGCCATCGGGAGCAACCCCCCACATTTGAGCACATTCCAAAAGTAGAACTCGGTCCCCTGGGAGGGGGCTTGCTCCCGATGAGGCCATCAGCTACAGCTCAACTTCAATGCTGCTCACTCTCATACCGATCCAGCGTATCACTGGCAATCTCCCGCCCCAGCGCGATCAACTCCGGCGCTTTGTAGAACTCGAAAAAACGGCACACCCGTTTCGGCACGTTGATCAGCACGTCGGGCGGGTAACCGGCAATCTTGTACTGCGCCAATGACGTCTGCATCACCTCGAAACTCTGGTTGATCAGGTCCAGCAGTGACGCCGGGCCGACGTTGTCGATGATGAACGAACCGGTTGCGGACTTTGGTGCGCCTTCTTTTTCCGGCGCTGCGGCGGGCTGTTGGGCCTCGGGTTCGGCCGACTCCAGCCATGGGTTGATCTCTGCCGCTTCGGCCTGCAATGCCTCCTGTTCCAGCTTCAGTAACTGTTCAGCCTGTTTACGTCGAAACGGCAGGTGTGAGCCCAGGGATCTGGCCAGGTTATTGAAGCGACTCTTGAACGCAGGCGGGCGCTGGATCACCGGCAACTGGTAGTGTTTTTGATTGGTGGCATTGAGGTTGACCGCGATGATCAAGTCGCAATGGCTCGACACCACCGGCACGATCGGCAATGGGTTGAGCAGGCCGCCGTCGACCAGCATGCGGTTGCCCTGCATCACGGGGGTAAACAGGCTGGGGATCGCCGCGGAGGCGCGCATGGCTTGGTGCAGGCAGCCTTCCTGGAACCAGATTTCCTGTTGGTTGGTCAGGTCGGTGGCGACGGCGGTGTAGGGAATGCGCAGCTCTTCGATATTGAGTTCGCCAACGATCTTGCGGATCTGCCCGAACACTTTCTCGCCACGAATCGCGCCCAGGCGAAAGCTCACATCCACCAGGCGCAGTACGTCGAGGTAGTCGAGGCTTTCGATCCAGTTTCGATACTCGTCCAGCTTGCCGGCGGCGTAGATCCCACCCACCACCGCGCCCATGGAACAGCCGGCGATACAGGCGATGTCATAGCCACGCCGTTCGATTTCTTCGATCACGCCGATATGGGCGTACCCTCGGGCTCCGCCGGAACCCAGTACCAAGGCCACACGTTTCTTCATGAGCTGATCCTTCGCAAAACAGTTGACCACAATGCGCTCATCCGAGGGGCGGCTCAATCTTCGTCGATGTGCGGAATATTTTTGCTGCTTGGCCAGGGCGCTCGGGTATGCTCTGGCGATCGTCAGTTATGCTTTTGGGCGGCCAGACAAGGCACTTTTCCTTGTAGGCAACGTCTACAGCCTACGACTGTTTCTGTTTATTTTGAGGTGTCATCGATGAAAGCCTGGATGTGTGTGCCTGTGATCGTGTTGGCCCTGGCCGGTTGCGCTGGGAAAACGGCTTACCGTGATAGCTGTGGCACGCAATTGGATGCCGCCTGGCATGAGCTGGACCTGGCCAAGGCTGAAGGCTTTGCCGGGACCGTCAGTTACTCCAAGGCCCTGTCTTTGTTGACTGGCGCCAAGACCCAGCAGCAATTCGAAGCCTTTGAGGGGTGCGCCAACAAGGCCGAGAAAGCACGCTTCTATATTCGTGAGTCGCGTGCCGGCCGATAAGCCGTAGCGACAGAGCATTTCATCGTCAGCGGAGGAAGGGATGTCAGCTTTGGTCGATCAGTTAGTCGCTCAGGTCATTGGCCTGGAAGTAGGGTTACTGAGCTGCCAGGCTCGCCTCGCTGCCGTCACCGACGATGAAGCCCTGCATGATCTGCGCACCACCGTGCGGCGTCTGCGTAGCCTTTTGCGGCCCCTGCGCGGCTTGCCGGGGGTGGAGCAACTTGAATTGGCCGCCAGTGCGGTGGGTCAATTGACCACGCCCCTGCGCGACCGAGAAGTACTGGCCGCCTACCTGCACCAGCAGGGTTATCATGAGGCGGCTGCGCGGCGTTTGCGCTTGCAGCCCGAGGCTTATCGGCAGGTTGCGCAATGCCCCGAAGTGGCCCATCTGCTGTTGATCCTCGATGCTTTCCCAAGGTTTATTCGTGCGTCCGAGCACCAGAAGTTGCTCAAGGGCTTGCGCCCGCGCATCGAAAAGCGTCTCGCCAAGCAATGGCAAAAGCTCGGTGACGCCTTGAAGGACCCCGATCATGACCGTCACCGTCTACGGTTGCTGATCAAGCGCGTGCGCTACGCGGCCGAGGCGTATCCCAACCTGGACAAACTCCCCGCCAAAGCGATGTCCCGTCTCAAGCGTGCCCAAAGCGCGTTGGGCGATTGGCACGACTGCTGGCAGTGGCTGGCCCAGGCCGAACACCAAGCGGATTTGCAACCCTGCGTTGCGGTGTGGCATCGCACCATGGCCCAGGCAGAAGGGCACGCGGATCGGGTGCTGGATAAACTCAGCGCCGATTGTTTCTGAACCGGTCCGGTTTTTGGCCGGTATGGGCGCTGTGCAGTCACCCCACGCTGGTTAAGATCACCCCATCCGTGTTCTTGATGTGAGGTCCCGATGCGCTTTAGTGATCTGCTCGATGCCGCCCGTAGCAACCCGCTGGATGTGACCATTCCGGCCGAATGGGGCCAGGGTCGGGCTACGTTTGGTGGGTTGGTCGCCGCCTTGCAATATGAAGCCCTGCGCGCCCAGGTACCGGCGGACCGTCCGTTACGCTCACTGGCGATCACCTTCGTCGGCCCGGTTGAGCCGGGGGTAGCCGCCAGTTACCACGTGGAAGTATTGCGCGAAGGCAAAGCCGTCAGCCAGTTACTCGGCCGTGTGGTACAGAACGGCGAAGTCGCGACCGTGGTCCAGGCCAGCTTTGGCGCTGCGCGTGAGTCGCAGATTAACGTCGCAAGTGAACCTGCGCCGGCTTTCAAACACTGGGATGAATGCCAGGAGTTGCCGTACATCAAAGGCGTCACCCCTGAGTTCATGCGGCACCTGGCCATGCGATGGAGTGTCGGCGGGCTGCCGTTCACCGGCAATAAATCACGCGATATGGGCGGTTGGGTGCGCCTGCGGGGCGATGTGAAGGAAGAGGCATTGACCGAGGCGCATATCCTCGCTCTGGTGGACGCTTGGCCACCGGCCTTGCTGCCGCACCTGAGCAAACCCGCGCCGGGCAGCACCCTGACCTGGACCATCGAATTTATCCAGCCGTTGCAGCACCTGACCACCCTCGATTGGTGCCAGTACTACGTCAATATCGAACACGCCCGCGACGGCTACGGGCATGCTGCTGCCGCACTCTGGAGCCCGACCGGCGAGTTGATCGCCATCAGCCGCCAGAGCGTCGTGGTCTTCGCCTGACCTCAATGCCGGTGGCGCTGTCGCCAGGCACGCCACCAGCCACCGCTCAATACAAAACGCGGAAACGTCACGAACTGTTCGACCACCAGCCGTTGCACCGCATCTTTACGATCACTGAAGGGCTCACTGGCCTGAGTTTCCAGGCTATGGCCATGGCGCTGCAACGCCAGGCCGGCCAGGATGCCGATGATGCCCACGGCAACACTAACCAGGCTCAGGCTGAACACCCCGGATACGATCAACAGAAACCCGATGATGAACAGCGGCACGGCAATCAGGTGCAGCGCCAGGTTGGTCGGGTGTTGATGGTTCTGTGGGTAGTTACGCCATTGCCAGGCGGGGAGATTGGGGTGACGTTTGCCCATGATGGTGAATCCTCTGTCCGTTGAAACAACATGCAGAGGAGTTTAGGCGGGGTGGGGCGGGTGGGCGAATTGCGGCTGACTATGGGGGCCATAGCCAGCCTTGCTTGGCTATTGCGTCATAGCTTCAGCTGACCGATCGCCTTGCTCAGTGCTCCAGCCAGCGTCGCCAGTTCATTGCTGGTGCTGGCCGAGCCCACGGTCTGTTGTACGGTGTTTTCCGTCACATCGCGAATACTCACCACCGCGCGGTTCATTTCTTCGGCGACATGGCTTTGCTGCTCGGCGGCCACGGCGATCTGCGTGTTGCTTTCGCGCATCTGTGCCACGGCCCCCGTGATTTCGGCCAGTGCGGCGCCGGCTTCCTGGGCCTGCTGCACGCAGTCGTCGGCCTTGAATGAGCTTTCCTGCATGAAATCCACCGCATCGCGAGTACCGGCTTGCAGCGCCGAGACCATGCGGGTGATTTCATCGGTGGAGCTTTGCACGCGTTTGGCGAGGTTGCGCACTTCGTCGGCGACCACGGCGAAGCCCCGGCCCATTTCCCCGGCGCGAGCGGCTTCGATGGCGGCGTTGAGGGCGAGCAGGTTGGTCTGTTCGGCGATGCTGTGGATCACACTGACCACGCCGTTGATTTTCTGGCTGTCCTCGGCCAGTTTCTGGATCATTTGCGCCGTTTGTTGCACGCCGGTGGACAGCCCGGCAATGGAGTGTTGCACGCGGATGACCACCTCCTGGCCGCTGCCGGCAAGGGTGTCGGCGGTCTGGGACAGGTCGCGGGTGGCGCCGGCGTGTTGGGCGATGTGGTGGACGGTGGCGGTCATCTCATTAATCGCCGTGGCGGCCTGGTCGGTTTCGCTCTGCTGGCCGAGCATGCCGTGTTGCACTTCGTTCATGCTGCTGGCCAGGCGTGCGGCGCCCTCGTCCAGTTGCCGAGCGGTGCTTGCCACGGTGTTGACCACGCGCTGGTAGCCGGCCTGCATGGCGTTGAACGCGCTGGCCATCTGGCCGACTTCGTCTTTGCAGGCCAGGGGCACGCGGGCCGACAGATCGCCGGTTTTCTCAACGTGCAGCATCACGTCCTTGAGGGTATTGAGTTGACTGAGCAGGAAACGGATCAGCAGTTGCGAGGCACCGAGCATCGCCAGCATCAGGATCAGCACCGCCACGGCGTAGTTGGCGAAACGTTCGGCGAAGACCTGGCTCAGGCTGCGTCCGTAGGCCAACACGGCGATCTGTGGCCCGTCGGCACTTGTAATGACGTCAGCACCGATCAGCGGGTTTTCACCGAACAGGGCCCTGTGATTCAGCTCGACCCAGCCGCTGGCGCTGCTGAGGGCTGACAGATCCTGTGGGACTTGGCCCCGGGCAAACGTCAACCAATGCTCGTCCGTGGGCAGCGCCTTGTCGGCAGGCCAGGCCGCGAGCAATCGTGCTTGCGCTTGCGCCGAGGTTTGGGCCGCATCGTTGCGTGCCTGTTGTTCGAGCTGCACGGCGTACAACACCAGCAACAGGGTGGTGATGAAGGCCACCGCGTTGACGGCCCAGAATTTGTATTTCAGCGAGATATTGCTAAGCCAGGCACCCATGGAAGGTTTTCTCTGATAGCGGAAACAGCATTGGCAAGGTGCCATTATTGTGCCGCTATTCAGAAATCCGGTTTTGACATGGGTCAATGCACCGCATCGACACGGTTGTCTCAACCCAGGCAGGGCAGCCCAAAAAACGCACGGGCACAGGCTGTGCTGTGTTCGGCCAGATCTTCCGGGGTTTCGCTGCGGTGCAGGGCAACCTCATGCAGCACCTGCGGCAAATAGGCCGGTTCATTGCGACCATTTTTCGGCTTTGGTCGCAGGGTGCGCGGCAGCAGGTAGGGCGCGTCACTTTCCAGCATCAGGCGCCCGCGCGGGATTTCCCTGACCAGTGGATGCAGATGTGTCCCACGGCGTTCGTCGCAGATCCAGCCGGTGATGCCGATATGCAGGTCAAGGTCGAGGTAGCTGAAGAGCGCCTGCTGCTCGCCGGTGAAGCAATGCACCACGGCGGCGGTCAGGTGGTCGCGGTAATCCTTGAGGATCTCCAGCAGGCGCTGGTTGGCATCGCGTTCGTGGAGAAACACCGGCAGTTTCAACTCGACCGCCAGGGCCAGGTGCTCTTCGAGGACTTTTTCCTGCTGAGGGCGCGGGGAAAAGTCCCGGTTGAAATCCAGCCCGCATTCGCCCACGGCACGTACCCGGCCTTCGCTGAGCAAGCCGCGTAAACGCTGGGCGCTGTCGCCGTTCCAGTCGCTGGCGGAGTGCGGATGGATGCCCGCCGTGCTGAACAGGTGCTGGCCGCTGTCGTCGAGTTTTACGCACAGTTCCAAGGCTTGTTCGCTGCCGTCGACACTGGTACCGGTCAGCACCAATTGTTGTACGCCGGCGGCATAGGCGCGATCGAGAACGGCTTGATGCCTCTCGTCGAAACTGGGGTTGGTCAGGTTGACGCCGATATCAATGAGTTGCATGGTGCTATCTCCGCCTGCGGCCGGAAAGCATATCAGAGCTGTAGATTTATAAGAAAACGAAGAACTACAACGAGTTAAAGCTGTCTTTGAACGTCGCAAGTGACATTGTGGTGGGCCGAATGCCTGCCTCCCTGCCACCGTTGCGCGCCTTGCCAGCGCTTTAAGCGCTCTGTTTCTGACCTCCAGTGCCTCGTCTTTCACGAGGGCGCTGGCCAGTATTCTTTCCGGAGAGCGGATGATCCGACCCTCGGCGTTGCTCATGTTGTGCTTGACGTTGCTGCTGCCGATGACGGCGGCAGCGCGTCTGGACGGCCCGGTGGAAGTGACCAAGCCCGGCAAGGTGCGAGACCTGGCGCAGATTCGTTCCAGCCGCACCCTGCGCGTGCTGGTCAATCAGAGCCGCAACAGCTCGGGCGAAATTCAGGGCCAGGCGATCGGTGTCGAGTACCACCGCCTGCGCGCCTTTGAGCAGTACCTGAACGGCCACGCCCGTGACGGTGAAGAAATCAGCCTCAAGATCATTCCCAAGGCCAAGGACCAGTTGCTCGGTGCGTTGGCCCGTGGCGAAGGTGACCTGGTCGCCCCCGGCGAGCTGTTGGATGTAAAGGCCGCGCACAAGCTCAGCACCAGCGATCCGATCGTCAGCAATGTGCCGTTATGGCTGGTGGGAGTGAAAGGTGAGCGCCGGTTTACCAGGCTTGAACAATTATCGGGGCGAACATTGTCGCTGACCACCGGCAGTGCCGCGGCGGATGCCATCAGCCAGGTCAATCAGAAGCTTGCGCTGCACAAGCAACCACCGATAAAGGTGGAGTGGGTCGATCCGACATTGGCGGTAGAAGATGTGCTGGAGATGGTCCAGGCCGGGATCTTCCATTTGACCATCGTTGAGAAACCCATCGCCGAACGCTGGTCGAAAATCCTGCCCAAGCTTCGTTTTGACAAGCAGGTCGTGATCAGCGAGCCGGGTGACGAATATTGGTTCGTGCGCCAGGATGCTTCGATGCTGCGGGCCAGCATCGATCGGTTCCTCAAGGTTTATCGCACCCCGTCCGATCAGGATGTGGCCTTTCAACGGATCTACCGACGCCTCTATCAGGTGCGCAACCCACTGGCTCGCGCCGACCGCCAGCGCCTGGAGAAGCTGCGCCCGGTCCTGCAAAAACATGCCCGGGAGCAGGGCATTGACTGGTTGAACCTGGCCGCGCTGGCGTTCAAGGAGTCCGCACTGGACCCCGGTGCGCGCAACAGCGGTGGCCCGACGGGCTTGATGCAGATCACCCCTTCAGCGGCCCAGCGGGTCGGGGTGAATAGTATCGAGAGCCTTGATAGCAATGTGCAGGCGGGCGCGCGCTACTTGTCGATGATCCGTCGGAAGTTCTTCGCCAGCCCCAAGCTTAACGAAAGAGAGCGCATGGCCTTTGTATTGGCGGCTTACAACATGGGCCCGGAGCGCGTACAGGGCATGCGGGCGGAGGCGCGACGGCGTGGGCTGAATCCGAACCAGTGGTTCTTCCAGGTTGAACGCATTGCCATGGAGCAGGTGGGGATGGGTGGCGTCAGCTATGTTAATAGCGTGAACAAGTATTACCTGGCGTTCAATCGGGAGCGGGAGTCCCTGGAGCCGGCAGGGCCAAAGATCGCCTCACGCAAATAATCGATTTATTCGATGTCTATTAGGCATTTTTTCGGCTTTTAACATTGCCTAATTTGATTAATATAGCGGCCAACCACCTCCTACTTAGAAAAGGATTACCCCGATGAGCCCACTGATCAAAAGCATTCTGTCCACCCGCGCCGGTTATGGCCTGACCATCCTGCGCATCTTTGTCGGCATTATCTTCGCCGCCCACGGCTCACAGAAACTCTTCGGCTGGTTTGGCGGTTATGGCCTGGCCGGCACGGCACAGTGGATGGAAAGCATCGGCCTGGCACCCGGCACCCTGATGGCCGTGTTGTCGGGCGGTACCGAGTTCTTTGCCGGCCTGGCGCTGATCATCGGCTTGTTGGCACGCCCTGCGGCATTGGGTTTGACCATTCTTACACTGGTGGCGATTTTCTCGGTGCATATCCACAACGGTCTGTTCATGGCCAACAACGGTTATGAGTTCGCATTGGCCTTGCTGGGCGGTACGCTGGCCGTGTTGCTGGAAGGCGCCGGCAAACTGTCGGCCGATGGCGCCATCAGCCGCTGACCCTCGGTTAACGTCCCCCAAAAGCCCGCCACGTGCGGGCTTTTTCGTTGTCCGGGATTCTTGACACTGGCCTATCGGCTTCTCTAGGATGCTGCTCATGCGCCGATTTAAACAGCTAATTGCGGGGCGCCACCGGGACTCGATGCAGCCCGACAGAAGACGGTTCTGCCCTGCAGAGCACACTTCGAAATACCGCTAAAGCGCTGGTTCGGTGTTGCCTCTCACCTGCCCGCAGACTTTTGAGGCAGAGACACGACACGATGAATGCACTACGCCCCCTTATTCGACTCGCCCCGATCACTGCGGGCCTGACTCAACGCAATCCAAAGATCCTGCTTGGCGGCAAGCACCAGCCGACGCTGCTGCGTTATCTGGATGGCTGGCCTCGTCGTACTGGGCGGCCTTCGGCGTTTCTGATCCAGTTCGTTGAAGACGGTGATTCCCTGGCGCGTTTTGCCAGCAACAGTTTCGACCTCGCGGTGATACAGGCGCCCAGTGCCGGCAATGCCGATGACGTGATCCGCCACCTCACGCGTATTGCCCGACAGGGCCTGATCACCCGCCGCTGAGAGCTCAGTGACCGGCCGCTGAAGAGCGCGCCCGACGCCGACGCAACCAAAAAGCCAGCATCCAGGCGATCAGGCATAACAGCAGCGGCACCGTCGCGATCAGCAGCAGCTTCAGGCCGTCTTCGAAGCGCTGCACGGGCGCGTAAGCCTTGACCCTCAGCGCGTTGAGTTCCATGGGCAGTCGCAGGCGCTCCTTGTTGAGCGCTTGCAACTGGGTATTGGCTGCCACTGCCTGGGTACCCACACTCGCAGCCTGTGGGTTCAAGCGTTGCCACTCTTGTTCCGTGTGCTCAAGTCGTCGTTCCAGCTCTCCCGCGCTTTCCCGATAAGCCTGCGCCGCGGTCTCACGCATGTGTTCGAGCGTATGCAGGGGCCGGCTGTGCGTGGCGCGTGGTCGAATGGCCGCAAGCGCCGGTGATGCCGCCAGGTTATCCAAGGTGTTCAAGACAAATTGCACGTTGCTGTTGGGGGCCGAGCGGATGACCGCGTCTGCGAGCATATCCGTGTCGGCGACCACCACGACCTGGATCTGTGAGGCTTTCTGCACGCCGGGCGGCTTTCCATTCAGTCCCTCGGGAAACACCGAGTAGGCGGGGCCCTCAAGGCGAGCCGCAATGACGTGGGCCTGCCTGGGCGCAGCGGCGTTATCGGCGAGTGAATCGAACGTCGTCGCGAAAGCAAATTGCCTTGCGTCGAGCAGTACCGATTGCCGGGAGCTTTGCAGCAGGGGCGTGAAGGTCATACGGCTTTTGCGGGTGCGGGAAAGTGCGCCGCTGCTCGACACGATCATTGAGCTCAGTTTCCAGCTGCTTATATCGTTGGCGGTCATGGCCTGTCGTGGCAGGTTCAGCCTGGCCGGGTGCAAAACCATCGGCTTTCCGGGGCCCTGGGTGGCCGATGAGGCGTAGAGGTTATCGACCAACAGCTTGTCCGTCGGCATCTGCACACTCCAGGCCGCAAGCAGTTCCTCCAGCTTGGAGTCTGTCGAGACGGAGCCCGTGGCCATCTCGCTCACCGGGTCGATGAAGATCATCAGCCTGGCACCCTTTAATACGTGCTGTTCAATCGCATACAAGGCTTGCTCGGGCAGGGTGCGCGGATGGATGACCATCAACGTCCCGATCGATGCCGGTACCTGGGCGATGTTGGCGCTCAGTTCAACCAGGTTGAAATGCCCGCGCATCTGCGCCAACAGTTCTCCCGCAGCAGCATTGGACGCGAGCCCCGACAGCACGCCGACAGTCGGACGTTCAGGCTGCATCAAGGCATGGATCAGTCGGCTGATTTCATACTCAAGCAAGGGCGCCTGGTCTGGGCTGAAAGCTTCGATGCGCTGTGCACTTTGGCCGGTGCGTGTGCCGATGAGGCCCATGAAACCTTGCGTATTATCCAGTCCGAATAAACTGGCCTTGTAGGCTTCCTCGGAAAATGGAGCCGGGTCGATAACATGCAGGTTGATCATGCCCCTGGCTGCTTTTTCAAACTCCCTGAGTAAATCTTCCACCCGTTGACCGTAGCGCTTTAATGCGTGGGGTTTCTTGGGATCATTGATTGAGTTGAAGTAATACAAATCCAGCGGGCCTTCGAGAGTTGTAAGAAAGTTTCGCGCGGCCTGCGATAAACTATGATTTTTCTCTTGTGAAAAATCCCAGCGAATGTCAGGTGTTTTTTTTATCCAGACCAGATTGAATGCGAGAAAAAGTAGCGACATGACGATGAGTGTCATGCCTGTACGAAAAGCGGATCGCATCAGGGACTTTCCTTCTCAGCGGTTTTTATAGTTGAGTGTGACAGTCGTCGCTGAAAGAAAAACAAGGATGATACTGATGAAGTAAAACACGTCGTGAAGGGTCAGTTTTCCGCTGTCCATCGTGTTGAAACGTAAAATAGGATTGAGCGATATCAAACTGTCGACCACCCATATTGGGGCCTGATGTTCCAGCGCATCGAGTATGGAGGACAGGCCGCTGATGGTTAGTAGCAGACCCAGTGTCAACAGGAAAATCACAATGCGTTGGTGAGTCAGTACACAGACAAAGCAACCGACCGCTAGGTAACTCCCCGCCAGTAACCAGCTGGCGATGAATTGTGAGGCGATAACGCCGTTGTCGGCGGTGCCAAGATAGTGAGTGGCGATCACTATTGGAAAGTTTAAAAGCAGGGCAATGCTGCACACGGCCCAAGCCGCCATGAACTTTCCGATAACGCGTTCCGTCGAGGTGACAGGTAAGGTTTTCATCATGTTCGAAAAGCTTGCGTTATGTTCATCTGACCATAACTGCGTCGATAAAGTGGGAATCAGCAGAAGATAGAGCCAGGGGTGAAACTCGAAGAAGGCTTGCAAGTCGCCGCTGTTTCGCTCCAGCCACTGCTGGGTGTGCAACCCCAGCGTGGCACAGAGCGCCAGGAACACCGCTACGCTCAGATAAGTGCTGGGTGAAGAGGCATAACTGGCGAGTTGGCGTTTGAAAATGACGGTTAGCAGTTTCAAGGGGATACCTCTTGGCTGAGATGGTGAACAACGTCGTTCAAGCGTCCTGGCTCCAGGTGCATTGACGTGACGTTCCAGCCGCGGTGGGTGATGAGCGCGTTGATGGAGGGGAAAATGGCGTGGCCAGGCATGGCCAGAACCGTCACAGTGCCCGGTGTATGCCGGTCTTCTTCAATGCCTGCGACGCCGGGTAAGACGGCGAGCGCCAGTAAATCCAGTGGTGTATCGGCGGCCAGGGTTACAGCTTGGTAATGTCTGGAGCTGCGTTGCAGGTCCACCAGAGAGGTATCGGCCTTCAGGCGCCCCCCCGCGATAACCAGCGCCCGGGTGCAAAGATCAGACAGCGCGTCGCAATGACGGGAGGCGATGATGAGGGTCATTTCTTCGCTCAAGGACTGGATAAGTGTCCTGAGCTTGAGCCACTGATCAGGGCCAAGTCCTTCCAAGGGCTCGTCCAGTAAAAGCAACTTGGGCGAATGCACGATGGCTTGGGCAATTGCAACTTTGCGCTGTATGCCAAGGGAGAGCGTATCCATCGGGCAGTTGAATACGGATGACAGTTCCAGGCGCATAACGACTTGATCAACTCTTTTGCGTTTTTCGGCACCATGCAATCCCCTGACGGCGGCAACAAAGTTCAGCAGGCTTTTGACGGACATCACATCGTGACTGAGGCCTTCATGAAGTTGATAGCCCACTGCGTTCCTTGTTTGAATGGGATGGGTCTGGGTGCTCATTCCCTGAATATTGATTTTCCCGGAAGTTGGCTTGATCGCACCCGAGATCAAGTTCAATAAGGTTGTCTTGCCGGAACCCCGCTCACCAAATAGACCTATGCATTCTCGGCGCTGGGTGCAGAATGAAAAGTCGGTAATGATGTTTTTTCTGCCAAGTTGTTTCGTCAGGTTGCTTATCTCGATCATGGGTTTACCGAATAAGTTTGGCAGGGGCGGGTGGCCGTTGAGGGCATTAAAAAGGGTACGTTCATTAGTTGTGCTTGGGAACGCGTGATCTGATTAATAAGACAAGTCCTACGCTCAGTTTGATTACTCACTGAAACAATTGTTTTGTTTTGAGGGCTTGTTAATGGTCGGATGTTTATCTGATGTTTATATAAAGTTTTCTTTTTTGTGATGAGGTCTGACTGTCATGATGCTTCTACGTACCCTTGTTCTTGAACGCAGTGGTGAAGAGGCGCCCGTCAACGGTGCACTGCTCTGTGGGTTTGCTGTCGCGCAGATCGACTCGAACTTTCTTGTATATAGCCTGGATGAAGAGGCTGAACCCGGTCACTCGCGGGTTTATATCGCGGCATTGCGTAAAAAACTCGAGCGCTATTTCCTCGGGGCCGTGGACTCCAAGGAAGACCTGCAAGTGGCGATGCAGGTCTTCAAGCAGATCCTCATGAGCGCCTCTGGCGCAAAGACAAGTGGCCCTGGCGAGCCCCAGACGCCTTTTCATTTTGTGGATTTGAAAGGTTGCAGGTTGCCGCCTGCCAGGCCCGAAGATCATCACTCGGTGATTATCAAGAAGGCGTTGGTGATGAAGGTGATCACCCTGGGCATGTCAGCGCCCGCATTGCCCGCGATAGAAAGCACGACGGTCATCGTGCCGAGCATTCGCTTTTCGTCCCAAATGGTGGCACCGCCGAAGGACGTGAGCCATCCGAAGGCCGCTACTCAGTCGGCGGATCAATACACTGTCGAGGAGCCTTCGCATTCGGTGAGCGCGTTACCCAACGCATCCGTGCCCGCGGGGCTGAGTACACTGCCGGTTGAGCCTGAATCGAGCGAGGTTGCGCCCGCGAAACTGCCGGCTCACCAGGAGCACGCCACCTTGCTTGAGGTGGACAGCACACTGGCTAATCTTGCCCGGGTCGCCCAGGAGCTGGCGCAAAAAAAGCATGCGGCCATCGAGCGAGAGGAGATGCTTGAACAGTGGCAAGTTCGCCTGCACCAGCAGCAAAGCCAGCTGGATGAGAAAAGCCGCGAGGTCGAGCAGCGTCACAGGCAACTGCAGGACGAGCTGCTCGGGGCCGGCCAAAAAACCGAAAAATTGACGCTGATGATGTCGCAGCTGTCAGCCATGCGGCAGCACCTGCACAGCACGCTGCTTGAGCTGGACCGGGTCCTGGAGGCGCCTGAGATGAATTGATCTGCCTGCCGGTCTGGCTACTTTGCAGGGTTCATTTATCATCAGCTCCAGCCGGCCGGCGCCAGGGCATGAGGCCGTGGCGTATCGGCACCATTGGACATTACCTGGGGATGCAAGGGTTTGAGTACCAAGCTGATTACCAAAGAAGGTCATGATGCGCTGAAAAAAGAGCTGGATTACCTGTGGCGTGAGAAGCGCCCTGATACCACGCGCAAAGTGACATGGGCCGCTTCCCTGGGAGACCGCAGCGAAAACGCGGACTACCAGTACAACAAGAAGCTGCTGCGTGAAATCGACCGGCGGGTGCGTTATCTGCGCAAACGCCTGGAAGACATGCGCGTGGTGGAGTACCGGCCCGAGCAAGAGGGGAAAGTATTCTTCGGTGCCTGGGTGGAGATCGAAAACGAACAGGGTGACACCAAGCGCTTTCGCATCGTGGGTTATGACGAGATCTACGACCGCATGGATTACATCTCCATTGACTCACCCATGGCGCGTGCGCTGCTGCGCAAGGAAGTGGACGATGAGGCGATTGTGCAGACCCCAAACGGGGAAGTGTGCTGGTGGATCACGCACATCGAGTATGAGAAGTAGGCAATGACGGCCTGCGCCCGGGCAGGGTGCAGGCCGTCGGCGTTTCAGCCTTCGCGCAGTACTGTCAGCGGGCTGGCATTCAACGCACGGCGCGTGCCGAAGACCCCGGCGCCACCAATCAGTAGGGCACCTATCACCGGCAATAGCAGCAGCCACGGGTGAGGGTGCCAGGCCAGGTCAAACGCGTAGCGATACAGCACCCAGGTCACCAGCTCTGTGCCGAGTGCGGCCAGCAGGCCACTGACTGCACCCAGCAAGCCGAACTCAATGCGTCGCGCTTTGACCAGCAACTTGCGTTCGGCGCCCAAGGCACGCAACAGCGCGCCTTGGCGAATTCGCTCATCCAGGGTGGCCTGCAAACCGGAGAACAGCACGGCCATTCCTGCCGCCAACACAAACAGCAGCACATACTCCACCGCCAGGGTGACTTGGGCGAGGATGCTGCGCAACTGTTCCAGAAGTGCCTCGACCTGCAGGATGGTAACGGCCGGGAAGGCCCTGGACAGATCGACGATCTGTTGGTCGTGGCCCGGCGCGAGATAGAAGCTGGTCAGGTAGGTGGCGGGCAGATCCTTCAATGTGCCCGGCTGGAAAATCATGAAGAAGTTGGGTTGGAAATTATCCCAATTGATCGTACGCAGGCTGGTCACGCGGGCTTCGCGATTCTCGCCACCGACTGTGAACACCAGATGATCGTCGAGCTTGAGCTTCAGGCTTTCGGCAACCTTGGCTTCTACCGACACCCCAGGAACGCTATCGCTCGGCTGCGGCGACCACCAGGAGCCGGCGCTCAGGACGTTGCCCGGTGGCAAGTCGGCGGCCCAGGTCAGGCTCAGGTCGCGCTGCACGGCACGGTCGCCGCTGGAGTCCTTGCTGACCACTTCCTGCACCGCAACGCCATTGATGCTGATCAACCGGCCCGGCACGACCGGATACAGCGGTGCGGATTGGGCTTGCACCTGCAGCAGGCGTGCGCCAAAAGCGTCTTTGTCGGCCGGCAGGATGTTCAGTGCGAAATAGTTGGGGGCATCCTTGGGCAACTGGTTCTGCCAGGTATCGAGCAATTCGCCGCGCAGCAGGGCGATCAACCCCATGGATAACAGGATCAAGCCAAAGGCCAGGGACTGGCCTGCCGCCGCCAACGGATGACGCAGCAATTGTCCCAGGCCCAGGCGCCAGGGCAGGGATGCACGGGCCAACAATCGCCGCAGGCTTTGCAGCAGCAATAGAAGCAGGCCGCCGAGGATCAGCGCCGCCACCACGCCACCGCCCAGCAGCGCGAAAGTCAGTACCAGGTCGAGGCTCAGGCGCCACATGATCAACCCGAGGGCGAACAATGCGGCGCCGTAGACCATCCAGGTGCTGGAGGGGATAGGCAACAGGTCACGCCGCAATACTCGCAGCGGTGGAACACGGCCCAGGGCAGCCAGCGGCGGCAGGGCGAAGCCGGCAAGGGCAACCAGCCCGGTGCCAATCCCCGCGACCGCAGGTAACAACCCGCCCGGCGGCACGTCCGCCGGCAGCAGGTCGTGCAGGAAATAGAACAGCCCAAACTGCGCCAGCCAGCCGAGCAGGGCGCCGGTCAGGCTTGCCAGCAGTCCCAATACGCTCAGTTGCAGGCTGAACAGCAACATCGCTTCGCGCCGTGACAACCCCAGGCAACGCAACAGCGCGCTGGCATCGAAGCGTCGGCTGGCAAAACGATTGGCCGACAACGCCACCGCTACCCCGGCCAGCAGCACTGCCACCAGGCTGGCCATGTTCAGGTAGCGCTCGGCCTTGCCCAGCGCACCGCCGATTTGCTGATTGCCGTCGCGTGAGTCCTGCAGGCGCTGGTTGGCGGCGAGGCCGGGTTTGACCAGGTCACGATAGGTTTGCAGCGCCGTACTGCCTTGGGGCGCCCGCCACAGTTCGCGGTAGCTGACGCGGCTGCCGGGCTGGACCACACCGGTCGCCTCCAGGTCGGCCAGGTTGATCATCACCCGGGGCGTGAGGCTGTAGAAGTTGCCGGCACGGTCGGGCTCATAGGTCAGTATGCGTGTCAGGTGCAGGGTCTTCATGCCGACATCGATGCTGTCGCCAACCTTCAGGTCCAGCGCTGTCAGCAGCCGTGCCTCTACCCAGGCCTCTCCGGGCTTGGGGCCGCCTCCTGCTGTTTCGACCCCGAAGGGCTGCGCGGCACTTTTAAGCTCGCCGCGCAGCGGGTATTGCTCGTTGACCGCTTTGATGCTGGAGAGTTGGATACCGTTATCCGTGGCGATAACACTGGAGAACTCTACGATGCGTGCGTGATCCAGGCCCAGTTCGGTCCCGGTTTGGATCTGCTCGGGGCGAGCCGGCGAACTGCCTTCGAGCACCAGGTCGGCACCGAGAAATTCAGTGGCGCGCAACAGCATGGCGCCGTTGAGGCGCGCGCCGAAGTAGCCGATGGCAGTGCTGGCAGCAACAGCCACCAGCAGGGCGAAGAACAGCACACGCAATTCGCCGGCGCGGGCATCGCGCAGCAATTGACGCATGGCAAGGCTGAACAGACGCAATAGCGGCAAACGTGCCATCAAGGCTCCAGGGGCGCGACCATCAGGCCGGCTTCAAGGCGGATCAAACGCCGGCAACGATGAGCCAGGCGCTCATCGTGGGTGACCAGCACCAGGGTCGTGCCGCTCTCCTTGTTGAGTTCGAACAGCAAATCACTGATGCGCTCGCCGGTGTGACTGTCGAGGTTGCCGGTGGGCTCGTCGGCAAACAGCACGTCGGGTTCTGCCGCAAAGGCGCGAGCGATCGCCACCCGTTGCTGTTCGCCGCCGGAAAGCTGGCGCGGTGAGTGGGTCAGGCGCTGGCCCAGGCCAACGCGCTCCAGCAGGTGCCGGGCGCGCTCGCGGGCGTCCTGGCGGCCGTCCAGCTCCAGCGGCAGCATGACGTTTTCCAGTGCATTGAGGCTGTCGAGCAGTTGGAAAGACTGGAATACAAAACCCACATGCTCGGCACGGATGCGCGCGCGCTGGTCTTCATCCAGGGTGCTCAGGGCTTGACCGGCAAGAGTGACTTCGCCACTGCTGGGCAGGTCGAGGCCGGCCAGCAGGCCCAGGAGAGTGGATTTGCCGGAGCCGGAACTGCCGACGATAGCCAGGCTATCGCCTTTGTTCAGTTCCAGGCTCAGTTGGTGCAGGATAGTCAGTTCACCTTCCGCGCTGGGAACCACTTTGCTAAGGTTTCGCGCGGTGAGAATGCTTGCGCCCATGGAGAATCCGATGCGAATGTGGTTTTTGAGTGCTGGCCTGGCCTTGATGTGCATGGCCCAGAACGCAGCGGCGGGTACAGTCCTGATCGTTGGCGATAGTATCAGTGCCGGTTTCGGCCTGGATACCCGCAAAGGGTGGGTCGCGCTGCTGGAGCAACGGCTCAAGCAAGAAGGTTTCGACGATAAAGTAGTCAATGCATCCATCAGCGGCGACACCAGCGCCGGAGGCCTGGCGCGGCTGCCGGCGGCGCTTGCAGAGCATAAGCCGGATGTCGTGGTTATCGAGCTAGGCGGCAATGACGGCTTGCGTGGCCAGCCTCCAGCGCAATTGAAACAAAATCTTGCATCGATGATCGACCAATCCAAAGCCGGTGGTGCCAAGGTGCTGCTGTTGGGGATGCAACTACCGCCCAATTACGGCCCGCGTTACACCACTGCATTCGCTGAGGTGTACGGCGTATTGGCCAAAGAGAAAAACGTGCCGTTGGTGCCGTTTTTTCTTGACGGCGTGGGCGGGCATCCGGAGTTGATGCAGGCGGATCAAGTGCACCCGGCAGTCGGTGCCCAGGGTAAATTGCTGGAAAATGTCTGGCCGACGCTAAAACCGCTGTTATGACGCTTTTCTAGCGGCAGGCTTTCGGCTAATGTGGCGCCCCCCTGATTTGGAGCCCTTGATGTCGCGTCCTGCCTGGTCCCTGTTTAACTACCAACTGATCGAGCCGGACGAGCAGCTGGACCTGTTCGCCTGCCAGGAAGTCAGGGTGCATTTGGTGGCGCGTCAGCTGGAGTTGGGCGGCTCGATCGACCGTACGCTGTGCGGCACTTTGTTGCCCGCGCAACCTCGTTGGTCATCGGTGGACCGCTCGCTTTTTCAGGATCAGCGGCTTTGCCCCTTGTGTCGCGCCATTCTCGAATCGCAAAAGCGCGGCACGCCGCCGATCTGGCCGGAGCTGCGCTTCGAGCTGTAGCGGGGCGATGGATGCTTGACGCTCGCTTCACGTATACAATCAGTTTTTTCCTACCCGTCGTTCTGCGAAGGATTTCCCGGATGTTGTCGCGCCTTTCCGTCGTCACCTGCTGCCTGTCTCTCGCTGCTCTCTGTGCGGCCGGCCCGTCGGCAGCCTTGCAGTTGCCCTTGCCACCACCAGGTGAGGACATTGTTGGTCAGGTCCAGGTGATCAAGGCCAAATACGAAGATACCTTTGCTGACCTTGGCACTACCTACGACCTGGGCTATTCGGAAATGGTCGCGGCCAACCCGGGCGTGGATGCCTGGTTGCCTGGCGCGGGCACCGAGATTGTGCTGCCGACGCGGTTCATCCTGCCGCCTGGCCCTCGCGAAGGCATCGTGATCAACCTGGCGGAATACCGGCTCTACTACTTCCCCAAAGGGCAGAACGTGGTCTACACCTTCCCCTTGGGGATTGGCCGTGAAGGCTGGGGCTCGCCGATCGCCCATACCAGCATCATCGCCAAGACGCCGAACCCGACGTGGACACCGCCTGCCTCGATCAAGGCTGAACACGCCGCCAATGGTGACCCGCTGCCCAATGTGGTGCCCGCCGGTCCGGACAACCCGCTGGGGCCGTTCAAGTTCACCCTGGGCACGCCGGGTTATCTGATCCACGGCTCCAACATGAAATTTGGTATCGGCACGCGTACAAGCCACGGTTGCTTCCGCATGTTCAACAACAACGTGTTGGAAATGGCCAGCATGGTGCCGGTGGGCACCTCGGTACGCATCATCAACGATGCCTACAAGTTCGGCAGCAGCGGCGGCAAGGTCTACCTTGAAGCGCACACGCCGCTGAACGACGATGGCACGCCATCAGTGGTCGACAAGCACACTGCGGTCATCAATGCCTTGCTCAAGCGCGAAGACTTGGCCAACAACCTGCGGGTCAACTGGGATCAGGTGCGCGATGTGGTCGCCGCCGAAGATGGCCTGCCGACTGAAATCGGCGTACCTGGGGCCGCCCCGGTCGCTTCCAGCGCGCCGGTTGATTTGCAGCAGTAAGCCTCTGGACAAGCCCGCCATGGCCTTGGGTCGTGGCGGGTTTTTTATTGCCGCAGGTTTTGGGCTGAATCCCAGGCAATAAAAAAGCCGACCCAAGAATGGATCGGCTTGATAACAACCCCGAAGGATTATTACTTGCGGCTTGCTTTTTCAAGCATGCGCAGAGCGCGCTCGTTAGCTTCGTCAGCAGTCTGTTGTGCTTTTTGAGCAGCAGCCAGAGCTTCATCAGCTTTACGGTAGGCTTCGTCTGCACGAGCCTGGGAGCGAGCTGCTGCGTCTTCAGTAGCAGTCAGACGAGCTTCGGTTTCTTTGGAGACGCTGCTGCAACCGGTAGCCAGAACTGCGGCCAGAGCCAGAGCAGAGAATTTCAGAACGTTGTTCATCGTGTTCCCCTTCAAGGACTTTCTATTAAATGGCTACTTTCTCAGAGTGAGCTGATAGCCGGCGTACATACTACCCATTACTTGTAGTAAGTAAACTGACGTAGCGCAAGAAGCAAAAAAAAATCTTGAGCTGCATCTATTTTGGCTAATCTTTTTGACATCTGCATAAAAACTATCCAATTCTCTCCATCGCGATGGAGATTGGATCCAGGCTGAAAGCTACAGCCCGCATGTGTTAAGCCAAGTGAACAGGTGTGAATATATATATACAGGGTGACACTTTTGTACAGGTTGCCTTTAACCCGCCTCACATCTTTTGCGCATGTAGAGGTGACTTTAAGAGCGCCTGTTCGTCTCAAGCTTCAACTGCCGGCAATGTTCAGGCTTTCGATCATTGGTTGATCGAGGCCCTTTCTATATCCACCAGCAGCAAGGGATGACGTGTGCGCTTGAGCAATTGCCGCAATGGTGCCTACTATCTCCCTACGTGCTGGTTGTGAGCGCTATGGGTTTCTCGTTGTCGAAACCGGCACGGGGTGGCGTAGATGTTCCTTCGCCGGAAAAACATCGGTAAGGTAGGGGTCGCAATTGCAGACCCGCGAGGAGTAGTGATGAGCGAGGCGTTGTCCATCCACCATGACCAGGCTGGTCATCAGTTCGAGACCAATGTGGACGGTCATCGTGCCTATCTGACCTACATGGACCTCGGAAAGCAGACCCTGGATATCTATCGCACCTTCGTGCCCAACGCATTGCGCGGCCGTGGCATCGCTGCCGCGTTGACCGAAGAGGCGCTGAAGTTCGCCGAAGAGGCCGGCTACACGGTGATCCCTTCGTGCTCTTACGTAGAGCGCTACATGGAGCGCCACCAGCGCCATGCCGCGAAGCTGTGAACCCTAAAACCGCACCATGAAAAACGCCGGGCTCAGCCCGGCGTTTTTGTGTGCGTCATGCAGTGTCAGGTGCGTTTGCGTTTAGGCAATACGTCCTTGAGCTTGGCGTGCATGCTGCGCAAGGTGGTCTCGGTAGCGGACCAGTCGATGCAGGCATCGGTGATCGACACGCCGTACTGCAGGTCGGCGAGGTCTTTTGGAATCGCCTGGCAACCCCAGTTCAGGTGACTTTCGACCATCAGGCCGATGATCGACTGGTTGCCTTCAAGGATCTGGTTGGCGACGTTTTCCATCACCAGCGGTTGCAGCGCCGGGTCCTTGTTGGAGTTGGCGTGGCTGCAGTCGACCATGATGTTCGGCTTGATCTTGGCCTTGTTCAGCGCCTGTTCGCACAGCGCGACGCTGACCGAATCATAGTTGGGCTTGCCGTTGCCGCCGCGCAATACCACGTGACCGTAGGCGTTGCCCTTGGTGGTCACGATGGACACGCCGCCTTCCTGGTTGATGCCCAGGAAACGGTGGGGGCTGGAGACCGACTGCAGCGCGTTGATCGCGACCGTCAGGCCGCCGTCGGTGCCGTTCTTGAAGCCTACGGCCGAGGACAGGCCGGACGCCATTTCGCGGTGGGTCTGGGACTCGGTGGTACGTGCGCCGATGGCCGACCAACTGATCAGGTCCTGCAAGTATTGCGGCGAGATCGGGTCGAGGGCTTCGGTGGCGGTGGGCAGGCCCATCTCAGCCAGGTCCAGCAGCAACTGGCGACCGATGTGCAAGCCGTCCTGGATCTTGAACGAGTCATCCAGGTAAGGATCGTTGATCAAGCCCTTCCAGCCGACTGTAGTGCGCGGCTTCTCGAAATAGACCCGCATCACCAGATACAGGGTATCGGACACTTCGGCCGCCAGCACCTTGAGGCGCTCGGCGTACTCGTGGGCAGCCTTGAGGTCGTGGATCGAGCAAGGGCCGATCACCACGAACAGGCGGTGGTCGGTACCGTCGAGAATGTCACGGATGACTTCGCGGCCCTTGGTGACGGTCTGCAAGGCAGCGTCGCTCAGGGGGATTTCGCGTTTGAGCTGATCGGGCGTGATCAGGGTCTCGTTGGATTCGACGTTAAGGTCGTTGATCGGTAAATCAGCCATCGTGTTACTCGTCAGGGTCACGGTGCCGGCCGCCAGCCATCCCCGTGCGGCGGAGCACAGCATGATTTGAATGCAGGGGGAAGGAACCTTAGCGCGTATCACCGGCCCGCGACAATGGGCAAACTCCGCTTTAATCCAGCACAGGCTGCACAAAAGCCTCATGGGAGAATTCGACGGCATGGCGCGCAACCCACTCGTGGGCCATGGCTTCGTGCTGCGCAGGTGTCGGCTCGGCGTCTTCGTGCAAGCGGCAGTAGCGCTCGATCTGGCACACTTGTTCGCCCATCCGCGCACCGAACAAGGCGTGCTCATCGGTAAACGAGATACCGATACGGTAGCCCTTTTCGACTTTGCGGCACCACGCCACGTAGCCTGGATAGCGGGCGCTCGCGCCCAGCGACGGGATCCACAGATCCACCGCCGTGCCCTGGCGCCAGGCACGCGGATAATTGCACGCGACACCGCCCAGGCCGATAGTGTGCAGGCGTTGGCGGGGCATGGTGGGAGAGGGACGTTGGATCAACTCGACAGCGACATCATCAGGGTGAGGTAAAAAACGACCCATGTACACGGACTCCGAGCGCCGTCCCGTTGACGGCAGTGGCAGCAGTATAGTGAAGGAACTGGAATTGACCGACCTGGATATTGACCAGCAATTGCTGGGGTTGCCAGGTATTTCATTGGTGGTGTTCACCAGCGTCGGTTGTTCCAGCTGCCGCTTCGCACGTCAGCAGTTGCCCGGCTGGCACTTGCCGGTGGATCGCGTGTGCTGGGTGGATGCCGGGCACAACGGCGGGGCCGTCGAGCGCTACCAGATCTTTCATTTGCCCGCGTTATTCGTGGTGTGCGAGGGTCAGTTCCTGGGGCAGATACAGACGCGTCTTACGCGTGATGCCGTTGGCGATGCAGTAAAACAAGCCCTTACCCGTACTCCAGAGGATTTGCCATGACCGCAGTTGCACAGCCTTCCCCCCGCATTGGCATCATTGGTACCGGCGCCATCGGTGGCTTTTACGGCCTGATGCTGGCGCGCGCCGGCTTCGATGTGCACTTCTTGTTGCGCAGTGAATACGCCGCCGTCAGCGAGCATGGCTTGCACCTCAACAGCAAGGTGCATGGCAAATTGCATCTGTCTGCGGTCCATGCCTACGCCCGCGCTGCCGATATGCCTGCGTGCGATTGGTTGCTGGTGGGGACCAAGTCCACCGGCAATGTGGACTTGGCACCTACGCTCGCCCAGGTTGCGGCGCCGGATGCCAGGATTGTGCTGCTGCAAAATGGTCTCGATGTCGAAGACAGTCTGCGCGAGCACCTGCCGCCGTCGCTGCACCTGCTTGGCGGCCTGTGCTACATCGGCGTACATCGCTCCGGCCCTGGTGTCGTCGAGCATCAGGCATTGGGCCGGGTCAACCTGGGTTATCACAGTGGCGGTGCCGCCGACGATGAAGCCGGCCGGAAGGCCATCGTCGAAGAGGGCGCCGCGCTGTTTCATAAGGCCGGCATCGAGTCCCAGGCCATGGCCGACGTGCACCAGGCGCGCTGGCATAAGCTGGTATGGAACGTTCCCTATAACGGCCTTTCCGTGTTGTTGGGCACCGGCACCACGGCGTTGATGGCGGATCAATCCAGCCGCGAATTGATCCAGGCGTTGATGGCCGAAGTGGTACAGGGTGCCCGTGCTTGCGGGCATGACATTGCGGCGAGTTACGCCGACCAGATGTTTGCGATGACCGAAACCATGGATGACTATCTGCCCAGCATGTACCACGACCATGTGCACAAGCGCCCGCTGGAACTGGCGGCGATCTACGCCCGGCCGCTGGCGGCGGCAAAGGCCGCCGGCTGCGAGTTGCCACGAATCCAGGCGTTGTATCAAGCCTTGAGTTTTATCGATCGGCACAATCGCTGATTCGGGGGGAAACACCATGGCAAAAGGATTGGGCGACAAACTGGTGCTGGCGATTTCTTCACGGGCGCTGTTCGACCTGAGTGACAGCCACAAGGTCTACCTCGCCGAAGGCGTGGAGGCTTACCGCAAGTATCAAATCGAGCACGAGGAAGAAACCCTTGAACCCGGCGATGCCTTCCCGCTGGTCAAAAAGCTGCTGAGCCTCAATGCCAGCCTGGGCCGTGCGCGGGTCGAGGTGGTGCTGGTGTCGCGCAACAGTGCTGACACCGGCCTGCGCGTATTCAACTCTATCCAGCATTACGGCTTGGATATTTCCCGCGCCGCTTTCGTAGGTGGACGTAGTCCGTATCCCTACTTGGCTGCCTTTGGTTGCCATCTGTTTCTTTCCACCCATGCCGACGATGTACGCAGTGCCCTCGACGCCGGGTTTGCGGCGGCGACCATTCTGTCGGGCGGCGCGCGTCGAGCGTCGAGCGAGGAATTGCGCATCGCATTCGACGGTGATGCCGTGCTGTTCTCCGACGAGTCCGAGCGTGTGTACCAGGCTGGCGGCTTGGCAGCGTTTCAGGCCAACGAGCGGGAGTCGGCGCGCCAGCCTTTGCACGGAGGTCCGTTCAAAGGTTTCCTGGCGGCTCTCAATTTATTGCAACGCGAGTTTGTCGACGAGGCGTGCCCGATCCGCACCGCGCTGGTCACGGCACGCTCGGCGCCTTCCCATGAGCGGGTGATCCGCACGTTGCGCGAGTGGGACATTCGCCTCGACGAGTCATTGTTCCTAGGCGGCCTGGATAAGTCCGCATTTCTGGAGGCTTTCGCCGCCGATGTGTTTTTCGATGACCAGGCCGGTCACTGTGAGAGGGCCAGGGAGGTCGTCGCCACCGGGCACGTGCCCCATGGCATCAGCAATGAGTTGAAAATCCAGACCGAGAGCTGAGCCGAACTGCCCCGGGCGCTGCTAAGCTCATTCAATCTCCGCCATCCTGGCTGCCCAGGAGGTTCTATGATTCGTTCGATGCTGTACGCCACGGACCTCGGTCTCTATGCGCCTTATGTGATGCAACATGCGCTGGCACTGGCCCGAACGTTCAATGCCGATCTGCATGTGGTTCACGTGGTCGAACCCATGGGGCTGTTCGCCGAATCGGTGTTGCAGAGCTACCTTGATGAGCGGGCGTTGAGTGAGTGGCAGCGTCAGGGAGTGAACACGGTCATGGCGACGATCGAGCAACGGGTGCTGGACAGTTTTCGTGAGGAGTTGGGGGAAGGGGAGCAAGACCTGAAATTGATTCAATCGGTTCGAGTGATTCAGGGGGATCCTTGCGAAGTGATTCTCGACCAGTTGCGTAAACTTTCCGTTGATCTGTTGATCGTAGGGAGTCACAGCGATGCAACCGCAGCGGCCACACCCCTTGGGCGAACCGCCGCAAGGGTGCTGCAGTTGTCGACAGTGCCGGTTTACCTGGTGCCATCGTTGCAGCGTCGCCGCAACGATGATATTTGATCGTTAAAGAATGATAAAAAGTTCTAGATTTATCGATCTGTCCTTTAATATAGTTATATACCGTCGCTGATACCCGTGGCGTCTATCTGCTTTGAGGGATACATATGAAGCTTCAACAACTGCGCTACATCTGGGAAGTGGCGCACCACGACCTCAACGTTTCCGCTACTGCTCAAAGCCTCTACACCTCGCAACCCGGTATCAGCAAGCAGATCCGCCTGCTCGAAGACGAGCTGGGCGTCGAAGTGTTCGCGCGCAGCGGCAAACATCTGACCCGCGTGACTCCGGCTGGTGAACGCATCATCACCACCGCCGGCGAGATCTTGCGCAAGGTCGAAAGCATCAAGCAGATTGCCCAGGAATTCTCCAACGAGAAGAAAGGCACCCTGTCGATCGCCACTACCCACACCCAGGCGCGGTACGCACTGCCGCCGGTGATCCGCGATTTCATCAAGCAATACCCCGATGTCGCCCTGCACATGCACCAGGGGTCGCCGATGCAGATCGCCGAAATGGCGGCTGATGGCACCGTTGATTTCGCTATCGCCACCGAAGCCCTGGAGCTGTTCGGTGACCTGGTGATGATGCCTTGCTACCGCTGGAACCGCTGCGTGGTCGTGCCTCAGGGCCACCCGCTGGCCAAGCTGCCGAAGCTGACCCTGGAAGCCCTGGCCGAATACCCGATCGTCACCTACGTGTTTGGTTTTACCGGCCGCTCCAAGCTCGACGAAGCCTTCAGCCACCGTGGCCTTACGCCCAAAGTGGTGTTCACCGCGGCCGACGCCGACGTGATCAAGACCTATGTACGCCTGGGCCTGGGCGTGGGCATCGTCGCCAAGATGGCGGTCGATACCAGCCTCGACAAGGACCTGGTGGTTCTCGATGCCAGCGAGTTGTTCGAGTCCAGCGTGACCAAGATCGGCTTCCGTCGTGGCACGTTCCTGCGTGGCTTCATGTGCGACTTCATCGAGAAGTTCGCGCCGCACCTGACTCGCGAGGTCATGGCCAAGGCGATCCAGTGCCACAACAAGCAAGAACTGGAAGAACTGTTCGAGGGCGTGGAGTTACCGGTTCACTGAGACCGTCATTTGGCCTCGGTAACCGTAAAGTGTTGCCGAGCGCCCGCCACCAGAATCTCCACCTCATCCCCTTCGAACTTGCCCAGCAGGCTTTTGCCCAAGGGCGATCGCGGGGTGATGACGGTCACCGGCTGCCCCACCACATCCACCTTCAAGCCTGCCCCATCCGGTGCCAGGAACAGCCATTGCTGGCGGCCATTCTCGTCTTCCAGGCCTAATAAGGCGCCGATTTCAATGCCACGCTGATCGTCATAGGCCCGCAGTGGCAGGTTCTGGCACAGCGACAGCGCTTGCTTGATTTCCTCGACGCGCCTGGCCTGGCCGGTTGCCAGGTAGGAGGCCTCCAGCCCAAGGGTGTCGTATTTGTTTTCTGCGATGTTTTCTTCGTGGGTCGCAGTTTCGTAGGCGGTCTGCGCGGCGCGCTGGGCAATGTCGAGGTCGACGCTGAGTTTTTCCAGGATCAACGAGTGGACGGCATGTTTATTCATGGGCAGTGGGGTCATTCGCAAAATTGCAGGACATTGGCCCGGCTCTTTTCATTGGGAGCGTTCTGATCTTGCTGCAACCAGAACTGGCATTTGGGGTTGTTCAGGTTGCGCACATTGTTGCGGGCCTGGTCCAGGGATTGCTGCTGTTCCTGTTTGCGCAGGTTGTCGGTGTATTGCTCGAACATACGGTTCGGCGGCTCGGGTGTGACGACGGCAGGTTTGCCTAATTGTTGAACGGCCTGGGCGACCGGCGCCAGGCTCTGCGGGAACACATAGCGCGACGCGAGCCAGCTCGTCAGCACGATGGCGACAAACCCCAGCCATACACCAAACGCGATGGCGACACTGAGCTTGAACAGTGGCAGCGAACGATCAGACATGATGGCCTCCTGGCGGGCATTGATGGCGTGGCGACGATTGTCGCACAGCCACTGTGCAGAATAATCGCGATCAAGCCTTCTGCATTGGCGCATTTATGCGGACAATCGAGCCTTTGATCGTTGGAGCCCGGAATGAAAGCCCGCTGGGATATTTTTTGCAGTGTTGTCGACAACTACGGCGACATCGGCGTGACCTGGCGCCTGGCCCGGCAACTGGTGGTGGAGCATGGGTGCGAAGTGTGTTTGTGGGTTGATGATCTGCGGGCCTTCGAGCGCATGTGCCCTGAGATTGATGTGCGGTCGCCGCAGCAATGGCAGGACGGCGTCGAGGTGCGCCACTGGCCGGCCGACTGGCCCGGCGCCCCATCTGCCGATGTCGTGATCGCCGCTTTTGCCTGCCAATTGCCGCCGGCCTACATGGAAGCCATGGCCGAGCGCGAACGCGTTCCGCTGTGGATGAACCTGGATTACCTCAGTGCCGAAGAGTGGGTGGTGGGTTGCCATCGCCTGCCGTCGGTGAAGTTCAAGGGCGTGCAGAAGTATTTCTTCTTCCCCGGTTTTCGCCCGGGCACAGGCGGTCTTTTGCGCGAGGCAGGGTTGCTGGAGCAGCGCCAGGCTTTTCAACAAGATGTGCCGGCGCAACGACAATTCCTGCAGACCCTGGGAGTGTTTCCGGCAACTGATGCGCGATTGATCTCGCTGTTTGCCTATGAAAATGCTGGGTTGGCCAGTTGGCTGGACGTGTTGGCGACGGACGGGCGTGCCACTCATCTATTGGTGCCGGAGGGCCGCATCCTCGGCGATGTGCAACGTTGGCTGGGGGTGGAGGGCCTGGCAGCAGGTGATATTCATCAGCGCGCGGCCCTGACCGTGCAGGTGTTGCCGTTCGTGCGCCAGGAACAATATGACCGCTTGCTGTGGTGCTGCGACTTCAACGCGGTGCGCGGCGAAGACTCGTTCGTGCGGGCGCAGTGGGCGGGGCGGCCAATGCTTTGGCACATTTATCGCCAGGATGAAGATATCCACCTGGATAAACTCGACGCCTTCCTGCAGTTGTACACCGCCGCCTTGTCACCGGCAGCCAGTGCTGCCGTAGTCACACTTTGGCAAGCCTGGAACGCTGATGGCGATATGGCACAGTCGTGGAAAATGTTGCTGGAGCACTGGCCGGAGGTGAACCAGCACGCGCAAACATGGTGTCTGGAACAGGGCTTGCAGGCCGATCTTGCGACGGCGCTGGTACAGTTTTATGAAAGTTGGATATGATACGCCACCTTGAATTTTGTAAATCCCATCCAAATTTCGGATATCTGCAATGAAAACTGGTAAAGAACTGAAACCCGGTACCGTGATCCGTATCGACAACGACCCTTGGTTGGTTCAGAAAGCTGAGTTCACCAAGTCGGGTCGTAACAGCGCGATCATGAAGACCAAGCTGAAGAACCTGCTGACCGGTTACAAGACTGAAACTGTCTACAGTGCCGACGACAAGCTGGACGACGTGATCCTCGACCGCAAAGAAGCGACCCTGTCCTTCATCAGCGGCGACACCTACACGTTCATGGACACCACCGACTACACCATGTACGAGCTGAACGCTGAAGATATCGAAGCCGTTCTGCCGTTCATCGAAGAAGGCATGACCGACGTTTGCGAAGCGATCTTCTTCGAAGAGCGCCTGGTTTCCGTAGAGCTGCCGACCACTATCGTGCGTAAGGTTGCCTACACCGAAGGTTCCGCTCGCGGCGACACTTCGGGCAAGGTAATGAAGCCTGCCAAGCTGGCTAACGGCACCGAACTGCAAGTAGCCGATTTCATCGAAATCGACGACATGATCGAGATCGACACCCGTGAAGGTGGTTCGTACAAAGGTCGCGCCAAGAAGTAATTCTGGCTACCTCGATACGAAAAAAACCCGACTTTGAGTCGGGTTTTTTGTGGGCGTCTATAAATCAGACGGTTACGTGCAGGCGTACGTCGACGTTGCCGCGAGTGGCGTTGGAATACGGGCACACTTGGTGCGCGGCGTCGACCAGGCTTTGCGCATCGTCCTGGGCCAGGCCCGGCAGGCTGATGTGCAGGTCGATGTCCAAGCCGAAACCACCGGGGATTTGACCGATGCCGACGTGGGCGGTGATCGACGCGTTATCCGGAACCTTGCGCTTGGTCTGGCTGGCGACGAATTTCAGCGCGCCGATAAAGCAGGCCGAGTAACCGGCGGCGAACAATTGCTCAGGGTTGGTGGCTTGGCCGCCAGCACCGCCCAGTTCCTTGGGGGTGGAGAGTTTGACGTCGAGGATGTTGTCGCTGGAGACGGCACGACCATCACGGCCGCCGGTGGCGGTGGCTACTGCGGTATAGAGCGTTTGCATGGCGTTTCCTCTTTGTTATTAGCGCTAACTATTTGCGCGCTAAGTAGTTGGTGAGATGAATGTATAGCGCTAATGTTTAGTGCGCAAGATAAATTTATAAATTTTTATGCCCTACCACCAACCAGTGTGGGAGGGGGCTTGCTCCCGATTGCGGTGGATCAGCCAGCTTATCAATAGCTGACACGCCGCAATCGGGAGCAAACCCCCTCCCACATTTTAGAGCTTCACCGCGATTAGATTGAGCTTTGCAGGTTGCTGCGCAAGGCAACCAGGTCAGCCTGCAGCTTGCGCAATTGCTCCAGCTCCAAACCACTGGCGCCGAGGATGCACTGGGGAATCCCCATGGCTTTATCCTGCAGGGCGCGGCCGCTGTCCGTCAGTTCCACGACCACCACCCGCTCATCCTCGCGGTTGCGGGTGCGGCTGAGCAAGCCCTCGGCCTCCAGGCGTTTGAGCAGCGGGGTGAGCGAGCCCGGATCGGTCAGCAGGCGGTTGCTGATTTCGCCGACGGTCAAACCGTCCTCTTCCCACAGCACCATCATGGCCAGGTATTGCGGATAGGTCAGGCCGAGGGCTTGCAGCAGTGGCTTATAGACCTTGGTCATCAGCAACGAGGTGGAGTGCAGGGCGAAGCACAGCTGATTGTCCAGCATCAGGGATTGGCAAGGGGCAGGATTTTTGCTCATGGCGGTGTCTCGAAAGCGGGTATTGCCTGGAATCTAGCGGGCAAATGTTTAATGCGCCAGGTAATTCTATCCCGGCGGTCAAACCAGACCGTTTTGCAGTGCCAGATCCCAAGGCGGCACCGGGCTGAAGCGGGATTTGAGGTACTCGAGCAACAACCGGCTGCGCGCATTGGCCTGTTGCTCCAGGCGCAGCGCATAGATCCCGGCGGTTTCCGGGCTGGGCAGGCCGTTTTCGCAGAACAGGGGCAGCAACTCGCCACGGACCAGGTATTCACTGGCCAGCCAAGTGGGCAGGTGGGCAATCCCCAGCCCGGCCAACGCGCCGGACAGCAGAGCTTCGGCATTATTGGCACTCATGCGGATGCGCTGCGGGCGATAGGTGGCGCGGCGCCCGTCCAGCTCGAAGCGCCAGGCGAACATCGGCGCCAGGCCGTCCCAGTCGAGGCCGTCGTGCTCGCTCAGCTCCCGGGGGTGGGTGGGCGTACCCCGCGCTTTCAGATAGGCCGGGCTGGCGCAGGCGATACGTACGATGCTGGCCAGAGGAGTGGCGATCAGGCGGGTGTCGACGATATGCCCGGCGCGCAGTACCAGGTCGACCTTGCCCAAGTGCGCACCCTGCATATCGACAAAACTGTCGATCAGGTGCAGGTGCACATCCAGCCCGGGATAGACATTCAAAAAATCCGCAATCACCGGGGCCAGGTGCCGCCGCCCGAAGGCCGCCGGCGCATCCACACGAATCAGGCCTTCCGGCGCATGGCTCAAGGACACCGCTTCAGCCCGGGCCAATTGCAACTCACCGACGATCCGGCGCGCCCGCTCGGCAAAGGCCAGGCCTGCCGGCGTGGGCACCACCGCGTGGGTGCTGCGGAGGAACAGGCGGCTGCCTACAGAGCTTTCCAGGCTGTCGATACGTCGGGCGACCGCCGAGGGCGTCAGGGGATGGCGGCGTGCTGCGGCGGAAAAACTGCCCGTCTCCAATACATCCAGAAACAGGCTCAGTTGGTCGGTGAGCGTATTGGGATTCATCACTGAGCGCTTATGCGAAATTGGCAAAGCCATTGTGCGTTGCTGTGCGTTTCCGCGCCAGGGCCGACTGCGTAGCATGCACAGACCGGAAGTGTGGAGTGATGGCGGTGTTGGATTTTGTGATGTATGGGCTACTGGGTGCGGCCCTCGGCACGTTGGGCGGCCTGTTCGGCATTGGTGGCGGGCTGATTGCGATTCCGGTGCTGGGCGTGTTGTTCGGCCTGGATCAGCAGATCGCCCAAGGTACGGCGTTGGTGATGGTGGTGCCCAACGTGATGCTGGCTCTGTGGCGTTACCACCAGCGCAATCGCATCGAGTTACGCCATGCATTGCCCTTGGGCGTCATGGGCTTCAGCTTCGCCTGGCTCGGTTCGATCTGGGCGGTGGGCCTGGATGCCGGCGCCATGCGCGTGGGGTTTATCGCGTTCTTGCTGACGCTCTCGGCGTACAACCTGTTGCGCATGTTCACCCGCAATGCGCCGCCGACTGCACAGATGCGTTATTCCTGGCCATGGCTGGGGGTGCTCGGTGCAGTCTCAGGCTCCATGGGCGGGTTGTTTGGGGTCGGTGGCGCGGTGGTTGCCACGCCGGTGCTGACCAGCCTGTTCGGTACCACTCAAGTGGTCGCACAAGGTTTGTCGCTGGCCTTGGCGCTGCCCAGCACCGGCGTGACCCTGGTGACCTATGCCTGGCACCACCAAGTGGATTGGATGATCGGCATCCCCTTGGCAATCGGCGGCCTGCTCAGTATCAGTTGGGGCGTGAAGGTCGCCCATGCACTGCCGGAACGTGTGCTGCGTGGCCTGTTCTGCGCGTTCCTCGTGGTGTGCGCGGTGATGCTGACCTTTAAGGTTTGAAGCCTTCGAGGATGTACGCTGCCAGGCATTCGGTGATGGGCGAGGTCATCTGCGGGTTGCGCAGCAGGTGCAGATTCATCGAGGGCAATGGCGGGAGACCCTCGTCCTTGCCCAGTATGCGCAGGTCGTCGGTCACCAGGCTTTCCATGCTGACCATGACCGCGAGGCCAGCGTTGACCACCGCCTGGATCGCCGCCACGTTGGAGCTGTGGTAGGCCAGGCGATAATCCCGTCCGGCCGCATCCAGCGCGGAGCGCGCCCATTGCGTGTAGAGGCAATCCGCGCCAGACATCGCCAGCGGCAGGGCTTCGTGCTCGTCTACGCAGAAGCAGGGTGAAGCCGCCCATACCATGCGCTCCGTACGCAATAACTCGCCGATTTCGTTGCCAGGTTCGCGGCTGACCACAGTCAATGCGAGGTCACGTCGCTGCATCAGCACCGTTGACGATTCGCAGTGCATCTCGATTTGAATCAGCGGATACGCCTTGGAGAACTGCTTGAGAATGCCCGGCAGGAAGCGCATCACGTAATCGTCCGGTGTGCCGATGCGCACCAGCCCCACCATATGCGGTTCACGCAGGGTGTTGAACACTTCGCTGTGCAATTTCAGGATGCGCCGGGCATAGCCCAGCAGCACCTGGCCTTCGGGAGTCAGTCGCACCTGGCGACCGTCGCGTTCGAACAGTTTGCGCTGTAGGACGTCGTCCTCCAGGCGCTTCATCTGCATGCTCACCGCCGACTGCGTTCGGTTGACCAGCTCTCCAGCCCGCGTGAAACCGCCTTGGTCGGCGATGGCGACGAAGGTGCGCAGCACCTCGGTGTCGATACTTGGGAAGCTGGACAATTGATCAATCTCCGAGATGTATTGCATAAGAAACATTCGTTGGATTGATCATAGTGCCTGGCACACACTTTCGTCATCCCCACAGGAGGGCGAAAAGATGAAAGGTCAAACCGGTTTTGTGTTGATGGCGAAGCGTCCGTTTTCCGGGCTGTTGCATGCCCTGGCGCGCTGGCAGACGCTGTATCACGAGCGTCAGATGCTGGCGAGCCTGAGTGACGACGCGCTCAAGGACATCGGGCTCAATCGTGCCGATGTGGAGCAGGAGCGGCACTTGCACTTTTGGCAGGACCCCCTGCGAAAGTGAGCCAGGATGCAGTAGGGTGGTGGGCGAGTTCCCATGGAGATTCCCATGCCCGTCGACCTGTCTTTCTCACTCAAGCAAGCTCGACGCATGGCGCTGGCTGCCCAGGGTTTTTCCGGGCGCCAGGCGCCAGCCCTGATCAAGGCAACACACCTCAACCGCTTGATCGAGCGTCTGGGTGTGTTGCAGATCGATTCGGTCAACGCGCTGGTGCGCTCCCATTACCTGCCGCTGTTTTCCCGTCTGGGCAATTACTCGCCATCGATACTCGAGCAGGCCGCCTGGAGCCAGGGGCGCCATCGTTCGTTATTCGAATACTGGGGGCATGAAGCATCGTTGCTGCCTATGGCGCTGTACCCGCTGCTGCGCTGGCGCATGGAGCGGGCCAGGCAGGGGCAGGGTATCTATGCGCAGATGGCGCGTTTCGGGCGCGAGCAACAGGCCACTATCCAGCGCGTCCTGCGCACCGTCGAGCAACGAGGCGCGTTGGGGGCGGGCAGTTTGTCGACCCGCGAGGAGCGCGCTGGGCCCTGGTGGGACTGGAGTGAGGAAAAACACGCGCTGGAATGGCTGTTTGCCGCAGGCCTGGTCACCGTTGCGGGGCGGCGTGGTTTTGAGCGGCTCTATGATTTGCCGGAGCGGGTGATCCCCGGCGAAATGCTTCACGCCTCGGTGGACGAGGCGCAAGCCCAGCGCAGCTTGTTGTTGCACAGCGCGACGGCGTTGGGAGTGGCCACTGAAAAGGACTTGCGCGACTACTTTCGCCTGGACCCTGCCGACAGTCGCAACCGCCTGGCGGAGTTGGTTGAAGAAGGGCAGTTGCTGACCTGCCGCGTACAAGGCTGGAAGGCTGCGGCGTATTGTCTGCCCGAGCCGAAAGTGCCGCGCAAGGTGGCGGCCAGTGCATTGCTGTCGCCCTTCGATTCGCTGATCTGGGAGCGCAGCCGTACCGAGCGATTGTTTGATTTCCGTTATCGACTGGAGATCTACACCCCGCAAGACAAGCGCGTATATGGCTACTACGTGCTGCCGTTTCTGCATCACGAGCGGATAGCGGCGCGCGTGGATCTGCGCGCTGAGCGCGCTAACGGTCAGTTGGCTGTGCATGCGGTGCACGAGCAAGAGCCGGGCTTGGATGAGCAGGGGATGTTGGCGCTGGCGCTTAATTTGCGCCAGATGGCCGACTGGCTCGGGCTGGAGCAGGTGCAGCTCAATTGCCAGAGACCGAGTGCCGACCGCTTGCGGCGAGCGATGCTTTATGGGGAGGGTGGTCTTTAGGGCCTCTTCGCGAGCAAGCCCGCTCCCACACTCGACCGCGTTCCAAAGGAAGTACGTGGGCAAATGTGGCAGCGGGCTTGCTCGCGATGGCGTCAGTGCAGGCGGCTCAAACCTCAGCGCTTGACCTGCTTCAATGTTTCAGCAATCAAAAACGCCAGCTCCAGCGACTGATCGGCGTTCATCCGCGGGTCGCAGTGGGTGTGATAACGATCCGACAAACCATCTTCGGTGATCGGTCGTGCACCGCCGATGCATTCGGTGACGTTCTGCCCGGTCATTTCGATATGAATCCCGCCGGCGTAACTGCCTTCGGCCTGGTGAACCTGGAAAAACTCCTTCACTTCACTGAGGATCTGCGCAAAGTCGCGGGTCTTGTAGCCGCTGCTGGCCTTGATGGTGTTGCCGTGCATCGGGTCGGAGCTCCACAGCACCTGCTTGCCTTCGCGCTGCACGGCGCGAATCAGGTCGGGCAGATGATCACCGACCTTGTTGGCGCCCATGCGGGCAATCAGGTTGAGGCGGCCGGGGTCGTTGTCCGGGTTGAGGATATCGATCAAGCGGATCAGGTCGTCCGGGTTCATGCTCGGGCCGACCTTGACCCCGATCGGGTTGTTCACCCCACGCAGGAATTCGACATGGGCGCCGTCCAACTGACGGGTGCGGTCGCCGATCCACAGCATATGGGCCGAACAATCGTAATAGTCGTTGGTCAGGCTGTCGCGGCGTACGAAGGCTTGTTCGTAGTTGAGCAGCAGCGCTTCGTGGGCGGTGAAGAAGCTGGTTTCGCGCAATTGCGGCGAGCTGTCCATGCCGCAGGCGCGCATGAAGGCCAGGGTTTCATCGATGCGGTCGGCCAACTGGCTGTATTTCTCGGCAAGGGCGGAGTTGGCGATGAAGTCCAGGTTCCACTTGTGTACCTGGTGCAGGTCGGCGAAACCGCCCTGGGCGAAGGCGCGCAGCAGGTTCAAGGTGGCCGTGGACTGGTGATAGGACTGCAACAGACGGTCGGGGTCCGGCACGCGGCTTTTTTCGTCGAAGCCGATCCCGTTGACGATATCGCCGCGGTACGCGGGCAGGGTGATGCCGTCGATGGTTTCATCGTTGGCCGAACGCGGCTTGGCGAACTGGCCGGCCATGCGCCCGACTTTCACCACCGGGCAGCCGGCGGCAAAGGTCATCACGATTGCCATCTGCAACAGCACCTTGAAGGTGTCGCGGATTTTGGCGGCGGAAAACTCGGCAAAGCTCTCGGCGCAGTCGCCTCCTTGCAACAGGAAGGCGCGGCCCTGGGTCACTTCGGCGAACTGACGGCGCAGTTCACGGGCTTCCCCGGCAAATACCAGCGGCGGGTAGCTCGCCAGGTTTTTTTCCACTTGCAGCAAGTGGGCTGCATCCGGGTACTGGGGTTGTTGCTGGATCGGCATTGTGCGCCAGCTGTCGGGACTCCAGGGTTGGCTCATCATGAACTCGTTGGTTGGGTTGTCGGTAGAGCGGATGTTATCAGCAATTAGTGCGTGACCTGCTGCTGCCGCTTGGCCGACAATCGCGCCTTTGCCGAGCGGCAAACCCATTAGGAGTCGTGATGAGCGAGGAGCGTGTCGAGCACCTGTTGGCCGAAGTCCATGATGATTTCGGCATGATCCGCGTGCTCGAAGTGGCCGATTACCGGTTTCTCGAATTTGGTGATGCCATCGAGCAAAGCTGCGTATTCACCGCCGACCCGAGCTGGCTGGAGTACGACTATACCCGTGCCATGCTCATTGGTGCGTTGTGCCATGAACAGCCGGAGAGTGCGCTGTTTCTCGGCCTGGGCGCCGGTACGCTGACCCAGGCGTGCCTCAAGTTCCTGCCGCTGGAAGACGTCGAAGCCATTGAGCTGCGCCCGGATGTGCCGCGCCTGGCGATTGAATATCTGGGGTTGGACGATGACCCGCGGTTGTACATCCGCATTGGCGACGCCCTGCAATTGCTTGGCAGTGCCGAGTCGGCCGACCTGATTTTCGTCGACCTGTACACCGATGTCGGCCCGGGTGTCGGGCACCTGGCCTGGACGTTCCTGGAAGACTGCCAGAAGAAACTCAACCCTGGCGGTTGGCTGGTGATCAACCAATGGGCCACGGACGATGGCAAGCCACTGGGCGCTGCGTTGCTGCGTGGGTTGTACCACCGGCATTACTGGGAGCTGCCGGTAAAGGAGGGCAATGTGATTTTGCTGGTGCCTTCCGAGCTGGATCAGGAACTGGACCTGGATGCACTCTCGGCCCGCGCCGAAGCATTGGCGCCGCGCCTGGGTTATTCGTTGCAGTCGCTGATCAAGGTGATTCGGCCGGCGACTTAGTTGGCTGTGCCGGCGCCATCGGGGGCAAGCCCCCTCCCACACTTGGAACTCATTGCAAATGGGGGAGGGGGCTTGTTCCGATGGCGGGCCCAGCCAATTCAAATACCCTTGAACACCCCCGGACGCTTCTCGATCATCGCCCGGACTCCTTCCTTGGCATCTTCACTGTTGAGCAACTTCTCCACCATGGGTGGCAGCGCGGCGGCCGCGACGGTCTCGCCCTCATTGCGCGCCATGCGTGCCGACATCAACGTGGCCTGTACGCCGAGCGGGGCCTGGCGCGCAATCCGGTTGGCGAGTTCGATGGCGCGCGGTAGCAGGTCTTCGCTGGCCATCACCTCCTGAACCAGCCCCAGGCGCAGGGCTTCATGGGCGTCGAACTCGTCGCCGGTGAGCAGCCAGCGCATCGCATTGCCCCAGCCGGCGACTTGATGAAAACGTAGTGTCGCGCCGCCAAATGGAAAGATCCCGCGTTGGACCTCCATCTGCGCAAAACGCGTGTTGCTGGCGCACAGATTGATATCCGCCGCGAGCATCAACTCGATCCCGAGGGTCAGGCAGTAACCCTGGGCCGCGACGATCACCGGTTTGTTCACGCGGGGGCCGGCGAACACTCCCCAGGGATCGCACCCTCCGAGCGGCGGCTGCCAACCGCCGGCCATCACAGCACTGACATTGGCCAGGTCCAGCCCGGCGGTGAAGTGGTCGCCATGGGCAAATACCACCGCCACCCGGGCGTCATCATTTCGATCAAATTCGCCATACGCCAGGCTCAGCGCATTGAGCAGATCCAGATCAAAAGCATTGCGTTTGGCCACCCGGTCCAGGCCCAGTAGCAGGACATGGCCCTGGAGTGCACGGCTGACGCGGCTGCTGCTGGCTTGATTCATCGGGGTGCCCTCGGGCGTAGGGAAGGGTTTCAGACCAAAGGGTCTCAATCGGCAGGTGAACCGTTTAAGTGTTTTGACCAACAGGGCCGGGCCTTTGAAAAATAGACCTTGCTGCTCTTCTCTGCAAAGGCTGTGATACAGCGCGGTTTATCAGTGCTTTGCGATAAAAAAAGCTCCCTTTTTCAGCTATTTCCGGTATAGTGCGCGCCGGCCTTTAACCGGGCCGCGTTTAGGTAGCGCAATTCCCCGAAGTCAGCTTCGGCTGCACGTCCGCACAGCGGACTCTTCCTTGACGAATCTTTTTCATTCATTCGTTTTCGCAAATCCCCGCCGACAAAGCAGCCAGGGCGACTCTTGAGTCTCAACACGGCATGCGCAGCTTTGGAGCATGGGTCTTTGCGGATGCACTTAGAGGCAGACCCATGACCCAGGAAACCGGCGGCTTCGCCGCTTTTAATCTTAACCCGAATATTCTTGCAGCCGTCGCAGCGACCGGCTACGAAGAGCCTTCGGCGATTCAGCAGCAATCGATCCCGATCATCATGGCCGGCAAAGACATGATTGGCCAGGCGCAAACCGGTACCGGTAAAACCGCTGCCTTCGCCCTGCCTATCCTGCAATGCATCGATCCTGCCAAGCGCGAACCGCAAGCCCTGATCCTGGCGCCAACCCGTGAGTTGGCGCTGCAAGTAGCAACCGCCTTTGAAACCTACGCCAAGCAAATGCCGGGCGTGACCGTTGTGGCCGTTTACGGCGGCGCGCCCATGGGCCCACAACTCAAGGCAATCCGTAATGGTGCACAGATCGTTGTCGCCACTCCGGGCCGTCTGTGCGACCACCTGCGTCGTGACGAAAAAGTCCTCTCGACCGTGAACCACCTGGTTCTCGACGAAGCTGACGAAATGCTGAAGCTGGGCTTCATGGATGACCTGGAAGTCATCTTCAAGGCTCTGCCACCGACCCGTCAGACCGTACTGTTCTCGGCCACCCTGCCACAGTCGATCCGTGCCATTGCCGAACGCCACCTGCGCGACCCGGAGCACGTCAAGATCCAGACCAAGACTCAGACCGTTACCGCGATCGAACAGGCTCACCTGTTGGTTCACGCTGACCAGAAGACCTCGGCTGTATTGAGCCTGCTGGAAGTCGAAGACTTCGATGCCCTGATCATGTTCGTGCGCACCAAGCAAGCGACCCTGGACCTGGCCAGTGCCCTGGAAGCCAAGGGCTACAAAGCCGCTGCGCTGAACGGTGACATCGCCCAGAACCAACGTGAGCGCGTCATCGACTCCCTCAAGGATGGTCGCCTGGACATCGTTGTCGCAACCGACGTGGCGGCTCGTGGTCTCGACGTTCCACGCATCACTCACGTGTTCAACGTTGACATGCCGTACGACCCGGAGTCCTACGTTCACCGTATCGGCCGTACCGGCCGTGCGGGTCGCGAAGGCCGTGCACTGCTGCTGGTGACTCCACGTGAGCGCCGCATGCTGCAAGTCATCGAGCGCGTAACCGGTCAGAAAGTTGCCGAAGTCCGCCTGCCGGATGCCCAGGCAGTTCTCGATGCTCGTATCAAGAAGCTGACCAACAGCCTGTCGCCGCTGGTGGCTGACGCTGAATCGACCCATGGCGACCTGCTGGACCGCCTGACCGCCGATATCGGTTGCACCCCGCGCGCTCTGGCTGCAGCCCTGCTGCGTAAAGCCACCAACGGTCAGGCCCTGACCCTGGCTGCCATCGAGAAAGAACGCCCACTGGTGCCGAACAGCGCGCCACGCGGTGATCGTCCAGAGCGTTCCGGTGACCGTCCAGACCGTGGTGATCGCGAGCGTCGTGCTCCGGTGCCATTGGCTGAAGGCCGTGCTCGTTGCCGTACCGCGCTGGGTGCGCGTGATGGTATTGCTGCCAAGAACCTGCTGGGCGCTATCCTCAACGAGGGTGGCCTGGCACGTGAAGCCATCGGTCGTATCCAGGTGCGTGACAGCTTCTCTCTGGTGGAGCTGCCGGAAGACGGCCTGGAAAAACTGCTGGCCAAGCTGAAAGACACACGCGTTGCCGGCAAGCAGCTCAAACTGCGTCGCTACCGCGAAGATTGATCCGCCCTTGGGTTGATTGATCGCACATAAAAAATCCCCGACTGGTCGGGGATTTTTTTTGCCCGGCGGTTAACCGAAGCGATAGATGTCCATGCCCAGTGCTCCCATAGTGAAACCCTGGTGTGCCACGCTGAATGTCCCTCCGGCGCCGCGCGCAAAGTACAGCGGCAGCAGGTGTTCATCACTGGGATGGCTGCGTACCGCATTCGGTGCCTGGCGACGGTAATCATGCAAGGCCGCTTCATCGTCGGCGGCAAGCTTGTCCACCACCCAGTCACGGAAGTCCCGCGCCCATGGTTCGATGCTCTGCGGCCCCGCATGCCAGTCCAGTTCACCCAGGTTATGGGTGATGCTGCCGGAGCCGATCAGCAAGATGCCCTGTTCACGCAGCTCGGCGAGGGCATGTCCGACCCGGGTTTGCAGGGCAGGGCCCATGCGGCTGGGCAGGGACACCTGGACCACCGGGATATCCGCCGCCGGGTACATCAGCGACAAAGGCACCCATGTCCCGTGGTCAAAGGGGCGGCGCTCATCAATGCGCGCATCCAGACCATCGGCATGCAGCAGTTCGACGATCCGGCCAGCCAATTGCGGGTTGCCGGGCGCAGGATACTGCACGGCAAACAGCTCACGTGGGAAACCGCCGAAGTCATGCCAGGTTTGCGGGGCAGCGCTGCCGCTGACCAGCAACTGGTCGCTTTCCCAATGCGCCGACACCACTACAATCGCCTTCGGCCGTGGCAGTTCGGCGGCAAGGCGTTGGAGTGCCGGGCCGCTGGCGCCGGGTTGCAGGGCAAGCATGGGAGATCCATGAGAAATAAACAGGCTAGGGAGCATAAGTCGGGTCCTGAGCGTTAACATGGCCCATCTTCAATCAGATCATTGATCTAAATCTAATATAAGTTTTAACCCCTTTTGATCGAATTTTCAGGGTGATTCATGGAACCCAAATTTTGGCGGGAACGCTGGGCGCGCAATCAGATTGGCTTTCACCTGCCGCAAGTCAACGCTTATCTGCAACGACACTGGCCGCTATTGTCCGTCGCTGAAGGCTCCAAGGTGCTGGTGCCGCTGTGTGGCAAGAGCCTGGACTTGATGTGGCTGGCCAGCCAAGGGTTGCGGGTGTTGGGTGTGGAGCTGTCGGAGCAGGCGGTCGAAGCGTTTTTCAGCGAGCAGAACCTGACCCCGCGAATCAGCGAGCGGGGAGTGTTCAAGGTGTATCAGGCGGGTCTGATCGAGATCTGGTGTGGTGATTTTTTTGCCTTGGGCGCTGAGCCGTTGGCTGATTGCACTGCGCTCTATGACCGCGCCGCCTTGATCGCGTTGCCGCCGTTGATGCGTGTGCAGTACGTCGAGCATCTGAACACGCTGCTGCGGCCAGGTTGCCAGGGGCTGTTGATCACTCTGGATTACGAGCAGATACAAAAAGCCGGACCGCCGTTTGCGGTGACTGACGAGGAAGTGCACAAGCTATTGGGTGAGCGGTGGACGCTGGAGGTGTTGCAGGAGCAGGACATCCTGGGTGAAAGCTGGAAGTTTGTGCAGGATGGCGTCACTCGCCTTGAAGAGCGCGCTTATCGGTTAACCAGGGTATAAACCACGGTCACAAAAAAGGGGCGATATAATCGCCCCTTTTGCGTTACCGGGAATCAGCCGCGACGGCGCAATGCGTCGATCCGCTCTTCCAACGGTGGGTGGCTCATGAACAGGCGAGCCATGCCCTGTTTGATGCCGCCGTTGATACCGAATGCCGTCAGGCTGTCCGGCATGTGTACCGGCAGGCCCTGTTCGGAGCGCAGGTGTTGCAGCGCTGCGATCATTGCCCCGGTGCCGGCCAGGCGGGCACCGGCTTCGTCTGCACGGAATTCCCGTTTGCGCGAGAACCACATGGTGATTGCGCTGGCCAGGAAGCCCAGTACCAGTTCGGCAAAGATGGTCGCCACGTAATAGGCGATACCGCGGCCTTCTTCGTTCTTGAAGATCACCTTGTCGACAAAGTTGCCGATGATTCGCGCAAAGAACATGACGAAGGTGTTCACCACCCCTTGTACCAATGCCAGGGTGACCATGTCACCGTTGGCCACATGGCCGATCTCGTGGGCCAGCACCGCTTTCACTTCGTCGTATGAGAAGCGTTCCAGCATGCCCTGGCTCACCGCCACGAGCGCGTCGTTCTTGTTCCAGCCGGTGGCGAATGCGTTGGCCTCATAAGCCGGGAAAATGCCTACCTCGGGCATCTTGATACCGGCGTCACGGGACAGCTGCTCAACGGTCTGCAACAACCATTGCTCATGTCGGGTGCGTGGCTGGGTGATGACCTGGGTGCTGGTGCTCATCTTCGCCATCCACTTGGAGATGAACAGCGAGAACAGCGAGCCGGCGAAACCAAAGACCGCACAGAAAACCAGCAGCTGATTGAGGTTCAGGTCAACCCCGTTGGCCGCCATGAACCCGTTGAAGCCGAACAGGCTCAGGGTGATGCTGGCAATCAGCACGACCGCCAGGTTAGTGGCCAAAAACAGCAGGATGCGCATCATGGTTGTAGAGTTCTCCTCAGGCTTAATATGTCGCGTACTGCGGGGTATATAAGGTGCGGGATGGGGTGATTCAACCGAGCGACTATTTCAAACTGTGTCCTACAGTCTGAACGTAGAGCCTTGAAAGGATTTTCTGACCCACCAAGCTTGCCTTCATCACCCCACTTTTACCCTGCCGTCCCGTAATTATAGGGGGCTTGCCGATTAGTGGGGGCAACCACAGGGAGGACGGAGAAGCAGGGCAGAGAAGTGTTGCCAGATGCTCGCTGTACGACCGAATGAGGGCCGTACAGCGATAGGTCCATTACTGGCGATAGGACTTGAGGAAGTTGCCGATGCGACCAATGGCCATGTCCAGGTCATCCACGCGCGGCAGGGTCACTACCCGGAAGTGATCCGGCCATGGCCAGTTGAACGCGGTGCCCTGGACCACCAGCAGCTTTTCCGACAGCAGCAGGTCGAGCACGAACTTCTCGTCGTTGAGGATCGGGCACACTTTCGGGTCGATCCTCGGGAAGGCATACAACGCTCCCATGGGTTTCACGCAACTGACGCCAGGAATCGCGTTGAGCAGCTCCCAGGTACGGTTGCGTTGCTCCAGCAGGCGGCCCTGGGGCAGCACGAGGTCATTGATGCTCTGATACCCGCCAAGGGCGGTCTGGATCGCGTGCTGGCTCGGCACGTTGGCACACAGGCGCATGTTGGCCAGCATGTCGATGCCTTCGATGTAGCTCTGGGCGTTGTGCTTGGGGCCCGAGATGGCGATCCAGCCAGAGCGGAAACCGGCGACGCGGTAGGACTTGGACAAACCGTTGAAGGTCAGGCACAACAGGTCCGGTGCCAGGGAGGCGGTGCACACGTGCAGGGCGTCGTCGTAGAGGATCTTGTCGTAGATCTCGTCGGAAAACACCACCAGGTTGTGTTGGCGCGCCAGTTCAAGCATGCCCAGCAGCACTTCCCTGGAGTACACGGCACCGGTGGGGTTGTTCGGGTTGATGATCACCAGAGCCTTGGTGTTCGGGGTGATCTTGGCCTTGATGTCGGCCAGGTCCGGGAACCAGTCGGCGCCTTCGTCGCACAGATAGTGCACCGGGTGGCCACCGGCGAGGGTCACGGCGGCGGTCCACAGCGGATAATCCGGCGCCGGCACCAGGACTTCGTCGCCATTGTTGAGCAGGGCCTGCATGGACATCACGATCAGCTCGGACACCCCGTTGCCCAGGTAGATGTCTTCGATGCCGACACCTTCGACCTGCTTCTGCTGGTAGTACTGCATCACGGCTTTACGTGCGCTGAACAGGCCCTTGGAGTCACTGTAGCCCTGGGCGGTCGGCAGGTTGCGGATCACATCCTGGAGAATTTCGTCCGGCGCTTCGAAACCAAAGGGCGCCGGGTTGCCGATGTTCAGCTTGAGGATGCGATGGCCTTCCTCTTCCAGGCGCTTGGCGTGCTTGAGCACCGGGCCGCGAATGTCGTAGCAGACGTTGGCGAGCTTGTTCGATTTGCTGACCTGCATGGCGATGTGATCCTGAAAATGAACGATCCAGACGGTGTGGACACTACCGTACTGTGAATCCGATAAATACGTTTGAATGCCGGTAGCGTGGGTGCCAGACTGGCGTTTTGAAGAGGCGCAATCATACGTGCCGCCTGATCCATGGAAAAGACACAGATCAGGGTTTTTCAGTTGCCGAGGTGTACCGATGGAAAAGTTGCAGAAAACCGTTGATGAATGGAAGGCGATGCTCGATCCAGAGCAGTACAACGTGTGCCGTCTCAAGGGCACCGAGCGACCTTTCAGCGGCAAATACAATGGCACCAAGACCGACGGCGTGTACCACTGCGTCTGCTGCAATGAGCCGCTGTTCGACTCCACCACGAAATTTGATTCGGGCTGCGGCTGGCCGAGTTTCTACGCGCCGATTGCCGACAGCGCGATGATCGAGATCCGCGATGTCAGCCACGGCATGATCCGTACCGAAGTCACCTGCGCCAAGTGTGATGCCCATCTGGGTCATGTGTTCCCGGACGGCCCACCGCCGACCGGCCTGCGTTACTGCATCAATTCGGTATGCCTGGACCTGGTACCGCGTTAGACCGGCAACGACCTTCAATTGTGTGCGGGCTTGCTCGTGAATACGGCGTGTCAGTCAGTAGATATGTCAGCTGATAGACCGCTTTCGCGAGCAAGCCCGCTCCCACATTTGGCCTGAGTCGAGGCTGATAACGCGCCATCAATCCCGGTAATTAAATTGCACACAATTGAATTACCCACTATCTTTTTGCTTCTTCCCCTTATCCGAGGCACTGCCATGAGCGACAACTTGCTGAGTATCCCTTGCACCACCATCAAGGGTGAGCAAAAGACCTTGGCCGATTTCGCCGGCAAAGCCATCCTGGTGGTCAATACCGCCAGCAAATGCGGTTTCACGCCGCAGTACAAAGGGTTGGAGCAACTCTGGCAGCAGTACAAGGACCAGGGTCTGGTGGTGCTGGGTTTTCCCTGCAACCAGTTCGGCAAGCAGGAGCCTGGCAATGAAGGGGCAATCTCCGAGTTTTGCGAGCTGAACTTCGGCGTCAGTTTCCCGCTGTTCAAGAAGATCGACGTCAATGGCAGCGATGCTCACCCTTTGTTTGTTCAGTTGAAAAAACAGGCGCCGGGGCTGCTGGGTTCCAAGGGCATCAAGTGGAACTTCACCAAGTTCCTCGTCGGTCGCAACGGTCAGGTGGTCAAGCGTTTTGCCCCGACCACCAAGCCTGAGGACCTGACCCAAGAGATCGAAGCGCTGCTCAAATGACCGATCTGCCTGGCGTATCCCTCGCCCTGGACAACCAGTTGTGTTTCAAGCTCTACGCCGCCTCACGTGCGGTTACCCGGGCCTATAAGCCGATGCTGGATCAGTTGGGCCTGACCTATCCGCAATACGTGGTGATGCTGGTGTTGTGGGAATGGCACGACGCGGCACCGGCGCACCCCACGGTCAAGGCGTTAGGGGAACGGCTGATGCTGGATTCGGGCACGTTGACGCCGTTGCTCAAGCGGCTTGAGCAACTTGCACTGGTAAGGCGCCAGCGCAGCGCCAAGGATGAGCGCGAAGTGCACCTGAGCCTGAGCGAGGCCGGCGTGCAATTGCGCGACCGGACTCAGGGTTTGAAGACCCGGTTGCTGTGCGACAGTGGCATCGACCTGAATCAGGCCGACGCCCTGCGCGATGGCCTGGATCAGTTGCTGGTGCAGGTCAAAGGGTTGTCGTCTTAGGCACCCAGAGGTCCAGCAACGCATTGAGTTCTTCACGGCGAAACGGCTTGGCCAGATAGTCATTCATCCCCGCCGCCCGGCAACGTTCGCGTTCTTCAGACATCGCGTTGGCCGTCAACGCGACGATGGGCAGGTCCGGCCAACGCCCGCTGCGACGAATTTGCCGACTTGCCTCGTAGCCGTCCATCACCGGCATGTTGCAGTCCATCAGCACCATGTCGAAGCGCTGGTCTTCAAGCAGCTTGAGCGCTTCGCCACCATGGGCGGCGACGATGACCTTGCACCCCAATTTGTTGAGCATGCCCTTGGCTACCAGTTGATTGACCGGATTGTCCTCCACCAGCAGGATGTACGCGCGGTGGGCAAGGGGGGCGGCTTCTATCTGGACCGGGTCGAGGATCAACGGCGACTCGCTGTGCAGGTTACGTTGCAAGATCTGGTACAACGCGTTGCGGCTCAACGGGCGTGCCTGTTGCTGCAATGGCGCAAGGGCCGCCACTTCTTCACTGGGCATGAAGTTGCCATAGGCGGTCACCACCAGAATCGGTGCGCTGATCGCCGGGCGCAGGCGGAACAGGCACTCGGGGCAATCCGTGATCAGCAGGTCCGGCGTTTGCTCCCTCAAGTCATCGTCCTGGGAATAGCAGCGCGGTGTCAGCCCCCAATGGGGGAGCAGGGTGGTGAGCAGTTCCGTCAGGCCGCTGCCGGTGTTGGTGATGGCAATGACTTCGCCCGTCAGCGGGGCAACCGGGGCGGCCGGCAAATGCGTAGGCAACGGCAGGTCGGCGCAGAACTGGCTGCCAAACCCGACCTCCGAACTGATCGTCAGCCGGCCCTTCATCGCTTCGCACAAGTTATAGGTCAGCGCCAGGCCCAGGCCAGTGCCGCCGAACTGACGGGTGATACCGGCACCGGCCTGAGTGAACGGCTGGAAGATCTTCGCCTGCGCTTCCTGGGCGATGCCGATGCCTGTGTCGCACACTTCGATGCTGACCCGGTCGGCTTGAGCGCGCAGGCGTACATCGACCCGGCCGAAGCGGGTGAACTTCAACGCGTTGGAGAGCAGGTTGCTGACGATTTGGCGTACACGGGTCGGGTCGCCAATGACCTGGGCGGGGAACTGTGGGTCGATCAGGCACGTCAGTTCGACACTGGGAGCTGCGTTCTGCGACAGCAGGTTTGCGGTGTCTTCCACCAGTGAACCGAGGTCGAACGGAATGTGCTCAAGCTCCAGCTGACCGGCGTCGAACTTGGACAGGTCGAGGATATCGTTGAGCAATTCCACCAGCACTTTGCCCGAGTCATGGGCAATGGACAGTTGCTGGCGCTGTTCGGCGTTCAATGGGCTGTCCAGTGACAGTGCGATCATCCCCAGCAGGCCGTTCAGCGGCGTGCGGATTTCGTGGCTCATGTTGGCCAGGAATGCCGCCCGTGCCTGGGCCATGCCGAGGGCAGTCATTTTTGCCGCTTCCAGCTCATCATTGGATTGAATCAGGCGCTGGTTACTGGCTTTGAGCTCGAGGGTGCGCGCCGAGACAATATCTTCCAGCTGTCCGAGGTATTCAGTCAGCCGGTCTTCAGCGTGGCGGCGCTGCTGGATTTCGGTCTGCATGTTTTCGAACTGCTGGTTGGCGACGTTGACCAGCACGCCGATTTCGTCGTTTTCGTGCCCCGGCGGGCAGTCCAGATGGGTCTGCTTACTGGTGCTCAAGGCACGGATAATGCGCACCAGCGGCTGGGTCAACATGACATAGAACAACGCCAGCAGTATTCCGGTCAGCAGCAGGCTGCGGGCAAATCCGTTGAGCAGGGTGATTTCGGCGCGATGCAGGAAACGGCTGCCGAAGGCGTAGGTGTCGACGTCCAGCCGCAGCACCCCAAGCGAGTCATTGGGCATATGGCTGAGGAACAAGCGGTCTTCAAACTGACGGTTGGCGCCGAACAGAAAATCACTGAGGGGCCGGTAGCTGCTTTCCTTGGGCGCACGCACCACGTCTGCCAGGACCACGCCATTGTTGTCGATCAATTGCGCATGAGTGATGGCAGGGGACTGCAGCAGGCCCAGGGTCAACTCCTGGGCGAGTTCGGCATCGATGTTGTAGGCAATACGTGACGCGGGGTTATGGCTGATTTCAATCAGCGAACGTATTTCACGGTTGATGGATGCGTCTTCGCTGGCATAATCAATACCGATTTGGATCAGACTGAGCAGGGTTCCCAAGACGAAACCGACCAGCACAGTCAATCTGGCTTGTTTATAAGACAAGCGGTGGGCGAACTTGATATCCATCGAGTGTTGAACCACTTCACGTTTCCCTTCGCCCGGCAAGCATAGCTGAACATCCACAGGCTCTGGCTTACCCGGCATAAATCGTTTTTTACGCAGCCTCGTGCGGTCTGCCGCAGGGTTGCCAATACGCCATCTTTTGCAGGAACTTTCCAGAGGAATAATCGTGGATTCTCGATTGAATGCCTTTCTAGAGCGGGCCGATGCGGTGCTCGCACGCCTGGAACCCTTGTTGCCCGCCCCGCGCCAAGCTATCGATTGGAACCAATGCCTGGCGGCCCGCTGGCAGCGCGAAGGCCGCAGCGGCTTCCTGTTGCCGCTGGACGTCAGCCTGGACATGCGCCTGTCCGATCTGATCGGCGTTGACCGGCAGCGTGAGCAACTGGCCCGCAACACCCAGCAATTTATCGAGGGCCTGCCCGCCAACCATGCGTTGCTCTGGGGTTCGCGTGGCACCGGCAAATCGTCCATGGTGCGCGCGCTGCTGGCCCAGCACGCCAAGGCGGGTTTGCGCCTGATCGAAATCGAGCGCGATCACCTGGCCGACCTGCCACGTGTGGTCGAGCAGCTGCTCAAGCTGCCGCAACGCTTCATTCTGTTCTGCGATGACCTGTCGTTCGAAGCCGGTGAAAGTGATTACCGTGTGCTCAAAAGCGTACTTGACGGTTCGCTGGAGCAGGCACCGGACAATGTGTTGCTGTATGCCACGTCGAACCGCCGCCATCTGGTGCCGGAAAACCAGAGTGATAACGACAACTGGAAACGCGTGGACGGTGAGTTGCACCCCAGCGAGGCCGTCGAGGACAAGATTGCCTTGTCTGACCGTTTTGGCTTGTGGCTGTCGTTTTACCCCTTCACCCAGGAGCACTTTCTGGATGTGGTGGAGCACTGGATCGGTGAGCTGGCCAATAAAGCCGGTTTACAGTGGCAACGCGATGAGGCCCTCGATATCCTCGCCGTGCGCTGGGCTACCGGTCGCGGCAACCGCAACGGCCGGTGTGCTTATCAATTCGCCCGTTATTGGGTGGGTCTCAAATTGCTGGAACGTCAACCATGATCGATTTACAACAGGCCGGTACCGGCCTTGATGGCTACGCCATGCTTTGCGCGCAGTTGGAGTCGCTGTTGGCGGATGAGCGTGATTTCATCGCCAACAGTGCGCAGTTTTCCGCGTTCCTGTTCAACCAGCTGGATGATCTGAACTGGGCAGGTTTCTACCTCAACCGTAACGAAGAGCTGGTGCTCGGACCATTTCAGGGGCAGATCGCCTGTGTGCGGATTCCGTTCGGCCGTGGCGTGTGTGGTGCGGCTGCGGCTTCGCGGCAAACCCAGCGGGTGGAGGATGTGCACGCGTTCCCTGGGCACATTGCGTGCGATAGCGCTTCCAACAGCGAGTTGGTGGTGCCGTTGATCAAGAACAACCGGTTGATTGGTGTCCTCGACCTCGACAGCCCCTCGCTGGCGCGCTTTACGCCCGAGGACCAGGTCGGGATTGAACAGCTGGCGGCGATTTTCCTGCGTTTGACGGATTGCTGAACAAAGATGCCAGGGTAAGGCTTTGTGTAGGAGCGAGCTTGCTCGCGAAAAACTCACAGGCGCCGCGTTGATCCAGGAAAAACGCGTTATCGTTGACGTTTTTCGCGAGCAAGCTCGCTCCTACCGCTTGACTCAACCCTGCCTCTTATTGGCGATCCAGGTCATGCAGTTGCGTTTGCAGCATTCTTTCCAATTCCAGCATCAGCTTTTCCAGGGCTTTGATGCCGGCGTCGATCACGGGACGATCTTCGCTGCGAGAGCAGGCTTGTTCCAGTGTTTCGCATTGCCCCGCCAATGAGTGGGCTTGGACGATGCGGGCGGCTCCTTTGATTTTGTGGGCTTGCTCGATGATGTCCTGGTGCGGGGCTTGTCGAGCCAGCATGCCCATGAGTTCCTGGCGGTCGTGCCGGCTGCTATTTAGCAGTTCCTCCAGCAAGCGCCGACTCAATTGCGTATCGCCGCCGGTCAGGGCCTCCAGGCACGCCAGGTCCAGGCACGGGGTCGCCGGTTGTGGGGCGATGTGTGCCAGTTGTCGCTCCAACACCGTGAGGCTGATGGGTTTGAACAGGCAGTCGTTCATACCGGCCTGCACACACCGTTGCCGTTCCTCGGGTTGTGCATTGGCGGTAAAGCCCAATACCACGCAGGGCGGCCGTTGTTCGCGTTGCTCGTATTCACGGATCGAGCGGCTCAACTCGTAGCCGTTCATGATGGGCATGTTGCAGTCGGCGATCACCAGGTCGAAATGTTCCTGGCGCCACGCCTGGAAACCGGCCGCACCGTGCTCGGCCGCGGTGAACTGGTGGCCCAGGTAGCCCAGCTGCTGACACATCAGCAAGCGATTGGCCGGATGGTCGTCCACCACCAGCACATTGAGCACCGGGGTCGGGGCGGCCGCCACCGGTACCAGTTCACCTACCTGGTTCTGCGTGTGCAGACGCGGCATCTTCAGGTTGACGTGCACCTGGGTGCCGACCATGGGCACGCTGCTCAGGCTTAGCTGGCCGCCCATCATCGCGCACAAGCTGCGACAGATCACCAGCCCCAGCCCTGCGCCGCTCCTGGCCAGGTGCCCGGAGTTGTCCGCTTGGGCGAAGGGTTCGAACAAACGCAACTGGTCGTCCCTGCTGATCCCGATGCCGGTGTCTTCCACCACCAGTTTGAGCTCGATCTGTTCCGGTGCTTGAGTCGGCAGCACCTCAACTTTGATCTTCACCTGCCCACGCTCGGTAAACTTGATCGCATTGCTCACCAGGTTGGACAGCACTTGCTTGAAGCGCAGCGGGTCAATCTGGACCTCGATGTCGTTAAGGTCGGGTTTGAACTCCAGCAACAGGCTGAGGGTTTTCTGGCGTGCAAGCCCATCGAATACGCGTACGACGGACTCGATCACTTCCCGCAGGTTGACGCGTTCCGGGGCGAGGCTCAGACGCCCGGATTCAATGCGTGCGATATCCAGAATATCGCCGATCAGTTCCAGCAGGTCCTTGGCCGAGTTGTAGGCCACTTCAATGGCCGGTCGATCAAGATGCCCTTGATCGGCGCGCTTGAGTGTCAGTTCGAGCATACCGATCACGGCATTCATCGGTGTGCGGATCTCATGGCTCATGGTGGCAAGGAACGTACTTTTGGCACGGTTGGCTTCGTCGGCGCGCTCCTTGGCAGCGCGCAACTCATCAAACAGTTGGCGCCTTTCACTGATGTCGATCCAGCCACCGATGATGCCTTGGACTTCGCCGGTGGAATCGCGGTACGGCAGGATCCAGTGGTAGATGGTCAGTTTCTTGTCGTGGATGTGCAGGGTGCGGTCCAGGATCAGCGGGTTACCTTCGGCCACGACGCGTTGATAATCGGCGTGATACTGCGCCGCCTCCGACTCGAGGGCCATGCTCATCTGGACCGCGCTTTTGCCGATGACGTCTTCGCGTTTGACGTCGAATACCTGCAGGTAACTGTCGTTGCAGGTCTGCAACAAACCGTTGCGATCACGTACGTAGATCGGGTGTGGGGTTTCATTGACCAGCGCACGCATGAACTCGAACTGGTCGTTGAGGGCGCGCTCGGCCATTTGCCGATGCTTGATCTGGCGACGCATGTAGGCGTTCCAGGTCAAGGAGATCAACAGCAGCAGCCCGGTGCCGATAACGATCCGGGCAATCAATTGATGGTAGTTGCGCCAATAGCTGTCGGACGCGGCGGTATAGCCACGCCAGCGGCTGTTGATCACGCCCATTTCATCCGGGGCGATACTGAGCAGTGCCTTGTCGAGGATCGAACTCAGTTCGGTCGCATGGCGTGATGTGGCCAGGGCAAACGTGGCGGGGACCGTCCCGATAGTGCTGCTGATCTGCAGTTTGTCCTGGAAGACCTGCGAGGAGAGGAAGTAGTTGGCGATGACCAGCGAGTTCACGGCGCCGTCCACATGGCCTTGTGCAAGCAGTTCCGAAGCCTTGAACGTGTCGCTGGTCTCCACCAGGTGAATCTGTGGGAAGTCCTTGCCCAAGGTACCGGCCAGTGGGTTGCCCTGGGTGATGGCCAGGCGTTTTCCGGCCATCTGCTCCAGGCTCAGCGGAGCACCGGGCTCCTTGCGTGTCAGCAGTACGTAGGAGTTTTCCAGGTAGGGCCGACTGAAGTTGAGCTGCGCTTCCCTTTCGTTGCTCGGAACGATGGCGCCGATCATATCCACTTTGCCGGTGGCGACCTGCTCGATCATGTCGTTGACGTCGCGGCCGTTCTGGATCACGAAACGCAGGCCGGTGCGCAGGCGAATCAACTCCAGGAGGTCGGCAGTGATGCCGCGGAAGTTGCCGTCCGCATCGAAGAACGTGAGCGGTGCAAAGGTTTCGTTCACGATGACCTTTACCACGGGGTGCTGTTTCAGCCAGCGCTCTTCACGTTGGGTCAGTTGCAGTTTTTTGTCGGTCAGCAGGATGTCGCTACCGGCACTCCAGCGCTTGGCTATGTTGTCCCGTTCGTTGGTAGGCACGGCGGCCAGTACCGAGTCGATAATGCTCAACAGGATGTGTTGGTCCTGGCGCAGTGCAAAGCTGAAACCAAAGGCCTCATGTTTGCCGAAGTTAGCCATGTGGATATTTTTCAGATAGCCCTTGTTGATCATGTAATGGGTGGAAATGGTGTCGCCCAGAAACACATCCGCCTGGTCGAAGGCCACCGCATTCAAGGCATTTTGATAAGAGGGATAGGCGCGAATGATCGCGTTGGGGTACAGCTTTTCCACTTCACTCAGGGGCAGGTAATGATAGACAAGGCTCAGGCGAAGCCCCGCCAAGCCATCGTTGAGGCTGCGGGTTTCACCCTCACGGGTGACCAGCACCGGCTGGTCCACGGCGTAGGGTGCGGACAGGATCAGCTTTGGGTTCGCGGCTTCAAAGCCGTTGGAGGAGCCCAGTAGATCAATGTCACCCGCCTCCAGGGCTTGAATGGATGCCTTGCGGGAAGGGTAGCGCACGACCCTGACCGGCAAGGCGAGTGCCTTGGCCAGCAGCCCCGCATAATCGGCGGTGAGGCCTTCATAGTCATGGCCGCTGGAAGTGAGGTCGAAGGGCGGGTAGTCGGGTGCGGAAGTGCCCAGTACCAGCTCGCGTTTGTTCTGTAGCCACTGGCGTTGTGCTCTGTCCAATTGAATGTCCAGTTGAACGCTTCCTGCACGACTTAATAAGGTGAAATGTTCCGGGTCGGGTTGATATTGTGCGAGCGCAACGGTGCTGAAGCACAAGCCGGCACATAATACAATCAGATAGTCCTTTATACGGCTGGGCATCCGCTTTCTCACACTAGCGCGTTTCGTTTTGCCATCTCGATGAGTTCTACCAAGGATTTGGCTTTGAGCTTCTGCATGAGCCGCTTTTTATAAGTGCTGACGGTTTTATTGCTCAGGAACATGCCTTTGGCTATTTCTTTATTAGTGCGTCCTTGTGCAAAAAGTTGTAATACCATCAACTCCCGATCGTTGACGGTTTTGAATAATTCCAACTCCTCCACCTCAACGCCTTCGCTGCCGTTGCCATTCAGTGCCTGGCTGGGGAAATAGTTGTAACCGGAGAGTACTGCACGGATCGCGCTCAGCAGCTCGCTGAGGTCACCTTCCTTGCACACATAGCCTTCAGCGCCCGAGCGCATGCAGCGTGTTGCAAACAAGGTAGGGCACTGGGCCGTGAGCACCAGGGTTTTCATCGAAGTATTCATGGCGTTGAATCGGCAGAGTACTTCGAGGCCATCAAGTTTGGGGATGCTGATATCGAGAATTACCAGATCCGGGAGGCATTCGCGGACCATTTGGATGGCATCGCAGCCATTGTCTGTTTCGCCAACGACTTTGTAACCTTCATGTTCAAGTAACATTCTAATGGCCAATCGTATAACCGGATGGTCGTCGATAATAAAAACTGTATTCATGGTCACGCTCCGCGCCGATGCAAATAAAGCGGGCACATTAGCTCAGAAGATGAGTGAGGAGGATCGACGCCGACGGCCTAGACATAAAACAAGAAAAGTCCTACATAAAAAAAGGCATATGCCTACCAGCTACAGGGTAGTTGTGAAATGAAACGGACAGAGTTTTGGGCGCGAAAGCGGTGACGGGAAGTGGCCGGGAATTTACGATGCGCTTAGAGTCGCTTTTCACCAGTCGAGATGTTTAATGTCCTACATTTATCGATTGGATGTTATTAGCTTTTCAAGTTCTTCTTTATTTAACGGCTTGGGTAAATATCCCCACAGTGGCAGGCTTCGCTGCGCAGCTTGTAGAGCGAGGTTGATCAATTCGGTGGCAGGTAACCCGCTGAGCAGAATCGCAGCACTGATAAAACGGCCGCGGCTGGCTATTTCTATCAATTCGAGGCCGGGTAAGTCAGGCAGGCATTGGTCACACAGCATCAGGTCGAAAGGTCGTTCGGACTGGGTCATTGTGCGGATGGCCTGTTCGGCGTTTTCTACGGGTGTGAGTTGATCGAAACCGAAGCTTCTGAGCAGGCATTGGGTGGCCAGGAGTTGAAAGGGATGATCTTCCACCACAAGAATACGAAGAGAGTGTCTGGGCATAGAGAGCACACAGTGGGTCAAGCGTCGGTGGGATGTAGGAATTGTTTGCGACGCCCGCGAGGAGCGTGCGTGATTATTCTTCGGGTGCCTGTACGAATTCGATCAGGCCGCTCTGTTCCCTTTGTAGGTTAATTCTGTTCAGGGAACAGGCTGCGGGATCCGAGGGTTATTGGGGGCTGGAGCGGCCGGTCATCTCTCGCGCCATTTCGGTAGCGTAGCTGTCAGTCATGCCGGCGATAAAGTCGATCATGCGCAGGAACGAGGCATGCAACGGCCAGGCGGGGTCCGGTGCGCTATTGCCCAGCAAGTCGAGAATGCGTCGGTTCTTGAACGATGGTGTGCGCCCGCCATGTTGTTCCAGAGCGGCACCGCAAAATGCATTCAACAGGATTTCCAGGGTGGTGTAGGCGCCGATTTCATGCAGGGTCTTGCGCTTGTCCTGGAAAATTTTCTTGCGCGCCATGTCTTTGGCATCCAGTACACAACGCTTGGCAGGCCCATGCATATGCTCCACCAGGTCGCCGGGCAGGGTGCCGGCCAGCAAGGCGTCCTGCTGTTCGACAAACGCCTGTGCCGCCGCGTTGGTCAGGTGCTCGATCGCCTTGCCGCGCAAGATCGCCAATTTGCGCCGGCGCGAGTCCAGCGGGCCCAATTGGCGATACGTCTGCGGCAGGTCATCGCCGACCAGGTTGAGCAGCAGCGATTCGACCTCGGCGTATTCCAGCAGCTCCATCTCCAGCCCGTCTTCCAGGTCGATCAGCGCGTAGCAGATGTCGTCCGCGGCTTCCATCAGGTAAACCAACGGATGACGCGCCCAGCGTTGTTCTTCCAGTTGGGGCAGCCCGAGTTTGTGGGCGATCTGCTCCAGAATCGGCAGTTCGCTCTGGTAACAGCCGAACTTGTGTTTCTTGTAGCCCAGGGAGTCGGCGTGACGCGCGGTCCAGGGATATTTCAGGTAGGTGCCCAAGGTGGCGTATGTCAGCCGCGTGCCACCGTCGAACTGGTGGTACTCCAGTTGGGTCAGCACTCGAAAACCCTGGGCGTTGCCTTCGAAATTGAGGAAGTCATTACGTTCGGCAGGGCTCATGCCATCCAGCCAGCCACGGCCCGCAGCCTGCTGAAACCAATGGCGAATGGCATCTTCACCGGAATGCCCGAAGGGCGGGTTACCGATGTCATGGGCCAGGCAAGCCGATTGCACCACCATGCCCAGGTCGCTCGGGTCGCACCAGTCGGGCAGGGCGCTGCGCAGGGTCTCGCCGACGCGCATGCCGAGGGAGCGGCCAACGCAGCTGACTTCCAGGGAATGCGTCAGGCGCGTATGGATATGGTCGTTGCTCGACACCGGATGCACTTGGGTCTTGCGGCCCAGGCGCCGGAAAGCACCCGAGAAGATAATGCGGTCGTGATCTTTGTGAAATGGGCTACGGCCCAGTTCTTCCGGGCTGTGCAGGGGTTTTCCGAGGCGTTCGCGAGTCAGCAGGGTAGGCCAATCCAAGGCGGGTACTCTCCGTTGGTGAAGGATGCGCCCAGCTTCCCGGTTCGGCGTGGCCTGGGCAAGCGAAAATCTACCGGCAGATGCGCGGGCGAAAGCAGATGCGCGGGCGAAAAAAGGCCCGGCCCTGTTCTGATAAGGGCCCGGCCGGTTCTGTCGAGGCAACAGGCAGCGTGTGGGGGTTCAGCCTTTGCGCGCGCCTTGCATGGCCAGCTTGATCAGTGGGATCAAGCCGGCGCCCAAGCGCACCAGGCGCGTCACACTGCTGATACTGCCGCCCTTGGCACCTTTGCCGGTGAAAAAGCCCAGCAGCGTCACCGCCGCAACGCCCCATAGCGGCGCATGCTTGATCCCCAGGCTGTCTTGCCAGTTGTGGCGCATGTCGCGCATTTTGTGCAGGGGCGCCATGAGTTGTTGCGACTCGTGGCGGATCTCCTGGCGGTGCATTTCCATGCGCAGGCGGATCAACGCCTTGCGCATTTCCCGGCGTGAGGTGGATGGCGGGATTTCAGTCAGGCTCATGGCAGCAGGCGCTCCCGGTCATTGGCCAGCTCTTCCAGGGTGGCGTGGAAGGGCGTGGATTCATCGAATACCGCCGCTTTCAAGCGCAGCCCGCAGAATGCCGCGGCCAGGATGTAAAACACGCAGAGGCTGATGATCCCGGTGAGACGGTAGGTGTCCCATACCAGAATCATCACCAGTGCCGACAACCCCACCAATAACAGCAAGGCAAACACCAGCGAGAGCCCGGCAAACAGCAATAGGCTGACGGTGCGCGACTTCTGTTCCTGCAGTTCGATGCCAAACAGCTCGACGTGGCTGTGCAGCAAGCCCAGAACGGCCGCGCCCAGGCGTCGAGAGGTTGAGCTTGCGCCCTTGGACGACTCGGTTTCGCCGATAGACATGATTAGCGCCTTGTGGCCAGCAGGCCGATCAGAAAGCCCACGCCAGCGGCGATGCCGACCGACTGCCAAGGGTTGGCCTGTACGTAATCCTCGGTGGCGGCAACCGCTGCCTGGCCACGCTCACGCAGGGAGTCTTCGGTCAATTGCAGGGTTTCGCGAGCCTTGAGCAGGCTCTCATGGATCTTGGTCCGCAGCTCGTCCGCCTGGTCACCGGCCAATACGGCGGTGTCGTCCAGCAACTTTTCGGTGTCACTGACCAGGGTTTGAAAATCCGCCATCAGTATTTCTTGAGCAGTCTTTGCAGTGCGTCTGGCCATGGGTATCTCCGTGATTGGCTGATCGGTGTGTGGTTTCGAGTCACCGCGTTCGGTGAAGGTTCAGTGCAATTGTCTGGTACAGCTTTTGCTTTGCCTTGGTGCGCAGGCCCAACGGGCTGCGCTGAATCCGGGCGGTCGGGCCTAAAGCCTTGAAAAACCTTACCCTAAATAACTGAAACTCGCGGAAAAACCCTGTCGGTTACGGCCTGTTGTGTTGATCGCTGCGCTAAAGCGGTTCACACCCCCAATAGAGGGGTGGGACCGGCGGTGCCAATTTAGTGCGCGAAACCCTGGTTTGAACCGGTTTGGTGCTTTTTTGCCTTTGATGCAGGCCTGCCAACGTCCATGGAAAATGTGCAAAGTGCAGTAGACACCTTAGTCCACAGCTCCAACACCCTGTTTATCCTGATCGGTGCGGTCATGGTCCTGGCCATGCACGCCGGCTTCGCGTTCCTTGAAGTCGGGACGGTGCGCCAGAAAAACCAGGTCAATGCCCTGTCGAAGATCCTCAGCGACTTCGCCATCTCCACCCTGGCCTATTTCTTTATAGGCTATTGGATCTCCTACGGCGTGAGCTTCCTGCAACCGGCAGCGGTGATCAGCGCCGATCACGGTTACGGCCTGGTGAAGTTCTTCTTTCTGCTGACGTTTGCCGCAGCGATCCCGGCGATCATTTCCGGCGGTATTGCTGAGCGCGCGAAGTTCGCACCTCAACTGTGTGCCACCGCCTTGATCGTGGCGTTTATCTATCCATTTTTCGAAGGCATGGTGTGGAACGGCAATTTCGGCGTGCAGGCCTGGCTGCTGGCTACCTTTGGGGCCAGTTTCCATGATTTCGCCGGGTCCGTGGTGGTACACGCCATGGGAGGGTGGTTGGCGCTGGCGGCAGTGTTGCTGCTGGGGCCACGTAATGGTCGATACAGGGAGGGACGGCTGGTCGCCTTTGCGCCGTCGAGCATTCCGTTTCTGGCGTTGGGCTCGTGGATTCTGATTGTCGGCTGGTTCGGCTTCAACGTGATGAGTGCGCAAACCCTCAACGGCGTCAGCGGCCTTGTCGCCGTCAACTCGCTGATGGCAATGGTCGGTGGCACGGTCGCGGCCCTGATCATTGGTCGCAATGACCCAGGCTTCCTGCATAACGGCCCGCTGGCTGGGCTGGTGGCGGTGTGCGCGGGGTCCGACCTGATGCACCCGGTGGGCGCGCTGGTCACCGGTGCGGTCGCCGGCGGGTTGTTTGTGTGGTTCTTCATTGCGGCCCAGGATCGCTGGAAGATCGACGACGTGCTGGGCGTGTGGCCGCTACATGGCCTGTGCGGCGTCTGGGGCGGTATCGCCTGCGGTATCTTCGGCCAGACGGCCCTCGGCGGCCTGGGCGGTGTCAGCCTGATCAGCCAACTGATCGGTACGGCCCTGGGTGTCGCGGTGGCATTGGTCGGCGGCTTGTTGGTGTATGGCCTGATCAAGCGCGTGCATGGGCTGCGCCTGAGCCAGGAAGAGGAGTATTACGGCGCCGACCTGTCGATCCACAAAATCGGCGCGGTCAGTCAGGACTGATCGGCGGTTCTGCCTGCGGGTAGAAGCCGTGCAGCAGGCGATAACGGTTATGTCGCACTTCATCCACCCGCGCCTGCACCTGTTGGTCCGGCAGGCCCAACAGGATCAAGGCGTGGGAGGCGAGCATCAGGCTGGACTCCAGCAGTTCGGGCACCACTTCGCTGGCGCCCGCAGCTTTCAGTTCGGCCAGTTGGCTGTCATCGCGGGTACGCACCAGGATCGGCACTTCAGGGTTGATCCGCCGAGCTTCCTTGAGCACCACCAGTGCGACGTCCGTGTCGTCCACTGCGATCACCACCAATCGCGCCCGTTCCAACCCAACCGCACTCAGCAAGGCGCCACGGCGACAGTCACCGTAGTGCACGCTGCTGTCTTCAGTGGCGGCTTCCTGCACCCGTTCCGGGTCGTCATCCAGTGCGATAAACGCCTGCTGTTCGCGGCGCAGAAAACGACCGATGGATTGCCCGACCCGGCCATATCCGCAAATCACCGCATGGCCGCGTAACTGGGCGTTGAGCGCAGTGATTTGCTCCAATTGCACTTGCAGGTTGGGCTTGCGGTGCAGGCGCTGGGCGATCGACGGCGCGGCGCGCAGCAGCAGTGGGGTGAACAGCATCGAGCAGAACGTGGCAGCGAGGAGCAGGCCATTGAACTCATCGGGAATCAGCCGGCTTTGTTGCATCTGCGCCATCAGCGCAAAACAGAATTCGCCACCCTGGGCTAGGGCCAGTCCGCTGCGCCAGGCGGTTTCAGTGTCGCTGCCACGCCACTTGACCAGTCCCGCCACCACACAACCCTTGACCAGCATCAGGATGAGGGTCAGCCCAAGGATCAGCAGGCTATGGCTGACGAACAGTTGCAGGTCGATGAGCATGCCGATGCTGACGAAAAACAAGCCCAGTAGAATGTCGCGAAACGGGCGGATATCCGCTTCGATCTGATGCCGGTAATGGCTTTCACCCAACAGCATGCCGGCCAGGAATGCACCGAGGGCCGGCGAGAGTCCGAGCAGGTGCGTCAGCCAGGCGGTCAACAGGACGATCACCAGCGCCAGCAACACAAACAGCTCCGCCGAATGGGATGCGGCGACTTCATGGAACAAGCGCGGTAATAGCCAGCGACTGGCCCCTAGCAGGCCGATGAACAGCACCACGGTTTTGCCCAGTGTCAGTGGCAGCGCCCAGTACCACGCTTGGGTGCTGCTACCGGCAAACACCGGCACCAGCGTCAGCAGCAACACGGCGACCACATCCTGAAACAGCAGCACGCCAATCGCATTCTGGCCATGGCTGCTGAAGATTTCCCCAAGGCTGCCCAGCTCCTTGCTGACGATAGCGGTGGAGGACAACGCCAGCCCAGCGCCCAATAGCAGCGCCACACCGGGCGACAGGCCCAAGCCCATCAACAAACCACCCAGCAGCACGCCGCACCCCAGCACCTGCAGGCTGCCCAGACCAAACACCACTCGCCGCAGGGCGAGCATTTTGCTCAGGGAAAACTCCAGGCCCAGGGAGAACAAGAGGAATACCACGCCGAGCTCGGCGAGGTCCGGCAGTTCTTCGCTGTCATTCACCCAATCCAGCGCAGTGGGGCCTACGGCCAGGCCGACGCACAGATAGCCCAGCACGGGAGGCAATTGCAGGCGGCGAAAAAGCGCAATCACCACCAGGGATGAGGCCAGAATGATCAACAGGTTGGCAAACACGGACAGCTTCCTTGCAGGTTGGGCGGGCAAAAAGCCGCGAGAATCGCTGAATCAGTTATACGCCATGCTGATCTGGGTCAGGTTTTTTGTGGTGGTGGGCTTCATGCAGTCACCGGGCTTAGAATAGGTGACTGTTTTCTGATCGGGCCATTCATCATGCCTCCTGAATGCCAGTTGTTCGGCACCCTGGGTTGCCATCTTTGTGAAGTTGCCGAAGCCGAAATCATGCCGCTCGTCGAACGTGGCTTGCTGGTGGAACTGGTCGATATCACCGACCCCGACGACCTGACCGAAGCCTACGGCCTGCGGATTCCGGTGCTTCGCCGGGTAGACACCGGAGCTGAGCTGGATTGGCCGTTCGATACGGAACAGGTCGTGACGTTCTTGCTCTAGCTTTATGCGATGGCAGGTTTCCAAATATTAAGTTACTGTATGTTTGTACAGTGATTGAATAGAGGGAACGCCCGTGGTGAATGTTGAACAATTGAAAAGCAGCGTCAATCGCATGTCCGTCGATGTCGTGCGTGATGCGGTGAACGAGCTGCGCCTCGACGGCCTGGTCACGGAAGGCAAGACGCCGTTTAACAAAGTGCATTTCAACACTTGCTTTGCCGAAATCGAGGCGTTGTTCCAGCGCGCCGGTTATCACAAGCAGCTGGATGTGGTGGGTTACCAGGGGTTGTTGTACGCGCTGTACGATCCCGGCCGTTGGGATGCGGTCGACGTGCTGCGCTGGCTCAAGGAGTTCACCGAGGCCGCGAGTGCTTCGCCCATCCTGCGAACCCAATTGGCCAAAGCTTGAGATCGACCCTAGGCTCAATCCCGCTCCTTGCGGGATAATACCGCTGTGTTTTTCCAGGTTTCGAGCCTCTTCATGTCCACTTCCGGTTTTTCCGCGTCCCAGCATCAAGCCAGCACTCTGTATCTGCCTCCGGGGCCTTGGGCGACGGTGCTCGATTGCCTGTGCGAACACTTTCCGGCCATCAGTCGCGAGCATTGGCTGGACCGTATTGCGCGGGGGCGGGTGCTGGATCTCAATGGCCAGCCGATCAGCCAGGGCCTGGCTTACAAGGAGGGCCTGTGCATCTACTACTTCCGGGAGGTGCCCAATGAGAAGGTCATCGCGGTGCAGGAAACCGTCCTGTATGCCGACGAGCATCTGGTGGTGGCTGACAAACCGCATTTCCTGCCGGTGACGCCAGCCGGCGAATACGTCGAACAGACCTTGCTGCGGCGCCTGATCCGCCGCCTGGGCAACCCCTCGCTGGTGCCCCTGCATCGTATCGACCGCCACACGGCGGGGCTGGTGTTGTTCTCGGCCAACCCACAAAGCCGTTCGGCCTATCAACAACTGTTTCCCACGCGGCGTATCGACAAATTCTACGAAGCCATCGCGCCGGCATTGCCCAACCTGACCTTCCCCCTGGTGCATAAAAGCCGCCTGGTGGATGGCGAACCGTTCTTTCGTATGCAGGAGGGGCCCGGTGCCAGCAACACTGAAACGGCGGTTGAGGTCCGGGAACAGCACGGCGATCTGTGGCGATATGGCCTGTTTCCCGTGACCGGCAAGAAGCACCAGTTGCGCGTGCACATGACCGCGCTCGGTGCGAGTATCTGCAACGATCCGTTCTACCCGGATGTGATCAAGGACGCCGTGGATGACTACGCCAACCCGCTCAAACTGCTGGCCCAGGGCGTACGTTTTATTGACCCGATCACCGGGCTGGAGCGCAGTTTCCGCAGCCGGATCACCCTCGACTGGTGACCCCCGGAAACGACAAGGCCCGCACGAGGCGGGCCTTGGGCGGCAAGCGTTAAGACTTACAGGTCTTTAACGGTGCGAACCTGATCTTTGTTGATACGGGTTTCCTTGCCATCAAGCTGTTTGAACTCGTAGAAGCCCGATGCCTTGTCGTAAGTCGGGGTGTCGACGGCCTGGATTTCGCGACCGTCATTCAGGGTGATCACTGTTGGCGAGGCGCAACCGGCGAGGGTAGCCAGGCCCAGTGCAAGCATGAGAGCGGCGATGGTCCGTTGAGTCATGAGTTTGTCTCCGAGAAAATACTTTTGAATGACTGAGCTTGTGACGCGCAGGGCGTCGTCAAAGTTCCTTGTTCGCCCATCATTCTGACACGCCAGTCCCAGGGTGCAACAGTTCGGGTGTATTAAGGTTGGCCAGGCGCGGGTCATTGTCCGGGCATTCCAGTGCGACGCCACCCAGTTGCAGCAGGATCTTGCGTGGGCTGCGTTCGCCTGCGGCCCAGGCACATTCCATTGGGTTTTTAAGCGCGGTGGGGATGATGCACAGCAAGGGTTCCCAGAACTCGCCTTGTCGGACCATGACCGGCACGGAGGGATGGCTGCGTGATGTCTCCCGCAGGTCGGCGAGCAATCGTGCATCAATGTTCGGCACATCACACGGCAGGATCAGCAGGTGCTGATGACGTGCGGCGCGCAATCCGGCACGGATGCCGGCGAGCGGGCCGGGGAAGTCCTGGCTGTCGTCGCTCACCAGTTGGTCGGCATAGGGGGCGTAGAGGTCATGATTGCGGTTGCACGAGATGATCAGGTCATCTGTCAGCGGCCTGGTCAGCTCCTGCAAGTGCGCGATCAACGGCCGGCCGTGCCATTGCAGCAAGCCTTTATCCTGGCCGCCCATGCGTTGGCCGCGGCCACCGGCCAGCAGCAGGATCGAACAGGGCAGGGCTGAGTAATCGAGGGACATGGCGGTTTCGCTGCGGCAGGTCAATAAGGCCCTGTGATATAACATCGGGCTGTTCCTTCGACAACCGGACCGAGCCATGAAAGCCAAGGCTGATGCGCCCTTCGTACCCCTGAACATCGCTGTATTGACCGTCAGTGACACCCGCACCCTGGACACCGATACTTCGGGCCAGGTCTTCGTCGATCGCCTGACCGCCGCCGGCCACCACCTGGCCGAGCGCGTGTTGCTCAAGGACGACCTCTATAAAATCCGCGCCCAAGTGGCCCACTGGATCGCTGAAGACGTCGTGCAGGTGGTGCTGATTACCGGCGGCACCGGTTTCACCGGCCGTGACAGCACGCCCGAAGCGGTCAGCTGCCTGCTGGACAAGCAGGTCGACGGTTTCGGCGAGCTGTTCCGCCAGATATCCGTGGCGGATATCGGCACCTCCACCGTGCAGTCCCGCGCCCTGGCCGGCCTGGCCAACGGCACGCTGGTGTGCTGCCTGCCGGGCTCCACCAACGCCGTGCGCACGGGCTGGGACGGTATCCTCGCCGAGCAGTTGGACAACCGTCACCGCCCGTGCAATTTCGTGCCTCATTTGAAGCAGGCCGAGCCCTGTGAATCCCGTGGATAAGCCCGGCAAGACCGGCGCCCTGATGCCGGTGGAAGAAGCGCTGCAGCGCCTGCTGGACATGGCCGAAGCCACGCCGATCCGCGAGCAGGAGGTGTTGCCCCTGGCTGACCTCGATGGGCGCGTGCTGGCGCAAGACCTGATCTCCACCCTCGACCTGCCGCCATGGCCCAACAGTGCCATGGACGGTTATGCCCTGCGGCTGTCGGACTGGAAGGGTGAGCCGCTGCCGGTCAGCCAGCGCATCTTCGCCGGCCAGGCGCCGCAGCCATTGGCCGCCGGGACGTGCGCACGAATCTTTACCGGCGCGCCGGTGCCCGAAGGCGCTGATTGTGTAGAAATGCAGGAAAATGCCGTGTTTCACGCCGACGAGCGTGTGAGCTTCAGCGAGCCGTTGCAGGCGGGCCAGAACATTCGCCCACGCGGCCAGGAAACCACGGTCGGTGAGCGGGTGTTGACCGCCGGCACGCGCCTGGGCCCGATCGAACTGGGCCTGGCCGCCTCCCTTGGCCGTGACCGCCTGAGCGTGGTGCGCCGGGTGCGGGTGGCGGTGTTGTCCACCGGCGATGAGTTGATCGAGCCTGGCCTGCCGCTGGGGCCTGGCCAGATCTACAACAGCAATCGCCGCGTACTGTGCAGTTGGCTTGCGCGTATGGGGTGCGAAGTGATCGATGGCGGTATCCTGCCGGATGATCTGGAGCAGACCCGTGCGCGTCTGGCAGGGTTGGGTGATGTTGATCTGATCCTGTCCACTGGCGGTGTGTCGGTGGGCGAAGCGGACTTCCTTGGCATCGCCTTGCGCGAAGAGGGCGAACTGGCCCTGTGGAAGTTGGCGATCAAACCGGGCAAACCGCTGACGTTCGGTCACTTTCGCGGTGTGCCGGTGATTGGTTTGCCGGGTAACCCGGCTTCGACCCTGGTGACATTCGCCTTGCTGGCGCGCCCGTATCTACTGCGCCGCCAGGGCGTACGCGAAGTGACGCCGCTGCGTTTCGAAGTGCCGGTGGGGTTCGTGTGGCCCAAACCGGGTAACCGCCGCGAATACCTGCGCGGGCGCATCGAACAGGGCAAGGCGATCATCTACCGCAACCAGAGCTCCGGCGTGCTGCGCAGCGCGGCGTGGGCGGAGGGGTTTGTGGAGGTATTGGAGGGCACGACGCTGGCGGTGGGTGATCGAGTCAATTTCATCCCGTTGAGTGAAGTCCTGAGCTGACCCAGAGCCCACTTGTAGTGAGCGGGCTTGCCCCGCGCTGGGCTGCGAAGCGGCCCCAAACCCAGGCACCTCGGTCTTTCTGAAACACCGGGGCGGTCTTGTTGGGGCGGCTGCGCCACCCAGCGCGGGGCTTGCTCTAATGCCAGTCAGTTAAGGATTAATGCGGTCACTGTGGGAGGGGGCTTGCTCCCGATGGACTGCGTAGCAGGCCCATTTTTGAGGCCGCTGCGCGGCCTATCGGGAGCAAGCCCCCTCCCACAATTTATTCATCGCCCGCTCTATCGCTTAACTGACTGGCATTAGGGCAAGCCCGCTCACTACGAGGGTTAATAGTCGTCGCCACGTTCTGTGATGTCTCGTTCCGGCGGCTGCGCATGGGGGTCGTAGCCCACCGGGAACTTGCCCTTGAGCGTCCAGGCAAACGCAATGATTTCGGCCACCGTGCGGTACAGCTCCTCAGGAATACTGTCGCCCAGTTCCATGCGCGCCAGCAGCTTTACCAACTCGGCGTTTTCATAGATCGGTACTTCATTCTCCTGCGCCAATTTCAGGATCGCTTCAGCCAGTGCGTCATCGCCTTTGGCCGTCAACGTCGGGGCCTGCTGGCCGTCGTACTTGAGGGCAATCGCCTGGCGCGGCGGGTTAGCGTTCTTCATGCGGTTTCATCCACCCAGCGTTGTTCCAGTCCGGTTCGCGGCCCGCGTGGCGGGGTGCCGAGGTGGCAGTCCAGGTCACCGACGTTGAGCCCCGAGGTCACCAGACGCTCGCGCAGGCTGCCCAAATGGCTTTCGATCAGGCTGGCGGTGAAGGGCCGGCTCGCCCATAACTGGCTGGACAGTTTGCCCTGGCTGAGCTGGGCCTGGACCTGCAACGGCCCCAGCGGCTCCATGTCGAACGCCAGCTCGACGCGCCAGAGCATCTGCTTGGGGTCTTTTTTGTCTTTGCGTTCGGTTTGCTCCTTGTCCGGCGTTGGCTCTTCACGCTGGAACTTGACTTGCAACGGCACGATGTCCTGCAGGGTGCGCAGGGGGATCTCCAACTGCCAGGTGGTTTGCAGGCGGCCATCGGCGGTGGTGCCGGTCTGCTCCAGGCTCGACAGCTGATGGCTCTGCAACCGCGAGATCGCCGCAGCCGCCAGGCGCAGCAGGTTTTCCAGGTCACCTTCACCTTCCAGGCGCTGCATCAGCCGGTCCGGTAACGGAAAGCCCGCGGGCGCTTGACGGGCACCGATCTGGCCAAGGGTGTTCAGCGGGTTGCGTACGAAGTTCGGCAGCACCTGGGCCAGGGTGTTGGCGGCAAGCACCGCGTTCAGGTTGGTCGGGGTGGGCAGGGCCGGCAGCAAGTCGGCGACCAGGCGCAGCAGCGCGCCCTTCATATCCAGCGGCGGTATCTGCGGGTTTTGCCCGGCCAACAATTTGGCTTCGAGAAAGGCGCCGCTGTTCTGCACCAGTTGCGCCAGCACCTTGGGGTTACTGGCTTGTGCCAGGTCGGGCAGGGCAGCGAGCAAGCGGTCGGCGGCGGCGCGCAGCTCGGCGGACGTGCTGCTGCTGGCGGGCAGGTTCTGCAACGCGGTGAACAGTACATCCAGCGAGCCCTGGCGACTTTGCTGGGTGGTGAGTTGCTGCGCGATGGCCAGTTGATCCTTGAGCCCGCTCAAGGGCACGAAATTCAGGGTTTGCGCATTCTGCACCACGGCGCTGAGCAAGCTGCCGACCCGCAGCGGCTGCGGGCTCTCCACCGTGAGGGTGGTGCCTGCCAGGGCGTTATTGAGCACGCTCACCAGCGAGCGATAGATTGCCGGCTGCGTGGCGCCCTGAGGCAACATCTGGGTGGTCAACACCTTGGCCTGCAACAGTGTGCCTTCGGGCATTTGCGTGGTGTCGATGCGGGTGAGGGCGGCGACGTTGGCGCTCATGGCTTGCTGCAGGGAGAGGGTCAGGTTGCCTGTCGGCGTTTGGCTTACCGCCACGTTGCTGCCCAGTGGCAGTGGCTGCGCACTGCTGGCTTGCACCAACGTCTGGCGCCCGCCATCCAGGGTCAGCTTGAGCAGCAGTTGAAACGAGTCTCCGCCTTGTTTGAGTGCGAGCACTTCGGCGTTTGCGGTTTTTCCAGGGTCGATCAGCCCCGCCTGCGGCTCCAGCAATTTGAGCAACTCACCGGTCGCCGGCAGTGGAGCAGGCCCGGGCGCCGGGGTGGGAGGCAGCGGAGGAAGGTTGATCTCACCGGTCATCGTGCGCGTCGTCTCTGGGGAAATTGCCCTCTTTAGAGTAGGGCATCACATGTATAATGCCGCCCGTCTGCAAAGAGAGCGGTAAAAACCTCACAACTATTTGATCCAGCTCTCTAAAATCGGTCGCCAAAGCCGTTATTGTGCATCTCTCTATAACGGCCGCTGCACCGCCGACTTGAACCGTAAAGGCCCGCGATCTCTTGACCAGCCCTCTTCTTGAAGCCGTAGCGCTTGCCTGTGAACGCGACCTGCGCCTGCTGTTCGAACACCTCGAACTGCGGCTGACGGGCGGCGACATGGTGCAAATCAGCGGCCCCAATGGCAGTGGCAAGACCAGTTTACTGCGCCTGCTGGCCGGCTTGATGCAGCCGACGGCCGGCGAGGTCCGTCTCAACGGCAAGCCCCTCAACGAACAACGCAGCACGCTGGCGCGCAACCTCGTGTGGATCGGCCACGCCGCCGGTATCAAGGATGTGCTCAGCGCTGAAGAAAATCTCAGCTGGCTCAGTGCCCTGCATCACCCGGCCTCCCGCGACGCCATCTGGCAGGCCTTGGCGGCGGTCGGCCTCAAGGGTTTTGAAGACGTGCCTTGCCACACCCTGTCTGCCGGCCAGCAGCGCCGCGTGGCCCTGGCGCGTTTATATCTGCCCGGCCCGCCGCTGTGGATTCTCGATGAACCCTTCACCGCCCTCGACAAACAAGGCGTCGCCCAACTCGAAGAGCATCTGGCCCGGCACTGTGAGCAGGGCGGTCTGGTCGTGCTGACCACGCACCACACCCTGGCCCGCCTGCCGGCCGGTTATCGTGAGCTGGATTTGGGGCGGTGGTCGCTATGAGTGTGTTCGCCCTGTTGGTTGCGCGTGAAGCCCGGCTGCTGTGCCGTCGCCCAGCCGAACTGGCCAACCCGCTGGTGTTCTTCGCCATCGTGATTGCCTTGTTTCCGCTGGCGGTCGGCCCCGAGACTAAACTGTTGCAAACCTTGTCTCCGGGCCTGGTGTGGGTGGCTGCGCTTTTGTCCGTCCTGCTCTCGCTGGACGGGCTGTTTCGCAGTGATTTCGAAGACGGTTCCCTGGAACAGTGGGTCCTTTCGTCGCACCCCCTGCCACTTCTGGTACTGGCCAAGGTGCTGGCACACTGGGTTTTTTCCGGCCTGGCGCTAGTCTTGCTCTCCCCGTTGCTGGCGATGATGCTGGGGCTGCCCGTGGAGTGCCTGCCGGTATTGCTTCTATCCTTGTTGCTCGGTACGCCGGTGCTCAGCCTGTTGGGGGCGGTGGGCGCAGCGTTGACTGTCGGTTTGAAGCGGGGTGGCCTGTTGCTGGCCCTGTTGATTCTGCCTTTGTATATCCCGGTGTTGATCCTGGGCAGCGGCGCTCTGCAAGCCGCGCTCATGGGGATGCCGGCGACCGGTTACCTTCTGTGGCTGGGGAGCCTGACCGCCCTGGCGGTAACCCTGACACCCTTTGCTATAGCCGCCGGCCTGAAGATCAGCGTCGGCGAATAATGAGGTCTGGTTGAGCGCGTCATACCCTTGACCAGTAAAGACCCTGAGCGTCCCGCTACGACGGGAAGCCACCGTGATGGAAACAGCAATGAACTGGACCTGGTTTCACAAGCTCGGCTCGCCCAAATGGTTTTATGGCATCAGCGGCAAGCTGCTGCCGTGGTTGAGCATCGCCGCCCTCTTGCTGATCGGCGTCGGCCTGGTCTGGGGCCTGGCTTTCGCGCCGCCGGACTATCAGCAAGGCAACAGCTTTCGCATCATCTATATCCATGTACCCGCTGCGATGCTGGCCCAGTCCTGCTACGTGATGCTGGCGGTGTGCGGCATCGTCGGCCTGGTGTGGAAGATGAAACTGGCGGACGTCGCCCTGCAATGTGCTGCGCCCATCGGCGCATGGATGACCGCCGTGGCGCTGGTCACGGGCGCGATCTGGGGCAAACCGACCTGGGGCTCGTGGTGGGTGTGGGATGCGCGACTAACGTCCATGTTGATCCTGCTGTTCCTGTACTTCGGTCTGATTGCGCTGGGCAATGCGATCAGCAATCGTGACAGCGCCGCCAAGGCCTGTGCGGTGCTGGCGATTGTCGGCGTGATCAACATCCCCATCATCAAGTACTCGGTCGAGTGGTGGAACACCCTGCACCAGGGCGCCACGTTCACCCTCACCGAAAAGCCGGCGATGCCCGTGGAAATGTGGGCGCCGTTGCTGCTGATGGTGCTGGGGTTTTACTGTTTCTTCGGTGCCGTGCTCTTGATGCGCATGCGCCTTGAAGTGCTCAAGCGTGAGGCCCGCGCCAGTTGGGTCAAGGCCGAAGTGCAAGCCTGCCTGGGAGCGCGTGGATGAGCTTTGCTTCTTTCAGTGATTTTCTCGCCATGGGCCACCATGGCCTGTATGTCTGGACGGCCTACGGCATCTGCCTGGCGGTGCTGGCCCTCAACGTTGCCGCGCCAGTTCTGGCCCGCAAGCGTTACCTGCAACAAGAGGCGCGTCGTCTGCGCCGGGAGACCGATAAGTGAATCCGCTGCGTAGAAAACGTCTGTTGATCATCCTTGCCATCCTGGCCGGCGTCGGCATCGCCGTGGCCCTGGCCTTGAGCGCCCTGCAGCAGAACATCAACCTGTTCTACACCCCGACCCAGATCGCCAATGGCGAAGCGCCGCAGGACACGCGTATCCGCGCCGGCGGCATGGTGGAAAAAGGCTCGCTGAAACGCTCTGCCGACTCCCTCGACGTGACCTTCGTGGTCACCGACTTCAACAAGGCCGTGACCATTACCTACCGCGGCATCCTTCCGGACCTGTTCCGCGAAGGCCAGGGCATTGTCGCCCTGGGCAAACTCAACGCCGACGGCGTGGTGGTGGCCGATGAAGTGCTGGCCAAGCACGATGAGAAATACATGCCGCCGGAAGTGACCAAGGCCTTGAAAGACAGTGGTCAATCCGCCCCAAGCTCTAATTCACAGCCTGCCAAGGAGGGATAAGTGATGACGTCCGCACTGTTTATTCCGGAGCTGGGCCAGTTGTCGATGATCCTCGCCCTGTGCTTTGCCATCGTGCAGGCCGTGGTGCCGTTGCTCGGTGCATGGCGCGGCGATCGCCTGTGGATGAGCCTGGCGCAGCCGGCCGCCTGGGGCCAGTTTGCCTTCCTGGTGTTTGCGTTTGGCTGCCTGACCTACGCCTTCATGACCGACGATTTTTCCGTCGCCTATGTGGCCAATAACTCCAACAGCGCTCTGCCCTGGTACTACAAGTTCAGTGCCGTATGGGGCGCCCACGAAGGTTCGCTGCTGCTGTGGGCATTGATCCTCGGCGGCTGGACGTTCGCCGTGTCGGTGTTCTCGCGCCAACTGCCGCAAGTGATGCTGGCCCGCGTGCTGGCAGTGATGGGCATGATCAGCGTGGGTTTCCTGCTGTTCCTGATCATGACTTCCAACCCGTTCAGCCGCATCCTGCCGCAGATCCCGGTGGACGGTCGCGACCTCAACCCACTGCTGCAGGACATCGGCCTGATCGTGCACCCGCCGATGCTCTATATGGGTTATGTCGGCTTCTCGGTGGCCTTCGCGTTTGCCATCGCCGCCTTGCTCGGCGGGCGCCTCGATGCTGCCTGGGCGCGCTGGTCGCGACCATGGACCATTGTTGCGTGGGCCTTCCTCGGGATCGGCATCACCCTCGGTTCATGGTGGGCCTACTACGAACTCGGCTGGGGCGGCTGGTGGTTCTGGGACCCGGTGGAAAACGCCTCCTTCATGCCCTGGCTGGTGGGCACTGCGCTGATTCACTCCCTGGCCGTCACTGAAAAACGCGGCGTGTTCAAAAGCTGGACCGTGCTGCTGGCGATCGCCGCATTTTCCCTCAGCCTGCTCGGTACTTTCCTCGTGCGTTCGGGCGTGCTGACTTCGGTGCATGCGTTTGCGTCCGACCCAGCGCGCGGCGTATTCATCCTGATCTTCCTGCTGTTCGTGGTCGGTGGTTCACTCACGCTGTTCGCCCTGCGCGCGCCAGTGGTCAAGAGCCAGGTGGGTTTCAACCTGTGGTCGCGCGAAACCCTGCTGCTGGGCAATAACCTGGTGTTGGTGGTGGCCGCCTCGATGATCCTGCTCGGCACGCTGTACCCGTTGGTGCTGGATGCCTTGAGCGGCGCCAAGCTGTCCGTCGGCCCGCCGTATTTCAATGCGTTGTTTATCCCGCTGATGGGCCTGCTGATGGTGGTGATGGCGGTTGGCGTGCTGGTGCGCTGGAAGGACACACCCGTCAAATGGCTGGCCGGCATGCTGATGCCGGTGCTGCTGGGCAGTGTGGCCCTGGCGGTGATCGCCGGTATTGCCTACGGCGACTTCAACTGGGCGGTGCTCGCCACCTTCCTGCTGGCGGCCTGGGTGTTGCTGGCGGGTGTGCGCGATATCTTCGACAAGACCCGCCACAAAGGTTTGATCAAGGGCTTGCCGACGCTGACCCGTAGCTACTGGGGCATGCAGATCGCCCACATCGGCATCGCCGTGTGCGCCCTGGGCGTGGTGTTGTCCAGCCAGAACAGCGCCGAGCGCGACCTGCGCCTGGCGCCGGGCGAGGCCATGGACCTGGCCGGTTACCACTTTATTTTCGAGGGCGCCAAGCACTTCGAAGGCCCGAACTTCACCTCGGATAAAGGCACCGTGCGCGTCGTGCGCAACGGCCGCGAAGTGGCTGTGCTGCACCCGGAAAAACGCTTGTATACCGTGCAGAGTTCGATGATGACTGAAGCGGGTATCGACGCTGGTTTCACCCGCGACCTCTATGTGGCGCTGGGTGAACCCCTGGGTGAGGGTGCCTGGGCGGTGCGCGTGCATGTGAAGCCGTTTGTGCGCTGGATCTGGTTTGGCGGTTTGCTCACCGGGTTCGGTGGTTTGCTTGCCGCGCTGGACCGGCGCTATCGGGTCAAGGTCAAGAGCCGGGTGCGCGAAGCCCTCGGCCTGCAGGGAGCGGCGGTATGAAGCGTTGGTTGATGGTGTTGCCGCTGGCGGCATTTCTGGTGGTGGCGGTGTTCCTGTATCGCGGCTTGTACCTGGACCCGGCCGAGCTGCCCTCGGCGATGATCGGCAAGCCGTTCCCGGCGTTCAGCTTGCCGACGGTGCAGGGCGACAAGACCCTGACCCAGGCCGACCTGCTGGGCAAGCCGGCGCTGGTCAACGTGTGGGGTACCTGGTGCATCTCCTGCCGCGTTGAACACCCGGTGCTGAACAAGCTGGCCGAGAAGGGCGTGGTGATCTACGGCATCAATTACAAGGACGACAATGCGGCGGCCTTGAAGTGGCTGGCGGAGTTCCACAACCCGTACCAGCTGGATATCCGCGACGAAGACGGCAACCTCGGCCTCAACCTCGGCGTGTATGGCGCTCCGGAAACCTTCTTCATCGATGCCAAGGGCGTGATCCGCGACAAATACGTCGGCGTGATCGACGAAGTCGTGTGGCGTGAGCAACTGGCCGCCAAGTACCAGGCCCTGGTCGATGAGGCCAAGCCATGAAGCGCTGGTTGACCGCCGCTGTGCTGGCACTCGGGCTGGCAGGTGTGGCCCATGCCGCCATCGATACCTACGAGTTCGCCAATGATGCCGAGCGCGAGCGTTTCCGCGACCTGACCAAGGAACTGCGCTGCCCCAAGTGCCAGAACCAGGACATCGCCGATTCCAATGCACCGATCGCCGCCGACCTGCGTAAAGAAATTTTCCGCATGCTGGGGGAGGGCAAGGACAACCAGCAGATCATTGACTTCATGGTCGATCGCTACGGTGATTTTGTGCGTTACAAACCGGCCCTCACCGGCAAGACCGCACTGCTCTGGTTCGGCCCCGCCGGGCTGTTGCTGGCCGGTGTGGTCGTCATGGCGGTGATCGTGCGCCGCCGCCGCGCCGCGCCGATTGATGGCAGCGACGCACTGTCGCCTGAAGAGCGTAAACGTCTCGACCAATTGCTGGACACCAAGACTGATGATTGATTTCTGGCTCGCAGCCGGCTTGCTGCTTCTGATTGCCCTGAGTTTCCTGTTGATCCCTGTGTTGCGCGGCCGCCGTGCCCAGCGTGAGGAGGATCGCACCGCGTTGAATGTGGCGTTGTACCAGGAGCGTGTTGCCGAACTGCAAGTGCAGCAGGCCGAAGGCGTGCTCAATGCCGCGCAACTCGATGCCGGCCGTGCGGAGGCGGCCCGTGAATTGCTGGCTGACACCGAAGGCGCGGAAAAAACCCGTGAGTCGCGCCTGGGCAAGCCACTGCCATTACTCGCCGCGCTTCTGGTCCCGGTGCTGGGCATCAGCCTCTACCTGCACTTCGGTGCCAGCGACAAGGTCGAATTGACCCGCGAATTCTCCCAGCCGCCGGTGTCCATGGAAGACATGACCCAGCGCCTGGAGCGCGCCGCGGCGGCCCAGCCGGACTCGGCCGAAGGTCTGTACTTCCTCGGTCGCGCCTACATGGCGCAGGATCGCTCCGCCGATGCCGCGAAAGTCTTCGAGCGCACCGTGGCCCTGGCCGGTCGCCAGCCCGAACTGCTCGGCCAGTGGGCGCAGGCGCAGTACTTTGCCGACAACAAACAGTGGTCGCCCAAGGTTCAAGCCCTGACCGACGAAGCGTTGAAGCAAGATCCCAAGGAGGTCACCAGCCTGGGCCTGTTGGGTATCGCAGCCTTTGAAGGCCAGCGTTATCAGGAGGCTATCGACTACTGGAGCCGCCTGCTGGCGCAACTACCGGCGCAAGACAACTCTCGCGCCGCGCTGCAAGGCGGGATTGACCGTGCTGCCGAAAAGCTGAAAGAAAGCGGTAGCGCCGTCGCACCCAAGGCGGTGATGAGAGTGCGTGTGGATGTGTCGCCCGAGGTGAAGGCCAAGGCCCTGCCTACCGACAGCGTGTTCATCTTCGCCCGCGCCGTCTCCGGCCCGCCGGCGCCCTTGGCGGCCAAACGCGTCACGGTGGCTGAGCTTCCGATTACCGTCGAACTGGGCGACGCCGACGCGATGATGCCGCAGTTGAAACTGTCGAACTTCCCCGAAGTCCAACTGGTTGCGCGCATATCCCGGGCGGGTGTTGCCACCGCCGGTGAGTGGATCGGCCGCAGCCAACCCTTGGCCAGCAGCACCACTGCGCTGCAGCAACTGACCATCGACAGTCCGAACCCGTAATTCGAGGAAACGCCATGACCGCATTTGCACGCATCACCTTGCTCAGCCTGGTACTCGGCCTGAGCGCCTGTGCGGTCCACCGGCCCCCTCCAGCGCCCACCGGCCCGACGATCCCACCGTCAGGCCCATCGACCCAACCGAGCACCAAGCCGTCCGGCCCAGTCACTCCGGCCCCCAAACCACAGCCCAGCAAATCGCCGACGTTCGCCCCGCCACCGGGCGCCGCCAGCCACTGGGATGGCAAGATGCAGGTCTACGTACTCGACGACCAGCCCGACACCTTCTATCGCCAGCGCACCTACTACCGCTGGAGCAACGGCTGGAGTCGTTCGATCAGCCCGAACGGCCCCTGGGAAGAAACCGATGTGCACGGCGTGCCGCCAGGGTTGAGCAAGCAGTACGCGCAATGACAAAAGGCGACCTTCGGGTCGCCTTTTTCATGGGTTTGAAATCCACTTTGCCGGTCACCGCAGGGCAAATGTGGGAGTACTTCTGGTTCCGACTCTATGTCGCTGTCTGACGAGCCTTCAGCGTACACCTAGCGACGACGATGGCCAGCACCGCCAAACTGAAGGTGGTCCAGGCCATCAGGTGAGTACCTCCCTCAAATGCCTGCGTGGCACTGTTCATCAATTCACTGGCCTGATCTCCCACCAATGTGGCTGATACCGCATGAGCGCCTGCCAATGTCTCGCTTGCCAGGCTTATCTGCATGGGCGTCAGGAAGTCGGGTAATTGCAATGTGCCGCGGTAATAGGCGGTGACAAGGCCTCCGAGCAGGGTGGTGCCGAGCACTACCCCGACTTCATAGGCGGTTTCGCTGATGGCTGATGCTGCTCCGGCTTTGGTGGGTGGGACGGCCGACAGAATCACGTCGTTGGAGACAGTAGCGATTGCACCAACGCCAATGTTCAGCAATGCAAACGCCGCCACAATCACCGTCAAACTACTGCCCAGGCCTGCAACCAACAAAAATGCGCCGGCAGTAAAGGCCAGCAGGATGGGAATCAGGACATTGACCGATACTCGCTGCGCGACCGGGACTATCAGGATGCCCACCGCAATTGCCATGATCTGACCCGGAATCAGCGCGATACTGGCGCTAAGGGGGGACATTTGCAGAACGATTTGCAGGAATTGAGTGGAGAAAAATACAAAACCTATCAGGAAAGCCAAGCTCATCAGATTAATCGTCACCGACCCGCTGAACGTCTTGTTGCGAAACAGGCCCAGGTCCATCAACGGCGTCGACAGGTGCAATTGGCGGCGTACGAATTGCCAACCGATAACCACTGCAACGCCGAAGGCCACCAGCGCGGACACATCCAGAGCATCGCTGGCGATATGCTTGATGCTATACACCAGAGCACTGAGCGCCACGATGGATTGCACAGTACTGATGGCGTCCATAGGCCCGGAAGCATCGGGCTCCGACTCAGGCAACAGCCAGGGGCCGAGCACTAATAAGGGCACCAGCACCGGTACCGCCAGTAGAAAAATCGATCCCCAGGCAAAGAACTCGAGCAGAACGCCACCAACCAAAGGTCCAAGCGCAGAACCGACCGTCAACGTTGTCGCCCAGATAGCCACGGCCATGCGCCGCTCTTCCCGGTCTTCGAAGAGTGACCGAATCAACGCCAATGTCGAAGGCATCAACATGGCACCGAAGATCCCCATACAGGCACGTCCCACGATCAGTTGGGAGGCAGTGTGAGAGTAAGCTGTCATGACTGAAACGACGGTAAACCCCAGTGACCCGATCAACAGCAGTTTTCGATGGCCTTTGCGATCACCCAGGCTACCCATGGTAATCAGCAATCCTGCCAATACCAGTGAATAGGCATCAATCATCCATAACTGCTGGCTGGCGCTAGGGTGTAACGCCTCAGCGATTTTTGGCAGTGCGAAGCCCAAGACCGTGTTATCCACGGTCACCAGCAAGACCGGTAGCATCAATATCGCTAGAGCCAACCACCGCCGAGACCGGGTTTGTCGTTTTACTTCATCAGCCGCTAAAGACATCACCGGCTCCTTCTTGAAAAATTCATAGATTTATACATTGCGGATTGCACGGAAGAACTTCCCCATCCATTGGCAAAGTCATTTTTCAATTCAATAGTGAAAACAGATGCTGGCAGTCCACCGCACCCGCATTCAAACGTGTGCCTAAAGCATTTGAAATAGACTGTAAGTCACTCTCGAACTGCTCGTAGTCTCTTTCAATGACGTTTTTCTGCAGGCACTCCAAGCCGTGGACTAACGCTGCACGCTGGGCAGTTGCTTCGTTGTTTTCCAGTTGAATGTCCCAATAAACTTCCGGTGGGTTAACCAATATCCGTGAAAGCAGAGCCATCATGGTGCGCATCGGGGGGGGCATGACTTCGGCCATTGTGTCTAGGTCTACGGAGGATTTGGCTAGCGCCATACCGAATCCGATTATGGCTGCATGAGGTAATGCCTGGCACAAAGCCATCAGTTCGTCATGTGCGGCTGGCGTCATTCGGCGGATCTTCATCCCGGCTTCCATCAGGTGACGCTCGATGAAGGTTTGCGGGGCTTGCGTGTCTTCCACGCAGACTGCCACCGTGCGCCCCTGGACGGACAGTTTTGGCGAAAACATCGGATTCACGCCAGCAAACTGTTGCTGCGGCGCTGCAGCTTTCAACGCCTTATAAAAGGGACTCTGTACCGAGCAGGTGGGTATTAGCACTACCTCGGATGAAAGGAAGCTTGTCACCCAGGGAATAGCGTTTACCGCAGCGCTTTCCGGCAGTGCGAAAACGACTGCGGTGGCATTATGAAAAATAGCTCCCGTATTACTGAATGGTTGGGTCACATCCAGTTCGTGATACTCACACTCAAACGGCGCGGGCCGACGATCTACGACTCGCACGAAGTACCCATATTGTTTGAGAATACGGCTGATCATCGAGCCGATGAGGCCGGAGCCTCCCAATACGACTACTGTGTTGGAATTCATTTTTCGCTCCCTGCGCAAAAACTGTAATAGGGTACGCTGGCTTTGATTAGTGTCTCTTCAAGCTCTTCATTCGGATCTGAGTGAGCGACAATTGCACCGCCGATGCCGAACTCAGCCTGTTGTTTGTGCAATACCGCCGTACGAATGACAATGCTCAGTTCTGAGCTGCCGCTGAATGAGATCCAGCCAAGTGCACCTGAGTAGACGCCGCGTGCGCAAGTCTCCAGCCCATCGATAATTTCCATCGTGCGTTTTTTCGGTGCTCCAGTCATTGATCCGCCTGGAAAGCAGGCCCTAATGGCCTCTATTGTCGATATGTCATTGCGTAAATGCCCACGTACAGTGGAGACGAGTTGGTGTACGGAGGAAAAACTTTCCACCGCAAAAATATGCGGCACATGCACACTGCCTGAGCGGCACACCCGGTTTAAATCATGGCGCACTAAATCCACAATCATAAGGTTCTCAGCACGATCCTTGGTTGAGGCTTGCAAGTCGTCTCGCAAGCGCTGATCTTCAACTGGGTCCTTGTCCCGTGTACGAGTGCCTTTGATTGGGCGAGACTCGATTAGGCCGCCTTCATCAATTCTCAGAAAGGTTTCGGGCGAGGCGCTCAGCACGCAAAAGCTATCGAGACATAAGTAGGCGCCATAGGGCACGGGACTCGCTTCGCGCATCCGTTGGTAGGCCGCTAGTGGTGCACCGCTGTAGTTCATTCTCGCTCGGTTGGTCAGGCATATTTCGTAAGATTCGCCATCGGTGATGTATTGCAGTGACTGCTTGATCTTGCGTACGTAATCATCGGGACCATCTTCGAGTGACAGCTTAAGCTGATCTACCGCGCCCGGCACAAAGCGCGGTTTATCTGTGTTGCTGTGGGGGGCTGGAATTGAAGCCAATATCGTGGGCCACTCCGGCGTCTGGCCTGTCGCGCTTATCATGCATTCGTAGACTGTCTGTTCATGGTGGTCGAAGACGAAGAAATGCGGGGCGAACATAAAGCTGGCGTCTGGATAACCAGAGCGATGGACCTTTTGCCCGCCGGTCAGAGCTTTCAGCTCATAACCCATGTACCCGACGAAACCACCCTTGAACTCAAAAGGAAGGTATTGCGGGACTGCGACGTTCACCGCCCCCATGATTTGGTCGAACAATGTGAAGAAGTCACCTGTCACAGTCCGACTGCCTTCAGGGCCTTCAAGTGTCAGGCACTCGTTGTTGACGTCATAGGATAGTCGAATAGAACCCTGGCCCTCGCCACTGCCCATAATTGAATAACGTGCGTTGGGTCTTTCCGATTTTTCACTGTCGAGCCAAAACGCGTGGCGATCATCGGTGTAGAGCTTTGTGAACAGTGCCAGTGAGTCCAACGAACCAGAATGGGTACGATAGGCTAATTGCATATTGAGTAAGCCGCCTACAGCCACGTAATGTTCTTTCGCCGATAGAGAACTCGACAAGTCTTGCTTCATCCGTGTGCGATGGCTTCTATTGTGGTCGAGTGCCATGCGGATGAAGTTGCTCAGCAGGGCATGCCCGTACTCGGAATCGATGGACTCGGGATGAAATTGAACGCCCCAGACCGGGCGGCTTTCGTGCTCAATCGCCATCACCACACCACCCTCCGTCCACGCGGTGCAGCGTAGCTCCTGAGGTAGATGAGTACACATCAGCGAATGGTAGCGGACAACTTCAAACTGCTCTGGCAAATCGCGGAATAAACCGCTGCCGGAATGGGTGATTTTGCTCCGGTAACCGTGCACGGGGTTGGGGGCGTGACCCACCGTTCCGCCGAGAAACTGGGCGATGCCTTGATGTCCAAGGCAAATACCAAGTAACGGCACCGGGGAGCGAAGGATAACCTCTCCGCATACGCCAAAATCCAGATATTCGCCCGGATGTCCTGGGCCGGGTGAAAGTACTACGGCATCGTATTGTTCTATTTTCAGGTTTTCATAGGCTACGGTATTGGTGATGACCTCGGCGCAAACACCTGTGACCTCATACAGGTATTGAGCGATGTTCTGAGTAAAAGAATCAAAGTTATCAATCAGCAATACTTTCATGAACTCTGCCCCTGATTTCTTCGTTGTTGGATCAATTGCTCCTCTTGGCTGCAGGTTTCTTCGATAATCAGCTTGAAAATCGACTGAACGTAATCGGTCCTCAAGCCGACTTCCGAGGATTTATCCTTGAGTTGATCCAACACCTGAACAATACGTTGCGGTTGCATCATAGGTATGTCGTGGGTGGCCTTGAGTTCGGCAATCTCCATGCATACATTCATGCGTTCGCAAAGCAGTTCCACCAACTGGTTGTTGATCCTGTCCAGCTGATCACGTTTGGGGCGCAAAATGGTGGAAGGAGTTATCCGTGAAATCTGTTTATTTTGTGTCATTTTTCATTCCTTTGATTTTTACGGCGGGTGGCTCGCGTATTAATCGTCAGGCCGTAGTCACGCTTGCCGGAGTGGCTTTCCATAAGCCTGCACGGGTGACCTCGTTCAAGGATGAGGCCAGTTGTCGAATGTCGTGATGTGTGTGGCTTGCCGAGAAGGCAAAACGCAGCATGGCCTTTCCCTTAGCTATAATCGGATAGAAAACCGGGAACATCAGGATGCCGTTGTCTCGCAGGATCCGGCACGCTTGCAGACCATCTTCTTCCGTGTCGAAAAGTGCGCCTCTGACCGGTGATTGAACGCCGGCGTTGAGCAGGCGATCCTGGGTCAATGAGTCGAACAGACGTATGTTGGCCCACAGGTTGTTTTGCAGGTTATCAATCTGGTGACTCAGGTGTATTTCCGCTGCCGCGACGTTGGCTGCCAGCATCGGCACCATGATGGAGTGACCGAAAACTAGCGGGTTGGCCAGCGATTGAATTGACGGAATATCTCGTGGGTCGCTCACTACCACGAACCCGCCAGCCCCTCCGAATGCTTTGGAGAGAGAACCAGCCAGAATCATGTTGTGCGGCAGTTGGTTATCTACGGCTGCAAGGGCGTAACCAGCGCCATGACGTCCTGCGATGGATATCCCATGAGCATCATCCACATACAGGTATCCCCCGGCTGCTCCCAGTTGGTGCGAGAGTTGTGCGATAGGAACCAAACCGCTCATCGAGCCAATACCGTCGATCAGCAGAATCGGCGTTTCCTGGCGTTCAGAGCAGTTTTTCAATGCGGTGCTCATCGATTCCGGGTCGGTCGATTGAACACGGGACACCTCACCAAACTGCTGCAGAACGCCTCGTAGTACCTGCATCGATGCGTGAGCGGTTTTGTCTACCAACCAGTGCGCCCGCTTTCTGATCGGGTAGCCTTTGAGCGAATTACTGCCTAGCAGCGGCAGTACGCCTAGATGCACACTGCTGGTCGAGGTGAATACACTGACACCGCAGTCTTTGTAGATTTCGCTAAGGAGCGATTCCAGTTGCGATAAATAAACAGGGCGCATTGCACTGCGCGATGAAGACAAGTGCAGACCAACATCGCCCAAAGCGCGGTGTGCCGCCTCGATCAGTGCAGGGTGTGTTTCCAGGCCCAGATAAGAACAAGAGACGAACTCGGTGAACGTGCCGCCCTGCGCCAAAGTAATGCGTTTGTTCTCACGGCTTACGACAGTAAATCCTGTAAGGCCCTCCGCGTAAGCACTTTCTAAGGCGCTGCTGGTATTGTCACGGCGAATGGTCATCCAATCTTGTTTGGTTTGTGCATCCATTGCTCAAAATTCCTCTGCCTGAACTGTATTCGGTAACCTGCCAACGGTCATGACTGAGGTGCCCGTACTGTCCGATGCCTGGCGGTCAATGACCGTCTGGATTTCACCCAGGTGGTGTTGTTTAAATAGCTTACGGACCGCGCATGCCTGATCCTCGCCATGCTCGATTACCAGCCACCCATCAGGTCTTAGTAACGTCATCGCCAGCTCACTGATTCGACGTATCAGGTCCAGGCCGTCGGCACCTGAGTAAACGGCCACGACAGGATGATGGTCGCCCCATTCAGGCTGTAGCTGAACTAGTTGGGGAACATAGGGGGGGTTGGCGACTATGAGCCCCACCTGGTGGGTGAAACGGGTAAACGCTTTGACGTTAAAAATATCCGCCTGCATCGCTTTGACATGCACGTTTTTGGTTGAGAGCCGGGCTATGTTGCGCTTGAGATAGCTTACGGCTACCTCTTCTAACTCTACGCAGGTGACCTCGAGGTCTGGCCTGCGCCGAGCAATTGCCAGCCCGATCGCCCCGCTGCCGGCGCAAAGGTCCAAAACGCGAGTTCCAGTTGCCAGTCTGGTGTCGTCCAGCCATTTATGAATAACAGTGCTATGTGGGCGTGGGACGAACACACCGCTGCCGACAACCAATGGCAATTCATCAAACTCTACGCTGCCGAGAATATGCCCCAAGGGAATACGATTACAGCGCTCGCTGACAGCCAGTCTGAATTCATCAAGTGCGCGTTGCTTGTCTGTGCGCACTATAAAACGATCGACCAGGCTGCTCAGGTCATTATCCGGATCCCAGATACCGGACGCTTCCAACTGAGCGCGGGCTTGAGCGATAGCCTCGCGCTCGAATTTACCCAGACTCATGACCATTCCTTGTAATACTGTGCCAGCTTCACCCGCATGGATTCGTAGAGATAGGAGAAGGCGACCAACTCTGGGGGCGGCGTGAATGTGGGGTGTAGTTCATCAATCAGGTGCTGGTAATTACTCGAAAGTCCTTTATCAAGAATAGGCAACCAGTAAGGTTTTACGTCCCAGCGATATTCATAACCGGTGGCAAACATTTGCTTGACGGTTTCACCGACCGTCAGCTCACGAGCCAGACCAGCCAGTGGGGCGCGCACAGGATGGAAGGTGCTCAAGTCCAATCCGGTGCTCTTTACGTCTGTCAAACAGTCAGCGATATAGGTCGCCAGCAAAGGCGATTGGTGCAAGCCGTCACGGTAGGTTCCAGTAGCCAACCACAGCCCCTGTACACCGCACTCGCCAATCAATGGAAAACCGTCAGCTGGAATTGGACGGTTGCCCACCTGAATCGAAATAATTTCAGCGCTATGTAGATCGAGATTTAACTGGTCGACTGCGCAATCGAGCAAAAACTGCACATCTGAGACCAGTGCATGGTGTTTGGGACGTTCGGCTAGGATATTGGTCGCGCCCAGATACAGCACGTCTTCACCTCGTGGTACGCAATGAAGGCCGCAGGCAAACGCACGATTAGGAGTGCGGATTACCGACTTTGGCAGTGTCATGCCTTCCGGCAGCTTTACAAGAATAGAGACGCCATATCCGCTGAACAGAGGAGGGATTTTTTTTACCACGTAGTCTAAATCACTAAGCAGATCCAGCGACTGAACACCCGCGGCGACGACAACTTTTTTACCCCAAAGTACTTGTCCGTCGAGTAGCTCGACCCCCGTCGCGACCCCACCTTCGGTAAGCACTCGAATGGCATTCTGATTAATTAAGGTGCCATTGGTGGCCAGTAAGGCTGCGTCGAGTTTTTCCAGCAGCAGGTGGGAATTTACGGCGTGCTCATTGGGAATGAACAGGCCGCGCAGGGGCCGCACCAGATGGTCTGGGGCGAGCCATTCCATCGTTCTTGGATCAATGGTCTCAAACGATTCCTCATAAGCTCGCAGTGTTTGCTCGATCGCTTCGTAGTTGACAGTATCGACCTCGTCCATCCCGGCACTGTTTAGCAAAACATGCGTGCCTCGGGCGGTGAACAGTTGCTTGCTGATGCCGGATGCGTTAGCCAGGCGTTCGGCCCAAGCAGGCCATAAGTCCTGCGCCTGACGGTCCATATTTAGCTTGAGCTTGCCATGTTCACTGGCCAAGAGTCCGCTGGTGACCTCGCCAAAGCAGCCATTCATTGCACCAGCGGCCTTGGACGCTGCGTTGGTGCGATCAGTCTCACCGACTCGGCAAACATTCAAGCCGCGTGAGCCAAGTTCATATGCGATAGAGCCGCCAATGGCTCCAGCCCCTACTACAATTACGTCGAACTCCATGTTCTAGACCCCTAATTAACCGGTAACTATAGGATGAAAACCGTTCCCATGTAGGAACGTGCTGAACTTTGTATAGTTTGTAATGAGGTGCGACCATCGGGTATTTGTTTCATGTTGTATCGCTGTTACAAATTCACATATTTACCAAAAAAGCCTCGAGTTTAGGGCGCATCTATCTGTAGCTTCCAATACATAGAGATGATCGCGTTCATCGGTCTTTGTCATGCCTGAGAAATACATGCAGCGAACAATGCAGAGCAAAATGCTTGGGTTTCTTCGGGTTCGCATTCGCTCCCTAAAAGCGTACTAGCGACTTGGCTATCAGCACTGAACATGATCATGCCGATGGGCGCACCGAACTGGGTGCACGGCGTATCGCACTCGGGTAATGTGGCCGCCGCCGGCCTGGCGGCCGGGGGATTGCTGGGTATACTTTCCAGCGACTACCAGGCCAGTCTGGCGACAAGCGAAGAGGGTGTTTTGATGGCGGGCAGGTTGATCTATCTCATCGGGCCGTCGGGTTCGGGCAAGGACAGCCTGCTGGAGGCCGCACGCCCACGTTTGCTTGAGCGCGGCTGCCGCATTGTGCGCCGCGTGATCACGCGTTCGGCGGAGGCGGTGGGCGAGGCGGCGCAGGGCGTGAGCCCGCAGCAGTTTGCCGCGATGCAGGACGAGGGCGCATTTGCCCTGAGTTGGCAGGCCAATGGGCTGTCTTATGGCATCCCGAGGGAAATCGACGTCTGGCTGGCGGCGGGGGAGGATGTGCTGGTCAATGGCTCCCGAGCGCATCTGGCGCAGACGCGTGAACGCTATCCGACCTCGTTGGTGTTGCTGCTGACCGTGGATCAAGCGGTGTTGCGTGAACGCCTCATCGCACGCGGGCGTGAGTCGCTGGCGGACATTGAAGAGCGCCTGGCGCGCAACGTGCGGTTCACCGCCGAGCTGATTGCCGGCAATGGCGCGGGATTATTCGTGCTGGATAACTCCGGCCCCCTTGAGCATACCGTCGAGCGCCTGTTGTGCTGCCTGGATCACGGGGACGCGGCATGTGCCTGACGTCCGCGTTCATTGCGTAATGTAGGCGTCAGACGTGTTGAAAGTGAGGCAGGGGTAACGAGAGTGTTCCACTAGTTACCGGTGTGTTTGGGTGGGTTTCTTGATGTTTTCACCTCAATAGATTGCTCGCTTGTTGCGAAGTATTTTTTCTTTATAAAACAGCTTGTTGACGGTTTGTAATAGAACAGTCAAGGCAGCTTGTTGTTCGGCGGTTTTCAGGCAGTGGTCTTGCAATAAAGTCTGGGTGGCTGGCGCTTTTTATCTATGGGACTTTTATCGGGCTGGCGACGGATTGGTCAGCATCGAAAATTCATTATGGATTGTGCTCAACGCCCAAGAGTATTCATGGCATGCAGATCCCTGTCAGACATCCTTTCCTGTCACACCCCGATTCTTTGCCGTCCGAACCACCGTGCTCGAATAAAATTGATGTTTTAAAGTGGGTCGGTACACAGCGCTCCTTTAATACGGATCAAGCGGCAAAACATATAACACGCGAAGGTTGCAAGTTTTATGATCGCAATGGTGATAATAAAATCGTTGTTGGTTTTAACCTGGTTGGAGGATTTACCGAGCCTCAGAAGGTGCGTATCAGGGAAGCCTTGCAATACTGGGCGGATGTTACAAACATCAACTTTGTTGAAAATGGCTCGAACACCGATGGCCATATCACGGTCAATGGCGTGGCGGGTTCTTGGTCTGGTCACGCGTATATGCCTAACCAGTCTCAATCTCGGGTCACCGCCAATATAGGCACCGGGGGTGGCGGGGGTAAGCCGGCGATAGGCAGCGCGTTCCTGGGTTTGGCGATCCATGAACTGGGACATACCCTGGGGCTCAGCCATCCGGGCGACTACGACGGCATGGGCCACAGCTACAGCAGTTCTGCGGCCTACAAACAGGACACCAAAGCGCGCAGCGTCATGAGTTACTGGGCGGAAACCAACCAACCCGGGCACAACTTCGCCAACCAAAGCCCCTGTGCGCCCATGATGGATGATATTGCGGCGGTTCAAAGGCTTTATGGAAAGAACACCAAGACCCGAGATACCGATACCACGTATGGCTTCAACTCCAACGCCGGTCGTGAGGTTTATAGCCTCAAGCGTGCAACTGAAAAGCCGGTCTTCACGGTCTGGGACGGCGCGGGCAACGATACGCTGGATTTTTCCGGGTTTGCCCATAACCAGAACATCAACCTCGATGCCGAGGCGTTCTCGGATGTGGGTGGGCTGCGGGGAAACGTCTCCATTGCCAAAGGGGTGGTTATCGAAAATGCCATCGGCGGATACGGTGACGATACGTTGAAAGGGAACGACGGCGACAATCGCCTCAAAGGCGGCAAGGGCAGCGATAAGCTGCGTGGGGGAGCTGGATCTGACACTTTCATTTATGAGCGCATCAGTGACTCTACCCCACAAAAGCCTGACACCCTTGAGGACTTCACTAGTGGTGTCGACCGGATCGACGTTTCCGGTGTGCTTCGAGCTGCAGGCCTCAAGGACCTGAACTTCTCCGAGCGGTTCAGCGGCCAGGCGGGCGACGCCATACTCAGTCATGATTCGAATACAGGCCGTTACCGCCTGGCTGTGGATACGACAGGGAGCGGCGAGGCTGATCTGCTGATCCTCAGTCGTGGCCAGATCAAGCAGACGGATGTGATCTGGAGCGCCCCTGGGCCGACGGTCGCACCAAATGTGGAACCCGCTCCTGAACCAGAACCAACCATTGAGCCTGAGCCTGAGCCGATTCCGGACTCGGCTCCGGCCCCGCTCACTTTCGGCTTGGCTGGGCTCGTCAAAAGAACGGTGAATAAACTCTCCACGACGGCCATCGGCTGGGTAAGCCGAATATTTTCATGGTTCAAATAATGCCAAGCCAGTTTGTACCCTGTGCGGGTGAGTACCTAGTGTTTAAAGACAGCGCGTTACAGGATTTGAGGTTATTTTAAAAGCGGTTGGCCTGTTGTCTTTAGTTTTAAAGGGGGGGTTGGAAGGTTTTTGTCAAAGTTTGCATTGGTGTTTTTGTATTGCTCTTCTTGTCAGCATGGGTGAGTGTTTTAGTCTGAAATAAATAAGCTGTTGTCGCGCTTTTTTTGTCGTGAGAATTTAGAGCTGCTTTGATCGGATGCTCATTTATTTCCTATGTGTATTTGATTCCGGCAATGGGTTTTAATTATTTGTATTCGAAATATTTTCTGGATGGAGAGTGTTGGCTTATGACGGTTCATGGCTCTAATATCAGTTTTCAAACGTATAGTTCATCGCGCTTTGCGGAGCAGTCTACTTTGAGTGGTCGGCCTGATGATACGATGATGTCCAGTACTTCTCGCCTGCACAACTACCACACCCGTAGTCATTTTTCGTCCACGGTAAATGTCCTGGCACCCAACGTACTCGACAGGGGATGGGCGGGCCCGGGGAACGCAAACCTATCGTCCGCCTCCGGCGGCAATCAGCAGATTATGGCGGGGTTTCCAGGGGGGAGCGAAGTGATGAGCCTGTTCGCCAGGGCCTATATGGAATTCCAGCAGGCTTTTACCCGATACGCGCCATGGGGGAGTGCGCATCCGCGCCCGGCATCTGAACCCAAGCCTGGTCCGAAGGCTGTCTTGGCGGCATGCCCAGCCCCTGTGCTGGAGCCAAGTCCGAAGCCTGAGCCGCGTCCGGCGCAACATTTTCCGGGCGATACCCGGTATGGGTTCAATTCGAATACCGGGAATACTCAAACTTCCCTGGTATCTACCTATGACAGACCATGGTTCAGCGTCAAGGATGCAGGGGGCAACGATACCTTGGATTTTTCCGGGTTCAAGCAGCATCAGGTTATCAATCTGGGGGCGGGTACTTACTCCAGTGTCGGTGGGATGGCTAACAATGTTTATATCAGCCGCGAGTCGAAGATTGAAAATGCTGTGGGGGGGGCAGGCAACGATCGGATAATCGGTAACTCATCTGATAATGTCCTGCTTGGGGGGGAGGGCGCAGACACATTGAGTGGCGGCGGCGGGAGTAATGTCTTCAAATATAATGCGGCAGCTGACTCCACTTACGAGAATGCCGACCTGCTCACGGATTTCAAGACAGGTTGGGACAAGATTGATTTGTGCGGCATGGCAAATGCGGCTGGCGTCAGGCTGAACCTGGTGCACAGCTTCACGGGGCGACCCGGTGACACAATCATTAAATACAATGCAAACAGCGGGCGCTATTTTATGGCGGTCGACATGTCGGGTAATCGCCACAGTGACTTCCTGATAAAGAGTACTCGGCCTTTCGGCCCGGAGGATGTCATCGGATTGTCCTGAACACATGAGCCGTGCGCTCGACTGATGTGCACGGAAACATTGCGTTGATCCCCTCGCTGTAACTATCAGCCTCATATTTATCTATTTACAGGCTTGAAACGCGCCCTGGCTTCGCGTTCAAGCCTGCTTTCTGATTCAGCATGGCAGCCTGAAGGCTCCGTGTCGGCGCTATCAACCCCTCCTGGCATGATCCTTCCCCCTACTTAGCTTTGCTGAGGCAAATGTGTGCACTTGGCCGTCTTGTCGACCTGGTTGACGCATTCGCCTGCATTTTACTTCTTTCGCTCCGAAGGTTTGATTTTTCAGGCAGGAATAATGCTGTAGGCATTAATTTACCGACGCGAGACAGAGAATAATCTATTTTTTTGAAATGTTGAGTTTTTCACTCAAGCCAGATTCTTAGATCCTTGTCTTGAATGGATAGTTATGTAGTCATAGTAAGAGAGGGGGTGTTTAACTTTGAGTTTTTGATGAGGTTGGTGTTATCTGATTGTGAGCAATGCGATGAAATTATTCTGATTTTTAGTGTGCTTTATAATTTGTTTTTTCTGCAAAGTCAGTGGCTTATGAAGGTTCTACGTGTGTGTCTGAGGTGGGGGTGGTTTCAGGGTTTTGCGTGGTTAAGGAAAAGTGTGATCAGGATTTAGAATGTGTCAGGGTGAATTAATTAGTGCCTGGAATGCCAAGCGGCTGTGTGCGAACTTAAGGGTGTGCCGACAACTAGTGCCGCTCTTGATGAGCGGGGATTCGGTATCTCGAGTTTGACAATTGTTTACCCCGAGTTTGATTGAAATGAGGACTATGGTTTATGAGAGTACCCGGACCGCCCGCTACTGCCGTTAGTGTAAATAAGGCGTCTAATCCCTGGAGCAGTATCAGCCCTGGGCAGCCTATCAAGACGTACACCTTGGGCAGTAAGAAGGCCGTATTAACAACAGAGCAGGCTGGGAAGAAAATTACCCGAGGTGGCTACCGGTTTCATGACCGCGATGGCGACAAGAAAATTGACTTGTCGTATCGGATCGCCAAGGGCTTCACTCCGCAGCAGGCGGATCAGGCCAGGCAAGCACTGCAATCTTGGCAGGATGTCGCCAATGTGACGTTTACTGAAAACGCGCAAAAAGCCGACGGCCATGTCGATATCAATGATATGGCTGGAACACCTTCTGGCGTGGCCTCGCTCCCCAATAAGTCAATGAATCGAACATTCGCAAATATTGGGACCCTGGGTGTGGGGGCAGACCCGAAGATCGGCAGTTTTTTCCGTGAGGTGCTCATCCACGAAATCGGCCATTCCATCGGGCTGGAACACCCAGGTGGTTATGATGGTTTTGGCGACTATGGGCTTCACGCGGAGTATGCGGGGGATACCCGGGCGCGCTCGGTGATGAGCTACTTCTCGGAAAAGAATCAGCCCGGGCACGATTTCAAGTCGCTGAACCCCTCTGCGCCGATGATGGATGACATTGCGGCTATTCAGAAACTCTACGGCGCGAACAACAAAACCCGTAATACCGATACCACATACGGGTTCAACTCCAATACGAACCGTGAAGCCCTTAGTTTGAAGGCGGACAGCGACAATCCTATTTTCTGTGTGTGGGACGGTGGTGGGAACGATACATTGGATTTTTCCGGGTTTTCACAGAATCAGAAGATCAACCTCAATGCTGAGTCGTTTTCAGACGTAGGAGCGTTAAAGGGCAATGTCTCCATCGCCAAGGGTGTCGTGGTGGAAAATGCCCTGGGCGGCAAGGGAAATGACACGCTGCTGGGCAATCAGGTGGCTAACCGCCTCAAAGGCGGCGGCGGCGCAGATCGTCTGCAAGGCGGTGGTGGGGGCGACACTTTTGTCTATGACCGGGCAAGTGACTCCACCCCGGACAACCCCGATGTCATTCTGGATTTTGAAAGTGGCGCAGATACGATTGATCTCTCTGCGGTCCTGAAAGCTACAGGTATCAAAGCGGTCAAGTTCGTCGATCATTTAACCGGTCAACCGGGTCAAGTCGTGCTCAGGTACGACGCGGGTAGTCGCGAGGGAAGCCTGGCATTGGACCTGACGGGCAACGGCAAGGCGGATCTGTTGATAAATAGCATTGGCCAGATGAAGGCGGGGGATGTCCAGGCGAATGGCGAAAATCCGGCACCCTCGCCCGTGCCGAAGGAGCCCAGGCCGGAGCCACGTCCTGTGCCGCAGGAGCCCAGGCCGGAGCCACGTCCTGTGCCGAAGGAACCCAGGCCGGAGCCATGCCCTGTGCCGAAGGAACCCAGGCCGGAGCCACGTCCTGTGCCGAAGGAACCCAGGCCGGAGCCATGCCCTGTGCCGAAAGAGCCCAGGCCGGAGCCATGCCCTGTGCCGAAGGAGCCCAGGCCGGAGCCATGCCCTGTGCCGAAGGAGCCCAAGCCAGCTCCACGTCCGGATGTCTGCGAGCCGAAGACAGACCCGCGTCCACGACCTCCAGCGGATCTTTGCGGGCCGCAGGTGGGCCCTGGGGGCCTGAATGACGCACATAGATTCCATGCCAAATCTGCGGAGCATCGATCGACGCTGATGTCGGCCTTTGATAGCGCTGCATTTACGGCGCGGGCATGGCAAATCGATCCATTAAATAATAAAAATGTGTGAAATATATTTAAGTAAGTTGTGTTGCTTGAATAGTTGATCCTCTCGCTGATCGCTTGATCAGTCTAAATCCAGTGTGATGAGAATGGTCTTTTGGCATCGCTCAGAAAATTAAGGTGGTGCATTAATCGCCTTGGTGTGTGAGCTATGGCTCGAAAGTAACTATTTAATAATTCGTAAGTTCTACTGTTGCGAAGTGTTGGGCCGTTGTTTTTTTTTAACTTAAAGAGAAAAGTAATTATGATTAATATGAATGCACCCGTTGTAAATTTCCATGCATCCACCAATGTGGCTCCTCAGCTGTTACCCATTGTACATAACCCATACGAGCACTCGCTTATTGAAAAACAGACCTCTACGCGGTCTCCGTTGCTCGGTTTGTCTATGTCGGTGACAAATGGGTTTTCCAGTCTTCAGCGCCTTTATGGATCAAACCCGAATGTCGGTGTGCCCTCCAAGTTATTGCAGCCTGGAGAAACAGCCTTGAGCAACTTATCTTTCGCGGCCATCATCGGCTTCAGCGGTAACGTAGCCACTGCCAGCTGTGAGCCTATGCCTCAGGGAGATGAACCTCGGCCAACTCCAGAACCCAAGCCTCAGGGTGAAACGAAACCTGCTGATGCGAAGCCTAAAGGTGAACCCGAGCCCGTCGGTGATGCGAAGCCTAAAGGTGAACCCAAGCCCGTCGGTGATGCGAAGCCTAAAGGTGAACCCAAGCCCGTCGGTGATGCGAAGCCTAAAGGTGAACCCAAGCCCGTCGGTGATGCGAAGCCTAAAGGTGAACCCGAGCCCGTCGGTGATGCGAAGCCTAAAGGTGAACCCAAGCCCGTCGGTGATGTGAAGCCTAAAGATGAAACCAAACCTGCCGGTGACGCGAAGCCTAAAGATGAAACCAAACCTGCCGGTGACGCGAAGCCTAAAGGCGAAACCAAACCCGCTGGTGATGTGAAGCCTAAAGGCGAAACCAAACCTGCCGGTGACGCGAAGCCTAAAGATGAAACCAAACCTGCCGGTGATGTGAAGCCTAAAGGCGAAACCAAACCCGCTGGTGATGTGAAGCCTAAAGGCGAAACCAAACCCACCGATGACGCGAAACCTGGAGTTAAAACCCTGTCGGATGACACCATCTACGGTTTCAACTCCAACACGGGTAAACCGGAAATGACCCTCACGTCCGCCTCCGACAAACCAGACTTCACCGTCTGGGACGACCGAGGAGTGGATACATTTGATTTTTCCGGTTTCGAGCAGGATCAGTCGATCGACTTGCGGGGCGGTTCACGGTCCAACGTGGGGGGATTGAGGGAAAACGTCAGGATCGCTGAGAACACGGTGATCGAAAATGCCATTGGGGGCCGTGGTAACGACCGGATCGTGGGGAATGGTGCGGACAACGTGCTGACCGGGGGCGCGGGAGCGGACACCTTGGTCGGCGGGGGCGGGTGGAACACCTTCAAGTTCAATGCCTTCGCGGACTCGACACGCACCCAAGCCGATTTATTGCTGGACTTCAACACCGGCCAGGACAAGATCGATCTGTCGCAGATGGCCATCGACGGCAAGGTTGCCTTTAACTTCGTGAATGCCTACACCGGTCAAGCGGGTGACACCCTCATCAAGTTCAATCCGCAATCGGGGCGCTACCTGCTGGCAATAGACCTGGATGGTGACGGCAAGACGGACTTCCTGATCAAAAGCACACGAATGATCAGCCCGGAAGATGTCATTGGGCTGAATATCAAGGAGGATGGCTATCTCTAAGGGGCATGCGGCGTATTTTCAATGATCGCCGTGGCATTCGTTAAAGCTGGGCAGGACTGATCGGTGATTGATCAAGTCCTGCCCTTTTGTGCATTTGAAACAATATTCCGACGGATAGAAGATCGATCAGGCGGTGGCCACCGAGACGCCACGTGCCGCACTCAGGAACCGCAACAACGCCACCAGCGGGAAGGCACTGCCTACCAGCATCACCCCCAACCAACCGCCCTGTTCATACACGCTGCTGGCAATCGCCGAGCCGAAGGCGCCGCCGATGAAGATGCTGGTCATGTACAGCGCGTTGAGGCGGCTGCGGCTTTTGGCGTCGAGGGCGTAGATGGCGCGTTGGCCGAGGACCATGTTCATCTGCACGCAGAAGTCCAGGACCACGCCGGTGACGGCCAGGCCGATGACGCTGTACAGCGGGTGTACGAAGGCCGGCAGGAAGCTCAGCGCCGCGAACAACATCGCCAGCAACGAGGCGCGGTGGGTGTGGCCGGCATCGGCCAGGCGACCGGCGATGGGCGCGGCAACAGCGCCCAGGGCGCCCACCAGGGCAAACAGCGCGATTTCGCTTTGGCTCAGGCCGTGGTTGCGCGCCAGTTCCAATGGGGCGGCGGTCCAGAACAGGCTGAAGGTGGCGAACAGGCAGGCCTGATAGAACGCGCGCTGGCGCAGCAGCGGTTGCTCACGCACCAGGGTGCCGAGGGAGCGCAACAACTGGCCATAACTGGCACTGTGGTCGGGTTGGCGCTTGGGGATGGTCAGCAGCAGCACCACACTGATAAACGCCATCAGCGCGGCGGCGGCCATGAACATCGCACGCCAGCCGAAATGGTCGGCCACCACACTGGACACCGGGCGTGACAGCAGGATACCGAGCAACAGGCCGCCCATGATGCTGCCGACCACACGTCCACGGGACTCGGCGGGCGCCAGGTGCGCGGCCAGCGGGATCAGGATCTGCACCGAGACCGAACTGAAACCGATCAGCAACGACACCAGCAGGAACAGGTTCGGCTGTTCGGTAAACGCTGCGCCCAGCAGGCTGGCGATGGCCACGACGGTCGTGGTGATCATCAGCTTGCGGTTTTCCAGCAGATCACCCAGCGGTACGAGGAAGAACAGGCCGAGGGCGTAGCCGATCTGCGTCAGGGACACGATCAGGCTGGCCATCGCCGGGGTCAGGCCGATATCCGGTGCAATCAGCTCGATGATCGGTTGTGCGTAGTAGATGTTGGCAACGATGGCGCCGCAGCAAAATGCGAACAGCATCACCATGCTCCGGGTCATCGTGCTCGCAGTGTGGGAAGTAGCGTTCATGGTGTTCTCATAAAAGCGTAGGAAAGTGGCGCAAGCCTAAAGGCAACACCGCCGCCGGGGTAGGCCGCTGGCAGTGATATCACTCATGCGCGGCATTGATGACTGAATCGTTAATTTTCTGCGCCGAGGGTGATGATACATTCAGGCACAAAGGCTGAAACAGGAAACTCTTGCGATGAAGATCACGTTGAACAAGATGCTCATGGCTTCGACCCTCGCCGCCGCCATGGCCGTGGGCTTGGCCCACGCTGCCGAGGCTCCGCGTGTCGGGGTTCGCGGCGAGATTACGGCGGTCGACGGTGACGCGCTGCAGGTCAAGGCCAACAGCGGTGAAGAGGTCACCGTCAACCTTACCCAAGCCACCCAGGTGCGCGCCGTCACGCTGGCCAGGATCGATGAAATCAAGCCCGGCAGCTATATCGGCTCGGCCGCAATGCCGAATGCCGACGGCACCCTCACGGCGCTCGAAGTGCACGTGTTCCCGCCAGCCATGGCCGGCACCGGCGACGGGCACCGTGCATTTGACTTGAAGGAAGGCAGCAGCATGACCAACGGCACCGTCGGTGATCTGGTGGTCAGTAACGGGCGCACCCTGACCGTCAAATACAAGGGTGGCGAGCAGAAGATCGTAGTGCCGGAGGGTGTGCCCATCGTCAACCTGGAGCCGGGGGATCGCAGTCTGCTCAAGGCCGGGGTGAAGGTGGTGCTGTTTGCGGCGAAAGGGCCGGATGGAACGATCACCGCTCAAGCCATCTCAGCCGGCAAGGACGGCGTAACGCCGCCCATGTAACAGCCAGTCACAAAACCCAGTGTGGGAGGGGGCTTGCTCCCGATAGCGGTGTATCAGTCAACTCATTCATTGACTGACACTCTGCTATCGGGAGCAAGTCGAATCGTCGCACCGCCCCTCCCACACTTTTACCAGGTTTATCTGAAAGGGTTATTGGCCAGAGTAGATCTGGTCAAACACGCCACCATCATTGAAGTGGGTCTTCTGCACCGTGCGCCAGTCACCAAAGGTCTTTTCCACCGACAGGAAGTCGACCTTCGGGAAACGGTCGGTGTACTTGGCCAGTACCGCCGGATCACGCGGGCGCAGGTAGTTGTTGGCGGCGATTTCCTGGCCTTGCGGCGACCACAGGTATTTCAGGTAGTCCTCGGCGGCCGCGCGGGTGCCTTTCTTTTCGACCACCTTGTCGACCACCGACACGGGTGGTTCGGCTTCGGCGGAGACACTCGGGTAGATCACTTCGAATTGATCACGCCCGAATTCACGGGCGATCATTTCTGCTTCGTTCTCAAAGGTCACCAGCACGTCGCCGATCTGGTTGGTCATGAACGTAGTGGTGGCGGCGCGGCCACCGGTATCCAGTACCGGTGCTTGTTTGAACAGCTTGCCGACAAACGCCTTGGCCTTGTTTTCGTCGCCGCCGTTCTTGAGCACATAACCCCAGGCCGACAGGTAGGTATAGCGCCCGTTACCCGAGGTTTTCGGGTTGGGCACGATCACCTGCACGCCATCCTTGAGCAGGTCCGGCCAGTCTTTCAGGGCCTTGGGGTTGCCTTTGCGCACGATAAACACCGTGGCCGAGGTAAACGGTGCGCTGTTGTTCGGCAGGCGGGTGACCCAGTTGTCGGGCACCAGTTGGCCGTTGTCGACCAGGGCATTGATGTCGGTGGCCATGTTCATGGTGATCACGTCAGCCGGCAGGCCGTCGATGACCGAGCGCGCCTGTTTGCTCGACCCACCGAAGGACATCTGCAAGGTGAGCTTGTCGTTCGGGTGCTCGGCTTCCCAGTGCTTCTGGAAGGCCGCGTTGTAGTCCTTGTAGAAATCACGCATCACGTCGTAGGAGACGTTGAGCAGGGTGACCGGTGCGGCTTGGACGGCACCGGCCAGGGCCAGGCCGGCGGCCAGTAGAGACGCGCTGAGGATTTTTTTCACTGCTCATTCCTTGTTGTTCGGGAGAAGAGGGGGGCGGCAATTTGCCAGCGACTATAGCCGGGGGCGCATAGTCGCTTAAAGATTAAAACGAACTTTGCTTATTCCACTTTCTTAAACAGTGCATTACCGCATCGGGAGCAAAATGCGGCATTGGCTTCGTGGCTGTTTTTCTTGCACACCGGGCAATCCGTTTGCAGTTGCTCGCCACGCATGGCGTTGGCCAGTTCCGCGGTGAAGATTCCGGTCGGCACGGCGATGATCGAGTAACCGGTGATCATCACCAGCGACGAAATCACTTGGCCCAATGGGGTCTTGGGCACGATATCGCCAAAGCCGACGGTGGTCAGGGTCACGATCGCCCAGTAAATGCCCTTGGGAATACTGGTAAACCCGTGCTCCGGGCCTTCGATCACGTACATCAGGGTGCCGAACACCGTGACCAGGGTGCACACGCTGACCAGGAACACCACGATCTTCTGCTTGCTGCCCCGCAGCGCCGACATCAGGTAGTTGGCCTGCTTGAGGTAGGGGCCCAGCTTGAGCACCCGGAAGATACGCAGCATGCGGATAATGCGGATGATCAGCAGGTATTGGGCGTCGCTGTAGTACAGCGCCAGAATGCCCGGCACGATGGCCAGCAAGTCCACCAACCCGTAGAAGCTGAAGGCATAGCGCAGCGGCTTGGGCGAGCAATACAGGCGCAGCCCGTACTCGATGGCGAAGATGATGGTGAAACCCCATTCGATGTAGGCCAGCAGGTCGGCATAGTTATCGTGCACCGCCTGGATACTGTCGAGGATCACGATCACCAGGCTGGCAAGGATGATCAAGAGCAGGGTGCTGTCGAAGCGTCGCCCGGCCGCGGTGTCGCTCTGAAACACCATTACATACAGCCGTTGACGCCAGTTGTTGCTGTCCATGGAAGTCGCCTGAATCGAATATCGCGCCAGCCTAGGAGGATTCGAAGGGGCTGTCCATGCGGGTTTTCTGCAGTACCCGGCAACTGGCGCGCACCAGCCAGCACGCGAGGATAAACGGCGCGGTCAGCGCCGGCAGGTGCAGCGCGGCAAAACCCGGTGTGAGTGCAATCGCCAGCAGGATACCGAGCAGCGGCAGCCAGGGGCGCCGATGGGCCTGGCTCAGCGCCAGGGCGGCGAGTGCCGGGTTGTAGCTGTGCAGGCCGAGCAGGGCGCCGGTGGGGTCATCCAGCAGCCAGCCGACCCAAACGCCGCTACCGGCGCCGATCAACGCCCATAACGCGGCGCTGCGGTTGGCCAGCAGCAGGCCCAGGGCAATCAACGCGCCGGTCAGCGGTTGATCGAGCAACAGGACTTGCGCGAGCCCCGTAAAGGGGGCGGTGAGCAAGGCCACTGCATCGGGTTCGCTCAGGGCGGTGGGGCTATCAGGCACCGTGCCCAGCAGCAACCAGCCAAGGCCGACAAATGGCGCGGTGTAGGCGGGCAAGGCTTGCGCATGGGTGGCATGTTGCAGCCATTGCCGTGTGAGGATCGCACTCAAGCCGCCGCACGCCAGGATCAGTGGCGGCAGTAACGCCGACCAGGCGCAGTGCTGGCTGATCAACAACCCCAGCAGCACGCCGTTATAGCTATAGAGGCCGGCCTGCCGCTCAGCCTTCGGATACCCTCGGCGCTGGGCGGTCAGCAATCCCGCCACACCGCCCAGCAGCGCCCCGCCGAACAGCGCCGGAGCGCCGATCAGAATGGCCAGCAGGCACAGCAGGCCGCATAGCGGGTGGCGTTGCAGGAAGATCTGGCTGAAACCGTTGAGCAGGGCTTCGGCCCAGTCGGGGCAGGTTGGGTTGTGCATGGTGGTCAGTCAGTTGGATTGGGGTGCCCCTAATCGGGAGCAAGTCGAATCGTCGCACCGCCCCTCCCACACTTGATGGTGTTCACACATTTGGACCGGTGAACGCAGTTAAATGTGGGAGGGGCGGTGCGACGATTCGACTTGCTCCCGATGAGGCCCTGACAGGCGCTAAATCAACGTCTCAATCCGCAAGGAATTGGTCGACCCCAACTGCCCGAACGGCACCCCCGCTGTAATGACCAACGTATCCCCACGCTGCGCCATCCCCTGGGCCTGGGCGATCTCCAGCGCCGTGGAGCACACCTCATCCACCTGCCGCAGCCGGTCATTGACCACTGAATGCACGCCCCACGCCACGCTCAAACGCCGCGCCGTGGCCAGGTTCGGCGTGAGGTTGAGAATCGGCGCCACCGGGCGTTCCCGCGCCGCACGCAGGCTGGAGTTGCCCGACTCGCTGTAGTTCACCAGCACCGCCACCGGCAGGATGCTGCTGATGCGCCGGATGGCGCAGCTGATCGCGTCGGACACCGTGGCCTGCGCCTTGGGTCGGTTGACGTCCAGTTGCGTCTGGTAGTCCGGGCCGTTTTCCACCTGGCGGATGATCTTGCTCATCATCTGCACGGCCTCCAGCGGGTAATCGCCCGAGGCGGTTTCCGCCGACAGCATCACCGCATCCGCCCCTTCAGCCACCGCATTGGCTACGTCCGTGACTTCGGCGCGCGTGGGCGCAGGCGAGAAGCGCATGGATTCGAGCATCTGCGTGGCCACCACCACCGGTTTACCCAACTGGCGGCAGGTACGGATGATGTCTTTCTGAATGTGCGGCACGCTCTCGGCCGGCACTTCCACCCCCAGGTCGCCCCTGGCCACCATGATCGCGTCGCTCAATTCGGCGATTTCCGCCAGGCGCTGCACGGCCGACGGTTTTTCGATCTTGGCCATCAGGAACGCCTTGTCGCCGATCAGTTCGCGGGCTTCGCGGATGTCTTCAGGGCGTTGCACGAAGGACAGCGCCACCCAGTCCACGCCCAGCTCCAGGCCGAAGCTCAGGTCGCGGCGGTCCTTGGCGGTCAGCGGGCTGAGTTCCAGCAAGGCTTGTGGGACGTTCACGCCTTTGCGGTCGGACAACTCGCCACCATTGAGCACGGTCGTGTCGATGGCGTCGGCGTGCTTGGTGATGACCCGCAGGCGCAGCTTGCCGTCGTCCAGCAGCAGGTCCATGCCCGGCTCCAGCGCTGCGATGATTTCCGGGTGAGGCAGGTTGACCCGGCATTGGTCGCCCGGCGTCGGGTCCAGGTCCAGGCGCAGGGCCTGGCCGCGCACCAGTTGCACCTTGCCCTCGGCAAAACGTCCGACCCGCAACTTTGGCCCCTGCAGGTCCATGAGAATGCCCAGCGGGTAATTCAACTGGCGCTCCACCTGGCGAATCCACTGGTAGCGCTGGGCGTGATCGGCGTGCTCACCGTGGCTGAAGTTGAGGCGGAAGATGTTTACTCCGGCTTCCACCAGTTCGCGGATATCGTCGATACCGTCGGTGGCCGGCCCCAGGGTGGCGAGGATTTTGACCTTCTTGTCAGGCGTCATGGTGGGCAGTCTCAAGGATCAGGATGGCGCGCAAGTCATTGACGTTGGTACGGGTCGGCTCGGTGACGAGCAGACCGTCGAGCGCGGCGAAATAGCCGTAGCCATTGTTGTTGTCCAGCTCGTCGCTGGCCGACAGGCCCAGGGCTTCGGCGCGGGCGTAGCTGGTGGGGGTCATGATCGCGCCGGCATTGTCTTCCGAGCCGTCGATGCCATCCGTGTCGCCGGCCAGGGCGTACACGCCGGGCAGGCCCTTGAGGCTGTCGGTGAGGCTCAGCAGGAATTCGGCATTGCGCCCGCCACGGCCATTGCCGCGCACGGTGACGGTGGTTTCACCGCCGGAGAGGATCACGCACGGCGCGGCCAACGGCTGGCCATGTTGCACGATCTGCCGGGCGATACCGGCGTGTACCTTGGCCACGTCGCGGGCTTCGCCTTCCAGGTCACCGAGGATCAGCGGGCTGAACCCCGCTTGGCGGACTTTGACCGCCACGGCTTCGAGGGATTGCTGGGGGCGTGCGATCAATTGGAAGTGGCTGCGCGCGAGCACCGGGTCGCCGGGTTTGACGGTTTCCGAGGCCGGGTCCTGCAACCAGTTGCGCACCGAAGCGGGGGCGTCGATGCCGTAGCGCTTGAGGATCGCCAGGGCCTGTTGCGACGTGCTGGGGTCACCCACCGTGGGGCCGGAGGCGATCACCGTGGCCTGGTCGCCGGGCACATCGGAAATCGCATAGGTGTAGACCGTCGCGGGCCAGGCCGCTTTCGCCAATCGGCCGCCTTTGATGGCTGAGAGGTGCTTGCGTACGCAATTCATCTCGCCAATGGTGGCGCCGGATTTGAGCAGGGCTTTGTTGATGGCTTGCTTGTCGGCCAGGGTGATGCCTTCGGCGGGCAGGGCGAGCAAGGCAGAGCCGCCGCCGGAGAGCAGGAAGATCACCCGGTCGTCTTCGCCCAGGTCGCTGATCAGCCCCAGCACACGCTGTGCCACGGCCAGGCCCGCTGCATCGGGCACGGGGTGGGCAGCTTCGACCACTTCGATTTTCTTGCACGGCGCGCCGTGGCCGTAGCGGGTGACCACAAGGCCGGTGACTTCGCCCTGCCAGCAGTTCTCGACGACCAAGGCCATGGCTGCCGCGGCTTTGCCGGCGCCGATCACGATCACCCGGCCGCTGCGGTCGGCGGGCAGATAAGGTTCCAGGACTTGCCGGGGGTGGGCGGCCTCGATGGCTGTGGCAAACAGCTCGCGAAGCAGGTGTTGCGGATCGACCGACATAAGCGGGCTCCCGGGAATTTTTGTTATTAGAGGTGCAACCATTTCAAGCTTGAAATGCGATCAATCTGTGGGAGGGGGCCTCGACCAAACTCTGTAGTGAGCGGGCTTGCCCCGCGCTGGGTGGCAAAGCCGCCCCAACAAAGACGCCGCGGTATTTCAGGAGGACCGAGGTGCCTGGGTTTGGGGCGGCTGCGCCACCCAGCGCGGGGCAAGCCCGCTCACTACAGGCCCCCTCCCACAGTTTGATCGCATTCCAGGTCAGGATTTACTGATCGCGAATCGAGAAATTCGCCATATGCTCCAGGCCCTTGATCAGCGCCGAATGGTCCCAGTTGCCGCCACCAATCGCCGCGCACGTACTGAATACCTGTTGGGTGCCGGCGGTGTTCGGCAGGTTGATCCCCAGCTCTTTGGCACCCGCCAGGGCCAGGTTCAGGTCCTTCTGGTGCAGGTTGATACGGAAACCAGGATCGAAGGTACCCTTGATCATGCGTTCGCCATGCACTTCCAGGATCTTCGACGAGGCAAAGCCGCCCATCAGCGCTTCACGCACCTTGGCGGGGTCGGCGCCGTTTTTCGATGCGAACAACAGCGCTTCGGCCACGGCCTGGATGTTCAGGGCGACGATGATCTGGTTGGCGACCTTGGCTGTCTGGCCATCGCCATTGCCGCCCACCAGGGTGATGTTCTTGCCCATGCTCTGGAACAACGGCAGTGCGCGTTCAAACGTCTGCGGCTCGCCGCCGACCATGATGCTCAGGGTGCCGGCTTTTGCGCCGACTTCACCACCGGACACCGGCGCATCCAGGTATTGCGCGCCAGTCTCGTTGATCTTCGCGGCGAAGGCTTTGGTCGCGGTAGGGGAGATCGAACTCATGTCGATCACCACTTTGTTCGGTGACAAGCCTGCGGCGACGCCGTCTTTGCGAAACAGTACGTCATCGACCTGCGGGGTGTCGGGCACCATCACGATGATGAACTCGGCTTCCTGGGCAACCTGCTGCGGGTTGGCCAACGCCACGGCGCCGGCTGCGATCAACTCGGCCGGGGCCTTGCCGTGGTGTTCGGAAAGAAACAGTTGGTGACCTGCTTTCTGCAGGTTGGCGGCCATGGGTTGGCCCATGATGCCGGTGCCGATAAATCCGATCTTAGCCATGAAGCAATCCTCTTTTTATTAGATGGCGTTGTGGGTTTTCAACCAGCCCAAACCCGCTTCGGTGGTGGTCAGCGGCTTGTATTCGCAGCCGACCCAGCCCGTGTAACCGATGCGGTCCAAGTGTTCGAACAGGAAGCGGTAGTTGATCTCCCCCGTGCCCGGCTCATTGCGCCCGGGGTTATCCGCCAGCTGGATGTGATTGATCGCTTGCAGATGCGCCGCCAGGGTTCGGGCCAGGTCGCCCTCCATGATTTGCATGTGGTAGATGTCGTATTGCAGGAACAGATTGTCACTGCCCACTTGCTCGCGGACCGACAGGGCCTGGGCGGTGTTGTTCAGGTAGAAGCCTGGGATGTCGCGGGTATTGATCATCTCCATCACCAGCTTGATGCCCGCCGCTTGCAGCTTGTCGGCGGCATACTTGAGGTTGGCGACGAAGGTGGTTTCCAGGGTTTGATCATCTACCCCGGCAGGCCGGATGCCCGCCAGACAGTTGATTTGGGTATTGCCCAGCACCTGGGCATAGGCGATGGCCAGCTTGACCCCAGCGCGGAACTCCTCGACCCGGTCCGGATGACAGGCCAGGCCACGCTCACCCTTGGCCCAGTCACCGGCCGGCAGGTTGAACAGCACTTGGGCCAGGCCATGGGCGTCGAGTTGCGCCTTGATTTCGGCCGAGCTGAACTCGTACGGAAACAGGTACTCGACCCCCTGGAAACCGGCGTCGGCGGCCGCTTTGAAGCGGGCAAGAAAGTCCTGCTCGGTAAACAGCATGGACAGGTTGGCAGCAAAACGCGGCATAAGGTTCTCCTTAATCGAGCAGGGAAATGGCGGTCGGCGCATCGTTGCCGACCAGGGCCAGATCTTCGAATTCGTTGACGGCGTTGATCTCGGTGCCCATGGAAATATTGGTCACCCGCTCCAGAATAATCTCAACGATCACCGGCACCTTGAATTCTTCGACCATTTGCTCGGCCTGGCGCAACGCCGGCGCGATCTGGCTGGGTTCGAACACACGCAGTGCCTTGCAACCCAGGCCCTCGGCGACAGCCACGTGGTCCACGCCATAGCCATTGAGTTCAGGCGCGTTGAGGTTGTCGAAAGACAACTGCACGCAGTAGTCCATTTCAAAACCGCGCTGGGCCTGGCGGATCAAGCCGAGGTAGGAGTTGTTCACCACCACGTGGATGTACGGCAGCTTGAACTGCGCGCCCACCGCCAACTCTTCGATCATGAACTGGAAGTCATAGTCGCCCGACAGCGCCACGACCTTGCGGCTCGGGTCCGCCTTGACCACGCCGAGCGCGGCCGGGATGGTCCAGCCCAAGGGGCCGGCCTGACCGCAGTTGATCCAGTGGCGGGGTTTGTAGACGTGCAGGAATTGCGCGCCGGCAATCTGCGACAGGCCGATGGTACTGACGTAGCAGGTGTCTTTGCCGAACACCTGGTTCATTTCTTCGTACACCCGCTGCGGCTTGACCGGCACGTTGTCGAAGTGGGTCTTGCGCTGCAGGGTGGCTTTGCGCTGCTGGCAGGCATGCAACCAGGCGCTGCGGTCCTTGAGCTTGCCGGCGGCTTTCCACTCGCGCGCCACTTCAATGAACATCGTCAGTGCGCTGCCCGCGTCGGAGACGATACCCAGGTCCGGGGTGAACACGCGGCCGATCTGCGTCGGTTCGATGTCGACGTGAATGAACCGGCGACCTTCGGTGTAGACATCCACCGAACCGGTATGACGGTTGGCCCAGCGGTTGCCGATGCCCAGCACCACGTCCGACTTGAGCAGGGTGGCGTTGCCATAACGGTGCGAGGTTTGCAGACCAACCATGCCGGCCATCAGCGGGTGGTCATCGGCAATGGTGCCCCAGCCCATCAGGGTAGGGATGACGGGAATACCCGTCAGCTCGGCGAACTCCACCAGCAGTTCGCTGGCGTCGGCGTTGATCACGCCGCCGCCGCTGACCAGCAGTGGACGTTCGGCCTGGTCCAGCAGTGCCAAGGCTTTCTCCACTTGCACGCGGGTGGCCAAGGGTTTGGCCAGGGGCAATGGCTGGTAGGCGTCGATGTCGAATTCGATCTCGGCCATCTGCACGTCGAACGGCAGGTCGATCAGCACCGGGCCGGGGCGGCCGGAGCGCATTTCATAAAAGGCTTTCTGGAACGCATAGGGCACTTGGCCGGGCTCCAGCACGGTGGTAGCCCACTTGGTCACCGGCTTGACGATGCTGGTGATGTCGACGGCCTGGAAGTCTTCCTTGTGCAGGCGGGCGCGGGGTGCCTGGCCGGTGATGCAGAGAATGGGGATCGAGTCGGCCGAGGCGCTGTACAGGCCGGTGACCATGTCGGTACCCGCCGGCCCCGATGTGCCGATGCACACGCCGATATTCCCGGTCTTGGTGCGGGTGTAGCCCTCGGCCATGTGCGAGGCACCTTCAACGTGGCGAGCGAGGACGTGATCGATGCCACCGACCTTCTGCAAGGCCGAATACAACGGGTTGATCGCAGCACCCGGGATACCAAAGGCGGTGTTGACGCCTTCACGACGCATCACCAGAACGGCGGCTTCGATTGCTCTCATTTTGCTCATGGTTTTGGTGCCTCTTGCGTTTTGTAATTGTATACAAGTGGTGAGTAGTCAAAGTGTATTCACGGCGAGAGGCGCAGGTCAATGCATTTCATGAACCAGCCTTTACGCTCGTCGGAAGGGGTTTTTCCGATATGTGGAGACTTTGTCTGCAAATATTGTATACAAAAAATTATTTCATTGTGTTCTATTTGTTTGATCGAGCATCTGATCAAGCAGACCTCCACCGTATTTCCAATAACAAAAGAAGGACGGCACCATGAGCGCTTTAACCTTGAAACTCGCCACCCAATTGGCCGGGCAGGCCCTTACCGCAGGCCGCACGATTTCGGCCGCTCCGCTGACCATTGCGGTGCTCGACAGCGGCGGGCACTTGATCACCTTGCAGCGCGAAGACGGCGCCAGCCTACTGCGCCCACAGATCGCCATCGGCAAGGCCTGGGGTGCGATTGCACTGGGCAAGGGGTCTCGCTTGTTGGCACTGGACGCCCAGCAGCGCCCGGCGTTTATTGCGGCATTGAACAGCCTGGGGCAGGGCAGCGTGGTACCCGCGCCGGGTGGCGTGTTGATCCGGGATCAGGCAGGGCTGGTGCTGGGGGCGATCGGGATCAGTGGGGATACGTCGGATATTGACGAGCAGTGTGCGATCACGGCGATCGAGGGGCTGGGGTTGTGGGCGGATGCGGGCGTGTCAGCCTGACTTGAGGGCCCCATCGGGAGCAAGCCCCCTCCCACAATTTTGACGGTGTGCGCCGTCAAATGTGGGAGGGGGCTTGCTCCCGATGGGCACAGGCCACTCGGTGTATCAGTCCAGCTCACAGCCCTTGAGCACTAACCGGATAATCGTCTGCGCCGCTGCCTCATAATCGGCTTCATCCAGCTTGGCCTTGCCGGTCACTGCCGAGATCTGCCAGTCGAAGTCCGCATAGGTCTGCGTCGCCGCCCAGATGCTGAACATCAGATGATGGGGGTCGATGGCTGCGATCAGGCCGCGTTCCACCCAGCTCTGGATGCAATCGATATTGTGCTTGGCCTGGGCATTAAGTTGCTCGACCTGGTCGGCACTGAGGTGCGGGGCGCCGTGCATGATTTCGCTGGCGAACACTTTGGAGGCAAAGGGCAGGTCGCGGGAGATGCGGATTTTCGAGCGGATGTAATTGCTCAACACTTCCTTGGGGGCACCCTGCGGATTGAACGGCGTGGAAGCGGCCAGGATCGGCTCGATAATGCTTTCGAGCACCTCGCGGTAGAGGTTGTCCTTGGACTTGAAGTAGTAATAGACGTTGGGCTTGGGCAGCCCGGCCTTGGCGGCGATGTCACTGGTTTTGGTCGCGGCGAAGCCTTTGTCGGCGAACTCCTCGCTGGCCGCCCGCAGGATCTTTTCTTTGTTGCGCTCGCGAATGCTGCTCATAAACCAGTTGATTCCTTGCCAAGACAGGCGGTCGGGCATGGTAGCACCGGCCTTGCGCAGGGCTCAAGAAACTCGCCGCGCCCCTGCACGCTGGGCGTTTGCGCTGACTGCGCTGCAGTATACGGGCGATGTGGTCGAGTGGTTGCTCCACGAGTTTAAGCAAGGTGCTCAGTGTTCCCACAACCGTTCGGCTGCCGGGAGGCGGGTGGTAACACTGAACGAGCAGATAAGGCGACCAATGAGGGCTGGCCCCTCACTGGTCGCTTCTGTGTCATGGCGCGTCAGGAGTAACTAACCGGCTTTGCTGACCTGGTCGGATGTCGGTTTTTTTACAGGGAAATCATCGTCGAAGAACGTAGTAGCGTCTTCAATTTGTGATTTGCGTTGTTTGCGCAGGAAGTCATCAAAGTCTTTTTTGATGGCAGGATCCTTCAGTGCTTCATAGTCAAAGACATTGGCACCATATTGGTACGCAAAGTTGATATCGACGAACTCGGCGCTGGCACACGCGGACGAAAACTTCGAGTTGCTTCTGTCGAAATTAACGCGGTACTGTTTGATTTTCGGAATGTACATGATGGTGTTGCCGATCTTGAAGACTTCGACGGAAACACCCACCGTAATGGTTCTATAGAAGTCCTTGTTTTTTTCAACACCAAAGCGCAGGGCGTCACCTTGTTTGGCCAGGAACTTCTGAAAACTGTCCAGGGCGGTGCTTCCTTGCGATGCGACGATGTCCAATATGAAGTTGACAAAGTCAGTGGCAATACTGACCCCGCGAATATGCCGCGAATAGGTTTGCTCATCGATTTTACTAGGACCCATCAACGGCAGTTTTGACAGCGCAAGGCTCCACAGTTTCACATCGGTTTTATACTGCTCCCCTTCGGCGGCGGCCTTGCGCTGCACATAGTTGGTAACGACGGACGTCATGCCGATCAGGTACTCTTTCAGCTCGGAGATTTTTTTCATCACCTCCGGGTCATTGACCAGTTCGTTGCCGATGATAAATTCAATGAGCCCATCCTTATCAGCGTAGGGATTGTCGTTGTCCTTGAGTTGAATGTCTTTGAGTGCCGGGTCGTCAAAAAAACTGTTGGCTTCTTTCAACTGTTCGGAGAATAAGCGGACATCTTTGACGTAAGGAGGCATTGAAGTAAGCGTTTTCATTTCATCATTTCCTTATGAAATCTGAGATTAACTGTTTTAGTCCGATGCCCTCACGGATGGCTGTCCGTAACGGCCGCGAAAGTTCACCACGGATGAAACGTGCTTATTATTTCTGAGTGACGTTGAAGTGCCTCGATTATTCGAAGCTGTTACCCCCTGGAAAAGAGGTAGGGAATTTATAGAAGTAACGACAAGTAATGGCAATGAGCGAGGCCAACCAATTCGCTTGTTTGGCCTGCGTAGTTATAGCGTTTGGAAGTGAGTGCGCGAGGTTTTTTTTTGACGGCGATCACCCGATGCAACCGAGGATGGCTAAGTGATGGCTTTTGCAGCAGTTTTGCTAGCGGCTGTGCAACTGCTGAAGTGTTACGAAGCGAAGGCGGGATTGGCCGATGCGGGCGGCATTCGACGAGTGGCTGTTTTACGGCGAGATCAAAAGGGGCCCGCCACGGTCGACAGGCCCCTCGGGAGGTTACTCGGCAATCTGCAACTTGCGCGATTCCGTATAGATGTACCGCACCTTCTCGTATTCGAACGGCGAGTTCATCTGCCCATAACGGAAGCTGGTCTGGTAACGCTTGTCGACTGCGCGCAGGGCCCAGATTTCCGGATGGTTTTCGCTGACCTTGGACACGTTGAGGAAGTTGACCTCGGTTTCGGCGCCGTAGTCGACGATCAGGCCGGTGGTGTCGCGCAGGTTCGATGGGCCGAAGATCGGCAGTACCAGGTACGCGCCGCCGGGCACGCCGTAGAAGCCCAGGGTCTGGCCGAAGTCTTCGCTCTGGCGTGGCAGGCCCATGGCGGTGGCCGGGTCCCAGAGGCCGGCGATGCCGATGGTGGTGTTGAGCAGCAGGCGCCCGGTGGTTTCCAGGGAGCGGTGGCCCTTGAGCTGCAGCAGGCTGTTCAACAGGTTGGGCACGTCGCCCAGGTTGTTGAAGAAGTTGCTCACGCCGGTACGCAGGAAGCGTGGGGTGATGTAGGTATAACCGTCGACCACAGGCAGGAACACCCATTGGTCAAACCGGTAGTTGAAGTGGTAGACGCGGCGGTTCCACGATTCCAGCGGGTCGTAGACGTTGAGCGCGGTCAGCGAGGAACGTTCGAACTCACGCTGGTCCAGGCCGGGGTTGAACTTGAGCTTGGACAGCGGCTCCTTGAAGCCATCGGAGTCAACCTTGATCGGCTCGTGGGCCTTGCTGTTGTCGGCGTTGGCCACGCCCGCGCACATCAAGGCGGCGAGCAGCAAAAGATATTTAGCCACGGAAGAACTCCAGCATGGCGTCGGCGTTGACGCGGTAATTGAGGTTGCCGCAGTGGCCGCCCAGCGGGTAGACGGTCAAGCGATCGCCGAAGGTTTGACGCAGGAAACCGAGGTCGCCAGGGCCGAGGATCACGTCGTCAGCGTTGTGCATGACCGCGATTTTCGGGCTGCTGTGCAGGTAGTCCTTGAGGGCGTAAAGGCTGACCTGGTCGACCAGTTGCAACAGGCTGCCGCCGTCGGTGCGCGCGCGCCACATCGGAATGACCTGCTGGGTCAGGTAGCAATCGAAGTCGCATTGCAGCGCACGCCTGAGGAAGGGCGTGAGGCTGGTGCCTTCGCTGATGGGGTATTTCGGCGGGGTGATCAGGCCGCGGCGGTTGATCAGGTCCGAAGTGAACGCAATGTCGGCCGCCGAGAAACGGAACGAGGTGCCGATCAGCATGGCCATCTGTTCGTTGGTCAGGTGTTGCTTGGATTGCTGGAAGTCATACAGCAGGGCGTCGTTGAGGTCGATGTAGCCCTTCTGCTGGAAGTAGCGGGTCAGCTTGCCCAGCACCAGCTCATAGAAGGTGGTGGTGTTGTTGATGCCCTTGACCTCGGTCTGTACCAGTTTGTCGAGGTTGGTGATCGAGGTGTAGAGGTTGACCGGCGGGTTGAGCAACAGCACTTTCTTGAAGTTGAAGCTGCGCCGGGTTTCGTCGAGTTTGCTGACGAATGCGGCGTCCAGCGCGCCCAGGCTGTAGCCGGACAGGTAGTAGTCAGTGACGGGCAGCGACGCATTCTGCGCGCGCACCGCTTGCATCACCCGGTACATGTCTTCGGCGTCTTCCTGGGTGATGCCCGGGGTGGCGAAGCGCGAGGCGGCCGCGATGAAGTCGAAGCTGGTGGGCGAGGAGAGCTGCACCACGTGGTAGCCGGCCTGGTAGTAGAGCTTTTTCAGGTATTCGTTGAGGCTGCTGTCATACCGTGCGCCGGTGCCGGCAATCAGGAAGATCAGCGGCGCGGCGCGGTCTTGCTTGGCGATACGGTAGGTGAGCTTCTTGACGGCCCAGAAGTTGTCCGGGAGGCTGAACTCACGCTCCGGGCGCATGGTCAGGCTGTAGTCGGACTGGTTGATCTCATCGTTGCTCGGCAGCTTTGGCCGCAGGTCGGGCGGTGTCGTCGCGATGGTCGCTTCAAACGGGTTGGTCAAAGGGTAGCCATAGGTGGCTTGGTCGATATCGACCGCCAGTGCTGACGCACTCAAAAATAGGCTGCCCAACAGGGCCGCACAGCGCAAGGAACGGAGCATGACTTAATCCCTAAGAGGAAACGTGCTGAATGAAGATCGCAGGCTATGACCACCGCCCTGTCGCCGAAGTGCCATCACACGGCACGAAATATCGGAAAATAACGTAGGAATCGGGGGTGTAGCAGCCAGACGATACACTTTGCCAGGCCCTGCTGAACACTAATTGTATGTTTGTACCTTGCCAATGGGCGTCGGAGCATTAAGCTGGGCGCCGTTTTTGTCTATCGGAGTGCCCCATGTCTCGTCGTTTGCCGCTGATCCTGCTGCTTATTGCCCTGCCGTTATGGTTGGCCGCCAGTTATGGCGCTCGCTACGGTTTCATGGAGGATGGCCGGTGGGTGGGTATTTGCGTCGATGAAGCCAGCCGCTGGGAATGCCAGTTGCGCTCCAACCTGGGGTTGATGATTCACTTCAAGGTGCTGGGTTGGGCGGCGTTGGTGGCGTCGGTGCTGGCGTTCTTTGTGCCGGGTCGCGCGGGGTGGGGGCTGGCTGTGTTGGGGATGGTGTTCGGGTTGCCGGCGTTGGCGTTGTACAACACGACGTTTGCGGTATTTGCGGTGGTGATTGCCGGGCTGCGGTTGGTCCGCAAGCCGCGCGGCGTCTGATAGGGCCTTATCGGGAGCAAGCCCCCTCCCACAGTGGACTTCATTGCCTCAGGCAAATGCATTCAACTGTGGGAGGGGGCTTGCTCCCGATAGCGGTTTCAGACCTTGCGCACCCGCAAGCAACGCCACAAAGCTGCAACCATCAGCGCGCTGACCACCGCCCAACCCCAAGCCTGCTGGTTCAACACCCCTTCGCGGTACAGCTGCGGCGCAATGCCGGCTCCGATGATGAAGGCCAGCAGGGCAATCTCCCGGCGTGGCCCGGTCACCGGGCGTACCAGATACACCAGGGCCGGCAGCACCAGCGCCGCACTCGGAAAGCTGCGATAACGCGGGTCGAACACCAGCGCCAGCATCATCACCGCCCCTGCAAACCCGGCGATTGCGATCAGCCAGCCGGCACGCTGCTCAAGCCAGTCGAAGGCTCGACCACGCCAGCCCTGACGGGCGCTGAGGGCGAGGGCGGCGTGGGCCAGCACCAGCAGGTTCAACACCACCAGCAAGCCTGCCCATACCCATTCATCATTGAAGCGTGCGGTCACGCGGGTCAGTTCCGCCCAGGTGCCGATGGAGCAGGCTGCGACGGCACCGAGCAATGGCAGCACCAGGGCGCTGCGAGGGCTGCGAACGCGCCCGCCCAGCGTCAGGCTGCCCAGCAGGATGAGGCCACCTACGCCGAGCCACAGCGGCCAGTACGGCACATTGCTCACCGGGCCGGCGAGGATGCCTTTGTCCTGGCGATCGGCATCGAACAAGCCCCAGTAGCCCCCGACGGCGCCTTCACTGGCGCGTTTCCACGGCTGGTCGAAGGCTTCGATCAAGTTGTAGCGCCAGCCATTGGCTTCGGCCATGGCCACGAAACCGCGCATGAACCTGGCTTCGTTGACCCGGCTCGGCACAGCCGTTTCGCGCTGGCGGCCTTCGCTGGGCCAGCCGGTTTCGCCGATCAGTACATCTTTAGGGGCGAACTTGTTGCCAAAGGTCTGGCGTACATCACCGACATGCTTGAGAGCCTGGTCGATGCCGGAAGGATCATCTTCCCAGTACGGCAGCAGGTGAATGGTCAGGAAGTCCACTGCCGGGGCGATTTCCGGATGTTTCAGCCAGAATTCCCAGACGTCGGCATAGGTGACCGGCTGCTTGATCTGGCTTTTGACTTTATGGATCAGCGTGACCAGTTGCCTGGCCGTGACTTCCTTGCGCAACAAGGCCTCGTTGCCGACGATCACCGAGGTGATCACGTCGGGGTTGGCGTTGGCGGCTGCAATCAGTTCGTCGACTTCTTTTTCAGTCGCAATCGGGTCACTGCTGACCCAGGCGCCGGCCATTAACTTCAGCCCGTGTTTACGCGCCATGTCCGGCAACGCTTCCAGGCCGGACATCGTGTAGGTGCGGATGCATTCAAAGCGCGTGGCCAGCAGCGCAAGGTCGGCATCCATGCGCTCGGGGCGCAGCTTGAATGGCTGGTCAAAGGGCGATTGGTCTTTATCGAAGGGCGTGTAGGACGCGCACTGCATCTTGTGTGTGGCGCTGGCGACGTCCGGCAGCACCACGGGCCGGCCGATGCCGTACCAATAGCCGACGATGGCAAGCAAGCCGAGGAACAAAGCGAAAAAGTAGGGCAGGGCAGGAAAGCGGGCAGTCGCGGGCATGGTCAGCTTATCTGGGGAGCAAAGGCGCGCATCTTACCCCGATTTAGCCCGTTTCAGTGGGCTGCATGATTTTGACATGCAAAGTTCGGGCGGGATTTTGACGTCAGGTAAGACAAAGCGTCCTACTGGCTATGTGATGTCGTTTCTTGCTCGTACAAGGTCGCTGACAGAGCAGGTCCAACACCCCGGCAGGTTGATTATCGCAAGGTCAGCACTCCACTGATGCCGCAACATCCGGATCGATGCGCGTGAAGGGCGCGCGGCGCACCCTAAAACAACACAGGTTGATGTCGCCCGGCATCCGTCGGGCGCAGCACTTTCGGGGAAGTATTATGAAGATGCGACGACTCTTGGGCGCAGCTGCCACTCTGGTAGTTGCGATGAGCTCCACACTGGCCAGCGCCGACAGCAAAACCCTGAGCATCGGCTATGTGGACGGTTGGTCCGACAGCGTTGCCACTACCCATGTGGCGGCAGAGGTGATCAAGGAAAAACTCGGTTACGACGTGAAACTGCAAGCCGTCGCCACCGGGATCATGTGGCAGGGCGTCGCCACCGGCAAGCTCGACGCCATGCTCTCTGCGTGGTTGCCTGTGACCCACGGTGAGTACTGGGCCAAGAACAAAGACAAGGTGGTCGACTACGGCCCCAACTTCAAGGATGCGAAGATCGGCCTGATCGTGCCGGAGTACGTCAAGGCCAAATCCATCGAAGACCTCAAGACTGATACGACCTTCAAGAACAAGATCGTCGGCATCGATGCCGGTTCAGGCGTGATGCTCAAGACCGACGAAGCCATCAAGCAATACGGTCTGGACTATAAGCTGCAAGCCAGCTCGGGCGCGGCGATGATCGCCGAACTGACCCGTGCCGAAGACAAGCAGGAATCCATTGCCGTCACCGGTTGGGTGCCGCACTGGATGTTCGCCAAATGGAAACTGCGCTTCCTGGACGATCCAAAGGGCGTTTATGGCGCTGCTGAAACCGTCAACAGCATCGGCAGCAAGGGCCTGGAGAAGAAAGCGCCGGAAGTCGCGGCCTTCCTGAAGAAATTCCAGTGGGCCTCCAAGGACGAAATCGGCGAAGTCATGCTGGCGATCCAGGAGGGTGCCAAGCCTGATGCCGCGGCCAAGGATTGGGTGGCCAAGCACCCTGAGCGCGTCGCTGAGTGGACCGCTAAGTAATATTCTCTGATTTAACCTTGTGGGAGGGGGCTTGCCCTTTCCCACAGGGGTATCCCCCCCCTCTGCAAATCCTCCTGCATCCTCGAAAACCCTCGCTACACTCCCTCTAATACTAAGGTCGTCTGGAACCTGTTCCAGAGCCGCATACAGTGGATACGTTCCAATAATAAAAAGCTGTGCTGCGAGGATAAAAACAATGAACGACAGCATTTACCTCTCGATTCAAAACAGCCCGCGTTTCAAGGAGCTGGTGAGAAAAAGGGAAAGATTCGCCTGGATTCTCTCGGCGATCATGCTTGGGCTTTACTCCGCTTTCATCCTGTTGATTGCCTATGGACCGCAAGTGCTGGGCGCCAAGATCAGTCCTGGCTCCTCGATTACGTGGGGCATTCCCTTGGGCGTCGGATTGATTGTGTCCGCTTTCATCCTGACCGGCATTTATGTGCGCCGGGCCAATGGCGAATTTGACGACCTGAACAATGCGATTCTCAAGGAGGCTGCGCAATGATCCGGCGTCTATTGGCAGTATTCGGCGCTTCGCTTTTGGCTCCAGCTGTTTGGGCTGCGGATGCATTGACCGGCGAAGTGCACAAACAACCGCTGAACATCTCGGCGATCGTGATGTTTATCGCCTTTGTCGGCGCGACCCTGTGCATCACTTACTGGGCGTCCAAGCGCAACAAGTCGGCGGCCGACTACTATGCGGCCGGCGGCAAGATCACCGGGTTCCAGAATGGCCTGGCGATTGCCGGTGACTACATGTCGGCAGCGTCCTTCCTGGGCATTTCCGCACTGGTCTACGCCTCGGGTTATGACGGGTTGATCTACTCGATCGGCTTCCTCGTGGGCTGGCCGATCATCCTGTTCCTGATCGCCGAGCGCTTGCGTAACCTGGGCAAGTACACCTTTGCCGACGTGGCGTCTTATCGCCTGGGCCAAACCCAGATCCGCAGCCTGTCGGCCTGCGGCTCGCTGGTGGTGGTCGCGTTCTACCTGATCGCGCAGATGGTGGGCGCGGGCAAGTTGATCCAGTTGCTGTTCGGCCTGGATTACCACGTTGCGGTGATCCTGGTGGGTATCCTGATGTGCCTGTATGTGCTGTTCGGCGGCATGCTGGCAACCACTTGGGTGCAGATCATCAAGGCGGTGCTGTTACTGTCCGGTGCCTCGTTCATGGCGCTGATGGTGATGAAGCACGTCAACTTCGACTTCAATACATTGTTCTCCGAGGCGATCAAGGTCCACCCTAAAGGTGAAGCGATCATGAGCCCCGGCGGCCTGGTCAAAGACCCGATCTCCGCCTTCTCCCTTGGCCTGGCCCTGATGTTCGGGACCGCCGGCCTGCCGCATATCCTGATGCGCTTCTTCACCGTCAGCGACGCGAAGGAAGCGCGTAAGAGCGTGCTGTATGCCACGGGCTTCATCGGCTACTTCTATATCCTGACCTTTATCATCGGCTTCGGCGCGATCCTGCTGGTCAGCACCAACCCGGCGTTCAAGGATGCGGCAGGCGCCTTGTTGGGTGGCAATAACATGGCGGCGGTGCACCTGGCCAATGCGGTGGGTGGCAGTATCTTCCTGGGCTTCATCTCGGCCGTGGCTTTCGCCACCATCCTGGCGGTGGTTGCCGGCCTGACCCTGGCCGGTGCGTCTGCGGTGTCACACGACCTGTATGCCAGCGTGATCAGGAAGGGCAAGGCCAACGAGAAAGATGAGATTCGCGTGTCGAAGATCACCACCGTGGCCTTGGGTGTCTTGGCGATCGGCCTGGGTATTCTGTTCGAAAGCCAGAACATCGCGTTCATGGTCGGCCTGGCGTTCTCGATTGCTGCCAGCTGTAACTTCCCGGTACTGCTGCTTTCCATGTACTGGAAAAAGCTCACGACCCGTGGCGCGATGATCGGCGGCTGGCTGGGGCTGGTCAGTGCTGTCGGCCTGATGATTCTCGGCCCGACCATCTGGGTCTCGATCCTGCACCATGAAAAAGCCATCTTCCCGTATGAATACCCGGCGCTGTTCTCGATGATCATTGCGTTCATCGGCATCTGGTTCTTCTCCATCACCGACAAGTCGGCGGCGGCAGAGAAGGAACGTGCGCTGTTCTTCCCGCAGTTTGTGCGTTCGCAGACTGGCCTGGGGGCGAGCGGGGCGGTCAATCACTAAGGTTGGCGCTGGATAAGAATGCCCCGGTCGAAAGGCCGGGGCATTTTTTTGCCTGGCGTTTGATCGTTCCCGCGCTCCGCGTGGGAATGTCTCTTGTGATGCTCTGCGTCACGCCTTGGGACGCAGAGCGCCCCGGTATGCATTCCCACGCGGAGCGTGGGAATGATCGGCTTGGTTGCGATTTTCCAGCTTCGGAATGTCACGCGACTGGTTTTGATCGTTCCCACGCTCTGCGTGGGAATGCCTCTAGTGACGCTCCGCGTCACGCCTTGGGACGCAGAGCTCCCCGGTATGCATTCCCACGCGGAGCGTGGGAACGATCGGCTTGGTTGCGATTTTCCAGCTTCGGAATGTCACGCGACTGGTTTTGATCGTTCCCACGCTCTGCGTGGGAATGCCTCTTGTGACGCTCCGCGTCACGCCGTGGGACGCAGAGCGCCCCGGTATGCATTCCCACGCGGAGCGTGGGAACGATCGGCTTAGTTGCGATTTTCCAGCTTCGGAATGTCACGCGACTGGTTTTGATCGTTCCCACGCTCTGCGTGGGAATGCCTCTAGTGACGCTCCGCGTCACGCCTTGGGACGCAGAGCGCCCCGGTATGCATTCCCACGCGGAGCGTGGGAACGATCGGCTTGGTTGCGATCTTCCAGCTTCGGAATGTCACGCGACTGGTTTTGATCGTTCCCACGCTCTGCGTGGGAATGCCTCTTGTGACGCTCCGCGTTACGCCGTGGGACGCAGAGCGCCCCGGTATGCATTCCCACGCGGAGCGTGGGAACGATCGGCTTAGTTGCGATTTTCCAGCTTCGGAATGTCACGCGACTGGTTTGATCGTTCCCACGCTCTGCGTGGGAATGCCTCTAGTGATGCTCTGCGTCACGCCGTGGGACGCAGAGCGCCCCGGTATGCATTCCCACGCGGAGCGTGGGAACGAACAGGCCGGCCGACACAAACAAAAACGGCCTCCACAAAGGGAGGCCGTTTTCATTGCAACAAGCAGTCGGTGCTTATTTGCGATCTTCCAGCTTGGTAATGTCACGCGACTCGTAACCGGTGTACAGCTGGCGCGGGCGGCCAATCTTGTACGGGCTGGAGAGCATTTCTTTCCAGTGGGAGATCCAGCCCACGGTCCGCGCCAGAGCGAAGATCACGGTGAACATGCTGGTTGGAATGCCGATCGCCTTGAGGATGATCCCCGAGTAGAAGTCGACGTTCGGGTACAGCGAGCGTTCGATGAAGTAAGGGTCGGTCAGGGCGATCTCTTCCAGGCGCATGGCCAGTTCGAGTTGCGGGTCGTTCTTGATGCCCAGTTCCTTCAACACTTCGTCGCAGGTCTGCTTCATCACGGTGGCACGTGGGTCGCGATTCTTGTAGACGCGGTGACCGAAGCCCATCAACTTGAACGGATCGTTCTTGTCCTTGGCCTTGGCGATGAACTTGTCGATGTTGGAGACATCGCCGATTTCATCGAGCATGGTCAATACGGCTTCGTTCGCACCGCCGTGGGCAGGGCCCCACAATGCGGCGATACCGGCGGCGATACAGGCGAACGGGTTGGCACCCGAAGAGCCGGCCAGGCGTACGGTAGAAGTGGAGGCGTTTTGCTCGTGGTCGGCGTGGAGGATGAAGATCCGGTCCATCGCCTTGGCCAGTACCGGGCTGATCGGTTTGATCTCGCACGGGGTGTTGAACATCATGTGCAGGAAGTTTTCCGCGTACGACAGGTCGTTGCGCGGGTACATCATGGGTTGGCCCATGGAGTACTTGTAAACCATCGCGGCCAGGGTCGGCATCTTGGCAACCAGGCGGATCGCGGAGATTTCGCGATGCTGCGGGTTATTGATGTCCAGGGAGTCGTGATAGAAGGCCGACAGGGCGCCGACCACGCCACACATGACCGCCATCGGGTGGGCATCGCGACGGAAACCGTTGAAGAAGGTCTTCAACTGCTCGTGAACCATGGTGTGGTTCTTGACGTTACTGACAAACTTGGCTTTCTGCTCGGCGGTTGGCAATTCGCCATTTAGCAGCAAATAGCAGGTTTCCAGGTAGTCCGACTTCTCAGCCAGTTGCTCGATCGGGTAGCCCCGATGCAGCAGGATGCCATTATCCCCATCGATATAGGTGATCTTCGACTCGCAAGAGGCGGTCGACATGAAGCCTGGGTCGAATGTGAAACGGCCCGTGGCCGTCAGGCCCCGTACGTCGATTACATCGGGACCAACGGTGCCGGTTAAAATGGGCAGCTCGACGGGGGCTGCGCCCTCGATGATCAACTGCGCTTTTTTGTCAGCCATGTGGCCTCCTATTTATGCTTCAAATCATCAGACAGACCCCCCACGCAGGGCCCGCACCACTATAGTGAGATAAATTCAGATGTCAATTTGCCTAAAGTCTTGCTCCAGAAGGCTTTAACCATACTTTTTCGTCGAAATTGCCTGCCATTTACGCCTTTTATCTGGTTAAAGCAATGCGCTATTCGGGTGAGGAGTGCGCGTTGTCATTAGTAACCTAACTGTCTATACTCGGCCTCCGACCGCCAGGGGCTTTTGGGCCTGATTTGATGGGGGTCGCATCCCTGGGTGGTGGTTACCTGACCAGTGCACTCCCCAACAACTTTGCCCTGATTGTTAGGGGCTCTTCAGTGTGAAAAAAAGCCGTGAATAGCCAACGACCTGTAAACCTAGACCTAAGGACCATCAAACTCCCCATCACCGGCGTTACGTCGTTCCTGCACCGTGTTTCCGGCATCATCCTGTTCCTGGGCTTGGGCATCATGCTTTATGCATTGAGCAAATCCCTGGGTTCCGAGGAAGGATACGCCGAGGTGAAGGCATGCTTGACCAGCCCGCTGGCCAAGTTCGTAGCATGGGGCCTCCTGTCCGCTCTGCTTTATCACCTGGTAGCCGGTGTGCGCCACTTGATCATGGATGCGGGTATCGGTGAGACGCTGGAAGGCGGCCGCCTGGGCTCGAAAATCATCATCGCCATTTCCGTGGTGCTGATCGTTCTGGCAGGAGTTTGGATATGGTAACCAGCGTTACGAACCTTTCGCGTTCGGGCCTCTATGACTGGATGGCACAGCGTGTGTCTGCGGTCGTTCTCGCGGCTTATTTCATTTTCCTGATCGGATACCTCGTCGCAAATCCGGGCATCGGCTATGAGCAATGGCACGGCCTGTTTTCCCATAATGCGATGCGAATCTTCAGTCTGCTGGCCCTTGTAGCCCTGGGCGCTCACGCCTGGGTCGGCATGTGGACCATCGCGACCGACTACCTGACGCCGATGGCGCTGGGCAAGTCCGCGACCGCAGTACGTTTCCTCTTCCAGGCAGTATGCGGCGTCGCGATGTTCGCTTACTTCGTCTGGGGTGTGCAGATTCTTTGGGGTATCTGATTCATGGCTAACATTCCAACTATTTCCTTCGACGCCATCATTATTGGTGGCGGCGGTGCGGGCATGCGCGCAGCGCTGCAACTGGCCCAGGGCGGTCACAAGACTGCCGTGATCACCAAGGTGTTCCCGACCCGTTCCCACACCGTATCGGCCCAGGGTGGCATCACTTGCGCCATCGCCTCCGCCGACCCGAACGATGACTGGCGCTGGCACATGTACGATACCGTCAAGGGTTCCGACTACATCGGTGACCAGGACGCTATCGAATACATGTGTCAGGAAGGCCCGGCCGCGGTGTTCGAGCTGGATCACATGGGTCTGCCGTTTTCCCGTACCGAGCAAGGCCGTATCTACCAGCGTCCATTCGGCGGTCAGTCGAAGGATTACGGCAAAGGCGGGCAGGCTGCCCGTACCTGCGCCGCTTCCGACCGTACCGGTCACGCGTTGCTGCACACCCTTTATCAGGGCAACCTGAAAGCCGGTACCACGTTCCTGAACGAGTACTACGCGGTGGATCTGGTGAAGAACGCCGACGGTGCATTCGTCGGCGTGATCGCCATCTGCATCGAAACCGGTGAAACCACCTACATCCGCGCCAACGCTACCGTTCTGGCGACAGGGGGCGCAGGCCGTATCTACGCTTCGACCACCAACGCCCTGATCAACACCGGTGACGGCGTCGGCATGGCTCTGCGTGCTGGCGTGCCGGTACAAGATATCGAAATGTGGCAGTTCCACCCGACCGGTATTGCCGGCGCCGGTGTACTGGTGACCGAAGGTTGCCGTGGTGAAGGTGGTTACCTGATCAACAAGCATGGCGAGCGTTTCATGGAGCGTTACGCTCCGAACGCCAAAGACCTTGCCGGTCGTGACGTCGTGGCCCGTTCGATGGTCAAGGAAATCATCGCCGGTAACGGCTGTGGCCCGAATGGCGACCACGTACTGCTGAAACTCGATCACCTGGGTGAAGAAGTACTGCACAGCCGCCTGCCAGGTATCTGCGAACTGTCCAAGACTTTCGCCCACGTTGACCCGGTAGTTGCTCCGGTTCCGGTTGTTCCGACTTGCCACTATATGATGGGCGGCGTGCCGACCAACATTCACGGCCAGGCGATCACCCAGAATGCCGACGGCCAAGACGAGATCATCCACGGTCTGTTCGCCGTAGGCGAAGTGGCTTGCGTATCGGTACATGGCGCCAACCGTCTGGGCGGCAACTCGCTGCTCGACCTGGTGGTATTCGGCCGCGCTGCCGGCCTGCACCTGGAAAAGGCGCTGACCGACGGTATCCATTACGACGACGCGACCGAGGCTGACATCAACCGGGCCATGGCGCGCCTGAACGCTCTGAACGAGCGTACCGATGGCGAAGACGTGGCTACCCTGCGTCGCGAGCTGCAAAGCTGCATGCAGAACTACTTCGGTGTATTCCGTACCGGCGAATACATGCAGAAGGGTATTGCTCAGCTGGCAGACCTGCGCAAGCGCATCGCCAACGTCAAGATCAACGATAAGAGCAAGGCGTTCAACACTGCCCGTATCGAAGCCCTTGAGCTGCAAAACCTGCTGGAAGTGGCTGAAGCGACTGCGATCGCCGCCGAGGTTCGTAAAGAATCCCGTGGTGCCCACGCCCGTGAAGACTTTGAAGATCGCGACGACGAAAACTGGTTGTGCCACACCCTGTACTTCCCGGGTGACAAGCGCGTAACCAAGCGTGCCGTGAACTTCTCGCCGAAGACGGTTCCGACGTTTGAACCGAAGATTCGGACTTACTAAGGGTGGCTGCCATGTTGAAAGTCAGTGTTTATCGCTACAACCCTGATCAGGACGCTGCGCCGTTCATGCAGGAGTTCCAGGTCGATACCGGTGGTAAAGACCTGATGGTGCTGGATGTATTGGCACTGATCAAAGAGCAGGACGAAGGTTTCTCCTATCGTCGCTCTTGCCGCGAGGGCGTTTGTGGCTCCGATGGCATGAACATCAACGGCAAGAATGGCCTGGCGTGCATCACGCCACTGTCCGCCGTGGTGAAAGGCAACAAGCTGATCGTTCGTCCTCTGCCAGGTTTGCCGGTTATCCGTGACCTGGTCGTTGATATGAGCATCTTCTACAAGCAATACGAGAAAGTTAAGCCGTTCCTGCAGAACGACACGCCGGCTCCGGCCATCGAGCGTCTGCAGTCCCCGGAAGAACGTGAAAAGCTCGACGGTCTGTACGAGTGCATCCTGTGCGCTTGCTGCTCGACTTCGTGCCCGTCCTTCTGGTGGAACCCGGACAAATTCCTGGGTCCAGCCGCTCTGCTGCAAGCTTATCGCTTCCTGGCAGACAGCCGTGATACCAAGACCTCCGAGCGTCTGGCTTCACTGGATGACCCGTTCAGCGTATTCCGCTGCCGCGGGATCATGAACTGCGTCAACGTATGTCCCAAAGGCCTGAACCCGACTAAGGCCATTGGTCACATCCGTAACATGCTGCTGCAAAGCGGCGTGTAAGCGACGTTGTAGCAAAGCAGGACCGTTGTGCCCGTAGATGCTGCGGCGCAGGCTTCAACCGGCGCCGTAGTTTTAACCTGAGCAGCGACTTACAAGGTCGCGGCTCTTATTTTGAAGAAATGAGACAAGCAGGGGCATCCGGGTTGGTACCCGGACTATCAGCGTGATCCTAAGTGGCTTGTTTTGGTCGCTGCACTCGGCCTTTTGCAAGCAGACTCGGTGTCTTCGCCGGTGGTGTCCCCTAACCGAGGGTGACCAAGCATGCAAGAAAGCGTGATGCAGCGCATGTGGAACAGCGGCTATCTTTCAGGTGGTAACGCTGCCTATGTGGAAGAGCTTTATGAGCTCTACCTGCACGACCCTAACGCTGTGCCAGAAGAATGGCGCACCAAATTTCAGACGTTGTCTTCAGACGGCAACGCTGCCACCGATGTATCGCATGCAACAATTCGCGATCAGTTTGTGCTGCTGGCAAAGAACCAGCGCCGCGCCCAACCGGTTTCCGCCGGCAGCGTGAGCAGTGAGCACGAGAAGAAGCAAGTTGAAGTACTGCGACTGATCCAGGCCTACCGGATGCGTGGCCACCAGGCGGCCCAGCTTGACCCGCTGGGGCTCTGGCAGCGTCCTGCACCTGCTGACCTGTCGATCAATCATTACGGCTTGACCAATGCCGATCTTGATACGACCTTCCGTGCCGGCGACCTGTTCATCGGCAAAGAGGAAGCGAGCCTACGCGAAATTCACGAAGCGTTGCAGCAGACATATTGCCGCACCATCGGCGCTGAGTTTACGCACATCACCGATTCCGAGCAGCGTCACTGGTTCCAGCATCGCCTGGAAGGCGTGCGTGGCCGTCCGGTGTTGTCCGCCGATGTGCGCAGCCACTTGCTCGAGCGCGTAACCGCTGCCGAAGGCCTGGAAAAATACCTGGGCACCAAATACCCAGGCACCAAGCGTTTCGGCCTGGAAGGCGGCGAAAGCCTGATTCCGATGCTCGACGAGCTGATCCAGCGTTCCGGTTCCTACGGCACCAAGGAAATCGTGATCGGCATGGCTCACCGTGGTCGCCTGAACGTGTTGGTCAACACCTTCGGCAAGAACCCGCGTGAACTGTTCGACGAGTTCGAAGGCAAGAAGAAGGTCGAGCTGGGTTCCGGTGACGTTAAATACCACCAGGGCTTCTCGTCCAACGTAATGACCACCGGCGGTGAAGTTCACCTGGCCATGGCCTTCAACCCATCCCACCTGGAAATCGTTTCTCCAGTGGTCGAGGGTTCGGTGCGTGCTCGCCAGGACCGTCGTAACGACGCCACCGGTGAGAAGGTTCTGCCGATTTCCATCCACGGTGACGCGGCATTCGCCGGTCAAGGCGTGGTCCTGGAAACCTTCCAGATGTCGCAGACTCGCGGCTTCAAGACCGGCGGTACCGTTCACATCGTCATCAACAACCAGGTGGGCTTCACCATCAGCAACCCGTTGGACGCGCGTTCCACCGAGTACGCCACCGACGTTGCCAAGATGATCCAGGCGCCGATCCTCCATGTGAATGGTGATGATCCGGAAGCCGTGCTGTTCGTGACCCAGCTCGCTGTCGACTACCGCATGCAATTCAAGCGTGACGTGGTGATCGACCTGGTTTGCTACCGCCGTCGCGGTCACAACGAAGCGGACGAACCAAGCGGCACCCAGCCGTTGATGTACCAGCAGATCACCAAGCAGCGCACCACCCGTGAGCTGTACGCCGACAACCTGATCAAGGCCGGTGTGGTAGACGATGCGCGTGTTCAGGCGAAAGTCGATGAATACCGCAACGCGCTGGACAATGGTCTGCACGTAGTGAAAAGCCTGGTTAAAGAGCCGAACAAAGAGCTGTTCGTGGACTGGCGCCCATACCTGGGCCATGCCTGGACTGCCCGTCACGACACGACGTTCGACCTCAAGACCCTGCAGGAACTGTCCGCCAAGCTGCTGGAAATTCCAGAAGGTTTCGTGGTGCAGCGCCAGGTTGCGAAGATCTACGAAGACCGTCAGAAGATGCAAGCCGGCGGCCTGCCGATCAACTGGGGTTACGCCGAAACCATGGCGTACGCGACCCTGGCGTTCGAAGGTCACCCGATCCGCATGACCGGCCAGGACATCGGCCGTGGTACGTTCTCGCACCGTCACGCGGTATTGCATAACCAGAAAGACGCCAGCACCTACATTCCGCTCAAGCACCTGTACGAAGGCCAGCCACGTTTCGACCTGTACGATTCGTTCCTGTCCGAAGAAGCCGTACTGGCGTTCGAATACGGTTACTCCACCACCACGCCAAACGCGCTGGTGATCTGGGAAGCCCAGTTCGGCGACTTCGCCAACGGTGCCCAAGTGGTGATCGACCAGTTCATCACCAGCGGTGAGCACAAGTGGGGCCGCCTGTGCGGTCTGACCATGCTGCTGCCGCACGGTTATGAAGGTCAGGGTCCGGAGCACTCCTCGGCCCGTCTGGAGCGCTACCTGCAACTGTGCGCCGAGCACAACATCCAGGTGTGCGTGCCGACCACCCCGGCCCAGATCTACCACTTGCTGCGTCGCCAGGTGATCCGCCCGCTGCGCAAGCCGCTGGTAGTGCTGACCCCGAAATCGCTGTTGCGTCACAAATTGGCCATCTCGACCCTGGAAGATCTGGCCGATGGTTCGTTCCAGACCGTGATTCCAGAAATCGATACGCTGGACGCAGCCAAGGTCACTCGCCTGATCCTGTGCAGCGGCAAGGTTTACTACGATCTGCTGGAAAAACGCCGTGCCGAAGGCCGCGAAGACATCGCCATCGTGCGTATCGAGCAGCTTTACCCGTTCCCGGAAGACGACCTGATGGAGGCCATCGCGCCTTACACCAACCTCACTAACGTGGTGTGGTGCCAGGAAGAACCGATGAACCAGGGCGCGTGGTACAGCAGCCAGCATCACCTGCGTCGCAGCATCGGTAACCACAACAAGGCCCTGGGCCTGGAGTACGCCGGCCGTGATGCATCTGCTGCACCTGCGTGTGGTTATGCGTCGATGCACGCCGAGCAGCAGGAAAAACTGCTGCAAGATGCTTTCACTGTTTAACGCCTTCGCGCTGACTGAAACCGAATTTTAAGGACCCACAGATAATGGCTATCGAAATCAAAGCCCCGTCATTCCCGGAATCGGTTGCCGATGGCACCGTTGCCACCTGGCACAAGAAACCTGGCGACGCTGTAAAGCGTGACGACCTGATCGTCGACATCGAGACTGACAAAGTCGTACTGGAAGTATTGGCCGAGGCTGACGGCGTGCTGGGCGCGATCGTTGCTGAAGAGGGCGCTACCGTCCTGTCGAACCAGGTACTGGGCTCGATCGAAGAGGGCGGCGCTGCTGCCGCTCCTGCTCCTGCCGCCGCTGCCGCACCGGCTGCGGCGGCTCCAGCTGCCGCCCCGGCTGCTGGCGCTGAAGACCCGATCGCTGCACCGGCTGCGCGCCAGTTGGCTGAAGAGAACGGCATCAACCTGGCTTCCGTCAAAGGCACCGGCAAAGACGGTCGCATCACCAAGGAAGACGTGGTTGCTGCTGTTGAAGCCAAGAAGAACGCTCCGGCCGCCGCACCTGCCAAGGCTGCCGCACCGGCTGCCGCTGCTCCAGTGTTCGCTGCCGGCGACCGCACCGAGAAGCGCGTACCGATGACCCGCGTGCGCGCCACTGTGGCCAAGCGCCTGGTAGAAGCGCAGTCGAACATGGCGATGCTGACCACTTTCAACGAAGTCGACATGACCGAAGTCATGGCACTGCGTTCGAAGTACAAGGATCTGTTCGAGAAGAGCCACAACGGCGTGCGCCTGGGCTTCATGTCGTTCTTCGTGAAAGCGGCCACCGAAGCACTCAAGCGCTTCCCGGCAGTCAACGCGTCGATCGACGGCAGCGACATCGTTTACCACGGCTACGCGGACATCGGCGTTGCCGTTTCCAGCGATCGTGGCCTGGTCGTACCGGTTCTGCGTAACGCCGAGCTGATGAGCCTGGCTGAAATCGAAGGCGGCATTGCCACCTTCGGCAAGAAAGCCCGTGACGGCAAGCTGTCCATCGACGAGATGACCGGTGGTACCTTCACCATCACCAACGGTGGTACCTTCGGTTCGATGATGTCGACTCCGATCGTCAACCCGCCACAAGCTGCGATCCTGGGCATGCACAACATCATCCAGCGTCCGATGGCCATCAACGGCCAAGTCGTGATCCGCCCGATGATGTACCTGGCGCTGTCGTACGATCACCGCCTGATCGATGGTAAAGAAGCCGTGACTTTCCTGGTGACCATCAAGAACCTGCTGGAAGACCCGGCTCGTCTGCTGCTGGATATCTGATAGAAGCAGCTGCAGGCTTCGGGCAGGTTGCCGGATAAGGCGGCCTGGCCTGGAGCTTGCGGCTTGAAAGCTTGCTGCTAAATAGAGGAACTATTTTCATGTCGCAGAAATTTGACGTTGTTGTGATTGGTGCAGGTCCTGGCGGCTATGTTGCCGCCATCAAGGCCGCACAACTGGGCCTCTCGACTGCTTGCATCGAAAAATACACCGACAAGGAAGGCAAACTGGCACTGGGCGGTACTTGCCTGAACGTTGGTTGCATTCCTTCCAAGGCGCTGCTGGACAGCTCCTGGAAATTCCACGAAGCCCAGGATGGTTTCGCGATCCACGGTATCAACCATGCTGGCGTCACCATGGACGTACCCGCAATGGTCGGCCGTAAAGCCAACATCGTTAAAGGCCTGACTTCCGGCGTTGCCACCTTGTTCAAGGCCAACGGTGTGACTTCGATCCAGGGCCACGGCAAGCTGCTGGCCGGCAAGAAAGTCGAAATCACCAAGCCGGACGGTTCGGTGGAAGTCATCGAAGCCGAAAACGTGATCCTGGCACCAGGTTCGCGTCCAATCGACATTCCACCCGCTCCAGTTGACCAGAAGGTGATCGTTGATTCGACCGGCGCCCTGGAATTCCAGGCTGTGCCAAAACGCCTGGGCGTGATCGGCGCTGGCGTGATCGGCCTGGAACTGGGCTCGGTATGGTCCCGTCTGGGCGCTGAAGTGACTGTGCTGGAAGCCCTGGACACGTTCCTGCTGGCTGCCGACACGGCTGTGTCCAAGGAAGCGCTGAAAACCCTGACCAAGCAAGGTCTGGACATCAAGCTGGGCGCTCGCGTGACCGGTTCGAAAGTCAACGGTGAAGAAGTTGTCGTGAACTACACCGACAAGGATGGTGAAAAGACCATCACTTTCGACAAGCTGATCGTAGCCGTGGGTCGCCGTCCAGTGACCACCGACCTGCTGGCGGCTGACAGCGGCGTGAACATCGACGAGCGTGGCTTCATCCACGTTGACGATCACTGCGCTACCACCGTGCCTGGCGTCTACGCCATTGGCGACGTGGTTCGCGGCATGATGCTCGCGCACAAAGCCTCCGAAGAAGGCATCATGGTTGTCGAGCGCATCAAGGGCCACAAAACCCAGATGAACTACGACCTGATCCCATCGGTTATCTACACCCACCCGGAAATTGCATGGGTCGGCAAGAACGAACAGCAGTTGAAAGCTGAAGGCGTTGAAGTTAACGTCGGCACCTTCCCGTTTGCCGCTTCTGGCCGTGCCATGGCAGCCAACGACACCGGTGGTTTTGTCAAAGTCATCGCTGATGCCAAGACTGACCGCGTATTGGGCGTCCACGTGATTGGCCCAAGCGCTGCAGAACTGGTTCAGCAAGGCGCGATCGGTATGGAATTCGGCACCAGTGCCGAGGACCTGGGTATGATGGTCTTCTCCCATCCGACCCTGTCCGAAGCGCTGCATGAAGCCGCGTTGGCAGTGAATGGCGGCGCCATCCACATCGCCAACAAGAAGAAGCGCTAAGCGAGATAATAAGAAACCACGGCGGAGTTGCCCGTCGTGAGCCTTGTGCGCAAGACTCACCGCGGAATATCCGCCGGACGCAGCCTTGCGCAGCTTTACGGGCCTTGAGCCCTGCAAGTTGTGCAAGCAGCAGTCACAGGTGGCGCGGCACTCATAATGAGCGCAGCGCCGAATGCGCAGTACCTAACGAAGACGGTAAAAAGCATGAATCTTCACGAGTATCAGGGTAAGCAGCTGTTCGCTGAATACGGCCTGCCAGTTTCCAAGGGCTACGCAGTAGACACCCCGGAAGCAGCAGCAGAAGCTTGCGACAAAATTGGCGGCACTGAATGGGTCGTCAAAGCCCAGGTTCACGCCGGTGGTCGCGGTAAAGCGGGCGGCGTCAAGCTGGTTCGCAGCAAAGAAGACGCCAAGGCCTTCGCACAGCAGTGGCTGGGCAAGCGTCTGGTGACTTACCAGACTGATGCCAATGGCCAACCAGTCACCAAGATCCTGGTTGAATCGTGCACTGATATCGCTAAAGAGCTGTACCTGGGCGCTGTCGTTGACCGTTCGAGCCGCCGCATCGTGTTCATGGCCTCCACCGAAGGTGGCGTGGACATCGAGAAGATCGCTCACGAAACCCCAGAAAAAATTCTGAAAGCCACTATCGACCCACTGGTTGGCGCTCAGCCATTCCAGGGTCGCGAGCTGGCTTTCCAGCTGGGCCTGGAAGGCAAGCAAGTTGCCCAGTTCGCCAAGATCTTCGTAGGTCTGGCCAAACTGTTCCAGGATCACGATCTGGCCCTGCTGGAAGTGAACCCGCTGGTGATCAAGGCTGACGGCGATCTGCACTGCCTGGATGCCAAGATCAACATCGACGCCAACGCCATGTACCGTCAGCCTAAGCTGAAGACTTTCCACGATCCGTCGCAAGACGATCCGCGCGAAGCGCACGCTGCCAAGTTCGAACTGAACTACGTAGCCCTGGAAGGTAACATCGGTTGCATGGTCAACGGTGCCGGCCTGGCCATGGGTACCATGGACATCGTCAACCTGCATGGCGGCAAACCAGCCAACTTCCTCGACGTAGGTGGTGGTGCTACCAAAGAACGCGTAACCGAAGCCTTCAAGATCATCCTGTCCGACGCTAATGTCGCTGCAGTACTGGTCAACATCTTCGGCGGCATCGTTCGTTGCGACATGATTGCCGAAGGCATCATCGGTGCAGTGAAAGAAGTCGGCGTTAAAATCCCGGTTGTTGTTCGCCTTGAAGGTAACAACGCTGAACTGGGCGCTAAAGTACTGGCAGAAAGCGGTTTGAACATCATCGCGGCTACCAGCCTGACCGACGCTGCTCAACAAGTTGTCAAAGCTGCGGAGGGCAAATAATGAGCGTCCTGATCAATAAAGACACCAAAGTTATCTGCCAGGGTATTACCGGTTCGCAAGGTAGTTTCCACACCCAGCAAGCCATCGAATACGGCACCAAGATGGTTGGCGGCGTAACTCCGGGCAAAGGCGGCACCGAGCACCTGGGCCTGCCAGTGTTCAACACCGTGAAAGACGCTGTAGCTGCCACTGGCGCCACCGCCAGCGTGATCTACGTTCCAGCTCCTTTCTGCAAGGACTCCATCCTGGAAGCGGCATTCGGCGGCATCAAGCTGATCGTGTGCATCACCGAAGGCATTCCTACCCTGGACATGCTGGACGCTAAAGTTAAGTGCGACGAGCTGGGCGTAGTCCTGATCGGCCCTAACTGCCCAGGCGTGATCACTCCAGGCGAATGCAAGATCGGCATCATGCCGGGTCACATTCACTTGCCAGGTAAAGTCGGTATCGTTTCCCGTTCCGGCACCCTGACCTACGAAGCTGTGAAGCAGACTACTGACGCCGGTTTCGGTCAGTCGACTTGCGTCGGCATCGGTGGTGACCCGATCCCGGGCTCCAACTTCATCGACATCCTGAAGCTGTTCCAGGAAGACCCGAAGACCGAAGCGATCGTGATGATCGGTGAGATCGGCGGTTCGGCTGAAGAAGAAGCGGCTGCCTACATCAAGGCACACGTGACCAAGCCGGTTGTTTCCTACATCGCTGGTGTGACTGCCCCTGCTGGCAAGCGCATGGGCCATGCTGGCGCAATCATCTCCGGCGGCAAAGGCACTGCAGACGAGAAATTCGCTGCACTGCAAGACGCAGGCGTGAAAACCGTGCGTTCGCTGGCGGACATCGGCAAGGCCCTGGCCGAGCTGACCGGTTGGGCTGTCAAGTAAGCTTCGCGCTTAGCTGACGCTTTACCAGGCAAAGGCCACCTTCGGGTGGCCTTTGTGCTTTCTGGTATGGGTGATGATCAAAAGTGTGGGAGCGGGCTTGCTCGCGAAAGCGGTGGATCAGTCTATGCATTCGGTGACTGGCATACCGTATTCGCGAGCAAGCCCGCTCCCACATTTTTTGTGCATGTTTCCAATTAAGTATGAAAACGCGACATTTGAATGTCGCTTATCGGACAGTACGCCCCGCAACAGTGCGTTTGTCAGGTTAATTCTGTACGCTAGCCGCCTCTTTATGCGCCCGCATCCCAAAAGGACGCTGCGCGCTAGACCGGTCGGCTCCCATAAGGGCCGGCAGCATTTCCCTCATCCATAGGGAAGCCCTCTCTAAATTCCGATTCAGCAGTGTGGTATTTCCTCAAATGAAAGTGTTGAAAAGCCAGGACATCCTGGCGCTGGGCTTTATGACCTTTGCCCTGTTCGTGGGCGCCGGCAACATCATCTTCCCGCCTATCGTTGGTCTGCAGTCCGGGCCGAGTGTCTGGATGGCGGCGCTGGGCTTCCTGGTTACCGCTGTGGGTCTGCCGGTGGTTACCGTCATCGCCCTGGCCAAGGTTGGCGGTGGTATGGACGCGTTGAGCAGCCCGATCGGCAAGATCGCCGGTGGCTTGCTTGCGGCGGCGGCGTATCTGGCGGTAGGGCCGCTGTTCGCTACCCCGCGTACGGCGACCGTTTCGTTCGAGGTGGGCCTGGCGCCGCTGACCGGCGAAAGCCCGCTGGCGTTGTTTCTCTACAGCTCGGTGTATTTCCTGGTGGTGTTCTTCGTTTCCCTGTACCCAGGTCGACTGCTGGACACCGTGGGGCGTTTCCTGGCCCCGCTGAAGATCATCGCGCTGGCCATCCTTGGCATCGCCGCGTTTGCCTTGCCGGCAGGGGATGTGGGCGTCGCTACCCCGGAATACGTCGCCGCTCCGTTCTCCCAAGGCTTTATCAATGGTTACCTGACCATGGACACCCTGGGTGCGCTGGTATTCGGGATTGTCATCGTCAATGCCATCCGCTCCCGTGGCGTGGAGTCGCCGCAGTTGATCACCCGTTACGCGATCATTGCCGGGCTGATTGCCGGCGTGGGCCTGGCGCTGGTGTACATCAGCCTGTTCCGCCTGGGTTCGGGCAGCCATGCCATCGCCGCCGGTGCGAGCAACGGTGCGGCGGTCCTGCACGCTTACGTGCAATACACTTTCGGCTCCCTGGGCAGTGGCTTCCTTGCCGTGCTGATTTCCCTGGCGTGCCTGGTCACGGCCGTGGGCCTGACCTGTGCCTGCGCCGAGTACTTCAGCAAAGTCCTGCCGTTGTCCTACAAGACGCTGGTCGTGATCCTGGCGCTGTTCTCGCTGTTCGTATCGAACCTGGGCCTGACCAAGCTGATTGCATTCTCGATCCCCGTACTCACCGCGATCTACCCGCCGTGTATCGTGCTGGTGGCATTGAGCTTCTGCAAAGGCTTCTGGCAGGAGCAGGGGCGTATTGTCGGGCCGGTGATGCTGGTGTCCTTCATCTTTGGCTGCATCGATGCGCTTAAAGGCGCAGGCCTGGCGGATTGGCTGCCTGCCCAGCTGGCACACCTGCCGCTGAGCGAGCAAGGCCTGGCCTGGCTGGTGCCGTCGGTGATGATCCTCGCCGTGGCTGTGGTGATTGACCGTATGCTCGGCAAGCGCAGCGAAGCCATCGCCTGATCGACGGGTTTCGTGCTGCACTGAAATGCCCCGTATCAATCGATACGGGGCATTTTTTATACTTGTGAGGCAGCACCTTCTAAAGTTGAAACTCGGTCAGTCTTGGGCGGCTTGCGTCCAACCAGTGTCCGGGCTCATCACTTTTTCTTGTGTAATAGGACCCGCATGTCGTTCGTCGAAAACAATCAGATTCACTTGCTGGCTGCCCTCTGGTTCATCCTGTGCTGGGGCGGCTACACCCGATACGCCACTTGGAAAGCCCGCGACACTGCGTGCCTGGCCAGCGTGCTGCATCTGTATCGTGAAGACTGGATGCGCCGCATGCTGCTGCGGGACAACCGTATTGCCGATGCCAGCGTGATCGGCAACCTGGAGCGCAACGCTTCGTTCTTTGCCTCCAGTACCCTGATCATTCTCGCCGGGATTCTCACCGTGCTGGGCGCCTCGGAGCGTGCGGTGTCGCTGCTGGCGGACATTCCCATGGTGCAGCAGGCCTCCCAGGGCATGTCGGAAATCAAGCTGTTGTGCCTGGCGCTGGTGTTTGTCTACGCGTTCTTCACCTTCAGCTGGTGCATGCGTCAATACAACTTTGCGGCGGTATTGGTCGGGTCGGCGCCGATGATCGGTGAGCGCGACGTGTCGGAGCAGGAGCGCAAGGCATTTGCTTTGCGGGCGGCAAGGGTTATTTCCATGGCCGCCAACCAGTTCAACTTCGGCCTGCGCTCTTATTACTTCGGCATGACCATGCTCGCCTGGTTTGTCAGCCCCTGGTTGTTCATGTTGATGAGCAGCGGGGTCGTGCTGGTGTTGTACCGCCGGGAATTTCACTCAGACGTATTGCAGGTGATGGTTTATACCCCGACGCCTGAAGTGCCTAAAGAGGCGGTGTCTTAGTCGGTCGCCGCGACGCCCACTTCGTGTCGGCAGAAAAAACAGCAGACAAAGTAAAGCCCGCTATAAGCGGGCTTTCTTTTTTTGCAGCGCTGCTAATTCAAACCCGGCGATTACTGCTTGGCAGGTTCTGCAGGGGCGGCAGGTGCAGCAGGTGCGGCTTCTTTTGCAGCGGCGGCGTTCGATTCAGCCTGAGCTTTGGCGGCTTCGGCGTTTTCTTTCGCGGCGTCGTTCACTTTATCCTGTGCTTTAGCCATGTCTTTCTGAGCTTGCTCAGAATGGGCTGCAGCATCTTGGGCTTTGTCTTCGGATTTCTTGTCGCAGGCAGCGAGGCCGAGGGCAGCAGCCAACATCATGGAAATAGCTAAAGTCTTGCGCATGGGGTGTTTCTCCTTATTGAAGATATCTACTGGCCTTTCGAGCCTAAGGGGCCACCATTAGTTCCTTTTATCCTACAGATATATAAAGCTTTTCCTCCAAGGAACTTTCACCGCAGAGCTTCATCCGCCGTTTCCACACTAATAAGAGTCTGAAGCCAATGACCGAAAACCCTTTGTTAGCACGCGCTACCCGCTTTATTTCAGCGCTGCGCCATTGCCAAGTGCTCGGTGTAAGCGTGCATGCCGCCAGTGAGGAGGGCATGACCCTGATATTGCCCTACGGCTCACATATCGTCGGCGATCCGCGCACGGGCGTGATACACGGCGGCGCGCTCACATCCCTGATGGACACCGCCTGCGGCATGGCCACGCTGTGCGTATTGCCCGAATTCGAGGTGTGCCCGACGCTGGATCTGCGCGTTGACTACATGCATCCCGCCGAACCGCATAAACCGGTGTATGGCTTTGCCCAATGCTACCGGGTGACGACCGACGTGATTTTTACCCGTGGCTTCGCGTATCAGGATGACCCGCAGCAGCCGATCGCCCATGTGGTCGGCACCTTCATGCGCATGGGCAAACGCCTCAAGGGCACGCAAGGGCTGGGCAGCGCGATCAAGGGAGAGCAGGCATGACACACCGATTCAAGACGCGTATCGAACAGGCCCATGCGCGAGGTGATTACACGGCGTTGCTCGACCTGATCCCCTATGCCAAGTTGATCGGCATCGAATGCACGCGGTTGGGCGACGAGTTGCTGTTTCGCCTGCCGGCCAGCCAGGACAACATTGGTAACCCGATATTGCCGGCGCTGCACGGCGGGGTGATTGCCGGCTTCATGGAGCTGTCGGCGGCCTTGCATCTGTTGGTGTTCACGGGCGCGCCCGGTGTGCCGAAGATCATCGACTTTTCCCTGGATTACCTGCGCGCCGGCCAGTTTCGCGACACTTACGCCAAATGCCAGGTATGGCGCCAGGGCCGGCGGGTGGCGAATGTGGCGGTCACGGCCTGGCAAAGCACAGCGGCGGAGCCGATTGCCACCGCTCGGGCACATTTCAAGATCGAGGAGGTGGAGCGCTCTTGAAATCCTGGTCTTAGCCCCCAACTTTGATGACAACCCGCCGCCAACCCTCAAGGGCGCGGCCACTGCCATCCAATTGGAGTTTGATGACCATGAGTGTGGAAACTCAAAAGGAAACCCTGGGCTTCCAGACCGAGGTGAAGCAACTGCTGCACCTCATGATCCATTCGCTGTATTCCAACAAGGAAATCTTCCTTCGCGAATTGATCTCGAACGCCTCTGACGCTGTCGACAAATTACGTTTCGAAGCCCTGTCCAAGCCTGAATTGATGGAAGGTGGCGCCGAACTGAAAATCCGTGTGAGCTTCGACAAGGACGCCAAGACCGTCACCCTCGAAGACAACGGTATCGGCATGAGCCGTGACGATGCGATCACCCACCTGGGCACCATCGCCAAATCCGGTACTGCCGACTTCATGAAGAACCTGTCGGGCGACCAGAAGAAGGATTCGCACCTGATCGGTCAGTTCGGCGTGGGCTTCTACTCGGCTTTCATCGTCGCCGACAAGGTTGAAGTGTTCAGCCGTCGCGCTGGTCTCGATGCGAGCGAAGGCGTGCACTGGGCCTCCAAAGGCGAAGGCGAGTTTGAAATCGCCACTATCGATAAAGCGGATCGCGGCACCCGCATTGTCTTGCACCTCAAGTCGGGTGAAGACGAGTTCGCTGACGGCTACCGCCTGCGCAACATCATCAAGAAGTACTCCGACCACATCGCTCTGCCGATCGAGTTGCCGAAAGAACAAGCGGCTGTCGAAGGTGAAGAGAAGCCTGCCCAGGAATGGGAAGTGGTCAACCGTGCCAGCGCCCTGTGGACCCGTCCTCGCACCGAAGTGAAGGACGAGGAATACCAGGAGTTCTACAAGCACATCGCCCACGATTACGAGAACCCGCTGAGCTGGAGCCACAACAAGGTCGAAGGCAAGCTGGAATACAGCTCGTTGCTCTACGTGCCGGCCCGTGCTCCGTTCGACCTGTACCAGCGTGAAGCGCCTAAAGGCCTCAAGCTCTACGTGCAGCGCGTGTTCGTCATGGATCAGGCGGAGTCCTTCCTGCCGCTGTACCTGCGCTTCATCAAAGGCGTGGTCGATTCCAACGACCTGTCGTTGAACGTGTCGCGGGAAATCCTGCAGAAAGACCCGATCATCGACTCCATGAAGTCGGCGCTGACCAAGCGTGTCCTCGACATGCTGGAAAAACTGGCGAAGAACGAGCCTGAGCAATACAAGGGTTTCTGGAAAAACTTCGGCCAGGTCATGAAAGAAGGCCCGGCTGAAGATTTCGCCAACAAGGAAAAAATCGCCGGCCTGCTGCGCTTTGCCTCCACCCAGGGTGAAGACGGCGAGCAGGTGGTGTCCCTGGCCGAGTACCTGGCACGCGCCAAGGAAGGCCAGGACAAGATCTACTACCTGACCGGCGAAACCTACGCCCAGGTCAAGAACAGCCCGCACCTGGAAGTCTTCCGCAAGAAAGGCATCGAAGTGCTGCTGCTGACCGACCGTATCGATGAGTGGCTGATGAGCTACCTCAGCGAGTTCGACGGCAAGACCTTCGTCGACGTCGCCCGTGGTGACCTGGACCTGGGTAACCTGGACTCCGAAGAAGAGAAGAAAGAGGCCGAGGAAGTCGCCAAGGCCAAGGAAGGGCTGGTTGAGCGGATCAAGGCTGCCCTGGGCGATACCGTCAGCGAAGTACGGGTTTCCCATCGTCTGACCGACTCTCCGGCGATTCTGGCCATCGGCGAGCAGGACCTGGGCCTGCAGATGCGTCAGATCCTCGAGGCCAGCGGCCAGAAGGTTCCGGATTCCAAGCCGATCTTCGAATTCAACCCGGCTCACCCGCTGATCGAGAAACTCGACGGCGAGCAGAGCGAAGAGCGCTTTGGCGACTTGTCGCACATCCTCTTCGATCAGGCGGCCCTGGCGGCTGGCGACAGCTTGAAAGACCCGGCGGCCTATGTCCGTCGACTGAACAAGCTGCTGGTTGAACTGTCGGTTTAACACCGTTGTAGAAAAACCCGCTTCGGCGGGTTTTTTCGTTCTACTGCACCTCAAACTGGAGTAAATGATGAGCCAAGTCACTGTGCGTTCCGTGGTCTATCAGATTGATGGCCAGTCTTATGAAAGCCGCCTGGCATTCGATGCCAGCCATAAGGGGCCGCTGCCGGGCCTGCTGATGGCGCCGAACTGGATGGGGGTGAGTGCGGGTGCCGAAGAAATCGCCAAGCGTGTCGCCGGCCAGGGCTACGTGGTGCTGGTTGCCGACCTGTATGGGCAAGGCGTGCGCCCCTCGAACGGCGATGAGGCCGGCGCGGCGATGATGCCTTTGAAAAATGATCGCCCGCTGCTGAACAAGCGCATGCAGGCGGCCCTTGAGCAACTGAAAGGGCAGACCGAAGCCGCGGTGGACACGTCGAAACTGGCGACTTTCGGTTTCTGCTTCGGTGGTTGCTGCTCCCTGGAGCTGGCCCGCACGGGTGCGCCTTTGAAGGCGGCCGTGTCGTTCCATGGCACCCTCGATACGCCGAACCCAGCGGATGCGAAGAACATCAAGGGCTCGGTATTGGTGTTGCACGGTGCATCTGACCCGTTGGTGCCGAAAGAGCAGCTACCCGCGTTCGAAGATGAAATGAACGCGGCCGGCGTGGATTGGCAGCTGTTGAGCTACGGCGGCGCGGTGCATTCTTTCACCGACCCTCACGCCAACGTACCGGGCAAGATGATGTACGACGCGAAGACCGCTGCCCGGGCTTTCCAGTCGATGCATAACTTGCTGGACGAAGTGTTCCAGCGGTAAAGCTGCAGGGCTGTTCCGAACTCATCGGGGGTAAGTCGAGCCATCGCACCGCCCCCGATGCCTACCTCACAGGCAATTCAATTCTCTCGGACTCCCCTGGCACCGTCGGCCAATCCCCGGCCGCCCAGCGCTGTCGAGCTTGTTCGATCCTCAAAGGATCACTCGCCACAAAATTCCAATTGATCCGTCGCGGTCCATCCAGCGGCGCGCCGCCAAACACCAACAGGTGGCAATCGGTTTCGGCGGACAATGTCATCTGCTGACCGCTCGGCAACACCACCAGGCTGTGCACTTCCAGCGGTTCGTCGTCGAGCTTTGCATCACCTTCCAGCACATACACCGCCCGTTCTTCGTGTTCATCCGGGATCAGCAAGGTGGTGGCCGTCTGCATCCGTACTTCGGCATACAGGGTTGGCGACAAGACGGGAACCGGCGAGTCGAGACAGAAGCCGCTGCCGGCGATCAGGCGGATCTGGACGCCGAGGTTATCGCTCAACGGCAGGCTCGCGGCCGGGTGATGGCTGTAATGCCCTGGCCCGGTCTCGTGGTCCTTGGGCGAGGCCAGCCACACTTGCAGGCCATGCAGGCTGAACCCGCTGGCCTTGATTGCCTCGGGCGTACGCTCGACGTGGGCAATTGCGCTGCCGGCGGTCATCCAGCTGACATCGCCGGCCTGTACCACTTGATCCGAGCCCAGGCTGTCCTTGTGCTGCAAGGTGCCTTCAAACAGGTAGGTGAGGGTCGACAGCCCGATATGCGGGTGTTGGCGGATATTCATGCCGCTGCCCGGCGCATAGCGTGTGAGCAGCATATGGTCGAAAAATACAAAAGGCCCGACGCTGCGGCATTCGCGCGATGGCAGTGGACGCAGGATGGGTTGGCCTTCGACATCTTCGGGGCGAGGGTGGATCACGGTGAGGCGAGTCATGGTGCATCCCAGTCTGAGCGGGTTGGATGATGCTGAGCATAACCCGCTCGACGGGAAGTGGGGGCTATTGGCTGAACGCGCCTTCCGATAGCCGGGTGTCAATGCTGATCTCGGCGGTGGTCATCAGCTTGTGCACCGGGCAACGATCGGCCACGCGGTGCAGTTCCTCGCGTTGCGCGTCGGTGAGTACGCCCTTGAGCGTGAGTTTGACGTTGAGCTGGTATTTGCCCTTTTGTTCTTCACTGGCGTCGTGGGTGACTTCCACGGTAACGCCGGTGAGCGGGATGCCTTTTTTCTGCGCGTAAAGCTTGAGGGTCAGGGCTTTGCACGAGGCCAGGGCCGCGTCGAAATAATCATGGGGGGAGGGCGCCGAATCGTCGCCGCCCAGGCTTTTGGGCAAGTCGGTAAATAGCTCGTGGTTGTCGATGTTGAGGCTATGACGGAAGTTGTCGGTGTTCAGTGTGTTTACGATAACGGGCATGGCAAACCTCACAGGGTCGCAGGATGAAGGGCATGCAGTTATAGAACATCCTGGCACTTGAGTGTTCCAGGTTTTTTCGTGGCGGCTGGGTTTTGGTGTGCTGACGCTGTCATCCGAGTTGGATGCCGAGCCCCCCAGCATCCGTCGCGCATAAAAAAGCCCCGAACCAGTCGGGGCTTTTCACGTGATCAACCTGCGGGGCTTACTGGCCCTGCCAGCGTTTCAGTACCAGGGTGGCGTTGGTGCCACCGAAGCCGAAGCTGTTGCTCATCACGGTGTCGATCTTGGCGTTCTCAACGGTCTTGGTCAGGATCGGCATATCGGCGACGACCGGGTCGATCTCGTCGATGTTGGCCGAACCTGCCATGAAGTTGCCTTCCATCATCAGCAGGCAGTAGATCGCTTCGTGAACGCCGGCGGCGCCCAGGGAGTGACCGGACAGGCTCTTGGTGGAGCTGATGGCCGGAGCCTTGTCGCCGAATACCGCACGTACGCCTTCCATTTCCTTGGCGTCGCCGACCGGAGTCGAAGTGCCGTGGGTGTTCAGGTAGTCGATTGGGGTATCAACGGTGGACATGGCCATCTGCATGCAACGGATGGCGCCTTCACCGCTTGGGGCAACCATGTCGTAGCCGTCGGAAGTGGCGCCGTAACCGACGATTTCCGCGTAGATCTTCGCACCACGGGCCAGAGCGTGTTCCAGCTCCTCGACCACCACCATGCCGCCACCGCCGGCGATGACGAAACCGTCACGCTTGGCGTCGTAGGCGCGGGAGGCTTTTTCCGGGGTCTCGTTGTACTGGGTGGACAGTGCGCCCATGGCGTCGAACAGGAACGACTGGCTCCAATGTTCTTCTTCACCGCCGCCGGCGAACACGATGTCCTGCTTGCCCAGCTGGATCTGCTCAACGGCAGTACCGATGCAATGAGCACTGGTGGCGCAGGCGGAGGAGATCGAGTAGTTCACGCCCTTGATCTGGAATGGCGTGGCCAGGCAGGCGGAAACGGTGCTGCCCATGGTCCGCGTGACACGGTAAGGGCCAACGCGCTTGACGCCTTTTTCGCGCAGGATATCCAGCGCTTCCATCTGGTTCAGGGTCGATGCGCCGCCGGAGCCGGCGATCAGGCCGGTACGTACGTTGGACACCTGGTCTTCGCTCAGGCCGGAGTCGGCGATCGCGTCTTTCATGGCCAGGTAGGCGTAGGCGGCAGCGTGGCCGACGAAGCGATAGATCTTGCGATCGATCAGTTCTTCGAGGGGCAGGTCGATGGAGCCGGAAACCTGGCTACGCAGACCCATTTCGGCATATTCCGGGTTGAAGCGGATGCCAGGGCGACTTGCACGCAGGTTAGCGGTGACGGTCTCTTTGTCATTGCCCAGGCAAGAAACAATGCCCAGACCAGTGATAACGACGCGGCGCATGCGGATAACCCTTAAAAGTTGTCAGTGGAAGTGAATACGCCGACCCGAAGGCCTTCGGCAGTATAGATCTCGCGACCGTCGACAGTCACCGAACCGTCGGCGATGGCCAGGTTCAGCTTGCCCTTGAGGACGCGCTTGATTTGAATGTTGTAGGTGACTTTCTTGGCGGTCGGCAGGACCTGGCCAAAGAATTTCACTTCGCCCGAACCCAGGGCGCGACCGCGACCTGGCAGGCCTTGCCAGCCAAGGTAAAAGCCGACCAGTTGCCACATGGCATCGAGGCCCAGGCAGCCTGGCATGACCGGGTCACCTTCGAAGTGGCAGGCGAAGAACCAGAGGTCCGGGGTGATATCCAGCTCGGCGACCAATTCACCTTTGCCGTACTTGCCGCCTTCTTCGCTGATATGGGTGATGCGATCCACCATCAGCATGTTCGGGGCGGGCAGTTGCGCGTTACCTGGGCCGAACAGCTCACCGCGACTGCAGCGCAGCAGATCTTCCCGGGTAAAGGCGTTTTGTTTGGTCATGCGAGCTCCTCAATAATCCCATGCGGCAGGGTAGGGTCAATCTTCCCGAACCGAATGAAGCGTTCATGCCTCATAGCGGCAGCCTACACATAGACTATTGCGTTGTAGTGAAAGTCACAGCGTCAAGGCACTCAATGTACACTTGTTCACTGAAATTTTAAACCGGGCCTGTTTATCAGCCCGTTTGGGTGCCTAAGACTGCCGCACTTTCGTGTTTCACGCCAGTCGCAGTTGGCTGATGGCGCGGCGCTATTGCACCCAGCGCTGCAGGATTTGCTGCAAATCCGTGCGTTTGAATGGCTTGGCCAGGTAATCGTTCATTCCAGCTGCCAGGCAGGCTTCGCGGTCACCCTGCAAGGCATTGGCCGTCAGGGCGATGATCGGCAAGTCGGCGCAGCCGGGCAACTGGCGGATTTGTCGGGTCGCTTCGTAGCCGTCGATCAGCGGCAGGCGGCAGTCCATCAGGATGGCGGTGAAAATCAGGCTCTCGGCACTGCGGATCGCCTCGGCGCCGTCGGTGGCCAGGCTGACTTCAAAACCCAGGCTGCGCAGCATGGCTTCGACCACGGTGCGATTGACCGGGTTGTCTTCCACCAGCAGTACGTGTCGTCCATCACCGGCGCTGGTTTTGCCGTCGGCGTCGGGGGCTAGCGCCGGCAGGCTTTTCTGATCGATGGCCAATGGAATTTCCAGGGTAAACACCGAGCCTCGGCCTTCCTCGCTTTGGGCGCGCAACGTGCCCCCCATGCGTTCGGCCAGCGTGCGGGCGATGGGCAGCCCAAGACCGGTGCCGCCGTAACGTCTTGAAATGGAACTGTCGGCTTGCTGGAATGCGTTGAACATCATTTCCAGGCGCTCGGGGGAGATCCCGATACCGCTGTCGCGCACGGTGCAGGTGAACCACACCAGTTCATGATCAAGGGTTTGCCAATGCGGCTCGACGGTCACGGTGCCGTGTTCGGTGAATTTCAGCGCGTTGCCGATCAGGTTCACCAGAATTTGCCGGATACGCGTCGGGTCACCCCGCACCTGCAGTGAGTCCATGCCCAGGGGAATGGGCAGCTCCAGGGCCAGGCCGCGTTGCTGGGCGCTGTGCTGGAAAGCTTGGGCGCAGCTGCTGATCAGGTCCGCCAGGTTGAACGAGATATGTTCCAGCTCCAGCGCGGCGCGTTCGATGCGCGAGAAGTCGAGGATGTCGTTGATGACCTTGAGCAAATGTTCGGTGGACTCGGAGGCCAGCGCCGCATACTCGGTCTGCTCCTCGGTCATTTCGGTGGTTTCCAGCAGTTGCAGCATGCCCAGCACACCGTTCATGGGCGTGCGCAATTCGTGGCTCATCATCGCCAGGAAGTCCGACTTGGCGTTGTTCGCGCGTTCGGCCTCTTCGCGGGTCTGGATCAACTGCGCCATCGCTTGTTCTTGTTCGCGGCTGGCCTGGTTGAGGCCTTCGGCGAGGTTGTTGATATGGCGTGACAGGTCGCCCAGCTCGGAATCATCGACAATCGGCAGGGGCGTCTTGTAGTCGCCTTGCTGGATGGCTTTGACCGCGTGGCCCATCGCGCTGATCGGCTGCGACAGGCTGGCGGCCAGGCGGCGCGCGAGCAGGAAGGTAAACAGCAGGGCGAAGAGGGCGAGGATGCCGGCCTTGAACAGGATCTCCTGCTGGCGCTGGCTGAAGGCATCGTTGGACATGCCGACGATCACCCGGCCAAGGTAATCCGCCCTTGGCGCCTTGGGTTCATTGAGGTTGTCCTGGAAAAAGTCCGTGCCCAGCTGGATATGCTGCAGGCGGATCGGCGCCTGGAACACCTTCACCGACAGTGAGCGGTCGTGTTTCTCGGTCGGTTGCTCAACGTACACCAGAATGTTTTCGGCGCTGTCCTGGATTTCCAGGAAGCGCACGTGGGGCGTGGCCAAGGTGGCGCGCAGCAGGCTCTCGAGCACGTCATTGTTGCCGGAAATCACCCCGTACTCGGTCGCCGGTGCGAGCTGGTTGGCGATCAGCTGGCCGGTATGGTCCAGTTCCTGGCGCAGGTCCTGGATACGCACGAAGGTAAAGAAACTGATCAACAGCAAGGTCAGCAACAAGGCCGGGCCCAGGGTGATGAGCTGGGTGCGGGTGTTGATATCCCAACGACGGCGTAAGGTCATGGGCGTTTTTCTCCTTCGGCCAATCGGGCGGCGACGTCGGCTTCGTCAACCTGTTCGATGCCCAGTGAGCGCGCGACTTGCGGGTTGCCCACGACTTTGAAGTGTTCCGGGTACAACGAGCGTGGCCAGTTGGCCGGTGAATGGTCCAGCAGCCGGTCGAGCACATCGAGCCAGTCGGTCTGGTCGCTGTAGGTGCTGGCCAGGCTGCCGGCCTTGACGAAGCCGGCGTTGGGCCCCACCAGCGGCAGTTGCTGGGCGTAGCTGCTGAGCAACAGGTTCTTCACGGTTTTCGGGTTGTACAGTTGCGGGTCGTCGAGCCCCAGCAGTACATCGCTGTTCTTGAACAGGTTTTGCAGTGGCCGGCTGTCATTGATGTTGTCCCAGCGCTGCGGCACGATTTCCAGGCCTATGGGCGCTGCGTATCGGGTCAATTCGGGTAGCAGGAACTCACTGTCGGTGCCGTAGAGCACGCCGATGCGGCGGGCCTGAGGCAAAATCTGCGCGATCAGGTGCAACTGGCGCTCCAAGGGTGGGTCGCTCCACAACAGGCTGATTTTGGCCGGGTGCGTGGTGCCCAGCCGCTGCCGGGCTTGCAGGCGGCTGATACGCAGCACCAGGGTGGGCGGGCCCTGGGAGTCCTGCAGGCGCCAGTCGAGGCCGGGCAGGTCGAGCAGGATCAGGCGAGTGGCGGCGGGCAACTGGTTCGGTGCCGGCATGTCTTTGAGCGGGGTGAAGGTCACCTGGTCTTCGGGGCGTTGCCGGGCCAGGGCCTGGGCGAACGCTTGCACGCCGGCACCGTCTTCGGCGGCGGTGAGCAGGATGTCGGCGCTCCTGGCCTGCGTCGTCAACAGCAGGCACACCAGCAGCAGGCCGCGCCGCCACAGCCTTGAGAAGAAGGCGGTCATCCGTGACTGATCGGCCATGTCAGAATTCCAGCTCCGCGCTGAAGTAGAGGACATGACGACTGTCGTAGTTGTTATCGGCCCAGGTGGTGGGCTGGTTATCCAGGCGTTGTTGCAGCATGCCGGCCAGCTCCACGTTGGCTTTGCCCAGGGCAATGCGCTTGGCCACCCGCAGGTCGACCCGTTCGAAGCGATATTGGTTGAGTGCGTCGTCGCCATAGTAGAACAGCGCACTGGACCAGCCGTGGCCCCATTCACGCAGCCAGCCGGCCGAGCCGCTGTTACGTGCGGTTTGTGCCTTGTCCAACGGGTTGCTGGCGCTGGCATCGACATAAGCATAGGTGAGCCGCAGGCGGTCGGCGTTGCTCATGCGCCAATCGAACTGTGACTCGGCACCGGTGAACCGTGAGCTGTTGGCGTTGCTGGCAATGTATTGGTTGTTGCGCAGCGGTGAGCTGATCATGTCAGTGATTTCGTCGTAGAACAGTTTCACGTCGACATTCAGCCCGAGGTCGGCAAAGAAGCCGTTGTAGCCCAGCTCTCGCGAGCGCATCAACTCTTTATCGAGGTTGCCAGGGCCGCGCGTCACCACAAAATATTGCCCCGAATTCTGCCCGTAGGCCGGGGAGCTGAGGTTGGTGACGCGGTAGCTCCAATTGACGTTGTTCTCGAACATGTCCGGTGAGCGGATCGCTTCGGAATACACCGCTCGCAAGCCATGGCGCGGGTTGATCAGGTAGTTGACTGCTATTCGTGGCGTCAGTGAGTTGCCGCTCAAGTGGGTGTCTTCGTACATCGCCCCACCCTGCACCAGCCAGTGTTCGCTGGCGCGCCACTCCAGATGGCCGAACAGGCGCCAGGTGGTGTCGTCCAGGGTGCCATTGAAATAGGTGTCGGAGTCGGCGCGGTCGTAGCGGTAGTTCATGCCGCTGACCAGGCGCAGGCTATCGGACAGGCTGAGGGTGTCCTGGATCTCCAGGTCGTAGCGGCTTTCTCGAGTACTTTGATCGATATCGCCGCAGACCGGGTCTTTGCCGCCGCTACCCCATTGCTGCAAGACCTGCTTGGCCAGGGCCTGTTCGGCGTCGCTGCCGGGCGGCAGGTTTTCCGGGGTGTAGGCATTCATGTGCCGGGCCAGCAACTCGGCATAGTTGGGGTTGATTTGCCAGAGGCGGGTCAGCTCCGGGCTGAACGAGACCTTGGCATCACAGGCTTTCCAGACCTGCTGGCGGTCCCATTGCTGGGCCGAGCCTTGAACATACAAGCTGTGCTCGGGGTTGATATCGATGTTCCAGCGCAGCGAGGTGGCATAGTCCTTGGCGGTAACGTCGGAGTTCGTACCGCCTTCGGTAATCCCGGCAAATACCGGGCTGTAGGTATAAGGACGCTGGTTGGACCCTTCCTTGGCGTTCAATTGCCAGTCGATGCTCTGCTGCGCGTTCAGGCTCTGGCTCACGGCCAGGCTGAAGCGACTGAGGCGCCGGCCGTCACGGCGATCGGCGCCGGCGGCATCGCTGTCAAACCCATCATCCTGTTGCCCGGACAGCGACAGGCGCAGGTCGCCGGTCTCCCATCCCGCGCCCTGGCTGGCGTAGAAATCGTTGATCCCGCGTGCGCCACGGATGACTTTGACCCGTGAACCATGGCTGTTGGCCGGTGACCGCGTGAGGATGTTGACCACCGCCATCAGCGCATTGGCGCCATAGCTGACGGTGTTGGGGCCGCGGAACACCTCGATGCGCTCGATGTCTTCCATGGCCACCGGAATATCGCTCCAGTCCACGGTGGCCAGGCCGGCGCGGTACACCGAGCGCCCGTCGATCAACACCTGCATGCGCCGTGCATCGCTGGCACTGGTGCCGTGATAGTTCACCGCCGCCTGGTTGCCGGTGGTGTAGCCGACCATCATCCCGGGCACCAGGCGCAGCAATTCGGCGATGTCCCGTGCGCCGCTGGCCTTGATCAACTCGCTGTCGATCACCGTCATGCTGCCGGGTACGGCGGCAGCGGATTGCTTGAGGCGTGTGGCGGTCAATACCTGCGGCAGCGGCTGGCCGTCCAGGAACAGATCGTCGGCCAGCGCGGGGGCGCTGCACAACAGCATCAACAACAGCGATGAGCGAGGAGGAGGGCCCAGATACACGGCGCGGCCTTGATAATGACGAATAGCCGCCCATGTTAACTGAGGTGGGGCCATTTGCCAGTCGTCGAACTTGCAATTACTTCACGTATATGTGGCATTTTCCGACAAGCATGGGAATTGACGCGGGGGCTGGCCGCAAGCGGGTCGCCCCGTATAATGCCGCTATCGCCACTGGTATGGATTAACGGATTGCATATGACTGAACAGCGCCCTATTGCGGTCCTGGGAGGCGGAAGTTTTGGTACCGCCGTGGCTAACCTGCTGGCTGAGAACGGCCACGCGGTGCGCCAGTGGATGCGCGACCCGGAGCAGGCCGAGGCCATCCGCGTGCATCGGGAAAACCCCCGTTACCTTAAAGGCATCAAGATTCATCCGGCGGTTGAACCGGTCACGGACCTGCTGGAGACCCTCACTGACTGCGACCTGTGCTTCGTCGCATTGCCGTCCAGCGCCTTGCGCTCGGTGCTGGCGCCCCACGCCGAACGCCTGGCAGGCAAGCTGCTGGTCAGCTTGACCAAGGGTATCGAGGCGCACACGTTCAAGCTGATGAGCGAAATCCTCGAAGAGATTGCGCCCCAGGCACGTATCGGCGTGCTCTCCGGGCCGAACCTGGCACGGGAAGTCGCCGAGCACGCGCTGACGGCCACGGTGGTGGCCAGTGAAGATGAAGCGCTGTGCGAGCGCGTGCAGGCGGTCCTGCATGGCCGTACGTTCCGTGTTTACGCCAGTGGCGATCGTTTTGGTGTCGAGTTGGGCGGTGCGCTCAAAAACGTTTACGCGATCATCGCCGGCATGGCGGTGGCCCTGGGCATGGGCGAGAACACCAAGAGCATGCTGATTACCCGTGCCCTGGCCGAGATGACCCGCTTTGCGGTGAACCAGGGCGCCAACCCGATGACATTCCTGGGCCTGGCCGGGGTCGGGGATTTGATCGTCACCTGCTCGTCGCCCAAGAGCCGCAACTATCAAGTCGGTTTTGCCTTGGGCCAGGGTTTGAGCCTGGACGACGCCGTTACGCGCCTGGGCGAAGTGGCCGAGGGCGTCAACACCCTCAAAGTGTTGAAGGCCAAGGCCCAGGAAGTCGGTGTGTACATGCCGCTGGTCGCTGGGCTGCACGCGATCCTGTTTGAAGGGCGCACCTTGAACCAGGTCATCGAATTGCTGATGCGGGCTGAGCCGAAAACCGATGTCGACTTTATTTCCACCAGTGGTTTCAACTGAGGAACGCGTCATGAACGATCCGAAAGCAGCGCCCAAGTACGAATCCATCGTCCTGCGTATTGTGTGGATGCTGGTATTTGCCCTGGTGTGGCAAGTGGCGCAGTTCCTGCTCGGCGCGCTGGTGCTGGTGCAACTGATCTATCGCCTGGTCTACGCCGCGCCGAACCTGGGCCTGATGAACTTCGGCGACAGCCTCAGCCAGTTCCTGGCGCAGATCGGCCGTTTCGGCAGCTTCCACACCGAGCAAAAGCCTTGGCCATTCGCCGATTGGCCGACGCCGCGTGCACCGGAAGGCGAAGCCGCCCACAGTGTGCCACCGGCGCCGCATCCGGTACGTGATGAAGAGCCAAAACTGTGAAGCTTTGGATCTTGCGGCACGGTGAGGCCGAAGGCTATGCGCCCACTGACGCCGAGCGCAACCTCACCGAGCACGGCCGCGCCGAAGTGTTGCGCAGTGCTGCGCACCTGATCGGCCAGCCCCTCGGCGCGATCATCGCCAGCCCATATGTGCGAGCGCAGCAGACCGCGCAGTTGGTTCGCGAGGCGCTGGGTTTCACGCCCGATATCCGTACGGTGCCGTGGCTGACACCCGAAGGCAACCCGCTGCGGGTGCTGGAAAAGCTCGACAGCGATGACAATGTGCTGCTGGTCAGTCACCAGCCTTTGGTGGGCTGCCTGATCAGCTTCCTGCAGCATGGTCATCAGCGCCAACCGCAACCGATGCACACCGCCAGCCTGGCGGAGCTGGAAGGTGATTTTCCGCTGGCGGGGCTGATGAACCTGGTCAGTGTGAAGAACCCGTAGGAAAAGTGATCGCTGCTGTGTGTGCTATATAGTCAACCAAGCAAGTGCTTGGTTGGCTATCATCCGGTCACACAAAGGAGCGCGTCCCATGCCAGTCGCTTTTCGTTTGCCGTTGCAGGTCTTCTTCGAACGTGAAGCGCGGCATCCGCGCAAACCCTTTCTCGTGCAGCCCATCGGCGGGGGCGAGGTGCAAACCCTGACCTGGGGCGACGTCGGCCATCAGGCCCGGTGCGCCGCACACTGGCTGCGTGCTCGGGCGTTGCCGCAAGGCTCGCACATTGCCCTGATCTCGAAAAACTGTGCGCACTGGATCATCGCCGACCTGGCGATCTGGATGGCCGGGCATGTCTCGGTACCGTTGTACCCCAACCTGACGGCCGACTCCGTGGCCCATGTGCTGACCCATTCTGAGGCGGCATTGGTGTTGATCGGCAAGTTGGACGACTGGCCGGCCATGGCGCCCGGTATCCCGGCCGGTTTGTCGACTGTCCGTCTGCCGCTGGCCTCGGCCGGCGACTTCGATTTCACTTGGGCCGATCTGCTGGCCTGTTCACCCATTCAAGATAACCCCGAGCCCGACGCCGACCGCTTGGCCACGATCATTTATACCTCCGGCACCACCGGCTTGCCCAAGGGGGTGATGCAAACCTTCGGCGCCTTGGGCTTTGCCGCCACCCGTGGCACCGAGTTGTTTGGCCTGGGGGAGGACGACCGGCTGCTGTCGTACCTGCCGTTGTGCCACGTGGCGGAGCGCATGTTCGTCGAACTGGCGTCAATTTATACCGGGCAAACGGTATTTTTCGCTGAAAGCCTTGAGACCTTTCTGACCGACCTGCGCCGGGCGCGGCCGACAGCGCTGTTCGGGGTGCCGAGGATCTGGACCAAGCTCCAGATGGGGGTGTACGGCAAGGTTTCACAAAAGCGTCTGGACCGGCTGTTGCGCCTGCCTTTCATCGGGCCATCTGTAGGCCGCAAGGTGCTGTCGGGTCTGGGCCTGGACGCCCTGCGTATTGCGCTATCCGGTGCGGCGCCGGTGCCTGAGGCGTTGCTGCGTTGGTATCAGCGCCTGGGGCTGGATGTGCTGGAGGTGTACGGCATGACGGAAAGCTGCGGCTATTCCCACGTATGCCGCCCCGGGCAACAGACACTGGGCTGGATCGGCCTGCCATGCCCTGGGGTGGAAGTGCGCATCGACCCGTTGGGCGAAGTGCAGGTGCGCAGCGGCGCGACCATGCTCGGCTACTTCAAGGACGCGCAGAAAACCGCCGAGGCTCTCACCAATGATGGTTTTCTGCGCACCGGCGACAAGGGTGAGCAGGACGCGGCCGGCCGCTTGCGCCTGACCGGGCGGCTCAAGGAGATCTTCAAGACCAGCAAGGGGAAGTACGTGGCTCCGGCGCCGATTGAAAACTGCCTGGCGGAACATCCACGCATCGAGCAGGTGTGCGTGGTCGGCGAAGGGCTGAGCGCGCCGATAGGCTTATGCGTACTCGCGGCGGCGGGCGAGGAGCGCCAAGCTCTGCGCGATAGCCTGGAACGCTGGCTGGAACAGGTCAACCAGGCGCTGGACAAGCCTGAGCGTCTGCGCCAACTGGTGGTGGTCAAAGACAGTTGGGCCGTCGAAAACGGTTTCCTGACCCCGACCCTGAAGATCAAGCGCAGTGTGATCGAATCGACCTATGGTGCTCAATTGCATGTTTGGAGCGAGCGCGGCGAATCGATTCTGTGGCAGGATTAGGGGCGTAATAAAATCAATAAGGACACTGCTATGAGCTTGTGGCGCACCCAACCCAATATCGAGCAACTCAACAGCCTGCAGAAAAACACCATCGGTGAGTTGCTGGATATTCGTTTCGAAAGCTTCGACGACGAGTCACTCACCGCCAGCATGGTGGTCGACCACCGCACCCATCAGCCGTACGGCCTGCTGCACGGCGGCGCGTCGGTGGTACTGGCGGAGAGTATCGGCTCCATGGCGGCCTACCTGTGCATCGATCCGAGCAAATTCTATTGCGTGGGCCTTGAGATCAATGCCAACCACTTGCGCGGCGTGCGCAGCGGGCGAGTGACGGCGGTGGCGCGGGCCATCCATATCGGCCGTACGACCCAGGTGTGGGACATCCGCCTGACGGCCGATGACGGCAAGACCAATTGCGTCTCGCGCCTGACCATGGCCGTGGTGCCGTTGGGCGAGAACCCGCCGGTGCGATAGACATGGCGTGAGTGTCATCATTCCTGGCAGTTACAGTCATTGCTGTACGGCTTGGGGCTGGTGACAATCCACTTCTGTTTCTGTAGATGAGTCCGGTATGTCGCAGCACGTGTTTTTTGCCCACGCCAATGGTTTTCCTTCGGCCACCTACGGCAAGTTGTTTGCCGCCCTGGCCCCGGAATATACGGTGGCTCACTTGCCGCAGCACGGCCACGACCCGCGATTTCCAGTGGATGACAACTGGCGCAACCTGGTGGACGAGTTGATCCACCACTTGGAGCAGCAACCGCAGCCGGTGTGGGGTGTCGGGCACTCCCTCGGTGGGGTGTTGCACCTGCACGCGGCCATGCGTTGCCCGCAGTTGTATCGCGGTGTGGTGATGCTGGATTCGCCGGTGCTGACGCGTGCCGACCGCTGGGTGATCCGCGCCGCCAAACGCTTGGGGTTCATCGATCGCCTGACCCCGGCCGGGCGCACCCTGGGCCGGCGTGAAGAGTTCAGCGACCTGGACGCCGCGCGCAGCTACTTCGCCGGTAAAACCCTGTTTCGCGGGTTCGACCCTGACTGTTTTGATGCCTACCTGCAGCATGGCCTGCAACAGGTGGGCGATCGCCTGCGCCTGCGCTTCGACCCCGCCACTGAAATCAGCATTTATCGAGGCGTGCCCCACACCAGCCCGGGTCAGGTGCGCCAGTTGAAGGTGCCGCTGGCGGTGGTGCGTGGACGCCAGAGCCGGGTCGTGATGCGTCACCATGCCAGTGGGGTTGACCGCCTGCCCATGGGCGAAATGCTCACCATGCCCGGCGGGCACATGTTTCCCCTGGAGCGGCCGCAGGACACCGCAGCCTTGATCAAGAACCTGTTCTCCCGCTGGGAAGCCCGTGAGCGCAGCTGCGCATGAGTACGCCGGTCGAAGAGGTTCGTCTCAGCTTGCCGCATATCGAGTTGGCGGCGCATCTATTCGGCCCCGAAGACGGTCTGCCGGTGATCGCCCTGCATGGCTGGCTGGACAACGCCAACAGCTTTGCACGGCTGGCGCCGAAACTGCAGGGCTTGCGCATCGTCGCGCTGGATATGGCGGGGCACGGTCATTCGGCGCACCGTCCTGCGGGGGCCGGCTATGCCTTGTGGGATTACGTGTTTGACGTGCTGCAAGTCGCCGAACAGTTGGGTTGGAAACGTTTTGCATTACTTGGCCATTCCCTCGGCGCCATCGTCTCCTTGGTGCTCGCAGGCGCCTTGCCGGAGCGGGTGACGCACCTGGGGTTGATCGACGGCGTGATCCCGCCGACCGCCACCGGTGAAAACGCGGCGGAGCGATTGGGCATGGCGTTGCAGGCGCAATTGAACCTGCAGGGCAAGCGCAAGCCGGTCTACAGCACCCTGGACCGGGCGGTTGAAGCGCGGATGAAAGGTTTGGTCGCAGTCAGTCGCGAGGCCGCCGAATGGCTGGCCCAGCGCGGTTTGATGCCCGTGCCGGGCGGCTACACCTGGCGCACCGACAGCCGATTGACCCTGGCTTCGCCGATACGACTGACCAATGAGCAGGCGATGGCTTTCGTGCAACGTGTGGCTTGTCCTGCACAGTTGGTGGTCGCGGCTGACGGCATGTTGGCGAAACATTCCGAATTGCTTTCTCAGCTACCCTTTACGGTGACCACGCTGCCGGGGGGCCATCATTTGCACCTGAACGATGAGCCCGGTGCGGCTCTTGTTGCAGACTGTTTCAATCGGTTCTTCTCCACGCCTTGACTTGGCGGGGTCAACTGCCGAGGCTGGGCGGATTGAAAGGGAGTCAACCATGAACCAACTTGAAACTGCTGCGACCTCCAATGGCCAGGGCTCAATCATCCGATGAGCCTGCGTGAAGGATGTATACGTGCCCTCGGGCTGTGCTGCTTCAGCCCTTTGGTGTTCGCCGCCGATGTGCCGGGCAGCCAGGATCTGCCGGCAGTGTCCCGCCAGGTCGACGCGCAGATCGTCGATTACCGCCCCGCTGAAGCCAGGGAGCGCATCTACCCCATGGGGGCGATCCGCAAGATCAGCGGCCAGTTGCGCTACGAGGGCCAAGCCACCGCGCGTGGCCAAGCCACTGCGATTACCTATGAACTGCCCGCCGAGCACACCTCCAGCGCCGCCTTTACCGCGACCCGCGAAGCGTTGCAGGCCAAGGGCGCGCAGCTGTTGTTCTGGTGCCAGGCCCGCGATTGCGGTGAAAGCAGCCTGTGGGCCAACGAAGTGTTCGGCAACGCCAAGCTGGTCGGCGCCGATGGCCAGCAGGAATACCTGCTGTTACGGCTGGCGGCGCCGCAGGACAACTCCCTGGTGGCGCTATACGGCATCACTCGGGGCAACCGTCGTGCCTATCTGCATGTGGAACAGCTGGACGCCAGTGCGCCCCTGGGTGACTTGCTGCCCACTTCGGCAACCTTGCTTCGTGAGCTGAAAAGCACCGGCGAGCTGGATTTCCCTGCACTGGGGAGCGAACCCGATCCGGCCTGGATCACCTTGATCTCCCGTGGCTTGAACCTGGACGCCACCTTGCGTGTCAGTTTGACCGGGCCAACGGCCGAGGCCTGGCGTCAGGGCCTGATCGACAGCGGTGTGCGTGCCGCACGCATGGAAACCGGCACCGGTGACGCTAAGGGTTTGCACCTGCATCTGATACGCTGACCGTCACCAGGCGAACGGACCCGCGCCGTTCGCCTAAGCTCTCCTCCTACAGCCTTATTCTCGAGATACCCGATGCTCAATAACGATCGCCTGCTGGTGCAAATCCTGCTGCTGGTGCTGTTTGGTGCCAGCTTCTGGGTGATGGCGCCATTCTGGTCGGCGCTGTTCTGGGGCGCAGTGCTGGCGTTCGCCAGCTGGCCGCTGATGCGTTTACTCACCCGCTGGCTGGGGGGCCGCGAATCCCTGGCTGCCGGCATCCTGACCCTGGGCTGGATGCTGTTGGTGGCGGTGCCGCTGGTGTGGCTGGGCTTCAACCTGGCCGATCATGTGCGCGATGCCGTGGGCCTGATCAAGGATATCCAGGTCGACGGCCTGCCGGCAGCACCCGCTTGGCTGAACTCAATCCCCTTTGTCGGCGAGCGCCTGGTGGCGACCTGGGACAGCATCGACCAGCAGGGCGCGGCGCTGATGGTCAGCATCAAGCCTTATCTGGGCCAGGTCGGCAATTGGCTGCTGGCGCGCAGCGCGCAGATCGGCGGCGGCATCCTTGAGTTGACCCTCAGCCTGGTGTTCGTGTTCTTCTTCTACCGTGACGGGCCTCGGCTGGCGGTGTTCGTGCATCGTCTGCTGGAGCGTTTGATCGGCGAGCGGGCCGGTTACTACATCGAACTGGTGGCGGGCACCGTGCAACGGGTGGTCAACGGCGTGATCGGCACCGCCGCGGCTCAAGCCTTGCTGGCGCTGATCGGTTTCCTGATCGCCGGCGTGCCTGGCGCGCTGGTGCTGGGCATCGTCACGTTCCTGCTAAGTCTGATTCCCATGGGGCCACCGCTGGTGTGGATTCCGGCGACCGCGTGGCTGGCCTGGAAAGGCGATTACACCTACGCGGTGTTCCTCGGGGTGTGGGGCACGTTCATCATCAGCGGCGTGGACAACGTACTCAAGCCGTACCTGATCAGTCGAGGCGGCAACCTGCCACTGGTGATTGTGCTGCTGGGGGTGTTCGGCGGCTTGATTGCGTTTGGTTTCATCGGCCTGTTCATCGGCCCGACCTTACTGGCGGTGGCCTACAGCCTGCTGACGGATTGGAGTGCGACCCAGGCCCAGGGGCGTCGCGAAGACAACCCCCGTTAAATCCTCGGCAACCACATTACGGCGGTCAAGCCACCGCCTGGTGTGTCTTCCAGGCTGAGGTGGCCGCCGAGACGCTCCACCGCTTCCTTGGCAATCGTCATGCCCAGGCCGACCCCGCCGGAGTTGCGGTTGCGCGAGCCCTCCAGGCGAAAAAACGGTTCGAAGACCGCCTCGCGCTTGTCGGCCGCGATCCCGGGGCCGTGGTCGATCACACGGATCACCAGGGCCTCGCGGCTGTCCGCCAACTCCACGCGTGCGGTGCCGGCATAGCGCAGGGCGTTGTCGATCAGATTGTTCAGGCAAGAACGCAGGGCCATCGGCTGTACCTGCAACGGCGCACAGGTGCCGGCGAACTGCACGTCGGAGCCTTGGTCCTGGGCATTTTCGCTGAGGGACTCGACCAGCGCCTGTACGTCGAGCCAGTGCCGGGTTTCGCTGGTGCGCTGTTCGTGCAGGTAGCTTAAGGTCGCGTCGAGCATGCCGATCATGTCGTCCAGGTCCTGGCGCATCTGGCCTTGCAATTTGGTGTCTTCGATCTGCTCCAGGCGCAGCTTGAGGCGTGACAGCGGGGTACGCAGGTCGTGGGAGACCGCACCGAGCATGCGTGCGCGCTGGCTGACCTGCTCGCGGATGCGCTTTTGCATCATGTTGAAGGTCGATGCGGCCTGGCGTGCCTCTCGTGGCCCGGACTCGTTGAGAGGCGGGCTGTCGAGGTCGACGCTCAAGCGCTCAGCCGCCGCACTCAGGCGCTGGATCGGCCGGCTCAGCAGCTTCGCGCCGTACCAGGCGGCGATGATCAGCGAGATGAACTGGAAGGTCAGCGGCACCACCGGGCCGCCGAACCAGGGGCGATGGTGCTTGCGCAGGGGCTTCATCGTACCGTCCGGCTGCTCGACGAAGGTCTCCTGGGGCGGCGGTGGCGGCGGGCCGTAGTGGTGAAACCAAAAGAACGCCAGCACATGCGCCAACACAATAGCCACCAGCAATACACCGAACAACCTGCCGAACAACGTATTGAAGGTGGCACGCATCAACCGATGTCCCGGGCGTCGAAAAGGTAGCCTTCGCCACGTACGGTTTTGATCAGTTGCGGGGCTTTCGGATCATCCCCGAGTTTTTGCCGCAGGCGCGAGACCAGCAAGTCGATGCTGCGATCGAAGGCTTCGATGGACCGGCCGCGGGCCGCGTCCAGCAATTGTTCGCGGCTGAGCACCCGGCGGGGGCGTTCGATAAACACCCACAGCAGGCGGAACTCGGCGTTGGACAGCGGCACCACCAGGCCGTCGTCGGCCACCAGTTGGCGCAACACGCTGTTCAAACGCCAGTTGTCGAAGCGGATATTGGCGCGTTGCTCGGTGCGGTCATCGCGTACACGGCGCAAAATGGTCTGGATGCGCGCCACCAGTTCACGCGGCTCGAACGGCTTGGCCATATAGTCGTCGGCGCCCAGTTCCAGGCCGATGATGCGGTCGGTCGGTTCGCAGCGGGCGGTGAGCATCAGGATCGGGATGTCCGATTCGGCGCGCAGCCAGCGGCACAGCGACAGGCCATCTTCGCCCGGCAGCATCAGGTCGAGCACCACCACGTCAAACGTTTCGGCTTGCATGGCCTGGCGCATGGCGCCGCCGTCGGTCACGCCGGTGGCGAGAATATTGAAGCGTGCCAGGTAGTCGATCAGCAGTTCACGAATCGGCACGTCATCATCGACGATCAGCGCACGGGTGCTCCAGCGCTTGTCTTCGGCGATCACCGCGCCTTTTGGCTCTTCGTTTACAGAGACGGTAGGGGTATGCATAGGTGCGATCATCTGCCTGGTCATTGCTGTCAGCATAGGCGCCCAGCCCCATGGCTGGAAGTGCTGGACGGGCGGTCATGTGCGCGAGGCTAGTCGTGGGGCGTGTAGGGCGCATGTCGGGAATGTATCGTGCTGGATACAATCACCCGAAACGCCGTGAAATGGACGGCTGAACAGTATTTACCGATCATCGGATCCCGCAACGGCGCTGCTTGCGCTACAATCCGCGCCGATTTCGACTTGCCTGAGAGCCCATTCCAATGTCCGCCTGCCAGACTCCTATCATCGTCGCCCTGGATTACCCCACTCGTGACGCCGCACTGAAGCTGGCTGACCAGTTGGACCCCAAGCTTTGCCGGGTCAAGGTCGGCAAGGAACTGTTCACCAGTTGCGCGGCGGAAATCGTCGGCACACTGCGTGACAAAGGCTTCGAAGTATTCCTCGACCTGAAATTCCACGATATTCCCAACACTACCGCGATGGCCGTCAAAGCCGCTGCTGAAATGGGCGTATGGATGGTCAATGTGCACTGCTCCGGCGGCCTGCGCATGATGACGGCCTGCCGTGAAGTGTTGGAGCAGCGCAGTGGTCCCAAGCCGCTGTTGATCGGTGTGACCGTGCTGACCAGCATGGAGCGCGAGGATCTGGCCGGCATCGGCCTGGATATCGAGCCTCAGGAGCAGGTGCTGCGCCTGGCCGCCCTGGCGCAGAAGGCCGGCCTGGACGGCCTGGTCTGTTCGGCGCTGGAAGCCCAGGCCCTGAAGACCGCGCACCCATCGCTGCAACTGGTCACTCCGGGCATTCGCCCGGCGGGCAGTGCCCAGGATGACCAGCGCCGTATCCTGACCCCGCGCCAGGCTCTGGATGCGGGCTCCGATTACCTGGTGATCGGTCGCCCGATCAGCCAGGCGGCTGATCCGGCGAAGGCGTTGGCGGCGGTGGTTGCCGAAATCGCCTGATACATCCGTGTAGGAGCGAGCCAGCTCGCTCCTACACCTTCAGTACCAACTTCCCAAAGCTCTCGCCATTGAACAACTTCATCAGCGTCTCCGGGAACGTCTCCAGCCCCTCTACGATGTCCTCCTTGCTCTTGAGCTTGCCTTGGGCCATCCAGCCGCCCATCTCTTGCCCGGCGGCGGCAAAATTGGCCGCGTGATCCATCACTACAAAGCCCTCCATGCGCGCACGATTGACCAGCAATGACAGGTAGTTGGCCGGCCCCTTCATCGCTTCCTTGTTGTTGTACTGGCTGATTGCACCGCAAATCACCACGCGTGCCCTCAAGGCCAGGCGGCTGAGCACCGCGTCGAGAATGTCGCCGCCGACGTTATCAAAATACACATCCACCCCGTTGGGGCACTCGCGCTTGAGCGCTGCGGGGACGTCTTCGTTTTTGTAGTCGATGGCCGCGTCGAAACCCAGCTCATCCACCAGGAATTTGCACTTGTCGGCACCGCCGGCGATACCCACCACGCGACAGCCTTTGAGCTTGGCGATCTGCCCGGCAATGCTGCCCACCGCACCGGCCGCGCCGGAAATCACCACGGTTTCGCCGGCCTTGGGTGCGCCAGTGTCGAGCAAGGCAAAGTAGGCGGTCATGCCGGTCATGCCCAGGGCCGACAGGTAACGGGGCAGGGGCGCCAGTTTCGGATCGACTTTGTAGAAACCACGCGGTTCCCCCAGGAAATAATCCTGCACCCCCAGCGCGCCATTCACGTAGTCCCCCACCGCAAACTTTGGATTGTTCGACGCAATCACCTTGCCCACGCCCAGCGCTCGCATCACTTCGCCGATTCCCACGGGTGGAATGTAGGACTTGCCTTCGTTCATCCAGCCACGCATCGCCGGGTCCAGTGACAGGTATTCATTGTGCACCAGCACTTGCCCCTCTCCAGGCGTGCCCACCGGCACTTGCTGGTAGGTAAAAGTGTCCCGCGTGGCGGCGCCGACCGGACGTTTGGCGAGCAGGAATTGGCGATTAGTCAGGGCAGTCATGGCAAGGACTCTTTAGAAATGAACCTTGAGTGATAGACCCTCAATGGCCGGTGAGCAAGGTTGTCCGAGTGGCGCGAATGCACCGCGATAGGTTGGGTTGATAGTCAGGCTGGGGCAGTTATCACTGGGATTCATGCAGCGCCAACCGGCCTTCTGATAGTGCTGACGCGCCGTACAGGCGGTTGGCTAGACTCGAGCCACCGCCATTTCTTGCAAAAGGATATTCCCATGAGCATGACGTTTTCCGGCCAGGTCGCCCTGGTGACCGGCGCCGCCGCCGGTATTGGCCGCGCCACCGCACTGGCGTTCGCTGCCGAAGGCTTGAAAGTCGTGGTCGCGGACCTCGACGTCGACGGCGGTGAGGGCACCGTCGCGCTGATCCGCCAAGCCGGCGGCGAGGCATTGTTCGTGCGTTGCAACGTCACGCTGGAAACCGATGTGCAGCAGTTGATGGCACAGACCGTTGCCGCCTATGGCCGCCTGGATTATGCCTTCAACAACGCCGGGATCGAGATCGAGAAGGGCAAGCTGGCGGACGGCAGCCTGGATGAGTTCGACGCCATCATGGGGGTCAACGTCAAAGGTGTGTGGCTGTGCATGAAGTACCAATTGCCACTGTTGCTGGCCCAGGGCGGTGGGGCGATCGTCAATACGGCCTCGGTCGCGGGGTTGGGGGCGGCGCCGAAGATGAGCATCTATGCCGCGTCCAAGCACGCGGTCATCGGCCTGACCAAGTCGGCCGCCATCGAATATGCGAAAAAGAAAATCCGTGTGAACGCCGTGTGCCCGGCCGTTATCGATACCGATATGTTCCGCCGTGCCTACGAAGCGGACCCGCGTAAGGCGGAATTTGCCGCCGCCATGCATCCGGTCGGGCGCATTGGCAAGGTCGAGGAAATTGCCAGTGCGGTGTTATACCTGTGCAGCGATGGTGCGGCTTTCACCACGGGCCACGCGCTGGCGGTAGACGGTGGCGCGACGGCAATCTAGGAATCCATGCAGGCCGTTATTTGAAAAGGTTTGATGGGATGTGAGGTTTTTCCAGAGCTGGCAATTGGCCTTGGCTGAATGTGTGTCATAAGGTAAATAAGTCAATAAAATCAATACTTTAATAACAATGTAGAGCGGGGCGACAAGGGCTTCTGTGCTTAACTGTTTAGGGTTGAATAACAGACAGTTGAAGTGAGTGGCGCATGGATTTAGGGATCGATCGACAAGCCCTTGTACCGGTGGTGCAGCAAATCGTCTGCGCGGTGACGCAATGGATTCGCACAAGTGGGATTACGCCCGGCACTCGACTGCCCTCTGTCCGGCAACTGGCGCTGGATAACCTGCTGAGCCAGTCCAGTGTGGTCGAGGCATTTGATCGGCTGGTGGCCCAGGGGCTGCTGGTCTCGAAGCAGGGCTCGGGGTTTGTCGTGGCCCAGCCTTCGGTCCTGCATGAAAACCACTGGTATGAAGGTGCGGAGCGGGGTTGGGGGGCTTATACCGATGGGCCGCTGGGTGAGTTGAAACTGGGATGTGGCTGGTTACCGGATGCCTGGCGCGAGAGCGATGACCTCATTTATGCGGTACGTGAAGTCAGCCGTACCGACACCGGCGGCCTGTTCAATTACACCCCGCCCCTGGGGCTGCCGGCGCTGCGTGAACAACTGCTCAAACGCCTGACCCGGATCAAGGTCGCCACTAGCCTCGACCGTATCCTCACCACCGATGGCGCCAGCCATGCCCAGGACCTGCTCATACGTACCTTGCTGAAGGCGGGTGATACGGTGGTGGTCGAAACACCGGGGTATGGCAACCTCTATCGCCAGTTGGCGTTCCATGGCGTCACGCTGCTGGAGGTGCCGCGTACACAGGGTGGCCCGGATATCCCGGTGCTGGAAGCGCTGCTGCGCACCCATCGGCCCAAGTGCCTGTTCATCCACAGCCTGTATCACAACCCTACCGGTACCAGCCTGTGCCGTGAGGTCGCCGAACGCTTGCTGCAATTGGCGCGCAGCGACGATTTCCTGATCATCGAGGAAGACGTTTATGGCGACCTGCAGCACGCCAGCTGCACACGGCTTGCGGCGCTGCCTCATGATGACCGGGTGATCTACATTTCCAGTTTTTCCAAGACCCTGAGCAGTGCCCTGCGGGTGGGCTACCTCAGTGCCAGTGCTTCCGTCATTGCACAATTGGCGAGCCTCAAGACCCTGAGCGGCCTCGGTACTTCGCGTTTTGCTGAAACGGTGGTTGCCACGCTGCTGGCTAACGGCACGTACCGTAAGTGGGTGCAACGCCTGCGCAAACGCCTGAATACACAGATGGCCTCGACCTTGCAGGTATTGGAAGACGAAGAATGGCAGGTGTTTGCCGTACCTTCCGGCGGTATGTTCCTGTGGGCACGCCCAGGCTGGGCGGATCATTCCCATCTGCAGGCCTGCGCACGACGGCTCGGTGTGCTTCTGTCGCCGGGAGCCTTGTTCAACCCGGGCGGTGAACACAGTGACTGGCTGCGCATCAATGTGGCCTATGCTGCTGATCAGCGGGCGTTGGCATTGTTTCGCGCCATGGGGCCTGCCAGATCGACCTCGACCATCCTGAAAACGACGGGCGTGTAGCTTTTTGCCATTATTCCGACGCCAGCATCTTGTGTCGTTGGCGTGTGGTTGCGAATCTCGCTGCATGGAAACCACGCTTGATGGCATCTGCCATTGCAAGAGGATCAAGTGCAATGATTTCGGCCGTGCAACGACGTTTCGCCAACCTCGGTATGGCAAAAAAACTGGGCCTGGGTTTCGCCTTGGTGCTACTGCTGACGGCCGTCGTGGCGGCCATTGGTGTGTGGTCCCTGCAAACGGTTGGTCAGCGCTTCGAGGGCCTCAAGGCGATGTCTTCGCTCAATAGCGGCTTGTTCAAGGTGCGCCTGATCGAGCAGGACTACGCCCTGCACGCCGACCCCAAGGCCGTCGACGCCTTGCATGAAAGTGTCGATGCCCTGGCGGCTCAGGCCGCCGCCCTCAAAGCCGGGTCCGCCGCCAATGTGCCGGTGATGACCGAGGTCGAGCAGGCGCTGGCGGCCTATCGCAAGGCGTTCGACGAATTTGTCGAGCTGACCCAGGCCAAGGACCTGGCCCTGGAAATGGCCACTTGGTCGGTCTCCAGCGTGGCCAACAACCTTGACGTGTTGCAGTCGGGGCTGGCGGATGACGGTACTTATGGCCTCAAGGAAAGCCAAGGCAAGGAAGGCGCGGAGTTTATCGAGCAGGCGGGTCAGGTCGGCCAGGTGTCCAGGCTGATGTTGCAAGCCATGAACGAAGCGCGCGTACGTCTGGATCAGAGCCGCAAGGCCGAGGCCGATGATGCCGAACAGGGCAAGATCGAGCAGGCGGACCAGGCCCTGGCCCAGGTCGAACAACTGAAAACCTCGGTCAAGGATGCGGGTTACCAGACCGTACTCAATGAAGTGTCCGGGCATATTGCCGCGTTCAGCGAAAAGCTCGGCGAGTACACGGGCCTGCTGGCTCAGGAAAAACAGGTCTATAAGCAGTTGCATGACCGGGCCGAGCAAGTGGTCAGCCGGGTCAACCAGGCCTATGCCGCCGAAGACCAGTCGATGCAGGAGCAACTCAAGAAAAGCGCAATGCTGATTATCGGATCGTCAGCCCTGGCGTTGCTGGTGGGCTTGATTGCGGCCTGGGTCATCACGCGGCTGATTGTGGCTCCGCTGCGCAGCGTGATCGCGGTGGCCCAGCAGATTGCCGCGGGCGATCTGAGCGGGCGCATGGAGGTCAGTCGCCGTGATGAAATGGGCCAGCTGATGCAAGCCATGCAGCAGATGGGCAGCGGCTTGAGCCATATGGTCAGTGGCCTGCAGGCGGGCATCGAACAGTTGGCCAGCTCGGCGCATTCGCTGTCCAGCGTGACGGAGCAAACCAACGTCGAAGTCAGCAGCCAGAAGGAGGAAACCGAGCAGGTGGCCACGGCCATGAACCAGATGACGGCCACGGTGCACGATGTGGCGCGCAACGCCGAAGAGGCGGCTCTAGCCGCGCAGACAGCGGATGACAAGGTCGACAGCGGCCAGCAGGTGGTCCGCCAGAGCTTGCAGCGTATCGAGTCGCTCGCCGCCTCCAGCAACAGTGCCAGCGCCAGTATCGAAAGCCTGAGCGCGGAAATCCAGAATATCGGCACCGTGTTGAGTGTGATCAAAAGCGTTGCCGAGCAAACCAATCTGCTAGCTCTCAACGCCGCCATCGAAGCGGCCCGCGCGGGTGAGCAAGGCCGTGGTTTTGCGGTGGTGGCCGATGAAGTGCGGGCGCTGGCCAAGCGCACGCAGCAATCGACTGAGGAAATCGAGCGGCTGGTCAGCACCCTGCGTAACGCGGCGCAGGCGTCGGTGCAGCAGATCCAGCAAAGTGGCGAGCTGGTGAAGCTGGCTGTCAGTGATGCCCTGGAAACCGAAAGTGCGCTGGGTAGTATCGCCGTAGCGGTGTCACTGATTCAGCAGATGAACCAGCAGATCGCCGCCGCCGCCGAGGAGCAGAGCTCTGTTGCTGAAGAGATCAACCGTAGCGTCACCAGCATCCGCGCCAGTGCCGATCAGTCGGCGCTGAGCATGCAGGGTAACGCGGCGTCGAGCATTGAGCTGGCGCAGTTGGGCGCGGAGCTCAAGGGGATGGTCGGGCATTTCCGCCTTTGATCGCAGCGCGAAGGCCGCGATCAAGGAGGAGGGCGATCAGGCGTTGTTGGCGAGGAAGGTCAGCAGGGCTTCGTTGACGAAGTCCGGATTCTCCCGGGAAGAGATATGCCCGGCCTCCGGAATCAGGATCAGATCGCAGCCGATCAGCCTGGCCATTTCCTGGGACTCGGCAGGTGGTCGGGGTTTGTCCTGCTCGCCGCACAGGATCAAGGTCGTGTCCGCGTCCAGCTTCGGCAGTTGGTCCAGCAGGTCGGCGCGACTGAAGATCTGCCGGCCCAGGGGCACGATGCTTTGCAGCAGGCGCTCTTTGGAAAAACCCTGCAGTGCCTGGCGAAAATCCTGATACAGCGCCGATTCCCGGTCGATACCCGGGCGGAAGAAGATCGGTGCGATCACATCCAGCAATGGCTCGGGAATGGCGCCGGCGTCTTCGATCATCTTGAACAGCGAGAAATAATACTGGCGCGTGGCCTCGGGCTCTGCGCCCAGGTAGGTGTCCATCAGCATCAGGCTGTTGATCCGCTCAGGTGCGCTCAATGCCAGGCGCGCACCCCACATGCCGCCGACCGACAGGCCCACCAGGTTGACCTGGGCAATGTCCAACTGGTCGAGCAGGGCCAGGGCCTGGCGCGCCAGGTCGTCCAGACTGCGGGTCTGGGCGGGCAACGGCCCCGATTCACCGTGGCCCCACAGCTCGGGGACGATGACTCGGTACTGTTGCGACAGGGCCTCGATCTGCGGCGCCCACATGTGGAGGTCCCACAGGTAACTGGAGCCCAGCAGGACGGCTGGGCCGGTGCCTTCGTCGAGATAGTGCAGCGGTTGTCCATCAATCACGGCAACGGGCATAGCGGGCCTCTAACTTCATTGAGTGAGGGGGACTTTTTTACGCTAGTCGAGGGAAGGGGGATAGGTGCAAATTGATGGCACGTTGTGCTGGGCTTGTGTAGTGAGCGGGCTTGCCCTAATGCCAGTCAGTTAAGCGATAGAGCGGACGATGGATAACCTGTGGGAGGGGGCTTGCTCCCGATAGCGGTGTGCCAGTCAGCAGTTTATCGACTGACCCACCGCTATCGGGAGCAAGCCCCCTCCCACAGTGACAGCGTTAAGCCTTAACTGACTGGCATTAGGGCTTGCCCCCCAGCGCGGGGCAAGCCCGCTCACTACAATCAATCGTAGATGGCTTTCTTTTTCCACTCGGCGTCGGCGTCGACGACTTTCAGGCCTTCGGTCAATTCGTTGACCTCGTCTTCGGCGGGTTTGCTGTTGGTCAGCACCGTGGAGTTGGCCCGGGCCAACTGTGACTCCAGCAGTTGCAACTGCGCACTGTAGACCACCGGTTCCGGCTGCTTGCGCAAGTACTGCACGCCGCGCTCGAATGCCAGGCGCGCTTGGCCAGGCTGGCCTTGCTGCAGGGCGTGCTGGCCCAGGTTGTTGAAGAACTCGATATGCAGCAGCACCAGGATATGGCGAATTTCCTTGATCCAGTGCTTGGCTTCATTGGTAGGCAGGAAGCCGTCCTGGGCCGCACGGGTGACTTGGCCGTGCAGCGCTTCGAGCAGGAACCGCACGTCCTTGGCCTTGGCTTCGGTCTGGATCGGCGCGGGCGGGTTAGCCACGGGGATCGATTCACCCTGGGCGATCAGCGCATTCAGCTCGGTAATGCGTGCCTTGAGCGGTGCGCTGGATTTGTTGAGGTTCAACAGGCGCTGGTTGACGTTGAGTTCCAGACGGGTCAGCAACAGTTTGAGCGCGGGCGTCATCAACTGGCCTGGGAAGGTTTCGGTGATTTCGCCGCAGCGGCGCAACCGATCATTCAGCTCGATCTCGGTGCGCTTCTTTTCCAACTTGTTGTTTTCCACCACGTGGTTCATGTAGCCAATGGCGATCAGTATTACGATCCCGGCTGTTACCAGCAGGGTGATCATGAGTGGTGTCACCGGTGTGGCCTCTTTATTGGGTTTACAATGGAGTGTAGTGACTGCGCCATCTGGCGGATAGGACTGATCGACCAGTTGCTCAGGTAGATTCTTCTATATAGGTAGAATATTTCCTGCATGGATGCACATTGCCATCATTTGCGGGTACGAACTATAACGTCTTGTCGGGCGTCAGAATATAGGCGCCAACACCCAGACGGACAAAATCCCCGTACGGGCCTGGAAGCAGGGCGAAGTCATTGATTTTAATAAATTTATCCTTGGGGGTTGACGACCTTTCAATCCATCCATAGAATGCGCGCCACTTAACGCGTAAAGCACACAGCAAAACGCGTTGAGCAGTGAATGTTGTACGTGTGTCCCCTTCGTCTAGTGGCCTAGGACACCGCCCTTTCACGGCGGTAACAGGGGTTCGAGTCCCCTAGGGGACGCCAATATGCGGGAATAGCTCAGTTGGTAGAGCACGACCTTGCCAAGGTCGGGGTCGCGAGTTCGAGTCTCGTTTCCCGCTCCAATTTAAGCAGTGCTGCTTTCGGGCGGCATTGAGTGAAACCAGGGTACGATCTTCGGATTTAACCTCTGGGCACTGAAATACACACCATGTATTTCAGTAGCGTGTCCCCTTCGTCTAGTGGCCTAGGACACCGCCCTTTCACGGCGGTAACAGGGGTTCGAGTCCCCTAGGGGACGCCATTTGCGGGAATAGCTCAGTTGGTAGAGCACGACCTTGCCAAGGTCGGGGTCGCGAGTTCGAGTCTCGTTTCCCGCTCCAATTTAAGCAGTGTTGCCTTCGGGTGGCATTGAGTGAAACCAGGGTACGATCTTCGGATTTAATCTCTGGGCACTGAAATACACATGTGTTTCAGTAGCGTGTCCCCTTCGTCTAGTGGCCTAGGACACCGCCCTTTCACGGCGGTAACAGGGGTTCGAGTCCCCTAGGGGACGCCATTTGCGGGAATAGCTCAGTTGGTAGAGCACGACCTTGCCAAGGTCGGGGTCGCGAGTTCGAGTCTCGTTTCCCGCTCCATATTCAATGAAAACGCCGATCAGCAATGATCGGCGTTTTTATTTGTGCGCGTTAAGCACCCTTGCCAGCCGCTGCGTGGCTTGACGGATCTCATCCCGATCCAGTGAGGCAAAACCCAGGCGCAGGGCATTTTCCGGCAGGTTCATCGGCGAAAACTGACGGGCGCTACGCACCACCACGCCTTGGCCCTGGGCGGCGTTGACCCGGTGATCGACGTCGGTGTCATCCTCGAACCGCACCCAGAGCGCCAGGCCACCCTCCGGCTCGCGTACCCGGATACGGTCGCCAAATGCCTCCTGCAGGCAGCTCTGCAGCACCTCCCGACGCGCGGCGTATTCTTTTGAAACGCGGCGCAGGTGTTTCTTCAATTCGCCCTGGTTGATCAGGTCGGCCAGCATCTTCTGCGCGACCGCGTCGCTGTCTCCCACCACCAATGCCGCGCTCCTCTGCAGCACTTCAATCACGCTGGCGGGGGCGACGACGTAGCTGCAACGAAAGGTTGCGCCCAACGCTTTGGATAACGAGCCAATATAGATCACATGACGTTGTGCGTGATCACTGGCCAATGGCAAGTACGGCCGCCCGTTGAAATGGTATTCGTGGTCGTAGTCTTCTTCGATCACACAGAAATTGTGCTGCGCCGCCAGTGCCAGCAACTGTTGTCGACGTGCTGCATGCAGGCTCACGGTGGTGGGGAATTGATGGTGCGGCGTGAGGTAAATCATCCTCACGTTGTGCATGTGGCATAACCGCTCGATGTGGTCCGTTCGACAGCCTTCGTCGTCCATATCGACCATGACCAATTGTGCGCCGAGCTTGCGGAAGATTTCCCACGCGGGGGGATAGCTCAAGCGTTCTACCAGCACCACGTCCCCCGGTTGGATCAGCAGGCCGGCGGTCAGGAACAGCGATACCTGGGTGCCTGGGGTCAGGCAGATATTCTCGGCGTTGACGGCCAACCCACGGTTATTGCGCAACATCTGCGCCAGTGCGCAACGCAATTCATAGCCGGTGCCTTCGCTACCGTAACGCACGCAGTTGGACGTAAAGCTGTTGCGCAGCGCGTTGCGGTAGTAGCGATGCAGCACGGCCTGGGGCAGCAAGCGGTGGTCGCAGGCGCCGTTATCGAAAAACAGCGCGTCGTGCCGATGTTGCAGGGCGATCACCTGGGCGTTCTGGGTGAAGTACGCGACGTTCGCTTGTTCCAGCAATGGCGGGGCAAAAGACTGTTGTGCGCCGCGCGGCGTTGGCGTGGGCGCCAGTTGCGTATTGACGAACGTCCCACGTCGCGGCTCGCTGATCAGCCAGCCTTTGGTCAGGGCTTCTTCATAGGCCAGGATGACCGTCTTGCGGTTGACGTCGAGCAACTGCGCCATTTCTCGCGTACCCGGCAGCAGCGTGCCCGGTGACAGGCGCCCGTCGACGATCGCAGCCACCAGGCCCTCGGCGATCTTGCGATAGGAGGCTTGGCGGGTGTTCTCATCCAACTTGAGCAATGGGCGCCATTTACGCATCTGGACCATCTGAAGTATCCAAAACTGGAGGTTTCTAATGGGCCTAGTCTAGCGCAACAATCAAGCCTCACTTACCCCGAGGTCTTTATGAATACACGCCATGTCATCGAACTCGCCCCCTCGGGGAAAACCTTTGAAGCCGGTGACGAGTTATTGCTGGACGCGATGCTCGCCAGCGGCCTGTCCGTACCGTTTTCCTGCCGTCGCGGCGCCTGCGGATCCTGCAAGGTCATCGTCACTGCGGGGCACTACCGGGCCAAGCCACTGGCGCCCGGCGCCCCTGCGCCATGCTTCCCTCTGGCGGCCAATGAAATGCTGTTGTGCCAAAGCCACGCGTGCGCCGATATGCGCCTGGAAATTCCCGGCTGGTCGCTTGACACGCCCGCGCTGGTTGTCGAGGCGACGGTGCTGGGCAAGCGCGCACTCAGCGCCGATATCACGGAGTTGGTCCTGATGCCGGATAAGCCATTGGCCGTGCGGCCGGGCCAGTACCTCAAATTTCGCCTGGTCGGCGGTGACTCGCGCTGCTTCTCGATCGCCAACCTGCCGGCCGAAGGCGATGGGCGCCTGGTGTTTCAGATTCGCCGGGTGCGCGGCGGGCTGTTTTCCGAGACGCTTCTGGATGACCTCGAGGCCGGCGATCTGTTGCAGTTGGAAGGGCCTTTTGGTGCCTGCACCTGGCATGACGATGCCGCTGCGCCTGTGGTCTTGTTCGCCACGGGCACCGGCTACGCGGGTATCAAGCCGATCTTGCTGACCGCCCTGCAACAGGATGTGCCGGTGACGTTTTACTGGGGCGGCGCACAGGCGGCAGATTTCTACGACCGCGCATTCCTGGATCAGGCGGTCATCGACTCTGCGCATTTTCATTGGCACCCGGTACTGGCAACCGAGGGCAGGGTGCAGGAGGTTGCGCTGAGCCATGGGCACGCCTGGGAGGCGGCTCAGGTGTATGCCTGCGGCAACAGCGTAATGATCAACCAGGCGCGTGCAGCTTGCCTGGACGCGGGCTTGCCGGCCCATCGGTTTATCGCAGAGGCCTTTGTGCCCAGTGGCCAGTCCGGCGCCGATACGCTGCTCGACAACCTGGATCAAACCTGGGAAAAAGTCGGGCCGCGCTATTCCCTCGACGGCATGCTCGCGGCACGTGAGAAAAGTGTGCGTGCACTGGCCGCGATCGCCAGCCAACTGAAGGTGGGCATGACCACGGGTGCCGCCCTCGAAATGGCCGCCCAGCAATTGCAAACCATGGGTGCCTCACATACCTGGCATCCCACCTACATCCGCTTTGGCGATGATACGGTGCGCCCATCCCGGGAAGGCATCGACCCGCTGCGCACATTGCGCCCCAGCGACATCGTGGTGGTGGACCTTGGCCCGGTCTGGGACGGCTATGAAGGGGACTACGGCGATACCTTTGTCTTCGGCGAGGCGCCGTTGCACCTGGAGTGCCGCCAGGTGTTGCATGAAGTCTTCGATGAAACCCGCGAAGCCTGGCTGCGAGGCATGACCGGCTGTGAACTGTATGACTTTGCCGAACGCCGCGCCGTGGACAAAGGCTGGCGGCTGTCACGCAACCTGGCCGGTCACCGCATTGCGGATTTTCCCCATGCGTTGTTCGGGAACAAGGAACTGGCTGACTTGGCTATCACCCCCAGCGAAATGGTGTGGGTGCTGGAGATCCAGCTTTGTCACCCCGTGCTGCCCATCGGTGGGTTCTTCGAAGATATCCTGATGCGTTGAGCCCGCCGTTGCGGCGGGCTCAAATCACCTCAGAGCTTGGGCAGTTGCCCCACACGGCCCATCATTTCGGTGACGATCTGCAGGTCGAGCAGGAACTGCTCGACGCTCTTGAACTCGCCGTCCGTGTGCCCGGTGTATTTGACTTCCGGGCGCGCCAGGCCGAATTGCACGCCATTGGGCAATTCGTGCACGGAGGTCGCGCCGGCCGAAGTGCCGAACTTGTGTTCCATGCCCAGGTTTTCGCTGGCCACGGCGAGCAGGGCTTTCACCCATTCGCCTTCAGGGTTGCGGTACATCGGCTCGGCCACCGAGTAGGTAAAGTCCACCTTGACCTTGGCTTGCTTGTCCCAGGCGCTGAGCTTGTCGGCGATTTCGGCCTTGAGCACTTGCGGCGTCTTGCCCTTCGGCACGCGCAGGTTCACCGCCAGTTTGAAGGCTTTGGCATCCTGGCCGACAAAGGTCAGCGAGGTGGTCAGCGGCCCCATGAAGGCGTCGGAGAAGCCCACGCCCAATTTGCCGCCCAGGTAATCCAGGCCCCAGTTGTCGGCGGCATACCGCGCGGCGTCGGTGATGTGGTTGTGTTTGAGGGCAATCTTGCCGTCCAGGCTGTGGATCAGCACCAGCATGCGCGCCACCGGGTTCACACCGGATTCCGGTTCAGAGGAGTGAGCGGACACGCCGGTCACCGTCAGCTTGACCTCGTTGCCGACCACTTTGGCCGCCACCTCGAAGTCGCCGCCATTCTGCTTGGCGTATTCAACGCCGGCTTTTTCCAGGCTGGCCGCCAGTTCAGCTGGCTTGTCGCTGACCAGAGTGGCCACCGATACCGAAGGAATCTGGTTGGTGGCCATGCCACCGGTCATCGAAATGATCTCGGCGCCTTTGCCTTCACCTTTGCGCACCGGGAAGGTGGCCATGACGGTGCCGTAACCTTTCTCGGCAATCACCACCGGGTAGCCGCCATCCAGCGCCAGGTTGTATTGCGGAACCGGGTTGTGTTCGAAGTAGTACGGGATCGCATCGCCGGAGGTTTCTTCAGTCGTGTCCACCAGCAACTTGAAGTTGCGCGCCAGCGGCAGCTTTTCTTCCTTGATCACTTTCATGGCGTACATGGCCACGACGATGCCGTTCTTGTCATCCTCGGTGCCACGTCCATACATGCGGTCGTCGATCAGCGTGACTTTGAACGGGTCGAGTTTGGTGCCGTCCTTGAGCACCCAGTTTTCCGGCGTTACGGGCACCACGTCGGCGTGGGCGTGGATGCCCACCACTTCGTCACCGCTGCCTTCCAGGGTGATTTCATAGACGCGGTTGTCGACGTTGCGGAAATTCAGATTGAACGCTTTGGCCAGGCTCTGGATCTTGTCGGCGATCTTGAGGAATTCCGGGTTCTTGTACTGCGGCAGGCCATCGACATTGAACGTCGGGATCTCCACCAGCTCGCGCAGGGTTTCCAGGGCGGCCTTGCCGTACTTCACCCGCGTGTAAATACCGAGCAGACGATTGATTTCGTTCTGCTGGTCGGCGCTCAGCGGTTTGTTGGCCAGGAAGGTCTCGATGGCCGGGCCGACATCATCGGTTTTCGCCAGCTCGCCCTTGGACAGGGTGCCGAGGAAACCGCGGAAATCGGTAGCCGGCGCTTCGTTGAAATGCTTGATGATCGTCGCGCTTTGTTCGGCGCTGAGGTTGGCGAAAGCGGGTGTGGTGACTGCCGAGAGGCTGGCTGCGAACAGGGTGGCGGCTACCAGTTTTTTGAGTGGAAAGTGCATTGTCAGAGGCATTCCTTTGCAGATAGTGAGTAAGAGGTTTCTGATCAATAAGTCAGAAACATTTCTACACACTACCATCACCAAGGTCGCTATAGGGAGGCCTTGGTGTGGGAAATATCGTACTCAGGTGTCAGGACAATAAAGACTGAAATGTGGGAGGGGGCTTGCCCTAATGCCAGTCAGTTAAGAGAACCTGCCGCAACCAAACTTTGTAGTGAGCGGGCTTGCCCCGCGCTGGGTGGCGCAGCCGCCCCAACAAAGACGCCACGGTATTTCAGGAGGACCGAAGTGCCTGGGTTTGGGGCGGCTGCGCCACCCAGCGCGGGGCAAGCCCACTCACTACAGATGATGTGTTCTACATCCCACCATTAACTGACTGGCATTAGGGCTTACCCCCTCCCGTAAGGGGGGAGGCGTTGAATCACATTTCAGGTCAAGGCTTGCCTGGGTGTGGCTCCGGATACTGAGCCATGACCTCCAGCGCCTTGGCATATGGTCCATCCCACAACTGCTCATGCAACTCGCCAATTCGCTTGGCCATCGCGTTGTCGTGCATGACCACTTCCAGGTTGCGCGAGTTGTCGAAATACCCGCCGAGCCAGTTGCTCGTGCCAACCCACGCCACTTGCCCGTCGATCTCCATGGTCTTGCTGTGGATCACCCGCGCATAGGGGATGAAGCCTTGTTTGGCCTCGGGCAGCGTGACGATCTTGATTTCGACATTCGGCAATACGGCCAGGCTTTTGAGGTAGGGCAGTTCCAGCGTGTCGGTGTTCCAGTTAGACACCATCAATTTGATCGACACCCCACGTGCGGCGGCGGCGCGTACGGCGTTGTCGATCACGGCGTAGTAGGGGCGGGTGCGATCCGGCCCATAGGACAACGGCGCATAGTCCAACAGTTGCACGCGCACTTCTTTCTTCGCCTCGCTCAGCAGGCGTGGCAGCTCCAGTTGTGAATCGCCCACGCCCGGTGGGTTGTAGCGTTGCGGGCTGGCGACCAGGTAGTTGCCGGTGCGCGCAGGTTCCTGGCCGGTGACCGGCAGGGGCACGGGTTTGTGGTCGGCGAGGGCGGCCTGGGCTTTCCAGTCCTGGTTGAAGATCGCCTGGACCTGGCTCACCACGGTCGCATCGCTGATGCGCAGGCCGGTTTCGTGGATATGTTCCAGTGAACGCCAATCGAAATTCTGGCTACCGACAAACGCCTGTTTACCGTCCATCACCAGGTATTTGGCGTGGATGATGCCGCCGCTCACTTGCCCGTAGGGCAATACGCGGAAGGTCAGGTTAGGAATGGCGCGCAAGCGTTCCAGCGTGGAGGCTTCCGATAACTTGATGCCTTTTTCTTCAAGCAGGAAGCGAATCTTCACACCGCGTTTGCCGGCGGCTTCCAGGTGTTGGATCACGGTGTCCATCACTGAGCCTGGGTGGTCGGCGGCGTAGAACTGGCCGATATCAATGGTCGTTGTCGCACCGTCGAACAGCTCGATCCACACCGGACCAGGCTGACGCAGGTCAGCCGTACCCAACGCAGTATCCACCGGTACGGTGTGCACCAGTTCAAACCCCGGAATTGAAAAGTCCGCTTGGGCAAGCGGACTGAGGAGCACGCCGGCGAGGCCTGCGATACGCAATTTCATGGATAGGTGCATGGGCGTCTCATCGAACAGAAAGAACGGCGGGCGCATCACGCGCCCGCCTTTAAGGTCATGCCGTGCGGGTGTGCAGCGGCGTCGGCACCAGGTGCGGGACTTCACCCTGGACACGGGCACCGGTGGCGGCGCGGATCAGCAGGATCTTCAACTGATCGTTGATGCGCTCCAGGCTGTCCTGGAAGAAGTTATGGAACACCACGCAGAACAGCGCAATGGCAATCCCCAGGCCGGTGGCGAACAAGGCCGTGCCGATACCACCGGAGATCTGGCCCGGGTCGGATACGCCGGCCGTGGCCAGTGCCTTGAAGGTGTCGATGATGCCCAGGATGGTGCCCAACAGGCCCAGCAGCGGCGCGGCGGTGGTGATGGTCTCGATGATCCACAGGCTGCGCGACAGCGGTGCACGGGTCTTGAGGTACTGGGTGTCGATCTCGTCATCCAGGTCCTTGCGCGAACCATGGGCGGCCTTCTGTGCCAGGATCGGCAGTACCATGTTCAGCGGCAGGCTGGCGCGGCGGGTCAGCGCCTGCGGCAGGTCACGTTCGCTGTGCACGTTGGCACCGAGCACTTCGGTCAAGGCACGTGCCTGGCGACGCACATAGGCGAAGTAGATGCCGCGTTCGATGGTGATAAAGATCGCAATCGCCATGGCGGCGTACATTACATAAAAGGTGATGGCGTGAAGCAGGTTCATGTCCATGATCTGTAGCCTCGCAATTAGAAGTTCGCTTCCAGGGAAACCGTGACGGTACGGTCTACGCCCACGATGTAAGCCGGGTCGCCATCGCGGAAGCCGCTGTAGCTCGCCGAGTTGGTCTTGGTGGTGTACACGCCGTCCAGGTATTTCTTGTCGAACAGGTTGTCGACGTTCAGGCGCAGGGTCGCGTCCTTGACCACTTTCTTGTCCACCGGCAGGTAGATACCGGCGCCGAGGTTGAACACGGTGCGGCCGGAGATGGATTCATCGTTGGTCAGGTCGCCATAGAGCTGGCTGGTGTATTTGCCGCCGAAGGTGCCGTAGAAGCGCCCATCGTCATAACCGATGTTGGCTGCCAGCATGTTCTTGGGCACGTTGGCGAACTGCTTGCCGCTGGTGGGCAACACGATGGCTTTGCCCGCGTTGTAGACGGTCAGGTCATCTTGCTGTTCGGCCTTGGTGTAGGTGTAGGAGGTGTAGTAGTTGAAGTGGTTAGGCAGCAGGCCGCTCCATTCCAACTCCAGGCCCTTGTTGGTGACGGAACCGGCGTTGATGTCGGCGAAGTCGCCGTTGATGTCCTTGGACGATACCTGGCGGTTCTTGAAATCCATGTAGAACAGGGTGGCGGCCAGGGTCATGTCGTCGGCGGTGTAGCGCCAGCCCAGTTCGTGGTTCCAGCTGGTTTCCGGCTTGGAGTTGATCGAGTCGGCGCCTTTGTCGTACAGCACATAATTCTGCGGCACGCGCATGTTGCGCGACAGGCTGTAGAACAACTGGTCACGTTCATCGAGCTGGTATTTCAGGCCCGCGTTGGGCAGCAGCTTGTTGTAGGTCTGGTTACGCTTTTCCGGTTGTTCGGTGAGGCTGCCATGGTTGGTGCCGTCGCGCTCGACGTTCATGTAAGCCAGGCCGGCTATCAGGGTCCAGTCCGAGTTGATGAACCAGGTGTCCTGGGCCCAGACTTTTTGCGCCGGGGTCACGGTGAAGCGGTCGCGACCCTGAACGGTGTTGCCGTTGGCGTCGACCACGGACGAGCCATCCGGCCAGGTGTCGCTTGGCTTGCCGCTGTTCTTGAGGGCAATGAACGGTTGGGTCTGGCTCTGGCGTGCGCGCTCGTACCAGTAGCCGAATTGCAGGCTGTGGTCGCCCAGGTCCCAGTTCAGTTTGGTGGTGATGCCCGGGCGCCAGGTCTGGGTGCGTGAAGGGCGATAGTAGACGCCGCTGGTGGAGGAGCCATCGGCATTGTACTGGGCGGCGGTCGGCAGGTTGCCCAGATCGAAAACGCCGCCCTGGTTGGAGCCACGGTTCAGCGCATAGGAAGAGGAGCCGACACCGCTGCCATTACCCCAGTAGTAATACGGGATGACCGACAGCGACAGGTTGTCGGCCAGCTTGAACTGGGTGTTGAGCACGCCGGTAAAGGTCTGGAACGGGTTCTGCGCCAAGGCGTAGTAGTTGTTGACCTTGCCGTTGCTGCCCAGGGCCGGCGTCGCGGCGTACGGGTCGTATTTGCGGCCGAACTGCTGGAACTGCGCCTTGGTCAGCTGGCTGTAACTGTTGTTGTCCTGCTCGTGGTACTTGAGGATCAGGTTCGCGGTGTTGCCGTTGCCGGCATCGAAGAAGCTGTTCCACTCCACTTTGTCCGCGCGCACGGCGCCCGAGCCCCGCCACATATCGCCTTCAGTGTGGGACACCGAGAGCCAGTTGCTCAGGCCGTTGACCTCGCCGGTGTTGAGGCGGGCGAAGGTCTTGCGGGTGGCGTTGCTGCCCACGACCTGCTTGACGAACGCCCCGGTTTCCTTGGTCGGGCGGATCGTCACGATGCCGATGTTGCCGCCGCTGGAACCGATATGCGGGCCGTCCGCCTCCGAGGAACCCTGGGTGACGAAGATCTGGTCGATGTTTTCCGGGTCGCCCAGCAGGTTGGAGTACAGCGCATAGTTGCCGGAGTCGTTGATCGGCATACCGTCCACCGACATGCCCACCTGGTCGGAGTTCATGCCGCGCATGGTAAAGCGGAAACCGGAGAGGCCGGTGTTGTCTTCGCTGGAGATATTCAGCCCCGGCGTGTACTTGAGTTTGTCGATGGCGTTGCCGGTGGCGGTTTGCTTGTCCAACGCTTCCTTGGTGATGGTCGAGCGGCCCTTGGCGCTTTCTTCCGGGACCATGTAACCGCCCCCAGCGGTCGCCTTGCCCTGTACGCCAATCGTCCCGACGTCACTGTCGCTGGTAGCTGCGATGGCCCAGCCCTGGGTCATGCTCGTTGCGGCAACGAGTGCCAGATGAATACGTGTGAACCTCATCACTGTCGTCCTGGTGTCGGGTGCTTATTGCACGCTGTAGTTGAAGGTGGCGGTGAAGCGTTGCTCGTTGCGTCCACCGAAGGCTTGTTCGGGGAACGGCTTGACCTGCTTGATGCGGCGCAGGCTATTGGTAGCGGCCCGATTGAGCAGCATGCTCGGCGCCGGGGTCTGGATCCCGGAGTCGAGGACGCGGCCTTGTCGATCCACCATCAGCCAGACCACCACCTCGCCACTGGGGCGCTCGAGGGACGCCTGGCGCCCGGTGGGGTATTGCTTGTAAGTGTCCAGCTCGTTGCGCAGACCCTTGAGGTAACCCCCCTCCAGTGCCTGCCCATCCACCTTGGGCGGTGCCGGTGGCGCAGGCGGTGCGGGTGTCGGTGCGACGGCGGCCTGCACCGGCTTGGCGGCGACGGGGGCTACTGGCGCGGGGGCGGGCGTTGGCTTGGCGGCCACCACGGGTTTGGGTTTGGGCAGCGGCTTGGGCTTGGGTTCAGGTTTGGGCAGCGGCTTGGGCGGCGGTGGCGGCGGGGCCGGTTCGGACTCTTCATCCTCGATCACCGGTGGAGGCGGTTCTTGCTCCACCACGGGTTCAGGCACCACCTCGGGCTCCGGCTCGATCAGGGCAAGCTCGACCGCCGATTCATCGTACTGAGGCTGGATCTTCAGGGGCTGGGACTGGATGCCCAAGGCAATCAGCACCAGGGCGATCAGGGCCGGGACACTGCCTAGCAGCTGACGCGCACGAAACAATACATACATGGTCAGGACTTACGCGTGGCGATGGAGACGGAGGTAAAGCCACCCTGGCGCAGGGTGTCCATCACTTCCACCAGGCGCGCAACCTCGACGCCTTTGTCGCTGTTGACGATGATCGTCGACTTGGTATCGGGCTTTTCAGCGGCCTTCAGGGCCGGTACCAAGGCGTCGACCGTGAGGTCTTTGCCGTCGAGTTGCAGTTGGCCTGCCAGGCCCAGCGTCAGGATGAATTTGTTCTGCGGCTTGAGTTGTTGCGAGCTGCTGGCGCTGGGCAACTGCGTCTTCATGCCGAGTGCCGGAATCACGTTCAGACTCACCAGTACGAAAAACACCAGGAGGAACATCATCACGTCGATCATTGGGATCAACTCGATGTGTGCCTTGCGTTTCTTGGGTTCATCCCAGGTTCTCATTCCGTTACCCCGTTATTGAATTAGGGGCGACACGCTAACAGTCAAAAATGACCGAACGGTTAACAAAAATTTACGGTTTGAAGGCTCTAGGACGAGTCTTTCAGAAGAGTTACCTTGCAGTTTTGTGACGTAATGAAATTGACACGAAGGCCATACACTCTTGTGCATTTATTTCGCGAGCCGCCCCGTATGTCGACTGAACTGCCTCATTTGTCCACGCCGCGTTTACTCCTGCGGGCACTGGAGCCGGACCAGGCCGAGATACTCTCCACACTCGCCAACGGGCCGAAAATCGCGGATAACACCGCCAATATTCCAGTGCCTTACACGTTGGAAACTGCGCAGCTTTTTATTGCCGGGAGCGCAGAAAAATATCGTGCCGGCGAGTTGCTGAGCCTGGGCATGCATGTCCAGGCAACCGGCGAATTGATCGGTATCGTCAGCCTGCGTATCAACTCTCGACATCACTATGGACACCTCGGCGGATGGGTGGCGGCGCACTGTCGCAATCAGGGTTATGCCGCGGAAGCGGCGAGTGCAGTGACCGACTTCGGCTTCGTCGAACTGGGGTTGCAACGGGTGGGCAGCCAGTGCTTTGGTCGCAACCAGGAGTCGGCGCGGGTCATGGAGAAAATTGGACTGCGCTATGAGGGCTGCCTGCGTCAGGCGTTTCTCAAAAATGGCGTGTATGAGGACTTGCTCGGGTTTGCCACCGTGCGTGACGACTGGGAGCGCCGGTTGTGAGCGGCGCAGTGGACCATGGCCGCCGCCGGGTACTCTCCGGGCTGGCGGTGGCGACGGCGTTTTCGATCCTCAGCCCCTTTGCGCGCAGTGCCGGGGTGGACTATCCGTTTACCCTGGGCGTGGCATCGGGTGACCCGTTGCCGGATGGTTTTGTGATCTGGACGCGCCTGGCGCCCGTGTTCAATGCCGTGGATGGACGCGGTGGGTTGAGCCGCGCCGTGCCGGTGCGTTGGAGGGTGGCCAGTGATGCGGCGATGAAGCGCATCGTCAAGCAGGGCGAGGTGATGGCGACCGAACGGTTTGCCCACTCAGTGCATGTCGAGGTCGCGGGGCTGGAAGCGGGCAGGCCGTATTGGTACCAGTTCGAAGGGCTTGGGGCACAGAGCCCGGTAGGGCGGGTGAATACGGCGCCGCCCTTGCAGGCTATGGCTGCGGCGCGGGTGGGGTTTGTGTCTTGCTCGCATTGGGAACGCGGGTATTTCAGCGCCTACCGCCACCTCGCGGCCGAGCAACCGGACCTGGTGTTTTTCCTCGGCGACTACATCTACGACAGTTCCTACGCGCCGGACTCGGGCAAGATCATTCGCCCCCACGGCAGTGGCAACGCAGTAAGCCTGAGCGATTACCGCAACCGCTACGCGCTGTACAAAACCGACCCGGACCTACAGGCCTTGCACGCCGCCGCGCCCAGCGTGGCGACCTGGGATGACCACGAGGTACAGAACGACTACGCCAATCGCTGGTCCCAGGACCCGAAAATACCGGTGGGGCAATTCCTGCAACAACGGGCGGCGGCCTACCAAGCCTTTTACGAGCATATGCCACTGCGCGCCGGCAGCGTGCCCAGAGGTCCGGATATGCGCATCTATCGGCGCCTGGACTACGGCCGACTGGCGCGCTTCCATGTACTGGATGGGCGCCAGTACCGCTCGGAACAGCCCTGCATTCTCGCCAACGGCAGTCACCAGGGGCATGTCGCCGACAATACGTGCACGGACTTGCGCGCACCCAATCGCACTATGCTCGGTTGGGAGCAGGAAGCCTGGCTGGATCGAGGGTTCGCCGAGTCGCGGGCGCAGTGGAACGTCATCGCCCAGGACCTGCTGGTGGCACCGCTGACTCAACGCGACCTGACCAACCACAAGCCCGGACGCTGGACCGATGGGTGGGACGGCTATATGGCCAACCGCGAGCGCATGTTGGCGTCGATTCAACGCCGACGGGTGAAAAACCCGGTGTTTTGGGGCGGCGATATCCACTCGTTCTGGACCACGGATCTGCACGCTGACGCCAGTGACCCGGACTCGCCCGTTGTCGCCACCGAATTCGTCGGCACCTCAGTGACGTCCGACGGCCCACCGTTCGATGCCTTCACGCAGATCCTGCCGCTCAATCCCCATGTGAAGTTCTTTGGCAGCCGTCAACGTGGCTACGTATCGGTGGCGCTGGAAGAGCAAAAGATGGTGACTAACTTCAGGGTGATCAGCGACCCGCGCGACCCCAGCGCCACGGTCTCGACCCTTAAGTCGTTTGTGGTGGAGCCGGGACGAGCGGGGGCGATTGCGCTTTAATCCAGGCTGTAGCGTACCGACAGCGCGCCTTTCTTTTCCGACAGGGCCAGGATCTTTACCTGGCCCAGTTCGCTCAGCGATTGCACATGTGTGCCGCCACAGGCATACGGCGGCAACTCGCCGAACCCGACTTCCCGCGTGCCGTCTTCCAGCGTCATGTGACGGGCATAGTCAGCGGCGATCCATTGCTCGATCTGCCGCTGAATCAACTCGGGATCCATGGCTTGCGCTGTCTCCCCGCGGATAAAGGTGATTTTGCCTTCACCCGGCCAGTGATGCGCCTTGATCGGCATCCAGCCCAGGCTTTCCCCGGCATTACCGATCAGGTGCCCGGCGGAATGCAGGCGCGTGTGCAGGGCACGGCGTTGTTCGTCGACCCGTGCGATGACGGCTCCCAGTGCCACGGGTTTATCGACGTAGTGAACGAGGCGGTCGGCTTCCTGGATAACACGCAGTACGGCGCTCTCACCGAGCCAACCGGTGTCGTGCGGCTGGCCACCGCCCTGGGGATGAAAAATCGTCGATTGCAAGGTGACTGCAAACTGATCTTCGTGCGGTGTACAGGCGAGCACTTCAAGTTCGGCTGTCAGATGGTCGTGAGTAAAGAATAGGCGCTCGGTCATGGGGTTACATCCGCATCAGGGTTCTGTGAGCAGTATAAATAGTGCTCGGATGGGTGATAATCCGTTCAAATATCAATGGACCTGTGCGTCATGAGCATCAATCTTCCTTTGCCGTTGCTGGGCGAAATGGCGATTTTCGTCAAGGTGGTCGAAACCGGCAGCTTCTCTGAGGCTGCGCGGCAACTGAGTGTTTCACCCTCGGCGGTGAGCCGCAGCATCTCGCGCCTGGAGCAAGCCCTGGCCACTAGGCTTCTGCAACGCACCACGCGCAAGTTGCGCTTGAGCGAGGGGGGTGAAGAGGTTTTCAAGCGCTGCCGGGAGATGGTCAGCGCGGCGCGTTCGGTGATGGAAATCAGCGGCCAATTCACTCATGAGGCCGAGGGCCTGGTGCGGGTCAGCGTGCCCAAGGCGGTGGGGCGGTTTGTGGTGCACCCACATATGCCGGAGTTTTTGCGGCGCTATCCCAAGGTGGATGTGCAGTTGATCCTCGAAGACCGGCATGTCGACCTGATCGATGACAACGTTGACCTGAGCATCCGCATTACCGACAGCCCGCCGCCGGGCCTGGTGGGGCGACAGTTGTTGCCCATTGAGCATTTATTGTGCGCTACACCGCACTATCTGGCTGAGCAGGGGACGCCGCTGCACCCCCATGATTTGCTGGAGCACAGTTGCATTTACCTGGGTGAGACCCCGGGAGATTCCCGTTGGAAATTCCGCCAGGGCAGCAAGGCTGTGACCGTCGGCGTGCGTGGGCGCTACGCGGCGAACCATACCGGGGTGCGTCTGGACGCCGTGTTGCAGCATGTGGGGATTGGCAGCTTGCCGTACTTCACTGCGCGACATGCGTTGGAGGCGGGGCGCTTGGTGCAGGTGTTGCCGGAGTGGGATTTTATTGCGTCCTACCACGGCGAGGCGTGGTTGCTGCATTCGCCGACGCGCTATCTGCCGCCGAAGTTGCGGGTGTTCATCGATTATCTGGTGGAGTGCATGGCGACGGAGCCGACATTGCGTCGACGGTAGGAACAGGGTCCGAAAGGTGGGAGCGGGCAAGCCCTAATGCCAGTCAGTCAAATGGTGGATGTAGAACACATCATCCGTAGTGAGCGGGCTTGCCCCGCGCTGGGTGGCGCAGCCGCCCCAAACCCGGGCGCCTCGGTCCTTCTGAATTACCGTGGCGTCTTTGTTGGGGCGGCTGCGCCACCCAGCGCGGGGCAAGCCCGCTCACTACAGAGTTTGGTCGTGGCAGGTCCTCTTAACTGACTGGCATTAGGGCAAGCCCGCTCCCACCTGAAGATCAGTGCTTGCTCTGGTCCTGAGGCATGGAAAGCAGCTGCTTTTCCTGGTTCCAGTCGAACGGTTCGTCGTTCTGTTCGGCCTCATAGCGACGCTCTTCCAGGGCCTGGTACATGTCCAGTTCTTCGTCGGGCATGAAGTGCAGGCAATCGCCGCCGAAGAACCACAGCAGGTCGCGTGGCACCAGATGGGCAATTTGCGGGTAGCGCAGGATGACCTGACTCATCAGGTCCTGGCCCAGGTACTGGCTTTCGATGGGGTCGACCGGCAGCAGGGCGCGCAGTTCGTCGAAACGCTCCAGGAACAGCGCATGGCTTTCCTCAGGCACCTGTTCGGCTTCGCCGACGGCAACCAGGATGCTGCGCAGGTGGTCGAGCAAGACGAGATGATCGGCAACGGCGTTGGACACGAGATAAGTCCTCTAAAGCAAAAACGGGCGCGAGAGTATATAGCTCAAGCGCCCGTAATTATATGACCGCCCGACTCAGCGGACTTTACCCTCAGCCTGGGCCAGCTCTTCCTTGCTGAAATCGTCCACGTCGATCACCTTGCGTCGCGCGGCTTCAGCCTCACGCAGCGTCTGCGCTTCGGTGGCCTGAAGGACGCCTGCGTTCAGCGCGGCATCGATGACATGCTCGCCCGCAGCGGGTTTGACCTGGCCGCTTTTGAGCGCGGTGTGCAGTTTTTTCTGCAAGGGCTGGCCGGCACCGAGCAGGTCGTAGGCGTGTTGCAGTGCGCCCACCGGATCCTCCGCCGATTGTGGGCGGTAGCAGCCGGCCAGCAACTCCTCCAGGGTCGGGTCGCCCTTGGCCCGGCCGATCACCGCGGCCACTTCGGCATCCAGCGCATCGGAAGGCCCGGTATGGCGACGCCCGAACGGGAACACGATCACCCGCAACAGGCAACCGAGCACTTTGTTCGGGAAGTTGCTCAACAGTTGATCCAGTGCGCGCTCCGACTGGCCGAGGCTTTCTTCCATGGCCCAGGCGAACAGCGGCTCCAGGTGATCCGGAGAATCGAGGTCGTGATAACGCTTGAGCGCGGCCGATGCCAGGTACATATGGCTCAGCACATCGCCCAGGCGTGCCGACAAGCGTTCACGACGTTTCAACTCGCCGCCGAGCAGCATCATGCTCAAGTCGGCGAGCAGGGCGAACGCGGCGGCCTGGCGGTTCAAGGCGCGGAAGTAACCCTGGCTCAAGCGGTTGCCCGGGGCCTTCTCGAAATGCCCCACACCAAGGTTCAGTACCAGCGTGCTGGCGGCGTTGCTCACTGCAAAGCCGATGTGCTGCAGCAGCAGGCCATCGAACTCCTTGAGAGCCTGGTCATGGTCTTCGCGACCGGCCAGGGCCATTTCCTTGAGCACGAACGGATGGCAGCGAATGGCGCCCTGGCCGAAGATCATCAGGTTGCGCGACAGGATATTCGCGCCTTCCACGGTGATGAAGATCGGCGCGCCCTGCCAGTTACGGCCCAGGTAGTTGTTCGGGCCCATGATGATGCCCTTGCCGCCGTGCACGTCCATGGCGTGGCTGATGCACTCGCGACCGCGTTCGGTGAGGTGGTACTTGAGGATCGCCGACAGCACCGAAGGTTTTTCCCCCAGGTCCACGGCGTTGGCGGTGAGCATGCGTGCGCTGTCCATCAGCCAGGCGTTACCGCCGATACGCGCCAGGGCTTCCTGGATACCTTCGAAGGCCGACAGCGGCACGTTGAACTGCTCACGTACCTGAGCGTACTGGCCGGTCACCAGGCTGGTGAACTTGGCGGCGCCGGTGCCCACGGCAGGCAGCGAGATCGAACGGCCAACCGACAGGCAGTTCATCAGCATCATCCAGCCTTTGCCGAGCATTTCCTGGCCACCGATGAGGTATTCCAGGGGGATGAACACATCCTTGCCGGAATTGGGACCGTTCATGAACGCGGCACCCAGGGGCAGGTGACGGCGGCCGATTTCGACGCCGGGGGTGTCGGTGGGGATCAGCGCAAGGCTGATGCCCAGGTCTTCTTCTTCGCCCAGCAGATGATCCGGGTCATACGCCTTGAAGGCCAGGCCGAGCAGCGTCGCGACCGGGCCCAGGGTGATGTAGCGTTTTTCCCAGTTCAGGCGCAGGCCCAGGGTTTCCTTGCCTTCCCATTCTCCCTTGCAGATCACACCGGTGTCGGGCATGGCGCCGGCGTCGGAGCCGGCCAGCGGGCCGGTGAGGGCGAAGCAGGGGATGTCATCGCCACGGGCCAGGCGTGGCAGATAGTGGTTGCGCTGCTCGTCGGTGCCGTAATGCAGCAGCAGTTCAGCCGGGCCGAGGGAGTTGGGCACCATCACCGTCGAGGCCAGGTCGCCGCTGCGCGTGGCCAGCTTCATCGCCACCTGGGAATGGGCATAGGCGGAGAAACCCTTGCCGCCGTACTCCTTGGGAATGATCAGCGCAAAGAAACCGTGGGTCTTGATGTGCTCCCAGGCGGCGGGCGGCAGGTCCATGGCCTGGCCGATTTCCCAGTCGCTGACCATGGCGCAGAGTTCTTCGGTGGGGCCGTCGATAAACGCTTGTTCTTCTTCGGTCAGTTGGGCCTTGGGGTAGGCCAGCAACTTGTCCCAGTCGGGGCGGCCGCTGAACAGTTCGCCATCCCACCACACGGTGCCGGCGTCAATGGCGTCGCGCTCGGTCTCGGACATCGGTGGCAGGACTTTCTGGAACCAGTTGAACAGTGGCTTGGTGAAGTATTGACGACGCAGGTCGGGCAGCAGCAGGGGGGCGGCGACTGCCGCGATCAATACCCAGAAGATCAGCAACAGCCAGCCCGGCGCGTGGCTCCAGGCGCCCATCGCCAGCAGGTAGACGGCGACCACGCCCAGGGCGGGCAGGGGCGCGGTGCGGCGGTGTGCCAGGTAGGCAATGCCGAGCACTAGAACCAGTATCCACAACAACAGCATATTCAATCCTCCGTGAAACCAGGGGCGAAACCACCTTGGAGCTTAGTCGGCATCCGAAAAAGCGCGGTGATCAGGGTGTAACGAGTTGTATTGGGAGCACCATCACCAGGCGCCGACATTTGGCCGAATCGTCGTTATCTCCAGGGCAGACCTGTCGTTAAACTCCAGGCATGTCTCGGAGATACCGCTTATGGATACGTACCTGCGTCCCAGCCGCTTCATCGATAGTGACCACCCTGCGGTGGTGGAGTTCGCCGAAAAACATCGAGGTCCGAGCGCGGATCCGCGTGACCAGGCAGTCAGTCTTTACTACGCCGTGCGTGAGGCGATTCGCTACAACCCTTACACCTTCAGCCGCGATCCCGGCAGCTTGAAAGCCAGCTTCGCGCTGGCCGCCGGCGAGAGCTACTGCGTGCCCAAGGCCACCCTGCTCGCCGCGTGTGCTCGCCACTGTGGTATCCCGGCGCGCATCGGCCTGGCGGATGTGCGTAATCATCTGTCGACTCCCCGCCTGATCGCGCTGCTCAAGAGTGATGTATTCGCCATGCATGGCTACACCGAGTTGTACCTGCGGGGCCGCTGGGTCAAGGCCACGCCGGCGTTCAACCAGCAACTGTGCGAGTTGTTCGATGTACCGCCGCTGGAGTTCGATGGCATTCACGACAGCATCTTCCACGCATTCAACCGTCAGGGCCGACGCTCGATGGAATATGTGCTGGACCACGGGCAGTTTCCGGACGTGCCCGAAGCGTTTTTCTTTGCCCACATCCAGCAGTGCTACCCACACCTGTTTAACGAGGACATGCCGCCCCTGCTGGGCGACATGCACAGCGATTCAAGCCGCGCGTGAACCGGCGTATGCTGCTGCATTCATCAAGCCATGTTCATCAACGATAAGGCGCGGTCATGCTGAAGATCTGGGGTCGTAAAAATTCATCAAACGTCAGGAAAGCACTGTGGTGCGCCGAGGAGCTCGGCCTGGACTATGAGGCAATTGATGCGGGCGGGGCTTTTGGCGTGGTCGACACGCCGCAATATCGGGCAATGAATCCCAATGGCCGGGTACCGGTGATCGAAGACGGTGATTTTGTGCTGTGGGAATCCAACACCATCGTGCGTTACCTGTGCGCCAAGCATGCGTCGGCGTTTTACCCGAGCGACGTGCAAGCCCGCGCCAACGCCGAAAAGTGGATGGACTGGACCACCTCGACCCTCGCCGAGCCGTTCAAGGCAGTGTTCTGGGGCATCGTGCGTACCCCGGCGGAAAAACAGAACTGGGACAGCATCAACGCTGGGCGCCAGGCCTGTATCGATGCTTTGGCTACCGTGGACAAAGCCCTGGCCGAGCAGCCTTATTTGTCCGGCCACGCATTCGGCATGGGTGATATCCCCCTGGGCTGCTTTATTTACGCCTGGTTCGAAATGCCTATCGAGCGTCCTGCAATGCCGCATCTGGAGGCTTGGTACCAGCGCCTGCAGCAACGCCCGGCGTACCGCAAAGCCGTGATGACTGCGTTGACTTAATACCTACTATTAATACGGGTGACTGTACTTGTGCGACGTGGGCACGCACCATGCCCGTGCATCGCAGGTTGAACTACCTGCGGTGCGCCCTCATCTATCTTGTCTATTCCCTTCTTTGGTGCGTAATCCGATATGAGTTCCGCTCTGTCCATCCGGCAGCTAACCAAAACCTACGGCAACGGTTTCCAGGCCTTGAGTGGTATCGATCTGGACGTCGCCGAAGGTGACTTTTTCGCCTTGCTCGGCCCCAACGGCGCCGGCAAATCCACGACCATCGGCATCCTTTCGACCCTGGTCAACAAGACCAGCGGCAGCGTGAATATCTTTGGTCATGACCTGGACAAATCCCCTGCGGCGCTCAAGCGTGCCATCGGCGTGGTGCCCCAGGAGTTCAATTTCAACCAGTTCGAAAAGACCTTCGACATCGTCGTGACCCAGGCCGGCTACTACGGCATCCCGGCGAAAGTCGCCAAGGAGCGCGCCGAGCAGTACCTCACCCAACTGGGCTTGTGGGACAAACGCGACGTGCCGTCCCGCTCGCTGTCCGGGGGTATGAAGCGTCGCCTGATGATCGCCCGTGCGCTGGTCCATCAACCGCGCCTGCTGATCCTCGATGAACCCACCGCGGGCGTGGACATCGAACTGCGTCGCTCGATGTGGACCTTCCTGACCGAGCTGAACGAGAAGGGCATTACCATCATCCTCACCACCCATTACCTGGAAGAGGCTGAGCAACTGTGCCGCAATATCGGCATCATCGACCACGGCACCATCGTCGAGAACACCAGCATGCGTAACCTGCTGGGCCAGTTGCATGTGGAAACCTTCCTGCTGGACCTGAAAAACAATCTGTCGGCGCCGCCGCAGTTGCTCGGTTACCCAAGCCGGCTGGTCGATGGCCACACCCTGGAGGTCCAGGTGGACAAGGCCATGGGCATCACTGCGCTGTTCACCCAGTTGGCGACTCAGAACATCGAAGTGCTGAGCCTGCGTAACAAAACCAATCGCCTTGAGGAGTTGTTCGTGTCCCTGGTGGAGAAAAATCTGGCGAAGGTGGCGGTATGAGTTCCGAACTGCAACCCAACCTCGTTGCTCTGCAAACCATCGTCTACCGCGAAGTGAAGCGCTTTACCCGGATCTGGCCGCAAACCCTGCTGCCGCCGGCGATCACCATGGTCCTGTACTTCGTGATCTTCGGTAACCTGATCGGTCGCCAGATCGGTGACATGGGCGGTTTTACCTACATGGAGTACATCGTGCCCGGGCTGATCATGATGTCGGTGATCACCAACTCCTACGGCAACGTGGTCTCCAGCTTCTTCGGCAGCAAGTTCCAGCGCTCCATCGAAGAACTGATGGTATCGCCGGTATCGCCCCACACCATCCTGATCGGCTACACCCTGGGCGGCGTGCTGCGTGGCTTGATGGTCGGCGTGATCGTGACCTTGCTGTCGTTGTTCTTCACCCATCTGCAAGTGCATCACCTGGGCGTCACCCTGTTGGTGGTGGTGCTGACGGCGACGATCTTTTCGCTGCTGGGGTTTATCAACGCGGTCTTTGCACGCAACTTCGATGATATTTCAATCATCCCGACCTTCGTGCTGACGCCGCTGACTTACCTGGGCGGTGTGTTCTACTCCATTACCCTGCTGCCGCCGTTCTGGCAGACCGTGTCGCTGGCCAACCCGGTACTGCACATGGTCAACGCCTTTCGCTACGGCATCCTGGGGGTATCGGATATCAAGATCAGCGTGGCGATCACCTTTATGCTGATCGCTACCGTGGTGTTGTACATCGGTTGCGCGAGGCTGCTGGTGAGCGGGCGCGGTATGCGTACGTAAGGTCGAACACTGTAAAAATGTGGGAGGGGGCTTGCTCCCGATGGCGGTGTGTCAGTCAATCAATAAGGTGACTGATCCACCGCCATCGGGAGCAAGCCCCCTCCCACATTTCAGGCCTTGAGCGCCAAGTCGATCAGCTCATGCAGCTCTTCAACCGGCAGTGGCGTGCTGGAAAACAGGCTGCGATACACCGTTGGCGCGGCAATCAGGTTCAGCAACCTGTCCAGGGTGGGTAACGAACCGACGGAGTCCTGGTAACGATCAAGAATAATCTGCAACTGGCCCATCAGAATGTGGGTGCAATAGTCCCTTGGGCGACTGCACTGCACGTCGCGCATCATATTGCGCCCCAGCTCCGAGCTCATTTCATCCAGGTATTGTTCGCCCCAGGCGCGCAGGTCGCCGCGCAGGCTACCGGTGTTGGCAGGTTCGCCGTCCGGGCGCAGGCGCTCCAGTGCCACATCGGCGAGCAGGGCGGACAGGTCGCCCCAACGGCGGTAAATGGTGGATGGCGTGACGCCTGCCCGTGCCGCAATCATCGGCACGGTAACGCTGGAGCGCTCATGGGCTTCCAGCAATTCACGGGCAGCGCTGTGCACTGATTCTTGGACCCGGGCACTACGGCCTCCCGGGCGAAGGCCTTCTTTTATCGCCATGGCTAAAACCTTAACACAAAGAATTTGCTTTAAGCGCTTTCTGGTAGCACACTTCGAAAAAGCAAATTATTAGCTTTAGCGGAGCGTGCCCATGTCCAGTCCTACTTCCCATCGTTCCCGCCTGGCGTTCCTGGTGGTGACGGTGCTGACCTTTCTCGCCGCGTCCAGCGCGCCAACGCCGCTGTATCAGGTGTATCAAGACCATCTGCATTTCTCGGCGGCTGTGTTGACGATGATCTTCGGCGTGTATGCCGTGAGCCTGTTGGCAGCCTTGCTGACCGTCGGCTCGCTATCGGATTACCTGGGACGCAAGCCGGTCATTTTTGCGGCATTGATCCTGAATATGCTGGCGATGCTGCTGTTTATCAACGCTGATAGCACCGCGTACCTGATTGCCGCCCGGGCGGTGCAAGGTTTCGCCACCGGCATGGCGACGGCGGTGCTGGGTGCAACCTTGCTCGACACTGACCGTGTCCGCGGCCCGATGCTCAACAGCCTTGCGCCGATGCTGGGGATGGCCAGTGGCGGTTTGGGCAGCGGCCTGCTGGTGGAGTTTGCGCCACGGCCGACCCAATTGATTTATTTCGCGATGCTCGGGCTGATGACCCTGCAAGCGCTGTATGTGTGGCGCTTGCCGGAGACAGTCAGCCGCATACCGGGGGCCTTGAAGTCGCTGGCGCCGACGCTGCACGTCCCCGAACAAGCGCGCCGTGCCCTGTGGCTGGCGATGCCGCTGAATGTGGCGGTATGGGCACTGGGAGGGTTCTTTTCTTCGCTGGCGCCTTCGCTGGTGCGGGCTGCTACCGGATCGACCTCGCACCTGATTGGGGGGGGGTTGGTGGCGGTGGTGACGCTCAGTGGTGCGGTGATGATCTACAGCCTGCGCAATCGCCCGGCCGATAAAATCATGCGCCTGTCGGCTGCATTACTGGCGACCGGGGTGGCGCTGTTGTTGGTGGCGGTGCAGAGCGCCAGCCTTTGGCTGTTCTTTGTAGCCAGTGTGATCGCCGGCTTGGGTTTTGGCGGCGGCTTCACGGGCAGTGTGCGCAGTATCGTCGGTTTGGCGTTGCCTCATGAGCGGGCAGGGCTGATGTCGGCCTTCTATGTGTTGAGCTATCTGGCGTTCTGCTTGCCGGCGTTGCTGGCCGGTAACCTGAGCCGGGAGTTTGGCTTGATCGCCACCACCGATGGCTACGGTGCCGTACTCATCGTTTTGGCCCTGGGTGCATTGGCCGGATTGCTGTTGCAGGAAACGGCGCGGGCCAAGGCTGCGGTGTAGTCAGTGTCATATATAGGTAAAGTAGATAACAGATAGAGATATTACCCGTTATATAGATATTCGATCAGGTTCTATGATGGCTTCAACCTCCTACGAGGAAGAGGATTATCAACATGAGCTGCGCAAATACCCCAAGCTACAAACCTTTGAGTCACCTGACCCGGCCGCGGGAAGTGATTCGTCAATTCACGCCCAACTGGTTTGCCGCAACCATGGGCACCGGCGTGCTGGCACTGGCGCTGGCACAACTGCCCGTCAACGTGCCGGGCCTGTACGCCGTCGCCGAAGCGTTGTGGATGTTTACCATTGGCCTGTTTGTAGTGTTCAGTGGGTTGTACGCCGCGCGTTGGGTGATGTATTTCCAGGAGGCGCGGCGGATTTTCGGGCACTCCACGGTTTCGATGTTCTTCGGCACCATTCCCATGGGGCTGGCAACCATTCTCAACGGTTTGTTGCTGTTCGGCCTGCCGCGTTGGGGCAGTGACGTGCTGCCGTTGGCGCAGACCCTGTGGTGGTTGGACGTCGCGATGGCCCTGGCGTGCGGCGTGCTGATTCCGTTCATGATGTTTACCCGCCAGGAACACAGTATCGACCAGATGACCGCCGTCTGGCTGTTGCCGGTCGTCGCGGCTGAAGTCGCCGCAGCCAGTGGTGGCCTGCTGGCGCCGCACTTGGCCGACGCCCATGGGCAACTGGTGATGCTGGTGACCAGCTACGTATTGTGGGCATTTTCGCTGCCGGTGGCGTTCAGCATCCTGACTATCCTGATGCTGCGCATGGCGTTGCATAAACTGCCCCACGCCAACATGGCTGCGTCGAGCTGGCTGGCGCTGGGCCCTATCGGCACCGGCGCACTCGGTATGTTGCTGCTGGGCGGTGATGCGCCGGCGATCTTCGCGGCCAATGGCCTGCCCGGTGTCGGCGAGATGGCCAACGGCTTGGGCCTGGTGGCGGGCATCACGCTGTGGGGCTTCGGCTTGTGGTGGTTGCTGATTGCGGTGTTGATCACCCTGCGTTACCTGCGTGCCGGCATTCCATTCAACCTCGGCTGGTGGGGTTTCACCTTTCCGTTGGGGGTGTATGCCCTGGCCACGCTGAAGCTGGCGAGCGTGTTGCATCTGGGGTTCTTCAGTGTGTTTGGCAGTGCGCTGGTGCTGGCCTTGGCGCTGATGTGGCTGATCGTGGCCAAGCGCACCGTGCAGGGCGCCTATAAAGGTGAGCTTTTTGTTTCACCCTGCATTGCAGGAATAGGGAATAAGTAAGCGGGTTTAGGTAAAGTCGTGGCCTGTCTCTTTATAAAAGCCTTCGGCAATAAAGCCTATCAGGCCACGCAGGAACACGGACGATGAGCCACCCCTCGCAATTCACCTTGCTGCGCACGCGGCGCTTCTTGCCGTTTTTCGTCACCCAGTTGCTGGGTGCCTTCAACGACAACATCTTCAAGCAATCGCTGATCCTCGCCATTCTCTACAAACTCACCATCGACGGTGACCGCTCCATTTGGGTCAACCTCTGTGCGCTGCTGTTTATCCTGCCGTTCTTCCTGTTTTCGGCGCTGGCTGGGCAGTTTGGCGAGAAATTCAACAAGGATGCGTTGATCCGTGCGATCAAGATCGGTGAAATCGTGATCATGGCCGTGGGTGCCACGGGCTTTCTGTTCAATCATCTGGAGCTGATGCTGCTGGCGCTGTTTGCCATGGGCACGCACTCGGCGCTGTTCGGCCCGGTGAAATACTCGATCATGCCCCAGGCCCTGCATGAAGATGAGTTGGTCGGTGGCAATGGCCTGGTGGAAATGGGCACGTTCCTGGCGATCCTGGCCGGCACCATCGGCGCCGGGATCATGATGTCGTCCGCGCATTACGCGCCGGTGGTGTCAGTAGCTATCGTCGGTGTGGCTGTGCTGGGTTACCTGGCCAGCCGCAGCATTCCACGGGCGGCGGCTTCTACGCCAGGCTTGCGGCTGAACTGGAATATCTTCAGCGAGTCCTGGGCCACCTTGCGCCTGGGCCTGGGGCAGACGCCGGCGGTGTCGCGCTCGATCGTGGGCAACTCGTGGTTCTGGTTTGTCGGGGCGATTTACCTGACGCAGATCCCGGCCTATGCGAAGGAATGGCTGTACGGCGACGAAACCGTGGTCACGCTGATTCTCACCGTGTTCTCTGTGGGTATCGCCCTCGGCTCCATGCTCTGTGAAAAACTCTCCGGGCGTAAGGTCGAAATCGGCCTGGTGCCGTTTGGATCGTTTGGCCTGACAGTGTTCGGCCTGTTGCTGTGGTGGCACTCTGGTGGTTTCCCGCAGAACGTCCAGCCCAACGACTGGCTGGCGGTACTCGGTCATGGCCAGGCCTGGTGGGTGTTGTTCGATATTCTCGGCCTGGGCGTGTTCGGTGGTTTCTATATCGTGCCGCTGTATGCATTGATCCAGTCGCGCACCGCCGAGCATGAGCGGGCGCGGGTCATCGCGGCCAACAACATCCTCAACGCGCTGTTCATGGTGGTGTCGGCGATCGTGTCGATCCTGTTGTTGAGCGTGGCCAAGCTGTCGATCCCCGAGTTGTTCCTGGTAGTGTCGCTGCTCAACATCGCGGTCAATACCTACATCTTCAGGATTGTCCCCGAGTTCACCATGCGGTTCATGATCTGGCTGCTCAGCCATTCCATGTACCGCGTCGAGCATCGCAACCTGGAAGCCATTCCGGATGAAGGCGCGGCGTTGCTGGTATGCAACCACGTGTCGTTTGTCGATGCGCTGCTGATTGGTGGCGCGGTGCGTCGGCCGATTCGCTTCGTGATGTACTACAAGATCTACCGCTTGCCGGTGCTGAACTTTATCTTCCGCACGGCAGGGGCGATTCCGATTGCGGGCCGCCATGAAGATATCCAGATCTATGAAAAAGCCTTCACGCGGATTGCCCAGTATCTAAAGGAAGGGGAGTTGGTGTGCATCTTCCCGGAAGGCAAGTTGACGGCCGATGGCGAGATGAACGAGTTCCGTGGCGGGCTGACGCGCATTCTGGAGGAGACGCCGGTGCCGGTGATTCCCATGGCGTTGCAGGGGTTGTGGGGGAGTTTTTTCAGTCGCGACCCGAACAAGGGGTTCTTTCATCGGGTCTGGTCGCGGGTGGTGCTGGTCGCGGGTGCACCGGTAGCGGTGGAGGCGGCGACGCCTGCGCGGTTGCAGGAAGTGGTGGGTGTGTTGCGAGGGAGTGTCAGGTAGTTTTGTGTGGGGTGTACTGGCCTCATCGGGAGCAAGCCCCCTCCCACAGTTTGGAATACATTCCGAGTGTGGGAGGGGGCTTGCTCCCGATGGCGGCAGTGGCCTAAGTGCTGATCTTGAGCCCAACGAGCCCGCAAATGATCAGCGCCACACTGGCCAGCCGAAACAGCGCCATGGATTCACCAAACAGGATGATCCCGGCGATCACCGTACCCACAGCTCCCACGCCGGTCCAGACCGCATAGGCGGTGCCCAATGGCAGCTCCTTCATGGCCAACCCGAGCAAGCCGAGGCTGAAGGCCATCGCGGCAATCGTCAAGGCGGTGGGCAGTGGCTTGCTGAAACCATCGGTGTACTTCAACCCGACAGCCCAGCCGACTTCGAACAAACCCGCAAAAAACAAAATGATCCAGGACATGCTGACCTCCCATCTATTGGTGGGGTCGTCCCCTGGTTGAGCGCTGCAAAGCGTCGCGAGGTCGTCCCCGCGAAGCTCGGTAGAGTGCCGAAAACGGATCGGACGATCAAGTTTTCGGTTGGGTCTCCAATACGCTGCGGTCGGCCTTTTCGCTCATGCGACGGAAATAAGTCGAGAGCAACGCTCCAGAGATATTGTGCCAGACGCTGAACAGCGCACTGGGCACCGCCGCCAGTGGTGAAAAGTGCGCACTGGCCAGCGCAGCGCCCAGCCCGGAGTTCTGCATGCCCACTTCCAGCGCCAGCGATTTGCGCTGCGCCAATGGCAGTTTGAACAACCGGCCGGTGAAGTAACCCAGCAAGTAGCCGAAGCTGTTGTGCAACATCACCACCGCCATGATCAGCAGGCCGGACTCGGCGATCTTCGCCTGGCTCGCCGCAACCACTGCCGCGACGATGATCACGATGCTGACCACCGACACCAGCGGCAGCACCTCGACCGCATGGCGTACCCGCTCGCCCAGTACGCGCTGCGCCACCACGCCAAGCACGATGGGCAGCAGCACCACTTGCAGGATCGACCAGAACAACTCCATGAACGACACCGGCAACCAGGCCGAGGCCAGTAACCAGATCAGCGCAGGAGTGAGCAGCGGGGCGAGGAGGGTAGTGACGGCGGCGATGGCCACTGACAGCGCCAGATCGCCCCGGGCCAGCCAGGTCATCACGTTGGAGGACGTGCCGCTTGGGCAGCAGCCGACCAGGATCACCCCGACGGCTATCTCCGGCGGCAGGTGGAACGCCTGGCACAAGAGCCAGGCCACGCCGGGCATGATTACAAAGTGCGCAACCACGCCCAGTGCCACGCGCCATGGATGGCGTGCGACCTCGGCGAAGTCTTCAAGTTTGAGGGTCAGCCCCATACCGAACATCACCAGGCCCAATAGCGGGACAATGGCGCCTTTAAGCCCGATGAACCAGCTGGGCTCCAGGAAGGCGAGCACGGCAAACAACAACACCCAGTAAGCGAAGGTATTGCCGACGAAACGGCTCAAGGCGGCGAGTGCGCGCATATGGGGATATCCTTGTTATTAGAGGCTTGGCGTGACACTGCAATCAAATGTGGGAGGGGCCTCCCACATTCTGATCGTCAAACGGCTTAAATGCCCTGCGGGGTTTCTTCACCGCCCAGCGCTTCAACCAGTGCCGGCAGGAAGTCGCCAAACGTCAGCATCATCAGGGTAAAGCTGGCGTCCAGTTGCCCCAGGGCCTCGTCGCCCCCGTCCTGTTCTGCCTGGTCCTGCAGCAGGTCTTCGAACTTCAGGCGCTTGACCGTCATCTTGTCGTCGAGCATGAAGGACAGCTTGTCCTGCCACGCCAGGGCCAACTGGGTCACGACTTTGCCGGTGCTCAGGTGCAGCTGGATTTCTTCGCTGGTCAGGTCCTGGCGTTTGCAGCGCACGATGCCACCGTCTTCGTGGGTGTCACGCAGTTCGCATTCGTCGAGGACGAAGAAGTCATCGGCCGGTTTCTGGGTGGTGACCCAATCGGTCATGATTGCAGTTGGTGCGGTTTTCACCGTCAGCGGGCGTACCGGCAGGGTGCCGATCACTTCGCGCAGCGTCGACAGCAGGTCTTCGGCACGTTTCGGGCTTGCCGAGTTCACCAGGATCAGGCCCTGTTTCGGCGCGATGGCGGCGAACGTCGACGAGCGACGGATAAACGCGCGTGGCAGGAAGGCCTGGATGATTTCATCCTTGATCTGGTCGCGTTCCTTCTTGTAGACCTTGCGCATTTGCTCGGCCTCGATCTCTTCGACTTTCTCTTTGAGTGCGTCGCGTACCACGCTACCCGGCAGGATGCGTTCTTCCTTGCGCGCGGCGATCAGCAGGAAGTCACCGCTGATGTGTACCAGGGGAGCGTCTTCACCTTTACCGAAAGGCGCGACGAAACCGTAGGTGGTCAACTCCTGGCTTGCACAAGGGCGCGCCAGTTTGGTGGCCATGGCCGCTTCCAACGCCTCGGCATCAACAGGCAGATCTTGGGTCAGGCGATAGATAAGCAGGTTCTTGAACCACATGGGGTGAGTCTCTCCTTTATACAAAGGGGGGCATTATTCTCTTGATAGCGTCCCAGGCCAACCCTGCCTAAGCCATTGGAAGGGCTCAAAAAAAAGATTTAAGAAAGTGCTTGCCAGACCTTGGGTCGCTCCGTAGAATGCGCGCCACACCGAAACGAAGGGTGATTAGCTCAGCTGGGAGAGCATCTGCCTTACAAGCAGAGGGTCGGCGGTTCGATCCCGTCATCACCCACCATTCGCTTCATGTGTTACGCGCAGCGGTAGTTCAGTCGGTTAGAATACCGGCCTGTCACGCCGGGGGTCGCGGGTTCGAGTCCCGTCCGCTGCGCCATATTCGGTAACCTGGAACACTGAACGCCAGGTCACCAGAAAAGCCCGCTCATCGAGCGGGCTTTTTTCTGCCCGAAATATGGCAAAAAATCGTGGGATAAACTTTTTTTAAATAAATTGCATTTAAATCAAGACATTACGATTTTTTGGTGTATGATGCGCCCACACCGAAACGAAGGGTGATTAGCTCAGCTGGGAGAGCATCTGCCTTACAAGCAGAGGGTCGGCGGTTCGATCCCGTCATCACCCACCATTCGCTTCAAGTGTTACGCGCAGCGGTAGTTCAGTCGGTTAGAATACCGGCCTGTCACGCCGGGGGTCGCGGGTTCGAGTCCCGTCCGCTGCGCCATATTCGGTAACCTGGAACACTGAACGCCAGGTCGCCACAAGAAGCCCGCTCATTGAGCGGGCTTTTTTTTGCCTGTCATTCAGCTCAACGACTTAATGGCTTGCTTCGCCGCAATCGGCGCGATATCCCGGCGGCCCAGGAACACGAAAACGACCATTGCCGTGAGCAGGGTGAGTGCCGCCAGCCATTGCAGCAACGTGTCGAAGCTTTCCAGGTAGGCCGTACGTAGCAACGCCAATGGAATGTTCGCACTGGCGTGCAGCGTATCGCCCATGACCAACTGTTGGGCTACCACTGAAGCGTCCTGCGCAGCCATGGCATTCAGATGATGCGCGACCAGCGTGCTCAACGCCGCCAAGACGATAGCCAATGCGACACCCTCACTGGCCACCCGGGTTGTGTTGAAGATGCCCGCCGCCATCCCCGCCCTTTCCTTAGGCACCACACTGATCGCCAGGCCGTCCATCAGGCCCCATGGCAGGCCAGTACCGATGCCAATCACCAGCATGGCAACGACGGTCTGCAGTGGATGACCGGGCGTTCCCAGGCTCAACCCATACAAGCCCGCTGCGGCGATCAAAAAACCAATCGCACACAGCATTCCAGCCGGCAGCCAGCGCGTCAGCATCGCAGCGATCATGGGCACTACCAGCATCGGCGCCGACAGCGCCAGCATCATCAGGCCCGCCTCAAATGCACTGGCGCCTTCGACACCGATAAACCTCAGTGGCAGCAATACCACCAGTACGATGTAGCAGTAACAGGTGCCTATCGGTAGCAACTGCACGCCAATGAAGCGCGCAAAGCGAAACAGCCGCAGATCCAGCATCGGTTGGCTTGCGCGGTTTTCAACGAGGATAAACATCAGTAAGAACATCAGCGCCGCTGTGAGCAGGGCTAGCGTCGTCGTTGAGGTCCAGCCTTGTTGCGGCGCCAGGATTACCGCTGTGGTCAGGCTCACCAGCATGGCCGAAAACATCAGGATGCCGGCCAAGTCCAGGCGGCGTGCTTGCGGGTCGCGGCTTTCACGCATTTTGGGTGCGGCGAACAGCAGCGAGAGCCCCGCCAGCATGGCCGTGGCTATAAAAATCGCGCGCCAGCCCCACTGTGCGATTAGCACACCCGAGATCAGCGGGCCAAAGGCCAGGCCCGCGCCGAAAGTGGTCCCCAGCAGGCTGAAAGCGCGCGTCCTGGCATGCCCGTCAAATTCCTGCGCCAACGCCGCGCTGCCGCTGGCCAAGGCGATGGCCGCCGCGACACCCTGCACGCCGCGTAATACGTCCAACCAGAAAATATCCGGCGCCACGGCCAGCAGCAGGGAGGTCGTTGCAAACAGCGCCATCCCCCACAAGAACAGGCGCTTGCGCCCATAAAGGTCGGCGAGGGTGCCCGCCGCCATCAGCAAGCTGCCGAAGCTGAGCATGAACGCATTGGTTATCCAGGCCATTTGCGTGGGATGGGCAGCGAACGCTATTCCAATGGACGGCGTCGCCACGGCGCCTCCGGTGAAGCTCATGGGTAAAACCAGAGCGGCCAGGCAGATCGCGATCAGGATGGCATAGCCGCCCTGAGCCGCAGCGGAGGGTGTGTTCATGGGAATTCCCGTTGGTCTATAAAGATGAAGACTCTAATCAGGATGTAATTCATGATAAACAGGCAGGAATTCCACTCATAGCGGAACAAAAGGATGCAATGCTGTGACCGATAACCTTAGTGGTGTGATCGCCTTCGTGAAGACTGCACAGGCTCTGAGCTTCATTGGCGCGGCGCGAGTCTTGGGGGTTTCCGCCTCAGCAGTGGGCAAAAACGTCGCCAAGCTTGAGGCTGAGCTCAATGTGCGGCTGTTGCATCGCAGCACCCGTAAAGTCAGCCTTACCGTCGAAGGGCAATTGTTTTATGAGCGCTGCCGGAAAATCCTCGATGATCTGCAAGACGCCCGCGCCATGCTCTCCCATGCCATCCAGGCGCCGCGTGGCAAGTTACGGGTCAGTCTGCCCACCATCGGTTATCGCTTTCTCCTGGCGCATATGGTCGCGTTCCGGGAGGCCTACCCGGAAATCGAGTTGGAGCTGGATTTCAACGATCATCTGGTGGACGTGATTGAAGAAGGCTTCGACGTAGTGATTCGTAGCGGAGACTTGGTCGACTCGACATTAATGGCGCGTCGGCTGGGGCCGTTCCGCTTTGTCATGTGTGCATCGCCCGAGTACTTGCGAACCCACGGCCGGCCCGAAACGCTCACTGACCTTGAGCACCACCCCTGCCTGCGTTATCGGTTTGCCACTACCGGTAAAATAATGGAGTGGACGCTGTCCGCCAATCCGGCGATCACCCAGTTGCGCCTGCCCACCGCGATGACCTTGAACAACATGGAAGCCATGCTCATGGCCGCCATCGACGGCCATGGTATCGCCTATATGCCGGATTTCCTGGCCCGGGAGGCGTTGGCCAGGGGGCAGTTGGAGACCGTGCTGAACGGGCATTCCAATGACCAAGGCCAGTTCTGGGCGCTGTGGCCCTCCAGTCGTCATCTCTCGCCGAAAATCCGTGCGTTCGTGGACTTTGCCGCTGCGCACCTGTTCACCACCCATCAAGAGTAAGGGCGGCGGCTGATTTCAACGATCAGCTTATTTGGCTTTCTTTTTCTTCTCGCCGCGAGTGGCAAGCAGTTCAAAGCAAAATGCGGCGGTGCCGAAGAGCGCGATCATTGAGAGGACGACCATACCTAACGTTGAGCTTTCCACGATGACTTCCTACGGGTTGAGGGGTAGGAGGTGACGGTAGAGTCTGTGGGGCGGGTTGCTCAATAGGGGTGACGTAATCGTTATGCCGAGCAGGCGATCTATACGGATTCTTTGCGGGTTACCCTGTCCCTGTCCGTTACCTCGATAACGGATAGGGACCCGGACAACATTACAAGTTGCGGCTATGCCGATAGTCACTGACCGCCTCGTACACCGCCTTGCGCAAGCGATTGATCCCCCCGATCGGCCGGTGCGCCTCCAGCCCGAACCACGGGTTGAACGACTGGTTGTCACAGGCCAGGTTCAAGGCCGGTGTGTCAAAGTCCTGCGCGGGAATCCGCACCTTGGCCACGGTTTCATAGGGCGCATCGCTTTCCTTCCACTCGATGCTGGTGTCTTCGATCGGCATGAATTTCTGCGGGTTCTGCCGCTGAATCTGCAATACAAAACAGGCTGGTACACGGTCGGTAGACAGTTGCTGGTTCAAGGCGCTGCGCAGAAAATTCGGCAGGTCCTGGTTCTGTTTGGGGAGCACATACTCCGGGCAGCTTTGTGGGTCGGGGGCGACGCGGAATTTGGCATTGGCCGCGCCGAATTTGTAGGGTGAAACTGAAAAGTAGGTCGCCTGCGTCGGGCTCGCCGGTGCCGGCGCCAAGGTCGCCAGGGCGATAAACAGATGGCGTACCTGCCAACTGCGAGGGTCGGCTTTGGGGAAGAACGCCAGGACCTTTTTGCCGTCGGCCTGGGCGCCGATGTTCTGCGCGTATTCCGCCACATCGCTGACAAAGAAGTTTGGGTGGCTGAACATCACGAAGTCTTGTTCCGTGCGTGCTTGCTGGTCCGCCATCAATTGTTTGCCCGGTACATCCAGCAGCTTGAGCGCCATGCCCCGAGCATCGCGAATGCTGTCGAACTGCGGGTAGGCATTGCCGTTGGACAGCCGCATCTGCGCCTGCCAGGTCTTGCCCGGCTCGGCGAACACGCCCTGGCGCAAGGCGGGGTCGAGGTCCGCCAGTACGCTGACTTCGGCCTTCACGCAGCCGTGGGCCTTGGCGTGGGCATCACGCAGGTAGCGCGTGCCTTCGCGGTGCTGGTCGACAATCCGTACCGCCGTCTGGATGATGCCCTGGGTCATGGCCGCTTCACCGGCCGGGATCTGCTCGTTCGGCGACACCGGGCCACTGTGCTGCCAGGCGAACCAGGCAGTGGCTCCCAGCCAGCCGAGCACGCCCAGGCCGATCAGCCACAACAGGGTTTTGCCGAGAAACCGGCCCAGGCGCAGCCAGAGACGTGCGAGCAGCGAGCGTTCGTTGTATTGGGATCGAATCATCATGGCAATTGTTGCTCCAGCGGGCCGCCCAGCACTTTGAGGTATTCCAGCAGCGCCCAGCGTTCTTGTGGCTGCAGGCTACGGCCGATCACGCCGTTGCCGCGTTGACCGGCGCGGAATTCATGGCCGCTGTTGTGGTTGCCGGTGATTTTGGTATCGAACAGGAAGGCGTTCTTGAAGGCAGCGGTTTCAAAGCCCAGGTGGCGCGGGTCGTAGTTGAAGGTGCCTTTATAGAACGTGGTGCTGCGCTCGTCCTGGGGCGAAAGCAATTGATAGATCGTGGGCACCGAGCCGTTGTGCAGGAACGGCGGGGTTGCCCAGACGCCGGCCAGCGGGCGTGCCTTGTAGGCGCGCAGTTCGCGCACACCGATAGGCAGGCCGAAGCCGTCCAGGCCCGGGCGTTCGGCCGGAGTCACACCGGCAGCGCGGTAGGCGTGCTCTTCGACGAAGGCGGTGACGTAGGCCAGGCCCTGGGCCACGGACATCTTTTTCAAGTCCATCGGTTCGGTCGGGGTCGGGTGCAACTGGACATCGAGCTTGGCCAGTTCCGCCGGGTCCCATTGCAGGGCGCTCAGGTCATAACGGTGGTCGGCGATGTTGCTTGCGGCGGTTGGGTCGGTGCCGATGTATTCGACCGGGAGCATTTTCAGTTGCTGCACCGGGCGTCCCGTTTCCTGGCTGACGGCGGGCACATGGCAACCGGCGCAGTTCTCGGCGAACAGGGCGCGGCCCTGGGCGGCGAGGGGTTTGTCGATGGCACCGAACAGGTCTTCCGGCCAGGTTGGTGGCTTGAGGTGTTGCAGGGTTTCTTCAATCAGGTTCAGGTCACGCACGCGCACGCTGGAAGGGTAGCGGGCGTCCCCCTGCAGCGGCTGGCCGGCGTTGTCGAAGAAATTCAGGGTGGCGCCGACGCCGAGGGCTTCGCCGATATTGCGCGCCATGGGTTGCTGGGCTGAGCCGTTCCATTGCACCCAATCGAAGGTCCAGATATCCCACAGATGCGGGTAGTCCACGGGGGCGTTGGCGATGCGGTAATTGTCCGGTGAAATCGCGTCGCCGAAACTGGCATTGGCAATACGGCCAAATGCATCGGTGCGGCCGGGGCCTTCTTCGGTGGGGTAGAGGCCACGGTGGGTGTCGTTCCAGGCGACTTTGAGGAACTGGTCTAGGGACTGCTTGAAGTCCGCGCGCAGTTGTTTCTTGTTGTTGTCGTCGTAATCGAAACCGAGCACTTCACGGGCAAAGCGCTCGAACTTCCAGGGGTTGTAATACGTGGCGGCAAGGCTGGCCACCAGGGCCTGACCGAAACTGCCGCCACGCAAGGTGGGCACGCTGGAAGGCAGCACATGTTGAGCCGAGCCACCGTCTACGCGCAGGGCCTGGCCTTTGAAGTGCAGTTCGCCGGTGTGGCAGGCGGCGCAGGTGATATCCAGATACTCCACTTTGCTGTCGGCGTTCTGATGCCGGGCGAACCCCACGGGCAGGTTGCCAGGGTTTTGCGCGGTGGGCACTTGCTTGGGGTCGACCAGGAAACCAAAGCGTGCCAGGTATTCGGGCGTGGCAAAGCGCTGCTCCGAGAAGGGCAGTTCCAGGGCTGTGAACCAGTTGTAATGCAGGCCCTTTACCTGGGTGCCCTGGGGCGTGAAGTAGTAGGTCTGACGGTCGGCGGCACTCCATTGATCCTGGTAATGCACCTGCTGCACGGGCACGTAGTCCGGCAGCCTGGGGTTGACGGTGTAATAGAGCACCACGGCCAGGAGCAGGCCCAATGCCAGGAGTATCAGGAGTAAAACACGGGAAAAAATGCGCAAGATAACTATCCTTGTCGAGGGGTAGCGCTCTTATGCCATCACCCCACGGGGGCGGCAAGTGGCCATGAGCGCGGTTACAGGTGGTCCCGCGATCCTTCGCGGACCCCCATGATGAATGAAAATGCTTTTAAACACGTGAACTTATCAGAAGTTTCCCGCTCAGATGCCGGTAGCCATTGGTCGTGGCCGCCTGATAAGCTCGCGACTTTAATTCGATTGCCCTTTTGGCGCATGAACAAGGAAATAGCATGAAACAGCATCGGTTGGCGGCGGCGGTGGCCCTGGTTAGCCTGGTACTTGCGGGTTGTGATTCGCAGACCAGCGTAGAGCTGAAAACCCCGGCGCAGAAAGCTTCCTACGGCATCGGCCTGAACATGGGCAAAAGCCTTGCTCAAGAAGGCATGGATGACCTGGACTCCAAAGCGGTAGCCCAAGGTATCGAAGATGCCGTCGGCAAGAAAGAACAGAAGCTGAAAGATGACGAGCTGGTCGAAGCGTTTGCCGCACTGCAAAAACGTGCCGAAGAACGTATGACCAAAATGAGTGAAGAGTCGGCAGTTGCCGGCAAGAAATTCCTCGAAGAAAACGGCAAGAAAGAAGGTGTGGTCACGACCGCTTCCGGTCTGCAGTACAAGATCCTGAAGAAGGCCGACGGCGCTCAGCCCAAGCCGACCGACGTAGTGACTGTTCACTACACCGGCAAGCTCACCAATGGCACCACCTTCGACAGCTCCGTAGATCGCGGCAGCCCGATTGACCTGCCGGTCAGCGGCGTGATCCCGGGTTGGGTCGAAGGCCTGCAACTGATGCACGTGGGTGAGAAGGTCGAGTTGTACATCCCTTCGGACCTGGCCTACGGCGCACAAAGCCCGAGCCCGGCGATTCCAGCCAACTCCGTGCTGGTATTCGACCTGGAACTGCTGGGTATCAAGGACCCGGCCAAGGCTGACGCCCCTGAAGCACCTGCTGCACCAGCCGCCAAGAAGTAATCGGCGCCTGAACACACAACGCCCCGTTTTGACGGGGCGTTGTTGTTTCTGCATATTGGCGAAACGCCAACCCTCCGTTCGTGCAGTGAATCTGATCGAACGTCCGTTGTGCCGTGCAGTCTGAACTAAGACTCAAGCATGGGTAGCCGCACATCAACGTCAAGTCAATGAAATCTTGGGTTTTTTTAATGTGCGCAAAAAACGCCCGATCTAACTGAAAGCCTTGTAAACAGAGGGTTTCAGCCATGAAAAAAGGCTCTGTTCACAAGGTTATCCACAATTTGTGTGGATAACCTTTTCTGTCGTCTGGAACTGGAGTGACGAATGAAACCACCCTTCAATTTCACCCGTTTCCTGCCCATGGCTGCGCGCCTGCTCGGCCGCGGCCGCTTGCCCACCTTGCTGTTTGCCGTTGCGGCCAAGGGGTCGAGCCAGGGCAATCGCCTGGGCAAGCTCAAGGATGATCTAAAGCTGCTACAGGCCCTCTGCCTGGCTTACTGGCGTGGCGAATACCGCGCCATCAGCCCAAAGGCACTCATCTCGGTGGTGGCGGGGCTGATGTACTTTCTGAGCCCGATTGACGCGATCCCGGATTTTATCCCCGTATTCGGTATGCTGGATGACATCGCCGTGCTGGCATGGCTCATGAAGACCCTGGACGGCGAACTGAGCGCCTTTCGCGCCTGGCGTGACGCCCAGCGCCCCGAAAAGCTGGCGGTGGTTGAGCGCCTGCCGGCGACGCCTGCGCTGCTGGCCGAGGAAAACCCGCAAAAAAACTGACGGTGCTCATATCCCCCTGCGACCTTTGTGGCTGTTAGGATTACACTTCTAAGGAAAGAACTTACTTAGTAAGTGTTGTTATCCTACGGGGCAGTCATGGATATTCAGATCATTTCACGCGATGGCGAACCCGAATACGCGGTGTTGCCATGGGACCAGTACCAGGCGCTGCTTAAAGCTGCCGGCCAGCAACAACCCGTACCGACTTCATCTTCTGCCACCCAGGCCACGCCTGATCAGGCTTTGCGTCCTCTCGCCGACCTGCGCGGCTTGCGTGAAGGCAAGGGCCTGGCCATCGAAGCCCTGGCCCGCACCGTAGGGATCAGCCCCTCGTACCTTGGATTGATTGAAAGTGGTGAGCGCCAGCCGGATGCCGCTATCCGCCGCAGCCTGGCCTGGGAATTGGGCGTTGCAGGTTGGAGGGATGAATCTTGAGCCTACGTATCAGTCGTCAACACTGGGATGGATTACTCAACGAGTTGGACCAGGCGCGCCGCCAGCGCCATTTGCTGACCTACCGCGCGCTGCTGGAGCGCCTGCAGTTTCCGACCCCTGCCATGCAAACCCTGGCTGCCGCTCTCGAACACCTGGCGGCGCTGGATGCCAAGGCCGAGCAGCCGTTGCGCAGTTCCCTGGTTATCAGCCAGGGCGCCAGCCGCCTGCCACGTACCGGTTTCTTTGAGTGTGTAGAGCGCCTGGGGCGCTTCAGTGGGCCATCCGATGGCGTGGCCGCTGCCTCCTGGCATGCCTCGGAAGTGGTGCGGGTATTCGAATACGAGTACCCGGAATCCGCCGAGGCTTAAAGCGCCTGGGGCAGCGTCTCCACGCTGTCGATGACATGGATGCTGTAACCGGCCACATTCTTGGCATGGTGTTTGGCCTGGGAGGCCAGCTCCGCCAACTGGCTGGCATCCAGTTGTCCACAGGCCTGTGGATAGAGATGCACCACGCCAATGGACAGCGACAGCAGCGCGAACTCCTGACGTATACCCTGGCGGTTCAACGCCACGAAACAGCCGGCCTCCAAGTGTTCGGCGCGATAGAAGCGTCGGCATTGGGTGTGGAAATCATCCAGCAACTGGTTGAGCCGCTTGCGCCAATCCTGCGGGCCGAGCACCAGCAAAAAATCATCACCGCCAATATGCCCGACGAAGTCTCGGCTGGGGTCGATCCGGTCGTTCAGGCATTGCGCCAGGCATAGCAGTACCTCATCGCCACGTCCGTAGCCGTAGATATCATTGAACGGCTTGAAACTGTCGATATCCACGTAGCAAATCACCGACTCACGTTGTTGCTGCAGCAACCGCGTCAGGCACTGCTGGATGGGCACGTTGCCCGGTAGCAGGGTCAGCGGATTGGCGTAGCGTGCCTGCTGGATTTTCAGCTCGGTGATCAGCTTGAGCACATCGATCACCCGGCCCAGGCCCAAGTAATCCCCGTTGAGGGTGATGATGAAATCTTCTTCGATGCGTTGCCGCGCGCGGCTGGTCAACAGGCGGCTGACTTGCTGAAGCGACTGGCTCAACTCCACAGCCAGAAAGTCATCGCTCATCAAGCGGCTGATGGGCTTGCGCGCGAACAGATCGGTGGCGAAAGGCTTGAGCAGCGCATCGGACAACGAGTGTCGATGCACAATGCCGACCGGGTGGCCACGTCGATCCAGCACGGCCAGCGAGTTCAGGTTGGCCTGGCGGCGAAACGACTCCAGTACCTGGGCGGTGGCGGTGTCTTGGTCCACCGCTGGTTGTTCGTTGAGCAGGGCGCTGAGGTCGCTGCCTTCTTCGCTGAGGGCGGTGCTGGCACTGTCTTGCTTGGGCAGCATCAAGTGCGCTTCTTGCGGCGGATGTTCCTGGGGCCGGCAGAGCAGATAGCCCTGGACCAGGTCGACGCCCATCTCCGTCAATACCGCGAGTTCTCCAGGCAGTTCGATGCCCTCGGCAATGACCTGGGCATGGGACGCCCTGGCGATTTGCAGGATAGAGCCGACGAATTCGCGCTTGAGTGCGTCCTGGTGAATACCGTCGATAAAGTGTCGGTCGATCTTCACGTAATCCGGGCGCAGTTCCGACCACAGGCGCAGGCTGGAATACCCGGCGCCCAAGTCATCCAGGGCAATGGCGAAGCCCATGTCGCGGTAATGGTGCAGGGCGGTTTGCAGGAGTGCGAAATCGTCGGTGGGTGTCTGTTCGGTCAGCTCGATGACCACCTGGCTGGGTGGAATGCCGAAATCGCGCAGCAGTTGCAGGGTACGGCCTGGCTGGTGCGCAGTCTCCATCAGGGATTCCGGCGAGATATTCAGGAACAGCTTGCCCGGCAGCTTCTGCTCGCTGAAGCGTCGACACGCACTTTCGCGGCAGGCCATTTCCAGCTCACTGAGTCGCCCCGTTTGGCTGGCCACCGAGAACAGGGCGACGGGGGAGTGCAGCGGGCTGTTGGAGGGGCCGCGGCTGAGGGCTTCATAGCCGAGGATACGCCGTTCGGACAGGCAGATGATCGGTTGGAACAGGCTGTGCAAACTGCCATGAGCGAGAATAGAGCCCAATGCATTCAGCTGTTCGGTCATGGTCATGGCGATCTCGATCGAAAAAAAAGGACCGCAGGCATGGAGCCTGCGGTCCTTCATTTCACGACAGAATGATGTCTATATGATGACACTCCGTAGAGTGTTCAACATTAAATCGCCATCATTTACTGTTTGGCCACCTGTTTGCTGAGCTTGAGGTAGTCCAGCAGGACCCGGCCGGTCTCGGCCAGGTAAGCGTCGTCTTCCGGCTTGGTTTTTTCCGCCTCGGCCGGCAGCGCATCTTCATCTTCTTTCTTCAGTTCCTTGAGCGGGTCTTCGCCCTTGGCCTTGCGGCGGATGTTTTCCAGCACAAGTTGCTGATTTTCGATGTCGGTGTGCTGCGCACGGCGGTCCGCTTCATTGAGGCTGACGGTTTTTTCTTCCATCAGCTTCTTGGCCAGGGCCAGTTTGTCGCGGATGAACACGAACTCGGCATCCTTGGCGGAGCGAGCGTCATGGTCGGCCTTCAACTGCGCCAGGTACGGTTTGAACGGGTCCGACGCCGGTTTGATGGCCGGGCGGATGGTGTCCCACGGCATGGCTTCGGGCAGGGCGCTCTCGCCGATTTCCTTGGTGTCGATGATCGACGGGAAGTCGATATCCGGCAGCACGCCCTGATGCTGGGTGCTCTGCCCGGAAACCCGGTAGAACTTGGCCAGCGTCAGCTTGAGCTCGCCATGGTTCAGCGGTTGAATGGTCTGCACGGTGCCCTTGCCGAAGGTCTGGCCGCCGATGATCAGCGCACGGTGATAGTCCTGCATGGCACCGGCGAAAATCTCCGAAGCCGAGGCCGAAAGACGGTTGACCAGCAACGCCATCGGCCCTTTGTAGAAGGCCCCCGGGTTCTCGTCTTCCAGCACATCGACACGGCCATCGGCGTTGCGTACCAACACGGTCGGGCCTTTGTCGATGAACAGACTGGTCAGCTCGGTCGCTTCCTGCAGAGAGCCGCCGCCGTTGTTGCGCAGGTCGATGACCACGCCGTCGACTTTCTCTTTCTGCAGTTCTGTCAGGATTTTCTTAACGTCGCGGGTGGTGCTCTTGTAGTCCGGGTCGCCGGCTCGGAAGGCTTTGAAGTCGAGGTAGAAGGCCGGGATTTCAATCACACCCAGCTTGTAATCCTTGCCATCCTGCTTGAGCTTGAGGATTTTCTTCTGCACCGCCTGGTCTTCGAGCTTCACCGCCTCGCGGGTGATCGACACGATCTTGCTGGTCTGGTCGTTCGGTGCATTGGTGTGCGGAATCACTTCCAGACGCACCACGCTGCCTTTCGGCCCACGGATCAGCTTCACCACTTCGTCCAGGCGCCAGCCGACCACATCGACCATCTCTTTGTCGGCCTGGGCCACGCCGATGATCTTGTCGGCCGGAGCGACTTGCTTGGTCTTGTCTGCCGGGCCCGCCGGCACCAGACGCACGATCTTGACCTGGTCATTGTCGCTTTGCAGGACGGCACCGATGCCTTCCAGCGACAGACTCATGTTGATATCAAAGTTTTCTGCGTTATCCGGCGACAGATAATTGGTGTGCGGGTCGTAGGACATCGCAAAGGTGTTGATGTAGGCCTGGAAGATATCTTCGGCGCGGGTCTGGTCCAGGCGTGCCAGCTGATTCTTGTAGCGCTTGGTCAACAGTTCTTGAATGGCCTTGGGCTCTTTGCCGGCGATCTTCAAGCGCAGCACTTCGTCCTTGACGCGTTTGCGCCACAGGTCGTCGAGGGCGGCGGTGCTGGTCAGCCAGGGCGCGTCCTTGCGATCCACCAGAAGGGTTTCCTTCTGGGTGAAGTCGAGCTTGTCGACGCCTTTGTTCAACTCTGCCAAGGCGAAGTCCAGACGCGCTTTGACGCGGTCCAGGTAGCGCTTGTAGATGGTAAAGCCGGGCTGCAGGTCGCCGCTCTTGAGGAAGTCGTCGAACTGCGTCTTCCACTTGTCGAACTCAGCGATATCGCTGGCCAGGAAGTAGCTGCGCGAGGGGTCCAGCAGCTTGAGGTAGCTGTCGTAGATGATCACCGAGCGAGCATCGTCCAAGGGCGGCTTGCTGTAGTGATGGCGCTTGAGCAACTCGACGACGTTAAGGCTGGCAATCACCTCATCGCGATCAGGCTGAAGGTTGTCCCAGCTGTTGGCTGCGAACGTATTGGTCGACATCGACGCGAAGCCGAGACCAATGAAAAAAGCGAGGGCGGTGCTGGGGAACAAATGCTTCATGCTGATTCGACGCGGGGGCAATTGATAACGCATATTAGGCCGTCTTTGAGGGAGCCGGTTCCATATGGTCCGGTCGCATAATGCAAAAAGCCCGGCGCTACTGCTACGGGCTCAGTCCGGAGTCACTATGGAGGCACTCTGAAAGCATTGCAAGGCGTTGGAGATCATACGGATTGGTTAGAGGATTCCAGTCCTACCTGTAACGTAGGTCAAGTTCGCCTCTGTGAGTCTGAATCGCGACAGTTTTGAGCCTTTATCTCGGGTTTGACTAAAACCGGGTTGGAATTGGAGTGCGACCCGCCATGTGGGAGGGGGCTTGCTCCCGATGGCGGTGTCTCAGTGAAGAATGTTTCATCTGATGCCCGCCATCGGGAGCAAGCCCCCTCCCACATGTTGACTGGGATTACAATTCCAGAGGCAGTGTCAGACCCAATGATGGATCGGCCAGCCGGCCTGTTCGGCATGGGCCCGCAGCACCGGGTCTGGGTTCACCACCTGTGGGAACTCGACTTTGCTCAACAGCGGCAGGTCATTGCGCGAATCCGAGTAGAAGTACGCGCCCTCCAGTTTCTCACCTTCCTGTTCCAGCCATTCCAGCAAACGGGTGATCTTGCCTTCGCGATATGTCAGTACCCCGATGGTCTGGCCGCTGTACACGCCATGCTTGATGTCCAGTTCGATGCCCAGCACTTCGTCGATACCGATGCGTGCCGCAATCGGCTTCACCAGGTGGGTGCCCGACGCGGAAATCACCAGGATCCGGTCGCCCTTTGCACGGTGGCGGGCGATGGTCTGGGTGGCATCGCTGTAGATCAGCGGTTCGATCACATCTTCAACCCACGGCTCCACCAGATGCTCGATTTCTTCCGGCGTGCGGCCGATCATGGGCTCCAGGCTGAAATCCATGAAGTCTTCCATGCGCAGCTTGCCTTGGCTGTAGGCGTCCATCAGTTCGTTGTTCTTGCGCATGAACGACTCAGGGTCGACCCAGCCCAGGCGGCCCATCTGTTCGCTCCACAGGGTGGCGCAGTCACCGTGGATCAAGGTGTCGTCCAGATCAAAAATTACCAATGCCATCCGTCACTCTCTCTCAAGTCAATCGTTGCATCAGGCTACTTCACACAACGCACTGGGGTCGATGGAAAGTGCCAGGCGCTGCCCGTCGGGGTGCAGATCGTCGGCCGAGCGGTTGAGCACGTCCACCACCAATTCCACGCCGCGCGCTTCGATGCGGTAGCGAATCACGTTACCCAGCAGGCTGTGGCTGCGCACCAATGCGTCCAGCTCGCCGCTGCGGCTCAGTTCGATGGCTTCGGGACGAATCGCGATGCGCCCGCTGATCGGACGTTGCAGCAATTGGCTGGCCTTGTCGGCGTCGAGCAGGTTGTAGTTGCCGATAAAACCGGCGGCGAATACGTCCACCGGCGCGGTGTAGAGGGTTTCGGCGTCGCCGCTTTGCACGATCTTGCCTTGGTTCATCAGGAAGATGCGGTCGGACATGGTCAGCGCTTCTTCCTGGTCATGGGTCACGAAGATCGTGGTCAGGCCCAGTTCACGCTGGATCTGGCGTATCTGCTCGCGCAGGTGCTTGCGAATCCGCGCATCCAGTGCCGACAGCGGCTCATCCAGCAGCAACAGGCGCGGGCGGGTCACCAGGGAACGCGCCAGAGCCACGCGCTGGCATTGCCCGCCGGACATCTGGTGCGGGTAGCGGCCGGCGAGATCCTTGAGCTCCACCAGTTGCAGCACTTCCTGCACGCGCTTGTGGCTGTCATCGGCGTTGACCTTTTGCATGCGCAAGCCGAAGGCGACGTTTTGCTCCACGGTCATGTTGGGGAACAGCGCATAGCTTTGGAACACCATGCCGATATTGCGTTTCTGCGGGCTCAGCGGAACGATGTCCTGCCCGTCCAGCAGGATTTTCCCACTGTCCACCGAGGTCAGCCCGGCGATGCAGCGCAGCAAGGTCGACTTGCCGCAACCGGACGGGCCGAGCAGGGTGACGAACTCGCCCTTGGCGATCTCGCAGTTGATGTCGCTGAACACCGGGGTGCCCGCGTAGCCTTTTTGCAGATGTTGGACGCTGACGAAGCTCATTGGCTTTTGTCCTTGTTCAAGATATTGGCGGCCCAGGTCAGCACCAGCACAAAGAAGAAATAGGAAATGACGACGGCGCTGGTGAAGTGGCCGCTGCTGTTGCGCATGTTGTTCAGGTACACCTGCAGGGTCTCGTAGCGGGTACCCACCAGGATGTTGGCGAACACGAACTCACCGAACAGGAACGAGAACGACAGCAGCAGCGCGACCATCAGACCCTTGCGCAGGTTCGGCAGCACCACCAGGATCGCCGCCTGCCAGGTGCTGGCGCCGAGCAGTTGGGACGCGTCCATCAGGTCGCGCAGGTTGATGGCCTGCAGGTTGTTGGTGATTGCCCGATACATGAACGGCAACGCCACGGTGAAGTAGCAACCGATCAGAATCCACGGCGTGCCCACCATCGCCAGCGGCCCCGAGCCGTAGAGTTGCAGCAAACCTACCGACGACACCACCGGCGGCACCGCGAAGGGCAGCAGGATCAGGATATTCATCAAGGCGTCGAGCTTGGGGAAGTGGTAATGCACCACGAACAGCAGCGGCAGAATCAGCACCACCGACAGGATCAGCGCGCCCACGCACACCACCAACGACTGGCCGAAGGCCGCCAGGAAGCGTGGGTCGCTCCACAGTTGCACGTACCATTTCACGGTAAACCCGGCGGGCAGGACCGTCGCCGACCAACTGCTGGCGATGGAGTAGACAAAGGTGCCTACCAAAGGCAGCACCAGAATCGCAAACAGCAGGTACACCACGACCCGATGGTAGAGGGAGGCCGGGCCGGCTTCAGCGCGAGACATGGTAGCTCCTCTTGAGCAGCAGTTGATGGACCACGGTGACGACGGTCATCAGCGCCACCAGTACCACGGCCAGGGCGCTGGCCATGTTCGGGTCCAGGGAGATGTCGCCGGAGACCATCGCCGCGATACGAATCGGCAGCACGTTGAAGTTGCCGGTGGTCAGTGCGTACACCGTGGCATAGGCGCCGAGGGCATTGGCCAGCAGGATCACGAATGTGCCGAGCAGCGCCGGGGTGAGCACCGGCAGGCCGATATGCCGCCAGAACTGCCAGCCGCTGGCGCCGAGCAGCGAAGCCGATTCGCGCCAGTCTTCACGCAATGCGTCGAAGGCCGGGTAGAGCAGCAGCACGCCCAGTGGAATCTGGAAGTAGGTGTAGAGAATGATCAGGCCGGTCTTGGAGTACAGGTTGAAGTCCTGAATGATCCCGGCCTGCTTGAGCATGATCGTGATGCTGCCGTTGAAGCCCAGCAGGATGATGAATGCGAACGCCAGGGGCACGCCGGCAAAGTTGCTGGTCATGTTGGCGAACGCCGTCACGAAGTTGCGCAGGGGCGAGTCCACGCGGCGCAATGAATAGCTGCCGAGCACCGAAATGATGATGCCGAACACGCTGGAGTAGAAGCTGATCTCCAGGCTGTACTGGATAGCCTGCAGGTAGAACTTCGAACTGAAGATCTTGGTGAAGTTGGCCAGGCCCCAGCCGAACTCCTCCGATTGCAGGCTATTGATCATTACCCACACCAGCGGGGCGATTTCAAACACGATGAAGAACAGCGCAAACGGCACCAGGCACAGGATCGCCAGCCATTTGCCACGGGTTATGGCGTTCACTTCAACAGCTCCCGGCAGACAGGTTTGTCGTGGGGCACACCGAGCAGTTCGCAGACGGTGCCGCACAGTTCGGTTTGCTTGGGGCTTGCCGTGGCACTCAAGTTGAAGGCCGAGCCCAGTACGAACAGCGGCACTTCCCGTTCTTCCGGCAGCATGCCGTTGTGGGAGCGATCGTTGTTCATGCCGTGGTCGGCGGTCACCAGCACCTGGCAGTCGGCGTCGAGCCAGCCCTGCAGGTAGTCGGCGAGGATGATGTCGGCCGAGCGTGCGCTGTTGCGGTACTGCGCGCTGTCGAGGCCATGCTTGTGGCCGGCGTCATCTATGTTCATCGGGTGCACCAGCAGGAAGTCCGGTGTGTGCTTGCAGCGCAGGCTTTCTGCGTCGGCAAACAGGTGGGAATCGGGGTAGTGGTCATTCCAGTAGAAATGCCCGTGCTGGATTGCCAGCGCCTTGTCGTCGGTGTGGCGATCTCGGGAGGCAATGAAGGGCGTGCGGTTATACAACTCGCTGACCCAATGGTAAGCCGCCGCCGCAGTGGTCAGCCCGGCGTCGGTGGCGTAATGGAAAATGCTGCGTTGATTGGACAGGCGTGAAACGTTGTTGTGCACGATGCCGCTGTCGATCGGAGGAACACCGGTGAGGATGCACTCATACAGCGGCCGCGAGAGCGACGGTAATTCACATTCCAGTTTGTAAAGCGCTGCGCGTCCTGCGCCGATATAGGCCTGCAGATGCCCCATGGCATGTCGGGCAACCTCGTAGTTCAGGCCGTCGAGCACCACAAGGATGACGTTGTGCTTCATAGGGGGAGAGGCTCCGCAACAGTTGGGCTTGACTCGATTTTTGTGAGAGGGGGCCGGCTCCCGATAGCGCAGGATCAGCCAATGTATGTGTTGAATGACACACCGCTATCGGGAGCAAGCCCCCTCCCACACAAGCTCGCACCCACATTGGATCTCCATCCAATGTGGGTTGAAGCCTTACTGCATATTGATGATGACTTCTTCCTGCCACTTCTGCGGCAGCGCCTTGGAGGTTTTCTCCCAGGCTTCGGCATCTTTGATCGGCGTGACTTTTTTGTACTGCTCGTTCGGCAGCAACTTGGCCTGAACCTCGGCAGGCAGGGTCAGGTGCTCGGCACGGATCGGACGTGCGTTGCCGCGTGCCAGGTTGGTCTGGCCGGCATCGCTGAAGATGTATTCGCGCGTCAGTTTGGCGGCGTTCGGGTGCTTGGCGTATTTGTTGATGATGGTGGTGTAGCCGGAAATCACCGAACCATCCGATGGGATCAGCACCACGTAATCATCCGGGTTGGCCATCTTGGCCTTGTAGCTCAGGCCGTTGAAGTCCCAGACCACACCCACTTCCACTTCGCCTTTTTCCATGGTGGCGATGGTCGGGTTGGCCAGCGACAGGCGGCCTTGCTTGGCGATTTCCGCAAACATCAGCAGTGCCGGCTGGATGTTTTTCTCGTCGCCACCGTTGGCCAGGGCGGCAGCCAGTACGCCGTTGGCGGCCTGGGCGGCGGTGCTGACGTCACCAATGGAAACCTTGTATTTACCGGTCTTCAGGTCAGCCCAGCTTTTAGGGGCTTCGGAACCGTGCAGCAGCTTTTTATTGACGATGAAGGCGATGGTGCCGGTGTAGGCCAGGGCCCAGTTGCCGTCTTTGTCTTTGGCCCAATCCGGGACCTGTTCCCAGGTGCTCGGTTTGTAGGGTTGGGTCACACCTTGTTTGACCGCGATCGGGCCGAAGGCGGCGCCGACGTCACCGATATCGGCGCTGGCGTTGTCTTTTTCGGCGGCGAACTTGGCGATTTCCTGGGCCGAGCTCATGTCGGTATCGATGTGCTTGAGGCCGTAGGTCTTGGCCAGGTCATCCCAGGTGCCTTTCCAGTTGGCCCAGTCATCGGGCATGCCGACGCTGTTGACGGCGCCTTCCGCTTTCGCGGCGGCTTCCAAGGTTTTCAAATCGGTATCAGCGGCCATGGCGGCGGTGCACATGGCAATGGTCGAGCCTAACAGTGATGCCAGGAAAAGCTGTTTCATCCGAAGCTCCTTTGGGCGTTTTCAACGCTGCGTTTTTTATCGACGTTTGCGGTGGTGTTGGTCTAGGTCAGCAATACCTGAGCCAATCTAGGCGTACTGGATGACAGTTTCATGTCGATGTCGTTTTTACATCCTCGATGTCGCTCACTTCAGACTCAGCGTAGACCATGCTCAAGTGCCCGCAGGCCCTGGACTTGGCCGATGTATTGCAGGGTGTGGAGCAGGGCGGTGGCACGGGTTGTCATCTGCCGGTCATCTGTAGTGCCTACGCTGGCAGGCAGCAGTGGAAGCCCGAATACAGCGCGGTTTATGCACCTGAACGGTGCTGGTCTAGTCCAGATAGGTAACGTTGATGCGTGATGAGGCAATCAAGGCGGTGACATCCATCGGCCTGGCGCTGCAAGAGCAGATCGACCATGGCTTGTTGGCGCCTGCGAGTAAATTGCCCGCCGAGCGCAAGCTCAGCGAGTTGTTTGGTACCACCCGCATTACCGTGCGGGAAGCCTTGTTACAACTGGAAGCCCAGGGCCAGATCTATCGTGAGGAGCGCCGTGGCTGGTTTGTCTCGCCGCCGCGGCTGGCCTACAACCTGATGCAACGCAGCCACTTTCACGCGATGGTCAGCGACCAGGGGCGGGTGGCGTCGACCGAAGTGATTTCTGCGCGCTTGCAACCGGCTTCTGCGGCCGTGTGTGCGTGGTTGCAGTTGCCGGCGCTGTCCAGCGTGATTCAGATTTGCCGGGGCCGGCGCATTGATGGGCGTCTGGTGTTGTATGTGGAGCACTACCTGAACCCGCAATACTTCCCGGGGATCCTGGCGTGCGACCTGAACCAGTCAATGACCGAGCTGTACGCACGCAAATATGACCTGCATTACGGCCGCGTTCGCTTCGAGATCGTACCGACCTCCTTGCCGGTGGAAGCCGCCGCCGCGTTGCGCGTGTCGGTCGGTAGCCCGGGCCTGCGGATTGCCCGGGTCAATTATGACCAGCATCAGCGGTTGATCGACTGCGACCTGGAGTTCTGGCGGCACGATGCGATCCATGTGGGCGTGGATGTGGTTTAACGGTAGTGAGCGGGCTTGCTAGGGTGCAAGTGCCTTGATCACCTGATCCACATTGCCTTCCAGCTCAGCCACCGGGTCCGCCCCGTCGACCTTCAATACCAGCAATTGCGCACCCCCTGCCGTCACGGCTGTTTGTACGGCTTCGCTCGGCTGACGGTGATGCAGTACCACCGCCACATCGTTGCCCTTCAAGTCGGCAGTGAGTTGCTGCAATGCCTCGGGTGTCCACTCTGCATCAGGCCGTGCATCGGTGTTGAGCACTTCCAGGTTCAGGCTGCTGACCAGGTAGCCGAAATGATCACTCAAGCTGGCCACGCTCAAGTTGTCCGCCTTGGCCAATCTGGCCTCGCTGTCGGCGGTGAGCCTGAGCAGGCGCTGCTTGAGGGCGGCGAGGTTGGCGTCGATTGTCGGCTTGGCGGCCGGTGCCAGGCGGCTCAGGTCGGCGGCCATCACGTCGGCCATGCGTCCCATATTGTTGCTCGATTGCCACGGCTGGCTGTTCAGGCCATCGGTAGCGCCTGGCTGTAGGGCAATGCCTGGCAAACCGCCGTCCACCGGGCGTGCAGCGTCCACTTCGACGATACGGATATTGCTGCGTCGCGCCACGGGGTAGAGCGGATCATCCGCCCACAATGAGCGCAAGCCAATGGCCGCGTCGGCGTCCTGCGCCAGGGCATTCAAAGCCTGCGCGCCGCGACCGGTGAAATACGCCACTTGTCGCGAGCCCGGCAGGTTGGCCGGGGCGGCTCGCTCGAGTGTCACGTCGCTACCTTTGAGCAGCACCTCGGCCAGACCGTAGGTGATCGGCAGTGAGGCCAGGACCTTGACCGGCGTCTGGGGTTGGGTCAGGGCGGCATGGCCGAGGCCCTGGTTGACCTTGAAGTGACTGGGGTCGAAACCGTCGACGGCGGCCATTGCCGAGGTGCTCAGCAAACAAGCAATGGCCAGGGTCAGCGGGCGAAAGGCAGGGTGCATTATCCAAGATTCCCTTTGAGGCTGGGCACGGTGCCGCGCGCGATGGCGGCAAAGGCAAAAGCGATGCCGGCCGTCAGAATGATCGCGGCACCGGATGGGATGGGCAGGTCGAAGATGATCGGCAACAGGATGCCGCACAGGGTGCTCACCGTGGCGATCGCCACCGAGACCCAGAAGAACCCTTTGAGTGACTGGCTAAGCAGGCGCGCCGCTGCGGCCGGAATCACCAACAACGCGCCCACCAGGATCGCGCCGATGACCTTGACCGCCGCTACGGTGATCAGCGTGACCAGGATCACGAACAGATAATCCAGGGTCTTCACCGCCACCCCGCGTACCGCCGCCAGCTGCGGGTTGAAGCTGGCCAGCATGATGCGGTTGTACAACGGCAAGGCCAGGGCCATGACCAGTGCGCCGACGACTGCCAGCACCAGCAGATCATTGCCATTGACGGTCAGCACTGAACCGAACAGTACGTTCTCCAGAATGTGCACGTTGATCTTGCCCGCCAGGATCAGCAGCAGGCTCGCACCCAACGCCAGCGACACCGAGAGAAACACCCCGATCAAGGTATCCGGGGCGAGGCCCGTGCGGTTGCGCAGGTAGTTGAGCAGGATGCCGAACAGCAGGCAGTAGCCGAACAGCGCGCCATAAGGGCCGGTGTAGGGCTCACCCAGCAGGATGCCCACTGCCACGCCGGTCAGCGCGGCGTGGCCGACGGCTTCGGAGAAAAACGCAAAGCGTTTGACCACCACCAGCGTGCCCAGGCCGCCCAGCACCGGGCCAATGAGCAAACCGGCGAGCAGCGCGTTGACCACAAAACCGTAGGCCAGTGCCTCCGGCAGATAGCCGGAAGAGGCCCAGCCCTGGACCATCAAGCGAAAGGCTTCATAACTCATTGCACCGGGCTCCGCGGGTGGGTGGAGAACAGGCTCAACAGGCGCTCCGGGGTCAGCGCCTCCTTGGGCGTGGCATCAAACAGCACCCGACGGTTGAGGCCGGTGACGCGGTCGGCCAGGCGGCTCACGGCTTGCAGGTCATGTTCGATCCATAACACGGTGAGGCCGCTCAGGCGCCAGTCGTTGAGCAGGCGTTCGAACACCTGGATACCGGCTTCATCAAGGGCTGACATCGGCTCATCCAGCACCAGCAATTGCGGTGCCGGGATCAGCCCCTGGGCCAGCAGTACCCGTTGGCGCTCACCGCCGGAGAGTGCGCCCATGCGTCGTTTGCGTTTGTCCTGCATGCCCACCCGCTCCAGCGCTTCGCCTATCGCGCCGGCGTAATGCCTGGACAGGCCGAGAAATGCCGGGCGCCGCTGGCACATGGCAGCCATGAAATCATCGACGGTCATCGGCAAGCCCCGGTCGAACTCCAGGGCCTGGGGCACATAGCCGATGGTGCCGGGCGTGTTCGGCCAGTGCAGGCGCAATTGGCCCTGGTGCGGGGTTTGCCCCAGCAGGGTCTTGATCAACGAACTTTTGCCCCCGCCGTTGGGGCCGACCAGCGCATGAATGCTGCCGGGCTGGACCTGGAAGCTCACGCCGTCAAGTATCGTCGTGCGGCCCAGGGTCAACGACACCTTGTCGAAGTCGAGGGTCGGGCCGATGCTGGCCACTTTCAGAGGTTGCGCTGCCGTCATGCGCCTGACTCTTGAATGGCGCGCACCACGGTATCGAGGTTGCGGGTCATTTCCACTTCGTACTTTTCAGGCGTGTAGTCGCCATAGGAGATATGCGACAGCGGGTACAGCTTGACCCCAGACTCGCGCTGGATGGTCTCGACGTAGGTGGACGGGAAATCCATTTCCGAGAAGATCACTTTCACGTCCAGGGCGCGCAGTTCGTCGATGGTTTTTTTCAACTGGCTGGGACTGGGCTCGATGCCGTGGGCCGGTTCGACCACGGCGGTGACCTCCAGGCCGAATTCGCGCAACAGGTAGTCATAGGCCGCGTGCACCGTTGCCACGCGCAGGTCCGGGTTGGGCGCGCGGGTCAGTTTGGCCAGGGCGTCGGCGCGCATCTGGCGCAGGCGTTTGCCGTAGGCACGGGCGTTCTGGGTGTAGGTCTTGGCGTTGTCCGGGTCGAGTTTGCCCAGTTCGCGGGCGATGTTGTTGACCTGGGCAATCGAGGCGCTGATGGACAAGAAGGTGTGCGGGTTGACCACCTTGCCGGCGCCACGGGCCGCGTTACCGGTGGCGGCCAGCAACGGCACGTTGGCGTTGGCCTCGATCACCGGGATGTCCGGGCGCTCGCTGGTGGCGATCATGCGGTCGGCAAAATCGTCATGGCCGACGCCGTTGAGCACGATCACGTCCAGGGTGCCGATGCGCTTGATGTCTTCGGCGCGTGGCTCGTAGGCGTGCGGGTTGAAACCGGCCGGGATCAATGGCACCACGTCGGCCTTGTCGCCGACGATGTTGGTCACGTAGCTGTAATAGGGGTGCAGGGTGATCCCGATGCGCAGGCGTTTAGCCGCCTCGGCGTTGGCGAGCGGGGCGAGCATCAGGCTGCAGAGGCCAACCAGCAACAGGCGTAACAGGGGCGATGAAATAGACATGGGTAATCGGTCTTCTCGTTCAGTGACGGTGCTGGCGGGTCACGCCGGCATCGAATTGCGTGACCACCTGCTGCCAACCGGCGGCAACCAGGGCCGGGTCGGTGAGGTCGGAAGGGGCGGCGAGATCGGCTCGGCGGTTGATCCACACATCCGGTTCGGAACCGTGCACACGCATCAGCAATGAGCCGCTGATGCCGGGCACCTGGCTCAAGCCCAGGTAGGCGGCCGGCTCAAGCAATTGCCAGCGATGGCCGCCCCGGCTGACCGAGCTGGCATCCTGGGCAAACGGCACAAAACCTTCTTCGGCCAGTTGTTCGGGCGTCGGCAGGGCGTTCTGCTCTTGTTGCAGCAGCTGGATTTCATCAAGGGTGACCCGCAGGTCGGCGTAGATGCCTTGTTCGGCGGGGCTCAGGTCACGACGGGCATCCAACTGATGGCTGGGCACCGCGGCTACCTCCTGGGTCTGGCCATGCAGGGACACCACGCTGCCGGCCACTGCCAGGATGATCAGGCACAGCAGCAACACGTAGAGGGTTTCGTGGCCGGCCCCGGCGGGGCGTACAACCTGTGTGGTACTCATTGTGGCTGGATGTCCGCTTGGTCGATTTCGACGACATGGCCGGGGCCGGCGTCAAACAGCACGTAGAATTCGGCGGAAGGCTTCTTGAAGGTCAGGGTCGAGTCCTGGCCGAGCTTGCCGGGCAGCAGGATGGTTTCGTCGTAGCCGATCACATCCAGGGTTACGCCCGGCGCGCCGCTGCCGTCGGAAAAACCACCCGTGCACTGGATCTGCTCGCCGGGGATTTCCTTGCATTCGCACATCGGGTTGTGGGCCAGCGCCACACTACTGAAACCGGCGCAAAGCAATAGCACTGCGCGGGATAAGCGCCTCAACATCATGGTTTGACTCCTTGCTTGTTCAGCCAGGCAATGGTGGCAGGCGAGGCCTGGCTCAGCGGGATGGAACCCTGGTGCATGCTGCCGTCCCAGCCTTCCATGGTGACCCAGAGTTCGGCATCGACGGGCGTGCGTTCCGGCACCGGCAACAGCGCGCCCATGCGGTACGGCGTACCGAAGAAGATCACCCCGGCGGCCCGGAGGCTGCGCGGTTTGCCGATGCGCAGGTAGGTGGCCTTGACCTGTTCGGTGCACGTGGCGCACAGGGCTGCGTTGAAGAATTTCATCGGGCCGGCCGGGTCCGGGCGTGGGCCTTCGTTGCGAAATTCGGCGAGGGTCAGGCTCCAGGGGCCGACCTGCACTTCCCCGGCCACTCGCTCGCCGATACCTGCGTCTCCACGAAACAGGGCCGCCTCGGAAAAGTAGCGAGGCATGAACCCCAGCGGTATCAGGATCAGCAGCACATTGGGATAGAAGCGCCACTTCAGCCAGAAGGCCCGCAGTGGCGAAGGGGCAGCCGCGACGACCTTGCTCATCAGTGACCCTCCGTGGTTTCAGCTTGCAGCACCGGGATAGGCGCCGATTGCCGTGGGGCCTTGGCTTCGCGCTTGAGTGCATGGAGCGTGGCCAGGGCGGTGCGTTTGGTCCAGATCAGCAGGCCGCTCAAGACCATCATGCTCAGCACCAGGCCGAAGAACGCCCAGATCAGTTTGATCCACAGGCCGCCGAAGTCGCCGGTGTGCAGCGGGCGCATGGACTCGGTGACGAACTCCAGCGGGGTACGGTCGGACAGCAGGTGCGAGACGCCGATTTCACCGTTGTACGGGTTCAGTTGCGCGGTCTGGAACATCAACGGGTACCAGCCGCGCCCGCCGATCTGCAGATGGCTATAGGCATTGCCCGGCAGGAACACGAAGGTGGCGTCCAGCCCCGGGATGCGTTCGCCGGCAATCTTGATCGCGTCGTCCAGGGCGATCCTCGGTGCCGGCACGCCGGGGGCCGACAGCGGCACTTTCTCCCGGGCGATCACCGGCACGATGGGTTCGCTGGAGATGGAAATCTGGTTGTCGCCCAGGATCGCCTGGATCAGGAACCAGGTGCCGGTGATGGAAATGACCGCGATGAACCAGATCGACCAGATCCCGCTCAGGCGGTGGAAATCGCCCCAGAAGATCCGGGCGCCGTGGCGGATGCGCAGGGTCGGCCTGAAAAAGCCCTTCCAGAAACGCTTGTACACCACCAGCCCGGTGATCAGCGAGGCCAGTAACGGCAGGCCGAGCAGCGATACCAGGTACCAGCCCCAGCTGTAACCGTTGGTGAACGGCACCAGCCACCAGCCGTGCAGGGCACGGGTGAACTGCTTGAAGTCGAACGCCGGGCTGATGCCCTGGATCACCCCGGAGTACGGGTTGACGTAGGCCTCTACCGAGCGCCCATCGGGGTAGGTGAGATCGACGCTCAGAGCGAAGTGCGATTCATCCGGGCGGATGATCGATTGCACGATGACTTGGGGTTCGGCTTGTTTGATCGCGGCGATCACCTGGTCGAAGCTCAGCAGTGGTGCATCCTCCGACGGTTTGCTCGCACGGATATCCGGGTTGGCGAGCCAGACGATTTCCTGGCTGACCACTGCCAGGGTGCCGGTGACGCAGACGATCAGTACAAAGAACCAGATGGGCAATGCCAGCCAGCTGTGGACGAGAAACCAGAGTTTTGAGCGCGACTTCTTCGACATGTGAATGCGGGTCTTGATCGGAGCGGGCGATGGAGGCCCGGAAAAGGCCGGTCGTAGCTTTTGCTGACGCGACGGGCTGTATCTAAGTTAAGACGAATGAGAATGGGAAATCCCTAAGCGGAAAATGAAAGAAAATGTTTCTGGTTCAAATCGCTTGTGTATTTCAAGGCCGAATCGAACACGAAACATGTTCCCAGCTATCACCCGGCTGCCATTGATGGCGCCGGGGCGCTGCGTAGGATGGGCGCACACCGTTGAGTGAGCCCCAGGAAAAATGACTGCCAGAACCCTCTACGACAAACACATCGATGCCCATACCGTGTGTGCCCTGGATGATCAGGGCCATGTCCTGCTGTATATCGACCGCCAGGTGATCAACGAATACACCAGCCCCCAGGCGTTCAGCGGCTTGCGCGAGGCCGGGCGCAACGTATGGCGCCCAGGCACGGCACTGGCAGTGGTCGACCATGTGAACCCGACCACGCCCCAGCGCATCGCGGCGATGCCGGATGCGGGCGGCGCCCGGCAAGTCTCTTACCTGGCGCAAAACTGCCGGGACTTCGGCATCGAGTTGCTGGATATCCTCGACAAGCGTCAGGGTATCGAACACGTCATTGCGCCGGAGCAGGGCTTCATCCTGCCGGGCATGGTGATTGCCGCCGGCGACAGCCACACCACCACCTATGGCGCGCTGGGCGCGTTCGGCTTCGGGATCGGCACCTCGGAAATCGAGCACCTGCTGGCCTCGCAGACGCTGGTTTATAAACGCCTGAAAAGCCTGCGCGTCACCGTCGATGGTGCGTTAGCCAGCGGCCTGACTTCCAAGGACGTGATCATGGCGCTGATCGGCCAGATCGGCGCATCCGGCGCTACCGGTTATGCCATCGAGTTCCGCGGCTCCACGATTGATGCCTTGAGCGTCGAAGCGCGCATGACCATCTGCAACATGGCGGTGGAGGCGGGGGCGCGTGGCGCGTTCATGGCGCCGGATGAAAAAGTCTTCGCCTATCTCAAAGACAAGCCTCGCGCGCCGAAGGGCGAATTATGGGAGCAGGCCCTGGTGAGCTGGCGCCAACTGCATTCGGACGCCGACGCGGTGTTTGATCAGGAAGTGCACTTGGATGCCGGCGCGCTGGAGCCCATGGTCACCTGGGGCACCAGCCCCGACCAGGCCGCGCCCATCGGTGCGCGCGTACCCGACCCGCAAGACGTCGACGACCCGATCCTGCGCCAGGACATGCACCGCGCCCTCAACTACATGGGCCTGCAAGCCGGTATGCCGTTGAGCGATATCGTGATCAGCCATGCGTTTATCGGCTCCTGCACCAACGCCCGTATTGAAGACCTGCGCGACGCTGCCAGCGTGGTGCGCGGTAAACATGTGGCCGCGCACGTGCGGGCGATGATCGTGCCTGGTTCTACCGAGGTCCGCGACCAGGCCGAGGCCGAAGGGCTGGCGGCGATCTTTATCGCGGCAGGTTTCGAGTGGCGTCAGTCGGGCTGCTCAATGTGCCTGGCCATGAATGACGACGTGCTGGCCCCCGGTGACCGCTGCGCCTCCAGCACCAACCGCAACTTCGAAGGCCGCCAGGGGGCCGGTGCACGCACCCATCTGATGAGCCCGGCGATGGTCGCCGCCGCCGCGATCACCGGCCGCCTTACCGATATACGTGACTTTGGAGACCGACTATGAGCCTGCAACCCTTTACCTTGGTTACCGGCAAGGCCGCGCCCATGCTGGCGGCCAATATCGACACGGATGTGATCATGCCCAAGCAGTTTCTCAAGGGCATTGACCGCAGCGGCCTGGACCGTGGGCTGTTTTTCGATTTGCGCTTTCTGGCGTCCGGCGAACCCAACCCCGCGTTTGTGCTCAACCAACCGGCCTGGCAGGGTGCGAGTTTCATGGTCGTAGGGCCGAACTTCGGTTGTGGCTCCAGCCGTGAGCACGCCGTATGGGGCCTCAAGCAGATGGGCATTCGTGCGCTCATCGGCAGCAGCTTTGCCGGGATTTTCTATGACAACTGCCAACGCAACGGGGTGTTGCTGATTACCCTGGAGGACGCGGTACTGCACAAGCTCGGGCAAACCGTCAGCCAGCCCGACCAGACGCAGATCAGCATCAACCTGCAGACCCAACAGATCGGCCTGGCGGACGGCCAGGTGATCCCGTTCCAGATCGACACCCTGCGCAAGAACGCGCTGCTACTAGGGCTGGATGCAATCGGCAGTACGTTGCAACGCAGTGATGAGATCCAGGCGTTCGAACGTCGGCACCTCGCGGCCAACCCCTGGCTCAGCTGACCGGTCGCAGTTCAAGTGGTGGAAGGGTTTACAGGGCTGGAGTAGGGCTAAATAGACAGCCCTTTGAAATGCTCCTGTAAAAACTCCACGCATGCCCTTAGCTTTCCGGAGTGCGCCAACCGTGTCGGGTACACCGCCCACACGTTGGCGCTTTGGGTGTAGCTGTGCAGCACCTGCACCAGCTTGCCTTGCTCCAGCAACGGCTTCACATCCCACATCGAGCGCAGCAGCACCCCGCGACCATCCAATGCCCACTGCATCACGATTTCGCCGTTGTTGGAGGACAGCGGCCCGCGTACGCGCACGCTTTCCTGGCTGCCGTCGCGCTCCAGGTTCCAGAGACCGAACGGGTTGTCGCGTTCCTTGAGGACCAGGCAGTCGTGTTGCTCCAGCTCACTCAAGTGTTGCGGCGTACCTCGGCGTTTCAAGTACGCGGGCGCGGCGCAGAGTATGCGGCGGTTGCTGACCAGCCGCCGGCCGATGTGCTGGCCGGGAATGTCATCGCCGACACGGATCTCCAGGTCGAAGCCTTCGCTGACGATATCCACCACGCGGTCGAACACGTCCAGGCGCACCTCCAGGTCAGGGTACTGCTCGGCTAGCAACGACAGGGCGGGGGCCACATGGTTGCGACCAAAGCCGAAACTGCTGCACAAGTGCAGGTGGCCTCTGGGGCTGTCATGGGCGTCCGAAAGCTCGTCGGACAGTTGCTGGAAGTCTTCGAGAATACGCACGGCCCAGCGTTGCACCCGCTCACCGTCCTCGGTCAGCGCGATGCGGCGGCTGGTGCGGTGCAGCAGGCGGGTGGCGAGGGTGGTCTCGAGGATCTGGATGCGCTTGCTGACATACGCCGGCGACAACCCCAGCTCATCGGTGGCGGCGGCAAAGCCGGCCTTGCGGATCACGGTCAGGAACACCCGCAGGTCTTCGGGTAGGGGCACGGTATCTTTCTTATGAGTCATCAGAAACAGACCTGGCGGCATGAGCCGCCAGAATAGCACCGCTTACTCAGCGGAGATTTTTGCCTGTGCCGCGGCCCGCGCATGGCGACCCTGCTTGAGGGCAATCGGCGCCATCTTCTCGCGATCCAGCTCACCTTCCCAGGCCGCCACCACCAAGGCGGCGACTGCGTTGCCGATGATATTGGTCAGCGAACGGCATTCGGCCATGAAGCGGTGGACGCCGAGGATCAGCACCATCGCCGCCACGGGGACGGTCGGCACCACCGCCAGGCTTGCCGCCAGTGCCACAAAGCCTGCGCCCACCACCGCACCTGCGCCCTTGGACGTCAGCATGGCGACCGCGAGCAGGGTCAACTGTTGTTCCAGCGGCAGGTGAATGTTGGTGGCCTGCGCCAGAAACAGCACGGCCAGGGTCATATAGATGTTGGTACCGTCCAGGTTGAAGGTGTAGCCGGTCGGCACCACGATACCCACCACGCCCTTGGACGCGCCAAGGCTTTCGAGCTTTTGGATCAGTTGCGGCAGTGCCGACTCCGAAGAGCTGGTCCCCAGCACGATCAGCAATTCCGACTTGATATAGCCCAACAGTTTGAAAATGCTGAACCCGGCATAGCGGGCGATGCTGCCCAGCACCACGGCCACGAAGAAAAACGCGGTGACATAGAACGTGCCCACCAGCTTCAGCAGGGGCAGCAGCGAACCCACGCCGTATTTGCCGATGGTAAAGGCAATCGCGCCGAAGGCACCGATAGGCGCGACGCGGCTGATGATCCCCACGATGCGGAAAAACACTTCGCTGGCCTGATTGATCACGCCAACCAGGGGCCGGGCCTTTTCGCCGACCATCACCAGGCCGATGCCGAACAGTACCGAAACGAACAGCACGGGCAGGATTTCCCCTTTGGAGAACGCGTCGAAGAACGTCGTGGGGATCACCTGCAGCAGAAAGCCGGTGATGCCTTCGCCATGTTCGGCCTGGCCGACAAACCCTGCGATCGCCGAGCTGTCGAGGGTCTTGACATCAATGTTGAAGCCCTCGCCTGGGTGCAACAGGTGCGCGGCCAGGATACCGATCAACAGGGCGACGGTGGATACGAGCTCGAAGTACAGCAACGCCTTGCCACCGACCCGGCCCACTTGCTTCACGTCGTGCATGCTAGTGATGCCACTGACCACGGTGCAGAAGATGATCGGGCCGATGATCATCTTGATCAGCTTGATAAACCCGTCGCCCAGCGGCTTGAGGTCGATACCGATCTGCGGCCGTAGATGGCCGATCAGCACGCCCAGCGCGATGGCGATGAGCACCTGCACATATAGGGTTCCCAGCAGTTTTCTGATTGTCATTGTTGTTATCTCGCGGGTCTTTTTTGAGGCAAGCAGACCCCGTCGCCGGCGTTTGCGCGCCGGCGCGGGGAAGCGGATCAGGGCTTCAGCGAAGGAAGGTCAGGACTTCGTCCAGTAACAATTCAGGCACTTCCTCGGCAAGGTAATGGCCGGCCGGCAGCGCCTTGCCGCGCACATCGGTGGCGACTTGCTGCCATTCCTTGAGTGGCTCGAAACAGCGGCCGACCGTGCCTTCGGCGCCCCACAGCACCAGCAACGGCAGGTTCAGCTGGTTGCCGGCGTCGATGTCGGCCTGGTCGTGCGCAAGGTCGATACCGGCAGAGGCGCGGTAGTCCTCGCAGATACCGGTGGCGCTGCCTGGCAGGCTCAGGCAGCGCAGGTATTCGGCGAAGGCTGCATCGGTGAAGGGTTTGAGCCCGGCGCTGCGGCTGCCCATCACACTGCGCAGGTACAGTTCGGGGTTGCTCTCGATCAGGGCCTCCGGCAGCGGCGCCGGGCGGATCAGGAAGAACCAGTGCCAGTAGGCACGGGCAAAGGCTTCATCGGTTTGTGCGTACATCGACAGGGTCGGCGCGATATCCAGCAGCACCATGCGCTGCACGCTCCGGGGATGGTCCAGCGCCAGGCGATGGGCGACGCGCGCGCCACGGTCGTGGGCCAGTACCGAAAAGGAGTCGAAGCCCAGGGCCCGCATCAGCTCGACGCTGTCCCGGGCCATTTCCCGTTTCGAATAGTTCGTGTGCAGCGCATTGGCCGGCGGTTTGCTGCTGTCACCATAACCGCGCAGGTCGGCGGCCACTACGGTGAAGTGCGCGGCCAGTTGTTCGGCGACTTTGTGCCAGATGACGTGGGTTTGCGGGTGCCCGTGCAGCAGGAGCAGGCCGGGACCGCTACCGCCTTTGCGGTAACTGATGCTGACGCCGTTGACGTGGCACTGGTCTTTTTGGAATCCGGCGAACATGGAATGACTCCTTGTGATGATTGCCTGCATCCTGGAATCACACGGCGCTCGGGGCAAGGAGGAAAGCGTGGAGGGGGTGTTCATGAAGTGTGATGCAGGAGCGAGCACGCTCGCTCCTGCAGGCTCAGCCTTGCTTGAACATCTCTATTGCGCGTTGGCGGATCTGCGCTTCGGTCAGGTCTTCTTTGTGGGTGGCCAGAAACCAGACATGCCCGAACGGGTCTCTCAGCGTGCCGGTACGGTCGCCATAAAACTGGTCTTTGGGGTCGGAGACGGCAATACCACCCGCGGCGATGGCTTGTTGGTACTGCGCGTCGACATCGGCCACATATAAATGCAGGCCGACGCTGGTGTGGCCGTCGCGAGGGCTGCCGAACGGACTTTCATCGCAAGGCGAGCCAAGCATGATGGGCGAGTCGCCTATGCGCAGTTCAGCATGGCCCACTCTGCCATCGGGCATATCCAGGCGCATGACTTGGGTGGCGTTGAATGCCTTCTTGTAAAACTCAATGGCTTCGGCGGCTTGTTCGACGCCCAAGTAGGGCGTGAGGCTGTGGAAACCCTCGGGAATCGGTTTAACGCTCATTTCGTTCTCCTTTGGTGGGGGGCAGGGAGGTACGACTTTTTCACTATAGGCCACGCCGACCGTGGCCTGCGAGCAACCGACGAGATGCTGGGCTGGCAGTGTGAGCGGGTGATTTGCCTGGGGTGCCGACTTGCTCGCTCTCGGCTAAGGGCTAGGCTCCAGCAATTGGGCGCCTGGGCCGCATTCACCGAGCTTGTCGCCCTGATTACGCAGCGGGCATGCCTCCAGCGACAGACACCCGCAGCCGATACAGCCGCTGAGTTTGTCCCGCAGCAACGTCAGCTTGTTGATGCGCTCATCCAGGTCTTCCCGCCACAGCGCCGACAAGCGTTGCCAATCCTGCGCCGTGGGCGTGCGGCCATCGGGCAGGGTTTGCAGGGCTTGGCCAATCGTCGCCAGCGGAATGCCCAGGCGTTGGGCGATCTTGATCACCACCACCCGCCGCAGCACATCCCGGGGGTAGCGCCGTTGGTTACCGGCATTGCGGTTGCTCTTGATCAGCCCCTTGCTCTCGTAGAAGTGCAAGGCCGTGACGGCCACACCACTGCGGGCGGCCAGCTGGCCGACGGTGAGTTCCTTGTTGAGCATGAAAATCTCCGAATTCGCGCTTGACCTTGACTTAACTAGAGGTTTTACCCTGCACGGCATCGAATCGCAAGATTCTGCTTACAAAGGAAGGGGAGTGTTCATGCAGGTATCAGAGAAAAATCGCAGCTTCACTCAGTTGATCGAGTTCCAGATCGAGCCCCAGCAACAATTTGCCTTGGTGGCGGCCTTGTCTACCCAGAGCGAGCGTCTGGCCCAGCGCCATGCCGGCTTTATCAATGCGAGTGTGCAAGTCAGTGACGATGGTCGGCGAGTGCTCAATTACCTGCAATGGCGCTCGCGTGAGGATGGCGAGGCGGCGTTCAAATGCTTCGAGCACGGCGAAGAAGATTTCTGGACGTTGATCCGCGCCCATCAGGCCACGGCGGTGACCTTCGGTTCGTTCCAGGTGCTGCGCAGCTTCGAGCGCAGCCATGACAACGCTTTGCACTGCCGTTTAAATGGATAAATGCAGCATCCGCTCGCCCTGCACGGTTTCCCCCGGGCGGCGTTTGTTCACTGCCAGTTCGCCGATCTTGATCAGGCGCGTGCGCGTGACATTGCGGCTCAGGCCCAGCAGGTTGGCGGTGTGCACCTGGTTGTAATGGCTGAAACGGTAGGCGGCGCGCAGCAGTGCGTCTTCGACCTTTTCATGCAGCGCGCCGGCCTGTTCCTCGAAGAGTTTTTGGAAGGCGCGCTCCAATAGCGCCTGGGCACTGTTGTCGGTGGCCTGCTGGCTATCGTCCTGGCGCTCGATGCGCAGGTTCGACAGGCGCAAATCGTCACGTTCGATCACGCCGTTACGGCAGATCAACAACGTGTGGTGTATGACGTTTTCCAGTTCGCGAATATTGCCCGGCCAGCTGTAGCTCTTGAGTTTGTGCTCGGCCTCGCGGCTGATGGTGATCGGGCCGTAGCCCAGGCGCTGGCTGTAGGTTTCGATGAAATGCCGGGTCAGCGCCAGGATATCGCCGGGGCGCTCGCGCAACGGGCTGAGTTCCAGACTGACCACATCGAGACGGTAGTAGAGATCTTCGCGGAAATGCCCGGCATTGATGGCCTTTTCCAGTTGCACATTGGTCGCGGCGAGCACGCGCACATCAATTGGAATGCTCTTGCGCGAGCCCAGGCGCACGACTTCGCGTTCTTGCAGGACGCGCAACAGCTTGACCTGGATCGCCATGGGCAAGTCGCCGATTTCATCGAGGAACAAGGTGCCGCCATCGGCCTCTTCGAACCAGCCGGCCTTGGCGCTGAGGGCGCCGGTAAACGCGCCTTTTTCATGGCCGAACAGTTCGGCTTCCACCAGGGATTCGGAGAACGCCCCGCAATTGACCGCCACGAACGGCCGGTTGCGCCGTGCACTGAGGTTATGGATATGCCGCGCCACCAGCTCTTTACCGGTGCCGGTCTCGCCGATGATCAATACGCTGGCTTCACTGGGAGCCACTTGCCTGATGTGATCGAGCAGCGCCTGGGATTTGGGGTCTTCGAAGACCTGGGCCGTGGCGCGGATCGAGGTCGCGAGGGCGGGTGAGGGCGGTAGGGTCAGAAGCTGCATGGGCACCTCTCTCAGGAATAGAACGTCGGAATCGGCAGGGACTGATTCAATGCCCAGTCCCCCAGTTCGTGGAGCTTGTAGTCCACCGGGTCGTGCAGGGATTGTGTGCGCAGGTTGCGCCAGTGGCGGTCCAGGCGCAGCGAGGCGTGGGTTGACCGCGCGCCGGTGACTTCGAAAAGGCGGCTGCACAGATCCAGGCCCTGGCGGGTGGCGGCGACCTTGGCGGTGGCAATCGCAATCGCCAATTGCCCGCGCTCGTGTTCGCTCAGATGGGGCCCCTTGGCCCAGGCTTGGTCGAGCAACCCGGCAGCACGCTCCACCAGCAGGCGTATACCTTCAAGAGCCACCCAGAAGTCGCCGTAGTGATGCAGCACGTAAGGATCCTGGCGCACGTCGTCGGCCGTGGATTTATGCCACGAGCGGGTTTCGGTGAGGGTGTAATGACGGGCTTCTGCAAAGGCACCTTCGGCAATGCCCAGGAACATATGGGTGAAGGTCAGCTGGGCGATCAACGGGCGCAGGCAGGCAAAGGGTGTGCTCAGTGGCCCAGGGTCGAGCAGCAACTCCGACTCTTCGACGCGCACCCGCTCGAAGCTCACGCTGCCGCTGTCGGTTTGGCGCTGGCCGATATTGTTCCAGTCATTATGCAAAGTGATGCCGCTGCGTCCGCTGGGGATGGCGGCAATCAGCAGCTTGCCTCCGGCGCTTTCATCCACCGCCGAGGCAATCAGCATTTCGGAGTCGCTGGCGCCGGAGCAGAAACTTTTCTTACCGGAGAATTCGCGCCAGCCGCCGAAATTCTTGACCAGCGTTCGGGTGTCCAAGGGGTTGAGGGCATTGCCCCAGAACCAGCTTTTGCGCGCGGTCTGTTCGAACCAGGGTTGCCATTGCTCGGGTCGGGCGAACAGGCGCACGGTGGCGAGCATTAAATGATGAAAGCCGAAGACATGGGCGATGGAACTGTCGACCTTGGCGAATTCGCGTACGACCTCCAGGGTTTCACTCCAGCGCGCGCCGAGGCCACCGTACTGGGTGGGAATGCTTAGCGCGAGCAAGCCGCTCTGACGCAAAGCGTCACGTTCGGTTTTGGGTGTACCACCGCGTTCGTCACGCTCAACGGCGGTGAGGGCGAATTCGGCGGCCAGCAACTGTGCGGTCTGCAAGGGGGAGGGCAGGACGCTGTGGGTGTTGGCTGTCACACGGTATTCCTCAAAATGAAACTGGGGGGGTCGTTAAACGGCTGTTGTTTGGGCAACAGTTGCGTGGCGAACAGTGTGGTGAAGCCGGGAGCCCTTTATAAAAGGTCTTTGTTATTCCGTAAATGAACGTATTTCCATATTTATAGATCTAAATAGAATATTTGGTGGGGCTATCGAAAGTGTCTGAATAGCTGATAGCGACTATCAAGGGCGGTGATTTTTAACCGTGCGAGGGCGGGAGTAGCCTGTGTTCATCGACTTGAAACCTCTTCCCAGGACCTTCGCCATGAACCGTTTTCTCGCTGTTTGCTTGTTGATTGTCAGCTCCGTGCTCGCCGGATGCGCAACCCACCCTTCGCCCGAGCTACGCCCCTACACCGCCGAAGAAACCAAGGAATTGGCCTTGGAAGCACTGAGCCGTCGCGGCCTGTCGTTTGACGAATATCAACAGCAACGGGCCGCGCTGACGGCTCAGCCACAGAAGCCCTTTGGCTTTGATCGCCAGGGCGAAATGAACGCCGAGCGCAGCGTGACGTTGCAAGGTCGTCCCAGTTGAGCCCGCGCTCAATGGCGAAAAGCCCGAGGTTCCCACAAGGAATCTCGGGCTTTTTGTTTTCCATGACGTCACTTGCGCCTGTTAAGCTGGATTTCAGGAGCGTTCCTACGCACATTTGCCTACAGTGATCTTCTTTCAATGGCATACGATCGGTTAAACCTGACGACCTCTGTTCCCATCGATGCCCCTGAGACGTTGTTCTCGGGAATACGCTCTGCGAGTCTTTAACGTCATGAAGAAACGTCCGTTGTATTTCGACTACGCCGCCACCACGCCGGTGGATGAGCGAGTCATCCAGGTGATGGTCGAGTGCCTGGGCTTCCATGCCAATTTCGGCAACCCGGCGTCCAGTTCCCATGCGTTCGGCCAGGCGGCCCGGCAAACGGTTGAACAGGCGCGTCGCCAAGTGGCCGATCTGGTCGGTGCCGGTCCTGAGCAGATCGTCTGGACTTCCGGCGCCACCGAATCCAACAACCTCGCGATCAAGGGCGTCGCCCAGGCACGCGGCGTGGCGGGTGGGCATATCATCACCAGCCAGATCGAGCACAAGGCCACGCTGGACACTGCGCGGCAGTTGCAGGAAGCCGGGGTGGCCGTGACCTACCTGGTGCCGGACGCCGAAGGCTTGATCAGCGCTGATGCAGTGAGTGAAGCGTTGCGCGAGGACACCTTCCTGGTATCGCTGATGCTGGTGAACAATGAGCTGGGCACCTTGAACGACATCCCTGCCATTGGCGCGCGCGTGCGTGAGCACGGCGCGCTGTTGCATGTGGATGCGGCGCAGGGGGCCGGCAAGGTCGCCATCGACCTGGCTGAATGGCCGGTAGACCTGATGTCGTTTTCGGCGCACAAGCTGTACGGCCCCAAGGGCATCGGCGCGCTGTATGTCGGCCCGCGTGCGCAGCAGAAAGTGTTGGCGCAGATTCACGGCGGTGGTCACGAGGGTGGCTTGCGCTCCGGCACCCTGGCGACCCACCAGATTGCGGGGATGGGGGCGGCGTTCGCCTTGGCTGCGCAGTCCTTTGTCGAAGAGAAAGCGATGATTGCCGCGTTGCGTCAGCGTCTGCTCGACCAATTGGAGCCGATTGCCGGCGTGCGCCTCAATGGCAGCCCGACGCAGCGCATTCCCCATACACTCAGCCTGACCTTTGCTGAAGGGGAGTTCAACTCGAGCGCATTGAGCGCAGGCATTGCCTTTTCGGCGACCTCGGCCTGCAATTCGGCCAGCAATGCGCCGTCTCACGTGCTTCTGGCCCTGGGCCATGATGCTCGCAGCGCCGCACGTACCATCCGCCTGAGCCTGGGTCGGTTCACCACCGAGCAGGATATCGATGCGGCCGTGCAACTGATCAAGGCAGCCCTGGCCAGTGCACCCGCGTTTTGGGCCGTTTGATTCACATAACAATTATGAGTGGTTAGCAGGAGACACAATGAGTACGCAGCCTTTGACCCATGGAACGGTTCCCCAGCGCCTGGCGCATACCCGCGAACTGATGAGCCGCGAGGGCATTCATGCCTTGCTGGTGCCGTCGGCTGACCCGCACCTGTCCGAATACTTGCCGGGTTACTGGCAAGGACGCCAATGGTTGTCCGGTTTCCATGGCTCTGTGGGAACGTTGATTGTCACGGCGGATTTTGCCGGGGTGTGGGCCGACAGCCGTTATTGGGAGCAAGCGACCAAGGAGCTCAAGGGCAGCGGCATTGAACTGGTGAAGTTGCAGCCAGGCCAACCCGGCCCATTGGAATGGCTGGCCGAGCAAACCCCGGAAGGCGGTGTGGTGGCGGTGGATGGCGCGGTCATGGCGGTGGCCTCGGCGCGTACCCTGAGCGCCAAGCTGGCAGAGCGTGGAGCGCGGCTGCGTACGGACATCGACCTTCTGAACGAGGTCTGGAAAGACCGTCCGGCACTGCCGAACCAGCCGGTCTACCCGCACCTGCCGCCGCAAGCCACCGTCAGCCGTGGCGAAAAACTCGCGGCACTTCGCGCCAGCTTGAAAGAGAAGGGCGCCGACTGGCATTTCATCGCCACCCTGGATGACATCGCCTGGTTGTTCAACCTGCGCGGCGGCGATGTGTCGTTCAACCCGGTGTTTGTATCCTTTGCCTTGATCAGCCAGGCGCAGGCCACATTGTTTGTGGCCCTGAACAAAGTGGATGACGAACTGCGCGCGGTATTGGCGCAGGATGGCGTGACGTTGCGTGACTACAGCGAAGTCGCACAAGCACTGCGTGACGTGCCAGCGGGGGCAAGCCTGCACATTGATCCGGCGCGCGTGACCGCCGGTTTGCTGGAGAACCTCGATGCCGGCGTCAAGCTGGTTGAGGGGCTGAACCCGACCACCTTGGCCAAGTCCCGCAAGAGCCTGGCCGACGCGGAGCATATCCGCCGGGCCATGGAACAGGATGGTGCGGCACTGTGCGAATTCTTCGCCTGGCTGGACAGTGCATTGGGTCGCGAACGTATTACCGAGCTGACCATTGACGAACACCTGACCGCTGCCCGTACCCGCCGTCCCGATTACGTATCGCTGAGTTTCAACACTATCGCGGCGTTCAACGCCAACGGTGCCATGCCCCATTACCACGCGACCGAAGAAGAGCATGCGGTGATTGAAGGTGACGGCCTGCTGCTGATCGATTCGGGCGGCCAGTATCTGGGTGGCACCACGGACATCACACGGATGGTGCCGATCGGTACGCCGAGTGACGAGCAGAAACGCGATTGCACGCGCGTGCTCAAGGGGGTGATCGCCTTGTCCCGGGCGCATTTCCCCAAGGGCATTCTGTCGCCACTGCTGGACGCCATCGCACGTGCGCCGATCTGGGCCGAAGGTGTGGACTACGGTCACGGCACAGGTCATGGCGTAGGGTATTTCCTGAATGTGCATGAAGGCCCGCAGGTGATCGCCTACCAAGCCGCCACTGCACCGCAAACGGCGATGCAGCCAGGCATGATTACTTCAATCGAACCGGGCACTTATCGCCCAGGTCGTTGGGGCGTGCGTATCGAGAATCTGGTGTTGAACCGTGAGGCGGGCAAGACGGAGTTTGGTGAGTTCCTCAAGTTTGAAACCCTGACCTTATGCCCGATCGACACCCGTTGCCTGATACCGTCGCTGCTGACGGCGGACGAGCGGGAGTGGTTCAACGCTTACCACGCCGAGGTGCGTGATCGCTTGAGCCCGCTGCTCAGTGGTGCCGCTTTGGAGTGGTTGCGGGTACGTACAGCTGCGATTTGATCGGTCGCAGCTCGGGGTGCAGGACTAAAGCGTCGGCGACTCTAGTCGCCGAACGGCGCTACTTGCAGATCACAATCATGCTACGGCTGGTATAACCGGCCGGGTTTATCCCGAAGGGGTAATCTCCTGGTTCCTCGGCGTTGTCACCGGATTTTGCGATGATCCGATAGCCCTTGGCGCCGCATGAATTGGTTGCACTGGTGTAGCACTGGTCCCAGGAGGAGGACAGGCCGGAACAGTTGATATGCAGCCCTTTTTTGCCCCGTTTCACTTCTGTCTTGGTGGTCGCGGCACAGCCAGCTATGCCCACGATCATTAACAGTATCAAAATTCGTTTCATTCCTATCCTTATAGCCGCTTCGCAAAAGGCTCGATGCAGGCTTTATTCGCTCTCGATTGTAGCGTTCAGGCTGTCCTTGTCGAAATTCTCCATAAGTGACATTTGTTTGCTGGCTAAACATGGCCTAAATGAGGGGTAATTGCCAGAGCTACCTTTTCATGCGGATCAATCGGCTGGCACCAAAGGTTTGGATTCGTTGCGCATTGTCAAAGTGGCGCCTACGGAAGCCAGAATGATGCAGGTGATTGCAAGCCATTGCGCCAGGGACAGATGTTCATGCAGGAAAAACAGGCCGGAAAGTGCACCGAAAGCGGGTTCGATGCTCATCAGAGTGCCGAAGGTGCGGGCGGGCAGGCGAGTGAGCGCGACCATTTCCAAGGTGTAGGGCAGAGCAGTGGATAGAATGGCGACACCGATGGCGACAGGAATCAACGCTGGCGTGAGTAACGCGGTGCCTGCATGGACAATGCCGATCGGTGCGACGAACAATGCGGCAATCATGACCCCGAGGGCTGCGGTCTGGACGCCATTGTCGTTACCCGCTTTCTGGCCAAACAGAATGTACAGCGCCCAGCAAATCCCGGCGCCGAGTGCGTAGGCTGCGCCGGTCAGGTCGATGCCGCTGCTGGCCTCATTCGTTGGGATCAATAAGAGAAGGCCGGTGATTGCAAGGCCGATCCATAGGAAGTCCACTGCTCGGCGGGATGCATAGATGGCGACGGCGAGTGGTCCGGTAAATTCCAGGGCCACTGCAATACCCAACGGGACCGTGCGCAAGGACATATAGAAGAGAAAGTTCATGCCGCCCAACGCCATCCCGTAGATGACGACAGTGCGCAGGGACTTGGCCGTCAGCTTGGCGCGCCATGGGCGTAGTAGAAGCAACATGATCACACTGGCGAAAATCAAGCGCAGGGTGGTGGTGCCTTGCGCGCCGACGATAGGGAACATGCTTTTTGCCAAGGAGGCACCGGACTGGATGGAAGCCATGGCGATCAACAGCAGGCCGACAGGAAACAATGTCGAGGCCAGGCTGCGGTGTGAGGTGGTCATTGGGGTACGTCCGGGTCTTGGTCGGTAGGCGGAAGGCGCTATGATGCTTAACTGTTTGTCGTTGGGCAATATATTGCTCAGTTTTGCGTGATGCTCTCACTTATATAGAGGAAATGGGGATTTCAAACTATTTGATAGTCAATTCAAATTAAGTGTTGACGGTGAATTATATCTGTCTATAATTCGCCCCACTTCCGGCGCAGTAGAAACTGAAAACTCCTTGGTAAACAAGAAGTTACGAAGATTCAGGCAGCGAATAGCTTCAGTTCATCGAAGCCCAGAAGGAGTTGATCGGGCGGTGTTATTTGGCTCTATCAACGGTTCGATCTTCTCGGTCGAAAGCGGAGAAAAAGAGGTGTTGACAGCAGCGTGTAACGCTGTAGAATTCGCCTCCCGCTAACGAGAGATCGGAAGCGCAAGTGGTTGAAGTTGTTGAAGAAATCTTCGAAAGCTTCTGAAAATAATCACTTGACAGCAAATGAGGCTGCTGTAGAATGCGCGCCTCGGTTGAGACGAAAGACTTAACCAACCGCTCTTTAACAACTGAATCAAGCAATTCGTGTGGGTGCTTGTGGAGTCAGACTGATAGTCAACAAGATTATCAGCATCACAAGTTACTCCGCGAGAAATCAAAGATGTAACCAACGATTGCTGAGCCAAGTTTAGGGTTTCTTAAAAACCCAAAGATGTTTGAACTGAAGAGTTTGATCATGGCTCAGATTGAACGCTGGCGGCAGGCCTAACACATGCAAGTCGAGCGGTAGAGAGAAGCTTGCTTCTCTTGAGAGCGGCGGACGGGTGAGTAATGCCTAGGAATCTGCCTGGTAGTGGGGGATAACGTCCGGAAACGGACGCTAATACCGCATACGTCCTACGGGAGAAAGCAGGGGACCTTCGGGCCTTGCGCTATCAGATGAGCCTAGGTCGGATTAGCTAGTTGGTGAGGTAATGGCTCACCAAGGCGACGATCCGTAACTGGTCTGAGAGGATGATCAGTCACACTGGAACTGAGACACGGTCCAGACTCCTACGGGAGGCAGCAGTGGGGAATATTGGACAATGGGCGAAAGCCTGATCCAGCCATGCCGCGTGTGTGAAGAAGGTCTTCGGATTGTAAAGCACTTTAAGTTGGGAGGAAGGGCAGTTGCCTAATACGTAACTGTTTTGACGTTACCGACAGAATAAGCACCGGCTAACTCTGTGCCAGCAGCCGCGGTAATACAGAGGGTGCAAGCGTTAATCGGAATTACTGGGCGTAAAGCGCGCGTAGGTGGTTTGTTAAGTTGGATGTGAAATCCCCGGGCTCAACCTGGGAACTGCATTCAAAACTGACTGACTAGAGTATGGTAGAGGGTGGTGGAATTTCCTGTGTAGCGGTGAAATGCGTAGATATAGGAAGGAACACCAGTGGCGAAGGCGACCACCTGGACTGATACTGACACTGAGGTGCGAAAGCGTGGGGAGCAAACAGGATTAGATACCCTGGTAGTCCACGCCGTAAACGATGTCAACTAGCCGTTGGAAGCCTTGAGCTTTTAGTGGCGCAGCTAACGCATTAAGTTGACCGCCTGGGGAGTACGGCCGCAAGGTTAAAACTCAAATGAATTGACGGGGGCCCGCACAAGCGGTGGAGCATGTGGTTTAATTCGAAGCAACGCGAAGAACCTTACCAGGCCTTGACATCCAATGAACTTTCCAGAGATGGATTGGTGCCTTCGGGAACATTGAGACAGGTGCTGCATGGCTGTCGTCAGCTCGTGTCGTGAGATGTTGGGTTAAGTCCCGTAACGAGCGCAACCCTTGTCCTTAGTTACCAGCACGTTATGGTGGGCACTCTAAGGAGACTGCCGGTGACAAACCGGAGGAAGGTGGGGATGACGTCAAGTCATCATGGCCCTTACGGCCTGGGCTACACACGTGCTACAATGGTCGGTACAAAGGGTTGCCAAGCCGCGAGGTGGAGCTAATCCCATAAAACCGATCGTAGTCCGGATCGCAGTCTGCAACTCGACTGCGTGAAGTCGGAATCGCTAGTAATCGCGAATCAGAATGTCGCGGTGAATACGTTCCCGGGCCTTGTACACACCGCCCGTCACACCATGGGAGTGGGTTGCACCAGAAGTAGCTAGTCTAACCTTCGGGAGGACGGTTACCACGGTGTGATTCATGACTGGGGTGAAGTCGTAACAAGGTAGCCGTAGGGGAACCTGCGGCTGGATCACCTCCTTAATCGACGACATCAGCTGCTCCATAAGCTCCCACACGAATTGCTTGATTCATTGAAGAAGACGATAAGAAGCAGCCCGAAATTGGGTCTGTAGCTCAGTTGGTTAGAGCGCACCCCTGATAAGGGTGAGGTCGGCAGTTCGAATCTGCCCAGACCCACCAATTTTGTGTGGGAAACGCCTGTAGAAATACGGGGCCATAGCTCAGCTGGGAGAGCGCCTGCCTTGCACGCAGGAGGTCAACGGTTCGATCCCGTTTGGCTCCACCACTACTGCTTCTGACGTTTAAAGCTTAGAAATGAGCATTCCATCAAGGTGATGGTGAATGTTGATTTCTAGTCTTTGATTAGATCGTTCTTTAAAAATTTGGGTATGTGATAGAAAGATAGACTGAACGTTACTTTCACTGGTAACGGATCAGGCTAAGGTAAAATTTGTGAGTTCTCTTAGTTGAGAAATTCGAATTTTCGGCGAATGTCGTCTTCACAGTATAACCAGATTGCTTGGGGTTATATGGTCAAGTGAAGAAGCGCATACGGTGGATGCCTTGGCAGTCAGAGGCGATGAAAGACGTGGTAGCCTGCGAAAAGCTTCGGGGAGTCGGCAAACAGACTTTGATCCGGAGATGTCTGAATGGGGGAACCCAGCCATCATAAGATGGTTATCTTGTACTGAATACATAGGTGCAAGAGGCGAACCAGGGGAACTGAAACATCTAAGTACCCTGAGGAAAAGAAATCAACCGAGATTCCCTTAGTAGTGGCGAGCGAACGGGGACTAGCCCTTAAGTGGCTTTGAGATTAGCGGAACGCTCTGGAAAGTGCGGCCATAGTGGGTGATAGCCCTGTACGCGAAAATCTCTTAGTCATGAAATCGAGTAGGACGGAGCACGAGAAACTTTGTCTGAATATGGGGGGACCATCCTCCAAGGCTAAATACTACTGACTGACCGATAGTGAACTAGTACCGTGAGGGAAAGGCGAAAAGAACCCCGGAGAGGGGAGTGAAATAGATCCTGAAACCGTATGCGTACAAGCAGTGGGAGCAGACTTTGTTCTGTGACTGCGTACCTTTTGTATAATGGGTCAGCGACTTATTTTCAGTGGCGAGCTTAACCGAATAGGGGAGGCGTAGCGAAAGCGAGTCTTAATAGGGCGTCTAGTCGCTGGGAATAGACCCGAAACCGGGCGATCTATCCATGGGCAGGTTGAAGGTTGGGTAACACTAACTGGAGGACCGAACCGACTACCGTTGAAAAGTTAGCGGATGACCTGTGGATCGGAGTGAAAGGCTAATCAAGCTCGGAGATAGCTGGTTCTCCTCGAAAGCTATTTAGGTAGCGCCTCATGTATCACTGTAGGGGGTAGAGCACTGTTTCGGCTAGGGGGTCATCCCGACTTACCAAACCGATGCAAACTCCGAATACCTACAAGTGCCGAGCATGGGAGACACACGGCGGGTGCTAACGTCCGTCGTGAAAAGGGAAACAACCCAGACCGTCAGCTAAGGTCCCAAAGTTATGGTTAAGTGGGAAACGATGTGGGAAGGCTTAGACAGCTAGGAGGTTGGCTTAGAAGCAGCCACCCTTTAAAGAAAGCGTAATAGCTCACTAGTCGAGTCGGCCTGCGCGGAAGATGTAACGGGGCTCAAACCATACACCGAAGCTACGGGTATCACGTAAGTGATGCGGTAGAGGAGCGTTCTGTAAGCCTGTGAAGGTGAGTTGAGAAGCTTGCTGGAGGTATCAGAAGTGCGAATGCTGACATGAGTAACGACAATGGGTGTGAAAAACACCCACGCCGAAAGACCAAGGTTTCCTGCGCAACGTTAATCGACGCAGGGTTAGTCGGTCCCTAAGGCGAGGCTGAAAAGCGTAGTCGATGGAAAACAGGTTAATATTCCTGTACTTCTGGTTATTGCGATGGAGGGACGGAGAAGGCTAGGCCAGCTTGGCGTTGGTTGTCCAAGTTTAAGGTGGTAGGCTGGAATCTTAGGTAAATCCGGGATTCTAAGGCCGAGAGCTGATGACGAGTCATCTTTTAGATGACGAAGTGGTTGATGCCATGCTTCCAAGAAAAGCTTCTAAGCTTCAGGTAACCAGGAACCGTACCCCAAACCGACACAGGGTGGTTGGGTAGAGAATACCAAGGCGCTTGAGAGAACTCGGGTGAAGGAACTAGGCAAAATGGCACCGTAACTTCGGGAGAAGGTGCGCCGGTGAGGGTGAAGGACTTGCTCCGTAAGCCCATGCCGGTCGAAGATACCAGGCCGCTGCGACTGTTTATTAAAAACACAGCACTCTGCAAACACGAAAGTGGACGTATAGGGTGTGACGCCTGCCCGGTGCCGGAAGGTTAATTGATGGGGTTAGCTAACGCGAAGCTCTTGATCGAAGCCCCGGTAAACGGCGGCCGTAACTATAACGGTCCTAAGGTAGCGAAATTCCTTGTCGGGTAAGTTCCGACCTGCACGAATGGCGTAACGATGGCGGCGCTGTCTCCACCCGAGACTCAGTGAAATTGAAATCGCTGTGAAGATGCAGTGTATCCGCGGCTAGACGGAAAGACCCCGTGAACCTTTACTATAGCTTTGCACTGGACTTTGAATTTGCTTGTGTAGGATAGGTGGGAGGCTTTGAAGCGTGGACGCCAGTCTGCGTGGAGCCATCCTTGAAATACCACCCTGGCAACTTTGAGGTTCTAACTCAGGTCCGTTATCCGGATCGAGGACAGTGTATGGTGGGTAGTTTGACTGGGGCGGTCTCCTCCTAAAGAGTAACGGAGGAGTACGAAGGTGCGCTCAGACCGGTCGGAAATCGGTCGTAGAGTATAAAGGCAAAAGCGCGCTTGACTGCGAGACAGACACGTCGAGCAGGTACGAAAGTAGGTCTTAGTGATCCGGTGGTTCTGTATGGAAGGGCCATCGCTCAACGGATAAAAGGTACTCCGGGGATAACAGGCTGATACCGCCCAAGAGTTCATATCGACGGCGGTGTTTGGCACCTCGATGTCGGCTCATCACATCCTGGGGCTGAAGCCGGTCCCAAGGGTATGGCTGTTCGCCATTTAAAGTGGTACGCGAGCTGGGTTTAGAACGTCGTGAGACAGTTCGGTCCCTATCTGCCGTGGACGTTTGAGATTTGAGAGGGGCTGCTCCTAGTACGAGAGGACCGGAGTGGACGAACCTCTGGTGTTCCGGTTGTCACGCCAGTGGCATTGCCGGGTAGCTATGTTCGGAATAGATAACCGCTGAAAGCATCTAAGCGGGAAACTAGCCTCAAGATGAGATCTCACTGGAACCTTGAGTTCCCTGAAGGGCCGTCGAAGACTACGACGTTGATAGGTTGGGTGTGTAAGCGCTGTGAGGCGTTGAGCTAACCAATACTAATTGCCCGTGAGGCTTGACCATATAACACCCAAGCAATTTGAGTCGAAAGGCCAGATTGCGGTGTGTGAAGACGCTATGAACCGAAAGTTCGACGCTCACAAGACACCGACTTCTATTACATACCCAATTTGCTGAAGCGAAGCCGACTGGCTGCGACTCAGTACCCGAATTTCTTGACGACCATAGAGCATTGGAACCACCTGATCCCATCCCGAACTCAGCAGTGAAACGATGCATCGCCGATGGTAGTGTGGGGTTTCCCCATGTGAGAGTAGGTCATCGTCAAGATTAAATTCCGAAACCCCATTTGCGAAAGCAGATGGGGTTTTGTTTTGGGCGATCGAAAAGTGGCAAGCTGGCTGTGGCACGGCGCCCAGTGGGTTCAAGCCAATTGTCTTGAGCCGTGTGTCAGCACAGTTACTTACACCACGAGCCCCGTGCGCCTAACCTATCGGGCATCGGTCGCAAACATGGCCCCCTATGGCTTGAAGCCTTTCGAGAGCCAAAGTCCGTGTTCACCTGACAAAACACATGCCGTTGGGGAAATCGATGCAAAGTGTTTCTGCATTTTTGGTATGGTGCAGCACATTTTCACAAGGATTGATCTTTATCCGCAGGATGCGGCGTCGACCCTCTTCAACGAGATGCTGTAGAAATGCCTGAAGCGATACCGATCAAAGATCACGAAAAAGAAAACCGTTTGGTCAACAAGCGTCTGTTCGCCTGCGCGCTGCTGGTGATTGGTATCACCTGTGCTCTGGTGGGCCGCCTGTATTTTCTGCAAGTGGTGCAATACGACTACCACTCCACGATTTCAGAAAACAACCGGGTCCACGTACTGCCGATCACGCCGACCCGCGGTTTGATCTATGACCGCAACGGCGTCGTGCTGGCTGATAACCGCCCCAGCTACAACCTGACGATCACCCGTGAGCGTACGACCGACCTCAAGGGCGAGTTGGATGCCATCGTCAATCTGCTGCACCTACCCGCCGAAGACCGTGCAGTGTTCGACAAGGCGCTGAAACAAGCGCGCCATCCGTTTGTGCCCGTTACGCTATTTTATGAACTGACTGAAGAACAGATTGCCGTTTTGGCCGTCAACGAATTTCGTCTGCCAGGCGTGGACGTTGAGCCGCAGTTCGTGCGGCACTATCCGTTGGGCCCGCATTTCGCTCATTCGATCGGCTACGTCGGCCGCATCAACGAAAAAGAATCCAAGTCCCTCGATTCTGTGGAATACCGCGGTACCCAGTCCATCGGCAAGACCGGCATCGAGCGGTTCTATGAGTCTGAGCTGCATGGCCATGTCGGCTATGAGGAGGTCGAGACAAACGCCCAGGGTCGTGTATTACGCGTTCTCAAGCACACCGACCCGATCCCCGGCAAAAACATCGTGCTGAGCCTCGACGTCAAACTCCAGGAGGCCGCCGAAGAGGCCCTGGGCGACCGTCGCGGCTCGGTTGTGGCACTTGATCCACGTACGGGCGAAGTGCTCGCCATGGTCAGCAAGCCGAGCTTCGACCCGAACCTGTTCGTCACCGGTATCAGCTTCAAGGAATACGCCGCGCTGCACGATTCCATCGACCGTCCGCTGTTCAACCGCGTGTTGCGCGGTCTTTACGCGCCCGGCTCGACCATCAAGCCGGAAGTAGCCATCGCCGGTCTCGACAGTGGTGTCGTCACCGCTCAAACCCGAGTGTTCGACCCTGGTTACTATCAGTTGCCCGACTTTGACCACAAATACCGAAACTGGAATCACAGTGGCGACGGCTGGGTGGATATGGACGCGGCAATCATGCGTTCCAACGACACCTATTTTTACGACCTGGCCCACAAACTCGGGATTGACCGGTTGCATGACTACCTGGCGGAATTCGGTCTTGGTCAGAAAGTCTCCCTGGATATGTTCGAGGAGTCTGCTGGCCTGATGCCGTCTCAAGCCTGGAAGCGCGCCACACGTCGCCAACCCTGGTTCCCGGGGGAAACCGTGATCCTGGGTATCGGCCAGGGTTATATGCAAGTCACGCCACTGCAATTGGCCCAAGCCACCGCGTTGATCGCCAACAAAGGTGTGTGGAACCGACCGCACCTGGCGAAGACCATCAACGGTGTGCCGCCAGTGGATGAACATCCGATGCCCAACGTAGTCCTCAAGGACCCGCGTGATTGGGAACAGGTCAACCACGGCATGCAGCTTGTGATGCACGACCCGCGTGGTATCGCACGGGCCGCGGCGCAAGGTGCGCAATACCGCATCGCCGGCAAGAGTGGTACGGCGCAGGTGGTCGCGATAAAGCAAGGCGAACGTTACGACCGTAACAAAACCCTGGAGCGCCATCGCGACAACGCCTTGTTCGTCGGGTTTGCCCCGGCGGAACATCCGGAGATCGTCATTTCGGTCATGATCGAGAACGGTGAGGCTGGTGGCCGAGTCGCCGGCCCCGTGGTACGTCAGATCATGGACGCCTGGCTACTCGATCAAGAGGGGCACTTGAAACCCCAATATGCCGCGCCGGCCAAAGCCCCGGGCGACCCGCACGTCTAAGCCCGGCCAGGACAGGATCAGGCTGGTCGCGCCACGCACTCCAAACCCTCATGAGCCAGCCACGGCACATCGTGGCTCGTCCAGATATGTGAAGTGGGCCTGACGCCCGGGTCATCATCCAGCGTCGCCACTCGCACGATCACATGGGGCTGATGCCCGCGCTCCGCCATCAGATGTGATCCGCAACGTGAGCAGAAATGTCTCAGCTTGCCCGGCGACGATTCAAACGCCGACAGCAGCTCCTTACCCTGTATCCAGCGAAAGTGCTCACGCATCACCCCGGCAGTGGCGACGAACGCAGCTGCATGGGTTTTGCGGCAACTGTCACAGTGGCAATGGCTGATAGGCATGTCGAGGCTGTCCACCTGATAGCGCACAGCTTTGCAGAAGCAACTTCCGTTCAACGGGTCAGTCATAAGGTACGGCCGTGTCGAGGGTAGGGGCACCATCATCGCGCATAACTCAAGGTTGCGCATTGATCGATGTCGCCTACTGTCAATGGAGGAGGTGACTTATGCTTGTATTAGATCGCATCGAACGGAAAGTCTTGCTCAACGCTTCACGCAAACAGATCTGGGAGGCCCTGACCGACGCCGAAAAGTTTGGCAGTTGGTTCGGCATCGCCCTCAAAGGCAAGAGCTTCGCCGCGGGTGAAACCATCGAAGCCCCGATTACTTACCCTGGTTACGAACATGTGATGTGGAAGGCCAGGATCGAACGCATCCTGCCGCAAACCCTGTTTTCCTTCTGGTGGCATCCTTACGCGGTCGAGCAGGACATCGACTACGACAAGGAGTCCCCGACATTGGTGGAGTTCACCTTAGAGGACCGTGCGCCGGGCATTCTGCTGCGGGTTGTCGAGTCCGGGTTTGATGCAATCCCTGCCGCCCGCCGTCAAAAAGCCTTCAAGATGAACTCTCGTGGCTGGGACGAGCAAATGAACAACATAGAGACTTATCTGGGCCAAGCCCATCGGGCGTGAACCGCACGGGTTGCGGCGGGCTGCCGCCGGCGATGCCTGAATCGCACGTAAACGTGCCGTGTAGAGACGAATGCCGAGTAGAATCACGCTCTGAAAGCGATTCCTGAGGTGCGGTACGTTGGATTTACAGCAGGGTTTTGTCCTGACCCGGCATTGGCGCGACACTCCGGCGGGCACGGAGGTCAGTTTCTGGCTGGCCACGGACCATGGCCCGCGGTGTATTCGGTTGCCCGTGCAGACCTCGGTGATGTTCATTCCTCAGGCCCATCGCAAGCCGCTGGATTGGCTGCTCAAGGGCGAGCGTGATATCGAATTGCGCCCGTTGCAACTGTGCGACTTCCATCATCGTCCGGTGCTGGGCCTCTACACTCGCCAGCATCGCCAATTGATGGACTTGGAAAAGCGCCTGCGTGCCGCCGGTGTCGATGTCTACGAAGGCGACGTACGCCCACCGGAGCGCTACATGATGGAGCGCTTCATCACCGCGCCCGTGTGGTTCGGTGGCACACCTGAGGCAACGGGCGTGCTGGGCGATGCGCAGATGAAACCCGCGCCCGACTACCGCCCGCCGCTCAAGCTGGTGTCCCTCGACATCGAGACCACCGCCCAGGGCGACCTCTATTCCATTGCTCTGGAGGGCTGCGGCGAGCGCCAGGTGTACATGCTCGGCCCACCCAACAAAACCGCTGCCGTAGATTTCAAGCTCGACTACTGCGAGACCCGCGCCCAACTGCTCGAACGCCTCAACCTGTGGCTTGCCACCCATGATCCCGATGCGATCATCGGCTGGAACCTGGTGCAGTTCGACCTGCGCGTGCTGCATGAGCACGCCCAGCGTCTCAATGTACCGTTGTTGCTGGGGCGCGGCGGTGAAACCATGACGTGGCGCGAACACGGCAGCCGCAATCACTACTTCGCGGCGGCAGCGGGGCGGTTGATCATCGACGGCATCGAGGCACTGCGTTCGGCCACTTGGAGTTTCGAGTCCTTCAGCCTGGAAAACGTCGCGCAAACCCTGCTCGGCGAAGGCAAGGACATCTCCACACCCTATCAGCGCATGGACGAAATCAACCGCATGTTTGCCGAGGACAAGCCCGCCCTGGCGCGCTACAACCTCAAGGACTGCGAATTGGTCACACGGATTTTCGCCAAGACCGACTTGCTCAAGTTTCTGCTGGAGCGGGCCAGCGTCACTGGGTTGCCGGCCGACCGTAGCGGCGGTTCCGTCGCCGCCTTCACCCATTTGTACATGCCGCTGATGCACCGCCAGGGCTTTGTCGCGCCGAACCTGGGCGACAAACCACCCCAGGCCAGCCCCGGTGGGTTTGTCATGGACTCGCGTCCCGGCCTGTACGAGTCGGTATTGGTGCTGGATTACAAAAGCCTCTATCCGTCGATCATCCGCAGCTTCCTGATCGATCCGGTGGGCTTGATCGAAGGCCTCAAGCACCCCGAAGACAGTGCGTCAGTGGAAGGCTTTCGCGGTGCGCGGTTCTCTCGCACCCGCCATTGCCTGCCGTCCATCGTCGCTCGTGTTTCCGAAGGTAGGGAAGTGGCCAAGCGCGAACACAACGCTCCGTTGTCCCAGGCCCTGAAAATCATCATGAACGCCTTCTATGGTGTGCTCGGTTCCAGCGGCTGCCGGTTCTTCGATACGCGGCTGGCTTCGTCGATCACGATGCGTGGGCACCAGATCATGCGCCAGACGCGCAAGCTGGTCGAAGCCCAGGGTTACGAGGTGATTTACGGTGACACGGATTCCACCTTTGTCTGGCTGGGCAAAGCCCATTCCCAAGCCGATGCCGGCCGCATCGGCCAAGCGCTGGTCCAGCACGTCAACGCCTGGTGGCGTGAGCATTTACAGCGCGAATTCGGCCTGCAAAGTGCTTTGGAGCTGCAATACGAAACGCACTTCAGCCGTTTCCTCATGCCGACCATTCGCGGCGCTGAGGAGGGCAGCAAAAAGCGCTACGCGGGCTTGGTCGTGCGCGAGGATGGCAGTGAGGAAATGGTCTACAAGGGCCTGGAAACCGTGCGCAGCGACTGGTCGCCCCTGGCGCGGCAGTTCCAGCAGGAACTCTACCGGCGCATCTTCCATCGCCATCCCCATCAGGACTACGTGCGCGACTACGTGCGGCGCACCTTGAGCGGTGAGTTCGATGAACTGCTGATCTACCGCAAGCGCCTGCGTCGTCAACTGGATGACTACGAACGCAACGTGCCACCGCATGTACGCGCTGCACGCCTGGCCGATGACTACAACGACCGCCTGGGCCGCCCGCGCCAGTACCAACGCGGTGGCTGGATCAGCTATGTGATCACGCTCAACGGCCCGGAACCGCTGGAGGTGCGGCAGGCGGCGATCGACTACGACCATTACGTCACGCGGCAATTGCAGCCGGTGGCCGATGCGATCCTGCCGTTCGTCAACGACGATTTCGTCACCCTGGTCGGCGGGCAAATGGGCCTGTTCTAAAACACTTGCCGAAGCGCTGCGCGAGCCTGCACTCTTGCCCTCTGACGACCACTCGCAGACGGCGCAGCTCTCCATGACCCAGATCACCTTGACCGGCACTATCGTCGAACTCCAACCCTTGCAGCTCGAACACACAGCGGCCTTGCTCCAGGCCGCCGCCGACGGTGAGTTGTGGAACCTCAAGGTTACCAACGTCCCCGGCCCGGACACCATCGAGGCGTACATGGCGACCGCCTTGGCCGGGCGTCATGCCGGTACGGTCATGCCCTTCACCATCGTGCGCAAGAGCACTGGCGAGGTCGTGGGCAGTACGCGCTTCTGGAAGATCGATCGGGTCAACCGCAAGCTGGAGATCGGCCACACCTGGCTGGCGCAATCCACTCAGAAATCGGCAATCAATACCGAGGCCAAGCTGTTGTTGCTCAGCTACGCCTTCGATGTGCTCGACTGCGTGCGCGTGCAATTCACCACCGACGAACTCAACGAAAACTCTCGCGCAGCCATCCTGCGTCTGGGCGCCGTGCAGGAAGGTATCGTGCGTCACGAACGCATCATGCCGGACGGGCGCAAGCGCAACTCGGTGCGCTTCAGCATCATCGACTCGGAGTGGCCGCAGGTGAAGGCGAACTTGCAGGCCAGACTAGTGCGATAAACCAGAGGGAACGCCCATGTATACGCTCTACGGTACCGACGATTCCGGCTCATGCATGATCGAAATTGCCCTGCAACGTTGCGCGGTGCCGTGGCACCGGGTAGAGGCCAGCTCCTGGCAGGAGGGCGAGGGCACCGAAGCCCTGGCCCGTATCAACCCACTCAAGCAGATTCCCACGCTGGTCACCCCCGATGGGCAGGTGCTGACCGAAAGCGCTGCCATCCTGATCTATCTGGGCATGGCGTTTCCCGCGTCGGATCTATTGGCTGGCAACCGCGCGCAGATCCTGCGCGGCCTGCTCTACATCACCGCCAATTGCTACTCGGCGATCGGTATCATCGATTATCCGCAGCGTTGGCTGGGTAATGCGGATGAGGCGCTGCAGGCGCAACTGGTCAGTGGTACGCGACGCTATCTGCATCAAGCCTGGGTGGTGTTCGCCGATCAATTTGCCGAACAGTTGTTCGCCCCCGGCAATGTGCCGAACGCCCTGGGCATTATGGCGGCCGCGGTTTCGCACTGGGATGAGGCGCGTGAGGTATTGACCGCCTTGGCGCCAAGCTTCGCCCAGAGCCTGGCGCACGTGGATGCCGACCCCATCGTGGCACCGGTGTTCGCCCGGCATTGGCCTCTGTGGGAAGTCTCATAATGTTTCCGCAATCAGAAGAAACAATGGCGCCTGACCCCATCCAAGCCCTTGCGTCGTGGGCGTCCTGTCCTACTCTTTCGTAAAGCGGTGTAGGAATCATCCTTGAATTTGACTGTCGCACACATGAAACTCAAGAACCCTGCATGGAATTCAAAGGAGGTGCGCATGCTCATCCGGTCGCTGACCCTGGCTACCTTGATGGCTTTAACGGGGCCGCTGTTGGCCGCTGAGGATATCAACCCGCTCAAGCAAGACATGGGCAAGTCCCGTCCGCTGGTGGTTGTGGAGCTTGATTCCGGAAACTCCACCTTGGCGACTCTTCAGAAACAACTGAGCGAGCCCGCCACCAAACAATCCTTTGAAGAACGCAATATGGTGTTCTACACCGTGAAGTTCGGCAGCATCGGCGCCGAAGGGGAAAAGTTTGCCAAGGATGCCAAGGACAACAAGAAGCTGACGCCGCCGGAAACCAATGCGTTGATCCGGGCCCTCAAGCTGGGTGCCGGCAGCGGCACCAAGGTGATCCTGATCGGCAAGGACGGCGAGAAAAAAATCGAGAAGACCGTGCCACCGGATACCCTCGATTTGAAGGAGTTCTTCAGCGCCATCGACCAGATGCCCCAGGCCGAAAAAGACCTTGCGGCACCGGCTGAACCGGAACCTGCCGCAGCGCCTCCAGCCAAGGGCGCCAAATCGGCCAAGCCCGGCAGTAAGCCCGCCGCGTCACAACTTGATGACTGAACATGCATGACACGTGTGGGAGCGAGCAAGCCCGCTCCCACATCGTATGAGTGGTATTTTCAACTTTTCGGGGCTTTGCGCACCGGAAACGGAAAGTAGAAGAACCGCAAGACCGCCACACGCTTGATCACTTCCCCAATCATCAGCGGTACCACCACCGCGATCACCAGGCCCAGACAGGCCGACATGAACGGATGCAGGCCCAGGCGCTCCATGAGGTCCACGGCCTTGTGCTGGATTTCCCCGTGAAAGATCAACACGATCAGCGTTGACTGGCCGATATACGTCATCATCCGGGTCAATAGAGGCGATACCATCAGCACCCGTGCCAGCGCCCAGCACATATACACGCCGATCACCGCCAGCAGACTGGTCCACAACCAGTGGTCATAGCGCCGTTGCGCCAGGTCCATGGTGTCGCGGCTGTAAACAAACACGGCGGCGAACAGGGCGATGGAAATCACCAGGGTCAGCAGCGAGCCCTCATGCCTGCGCAGCCAGTCGCGCAGCAGGTAACCGTAGATAAAATAGGTGCTGCTGATCAGGGTGACTTCGAGGCTGAAGGGCAGGCCGGGCATCGTCCAGGTTTGCCCGCCTATGGTCACCGGTACTTGCCAGAACCACGGCAGTACCCAGATGCCGAGCAACAGTTGCGCGACCATCAGCAGGCAACTCGCTAGCAACGGCAACTTCAGATGCTGGATCAGGCGCAGCATTAACCAACTGAACAGAATCGCCACCCAGAAGTGCGGTAAAAACCACAACGCCTGCCACGGGATCGTGTCCACCGAGGCGTACAGCACACCGCCCACATCCGGCAACAGGGGCTGCCCGCGCAGCAAATCACGTACGAGCACATACATCAGCATGGTGAAGAAAAACGGCTTGAGCAGGCCATCGGCCTTGCGCACCGCCATCTCCACAAACGGCTGTTCGGGCTTGAAAAACACGCCGGACAGAAAGAAGAACAATGGCAACACAAACGAGGCGAGTATCGGATAGAGCAGGTCCAGAGAGTTGGCGACAAACCAACTATGGCCATACACGATCACCAGGATGCCGATGCCTTTGGCGATATCCATTTGAATCCAGCGTTGTTTCACGTAACGACTCCTGATCGATCATTCATGCCTTGCGCCACGGCTTCAGCCACAGCCCCATGCCCAGCAACACCACGGTGCCTGCCAGGGTACTTAGCCCCAGTTGCAGCCACACGCCTTCAATTGAAAACAGCCCCAGCGCGGCCGCGCCCATGACCAACGCACTCAGCAGCCACTGCCGCGCCCAGGGCAGGGCGGCGAGCAATGCCTGGCGCTGCATCAGCAACAGTGCCGTGCACATCACCCCGGCCAATGCGGCCAGCGGAATGCCCGCCAGGCCAAACACAAAGGGCAAGGCCGCGAGCAACAGCACATTGACCAGGCTACCGAGCAACTCGCACCGCAGCGGCTGTCGCGTATCGCCAGCAGCGTAGGCATAGCGCGCGAGCAGGGCGTTCCAGGCACCGAACACCAGCGGTACGGCGAACCAGGCCAGCAGCAATGGCAACGGCGAGTCCGCCGACTGCTTGGGCAGCAGCAGGGTGACCAGACTGGGCGCCGCCGCGACCAGGCCGACGCCGGCCGGCAAGGTCAACACGCTGGCGGTCTCCAGGCCGCGCTTGAGCAAAGCCAGGCGCTCATCGCCCTGGCGGCGGCTCATCATGCCCAGCAGCACCTGGTTGAGGCTCATCAGTGCAATCAGCGGCAGGTTCATCAACTTGCGCGCCAGGTTGACCCACGTCACCGCGCCTTCCCCCAGCAGCGAGGCCACCAGCCGCTCGATCAGCGCCAAACCTTGGCTGGCACCGTTGCTCAGCAGCAGTGGCCCGATGCGTTGCCCCAGCTCCTGCAACGGTGTGACGCTCAACTGCCAGCGCCATGGCCGCCACCCTTGGCGCCAGATCGACGGCAGCAGGGCCAGTGGCATCAACAGGCTACCGGCCAGGCAGGCCAAGGCCAGTGCGCGAGGTTCAGTCGCGGTGCCTGCCAGCGCGAGGTAAGTCACCGGCGGCAAGTTGAACAACAGCGAGCCCAAGCCCGCCAGCACAAAACGCTCGCTTGCCTGCAACGGAATACTGAATAGCGCATGCAGCATCAAGCCCGGCACGCACCAGGCCACGACCTGTAAATTACTCGCCGCCAGGGCCGTCGCGCTGGCCGCCAGCCCCGGGCCGAGTAGCTGCACCAGCCAGGGGGCCAACAGCGTCAACAACAGGCTGGTCATCAGCGCAATCAGCAGCAACGCGGGAAACAACACCGCCAGCCAATCCAGGCGTTCGCCGTCCTTGCGTTGCAGGTACAGCGGCAAGGCAGCGGCGCTCAACACACCGCCGGCCAACGACATGCGCAACGCCTCAGGCAAGAACAGCGCGATCAGGAAGGCGTCACTGCGCTCCCCGGCGCCCCAGGCCGCCACCAGCAGCCACTCGCGCGCGAACCCCAGGCACAGGCCCAGCAGGGTCGCCAGGGTCAGCCAGACGGCGGAACCGAGCATGCTTAAGGCCGCACGCCGTCAAGCAACGGTTTGCGATACGCCACTGTCTTGTCCTGCGGCAGGCGTGCCGGAAACAGGCGGCGTGCTTCCAGCACGTTGATGCCCACCATCAGCCAGAACAGCGCCACCATCACCACGGCAAAACTGAAGTAGTGGTCAAACAAACCGCTGACCAACGCTGATAGAATCCCCGCCGTGCTACCCAGCCACAGCGCGTTGTCCTTGGTCAGGCGGATCGGGCCGGCTTCCGGGCGTGCTTCACGCCACCAGCGCACGGTGACCGCTACAAACAGCAGCATGCCGACGATGCCCGTCTTGTAGATGAAGTTAAGCCACAGGTTGGAAATCCCCAGCAGATGCGTGCCCGGCACGGGCGGATCGACCTTGAAACCAATACCGAACGGATAGGCCGCCACCGCTTGGGGGAACATGCGGTATTCATCGACACGGACCTCGGTACTGGCGTTGCTCGACGAGAAGATCGTCGCCAGGCGGTCCTGCAATGGCGGGTAGGCCATCACCAGCGCCACGGTCAGTACCGCGCCGACCATCAGCAGGCGCCCGGTGTATGGCACGCGGCGCGTGGCCATCCAGATCAACACCAACGCCAGACTGACCATTGCCCCACGGCTACTGGCCAGCAGCAACGCCGCCGCCCCCAGGCATGCCACGCCCAGGCCCAGTGCACGCTTCCAGCCACGCTCGGTCATGCCGAAGCAAAATGCCAGCGGCAACAGCAAGGCCATGATCCCGCCGATGGCATTGGGGTGCATCCACGGCGAACCCATGCGTGAAGACATCGCCTCCAGGCCGAATTTCAACATGTCGAAGTTGCCGTAATTGAGCAGCGCCAGGATCGGCGCAATCCCCGCCCCTGAACGGGTGCGTATGAATACGGCGATGGACATCACCAGCATTGCCAGGGTGCCCAGCAGCAAGGCCATCACCAAGGCCTCGCGGCGTTTTTGATCCACCAGCAGCTTGGCGGTGAGGAACACGCCCGAGAGGTTCAGCAACCAGCGCAACCAGTTGGCCACGCCGCTGCTCTCGGCCTGGATGCTGACCTGGCCGACGATGAACGGGAACACGCTGAACAGCATCAGCCACAGCAGCATCTGGTCAGTCGGCCGGCGTGACAGGCTCGGCGTGTCCGGCAGGCGGGCCAGGAAGCTGTGCCACATCACGGCGCCCCAGGTCAGCGCCAGGATCGCTTCGCTCACCGTGCTGCGGATCCCCAGGTTGATGGTCGAATAGGGCATGAACGTCGCCACCAGCGCGAAGAGCAGCAAGCCCCAGAACGGAAATCGCAGGATGGTCACGGCCGCCGCGAGGCCGATCACGGCCAGGAACGCCTTGGCGGGTGAAAGTGCCAGGGCCAGCCCGCCGAACAGCAGGCCGAACAGAATCGCAACGAGGCTTGCCAGGGTTATTCTCACGTGAGTTCCTCGATCAGTTCGGCCACGCGCCGGCGATAGGCATGGTGGTTGAAACGCTGCGCCCAATGGCGATGTTGTTCGGATGAGTCTTCATCGGGCTGTTGGCTCAGGTTCACCATCAAGGCGGTCAGCGCTGCGCTGTCGGTGGGCGAAAAGCGCGCCGCCGACGGTGGCGTGATTTCATCTAGCGACGTACCGCTGGCCACGGCCACCGGGGTACCGACACTGAGCGCTTCGATGACCGGTAAACCAAAACCTTCGGCATAGGACGGTTGCCACAGGCGCGATGCCTGCCGGTACAACCCATGTAACTGGGCATCCGACACGCCGCTCAGTGCACGAATGCCCGGCAGCGTACGCTGGGCCTCGGGCAGGTGCTCAAGGCTGCCCACCAGCACCAACTCCGGCACGTTGGGCGATTGCTGGCGGGCTTTCTGCCAGGCCTCCACCAGGAACGGTACGTTCTTGCGCAGCTCGCGAGTCCCGACCAGCAGCCAGTAGCGCTGCGGCAGTTGATAGGCGCTGAGGTCTGCCGGCGGTTCGCCAAACCCATCGACCTGATTGGGCAGCACACGAATCTTGCCCGCCGCCTTGGGGAACAGGCGTACGGTTTCATCCGCGCTGTACTGTGAGGGCGTCCACACGCGGTCGGCGCTGTGCACCGCGTAGGCAATCGACACGCGATCACTGGTTTTGTAGATCAAGGCCTTCAGACGGTTGGCGTGGTAGTTGTTCAAGGTAATCTGGAACAGGTCATGCAACAGCACCACGGTGCGCATGCCCTTGGGCTTGGGGGGCAATGGCAGGCCCATATTGAAGGTGCTGATGTACACATCGATGTGTTGCTCACGCAAGGCACGCGGCAGGAACCCGGCTTCGAAACGCAGGCGGTTCTGCGGCTGATGCATCGCGGTTTTCGCGCAGCCCCAGGCCGGGCAGTGGGCCCGCAAGCGAGTTTCATCGCCCAGCGGGGCCACCGTGAAGCGCTCCAGCTCGATACCCGGCAGGCTGCACAGCGCATTTTCCAGCGCATACACCTGACGGCTGATGCCCGATTGCGGCGAGGTGCCGACGGTGCGGTAATCCAGACCTACACGCATGTGGGCTCCTTTTGATTGAGCGGCGAGAGCGTCGCGTACACCTGCTCCAGCTGGCCGGCGGCGACACTCCAGTCATGGGCCCGGCGTGCATAGGCGCGGCCAGCCTCGCCCATGGGCAGTGCCGCTGCGGGATATTGCAGCAGGCGCACCACTGAATCCGCCAGGCCGCTGGCAGTCTGCCCGCCCAGGTAATCCACCCCTTCGACCAGGTCCAGGCCCGATACCCCTTGTTCGGTGCTGGCCAACGGCAACCCCGCAGCCAGGGCTTCGAGTACTTTGAGCTTGGAACCGCCACCATGACGCAACGGGGCCAGGAATACCGAGCAACTCGATTGCAGCGCCAACAGGTTCGGCACAAAACCTTGCCACTCGATACGCGGGTCCTGCCAGCGTTCGCGCCAGCTGCCGGGCATGCCGAAGCCGCACACGCTCATGCGCGCATCCGGGCATTGCTCCCAGACCTTGGGCAGGATTTCATCCAATGCCCATTCGATCGCGTCCACATTGGGAGCGTATTCATAATTGCCGAGGAACAGCACACGGCGCGCCGCGGGATCAGGACGGGCACCGGCGAAATGCGCGCAATCCACGCCGTTGACCACCACGGGCACGGGCTTGCCGGCGATGTTCTCCAGCACCTGCGCGTCGCCGGCGGTGACCGCCACCACCTGCGTGGCCTGGCGCATGACGCGGCGCTCCCAGCGGCGGTATCGCCATTGGTCGTAGTGAATGAAGGGCAGCGCCCAGCGAGGCAGGCGGTCGTAGGTCGCTGCGCCGAGCGCCGATTCCACGTTGTGCTCGGTCAGCACAAAGGGTTGGGATTTGCGCGCCAGGGCATCTTCATAGGGTTGGAAGGTGTAGGAGTGCTCGATCTGCACCACGTCCCAATGCTCATTGAGCAACGGGTCGAAGGTGTCCTGCAGTGCACCTGACAAGCCATTGACACTGGCCAGCAGCGGGTAGGGCGCAAACAGCCCGGCCACCAGGGTTTTCACGCTGCGCAGTGGGCGGCGCGGCAGGATGATCAACTGTTCCAGGAAGGCTTCCAGCACCTGGCGATCGGTCAGCGACACGGGGTGCTTGTCATGCAGCAACAACGTGATCCTGTGCCCACGCGCGGCCAGGCTGCGCAGCAAGTGGAACTGGCGCGTCTTGCCGCCGCTGGTGGCGGGCCAGGGCGAGTAGGGCAGTATCCATAAAATGCGCATGGCGGGCTTCAATCCCATAACAGAATTTGCAGGTTCGACTTGACCGGCACGGTCAACCCATTGGCGCCGCTCACCGGGGTTTGTGTGCCGCGCAGCGGGTCGTACAGGGTCGCGCTGGTCAGGTTCGGCAGGTGTGCGTTACCGCCCTGTGCCGACCAGAAGTACCACAGCTTATGGCCGTCGGCGCGGGTCCAGCCGATGCTGAACAGGCCGTCGGGTAACTGGTCGGCGGTGGGCGGATCGCCGGGGGTCAGTTGCGGCCCGCTCACATCGAGGAAGTTCTTCAGCGCTGTGTAGGACGGCTTGGGGTTGGCGTTGATGTCGAGCAAACCGTAGGACTGGTCGCGCACGCTGGCCCGCTGGTCAAGGTCGCTGAGGGTGAACAGGAAAATCTTGTCAAAATCCATCGCGCTCATCAGCGCCACCCGGCGTACCACGTAGTCAGCCTGCTGCTGCCGGGTGATGAGGTCTTGCGCCTCTTTGGGCCCCGGGTAATTCGACCAGCCCCACTCGGTGCTCCACAGGGTTTTCACGCCCTCTGCGCGCAGGGACTGGTTGAGTGCCTGGGTCTTGGCGACAAAGTCCAGGTTGGCCGGATCATTGCCCTCGGGCAGCTGGTTGTAGGGGTGATAGGACACCACCGTATTCAGGCGGTTTACGCCCAGGGCGCTGAGGGCGCTGAGCATGGTCTTGCCGTTGGGCATTTCGCTGAGGAAGGCCATGCCGGCCGCAACCACGGGTTTGTCCGGGTTGACCGTGCGCAAGGCGTTGGTGGTCGCCGCCAACAGGGTGAAATAGCCTGCGGGGTCGGCTACCGGGCGCCAGAAGCCGAGCAAGTTGGGCTCGTTCCAGACTTGCCAGGCGTCGACGCTGGGGTAGCGCTGGGACAACAGCGCCATGCGGTTGGCGAATACATCCGGGTTTTTCGGTGGGTACTGGTCCTGGTACGGCGCACCGGGCGGCGCCGTGGTGGCAAAGGGCGCCGAGCCCACCAGGTAGAACACCGATTTGAGCTGGTTGGTCTGCAGGTTGCCGACCAGTTGGTCCAGCGTCGCAACCTGGTACTGGCCTTCGGCAGGCTCCAACTGGTCCCAGTGCAGGTCCAGGCGCACCCACTGCAAGCCCAGGGCTTTGAGTTTGTCGATCTGCTGTTGATACAGCGTGGGGCTGAACCACAGGAACTGCGCGTTCACTCCCAGGAAATCCTTCCACACCAGCACTTTGTTGCCTTTGAGCACATGGCTCTCGGCATCGGCCTGGCGGCCCCACAGAAAAACGCTCAGGCCGAGCGCGACGATCACGAGCAGTGAGGCGAACCAGGTCCGTTTATGCGCCATAGGGTGCTCCTGCAATGGCTTGCTCAAAAAGGTCCTTGAACTTCTGCGCGGTCAACGGCCACAGGCGTTCGCGGCCGATTTGCGCGGCGCGTTCAGCCCAGTCCTGCGCCAGTGTCGGTGTATTCGCCAGACGCAACAGTTGCTCGCTCAATGCGCCCACATCGCCCTGGGGAAAGATCAAGCCATTGCCGCTGGCGACCTCCTCGGCAAACGCGCGCGCATCCGAAGTGATCGCCCCACGCCCACACGCGGCGGCCCAGGACAGCGCGCCACTGGTGCCGCGCTGGCGGCCCAGCAGGCCGAGTTTTTTCGATTCGCGATACGGCAGCACCATCACATGGTGCGCCTGGATCGTCTGGGCAATCTCGCTGGCCGGCAGGTTCAGCCGCCAGTCGATGGAGCCCGCCAGGCCGAGGTCGGCGATCTGGCTGTTCAACTGCTCCAGGTAATTGCCGCCTGCGCCGAACGCCATTTCGGCGGCAGTGCCACCGGCCAGGGTCAGGCGCACACGGTCACGCAATTGGGGGGCTTGCTTGAAGACGGCGGCCAGGGCCTGCAACAAGTCTTCAATGCCTTTGCCACGGTAGATAAAACCGAAATACAGCAGGCGCAGCGTGTCCAGCGACGGCAAGGCTGCCGGCGCAATCGCCAGGTTGGCGTGGTTGATCACGGCCACTTTGCCCGCAGGTAAGCGCATGCGCTCGCTCAGGCAATCGGCGCCCAGGCGGGTGAGGGTGACCAGCCGGGTCAGGTCCTGGGCGACGCGGCGTTCTTCGCTCAAGGTCAGCGGGTCTGCCAGCACCACCGCTGCCTGGGGCAGTGGGCTGGGCAAACGTTCCAACAGGTTCAGCGGGAAGGGCAAACGTTCCCGGCGCCAGACCATGCGCTCTGGGTCATGCACGGTTGCGGTCAGCGGCAGCTTGGGGAACGCCTTGCGCAACTCGCGCAAGGCCAGGAATTCTCCCAACCGCCCGCCGCCCAGTTCGGCGTGGACCAGGTCCACACCTTGCCAGTCGAATGCGGCGATGGCTTGGCCGATGGCAACGCTGTTGCCCGCCACGCCGCTCAACGGTGTCACCACCGTCACCCCCAGTTGCTCCAAAGCCGTCTTGAAATGCTTCGCGTAGTCGGCGATCCCATTCTTTTCCGGCGGCAAGGGCGCAAGTAGGGCGATGCGCATCAGAACGCCCCCCGGTACTTGGCGATGTTTTGCAGCACCTTGGCCGGCACTTCGAACTTACGCCGGTTGATGATGATGCCGTCGACTTTGCCAAACGCCGTGTTGAGGATCGACAGGGCATGTTCCACCACCGGCACCGTGCTTTTTTGCGCTTCCACCACCAGCGCGATCAGGTCGGCGCGGCGCAACGTGACGAATGCATCGCGGTTATCCAGCAGGGCCGAAGCATCCAGCAGGACCACTTCCCCCTGTGCCGCCGGTGCCGCACCGCCGACACGCACGTTGATGCCGTTCTCTTGCAGCAATTGGCGCAATTGTTCCACCACAAAGGTCACGCCTTCACCGTGGCGCGCCGAGGTCAGCCCCAGCGTCATGCCCTGTTCGGCAATGCGCTCCAGTTGCAGCAAACCGTACAGCCGGTAAATGCTCGCATTGAACGCGTTGGTGCCTTGGGCGGTGCTGGTGTCCAGTTCCGGCAGGGTGGTCCACAGCGGCAAGCCGAATTTGCGCTCCACCAGGCCGCCATCGTGAATGCGCTGGTCCAGCAGGTAGCACAGGTAGATCACCAACAGGCCGACGACGATGGCAAACGGGATCGCCAACATCAGCATCACCAGGGTTTTCGGGAAGACGCGGCCCGGGTTCAGGGTGGCTTCTTCGATCACCGCGATGTTGCTGATCTGGCTGTTATCCAGTTCACGGTCGATGCGCGACTTTTCCAGGTTGTCCACATACAGCGCGTAGTTACGCTCGGTGGCGCTCAACTCGCGGGAAAGGCGCGCCAGCTCCGGCTCAATCTCCAGGGCCTGCTTGCGCTGGGCTTCGAGGTTGACCAGTTGTTTCTGCTGCTGAACCAACTGAGTACGCAGCGCCAGGTTGTTGCTCGACTCATCCAGCAGCACGCGTTGCAAGTGGATTTCCAGGGTGTTCGGCGCACGGTTTTCCGAGCTCTGCACCGTGTTGCTTTCACTGGCGACCTGGGCCTGCATGGCAAGGATCGAGGCGTCCAGCGCTTTGACCGGCGGCGCGTTGTCGGTGTAGGTGCGCATCATATCGGCCTTTTCCAGCAGCTTCTGGTTGAGCAGGCGACGCAAATCCTGCTGCTGCGGGTTCAGGGCGATCTGGCGGACCGTGGTCACTTCCTTGGGCTGGGTCTTGAGCTGGTTGCGAGTACTCTCCAGGGCGCTGTCGGAAGAGGCGATCAGGCGGGTGGTGTTGAAGGTCTCGCCGCGCAGCACGTTGATGCGCTCGGACAAGTCCTCCAGGCGGTCGGTAATGCTCGCCGCGCCGATCTCGTTGAGGTGCGTGAGGATCTGTTGCTTATAGCTCTTGATCTCGTTGGCGCTGGTGTTGACCTGGCCCTCGTAGAACGCGTACAGGCTCTTGCGGCCCAGGGCCTGGGTGCGTTCGTTGATGTAGGTCTCGATCCAGTTCTTGACCACCATCTGGGCAATTTCCGGGTCGCCCCATTTGAAGCTGATATCCATCACCGTGGACCCCGCGGCGTGGCTCACCTCGAAGTTTTTCTCCAGGCTGGCGGCCAGGCGTTCCACCGGGGTGGTTTTTTCGACGATACCGACGGTTTCCAGCACTACACGCACGCCGTCGAACACGGCACCGATGCCGCTCTTGACGTAGTACTTGGTGCGCTTCCAGAAACCTTCCGGCGGCGGTGCATTTTCAATCACTTCCAGGTAGTGCTCGGCCACCGCGCGCACGATCGGGCGGCCGGTCAGCAGGCGCTCCTCGTCGACAATCGGGTCGCGCTGGGTGCTGGGCATCACCAGTGCCTGGCGGTTGCTGATCTCGATCGGCAAGGTCGAGTCACGCCCAGGCTTGACCAGCAGGCGTGCGGTGGACTCGTACTTGGCCGGCAGCAGGAAGGCCCCCAGCAACATGATGACCAGCGCCGCGATGGCCGCCAGCTTGAACTCATGTCTGAAGATGAAGAACAGGCGCAGAAGATCCCGAAAAGAACGGATCTCGATCATGGGATGTCGCTCCTTTAGTTGTTGCTGCCGCTGGTTCGGGTGTAGTTGTAGCCAACCCCGATCGACTTGGTGAACGGAATCAACTGGTTCAAGTAGGTATCCACCCCTTGGATGCGTTCGCCCACGTTGGATTTGGGCACGAACACCACATCGCCGCGTTGCAGGCGCACTTGTTTGCGCCCGTTAGGCCCGGTCTTGAGGTATTGGCTGAAGTCCAGGAAGTAGGCACGGTAGGCGCCCTGGGCATCTTCGCGCAGCAGCGCGACCATGCTTGCGTTGCCGGACGGGTTCACCCCGCCGGCGCCGACAATCGCCTGTTCCAGCGTGTTGGCCGTGCCGATTTGCACCGCCGTCGGGTTGTTCACCGCGCCGCCGACGATCACCGAGTTACCCGGTGCCTGGTTGATGTTCACCGTCACCCGCGGCTCGCGATACACCGGCGCCAGCTTGTTGCTCAGCTCGGTGGCCAGCTCCGAGGGCTGGCGCCCGGCGACCTGGATCGGCCCCAGGAAGGGGTAGTTGATCTTGCCGTCGGCCTGCACCGTGTACAGCGTCAGCTCATAGATGGTGCTGACGTTGAACGCTGACAGCGTCGGCATTTCTCCGGCATCGCGCACGATGCGCAACTGGTCGCCGACGCGGATACGTTCCACGGCCGGCGGCAGTTGGGCCAGTTGGTCGAGGGCGCGTTTGCCTTCCTCGACCGTCTTGTCGTCCGGTGGGACGATGCGTGCGGGCGTATTGCAGGCGGCCAATGCCATCATGGCCAGGACGAGCAAGGTTCGTTTCATCAAGGGGGACTTCCTGTGGGTCATGTGCTCACCTCCAATAACCGGGGAACATGCTGATGCGCCGCTTGAGGGCGATGGGTAGCCGGCGTTCCTGATGGCCCAGCCGATAGCCGAGCAACTTGAACGCGCTGCGCACCAGTACTTCGGGTACGCGATGCAATGCACCGGCAGCACGCAATGCTGCGAGCTCCGCCAGTACATAGCGTTTACCTTCTCCGCCGGCATCGCCGAATGCCTCGCGTATCCACGGCTCGCGACCGTAGAACACGCCAATGTCGAAGTAGCGGTGGAACTCATCCATGAGGCGGTAATCGTGGGAGTGATACACCTGCGCGGACGCGGCGTAGCGCACCTTGTAGCCTTCAAGCAGCATGCGTGCGGCCACATAGGCGTCTTCGCTGCCGATCACGTCGGCGGGAAAACCGCCGACGGCCTGCAATGCGCTGCGTCGGTACACAGAAAACGAATCGGAGCTGAAGCAGGTCTTGATCCCCAGCTGCGGAGCATCGGCCAGGCTCTTGCTGCGGCTCTGGTCCGGGTAGTTGAAGTGCCGCGATTGCGCGCCCAGCACCCCGGCGTCCGGGTGCGGCAGTTGGCGGCCATACGCAACGCCGTTGAGCGGGTCTTCCTGCAATTCGCGCAACAGGTTGGCGAAGGTCTCGGGGGTTGCCGGGATTGCGTCCTGGGTCATCACGATCAACGCATCGCCGTCCACTTGCTCGCTGGCCCAGCGCCGGGTGCCGCCATGGTTGAAGTCCCGCGCGTCGATGACCTCGACCCGCGCGCCGAATTCGCGAAACCGCGCCACGGTGTCGTCGCTGGAGGCGCTGTCGACCACCAGCATGTCGTCCGGTTGCAGCGTCTGCATTTTCAGCGCCGGCAGCAGTCGTGCCAGGTGGCTGGAGGCGTTGCGGGTCGGGATGATCAACGAGGTCCGCATGTCACTTTTTCACCTCGGCCGGGGCACGCCCATAGATGTCGTCGAAGCGCACGATGTCGTCTTCGCCCAGGTACTCGCCGCTCTGCACTTCGATCATCACCAGGTCGATGATGCCGGGGTTGGTCAGGCGGTGTTTGTGCCCGGCCGGGATATAGGTGGACTCGTTGGCGTTGATCAGGAATTCGCGGTCGCCATTGGTGATTTGTGCGGCGCCGCTGACCACCACCCAGTGTTCACTGCGGTGGTGATGCATCTGCAACGACAACGATGCTTGCGGCTTGACCACGATGCGCTTGATCTTGAACCGGCTGCTTTCCTCCAGCACGGTGTAGGTGCCCCAGGGCCGGGTGACCGTGCGGTGCAGGCTGAACGCCGGGTGGTTCTGGCGCTTGAGTTCGGCCACGATGTAGCGCACGTCCTGGCTGCGGTGGGCATCGGCGATCAGCAGGGCATCGGGGGTGTCGACGATGATCAGGTCTTTCACGCCCACGGCGCCGAGTACGCGCTTGGGCGAGTCGATATAGCAGTTGTGCACGTCATGCAGGATCGCTTCGCCGTTGACCTGGTTGCCATGGGCATCACTCGGGGTGAGCTGGCGCAGGGCTTCCCAGGAACCGATGTCGCTCCACCCGATGTCGCAGGGCACCACGGCCACTTGGCTGGACTTTTCCATCAAGGCCACGTCGATGGAAATATCCGGTGCGCTGCCGAACGCTTCAGCGTCCAGTTCACGCTGGCGCGAGGTTTTGTTCTGCAGGTGCTGGCTGTGCTCCAGCGCCGCTTTCGCGGCCGCCAGTACGTCGGGGGCGTGGGTCGCCAGCTCATCCACCAGGGTGCTGGCCTTGAAGCAGAACATACCGGCGTTCCACAGGTGCTTGCCGCCGTCGAGATAGCCTTGGGCGGTGGCCAGGTCAGGTTTTTCGACAAAGCGTTTGACCCGGTTGCCGGTGCTCAAGGCTTCGCCTTTTTCGATGTAGCCGAAGCCGGTTTCCGGGTGGTCGGGCTGAATGCCGAAGGTCACCAGGTAGCCGGCTTCGGCCAGGTCGCGGGCCTGGGCCACGGCCTGGGCGAACGCGACTTCATTCAAGATCAAATGGTCGGCGGGCATCACCAGCAATTGCGCATCGCCGCCGAAGTGTTCCTGCACATGCAACGCGGCGACGGCGATGGCCGCCGCCGTGTTGCGGCCGAACGGTTCCAGCAGCAGGTCCAGGGGCAGGTGGGCCTTGTTGACCCCACGGTAGTCATCCAGGGTACGGAACAGCAGGTCGCGGTTGGTCACCGTGAGCACGCTTTCCACGCCGGGCAGTTTGGCGGCGCGCTGGAAAGTCTTTTGCAAAAGGCTCTGGCCATCACGCATGCGCATGAAGGGCTTGGGCATGTTCTGCCGCGACACCGGCCACAGCCGAGTGCCTGAACCACCTGAGATAATGCAGGGAATTAATCCGTTGAGGGTATTCATCAATACACTTCCTTGGTGGAGAGGACGGCCGGGATCGTCATGCAAACGATGTACAAGTCAAACCACACCGACCACTTGGAGATGTACTCCAGGTCGTATTCGACACGCTTCTGGATTTTGACCAGGGTATCGGTCTCACCCCGGTAGCCATTGATCTGCGCCCAGCCGGTGATGCCCGGCTTGACCCGATGCCTTGAGCTGTATTCGCTCACCGCCACTTCAAACGGAATGCCCGCCGCTTTAGTCGCCGTGGCATGTGGGCGCGGGCCGACCATGGACATATTGCCCAGCAGCACATTGAACAGTTGCGGCAGCTCGTCGATGCTGGTTTTGCGGATGATGCGGCCAACGCGGGTGATGCGTGGGTCTTCGCGGGTGGTCTGCTGTTCGGCGGTGAAGTCGCTCTGTTCGGTAAACATCGAGCGGAACTTGAACACGCGAATCTCGTTGTCGTTGTAGCCATAGCGGTTCTGACGGAACAGCACCGGGCCTTTGGAGTCGAGCTTGATCGCAATGGCCGTCACCAGCATCACCGGCGAAAACACCACCAGTGCCAGGCTGGCCAGCAGCAAGTCTTCACAGCGCTTGATAAACGGTGACCACCCGCGCAGCGGCAATTGCGAGGTGTTGAACATCAGGATACCGCCGACGTCGGTGATGCGGCTGTGGCCGTAGCGCAGGGCGGCCATGTCAGGCACCAGCATCACATTCACCGACATCTGCCGCAGGCGATTGACCAGCCCGTGGATACGTTGCTCGGCGGCCCAGGGCAGGCAGATCATCACTTGGTTGACCTGTTCGGCGCGGATCAGTTTTTCCAGGTCGCGAGTGTTGCCCAGCAACGGCAGTCTGCTGAGTTCCTTGGGAATGCGCTCGGTGCGATCGTCGATAAAGCCGATCAGGCCGGAGCGGATATCGCCGTTGCGTTGCAGGTGGTCGGCCACATGTACGGCGGTGTCGGTGAAGCCCAGAATCACCGTGCGTTGCAGGTATTTGCCCTTGCGCATCAGGTTGCGATACAGGCGCAGCACCCCCAAACGCTCCACACAGAACAAACCGAGGCTGGCGATGTACCAGACCACCAGGTTGCGTGGGGTCAGTTGCGGGAAGAACTGCAGGATCTGATACATGAACAGCAAGATGCAGAATGCCGCAGACCACGCCACGATGTTGCTGCGCAGGCGCAGGCGATTACTGAAAAGCTCCTCGGAATAAATACCCAGGGCTTGAAACAGAATGATGGTCAGCACCGCAAAAAACAGCAGCAGGCCGAGGAAGTGGGAACGCAATTCATGGGCCATCGGGTCGAGGAACAATACCAGGACCAGAGGCGGCAAGATCGCAGTCAGGCCATGAACCAATTTGACGAAAACAACAAAAAACTCAACAAAACCGGCACGGGTCAAAAACAGGCTGTCGACCGACGACTTATCGCGCATAAAAACATCCCTCATCGCACTCCAAGCTCTATGTTCGAGAGTTGGTCCGATAGGCAGCGTGCTGCTATCAGGGGCAAGTCGAACGACGGCTACTCTGTGTCAAACGCAACCATTCCATTCACGTGGAGCCAGCCAAATGAAGGAGATCGGTGGGGGCAGTCGCTGAAGGATGTTTTATTTTTGAGCATTAGTCAATAACTTGACCATTTTGCATTTTTCAAAAGTTAGGCATTCTAAATAATTTTTATCTGTCATTTTATTGGCGCTCCTTGTCCGATTCCGTCTGATGTCGGGTGTGATTTGGAGTGTAGAAACAAATGTGGGAGTTTTCCTGTACAAATCGGAAACCTTTTTCTAACTAGAGGTAGGAAAAGGGGGCAGGGGGAAGTGGGGCGGAACGCGTTGAGTGTTCTATCGGCATCGCTTATCGGAAAAAATGTCTCTTGTTGGCGCGATATCAGTCGCTTTTTTGCTGCTGCCGTCTAGAGCGCCAGGCTCCAGCAATGGGGTCTGGCGACGGTGCTGATGCTGTTGGCCGCGCGCCTTAGCGGTGATGTCACGTCCGGCCTGAGCACCCCTGTCAGCGCAACCGTGCGGCTGCCCGGGCGACAATTTCACCCCGCACCCGACGCGGTTCCGCCGTGCGTTTTCGGGCTTCTTCCAGCACTGCCTCGGGCGCGGTGTCCGGGCTGCCGGCGTCGAACGGCGGCGCCGGCGCGTATTCAATCTGCAGCTGGACCAACTGGGCGACGTCCTCGCCGTACAACTCCGCAGCCAGGGTCAGGGCAAAGTCGATCCCGGCGGTGATGCCGCCCCCGGTGAACAAGTTGCCGTCACGCACTACACGTGCCTGCACCGGGATTGCACCCAGCGGCGCAAGCAGGTGGTGATAGGCCCAATGGGTGGTGGCCTTGCGACCGCGCAGCAGACCCGCCGCACCGAGCACCAGGGAGCCGGTGCACACTGATGTCACATAGCGCGCCGTGTGGGCCTGCTCCTTGAGAAAATCCAGGGTCTGTGGGTCTTCCATCAATGCGCCCACGCCGGTGCCACCGGGCACGCAAATCACATCCAGGCGCGGACAATCGGCATAGCTCATGGTCGGCGTGAAGACCATGCCGGTGCTGGAAGTGACCGGCGCCAGGTCTTTCCACACAAGGTGCAGTTGCACATCCGGCAGTGCGCCCAACACGTCGTAGGGGCCGGTCAGGTCCAGTTGCTGGACGCCGGGGAACAACAGAAAGCCGATCTGCAAAGTCATGGATAAAGCTCCAGAAGAGGGGTGGACGGCTTCACTCTAGAGGCCTAGGCTTTGGCGCATACGCCATTGAGCCCACAGATCACGCCAATCATGCCCAGAATCATCCACGTCCTCGCTTTCGAAAATGCACAGGTGCTCGATGTCACCGGGCCGTTGCAGGTGTTCGCCTCGACCAACGATCTTGCCCGGCAGCGCGGGCTACCGTTGCCCTACGCGGTGTCGGTGATCGCTGCCCAGGCCGCGCCGGTCGTGACCTCCGCCGGCCTGGCACTGGTGGCCGAACCGCTGCCGCCGGCCGACACGCCCGTCGATACCCTGGTGATCGCCGGTGGCTGGGGCGTTTACGGGGCTGCCGAGGATCCGGTGCTGGTCGACTGGGTACGCGAAAAAGCCCGACACACCCGACGCATGGCCTCGGTGTGTACCGGGGCTTTCCTGCTGGCCGCCAGTGGCGTGCTCGACGGCCGCCGCGTGGCCACCCACTGGACCCGCTGCGAAGAGCTGGCGCGCAAGTTTCCTGCGCTGACGGTGGAGTCCAATCCGATTTTCATCCAGCAGGGCTCGGTATGGACCTCTGCCGGTGTGACCGCCGGTATCGACCTGTGCCTGGCGCTGGTGGAGGAGGACCTGGGGCGCGCCGTTGCCATGGAGGTCGCGCGGCATCTGGTGGTTTTCCTCAAGCGTCCGGGTGGGCAATCGCAGTTCAGCGTGGCGCTGTCCTTGCAAAGAGGCGATAGTCGTTTTGCCGAGTTGCACGCCTGGATCGCGGACAACCTGAACCTGGACCTCAACCTCTCAACCCTGGCCGCCAAGGCGTGCATGAGTGAACGCAGCTTTGTCCGCCACTACCGTGCTGAAACCGGCCAGACCCCGGCGCGAGCGGTCGAACTGATCCGTGTGGAAGCCGCTCGCCGGCAGTTGGCCGACAGCACGTTGCCGATCAAACGCATCGCCGTGCAATGCGGGTTCGGTAGTGAAGAAACCCTGCGTCGCAGCTTTTTACGGGCGCTGGCGGTGACGCCCCAGGCTTACCGTGAGCGCTTTTCACCGGTGTCGTAAGCGAGCAATTCCAGCAACGCAGCCAGGGTCGCCTGCGGCGCTTCCTGTGGGATGTTGTGGCCCACGCCGGGCAAGACTTCACGCCGGTAAAAACCGCTGAAGTGCGCCACATCGTCATCGTCCACCGCGGGAGGCCCCACACCATCATCGGCACCGCACAGCGAAATACTCGGCACCGAAATCGGTGGTTGCAGCGCCAGCGCCTGCTCGATGGGTTCCAGCGCCGGGTCGCCGGGTGCGTACATGAAGCGATGGCGGTAGGAATGAATCACCACTTCGACAAAATCCGGGTTATCAAACGATGGCGCGGTCTGGCCGTAGAGGCCCGGGCCTTCGGCCCAGGTCGGTGACCACAACCGCCACAGCAGTTCGCACAGCTCGCGGCGATTGGCCGTCAGCCCCTCCACGCCACGCGGGGTGTGAAAATAGTACTGGTACCACAACCGATGCTCCGTCTGCGGTGCTCGCGGCGTAAGCGAGCGGGCGATGTCCTGGATGTTGTAGCCATCCCCCGTCACCAGCCCGCGCACGCGTTCGGGCCACAGCGCCGCGACAATACACGCCGCCCGCCCGCCCCAGTCGTAACCGGCCAGTGTCGCTTGCGGGATAGACAACGCGTCCATGAAGTCCAGCAGATCCTTGGCCAGCGCCGCCTGCTGCCCGGAGCGCATTACCTGATCGTGGATAAACCGCGTCGGACCATAACCGCGCAGGTAGGGCACCAGCACCCGGTAGCCGCGCTCGGCCAATACCGGTGCAATCTCATCGTAGCCGCGAGGATCATAGGGGAAGCCATGCAGCAGGATCACGGGCTCGCCATCAAGCGGGCCCTGGGCTTCATAGGCCACATCAAGCATGGACGTACGGACATACAACAGCGCAGCGGTCGAGGTCATGGTGGGCTCCGATGAGTGGGCCGAAGGTTTTCAGACTCTAGACGAAACGTCAGGGCTGCCAGACGGTTTTCACCCCGCTGAGCTTACGATCCAGAAACGTCGCCGCACTGATCAGCGCCAAATGGCTCAATGCCTGCGGCGTGTTACCCAAATGCCGGGCCTGGCCGTCGAACTCCTCGGCATACAAGCCCAACGGGTTGGCGTAGCGCAGCAATTGTTCGAACTCCAGATGCGCCTTTTCCACTTGCCCTGCGCGAGCCAAACATTCGACATACCAGAACGAGCACGCCACAAACGCGCCTTCGGTCCCTTGCAGGCCGTCGATCTGGCTGTCGTCGTTGCGATAGCGGTACACCATGCCATCGCGGACCAGGCTTTTCTGAATCGCTTCCAGGGTCGACAACCAACGCGGGTCGGTGGCGGCGACAAAGCGCACCAGCGGCATCAACAGCATCGAACCGTCCAGCGCCGTGCTGCCGATGTGCTGCACAAAATGCCCGCGTTCTTCGTTCCAGAAGTTACTCCAGATATCGGCGTAGATCGCCTGGCGGGTCTGGTCCCAGCGCGCGAAGGGGGCGGGCAGCGAGCGTTTGGAGGCCAGGCGGATCGCGCGGTCCAGGGCGACCCAGCACATCAGTCGTGAATGCAGAAAGTGATGTTGCTCACCGCGCATCTCCCAGATGCCGACATCCTTCTGGTTCCAGATCTCACAGACCTGATCGACGACTTCCACCGTGTGTTTCCAACCTTCGTGGGAAATGGCTTCACCGTATTTGTTGACCAGATACACCGCATCCATCAACTCGCCGTAGATATCCAGTTGGATCTGATCGAACGCTTCGTTGCCGACCCGCACCGGCCTGGCGCCGCCATGGCCGCTGAGGTGGTCCAGTTCGACCTCGGGCAACTCCTGGCGCCCGTCAATGCCATAGAGGATATTGATTTTGGTCGGTTGGCTGCAGCAATCACTGACCCGGCCCTTGAGCCAGCGCATGTAGGCGTTGGCCTCCTCGACGAAGCCCAGGCGCATAAAGGCGTAGACGGTGAACGAGGCATCCCGGATCCAGGTGTAGCGATAATCCCAGTTACGTTCGCCGCCCGGGGTTTCCGGCAGGCCGAAGGTGGCGGCGGCGATGATTGCGCCGTGTTTGCGCGAGGTCAGCAGTTTCAACGCCAGGGCCGAGCGATTGACCATTTCGCGCCAGCGCCCGCGGTAGTTGGATTGGGCAATCCAGCCGCGCCAGAACTTCAAGGTGCGTTCCAGGTACAGGTCGGTACAGCCGTTGGTCACGCGTGGATCGTCTGCGCCGCCCAGCACGAATTCGGCGCCTTGTTCCTGACTGAGGCTGAATCGGGCGACCGCCGAATCCTCTTCGAGAGTCAATGGGTGGCTGCCGACCAGGCGCAGGTCGGGCTGGCCGTCGGCAGCGAACAGCACGCCGCCCGCTTCGGCGCGGGCGCGTGTCGGTGCCCGGGCATAGTCATGGCGCACGGCGCAGCGCAGGTGAATCGTCGCCGTGCCGCTGACCACCCGCACCCGGCGAATCAGCAGCGGCAAGTCGTCGACCTCTTCACTGACGGTCAACAGATCGGTGATTTCCACCACGGCTTCGTCGCTCAGCCAGCGGGTTTGCAGCACGTTGGTGTCGGGCAGGTAGATCTGTTCGCGGCGGGCGTTGGGCAAGTCGGGGGTGAGCTGGAAAATACCCGCTTCAGGCGTACCCAGCAGCGCGCAGAAGATCGATGGGCTGTCGAACTCCGGCCAGCAGAAAAAATCGATGCTGCCCTGGTCGTTGATCAAGGCGGCGCTGCGCATATCGCCAATGATGCCGTGGGCATCGATCGCACTTTGAGGTTCGTTCTGGAAATCAACCATTGCCACGGAACTCCGGATAAAGGCTCATGCCGCCATCGATGAACAGGGTGCTGCCGACCACGTAGTCCGACGCATCACTGGCCAGCCAGACCACCGCGTTGGCTACATCTTCCACGTCGCCGACCCGACCGTAGGGAATCAGCTTGAGCAATTCTTTCTCGGCCGCGCCTTCGGTGGCCGCACGATTGATCGCCGTACGAATCGCCCCCGGTGCAATCCCATTGATGCGGATGCGTTGCTCACTGACTTCCTGGGCGAGGGTGCGCATCAGCATTTCCACGCCGCCCTTGGACGCCGCGTAATTCACATGGCCGGCCCACGGAATGACCTGATGCACCGAGCTCATGTGGATGATTTTACCGGCGGCTCGCGACACGCCCTCACGTACACCCTGGCGATTGAAAATACGCACGGCCGCACGCGCGCACAGGAACTGGCCGGTGAGGTTGACGCCGATCACGGTGTTCCAGTCGTCGAGGCTCATGTCCACCAGGTTGGCGTCTTTTTGCAGGCCGGAGTTCGCTACCAGAATGTCGAGGTGGCCGAAGGCGTCGAGCGTCTGGGCGAACAGGCGTTCGACGTCGGCCTCCTTGGACACGTCGCCAGCGATGGCAATCGCTCGGCCGCCGCTGGCGTTGATCTGCGCCGCCAGGGCTTCAGCGGGCGCGGCCTGGGAGTTGTAGTTGAGCACCACCGCCGCGCCGGCCTCGGCCAGCGCCTTGGCCGCACCGGCGCCGATGCCGGAACTGGCGCCGGTGACCAGCGCCACTTGTTGCTGCAAGGAAATCTGCATTGCGCACCCACGTTCGAAGAGAGTCCTTTTTGAGGACAGGCTCTGCGGCGTACAAGTTCAGCTTCCAGGAGAAGAAAGCGCTCGCAGCGTCTACGAAGCCCGGGGTGACTCAAACAGGCTGACCAGGCTATGCGGTGTTTCGTGACCAAAGATCAACTCGTGCAGTTCATTGCTTTCAGCCGCCACTCGTGCGCTGCGCTGGAACATGGCCTGTTCGTACTCATGCAGGGCTGTTTCGACGTCATCAGGGTGTGAAGCAATAGCTTTGCCGAGTTCGGCCCCGTCGTATAAGGCAAGGTTGGCGCCTTCGCCATTCGGGGCCGCAAGGTGTGCGGCATCGCCAATCAGTGTGACTCCAGGCACTCGATTCCAACGGTGCTCAACCGGCAGACTAAAAAGCGGGCGCCATACCCATTCGGTATCGCTTTCTGTGATCAGTGCAGTGAGGGCAGGGCACCAGCCTGCAAACTCCTGTGCGATCCGCGCGGCTGCGCCTGCTCGGTCGGTGAAGTCGATGGCGGCAAACCAGCTTTGCGGTTTGGTGAGCATTATGTAGGTGTGAAGCGTGGCGTCAGGCTCACGGTGTGCCTGGATCCCTTTTCCTGGTTGAAGTGCGAACAGCGCACCGGCACCGACCGCGTTGGCTGTGGCGGGATGCCGGGCGTCGCAGTCATAGAGGTAGGTTTCAATGAGCGAGCGGCCCATATACTCGGGGATAGCGTTGCTGAGCAGCGGCCTGACCTTTGACCAGGCACCGTCCGCACCTATCAGCAGGTTGGTGACAATGTGAGAGCCGTCGGCGAATGTCACCTCATGCTGGCCTTCGCCGAGGGGGCGCACGCTATTGACCTTGTGGCCCCAACGCACGGTACCGGCCGCAAGTGAGTGGAGAAGCATCTTGCGCAGCTCGCCGCGCATGACCTCTGGGCGACCGCCGCTGCCGTCGTCGGGTTGGTCGAACAGAATTGTGCCTGTGTAATCAAGTACGCGAGTCGCCTCGTGCCCCTCCAGGATCAGGGCGCGGAAATCGTCAGCCAAACCCGCAGCCTGCAAGGCCAGTTGGCCGTTGTAGTCGTGGATGTCGAGCATCCCGCCTTGCGCGCGAGCGTTTGCCGATGGCTCAGCTTCATAGACGGTGGCGGGAATGCCGTGGATGTGCAGGACACGGGCCAAAGTGAGACCGCCCAGGCCTGCGCCGATGATGGTGACGGGGATGTGCATAGTGGACCTATTGAATGTGCGGTTTCTTTCGAAAAATTAGACCCAAGAGATTACAGAAAAGGACGAACATGCCATTTTTGTCGTTTTTTCTGAAAGCCTAACACTGGGCGAAGGAAGCCATTTGCCCTGTTTAATGGGAAACATTACTATTTACACCCCCGTCTTCCCAGTGCTCACGCGATGATTCCCCAGCCGCCCCGCAGAACAGGCTTTTTCGAGCACTACGAAGAATTGGTCGGCACTTGGACTCGTCGCCTGAGAAACCGTCAGCATGCCGAAGACCTGGCCCACGACACCTTTGTGCGCGTGCTTGAGTCGAGTTCCGCCGAGGTTGAGCAGCCGCGTGCCTATCTGCATCAAACGGCGCGCAATATCGCGGTGGACGCCTATCGCCGGGAAGACCGCCGGGAGGCTATGGTCCTGGATGCCTTTGACCAGCCTTCGCCTCATCAGGGCGATCCGGAGCATTACATGCATGCGATCCAGCTAGCGGAGTCCGTCGAGCGGGCCTTGGCCGAGCTGCCGCTCAACTGTCGCAAGATTTTCATCTGGCAGAAAATCGAAGGCCTGACCCAGCAGGAAATCGCCGATCGCCTGGGTTTGTCTAAAAACATGGTGGAAAAGTATATGATCCGCACCCTGCGGCATCTGCGTGATCGCCTGGATGCGTTGGCCCCATGACTCGTTTTGAAACAGGACCTTCAACGATGGATAGCCGTGCTCGCGACGAGGCCGCGCAATGGTTTGTACGCTTGCAGGACGCCGGGCTGAGCCACGAAGAGCGTCAACATTTCGATGCATGGCGAGCACAGCGGCCCGAGCACCAATACGAATTCGATGTGTTGCAAGGGGTGTGGAGCGCTGCGGACCTGTTACCCAAGGCGCGCTTGCAGGCGTTGTGCGACGCCCCGGTGACGCGGCCCAAAGGGCGCGCTGCCTGGCGTTATGCGGTGGCCGCGAGTGTGGTGGCGGTCGCCTTGGGGTTGGGCCTGTTCAGCGGGCTCGATCATCCAAAGCCTTACAGCGCCGAGTTCAGCACGCGTGTAGGCGAGCATCGCCAGGTCGCCTTGCCCGATGGTTCGATAATGGACCTGAACAGCCGCAGCGTGGTTGCGGTGCATTATCAAAAGGGCCGCCGCGCAGTGGAGCTGAAGCAGGGCGAAGCGATGTTCAGTGTGGAGCATGACACCAGCCGTCCGTTTGTGGTGGCAGCCGGGGCAGGGCAGGTGACAGTCACCGGTACGCGTTTCGATGTGCGCCGAGATGATGACCAAACCCGCGTGGTGGTCGAGGCCGGTACGGTCAACGTCACAGGGCGTGCGTCGGATCAGCTCGTGACGCTGACGGCGGGCCGCGCCACCCATGTCGATGCCCTGGGGCAAGTCGCTACTGCCTACACCGTGAATACCGATGAACTGACGGCCTGGCGCAGCGGGAAGCTGGTGTTCAACAACGCCACACTGGGTGATGTGGCGCGCGAGGTATCGCGTTACCGCGAGCGGCCGTTGCGGGTCAGTTCGACGGCGGTGGGTAACCTGCGCTTGACCAGCGTGTTCAAATCCAGCGATACCGACGCCTTGCTCAAAGCCCTGCCGCACATATTGCCGGTGGCGGTGCGCGCTTTGCCGGACGGCAGCCAGGAAATTATTTCACGCTGACATTCAGGTTTTTTTCGAGTTCTTCGTCTTCTCCTGCAACTGCAACTGGTTTGCATTAACGGATGCGCACTCTTGCGATCACAGGACTAGGTTCGACGTGAAAAAACTTGCCGTGAACAACAATAAAATTTCCTGCTGGGCGCCTCTCGCCCTGGCGCTGGCGGTCAGCGCCGCGTTGCCGGCAGCCTACGCTGGCGATGGTATCCACATCCGCGCCCAATCGCTGGGCGCGGCGCTGAGTCAACTGGGCCAGCAGACTTCCCTGCAAGTGTTCTTCAGCCCTGACATGGTCGCGGGCAAACAAGCACCCGCCGTTGACGGCAACCTTTCACCGGAACAGGCCCTGCGCCAATTGCTGCAAGGCAGCGGCCTGGATTACCAGATCGACGCCGGTTCTGTGACCTTGCGCCCAGTGAGCAGCGGCACGGGGGAAGCCGGTTCACCGGTTGAACTGGGTATTACTGATATCAAGGTGGTCGGCGACTGGCTGGGTGATGCCAATGCCGAAGTGGTGCAGAACCATCCAGGCGCGCGCACGGTCGTGCGTCGCGAAGCCATGGTGGAGCAGGGCGCCATGAACGTCGGTGACGTGCTGCGCCGCATTCCCGGCGTGCAGGTGCAGGAAGCCAACGGCACTGGCGGTAGCGATATTTCCCTCAACGTTGGCGTGCGCGGACTCACGTCGCGCCTGTCGCCACGCTCCACCGTACTGATCGATGGCGTACCGGCGGCTTTCGCCCCATACGGTCAGCCACAGTTGTCGATGGCCCCGATTTCCTCGGGTAACCTCGATAGCATCGACGTGGTGCGCGGCGCCGGCTCCGTGCGTTATGGGCCGCAGAACGTCGGCGGTGTGATCAACTTCGTGACTCGCGCCATTCCCGAGAAGTTCTCCGGTGAAGTCGGCACCACCCTGGAAACCTCGGCGCATGGTGGCTGGAAACACATCGAGAATGCCTTCGTCGGCGGCACCGCAGACAACGGCATCGGCGCGGCATTGTTGTACTCCGGCGTCAAAGGCAACGGCTATCGCAGCAGTAACAACTCCAACGATATCGACGACGTGATCTTCAAGACCCACTGGGCGCCGACCGACCAAGACGACTTCTCGCTGAACTTCCATTACTACGACGCCAGCGCCGATATGCCCGGCGGCCTGACCCAAAAGCAGTTCGACGCCAACCCCTATCAATCGGTACGTGACTGGGACAATTTCAGCGGGCGCCGCAAGGATGTTTCCTTCAAATACATCCGTCAGATCGATGACCGTACCCAGGCGGAAGTGTTGACCTACTACTCCGACAGTTTCCGTGGCAGCAACATCGCCAACCGCGACCTGAAGACACTCGGCTCCTATCCGCGCACTTACTACACGTTCGGCATCGAACCCCGGGTGTCGCATGTTTTCGACGTAGGCCCGAGCGCCCAGGAAGTCAGCCTGGGTTATCGCTACCTCAAGGAAGGCATGCACGAGCAGGCGACCAGTCTTAACCTGGTCAACAATGTGCCCACGCCAGGCGGTCAAAGTGATGGTCATGTCTATCAGGACCGCACGGGCGGCACCGAAGCCAATGCGTTTTACATCGATAACAAAATCGATATCGGCAAGTGGACCATCACTCCGGGCATCCGTTTCGAAGACATCCGCACCGAATGGCATGACCGTCCGGTTGTCGCCCTCAACGGCAAGCGTACCGAGGAAAAACGCCGCGAGGTGCATAACAACGAACCGTTGCCGGCCCTGAGCGTGATGTACCACCTTTCCGATGCCTGGAAACTGTTCGCCAACTACGAAACCTCTTTTGGCAGCCTGCAGTACTTTCAACTGGGCCAGGGTGGCACCGGCAACCAGACCGCCAACGGCCTGAACCCGGAAAAAGCCAAGACCTACGAGGTCGGCACGCGCTACAACGACAGCGTGTGGGGCGGCGAAGTGACGTTGTTCTACATCGACTTCTCGGATGAGTTGCAGTACGTCAGCAATGACGTAGGCTGGACCAACCTCGGCGCCACCAAGCACACCGGCATCGAAGCCTCGGCCCACTACGATCTGTCCAACCTCGACTCGCGCCTGGACGGCCTGACCGCCAACGCCGGCTTCACTTACACCAAGGCCACCTCCGAAGGCGACGTGCCCTTCAAGGGGCGTGATTTGCCGCTGTACTCCCGTGAAGTGGCTACCCTGGGCCTGCGCTACGACATCAATCACTGGACCCATAACCTGGATGTCTACGCGCAGTCCGGCCAACGTGCACCCGGTACTGGCACCACTTACATCACCCAGGGCACGGCCGATGGCCAATACGGCGATATCCCGGGGTATGTCTCGGTCAACCTGCGCAGCGGGTATGACTTTGGTGAGCAATTGTCCAACCTCAAGCTTGGCGTCGGCGTGAAAAACGTCTTCGACCAGCAGCACTACACGCGCTCCAGCGACAACAATGCCGGGTTGTACCTGGGCGAACCTCGAACCTTCTTCGTACAGGCCAGCGTCGGGTTCTAGAGCTGCATTGAGTGGAAAATCGCCGCCGCCCCGCACTGGGACGGCGGCGATTTGCGTTTTGCTCCTTATCTCCTGAGAGGTTCTTCCTACCGCTGCCTGGAATTCTTCAACGCTGTGAGGAACCGATATCTGCGCGCTTGCCACACAAGATTGGCCTGCTTGCGATTGACGATTGCAGCGAGGCAAGACGCTCAATACACAGCACTGGAGAACCTTATGTCGATATCCGCATTCAATCAGACAGTCGCTCGTTCACCCGCTCAGGCTGAGCACGAAACTGCCGGTTCCCGCACGCCATCCAGTGCGCGCCGTCCAGGAGGCATGAACTACGCGCAAGCGGGCAAGCATCACGGGCCGGTATTCGATACGCCTGTGCAACGACCTTTCCCTGGTCATTGCCACTCTTCATGCCCGCCCCAGCGACCGCAACCAGAGCCAGGTCCACCTCAGCGCCCGCTGCCTGTGGGCGTACAACCAAACCCGGGGCCACCGCCGCGTCCCAATCCGGCTCACTCCTCAGCCCTTGCGCAACAACTGTTGGATAATTATTGCGCGTTCAAAATGCCTCCGTTGCAGCGCGTAACCGCCGACAGTGTGCGAGCAATGGCCAATAAAGGACTGACCGGTGATCCGGTCAAAGACGCGAACATCCGCCTGGCGCAAGCCTTGTTGCGCCATCCTGGCCTATTGGAGGCTCTTGATCGAGATGGCGAGACCGGCATTGAGGATGGTCATTTAACTGAAGCCAATATCGCGAGCTTTATCAGCTCCGATAATCCCCTGAAGCTTCACAGTGACAAGCAACTTGTCCAGGAACTGCTCTCTCAATTCAGTAAGTTAGCCACCGGCTATTTTCCCCGTTCGATCAAGCTCCGCGAGCTTGATCGTCTGGCGAAGCAACCACTGACGGGCATACCAGCCCAGGACAAGCTCATCCATTTGGCGAAAGAGCTCATGGTGCGTCCGGAACTCAAGGCTTCGATGGATCACCCTTTCCAGTGGCAGCGTGATCGCAAGATCTCCCGTGAAGAGTTGAAGCAGTGGCTGAAGGTGTCTGACTAGACCTGCGCAGGACATACGTTCAATTACACAGGAACCCTTCACCCAGATTTACCACGAAGAGTACATCCAACGGTGGTTGGTCATCGGTGGATGTCCTCATCTATTGAGTCAGGCCCTGGCACATGAACTCGACATCACTTGAACCTCGCCATTCCCAGCACAGTGTTTCGACACTGCCCGCGTCAGCCCAGAAGGCCACCGCTCAAAAGAACTTGAAAGCGCTTGCGGTCAATCTCAGTTCCTCGCCAAAGAGCAGCTTCAAGGCGCCCACCGCCGAAGACTTCGACAGAGGGGCCAGGCCGTTTGCAGATGAGCCGGTATCCCGTTCCCTGGGGTCAATCTTTGCGATGTTCTGGAGCAAATTGTTACGCCATGAGCGCTAGTTGTTTTTGATGCGCAGACGTTATCGAGAGTGAGCCTGGACGGCTTGGGCGGTTACAAATGCTCAAGTTTTACCAGGGATATTCCTCACCGGGAGCGGCGATTTTCCGGAACCATTATTTTTCGGCAACCACACAACCCAGGCTTATGCAGCGCTGGCTCTCAAGGCGTTTGAGACGGTCAAGCACTCGGGCTCAGGTTACGGAATCTAAATAGGGTGGGTATGAAGCATGACTGACGGGATCAATAATCCAGGCCGCCGGCTGCCTTTTTCATGGAGTGCGCCCGCTACGGGCGCGGGTGCCCCGGCGCTGGGAAAATCTTCTGCGCCAGGTCTGTCCTCCAATCATTTTTTCATCGGCGGGATGAGCGGGGCCGATCCGCAGGTTGACGGCCCATCTGCCTTTGGGCGTATGACCCCTGCTGCAAACCCCTACGCCAGCTGCGACGATCATATGTTGGCAACGGCCCTGAAAAACGAATTTTCCATGTTGGACGCGTTCAAGAAGGACGGAAAGCTGAGCCAACGTGCATTGCAGCAGATTGCGGGTGAAGCGCCGAACCAGAGCGCAGTAGCCGAGCGCATCATCCTGTTGGCCCGAGAGATACTCAACCGTCCCAGGCTGAACGAGGCGATTGTCGCCAATGGCGGTTTTATCACCACAGACAGCCTTTCCAAGGCTGCCGATTCAAGGGTCGGTAACACCCACCCGGACAGGCATAGCGCAGACCCCTTTCATTCCAAGACCGACGCAGAGGTCGTCAGGGCATTCAGGACAATGTTCGATGAGCTGCGCGACACAGCCGAGGACTACAGTTTCTTTTTTGAGAAACACCGATATGTGAAGACCGACAAGCTGCTCGAGATGAGCCAGGACCCTGACGAAACCGATAAAAAGGGTGACGTTGTGCGGGATGCCGCCACCGGGTTTCCCAAAAAAAGATACAGCGAGCAGCAGGTGTACCTGGCCAGGAATCTGGTTGAGCGCTCGGGCTTGCTGGCGTCGCTGGAGAGCAGCAAGGCCAACGGCACGCGTTTTTTTGGTAGCCACAACACTGAGGGATGGCTGAAGAACTACAGCATCGATCGGTGGCTGGAAAATGACAGGAAGGAGAAGGGCAACTGAAGGGCGCTGATCAGCGCCTTCAACGTCCCCCCCATTCCTGCCGGTTTTCGCGTTAAACCCGCAGTATTTTGCCGCTGACCGCCACCGCCGCCAGCAACCCACCGATCAACAGAAAGGCGGTCGCCAGGCTGCTGCCATGGGCAATGAAGCCGATCACGGCGGGCCCTGCCAAAATCCCCGCGTAACCCAGCGTGGTAATCGCGGGCACGGCAATGTGTTCGGGCATGACGTTCTGCTTGCCGACGGCGGTATAGAGCACCGGGACGATATTCGAGCAGCCGGCGCCCACCAGTGCATAACCCAACAGGGCCATTTCCCACGCCGGGGACAGTGTTGCGAGGAACACGCCGGCGGCAGCCAGCGAGCCGCCGATCACGATCACCCGGGTGGGCCCCAGACGACGTACGATCGCGTCACCGGTCAGGCGCCCGGCCGTCATCGTCAGGGCAAATGCCGCATAGCCAAGGCCCGCGTAGGCTTCGTCCAGGCCGCGCTCGGCACTGAGAAACACGGCGCTCCAGTCGAGTACGGCGCCTTCGGCGAGAAAAACGATAAAACACAAACTGCCAATAAACAGCACCACCCCGTGGGGAACGGCAAACGCCGGCCCCGAGCTTTCACTGCCATAGGGCAGCAAATGCGGCCCGGCCTTGAGCAAGGCCAGCCCCATGATGACGATCACCACCAGGGTCGCCTGCAGCGGCGACAAGCCCAACCCCAGCAGGCCGGAAACCCCCGCTGCGCCAACAATACCGCCCAGGCTGAACAAGCCATGAAAGCCCGACATCATGGTTTTGCCGCTGGCGCGCTCTACGATGACCGCTTGAAGGTTGACGGTTGAGTCCACGGTGCCCAAGCCTGCGCCAAACAGAAACAGCCCGGCCATCAGCAGCGGAATCGAACTGACCGTGGCCAGTATCGGCAGGGCCAGGCAGATCATGAGCGTGCCGGCGCTGAGCACCCGACGGCAGCCAAAGCGTGACGCCAGTACGCCCGCCACCGGCATGGCGAGAATCGAACCCACCCCCAGGCACAACAACAGCAGGCCAAGCGTGCCTTCATTGAGTTGCGCACGTTCCTTGGCGTACGGCACCAGTGGCGCCCAGGCGGCGATGCCGAAGCCGGCAATGAAAAAAGCGATACGGGTCGACATTTGCTCCAGCCGCCCGGGAACCACGGGCGCTGGGGTGGGGATGGCAGTCATGAAGAAATCCTTGGTTTTGCGTTCAATGAACGATGTCCGGCGACACATCCTTGCACATCAAGCCCGGTCGAGCGAGCCGGGCTCGTTCGCATTAGCCCATGGGATATTTTTACAACGATGGAACGCCTTGGACGACGGCGACCACATACAGGCTATCCAGTGTGTAGGAGGTGGTCTGGAAGGTGTGTAATCCCTGTGAGGACTGATGAACCCCAGGTTTCTTGCAGCGGGTTACCACCTTCCAGGCCACTTCCCACACCTGGGGTGTTCTGTAATACGCTGCCGCCCAATCAGTAGGTAACCGTATGGACGAACCGATGAAAACTTCCAGGCAGCTCGCCTCATGACCCAGTTCTACGACGCACGCGGCAATATCTATGGGGTGGTCAGCCCGGCTGACTTGCGCAGCCAGGGCATCGACGTGCCAGGCAGCGCCGAGTTGGCGGCGAACACCCGGCTGGCATGGGCCGCGTCGGCCATCGCATCTGAATGTGGCTGGGGGACGACGCCGCGTCCGGCGGGTGCCAAAGCGCATCGCTGCGATGGTTTGCTGGTCGGACCGTTTCAGGCTGCGCCACCGTTTGACCTGTTGATCGTCAACACTGACGGCACACTCGCGGAGCGCAGTGGCAATGGGCTGACCATTTTTGCCCAGGCGCTGACCGACCAGGGCCTGATGGCTCAAGCGTGTGAACTGCGGGTGCATCACGATCAGCCGGCTGCCGCGTCCCCCGTGACCACTGCTGTCGAGCCGGCGATCTACGAACAGGTCGAGGGCTTTTGGCTGGCCCTGGGGCAGCCTGCGTTCGGACCTGCGGCGGTCGGCGCCAACGACATTCAAGCCGTCTCGGTGCGGCACCGTGAGTTCAGTCGCGTAGCGGCCTTGGCCACCATCGACCCGCAATGGGCATGCAGCCAGTTTGTGCGAGTGGGCAACCCCCATTGCGTGACCTTGGTCGAGCAGGTCTCGGCTTTGCCGGAAAACCCCGCGATGCTCCAACCCGTACTGTTTGAGCGCTTGCAAGCAATAGCCTTCGCGCCGCCCGTCGGCAAGGGCCAACCCTGTGTGGCTGGCGTCAACCTGCAATGGGCTGCGCGAGCCTCGGGCAACCGGGTAATCGCACGGGTGTTCGAGCGGGGCGAGGGGCCAACGGCGTCTTCGGGGACCAGCGCCAGCGCGGTGGCCTGCGCAGCGTGGCGCGCAGGTTGGATTGACGCCGCTGAAGTGGCCGTGGTGATGCCGGGTGGCACAGCGCCTGTCCGTTTGCACGCAGAGGCGCAAACACTGGTGAGCGTCAGTCTGTTCGGCGCCGCACACCGGCAGCGGTAAGCAGGGAGTAACAGTGGATAGCTTGGAGTGTTGTCTGCTGTTTCGTAATTGATTAGTTGTATTGGTAAGTTCAGATGTAAGAATTTTCTTGTTTTAGAAGACGTGCTTATTGAGTGTATTAATTATTTTGTAAAAGTCATTTCCATCTCTGTCGTACGAAACTTCTTTTTTATTTCTGAACAGCCGAATTTTCCCTGAAATCGCTAAGCTTCAAGGCGTTCAGGCGCTTTTTCTCGGCTGGCAATCAGTACTTTCCGGGGAGAGCTTTAAATCAGCGAGTGGGTTTATCAGCGACGGGTAACAACGGATGGTTGACGCGTTTGTTTCGTCACGTTTCAAATTGATTATTCCGGAAGTGACTTCCGACTTTCAGGTGCTTGCCTTCAACGGCTGCGAGTTTATTGACCAACCGTATTTCATTCATATGCAGTTGGTCAGCGAAAACCCCTGTGTGGATCTGGAAGCACTGCTCCACCAACCGGCGTACCTGCATCTGGGGGAAGTGGATCAAGGTCTGCACGGTCAAGTCTACGCGGTAGGGCGTGGCGACCCGGGTGTCCGGCTCACCCGTTATCACCTGACGCTGGCGCCGCGCCTGGCGGGTCTCGCCCACCGCCGTGATCAGCGGGTTTTCCAGCAGCGCAGCGTGCCGCAGATCATCGCGGCCGTGCTTGAGCAACACGGCATCCTGGCCGATGCGTACGTGTTCGAACTGGGCCCCGTGGTTTATCCGCCGCGCGTTTTTTGTGTGCAGTACGCGGAGACCGACCTGCACTTCATCCAGCGGTTGTGCGAAGAGGAGGGGATTCACTACCACTTCCGCCACAGCGCGAACAATCATCTGCTGGTGTTTGGTGATGACCAGACGGTGTTCCAGCGCTTGCCCGTGCAGCGATATCACTCGGCCAGCGATCCGCTGGCGGAAGCGGCGGGTATCCAGCGTTTCGATGTGCGCCTGGAAACCCGCAGCCGAAAAACGGTGTGCCGTGATCACGATTTCGAACATCCGTCCTTGCTGTTGCAAGGTGTGGCCGGCTCTGCGACACCGTCTCCTCTTGAAGACTACAACTACCCTGGGGGTTTTTCCGGTCCTGTACGCGGCAGGCAGTTGGCCTGTCGCGGTCTTGAGCGTCATCTGGCCGATCGCTGTCGGGCCTCGGGCACGAGCGACCAACCGCTGCTGCGCAGCGGCCATTTTCTCGAACTGCAGGAACATCCCGATCCCGCCTGTAACGACCTGTGGTTGATCACCTCAGCGCGTCATGAAGGCTACCAGCCACAGGTGCTGGAGGAGGCGGCGGGTGAGGCGAATACCTTCCAGGGTTATCGCAACCGTTTCACCGCGACACCTTGGCGTGCGGTGCACAGGCCACCGCTGAAACACCCCAAGCCAACCATCAATGGCAGTCAGACGGCCACTGTCACCGGGCCGGCCGGGGAGGATGTGCATTGCGATGCCTACGGCCGAGTGAAGGTACGTTTTCATTGGGACCGTCGGGACCCGACGGATGACACAAGCAGCTGCTGGGTGCGCGTGGCGTCCGGTTGGGCCGGTGACGGGTTCGGCACAACGATGATTCCCAGAGTCGGTATGGAGGTGCTGGTGAGCTTTTTGGAGGGCGACCCGGACCGGCCGTTGATCAATGGTTGCCTGCCCAATGCCTCGCTCCTGCCGTCCTACCCCTTGCCGCAGCACAAGACACGCAGCGTATTGCGCAGCCGCAGCACCCTGGGAGGCACGGGCAGCAATGAATTGCACCTCGAAGACCGCCAGGGTGCAGAACTTGTCTATCTGCGCGCCCAGCGTGACCTGGAGCAGCAAGTGGGGCATGACAGCCGCCTGGAGGTACAAGGCGACAGTTACATGCAGGTCGGTCAGACCCTGGTGATCGGAGCCGGGCAACAGGTTCACCTGACGGCGGGTGCCAGCCTGGTGATCGACGGGGGGACGCAGTTGAGTTTCAAGGCCGGGGGTGAACACCTCGTGATTCAAGCGGGCGGCATTTTCAGCAGCCGGCCCATCACTGTCGCAGGGGCGGCGGTGGCCGGCACTTTACCTTCGGATGATCGGCCGAGCCTGTCTGCCGTTCAAGGCCCTCATGGACATGGCCCGGCAACTGGGCGCGGACTATTGCCCCGTCTGCGAGCGCTGTGGTGAAGGCCTGTGCGATCTCGGCGGGAGGGCAGCGTGATGCAAGGCATGCCTTATCCATGGATGGCCCGACAGCAACAGGCGGGACGCCATTTGTGCTTGATTATCGATGGGGACGCAGAAGCATGTCAGGCACTGTCGGCGGCTCGCGACACCTCGCGATATTGCACCCTCTATAGCCAGACAGTGTTAGCGGAATTGGCGCATACCGGCCCGGTGATCCTGTTGCTGGAGCAGGTGGGAGAACCGGCCTTGACCCGCTTGCTGCAACAGCCCGAAACGAACTGCGGGTGGCTGGGCAGCTTGCTCAACGACGATCTGACCGACGTGACCCGGCATTGGTGCGAGCGGATGCTGGGCGGCGCACCGGGGCGCCAGGCCCTCTACCGGTTTCAAGACAACCGCACCCTGGCGCGCGCCTTGGCCTACCTGCCTGCCGAACAGTGGCCGGTGTACCTGGGGCCACTGGCCAGCGTGTGCTACTGGCATGACGACCGATGGCGCTGCTGCGACAACCCGGCACCGGGTGAATACCCGGTACCGGATCCCACACCCTGGTCGCAGGTCCCCAACCCCCAGGCTGCGGCCATTCTGCACGCCAATATCCTGCGCTACCTGCTGGCGGAGCACAGTGAGGACCTGGTGACGCTGGTGGAGTTTCAAGACCCGAGGATCTGGCTGAGCCAAGTGTTGGAGCAGGCCCATGCCTGGCAATGGTGCGGCCCGCAACAGCTGGAATTCCTGGTGGTGCGACGGCTGGAGGAGGCCACACGAAGCAGTGTGATCCGGTGGCAGCCGATGCAAGGCGAGGCCCCGGCGGAACATTACGAACGGTTGGTGGAGCAGTGGCGAAGGGAAGGGGCGGAGCATGTCTAGCTGGATGAAAAACGTGGTGATTGTGCTGGGGGTGGTGGCGTTATCGGGGTGCGCGGGGAAAAGCGCGGACAGCTTTACGCTGGAGGTGGATCTGCCGGCGGATTTTGAACTCAAGACGGCTGCCAATTATCGTCCCGCCACCGGCGCAGCCTGTTCCCTGCCGATGCGCCGAGGCAAAAGGCCCGAGCGCAAGGTGTTTTTTACCGAGTTCAATCCCGTGGCCAATCGGGTGAGCTATGAATTGCCACTCAGCGAAACCATTGAGGGGTGTCCTTCGGTAATAAGCAGCGTGCAATTTGATGTTTATGCAAAATGGGGAAAGCAGGATTGGGATGTGGGAGGGGATCTTGCCGGGATTGGTATTCGAGACCGTTTGGCGGGTGATCTACCTGGAATGCCCGAGGACGGTGTTCAGGAGTTGAAAGGGCAATGCCGTTGGTATTTCCGCACGATAGGACCTATGCACGCGATCATCAAGATTCTGCAATGCCATTCGTTGGATGCAGCCGGTCAGCCGCAAAAGATGCAGGCTGGCGGCGTTGCCCAACGAGACCAGTTGCGAGGGAAAAAGTTAAGAATGGTATTGAAGGTTCTTGATGAAGAGTTACCTGCTTTTGATCACAGATGGATAGCTGTACCGGGCGGGTGGAAGCGCTGCCGAGGTAAAAGCTTTGAGGATATGGCCGCGTACTGCACCGGCAATGACTCGGAGTTCAAGCCTGTAAAGATGCCGGATGGGCGTATCTGTGACGTCTACCCGACATGCAATCAACAAGGAGCGAATTGATGAAACAGGATGCATGGAAGCAGGCGTTTTTCAGCGGCAAGATGCCGGCATGTGCAATGAAAGGGCACTGGGTGAGCTTTTGCCTGGTGGATGAAACGGGGAGTGGGACGGCGTACGGCGGTCTTGCCTATACGGTTCACGACAGTATGGGGTGCGAGTACAACGGTAAATTGAATGGAGAGGGGTTCGCAAATATACAGGGGGTTTACCGCGGTCCTGTCGTTCTCAAGTTCGATGACCCGTATGCCGGGGCACAAGAGCCGTATTACCGATTGAGTGCGCGCCTGACGTACAAGCTGCCGATTACCGAGATTCAAGTCCGCGCCGAACAAACACGGTTTTCTGATGCAAAGGGGCAGCGTATTCAGGGGAATCCCGCCATGCAGCGGGCAGACCGGTTTTATCATGTTGAAGTCAGCGATCTGGTCAACCATGTCGCGCACTTGCCGTCGATCGCTCCTGCGATGTTCAGCCCTCATCGGCATGCGTTGAAAATGGTGAACGACCTTGGATTCGGCCCGCCTCTGTCCTCGGGAGTGGTCTTGTTTCCCAATCAGTTCAGTGTGTTGGAAGTACGGCCCTTACGTGCGCTACGGCCGATGCTTTCCACCGCAGATCATTTCTGTGCCTTGAACTTGTACCAATTGGCGCTGATGTCCGCCTTGAGCTACTGCGATTTTGGTCAGCAACCGCCGAAGAAACCTATCGACAAAGTGACGTTCCCGTTCAACCCTACCGTTGGCAATCTGTTTGCCGAAACGTTATCGGGGTACCACGAAGCCTGGCGAGTGGATCTCGAGCAAACGCAACGCTTTTTTCCCGTATATGAAGATGTTCCTTACTCCCGGCGTTTCGAGATCCTGCCCTTCGATCCCGAGTTGTATCCGCAAAATCATCCGGCTCGCGAAGAGGAGCAGGAGCATCCCTCGAACCTGCACTTTTTCGACGATGAAAAATTTGGTACCGACACTCAGGCGTTTATCTGCCATCACGATGAAGTCGTCCTGATCTCTGTGCGCGGTACCGTCAGCGCCGCCGATGCCCTGCGCGACGCGAACGCCCATCAGGTGGCCTTCGCCGAAGGGGGCGGCAAGGTGCATCTGGGTTTTTATGAGGCTTACCGGGCCATGCGAAACTTCGTGCTGCGCTACCTCAGCCAGTTTTATGAAGGCCAACGAATAGTCATTTGCGGACACAGCCTGGGCGGCGCGATTGCCTTGTTGTTGGCCGAGGGGCTGCGTCGTGTACCTAATCCCAGCTACAACATCCTCCTCTACACCTACGGCGCCCCCCGAGCGGCCGACAGCGAGTTCGTCGACGGCGCTTCAGCCTTGGTCCACCACCGTATCGTCAACCACAACGACCCCGTTCCCAGTGTTCCGGCCATCTGGATGAATACCACCGCCAAACTCTGGATTCCGGGCGCCATAACCTTGTTCAGCGCGCCTGCCCATGGGGGCCTGCTCTTCGCTGCTGGGCTGGTGCGGGTGGGGGGCAACCCTTACCGGCATCACGGCGAACAGCAACACTTCATGCCGATCGAACTCCCAGGCGGCAGGCATTCCTCGGTGCTATGGAAGCCAGGTTGTGAGTCGCTCCAGGAAGCAGGCTGCAATCGTGCGTTGCAATTGCATGGCGACATGCCGCAGCGCGACAACCTGCTCAAGCAGCTGTTCCAGGCGCATCAGCACTTCATGACCGCCAGCTACATCCCGGCGGCATGGGCCACCTTGCGGCGCTGGCAGCAGACACTGGATAGCCAGGGCCCTCTGGTTACGCAGAGGGAGTTCGAGCTGTTGGATCGCGCCTTCGAAGACATGCGTGAGCAACTGCGCGCCAAGCGACGCGAGCTTGCCCGACGGCGCCCCGCCAATGATCGCGACTATGAACGCAACGATGCCTTGAATGCCGAGATCGACCGTTTGCATACCAGCCGCGAGCGCCTGGCAACCCTGCGCTGGCGCCGCCTTGAGGCGCGTGATGTCTACGGCAGCCAGGCGTATGGCGCTAACCTGCAACCCAGCCTCAAGCGCTGGTTCACCCATCGGGAAAACCAGGAAGTGGCCCAGCTCGCCAGTATTCCGCCACCGACGCTCAATGATCGGGTGAGGGCGCAAATACTGGACATCGACTCGATCGTCTAGCCTGGCGTGTGCGCAAACTCCACCTGTGCCGGTTGCCGCTTCATCAGCACTTTACCGTTGCGGATCGAGTACAACGGCAGGCCCTGACTGCGGATCACCTCATAGTCACTGTTGGCCGAGAGGATCAACAGATTCGCTGGTCGACCGGGCTCCAGCCCGTAGCGGTCCCCGAGGGCCATGGCCTTGGCGCTGTTGTCGGTCACCAGGTCGAGGGCCGATTGCAGGTTGCGGTAACCGAGCATATGGCAGATGTGCAAACCGGCTTCGAGTACACGCAGGATGTTGCCATTACCCAATGGGTACCAGGGGTCGACGATGGAGTCCTGGCCAAAACAGACGTTCATACCAGCTTCGAGCAATTCGTTGACGCGCGTGACGCCGCGCCGTTTCGGAAAACTGTCGAAGCGGCCCTGCAGGTGGATACTTTCGGTCGGGCACGACACAAAGCTGATACCGGAGTGTCCCAGCAGGCGAAACAGTTTGGCGCAGTAAGCGTTGTCGTAGGAGCCCATGGCCGTGGTGTGGCTGGCGGTGACGCGGGCGCCCATGTCGCGGCTGCGGGCTTCTTCGGCGAGTACTTCGAGGAAGCGTGAATGCGGGTCGTCGGTTTCGTCGCAGTGTACGTCCACCAGGCAACCGGTGCGTTCGGCCAGGTCCATGAGGAACTTCACCGAACTGACGCCTTGGTCGCGAGTGTATTCAAAGTGGGGGATGCCACCGATGACATCGGCGCCCAGGCGAATGGCTTCCTCCATCAAGGCCCGGCCATTGCGGAACGACTCGATGCCTTCCTGGGGAAACGCGACGATCTGCAGATCAATCAGGTGCGTGGTTGCTTCGCGCACCTCCAGCATGGCTTTCAACGCGGTGAGGTCGGGGTCGGTGACATCGACGTGCGTGCGCACATGCTGAATGCCATGGGCCGCGAGGGCCTCGATGGTTTTTGTGGCGCGGGCCTTGGTGTCTTCATGAGTGATGGTGGCTTTGCGTTCGCCCCAGCACTCGATACCTTCGAACAAGGTACCGCTCATGTTCCAGCGCGGCTCACCGGCGGTAAGGGTTGCGTCCAGATGAATGTGCGGTTCGACGAATGGGGGGGTCACCAGGTTACCGGCGGCATCCAAGTCGCCGGGCGATAAAATGGGCGCCGCCGTTTGCGCGGTGATGCTGGCGATCCGGCCGTGTTCCAGGTGCAGATCGTGCAGGCCTTCACGGTTGCGCAGGCGGGCATTGATGACATGCATGGGCAAGTTCCTCTTGGCTAAAAACAATCAGGCAGACAGCGCTGGGCGGCTCCAAGGTTAGCATTCCCGGCCGGATTCATGCCGGAGCGTCAGCCAAGGGGACTCGTGCGCGCAGTGCGGCAGTGAGCGCGATGTAAGTCAGCGATGCCGCGACGATGCCTACCAGTGGCGCGACCCAGGGGGAGTTGAATGCCAGCACGGTACCGACGGCATAGGCGATCAAGCCCGGCCAGTTGAAAGCCGGCAGCTGTACCTCGGCCAGGCGCGGGTATTGCCCGCGATAACGGTAAAAGAAGTCCGCCATGATCACCCCGCCAATCGGCGGTATCACCGTGCCCAGCAGGATCAGGTAAGGCACCAGCATGTCGTACATGCCGAGCAACGCCAGCAGGGTGCCGATCACCGCGCCTGCAAGGGTGACGCTCTTGCGACGCCGGGTGCGCAGCAAGTTGCAACCGGCCACGGCAAAGTTGTAGATGGTGTTGTCCTGGGTGCTCCAGATGTTGAGCAGCAACATTGCCATCGCGGCCATGGCGAAACCTTGCAGCAGCAACACTTCCACCACATCGGGCTGTTGATAAACGATGGCGCCGTAAGCGCCGATCAATACCATCAAGCCATTCCCGATAAAGAATCCGATCAGGCTGGCCAGCACCGCAACCTTGGCCGAACGCGAGAACCGGGTCCAGTTGGTGGCCTGGGTTGCGCCGCTGACAAAGGTGCCGAACACCAGGGTGACGGCCGTGGACAGGTCCAGTTGTGCGGTCGGCACCACCGCCAACAGGCCATTCAAGCCACCCACTTTCACGGTTGCGACCCACATGGATAGAAACAATAGAATGCCCATGGCCGGCACCGCGATGTAGGACAGAATCTCCAACCCGCGATAACCCACATAGGCGGTGGCACAAAATACCAGGCCGAACAACACCATCAAGGCCAATACGCTGCCTTGGCTCAACTCGAGATATTTACCCAGCACCACGGCGGCGGTGGCTGTCCCCCAGGCGTACCAGCCGATCTGGGTAAAACCGAGGATCAGGTCGCTGAGTTTGCTGCCCACTTCGCCGAAGCAGAAGCGCCCCATCAGTACCGAATTCAGGCCACTCTTGAAGGCGATGTAACCCAGCCCCGCAGCGTAAATGCCCAACAGCAAGTTACCCAATGCCACGACGCCGAGCATGTCGATAAAGCTGAACGCCACGCCCAGCTTGCCGCCGGCGAACATGGTTGCAGTAAAAAAGGTAAAGCCCAGCAGCACCATGGCGGTGGAAGCCAGGCCCTTGCGCGCATGCAAGGGGACTTCGCTGAGGGGGTAATCGTTGCCCGGTTCTTGCTGCGTCATGTGCCTTGCTCCCTGAATGAATGACGCAGGTCTGTTGCACCGTGCGTGCCAAATCAGTAGTGGTGACCGGCGAACGACCGCAAACGGTCTGTGTCGTCAAATAGCAGCAGAACACTGGGAGGGGCGTGCGGTGCCTTGTCGGGCACGAAAGCAGTGCAGCGATGATACAAATTGGATCAGTCGAACAGCGTGTGTGTGGTCTCGCCACGATGAAACGCAAAAGCCGCCTCAAGATCACTTTCGATGGTGCGCCCACGGGACAGGGGCGGCAGGTCATCCAGGCTGAAAAAGCCCACGTCCGTGGTTTCGAACCCCGCCGCGGGCGCGAGCTGATCCACCCGTTCGCAAAGGAAATACAGCTTGTAGAAGTCCCGCACGTCCGGTCGATACAAGCCCTTGGCCTTGTGGGTGACGCTGTACAGGGCCCGTGCGGTGACGCTCAGACCGGCCTCTTCGCGAATTTCCTTGACGATATTCTCGGCCGCCGACAAGCCGATATCGGCATAACCCCCGGGCAGCGCCCAGCAGCCATCGGTCAGCTCTTTCACCAGCAGAATCCGTTCGCCCTCGATCACCGCACCCCGCACATCGATCATCGGCGTGGAGTAGCGCTTCGCAAAGTCCGGCACCAGCCCAGTGATGCGTTCCAGCGGCACACTGCCCAATTGCGCGAGCATGCTGTGGGCAATCTCGGCGATTTCCTCCAGGCGCTCACGCTCGAAGTCGTCGGTGCAAAAATGGAGCCCGGTGGACGCCAACGCTTGCAAGCGTTTGGCCTGGGCCAGCCAAGTGTTTTCCATGGGGTCTCCTTTGTTCTGCAAAGGGCTTTGCCGGTTGAAGGGTGCTACGCGGGGTATAAAAAAACCACCGCAAGGGTGGTTTCTTTACATCGCCGGTCTATTCGCCGCGATAGATGCAGCCGCTGGTGCACGTCTCGTGGATGCGGATCGCGCTTAGTTCCGGCAACAGCGGTTTCAACTCGTTCCAGATCCACTTGGCCAGTACTTCACTGGTGGGGTTTTCCAGGCCGGGAATGTCATTGAGGTAGTTATGGTCGAGACGTTCGTAGAGCGGCTTGAAAATCGCCTTGATCTCCGAAAAGTCGCGAATCCAGCCGGTATGAGGGTCGAGGTCGCCGCTCAGGTGGATGGCCACCTTGAACGAATGCCCATGCAGGCGCCCGCATTTATGGCCTTCCGGTACGTGGGGCAGGCGGTGGGCGGATTCGAAAGTAAATTCCTTGAAGATTTCCACAGTGTTTTCAGCTCGGTCAGGTATCTGGCAGGCGGCGAGTTTAACAGTTTGATCCCTCGCCGCGCATACCGCTCGGTCAAAGCGCCTGCAAGCGTTCGCCCAGGCCGCCCTTATCGACCAGTTCCAGGAACTCATCGCCCAACCGCCGGCTTTCGCTCATTGCCGTTTGCCAGTACTTGTTGCGGCTCGGGTCATCGCCCATGAAGCGCTTGAAGTCGCTGCGGTCCGGCAGCTTGCCGTGGGGCAGGCGGGCCAGGTAGTCCTTGGACGGTGCCAGCAGCAACACATCCTGCAAACCCTGCTGATTGCTGCGCCGCCACGGCAGGCCCTTGTCAAACCAGCCAGGGATGACCCGGTCGGTAAAGTGCGGATACAGCACGATGTCGTCGCCGTGGTAGGGCAGGTCGAGGTGGTAGTCCAGCAAGCCGCCGTCGCGGTAGGTGCCGTGGCCGGCGCCGGGCAGGTCGCGTATGCCTTGCATCACCATGGGAATGGAGCCTGAGGCCAGCAAGGCCTGGCGCAGGTTGCCCAGCTCCAGTTGCAGGAAACGCGATGGGAAATCCGTCAACGGATGCAACGGTGGCGCCTGGCGTGGGTCGTGAATGATCAACCGTTCAAAATGCCGCGACAACCGTGCACGACCGCGCAAGTTATCGGCAATCACCGAAGTCAGGCCCAGGCCCAGGCGCCCGCGATGGTCATCGGCGAGCAGGCCATGGCTCTTGACCACCATGATGTTCAGGCGATAGTGAGGAGTGGCCAGCACCTGTGCATCACGGCCGGCCAGCAAGTCATCGAGCATGCGCCGGCAGCTTTGGGTGACCTCGGCCATGGTCACGCCTTTAGCGAAGCTCTGTTCGTTGTACAGGCGACCGAGGTCGAGCAGGCCTTGTACCGGGTCGGGCAGGCAGGCACTGGCAAATCGCCAGGAACCGATGGAGGCGCCGATCAGCGCGCGCTCACGGGGGGCGCGAGGCAGCCAGTCGCCGAACAGCGCCAGGTCCAGGCCTTGAATCCCCAAGGCCTTGGGGCCACCGGCCGCACCGGGTAGGATGCCGACATCGGCGGGCTTCAGGCCCTGTTCGCGAATACGCGCCAAGGCGCGCTGGCCGGCCTTGAGGGTCAAGGCGGGAAACTTGATGTGGATGGCTGTCATACCGGTCTCTTTTGAAGCGAGCGGGCAGTATAGGAAATCTGGCCTGGCGATGGGGCCGCTGATCGATGAAAATTGCCATGGTGGCAATTCAGTTTCAGTTAAGTTGCGACGGTTAACGTGGTGACCTCAAGGAACAACAGGATACGCAATGAAGGTAAATCTACGGGGGGGCGGTCCAATGGCATTGGTGTTGCTATTGACCAGCTCCCACCTGACGGCCCACGACCTCGGCCCGGACGAAGCCTTGCGTCTGCGTCAGAAGGGCGTCATCGCCCCTCTGGAGCACCTGCTGGGCCCGGCGCTGGAACGCTACCCCGGTGCCAAGTTGCTCGATGCCGAGCTTGAGGAGCACAAGGACCGCCCGGTGCCCTATATCTACGAAATCGAGTTGTTGACGGTGGAGGGAGTCGTGCGCGAAATCGAGCTCGACGCGAGCACCGGCGCGCTGCTCAAAGATAAGGAAGACGACTGATGCGCCTGCTTCTGGTGGAAGACAACGTTCCCCTCGCCGATGAGCTGCTGGCCGGCCTGCAACGCCAGGGCTACGCCGTCGACTGGCTGGCCGATGGCCGTGATGCAGCCTATCAGGGCAGCAGCGAGCCCTATGACCTGATCATTCTGGATCTTGGCTTACCCGGCCTGCCCGGGCTTGAAGTCCTGGCGCAATGGCGTGCGGCGTCATTGGTCACGCCGGTGCTGATTCTGACCGCTCGCGATTCCTGGGCCGAGCGCATCGAAGGGCTCAAGGCCGGCGCGGATGATTACCTCGCCAAACCCTTTCATCCTGAAGAGTTGTTCCTGCGCATCCAGTCACTGTTGCGCCGTTCCCACGGCCAGGCCAACCAGCCGACTTTGCAGGCCGCGGGTCTGCACCTGGATGAGGGGCGCCAGTGTGTGCTGCGCGATGGTGACGAGATCCAGCTGACCGCCGCCGAGTTTCGCCTGCTGCGCTACTTCATGCTGCACCCCCAGCAGATCCTGTCGAAAAGCCACTTGGCTGAACATTTATACGACGGCGAGAGCGAGCGCGATTCCAATGTGCTGGAAGTCCACGTCAACCATCTGCGCCGCAAGTTGGGCCGCAGTGTGATCGAAACCCGGCGCGGCCAGGGTTACCGGTTTGGCGCCAGCCCTGCATGAAGTCCATTCAGCGGCGCCTGAGCCTGGGCCTGGTCAGTGTGATGGTGGTCGTCGGCGTGGTGCTGGCGCAGACCAGCCTGTGGTTATTCGAAGCCGGGTTGCAACGCTACCTGGAGGCGGGGCTGCGCAACGATAGCGAGAACCTGCTGGTTGCGCTGGTGCGGGGGGCCGATGGCGTGCAACTCGATGAGCACCGTTTGTCACCGGCTTATCAGCGACCGTTTTCCGGGCATTACTTTCGGATTGATTTTGCCGATGTTCACTGGCGTTCCCGCTCGCTGTGGGACCAGGAGCTGCCGCGCCTGCCGCAGACCGGTCTCAAAGGTAACCTGCAATTGGGGCCGGAGGGCCAGCAACTGCTGGTATTGCGTTCGGACTACAAACGTTTTGGGCAGTCGATTTCCATCAGCGTGGCCCAGGACTACACACCTGTGCGGGAAAGCTTTCGCCTGATGCGGCAGATCGGCCTGGTGCTGGGGTTGGCGGCGTTGTTGCTGGTGTTGATCCTGCAACGGGTGACCGTACGTCGTGCGTTGCGCCCGTTGGAGACCGCCCGCGAACAGATCGCCCAGTTACAACAAGGCCAACGCTCGCAGCTCGATACCCAGGTGCCGCTGGAGCTGGAGCCGCTGGTGGCGCAGATCAACCACCTGCTGGCCCACACTGAAGACAGCCTCAAGCGTTCACGCAACGCCCTGGGCAACCTCGGTCATGCCTTGAAGACCCCGCTGGCCGTGTTATTGAGCGCAGCGTCCAGCGAGCCGCTCAAGGACCATCCGCACCTGAGCAAGTTGTTGCGTGAGCAGCTTGAGCAAGTGCAGCAACGCCTCAATCGTGAACTCAACCGCGCACGCCTGGCCGGTGAAACCCTGCCCGGCGCATTGTTTGACTGTGAAAAAGAACTGCCCAGCCTGTTGGCCACGCTCAACATGATCCACGGTGAACATCTGGACTTGAGCTATCAGGTGTCGCCCGGGCTGCAATTACCCTGGGACCGCGAAGATCTGCTGGAACTGCTCGGCAACCTGTTGGACAACGCCTGTAAATGGGCAGACGCCGAAGTCTGCCTGAGCATCGGCGAAACGACGCAGACCTATCGGTTGGCCGTGGAAGACGACGGCCCCGGTATTCCCGAGACCGACCGCGACAAGGTGCTCAGCCGCGGCACGCGCCTGGATGAGCAGATCGACGGCCATGGCCTTGGGTTGGGGATCGTGCGCGATATCGTCGAGGTGTGGGGCGGGGTCTTGCAGTTGCAGGAGAGCCGGCTGGGAGGCCTGAAGGTGCTGGTCGAACTCCCCAAACGCCAGAGCTGACGCAGCGCCCTCCATATTGAATCTTCTGCGGTGTTCAGACCCTGAATTGATCCATCAGCCCCTGCTGTTGATTCGCCAGGCTGTTCAACGCCTGGCTGACCCGCGCCGACTCATTGGCCTGCTCCGACAACGACTCGGTCACATCCCGAATCGTCGCCACATTACTATTGATCTCTTCAGCCACCGCGCTTTGTTCCTCGGCAGCGCTGGCGATTTGCAGGTTCATGTCGCTGATTACGGTGACTGCGTCACCAATCTGGCGCAAGGCCGTCACCGCTTGGCCGACCTGTTCGACACTGCCCTGAGCCTGGCGATGGCTGTTGCCCATGGCGCCGACCACCTCGGTGGTGCCGCTTTGCAATTGCTCGATCACTAGGCGGGTTTCCTCCACCGACTCCTGGGTACGTCGCGCCAGGTTACGCACCTCGTCGGCAACCACGGCAAATCCACGCCCAGCTTCACCGGCCCGGGCCGCTTCGATGGCGGCGTTGAGTGCCAGCAGGTTGGTCTGCTCGGCGATGCCACGGATCACTTCCAGCACCGAACCGATTTGTTCGCTGTTGGCTGCCAGGCCCTCGACTTGGGCCATGGCGGTGCTCATGTCGGCGGCCAGCGCACCGATGTTGCTGGTGGTACGGTCGATCACCGTCAAGCCTTCACGCGTAGCCTGGTCGGCATCGCGTGCGGCCTGGGCGGCTTGGGCCGCGCTGCGGGCGACATCCTGGGCGGTGGCGCTCATTTCATGGGAGGCGGTGGCGACCTGATCCACCTGGCGGTATTGCTGTTCCATACCGGCGCTGGTTTCAGTGGCGATCGCGGCGGATTGGTCGGCGGTGCCACGGGCGTCCTGCACTGAGCGTTTCACTTCGGCAATGATCGGCTGCAGCTTGTCGAGGAAGCGGTTGAACCAGCCGGCCAGTTGGCCCAGCTCATCTTTTTTGTCGTAGGCCAGGCGGCGGGTCAGGTCGCCTTCGCCACTGGCGATGTCTTCGAGCATGTGCGCCACACCGAGAATCGGACGGGTCACGCTGCGCGCCATCAGCCACACCAGCGCCAGGCCCACCACCGCAGCCAACAGGCCCAGGCTCAGTTCCAGCAGGGTGCCCTTGGCATTGTCGGCATCCAGTTGCGCTTTCAGGGCTTCGGCAGGCGCGACCAGGACTTTCTCCGGTACGTCGAGCAACACGCCCCAAGGCTTGCCCCCCGGGATCGGTGTAAACGGCGCCAATACCTTGAGTTGCTGGCCGGTGCGCAGGCTGCGGGTTTGCGTGCTGCCGGCGAGGGCGCTGATCAACTGCGCGCCGCTGGCAGTGTCGACCTGGTCCAGGCGCTGGCTGAGTTTGCTCGCGTCCGGGCTGTAACCGGCAAGCAAGCCGGTCGGGCTGAGGATGCTGACCTGGGTCTGGCCGTCATACAGCTTCTGGCTCGCCTGTTGGCTGACGGCCTGCAAGCTGTTGAGGTTGATGTCCACCGACAGCGAGGCGATGACTTTGCCGTTGACGATCAACGGGAACACGATACTGGTCATCAGCACGTTCTGCCCGTCGATCACATAAAAATACGGTTCGATCACGCAGGGTTTGAGGGTTGTGCGTGGGCAGGTGAACCAGGCGTTGGCTTTTTCGCCGCTGGGGCCGACGCTGGTATCGGCCATGTCGCTTTCGGGCAGTGACATCGAGGTCAGTTTGCCCGGCGTGGGTTGCGACCAGTACAGGGCAAAGCGGCCTTTTTCGTTACTGCCCAGTTCTTTCTGATTGGCGAACAGCTCGTCCTTGCCGTCCAGCGCATTCGCTTCGAACACCAGGGACAAACCGAGCAGGTCCGGGTTGGCCTGCAACGCGGCCTTGACCTGGCGAGTCAGGTCTTCGCGGGTGTCGAAGGCATCGAGAAAGCGCTTTTCAGCCTGTTCGCGCAGAAACAGCACTTGGCGGGAAAAGCCATGGCCGTACTGGTAGGCGTCCATGAACTGCTGGCGAATGCCCAATGCCTGCCCTTCACCCTGCGCTTCGATGCGCGTCTGGGCGGCTGCATCAAGCATCTGCATGCTGGACGCTTTGACCTGCTCGGAACTCTGCGCCATGCGATACAGCGACAAACCCACCAGAAGGGTCACGATCCCCAGCAGGCAAAGGCCGGCGAGCAGGGTGATTTTCCATTGAATGGAGAGCTGTCTGAGCGACATCGGGACATCCTTACCTGAAAACACATAGAGACCCGTTATCGGCGGCACGTCTGATTTCTTTATTTGCGGGGCCCGGGCTTGCCGTAATGCCAGTCAGTTAAATGGTGGATGTAGAACACAGCGTTTGGTCGCGGCAGGTTCTTTTAACTGACTGGCATTAGGACTTGCCCGGGTTTTTTGACATGCCCGCCCACCTGCTGCAAAGTGCCCGCCCTCTAATAAGACCTCCTCAGCCTGCACGCCGGCCACCCTGTTCCATGGCCGCCTGGGCGACGTATGCCTGTTCTTCTGTTTTCTGTCTTGAGGTAACCATGATTAACGCAGTAATCGCCGCGGTCGGCACCATGCTGGTGCTCAGCCTGTCCCGCGTGCATGTGGTCATCGCCATTATTGTCGGTGCGCTGGTGGGCGGCTTGACCGGTGGCCTGGGTATCGAAGCCACGCTCAAAGCGTTTAACGGTGGTTTGGGCGGCGGTGCAACCGTGGCTTTGTCTTACGCTTTGCTCGGCGCTTTCGCTGTGGCGATTGCCAAATCCGGTCTGGCCCACGCCCTGGCGGACAAAGCGTTGCTGCTGGTGGATCGCCAGGAAGCGACGGGCGGCAATCACGTCAAATGGTTGTTGATCGGCCTGCTGTGGAGCGTCGCGATTGCCTCGCAGAATATCCTGCCCATTCATATTGCCTTTATCCCGCTGTTGGTCCCGCCGCTGTTGTACGTGCTGACCAAATTGCAACTGGACCGCCGCCTGATCGCCTGCGTGATGACTTTCGGCCTGATCACGCCCTACATGTTCCTGCCGGTAGGCTTCGGCAACATCTTCCTCAACCAGATCCTGCTGGCCAACGTCGCCAAGAGCGGCGTAGACATCAGTCAGGTCAACGTTACCCACGCCATGGGCTTGCCGGCGCTGGGCATGGTAGTCGGCCTGTTGGTGGCGGTGTTCATCAGCTACCGCAAAAAGCGTGTGTATGACCTGGAGAAAATCGAGCGGGTCGAGCAAGTGGCGGTGCAATACAACCCGTTGACCCTGCTGGTGGCCGGGCTGGCGATCGCTGCGGCATTCATCATCCAATTGTGGCTGGACTCGATGATCATCGGCGCCCTGGCCGGGTTCCTGATCTTCTCGGTGTCCGGCATCGTGCGCTGGCGCGAGACCGACGACCTGTTCACCGAAGGCATGAAGATGATGGCGATGATTGGCTTCATCATGATCGCTTCGTCGGGTTTTGCCGAAGTGCTCAAGGCCACCGGCGACGTGCGCTCGCTGGTGGAAGCGTCGGCGGCGTTCATCGGCCATAGCCGGGGTGTGGGCGCGTTGCTGATGTTGCTGGTGGGCCTGCTGGTGACCATGGGGATCGGTTCGTCGTTCTCCACGGTGCCGATCCTCGCCGCGATTTTCGTGCCGCTGTGCGTGCAACTGGGCTTCAGCCCGTTGGCTATCGTGTGCATCGTCGGTACGGCGGGGGCCTTGGGTGATGCCGGGTCGCCGGCGTCGGACTCCACCCTCGGCCCGACCTCCGGCCTGAACATTGACGGCCAGCATCACCATATCTGGGACACCGTGGTGCCCACGTTCCTGCACTACAATATTCCGTTGTTGGCGTTTGGCTGGATTGCCGCGATGACCCTCTGACAGGGTTGTCCTACAGAAATCGGACAATTGGCCGTTAACTTCTCAAGTCGCCACGAATAAGAGAGAAAAGCCATGCGTCTGAGTTTGAAGGCCAAAGTCCTGGCCCTGGCCGTCGTGCCGGTATTGCTGTTTGCCGTGGTCATCAGCCTGACCACGGTGTGGATCCTGCAGGGGCAGGCGCGCAACGAGGTGGACGAAACCCGCCAGCGCCTGCTCAACGACGCCAAGACGACGCTGCGCAGTTACGTGGAAGTGGCCATGACCACCATCAAGCCGCTCTACGACGCGGCCGCCACCGGCGACACGGCGGCGCGGGCCGAGGTGGTCAAGCTGCTGTCCAGTACCAGCTACGGCAAGGATGGCTACTTCTTCGGCTACGACTCCGAGACCATCCGCCTGTTCAAGGGCAACAGCCCCGATGGCGTAGGCAAGAGCTTCAAGGACAACCGCGACCCCAACGGCGTCTACGTCAACCGCGACCTGGTCAAGGTCGGCAAGGACGGCACCCACTACCTGCAATACAGCTCGACCCAGCCCGGCCAGACCGAGTTGGTGCCTAAGCTCGGCTATACCGAGTACTTGCCGAAGTGGGACATGGTGATTGGTACCTCGGTCAACCTCGATGGCATCGAAGCCCAAGTGGCAGTGGTCGAGGCCAAGGTCGAGAAACGCATGGAGGGCGTGCTGCTGAGCATCCTCGGTGTGGCCGTGGTGGTGCTGCTGGTGATTGCCGCCGTGGGCATGATAGTCGCCAATACCATCCTGCGTCCGCTGGGCCTGATGAAAGCCAACCTGGACGACATCGCCGCCGGCGAAGGCGATTTGACCCGCCGCCTGGCGATCACCAGCCAGGATGAGTTGGGCGATCTTGCCGTCGCGTTCAATCGTTTTGTCGACAAGATTCACAGCCTGGTGCGCCAGATCACCGAGATGACCAGCCAACTGACCGGCCTGGTCAGCCAGGTGTCCGATCAAGCGCAGCGCTCCGAACAGGCCATGGAGCGCCAACGCCATGAGACCGATCAGGTCGCCACTGCCATCAACCAGATGTCCTCTGCGGCCCAGGAAGTTGCGCGCAGTGCTCAGGGGGCTGCCGTCGCTGCGCAACAGACCGATGCCGAAGGGCACGCGGCCAAGCGTGTGGTCGACGGCAGCATCGCGCAGATCCACGCGCTGGTGAACGATATCCGCAGCAGTGGCGTGTCCCTCGACAGCCTGCAGCAGGATGTGTCGTCGATTGTGAGTGTGCTGAGTGTGATCCGCTCGATTGCCGAACAAACCAACCTGCTGGCCCTCAACGCGGCGATCGAAGCCGCGCGGGCCGGGGAGGCCGGGCGAGGGTTTGCGGTGGTGGCCGACGAAGTGCGTGCCCTGGCCAGTCGCACCCAAACCAGCACTCAGGAAATCCAGGGCATGATCGACCGCCTGCAAAAAGGCACCGTTGCCGCCGTGGACGCCATGCGCCGGTCCAGCGACGCGGGTGACGGCACCTCGGCCCAGGCCAACGAAGCCGGAGCCTCACTGGACACCATGGCGCAACTGATCGGCACCATCAATTCGATGAACGCCCAGATCGCCAGCGCCGCCGAGGAGCAGACCGCCGTGGCCGAGGAGATCAACCGCAGCGTGCATCAGATTGCCGTGGCGGTGGACACTGTGGCCGATGAAACCCAGCAGGGCGCCCAGACCTCGCGCAGTCTGGCGGACCTGGGGCAACGCCTGGGGCAATTGGTGGGGCAGTTCAGGATCTAGAGATCGCGCATCAACAAGCCAAAGTGCACGTCCATGTCGGCCGGCAGTGGCACATACACCGTGTGTCCGTCCCCCGGCGCCACCTCAAGGGCTTCGCCTTTGGCATTGTGCAAAGTGTTCAGGTCAAAGTGGAAGTTGCCGGCGGGGGTCATCAACTCCAGGTGATCGCCCACGGCAAAGCGGTTCTTGACCTTGACCTCGGCCCAGCCGCTACGGCGCTCGCCGGTCAGTTCGCCGACAAACTGCTGGCGTTCGGACACTGAACTGCCGTTCTGGTAGTTCTGGTATTCGTCATGCACATGGCGGCGCAGGAAGCCTTCGGTGTAACCGCGCTGGGCCAGGGATTCGAGGTCGGTCATCAGGTTGCGGTCGAAGGCGCGCCCGGCCACCGCATCATCGATGGCCTGGCGATACACCTGGGTGGTGCGTGCGCAGTAGAAGTGGGACTTGGTGCGGCCTTCGATCTTCAGCGAGTGCACGCCCATCTGCGTCAGGCGCTCCACATGCTGCACGGCGCGCAGGTCCTTGGCGTTCATGATGTACGTGCCGTGCTCGTCCTCGAAGGCGGGCATCTGCTCATCGGGGCGGTTGGCCTCTTGCAGCAGGAAGACCTGGTCGGTCGGCGCGCCAATCCCCAGGGTCGGCTCCGGCTGATACTGCTGGACGATCTCGCCCGTGGCGTTTTCCATCGCCGGGGTGGCCTGGTACTTCCAGCGGCAGGCGTTGGTGCAGGTGCCCTGGTTGGCATCGCGCTTGTTCATGTAGCCCGAGAGCAGGCAGCGCCCGGAATAGGCCATGCACAAGGCGCCGTGCACAAACACCTCCAGCTCCATGGCCGGCACTTGCTGGCGGATCTCGCCGATCTCTTCCAGAGACAACTCCCGCGACAGAATCACGCGGCAGATGCCTTGTTGTTGCCAGAATTCGACGCTGGCCCAGTTCACCGTATTGGCCTGCACCGACAGATGAATCGGCATCGACGGGAAGTGGCGGCGCACCAGCATGATCAAGCCTGGGTCGGACATGATCAGCGCATCCGGGCCCATGGCGATCACTGGTGCGAGGTCTTTGAGGAAGGTTTTCAGCTTGGCGTTGTGCGGTGCGATGTTGACCACGACGTAAAAGCGTTTGCCCAGCACATGGGCTTCCTGAATGCCCAGCGCCAGGTTGGCGTGGTCGAACTCGTTGTTGCGCACCCGCAGGCTGTAGCGCGGCTGGCCGGCGTAGACCGCATCGGCACCGTAGGCGAAGGCATAACGCATGTTTTTCAGGGTGCCGGCGGGGGCGAGCAGTTCGGGGGCGATCACAGGGGGCATGGGCTCAAGTCGCAAAAGGTCGCGAAGGTAAGGGATCCGGGGCCGGGGTTTATTGATCCAGGTCGCCCTTTGCTGATTTTGTATCGCTGTGTATCGGCAGTGGGGGTTCGACACAGGCGCGATACTCCAGGGCGTTCCAATGGAGGCTCTGAATACCCTACAGGTAATGATCATGCGACCTATCACCTTTCTGCTCGCCGGCCTGCTGCTGACGCTTGCGCTGATTTCCAGCGTGATGGCCAGCCGTGAAACTCCCGCTGACCCACCGGGCGCCATGCCATCGCTGGCGGGGGCGGCCGAATGGCTCAACTCCCCACCGCTCGATCTGCAGGCGCTCAAGGGCAAAGTCGTGCTGGTGGATTTCTGGACTTACGACTGCATCAACTGCCGGCGCGCGCTGCCTTACGTAAAAGAGTGGGCGAAACGCTACGAACCTGATGGCTTGGTGGTCGTTGGTGTACACACTCCGGAATATGCCTATGAACAGGTCAGCGGCAACGTCAGGGACCAAGTGCGCAAGCTGGGCATCACCTACCCGGTAGCCCTGGATAACAACTATGCAATCTGGCGCAGTTTCGATAACCAGTTCTGGCCGGCCCATTACCTGATCGATGCCAAGGGGAAGGTGCGCTATAGCCACTTTGGCGAAGGTGACTATGAGGCTCAGGAACAAGTGATCCAGGCGCTTTTGCATGAGGCCAAGGCTATCGAGTGACGGGATGGCACTCCCGGGTTCGCCTGCGGACTAAGCAAAAGGGCCGCTGAAGGCCTACTGCTTTTTTGACATGGACCGGACATGAACTCGACCAACCTGCAATTCAAAACCCTGTTGTTGTTGCTGGCCCTGGTGACCGTCGCCTTCATCTGGATATTGCTGCCGTTTTACGGCGCGGTGTTCTGGGCGGTCATCCTCGGCATCATCTTTGCCCCGATGCAGCGCCGCCTGCAGCAACGCTTTGGCTGGAACCGCAACCTAACCTCCCTGACCACCTTGACGGTGTGCCTGGTGATCGCCATTTTGCCGGTCATCATCACCAGCGTATTGCTGGTGCAGGAAGGGGCGACGCTCTACAAAAACGTCGAAAGCGGCAAGCTGGACGTCGCCGGGTATATCGAGCAGTTCAAGAACGTACTGCCGCCGTATTTCCAGCACCTGCTGGACCGGTTCGGCATGGGCAACCTGGAAGGCTTGCGCGAGAAAATCGTCAAGAGCGCGATGCAGGGCAGCCAGTTTTTTGCCTCCCAGGCGTTCAGTTTTGGTCAGGGGACGTTTGATTTCCTGGTGAGCTTTTTCATCATGCTGTATCTGCTGTTTTTCCTGCTGCGCGACGGCCCGGAACTGGTGCGTAAAGTCCGCACGGCAGTGCCCCTGGCGGAGCCCCAGAAGCGTCGCCTGCAACTCAAGTTCAATCGGGTGGTGCGCGCCACCGTCAAGGGCAACGTACTGGTAGCCGTGACCCAAGGCGCACTGGGCGGTTTGATCTTCTGGTTCCTGGACATTCCCAGCGCGTTGCTGTGGGCGGTCTTGATGGCGTTTCTTTCCCTGCTACCGGCGGTGGGCGCGGGGATTGTATGGGGCCCGGTGGCCGCTTACTTCCTGTTGAGCGGTTCGATCTGGCAGGGCGTGGTGCTGACTGCGTTCGGCGTTCTGGTCATCGGCATGGTGGACAACGTGCTGCGCCCGGTGCTGGTGGGCAAGGACACGAAAATGCCTGACTACCTGATCCTGATCTCGACCCTGGGCGGCCTGTCGGTATTCGGCCTGAACGGGTTTGTGATCGGCCCGTTGGTGGCGGCGTTGTTCATGTCCAGTTGGGCACTGTTTGTAGAAACCAAACCTCGGGTCAAGCTGCCGTTGCCGTAGGTTTCAGGCGTTGAGCCTGAAATTGGATGCGCATTGCAGCTGTTTTTGCGCATCGGATAACGACATGAGCGGGCCGCTGATGGGCTCGCCATCGCTGACTACGTACCAGCAGGCGAGCAGGCCCAGCTCCCGGAGTGGGGTGGGAACGGCGCTACCAATGACGGACATGATTTGAACAGTGGGCATAAGGACCTCCAATCGCTATGGAGGTCACCTTACGATGGCTGGGTGCTCAGCAAAAATCACCTGGCTCGATAGTCGACATCAACGCCAGGCGTCAATCCACCACATGGTCCAGCATGAGCACCACTTCCTGCTCATTGAGCAGGCCCTTGCGCACCAGGTTTTCCGCCAGCAACGCCAGGAATTTGGCCGTGCGGTGGCCTTCCAGGTGCTTGAGTTCGGTCAGTGCGCTGTAGACCTTGCTGGAGGTGCAGAGGCCGGCGGTATGGTGCGGGTTTTGTGTGGGCATGGTCAGTCGTCCTTAATTGTTCTTGGCTGGACAGGTCGATAGTGAGTCCGTTTCGTGACGTAAACATGACAGGGCGGACCTTGATCGAGCAAGAAGACATTCAACCCTCATGATGTGGGATTGAGCCCCCGAGCATTGTCCTCACTGCGACCTTGGCAAGATAAATCCAGACTTCAAAGGCAAAAAAAGGCCCCGCGTGTGGGCGAGGCCTGTTTAGACGAACCTGTTCAAGTTACCAGCCGCGGCCGTAATAACCGTGAGGCGGGCCGTAGTAGCCACGTGGAGGGCCGTAGTAGACCGGCGCCGGGCGGTAGTAAACCCGTTCTTGCACATACACCGGTGGTGGCGGTGCGTAGTAGACCGGCGGCGGAGCGGCATACACCGGTTGCGGCTGGACATAAACCGGCTGCTGCACGTAGACCGGCTGGGATTGGCTGGCAACCACCGAACCCACTACAGCGGCGCCGACCAAAGCACCCAGAACGGCCGGGCCACCCCAACCACCACCGTGGGCGGAGGCTTGGCCTGCCATAGCGAGTGCGCCGACAAGCAAGGCGATTTTGGGGATTTTACGAATCATGGTCATTCCTCGGTTAGCCCCTGCGCTTGTGGTCTGCAATCAATAGACTCAAGGATTGTCGCGGGGATACTTTTAAGACAACGTATTTCTGAAAAACAGCACGGCCGATAGGTAAAGGTTGTGTAAGGTCTGTACCGATTTGCTTACTCAAAGGAGTTATCCATGCAGATGCACCCCAACAAAGACACCCAACTGTGTATGTCATTGTCGGCGCGTCCCGGGAATTTTGGCCTGCGGTTCCACAACCACCTGTATGAACAGTTGGGGTTGAATTTCTACTATAAAGCGTTCAGCAGCCAGGATTTGCCCGGCGCGATAGGTGGTATCCGGGCGCTGGGCATTCGCGGTTGCGGTGTTTCCATGCCGTTCAAGGAGGCCGCGATCGCCCTGGTGGATGAGCTGGACGATTCGGTGCAGGCCATCGATTCCCTGAACACCATCGTCAACACTGACGGCCGTCTCAAAGCCTATAACACCGACTATATCGCCATCGAACAACTGCTGAAAAAGCATGCCGTGCCCAAGGACTCGACCTTTGCTTTACGCGGCAGCGGCGGCATGGCCAAGGCCGTGGCCAGTGCCCTGCGTGACGGTGGCTATGCCAATGGCGTGATTGTGGCGCGCAACGAAGCGGCAGGCCGCGCGCTGGCGCAAAACCTCGGGTATGCGTGGCAGGCCGAGCTGGGTGACTTGCGCCCGCAGATGCTGGTCAATGTGACGCCGATCGGCATGACCGGTGGCGCCGAAGCCGATCAGTTGGCCTTTGCGGCTGACGCCGTGGATGCTGCGGAAACTGTGTTCGATGTGGTAGCGATCCCCGCCGAAACGCCGCTGATCGTGCGTGGACGTGCCAAGGGCAAGCGGGTGATCACCGGGCTGGAAGTGATTGCGATCCAAGCGCTGGAGCAGTTCGTGCTGTATACCGGCGTGCGGCCGACGCAGGCGCAATTTGAGGCGGCAGTGGCCTTTGCCCGAGGCTGAAACCCACGAAAATCCAATGTGGGAGCGGGCTTGCTCGCGAATGCGGTGGTTCAGTTAACTCAACTGTGACTGCCACACCGCATTCGCGAGCAAGCCCGCTCCCACATTTTGATGGTGTTACGCCTGTTCCAACTGCGCCAGTCGTTCTTCCAGCGCTGCGATCCGCGCTTCCAGCTCTTCAATCCGCTCCACGCCAACCCCGGCGCCACGCTCCACCGGATTGCCTCGGGCTGCGATAATCGCCTCGATATCCGCCGGATCGCCCAGCGCATGGGTATACCGATCTTCCCGCTGTCCCGCCTGGCGCGGCACCAGCACTGCCAGCCCGCGTGCAATCAGACGTTCCAACTGGTGCACGACCTGCTCGGCATCTTCGAAATCGTGCATGCGCCCGCTGCGGGTCAGCAGTTCATTGACCGTCTGTGGCCCGCGCAAAAACAGCAGCCCGATCAGGATTACCTGGGCCGGCACCAGCTCCAGTGCCTTGTCTACCCGGTGTTCCCAGCGATCGGCGCGGCTGCCCATGACCAGCCGGGTATAACCTTGGCCTTCCAGTGCACGCAGGCTCTGGCCGACCTGGCCTTGGCTGAGGTTGGTCACCGGCTCCCGGCTGGTCTTCTGGTTGCAGGCCAGTACCAGGGCATTGAGGGTCAGGGGGTAGGTTTCCGGGTTGGTCGCCTGTTTTTCGATCAGGCAGCCCAAGATGCGGATTTCCGTGCTATTGAGGCGCGGCTCAGGGGGCTGGGTGTCATGCTCGGCGGTCATCGCGCGTTTCCCTATGCAGTGAGCCCACTAGCCTATGCCGGAAAAAATAAAAGACAAGCGGCGGGCAGGTCTATAATCGCTGCTGGTTCCAAACCCTGCCATCACCGTGAGACTGTCATGACTATTTCCCTGTACGCCGCTTCCGTCCCTGTCTTCAAGCAAATGCTCAACGCCCTGAGCGATGTGCTGAACAAAGCCGAAGCCCACGCAACCGCCAAGAACATCGAACCCAATGCCTTGCTGCAAGCGCGTCTGTTCCCTGACATGTTCCAGCTGGTGCGCCAGGTACAGATCGCCGTCGACTTCGCCAAAGGCGTATCCGCCCGCCTGGCCGAGATCGAAGTGCCCAAATATGACGATCAAGAAACCACCTTCGCCGACCTGCAAGCACTGATCGCCAAGGTGCTGGCCTTCCTCGACACCCTCAAGCCCGAGCAGATCGACGGCAAGGAAGGCATCGAGATCATCACCCGTCCAGGCACGCCGAAAGAGAAGCGCTTCAGCGGCCAGTCCTACCTGTTGACCTACGGCCTGCCGCAGTTCTTCTTCCACGTCACTACCGCTTACGCCTTGCTGCGCCACAACGGTGTTGAAGTGGGCAAGCGTGACTACATGGGCGCCTTCTAAACGCATGACGCAGCCTCAAGCCCGGGTGGTTCATTGACGCGCCACACCGGGCTTTTTCATGCTCCAGCTTGTTACATATCCCCATGCAACCGAGCTTAGCCAATAGGCTACTCAAGGACGTCAATCAGGCGTAACGAGACCTTGAGGCTCCCTAATGATCGTGACCACCCACAACTCCCCGGCCGGGGTGAGTGCTTCCTTTGAACTTGGCGCTGTGACCCCCATCAGTGCTCCGCCGACGACCAAGCCTGCGCAGGGCGCGGCCGCCCCCGGTACTTCGTCTACTCGGCAGACGGCCAACAGAAATGACCTGGCGAATTTTCGCGACGCGTTGGTCAATGCTTATGTACGGGTAACTTCACATTTGCAGCAGCAGGAACGATGGCGTACATCGCCTACCGGCCACCCTGCGCGGTTTAACCGTGAAGAGGCTTTTACTCAGTACTTGGGTAGCCAGCAGATCAAGTTGGACCCGGATTCCAATTTCCATCTGAATCATGAGGCGAAGGCGGGGCAGACCGTCAATCTGTTGCAGTTTATGGCTGGCAAGGGTTGGGACCAGCCAGTCAATGAAAGTGAACTGTTGAATATGATCAAAGAGTTGAGTCGTCCAGTGGAGCATTCACCGCCCCATGGGGACCTGGGGGGCGGACTGTCATGGCCCACTGCATTGGATCAGGAGCAGCGTCAGGCTATCTACGACGCTGTGGCGTTCAATGCATTGGAGTTGCCCGAGTTCCATAAGCTGAAGCTGAGCCAGAACGCCTTTGGTTTCTTGACACAAACGGTCGATTGGACAGCTGCCGAGCTGGAAAAGCCGCGTGAAACGCTGCTAAAGCTGTTGCAGAGCCCCTCCGCGCAGGCGCTGGGAATTGCGTTGCGTGACAAGTTCAAAGGCGCGGGTACGGCTGAAGAGTGGACGCTTTCGGCTTTGCAGGTAGGTCTTGACTGGGATGCGCTGTTGTACCCGGATAAGAAGAACCGGGTGGGAGGGTACGATTTATCGCGGCGGGAAAACTGGGGGGTGCCGCTCTCTTTTGTGGTCGAAGGGTTGACCCGCCATCTGAGTCGTTCCTATGGGCGCAACGCTGCGATCGCTGCGTACGTGCTGCTGTCCCGCCACGCCCCTGAAATGCTGGTCAAGGAGGTTCCCGACAACGTGACTTATGGCTCGCCCGCCTGGGTCAGTTTGAAGGCCATCGTCGCCAAGGCTGATATGCGTGCGCCGGGGCTGGCAGCGACTAAAACCTATGAGCAATTGATCAAGGAGGATCTCAGTCCGATCAGCGCCGATGAAAAAACGGTAGAGGCGTTGGCCGGCTGGGAAGGGGTGATTCATTGGGCCGTGGCGGATGGGGCGATTGCCAAACGGGACGATAACAATTATTCGCCAGCAGAAGTCGAGCGCGCTGGCGCAATGGCCAGCGAGCGCCTGGAAACCCTGGCCCAGGCTTCAGAGGCCTTCCGTGCACCCGTACCGACCCGTCGATCGGTTGCGCTCAAGTTGATGAAAGAGCGGCTGCCCGAAAAATACGCGGATGTGGATCTCGAAAAAAAGGTCCTGGAACCGTCCGAGAAGTGGCGGGATTACAAGGGGCCGTATTCACTACTCGATATCGCGCTCACGAATACACCTGTCAGTTGGGACTCTACCGACCCGGCCATCCCCAGCGATGTAGCACGCTATATCCGTTTTCTTCCCGACGAAATCAACGCGGCGTTCGAAGAGCAAATCCGCGCTTATTACGACGCTCTCAAAGCGGCCTCAGAAGTGACAGTCAAACACCAGATGTCCCTGCTGTCACAGGCAGATAAGGATGTTTTGGAATGGGGTGAATTGAAATTTTTCACCGAGCAGACAGTCACCCGACCACTCCATTCGCCAGGCCCGTATGAACTGCCCTCCTATCTGTTCAACAAGGATTTCGAAAAGTTCGACAAGCCCAAGGATGGCCCGTTGTTCGTAGAGTCCACGTACAACGGCAAAAAGCGCGTTTACGAAGTTGACCCCACAAACGGTGTATTGCGTCATCGAAAGGACTTGGCGGAGGGGCTCAAGGGTGGGCTGCAGGGCCAATGGCAGCGCGTCGCGGGAGAAGGATCAATACCCTGGGTGAAAACCAACACCCAACTGACTGAGGTCTCGGGTTATGACGCTCAACGAACAGCACGAGCACAGTCCGATTCGCCTGTTCAAACCTTCACCTCGCCAAGGTCACAGTTCATTGCCGAAACCGCTACGCGTTATTACTTCAAGTCAGCCCAGCGTGACGAGCTGTTCGCAGCCGCCAGGGGCGCCACCACCTTTGACACGGAAGTCACCGAGTTCGAGAAAATCCAGGCGGTCACGCGTGCGCTGATACCGGTCGCGGCGGCCGTGCACAGCTTCAAAGAGGGCAGGGTTGGTGAAGGCCTGGCGTTCCTGGCCGTCGATATCTTTGGTTTTGCGTTAGGTGGGGCCGGGGCCGCGACGAAGGTCTTGAAGTCTGGCGGCAGCGTGTTGAGCAAGGCCGGTACCTTCACTCGCGCACTGGTCAGTGCGGCCAATCCGTTTGCTGGAGGGAAAGCGCTGGTGAGCAAAGGATTACCACTTCATACGTCAGCCCTCGGTCGAGGGTTGCTTTCCTGGAAGGCCGTTTCGGCCAACCGCAGTGTGGACCGAGTGTTCCAACATAAACCCAAAGGAGTGGTGGAAGGCACTCACGCCGGGGCCGAAACCACGAAGGTCCAGGCGCTGCTGGATGAAACCACTGGGAATTGGTACCGATACGATGTGAAAAACCAGCGGATGTACGGGCAACCGCTGACAGCGTTTCGTCCTGATCGCCTTGAACCTTCCGTCGATACGTCGATAGCCGCATGAAAACGCCAGGCCGGTTCCTGAGTGAGCCGGCCTGGAGGGGGTCAGGCCGATTGCTCTTCCTTGCCCAAGCAAGCGGCAGCGGTAAACAGCACATCGGTGGACGAGTTCAGCGCGGTTTCCGCCGAGTCCTGAAGTACGCCGATGATGAACCCGACAGCAACCACCTGCATGGCGATCTCGCTGGGGATGCCGAACAGGCTGCACGCCAGGGGAATCAGCAACAGCGAACCACCGGCCACACCCGAGGCTCCGCAGGCGCAAACAGCTGCTACTACGCTGAGCAGTACGGCGGTAGGCAGGTCGACCGAAATCCCGAGGGTGTGTACGGCTGCCAGGGTCAACACCGTAATGGTAATCGCGGCACCGGCCATATTGATGGTGGCGCCCAGCGGAATCGACACCGAGTAGGTGTCTTCATGCAGGCCCAGGCGCTTGCTCAACGCCAGGTTCACCGGAATGTTCGCTGCCGAGCTGCGGGTGAAGAAGGCGGTGATGCCACTTTCGCGCAGGCACATCAACACCAGCGGGTAAGGATTACGGCGCAGTTTCCAGTACACGATGGCCGGGTTCATCACCAATGCCACGAACAGCATGCAGCCGATCAGTACGCCCAGCAGATGGGCGTAGCCGAGCAGGGCGCCGAAGCCCGAGGTGGCCAGCGTCGATGCCACGAGACCGAAGATGCCCAGAGGTGCGAAGCGAATCACCACGCGCACCATCAATGTCACGCCGTTGGACAGGTCGTCGATCACCTTGCGGGTCGTCTCACCGGCATGGCGAATGGCGACCCCCAGGCCGATGGCCCAGGCCAGGATGCCGATAAAGTTGGCGTTCGCCAGGGCATTGATCGGGTTGTCCACCACGCTGAGCAGCAGGCTTTGCAACACTTCGCCGATTCCGCCCGGAGCGCTGACCGTGGCGTCATGGGTGGCCAGTACGAGCGTCGAGGGGAACAGCGTGCTGCCGATCACCGCCACCACGGCGGCGGCAAAGGTGCCGAGCAGGTACAGGAACAGGATCGGCTTGATATGGGTTTGCTGGCCCTGTTTATGATTGGCTATCGACGCCATCACCAATACAAACACCAGGATCGGCGCTACGCCTTTGAGCGCGGCGACAAATACCTTGCCGATAAAACCGGTGGCCTTGGCCGCCTCAGGCGCAACGAGTGCCAGGAGGATGCCGGCTATCAGGCCGAGGAGGATTTGCGTGACCAGGCTGACGCGGGCTAGTCGTTGCAGAAGGGAAGGGGCAGCAGTCATAAACACTTGTCTCTAATTTTTTGAAGGTACAGCGGCGCACGCAGAAAAGGCTGTAGGACGCGAGGGCGCGAAGTCTAGCATGTCGTCATCGGTACCCCGGGCGCTGCGACATCGCGTCACCCGCGCTTCAGGGCCTTCGCCAAACCTGGACACACTCTGTTAAGATTCTTGCCTCTCATCTTTCCTCTCCGTCAGCGAGCCCTTCGGGCTGTCGTTGATGTCGTTGTTTCTGGAGTTTTCATGTTGTTTCCCATCCTGCTGCTGTCGGCCGCCGGTTTTACCGTGCTGACCACAGAATTTGTCATCGTCGGTTTGTTGCCGTCCATTGCCCGCGACCTGAACGTCAGTGTGTCCCAGGCTGGGCTACTGGTGACGCTGTTCGCTTTTACCGTGGCAGCCTTTGGCCCGTTTCTGACGGCGTACTTCGCCCGCTTCCCACGCAAGCGCCTGTTTATCACTATCCTGGTCATGTTCGGCGTGGCCAACACCGTGGCGGCCCTTGCGCCGAATATCTGGATGATGGCGCTGGCACGCTTGATCCCGGCCCTGGGTTTGCCGGTGTTCTGGGCCTTGGCCAGTGAGACCGCGGTGGATATCGTCGGCCCGGAATACGCCGGACGCGCGATCGAGAAAATCGGCTTCGGTATCGTCTGCGCCACGGTATTCGGTATTCCCGTGGGGACGCTGATTTCGGACATGTTCGGCTGGCGCACCGCGTTTGCCATCCTGGCGGTGGTGGCGTTGGCCAAGGCGCTGCTGCTATTTCTCTATTTGCCGGTGACCGCGCCGAAGAACGATCAAGTGACGCTGCGCTCGCAGTTCAAGATCCTGCGCAGCCCGCTGATGCAGGGCCATATCCTGTTGTCGATCCTGGTGTTCAGCGGCATGTTCACCGCCTATACCTATCTGGCTGACATCCTTGAGCGCCTGGCCGGGTTCGACGGCACGTTGGTAGGCTGGTGCCTGATGGGCTTTGGTGCGGTCGGCTTGATCGGCAATTCCCTGGGCGGGCGGGCGGTGGATCGGCACCCGTTGATTGCGTCCATGGTGTTCTGCGGTTTCATGATCGCGGGCATGGTGGCGCTGGTGCCGGCGATTCACTCCACGATCGGCCTGGCGACGGCGATGGCGGTGTGGGGCGTGACCCAGGCGGCGATGTTCCTGGTCAGCCATGTGCGCTTGATGAAGGCCGCGCCCCATGCTCCCGCGTTTGCCGCGTCGTTGAATATCGCCGGGGCCAACCTGGGGATCGGTCTGGGAGCGATGGTCGGCGGGCATGTGATCGACACCCTGGGCCTGGGCAGCCTGGGCTTTGCGGCGTCCGGGTTCATTCTGGTGTCGATCCTGCTGGCGTTGTGGCTGATGAGCGCCCGACAAACGCACGTGGCCAGCGTCTGACGCCTCAGGGCAGGGCGGTAAACAGTTCCCTTCGAGCACCTTCGGTAATGGCCACGATGCCGGGGTGCTTGACCTTGCGTTCTACCGAGATCGCGTAAAACGACTCGGTCACCGCGACGGTCTGGCCGATCAGCGCCACGCCGTACTGGCGCACCACCTCGTCGGCGATCACGCTTGGCGCGATGAAGACCCCGCTGCCGGATTGGCCAAACGCCTGCATCAAGGCACTGTCGTCGAACTCGCCGATGATCTTCGGTTGGATCTGCTGCTCGGCAAACCAGCGCTGCAAACGGCTGCGCACCACGGTTTCTGCTCCCGGAATCAACAGCGGCGCGCCCTGCAAGCACTGTGGGAAGTCGCCAGCGTATTCGCCAGCTAATGCCTGGGTGGCGAAAAAACTGATGCCGCATTCGCCCAGCTTCTGGCTGTAGCCTTTGATATCCAGGTGCGTAGGCATCGGGCTGTCGGAAATCACCAGGTCGAGGCGCTGGATCGCAAGGTCAGCCAATAAGCGTTCGAGTTTATCCTCGCGGCAGGTGATCCGAATCGGCTCGCTCAACTCCATGGTCGGCGCGATCAGCCGATAGACGATCGATTTGGGCACCACATCCGCCACGCCGACCCGAAACAGGATCTGCTGCTCATTCGGTTGGGCGCGCAACATTGCCTCCAGTTCATTGCCGGTCTGGAACATCTGTTCGGCATACGGCAGTGCCCGGCGCCCGGCTTCGGTCAGCTCCAACTGGCGCCCGACGCGCTGAAACAGCGCTACACCGAATGTTTGCTCGAGCAGGCTGATTTGCCCGCTGATGGTCTGAGGTGTGAGGTTCAGTTGCTCACAGGCGCGCACAATGCTGCCGGTCTTGGCCACCACCCAGAAGTAATGCAATTGCCGGTAATTGAGCATAGGGGTCTATAGTTCGTTAAATCCGAAGTATATGTCATAAAAATACGAATTTTCCTGAACTGTTCGCCTGCATAGAATGCCTCGCTATCGCAGGGCCACTATTTGGTCCCTCTGGTTCTAAGAGAGGAATACATCATGAAACTCAATTATCTGGGCGCGGCGTCGTTGCTTGCGCTTTCATTGGTAATGGTTGGCTGTGATCAAGTGGAAAAGAGTGCGCAGCAAGTGATGGGCAAGGCTACCGAGTCGGCCAAGCAAGCCATCGATGAAACTCACAAGGCCGCCGAGCAGGCCCTGAGTGAGGCAACCCGGGGCTTGATCAGCCCTGAGAAGAAAGACAAGGACGCTGAAAATGCTTCCGAGTCCGATAGCAAAGAAACCTAATTCCCGAGCCTCACCACGTCAGGACTGACCTATGGATTACCTTTTACAACTGGCTGCAAGCCCTACCGCCTGGGTGGCGTTGGCTACCTTGATCGTGATGGAAATCGTGCTGGGCATCGATAACCTGATCTTTATCTCGATCCTCACCAACAAATTGCCGGAGAAACACCGGGCGAAAGCACGTCGTATCGGCATCAGCATGGCGTTGATCCTGCGCCTGGGCCTGTTGAGCACCATCGCGTTCATCGTGCAGTTGACGGCGCCGGTGATCGAAATCTTCGGCCAGGCATTTTCGTGGAAAGACATGATCCTGATCGCCGGTGGCTTGTTCCTGGTGTGGAAGGCGACCACTGAAATCCACCACAGCATGGACCCGGAGCCGGAAGAGAAGGTCAGCGCCGGTAACGGCGTGTCCATCGGCTTTGCGGCGGCCATTGGCCAGATCCTGATGCTCGACTTGGTCTTTTCCATCGACAGCATCATCACCGCCGTGGGCATGACCGAGCATCTGCCGATCATGATCATTGCCGTGGTGGTCTCGGTGATCGTGATGCTGGTGGCGGCAGAGCCGTTGGCCAAGTTCATCAACGACAACCCGACCGTGGTGATGCTGGCCCTGGGCTTCCTCATCATGATCGGCATGACCTTGATCGCCGAAGGCTTCGGCGCCCATGTGCCAAAAGGTTATGTATATGCGGCCATGGCGTTCTCGGCGGTGATCGAACTGTTGAACATGGCGCGACGCAATCGCCACAAACGCCTGCTGGCTGCCAAGCAGTAAGGCTCGATAGGCAAAGGCCAACTGCGCTCCGTGAGCCCAGTTGGCCTTTTGCTGTCTGGTAGACTCCACCCACTTGATAGCTTGAGGTCCTCCATGAACGAGCCTATTCGCCTCACCCAATACAGCCACGGCGCGGGTTGCGGCTGCAAGATTTCGCCCCAGGTACTGGAAGTGATCCTGGCCGGCAGTGGCGCGCAGAATCTCGACCCCAACCTGTGGGTGGGGAATGCTTCGCGCGATGACGCGGCGGTCTACGCCATCGACGACGAGCGGGGCGTGGTCTCCACCACTGATTTCTTCATGCCGATTGTCGATGACCCCTTCGACTTCGGCCGCATTGCCGCGACCAATGCCATCAGCGACATCTACGCCATGGGCGGCGACCCGCTGATGGCCATTGCCATTCTCGGCTGGCCGGTGAACGTATTGGCACCGGAGATTGCCCGGGAGGTCATCCGCGGTGGCCGTTCGGTATGTGACGCGGCGGGCATCCCGCTGGCCGGTGGCCACTCCATCGACGCGCCGGAACCGATCTTTGGCCTGGCCGTGACCGGGATCGTGCAAAAGCGCCATATGAAGCGCAACGACACCGCCACGGCCGGGTGCAAGTTGTATCTGACCAAGCCGCTGGGCATCGGCGTTCTGACGACTGCGGAAAAGAAGAGCAAATTACGCGAGGTCGATGTGGGTGTGGCCCGCGACTGGATGTGCACCCTGAACAAGCCGGGCAGCCGTTTCGGCAAGTTGGCCGGCGTGACGGCCATGACGGACGTCACCGGATTCGGCCTGCTCGGCCACTTGGTGGAAATGGCCGACGGCAGTGGCCTGACGGCGCGCATCGAATATGCCAAGGTGCCGCTGCTGCCGGGCGTCGAGCATTACCTGGATCAAGGCTGCATGCCCGGTGGCACGTTGCGCAACTTCGACAGTTATGCGAGCAAGCTGGGGCGCCTTCAAGAATTGCACAAGCGTGTGCTGTGTGACCCGCAGACCAGTGGTGGCCTGTTGATTGCCGTGACGTCGGAGGGCGACGCCGAATTTCATGCAGTGGCCGCCGAAATGGGCTTGAGCCTTGAGCCGATTGGCGCGTTGGGTGAGCGACAGACCCACGCGGTAGAGGTGTTTTGATGGCGACTGATTTCACCGACTACCGCGACATCTTCCTCAATGACCGGCCAATGATGGATACCCGTGCGCCGATCGAGTTCACTAAGGGCGCGTTCCCCGGGGTGATCAACCTGCCGCTGATGACCGATGACGAACGTCAACGGGTCGGCACCTGTTACAAGCAGCAAGGCCAGCAGGCTGCCATTGTGCTGGGGCATGAACTGGTGTCCGGGGCGATCAAGGCAGAGCGCATCGAGCAGTGGGCACAGTTCGCCAAGGCCAACCCCGACGGGTACTTGTACTGCTTTCGTGGTGGGCTGCGTTCGCAGATTGTGCAGCAGTGGTTGAAGACCGAGGCGGGTATTGAATATCCACGCGTCGGCGGTGGCTACAAGGCCATGCGCACCTTCCTGCTGGACACCCTGGAACAGGCAACGAACGCATGTGATTTTGTATTGCTGGGCGGCATGACGGGCACCGGCAAAACCGAAGTGCTCGGTCAGTTGCGCAATGCCCTGGACCTGGAGGGGCACGCCAACCACCGCGGTTCCAGCTTCGGCAAGCGCGCTACGGCGCAGCCATCCAACATCGATTTCGAAAATCGCCTGGCGGTGGACCTGCTGAAAAAACGCGCGGTCGGTATCGAACAGTTTGTGGTCGAGGACGAGAGCCGCATGATCGGCAGTTGCGCGCTGCCATTGCCGTTGCACAAAGGCATGCAGACGTTTCCGATGGTCTGGCTCGAAGACAGCGTGGAGGGGCGTGTTGAGCGAATCCTGCGTGATTACGTGGTCGAACTCTGCGCAGAATTCATCGAGGTGCATGGCGAAACCGGCCAGGCCCGCTTTGCCGAGCGCCTGACCCAGAGCCTGGCCAACATTCACAAGCGCCTGGGCGGTGAACGCTTCCAACGGCTACAGGCGATCCTGCAGGACGCCTTGGCGGAACAGGCCCGCAGTGGTGCAGTCGACCTGCACCGGGAGTGGATCGAAGGGTTGCTGCGCGAGTACTACGACCCGATGTACGCCTTTCAAAAGCAAAGCAAAGGCGCCCGGATCGAGTTTTCGGGAGAGCAGGGCGCAGTGGTGGAGTATCTGCGTGAAAGGCTGGGTCGATCTTTCTGAGCCGATACAGACAATCCGCATCTGATCAAATCTATCCGGTCTTGCCCGCATGACGGCTGAGATTCGCTGCTTGCCGCACTCCTGATCTTGCTTTTGATCTTGATCTTGATCTTGATCTTAGGCGCCCCGTCAAACCACGCTGGCCGAACGCAGGCTTGAATCCGTGGGTAACCCGGCAGGACGCCGGGTTAGCCGTCTTGGGCCAGGGATGGCCCATGACGGCGGCCCACGGATTCAAGCCTGTGTTCGGGCACACCGAGCTTGAGCGAGGTGCCGAGTGGTGGGGCAAGGACCTTTTGGTTACTTTTGGGTTCTTCCAAAAGTGACCCGCTGTAAGAGCGGAACCATAAGCCGCCGTTACCGCAGCAATGGATATGTACGCGATCTACCTAACATCCAGGTCGGCTGACAAACCGCCACGGGAGCAAGCTCCCTCGCCACAGGTTTCAACCTGGCACAGATACCCCGGTTGTCGCAATGCCACCAGCCTCTGAGAGTCACTAGAGAATGACGGCCCCGATCAACCCACACACCACACCCACCAACATGGTCAACCCGGCCACCGTCACCAGCACCCGTGCATCGAAGTCTTTGCGCAGCATCAGCAGTGACGGCAGGCTCACGCTCGGCAAGGTCATCAGCAAGGCCACTGCCGGGCCGGTGCCCATGCCGAGGGTCATCATGGTTTGTACGATAGGGATCTCGGCGGCGGTCGGAATCACGAACAAGGTGCCGACAATCGCCAATGGCACCAGCCAGAGCAGGCTGTTGGCCATGGCGCCATCCACATGGGGGAACAACCACACTCGCGCTGCGCCCAGGATCAGTACGGCCAGGATATAGACCGGGATGGTGCTCCAGAACAATTGCCACAGGGTGCGCAGCCAACGGCTCAGGAACGGCTGCGATTCGACGACGCTGACCTCTGAAACCGCCTCCAATGCGGCATCGGGCACCTGCTCCGGTCGCGCAATGCGCTGGGCCACCAGCGACACGCCCACCACCAGCACAATCCCCGCCACCAGGCGCAAGGCCGTAAAACCCCAGCCCAACACAAAGCCCATGAATACCAGGGTGGCCGGGTTCAGCACCGGGTTGGCAATCCAGAACGCCAACGCCGCTCCCACCGATACTTGCTGACGGCGCATGCCTGCCGCCACCGGCGCCGCGCAGCAACTGCACATCATCCCCGGCAGTGCGAACAGCCCGCCGCGCACAGTCGATCCCAGCCCGGCCTTGCCAAACAGGCGCAGCAGCCAGTCGCGGGGAATCAACACTTGCAGAAGCGAGCCGAGAATCACCGCCAGCACCGCCGCTTTCCAGATGGCCAGGAAATACACCTGCGCATACGCCAGCGCGGCCATCAGCGGCGCGGTTTGTTGATCGTTGAGGATTGACGCACCAATGCTGTGGTTATCCGCTGCCACGAATGCCTTGAAGTAGTAGGGCGACCACTTCACGTAGTACAGGCCGACGCAGGCAACCAGGAGGAACAGGGCGGGTTTCCACCAGAAAGACCAGCCCCGGGCGGGCTGGGTAGACGTGAGGTTGGGCATGCTGATGATCCGAAGCTGAGTCAATAGCGGTGCATCATACGCCCTCAGATGTCAGCGCTCACCTGGGTGGCATCCGGGCAGGTCTGCTGGCCGTTGTTCAAGCCCTGTTGGTAGTTGCGGCTCAGCAACGATGCTTTGCCGTTGTGCCAGGTCAGCGTCAGCACATATAACGTGTCGTAGTCGTTGCCGGACCAGTCGTGGGCGATGGTGTACTTCGAGCCCACCGCTTCGCTGGCGACCTTGTTGATCAGTTCCGGCAGGTAGCCATGGGACCAGGCGGTGTAGATGATCGAGTTGTGGTACTTGTCTTCCACCAGTTCGTCGGCGAGGGCGCTGGTGTCGTTGGCGGAGAACTTTATATTCACCGGCAGGCCGAGCTTGATGGCGCTGGGGCCGATGGTCATCAATGGACGAATGTAGCTGTAGGAATTGTCATGCTCACCTTCCTCGACATTGCGCGTCGGGTTGGAGGCAAACACATAGTTGGCCTTGCCGAACTTTTCCGGCAACACGCTGGCCAGGTTCATCGCACGGTTGAGGCCCTGGCAGTTGAGCTGACCCAGGCCGCCGGCAGGCTTTTCACCATGGCGCAGGAACACCAGCGTTTGCACGCCATCCACCGGCCCGGCATTGATGAGCGGGGATTCGAGGACCAAGCCGATTGCTCCGCCGAGTAACAGCAATGATGGCAGTAGGTAGGTGTAGCGTTTGAATCGTTGCGCAAGGCGCAAAGGTGAAATGGTCATTGTCAGTTCGAGTCTGCTTTCAACGTTTTGGCGCACGTAAGAGTGCATTTTGGCGCGTTGGTTCGCCTGCGCGGCAGCCTAGCTTGGCTATGTTGCGTAATGATGACCCATGCAGGGCGAGGCCCGGATGACTATGATGGGGGTTTTCAGCCTGGGAATTTTCCGATGAATGCACTTGCCGCTTTCCCGATCAACAGCAAATGGCCCGCCCAGCATCCGGAGCGCCTGCAACTGTATTCGTTGCCGACGCCCAACGGCGTCAAAGTGTCGATCATGCTGGAAGAGCTGGCTTTGCCGTATGAAGCGCACAAGGTCAGCTTCGAGACGCAGGACCAACTATCCCCCGAGTTCCTGTCCCTGAACCCCAACAACAAGATCCCTGCGATCATCGACCCCAATGGTCCGAGCGGTCAGCCGTTGGCGTTGTTCGAGTCCGGCGCGATCCTGATCTACCTTGCGGAAAAGACCAGCCAACTGCTGTCTGAGGACCCGGCCACGCGCTATGAAACGATCCAATGGTTGATGTTCCAGATGGCCGGTATCGGCCCGATGTTCGGCCAGGTGGGTTTTTTCAACAAGTTTGCCGGCCAGGCTTATGAAGACAAGCGCCCGCGTGACCGTTACGTCGCGGAGTCTCGGCGGTTGCTGGAGGTACTGGAAAAACGCCTGCTGGGCCGCACCTGGATCATGGGCGATGACTACAGCATTGCCGACATCGCCACCTTCCCGTGGATTCGTAACCTGATTGGGTTCTACGAGGCGGGTGATCTGGTGGGAATCGCCGATTTCCCCAACGTATTGCGTGTGCTGGACGGGTTTGTGGCGCGTCCGGCGGTGATCCGTGGCCTGAGCATTCCTGGCTGAGCCCTGAAGAGTTGAATATGCGGACTTTCGATTTCAAGCAATTGGATGTATTCAGCGGCGTGCCGCTCAAAGGTAACCCACTGGCGGTAGTGCTGGGCGCCGACAGCCTTACCGATCGGCAGATGGCTGACTTTGCCAACTGGACCAACCTCAGCGAAACCACCTTTTTGCTGGAGCCGCGTGATGCGCGGGCCGATTACCGGGTGCGGATTTTCACCACCCTCACTGAGCTGCCGTTTGCCGGGCATCCCACGCTGGGGAGCTGCCATGCATGGTTGCAAGCGGGGGGCCTTCCGAAGGGCGAAGAGATCATCCAGGAGTGCGAAATCGGCCTGGTGCGGATCCGACGTCGAGGCAATGAGTTAGCGTTTATCGCGCCGCCATTGTTGCGTTCCGGTTTGGTTGAAGCCGCTCTGTTGGAGCGCGTGCGCCTGGGGCTCGGTTTGGCCCCGGAGGCGATTGTGCGCAGTCAGTGGGTCGACAATGGGGCGGGATGGATGGCAGTGATGCTGGCTGAGCGTGACCAGGTACTGGCCTTGCAACCGGACTATGCGCAACTGCAGGGCCTGGCCGTGGGTGTGATTGCTCCCTGTGACCCTGAACGTGATCGGGTAGACACGCAATTTGAAGTGCGCGCTTTCATCGCCGGTGACGGCGCTCCGGAAGATCCCGCCACCGGCAGTTTGAATGCCGGCGTGGCTCAGTGGTTACTGGGTGAGGGCCTGGCGCCCGAGCGCTACGTGGTCAGCCAAGGCACGGCTATCGGGCGAGCGGGGCGCATTTACGTTGAGCGCCAAGGCGCTGAAATCTGGATCGTTGGCGCGGTGACAGGCTGTATCGAAGGACGCGTACAGCTCTAGATCAATAAATTGTTACGCGCCACGCAATACACTGTTGGCCCCTTGGCGTTTGTGCTGCCGGGGCCTCGGGGCATAAGCTTTGGCCCCAAAGATTTTGCTTCTACTGTTTTTAGCCTTCAGCCAGGAAAACCATGACCAGCCAGTTCCCACAAGCCCGTCCACGCCGCCTGCGCCGCTCTGAGCAGTTACGCGGATTGTTCCAGGAAACCGAATTCACCCTTAACGACTTGGTATTGCCCATTTTCGTCGAAGAAGAAATCGACGAGTTCGTGCCGATCACCAGCATGCCGGGTGTCATGCGGATCCCCGAGAAGAAACTGGCCGGTGAAATCGAGCGCTTTGCGCGTGCCGGGATCAAGTCGGTGATGACCTTCGGCGTGTCTCATCACTTGGATGCCGATGGCAGCGATACCTGGAAGGAGCGTGGCCTGGTTTCGCGCATGTCCTCGATCATCAAGGACGCCGTGCCGGAAATGATCGTGATGTCCGACACCTGCTTCTGTGAATACACCGACCACGGCCACTGCGGCGTGATGCACGGTGCCCACGTCGATAACGACGCTACCCTGGCCAACCTCGGCAAGCAAGCCGTGGCCGCCGCCCGTGCCGGTGCCGACGTCATCGCACCGTCGGCGGCGATGGACGGCCAGGTCCAGGCCATCCGCCGCGCCCTGGATGACGCAGGCTTCACCCACATCCCGATCATGGCCTACTCCACCAAATTCGCCTCGGCCCTCTACGGCCCGTTCCGCGAAGCGGGCGGCAGCGCGCTCAAAGGCGATCGCAAAAGCTACCAGATGAACCCGATGAACCGCCGCGAAGCGGTACGCGAATCCCTGCTGGACGAACAGGAAGGCGCGGACGCCCTGATGGTCAAGCCAGCCGGCGCTTACCTCGACATCATCCGCGACATCCGCGAAGCCTCACGCCTGCCGGTGGCGGCGTACCAGGTAAGTGGCGAGTACGCGATGATCAAGTTCGGCGCACAAGCCGGGGCGATCGATGAGGCGCGAGTGGTACGGGAGACGCTGGGGTCGATCAAGCGTGCCGGGGCGGATTTGATTTTTACGTATTTTGCGATGGACCTGGCGTTGGCGGGGATCTAAGGGGACTGCGCAAGCCTGTTGCGGGGGAGGGTGCTCCGCACAGGTTTGTTTTGTTTACCAAGTTGATGGGTCTTCGAGGCTGGCTTTTTGGAGGTCTTCCATCCAAATAATCCGAGCGAATTGATAAGCGTCTGCCAAGAAGTCTCTAGGCTTTTCAAGGTTGTACCATTCTGACCTAGGCCATGAGGCTGCTTCACCTTCACCAATCTTGAATAAGCTTTGGAAATCGTAGTACTTGTCGCTCAGGCAGCATTTTAAAGCTTCGACCAACGCGTATTTATGTCTGTAGGAAAGGTAATCCAAGCTCAATGCGTAGTTTTTTATGAGTTCTTCTCTGTCTGCGTGTTCATTTGGATTGTATTTGTCCAACTCCTTCCCAAGATCTTGCTCTCGGTCGTAAACATCAAATACACCTATGAACCATTTCAAACTGGGGTCGAATGGGATGTTCAGAAATGGGTCTTTGAGCATTATTTTTTTTCGATGGAATGGTTCTGTATTTTTTATTAAGGGTGTATGAAATACAAATTTGATACGGAACCTTCAATTTTCTTGGCTCTGCCCGTTTTTACATATTCGTTGAGTTCATGCTCTAAATATTTCTTATCGGTATATTTCTCATATTTATGTGGTAATTCACATGCGTACATGTAAAGCCGCCAAGCATCGAAGCCATCAACCCTTTCGTCAGGACCGTAATCAAAGTCGATACATATTTCAGGTAGGTGTACTCGGCAGCCAATCCCGTGTAGCTCATAGGTTACGTCATCATTGACTTTGCCTCGTTGTGGAATTTTCCTAGCATGCCATAGGCTCAGAATATTTTTGGTACCGAACGAGTGCTCAAGTAAATCTGTCGCTTTCTTTACCTGCTCCAAATATTCGGTGATCAAATTTTCTAGTTTCTGACTTTTCATCTTCTTGGCTTTTCCAGTCTGTCGTGCCCAACCGAGTTTGAAGCATCTATTATATCTTTGATATTGCTATATGAGCTTTCGTGACCATTTATATCATGGATTAATCGTATGGTAATTGGCGTATGTGTTTGCCTCGCGGCTGCGGCTCGATGATGACCATCAAGAATATAGTATTGCTGGTTATGCTCCACTACATCGATGGGATTGTTTTTGTCGTATCCAGTGCCTCGCATGCTGCGGGCAATTTCCTCCACTTTCCTTGTTGATCGTTTCCCTTCAATGCTGTGTGTCCGATTCAGCGCTCTAGCATCAACCTCGTGGATAAGTGGGGGGGACGGCTGCTTTTCATTCAAGGCTGATTTATAGGATGAGTCGTTAGTACTTATACTAGGTCCGCACCCATCCCCACCAGGACACGTACTCAACCCCAGCGGATCCACCCACCCCGTAGGATTCGGCACGTACAGGTACGCATTGATCCCACCCGCCAGCTTCACCGGATCCGGCGTCAGGTATCGACCAATATCCGGATTGTAGTAACGATGACGGTTGTAGTGCAGCCCGCTTTCTGCGTCGCAGTACTGGCCCTGAAAACGCAACGGATTGTCGATTTTGCCGACATCAAGGCGGGCGATTTCGCCGTAGGCGCGGTAGTGCGCGGACCAGACGATTTCGCCGTCGGGGGCGGTGAGTTCCTGCGGCGTGCCGAGGTGGTCGAGTTGGTAGTGGTAGGGTTTTGTCTCCTTTGGCCCAAAGCCTTCCAGCAGGGCGAGCGGGCGGAAGGTGCCGGGTTCATACAGATAACTGCGATGGCGCTCCGCATGATGCTCGGCAATCAGCTTGTCGCCTTGCCAGAAAAACTCCGTGGTTGTGTCATCCACGGTTTTGCTGATGCGCCGCCCAAATGGGTCGTAGCGATAGTGTGCGGTTTGCCCGTTTGGTGTGGTGAGGCCAATCAAACGGTGTTGGCAGTCGTAGCGGTATTCGGTGACGAGTTGCTGGCCTTTGCCGCGTCGTTCGCGGATGAGGTTGCCGAAGGCGTCGTAGTCATAGTGATGATCGCCCTGGATCATCAGGCGATTACCCGCAACGATGTCCGGGCCGGGGCGGTTCTGCATCAGCAGGTTGCCCGCCGGGTCGTGGCCGAAGCGTTCCTGTACGTCTTGCGAGTGGTTGGCGCGGGTCAGGCGGGCGAGGGGGTCGTAGTGGTAGTCGTGCTGGCCCTTGCGCGTGTCGAGCAGGCGGGTGAGGTTGCCGGTTTTGTCGTAGTCGTATTGGCGTTGGTAAAGAATGTGTTCCTGCTGGGTGATGGCGTGGGCGTGCAGGCGGTGCTGGTCGTCGTAGTGGTAGTGGCTGAGCAACTGGCCTTGTTGGCGTTGGTGTTCACGGCCGTTTTTAAACAGGTGTGAGGTGAGCAGTGCACCGTTGAGTTCAACCGTGGAAAGGTGACCGCCTTTGTCATGGTTGAACACCAGACGGTTGTTGTCCGGCAGGCGCAGGTGTTTTAACTGACCACAGGCATCATAGCCGTAGCGCAGGGTGCCCCAGCCTTGGTGCTCGGCGGTCAGGCGATTCTGGACGTCGTATTCGTAGGCCAGCGCCCAGTGGCCGTCGTTGACACTGAGCAGGTTACCTTGGCGGTCGTAGGCATATTCAACCACTTCGCCATCGGGGAGGATTTTTCTTACAAGGCGCCCGGCGTGGTCGCGCTCATAACGTGTAACCAGCTGACTACCATCGTCACCGTGTTCAGCCTTTTCCAGCAGATTGCCGTTGAGGTCGTAGGCATACGCCGTGCGCTGGCCGTCAAAGCCGATTTCTTGCTGGATCAGGCCGTTGGGGTGGTAATCAAGCTGATAGTTTTCGCCGGCTTCGTTTTCAATCGCAGTCAGCAACAGCCGCACGTTGTCGTAGCGGTACTTGACCTGGGTGCCGTCGGCATTGAGGCGGCGGCTGATCAGGTGCAGGCCGTCGGCGTATTCGTAACGGGTGACGTGGCCGAGTTCATCGCGTTCGGCGGTGATTTTTCCGTAGGGGTTGTAGCTGTATTCCCGACACGCACCGCCCGGCAAGACCACGCGAACCAGGCGGCCCACGCTGTCCCACTGGTATTGGGTCAGCGCGCCGTGCTCATCCTCACGCGCCACCTGCCGCCCAACGTCGTCATAGCGATAACGCTTGATGGCGCCATTGGGCAGTTGCTCCTCCAGCAATTGCCCGCGCTCATTCCAGACCAGCCGATGACAGCTGTGATCGGGGTACCAGACGCCTGTCAGTTGCCCGTATTGGTTGTAGCTGTAGTCGGTGATATGGCCGGCGGGATCCGTCCGACGCGTCACATCGCCCTGGTCATTGCGCTCATATTTCCAGACCGCCTGACCCCGTCGCACCACGCGTACGAAGCCGTTGTCATGCTCGTAGGAGGTTGGTTCGTCCTCCCCCGGAAACATCGCCACCAAGCGTCCGGCATCGTCGTACTGATAGGCCGTCACCGCGCCCAATGGGTCTTGCTCGACCGTCAGCCGGCCCTTGTCGTCGTAGGATTTGAAATGCTCGGCACCGTCCGGGTCGATGCGCTGTACCAGCCGTGCGCGCTGGTCATGCACGTAGACTTCCTGGCTGCCGTCGGCGTTAAACACCGTGACCTGACCGTCGTCACCCCAGGCATAACGCGCGTCCATCTGCGAAAAGCTGGCCCAATGCCGGACACAGCGCGCCGCCTTGCCGGAACGTTCCCATTCCCAATAGAAACTCGCGCCACCGGCCAACTGCCGCTCAAGGATGACGTGCTGATCGTCGTAGCGATAAGCCTCACGTTCACCCACGGCATTGGTCGCACACACCAGTCGGCCTGCGTCGTCATAGGCGTAGGACACAACGTTGTATTCGGTCACCCAAGTGAAGGCTTCATGGCCTTTGGCGCGCTGAACCTGATAGTCCACCGCCACAATGTGCTCAAGCCCATAGCGCAAAAACAGCGAGCGGCCGACGCCGTTATCCAAGCGTTCAATGCGCCCCGAGCTATCCCGCACAATGCGCAACCGGTTGTCGTACGCATCGCTGATGGAGGTCAGCACACCGTCACGAAAGTGGTAGAAGCGTGATGCCTGGGCCAGCACTAACTCATCGGGCAGAGCGCCCAGATAAATCGCCGCTTCGGCCAGGCTGTTGGTGATTGCGGGTCGCGATTCAGTGGGCAGCGGAAACTCAGTGCAGCGATTCTCATGATCCGTCCACACCACCAAATTGCCATCAACGACAAGCCTGTGCGCCAGCGCATGACTCCAGCCAAACCCCAACCCACAATCCACCTCCACGGCACTGGTGCGATACAGCCGCGTCCACTCAAACGGCAACACGCCATCCAGCGTGCCATCGGTCAGCGTCAGCAACTCCTCGCCGGTGACCATCGACACCGGGCAGCCATGGGAGGCGGTCTTGTCCGCCGATGCCGAAGCCTCCCCATTGAGGTTTTTCCCAGAGGACGGCACATCGTCGACAGTCTCCTGCCTGACCAGTACGGTGCGCTGCGTCGCCTTGTCCCGCACTGCCGTCACGGGGTTGGAAACCAACTGATCGCCAGCTTTCAACGGCCCAACCGGCACCGTCTTGATCGGCGTCGGCACACTGCTCAGCAACAGCGGTTTCAGCGCTTCGGCATGGGGCTCCAGAGGTGGCCCCACCAACTGATTCGCCAGCGTTTCCAGCCAGCCCCGCACCCGCCCGGATTTGATATGCCCCAATACCTGGGCTCCCAGCCGAAGCTGCACGCCCATGCCCCGGGTGGCCCAGATCAGAAACAGGTTGATCAGTATTTCACCCGTGATTTCACCCAGCAGCTCATACATGTCAGGCGGCGGCAGCATGCGTATCCAGGCGACCATGGCTGATAGGTAAATGAACAGCAGTGGCTCGTCGCTGAGCACGAGCAAGCCCTGTGCAACGACCTCGCTGCTCAGTTTCAGTAGTTGATCTAGTTCAGTTTGGGAGAGGTATTGCAGCAGCTTCTGGCTGTTGGGCTTGATGTCCGCCAGCAGGTCACAGAGTTGTGTGATGTTGTCCCAAAGGTTGTAGAGGGCTTGGGCGATTCCGCTTGAGAGCGCCACACTTTGCATCACACTGCGTTCCAAAGGCGCGGCCTTTGAAAAGTCGCTCCACCGGGCGTTGAAGGTCTGCGTCCATTCCTCGCGCAGGCGGGTCTCGAGCCCCGCGATCACCGATTGATAAGACGCATACAGCGCCTTGACGTGATCCTTGGATACGTCGGGATAGAATGTGACTTGATAACGCTGATCACGCGTGCAGCCCTGGACTTCAAGGATGCCGCTGGGGCCGATGGTGTCATGGATGGGCGGCCCCACCGGGCTGCCATCTGCTGCAATGGCTTGCAGCGCCACGGGTGTATTGCCGATGGGCACGAACTGCGTGCTTTCGAACATATGCACCAGGGTCAGTGAACCCTGGGCTTTGCACATGGCAACGGTGGCGCTGGGCGCCTTGGACGAACCCGGAGCGGTCAGTGCGACGTCGTCGCCGACCTTGAAGACCTGCTCAAGATCCAGTGCCGAACCGCTCCAAAAGCTTTCAGCCCAGTCGTCGAAGGTATTCAGGCAGGTTCTGAAATCACGCAAGACGTGTTCAACGTCCGGCGTTTTGGCGTCCATGGGGGCCAGGACAAACCTGGCAATCACCGGGATCAAAAGGCAGCCCTATCGGGCAAGGTGGTTACGGAGAAGTACATCGGCGGTCCCTCGCACTGAATGATCAGGCGAAGGACTTTGGAGAGGTTTGTAAGGAAAAGAAGCCGGACCTATTCGTCAACAGAAGTAGGGCGTTTCAGTAGTTTTTGTCCTCCATACAAGTCGGCGAACCCCGGTTAGACTTACCTGTCGATATCCGCAGTGCCCGGCCCGTCGTCGTTCAAGGAAGCCCCATGTATTCAAGCCGTCTGATCCTGTGCCTCACTACCTCATTGGTACTGGCCGGTTGTTCCACCACGCGCAACCCGCAACAGCCGCAGCGCAGCGAGGCCGATGTGAAGGCCCAGATTGTGCGGCTGCTGCCGGCGTCGGTGCCGGACCGCGGCGGTTGGGCTCAGGATATCTACACCGCCTTCGACACCCAGAAGATCTACCCCAGCACCGAAAACATCTGCGCCGTGCTGGCGGTCACCGAGCAGGAGTCCACTTACCAGGTCGACCCTGCGGTGCCGAACATGGGCAAGATCGCTCAGGATGAGATCCTGCGGCGGGCCGGCAAGGTCCATGTGCCGGCGTTCGTGATACGCACCACGCTGCAGTTGCGCTCGCCCACCGGCAAGTCCTACGCCGAACGCCTGAGCGCCGCACGCACGGAGAAGGACCTGAGCGGGATCTTCGACGATTTCATCAGCATGGTGCCGCTGGGAAATACGCTGTTCGGCGGCTTCAACCCGGTACACACCGCCGGCCCGATGCAGGTGAGCATCGACTTTGCGCAGCAACATGCGCGGGGTTATCCCTACACGGTGGATGGCACGATTCGCCGGGAAGTCTTCACCCGACGCGGCGGCATGTATTTCGGCATTACCCATTTGCTGGGTTACCCGGTGAACTACGACCAGCCGCTGTACCGTTTTGCCGACTTCAATGCCGGCTGGTATGCCAGCCGCAACGCCGCGTTCCAGGCCGCCGTCAGTCGTGTCACCGGCACCGAGCTGGTGTTGGATGGCGACTTGATTCGTTACGGCTCATTACTGCCGGGTACCACCGAGCTGGCGGTGCGTTCGCTGGGTTCGAAACTGGATATGCGTAACCCGAGTATCCGCAGCCAGCTCGAGCAGGGCGAGCAGCTGGATTTTGAAGACACCACGCTCTACAAACGCGTGTTCGCCCTGGCCGACAAGGCTGCCGGCAAGCCGATGCCGCGCGCGATCCTGCCGGGCATCGTGCTGAAAAGCCCGAAGATCACGCGCAACCTGACCACGGCGTGGTTCGCCCAACGAGTGGACGAGCGATATCAGCGTTGTATGAAGCGTTGATCAAGTGCGTCGTTTGACAAACCGGCGCCACAACCCCACCCACAGCCATACCACCGGGAACGCCAGGATCACAAACGGCAATACATAGCTGGCGCGCTCCAAGGCGTCCGCCGTGCCGTTCATCAGGTTGTCGCCCAGGTTGCTGAACATTCGGCTGAAGCGCGATTGCTGGTTCGCACCGTCGCTGGAGCGGAAGTTGAGGGTGACGCGGTTGGTATCGAGGCGACGCTGTTGGCCGGCCGCGAGCTGGGCCAGTTCCTGAAGTTCGTTCTCAATGGACGCCTGTTCCTTGCTCAGTGCAATCAGGTCGCTGACGGTGATGTCCTTGCGTTTGGCCAGATCATCCAGGCGCTGCTGCTGGGCTTGCAGACGCTGTTGGCGACGCTTTACGTCATTGACGGCGTCGGCCAGGTCCTCGGCGGTGGTGATGCGCTGGCCGAGTTTGCCGCCTTCGGCCGCCATCGCGACCATCGGTTCCACGCCGGTAGGCGCTATGCGCAAGATGATCTCGCCGCCGTCGCCATCTTCGGTGATGCCCAGGATGTTGCAGGCACCAAAGCGCGCGGTTTCACAGGCTTCGCGGGTGGCTTGCATGCGTGGTGCGAGCAGAGCGCCGGGCAGGGCCAGGGTCAGCTCGTGTTCGTAGGCCAACTGCGCACCGGCCCGACCCTGTTCGCCGTTGATTACCGTGGCGCGGGGGTGGTCCTTGGGCGAACAGCCGGTCAAGACCAGCCCGGCCAGTAACAGCATGAAAAACGGGCGAGATTTGCCGTCCAGATGGCGCATTGCAGTTCCTTGGGATGTACAGCGGAATTGGACGGCGATTAAACCGGGTCTGGCGGATTAACGCAAAGCATCAGAGGGGATATGTGTGGTTGATGGTGATGGCCCTCACGGCGGCCCTCGAGTACACCTCAAACCTTACTCCAAGGACGAATTCACCATGAATGTTCATGCCGTGCCCGAAGGTTTTGTTTCGCTGCCGCGCAGCAGCCCCCTCCTTGATTTGCTGGGTCCTGCTTATGGCCGGGGTGAGGGGCTGCACCTTGAAATTGGTCTGCGTGCGGATAACCGCCACGCCAACGGGCGCGGCACGGTGCATGGCGGCGTGCTGGCGACCTTGGCGGATGTCGGCATGGGGTATGCGATGGCGTTTTCCAGTGAGCCGCCGTTGCCGTTGATTACGGCCAGCATGACATTGGACTACTTGGGGACGGTGCGGGTGGGGGATTGGATTGTGGTGCGACTGGAGCACCATAAACGCGGTCGGCAACTGGCGTTTGCCACGGTGAGCCTGCAGGTGGGAGATCGGGTGGTGGCTCGGGCGAATGCGGTGTTTGCGGTGCCACAACCTGACAGCTGACTCAGATCAACTGTGGGAGGGTGTTTTTCTGACGCGGCCGCCAAAAAGAAAAGGCCCGGTTTGCGTGGAACCTGGCCTTTTCCGTAGTGCGCGTTGAATCAGTTGCGTTCGAGGGCGAGGGCTACGCCTTGGCCGCCACCGATGCACAGCGTCGCCAAGCCTTTCTTTGCATCACGCTTGATCATTTCATGCAGCAGGGTGACCAGCACGCGGCAGCCGGACGCACCGATCGGATGGCCGATGGCAATGGCACCGCCGTTGACGTTGACCTTGTCAGCGTCCCACTCCAGCTCTTTACCCACCGCCAAAGACTGCGCGGCGAAAGCCTCGTTGGCTTCGATCAGGTCCAGGTCACTCAGTTGCCAACCGGCTTTGTCCAGGCAGCGGCGTGTCGCCGAGACCGGGCCGATGCCCATGATGGCCGGGTCGACGCCGGCATTGGCGTAGCTGGCAATGCGCGCCAATACGGGCAGGCCGAGGGCGCGGGCTTTATCGGCGCTCATCAGCAGCACGGCAGCGGCGCCGTCATTGAGGCTGGAAGCGTTGCCGGCGGTGACGCTGCCGTCTTTCTTGAACGCAGGTTTGAGCTTGGCCAGGGATTCGGCGGTGGTGCCGGCACGAGGTTGTTCATCCACGGCGAAGGCGACGGGGTCGCCTTTGCGCTGGGGGATCAGGACTGGCGTGATCTCATCGACAAAGCGCCCGGCCTCGATGGCGGCGACGGCCTTTTGTTGCGAGGCGGCGGCGAAGCTATCCTGGGCCTCACGGCTGATACCGTACTTGTCCACCAGGTTTTCGGCGGTGATACCCATGTGGTAGTCGTTGAACGCATCCCACAGGCCATCGGTGATCATGCTATCGATCATCTTGGCGTGGCCCATGCGCAAACCGGTGCGCGCGCCAGGCAAGACGTACGGCGCCAGGCTCATGTTCTCCATGCCACCGGCAATGATCACCTCGGCGTCACCGCAACGGATGGCTTGGGCGCCCAGGTGCAGGGCCTTGAGGCCCGAACCGCAGACCTTGTTCAGCGTCAGGCTGGGCACCGCGTGGGGCAAGCCGGCCAGGATCGAGGCCTGGCGCGCCGGGTTCTGGCCGGAGCCTGCGGTCAGTACCTGGCCGAGGATCACTTCATCCACCTGGGCCGGGTCCAGGCCGGTCTGCTCCAGCAGGCGGCGGATCACGGCAGCGCCCAGTTCCGGTGCCGGAATGCTGGCCAGTGAACCCTGGAAGCTGCCCACGGCGGTGCGGGTGGCAGCAACAATCACGACGTCTTGCATGGAATCTGTCCTCACTGGAAGTGCATTTCTGGAACGTGGTCCGGGACAATCAGTTTACCGGCGGTCTTGCTCACAATCTCCTCGACGCTGACGCCAGGTGCGCGTTCCTTGAGGACAAAAGCGCCATTTTCGATTTCCAGGTAGGCCAGGTCCGTCAGTACACGCTTGATGCAGTTCGCGCCGGTCAGCGGCAGGCTGCATTGGCTGAGCAGCTTGGACTCACCGTCCTTGGACGCGTGGGTCATGATCACGATGATGTTTTCCGCTCCGGCCACCAGGTCCATGGCACCGCCCATGCCTTTGACCAGCTTGCCGGGGATCATCCACGAGGCGATGTTGCCTTGCACGTCCACTTCAAACGCACCGAGCACGGTCAGGTCGACATGGCCGCCGCGAATCATCGCGAAAGACTCGGCGGAGGAGAAGATCGAGGCGCCGATACGCGCGGTCACGGTCTGCTTGCCGGCATTGATCATGTCGGCATCGATGGTGTCTTCGGTCGGAAACGGGCCCATGCCCAGCAGACCGTTTTCCGACTGCAGCATCACTTCCATGCCTTCGGGAATGTAGTTGGCCACCAGGGTCGGAATGCCGATGCCGAGGTTGACGTAGAAACCGTCCTGCATTTCGCGGGCGACGCGTTGAGCCATTTGTTCGCGGGTAAGAGCCATGTTTTTTTCCTCTTATTGTCTGGGCTGGAGGCGGATTATTTGCGGACGGTGCGCTGTTCGATGCGCTTCTCGAAGGTGCCGCAGATGATCCGGTCGACGTAGATGCCAGGGGTGTGGATCTGCGCCGGGTCCAGCTCGCCCGGTTCGACGATTTCCTCGACTTCGACCACGGTGATCTTGCCCGCAGTAGCGGCCAGCGGGTTGAAGTTCTGAGCGGTGTGACGATAGATGACGTTGCCGAAGTGGTCGGCTTTCCAGCCTTTGACGATGGCGAAGTCACCGGTGATGGACTCTTCCATCAGGTAGGGGCGACCGTTGAATTCGCGGGTTTCCTTGCCTTCTGCAACCGGAGTGCCGACACCGGTTGCCGTGAAGAAGGCCGGAATGCCGGCGCCGCCGGCGCGCATTTTTTCCGCCAGGGTGCCTTGGGGGGTCAATATCACTTCGATTTCGCCGCTGAGCAGCTGCTTCTCGAACAGTGCGTTTTCACCGACGTACGAGGCGATCACCTTGCTGATCTGCTTTTCTTCCAACAGCACCCCCAGGCCAAAACCATCCACGCCGCAGTTGTTGGAAACCACGGTCAGGTTGCGGGTGCCTTTGCGCTTGATCTCGGCAATCAGGTTTTCCGGAATGCCACACAGGCCAAAACCACCGGACAACACGGTCATGCCGTCTTCCAGGCCTGCCAGGGCTTCTTCATAGGACGCCACGCGTTTATCGAAACCTGCCATACGCACCTCTTTTATTGTTTGTGGGCCAGCCAATGAACCGAGTGTTGCGCCGAAGCATTGATTTGTTAAGTTGTTTTTTAAGGTTGATTGATTTAAAAAACAGCATAGTCGCCTGGCCGTTCGGAGTCGCCTCATGACCGTTAAACAGATGCGTGCCTTTCTCGCCGTGGCCCAGAGCCTGAGTTTTGCCGCGGCCTGCGAGCGTCTGCACCTTTCCCAATCGGCGCTGAGCCTGACCATCAAGGGCCTGGAAGAGGGATTGGGCGGACGCTTGTTCAGCCGCAATACCCGTAACGTCGCGCTCACCCCTGAAGGTGAATCGCTGTTGCCGCTGGCGCGTCGGCTGATCGCCGACTGGGACAATGCCGAGGATGAACTACGCCAGCGCTTCACTTTGCAGCGCGGGCGCGTGACGGTGGCGGCGATGCCATCGTTCGCGGGCAACCTGTTACCGCCGATTCTCAAGATATTCCGCGAACGTTACCCCCAAGTGAACGTGACGGTGCACGACCTGATCAACGAGCAGGTACTGGAGATGGTGCGCGACCGGCAGGTGGAATTGGGAGTGGCGTTCGAGCCCTCCGAGGCTTCTTCGCTGGCATTTACGCCGCTGTACCTGGACCGGTTCATCGCGGTGGTGCCGGGCGATTCACCCTTGGCCGAGCGCGTCGAAATCGACTGGAAAACCCTGTTGGCGCAACCGTTCATTACCTTGCAACGGCCATCCACGGTGCGGGTCATGCTGGAGGAGCACCTCGGCGCCCTGCAGATGAAGCTGCCGGTGGCTCTGGAAAGCCATCAGTTAGCCACGGTGGGCAAGATGGTTGCCAGTGGATTGGGCGTCAGCGCTGTCCCCGCTTTATGTGCGCGGCAGATGGAGGAAGCGGGTGCCCACTGCATCACCTTGAGTGATCCGGTGATCGAAAGGCCCATTGGCGTGCTGACCAAGCCGGGGCATGAACTTTCGGCTGCGGCGCAGGTATTGTTTGATATCTTCAGGGATGAAGCGGGGAAGGGCAGGTTTCCAACTTTCTAAGTACGGCCACTATAAATATGGGAGCTGGCTGGCCAGCTCCCATACAAGGGTGAGTACTACTTGTCAGTTAGTAGTAGCGGTCGATCACTTTAACTTGTGAGTTGTCTTTGAAAGACGCCCACGCATTGTTAAGTGTGTCGAACACCTGCTCGATAAAGTTGCGATCAGCTGCAGCCTTCTTGCCGACATAACCCTGGCCGCGGCGGTACATCTTCAGGCGCGCCGCCAGTTCACGGTTATTGCGGTCGAACTCGGCTTCTTCGGTGTGGGGCGCCAGGCAGTCGATTTTCACTTCGCCCGATTTACCTACCCACAGGATATGGTCGTCGAGTGTGTCTTTCTGCGCTGCGAACATTTCAGCCAATTCATTGATAGTTGGTTGGTTGTTCAGATTCATGTGTAAGCCCCTTGACCAGTTGGCGATCTATCAGTTGATTCACGTTAGTTGTCTCCGGTTCCGAAAACCGGGCGTCAGCGACTGTCTGCCGAATACGGGCAGGGTCTTGAACCTGATGCATGTAGTCTTGCTGATGAACTGCTACGCAATGGTTTCATAACGAAGACAAGCAGCGTTTGAGCTCCTTGTACCGAGCCTTGCGGGCCGGTCAGCTTCATCAATCTGCCTTGTGGGCAGTGCACATCCGGAAAAAACAGCTCGGCGGTCAGACGAGCTTGTTCAAAACACGGGTTACCGACGCTCCCGATCCGGGAGACGTCTAGATCATGCAAGGACAAAAACGTTACGTCAACGGTTATGTAGTGATTATTTTAAAGCACTACATAAACTGCTGTAGGGACGGGGGCCTGCCGTAAAACGTGACTTGAGCGTCATTTATTGGAAGACAGGTCGAGGTCAAAAGTGGCTATGTAGTGAGCGGGGCAAGCCCGCTCACTACAGGCATTTCAGTCGTTCGGCCAGCAGGGGTAGCAGCCGCTCGCAGGATGCTTCGATCTTCATCTGTAAAAGGTCGTCTGCGCGGGTCTTGCCCAGGTTGATGGCAATCACCGGCTTGCCTTGCTCGATCATCGCTTTGCACAGGCGAAACGCTGAATAGGCCATCAGTGAGGAACCCACCACCAGCAAGCCTTCGGCGTGCGCCACCGCAGCCATTGCCTTGGCTGCCGTGGCTTGGGCGACATTCTCGCCAAAAAACACCACGTCCGGTTTCAACCGTTGCCCCTTGCAATGGGGGCAGTGGGGGACCTGGAAGCGTTCTTCAAAGGCGGGGTCGAGCAATGTATCGCCGTCGGGCGCTTGTACGGCATCGACACCCGCCAGGTACGGGTTCTGGCTTTCCATCACCCGTTGGATCAGATCGCGCTCGCTGCGCTGCTGGCAGTCCAGGCACAGCACCCGGTGCAGGCTGCCGTGCAGTTCGATCACATCATGACTGCCGGCCTGATCATGCAGCGTGTCGACGTTTTGCGTGATCAAGCCGCTGATTTGTTCGCGGCGTTGTAACGCGGCCAGTGCCAGATGCGCCTTGTTTGGTTGCGCAATGCGCACCCGTGGCCAGCCCAACATGGCGCGAGCCCAGTAACGACGCCGCGCCTGCGGGGTGGCCAGGAACTCCTGATACATCATGGGTGCCTTGCCCCGGCGCACGCCCTCGCTGTCGCGATAATCGGGAATGCCCGACGACGTGCTGATCCCTGCACCGGTCAGTACCAGAAAGCGCCGTTCGGTCATGGCCTGGTGCAGGGTGTCGAGGTGGTCTTCCTGATGTTCCAGCGTATCCAGCATGGGTTCCCCTATTCGCCGCGGATGTACTGCTCCAATTGCTTGATAAGGTCAGCCTGGCTGGCGATGGCTTCCTTCACCAGGTCTCCGATGGACAGCAGGCCCAGCAGTTGACCGTTTTCGACCACGGGCAGGTGACGAAGGTGGCCGTCGGTCATGATGTTCATGCACTCATCGACCTTTTTGTGAGTGTCGACGGTTATCACCGGAGAACTCATCACCTCATGAACCTTGGTCGTGACTGACGATAGCCCCTTGAGCATGATTTTGCGTGCGTAATCCCGTTCGCTGATGATCCCTACCACTACGCCTTCCTTGACCACCGGCAAGGCCCCGACGTTTTTCTCCGACATACGAACCAGGGCTTCAAATACGGTGTGGTCATGTTGGATGGTATGGACGTCCTGGTTTTTCTGGTCCTTGGCTTTAAGCACTTCTGCAACGGTTTTCATGGCGGCCACTCCGGTGTTGTTGTTAGGAAGTCAGGGTCCTCCTACAGAATCCTAGACGGGCCACGGGGCCGCAAGGTCCAAAGCGGCGTTAAACCTGTCGAAAAGCGTCATTCGCTGGATTTTTTTGACGGTTACCCGCTGTTTGCAGGTTTTTTCCCCCGCCTTGGGGTGGTAGCGGCCTTGCGGGGTGCGCTTTTTCGTTTCTTTTTCCATGGGGGAGCACTTTCGCCGCCAGGGCTTGCCGGGCCTGTGATGGTCATGCGCATGCCGTTGCAGCGAGCCACTTGCTTGCTCATCCAGGCCGCTTGTTTGGCGACGAATTCTTCCAGGCTCATTTCTCCGCTCTGCACCATGTCCAGCGCCTGTTCCCAAATGGCGGTAGTGCCGGGGTCGGCGATGGCGCGGGGCACTGCGTCGATCAGGCTGAATGCCGCCGGGGTGGCGCAGAGCGCCTTGCCGTTTTTCACCAGGTACCCACGGTCCAACAGCCCCTGGATGATCCCGGCGCGAGTGGCTTCGGTGCCGATACCGGTAGTGTCCTTGAGCTTTTGCTTGAGCAGCGGGTCTTCCACCAGCTTGGCGACGTTTTTCATCGCCTTGATCAGGTCGCCTTCGGTGAAGGGTTTGGGGGGCTGGGTCCACAGGTCTTTCAGATTGACCTTGGCTACGCTGCAGTCCTGACCTTGCACCAATGTCGGCAGAGCCTGCGGGGCCGGCGCCTCGCGGCCTTTGGCGGGCGCCAGCGCTTCGGGCAAGGCGCGCTTCCATCCCGGCTCGATGATCACTTTACCGACGGCGCGCAACGCCTGGCCTGCACAGTCAAAGTCCGCCTGGGTGCGATCGTACTCGTGGTTGGGCAGGAACTGCGCCAGGTAGCGCGCGCGAACCAGGGTGTAAACGGCGCGGTGTTTGCCGGTCAGTTGCGTGACATCCTTGCCGGCCCCCGTGGGAATGATGCCGTGGTGCGCGCTGACCTTGGCGTCGTTCCAGGCCCGTGAGCGGCGCTGCGGATCGACATGGGGCATCAGTTCATTCAGCGTCGCGTCCGCCCGCGCCAGTGCCGCAAGAATGTTCGACGCTTCGTGATGCTGGCTCAGCGGCAGGTAGCCGCAATCACTGCGCGGGTAGGTGATGACCTTGTGGGTTTCGTACAGCGACTGGGCGATGTCCAGGGTTTCCTGGGCGCCGAGGCCGAGCTTCTTCGAGCAGATTTCCTGCAGGGTGCCCAGGTCGAAGGGCAGGGGGGCCACCTCGCGCATGCGCTCGGTACGCAACTTCATCAATCGCGCGGTGGCGGCGTGGCTCATGGCGTCGGCCGCCTCCCGAGCCAGCTGTGGGTTGAGGCAACGACCCTGGTCGTCGCAGGCATCTTCGCCTGCACGCCATTGGGCGGTGAAGGTCATGCGCTCGTGGCGCAGGTCGACATCGATGGCCCAGTAGGCCACCGGCACGAAGTCGGCGATGCTGCGGTCGCGGTCCACCACCAGGCGCAAGGTTGGCGTCTGTACCCGGCCTACCGGCAATACGCCCTGATAACCGGATTGGCGCCCGAGCAGGGTGAACAAGCGACTCATGTTCATACCGATCAGCCAGTCGGCGCGTGAACGGCCGAGGGCCGAGTGATACAGGCTGAAGGTTTCAGTGCCAGGCTTGAGTGCGGCCAGGGCCTTGCGAATGGAGGCGTCATCCAGCGCCGACAGCCACAACCGCTGGATGGGCCCGCGATAGCGGCAATGCTCTACCAGTTCACGGGCGATCATTTCACCCTCGCGGTCGGCGTCGGTGGCAATCACCAACTCCTGGGCTTCCCCCAGCAGACGCTTGACCGCCTTGAACTGGCTGGCGGTCTTGGGCTTGACCAGCATCTTCCACTTCTGCGGGACGATCGGCAGGTCGGCCAGTACCCAGCGTTTGTATTTGGCGTCGTAGGCATCCGGCGGGGCGGTTTCCAGCAGGTGGCCGATGCACCAGGTGACTGTGACCCCATTGCCCAGCCAGCACCCGTCGCCGCGCCGGCTGGCGCCGAGCACGGCCGCGATATCTTTGGCCTGGGAGGGTTTTTCACAGAGGTACAGCCGCATGGTCATCACATCAGATCGGGTTGATGCCTTGCAGGATGCGCAGTTGGAGGGTTTTGATCAACTGTTATCTGTATGGATGTACAGCGAAATGTGAGGGGGGCTTGTTTGCGATGGCGGTGCTTCAGTCACAAGTGCATTGACTGAGCGACCGCTATCGGGAGCAAGCCCCCTCCCACAAGGGATCAGCAGAGCGGATCAGTTGTTATCGATATCCACATGTCGCGTTTCCTTGAGGCAGAACAACCCCACGATCAAGCTCACCCCGGTGACCACTACCGGGTACCACAAGCCGTAGAAGATATCGCCGGTGTACACCACCAGTGCAAACGACACTGTCGGCAGGAACCCGCCGAACCAGCCGTTACCGATATGGTAGGGCAGCGACATCGAGGTATAGCGGATCCGCGTCGGGAACAGCTCGACCATCAACGCCGCCAGCGGCCCGTAGCACATGGCGGCAATCAGGATCAGCGCCACGATCAACACCACCACCATCACCTTGTTGACCTGGGCCACATCCGCCGATGTCGGGTAGCCGGCCAAGGTCACCGCGCCACGCAGGGCGGCTTCGTCGAAACCGTCGATGCGCACATCGCCCACGCTGACCTGCACCGGGCTGCCTGTCGGGGCGGCGGCGCTGTGGTACGGCAGGCCCTGTTTGACCAGGAAGGTCTTGACCTTGTCGCACGGGCTGTCAAAACGCGCCTTGCCCACTGGATCGAACTGGAAGGTGCAGGTGGCAGGGTCTGCCAAGACGGTGATCGGTGCCTGGCGGCTGGCCTGGTCCATCGCCGGGTTGGTGTAATGGGCCAATCCCTTGAAGATCGGGAAGTACAGCACGGTCGCCAGCAGCAGGCCGAGCATCAACACCGGTTTGCGGCCCAGCTTGTCCGACAGCCAGCCGAACAGGATAAAGAACGGCGCGCCAATCACCACACTGATGATCAGCAGCATATTGGCCAGGGCCGGGTCCATCTTCAAAAATTGGGTGAGGAAGAACAAGACATAGAATTGTGCCGCGTAAAAGGTCACCGCCTGGCCGCCGTTGATGCTGAACAGGGCGATCAACACCACCTTGAGGTTTTCCCATTTGCCGAAGGATTCGCGGATCGGCGATCGGCTGGCCTTGCCTTCCTCTTTCATTTTGAGGAACGCGGGCGATTCATGCAGGCTCATGCGAATCCAGGTGGAAATGCCCAGCAGCACGATGGAGAACAGGAACGGGACACGCCAGCCCCACACCTCGAACTGGTCGCCGGTGAAGTAACGGCAGGCCAGCACCACCAGCAGTGACAACAACAGGCCAATGGTGGCGGTGGACTGAATCCAGCTGGTGTGCAAACCGCGTTTGCCGGCGGGGGCATGTTCGGCCACGTAGGTGGCCGCGCCGCCGTACTCACCGCCCAGTGCCAGGCCCTGCAGCATGCGCAATACGATCAGGATGATCGGCGCGGCGATGCCGATGCTGGCGTAGTTGGGCAATAAGCCGACGCAAAAGGTCGCCACGCCCATCAGGATGATGGTGACCAGGAACGTGTATTTGCGCCCGATCATGTCCCCCAGGCGGCCGAATACCAGGGCGCCGAACGGCCGCACCACAAAGCCGGCAGCAAAGGCCATCAACGCGAAGATAAACGCGGTGGTGTCGTTGACCCCGGCAAAGAACTGTTTGCTGATTACCGCCGCCAGGGCGCCGTAGAGAAAAAAGTCATACCACTCGAACACCGTGCCCAGGGATGAGGCGAAGATGACTTTCTTTGAGTCGTTGCTGGTGCTCGCGTCGATTACCGAGCCCAGGGGTTGCGCATGTTCTGACATCGGGTAGCCCTCACAGTGATTATTTATTGTTGTTCCACTGTCGGCGCCGGGGGCGGCGCCGCTATTGCTTCATTCATTGCCTCTTTAAGCCGGATGCGCTGCGTTTTCGTTGACGTTCTTCGCGAGCAAGCTCGCTTCTACAGTATTGGGCGACAAGATGAGCTGCGCCGCTTTCTCAGCGATCATCAAGGTCGGTGAGCAGGTGTTGCCGGAAGTGATGCGCGGCATGATCGACGCATCGGCGATGCGCAGGCCGGGTACGCCATGCACCCGCAGTTGCGCGTCGACCACCGCGTCCTTGTCATCGCCCATGCGGCAGGTGCCCACCGGATGGAAGATCGTGGTGCCGATCCGCGCGGCGGCTTCGTGCAGTTGCTCTTCGGTTTGCAGTGCGTCACCGGGCAGGTATTCCACCGGCTTGAACTGGCTCAGCGCCGGCGCGGCAACAATCCGCCGAGTCAGGCGGATCGCGTCGGCGGCCACTCGCAGGTCTTCCGGATGGCTGAGGTAGTTGGGCCGGATCAATGGGGCATCTGCCGGGTTGGCCGAACGGATATCGATGCGGCCACGGCTGTGTGGGCGCAGGTCGCAGACCGACGCGGTAAAGGCCGGGAACCCGTGCAACGGCTCGCCAAAACGCTCCAGTGACAGCGGCTGCACATGGTATTCAAGGTTGGCCGAAGTCTGCTCGGGGCCGGAGCGGGCAAACGCGCCGAGCTGGCTGGGCGCCATCGACAACGGGCCACTGCGGTCATACAGGTAGCGCAGGCCCATGCCCATCTTGCCCCACACCGAGCCTGCGATCTGGTTCAGGGTGCGTGCGTTTTCCAGTTTGTAGATCAGGCGCAACTGCAAGTGGTCCTGCAGGTTGCCGCCCACCCCCGGCAGATCATGCAGCACATTGATGCCCAATGGCCTGAGCACGTTGGAAGGACCTATCCCCGAGCGCTGCAGAATACCCGGGGAGCCCACGGAGCCGGCGCACAGCACGATCTCCTGGCGCGCCTTCCAGCCGACCTGCTGGCCATGCTGACGGCCGAGGACGCTGGTTGCCCGGCCGTTTTCCAGCAATACGCGGTCGACTTCCACCTCGGTCAACACAGTCAGGTTGGGCCGCTGGCGAATCGGCTTGAGAAACGCCTTCGCCGCATTCCAGCGTACGCCGGCCTTCTGGTTGACCTGGAAGTAACCGCAGCCTTCGTTATCGCCCTGGTTGAAATCGCTGAGCGCTGCGATGCCGCTTTGCGCGGCCGCGTCGCGGAACGCGTCGAGGATCGGCCAGTGCAGACGCTGTTGATCGACGCGCCACTCGCCGCCATCGCCGTGAAATGCAGAGCTGCCGGCAAAATGGTTTTCGCTCTGCTTGAACAGCGGCAGTACATCTTTCCAGGCCCAACCCGGATTGCCCGCCGCCGCCCAGCCGTCGTAGTCCTTGGCCTGGCCGCGCATGTAGATCATGCCGTTGATGGACGAGCAACCGCCCAGCACCTTGCCCCGTGGATAGCTCAGCGCACGGCCCTGCAGGCCCTCCTGGGCTTCGGTCTTGAAGCACCAGTCGGTGCGCGGGTTACCGATGCAGAACAGGTAGCCGACGGGGATATGGATCCAGGGGTAGTTGTCGCGGCCGCCGGCTTCGAGCAGCAGCACACGGTGGGCGGGGTTGGCCGACAGTCGATTGGCCAGCAGGCAGCCGGCCGGGCCGGCGCCCACTATCACGTAATCGTATTGAGCAGTTGCACTGGGCATCTCGGGTCTCGCTTGTTTTTCTTATTGGCTTCATCCTAGTTGTTAGTTTTCGTCTTAAAAATGTTAGTTTTTACCCAGCTGCTGTGCGTTTTTAAACAGCGTGCATGGGACTTGCGCAACGGAGGCGATATGTTCGACTGGAACGACCTGCGGTATTTTCTGGAGTTGCAGCGCAGTGGCCGCCTGCTCACCGCCGCGCAACGCTTGAAAACCACCCACGCCACCGTCGCTCGGCATATCGAAGCCATCGAGAAAAGCCTCGGCACGGCGCTGTTCGTGCAGCACGCCCAGGGCTACGAACTGACGCCCGCGGGCGAAGCGTTGCTCAAGCATGCCGAGGCCATGGAAAACGTCGCATTGCTGGCCGAAGACGAGCTCACTCATTCAGCCGCGCCCCTGGGCAAGATCCGCCTGGGGGTGGCCGAAGGGTTGGGGGTGATGTTCCTCGCCGGCCGCATGGGCGGGCTGTTCGAGCGGTATCCGGGGTTGGAAGTGGAACTGGTGGCGGTGCCGCGCTTCGTCAGCATCCTCAACCGTGAAGCGGAAATCAGCATTCACCTCGAACGCCCCAGCGTCGACCAACTCGTCACGCGCAAACTCACCGATTACCGCCTCGCGCTCTACGCCAGCCGCGCCTACCTGGAGCGTCACCCGCCGATCGAAAAGCGTGAAGACCTCGCCACCCATTCCTGGATCGATTACGTGGATGACCTGCTGTTCAGCCAGGAACTGAAATTCCTCAGCAGCTTCTGCCGAAACCCTAAAGTGGTCTTCCACAGCACCAGCGTGATTGCCCAGCACCAGGCTGCGCGTTCGGGGTTGGGCATCGCGGTACTGCCGTGCTTCATGGCGGCGGGGGATGCGGATCTGGTGGCGTTGTTGCCGGGGGAGAGTATTCAGCGCAGTTACTGGATCAGCTCGAGGCGGGAGTTGCACAAATCCGTGAGGTTGCGGGTGTTGTGGGATTACGTCGTGGAGTTGTGCGCACGGGAGCAAGCGTTGCTGCTCAACGAGCCTGACTGAATAAACCGGATTAAAAATGTGGGAGGGGGCTTGCTCCCGATAGCGATGGCTCAGTCACAGATGTATTGACTGACCGGCTGCTATCGGGAGCAAGCCCCCTCCCACAATTGGACGGTGTTGCGTCAGGGTGACCTTAAAGCTTCACCACCTGATGCACCTGCTCGGCACACGCGCGCGCATTCTCAATCATCGTGCCAAACGCCTCGCTGGCAATCTCATCGTGGGCCAGCCAGCGCTTTTTCTGGCTCAAGCGGTAGTGGTAGCGCAGTTCGCCATCCTTGAGGGTTCCGTCGAGGTCCAGGTCGTACCAGGGCGAGCGCACTTGGCATCCGGGGATGGCTTTTTCCATCTGCCCGCCGCTGAGGGTGATGGTGTAGTCATTGGTTTCGGGGTTGCCCAGGTACAGTTCAGCCTGTTGTCCGTGGCGGCGATAGTTGATGAAGCTGTCCCAGCGATCTTTCAAGGATGCATCGCTGTAGACGTAATCGTTCGCCAGTTTTTCCAGGGCATGCTGGTCGTTCAAGGTGGCTTTGACGGTATAGCCATCGTGCATGACGAAGGCGGTGGGCTCGCGGGTGATGTGGCAGTCGCTGATCTCGTTGCCGAAGTTGGCGCAGATGTTCTGGTCGGTGGCAGTGGCGCCTTGCTGGCGGTCGGCGACGCTCAGTTGCATCAGCGGCAGGCGGCTGAAGGTGATGGTGGCCTGGGTCGCGCCGTTGCCCTGTTTGTCGAAGTGGACTTTTTTATCCAGGAGCAGGGTGGTTTCGGGGCGTTCCAGCGGGATGTGTTCTTCGCGTACCTGGCCCTGGGCATCGTTGACCAGTACCCAGCGGTCCTGGATGTCCGGCATCACCTGGCCGGGCGCAAACACCGGGTTGGTCGGGTCGAGCCACCACACCTGGTCATCCACTTCGGCACGCACGATGGCGTGGTTCGGGGCGAGGGTGCCGGGGATCAGCAAGGACTCGACCACATCGCCACGGCTGACCCAGGCCGTCTCGGCCTTGATGCCACTGGCCTTGAGCATGGCGGTCAGCAGAATCGCCAGGTCTTTGCAGTCGCCATAACCATGCTGCTCGATTTCCGCCAGGTTGAACGGCACGTAGCCGCGTTCGGTGGCGCGCCAGTCGCCCAGGTAGCGGTAGTGGTCGTTGATGTGTTGCATCAGTGCGGCGACTTGTTCGGCCGGTGCCAGGCCGCGTGCGGCGACTACGGCGGCGGCACTTTGCGTGGGCAGGCTGGCCCCAAGGATCTGGTTGTAACGTTGGGCGAAATCGCCGAAATACGCCTGGCGATCCAGTGCGCTGCCCACCTCCAGGCGCGGGATGCGCAACAGGGCGGCGTTGGCGGATTCGTTGATGTAGTTCAGGTAGGCGGGGGCTGTTTGCACTACGTCCAGAGTCTTGCCGTTGGCCGAGGGCGTCACCTTGAAACCTTCGAACAATTCACTGCGCCATTCGATCGGCCGCTCGGCGGTAAAGCGCGCCTTGAAGTGGTCGCGCCGTGTCGCGCTGGGACCGAACTTGAGCGCGTAGTGAAACTGGGTCATCAGCGGTTTCGCGGGGTTGTGTTCGCGCACGGTCAGGCGGATCTGTGTGCCAACGCGCAAGTTGGGGAAGGCCAGGGAGGTCTGCTTGTCGCGGCTGAAACCCTGGTCCGGGTTGGGCGCGGTGCGTGTGTCGATCTGTGCGGCACCCAGTGCTACCGGCTTCGCGCCGGGTTGGGTGGATTGCGCGCTGATCACTTCAAAGGTGTCGCCTTCGGAGTAATCGAAGTCGATGCGCGAAAGCATTTCGCGGCCGTTGGGCTTGAGGATGGTGTAGTGGTAGGTGGTGGTGCAGTCGGTGCTGGCGTCGCGGTTGAAGTGGCAGTGCAGTTCGGTGTCGCTGGCCAGCGGGGCTTCGGCCATGGGTTGCAACGCAGCGTAGGTGGACTGGGCAGCGAGGCCCAGGCTGAGGGCAAGCAACGGGCGGTGAAACGGAAAACGGTACAAACGGGACATTGGCGCCTCGGGTGACACATTGAAACAACTACCCGATGGGTAGTGAGAAGGCGGCGAATGATAATGGATCGCAACAATAAAGGCCAGGATTGTTCGACAATATATTGGCTGTAAGGCCCGAGATAGAGCCTTTTCTATGATTTATGTCAGGGGTTCAGCAGTTCGAATTCGGCGCTAGCAAGCTTTTCGCCATTGATCAAGACATGTACCGCGTGTTTGCCGGGGTAGTGCTTGCGCGTGGTCAGCTCGCGGATATGTTGTTCACGACGGATGCTCTGACGCTCGCCTGCGCCGAGGGTAAATGCCTTGAGCTTGAACACCTTGGCCGCGCTGTGACCGGCGCTTTTGACGTAATCGATGGCGTAGTCCACCACCAGCTTTTGCGCAGCGGCGGCGGTGGATTCCAGGCTGAAAGACAGGTTGATGCGTTCCCCCAGGCGGATCACGGCCGGTGTGACGCAAAGGTGATGAATCTTCACCTCGGCTTTGTCGCCCGCGCCCATGATCGTCAGCGCGCGGCTGTTACCTTGCTTGATCAGGCTGCGCAGTGCGTGACGGGCGATCCAGGCGGTGTGCGGGTTATCCAGGGACCAGCCTTCGATCAGGGTGAGCACCCAGTCCGGGTGGTCCTTGGTGATGTCGTTGAGGTGGTTGGCCACCGATTTGCGCACGTACAGGCTGCTGTCGGCCTTGAGGTTGTCGAGGATCACCGCGCACAGCTCGGGGTTGGCTTGCACTTGACCCAGGCGAAAGGACCAGGGCAGGCGAGGGCGCGAACCTTCGCTGGCGAGGCGACGCACGTGTTCATTGGCATCCAGCGACCAGGTCCGCATCACCGCCAGGGTGCGTTCGAAGTCGTCCAGCAGGAACTGGCGGATAGCGAATTCGGCTGAACCAAAGGTGGTGAAGTATTTGAGCGCGGCCATGGAGCGCTCGAAGTCGTCACGCCCGTAACTGGCCACGTAGTGCGGCAGGAACAGGCTGACGAACCCGCTGTTCAGGCGCGGGGCCAGCGCATAAAGCAGCTTGAGGGTGTGCGGGTAATCCAGTGGGATGACCGCATGCAGGCTTTCACTGACCCGCGCCATGCGCTGCATCACCGACAACTCGGCAAGCCCCGCCTTGGCGCGCTTGAGGAAGCCCTTGGCGTCGAAATCCGGGTACACCGCCGTCATCTCGGTGGCGATGTGTTGCAGGCGTTCGAGGTTGAAGATTTCCTTGAGGGCCGGGGCGCTTTGTTCGGTCATCGGTGAGTCCATGCAGGGTGGGGGCGGTTCAGAGAAACCAGCGGTATTCCCGTGCCGCGATCTCTTGGTGGAAGGCCAAGTGATCCTGGCGTTTGTTTTCGCAATACACGTCGACGAATTCGCCGCCCAGCTTATCGCGCAATACCGGTTGGTGCTGCATGGCACGCACGGCGTCGAGCATTTCCAGGGGGAAGTCGGCGCCGCTGGTGCGGTCTTCGTTGAGCGGTGCGATGGGTTCGCGTTTGGCTTCAAGGCCATGCTCCAAACCGGCGAGGATGGCGGCCAGCACCAGATACGGGTTGGCATCGGCACTGGCCAGGCGATGCTCGATGCGCAGGTTGCGTGGGTCGGACTCGGGGATGCGCACACAGGCGTCACGGTCCTCAAAACCCCAACTGGCGCGGGTCGCCGCGTTGACCGTACCGCCCAGGCGGCGGAAGGCGTTGTGGTTGGGCGAGAAAATCGGCATGCAGTGCGGCAACAACTCCAGGCAACCGGCCACGGCATGGCGCAGCGGTTGTTGCTGGTGCGCCGCCAGCAGGTTGTTGCCCGCCGCGTCATACAGGCTCACATGGACGTGCATGCCACTGCCGGGATATTGCAGATAGGGCTTGGCCATGAAACTGGCGCGGTAACCGTGCTTGAGCGCCACGCCACGGGTGCTGCGGCAGAACAGGGCGGCCCAGTCGGCGGCGCGCAGGCCGTCGTCCAGATGGCCGAAGTTGATCTCGAACTGGCCGGGGCCGAGCTCGGCGGTGATCACTGTGATGTCGATGCCTTGGTCCTTGGCGGTCTGTGCCATGTCGTCCAGTACCTCGCTGAAGCGCGACAGGCGTTCGATATGCAGGTTGGGCTGGTCATCGGCGTCGTCGCTCAGCGCGTCGCGGGCAAATTGCGGCAGGCCGTTGTCGAGTTGCTTGTCGAACAAATAGAACTCCAGTTCGAACGCCACTACCGGGTGGATGCCCTTGTGTTGCAGGCGTTCCAGCACTTTGGCCAGCACTTCACGGGGTTCGAATTCGATGGGCACTTCGGTGCCGTCGGAGGTGATCAGCATTTGGCCCAGTGGCTGTTTTTCCCAGGTCACGGGTTTGAGCGTACCCGGCACCAGGCGGCGGTTGGCATCCGGGTCGCCGTCGTTGAAGCAGTAATCACCAATCTTGAACAACCCACCCTGAACCCCCAGCAGCACGGCGTTTTGCGGCAGCTTCAAGGGGCTGCCGGCGGCGACCTTTTCCAGCATCTCCACGGGGTAGCGTTTGCCGTAGAAGTGCCCGGGGATATCCAGGGCAATCAGGTCGACATAACGTACGTCGGGGTGGTTCTGGCGAAAGGTCCGGACTTCGGCCAGCAACGTCGAGCAATGGCTTTTCACGGGTGCAGCTCCTAGTTGTAAACCCACAGTACGCGGGCGGGCAGATCGGTCAGGTTGGCGTAGCGACAGTGGGCGAAACTGGCCAGGTGGAAGCTGTCGCCGGGGCCCAGGGTGACCGACTCGGCTTCGCCCTCCACCCACAGCGTCAATTGACCCTCCAGCACGAAGCCGGCCTGCTCGGCGCGGTCGCTCATGGTTTGTTCGCCGCTGTTGGCACCGGGTGCCAGCAGGCTGTCGAGCATCGAGAAGGCGCCGTTCATGCTGGGCGAAACCAGAATGTCGGTGATGCCATTGGCGTAATACACCGTGCGCCGCTCGTTGGGCCGGGTGACCCAATCCACCGCCTTGGGTTTGGGCAGGCTGTAGAAGTAAGTGGTGGGCACGTCGAGGGCGTGGCTGATGGCGGTCAGGTCAGCCACGGTCGGTCGCGACAGGCCACGTTCGACCTGGGACAGAAAACCCACCGAACGCTCGATTTTTTGCGCGAGTTGGGCCAGGGTAAGTTTCTTGTGCTTGCGCAGGTCGTGGATGAGGGTGGCCAGGACGGCAAGTTCTTCTTGTTGGTTCATGAAATTTATGTCGAATAATTTCATGAAAAATTACAGGATTTATTTCATGCGAGCAATGAGGACGACGTTGGAAGCGCTTTTGTTCCAGTTGGAGCGGGAGCTGCAAGGCGGTGCCACCCGTTTGAATGCGGCGCGGCTGTCGCAGTTGCTGGCGGATGATTTCGTTGAATTTGGTGCCAGCGGCCATGTGTGGGGTAGCAAGGCTCAGGTGATTGCCGGGTTGCAGGATGAAGTGTTTTGCGAACGCCGGATGACTGAGTTTGCGCTCAACCTGCTGAGCAAGGGCGTTGCGCTGGTGACCTATCGCTGCCACCGGGAGGGCGTGGGCGATTCGCTACGCAGTTCGGTGTGGCGGGAGGAGGAAGGGCAGTGGCGGATGGTGTTTCATCAGGGCACACCCGCTGCGGACCTATAATCGCCGATTGCCGGTTGAATGTTCAGACCGGTAGGCGGTCGTAACCTGGGTACGCATCATTCATTGAAGGAGTTTCCATGAAGTCAAAAGCCCTCGTTGCCTGCCTGCTGCTCACCGCCGGCCTGTCCACTGCCAGCTTCGTCGTGCAAGCCAATGATACTCCGCAGGAAACCGTGCAACCTTCAAGCATCAACGCCCGTGACTTGAAGGAAGGCGACCGTGCCCCGGATATCCTGATGCGCAAGGAATCGGCGATCAGCAATTGGAAAAAACACGGTCTCAAGCAGCCTGAAGCCGACAGCCAGTGGGCGCGGGTCGGCGATAAATTCGTGTTGCTCAAGACCACCAACGGCACCATTCTCGAGATCACTCCCGTTAAAAAATGACCTCCCGTAACACCCTGCTCTTGCGTTAAGGTAACCGGCCCGACGGACCGCGTTACCTTCAAAGAAAGAGAGCAGGATGCTTGCCACAATAAGAAACTACCCCCGCACGGTTAACCTGTTGCTGTCCGCCACATTGATGCTGACGTTGGCCAAGGCAATCACCTTTCCCTACCTGGTCATTTACCTCACCAGCCGCTTTGGCCTCGATATCTCCCAGGTTGGCCTGGTGATCGGCAGTTCGTTGATTGTCGGCTCGCTGCTCAGTGTCTACGGCGGCTTTCTGGTCGACCGCATCAACAGTTATCGCCTGCTGCTCGGCTTGAGCGCGCTGTTTGTACTGGGCTTTATCGGCACGGTGCTCGCGGGGAATATCTGGGCGTTCTACAGCTGCCTGATCCTGATCAACCTGGCCTACGCCGTGATCGATATTGCGGTGAAAGCCGGCTTCGCCAGCCTGTTGCCGGAAGACGCGCGCAGTGAAGTGTTTTCCATCAAGTACACCCTGACCAATATCGGTTATGCGATCGGGCCGGCGTTCGGGGCGGTAGTGGCCAAGCTGGATATCAGCCTGCCGTTTCTGCTGTCGGCGCTGTTGGGCGTCGGGTTTTTCCTGCTGTACTGGCGCTGGGGCGATCGCACGCTGACCAGCGTCGATGCCACGCAAAAACCCGTGCCGTTCATGGCCGTAGGCCGTGTGCTGCTGCGAGATCATCGCCTGGTGTGCTTTACCCTGGGCGGCGTCCTCAGTGCCGTTGTGTTCGGCCAATTCACCGCCTGGCTGTCGCAGTACCTGGTCACCACCACGACAGCGCAATACACCTACACCGTGATCAGCGCCGTGCTCACCACCAATGCCGTGGGGGTTATCGCCTTGCAGTACGTGATTGGCCGGCGCATCTCGCACCGCTACCTGGGCCAGTGGCTGGTCGCCGGCTTGGGCATGTTCATGTTGGGCTTGATCGGCTTTGCGCTGGCCACCAGCGTGGTGTGGTGGGTAGTGGCGATGGCGGTATTTACCGTGGGGGAAATCATCGTGTTCCCGGCCGAGTACATGTTTATCGACCGGATCGCCCCGGACCACTTGCGTGGCATGTATTACGGGGCGCAGAACCTGTCCAACCTGGGCGCCGCGCTGGGGCCGGTGCTGTGCGGGCTGGTATTGGCCAACCTGCCGGCCCACACCCTGTTCTACATGCTGGGGGCGTTCATTGTCGGCGGTGGAGTGTTCTATTTCATTGGGGCGTCGTTGAAGGCAAATCATCCAGCGTAAGCTTGCCCACGTTGTTGCTTTCCAGCTCGTAGCGTAGCTCTTCGACCATCTTGGCGACTTCTTGCGGGGTCTGCAGTCGGTTGGTGCTGATCCCGGTGACCACCAGGTCGACCCGGCCCGTTGCGGCGTCGAAGACCTTGAGAGTCAGGGATGCGTCCCGGCACAGGGTGAATTCGCAGGTCAGTGGCGACAGGCCTTCTTCGATGCAGTTTCGCAATTGAGAGACGGTAAACATGCGGGTTCCTTCATGGCATCAATACGATGCCTTGAAGGTTATGGCTTAGCCTGGGCCGCAATAAGGTGAGTTCGCACTAGTCGCACTAGTGCATTTGCACTTTCATGGCTTGTTTTTCAGGCGCAACTCACCGGCGAACAGCCCGCGTTCACGGGCCCAGACGATGGCGCCACTGCGGCTGTGCACCCCCAGTTTGGAATACACCGTGGCGACATGGTTACGCACGGTATTGGGCGCCAGTTTCAGGCGTGAGGCGATCTCCTTGTCGGCCAGCCCCTCGCAAATCAAACCCAGCACATCGCGCTCTCGAGCGGTGAGGTCGGTAAAGGCCACGTTCGGCAAATTGGGGCTCTTGACGCTCTTGGCGTTGGCGAGCTTCTCGATCAGGGTCTGGCTGAACCAGGACGCGTCCTGCATCACTTCCTCGATCGCCGCGACGAGTTCAAGCTCGGTGCGCTTGCGTTCGGTGATGTTCATCAGCACCAGCAGGTAGCAGGGCACGTCCTGGATGATCACGGTGTCGGCGGAGGCCACGCAGTCGATCACTTCATTGCCTTTCTTGCGCACCCTGATGTCCTGGCCTTCCAGCCGACCGGCTTTTTCCAGGTTGGCAAACAGTTGCTCACTCGCTTGAGGGTTGTCGATAAAGTCGATTTCCTCAATGGCTTTGCCAATCAATTCCTCACTGGTATAGCCGGTGATATCCATGAAGGCTTCATTGATATCCACGACCTGGCGGTTGTCCGCGCTGCACATCAGGGTGGGTACGGGCGTCAGTCGGAACGACTTGGCGAAGCGCTCTTCACTCTGGCGCAAGGCAATTTCCGCCTTGCGTCGTGGCTCCAGGTCCATGAACGAAAAGAGCATGCAGTCTTCTTCGTTCATGTCCAGCGGCTGGCCGGCGACGATCACCAGTTTGCTACCCCCTTCAGGCAGCCGCAATTCGGCCTGCATCTGCGGGATGGTCGAGCCTTCACCCAGACGCTGGATGGCCAGGTCCTTGCGCTCGGCCTGCTCCAGTACGTCCAGTTCATAGACGGATTTGCCGATGACCTGATCGCGGTTGTAGCCGGTCATCTCCAAAAAGCCCTGGTTGACCTTGATGTAGCGCAGGTCGCTCAAGCGGCAGATCACCGCCGGTGCCGGGTTGGCATTGAAGGTTTTTTCGAAGCGCTGCTCGGCGCTGGCCCATTCGGTGGCGTCGCTGAGGATCAGCACCAGCAGTTCGGGTTCATCGTGTGAGTCGGTGATGACCAGGCTGCGCAGGCGGTGTACCCAGGTTTTCTCCTCCTCTGCGCAGGGGGTGACTTCGACCATCACATCGCTGAACTCTTCGCCCGCCGCTGCACGAGCGAGGGGGTAGTTTTCCAGTTGCACCGGGTGGTTGTTGCGATAACGCAGGGCGAAGCGCTGCGCGTACTCCTGCGTGTTGGCGCCCAATGCTACGACTGACTCCACACCGTGCATGCGCAGTGCGGCTTCGTTGGCCCAGAGAATGGTCTGGTCGACTTCGGCCAGAATCACACCGTCGGACAGCCCGGAAATGATCTGCTGCAGTTGGCGACGGTTGGTTTCTTTGGCAAGAACGTCCCGGGTCATAGAATCTCCTTGGGTTTTGGGCGCATGGAAGTACGACATCCGGGCATCAGGATAGTGCAGAGCAATTCCCCATGCGGGGGTGCGAATGCACCAGGTGGCATGGTGCATTTGAACGAGGACGCCGGACAGCGCGCTCGCCAGACTGAAACGGTCAATCACTGTCAAAGGATCGAACATGACCACTGTCTATGAAACCCATCGTTCTGCATTTCGCGTGTCCTGGAGCTCTGTGCTGGCCGGTAGTGCAATTGCCCTGGTGAGTTACCTGGTGCTCAGTGTGTTGGGCACCGCCATCGGCGCCAGTGCCATCGACCCGATGGAGGCGGGTAACCCGTTGCGGGGTTTTGGTACGGGCGCAGGTATCTGGTTGTTTGTCTCCACGCTGCTGGCAATTGCCGCTGGCGCGTTTGTGGCGGGGCGTACCGCACCGGATCGCGGTGGCTTGCACGGCGTACTCACCTGGACCTTGACCACCTTGTTCACCACTTGGCTGTTGGCGGCATTGGCCTCCGGCGTTGTGGGTACGGCGGGCAATGTGGTCGGCAAGGGCCTGTCCGCTGCCGGCAGTGGCATCGCCGCTGTGGCGCCGGGTATCAGCGACAGCGTCAAGCAGCAGTTGGACGAGCAGGGCATCCACCTGGATTGGAACAGCCTGCAAAGTCAGCTCGACACTTTGCTCAAGCAAAGCGGTAAACCTGAACTGGACCCGGCCAACGTTGAGCAGAAAGCCGATCAGGCGACGGCCGATGGCAAGCAATCGGCGACGGCTGCCGCTACGGACCCGACCCAGGCCGGCGATGCGTTGAAGCAGTGGTTCGATCGGGTCAAAGCCTCCGGCGAACCTGCCTTGAATGCCGCGGATAAAGACGCGCTGATCAACATCGTTGCGGCCCGTACCGGCAAGAGCAAGGCTGAGGCCACCCAGATCGTCGACAATTATGCTCAGGCGTATCAACAAGCCGTGCAGAAAGTCGATGAGCTCAAGCAACAGGCCGAGCAAAAGGCTCGTGAGGCCGGTGAAGTGGCGGCCAAGCAAGTGTCCCGCGCAGCGTGGAGCACCTTGGCGATGCTGTTGCTGGGTGCTGCCTTGAGTTTCCTGGTAGGACGCCTGGCACTGACAACGCGTCGCGTACCTTTGGCGTAAAGCTGTTTGCGGCAAGGACGCCGCTTCGCTGAACGCGTAAAATGCCGGCTTTTTACGCGTATCACACAAAGGTGCCCCTTGAGCGCAGGCAAAGCCGTCGGACTGTTGTTACTCACCTCACTGCTGGCGGCCTGCGGCACCTCGCCGCCACGCACACCCAATGATATCTGCGGCATCTTCCGCGAAAAGGACGACTGGTACGACGCCGCCAAAGTCACGCAAAAGCGCTGGGGCGTGCCGATCCAGGTACCGTTCGCCATCATGTACCAGGAGTCCGGCTTCCGGCAGGACGCCTTGGCCCCGCGTAAATATCTGCTCTGGATCATCCCCTGGGGCCGCGTCTCCACGGCCGCCGGCTACGCGCAGGCCAAAGATGAGGTGTGGAACGATTACCGCAAAAGCACCGGCCGCAGCGGCGCCAGCCGCCAGGACTTCGACGACGCGATCGACTTTGTCGGCTGGTACATGGACAAGACCTACACCATCAATGGCGTCTACAAATACGACGCCTATGGCCAATACCTGAACTACCACGAAGGGTGGGGCGGCTACCGCCAACGCACCTACGCCGCCAAAGCCTGGCTGCCACCGGTGGCGAGCAAGGTGCAGGCACGCTCGCAGATGTATGCGGCGCAATATGCCGGGTGCAAGGATGATTTGGGGCGGGGGTTCTGGAGTCGGTTTTGGCGGTGGTTGTGAGGTCGAAATGTTTGGCTGCTCCCACGCTGTTCAATGTACAGCGTGGGAAAACCTCAGTGACTCAGGCTAACCAGCCCACCAGCGGCACCACCAGCAGCGTGCTTAGCGCCATCGCTATTACATTGCCGATATACGGATGAAAGTGCGGGGGCATTCGCCCAGCCATTGCGCAGGCCAGGGGCGGTGCAATCAGTGCGCCCAGTAAGGCACTTGAGCCGATCACCGTCCAACTGCCACCGTGTGCCAATACTGCCGCAGGCACCACCGATACCAGCGGAACGTAGGTTGGATACCAGCCCCGTTTGATCCATTGTTGCCGCCAGATCACCACACCCAGCGCGGATGTCAGGGCCTGCGCGCCGATCATGTGCAACACCAGGCCCGACCCATAAGCCGGACTGAGCGGGTTAAGGGCGTATGCCAGTAGCACCCCGGCCAGCAGCCCAAGGCTGGCCAGCTCATTTCCGAAAAAGGGGGCTTCAGAGAAGTCCGCCAACACCCGGCGCAGGCTCCACACTACGCCATAGGTGGGTGGCTTGGCCGGCATGGGTCTGATGGGCGCGATGTAGTCCGACCGCACCAGTGCAGGCAGACGATGGCAAAGCAGGAACGCGATGACACTCCCAGTCGCCATGCCCAGCACATTGCCGATCACCACCGGTAAGCCCAGTGGCGTGCATACAAAGTTCACGATCAAGAGACACATCGGCGTAACCAGCAGTGCCCCTGATAACGCACCATTGAACGTAACCTTCCAGCCTCCACCGAACATCAGCACCATCGCCGCCGGCAATGAGACGAAGGCTGCAAACGTCGGTTGCCATGTCTCGGAACTGACGCTCCACCCCCATAACAAGTTGCTCAGCAGTAGCCCCAGCAGCGAGCTGGTGACTAGCCAAGGCCATAGCCCAGTACCATAGGAAATGGAAAAACCTTGCCAGGTTTTCCCGCGCTTGCTTGCCCACCAAGCCAGGTAGGCGCCACCCAGCAAACCGAGCGAAGCAAGCTCGTGCTTGTAGAAGGCAACTTCACTGATGTCCCCGAGTATCCAGCGCAGCCAGGCAGCGGGATGGGGCAGGCTTTCGGTCATTTCGGCATAGCCCGGCCAAGACCCTTGATGACTCAGGGTGACCCAGAACACCAGCAATACGCTTATCAAACCCAGGATGAAGACCGTGGTATCGGCTCTCGATCGGACGAGTGTTGCCTTGGTAAATAACGTTTCCATGGGTGCCCCTCCGATCAGCGTGGCAGGGCAGGGTGTTGGCAATACCCGAGCATTTGATCGTAGAGGTCAGTGCGTCGGTCGCGTTGCAGGTCATTGAGGCTGTTCCAGATTGGCGCGCTTCGGGCACTGGTGATATCGATGTCTGCGAACAGGATTTCCTGGCGATTGGGCGAAGCGACAGCGCCGATAGGCCAGCCATTGGTTCCTGCAATCAGCGAGCAACCGAGATAACGGGCATCGCGCTCTTCACCAATGCGGCTGGCAGCCGCGATAAATACGTTGTTCACATGGGCCGCGGTCATCGTCAGGTACGAGGCCATGCATTTGCCTGCGTCGTCGAATAATGGCGGTGGTGTCCAAACCCAATTATTCAGACTGCAAATGATATCGGCGCCTTGCTGGCTGAGAATGCGCGGTACTTCTGGAAACCAGATGTCCCAGCAGATCAGCAAACCGATGCGGCCGATGGGCGTTTCAAACACCGGAAAACCTGTATCTCCGGGGGAAAACCAGAGCTTTTCAAGGTTCCACAAATGAGCTTTGCGATATTTTCCGATAAACCCGTCGGGCCCTAACAGGACGGCTGTATTGAACAAACGCGTGTCGTCAATTTCGCTCAAGCCCGCAACCAGATACACCTGGTGCCTGCAGGCAAAATCAATCCACGCCCGTACACTGGCGCCGTCCGGTACCGTTTCGGCATGATCAAAGGCATCCTGGCGACTGCTGAAGAAGTACCCACAATTGGAAAGTTCGGGCAGTACGATCAAGTTGGCGCCGCCGTTCACGGCTTCGGTTGCCAATGCAAGACTTTGGTGCAGGTTGTTGGCGCGGTTGTCGATACCGACTTGAGGGTCAAGCTGGATGACCGCTACGCGGGCGGGGCTTATTGGTTCGCTCATGAAGATGACCTCTTATTGTTATACAACCAGGAAATGGTTGGGCGTTTATAAGAGGTGACAACTTGTTTAAATGAAAGTCGGATGGTTCCTACTGCGTAGTAGTCTATTTCTGTTGATTGAGTTACGTTTTATACGCTGGATAGTCTTGAATGCTAAAACCTCCATTAAAAAGCGCTTGGGTTTTGTTGCAGATGTGGATCACCGTATCAATCGCACCTCTGAAACAGGGTTCAGTCCAGCCGGCATCGACAGAAAAGGATTCACCGCAGAGATAAAGGTCCGATGTGTAAGAAAACTCTCTGTTGTATTTCATCAAGGTCACTGCCTCGTAGTAGGCGCCTGCACGATAGAGTTTTGCACAACCGAGTGAGTTTTTATTATTCATCCAGCGTTGGACTACCGCTTGTTCGCGGCCGATATAAGGTGATATTTTTTGTTTTATATTGCTTGATTTTAAAAGGATCCTGTCCAGTTCCTCTATGCACTTGTTCACAAGCTCCTTGTCGCTGAATATCGAAAGTTTTGTAACGTCATCTTCCCATGTGTAGCTGAGCAGTATGCAGTCGTAGGTGTTGTTTTTGTTGTAGCGGTAGGTATAGACATCGTGGACCAAGCTATCGGTAACGATGGTTTGGGGAATGGTTTTGTTATGTGAGAGAAAAGACTTTTTAAGCGGAGCGTACACTTTGCAACTGGTTTCCCAGTGAGCGGCTTTGTAGGCCGCTACTATCTCGAATGGGAGCATTGTCTGATCGAAGTTTTCGAGAAGAATTTGTGTCTCTATCAGCCACGAAGGGAGCGTCATGACAACCGAGTCAGCGTCGATGAATTTCTTCTCCGTCTCATCTGGATGTGCGGCGTTCCAGTCATAGTAAACGCGTATTTGACCATTTTTAAGTTTTTTCAGTTTTGTCACTGAACTGCTGGTCAGCAAGCCGGAAGAACTCTTCATCAGGTGTTCATACAATGATTCCTGGGTCTCGTCTGATTTTATGAATAAGAGAGATTCTGCGAGAGCGCCTAATCCTACGTACTTGGGTTTGTTAAAGTGAAGTCCGCTGGAGTCCACAGTTTCTGTAGCGTCCAAATAAGGCGAGGCTACCGGGGTTCCATCTGCGCTTACGCGTCCATGGATCAATTGCAGATGGCTGCTGAACCCAAATATCGCAGTGCGTAGGGGGTAAATTGAGCAAACGTCATAGAAGGCTCCCCAACTGCCATCACCGATTCCAATAGAGTAGAAAACAGCTGACTCCTGTGCGGTCATGCCCAGCCCGCCAAAATTGCCTGGATCGCTGGCCTGCCATCTATCAATAGCGGGCATTTTTACCAGGTCGCGAAATGAAATACCTTCGTATTTTTTGACGATGGAAGCCCACATATCATCCCAGTGTTCGCAGCCGTAATGCTCTGACACATGCAGGGTCATGCGTTCAGCGAAAATCTTCCATTTTGCGAAGACAGCACCTAGGGTTTCACCCGGTGGTGCTGTTTTTCCATCGGTGTTTTTCCATATAAGCAGGGTGGGCTCGATGTGGCCGTCTATGCTCCCTTCTCGTAGGTATATTCCAGTTGACCGAACGGCAGGACTGCCTGGGTTAGGGAAGTCTGAATGAACCAATTCAAATACGCTCGCATAATAAGCCATGAGTGAGCGCCCTTCTTTTGGGGGCTCATCGGACGTATTGAAAAAAGGCATTCTCATGGCGCCCATTTCAAAAGGCGGGCGGCCGAGGGTATTGCTATTGTTGCTCCCAAGGACTGTGAGATGCCTGCCGCCGATGCGCTTGGACTTTTCAATGAGCGTAATGTTTGTGAAGCCGCACCGATGTAGTTCTCGTGCGGTTGTTAAACCTGTAATGCCTGCCCCAATAATGCAGATTTTATGATGGTTTTGCGTGGCTTGTGCGATACCGTTTTTTTGCTCTACCAGTGCGCGATAGTCAAAGCACAAGTCTGGCGGGTTAGGGAATCTGGCTCTCCATTTATCATTGGGAGAGCGCTTTTTCCGATGATGCTTGTGGGCGATGTCGGCTGGATAGTTGAAGCTTGAGCCTATTGTCATTGTGAGGTTCGCTGATCAGATGATTGTCTGTTCATAGGTTGTCTTCAGTCGCTGGGACAAGAGAATAAGCAGGGAGTGATTTTTGGCTGGGGAAAATCGCGTTCTTTAGTAGGGAAACCGCAAACCGCCAACGTGACCCAGCGCCTTTTTGAGGTTTCCTGGTCACGAGCCGCTCGTTGAGCCGGCCGTTCCGCCCACTTGCCAAACCCCACCAATTCTGGGAAAACCCCCAACCTTTGCGCCGACAACGAGATTCCCCATGAGCACTGACGAACTTCAGATCACCGACATCCGCCCCGGCACCGGCAAGGCCGTCGTCAAGGGCGCGTTGATCACCACCCAATACACCGGCACCCTGGAGGATGGCACGGTGTTCGATTCGTCCTGGGAGCGCGGCAAACCGTTCCAGTGTGTGATCGGCACGGGCCGGGTGATCAAGGGCTGGGACCAGGGCCTGATGGGCATGCAGGTGGGCGGTGTGCGCACGTTGTTCGTGCCGGCGCACTTGGCGTATGGCGAGCGATCAATGGGTGCGCATATCAAGCCCAACAGCAATCTGCGCTTTGAAATTGAATTGCTGGAAGTGCTCACGCGGGATGATTGAACGAGGATGGACATGGACGTTGATGCTCAGGTGATACCGAACTGCTCTATCGAGGGTGTTCGGGTAAGTGAGTTGGGCAGTTGCGATGAGGCCCAGTTGCAACGGCTGTTTGAGCGGGCGCCGGATTACTTCATCGCCGTGAATGGCGAACCGGCGACGCCGACCGAGGCGCACGAGGAGTTGCAGGGCTGTCTGCCCGCAGGTTGGAGCTGCAGCCGGATGTACTGGCTGGGTTACCGGGGGGGTGATGACCAACTGGTCGCCGTGGTGAATATCGCCGCAGACTTGCTGGCAGCCGGTGTGTGGCATATCGGGTTGCTGTTGGTCGATAAGCGTATGCATGGCACCGGTTTCGCTCATCGCTTGCATGAAGACCTTGAAGCATGGGCGGCGAAGCGCGGTGCCCGATGGCTTCGGCTGACGGTAGTCATCGGCAATACCAAGGCCGAGCGTTTCTGGCCCAGGCTGGGTTATGTGCAGGTGCGTACCCGCGAGGGCATCGAGATGGGGCGGCGGGTGAACCGGGTGTCGATACAGATCAAGGCGCTGGCCGATGGGCAGGTTGATGATTACTTGGCGGTGGTGGCGAGGGATCGACCGGGCGCGCCCTGAAAATCACCTGCCTGAACTTACCCTGAAGAATTGTCTCATTCACCATGCGGATACTTTCCTACGGTTTACTCCCGCGCAAACGGGGCGTAAGCTTCGCGCGTTTTCATCAATAGCGGAGACCCTCAGTGGGTACTTGTTCGAGTGACAGTTGTCGGCCGGTTTCGGTAACCGGCACCTACTTGGCAAGATAACGCGCGTTCTTGCGATGCCGTTGTCTCGCCTTGAATTGCGAGAAGCGGCATCCCGGCAGCGGCCAGTCCTGGCACCTGCCCGAATCCCTCTCATGACGCTGATCAGCACCTGGCTCACGCCGGGATGCCACGCATGCGCCTGCCTTTTATGATGGGCGCTGCGTACTGCTCGATCCTTGACATCACCCCGTTGCCACACCTGTGGTATGGGGTTGATGCCGACACGCCGTGCCCCGGTAGTGAAGGGTTTCCACATCCGTAATTCTGGCGGGTAATGAGCAGGGAAGAATCCTTATGCAAGCAATCAACAACATCAACCTCAACTCCCTCGTGGATACTGTGGTCAGCCTCACCGCGGCGTTTATTCTGGGCGGCCTGATCGGTTTTGAGCGCCAGTACCGTCAGCGTACGGCAGGCCTGCGTACCAACGTGCTGGTCGCCGTGGGGGCGGCGATTTTCGTCGACATGGCCAACCGCCTCGGAGGTGCGGAAGGCGCGGTGCGCGTGGTTGCGTACGTGGTGTCGGGCATCGGTTTTCTGGGGGCGGGCGTGATCATGCGGGAAGAGGGCAATGTGCGTGGGCTCAACACCGCCGCTACCCTCTGGGCCTCGGCGGCGGTGGGGGCCTGTGCCGGCGCCGACCTCATTCTCGAAGCGCTGCTGGGCACCCTGTTTATACTGGCGGCCAACACGCTGCTGCGGCCGATCGTCAATAACATCAACCGCCAGCCGTTGGATGTGGTGTCGGCAGAGGTCACCAATATTCTCTATGTGATTGCGCGGCGCAGCCAGCAACAGGCGGTGATGGTGTTGCTGGAAGCCGAGTTGGCACGGTGCAATTACCCAGCCAGTGATGTCGACGTGCGGCCGTTCGGCAGTGAGGAAGTGGAAATCGAGGCAACCCTGGTCGCGACGTCGGTCGATGGGGATGAACTGGATGCGCTGGTGACGCGTATTTCCATGTCAACTCTGGTGGTGCAGGCCTTTTGGAGCCCGAGTACCACCGACTGAGCCTCCTATGAAAACCCGGCGGGTCCAAGGATTGGCAGGGTTGTGCGCGGAAAAGTCCTACACTCAATTAGGATTATCCTTTCAGATGGGGCGTTATTACGTTGTTAAGGTTGCGCACTTGCGGCTGACGGGCCCTTTGGTCCGGCTTCGCGTGCTCGTGGTGTTTTCAATTGAAGGGGCCGGCAGCGCCTGGTGATTGCCTGGAATGTGCGCAGTACCGTTGGTCGGGACTGTCATTTCTCACAGGTGCCGAGGCCCTACGTAATGTGAAAGGGTGTCTACTTAGGGGAGTTTTATGGCCACAGCGTTAATCGCGGAAGACCACCCGTTTATCCGTGCCACGGTCAGGCATCTATTGAAGCTGGAAGGTTTCGATGAGATCTACGAGGCGGGCAACGGTGCGGATGCCATGCAACTGGCGCGGGAGAAGTGTCCCAGCCTGATCATCATGGACCTGGCAATGCCCAAGATGGGTGGGCTGGAAGTGATCAGCCGGATCAAGTCGCTGGGCTTGCCGTGCAAGATCCTGGTGCTCACGTCGTACCTGGCGGTGTTTTTTTCCACCCGCTGCATGCGTGCCGGGGCCATGGGGTTTGTCGCCAAGACCGGTGAACTGGACGAACTGCAAAAGGCGATCAAGGCGATCATGTCCGGTTACAGTTGCTTCCCCAGTATCGCCACCAGCTCGGTGCGTCGCGATGATTTGCAAGTGACGGAGGCGGCCATGGTGGAGGCACTGTCAGACCGCGAATTGATGGTGCTGCAGAAACTCGCCCAGGGCCTGGGCAACAAGGATATCGCCGAAGACCTGTTGCTGAGCCACAAGACCGTCAGTACCTACAAGACTCGACTCAAAGAGAAGTTGCATATGTCATCGGTGGTGCATCTGTCCAAGTTTGCCCAACGCAATCATCTGATCTGAAATGACCCGCGCCACGTTTTTGAGGTTTACCGCGATCTGGCTGGTGAGCCTGTTGCCTCTGTGCGCGGCCGCTCTCGATGAGCCGCGCACGCTGCGGCTGTTGGGGCATTCGCGGGTGGAGCAAGCCAGTGTGGTGCTGGATGAAGCTCAACTGCGCTGGCTGCGCGAGCGGCGAACCCTGGTGATGGGCGTGTCCGCCCCGGATTACGCGCCTTTTGACTTGACCAATAACAACGACGAACTTGAAGGGGTCACTGCCGATTACGCCGCCTTGATCGGGCAGATCCTGAATATGCCCATTGAGGTGCGGCGCTACGATACCCGTGATGAGGTCATTGAGGCGCTCAAACAAGGCAGCGTGGATTTCCTCGGCTCAGCCAATGGTTATGAAGCGGCCGACCCGCAGTTGCGCCTGTCCCGTTCCTATGCCAATGATCAGCCCACGTTGGTGACCCGCACCGGTGACAGCCAGGCGCTGAGTGACGACCTGGCCGGCAAACGCGTGGCGATGCTCTATCACTATATGCAGCCCGCTGCGGTGCAGGCCTTCTATCCCCGTGCCCGGTTGGAGCTGTTTCCCTCGACCGTCGAAGCCCTCGGCGCGGTGGCGTTTGGTAACGCCGATGTGTACCTGGGCGATGCCATCAGCACCAGTTACCTGATCAACCACAACCATCTGAATAACGTGCGCATGGCCGACTTCTCTGCCCTGGAAGTCAACCCTTTTGCCTTTGCCGTCACCCGTGAAAATACCCGTTTGCTGCCCATACTGGACACCGCCCTGGCGGTCATTCCGGCGAGCGAGCAGATGGAAATCCTGCGTCGTTGGAGCGCCGGCAACCTCGGGATCGTCGGTACCGGCCGCTTGCACCTGAGTGCCAGCGAACAGCGCTGGTTGCAGAAACATCCCCGGGTCAAGGTCGCGACGCTCGACAAATTCGTACCATTGTCGTTTTTCGATGAGCACGGGCAATTCGAAGGGTTGAGCGCCGAAGTGTTGTCGCGCATCAGCCTGCGTACCGGCTTGAAGTTCGATGTGGTCTCGGGCACTTCAATGCCGCAGCAGATCGATCAAGTCAGTACGGGCGCGGCGGACATGCTGGCGGTGGTCACCCCCAGCGTCGAGCGTGCCGAGAAGATACGGTTCAGTCGGCCCTATCTCACCAATCCCTTTGTGCTGGTCACGCGCAGTGACGAACGCAGCCCGCTCACCCTGGAAGACATGGTGGGCAAACGCCTGGCGCTGATCCCCGGCAATGGCCTGCGTGATGCGATCACCCAGAATTTCCCGGGGGTTGAATTTGTCGACGTTGAGAACCCGGAGCAAGCCATGGCGCTGGTAGCCAATGGGGGAGTGGACGGCGCGGTCAATTCGCTGATCAGTGCGCGCTACCTCATAGCACGGTACTACCGCGACCGATTGCGGGTATCCAGCACGGTTGGCTCCGAGCCGGCTCGCGTCACGTTTGGCGTCAATCGCAGTCAGCTGGAGCTGTACTCGATCCTCGATAAGGCGTTGCTGAGTATCACACCTCAGGAAATGGATGAATTGATAGGTCGTTGGCGCAACGACATCATCATCGAGGACAGTTACTGGTTGCGTCACCGCAACGCGATCATTCAAGGCTTCGGGTTGGCGGCACTGTTGCTGCTGGTCACATTGGGCTGGGCCATTTATCTGCGCAGCTTGATCCGCAAGCGGGTGCAGGCCGAGCGGGCGTTGAGTGATCAGATGATCTTCATGCGCGCCTTGATCGACGGTACGCCGCACCCGATTTATGTGCGTGACCGGCAGGGGCGCTTGATGGCTTGCAACAGCGCCTATCTGGATGTGTTTGGCTTCAAGCTCGAAGACGTGATCGGCAAGACCGTGGTGGAAACCGACACGGGCAATCCCCCGCAGGCCCGGTCCTTCCATGAGGATTACTTGCGGTTGATGGCTGACGGCGAGCCGCAGATTCAGGACCGCATACTCAAGGTGCCCACGGGAGAGGTGCTGACGATCTACCAGTGGATGCTGCCGTACCGTGATCGTGATGAGAAGGTGGTGGGCATGATCGCCGGCTGGCTGGATGTGAGCGAGCGTCAGCGGCTGCTGGGCCAATTGCAGGAGGCCAAGGATGATGCCGACGCCGCCAACCGGGCCAAGACCACATTTCTGGCGACGATGAGCCACGAAATCCGCACGCCGATGAACGCGGTGATCGGCATGATCGAGCTGGCCCTGAAAAATGCCGAGCAGGGCCGGGCCGACCGTGATGCGCTGGAGGTGGCCTCGGTGGCTTCGCGCGGCATGTTGGAGCTGATCGGCGATATCCTCGATATCGCGCGGATCGAGTCGGGGCATTTGTCACTGGCATTGCAGCCGGCCAATCTGCATGAGTTGCTGGCCTCGGTGGTGCGGGTGTTCGAGGGGCTGGCACGGGTCAAGGAGTTGGTGCTGCAGGTTGAGTTGGACCCGCTGAAGGGGCTCATCGTGATGCTCGACCCGCTGCGCTTCAAACAGGTGATCTCCAATTTGCTGAGCAACGCGATCAAGTTCACCCCGCAGGGCCAGGTAAAGCTGGGTGCCCAGGTGCTTGATGAAGGCGAGTATTTGAGCGTGCAGTTGTGGGTGCAGGACACGGGCGTCGGTATCAGTGCCCAGGATCAACAACGGCTGTTCAACCCTTTTGTCCAGGGCGGCAACAGTGAGCAGTCGGCCCGCAGCGGGTCTGGCCTCGGGCTGGTCATCAGCCGCAGCCTCTGTGAAATGATGGGCGGGCAGTTGCACCTGAGCAGTGTGCTGGGGCAGGGCACTCGAGTCGATGTGACGTTGAGGCTGGCGCGGGCCGCTGCATTGCCGGCCCAGGCGCTGCCGGCGGGCGTACAGACCCCGTCGGCCCGGGCGCTGCGCATTCTGGTGGTGGACGACTACCCGGCCAATCGCCTGCTGCTGGCCCGGCAGTTGAATTTCCTGGGGCATCAAATCACCACGGCCGAAGACGGAATTCAAGGGCTGGCGCAGTGGCAGGCCGGGCACTTCGACGGGGTTATCACGGACTGCAATATGCCGCTCAAGAACGGCTACCAGTTGGCGCAGGACATTCGTGCACAGGAGCGCGCACAGGGCCTGACGCCGTGCCTGCTGCTGGGGTTCACCGCCAACGCGCAACCCGAAGAAACCGAGCGCTGCCGGCAGGCCGGCATGGACGGGTGCCTGTTCAAGCCCACGGGGCTCGAGGATCTGCGGAGCGCGTTGGCTCCCCTCACCGCCAGCCTTTGCGAACCAGAAGTGGCCGCGTTCGATTTGAGCACCTTGGCCGCATTGACGGGTGGAGATCCCCATGTCCTTGAAGAATTACTGATGCCACTGCTCGACAGTCTGGCGGCGGATCGCACGCTGTTGTCGACGCTGCAACGCAAAGCCGATTTCGCCGGGCTGCACGACCTGGCCCATCGTGCCAAGGGTGGGGCGCGGATGGTCAAGGCACACACGCTGATCCAGGGGTGTGAAGCGTTGACGACCGTCTGTGAGCGCCGCGACCGCGAAGCGTTGGGGCCAGTGGTTGAAGCGCTGGATGACGCGATCGATGATTTGCAGCGTGGCCTGAGCATGTATTGCAAGCGGCCTTGACCGCAGTTGATGGCCATTCGGTGGATTTGGGAGAACTCCTACGCGAAGGGGGAACATGCCTGATTTTGTCGTCGAGGTATGTCTGGAAAATGGTCGGCACTCACTGACGAGTACTGCCAGCCCAGGGGCTTGCCATGCCGAACAAAGCACTGACTATCCTGATTGCCGATGAACAGCACCTGCAACGGCTGTACATCGAAAAAATGCTCAACCAGTTGGGGTATCACCGGATTGTGCCGGTGCAAACCTTCGAAGAGGTCCAGATCCTGACGGCCATCCCGGCCGAGCCCTTCGATGTGCTGATCATCAATGCGGGGCTGGCGGCCTGTGCTGACGGGCCAAACCCACAGGTGCGCCATGTGCTGGTCTACGACCAGCTCGACATGGGAGCGCTCGCCGGTGCAACGCCGACGGTGCTGGTACGCCTGCCGGGTGTGCCGGACAACGTCAATCTTGAACACTTCATGGACATCATCGATCCACCCGCGTCCCCCCAGGGGCTGCGGGTGTTGCCATGGCTGCGGGAGTTATCCCGCCGCCCCGTGGCCGGGGTTTAGTCCCACTTCGGTGCGATGCCCTTGGGGCTGGTCAAGCGGTGGCCACGTTCGAGGCCGGCAATCTGCGCCATATCGGCCGGGCTCAAGGTCAGTTGCAGGGCCTTGAGGTTGCTTGCCAGGTTGGCACGCTTGGTCGACGACGGGATCACTGCGTAGCCCAGCTGCATGGCCCAGGCCAGGGTGACTTGCGCCGGGGTGGCCTGATGGCGTTCGGCAATCTGTTGGATTACCGGGTCGTTCAACACTTCGCCGTAGGCCAGGGTCATGTACGAGGTGATCTGGATGCCATGGTCGGTGGCGAAGTCCACCACCTTGCGGTTTTGCAGGTAAGGGTGGAGTTCGATCTGGTTGGTCGCGATGTTCTCTGCGCCCACTGCGGCAATGGCCTGCTTCATCAGGTCGATGGTGAAATTGGAAATGCCGATCTGGCGTGTCAGGCCCAGGCGCTTGGCTTCCAGCAACTGCTCCATGAATTGGGCGACGGGCACCTGGTCTTCCGGCGATGGCCAATGAATCAGGGTCAGGTCCAGATAGTCGGTCTGCAGTTTGCGCAGGCTTTCCTTGAGGCTTGGAATCAACTGGCCTTCGGCGAAGTTGGCGATCCAGATCTTGCTGGTGATGAACAGCTCATCACGCGGCACGCCACTGTCGGTGATGGCTTGACCGACTTGTGCTTCGTTCTCGTAGATCTGCGCGGTATCGATGACGCGGTAACCCAGTTCCAGGCCGGTGCTGACGGAGTCGATGACCACTTGGCCTTGCAGGCGGAAAGTGCCGAGGCCGAAGGCCGGAACAGGTTGTTGGGGAATAGACATCGGTAACTCCTGAAGGGCGATAAACAACGAAGCCGAGTATCCGCCCGTCGTTCCTTCGGAAAAACCGCTTGATCCGAAAAGGACTCTTGACTGCAAATCACGAATCGCAGCCTCAGCCCGAGTCCAGGGGGGAGTGAAAGGGGGCTGCAGGCGTCAGCTGGCGTTGCGATGCAGGCGCAGACGTTCGGCGGCGCTGCGCAACAACGGCTCGGTGCCGTCCCAACCCAGGCAACCATCCGTCACCGACACACCGTATTTCATGGTCGGGCTCAGCGGTTGGCAGCCTTCGAACAAATGGCTCTCAAGCATCATGCCGATCAGCGAGGTATCGCCCTGCAAGCGCTGCTCCAGCACGTCGTTGAATACGGCGGGTTGACGCAGCGGGTCTTTGCCGCTGTTGGCATGGCTGCAGTCAACCATGATCCGCGCCGCCACCTTGGATTTGGCCAGGTCGTGCTTCACCTGCGCCACGCTTTGCGCATCGTAGTTCGGCCCACGATGACCGCCGCGCAGCACCAGGTGCGTGTCCGGGTTGCCGGGGGTCTGAATGATCGCCGGATGGCCCTGGCTGTCGACGCCGAAATGGCGGTGTGGGTGAGACGCCGAGCGCATTGCATCACAGGCAATCGCGACGCCGCCGTCGGTGCCGTTCTTGAAGCCCACGGGCATACCCAGGCCGCTGGCCATTTCGCGGTGGATCTGCGATTCAGTGGTACGTGCACCGATGGCGACCCAGCTGAGCAGGTCATCGAAGTAGCCCGCAGCCATGGGTTGCAGCAGTTCGGTAGCGACCGGCAGGCCCAGTCGCAGCATTTCGCGCATCAGTTCGCGGGACAGGCTGAGGCCGGTGGCCATGTCATCGCTGCCGTCCAGGTGTGGGTCGTAGGCCAGGCCTTTCCAGCCGATGGTGGTGCGCGGTTTTTCGACGTAGGCGCGGATCACCAGCAGCATCTGGTCGCTGACGTCCCGGGCGAGCTTTTGCAGATTGCGTGCGTACTCCATGGCCGATTCCGGGTCGTGGATCGAACACGGGCCGACAATCACCAGCAAGCGTGAATCTTCGCCATTGAGAATGGCGCGCACGGCTTGGCGATGGGCGTGGATCTGTTCAACGAGGAACGGGCTGAGAGGCAGCTGGTGCTTTAAATCCAGGGAACTGGGCAGACGCTGAGTCAGGGCTTCATTGGCGCTGTTCAGGTTCGAAACGGGCAGAGCGGCGACGGAGGAGTTCATATTCAAGGCTTCCTGGGCAAGCGGCGGGTTGTTCCCGCGCGCTCTGCCCTACTGGGGTGTTCGACAATTGGCCGTATTGGCTGCGTGTGTTGGCTTGCCACCAATAGGTGACCGATCGGAGGCGGCAGGCTGTCCCGAACGGAGCTTGCTAAATCGCCAGGCAGTGCAGGTGTCGTAGCGGTAATAGGTGGCGTAGTTCATGTCGTGATTTCCTTGAGTGTTCCGAAAATAAGTGGGGCCTGAAAAAACAAAACCCCCGATCGGGGAGCCGACCGGGGGTTTAGATTTCTCTGGTAGGCGACCCCTTGAGTAGTGGGCGCCGATTTCAGGTATCAGGCGCGCCAGTGGCTAAACCAATACCCAAAATAAAAGCTTACAGCTGCGCTCGAACCGCTCACACGGGTAGCCGATACCGAGCGCTGGGCGCTGGCAGCAGGGCAAACCTGAGTGTGGGTGAGTTGCAACATGGTGTGTCTCCGAAAGATGGAAGGAGCTTACTAGAGGCGCACGGGTGGATTCAATCAGTAATTTCTATTGCCTGGGAGGACTGACGACTATGGGCCGAGATATGCTCACAGAACCTTGATGACTGCCTGGATGTAACCATGAATGCCTTGACCCTTGCTGCGGCTCAATCGATTTCCATCGCGGGTGATGTCGCGGCCAATATCGAACGGCACCTGGTCTTCATGCAGGCGGCAGCCGAGCGTGGTGTGCAATGCCTGGTATTTCCGGAGTTGTCGTTGACCGGGTATGAGCCGTCCTTGGCCGCGGCATTGGCGATTGATCCACACGATCGGGTGCTGGCACCGCTACGCGACAGCGCACGTGAACTGCGCTTGACGGTGGTGGTCGGGATGCCGATCCGGCTGGCGCCAGAGGCGGGCGTATCGATTGGTGCACTGGTTTTGGCGGCAGACGGTTCATTGGCGGTCTACACCAAGCAACATCTGCACCCAGGCGAAGAGGTGGCATTTGTCGCGGGGCAGGGTGGCCGGGCGCTTGAGTTCGGGAGCGAGCGGGTTGCGTTGGCGGTTTGCGCTGACTTCTCCCACGCCAGCCATCCACGCCAGGCCGCGCAAACCGGCGCCAGTGTGTACGCCGCCGGCGTGCTGATCAGCGAAGGCGGCTATGCGACGGACAGTGCCTTGCTCCGGGGCTATGCTGTTGAACATGACCTGCTGGTGTTAATGGCCAACCACGGTGGCCCGTCTGGCGGCTGGGCTTGCGCCGGTCGCAGTGCCATCTGGGACGCCGAGGGGCGCCTGGTGGCTGCCGCGCCAGGGGTTGGCGATGCACTCCTGGTTGCCCAACGCACCGACGGCGGCTGGAGTGGCTACGCAGTCGACCTTTGAGTTGAAGGAGCGCAACCTCATGGGGTTTCACCTGCGCGAAGCGACCTCTCAGGACCGCTTGTTTGCCCGGACCCTGACCTACGAGGCGATGAACCACTATTACCTGCAGTATGGTTTGTCATGGTCGGATAATGGCTTTGATACCGCCTGGGCCTGTCGGGAAAACTGGCTGGTTTGCCGCGACGGGCATGTCATGGGTTTTATCAGCGTGAGTTGTGACAGCGCGGCGTTGTACATCCGCGAGTTGCATATGCTTGACGGTGCGCGCGGGCAAGGTGCTGGCAGTTGGGTGTTGGCGCAGATGGCGCTGAAGGCTCGCGAGCAGGGTCTGCTGCGCCTGACCGTGTTCAAGACAAACCCGGCCAGGCGGCTTTATCAGCGCATGGGTTTGAGTATCGTCGGTGACGAAGGCTGCTTCTGGCGGATGGAAAGGGTCTGTCGCTCACCTTCCTGACCGCTCAGTTGGGTTGAACAGGAAAAAAACAGGTCGCACCCCCGTAAATCCTGACCGTTCTCACAGCAAACTGCGCTAATCGCGTCGCGCTGTGTGGCCGCTATGTATCCAAACTCTATATATATGACGCTTGCAGCTAGGTCTGCGCCTTGGTTTTTTGCTAAGGTGTTCAGCAACCTATAAGACCATATCGCGAGGTGTCTGCTTGATTAGGGTGCTAGTAGTCGATGACCATGATCTCGTTCGTACAGGCATTACACGAATGCTGGCTGACATCGATGGCCTGCAAGTAGTCGGCCAGGCCGAATCGGGGGAGGAATCCCTGATCAAGGCCCGGGAGTTGAAACCCGATGTGGTTTTGATGGACGTCAAGATGCCCGGGATCGGCGGTCTTGGTGCCACTACCAAATTGTTGCGCAGCCATCCGGACATCAAAGTCGTGGTGGTGACCGTGTGCGAGGAAGACCCGTTTCCAACACGCCTGCTTCAAGCAGGCGCGGCGGGCTACCTGACCAAGGGCGCGGGCCTGGCGGAGATGGTGCAAGCCATTCGCCTGGTGTTTGCCGGCCAGCGGTATATCAGCCCGCAGATCGCCCAGCAGTTGGCGATCAAATCGTTTCAGCCCACCAGTGACTCGCCGTTTGATGCACTTTCGGAACGGGAAATCCAGATCGCCTTGATGATCGTGGGTTGCCAGAAGGTGCAGACCATCTCCGATAAGCTGTGCCTGTCGCCAAAAACCGTCAACACCTACCGCTATCGTATCTTCGAGAAGCTTGCCATCAGCAGTGATGTTGAATTGACCTTGCTCGCGGTGCGCCACGGCATGGTGGACGCCAGCGCCTGACATGACCACACCGTTTGATCCGAGCGCCTTTCTCTCCACCTGCAGTGGCCGCCCCGGCGTGTACCGCATGTTCGACAGCGAGGCGCGGCTGCTGTATGTCGGTAAAGCCAAGAACCTGAAGAACCGCCTGGCGAGCTACTTTCGCAAGACCGGTCTAGCGACGAAAACCGCTGCGCTGGTGGCGCGTATCGCCCAGGTCGAAACCACCATTACCGCCAACGAGACTGAAGCGCTGCTACTTGAGCAGACGCTGATCAAGGAATGGCGTCCGCCCTATAACATTCTGCTGCGTGACGACAAATCCTACCCCTATGTGTTTTTATCTGATGGCGCCTTCCCACGTCTGAGTATTCACCGGGGCGCGAAGAAGCAGAAGGGCAAGTATTTCGGCCCGTACCCGAGTGCCGGTGCGATTCGTGAAAGCCTGAGCTTGCTGCAAAAGACCTTTTTTGTGCGTCAGTGCGAAGACAGTTTCTACAAGAACCGCACGCGGCCGTGCCTGCAATACCAGATCAAGCGCTGCAAGGCGCCCTGCGTGGGCCTGGTGGAACCGGCGGAGTATGCCGAGGATGTTCGCCATTCCGTCATGTTCCTTGAGGGGCGCAGTAATGCACTCACCGATGAACTCTCGGTTTCCATGGAGCAAGCCGCCAATACCCTGGATTTCGAACGCGCCGCTGAGCTACGTGACCAGATCTCTCTGCTGCGTCGCGTCCAGGACCAGCAAAGCATGGAAGGTGGCAGCGGTGACGTCGATGTGATCGCCGCTTTCGTCAACCCGGGCGGTGCTTGTGTACACCTGATCAGCGTGCGGGGCGGGCGGGTGCTGGGCAGCAAGAATTTCTTCCCGCAGACCGGCATCGACGAAGACGTCGCCGAAGTCATGGCCGCGTTCCTGGGCCAGTACTATGTCAGCAGTCCGGAGCGCGACTTGCCGTCGGAGCTGATCGTCAACGTGGTGCATGAAGACTTTCCCACGCTGATCGAGGCCATCCACGAGCTGCGTGGTCGTGAGCTGGATATCAGCCATCGGGTACGCGGCACCCGGGCGCGCTGGCAACAATTGGCCGTGACCAATGCCGAGCAAGCCCTGGGCGCACGCCTGGCGAATCGACAGCATGTTGCCGCACGCTTTGACGCCCTGGCGGAGGTCCTGCACCTGGACGAGCCACCGCAGCGCCTGGAGTGCTACGACATCAGCCACTCCAGCGGCGAGGCCACCGTGGCCTCCTGTGTGGTGTTCGGGCCGGAAGGGCCGATCAAATCCGATTACCGGCGCTACAACATCGAAGGCGTCACCGCCGGCGATGACTACGCCGCCATGCATCAGGCCCTCACACGACGCTTCAGCAAATTGAAGGACGGCGAGGGCAAGCTGCCCGACATTCTGCTGGTGGACGGCGGCAAGGGCCAGTTGTCCATGGCGCGTGACGTGCTCAACGAACTGGCGGTGCCCGACCTGATCCTGCTCGGTGTGGCCAAGGGCACCACGCGAAAGGCCGGTTTCGAAACGTTGTACTTGAATGATGCCGCCCATGAGTTCACTTTGAAGGGCGACTCACCTGCATTGCACCTGATTCAACAGATTCGCGACGAAGCCCACCGTTTTGCCATTACCGGTCACCGCGCCCGGCGTGGCAAAACCCGGCGCACCTCAACCCTGGAAGGGGTGGCGGGGGTTGGCCCGACACGGCGTCGCGACCTGCTTAAACATTTTGGTGGCTTGCAGGAGCTGTCCCGTGCCAGCATTGACGAAATAGCCAAAGCACCCGGTATCAGTAAAAAGCTCGCTGAGTTGATTTATGCAAATCTGCACAGCGAATAGAATGCCTTCTCACCTCGTAGCCAGTTGTGCCGATGAATATCCCTAATCTGATCACCGTTCTACGCGTCCTGCTTATTCCGATTTTTATTTTGCTGTTCTATTTACCTTACGAATGGAGCTATGCGGCCTCCAGTTCGGTATTTGCGTTTGCCGCCGCCACCGACTGGCTCGATGGCTACCTGGCCCGCCGCCTGGAACAGAGCACGCCGTTCGGCGCGTTCCTCGACCCGGTGGCAGACAAGCTCATGGTCGCGGTGGCCTTGGTCCTGCTGGTGCAGGAGCACGGCAACCTGTGGCTGACCTTGCCGGCCGCGGTGATCATCGGTCGCGAGATCGTCGTTTCGGCCTTGCGCGAATGGATGGCCGAAATCGGCGCCCGCGCGCATGTTGCCGTATCGAACCTGGGTAAATGGAAGACCGCCGCGCAAATGCTCGCCCTGGTGATCCTGCTGGCCAACCCCTCGGACTTTTCGTTCTGGGTATTCATTGGCTACGCCTTGCTGCTGATTGCGGCCGGCCTGACCCTGTGGTCCATGCTCCAATACCTGCGCGCTGCCTGGCCTCATCTGCGCACTACCGTTGAAAAGAAATAAACTTTTTTGAATCAAGAGGTTGACGGGTTCTGAGAAATCTATAGAATGCGCACCACCAAGCGGGAATAGCTCAGTTGGTAGAGCACGACCTTGCCAAGGTCGGGGTCGCGAGTTCGAGTCTCGTTTCCCGCTCCAAGATTCATAAAAAAGCCACTCAGATGAGTGGCTTTTTTATGCCTGATGTAAAGGCAGGCTGTGTTGCTCAGCTTTCACGCCGAGCATTATCTGCTCATCACAAAGGGCTGACTGAACAGGCTGGCAGGCTTGGCTTGGAAGGCTTCATGGTTGACTATCGCGCTATACAGATGGACTCCTATTTTTCGTCTGTGATTTCTGACTTCATTCGTCAGCGGCTGCTGACCAAGGAAGTGAGTTTTAAGTTTGAAACGGTGATGTCACATCCGAGAAAAGTCGAATTCATGAGAGAGACCTAGGCGTGCGGATATCGCACTTATCTGTACTTCGTGTCGACCGACAATCCTGAAATCAACGTGGATCGGGTTGAGATTCTCGTTAAAGAGGGTTGCCAACCGGGCAGGCCTGAAAAGGTTCGTGAGCGCTTATCAAGTCGCTCAACTTGCTACCGGACGCAGTTGTCGCGAGTGATCAGGTCTTCATTTTAGACAACTAACGAGGCCTTTCTGTCTTGCTCGCGGAAATTACAGACGGCACACAGCTTCAATGCTACACGGAAGACATCTTGGATTAGTTTTTTGAGTCCTACGCTGACAAAGTAGGGGGGCAGTCACTCCCGTGTTAAATTTTCCAAGATGATTGCTGGTTCGCTCGTTCAATAGTGTAAATATCCATTAGGCTGATAGATATTGTTTGGCGCGGGGCGTCAATGTGGCACTTTTATTTAAGTATGGTTAATCGGGGCGTATGAGTTTCCCTGCCGTACAAGGAGCGAGAGGTGCAATTCCTTGCCCTGTGAATCCGAGTCGAGCAGCGGATACGATTGTAGAAGCAGCGTCGGCGACTACTTTTACTCCTGGCGTTGACGAACTAGTTACCTTTGAAATTGCCCCATTCTCAAGTTCGACACCAAAGTTTGATGTTTCGAAAATACCGGGCTCGTAAGAAATGTATTTAATATTTCGTGGGTCAACATCTGCGGCTATTTGTGCTTCCTGTATCTTTACAGGGTCACAAGCTGTAGCTGCAGTATCCGCGTCGGTTCCGGTGAAAATTTTTATAACCTTGCCATCTTTGTCCAAAATTCTATCCTGATAGTAGGTATAAATTCTTTCTCGTAAAGGACTGAATGGAACCCCAACATACCTCGTCTTCTCATTTTCACTCCCAAATTTTTGAGCAGCCTGATCGCTATTCATGACATAGATATGACCAGAGCAGCCGGTCAATATTTGACTAACACCTGTCACCAGCAATATTCTAAAGCGCTTCATGTCCGCAACCTCCCCCTACAGTTAGGTATATTGCTACCATTAATGTAGGTGACTTTCATCTAAGTGCAAGCCGCGCGGCAGTCCTGACTTGATTTTTCATGTCTGTATGAGGACGCCGATAGCATCACGGGAGGGCGAGCGTTGGATATCGGAATATCCACTGGCATAAAGTTTGGGAGTCACGCGTGAGTTTGGAAAACCTCCTATTGTCCTGATAGCCTTATCACTATCTGCTTTACTTGGATGAGTTCTGGACGTGCGTTCGAGAAGTCCGAGTGTCTCAAGAGAAAGAGGTCTGTAAGGTCAGGCCAGCGATACACTGATGTTCAACTCCGCTATTATCAATCGCCCATTTTGTCTTGAAGGCAGCCGTTTTGTTCGCAGATGAACAATGCGACGCCTGTGAACTGGATGCCCAGCCAAGCTCCAAAAGCTGCTGGAGGCTGTTCGGATTAACTTGTGCGTTATATAGTCTGCAATGTTGTCGTGCCATCATGTGTGACAGCTTTGTCAGGGACTGAAAAGGGGGACAAGATGACCGATTTTGAGCAGCAACCGTTTGCGGACGCCGAGTTTGCAGAGAACCCGGAGCAACGATGCCCCTGTATACTGCTATTGGACACGTCATCGTCCATGAATGGCGCGCCGATCCGCCAGTTGAACGATGCGCTGCAATTCTTCAAAGAAGAGCTGTACGCCGATGCAATGGCAGCGAAGCGGGTAGAGTTGGCAGTGGTTACCTTTGGACCGGTCAACGTCCAAACCGAGTTCACGACTGTCGATGGTTATTTCCCCGAAGTGTTGGAGGCCAGCGGTGTCACGCCAATGGGCGAGGCCGTCGAGCGTGCGTTGGATCTGCTGCGTGAACGCAAAGAGCGTTACCGAGCCAACGGCGTCAAGTATTACCGGCCTTGGGTTTTCCTGATTACAGACGGTGCGCCAACTGATAATTGGCAGGAAGCGCGCCGACGTGTTCATGAGGGCGAGGAACGAAAGGAGTTCATGTTCTACTCCGTTGGAGTTGAAGGCGCGGAGATGTCCATTCTCAATCAGTTGGGAACACGTCAACCGCTCAAGCTGAAAGGCCTGGCATTCCGAGAGCTCTTTGCTTGGCTATCGAGTTCTCTGAGCGCCGTATCGCAGTCGAGTCCAGGGGATGCGGTTCCTCTTGCCAATCCGATAGGGCCAACGGGGTGGGCAGTTGCAGAGTAACCTGCATTGGCGCTGGGCTGCAGCGTCGCGTATTGGCACGTCGCATCTACGAATGGGAACGCGGAAGCAGGATGCATTTAGCGTAATGCGCGTCCATTCAGATGCAATGTGTGCGATCGTTTCTGATGGCGCAGGCAGTGCTAGTTACGGAGGGCAGGGCGCTGCATTAGTGTGTCGCACCCTGCGGGGCAATTTTCGTAACTGGTTTAAACAGCATGAAGTTTTGCCGGGCGACGAAACGATCATGTGTTGGATCGACCAACTCCGCGACCATCTTTCTATGGTCGCGCAGGCGCGGGGTGTAACTCGTCGACAGTTTGCTGCCACGTTGGTCATGCTGGTGGTATTCAAAGATCAGGTCTTGGCCTTACAGATCGGCGATAGCGCACTCGTAGCACGCAGAGCGGGTGTGTGGGAGGCCATTTGCTGGCCGGAGAACGGTGAGTTTGCTTCGACGACCTATTTCGTTACCGATGATCCTGAAGTTCGTCTGCATACCTATCGCTTTGATCGGGAGCACGATGCGTTCGCGCTTTTTTCAGATGGGCTTGAGTCCGTCGCGCTGGAGCAGGCGACGCAACAACCTTTTGCTCGCTTCTTCGACCCGATGATCAAACCGGTGGATCAAGCACGGGCGGATGGGCGCCTTGCCGAGTTATCAGACGCGCTCGCAAGTTATCTGCAAAGTCCTTCGCTGTGTGACCGCACGGATGATGACAAGACACTCATTTTGGTGTCATGCCGATGAGTTCTACCCAGGTTAAGATCGGCGGTAAAACCGAGCGACTCGACAAACAACTGGGCAAAGGCGGCGAAGGCGACGTGTACGCCTTGGTTGGTCAGGGTGAATGCGCGGTCAAGATCTACAAGTCGGAGTTGCGAGGCTCCCGCGAGAACAAAGTCAGAGCAATGATTGACGGGCGATTGGCGGGGGCGACAACCCTCGTCGCTTTTCCGGCCGAAGTGGTGACTGACGCCTCTGGCAACTTCCTCGGTTTTACCATGCGGCTGGTGGCGGGATATCGTGCGCTGCATGAGCTATACAGCCCGAAATCTCGAAAGATGCATTTTCCCAAGGCTGATTATCGCTTTCTGGTGCGCGTAGCTCAGAATGTCGCACGTGCTGTCGCCACAGTGCATCAAGCCGGTTGCATCATTGGCGACCTCAATCACTCTGGGGTTCTGGTAGGTCCTGATGCAACGGTCGCATTGATTGACGCCGATAGTTTCCAGTTCAGTTTGAAAGGCCACGCTTACCCTTGTGTTGTAGGTACCGAGGACTTCACACCACCGGAGCTTCACGGTGGTAGCCTTGCGAATGTCGTTCGTACCCAGGCTCACGATAATTTCGGGCTTGCAGTAGCTATTTTTCAGTTGCTTGCAATGGGTAAGCATCCTTACGCGGGTCGTTACAATGGTCCGGATCTGTCTCTGGGCCAATCGATCGCACAGAATCGATTTGCCTTTTCGATGGTTCGACGGAACGACACGCGTACCACACCACCGCCCGGCTCCGTGCTGCTCGCAGATTATCCTGAATCAATAGCGGCGGCACTGGAACGCGCTTTTGGTCTCTCGCCCTCGTCACGTCCAGACCCCGCCACCTGGGTCAGTTTGCTCCAGGGACTTGAGAAGGGACTGCGCCGCTGTGCAGACGTATCGACCCACTATTTTCCAGGTTCGGCAACTTCTTGTTTGTGGTGTCGGCTAGCTAGTCAGTCTGGGGTCGAAATGTTTCCCCAAGGTCTGGTTGTTGGCACTGTGCCCCTGGCAGGACCTTTCGATTTAGAGCGCGCGTGGGTGGCCATTCGAGCGCTGCGTCTTCCTACGCCGGAAGAGGTGTTGCCGGTTTGGAATGGCACTATTGCTGCGCCCAGCCTAGCTGCGACACGAGCAAAGGGTAATCGCCATGATCCCGCGATCTTGGGTGGTGTCGCTTTGCTAATCGCAATTATTGGCTGTGGTCTCGCTTCAAAAGCTGCACTGCTGTGGGGCGCGCTCGGGCTTTTCGGTTTAATAAAGATCTTTGCTACCAATAAGGTCGACTCAACGCCTTTTCGCAAGGTTTATCAAGACGCAGACAATAAGGTGCGCTCGGCGTCCCAAGCTTATCTACAACGAATTGGTCTGCGAGAAATGTATATCTCGCGCGCCGATCTGGAAGATGCAGTCATTCGATATCGGCAGCTTGAAGAGGATCTTGCTCGAGCACTCAATCAACTGAAGCTGACACGCGAGGAGCGCCAGCTTGCAGTTTTTTTGGATCGCTTTTTGATCAGACGCGCGTCGATAGCCGGTATTGGAGCAGGGAAGACTGCCACGCTTGCGTCTTTTGGCATTGAGACGGCTGCGGACGTCACTGCTTCAGCAGTTCGAGCGGTGCCAGGTTTCGGAGAGGCACTGACGGCGAAGATGTTGGCTTGGCGTCAGGGGCATGAGGGCAAGTTTCGCTACAACGCCACGCCCGATCCGTCCGATTTACAAGCAGAACAGTCCACCCGGGCGGCGTTCGCAACCAAACAAATCGAACTCCAAAGAAAAATCCAGTCGGGTTTGGCTGCTTTACAAGCAGCTATACCACGCTGCCTTTCTGCCAAAAACACACCAGATCAGGCGTTCACGCAGGCACTCCAAGAGCGTGCTATCGCACAACATGATTGTGCTGCGTTGGGGATTAATGTGCCGGCGCCGGCTGCAATCTCCATCGATATTCCCAAAAGAACGCAGATACAGCCGAGCAGAGCCCAGCCAGCGCCGATGACCTCTCGTTCATCGGTTTTGACTACCACGCGTTCATCAGCAGCGAACGCTTGTCCGAGTTGCGGTGCTTCCATGATTCGTCGTACCGCACGTAAGGGGAAAAATGCGGGGCGTCAGTTTTGGGGTTGCTCCAAGTTTCCTGTATGCAAAGGCACGAGAAGCTAAGGTTGGGCTAGCGGTAAGCTATGCTTTGCGGCATCTCCATGAATGGTATGGGCGGTGAGCACGGTCAACGCGGTAAGCAGATCCTTTCATAGGCTTGTTATGCTCAAAGAAGTAGTTCATGATTCTGTCCATAGAAAGCGTTTATTGGCTTAAAAGATCAACGTTTTCATAGAGATAGATGTTTAGTAAGACACTCGTTTCCGCTCCAAACACAAAGAAAAGCCACTCAATCGAGTGGCTTTTTTTTTGCTCGTCAGATTCCAGGCAGACTCTGGCGGGAACTCGCTGATCAACGAAAAAAACCACATACGCGCAGCCTTTCGAATCTGATTCAAGCCTCAAAACGGAATCTGAGTCGTCGACAGGACCTGGCGCAGCCCCATGAATGACCGAATCTGGCGAACGCCGGGCAGGTAAAGCAATTGCTCCGCGTGGAGCCGGTTGAAACTGTTGCTGTCCTTGGTCCGTATCAACATGAAGTAGTCGAACTCTCCCGTCACCACATGGCATTCCATGCAGCCGGAGACTTTTTGTGCGGCCGCCTCGAAGGCGGCGAAAGATTCCGGTGTGGAGCGGTCCAGCACGACACCGATCAAGACCACCATCCCCGCGTCCAGCGCGTCATTGTCCAGCAGTGCGACGATGCCTTTGATCAGGCCGACCTGCTTGAGCCGCTCGACACGCCTGAGGCAGGCCGGGGCACTCAATTTCACCTTCTCTGCAAGCGCCACATTGGAGATGGAGGCATCTCGTTGCAGGGCCTTGAGAATCGCGCGGTCGGTTCGATCCAGTGGCTGCGGCTCTGGGGCTGTAGCGCCCGGCTTGTTGCGATTATTTGTTGCTTTCATATCGTGTTTTACACATTAAAAGTGTGTGTGATGTGAATTTCTGGAAATTATGTTTTTCCAAATGGCAAAAACTTGCAACACATATTTTCTGAATTCTTCTTAGTATTTAACTCATCGAAGCCCTCCTGAAAGAGCCCGGAATGTGGCCTCTTTCTCTCGTCTGGCGCTTGGATATCCACTATCAAGGAGCACAGTCATGAACCTGAATCGTTTTAAACGTTATCCGTTGACCTTCGGTCCTTCTCCCATCACGCCCTTGAAGCGCCTGAGTGAACATCTGGGGGGCAAGGTCGAGCTGTATGCCAAACGTGAAGACTGCAATAGCGGCCTGGCCTTTGGTGGGAACAAGACGCGCAAGCTCGAATACCTCATTCCCGAAGCGATCGAGCAAGGCTGCGATACGCTGGTGTCCATCGGTGGCATTCAGTCGAACCAGACCCGCCAGGTCGCTGCGGTCGCAGCTCACTTGGGCATGAAGTGCGTACTGGTGCAGGAAAACTGGGTGAACTATTCCGACGCAGTGTATGACCGCGTAGGCAACATCGAGATGTCGCGCATCATGGGCGCTGACGTGCGGCTTGACGCAGCAGGCTTCGATATTGGCATTCGGCCAAGTTGGGAAAAGGCCATGAGTGATGTCGTGGAGCAGGGTGGCAAACCCTTTCCGATTCCGGCGGGTTGTTCCGAGCACCCCTACGGCGGCCTGGGCTTCGTCGGTTTTGCCGAAGAAGTGCGGCAGCAGGAAAAAGAACTGGGCTTCAAGTTTGACTACATCGTGGTCTGCTCGGTGACCGGCAGTACGCAGGCGGGCATGGTTGTCGGTTTCGCCGCCGACGGTCGTTCCAGGCAGGTGATTGGTATTGATGCTTCGGCCAAGCCGGAACAGACCAAGGCACAGATCCTGCGTATCGCTCGACACACCGCTGAGCTGGTGGAGCTGGGTCAAGAGATTACCGAGGCGGATGTGGTGCTCGATACGCGTTTTGCCTACCCCGAATATGGCTTGCCCAACGAAGGCACATTGGAAGCCATCCGCCTGTGCGGCAGGCTTGAAGGGGTGCTGACAGATCCGGTGTACGAAGGTAAATCGATGCACGGCATGATTGAAATGGTGCGTCGCGGTGAATTCCCCGAAGGCTCGAAAGTGCTTTACGCACACCTGGGCGGGGTGCCGGCGCTGAACGCCTACAGCTTCCTGTTCCGTAACGGCTGAGCGTAGCGCTGCCTGGAGTGTCCCCTGGGAACGGGCCAGCCCGTTCGCACGGGGTTCGAGTCTAGGCCGACGGACACTACTCATGCCGTAGACGCTCGCGTCCAGATCACGCCGGGAGTACCACCATGCATGCGATATCGCAGTCTGCAATCTGGGTGAAAGAACCCCTGGCGGATACCGGGGTGGTCATCGTGACCAGCGCCGCTTTGCCCAAATACCTGATTGACGCGTTGCACATGGCGATTGACGACTGGGATCAGGTCGCCTACCTGGCGGTCCGGCAATCGAGGGCGTTTATGCTCGACTGGTTGCAGTCGGGTTCCAACCCGACAGCCTCGGCGCCGGCAACCCCCTGTCAGGCCAGCCAACTGCTGCGCGGCGTATCCAAGGGCTGCTTTTTACTGGATGTCGAAGTCAGCCCGATACCCCGTCTCACCTGGCTGGGATCAGTCTGCGGTCATCCGCTGCGAGTCCTGAGGCTGGAATACGCAGCATCCCACGCAGCGCTTGATCAACAGGTCGAAGAGATTTTATCGGTGACGCGCACGCTGGTGAAAAGTGTGTTGCAGGAACGTTGTTTCAGCTAGCAGCCATCCATGCTTGAACTTCATTATCCAGATAGAAAGGCTCAACCCATGAACCTGTCCGATATTCATGCTCAATGGCCGGGCCAGACCGCTGAGGATGCTCTAGAAGTGGCTGAATGGCGGGACGCCTTGTTGTCGGTTATCGCCCATAGCGGCACGGTACAGGCCAGGCAGATCCTCGACATGCTGGTGACTGTGGCAAGTGCCGCAGACATCGGCTGGCGGCCCAGCCATGGCACGCCCTACATCAATACCATCGGTGTAGAGCGTCAGCCGGTGTTTCCCGGGGACTTGGCCATCGAAGAACGGCTGGCCTCGATCATGCGCTGGAATGCGTTGGCGATGGTTGCCAGGGCCAACCACGCTTATGGTGAATTGGGCGGGCATATCGCGAGCTATGCCAGTGCGGCGGATTTGTTCGAAGTGGGCTTCAATCATTTTTTCAAGGCGCGGACCGAAAGGAGCGCCGGCGACTTGGTGTTCTATCAGCCGCATTCGGCGCCCGGCATCTATGCCCGGGCGTTCCTTGAGGGACGCCTGGAAGAACAGGACCTGCTGCATTATCGGCAAGAGATCGGCGCGCGGGCCAAGGGTAGCCGAGGGTTGTCGAGTTACCCGCATCCTTGGCTGATGCCGGACTTCTGGCAGTTTCCGACGGGCTCCATGGGCATTGGTCCGATCAGCTCGATCTACCAGGCGCGCTTCATGCGTTATCTGGCGCACCGTGGCCTGCAAGACACCTCGGGACGAACCGTCTGGGGCGTATTCGGCGACGGGGAGATGGATGAGCCGGAGAGCATGTCGGCACTGACGTTGGCCGCGCGCGAAGGGCTGGATAATCTGGTCTGGGTGGTCAATTGCAACCTGCAACGGCTGGACGGACCGGTTCGTGGCAATGGGCGAATCATTGACGAGCTGGAGGCGCTGTTTGGCGGAGCCGGCTGGAACGTGATCAAACTGGTCTGGGGGGGCGACTGGGACAGTTTGTTTGCCCGCGATACAGAGGGTGCGCTGGTCAAGGCGTTATCCAGTACCGTCGATGGGCAGTTCCAGACATTCGCGGCAAAAGACGGGCGCTTCAACCGTGAACATTTCTTTGGCCAGAACGAGGCATTGGCGCAGCTGGCACAGGGTCTGACGGATGAACAGATCGACCGTCTGAAACGCGGCGGCCACGACATGGTGAAGATCTTCGCCGCGTACCAGAGCGCGTTGCTCGAAGGCAGGAGGCCCACCGTGATTCTCGCGCAGACCAAGAAGGGTTTCGGCATGGGCGATGCGGGGCAGGGCAAGATGACCGTGCACCAGCAGAAGAAGCTCGACCGGGAAGCGCTGATCGCGTTCCGCAATCGTTTCAACTTGCCGCTGACCGATGAGCAGGCCGCCTCATTGAGCTTCTTCAAGCCCGATGAAGACAGTGTTGAAATGCGCTATCTGCATGAGCGCCGCCGTGCCTTGGGTGGGTATATGCCTTCGCGGCTGTCGACAGCCGAATCATTGGCGGTGCCGGACATCGGCAGCTATGGCGGGTTTGCCATTGCCGCCGAAGGCAAGGAGATGTCCACCACCATGGCGTTCGTTCGAATGCTCAGTGGTCTGCTGCGCGACAAACAGCTGGGCCCGCGCATCGTGCCGATCGTGGCGGATGAAGCGCGTACGTTCGGCATGGCCAGCCTGTTCAAGCAGATCGGCATCTACTCCAGCGTGGGGCAGCGCTATGAGCCGGAAGATATCGGTTCGATCCTGAGCTATCGAGAAGCACTGGACGGCCAGATTCTCGAAGAGGGCATCAGCGAGGCCGGGGCGATCAGTTCCTGGGTGGCGGCGGCGACCAGCTATTCGGTGCATGGTCTGCCGATGTTGCCGTTCTACGTGTATTACTCGATGTTCGGCTTCCAGCGCATCGGCGACCTGATCTGGGCGGCGGCGGATCAGCGCGCCCGTGGCTTTCTGCTGGGGGCCACTGCAGGCCGCACGACATTAGGTGGCGAAGGTTTGCAGCACCAGGACGGCAACAGTCATCTAATGGCGGCAATGGTGCCCAATTGCCGTGCTTACGATCCGGCATTCGCCGGTGAGTTCGCGGTGATCCTGGATCACGGCATGCGCCAGATGCTGGAGCGTCAGGTGGACGAGTTTTATTACGTAACCCTGATGAATGAGAACTACCCCCAGCCCAGCCTTCCTGAAGGCGTCGAACAGGCGATTATCAAGGGTATGTATCGGTTCGCCCGGCATGAAGTCGAAGGCGCGCGTGGACGTGTGCAGTTGTTGGGTTCCGGCGCCATCCTGCGCGAAGTGATTGCCGCCGCCGAGTTGTTGGCGAGCGATTGGGGCATCGACAGCCAGGTCTGGAGCGTTACCAGCTTTACCGAGTTGGCACGGGATGCGCGTGAAGTGGAGCGCTGGAATCGACTGCATCCTGGCCAACCCTCGCGCCGCAGCCATATCCAGGCGTCGCTCAACGACTCGGCGCCGATCATTGCCTGTACCGACTACGTCCGCGCCTTGCCGCAGTTGATCGCCAGTTATCTCGATACCCGCTATACGGTACTCGGCACCGATGGATTTGGCCGCAGTGATACCCGCGACCAGCTGCGCAGCTTTTTTGAAGTGGACCGCCACCAGATCGTCCTGAGTGCATTGACAGCCCTTGCCCACACCGGATGCCTCGACGCCAATGTGTGCGCCGAAGCCATTGAACGCTATGCGATTGATGTGGACGCGGTGGCGCCTTGGAACGCTTGAAAGCCGGCAATCAGACGCTATCGCCGACAGTCAGAATGGTCGCCACCAACGCCAGGGCGCGAGGTACCAGTGTGTCCAGTTCCAGGTATTCACGTTCGGTATGCACTTTGCCTCCCACCGGCCCCAGGCCACACAGGGTCGGTATGCCCAGGCTGGCGGTGAATCCGGAGTCGGCACAACCGCCGGTGAACTCGCCTTCGACGCTGAAACCCAATGCCAGCGCTTGTTGTTGGTAGAGATGCAGCAACCGTTCGCTGTGGCAGGCTTCCATCGGGAGAAAGGTAGTCGCTTCCTTGAGGATGGCCTGGGTGCCGGCCAGCTCTTCCTCTGCAACGATGGCCTGGATTTCGGTAAACAGTCGGTCCCAATGCCTGAGTTCGATGAAGCGCACATCCAGCCGGGCGCAGGCGCTGGGCGCGACGGTATTGCTGGAAGTGCCACCGGTTATCAGGCCGACGTTGGTCGTGATGCCTGCCGTGTAATCGGTCAAGGCATGGAGCTTGACGATCTTGCGCGCCAGGGCTTCGATGGCGCTGGCCCCGTCGGCATGGTTGACCCCGGCATGCGCCGCGCGGCCGCTGACTTCGATGATCAGTGTGGCGCCGCCTTTGCGTGCGCTGACCACGTTGCCGCTGGCCCTGCCTGGTTCGGTATTGAGCACGGCACGCGCGCCCAGGGCGGCTTTTTCGATATGGGTCCTGGCGCTCCCGGAGCCGATTTCCTCGTCGCCGGTGTACAGCACCTGCACCGGATAGGGCAACTCACCGGCGCGCTTGAGTGCCTTGAGCGCGAAGCAATTGAGCACCAGGCCGCCTTTCATGTCGGCGACGCCGGGGCCATGGGCGAGGTTGCCGTCGCGGCTGTAGCCGCGAGTCATCACGGTGCCTTTGGGGAACACCGTGTCGCGGTGGCCGAGCAACAGCACCGGCTTTGTGGACTGGCCGGGCACTTCAGCGAGTAACACGTCGCCGAAATGATCGACCGGCATGCGCTTGAGCAGGATGCCGTCGGCTTCCAGTTCCGCCGCGAGCAGCGCGCCCACCGCGTCGACGCCCGCCTTGTCATAGCTGTTGGAGTCCGTGTCGACGAGACGCTGCAGCAGCGTTTCCATGGCTTCGCGCTGCCCGGCAAGCCAGGCCAGCGCTTGTTGTGGCGCGGCGCTCATTGCGCCTGCTCGCGCAAGTGATGTTCCTGAGTCAGGCGTGCTGCGTCGTTGCCCAGGTCCCAGAACAGACCGGCCATGATTTGCAGGCTTTCCTTGACCACCGGTGCCAGCAGATGCTCGTTCGGCGCATGTTGCGAACAGGCCGGGTACGAGTGGGGTACCCACAAGGTGGGCAGGCCGAGCACGTCCGCGAACACATCGTTGGGCAACGAGCCCCCGAGGTTGGGCAGCAGCGCAGGCTTTTTGCCGGTGGTCTGTGCCAGGGAGCGCAGTGCCCAACTCACCCACGGGCTTTGCGGGTCCAGCCGAGTGGCATGCATCACCTCGATGAGGCTTTGCTTGACCTCGACGTTGCTGAAACCGTGCGCATCCAGATGGGCACGCACCGCCGGGATAAAGGTGGTGTAGTCGCTGTTCACCACGAAACGGATATGGCAGTGCGCATTGGCTTTACCCGGGATCGCATGCACGGGGGCCTCCGGGTTGCCGGTCTTGAAGGCGATGACGTCGAGGGTGTTCCAGCCGAACACTTTTTCGCTCAGCGAGAGTTGCGGGTTACCCCAGTTGGCGTCGATTTGCGGATCGCCCGGCCCGCCACCTACGTCAATATCAGCCAATGCCTGCCGAACCGGCTCCGGCAGTGTCTCGGGCTGCAGGCCGGCAACTTTTACCCGACCCTGTTCATCGATCATGCTGGCGATGGCGTTGGCCAGAATGATGCCAGGGTTGGCCAGCAAGCCGCCCCAGTTGCCGGAGTGATGCGCGCCTTCGCGCAAATTGACCGCCAGCTCGAAGTTGAACACCCCGCGTGAACCGAGAAAAATCGTTGGTCGTGCTGCCGCCAGGCGCGGGCCGTCCGAGGCGATGAAGATGTCCGCCGCAAGCTCTTCGCGGTGGGCGGTACAGAACGCGTTCAAGCCCGGCGAGCCTTCTTCTTCGCCCATTTCCAGCAGCAGCTTGACGTTGAAGCCGAGCTTGCCGTCGCGAGCCTTGAGCGTTTGTTCCAGCGCGGTCAGGTTGATCAGGTGCTGGCCTTTGTTATCCGCCGTACCGCGGCCGTACCAGCGCTCGCCGTCGACCGTGACTTGCCAGGGGGACAGGCCCTCACGCCATTGGGCTTCATAGCCGCGCACCACATCACCGTGGCCGTAGCTGAGTAGGGTCGGCAGTTCTGGATGTTCGATACGTGTGGCGATCATGAAGGGGCCACGCTCTGCCACCGGGTTGTCGTAGATCTTGACGCTGAAGCCCATCGCCTCGACCTGCGGAGTGATGAAGTCCTGGAGGTAGCGATACAACTCGGGCTGGCTGTCCGGTGCCTGGCTTTCGGTGGGCAAGGCGACGCTGCGTTCGAGCAGATTGAGAAAGGCGCCGTTGTCGAATTGCGCTGTGGTGTTACTGATGGCCAATGAGCGACTCATGAGGGGACAAGCTCCAGTGTTTGGGCGGGACTGTCGTGAAGGTGGCAACGCACGCTGCCGCCGATAATGGAATCATTGGCCGGATAGGCCGTTTTGCACGGTGCGAAGCAGCTCGGGCAGCGCGGGTGAAACGCACAACCGGACGGCGGTGACATCGGATTGGGAAAGGTGCCGTGCAGGCCGATATCGGGAATGCCCAGGCGCGGGTCGGGCGTGAGCACCGAATCCAGCAAGGCGCGGGTATAAGGGTGGCCGGGTTCGGCGAACAACGATTGGCGCGTGCGTTCTTCGACGATGCGTCCCAGGTACATCACCGCCACCCGATCGGCGAGGTGCTCGATGACCGCGAGGTTGTGACTGATCAGCAGATAGGTCAGGCCGAATTCGCGCTTGAGGTCTTGCAACAGGTTGAGGATCTGCGCCTGCACCGAGACATCCAGCGCGGAGGTGGGCTCGTCGCAGATCAACACATCGGGACGCATGATCAGCGCGCGTGCGATCGCGACACGCTGGCGTTGCCCGCCCGACAGCTGGTTCGGGTAGCTGTCGATCACCCGCTTGGGCAGGCCGACCACATCAAGCATCGCTTCGGTCTTCTTGCGTCGCTCGGCGGTGCTGCCGATGCCGTGCACGATCAGCGGCAGGGTCACGATTTCGCGCAGGGTCTTGCGGGGATTCAGCGAGGAATACGGGTCCTGGAAAATCGGCTGAATATGCCGGGACATTACCTTGCGATCAGTCGCCGCCAGGTGTTGGCCATTGATCAGCACATCGCCACTGGTCGGCGGCAACAGGCCGAGCAGCAGCTTGGCCAGGGTACTTTTCCCGCAACCGGACTCGCCGACCAGACCGAGGGTCTCGCCACGCATCAGGCGCAGGGAAACCCCATCCACGGCTTTCAAGGTGGCGGCCGGTTTGAAAAAACCCTGGTTGATCCGAAACTCGCGACGGATGTCGCACAGCTCCAACGCGATGTCTTTTTTCATGACCTTGCACGCTCCTGCAGGCGAATCGGGGCCGGGGCGGCGAACAGGCAGCGCGCCATGTGCCCGTCCTGTTCGATTTCGGGGATGTGTTGCGCGCAGGCCGGCATCGCCTGGCCGCAACGATTGCGGAATGCACACCCTTGCTGATCGCCGACCAGGCTTGGCACCAGGCCCGGAATCGAACCCAGCGCTTCACCCGGTCGGGTCCGGCCAGGGATTGGAATACTCGCCAGCAGACCGCGGGTATACGGATGCTGCGGGTTCTCGAACAGTTGCTGGGCAGGGGCGGTTTCGACGATTTCCCCGGCATACATCACGGCGACCCGATCGGCGATCCGTGCGACCAGCCCAAGATCGTGGGTGATGAAGATCACCGCCAGGCCGAGTTCCTTCTGAATATCGCGAATCAAGCGCAGGATCTGCGCCTGAATGGTCACGTCCAACGCCGTGGTGGGTTCATCGGCGATGATCAGGTCCGGTTCGCACATCAAGGCCATGGCAATGATCACTCGTTGGCGCAAACCACCGGAAAGTTGATGCGGATATTGGCGCAAGCGCTCGGCGGCATTGCTGATGCCGACTTTCTCCAGCATGCTCCCGGCGCGTGCGAGGGCGTCCTTGCGTGACACTTTGCGATGCCGGGTCAGCACTTCGCTGAGCTGATCGCCAATGCTGTACGCCGGGTTCAGCGAGGTCATCGGCTCCTGGAAGATCATTGCCAGGCGGTTGCCGCGCAGGTCGCACATGTGGCGTTCGCTCTGGCCGATCATGTCGATACCGTCCAGTGTCAGCCGCGACGCAGTTCGTTTGGCCTTGCGTGGCAACAGGTCCATCAGCGCGAGCGACGTCAGGGATTTACCGCAGCCGGATTCGCCGACGATGCACAGCATTTCACCGCGCTCGACTGCAAAGCTCAGGCCGCGCACTGCATGCAGCACATCATCCGGCGTTGGGCGGTTGCCCATGGGGATATCCACGCGCAGGTTTTCTACATGGAGTAGTGCCATGTTCAGTACCTTCTATCAGTTGCGACCGTCGGGCAGGATCAGATCGCGCAGGCCATCGCCGACCAGGTTGATGCCCAGCACCAGGATCATCAGGGCGACGCCGGGAATGGCGATGACCCATGGGGAAAAGAACATGTAGGGCTTGCCTTCGGCGATCATCAAACCCCAGGACGGCGTGGGCGGTTGTACGCCGACCCCGAGGAATGAGAGCGCCGACTCCAGCAGGATCGCGTGGGCCATTTCCAGCGTCGCGACGACGATCAGCGCACCCACCAGGTTGGGCAGGATTTCACTGGCCAGAATGCGCAGGGTCGAACAGCCCAGCGCCTGCGCCGAGGCCACATATTCGGCATCGCGAATCTGTTGCACCGAAGCCCGGACCACCACGGCGAAGCGATCCCAGAGCAGGCAACCGAGCAGTACGATGACCACTTTCAGCGAGCCGCCCATCAGCGAGGCTGAGGCCAGCGCGACCATCACCACCGGCATCGCCAGCCGAGTGGTGATCAGGTAGCTGATAAACGCATCGACCTTGCCGCCGTAGTACCCCGCCAACAGCCCCATGACGGTGCCGATGAAGCCGGAGATCAGCGCCGCCGCAATGCCGATGAACAAGGAAATACGTGCGCCGTAGAGCAGGCGTGACAGGTAGTCACGGCCCAGCTTGTCGGTGCCCAGGACATACTCCCAGGTGCCGTTGGCCATCCAGACCGGCGGCTTCATGCGCAGCATTACGTCTTGCGCATAAGGGTCGTAAGGTGCCAGCCATGGCGCGAAGAGCGCCCCGGCGAAGATGAGTAGCAACAACACTGTGCCGATGGCGAAGCCGCGATGACGAAAGCTCTTGCCGAGTACTCGGCTCAGGCTGCTGGGGGGGGGCAGGTAGTCATTGATCGCGAGGGGAGTGGGGGTGCTCATGTAAGCCTCCTAGCGCACGCGAATGCGCGGGTCGAGCAGTGCGTTGAGCACGTCGGCCAGCAAGGTGAGAATGATGTAGATCACGGCAATGAGCAGGACCACGGCCTGTACCACCGGAAAGTCATCACGGGCGATGGCATCCCAGGCGAGTTGCCCGATACCTTGCAGCGAGAATACGGTTTCGATCACCACCGACCCGCCGAGCATGAAGCCGAACTCCACCGCCGCCAGCGCGACCACCGGAATCAACGCGTTGCGCAGCGCATGCCTGAACAACACGCGGGCAGGGCGCAGGCCCTTGGCGCGGGCGGTGCGGATGTAATCGGAACTGAGCACGTCCAGCATGCCTGCACGCGTCAGGCGCATGATTGCCGGCGTCGCGTAGTAGCCCAGGGCAATGGCCGGCATGACGAAGTGCAGCAGGGTCGAGTTGCCGGACACCGGCAGCCACTTGAGCGTCACCGCAAACACCACGATCAGCATCAGCGCAAACCAGAAACTTGGCATTGCCTGGCCCAGTACCGCAATGCTCAAGGCCAGCCGGTCCACCCAGGTGTCGCGCTTGACCGCAGCCAGCACGCCGAGTGGAATCGCCACCAGCAAGGCGATGCCCAGCGCCATGGCACCTAAGCCGAGGGTAATCGGCAAGCGGCTGGCGACCAGGTTGTAGACCGATTCCTGAAAGAAGAACGAGTTGCCCAGGTCCAGCCGCAACACACCGCCCAGCCAGTTGAAGTACTGGGCCGGCAGCGGTTTGTTCAAGCCGTACTGCACGCGGATCTGTTCGATCTGTTCGCTGCTGGCTTCCGGTCCGCCAATGGCCGTGGCCAGGTCGCCGGACAGATGCAAAAGAGAAAAGCTGATCACCGACACCGTAATGGCAACGCAAATAGCGATGCCCAGACGGCGCAGAAGGAATCCAAGCATGACGAGTTTCCTCATCTCCAGTGGAGATCACACGTTTTGGGACGGCGCGGATGAGTCCACGCACCACTTTTTGACCCGGTCGCGTATTACTTCCAGGTGGCCTCGACGAAGCGCGGCAGTTCATCCGGGTACGGTGTGAAATTCAGATCGGAGGTGTAGGCGTAGTTCATCGAATAGTTGAACAGAGGCGCCCAGTAAGCCTGCTCGCTGATACGCTGCAGCGCTTTTCTGTAGTTGTCCTTGCGCACCTGCGGGTCGAGGGCGTTGTCAGCCGTCTGTAACCAGCCCTGAATCTGTGGATCTTTGATGTTGTCGTCCGGATTGCCCTTGAACCAGGTACCGGCCGACGCCGAGGTGTCGAGGATCGAGAACGAACCCCATGCCTGAAACGACATGGGCACCTTGCCGCCACGTTGCTGATCGCGCAGGGCGGCATACTTCAAGTAGCGCAGCTTGGCGTTGATGCCCACGGCACGCAGGTTGCCGATGATGGCTTCGACATAGTCACGATCGCGATACGCGAAGATTTCCGTCTCGAAGCCATTCGGGTAGCCGGCTTCGGCCAGTAGCGCCCTGGCTTTGGCCGGGTCATAGTCGTACACCGTGGCAGCCGTGGGGTCGCAGCCAAACTGGCCCGGATAACAGGCAACCTGCAACGGCTTGGCTTCGCCACCCACCAATTGCGTAGCCAGCGCATTGCGGTTGATCGCATGGTTGATGGCCTGGCGCACCTTGAGTTGCTTCATCGGCGAGTTTTCAGTGGAGGTGCCTCGCGCATCCAGGATCAGGAAGCCGATGCGCATGGTTTCACCGCTGGTCACGGTCAGGTTCGACATACCTTTAAGGTCGACGGCCTGATCCGGGGTCACGCGCCATGTCCAGTCGACACCATCCGTCATCAACTCGGCCAGGCGGGTTTCCGCATCCGGAATCACCCGGAATTTCAGGTGGCCGATATGGGGCTTGCCTTGTGGGCTGTCCGCGAAGTAGTCCTTGTTGATCTCCATGCTCACACCTTCGCCTGCCACCACCGACACCGCTTTATAGGGCCCGGTGCCTATCGGCTTGCGGCTGAATTCGGCCAGGCCGACCTTCTCGAAATACTGCTTGGGGAACATCGGAACGGCGTTTGACAGGTATTCCAGCGCCGGGGGGAAAGGCTTCTTCAAATGCAGGCGGACGCTGTAGTCACCGGTTTTTTCGGCGCTCTTGATCCAGTCGACGTTTTGCACGGTGACGACTTTCGCCTCGGGCGACACCACGTAATTGAGGGTGAACACCACGTCGTCAGCGGTGAAGGCGTCGCCGTTGTGGAATTTGACGCCTTTGCGCAGCTCGAAGTCGAGGGTGGTGTCGTCGACCTGCTTCCAGGCGGTGGCCAGCATGGGTTTGTATTCGCCGCTCTTGGGATCGCGGTAGATCAGATTGTCCCAGATCAGCCGGCCGAGAATCACGCCTTCGCGCAAATCGTTGTGATAAGGGCTGATGTTTTCAGGCTCGCTGTCGGAAGCGTAAACCAGGGTGTCGTTGGCTTTACCGGCATGTGCCGGGAAGCTGCTGATGAGGCCCATCAGCGCAATGCTGCAGGCGAAACCTTTGATGCCCATGCCGTCGTCTCCGTTGGCGAGAGTGGTTGAATCAAAGGGCAGCGGATCGCAAATGCGCGAAAGGAGAGTGAGAAAATCCGGTCATGTTTTTTTGGTCTGGACACGAATGTAGGGAAAGGCTATCAATGCCGCAAGAATAATATTTCGATACTTGCATTGCCGAAAAGGCAAACCATGGGGGCGCCGATGCAGCTATATGGTGTGCAGTCCACGGCACTGCGCTATTTCCTCGAAGTCGCGCGATGTGGATCGATCAGCGAAGCCTCGCTGCGCCTGAATGTCGCCGCTTCAGCGGTGAGTCGACAAATATCCAAGCTTGAGTTGGCGCTCGATGCCAGCCTGTTCGAACGCCGTGCCCGGGGCATGGTGCTCAGCGAGGCAGGAGGGCGGCTGGCGGCCTATGCGCGCAAATCGCAGCTTGAGGCCGAGCAAGTGGTGCTGGAGATCTCCGCGCTGCATGGCCTGCAGCGGGGCCATGTGCACGTAGCCTGCTCGGAAGGGTTTGCATTGGAGTACATGCCCAGAAGCATCAGTGCGTTCAGGCGGGAGTACCAGGGCATTCATTTCACATTGGAGGTCTGCGCGCCCGCCGAAGCGACCGAGAAGGTGCGTTCCGGCGAAGCCGATCTGGCGATGACCTTCAGCCTGACCCCGCAAAAGGAAATCAAGGTCGAACATGTCCTGAGCGGAGCGATTTTTGCCGTGGTCGCCAATTCCCATCCCCTGGCCGGGCGCGAAGCGGTCAGCCTCGCTGAGTTACAACCCTGGCCCATTGCGTTACCCAAGGCCGACACCACGATACGACAGCTATTCGACATCTGCTGCGGCGTACAGGGATTGTTGTTCGACCCAGTGTTGACCACTAACTACGTGGCCGCGCTCTACAGCTTCGTGCGCGAAGAAGGCGTTATCAGCCTGGCCAGTGAAATGACCTTGCAAAAGCAGGTGGCGGACAAGGTACTGCAATGCTTGCCGATCCTTGACGAAGGCATGCAGGCACGGCGTATCGAACTGCAGAGCATGGCCGGGCGCAACTTACCTGCGGCGGTTTCTGCGTTCAGGGATTTTCTGATTGCTGATCTGGCGAAAATGGAGCGTCGGTGATCTGAAGCAACGGCGGCCACGCTCTCCTCCAGCTCAATCAACCGCGCAGCGGGCATGCACAAACGTTCTAGCCGCTGACATCATTGCTGCGAATAATACCGGCTAATCCCGCCCCCAATGAAACGGTATTGGAGCCGCTAATGTTCGACACCAAAGTCGCGATCATCGTGCGCAACGACTTGAAGATCTGGCAGCGTTTGAACGTCGTCGCATTTCTTGCAACCGGTATCGCGTCGGCGGCTCCCGAAGCCATGGGCGACGCCTATGCCGATGCGAATGGCCACCTTTATGCAAAAATGCTGGGCCAGCCGATGCTGATATTCGAAGCCGATCTGGCGGGCCTCCAGACTGCCCATCGCGTAGCTCTGGCACGGGATATCACGATAGTGCCCTACGTCTTTGCGATGTTTTCAACCGGCCACGATCAGGCGAACCGTGAGGCATTTCTGGCAGAAGACCCCCAGCATCTGAACCTGGTTGGGATCGGTATTCGAGGGCCCAAAAAAGCCGTGGAAAAAGCCACGAAGGGTTTATTGCTTCACACGTGATAATCAGCCCAGGCACATAAACAAAAATGCCCGTATCGAAAGGTACGGGCATTTTGTTTATGCGGCCGGCAATGCGTCCTCTTGGTTATCGTCTGCGGCGGATCACGCCCGCCGTTGAATCGCCACCCTGGACCAAAGGGTAAAGGCAACATTCGGGGCCCAACCGCTATTGGAGGTGTGCTCCTGAATACACACGTAGCGATTGCCTTCATACGTCACCCCATCGTCCTTGCGATAGTGATGATTCAGTTGCCACTCCGGGTATTGCGGATCAGTCATTCCACCCGCGGTCTTGACGTTCAGGCTGACTCCCGGCAACGACTGATTGCCTTGGCTATCGGTGGCGGTGACGAAATAGCTGTACTGGGTATCCGCTGTCAGGCCATTGTCCGTAAAGGTCAACGCGGCGGTCTGGCCTACCGGGCTGCCATTGCGATACAAGGTATAAAACTCGATCGGGCGCACACCGCTGGCAGCGCTCCAGTTCAAGGTCACGCTGACTTCCGTCTGGGCTGGGGAAGACAAGCTCCCCGGCGCCGAAGGCCGCTCATTGCCGCTGTCGCCATGGATCAGTGATGCGTAACGGTTGCGGAACTCCCAGTTGTAGCGGGCTCCCTGCTTGTTGAGGCCGTCATCCCAGTTCACCGACCAGGTCATCAGCCCCTTGACCGACAACCCTGCCGCATCCAGGCGCTTGAAGGCATTGCTCACCGCCGCGGGGTCAATGACGTACCCGGTCGCCGCCGCATCGACATTGCTAGGCAAGCCGATCACGAACTTGTCGGCGGCAATCTTGATGTATTCACGAGTGCCTGTGAGCAGGCTTTCAGTCAGATAAAACAGGAAGTCTTCTTTCAGCGCATCATTGTTCTGGGCAATCCACTCACCCTTTCCGCCGTTGGCTTCCTGGACCCACACACCGTCGCCCCCTTGGTTGTAGTATTGCGGCGCGATGAAATCGTAGTAACCCTCCAGTGCCTGGATGTAGGCGACGTACGCCCCGGTCGTGACGAGATAGGGGAACTCTGGCGCCATGCTGATAATGAAGTGTTTGCCTTCGCCCGCGTAGTGATCCTTCACCAGTTTCAGCGCAGCCGGCAAAACGGTCTTATTGTTGGCGGTGTGAATGGCTTTCTGCTCAAGGTCGATGTCCAGCCCATCGAAACCATAAGTTTCCACCAGGCGGATGATTTCCCTGGCCAGCGGTCGCTCGTCACCGTCATGCAACTCGATATGCGCATCGGCACCGCCGAGGGAGATCAATACGGCTCGGCCCTGACTGTTGAGCACCCCGACCTGGCGACGAAACTCTTCGTCCGACAGGTTGTAAGGCTTGAACGTGGGAATGCCGTTGCCTTTCATGAAGGCCACAGCCACCACGTTGTATTCCTTGGGGATGTCCACCAGGTTGAGGTTGGCGAACTGCCCCTGCTGGTAACCGTCACTGGAACCCGCCGGCCAGTTGTGCCAGAACCCCATGAGGATTTTCTTGCCGGCGATTGACGGCATCAACGACGCTGCATCGTTCGCCAGTTTCTTTACTGAGGAAAAATCAATCTTGCTCATATTCCAATCCTTTAGAATTTGAATGAATCAACAACTGTCCGGTTGTGATTTGAAGTCAGCTCAAGCTTGGGCTGATGCAGAGCGCCGACGTGCTCACTCGCGTGACGCCTTCGGCGGCGCGTCCGCCAACTTGAGGTTGGCGGCGATGTAAAACCCTACGACCGTGCGTTTTTTCTCTTGATATTCACAGGGCACCAGCGTGGTGTTGGGCAGGTGCGTGCTGTCCTGCGCTGGTTTGACCAGCATTCTCTTGCCCCCCGAGCGCAGGCGTACATATTGCCCGGGCTCGAAGGTGCTCATGGGCGCGTCTCGGCAACGGCCAGGCGGGTCGGTTCTCCCCAGGCGCCGCCGAGGGCGGTGTACAGGTTGACCTCGGCGACCAGTTGCGCCAACCGGTCGGTGATCAGCGTCTGTTGCGAGGAAAACAGCGAGCGCTGTGCATCGAGAAAGACCAGGTTGCTGTCCACGCCGATTTTATAGCGACGTTGCGCGAGGTCGTAATAGGTCTGGTTCGCCCGCACCAGGTCGCGTTGCGCGCTCAGTTGATCGTCATAGGTCTGGCGTGCCGCCAAGCCATCGGAGACTTCCTGGAACGCCGTCTGAATGGCTTTTTCATACCGTGCGATGCCGATGTCTTTCTGCAGCTTGGAATAGTCGAGGCTTGCGCGCAGGCTGCCGGCATTGAAGATCGGCAGGTTGATCTGGGGCTGGAACGTCCAACTGCCCGAGCCACCCTTGAACAGGCTGGACAGTTGGGAGCTGGAGGCGCCCGCATTCGCAGTCAGGCTGACGCTGGGGAAGAACGCGGCACGGGCCGCGCCGATATTGGCGTTGGCGGACTTGAGCTGGTATTCGGCCTGCAGGATATCGGGCCGGCGTTGCAGCAGGTCCGACGGCAGGCCGGAAGGCACCTGGGCGATCAAGTCACTGGCCAGCGGCCGAGCCGGCAAGGATGGCGGCAGTGCGCCGCCGATCAACAGCGTCAGGCTGTTGCGGTCCTGCGCCACTTGACGCTCGTAGCGGGCCAGGTTGGCGCGGGCGTTCTCGACACTGGTTTGCGCCTGTGCGGCGTCCAGTGACGACGCGGTCCCCACCGCCAGGCTGCGCGTGGTCAGGCGCAGGCTTTCCTCGTAGGAGGCCAGGGTCTGGCGGGTCAGCACCAGTAACTCCTGGTCGGCGCGCCAAGTCAGGTAGGCATTGGCGACGCTGGCGACCAGGCTCAGTTCCGCGCTGCGGCGCGCTTGCTCGGTGGCCAGGTAAGCCTGCATCGCCTGCTCGCTAAGGCTGCGTACGCGACCGAAGAAATCCAGTTCGTACGCACTGATCCCCAGCGTCGCCGAATAGGTGGAGGTGATTGCCGCTTTGCCGGTGCGGGTAATGCTCGCCGGGACACGCTGGCGGGTGCCGCCGACGCCCGCGGAAATCGCCGGGAACAGGTCGGCGCGCTGTATCTGGTACTGCGCGCGGTAAGCCTCGACATTCAGGGCGGCCACACGCAGGTCGCGGTTCTGGGTCAGGGCGGTCTGAATCAGTTGCTGCAGGGCCGGGTCGCGAAACAGTGTGCGCCACCCCTGGCTGGCCGCTTCTTCGCTGACCGTCCCAGCGGCAGCGGCATATGCCGGACCTTGGGGATACTGTGGCGCCACGGGCGCGGCCGGTTGCTGGTAATCGGGGATGAGCGAGCAGCCGCTCACTGCCACTGCAACCGTTACCAGAGAGAAAGCAAACTTGTTCATGAGCCAGCCTCATTTGAAAAGGGGCACGGGTGGCTGCGCAGCCACCCGTTGCTTGAGTTGCGCTAGGCGCCGACCATCCATCGGGTCAATCCATGTCGGCCGCTGACCCCAAGCTTTGCGGTGGCACGCTTGAGGTAGGTTTCGATAGAGCTATTTTTCAGCTGCAGCGTTTCTGCTATTTCCGGCACCGTCTTGCCGTTGAGCAAACCCAGGCAAACTTCCTGTTCGCGGGTCGATAAGGTGATGTCGCACAACGCCAGGCGCTTTTGAAACTCGCGATGAATGTGCGTCGGTTCCTGATGGGTGACCAGGGTCGCCATCCAGCTGCCCATCTTTCGCAGCGAGCTCTGGCGGCTGAACTGGGCATAACTTTCAATCAGCGGCAGCAGGGCTTCGGAGAGATTCTTGAGCAGCGACAATTCGCTCAAGGAAAAATCCTTGTGCGTGGGCGACCGATACAAGGTCACGACGCAGCGCCGGTTGCCGTCGCGTGACGCCAGCGTGCACTGGTGCGCCGCACGGCGCGTGCCCTTGCCGGCTGCACCTTTGGGGCGCGTGTTCATACGGATCAACAACGAGCCTTCCATCTCCAGCACCTCCTTGAGCAATTGAGGGTTATGGGCAGGAAGGCTTGCGTCGGGCGCAGGGAAGTCGGCGGGGTCGCCGGCATTGCCCAGGGGCTTGATGTCGGTCAGTTGAGCGTTTGACTTATCGAGTGTCCATTCGCTGAGCGTCAACGCCGTGACCGGCAAGAGTTTGTCGATCAGCTTGAGCATGTTGAGTGCGAAGTGATCCTGGTCAGTACTGGAGATCAACTCGCCGAGTATGAAATAGAAGTGTGGGCTGTCCGCATTTCGAATACTGCTGGTCAGATCCATAGTCCAATCATCCTTGATGGCGCCGTTTTTATAAGTTGTTGGTGAGCGAGCAGTGCAGCCATCGTTCACTCCTGAAGGGTTCAACTCGGGTCCGTATTAGGCCCACTCATTGCGCGACGGTCTGTAATAGAAAGCGGGGACATTCAAGCCTCACCCGCTTGCCCCTCATGGATTTGCCTCACTCAACGCTTTGTACAGGCTTTCGGGGACAGCCGAATTCCGGGCAATCCGTACACTTGCGGCTCCGGCACCCTGGCCAGTCGCAGCGGTTTGCCTGACGGGCCACGCCCGGTCTTGAGTGTATTTGAGGAGTTAATCCATGAATAAAGAGCATGAGAAGCCGCCCAAGCCGGGCTCGGTCTTGCGCCTGCTTTGGCAAAATCATCCCTGGCTGGCCTTCTTTTCAGTGGTCACCGGCATCGTCAGCGGCGTGGCGGCGATCGCGGTGGTGAACGTGATCAACCAGGCGATCTACGAGCAGGGATCGCGGTTGCACTTGCTGTACTGGTTTGTCGGTTTGAGTGTGGTGGCGCTGGCGTTTCGCAACGGCGCGACCTTGTTTCCCGCGTACGCCAACATGAAATTGATGACGCGCCTGCGCATAGCGTTGTGCCAGAAAATCCTTTCTTCGCCCCTCGAAGAAGTGGATCGGCGCGGCCCGCCCAATGTGCTGACGCTGCTGACCACTGATATTCCGCAGCTCAATGCGACGCTGCTGGTGATGCCCGTGGTCCTGGTGGAATGCACGGTGTTCATGTGCGGCCTGGCTTACCTGGCCTACCTGTCGTGGACGGTGTTTGCGTTAACCCTGGCGTTGTTGGCAGTGGGTGCGATTCTGTACGTCTTCCTGTTTCTCGGCGGCGTAAAGTTCACCGGACGCGTGCGTGATGAGTTCACCGCTTTCAACGAACACACGCACGGGCTGGTCTTCGGCCTCAAGGAGTTGAAGCTCAACGGCATTCGCCGCCGCTGGTTTGGCCGCTCTGCCATCAAGGAGTCGTCCACCCGGGTGGCGCGCTTCAATTTCATCGAGCATATGTGGTACCTCGGTGCGGAAAACATGGGGCTGGTCACCCAGTCACTGCTGATCGGCAGCCTGGTGTTCGCGTTGCCGTTGCTGATGGTGGCTGACAGTCAAGTGATGACCGGCAGCGTGTTGACGGTGATGTATATCCTGGGGCCGCTGGGGTTGCTGATCGGTGCGATGCCGGTCGTGGCGCAAGGGCGGATTGCGGTCAGTCGTCTCGCCGAATTTGGTTTCCTGATCAACGAACACCACGCCGAACAGGACGAACCGGATAACACCAATGTCCTGCGCCTGGAGCACAAGAAGCATTGGCGCCAGATCACGCTCAAGGGTGTGGTGATGAACTATCGTGGCGCCGACGCGGAGAACGGTTTCGCGCTGGGGCCGGTCGACCTGACCATCAACAGCGGTGAGTTGATCTACATCATCGGCGGCAACGGTTGCGGCAAAAGTACCCTGGTCAAGGCGCTGTGCGGGTTGTACGTGCCCCAGGCCGGGCAGATATTGCTCGACGGCGTCGCCGTCAACGATGAAACCCGCAGTGACTACCGTGACCTGTTTTCTGCGGTATTCAGTGACTTCCATCTGTTCAACCGCCTGATCGGTCCTGAAGGCGAGGAGGTCAATCCGGCCCAGGCGCAGAAGTACCTGGCCGCACTGGGCCTGGCGGAAAAAATCAAGATCGAAGGGCTGGGGTATTCCACCACCAAAGAGCTGTCCTACGGCCAGCAAAAACGCCTGGCCCTGGTGTGTGCCTACCTGGAAGATCGCCCGGTGTATGTCCTTGATGAGTGGGCGGCGGACCAGGATCCTCCGTTCAAGCGCTTCTTCTATGAAGAGTTGCTGCCGGAGCTCAAGCGTCGCGGAAAGACCGTGCTGATCATTACGCATGATGATCAATACTTCCAATTGGCTGACCGCATCGTCAAGTTGGTCGACGGCCATATCGTCTCCGATGTAAGCCTTGTCGCCGAGGACCGTCGCGCCTGATCCAGGCGATGCCGACGCCTTTCCCCAAGCACGACACCTATAGTTTTAATAACTAGCGGTGTCGTGCTTTTTTGTTTTTAAAAATTCTTAAATATCAAAAAGATAATTGAGAAATTGCGAAATATTTCCGTGTCCCGTGATTGTCCGGGATTCGGGTGACATACAGCCAAAAACGCCGATGATTAAATTTGCCAATGCGCTTATCAGGTCACGCTGTGGGCGGCTTTTTTATCCGGCGTACGAGGCCGTATAGGCATATTGAGTTGCCCATTGGTCTGACGTTTTTAACGATTTTTGCCTCAATTTCCCTCGCTGCTGCGCTGTGACCCAGGTGGCACTGACAAAACTCTGAGAAGGCTTTTATGAAACGTTTTTCTGCAGTGGCCATGGGCGACCTTGTCGCGAAAAAAGTCCTATCAAGCAACCTTGCCGTGGCAGGGTTTACCGCGCAGGTGATCGCATGAATTCGCCCGTGCAGTTGCCGCAGACATTCCCGCTGACCGCCGCGCAGAAAGCCATCTGGCTGGACCAGATCACGCAGGCTGAATCGCCGCTGTACAACATCGGCTCTTACCTGGAGCTCAACGGCCCGATCAACGCCGAGCGGATGCAACGCGCCGCCGAGTTGCTGGTGGCCAAGCACGACGCCCTGCGCCTCACGCTGCTGGAAGCCACCGATGCCGATGGCGTGCCGCTGCAATGTATCGCGTCAACTGTGCCGGTGGAGGTTCCGCTGCTAGACCTCTCTGAACACGCCGATCCTGTCAGCGCCGCGTTGGTATGGATGGGCGAGCATATGGCCCGTCCGTTTTCGCTGACCCAGGCGCCGCTGTTTCGCTTTTTCCTGATCAAGTTGGGGGAGGCGCACTACTACTTCGCCAGCCAGGCCCACCACATCATTCTCGACGGCTGGGCCTTCGGTGAAATGCTGCAATCGCTGGGCGGCATCTACAGCGACCTGGCCGAGGCGCGACAGCCTGACATGCAGGCCAGCTCCTATGTCGACTTCATTGATGAAGACCTGCGTTACCGCGAGTCGGCACGTTATGCAAAGGATCGCGAATACTGGCAGCACAAGTATCAGACCCTGCCCGAAGCGCTGTTTGCCCCGCGTTATCAGAACCAGCATGCCAAGGGCAAAGCCCCTGGCCGGCACTATGTGCGGCCGTTCCCGGTGGTGTTGCACGATCGTATGGGAGAGCTGGCGAAAGCCTGCCAGGCCTCGACCTACCACGTGTTGCTGGCGGCCATGTATGTCTACTTCACGCGTGTGAGCCAGCGCGATGAATGGGTGGTGGGCTTGCCGTTGCTCAACCGCTCGGCCAAGTTCAAAACCACCTTGGGTCTGTTTACCCAGGTCAGCGCCGTGCGCTTCAGCCTCGGTCGCGAGCTGACCTTCAGCGCCCTGGTCGGCGCGGTACGCGATGCACTCAAGCAGGATTATCGCCACCAACGCTTCCCTTTGAGCGGCATGAACCTTCGGACCGAAGGTGGCCAACTGTTCGACCTGACTCTGTCTTACGAACAGGACGACCACCTGTACCAGTTCGCCGAGCAGGGCGGGCACCTGCTCAAAGTCACCAACAACCACGAGCAGATGCCTCTGGCGTTTCACCTGCGGGCGAGTAATCACAAGGACAAGGCGTGGGCGCACTACGTTTATAACGAAGCGTATTTCAACGCCGATGATATCGAGACCCTGGCCGAGCGCTTTACCCGCGTGCTCGAGCAGGCCCTGGAGAATGCCGATCTGGCCGTGGCTGAGTTTTCGTTGACCACCGAAGCCGACCGTGCGCTGATGCAGCATTGGAATGCCGACGTCGGCACGTACCCCAGCCATGCCACTCTCCATGGGCAGTTTGAGGCGCAGGCGGCAGCGCGGCCCCATTCGACAGCGCTGATTTTCGACGGCCAACACTTGAGCTATGGCGACTTGAACCGCTGCGCCAACCAGGTGGCGCATCGTTTGCTGAGCCTGGGCGTGCGCCCGGATGACCGGGTGGCGATCTGCGTCGAGCGCGGGCTGGACATGATCATCGGCCTGCTCGGCATCCTCAAGGCCGGCGCCGGTTACGTGCCGATCGACCCGACGTACCCACAGGAACGCATCAGCTACACCCTGCAGGACAGCACGCCGGTAGCGGTGTTGGTGCAGCAGGCGACCCGTGCCCTGGTGACCGAGCTGTCGGTGCCGGTGCTCGAACTGGACGGCGGCGATTGCCAGGGTGAGTCCACTCAGAATCCCCACGTACCGGGCCTGACTTCGGCCCACCTGGCGTACGTGATCTACACCTCCGGTTCCACCGGCTTGCCCAAGGGCGTGATGATCGAGCACCGCAACGTGGCGCGCCTGTTCAGCGCCACCGAGGGCTGGTTCCATTTCAACGAGCAAGATGTGTGGGCACTGTTCCACTCGTTTGCGTTTGACTTCTCGGTCTGGGAAATCTGGGGCGCGCTCATCCACGGTGGGCAGTTGCTGGTGGTGCCGCAGCTCACCAGCCGTTCGCCGGACGCCTGTTATGCGCTGTTGTGCAGCGGCGGGGTGACTATCCTCAACCAGACGCCGAGTGCCTTCCGTTCGTTGATTGCGGCCCAGGGCCAGAGTGCCCTGAAGCATTCCCTGCGCCAGGTGATCTTCGGCGGTGAAGCCCTGGAACCGGGGATTCTCAAGCCGTGGTATGCGCGTGCGAGCAACGCCGCTACGCAACTGGTGAACATGTACGGCATCACCGAAACCACCGTGCATGTGACCTATCGCGCACTGACCGCCGCTGACGCCCAACGCGTCGGCACGAGCCCGATTGGCGGGCGCATACCGGACCTGCGCCTGTACATCCTCGATGCACAGGGCCGGCCCGTCCCGCACGGCGTGGAAGGTGAGTTGTACGTGGGTGGCGCGGGCGTGGCCCGTGGTTACTTGAACCGGCCGCAATTGAATGCCGAGCGCTTCCTCGACGACCCGTTTGACACCACTGCGGGCGCACGTATGTACCGTACCGGCGACCTGGGTCGTTGGCAGGCGGACGGCAGCATCGACTACCTGGGGCGTAACGACGACCAGGTGAAGATCCGTGGTTTCCGTATCGAGCTGGGTGAGATCGAGGCTCGCTTGGCCGCCTGTGAAGGCGTGCGCGAAGCGGTGGTGATCGCCCGCGAGGATGAGCCGGGAGACCAGCGCCTGGTGGCCTATGTGATCGCCACCGACGGCGCTGAACCGTCGGCCGCCGAGTTGCGCACGCAGCTGCGCGTGTCCCTGGCCGAGTACATGGTGCCCAGCGCCTTTGTGCTGTTGAAGAGTTTGCCGCTGACCACCAATGGCAAGCTGGATCGCAAGGCTTTGCCGGCGCCGGATACCGAAGCCTTTGCGCGACGCGAGTACGCGCCGCCGCAAGGTGAGCTTGAAACCACCCTGGCGCGCCTCTGGAGCGAACTCTTGGGCGTCGAGCGGGTAGGGCGGCATGATCAGTTCTTTGAGTTGGGCGGCCACTCGCTGTTGGCGGTCAAGCTGATCGAGCGCATGCGCCAGGTTGGCCTGAACGCGGATGTGGGCGTGCTGTTCGGCCAGCCGACCTTGGTCGCGCTGGCCGCTGCCGCCGGCAGCCGACACCAGGTACAGGTGCCGGCCAATGCGATCCCGGCCGATTGCACGCGGATCACTCCGGCCATGTTGCCCCTGACGCGTTTGCCCCAGGAGCAGATCGACCGCGTGGTCGCCGGCATCCCCGGCGGTGTCGCCAACGTACAGGATATCTATGCGCTGGTGCCGTTGCAGGAAGGCATCCTGTTCCACCACCAGGCCAGCACCGAGGGCGACCCCTACCTGTTGCAGGCGGTGTTGCGCATGTCCGGTCGCGAGCAGGTGCAGAGCTTTGTCGAGGCCCTGCAACAGGTCATCGATCGCCACGATATCCTGCGCACCTCGGTGGCCTGGCAAGGTCTCGACGAGCCGGTGCAAGTGGTCTGGCGCGAGGCACGCCTGCCCGTGCAGGAAGTACAGTTCGATCCGGCAGTGGGAGCGGTGGCCACGCAACTGTCCGAGCGCTTTGACCCACGTCACACGCGCATGGACCTGACCCGCGCGCCGATGATGGCCCTGCATATCGCCCAAGACCTCCCAGGTACCGGCTGGGTTGCGGTCCTGCAATTCCATCACCTGATCGATGACGCGACCTCGCTGGCGCTGCTGGGCCAGGAAATCGAGGCCGTGATGCAAGGTCGCGGCGATCGGTTGGCGCCGTCGGTGCCGTATCGCAACTATGTGGCGCAGACCCGCCTGGGCATCAGCCAGGCCTCCCACGAGACGTTCTTCCGCGAGATGCTGGGCGACGTCGACGAGCCGAGCTTGCCGTTCGGCTTGCAGGATGTGCAGGGCGATGGCCAAGGGGTGACCCAAGCCAGCGTGCCGGTGGCCAAGCTGCTCGGGCAGCGCCTGCGCACCCAGGCCCGGCGCCTGGGCGTGAGCAATGCCAGCCTGTACCACTTGGCCTGGGGCCAGGTGGTCGGGCATCTGGCCGCACGCCGCGACGTGGTGTTCGGCACCGTGTTGATGGGCCGCCTGAGCAGCGGCGAAGACGCCGACCGTGCCTTCGGTATGTTCATCAATACCTTGCCATTGCGCGTTGAAGCGGGCGACCAGGGTGTCGAACGTGCGCTGAAAACCACCCATGCGCGCCTGGCCGCCTTGCTCGGCCATGAACATGCGCCGCTGTCCCTGGCACAACGGTGCAGTGGCGTGGCGGCACCGACACCGCTGTTCAGCGCCTTGCTCAACTACCGGCATGCCGCCGTCGGCGCACAATCGGCGGAAGATGCCGGCAAGGCCCTGGTCTGGGGCGGGGTGGAAATGGTCGGCGGCGAAGAACGCACCAACTTCCCGCTGATGTTGTCGGTGGACGACCTCGGTGATGCCTTCGGCTTGAGCGTGCAAGCCGTGGCCGGCGTCGACCCGCAGCGCATCTGCGGCTACATGCACCGCGTACTCGAAGCCATCGCCGACGCCCTGGAGCACCAGCCGGATCAAGCGTTGCATAGCCTCGCGATCCTGCCGGACGCTGAACGTCAGGTACTGCTGGCCGACTTCAACGCCGTCGATATTCAATACCCGGTCACGGCAACCGTGCACGCGCTGTTCGAAGCCCAGGCGCAGCGCCAGCCGGAGGCGATCGCCGTGACCTATGCCGGCGAGTCGCTCAGCTATGGCGATTTGAACGCCCTGGCCAACCGGCTTGCCCACCGCCTGATCGCCGACGGCATCGGCGCCAATGACCGTGTGGCGATCTGCGCCGAGCGCAGCCTGGAAATGGTCGCCGGCCTGCTGGCGATTCTCAAGGCCGGCGCGGGTTATGTGCCCTTGGACCCGGCGTACCCGGACGAACGCCTGGGGTACATGCTGCAAGACAGCGCACCCAGGGCCTTGCTGACCCAGCAGCGCCTGGCGCAACGTTTCCACCCGTGCAGCGTGCCGACCTTGTTGCTGGATGCGGTTGACGGCCTCGCTGCGCAGCCCGCGCACAACCCGCAAGTAGCGGGCCTGAATGCCGAGGCCCTGGCCTACGTGATCTACACCTCCGGCTCCACCGGCCAGCCCAAGGGCGTCGCCATGCCACACGGGCCGCTGGTCAACCTGATGCAGTGGCAGATTGCGCAAACCCTGGCCGATGGCCGTCCGGCCCAGCGCACCCTGCAGTTTGCCGCATTGGGCTTTGACGTGGCCTTCCAGGAGGTCTTCAGCACCCTGTGCGCAGGCGGTGAGCTGTCGTTGATCCCGGGTGACTTGCGCCTGGATTTCCGCGCACTGTTCCGACATCTCTGCGAGCAGCGCGTGCAACGCCTGTACCTGCCGTGCATTGCCCTGCAGGCGTTGGCCGAAGCCGTGGCCGAGACGCCCGAGTTGGGGCGCTTGCCCTGTGCGCTGCAGGATGTGATCACCGCCGGTGAACAACTGCGTATCAGCGAGCCGATGCGCGAGCTGTTCCAGCGCCTGCCTGGCTGCCGCTTGCACAACCACTATGGGCCGACCGAATCCCATGTCACCACGGCCCTGACCCTTAAGGGGGATGCGCGGTCCTGGCCGGTGCTGCCATCGATTGGCGTGCCCGTGGCCAACACGCGGATCTACCTGCTCGACGAACACCTGCAACCGGTGCCGTTGGGAGTTGCCGGTGAAATCTATATTGGCGGCGCCTGCGTGGCCCGTGGTTATTTGCACCGCGATGACCTGACCGCCGAACGCTTCCTGGCCGACCCCTTCATGCCCCACGGCCGCCTGTATAAAACCGGTGACTTGGGGCGCTACCAGGCCGACGGTCAAATCGATTATCTGGGGCGTAACGACGGTCAGATCAAGATCCGCGGTTTCCGTGTGGAACTGGGCGAGATCGAAGCGCGCCTGGCCCAGCATCCGGGCATCCGCGATGCGGCGGTGCTGGTGCGCGAAGACAGCCCCGGCGACAAGCGCCTGGTGGCCTATTTCACCGCCCACGCCGAGGCGCAGCCTGCGGGTGTCGACGTGCTGCGCGAGCATCTGCAGGCGCTACTGCCCGACTACATGATCCCTGCGGCCTATGTGCATCTGGACGCGCTGCCGCTGTCGCCCAACGGCAAGCTCGACCGCCGCGCCTTGCCGGTGCCGGATGTCGAGGCGTTCGCCAGCCGTGATTATGAAGCCCCGCACACCGCCATCGAGACCACCCTGGCGGAACTGTGGAGCCAGCTGCTGGGTGTGGCCCGCGTGGGGCGCCAAGACAACTTCTTCGAACTGGGTGGCCACTCGCTGCTGGCGGTCAAGCTCATCGAACGCATGCGCCAACAGGGCCTGAGCGCCGACGTGCGCGTGCTGTTCGGCCAGCCGACACTGGCGGCCCTCGCGGCAGCGGTGGGGGGCGGCAGTGAAATCCAGGTGCCGGCCAACGGTATCCCGGCGGATTGCGCACACATCCGCGCCGACATGCTGAGCCTGATCGACCTGGGGCAGGACACCCTCGACCGTATCGTCGCGCGGGTGCCGGGCGGGGCGCGCAATGTGCAGGACATCTACCCGCTGGCACCGTTGCAGCAGGGCATTTTGTACCACCACATCACCAGCGAGCAGGGCGACCCCTACCTGTTGCAGGCGACCTTCAGCCTGGACAGTCGCGCGCAGCTCGAGACCTTCATCCAGGCGCTGCAGGCCGTGATTGACCGGCATGACATGACGCGTACCGCGATCTACTGGGAGGACCTGCAACAGCCGGTGCAAGTGGTACTGCGCCGCGCCGAGCTGCCTCTCGAAGAACTGCATTTCGATCCGGCTCGGGGCGCCATGCTGGAACAATTGCACGCGCACTTCGACCCGCGACGGGTGCGGCTGGAGTTGAGCCAGGCGCCGCTGCTGCACCTGGCCTACGTGCACGATGAGGCCAACCAGCGCTGGCTGGCGATGCTGCTGTTCCACCACATTGCCATGGACCACACGGCCTTGGATGTGATCAGCGAGGAGGTCCTTGCCTATCGCAGTGGCGGTTTTGCACAGTTGGACGCGGCGATACCGTACCGCAATTACGTGGCGCAGGCGCTGTTGGGCGTCAGTCAGGCCGACCACGAACAGTTCTTCCGTGAAATGCTTGGCGACATCGATGAGCCGACGCTGCCGTTCGGCCTGCAGGAAGTGCAGGGTGACGGGCTCGCGGCTGAAGAAGCCAAGATCCAGCTCGAAGCTGGGCTGTGCCGGCGCCTGCGGGCGCAGGCGCGCCACTTGGGTGTCAGCGCGGCCAGCCTGCACCACCTGGCCTGGGCGCGGGTGCTGGCCAGCGTCAGCGGGCGGGATGACGTGGTGTTCGGCACCGTGTTGCTGGGGCGCATGCAAAGTGGCGACGGCGCTGACCGGGCGCTGGGCATGTTCATCAACACCTTGCCGCTGCGGGTCAGCATCGATGAGCAAGGCGTGCGTGCCGCGGTGCGCGCTGTACACGCCCGGCTCTCGGCACTCTTGGGGCATGAACATGCACCGTTGGTGGTGGCGCAGCGTTGCAGCGCCGTGCCGGCTTCGTCGCCGCTGTTCAGTTCAATTCTCAACTACCGACACAGCCCGTTGCTGGAGCGCGAAGGGCCGCAGTATTGGTCCGGCGCGCAGGTGCTGGAGGTGCGTGAGCGCACCAACTACCCGTGCATGCTGTCGGTGGACGACCAAGGCGAAGGCTTCCTGCTCGGCGTACAGACCAGTGGCGTGGATGCCCAGCGCGTAGCAGCCTACATGCAGACCGCTTTGCAGCAATTGGTGGAGGCGCTGGAGACGGCGCCGCACACTGCTGTGCGGCACCTCTCGGTGATCCCGGCAACCGAGCGTGAGACCCTGCTGGAGCGCTTCAACGACACCGCCCAGGACCACGCGGTGCAACAGACGATTCACGGCTTGTTCGAAGCCCAGGTGCAGCGCACGCCGGACGCGATTGCGCTGCAGGCGGACGGCCGGCGCCTGAGCTATCGCGAGCTGAACCAACATGCCAACCGTCTCGCCCATCATCTGCTCGAACAGGGCGTAGAACTGGAGTCGCGGGTCGGCATCTGTGTTGAGCGCAGCGTCGAGATGGTCATCGGGCTGCTGGCGATCCTCAAGGCCGGCGGCGGGTACGTGCCGCTGGACCCGGCGTATCCGCTGGACCGCCTGGCCTACATGCTGGAAGACAGCGCGCCGTCGGTGGTCCTGGTACAAGGCTCTACCCGCGCCTTGCTCGGTGACGTCGGCGTGCCGGTGGTCGACCTGGAGCACGTCACTTGGCAGCACCAACCGGCAAACGACCCGCTGATTGCCCAATTGTCCCCGCAGCATCAGGCCTACGTGATCTACACCTCAGGTTCCACCGGCAAGCCCAAGGGCGTGATCAACGAACACAGCCCGGTGGTCAACCGCCTGCTGTGCATGCAGGACACCTATCGCCTGGACGGCTCGGATGCGCTCCTGCAGAAAACCCCGTTCAGCTTCGACGTGTCGGTGTGGGAATTCTTCTGGCCGCTGTTCACCGGTGCGCGCCTGGTCATGGCTCGCCCCGGTGGGCATAAAGACCCGGCCTACCTGTGTGAGGTGATCCAGGCCGAACGGATCACCACGGTGCATTTTGTGCCCTCGATGCTCGATGTGTTCCTGGCCCATGGCGATGTCAGCCAGGCGGCCGGGCTGGTACGGGTGATGTGCAGCGGCGAGGCCTTGCCGGGCAGCCTGGTGCGCCGTTTCAAGGCGCAACTGCCGGACAGTGCCTTGTTCAACCACTATGGCCCCACCGAAGCGGCGGTAGAGGTCACGGCGTGGGATTGCAACGGCGCCGTTACCCCGGACAACACCCCGATCGGCAAGCCGATTGGCAACGTGCGCATGTACGTGCTCGACGCGCACTTGCAGCCGGTGCCGCTGGGCGTCAGTGGCGAGCTGTTCATCGGTGGTGTGCAGGTTGCCCGAGGCTACCTGAACCGTCCCGAGTTGAACGCCGAGCGTTTCCTCAAGGACCCTTACAGTGCTGGGCGAATCTACCGTACCGGTGACGTTGCACGGTATTTGCCCGATGGCAACATCGAGTACCTGGGCCGCAACGATGACCAAGTGAAAATCCGTGGTGTGCGCATTGAGCTGGGGGAAATCCAGGCACGCCTCGGCGAGTTCCCGCATCTCCAGGAAGCCACGGTGCTGGCCCGTGAGGACGTGCCGGGCGACAAACGCCTGGTGGCCTATTACACCGGCGTGCCGGCCGCCACCGAGGCGCTGCGTGCGCACCTGTTGGAGCAATTGCCCGACTACATGGTGCCGCAACTCTTCGTGCACCTTGACGCGCTGCCGCTGAGCCCCAACGGCAAGCTTGATCGCAAGGCCCTGCCGGCGCCGGACGTGGGAGCGCTGCGCACCCATGCCTACGAAGCCCCTCAGGGCGAAATTGAAACCGCCATGGCGCGGCTCTGGACGGAGTTGTTGAAGGTCGAGCGCGTGGGTCGCCACGACAACTTCCTGGAGCTGGGTGGGCATTCGTTACTGGCGGTCAGCTTGATCGGGCGCTTACGCCAGGAAGGCATCGAGGCCAACGTCAAGGCGCTGTTCGAACACTCCACGCTGTGGGAGTACGCGGCAATTACGGAAAGAATGGAGATGGTCCTGTGAGTGTTATCGAACTGTTGGCGACACTGAAGCAAAAGGATGTGCAGCTGTCCGTCAAGGGCGATCAACTCGTGTTGCAGGGCAACAAGCTGGCCTTGAGCGAGCCGGGCGTGCTGGCATCGCTGCGCGAGCATAAAGCCGCGCTGATCGCCTTGATCAAGGCCGGCGATTACTCGGCGCAGCGCGCTGGGCAACTCGAGGTTCCGGCCAATGCCATCCGCCCTGACTGCACCCGGATCACCCCGGCGCTGCTGCCGCTGGTCAACCTGAGCCAGGCGGCGATTGACCGTATCGTCGCCACGGTGCCCGGCGGCACCGCAAATGTGCAGGACATTTACCCGCTGGCGGCGCTTCAGCAGGGGATTTTCTACCACCACGTCACGGCGCGCCAAGGCGACCTCTACCTGATGCGCTCACAGTTCGCGATCACCACGCGGCCGCGCCTGGAGGCTTTTGCCCTGGCCCTGCAGCAGGTGGTCAACCGTCACGACATCCTGCGCACCAGCATTGTCTGGGAGGGGCTGGATGAGCCGGTGCAGGTGGTCTGGCGCGAGTCGCAACTGATGATCGACGAGGTGCTGCTCGACCCGGCAGACGGGCCGATCACCGAGCAGTTGTACCGGCGCTTCGACACCCGCTCGATGCATATGCCTCTGGGCCAGGCGCCGCTGTTGCGTGTGGTGTTCGCCGAAGACCCGGCCAACCAGCGGTGGGTGGCGATGTTGCTGTTCCATCACATCGCCATTGACCATGTGGCCATGCAGGTGGTGTATCAGGAGATCCATGCCTGTCTGTACGGCAATGCCGAACAGCTCGGCGCGGCGGTGCCATACCGCAACTATGTGGCCCAGGCACGCCTGGGCACGACCGAGCAGGAGCATGAAGGGTTCTTTCGCGACATGCTTGGCGATCTGGATGAGCCGACCCTGCCTTTCGGTCATCAGGATGTGCAGGGCGACGAGCAGGTCGGCGAACAGGTCCATCGACTCGACGCCGAGTTGAGTCGACGCCTGCGCACCCAGGCCCGGCAGCAGGTGGTCAGCGTCGCCAGCCTGCATCATTTGGCCTGGGCCCAGGTGCTGGGGCGTATTTCCGGGCGTGACGATGTCGTGTTCGGCACCGTGCTGATGGGGCGCATGGGCGGTGCCGAGGGCAGTGAGCGCGGGCTGGGGCTGTTTATCAATACCTTGCCGCTGCGTCTGGATGTGGGCGCACTGGACGTACAGGCCGCGGCCAAGGCCGCCCATGTGCGCCTGACGCGCCTGTTGGGGCATGAGCACGCGCCGCTGGCGCTGGCTCAGCGTTGCAGCGGCGTGGCCGCGCCTACGCCGTTGTTCAGTGCCTTGATCAACTATCGCCAGAGCCACGCGTCGGCATCGAGCGGGCCGCAATGGGACGGTATCGAGCTGCTGGGCGGCGAGGGGCGCAGCAACTATCCGCTGGTGCTGTCGGTGGATGATGTCGGTGAAGATTTCAACCTGACACTGCAAGGCGTCGCCAGCATGCCGTTGGCGCGCATCCTCGGTTATCTGCTCACCGCGCTGCACAGCCTGGTCGAGGCGCTGGAGCAGGGCCACGCCACGCCGATGCAGGCTTTGCCGATCGTGCCCGCCGAAGAGCGGCGCCTTCAGTTGGTCGGTTTTAATCACACGGCCAGGGATTACCCGCGTGGGCAGACCATTCACGCCCGGTTCGAGGCGCGTGTACGGGCGTTGCCCCAGGCGGTGGCCGTGCGCCAGGGCGCGCAGCAACTGAGCTATCAACAGCTCAACGAGCAGGCCAACCAACTGGCCCACCATTTGATCGAACGGGGCGTGGGCCCTGACGATCGCGTTGCGATCTGCGCTCGACGCAGCGTCGAAACCCTGGTGGGCCTGGTGGCGATCCTCAAGGCTGGCGCGGCCTACGTGCCGGTCGACCCGGCGCACCCCCAGGAGCGTATTGCCTACCTGTTGCAAGACAGCGCGCCCGTGGCCGTTCTGGTGCAGGCGGCGACCGCCGGCCTGGTTGCCGGGCTGCCGGTTGCGGTCATCGATCTGAATTCGGCTGCCTGGCACACCACGCCTGTCGACAACCCGCACGTGGCCGGCCTGACCCCGGCGCACCTGGCCTATGTGATCTACACCTCCGGTTCCACCGGCCAGCCCAAAGGGGTGATGGTCGAACACCAGACCCTGGAGAACCTGGTGAACTGGCATTGCGATGCCTTCGACCTGCACGCCGGCAGCCAGACGTCCAGCGTGGCTGGTTTCGGTTTTGATGCCATGGCCTGGGAAGTCTGGCCGGCCTTGTGCGCGGGGGCGACCCTGCACCTGCCGCCTGCGCAGCAAGCCCATGAAGACATCGACGCACTGCTGCAATGGTGGGTCGCCCAGCCGCTGGATGTGAGCTTCCTGCCGACGCCGGTGGCCGAGTACGCCTTCAGCCAGCACCTGGAACACCCGACGCTCAAGACCTTGCTGATTGGCGGTGACCGTCTGCGTCAGTTCCATACGCCTCGGCGCTTCAAGCTGGTCAACAACTACGGCCCGACCGAAGCTACGGTCGTTGCCACCTCCGGCTTGATCGAAGCGGGCAAGCCCCTGCACATCGGCAAACCGGTGGCCAACGCGCAGGTGTACGTGCTCGATGCGCAACGGCAACTGTTGCCGCAAGGAGTGGCCGGCGAGCTGTATGTGGCCGGTGCCGGGGTGGCGCGGGGTTATCTGAACCGCCCTGAGATGAGCGCCGAACGCTTCCTTCAGGACCCGTTCAGCCGCGACCCGCAAGCGCGCATGTACCGCACGGGAGACCTGGTGCGCTGGCGTGAGGACGGCACCCTGGAGTACCTGGGGCGTAACGATGACCAGGTGAAAATCCGTGGCGTACGCATCGAACTGGGCGAAATCGACAGTTGCCTGGCCGCCCATCCCCAGGTCCGTGAAGCGGTGGTGCTGGTCCGTGACGGGCGGCTGGTCGCCTATTTCACCGCCGACCATGCGCTGGACGCCGAGAGCCTGCGTGGCTTTGTCCAGGTGCAGTTGCCGGAATACATGGTGCCGGTGGCCTACGTGCAGCTCGATAGCCTGCCGCTGACCGCCAACGGCAAGCTCGACCGCAAGGCCCTGCCGGAGCCCGGGCTGGAAGCATTGCTCAGCCGAGGCTATGAAGCCCCGGAGGGCGAGGTGGAAACCACCCTCGCGCAGCTCTGGGCCGATGTGCTCAAGGTCGAGCGGGTGGGGCGGCATGACCACTTCTTCGAGCTGGGCGGGCATTCGTTGCTGGCCGTCAACCTGGTGGAGCGCATGCGCCAGGCGGGCCTGAGCGCCGATGTACGCGTGCTGTTCAGCCAGCCGACCCTGGCGGCCCTGGCGGCGGCGGTGGGCGCCGGCCATGAAGTGGCGGTACCGGCCAATCGCATCGAGGCCGGCTGCACTCGGATCACCCCGGACCTGCTGCCCCTGGCCACACTGGATCAGGCGAGCATCGACCGGATCGTCGCCGCGGTGCCCGGTGGTGCGGCCAATGTGCAAGACATCTATCCCTTGGCGCCGTTGCAGGAGGGCATTCTCTACCTGCACTTGTCGGCCGAGCACCGTGACCCGTACGTCCTCACGTCGCAATTCGAATTGGCGGATAGCGCGCGGTTTCAGGCGTTTTGCCAAGCCCTGCAACAGGTGGTCGAACGCCACGACATCCTGCGCACCGCCGTGCTCTGGGAAGGGTTGGAGCAGCCGATGCAAGTGGTGTTGCGCCATGCGCCATTGCCGGTGGAGCCGTTCACGCCGGCCCCTGGCGCAACGCCAGTCGCCGAGCAACTGCGTGCCGAAGTACGGGCGCGCTACGCCCGTCTCGACCTGAACCAGGCACCACTGATGCGCCTGGTCTACGCCCATGATGCGGCACGCGGGACAATCGTCGCGTTCTTTGTCTTCCATCACTTGGTGCTCGATCACACCGCTGTCGAGGTGGTGCAGCATGAAATGCAGGCGTATCTGCTGGATCACGCCGACCGCCTGGGAGCGGCGGTGCCCTATCGCAACTACGTCGCCCAGGCGCGTCTGGGCGTCAGTGAGCAGCAGCATGAAGCGTTCTTTCGCGAAATGTTGGCGGACATCGAGGAACCGACCCTGCCGTTTGGCCTGCAGAGCGTCGAGGATGCCGGGGCGGACATCGACGAAGCCGAACTGACCCTCGACGCGGGCCTGAGCCGCCGGCTGCGTGTACATGCCCGGCAACTGGGCGTCAGCCCGGCGAGCGTGTTTCACCTGGCCTGGGCGCGGGTGCTGAGTGTTATCGCGCAGGCCGACCGCGTGGTGTTCGGTACGGTGATGATGGGCCGCATGCAGGGCGGAGACGGCGCCGACCGGGCGCTGGGCATGTTTATCAACACCCTGCCGCTGCGTGTCGATATCGATGACCAGCCGGTGCAGGCGGCGGTCAAGGCCACCCATGCCCGCCTGAGTGGCTTGCTCGGCCATGAGCACGCCGCACTGGCGCTGGCGCAACGTTGCAGCGCGGTGCCGGCGAGCGTGCCGTTGTTCAGTGCCTTGCTCAACTACCGGCACAGTGCGCTGCTATCGTCGGCCGAGCAGGCCGAGTACCAGCACGCCTGGCGCGGCATTGCGGTGATGGATGTGCATGAGCGCACCAACTACCCGCTGAGCGTGAGTGTCAACGACCTGGGCGAGCAGTTCAGCCTGAGCATATTGGCGGTTGCCACGCTGGACGCGGAAAAAATCGGTGTTTACTTCAATACCGTCATCGAACAGTTGGTCGATGCGCTGGCCCATACGCCATCGGCGCCCCTCAACGGTGTGTCGATACTGCCGCCGGCTGAGCGTCATCAGGTGCTGCAGGCGTTCAATGGCACTGCCAGGGATTACCCGCACACCTGCACCTTGCACGCGCTGTTCGAAGCCCATGCGGCGGCGGCTCCCCAGGCGGCGGCGGTGCATGGCGAGCAAGCCGTGAGTTATGCGCAATTGAACCGACGGGCCAACCAGTTGGCCCATCACCTGCTCGGCCAAGGCGTTGCGCCCGGCGACCGCGTGGCGATTTTGCTGGAGCGTTCCGTGGACCTGCTGGTCAGCCAGTTGGCAATCAGCAAGTGTGCGGCGGTGTATGTACCGTTGGATGTCAACGCGCCGTTGGACCGTCAAGCCTTCATGATCTCGGACAGCGGAGCGGCTCTGTTGCTGACGGCAGCCTCGATCAAGGTGCCGGAGGGGGCGCGTCGTCTAGATCTGGATCGCCTCGACCTTGCCGACGAACCCGAGCACAACCCGGCGTTGGAGCAATCCGCCGAGACGGCGGCGTACATCATGTACACCTCCGGCTCCACCGGTACGCCGAAGGGCGTGCTGGTGCCGCATCGGGCGATCACGCGCCTGGTGATCAACAACGGCTATGCCGATTTCAATCAGCAGGACCGCGTGGCATTCGCTTCGAACCCGGCGTTTGACGCCAGCACCCTCGATGTCTGGGCACCTTTGCTCAATGGCGGGGCAGTGGTGGTGGTCGATCAGGACACGCTGCTGTCCCAGGCCGACTTTTCCGCGCTGCTGAAGGCACAAGCAGTCAGCGTGTTGTGGATGACCGCCGGGTTGTTCCACCAGTACGCCGAAGGATTGTTGCCGGTCTTCCCGCAACTGCGTTACTTGATTGTCGGTGGCGATGTACTCGATCCGAGCGTGATCGCCCGGGTCCTCAAGGACGGAGCACCCCAGCATCTGCTTAACGGCTACGGCCCGACCGAGGCTACGACGTTCTCGACTACCCATGAGATTACGCGGGCAGACGAGGGCAGCATCCCGATTGGCCGTCCGGTGGGCAACAGCCGTGCCTATGTGCTCGACGCCCGCCAACAACCGGTGCCGGTCGGTGTGACCGGCGAGTTGTACATCGGTGGCCAGGGTGTCGCCCTGGGCTACCTGAACCGCGCTGACCTGACGGCGGAGAAATTCCTCGCCGACCCGTTCAACGACGGAGCGCTGATGTACCGCACCGGCGACCTGGTGGCCTGGCGTGCCGACGGTACCTTGCAGTATCAGGGGCGTAACGACCAGCAGGTGAAGATCCGCGGTTTCCGTATCGAACTGGGCGAGATCGAAACGCGCCTGAGTGAACACCCCCAGGTCAAGGACGCGGTGGTACTCGTGCGTGAGGACGAACCGGGGAAAAAGCGCCTGGTGGCGTATTTCACCGAGCGTGAAAACGTCGATATCCAAGCCTTGCGTGAGCATCTGCACGCGCAGTTGCCGGACTACATGGTGCCGGCCGCCTACGTGCGCCTGGACCATCTGCCGCTGACCAACAACGGCAAGGTCGACCGCAAGGCCCTGCCTGCACCGGACCAGGAAGCCCTGCTGAGCCGTGGCTACGAAGCGCCACAAGGAGAAGTGGAAACCGTACTGGCGCAGATCTGGGCCGACCTGCTCAAGGTCGAGCAAGTCGGTCGTCACGACAACTTCTTTGAACTGGGCGGCCACTCGCTGATGGCGGTCAACCTGATCGAACGCATGCGCCGCGCCGACCTCAGCGCCGACGTGCGCGTGCTGTTCAGCCAGCCGACTTTGGCAGCGCTGGCCGCTGCGGTGGGCAGTGGGCGTGAGGTAGCCGTACCGGCCAACCTGATCACGCCCGATTGCGTGCGTATCACCCCGGACCTGCTGCCCCTGGCGAACCTGGACCAGGTGGCGATCGACCGCATCGTCGCCAGTGTGCCGGGCGGCGTGGCCAACGTGCAGGATATCTACGCCCTGGCACCGTTGCAGGAAGGCATCCTGTACCACCACATCACGGCGGAGCAGGGCGACCCGTACCTGTTGCAGTCGCAAATGGCGTTCGACAGCGTGGAGCGTCTGCAGCGCTTTGCCCACGCCTTGCAAGGCGTGATTGACCGTCACGACATCCTGCGCACCGGGATTGTCTGGGAGGGCCTGAGCACCCCCGCGCAAGTGGTGTGGCGCAAGGCCGATCTGGCGGTGCAGGAACTGGTGCTCGACCCGGCCGAGGGCGACATCCTGAGCCAGCTGCATGCACGCTTTGATGCCCGGCATTACCGCCTGGATGTCAGCCAGGCGCCGTTGATGCGCCTGGCCTATGCCCGTGATGAACTCAACGAACGGATAGTGGCGGTGCTGTTGTTCCACCACACGGCATTGGACCACACCGCGCTGGAGGTGGTCAGTTGGGAAATGGCGGCCAGCCTGTTGGGTTCCACCGAACCGCTGGCCGCGCCGGTGCCGTACCGCAACTACGTGGCCCAGACACGTTTGGGCGGCGTTGAACAGGAACATGAAAGCTTCTTCCGCGAGATGCTCGGTGACGTTGACGAACCGACCTTGCCCTTCGGCATGCAGGACGTGCAGGGCGACGGCAACACCGTGGCCGAGGTCACGCAGGTGCTGCCGGCAGATGTCAGCCAGCGCCTGCGTGCGGCGGCGCGTACCCTGGGCGTCAGTGTCGCCAGCCTGTTCCACCTGGCCTACGCCCAGGTGCTGGGTGCGGTTTCGGGCAAGCAGGATGTGGTGTTCGGCACGGTACTGGTTGGGCGTATGCAGGGCGGCCAAGGCGCCGACCGCGCATTGGGCATGTTCATCAACACCTTGCCGCTGCGCGTCGACCTCGGTCAGCACAGCGCACAAGACGGCGTGCGTGCAACCCATGCACGGCTGTCGGCGCTGCTGGGGCACGAGCATGCCTCGCTGTCCCTGGCCCAGCGTTGCAGTGGCGTGGCCGCGCCGGCACCGTTGTTCAGCGCGATGCTCAACTATCGCCACAGTGCCAGCGATGGGGTGATGCACCAGACCCGTGACGCCTGGGTCGGCATCGAAACCCTGGCCAGCGAGGAGCGCACCAACTACCCGTTGGCGTTGAACGTCGATGACCAAGGCGACAGTTTCCGCTTGAACGTGCAGGCCATCGCGGTGGATGCCCAACGCGTGCTGGATTATGTGCAGACCGCCTTGTACAACCTGGTGCAAGCGCTAGAGACCGCACCGCATACGGCCTTGTGGCAACTGTCAGTACTGCCGGCCGAGGAGCGCGAAACGCTGCTGGTGGCGTTCAACGACACGGCCCGCGACTACCCGTTGCAACAAACCCTGCACGGCCTGTTTGAAGCCCAGGTGCAACGCACGCCAGATGCCATTGCACTGCTGTCTGACACCCGGCAGCTGAGCTATCGCACGCTGAATGAGCGCGCCAACCGTCTGGCCCATCACCTGCGTGAGCTGGGTGTACAGCCGGATTCGCGCGTGGCGATCTGCGTCGAGCGCAGCCTCGAAATGGTCATCGGCCTGCTGGCGATCCTCAAGGCCGGTGGCGGTTATGTGCCGCTGGACCCGGCTTATCCGCAGGAGCGCCTGACCTACATGCTCGAAGACAGCGCGCCGGCCGTGGTGCTGGTGCAAGAGGCGACTCGTGGTCTGCTCGGTGAAATCAGCGTACCGGTGGTGGACCTGGAGCAGGAGACCTGGCAACAGGCGTCGGCGAGCAATCCGCTGATTGCCGGGTTGACCCCGCAACACCAGGCTTACGTGATCTATACCTCGGGCTCCACCGGTAAACCCAAGGGGGTGATCAACGAGCACAGCGCGGTGGTCAACCGCCTGTTGTGGATGCAGGAAGAGTACGGCCTCGACGCCAGCGACACGGTGCTGCAGAAAACCCCGTTCAGCTTCGATGTGTCGGTGTGGGAATTCTTCTGGCCATTGTTCACCGGCGCTCGCCTGGTCATGGCTCGCCCGGGTGGGCACAAGGACCCGCAGTACCTATGCGAAATCATCCAGGCCGAGCGCGTCACCACGCTGCACTTCGTGCCCTCCATGCTCGATGTGTTCCTCGCCCATGGCGATGTCAGCCAGGCGGCCGGGCTGGTGCGGGTGATGTGCAGCGGTGAGGCACTGCCTGGCAGTGTGGTGCGTCGCTTCAAGCAGCAACTGCCGGCCAGCTCGCTCTTCAACCTCTATGGGCCGACCGAAGCGGCGGTGGACGTCACCGCGTGGGATTGCGCAGGGCCGGTCACCCCGGATAACACGCCAATCGGCAAACCGATCGCCAATACGCGCATGTACCTGCTGGACGAACATCTGCAACCGGTGCCGCTGGGTGTCAGTGGCGAGCTGTTCATCGGTGGCGTGCAGGTTGCCCGTGGCTACCTGAACCGCCCGGAGCTGGCCGCCGAACGCTTCCTCGACGACCCGTTCAACGCCGGACGCATGTACCGCACCGGTGACGTTGGACGCTTCCTGCCCGATGGCAACATCGAGTACCTGGGGCGTAACGATGATCAGGTGAAGATCCGTGGCCTGCGTATCGAACTGGGGGAAATCCAGGCGCGCCTCGGCGAGTTCCCGAATATCCAGGAAGCCACGGTGCTGGCCCGTGAGGACGTGCCGGGCGACAAGCGCCTGGTGGCCTATTACACCGGCGCGCCGGCCGAGACCGAGGCGTTGCGTACGCATTTGCTGGCGCAATTGCCGGACTACATGGTGCCGCAACTGTTCGTGCGTCTGGATGCATTGCCGCTGAGCCCCAACGGCAAGCTGGACCGCAAGGCCCTGCCGGCGCCGGACCTGGCGACGCTGCGGGTGCGTGCCTATGAAGCGCCGGTGAGCGACACGGAAATGGCCCTGGCCCGGCTCTGGGGCGAATTGTTGAACGTTGAGCAAGTCGGTCGGCATGACCACTTTTTTGAATTGGGCGGCCATTCGTTATTGGCCGTCAGCCTCATTGGGCGACTCCGCCAGGAAGGCATCGATGCGAACGTCAAGGCGCTGTTCGAGCAACCCACGCTCTGGGAATACGCCGAAATTACAGAAAGAATGGAGATGGTCCTGTGAGTGTTCTCGAACTGTTGGCGACATTAAAAGAAAAAGACGTTCAACTTGCAGTCAAGGGTGAGCAACTCGTGGTGCAGGGCAACAAGCAAGCGCTGAAGGAACCCAGCGTGCTGGCTGCGCTGCGTGAACACAAGGCCGCGTTGATCGCCTTGATCAACGCCGGCGAGTACCGCGCAGAGCGTGCCGGGCAAGTCACCATTCCGGCCAATCGCATCCCCGCCGAATGCACGCGCATTACCCCGGACATGCTGACGCTCATGACGCTGGATCAGGCGACTATCGAGCACATCGTCGCGTGCATCCCCGGCGGCGCGCCCAACATCCAGGACATCTACCCGCTGGCACCGCTGCAATCGGGCCTGCTGTTCCATCACCTGTCCGAGCCACAGGGCGATCCTTACGTCTTGCAATGCCTGATCGGCCTGGACAACCGCCAATGCCTGGACGATTTCAATCAGGCCCTGCAACACGTGGTCGACCGGCACGACAGCTTCCGCACGGCGGTGTTGTGGGAAGGGCTCGACGAACCTGTGCAAGTGGTCTTGCGCCAGGCCCGCCTGCAGGTCGAAGAAGTCGCCCTGGACCCGACCGTCGGCGATATCCGCCAGCAACTGGAGCAGCGTTTTGACAACCAGCATTACCGGCTGGATCTCAGTCAGGCGCCGCTGATCCGTATCGCGTGTGCCGAGGACCCGGCGACGGGGCGCTGGCTCGCCCTGATGATGTTGCATCACATCGTATCCGACCACGCCGCGTTGGCGGTGGTGCAGCATGAAATCCAGCACTATTTGCTGGGCCAGGCTGCGCAACTGGGCAAACCGGTGCCGTACCGCAACTATGTAGCGCAGGCGCGCCTGGGCGTCAGTGAGCAGCAGCACGAAGCGTTTTTCCACGAGATGCTCGGCGACGTCGACACGCCGACACTGCCGTTGGGCCTGGCGGATGTGCAAGGTGATGGGCATTTGCTGCAAGAGGCCGCGCTGACGATCCCGACGACGTTGAGCCAGCGCCTGCGAGCCCAGGCGCGGCAGCAGGGGGTCAGCACGGCCAGCCTGTGTCATCTGGCGTGGGGCCAGGTGCTGGCGGCCGTTACCGGCAATGAGCGGGTGGTCTTCGGCACGGTATTTCTCGGGCGTATGGACAGCGGCGAAGGCGCCGAGCATGCGCTGGGTATGCTGATCAATACCTTGCCGCTGCGAGTGGACATCGGCGAGCAGGACGCACCGGCCGCGCTCAAGGCGACCCATGCACGGCTGACGGCGTTGCTTGGCCATGAGCACGCGCCGCTGGTGCTGGCCCAACGCTGCAGCGGCGTGGCCGCGCCGCAACCGTTGTTCAGTGCCTTGCTCAACTATCGTCATAAAGCGCATGACCTCGCGTCCGAACAGGCCCAAACGGCCTGGCGCGGCATCGAGTTCTTCCACACGGAAGAGCGCAAGCGCACCAATTACCCGCTGACGCTCAGTGTCGATGAACTGGCGGACGGCTTCTCTTTCACCGTGCAGGCGTTGCCGGTGCTGGGCGCGCAACGTTTCTGCGAGCGCATGCACGTTGCCCTGGAACACCTGGTGCAGGCGCTGGAGCAGGGCTCGACGCTCGCGGTCAATCAACTGCCGGTGCTGCCGAGTGCTGAGCGTCGACAGGTGCTTGAAGACTTCAACCAGACCCAGATCGACTACCCACGTGGGTTGACGCTCCACCAGCGTATTGAACAGCACGTGCAGCGCAACCCGCAGGCGGTCGCCGCGGTGTATGACGGACAGGCGCTGTCCTATGCCGAGCTGAACCAGCAGGCCAACCACCTGGCTTTTCAACTGATCGAGCTGGGCGTGCAGCCTGACGACCGCGTGGCCATCTGCGCGCGGCGCAGCCTGGACACCCTGGTCGGGCTGGTGGCGATCCTCAAGGCCGGTGCGGCGTATGTCCCCGTCGACCCGGCGCACCCGCTGGACCGCATCGGCTACTTGCTCGAAGACAGCGCCCCGGTTGCGGTGCTGGTGCAGCCGGAGCTGGCCCAGCGTTTACCGACGTTGCAGGTGCCGGTGCTGGAACTCGACAGCCGCTTGTTGCACGGTGCTGCCTGCGGCAACCCCCAGGTCGCCGGCCTGAGCCCGGCACACTTGGCCTATGTGATTTACACCTCCGGTTCCACCGGTCTGCCCAAGGGCGTAATGGTCGAACATCAGACCGTGGAAAACCTGGTCAACTGGCATTGCGATGCGTTCGACCTGCACGCCGGCAGCCATACCTCCAGCGTCGCCGGGTTTGGTTTCGATGCGATGGCCTGGGAAGTCTGGCCGGCCCTGTGCGTCGGGGCGACCCTGCATCTGCCGCCGGCGGCGCAGGGCAACGAAGACATCGACGCCTTGCTGGCCTGGTGGCAGGCGCAACCGCTGGATGTCAGCTTCCTGCCGACGCCAGTGGCCGAATACGCCTTCAGCCAGAACCTGCAACACCCGACCCTCAAGACCCTGCTGATCGGCGGTGACCGTCTGCGCCAGTTCAGTCAGGCGCAACGCTTTACCTTGGTCAACAACTATGGCCCGACCGAGGCCACCGTAGTGGCGACCTCCGGCGTGATCACGGCAGGGCAGGCATTGCACATCGGCAAGCCGGTGGCCAATGCCCAGGCGTACGTGCTGGATGCACAACTCAAGCCGGTGCCGCTGGGCGTGACCGGTGAGCTGTACGTGGGGGGTGCCGGGGTGGCGCGGGGTTACTTGAACCGTGCAAAAATGACCGCCGAACGCTTCCTCAAGGACCCGTTCAGTGCCGACCCGCAGGCGCGGATGTACCGCACCGGCGACCTGGTGCGTTGGCTGGCGGACGGCACGTTGGAATACCTGGGGCGTAACGACGACCAGGTGAAGATTCGCGGTGTACGTATCGAACTGGGCGAGATCGACAGCTGCCTGGCCGCCCATCCTCAGGTGCGTGAAGCGGTGGTGCTGGCCCGTGACGGACGGCTGGTCGCTTATTTCACCGCGCATGACGCGTTGGATGTCGAGAGCCTGCGCGGCTTTGTGCAGGCGCAGTTGCCGGAGTATATGGTGCCGGCCGCCTACGTACGTCTGGAGCATATGCCGCTGACCGCCAACGGCAAGCTGGACCGCAAGGCCCTGCCGGAACCGGACCAGGACGCGCTGCTCAGCCGCAGCTATGTGGCACCGCAGGGCGAGGTGGAACGCACCCTGGCACAGATCTGGGCCGAGGTGCTCAAGGTCGAGCGCGTGGGGCGGCATGACCACTTCTTCGAGTTGGGCGGGCATTCTTTGCTCGCGGTGGGGTTGGTCAGTCGCATGCGCCAGGCCGGTTTGAATGCCGATGTACGCGTACTGTTCAGCCAGCCGACCCTGGCGGCATTGGCCGCCGCCGTCGGCCAGGGGCGTGAAGTGACGGTCGAGCCCAACCGTATTCAAGCGGATTGCCAACGCATCACCCCGGACCTGTTGCCGCTGATCACGTTGGACCAGAGCAGCATTGATCGGATTGTCGACAGCGTACCGGGCGGTGTCGGCAACGTGCAGGATATCTACCCGCTGGCACCGTTGCAGGAAGGCATCCTTTACCATCACCTCAGCGCCGAACAGGGCGACCCGTACTTGCTGCAGGCGCGTTTCAGCTTTGCCGACGCGCAGCGTTTGCAAGCGTTTGTCCAGGCCCTGCAGGCGGTGATCGATCGTCATGACATCCTGCGTACCGCCATCGTGCTGGAGGGTTTGCAAGCGCCGGTGCAAGTGGTCTGGCGCAAGGCCGAGCTTGATGTGCAAGGCGTATCGGTGGACGCCGCCCACGGGGACGTGCTGGCCCAGCTGGAGCAGCGTTTTGGCGCCCGTCACCACCGCGTGGACCTGGCTCGCGCGCCACTGATGCAACTGGTGTATGCCCAAGACCCGCTCAATCAGCGGGTGGCGGCGATTTTGCTGTTCCACCACATTGCCCTGGACCATACCGCGCTGGAGGTCGTCAGCCAGGAAATGCAGGCCTACTTGCTGGACCCGACAGCCGAGCTGCCGGTGCCGGTGCCGTATCGCAATTACGTGGCCCAGGCCCGCCTGGGTGTCAGCGAACAAGAGCATGAGGCGTTCTTTCGCGAGCTGTTGGGCGACATCGAAGAGCCGACGTTGCCCTTTGGCTTGCAGGATGTGCAAGGCGATGCCCAGGCGATCGAAGAGGCCAGCCTGCGTATCGACCCCGAGTTGAACCAGCGCCTGCGAAGCCAGTTGCGCCACCTCGGGGTCAGCGCCGCCAGCGTGTTTCACTTGGCCTGGGCCCAAGTGCTGGCCGGGGTGACCGGTAAGCAAGACGTAGTCTTCGGCACGGTGCTGATGGGGCGCATGCTCGGTGGCGAAGGGGCGGAGCGGGCGCTGGGCATTTTCATCAACACCTTGCCGCTGCGCATCGATGTGGATGGTCGCGACGTTCGCGCCGGTGTGCGCCAGGCGCACTCGCGCCTGAGCGCGCTGTTGGGGCATGAACATGCCGCGCTGGCCCTGGCGCAACGTTGCAGCCAGGTGCTGGCGCCGTTGCCGTTGTTCAGTGCGCTGCTCAACTATCGCCATAGCAGTGTCGGCGACGGGGTGGCGCAGGCCCAGGCCTGGCAAGGGATGGTAGGGCTCGGCGGCGAGGAGCGCACCAACTACCCGCTGACTTTGAACGTTGATGAATGGGGCGACGGTTTCAGTCTCACGGTGTTGACCCTGCCACAAGTCGGTGCGCAACGCCTGTGCGCTTTTGTGCACCAGGCGCTGGAACACTTGGTACACGCGCTGGAGCATGCCCCCACGACTGCGCTGCAGGCACTGGCAATCCTGCCGGCGGCTGAACGCGAGCAAGTGTTGAGTACCTTCAATACCACGGCACGGGAATACCCGGCGGCACACACCGTCCATGAGGTTTTCGAAGCGCTTGCCGCCGTACAACCGACGGCATTGGCGGCCGTGCATGCCGAGCAACGGGCGACCTACGCCGAACTGAATCTGCGGGCCAACCGCCTGGCGCATCACCTGATCGGTCTGGGTGTGGCGCCGGGTGCCAGCGTGGCGATCCTGCTGGAACGCTCCGTGGACCTGCTGGTCAGCCAGCTGGCAATCAGCAAGTGCGCGGCGGTGTATGTGCCGCTGGACGTCAATGCGCCGTTGGACCGTCAAGGCTTCATGATTGCGGACAGCGGGGCGGCTCTGCTGCTGACGGTGGCCTCGGTTGAGGTGCCGGAAGGTGTTCGTCGCTTGGACCTGGACAGCCTGGATCTGAGTATCGAGCCGGATCACAACCCGGCGCTGGAGCAATCCGCCGAGACCGCGGCGTACATCATGTACACCTCCGGCTCCACCGGTACGCCGAAGGGCGTGCTGGTGCCGCATCGGGCGATCACACGCCTGGTGATCAACAACGGCTATGCCGATTTCAATCAGCAGGATCGGGTGGCGTTTGCTTCGAACCCGGCGTTTGACGCCAGTACCCTCGATGTCTGGGCACCTTTGCTCAATGGCGGGGCAGTGGTGGTGGTCGATCAGGACACATTGTTGTCCCAAACTGATTTCGCGGCGTTGTTGCAGGAACAAGCAGTCAGCGTGTTGTGGATGACCGCCGGCTTGTTCCACCAGTACGCCGAAGGGCTGCTGCCGGTTTTCCCGCAACTGCGTTACCTGATTGTCGGTGGCGATGTACTCGATCCGAGCGTGATTGCCCGGGTCCTCAAGGACGGCGCGCCCCAGCATCTGCTTAACGGCTACGGCCCGACCGAAGCCACGACGTTCTCGACTACCTATGAGATCACTCGTGCAGACGAGGGCAGCATTCCGATTGGCCGTCCGGTGGGCAACAGCCGTGCCTACGTGCTCGACGCTCGCCAACAACCGGTGCCGGTCGGTGTCACCGGCGAGTTGTACATCGGTGGCCAGGGGGTTGCCCTGGGCTACCTGAACCGGGCTGACCTGACGGCGGAGAAATTCCTCGCCGACCCGTTCAGCGACGGGGCGCTGATGTACCGCACCGGCGATCTGGTGGCCTGGCGTGCCGACGGCACCTTGCAGTATCAGGGCCGTAACGACCAGCAGGTGAAGATCCGTGGTTTCCGCATTGAACTGGGCGAGATCGAAACGCGCCTGAGTGAGCACCCGCAGGTCAAGGACGCGGTGGTACTCGCTCGTGAAGACGAACCGGGGCACAAGCGCCTGGTGGCGTACTTCACCGAGCGTGAAAACGTCGATATCCAATCCTTGCGTGAGCATCTGCAAGCGCAGTTGCCGGATTACATGGTGCCGGCCGCCTACGTGCGCCTGGACAGCCTGCCGCTGACCAACAATGGCAAGGTCGACCGCAAGGCCCTGCCTGCACCGGACCAGGAAGCCCTGCTGAGCCGTGGCTACGAAGCGCCACAAGGTGAAGTGGAAACCGTGTTGGCGCAGATCTGGGCGGATGTGCTCAAGGTCGAGCAAGTAGGGCGTCACGATAACTTCTTTGAACTGGGCGGCCATTCGCTGCTGGCGGTCAATTTGATTGAACGCATGCGCCAGGCCGACCTCAGCGCCGATGTACGCGTGTTGTTTCGCCAGCCCACCCTTGCGGCGCTGGCGGCTGCCGTCGGCTCCGGGCGTGAGGTGGTTGTACCGGCCAACCGGATTACGCCTGACTGCGCACGCATCACTCCCGACCTGCTACCCCTGATGACCCTGGACCAGGCGAGCATCGACCATATCGTCGCCCAGATCCCGGGCGGCACGGCGAATGTGCAGGATATTTACCCGTTGGCGCCATTGCAGGAAGGCGTGTTGTACCACCATATCCGTGCCGAAACCGGCGATCCCTACTTGCTGCAATCGAGTTACGGGTTTGACAGCCTGGAGCGTTTCCAGGTGTTTATCGAGGTGCTGCAGGCGGTCATCGATCGCCATGACATCCTGCGCACCAGCCTCGTCTGGCAAGGCCTGGAAAACCCGGTGCAAGTGGTGTGGCGCAAGGCCGCGCTGGCGGTGCAGGAAATGCCCGCCGACCCGCACGGCGATGACGTCGTGAACCAGCTGCGTGAGCGTTTCGATGCCCGTCACTATCGCCTGGAACTGACCCAGGCACCGTTGATGCGCATCGTCTATGCCCGTGACGAGGCCAATCAGCGGATCGTCGCGTTGCTGATGTTCCATCACTTGATCATGGACCATACCGCCCTTGATGTGGTGCAACAGGAAATGCACCTGTTGCTGCAGGGTCAGGCCGAACAGCTGAAGCACGCGGTGCCTTACCGCAATTATGTGGCGCAGGCACGTCTGGGCAGTACTGATGCGGAGCACGAGCGGTTTTTCCGCGAGATGCTCAGCGATATCGATGAGCCGACCTTGCCGTTCGGTCTGCAGGATGTGCAGGGCGATGGGCATGGCGTGGGCGAAGCCACACACCTGCTTGATAAAGGCTTGAGCCTGCGCCTGCGCGAACAGGCACGCCAGACCGGCGTCAGCGCCGCCAGCCTGTTTCACCTGGCCTGGGCACGGGTGTTGGGCAGCGTGTCGGGCCGTCGCGAGGTCGTGTTCGGCACCGTGTTGCTCGGCCGCATGCAAGGCGGTGAAGGGGCGGACCGTGGGCTGGGGATGTTTATCAATACCTTGCCGCTGCGAGTCGATGTCGACGCAGTGGGCGTGCGCTCGGCCGTCAAGGCAACCCATGCGCGACTGACGGCGTTACTGGGGCACGAGCATGCTTCACTGGCGCTGTCCCAGCGTTGCAGCGGGGTGCCGGCGAGCGTGCCGTTGTTCAGCGCCTTGCTCAACTACCGGCACACTGGCGTGGTCGAGGACATGGCTGCGCTCGAACAGGTATGGCACGGTATGTACTTCCTGCACGCCGAAGAACGCACCAACTACCCGATCACCTTGAGCGTCGATGACCTGGGCGAGCAATTCAATCTCAATGCACTGGTGGTTTCGCCCCTGGAGGCGCGCCGTCTCTGTGACTACCTGCTCACCGTCGTGGAGCAGTTGGTGCAGGCACTGGAGCAATCCCCCGATCTGCCGTTCGAGCAATTGTCGGTATTGCCGGCGAGCGAAGTACACCAGGTGCTGGTCGAGTTCAACCCGACCACGCGTGCCTACCCCGAAACGCTGACCTTGCACGCGCTGTTCGAAGCCCATGCGGCGGCTGCTGCGCAAGCGCTGGCCGCAGTGCATGGCGAGCAAGCCGTGAGTTATGCGCAATTGAACCGACGGGCCAACCAGTTGGCCCATCACCTGCTCGGCCAAGGCGTGGCGCCCGGCGACCGCGTGGCGATCTTGCTGGAACGCTCCGTGGACCTGCTGGTCAGCCAGTTGGCAATCAGCAAATGTGCGGCGGTGTATGTGCCGCTGGACGTCAACGCGCCGTTGGACCGTCAAGGTTTCATGATCTCGGACAGCGGGGCGGCTCTGCTGCTGACGGCGGCCTCGATCGAGACGCCGCAGGTTGCTCGTCGCCTGGACCTGGATACTCTGGATCTGAGTCTTGAGCCTGATCACAACCCGGCACTGGAGCAATCCGCCGAGACGGTGGCGTACATCATGTACACCTCCGGCTCCACGGGGACGCCAAAAGGCGTGCTGGTGCCGCACCGCGCCATCACGCGCCTGGTGATCAACAACGGCTATGCCGATTTCAATCAGCATGATCGGGTGGCGTTTGCTTCGAACCCGGCGTTTGACGCCAGCACCCTCGATGTCTGGGCGCCATTGCTCAATGGCGGCGCGGTGGTGGTGGTCGATCAGGACACATTGCTGTCCCAGGCCGACTTTGCCGCGCTGTTGCAGGAACAAGCAGTCAGCGTTTTGTGGATGACCGCCGGGTTGTTCCACCAGTATGCCGAAGGGTTGTTGCCGGTTTTCCCGCAATTGCGTTACCTGATTGTCGGTGGCGATGTGCTCGATCCGAGCGTGATCGCCCGGGTCCTCAAGGACGGAGCACCCCAGCATCTGCTTAACGGCTACGGCCCGACCGAGGCGACGACGTTCTCGACCACCCATGAGATCACGCGGGCAGACGAGGGCAGCATCCCGATTGGCCGTCCGGTGGGCAACAGCCGTGCCTATGTGCTCGACGCCCGTCAACAACCGGTGCCGGTCGGTGCCACCGGCGAGTTGTACATCGGTGGTCAGGGTGTCGCCCTGGGCTACTTGAACCGGGCTGAGCTGACGGCGGAGACATTCCTCGCCGACCCGTTCAGCGACGGGGCGCTGATGTACCGCACCGGCGACTTGGTGGCCTGGCGTGCCGACGGCACCTTGCAGTATCAGGGGCGTAACGACCAGCAGGTGAAGATCCGCGGTTTCCGCATCGAACTGGGCGAGATCGAAACCCGCCTGAGTGAACATCCGCAGGTCAAGGATGCGGTAGTACTCGCCCGTGAGGACGAACCGGGGCACAAGCGCCTGGTGGCGTACTTCACCGAGCGTGAAAACGTCGACATTCAAGCCTTGCGTGACCATCTGCACGCGCAGTTGCCGGATTACATGGTGCCGGCCGCCTACGTTCGCCTGGACCATCTGCCGCTGACCAACAACGGCAAGGTCGACCGTAAGGCCCTGCCTGCACCGGACCAGGATGCACTGCTCAGCCGTGGCTACGAAGCGCCACAAGGTGAGGTGGAAACCGTACTGGCGCAGATCTGGGCGGATGTGCTCAAGATCGAGCAAGTCGGTCGTCACGACAACTTCTTCGAACTGGGCGGCCATTCGCTGATGGCGGTCAACCTGATCGAACGCATGCGCCGCGCCGACCTCAGCGCCGACGTGCGCGTGCTGTTCAGCCAGCCGACCCTGGCCGCGCTGGCGGCTGCGGTGGGCAGTGGGCGTGAAGTAGCCGTACCGGCCAACCTGATCACGCCCGATTGCGTACGCATCACCCCGGACCTGCTGCCCCTGGCGGACCTGGACCAGGCGGCGATCGACCGCATCGTCGCCAGCGTGCCGGGCGGCGTGGCCAACGTGCAGGATATCTACGCCCTGGCACCGTTGCAGGAAGGCATCCTGTACCACCACATCGCAGCGGAGCAGGGCGATCCGTACTTGCTGCAGTCGCAGCTGGAATTCGACGATATCGAGCGTCTGCAGGCGTTTGCCCAGGCCTTGCAGGCGGTGATCGAGCGCCATGACATCCTGCGCACCGGCGTGGTCTGGGAAGACCTGGCCATTCCCGCCCAGGTAGTCTGGCGCAAAGCCGAGTTGCCGGTACAGGCAGTGGACCTGGACCCGGCCGATGGCGATATTCTCAGCCAACTGCATGAGCGTTTTGATGCCCGGCATTACCGCCTGGAGGTCAGCCAGGCGCCGCTGGTTCGTCTGGTGTACGCCGAAGACCGCGCCAACCAGCGGATAGTGGCGATCCTGTTGTTCCATCACCTGGCGCTGGACCATACGGCCCTGGAGGTCGTCAGCCAGGAAATGCAGGCCAGCCTGCTGGGGCTGTCCGAGCCATTGGCGGCGCCGATCCCGTATCGCAACTATGTGGCTCAGGCGCGCCTGGGGCTCAGTGAGCAGGAGCACGAAGCGTTTTTCCGCGACATGCTCGGCGATATCGAGGAGCCGACCTTGCCGTTCGGTTTGCAGGACGTACAAGGCGAAGGGCATGCCATCCGTGAAGCCTCGGTGGCTCTGGACGCCGATTTGAGCCGGCGCCTGAGGGCGCGGGCGCGGCTGCTGGGGGTCAGCGCCGCGAGCGTGTTCCATCTGGCGTGGGCGAAGGTGCTGAGCAGCGTGTCCGACTCGCGGCAGGTGGTGTTCGGCACCGTCCTGATGGGCCGCATGCAGGGCGGGGACGGCGCTGACCGGTCGCTGGGCATGTTTATCAACACCCTGCCATTGCGGGTCGATACCGAAGGCTTGGGGGTGCAGGCCGCCGTCAAGGCGACCCATGCACGCCTGACCGGCCTGTTGGGGCATGAACATGCCTCGCTGGCCCTGGTGCAACGTTGCAGTGGGGTTGCGCAGTCGACCCCACTGTTCAGTGCGCTGCTCAACTATCGCCATAGCCCGGCGGCCCATGCCGGCCTGACGGCCGAGATGGAGCAGGCCTGGCGCGGCATGCGCTTCCTGACGTCCGAGGAGCGCACCAACTACCCGGTCAGCCTGAGCGTCAACGATCTGGGCGAAGACTTCAGCCTGGATGCACTGACGGTTGCATCGGTCGATCCGCAGTTGGTCTGCGGTTACCTCGTGACCCTGCTTGAACAGCTGGTCGAGGCTCTGGAGCACGCGCCACAACGGGCGTTGGAGCAACTGTCGATCCTCTCGCCGGCACAGACCCGCCAGTTGCTCGCGGATTTCAACGCCACCGACGCGGATTACCCACGGGACCTGACCGTGGTGCAGATGATCGAGGCGCATGCCTTGCACACGCCACATGCCGTCGCGGTGGTGCTGGGCGACCAGGCGTTGAGCTATCGCGAACTGAACGAACAGGCCAACCAGGTCGCGCATCACTTGCGCAGCCTGGGTGTGCAGGCCGATGCCCGCGTCGCCCTGTGCATGGAGCGCAGCCTGGCGATGATTGTCGGGCTGCTGGGCATCCTCAAGTCGGGTGCCGCCTATGTGCCGCTCGACCCCGAGTACCCTGCGCAACGCCTGGCCCTGGCGCTGCAAGACAGCCAGCCGCTGGCGGTGCTGGTCCACGCAGCCACCCGCACGGTGCTGGAGGATTCGGGTGTGGCACAGGTCGACCTGGACGCACTGTCGTTGACCGCACAGCCACGCCACAACCCGGTCGCGGTGGCCGGGCCGAATGACCTGGCCTACGTGATCTTTACCTCCGGCTCCACCGGCCGCCCGAAAGGGGTGATGGTGGAGCATGGTTCGCTGGTCAACCACATCACCTGGCAGACCCGCACGTTTGGTTTTGATGCCAACGAACGGATCTTGCAACGCACCTCGGTGGCCTTCGACGCCTCCGTCTGGGAGATCTGGACGCCGTTGGCGATTGGCGCGCGCCTGGTGCTGTTGCCGGCGCAAGCCTCGAGGGACGTCGAGCAAATGGCGCAGACCCTGGTGGAACACCAGGTCAGCGTTGCGCAATTTGTGCCAAGCCTGCTGCGCCTGCTGGTGCAACTGCCGGACAGCGGCGTGCGCTGCCGTTACCTGTTCAGCGGCGGTGAAGTGCTGGAGCCGCAACTGGCAATGCAGGCCCGGGCGCTGACCACTCACGGGATCGTTAACCTGTATGGGCCGACCGAAGCCACCATCGACAGCACGTCGTGGACCTGCGACGGCAGTGCGCCGGTCGAGTCGGTGCCGATTGGCAAGCCCATCGCCAATGCCCGCGCCTATGTGCTCGACACACGCCTTGAGCCGGTGGCGCTGGGGGTGGTGGGCGAGTTGTACATCGGCGGTGCCGGTGTGGCGCGTGGGTATCTGGGCCGCGATGACTTGACGGCCGAGCGCTTCCTGGCGGACCCCTTCACCGGCAACGGGCGCCTGTACAAGACCGGCGACCTGGTGCGTTACCTGGCCGATGGCACGCTGGAGTACGTGCGACGCAATGACGATCAGGTCAAGTTGCGTGGTTTGCGTATCGAATTGGGTGAAATCGAAGCGCACCTGGCGGCGCATAGCGCTGTGCAGGAGGCCGTGGTGCTGGTGCGTGATGAGCGCCTGGTGGCGTACTGCACGCGGCGCGATGCGCAGTCGCAGATCGATATCGAAGCCTTGCGTGAGCATGTGCAGCAGTCTGTGCCGACCTACATGGTGCCGCAGGCCTATGTGGTGCTGGAGGCGCTGCCGCTGAGCCCCAACGGCAAGCTGGACCGCAAGGCGCTGCCGGAGCCGGGCATGGAAGCGGTGATCGCACGGGGTTATGAAGCACCCAGCGGTGCGGTCGAGACCCTGCTGGCACAGCTCTGGGCCGATGTGCTGAAGGTGGACAAGGTCGGTCGTCACGATCACTTCTTCGAACTGGGCGGGCACTCGTTGCTCGCCGTCAGCCTGATCGGACGCATGCGCCAGGCCGGCCTCAACGCCGATGTGCGCGTCCTGTTCAACCAGCCGACCCTGGCCGCGCTCGCCGCGGCCGTGGGCAGCGGGCGCGAGATCCAGGTGCCGGCCAACATCATCCCGGCCGGTTGCACGCACATTACGCCGGACTTGCTGCCACTGCTGACCCTGGATCAGCCGAGCATCGACCGTATCGTCGCCACCGTCGTCGGCGGCGCGGCCAACGTGCAGGATATCTACCCGCTGGCGCCGCTGCAGGAAGGCATTCTTTACCACCACATCAGCGCCGAGCAGGGCGATCTGTACGTGCAGCAGGGGCAGTTCGCGTTTGCCGATCTTGCGCGCCTGCAGCAGTTTGCCGAAGCCCTGCAACGGGTTATCGACCGCCACGATGTGCTGCGTACCGGGTTTGTCTGGGAGGGCCTGGAGCAGCCGGTGCAGGTGGTCTGGCGCCAGGCGCGGATGGTCACCCGCGCGGTGCAGTTCGATCCGCGCGGCGGCGATATCGCCGCGCAACTGGCGGCGCACGTCGACCCGCGCCGCCATCGCCTGAACGTGACCCAGGCGCCACTGATGCAACTGGTGTACGCCGACGATGAGGCCGGCCAGCGCATTGTCGCCACACTGCTGTTCCACCACACGATCATGGACCACATGGCGATGGACGTGGTGTGGCGGGAAATGGAAGCGTTCCTGCTCGGCAAGGGCGATGAATTGATCGCCTCGGTGCCTTACCGCAACTACGTGGTGCAGACGCGCCTGGCCAGTCGCGAGCAGGAACACGAGGCGTTCTTTCGCGACATGCTCGGCGATATCGAGGAGCCGACCCTGCCGTTCGCACAGCAGGACGTGCGCGATGACGGCTACGATATCGAAGAGGTCGACCTGACCCTGGACGCCGGCTTGAGCCGACGCCTGCGCGCGCTGACTCGCCAGAATGGCGTCAGCCCGGCCAGCCTGTTCCACCTGGCCTGGGCACGTGTGCTGGGGGTGGTTTCCAGCACTGAGCGGGTGGTGTTCGGCACGGTGATGATGGGCCGCTTGCAAGGCGGTGAGGGCGCCGACCGGGCGGTGGGCATGTTTATCAATACCTTGCCGCTGCGCGTCGATATCAGCGGTCAAGGCGTGCAGGAGGCCGTCAAGGCCACCCATGCGCGTCTGTCGGGCTTGCTTGCCCATGAGCTGGCCTCACTGGCCCAGGTCCAGCGTTACAGTGCTGTGCCGCAGTCCATGCCGTTGTTCAGTGCGTTGTTCAACTACCGCCATACGCCGGACAATGCTGCTGAAATCACCGAGGCGTCGCGTCGTGCGTGGCAAGGCATGGAGTTGTTACAGGCGCGGGAGCGTTCCAACTACCCACTGACCTTGAGCGTCAACGATTTGGGCGAGGCTTTCAGCCTGAGCGCACTGGCGCTGGCATCGATTGGCGCGCAACGCCTCTGCGAGTACGTGAACCGGGTCGTCGAGCAACTGGTCGAGGCGCTGGAACACGCCCCGCACACCGCGATGAACAGCCTGTCGGTGCTGCCCGCCGAGGCGCGTCGGCAGTTGCTCGAAGGCTTCAACGCCACCCGTGTCGACTATCCCCACGGCCTGACCATTCACCAACGCTTCGAGCAGCAGGTCGAGTTGTACCCGCATACGCTGGCGGCGGTGTACCAGGGCCAAAGCCTGACCTACGTCGAACTGAACCGCCAAGCCAACCAACTTGCCCACCAATTGATCGAACTCGGGGTGCAACCCGACGATCGCGTGGCGATCTGTGCGCAGCGCAGCCTGGAAATGCTGGTGGGCCTGGTCGCCATTCTCAAGGCCGGTGCGTGCTATGTGCCGATTGATGCGGCGCACCCGGCCGAGCGCCTCAGTTACCTGCTCGACGACAGCGCACCGGTGGCTGTGCTGATCCAGCCGGCGCTGGCGCAGCGTCTGCCGACCCTGACCGTGCCGGTATTGGAACTCGACAGCCGTCTGTGGCAAGGCCCGTCCAAAGGCAACCCACAGATTGCCGGCCTGACCCAGGCACACCTGGCTTACGTGATCTATACCTCCGGTTCTACCGGCCTGCCCAAAGGCGTGATGGTGGAGCATCGCACTTTGGAAAACCTGGTGAACTGGCACTGCGATACGTTTGAACTGGGGCACGGCGGCAAGACGTCGAGCGTCGCCGGTTTTGGTTTCGACGCCATGGCCTGGGAAGTCTGGCCGGCCTTGTGCGTGGGGGCGACCCTGTATATGCCGCCGGCCCATGAGGGCGGTGAAGACATCGATGCGCTGCTGCAATGGTGGTTGGCGCAACCGCTGGATGTGAGCTTCCTGCCCACCCCAGTGGCCGAATATGCCATCAGTCAGGACCTGCAACACCCGACCCTCAAGACGCTGTTGATCGGCGGCGACCGCTTGCGGCAGTTCAACAAGCCGCAGCGTTTCAACCTGATCAACAACTACGGCCCGACCGAAGCCACGGTGGTGGCGACCTCCGGGCGCGTTGACGCCGGGCAGGTGCTGCATATCGGCAAGCCGGTGAGCAATGCCCAGGTGTATCTGCTCGATGAATACCAGCAGCCGGTCCCCCTGGGAGTCGCGGGTGAGTTGTACGTGGCGGGTGCCGGGGTGGCCCGGGGTTACCTGAACCGCCCAGAGATGACCGCCGAGCGCTTCCTCAAGGATCCTTTCAGTGCGGATCCGCAGGCGCGCATGTACCGCACCGGCGACCTTGCGCGTTGGTTGGAAGACGGTACGCTCGATTACCTGGGCCGTAACGATGATCAGGTGAAAATCCGCGGCGTGCGTATCGAGCTGGGTGAAATCGAAACCCGCCTGAGCGAACAGGCCGGCGTCCGCGAAGCCGTGGTGCTGGCCCGTGACGGACGCCTGGTGGCGTATTTCACCGAACAGGCGGCGCTGGATATCGACACCCTGCGCAGCGGTTTGCAAGCGTGCTTGCCGGAGTACATGGTGCCGGTCGCCTATGTGCGCCTGGACCACCTGCCGCTGACCGCCAACGGCAAGCTGGACCGCAAGGCACTGCCGGAGCCGGATCAGGACGCGATGCTCAGCCGCGGCTATGAAGCTCCGCAGGGCGAGGTGGAAACCACCCTGGCGCAGATCTGGGCCGAGGTGCTCAAACTGGAACAGGTGGGTCGCCACGACAACTTCTTCGAGCTGGGCGGGCACTCGTTGCTGGCCGTGGGCCTGGTGGAACGTATGCGCCAGGCGGGCTTGCAGGCGGATGTGCGCGTGCTGTTCAGCCAGCCGACCCTGGCCGCCCTCGCGGCGGCGGTGGGCGCCGGCAACGAAGTGGCGGTACCGGCCAATCGCATCGACATCGGTTGCACCCGCATCACTCCGGACCTGCTGCCCCTGGCCACGCTGGATCAGGCAAGCATTGACCGGATTGTCGCCAGTGTGCCGGGCGGTGTGGCCAACGTGCAGGACATCTATGCCTTGGCGCCGTTGCAGGAGGGCCTGTTGTATCACCACATCAGCGCCGAACAGGGTGACCCGTACCAGCAACACGCGCTGTTCGCGTTCGACAGCCGCCAGCGGCTGGACCGGTTCGCCCAGGCGCTGCAATACGTGATCGGTCGCCACGACATCCTGCGTACCGGGCTGTTCTGGGAGCAACTGGAGGTGCCGGTGCAAGTGGTCTGGCGCGAGGCCCCGCTGACGATGGACGAACTCGTCCCGCAGGCCGGCGAGGTGCTGACGCAATTGCGTGAGCATTTCAGCCTCGGCCGTCATCGCATGGATATCCGCCAGGCACCGATGATGCACCTGGGCTTTGCCCATGACCCGCAGCATCAGCGCTGGATCGGCATGTTGTCCTTCCACCACCTGGTCAACGACGCGACCTCCATGGGCGTGCTGGTGGCGGAAATCGAAGCGCACATGAGCGGGCGCGAGCAGAAACTGGGCGCTTCGGTGCCGTACCGCAACTATGTGGCGCAGACCCGCCAGGGCAAGGACCGTGCGGCCCATGAAGCGTTTTTCCGCGAGATGCTCGGCGACGTCGACGAACCGACGCTGCCGTTCGGCGTGCAGCGCATCGACAGTGAGCGGGATGCCACCGAGGAGGTCGATCACTGGCTGGGCGCTGCGTTCAGCCAGCGTCTGCGGCGCCAGGCACGGCAGTTGGGGGTGAGTGCCGCCACGCTGTATCACTGGGTCTGGGCCCAGGTCATCGGCGCGGTGTCAGCCCGTGATGACGTGGTGTTCGGCACCGTATTGCTCGGCCGCCTGCAGGCCGGCGACGGCGCCGAGCGTTCCCTGGGGATGTTCATCAACACCTTGCCGCTGCGCGTGCGCCTGAAGGATGAAAGCCTGACGGCGGCGGTCAAGAACACCCATGCGGCCTTGAGTCAGTTGATGGCTCACGAGCATGCGTCGCTGACGTTGGCGCAACGTTGCAGTGGCGTGGCCGCGCCGGCACCGTTGTTCAGTGCCTTGCTCAACTACCGTCATGCCTCGGCCAGCGTCAGTGAGGCCAGCCGCGTCGCTTGGGACGGCATCGAGATGCTCGCCAACGAAGGGGTCAACAGTTACCCGCTGATTCTCTCGGTGGATGACGTGGGCGAGGATTTCCGGGTCAGTGCCCTGGCACCGCGCTCAGTGGGTGCGCAGCGGGTCTTGGGCTACGTGTGCACGACGTTGGCCGGGCTGGTCGAGCAGTTGGAACAGGCACCGCATTCGGCAGCCAATCGCCTGTCGGTCTTGAGCAGCGATGAGCGCCGGCAGTTGTTGCAGACGTTCAACGATACGGCGCGGGGCTACCCGCAACTGCAACCGCTGCATCAGGTGTTTGAGGCATGGGTACAGGCGCATCCGCACGCCCTGGCGGCGTCGCACGGGCAGCAACAGGTCAGCTATGCCGGGTTGAACGCACGGGCCAACCGCCTGGCCCATCATCTGATCGGCCTGGGGGTAGCCCCCGGTGACCGCGTGGCGATCCTGCTGGAACGCTCGGTGGACCTGCTGGTCAGCCAGTTGGCAATCAGCAAGTGTGCGGCAGTGTATGTGCCGCTGGATGTCAACGCGCCGTTGGACCGTCAAGGCTTCATGATCTCGGACAGCGGTGCGGCGCTGGTGTTGACGGCGGCCTCGATCAAGGTGCCGGAAGGCGCCCGTCGTCTGGACCTGGACAGCCTGGATCTGAGTATCGAGCCGGATCACAACCCGGCACTGGAGCAATCCGCCGAGACGGCGGCGTACATCATGTACACCTCCGGCTCTACCGGCACGCCCAAAGGCGTATTGGTGCCGCACCGGGCGATCACACGCCTGGTGATCAACAACGGCTATGCCGATTTCAATCAGCATGACCGCGTGGCGTTTGCTTCGAACCCGGCGTTTGACGCCAGTACCCTGGATGTCTGGGCGCCATTGCTCAATGGCGGCGCAGTGGTGGTGGTCGATCAGGACACATTGCTGTCCCAGGCCGACTTTGCCGCGCTGTTGCAGGAACAAGCAGTCAGCGTTTTGTGGATGACCGCTGGCTTGTTCCACCAGTACGCCGAAGGATTGTTGCCGGTCTTCCCGCAATTGCGTTACCTGATTGTCGGTGGCGATGTGCTGGATCCGAGCGTGATCGCTCGGGTCCTCAAGGATGGCGCACCCCAGCATCTGCTCAACGGCTACGGCCCGACCGAGGCGACGACGTTCTCGACTACCCATGAGATTACGCGGGCAGACGAGGGCAGCATCCCGATTGGCCGTCCGGTGGGCAACAGCCGTGCCTACGTGCTCGACGCCCGCCAGCAACCGGTGCCGGTCGGTGTGACCGGCGAGTTGTATATCGGTGGCCAGGGGGTTGCCCTGGGCTACCTGAACCGGGCTGACCTGACGGCGGAGAAATTCCTCGCCGACCCGTTCAGCGACGGGGCGCTGATGTACCGCACTGGCGACCTGGTGACCTGGCGTGCCGACGGTACCTTGCAGTATCAGGGGCGTAACGACCAGCAGGTGAAGATCCGGGGCTTCCGTATCGAACTGGGCGAGATCGAAACGCGCCTGAGTGAGCACCCGCAGGTCAAGGACGCGGTAGTACTCGCCCGTCAGGACGAACCGGGGCACAAGCGCCTGGTGGCGTACTTCACCGAACGTGAAGCGCTGGATATCGAAGTGCTGCGCGCCTATCTGCAAGCGCAGTTGCCGGAGTACATGGTGCCGGCGGCCTATGTGCGCCTGGACAGCCTGCCGCTGACCAGCAACGGCAAGGTCGACCGCAAGGCCTTGCCGGCACCGGACCAGGAGGCGTTGCTCAGCCGCGTTTACGAGGCACCCCAGGGGCCGACGGAAGTGGCCCTGGCGCAACTGTGGGAGAAGGTACTCAACGTCGGGCAGGTGGGGCGCCATGACCACTTCTTCGAGTTGGGTGGGCATTCATTGTTGGCGGTGAGCCTGGTCGAGCAGATGCGCAAGCAAGGGATGGACGCTGACTTGCGCGTGTTGCTCGCTCAACCGACGCTGGCTGCAATGGCCGCGGCGGTGGGGCAGGTCGAGCATGTGGTCGTGCCGCAATCGAGCGTGCCCACGTTCGAGCGCAAACGTCGGATCTGATCGACACACGCCTGGCAGACCGACGCGGGTGAACCGCGCCGGTCTGTCGGGCGTGCGCGTTTTTGACAGTCACGTGTCACCCCTACGTTGTCCCTGCTTCCTATGACATACACCTTTCCGTGGATGTTTTAGTTTTCCAGCCCTGTGGGAAGCCCTGGGGCACGCATTCAACCCATCACTTTTTGAACCTGACGGCGACAGCGTCGAGCCCATGCCGGGCCGCACGCTGCTGTTTGACGCCGGGTGCTCAGGTTGCAATTGAAACCGGACTTTCTCGTCACTGTTTTCGAATCTTAAGCAGGTCACACCATGCACTTCAGCGAATTGATGGCAGTTCTTTCGACTCACGCGATCCACCTGCAACGTGAAGAGGATGACCTCGTCATCCTGGGCGACGATGAGGGGCTCGACGATGGGTTGATCGACCACTTGCGCGGACACAAAGCGCAATTGCTGGAGTTGATCGCGCGCAATGGGGGGGACTGGTTGAGCCCGGCCTACCGCATTACGCCGCAGATGCTGCCGTTGACGACCCTGGACCAGGCAACCATTGACCGGATTGTCGACGCCGTGCCGGGCGGCCTGGCCAACGTCAAGGACATCTACCCGCTGGCGCCGCTGCAGGAAGGCATGTTGTACCACCATTTGACGGCGGAGCAGGGCGACCCCTATTTGCTGCAATCGCTGTATGCCTTCGACAGCCGTGCGCGGCTGGAGCACTTCACCCAGGCGTTGCAGTACGTGATCAAGCGTCACGACATCCTGCGCACCACGGTGGTCTGGGAAAGCCTCGATGAACCGATGCAAGTGGTACTGCGCAAGGCCACGTTGATCAGTGAAGAGCTGCATCTGGACCCACGCGACGGCGATGTGCTGGGCCAGTTGCGCAGCCGCTTCGATGCGCGTCACTACCGCCTGGATATCCGCCAGGCGCCGATGATGCGGGTGGCCTTCGCGCTGGACTCGCCGAACCAGCGCTGGGTGGCGGTGCTGTTGTTTCACCATATGGCCCTGGACCACACGGCAATGGAGGTGGTGCAGCACGAAATGCAAGCCTTCCTGCTGGGGCAGACCGAGCACCTGGGCGAGCCGGTACCGTATCGCAACTATGTGGCGCAGGCTCGCCTGGGCGTCAGTGAACAGCAGCATGAAGCGTTCTTTCGCGAGATGCTCAGTGACATCGATGAGCCGACGCTGCCGTTCGGTCTGCAGGACGTGCAGGGTGACGGTCATGGCATCGAAGAAAGCCATCGCATGCTGGATAACGCCTTGAGCCAACGGCTACGCGTGCAGGCCCGGCAGTTGGGGGTGAGTGCGGCCAGCGTGATGCACCTGGCACTGGCCCAGGTACTGGGTAAAGTCTCCGGACGCCAGGAGGTGGTGTTCGGCACCGTATTGCTGGGCCGGATGCACGCGGGCGAGGGCTCGGACCGTGCCCTGGGGATGTTCATCAACACCCTGCCGCTGCGTGTGAGCGTGGGCGAGCAAAGCGTGCGCAGTGGCCTGAAACTGACCCACCAGCGGTTGACCGCATTGCTCCAGCATGAACACGCCTCGTTGGCCCTGGCTCAGCGTTGCAGCGCGGTGGCGACGCCGACGCCGCTGTTCAGTGCCATGCTCAACTACCGCCACAGTGCAACCGGCGGCAGTGCCGAGGCGCAGACGGCGTGGGCCGGCATCCAGGCGCTGGGCGCCGAGGAGCGCACCAACTACCCGCTGACCGTCAACCTCGACGACCTGGGTGAAGATTTTCATATCACGGTGCTTGCAGATGCCGAAATCGGCGCGGCGCGGATCGCGGATTATCTGCATGCCGCCCTGGAAAGCCAGGTGGCCGCACTGGAGCACACGCCGCAGGCGGCGTTGCAAACCCTGGGCATCCTGCCGGCAGCCGAGCGCCAGCACCTGTTGCACCACTGGAACAGCGGCGATGGCGTATTTGCCGACAGCGCCTTGATCCACCAGCAGGTCGAAGCCCGGGCAGCGGCCGAACCCGACGCTACGGCGGTGCTGTTTGAAGACCAGCGCCTGAGCTACGGTGACTTGAACCGCCGCGCCAACCAGGTGGCGCATCGCTTGTTGAGCCAGGGCGTGCGCCCGGATGACCGGGTGGCGATCTGCGTCGAGCGCGGGCTGGACATGATCATCGGCTTGCTCGGCATCCTCAAGGCGGGGGCCGGTTATGTGCCGATCGATCCGGCGTACCCGCAGGAACGCATCAGCTACACCCTGCAGGACAGTGCACCGATGGCGGTACTGGTGCAGCAGGCGACCCGTGCCCTGGTGGCCGAGGTTTCGGTGCCGGTGCTCGAACTGGACGGCGGTGATTGCCAGGCCGAATCCACCCGGAATCCTGATGTACCGGGCCTGACTTCGGCCCACCTGGCGTACGTGATCTACACCTCCGGTTCCACCGGCTTGCCCAAGGGCGTGATGATCGAGCACCGCAACGTGGCGCGCCTGTTCAGCGCCACCGAGGGCTGGTTCCACTTCAACGAGCAAGACGTGTGGGCACTGTTCCACTCGTTTGCGTTTGACTTCTCGGTCTGGGAAATCTGGGGCGCGCTGATGCATGGCGGGCAGTTGCTGGTGGTGCCGCAATTGACCAGCCGTTCGCCGGACGCCTGCTATGCGCTGTTGTGCAGCGCCGGGGTGACCATCCTCAACCAGACGCCGAGTGCCTTCCGTTCATTGATTGCGGCCCAGGGCCAGAGTGCCCTGAAGCATTCCCTGCGCCAGGTGATCTTCGGCGGCGAAGCCCTGGAACCGGGGATTCTCAAGCCGTGGTATGCGCGTGCGAGCAACGCCGGTACGCAACTGGTGAACATGTACGGCATCACCGAAACCACCGTGCATGTAACCTATCGTGCGCTCGAAGCGGCGGATGCGCAGTTGGTCGGCGTCAGTCCGATTGGCGGGCGCATTCCGGACTTGCAACTGTATGTGCTCGACGAGCAGAACGAACCCGTGCCGGTGGGCGTGGTCGGCGAGTTGTACGTGGGTGGCGCGGGGGTTGCCCGTGGCTACTTGAACCGGCCGCAGTTGAATGCCGAGCGGTTCATTGCCGACCCGTTCAGCGGTCGTGCGCAGGCGCGCCTGTACAAGACCGGTGACCTGGCGCGTTGGCAGGCGGACGGCAGCCTTGACTACCTGGGGCGCAACGACGACCAGGTGAAGATCCGTGGCTTCCGTATCGAGCTGGGCGAGATCGAAGCCCGCCTGGCCGCCTGTGAAGGCGTGCGCGAAGCGGTGGTGATTGCCCGCGAAGATGAGCCAGGAGACAAGCGTCTGGTGGCCTATGTGATCGCCGCCGAGGGGGCCGATCCGTCGGCCGCCGAGCTGCGTGCGCAGTTGCTGGTGTCCCTGGCTGACTACATGGTGCCCGCTGCGTTTGTGCGGGTGGCGCAGTTCCCGTTGACCACCAACGGCAAGCTGGACCGCAAGGCGTTGCCGGCGCCGGATGCCGACGCCCTGGCGCGTCGCCAGTTCGAAGCCCCCGAGGGGGAGGTGGAAACCACGATTGCCGCGATCTGGCAGGATTTGCTCGGTGTTGAACACGTGGGCCGCCAGGATCACTTCTTCGAGTTGGGCGGCCATTCGCTGTTGGCGGTCAAGCTGATCGAGCGCATGCGCCAGGTCGGGCTGGGCGCCGATGTGCGTGTGCTGTTCGGCCAGCCGACCCTGGCCGCACTGGCGGCCGCCGTGGCCGATGCGAGCAAGGACGTGGTGGTGCCCGCCAATCGTGTCCCAGAAGGCTGCGCACACATCACCCCGGACATGCTGCCCCTGGCCACGCTGGATCAGGCCGACATCGACCGCATCGTCGCAACCGTGCCGGGCGGCGCGTGTAACGTCCAGGAAATCTACAGCCTGGCGCCGCTGCAAGAGGGGATTTTGTACCACCACCTCGCGGCGGCCCAAGGCGATCCGTACCTGCAATACATCACCTTCAGCTTTGACAGCCGCGAGCGCCTGCAACGCTTTGCCGCAGCTCTGCAAGGCGTGATTTCGCGACATGACATCCTGCGCACCGCCGTGGTCTGGGAGCGCCTCGACGAGCCGGTACAGGTGGTCTGGCGCGAGGCGCAACTGGGGATGGATGAGATTCACCTGGACCCGGCCGCCGGGGATATCGCCACGCAATTGACCGAGTGCCTCAACCCGCGTCACCACCGCCTGGATATTCGCCAGGCGCCCATGATGCGCATCGGTTACAGCGAGGATGCGCCCAACCAGCGCTGGGTCGCGGTGTTGCTGCTGCACCATCTGGTGGATGACGCCACGTCGCTGCGTATGCTCATCTCGGAAATCGAAGCTCATACCCGTGGCGAAGAGGCCCTGCTGCCACCGTCGGTGCCGTACCGTCATTATGTGGCTCAGGCGCGCCAGGGCGTGAGTCGCGAAGAGCATGAGGCGTTCTTCAGCGAGATGCTCGGGGACATCGATGAACCGACCCTGCCTTTCGGTCTGCAGGACGTGCAGGGTGAGGGCCACGGTGTCGAAGAGGTCGTCCTGATGCTCGATGACCGCCTCAGCCAGCGCCTGCGCGCGCAGTCCCGCCAGTTGGGGGTGACGCCTGCCAGCCTGTATCACTTGGCGTGGGCGCGGGTGCTGGGTGGCGTGTCGGGACGCACGGATGTGGTGTTCGGCACCGTGTTGCTGGGGCGCTTGCAGGGCGGTGAAGGCTCAGACCGTGCCCTGGGGATGTTCATCAACACCTTGCCGCTGCGGGTCAGCCTCGCTGAAGCCGGCGTACGCGCCATGGTCAAGAGTACCCATGCGCGCCTGACCGGCTTGCTCGGTCATGAGCACGCCTCGCTGGTGCTTGCGCAACGCTGCAGCCAAGTGGCGGCGTCGACGCCGTTGTTCAGTTCGCTGCTCAACTATCGCCAGCTCGGCGGCGCGGACGTTTCGGCACAAGCGCAGACGGCCTGGGAAGGCATTGCCGTGGTCGACAGCAAGGAGCGCACCAACTACCCGCTGACCCTGTCGGTCAACGACATGGGAGAGGCGTTCAGCCTGTCGGTCATGGCCGACGGTTCGATTGGCGCGGGGCGAGTGTGCGGCTACATGCAATGCGTCCTGGAGAACCTGGTCCAAGCCCTGGAGCAGACCCCGCAGGCTTCGCTGCAAGGGTTGGCGATGTTGCCGGCGGGCGAGCGCGAACAATTGTTGCAACACTGGAACGCCACCGACAGCCTGTTCGCCGATACCGCATTGCTGCATCACCAGGTCGAGCTGCAGGCGGCTTTACGACCTGACGCTACGGCGGTGCTGTTTGAAGACCTGCGCCTGAGCTACGGCGACTTGAATCGCCGCGCCAACCAGGTGGCGCATCGCTTGTTGAGCCTGGGCGTGCGCCCGGATGATCGGGTGGCGATCTGCGTCGAGCGCGGGCTGGACATGATCATCGGCCTGCTCGGCATCCTCAAGGCCGGCGCCGGTTATGTGCCGATTGACCCTGCGTACCCGCAGGAACGCATCAGCTACACCCTGCAAGACAGCACGCCGGTAGCGGTGCTGGTGCAGCAGGCGACCCGTGCCCGGGTGGCCGAGGTGTCGGTGCCGGTGCTCGAACTGGACGGCGGCGATTGCCAGGGGGAGTCCACTCAGAATCCCCACGTCCCGGGCCTGACTTCGGCCAACCTGGCGTACGTGATCTACACCTCCGGCTCCACCGGCCTGCCCAAGGGGGTGATGGTCGAGCACCACAACGTGGCACGCCTGTTCAGCGCCACCGAGGGCTGGTTCAACTTCAACGATCAGGATGTCTGGGCACTGTTCCACTCGTTTGCGTTTGACTTTTCGGTCTGGGAAATCTGGGGCGCGCTCATCCACGGTGGGCAGTTGCTGGTGGTACCGCAGCTCACCAGCCGTTCGCCGGACGCCTGTTATGCACTGTTGTGCAGCGCCGGGGTGACCATCCTCAACCAGACGCCGAGTGCCTTCCGTTCGTTGATTGCGGCCCAGGGCCAGAGTGCGCTGAAGCATTCCCTGCGCCAGGTGATATTCGGTGGTGAGGCCCTGGAACCGGGGATTCTCAAGCCGTGGTACGCACGCCCAGGCAACGCCGGTACGCAACTGGTGAACATGTACGGCATCACCGAAACCACCGTGCATGTGACGTATCGCGCCCTTGAAGCGGCGGATGCGCAGCGGGTCGGCGTCAGCCCGATTGGCGGGCGCATTCCGGACTTGCAACTGTATATTCTCGACGACCAGCGCGAACCGGTGCCGGTCGGTGTCGTCGGCGAGTTGTACGTGGGGGGCGCGGGGGTTGCCCGTGGCTACTTGAACCGGCCGCAGTTGAACGCCGAACGGTTTATCGCCGACCCGTTCAGCGGTCGTGCGCAGGCGCGTCTGTACAAGACCGGTGACCTGGGACGCTGGCTGGCGGACGGCAGCATTGACTACCTGGGCCGCAACGACGACCAGGTGAAAATCCGTGGCTTCCGTATCGAGCTGGGCGAGATCGAAGCCCGCCTGGCCGCCTGTGAGGGCGTGCGCGAAGCCGTGGTGATTGCCCGTGAAGACGCCCCCGGTAACAAGCGTCTGGTGGCTTATGTGATCGCCGCCGAGGGCGCTGAACCGTCGGCCGCCGAGCTGCGTGCGCAGTTGCTGGTGTCCCTGGCCGATTACATGGTGCCCAGTGCGTTCGTCCTGCTTGAGCGCTTGCCACTGACCACCAACGGCAAACTCGACCGCAAGGCCTTGCCGGCCCCCGATGGCGATGCCCTGGCCCGTCGCGAATACGAGTGCCCTGAAGGCGAGATGGAACTGACCCTTGCCGCGCTCTGGCAAGAATTGCTCGATGTGGAGCGGGTGGGTCGCCACGACAACTTCTTTGAACTGGGTGGTCATTCGCTGCTGGCGGTCAAACTGATCGAACGCATGCGCCAGATGGACTTGAGCGCCGATGTGCGCGTGCTGTTCGGCCAGCCGACCCTGGCGGCACTGGCGGCGGCGGTCGGCGGGCATCAGGCACTGGAGGTGCCGGCCAACCGCATTGAGCCGGACTGCCAGCGCATCACCCCGGACCTGTTGCCCCTGGCCGACCTAGACCAGGCCGCTATCGACCGCATCGTCGCGAGCGTGCCGGGCGGCGTGCGCAATGTGCAGGATATCTACGGCCTGGCGCCGCTGCAGGACGGCATGCTCTACCACCATCTGGCGGCGCCGCAAGGCGATGCCTACCTGCTGCATATGTTGTTCACCTTCACCGGGCCTGAGCCGGTGAACCTGTTCGCCAAAGCGCTGCAAAGCGTGATCGAGCGGCACGACATCCTGCGCAGCAGCATCGCCTGGGAAGGGCTCGAGGATCCGGTACAGGTCGTTTGGCGTCAGGCAACCCTGGGGCTGGAAGAGGTGGTGATCGACCCGGCGGACGGTGACGTGCTGACGCAGTTGCACGAGCAGTTCGACCCACGCCATTACCGTCTTGACCTGAGCTGTGCGCCGCTGATGCATCTGGCCTACGCGCAGGACAGCGCCCATCAGCGCTGGGTCGGCATCCTGTTGTTCCATCACATGGTGCTCGACCACACCGCGCTTGAGGTGCTGATCGAAGAGGTCCAGGCCAGCCTGAAAGGCCACACCGAAAACTTGGCGCCGTCGATTCCCTATCGCAACCATGTGGCGCAGTCGCGCCTGGGCGCGGATCGACAGGCCCATGAACGCTTTTTCGAAGGCATGCTCGGTGACATCGATGAACCGACCCTGGCCTTCGGCCTGCGCGATGTGCAGGGCGATGGCAGCGGTGTCGAAGAAGCCCACCTGATGCTCGACAGCCAACTGAGCGGGCGCTTGCGCGAGCAGGCGCGCTTGCTTGGCGTCAGCGCCGCCAGCCTGGTGCACCTGGCCTGGGGCCAGGTGTTGGCGCAGGTCGCGGGGCGTGACGATGTGGTCTTCGGCACGGTGTTGCTCGGCCGCCTGCAAGGCGGTGAAGGCGCCGGCCGTGCCTTGGGCCTGTTCATCAATACCTTGCCGCTGCGTGTGAGCATCGGCGGGCAGGGTGCCCGCGAGGCCGTGCGTGTCACGCATGAGCGACTGTCGCAATTGCTCGCCCATGAACACGCGTCATTGTCCCTGGCCCAACAGTGCAGCGGCCTGCCGGCGACGCAGGCGCTGTTCAATACATTGCTCAACTACCGGCACAGCGCGCCGGTCGAGGCCACCAGCGCGGATATCGCCGCGTGGGACGGTATCCAGGCGGTGAGCATGGAAGAGCGCACCAACTATCCGCTGGTGTTGAACGTCGATGATTTTGGCGCCGGCTTCCAGCTCAACGCCCAGGCGCTGGTGAAAATCGGTGCGCAACGGATTTGCGGCTTTATGCAGGTGGCCCTGGCGCACCTGGTGAGCGCGTTGGAGCACACGCCACACCAGCCGTTGAGTCAGTTCTCGGTGCTGTCGGCCGCCGAACGGGAGGCCGTGCTGGTTGACGTCAACGCCACTGCCGTCGATTACCCCGAGGCGCAGACCATCCACCGCCTGTTCGAGGCTCAGGTCGAATGCCAGCCGGATGCCACGGCCGTGCGCCAGGACGACCAGCACATCACTTATCGCCAGCTTAATCAGCGCGCCAATCAGTTGGCCCACCGCCTGCTCGAAGAGGGCGTGCGTCCGGATGACCGGGTGGCCATCTGCGCGCGCCGCAGCCTGGAAACCCTGGTCGGTCTGGTGGCGATCCTCAAGGCCGGTGCGGCGTATGTGCCGATCGATCCGGCGCACCCGCAGGAGCGCATCAACTACCTGTTGCAGGATTGCGACCCGGTGCTGGTGCTGGCGCAATCGAGCACGCGCTCGCTGCTGAGCCACACCGAACGGCCGGTGATCGAACTGGACAGCGACCAGTGGCACCGTCGTCCGACGCTCAACCCGAGCGTGGCGGGCCTGACGCCGGCGAACCTGGCTTATGTGATCTACACCTCCGGCTCCACCGGCTTGCCCAAGGGCGTGATGGTCGAGCACCGCACCCTGGAGAACCTGGTGCACTGGCATTGCCAGGCGTTCGACCTGCACGCGGGTGGGCACACTTCCAGTGTCGCCGGGTTCGGTTTCGATGCCATGGCCTGGGAAGTCTGGCCGGCCCTGTGTGTGGGGGCGACGTTGCACCTGCCTCCCGCCAAGCAGGGCAGCGAAGACATCGACGCGCTGTTGCGCTGGTGGCTGGTGCAACCGCTGCACGTGAGCTTCCTGCCGACCCCGGTGGCGGAGTACGCGTTCAGTCAGCAGTTGCAGCACCCGACCCTGAAAACCTTGCTGATCGGCGGCGACCGCCTGCGTCAGTTCAGCACGCCGCAGCGCTTCGATGTGGTCAACAACTATGGTCCGACCGAAGCCACGGTGGTCGCGACCTGCGGCCTGATTGAGGCCGGCAAGGCCCTGCACATTGGCAAACCCATCGCCAACACCCAGGTCTATCTGCTCGACGAGCACCTCAAACCGGTGCCGCAAGGTGTGGCCGGTGAGCTGTACGTCGGGGGTGCCGGTGTGGCGCGCGGTTACCTGAACCGTGCGGAACTGACCGCCGAACGCTTTTTGCAGGACCCGTTCAGCCAGGACCCGCAGGCTCGCCTGTATCGCACCGGCGACCTCGCGCGCTGGCTGGAAGACGGCACGCTGGACTACCTGGGGCGCAATGACGACCAGGTGAAGATCCGCGGTGTGCGGATTGAACTGGGTGAAATCGAAACCTGCCTGGCCGAGCACCCGGACGTCAGCGAAACCGTGGTGCTGGCCCGTGACGGGCGCCTGGTGGCGTATTTCACCGAACACCAGGCCCTTGACCGCCAGGCCCTGCGCAGTTGGTTGCAGGCGCAATTGCCGGAGTACATGGTGCCGGCGGCGTATGTGCGCCTGGACAGCCTGCCGCTGACCGCCAACGGCAAGCTCGACCGCAAGGCCCTGCCGGTTCCCGATCAGGATGCCGTGCTCAGTCGCGGTTACGAAGCGCCCCAGGGTGAAGTGGAAATTGCCCTGGCGCAGATCTGGAGCCAAGTGCTCAAGGTCGAGCAGGTCGGGCGTGAGGATCATTTCTTTGAGCTGGGCGGGCACTCGTTGCTGGCGATGCGCTTGATCTCCCAGGTGCGCCTGCACCTGGGGGTGGAACTGGACCTCGCGGACCTGTTCGCCCATCCGCAACTGACGGCGCTGGCGCAGGTGGTGGCCAAGGCCGGGCGCAGCAGCCTGCCGCCGATTGTACCGGTGTCCCGAGAAGAGTCCTTGCCGCTGTCGTTTGCCCAGCAGCGCCTGTGGTTCCTGGCGCAAATGGAGAATGCCGGGGCGGCCTACAACATGCCGGTCGGCCTGGGCCTGCGCGGCGCGCTGGACATCCTGGCGCTGGAGCGTGCACTGGCGCGGATTGTCAGTCGCCATGAGGTGCTGCGCAGTGTCTTCGTGATGGATAACGATGAGCCGCAACTGCGGATCACACCTGTCGAAGGTTCATTTGTACTGGAACAGGATGACCTGCGCGGGCAGGCCGATGCCGTGCAGCGCTTGCAGGTGTTGACCGAATATGAAGCGTCGACGCCGTTTGACCTGGTCAACGGGCCGCTGCTGCGCGCACGCCTGGTACGCATGGGCGACGAGCACTCGGTGTTGTTGCTGACCCTGCACCACATTGCCTCTGACGGCTGGTCGATGGGCGTGCTGAGCCGCGAAATGGTGCTGTTGTATGGCGCCTTCAGCCAGGGCCTCGCCGATCCATTGCCACCGCTGACGCTGCAATATGCCGACTTCGCCGTCTGGCAACGCCGCTGGTTGAGTGGCGAGGTGTTGCACAAGCAGAACCTGTATTGGCAGCAAACCCTGGCCGGCGCGCCGGCCATACTGACCCTGCCGACCGACCGGCCACGCCCGGCGCAACAGGATTTCTCCGGCGCGGTGCTGGCGTTGCAACTGGATAAGGCACTGACTCAGGGCCTCAAGGACCTGAGTCAACGACATGGCACCACGTTGTACATGAGCCTGCTGGCGGCATGGGGTGTCTTGTTGGCGCGTTTGTCCGGGCAGGATGAAGTGGTGATCGGCTCGCCGGTGGCCAACCGCAACCAGCTGGAGCTGGAAGGTCTGATCGGCCTGTTCGTCAACACGCTGGCGCTGCGCATCGATACCTCGGGCGAACCGACGGTGCAAACCCTGCTGGCGCGGGTCAAGGCCCGGACGCTGGGTGCGCAGGCGCATCAGGACCTGCCGTTCGAACAAGTGGTCGACATCGTCAAACCGGTGCGCAGCATGGCCTACAGCCCGGTGTTCCAGGCCATGTTGACCTGGCAGGGCAGTGAAGGCGGTGGCGCACCGGTCGTCGGCGACTTGATCATGGAGGACGGCGGCCAAGTCAACACATCGGCGAAGTTTGATCTGTCCCTGGAGTTAAGCGAAGCCCAGGGCCATATCATCGGCTCTTTGAGCTATGCCACGGCGCTGTTCGACGAGGCGACCCTCAAGCGTCACCTGGGCTACTTCGAGCGCCTGCTGCACGCGATGGTTGCCGACGATCAAGGCGTGCTGGCCCGCGTGCCCCTGCTGGATGAGCGGGAGCGCCAGCAGCAGTTGGCCGGCCTCAGTGGCCTGCATACGCCGCTCCACCCCGGCACCGTACACAGCCTGTTTGAAGCCCAGGCCATGCGCACCCCCGAGGCGCTGGCGGTGCAGACGGCGGCTGTGACGCTGACTTACCGTCAGCTTAATGAGCGGGCCAACCAGTTGGCCCATCACCTGCGTGAGCTCGGCGTGGTGCCGGATGCCCGCGTGGCGATTTGCGTGGAGCGCAGCGCCGAGCTGATCGTCGGGTTGCTGGCGATTCTCAAGGCCGGAGGCGCCTATGTGCCGATCGACCCGAACTACCCGCTCGAACGCATTCATTACATGCTCAAGGACAGCGCCCCGGCGGCGTTACTGGTGCACGCTGCGACCGCGCAACTGGCCGCTGCGGGCGGCCTGCCCGTGGTCGACCTCGACCGTGAGGCGTGGCGCGGGCAAGCGCTGGACAACCCACAGGTGCCCGGGCTGAGCGCGAAACACCTGACCTATGTGATCTATACCTCGGGCTCCACCGGGCAGCCAAAAGGCGTGATGGTCGAACACCAGGGCGTGGTCAACATGCTCCACTGGTACCTCGAAGACGTCGGGCTGGACGCCGACGACGCGGTGTTGTTGCTGACGTCGCACAGCTTCGACCTGACCCAGAAAAATATCTTCGCCAGCCTGGCCGTCGGCGCCACCTTGCACCTGGCCGACAGCCCGTTTGATCCTTCGAGCATCGTGCGCCAGATCGACGCGCAGGCGATCACCCATATCAACCTGGCCCCGAGTGCGTTCTATACGTTGATCGACGCCGATCAACAGCACGTCTTGAGCCGCCTGCGCCGGGTCGTGCTCGGCGGTGAGCCGATCAAACTGTCGCAGTTGGAGAAACTGCGGGCGCCGCGTCCGCAATTCATCAACAGCTATGGCCCGACCGAGTGCAGCGACGTGGTCGCCTGGCACGGCATCAATGCGGATCTTGCCAGCTATGGAGCAGGGGATATTCCGCTCGGCCAGCCGTTGCGCAACCTGACGCTCTACGTGCTGGACGCCTACGGGCAACAGGTCCCTACCGGCAGCGTCGGCGAGTTGTACATCGGTGGCGCGGGCGTGGCACGCGGTTACCTCAATCGCGAGGACCTGACGGCCGAACGTTTCCTCGACGACCCGTTCACCGCCCAAGGACGCATGTACCGCACGGGCGACCTGGCGCGTTACCGCGCGGACGGCACCCTCGACTACCTCGGGCGTAATGATGACCAGGTCAAGATTCGCGGCCTGCGCATTGAACTGGGTGAAATCGAAGCCTTGCTCGCCGCCCATCCCGAGGTGCTTGAAGCAGCCGTACTGGTGCGCGACGAGCGCCTGGTGGCCTACTTCACCGCGCACGTGGCGGGGCAGGCGCCTCAGATCGAGGACCTGCGGACCTACCTGCAAAACGAACTGCCGGAATACATGGTGCCGTCGGCCTATGTTCAGTTGCCGGCACTGCCGTTGAGCCCCAACGGCAAGCTGGATCGCAAGGCGCTGCCGGCACCGGGGCTCGATGCGGTGGTCAGTGGGGTGTATGAAGCCCCCGAGGGCGACATTGAAACGACGTTGGCGCAGATCTGGCAAGACCTGCTGGGGCTTGAACAGGTCGGTCGCCACGGGCATTTCTTCGAATTGGGCGGGCACTCGCTGCTGGCGATGCGCCTGATTTCCCAAGTGCGCCAGCGCCTGGGGGTGGAGTTGGCCTTGGCCGAGCTGTTTGCCCATCCGCAGTTGGCGGCGTTGGGCCAAGTATTGGCCCAGGCGGCACGCAGCACCTTGCCGGCGATCTTGCCGGTGCCACGGGACCAGGATTTGCCGCTGTCGTTTGCCCAGCAACGCTTGTGGTTCCTGGCGCAGATGGAAGGCGCCAGCACCGCCTACAACATGCCGATTGCCCTGGGGCTGCGCGGCCAGCTGGATGCCCAGTCGCTGGAGCGAGCACTGACAGCCATCGTGGCGCGCCATGAGGCGCTGCGTAGCCGGTTCGTGCAGCACAACCATGAGCCGCTGGTGCGTATCGAGCCGGCCGAACGGGCGTTCGCGCTGCTGCGCCTGGAAGTGGACAGCGATGCCGATCTGCAGGTGCACGTCAGCCAAGAGGCGCTTGAACCCTTCGATCTGGAGCAGGGCCCGCTGATTCGTGCGCGCCTGGTGCGACGCGCCGACGATCACCATGTGCTGTTGCTGACCATGCACCACATCGTGTCCGACGGTTGGTCGATGGGCGTACTGACCCGTGAGTTGATGGCGCTGTATGAAGCGTTCCGTCTGGGGCAGGCCGACCCGCTGCCACCGCTGGCCCTGCAATACGGCGATTTTGCCGTATGGCAACGGCGTTGGCTGAGTGGCGAGGTGCTGCAGCAACAGAGCCAGTACTGGCAGCAGGCGTTGGCGGATGCGCCCGCCTTGCTGTTGTTGCCCACCGACCGCCCACGGCCGGCCCGGCAGGACTACAGCGGTGCGACCTTGAGCCTGTTGCTCGATGTCAACCTGACCGCCGGGCTCAAGGCCCTGAGTCAGCGTCATGGCACCACGCTGTACATGACCATGATGGCCGCGTGGGGCGCGTTGCTCTGCCGTCTGTCCGGCCAGGATGAGGTGGTGATCGGCTCGCCGGCGGCCAACCGCATGCGTGCAGAAGTCGAAGGGCTGATCGGCCTGTTCGTCAACACCCTGGCGGTGCGCATAGGGGCCGGCGAAGAGCTGACCGTGGCTGCGCTGCTGGCCCATGCCAAGGACCGCACCCTGGCGGCGCAGGCCCATCAGGACTTGCCGTTCGAACAAGTGGTGGAAGTGCTCAAGCCGGCGCGCAGCCTGGCCCACAGCCCGGTGTTCCAGACCTTGCTGACCTGGCAGAGCAGTGATGCGCCGAGCCTGGTAATGGGCGATCTGCAGTTCGAAGGGCTCGGTGAGGCCGGCAACTTTGCCAAGTTCGACCTGTCCCTGGACCTCGGCGAAATGCAGGGACACATCGCCGGGACCCTGGAGTACGCCACGGCGCTGTTCGACGAGACCACCCTGCAACGTTACCTGGGATATTTCGAGTGCCTGCTGCAGGCCATGGTTGCCGACGACCAGGCGTTGCTGGCGCACATTCCCTTGATCGATGAAGACGAGCGCGACTACCTGTTGCACGGCCTCAACGACACCCACGTGGCCTATGCGCAGGACAGCACCATTCACCAACTGTTCGAAGCCCAGGTCGAGGCGCATCCGGATGCGATTGCCGTGGCGTTCGAACAGCAGCGCATCAGTTATGCGCAGTTGAACCGTCGGGCCAACCGCCTGGCGCACCACTTGATCGGCCTGGGCATCGGCCCGGATGACCGCGTGGCGATCTGCGCCGAACGCGGCGATGAAGTATTGGTGGGCTTGCTCGGGGTGCTCAAGGCCGGCGGCGCGTATGTGCCGCTGGACCCCAATTACCCGCCGGAGCGCCTGGCCTACATGATCGCCGACAGCGCACCGTCGGCCGTGCTGACCCAGCGCGCGTTGCAGGACCGGTTGCCGCCCCTGGCGATTGCGCAGGTGTTGCTGGACGAGCCACACAGCGGTGCCGAGCACAACCCGCAAGTGCCGGGGCTGACGGCCCGCCACCTGGCGTATGTGATCTACACATCGGGTTCCACCGGCAATCCCAAGGGCGTGATGATCGAACATCGCGGGCTGGTCAACTACAGCCTGGACGCCGCACGCCTGTTCGGCCTGACCGCGCAGGACACGGTTTTGCAGCAGAACACCCTGAACTTCGACCTGTCGGTGGAGGAAATCTTCCCAGCCTGGCTGGCCGGCGCGACCCTGGCGCCAAGCCGTTATGTGTTTGGCACCGAGGCCGCACGCGACCCGGCGATCACGCCGACCTTCCTGCACTTGACGGCGGCGCACTGGCACACCCTGGCCGCCGAATGGCACCACAGCCCGGAGCAGGCGCAGGCGCATTTGCGCAATGTACGGTTGATCAACGTGACCGGTGATGCACTGTCGGCGCAGAAGTTGAAGCTGTGGGACGAGGTCCGCCCGGCCCATACCCGGCTGATCAACACGTATGGCCCGACGGAAGCGACGGTGTCCTGCACCACCGCTTATGTGACCCATACGGGCGATACCACGGGCAATACCACCATCGGTAAACCGATGGCCAACACCCGTATCTACCTGCTCGATAGCCAGCAGCAACCGGTACCGTTCGGGGTGGCGGGAGAGATCTTCATCGGCGGTGACGGTGTGGCACGGGGGTATCTGAACCTCGACCAGATCAGTGCCGAGCGCTTCCTCGCCGACCCGTTCAACGACGCCCCGGGGGCGCGGATGTACAAGACCGGCGACCTGGCGCGCTACCTGGCGGATGGTTCCCTCGAGTACCTGGGCCGCAACGACTTCCAGGTCAAGGTGCGCGGCTTCCGGATTGAACTGGGCGAGATCGAATCGCGCCTCGGCAACTGTGCCGGGGTCAAGGAAGCGGCGGTGATCGCCCGTGAAGACCGTCCTGGCGAGAAGCGCCTGGTGGCCTACGTGGTGCCGCACGCCGGGGTCAGCTTGACGGCGGCCGGTTTGCGCAGCTTCCTGGCGCCGTTGCTGGCCGAATACATGATCCCGTCGGCGTTCGTGAGCCTCGACGCGTTGCCGCTCACGCCCAACCGCAAACTGGACCGCAAGGCCTTGCCGGCGCCGGATCAGTCGGCGGTGGCCAGCCGCGATTACCAGGCTCCCGAGGGGCGCATTGAACGCAGCCTGGCGCTGATCTGGGCACAGGTGCTGCAACTGGAGCAGGTCGGTCGGCATGACAACTTCTTCGAGCTGGGCGGCCATTCGCTGCTGGCGGTCAAGTTGGTCGAGCGCATGCGCCAGGACGACCTGCGGGTCGACGTCGGTGCCTTGTTTACCCACCCGACCCTGGCCGGCCTGGCCAAGGTCGTGGGCAGCCGCCGTGCGCTGGAGGTGCCGGCCAACGGCATCACTGCCGAGTGCCAACGCATTACGCCGTCGATGCTGCCGCTGGCCAGTCTCAACCAGGACGAAATCGACAGCCTTGTCGCCGGCGTGCCGGGCCAATTGGCCAACGTGCAAGATATCTACGGCATGACGCCGTTGCAGGAAGGCATCCTTTATCACCACTTGCTGGCCGATGAGGGCGACCTTTACCTGGAACAGGCCTCGTTTCATTTCGACAGCCGCGAGCGTCTCGAGGCATTTGCCCAGGCCTTGCAGGGCGTGATTGAGCGCAACGATATCTTGCGTTCCACGATGCGTTGGGAAGGCTTGAGCGAGCCGGTACAGGTGGTGTTGCGTCATGTGCCGTTCGCGCTGGAAGAGATCAGCCTGGAAGGCGAGGAAGAGGCCGGTGCGCAACTGCGTGAGCGTTTCAACCCGCAGCACTTCCGCATGGACCTGCGTGATGCGCCGTTGATGCGCCTGGTGTGCGCCTACGATCGGCCGCAGCAACGATGGGCCGCGTTGCTGATGTTCCATCACATGTTGTTCGATCACGTCGCCATGGACCTCCTGCAATACGAGTTGCAGGCCTTCCTGGCGGGTGAGGAAGCCCGCCTGAGTGCAGCGGTGCCGTATCGCAACTATGTGGCCCAGGCGCGCCTGGGGATGACCGAACAGGAACATGAAGCGTTCTTCGGCGCGATGCTGGCCGATATTGATGAACCGACCCTGCCGTTCGGCCTGCACACGGTGCAGGCCGGTGGCACGCTGGAACTGGCACGACTGCCTGTGGAAGAGGGCCTCGGCCAGCGCCTGCGCAGCGCTGCCCGGCAACTGGGGGTGAGTGCCGCAAGCCTGATGCATGTGGCTTGGGCTCAGGTGCTGGCGCATGTCTGCGGCCAGGATGATGTGGTGTTCGGCACCGTGCTGATGGGCGGCATGCAGGGCGGTGAACGCGCCCTGGGGCTGTTTATCAATACCTTGCCGTTGCGCATCAGCGTCGGTGCCGAAGGTGCACAGGCCGGGGTCAAGGCCACGCATGCACGCCTGAGCACGTTGCTGAGCCATGAGCATGCCTCCCTGGCGTTGGCGCAGCGTTGCAGCGGCGTGGCCGCGCCGGCACCGCTGTTCAGTGCTTTGCTCAACTACCGTCACAGCGCGGCCAATGCCTCCAGTGAGGACATGGCTGTATGGAGCGGTATCCAGGCCCTGGGCGGTGAAGAACGCAGCAACTACCCGCTGTCGCTGGACATCGATGACTTCGGCCAGGCGTTTGCGCTGACCGTCCAGGTCAGCCCGCACGTCGGTGCGCAGCGTGTGTGTGCGTACATGCACGCTGCGCTGGACAGCCTGGTGGACGCCCTGGAGCGCACGCCGCAGGCGTCGCTGAGCAGCCTGGAAGTGCTGCCGCTGAGCGAGCGCCGCCAAGTGTTGCTGGACTTCAACCAGACCCGCACCAGTGATCCGCAGGACCAACTGATCCATGAGCTGTTCGAGCAGCAGGTGCTGCGTAACCCCGACGCGGTTGCGCTGGAGTTCGATGGCCAGTCGCTGAGCTACGCCGAGCTCAATGCCCAGGCCAACCAGTTGGCCCATCATTTGATCGCTCTTGGCGTGCAGCCTGATGACCGCGTGGCCATCGCCCTGGAGCGCGGTACGCAGATGATCGTGGCATTGCTCGCTAGCCTGAAGGCCGGCGCCGCGTATGTGCCGCTCGACCCGGCCTACCCGGCGCAGCGCCTGGCGTTCATGCTGGCTGACAGCGCACCGCGTGTGTTGCTCAGCGAGTACGCGGTGCTGCCGTTGCTCGGTGCGCTACCGGAAGGCTTGCAGGTGGTGACCTTGAACAGTGCGCTGCAACCGTGGCGTGAGTTGAGCGAGCACAACCCGTCGGCGACTGAGCTGGGGCTTGGCGGCGAACATCTGGCCTACGTGCTCTACACCTCCGGGTCCACAGGGACGCCCAAAGGCGTGATGATCGAGCACGCGGGGTTGTGCAACGAGATCCGCGCCATCAGCGGCTTGACCGGCCTGACGGCGGGCGATCGTGCGCTGCAATTTGCGACCATCAACTTCGATGCGTCCATCGAGGAGATTTTCGCTGCGCTGACCTGTGGTGCGACCCTGGTGGTGCGCAGTGCCGCCTGGTTGACTGATGCCGCTCAATTCTGGGCACTGGCGGCGCAGGCGCGCTTGTCGGTGATCAGCCTGCCGACGCGCTTCTGGCAGGGCCTGGCGGACGATCATGCGAGTGTCATTCCGGCCTCGGTACGGGTGATCGTGGTCGGTGGTGAAGAACTGAGCCCGGAAGCGGTGCAGCACTGGTTCCTGCGCAGTGGGCACACGCCACGTTTGCTCAATACCTACGGCCCGACTGAAGCCACGATTATCGCCACCGCCAACGAGGTGTGCGCGGCCAACCCGCATCCGCGCGCAATCGGGCGGCCGATTGCCAACACCCGGGTGTATGTGCTGGATGCCCATGGGCATCCGACCGGGTTGGGGGTGGCCGGCGAGATTCATATCGCCGGTGCCGGTATCGCCCGGGGTTATCTCAACCAGCCGCAACTGAGCAGCGAGCGCTTCCTGGCCGACCCGTTCAGCGAGGTGCCGGGCCGCCTGTATAAAACCGGCGACCTGGGCCGCTGGCTGCCGGACGGCACCCTGGAGTACCTGGGCCGCAACGATGACCAAGTGAAAATCCGCGGCTTCCGCATCGAGCTGGGTGAAGTCGAGAGCGCGCTGCTGGCCTGTGAAGGGGTGCGCGCGGCGGTGGTCATGGCGCGTGACGACAGCGAAGGGCAGGTCAGCGGCAAACAGTTGGTCGCCTACCTGTGCGGTACGCCGGGTTCGGTCGAGCAGTTGCGCGAAGAGCTGCTGACACACCTGCCGCAGTACATGCTGCCCAGTGCCTATGTACAGCTGGACAGCCTGCCGGTGACGCCGAACGGCAAGCTGGACCGCAAGGCCCTGCCTGCCCCTGAGCAGGTGATGTTCAGCCGCGACTACGAGGCCCCGGCGGATGCGCTGGAAGAACGCCTGGCGGCCCAATGGGCGTTGGCGTTGAAACTGCCACGGGTTGGGCGTCACGACAGTTTCTTTGAAATGGGTGGGCATTCCCTGCTGGCTATCCGTCTGGTCAGCCTGTTGGCTCAGGTCGAGGTACAGGTGACGCTGGCGGAGTTGTTCCAGCATGCCAGCGTCGCGTCGATGGCTGCGCTGTTACGCTTGCGCACCGAGGTACCGGTGGCGGAGCAAGGGCTTGTCACCGTGCGTGCCGAGGGGACGCAGGCACCGTTGTTCCTGGTGCATGAGTTCAGTGGCTTGAACGTGTATTTCCCGGCGCTGGGCCAGCACCTGGATGCCGATATTCCGGTGTACGGGCTCGAGGGCGTGGCCTGGGGCGAGCCGCAATTGCGCACCCTGGAATGCCTGGCGGCGCGGCATATCGACTTGATGCGCAGGGTTCAGCCGCACGGCCCGTACCGCCTGGCCGGTTGGTCGTTCGGCGGGGTACTGGCATACGAGATCGCCGCGCAGTTGATCGGTATGGACGAGGAGGTCGCGTTCCTCGGCCTGCTCGATACCCACGTGCCGCGCCTGGTGGATCAGGGCAGGGCACGCTGGTCGGTGGCCCATGCCCACCAGTTGCACCTGCTGGAACAATGCCGCGCTTACTGCCAGGCCCAGGTGCCGGTGGACGGTCACGCACTGGCGAGCCTGGTGCAACTGGAGTCCGAAGCCGAGCACATGGCCTTTGATGAGCTGTGGCAGCGCGTCCGTGACGCCGGTTGGCTGCAGCCGCAACTGGCGGCGCTGTCGCGTGAAGCGCTGTGGGCCTACCTGGACCGTGAGGTTGCCCACGGCCATGCGCAGGCGCATTACAGCCTGTTCCCGTTGAACCTCCCGGTGCATCTGTTTACCGCCGAACAGCGCATGGACGAGGCCTCGCGCAGCAGCGAAAGCCTGGGCTGGGAGCAGATCGTGCCGGCCGCGTTGCTGCACCGCATCGATGTGCCGGGCGATCACCAGAGCATGATGCAGGCGCCGCATATCGCGGCGTTGGGCAAGGCCATCGGTGCGGCGTTGAGCGCCACGCTGCCTGCGCCGACGCAGGTGGCGTATCAGCCAGTGCTGACGATCCAGAGCGGGCAGGCGGGGCGAGCACCGATCTTCTGTATCCCAGGCGCCGGCGACAGTGTCACCGGGTTTATCGGCCTGACCGATGCGTTCGGACCGGGCTGGCCGATCCATGGCCTGCAGCCTCGTGGGCTGGACGCCAAGGCGGTGCCGCATAGCCGCGTGGAATCGGCGGCGCGCGCCTATCTGGTGGCGCTGGAGCAGCACTGCCCAAGCGGGCCGGTGCATCTGCTCGGGCATTCCTTCGGCGGCTGGGTGGCGTTCGAGATGGCCCTGCGCCTGCAGGCCCAGGGGCGTGAAGTGCTGTCCTTGAGCCTGATCGACAGTGAGGCCCCTGGCGGCACGGGTACGGCGGGCCAGCCCTACACGGCGACCGGCGTATTGCAGCGCTTGATTGAAACCATGCAACTGGCGGCCGGCAAGCCTTTCGGGATTGATCCGCAGGTGTTTGCCGGCCTGGATGAAGCGGCCCAGTGGGTCGCGTTGCACCGCGCCATGGTGCAGGTCGGCATGCTCTCCGCGCGTTCGACGCCTGACGTGATGTTCGGGCCGGCGCGGGCTTTCGGTGCCGCGCTGCGCACGGTTTACCAGCCACGCCAGCGCTACAACGGCCAGGTCCGCCTGGTGCTGGCCGATGATCCGAGCCTGGATGCACAGGGCAATCAGCGTGAGCAGGCCGGCATGATCGAGGGCTGGAGCCGGTTCACCGATCACCTGGAAACCTGGTACGGCCCAGGTAACCATTTCACCCTGCTCAAGGCGCCGCATGTCTACAGCCTGGCGTCCTGGTGGCACGACGGGCTGGTCGCACCGGTCGGCAAGGTGACCTCATGAAGTGTGACAGAGGGGGAGTCGGCACGGGCGCTTGCGCCCTAACCTGAAGCGAACATTCACGCAATTTAGTGCGAACCCGGCCACCGGTCGGGTCTACCTTTCAACGTATTAGTGGTCATCTATGGAAAAGTCGAAGTTTCGCAAGGTTTTTTGGGGCGTGGGGCTGGCGGTCGTGGCTGGGATGATTGTCTATTCGGTGCAATCACCCGCCGAGCCACCCGAATATCTGACTGCCAAGGTCGAGCGCGGCGAGATCGAGAACTCAGTGCTGGCCACCGGGATTTTGCAGGGGGTCAAGCAGGTTGATGTCGGCGCGCAAGTCTCCGGCCAGTTGAAATCACTGAAGGTCAAGCTTGGCGATAAGGTCAAGAAGGGCGAGTGGTTGGCGGAAATCGACCCCTTGGTGCTGCAGAACACCCTGCGCCAGGCCCAGGTCAATGAAGAAAATCTGGAGGCCCAGCGCAAGGCGACGGCGGCGCAGGTTGCCCAGACCAAATCGGTCTGGGAGCGTTACACCCAACTGCAATCGGACGCGGCCATTTCCCGGCAGGATTTCGAGACCGCCGAATCCAACTATCTGGTACAGAGCGCCAATCTGGTCGCCCTGGATGCCCAACTGAAAAATGCGCGTATCCAGATCGACACCGCCAAGGTCAACCTGGGCTACACCCGTATCGTCGCGCCGATTGACGGTGATGTGGTCGGCATCGTCACCCAGGAAGGCCAGACCGTGATCGCCGAGCAACTGGCGCCGGTGCTGCTGAAACTGGCCGATCTGGACACCATGACCATCAAGGCACAGGTGTCGGAAGCCGATGTGATTCATATCCGGCCGGGCCAGGAGGTGTACTTCACCATCCTGGGCGAAGCCGACAAACGCTACTACGCCAAACTGCGCGGCACCGAACCCGCACCGCAGAACTACCTGGACACCCAGGCCGCGGGCACCCCCCAAGCAGAACACGGCGGTGTTCTACAACGCCTTGTTCGATGTGCCCAACCCGGAACATCGCCTGCGTATTTCGATGACCGCCCAAGTGCATCGTGCGTGACATCGCCAAGGATGTGCTGATGGTGCCGGTGGCGGCACTGGGCAAGCGCAATGGGGACGGTTCGTACGTGGTGCGGGTGATCGACGAGACCGGTCACGCCCAGGAGCGCAACGTGCAGGTGGGGATCAATAACAACGTCAAGGCACAGATCAAGGATGGCCTGGCAGAAGGCGACAAAGTCGTCATCGGTGATCCTGCGCCTGCCGTGGCGGGGGTCTGACAATGACTCAAGCCTTGTTGGAGCTCAAAGGCATCAGCCGCAGTTTTGTGGCCGGTGAGAAGGCCTTCATGGCCCTCAAGAATGTCAACTTGACGATCAACGCCGGGGAAATGGTGGCAATCACCGGCGCCTCGGGGTCGGGCAAGTCGACATTGATGAATATCCTGGGTTGCCTGGACTACGCCACTGAGGGCAGCTACACCATCAACGGCCGTGAAACCCGCGACCTGGAAGACCATGAACTGGCGGAACTGCGCCGTGATCACTTCGGTTTCATCTTCCAGCGTTACCACCTGCTGCCGCACTTGAGCGCCATGCACAACGTCGAGATGCCGTCGATCTACGCCGGCGTCACGGAAGCTCAGCGCCACAGCCGTGCCAAGGAACTGCTGGCGCGCCTGGGCCTGGCCAATCACCTGGTCAACCGTCCCAGCCAGTTGTCCGGTGGCCAGCAGCAACGGGTGAGTATTGCGCGGGCCTTGATGAACGGCGGTGAGGTGATTCTGGCCGACGAACCGACCGGCGCCCTCGACACCGCCAGCGGCAAGGAAGTGATGAACATCTTGCTGGAGCTGCACGCGGCGGGGCATACGGTGATTATCGTGACCCACGATGCGAAGGTCGCGGCGAATGCCGAACGTATCATCGAGATGCGCGACGGCGAGGTCCTCAGTGATCGGGCCAATGAACGCGTCGGGGTCGAGGCGGCAGCGCCGGCGGCCGCCCAGCTCAAGGCCAGCCCGGGGCGGCGCCTGGTGGCGAGCCTGGGGCTGTTCAAGGAAGCCTTCGTGATGGCCTGGATCGCGTTGATTTCGCACCGCATGCGCACGTTGTTGACCATGCTGGGGATCGTGATCGGCATCACCTCGGTGGTGTCGATCGTGGCGATCGGCGAAGGGGCCAAACGTTACGTCCTCAGTGATATCCAGGCGATCGGCAGCAACACCATCGATATCTACCCGGGCACCGACTTTGGTGACAGCCATGCCTCGGCCATCCAGACCCTGGTGCTGTCCGATGTAACCGCGCTCAGTCAGTTGCATTACATCGACAGCGCAACCCCCAACGCCGGGCGCAACCTGCTGCTGCGCTTCGGCAATATCGACGTGGATGCCACGGTCAACGGCGTGAGTGCCAGCTCGTTCCAGGTGCGTGGGATCAAGATCGCCGAAGGCATCACCTTCAGCCAGGAGGATGACACTCGCCAGGCTCAGGTCGTGGTAATTGACCACAATACCCGCAACCGTTTGTTCGGCCCGAATGTCGAGGCACTGGGCCAGATCATCCTGGTGGGGAACTTGCCGTGCACGGTGATCGGGGTGGCGGCGGAGAATAAAAACATCTTCAACACCAGCAAGGCCCTGAATGTCTGGGTGCCGTACGAAACCGCGGCCGGCCGCCTGCTGGGCCAGCGTTACCTGGATAGCATCACGGTGCGGATCAAGGACGGGCAGCCGAGCAAGGTGGTGGAAGCCAACGTGGTCAAACTGCTGGAACAGCGCCACGGCACCAAGGACTTCTTCACCTACAACCTCGACAGCATCATGCAGACGGTGCAAAAGACCAGTCAGTCGCTGGCGTTGCTGCTGTCGCTGATCGCCTTGATTTCCCTGGTCGTGGGCGGCATCGGCGTGATGAATATCATGCTGGTGTCGGTGACCGAGCGTACACGGGAAATCGGCATCCGCATGGCGGTGGGGGCACGTCAGTCGGATATTCGCCAACAGTTCCTGGTGGAAGCGGTGATGGTCTGCCTGATCGGCGGAGTCATCGGTATCTCGTTGTCGTTCGGGATCGGCTTTGTGTTTTCCCTGCTGATCAAGGAATGGCAGATGGTGTTTTCCCTGGAGTCGATTGTCACTGCGTTCGTGTGTTCAAGCCTGATTGGCATCATCTTCGGCTTTGTACCGGCCCGCAATGCGGCGCGACTGGACCCGATCGAAGCCCTCGCACGGGACTGAGGCACCCGTTAAAAAGCCCGCCACCGTTGACGGTTGGCGGGCTTTTTTTGCGGCCGGTGGTCAGGCCGACTGACTAACGCTGTGCAAGCGGTGCGCGGTGGCGGTACTGACGGCGTCTTCGAAGCGCTCGAGCACGTTGCCTACCTGGGCTTCGGTGATGGTCAGGGCGGGCAGGAATCGCAGGACGGAACCGTGACGACCGCCGGTTTCGATAATCAGGCCGTTATCGAAACAATTGAGCTTGATCGCCCGCGCCAGGGTGCCATCACCCAGGCCCACCCGACCGTCCACGCGTGACTTGGTGACCTCGACCCCGATCATCAGGCCACGACCGCGTACATCGGCGATCGGGTCATATCGCCCGGCGATCTCCTGCAGGCCGGCCAGCAGTTGCGCGCCACGTGCCGTGGCATTTTCAACCAGGTTGGCCTGGCGGATATGGCGCATGGTGGCACGCCCGGCGACCATGGCGATCTGATTGCCGCGGAAGGTGCCGGCGTGCATGCCCGGGCCCCAGGTATCGAGGTGTTCGGCGTAGACAATCACCGACAGCGGGTAGCCGCCGCCGATCGCCTTGGACAGCACCAGGATGTCGGGCACGATACCGGCATGTTCGATGGCAAAGGTGCTGCCGGTACGGCCCAGGCCGGTCTGCACTTCGTCGATGATCAGCACAATGCCCAACTCGCGGGTGATCTCGCGTAACCCACGCAGCCACTGGGCGGAAGCGGGAATACAGCCACCTTCACCTTGCACCACTTCGACGAGCACGGCGGCGGGGCGGGTGACGCCACCTTCCGGGTCGGAAAGTACGGTGCGGATGTAGTCGATTGACAGTTGGTCCGTCTGCTCGCCATCGGTGCCGAACGGGCAGCGGAAGCGATACGGGAAGGGCAGGAAGTGGGTGTTTTGCGCGGTGACGCTGGGGATGTTTTTGGGGTTGAGATTGCCCATGGCCGACAGGGCGCCGGCGGTCATACCGTGATAGCCGCCGTGAAAGGCCATCAGCGCCGAGCGTTTGGTGTAATGACGCGCCAGTTTGATCGCGGCTTCCACCGCATCCGAGCCGCTGGGGCCGCAGAACAGAATCTTGCTGGAGTCACGCATGGCGGCCGGCAATTGGGAAAACAGTTCCTGTACAAACGCCTGCTTGGCGGGTGTGGCCAAGTCCAAGGCTTGTTGCAGTTGGTCGGTGCCGAGGAAATCCAGCACCGCTTCTTTGACGACGGGCGGATTATGCCCCAAGGCCAGAGTTCCGGCGTTGGCCAGGCAGTCGAGGTATTCCTTGCCTTGGGCATCCTTGACCCACACGCCTTTGCCGCTGACGAACAGGCGCTGGAACGTGGCGGCATAGGTGCGTGCATTCGATTCGACTTTCTTCAGATAACTTAGCTCTTCCATAATCATGCACTCATCGGCTGCGGCAAAGCGCAGCGCTGGATAGTTGATGGAACAAGAGACGGCGTGTCGTTAATAACGAGCGTTATTCAAGGCAGTAAACGGTGGGCCGGTTATATGACCGTATGACGTTTGTTGCTGGAAAATAAACGCAGCCGTAAAGTTAGCCGAACAGCCTGTAAAGTGAGCACTGTCAAGTTAACTTATGACCCGGTTTAGTTTGAAGGAAGGCGGCAACGGCCGCTATCGGTTCAGGCGCGGGATGTCCCCGGAATCTCTGTCAATCAGGTGACAATAAGAGTAATAACCCGCGCCTGCGCTTGAACCGTGAAAGTTGTGTGTGGTTGCACGAAGAAAGTGTCAGTGATTCTGCTGTTAAATGAATAAACAGGGTGTTTTTTATTGCAGGCGTGTCACCGTCGGGTTACCAGGATTGGCATGCATCCAACGGATCAGCGAATGGCGCCCGCTGATGCCCATCTTGATCACCGCGCGTTTCAAGTAGCTTTCCACGGTATTGACTTTGAGCTCCAGCGCTTCAGCCAGCTCAGGCGCGGTACGCCCCGCCAGCAGGCCGGCGCAGATTTCCTTTTCGCGGTTGGACAGCCTCAAGCCAGATTGCACCAGGCGAGCCTCAAAACGCTGGCGCAGGGAATCCATGTCCCGGTTTTGTGGGACAAGCCCATCAACGGCGATATTTTTGTCCGGCATGCCTTGAGAATTTATCGCATTAATGTGCTTCTCTACCAACGCCAGCAGGAGCAAGGAGAAATCCTTGAGGATTATCTGCTCCTGCATCGAGAAGTCATCGATGTGTTCGCGGTAGAACGAAATTATATAAAAGTATTCTTTTTTCCGGGATTTGAGATGCAGCTGGGAACTGAAGGGAATGGGCGTCAACGCCGGTTTTGAAGACGCGCCGGCCGACGCTGAAAAGCTCGCCACGGATTGCGCGAGGACGGGCTTTGCTACCTGTAGGGCGGTCGGTGATTCAGGTGTTCTGGGTTGAGCGGACTTGATCAACGAAGACATGTGCTCCGGGCTCAGGATCTCCGCGCCGGCCCCGGTGGGCTCTACGCGCGCGCCGTCAGCGCCATCGATGCGCACATGGGTGATGTGCGTGGCATCCACGGGCACCTTGGTGAGTACCAGATCATGCAGAAATCGCGAGAAGTGGCGGCTGCCCGTACTGGCGATGACTTTACCGATGAGAGGAAACAGTGTTTGAGCGTTCATTATTTCACCGTCATGTTTCGGTTGATGACTGTCACAGCGGTTGGGTCGGTTGAAGCGCAAGCCTCACGGGGTAAAGCGGCAAGAAAGCCCGAGCTTTGGTTGCATGTTTTTAAACGGTGACCTAGCATCATTTTTGAATGATGGCTTAATGATATTATTTGGCGTTGCACGTTTTCATCCCTGCATCAGCCGCTGTGTGCCCATCACTCCGGACAGCAGGCCGATCCCCAGCAGAAATACACTGGGGGCCTTGGCCATGACTTTCTGGGCCACCGCGAAGGACAGCATCTGGCGCGAGATGGCGCCATAGATCAGCAGGATGGTGATATCGATCACCCCCCAGATCAGGGCGAGGATCAGTCCCTGTTTAATGAAGTCGCCATTGGGTTCGATGAACCCAGGCAGGAAAGCGAGGAAAAACAGGATGTCTTTCGGGTTGGACAACCCCACTTTCAGGGCGCGCCAGAAAAAATGACGCTGGCTTTTTTGCACCCTGGCAACGCTGTCCGAACTGGCCAGGAGGCTGGACACCCCCAGCCAGGCCAGATACAGCCCGCCGACCACTTGGCCCCAGTTCAGCAGCACCGGGCTCACATCCAGCGCGGTATAGATGAGCGTCAGGGTGATCAGCAGCAAGAGTTGGGCGGACACCACGCCGCCCGTGATCGTGGCCGCAGGCCAGGCTTGCCTGGCATCGGAGATGACCAGGGCCACCACCGGGCCGGGCGAGGCAATCAGGAAAAACACGGCCAGGGCAAAGGTCAGGTGCAGCATGCTCATAGGGTGGTTACCAGGTCCAGGACACGTTGGTTTTTGCCCAGGCGTTGCGCGTAGTAGCGATAGCCGGCGACCGCGAATGTGCGTTGGATCCAGCGATCGCGGCCATCCAGGCCAGCTGAGAACGCACTGCGGGCATGCGCGGTTTTACGGTTGTCGATGATCAACAGGTCACCGGCCTTGAGGTGCACCGGGTGGGCGACTTCCCAGGCGGCCTTGCGCAGGAGTTCGAGCTTGAGTTGCGCGTGTTTGCTGCTGGCCACCATGAATTGAGGGTCAAAGCGGAAATAGGGGGACTCGGGGTCACCGTATAGAACCGTTTGTTTTTGGTTTATATCAATGCGGCAGTTTTTTTCTGTGGCGCAGTAGTCCGACAGAAAGTTGTATTTTTCTTCATGGAAATAATTCAGGTCATGCGGGGTAATAATGTCGCGAATGCCATCGATGGAGCTGATGAAGGTCGCGGCCTCGGCGCCGGGGTCCTGGCGCAGGCAGAAAAGCACCAGATAATCCGGAGACACGGCATGAAAGGCATTTTCGGTATGCAGTTCCAACTCACAATCGTAGCTGTCCGAGTTGGCACCCTTGGAGTACTTTTTATGCGGGAAAAAGTTATTGATGATATCGCCGTTGGATTCCTGGATATAACCAATTGGGTCGCCCAGCATGGCCGTGGCTTTCAGAATGATCTGCTCACTGATCGTGCACTCTTTTTGCAGGCTGGCGCGGTCGCTCGGTGTTGGCGGAATTGTGCCGATGGGCAGGTCTTTTAAATGCAGGAAGCCTTTTTTATTACCAAATAAACGAAAATTCAATATATCGGATTCGGTCGCCTGGTCGAGTTTCGCTTGCTGGATACTGGAAGACAGGAGTTGATTGAAATTAGGCATGGTGAAGGATCTGCTGTGTGTTTAAAAACTATTAAAGGCCGCAGAGGTTAGGCGCATGCCAAGCATGATTGGATTTTTTATAGGGTTCGGTTGCGCTTGAAATGACTAATAAGTCTGTCGCTTATTTGTACGGTTGATTATTTGTCAATCGCACGGTATTTAAAAACGGAAAAAAATGATGGGTAAGGATGAGTATGAATCATGATGCGCTTGATCAGGGCGCGCGCCGGCTGCCGCCGCTCTACGCATTGCGGGCCTTCGAATTGGCTGCGCGTTTCAGTTCTTTTACCCAGGCTGCCGACACCCTCTTTATCACCCAAAGCGCCGTAAGCCGGCACGTCAAGGCCTTGGAGGAGCATTTTGGCTGCGCATTGTTCGAGCGCAAAGGGCCGAAAATTTTCCTCACCCAGACCGGACGATTGTTGGCTCAAGAATTGAAAGTCGGCTTTCGCCTGATCGAAAATGCCTGCACCGTCACCAGCCGCAAGGAGAAAACCCTGAGGGTCAAGGCGCCTTCCACCTTGACAATGCGCTGGTTGCTGCATGTGCTGGATGAGTTCAATGCCGTGAACGGTATAGAGCAGGCGCAATTGTCCAGCGAGTGGATGGACGTCGATTTCGTCAACTTCGATGTCGAGCCGTTCGACTGTGCCGTGTTGTTGGGCAACGGGCGTTTTTCCGATGACCTTGAGTTTATCAAGCTGTTTGATGAATGGCTGATACCGGTCTGCTCGCCGAGCCTGCTGGAGCAGCACAACCTGAGCGGTGAGGGGATATTCTCCGCGGAATTGATCCACCCGTCCCGAGACCGGCGCGATTGGCAACGCTGGCTGGAGCGTGTGGGCTTGATGTCGGCGGTTTCCTGGCAGAAAGGCAAAATTTTCGACACCCTGGAACTGGGTATCTCCGCCGCGATCCAGGGGCGCGGCGTTTCCATCGGTGACCTGGCGCTGGTCGGTGACGAATTGGTCAAGGGCTCACTGGTACTGCCCTACAACAAGGCGGTCAGTACCGGTGACAGCTACTACCTGGTATGGCCCGCACGCAGCAATCACAACGCCGCGCTGGAGAGCTTCAAGCGTTATTTGCTGGAAACCGTGCCGGTGATAGACGAGCGCGGGTTGGAATTCTTGAGTTGACGCAGCCCTGGCAACGTCAGGTTCGAAAGCGTCCCACCAGCGTGCTCAACCCTGCGGCCAGCGTTGCTAGCGCCTGGCTGGCTGCGCGGGTCTGCAAGGCACCTGCCGCAGACTGCGCCGACAGGTCGCGGATCGCCAGCAAATTGCTGTCCACCTCACGGGCAACCTGAGCCTGCTCTTCGGCTGCACTGGCAATCACCAGGTTGCGCTCATTGATCTGGCTGATGGCCGCGAAAATATCTTCCAGCACGGCCCCCGACGCCTGGGTGATACCCAGTGTGTCTTGCGCCCGCGCCGTGCTGCTGCGCATCGAACCCACCGCCTGTTCGGCCGTGCTTTGCACGTTCGCAATCATCTGTTCGATCTCGCGGGTCGATGTCTGGGTACGGTAGGCGAGGGTGCGCACCTCGTCGGCCACGACGGCAAACCCCCGGCCTGCTTCACCTGCGCGGGCCGCTTCGATGGCCGCATTGAGGGCCAGCAGGTTGGTCTGCTCCGAGACTGAGCGGATCACGTCCAATACCTTGCCGATGTTGCGCACTTCATCGGCGAGGTGCTGGATATGCGTTGCGCTGCCCTGAATCTCGGTGGCCATCGATTGCGTGCCGCTGATGTTCTCGCGTACTTGCTGGCGGCTTCTTTCCGACAGCGTATGGGAGGCGGTGGCCGCTTGCGAGGTAGACACTGCGTTGCGCGCCACTTCTTCGACCGCGCTGGTCATCTGGTTGACGGCTGTCGCTGCCTGTTCCAGTTGCATGTCCTGCTGTTGCAGGCCACGGTTGCTTTCTTCGGTGACGGCATTGAGTTGTTCAGCGGCTGAGGCCAACTGCGTGGCGGAGTCAGCGATCTGGATCAGAGTTTCGCGCTGGCGGGTCTGCATGCGTTGGAGTTCAACGAACAACTCGCCGATTTCGTTGCGACCAGGCGAGACGACCTCACAGGTCAAGTCGCCCCCGGCAATGCGTTTGAAGTGTTCGCCGGCCTCGCGCAATGGCCGCAGGACCCTGCCGGCAATGAATGTCCAGCAGACGAGCGCGAGTGCCAGGGTCGACAGGGTCAGGGCGATAGCCAGCGTTTGCGCAGTCTTCAGCCGCGCAGCCGCTTGCGTGTTGATCTCTTGGGCGCGGGCATTCAAAGCGTCGACCAGCTTCACGCGGATTTCCTGCAGCTTGGTCATGCTATTGCCGGCAGCGATATTGACCTGGAAATACTGATCGGCCGAATGCGCACGAGTGGCGGCGCGCTGGCCGGCGATGGCCGTACCGTATTCGGCGAATGCCTCTTTGAGAGTGTCGGCGAGCGCTTTCAGCGCCGGCTCACGCAAGTCTGTGGTCGAGGCATCGAGCTTGGCGATGGCCTCGCTCCAGATAGCCTCGCTGCGAACCAGCCGTGCCTGCGACTCATCAAAGCGTGCGCCGACGGTCTCGATAAACGCCGAGGACACATTGGCGCTGGTGCGAATGGCCAGTAGCAATGCGTTGTTGATCCCGTCGATTTGGCGTGAAGTGCGCCCCAACTCGTCAATCTGGTCGTGACTGCGTTCGGCCGACCACCAACCGTTCAGGGCCGAGAACAGCAGTGCAATGACGAACAGCAGGAGCACCCCGAACATACCGGTGCGAATTTTCAGATGGGCGAGCATGAGGCCACTCCGTGAACGACTGGATAATAGTGACCGAGCTATCCGCCGCCGCTTCAGGAACTTAAGCGGCAAAAGTGGGAACTCGTTCGATTACCGGACGTTAAATGCGGCGCGGGTTGAGGCTTATGGATGAGCGGGGTAATCAGTGTATCCGCGCTGGTCGCCACCAAAGAAGGTACTGGGGTCTGACGCGTTGAGCGCCAGTCCCTCACGGATGCGCCGTGGCAAGTCAGGGTTGGCCAGGAACGGCCTTCCGAAGGCAATGATGTCAGCGCGGTTGGCGGCCAGGGCATGTTCTGCGGTTTTCGGATCGTAACCACCGGCCACCATCAGCACGCCTTTCCATTGCGTACGAAGTTGGCCGATGATTGCGTCCCAGCGCGGATCGAAATGCTCGTCCTTGACGGTGCCGACCACGGCAGGTTCCACAAGGTGCAGGTAGGCCAGGGGCCAGCGGTTCAGGGCGCTGACGATATGGCCGAATGTGGCTTCGGGAGTCGCATCGCCCATGCCCATGAAGCGGCCCATCGGTGTCAGCCGTACACCTACGCGCTCCGCCCCGACTTCATCGCCAACCGCCTCGACGACTTGCAACAACAGGCGCGCGCGATTTTCCACACTGCCGCCGTAGGCGTCCTCACGCTGGTTGCTGTTGCTATTGATGAACTGGTCGAGCAGATAACCGTTGCCCGCGTGGATTTCAATGCCGTCCATCCCGGCTTTCAAGGCGTTGCGCGCGGCGCGACGGTAATCCTCGATGATCTGCACAATCTCCGCAGTTTCCAGGGCACGTGGTACGGGTACATCCCCCCAGACGCCGTTGCCATCGTCATCGACGATAAATGTCTTGCCTGGCACCGGCAGTGCGCTGGGGGCAACCGGCAGGGCGTTATCGGGTTGGAAGCTGGGATGGGAAACACGCCCCACATGCCACAGTTGCATGAAGATCAGTCCCCCGGCTTCGTGCACCTGTGTACTCACCTGGCGCCAGCCTTGCACCTGTTCATCACTGTAAATCCCCGGGGTCCAGGCGTAGCCCTGACCTTGACGGGAAATCTGCGTGGCTTCGGTGATGATCAAGGCGGCACTGGCGCGTTGCCGGTAATACTCGGCGTTCAGGGCGGTCGGAAGATCGCCCGGCTGGCCGGCTCGGGAGCGGGTCAGAGGGGCCATGGCCACACGATGAGCCAGTGTGTAGGGGCCAACGGCGATAGGTTGAAACAGGTGCTGAGTCATGGGTATTTCCTTTGCGTCAAACGCAATGCGTTGAAGGGGGCTTAGGGCTATGCCTGTTGTACTGAGCGGGTCAGGGGCAGGTTCAGCCAGCGGCGGCCGGTGGCGTTCGCGACGGCGTTGCCGATGGCGGCGGCCATGGGGCCCTGGACGATCTCGGCCGCGCCAAGAAAGGGTTGTCCGGGCTGATCGAGCAAATGTACGTCGACCTGCTTGGGTAACTGAGGAAAGCGCAGGATCGGGTAACCGCTCCAGTCGTAGCTGCGGACTCCGCCCGGGTCGTAGCCGACTTTTTCATACAAGGTCCAGCTGGCGGACTGCACGATGCCTCCCTCCACCTGGTTGCGCAGGCCATCGGGGTTGACGATTTGCCCCACGTCCACGGCGGTTATCACTTGGTCGAGCTGAATCTCGCCGGTTTGCGGATGCACGTGCAAACGCACGGCGAGTGCGCAGTAGCCCATGATGTTCTTGTAGCGGGCAAACGCGAAGCCAATGCCGGAGCCCGGTTGATTGCCTTTATGCGGCCAGCCGCTGGCATCCCGGACGCGCTCGACTACCGCACGGGCTCGCGGGTCTGCCAGATGGGCAAGGCGCAAGGCAACCGGATCGATGCCGGCCTGGATGGCCAGTTCATCGATACAGGCTTCGATGGCGAAGATATTGATGTGGGCCCCCAGCGAACGCATGGCGGATGTGCGAAACGGCATTGTGGTCACGAAGTTCATGTCGATGCGCGTAGAGGCCAGGGTGTACAGCGGCACCGCATTCCGATCGCCATCCCCTTCGGGCTGGGCGATTGGAACCGACGGCGCGGAGACGAACGGACGGGCCAACAGCCGAGCGGGGATCAGTCTGCCGGCATTTACGATGCGTTCGTTGTGTGGCGTGGTCCACAGCTCATAGGCCCAGTCCTGCAATTTGCCCTGTGCATCGAGGGTGGCCCGGACCTCGGTGAGCATGGCACTGCTGTAGGGCTCCCAGAGGTTTTCCTGCTCGCGCATCCATTGCACACGCACGGGCGTGCCGGCGACGCGCATTGCAATCAGCGCGGCGTCGGCTGCCGCGTCGTCCGCGCCATTGTGGCCGTAACAGCCGGCCCCCTCGACATGGATGCAGCGCACCTGCGCCGGTGCCAGCCCCAGCATCTCGGCGATCCCGGTGCGAAGAGGGTAGACACCTTGCGTGTGGGTCCACACGGTGAGCATGCCGTCCTTGAACCAGGCCACGGCGCAGGACGGGCCAATGGACCCGTGCATGAGGTACTGCTTGGTGACGCGCGCGTGATAACTCGCGCCGGCTACGGCGGCCGGGTTGCCTTCATGGCTGATGGGATAGCGATGGGCGGGCAGGCGGGTCAACAACGAGTGGATGTCATCCGCGTCGGGAATCGCCTCTGCACCGCTCCAGCGGGCCAGTGCATACCCGCTGCGCATCGCTTTGATGGCTTGCCATTCATCTTCGGCCACCACGGCCAGGTAGTTGCCGTCACGCACCACCTGTACGACGCCGGGCAGGTTTTTGACTGACTCGGTATCGAACGCTTCAAGCAGGCAACCAGGACGTGGTGGACGGATGACGCGGGCATGTAGCATGCCGGGCAGGCGCAGATCCTGGACGAACGCTGCGCCACCACTGACCTTGGCCGGGATATCCAGGCGTGCAAGAGAATGGCCGATCAGCTTGAACGCGGACGCCGGCATCGAGGGTGATTGCGCCTTCGCATAGTGGTGCAGGTCAACGCCCTTGACGGCTTCGGCATAGGTCATCCGTTGCCCGTTCAGGCCCTCGATGACGCCCTCCTGAGTGGTCAGCAAGGCGGTTTCGACTTTCCAACGGCGTGCCGCCGACTCCAACAGCAACTCGCGAACCTGAGCCGCCGCATTGAACAAGGCCGTGCCGCTGTCGAAAATACTGTGGCTGCCGGCGGTGTAGCCTTCGTCGGGCGTCAGGGCGGTATCCGCAGTGAGCAGACGGATCGCGGAGGGTGAGATATCCAGGCGTTCGGCGGCAATCTGCAGGAGGGCGGTTTTCACGCCTGTCCCCAATTCAACCTTGCCGGTGTAGACGGTGATGCCCTCGGCATCGACGCGGATCCAGGCATCGAGGTAGGGATTGGTGCGCAGGCTTCCAGGAAGATCGGGTGCCAGCACCACCGTGCCGAGCGTATCGACTTCGCTGTCGGCCAGTGCATGCCGCGCTGCCGGTAAAAGGGTGAATGTCAGGACCAGCGCGCCTGCGCGCAGAAAAGCGCGGCGCCCCTGATCAACCTCAGGCTGAAGGGTCATACGGCGCTCCTGTCTTGCCTGGCGACACGGCTGATGGCCTCGACGATCCGCAAGTGGGTTCCGCAGCGGCACAGGTTGCTCGCCATATGCTCGCGAATGGTGTCTTCGTCTGGATGGGGAGTGTGCTCAAGCAACGCCTGGGCGCGCATCAGCATGCCGGCGATGCAGTAACCGCATTGCGCGGCCTGGGTCTCGATAAAGGCCTTTTGCAAAGGGCCTGGACGCTCTGCCGTGCCCAGGCTCTCGACCGTGCGGATGGCCTTGCCCTCCAGGCCCGTGCAGGGGGTCAGGCAGGAAAATACCGGCTGGTCATCCACCAGCACAGTGCAGGCACCGCACTGTCCCAGACCGCAGCCGTACTTGGCGCCGTTAAGCCCCAGATGATTGCGCAGCGCATACAGCAACGGCATGTCGGGCGCGAGCTCCAGCGAGTGGGGCGAGCCGTTGACGTTGAGGGTCATTTGGGTCATTGCGCCTCCTGGCGTAACTCGTGAAGGGTGGAAGAAAGGTCTGTCCATGGCTGGCCCGGCTTCGCCTGCTCGCGAAGAAATGCAGCCAGTGCCGCGATCTGCTCGTTGTCCAGGCTGGCAACGAACGGTGGCATGGCCGGCCCGGGTTGCCCTGGGGTGGCCGGCACGCCTTCGAGCACCGTCTTGAGAAAGTTGCGCGCGCTCACTGCCTGCAGCGCTGAGGTCTGGCCCAGGGCGGGGCGCCCGTCGATCTCGCGCATCGGCGCGGCCGGGCCATGGCAACCCGCACAGGCGCCTTCGAACAACAGGGCGCCAGACGCCTGCTCGGCTGCCCCGATGGGGCGTGTGACCGCTGGGGCGGGGGAGGGAGATGCGGCGCTCGTGAGGCTCAGCAGGTATTCGGCAATGGCTTCGGCGTCGCCGGCGGGCAGCTTGGCCAGGCCCAGGCTGACCGGGCGCATCGGCCCGGCCGCGGTACCATGGCCTGCCACGACTTCCGCGCGCAGATAGCTCACCAACTGCTCGCTGCTCCAGGCAGGGGCACGGTTGGCCAGGCCCAGCAGGGAAGGCGCGTCCCATCCGTCGACCCGCCCTCCCGCAAGGTGCTCAGCGGTTTTCTCGGCGCCCAGCGGGTCAAGTGGAGAATGGCAGCCGGCGCAGTGGCCTGGACCTTCGACCAGGTAGCGGCCACGGTTCCAGCTTGCCGATTGCTGCGCCACGGGCGTCAAGGGTTGGGTATGCAGGAACAGCAGATTCCAGAACGACACCAATGGCCGGATGTTCATCGGGAATTTCATCTGGTTCGGTACGGCTGGCGAGTGCACGGCGGGGCCACTCATCAAATAGGCATAGACGTCCTGGATATCCCCTTGCGTCAGGCGGCGGTAGTGCACGTAGGGGAAGGCGGGATACAAGAAGTGCCCATCGCGCGCGACCCCTTCGCGCATGGCTCGCTCAAAGGCCGGTAATGACCATTGGCCAATACCGGTCTCGGCGTCCGGTGTGATATTGGTGCTGTAGAGCGTGCCGAACGGTGTTACCAGAGCCAATCCACCCGCCAGGTATTGGCCGCCGGGTCGCGTATGGCAGACTGCGCAGTCGCCGGCTTCGGCTACCCGCGCGCCCTGTTTTACCTGAACGGGATCGAAGTGCCGTGGCGGTTCGGCCGGTGCGATCGCCGGGCGCCACATCAGCAGCACCGCGCATATTCCACCGGCCAAGGCGAGAACTGCAGCGCCCACTCCTAGCTGCCTGGCTTGCATGACATCACCCTTCATTCGTCCGTGAACCCGCAAGGGATTCGTATCGCCGAGGGTAGAGAAGAGACGCACGCGGCGGTATTGCCAAACCGCGCAACGGCGCTTTGCGTCATACGCATCGCTCAGTTGGCCCAGCGTCGGATTTTCCTCGGCGCCGGTGCCTGAGCACACGTGTGCAAGACACTCCATGCACGCTTGGGCATAGTGGTTCGCTTGTTTTTTTGTTCGGAATTGGCTGATGGACAAATTGCTGGCGCTGAAGATGTTCGTTGAAACCGTGCGGTGTGGCGGCTACTCATCAGCGGCGCGCAAGCTTGGTCTCTCGACGTCTTCGGTGACGCGCCAGGTGGCCGGCCTGGAAAGTGCCTTGGGCGCCAGCCTGCTTAATCGCACCACACGCAACACCAGTGTCACGGCTGCGGGGCAGGCTTATTTCGAAAAGGCCGTGGTGATTCTCGACGCCGTCGACGAAGCCGATGCCACCGTCGCCGACCGTGGCACCGAGATCCAGGGGCACCTGCGTGCCAGCGTCCCGGTAGAGTTCGGGCGACGCATTATCGCGCCTCACCTGGGGCGTCTGCTTGAGCGTCATCCGGGCCTGGAGATCAGCCTATCGTTGAGCGATCGGGTCAGCGACCTGATCAGCGAGCGCATCGACGTGTCTGTGCGCCTCGGTTCTTCGATGGTCAACGAGGACGTCGTCAGCAAGAAGATCGGGGATTTCCAGCGTTGGGTCGTGGCCAGTCCCGAGTATCTGGCGCAGGCCGGTCTGCCGCTGCATCCCAATGACCTGCTCAACCATCAGTGCCTGCGGTTTGACTATGGCGCGGCGCACCACGACTGGACGTTCCAGGGCGACGAGGACACCTTGCGCCTGAGCGTGCAGGGGCGCTTGCAAAGCAACAACGCCGACATCCTGCGCGAAGCGGCACTGGCGGGTGGCGGGGTGGCGCTACTGGCCGACTGGCTGGTGCGTGACGACGTCGGCCGGGGCCATCTGACCCGCGTGCTGGAACAGTATGAAGTCAATCCCGGCACCGCCAGCACCGGCATCAATGCGCTGTACCTGCCTAACCACCGTGGCTCGCGGCGTATCAATGTGTTTATCGCATTCCTTGAGGAAATCCTCGGCTAACGCCCTTCATCTGGCGTACGGTTTCTGCCAGCCAGCGCAAGACTGGCGGGTGGGTTGCGCGATTGCGCGAGCCGTTTACGATCAAAGCCGAAATCGAAATACTGTCTCAACAAGGTTGACAGTAGTGTGCGTGGGTTCACGTTTCCTTCACGTTGCAATTGGCCATAATGGTCAGCACTGCCCCACGTCTCCTATTTCCTTTGACATCAGTGATTTCCAACCCATGAAAACCGTGGCAATGGTGCTGTTTCCAGACTTTCTCCTGCTCGATATGGCCGGGCCCATGGAAGTGTTTTCCATCGCCAATCGTTATCTGGCGGCGGCCGACCATTATCAGTTGTTGACGATCGGCACCGAGCATGGCGCCTTGCGCGCCTCCAATGGCGTCAATGTTCAGGCCGACGTGCACATAGACCAGGCCGGCGACAGCTATGACCTGTTGCTGGTGCCGGGCGGCCCGGGGGCCTACAACGGAAAACACCGGCCGTTGCTCGACTGGCTGCAGGGCGCGGTCGGCCAGTCGGCCAGGTATGGCTCGATCTGCACCGGGGCGTTCATATTGGGGCATGCCGGTTTGCTCGACGGTTATCAGGTGACGACTCACTGGCATTACACGGAGCGGTTGATTCGGGCGTTCCCCAAGGCAATCGTCAAGACCGATCAGATTTACGTGCAGGATCGCAACCTGAACAGTTCCGGCGGGGTCACCGCCGGCATCGACCTGGCACTGGCGCTGGTCGCCCAGGACCACGGCAAGAAAATCGCCCAGGACGTGGCCAAGGTCTTGCTGGTGGTGATGAAGCGCCAGGGCGGGCAAGCGCAGTTCAGCCCGTTGATGCCTGCCGTGGCGCCGCCGGAAACGCCGGTAGCCCGGGTGCAGAACTATGTGCTCGAACACATTGATGAGGCCTTTAGCGTCGAACGCATGGCCAGCCTGGCGAATATGAGTGCGCGACATTTCGCCCGGGTGTTTGCCCGTGAAGTGAACATGACGCCCATGGAGTTTTTGCAAAGCGCGCGTATCGACTGGGCCCGCAGCCTGCTGGAAACCAGCGACCTGCCGCTCAAGACCGTCGCCTACAAGAGTGGTTTCGGCAGCGTGCGGCACATGCGTTTTCTGTTCGGTGAAAAACTCGGCTTGACCCCCGCCCAGTACCGCGAACTGTTCAACTGAGGCGTGGTTGTCCGTCCTGCGCACCGGGATGGCCGTGACGCTCCCTCCAGGGCGGTTGTCCCGTCACGGGTGTCTGCCAAGATGTTTATGAACTCTTGGCAATGGAGATGCGAGAGCCTGGGCGAACTCGTGCAATGCGCTACCTCGAGTCGGGCCAGGTTTTGCGCACTGAATGTGCATGAACAGACTCAGCGATTTAAACAACAGTGCGGTGTTGCGGTTTGGTCCGTATGTGTTTCACACGCGCCAACGGTTGATCCTGCACGGTGATCGGCCGCTGCGCATGGGCGGGCGGGCCCTGGATATCCTCCAGGTACTGGTCGAACACGCAGGCGACGTGGTCAGCAAGGAGGCGTTGATTGCCCAGGTCTGGCCGACTTCGGTGGTCGAGGAAATCAACCTGCGCGTGCACATCGCCGCCCTGCGTCGGGCCCTCAACGATGGCCAGGACGGCTGTTGCTACATCGTCAATGTCCCCCAGCGCGGTTATTGCTTTGTCGCCCCGGTGCAACGCGAGCCGGACGGGCTGCCGGTTTCGATCGAGACCGTTGAGCAACCCCGACACAACCTGCCGGTACGGATCACGCCGGTAATCGGTCGGGATTCGCTGGTGGGCAGCGTGGTCCGGCAGTTGCCGGTGTGCCGTTTCATGACACTGGTCGGCCCCGCCGGCATTGGCAAGACCACGGTGGCTTTGCGCGTGGCCGAACTGTTGTTGCAGCACTATGACGATGGCGTCTGGTTGGTGGATCTGGCGGCACTCGATGATCCGGCGCGGCTCGTCGATTATCTGGGCCAGATGCTTGAACTGGACGTGGCTGGGAAGGCGCTGGCGCAACGGCATGCGTTGCTGGTGCTCGACAATTGCGAGCACTGGCTCGAATGCTGCCGAAAGCATGTGGAGAGCCTGTTGGCTGCGGCGCCACGGTTATCGATCCTGGTCACCAGCCGCGAGCCGCTGCGGGCTGCGCGGGAGACGGTGCAGTGTCTGCCGGCCCTGGCGGTGCCGCCGATGTCGGCGTTGCACAGTGTCGGCGAGACCCTGAGCTATTCGGCGGTGCAGTTGTTTGTCAGCCGTGCCCGTAGCCGCCAACAGGGCTTTACTCTGCGTGAGCAGGACCTCCCGGCCGTGCGGGAAATCTGTCGGCGCCTCGACGGTCTGCCGCTGGCCATCGAGCTGGCGGCGGCGCAGATCGATGCGCTGGCACTGGTTGGGCTGCGTGCGCAACTGGATAACTGTTTTCAATTGCTGACCCAGGGCCGGCGCACCGCCGTCGCGCGGCATCAGACACTCAAGGCTGCATTGGACTGGAGCTATCAGCGCCTGAGCCCGCTGGAACAGACCGTCCTGCAAGGGCTGGCGGTGTTCAAGATAGCCTTTACATTGGACGCAGCCATCGGCGTCATCAGCTGTGCGGTGCTGCGGCCCGCCAGCCTCGTTGAAGTGATAGACCGGCTGGTGCATAAATCGCTGTTGTCCGCTGAACAAAGCAATGGCATCACCCGTTATCGGTTCCTCAACACCACCCGCACTTACGTGCTGGAAAAACTGGAACTGAGCGGGCTGCAGCGCGTGTTTGAAGTGCGTTATGCCGGCTACATCAGCCGGGCACGCTGGGTTTCAGGCAAGCCGGTGTTGTTGCAACTCGTCAAGCAAGCGACGGACTTTGCTTAGGTCCGGGGTGGCAAAGCCTTCGGTAAACGCGTTGTAGAGGGGCGCCAGCAAATCATGGGCTTGTTGCTGGCGTCCTTGACGCTGCCAAAGCTCGGCCAGTGATGTCGCCGTACGCAGTTCCCACGCCCGTGCCCCCTGGGTTCTGGCAATTTCCAGGGCTTGGAGCAGCACCGTCTCGGCAGCACTCTGGCTGTTTTGCGCAAGCAGGGCATTCGCTCTGGCCCGCAGGATTTCCGCGGTGCTCCAACCGGCAGCGCCGTTTTCGGCGCGTGCCAGCAAGGCGTCATCGACGAAACCGCTATCCAGGGTGACCATGATTTCATGGATCAGCCCGTTGCCGGCTGTCGCGGTCGGATGTGCGCCCTCGGCATCGAGCACCTGCGCATACTGCCGGGCCCAGTTATAGAACAGCAGCACCGAGTGCTTTTGTGCCTGTTCGAGCAGCAGGCGCAACAGCTCGCGGGCCGTTTGGCGGTCACCGTTGTAGTGCGCGATCAGACACCCGGACAGCGCCAGCGTGTAGCAGATGGACGTGCCGTGGTCGATCTGGACGGCAATGTCCAACGCCTGCCGGGCAGTCTTCCAAGCCTTTTCGGGAAGGCCCTGTAACCAGAGGATCCGCGCCAGAATGGTCAGGGACGCGACGCTCTGGTCGTACTGGATGCCAAAGCCATGGGTGAAGCGATTGAGGTGGCCGCTCTGGGCCATGCACTGGAGGACCTGTTCGGCGCGCTGGCGTGCCTGGTGCTGGTCACCGGCAAAGTGCAGGGCCAGCACCTGCAAACGCTGGGTACTCAGGGAAACGGCGGCGTTGCCTTGCACGCCCAGGCGATCGAATTGCAGGCTCTGTTCCAGGGCCGTTTGATAGTTGCCGCAACTGAGGTTGACCGCCATGTGCCCGGACACGGCCCGGAGCTGGCCGGCCAGGTCGTTGTTGCTTTCGGCCAGGGTTCGGGCGCTTACAAAGGCTTCGACGGTTTCGGCGGTGCCCCCTTGGGTGTGGTAGCAGGCACTGCCGAGGGCGAGGTTGAGGGCCGTTTTCAGGCGGGGGCAGGGCGCGGGCGTCAATTGGAGCAGGGCCAGGGCCTTGCGCACGTAGACACCGTGCTCCTTGAGCAGCGACAGTTCCTGCCAGAGGGGCGTCGACACCGAAGCTAGCTGGATCGCCACGGTCTGTGGCCCTTGCGCGTTAAAACCCCAATCCAGGGCCGCGCGGATGTCTTCCAGGTGGCGCGCGTAGCGCTCGATCCAGACCTCGGTCTGGACCTGCTCCCAGTCGTTGCCGGCCTGGTGCATCAAGGCCAGGCAGCTCTCGGCGTGGCGTTGCAGCGTGCCCTGCAAATCATTTGCCTGGTCGAGTTTTTCCAGGGCATAGCTGCGGGTGGTGTCGAGCAGACGGTAGAACACCTGCTCGTCACCGACCTCCACGTTCAGCAGTGACTTGGCCACCAGTTGCGTAATCGCGCCCAGTACCGCGTGGGGTTCGAGCTGCTCTCCGACAATCACCGTCGCCGCGGCCTCCAGCGTGAAACTGCCCCTGAATACACTCAGTCGGCGCAGGCTGATCTGTTCACAGGGCGTCAGCAGCTCGAAGCTGCAGTCGAGTGTCGCGCGCAGGGTCTGATGCCGGCCCAGGGTCGTCTGGCAGCCCTGTGCGTACAAGCGAAAACTGCCTTGCAGTTGCTTCAACAGTTCGCTCAGGCCGAGGCTGTTCACGTGTGCGGCGGCCAGTTCGATCGCCAAAGGAATACCGTCCAGGCGGCGGCAGATCTCGATCGCCAGAGGCAGTTCGTCATCGCTCAGTTCGAAACTGTCATGGCTGGCCATTGCCCGTTCGACGAACAGTTGCACCGCCGAAAAGCCCAGGGCCTGGGAGCGCTCCAGCGCGGCGATGGGCGGCGGGCAGTCGAGTGTTTCCAGGCGCTGCACGAATTCGCCTTCGGCCCGCAGGCTCTCGCGGCTGGTGGCCAGAATGTGCACATCGGGCGCCCCGCGAAGGAGGCTTTCGCTGAGTAGCGCAATCGCGTCGATCAGATGCTCGCAGTTATCGAGGACCAGCAGCATGTGCCGTTCATGCAGGAAGGTCGTCAGAGCGCTCAGCGGCTCGGCGTCGTGCAACGACAGCTCCAGCAGGGTCGCCAGGTGGTTGGCGATCATCGCGGGATCGCTGATCGAGGCCAGGTCCAACAGGCGAATGCCGTCCCGGTAGTGACCGATCAGCTGTTCCGCGACGCGCAGCGCCACGCTGGTCTTGCCGATACCCCCAGGGCCGACAAGGGTGATGAAACGCTGGCGTGGCAATTGCGTTACCAGACTGTCAACCAGGGCCTGGCGACCCACCAGGCGCGTATGACGAATCGGCAAGTTATGCCCGCGCTGCCCCTGGCCGCTGCTCGGCGGGCGTTGTTCGGCAGGCGCCAGCGAATACGGCGCGACGAAGCTGTAACCCCGCTGGGCCACGGTGACGATATAGCGCTGGCCGGCTTGACCGTCGCCAAGGGCTTTGCGCAGCGCCGCGATATGCACACGCACATTGATGTCTTCGACAACGCTGTTGGGCCAGACCCGTGCGATCAACTGCTGCTTGCTGACCAGATCCCCGGCGTGCTCCAGCAGGATCAACAGAATGTCCATGGCGCGCCGGCTCAGGCGCAGGGGCTGGTCGGCCTCCAGCACCAGGCGTTGTCCGGGGTAGACCCGGTAAGGGCCGAAATGCACAGCCTGTTCGGGGGAAAGGGTCAACGGGTCACTCCTGCCTGCATGCGTCTATCACGGGGTATCCGAGCATGTTCCTGAGTTTTTTCCGGCAGCGCAACGCGGCGGTACCGGGTATACGTTGCCGGCAACGTTTGTGGTGCCGTTCACCCGTGCCGTATTGACTGGGGCTGCGCTGACAAAAGGCTGAGTCGCGGCTTTTGGCGCACCCCTGAGAATTAACAACGTTTAACTCGTCCTGCGTCTGGTTTACACCCAAAAATCCAAGGCTTCCAGTCCATCAACCGAAGGCACTGGTTTTTGTGCTCGTGCAGCAAAAGGGATGGACACTTCAGGAGAAGGCTGGAATGAGCGACGTGGTGGTGGTCTATCACAGCGGTTATGGCCATACGCGGGTTATCGCCGAAGCGGTGGCTCAGGGGGTGGAGCGGCACTCGGGCAGTACGTGCCGGTTGATCCCGGTCGAGGAGGTGGACGAGCAGTGGGACTGCCTGCACCGCGCCGACGCGATCATCTTCGGCGCCCCGACTTACATGGGCAGCGCGTCGGCGTCCTTCAAGGCCTTCATGGAGGCCACCGCGTCGTTCTACCTGGCGCAACCCTGGCGCGACAAGCTGGCAGCCGGGTTCACCAATTCCGGTTGCCTGTGTGGCGACAAGCTCAACACCTTGCTGCAGATGGCCGTATTCGCCGCCCAGCACTCGATGATCTGGGTCGGCCTCGACCTGTTGCCGGCGCGCTCCAGCGTTGGCCGGTTCGATGGGCAATTGAATCGTCTGGGCAGCTCGCTGGGGGTCATGGCTCAATCAAATGTCGAGCAGTCCCCGGACCATGCGCCACCTGCCGAAGATCGCTGCACCGCCGCTCACCTGGGGGAGCGGGTGGCGCGCCTGGCCGAACGCATGCACCCTGCGTCGGGTTGATGCATCGCGTCCCATCCCTCACAAGGCTCAGCTCAGCAGTGAGCGGCTTGCGCTGCTGAAGAGGCAGGCAGGGCCCGTACGGCCTGGCAGCGCCAGGCGAACGGCGTGATGCCTTCGCTGCGGGTGAACATGTGGCAGAAGTGCGCCTGATCGCAGAAGCCACACTCCAGGCTGATTTGCGTCAAGGTCAGGTCGGTGTCCTGGATCAGTTGTTTGGCGCGCAGGATGCGCTGGCAACGAATCCAGTCCTGGGGCGACAAGCCGGTGCTGGACTTGAAGGCGCGAGAGAAATGACTGCGAGACAGGGCGCAGGCCCGAGCGAGTTCGGTGACTTCCAGCGTTTCACTCAACCTTTCGAGGATCAATTTCTTGACCAGGCTTTCCCGCCAGGGAGAAAGGCCTCCGGTGGCCGGGGTGCGCGTTTGAGTGGTTGATACACGGACGGCGTTGTACTGAGCGTGGGCCATGGCAAATATCCGTATCGATGGGAGCGCGCTGGCGCACTGCGCGATGGCTCAGCAGCTTCCCGCGTTAGAAAACAGTCCTGCACAGAGGGCTTCATTTTTGGGCGCGGGTCGGTGGTTGGCGAGTTAAACGTTGTTAATTCCCTTCCTGTGCAACAGCATCCATTGAGCACATTGCTGCAATTTCTTGCGCCGAAAACGCGTGCATAATTGCGCGTATTTCGCCGGAGCCTATCGAACGCGGGTTTTACCGGCGGGCGGCAAGAGCGCCGATGCTCGAGTGAAGTTCGACTGAGGCGTACCTGGCTCAACACACAATGGGACTGTGCCTATGAACCGTAATGATCTGCGCCGCCTGGACATGAACCTGTTGGTGATTTTCGAGGCCCTGATGTTCGAAAAGAACCTGACCCGTGTGGCTGAGAAGCTGTTCATGGGGCAGCCTGCGGTGAGTGCTGCGCTGGGGCGCCTGCGCGATTTGTTCGACGACCCGCTCCTGTTGCGCAATGGTCGCGGGATGGAGCCGACGGCGCGAGCGTTGGCGATTCTTAAAGAGCTGCAACCGGCGATGGACATCATCTCGGGTGCCGTCAGCCGGGCCAAGGAGTTTGACCCGGCGACCAGCTGCGATGTGTTTCGCATAGGCCTTTCGGACGATGCCGAATTTGGTCTGTTCCCGCCGTTGCTGCGCCAGTTGCAGCAGGAGGCGCCGGGCATTGTCGTGGTGGTGCGTCGGGCCAATTATCTGTTGATGCCGGCCTTGCTCGCCTCGGGGGAGATCTCCGTGGGGGTCAGCTACACCACCGACTTGCCGGCCAACGCCAAGCGCAAGCGGTTGCGTGATATTGCCTGCAAAGTGTTGCGTGGGGATGACCGGCCTGGTGAGCTGACGCTCGATGAGTACTGCCAGCGCCCCCACGCGATGGTGTCGTTCTCGGGCGACCTGAGCGGCAACATCGACCTTGACCTTGCCAAGGTCGGGCGTGCCCGGCGCGTGGTGCTGGGGGTTCCGCAGTTCAGTGGCTTGCGGGCGATGCTCGCCGGTACTGAAATGATCGCCACCGTGCCCGACTACGCGGCGTGCGCCTTGGTCGAAGGTTGCGCCCTGCGAGCCGAAGACCCACCGTTTCCCATCGATGCGGCGCAACTGTCGATGGCCTGGAGTGGCGTTCACGACAACGATCCGGCAGAGCGCTGGTTACGTTCGCGGATCAGTCAGTTCATGTCGCAACCCCTGGACATCGCGACCCCCTAGATCCGGCTGAAAGCGGGGTCAGCGTTTTTGCAACCAGCCCAGGAAACCGCCTTTCCTGACCGGCACGGGCTTAGCCATCAACGCCAGCCGACTGTTCTGTTGCCGTACCGCCTGCAACTTGTTCAACGCCTGGCCGACCTCGCTGCGCTGCGCCATGCACTGGCGGGTCAGCTGCTTGTCGAGACGGTAGATGATCGAGGAGGTCAGCGCGGTGAATGTCGCCTGGGACGGTGTATCGGCAAGGATGCTCTGTTCGCCCATGACCTCGCTCGGCCCCATGCGACCGGCCTCGGCCAGGCCATTGCTGTCGGACACGCTGACACTGACGATACCGGTGGCAATCACAAACAGGCTGTCCGGCACTTCGTCCAGATCCAGCACCACCTGGCCGGCGCTGTATTGTTGCGGCACCATTGATTCGGCGAGGCGGTCACGCTCCTCATGGCTGAGCGAGCGGAAAACCTTCACCTCATCGAGCAACGCACGGGCGCGGCTCGAGGGTTCGATCACACCGTCCGGATGCCTCGAGATACCTGCCGCCTCAAGATGCCGATGGGCGAGGTCGAACAACTGGTTGCGCACATCGCCTTTCCTGGCCAGTTCGGCGATGAAACCGCTGGCCACGTATTCGGACATTTCCTCTCCCGCCTCCTTGAGCAACGCTTTCGGCGCCGGGTTGAGCAACAGGCTGCTGCTGCCTTGCAGCGTCCGGTCGAGGGCATCGAGCACCCGGCGCGGCCGTACGTGATTCGGCACCTTGATGCTGATCGACACGCCGTGCAGGTTGGTGGGGCGGCTGAGGTTGACGATCTTGGCCTTGGCCGCCACCGAGTTAGGCACCACCGCCAGCGTGCCGGCGCTGGTCAGCAGATGGGTGGCACGCCAGTCGATATCGAGCACCTTGCCTTCGACGCCGTCGATCATCACGAAATCGTCTACCTGATAGGGCTTGGTGGTGTTGAGCACGATGCCGGAGAACACGTCGCTCAGCGTACTTTGCAGCGCCAGGCCGACCACAATGGCGACCACCCCGGAGGTGGCGAGCAAGCCTTTGACCGGCAGCTCCAGCACATACCCGGCGGCGGCGACAATGGCCGCCAGGAACACCAACGCGCCGATCACGTCCTGCAACAACCGACCGCTGTGCCCGATGCGCCGCATCAGAATCAGGCCGACCACTTCGGTCAGCACCCGTGCGGCGTACAGCCACCAGAGTATTCCCAACGCCGTAGCGCCCAGTTGCGCAACCCGGTCATCGGCAAACAACGGCGCCTGCAACGGGCTGACGCCGGCATTGATGACCAGCGCGCTGAACGCCACGAACAACAGCAGGCGCACGCCGATGCGCGAGGCGCGGTGCGTGAACGGGGCGAGATGCCAGAGCAACGCGTCGAGCACCAGCAGCAGGGCGCTCCAGGACAACGGGTGGGTGAGGAAAAGGCTCATGGATTGCACTCCGGCGGGTACAAAAAACTCGCCACACCCTGAGGTGTGGCGAGAGGTCGGACTCAGTTCAGATGCGTCTTGAGTTCGGCTGCGGCTTGACGTACCGCCGCTTTGACTTCCGGAATCTGGCTCAGCGGATTGAGCAGGCCGAAGTCATGAATCATCCCGTTGTAGCGCACCGCAGTCACCGGTACACCGGCCGCGTCGAGGTGGCGGGCGTAGCTTTCGCCTTCGTCACGCAGCACGTCGAACTCGGCGGTTTGCACCAGCGCGGCAGGCAGGCCCTTGAGCTGTTCGGTGCTGGCATTCAGGGGGGATGCGTGGATCTGTGCGCGTTCGGCCGGGTTGGTGGTGTAGTTGTCCCAGAACCACTGCATCATGCCTTTGGTCAGGAAGTGGCCTTCGGCAAACTGCTGGTACGAGGCGGTTTCGAACCCGGCGTTGGTCACCGGCCACATCAGCAGCTGGAAGCGCAGGGCCGGGGTGTGCTGTTCCTTGGCTTTCAACGCCACCACCGCTGCCATGTTGCCGCCGACACTGTTGCCGGCCACCGCCAGACGCTTGCCGTCGACGCCGATGTCCTTGCCGTGCTCGGCCACCCATTGAGTGGCGGCGTAGGCCTGGTTGATCGCGGTCGGGTAATGAGCTTCCGGCGACGGGGTGTAGTCGACGTACACGGCAACTGAGCCCGAGCCCACCACCAGATCACGAATCAAGCGTTGGTGGGTCGGGAAGTCGCCCAGCACCCAACCGCCACCGTGGAAGAACATGAACACTGGCAACTCGCCCTTGACCTTGGCCGGACGCACCACTTTCAGGTTGATCACCTGACCGTCAACCTGGATCGCCTTGTCGCTGACCTCAACCCCCGACAGATCGACCTTCACCGACGCCTGGGCACCGGTCAGCACGCTGCGGGCATCTTTCGGGCTCAGTTGCTCCAGCGGTTTGCCACCGCCGGCGGCAAGGGCGTCGAGGAACGCCTGGGTGTTGTGTTCGACGCCAGGGCTGCCGGCGGCGAAAGCATTGCCGATGGACAGGGCGAGCAGGGAAGCGGTGAGGGTTTTCTTGAGGCTCATGATTAATTCCTTTTTCAAACGTTCGAGTTTTTATGCCGTGGGATCGGGCTGCTGTGACGCTGGGTTCAGGTCTCAGCAACACCGTGAGCACAGATTAATGAGGCGCTCGAAAGTGAAAAAGCGGCTGGAAGCCGTTTAACTGTCAATCAGAATGTGACAATTAGCTTGTTCGAAAGCGGCTTTAAAGGCCGCGCCCGCTGCGTTTTTGATCGTGATCTTGATCTTGCTTTTGATCTTAAGCGCCCCGTCAAACCACGCTGGCCGAACGCAGGCTTGAATCCGTGGGTAACCCGGCAGGACGCCGGGTTAGCCGTCCTGGGCCAGGGATGGCCCATGACGGCGGCCCACGGATTCAAGCCTGTGTTCGGGCACACCGAGCCTGAGCGAGGTGCCGAGTGGTGGGGCAAGAGCCCTTTTGCTTACTTTGGGGCTGGGCCGGCATTCCGGCTCTTTTCCAAAAGTGAGCCGCTGTAAGAGCGGAACCTTAAGCCGCCGTTACCACTTCAATGGATATGTACTCGGACCACTCCAACATCCCGGTCGGCCCATAGGCCGCCACGGGAGCAAGCTCCCTCGCCACAAGTGCCAACCTGGCACCAGAGTTTTAGATAGGGAAAGAGGCGAGCAACGAGCCTACAACGGCGTCAACACATTCATCACGGTATCCAGCGCCACACGGGTGTCATCCAGCTGCACCAGCGAAGCATGCCGGGCACCGAGCGCGTCTCGGTTCTGGATCGCTGTGAGGATCGCCTTGTGCCGGGGCAGGCTGAGGCCCTGGATATCCGGACGTCGGTTGGTGATATTGATCGACTCGCGCAACGGCAGCGACAGCATGTTGCACATGTAGGCGAGCAAATCGTTGCGCGTGGCGTCGGCGATGGCCCGGTGAAAATCCAGGTCGGCCTGCAGCAATTGTTCGTGAGTCTGCGCGGTCTCCATGCCACGGTAGGCCTCCTCGATCGTGGCGATGTCCTCGACGGTGGCGGTGGTCGCGGCCATCGCGGCGATTTCCGGTTCGAGAATGCGCCGCACACCCGCCAGTGTGTTGAAAAACTCACTATGGGGCGTGGACTGCATCAGCCAGGACAACACGTCCGGGTCGAGCAAGTGCCATTTCACACGCGGCCGCACCACCGCGCCGACCCGTGGCTTGGAATACACCAGGCCCTTGGCGCTGAGTACTCGCGTGGCCTCCCGCAACACCGAGCGGCTGACCTTGTATTCCTCGCAGAGCGTGGCTTCCAGGGGCAGTTTTTCTTCGGGCTTGAAGCGGCCGGAAACGATGTGCATGCCCAAGTCCTGAACGATCTGGGCATGCATGCTCTTGCGCGGTTTGGGCGGCTGGTGATCCATAACGACAGGGATGCTCTGACTTAGATTCGCGGCATCATAGCATCCCAATTAGTGGGAATGACGTGGGACTTCAGCGCCACGGCAACCCACCAGGAAGTCAAAGTCGCAGCCTTGGTCGGCCTGCAACACATGGTCGATATACAACTGGCGGTAGCCACCGACGATCAGCTTCTGCGCGGGCTTGAGGTCGGCCATGCGGGCTGCCAGCTCTGCGTCGGGGATGTCCAGGTGCAAGCGGCCGTTGGCGCAGTCGAGTTCGATCCAGTCACCTTCCTGCACCGCAGCCAACGGGCCGCCGGCTGCGGCTTCCGGTGCGACGTGCAAGACCACCGTGCCGTAGGCGGTGCCGCTCATGCGTGCGTCGGAGATGCGCACCATATCGGTGACACCCTGGGCCAGCAGCTTGGCCGGCAGGCCCATGTTGCCGACTTCCGCCATGCCTGGGTAACCCTTGGGGCCGCAGTTTTTCATGACCAGGATTGAGTTGGCATCCACGTCCAGCTCCGGGTCGTTGATGCGTGCCTTGTACATGTCGAAGTCCTCGAACACCACCGCGCGGCCTCGGTGTTGCATCAGCTCGGGGCTGGCGGCCGAAGGCTTGAGGACTGCGCCCAATGGCGCCAGGTTGCCACGCAAGACGCAGATACCGCCGTCGGCGCGGATCGGATTGTCGAGCGTGCGGATGACCTCGTCCTGGCCGTAGATCGGCGAGTCCTGGGTGTTCTCGCCGAGGGTTTTACCGTTCACGGTCAGGGCATTCGGATGCGGGATCAAGTTGGCTTCACCCAGACGGCGCAGCACGGCGGGCAGGCCGCCGGCGTAATAGAACTCCTCCATCAGAAAACGCCCCGACGGCTGCAGGTCGACGATGGTCGGCATGCCACGGCCGATGCGGGTCCAGTCGTCGAGGTCGAGTTCCACGCCAATACGCCCGGCGATGGCTTTCAAGTGGATCACGGCGTTGGTCGAACCGCCGATGGCCGCGTTCACACGAATTGCGTTTTCAAAGGCTTCCTTGGTGAGGATCTTCGACAGTTTCAAATCTTCGCGCACCATCTCCACGGCGCGCATGCCGGACATATGCGCCAGCACGTAACGCCGCGCATCCACGGCCGGTATCGCCGCGTTGTGGGGCAGCGACGTGCCTAGCGCCTCGGCCATGCACGCCATGGTCGACGCGGTACCCATGGTGTTGCAGGTGCCCGCCGAACGCGACATGCCGCCCTCGGCCGCGAGGAAATCATCCAGGCTGATGGTACCGGCCTTGACCTGTTCGCTGAGCTGCCAGACCACGGTGCCCGAGCCGATGTCCTGGCCCTTGTGCTTGCCGTTGAGCATCGGCCCACCCGTGACCACGATGGCCGGTACGTCGCAACTGGCCGCTCCCATCAGCAGGGCCGGGGTGGTCTTGTCGCAGCCGGTCAGCAGCACCACGCCGTCGATGGGGTTGCCGCGAATGGCTTCCTCCACATCCATGCTCGCCAGGTTGCGGGTGAGCATGGCGGTCGGGCGCAGGTTCGACTCGCCGTTGGAGAACACCGGGAATTCCACGGGGAAGCCGCCGGCCTCGATCACGCCGCGTTTGACGTGCTCGGCGATCTGGCGGAAGTGCGCGTTGCACGGGGTCAGCTCCGACCAGGTATTGCAGATGCCGATGATCGGTTTGCCATGGAACTGATGGTCGGCAATGCCCTGGTTCTTCATCCAGCTGCGGTACATGAAGCCGTTCTTGTCGGCAGTACCAAACCACTGGGCGGAGCGTAGGCCGGGCGTTTTATCAGACATGATCGATTCTCTTATTGTATGACTATATGTTCTATCTGCGGCTAAACATAAGCGTAAAAACCCTGCTTTGGAAGAGTTGTTTTGCAAATAGTCCTACTATATAGTTTGTCTCAACTGAGGTATGACCCTGGCGGATGTTCGCGAGAGGTGTCCCCCGAGCTTCTATAAAAACAACAATCGGAGATCGACCCATGAGCCAGGAACTGCGGCTTATTCGGCGCATCACGCTGAAATTGATTCCCTTCCTGATCCTGCTGTACCTGATCGCCTACGTGGACCGTTCCGCCGTGGGCTTCGCCAAATTGCACATGGGCGCCGATGTCGGCATCGGCGACGCCGCCTATGGCTTGGGCGCCGGGTTGTTCTTTATTGGCTACTTCCTGTTCGAGATCCCCAGCAACCTGATGCTCGACCGTTTCGGCGCACGCCGCTGGTTTGCGCGCATCATGGTTACGTGGGGCGCGATCACGATCGGCATGGCCTTCGTGCAAGGCCCGCACAGCTTCTATGTGATGCGCTTTTTGCTGGGCGCGGCGGAGGCGGGCTTCTTTCCGGGCGTGCTCTACTACATCACCCAGTGGTTTCCGGTGCGCCATCGCGGCAAGATCCTTGGGTTGTTCATCCTGTCCCAACCCATCGCGATGATGATCACCGGGCCGGTCTCCGGTGGCCTGCTGGGCATGGATGGCCTGCTCGGCCTGCACGGCTGGCAGTGGCTGTTTATCGTGATCGGCACGCCGGCGCTGCTGCTGACCTGGCCGGTGCTGCGCTACCTGCCGGATGGTCCCCGGCAGGTCACCTGGATGAGCGACGACGAGAAAGCCTGGTTGACCGGTGAACTCACCAAAGACTTGCAAGCCTACGGCCAGACCCGTCACGGCAACCCACTGCACGCCTTGAAAGACAAGCGCGTGTTGCTGCTGGCGCTGTTCTACCTGCCGGTCACCCTGAGCATCTACGGCCTGGGCCTGTGGCTGCCGACCCTGATCAAACAGTTCGGTGGCACTGACCTGGTTACCGGTTTCATCTCGGCCGTGCCCTATGTGTTCGGCATCATCGGCCTGCTGATCATCCCGCGCAGTTCCGACCGCTTGAACGACCGTTACGGCCATCTCGCGGTGCTTTATGTGTTGGGAGCCATTGGCCTGTTCTGCAGTGCCTGGCTGAGTCTGCCGGTGCTGCAAATGGCGGCGCTGTGCCTGGCGGCGTTCGCGCTGTTTTCCTGCACGGCGGTGTTCTGGACCTTGCCGGGGCGGTTCTTTGCCGGCGCCAGTGCGGCAGCGGGCATTGCCTTGATCAACTCGGTGGGCAACCTCGGTGGCTATATCGGCCCGTTCGTGATCGGTGCGCTCAAGGAGTACACCGGCAACCTGGCCTCGGGCTTGTACTTCCTGTCTGGCGTAATGGTGTTCGGGTTGTTGCTGACCGGCGTGGTCTACCGCCTGCTGGAACTCAAGCATGTACTGCCCGCCGACCAATTCGCCGCCAGCGCCCGTGGCGCCACCCGTACTTAATGGAGGAGAAGCTTCATGCGTTTAGTTCAGTTCGAGTTGCACAACGGTGAGCGCCGCGTCGGCGTAGTGGACGGCCATCAACTGCGCGAAGTGCGGACGGCCCACAGCGTGCGAGAACTGGCGCTGGCCGCCATCGAGGCGGGCGTCAAGTTGCAGCAGCAGGTGGAGAACCTCGGCCTGGGCGCCAGCCACGACTACGCGGCCTTGCTGGCCGGGCAGCAGATCCTGCCCCCGCTGGACCATCCGGACCCGGCCCATATGCTTATCAGCGGCACCGGCCTGACCCACCTGGGCAGCGCCGCCGCACGCGACAAAATGCACCAGGCCGGTGACGACAGCGCACTGACCGACACCATGCGCATTTTCAAGTGGGGCGTGGAGGGCGGTAAACCCGCCGCCGGCCAGGCCGGTGTGCAGCCGGAGTGGTTCTACAAGGGCGATGGCAGCATCGTCGTGCGTCCGGGCCAGGCTTTCGCGGTGCCGCCGTTTGCCGAAGACGCCGGTGAAGAACCGGAAATCGGCGGCCTCTATGTGATCGGCCCGGACAGCCTGCCGTATCGCCTGGGCTTCGCGGTGGGCAACGAGTTCTCCGACCACGTGATGGAGCGCAAGAACTACCTGTACCTGGCCCATTCCAAACTGCGCAGTTGCAGCTATGGCCCGGAGTTGCGCGTTGGTGAGTTGCCCCAGCACCTGGCCGGCACCAGCCGCATCCTGCGCAATGGCGAGGTGATCTGGCAGAACGAGTTCCTCAGCGGCGAGGCCAATATGTGCCACAGCCTGGAAAACCTCGAGTACCACCACTTCAAATACCGTCAGTTCCTCAAGCCTGGCGATGTGCACATCCATTTCTTCGGCACCGCCACGCTGTCATTTGCCGACGGTATACGTACCCAACCGGGCGATGTCTTCGAGATCAGCCAGGCCGAGTTCGGCGCACCGCTGGTCAACAGCGTCGGCAGCGTTGACGCGGCATTCGAACCCGGCCAAGTAGTGCCCCTTTAAGGAGATCGACATGACCCAGTTCCTCGGCCACAACTACATCGGCGGCCAACGCAGCGGCAACGGCAGCGTCAAGCTGCAAAGCATCGACGCCACCACCGGCGAAGCCTTGCCGCAGGATTTCTACCAGGCCACCGCGCAGGAAGTCGACGCCGCCGCCCAGGCCGCAGCGCAAGCTTATCCAGCCTACCGTGCCTTGAGTGCCGCACGTCGTGCACAGTTCCTGGACGCCATTGCCGATGAGCTGGACGCGCTGAGCGACAACTTCGTTGAGCTGGTGTGCCGCGAAACCGCATTGCCCGCCGCCCGTATCAAGGGTGAGCGCGCACGTACCAGCGGCCAGATGCGTCTGTTCGCCAGCGTGCTGCGCCGTGGTGATTTCTACGGTGCGCGCATCGACAAGGCCTTGCCGGATCGTCAACCATTGCCACGTCCGGACCTGCGCCAATACCGCATCGGCCTCGGTCCGGTCGCGGTGTTCGGTGCAAGCAACTTTCCGCTGGCGTTTTCCACGGCCGGCGGTGACACCGCCGCCGCGCTGGCGGCCGGTTGCCCGGTGGTCTTCAAGGCGCACAGCGGGCACATGGCCACGGCTGAACAGGTGGCCAACGCAATTATTCGCGCGGCCGAGGCCACCGAAATGCCGGCGGGCGTGTTCAATATGATCTTTGGCGGTGGCGTCGGTGAGGCGCTGGTCAAGCACCCGGCGATCCAGGCGGTGGGGTTTACCGGTTCGCTCAAAGGCGGGCGTGCCCTGTGCGATATGGCGGCGGCACGCCCGCAGCCGATCCCGGTGTTCGCCGAAATGTCGAGCATCAACCCGGTGATCGTGTTGCCCGAGGCCCTGCAAGCGCGTGCCGACACCATCGCCCGCGACCTGACCGCCTCGGTGGTGCAAGGCTGCGGCCAGTTCTGCACCAACCCTGGCCTGGTGATCGGCATCGCGTCGCCGGCGTTCACCGCGTTCACCCGGCAGGTGGCGCAGTTGATCGGTGAGCAACCGGCGCAGACCATGCTCAACGCCGGCACGCTTGGCAGCTACGGCAAAGGCTTGCAAAAGCTGCTGGCGCATCCGGGTATTCAACACCTGGCGGGGAATGCCAAAACCGGCAACCAGGCGCAGCCGCAGTTGTTCAAGGCCGATGCCCGCCTGCTGATCGACGGCGATGAAGTTTTGCAGGAAGAAGTGTTCGGCCCCACCACGGTGTTTGTCGAAGTGGCCGATCCGGCGCAACTCGACGCCGCCTTGCACGGCCTGCAGGGTCAGCTCACGGCGACGATCATTGGCGAGCCGGCCGACCTGCAACAGTTCGCTGCGCTCACGCCGCTGCTGGAGCAGAAGGTCGGGCGCATCCTGCTCAACGGCTACCCGACCGGCGTGGAAGTGTGCGATTCGATGGTGCATGGCGGCCCGTACCCGGCGACCTCCGATGCGCGTGGCACCTCGGTCGGCACCCTGGCCATCGACCGTTTCCTGCGCCCGGTGTGCTTCCAGAATTACCCTGATAGCCTGCTGCCCGACGCGTTGAAAAACGCCAACCCATTGCGTATCCAGCGCCTGGTGAATGGCACGCCATCGCGCGATTCGCTGTAAGGCACCCGGAGGTTCCATGTCGTGTCATGCGGTCACTGCACACCGTGCACAATTGGGCGAAGGCCCGTTCTGGGACGTGCCGACCCAGGCGTTGTATTGGGTCAATATTGCCGGCAAACAGGCACTGCGCCTGATGAACGGGCAGTTGCAGATCTGGCAGTTGCCCGAGCATGTCTCGGCGTTTATCCCGTGTGCCCGTGGCGACGCACTGGTGACGTTGAGCAGTGGCGTGTATCGCCTGGACCTGAGCACCGAAGCCTTGACGCTGCTCTGTGTGGCCGACACTCAGCCGGGCAACCGTGGCAATGAAGCGCGCTGCGATGCCCAGGGCCGCCTGTGGCTGGGCACCATGCAGAACAATATCGGCGAACACGGTGAAGACCTGCCGATTACCCGGCGTTCCGGCGGGCTGTTCCGTATCGACGCCGATGCACAGGTCACGCCGTTGCTGCGGGGCCTGGGCATTCCCAACACGTTGCTGTGGAACGAGGAGGGCACCCAGGTGCATTTTGGCGACAGCCTGGACGGTACGCTTTACCAGTATTCGATCCAGCCCGACGGCCAGTTGGCAGCGCCACAGGTCTGGTTCGGTCCGCACAGCCGCGGCGGCCCGGACGGCTCGGCGATGGACGCCGAAGGCTACCTCTGGAACGCACGCTGGGACGGCAGTTGCCTGCTGCGCCTGACACCCACGGGGGAGGTGGACCGCATCATCGAGTTACCCGTCAGCCGGCCCACCAGTTGTGTCTTCGGTGGGCCGAACCTGACCACCCTGTATATCACCAGTGCCGCCAGCCCCTTGGATCATCCCTTGGATGGTGCGCTGCTGGCCATCGAGGTCGACGTGCCAGGCACACCCTGTCACCGCTTTGCCGGTTAAACAACCAGACTTGAAAACAACAATAAGGAGTCACCCGTATGAATCTTCGTCGTGGTATCCGTTCCCTGTGCTGCACCGCGGTGGCGGTCTCGGCCCTGAGCCTGAGTGGCCTGCTGCTGGCCGCTGAAGAAGTGAAGATTGGTTTTCTGGTCAAGCAGGCCGAAGAACCGTGGTTCCAGACCGAATGGGCGTTTGCCGAAAAAGCCGGCAAGGAGCATGGGTTCACGGTGATCAAGATCGCCGTGCCGGACGGCGAGAAAACCCTCTCGGCCATCGACAGCCTGGCCGCCAACGGCGCCAAGGGCTTTGTGATCTGCCCGCCGGATGTTTCCCTCGGCCCGGCGATTGTCGCCAAGGCCAAGGCCAACGGCTTGAAAGTGATTGCGGTGGATGATCGCTTTGTCGATGCCAAGGGCAATTTCATGGAGGACGTGCCGTACCTGGGCATGGCGGCCTTCGAAGTGGGCCAGAAGCAGGGCGCCGCGATGGCTGCCGAAGCGAAAAAACGTGGCTGGGACTGGAAAGACACCTATGCGGTGATCAATACCTTCAACGAGCTCGACACCGGTAAAAAACGTACCGATGGTTCGATCAAATCCCTGGAAGAAGCCGGCATTCCCAAGGACCACATCCTCACTGCCGCGCTCAAGACGCTCGACGTTCCCGGCAGCATGGACGCCACCAACTCGGCCCTGGTCAAGTTGCCCAGCGGCGCGAAGAACCTGATCATCGGGGGCATGAACGACAACACCGTGCTCGGCGGCGTGCGCGCCACCGAAAGCGCAGGGTTTGCCGCCGCCAACGTGATCGGTATCGGCATCAACGGCACCGACGCCATCGGCGAATTGAAGAAGGCCAACAGCGGCTTCTTCGGCTCCATGTTGCCCAGCCCGCATATCGAGGGCTACAACACTGCGCTGATGATGTACGAGTGGGTCACCAAAGGTACCGAGCCGCCTAAGTACACCGCCATGGACGAAGTGACGCTGATCACCCGTGCGAACTTCAAGGACGAACTGACCAAGATCGGACTGTGGAAATGATGGCTGCGGCCCTGCGGTTTGACGGTATCGGCAAGACCTTTCCCGGGGTCAAGGCGCTGGACGGCATCTGCTTCACCGCCCACCCGGGGCAGGTGCACGCCTTGATGGGCGAGAATGGCGCGGGCAAGTCGACGCTGTTGAAGATCCTGGGCGGCGCCTATATTCCGAGCAGCGGCACGGTGCAGATCGGCGAGCAGACCATGGCCTTCAAATGCGCCGCCGACAGCATTGCCAGCGGTGTCGCGGTGATCCACCAGGAGTTGCACCTGGTGCCGGAAATGAGCGTGGCCGAGAACCTGTTCCTGGGGCACTTGCCGACGCGCTTTGGCGTGGTCAATCGAAGCCAACTGCGCAAGCAGGCGCTGGCGTGCCTCAAGGGCCTGGCCGATGAAATCGACCCGGACGAAAAGCTAGGACGCCTGTCGCTCGGCCAGCGCCAACTGGTGGAAATCGCCAAGGCACTGTCCCGTGGCGCCCATGTGATTGCCTTTGACGAGCCGACCAGCAGCCTGTCGGCGCGGGAGATCGACCGCTTGATGGCGATCATTGCGCGCTTGCGCGATGAGGGCAAAGTGGTGCTGTACGTGTCCCATCGCATGGAAGAGGTGTTCCGTATTTGCGATGCGGTGACCGTGTTCAAGGACGGCCGCTTCGTGCGCACCTTCGACGACATGCGCGCTCTGACCCACGACCAGTTGGTGACCTGCATGGTCGGTCGCGATATCCAGGATATCTACGACTACCGTGCGCGCGAACAGGGCGCGGTGGCGCTCAAGGTCGACGGCCTGCTTGGCCCGGGCTTGCGCGAGCCGATCAGTTTTGAGGTGCGCAAAGGCGAGATTCTTGGGTTGTTCGGGCTGGTCGGGGCCGGGCGCACCGAGCTGTTGCGGCTGCTCAGCGGCCTGGAACGTGCCAGCGCCGGCACGCTGGAACTCTGTGGTGAGCCATTGCCGTTGCGCTCGCCTCGCGACGCGATTGCCGCCGGGGTGTTGCTGTGCCCGGAGGATCGCAAGAAGGAAGGCATCATCCCGCTGTCCAGCGTGGCCGAGAACATCAATATCAGTGCCCGTGGTGCGCATTCGAGGTTTGGCTGGTTACTGCGCGAGGGTTGGGAAAAAGGCAACGCCGACCAGCAGATCAAGGCGATGAAGGTCAAGACGCCGAATGCGGCGCAGAAAATCCTGTACCTCTCCGGCGGCAACCAGCAGAAGGCGATCCTGGGTCGCTGGCTGTCGATGCCGATGAAAGTGCTGCTGCTGGATGAGCCCACGCGCGGTATCGATATCGGCGCCAAGGCCGAGATTTACCAGATCATCCATAACCTTGCGGCCCAGGGCATCGCGGTGATTGTGGTGTCCAGCGACTTGATGGAAGTCATGGGCATCTCCGATCGCATCCTGGTGCTGTGCGAAGGCGCCATGCGCGGCGAACAAATCCGCGAACACGCGACTGAATCCAACCTGCTGCAGCTGGCCCTGCCGCGCGGCCTGGCGAACTGAGAGAACACCATGACCACTCAAAACAACGCGTTGCCAACGGCACGCAAACCCTTGGATATCCGTGCACTGCTCGACAACTGGGCGATGCTGCTGGCGGCGGTGGGCATCTTTGTGCTGTGCGCCTTGCTGGTCGATAACTTCCTCTCGCCGCTGAACATGCGCGGGTTGGGCCTGGCAATTTCCACCGTGGGCATCGCCGCGTGCACCATGCTGTTCTGCCTGGCGTCGGGGCACTTCGACCTGTCGGTGGGCTCGGTGATCGCCTGCGCCGGGGTGGTGGCGGCCATCGTCATGCGCGATACCGACAGCGTGATGCTGGGCATCGGGGCGGCGCTGGTGATGGGCCTGGTCGTCGGGCTGATCAACGGGATCGTGATCGCCAAGCTGCGGGTCAACGCGTTGATCACCACGTTGGCGACCATGCAGATCGTGCGGGGCCTGGCTTATATCTTTGCCGATGGCAAGGCGGTGGGCGTATCCCAGGATCAATTCTTTGTGTTCGGTAACGGCCAGTTGTTCGGCGTGCCGGTGCCGATCCTGATCACCATCCTGTGCTTCCTGTTCTTCGGCTGGCTGCTCAACTACACCACCTATGGGCGCAACACCATGGCCATCGGCGGCAACCCGGAAGCGGCGTTGTTGGCGGGAGTGAACGTTGATCGCACCAAGATCCTGATCTTCGCCGTACACGGCGTGATTGGCGCCCTGGCCGGCGTGATCCTGGCCTCGCGCATGACCTCCGGCCAACCGATGATCGGCCAGGGGTTCGAACTGACGGTGATCTCGGCGTGTGTGCTGGGCGGGGTGTCGTTGAGTGGTGGTATCGGCATGATCCGACATGTGATTGCCGGGGTGCTGATTCTGGCGATCATTGAGAATGCGATGAACCTGAAAAACATCGACACGTTTTATCAATATGTGATCCGAGGGTCCATCCTGCTGCTGGCCGTGGTCATCGACCGCATGAAACAACGCTGATCCAAGCCATGTGAAGAGCAAGTGTGGGAGGGGCGGTGCGACGATTCGACTTGCTCCCGATAGCAGTGGTGCAGCACCGGATGTAACAACTGACCCACCGTCATCGGGAGCAAGCCCCCTCCCACAGTTTTAATCAGTGGTGAGTTTGAAGACGGTGTGATCCTCGGTGCTGTTGGCCAGCGCTGATCCAAGCCATGTGAGGAGCAAATGTGGGAGGAGCAAGCCCCTCCCACAGTTTTAGTCGGTAGTGAATTTGAAGACGGTGCTCTGGGTGTAGGTCTGCCCAGGGTTCAGGCGGGTCGAGGCAAACTTCGGTTGATTGGGCGCGTCCGGGAAGTGTTGGGTTTCCAGGGTGAACCCGCCCCAGTGCAGGTACGGCTTGCCGCCTTTACCCTTCACTGTGCCGTCGAGGAAGTTGCTGGTATAGAACTGCACTCCAGGCTCCGTGGTGTAGAGCTGCAACCGCCGCCCGGACTCAGGGTCATGCACCTCGGCCGCCAGTTGCTTCACATCACCTTTGCTATCCAGTGCCCAGTTGAAGTCGAACCCGCCTTGTTTCGGCTCGGCGAATTTCAGTTGCGGGTGATCATCCTTGATGTGTTGGCCGATGGCGGTGGGTTTGAGGAAGTCCATCGGCGTGCCCTGAACGGGCGCAAGTTCGCCGGTAGGAATCAAGGTGGCATTCACCGGGGTGTAGTGGCTGGCATGCAAGGTCGCGACTTGCTTGAGGATGTCGCCGTTACCTGCGCCGGCGAGGTTGAAGTAACTGTGGTTGGTCAGGTTGAGCACGGTGGGTTTGTCGGTGCTGGCCTTGTAGTCGATGTGCAGTTCGTTGTTATCGTTGAGGCTGTAGGTGACCTCGGTTTTCAGGTTGCCCGGGAAGCCCATCTCGCCGTCCTTGGACAAGTAGGTGAGGGTGACGCCGACCGAATCCTTGCCGTTGACCGGCTTGGCTTGCCACACCTGCTTGTCGAAACCCTGGGCGCCGCCGTGCAGCGAATTGGGACCGTCGTTGAGCGGCACCTGATAGCGTTTGCCATCGAGTTCAAAGGCACCGCCGGCGAGCCGATTGCCGAAGCGTCCGATGGTCGCGCCGAAAAACGCCGTGCCGGCTTGGTAACCCTGCACATCATCGAAGCCGAGCACCACGTCGTCGACCTTGCCGTGTTTGTCCGGCACCTTCAGCGACTGCAACACGCCGCCGTAGGTAATCACCGTGGCTTGCATGCCATGGCTGTTGCGCAGGATGTACTGTTCGACGGGCGTGCCGTCGTTGGTTTTACCGAACGGTTTGTGCTCGCTGCTGAGCCCTGCCGCCTGGGCGCCGCCGCTGGCAATCAGCAGGGACATGGCGAGACCCGAAAGCAGGTATCGAGGGTGCTTCATGATCGAACTTCCTTTTGTTGTTTTGAGTGGAATAGTTCTACTAATGTGCGATATTTGTCGCTGTGACAGCGAATTTATAGCCTTTAAAGCCGGTTTCGTAAAATAAAATAAGACTAATTGATCGAGGCAACCGTTATATGAGTACTGCACAGGCTGTTTATCCCGACCTTGAAGGCAAGACCGTACTGATCTCCGGAGGCGCGTCAGGCATCGGCGAATTCATGGTGCGTGCCTTCGCCGCCCAAGGCGCCAAGGTGGCCTTTGTGGACCGCGCGCAAAGCCAGGGCGAGCGCCTGGCGGCACTGCTGAACTCAAACGGGCACAGGGTAGAGTTCGTCTGCTGCGACATCACCGATGAAATCGCCTATAAGGCCGCCATCGGGCGTTTCGAGCATTCCCTGGGGCCGATCAGCGTACTGATCAACAATGCAGCCAATGACGTGCGCCACACGTTGGACGAGGTGGATTCGCAAACCTTCGACAAGCTGATCTCGGTCAACCTCAAGCACGCCTTTTTTGCCGCCAAGGCCGTGGTGCCGATGATGAAAAGCGCCGGCGGCGGCTCGATCATCAACCTGGGCTCGGTCGGTTGGATGATGGCGTCCGCCGGCTACCCCGTATACGCCGCCAGCAAGGCCGCCGCCCATGGCATGACCCGCGCATTGGCGCGGGAGCTGGGGCCAAGCCGTATCCGCGTCAATACACTGGTGCCCGGCTGGGTGATGACCGAAAAACAGTTGGCGATGTGGGTAGATGATGCGGCCCGCGAGTTGATCAGCCGCAGCCAGTGCTTGCCGGGGTCTGTCGGGCCTCAGCATATTGCCGATATGGCGCTGTTTCTGGCGTCTGATGTGTCCGCGATGTGCTCCGCGCAGAACTTTATCGTGGATGGCGGCTGGGTTTAGGTGTGATTTGGCCAGCCGTAGCCCGGCTGGCCAATGCTCTCGAGACGAGGTACGGTTTTTAACAACTCTTTACTTTTAGCGTCTGGATTACCCAAAAAACAAAGTGCTAATTTGCGCGTTTTCTGGGGGCGATGGAACGGTGTGGACAAACTAAGGGAAGTGGCTTTAAAAAAGCCGTGCTCATTTATCTTCATCATGGCTTTTGTGGTCTTGGCGGTATTGCAGTACAAGCCTGCGGTACTCAACTACACCACGCGCTTTGTCGATTTTGCCGAATATATGCTGCAGTACGGCGTCACCCTGTTTCCTATTGCGGATGATCTGCAGCCCTATCCTGACTATACGGTCTTCAATACATTACTTGTCTATCTGGTCTCCCTGCCATTTGGGCGCATCTCGATTCTTTCGATGGGCGTTCCCTTTTGTATAGCCGCCGCCTTGATGCTGGTGTTCATTTACAAGTTGGGAGCACTGCATGAAAAGAAATGGGGTGCATACGGTGTCGTGTTTGCGCTGTTCACCTGGTCTTTCCTGGACGGTGTGAATTCCTTGGCGCTGGATGTCTACCCGGCACTGTTTACGGTGATGTGTTTTTACCTGGCTTATACGGGAGAGATGTACAAGCAACGTTTGCGCTTGCTGCTGGTTCTCGCGGTTCTTGCGCTGGGCTTTGCGTTTCGTGGCCCGATTGGCCTGATTGGTCCGGCCAGTGTGGTCGCCTCTTACTATCTGCTGAGCCGACAGTGGCGCATGCTGGTGGTGTTTTCCTTGCTGGCTGGCGTGGTGCTGACCTTGGGGGTTGCCATACTCGCGTGGGCGGCCTATTTACAAGGCGGCGAGGCTTTCCTGCATGAGGTGCTGGTCATGCAGGGACTGGGACGCTTTGGCAGTGATCACGCTCCCCGTTACTACTTCTATTTTTCGGCGGGCCTGTTGACCTATGGCGTCACCGCTTTAATTGCTGTGGGCGTCATTATCAAGAAGGGCAAGCAGTTTTTTGCCGATACACCTCACCCGTCGACAGACATGCTGTTGTATCTCACCGGCTGGTTCTTGGTGGTGCTCGTGCTGTTCACGATCCCCAGTTCGAAGAAGGCGCGTTATATACTGTCGATCACACCCGCTATTTCATTGTTGGCCGCTTATATTTTTGTAGAACGTAGCCAGCTATTTGCAAGGACGCGGCAAAAGTTGTTGAAGTTTTGCTTGAACTTGCCGGTGATCGGGCTGGGCATGCTATTGCTGGCTTGGGTTCATGGTTTATATGCCCAGACGCCCCTTCATCCCAATTATCTTGGTGCGTCCGTTGGCTTGATTGCCCTCGCTGCACTTCGGCCCTGGATGGAGTCGCGCCTGCGCACCTACCCACATCGCGAGTTCGTGGTTTTCTGCTTTGGTGCCGCCGCCTTTCTCCTGCTGGATTTGTTTTTCTTTAATTCCATTACTTACCATTTGGAGTTGGCCAATGAGCCGACTCCCAAATTCCTGCCTTATTGGTTTTGGTAAGGCATGCCGTCAGCGGTGCATGAGGCTATCCGCAGGGCCGGCCTTGTGCCTGGAGCGCTTGAAGGCTCCCGCTGCGGCAATGTTGAGTAACCGGCGAAAATTCGGGCATTGCGCGTGGCTGGGGGCAGAGCATGCGGCGGCATGCCGCAAGCCCTTGCTCATGGCCTGCAGTTGCTTGACCGTCGCATCAAGCTCATCGGCCTTGGCCAACAGCACCGCTCTGTCCACGGTCACCTGACCACTGGCGGGCAGCATGGCCTGTATCTCGTCCAGTGAGAGGCCTCCCGCTTGCCCGAGTGCAATCACCGCCAATTGCTCGACCACTGCTGCGGCAAACTGGCGGCGAGCGCCGGGTGGGCTGATTGCCGTGATCAAGCCTTTCTTCTCATAGAAACGCAAGGTGTGGGCAGGAATGCCCGTGCGCTTGACGACCTCAGTGATATCCATTGATAGACCATTGACTTGAAGTTGACTTCAACTTCTATGATGCCTGCGCATGTTTAATCGGTCCATGGACAAGAGGTGGATATGGCATCGCTGGAGATGGCTGCACAGGTTGTTTTGTTGGGCGCCGGCGCTACGGTGGTGATGGATGTGTGGATGTTGATCCTGAAAGCCTTTGGCGTTCCAACGCTGAATTTCGCGCTGGTTGGACGCTGGGTCGGGCATGCCTGCCGAGGGCAGTTCGCTCATCGCAGCATTGGGCAAGCGATGCCCGTGCGAGGTGAAGTCGCTCTGGGCTGGATTGCGCACTACGTCACAGGCGTTGTGTTTGCCGTGTTGCTGGTGTGGATTCAAGGTGTTGACTGGCTGCAGCAACCCACCTTCCTGCCGGCATTCGCGTGGGGCGTGGTCACAGTGGCTGTACCACTGTGTGTGATACAGCCCGCCATGGGGGCGGGATTCGCATCCTCCAGGACGCCGACGCCGGGCAAGAACCGCTTGCGCAGTTTGGTCAGCCATGCCGTCTTCGGCGTGGGCCTCTACCTGGCTGGGGTCGCGATTAGCTGGGCCTAGAGGGGCACCCAATGCAATCGCGGCCAATGCCGTAGCGTCGTCCCTGTGGCTTTTTTCAGCCCTGTGGCTGCACAAAGTCTTCCTCGAAGTGCTCGTGTTCACCTCGTGTATCACCCTGGCGACGCAGCACTTCCATCTGGCGCAGTTCCACGCGGCGGATCTTGCCGGAAATGGTCTTGGGCAGCTCGCTGACGAACTCGATACGCCGCACCCGCTTGTAGGGCGCCAATTGTTCACGGGCGAAAGCCAGGATGTGGCGGGCCAACTCGGCGTCGCCGACGCTGTCATGGGCCAGGATCAGGAATGCCTTGGGCACGGCCAGGCGCAACGGGTCGGGGCTCGGCACCACGGCCACTTCCATCACGGCCGGGTGTTCGATCAGTGCGCTTTCCAGTTCGAAAGGGCTGATGCGATAGTCGGAGGCTTTGAACACATCGTCGGCGCGCCCCACGAACGTGATGTAACCGTCGGCGTCGATCTGTGCGGTGTCGCCGGTGCGGTAGTAGCCGTCGCGCATCACTTCTGCGGTTTTTTCCGGGCTGTCTTCGTAGCCGAGCATCAAGCCGAGCGGGCGTACCGCCAGGGGCAAGGCGACTTCTCCCTCGGTGCCGGGCCGGCCGTCGGGATCGAGCAGCGCCACTTGGTAACCCGGTAATGGGCGGCCCATGGAGCCTGGCTTGAGCACCTGACCGGGTGTGTTGCCCACCAGGGCGGTGGTTTCCGATTGGCCAAAACCGTCGCGCAGCGGCAGCCCCCAGGCCAGCTGGATCTGCTCGATGATTTCCGGGTTCAGCGGCTCGCCGGCGCCCACCAGTTCACGCAGGTTCAAGCGTGGCTTGTAGGCGGCCAGGTCTTCCTGGATCAGCATGCGCCACACCGTGGGCGGTGCGCACAGGCTGGTCACGCCGTAGCGTTCCAGCGCGCCGAGCAGGGCCGGTGCGCTGAATCGCGCCACGTTATGAATAAAGATGCAGGCACCGGCATTCCAGGGGGCGAAGAGGCAGCTCCAGGCATGCTTGGCCCAGCCCGGCGAGGAGATATTCAGGTGCAGGTCGCCTGGCTGCAGGCCGATCCAGTACATAGTCGACAGGTGGCCCACCGGATAGCTCTGGTGACTGTGCAACACCATTTTGGGTTTCGAGGTGGTGCCGGAGGTGAAGTACAGCAGCATCGGGTCGATGGCCTGGGTGCTGCCGTCGGCTTGGAACGCCTCGGGATATTCGAAGGCGGCACTGTGGGCGACCCAACCGGAGGGTGGCGAGCCGACACAGATACGATTACAGCCGTCAGCCAGGCCGGTGAACTTGCTGATATGTGCCTGGCCGACCACCAGATGGCGTACTTGCCCGCGCTCGATGCGGTCGCGCAGGTCATCGGGGTTCAACAGCGCCGTGGCGGGGATGACCACGGCGCCGAGCTTGAAGGCGGCGAGCATGGTTTCCCACAGCGCCACATCATTGCCGAGCATCAACAGGATGCGCTCACCACGCCGCACTCCGAGGGCACGCAGGTGGTTGGCGACCTGGTTGGAGCGTGCCGACAGTTGCTGGAAGCTGTAGCGCTGCTCACTGCCGTCTTCTTCGACGATCCACAGCGCATCGGCCGAATTGCCCTCAGCCATGGCATCGAAGTAATCCAAGGCCCAGTTGAATGCGTCCAGCTGCGGCCAGCGAAAATCGCGGACAGCGGTGGCGTGGTCAGTGCGGTGAGCGAGGAGAAAATCCCGAGCGGCCAGGAAGGGCTGGGTCATGGTGGCTGTCCTTAATTATTGTTGTGGGGACTGGCCCCCGGCGCGACCGGGTGGCTGAGCCGAGTATAGGCACGCATAAATCAGAGCAAAACGCTCAAAAACACCACTGCGTTGTGCAAAAAAGTCATGGGGGGCGGCAACATCGAGGTGTGATTGACGGTTAATACATAAAAGTCCAGTATGGAATTATAAGTACAAAAAGTAGCGTCACCTCGTTCTTCACGCTTGCCAAACCAACAACAACTTGCGAGAACACGACCATGAAGAAACGCGCGCTCATCACAGCCTTGACCTTGGGTTTGATCGCCTCCAGCCATCTGCTGGCCGCCGAGAAAACCCTGCGCATCGGCATTGAAGCGGCCTATCCACCGTTCGCTTCCAAGACCCAGGAAGGCAAGATCGTCGGGTTCGACTACGACATCGGCAACGCGTTATGCGCGCAGATGCAAGCCAAGTGCGTGTGGGTAGAGGGTGAGTTCGACGGGCTGATTCCTTCCCTCAAGGTGAAGAAAATCGACATGGCCTTGTCGTCCATGACCATCAACGAAGACCGCAGGAAGTCGGTGGATTTCACCCACAAGTATTACTTCACCGGCTCGCGGCTGGTGATGAAGGAGGGAGCGGTGGTGGACGATCAGTACGCGAGCCTCAAGGGCAAGACCGTCGGCGTGCAACGCGCCACGACCACCGACCGCTATGCCACCGAGGTGTTTGAGCCCCAAGGGATCAACGTCAAGCGCTACAGCAACAATGAAGAGATCTACATGGACCTGGCCGCAGGCCGCCTGGATGCGATTTTCGCCGACACCATCCCCCTCAGCGACTTCCTGTCGATGCCGCGTGGCAAGGGCTATGCCTTTGTCGGCCCGGAGCTAAAGGACCCCAAGTACGTGGGCGAGGGCGCCGGTATCGCGGTGCGCAAGGGCAACACGGCGTTGGTCAGTGAGCTGAACGCCGCGATTGACGGCATCCGCGCGAGCGGCGAGTACCAGAAGATTTCCCAGCAGTACTTCAAGTCCGACATCTACGGCGATTGATAACCCTGGTCCCAACTGCGGGCTTGTCCTAATTTCTGTCAGTTAAGCGATAGAGCAGACGATGGATAACCTGTGGGAGGGGGCTTGCTCCCGATAGCGGCGTGTCAGGTTCAGAAGCCGTGACTGACACACCGCTATCGGGAGCAAGCCCCCTCCCACCGTGACAGCGTTAAGCCTTAACTGACTGGCATCAGGGCAAGCCCGCTCACTACAACTTCAGTTCTTTCAGGTGTTTGTAGACGGTCGCCCGGCCCATGCCCAGCACATTGGCCACATAGTTGGAGGCGCTCTTGCCCTTGAATGCGCCCTCGGCATGCAGCGCCAGTACCAGTTCGCGTTTGTGGTCACGGGTCAGCAGGTTCAGGCTCAGTTGGCGTTCACGCATCCAGGCGTGCAGGAACGTGTTGATGCGTTCCTGCCAGTCATCGCGAAACAGCGAGTCCGGCTGGGGGATCAGCTTGCTGGGCGACAGGAACAGGTCCAGCGCTGCTTTGGCGTTTTCGAACAGTGAAATATTCAGGTTGATGCACAGTACCGCGAGGCGATGGCCCTGGTGGTCGTGCAACACGGTACTCAGGCTACGAATTTTCTGACCGTCCCAATTGAGCTTTTCGTAAGGGCCGATATTCACTTCGCTGACGTCATCGCTGAGCATGTCCTCCAGCGAGGAGTCATCGCCAATGGCTCGTTTCGACAGGTTATTGGCGATGTAGTCGACGGTTTGCGTGCGCAAGTCATGCAGCACCACTTCCGCATGGGGAAAGAACAACGTGGCGATCGCATCGGCGATCGCACGGAAGTTCTGCATGACCTTGTCGTGTTCAGCGGTGTTCATCAATGGGGCTCCAGGCGGACGGGGGAGAGCATACCAGCGTCCAGGCCGAACCGCGTCAGGTGCTCGGGCAATGGGGCGCCGCGTGCCAGGGCGGCGCTGGCCTGGCCCATGGCGGGCGAGGTCTGGATGCCATAGCCGCCTTGCGCCGCGACCCAGAACAGCCCGGGCACGCGGGTATCGAAGCCCGACAGCAAATTACCATCCGGCACAAAGCTGCGCAGGCCAGCCCAGGTGCGGGTGGGGCGGCGGATGGTCAGGGTGGTGGCTTCTTCGATCTGGTAGATGCCCATGGCGATGTCCAGTTCTTCGGGCTGCACATCCTGGGGTTCCACCGGGTCGGCATTGGCCGGTGAACCGAGGAACATGCCGGCATCGGGCTTGATGTAGAAAGCTTCGTCGAGGGCCACCAGCATCGGCCAGGCATGGCTGTCGACGCCCTCAGGCCCGGCGAAGATAAACGCCGAGCGGCGCTTGGGTTGCAGGCCGATGGACGCGGCGCCCGCCAGCGCGCCGATGGAGTCGGCCCAGGCCCCGGCGGCATTGATGATAACCGGGGCGGTGAAGGTCGCGTGCTGGGTACGCACCTGCCACAGGCCGTCGGCATCGCGGCTCAGGCCCAGCACGTGGCTGTCGGTGTGCACTTCGCCCTGATTGCGGCGGATGCCGCGCAAATAGCCTTGGTGCAGGGCGTCGGTGTCGATGTCGCTGGCCGTCGGATCATAGATCGCACCATGGACTTTTTCGCGGCGCAGGATCGGCAAGCGTGCGCAAGCCTCGTCGGCACTCAACTGTTCGACCTGCGGCACCGTGGCCTTGGCGCTCAGGTATTGGGCGTTCAATTCGGCGGGGTCATTGTTGAAGTCGACGGTCAACTCACCCCGTGGCGTGAGCAACGGGTGCTCACAGAAACCTGCGGGCGGGTTATCGAAAAACGCCCGGCTGGCCAGGGTCAGCGCACGCACTTGCGACGTACCATAAGCGGCGGTGTAGAGCGCCGCCGAGCGCCCGGTGGAGTGATAGGCCGGGTGGTTTTCACGCTCCAGCACCAACACCTTGCCGTGCGGCGACAGCCAGAAACCCGTGGACGCACCCGCAATGCCGCCGCCGATGATGATGAAGTCTGCATGGCTCATGAACATCTCCTTGAATGGGATTCAGCGCTGGATCTGGTAGAGGGCATTGGCCAGTGCCACATCTTCCAGGCCCAGCCCGATGGAGCGGAAAAAAACGTGGCGATCGTAGTCCGGACGCTGTGCCCTGTCGCTGAGCAACTCGGGCAGGTCGCCGACCACGGCGCGTTTATCCCAGCCGTGCTGCTCGGCAGCAATCAGCATTTCGCCGGCCGCGTCCGGCGTGGTCTGGCGATAGTCGCAGAATACATGCATGGCGTTCAGGCACTGGGGCGGTACTTCATGGGCACGGGGGGCGTTGGTGCTGATGGAGGTGATCAGCGCCGGTTTACTCAGGTGCGATGGATCGATCACCGGACCGGCCGACGAGGTGCACAGCAGGATAACGTCGGCGTCTTGCAGGGCCTCGTCGCAGGATCGGGCCAGACTCAGGCGCGGGTCCAGCGCCTTGAGCTGCGCGAGGGTTTCAACGCCGGCACTGCCAAGGCTTGGCGAATACATGCGGATGCTTTGCCAGCCTCGCAGGTGCTGCACGTAGTGCAGGTGCGCCTGGGCGACCTTGCCGCTGCCGATAATCGCCAGGCGTCGGGCTGCCGCGGGCGCCAGGGCATCCACGGCCAGTGCTGTCGTGGCGGCGGTGCGGGCGGTGGTCAGTTCTGCCGCGTCGCACAGCAGCAGCGGCTGCCCGGTGTGCATCGACATCAGCAATGTCCAAGCCGTCACCAATGGCCCTTGCTCGCGCACGATATACGGTGAAGTCTTGACGCCGTACACCTCTTCGGCGGCCAGCACGCCCAGGTAATTGATGAAGTCACCCGCGCCGTGCGGGAACTCTACCCACTGTTGCGCGGGCTGCACCGCTTGCCCAGCGGCCAGGTCGCGAAACAGCTGGTGCAGGATGCGCGGCACATCGACTTGTGCGAGCAGTTCACGGGCCTGGCCCTGGTTGATCACGAGAGGCGTGCTGGACATGGATATCTCCGCATAAACTATTTTGTCCATTATGGACTTTTAGTTATGCCTGGCAACATCCGCACGAAAAAAGCGTTGGGCGAACGTTACGTCGCCAGCCACACCGTGATACACAGCCCGCGCTTGTTCTTCCTAGGTGATATCGGGCCTCGAAGATAAGCCCCGAAACTCAGCTGAGACTGAGCGCCGCGTCTTTTTTCAGGATATGTGCCATGCCGATCGTGGTGAGGTGCACCTCAGTGCCGGTCGGCGGCGCCTGCAAGCCCGAACTGCGCACCAGGATCGCCTGGCCCGGTTCGTCCTCATCGGGGTGCAATACCACGGTCAGGGTGCAGGTATTGCCGCCGAATTCGCGCTCGGTCACCACGCCACGGCAACCGGCATCACCGCTGGTGCTCAACTGCAGCTGCTCCGGGCGCAGCATGATCCGTGTGGTGTCGTGCAGGGACGGGTTGTCGACCGGCACGCGCCCCAGGCCGCAATGCGCCCAGCCGCCTTCTACCCTGGCGGGCAGCACCACCGCTTCACCGAGGAACAACGCGGTTTGCTCATCGACCGGGTATTGGTACAGGTCCATCGGGTGGCCCGATTGCACCAGGCGGCCCTGGCGCATCACCGCCAGTTGGTCGGCAAACGACAGCGCCTCACTTTGGTCGTGGGTCACCAGAATGGTGGTGATGCCGGCGTCGCTCAGAAGGCGTGCAACCATCTTGCGCATGGCTGAGCGCAAGCCGGTGTCCAGTGCCGAAAACGGCTCGTCCAGCAGCATCAGCCGTGGCTGTTGCGCCAATGCACGGGCCAGGGCGACACGCTGCTGCTGGCCGCCGGACAACTCGTGGGGCCAGCGCCGGGCCATGTTGGCGTCCAGGGCCACGCTGTCCATCAGCTCGGCGATGCGGGTGTCGCGGGCCTCACCTTTGGTCGCCAGGCCGAAGCCGATGTTGTCGGCCACGGTCATGTGCGGGAACAGCGCGCCGTCTTGCGGCACGTAGCCGATCTGGCGCTGGTGCGCCGGTACGGCGTGGGTGGCGTCCACCAGGGTCTGGCCGTTGAGGGTCAGGCGGCCGGTGTCGGGGAATTCAAAGCCTGCGATCATGCGCAGCAAGGTGGTCTTGCCGGAACCGGACGGCCCGACGATCACTGTGCGGCTGCCCGTGGGCACCGACAGGCTGACGTCCGCCAGGGCACGCTGGATGCCGAAGGTCTTGCAGAGGGCGTGGAGTTCGAGGGCGTTCATCGGCCTGCCGTGCGTTTGGATTGGTGGTAGAGAAGGCCGGTCAACGGCAGTGAGAGCAGGATCATGATCAGCGCATAGGGCGCCGCGGCGGCGTAATCGATTTCGCTGGTCATTGCCCAGAACCCGGTGGCCAGGGTGCGCGTGCCGTTGGGGGCCAACAACAGCGTCGCCGTCAGTTCATTGGTGATCGCCAGGAACACCAACGCAGCCCCCGCCGCGGCTGCGGGGGCGGCCAGGCGCATGGTGATCAGCCACAAGGCGCGGCCCGGCGAACGGCCGAGGCTGCGTGCCATGTTTTCCAGCTCTACCGGCGCCTGGGCGATACCGGCGCGCAGACTCACCAGCGCCCGTGGCAGGAACATCAGCAAGTAGGCGAGCAGCACGGTGATCGTGGTCTGGTAGATCGGCCGGGCAAAGTGGATGGTCACCGTGACCAGGGCCAGCGCGACGACGATACCCGGCAGCGAACTGGTGATGTAATTGCAGCCCTCCAGAATGCGCTGCAAGCGCCCCGGCGCACGGATCGACAGCCACGCGATCGGTACCGCCGCGCACGTGGTCAACAGCGCCCCGGCAATCCCCAGCAGCACGGTCTGCTCCAGTGCCGGCAACAGTTCGCCGAGCTGCCAGACCTCGCTGCCACCGGCGATCAGCCATTTGCCCAGGGTGACCAGCGGAACGCCCAGGGCCAGTGCGCAGGTGGCGACCTGCAAGGCCAGGGCGAGCAGGGTGGTGGTCGCGCCCAGTGTGACGGTGCGCTGTTCGCGGGCGCTGCCGGAACCGACCCGCGCATAGCGCGCATGCCCGCGTGCGGCGGATTCGACGGTCAGCATCGCCAGGCAGCACAACGCCAACACCGCAGCCAGCATGTTCGCCGCCGGGCCGTTAAAGGTGGATTTGAACTGATCGAAAATGGCCGTGGTGAAGGTGTCGAAGCGGATCATCGCGTACAGGCCATATTCGGCCAGCAGGTGCAGGCCCACCAGCAGCGCGCCGCCGCAGATCGCCAGGCGCAGTTGTGGCAGCACCACCCGCCAGAACACCGCCCAGGGCTTGAGACCCATGGACTCGGCCACGTCTTCGATGGCCGGATCAAGCCGGCGCAACGTCGCCGCCACCGGCAAGTACAAAAACGGGAAGTAGGCAATCACCGACACCAGCACGCCTGCCGGCAAGCCGTGGATCGACGGCACCAGGCTGACCCAGGCGTAACTGTGCACAAACGCCGGCACCGCCAGCGGCGCTACGGCCAACAACGACCAGGCGCGCCGCCCCGGCAGGTTGCTGCGCTCGGTCAGCCATGCCAGCGCAATGCCCAGCGCCATGCACAACGGTAAGGTGAACAGCACCAGCAATACGGTGTTGAGCAACAGTTCGCCCACACGCGGGCGCCACACTAGCGCTTCGATCTGCGCCCAGCCAATTTGCCACGACACGCCGATCACAAACGCGATCGGCAGCAGGGCCAGCAGCGAAACCAGTACCGACAAACTGGTGACCCACGTGCCGCCACGGCTTTTGAACAGGCCGTGGAAGCGTTTGCGCGGCGACGCGTGGGCGATGCCGGTCAGGGAAGGTTCAGGCAACAATCAGAGCAGTCCGGCCTGGGTCATCAGCTCGACCGCTTTTTTGCTGTTGAGCTTGGACGCGTCGACCTTCGGTGCATCCAATTGCGCCAGCGGGGTCAGCTTGGGGTTGGACTGGGCGTTCAGGCCCACCGCGTATTCGAACGAGTTGCCGTCCTTGAGAATCGCCTGGCCGTCTTTGCCGGTGATCCACTTCAGGAAGGCTTGTGCCTGTTCTTTATGTTTGCTGGAGGCCAATACGCCGCCACCGGAGATGCTCACGAACGCGCCCGGATCCTGATGCTTGAAGTAGTGCAACTGGGTGTTCTTGCTGTTTTCACCGGTCTTGGACTGATCGACGAAGCTGTAATAGTGATAGATCACGCCGCTGTCGACCTGGCCTGCATTGACGGCTTTGAGCACGGCGCTGTTGCCACGGTAGATGCTCGCGTTGGCCTTCATTGCCTTGAGCCAGTCGAGGGTGGCGGCTTCGCCCTTGAGTTCCAGCACGGCGGCGACGATGGCCTGGAAGTCGGCACCGGCCGGCGAGGCGGCCCAACGGCCTTTCCAGCTTGGCGAGGCCAGGTCCATCAGCGATTTGGGCAGGTCGGCGTCTTTCAGTTTGCTCGGGTTGTACACAAACACCGTGGAGCGTGCGGCAATCCCCAGCCATTTGCCGTGAGCCGGACGGTAGGCAGGGTCAACCTGTTCCAGGGTGGCCGGTGCTACCGGCGCGAACAGGCCGGCGTTGTCCACCAGGACCATGGCCGGGGAGTTTTCGGTGAGGAACACATCTGCCGGGGAGGCGGCGCCTTCCTGCACGATCTGGTTGCCCATCTCCGTGTCATCGCCATTGCGGATCGTCACCGGAATCCCGGTTTCCTGGGTGAAGCCTTCGACCCAGGCCTTGGTGAGGCTTTCGTGCTGGGCGTTGTACACCACCAGGCCGACTGACTCGCTGGCGGCATACACATGCCCGGCACTGACCAGGGCAGTGGCAAGCAGGGCTTTTTTGACGAACGAAGGAAGGCGACTGGTCATGCGGTGAACACTCCGGGTCTGATGGCTGCGCGAGAGATACGCGAGAAATCGGTCGAGACTAAACCAATAGGAATCATTTTCATATTGAGGCGCGGCAATGTAGAGCCGGGAATGAGAAAAAAACGTCAAAAACAGGATAAATCGGGAACTATCGGAAGGCGCCTCTAATGCGCTAGCTGACTTTGTAGTGAGCGGGCTTGCCCCGCGCTGGGGGGCGTAGCCGCCCCAACAAGGACGCTGCGGTGTTTCAGAGAGACCGAGGTGTCTGGTTTTAGGGCGGCTGCGCCGCCCAGCGCGGGGCAAGCCCGCTCACTACAGTGGTCAGCGCATGTGGAGGATGATCGGGCTGCTGCTGGCCGGATCGGTGTGTCCGCGCAGCTTGTTCACCGCTGATGCTTCAATCGCGCCGCCATGATTGCCCCAGGTACTACGCACGTAACTCAGCACTTCGGCGATTTCTGCGTCCGACAACTGCTCACGAAACGCCGGCATGCGGTACGCGTCCGGCATGCCGGCGGTCACGACCCGTTGTGAGCCGTTGAGGGTGATGTTGATCGCTGAGGCACTTTCCGTTGCCAACGCCGAGGTAGCACCGGCCAGGGGCGGCATCCACTCGGGCTGGCCCTTGCCGTCCGCGCCGTGGCAGGAAGCGCAGCGGGTGGCGTAGGTGTGGGCGCCGGGGCGGGTGTCGACGGCGGCGTTCTGGTATTGCCAGGGCGTGCCGTCACGCTGCGGGTCGCCGGGCAGTGACTTGAGGTAATGGGCGATGGCTGCCAGGTCCTCGTCGTTCATGAACTGGGTGGAGTTATTGAACGCCTCGGTCATCGAGCCATATACCACGGCATGCCGGTTGCGACCGGTCTTGAGGAACTGCACGATCTCAGGCTCGCTCCAGCGGCCCAACCCGGTGTTGGGGTCCTGGCGCAGGCTGGGTGCATACCAGCCGTCGAGCAGGGCACCGGCGAGGAACGGGGTGCCGGACTCATCCAGGGCTTTTTCATTGAAGGCCAGGCCGCGTGGTGTGTGGCAACTGCCGCAGTGGCCGGGCCCCTGGACGATATAGGCGCCGCGATTCCATTGCGCATCCTGGCCGGGTTTGGCCGCGTACGGGGCGCTGGGGGCAAACAGGCCGTTCCAGAGTGCAATGGGCCAGCGCATATTCAACGGCCAGGGAATATCACTGGGGATATTGGGCTGGTTGGAAGGCTGCACGCCCTTCATGAAAAACGCGTACAGCGCACGCATGTCGTCATCGCTGAGCTTGACGTAGGACGGGTAGGGCATGGCCGGGTAAAGCCGTCGCCCGCCGGGTGCCACGCCGTGGCGCACCGCACGGTCAAAGTCGGCCAGGGTGTAGGCGCCGATACCGGCGCCCTTGTCGGGCGTGATGTTGGTGGCATGAATCGCCCCCAACGGCGTGGCCATCTCCAGGCCACCGGCGAACGGTGCCTTGCCCGGCAGGCTGTGGCAGGCCACGCAGTCACTGACGCGGGCGACATACTCGCCGCGGCTGACCAGGCCCGGGTCAAAGGTCTGTTCCTGCTCGAAAGGCGTGGCGGGCTGGCGTGTGACATACCAGGCCAGCGCGCCGGCCGCGACCAGGCCGGCCAGCACCAGCCAGCCTGCGGTTCTTGCGAATCGTGGGTTGTTCATGGGCGGTTCCTGTCGGTTAGGCGAACGTATATCGGCTCAATGGCAGGCTGCGGATGCGCTGGCCGGTCAGATGCGCCACCGCATTGGCCACGGCGGGCGCCACTGCAGGCAGCGGCGGTTCACCGATACCGCCCATTTTTTCGCCACTCTCGACGATCTTCACGTGCACCTGCGCCATGCGTGAAGGCGGCAGGATCGGGTACAGGTCGTAATTGCGCGCCCGGGGCTTGCCGTCTACCCACACCGACTCTTCCACCAAGGTCTGCGACAAGCCCAACGCCACGGCGCCATGCACCTGCGCCTCGACAATCGCCGGGTTGACGATGCTGCCCGGGTCGATCGCTTCCCAGATGTGATGCACCTTGACCTGGCCATTTTCAATCGACACTTCGGCGACTACCGCCGCCTGGGAGCCGAACGGCGAGGCCATGGCGATGCCGCGGGCGCGTCGGCTGCCATCTTCCGCGGTGTACGGCCCGCGCTTCCAGCCGCCGGACAGTTCCGCCGCCGCTTGCAGCAGGGTGGTCAGCCGTTTGTTGTCGCGCAACAGGTGCAGGCGCAACTCGTAGGGGTCGTGGCCGCCTTTGTCGGCCAGTTCATCAAGGAACGCCTCGTAGAAGAAGTCGTTGAGCGAATTGCCCACCGAACGCCAGTAGCCGAGCATGGGCGCGCCTTTGACGTAGATCTGTGCGATGCGTTTGTTCGGGATCGCGTAGGCTTTGCCCGACAGCCCTTCAAGGGCCGTGGGGTCGATTTTATCGCCCTGTTTGCCGGCAAGGGCTTCGGTCGGGCCTTCGGTGGCGCTGACCGCCTCGAGGGCGACCGGCAGGCCCTTGTCGTCCAGCGCAGCGCGGAACTTGACCACGGCGACCGGGCGCAGCACATCACGCAGGAACTCTTCTTCACGGCTCCAGATCAACTTGACCGGGCGACCGACTGCCTTGGCCAAGGCAATGGCCTGCGGATACGGGTTGGCCGAGTCATACAGGAAGTGCCGGCCGAAAAAACCACCGAGCAACGGCGAGTGCAGGGTGATCTTCGCGGGGTCGAGCCCGGTGCGCTTGGCGATATCGCCGCGGAACATGTCCGGCGCCTGGTTGGGCAGCCAGACCTCCAGCGTGCCGTCGGGGTTGAAGCGTGCCAGGGCCGACGGTGGCTCCAGTTGGGCGTGGTTCAGGTATTGGTTGTGGTAGGTGGCTTCGACCTTGGTTTTGGCATTCGCCAGCGTACCGGCTACATCGCCTTCCTTTTCGTCGTCACGGGCTGGCCCCTGTTGGGCGGCAAGGAAGTCACGGTGCTTGTCGCTGGAAAAATTCGCAGGCATGACCCGCAGCGGCGAGTCGGCCTGCGCTTCCAGCCAGTCCACCTGGATCGCCTCGACGGCACGCTTGGCATGCCACCAGCGTTCGGCAACCACGGCCACTGCGCCGGGCAGTTGATGGACCGAGTGCACCCCCTTCATGGCTTCGACCTGCGCCTGGTTGCGCAGGCTGCCGACGGTCATGCCCAGGCGCGGCGCATGTTGCACGGCGGCGTGGAGCATGTTGTCGACCTTGAGGTCGATGCTGTATTGCGCCTTGCCGGTGGACTTGTCGTAGGCATCCAGGCGTTTGACCGGCTTGCCGATCCAGCGGAACTGGCTTGGATCACGCAGGGTGATCGTTGCCGGATCGGGCACCGGCATGTCCAGCGCGCGACCGGCCAGTTCGCCATAACCCACCGAGCGGCCGGAGGCGGTATGCACGACGCGGCCGGGTTGCGTGGTCAATTGGGCCACGGGCACGCCGAGCTGTTCGGCACCGGCCTGCAGCAGCATGGCGCGGGCCAGGGCGCCGAGGCGGCGCATGGTCGGGTAGCTCATCCGCACCGACATACTGCCGCCGGTGATGCGCATGCCGTTTTCCATCACCACATAGGCTTCACCGGGCGGGGCAGCCTCGACGATAAAGGTGGCGGGGTCGGCATCCAGCTCTTCGCCGACAATCTGCGCCATGGCGGTGTGGGTGCCTTGGCCGCCTTCCATGAATGGGCTGCGCAGGTGAATGCTGCCGTCCGGGCGGATTTCCAGGAACGCCGGCACCTGGGTACCCCGTTCTGCGGCGTTGGCTGTGGCTGCCAATGCCCTGGGCGAACTCAGCGGCAGGCCAAAGCCAATGACCAGCGCGCCCACGGCGGTGCCGGCAAGGAAGCGACGGCGGGACAGGTTGACCGGATCGCCCAGGGGCAGGTCGAGGTTTTTGTCGGAGGTATTCATCAGACGACCTCCTTCGCCAGGTCCTGCATGGCGGTATGAATCGCGTTATAGGTGCCGCAGCGGCACAGGTTGACCATCGCCGCGTCGATCTGCGCCGGCGTGGGCGCTGGGGTGTGCTTGAGCAGCGCCGTGGCTGCCATTACCTGCCCGGACTGGCAGTAACCACACTGCGCCACCTGATGTTCGACCCAGGCCGCGACCACGCGCTTGCCTACGTCATCGTTTTCAACGGCCTCGATGGTGGTGATCTCCCGTCCCACCACGCCGGCCACCGGCGTCACGCAGGAGCGCACCACGTTGCCGTCCACCAGCACCGAACAGGCACCACACTGGGCCAGGCCGCAACCGTATTTAGTGCCGGTCAGCCCCAGGTCATCGCGGATAACCCACAACAAGGGCGTGTCGGCGTCGGCCTCAACCTGATAGGCCTTTTGGTTTATACGTAATTCCATGGCTGGGTCACCTGCTGATCATCGGTTGGTGGTGCTGATTTCTTATAGGAGTGGTGCGACAACAAGTCGCCCATCGTCGAACTCTAGACCAGCGCGCAAGAGGGATCTATCCGCTAGTCGGCAAGTTCAGAGGATCAGGCAAGTATTCGAGAGGATTGGGTGAGCGTACGGGTTTCAGAAATCGACGGTGGCTGATAGCACGAGGGTGCGCGGCGCGCCTTGGGAGAAGGCACCGTAGGAAGCTACGCCGGACCAATAACGGTGGTCGAACAGGTTTTGCACCGAGGCACGGAATGTGGTCGGACGTTCGGCGATGCGCGTGCTGTATCGCGCGCCGGCATCGATGCGGGTCCAGGGGGCCAGTTGCTGGGTGTTGTCCTGGTTGACGTATTGGCTGGCGGTGTAGAGCGTGCCGCCGGTCAGCGTCAGCCCTTCTGCCCAGGGCACATCCCATTCGGTCCAGAGGTTGGCCTGCACCTTGGGTGCACCCACCGGGGTATTGCCCAGGTCGGCGGCAACGCCGGTTCGGGTCAATTGCGCATCCAGCAACGTAATACCGCCGAGCAGGCGCACGCCTTGGGCGACTTCGCCCAGCAGGCTCAACTCCAGGCCACGATTGCGTTGTTCACCCTGTACTGAAAATCTCCCGTTGGCTAATTCGCCACTGGGCTTGGAAATCTGGAACAGCGCCAGGGTCGACATGAAGGTGCCGTAGTCGAGTTTCAAGCCGAGTTCGTGCTGCCTCGAAACGTAAGGCGTAAAGACCTCACCGGCGTTCGAGGCGTTGGCGGGGGCGATGTCACCCTTGCTCAGACCTTCGACGTAGTTGTAATAGAGCGACACATGCTCCCACGGCTTGACCACCGCGCCGAACAGCGGTGTGGTCTTGCCTGCGTCGTAGGGCGTGGCCACCGCGCCGTTCGCAGTGTAGTTATGCGACTGGATGTGCTGCTGGCGCAGGCCGACGGTCATTTGCACACGTTGCTCCAGCAGCGACAGGTTATCGGCAATGGCGACGCCGGACAGTTCGGAAGTGGAGACCTTCAGGGCGTCCGGCTTGGCAATCGATGGCTCAGGGCGGTCGACGGGATGGTAGAGGTTGGACAGGATCGGCGTACCGGAATTGATCCCGCGCGACAGCTCGTCGCGATAACGACTGACCTGCACGGTGGTGCTGTGGCTGATCGGGCCGGTATCGAAGTGCAGGCGTGCACCGCCATCCACTGTGTACCGCCGGACCTCGAAACGGTAATAGCCAGGGGTCGATGAGGTGTCGCCGGCGGTATTGATGATTGTGGGTGTCTGATCGGACAGGCGTGCCACGCCCGATTGGCCGCCACCGGCATGGGTGAATACGGTGAGTGTGTCGCTCAGGTCGTATTCTGTGCTGAACAGGGCGGATTTATCCCGGGTTTTCGACCAGCCCCAGTCCTGGCTCACGTTGGTACGCCCATTGGCGGCGTCGGGAATTTTTATACCTGGGGCGATCAGGAACGGTCGGGAAGCGGCGTCGAATTGTTCCTGTTGGGCGATCAGGTCCAGGCTGGTACGCAAGCGGTCACCCTGGTAATCGAGGGACAGGGCACCGATGTCGACTGCACGCGATTGCGCGTCGACGCGTGTATCGCCTTGTTGCACGCCGCCATTGAAGCGCACACCGAAGCGGCGTTCGTCGCCGAAGCGTCGGCTGATATCGATCCGATTCGCGACGTGCGCATCTTGTGCGTAACTGGCGGTGTAACGGGTCAGGTCCTCATCCAGCGAGCGTTTGGGCACCACGTTGATCACCCCGCCGACAGCGCTGTTCGGCGAGATGCCGTAGAGCAGGGCGCCCGGGCCTTTGACCACTTCGACACGCTCGGCGTAGTCGGTGAAGACCCGATAGTTGGCAGCCACGCCGTACACGCCGTCGAACGCCAGCTCACCGAGGTTGCCTTCCCCGACAGGAAAGCCGCGTATGAAGAACGAATCGACAATCCCGCCCGCCTGGCCGGTGGAGCGCACCGATGAGTCTCGTTCCAGCACATCGCCTACCGTCACTGCCTGCTGGTCCTGGATCAGCGACGCGGTGTAGGTGCTGAGGCTGAAGGGCGCGTCCATCACATCCGTATTGCCCAGCATACCCAGGCGCCCGCCGGCGGCGGCCTGGCCGCCCGAGTAGGGCTGCGGCAAACTCTCGGTACGGGGTGTAACGCCGTTGACCGTGGTGGCGGACAGAATGACCTGGCGCAGCATCAGGGTATAACTGCTGTCGTCGCGCGGCACCATCTCCAGGCCACTGCCGGCCAGCAAACGCGTGACGGCTTGCTGGGCCGAATAAGTCCCGGACAGGCCGGGGCTGGTGCGCCCTTCGGTCAAGGCCGGCAGGAACGACAGGGCAATACCGGCGTCCATGGCGAAACCCGACAGCGTGGGGCCCAGTGGTCCAGGGGCAATCCGGTAGGTGCGTGGGCTGAGCGAATCCAACGGTGGTGGGGTGGCTGCCAGGGCCGCGCCGGCTAGCGCCAGGCTGAGCAGCGTGCTGCGAATGACGAGCATGAAGAGGCCCCTTATTATCGGTGCGCCGGGTCAGGCGGGGGCAAGGGTGACCCAATAGCCGCTCAAATGGTCGGCCGCACGCACCGGGTAGGTGTGCACCAGCATGTTCAAGGTGCGCTGGGTGTCGCTGATGGGGAAGGCGCCGGAAATGCGCAGGTCGGCAATCGCCGGATCGCAGCGCACGAAGCCTCGGCGGTAGCGTGCCAGTTCGGCGACAAAATCTGCCAGGCGCATCTTGTCGGCCATCAGCATGCCCTGGGTCCAGGTATCGGCGTTGCGATCGGCCAGGCTCGGCGCGTCGAAGGTCTGTGCAGAGAAGGCGGTGCGTTGCCCGGCATTGACGACCAGCGGTGACGTCTGACGGTTCTCGGCCAACGCGACCTGCACCGCGCCTTCGAGCACCACCAACTGGGTGCGCGGACCCCGTTCACGCACGGTAAAGCGCGTGCCCAGGGCACGCATGCGGCCTTGGCGGGTATTGACCAGAAACGGCCGGGGAAGGGCGGCTGTATCCGTTGCGGTCTGCACCAGGATCTCGCCCTCGCGCAAATAGACCAGGCGCTGCTGGTGGTCGAACCGCACATCGATGGCCGTGTCGGTATTGAGGGTGATGCGCGAGCCATCGGCCAGGGTCAGTTCGCGGCGTTGGCCCACGGCGGTACGGTAGTCCGCTGTCCACTGCTGGGATTGGGCCAGCTTCCAGCCGCCCCAGCCCACGGGCATCATTGCCAGTAACAAGGCCAGTTTGCCCAGGGCCGCGCGCCGTTCCGGGTGGCTTGGCCGATCCAGTGCCGACATCGCCAGGGACGGCGGCAGGCCGCCCAGCGTACTCTGCAGCCATTGTGCCCGCGCCCAGGCGCGGGCACGCTCCGGCGTACTGACCTTCCAGCGTTCCCAGTCGGCACGCTCGCTGTCGTTCAGGTCGTTCTCGCTCAGGCGCATCAGCCACTCGGCGGCTTCTTCGAGGGTTTCGGCTGCCAGCGGTGGCTCTCTACGCACTGTGGGCATTCATTCGACCCACGTCAGGCATTGCAGGAAGGCTTGTTTCATGTAGCGCTTGACGGTGATCAGCGACACGTCCAGTTGCACGGCGATGTCGTGGTATTTGAGGCCGTTGATCTGCGACAGCAGGAAAGCACGTTTGACCATGGGCGGCAGCGCGTCGAGCATCGCATCGATTTCATGCAGGGTCTCCAGCACCAGAAAGTGCGATTCCGGCGAAGGCGCCTCGTGCTGCGGCGCATGGGCGAGCGCATCCAGGTAGGCGCGTTCCAATGCCTTGCGCTGGTACCAATTGACCAGGATGCCCTTGGCCACGCAGCTCAAGTAAGCCCGTGGCCGCTCGATGACAGTGACTTGGGAGGCGAGGATGCGAGTGAAGGTGTCCTGGGCCAGATCCGCCGCATCCATGGCATTCCCGAGTTTTCTTTTCAGAGTGGCGTACAACCAGCCGTGGTGCCCGCTGTAAAGCGCCTCGATCGCGCGCAGGTGGTGGTTGTGATCGTCGGAACAGGTTTCGCTCATGGCGCGCATTCGTGCAATTGAGAAGTATTCCCAATGCTAAAGGGCAAAGCCTTGATCGCGCAACGCCCATGAGGTCAAAAAATATTCAGGAGGCTGATACTTTTTCGCGAGTCGACTGGCAATAGGCGTAATTCCCATTGCCTCTCGTTGAAAGGACCCCGATGTCATGCCCGTTACTCGCCGGTTAACACTCGCCATTCGTAGCGCCTTGATCCTGGCCGTCTCAAGCCCCCACGCCTGGGCCGCCACCCCGGAACCGGCTGACGGCACGCAGCCCCTGACCCTTGACGCAACCAACGTCAACGCCCGTTACAACGGCCCTGGCGACTTGCCCGACGTGCTTGCCGGCGGCCAGGTGGCCCGTGGTGCTCGCCTGGGTATGCTGGGTAACAAGGACGTGATGGACACACCATTCAGCGTGACCAGTTACACCGCCAAGACCATGTCCGACCTGCAAACCGTGACGGTGGCCGATGCCCTGGAGCGCGACCCGTCGGTGCGCTCCACCGGGCAGACAGGAGGCATCGTCGATTCGTTTTTCATTCGTGGGTTTGCCGTCGGTGAGGGCAACCTGGGCGAGTTGGCCTACGACGGTGTGTACGGCGTGGCGCCCAATTACCGAGCCTTCACCGACTATGCCGAGCGCATCGAGGTGCTCAAGGGGCCGGGTGCGCTGATGTACGGCATTTCGCCCAACAGCGGTGTCGGCGGGGTGATCAATATCGTGCCCAAGCGCCCGCTGGACCAAGACTTGACCCGTTTCACCGGTAGCTACGCCTCGGACTCCCAAGTAGGGGGGCACCTGGATATCAGCCGCCGCTTTGGTGACGAAAACCAGTTCGGCGTGCGTTTCAACGGCAGCCTCCAGGGTGGGGACACGGCGGTCGACAACCAGAGTCGCGACGTGGGGGTCGGGGCGATTGCCCTGGATTACCGCGGCGAACGGTTGCGCCTGAACCTCGACTACATCAGCCAGAAAGAAAGCTTCGACGGCGCATCGCGACCGTTCACCATTGCCGCTGGCGTGCAGGTGCCGTCGGCCGCCAATGGGCGTACCAGCCTGCCGCAGAAATGGGGCTGGTCGGACACCCAAGAGCAGTCGGCACTGCTCGGCGGCGAATATGACTTGAACGACTCACTGACCGTGTTCGCCCATGCGGGCGGCGGCCGGTCGGATGTGAAACGCATGTCCGACCAAGTGCCACAGATCCTCAATGACGCCGGTGACACCCGCAATACACCCGGTTACTACAAATTCAATGTCGATCGTTCGACGGCTGATATTGGCCTGCGGGGCAACTTTGTCACAGGCCCGGTGAGCCATATCACCACGTTGATGGCGACTCGTTATCAGGATGAGTTGTCCCGTGGCATCAACAATGGCACGCCGATCCTTTCCAACATTTATCACCCGGTGGACGCGCCGAAGCAGTCCATCAACAGCCCCAAGGTGCTGCGCATTTCCGAATCGGAGTTGTCCGGCCTCGCATTGAGCGACACCCTCGGCGTGCTGGACGACCGTATTCAGTTGACCCTGGGCGTGCGCCGCCAGGATATCGAGTCGCGTAACTACGCGGCCACGGGCGTCGTCAGTTCGCGCTACAAAGACAACGCGACGACGCCGCTGGTGGGGGTGGTGGTCAAGCCCTGGGAGGATGTTTCGCTCTACTACAACTATGTGGAGGGCCTGAGCAAAGGCGATATCGCGCCGGGCACGGCGGTGAACGCCGGGGAAGCCTTTGCGCCGTATACGTCCAAGCAGCATGAGTTGGGTGTGAAATATGAGTACGGCACCTTCATGACCACCGTGGCGCTGTTCCAGATTGAGAAGCCCGGCGGTGAGGTAGGCGCTGACGGCGTGTATTCGGTGCAGGCCGAACAGCGCAACCGGGGTGTCGAGTTGAGTGTGTTCGGCGAAGTGGCCCCCGGCACGCGCTTGATGGGCGGTGTGACGTTGCTCGATGGTGAGCTGACCCAGTCGGCCACTGCCGCCAACCGTGGCAATAAACCGGTCGGCGTACCGGACATCCAGGCCAACCTGTGGGGTGAATGGGATACGCCGTGGCTGGAGGGCTTTACCCTGACCGGCGGGGCGATCTACACCGACCGTCAATACGTCAACCAGGCCAACACCCAGGTGCTGGGTTCCTGGACGCGCGTCGATGCCGGTGCACGCTATGCGACGAAGATCGAGGGCCGCCCGACAACGTTCCGCGCAACGGTGCAGAACGTGTTTGATCGTGAGTATTGGTCGGGCGTTGCGTCGTATGGGGCTTTTTCGCCAGGCTACCCGCGCACCTTGCAACTGTCGGCCACGGTGGATTTCTAAGCACGTGCCAAACGGCGGGGGAGCGTCCTGCAACGCTCTCCCGCCTGATCACTCAGAGCAGCACCCGCCGCAGCCTGCCGCTCAGCGGTACGCTCCTGTGGTCGGGCGAAGGCAGCGCTCGCCCCGTCAACCCCATCCCTTCACTCACCAATACCGCACCGTCCACTCGGCATACATTGGACGGTGTATCCAGCCCGCGGGCCAGCACTTCTACCTGCCCGGTCTTCAAGCCGCATCGCAGCAGCCGCCCGCTGAAACGGGTAAACCCGCCATGCAAAGGTGCGCCACTCCAGTCCGGTGGCAAGGGCTGTTGCAGGTGGCTGCAGAGTTCCAGCACCAGTAGTTGCCCATCCGGGCAGAGTGCCAGGCCGGTAGGCAGTTGCAGGCCGTGAACCACCACGTCGATACGCCCACTCGATGGGTCTACCCGAATCACTTGGCCGGCGCGGTCAGCGAAGTCGATGCCTTTGCGCGCAGGATCAGCGTGCAGTTCACCGGAAAACAGGCTGATCAGCACCGCATCGGTCTGGGCTTCGTACACCAGGGTGACGGGCACGGCGTCCTGGCCTTGCGCCAGATCGGGCAATTGCACCAGCACGCGCTCGTCCGCACCGCTGCTGAACTCCACCAGTTGGTTGGTATCGGGCTTGACCGCCAGCCAACTCTTGCGGGTGGGGTGATAGCACAGCGCATTCAGGTTGCCCCGGCTGTGGAATACCGGCTCAGGCGGGCTGTATTGCAGGTCCAGCAGTTTGGAGCCGCCAACGTAATCGGTCTGGCTGGCCAGACAGCGCCCGCCACCGCAGGCGATGTCCGACAGGCCCATGATCTCATCGCGCAGCATGCGCGCCTGCATATTCATGGCGCGAAACCCTTGGGCCAATACCTCGCCAGGCAGGTAGGCGCCGGGCTGATGGGGATCGGGTCGCAGGCGGCTGATACGACCGCTGAACGGCTGGTCCGGCAAGCCGGAGCCGGCTTCGGCCAGCAACAGGCTGCCATCGGCTTGCAGGCACAGGCCGCGGGGGTTGAGCAAGCCTTCGGCGATCAATGTGCTGGGGCGCAGGTTTTCGCCGGGCTGCGCAGGTATAAGAAGGGTCATGACTGATGCTCCGTCTGCGGCGGCTGCCACGGTTCACCGGTGAGGTACGCCCGCAGCAGCGCCCGCTGGCAGGGCGACATCGAGCGAACCACCGGCATGAACAGTGTGGTGCCTTTGTACACGTCCGAGGTGCGCGCGAGGATGGCATCTTTGGCGCCCATGACTGCGTCAGGCTGATTCAACGCGACGTAGCGCGACATGGCAGGGAAGGCCAGGTAGTGAAAACGCAGGACCTTGGGATACATCATTGCCCAGGTGATCGTGGTGCCCTTGGGAATGCCGAAATCGGTCTGCGCGTATTTGCGCAGGTTGGTGAAGTAGGCGCCGCTGGGATGGCCATTGACGCTATAGGCCAGGGCGACGAAACCCGCCTGGGCGGCACTGCCGGGTTTGAGCGTGACGGGGAAGCGGACGCTGGGCTGGCCGGCTTCCAGCGTCACGCTGGCGGGCACGTTGAGGAAATCCCAGTATTGCGGGGCGTCGTAGACCGCCGGTGCGCCGGGCGTCAGGTCGATCCGGGTGGTGTTGGGCACCGCGCCGCCCAGGTAGCTGACATACAGGGTAATCGACAAACCCTTGGGGTAGTCCTCCAGGTACACATTGCGCTGGTCGGCATACACCCGGTACACCGACTCGATGGCGTTCAGTGAGGTCTCGGCCACCCGGTTCGGCGCCTTGATGGCCAGGGCGCTGGTCTTTACCGCCTGCTGCTGGCTGGTGTTCAACGGCACATCGACGATACCGCCGTACACGTAGTAATTGACCAGCGGGCTGGCGCTGGGGTCGAGGGTGATCAGGGGGGTGGTGCCGGCGGTCAGCGTGACCGGGCCGTAATTGGCGTTAGGCCCGATGGGGCTGGTGATGTCGTCCCTGACGGCGCGGAAAGTCTGTTTGGGGATCACATTGACCATATCGAGGCTCAACAGCGCCGCATTGGCCAACTGCGCGTAGCCCGTGTTCCTGGTGTCCTGGTTGATCAGTTGCCGGCCCGGCTGGCAATCGAGGGGTTCGCCGGCAAATGCCGGGGCCAGGGTGCCGATGACCCGGCCGATGCTCGGGTTCGGCGTATCCCGGCCGTTGGCGTAGTCGTCGACCAATTGCGCGGTGGTCATCTGCGGGCACATTTCGAACATCACGAAGCGCAGCACGATCCCGGTGGCCCCCGGCGCCTGGATGATCGCGCGCAGGCCGCTGCTGTTCTGGTTCCAACTGACGATACTGCTCAACGGGAAAGTCAGTTGAAAGGTGCCGCTGAACCGAAAGGAGCCCGGTGCATCCATGCTGGGCGGTTCCAGCACGCGTTTTTTCACATCCAGGCTGCTGCACACCGCATTGGCGTGAATCAACAGTTGGATGTTGTCGTTGTTGCCGATCTGCAGGCCGCCGACGAAGATCTGGGTGGTGGTCGAGGCCGTGGGGTCCAGGTCCACCATCATCGGGCCGGAAATCGGTCCTTGTTGGGTCACCGGGTCTATGGAGCCCAGCAGGTAGACCGGCTGGCCGACCTGGTCGCCGCTGGTGCCGACATTGCCCGGGCTGCCTTGGGAACTGATCAGCGCGTTCTTCATGCTCACCACATGTTGCCCGTAGTGGTTCCAGCCGCCGGCGGTGTAGTAATTGCCGTTGGGCGTATTGATCATGTTGTTCAGTTGCTCGTCGCTATACAGCTCGGCCTCGGGGGCCAGGGTGGAGGTGGTCAGGTCAAACAGCGGCCAGTTGGCGTCCGAGTTCTGCGGCAGGGTCGGGGAGTTGTTCGGCAGGCTGACGTCCGTGCGGATGCCGCCCCAGAAATTCAGTCGGGGTCCGTTGAGGATGCTCATGGTCTATTCCTTGTCCTTGGGCGATGGATTGCCCGGCGCGTTGGCGAATTTGAACAGGTAGGAGAAGTCGGACTTGTAGCGGCTCTTCACCGGCGTCGCCATGGAGTGGCAATTCATGCAACTGCTGTTTTGCTGGATATAGCTCTCCATGGTCACGTTGGCCGACAGTGCCGGGGTCGGGTCACCCAAGGGGTTGCCGGGGTCGTTCGGTGTGGTCGGGCGCTGGGTGGTGATGAGCTGGTAGTACTTCAACGGGCTGTTTTGCAGCCCGGTGTTGGCGCGGTAGGTCGTGTTGACGGCCTGGGTGATGTCGGCAATCGGGGTCACGCGGCTGAGCGGGTTGGGGGTTTGGAATGTCATGCCCGGTTTGGGCACGCAGACCAGCTGGGTGCCGTGGGTTTGCCAGTCGCAGGGCGACTGGTTGGTGGTTTTGGCGTCTGGGTTGAAGTAGCTGTAGGTGCCGTTACTACTCTGCGCAGACGGCAGGTTGTCGACCTGCTCGAAGGTTGACCAGATCCACTGCGGATAGCCGGCCGCCTTGGTGATGACATGCAGGCCTACCAGCCCCAGGTAGGCTTCGGTCACACCGGTACGCTGGCCCTGGCTGTCGAATGTGGGCACACGGGCGAGCATCGTCAGATAGCGGCTGGCGTTGTCGTGGGGGGTGAGGATGCGCCAGCTGGACTTGACCTCGATGACGCCATTGGGGAAAGCGATGTTTTTCGCCTTGGACACCACATTGGCGTTGTAGAAGGTATTGCTGACAATGTAGTTGTAGGAGATCTCGTTGGCCGAAATGTCGTAAAAGGTCGGGTTACCGGCCTGGTCGATCAGCCAACCGCCGACCGCCTGGTCAACCGAGTTGACCTGCGAGCTGTTTTTCAATGCGGCAATATTGATGATGCCCAGGCTTTTGGCGAGTAGCGGGGTGTTCCACGGCCCCGGGTTGGCGGCCTGTGGCAGGAATATTTCTTCGACCGTCTTGTAGGTCTGCCACACGGTGTAACCGGCAGCGCCCGGTGTTTTGCTGCAGTCGGGCTGGCCGCGCTGCCCGTTTTGTGCCGGCCAGTTCAAGGCGATAAACAACTGCCAACTGTAGTTATCGAACGGTCCTTGCCCGGCGTCGGCTGCCGGTGCGCTGGTCGGCGGCCGGCAATTGAGCTGGGTCGCTTGTGCCGACGGCTGGGGAGCTTCCCGGGCCTGGGCCGACAGGCTGGCCAGCCCGAGTAACATCACACTCAGTAGCATTTTCATGGCGGTTCATCCTTGAAGGTCAGGGCTTGCGCTGCATGAGCTGGTTCCACTGCGCCTTATGCCCATTGCTCTGGGCTGCCGGTGGCTCGAACAACTGGCAAGGCGGCGGGTTCGACGGGCACATGGCGGCCACTTGATTCCAGGTCTCGGCCGGGTCGGGCTTGGCGATGCGAAAGTGGGTGTAGTTCTGGCTGACGATGGGCGCGTTGGCGACGCTGGTGTCCCCCGAGAAGAAAAACGATTGCGGCAGTCGGTAAGGCGGCTTGCCCGTCAGCTGCTTGTTGAAGGCATAGCCGAACAGAATCGGCCCCGACGGCGACTGCAAGTCCAGGGCGTAAGCCTGCACGCTGCCATTGAGGTGTTGGCTGCGTTCGACGCTGTAGGGCAGGTGCTGCACGAAGTCCTGGCGCGGCGGGTGGTTCATCGGCGAGAACATGCAGCAGGCCGGCATGTCTTTCGGGCGGTCCTGCGGGTACGTGAGGAAGTACGCCTTATTGCCCAGGGACACGAAGGAGCAGCTGTAATTGTTGTTCTTGATCGGAAAGATCGGCAGGCAGTACTTCTCGTAGTGCTCCATCATCGCGCCGAAGCCGTCGCCGTCTGCCGGGATGTAGGTGGTGTCGTAATAGCTGGTGCCCTTGGATACCGTGTAGTCCGAAGGTTGCAGGGTCGAGGGCGGGGTACTGTAGGGCGGTGGGTTTTTCTCGTAGTTGTGCATCACCCGGTACATCGTCCACTCGCTGATCCATTGCGCCGGGAAGAACGGGTCGGACGGCTCGCCGGGAAGCCGTTTGGCGATGCAGTTGCCGTTTTGTTCATTGCACCCTTCGGTGTTGTGCACGCCGTTGGTGAAGTACACGGCAGCGTCGTCGGCAAACGCGCCGGGGCTGAGCAGCGTTAGCAGCAGCAACAGCCGGTTCAAGAGGCGGGTATTCATCATCACACTCCTGTGTTGTGCCGGGTGACGCAGGTGTCACCCGGTGGTTCCGTCAGTGGTTCAGTGGTAGTCGCTCATGCTGAGCGGTATGGGAGGGTAATTGCGCTTGACCAGGGCTTGTGCCCACAGCTCCAGCACCGCGCGACGGCTTTGCGGCATGTCGCGGGTGATCGGCATCGCCAGGGTGCTTTCTTCTTGGTACGGCTTGCTGATCAGCACAATCAACTGGTCCACGGCGCCTTCAATGCGCGTCAGGGAGTTGAGCGGCATGTACTTGCTCATGATCGGGTACAGGTAATAGAAAGGTTGCAGGATGAAGGGGTAGATGAAGGTCTCCCAGATGATCTGGCCGGCATCTTCGCGCTGGTAAATCAGGTTCCACGCATTGACGAAGTCCTGTTGCAACTGGGGTTCCAGCGGCAGCACGCGCAACGGCGCGAGGAAGTCGGTGTAGGCTTGGTTGAGGGGGAAGCTGAAGGGGATGGTCGGTGCCTGCTGACCTTCCTGCACAAAGAAGCGCAGCGTGGGAAACCCCGGTGCCTGGGCCGTGACGGTCAGGTTGGCGATACCGTTGGCGTCGGTCTGCACCTTGGCCAGGCTGTATTGCACGGTGTTGCTGAGGGGGTCCTTGAGCGTGCCTTGCATGGAGATCGGGTTGGCAAAGGTGAGACACGGGCTCAAGGCAACCGAAGCCGGTGTCGGCAGAAATTGCCGGTAGGTCAAAGGCTCGGTCTGATCGTCGGACACGGCGAGGCGCGTCGCCATCAGCTGGCGGCCGGTGCCTTCGGTGATCTGGCCGGCCAGCGGTATCGTCCCAATGAATTGCGGCAGGTTGGGGCTGTTGTTGATGGGGTTCTGCGGGTCGTTGTTGAACAGCGTGAAGTCCGCATCATTACTGAATGCCAGGTAGTAATCGGTGGTGCACAGCATGTAGGCGTTGTTGTATTGCGCAACCCACAGCGTGGTACCGGCCGGTGCCGGCTGGCCGTCGAATTGCACCATGATCTGCAGCGTCTTGGTGTCTCCCACATCGATGAAGCTGGCGCTCTGCACCACTTCGGCGGTCCACAGTTGCTGGGTCGCGGCGATGATGGCCGTGGTGCCGGGTTGTTGCAGTTCCAGGCTACCGGTCTGCAACAGGCTTTGTGCATCGACCGTCAACGGCAGGTCGAGGATGCCCGAGCGCTTGTCGAATTGCGCCTGTTGGTAATCGTCGTAGCCGAAGCTGGCGATGGGGGTGAATTGCGTGCCCTGGCGCACGCCCACTTGATAGTCGCCGGCCTGGTATTTGGCTGCGACGGGGATGTCGGTCTTGGGCTCCAGGGGATAAAACGGGAAGGTGTTGCCCAGGTCCAGAGACAAGGTATTGCCATGGGCCTGGGCCGAGATCACGCCGAGCTGCGCCGAGGTGGCATCGCTCGGTGAGGTTTTGTAGATCGGCACCGGCTGGGCGGGTACCAGGCGCCGCCCGGCGGGGGCAGTGGGAAATTCGTCATCGAACCACAGGCCCAGGGTGCCCACCGTACGGCTGTAGGCCGGGTTGAAGAAAATATCGCCGACGTTGTCCAGGCCCTGTTGATACATGGCCTGCACTTTAGCCTGGGCCTCGGGCGTGGCGTCATGGGTATCGATCGGTGGGTAGTTGTTGAGGATGCCGTTCTTGTCGTAGCAGGTCAGGTAGGTGGAAAAGCGGAACATCAACCCCTTGGCATTTTGCTGTTGCATCTGGGTTTGCAGGTTTTGCAGCAACGCTGAATTGCCGAGCACCCAGGACAGGTTTTCTTTCGGGAAGCAGGTTTGCCAGGTGGTGGTGACGTAGGCCAGGCCGCCGAGGTTGGCCCAGTTGAAGTTGAGAAAGCGGTCGAGCATGCGGTGCTCGCGCTTGAGCGTCAGGCCACATTGGGCATTGCCCAACACCAGGCTGTCGAAGTACAGCGCGGTGAAGGTGTTCTGCCAAGGGCTCACATCGACGAAGCGCGCCGGTGAGTTCGGCGCACCGCCGAACGAGTTGCCGAGCAACTGAAAGCTCTGGTTGATCAGCGGGTCCTGGCTCACGTAGCCACCCCCCGGCAGCTCGCCGCCAGTGATCACCGACTGCGTCTGGTTGTAGCTCACGGTGCCGCAGGCGTTGTCGCCGAACAGGTTCCATTCGCCGGGGATGGTCGGCGCGGCCAAATTCGCGGCATTGCCCGGCACCTGCATGACGTAGGCGGGCACCTGGGCCGGCGGCAGCGGCGTTATGGTCCAGGGCAGCAGAGTGCTGGCAGCGTTCCATGGCGTGATGTCGAAGTCTTTCAGGAACCGCCAGTTCATCTGCATCTTCACCGCGTCGTAGAGCGGGAACATGTCATTGTTGTTGGCGGTCGGCGGGTTCCAGAACATATGGCCGCCGAGGTAGATGCGCGGGAAATTCAATACGCTCATGTCAGGCTCCTTAACGTTGCCACTGGGCGCGTTTGAGCGACCAGACAAAATCCAGTTTGTGGTAACCAACAAAGTCGGTGTCCGGTAGCGGGGCGGTGGGGTAGACGATGCCGCCGTCTTTGTTCAGGGCGAAATTGAAGTAGCCCTGCTTGGGCGAATACGCGGCGGTGCCATGGCAGGCGAAACACGACGACTGGCTCTGGAACGCTGATTCCAACTGGGAGTTGGCGAGCAAGGTCGGGGTGGTCTTGGACTGCACGCCGATCAACTCATACTGCGCCAGTGCCGGGTACTGGGCCTGGAATGTGCTGTTGACCGGTTGCGCCGCCGGGGTCGGCCCGGTGCTGTTGGTCATCGGCGTGGGCGGGATTGCGTTGGTCACGGTGTACTTGCCGTTATTGCGGTTTTCGAAGGTGGTCCACACCCAGTCGGGATTGAGTTTGTTGATCACATGCAGGCCGCTCAGCGCGGCATACCCCACCACATATTGCGTGCCTTGCTGGTAGTAGGCCTGGGCGATGTAGTAGCCGTCACTGGCCAGTTGCTGCTGGTAACTTTGGTCGTTGCCGATCCACAGCCAGGCGGCTTTGAGCTCCCAGGCAGTGGCGGGAAAATCAAGGTCGCTGGTCAGCGCGGCCTGGCCATTCACGTTGTAGACCTTCTGCTGCACGATGTAATTGAAGGTGTCCTCGCCCATCAGCAGTTGGAAGCGCACCGCCTGGCCTTGTTCGGCGGCGGGTACCTGGCCGCCCATTTCCAGGATCAGCCCGTCCACCTGCTGGGTGGCGTTGAGGTTGTGGAAGGTGCGATTCGGGTTCATACCCATCGCCTGGGCCTGGGTCAGTACGGCGGCAGGCGGCGCCGCGCTCTGGTTGTAGGGTTGGGGCTGGGCGCCATTGGGCAGGTAGACCTGGTCGGAGGGTTTCAAGGTTTCCCACACCACATTCGGGCTCTGTGCAGCGGCCGGCTGATTCAGGCAGGCAAACCAGTTCCAGGCCAGGGTCTCGGGGCTTTGCACGAAGGTGGCCCGGGTCTGATCGAGGTTGCCTCCATACTGCAAAAAGTTCGTGCAGTCGAAGGGGTTGGTGTCTTGGGCATGGGCCAACCCGGCCAGTGCACTCAGGACTGTGATAGATAAGGCTCGCCGCATGGAAGCTCCTTGGCTGTGGCCGGTTCGGTCTGTGGGCGCCCCAGGAAATGTTCCAGGAGCAGTTGCTTCACGGCCGTCGCCGCCAACCGTGGCGGTAACGACAGTGCGCAATCGGTGATCAGCAGCGGGCCGTTCTGCGCGTTGCTCGGAAGGCGACCATGGCTGCCACGCACCAGTGAGGTGTCCAGCGGGATCAGGTCCATGTAGTAGCGAAAGCCGAGTTTTTTTTGCAGCAGGCGCCGCGCCACTTTCAGCGTGGGAAAGCGAATGGCCGGGTCGACAAACAGCTCCACCGGGTCGTAGCCGGGCTTGCGGTGAATGTCCACGGTACGCGCGAAGTCCGGTGCTTTGCGCTCGTCCAGCCAGTAGTAGTAATCGAACCAGCACCCGCTGGCGGCCACGGCCACCAGTTCGCCGCTGCGCGGATGGTCGAGCTGCCAGGCGTGTTGCTCGGCCTTATCCAGCACCTGTTCGATGCCGGGCTGGCGCTGCAGCAGGGCCTTGACCCGAGGAATGTCCTGGGCGCGTTTGACGTAGATATGTGCAATTTGATGGTCCGCCACCGCAAACGCCGGGCTGGCGCCAGGGTCGAGCAGTTCCCAGCCCAGGGACTGGCGCACCTGCAACAGACCTTCGTTGCGCAGGATGCGGTTGATCGACACCGATTGCTCGACCGCATCGATTCCATATTCCGAGAGCAGCATCACGGCGGCGCCCTGGGCCTGGGCAAAATCCAGCAGGCGCCCGACCTGACTGTCGATGGCGCGAACTTCGGCGGCGATCGACGGATGCTCAGGCCCCACGCGTTGCAGGCTGTAATCCAGGTGGGGCAGGTAGATCAGTTGCAGATGTGGCCGGTTGATCTGGAATTCGGTGATGGCGCAATCAACGATCCAGCGGCTCGAGGCAATGCCCGCCGCCGGCCCCCAGAACCCTGGGAACGGGAACTCGCCGATCTGCTGCTCGATCTGCTCATGCAGCCCGGGTGGCGACGAATACAGGCCGAACTGTTTGCGCCCATCGGCCGGGTAGTGCGGGCGCGGGGTGATGGCGGCGTCCACGTCGGCATACATGTTGAACCACCAGAACAACTGGCTGCAGCGAAACCCCGGGATTTCGCGTTGGAGCGTGTGCCAGACCTTTTCCCCCTGGATCAGCCCATTGGGTTGCAGCCAGAAACGCACCTCGGCCTGGTCGCGAAAGTACCAGCCATTGCCGACGATGCCATGCTGCGACGGCGGCGCGCCGGTGAGGATGGACGCCTGCACCGTCGAGGTCACGGCGGGGAATACCGGTTGCAAGTGAGCCAACTGGGCGGTCTTGAGCAACCGGTTGATGTGCGGTGTCGCCTCACCGAGCAGCGCAGGCGTCAGCCCTACCACGTTGATCAGCAGCAGCGGTTGCTCAGAAAGCATCGGCGTAGGCCTCCCGGCTATAGGCGTGCAACAGGCCGCGCTGGCGCAACTGGTCCTCGACCCAGTGCAGTTCGGCGACGATGCCTTCGAGCTGGGCCAGGGTGGTGGTGGGGCGCAGTTGAGCGGGCAGCACGCCCCAGCTGTAGGTCTCGACCTCCAATACCGGGTGAAACTCGACGTGGTCGGACAGGTAGTCGAAGGTCTGCGCCAGCGCCTCCTGGCTGCCGCTGAGTTCGGGCAGCAGCAGCCGTTCGCTGAACAGCGGGATATGGAAGTGAACGCGCAGCTCGCGAAACTCACTGCACTGCGCCAGGGCTGCGGGCAAGTCCGCCCAGGCCACGCGTCGACCCTGTGGGTCGAGAGCCTTCACCTGGTGCAGGTAGGTGGCTTCGGCAAAGCGGCCCAGGGTGTCGAGCACGTGTTCGCGTCGCGGATCATGCGGCGGCGGCAGGCGGCAGATCATCGCGTTGGACAGCTGGACCTTGCCCACCGGTACGCCCGCCTGGCGTAGCCGATCCAGGGACTGGTAACAATCCTCGAACATGACGGCCTGGTGGCACACGTCGAAACACAGGGCCAGGTAGGCATGGTTCGGGTCCATCGCCTGCCGTCGCTGGAAAAACGCAATGGCCTGCTCGGTGTTTTCCAGCACGCAGTCCGGCTCCATCTCCAGGCAGAACACAATTTTCTTGCCGCTGTCCTGGTGCAATTGGGCGAGTGCGGCGGTGAGTTGGCTGAGGTGCTCGTCGGCACGCGCCTGCAGCACCGCGCTCCAGGTGGCGGCATAGCCCAGCGGCACCGTGGATATCACCCCTTGGCGGCAATCCGGCGGTAACGCCTGGGCCAGCAGGTACGCCAGGTCGAGGCTGTAGGCCAACCGCTGCGGGTCGGCCCAACTGGGCAGGTAGACCTCGGCTTTCACCGCGCCCTGATGGAACTCGCCATAGGGGAAGCCATTCAAGGAGGTCAGGCGCAACCCACTGCTTTGCAGCAACGCCAGGAATTCCTGGCGCGCCGCGGGTTGCTGCAACTGCCGGGCCGCGTGAGCGCAGATCCACAAACCACTGTCCTGCACGTCCAACCCGCGCAGGTTGCGCACGCCTCGGAAATGTTCGGCGATCGAGGCCCTGAGCCCGGCCAGGTCGCGGGTCGGGTGCACATTGCTGCAATAACCGACCTGAGTGGCCGTCCAACCGCCGATGTCGCTCATTTGACCACCGGCTCCTGGCCGCGCAGGGCCGAGTTGTCCTGCCATTGCTTGCGCTGGTCGATGGGCAGCGGTGTGCTGACCAGGGCCTTGTCCAGCTGGCCGCTCTGCGCGAAGAAATCCACCGGGTTATGGAACAGCACCTGTTCGACCTGCGCCTGGCTGAAGCCCGCCGCCAACATCGCCTGGCCGGTCTTGGGCACCTTCAGCGGGTCGCTGATGCCCCAGTCAGCGGCACTGTTGACCACCATTTTTTCCGTGCCGTATTCCTGGAGCAGGGCGACCATGCGCTGCTCCGACATCTTGGTGTTGGGGTAGATGGAATGGCCGCGCCAGCAGTCGCTGTCGAGCACCAGGGGCAAGGTCAGTTCGTTGAGGTGGTCGATGATCACCAGGTGCTCGGCAATCCCCACTTCGCGGATCACCGCCAGGGTGCGCTTGGTGCCGCCGATCTTGTCGCGGTGGGGCGTGTGCACCAGCACCGGCAGGTTGAACTGCCTGGCCAGCTCCAGTTGCGCGGCGAGAAAACGGTCCTCTTCGGGGGTGATGTCGTCGTAGCCGATTTCACCGACGGCCACCACACCGTCTTTCACCAGGTAACGCGGCAATATCTCCAGCACCTCATTGGCCACCGACAGGTCATTGGCCTCCTTGGGGTTCAGGCCAATGGTGCAGAAATGATGGATGCCGAACATGCTGGCGCGAAAGCGTTCCCAGCCGAGCAAGGTGTCGAAGTAGTCGATGAAACTGCCGACGCTGGTGCGTGCCTGGCCCTGCCAGAACGCCGGCTCGATCACCCCGGTAATCCCGGCGGCGGCCATGTTCTGGTAGTCGTCGGTGGTGCGGCTGACCATATGGATATGCGGATCGAAGTAGGTGGGCATAGTGAATCCTCTTCAGGGAAAGTCTCAGTTCAGGTACGGGTGCCACTGCGGTGGCAGGTGTCGGCGTTGTTCCGGGTCCAGCAGGTGGAAGGCGATCACCTCGGGCAGGCCGGGCGATATGGGACGGCCCGCGGCCTGTTGCTCTTGCATCAGGTCCAGGGCCAACTGATTGAACGTGGTGCTATGCCGTTGCTTGAGGCCGACCACACGCCCGACGTCCAGGCCCATGCCGAGTGCCTTGAGTACAAGCTGGTGAAAGGCCCGCTCGGGGTAATGGCGTGATGGGTAGGCGTTGTCGAGGGCCAGGGCGGCAAACACCTGCGGGTTGCTGGTGCGTCCGGCCTGCAAGGCCAGCGCCAGGCACTGACCGTTGCTGTCGAGCCAGTCGAGGGCACCGAGCAGGGCGATTTTTTCCTGATCGTCGCCCCACAGGAACCACTGGCGTAGCAGGGGCAAATGTTCGGCAATGGCGGCGGTTTCCAGCACCTGGGCCAGCAGCAGTGCACGCGCCAGGTCGACCTCAGGGGCCGTCAAGTGACGCTTGCACTGGCTGCTCAACAATGCCGCCGTGGTGGCGTCTGGTTGTTGCGCGAGCGTGGCCTGCGCCTGGCGCCACCACAGCGCTTGGCTGTCGTGCAGTTGCTGGCTTAGCGCTTGGCGCAGTTCGATAAGGCGATCCTGGCGCATGTTCATGTCGGCTTGATCCAACGCTGAAAGTGGGGAAGCAGGAAAAACACCAGCACACACAGCAGACTGCCCAACGGCTGGTCGGCCACGGCCAACACCAGCCCATCGAACAGCGGCAACGCCGCCAGGCCTGCGCCGATAAAAGCGCGCACCTGGCGTTGTTGCGGGTTGGCCAGGTGCCTGCGGTAGTGCAGGCCCAACCAACCCAGCCAGAGCAGCAGCACCGGCCAGAACCACAGGTTGTTGGAGTAGATCGCCAGGGCCAGCGGGCTGAGCATCAGCAACAGCGGCAGGCGGCTGACCAGTTGGTTGCGGTGTTCCTGGCGAGCCAGGTAAGTCAGGCCGCTGATGTACACGCCCAGCAGCATTGCGCACAGCCAGATCGGCTCCGGCGGCAGTGCCAGGCTGGCTGCCGCCGTGAGGTACAGCGCCGAGCGGCACGCTCCCATCAGCCATACGCTGTGGGCGTATTTTTTGTGCAGCAGGTTGTAGCCGAAGATGCAGGCCAGCAGCAGCCCCACGCCGCCAAGCAGCCAGTGGGGCTGATCGATCAGGCGGCTCAGGCCCAGCACGGCCATGGCGGCGAGGATCAGCAGCAGCGCCGTGGCCAGGCCCACTTGCTGCCGGCTGGCCAGGCCCAGGGTGATGGGGCGCGGGTTGTGGTGTTGTTGATCCCAGTCGGCGTCCAGCCAGTCGTTCAACAGCATGCCGGCCAGGTACAACAGCGACAGCGTGCTCAGCAGCAACCCCCAGACCAGCGACGACGGCGGCGCCAACGCTCCGGCGCTGCTGGCGAGCAGGGCGGCAGCCAGCGTGTTGGTCCACACCGTGGGCAGGTTGGACACGCGACCCAAGGTCAACCAGGTTTTCAGGTTGGCCTGGCTCATTGCGCGTAACTCAGTGGCAGCGCCAGGTCGCCGCGGTTCGCCAACCGTTGCAGCGCCTGTTCCATTTGTGCGTCATCGATGGCATGCAGGTCTACCGACTCTCCGATGCAACGAAGCATGGGGATCGACAGCTGCCCGCCCAGGTGCTGACGGAACTCCTCCAGGCCGAGCAACACCTGGGAGCGGCCCTGGGCATCTTTCATCTTCAGTTCCGGCGGGCACAGGTTGAAGCCCAGGGTGTGCAGCAGGTTCATCAGCCGTTGCGTGTCGCTAGCGCTCAACAACCCCACGGCATTGGCGTACAGACTGTCCAGGGCCATGCCCACGGCGACGGCTTCACCATGACGCAGGCGGTGCTGGCTGAGGTTTTCCAGCTTGTGCGCGGCCCAATGCCCGTAGTCCAGTGGGCGGCCATTACCGCGTTCGAACGGGTCCCCGGCGCCGGTGATATGCCCCAGGTGCAGTTCGGCGCAACGGCGAATGGCGTAGCGGCTGGCCGGGTGATCAAAGCGCGCGAGGGCGTCGGCATGCTGCTCCATCCACTCGAAAAACACCGAGTCCTTGATCAGCGCCACCTTGACCGCTTCGGCCAGCCCGGCGATCTGGTCGCGGTGGGTCAGGCTGGTGAGCAATTGGAAGTCGTTGAGCACCGCTGTAGCGGGATAGAACGCGCCCAGCAGGTTCTTCTGACCGAAGGCATTGATGCCATTTTTCACCCCGATACCGGCGTCGTTCTGCGCCAGTACCGTGCTGGGGACGCGCACCAGACGGATGCCGCGATGAAAGGTCGCGCAGGCGTAGCCCACCGCGTCCAGCACCGCACCGCCGCCCAGGGCCAGTACGTAGCAATGCCGGTCCAGATGGTGCTGCAGCATGTCGCTGTAGAGCTGCTCCAGGACTTGGGTATTTTTGCTCAGTTCGCCGGCCGGCACGGCGATGGGCGCCGTTTGCAGGTGCAGATCGGTGTGGGCGGCGAAATACGCGTCGATCTGCTCCCGCAGCTGAGGCGCGCTGTGCAGCAGTTGTGCGTCGGCAAATATCAGCACCGTCACTGGCCCGTTGTGCGGTGCGCTGAGTTGTTGATGCAGGCAAGGGTTGCGTGGGTCGAACAGATGGTCGGTGAACACCACCGGGTAGTCATAGCTGACGCTGAAGCAGCCACGCAACGCTTGTTCGGCAGCGGGTTTGCGCAAAGATTTGTATAGGCTGTACCCCGCCACGAACAGCAGCGGTAGCACCATGCTGGCAAGGATCGTCACCAGCAGTGCATTCTGCTCGATCAGGAACGTGCCGATGGCGGTATAGGCCAACGCCAGGCCCGCATTGGCCAGCGTGGTAATCAACAGAAACGCGCGCAGCGGGTAACGCTGCATTCCGGCGGCCACCACCGAAGTTTCCGCCAGCACCGGCACCCCGCGCAGGCAAATCAACGACAGCGTGTTCAGCCGATACGCCAAGTGCCCCGGGCGACGCTGATGCAGGCCAAGACGACCGGATAACAACCGAAAGTAGCCGGCGCCCAACGCGTAGCCCAACCCGGCACCCAGGCACAAGCCGATAAAAATCACCAGGTAGCCGCCCAGGCTGCCGAGCATGGCAACCGCCAGCAGCGCAACCACGCTCGAGGGTACGGGCAGCAGCACATCCAGCGCGAGCAGGGTAATCAGCAGCAGGGCCAGGTTGAGTGCCACACCGGGCGTGGAAGGTTGGTACAGGTTGAGGTGAAGCAGGAAGGCCTGGATCTGTTGCTCGAACAACAGGAAGCTGGCGATGACCAACACGCAAAAGCCAAACAATGACAGCCAGAAATGTTGGGCTGGCCCCTTTTTCAAGAACGCACGATACGGCTGGCTGCGTTTCATCAAAGCATCCCTTCTGAGTATTAAGACTTAAGTTCCGTGTCTGTATTTAGAGCAGCGTCGGGTCTTGTTTCAGAGCAATAGAATCCCTCGCCAGAATGGCTGGCTGAATGAACAATGGCGGTTGGCCTTCACGGTATTCATGAACCTAGACGGTTGTGGTTTTTTTGCAAGTACGTCGAGTCACAACGGCTGTAACGTAGACGGTATGGGCAAGATTTTTATATTCAATACAAATAGTTGTATTGAAATTCAGCGGGCGTCAATAACTTGTTATGAGCCCACATAGTTGAAGTGTTTGTTATGAGGATTATTGCCGCTGGCTATATGGTTTATTATTAAAAAGCGGTTTGTCGAGAATGATTCCGCTTAATGTGCTTGTTGTTTATCCAATGAAACGAAACCCCGCTGATAACTTGTTCTTTAGATAGCCAACTAACGTACTGACCGACTTGGGTACATGGGGCGAGTAGGGGCGGATCAAGTAGATCTCATCGGCAAATACCCCTTTGAGTGTCCAACCCTCGAGCACCTGCACCAGCGTGCCGCTGGCCAATGCGGCGTGGGCACTGAAATCCGGGAGCAGGGCGATACCCAGGTGGTTGAGCGCCGAGTCGCGCAGGGCTTCGCTGTTGTTGGTGGCAAAGCTACCGGCGATGGGCACGGTGATACGCTCGGCGTTGCGTTCGAAGGTCCAGGCCGGTTGGTCGGCCCCGCGTGGGTAGAACAGGCAATTATGCGCAGTGAGGTCGCCGGGTTCGCACGGCTCGCCGTGGCGTTGCAAGTATTCGCGGGTTGCCACCAGCACCGAGGCGGTGTCGCACAGCTTCCACGCCACATGGGTTTCCGGCACCTGGAAACCGTGGCGCACCGCCAGGTCGTAGCCCTCGGCCGCCAGCGAACTCAAGGTATCGGAAACATCCAGTTGAATGCGCACCTGCGGGTAGAGCTGCAAGAACTCCGACAGATGCGGCACCAACTGTTGCCGGGCAAAGGCCACCGGCGCGGTGAGGCGCACCAGGCCGCGAATCTCCCCGGCCGAGTCGCGTACCGAAGAGAAACTGCGCGCGATTTGGGCATAGGCGCTGCGCACTTCGCGGGTCAGGGACTGCCCCGCATCGGTCAGCCGTACGCTGCGTGTGGTGCGGGTGACCAACCGTGTACCGGTGGCTTTCTCCAGGTCCGAGATGCGCTGGCTGACGGCGGACTTACTCACGCCCAGGCGCGCCGCGGCGGCGGTGTAGGTGCCTTGCTCCTCCAGCACCGACAGCCAGTGAATATGGGTCCACAATCCCTCGATCTCGGCTTTTTCCATGGTGCTATTGTTCGCTTGTATGGACAATAAGTTCTGAATTCTGCTCTGGTTGGGAACAAAGCGAAAGCCTATCGTGGCTTCCATTGCCATCCACCAGGGAGCCTCTGCCATGACTACCACCCTCGAGCACTACATCAACGACCAGCGCGTGAGCCGCGATGATCGCTATCAGGACGTCTTTAACCCGGCCACTGGCGAAAAGACCGGCCGCGTCGCCCTGGCCAGTCGCCAGACCGTGTCCGAGGCCGTCGCCGCTGCCCAGGCTGCGTTCGCAGGTTGGGCCGACACACCGCCGATCCGCCGTGCTCGCGTGTTGTTCGAGTTCCTGCACCTGCTGCGTGAGCGCAAGGATGACCTGGCGCACATCATCGTCGCCGAGCATGGCAAGGTCTTCACCGATGCCCAGGGTGAAGTCGACCGTGGTATCGACATTCTTGAGTTCGCTTGCGGTATTCCCAACCTGCTCAAGGGCGAGCACTCCGACCAGGTGTCCCGTGGCATGGACAACTGGACGATGCGCCAGCCTCTGGGCGTGGTGGCGGGCGTGACGCCGTTCAATTTCCCGGTAATGGTGCCGATGTGGATGTACCCGATCGCCATTGCGGCGGGCAACACCTTCATCCTCAAGCCGAGCCCGACCGACCCGAGCGCCTCGCTGTTCATGGCCGAACTGCTGCGCGAAGCCGGCCTGCCCAAAGGCGTGTTCAACGTGGTGCAGGGCGACAAGGAAGCAGTGGATGCGCTGATCGAACACCCGGACGTCAAGGCCGTGAGTTTCGTCGGCTCCACGCCGATCGCCCAGTACATCTACGAAAGCGGCGCCCGCCACGGCAAACGCGTGCAAGGGCTGGGCGGCGCGAAAAACCACATGGTGGTAATGCCCGACGCGGATATCGAGAAAACCGTCGACGCACTGATGGGCGCCGCCTACGGCAGTGCCGGCGAGCGTTGCATGGCCATTTCCGTCGCCGTGCTGGTAGGCGATGTAGGTGACAAGGTCATCGCCGCCTTGACCGAACGGGCCAAGCAACTGCGCATCACCGATGGCCGGGACTTGAAAGCCGAAATGGGCCCGATCGTGTCCCGTGCCGCGCTGGAGCGCATCAGTGGCTACATCGAACAGGGCGTGCAAGCCGGTGCGCAATTGCTGCTCGACGGGCGGGGTTACGTGCCGTCCGAGGCCGGCCTGGAACACGGCTTCTGGCTCGGCGCCACGCTGTTCGACCACGTGACCCGGGACATGAGCATCTACCGCGAAGAAATCTTCGGCCCGGTACTGGCCTGCGTGCGCGTCAACGACTTCGCCGAAGCGATCAAACTGGTCAACGACCACGAGTTCGGCAACGGCGTCAGCTGCTTTACCCGCGGCGGCCACATTGCCCGCGAGTTTGCCCGGCGTATCGAAGTCGGCATGGTCGGCATCAACGTACCGATCCCCGTGCCCATGGCCTGGCACGGGTTTGGCGGCTGGAAGAAGAGCCTGTTTGGCGACATGCATGCCTACGGCACCGAGGGTGTGCGCTTCTACACCAAGCAGAAGTCGATCATGCAGCGCTGGTCGGAGAGCATCGAACAAGGCGCCGAATTCGCCATGCCGGTATCCAAGTAACAACCTGCAGAACGCCGTAGGGTAAATGTGGGAGGCGGCAAGCCCTAATGCCAGTCAGTTAAGCGTAAGTGCCGTCTGTAGGAGCGAGCTTGCTCGCGAAAAACGTCAACGATAACGCGTGTTGCCTGAATGAACGCGGCGCCTGTGAGTTTTTCGCGAGCAAGCTCGCTCCTACAAAAAGCCTTAACTGACTGGCATTAGGGATTGCCCCCTCCCACAAGTTTGTCGCATTCAGGCATCCCATCGTGCAATGGAACAATTTCTTACCTCAGTACCACACAGGGTGGACAAATCTACCGCCGTGTTTCCTACCGTGGTCGAGAGAACATTCCACTCGCATGATGATGAATAATGACCACCAATATTCTTGCATTTCCTACTGATCGCCATTGGGCCAGAAACCTTGAAGGGGGCGCAGAAACAGCGAGCAGTCGTACCAAGCGATCTTCGGGTTCTGACGCAGCGGGCAACAGTGAGGCGCCCAAATCGGCATCAGGCCCCTCAGCCGCCAGCCCGCCTCAGGTCACCGGCGGCTCATCGGTCCATGTGGGCAAAAATAATGCGCCATCGGAACTCAGCAAAAGCTCTGTGAGTTGGGTGAGTTATCAGCACGGTGTCAACCTGGCCGAAGCCATCGAGCCGGGCTCTTCGAAGCGGATGACCCAGGATGAACTGATCGCCTTGCCCGGCAAAATGAATGCTATGGCGGTGACACCCGAACAAGAGCTGTTGATTGCGTCGACGCGCATTGGCCCCGCGCTGGAGTGGGCCGTTGCCAACGGCATTCTTGAATATAAAACCGAATTTTCGCAGGCGGACATTCAAAAAGCCCTTGCCGCATTGGATCAGCATCTTGAAAAGATGGCGGGTGCCATCGGTAGCCTCTCTAGCCCCATGCCAATGAGGAAGGATTATTTCCTTGGGACGCAACAGGTATCGCCCATCAAAGGCCATGCCGATCCGGATAATAAAAAATACCCGGTGGCTATCTACGATGACCAAAAATTCGGCGAAGACTTCAAAGCCGATCTGGCGAACAAGAAAGCCGCCTACGGCACGATAATCCAATACGCTCTCTCAACGCTGCCCCCGGCGGATCAAATCGCCATAGCGCACGGTGACGTCGGTGTGTATGCGATGAAGTCACCCGGAGAGGGCGGCGAGCCCGAGCGCACTACGTTCTTGATTAAAGCGGTTCACGAAGGAAAGACGACGGTCTATGAAGTCAACCCTGAACGGGGGACCGTGGTTAAGCGGGACGATTACGTCGGTGTATTTCAGGGCCACAGTGTCATCGGAAAACAACGTTTACCCGACGGCAGTTATGCGAACGCATTCACCGCGTGGCCAAAACCCAGCATTCAAGGGCAGCGTTATGAGGCGAAAGCTGATCAGCCAGTGGGCGCCCGATCGGACAATACGCCGTTTTCCGCCCAGCTTTATACGTTGGAACCGCTGGCGACCTTTCCGGCCTCTGCGCAAGGCAGCGCCGGAAAGCCAACCTATCAGGCAAAGTTCGTGGAGCGAACCGGTCAGATCGGCACGACGGTGTCCGAAAAACTGTTTTTTATGAAGGATCTGGATTTGCTGGAGAGGGCAAAAGAGGATCCGGAGCGCGTGACTGAAGCCGAAAAAGAGGACAGAGACAACTATCAGACATTCAAGGCCGACAGGGAGAAGCGTCGTGAAATCCTTAAAGGTTTCGTGCCTTTTTGGCACGGTGTCGAGGCAATAGTTGCGGGTCGCCCGTTCGAGGGCATCGCGCAAATATGGATTGATCTGCTCTCACTGTTTACGCCTGTTGAACAAGCCGCCGCTGGCTTGACCAGGGGAGTTGTCCGATGGGTCAAACCCATCCTCCCGAAGTTTTTGAAACCGTCGGTAAATTTTGCGAGTTACAGCTTAAAGCCTGGGGTTGCCGGGGTTAAATGGGAAGGCGGCGTACAGGGTTTGAAGTGGGCACCCAATGCTTCCAAAAAAGCCTCTCAGGGCATTGAGCAGTTCAAGGCTGCCGCCGTGCCGTTGCCCCGCAGCCAACCGGGTGTCAGACAGATCGAGCTGAATGGTGTGAAGTATTTTGCTTCCGAAAAGCCTGATGCCGGCGATGGCGTCCACTATGTGTTACGCATCGCCAAACCGGATGACCCTACGAAGTTAGTCAGTAGCGGAAAAATTGCCAAGCCTGATGACGCAGGTGTCTGGAGGAGAAGAGGCGTCGAGGGCGGCGGGAAAATATCAGAGGTTTTTTCGCAAAAATATAGAGATGCTCGTAAGGAACTGGCTGGCGTTGTGGAAAAACACAAGCAGTCAGGGGGCGCGCTCTCCGAGCAGCAGAAGGACGAGTTCACCAAGACCCTGACTAAACTTGTCGGAGAAAGTAATGCTGATGATTTTGAGCATGTGGGTACTTATACTCGCGCAGGCTCAGACTTCGTCAATCAGCCCCTGCGTGCGAATCGGCGTACGCCGGAACTTGAAGCGTTTTTGCGTGAGTTTGATCAATTAAAGCCCTATGAGGGCAAGGCGTATCGTTCGGCGTTCGTCACCCCAGAGGGTGCAAATCGGCTTAAAAATGGCGTAGGCAAAGTCTTCCAGGATCCTGGCGTACAGTCCGCCTCGGCGACCGTGCACAATTCAGTGGAGTGGGAAGGTTGGGCGAAAGGCGTGGCAAAAGGTCAGGGGCAGGGGACTCAGCAGGTCGTCTATGTCTTTGATGAGTCCATACCGAAGAAGAACGTATCAACCAGTTTCTTGAAGGATCATGTCGCGATCGGCGCGGGCCAACCCGTCAAAGTATTGGCTGTCCAGGAACACGGTGGAAAGTTGTTCGTCTATTTTTCGTCGCCTTCCGAGGTCCCTGACCATCTCTACAATATCTACAATGGCGCCCAGATTTATTGACGTCATAGGCTTTCGGCACGGACGCATAGCCCTGATCATTCCCACATCCCGTGGGAATGATCAGGGCGGGTTCAGCGCCGCCCAGCCCGCGTACTCACATCCACCCACACCGCCAGCACCAGAATGCTGCCCTTCACAATCATCTGCCAGTAACTGTCCACATCCAGCATCGACATACCGTTGTCCAGGCTGGTAATCACCAACGCCCCGAGCAACGCGCCATACACCGTGCCCGAACCGCCGCGCATGGACGTGCCACCGATAAAGCACGCAGCAATGGCGTCGAGTTCACCCATGTTGCCCGCCGACGGCGAACCGGCCGCGAGGCGGGCGGTGTTGACCAGGCCGGCGAGGGCGCACATCACGCCCATGATGCCGAAGATCCATAGCTTCACCGCCTGTACGTTGATACCCGACAGGCGCGTGGCTTCCATGTTGCTGCCCACCGCGTAGACGCGACGACCGAACACGGTCTGGCTGGTGACGTAGCTGAACACGCCGAGCAGCACCAGCAATAACAACACCGGCACCGGGATGCCGTCGTAGCTGTTGAGGGTGGTGACGAACCCGGCCAACACCACGCCGATCACCCCCACGCGCAACCCATCACGCACTCGCGAGTGCGCCGCCAGGCCATGCAAGGCGCGGTTGCGCCGCTGCTTCCAGGTGAGAAACACGGTCAGCGCAAACAGCAGCACGCCCAGGCCGACTCCTACCGTATGCGGTAAATAGCCCTGGCCCACGTACACCAGTGACGGCGATACCGGTGCGATGGTGGTACCGCCGGTAATCCCCAGCAGAATCCCGCGAAACGCCAGCATCCCGCCCAAACCTACGATAAACGACGGGATACGCAGGTAAGCCGTCATGTAGCCGTTGGCCAAGCCGATCATCAGCCCGCACAACGCCACCAGGCTCAGGTTGGCCAGCAGCGGAATGTGGTACACCACGTCCAGGATCGCCGCGAGCCCGCCCAGCAGCCCGAGCAACGAGCCCACCGACAAATCGATCTCGCCGCTGATGATCACCAGCACCATGCCGCAGGCCAGGATTCCGGTGATCGACATCTGCCGCAGCAGGTTCGACAGGTTGCGCGGCGTCACGAAGCCGCCTTCGGTCTGCCAGCTGAAAAACAGCCAGATAAACGCCACGGCGATGACCAGGGCCAGCATTTTATAGCGGGTAAAAAGGTGTTTGACCTGATTCATCTACGCGGTCTTCCGATCATGATGGTTTTGGCTGAGCGCGGCGGCGAGCACCTGTTCCTGGGTGAGGTCTTCATTGATAAAGTTGCCACGCAGTTGCCCGTCGCCGATCACCAGCACGCGGTTGGACACGCCCAGCACTTCGGCCAGTTCCGAGGAAACCATGATGATCGACACGCCTTCGGCCGCCAGTGCGCTCATCAGTTTGTAGATCTCGTACTTGGCGCCCACGTCCACGCCGCGTGTGGGCTCATCGAGGATCAGCACCTTGGGCTTGGCCATCAACATCTTCGCCAGCACGGCTTTTTGCTGATTGCCACCGGACAGGCTGGTGATCGACAGCGACGGGCTGGCCGTCTTGAGGTGCAGGCGGGCGATCTGTTGCTCGATGCTGCCCAACTCGGCTTCGGCGTTGATGCGCGTCAGGCGCGAGTAGGTTTCCAGCACGGTCAGGGTGATGTTCTGGCCCACCCCGAAATCCGGAATGATGCCTTGGCGCTTGCGGTCTTCGGGCACCATGCACAGCCCCGCGCGGATCGACTTGAGCGGCGTGCGCGTGTCGACCGGCACGCCGTCCAGCCACACTTCGCCGCTGTAGCGGCCGGGGTAGGCACCGAACAGCGCCGATACCAGTTCCGTGCGTCCGGCGCCCACCAGCCCGGCGATGCCGAGGATTTCCCCGCGCCTGAGCACAAAGGAAATATCGTCAACGCGTTTGCGCTTGGGGTTGTCGACGTCATAACAGGTGACGTTGCGTGCTTCGAAAATCACTTCGCCCACCGCGTGGGGTTCGGTGGGGTAGAGGTTGTTCATCTCGCGGCCGACCATCTGGGTGATGATCTGCGGGATATCCATGTCGGCCATGGCGGTGGTCGCGATGTGTTTGCCGTCGCGGATCACGGCAATGGTGTCGCACACCGCCGCCACTTCATCGAGCTTGTGGGAGATGTACACGCAGGCCACGCCCTTGGCCTTGAGGTCTCGGATGATATCCAGCAGTACCTCGATTTCCGAACGGGTCAGGGCCGAGGAGGGCTCATCGAGGATCAACAGGCGTGCCTGTTTGTTCAGGGCCTTGGCGATTTCCACCAGTTGCTGGTAACCGCCGCCGTATTGCGACACCGGCAACGCCACGTTCATGTCCGGCACCTTGAGCTCGCGCATCAAGGCTTCGGCGCGGTGGAGCATGGCCGGGTAGTTCATGCGCCCGCCGGGCAAAGTCAGCTCGTGGCCCATGAAGATGTTCTCAGCCACCGACAGGTCAGGCACCAGGGTCAGCTCCTGGTGAATGATGACGATGCCGGCAGCCTCGGTTTCGCTGATGGACTGGGCCTTGAGCGGTTGCCCATCCCAGAGGATTTCACCCTCCCAGGTGCCGTGCGGATAGACCGCCGACAGCACCTTCATCAAGGTGGATTTACCGGCGCCGTTCTCACCGCACAGGCCGACACATTCCCCCGGCCGCACGTTGATATCGATACCGTTCAGGGCGGGCACACCGCCAAAGGTCTTGACGATGCCGCGCATTTGCAACAGGTAGTCGGACATGACCATCATTGCCCGGCAATCTGTGCCTTGGTATAGAACCCGTCCTTCTCCAACAGATCGATATTGGCCTTGGTCAGCGGGGTGGGCGTGAGCAGGATGGTGTCGACCTTTTTGCTGCCGTTGTCGTATTGCGAGCTGTAGCTAGGTTTTTCATTGCGCGCCAGTTGTACCGAGAGTTTGGCCGCCTCGGTGGCGATCAGCTTGAGCGGCTTGTACACGGTCATGGTCTGGGTGCCGTCGAGCACGCGCTTCACGGCGGCCAGGTCAGCATCCTGCCCCGAGATCGGCACCTTGCCGGCCAGCTTCTGTGCGGCCAGGGCCTGGATCGCACCGCCGGCGGTGGCGTCGTTGGAAGCGACGATGGCGTCGATCTTGTTGTCGTTACGCGTCAGGGCGTTTTCGACGATGCTGAGGGCCTCGGTAGGGTTCCATTCCTTGACCCACTGTTGGCCGACAATCTTGATATCACCCTTGTCGATGGCCGGTTGCAGCACCTTCATCTGGCCTTCGCGCAGCACCTTGGCGTTGTTGTCGGTGGGGGCGCCGCCGAGCAGGAAGTAATTGCCCTTGGGCGCGGCTTGCAGCACGCCGCTGGCCTGCATCTCGCCGACTTTTTCGTTATCGAAGGAGATGTACGCGTCGATATCGGCATTGAGGATCAGGCGATCATAGGACACCACCTTGATCCCGGCCTTCTTGGCTTCGGCGACGGCGTTGGTGAGTACGGTCGCGTTGAACGGCACGATGACGATCACATCGACACCACGGGAGATCAGGTTTTCGATCTGGGAAATCTGCTTCTGCTCGTTGGCATCAGCCGACTGTACAAACACTTTGGCATCCAGCTTTTCGGCTGCCGCCACAAAGTAGTCGCGGTCGCGGGACCAGCGTTCCAGGCGCAGGTCGTCGATGGAAAAGCCGATTTTCGGGTGAGCGGAATCAGCCATCGCCGGCAGGGCGAGCAAAGCCAGGGCAGAGGCAAGAAGAGTGCGTTTGAATGACTTCATAGTGGTGCGTCCTTTTATTGTTGTAGTAAGACTCTGTAGTGAGCGGGCTCGCCCCGCGCTGGGTGGCGCAGCCGCCCCAAACCCAGGCACCGCGGTCTTCCTGACATAGCGTAGCGTCCCTGTCTGGGGCGGCTGCGCCACCCAGCGCGGGGCAAGCCCGCTCACTACAATCAGCTGTAGATGAAGCGGTTCACGACACCTTCGAGCATCTCCTGTCGCCCGCTCACGGCCTGCGGGTTCAGCTCATGGGCAAATGCATGCTCGGCCAGGGACTCCAGGCTGTACTCGCCGGCCAGTACGGCCTGGCCCAGCGGCTGTCGCCAACCGGCATAACGCTGGTCCTTGAATTGTTGCAAGCGGTCGTTCTGCACCATGGCGGCTGCGCGTTCCAATGCCAGGGCCAAGACATCCATGGCGGCCACGTGCCCGTGGAACAGGTCGACTTCGTCCAGGCTTTGGCGACGGACCTTGGAGTCGAAATTGTAGCCGCCATTCTTGAAACCACCGGCCTTGAGGATTTCATAAGTGGCGAGGGTCATTTCCTCGACGCTGTTGGGGAACTGGTCGGTGTCCCAGCCGTTCTGCGGGTCGCCACGGTTGGCATCGATGCTGCCGAAAATGCCAAGGGACACGGCGGTGGCAATTTCATGCTGAAAACTGTGCCCGGCCAGGGTCGCGTGGTTGGCCTCGATGTTCACCTTGATTTCCTGTTCCAGGCCGTACTCATGCAGGAAGCCGAACACCGTGGCGCTGTCGTAATCGTACTGGTGCTTGGTCGGCTCCTGGGGCTTGGGCTCGATCAGCAGGTCGCCCTTGAAGCCGATCTTGTACTTGTGCTCCACCACCATGCGCATAAACCGGCCGAGCTGCTCGCGTTCGCGCTTGAGGTCGGTGTTGAGCAGGGTTTCATAGCCCTCGCGACCGCCCCACAGCACGTAGTTGGAGCCTTTGAGCCGCAAGGTGGCGTTCATCGCACTGCACACCTGGGCGGCCGCATAGGCAAACACCTCCGGGTCCGGGTTGCTGGCGGCGCCGGCGGCAAAACGCGGGTTGCTGAAGCAGTTGGCGGTGCCCCATAACAGCTGGATGCCGGACTGTTCCTGATGACGCTCCAGGTGATCGACCATCTGCGCAAAGTTATGGCGATATTCCTTGAGCGAGCTGCCTTCGGGGGCGACGTCCGTGTCGTGAAAGCTGTAGTAATCGATGCCCAATTTGGAGAAGAACTCAAAGGCGGCCTGCGCCTTGCCGATCGCCAGCTCCATCGGCTCGCCACTGCGCTGCCACGGCCGCTTGAAGGTGCCCAGGCCGAACACGTCCGAGCCCGGCCACACAAAGGTGTGCCAATAACAAACGGCCATGCGCAAGTGCTCGCGCATGGGTTTGCCGAGGATCAGTTTGTTGGCGTCATAGTGGCGGAAGGCGAGGGGCGCGTCGCTGTCGGGGCCTTCGAAGCGGACCTTCTCGACACCAGGGAAATACTGCATGGCGTTTTCCTTATTGTTCTTGGCGGTGTCTGGATACTAGCAACGGCGTTGGGCCCGCCGATTATGAAAATCACCAAGGGAGGGTGCGATTTTGAGTGGCGGGGTTTAGTCTGTGGCGACTGGCCTCAGGACAAAAACAATGAAAACCCTACCGCCCGTTCACCGTATCGCCCTGTTGTTCAACGGCAGCAAAATCTACGATCGCGGCATCATCGCCGGCATCGGCAACTACCTGAGCAGTACCCGTGCGTCGTGGGATCTGTTTCTGGAGGAAGACTTCCTGTGCCGTCTCAAAGGCATCGAGCATTGGCAGGGCGACGGCATCATTGCGGATTTCGACGACCCGCTGATCGGCGAAGCGCTGGCCGGGAGCCGCTTGCCGGTGGTGGCGGTGGGCGGCTCCTACGAGGATGCGCGCGCCTACCCCAAGGGCATTCCCTATGTGGCCACCGACAATCATGGCCTGATGAAGCTGGCGTATGAACATTTGATCGAGGCGGGGTTGACCCGGTTTGCCTGTTTCAGCTTGCCGCCGGCCCAGTCTAACCGCTGGGCGCAGGAGCGCGAAAAGGCCTTTCGCAGCCTGTTGACGCGTGATGGTGTGCCGGTGGAGATCTATCGCGGCCTGGGCACCAGCGCACCGCTGTGGGACAGCGCGGTGGAGCAGCAGATTGCCTGGCTGGAAAGCCTGCCCAAACCCATCGGCATCATCGCCGTCACCGACGCCCGTGCCCGGCAACTGCTGCAAGCCTGCCTGACGGCCGGGATCGCCGTGCCGGAAGAAGTGGCGTTGATCGGCATCGACAACGACCCGCTGACCCGCACCCTCACGCGGGTGCCGCTGAGTTCGGTGATCCAGGGCACCGAGACCATGGGCCGTACCGCCGCCGCCCTGTTGCACCAGATGCTGCACGGCAAACCCTGCGCCGGTACGCAGATCCTGGTGCCGCCGGAGGCGATCAACGTGCAAGCCTCCAGCCTGCACCAACCCTTGGGCAACCCCTACGTGATGCAGGCGTTGCTGTTTATCCGCCAATACGCATGCCAGGGTATCAAGACCGCCCAGGTGGCGGCCTATGTGGGCGTATCACGCTCATCCCTGGAGTCGCACTTTCGCAAGGAACGTGGCTGCAGCGTGCACGACGAGATCCTGCGCTTCAAACTGGCGGCCGCCGCCAAGGGCCTGGAGAACCACCGCGTGGCGATTGCCGAGGTTGCCGCGCGCTGCGGCTTCAAATCGGCGCAGTACCTGCACACGGTGTTTCGCCGGGAGTTCGGCTGCACGCCACGCGAGTACCAGCAGGGCGCGGCCTAGAACACGGCTTTGACCTGCAACCCCACGACCAGCGCGTTATCGATGTTCTCACCCGAAAACGCGCCCGGCTCGATGATGTATTGCACATCCGGGCGCAGGGTCAGCCAGGGCGTGGCCTGGTAGCCATAGCTGAGTTCGATCAACTGCTCGGCATTGTTCAGGTCGGGATACTCGGTCCCCGCCTTGAAGGCCGCCAGTTCCTGTACGTCACGGCTGCGAGGGTTCGGTACCGCACGGCCGTAACCCAGGGCGACGGTATCGCGTGGCCGACCTTCGAAGGGCTTGTACAGCACCAACCCTGCGCCGTACCACTTGCTGAACGGCGACGCTGCTTCACTGGCTGCCGAGTACTGACCGAAAGCATGCAGCGTGCGCCCGGCGGAGGCCTCGGAGGCCCACACCGCCTGGTCGATCAGCAGGTAATGGCCGCCACGCCCGTTGACCTCTTTATTGCTACCGATGCGTTTGACGTTGGAGCTGTCGTAGTAATAACCCAGCTTGTACTCACCGGGCAGCGGGCCTGCGTGTTTGTACACCAGTTCGATCGGCACCACGGTGCCGGTGGTGTGTTTCGGGTCCAGGCGCCAGGCGCGGCTGGAGTTACCGTTGCTCTCGGGGTCGACGTTGAAGGCTGCGACGCGCAGTTGCCAGGACGGTGAAAAATCGTATTTCACGCGGGCACCCAGGCGCGCATTCGGGTAGTTGGTCCAGCCGCTGCCGCCGGACATGTTCAGCGGATGCCCGCAGAAACCGGCGTTCATGAAGTTGCAGAGGATGCCGCTGTCCAGGCCGCCGAGGTCATTGCCCATGGCCATGTAGCCCAGCTTGACGTTAAGCGCCGGGGTGAACAGCGTGCGCTCGTAGCTCAGTTCGGTGAGGCGGGTATAGAGGCCGCCGTAGTTTTCCTGGATCGGCAGGCGGTTACCCACCAGATCCTCGGAGGCGCTGTTGCCGCGACGGTCATTGATCGTGACCTGGATGCGGTCGCCATGGTTGAAGCCGTAGAGCTTGCCCAGGTCGAACTGCACGCCGAGCTTGATGTTCTGCGAGTAGCGTGCCGCACGGTGTTGGCCGCCGTCGGCGTTGTAGGCGGTCTCGCCGCTGTAGTCGCCGGTGAAGCGAATGCCTTGCTCGTCGAGTTCACGGCGCAGGCCGCCCCAGTCGCCGGTCAAGGTGGTGTCGTCGGCTTGTGCGGGCAGCGCGGCGCCAAAGGCCAGGCCCAGCAACAGGCGCCCAATGGACGTAGGAGAAACGGGGAACATGCAGGTTCTTCCAAATAGACGGCGCGGTGCCGAAGCACCGCGCAAACACAGGGTTTTTATGGCAGGGCGTAGGCGATCACGTAGTCGCCACGGTCGGTGGACTGGCGTGCGCCACCTGCGGTGATGACCACGTACTGCTTGCCGGTTTTCGGCGAGACGTAGGTCATCGGGCCGCCCTGGCTGCCGACGGGCAGGCGGGCTTTCCAGATTTCTTCACCGTTGCCGCTGTTGAAAGCGCGCAGGTAGAAGTCCTGGGTGCCGGCGATAAAGATCAGGCCACCCTGGGTCGACAGCGTACCGCCAAGGGTCGGCAAACCGATCTTGATCGGCAGGTGCATGCGGATACCCAGCGGGCCGGTGTCTTCCACGGTGCCGACCGGCACTTGCCAGGCGACTTTCTGGGTCTTCATGTCGATCGCGGTCAGGGTGCCGAACGGCGGCGCCTGGCACGGAATACCGGCCACCGACAGGAAGCGGTTTTTGTTCACCGCATACGGCGTGCCCTTGAGCGGTACGGCGCCCATGCCGGTGTTGAGTGCTTCACCACCGGACGAGGCCTGGGCGCGGTTCTGCGACGGGATCATCTGGATCCACAGGCCCAGGCGCATGTCGTTGACGAAGATAAAACCGTGCACCGGGTCGGTGGAAATACTGCCCCAGTTCATGCCGCCCAGGGAACCTGGGAAACTCAGCGATTTATCGGTGCCCGGCGCGGTGTACAGGCCGTCGTAGCGCATGCCCTTGAAGTCGATGCGGCACAGCAACTGATCGTACGGCGTGGCACCCCACATGTCCGCCTCGGTCAGGGTTTGCGCGCCGATCTGCGGCATACCCACCGATTTGGGCTGGGTCAGCGAGTAAGGCTCGTTGGGGATGTTCGCCGCCTTGACGGGCACTTCCTTGACGTCGGTCAGCGGCTTGCCGGTGGCACGGTCGAGCACATAGATCTGCCCGGCCTTGGTGCCGATCACCACGGCGGGCACGGCTTTGTCGCTACCCGGCGGGGTGAAGTCGATGAGGCTCGGCTGCATCGGCAGGTCGAAGTCCCACAGGTCGTTGTGGACAGTCTGGTAGACCCATTTTTCGCTGCCGGTGGAAGCATCCAGCGCCAACACCGAGGCGCCGTATTTATGGTTGAGCTGGGTGCGTTCCACGCCATAGATATCGGTGGAGGAACTGCCCATCGGCAAGAACACGGTGTTCATCAACGGGTCATAGGACATCGGTGCCCAGCTGTTCGGCGTACTGCGCACATACGTGCTGCCGGCTGCGGGGGCTTGCTTGTCTTCGGGGTTGCCCGGGTCGAAGGCCCAGCGCATTTTGCCGCTGATTACGTCGAAACCCCGGATCACGCCGCCGGGCATGTCGGTCTGCACGTTATCCGCCACGCGCCCGCCGACCACCACGGTGGTGCCGGCCATCAAGGGCGCCGAGGACAATTGGTAGTAGCTGTCCGGTACGTCGCCCAGGCCGGCTTTCAAGTCCACCTGACCATGGGTGCCGAAGTCTTCGCAGAATTTACCGGTGTCGGCATCCACCGCGATCAGGCGCGCATCAATGGTGTTGGTCAGCAGGCGACGCTGGCATTGCGCACCGGCCGGTAGGCTGGCGGCGAGGATCGGCGAGCTGTTGGGCTGCGTCGGTTGGGCAATCGGCGCGGTGGCGTCGAAATACGCCATGCCACGGCAGCGCTGCCACACCGCCGACTTGGCGTTGATCTCGTTCTTCCACAGCTCTTTGCCGGTGTCGGCATCCAGCGCAATCAGGTTGTTGTGGGGGGTGCAGATAAACACCTTATTGCCGATCTGCAACGGTGTCAGTTGGTCTTCGGCACCGTTGCCGTCGCTGATCGCCACGTCGCCGGTGTGGTAGGTCCAGGCCACCTTGAGCTTATTGACGGTGTCGCGGTTGATCTGGTCCAGTGCGGCAAAGCGGCTGCCGCCTTCGGTATTGCCGTAGTGAGCCCAGTCTTTTTGCGCGTCGGCCGCAGCGACCGGCGTGATGCCAGGGCCTTGACCGGTCGACGCGACGCTTGGGTGGGCGACAAACATATTGCCTGCCGCGACCGCCACGCCCACCGCCAACACGGCGGCAATCGCATAGGCGCCCCGTGCCGGCCGGTTGACCAGCAGCGGGTACACCAGCGCCACGACCACGCCGATCACCGCGAACATGAACAGTCGCGAGAACATCGGCCAGAACACCAGGCCCACATCCGCAATCGCCCACACGGCGGTCCCTACCAGGAACGTCGCGAACAACCAGGCGCCCGCCGGTTTGCGCTGGGCAATCAACAGCCCGGACACCGCCATCGCCAGGCCGCCGATCAGGAAGTACCAGGAGCCACCAAGGCTCACCAGTTTGGCGCCGCCCACGGCCAGCGCCACGCCGAGCAGGGCGATGATGACGCCCAGGCCCAGCAGGAGAAATCTAGAGGCGCCGGTGGCGCGCGATGCTCGTTTCATATCGATAAATGCTCGAAGGTGAGAGGCGAAGGCGCGATTTTAGCAATATAAGTAACCAGTTAGTACATTATGCTCGGTAATAGTCTGTTACCGGCTCGGCGATGATGCCCGGCGTCAAGCCAGGGCATCCCGCTGCATGGACTGCAGGTTCTTCTCGATGGTCTCGCAGATGTTTTCCATCTGTATCTGGTGTTCGCTGGAGCGAAACGGGCTTTGCAGGTCGGTGCCGATGCGTTCGATCGCCAGCAGCATGAAGCCCACCACCGTTGAGGCCAAGGGTGTGAACCAGCCCAGGGACTCCACCAGGCCCACCGGCACGATCAGGCAAAACAGCGAAATGAACAACCGGGGGAAATACACGTAAGGGTAGGGCAGCGGCGTATTTGCAATCCGCTCCATGCCGCCCTGGCTGTTGGATAAATCCACCAGCGTGGACTCCAACCGCGCCAGGCGAATGCTGTCCAGGCGCCCGGCCTGGTATTCCCGGGCCAGCAAGGTCGCCGAACCGGTGAGCAGGTCATTGGCAAAATTATTCGTGGCGCCGTTGCGCGCGAACTCGTCCGCCGGAATAAACGCACTGACCTCATCAGGGCAAGGGCGACCCCTGAGGTGCGCCGCCAGGCAGTTCACATAGGCGACGTGGCGACGCAACAAAGTCGATTTGATCGGGTTCACCTCGCCCTGGGCATCATCGAGCAAGGTCAACACCTGGCGGGCGTAGCTGCGTGAGTTGTTGACCATCGCCCCCCACAGCGTGCGCGCTTCCCACCAACGGTTATAGGCGCTGCTGTTACGGAAGCTGATCAATACCACCAGGGCCGAACCCAGCAGTGTCAGGGGCATCAGCGGCAGGTTGATCTTGGCATTGAGAAACAGCATGAAATCCACCGTGACGGCGATGTCCCACAACAGCAGCCAGAACAGCGACCAGCCCACATAACCCATGGTTTTGATGATCAGACGGTATTTCTTGAGGATCGCGGCTTTCAAATCAAGACCTCGCAGGGAACGGTTGGTAACAGTGCTCTGATTCGGACGTGCGCAGTCTGGGAAAGGTTCGCTGATCAATGCGTGAATGGAGTTATTCAATAAGTGCAAGGCGTAAATACGGGGGAAGTGTCACAAGAGTTCTCTGGATTGTGCGCAATCAGCGCCTTGGAACAACTTTGGTATTGATGATGTGTGGTCGGCCAATCGCTGTACATTGCGCCATCAGGCAAAGCGCCATTACCTGAAGTTTTGCGACGTGATTTGTTGTGGGACCGGGTCACGGAAACTTCTGTGGCCGAGATCAGTGGAAGACAGTTGGTTGGTCAGGGCTCATTCATGCACGTCAGTTCGTTGAAGTTGGCTATATGTCACACGGCGCAGGAGCTCGAACGCCATGTGGATTTTGAACGTTCCATCCGGGCCCACTACACGGTGCAGTTGGGCCCCTATTCAAGACGGCCGTTTTTCTACAAGAGCGCACTCAAATACAGCCGTTTGATGGTGTCGTTTGCGTTGTTGAGTGAATACTTCCGCAAGCCGACGCCGTTACTGTCCGAGGTCAAAACCTTTTGTGTGGCGCGCGGGTACTGCTCGCGAAACAGCCTGGAGTCGATCTTTTCGTTACTACGTGCCTTGGGTTTCATGGAAGTCGCGCCACACCCGGAAGACAGCCGTTTCCGGGTGTATTCACCGTCGGAGGAAGCCTGTCGCGAAGTGCGTCTGATGCTGGCGTCGATTACCCACTCATTGACCCGGATGTGCCCGGATCGCGCCACCTTGCAGCGCATGCATGCGCTGGATGACCAGCAGTTCCTGGCGACCTATTTCAAAGGCTTTGGTGTCATCCTGGCCGCCGACCTGACCGTCGATGTGTTGCTGCCCGAGTGTTACTGGCTGGTCAAGCGAGATGCCGGGCATATGTTGATGCTCGCCATCTACAACGATGCGTTTGCGCCGGACAATCAACGGGCGCGCTTTCGTTCGTCTTCCTACCTGGCACTGGCCAAACAACTTTCAGTATCGAAAACCCACGTCATCCGAGTGGTTCAGGAGGGGGTCGAAAAGGGCTACTTCAAAGTCCACTCCAAGACCCGATTGGAAGTGCTGCCGCGATTTGCCAGCCTGGTCCGGCGGTTTATGGCGTTTTCATTTGCGGTGAGCGTGCATGCCGTTGAGATGGGAGCCTAAAAGATGCCTGCTCACTTGAAGTTGAGACCCAGAATGCGCCGGTTGCTCTCGCCGGCGGTCACCTGGGCCGAAGGGATAGGGATTGTGGCCTGGGTGGGCCAGTTGCTGATTCATCCGGGCATTGAGTTCGACGGTATCACCTTGTTGATCAGTATCTGCCTGCTGGTGGTGTGCCGGCTTCATTATGTGGTCGAGAACTTTCACCTGTGGCGGGCGCTTGGCATTGTCTACGTGGTGGTGCTGTCGGCAGGTTTTGCCTATGTCATCGAGGCTCAGGACGCGTTGCGTATTTTTGTGCTGCCGCTGGCGGTCACACTGGTCATCAGCAGCGCCATCCTGTTTATCAGTGTTCGCGACTATCTGGTTTGTACGGCATTGGTGTGGCTGATCCTGTGGCCGTTGATGCAGACCGATAACTACGCTCAAACGCAGACTTACCTGTGGATGTTTTGCCTGTCGTCGGTGTCGATCGGCTTTGTCTTGAGCTTTTCCTATTTGAAGACCTTGCGTTCGGTACTGCTGGTGGAAAGTGAGTTCCGCGTGATGGCGGAGACCGATTACCTGACCTCCATCCTCAACCGCCGCGCGTTCATGCAATGCTTCGACAACCTGATCGCCGAGGGGCAAAGCGGCTACTTCCTGATGCTGGATATCGACAGTTTCAAGTCCAAGAATGACCTTTACGGCCACGATGTCGGCGACAAGATCCTGTGTGCCATGGCCACCTGCCTGAGAAACGCCCAGGGCAGCCACAGTTTCGGCCGGATCGGCGGCGAAGAGTTCGGCGTGCTGTGGCTGGGCGATGACTCGGCGCTGGCCTGCGACTTTGCCCTGGACCTGTTGCAAGCGATCCGGCGCAGTGTCGCCGCGCCGCACAACTACACTTGCAGTGCGGGCATGGCGCGGTTTTCAGCGGGGGCGGAGCTGTCGGTGGTGCTCAAGAGTGCCGACAGGAATTTGTACAGCGCCAAGCGTAATGGCAAGGATCGCGTTTATCTGGAAGGCGAGCTGGTCGCCGCACCGTGTGGTGCGACGACGCTGTGAATTTACTCGATCGGGTAGCGTTTGAAGGCTGGACGCTGTTCCAACTGCTCGGCGTGGCGTTGCAGGTTGGCAAATGCGTCGGCTTTCACCACCGAGGGCACGGTGAATTGGCTGAAGGACCAGGCCACTGCCGCCGTCAGCGACGCCTGGGAGATCGCGTTACCGGAGGCCTGGCCCAAGTGTTTGTCGAGCAAGCCAAAGGCGGCCAGCAATTGCCCGCTGACCCGGTCGAGCCAGGGGGCGTGTTGTTTCTCGGCGGGGCGCAGGTTGCGCTCATACACGATCTGCACACTTTTCTCACAGGCGGCCAGCGCCAGCCCGAGCAGTTGCAGATCGCGCGCACGTGCGGCGGGCGAGGGGGGCAGCAGCTTTTTGTCAGCCGGGGCCAGGGTTTCCAGATAGTCCAGGATCAGGCTCGAATCCATGAGTACCGTGCCATCGTCCAGCACCAGGGTGGGCGCCTTGACCACCGGGTTGATCTGGGCGAATTCGGTGTAAGTGCTGAACACCGAGAGTGCTTCATGGGTGAAGTCCACCCCGTACAGGTCCAGGGATATGGCCACGCGGCGTACGTAGGGCGAGTCCAGCATGCCGATCAGTTTCATGAAGCCTCCATTGCTTGCGGGTATCGGGCTCAAGAGAGTAAGGGCATCGGCTCGGCGCGCGCAATCGCTTCACGCAGCGGCTGGTAGGCCTGCACCAATTGTTCCAGGCTGAATGCCAGGTTGCGCCCACTGGGGTTGGGCAGTACCCACACCGAGGCCTCGGCGAAGGGTTGTGGCTGCAACCCCCAGGCAAGGGTGCGCTGGCCTGACAGTGCGCTATAACCTGCCTTGCCGAGAAACGCCAGGTAGCGCGGCCGACAGCGGCGGATTTTCTGTTCGAACGCTGTCGCCGCCTGCAGGAATTCATGCCGGGCCAATTCCCCCGCGCTGGCGGTGGGCCGCTCCACCAGCGTGGTCAGGCCGCAGTGGTATTGCAACAACGTGGGGCCGTCCTCGGGGTGAATCTCATGGGGCGTAAAACCCGCCAGGTGCAGCGTGCGCCAGAAGCGGTTGCTGCGATTGGCAAAGTGCTGGCCGATGGCGGCGGAGCCCTTGCCGGGGTTGATACCGCAGAACACCACGCTCAGGTGCTCGGCGAGGATGTCTTCAAGCCGCTCGTTCATGTCGGGTCTACCTGCAAATGGGTCAGCAGCCACGCGGTGAAATGACGCGCCATGGGGTCGTGCTCGCTGTCACGATGGGTCAGCAGCGCCCAACTGGGGCCGCGGATCGTGGCTTCCACCAGGGGCGACAGCAAACCGTCCGCCCGCGCCTTGCGACTGAGCAACTGGCTGACCAGGCCAATGCCCAATCCGGTACACACCGCGTCCAGCAACAGGCCAGGGTCGGAAAAATTCAGCCCCTGAGCTTGCTGCCCCACGTCGATCCCGGCTTCCACCGCCCAATGGCTCCAGTCCATTTCCCGTTCGCCGTGCAAGGTGGTGCGCTGGTCGATGGGCAGTTGCAATACCTTGGGGTGGCACGCCGGAAACAGTCGGTCGGCGTGCAAGACCTTGAAGCTGCATTCGGCCTGGGAACTGATGTCGTCGCGCACCGCCAGGTCGATGGTCTGGCTGGCCATGTCGGGGACTTCGTCGGTGCTGAAGATCCACAGGTCGACCTGCGGGTGCTGAAGGCGGAAATCCGCAAGTCGCGGTAGCAGCCAATGCCGGGCAAAGGTCGGCGTGGTGTTGAGCACCAGTTGATTCGGTTTGCGGTACTGCCCCAGCCGGCGCACGCCCACCGCCAGTTGCTGCAACAACGCTTGGGTGGTGCTGAGGAAGTCGTGGCCGGCGTCGGTCAGGCTCACGCTACGACCGCTGCGAAAGAACAGCGGCTGTTCCAGGTACGCCTCCAGGCTGCGGATCTGTTGGCTGATCGCCGATTGGGTCAGGTGCAGTTCCTCGGCGGCCTTGTGAAAGCTGCCCAGCCGGGCGGCGGCTTCAAAGCCGCGCAGGGTGCCGAGGGGCGGCCAGTGATTGAGCATGCTGATAAGTTCCTCTAATCAGTTTTCTACAAAATCCATCGTTTGTTTGGTCAATAGCGCCAACGTAGCATGCATGCCAGCACTCCGTGGGCAGTTTTCACTGAACACAATGACTTAACTCAAAGGTACTTGTCATGCAGCGCAATGAACATTTAAGCAGGGGGTGGTGGATGCCCGCGGAGTGGACCCGACATGCGGCGACCTGGATGGTCTGGCCCCATAACCAATCGCTCTGGGAAACCACCTGGGGCGTCACCTTGCCCGGGGTGCAGGAGGACTTCGCCAGGGTGGCCAATGCCATCGCACGGTTCGAACCGGTGAAGATGATCGTGGACCCGTCGGCCCTGGCCCGTGCGCGAGCGCTGTGCGGGCCAGGGGTCGAGCTGATTGCGCAGGCGGTCAACGACAGTTGGTGTCGCGACTCCGGCCCGACCTTCATCTGCCACCCGCAACAGGGCTTGGCCGGGGTGAGTTGGCGCTTCAATGCCTGGGGCGGCAAGTCGGCGCATGACTTGGACGAAAGCCTGGCACGACGGGTGCTCAATCACCTGGGCCTGGAGTGCTTCGGCACGCCTTTGAGCAATGAGGGCGGGGCAATCCATGTCGACGGTGAGGGCACCTTGATCACCACCGAGTCGGTGCTGCTCAACCCCAACCGCAACCCCGGCATGACCAAGGCCGATATCGAGGACATCTTCGAGCGCCTGTTGGGCATTCGCAAAACCCTCTGGTTGCCCGGTGACCCGGATTACGTCACCGGCGACATGACCGATGGCCACGTCGATGGCGTGTGTGCCTTCGCGCGCCCCGGTGTGCTGTTGGTGGATGCGACCCACGACCAAGGTTCGGTCTACGCCGAGGTGGTGCGCGAAAATCGTCGCGCCCTGGAGTTGGCCACGGACGCCAACGGACGCCGCTTTGAAATGCTTGAGTTGTACGAAGCGAGCGAGGCCGTCGATAGCGAGGCCGAGGTGTTCTGTGCCTCTTACACCAACTTCTATATCGCCAATGGCGCGATCATCATGCCGGCCTATGGCGTTGCCGCCGACCAGGCTGCCGCCGAGGTGCTGGCCCAGGCGTTCCCTGGTCGGGAAATCGTCCCGGTGCAGATCAACCAGCTGGCCCATGGCGGCGGCGGCGTGCATTGCATCACCCAGCAACAGCCTGCAGGAGCCATGCGATGAGCCTGCTGACGATCGCGACGACGCAAATGCCGTGCACCTGGGATTTGCCCGGTAACCTTGATCGCGCCGAGCAGTGGGTGCGCGCTGCCGCAGCCCAGGGCGCCCAGGTGATTTTGTTGCAGGAACTGTTCGCCACGCCTTACTTCTGTATCGAGCAGCACCCCAGGCACTTGGCGCTGGCCGAGGAGTACGCGCACAGCCAGGTGCTTAAACGCTTCGCCGCCTTGGCCAGGGAGTTGGGGGTGGTGCTGCCGCTGAGCTGGTTTGAAAAAGCCGGCAATGCCTTCTTCAACTCTCTGAGCGTGGCCGACGCCGATGGGCAACTGCTGGGGGTGTACCGCAAGACCCATATCCCCAACGCCATCGGCTATCAGGAGAAGGAGTATTTCAGCCCCGGCGACACAGGTTTTCGCGTCTGGGACAGCGCATTCGGGCGCCTGGGCATCGGCATCTGCTGGGACCAGTGGTTTCCCGAGACGGCACGCTGCCTGGCTTTGCAGGGCGCCGAAGTGCTGCTGTTTCCCACTGCCATTGGCTCGGAACCCGGCTGCGCGACGCTCGATTCCCGCGACCATTGGCAGATGACCATGCGCGGCCACGCGGCGGCGAACCTGCTGCCGGTGGTGGCGGCCAACCGTGTCGGCCGCGAAGTCGCAACCACCGATAGCGCGCTGCAAATGGACTTCTACGGTTCCTCGTTTATCTGTGACCATAAAGGCGCATTGTTGGCCGAGGCTGACCGCGACTCGACGGGGGTATGGGTCCACAGCCTGGACCTTGCGGCGATGCGCGAAGAGCGCCTGACATGGGGCATCTTCCGTGATCGCCGCCCGGACATGTACGGCGCACTGCTGACGCTGGACGGTCGCCCATCATGAAACGACTGCTGATAGGTACACTGATGCTCAGCGCCGCCTGCGCCTCGGCCGACGACAAAACCCTGAAGCTGTACAACTGGGCCGATTACTTCGCGGCCGACACCTTGTCCCGATTCACCGCTGAAACCGGTATCCAGGTGATCTACGACGTCATGGACGGCAGCGAGACCCTGGAAGCCAAGTTGATGGCCGGCGGCAGCGGTTACGACCTGATCTTCCCGGGCGACACGGTGGCCGAGCGCCTGATGCGCGCCGGCAGCCTGCAGCCGCTGGAACCCGCCAGGCTCACTGCGCTGAACGATATCGAGCCGGGTTTGCAACAGCTGCGCAGCCGCTACGTCACCTCGAACAAAGCCACGGTGCCCTACACCTGGGGCACCATCGGCCTGACCTATAACGCGCAGAAGATCGAACAGCGCTTGGCGAATGCGCCGGTCAACAGTCTTGACCTGCTGTTCAAGCCGGAGCTGGCGGCCAAATTCGCCGACTGCGGCATTTCGCTGATCGACTCGCCGGACGAAGTGCTGGCGGTGGTGCTCAACTACCTCGGCCGCGACCCGCGCAGCGCCAAGCGCGAGGACCTGGCCGCCGCCAGCGCGCTGCTGCTGAAACTGCGGCCGTACATCCGCAAGTTCCAGTCGCAGCCGGTGACCGACCTGGTCAACGGCGACCTGTGCCTGTCCCTTGGCTACAGCGGCGACATGACCCAGGCCCAGCGTGCCGCCGATGCTGCCGGCAAACCGGTGACTTTCGGTTATCACATCCCCCGCGAGGGCACCACGGTGTGGATGGACACGATGGCCATTCCCGTCGACGCGAAACACCCGGAATATGCCTACGCGTTCATCAATTTCGTGATGCGCCCCGAGAACATGGCCGCCATCAGCAACTTCACCGGCTACCCCACGGCCAACGCCAAGGCGCGGCCGGCGGTGGAGGCGCGCATGCGCGACAACCCCGACCTCTACCCGGATGCGCCCACCTTTGAACGGCTGATTGCCGGCAAGGACATCCCCCAGGCCGACATGCGCGCCCGGATGCGCATATGGACTAAATTCAAAACAACTCCCTTGTAGTGAGCGGGCTTGCCCTGCGCTGGGTGGCGAAGCCGCCCCAATATCAAGGACGCCACGGTGTTTCAGAAAGACCGAGGTGCCTGGGTTTAGGGCGGCTGCGCCCCCCAGCGCGGGGCAAGCCCGCTCACTACAAAGCCCGTTAATTCAATGCCGTACTCAGAGACTGATATGCCAACCCGTCGAAACTTCCTCAAACAAGCCAGTGTGGTCTGCGCCATGACGTTGCTCACCCCTTATGTACGCGCCGCCGTAAAGGGCCAGTTCTATATGCCCGACGAGGGTGAAACGCATCGCCAGGCGTTTATCGCCTTTGGCGCCCAGGATGCGATCTGGGAAGACTTCACCGCCGACGTGCAAGCGGCGCTGGGCCGTATTGCCCGGGCGATTGCCGTGTACGAGCCGGTCACGGTGTTTTGCCGTGAAGACGAGCGCGGGCTGGCCGAGCAGCACTGTGGCACGCGCAACATCACCTTTGTGGAAACCGAGTTGGACGATATCTGGATGCGCGACACCGGTGCCAATTTCGTCGTCGACGGTGCGGGTGGCCAGGGCGCGGTGGACTTCAACTTCAACGGCTGGGGCAACAAGCAACAGCACGCCGAAGACGCCATGCTGGCCGGGCAGGTTGCCGAAGTCACCGCTGCCCGCCATATCCGCAGCGAGCTGGTGGGTGAGGGTGGTGGGATCGAGGTGGATGGCCTGGGCACTGCAATCATGACCGAGAGCAGTTGGATCAATCGTAACCGTAACCCCGATTGGAGCAAGGCTGACGTCGAAGCCGAACTCAAGGAGCGCCTGGGCCTGCGCAAGATCATCTGGTTGCCGGGCATCAAGGGCAAGGACATCACCGACGCTCACGTCGACTTCTATGCACGCTTCGTGTCGCCCGGCGTGGTGCTCGCCAACCTCGACACCGACCCTGAGTCCTACGATCACAAGGTCACCCTGGCGCACCTGGCAATTCTCAACAGCGCCACCGACGCCGATGGCCGCCCGTTGCAGGTACACACCGTGTCGCCGCCGCTGAATCCGCGCAAAAGCAAATTCAGCCGAGGCAACGCCGACTTCGCCGCCGGCTACATCAATTATTTCGTGATCAATGGCGCGGTGATCGCGCCTGAATTTGGCGACCCGGTAGCGGATCGCAGGGCCTTGGAGCTGTTGTCGCGGCTGTATCCGAAGCGCACCGTGATGCAGCTCAATATCGATGCGATCGCGGCGGGCGGGGGTGGCATCCACTGCGTGACCAACCATCAACCTTTGGTTTAGTCTGGAGCGCTTCGTTGATCGAAAGCGCCTCTGGAGCACTCAGCATGACCGATTACGTACCGCCTGAAGTATGGACCTGGGACAGCGAAAGTGGTGGCACCTTCGCCAGTATCAACCGGCCGATTGCCGGCGCGACTCACGAGAAAGCGCTGCCGGTCGGCAAGCACCCGTTGCAGCTGTATTCCCTGGCCACGCCGAACGGGCAGAAGGTCACCATCCTGCTCGAAGAACTGTTGGCCCTGGGGCACACAGGCGCGGAATACGACGCCTGGCTGATCAAGATCGGCGACGGCGATCAGTTCGGCAGCGGCTTTGTGGCGGTCAACCCGAACTCCAAGATCCCGGCCTTGATGGACCACAGTGGCGATACGCCGATTCGGGTGTTTGAGTCGGGGGCGATCCTGCAGTACCTGGCGCAGAAGTTTGGCGCGTTCTTGCCGACCGAGCCGGCCGCGCATGCCGAGTGTTTGTCGTGGTTGTTCTGGCAGATGGGCAGCGCACCCTATCTGGGCGGTGGTTTTGGGCATTTTTATGCGTATGCGCCGAGCAAGATGGAATACCCCATTAACCGGTTTGCCATGGAGACCAAGCGGCAGCTCGATGTATTGGACCAGCGTTTGGCGGTGAGCCAATACATTGCCGGGGATGAGTACACCATTGCCGATATTGCGATCTGGCCCTGGTACGGCGGGTTGGTGAAAGGGCGTCTATATGGCGCGGCGCAGTTTTTGTCGGTGCATGAGTACAAGCATGTGCTGCGCTGGGCCGAGGCGATCGAGGCACGGCCGGCGGTGCAGCGCGGACGGCGGGTGAACCGGACTTCGGCCGATGAGGGTGTACTTGAACGGCATGCGGCGAGTGATCTGGACTGATCTGTCGGATATGAACTGCTAATCTGCGCGAATTCAAACCTCCTTTAGCCTGTGGAACCTCATCATGAAAACCTGTCCGGTACGGCCGCCCCTGGAGCCGCAGTCTGTTTGCCACCCGATCACCAGCAGCGCGATTTTCATGGTCGCCACCCTCGCACCCGGTAACGTCGACAGCGTGCGCGCCTGGTGCGCCGATATCGCCGGCCTGGTGCGTTCGGTGGGCAAGCGCGTACCCTCGGGCAACCTTACCTGTGTGTGCGGGTTTGGCTCCCAGGCGTGGGACCGACTGTTCGGCGCGCCGCGCCCGGCGGCATTGCATCCGTTTCGCGAGTTCGGTGTAGAAGGGCGCAAGGCGGTGGCCACGCCAGGGGATATTCTCCTGCACATCCGCGCCGATCAGATGGACCTGTGCTTCGAGCTGGCCACCCAGTTGATGGCGGCCTTGGGCGACAGCGTGAAAGTCGTGGATGAGGTCCAGGGTTTCCGTTACTTCGATATGCGCAGCATCATCGGGTTTGTCGACGGCACCGAGAACCCGGTGGGGCGCAAAGCGGAGGCGTTCGCCCTCGTCGGCGACGAAGACCCGGGTTTCAGCGGTGGCAGCTACGTGCTGGTGCAGAAATACCTGCACAACATGACGGCCTGGAACGGCCTGACGGTGGAAGCCCAGGAAAAGGTGATCGGGCGCACCAAGTTGGCGGACATTGAGCTGGATGACGAGACCAAGCCGACCAACTCCCACAGCGCGTTGACAGTGATCACCGACGAAAACGGCGAAGAAGTGAAAATCCTGCGCGACAACATGCCTTTCGGGCGCCCCGGCGCCGGGGAGTTCGGCACCTACTTCATCGGCTATGCGCGTTCGCCGCAGCCGCTGGAGCAGATGCTGGAAAACATGTTCGTCGGCCGTCCGGTCGGCAACTATGACCGCTTGCTGGACTTCAGCACGGCCGTCACCGGGAGCCTGTTTTTTGTGCCGTCGGCCGACCTGCTCGAGGAGCTGGCCGACCGCGAACCCGGTCTTAGCCCAACAACCCCGTGCTGACCGCCACAATCAGGAAAACCCCCAACAGCGCGCGGTAGATCACGAACGGCCAGGTGGAGAACCGCTCCAGGAACTTCATCAGGCCCCAGATCGCAAAGAACGCCGATACGCTGGCAACCACCAGCCCGAAGAGCAAGTGCGACCAGGCATGGGCCGGCATCTCGGCGTGCAGCAGCACCCACAGTTCCTTCAAACCGGCCAGCGCAATGGCCGGCAGGCCCAGCAGGAAGGAAAAGCGTGCGGCTTCTTCACGCTTGAAGTTGAGAAACAGCGCGGCGGTCAGGGTCGAGCCCGAACGCGATACGCCTGGGATCAACGCGCCGATCTGCGCAATACCCACGATCAAGGCGTCACGCAGGCGCATTTCGCTCACTTCCCGGGTATGGCGAGCCCGCACCTCGGCCACCGCCAGCAACACGGCCATGACCACGCAGGAAATGCCGATCACCATCAAGCCACGCAACGGCGAGTTGCAGGCGTTCAGCGTGGAAGACAGCGCCAGGCCGGCGATGCCGATCGGAATGGTTGCCAGCACAATCGCCACGGCCAACTTGAACCAGCGGTCGTTGTAGTCACCGCGGCGCACCGCGCTGATGCTGCCGGTGGTGACCTGGCGCACATCGCGCCAGAAGTAACTGACCACCGCCGCCAGGGCCGCCAACTGCATCGCAGCGGAAAACGCCGAGCCGGGGTCTTGCCAGCCGAGCAGTGCCGGCACCACACGCATGTGGGCGGTGGACGACACCGGCAAGAGTTCGGTAATGCCCTGGATCACGCCCAGGATGAAGATCTGCAGGTAGTCCAGTGAGGCAAAACCTACGTCAAGGCCAGCGGTACAAACGTTCGTCAAAATAGGTGTCCTTGAATAAAAAGGGCGGCGTAATTGGCTAATGCCAGTCAGTTAAGGCTTAACGCGGTCATTGTGGGAGGGGCGGTGCGACGATTCGACTTGCTCCCGATAGGCCGCGCAGCGGCCTCAAAAATGGGCCTGCTACGCAGGCCATCGGGAGCAAGCCCCCTCCCACAGGTTATCCATCGTCTGCTCTATCGCTTAACTGACAGGCATTAGGGTAATTGGCAAAGTTTATTCTAAATGTTTCAGGATTTTGGCCGGGGCAGGATAAATACGCAATCGGTTCAGCCAACAGAAAGGTTGGACAATGTATTGGCCTGCCTGCGGGTTTTGTGAACAATGGCGCCCTGTGTTTTTTCACTGAGAGCCCCATGCCTGAAACCACCGTCGAACTGATCCAGACCGGCCCCGACGAAGCCGAGCTGATCCGCAATCTCTACCAGTACTACGCCTACGAGTCCTCGGACTGGGAGCAGGAAGATGTCGAAGCGGACGGCCGTTTCTACATCCACGACGAACATCTGGCCCGTTACTGGCAAGACCCGCAGTGGAGCGCCAACCTGTTGTTGGTCGATGGCTACATCGCCGGCTTCCTGCTGATCGAAGGCAGCGAGTTGCCGGGCATCGACGCCCTGGAACTGGCCGACCTGTTCATCCTCAAGCGCTATCGCCGCAAAGGCATCGGCCGCGCCATCGCCACCCAGGTGCTGTGCAGCGGCGAGGCCAATTGGCTGCTGCGTTTCTATGACCAGGACGAAGTGGCCCAGGCGTTCTGGCGCAATGTGCTGGATAACCTGCCGCGCCCGGTGCAAACCCTCGAGCTGGACGATGAACCGCAGTTGGTGAGTTACCTGATCACACGGGCAGCGCTGCACTGACAGCAGGGTTGAGCGTCGAGACGCCCGGCGATCAGGCGCGGGTGCTGCCCGCGTGTGTCGCGAACAGCAGCTGCTGCATGGCCTGCGGCGGTTGCCCGAACGCGCGCAGGAACGCCTGGCGCATGCGCTCGCGATCCCCGAAGCCGGTTTCGCGGGCCACCACTTCGACCGGGTGACGGCTGGTTTCCATCAAGGCCCGGGCCGCCTCCACCCGCAGGGACTCGATGGCCTTGGCCGGGGTTTGCCCGGTTTCTTCACGAAACACCCGGCTGAACTGGCGTGGGCTGAGCCGCGCCACGTCGGCCAGGGCCTCCACCGACAAGTCATGGGTCAGGTTCTCGCGGGCATAGGCCAGGGCCAGTTGCACGCGGTCGGACTTGGGGTCCAGTTCCAGCAGTGCCGACAATTGCGACTGCTCGCTGCCACGGCGCTGGGCGATCACCAATTTGCGTGCGATACGCCGGGCCAGGTCGCTGCCCAGGTCGTTCTCGACCATGGCCAGCGCCAGGTCCACACCGGCACTCATGCCGGCGCCGGTCCACACTTGACCATCGACGACAAACAGCTTGTCTTCTTCCAGGTGGATGTGGGGGTAGCGCTTACGGAAGGCCGGGGCGTGAATCCAGTGGGTGGCGGCGCGCTTGTCGTCGAGCAGCCCGGCTTCGGCCAGCACGAAGATGCCCATGCACAGCGAAGCGATCCGTCGCGACTGCGCGGAGGCGCTCTTGACCAGGGCCGGCAAGTTGGCCTCGGGTAATTGGAACTCCAGATAACCGCTGACGATCAACGTGTCATAGCCCTGCGGCCGCATCGGCGTGGTATTGACCGAAAAGCCCTGGGACGTCATCACGGCACCGCCATGCTCCGACACCAGATGGAACTCATAGACCGGCTCGCCCTGGAGCAGGTTTGCACACTCGAACACCGAGGCCAGGCTGAGGCTCAGGGATTGGAAGTTCGGGTAAACCAGCAGCGCGACGCTATGCATCGTGTTTCTCCAGGGGCAGGGGCGAGGGATTGTCGGTGGATGGCGGGCAAACGGCAACTGCCACTGTGGCATGTCCGAAAACCTTGCGGATATGACGTTGTGCGGCAACCACCCGGCTCATAAGCTTCAACCCACAGACATCCCGAGGCACTGAACGATGAAAGTATTGATGGTACTGACCTCTCACGACCAGCTTGGCGATACCGGCAAGAAAACCGGCTTCTGGCTTGAAGAGTTTGCTGCACCCTATTACGTATTCAAAGACGCCGGTGCCGAGGTGGTACTGGCATCCCCGGCCGGTGGCCAGCCGCCGCTGGACCCGGTGAGCGATCAACCGGGTGCGCAAACCGAGCAGACGCGACGTTTTGCGGCGGACCCGGCAGCGCAACAAGCCCTGGCCAGCACCCTACGCCTGGAGACGGTCAAGGCCGCAGACTTCGACACGGTGTTCTACCCCGGCGGCCATGGCCCGCTGTGGGATCTGGCTGAGTCGCCGACGTCCATCGCACTGATCGAGTCGTTCGAACGCGCCGGCAAGCCCATCGGTTTTGTCTGCCACGCGCCGGGCGCGCTGCGCCACGTCAAGGCGGTGAACGGCGAGCCGCTGGTCAAGGGCCGCCGAGTGACCGGCTTCTCCAATTCGGAAGAGGCGGCCGTGGGCCTGACCGACGTGGTGCCGTTTCTGGTTGAAGATGATTTCAAGGCCCTCGGCGGCCACTATGAAAAAGGCGCCGACTGGCAGTCTTTTGTGCTCCAGGACGGTTTGCTGGTCACCGGGCAGAACCCGGCCAGCTCCAGTGATGCGGCCAAGGCCCTGCTGAAACTCACCGCTTAACTCACTCAACCTCTCTATTGAATTGGCGACCCTCAAGGGTCGCCAAGGCTTTCGTTCGTGCTGAATCTGGAATCTTGCTGATGATCCACAGTGTTTTAAATGCTCCGATCAAGTTGGGCAACCACACCTTGAACAACCGCATCGTGCTGCCCCCCTTGACGCGCCAACGCAGCGCACAACCCGGCGACATCGCCACCGCGCTGATGGCCGAGTATTACCGCCAGCGCGCCAGCGCCGGTTTCATGATCAGCGAAGGCACGCAGATCGAGCCCCGAGGCCAGGGCTATGCGTGGACGCCGGGTATCTACACCCCGGCGCAGATCGACGGCTGGCGCACCGTCACCGACGCGGTCCATGCCGAAGGCGCGGTGATCTTTGCGCAGTTGTGGCACGTCGGCCGCGTCTCGCATAACGCGCTGCAACCGGATGGCGCCGCTCCGGTTGCGCCGTCCGCCCTCGCTGCCCAACAAGCGAAAGCCTTTATTGCCACCGGGCCGGGCACGGGGGAGCTGGTGCAACCGCCCGTACCACGCGCGTTGAGCGTGTTGGAAATCGAGGAATTGGTGGGGCATTACGCCCAGGCCGCCCGCAATGCCCTGGATGCGGGCTTCGATGGGGTGGAGATCCACGCCGCCAATGGTTACCTGGTCAATCAGTTTATCTCCGCCCATGCCAACCAGCGTGACGACGAGTACGGTGGCTCGCTGCACAATCGCTTGCGTTTCCTGCGGGAAATCGTCGAGGCCGTGAGTGCCGTGGTCGGGCCGCAGCGCCTCGGTGTGCGTTTCTCGCCGCTGTTCAGCGGCACGCAGCAGGAGCGGGTGTATATCGGCCTGGTGGAAGACGATCCGCATCACACCTACATCGAAGCGATCAAGGTGCTGGAGGCGTCGGGGGTTGCCTATGTATCAATCGCCGAGGCGGATTGGGACAACGCGCCGGACCTGCCCGACACCTTCCGTGAAGCCGTGCGCAGCACCTTCAGCGGCCGCATCATTTACGCCGGCCGCTACACCGCTGAACGCGGTGCACGGCTGGTCGAAGCGGGCCTGGCGGACCTGATCGCGTTCGGACGTCCGTTCATTGCCAACCCGGACCTGCCGCAGCGGATCTTCAACGGCTGGCCGCTGAATCCGCTGCGGGCTGAAGGCTTGTATGGCGGGACGCAGGCGGGGTACACCGATTACCCGGCCTACGCCGAATAGTCAGGCGACCCGCAACACGATCTTGCCAATATGGTCGCCACCTTCCATCCGCGCATGGGCTTGGGCGGCCTCGGTGTAATCGAACACCTGGTCGATCATCGGCACACAACGTCCCGCTGACAGCGCCGGCCAGACGTGTTCGCGCAACTGCTCGGCAATCGCGGCTTTCTCTTCGCGGGTGCGCGGGCGCAGCAGCGAGCCGGTGATGTTGGCGCGCTTGGCCAGGATGGTCAGCAGGTCGACGTCATTGGCCTTGCCGCCCCCGAGGAAGCCCAGCATCACCAGGCGGCCGTCCATCGCCAGGGCCTTGAGGTTGTTGTTGAGGTAAGAGGCGCCCATGATGTCGAGCACCACATTCACCCCTTGGCCGCCGGTTTTTTCGGCGATGACCTGAGCGAAATCCTGCTCGCGATAATTGATCGCCTCGGCTCCCAGCTGGGTGATGGCGGCGCATTTGTCGGCGCTGCCGGCGGTGGCAAAGGCCTGGATGCCGAATTCGCGACACAGCATCAACGCGGTGGTGCCGATGCCGCTGGTGCCGCCGTGGATCAAGGCACGCTGGCCCTTGTGCGCACCGCCCAGACCGAACAGGTTGGCCCACACCGTGAAGAAGGTTTCCGGGATGGCGGCGGCATGAATCCAGTCCATGCCGTCGGGGACCGGCAACGCCTGGCTGGCAGGCACGCTGCAATATTGCGCATAGCCGCCGCCATTGGTCAGCGCGCACACCTTGTCGCCCAGGGCGTAGGTCGTCACGCCGTCGCCCAGCGCCACCACCTCACCCGCCACTTCAAGCCCAGGAATCGGGCTCATGCCAGGTTTCATCGGGTACTTGCCGGCGCGTTGCAGGGCGTCGGGGCGGTTGACCCCGGCGGCATGCACGCGGATCAGGATTTCGCCGGCGGCCGGGGCGGGCACCGCTGCCGAACGTGGCTTGAGCACCTCGGGGGCGCCAGGGCTGGTGATTTCAATCAACGTCATGTCTTGAGGCAGGGACATCGTGCGATTCCTGTAGTCGTGGACCTATGAAGTGGGACTACCTTACGCGGCCGTTGATTCAATCGGAACCCTTTCATGTGAGCACATGGCTGCAAGCCAATGGGCGGTGGCTGCAAGACAATCGTCCTGGTTTCCCTAGACACGAGGTGCGTATGAACGAATCAAGACATCAGGATATCGGGCTGCTGTTTTTGCGCGTCAGCGGGGCGTTGTTCTTGCTGTGGGTCCATGGTTTGCCGAAGTTGCTGGACTACAGCGCGCAGCTGAAAGTGATCGAGGACCCTTTTCACTTGGGCGCCAACCTCACCTTGCTGTTGGCGATTTTCGCCGAGGTGCTGTGCCCGTTGCTGATCATCGCCGGGGTGCTGACCCGCCTGGCGTGCTTGCCGATCCTGGCTGTGCTGCTGATTGCGATGTTGGTGGTGCATCCTGAGTGGACGCTGTTCGAAGGGCAGTTCGGCTGGTTGCTGCTGATCATCTTCACCAGCGTGTTGATCAGTGGGCCGGGCCGTTTGGCATTGGGCCGGCATTGGGCCTGAATAAAAGGTCCTGAATAAAAAAGGGCCGGGCAAGCCCTAATGCCAGTCAGTCAAGGCTTAACGCTGTCACTGTGGGAGGGGGCTTGCTCCCGATAGCGGTGAGTCAGTCGATAAACTGCTGACTGACACACCCTCATCGGGAGCCCCCTCCCACAAGTTATTCATCGTCCGTTCTATCGCTTGACTGGCTGGCATCAGGGCAAGCCCGGCTAAATAAGGAGACGGTGTTTCAACGGTTCAGGAACGCCAGCAGATCTTCATTCAATGCCTGGGCATGCGTCACGGCGAACCCGTGGGGTGCGTCCTTGTACACCTTGAGCTCGGCCCCTTTGATCATCTGGGCGGCGACCTTGCCGGTGGTCTCGAACGGCACGATCTGGTCACCGTCGCCGTGGATCACCAGGGTCGGTACGTCGATCTTGGCCATGTCCGGGCGGAAGTCGGTTTGCGAGAAGGCGGTGACGCAATCCACGGTGGACTTGAGCGAAGCTTGCAGGGCGATCTGCAGGGTCTGGGTGAGGACGCCGTCCGAGACTTTCTGGCCCTTGTTGAGGCCGAAGAACGGCGCATTGAAGTCGGCGATGAACTGCGCACGATCCTTGAGCAGACCGACTTTGATGCCATCGAACACCTCGGTCGGCACACCCTGCGGGTAATCCGGTTTCTGGCCGAACAGCGGTGTCACCGCCCCCAGCAGCACCAGGCCGGCTACGCGGGCGGTACCGTGGCGTGCGATGTAGCGGGCCACATCGCCGCCGCCCATGGAGAAGCCCACCAGGGTCACCTCCTTGAGGTCCAGGTGGTTGATCAACTGGGCAATATCATCGGCGAAGGTGTCGTAATCGTTACCGGTCCACGGTTGATCCGAGCGGCCGAAACCCCGGCGGTCAAACGCGATGGTGCGAAAGCCGCGGCTGCTCAGGTATTCCATCTGGTATTCCCACATGTCGGCATCCAGCGGCCAGCCGTGGCTGAACAACACGGGCTTGCCGCTGCCCCAGTCTTTGAAATAGATCTGTGTACCGTCTTTGGCTACGAATGTACTCATGGAAAACTCCTCGGATGGGGGCAAGTGGCTCAGCGCACTATCGTGTGAAACCGGACCCGAGGTCTTGTATGCCTGTGCTCGGTTGAACGGTTCAGGCACCAAGGTGTTGCTTGGGCGTCAGAAATCGAAAAGCACGGTTTCTGCTGCGCCTTGGACATGAATATCGAAGCAGTAGGCCAACCGGCCATCCACGGTACAGCGCTTGGCGATCAAGGGGGCGCGACGATGGGGCTGCTCGATCAGGTTCAGTACCGGGTCCAGTGCATTGGCCTCAGGTTCGTCGTCGAAATATAGACGGGTTTGCAGATGAATGTTGATGCCGTGCGCAAACAGCGAGACGTTGATATGCGCCGTCATCGCAACGCCAGAGCGCGCAGGACGATATCAAAGCGAAAAGCCAGGCTTATGATGGCGTTCAAGGTCTATGGTTTGCCCCTCATCACGCACCATGCGCGGCGAGGTTGCGGTACTGCCCTTTGAAATACAGCAAGGGTTGCGTGGCAACGACTTCCTGCAAATTTAACGCCTTCACTTCCCCGATCACAATCAGGTGGTCACCTGCCGCATGCTCGGCGTGAATCTCGCAATCCAGCCAATGCAGGCTGCCGACTATGATCGGATTACCCAAGGGTGATTCCTGCCAGTTGACGCCGTGCCATTTGTCCGTGCCTCGCCGAGCGAACTGGTTGGAAATTTCGACCTGCTCGCCCGAGAGGATATTGACCGCAAATCGACCTGCCCGACGAATTTTTGGATAGCTCGCCGAGCTGGCCATGACGCTGAATGACACCAGTGGCGGGCTCATCGACACGCTATAAAACGACTGGCAGGTGAAACCAATCGGTTCGCCATCGACGTGTGACGAGATGACCGTGATACCCGAAGCGTAGTGCGCCAGCGCCTCGCGAAAGCGCAATGAATCAATGGCATTACCCATCAGTGACATGACAGCTCCTAAATAGAGTGCAACTGACGTGGTTAAGCAAGCGGCGTACGCCACCTCGGAACGTAGCTCAGCGTGCGTTCAGAAGCTCTCTGCGAACGATCTCTGCGCCAGCACTCAACGCGTTCAATTTGCCCCTGGCGACGCGACGGGGCAGGGGCGCCATACCACAGTTGGTGCAGGGGTAGAGCTTGTCGGCATCGACGAATTGAAGTGCTTTGCGCAGGGTATTGGCCACTTCCTCGGGCGTTTCAATGGCATGGTTGGCCACGTCAATGGCGCCGACCATGACTTTCTTGCCTCGAATGAGTTCGATCAGCTCCATGGGGACATGGGAGTTGTGACACTCCAGCGAAACGATATCGATGCTGGATTTTTGCAGCTTGGGAAAGGCTTCCTCGTACTGTCGCCACTCCGAGCCCAGTGTCTTCTTCCAGTCGGTGTTGGCTTTGATGCCATAGCCGTAGCAGATATGCACGGCGGTTTCGCATTTAAGCCCTTCAATCGCCCTTTCCAGCGTGGCGACACCCCAGTCGTTGACCTCATCGAAAAACACGTTGAATGCCGGCTCGTCGAATTGAATGATGTCGACCCCGGCAGCCTCCAGCTCCTTGGCCTCCTGGTTGAGAATCTTGGCGAATTCCCAGGCCAGCTTTTCACGACTCTTGTAATGAGCATCGTAGAGGGTATCGATCATCGTCATCGGGCCTGGCAGGGCCCACTTGATAGGCTGCCCGGTCTGCTGGCGCAAAAACTTGGCGTCTTCAACAAAGACCGGCTTTTTCCGAGCGACGGCGCCCACGACTGTCGGCACACTCGCATCGTAACGATCACGAATCCTGACCGTCTCGCGGTTTTCGAAATCAACGCCGTCGAGGTGCTCGATGAAGGTCGTCACGAAATGCTGACGCGTCTGCTCACCATCGCTGACGATATCGATTCCGGCCAACTGTTGTTCATGCAGCGACAGGCGCAGGGCATCGTGCTTGCCCTCAACCAGTTCATCACCTTGCAGTTTCCACGGTGACCAGAGCGTCTCAGGTTGAGCAAGCCAGGAAGGCTTGGGCAAGCTGCCGGCGGTAGAAGTGGGTAAGAGTTTTTTCATGAAAAATGACCTTGGCTTTCAATTAATCAAAGAGCGCAACTGACAGACCACTGCTCAAGTACGGCTTGATAGGGCTTGATAAATTGTTCTTGGGCAAACTTTCCTTGCTCGATCGCCAGCCGACTGCGTTCTTCTCGGTCGTACACGATCCGAGTCAAGGAGTAGTCCTGGTTCTTCAGGCTCGGCTGATAGGATTTTCCGGCCGCCGAGTTAGCGTTATAGATCTCCGGCCGATAGATCTTCTGGAAGGTATCCATCGTGCTGATGGTGCCGATCAATTCAAGGTTGGTGTAATCGCCCAGCAGATCGCCCGAGAAATAAAACGCCAGCGGCGCAGCGCTGTTCGGCGGCATGAAATAGCGAACCTTCAAGCCCATCTTCTTGAAATACTCATCCGTCAATGAGTACTCATCCTGCACGTACTCAAAGCCCAGCACTGGGTGCTGATTCTCGGTTCGATGGTAGGTTCTGGCGCTGGAAATGCTCAGGCAAATAACCGGCGGTTTGTCAAAGCGCTGCTTGTACGTCGTTGAATTGACGAAGTACTTGAACAGCTTGCCGTGCAAATCGCCAAAGTCTTCTGGCGTACTGAAACCTGACTGGTTTTTGTTGTGCTCCAACAACCGCACACTGAAATCATAGTCGCGTACGTAGGAGGAGAAGTTGTTACCCACGATGCCGTTGATGCGCTCACCGGTTTGTCGATCGACAATCGTAGTTTTCAACACTTCAATCAACGGGACCGCATTGTCTCGGCTTTGCGCGTCGATACTCATTGCGGCGGAGATGATCTCCAGCTCGACCTTGTAACGATCACCCGTGGGGTTATCCCAGTGCGCCAGCGCATTGAAGCGGTTGTCAATCATCTTCAAGGTGTTGCGCAAATTCTCTTCACGGCTCTCACCCCTGGCCAGATTGGCGAAGTTGGTCGTGATCCGGGTGTTGTCTGAAGGCGTGTAATGCTCATCGAAGCAGACGCTTTTGATAGAAAATGTGAGTTCTTCGTTCATCGTGCCTTGCACCCCGTTTTTACGTGCCAGAACTGAATGGGCTGATTGCCTTTCAGTTCTGGCCAATAGTCTGTTTTCTCCCGTGGCAGCCTTCAGGGCGCCTCAGTGAAGAGCTGCCGGTATTTTAGGGGGGGGTGCTGTATGAACAAAAACGAATTGATTTCAATAAAGTATTAGTTACGCTCATGATCAAGTGGGCATTTTGCAACCGAGCCCAGAGCCTCTTGCTGACGCCCTCTTGCTGATGGAAACGCTCGTGCTAGCGGACCTCCGGTAGTTTGGCGATCACCTTGATCTCGAAGTCGAAGCCGGCCAGCCAGGTCACGCCGATGGCGGTCGCTGTCGAGTAGGGCGCTTCGCCCCAGTACTCAGCCGCTACTTCCCAGATCGTTTCGAACTTCGAGTCGGGGTCGAGCATGAAGATGGTCGTGTCGACCACATCGTCGAAACTGCTGCCGGCCTCTGCCAGGATCGCGTTGAGGTTGGTGAAGGCCAGGCGCACCTGTGCCGCGAGATCCGGTTCGGCCGAACCATCCTTGCGGCTGCCGACCTGGCCGGATACGAACAGAAAGCCATTGGAACGAATCGCCGGCGAGTAGCGGTGCAGTTCGTAGAGTGCATGGCGGTCAGGCGGGAAAACGACATCACGTTTAGGGGTCATGGCCTAGCTCCTTCAGGGCCATCGCGGCCCGTTGTTCAAGAGGGAGCCACTGTAGAAAGGCCGCCGGCCTGGATAAACCAGCAACTCTGGTCATGATTGTTTGTAGAATCCAAACTATCCCGACCTATTGAGGCGTGAAATGGACCGTTTCGATGCGATGCAGGCCTTCGTCCGAGTGGTGGAAACCGGCAGTTTCACCAAGGCGGCAGCCACCCTGCACATGAGCAAGACCAGCGTGACGCAGCTCGTCCAGCAACTGGAAGCAAGGTTGCGCGTGCGCCTGCTCAATCGCACCACCCGCAAGGTCAACATCACCGCCGATGGCGCGGCCTACTATGAACGTGTGATCCGGCTGCTGGCCGATATGGACGATGCCGAGACCAGCTTGTCCAGCGCATCGACTGCGCCCCGCGGCCGATTGCGGGTGGACGTGCCCAGCCCGCTGGCGCGCATGGTACTGATACCCGCCTTGCCAGGGTTCTATGCGCGCTACCCGGAAATCCAGCTGACCATGGGCGTCAGCGATCGCATCATCGACATCATTGGCGAGAACATCGACTGCGTAGTGCGTGGCGGCGAGATCACCGATCAATCCCTGGTGGCACGGCATGTGGGGGACCTCAAGCTCGGCATCTATGCCACGCCAGGCTACCTGCAGCGTTTCGGCAAGCCGGCGCATCCGCGTGAGCTGGAGGATGGCCGGCACAGTACGGTCGGCTTTCTGTGGTCGCGTACCGGCAAAGCCTTGCCCTACACCCTGCAGCGGGGCGAAGAGATCATCGAGGTCCAAGGCCGCCCGCTGTTGATCATCGACGATGGCAATGCCTACCTTGCGGCAGGGCTGGCGGGCCTGGGCGTGCTTTGGCTACCGCAGTACATGGCCAAACCGCACCTTGCCAGCGGCGAGTTGCTGCCGCTGTTCGAGGAATGGCAGATGGAACCGATGCCGATGTATCTGGCATTCCCGCCCAACCGTCATGTCAGCACCAAGGTGCGGGTGTTTATCGACTGGGTCATAGAGTTGATGGCCGAGCATGCACCGGTCGTTGCGAGGGGGTGATGCTAAAGGGTCGTTCGGCCAGGGATGCCCCAACGTAGTTTGCATTCAGCTGTTGCGGGCGCGCAGTACCTGAGTCTGCGCCTGGCCCAGGCGATACTGGTTGTCGCCGCTGCGCTTGGCCTCGTACATCGCCAGATCGGCGACATGAATCAGTTGGTCGCGCGTCTGCGCGTGATCGGGGAAGAGGGCGATGCCCAGGCTGACTCCGACCAGCTGCTGCGTATTACCCAGACTGATGGGAGCGTCCAGCGAAGCCAGCAATCTCTGCGCGATCATCCCGGCCTCGTCTTCGGGGGAACGTTCGGCCGATAAACCTTCGAACACGGTGACAAACTCGTCGCCGCCCAGCCGCGCCACACTGTCCGAGTTGCGCAGTGTTTCGTGCAGGCGGGTCGCGGTGGTCTTCAAGACCTGATCGCCGGCCGCGTGGCCAAGGTTGTCGTTGATCGCCTTGAACCCGTTGAGGTCGATGAACACCAGTGCAACCCGGCTGTGGTTGTGCCGGGCCAAAGCCAGGGCACTTTCCAGGCGTTCCTCGAACGTTAAACGGTTCGGCAGGCCGGTCAGCGGGTCATGGTGGGCTAGCCGGTGCAACTGATGGGCCCATGCTTTTTCCTCGGTGATATCACGCACCACGCCCATCATCTTGATGGGCGTGCCAAGTTCATCCTTGATCACGTTTCCGGTCTCGCGCAGCCAGCGCAGCGTACCGTCCGGCCAGACCACCCGATACTCCTCGTCGTGGTTCTCGCCGGTTTCGATGCAGCGTAATTCGCCGGCACGCACACCGGCCCGATCGTCCGGATGAACCGCCTTGCAGAACAACTCGTAGCTGGGCGTCACCTCATCGACCGAATAGCCGAACATGCCGAAGATGGCGTCGGACCAGTACAGGTGGTTGGTGTCGATGTCCCAGTCCCAGGTACCGATTTGGGCGAAATACTGGCTGCGCTGAAAGCGTTCGGCCTCGACCAGGACCGGACGGATCAACAGCCATTGCGTTGCATAGGTCGTGCTTTGCTGGCTGATGTGCAACGCGCGTGGCTGGCCATCGTCGCCCGTGACCTGCACCGTGCCGGCGGGTGCGGTCAACGGAGGCAAGCGTTCTCGCAGGCGCAGGCCCAGCAGCGGCGTGCGGGCACAACCGAGCAATTCGGCGGCGGCCGGGTTATGCCAACGCACTCGGCCATTGCGGGCCAGTTGCAATACGCCCACGTCCAAATCCGCTAGCAGCGCACAGTGTTCCTGGCGTTGGCGGTGGAGTACCCACAGCAGGGTCAGGGAGGGTAGGGCGGCGAGCAGGACGAACAGGGCAATCATCGGGCACCGACCAATCCGAGGGGCTAGGCAATGGGGTTATTATGCATATCTTTTGATGGCAGTTTGCCCATAAGCGCGATCAACCCTCCTGTTTGCTGCTTGGCACGGATCATTCGAGCGCGGTGTGAGCTGGGGGCCGTTGGGGATGTAGTCGCAGGTTGCGATAGGCCGTTTCCGGCCAGAAGCGGACATATAAAGAACATCAGTGTGAGCTGCCAGACTTGGCGCTCCAGCGCAGCGGGCAAAGTCATGGGCCTCGGTTTACAGTGAGGCATGTCGGGGCCGGAGACGCCATGCGGTGTCCAGATTGCCGCAGTCTTTCAGAGGCGGTACAGACTGACGAAGTCAGCGCCATCCATCGGCGTGCTGTCCGTGCAGCCCGTCATCGGCAAACCCTGTGACCATCCTGCCGCCAAGGCCTGCACGTCACGCAAGGGATCGGACGCCTTGGCGCGTTCATTGCGAATGCGGCAGGTTTCAGGATCAGTGGCAAACAGACCTCGAGCGAAGATTCGACCCTGCTCGGCTAGCTTGGCGGTCTTCGGCCCGCGGATCTCCGCGAAGCGCTGCAAGGCGTCATCAAGGCCGCTCGTTCGTTCCAGGCATCTAGCAAGGTGCCAAGCGTCTTCCAACGCCTGACAAGCGCCCTGGCCTGATGTCGGCAACGGCGCGTGCGCCGCATCTCCCACAAGCAACACATTAGCCCGGCTCCACGCGTGCAGCGGGTCCAAGTCGTGCACGGCAATCATTCGGATGGCGTGCGTCGGCGTCGCCTGGATGATACGGGCGATAGGCTCCGGCCATCCCGCGAACAGATCCTCGATCTCCTTGCGCATATCGGCTGAGGGCGTCGGCCCCGACAATGGCCGCGCCTGCGCCGCTGCCCAGTAGGCCAACTCCGGCCGGACCGGCACGCAACCGAAGCGATTGCCCGAACCCCAATAATCCTGAATCGCTATATCGCTCACCAACGCACTTTCCCCCTGTGCCACACCTATCCAGTTCACAAATCCCTGATAAACCGGCGTGTTATCCCCCGCAACGAACTCGCGTGCCACCGACCCCATACGGCCATCGGCGCCGATAAGCAGATCTGGACGGATACTCACCCCGTTCTGGAAGCGCGCCACTGCTTTGCCATTAGCCTCCAGATCGATCCCCACCGCCCGATGCCCGAACTCCACCGGGATTCCGCTCTGTGCCGCATGTTTCAGCAGCACTGCCTGCAAGTCCCTCCGCAAAATGGTATGAGTCGGATATCCCATTGTCTCGTCCAGCAGCGCGATATCTATGCCCCCCAACGAATTGCCCGCAGCGTCCTGGCGGCGCACTACCACTGGCCGGCCACCCGCTGCCGCGATGTCTTGGAGGAGGTCCAGTTCCTCCAACACAAAGCCAGCGTTGGGCCAAAGCGTCACGCCAGCCCCCATGGTCGCTGGCCCCGCCCGGCGCTCATATACGCGGGGACTGTGTCCCCGCTTGCGCAAGGCAAGCGCCACGCTCAACCCCGCAATTCCGCCGCCAAGTATTCCGATTTCCACGCTGGATCTCCTATTCAATCCGCCCCGACGCGCCATCGGCGACAACCCATCGGACGAGACAGCATCTTAGATTCCGTCAATGGGGAGAACTATTATGTGAAAATGGGCGACTTTAATACCTTAATCGGGATAATCATGCGCAATGCCCTCGACCTGAACACCGTCCGTGTATACGTGGCGGTCGTCGATGCACAAAGCTTTGCCGGCGCGGCGCGCCTGCTGTCCCTGCCATCCTCTAACGTCAGTCGCCACGTCGCCTCGCTGGAGCGCAGATTGGGCGTTCGCTTGCTGGAGCGAAGTACTCGCCATCTGCGCATGACTGAAGCCGGCAGACTTCTCTACGAACGTGCAAAACCTTTGCTCGACTCCTTGCTCTCCACTGAGGAAGAACTTGGCGCGGTGCAACATGAACTGCGGGGGCCCTTAAGGATGTGCATGCCAGGCGAAGCGCCAAGGCTACTGGCCCCTATCCTGGCCGAATTCTGTAGCCTCCATCCCGGCGTCGAATTGGAGTGCGACATACGCCTGACCGGTTTAGAAGCGCTCCGGGAAGACGTGGACCTCTCCATCGTCTTCCATCGTGGGCGCCAGGATGACAGCGCCATCATCACCCGCGAACTCGCTACGCTACCCAGCATTGTGGTCGCGGCTCCCGCTCTTTTAGCCAAAACGGGAACTCCGCGCCAAGTGCGCGAACTAGAGTCCTTGCCGTGCATTACTACACTGAGCGCATTGAAGGGCCAGCCCTGGCTATTTCTCGACGGCACAGGCGAAATCATGAAGGTATCTGTGCGTAGCCGCTATCGTGTCAACAGCGGAGAACTTGCGTTGGCGGGCGCGCGGCAAGGCATCGGTTTCGCGATAGTGGCAGCCTATCCATGCCAGGAAGATCTTGCAGCAGGCCGATTGCGGGAAGTGTCGCTGGACCTTCGCCCTGCGCCGCTGCAATTGCTTGGCGCGTACAGCCACCGCCATTCTGCGACCGCGCGGGTTCGGGCGTTGCTGGAATTTATACAGCTGCGGCTGGAACGAGTTGGGAGCGGCTCAAGATGAAAGTCGAAATGAGGGCAGCGTCCGAATGGCCGAGGTCCTACCCCGGGTCGTTTTCTGCCTTTCCTGTATGACTGCAATGGCCGGTTAGCGACAGTCTGACTTCGACCGTCGCTATACATGGTCAAACCTCAGTCTGTTCCGCCATCTCCAGGGCGTCATCGACCTCAATCCCCAGGTATCGAACAGTGCTCTCCAGCTTCGTATGGCCGAGCAGCAACTGAACCGCTCGCAGGTTCTTCGTCCTGCGATAGATCAGTGATGCCTTCGTACGTCGCATTGTGTGGGTGCCATACATGGCTGGATCAAGACCCACGGCTTTCACCCAGCTTTTGACGATACGTGCGTATTGACGAGTAGATAGATGGTCTGAAATATGCAGCCGGCTAGGAAAAAGGTAGTCCTCGTTGCGTAGCTGGGCCCGACGTATCCAAGCTGCGAGAGCAGATCGTGTTTGCTCAGTAATCTCAAACTGCACAGGCCGCTGCGTTTTCTGCTGCATCACCATGGCTCGTGATGATACGTGCTCGCCATGAGCAACATCGCGCACGCGGAGGTTGGTTAAGTCGCAGGCTCGAAGCTTGCTGTCAATGGCCAGATCGAAAAGAGCCAGGTCTCGGGTTCTTTCCGCAATTTGAAGCCTTACTCGGATGGCCCAGATATCTCTCATTCGGAGTGGGGTTTTCTGCCCGACCAATTTTCCTTTGTTCCAGGGCTGACGGCTGCAGGTAGCAATGATGTTCATGAGAAGTCCTCCACGAGGGGAAGGACAAGGATGGCTAATCAGAGCAACGGTCGCTAACGGCCAGAAGGGAACATTCTGAAAGAGCTGCTTTCGCGCGATGGGTGCAGCTCACGAACGATTGCTCTAGGCCAAATACACCATTCGCGCGGCACTGAGATCGACAAAAAACACACGTTTGAAAACGACGTCGCCTGCCCTCTCCATCTCCTGATGCCTTCGTAAAGAAAATCCATGCAGATGACTAAAATGCTGAATTTTACGCGGGCGCACTAAAATCAGAAAAGATCGATGCCTGACATCTCAATTGAATCGAAAGGGGATGGAAACAATGGTGGCATGATGCTATAACGCTGAGTCAAAAGCTGACATATTTATTACACCGCGCAATGATGCACCCAGCGAGCAGGAGCTCACAAAATGTTTAAAGTTAGTAGTGCATGCCTTATAAGGCAAAAGCAGGATATCAAACATGATTGATAAAATAGACCTTGAAAACTTCAAGCGCTTCAAGTTTGAAAGCCTCGATTTGGAGAAGCCAATCACCCTTCTTTATGGCGAAAATAGCTCGGGAAAGTCTTCCATATTAAAAGGGCTCGCCGCGTTAATTCAGACCTTTAGTTGGAGTAGAAACAAACATGAACCATTGATGGCCCAAGGAGAATATGCCAACCTTGGAATTTTTAAAGATTACGTTCACAATCATAACACATCTAACAAAATTACTTTTTCTCTCACTACAGCACCTCAGACCTGGCACTCAGTAATTAAAACGAAGTCAGGAACGGTTTTAAAGTACATCACCAGCCTTTGCTACGATAGATCCCCGTATACAGAGCAGGCTAGGATTTATTCCATAGTTGTGCATGGCGTAGTGGAGAATGGGGAGCTTTTGGAGATTCTAAAGCTCAAAAGAGCCGAAACCAAGTCTTATTACACCATAACGACGTGTTACGAACTGCTAAAAAATGAATCAGGTTCGTTTGTTCGGGTAAAAGCGAATGTAACGGAAAAAGAGATAAAGCGCACAGCTGCTTTGAAGACAAAGCTGCATTACACTGAAGGCTTTACCTTTCATCTGGCGTCTGGCAAAAAAGATGATATATCAATTTTTAAGGTCCGCATACTAGATCGTTTTATATATGCTCTTTTTGAGTTGCCAGAAAAATATAAGTATTTAGGTCCTCTGCGTTCAAGTCCAAGTCGAAGTTATACATTGTCAGCAGCAAGCTCTGATGTTGGTTCGCGAGGAGAAAATACGCCGTCAGTGATATCATACTTAAAAAGAAGTAGCGAAAGCATTAAGCCTAATAAGGAGGCGTACCGAAAGATTCAGCACTGGGTAAATCTTCTTTTTCCAGGAAGATCTATTGCAGTAGAAGATTATGAAGAGTTGGTGAAGCTGAGGATTACTAGAGATGGAATAGCGGACTCTATTCAAGATGTTGGTTTCGGTTTTTCGCAAGTATTACCAATTATAGTCCAAGCGGCAGCGTTGAGAAAAGATCAGTGCATGATCATAGAACAACCTGAGCTACACCTGCACCCCCGAGCTCAAGTCGCATTTGCTCAGTTCCTTGTGGAGGCCTGTAGGGAAGGGAAGCGGTTTATCATTGAAACGCATAGCGAGCATGTGTTGCGAGGTTTGCAGCTGGCCATATCTGATAACTCAATGAACAATACATTGGGGATTGAGAAAGAAGACCTGAAGGTTTACTACTTTCCAAGTGAGCAAGGAGCTAATGCGTTCGAGATAAAGATAAATTCTGATGGCGAACTTGTAGATGGGTGGCCAGCAGGCTTTTTTGATGAGTCATACAACTTAACCAAAAGAATTATCAATAACAAAATCGCCAAACTCGCAGGACTGAGCCATGAGAGCAGTAATTGAAAAAGAGGTGCTGCAGGAGGTGTTTTCCGGGGCGTTCTCAGAGATTTTTATTACTGCGCACTCCGCTGTACTAGGAGTAACTCCTGCAATTATAAGCGAATACTTGAATATCTCCGATGGCGCGGGAATGTTTAAAGAGTGGTTTGATAAAACATTCAGTACCCAGAATAACTATTTTCTAGTGTCCCCGGATAGCCTTTCAAAATATCAACTTGATGCAGCATGTCTGCAGTCTAATTATGTTGGCGCTGCATACCATAACTCCGGACCTATCATTGCACAGTCTGCGAATTCATTCAATAAGCTTTCTCCGTGCTCTTGGGGAGTGCCAATTGTAAGCGCTAAAGATTACAAGTTCAAAGTATCTGCTAACCAAGCCGGGGCGAAGGTGGCAGAAATAATTTCATTGAAGCCAAAGGGAACTCAAAATCCAGACGTACTGAAGAGTTATTTACTGAAAGAAAATCGGATTTTTATTTTTGATAAAAGCATAAATTTCTCAGGCGCGGACTTTGTTTGTGAGATTACTAAATATTGTGCGCCGAAGTGCAAGATAGTAGTTATGTCAAACTTTAATGGTTGCGCCGGTAGAGGCTTGATGTCTATGCTGGATTTGCAGAAGTATATAAATCAAAGGAAGACAAACGGTACAGTTGAAGTTCTTCAGGCCAGCAAGGAAACAGTAGGGCGTTATCACGACCGATTCATATTTTTAGGAGATAGATTTCAAATTTCGTTTTCAAGTGGTATCGATTGTTTCGGCAGGCCTCCGGCTTGGATCAACACAGACGGAGATGTAACGATACACTGCGTGTATAACTCAACCACTCTTATGGAATTTGACGCGGGAGCACGGAAGAGGTTTAAGCTAAAAGCAAAAGGTTAGGCAAAATTAATTAATTCCTGTTCCTCTCGAAGGGGAGCACTTGGCCGAATGCTGCCGCTCATGGACGGCCGCTTTTGGCCGATAGCTGCCCGTCACGAGCGGCAGTAATCGGCCAAAAGCGGTCGTGTCCAAGCGGTAGCTTTCGTCCTACAGCGGCCGATCCAGATTCTGTGTAACCAGCTAATTCAGAGCTTGGCAGATCAATCGGATACGTTTTTGACAGCGTGGGTGGCGCATGTTACTTGTCAACTTGGCCTCAGCTTCCCCTGTGCGCGCATCTCGACACAAATTGAGGTAAGTATCGGACAATGCATACCTTGGTCGACAAGCCGATTGGTAGGAGTATTCGAAGTTGTCCTGAGTGTGTGTCAGCTAATAACTAAGAGGCCCTAGCATGGCTAAGAAACTAAAAAACATCATCAAAAAGTATAAGGTCTACTTTTTAATGGACGAGGACTTGATTCACTCAAGTGACGGGGACGCATTCATTATTCCGAAAAAGAAGCGAGTTGATGAATTCGGTTATGCAGTATCTTGCAGATTGGGATTAAGAACCACCGACGGGAAGTTTTTTATTTTTGATGGTCTATGCGCTATAAAAGGACAGAAAAACCTGCATAAATTCATTTCCGGTTTGCTCGCGGAGAATTTGCGCCCATTGCCCGTTGAGGAAATCGCTTTACCATTTAAATGTTTATTTGTAGATGCTAAGTCATATAGCTTAGTTAGGCGCGCCATTGGAATAGAGCGGGGAACGGAGCTTCTAAAGGCATTGCATGACATGGCTGTCAGCACTTCTGTATCAAGGGACTGGATGGAATTTTTCGCTGATCCCATCTTTTCATTAGCAATGATTAGATCCAGTGAAGCCTTTTTTGCTTATCGTCGCGGAGCAAGAATGTTAAGTGGACTCCGGGAGGAAAGCAGTGACTCGCAGAGACCTTTCAAAGTTGAGCTGAAAGGAAGTGGACCGAAGTACAAATTTGATTTCAAGTTTGAAGAGGCTAACCTTCTCCGAGGAAGGATTGCTGTTCTAATTGGTAAAAACGGCTGCGGGAAAACCTCTAGTCTTGCTAAGATATCAAGGGCTTTAATAGATACGCACAGCCGTTTGGCAACGGTAGTTAATAAACCTGACCTTAATCAGGTGGTTGTATTTATTCATACCTCTTCGGTAAGAGATTTTACCCCGAGTTCAAAAGAAGGGGCAGCGCGAGCGCGAGTTTTTACTTTCAATCCTGGCACACCTCGCAAAGCTAATAGCGAGTCGATGGCAGTTCTATTGGTTGATGTGGCGCGTGGTCATGATAATAATGGGCCACTGCTAACCCATTTTTCGGAAATTTTAAAAGACGAATTTCCCGATTTTGAAATGCGGGTGCCCGTACGAATTGAACAAGATGGACCTCGACCGAAAGTTGATTATGTGCCTTTTGACGTTTGGTCGAATGGAAATGAACAAGAAATATTAGAGAACTCAGGAAAGGTTTTCACTAGTTATCCGTTAGAGTTTTTTGACTCCGATGGAGCCCGCCGAAAACTTAGTTTGGGGCAAAGTTCTTTTCTTCGTTTTGTGCTTACAGCCCTATCGAATGCAGGGCCTGCTTCAGTACTGGTTATTGATGAGCCCGAAAATTTCCTGCATCCCAATTTGATATCAAGGTTTATGCGTACTCTCAACAGAATACTTGAGGGGACACGCTCCATAGCCATCATTGCAACACACTCTCCTTTCGTCGTACGAGAAGTGCAGAGTGCGCACGTGCATGTAATGGATGTTGAGGACGGAGAGAGTGTCATCAAAAAACCGTTGGTACAGACGCTCGGCGCTAGCATCTCGACGATTTCCAATGAAGTCTTTGGTGATGATCTACCCAGTCATTTGTACGATGAACTACTTGACCGGGCGGAGTTTCATAGCCACTCTTTCGAAGAGGCGCTGGAGCGCTATGCATCGGAGTTGAGCGTGCCTGCTTTGATGACCCTTAGGTTGAAAATGGGAGTGAAAATTGCGCAAGATTGATTGCCCCATTATCCAAGACTCACTTTTGCTAGATGCCTTGAGACTGTCTCCAAGTTCAGCAGCACAACTGGCTGCACCGTATTTCGATGCTATCGCGCTGCGCTATTCGGCTTATGAACTTAGCTTTGGTGATCCTTGGGCTGTATTGCCTGACACAGGTTTCCTTCCTGTTAAAGAACAGTTGAAATCTTTATACAGCACTCCTCCTGTGGCGTTGAGTTTCATAGGTGAACTAAGGGACTCACTAAGAGGCGCCTGTCCGGTTTGCGGGCGTGATGCACTTGGCACTTTGGACCATTATCTGCCCAAAAGTTTATATTCCGAGTTTTCTTTTTTCTCAAAGAACTTAGTCCCCTGCTGCGATCGATGCAACAATAAGCGTAATGCACTTGTAAGGGGGGCTGGCATCGGTGAAAGGCCACTCCACCCTTACTTCGACAATTTCGCAGTAAACAGAATCCTCAGTGTGCAGTTTGAACCTGATTGGAGAGCTCCCAAGATAACGCCTATACCATTCGATGTGGCTGGTCAAGAGCTTGCAACGGTTCGTTGGCATATCGAGAACGTTATTCGCCCTGCAGGTATAGATGAGTATTTGATTGATCTCTGGGGAACAATGGTCAGCGAATTAAAGCAGATCTTTCCGGAGGTATTGACCATCGACGACTTTAAGAGAGAAATTTTGCAATACGAACGTTATGAGCGGGTTGTGTCACAATCTCCAAACTCCTGGAGATCTGCGTATTACCATGGACTTGGCCGTAACGATGAAGTCATCGCGTACCTATACGGGTTACTTATTTGATGGTTTTTACCTGCGGAGTAGCAACACAAGCGGGAGATAGATTCTGGCGTTCGACTCCTTAATTGTGTATAGCTCCGAGACGAAATGTGTCCGGGTGGTAGGGGGCGTACCCGCCCGCTGTTCCAAAGGCACTTGTGCCAGAAATACCATATACGTGCTTTCGAACGACAGCTTCTGGCCGAAAGTGGCCGTTCATGAGCCTCTGCTTTTAAACGTTTCCTCCCAACCATTAGAAAGCCGAAATCGCTAAACATCGCACTCTCAGCAATCCCCCTCGTTAAAGAGCACTCAACAACCAAAATGATTATCGCCATTCTCTTATGACCCACTGGTTCCCACCGCGAACAAACCCTCCTGACGTGTCGATATCAGACATGACCACGACGCAATCAGGCTACTCAGTCAGCGCACGGGCCAAGTACTGTGAAGTGTCTTTCCACCAAACCGACCACATCATGACGATGGGTCCGATAAGAACTGCGGCGGTTGCACGGGCCTCCTCCGGGAAGCTCATCAGGCAGCGATAGTCATCGTTAACTGACTCCACTCGCCAAATGTCGATCAGCAGAGAATAAAAAAACCAATGATCAGCCCGAACTCAATGGATTCGAGTAGCCAATTGGCGCAGGGCTTCAAGCCTCGTCATGTCACCATGTTGTCCATCGCTGGAATCATCGGCGCCGGTTTATTCGTTGGCTCCGGCCATGCCATTGCGGCGGCGGGCCCGGCGGTGCTGTTGGCTTATCTCTTCTCGGGGCTGCTCGTGGTGCTGGTCATGCGCATGCTCGGCGAAATGGCGGTGGCCAATCCGGACACCGGCTCGTTCTCCACCTATGCGGACCAAGCCATCGGGCGCTGGGCCGGTTTCACCATTGGCTGGCTTTACTGGTGGTTCTGGGTTCTGGTGATTCCTATCGAAGCGTTGGCGGCCGGGCATGTGTTGAACCAATGGTTTGCGCAGGTCGATGCCTGGCTGTTCGCGTTGGGGTCGATCATTGCGCTGGTGGTGACCAACCTGTTCAGTGTGTCCAAGTATGGTGAGTTCGAGTTCTGGTTCGCCATGGCCAAGGTCGTGGCGATCATCGGGTTCATCGGTGTCGGCTTTGCGGTGTTGATGGGCTGGGTGCCCGATCACGAGGTCAGTGGGCTGAGCGGCATGATGGCCGAGCACGGCGGGTTCGCGCCCAACGGCCTGTCGGCGGTGGTCGGCGCTTTCATCACCATCATGTTCAGCTTTATCGGCACTGAAGCGGTGACCATCGCGGCAGCCGAATCGAATAACCCGGCGCAGAATATCGCCAAGGCCACGCGCTCGGTGATCTGGCGTATCGGCGTGTTTTACCTGCTCTCGATCTTCGTGGTCATCTCCGTAGTGCCCTGGAATGACCCGCTGCTGGCCTCGGTAGGTTCTTATCAGCGCGCCCTGGAAATCATGAACATCCCCCATGCCAAGTTCATGGTCGACGTCGTCGTGCTGATTGCCGTGGCCAGTTGCATGAACTCCTCGATCTACATCGCCTCGCGCATGTTGTACTCGCTGGGGCGTCGCGGCGATGCGCCCAAAGTCCTGAAGGCGACTTCTGCGGCAGGCGTGCCGCGTGCTGCGGTGATTGCCAGCACCGTGCTCGGTGCGTCGATCACCGTGTGGAGCTATTTCATGCCTGCCGGGCTATTCGAGTTCCTGCTGGCCAGTTCCGGCGCGATTGCCTTGCTGGTGTACCTGGCGATTGCGGTCTCGCAGTTGCGTATGCGCCGTCTATTACGCCAGCGCAATGTCGAGCTGACTTTCCGCATGTGGCTGTTTCCATGGCTGACGTGGCTGGTCATTGTGTTTATCTGCGCAGCGCTGGCGGTGATGATGCTCACCCCGGAGCACCGTACCGAAGTCACCACCACCATTGGCTTGGCACTGGCGATTTCCTTTATCGGCTTGATGACGTCGCGTCACCCTGGTTCTCAGAGTTTGTCAGCAGACCTCGGCGGCGTTTGATCGAACGGCTCGCGATCCAACAGGCAGTCAATGAATGCACCGAGGGCAGCCGGTCTGTGCCGCCTGTTCGAGTAGTAGAGAAACAGCCCCGGACGGGTGATCGACCAGTCTGCAAGGACCTGAACCAGCTTTCCTTGGGCCAGGAGTTCACCCACGCCATCTTGCTCAAAATGGTAGGCAATGCCGAGGCCCTGTACCGCCGCAGCAACGCCGATATCAGGGTGATTGGTGACGATAGGGCCATCCACCGCGATCTCGAACGACTGCCCCCGTTTCTTGAACTCCCAGCGATAGGGTTTGCCGTCTGACTGAAGCCGCCAGTTGATGCACGCATGTTCGTGCAAGTCGACGGGGGAGTGGGGTGTGCCTCGATGCGCGAGGTAATCGGGAGACGCCACGGCCATCATCTTCAAGTCGGGGGTGAGCCGAACGGCAACCATGTCTTTTTCGAGTTGCCCACCGACGCGGATACCCGCGTCAAAGCGGCCAGCGACGATGTCTGCCAGCGTATCGTCAACCACGATATCGAGTACCACATCAGGGTGTGCATGCTGGAAGCGTGAAAGCCTGGGGGCAATGATGGTCCTCGCTGCGATCCCCAGGGTGTTGATTCTCAACGTGCCACTCATCTGACCTGTGGTCTCGCTGGCTTGGGCCACCGCCACGGCGATCTCTCGAAACATCGGGGCTATGCGCGAGTAGAGTTGCTCGCCACTCGCTGAGGGCGCGACGCTTCGAGTCGTGCGGTTCAGCAGGCGTGCGCCTATGCGGTCTTCGAGCTGTCGGATGGTCTGGCTGAGTGCAGAGGGCGACAGGCCCAGGTGCTCTGCGGCCCTTGCGAAGCTTTTACGCTCCACTACGGCGACAAAGGCCTTTAGCTCAGCAAATTCTGATCCGCGCATTATGCATTGTTCTCTAAATAGCCAATGCTGATCTTGGAGGATTCTTGAAAGGATCGCCAGGGCACATCCTATGAGCCGTCCCAATCAAGGAGTCCCTCATGTCAGTGCTTACTCTTCCAGATCCCATCACCGCGTATTTCGCCGCGGATAGCCAAGGCCCCGATGCCGTCGCTCGCTGTTTCACGTTGCAGGGCGTGGTCAGAGACAAGGGGCAGATCCACACCGGCCGCGATGCCATCGCGGCATGGAAGGCCGAGGTATCAACCCTTTACACCTGCACCACGGAGCCTTTCTTGATTGAACAGATGGGTGATGTGATTGCTGTTCACAGCCACGTGGCCGGCAATTTTTCAGGCAGCCCGATTGATCTCAAGTTCTTGTTCCGTCTTGAGCAGAATCTGATTGCAAGCCTGGAGGTTACCCTATGAGCCTGGATCTTCGGCTTAACGCGCTACGGGCGGTGGTTACCGGCGGCACGAAGGGTCTTGGCGCCGCCGTTGTACAAAGCCTGGTGGAGGCCGGTGCACGTGTGGCGACATCAGCGCGCGTCATGCCGGCACAAACGGTGGAGGGTGTCACTTACATCCCGGCGGATCTGACGACATCCGCAGGCGTGGCGCACCTCGCACAGGCCGTTCTCAAGGAGTGGGGCGGGGTCGATGTGGTGATCAATGTACTCGGTGGTTCAGAGACTCCAGGTGGCGGGTTTGCTGCCCTCACGGATGAACACTGGCTGGCGGAACTGAACTTGAATCTGATGCCCGCAGTCCGTCTTGATCGAGCCCTCTTGCCCGCCATGCTTGCCCAAGGTTCAGGTGTGATCATTCACGTCAGTTCGATCCAGCGCCTGATGCCTCTGCCCGAAGCCACCACCGCCTATGCTGCCGCAAAGGCGGCCCTCACCACGTACAGTAAGTCCCTTGCAAAAGAGGTCATGCCCAAAGGCGTTCGTGTGCTGAGCGTCGCGCCAGGATGGATTGAAACCGAAGCGTCCGTAAGGCTGGCAGAGCGGCTGGCGGCCCAGGCTGGAACAGATTACGAAGGCGGCAAGCGCATTGTCATGACATCGATCGGCGGAATTCCACTGGGCAGGCCAGCCAAGCCTCAAGAGGTGGCCGATCTGATCAGCTTCCTGGCGTCACCGCTTGCCGCCTCGATCTCGGGGGCTGAGTACCGTATCGACGGGGGGACCGTGTCTACGCTTTGACCGATGGCCCTGGATCAGGTGAGTAAAGTCGGGAGCATTTAAACGCTTGGACGGGGGGCACCGGCGGCCGCATGTTGGGTCTTGCTGATTCGGCGTCGGCGGTATTGGCCGCCTCCTGCACCCCCGCTAAACCACCGCATCACGCTCGGCAAAAATACGCGCCATTTGCGCCGCATTCTCAGTCCCCCAAGTGCACAGCGGCACAATCGCCTCAGCCAGGCTGACGCCCAGCGGGGTCAGCGAATAGTCCACGCGTGGCGGTACTTCCTTGTAGTCGGTTCGCGCCAATACGTGATCGGCTTCCAGGTCCTTCAACTGCTGGATCAGCACTTTATCGCTGACGCCGGGGATCAAGCGTTTCAGCTCGCCGTAGCGCTTCGGGCCGGTGCGCAGGAAAAACAAGACCAGCGGTTTCCACTTGCCCGAGATGATGCGCAGCGTGGCGTTGAGCCCGCAACCGGTGTCACAGATTTCAGCAGTTTTCGTCATTTTTTTGATACTTACCAAAAGGTGCATACTTGTCCTTAGGTTATCAGGCCCGCATCCTGAGTCTCAAGCAGGCAATTGCCTGTTTGGGTACAACGCCAACGAAGGATGCACGACATGACCAGACTGAATGCAAAGACCGCCGTGATCACCGGCGGCGCCACCGGTATCGGGCTCGCTGCGGCAAAGCGTTTTGTCGAGGAGGGGGCCTTTGTCTACCTCTTTGGCCGCCGACAGGAAGCACTCGATGCTGCTGTGGCCGAGCTCGGCCCGAATGCCCGTGCGGTGAAGGGCTCGGTCTCTGAGCCGGCCGACCTTGACCGACTCTACGCAGCGGTGAAGGCTGAGCGCGGCACGCTCGACATCGTCTTCGCCAATGCCGGAGCGGGAAGCCCGCTTGCGCTTGGTCAGATTACGGCCGAGCACATTGATGAAACCTTCGAAACCAACGTGAAGGGCTTGATCTTCACGGTCCAGAAAGCGCTGCCGTTGATGGGGCAGGGCGGTTCGATCATCTTGACCGGATCGAGCGCCGGCACCACCGGCGCGCCGGCTTTCAGCGTCTACAGCGCGAGCAAAGCGGCCGTGCGCAACCTCGCGCGGACATGGGCGCAGGATCTGAAGGGCACAGGGATCCGGGTCAATGTGCTGTCGCCCGGGCCCACAGCGACCGAACTCGCGAAAGCAGCGCTAGGGGAAGAAGGCATGCAGGTCTTCGCTGCGATGAATCCGCTGCAGCGCATGGCCACACCCGCTGAAATCGGCGCCGCCGCCGCGTTTCTCGCGTCGCAGGACAGCAGCTTCATGACCGCCAGTGAGGTCGCCGTCGACGGCGGTTTGGCGCAAATCTGACTCGCTACGCCCGCCGCTCGCTCCACCGATGTGGGGAGCCCGTTGGGCGCGGCAAAACCAAGGAATATGTATGAACTATGCAATTATCGGCTTCGGCAATCTCGGCCAGGCCCTGGCTAAAGCGTTTGCCCGCAGCGGCATCGAAGTTTGCGTTGCAACCACTCGCGATCCTGACAGTTTTGCTCGCGAGGCGGCCGCGATCGGGCCAGGGGTGATTCCTGCAACATTGGCGCAAGCTCTCCAGGCGGACTGGGTCTTTTTGGCCGTGCGTTTTGAGTCTCACCCAGATGTCGCGAAGGCACTGCCGAGCTGGCAAGGCAAGACCGTCATCGATGTGACCAACGCCTACGGCGTACCACCCGAAGCGCTGGGAGGGCAGCCTTCTTCCAAAGTCGTCGCTCAAGCCTTCACCGGGGCCAGACTGGTCAAGGGCTTCAACCATTTGGCTGCCGGCGTCCTGGGTCAAGACCCGGCCATACAGAGCGGCAGGCGCGTCGTGTTCTTGGCGGGCGACGACGAGCAGGGCATGGCGGACGTCGCTGTGCTTGCGCAAAACCTTGGTTTCTCGCCGATCAAGCTTGGCGGGCTATCGGAAGGTGGGCTACTCGTGCAGGCGCGTGGAAATAGCTGGGGGCAGCTGATTTTCAAGGACTTGCTCAAGTTCGACTGAGGCGACCCGGCCTCGTGGGCCAAGGGCCGTCCCAGCCTGAGCGAGGTCGCCTGCGGCCCACCTCGCTCGCTAAGCCAACTGCGTCGCAAACCGGCCCACCGCATCGACCACTTGCTTGGCGCCATCCTGAATTTCAACAATCACCTGGCCTGCCTGTGTAGCCAGTTCAAGACCTTGTTCAGCCTGATTCTTGCTGTTTGCCATCTCCGCGACGGTCTCATCCACCAGCTTCTGGTTTTGCAAGACGACCGAGGCGATTTCTTCCGTGGCCGTGCTGGTGCGTCCAGCCAGTTGGCGAACTTCATCCGCCACCACCGCAAAACCTCGCCCTTGCTCACCTGCGCGAGCCGCTTCAATCGCAGCATTCAACGCCAGAAGATTGGTTTGCTGGGCGATGCTGCTGATCGTCTGGATAATCGAGCTGATCAACAGTGACTGTTTGCCAAGCGCTTCGACTCCCCCGGACGCAGCCTGCATATCAACGGCGATTTTACGCATGGTGTGCATCGTGTCGTTGACCACGACTGCGCCCCTTTGAGCGCTGACATCCGTTTGCTGAGATATTTCAAATGCGGTCTGGGCCGCTCCGCTGACTTCCTCTTCACGGGCGACCTGATCGGTCACCACCGTGGCAAATTTCACCACTTTGCAAAGGTTGCCTTCGGTGTCGTAAACCGGGTTGTAGGTGGCCTCCAACCATACGGTTTGGCCGTGACTGTCTAAACGTTCAAACCGGCCGGCAACAAATTCACCCCGGTTCAACGTTGACCAGAAATCCTTGTAGGCCTGGGACGAAGTTTCCTCTGGTTTACAGAAAATACGGTGATGGCTGCCTTTTGCTTGTGCCAGGCTGTAGCCCATCGCCTGTAGAAACCTGTCATTGGCCGTGAGCACATGCCCGGAAAGATCGAACTCGATCACTGCCGTCGAGCGAAGCAATGCCTCAATGAAAGAGGCGTTTTCCGAGGCTTTTTCTACGCGGGAGGTAATGTTCGTGGCGTAGCACGTGATGTGGCTCAACTGGCCGCTCTCATCCGTGATGGGCTGCCAATGGGCATGAATCCACACTAACGAGCCATCCGCATGCAGGTACCGGTACTCGTCGGTGATGGACTTGCCTGCGGCCACTGCCGCGCGAAAGTTATGAAAGCATGGCAGCTTGGAAACGTACTGCGGCACGATCTCGGCCATGGGACGACCTGTCAGCCGGTCCGGGGTATAGCCCAACGCATTGGCAAAGTTTTCGTTGCAGGCCGTAATTTTGAAGGTGGAATCGATACTTAGCCTCAGCATTTCACGGTTCAAACCATCGCGCAGTTGGCGCAGCTCCGACAGCTCGCTTGCCTGCGCTTCAAGCTGCTTCTTGAACTTGTTGTTGAACATGGGAAACCGCCTCTTGAGTTATACCAATCCTATCGGCCTATCAAGGTGCATATTGAGGCCATCCATGGGGAAAACGGATTCAGATGAACACAGCGTAGTTGAGCAAAATTTTTGTGAAAGTCCGAAATTGCGTAAGCCGATCCCCCGTGTCCTGAGCGTGACGAGAAACAGTTGCCAGACCACTATTGTTTCCAGGGATCATTCCGCGATGACTGCTTGCCAATAGCGTCCAGGCGTAATGCCCGTATAGCGTGTAAAGGCAACACTGAAGGCGCTCACGGAGCTGTAGCCGACCCGTTGCGCGATTTCGGCAATGCTGTCGTCTCGTCTACGCAGCAGGTTTTTGGCCAGGGCCATTCGCCACGTCAGCAGATAGGTCATGGGGGCCATGCCCATCGCTTGTTTGAAGCGCTCGAAGAAGGTGGAGCGGGAGAGGGCCGCTTCTCTGGCCAGTTGCACCACTGTCCATGGCTGGTTCGGGCGCTCATGAATTCGGCGTATTGCCATCGCCAGACGTTCGTCCGCGAGCCCGCGCAACAGGCCGGCGGGTGCGGTTTCGGTGGTGGTAGAGCGCAGGGCTTCGATGAACAGTACTTCAAGCAGGTGTGCCAGGATGACATCCCGCCCCGGGCGCTGCCCACGCGCTTCCTCGGTGAGCAGTTCCACCAGCACGGTCAGTCGGCGTTCGCCGCGAACGTGGATCAGTTGGGGCAGCAGGGTTATAAGTAACTCAGCGTCCGGCGAGCCGAAGGTGCAGTGGCCTACCAGTAATTGAACGTCGGCCGCGATATCGGGTGTACCCACCAGGATGTGCCGCGGCCGTAACTCTACAGGCACTGTATCGGCGTCTTCGGCGGCCAGCGGCTCGACACTCATCATCGTGAAGTCGTAGGCGGCCGGGATCAGCACAAAGTCGCCGGCTTGCAAACTCAGGGGCGGATTCCCGGCCACTGAAAGCCTGCAACCCCCTTCGAGAATCGCGCAGTAAAAGGGTTGCCCGTACACCGAGCGTCGAACGCGCCAAGCGCCGGCACCGGTGACGACCTTGGATAGCGAGGCACCGGGTTGCAGCAGGGTGACGACTTCGGTGAGCGGGTCGAACATCTCGGACTCCTGCGAAAGATTCGCGGACTGGCGATGATATTAAGTCCGACCACGACAGCCTATCGTTGCAGTCCTGTCAATCAACGAATGGAAACTTCCATGAAGACTGTGCTGATTACCGGCTGCTCCTCCGGCTTTGGTCTGGCCACTGCGCAATATTTCCTCGAGCGTGACTGGAAGGTCATCGCGACGATGCGTAACCCGAACGAAAAACTCTTGGAGGCCTCCGAGCATTTGCGCGTGCTGCCCCTGGACGTCACAGACCCCGACAGCATTCAACAGGTTGTAGAGGCTGCCGGCCCCATCGATGTGCTGGTCAACAATGCCGGTATCGGTTTGCTCGGGGCCCTTGAAGGCATCTCGATGCAAGCGATTCGTGGCATTTTTGAAACCAACACCTTTGGCACCATGGCGATGACTCAAGCGGTGCTACCCCAGTTTCGGCGGCGTAAGTCCGGGGTTGTGGTCAATGTCACCTCAAGCGTCACGATGAAGTCGTTACCCCTGCTAAGTGTCTATACCGCCAGCAAGGCTGCGGTGAATGCCTTCACCGAGTCTCTGGCGCTGGAGCTTGAACCGTTCAATGTTCGGATGAGCCTGGTGCTGCCGGGGCGGGCTCCCACGACAGACTTCGGTAAAAATGCGCAACCACGAATGCAAGGAAGCATCCCAGAGGCGTACTCCGATCTGGCGCAGCGGGTGTTTACCGAGTGGTCGCAATCCACTGTCGTCACTGAGGCCCAAGACGTCACCGAAGCGATATGGCGTGCAGCGAACGACCCCACCTCACCGATGCGCATTGTTGCTGGAGCTGATGCCATTGCTCTGGAGCGTTAGCGCAGGCCCTCTGCATAAGATTGAAAAAACCGAGGTGCATGTTCAAGCCCCTGCTGCGGTTAATGGCTTCAAGGTTTGAGGCTCGGGGGATTGCCGCGAGATAGTCATTGTTGCAACCTCATCGTTCATTTTGGTACGGGGGTGAGACATGGACTGGAGTGACCTTGCGATGAGCCTCACCCTGCTGACGTTGTATTCACGCGCAGTCCGGCATCTCGTGGGGATGAAACCGGCAAATGCTGGCGCGCGCGATGCAGAAATCGTTTCAACTGTAGGTAAGGGAACTTGCTGTGATTGCCACCGAACTAACGTAGCTGAATATTTCCGAACAACCGGACGTGCTCGCATTCCGCAAGAGAGATCGCATGCTCGAACATCTAGACCTCAATGCGCTGATAGCCGTCTACGGCTACTGGGTCATTTTTATCGGCTGCCTGCTGGAAGGCGAAACCGTTCTGATCCTCGGTGGAATGGCAGCCCATCAGGGCACCTTGCAAACGCTGCATGTGATCGGTTGGGCCACGCTGGGCGGCCTATTGGGTGATCAGTTGCTGTTCTGGACCGGGCGTTATTCCGGTGAGCGCTTGCTGCCGAAACTCAAGCGACATCGCTCTGCAATCGAACGGGTCGAGGGCCTGATCCATCGCCACCCCATGACGTCTGTATTCGCCGTACGCTTTCTCTACGGAATGCGCCTTGTAGGCCCCATGGTGATAGGCGCAAGCGGTCTGGCCCCCTGGCGTTTCGCGCTGATCAATGTGCTGAGTGCGGCGATCTGGGCAACCCTGTTCGTCGGCGCCGGATATTGGGCCGGCGAGGCGTTACAGCATTTGCTGGGTGATTTGAAGCCGTATCGCCTGCCGATCTTTCTCGGGGTGTTGGCACTCGTCGCCCTCACGGCGGTAGTCCGGCATTGGCGTCGTCGAGCCAAGGCTTCGCAACGCTGAGGCGGAAAATAAATCCGTCCCTTTTTGGGTCGTTAGCGGCAGCTACTGGTACTGAAAGCAGGCTCTCAAGCAGTCAGCTGCTTTTCCATCGGCTGATAGACCAGCCCGGCAAACTCGCCAACGTCCCCCGCCAACGTAAAACCGTAACGTTCATAAGCGGCCACTGAGGACAACGACGCCCTCACCGTCACCACATTGGTCCTGGCCTGCTCCAGCGCCGCGTTCACGAGGCGCCTGCCAACGCCACGGCGCTGCAAGCCCGGTGTAACGAACAGCATCGTCACATGTCGCCCTTCCTTGAGCTCGATCAGCCCGGTCAAGCGTCCCTCTGCGACACAAACCAGCATCAGGTTGTCACCCACCATTCGTTCGGCAAACGCCTGCTGTGCGGCCACCTTGACGAAGGTTTCCACGCCCTGCGCCGACAGCGAGGGCGCAACCGCGAGCATGAACGCCTCCAGGCACAGGGCGTTGGCGCCGGGTAAGTCGTCGTGAGTCATCTCGCGTATCTGCATGGTCGTCGTCCGTGATTTGAGAGTGGTGTTTATAACAGAACGTCCAGACTTGTGGTGCTTGCTTCCGATAGCGGCCTGTCAGTCAGCTTATTTGTGGCTGAAGCCCCGCTATCGGGAGCAAGCCCCCTCCCACAGGGTTATGCGGTGTGCAGGGCGCCAGCGCTTAACAATGCAGGCCACCCATGCATCACAAGTGGAATGAGGGTTGGCTTGCCTGCACACAATTTGTGGGAGGGGGCTTGCTCCCGATGGCGGCCTGTCAGTCAGCATATTTATGACTGATGCCCCGCTATCGGGAGCAAGCCCCCTCCCACAGGGTTATGCGGTGTGCAGGGCGCCAGCGCTTAACAATGCAGGTCACCCATGCGGCACAAGTGGAATGAGGATTGGCTTGCCTGCACACAATTTGTGGGAGGGGGCTTGCTCCCGATGGCGGCCTGTCGGTCAGCATATTTATGACTGATGCCCCACTATCGGGAGCAAGCCCCCTCCCACAGGGTTATGCGGTGTGCAGGGCGTCAGCGCTTAACAATGCAGGTCACTCATGCGGCAGAGGTGGAATGAGGGTTGGCTTGCCTGCACACAATTTGTGGGAGGGGGCTTGCTCCCGATGGCGGCCTGTCAGTCAGCTTATTTATGACTGATGCCCCGCTATCGGGAGCAGTTCCCCCCTCATCTTCGTCACACCACTGCTGCTTCAATCGTTCTGGAACGCCAGGCATACGCCAACACCATCAGCAACCCCAGAGCAGCCATCGCCGCTCCGGCCAGGGAAATCGCCGGATAACCCAGACCCGCGTTGATTACCGCTCCGCCCAACGCCGCGCCAATCGCGTTGCCAAAATTGAAGGCGCCAATGTTCACTGCAGAGGCCAGGTTGGGCGCGTCCTTCGCTGCTTCCATGACGCGCATCTGTAGCGGCGGCACCAGGGCGAAACTGGCGATACCCCATACCAGGATGGCCAGAGCCGCCGGCACTGTCCAACGCATCAGCAGGGTAAACGCCAGCAAGACGAGAATCAGAACGCTGAGCGAGACGATCAAGGTGCGATCTATCGAGCGGTCCGCGGCCTTGCCGCCCCACAGATTGCCCAGCGTCAACCCCACGCCAAAAAGCATCAGCATGGCAGTGATGTAGGCGGTGGAACCATGGGTCTCGCTGCTGAGGATCGGCGCGATGTAGGTGAAGACGGTAAACATTGCGCTGGATCCGACTACGGTCAGGGCCAACGCGCCCAGCACCGGACCACGCCCCAGTACCCGAATTTCGGCCATTACACCGCCGCTTTGCGGCGTCTTCAGGTTAGGCAGGGCGAACCACAACGCGGCCATGGTCACCACGCCGAGGCCGGTGATTCCCCAGAAAGCGGTGCGCCAACCGAACAGTTCACCAAACCAGGTGGCCATCGGCACACCACCGATGGTCGCCAGGGTCAGGCCCATGAACATCGCCGCAACCGCCCCGGCACGTTTCTCCGGGGCGACCACGCTGGCGGCGACGATGGAGCCAACGCCAAAAAATGCACCATGGTTCAGTGAGGTCACCACCCTGGCGACCAGGAGGCTGTAGTAATCGGTGGCCAGCGCTGACATCAGATTACCCAGGGTGAAAATTGCCATGAGCCCGATCAGCAGATAGCGCCGGGGAATCCTGCCGGTGGTCAGGGTCATCAGAGGTGCGCCGAGCAATACGCCCAACGCATAAGCACTGACCAGCAAACCGGCGGCAGGAATGGAAACGCCCAGATCTGCAGCGATACCCGGCAACATGCCCATGGGGGCGAATTCTGTTACGCCGATGCCGAAGGCACCGATGGCGAGCGCGACAAGTGGTGGATTGATATGCATGGAAGGCTCCTTATCTGTGCCGTCAATGCTACGATCCAGTCTTTTTAGGCGGTAGTTGGCATTTTGGGTAATCACCTTTGCGCAGGAGGCACAAGTGGACTTCAACGGTAGGTCAGGTGAAATGAGCGTGTTCACCACCGTGGCGCAGGAAGGCAGCCTGTCGGCCGCCGCGCGTGCACTGGGCCTGACACCCTCGGCAGTCAGTCGGATCATCGCGCGTACCGAGCAACGTCTTGGCACCCGCCTGCTGTTGCGCACCACCCGAGCGATCACCTTCACTGCCGAGGGCGAAGCGTTCCTGCGCGGCGCCCGGCGTATCCTGGCCGACATGGACGAGGTCGAAGAAGCCATCGCCGACCAAGGCGTTCCCAGGGGGCGATTGCGAGTCAGTGCCGCCCTTGGCCATGGACGGCTGGCCATCGTTCCTTTGGTCGCAGCATTCAGCGCCCGTTACCCGAACATTGTCGTCGACCTCACCCTCGGCGACGAAGTGGTCGACATTCTCGGCGGACAGGCCGACGTCGCGGTCCGCTTTGGCCATCTGCCCGACAGCCCGCTGACCGCGCGCAGGATCGGCGACACCGGTCAGGTAGTGGTGGCATCGCCCGAGTATCTGCAGCGCCACGGTATCCCTCAGGAACCGGAGGACCTGCTACAACACAACTGCCTGCGCTTCAACTTCCGGCGCGCTGAACCCAACTGGCCGTTCATCCGCGATGGAAAAGAGTTTTCCCTGAAGGTCAGCGGCAATATCGAATGCAGCAGTGGTGAAGCGCTGGCACAACTCGCGCGAGTCGGTGCCGGTATTGCACGTATCGGTGAGTTCACCGTGAGAGGGGATCTGCAGCGCGGCGAACTGGTTCCGCTGTTGGAAGCCTGGAACCCCGGGGACCAGGAACCGATTCATGCGGTGTTCGTCGGCGGGGCGGCAATGCCGGCGCGGGTGCGATTGTTCGTGGACTTCTTGCTGGAACATCACCGGATGTAAGCGCAGGTCCAAGCTTATATTTTCCGGGTGCTCGTGATGTTGAGTGAACAATCTTGAACTCTGGCATTGATGGGATGGCGTTTATTCTTTGCAGGAATGCAATTCATAAAATTAATGAATTTTTATTATCGCAACACATGACCTATGTTGATTCAAGGACATGGAGAACTCCCTTGAACTCATCATCGCCCAACTCAGTTGAAAAGTTCGATAACACCCGCGCCAACGAGTACGCACGTCAAAGCCGCATCGCACTGGCCGGTTATGACGCCTGTCAGGATCTGGCGGCGTGCATGCTCGCGGCAAGCCTCGGCAGCCGGGACTCGGCAAAAGTCCTGGCAGTCGGTGCGGGCGGTACGGCGCAGGAGATTATCGCGATGGCCAGGCTTGAGCCGGGTTGGCGCTTCACCGCCGTTGACCCCTCCGAATCGATGCTTGAAACCGCGAAGCAGCAGTTGGTCGCCAATGACCTGCTCGAAAGAACCGAACTGGTGCTTGGACACGTTGAAGCACTGGCGCCGGATGAATCTTACGACGCCGCCACCTTGATCGGTGTACTGCATCATCTCGATGGGGACGAGGCCAAGGGACACATCCTGCGAGCCATTCGGGCGCGTCTGAAACCGGGGGCTCCGTTGATTGTGGCGGGCAATCAATATGCCTATGCCAGCCAGCCGTTACTCCTGGCGGCCTGGGGGCAACGCTGGCGGCAGCACGGCGCCAGCCCGGATGAAGTGAAGGTCAAGCTCGGGAAAATTCTTCAAGGCGCTGACCCTCCGCATTCTGAAGCGGCGGTTCAACAGTTGTTGCATGAGGCGGGGTTTGGGGACGCGACGCGTTTTTTCAGCAGCCTGTTCTGGAGCGCTTGGTTGACGTGTAAAACCGGTTGAGCAGGGCGGCGTGAGCCGCGGTACAAACCGGGGACATCGTTTACAGGCTAATACCCATCGCTTAAGCGTAAATCGCCAAATGTAGGAGCGAGCTTGCTCGCGAAGAACGTCAACGATAACGCGTGTCGCCTGAATGAACGCGGCGTCTGTGAGTTTTTCACGAGCAAGCTCGCTCCTACAAAAAGTCATAACGGATTGACGTTAGTCGTTAGGGCGCCTTTTCCATATTAGTTAAGCGGCTCGCCGCGCTCGACCATCGCTCGCCATTGCTGCACGCTTGGGCGCTCCTGCATACGGGCATGCCAGTCGCGCAGGGCAGTGCATTCATCCGGCACCGGCAGCTCAACCAGGGCCGAGAAAATCATCCCGCCCAGCACAGCGATGTCAGCCATGGAAAAACTATCGCCAGCGATAAAGGGTTGATGCTGCAACAGGTTGTCGAAATAGCGCATCCCCCGTACTGCCTTGTCATGCATGCGCATGCCCCATTCGGCGTTCTGGTACAGCTCCACTTCTGGACCAAGCCCCGGTGTCGCATGGTGAAAATACGTACTCACCGCATCGAGAAATTCGATCTCTGCGCGCTTGGTCATCATGTGTATCAGGCCTTTCTCCACGGGAGTGCGACCGGTGAGGGTCGGGTTACCGTCGAGTACGTCCAGGTACTGAGTGATAGCGGTACATTCGGCGATCAGCGTGCCGTCCTGTAACTTCAGTACCGGCAGTGTTCCGGAGTAGTTGATATTCAGGAATTCCGGTTTCTTGTGTTCACCTTTCCACAGATTCACCGAGACGAATTCGGTGTGCGACAAAAGTGATTTTTCTGCCAAGGCGATCCGTACACGGGCCGGGTAGGGGCCGTTATACCAGTCGTAGATTTTCAATGCGGGAGCGGAGAAAGTGCCGTTTTGGGTATCGTTCGTGGTCATGATGTTTTAGCTACCTGTCAGTTGGTAGGTAAAGATTGCGACTGAAATTTGGTCCTGTCAAGCCCTACCTACCAATTGGCAGGTATGCCTCGGACGGGTACAATCCGTCATTGATCGGAGGACAGGGATATGAGCGAAAACGCACGAGAAGCGATTCTGGAGGCTGCGAAAGCGGCAGCACAGACCCATGGTTATAACGGCATCAACTTTCGCAGCATCGGCGAGATAGTGGGGATCAAGAACGCCAGCATCTACTATCACTTTGCGAGCAAAGCCGATCTTGGCGCAGCAGTGGCCGAACGCTACTGGCAAGACACGGCCAAGGTTCTGGAAGGCATCCGAGCGTCCAACCTCGAACCTCAGCGGTGCCTGGAGCTGTATCCGTCGATTTTTCGTACTTCATTGGAAAACGGTAATCGGCTATGCCTCTTCAGCTTCATGGCCGCCGAGTACGAAGACCTGCCGGATGAAGTCAAACAGCAGCTCAAGACATTCGCAGAGGTCAATATCGAGTGGCTCGCACAGGTGCTGGCCCTTGCCGGAACGGCGAGTGAGGACCTTTGTAAAACGCGAGCCCGCGCCATTTATGCCGCCGTTGCCGGTGCGCAGTTGATTGCGCGTAGCCAGGGCGATATTGCGGTGTTCGATGAGTTGATCAGCAACTATCAAGATGCCGGGCTGATGTCGGGGGGGCGGGGTCAGACCCCATTTAACGTCAACGTGGTCTGCCCCTAGTTTCTCGCCCCTAGTGACTTGGCGCCGGCCCCTTGGGTTTGCGCGGGACCAGCGCCGTCGCAATCACACTGCCCATAGGCGTTGGTTTGGGCGCCTGGCGGTGCTCCACGGCCTTGACCGCCCATTCTTCCAGGCGCACGCGGTCGCGTTGGAACACCATCACGTGGGTCGAGCCGCCGAACTCGAAGTGACCGATTTCCGTACCGCGCTTGATCGTGACCGGCCTGGCACCTTCGTCGACGATAAACGCCGGTTCAATGATGCAGGTCGACACCTCCACCATGCCGATGCAGATCAACGCCACGTACCCGCAGGCGGGGTGCTCGAAAATAAAGATCGCGCGTGCCGCCACGTGGCCCAGGTAGGGTTGTGACTCGGTGCCTTCCCAGGTGCCCGGGCCTTCCTTCTGGGCCGGGCGTTGGGCGAAGTAAGTCCCGGGCTGCACCCATGAGCGCACGAGGGTGCCGTCCAGTGGTGCGTTCCAGCGATGGTAGTGGGTGGCCGACAGGAAGCCCTGGTAAAGCTGGCCGCCTTCAAACAGCTTCGCCAACGTGGATTGGCCGGCGAACAGGTCCAGCAGCGAGTAGTTGACGTCCTTGATCCAGAAGTCGCTTTCAAGGGCGATATCGTTCTGATACTCCCACGGCGTGGTCTCGCAGCCGATATTGACTTGTGTCTTGGCATCGCCCTGGAACGGCCGCGCGCCGGGCACGAACTTGCGGATGAAAAACGCATTCCACGAATCGAAGCCGTAGCCGGGTTTTTTCGGGTCGCACTCCATCTGGTCCCATACCCCGGCTTTCCAGGCGGCCTTGGAGATCCAGGAGCCCGGTTTCTCGGGGTTGTTGATGTCAAGTTTGTCCAGCGACTGCGGGCTCTTGAGGTAGGCGTTCCAGGTGTCGAGCACCTGCTTGAACTGCTGGTTGAAGGTGGCGTCATGAAACAGCGCAACGCCGGCTTCGGTGGCCATGGAGATCGCCAGGAAGCCATTCATGGGCGTGCCCACCTGAGCGGTGTCGTTGAAGGACGACGAGGTGCTGACGATCTCGTTGAGGATCTCGAAGAAACTGTCGTAGCCCTCGATCCACACCGCGTCACCATCTTCGGTCTTGATCTGGTCGCGGGTGTGGGGGGGCAGGGTCCTCACGAAGGCGTTGGCCTGCTCGATCATCGACATCACCCACATGCGGTACACGCTGTGGCTGGTCACCCATTGCTTGAAGGCCACCAGCTGCGGCTGCATGGGTGCCAGGGTGCCGGCTTTTTTCATCGCGGCGATATAGTTGCGCAGGGGCACCAGGTAATTGGCGGTCGCCCATACGCGGTTGGGCACCCAGAAGCCCATTTGCACGGGGCCGGCGTTGTCCAGGGTGAGCAGGTTGGAGCCGCTGCCCTCGACGGGCGGTGGGGTTTTACGCGGGAGAGTGGCAGGTGAAGAACGATCAGAGTGCGCCATGGCATTAGTCCTTTAAACATCGCTGCGTGGGGAAGCTCCTCTTGAGCAGTGTTCAGCGTAGCCAGCGCGGGACCGGGGTTTGTAATGGTTGGCTATAACCAGCTGCGGCCCCCGACGAAAATCATCTTCGACACCAGCTCCACAATGTTCTTCACCTCCAGTTTTTTCATCAGCCGTGCCCGGTGCACCTCCACCGTGCGGTGGGAAATCCCCAGGCGCAGGGCGATTTCCTTGGACTTGAGGCCGTTGACGATCAGCATGGCGATTTCCCGCTCCCGTGGCGTGAGATCGCCGGTGCCGGTGTGGGGGCGGTCCAGGCGTTCGAAGTGCCAGATCATCAGCTTGAACGGGTCTTTGGGGGTGAGGGTGTAGCCATGGGACCGGGCCCAGAACACTTCGCCGCTTTTGTGCTGCATGAAGCGTTCATCGGAGTAGAAGCCGTTTTCACTGTCGAGCAACCAGTCATGGCTGCGCTTGCCGATGGCGTGGTAATCGGCCTGGGACGGGTAAATCAGCAGGGTCAACTGGTTGACCAAGGCATCGCGGGTGTAGCCGAACAGCTTCAGGAATGCTTCGTTGCAGTCGACCATCACGCGGTGGCGGGTAACGATCTGTGGCGCGGGCGACAGCTGGAACGCCAGGCGCTCGATATCTTCGAAGAGCGGTTCAAACACAGTCATTGGGCGTCCTGCCTCGTTGTATATCGCTGCGGTTACTACTTATCCATGTAAGTAGTTACACGAATTGGCGAGCGATCCAGGGTGGTTCATTGTAGGGAATGTTTACACCCACACCAGAAGAAATTGAATATGCCTGCTGATTGCGTCTCCATAGTTGCCGCTGGTCATTCGCGTTTTGGTCGCCTGGATGGCACCACCCTTGAGGACCTGATCGTAGAGGTCACCCGCGAAGCCCTGATGGACGCGGCCATTGATGCGGCAGAGATTGACGCGCTGTTTCTCGGCCACTTCAATTCAGGGCTGGTGCCCGACGGCTTTGCCGCCTCGTTGCTGTTGCAGGCCGATCCGGGGCTGCGCTTCAAACCGGCGACCCGTTGCGAAAATGCCTGTGCATCCGGTTCGGCGGCGATCCAGGCCGGGGTCAATGCGATCCTCTCCGGCAGCGCCGAGCTGGTACTGGTGGTGGGCGCCGAGAAGATGACCCATACCTCGACGGCCGCCGTCACCCAGGCCCTGGCCGGTGCCGGTTATCAGAACGACCCGGCCGAAGCCGGCCTGAGTTTCCCGCAATTGTTCGGCCGCGCCGCCCGGCAATACGCCGAGCGCTACCATTGCCCGCTGGGCTCGATGGCCGCCATCGCCACCAAGAACCACACCAATGCCATGGCCAACCCGTTGGCGCAGATGCATCGGGTGATGGATTTCGAGCACTGCAACAATGTGTCCCAAAGCAACCCGTTCGTGGCCGAGTCCCTGCGCCTGACCGATTGCTCGCTGATCAGCGACGGCGCCGCCGCGATTATCCTGGCGTCGCCCAAGCGTGCGCGGGCGTTTCGTCGCGATGTGCAGATCCGTGCGCTGACCCAGGTCAACGACACACTGCCCATCGCCCGGCGCGACATCCTCGCCTTCGAAGGCCCGCAGCGGGCGATTCACTCGGCGTTGCGCGGGGCCAACATCACCCTGGCCGACCTGAGCTTTGCCGAGGTGCACGACTGCTTCACCATCGCTGAACTGCTGATCTACGAAGCCATGGGCCTGGCGCCCAAAGGCGAGGGCCACCGTGTGCTCGACAGCGGCGTAGTGCGCGCGGGCGGGCGGCTGCCGGTGAACCTTTCCGGCGGGCTCAAGGCCAAGGGCCATCCGGTGGGGGCGACCGGCGTATCCATGCATGCCTTGGCGTTTCGACAACTGACCGGCGAGCCGATTGGCCTGGCGGTGCCCAACCCCGAGTTCGGCCTGGTGTTCAACATGGGCGGCATGGCGGTGGCCAACTACGCCTCGGTCCTGCACGCGCGGCGCAGCTGAACCATGAACATCGCCCATTGGCTACACGACACCCAACGTCGCCATCCGCAGCGCCCGGCGCTGTTCGAGGGCGCCCGGCAAGTGGCCGACTACGCCACCTTCGCCGCCCATGTGCGCCAGCGTGCCGCCTGCCTGGTGGACCAGCACGGCCTGGTGCCGGGCAATACCGTCGCGGTGCTGATGAAGAACAGCTGCGACTACCTGGAACTGCTCTACGCGATCTGGTGGATGGGCGCGGTAGCCGTGCCGATCAATGCCAAGTTGCATCCGGCGGAGGCGGCGTGGATCGCCGCTGATGCCGAGGCGCGCCTGATCTTTACCGACGGCGGTCGGGTATTCTCGTCGCGGGATTTGCCCGCGCGCTGCAAGGAACTCGACGGTCACGTATTGCCGCCGACCCGTGGCTGGCCGACCCTGGCGCAGCCGGTATCGCGCCAGGACCAGGACCTCGCCTGGCTGTTCTACACCTCCGGTACCACCGGGCGTTCCAAGGGCGTGATGTTGTCCCATGGCAACCTGATCGCCATGTCGCTGTGCTACGCCACGGATGTCGACCCGGTCAGTGCCGACGACGCGGCACTGTATGCGGCGCCGATGTCCCATGGCGCCGGGCTCTACAATTTCATTCATGTGCGCTGCGGCGCACGGCATGTGGTGCCGGCGTCCCACGGCTTCGAGGCGGCCGAGCTGTTCGGCCTGGCGGCGCAGTTGGGCAAGGTGTCGCTGTTCGCTGCGCCGACCATGGTCAAGCGCATGGTCGAGCAGGCGCGGCGTCAGGGGTACCACGGCGAAGGCATCAAGACGATCGTCTACGGCGGCGGGCCGATGTACCTGGCCGACCTGCGTGAAGCCGTCGACAGCTTTGGCCCGCGGCTGGTGCAGATCTACGGCCAGGGCGAGAGCCCGATGACCATCAGCGTGCTGCCCCGCGCGGTGATCGCCGACCGCCAACGCCCTGATTGGGACAGCCTGGCGGCGTCGGTCGGGCATGCGCAAGCTTGTGTCGAGATCCAGATTCTCAACGCGCAACACCAGCCGGTGCCGACCGGCGAGCGTGGCGAAATTGCCGTGCGGGGTGCCACGGTCATGCAAGGCTATTGGCGCAACCCTGAGGCCACCCGCCAAACCCTGGTCGACGGTTGGCTGCTGACTGGCGATATCGGCTTTGTCGATGCGGCTGGTTACCTCACGCTCACGGACCGTTCCAAGGACGTGATCATCAGTGGCGGCAGCAACGTGTACCCGCGTGAGGTCGAGGAAGTGCTGGCCCAGCACCCCGAGGTGTTTGAAGTGTGCGTGGTGGGCGAGGCGGATGCGCAATGGGGCGAGTCGGTGGTCGCGTTTGTGGTGACCCGCAGCGGCCGGCCGCTCGACGAGGCTGAGCTGACCGCCTGGTTTTTGGCACGCATGGCGTCTTTCAAGAAACCCAGGAAATACCTGTTCCGCGATGAGTTGCCCAAGAACAGTTACGGCAAAATCCTCAAGACCGACTTGCGGCAGTGGTTGAAAGACGCGAGTATCGCCGCCACTCGCTAGCCCGCATTTTTTCATGGATAGAACAACCGACAAGGAGTCCCTTCGATGGGCATTCACCCGCAAGACACGCTGCGCAAGCGGCGCCGCGCGTTTCTCGGCGCCACCTCCGGCCACTTGATCGAGTGGTACGACTACGGCGTCTACGGCTTTCTTGCCGTGTACATCGGCCAGGCGTTTTTCGTCTCCGATGACCCCACCACCAGCCTGCTGGCAAGCTTTGCCGCGTTCGCCCTGAGCTTCTTCATCCGGCCCTTGGGCGGGCTGTTCTTCGGCCCCTTGGCGGACAAGATCGGCCGCCGCAAAACCCTGATCATGGCACTGGTGATGATGACGGGCTCCACCGTGTTGCTGGGCTTGCTGCCCAGCTACGCGACCCTGGGCATCGCCGCGCCGATCCTGCTGATCCTGGTGCGTTGCGTCCAGGGCTTCTCGGCAGGCGGCGAGATCGGCACCGTCACCAGTTTTATCTCCGAATACGCCGGCCCCGGCCGTCGTGGCTTCGCCACGTGCTGGCTGATGGTGACTGCGGTACTCGGCCTGTTGCTGGGCGGTGCGGTCGCCAATGGCATGACCTGGGTGCTGGGCGCCGATGTGATGCAGGAATGGGCCTGGCGCGTGCCATTCCTGATCGCCGCACCGCTGGGCTTTATCTCGATGTACATCCGCTTGAAGCTTGAAGACAGCCCTGAGTTCCTGGCCCTGCAACGCGCCGGGCAAACCTCGCGGGCACCGCTGCGTGAAGTCTGGCAGTGGAAGCGGGCGATTGCCCTGGTGTTCTTTATCATCACCTTGCACAGCTCGATTTTTTACCTGGTGCTGACCTTCGCCTCGACCTACATGGCCAAGATCCTCAAGTTCGACAGCGGCACCACCTTGCTCTATGTGTTTGTCGCGAGTTTTTCGGCGGCCTTCGTGATGCCGTTCGGCGGTGCGTTCACCGATAAGTATGGGCGCAAGCCATTCCTGATGGTGATAGGCACACTGGCGACGCTGGCGATGTTCTGGCTGTTCAAGTCGGCCCCGACCGCCACGCCGGCAACGTTCTTTGCACCGCTGATGGCGGTGGCGATTCTGTTTGGGCTGTATGCCTCGTCTACCTATGCGCTGATGAGCGAGCTGTTGCCGACGCGTATCCGCTCCACCGGGATTGCGGTGGCGTACAACGTGCCGGTGGCGGTGTTTGGTGGCAGTGCGCCGTTGATCTCGACCTGGTTGATCAAGGTGACTGGCGACATCACCTCGCCCTGGTATTTCTATGTGGCCACCGGCGTGGTGTCGTTGATTGCGCTGGTGGTGTTGCGCCGGGAGGACTTTGTGGCCAACGGTAGTCCTGCGACGGTGCCGGCCAATGCGGCGCTTGCCTGACGGGAGGGGGTTGGTCCGTTAAGACACAACTCTGTCACTGTGGCGAGGCAGCTTGCTGCCGCTGGGTCGCGAAGCGGCCCCCGCTTTTGCTTTGAAAAGACTGGGCCTGCTACGCAGTCCAGCGGGAGCAAGCTCCCTCGCCACAGGTTACCCGTTGTCCACTCTAGCGCTGCAGCACCCCACGAAAAGTCGCGCTCAAGGCCCGCAGCGTGTCGCGGGATCGCTCGTCGTTGATGCGGCTGTGCAGCTTGACCTCACTGACGGGCAAGGCGGGTAACCCGTATTGCTCGCCGACCTCCACCGCGCCGGCCGGTGCCACGCGGTGTGCCAGTGCGGCCACCCCCAGGCCAGCGCTGACCGCCGCTCCCACGGCCAGCACACCGCCGCCGACAAACACTTCGGTCCAGTCGATGCGTGCGTCATCCAGGGCTCGGGTTGCCAGCTGGCGAACACCGCAGGGCGCTGCCAGGGTTGCGATGCGCAGTGGGGCATCCGGATTGTGTTGCCATGTCGGCGCGGCAAACCAGCCAAAGCGCTCCACCGCCAATACTTCGCCATCTTGGCGATCGCCTTCGTTACGCACGATGACCGCGTCCAGCTCGTTGCGCTCGAACGCGGCGACCAGGTCGCGAGATGAGGCGATGCGCACTTCAAGAATCACCAGGGGATCGTAGGCCGCAAGGCGGCTGAGCCAAGTGGGCAAATCCGGCCCGGCCACGTGGTCGCTGATGCCGATCACCAACCGCCGCGCTGCGTGGCCGCCCAGGTCACCGAGGGCGCGTTCATGGGCGTTGAGCAGGGTACGGGCGGCGCCGATGAATCGCTCACCCTGTGGCGACAGCCGCACATGCCGGGGCGTGCGCTCCAGCAGCCGATAACCCAGGCGTTCTTCCAGGCGCTTGAGCTTGAGGCTGATGGCGGCCTGGGACGTTTCCAGGGCCTCGGCGGCACGCGTGAAACTGGCGAAATCCGCCACCAGGACGAAGGCTTGCACGGTGTCGATATCCAGCGGTTTGCTCGTATCAGTCATATCGAATACTTATTTCACATATATCCATTGATATCTTGTTGAAATTATCGGCGCTGCGCAAGCTGGCATCTCATCTTGCACGGGAGTCTTTCCATGTTTGCCAAACAGTATTCACACCGCTTGCCCGCCGACTACGACATGCGCGTGATCCACCAGCGCGCCGCACAATTGGGGCCTTTGTGGGATCACACCGAGGGGTTGCTGTTCAAGGCGTTTATCGCCCAGGAGCGTGGGCAGGCGGCGGGCAATGTCTATGCGTCGGTGTACTTGTGGGCCGACCCGTTGCAGGCGGTCGACTTTTTGCTGGGCGAGCGCTTCCAGAAAGTACTCGACAGCTTTGGTCGACCGCATATCGAGAGTTGGTTGCCGGTGGATGTGGTGCGCGGCCCCGCGTCGGGCGCGCTGAGTCTGTACCGGGAAGAATGGCCGCTGGCCCCCGATGCGGACCGAGCGCAGGTATTGGCCGAGCAGAAACGCCACAATCAACAGCTGGCTGAGCGCACCGATACATTTGCCGTGTTCCTGGCCCTGGATGTCCAGGCATGGCGGCTGGTGCGGTTTACGCTGTCGGCCGGCGCGCTGGAGGCGGAGCATCCTGGCACCGGCTATCAGGTCTTGTACCTGGCCCATCCTGGTGCCTAGGCCGACAGGCGGGGCTTCTGATCGTTGTTCGTTGTAACATCGGGAGGACCTCGCCGGTCGACGATGACCGCGCACCGAACCGAAGTGAGCTGTGATGCGAACCACCCGCTTGACACTTATCTGCCACGCCAGCACCCAGGCCCTGAAACGCGGGCGTTTTGCACGGGATGAGCCCGTGGATATGGATTGGCAACAGGCGGCACTCTCCCTGGCGGGTCGATTCAAGCGGGCACCCCGCGTGGTCTGTGGCCCTGAGTTGCGTACATGGCAGACGGCGCGGATGTTTGCCGAGCAGCCGCAAGTCGACCCGTGCCTGCGTGAGTATGATTTTGGTCGATGGCAAGGCCAGCCCCTGGAGGCCATCCAGCAGTCCGAGCCCCAAGCCTTGCAGGATTGGCTGGGTGACAGCAATGCCGCGCCACACGGTGGCGAATCCGTGACGCAACTCTGCGAACGCGTCGGCCAATGGCTGCATGACCTCGAACGGACCCCCGGCCATGTACTGGCGGTAACCCATCCGTTCGTGATTCGCGCCGCGTTGCTGCAGGTGATGCAGTGCGCGCCGGCTGCGTTCGGGGCGATTGATGTCGAGCCGTTGTCGTCGACTGAACTCAGGTTCAATGGGCGATGGCGCCTGCGCCTGGAGTGATTTGACCCAGCAGGCCGACAACATGGCAAAATCCACATCCCGCACTGAGAGCACCCCATGAAAACCATCCTGATCATCGGCATTGGCGCCGGCAACCCCGACTACATCACGATGCAGGCCGTGAAGGCGCTCAACCGTACCGATGTGTTTTTCCTGATGGACAAGGGCCAAAGCAAAGACAAGCTGATCGACCTGCGTCGTGAAATCTGCGAGACCTACATCACCGACCCGGGCTACCGTTTTGTCGAGGCCGACTGCCCCGAGCGTGTGCGCGGCGATATCGATTACACCACCGCCGTGCAGGACCTTAACCGCGATAAGCAAGCAACCTTCGAGCGGATGATCACTGAGCAAATGGCTGACGGCGAGGTGGGTGCGTTCCTGGCGTGGGGCGACCCGGCGTTGTACGACAGCACCATTCGTATCCTGCAGGCGATCCTTGCCAGTGGCCGCTGTGCGTTTGAATTCGAAGTGATCCCCGGCATTACCAGCGTGCAGGCCCTGGCCGCCCAGCACAAAGTGCCACTGAACCGTATCGGCCGTTCCATCGAGATCACCACCGGCCGGCGTTTGGCGGCGGGGCAGGCAAGTGATGCCGACACCCTGGTGGTCATGCTCGATGCCGAGGATTCCTACCGTACCGTGGCCGATCAGTGCCTGGATATTTACTGGGGCGCTTACCTGGGCACGCCGGACGAGATCCTGATCAGCGGTAAAGTCGCCGAGGTGGCGCCGGAGATCGAACGGGTGCGCAAGGCCGCGCGCCTGGCCAACGGCTGGATCATGGATACCTATTTGCTGCGCAAACCTTGAGGTTGCCCATGTTCAAACTCTTCGCGCTGACATTGGCTTTGCTGGCCGGCACTGCCCAGGCCGACGTCACCTTGCACACCGATTTGCCGCTGTCGTACCTGGAGCAGACCCAGGGTGAGGCGCGCAACCAGCCGTTGGTGATTTTCCTGCATGGGTTCGGCAGTAACGAGGAAGATCTGTTCGGCATCAAGGACGCGCTGCCATCGACCTGGACCTACTTGTCGGTACGCGCACCAATGCCGGTCGACCCCAGTGGCTATCGCTGGTTTGCCAGGAAACCCGGCGACGGTGATTACGATGGCGAGACGGCTGACTTGCAACGCAGCGCCAGGCTGATCGAAGACTTCGTGACCCAGGCCACTGCCAAATATCACACGCAAAGCGATCGGGTGTTCCTGGTGGGGTTCAGCCAGGGCGCGATCATGTCCTACGAAGTGGGCTTGCGAAAGCCCGGGTTGGTGCGTGGGATCGCGGCCTTGAGTGGCAGCGTGTTACCGGTGCTCAAGGCTGAACTGAAACCCGATGCGGCATTGGACAAGCTGGCCATTTTCATCGGCCATGGCACGTTGGATCAGGCGCTGCCGTACACCGCGGCCACGCGGGCCAATGATGTGTTGCTGGGGTTGGGCTTGAAGCCCGAGTTCCACGGGTATATGGGCATGCCGCATACCGTGAGTGAAGCCGAGGTACAGGACCTCAAAGCCTGGCTGGAAAAAAACCTGCGATAGAAATGCGGTCAAAAATGTGGGAGCGGGCTTGCTCGCGAATGCGGTGTATCAGGGGCAGATGAAGGGCCTGACACCCCGCATTCGCGAGCAAGCCCGCTCCCACATGGGTTTTGCAGTGTTTGGCAGATCGGGTTATTTACCGCCGGTGATTTGCTTCACCAACTGTTCATGCCCCTTCACATCATCGGCCCGGGAGATCGCCTGGATCACCAGCAGATGGTTGCCTGAACCGCCCAAAAAGGTCGAGTTCAAGGTCTTGCCGCCGCCTTGGGTCGCAGTGCTGTCCACTTGACGCAGGCCCAAGCCTTTGAAGGTCAGTTTTTTCTCGTTTTGCTTCTTGAAGTCGGGCAGGGCGGCGCTCTGGTCCTTGACGAAGTCGGCCACCGCGCGGTCGAGGAATTGCGCGTCGTTATCCTTGATCGTAGCTCCATCGTTGCGTACGGTTTCGGCGACGATCACCACACTTTTTGTGGTCGCGTTGGCGTACAGCGTGCCCTGGGTGTCGGCGGTGCCATCCTCTGCCTTGCCGGAAGGCAGCGTGTCGGCAATGTAGGCCTTGGGCAGGCTGAAGGTGAATTTGCCGCCCAAGGTCGAGATGGTTTGCGTGGTCGGTTTGCCGGCAGCGAATACGCTGCCGGCGGTAAGCGCGAGGGCCAGCAGGGCGGCGGTCTTGATGAAAGTGGCCATGAAGCGCTCCAGTGATGAACGAAATTGCGGCGTATTCTGTCAGAAAATTCGCAAAATCGTTCATCGGCAGCCCTACACCTTATCGGACTCTTCCTGAAGCCGGTCCATCTCAAACAGCCGCGCCAGTTCTGCGCGGGCTTCCTGGGCGGTCTGCATCACCTTGGCCGCGTCGTCGTATACCGCATGTTGGGCGGCGAGGACTTGCAGGTCGTGGTTTTTGAAGCGCGTGATGCGGGCGTCGGCCTGGGCCTGGCTCAAACCGAGGCCAACCAGGGTGCGGCGGCTCATCTCCAGGCTGGAATAGAAGGTTTCGCGCACCGGCGAGGCGTCCAGGTCTACCAGACGGTGCACGTGCTGGCGGTTACGCGCACGGGCGATGATCTTCATGTGCGGGTAGAGGTTGCGCACCAGTTCGGCGGTCTTGATGTTGATCTCGGGGTCGTCCATGGCGATCACGAAGAACTCGGCCTGGTCGACCTTGGCCGCGTGCAGGATTTCCGGGCGCTGCGGGTCACCATAGAACACCGGCATGCCGCCGAAACTGCGGGTCAGTTCGATGGTTTCCACCGACGTGTCCAGTGCAATGAACGAAATATTCTGCGCCCGCAGGATACGCGCGACGATCTGGCCCATGCGGCCCATGCCGGCAATCACCACCCGTGGCGCATCACTCTCGATGGTGCGGTATTCCTCCGGCACTTCCACCGGTTTGACCTTGGGCTTGAACAGCTTGGGGCAGACCAGCAGCAACAGCGGCGTCACGGCCATGGACAGGGTGATGGTCAGCACCAGCACATCATACAGGTGCGGTTCGAACAGGCCCTGGTCACGGCCGATCTTGAACACCACGAAGGCAAACTCACCGCCCGCCGCCAGCACCACGCCCAGGCGCAGCGCGCTTTCGCGGTTGAGATCGCCCACCAGGCGCCCGACTGCGTATAGCAGCGGCAGTTTGAGGCCGATCAACAGCAGGGTCAGGCCGATGACCACCAGCGGCGAACTGAGCAACAGGCTGAGGTTGGCGCCCATGCCCACGCTGATGAAAAACAGGCCCAGCAGCAGGCCCTTGAACGGCTCGATCTGGGACTCCAGTTCGTGGCGGTATTCCGAATCCGCCAGCAGCAGGCCGGCGAGGAAGGCACCGAGGGCCATGGACACCCCGACCAGCTCCATCAGCCAGGCGGTGCCGATGACCACCAGTAAAGCGGTGGCGGTGGACACTTCACGCAGACCGGTCTTGGCCACGATGCGAAACACCGGACGCAGCAGGTAACGCCCGCCGATGATCACCACGGCGATGCTGCCGAGAATTTGCAGTACATGCTGCCAGCCTTGGGCTTCGGTGGTGGGGTGGTCGCTACCGGCCAGCAGCGGCACCAGGGCGATCAGCGGGATCGCGGCAATATCCTGGAACAGCAGAATCGCAAAGGCCAGGCGCCCGTGGGGCTGGTTGAGTTCCTTGCGCTCGGCCAGGCTCTGCAGGCCAAAGGCGGTGGAGGACAGCGCCAGGCCCAGGCCGAGTACGATTGCGCTGTTCCACGCCTGGCCAAATAGCCACAGAGCCACCACACCCATGACCAGGCCGGTGAGCAACACTTGGGCCAGGCCGACGCCGAACACCGCCTTGCGCATTACCCATAACCGCTTGGGCGACAGCTCCAGGCCGATGATGAATAACAGCAACACCACGCCCAGTTCCGAAAACTGCGCCACGCTTTGCGGGTTACCCACCAGGCCCAGCACCGAGGGGCCGATGATCACGCCAGCGAACAGATAGCCCAGCACCGCGCCCAGTTGCAGACGCTTGGCCAAAGGCACGGTCAGCACGGCGGCGAGCAGGAACACCACGGCTGCTTGTAACAGGTTGCCTTCATGGGGCATGGAGAACTCCAGGATCAGTAAACATGAATCTACAGGCGCCATTAGAACGCCTTTTACCGTTGGAAACTTGTACTTGTGCGGCGAGATTATAATCAGCCCCTGCGAAAAAACTCCCGCAGCAAGGCGGCGAGCGCTCACGCCGGTCAGGATTCACCTTTGTCAGCGCCATGCTTTGTTACTATCGCCGCCCATCGTCACCAGGAGTCACCGGCCCATGCAACACCAGTGGGATGAAATGCACCGTACCCGCAAGCCCACCTTTTTGCTGTGCGGCGAGCCCCAGGGGGAGGTGCTCAATCTCTACGTTCACGGTTATTCGGCGTTCTTCAACCGCCAGCAACTGGGCAGTTTCAAGCAACAACTGGCGAGTATCGAAGGCTCGACCAACCTGATGCTGTTCTGGCCGGCGGGGCATTTCCTGGAAAACCTGTTCGCACCGTTCAAGGACGTGCTCGCCTCGATGCTCGGCGGTGGCGGCGTGGGCGCTGCAACGGTGGGAGTGGGCAAGGCGATTGCCTATTTTCTCGACCATTACAAAAGTGTCGAGGCGCGTGTCGATGAAGTGGCCAAGACCTTATTGCCCGAGCTGGCCGGCTACCTGCGCGCTGAAGCGCTGCCGGTGCGGCGTATCAACCTGATCGGTCATTCCCTCGGCGCGCGCATCCTGGTCAAGAGTGTGTTGGCCAGCCCGCAGGTTGCCCGCGAGTTGCCGTTGAATAATCTGCTGCTGATGGGCGGGGCGATCTGTACGTCCAGCCCGTGGGAAGAGGTGTCGGTGCCATTCAAGGGGCGGGTGATAAACTGCCACTCGAGCAAGGACTGGGCACTGGCGATAAAACCGGATACCGAGCGCTGCATTGGTCGCTATGCCATTGAGGTCACACCGGCGTTGAAGGCCAAGGTCACCAATGTGCATCTGCCGACCTTCGATCACGCCGCCTACTGGCCGCAATTGCAGACGGTGGTGCAGTACACCGACCTGTTGCAAGAGCGGCGCGGCCTGATCCGCGCCGACCAGCGTAGCGCTGAGGTGCGGTTCGCCGAGGAGGACGTGGCGCTGTTCCCGGCACTGGTGCAGGCGCGCCCGGAAGAGCTGAAGTTTCTCGCTGAGCTGATGGCGCAAAAGCGCAGCGCCTCAATCGATGCCAGTGTGCGTGAACCGCTGAAACTGGCCATCGAGTTGCAGCGCATGGGCGGTGACAGCTTCATGAACCTGGCCCGCGGCCATGGCGTGAGTTATCGCCAGATAGCCGAGGATGTGGCTCAACGGCTGGGGATCAAGTTCGATGAGCCGGTTGAGTCCGTGGCACTGGCGGAGATCGAGGCGCAGGTCGCGCAAACACTGATCGAGCAGTACAAAGACAAACTGAGCGGCGCCGATCGGCAGGCTTTCGACGCTGAACTCAAGGCTGCCGCCCAAAGAGAGCAGGGGTTGTTCACCCGCTTCGACCTGGGCCGTTCGGCGACCACCGCGTTGAGTGGTACCGCATTGGCGGGGCTCACCGGGTTTATCCTGCGCCGGGGCGCGGCCACCGCGATTCCGGTGGTGGGCCAGGTGCTGGCGGCGGCGATGTTGCTGGTCAGCGGTGTGCGTGCATTTTCCGGCCCGGCTTACTCGATCACCACCTTGGCGGTGCTGGTGGTCGGCATGATTCGCCAGCGCATGGAGCGTGAGGCTCTCAACCAGGAAATGGACCTGGCGGTACAAGTGGTCGAAGCGTTTGACCTGCCCCGGGAAACGGTGATGCGCACGGTTGCGTCCGACTGCTAAGCTGCACGCCTGTCTTGTGTTGTCTGCCTGGAATGCCGCGTGAAATTCAGCCTGCCGAAAATCGCTACCGCCCCGTTCTGCCCGCCGGAAGTGGCAGGCTCCGTTGCCGTCGACCCCAAGGCTTCGTTCTTCAAGCGGATGTTGATGTTCGCCGGCCCCGGCCTGTTGATCTCCATCGGATACATGGACCCGGGCAACTGGGCAACGGCCATCGAGGCCGGTTCGCGCTACGGCTACAGCCTGTTGTTTGTGGTCCTGCTGGCAAGCCTGGCCGGCATGGCGGTGCAATGCCTGTGCTCGCGGCTGGGTATCGCCACCGGCAAAGACCTCGCCCAGCTGTGCCGCGAGCGCTATAGCCGGCGCTCTGCACGCACCCAGTGGGTGCTGGCGGAAATCTCCATCATCGCCACCGACCTCGCCGAAGTGCTCGGCTGCGCCCTGGCGTTTCACCTGCTGCTTGGCGTGTCGCTGACCACGGGCATCGTCATCACCGCCTTCGACACGTTATTGGTCCTGGCCCTGCAAAACCGAGGGTTCCGCCGCCTGGAGGCAATCATGCTGGCGCTGGTGGCGACCATCGGCGTGTGCTTCTTTATCGAGCTGGTGCTGATCAAGCCTTACTGGCCGGACGTGCTCAGCGGCTTCACTCCGTCGCTGTCGGCTATCAGCGACGCGGCGCCGCTGTACCTGGCCATCGGCATCCTGGGCGCTACGGTGATGCCCCATAACCTCTACCTGCACACCTCCGTCGTGCAAACCCGGTTGATCGGCAAGGACCTCGCCAGCAAACAGGATGCGGTCAAGCTGGCCCGTATCGACACCATTGGCTCCCTGGCCCTGGCATTGCTGGTGAACGCCGCGATCCTGGTGCTGGCGGCGGCTGCGTTCTACAAGACCGGCCATACCGATGTGGTCGAGATCCAGGACGCCTACCACCTGCTGGACCCACTCGTGGGTGGTGCTTTCGCCAGTATCCTGTTCGGTATCGCCCTGCTGGCCTCCGGGCAAAGCTCCACCTTTACCGGCACCATCGCCGGGCAGGTGATCATGGAGGGTTACCTAAACCTGCGCATTCCGTGCTGGCAGCGACGGTTGATCACTCGTGGGCTGGCGCTGATCCCGGCGTTTCTCGGGGTGTGGCTGATGGGGGACGAGGCTATCGGCAAGCTGCTGATCCTTAGCCAGGTGGTGCTCAGCCTGCAGTTGCCGTTCGCGCTTTACCCGCTGATCCGCTTGACCGATGACAAGCAATTGATGGGGCCATTCGTCAATCGGTTGCCCACGCGGTTACTGGCGTGGTTCCTGTTTGCGCTGATCAGTGGGGCGAATGCGTGGTTGATTGGGCAGTGGTTGTTCTGAATCACCGATCCCAATACGGCTCCCGTCCAAAACACTCCACAAAATAATCAATCACCGTGCGCACCTTCAGCGACAGCCGTCGGCCGCCGGGCCATAGCGCGGCTATCTGTTGCGGCTCCAGGGTCGTCGCCACTTCGTAGTCGGTGAGCACCGCCTGCAAGGTGCCGGCGCGCAAGCTCTCGCCAATCAGCCAGGACGGGAACACCACCAACCCCAGGCCCTGTTCGGCGGCGTGGGTGAGTGTGTCGGCATGGTTGCCGGTGATGGGGCCTTTGACGCTATAGGGTGTCCAGTCGCCTGGGGTGCGTCGAAAGAACCAGCGTTGCTGGCCGGTGACGCCCTTGTAGGCCAGGCATTGATGCTTGACCAGTTCATCAGGGTGGCTCGGCGTGCCATGGCGGGCCAGGTAAGCGGGGCTGGCGGCGATACGAAAGCGTTGGGGCGCGAAGATGCGTGCCTGCATGCTGGAGTCGTTGAGCACACCGATGCGAAACAACAAGTCGGTGCCGTCTTGCAACGGATCGACGTAGGTGTCGGTTTGCTGGATTTCCAGTTGCAACTTCGGGTAGCGCCTGCACAGCTCGCCGAGCCATGGGGACAGATGACGCTGGCCGAACACCATCGGCGCATTGATGCGCACCAGGCCGCTGGGCTCTCGTTCATGTTCCTGCAGGGCTTGGCCGGCGGCTTCCAGTTGTTCCAGCATCACGCGTGCATGCTGGCCGAGCAGGCGCCCGGCCTCGGTGGGGCTGACCGCACGGGTGTGGCGGTAGAGCAGTTGTTGGCCGAGGGCCTGTTCCATCAACTGGATCTGCCGGGAAATGGAGGAGGGCGCCAGGCTTTCGCGGCGCGCCACTGCGGAAAAACTGCCGTAGTCGAGCACCGCGACAAACAGGCGCAACGCCTTGAAACTCAGTTCATTCAAACCCTGCATGGTAATCCCTGGCTGTGCGTATTGCGCAAAGGTGTTGTCAGCATGCTCCCATTTATCGCACAGGACGGCCACCGGATAATGCGCGCCATGTTTCCTTTTCTGAAGCGCAGGTGATGTATGCAAGCCAGTTCTACTGCGGCCATGGCGCAGGCCCGGCCGAAAAAAAACCTATTGCAGCTGCTGTTGTTACCGTTGGTGATCATGGCGGGCATGGGCTTGTCGGTGGAGGCCGGTCTGTTGGGGCCGCTGGGGGCTCAAGTCGGCCATTTATGGGCGACCTTGAGTATTTTTGGCGTCGGCTCGGCGATCCTGTTTTTGCTGCTGTTGTTCAGCGGCCCGCAAAAAGGCCCGGCGCTGGCCGGGCTGCCGCGCTGGCAATTGATCGGCGGGTTCCTGGGGCCGATCTACGTGGTGGTGCTGACGCTTGCCACGCCGCACATCGGGGTGGCGATGACCATGATCGCGATCTTGTCGGGTCAAGTCGGCAAGAGCGTGTTGATCGATCATTTCGGTTGGTTCGGCACCGCACGCAAACGGGTCAATGCCGAGCGCTGGATTGCGCTGGCGTTGATTGTGGCGGCATTGATCTTGATTGCACGAGGGTAAGGCGATGAACCTGATTTTATTATTGGTACTGGTGATCGCCGCCGGTGCGGTGCTGAGTGTGCAGGCGGCGATCAACGGTCGCCTGGGGCAGTCGGTGGGCGTATTGCGCAGCAGCTTGCTGACCTTCGCGGTCGGCGCACTGGTCACGGCATTGTTGGTTTTCTTCTTCGAACCGGCCCATGCCGTCAGTTTGCTGGATGTGCCCAAATGGCAGCTGACCGGCGCCTTGTTCGGCGTGGTGTACATGATCGTGATGGTCGGCGCGGTGCCCGTGGTCGGCACGGCAGTGGCGACGGTGGCGGTGATCGTCGGCCAGTTGGGCATGGGCATGCTGATCGACAATTTCGGCTGGCTGGGCAACCCGGCCATCGAACTGTCGGGCAGCCGGATCCTGGCGATGGTGCTGCTGGCCCTGGCCCTGGTGTTTATGTATCGCAGCAACAGAAGCCAGGTCGACTAACGGCGCTGAACCCTGCTTGCTTGCCGGCAGTCACTGTTTAAGGTGCGGCATCCGCTGCGCCGGGACGACCATGTAAAAGGAGTCTGACCATGGCTGATAACACCTGTGCCTGCCCACATTGCAAATGCGTACTGGGTAAAAATGCGGTGATGAAGGACGGTAAGGGCTATTGCTGCGAAGGCTGTGCCGAGCACCATGCCCATGGCGAGCCGTGCGCCTCGTCGACCGGCTGTGAATGCGCCAAGTCGGCGCATGCTTGAATACGCTCGGTTAAAAATCCTCTCGGATTATCGGGTGGCGGTCATTACCATGGCCGCTCACCCTTGACTGAATGTGCACCCCATGGCCCTGGCCGCTCCCCCCGACCTGACTGATCATGCCGTCCCCGTGCAACCCCTGGCACGCACGTACCCGCGAGGCTTGTATGTGGAGCCGCACAGCCATGACTGGGGGCAGTTGCTCTACGCCATGAGCGGCGTGATGTGGGTCGAGACGCCCCGTGAAGCCTTGGTTGTGCCGCCGCAGCGCGCTGTGTGGCTGCCACCGGGTGTGGAGCATGGGATTCGCGTGGTCTCGGACCTGCAGATGCGCAATATCTACCTGCGCCCGGCGTTGGCCGCGACACTGGACAGCCAGGTGCAGGTGATTGAAGTCGGTGGGCTGCTGCGTGAGTTGATCGTCAGCCTGGTCGAGCAAGGCGATAACGGTGATTCGACGTATTACGACGCGGTGGTCGGCCTGGCGCTGCTGGAGCTGCAACGGGCACGCCGCTCGCAGATCCGCATCGCCATGCCGCCGCAAGCGGATCGGCGGCTGATCAGCGCCTGCCAGGCGGTGATGGCGGCGCCGTCGCTGGAGATTCCCTTCGAGCAACACGCCGAGGCGGCAGGTGCCAGTGTGCGCACCCTGGCGCGGTTGTTCCAGCAGCATCTGGGCATGGGCTTCGCCGAGTGGCGTCGGCAAGTGCAGTTGGCCACGGCGGTGGCTGAGCTGATCCAGGGCCAATCGGTCAGCGGCATCGCCCGCTCCCTGGGCTATTCACCCAGCAGTTTCAGCGACATGTTCCGACGCGAACTCGGCGTGGCGCCGTCGCACTATGTCGGCTGAGGCTTGGCCGAAATCCTGAAGCACTTGGCCGATGCTTCCGGGATGGGCTCACTACACTGAGCCCATCAACTCGCCAGGCGTGAACGTCATGAACTACTTTGCTTCCCTCGCCATCGGCCTGCTCGTCGGCCTGATCTACGGTGCCTTGGACTTTCGCTCCCCCGCACCGCCCGCCATTGCCCTGGTGGGCCTGATGGGCATGCTGCTCGGTGAAAAGCTCTGGCCCATGGGGCGTGAGTGGCTGAGCGCCTGGTTGTCCTGATTTACTCTTTCCCTTCGATGGATATTGGCCATGAAAGCATTGCAATTTTCCGCCACGGGCGACCTGGCGGCCCTGAGTTTCGTTGAGGTCGCCCAACCGGTGCCGGCTGCGGGTGAAGTGTTGGTCCAGGTCAAAGCGGCCGGCCTGAACCCCAGTGATGTGAAAAACGTGCTCGGGCGTTTTCCCTACACCACCTTGCCGCGTATTCCCGGACGGGACTTTGCCGGTGTCGTGGTGGAAGGCCCGCCAGCACTGGTCGGCCAGGCGGTTTGGGGCACCGGCCGTGACCTGGGTTTTTTTGCCGATGGCTCTCACGCGCAGTACCTCACCGTGTCGGCCAAGGGCGTGGCGCACAAACCCACACACTTGAGTTTTGCCCAGGCCGCCAGCCTTGGTGTGCCGTACACCACCGCTTGGGATGCCCTGGAGCGCAGCGGTGTCGGCAAAGGCACGCGCGTGTTGGTGATTGGCGCCAACGGTGCTGTCGGCAGCGCGGCGTTGGCCCTGGCGAAAATTCGCGGTGCCCAGGTGCTGGCGGCGGTGCGCAAGGCCGATCAGGTCGAGGTACTGCAGGCGCAAGGGGTTGATGCGATTGCCCTGGCGCAACCCGAAGCATTGGGCAAGCAGGTCAATGCGGTGTTCGAGGGCGGGGCGGATGTGATCTTCGATACCACCGGTTTTTGGCTGCCGGCTGCGGTCGCGGGGTTGGCGCCATTCGGGCGCATCGCAATCATCGCCGCGCCGGTCGACGGTCACGTGCAACTGCCGGCCCTGGCGTTGTACCGCAAGGGGGGCTCGGTGGTGGGTATCAATTCGCTGCTCTACAACTGTGAGCAGTGCGCGGTGATGCTGGAGCAGTTTGGGCGCTTCTTTGATGAAGGCTCGCTGCCGCTGCCGACAGGGTTGCGTGAAGTGGCGTTGGCCGGGGGCGTCCAGTGCTATGAGCAGGTGAACAGCGGCAGTGCGGACAAGATTATTTTCCTGCCTTGATGCCGCCCAAAAATGTGGAAGGGGGCAAGCTCTAATGCCAGTCAGTTAAGCGATTAAGCGGGCGATGAATAAATTGTGGGAGGGGGCTTGCTCCCGATAGGCCGCGCAGCGGCCTCAAAAATGGGCCTGCTACGCAGTCCATCGGGAGCAAGCCCCCTCCCACAGTGACCGCGTTAATCCTTAATTGACTGGCATTAGGGCAAGCCCGCTCACTACAGATCATGTGTTCTGCAGCCCTCCCTGCATTTGATCTTTATCAGGCGTCTGGAACGCCTTTTTCCCACGCCGACCAGTTCTTCAGGATCGCCTGTACCAACGGGTTACCCGTGCGGTACAGGTTTTCCAGTGCCGGCACGAACCCCCCTTGGTCTGCGTACTTCAACAGGTTGTCCACCTCGCTGTAGCCGGGATAAGGCCGGTCGAAATCGGAGCCCGCACGCACCACGGCCAGCCGCTGGATATCCACCAGGCCTTCGCGACTGGCGCGCAGCAAGGCTTCATAGGTGGAGTTGTCTTCCTGCTGGGTGGTGCAGTATTCGCCTTTATTGTCCGTGAGCAGGCGGGTCCAGACCTCGGCGCGCTCGCTCAGGCGCGTGCCGGAGAACCAGGTGTTACCGGCCAGGGTGTCGCAACGTGTGACCTGTGGCGGTTGGTTGGCCGGGGCGGACGGGTAGTGTTTACGCCAGGCGCTGGATTCCTTGCTTTCGCTCAACTCGACTTTCTGCGACAAGGCAAACGCCTTGGCCTGCAGCTTGGGGTTGAGCTCAAACACTTCGGTCTTGTAGTCCAGCGGTGGTTTCTCGTTCGGCCCCTTGGTATTGATGCCGATGTAACCCGTCGGCCAATCCTTGGGCGCATCGCGCGAATCCAGCTCCCACTGGGTGCCGAATTCCACCAGGTAATGGGCCCAGGCGGCTGTACCGATAGTGCCGTGCTTGGGGTTGATACCGGCAATCCCGGCGATCAGGAAGTAGCTCTGGCGCAGGTCGAACTTGGGCGACAAGGCCAGGGCGAGGGTGGAAGCGGCGGCGTTGGTCTGGCCCATGCCGGTGACCAGCAGGCAAACAGCCTGAGTGTTGCAGCGTATCACCGGGTATTCGGCGGAAAGCCCCGGCACGCGGACTTCCTGCTTGAGTTCCAGACGGTCTATCCAGGTTTGCGCCTCAGGGGCGAACATGGTGATCAGCATCACCTTCGGCTTGATCGGCGCAGGCGCATCGGCCAGTACCACATGCGGCAAAAACGCCAGGCCGATGGCCAGCGAGAGACGGGTAAGCACGTTCATCTAAAGCTCCTTGATCAGAATTGGTAACCCACACCGGCGTAATAGCCCCAGCCTTCGGAGCGGGCGCGGAAGTTGCCCTCGCCGAAGTTCAGCTCGCTGCCATCCTCCCAGTTGCCGCCGTTGTGGAAATAACGACCCACCAGGGTGAAGCGCAGATGGGTAAACGAGTACAGCAGCACGTTGGTGGCCACCAACGCATTGGCGGTGCGCGCCGGGTTGTCCTTGTGCAGGCTTGAGCCGAAATCGTAGTTGGTAAAACCGATATAGGTCAGCGACGCACCGTTATCGAACGTACTGATCGGCACGATGTACTTCATTTGCGCACGGTAGCCGTCCCACGAATATTCATTGCTGGCGCCATAGTTTTCCCATTGGTAGCGCCCATAAAAGTTGGCCGACAGGTTGACCCGCGAATGGGTGTCGATGTCGGTGCCCAGGCCGCTGTACAGGGTGTTGGCACGGTTGGACTTATTGCTGCCGTGGTCATAGATCCAGTCAAACGCGACGTACCATTCCTTGAACGGGCCGACGGCCAGGCTGCGACCTGCCAGGTAGTCGATGGATATCCGCGGCTCGTGCTCCATGAACACGGGCGAGCCATGGTCCCACGCGCCTTTGTCATTACTGTTACCGATGCCGAGAATCTTCGGTACGTCGATATAGCCATACAGCTCGAACGGGCCCTTGCGGCCGAAGTACTCGTATTCCAGGTAGACGTCATCTTGCGGCTTGGGGCCGAAGCTGATGTCTTTGCTGCCGATCAGCGTCAGGTCCTGGTTGAACCAGTCCGACAGGTACGTGCCTTTTTTTGCGGGGCCGGCATCAGGGTTCTTGGTTTCAGGACTGAGCGTTTCGCCCTGTGCTGAGTCATCGACCGGTGTCGGCTGCGCCAAAATGGGTGCGCTGAGTACTCCCGTAACGGCGGCCAGTAGCAAGGAAACACCAACGCAAGCATGACGCCTTGAAGTGGAGTGCATTGAAAATCCCTATTCGTACGCGGTTTGAACCCGATTGCTCGGGTAAGGTGAACTTGGCTACCAAGTTTATTTCGCAAACGTTTGCACGCGGCGTACCAACTTTGCTCAAAGGGTTGAGCACTATGAAAAAAATCTGAATTAATTGGCCTTTTGATCAAAAATGACTGGGTGTCATTTTTACGGGATAACCCAAGGAGTTCCTTGATGTTCGAGCGCTATTTGCAATCCTGGAACCTGAGTGCCGACGGCGAGCCTATCGTGACGCCCGGCAGCCACTTGCTGCCCGTGCGCTGGCAAGGCTGCCCGGCGATGTTGAAAATTGCCAATACCTCGGAAGAAAAGCTCGGTGGGCGGTTGATGAGCTGGTGGGCAGGCGACGGCGCCGCGCAGGTGTACGCCCATGATGACGATGCGTTGTTGATGGAACGTGCCACCGGCTCGGGTTCCTTGATGCGTATGGCGCTCACGGGTCAGGATGACGAAGCCAGTCGGATTGCCTGCGCGACGGTTGCCAGACTGCACGCGCCGCGTCCATCGCCACCGCAAGGGTTACTGACCCTGGACGTCTGGTTTCAGTCTTTGTGGAATGCGGCTGAGGATGAGGGCGGCAGGTTGCTCGACTGCGCAGCGACGGCGCATGCGTTGCTGGCGGCGCAACAGGACATCGTGGTGCTGCATGGTGATGTCCATCACGACAATATTCTCGACTTCGGTGCGCGGGGTTGGCTGGCGATCGACCCAAAGCGGGTGATGGGCGAGCGCGGTTACGACTACGCCAATCTGATCTGTAACCCGGATTTGCCTACCTGTAACGACCCGGTACGTTTCATCCGCCAGGTTGACGTGATTGCACAAACGGCCGGCCTCGCACGCCCACGCCTGCTGCAATGGGTAGTGGCGCATGCCGGATTATCGGCAGCCTGGTTTCTTGAGGACGGAGAACGCCAGCGCGCAGAAATCAATCTTGAGGTCGTCCACCTGGCACAAAGCGCGTTGGCCCGGTAACCGATGCTACAGGCCAGTGCGGTTGAACCATTGCATCGCCGTTTCACGGCGATATTCACTCGGCGTCAGATTCATCTCGATCCGAAAGTGCCGGTTGAAGTTGGACAGGTTGGCGTAACCCACTTCAAAGCAGATAGCCGCCACCGACATCTCGCTTTGCAGTAACAACCGGCAGGCGCGCTGCACGCGGAACTTGCGCATCAGCTCGATAAAACCATGGCCGGTGTTGCGCTTGAAGAACCTCGAGAAGCCCGCTTCGCTCATCTCCAGTTGCCGGGCGATCACCGACAGGCGCACGTCGCCGGTGAGTTCCCGGATCAGGTAGTCGAAGGCCTGGTTGATGCGTTCGGCACTGCGCGCATCCAGCGTGGGGGCGTAGCAGGGGCTGGCCAGTGTCTGAACCTGCTGCTGTGGTGCGTTTTTCAGGGTGTCGAGCAGTTGCAGGAACAGGATCAGCCGTTGCAGGCCGTGGGCACTGCCGATGGCCTCGATCAACTGTGCAGCCTGCGTGGCCGTGCAGGCGCTGAATGCCAGGCCGCGCCGCGCCTGTTCGAACAAGGGGCGCAAATCGCCCAGCTCCGGCAGGTTTTTACGCAAGGCGAGGAGGGCGGCGCCGTCGAATTGCAGCACCACGTCGCGCCCCTTCAGGTATTCGCCGGGGGCGAGGTCGCCGATCCAGTCGTGAGGCAGGTTCGGGCCGATCAGCGCAACATGCCCGGCGTTGAAAGCGCCGATGTAATCCCCAGCGACCAGTTTGCCGCTGCCTTGGCGGATCAGGTGGATTTCGAACTCGGGATGGTGGTTCCAGCGCGCCAGGTCGTAAGGGTAGTCATGTTCGAACCAGCGAAAGCAGCGGTCCGGTTCGGGCAGGATCACTTCAAGTTCGGCGGGGCGATGCTCGAACAGTTCGGCGCGGCTGACGGGCATGCTCATGCCTCTTTCCAAGTAGGGGAACGCCTCAAAATACGCGCACCGGCAGCCTCTGCGCTACCCAGGGTTTCGCCCTGAGCCGATACTTTTTTGATTTTGACGATGAGGTTAAAAAAGCATCAGTCGAGCATTCGCCATGTGTTTGAGCGGGTTTGGTCAAGCTGCTGTAATCGGCCCTCAACCCCAAAAACACGCTATGACCCCCAAGGGACCACGCTCATGAAACGACTGCAAGGTAAAAGCGCGCTGATCACCGGATCGGCACGCGGTATCGGCCGCGCCTTTGCCCAGGCCTATATTGCCGAAGGGGCTAGCGTCGCGATCGCCGACATCAACCTGCAACGCGCCCGGGCCACGGCACTCGAGTTGGGCCCACAGGCTTACGCGGTGGCGATGGACGTCACCGACCAGGCCTCTATCGATGCGGCGATTGCCGCCGTGGTCGCCCATGCCGGCAAGCTCGACATCCTGATCAACAACGCGGCGCTGTTCGACCTGGCGCCGATTGTCGAGATCACCCGCGACAGCTATGAGCGGCTGTTCTCGATCAACGTCGCCGGCACGCTGTTCACGTTGCAAGCCGCCGCACGGCAGATGATCAACCAGGGCCATGGCGGCAAGATCATCAACATGGCCAGTCAGGCAGGGCGGCGTGGCGAGCCGTTGGTGGCGATCTATTGTGCGACCAAGGCGGCGGTGATCAGCCTCACGCAGTCGGCGGGGTTGAACCTGATCAAGCACGGTATCAACGTCAACGCCATCGCCCCGGGGGTGGTAGACGGTGAGCACTGGGACGGGGTGGATGCGCTGTTCGCCCGGCATGAGGGGCTGGCCCCCGGCGAGAAGAAGAGGCGGGTAGGCGCCGAAGTGCCGTTCGGGCGCATGGGCACGGCGCAGGACCTGACCGGGATGGCGATCTTCCTGGCCTCGCAGGACGCCGACTATGTGGTTGCGCAAACCTACAACGTCGACGGTGGCAACTGGATGAGCTGACCGCGTTTATTCAGCAAAGCTGCGATCAAAGAAATACACCGCTCCAGGCCTCAGGCTCTGCACGGTCGCCTGGGGCCTGCCGCCTTCGCCGTGCTTCTTGCGCCCGGTCTCACGCAGATATCCCGCCTCGGTCAGCTTCAACAGACGCTGACGAATACTGGTCTTCAACACCGGCCGCGCCAGCACCAGCGAAAAAATCGTGGTCGCTTCCGGCGCACTGAATTCATTCCCCAGGAACAGCAACGGCAAGCTGCTGTACAGCGACTTGGAAAACAGCCGCTCCTGGACTGCCGCGACGATCAGGTTATGGTCAAACGGTAGCTTGATGCTGCCATTTGCCAGCGCATTCAGTGAAAACCAGCCCTGGTGTTCGGCCAGCGTCACCTCATCCGCGACGATCGCCAGGTAGAAGGTGGACGACGACCAGCAACGCGGGTCGCGAAATGCGTCGCCCACGGTGCCGACCTGCTCGCACCAGGCCAGGTCCAGGCCGACTTTGGCGCTCACCCGCAAACGCTCCACCGCATCCTTGAGGCTCAAGTCTTGCACATCGCCGTTGACCACCACCCCGGGCAGCGCCCAATGCCCGGCGAAGGGTTCGGCGTCGCGCTTATTGAGCAGCAGTTTCAATTCGCCGGAGGCGCGGCAGTAGAACAGCGCGCAGAGGTCGACGGTATGCAGGTAAGGGCTAAGTGGCATGGGAAATCCTTCGCAACAGCGGTGGCGCACAGTCTAACCAATCGAACAGATATGTCATGTACTGGTTCCAGCATAGATAAACAAATGTTTCTTGCAATGAAAGTACATGACATGTACTTTTGTTTCCAGGCCACAGGAGAACCACCATGACCCTCGCGAAAACCGCCCTCGCTTCATTTGATGTCGATGCCCAGAAGAGCTTCACGCCGCTGTGCCCCAACGAACTGCCGGTGGCGGGTGGTGACCAGATCGGCGCCGAGCTCAACTACATGGCCAGCCTCGTTGGCCACCGTGTGGGTAGCAAGGACGCCCATACCCCGCACGCACCGTGGGTGGTGACCGAGGCCAGCGCGATGTTGCAACCCACCGGCCTGCCTCACGCCGACCTCACCTGGGTCAGCCACTGCGTGCCGGGTACCGAGGGTTTTACGCTGCTCGATGAACTGCCCGCCCCGTATGACTACGACTACTTCGTCTGGAAGGGCGTCGAACCCGATCTGCACCCTTACGGTGCCTGCTATCACGACCTGCACGACAAGCTTTCCACCGGTGTGATCGAGTATTTGAAGGCCCAGGGCGTCGTGCGGGTGATCGTCGGCGGTCTGGCCCTGGACTACTGCGTCAAGACCACCGCGCTGCAATTGCTCAAGGCCGGCCTGGAGGTCGTCCTGCACCTGCCGGCCTGCCGGGGGATCAGTGAGGAGGGCAGCGTGCAGGCCGTCAATGAATTGCTCAAGGCCGGTGCCGTCATCAGCAGCACCCGCGAAGAACTGGCAGTACACGCCACGCGTTAAGGAGACTCACCATGGAAAGTGCCTACAACTACGAAACGCCGGTGATCCAGGGCTTGCTCGACACCGACTACTACACCTTCACCATGATGCAGGCCGTATTGCATCAGTACCCCAACGTCGATGTGGAATACAACTTCATCGTGCGCTCCAAGGAGAAGCTCGGCCACTTGATCCCGCAACTGCGCGCTGAACTTGAGAACATGGCCGGCTTGCAGGCCCGTGAAGGCGAACTGCGCTTTCTGTTCAACCCGCGTTTTCGCGAATACCTCACGCCGGATTACGAACGCTTTCTCGGCCTGTTCCGTTTCAACCTGCGCTATATCCACGTCAGCGAAGTCGACGGCCAACTGAATATCCGGGTTATCGGCCCGATGCTGCACTGCATCATGTTCGAACAACCGGTCTTGGCGCTGGTCAGCGAACTGCGCAACCGTGACAAATACCCCGACGTCACCTTGGAAGACGTCACCCGCAAGCTCTACCAGAAGTTCGACTGGCTGGAGAAAAACCTCAGCCGCGAGGAGTTGGCCGACTTGCGCGTGTCTGACTTCTCCACCCGTCGGCGCCTGTCGTTCAAGGCCCAGCGCGAAGTGGTGGACATCATGCGCCGCGACTTTCCCGGCCAGTTCGTCGGCACCAGCAACGCGCACCTGGCCTACGAATTCGACCTGCCGTTGATCGGCACCATGGCTCACCAATGGCTGATGGTGCACCAGCAACTGGGGCGCCTGCGCGAGAGCCAGAACGCCGCACTGGAGCACTGGGTGGGTGAGTACCGTGGCCGCCTGGGGATCGCCCTGACCGATACGATCAGCACCGATTTCTTCCTCAAGGATTTCGATCTGTATTTCGCCAAGCTCTATGACGGCCTGCGTCAGGACTCCGGCGACCCCATCGCCTGGGCCGACAAGGTGCTGGCCCGCTACAAACAGTTGGGTATCGACCCGATGACCAAGGACCTGATGTTCTCCGATGGCTTGAACTTCGAGAAATGCCTGCCGATCCTGCGGCACGTGCGCGGCAAGGCCAAGTTCGGGTTTGGCATGGGCACCAGCCTGGCCTGCGATGTGGACGGTGTACAACCGCTGAGCATCGTGATGAAGCTGGTGCGGGTGCACGGCGAGCCGGTGGTGAAGTTCTCGGATGACCCGATCAAGAACGTCTGCGAAGACGCCTCGTTCTTGCAGTATGCAGCACAGGTATTCAACGTCGGCAGCGTGGAGGTGTGACATGCAAACCCAGCAACGTATCGCTCAGGAACTGAACATCGACCGCTCGCTGGTCCAGGGCGGCGAGCCCCGTGAGATTCAGCGGCGTATCGACTTCATCAAGTCCACGTTGCGCCAGTCGGGTTGCACGGCGTTGGTGCTGGGCATCAGCGGCGGCGTCGACTCACTGACCGCCGGGCGCCTCTGCCAACTGGCCGTCGAGCAACTGCGCGCCGAAGCGTATGCCGCAAGCTTTATCGCCATGCGCCTGCCCTACAAGACCCAGGCCGACGAAGGCGACGCCCAGGCGTCCCTGGACTTCATCGCCCCGGACCAGATCGAAACGCTCAACATTGCCGCCACTGTCGATGGCTTGATGGCCAGCCTGCGCGCCGCAGAGGCCAGCGCCAGCCATGTCGATTTCATCAAGGGCAACGTCAAGGCCCGGGCACGCATGGTCGCCCAATACGCGGTGGCCAACCTGCACAACGGTTTGGTGGTGGGCACCGACCATGGCGCGGAAGCGTTGATGGGCTTCTTCACCAAGTTCGGTGACGGCGCCTGTGACCTCGCACCGCTGTCGGGCCTGACCAAGACCCAGGTACGGCTGCTGGCCAGCGCCCTCGGCGCACCGGGCAACCTGGTGCACAAACACCCCACCGCCGACCTGGAAGAGCTGGCCCCGGGCAAGCTCGATGAGCACGCCTATGGCTGTTCTTACGCCGAGATCGATGCCTACCTGATGGGCGAACCGGTGACTGAACGGGTGCGGGCAATCGTCGAGAAGGCGTACCGCCAGACAGCGCACAAGCGTGCGCTGCCGATAGCGCCTGTCTGATCAGCGCTCGATCGACCGGCTCCAGCGCGCGTTCCACTCCGGCCGCGCCTGGTTGACCTGGTCCCAATCAATCGAAATTGCGCTCTGCAAGTAATCCTGCATGGCCTCCACCCGGCCACGGGTCTTGTCGGTGGTCGGGGTGGTCGGGTTCGACGGAATCTGGTCGCCTTCTTCCAGTGCCGGCGCCTGGGCTTCGGCGGTCAGCAAAAACGCCGCGAGTTTCTGCGCCAGTTCCGGCTGGTCATTGCGCGCAATCACGCACTCGGCCACGTTCAGCACCACCGCACCTTCCTTGGGCTGGGCATATTCCATCGGGATGCCGAGCAGTTTCTGAGTGGTGACCTGGGTCGGTGTGAGCGGGAAGATGGCGGCTTCGTCGGTTTGCACCATTTCAGATATTTTTGCGGAGCTGGCGATGTACTCCAGCACATTCGGGCCGATGGTGCTTGGCCAGGCCTTGAAGCCGGGCTCCACGTTGGTCTCGTCGCCGCCCTGGATGCGGTTGAACATCAAAAAGCCGTGCAGGCCGAAAGTGGAGGAGGCCAGCGACTGGAACACCACTTTGTCCTTGAAGCGCGGGTCGGCCAGGTCCATCCACGAGGTGGGCGCCGCCCAGCCTTTTTCCTTGAACATCTTGGCGTTGTAACCAAGGCCGGTCACGCCGAGCGTGACGGCCACGGCTTGATCCTTGATCTTCGCCTTGGCGGGGATCTGCTCCAGGGTCGGATTGGGCGTGAGCTTGTCGCACAGGCCCATGGAGATGGCGCGGTACATGATGCCGTCATCAAGGAACATCACGTGCATCTGCGGGTTGTCTTTGTTGGCCTGGACCTTGGCGAGGATGTCCGACGACGTGCCGGGCACGATCACCACCTTGACGTTATTGGCTTTTTCGAAGGCGGGCAGCACCTTGTCGGCGTACACCCGCTCCATGGTGCCGCCGTTCATGCCCAGGTACAGCGTGGGCGCTGCCTGGGCGGTGCAAGCAAGTGTGGCGAGGGACAAGCAGGACAGTGCAATACGTAGGCTCATGGATGTTTTTCCTCTCAGGCTTGGAAACGACGAATGGAAAACGCTGCAATGGGTTGGCGGCTGGCGCCTGAGCAGACCAGGTCCGCCAGGGCTTCACCGACCGCCGGGCCGAGCTGGAACCCGGCGCCGGCAAAGCCGAAACCGTGGAGCAGGCCGGGTTGGGTGCTGCTGGGACCGATCACCGGTTCATGATCGGGGAGGTAGCCTTCGGTGCCGCTCCAGGTACGGATCGCCTGCGCGCCCTGGAGGAACGGGTACAGCTCAGTGGCGTTGCGCAAGATCTCCAGCACGGCCGCTTGCCCTGGGCGCGCCGTCAGCGGGCCCAGGGCGAAGCCGCGGCCGCCGCCCAGGATGCAATTGCCCCGGGCGACCTGGCGCGCGTAAATCCCACCGCCTTCAACGCCGGTACTCACCGTCATCACCACCGGCAGCGGTTCGGTCACCAGCATCGCCGGGTGCGCCGAAGTGATGGGCACCGGCTCGCCAAACTGTGCGGCGACGGTGCCGGCCCACGCGCCGGCACAGTTCAGCAGCCAGGGTGCGTGTAAGTGCAGGCCGTTGGCACAGCGCACCTGGAAACACGCTCCGTCGTGCTCAATGCCAATCACTTCGGCCTGCTCAAAGATCGTTGCGCCCAGGCGTTGCGCGGCACGGGCGAAGGCCGGCGACACCAGGCGCGGGTTGGCATGGCCGTCCTCGGGGCACAGCGAAGCACCGACCGCGATGTCGCCCACCCAAGGGAACCTGGCGCGCAGCTGCGCATGATCGAGCAGTTGCAAGCCCAGGCCGAATCCTTGCGTCTGGTCTGCGTAAGCCTGCAACGCGGCAAAATCTGCGTGACTGCGCGCCAACTTCAGATGCCCGGAGCGCACGTACTCGCCATCGATACCGATCAACCCCGGCAGGTCGGCCCAGAGCTGATGGGCACGTTGCGACAACGGCAGTTGATGCAATGGCCGACCCTGACGCCGCACGCCGCCATAGTTGACGCCGCTGGAATGGGAGCCGCAAAAGTCCCGTTCCAGCAGCGCCACGCGCTGGCCGCGCTGCGCGAGCATCAGGGCCGCCGATGCGCCAACAATGCCACCCCCCAGCACAATGACGTCGATCATGGTTGCACCTGCACGCCAAATGGCAGCGGCTTGATCGGTGCCTGGCCGCGCAGCCGCCCGACCTGCTCAATGCCTCGGCCACTGTGCTCGGCAATGATTTCCGCCGCCGCCAAACCGCACATGCGGCCCTGGCAGCGGCCCATGCCGACGCGGCAATGGGCCTTGACCCGGTTGATCTCCCAGTGGCCTTCGTCGACCACCGCGCGCACATCGCCCACGCGGACTTCCTCGCAACGGCACAGGATCAACGCATCGGGCGCCTCGGCTGCCCACTGCTGCGGGAAGGGGAAGGCGGTTTCCAGGCCCTGACGAAAGCGCTGGATGCCCGCCAACTGCTGCTCCAGCCAGGCGGCGCGACGCTGATCAATGGTGATAGCCAAATCATCCAGCAGCGCCAAGGCTGCCCGCTCACCGGCCATGTGGGCAGCCTCCGCGCCCATGATGCCGGCGCCGTCGCCGGCCAGGTACACCGCGTCGGCACTGCTGCGCCCGGCGCTGTCGCGTTGCGGCAACCAGGCACGATTCAGGGCGTTCCAGGAAAATTCGCAGCCGAGCAGGTCCGCCAGCTGGGTTTCGCTGCGCAACGCATGGGCGAAGGCCACCGCATCACAGGCCAGGCTCTGTTCAGCCCAACGGATGGCGCTGACCCGTTGTTCACCGTCAATCTGCTTGAGCGTCACCCCCTGATGTACGGGAACCCCATGGGCCGTGAGCCAGGCGCGGTAGTACAAGCCCTTGGCCAGGGTCAGCGGTTGCCCGAGCAACGCCGGCAATGCCCGGCATTGAGCGCTGAAGGGCGCGCTGTCGAGCACCGCCACCACGTTGGCCCCGGCCTTGGCGTATTGATACGCCACCAGATACAGCAACGGCCCGCTGCCGCAAAACGCCACGCGCTCACCGATGGCACAGCCTTGAAACTTCAAGGCGATTTGCGCAGCGCCAAGGCTGTACACCCCAGGCAGGGTCCAGCCCGGCACCGGCAGGATACGATCGGTGGCGCCGGTGGCAACGATGATGCGTGAGTACGCAAGGCTTTCGGCACGGCCGTGATGGAGCAGGTCCAGGCGACCGCCTTCGGCATTCCACACCAGGGTTTCGGGCCGGTAGTCGAGCAACGGCGCCAATTCATCCATCGTGCGGTGTACCGCCTCAGCCTTGCCCGCTTCAAAACCGTAAAGCTGCTTGGCCGAACGCTGGAAGTTCGCCGGTTGCCGCCGATAAATCTGCCCGCCGCCGCGCAGGCTTTCATCGATCAGGCACGGTTTGATGCCATGTTCGAGCAGGGTACGCGCCGCACTGATCCCCGCCGGGCCTGCGCCCACAATCACCACCGGCTTCATGCTTGGCGCCCCGGGTCGCGGCTGATGGCCTGGCCCTCTTCCAGGAGCGTCGAGCAGGCCCGTACGCGACGCCCGTCCTCCAGCCGTACCCAGCAATCCTGGCAGGCGCCCATCAGGCAGAACCCGGCGCGGCGCTCGGCGCTGAAATCGCTGCCTCGCAGGTGGTCGGCGCAGGTCAGGATGGCCGTGAGCAGGGTGTCGCCCAGCAGCCCCGTGGCCGGTTGCCCGTCCAGGGTAAAGGCCAGGGCAGGGCGCGTGGTTTCGGCCAATCGCTTGAACAGCGCCATCAGTGTTTCCCCACCAGGACGCGGTCCAGGCCGTAGACCCGGTCCAGTACAATCATGGTGACTGCCGTCAACCCGATCACCAGCGCCGACACTGCCGCCATCATGGGGTCGATGGATTCGGTGGCGTAGACGTACATGCGCACCGGCAGCGTTTGCGTGGCCGGTGAGCTGACGAAGATCGACAGCGTCACTTCATCGAAACTGTTGATGAATGCCAGCAGCCAGCCGCCGGCCACGCCGGGCAGGATCATCGGCAGGGTGATCTGGCGAAACAGCGTAAAGCGCCCGGCACCGAGGGATTCGGCCGCTTGCTCGGCACTGCGGTCAATACCGATGGCGGCCGCCAATACCAGGCGCAGCACATACGGCGTGATGATCACCACGTGCGCCAGCATCAGCCAGGTGAAGCTGCCGTTGACGCCCATCAGCGCAAACAGACGCAGCATCGCCACCCCCAGCACCAGGTGCGGGATGATGATCGGCGACAGGAACAAGGCACTGCAAAAATTGCGTCCGGGGAACTGATAGCGGCTGATGGCCAAGGCGGCGGGCACCGCAATCAGCGTGGCCAGGCTTGCCGCCGTGAAGGCCAGGACCAGGCTGTTATAGAACGCCTGGATAAAGTCCGCGCGCTCGAACACCGCACGAAACCAACGCAGGGAAAACCCCGATGTGGGCAGGCTCAAGGTGTTTTCCGGGGTGAAGGCCACCAGGCACACCACCACCAGCGGCGCCATCATGAACAGCACCACCAGGCTGTGAAAACCCAGGGCCAAAGGACCGTTTCTGGACATGCGCTTAAACCCCCAGGGACTTTTTGTAGCGGCTTTCGACCATGCGGTTCCAGCTCAGCATGATCAGCAGGTTGACCAGCAGCAGCACCACCGCGATGGTCGCGCCCATGGGCCAGTTGAGTTCCGAGAGGTACTGGTCGTACACCACGGTGGCGACCATTTTCAGGCGCCGCCCGCCCAGCAGGCCGGGAATGGCGAATGAGCTGGCGGCCAGGCCGAATACGATCAAGGTGCCGGACAACACGCCGGGCATCACCTGCGGCAAGACGATCTTGCGCATCACCGTGGCCTGGCTTGCGCCCAACGAAAGCGCCGCCTGTTCAGCCGACGGGTCGAGTTTTTGCAGCGAGGTCCACACCGGAATGATCATGAACGGCAGCATCACGTGCACCAGCGCGATGATCACGGCAAATGGCGTGTACAGCAGCTTCACCGGGCGCCCGCCGAGGGCCTGGATCACTTGATTGACCAAGCCGTCGGCGCCCAGCAGCAAGCTCCAGCCGAAGGCGCGCACCACCACCGAGATCAACAGCGGGGTGAGGATCAGGATCAGGAAAATCGAGCGCCACGGGGTGCCCATGCGGCTGAGGATGTAGGCCTCGGGCACGCCGATGACCACGCACAGCAAGGTCACCAAGGCGCTGATCCAGAAGGTGCGCCAGAAGATTTCGTAGAAATACGCATCGCGCAGCAAAGACAGGTAATGGGCGAAGGTCCACTCATCGGCCTTCACGCCGACCTGATAGTCGAACACGTTGAACGACAGCACCAAGGTCAAGCCCAGCGGCAGCAGCAACAGCCCGGTAAACAGGGCCAGGGCCGGCAACGACAATAAGTAGCCCCGACTCATGGGCACACCTCATCCGCCGCCAAGACGCGCAACAACTCGTCTTGCCACTGCAGGCCCACCGCCGTGCCGCAGCCCAGTGGCGTGCTGCCGTCGTTGCTGCAGGCCACGGTGATTTCGCCGAGCGGGGTCTGGACGCGGTACAACCATTGGCTGCCGAAAAAGTAACGGTCGCGTACGCTGCCTTGCAGGAGGCCGAGGCCGGCGTCTACCAGTTGGATTTTCTCCGGGCGCAGGCTCAGGGTCAGTTCACCGCTGCCGCCTGCCTGGCGCACTTGCGGGTTGCCGAGTGCGTCGTAGTCGCCGGGCAACAGGTTGGCTTTGCCGACGAAGTCCGAGATAAACCGGGTGCGCGGGTGCTCATAGAGTGTGTACGGCGCGTCGATCTGGGTCACACGCCCGGCCTGCATCACCACTACGCGGTCGCTGATCGACAGTGCTTCGGCCTGGTCGTGGGTGACCATCAAGGTAGTGATGCCCACGGCGCACTGGATGCGGCGAATTTCAAATTGCATTTCTTCGCGCAGGCTGGCGTCGAGGTTGGACAGCGGTTCGTCCAGCAGCAACACCGGCGGTTCGATCACCAGCGCACGCGCCAGGGCCACCCGTTGGCGCTGGCCGCCGGACAGCTCGCGCGGGTAGCGCTCGGCATGTTGCGCCAGGCGTACCAGCTCCAGCACGTTTTTGACCTGGGTGGCGATTTGGCTGGCTGGCACTTTGCGCATTTTCAGGCCGAACGCGACGTTGTCGCGCACGCTCATGTGCGGGAACAGCGCATAACTTTGGAACACCACGCCCAGGCCGCGACTGGCGGGCTTGGCGTGAGTGATGTCGCGACCGTCGAGCAGGATTTGCCCGCCAGTGACGTCCACGAAGCCTGCGATCATTTGCAAGGTGGTGGTCTTGCCGCAACCCGAGGGGCCGAGCAGGGACACGAATTCGCCTTTTTCCACCGCAAGGTCGGTAGCGACCACCGCGTCGACGGCGCCATAGCGTTTGCTCAAGGCGTTGAGTTGGAGAAATGCCATAGTGCGTTCCACCTTTTTGAGTCGCGTCGAGACGCGCTTTTTTGTTTTGGGCAGATGCGAAAGAAGTGTCTCGGGTGCGTTGGCGCTCGATCTCAAGTCGGCTGCCGATTGTTGTTCATTTCGCCCCTGTGAACGCAGATTAGGACGAAGACCCGGAAGGGTGGAAGATGGAATTTCACTGAATGAAGTATTATTTTCAGTTTTATTCAATGATCAGAATAGTTGAGGCTTTTAGATGGAAAATGATTCCACTGAGCGGAATGTTGAGAGCAGGGAAGTCGGCGCGGGCAGTGTGTCTCGGCTGTTTGCGTTATTGCGCACGCTGGGTACGGTGCCGGAAGGCGGCGAACGCGTGACCCAACTGGCGCAGCAGGTGGGCCTTTCCCAGCCCACCACCCACCGCCTGCTGCGCAGCCTGGTGGACGAAGGCATGGTCGAGCAGGATGCGCGCAGCAAGCGCTACCGCCTGAGCCTGGAGTTTTTCGCGCTGGCGGCGAATGCAGGCAAGACCGGCAACCTGCGTGACCTGGTGCGGCCAAGCCTGCTGCGCCTGAGTGCGTCCCTGGGCGACTCACTGTTTTTGCTGGCCCGCAGCGGTTTTGATGCGATCTGCCTTGACCGCAGCGAAGGTCCATACCCGATCCGCACCTTCACCGGCGATATCGGCGGGCGCGTGGCGCTGGGTGTGGGGCAGGGCAGCCTGGCGATCCTGGCGTTCCTGCCGGAGGAAGAGCGTGAAACGGTGATCCGCTACAACTTGCCCCGCCTAAAGGACTTCCATCTGTATGACGAAGTGCTGTTGCGCTCGGAGGTGCAGAACGTGCGCCAGCTTGGCTATGCGGCGCGCAATACCGGGGTGCTGGAGGGCATGGCCGGGCTGGCGGTGCCCATCCTCAATCGCGAGGGGCATGCGGTGGCGGCGTTGAGTGTGGCAACCATCAGTGACCGGCTGGGGCCGAGCCGCTTACCGATGGTGGTGGAGTTGTTGAAGCGCGAAGCGGCGGCGATCGGGCCGCGGATCAACCCGTTTGATCCGACCTTGCGTCGGCCTTCACAGACGTTTGGGGGATAACTCATTTTCGCTGTACCCCCTATCGCCCCGCACAGGTCTAGATCGCGGCCAGGGCTACCGACGTGGCTGCCGTGCGGGTCTCCACGCCGAGCTTCACATAGACATGCTCCAGATGTTTGTTCACCGTCCTCGGACTCAACCCCAGAATATCCCCGATATCCCGGTTGGTCTTCCCGCACGCCACCCAGCGCAACACTTCCACCTCGCGCTCGGTCAGCTGGAATCTGGCTGACAGCAGCCTTTGTGCCGGCGCATCTTCAAGCGTCAGTACACTCGGCTGCCGTGCCTCCCTTGCCGACAGCAAAATACGCGACGTGCGCAAATGTGCCGCCACCCGTGCCAGTACCTCATCGGTCTGGATCGGCTTGGTCACGTAGTCGCTGCCACCTACCTCAAACCCCTGCACCACATGCTTGCTATCGGTCAGCCCGGTCATGAACACCACCGGAATGTCTGCGCTGGCAGGCTGCGCCTTGAGCCGACGGCAGGTCTCGAAGCCGTCCAGGCCGGGCATCATCGCGTCCAGCAGGATCAGGTCCGGGCGCCGGCGTTGCACGCGGTTCAACGCGCTGAGGCCGTCGAGGGCAACCAGTACCATATAGCCCGCGTCGTCGAGGGCGTCGGAGAGCATGGCCAGGTTATCCGGGGTGTCGTCCACGATCAGCACGACGCCGGGTTCATTACTGGTCAATGCATTCATCTGCGGCCTCCTTGAGGGTTCGGTTGAGTTCATCCAGGCGGAAGCCCTTGAGCAGCCCGCGGACCTTGCTGATAAAAGGTTCGGTGTCCGGGCGCTGTTCAAGGAGGGTGTCGAGTTTGGCATGCAGGCCCCGCACATAGCCGATGGCGCTGAGCTCGGCGAGTTCAGCCAGGTCTGCAGCGCTGGGCAATACGCTGGGTGGTGGCGGTGGTATCCGACTCTGGGTGCGCCGCAGCCATTGCAGGCCCAGGTGCTGTTGCAGGCAGCCGAGCAGCTCCGGCGTGCGCACGGGCTTGGCCAGGTAATCGTTGCAGGCGGCGGCAATGCTGCGTTCGCGGTCGTCGGTGAACGCGTTGGCCGAGATCACGATGATCGGCGCGGTGGACAACGCATTGCGGCGGATCAGGCGGCTGGTTTCATAGCCATCCAGGGTCGGCATCGAGAGGTCCATCAGGATCAGGTCGGGTGCCAGCAGCGCCACCTGGCGGATTGCATCCTGGCCGTTGCTGGCCTGGATCACCTCGAAACCCAGCGGCGTGAGCATGCCGCTGAGCACCTTGCGATGATCCACATGGTCATCCACCACCAGAATGCGCCGTCGCGTGCCTTGATAGCCAATGATGTCGTGCTCGACATGTACCACCGCTTGCGGTGCGCGCACCTGCGACAGGAACAGCCGCACCTGGAAGCAGGTGCCCTTGTCCAGCTCACTGGTGACCCGCAGTTCGCCGCCCATCAAGGACGTGAGCATGCGGGTGATGGTCAGCCCCAGGCCCACGCCATTGCCCTGGCGCATCAGGTCGCCGCGTTCGAACGGTTGGAAAATCCGCTCCAACTGCCCGGGGTCGATGCCGATACCGGTGTCGATGATTTCAAAGTTGGCGGTCTCGCGCCTATAGCTGACCCTCAGGCACACCTCGCCGCTGTCGGTGAAGTTCACCGCATTGCCCAACAGGTTGATCAGAATCTGGCGCACGCGTTTTTCATCGCCACGCACCACGGCGGGGATCTTGCCCACGCAGTCCAGGCGAAAGCGCAGGCCCTTGTCCCGGGCTTGCGGAGTGAACATCTGTTCCAGGTCGTGGAGCAGCTCGGGGAAGGGGATCTCGGTGGGTTCCAGGCGCAACTTGCCGGCCTCGATCTTGGCCACGTCGAGCAGGCCGTCGATCAGCGAGACCAAGTGCGAGCCGCTGCGCAAAATGGTCGCCAGCGCATCCTGGTGCTGTTCGGGCATGGCGCTGTCACGCTGCAGAATCTGGGTGAAACCGAGGATGCTATTGAGCGGCGTGCGCAGTTCATGGGACAGGCCGGTGACGTAGCGGCTCTTGGCGGCATTCGCCGCTTCGGAGGCCTCCTTGGCTTGTTGCAGCGCCTGGTCGGTGAGGCTGTGGGCGTCGATTTCCTGCATCAGCAGCAGGGTCTGGCGGTCGGATTCTTCCTGGGCCACGCCACGGCTTTCGCGGGTCAGCACCACCCACCAGGCGAGCACCGCGGCCAACACGGATAACGTCAGGAAAGCCTTGAAGAACGCCTGGTACAAGGTTTCCGAATGCGGCAAGCCTTGCGCTGCCTGCACATAGATCAAGGCCAAGGCACCGGCGAGCATCAACACCAGCGCCATCAGCAATCCGAGGTAATGTGCCAACCGGGTATGCAAGCGTGGCATCAGCGTATTGGGCAGCAACCAGCGCAGTATGCTTTCGAACTGGGTGACTAAACGGGCGTGGGGCTTGCAACGATCTCCGCAACGCGCATCCAGCGAACAGCAGAGCGAACAGATCGGCGTGCCATAGGCCGGGCAGAACGCCATGTCCGCCGTCTCGAACGGGTTGCTGCACAGCCCGCAGACCGCGTGCGTCGCGCAGGCAACCGGGTGAATCAACTGCACGTCGCTGGTACGGGCGATGTAGTACTTGCCCTGGGTCAGCCAGGCCAACAGTGGCGCCATCACCAGCGCGGTACCCAGTGCCACGAAGGGCGGCGCAGCATGGGCCAGGGCGCCGAACAGGCCAAAGTGCGCGAGGATCGACAACAATGAAGCAATCAGCATCGAGCCGACGCCTACCGGGTTGATGTCGTAGAGGTGCGCGCGCTTGAACTCGATGTGCCTGGGCGACAGGCCCAAAGGCTTGTTGATCACCAGGTCGGCCACCAGGGTGCCGATCCAGGCAATCGCGATATTGGCATAGAGCCCCAGTACCTGATCGATCACATCGAACACGCCCAACTCCATCAACATCAGCGCAATGGCCACGTTGAACACCAGCCACACCACACGGCCGGGGTGACTGTGGGTGACCCGGGCAAAGAAGTTGGACCAGGCCAGCGAGCCTGCATAGGCATTGGTCAGGTTGATCTTCATCTGCGAAATGAACACGAACAACACCATGGCGCCGAGTGCCCATTCCGGTGAGCTGAACACATAGCGGAACGCGACCAGGTACATCTGGGTCGGTTCGGCGGCGCGCTCCATGGGGATTTCATGTTGCAGCGCGAGAAATGCCAGGAACGCCCCGCCGAACATCTTCAAGGCGCCGGGGACGATCCAGCCGGGGCCGGCACACAGCAGGGCGGCCCACCAACGCTTGCGGTTGGCAGCAGTTTTTTCCGGCAGGAAGCGCAGGTAGTCCACCTGTTCGCCGATTTGCGTCACCAGCGACAGCGCCACGGTGCAGGCGGCGCAGAACGCCAGCAGATTGAAATCGCCGCCGTCGGCGTTGCGCCCGACGAAGCTGGTCCAGTCGCTGAAAGCGTCGGGGTTTTTCCACGCCACAAAGCCGTAGGGCAACACCAGCAACAGCAGCCAGATCGGTTGCGTCCACAATTGCAGGCGGCTGATCAGGGTCACGCCGTAAGCCACCAACGGGATCACCAGCAGTGAGCAGATCACATAGGCCAGGGCCAGCGGGATATGGAAATACAGCTCCAGGGCCAGGGCCATGATCGCTGCTTCCAGGGCAAAGAACAGGAAGGTGAAGCTGGCGTAGATCAGCGAGGTGATAGTCGAGCCGATGTAACCGAAGCCGGCACCGCGAGTGAGCAGGTCCATGTCCACACCGTAGCGCGCGGCGTAGTAGCTGATGGGCAGGCCGCTCAAGAAAATTATCAGGCTGATGGCGAGGATCGCCCAGAAGGTGTTGGTGAAGCCGTAACTCAAGGCCAGCACGCCGCCGATGGCTTCCAGCGCCAGGAACGACACCGCGCCGAGGGCCGTGTTGGCAATGCGCAGTTCCGACCATTTGCGAAAGGACTTGGGGGTGTAGCGCAGGGCATAGTCTTCCATGGTCTCGTCGGCGACCCAGGTGTTGTAGTCGCGGCGGATCTTGATGATGCGCTGGGTACCGGGAGGGGGCTGCACGGTGGAAGGCTCCGGGAAGTGGGCGAGATTGATCAGCAAATTCCATGCCCCGACAGGCACCCAGATCCAAATGTGCGAGCGGGCTTGCTCGCGAATGCGGTGTGCCTGTAGCTGATGGGGTGACAGCTACCGCGCATTCGCGAGCAAGCCCGCTCTCACAGGGGATCTCCAGTGCCTGGGGGAGCGTGATCCTGCCCTGGATTGGTGCGCCGCGGCATACGTCAAATGACGTACACCGTTACGTCAGGCTGCGTATACCCGAGCCGGATGACTGCCGCCATGCTGGACACCTCATTGCAGAGGAGTCGCCCCATGGCAATACGATTGATCCGCTCCACACCGCTGTTGGCCTTGTCATTGCTGGCGGCCGCTCTGTTCAGCCAGGGCGTGCTGGCCGATAACGAAGGCCTGGCCGTGACCCCCACCGAAGTCACCGTCGGCCAATTGCATTCGGCCACCGGCACCATGGCTATTTCCGAGACCGGCTCGATCCAGGCCGAGCGCCTGGCCATCGAACAGATCAACGCCTCGGGCGGGATCCTGGGACGGCAGATCAAGGTCATTCAGGAAGACGGCGCCTCCGACTGGCCGACCTTCGCCGAAAAAGCCAAGAAACTGCTGGTCAACGACAAGGTTGCCGCGGTGTTCGGCTGCTGGACGTCGGCCTCGCGCAAAGCCGTGCTGCCGATATTCGAGAAAGAAAACGGCCTGCTGTACTACCCGACCTTCTATGAGGGCCTGGAACAGTCGAAAAACGTGATCTATACCGGGCAGGAAGCCACCCAGCAGATTCTCGCCAGCCTCGACTGGATCGCCAAGACCAAGGGCGCCAAGACCTTCTACCTGGTCGGCTCCGACTACATCTGGCCGCGCACCTCGATGAAGATCGCGCGCAAGCACATTGAAAACGTACTGCACGGCACCGTGGTCGGCGAAGACTACTACCCCTTGGGCAACACCCAGTTCGGTTCGCTGATCAACAAGGTCAAGCTGAAAAAGCCTGACGTGGTGTTTGCCGCCGTGGTGGGCGGTTCCAACGTGGCGTTCTACAAACAACTCAATGCCGCAGGCGTGAATGCCTCCAAGCAGACCTTGCTGACCCTGTCGGTCACCGAAGACGAACTGCTCGGCATTGGCGGCGAGAACATGGCCGGTTTCTATGCCTCGATGAAGTACTTCCAGAGCCTGGACAATCCTAACAACAAAGCCTTCGTCGAAGCCTTCAAGGCCAAGTACGGCAAGGATGCGGTGATCGGCGACGTAACCCAGGCAGCCTACCTCGGCCCATGGTTGTGGAAAGCGGCGGTGGAGAAGGCCGGCAGTTTCGACGTGGATAAAGTGGTGGCCGCGTCCCCGGGCATCGAACTGAAAACCGCGCCGGAAGGCTATGTGAAGATCCACGAGAATCATCACCTGTGGAGCAAGTCGCGCATCGGCGAAGTGCAGCCGAACGGCCAGTTCAAGGTGATCTACGAGTCGGATCTGATCGAGCCGAACCCATTCCCGAAAGGCTACCAGTAACGGGGTTCACCTGTGGAAGGTGGCTTGCCCTAATGCCACCTCCCACATAAAGCCAAGGCAGCCCGCATTTCATTTCTCTGCAGGAGACCATCATCATGGAATGGCTATCGGAATTTGGAGCCATCGCGGCGATGCAGGGGTTCAACGGCTTGTCCGTGTTCTGCGTGCTATTGCTGATGGCATTGGGGCTGGCGATCATCTTTGGCCAGATGGGCGTGATCAACATGGCCCACGGTGAGTTCCTGACCATCGGCGCCTACACCACCTACGTGTGTTCCAGCCTCACGGCGCACTTCGCACCGAGCTTCCAACCCTATTACTTCTTCTTCGCCATCGCCCTGTCATTCCTCGTCGCCGGTGCCATTGGCTGGCTGGTGGAATGGGCGATGATCAGCCGGTTGTACAAGCGCCCGTTGGACACTTTGCTTGCCACCTGGGGCTTGTCGCTGGTGATGCAACAGACCTTCCGGTCGGTATTCGGTGCCCGTGAAGTCAGCGCTGAACCACCGGCATGGCTGATGGGGTCGGTGAACTTCACCGATGCCATCGAGATCCCGCGCAACGGCCTGTTCATGATGGGCCTGACCCTGCTGCTCACCGCTGCGATCTTCCTGATGCTCTACCGTTCGCGCTGGGGCTTGCAGGTACGCGCCACGGTGCAGAACCGTCTGATGAGCCGTGCGGTGGGTATCAATACGCGCAAGGTCGACCGCATGACTTTCGCCCTGGGCTGCGGCGTGGCCGGTGTGGCCGGCGCGGCATTCACCACGATTGGCTCGACCGGGCCGACAGCGGGCTCGCAGTACATCGTCGACACTTTCCTGGTGGTGGTGTTCGGCGGCGCGCAAAGCCTGTTCGGCACCATCGCCTCGGCTTTCGTGATTGCCCAGACCCAATCGCTGTCGGAGTTTTTTCTCAGTGGCTCGATGGCCAAGGTGCTCACCTTGTCCTCGGTGATTCTGATCCTGATGCTGCGCCCGCAAGGGTTGTTCTCCATCAAAGTGCGCAAGTAGAGGCGACCGGATGAAGGCTTTAGACAAGCTGCTGGGCGGCCAGCAAAACCTGATCGGCATCGTGTTGCTGGCGGTGTTGATCCTGGTGATATTTCCCCTGACCCTTGATGCGTTCCGCCTGAACATGGTCGGCAAATACCTGACCTACGCGTTTGTCGCGGTCGGCCTGGTGCTGTGCTGGGGCTATGGCGGCATCCTTAGCCTGGGGCAGGGCGTGTTCTTCGGGGTTGGCGGCTATTGCATGGCGATGTTCCTCAAGCTTGAGGCCTCGGACCCGGAAAGCACCAGGATTCAATCGACGCCGGGCATCCCGGACTTCATGGACTGGAACCAGATCACCGAACTGCCGTGGTTGTGGCAGCCATTCCACAGTTTCAGCTTCACGCTGGTGGCAGTGATTGCGGTGCCGGTGCTGCTGGCCTTCATCATCGGCATGGCGCTGTTCAAGCGGCGCGTGGGCGATGTGTATTTCTCCATTGTCACCCAGGCGATTGCGCTGATCCTCACCGTGCTGATCGTCGGCCAGCAAGGTCTGACCGGCGGCGTCAATGGCATCACCGACCTCAAGACCCTGCTGGGCTGGGACCTGCGCACCGACAGCGCGAAGATGGCCCTGTACTTCATCAACGCCGGGTTGCTGTTCGGCTGCATCCTGATTGGCCGTTTCATCCTGGCGTCAAAGCTCGGCCGGCTGCTGATGGCTATGCGCGACAAGGAAGAGCGCGTGCGTTTCTCCGGCTATGACGTGGCCAGCTTCAAGATCTTCGTGTTCTGCGTGGCGGCTGCCTTCTCGGCGATCGGCGGGGCGATGTTTGCCTTGCAGGTGGGTTTCATGTCGCCTTCGTTCGTGGGCATCGTGCCATCGATCGAGATGGTGATCTTTGCGGCGGTGGGTGGGCGCATGTCGCTGCTGGGCGCGGTGTACGGCGCGCTGCTGGTGAATTACGGCAAGACGTACTTTTCCGAGTCGTTCCCCGAGTTGTGGTTGTACCTGATGGGCGGGCTGTTTATCGCGGTGGTGATGTATTTCCCCAATGGTCTCGCCGGGCTATGGGACAGCCATGGTCGCCAGGCGCTGGCGAAACTGTTGCGACGCAAACCGGTAGTGCAAGCCCCGATTAAAGCCAAGGCCAGCACCAAGATCCTGGAGACCCAACCATGACCGCCGTCGGTTTTGAAATGAACAAACCGGTGCTCGCCATCGAAGGTCTCACCGTTTCGTTCGACGGTTTCAAGGCCGTCGATAACCTCAACCTGTATATCGACCGCAATGAAGTGCGCGTGGTGATCGGCCCCAACGGCGCGGGCAAGACCACCGTACTCGACCTGATCTGCGGCAAGACCCGCGCCACCAGCGGCAGTATCCAGTTCGATGGCCAGGAACTGACCAGGATGCGCGAGTACAACATTGTGCGGGCCGGGGTCGGGCGCAAGTTCCAGAACCCGTCGATCTACGAGAACCTCACGGTGTTCGAAAACCTGGAAATGTCCTACCCGGCGGGGCGCAAGGTGTGGGGCGCGCTGTTCTTCAAGCGCAGTGCCCAAGTCATCCAACGGGTAGAAGCGGTGGCGCAAGAAATCTTTCTTGGCGACTTGCTGCAACAACAGGCTGACCTGCTGTCCCACGGGCAAAAACAGTGGCTGGAAATCGGCATGTTGCTGATGCAGGACCCCGAGTTGCTGATGCTCGACGAACCCGTCGCGGGCATGAGCGTCAACGAGCGCGCGCAAACCGCCGAGCTGCTCAAACGCATCAGCCAGGGCCGTTCGGTGCTGGTGATCGAGCACGATATGGAGTTCGTCAAAAGCATCGCCCACAAAGTCACGGTGTTGCACCAGGGCAAGGTGCTGGCCGAGGGCAGCATGGAGTCGGTGCAAAGCAACCCGAAAGTCATCGAAGTGTATTTGGGCCACTGAGGAAACAGGTATGTTCAAGATCGACCAGTTGTCCTGCGGCTACGGGCAGAGCCAGATCCTCCACGACCTGCATCTGGACGTCGCCAAACGTGAAATCGTCGCTGTGATGGGCCGCAACGGCATGGGCAAGACCACCCTGTTCAAGAGCCTGATGGGCATCCTGCCGCAGTGGAAAGGCCAGGTCAGCGTGGACGGCCACGATGTGTCGGCGCTGGAAACCCATGAACGGGTGGCACGTGGCATCGCCTATGTGCCTCAGGGCCGCATGATTTTCCCGAGCATGACGGTGTTGGAGAATATCCAGACCGGCCTGCCGGCGTCGGCACGCGGCAAAGTGCCGGAAGACTTGTACGCACTGTTCCCCGTGCTCTACGACATGCAATCGCGCAAGGGTGGCAACCTCTCCGGCGGCCAGCAACAACAGTTGGCGATCGCCCGTGCGTTGGCGACCAATCCCAAGGTGCTGTTGCTGGATGAACCGACGGAGGGCATCCAGCCGTCGATCATCAAGGACATTGCGCGCACGCTGAAGGAGATTCGCAACCTGCGCGACCTGACTATCGTGGTGTCGGAGCAGGTGCTGTCGTTCACCCTGGACATCGCCGACCGCTTCCTGGTGATCGAGAAGGGGCGGTTTGTGATCGAAGAGACCCGGGACCGGGTCGACGAAGCGACGATCAGCCGCTATCTGTCGGTGTGAAAGTGCTGTGCGCTTGACCTGCAAGCTCTTGCAGATCAAGCGCGACAAACTTCAGGCCACGTTGAAAAACGCCACCTGGGTGCTCAAGCGGTCCGCTAGCTCCACCAGTTCATGATTGGAGTTTTCTACCTGTTCGGAACGGGCCGCCGACTGCACGGTGGAGCTGTGGATGCGTGTGACGTTCTGCGCGACTTCTTCGGCGGCGGCGCTTTGCTGGACTGCGGCACTGGCGATCTGCGCATTCATCGCGTTGATCGCGCCCACTTCCTGGCTGATCTTGCCCAGTGCCGCTTGTGAGTCGCGGGTCTGCGCCACGGTGACCTGGGCCAGGCTGCGGCTGCGTTGCATGATGCCGGCGGCGTCCTGGGTGCCGCTTTGCAGCTTGCCGATCATGTCGCGGATTTCCTGGGTGGACGCCTGGGTGCGCGTCGCCAGCGAGCGGACTTCGTCGGCCACCACCGCAAAACCACGACCCTGTTCACCGGCCCGCGCCGCCTCAATGGCGGCGTTGAGTGCCAGCAGGTTGGTCTGGGCGGCAATCGCGTTGATCACTTCGATCACGGTTTCGATGTTTTCACTGTCACTGGAAACCTGGTTTACCCGGCTGGTGGCCTGGTCGAGGATCGTCGCCAGCTCCTCGATGGCCACGGTGACCTCGCCCACCAGGCGATGGCCGCTGTCCACTTCGGCATCCGCCAGGCTCGTCGCTTTCGATGCGGTCGAGGCGTAGCCCGAAACCTCGCTGACCGAGGCGGCCATTTGCGTGATCGCGGCCGCTACATGCTGGGCCTCGCTGGTTTGCAGGGTGATCTGCTGGCGGTTGTCACTGGCCACCGTCAACAGGGTGACCGAGGAGTGGCGTAGCGCCTGGGCCGCCGAGCGTACTTCGGTGATGGTGTCGCGCAGACGCGCCAGGGCGTTTTTCAGGATGCCCATCACGCTATCAGGGTAGCGGGTTTCGATGAGCTGGTTCAAATCGCCATTGGCCAGGCGACGGATCGCTTGGGCGACTTCTTCCGGCTCGGCACCGAGGGTCGCCTTGACCTGGCGAATGATCAGCAGCGATACCAGCACACTCAAGACGATTGCCACGGCACTGGCCAGCAGCATCAGCACGGCAAAATTGCCGGCTGCCGATTGCACCGTGTCCAGGCGTTGCTTGATCTGGGCTTCCTCGAAGTCGATCAATGCATTCACGCGCTTGAGCCATTCGGTGTAGTACGGCGATGCCTGGGTCAGCAGCAGCTCCTGGGCGCCGGCAATGTCATTGCCGCGACGCAGGCTGATCACGCGTTCGGTGGAGGCCAGGGCCTGGGTCTCGATGGCCTTGATATCCCCCAGAAGCCGGGATTCTTCGGCGCCGGCCGTGGTCTGGGCGAACAGGCGATCCATCAGCACCGCCGAGTCCTGGTAATCGCGTTTGAGTTGCTCGATCTCGGCCAAGTGGTGGCTGAGCGTCGTCTCATCCTTGACCAGTACCGCGTCGCGAATGGCGATGGCGCGGTTGTGCACGCTGCCACGGAAGTTGATCGCGTAGCGTTGGACCACGGCGGCTTTTTCGCCGACATCCTTGAGCGTGCTGTCGATAAAGCCCACGCGTTGAATACCGACCGCAGTGATCAGCACCAGTAACGACAGGGTGGACGCGAAGCCCAGTCCGATGCGCATCGCCAACGACATAGGTTTTTTCATGGAAAGCTCGATATTCGGGAGGGCAAGGAGTGATGGCTAAAAGCTATCTGTGCCGCGAATCTATCGATCTGCCTGCCACGGGTCCAATCAGTAAATACTTAAACCATCATCGAGCAAATTGATGGAATAAAACCTGGATTCATACGTCATCCGACGTATTTCCCGTTTTTCCTGGCCGCCTGAGACTGGATCCCACGCCTTGTCATCCTTCCCAGGAGCCAGTCCATGACCGAAACACTGATCAAAGTCGACCTCAACCAGCCTGTTACCGAGAACGAGCACATCCACAACCGCTGGCACCCGGATATCCCGATGGCGTGCTGGGTCAAGCCGGGTGATGACTTCATCCTTGAAACCTACGACTGGACCGCCGGCGCGATCAAGAACAACGACGACGCCAGTGATGTGCGCGATGTGGACCTGTCCACCGTGCATTACCTGTCCGGGCCGGTAGGTGTGCACGGCGCCGAGCCGGGGGACCTGCTGGTGGTCGACTTGCTGGATATCGGCGCCAAGGCGGATTCCCAGTGGGGCTTCAATGGGTTTTTTTCGCGACAGAACGGCGGCGGCTTTCTCACCGATCACTTCCCCCATGCGCAAAAAGCGATTTGGGATTTCAAAGGCATGTTCACCAGCTCGCGGCACATTCCCGGCGTGAACTTCGCCGGCCTGATTCATCCCGGCCTGATCGGCTGCCTGCCCGATCCGGTGATGCTCGCCGACTGGAACCGCCGCGAACAGGAACTGATCGACACTGACCCGACCCGTGTCCCGCCACTGGCCAATGCACCGCTGGCCGCCACAGCCCATATGGGCAAGATGAAAGGCCAGGCGCGTGATGATGCCGCCGCGACCGGTGCGCGCACGGTGCCACCGCGTGAACATGGGGGTAACTGCGATATCAAGGATCTGTCCCGGGGCTCGAAGATCTTCTTCCCGGTCTATGTCAAAGGCGCGGGACTGTCGGTGGGCGATTTGCACTTCAGCCAGGGCGACGGCGAAATCACCTTTTGCGGCGCCATCGAAATGGCCGGCTGGGTGCATATGAAAGTCGAGTTGATCAAGGGCGGCATGGCCAAGTACGGGATCAAGAACCCGGTGTTCAAGCCGAGCCCGATCACGCCGAACTACCAGAACTACCTGATCTTCGAAGGCATCTCGGTAGACGAACAGGGCCAGCAGCACTACCTGGATGTCAACGTCGCCTACCGCCAGGCCTGCCTGAACGCGATCAACTACCTGACCAAGTTCGGCTACTCGCCGGCCCAGGGTTATGCGCTGCTCGGCTCCGCGCCGGTGCAAGGGCACATCAGCGGCGTGGTGGACATCCCGAATGCCTGCGCGACCTTGTGGTTGCCGACGGAAATCTTCGAGTTCGACATCAACCCCAGCGCCAACGGCCCGACCCGGTTCCTCGACGGCAGTATCGACCTGCCCATCGCCCTGGACCTGTAGCCATGCCGACCTACGAATACCCCTGCGACAGCTGCGGCACTTTCACGATGTTGCGCCCAATGGCGCAGCGCAACGAACCCAGCCAATGCCCGTACTGTGAAAGACCTGGCGGGCAACTGCTGGTATCGGCCCCGGCGCTGCAAACCCTGTCGGCAAACCAGCGCAAGGCTATCGCCGGCAACGAGCGCAGCGCCCACGCGCCGCAAACCGTCGGCGAATACCAGGAAAGTCGCAAGCACCCGGTCGGTTGCAGTTGCTGCGGTACGAGTAAAAAAGTCGTGCCGAGCAAGGCCAATCCCTTGGGGCTCAAGACCAGGACCGGCCCACGGCCGTGGATGATCAGTCACTAGAACAGGAGCATTGCAATGCGCCATGGCGACATTTCCAGCAGCCCGGACACCGTCGGTGTAGCGGTGGTGAACTACAAGATGCCGCGCCTGCACAACAAGGCCGAAGTCATCGATAACGCCAAGAAGATTGCCGAGATCATTGTCGGCATGAAGCAGGGCCTGCCCGGCATGGACCTGGTGGTGTTCCCCGAGTACAGCACCATGGGCATCATGTACGACCCTGAAGAAATGATGGCTACCGCGGCGAGTATTCCCGGCGAGGAAACCGCAATCTTCTCGGCGGCCTGCCGCCAGGCGAATACCTGGGGCGTATTTTCCCTGACCGGCGAGCGCCACGAAGAGCATCCGCACAAGGCGCCTTACAACACGCTGGTGTTGATCAATAACCTCGGCGAGATCGTGCAGCGTTATCGCAAGTGCATTCCCTGGTGTCCGATTGAAGGCTGGTATCCGGGGGACCGTACCTACGTATGCGACGGGCCCAAGGGCATGAAAATCAGCCTGATCATCTGCGATGACGGTAACTACCCGGAGATCTGGCGCGACTGCGCGATGAAAGGCGCCGAGCTGATCGTGCGTTGCCAGGGTTATATGTACCCGGCCAAGGAGCAGCAGGTGCAGATGTCCAAGAGTATGGCCTGGGCGAATAACTGCTACGTGGCGGTGGCCAATGCGGCCGGGTTCGACGGTGTGTATGCGTACTTTGGCCACTCGGCAATCATTGGCTTCGACGGGCGTACTCTGGGCGAATGTGGCGAGGAGGAAATGGGCATCCAGTATGCGCAGCTGTCGGTGTCGCAGATTCGCGATGCACGGGCCAATGACCAGTCACAGAACCATCTGTTCAAGCTGCTGCACCGTGGCTACACCGGCATGCATGCCTCGGGGGACGGCGACAAGGGCGTGGCGGACTGTCCGTTCGAGTTCTACCGCAACTGGGTGCTGGACGCACGAAAGGCGCAGGAGACTGTCGAGCAGTTCACTCGCAGCGCGGTAGGCGTCGCCGCGTGCCCGGTGGGGCAATTGCCTCACGGCGGCGAAAAGAGATAGCGGAGTAGGCTGAGTTTGAGCCGGCGCTTGCCGCATGCCTGTTGCAAGGCGGCGCCCAAAAGCACAGGAAGATGGGATCCAATTGCGGTATAACCCTCGGACGCTTTAGTGACCCGAGGCCCCGTTTTTCATGCAAAGCCCCTTGCAACGCCCGCTTTGGCAGATCTACCTGCTCTTTCTGGCACCGATGGTGCTGTCCAACTTTCTACAGAGCTTTTCCGGCACCCTCAACGGTATCTACGTTGGGCAGATGCTCGGCACCCAGGCGTTGGCAGCGGTGTCGGGGATGTTCCCCATCGTGTTTTTCTTTATTGCCCTGGTGATCGGCCTGGGGGCGGGCGCCTCGGTGCTGATCGGTCAGGCCTGGGGTGCCCAGGAAACCGCCATGGTCAAGGTGATCACTGGCGCCACCCTGACCTTGGGCGCGCTGGTGGGCTTGGTCGCGGCGGTGCTGGGCAGCCTGTTTGCGCGCCCGGCCCTGCAGGCGTTGGGCACGCCGGTTGATGTCTTGGAGGAGGCCGTCGGGTATGCCCAGATGATGATGTTGATCATGCCGCTGTTGCTGGTCTTCATCCTCTACACCCAGTTGTTGCGCGGCGTCAGTGACACGATCTCGCCGCTGCTGGCGCTGATGGTGTCGACGTTGGCCGGCCTGCTGCTGACACCGGCGTTGATTCGCGGCTGGCTCGGCCTGCCGCCCCAGGGTATCCAGAGTGCGGTGTACGCAGGGCTGGTGGGTAACACCCTGGCGATGCTGTTCCTGATGCTGCGCCTGCGGCATAAAAACCATGTGATGGCGCCGGACCGTGAGTTGCTCGGCGCCTTGCGCCTGGACCGCGTGATTCTCGGTAAAGTCCTGCGTATCGGCCTGCCCACCGGCTTGCAGATGGTGGTGCTGTCGCTGTCGGAGTTGGTCATTCTCGCCCTGGTCAACGGCCACGGTTCCCAGGCCACGGCGGCGTATGGCGCGGTGACGCAGATCGTCAACTATGTGCAATTCCCGGCATTGTCGATCGCCATTACCGCCTCGATCCTGGGCGCCCAGGCGATCGGTGCCGGGCGCCTGGAACGTATCGGGCCGATCCTGCGCACGGGCCTGCTGATCAACACCTGCCTGACCGGTGGCTTGATCGTGCTCGGCTACCTGCTGTCGCATTGGCTGCTGGGGCTGTTCATCACCGACGAGGCTGCGCGAGTCAACGCCGAACACCTGCTGCACATCATGCTGTGGAGCGTGCTGGTGTTCGGTTTCCAGGCGGTGATCGGCGGGATCATGCGTGCCAGCGGCGTGGTGCTGATGCCGGTCGCCATCTCGATCTTCTGTGTCCTGTGCGTTGAGCTGCCGATGGCGTACCTGTTCAATGCGCATTTTGGCCTGGAAGGGGTGTGGATGGCGTTTCCGGTGACCTACCTGGCAATGCTGGCCTTGCAGACTGCGTATTATCGAGTGGTATGGCGGCACAAACAGATCAAGCGCTTGGTGTGATACAAGCTTGCACAAATCCACAAAACAAGACCTTTGATTGATGGCAAATCCCTACGCCCAGCTGTTCCAGGCGCCTGGCTCGCGCGCTTTCGTGTTGGCCGGCATGTTGGCGCGCATGCCGGTGTCCATGACCGGTATCGGGCTGATCACCATGCTCTCGCAGGTGCACGGCGGCTACGGCCTGGCGGGCTCGGTGGCAGCGGTGTTTGCATTGGCCACGGCCTTGTGTGCGCCGCAGGTTTCACGTCTGGTTGACCGTTACGGCCAGGGCCGGGTCCTGCCGATTGCCGCGTTGATCGGCGGCGGGGCCTTGTTGCTGTTGTTGCTGTGCACCTATGTGCAAGCGCCGGACTGGACACTGTTCGTATTCGCGGCCTTCGCCGGTTGCATGCCCAATATGTCGGCCATGGTGCGGGCGCGCTGGACCGCGTTATATCGCGGCCAACCCAAGCTGCAAACCGCGTTTGCGCTGGAATCGGTGCTGGATGAAGTGTGCTTCATCATCGGCCCGCCGATATCGGTCGGCTTGTGCGTGGTGGTGTTCCCGCAGGCCGGGCCGTTGGTTGCGGCTTTGCTACTGGCGGTGGGCGTCACCACCTTTGTGCTGCAACGCGCAACCGAGCCGCCGGTCCACGAACACCAGAGCCATCATGGCCGCTGGCTGATCGCTTCGCCCTCGGTGTTGATCCTGATGGTGCTGTTGCTGGCCATGGGGGTGATCGTGGGCGTCGTGGATGTGGTCAGCGTGGCCTTTGCCCAGCAGCAAGGCCAGCCGGCCGCGGCAAGCATCGTGTTGTCGGTGTATGCCATCGGTTCGTGCCTGGCCGGGCTGGCTTTCGGCGCCTTCAAGCGCAAGGCGCCGTTGCCCCGGCAGTTCCTGTTCTGCGGTGTGGCGACCGCGTTGAGCACATTGCCGCTGCTGCTGGTGAGCAATATTCCCGGCCTGGCGCTGACGGTGTTCGTCTCCGGCTTGTTCTTCGCGCCGACCCTGATTGTGTCCATGGCCCTGGTGGAGCAGATCGTCCCACCCAGCCGCCTGACCGAAGGCATGACCTGGCTGATCACCGGCCTGAGCATCGGCGTGGCCATGGGGGCCGCCAGTTCGGGTTGGATGATTGACCACTACGGCGCCACCCGTGGGTTCTGGGTGGCGCTGATGGCGGGGGCGGTGGTGCTGGGATCAGCAGTGGTAGGGTATCGGCGGTTGGGCTGATGCGGCCCCTCTGCTTGTCCTGCAACAGTTCGGTGACCTGGCGCCGCTCACACTAGGCCAGGCATTTCACTCGCAACATCAGTTGCGTACGGGTTTCGTGTAGGACCGTTCCCTGTCGCTGCGTTCCAGCAGATACCGGTCCCAACCCCCCCCCGCTAATTTTTCCCTTCCCGGTTCGTTTTATAGGGACGACGTGCCTTTGTGCTTCCCGCCTATTGCTCCGGACCCCAAGAAATGAATGCTGAAGACTCCTTGAAACTTGCTCGCCGGTTTATCGGACTGCCCCTGGAAAAACGCCAATTGTTCCTGCAGGCCCTGCAGAAAGAAGGCGTGGATTTTTCCCGGTTTCCGATTCCGGCAGGAGTGGAAGTGGAGGATCGCCAGGCGCTGTCCTACGCCCAGCAGCGCATGTGGTTTCTCTGGCAATTGGACCCGGCAAGCGGTGCCTACAACCTGCCCGGTGCCGTACGGCTAAAGGGTGCGCTGAATGTGCCGGCGATGGAGCAAGCCTTCGCCAGCCTGGTGGCGCGCCATGAAACCTTGCGCACGGTGTTCCAGCGCCAGGCGGACGATCGCCTTGCGCAAGTCGCCAAAGTGCCGTCGCTGGTCATCGAACAGGTGGATCTCAGCACATTGCCGGCTGACACGCGCGAGCCGGCCGTCAACGAGGCGGCAACCCGGCAATCGCTGCTGGCATTCGACCTGGAGAACGGCCCGCTGCTGCGCGTGCAACTGCTCAAGCTTGATGAACAGGAGCATGTCCTGCTGCTGACCCTGCACCATATCGTCTCCGACGGTTGGTCGATGAACGTGCTGATCGACGAATTTATCCGCTGCTACGACGCCCATGAACGCAATGAGCAGCCCCAACTACCGGCGTTGCCGATCCAATACAGCGACTACGCCCTGTGGCAGCGCCGGTGGCTGGAAGCGGGGGAGCAGGCGCGTCAGTTGGAATACTGGCAGGCGCGTCTGGGCGATGAGCATCCGGTGCTGGAGTTGCCGACCGACCGTCCACGCCCGGCGATGCCCAGCTATCAGGGCACCCGCCATAATTTCGCGATTGACCCGGCACTGGCCGCGCAACTGCGCAGTTGCGCGCAAACCCATAACGTCACCCTGTTCATGCTGCTGCTCGGCGCGTTCAACGTGCTGCTGCATCGCTACACCGGGCAGGGCGATATTCGCGTCGGCGTGCCGATCGCCAATCGCAACCGCACCGAAGTCGAAGGGCTGATCGGTTTCTTCGTCAACACCCAGGTCCTGCGCACCGAACTCACTGGGCAAACCCGTGTTGCCGAGTTGCTGCAAGGCATCAAGGAGCACGCCCTGGAGGCCCAGGCCCATCAGGAATTGCCGTTCGAGCGCCTGGTGGAAGCGCTGAAAGTCGAGCGCAGCCTCAGTCATACGCCGCTGTTCCAAGTCATGTACAACCACCAGCCGCTGGTCGCAGATATCGCCGCCGTCAGCACCGCGTCGGGCCTGGAACTGGCGCTGGTGGAGTGGCAAGGGCGTACCACCCAGTTTGACCTGACCCTCGACACCTTTGAAAAGTCCGGCACCCTGCATGCCGCGCTGACCTACGCCAACGACCTGTTCGACGCGCCGTCCATCGAGCGCATGGCGCGCCACTGGATCAGCCTGCTGCAGGCCATGGTTGCCGATGGCGAGCAACGCATCGGCGAGCTGCCGATGCTGGCCGCCGACGAGCAACATGTGCTGGTGAACGCATGGAACCAGACCGCCGAGACCTACCCGACCGAACGCGGCATCCATCAGTTGATCGAGGACCAGGTGCAGCGCACGCCGCACGCACCGGCGTTGCAGTTTGGTACCAGCACTTTGAGCTACGCCGAGCTGGATGCCCGTGCCAACTCGTTGGCTCATGCCCTGCGCGAACAGGGCGTCGGCCCGGACGTGCTGGTCGGCATCTGCGTCGAGCGTTCCATCGAAATGGTGGTGGGGTTGCTGGCGATCCTCAAGGCCGGGGGCGCCTACGTGCCGCTGGACCCTGAATACCCGCAGGACCGCCTGGCCTACATGATCGAAGACAGTGGCATCGCACTGCTGCTCAGCCAGCAACACCTGCTGCCGATGTTGCCCGCCGCCGGTGTCCCGGTGATTGCCCTGGACCAGGCCGCAGGCTGGCTCGACGGCTACAGCCGCGAATCGCTGGCCGTGGATCTCCAGGCGTTGAACCTGGCCTACGTGATCTATACCTCCGGTTCCACCGGCAAACCCAAGGGCGCCGGCAACAGCCATCGTGCGCTGGTCAATCGCTTGTGCTGGATGCAGCACGCCTATGGCCTGGATGAGGGCGACGCGGTTTTGCAGAAAACCCCGTTCAGCTTCGACGTCTCGGTGTGGGAGTTCTTCTGGCCGCTGATGACCGGCGCTCGCCTGGTGGTCGCAGCGCCGGGTGAGCACCGTGAGCCGGCGCGCCTGATCGAAACCATCGGCCGGTACGCCATCACCACCTTGCACTTCGTGCCCTCGATGCTCCAGGCGTTCATCCATGAGCCGGGCGTGCACGCCTGCACGGGCCTCAAGCGCATTGTGTGCAGCGGTGAAGCCTTGCCCCTGGACGCGCAATCGCAAGTGTTCGCCAAGTTGCCGGGGGTGGGGTTGTACAACCTCTATGGTCCGACCGAAGCGGCCATCGATGTGACCCATTGGAACTGCGTCGAAGAAGGCGCCGACAGCGTGCCGATCGGCCGTCCGATCGCCAACCTGGCCACTTACGTGCTCGATGCCCAGCTCAATCCGGTGCCAGCCGGGGTCGCGGGTGAGCTGTACCTGGGCGGCACCGGCCTGGCGCGCAGTTACCATCGGCGCCCGGCGCTGACGGCCGAGCGTTTTGTGCCGAGCCCGTTCCTGCGCGGCGAGCGCTTGTATCGCACTGGCGACCGTGTGTGCCAGCGTGCCGACGGCGTGATCGAATACCTCGGCCGCCTCGATCATCAGGTGAAACTGCGCGGTTTGCGCATTGAGCTGGGCGAAATCGAGGCCCGCCTGCTGCAGCACCCTACAGTCCGCGAAGCCGTGGTGCTGGTGCAGGGCGGCAAGCAGTTGGTCGGCTACCTGGTGCTGGAAAGCGCCGAGCCCGCCGACCTCAAGGCCTGGCTGCTCGGCAGCCTGCCGGAATACATGGTGCCGACGCACCTGATGGTGCTGGCCAAACTGCCGGTGACCGCCAACGGCAAGCTGGATCGCAAAGCCTTGCCGCTGCCGGACGCCGCGCCGCAACAGGCATTTATCGCGCCGGAAAGCGCGCTGCAAAAAGCCCTGGCGGCGATCTGGAGCGACGTGCTGGGCCTGGAGCAGGTCGGCCTGGACGACAACTTCTTCGAACTGGGCGGCGATTCGATCATCTCCATCCAGGTGGTCAGTCGTGCACGCCAGGCAGGCATTCGCCTCAGCCCACGGGACTTGTTCCAGTATCAGAGCGTGCGCAGCCTGGCCTTGGTGGCAAGCTTTGAGCAGGCCAGCGTGATCGACCAGGGGCCGGTCACGGGCGAGGTGGTCCTGACGCCGGTGCAGCAGAGCTTTTTCGAGCAGGCGATCCCGGCGCGCCACCACTGGAACCAGTCGTTGCTGCTGACCCCGCGTGAACGGCTGGAGCCTGAGCGTCTGGAGGCCGCGCTGACGCACGTGATCAACCATCACGACGCGCTGCGCCTGCGTTTTGTGCAGCATGCCGATGGCTGGCAGCAAGCCTACGCGGCGCCGGTCAGCGAGGCGGCGTTGTGGCAGTCCCAAGCCGACGATGACACTCAACTGGCCGCCTTGTGCGATGAAGCCCAGCGCAGTCTCGACCTGGGCCACGGGCCGCTGTTGCGCGCCGCCCTGGTCAACCTGGGCGATGGCAGCCAGCGCCTGTTGTTGGTGGTGCATCACCTGGTGGTGGATGGCGTGTCGTGGCGCATCCTGCTGGAAGACCTGCAACAGGCTTACCGCGTAGCACCGCTGCCGGCCAAGACCAGTGCTTTCCAGCAGTGGGCGCGACAGTCGCAAGATCATGCCCAACGCCTCAATGCGCAACTGCCGTACTGGCAGGCGCAGGCCGTCGACGCCGAGCTGCCCTGCGACAACCCCCATGGCGGCCTGCAAAATCGCCTGGGCAGCAAGATTGAAATCCGCCTGGATGCCGAACATACCCGCCAACTGCTGCAAGAGGCGCCTGCGGCGTATCGCACCCAGGTCAATGACCTGCTGCTGACCGCACTGGCCCGCGTGGTCGGGCGTTGGAGCGGCCAGCCCGCTGCGTTGATCCAGTTGGAGGGGCATGGGCGTGAAGACCTGTTCGACGATATCGACCTGACGCGCACCGTGGGTTGGTTCACCAGCCTGTTCCCCGTGCGTTTGCAGGCTGAGGGTGAGCTGGCGAGTGCGATCAAATCGGTCAAGGAACAGCTGCGCGCCGTACCCGACAAGGGCTTGGGCTACGGCCTGCTGCGCTACCTGGGCGCCCCTGAGGTGCGCGAGGTCCTGGCCGGCGCCGCTGCGCCGCGTATCACCTTCAACTATCTGGGGCAGTTCGATCGCCAGTTCGATGACTCGACGCTGTGGGTGCCGGCCAGCCAGACCAGTGGCCAGGCGCAGGACCCCGAAGCGCCGCTGGCCAACTGGCTGACGGTGGAAGGGCAGGTGTACGGCGGTGAGCTGGCGTTGCAATGGGGCTTCAGCCGCGACATGTTCCAGGCCTCGACCATCCAGCGCCTGGCGGACGAGTACGCCACTGAACTCAAGGGCTTGATCGAGCACTGCTGCGCCACGCCGGCAGGGCAGGTCACGCCGTCGGACTTCCCGTTGGCACGCTTGACCCAGGCGCAACTGGACGCGCTGCCGGTCGCCGGGCCGGCCATCGCCGATCTGTATCCGCTGTCGCCCATGCAGCAGGGCATGCTGTTCCACACCTTGTACGCGCCCGAGGGGCAGGCTTACATCAACCAGCTGCGCCTGGACATCGAAGGTCTGGATCTGCTCAGGTTCGGCCGCGCCTGGCAGGCGGTGCTGGACCGTCACGACATCCTGCGCAGCAGCTTCCATTGGCAGGGCCTGGACAGCGCCCACCAGGTGATTCAGCGTCAGGTCGACCTGCAATTGCAGGTGATTGAAGACGTAAACGCCGACTGCGAGGTGCTGGCCGCGGCTGAGCGCGAGCGCGGCTTTGAGCTGAGCAGCGCGCCGCTGTTTCGCCTGCTGCTGGTGCGCGGCGCAGGCACGGCCTGGCAGCTGATTTTCACCAGTCACCACATCCTTATGGATGGCTGGAGCAACGCCCAATTGCTCAGTGAGGTCCTCGCCCATTACGCCGGCCAGGCGCTGCCGGCGCCGTTGGGGCAGTTCCGCGATTACCTGGGTTGGCTGCAGCAGCAAGCGTCGGGCGAAGTGTTCTGGAAAGCCGCCCTGGCGCCGTTGCAAGCGCCGACCTTGTTGGCTGACGCGCTGCGTGCGCCGGTCGATGGCGTGGGCATGGCGGATCATCACGTGGCCCTTGGCAGTGAGTTCACCCAACGTCTCGGGGCCTATGCCCGTCAACACAAAGTTACCCTCAACACGCTGTTGCAAGGCGCCTGGAGCCTCTTGTTGCAACGCTACACCGGCCAGGTGTGCGTGGCCTTCGGCGCCACCGTGGCCGGGCGTTCAGCACCGTTGCCGGGGATCGAACAGCAACTGGGCCTGTTCATCAACACCTTGCCGATCATCAGCGCGGCTGCACCGGCGCAATCGGTTGCCGACTGGCTCGGCGAGCTGCAAGCCCTGAACCTCAGCCTGCGCGAGCATGAACATGTGCCGCTTTACGACATCCAGGGCTGGGCCGGTCAACCAGGTGCTGCGCTGTTCGACAGCTTGCTGGTGTTTGAAAACTTCCCGGTGGCCGAGGCCTTGAAGCAGGGCGCACCGGCCGGCCTGCGCTTCGGCCCGTTGCACAACCATGAACAGACCCATTACCCACTGACCCTGGGCATCGAGTTGGGCGCCAGCCTGCGCCTGGAGTTCAGCTACGACTGCGAGCGTTTCAGCGCGCCGCAAGTCGCACGGTTGAGCGCCAACCTGCAGCACCTGTTGACGCAGATGCTCGCCGACGCCCGCGCGCCGCTCGGCACCCTGCAACTGCTGGACGCCAGCGCACAGCGTGACGTGCTTGCACTCAGCCAGTGCGCCGCCGCTGCCCAGCGGCACACGCGGGTCCATGAGCGCATTGCCGCTCAGGCCCAGGCTACCCCGGATGCCTTGGCGGTGCAGGCCGGTGATGTGCGTTTGAGCTATGCCCAACTCAACGCGCGCGCCAACCGCCTCGCCCACCATTTGCTGGAGCAGGGCGCAGGCCCGGGCCGGCGGGTAGGGCTGGCGGCACGGCGCGGCCCGCAATTGATCGTCAGCCTGCTGGCGGTGCTCAAGAGCGGCGCGGCCTATGTGCCCCTGGACCCGAACTACCCGGCCGAGCGCCTGGCCTACATGCTGGCTGACAGTCGCCTTGATCTGCTGCTCTGCGAAACCGGGTTGCTCAACGACCTGCCGCTGCCCCCGGGGCTGGCCCGCGTGGCGTTCACCGCCAGCGGCGACGAGTCCGCCGGCTACCCCGCCAGCAACCCGCTCAATCGGGCAGCCGCGGCCGACCTGGCCTACGTGATCTATACCTCCGGCTCCACCGGCCAGCCTAAGGGCGTGGCCATCGACCACGCCGCCCTCGGCCAGTTCTGCGACAGCGCTGAACGCTACAGCCGCCTGACCGCCGAGGATCGTGTACTGCAATTTGCCACGTTCAGTTTCGACGGCTTTGTCGAACAGTGCTACCCGCCACTGTGTGCCGGTGCGGCGCTGATCATGCGTGGCGATGAACTGTGGGATGCCGGGCAACTGGCGCGGGAAATCGTCGAGCAAGGCGTGACCCTGGCCGACTTGCCGGCGGCCTACTGGTACTTGCTGGCCAAGGAATGCGCCGTCGACCGCAAGCCACTGGGTAACCTGCGCCAGGTGCATGTGGGCGGTGAAGCCATGTCGGTGGAAGGCTTGCGTGCCTGGCATGCGGCAGGGTTGGGCGGCGTGCGGCTGGTCAATACCTACGGGCCGACCGAAGCCACCGTGGTGTCCAGCGTGCATGACTGCCAACTGGCCGATGCCAGCGAGGTGTTCGGTGTGCCGATTGGGCAGGCGATTGAAGGCCGCTCGCTGTATGTGCTCGACAGCGCGTTTGAGTTGCTGGCCACCGACGGCGTTGGCGAGCTGTGCATCGGCGCCGACGCCGGGCTGGCCCAGGGTTATTTCGACCGCCCGGCGCTGACCGCCGAGCGTTTCCTGCCGGACCCGTTTTCTGCCGTGCCCGGTGCGCGGCTTTATCGCAGTGGCGACCTGGCCCGTTACAACGCGGCAGGCGCCCTGGAGTATGTCGGGCGCATCGACCATCAAGTGAAGATTCGCGGTTTCCGTATCGAAATCGGCGAAGTCGAAGCCAGCCTGCAAGCCTTGCCCCGGGTGCGTGAAGCGGCGGTGATCGCCCAGCCGAGCGCCACCGGCGCGCAATTGGTGGCCTACATCGTTGCCGCCCGCGAGCAGACACTGGACACCCAGGCACTGGCGAGCACGCTGCGCCAATCCCTGCCGGACTACATGGTGCCGGCCCATTGGCAAGTGCTGGACGCCTTGCCGTTGAACAACAACGGCAAGCTCGACCGTCGCGCATTGCCGCTGCCGGACCTGAACCGGATGCAGCACGCCTACGTCGCCCCTCACAGTGCCGTGCAAATCCAACTGGCGGCGATCTGGCAGGCCGTGTTGCAGGTTGAACAGGTCGGGCTCGATGACCATTTCTTCGAGCGCGGCGGCCATTCGTTGCTGGCCACCCAAGTGATTTCGCGGGTGCGCCAGGCCCTTTCGCTGGAAGTGCCGTTGCGCATGCTGTTCGAGCAGCCGACCCTGCAAGCCTTCGCGGCCGCCTGCGCGGGTTTGCAAGCCGACACCGCGCCGCCGCTGGTGGCGGTGAAGCGCGATCAACCGCTGCCGTTGTCCTTTGCCCAGGAACGCCAATGGTTCCTCTGGCAATTGGACCCGGCCAGCGCCGCTTATCACGTGCCGAGCGCCTTGCATCTGCGCGGCCCGTTGGACATCGCCGCGCTGGAGCTGGCCTTTCAAACCCTGGTGCAGCGTCATGAGCCGCTGCGCACCACTTTTGTGGAGCAGGGCGAGCAGACCTGGCAGGTGATTCAACCGCGCCAGACGACTTCCATCGAGCTTGAACACGTCGCCGCTTCCAGCGTCGAGCAGGCCGTAACGCAAGAGATCCAGCGCTCGTTCGACCTGTGCAACGGCCCGCTGATGCGCGTCAAACTGCTGGTGGTGGCGCCCGAGCACCACGTGCTGGTGATCACCCAGCACCACATCATCTCCGACGGCTGGTCGATGCAGGTCATGATCGACGAACTGGTGGCGCTCTATCAGGGCCAGGCTCCGCTGCCGGCGTTGCCGCTCCAGTACGCCGACTATGCCGTGTGGCAGCGCGACTGGATGGCGGCCGGGGAAAAACAGCGCCAGCTCGATTACTGGCGTGGGCGCCTGGGCGGTGAACAGGCGGTGCTGGAATTGCCGCTGGACCATCCGCGCCCGGCGCAGCAAAGCCATCGCGGTGCACGCTGCACGATTGAGCTGGACCGTGCCTTGTTGGCCGAACTCAAGGCCCTGGCCCAGCGCCAGGACGTGACCTTGTTCATGTTGCTGCTGGCCTCGTTCCAAACCTTGCTGCATCGCTACAGCGGGCAGTCGCAGATTCGTGTCGGGGTGCCGATCGCCAACCGCAACCGCCTGGAAACCGAGCGGCTGATCGGTTTCTTCGTCAACACCCAAGTGCTGCAAGCCGACCTCAGCGGGCACATGACCTTCGAGCAGTTGCTCGCCCAGGTCAAGCGCCATGCCCTGGAGGCCCAGGCGCACCAGGACTTGCCCTTCGAACAATTGGTGGAGGCGCTGCAACCGGAGCGCAGCCTGAGCCATAACCCGCTGTTCCAGGTGATGTTCAACCACCAGGACAACCTGCGTCCGGCGCCGCTGCAGTTGCCTGGCCTGGACCTGCAGCCGGTGGACTGGGCGGCGCACAGCACCCAGTTCGACCTGAACCTGGAAACCGAAGCGTCGGCCGACGGTTTTTGGGCCTCGCTGACCTACGCCACCGACCTGTTTGAGGCGGCGACCGTGGAACGCTTGGCCGAGCACTGGCAAAACCTGCTGCGTGCCGTGGTGCGTGATGGGGCGCTGGCCCTGGATGAGTTGCCGATGCTCAGCACGGCGCAATCGCAGCAACTGATCAGCGATTGGAACCGTAGCGACCGCGCTTACCCGCGTGAGCGTTGCGTGCATCAGTTGTTCGAAGCCCAAGCGCTGGCCCAGCCGCACGCGGTTGCGCTGCAATTCAATGACCAGGCCCTGAGCTATGGCGAACTCAACCGACGCGCCAATCGCCTGGCCCACCGTTTGATCGCCGCCGGCGTCGGTCCGGATGTGCTGGTGGCCGTGCATGTCGAACGCTCGGTCGACATGATCGTCAGCCTGCTGGCCACGCTCAAGGCCGGTGGCGCCTACGTGCCGCTGGACCCGCAATTCCCGGCGGACCGGCTGGCCTTCATGCTCGAAGACAGCCGTGCCCGGGTGCTGTTGACCCAGCCGCACCTGCTCGGGCAACTGGCGCAACCGCAAGGTCTGCGGGTGTTGCAGGTGGACGCCGCCGACGGCGCTGAACACAACCCACAGGTTGAGGTTACGCCTGAGCATCTGGCCTACGTGATCTACACCTCCGGCTCCACGGGCAAGCCCAAGGGCGTGATGGTGCGGCACCAGGCGTTGTGCAGCTTTACCAGCGGCATGGCCGACACCCTGCACATCGATGCGCAGGCGCGCGTGCTGTCGCTGACCACGTTCTCCTTCGACATTTTTGCCCTGGAGCTGTACGTACCGCTGACGGTCGGCGCCACGCTACTGTTGAGCGACCAGGCAATGGCCCTCGACCCCGAAGCCATTCTCGATCTGGCTCACCAGCAATCGGCCAGTGTGCTGCAAGCCACGCCGTCCACCTGGCGCATGCTGCTCGACAGCCCACGCGCCGAGCTGTTGCGCGGTATCCAATGCCTGTGTGGCGGCGAGGCGCTGCCGACGGACCTGGCCCAGCGCCTGCTCGACCTGCAAGGGCCGGTCTGGAACCTCTATGGTCCGACGGAAACCACCATCTGGTCGGCTGCCCACCGTCTGTCTCAGGCGCAGCCTTTTGTCGGACGGCCGATCGCCAATACCTCGCTGTTCATCCTGAATGCCGGCATGACCCCGTGCCCGTTGGGCGCCCCCGGTGAGTTGCTGATCGGTGGCGTGGGCTTGGCGCGGGGTTATCACGCACGGCCGGCACTTACCGCCGAACGCTTCGTGCCCAACCCCTTCGGCGCCCCTGGCGAGCGCCTGTACCGCACTGGCGACCTGGCGCGTTACCGCGACGACGGCGTAGTGGAGTACATCGGCCGGGTCGACCATCAGGTCAAGGTGCGCGGGTTCCGCATCGAACTGGGCGAGATCGAGGCCTGCCTGCGCGAGCACCACGGTGTGCGTGAAGCCGTGGTGCTGGCCGACAACGAGCGCTTGATCGCTTATCTGGTCAGCGCGGCGCCCGATACGCAGGAGGCGTACAAAGCCGCCTTGCGCGGGCGCCTGCCGGATTACATGGTGCCGGCGCACCTGCTGTTTCTCGACAGCCTGCCGTTGACCCCCAACGGCAAGCTTGACCGCAAGGCGCTGCCCAAGCCGGACGCGAGCCTGGCGCGCCAACGCCATGTGGCGCCGGTCAGCCCAAGGGAGCAACAGGTTGCGACGATCTGGGCCGAGGTGCTCGACGTGCCGCAGGTCGGCCTCGACGATCACTTCTTCGAGCTGGGCGGGCATTCGCTGCTGGCCACGCGGGTGGTGTCGCGCGTGCGGCAGGCACTGGCCCTGGAAGTGGCGCTCAAGACCTTGTTCGAACAACCCTTGCTGGGTGACTTCGTACGTGCCCTGGGCGAAGAGGGCGTCGCCGCACCGGCGCTGCTCAAGGCCGACCGCACGCAACCGTTGCCGCTGTCCTATGCCCAGGAGCGCCAATGGTTCCTCTGGCAACTGGACCCGCACAGTGCGGCTTACCACATTCCCAGCGCTTTGCGTCTGCACGGCCCGCTGGACCTGGACGCACTGCAACGCAGCTTCGACAGCTTGCTGGCCCGCCACGAAAGCCTGCGCACCCATTTGCGCCAGGACGCCGGTGGTACGGTGCAGGTCATTGAAGCGACCGGCGTGATCGATATCGCCCTGGCCGACACCGAATACGCCGACCTCAAGGCGCGGGTCGCGGACGAGATCGCACGGCCGTTCGACCTGCTGCGCGGGCCGCTACTGCGGGTGACGTTGTTGCGTCTGGCCGAGGATGATCACGTGCTGGTGCTGGTGCAGCATCACATCGTCTCCGATGGTTGGTCGATGCAACTGATGGTCGAGGAACTGGTGCAGTCGTACGCCGCCTTCAGCCAGGGTGAGCAACCGCAGCTGCCGGCGCTGCCGATCCAGTACGCCGACTATGCCGTGTGGCAACGCCTATGGATGGAAGCCGGCGAGAAAGCGCGTCAACTGGCCTACTGGCGCGAGCAACTGGGCGGTGAACAGCCGGTACTGGAATTGCCGTTCGACCACCCGCGCCCGGCGCTGCCCAGCCATCGTGGGGCACGCTTGGGTATCGAGCTGGCGCCCGAGTTATTGGCCGGGTTGCGCCAACTGGCGCACAACACCGGGGTGACGCTGCCGATGGTGCTGCTGGCGTCCTACCAGGCGCTGCTGCACCGCTACAGCGGCCAGGAAGATGTGCGCGTCGGGGTGCCCATCGCCAACCGCAACCGCCTTGAAACCGAGGGGTTGATCGGTTTCTTCGTCAACACCCAGGTGCTCAAGGCCGATCTCCATGGGCAGATGAGCGTGGAGCAATTGCTCGCCCAGGTACGCCAACGCTCCTTGCAGGCCCAGGCCCATCAGGACCTGCCGTTCGAACAACTGGTGCAAGCGCTGCAACCGGAGCGCAGCCTCAGCCTGAGCCCGTTGTTCCAGGTGCTGTTCAACCACCGCGTCACTGCGGCGGACAGCCATCTGCAACGTTTGGTCGACCTGCACGTCGAGGTATTGAGCGGGGAGGACGGCGTCGCGCAGTTCGACCTGGCGCTGGACGTGGAAGAAAGCCAGCAGGCGCTGCGCGCCTCTCTGAGTTACGCCACCGACCTGTTTGCCCCGGCCACCATCGAACGCATGGCCGGGCATTGGCAGAACCTGTTGCAAGGGATGGTTGCCAACCCTGCGCAACCCCTCAGCCAACTGCCGTTGCTGGATGCTGCCGAGCAGCAGCAGATTCTCGACCGTTGGAACTGCACCGATTCCGGCTTCTCGGCCGAGCGCCTGGTACATCAGCTGTTCGCCGACCGCGCCCGGGAGAACCCCGACGCCGTCGCAGTGAAGTTCGATACGCAAACCCTGAGTTATGGCGAACTCGACCGCCAGGCCAACCGCCTGGCCCATGCGCTGATCGCCCGTGGCGTGGGCCCGGAAGTGCGTGTGGCCATTGCCATGCCGCGCAGTGCCGAAATCATGGTGGCCTTCCTGGCGGTGCTCAAGGCCGGTGGCGTATATGTGCCGCTGGATATCGAGTACCCACGCGATCGCCTGCTGTACATGATGCAGGACAGCCGCTCCCAGCTGTTGCTGACCCATTCGGCGGTGCAGCATCGGTTGCCGATTCCCGACGGTTTGCAAGCCCTGGCAATCGATGAGGTGTCGGTGTGGGCAGATTACAGCGACAGTGCGCCGCAAGTGACGCTATACGGCGACAACCTGGCCTACGTGATCTACACCTCCGGCTCCACCGGCCTGCCCAAGGGCGTGGCGGTGTCCCACGGGCCGTTGGTGGCGCACATCATCGCCACCGGCGAGCGCTATGAAACCGGGCCGACCGATTGCGAATTGCACTTCATGTCCTTCGCCTTCGACGGCTCCCACGAAGGCTGGATGCACCCGCTGATCAACGGCGCCAGCGTGCTGATCCGCGACGACAGCCTATGGCTGCCGGAATACACCTACGAACAGATGCACCGTCACAAGGTGACCATGGCGGTATTCCCGCCGGTGTACCTGCAACAGCTGGCCGAGCATGCCGAACGTGACGGCAACCCTCCGGCCGTGCGCGTGTATTGCTTCGGCGGTGATGCGGTGGCCCAGGCGAGCTATGACCTGGCCTGGCGCGCACTGCGTCCGACCTACCTGTTCAATGGCTACGGCCCGACGGAAACCGTGGTCACGCCGCTGCTGTGGAAAGCCCGCCAGGGCGATCCGTGCGGGGCGGTGTATGCGCCGATCGGCACGCTGCTGGGCAACCGCAGCGGCTACGTGCTCGATGCGCAGTTGAACCTGCAACCCATCGGCGTGGCCGGTGAGTTGTACCTGGGCGGCGAGGGCGTGGCGCGGGGTTACCTGGAGCGTCCGGCGTTGACCGCCGAGCGTTTTGTGCCGGACCCGTTCGGCAAGCCCGGTAGCCGCGTGTATCGCAGTGGCGACCTGACCCGTGGACGCCCGGACGGCGTGGTGGATTACCTGGGGCGTGTCGACCATCAGGTGAAGATCCGTGGTTTCCGCATCGAGTTGGGTGAAATCGAAGCGCGCCTGCGCGAGCAGGACAGTGTGGGTGAAACCGTGGTGGTGGCCCAGGACGGCCCGACCGGCAAGCAGTTGGTGGCGTACGTCGTGCCGGCCGATGCCGGCCTGAGCAATCAGGCCGAGTTCCGTGACGCCTTGCGCCGCGCCCTGAAAGCCCGCCTGCCGGATTACATGGTGCCTGCGCACTTCATGTTCCTGGCCCAGATGCCGCTGACGCCCAACGGCAAGCTCGACCGCAAGGGCCTGCCCGAGCCGGACGCAAGCCTGCTGCAAAAGCAGTACGTGGCACCTGAGAGCGAACTGGAGCAACAGATCGCCGCGATCTGGGCCGAGGTACTGCGCCTGCCGCAGGTGGGCTTGAACGACAACTTCTTCGAAGTCGGCGGCCACTCCTTGCTGGCGATCCAGATCACCTCGCGGGTCCAGGCCGAACTGGGCCTGGAGGTGCCGCTGGTGGAACTGTTCCAGACCGAATCGCTGCGCAGCTACGTGCAGGCTGCAGCCACCTTCCGCGCCGGCAGTGCGGAAGATTTTGATGATCTACGTGACTTTTTGAGCGAACTAGAGGCGATTTGAACCATGCTTTCCAACCCCAATATCGACCTGGTGTCGCGCTTTCTTCGCTTGCCTCTGGAGCAGCGCCAGCAGTTCTACCAGCGCTTGCAAAGCCGTGGCATGAGTTTCGCTCAACTGCCGATTGCCCCCACGCGTCACGATGCCGAAGTGCTGCCGTTGTCTTACGCCCAGGAGCGCCAGTGGTTTCTCTGGCAACTGGACCCAGAGAGCGCCACCTACCACATCCCCGGTGCCCTGCGTTTGCAGGGGCGCCTGGACCTGACGGCATTGCAGCGCAGCTTCGACAGCCTGCTGGCCCGCCACGAAAGCCTGCGCACCCGATTGGTCGAGCAGGGCGAACAGGTGCTGCAAACGGTGCTGCCCGAGGCGCAGGTCGAGATCCATCAGGCGTGCATTGAAGAAGTGCAGTTGCTGGCCTTCGTGGAAGCGGAAGTTGCGCGGCCGTTCGATCTGCACCAGGCGCCGCTGTTGCGGGTGACCCTCTTGCAGCTAGCTGAGGACGAACACGTGCTGGTGATGGTGCAGCACCATATCGTCTCCGATGGCTGGTCGATGCAGGTGATGGTCGAGGAGCTGGTGCAACTCTACGCGGCCTTCAGCCAGGGCACTGAGCGGCAACTGCCGGCGCTGCCGATCCAGTACGCCGACTACGCCCTGTGGCAACGCGGCTGGATGGAAGCGGGGGGAGCGTGCGCGCCAATTGGCGTACTGGCAGACGCTGTTGGGCGGCGAACAACCGGTGCTGGAACTGCCCCTGGACCGCCCGCGCCCGGCCCAGCAAAGCCATCGCGGTGCGAGCCTGCAAGTGCACCTGCCTGCGGCGCTGGTCGCGGGTCTCAAACGCCTGGCGCAGCAAGAGGGCGTGACGCCGTTCATGTTGTTGCTGGCGTCGTTCCAGACCTTGCTCTATCGCTACAGCGGGCAGTCGGATATCCGTATCGGCGTGCCGATTGCCAACCGTAACCGCGTCGAGACCGAGCGGCTGATCGGTTTTTTCGTCAATACCCAAGTGCTCAAGGCCGACCTTGACGGGCAGATGACCTTCGCCGAGCTGCTGCAACAGACCAAACGCCGCGCCCTCGAAGCCCAGGCCCACCAGGACCTGCCATTCGAGCAACTGGTGGTGGCCTTGCAGCCGGAACGCAGCCTGAGCCATAACCCGTTGTTCCAGGTGATGTTCAACCATCAGACCGACGCCCAGGGCGGTCGAGACGGCCAGCAACTGCCGGGCCTGCGCGTGGTGGAGCTGGACTGGGCCAACCACACCACCCACTTCGACCTGAGCCTGGACACCCACGAGTCCGCCGAAGGGTTCTGGGCGGCGCTGACCTATGCCACCGACTTGTTCGATGCCGCGACGATCACGCGTCTGGCCGAACATTGGCAGAACCTGCTGGCGGCGATCGTCAGCACGCCTCACTGCCGTCTCGCGGAACTGGCCATGCTGAGCACCGCGCAAACCCACGCGCTGCTGCACGACTGGAATGCCCCGGCGACGGCCGCCGAACCCGAGGCGGTGCATCATCGGTTCGAGGTGCAGGCCCAGGCTCAACCCGAGCATCCGGCGCTGGTGCTGGATGACCAGGTCATCAGCTACGGCGAATTGAACCGGCAGGCCAACCGTCTCGCGCACTACCTGATCGACCAGGGCGTCGGCCCGGAAGTGTTGGTGGGCGTTGCCGTCGAGCGCTCCTTTGCGATGGTGGTCAGCCTGCTGGCGGTGCTCAAGGCCGGCGGGGCCTATGTGCCACTTGATCCGCAGTATCCCCGTGAACGCCTGGTGCACATGCTCGAAGACAGCGCCGCGCAACGGGTGCTCACCCAGTCCCACTTGCGCCCGCGTCTGCCGTTGCCGGCGGGGCTGGCGGCATTGGACCTTGACCTTGCCGACAGCGCATTGGCGCAGTACAGCGACGAGAATCCGCAACGGGCTTTTGAACCGCAGAGCCTGGCCTATGTGATCTACACCTCCGGCTCCACCGGCAGACCCAAGGGCGTTGCCATCAACCATGCCGCCTTGAGTGAGTTCGCCGGTATCGCGGCGCACTATTCACGGCTGGTCCCGAGTGACCGGGTGTTGCAGTTCGCGACCCTGAACTTCGATGGTTTCGTCGAGCAGCTGTACCCGGCGCTGACCCTGGGCGCCAGCGTGATCCTGCGCGGGCCGCAGCTGTGGGACGGCGCCGAGTTGTACCGGCAGATCATCGCCCAGGGCATTACCCTGGCCGACTTGCCGACCGCCTACTGGAAGCTGTTCCTGCACGATTGCCTGGCAGCCGGGCCACGCAGTTATGGGGCGTTGCGCCAGATCCATATCGGCGGCGAAGCCATGCCGCTGGATGGGCCGATGGTGTGGCAGCGGGCGGGGCTGGGCCATGTGCGCCTGCTCAACACCTACGGGCCGACCGAAGCCACGGTGGTGTCCAGCGTGCTCGATTGCACCGACCCCGCCAGCGTGGTTGGCGTCACGGCCAGCCCGATTGGCCGTGCACTGCCTGGGCGCGGCTTGTATGTGCTGGACGGCGACCTGAACCTGTTGCCGACCGGGGCCGTGGGCGAGCTGTATATCGCCAGCGTCAGCGGTTTGGCCCGCGCCTATTTGCAGCGCCCGGGCCTGACCGCCGAGCGCTTTGTCGCCGACCCGTTCAGCGCCGCCGGCGAGCGCCTGTATCGCAGTGGCGACCTGGCGCGTTATCGCGCCGACGGTGTGGTCGAGTACGTCGGGCGTGTCGACCACCAAGTGAAAATCCGCGGTTTCCGTATTGAACTGGGGGAGATCGAGGCCTTGCTGCTGGCCCAGGACAGCGTGCGCGAAGCGCTGTTGCTGGCGGTCGACAACCAACTGTTGGCCTATCTGGTGCCGACGCAGCCGTTGTCCGACGCCGAGCGCGTGGCGGCGGGCGAGCTATTGATGCAGACCCTGCGTGAGCATCTGCCGGACTACATGGTGCCCGCGCACCTGATCTTCCTCGACCGCATGCCCCTCAACCCCAACGGCAAGCTGGACCGCCAGGCGCTGCCCAAGCCGGACGGCAGCCCGCTGCAGCAGGCATGGCTGGCGCCGGTCAGCGCGTTGCAGCAGCAAGTCGCGGCAATCTGGGCGGATATCCTGGGTGTCGAGCGGGTCGGTTTGAACCAGCACTTCTTTGAACTGGGCGGGCATTCGCTGCTGGCAATGCAGGTGGTATCGCGTATTCGCCAGGCACTGGGCCTGGAAGTGCCGCTCAAGGCGCTCTTCGAACACCCGCGCCTGGAAGCTTTCGTGGCCGCGATGCAGGTCCAGGACAACAGCGCGCCAACGGCTCCGGCCTTGTTGCCGGCCGGTCGCGAACAGCCGTTGCCGCTGTCGTACGCCCAGGAACGCCAGTGGTTTCTCTGGCAGTTGGAGCCCCACAGCGCGGCTTATCACATCCCCAGCGCACTGCGTTTGCACGGGCAGTTGGACCACGCCGCGCTGCAACGCAGCTTTGACACGCTGCTGGCCCGACACGAAAGCCTGCGTACCCATATCCGCCAGGAGCATGCGGGCGCGGTGCAGGTGATCGAGGCGTTTGCGAGGTTGCCCATCACCCGGGTGGATATCGATGAAACCCAGCTCAAGGCGCGGGTCGAGGCAGAGATCGCCCAGCCGTTCGATCTGCAACAAGGCCCATTGTTGCGCGTGACCTTGTTGCGCCTGGCGGCGGACGAACATGTGTTGGTGCTGGTGCAGCATCACATCGTCTCCGATGGCTGGTCGATGCAGTTGATGGTCGAGGAACTGGTGCAGTTGTATGCCGCTTACAGCCAGGGCCAGGACTTGCAACTGCCGGCGTTGCCGATCCAGTACGCCGACTATGCCGTGTGGCAGCGCCAGTGGATGGATGCCGGCGAGAAGCAGCGTCAGTTGGCGTACTGGCGCGACGTGCTCGGCGGTGAGCAAAACGTGCTGGAGTTGCCGTTCGACCACCCGCGCCCGGCGGTGCAAAGCCATCGCGGTGCGCGCCTGGCCATTGAGCTGGCGCCGGCTTTGACGGTGGAGCTCAAGGCGTTGGCCCAGCAACAAGGCGTCACGCTGTTCATGCTGTTGCTGGCGTCGTTCCAGACCCTGTTGCACCGCTACAGTGGCCAGGAAGAGATTCGCGTCGGCGTACCGATCGCCAACCGCAACCGCAGCGAGACCGAACACCTGATCGGTTTCTTCGTCAACACCCAGGTGCTCAAGGCCGATCTGCACGGCCAGATGAGTGTCGAGCAGTTGCTGCAACATACCCGCCAGCGGGCGCTGGAGGCTCAGTCGCACCAGGATTTGCCGTTCGAGCAACTGGTCGAAGCCCTGCAGCCGGAGCGCAGCCTCAGTCACAATCCGCTGTTCCAGGTGATGTTCAACCACCAGACCGATGTCGGCCAGGCGCAGGTGCAGCAGCAACTGCCACGCCTGCGGGTTGAAGGCCTGGAGTGGGAAAGCAAGACCGCCCACTTTGATCTGGACCTCGATATCCAGGAGTCTACCGAAGGTATCTGGGCGACCTTGGGGTACGCCCAGGACCTGTTCGAAGCCGCCACCGTGCAACGCATGGCCCGGCATTGGCAGAACCTGTTGCAAGGCATGGTCGCCAACCCTGCGCAACCCCTGAGCCAACTGCCGTTGCTGGATGCTGCCGAGCAGCAGCAGATTCTCGAACGCTGGAACTGCACCGATTCCGGCTTCTCGGCCGAGCGCCTGGTGCATGAGTTGTTCGCCGACCGCGCCCGGGAGAACCCCGACGCCGTCGCCGTGAAGTTCGATACGCAAACCCTGAGTTATGGCGAGCTTGACCGCCAGGCCAACCGCCTGGCCCATGCGCTGATCGCCCGTGGTGTCGGCCCTGAAGTGCGCGTGGCCATCGCCATGCCGCGCAGTGCCGAGATCATGGTGGCCTTCCTGGCGGTGCTCAAGGCCGGTGGCGTATATGTGCCGCTGGATATCGAGTACCCACGCGATCGCCTGATGTACATGATGCAGGACAGCCGCTCCCAGCTGTTGCTGACCCATTCAGCGGTGCAGCAACGCTTGCCGATTCCCGAGGGTTTGCAAGCCCTGGCGATCGATGAGGTGTCGGTGTGGTCGGGTTATAGCGACCTTGCGCCGCAAATGTCGCTATACGGCGACAACCTGGCCTACGTGATCTACACCTCCGGCTCCACCGGCCTGCCCAAGGGCGTGGCGGTGTCCCATGGGCCGTTGGTGGCGCACATCATCGCCACCGGCGAGCGCTATGAAACCGGGCCGAGCGATTGCGAGCTGCATTTCATGTCTTTCGCCTTCGACGGCTCCCACGAAGGCTGGATGCACCCGCTGATCAACGGCGCCAGCGTGCTGATCCGCGACGACAGCCTATGGCTGCCGGAATACACCTACGAACAGATGCACCGTCACAAGGTGACCATGGCGGTATTCCCGCCGGTGTACCTGCAACAGCTGGCCGAGCATGCCGAACGTGACGGCAACCCGCCGGCCGTGCGCGTGTATTGCTTCGGCGGTGATGCGGTGGCCCAGGCGAGCTATGACCTGGCCTGGCGCGCACTGCGTCCGACCTACCTGTTCAATGGCTACGGCCCGACGGAAACCGTGGTCACGCCGCTGCTGTGGAAAGCCCGCAAAGGCGACCCGTGCGGGGCGGTGTATGCGCCGATCGGCACGCTGCTGGGCAACCGCAGCGGCTACGTGCTCGATGCGCAGTTGAACCTGCAACCCATCGGCGTGGCCGGTGAGTTGTACCTGGGCGGCGAGGGCGTGGCGCGGGGTTACCTGGAGCGTCCGGCGCTGACCGCCGAGCGTTTTGTGCCGGACCCGTTCGGCAAGCCCGGCAGCCGCGTGTACCGCAGCGGTGACCTGACCCGAGGGCGCCCGGACGGCGTGGTGGATTACCTGGGGCGTGTCGACCATCAAGTGAAGATCCGTGGTTTCCGCATCGAACTGGGTGAAATCGAAGCGCGCCTGCGCGAGCAGGACAGCGTGGGTGAAACCGTGGTGGTGGCCCAGGAAGGCCCGACCGGCAAGCAACTGGTGGCCTATGTGGTGCCCCTGGACCCGACCCTGCTGGACGACGCCGTGGCCCAGTCCAACGGCCGCGAAGCCCTGCGTCGCGCCTTGAAAACCCGCCTGCCGGACTACATGGTGCCCACGCATCTGCTGTTCCTCGAACGCATGCCGCTGACGCCTAACGGCAAACTCGACCGCAAGGGCCTGCCGAAGCCGGATGTGAGCCAGTTGCAGCAGGTGTATGTGGCGCCCCAGAGCAAGCTGGAGCAGCAGATCGCCGCGATCTGGGCCGATGTGCTGCGCTTGCCGCAGGTGGGGCTGCACGACAACTTCTTCGAACTGGGCGGTGACTCGATCATTTCGATCCAGGTGGTCAGCCGCGCGCGCCAGGCCGGTGTGCGGTTCACGCCCAAGGACCTGTTCCAGCACCAGACCGTGCAGAGCCTGGCTGCCGTGGCCCGTGAAGGCGAGGGCGCGGTGCAGTTGGACCAGTCGGCGCAGACCGGCGCGTTGTTGCTGCTGCCGGTGCAACAGGCGTTTTTTGCCGATGAGATCCCCCAGCGTCACCACTGGAACCAGTCCGTAGTGCTGCACCCCCACCAGCCGTTGCAGGCGTCGCTGCTGGTCGCGGCCGTGCAGGCGCTGATCGTGCACCACGATGCCCTGCGCACGGCATTCGTCGAGGGCGCGGCGGGCTGGAACGCGACGTATCGCGGGCCGCAGCTGCATCAGGCGGACCAGCTGTTGTGGCAGACGTCGCTGAACCAGGTCGAGGAGCTCGACGCCCTGGGCGACGAGGCCCAGCGCAGCCTTGATCTGGCGACCGGCCCCTTGCTGCGTGCGGTGCTGGCGCAATTGCCCGACGGCTCCCAGCGTTTGCTGCTGGTGATCCACCATTTGGTGGTGGACGGCGTGTCCTGGCGCATCCTGCTGGAAGACCTGCAACGCGCCTATCAGCAGCTCGCCCAAGGTGCCCCAGTGGTCTTGCCGGCCAAGACCAGCGCCACCCGCGCCTGGGCCGAACGCCTACAAACCTATGCGCGCAGCGCGGCGCTGGAGCAGGAGCTGGGCTGGTGGCAAACGCAGTTGCAGGGCAGCCCTACCGATTTGCCGGTGGCCGACCCGCACGCCAGCTTGAGCAACCGCCTGGCCCTGAGCGTGAGCACCCAACTGGACGCGAGCGATACCCGTCGTTTGTTGCAAGACGCACCGAGTGCCTACCGTACCCAGATCAACGACCTGCTGCTGACGGCCCTGGCCCGAGTCATCGTGCGCTGGACGGGTGAGGCGTCGATGTTGATCCGCCTGGAGGGCCATGGGCGCGAAGACCTGTTCGACGAGATCGACCTGACCCGTACGGTCGGTTGGTTCACCAGCCTCTATCCGCTGCAACTGGTGCCGGCGGACTCCCTGGCCGCGTCCCTCAAACAGATCAAGGAGCAACTGCGCGCGGTGCCCGACAAGGGCCTGGGGTTCGGCGCGCTGCGCTACCTGGGCAATCCCGAGGCACAACAGGCGCTGGCCGCCTTGCCGCGCCCACGCATTACCTTCAACTACCTGGGGCAGTTCGACGGCAGTTTCGACAGCGGCGAGCAAGAGGGGCTGTTCGCGCCCTCCGGTGACGCCAGCGGTGCCGAGCAAAGCCCCGATGCACCCCTGGGCAACTGGCTGGAGATCAACGGCCAGGTCTACGGCGGCGAGCTGAAGTTGAACTGGAGTTTCAGCCAGGCCATGTTTGACGAAGCCACCGTGCAGCAACTGGCCGACGATTACGCCGCGCAACTCAAGGCGCTGATTGATCACTGTTGTGAGCCGGCCAGCCGGGGCGTGACGCCATCGGACTTCCCCTTGGCGCGGTTGTCGCAAGCGCAACTGGATGCCTTGCCGCTGAATGTCAGTGAGGTCGAAGACCTGTATCCGCTGTCGCCCATGCAGCAAGGCATGTTGTTCCAGTCGTTGTATGGCGCAGGGTCTGGGGATTACATCAACCAGATGCGTATCGATGTGCAGGGCCTGGACGTCCCGCGTTTTCGCCAGGCGTGGCAGGCGGCGGTCGACCGTCACGAGATCCTGCGCAGTGGTTTCCTCTGGCAGACCGAGCTTGAGCAACCCTTGCAGGTGGTCTATAAACAGGCCCGCCTGCCGTTTGCCGAACTCGATTGGCGCGAGCGGGCAGATAGCGCCCAGGCGCTGGATGACAGGGCGCAGGCCGCCAGGACCCAGGGTTTTGTGCTGGAGCAGGCGCCGTTGTTGAGCTTGTCGGTGGTGCGTACCGCAGCGTCGAGTTATCACCTGATCTACACCAACCACCATATGCTGATGGACGGCTGGAGCGGTTCGCAGCTGTTCGGCGAAGTGTTGCAGCAGTACGCCGGTGAAGCGTTGCCGGCGCCGACCGGGCGTTACCGCGACTACATCGCCTGGTTGCAGGCACAGGACAAGGCGGTCAGCGAAGCGTTCTGGAAAGACCAGCTGGCAAACCTGCGTGAGCCAACCCGCCTGGCCCGTGAGGTGCGCGACGCGCAACCTGGGGCCAACGGCGAGTACCGCCTGAGCCTGGATGCCGCGCAAACCGAACAGCTGAAAACCTTCGCCCAGCGCAACAAAGTGACGCTCAATACCTTGGTGCAAGGCGCTTGGCTATTGCTGCTGCAGCATCACACCGGGCAGGCCACGGTCGCCTTCGGTGCCACCGTGGCCGGGCGCCCGGCGGAACTGCGCGGCATCGAGCAGCAAGTCGGCTTGTTCATCAACACCCTGCCGGTGGTGGCGACGCCGGATGCGCAATGGACGGTCAGCCAGTGGCTGCAACAGGTGCAGGCACAGAACGTGCGCTTGCGTGAGCAGGAGCACACGCCGTTGTTCGACATCCAGCGCTGGGCCGGGTTGGGCGGCGAGGCGTTGTTCGACAGTATCCTGGTGTTCGAAAACTACCCGGTGTCCGAGGCGCTGGAGCAGAGCGCGCCGTCGGGCCTGAGCTTTGGTGCGGTGCACAGCCTGGAGCAGACCCACTATCCACTGACCGTGCTGCTGGCGATTGGCGATACCTTGGGCCTGGAGTTCAATTACAACCGCCAGTGCTTCAGCGCACCGCACATTCAGCGCCTGGCCGAGCACTTCCGGCAATTACTGCAAGCACTGGCCGGCGATGCCTCGCAGCGCCTTGGCGCATTGCCTTCACTGGCCCGCGTCGAGCGCGAGCAAGTGCTGCTGGGGTGGAACGCCACGGCCGAGACTTATCCGCTGGATCAGGCGGTGCATCAATGGATCGAGGCACAGGTGGTGCGTACGCCGCAGGCGCCGGCCGTGGTGTTTGGCGGGCAGTGCCTGAGCTACGCCGAGTTGAATGCGCGGGCCAACCGTCTGGCCCATCGCTTGATCGCAGAGGGTGTCGGGCCGGACGTGCTGGTCGGGCTGGCGCTGGAGCGTTCGCTGGAAATGGTGGTGGGCCTGTTGGCGGTGCTCAAGGCCGGCGGCGCCTACGTCCCGCTGGACCCGGAATACCCGCGTGACCGGCTGGCCTACATGCTCGAAGACAGCGGCGTGGCCTTGTTGTTGACCCAGGGTCACCTGCTGGCGCAATTGCCGATCCCCCAGGGCGTCCAACACCTGGTGCTGGAGCCGGGTGACGCCTGGCTGGCGGACTATGCCGAGCACAACCCAGGCATTGCGGTCGATGGCGAAAACCTTGCCTATGTCATCTACACCTCCGGTTCCACCGGCCAACCCAAGGGCGCCGGCAATCGCCACAACGCCCTGACCAACCGGTTGTGCTGGATGCAGCAAGCCTATGGCCTGGATGCCGGTGACAGTGTGCTGCAGAAAACCCCGTTCAGCTTCGACGTGTCGGTGTGGGAGTTCTTCTGGCCGTTGATGACCGGCGCGCGCCTGGTCGTGGCGGCGCCGGGGGATCACCGTGACCCGGCCCGGCTGGTCAAGTTGATCAACGCCGAGACCATCACCACGTTGCACTTCGTGCCATCGATGTTGCAGGCGTTCCTGCAGGACGCGGCGGTTACCTCGTGCCATAGCCTGCAACGCATTGTGTGCAGTGGTGAAGCCTTGCCTGCGGATGCCCAGCAGCAAGTGTTTGCCAAGCTGCCGGATGCAGCGTTGTACAACCTGTATGGCCCCACCGAAGCGGCTATCGACGTGACCCACTGGACCTGTGTGGAGGAGGGTCGCGACGCCGTCCCGATCGGTCGACCGATCGCCAACCTCGCTTGCTACGTGCTGGACGGCAACCTGGAGCCGGCGCCGGTGGGCGTGTTGGGCGAGTTGTACCTGGGCGGCAAGGGCCTGGCGCGGGGTTATCACCGCCGTCCGGGGTTGACCGCCGAGCGCTTTGTGACTGACCCGTTCGGCAGCGGCGAGCGGCTGTATCGCACCGGTGACCTGGCGCGTTATCGCGACGACGGCGTGATCGAATACGCCGGGCGCATCGACCACCAGGTGAAGCTCCGCGGCTTGCGTATCGAGCTGGGAGAAATCGAGGCGCGCCTGCTGGAGCACGCGAGTATTCGTGAAGCGGCGGTGCTGGCGGTGGATGCGGCTTACCTGGTGGGTTATGTGGTGCTGCAACAGCCAGAGGACGACTGGAAGGCCGCAGTCATGGCCCATCTGGGCGCGCAGTTGCCGGACTACATGGTGCCGGCGCAGTGGGTGGTCCTGAGCCAGATGCCGTTGAGTCCCAACGGCAAGCTGGATCGCAAGGCTTTGCCCAAGCCCCAGGCCCAGGGCGCCGAGCGCTATCAGGCGCCCCAGACCGAACTGGAGCAGCAGGTGGCGGCGATCTGGAGCGACGTGCTGGGTGTGGAGCGGGTTGGGCTGAACGACAACTTCTTCGAGCTGGGCGGCCATTCGTTATTGGTGCTGATGCTCAAGGAGCGGATCCGCAAGCTCAGCGAGGTCGATTTGTCCATCAGCCAACTGATGCTCAACCCGACCGTGCGCGGCCAGGTCAACTGCTTGCAGGGCGACACGCGTCGCTCGCTGATCGTCAAGCTCAACAGCCAGACGCAAGGCACACCGCTGTTCATGTTCCACCCAAGCTTCGGCTCGGTGCATTGCTACACCGCGATTGCCCTGGCACTCAGGGAGCAGCGTCCGGTATTCGGGGTGATCTGCCGTGCACTGGCCGAAGCCGGTACGGCGGTGCCGCCGTGGCAGGCGATGGTCGAGGATTACACGGCGCAGCTGTTGGCGGCGCGGCCCCAGGGCGCCTTCCGCCTGGCAGGCTGGTCGCTGGGTGGCAATATGGCGATGGAAGTCGCCTATGGCCTGGAGCAGGCCGGGCGCGAGGTTGAGTTTGTCGGCTGGATCGACTCGGCACCGCCGCAGTGGCTCAAGCCGTATTGGGATGCGGTGGTGACGCAGGATGATCGCGAGGTCTCGGCCAACGAGCGACGTGCGGCCTTGCTCGGGGTGATGTTCCCGGCCTTTGCCGAACAGATCCAGGACGCCTGGCAGGCGTGTCAGCGCGAGGCTGAGGACCAGCAGTGGTCGGTGTTCGTCGCCTGGGCCGAACAGACCCTGGGCGAAGCCTTCACGGCGATCAAGGAGGAGTTGCTGCGTGGCAATGAGGCGCAGATCTCCTGGGAGGTTGACCGGGCCTTGAGCGAACGCATGACGGCATCCGACTTCAAGCCGATCAAGGCCCCCGTGAGTTGCTGGTGGGCGTCCATGAGCCGGGCAGGGCGCTTCAAGGACCTGATCGAGCAGAACATGGCGACGGTGATCGGCCAGGGGCGCATCGAGCGTTCGGTGATGATCGATACCGACCATGACGGCATCATCGACAGCGCCGCGTTCATCAGCAGCCTGGTGGCCGCCATGTAGCGAGCGGGGTAAGCCCAAATGCCAGTCAGTTAAGGCTTAACGCGGTTACTGTGGGAGGGGGCTTGCTCCCGATGGCGGTGTGTCAGTCACGGTTCTGAGCCTGACACACCGCCATCGGGAGCAAGCCCCCTCCCACAGGTTGTCCATCGTTCGTTCTATCGCTTAACTGATTGGCAGTAGGGCAAGCCCGCACAAGGTGCGGTCGCAAGGGGGCAGGTATAAAAAAACGCCCGATGAAAGCAGGGCTCTCATCGGGCGTTTGTTCGACCACGCTGGGTGGTCAAGGGCTCAGGTCAGAAGTCCCAGCGGGTGCTGACCATCACGTTACGCGGCTCACCGTAGGCGGCCGAGTTATAGAAGCCCACGTTGGTGTAGTAGGACTTGTCGAAGATATTGTTGAAGTTGACGGTCGCCGACAGGTTCTTGGTGACCTGGTAGCGGGTCATCAGGTCCACCAGCCAGTAGGATTCCTGGGTAATGTCCTGGTTCTGGTTGAGGGGTTGGTTCCAGACCTCTTGCCAGCCCTTGGTCTGCCAGCGCACGCCACCACCGATGGTGAACTTGTCGAGGTCGCCCTTGAGCTTGTAGGTGGTGTTCAGGTTGACCTGGTGCTCGGGTTCGAAGGTGGAGATTTTCTTGCCGTCGTCGTCACGCACGATCTTGTGGGTGTAGCCGCCCTGGACTTGCCAGCCCGGGCTCAGCTCACCGGAAATCTCTGCCTCATACCCCTTGGTGACCGCCTTGGAGCTCTTGAACGCGTAGTTGTTCGGGGTTGGCGTTTGGTTGTTGTAGGCGTCGTCCGAGATCGGCCGGTTGGTCTCGTGCACTTCGAAGTAGGCGATGCTGGTGTTCAGGCGGCCGTCGAAGAACTCACCCTTGAGGCCCAGCTCGTAGTTTTGCCCTTCGTCCGGGTCCAGCAGTTTGCTGTCGCGGTCCTTATAGGTGCTTTCCTGGGGCTGGAAAATATCGGTGTAGCTGGCGTACGCGGAGAAGTTGTCGTTGAGGTCGTAGATCACCCCGGCGTAAGGGATGAACCGCCCGGTTTCCTTGTACGAAGGGTTGTTGCCGGTGACATGGTAGTTGGCCACGCGCCCGCCGAGGATCACGTTCAGGTCATCGATCACGTTCAAGCGTGTGGTCACGTAGTAGCCGTTCTGGCGGATAGTGTCGTCGATGTACTGCTGCACCGGCCCGTAGATTGGCCTGCCGAGCTTGCCGTTCCAGTTGTAGAAATCGACTTTGTTGCCCTGCGGCCATTCCGGCGACCAGTAACCTTTGCCCTGCCAGCGCGAAGTACCGATCGAGCCGCCCACCACCAATTCATGTTCACGACCAAAGAGGCTGAACGGCCCGGTGGCATAAAGATCGGCCGAGGTGCTTTTGGTTTCACCCGTGTATTTCTGTCCGTTGATCTCGGCGGTGCCATCGGCAGCCGGCTGGACGAACTGAATCGATGCAAGGTCAGCGTGGTAGCCGTTGATCTTGTGGTCCAGTTGCAGTTTGGTCACCCAGCCGTCACCCAGGTCATGCTCGAGCATGGCGAAGGCGGTACGGGTGTTCTGCTCCCATGAACTCCAGGTGGTGCCGTTGTTGTAGGAGCGCGGCATCTTGTTGATGCTGCCGTTGGAGTTGACCAGCGGGAACGCGCCGGACCAGCTGGAACCTTTCGGAATGTTGTCCTGGTAGTCGAAGCCGACGGTCAGCATGGTGTCCGGGGACAGGTCGAATTCGGTGATGCCGTAGTAGGTTTCGGTCTTGCGCGAGTAGTGGTCCATGAAGGACTTCTTGTCCTGGTACGCCGCCACCGCCCGGCCACGCACGTTGCCGCTCTCGGTCAAGGGGCCGCTGACATCGACTTCACTGCGATAGTTGTCCCACGAGCCTGCACCCACGGTCACATGGCCCTTGAAGTCGGCGGTGGGCTTCTTGCGGATCAGGTTGATGGTCGCACCCAGGGAGCCTGCGCCGTTGAGCAGGCCGGTGGCGCCCTTGAGGATTTCGATACGGTCATAGATCGCCATGTCGCTCAGGGTATTGCCCGCCGAGTAGCCGACGTTGCGCACGCTGGACGGAATGCCGTCGTACTGGAAACTGTTGACCGAGAAACCCCGGGAGTAGTAGTTGGTACGGTCGGTGTCATAGGCCGACACGGTGATGCCCGGGGTGTGGCGCATCACGTCATCGACGTTGTTGAGGCCGAAGTCTTCGATGTGCTGGCGGGTGACCACGGTGATCGACTGTGGGGTCTGGCGTGGCGTGAGGGTCAGGCGCGTCGCGGTGGCGATGGTGCCTGGGGTGTAGGAACCGGAGCCCTCGGTAATATTGCCCAGCACGTTACCATTGACCTGGGTGGGGCTCAGCTCCAGGGCGGTGGTGTCGCCGGCGGCGGCAACGGTCAACGCATTGCCGTTGAGGCTGTGGGTGGTCGATGTGCCCGCCAGCAACTGGTCGATGGCTTGCTGTGGCGCCATCTTGCCCTTGATCGTACGGCTGTTTTTGCCCTGCACGTCGCTGGGGCTGTACAACACCTGCACGTTGGCCTGGCGCCCGAATTCCTGCAGTGCGCTCCCCAGCGCCTGGGCAGGAATATTCAACTCGATCTCCTGAGCCTGCACATAGCCTGCGATCGGCAACGATACTGCCAGGGCCAAGGCGCTTGGAAGAAGGTTGATGTTCAGGGCCCGGCGCATGGTTAACGCCTTGCTCAGTGGGCTGAGGCCGAGTCGTGCTGGCATGGATGCTTTCTCTTCTAGGTTTTAAGTGGGCAAATTCTAGGTGTTAATTGAGGCTGGTTCTCATTACCACTAGTGAGACGTTCCTACCTCAGAAAACCGGAAAACAAAATTCACGCCGGTTCCAGCGCGTGCACCACCTGGCCGGCACGCAAGCGCACCAACTGGTCGGCGATATCGAAATAACGGTCGTCGTGGCTGATCACGATGATGGTTTTGCCCAGGCGCTTGAGGTCCGGCAGCAGCTCGGTGTAGAAGATCCGGCGGAACGCCGGGTCCTGGTCGGCGGCCCATTCGTCGAACACCAGTACCGGGCGCTCCTCCAGCCAGGCGTTGACCAGGGCCAGGCGCTTGCGCTGGCCGGTGGACAGGTCGGTGGTGCTGAACACGCCATCCTTGACGCTGACCTTGTGCGCGATTTCCAGGCGCTCCAGGTATTTGGCGGCACTGTCCAGCGACTGCGTGGCGCTGCCCTGCACCAGGTCATCGAACAGGTAATAGTCGGAGAAGATCGTGGTGAACAGCTGGCGATAATCGTCGCGCTCGGGGTCGGTCACGGTCTCGTCATTGAGGCGGATTTCGCCCGACTGCGGGGTGTACAAACCCAGCAGCAGTTTGATCAGGGTGGTCTTGCCGCTGCCGTTTTCGCCGACGATAAACACGATATCGCCTTGCTTGATGCTCAGGTTGATCGGCCCCAGGTGAAACGGCGCGCTACCCTCGACCGCCGGCGGGCTGTAGCTCACATTGCGCAGCTCCAGGCTGTTGACCATCGGTTTGGGCGCCTCGCTGTCGTCCATCAGCAGGTGCGGCTCGGGCGACGAGAAACGCTCGGACAATTCACTGATACGGCCAAAGGCGATCTTCGCCTTGCCCACCACCGGTAGGTAACCCAGCAGATGTTCCAGGGGGCCTTTCATGTACAGCAGCACCAGCACGAAACCGGTGATCACCGTGGGGTCCGGGTTGGGGTTGTATGCCTGCATCGCCAGGGCCAGGCCGATGACCACGAAGAACAGCATCGAGCCGAAGGTCTTGGCCAGGATGTAGATGTTGACCGAGCGCACCTGGATGTCGCTGATGCGGTCGGCGGTTTCCTGGATGCGGTGGGTGTTCATGCGAAAACGCCGTGGGCGGTGCATGCGCAGCTCCTTGGCGCCGGAGGCAATCGCGTTGTAGTAACGCTGCAATTCATCCTCATGGCTGCGCGCCAGGTCGAAACCCTGGATGCCTTTGCCGCCGGCAATGAACTGCACGGCGCTGCCGATGATGATCGCCACCACCATCATCAGGAACATCGGCACCGACAGGTAGGCCAGGTAGCCCAGGCAACCGAGGGTGACCGTGGCGGCGATGGCCAGCGGGGTGAATGCAAAGGAAAAGTCGCTGATGGTGTCGACATCGTGGGTCAGCACTGGGATCAGCCGGTGGGAACGGTAGCGTTCGATCTGCCCGATGGGCGCCGACAGCACCTTCTCGCCGAGGTCTTTGCGCAGGGCGGCAATGATGCGCTGCCCGACGTAGTTGGTGCCGATGTCCGAGATGATCGAACTGACCAGCGCCACCACGCACAGCGCTGCAAAGGTCAGCACCACGCCCTGGGTCATGCCGTTGGCCGAGTGCAGGGCATTGTTGATGGTGGCCAGCAGCAGGGTAATGGCCAGGCCGCCCGCCATGCCGAGGGCGACGGAGACCGTCACGATCATACGAAAGGGCCTGAGCAGGGCGAGCAGGCCATTGAAGGCGCCGCGTTTGGGGTCGGTCATAAGTACATCCCGGAGAGTGAAAAGAGGGGCTGGGCACACAGACCCTTACCCCTGACAAACGAAGCGTCGGCGCAAGGATTTAGCTCGGCGCGCCGGGCGGCGGCCACGCCGGATAAATTGCCGCGACGCTGGTTCGTTCTTGTGCTGTAGGCGCACGTGTATCCACGCGCTGCGCAGTCCCCTCAGCGAGAGCGAAACAATGACGAAAAAGAACCTGGTGTATGTGTGGTCCCTGAGAAATGCCGCCGCCGACAAGGCCGGGCAGCCGGTGGCCTACAAGGACCACGAGCGCTACATGAAGTCGGTGCTGGAGTTTCTGGTGGGATCCCTCAATGACACGCCGCTGGGCCAGCGCTACAACCTGGTGGGCGTGGTGTATGACGATGACGAGCAGAACCCACGGGACCAGCAACTGGTCAGCGACTATGGCTTTGCCTACCAGCCTGGCCGCCAGTGGCTGTACCCGGCGGACTTGCGTGTGCAGGGCACGCTGGTCAACGACCTGCTGCTGAGTGTGCCGTCCACCTACCGTCGCTTGCCGCGTGGCAGCGCGGAACATATCGCCGGCAAGCAGGATTTCGAGCGTCGCCTGCACGACACGCTGGTGGAGTTGAAGGCCGATATCGTGGTTCTGGACGGTTTGCTGGTGATCCTCGATGAGCTGGTACGCCCCGGCGCGCCGTTTGCCCGACGCATCATGAATATCCACCCCGGCATTACCCGCCTCGAGTCGCCCTATGAGCGCCGTGGCGCCTATGCCACCTGGAATGCGTTGTACGGAGCGCGTGGCCAGGCGGTGGTGGACTGGGCGACCAAAGAGACCAAGCCTTGCGAGCCGCTGTACCTGACCGGTGCGTCGTTCCACTACGTGGACAACGGCATCGACTCCGGTGAAGTCTTCCACGACGTGCTCAACACCGAGATATCGCCGCAGGACACCATCCTCGAACTGCGCTGGAACAACTTCAACAACAGCTTGTTCCCGGCGTTGCATGAAGGGCTGGAGCGGTTGGCGCAGCAGGGCTGAACTTGCATGTGATCCAAGTGTGGGAGGGGGCTTGCCCTAATGCCAGTCAGTTAAGCGATAGAGCGGACGATGGATAACTTGTGGGAGGGGGCTTGCTCCCGATGACGGTGTGTCAGGTTCAGAAACCGTGACTGATACACCGCCATCGGGAGCAAGCCCCCTCCCACAGGGGATTAGAGTGTGCGCTAGAGATCACGCACTACGCGAAACCCGATCCAGTCGCCCCGCGTCTGCGGGTAGATGTTGTTGCGGTTGCCCGAGCGCGAGAATACCGGTGCTTCGCCCCAGTCATTGCCGCGGATCTGGTAGGACTCGCAGTTCGGCTCCATCCAGGCGCTGCCGTCGGTTGGGGCGCCGATGTAGTTGGGGTGTTCGCAATCGGCGACCCGTTCGTAGACGTTGCCGTGCATGTCATACAGACCAAACGCATTCGGCGGGTAGCTGCCCACCGGCGATGAATAGCTGTAGCCGTCCGCCGGTCCATAGGTGTTGGCATGCTGGGCGATGCTGTAGCCCTTGCCTTCATCGAACGGGAAGGGGAATGGCCCGGTGGAACCGGCGCGGGCCGCGTATTCGCGTTGGGCTTCGCTGACCATGTGGTATTGCTGGCCGGTTTTCTTCGACAGCCAGGCCACGTAAGCCTTGATGTCGTCCATGTCCATGCACACCGCCGGCTGGCGCGGCCCCTGGGGGTAGCGCGGTTTGCTGGCGATGCATTCACGACCAGGGCGGTCGTCACCATTGGCGATCTTGACGCCGGTCTGGCGGACGTAGCTGTCCCATTCGCCGGCCGTGACCTGGAAGCGGCTCATGGCGAACGGCTTGGCAAAGGTGACTGCATGCATCGGGCCCTCATCGGGCTCGCGGCCGACTTCGTCTTCCGGTGTGCCCATGGTGAACGTACCGGCGGGCAGTACCACCATTTCCGGGCAGTCCTTGCAGTCCTTGAACACTTTGCCGGGTTGCGCGGCGGCGGCCTGGGCCAACCCCGGCAGCAAGGTGCTGCACAGGGCGGTCAGCGCCAGCGTGGTCAAGGGTTTGAGTCGCAATGCAATCATGGGGACGCCTCGTTCAAAGGAAGAATAAGAGTCACAACCGCTGGCTCAGCACGGTCATGAAACGGTGTATCTCATCCGAGCTGTTCAGCAGGCCGGGGGAGGTGCGGATCACCGGGCCGACATCACGGTCGACCGCATCGATGACCACGCGGTTTTTCAGCATGTGCGCGGCCACTGCATCGCTGTCCTGGCCCTTGACCCGGAAGAACGTAAACCCCGCCGACAGTTCGGGGCTGCGCGGTGTGACCAGCTCGATTTGCGGGTGAGCCTGCAGCTGGTTCTTCAGTTCGCTGTTGAGGGCATGGATGCGCGCCTGCACCGGCGCTTTGCCCAGTTGCAGGTGCAGCTTGAACGCCTCATCGGCCGCCCAGCGATGCTCGAAGGCGTGATAACCGCCGGGCGTCATGGTGGTGGCGAAGTTGGTGTCTTCGGAGAAGGTCGGCACCATCGGCGTGACGTACTTGTTCTCGGTTTCGCGGGCGCAGACCAGGCCGGTACCGCGTGGGCCAAACATCCATTTGTGCGTGCCGGCGATGAAGAAGTCGCAATGCATATCCGGGAAGTCGAGGTTTTCCACGCCGAAGCCGTGTACGCCATCGATCACATACAGAATGCGGTCCTGGTCGTCACGGTTGCGATTGTGTTCCGCCACCAGTTTGCCGATCTCGCCGACCGGCAGTTTCACGCCGCTGCCCGATTGCACCCAGGTCATGCCGAGTACGCGGGTGTTGGGGCGCAGGTTGCGCTGGATATTGCCCAGCACTTCATCTGCGGACACGCGGCTGGGGTTGTCGAACAGCGTGATGCGGCGTACCTGGGTGCCTTGTTTCTGCACGCGGAAATCCAGGCTGTTCTGGGTCGCGTAGTGCTCGTGCACCGTCGTCAGGATTTCCTGGTCGGCGCGTACCTTGATCCCGCCGTAGATCATCGCCAAGCCTTCGGACGTGCTGCCGGTCAGGGCGATCTGCGCCGGTGTGGCGTTCAGGTAACGCCCGGCCCATTCGCGGACCTGGCCTTCGCGCTTCCAGGTTTCCTGCAGGTCCCAGTCCATCGCCAGCCCGGGGTTGCGGTCGATCTGCATGCGGTAGCGCTCGATGGCGTCGCGCACGGGCTTGGGGTGTGACGCCACCAGGAAGTTGGAAAAGTGCAGGTAATCCGGGTCCTGGTTGAACAGTTGCTTGAGTCCCGTCCATGGGTCGTTCGCCAGCGGTGTGGCTGGCGCTGCCAGTGCCTGTGGCAGCAGCGGCAGGCCGGCGGCGAGTACGCCGGCCTGCTTGAGAAAAGTACGGCGGTTGGTCATGGACTTACTTCGTCGGTGATTAACGGTTGGCCAAAGGCTTGGCGGCTTTTTGTACCTGGTCCCATACCCGCAGGAAGTTACCGCCCCACAGCTTGGCGATATCGGCTTCGGAGTAGCCGCGCTGGATCAGTTCGGCGGTGACATTGCGCACTTCGCCGACGTTCTCCCAGCCCTGGATGCCGCCGCCGTCGTTGAAGTCCGAAGCGAGACCGACGTGATCGATACCGATCTTGCGCACGGTGTAGTCGATGGCGTCGCCCAGGTCCTTGAGGGTGGCCTTGGGTTCTTCGTCGAGGATGGCGTACAGCGCACTGGCGTATTGGCCGAAGCGCTGTTCGGGCCATGCGGCAATGATTGCGTCGCCGGGCATCAAGGCCACGGCCAGGTTGGGCAGGGGCGGCAGGTCGAAGCGTGCGCGCAGGGCGTTGAGCTTGTCCTGGGTTGGCTGGCTCAGCGGGCGCAGGTAGGCGGAAAACCCTACGATCTGCACCACGCCGCCGCTGTTCTTGATCAATTGCAGCTCTTTGTCGCTGAGGTTGCGCGGGATGTCGACGAACGCCCGCGGTGCCGAGTGGGAGGCCACCAGCGGCGTGCGGCTCGTCTGTGCCACTTGCTCCAGGGCTTTGGTCGACATCTGCGACACATCAATGATCACGCCCAGGTCATTCAGGCGGTGGACGGCTTGCTTGCCGATCTCCGACAGTCCCTCGAGTGCGTCCACCGAATCGTTGAAAAACGGCAATGGGCGCGAAGAGTCGGACCAATCGTTGTTGCCCACGTAACTGAAGCCGAACATGCGCATGCCGCGCGCGGTCCACAGGTCCAGCTGGTTCAGGTCGTTGCCCAGCGGGTAGGCGTTGAGCATGCTGATGAAAATCGCGAACTTGCCTTCGCCATGCAGGCGCCGGAAATCATCCGGGGTGTAGGCGATGCCCACCTGGTTGGGAAAGTCGCGCACCATGCCGGAGATGATCTTGTAGCGCACCTCCTGCTCGTGGCGCGCTTCTTCGACAAAGCCCTCGGTGGGTTTGTGAGGCGCGTTGGGGCCGTTCCAGATTTCCGGCCAGCCGAAAATGGTCAGCGCCGCGCCGGACAAGCGACCACGCGCCGCCTTGGCCAGGTCGAACTGGCCGCCGCCATCCTTGTCGACCTCGTTGCCGGCGGTGCCGAAATCCAGGGGGACGGTGATGTGGCTGTCGAAAGACAACAAACGGTCCTGCATCTCGTTGGCCTGCTTGATCACCTCCAGCGGGTAACCGGCATTGCCCTTGAACCAGTGATCCCAGGCCAGGAAACCGGCCCCGGCACCGATCGCCAGTACCAGCGGCAGGCCGATGTACAGCGCCTTTTTCGAACGTGGTTTTGTCATTGCCATCTCAGTCAGTTGCGGCCTTTGCTATCAGGGAGGAACGAGCGATGGCGGGGGAAATTTAGAGCCAGCGATGCGCCGGTAAATTTTGCCGGGCTGCAAACGTTCTAGCTCTGATTAAGCCGTTTCCTAAGGTAGACAATGACGATCTCTCGACGTGGGTTCATCGCAGGCCTGGCGCTGACCGGCGCGGCTGTGCCGGCGGCCCTTTATGCCCATCGTGAGTTGACGCGCGAAGAAGCGTTCCCCATCACCCCCGGCGAAGCCACGGTCGACCTGGCCGATACCCAGGGCCAGCACCTGGCCAATACCTTGCGTGGCGTCTGGAGCCTGCGCCTGGAAGGGCGCGATGCCGGCCTCAAGGGCTTGCCGTTGCAAGGTCTGGCGCTGCTGCTGGACATCGCCCCTCGTGGCCGTGGCCTGCGCGGTTACCTGGACACCGCCGACAACCTGCGCGCCGAAGGCGAGCCGCGTTACCGCGTGCTGGGCGATCTGGTGACGGGCGAGGGCGCCTTGCTCTATTGGCGCCTGATCGACCGCGATTCGCCCGCCGGCGTCCCCGCCTATGAATTCAAGATGACCCTCGATGAAGTCTGGGCCGATTTCGGCAACGCCGGCAGCGGCACCCTGACCGGGCAGATCCTCGACCTCAATCGCCCATTGGCGCTGACCGAACGCGACAACCGTTTTGTCGCGCACAAACAGCTGTTCCCCGAAGCCCGTCAGCGTATCGGCCTCAACCCCACGTTGCTGGCCTGGTTGATCTCGCCAGAGCATCGCCTGTTTCACCAGCTGTGGCACGCCACCCGTGACCAATGGCACAAGCTCTCCGAGGAAAAACGCGACGCCCTGCGCGGTATCGGCTGGCAGCCCGGCCCGCGTGGCCAGGAGCGTGATGCGCGAGGCCAGCGCAAGGACCGCAACGGCTCGGGCATCGACTTCTTCTTCATGCACCGGCATATGCTCGGCACGGCGCGCTCCATGCAGGACCTGCCGTCATGGCCGCAATTCCCCGAACCGCAACCGGCGCTGGAACGCGACCGCCTGGGTTTCCTGCGTTACTTCGACAACCACGACGGCTTCGCGCTGCCGCCGGCCTGGTCGGCCCCGGACGATGCCGATTACACCCAGTGGGTCGGTGACATCAAGGCGGCCGAGACTTACCACAGCAACTTCCAGGTGTGGGAGTCGCAATACCGCGATCCGCGTTACCTGGCCAAGTTGACCCTGGGCCAGTTGGGCTCGGAAATGGAACTGGGCCTGCATGACTGGCTGCACATGCGCTGGGCCTCGGTGCCTCGCGATCCGTCCAACGGCGCCCCGGTGCCTTTCGCCCGCGACCCCTCGGACTTTGCCGCCCGCTGGTATGCGCCCGAAAACGACTTCCTCGGCGACCCGTTCTCCTCCCACGTCAACCCGGTGTTCTGGCATTTCCACGGCTGGATCGACGACCGCATCGAAGACTGGTTCCGTGCTCATGAACGCTTCCACCCGGGCGAAGTGAGCCGCCGCGAAGTCAACGGCGTGGCCTGGTTTGCCCCAGGTCGTTGGGTCGAAGTCGACGACCCGTGGCTGGGCCCCGATACCCACGGCTGCAGCACCACGCCAGGGCTGCAAATGGGCCGCTCAATGGAGATGGACCCGGAAACCATGAAGCTGGCCCTGCGCATCACCTTCGGCACCGATGAAGACCTGCTCAAGGGCTGGTTCAAGCGCGTGCCGCAACGGCCGTGGTATGCGCGGCATTTGAAGGTCAAAAGGGACGACTGAGCCTTTGCACCAGTGAGCTCAAACCTGCTCCTCCCCCCGCAACTGCACGCTCATGGCGTCACAGCTGGCTGCCCAGTCGCTTAACCACTGCGGCATCGCAGGTGAGGTCTCGTCCAGGCCCAGTTCACGCAGGAAATCCGCCGGGGGCAGGGTGCCTTTGGCGTTGCGGAACAGCCCGCGCATCACCACCACGCCAACCACCCGGCTCTGGCTGACGAAGCGGTGCTCCATCAGGCTCCACTTGTGGTCCCAGCCGAGCATGCGGGTGTGCACCTCGAACGCTTCGAACAGTTTCAACTCGCGGCGGAACTTGCCCCAGGTATCGCCCACGATCGGCAAGGCTTTTTGGCGCAGGGCCACGCGAAAGGCGCCGGTGCGCAGTACAAAATCCATGCGTGCCACGTCCGCCAGGGAAAAATACCGGCCATTGGTGACATGCCGGTTGAGGTCCAGGTCCAGCGGCCACACCCGCATACGCACCACGGTGGTGTCCAGCCCATGCACAGGGTTACGCCAGGGGCGGCGGCACAGCATGCGGAACAAGCGAAACCAGAGATTCATAAAAACGCCAGGCAGTTGATCGGAGCGGGCACTGTAAAGGTGTCGGATCGGCTAAGGTAGGTGCGCAAATGACTTATTACATGCGAAAAGCGCAATAGGCCCCTCAATGCACATCACCTTGCTTCTGGCCGATCAATGCTCCGCCGCCAGTGCCACCCTGGCCCTGGAAATGCTCAGCGCCGCCAACCTGTTCGCCGAGACGCCGCCCTTTGAGATCACTGTTGCATCCCTCGACGGCGAGCCTGTGGCGGCCTGGGGTGGGCAGCGTTTGCAGGTGGACCGTTCGCTGGCGCAAGTGGCCCAGACCGACCTGGTATTGATCCCGGGATTTCTCTTTACCCTGAAAGACGCCTTGCCGGCGTTTCCAAGCTACGGCCCCTGGCTACGTGAGCAGCATGCGCGTGGCGCGGTGCTGGCCTCGATGTGCACCGGCGCTTTTCTACTGGCCGAAACCGGCTTGCTATGCGACCTGCGCGCCACTACCCACTGGGCGTTTGCCGAGCTATTCCGGCGCCGCTACGCCACGGTGCGCCTGGATGAGGCGCAGATCCTGTGCGAAGAAAACCGCATGATCACCTGTGGCGGCGCCAGTGCGGCAATGGATTTGATGCTGCACCTGATTCGCCGTTTCGGTTCGCCGGAACTGGCCCACACGTGCAGCCGATACCTGCTGATCGATACGGTACGCACCGAACAATCGGTGTATGCCATGTGGTCGCTGCCCAAGAGCCATGGCGACGTTGAAATTCTGCGGGTACAGCATTGGTTGGAGCAGCACTTTGCCCAGCCGCTGGTGATCGACGAGGTGGCGCGGCGCTTTGGGTTTGGCGTGCGCAATTTCAAGCGGCGCTTCAAGGAGGCGACCGCCCATACGCCGATTGCCTACGTGCAGGCCCTGCGCCTGGAGCGGGCCAAGCAGATGCTCGAATCGACGCGCATGACCCTCGAAAGCATCACCTACGCGGTGGGGTATGAAGACAGCAATTCGTTTCGCCGCCTGTTCCAGCAACGGGTGGGGATGTTGCCGGCGGCGTATCGCAAGAAATTTCTCGGCGTTGTGCGGTGATTCAACGGCGCAATTGCGGCTCGTCTTCGATACACGTCACCAGAAACTCCATCACCCCTTTCACCGAGGGTGAGCGGCGCATATCCGGGTACACCGTGAGCCAGATATCGCGCACCGGACCTTCGCTGGCCGTGGGCAGCCTGACCAGTAACGGATCGTGGTCGCCCACCAGGGTCGGCAATACCACGGCACCGACCCGGGCGCGGGCTGCCATTTGCTGGGTAATCAGCTCACTGGCGGCAAACACTACCGGGCGTTGGCCGCGCACTTGATGCATCCACGCCTGTTGGGGCAGGTGGTCGCGGCTACTGTCATAGGCGACGAAGCCCCACTGCGGCGCTGGCAATTGTTGGAGCTCGGGCGAGCCATACAGCCCGAAGCGCACCACACCGACCTTGCGCCGCACCAGCGCGTTCTCGTCGGGTCGCACGGTGCGCAGGGCGATATCGGCCTCGCCCTTGTCCAGTGCCGCAACCTGGGTAGACGGCATCAGTACCAGGTTCAACTGGGGGTACTGCGCACGCAAACGGGCAATGTGGGGGGCGATGCAATGGTTCGCGATGGACGGCGGGCAACTGACCCGCACCGTACCGGCCATTTCGATGGAGGCGACCCGTGACAGGCGCATGACGTCAGTGGCCATTTCGTTCATGCCGGCCGCCAGTTTCGCCAACGCCAGGCCCTGCGCAGTGAGCGGCCGGCTGCGCGGCAAGCGGTCTACCAGCTTGACGCCCAGGGCTTTTTCCAACGCATCGACGCGGCGCCCGACGGTGGCATGTTCCACCTGCAACTCCCGCGCGGCCGCCGACAGCGACTGGGTGCGCGCCAATACGGTGAAGTAATACAGATCCTGCCAGTCGAACATCGGGTTATTTCCGCACGGAGGCTGTGAATGGATGGGGAATTTTCAGTCTGATAGCGTCCTTTTACCATGGGCGCTTCCTACTGCAAACGGAGTTGTTCCCCATGAAAGCCATCACCCTGCACACCTACGGCGGCCCTGAAGTGGCCCAACTGCGCCATGACGTACCCAAACCCCAGGTCATCGCTGGGCATGTGTTGGTGCAGGTTGCCTGTGCGGGCATCAATTTCATGGATATCCATACCCGCCAGGGCAAATACGCCAGGTCAGCGACCTACCCGGTGCGCCTGCCTTGCACACTGGGCATGGAAGGCGCGGGTGTGGTGGTAGAAGTGGGGGCCGACGTCAGCCATTTGCACGTGGGTGACCGCGTAGCCTGGTGTATCGCCTGGGGAGCCTATGCCGAGTACGCCTGTGTGCCTGTCGACAAAGTGGCACAGATTCCCACCGCGATCCCTTTCGATCAGGCGGCTGCAGCGATGTTTCAAGGGAGCACCGCCCATTACCTGATCGAGGATGTGGCGCGGCTGAAAGCCGGTGATACCTGCCTGATCCACGCGGCATCCGGCAGCATCGGTCAATGGCTGGTGCAGATGGCGCGTCGACTCGGCGCGACCGTGTTCACGACCGGTAGCACCGCTGAAAAATGTGCGATTGCCCTGGAGCGGGGGGCTCACCACGCCTGGACCTATGACGGATTTGCCGAGCGGGTGCTGGAGGCCACCGATGGGCGCGGGGTGGACGTGGTATTTGATTCGCTGGGTAAAACCACCTTGCGCGACAGTTTCAGGGCATGCCGTACCCGTGGCTTGATCGTCAACTACGGCAATGTTTCCGGCTCGCTGACGGACCTTGATCCGATGGAGCTGGGGGAGGCCGGTTCATTGTTTTTGACACGACCGCGGCTGGCCGACCATATGGCCGATGGTCCTACCGTGCAACGACGGGCGAACGCGGTGTTCGCGGCAATGCTGGAGGGCTCGCTGACGGTGGAGATCGAAGGGCATTACACGTTGGAAACGGTCAAGCAAGTGCATGAACGCATCGAAGCACGGCAGCAGATCGGCAAGGCGGTGCTTTGGCTGGAGCGCAACCTGCATTAATCGAAGACGAAAAAAAACCGGCTGATCAGGCCGGTTTGGGGTTCCCGCCAACAGCGCGGGGTCAGGCATTGTTGCTGTGCAGACGGTCGGCACCACCTTCGGCCAGGCCACGCTCTTGCAGACGATCAGCGCCACCTTCGGCCAGACCACGTTCCTGCAGACGATCAGCGCCACCTTCGGCCAGGCCACGTTCCTGCAGACGATCCGCGCCACCTTCGGCCAGGCCACGTTGTTGCAGACGATCAGCGCCACCTTCGGCCAGGCCACGTTGTTGCAGACGATCAGCGCCACCTTCGGCCAGGCCACGTTGTTGCAGACGATCCGCACCGCCTTCGGCCAGACCACGTTGTTGCAGACGATCCGCGCCGCCTTCAGCAAGACCACGTTGTTGCAGACGATCAGCACCGCCTTCAGCTACGCGGCGTTCCAGCAGGCGGTCAGCACCGCTTTCGGCTACACGGCTATCCATCAGGCGATCCGCGCCGCCTTCAGCGACAACGGGGTGAGCAAAAGCATTGGCGGCGAGTACCGAGAAAGCGAGGCTAAGCAAGATTTGGCGTTTCATGAGAGTGTGCTCCGAGTATTGGGTTTGGGTGCTGCTGGGTATGGGTTTGATGTTACGCGTTGGATTTTTCAAGAGAACTTCATTGCGCTGATGGTGACTATCGATGCCAACGATGGCCCGTTCTCACGGGCCATCGCAGGGCCGGTCATGGCATCTGCGGCAGTTCCTGAGGGCGCAGGTCAAACACCAGCACCTCGGCGTCAGTGCCCTGGCTCAGGCGAATCTGGCGTTCATCGCGGATGCGTGCGCCGTCACCTTCCTGCAGGCGCTGCCCATTGATCTCGACGCTGCCACGTGCCACATGGATGTACGCGTAGCGGTCCGGCGCCAGATCGAGGGTTGCGCTTTCGTCACCGTTGAACAGGCCCGCATAGACCCGGGCATCCTGGCGCACGTTGAGCGAACCCTTGGCGCCATCCGGCGAGATGATCAACTGCAAGCGCCCACGTTTCTGCGCCTCGCTGAAGTGCTCTTGCTGATAGCGCGGCTTGGCGCCGACCACATCCGGCACGATCCAGATCTGCAGGAAGTGCACGCCCCGGCTCTGGCTGTGGTTGAACTCGCTGTGGGCTACGCCGCTGCCTGCGCTCATCAGTTGCACGTCACCGGGGCGGATCACCGAACCGGTGCCCAGGGTGTCCTTGTGTTCCAGGGCGCCTTCGAGCACATAGGAGAAAATCTCCATGTCGCGGTGCGGGTGCTGGCCGAAGCCTTTGCCGGCGGCGACGCGGTCATCGTTGATCACCAGCAGGTCGGAAAAACCCTGCTCCTGGGGGTTCCAGTAATTGGCGAATGAGAAGGTGTGGAACGACTTCAACCAACCGTGATTGGCGGCGCCGCGTTCCGAGGCTTTGCGAAGGGTCAGCATGGGATGTTCTCCTCAAAAGAAGCGGTCTGCACGATGCAGGGCTTCGGTGTGAGGAGAAGGTTACTGGTTAACGATAGGTTGATTAAGAAGCTGAATTTTGAATGACTGTCCCGCTACAGTTGACGATTGCCCGCTGAGCCGCCCTGAGGTAGTCGCGATAGCGCAGTTGAAGTTTGCGCCAGGTCATCGGGTTCACCCCTTCGATACGGCTGAACAGGTGGCAGAAGTGCGCCTGGTCGAAGAACCCGCATTCCTGGCTGATTTGCGTCAGGCTCAGGCCGGAGACGGCGATCAGCCGCTTGGCTTGCTTGACGCGTTGCTGGCGGATCCATTCCTGGGGGGCTACACCTGTAGTGCGCTTGAAGGCCCGGGAGAAATGGCTGCGCGACAGTTCACAGGCGCGGGCCAGTTCCGTCACGTCCAGCGTCCCGGACAGATTGGCGAGGATCAACTGTTTGACCCTCTGTTCGCGCTGTGGGCACAGCATTCCGGTGGTGGCAACGGGTTGAGCCATGATCGATCTCCATGGTCGATGGGCGCGGGTTCCTGCCTACCTTACCGGTGAATGCAGCCCCCGTGTAGAGCGCTGCAAGCATCTCTTGCGCAGAGCACATACGTGCAATTTTTGCGGATCGGCGCACTGCACACTACTGCCAATATTCAAGTACCCAGAGGAAAAACACGATGGACTCAACAGCGCAAGGCGGGCCGGATGAGGTCGTGACCCTGGTGGTCAAACACCGCGTGAAAAAGGGGCTTGAAGCCGATTACGAAGCCTGGCTTCGACGCATTGTGCGCATTGCCGGTGAGCGTCCGGGCCACCTCGGCGTTGATGTGGTGCGCAGCAAGCAGGACGCCCTGGCGCTGTTCACCTGCGTGTTGCGCTATCGCTCGGCCGATGACCTCAAGCACTGGCTGGACTCCCCCGAGCGTCAGGAGCTGATCAACCAGGCCGCACCGATGCTCGCCGACGGCGACCGCACTGAAGTCGGCTCGGCCAACGAGTTCTGGTTCTCCCCCCTGGCCGACACCGCCGCCAAGCCTCCGCGCTGGAAGCAGGCGGTCGTCACCCTGTGTGTGATCCTGCCGCTGACCCTGCTGGTGCCGATCATCTGGGGCCCGGTGCTGCGCTTGCATCCGCTGCTCTCCAACTACGTCGTCGCCACATTCCTGATCACCCTGACCATCGTTCTGCTGGTGGTCTACCTGCTGATGCCGGCGGCCACCCGCCTGTTCGCTCCCTGGCTTGAAGCCTCTGTAAAGGAAACCCTATGAACGCCGATCTGATTTTGTTCAATGGCCAGTTCCACACCGTGGATCGTGAAAACCCGCGTGCCACCGCCGTTGCCATCAGCCAGGGGCGCTTCGTCGCCGTGGGCACCGATGGTGAAGCCATGGCCCTGCGTGGCAGCGGCACCCAGGTCATCGACCTCAAGGGCCGCACAGTCATTCCGGGGCTTAACGACTCGCACCTGCACTTGATTCGTGGCGGGCTCAATTACAACCTCGAGTTGCGCTGGGAAGGTGTGCCGTCCCTGGCCGATGCCTTGCGCATGCTCAAGGACCAGGCCGACCGTACGCCCACGCCGCAATGGGTGCGTGTGGTCGGTGGCTGGAACGAATTCCAGTTCGCCGAAAAACGCATGCCGACCCTGGACGAACTCAACCAGGCCGCGCCGGACACCCCGGTGTTCGTGCTGCACCTGTACGACCGCGCCTTGCTCAACCGTGCCGCATTGCGCGTGGCCGGGTACACCAAGGACACGCCCAACCCACCGGGTGGCGAGATTGTGCGCGACAGCCACGGCAACCCTACCGGGATGCTGGTGGCCCGGCCCAATGCGATGATTCTGTATGCGACCCTGGCCAAGGGGCCGAAACTGCCGTTGGAATATCAGGTCAACTCCACCCGCCAGTTCATGCATGAACTCAATCGCCTGGGCCTGACCAGCGCCATCGACGCGGGCGGCGGTTTCCAGAACTACCCCGATGACTACGCGGTGATCGAGCAACTGGCCAAGGACGAACAGTTGACGGTGCGCATCGCCTACAACCTGTTCACCCAGAAGCCCAAGGAAGAACTCAGCGACTTCAAGAACTGGACCGGCAGCGTCAAGTTGCACCAGGGCGATGATTACCTGCGCCACAACGGGGCCGGCGAGATGCTGGTGTTCTCGGCCGCCGACTTCGAAGACTTCCTCGAACCGCGTCCCGACCTGCCGCAGACCATGGAACAGGAGCTGGAACCGGTGGTGCGCCACTTGGTCGAGCAGCGCTGGCCGTTCCGCCTGCACGCGACCTATAACGAATCCATCTCGCGCATGCTCGACGTCTTCGAGAAGGTCAACCGCGATATTCCGTTCAATGGCCTGCCGTGGTTCTTCGACCATGCCGAAACCATCACGCCGCAGAACATCGAACGTGTACGTGCCTTGGGTGGCGGTATCGCCATCCAGGACCGCATGGCGTTCCAGGGCGAATATTTTGTCGAGCGCTACGGCGCCAAGGCCGCCGAAGCCACGCCGCCGATCCAGCGCATGCTCGCCGAAGGCGTGCCGGTAGGCGCGGGCACCGACGCCACGCGGGTGTCGAGCTACAACCCGTGGACCTCGCTGTACTGGATGGTCAGCGGCCGCACCGTCGGTGGCCTGGCGCTGCATGCCGAGGGCCTGCCGCGTCTGACCGCGTTGGAACTGTTCACCCATGGCAGCGCCTGGTTCTCGTCCGAGCAAGGCAAGAAGGGGCAGATCAAGGTCGGCCAATTGGCGGACGTCGCGGCGTTGTCCGCCGACTTTTTCAGCGTCGATGAAGAAGCCATCAAGTGGATCGAATCGGTGCTCACCGTCGTCGGCGGCAAGGTGGTGTACGGCGCCGGTGACTTCGAAGATTACGCACCGCCGCGCGTGCCGGTGCTGCCGGACTGGTCGCCGGTGGTCAAGGTGCCGGGCCACTGGCGCCCGAGTTCACCGTTGCAGGCGCAGGTCCACCAATGCAGCGGCCCCTGCGGCGTGCATTCCCACAGCCACGAAAAAGCGCGCCTTTCCAGCGTGCCGGTCAGCGACTTCCAGGGTTTCTGGGGTGCGTTCGGCTGCTCGTGCTTTGCATTCTGATTACCCAAACCCCCGTAAGGAGTTGAACCATGGCTAGCCCTCGTTTGAACAAAGATGACGCCGTTGTACTGTTGGTCGATCACCAGACCGGCCTGATCTCCCTGGTGCAGGATTTCTCGCCCAACGAATTCAAGAACAACGTACTGGCCCTGGCCGATGTGGCGAAGTTCTTCAAGTTGCCGACCATCCTCACCACCAGCTTCGAAAGCGGCCCCAACGGCCCGCTGGTTCCAGAGTTGAAAGAACTGTTCCCGGACGCGCCGTACATCGCCCGTCCTGGCCAGATCAACGCCTGGGACAACGAAGACTTCGTCAAGGCAGTGAAGGCGACCGGTCGCAAGCAGATCATCATTGCCGGTGTGGTGACGGACGTGTGCGTAGCGTTCCCGACCCTGTGCGCGCTGGAAGAAGGCTTTGAGGTATTCGTGGTCACCGATGCCTCCGGCACCTTCAACGAAACCGTACAACAAGCGGCCTGGGCACGTATGACCGCCGCCGGTGCCCAACTGGTCAACTGGTTCGCCGTGGCCTGCGAGCTTCAGCGCGACTGGCGCAACGACATGGAAGGCCTGGCCAACCTGCTGTCGCCACGCATCCCCAACTACCGCAACCTGATGAACAGCTACTCGGCCTTCACCGCCAAGTAACCCATCCCCATCGTTCCCACGCTCCGCGTGGGAATGCCTCCCGTGTCGCTCCGCGTCACGACCTGCATTGCGGACGCGCAGCGTCCAAGGGCTGCATTCCCACGCAGCGCGTGGGAATGATCAGTCAGGGCGTGTTATAAACCCGGAAATGTCCACCGAGAAGCGACAATGAACCCCTTCGAAGACATGCGCCTGTTCTGCCAGGTCATGGAGTCCGGCAGCTTTACCGCCGCCGCCGAGCAATTGGGCCTGTCCAAACAATTTGTCAGCCGCCGCCTGATCCAACTCGAAGACCGCCTCGGCGTGCGTCTGCTCAACCGCTCCACCCGCCGCCTCGACGTCACGCCGCTGGGCCAGAGTTACTACGAATCCGCCTTGCGCCTGCTCAGTGAAGTCGAGCAGGTGGAGCAGGGCATCGCCGGCCAGAACAGCGAACCACGCGGCACTATTCGCCTGAGTGCGCCCTTGTCATTTGCCATGGCGCACCTGGGTTGCCTGCTGCCGCTGTTCCTGCAACGTCACCCGCACGTCTCGGTGGAAGTCGACCTGAGCGACCGCCCCGTCGACCTGATCGGCGAGGGTTATGACCTCGTGTTGCGCATCGGCACCCTGGAGGATTCCACCCTGATCGCTCGGCGCATCGCCAGCGTGCAGCGTGTGTACTGCGCCAGCCCCGACTACCTGGCCGTGCGCGGTACGCCGCAAAAGCCCGAAGACCTGGCCGGCCACGATTGCCTGCCCTACGGCCACGGCCGCCAGGTGCAGTGGCGCTTCCAGGCCAAGGGCAAGTTGCAGTCGCTGAATGTCAGCGGGCGTATGCGCGTCAATAATGGCGAGCTGCTGCGCGACACAGCCATCGCCGGAATGGGCGTCACCTACCTGCCGACCTTTATCGTCGCCGATGCCTTGAAGGACGGGCGGCTGGTGACGCTGCTGGATGAGTACGCCCCCGACCCCCTGACTCTGTCGGCGGTGTACCCGCAGCACCGGCAAAGTTCGCGGCCGGTGCAGGCGCTGGTGGAGTTTCTACGCGAGCGCCTCGCCGGCGGTTGTTAATTGGCCCGGTTGTGGAGTGCTTGCTGAGCCAGGTAACGCTCCAGATTGGCCAGGAACGCGTCGGCGATCTCATGCTGGCTGCGCGTGGAAATCGCCGAGGTGTGCGGCGATAAGCGCACCCGCGGATGACTGTACAGCGGATGACCCTCCGGCAACGGCTCCGGTTCTGTCACATCCAGTGATGCCAGCCCGATCTGACCGTTGTCCAGCGCTTCGAGCAGTGCCTCCTGATCCAGCAAACCACCCCGTGCGATGTTGATCAGGTGCAATCCCGGCTTGGCGCTCCCCAGGACCTCACGGTTGATGACATGTCGCGTGGCTTCGGTCAGCGGTGCGGCTACCACCAGGTGATCGGCGCGGGCGAACAGGTCATGGATATCCTTGGCGGTTTCCACGCCCGAACTGAACGGTGCCTGGCTTTGACGTAGCGCCACGACGTTGATCCCCAAGGCCAGGGCCTTTTGCGCCAGGCGTTCGCCAATCGCACCAAACCCCAGGATCCCCAACGTGGTGCCCTTGAGAGGACGCAGTGCGGTGAACTGCCACTGGGCATCCTTCACCCAGATATCCGGCAAGTGTTTGGCCGCAGCAAAGATCGCCGCCAGGGCGAACTCGGCGAGGTTATCGGCGGCGCTGCCGCGTGAGGTGGTCACCGGCGGGCCGTTGAACAGCCACTGGGGGTAGAAGTCGATACCCGAGGACACCAGGTGCACCCACTGAACGCCGTAAGGCCAGCCGGGCGGCGGGGTGTCGGGGGCGGTGTAGCCACGCACGTTGATCGGGCGCAGCAGCAGGACATTGGCCTGGGGCGGCAGGTCGCTGGGCACGCCGACCGGTACACCGATGACCTGGGCTTGCGGGTGCAGCGTGACCAGGCGCTGGCGGATCACGGTGTTGAAGTCTTCGTCCAGCTGGCTGGCGATAATCACCTGACTCATGTGCGTTCCTTCTGACGTTGTGCGAACACGGCTTTGCCGACGCCTTGCAGCACGGCGTCGTTCTGCGGGGTGTGGACGCGGCTGCACAGCACGTCGCGATAGTGCCGTTGCAGCGGGCTATGACGTGAAAGGCCGGGGTTGCCCGAGGCTTCGATGGCCAGCTCCACCGCACGGATCGCGTTGTGGGTCACCAGGTATTTCAATTGTGCCGCGTTGGCGGCCGGGGTGTGCCCTTCGGCGGCAGCGTCCAGCAGGCTGCGGTTGGCGAACAGCAACGTGTCGATATGCCCGACGGTTTCCTGGAACCGTGGCAGGGTGGCCAGCGCCGCCCCAAGGTTGGATGGCTTGCGTTCTTCCAGCCAGGTAACCAGCCAATCCCGTGCGGCCTGGGCCACGGCGTCGTACACCGACGACAACAACACCGCCATCCACCGGAACCCTTCGCCATCCAGCTCGGGTTGCGGCGCGCTCCAGGGGCTGACGCTGACCGCGTGGTCCAACGGCACCAGCACGTTGTCGAACACCACTTCATGGCTGCAGGTGGCGCGCATGCCCAGGTGGTCCCAGGTGTCGATGATGCTCACGCCGGGGCTGTTTTTTGGCACCAGCCAGGCGCCCACCAGCGGGTCGGTATCGTCACTGCGCGCCCACACGATGAACCAGCTCAGGCCATGGCTGCCGGTGGAGTAGATTTTGCGCCCGCTGATGCGCCAGCCGTCAGCGCTGCGTACCGCGGTGGTGGATGGCAGGCCGCCACGGGCCGGGGTGCCCAGGTCGGGTTCTACACGCAACGCATTGATCAGCGCGCCGTTGCGCACCGCCTCTTCTGCTACTTGGACACGCAGGTGCTGGGGCCAGGTTTTGCTGTCTTGCAGACGCGTGTGTTGCAGGTATTGCATCACCAGAATCAACGCGGTGGAGGGCTCGCCCTTGGCAATCGCACTGATGGCCTTGCGCGCCTGGGGCAGGCTGGCGCCGCCACCGCCCAGGGATTTGGGCACGGTGAGGGCGACCAGGCCGTGCTCGTGCAACAGCTTGAAGTTGGCGTGGGGGAAGGCGCCGCTTTCATCAAACCGATGCGCAGTGCTGGCCAGCTCGGCGCTGAGACGCTCGAGCAGGGCATCGAAATGGGTGACTTCCACGGAACGCAAGGACGCTTGAGTCATGAGTCTGTACTCGCTTGAAATGGTTGTAGTGAGCGGGCTTGCCCCGCGCTGGGGGGCGTAGCCGCCCTAAATCCGGTCACCTCGGTATTCCTGAAACACCACGGCGTCCTTGTTGGGGCGGCTGCGCCCCCCAGCGCGGGGCAAGCCCGCTCACTACGAGGCTTCGGTGTAGCGGTTGGTTGGTACTTGCAGGCCCAGGTTGTCGCGCAACGTATGGCCGCTGTACTCGGTGCGGAACAACCCGCGTTGTTGCAGCACCGGCACCACCCATTCGGTGAAGGATTGCAAGCCGTCCGGCAGGAGCGAATTGATGATGAAACCGTCGCTGGCACCGGCCTCGAACCAGGTCTGGATCGCATCGGCAACTTGCTCCGGAGTGCCGACGAAATCACGCTTGGGCCGTGAGAAGCGCAGCGCCACTTCGCGCAGGGTCAGGCCCTCGTCCCTGGCCCATTGCTTGATGCGGTCGGAGCCGCCTTTCTGGCTGTTGGAACCCAGGTCGCCGAGCTCCGGGAAGGCGGCGTCCAGCGGGTATTGGCTGAAATCGTGGTCGTTGAACGGGCGGCCGAGGGCGACGATGGCGTCTTCTACGGAGACCAGATCGACAGCCTGCTGATAGCGGCTTTCCACCTCGGCGGCATCGCGCCCGATGATCGGGCGGATGCCCGGCAGAATCGCCAGGCTGTCGGCATCGCGGCCAAAGCCTTCGGCGCGCCGCTTCAGATCCTGGGTATAGGCCAGGCCTTCCTCGAGGCTCTCCACATGTACAAAAATCGCATCGGCATGCTGTGCGGCGAAGTTACGCCCGTCTTCCGAGGTGCCCGCCTGGAAAATCACCGGCTGGCCCTGGTTCGAGCGGGCGATGTTCAGCGGGCCTTTGACCGAGAAAAACTCGCCTTTGTGGTTCAGCGCATGCAGCTTGCCGGGGGTGAAAAACTCGCCGCTCTGCTTGTCATAGACAAAGGCGTCATCTTCCCAGGAGTCCCACAGACCCTTGACCACGTTGAGGTGTTCCTTGGCGATGCGGTAGCGCACGGCATGCGGCGGATGCTCGGCTTTGCCGAAGTTGTCGGCGGTGCCGCTGAGCCACGAGGTGACGACGTTCCAGCCGGCACGGCCGCCGCTGATATGGTCCAGGGAGGCAAACTGGCGCGCCACCTGGAAGGGCTCGGTGTAGCTGACGGTCACCGTCGCCACCAAACCGATATGGGTGGTCTGTGCCGCCAGTGCCGAGAGGAGGGTCAGCGGCTCGAAACGGTTGAGGTAATGCGGGCTGGATTTGGCATGAATGTGCAGGCTGTCGGCGATAAATACAAAGTCGAACCTGGCACGTTCTGCCAGCGCGGTCTGCTGCTGGTAGAAGCCGAAATTCGTACTGGCATTGGGTTGCGCCTGCGGGTGGCGCCATTCGCCCCAGCCGTGGCCGACACCATGGACCATGGCGCCCAGTTTCAAATGGCGTGGCTTGAATTGACGTGGCTTGCTCATGTGCGGCTCCTGGCTCAGCGCGAGGCTTGGGAAGTGGGGAAACGGGTGGCGTTGAAGCTCCTGTCGAACCCCTGGGAGACGTCGATGCGTCGGGGGAGCAGGCCCTCTTTCTGATAGGTATCGGCCGTGGCTTGCAGGCCACTGATCACCGAGTCGTCGATGGCGACCGGGCTCAGGTGCGTGTCTTTGGCCACTTCCACATGCACGGCCAACGGCAGGCCGGTGATTTTGGCCTGGGCGGCGGCGTATGCATCAGGGTGCGCGTTGGCCCAGGCATAGGCGCGGTCGACGCGAGCGACAAAGTCGTCCAGTTGTACACGCTTGTCGGCGATCGCCTGGCTGGTCGCCGCGAAGTACAGGTGATTGCTCAGCAACCGATTGCCGCTGACCAGCACGCGGGCCTGGCTTTGCGAGGTGACCACGGTGGTGTAGGGATCCCAGGTGGCCCAGGCGTCGACCGTACCGTTATCCAGCACCAGGCGGGACTCACTGGGCAGCAGGAAAATGAACTGCACATCCTGGGTGGTCAGGCCGGCACCGGCCAGGGCCTTGATCGCCAGGTAATGGCCGATGGAGCCACGCCCGGTGACGATCTTCTTGCCCTTGAGGTCGGCCACCGTCTTGATCGGCGAGTCTTTGGGCACCAGCAGGGCAGTGGTGTTACGCCCTTCGGCGTGGATGATGCTGACCACCTTGAGCGACGCACCGGCCCCCAGGGCGAACACATACGGTGCATCGCCGAGCGCACCGACATCCACGGCGCCGGCATTCAGCGCTTCACCCAAAGGCGAGGCGGAGGGGAACTCCGACCATTGGATGGCGTAGGGCACATTGCGCGTTTCGCCGGAGGCTTCCAGGAGCGCCTTGATCGTGGATTTCTGGTTGGCAACACGCAGGGGTTGCAGGTCGGCGGCGGCGACTATGCCAGCCAGCCCCAGGGTCAAGGCGGTGCCCAGCAGCAGGCGTTTGAAGACGAGGGTCAAGACCATGGGATGCAGGCTCCAGGCAGATCAGAATAAGGGTTCGGCTACCTCCGCCTGGAGAAGGGGTCGGTGAGGAGTTAACGTTATTCCCATAAAAACCTGCTGTGAAGTTCTTTTTGGTTATATGTTAATTATTAAAAAAAGTGATTATTTTAGTTTGTAAATATTCTTAAAGTGCATTTATTGTCGGCACGCTTGGCGTGTGATGGAGGGAGGTGAGCCTTGCATGCGAGGATGCCCCGAAGCAGAATCCGCAGCTTTCCAAGGACTCGCACAACAAGGATATCCATGCCGTTGAACACGCTATTCATCGCTTCGCTGGGGCTTTTAGCGCTGGCGCAAACATCACTCGCCTGCGCGGAGAACGCCAATGGCAAGAACCTCTATTTCCAGAGGTGCGCCATGTGCCATGGCGCCGATATCAAGGGAACGGGGCCGCTGGCCAATAAAAGCACGCCGCCCACGCCCGATCTCACCACCCGCGCTTTCAAGAAGCGCCTCAGTGATTACCCGGGCGTTATCGTCGCGTCGGTCATCCTTCGCCCCAATGGCGACCTGATTCCCAGGACTTTGCGAGAGAACGGCGTCAAGATTGCGCCGTTCGCTTGGGGCGTTAAGGACTTTCGCGACTTGAATCAGTACATGACGGATGTGATTTCGAAAGCCCAGTGAGGGTGGGCTCAGATCACATAGAACCCATGGGTGCCATCACGCGCCAATTGCGCCACCAGGCCGAACTCCCAATCCAGGTACGCCTGCATGGCTTCCTTGGGGTTGTCGGTGCCCTCATACGGTCGGCGATAGCGGTCGATACGTGGTGAGGCCAGGTGGGTTTCGCCTTCTTCCAGCGGCAGTTGCGCATTGATCCAGCCAGCGGTGCCGTCTTGCAGCAGGAACACTTGCTTGCCGGTGATGGCCTCGACTTCAGCCACTGCCAGGCGCGCCAATTGGCTGCTGCCACAGGTCAATACGTAGCGTTGGGCACTGGGCACCTTGGCCAGGGCCTGGGGCAATTGTGCGCGCAGCACCCACCAGGCCCCCGGAATATGGCGTTTGACGTAGTTGGCACTGGCGGTGAAATCCAGTACCACGGTATCGCCCTGGTCCAACCAGTCGGCGAGGGTGTGAGGGCTGATCAATTCGGCCTGGGGCGGCGCAGGTACGGGGGCGACCCACGCACCTTGTTCGCTGAGATCGGACGCTTGCACATCATCCAGCACATGCACCTCCCAGCCCATTTGAGCGAGCCAGGATGCAGACATATTGGCGCGCACGCCATCGTCATCCACCAGTACCAACCGCGCCCCGCGGACGCTGGCGACATGGTCGGTTTCCTGCACCAACTGGCCACCCGGCGTGGAGCGTGCGCCCGGTAGATGGCCGGCTTCGAATTCTTCCGGGGTACGTACATCGAACAGGTAAGTGGTGCGCGCGGGTTGCTGCTGCCAGCGGTGCAGGTCTGCCAAGGTGGCGCGGCCGACGCGAGCCTTGTCGGCGACGCGGCGTGCCGCCTGGGCGGCTGCCTGGCGATGCTCTTCGCTGGTCGGCGCAAAGCGGCGCGACTGGCCGTGGGCAAGCTTCTGCCCGGCCAAGGTCCAGCCGATGGTGCCATTACGCAAGGCCGAGACCGGGTTGGCCACGCCGGCATTGATCAGCGACTGGGTGCCGATAATGCTGCGGGTGCGCCCGGCACAGTTGACGATGATGCGCGTGGCGGGATCGGGGGCCAACTCGCGGGCGCGCAGTACCAGTTCGGCGCCGGGTACGCTGATACCGGTGGGGATGCTCATGGTCTGGTATTCATCGAAGCGGCGTGCGTCGAGCACCACCACATCGGCCTGGCTATCGAGCAGGGCCTGCACGTCTTCGGCGGCCAGCGACGGCGTATGGCGTTCGCTTTCCACCAGTTCGCCAAAGGCTTTGCTGGGCACGTTCACGTCGATAAACAGCTCGCCACCGGCCCGGCGCCAACCGTCGAGGCCACCGTCGAGCAGGCTGACCTGGGTGTAGCCCAGCGCAACCAGGCGCTCGGCGGCGCGGGCGGCCAGGCCTTCGCCATTGTCGTAGACGGTGACCGGGGTATCGCGTCGTGGAATACGCGAATACACCTCCAGCTCCAGTTTGGACAATGGGATATTCGCGGCGAACAACGGGTGGGCTTGGGCAAACGGCGCTTCTTCACGCACGTCGATCAGGGCGACTTCTTCACGGTCCAACAGCGCCTGGCGAATCCGGGCGAAGCTTGCAGTCGATACGGTGCTCATAGGGCAGGGCTCTTTTCTTTGGACAAATCCCAGATGTTCGGGAGGAAGGCGTTGGAGTAACCGGAGATAAACAGCTTCTCGCTGCCGTCGGGCTGGTACACCGCGCGGCGCACGGCACCGATGTTGGCGCCGTACACGTGAATGCTGATCGACACCTGGTCACGGTAGGCGTTGCTGACCTGATGAATATCGCCGACCTTGGGCGACACCGCCTCGACCTGGCCTGGCACCAATTGAATCGACTTGCCTGCGGGCTTCAGGCTGCCATCGGCGGCGCGTTCGAACCCCTGGGAATACTCAGCGCCGCGCAACATACCGATCAACCCCCACACCCGATGGTCATGAATCGGTGTACTTTGCCCCGGCCCCCATACAAAGCTGACGATGCTGAAGCGCTGGCGCGAATCGGCATGCAGCAAAAACTGCTGATAGCGCTCGGGGTCGGGTTGCGCGAAGTCATCAGGGAGCCAGTCATCATGGCTGACCAGGGATGCCAGAAGCTTGCCACCCCGGTGCAGCAAGTCGCCTTCGCGAGGGTGGCCGTCGATCAATTCCGCCAGGGCGCCTATGAAGGCTCTGAGTCTCTCGGGGTGCTTGGCCTGGGTCATGACAACTCCATCCTGTGGTCGCTGGTGATGGTTTTATATAAGCATAATATCTGAGCTTAATATGCTATTTATTAATGATTAGCTTATAGCTGAAGGTAATTTAGAACTGGTCCGAATAGCGTTAGACGTTATTGATTACAGCCTGGGCTATCCAGGCAACGCGCCTGCAACTATGCTTCCCACACATCTTAATGACGCTTCTCTATGTGCGGCCCAAATGAAAATTGACGATATCGATGCCTTTGTCGAAGTGATTCGTTGCCAGTCCATCAGCCACGCCGCCGAGTCGTTGCAACTGACCCAGCCGGCCATCACCCGCCGCGTGCAGAACTTCGAGCAGGCGCTGGGCGTGGAGCTGTTCGACCGCAACACCAAGCCACTCAAGCCTACGCTGATCGGCACCCGGGTTTATGAACAATGCCGGTTGATCTTGCGCGAGATGGATGCCCTGCGCGAACTGGTGGCCACCGACGCACCGCCCACCGGCGTGTTGCGCCTGGGCGTGCCGCAGACCCTCGGCGACGTGGTGTTGCTGGACGCGCTCAAGCAGTTGCGCAGCGACTACCCCGACCTGCGGGCCCAGGTCGCCACCGGCTGGGGTAGCCAGTTGGTCGGCAAGATCGAACGTGGCGAACTGGATGCCGCGGCCGCGTTGTTTCCGGCGGGCAAGATCTTCCCTGACAACATCGTCGGCGAGTCCATCGGCAAGATGGAGTTGGTGGTGGTGTGCGCCAAGGCCCAACTGCCGAAAAAGCCGGGCAAGTTGGCGGATGTGTACCAGAGCGGCTGGATTCTCAACCCTGATGGCTGTGGTTTTCGCGCCGGTTTGCAGCGCACCTTGTCCGACCAGGGCCTGGCGTTGCGCGTGAACCTGGAAACCTTCGGCACCGAGCTGCAACTGGGCCTGGTGGCGGATGGCTTGGGCTTGGGCCTGGTGCCGCGCCCTTTGTTGGAGCGCAGCGCTCACCGCGAGCAATTGGCGGTGATGCCACTCAAGGATTTCAAGCCGGTGATGGATCTGTGGCTGATCTATCCGCACTTCCTGGGCAACTTGCAGGGGCCGGTGGATGCGTTCGGCAAGTGGGTGGCGGCCTCGCTGCAGAAGATCCGAGCGGCGGCATGATATGAAAAAAAATAATAATTAGCTTAGATTAAAATGTGCTTTTTATTATTTTTCGGCATCCCCTAGGCTGCCTGGACGTCCTTAAGGCCATCCAGGAAGTTTGCCATGAGCAGCGTCACCTCTATCTCCAGCGTGTCCAACACGGTTCGTCAACGCGTGACTCCAGAAGAGTGGGAGGTACGCGTCAAGTTGGCCGCGGCCTATCGCCTGGCGGCGCTGTACAAGTGGACCGACCACATCTACACGCATTTCTCCGCCCGCGTGCCGGGGCCGGATGAGCATTTCCTGATCAATGCCTTCGGTTTGCTGTTCGATGAAATCAGCGCTTCCAACCTGGTCAAGGTCGACCTCGACGGCACCCTTGTCGACGACCCGACGGGGCTGGGCATCAACTACGCCGGCTACGTGATCCATAGCGCGATCCACGGCGCGCGGCCGGATTTGCAGGCGGTGTTGCACACTCACACCCGCGACGGCATTGCGGTGTCGGCGCAAAAGAATGGCTTGCTGCCGATTTCCCAGCATTCCATCGCGTTCTCCGGGCGCGTGGCGTACCACGGGTATGAAGGCGTGGCGTTGGACCTGGACGAGCGCGAGCGGCTGGTGGCGGACCTGGGCGACAAGAGTGTGATGATCTTGCGTAATCACGGGCTGCTGACGGCTGGCGTGAGTGTCGAGCATGCGTTCCAGCAACTGCAAAGCTTGGAGCGTGCGTGCAATATCCAGATCGCGGCGCAGGCGGCGGGGAATGAAGAACTGATATTTCCGCCCGCAGAGGTGGTGGCCAAGGTGGAGGAACAGGCCAAGGTGTTCAGCAACGGTGAAGGCCCGGGCGTGGCGCGGCATTGGAACGCGTTGATCCGGCAGCTGGAACGCAGCGATACCGACTACAAGAACTAATCTTTAAGCTAAGTGATAACAAAATGTGGGAGGGGGCTTGCTCCCGATAGGCCGCGCAGCGGCCTCAAAAATGGGCCTGCTACGCAGTCCATCGGGAGCAAGTCGAATCGTCGCACCGCCCCTCCCACGGTGACAGCGCAAGCCTTAACTGACAGGCATTAGGGCTTGCCCCTCCTGGGCTTTATGTCTTACGCGACTTGCTGCGTTCGTTGCGCGACCAACTGACGGGTGAGGGGGATCAAGCGCTTGCCGTAGTCAATCGCGTCATTGAGCGGATCAAACCCACGGATCAGGAACGTGGTAATGCCCAGATCGTAGTAATCCAGCAAGGCTTCGGCGACCTGTTCAGGCGTGCCCACCAACGCTGTCGAGTTCCCCTGCGCGCCGAGCAAGCCGGCGATCCCGGTCCACAAGCGCTTGTCCAGCCGTGCTCCTTGTGCCGCCGCCGCCAGCAACCGACGGGAGCCTTCATTCGGGGGGGCGCGGCGCACAAAGCCAGTCTGCTCGGCCAACGCCGTGGCCTGCTGCAAGATGCTTTCGGCACGTGCCCAGGCGGCCTCTTCGGTTTCGGCGAGGATCGGCCGCAGCGACAGACTGAAGCGAATCGTGCGGCCGTGCCTGGCCGCTTCCGCGCGCACCAGGGCCACGGTTTCGCGCACCTGCTCGTAGGTTTCACCCCAGAGCGCATACACGTCGGCATGTTTGCCCGCCACCGCGATCGCCGCCGCAGAGGAGCCGCCAAAGTACAGCGGAATATGCGGCTGCTGCGGCGATTTCACCGAGGAGTGTGCGCCTTCGACCTGATAGTAGGTGCCGGCGAAATCAAAGGGTGTTTCGCTCGTCCATTCCTGGCGCACCACACTCAGGTATTCGTCGGTGCGCGCGTAGCGCTCGTCCTTGCCGATATGGCTGCCGTCGGCACGCAGTTCGCGGTCGTCGCCGCCGGTGATGATATGCACGGCGGTGCGTCCGCCGTTGAATACATCCAGGGTGGCGAACTGGCGAGCGGCCAGTGTGGGTTGGGCAAAGCCCGGGCGATGGGCGATGAGGAACTGCAGCTTTCGAGTGACGCTGGCGGCATGGGAGGCAATCAGCGTGCTGTCCGGGCTGTTGGAATGGAAGGCCACCAGGGCGCGGTCGAAACCTGCCTCCTCGTGGGCGCGGGCCACGGTTTCGACATACTCGGGTTGCAGCACCGGGCCGCTGCGCGGGTGGATTTCTGAGGCGTGATGGCCGCCGATATAGCCGATGAATTCGATGCTCATGGTCACTCCTTGTTGGGTTGGGGTTCAACACCTCCACCGGGCAAGGGGTCGGTTATCCGGGTCAAAAGTAGGGCGGGGAGCGCGCCTTGTAAAATGCCGATTGGTTCTAACCTAATCATTAAAGAGTAGAATTACTCGTTATTGTATTTATCAGTAATTTGCATTTTATCGGTGTCAGGCAGGCGCATCCGCCAGCGCAATGCTCGGCTGGTCGGCATTGCCGCTGGCCCCCATGCGGTCGGCCAGGTAACGCGCCGGCGGTTGGCCCACGGCCTTGCGGAACATGGTGATAAAGCCACTGGCGTTTTCATAACCCAGGTCCAGCGCCACCGTTTGCACGCTGTCGCCCTTGGCCAGGCGTTGCAGGGACAGAATCACGTGCAACTGCCGGCGCCAGCGACCAAAACTCAAACCCAGTTCCTCCAGCAACAACCGCGTCATGCTGCGCTCGCTCATGCCGATGCGGATGGCCCATTGGCCGAGGCTGGATTTGTCGGCGGGATCAGCCAGCAGGCTGTCGGCCAGGCGGCGCAGCCTCACGTCCTGGGGCATGGGCAGGTGCAGGTCTTCGATGGGCGCTTCGGCCAGTTCGTCGAGCAATGTATTGATCAGGCGCCCCTGGGCACCGTCGACGTCGTACAGCGGCGGGAAACTCACCGCCTTGCTGATCAGCTCGTGCAACAGCCGCGACACCGCCAGGGTGCAGCACTGCTCAGGCAAGGCATGGGCGGCGTCGGGGTCGATCAACAGGCAATAGATCTGCGCTTCACCCGACCCGCGTGCCGCATGGAAGGTGCCGCCGGGAATCCACAGGGCGCACTGCGGCGGCACGATCCAGATACCCGCTTCGATCTCGCAGTGGATGACCCCGCGCAAGGTGTACATCAACTGGCCTTTGCGGTGGGCATGCTGCTGATGTTCCCAGGTGACCGAGGTGCTGCTGGCGCCCACTCCCACCACGGCGCGAGGGAAAATGTCGGCGTCCCTGGACATCGAAGGGTCGTGCATATCAAGGCGGTGGTGTCTCATGGCGGGCTTGGCACATTGGCTGAATTGCGAAATAGTTTGGCTATTCTGTGCAATGCCGTCCAGTGCCTGGCGCTCTATGATGAGAGTCACTCTCATTAAGGTGAGTTTTAAGGAGCAATGCCATGCGACTCGACAGTTCAACATTTCCCATCGTCAAAATCGTTTTCGATGCCCCCAACGATGGCGGGCCGGAGGATGCCTTCCTGGTTTTCGAAGGCCTGCTCGCCCGCCGGCAACCGTTCCTGCTGCTGCACGAAAAAGCCGTGGACGAGAACAACTATGCGCACTCCCACGAAGAGCGCAAGCTTGCGTCCCTCTGGATGAAGAAGAACAAGCCGGCGCTGCAGGCGTTCGTCAGAGGCATGATCCAGGTGGAACCCAGCGCGGCCAAGCGCCTGGCGCTCAAGCCGTTTACCGTGACATTCGGCAAGGCCTGGGGTTACCCGTTGCTGGTGGTGGAATCCAGGGACCGGGCCTGGGCGCTGGCGCGGGATGTGCTGGATGAAGAGGTGTCGGATGTGGCGCATTTTTGAGGGCATGCCGGCTGGCCTGTGGCGTGGGGGTAGCTCCCTTGCCACAGGCATTTCAGGTATTCTCCGCGCCCCGCTTATCACCGATTCCAAGAAAGATGACAGGACAAGACATGCAGGCGCTGCTGGAGTCGATTCTCGACGAAGTACGCCCCCTGATCGGCCTCGGCAAAGTCGCCGACTACATTCCCGCGTTGGCCGACGTGCCCGCCAACCAACTCGGCATTGCGGTATACGGCAACGACGGCTCGGCCTACTGCGCCGGTGATGCCCACACCCTGTTCTCGGTACAGAGCATTTCCAAGGTCTTCAGCCTGGTCCAAGCCATCGATCACGGCGGTGAAACCATCTGGGAACGCCTGGGCCATGAGCCTTCCGGGCAACCGTTCAACTCGCTGGTACAGCTGGAATTCGAACGCGGCCGCCCACGCAACCCCTTCATCAACGCGGGTGCGCTGGTGATTTGCGACATCAACCAATCGCGGTTTGCCGTGCCGATTCTGTCGATGCGGGACTTTGTACGACGCCTGTCGGGCAACCCGCAGATCCTGGTCAACAGCATCGTCGCCGACTCCGAAGCCCAACACGGCGCGCGCAACGCGGCCATGGCCTACCTGATGAAATCCTTCGGCAACTTCCACAACGACGTGGACGCCGTGCTGCACAGTTACTTCAACTATTGCGCGCTGCAGATGAGCTGCCTGGATTTGGCCAAGGCATTCAGCTTCCTGGCCAACGAAGGTACCAGTGCCCACAGCGGCGAGCAGATCCTGACCGCACGCCAGACCAAGCAGGTCAACTCGATCATGGCCACCAGCGGGCTGTATGACGAGGCGGGTAACTTTGCTTATCGCGTGGGTTTGCCGGGCAAGAGCGGGGTGGGTGGCGGGATCGTCGCCGTCGTGCCGGGGCAGTTTACGGTGTGCGTATGGTCGCCGGAGTTGAATGCAGCGGGGAATTCGCTGGCGGGGATGAAGGCGCTGGAGTTGTTGAGTGAGCGGATTGGGTGGTCGGTGTTTTGAGTCGTTGAGCGCGTTCCCACGCTCCGCGTGGGAACGAGCTGTTACCTCAGGCCTTACGTTTTACAAACAGATCCACCATCAAGAACAGCGCCCCGGCGGTAATCGCAATATCTGCGATATTGAACACCCCGGTATGCGTCGGCCCCACGTTCAACACCAGGTAGTCAACGACATGACCGTCGCGAAAGACACGGTCGATCAAGTTGGCGATACCACCGAGGGCAATGGCATAAAGCGGCAAGACTTTACGCAGGGGTTGATTCCAGTTGGACAGCGACCACCCCATCGCCCAGGCCACCACGACGGCAACCCCCACGATAAAAACCAGTTGTTTGACCTGAGGGGGGAGGGCAGCGCCCAGGCTCAGGAATGCGCCGGGATTCAGGCTCAGCTCCAACGCAAGGTTGAACGGGGTGGAGCCGATTTTGAAACTGTTGGCTTGTAGTGAAACCAAAGCCAGAAGTTTCACCAACTGGTCCACGGCAATAAAGGTGATGCCGGCGAGGAGGGCGAAGGTGCGGCCTCGCAGCAGGGACGATGTGCTCAAGCGGTAACTTCCTGTTCCGGGTCTGTCGGGAGGGCGCCTGAAGATAGCTCAGGCGCCTGGTGCCGTCCACGCTCACGCCGCTAGGTGAGTGAGATCGTCCCCACGCTCCGCGTGGGAACGCATCCCGTGACGCTCCGCGTCACCACTGCGCGTGATTCGAACCTCGTACTAAGCGACGGGACGCGGAGCGTCCCAGGCGGCATTCCCACGCGGAGCGTGGGAACGATCATGGTAGGTGTTTTGAGTTGTTGAGCTCGTTCCCACGCTCTGCGTGGGAATGCATCCCGTGACGCTCTGCGTCACCATTGCGCGTGATTTAAACCTCGTACTAACCGATGGGACGCGGAGCGTCCCAGGCGGCATTCCCACGCAGAGCGTGGAAACGATCAGGCGTGACCGCGTAAAGCGCCTGTCGGCCAAGATCGTCCCCACGCTCCGCGTGGGAATGCATCCCGTGACGCTCCGCGTCACCACTGCGCGTGATTCAACCTCGCACTAACTGATGGGACGCGGAGCGTCCCAGGCGGCATTCCCACGCAGAGCGTGGGAACGATCATCTCAGCGTGATGGGGGCTCCACCCAAAAAAAATGCGCCCCTGAGGGCGCATTTTTTGTTCAGTCAGCAATCGCTATCAAGCAATCGCATCCCACGCACGATCACCGTGCTCATCCTTGATTCGGGTCGGCAACCCCATCACGTCCAGCGCCTTCAAGAACGGCTCAGCCGGCAGTTCCTCGACGTTGACCATGTGTTTCACATCCCACTCGCCACGGGCAACCAGCAGCGCGGCGGCTACCGGTGGCACGCCTGCGGTGTAGGAGATGCCCTGGCTGTCCGTCTCGGCATAGGCTTCTTCATGGCACGCCACGTTGTAGATGAACATCTCGTGGGGCTGGCCATCCTTGGTGCCTTTGACCAGGTCACCGATGCAGGTCTTGCCGGTGTAGCCCGGAGCGAGCGACGACGGGTCGGGCAGCACGGCCTTGACCACTTTCAATGGCACCACTTCCACGCCTTCGGCGGTGGTGACCGGCTTTTCCGAAAGCAGGCCGAGGTTTTTCAGTACGGTGAACACGTTGATGTAGTGCTCGCCGAAGCTCATCCAGAAACGCACATTGGGCACGTCGAGGTTTTTCGACAGCGAGTGCACTTCATCGTGGCCGGTCAGGTACAGGTTCTGCGAGCCGACGACGGGCAGGTCGTCAGTGCGCTTGACTTCGAACATGGTGTTGCTGGTCCACTGGCTGTTCTGCCAGCTCCACACCTGTCCGGTGAACTCACGGAAGTTGATTTCCGGGTCGAAATTGGTGGCGAAGTATTTGCCATGGGAGCCGGCATTGACGTCGAGAATGTCGATCGAATCAATGCGGTCAAAATGCTGTTGCTGCGCCAGCGCGGCATACGCGTTGACGACACCCGGGTCGAAGCCCACGCCAAGGATGGCCGTGATGTTCTTCTGTTTGCACTCTTCCAGGTGGTTCCATTCGTAGTTGCCGTACCACGGCGGGGTCTCGCAGACCTTGCCCGGCTCTTCGTGGATGGCGGTGTCGAGGTAGGCAACGCCCGTATCGATGCAAGCGCGCAGCACCGACATGTTGAGGAACGCGGAACCTACGTTGATGACGATCTGCGATTGGGTCTCGCGGATCAGGGCCTTGGTCGCTTCCACGTCCAGGGCGTTCAGCGCGAAGGCTTGGATGTCGGCGGGAACCTTGAGGCTACCCTTGGCCTTGACGCTGTCGATGATGGCCTGGCATTTGGAGATGTTGCGCGACGCGATAGCAATACGACCGAGTTCGTCGTTGTGCTGCGCGCACTTGTGGGCCACCACCTTGGCGACACCTCCTGCACCAATGATAAGAACGTTCTTTTTCAATTGCTTTATCTCTCCTTTATCCGCCAGCTTACGAAAGGCTGGACAGGTAGTCGTCGTAACCAAATTCACGAACCACTTCGACGGTACCGTCGAGTTGTTTCACTACGATGGACGGCATTTTCAGGCCGTTGAACCAGTTTTTCTTGACCATGGTGTAGCCTGCGGTGTCGATGAACGACAGCCGATCGCCGATGGCCAGCGGACGATCAAATTGATACTCGCCGAAGATGTCACCGGCCAGGCAGGATTTGCCGCACACCATGTAGGTGTGGTCACCCTCGCTCGGCGCCAGCTTGGCGTTGAGGCGGTAGATCAGCAGGTCCAGCAGGTGGGCTTCGATGGAGCTGTCTACCACGGCGAGGTGCTTGCCGTTGTAGAGGGTGTCGAGCACGGTCACTTCCAGGGAGGCGCTGTTGGTGATCGCCGCTTCGCCGGGTTCCAGGTACACCTGCACGCCGTATTTTTCGGAGAAGGCTTTCAAGCGCGCGCAGAATGCGTCCAGCGCATAGCCTTCACCGGTAAAGTGGATGCCGCCGCCGAGGCTGACCCACTGGACCTTGTGCAGCAGCTCACCGAAGCGTTCTTCGATGGTGCCCAGCATCTTGTCGAACAGGCTGAAGTCGCCGTTCTCGCAGTTGTTGTGGAACATGAAGCCGCTGATCTGCTCGATCACGCCTTCGATCTTCACCGGGTCCCACTCGCCGAGGCGGCTGAACGGACGCGCCGGGTCGGCCAGCAGGTAGTCGGAGCTGCTCACTTGCGGGTTGACGCGCAGGCCGCGGGTCTTGCCTTCGCTGCGCTCGGCAAAACGCTGCAGTTGGCTGATGGAGTTGAAGATGATCTTGTCGCAGTTATCCAGCATCTCTTCGATTTCATCGTCGGCCCAGGCCACGCTGTAGGCGTGCGCCTCGCCTTCGAACTTCTGGCGACCGAGCTTCAACTCATACAGCGACGACGAGGTGGTGCCGTCCATGTATTGCTGCATCAGGTCGAACACCGACCAGGTGGCGAAGCACTTGAGGGCCAGCAACGCCTTGGCGCCGGACTGCTCGCGCACGTAAGCAATCTTCTGCATGTTGACCAGAAGTTTCTGTTTATCGATGAGGTAGTACGGCGTTTTGATCATTTTTGAGAGCCTGCGGCGGTGCCTGCCAAAAAAGGACACGCATTGTGCCCGCACTTGGATCAGATCGAAAGGTTAGCGAGCGGAATTCACCGCGCGCGTTTGCAAGTTACGCAGCTTGTGTGACTTTCTATCGCTATGATGGTCCGCCTGGGCACGTGGTCCTGGAGTTGTCGACGGGAGGTCATGATGGATGCATGGACGTTGCACTGGCTGGAGGCGTCTGGCTCCCTGGCAGAGTTTCATCAGGTGTTGAAGGAGGAGTTCGAGCTGGCCTACCGTGCGATTGCCCGCCGTATGCCGCCGCCGCGACTGGATGTGCTGGTCCAGCGATTGCCCGGCGAAACCATCGCTGAACTCGGCCTGGTCGGGCGAGCCTACCGTAGCACGATGTTCTCCATGACCCTGGATCCCGACAATCCGAATTTTGCCGCCAGCCTCAAAGGCGGGGCCGTGCGTCGGCATATCGTTCACGAGGTGCATCATTGCCTGCGCATGGCGGGGCCGGGTTACGGCTGGACGCTGGGTGAAGCACTGGTCAGCGAAGGGCTGGCCGGGCAGTTTGTGCAGCATGTACTGGGTAGCGAGCCGGAGCCTTGGGAGTGCGCGCATGGCCTCGAAGCACTGCAAGCTGCGCCGGTGAGCCTGAGTGAGCTTGAAGCGACTTACTATGATCACAACGCGTGGTTTTTCGGCACGGGAGACAAGCCCAGATGGCTGGGGTACGCGTTGGGTCATCAGATGGTCGGGCGATGGTTGGCGACGGTTGGGCAGCCGAACACCGAGGCTTGGGTCAACGTTTCCGCCCTGGACATACTTGCCGTGGCGTTTGAAGAGGGCATGCTGATTCGAGGCTGAATGCCAAACCTGTTGCAGTCAGCGGGCCTCCTTTTTCAATCGAGAGGGTAGGGGCCCCCCCCCTGAGTTGACATCAAACCGTCATCTCCCCACCACCGTCCTGCCATATTGCGCCTGTACTGTCCTCGCCAATGAGATCGATCTCAAGCGAGCGACAATGACTGACCTGAAAGACGTAGCAAGGCTGGCTGGCGTATCACGCGCCACCGCCGCGCGCACTTTTGCTTCCCCCGACCAGGTGCGACCGGCCACCCGTGAACAGGTGTTCGCCGCGGCCCGTGAGCTGGGGTTCCGTCCCAATCTGCTGGGCCGCCAACTGCGCCTGCAAACCACCCGGTTGATCGGCGTGGTGGTGCCCAACTTGCTCAACCCGGTGTTCGCCGAACAGTTCCAGGCCATGGAGCGTGCGGCACGGCTGCGCGGTTACAGCCTGCTGTTGGCGACCACCGACTACAGCAGCGAGCGCGAAAGCAGTGTGGTGGAAGAGCTGCTGCGCCAACGGGTCGACGGCTTGGTGCTGACCGTCACCGATGCCGAAAGCAATGCGGTGCTCAGTAGCCTGAATACCGAGAAAACCCCGTTTGTGCTGGCGTATCACCAACCGGGCAATCCCGATTACAGCGCTGTGTCGGTGGACAACCGCGCGGGCATGGCGCTGGCCACCCGCTATTTGCTCGAGGCGGGCCACCGACGCATCAGCATGGTCGCCGGTCCCGCGTTGCAGTCGGACCGTGCGCGCTTGCGTTACGCCGGTTATTGCGACGCGATGCAGGAATACGGCCTGCGCATCCGTCCGGTCATCGAAATGCCCGCCCACACCCAGGCCGAATACGCGGTCATCGCGCCGTTTCTGCAAGGCGCGCAGGCGCCCAGCGCACTGGTGTGTTCCAACGACTTCCTGGCCATCAGCCTGATCGCCGAGCTGCGCCGCAACGCCTGGAACGTGCCCGAACAGTTGTCGGTGATGGGCTTTGACGGGATTGCCCTCGGTACCCAGATGCACCCGACCCTGTGCAGCGTGGTGCAGCCCATCGCGCTGCTGGCCAGCACCGTGATTGACCAATTGTTGGCGCAGATCGCAGGTCTTGCCCCGACGTCCCATTGCCTGCCTTGCCATATCCGGCCGGGCGAAAGTACTCAACCCCATCAGGAGACTCTTAATGCGCACACTGCGTAAAACCCTGGCCGCCGTGCTGCTGTTCGGCACCGCCAGCCTGGCCCAGGCCGCCGAGACCGCGATTTGCTACAACTGCCCGCCGGACTGGGCCGATTGGGGCACTCAGTTGCAGGCCATCGCCGACAGCACGGGTGTGCACGTGCCGCTGGACAACAAGAATTCCGGGCAGTCGCTGGCGCAACTGGTCGCCGAAAAAGCCGCACCGGTAGCGGACGTCGTCTACTACGGCGTGACGTTCGGCCTGCAGGCGCAAAAGGCCGCAGTGGTCGACGCCTACAAACCCCGGGCTTGGGAGCAAATTCCGGCAGGCATGAAGGACCCGGCCGGTCACTGGTTCGCGATCCACTCCGGCACCTTGGGCATCATGGTCAATGTTGATGCGCTCGGTGGCCTGCCGGTGCCGCAAAGCTGGGCCGACCTGCTCAAGCCGCAATACAAAGGCATGGTCGGTTACCTTGACCCGTCCAGCGCTTTCGTCGGCTACGTGTCGGCGGTCGCGATCAACCGCGCCATGGGCGGCGACCTGGACAACTTCGCCCCGGCCATCGACTACTTCCAGAAACTGGCGAAAAACGCCCCCATCGTGCCCAAGCAAACTGCGTACGCACGGGTGCTGTCCGGCGAGCTACCGATCCTGGTGGACTACGACTTCAACGCCTACCGCGCCCGCTACAAGGACAAGGCCAATGTCGCCTTCGTGATCCCCCAGGAAGGCAGCATCAGCGTGCCGTATGTCATGAGCCTGGTCGCCAACGCGCCGCACCGTGCCAATGCCGAGAAGGTCCTCGATTTCGTGCTGTCGGACCAAGGCCAGGCACTCTGGGCCAAGGCTTACCTGCGCCCGGTACGGGCGATGAAAATGCCCGCCGATGTTGCCGCGCAGTTCCTGCCCGACAGCGACTACGCCCGCGCCGGGGTGGTGGACTACGCAAAAATGGCCGCCGTGCAGGAAGCTTTCGCCGCCCGTTATTTGAACGAGGTCAAGTAAGTGGCAGCAAAACGCATGACCTGGCCGCTCGCGCCGGCCCTCGCGCTACTGCTCGCGTTCTGGCTATTACCGCTGGCGCATCTGATGCTGCTCGGCGCCGAGAGCCGTGACGGCCAGGGCAGTGGTTACTGGCAGGTGCTCAGCAGCGCGCAGTATCTGGGCAGCCTCGGGCAAACCCTGGTCCTGGCCGTAGTGGTGACAGCGGTCGCGCTGGTGATCGGTGGCATCAGCGGCGTATTCCTCGCTCGCCAGCAATTCTTCGGGCGTTCGGCGCTGGTCGCGTTGCTCACCTTTCCGTTGGCGTTTCCCGGTGTGGTCGTGGGGTTCCTGGTGATCCTGTTGGCCGGGCGCCAAGGACTGTTCGCCGCACTGGGCCTGCAACTGGCCGGTGAGCGTTGGATCTTTGCCTACTCGCTGGCGGGGCTGTTCGTGGGTTACCTGTACTTCTCGATCCCACGGGTGATCCTCACGGTGATGGCGGCGTGCGAGAGCCTCGACCGCAGCCTGGAAGAAGCGGCCCACTCGCTGGGCGCCGGGCACTGGCGCGTGGTGTGCGATGTGATCGTGCCGGGCCTGGCGCCCGCGTTGGCGTCCTGCGGGGCGATCTGTTTTGCCACGTCCATGGGGGCCTTCGGTACGGCCTTTACCTTGGGCACACGACTGAATGTCACCCCGGTGGCGATCTACAACGTATTCACCAACTACGCCAACTTTGCCGTCGCCGCTGCGCTGTCGGTGGTGCTCGGCGCGGTGACCTGGGCGGTGTTGTTGCTCACGCGACGCCTGGTGAAGAACTCGGGGACTGTGCTGTGAAGCGTTCATCTTTGTTTGTCATTCAATTGCTGTTCACCCTGCTGGTATGCGCCTTCATGTTGGTGCCGGTGCTGATGTCGTTGCTGGCCGGGCTGACGCGCAACTTCTTCGTGGGCTTGTCCAGCGGCTTGACCTTCGATTGGTTGCTCCAGGTGTGGCAGGCCTATTCGCCCACGGTGTGGTTGTCGCTGCAACTGGCCCTGGCCTGCGCGGTCGTTGTCTGCGTGATTGGCGTACCTGCGGCCTATGCCCTGGTGCGCATGAACAACCGCTTCAGCCGCGCCTTCGAAGAATTGATGGTGCTGCCGGTGGCGATGCCGGGGTTGGCCAGTGCGTTGGCATTGCTGTTGACCTACGGCCAGTTCGGCAGCTTTCGCAGCAGTTGGTTGTTCATCCTGGTCGGCCACGTGCTGTTCACCTTGCCGTTCCTGGTCCGCCCGGTGATGGCGGTGATGCAGCGCCAGCAACTTCCGGTGCTGGAGGAGGCCGCCGCAAGCCTTGGCGCGGGGCCGCTCAAACGTTTCTTCAGCGTGGTGGTGCCCAATTGCCGGGCAGGGATCCTCGCGGGTGTGCTGATGGTGGTCACCCTGTCCCTGGGTGAGTTCAACCTGACCTGGATGCTCCACACACCGATGACCAAGACCTTGCCCGTTGGCCTGGCCGACAGCTACGCCTCGGCGCGTCTGGAAATAGCCAGTGCCTACACCCTTATCTTTTTGCTGATGATCGTGCCGCTGTTGATTGCGTTGCAGGCCATCAGTGCTCGTTTGTCCCGTGGAGAGCGTCGATGACCGCTATCACCCTTGATCTGAAAGGCTGTCGCAAGGCGTTCGCCGACGGCACCGTGGCCGTGCATGACTTGAACCTGACCGTCGAGGGCGGTGAAACCCTGGCGATTCTCGGGCCTTCCGGATGCGGCAAAACCACCACGCTGCGCCTGATCGCGGGGCTTGAGCGTCCGGATGTGGGCCAGGTGTTTTTCGGCGATCAGGATGTCACCCGCCTGCCCATCGAGCGTCGCGACGTGGGCATGGTGTTCCAGAACTATGCGCTGTTTCCCAACCTGGATGTGGCCGGGAACATTGTCTATGGCCTGAAGATTCGCGGCCTGTCGGCGCCCGAGCGCAATAAGCGCTGTGAAGAGTTGCTGGAACTGGTGGGCTTGCAGCACCACGGCAAACGCAGCATCCACGAACTCTCCGGCGGCCAGCGTCAGCGGGTGGCACTGGCCCGTGCCTTGGCGCCACGCCCGAAGGTGTTGCTGCTGGATGAGCCGTTGGCAGCCCTCGACGCGCAACTGCGTGAACGCCTGCGCAGTGAGCTGAATGAACTGCTGCGTGGCCTCGGTATCACCAGCGTGTTTGTCACCCACGACCAGGGCGAAGCCATGGCCCTGGGCGATCGCATCCTGGTGATGGAACACGGCCGTGTCGCCCAGCTGGCCAGCCCCCGCGACATCTACCAGAAGCCGGCCAACGCCTTCGTCGCCGGGTTTGTCGGCAACCTCAATGCCTTCTCGGTGCTCGGGCAAACGCCGCACGGCCTGAAAGTGTGTGGCGGTGAACTGCCGTGGCAGGCGCCCGACCAGCCCGGCACGGTGTATTGCCGCCCCGAACACCTGCGGGTGATGGAAGGCGAAGGGCACTTGTACGGCCACGTGGTGGCGCAGTTTTTCCAGGGCGCGCAAAGCCGCCTGATCGTCGAAGTGGGCGGCCCGCAACCGCTGCTGGTCGACAGCCAGGATAACCAGTTGCATGCCGTTGGCGCGCCGATTGCCCTGGCGATCGCGCCGCACATGTTGTTCACCCTGAATGCTTGAGAATTTATGTTGAATCGTCCGTTTCTAGTCGCGCAGATCAGTGACCTGCACCTCAAAGCCGGCCAGCGCCTCACCTATGGCGTAGTCGATACCCTGGGCGCGCTGCGCCGTGCCGTCGACCATTTGAACGCCAGCCACCCCCGGCCCGACATCGTAGTGATCAGCGGCGACCTGGTGGACTTCGGCCGCGCCGATGAGTACGCCGTGCTGCGCCCCGAACTCGCGCGCCTGCTTATGCCGTGCTACCTGGTGCCCGGCAATCATGACAACCGCGGGGCGCTGTTGGATGCATTCCCCGAGCATGCCTACCTGCCGGTGTCGGCGGATGGCCCATTGGATTGGGTGGTGGATGAATATCCGCTGCGTTTGATCGGGCTTGACTCCACGATTCCCGGCGGCCATGGCGGCCAGTTGCTGGACAGCCAGTTGCAATGGCTCGACGAGCAATTGTCGTTACGCCCGCACGCGCCGACTTTGCTGATCCTGCACCACCCGCCGTTTATCAGCGGTATTGGCCATATGGACCGTGAGCCCTTCATCAATGCCGCAGCCCTGGAACAACTCGTCTCGCGCCATTCGCAAGTCGAGCGCCTGTTGTGCGGGCATTTGCACCGTCCCATGCAGCGGCGTTTCGGTGGCAGCCTCAGTTGTGTATGCCCCGGCACGTCCCACCAGATCGTGCTGGATTTGCAAGACGCCGCGCCCGCGCATTTCAACCTCGAGCCGGCGGGTTACCTGTTGCATCGCTGGGATGCGCAACACGGCTTGATCAGCCACAACGGCGTGTTCGGGGAATACCCGGGACCGTATCCGTTTTATGACGCCCATGGATTGATTGACTGAGGTCTTACGGAGGTTCACTCGCTCAACTAAGTCTCTGACCGTTCGTTAGCGCACCGGCCCACTCAAGTGCGGTCGCGTGCATCCTGCTGCTTATTTTTTGCGCCCGGAACCTGGATTCCGCGCCGGAGTTCGTCCTGATGAAAGCTACTTTGAATGTATTAAGCGTATTGACCGGCGGCCTCGGTCTGGCCCTGAGCCCCTTGGCCTCGGCTGATTTCCTGGGGGACAGCAAAGCCAACCTGGGCCTGCGCAACTTCTACTTCAACAACGACAACCGTGACGGCGCCGCCGCACCGTCGAAGACCGAAGAGTGGGGCCAGGCGTTTATCCTCAACTATCAATCGGGCTTTACCGACGGTACCGTCGGCTTCGGCCTGGATGCGGTCGGCATGCTCGGGGTGACCCTCGACAGTGGCGCCGGGCGCCACGTCGGCAGCTCGATGATCCCCAGCGATGACGGCAAGGCCACCGACAACTGGGCGCGTGGCGGTGCGACGGCCAAGGCGCGTTTTGCCAAGACCGAAGCGCGTTACGGCTACCTGCGCCCAAACCTGCCGATCCTGGTCAGTAACGATGGTCGCCTGTTGCCGCAGTCCTTCGAGGGCGGGCAAATCACCAGCAAGGACATCGACAACCTGACCCTCATCGGCGGCCAACTGCAACACACCACCGGCCGTGGCTCCAGCGACAGCAGCGGCCTGGCGGCGGCGGGCGGTACCCGGGAAAGCAATAAATTCAACTACGCCGGTGCCGACTACCAAGTGAACAAGGACCTGATGGTCCAGTATTACTACGCCAACCTCGAAGACTATTACCAACAGCACTTCGCCGGCTTGATCCATGTGTTGCCGCTGGGTGACTACGGCTCGCTGAAGACGGATCTGCGCTACTTCAAGACCACGTCCGACGGCAAGAACAGCAGCGCCGCCGGCCGTGCCGAGGGCTACAAGTTCGGCGGCTATACCAAAAACGGCAGCGGTGAAATCGACAACAACACCTGGAGTGCGGCGTTCATCTATTCTCTGGGCCCACACGCGATTACTGCCGGTTACCAGCAGGTGTCAGACGACAGCAACTTCGCCCAACTCAACCAGGGTGGCCTGGTGAACAAAGGCGAGGGTGGTTCCAGTCTGTACCTCTACACCGACCGCACCGTGCAGACCTTCATCCAGGCGGGCGAGCGCACCGCGTTTGCGCAATACGCCTATGACTTTGCTGCCTTGGGTGTACCCGGCTTGAAGGCTTCGGTGATGTACTTGAAGGGTGACCATATCCAGACCGCCAGCGGCCAGGATGCCAGCGAATGGGAACGTGATATTTCCCTGGATTATGTGGTGCAGAGCGGCACCTTCAAGAACGTCGGGTTCGGCTGGCGTAACGGTATGTCACGCAGTGAAGTGGCCAGGGACCAGGATCAGAATCGCTTGTTCGTGAGCTATTCGATTCCCCTGCTGTAAACCCATTGTAGTGAGCGGGCTTGCCCCGCGCTGGGTGGCGCAGCCGCCCCAACAAGGACGCCACGGTGTTTCGGGACGACCGAGGTGCCTGGATTTGGAGCTGCTTCATCACGCGATAGCACCTGCCCCTGAAACAGGACTGTAGTGAGCGGGCTTGCCCCGCGCTGGGCGGCGCAGCCGCCCTAAACCCTATCGCCGCAGTGTTTCAGGAAGACCCAGGTGCCTGGGGTTGGGGCGGCTGCGCCGCCCAGCGCGGGCAAGCCCGCTCACTACAACGACCACAAACGTACAAGAGTGTTGCCAATCGCCCTCAGTAGACTCAAGGCATTCTTTTTACTGCAGGTTCCCCATGGATATCTTCCTCTACGCCTTCAGCGTCATGTACAGCCCTGGCCCGGTGAATTTCATGGGCCTCAACGCCGGGCTCACCGGTCAGTTTCGTCGCTCTACCGGGTTCTTCGCCGGCGTGGGGTGCGCGATGTTGGTGTTGTTCGTGCTGTTTGGCTATACCGGCGAAGCGATCATTTCCCACGCGGCATTGCCGTACATTTCCCTGGTGGGCGGGGTGTACGCCTTGTACCTCGCCTATCAGGTGTTCACCGCCCGTACGGTAGTGGATGAAGACACTTCAACGGCACCGGCCAAAACCCTCAAGTTCTGGAATGGCCTGGTGATCCAGCTGCTCAACCCCAAGGGCATCATGGCGGTGTTGCCGATCACCAGCGTGATGTTGCCGGCGGCGCATATCACCGGGCTGGCCATTGCCAGTGTTTCTGCCGCGTTGGCCTTCGCAGCGTTCGGCGCGCCGTGGATGTATGCGTTGCTCGGGGCTTTGTTGGGGCGGCGGATCAATGGCGCGTCGGCGTTCACGTTGTTCAATCGCTGCATGGGTGTGGCCCTGGCGGTCTGTGCCTATTTCATGTTTCTCGCGTTTTACAGGCATCTGAGTGCAACATGAGGAAAACTTGTGTTTGTCTCAAATAGTATGAGTTTGTCTCACTATCGCGCCGCTCCTTTGCTGTTAGGGTCAAGCGATGAAATCCGTGGTTTGACCCAGGGGGAGAGTGATGAGCATGCCTGCACAACCGGCCGAGGCGGTCGTTGAATTTTGGAAACGGGCCGGACCCAAGCGTTGGTTCGCCAAGGATGCTGCGTTTGACGCGGCCTTTCGCGACACCTTCTACGAAACCCATATGCAGGCCGCCCGTCGCGAACTGGAAGACTGGCTGGCGTCGGCAGAGGGCGCGTTGGCCTTGCTGATTCTGCTGGATCAATACCCACGCAATGCCTTTCGCGGCACCGCGCATATGTTCGCCACCGACCCCCTGGCGCGGCTGTATGCCCGGCGCATGGTGGACGCGGGGTTGGATAAGCTGATCGAACCTGAGCTACGTGCGTTCTGTTATTTGCCGTTCGAGCATTCCGAAGACCCGGCGGATCAGCAGCGCTCGCTGGCGCTGAATCAGCAACTGGATGCCCGTACCTTTCATTGGGCCAAGGAGCACGCGAACATCATCGAACGGTTCGGGCGTTTTCCCCATCGCAACGCGGTGCTGGCCAGGGCTACCACCGAACCAGAGCAGGCGTTCCTCAAGGCGGGTGGTTTTGCGGGTTAAGCCTTGGCGGGGGCCGCCGTTTCCAGGGGCTCGGTCGAGCGAAATCGCCGCAGACCCTTGAGGTCGATCGCCCAGCGCAGGGCCTCGGTGGCCGAAGGACGGGGGCCTTGGCTGATCGCGTGTTCATCCTGGGTCAAGGCGCCGAGGTAGCCCTGGGCGCCGCTTCGCTCGCTCCAATAGTGGGTGTGGCTGAGCCAGGAGCGTGCGAGCCAGCCTTTGCAGCGACCCACAGTGACCGGCAAATCCAGCACGCCATTGCCCATCACCGGCTTGACCGGGCCGCCGACGATGTCGCCAAACAGGCCGTAAGGTGCGGGGAAGTAGAGGTTGGTCCAGCGCGTCACCGCAAACGCGGCGGCATGGTGCAGGTAGAGCGGGGTGAAAGCCTGCCCACCGAGCGTGACCGGTTGGCGGGCGCTGTAGCCGTAGCCTTGGTCATCCTTGGTGGGCGGGCAGGCCGGGGCTTCATGACGCTCCATGCGTTGCTTGAAGTCGCTGACGCTGCGGCCCAGCAACAGGCTGGCATGCGCCATCGGGCTGCCCACGGTGACCAGGTCGGTGATACGCCAGGGGTTGCCCAGGTTGCGTTGTTCGATAAAGGCCGCGGCTTGCTGTTCGCGAAATCTCAGGGTGCTGCCCAGGCCGCCATCAAGGGCCGCGCCGGCGTCGGGCAGCGCTTGCTTGAGCACCGGTTGCAGCGGTTCGTGGTTGGCGTAGCGTCTGGCCAATTCGTGATTGCTGGGGATGACCTTGTTCAGTTGATCGTGATGCTCGTGCCACAGGTAACCGACGATGTCGTAGGCAATCACGCTGCCCAGGCTGTGGCCGACCACGATGATCCGGTCGTAGTCACCCTGGTTATGCAGGGCGCGCAACAGCGCTACGCCATCGGCGCGGATCTGTTCGCGCACCACGACATTCTGCGGGTTGGGGCTCAGGTATCGCGCCGCATCACCCAGGTAGGACAGGGCGGAATAGCGTAATCCGAGGCCGATGGCGCCCAGTAGCAACGGCACCAGCGCGAAGGGGTTGTCGGTGTGATCGAAGCGGCCCCAGGTCGTGGCCAGGGTGCCGCTGGCGATCAGCAGCAAAAGTACTAGTAGTGTCCAGCGCGTGGTGCGCCAGATCGGCACGATCGCGTCGGGAATATCCCGGCGCGGGCGCTTGAAGAGGTCCCACAACCAGCTCAGCAGGTGGCCAAGCTTGGTGCCCTGCATCTTGTGGGCCCAATAATATTCGTAGAAGTCGGTGGACGTGCGGCCTGGCGACTTCAATACGCGCAGGTCGAAATTGCGCGACAACCGATCCGGCTTGCTCCAGTAGAAGGGTTTTGCGTCGGGCGTGTTCGCCGGGATCATGGCGTCCACAAAGCCATGCAGGGTGTCCATCGGGCGCTGTTCGCCGATGCCGTGGATGACCACAACCGCTTGTTTCATGTGCTATTCATTCCTTGAAGGCCACGAAGGGGGAGCGATGTCGAGAAATCGCGAATAGCCATAATATTGCCACTACCCGTGCTATTCCTGCCAGGAATGCCCCCATAAAAAACCTGCATTTTCTTTACCAACGCATATCTCGTAGCGTGGCACTTCACCCAAGGAGACTCGCCATGCAGCCGTTACGCCTCTACGTTGACGCTCAATTCACCAGCCCCTATGCGATGTCGGTATTCGTCAGCCTGCACGAGAAGGGGTTGGCGTTCGACACCCGTACCCTGGACCTGGACGCCGCACAACAACAGGCGAAGGACTACACCGAACTGTCGGTGACGCAGCGCGTGCCGACGTTGCAGGATGGTGACTTTGCCCTGTCGGAGTCCTCGGCGATCACTGAATACCTCGAACAGGTCTACCCCGAGACGCCGGTGTACCCGGCTGACCCCAGGCAGCGGGCGAGGGCGCGGCAAGTCCAGGCGTGGTTGCGCAGCGACTTGCTGCCGATCCGCCAGGAACGTTCGACGCTGGTGGTATTTTATGGCGCGAAAATGCCGTCCCTGTCGCCCGTGGCGCAAACCGCTGCGCAGAAGTTGATCAGCGCGGCGCAGGCGTTGTTGGCGGGCAACCCGGCGTACTTGTTCGGCGAGTGGTCGATTGCCGATGTGGACCTGGCGGTGATGCTCAATCGGCTGATCCTCAACGGTGACGAGGTGCCGACCGAGCTGGTGGCGTATGCCGAGCGCCAATGGCAGCGCCCGTCGGTGCAGGCCTGGGTCAACCTGCAACGCCCGGCGCTGTAAGCGGCGACAGCCATTCGTGGGTGACACGCCGGTCGAGGTCTTCCCAATCAGCCATGCCCAGCACGCGGGTGGTGTTCAAGCCACGCAGGTAACCGCGCAGTTGCTGGGCGCTGGCGTAGCGCTCGTCGGCGTCGGCCGTTTCGTCCTGCAGCACGGCTTCATAATCGACCAGGTAATCGGCGACCCGCTCGCGAAACTCCGGCAGTACGGCTTCGCGAATGCGGTCGAAGGTTTTCTGGTGCGGCTTCATGGCGTGGTCCTTATAAGTTTTATTGAAAGCGGGCGGTGTAACACTATCGGTTCAAATGATAGTCACCATCAAGGATCGCAAGTTCTGTTTTTGCTGGAAAAGGGGAGAATTGCACCATCGAGACGCTGCTCAAGGAAATGCGCGATGAGGACGATAATCCAACTGGGTTTGATGATGTTGATGCTGGGGTCGGTGGTCATGACCACCCCGGTTATTGCCGATGAACTGCGTACGGGCCATTTGCTGCCACTCGTGGGTAGCGTAGACTCCCTGGCGCACGCGCAGTCGGTGGGGGTGTTGTACAGCGAAAACACCCGCGACAACCTCCGCTACCTTGAGCGCTACCACGCCATGGCCATGAACGGCGCCAAGGATGCCCTTGACGGACGTATCCGCGAGGCATTCGTCAACAGCTCCGATCCGGAGTTGGCCATTGATTGGCTATTGGGTTCGCTGCAGGGCACTTTTTTGTCCGTCACGGTCTATAGCAGCCTGGATGAGCTGGTGCAGGCGCACCCGGACGTAGTGGTGATGCTCGATACCCATAACCAACTGCTGACCCCGCGCAACGACTGGGTGGAAGCAAGCTTTACCGCACGGTTCTATGACGCGGACTTGCAATACATCGCCAAGGCCGAAGGTTCGGTGCACAAGCAGGTGTCATCGGTGTGGGTGCATGACAAGGCGGCGCCCGAGATCGCCGCGCAGATCGAGCAGCAGCGCGATGTGCAGCAAGATGCCTTGAGGCAGTTTGATGTGTCGCTCAAGGCGTTGGTCCGAGCGGGTTGATGTGAACTTTTTTCAGTTATTTTCAGGAATTTCTATGCGCTCTTTTTTCGCCCCGGCCCTGGCCTTTGCTTCTTTGGGACTGACCGGTTGTGTTTCCGCACCCAATGCTCCGACCTTGACCCTGCAAACCAGCAAGACGCCTGAAGGCTATGTGCAGTGCGTATTGCCCACGCTTGAAAAGCACGGCATCACCTCCACCGTGACGCAGAACTCGCGCCACGCCAAGGTGCTGCTGACCAGCAAGTTCGCTGCTGATGATGTGCTGGAAGCCTACAAGTCCCAGGACGGCACCAAAGTGTTCCTGTATGAGCGCAAGCCGCTGGCATCGGCGATCACGCCCTCCCGGCTGGAACAGGCAGCCAAAGACTGCCAGTAACCTGTAGTGAGCGGGCTTGCCCCGCGTTGGGTGGCGAAGCCGCCCTAAACCCTGCCGCTGCGGTGTTTCAGAAAGACCGAGGCGCCTGGTTTTGGGGCTGCTACGCAACCCCGCGCGGGGCAAGCCCGCTCACTACAAGGGTCGCAGGGGGAGGGCTCAGGGTTTCGCTTCGCTGCTGAAACTGTCGACCGCCCTGACCAGGCCCTTGGCCGCCAACGCCACCAACTCACCGCCTTTTTCCACGGTCGCCAGGGCCGGGTCCGAGCCCATGCGTCCGTCGGGGAAGCGTGCGCGGAAGTCCAGCGCCTCGCGGATCGGACCGGTGTTGGCAATCTGCGGCGAATAATCGGCTGACTTGATCGACTCCGGATACGCCCACTGCGTGACCGCGATCTCCGACGGCGTGGCATGGCTGCCATGGCCCACCGGGAATTGGCGGTGCGCCAGCTCGCCGACGCCTTCAAGGTCCCACCAGTTCACCAGCTTCAGCGCAAACCCGGCTTCGCGATGGGCGTAGCTGGCCTCGGCATACAGTTCGGAAAACGCGGCCTCGATGGTGGCGATATTGCCGCCATGGCCGTTCAGAAACAGGATCTTCTCGAAACCGTGCCCGGCCAGTGAGCGCACCCAATCGCCAATCGCGGCGATAAAGGTGGAAGGGCGCAGCGAGATGGTGCCGGGAAAGCCCAGGTGATGCTGGGCCATGCCGATATTGAAGGTGGGGCCGATCAGGATGTCGGCGTTCTTCTGTGCCTCATGGGCGATGATCTCCGGGCACATCCAGTCGGTGCCCAAGAGGCCGGTCGGGCCATGTTGTTCATTGGAACCAATGGGGATCACGACCGTGCGGCTGCGCTCCAGAAACTGCCCGATTTCGATCCAGGTGGACTTGTGTAGAAGCATGCGAAGCTCTCTTTTATCGGTGGGGACAGGCTATCCACCACGGATTGTACGACTACTGGCCACCTGTTGGGGTTTGCAATTGAGGTAGGTCGAGGACTTCAGCCAATGCCGGTCCGGGTACCAGGAAAACATGAATTGCCCATCCTTGAGCTTGTCCACCACCTGACGCGCCACTTGCGGGCGTACGGCCGGGCAACCCTGGCTGCGACCGATGCGGCCTTCGCGTTTGCTCCAGGCCGGGTTGACGTAGTCGGCGGCGTGAATCACCAGCGCACGGTCGCGGGCCTGGTCATTGAAACCGGGCTCCAGGCCGTCCATGCGCAATGAATAACCGTGGGTGCCCAGGTAACTTTCCTGGGTGCGAAACAGCCCCAGGCTGGACTGGTGGCTGCCCTCGCGGTTGGAAAACTGCGTGGCGAAGTTTTCCCCGGATTTTGCGCCATGGGCCACCAGGTCACGCAGCACCAGGGTTTTCTTGCGCAAATCGAAGATCCACAGGCGACGAGCGGTCGAGGGTTGCGAGTAGTCGATAACCGCCAGGCGATCGGAGCGTTCTTCACCATTATTGACCGCACACTGCACGGCGTTCAGGGCGCTTTTCAATACGGTGGGATTGAGTTCTGGAGCCGAGCGCGCCAGGCTGTTATACAGGGAGGGAGGATTGCCATTGGCGGCGATCGCAGCCTGGCTCAATACAGCCAGGCTCATGGCAGCCAGGCCGAGGCGACGGATAAAAGTCAGCATCTACAGTACATCCCCCCACTGTGGATTGGAGCAAAGTCATTGTTCAAAAAACACGCATGTTACTTGAGCATTTGCTTGCTCGTTGCACCACTGGTCGCGACAGCCGAACTGTTGCCGACAGACGCAGTCTCCGTTGCACCATCCAGCCCGATCCAGCTGGCCCTGGCGCAATTGCCCAGCGTATGTCCCGACCTGGCGCCACGCATCGACGCTGCCGCCCTGCTGCGGTTGCAGGCGTTCTACCAGCAGCAGGGCGACGCTCCGTTGTGGGCAAGCGGTGAACGCCGTTCAGCGTTGCAGGCCCAACTGCAGTTGCTGGCCGACGATGGCCTGGACCCCACCCACTATAGCCTGCCTGCCGTAGACGCCACGGCCAATGTGCTGTGCAGCGATATCGACAGCAGCCGCCAGTACCTGCAAGCCCTGCAGGACCTGCATTACGGTCGCCTGCAGCAATCGCGGTTCGAGCCGCTATGGCATGCGCTGCCGCCAACCCGTGACCCGGACACCGTGGTGCTGGCGTTTGCCGCCACGGGGTTGCAAGACATGGCACAAGCGTTCGATCAGGCCCGCCCCAGCGCCGACTTGTATCGCAGCCTGCGCAATGCTTACGCGACCGTGCGCCTGCAACCCTTGCCGCATTGGGACCCGGTCGCCAACGGCCCCTTGCTGCGCCCCGGCATGGAAGATCCGCGTGTGCCGGAACTGGCGCGCCGCTTGTTCAGCGGCGGCTACCTGGCCAAGGCGAGCCCCGGAAACGGCAAGCAGTACCGGGACGAGTTGGTCAAGGCGGTGAAGGCGTTCCAGGCCAGCCACTCATTGCAAGCGGATGGCGTGATCGGCGCGGGGACCGTCGCCGAACTCAATATCAGCCCGGCCATGCGTCGCGAACAACTGCGCATCAACCTCGAGCGTTTCCGCTGGCTGGCCCAGGACCTGGAACCCGAAGGGGTGGTGGTGAACGTCGCGGCGGCGCAACTGAGCGTCTACCAAAGCGGTATCCCGGTGTGGCAGACGCGCCTGCAGGTGGGCCGCGCCGAACGCCAGACGCCGCTGCTCAAGTCGCGCATTACGCGGTTGACCCTCAACCCCACCTGGACCATCCCGCCGACCATCATGCGCGAGGACAAACTCCCGGCCATTCGTTTGAACCCCGAATATTTGCGCCAGCAAAACTTGCAGGTGCTCGATGCCCAAGGTCATCCGTTGACGGCAGACCAGGTGGACTGGTCGCGCCCGGGCAACATTCTTCTGCGCCAGGACGCCGGCCCGCGTAACCCGTTGGGCCGGATCGTGATGCGCTTTCCCAACCCGTATTCGGTGTACCTGCACGACACGCCCAGCCAGCCGTTGTTTACCAAAGGGCCGCGAGCGTTCAGTTCAGGCTGTGTGCGGGTGGAGCAACCGTTGCTGTTGCGCGACCTGCTGGTGAGCCCGGCCGAACGGACGCGCACCGACGAATTGCTGGCCACCGGCGTGACCCATGAGTTCAGGCTGGCCACACCGGTGCCGGTGCTGCTGGGGTATTGGACGGTTGAGGTGGATCGTCAGGGTGGCTTGGTGTACGCGCCCGATATCTATGGGCGCGACCCGGTGTTGATCAAGGCGATGGGGGCTGTGCTCTAGGGGCTACCCAGCCCCGTTGGGCGGCGTTACTCGGGGATCAATTGCTGGCGGCATTCCAGCACCAGCCGGGCGCCGCCCAGTTCACTGGTGCCGACCTCCAGCTTGAAGCCATGCAGGTTGATGATCGCCGCGACGATCGAGAGACCCAAGCCGAAGCCGCCTTGCTGATCGCTTTCATCCACCCGATAGAAGCGTTGGAACACCGATTTGCGTTCGGCCACCGGAATGCCGGGGCCCGAGTCGAGTACTTCGATCCGCGTGCTGCCCATATCCGTGGCGGCGCGCAGGATGACTTTACCCCCGGAGGGGGTGAACTTGATCGAGTTGCTCAACAGGTTGCTCAAGGCTTCGAACAGCAACGCGCGGTCGCCGGTGATCCACGGCAGGGATTCGGGGATCTGCAGCACCAATTCCACTTCGCCTTCTTCCGCCAGGGGCAGGTAGAAATCATGCAGTTCGCGCAGCAGCGGCAACGGGTCCATCACCAGAAAACCCGAGCGCCGCTGGTGGTCTTCCAGCTCGGAGATGCGCAGCAGCCCGCGAAAGCGCGCCATCAGGGTGTCGGTCTCGGCGATGGCGTCATCCAGTTTCACCGCGTGGGCGGAGTCTTCTTCGGCTTGTTGCTTGATGCGGTAGAGCTGGGCGCGCAAGCGTGTCAGCGGGGTGCGCAGGTCATGGGCAATGTTGTCGCAGACGCCCTTGACCTCATTCATCAGTTTTTCGATGCGGTCGAGCATGGCGTTGACGATGGCCGCCAGCATATCCAGTTCGTCACGCCGATTGGACAGCGGCAGGCGGTGCGTCAGGTCGCCGGCGACGATGGCCTCGGCGCTGGCCTGAATCCCACGAATGCGTCGTAGCGGCTGGCGCCGCAATAGATGCCAACCGGCCGCGCCGGGGATGATCGTCAGGGACAGGGCCCACAACAGGGCATGCCAGATGATCCGGGTGACACCGAACAATGAACCGTTGGCGCGCACCAGTACCAGCCAGCGGCCGTCTTCGGTGTGGGTGGCGACGGCGTCGCAGCTGTCCTTGGGCAGCTTGGGGTCGTTGGAGTCGACGCAATTGGCCAGGGCGTGGATCTTGCCGTCCAGGGGCAGGTCGGGCGGCACCGCACGGATCGGCCCGCTCAATGGGCGGAACTGTTCATCGAACAGGCCGTAGGCGTCCACGCCCTTCATGTCGAAGGTCATGCTGGTGGTCAGTGCCTCGACCAGTTCCTCGCCGTCAAAACGCTGGAACAGGTGCTGACGCTGCATCAGGGAGTGACGCGACAAGTCGCCCAGGTAGCCCGAGACCTCGTAGTACAGCACCCCCATGAGGATGCAGCTCCACGCCACGAACAACGAACTGTACAGCGCCAGCAAGCGGCTGCTGGAGGAGCGCCAGCCCTTAGAGGGGTTCAGCAATGACATACCCGGAACCTCGTACCGTGCGGATCAACGGCGTGAGGCCCGGTGGATCGATTTTTTTGCGCAGGCGACCGATGTGCACGTCGATCAGGTTGGTGCCGGGATCGAAGTGGTAACCCCAGACTTCCTCGAAGATCATCATCCGCGACAGGATCTGCCCGGTGTTGCGCATCAGGAACTCCAGCAGTTTGTATTCGGTGGGCAACAGGCTCAGCGGCTGTTCGGCACGGCTGGCTTCGCGGGTGATCAGGTTCAGTTCCAGGTCGGCCACGCGCAGGGCGGTTTCGAGTTCCTTGACCGTGCTTTTGCGCCGCAGCAGTACTTCGACCCGGGCGGCCATTTCATCGGAAGCGAACGGTTTGGTCAGGTAATCATCGCCACCGGCGCGCAGGCCGCGCACACGCTCGTCGACGTCGGAGAGGGCGCTGATCATCAGGATCGGCGTCGACACCCCGATGGTCCGCAGCGTGGTGACGATGGCCAGGCCATCGAGTTCCGGCAGCATGCGGTCGAGGGTGATCAGGTCGTAATCTCCGCTTACGGCACGGACCAGGCCTTCACGGCCGTTGTCCACCCAGTCGACATCCAGTCCATGGCTACTCAGCTCGGCGACGATCTCGCGGGCCGTTACGGCGTCATCCTCGATGGTCAAAATGCGTGTCATAGGATTACCTGGTGAGCGTTCACACTAGAAGTGGGGGCATTTTGCCAAGAAATGATAGCGGGCTTACTAAAAAAATATTCATGTTAGGCAAATCGAGCATTCGCTGGGTGGAAGTGCATAACGCCCACCTCTCACGGCTCATTCTTGCAAGTTGCATGATTTCGAGAAGTTCAAGTTATTTAACTGTTTGAAATATATAGAATTTATTTTTGTCGGCGACTGGCATGGTGCCTGCACTGTCCTTTTTGGGACTTGTAACACTATTTTTCATGCCTGGAGCTAAACAACAATGATCACATCCTCATCCACGCTGCAAGAATCAAGCACGCTCTCCGGGGTTTCCTGGGGGGCTATCTTTGCCGGGGCCGCAGCTGCCGCTGCACTTTCCCTGATTCTGGTACTGCTGGGCTTCGGCCTGGGGTTCTCGGCGGTTTCGCCGTGGGCTGACAGCGGGATCAGTGCCAAGGGGCTTGGCATTTCTACCATCGTCTGGCTGGCCTTCACCCAGATCGTCGCGTCCGGGCTCGGTGGTTACATCGCCGGTCGGTTGCGGGTGAAGTGGGCCAATATGCACACGGATGAGGTGTACTTTCGAGACACCGCCCATGGTTTCCTGGCCTGGGCCGTCGCGACGCTGATCACCGCAGTGCTGGTGGTCGGCTCGGTCAGCAGCGTCGTCAGCGGCGGTGTAAAAGCCGGTGCGGCGGTTGCCTCGGGTGCCGCCAGCGGCCTGACACAAGCAGCCGGCGGTGCCGCCAAAGGCGCCAACAGTGGCGACTTCGATTATTACGTCGACAGCCTGTTCCGCGATGACCGCCCAGCCGCCGTCAGCGATGATGCCGCCCATGGCGTGGTTGCACGTATCTTCACCCGCACCCTGAGCAACGACGGCCAGCTCGCTCCTGAAGACCGGACCTACCTGGCCCAGTTGATCAGCCAGCGCACCAACCTCAGCCAGGCTGACGCCGAAGCGCGTATCGACAAGGTCTACGGCGATGCCCGCAAAGCCATCGAAGACGCCAAGCTCAAAGCCAAGCAAGCCGCCGACACCGCTGCGAAAGTCGCTGCCTACACGTCGCTGTGGACCTTCATCACGCTGTTGATCGGTGCATTCTTCGCCAGCTTCGCCGCCACGTTCGGCGGTCGCCGTCGGGATGCCGTGGTGTATGTCGAAACCGAAACCTACGTTCGTTAATTCAAGGAGAACACTCTCATGCGCTCATTACTCTTGTGGTTTCTCGGCGTGCCTATCCCGGTCATCATTCTGATCGCGATCTTCATGCACTAACCTGAGCCTGGCTCGGTCCCTTGTGGGGGCGGGCTTGCTCGCGAAGGCGGTCTTTCAGCGATTATCAGCTGACTGACACACCGCTTTCGCGAGCAAGTCCGCTCCCACATTTTGTTTTGCGCAGCGTCAGCCAACCGCTGAGCAGCAACACACTCGCCGCTGACGTCATGATCACCAGCGGGGTTGAAGTGCCATCCGACAGCAACCCGGTGAGCCAGCTGCCCACGGCCGTCAGGAACATCTGGATAAAGAAGAACAGCCCCGAAGCCGTCCCGGCCACTGCGCCGTAGGGCTGCAACACCGACAGCTGGCAAGCTGGAATCGCCATGCCCACCGACACCATGATCACCACCATCGGCAGCACAATCGCCAACCATTCTCCCGGCAAAACAGAAGTCGCGGTGGCAAGTGTCGCACTCCCGACGATGTTCAAGCCGATTGCGGCGCTGATCAAACGGTCGGGTTCGAAACGTTGTACCAGCCGCCGAAACAGGTTCGCGCCGAGCATGTAGCCGCTGATCGTGGCGGCAAACACCAGCGCGTAAGCCGTGGCAGACAAGTGAAAGCCGCGTTGGAGCAAGGCCGACGACTCACTGATGAACGGAAAGTAGGTGCTGTAGACGCAGCCGATGGCGAGCGAATAGCGCAGGAAATAGCGGTCACGCAGCAGTTGGCCGTAGAGCTGCAACAGATTGCGCGGCGGCGCGGCAGCCACCTCTGTCGGACGGGTTTCCGGCAAGCGCTGATACACCACCACAGACAGCGCGGCCCCGATCAGCCCAAGCAGCACGAACAGCCCGCGCCAGTCGATCAACGGCAGCAGCAGGCTACCCAGCACGGGGGCGGCCATCGGCGACACGGCCATGGCCATGGAGATCAAGCCCAGCAGACGTGCCTGCTCCTGGCGGTCGAAGTAGTCGCGCACGATCACCCGGCCGATCACCGTGGTGCAGCATCCGCCCAGGGCCTGGAACAAGCGGGCGATGATCAGCACGCCGAGGTTGTCGGACCCGGCGCAGGCGGCGGTGGCCGCCACATACAGGAACAGGCCGCTCAGCAGCACCGGTCGACGACCGAAGCGGTCGGTCAGCGGGCCGCTGACCAGCAGGGAAATCGCCGAACCCAGGGTGTACAGCGTGAGGGTCAATTGCAATTGGGCGTCGCGGGCGTGGAAATAGTCGGCCATGGCGGGCAGGGCCGGCAGGTGCAGGTCCAGGGTGATACGCGGCAAGGCGATCAGGAGGGTCAGCAGCACCAGCCAGAATCCCGTGGAGAGGGCGCGTTGTGTCATGGAAAGCCTCGATACCGTTCGTGGAGCCTCGAACTCTACTGGCTTTGTGGTTTAATCCTTTGAGCCACTTATGCCTGGAGTGAATGGACCACTTATGAGTCGAGGAAAAGCCGCATCCGCCTTGGACCTGCCGCGTCCCGCCGCCTTGGACGCGGGCAAGCAGCAGGGCGCTTACGATGCGTTGCGTACCGCCATCCTGAACCGGCAGCTGCCGGCGGGCAGTCGCTTGCCGTCTACGCGCAGTCTGGCTGAGCGCTGGTTGGTATCGCGCGGCACCCTCGAGGCGGCCTATGAGCGCTTGCAGGGCGAAGGCTATGTGCAGCGGGTGGCCGGCTCGGGCACGCGGGTATGTGCGGTGATCCCCGAACAGTTCATTGCGGCTGCGGCGCCCAGCGCAAGCGTGCGCCGTGCGGCGTTGCCTGATCAGCCTGACGCGGTGGTGCAGAGCCACGTGCCTTTCGTGGCACGGCGCCCGGATGCCGGCCTGTTCGACTTGAAAACCTGGGCGCGTTGCCTCTCCCGTGGCTTGCTCCGCGTGGGCCCTGGTGTGCTGGAAGCCGCCCACCTGGCCGGGCTGCCGGCCTTGCGAGAACAGATCGCCGATTACCTGCGCAGCTATCGCGGCCTGCAATGCGAGGCCGATGAAGTGATCGTCACCACCGGCATTCGCCACGCCCTCGACCTGATCGCCCGCACGCTGCTCAAGCCCGGTGACACGGCCTGCGTTGAAGACCCCGGTTACACACCCGCACGTCGCCTGTTCGGCTTGGCGGGTGCACAGGTCAAGGCCGTGCCGGTGACGGCCGAGGGCCTGGATTGCGCGCAACTGCCTTCCACCGCACGCCTGGCCTATGTGACCCCGGCGCACCAGGCGCCGCTGGGCATGACCCTCTCGGTGTCGCGGCGCCTGGCGTTGCTGGACTGGGCCGCCCGCGCCGACGCCTGGGTGATCGAAGACGACTACGACAGCGAGTACAACTACAACAGCGCCCCCCTGGCGGCGCTCAAATCCCTGGATTGCGGCGACCGGGTGCTCTACTGCGGCAGCTTCAACAAGAACCTGTTTCCCGGTTTGCGCGTGGGGTTCATGGTGGTGCCCAAGGCGTTGCGCCCAGCGCTATTGCGCACCCTGCAACTGACCGGGCATTCGGTGGGCGCCACGGATCAGCTGGGGTTGGTGGAGTTGCTTGGCAGCGGTGCCTTTGTGCGGCATCTGCGCGCTTCGCGCCAGGCTTATCAGGCACGGCGCGACGCATTGCTCGCGTGCCTGCCGGATGGTTGCTCAGTGAGCGGCCAGCAGGCCGGGCTGCACTTTGTCTTGTGGTTGCCGCCGCGTGTGGAGGAGCAGGACTTCTGTGAGCGGGCCGCTGCCGTCGGGTTGGCGCTGCAGCCCTTGGGCAAGTTCTGCGTAGAGGCCAGCCTGCCGCCGGCGGTGATCATCGGCTACACCGCGCTGACCCTGGCGCAGATCCGTTTTCACGGGCGGGTGCTGACAAAGTTGCTGATCGCAATGTGAGTCGGTGTCTGTCGCTCAGTCTTCGAACCCGACCTGTTCATGAATCTCGTCCACCTTCAATTCCAGGCGATACGCCACTGCAATGAACAGCGCCTGGCACAGGCACAAGGTGGCGCTCAACGAGCGGAAGGCGAACGAGGAACCTTCGTTCACCAACAGCACCGTGTTCGCCCGCTTGGCCAGGGGCGAGAGGTTGCTGTCAGTGATGATCAGGGTCTTGGCCTGCTGGTGCTGGGCGATGCGCAGGCAGTGCTGGGTCTCTTTGCCGTAGGGCGTGAAGCTGATGGCGATCACCAGGTCGTTGGCCCGTACGCTGCGCATCTGCTCGCGGTAGCTGCCGCCCAAGCCTGAGATCAGGTGAATGCGCTTGTTGGTGTGCTGCAGGTTGTAGACCAGGTAATCGGCGACGGCGAAGGAACGGCGCACGCCGACCACATAGATATTGTCGGCATTGACCACTAGGTCCACGGCTTTTTCGAACGCCGCGTCATCGAGTTCCAGCCCCAGGCGCTCTATGCCGGACAGCGTGGCGTTGACGCATTCACGTGCCAAGTCGCCGCCGCTGGCTTTCTGCGACTTGTTGGCGATCATGCTGCGGATGCGCTGCTGGTAGTTCTGTACCGGCGTGGTCTTGTGGGTATACGCCTCGCGAAACAGCGCCTGCATCTCACTGAACCCACTGAAGCCGAACCGTTGCGAAAAACGCACGATGGCGGAGGGGTGCACTTCGCATTCGCGGGCGATATCGCTGATGCGGTCGACCATGATCCGGTCGCGCTGCTGGCTCATGTAGCTGGCAATGCGCTTGAGCTGACGCGGCAGGCTTTCGTATTCGTCGGTGATCAGTTGCAACAGGCGCTCGGCATTGATCGGAGGGCTGGCGAGCGTGGCTTCCAGGGTAGTCTCGGGATCGGTGCGGGACATGGGCAATCCTTCTGGCGTTTTCGTCTGTTGCGCGGGTGGGTGGCGCAAGTCTACAGGGTAGGCGCAAAAAAATACCCCGGCATCACGGCCCGCGCGGCGTGCTGAAACGATGCACGGCGAATGGCGAGCCATTATGTCAGTGTATTGGAAAAAATATTCCACAAAAAATAAATATGGAATAAATATTGATTGCGCTCCCCGGACGTTCTAGTCTGCTCCCACCAAGAGCGTTTGCTGTCGCCACGGCAGTACAACGCAGGCTGATAAAAATAACAGGAGCCAGCATGGGCCAGACTCGTTTTGCCAGTGGGCGTCAATTGGATCTGATTTGCCTCGGGCGCCTGGGCGTCGACCTCTACGCACAGCAAGTGGGCGCGCGGCTTGAGGACGTGTCCAGCTTCGCCAAGTACCTCGGCGGGTCCTCCGCCAATATCGCTTTCGGCACCGCACGCCTGGGGCTCAAGTCGGCGATGCTGAGCCGGGTAGGGGACGACCATATGGGGCGTTTCCTGGTGGAATCCCTGGCCCGTGAAGGCTGCGATGTCAGCGGCATCAAAGTCGATCCTGAACGCCTCACCGCCCTGGTGCTGCTTGGCCTCAAGGACCGGGAAACCTTCCCCCTGGTGTTCTACCGCGAAAACTGCGCAGACATGGCCCTGCGCGCCGAAGACATCAGCGAAGCCTTTATTGCCTCCAGCAAAGCCCTGCTGATCACCGGTACGCATTTCTCCACCGATGGTGTGTACAAGGCCAGCATCCAGGCGCTGGACTATGCCGCCAGGCACAACGTCAAGCGCGTGCTGGACATTGACTACCGCCCGGTGCTGTGGGGCCTGGCCGGCAAGGCGGACGGTGAAACCCGTTTTGTCGCCGACCAGAATGTCAGCCAGCACGTGCAGAAAATCCTGCCGCGTTTTGACCTGATCGTGGGCACCGAAGAAGAGTTCCTGATCGCCGGTGGCAATGAGGACTTGCTGAGCGCGCTGCGCAACGTGCGCGAACTGACCCCGGCCACCCTGGTGGTCAAGCTCGGCCCGCAGGGCTGCACGGTGATCCACGGCGCCATCCCGGCGCGACTGGAAGACGGGGCGATCTACCCCGGTGTGCGCGTGGAAGTGCTCAATGTGCTGGGCGCCGGCGATGCGTTTATGTCGGGCTTCCTCAGCGGTTGGCTGAACGATGCGGGCGATGAGCGTTGCAGCCAGTTGGCCAATGCTTGCGGCGGCCTGGTGGTGTCGCGCCATGCCTGTGCCCCTGCGATGCCCACGCCTGCCGAACTGGATTACCTGTTCAACAGCCCGGTGCCCATCACGCGGCCGGATCAGGACGTTACCCTGCAACGCCTGCATCGCGTCACGGTGCCGCGCAAGGTCTGGAAGCCGTTGTTCGTGTTTGCGTTCGACCATCGCTGGCAATTGGTCGACCTGGCGCAAAAGGGCGGGCAGGATCCGGCGCGCATCAGCGATATCAAGCAACTGTTTATCCAGGCCATCGAACGGGTGGAGAAAAAACTTGGCGAGCAGGGCGTCGAGGCCGATGTGGGCCTGCTGGCCGACCAGCGTTTTGGCCAGGATGCGCTCAACGCCGCCAGCGGTCGCGGCTGGTGGATCGCGCGCCCAGTGGAAGTACAGAACTCGCGACCCCTGGCGTTCGAGCATGGGCGTTCGGTCGGCAGCAACTTGATCGCCTGGCCTCAGGAGCAAATCATCAAGTGCCTGGTGCAATTTCATCCGGACGACGAGCCGCTGCTGCGCCTGGAGCAGGAAGCGCAACTCAAGGCGCTGTACGAGGCCTCGCTGGTCAGCGGCCATGAACTGCTGCTGGAGGTCATCCCGCCCAAGGATCATCCATCCCCTTACCCGGAGGTGCTGTATCGCAGCCTCAAGCGCCTGTACAACCTGGGCATCTACCCGGCGTGGTGGAAGATCGAGGCGCAGTCGGCCGAGGACTGGAAAAAGCTCGATGAACTGATTCAAGAGCGCGACCCTTACTGCCGTGGCGTGGTGCTGCTGGGCCTGAACGCGTCGGCGCAATGCCTGGCCGATGGCTTCCAGCAGGCCAGCCACAGCACCACCTGCCGTGGTTTCGCCGTGGGCCGTACGATCTTCCAGGAGCCGAGCCAGGCGTGGATGGCGGGGGAGATTGATGACGAGACCCTGATCCAGCGTGTGCAGGCGACGTTCGAGCAGCTGATCAACGCCTGGCGCAGTTCCCGAACCTGATCACAATTCCAAATATGCAATGCAATCAAATGTGGGAGGGGGCTTGCTCCCTCCCACATAAAAGCAGATCTCAGCGATACCTGAAAAATAAAAAAGGTGCAGCCATGCCCGCAATCCGAATTGGCATCAACCCGATCTCCTGGAGCAATGACGACCTGCCGGCCCTGGGCGGTGAGACTCCCTTGAGCACCGCCCTCAGCGAAGGCAAGGACATCGGCTACGAAGGTTTTGAACTCAACGGCAAATTTCCCAAGGACGCCAAGGGCGTCGGCGATGTGTTGCGTCCCTATGACCTGGCGTTGGTCTCCGGCTGGTACTCCAGCCGTCTGGCGCGGCGTTCGGTGGCCGAAGAAATCGAAGCTATCGCCGGCCATGTCGAGCTGCTCAAACAGAACGGCGCCAAGGTGCTGGTGTATGGCGAAGTCGCCGACTCCATCCAGGGTTCGCGTGTGCGCCTGATCGAGCGCCCGCGCTTGCACAGTGAGCAAGCCTGGCAGGCATACGCCGACAAACTCACTGAACTGGCGCGTTTCACCCTGTCCCAGGGGGTGAGGCTGGCCTACCACCACCATATGGGCGCCTACGTCGAGTCTCCCGAAGACATCGACCAGCTGATGCGCCGCACAGGCCCTGAAGTCGGCCTGCTGTTCGACTCCGGCCATTGCTACATGGGCGGTGGCGAACCCATCGAGGTGCTGCGCAAACACATCGACCGCATCTGCCACGTGCATTTCAAGGACGTACGCAAAGCGGTGGTGCAACTGGCCCGCAACCAGATGTGGAGCTTCCCCGATTGCATCGTCAACGGCACCTTCACGGTGCCGGGTGACGGCGATATCGATTTTGCCGAATTGCTCGATGTGCTGCTGGCCGCGAACTACCAGGGCTGGCTGGTGGTGGAGGCCGAGCAGGACCCGGCCGTGGCGCCCAGCTATATCTACGCCAAAAAGGGTTATGACACCTTGCGTGCACTTCTCGACGAGAGGGTTTGAGTGATGAGCTTGCTGGTCAAAAGCAGCAAACGCGGACAAACCATGGTGGCCCTGGAAGCCGGGCGCCTGGAGTACGTGGGTTTTTCCGCTTACCGCCTGAGCCTGGGCGAAACCCTGCCCGTCAGCGCCGGGGATAACGAGCTGTGCCTGGTGCTGCTCAGTGGCCGGGTCGATATCCAGGGCGAGGGCTTCAACTGGCAGAACCTCGGTGATCGCCAGTCGGTGTTCGAGGAGAAGTCTCCGTTCGCCGCCTACCTGCCGCCCGGCACCGAGGCCCAGGTGACGGCGTTGAGCGATGCGCAGATCGCTGTCTGCGCCGCGCCCGGTGCTCCGGGTTTCGAACCGCGCCTGATCCGCCCCGAACAGTGCAGGCGCAGCGTGCGCGGCAAGGGCGCCAACACCCGCTATGTCTGCGACATCCTGCCCGACAGCGAGCCGGCGCATTCTCTGCTGGTGGTGGAAGTGCGCACGCCGTCCGGGCATTCGTCGAGCTACCCGCCGCACAAGCATGACACCGACGACCTGCCGCGCCAGAGCTTTCTCGAAGAAACCTACTACCACCAGATCAACCCGCCCCAGGGCTTCGTGTTCCAGCGCGTCTACACCGATGACCGCAGTATCGACCAGGCCATGGCCGTGGAAAACAGTGACCTGGTGGTGGTGCCCAAGGGCTATCACCCGGTCAGCGTACCGTATGGCTATGAGTCCTATTACCTGAACGTGATGGCCGGCCCCAAGCGTGCCTGGCATTTCCATAACGACCCGCAGCACAGCTGGCTGCTGGACCTTTAAGGGGCGCTTCATGACCACAACCCGACTGACCATGGCCCAGGCCCTGGTGAAGTTCCTGGATAACCAATACATCGAAGTCGATGGCGTGCAGAGCAAGTTTGTCGCCGGGGTGTTCACGATTTTCGGCCACGGCAATGTGCTCGGCCTGGGCCAGGCCCTGGAGCAGGACAGCGGCGACCTGGTGGTGCATCAGGGGCGCAACGAGCAAGGCATGGCCCACGCGGCCATCGGTTTCGCCAAGCAGCACCTGCGTCGCAAGATCTACGCATGCACGGCGTCCGTGGGCCCGGGTGCGGCGAATATGCTGACCGCCGCGGCGACGGCCACCGCCAACCGCATCCCGTTGTTGCTGTTGCCCGGCGATGTGTATGCCAGTCGCCAGCCCGACCCGGTGTTGCAACAGATCGAGCAGTTCCATGACTTGAGCATCAGCACCAACGACGCCTTCCGTTCCGTGAGCAAGTACTGGGACCGTATCAACCGCCCCGAGCAATTGATGACGGCGGCCATTCACGCCATGCGCGTGCTCACCGACCCGGCTGAAACCGGCGCGGTCACCCTGGCATTGCCCCAGGACGTGCAGGGCGAAGCCTGGGACTATCCCGATTATTTCCTGCAAAAGCGCGTGCATCGCCTCGAGCGTCGCCCGGCCACCACGGCGATGATCGAGGATGCCGTGGCGGCGTTCCGGGGCAAGCGCAAGCCGTTGATCATCTGCGGTGGCGGGGTGCGTTACTCCGGCGCGAATGCTGCGCTGCAAGCCTTTGCCGAACGTTTTGATATTCCCTTCGCCGAAACCCAGGCCGGCAAGAGCGCCGTGATCTCCAGCCATCCGCTGAACGTCGGTGGCCTGGGGGAAACCGGTTGCCTGGCGGCCAACCTGCTGGCGCCGCAAGCGGACCTGATCATTGGCGTCGGCACCCGTTATACCGACTTCACCACCTCGTCAAAGTCGCTGTTCAAACATGCCGAGGTGACGTTCCTCAACCTCAATATCAACCCCTGCGACGCGTTGAAACTCGATGGCGTGCAAGTGCTGGCGGATGCGCAAGTTGCCCTTGACGCGCTGGTCGATGCGCTGGGGCATTATCGCGCCGGTTGGGGCGAGCAGATCCAAGAGGCCAAGGCACTGTTCGACGCCGAGGTAGACCGTGTGCACCAGGTGGAATATCAGGGCGACGACTTCGTGCCTGAGGTCGATGACCGCCTGGACCGTGCGGTGCTGCGTGAATTTATCGAGCTGACCGGCTCCTGCCTGACCCAGAGCCGCGTGCTCGGCGTGCTGAACCGGACCCTGGCCGACGACGCGATCATCGTCGCCGCCGCCGGCAGCCTGCCCGGCGACTTGCAGCGTGCCTGGCGCAGCAAGGGCGTCAACACTTACCACGTCGAGTACGGCTATTCGTGCATGGGCTACGAGATCAATGCGGCCCTGGGCGCGAAGCTGGCCGAGCCGGGCCGGGAAGTCTATGCACTGGTGGGCGATGGCTCCTACCTGATGCTGCATTCGGAGCTCGCCACCTCGATTCAGGAGCGGCGCAAAATCAACGTGGTGCTGTTCGACAACATGGCCTTCGGCTGCATCAACAACCTGCAGCTCGGCAATGGCATGGACAGCTTCGGCACGGAATTTCGCTTTCGCAACCCCGAGAGCGGCAAGCTCGATGGTGGGTTGGTGCCGGTGGACTTCGCCATGAGTGCGGCGGCGTACGGTTGCAAGACTTACAAGGTGAGCACGCTGGAGCAACTGGAAGCGGCCTTGGCCGATGCGCGTACGCAGACCGTCTCGACGCTGATCGACATCAAGGTACTGCCCAAGACCATGGTGCATGGCTACCTGTCGTGGTGGCGGGTGGGCGTGGCGCAGGTCTCCACCAGTGAGCGCACGAATGCGGCGGCGAAAAAACTCAATGAACAGCTGGCCAAGGCCCGGCAGTACTAATAACAAGAGGAATGAATCTATGTCGTTGAAGCTTGGAGTGATCGGTACGGGTGCCATCGGCCGGGACCATATCCGGCGTTGCAGCCAGACCCTGCTCAACAGCCAGGTGGTGGCAGTCACCGATATCAACCTTGCGCAAGCCGCCCAGGTGGTGGCGGACTTGAAGCTGGACGCCGAGGTGTACCCGGACGGCCATGCGCTGATCGCCTCACCGCAGGTCGAGGCGGTGCTGGTGACGTCCTGGGGGCCGAGCCACGAAGAGTTCGTGCTGGCGGCCATCGCCGCCGGCAAGCCGGTGTTCTGCGAGAAACCCCTGGCAGTGACGGCCGCGGGCTGCCGCAGGATCGTCGACGCCGAAGTGGCATACGGCAAGCGCCTGGTGCAGGTCGGTTTCATGCGCCCGTATGACGAAGGCTATCGCGCCCTCAAGGCCGTGATCGACAGCGGCCGGATCGGCGAGCCCCTGATGTTGCACTGCGCGCACCGCAACCCGAAGGTCGGCGAGAACTACAAGACCGACATGGCGATCACCGACACGTTGATCCACGAGCTGGATGTACTGCGCTGGTTGCTCAACGACGATTACGTCTCGGTGCAAGTGGTGTTCCCACGCAAGTCGAGCAGGGCGTTGGCCCACCTGCGCGACCCGCAGATCGTGCTGCTGGAAACCGCCAAGGGCACCCGTATCGATGTGGAAGTGTTCGTGAACTGCCAATACGGCTATGACATCCAGTGCGAAGTGGTGGGGGAGACCGGCATCGCCAAACTGCCGGAGCCGTCCCAGGTGCAATTACGCAGTGAGGCGAAACTGTCGAATGCGATTCTGATGGATTGGAAAGACCGTTTTATCGCGGCCTACGACGTGGAGCTGCAAGCCTTCATCGATGGCGTGCGCGCCGGCCAGGTGGGCGGGCCTTCCGCGTGGGATGGGTTTGCGGCGGCGGTGGCGGCGGACGCCTGTATCGAGGCGCAGGGCAGTGAGCAGATTGTGAAAGTCAGTCTCCCTGAGCGCCCGCACTTCTACGGCTGAGCGAACCTGTGGGAGGGGGCTTGCTCCCGATAGGCCGCGCAGCGGCCTCAAAAATGAGCCTGCTACGCAGTCCATCGGGAGCAAGCCCCCTCCCACATATGGATTGGGTTTGCCGTTCAAGAAGGAGTTGAAGCATGCGAATTGGACTAGTCGGCTACGGCCACGGCGGGCGATTTTTTCATGCGCCGCTGATTGCCACACTACCGGGGGCCACCTTTGTCGGGGTGGTGACACGCTCAGCGGAACGTCGGCAGCAATTGAGCAGCGACCATCCCGGGGTGAAGGCGTTTGACAGCATTGGTCAGATCGTCGAGGCGGGTGTCGACGCGCTGGTCATTTCGACCACGCTCAAGGGCCGCCCGGCGCTGGTACTGGAGGCCATCGAACATGGTGTCGCCGTGGTCAGCGACAAACCCTTCGCCGCCAATGCCGAGCAGGCCCAGGCGCTGATTACCGCCGCCGAACGCCAGGGCTCGCTGTTAAGCGTCTATCAGAACCGGCGGTGGGATTCGGACTACCTGACCCTGCGCAAGCTCATCGACGCCGGTGCCCTGGGCGAGATCACCCGATTTGAATCCCGGGTCGAACGCTACAGCCCGCAAGCGGTGGGCAATGCCAGTGGCGGTGGCTGGCTGCGGGACCTGGGCAGCCACTTGGTGGACCAGGCGCTGCAACTGTTCGGCCCGGTGGACCGGGTGTTTGCACAGCTGCAGTTCAGCCGCGACTACCCCAGCCTCGACCACGGGTTTTTTGTCAGCCTGACCCACGCCAATGGCGTGATTTCCCATTTGTGGGGCAGTGCGCTGCAAAACAGCCAGGCGCCGCGCTTTCGGGTGAGTGGCACCGGAGGGTGTTACACCGTGGACGGGCTGGACGGCCAGGAAGAAGCCTTGATGGCCGGCAAGTCACCGAAAACCGAAGGTGAGCACTGGGGCGCTGAAGAGCACCGGCGCTGGGGTTGGTTCGAGCAGGGGCCGGAGCGCGAGCGCGTGCCGTCGGAGAAAGGCTGCTGGACCGAGTTCTATCGTCAGTTGCAGCGCGCCGTGCAAGGCCAGGGCCCGCTGCCGGTGGAGGCCTGTGACGCGCTGGAAACCACCCGTATATTGGACGCCGCACGCCTGAGCGCCGAGCGCCAGCAGGTGGTTTCAACAAAAATGGAATAAAATTCCAAAACATATTGATATAGAAATTATTTTCCAATAAAGTCTTTTCCAGGTTGCAAAAAAGTACGTTCGAACCCGATTCGCACGACTCAACAAAAACAAGATAAAAAACAACCAGGTACCGTCAGATGAAAATCTTCAACGCTGTACTGCGAGTTTTACGCCCCGCCTTTGCGTCACGCGGTCTGCCCCGCCCCCGTCCGTTTTACTTCTCTTTCCTGAATGTGCTGTGCGTCGAAAACCAGGGCGCGCTGGTGTGCTGCATTCCCGGCGCACCGGTGGTCCGACTGCCCGCTGAGCTCTGATCAACGCAACGTCCAGAAAACCAACAAAAATGTGGAGACAGACCGTTCATGAAGACCCCGATCCGTTTTACCGCGCTGGCCCTGTCCATTCTGCTGACCAGCGGCTTTGCTGCGGCCGCCGATCTCAAGATCGGCGTAACCATGTCGCAGTTCGATGACGCCTACCTGACCACTGTGCGCGAGTACATGCTCAAGCAGGCCAGTTCCTATCCCAAGGGCGATGGTGTGCAGCTGCAATTCGAAGACGCGCGCGCCGACGTGGTCAAGCAACTGAGCCAGGTCGAGAACTTCATCAGCCAGAAAGTCGACGCCATTATCGTCAACCCGGTCGACACCGCCTCCACGGCAAGAATCAGCAAGGAGGCAACCGAAGCCGGCATCCCGTTGGTCTACGTCAACCGTCGGCCGGATCAGAAGGATCTGCCCAAAGGGGTCGCGGCCGTGACGTCGAATGATGAAGAGGCCGGCCGCATGCAGATGCAGTACATCGCCGAAAAATTGGGCGGCAAGGGCACGATCGTGATCCTGCTCGGCGATCTGGCGAACAACTCCACCACCAACCGCACCAAGGGCGTCAAGGAAGTTTTGGCCAAGTATCCGGGTATCAAGATCGAGCAGGAACAGACCGGTGCCTGGCTGCGCGACAGGGGCATGACGCTGGTCAGCGACTGGCTGACCCAGGGCCGTGCGTTCAACGCGGTGATTTCCAATAACGATGAAATGGCGATTGGCGCCGCCATGGCCTTGAAATCGGTGGGGACCAAGCCGGGGAGCGTATTGATCGCGGGTGTCGATGGTACGCAGGACGGTTTGAACGCGGTGGCCAAGGGTGACCTGGCCATGTCGGTGTTCCAGGACGCCAAAGGCCAAGGGGACGGCGCGGTAGAAGCGGCACGCAAGATGGCCAAAGGCGAAACGATCGAACAGAACATTGTCATCCCGTTCAAGCCGATCACCGCCGACAACGTCAAAGACTTCAAGTAGCCCTGGTATAACAACAATAAGCCGGCAGGGCGGTCTCGGCCGTCCTGCAGATGGAGTACTTTTCTATGCTCGCTCAAGCGACTGCTTCGCAGCCTCCGGGTATCCAGCCTGTCGAACCGCAAGAACCCTACCTGTTGGAGATCGTCAACGTCAGCAAAGGCTTTCCCGGTGTCGTGGCCCTGGCCGATGTGCAACTGCGTGTGCGCCCAGGTACGGTGCTGGCGCTGATGGGGGAGAACGGTGCGGGTAAGTCGACGCTGATGAAAATCATCGCCGGGATCTATCAGCCGGACGCCGGCCAGATTCGCCTGCGGGGCAAGCCGGTCAAGTTCGAAACGCCCCTGGCGGCGCAGAAGGCCGGGATCGCGATGATCCACCAGGAGCTCAACCTGATGCCGCACATGAGCATCGCCGAGAATATCTGGATCGGGCGCGAGCAGCTCAACAGCCTGCACATGGTCAACCACCGCGAAATGCACCGCTGCACGGCGCAGTTGCTGGCGCGCTTGCGCATCAACCTGGACCCCGAGGAACAGGTGGGCAACCTGAGCATCGCCGAACGGCAGATGGTCGAGATCGCCAAGGCGGTGTCCTACGACTCTGACATCCTGATCATGGACGAACCGACCTCGGCGATTACCGACAAGGAAGTCGCGCACCTGTTTTCGATCATTGCCGACCTCAAGTCCCAGGGTAAAGGCATTGTCTATATCACGCACAAAATGAACGAAGTGTTCGCCATCGCCGATGAAGTGGCGGTGTTCCGTGACGGCCAGTACATCGGTTTGCAACGTGCCGACAGCATGAACAGCGACAGCCTGATCTCGATGATGGTCGGCCGCGAACTGAGCCAGTTGTTCCCGGTGCGCGAGACGCCGATCGGCGAGTTGTTGCTCTCGGTACGCGACCTGAGGCTGGACGGCGTATTCAAGAATGTCTCGTTCGACCTGCACGCCGGTGAAATCCTCGGTATTGCCGGGCTGATGGGCTCGGGACGCACCAACGTCGCAGAGACCCTTTTCGGTATTACCCCAAGCGACGGCGGGCAGATCACCCTTGATGGCAAGGCGGTCCGCATCACGGACCCGCACATGGCAATTGAAAAAGGCTTCGCGCTGCTGACCGAAGACCGCAAGCTCAGCGGTCTGTTTCCGTGCCTGTCGGTGCTGGAAAACATGGAAATGGCGGTGCTGCCGCATTATTCGGGTAATGGCTTTATCCAGCAGAAGGCCCTGCGGGCGCTGTGCGAAGACATGTGCAAGAAGCTGCGGGTGAAAACCCCCTCCCTTGAGCAGTGCATCGACACCTTGTCCGGCGGCAACCAGCAGAAGGCCCTGTTGGCGCGTTGGCTGATGACCCACCCAAGGCTGCTGATTCTCGATGAGCCCACTCGCGGCATCGACGTAGGCGCCAAGGCCGAGATCTATCGCTTGATCGCCTTCCTCGCCAGCGAAGGCATGGCGGTGATCATGATTTCCTCGGAACTGCCCGAAGTGCTGGGCATGAGCGACCGGGTGATGGTGATGCACGAAGGCGAACTGATGGGCACCCTGGACCGTGCGGATGCGACCCAGGAAAAAGTCATGCAGCTGGCTTCCGGTATGACGGCAGTCCACTGACGCAAGCATAAGAAGGTGATTGGCTATGAATGCGATAACAGAAAACAAACCGGCCACGGCCCCGGCCAAGAACCGTCGACGCCTGCCCACCGAGCTGAGTATTTTGCTGGTGCTGATCGGCATCGGGTTGGTGTTCGAACTGTTTGGCTGGATCGTGCGCGACCAGAGTTTCCTGATGAACTCCCAGCGCCTGGTGCTGATGATCCTGCAGGTGTCGATCATCGGTCTGCTGGCGATTGGCGTGACCCAGGTGATCATCACCACCGGTATTGATTTGTCCTCGGGCTCGGTGTTGGCACTGTCGGCGATGATCGCCGCCAGCCTGGCGCAGACGTCCGATTTTTCCCGGGCAGTGTTTCCCAGCCTGACGGATCTGCCGGTCTGGATTCCGGTGGCGATGGGGCTGGGCGTGGGGCTGCTGGCGGGGGCGATCAACGGCAGTATCATCGCCGTCACCGGTATCCCGCCGTTCATTGCCACCCTGGGCATGATGGTTTCGGCCCGTGGCCTGGCGCGTTACTACACGGAAGGCCAGCCGGTGAGCATGCTGTCGGATTCGTACACCGCAATCGGCCATGGCGCCATGCCGGTGATCATCTTCCTGGTGGTCGCGGTGATCTTCCATATTGCCCTGCGCTATACCAAATACGGCAAGTACACCTATGCCATCGGCGGCAACATGCAGGCGGCGCGTACCTCGGGTATCAACGTCAAGCGTCATCTGATCATTGTCTACAGCATTGCCGGTCTGCTTGCCGGGCTGGCCGGTGTGGTGGCCTCGGCACGCGCCGCCTCCGGCCAGGCCGGCATGGGCATGTCCTACGAGCTGGATGCGATTGCCGCCGCTGTGATCGGCGGCACCAGCCTGACGGGCGGGGTAGGGCGCATTACCGGTACGGTGATCGGCGCACTGATCCTCGGCGTGATGGCCAGCGGGTTTACCTTTGTGGGCGTGGATGCGTATATCCAGGACATCATCAAGGGCCTGATCATCGTGGTGGCGGTCGTCATCGACCAATACCGCAACAAGCGCAAGCTCAAGCGCTGACGCGCAGCCGCAAGTCAGCAGCCATGAGCCACAAGCGGCAAGCCGAGCTTTACAGCTTGTCGCTTGCAGCTTGCGGCTTATAGCTGTTTCACGAACTTTCCTGCTATAAACGCACTCCGATGACCATTCTCCGAGCCCGTCCTGATGCTTCTGGGGGTTATCTCGGAAAAATTGCCTGTCTTTTCAGTTGCTGCGCTCTCAAGTCGGCCTTAGACTGCCGCCCCTCGTAAATTGAGTGCCGGGTGGCGCTTGGAATGGATGGCGCCCTTCCGAGACCTGCAGAGGTCGACCGGAACGCTCCCTTATTCGCCTTAATGCACGTATTTTTTATAGAGAAATCAATGACAAAGGAAAAGTTGCTGGCCATGCCGGCAGATGACTACATGAATGCCGAACAGCACGCTTTTTTCGAGCAGATGCTGCAAGACATGAAAGTGGAACACCACGCGCGCATTGAACAGAACCGCATCGCCATTGAAAGCCTGGACACCCCGGCCGACCCGGCTGACGCCGCTTCCGTTGAAGAAGAGCGCACCTGGCTGGTAAACGCCATCGACCGCGACCAGCGCATGCTGCCGCAACTTGAGCGCGCCCTTGAGCGTATCAAGGAAGACTCCTTCGGCTGGTGTGATGACAGCGGCGAGCCTATCGGCCTCAAGCGCCTGCTGATCAGCCCGACCACCAAGTACTGCATCGAAGCGCAAGAGCGCCACGAGCAGATCGACAAGCACCAGCGTCAAGCCTGATGCGGTGAGCGGGGGGCCGTCCCGTCGGCTCCCCCGAGAAATATCCGTTACACCCTGGTTATTGATCTACTGCAGGTTCTCCCACTAAAGGCCCATGGATAATGGCTCGATAGTGGCGTTTAATGCAGAAACAATAACGACAAGCAGCGGGGTAACGACGATGGCTGGAGACGGATCTCTGATGGGCGCATCAGTGCCGCCGCACACGGTGACGCGCGCGCTCCCCCGCTGGCTGACGCCATTTTTGCAGAGCACTGCCCTGGTGCTGGTACTGCTGGGCCTGGCGTTCGCCGGTTTGCCGATATACCTCTGCCTGCCGCTGGCCTTGCTGGTCATCTGGCTGCCTTCCCTCAAAGCTCGTACACCACGAGTGGCACCGGCCCAGGCCGTCGATGCGATAGGCGAGCTGACCCGCGATCTGTCCTATACCACCAGTCATAACGCGCTTTCCGCTGCGGGCGTGGCCTATTCGGTCAAGCAACTGGCGGCGCGGGTGCAGTCGCAGCTGGGTGCCGCCAGGCAGATCGTCAGCAGTGCCGAAGTGATGATCGGCACCGAGCAGGTGACCGCACAACTCAGCCGTCAGGCCCTGGAGGCGGCCAGCCAGGCCCACCAACGCAGCACCGAAGGTCGTGAAGTGCTGGCTGAGTCGATCACCCGCATGCGCCAACTCAGCCAACGCGCCAATGCCAGCCGCGAACTGATCGAGGCGTTGAGCCAGCGCAGTGAAGAGATCCAGCGCGTGACCCTGGTGATCCAATCCATCGCCAGCCAGACCAACCTGTTGGCGTTGAATGCGGCGATTGAGGCCGCGCGTGCCGGTGAGCATGGGCGTGGATTTGCCGTGGTGGCCGATGAAGTGCGCGGCCTGGCCGGGCGTACGGCCTCCGCCACCGATGAAGTCGGCGTGATGGTCGCCGATATCCAGCAGCGCACCGCCCAGGTGGTGGAGCAGATTCGCCAGTTGTCGGCGGACCTGCACATCGGCGTCGAGCGGGTGGAGCAGGCCGGCGAACAGCTGGAAAGCATCGCCAGCCTGGCTGCGGGTGTGGAAGGGCAGGTCAATGAAATTGCCCAAGGCACCGATACCAACCAGGCGCAACTCGACAGCCTGTTCCATGCCGTGGAACAGATGCGCAGCGATTTGTCGGAAAGCGATCAGCAAACCCGCCAGTTGGCCGAGGTTGCCGTGCAAATGGAAGGCCAGGCTGAAACGATCAGCGAGCGCCTGGCGCAAGTCGGGCTGGATGACTATCACCAGCGTATCTATGACCTGGCCCGAGAAGGTGCCGCGCGCATTGCCGAACAGTTCGAGGCCGATATCCAGCAGAATCGCATCAGCCTGGAGGACTTGTTCGACCGCAGCTATACCCCGATCCCGAATACCAGCCCGAGCAAGTACCACACGCGTTTTGACGGTTACACCGATCAGGTGCTGCCGGCGATCCAAGAGGCCTTGCTACCGCGCCATGAAGGGCTGGTGTTTGCCATCGCCTGTACTCCTCAAGGCTACGTGCCGACCCACAACAAGGCGTTTTCCCACGCCCTGACCGGCGATGCCCAGGTCGACGCGGTGCAGAATCGCACCAAGCGCAAGTTTGATGACCGTACGGGGATTCGTTGTGGCAGCCATCAACAAGCCGTGTTGTTGCAAACCTACACGCGTGACACAGGCGAACTGATGCACGATTTGTCGGTGCCGATCATGGTCATGGGCCGGCATTGGGGCGGCTTGCGCCTGGGCTACAAACCCGAAGCCGCGAAGACCCATCGCCAGTGATTGTTGCGGTTTATGCAACGCAGCTATTCCGGGGATAGCTTTTTCCTACTGGCAGAAAACCGTAGCATGCTGAACATTGTTAGCCAGCTAACTAATGCGACGGAGAAGCTCCATGCAAAACAAAGTCGATGTGGCGGTGATGATCGGCAGCGGCGTGCCTGCCACCCTGCGTGAGCTGGGCCAGAAGGCTTGTTGGGTGGTATTGCTCAATGGCGAGCAACGCGGCACGGCGTTCGCCAGCCGCGATGAAGCAGAGGAGTGCAGGGCTGCCTGGCAAGCGTTGATGAACCTGGAAAAGTCAGACAGCCTGCACTGAGGTGTGCGTTATTGCGGTTGATGCAGGCGCTGGTTCAGTTCATCCACCGGGATCGCCCAATCGGCGTCCTCACGCAGTTCTTCCTTGAGAAATTGTGCTTGTTGCGGCGTCCAGAACGGGGCGTCGATCAACTTCACGTCGTCAGGCAGCGGATGGGCGGCGATAAATGCGTCGATGGCTTGCGGCGTCGAGTCCAGGCCCAGTTGTTCGAACAGGGTTTCAAGAGTGGGGATAGGCGCGTCCATGGTGGGGTCTCCATGCAGGATGAGGGTTGTTGTGCATGTGAGGCTTTGGCCCCGGCAGAGTTCTATCGGATTATCCTCAATCGAGCGTGCGCGAATCCAAGGCAGCCCTGAGGGCTGTGTACGCCGTGCCGGTCGGTCATTCCTGCGTCGCAACAATCCCGGCCTGAAAGGCTTGCAGCCCGGCCTCAAGCTGTTTGGCCAACTCACAGGCCTGGATATGGTCACTGCGAAAGCCTTTGACCCTGCCGCTGGTGACTTCAAGAATATGAAAAAAGTTCTTTCCGGCCGGAACCACCTGATAAAGGACCGAATTCAAGTACCCATCGGGGTTGTGCAGGCAGTAGTATTGGCGCCCATCATGACATGTTGAACGAATGCGCGAAGACGTAGCGTCGTGTTGAGGTCGGTTCATCGTCAGCTCCTGTCGCTCGATCATGTTGACCCATCAGCAGCGTTTCGGGTGGTTTTGTTCGGTGTTGCTGTTTTAGTATTGTCGTCGGCAGTTCACGCCTGGTTCCATGCTCGAGTCTTTTCTTTTGTGTCAGGTGTCAGAAACTGCGTTTTTAATAAGGTTATTCTCTGAAGTTGGTCGACCCGTATTCTCGGGTTGTTGAACCTGTGATCTGCTGTGGTACCGGATGGCCCTTGCACAAGGTCTGTCGCGCCCGACTGTACGAGTCTTATGGCGCCCCAGCGGGGTCTCTTCAGTTTTTTGACGAATGTGTGATCGCGCCGTAACGGCCGTTTTTTTGTGCTGCCCGCTTCAGCGGACAGCGCCTTTTTGATGTGGGGGCGTTTCCTTGGCAGTCAGTAATCTGGATATGCACGCGTTATTCGTGCTGGGTGATTTGCGCGCAAAGTTGGTCAAGCAGTTTCAATCCCGTTTTGTTTATGTCACTGAACAGACGCCGGAAGGTATTTATATCGCCGAGATTGATACCGAAACGGCAATGGTCGTGGACGACAAACCACGCCTGGAACTCAAGGTCGGCGACCATTTTCGCGCAGCCGTATTGCCCAGCCGTGAAGGTGGCAAGTTCGAACTCAAGTTTCGCGATATCAAGTTGACGGTGTACGGCTTGGGCGATTATGCGTTTGTCTCCTCGGCCGAAGGCCAGGGCATCCTGTTCAAGGAAGGCCACAGCGTGATGCTGGTGTTTGCCGCCAATGAACAACTGCAGGAAGGCCTGACCAAGACCCTCAAGGCCGTGACCGGCAAGGCCGCCAAGTGGCGCAAGGGTGAACTGGTGACCTTCAAGGCCAGTGAGTAACCCTGAACACGCTGTGTATCTTGCTCTTTTGGAACCTCTACTACAGTTGAGTTGACTTAACTATTCAGAGGCTTCGCGCATTGGCAGCAAAGCCGCCCGCTATGGCTGCGAAAATGCGAGGTGAAGGCATGAAAGGATTGAAATCGCTGTTGGCAGCGTCCCTGACGACCTTGAGTCTGTCGCTGGCCTCGGTGCCGGTATCCGCCGCTCAGGCACCGGTGCATTTTGCCGACCTGAATTGGGAAAGCGGCAGCCTGATCACCGAGGTGCTGCGTTTTATCGTCGAGAAGGGCTACGACCTGCCCACCGACACCTTGCCCGGTACCACCATCACCCTGGAAACCGCCCTGGCGAAAAACGATATCCAGGTGATCGGCGAAGAGTGGGCCGGCCGCAGTCCCGTATGGATCAAGGCTGAGGCTGAAGGCAAGGTGCTGGGCCTGGGCGATACGGTCAGGGGCGCCACGGAAGGTTGGTGGGTGCCGGAATACGTGATCAAGGGCGATCCCGCCAAAGGTCTCAAGCCCCTGGCGCCGGACCTCAAGACCGTGCAGGACCTGGCGCGCTACAAAGAGGTGTTCAAGGACCCTGAGTCACCTGGCAAAGGGCGCTTTCTCAACAGCCCGATCGGCTGGACCTCGGAAGTGGTCAACGCACAAAAGCTCAAGGCGTATGGCCTGGACGGTAGCTATGTGAATTTCCGCAGCGGTTCGGGCGCTGCACTGGACGCCGAGATCGCCTCGTCGATTCGTCGCGGCAAGCCGGTGCTGTTCTACTACTGGTCGCCAACGCCCCTGATGGGGCGTTACAAGCTGATCCAGCTGGAGGAACCGGCGTTTGATGCCGAGGCCTGGAAGACCCTGACCGACGCGGACAACCCTAACCCACGGCCAACGCGTTCGCTGGCGTCCAAGTTGAGCATTGGCGTGTCGACGCCGTTCCAGAAAGAACATCCGCAGATCGCGGAGTTTTTTACCAAGGTGCAGTTCCCCATCGACCCGCTGAACAAAGCCTTGGCGACCATGAGCGAAAATCACACGCCACCCCGGGAAGTGGCCCAGGCGTTTCTCAAGGCGCATCCCGAAGTGTGGAAGGCGTGGGTGACGGATGATGTGGCGAGCAAAGTCGAGGCAAGCCTGAAATAACGACACGCGCTGCAGCCAAGTCGCCCTAATGCTGGTCAGTTAAGAGAGCCTGCCGCACCAAACTCTGTAGTGAGCGGGCTTGCCCCGCGCTGGGTGGCGCAGCCGCCCCAAACCCGGGCGCCTCGGTCTTTCAGAAACACCACGGCGTCCTTGTTGGGGCGGCTGCGCCACCCAGCGCGGGGCAAGCCCGCTCACTACAGATGATGTGTTCTACATCCCACCATTTGACTGACTGGCATTAGGGCAAGTCCCCTCCCACATGTTTGATTACATTGCAGGTTCAGAACCGGGTTTGCACTGCCAACTCGAACGTGCGTGGCGCCCCCAGGTAATACGCCGGCGATACATGGGCAAACTCGGCATATACCTCATTGGTCAGGTTGCGCACCCGGCCGGTCACCGAGGTATGGGCGTCCACTTTGTAGCGCAGGAATGTGCCGAACAACGTATAGGCCGGCACCGTGAGGGTATTGGCGTTATCCGCATACACCTCGGCGACGTACCGCGCATCCACACCGCCTTGCCAAGCCTCGGTAAAATCATAGGTCAGCCACAGGTTACCGACGCGCTTGGGCACGTTGGTCGGCGTGTTGCCCTTGCGTGATACCACCGCACCGCTGGCAAGTTTCTCATTGAAGTCATCGTACTCGGCATCCACCCAGGCAAAGTTGCCTTCCGCCAACAGTCGGGGCGTGATCCGCAGTGAGCTGGCCAGTTCGATGCCTTTGGACGATTGCGCCCCCACCGGAATGCTGTTGTTCGGATCCAGCGGGTCGGTGACGGCGAAATCCTTGCGCTCGATCCTGTAGGCGGCAACGGTGGCCGAGCCGCGACCGTCCAGGTAGTCGAACTTGCTGCCGACCTCCCACTGCCGGCCGGTGGACACATCGAAGACTTGGGTGGTGGTCGATGGTTGCTCGGCCGCCGTGCTGTATTGCACATACACATTAGCCGACGGGATGAACTGGTAAGTCAGGCCGACGCGGCCGGTCACTGGTTCCCAGCGGCGTTTGAAGTGACGCGGATTGGTGGCCGTTATCTGGCGGTGGTTGGTCACGTCGAGGTCGATGGCGTCGTAGCGCAGGCCCGTCAGCAACGAGAGTTTATCGGTGAGGCCCAGGCGGTTTTCCGCGAACAGTGCCTGGGTCGTCACTGCATTGGTCTTGTCCGGTACGAACCCTGGCCGGGTGCCCGGGATGTCGTAAAAGTGCCCAGGGTCGTAGTGGTTCGGGTCGACCGTGCTTTTACCCGGTACGTTCAGCGGGTGGTTGGTGGTGCTGTTGACCTTGTATTCAAAACCGCCCGACCAGGTGGTCGAAAGCCCCCACAACGTATTGTCATGACGCAGTTCGAACTGGTTGCCGTTCTGCTCACCCTGGTGGCGCACCTGATACGCGGTCGAGCGATTCACGGCGCTGTTGTCGGCGTTGTATTGGTAAGTTTCCAGGTTTCGATAGTCGCGCTGGCTGTCCAGGTGATAGAGGGTGTTCTTCAGCGTGGTGTTGTCGTTGATCCGGTAGTCGATGATCGAGCGCGCCCAGATCGTGCGCTGTTCGTATCGGCCATCGCCGACGTTGTAATTGTTGAAGCGGTTGTGCCGGTCGATCTTCAATTCGCCGGCCTTGGGGTTGAGCACCGGCGTGCCCCAGTAGGGGCTGTCCTCATGCTCATCCTGGTATTCCAGCGCCAGGGTGTGCGACAGGTGGGGCGTCAAGTCGCTGAGCACGGAAAACGCCAGGCTCCAGGCATCGCGCTGGTCGCGGTCGATGTAGCTGTGGTTGGTATTACGGCTGACGTCCAGGCGTGCGTAATGCTGCACCTCGGCGCCGGGTTCGGTCAGGGCGTGGTTGAGGCCCAAGGCCATACCGGCGGTGTCGTAACTGCCGTAGGTGAGCTGGCCTTCAGCCGCCTGTTCTTCGCGGGTTGCCAGTTTGGTCACATAGTTCAACGAGCCGCCCACGGAGCCGGCACCGTTGATCAAGGAGGAGGGCCCGCCGACGAGTTCGACCCGGTCATAGATCCAGGCATCCACTGGCCGCGCCAGGCCGGTGGCGACGTTGATACCGTTGAACATCTGGGTGATCTGGCTGCTGGTAAAGCCCCGATAGGACACAAACCCACCAAACCCCGGCGGTGCGCTGGCGTTGACGCCGGGCAGGGTATTAGCCGCATCGCGGAAGGTCTTGGCGCCATGGCGCTCGATATCATTGCGATTGGCGATGGCCACCGACGCCGGGGTTTCCCGCACACTCAGGCCAAGGCGCGACGCCATGCCGCTGGGCTGATCCAGCGCCAGGCCAGGCTCGGTGCTTTGTTCACCATCAATGGTGGTGGGGGCCAGTTCAAGTGCCCAGCCACAGACAGGCAGGCAGCCGAACAGGCCCGCCAACAGGGGTAAATGTTTCATGGTTGAATCCTGAAAAACTCAGCTTGAAAACAACGCACAGCCGCCCGTAAACCCGAGGGGAACGGTGAGCGGTGCAGATCGGAAAGCGAAGGATCAGGCGACAGCGGGAGGCGCGCGCGGGTGGGCCGTGGGCCAGGTGAAGCGGGCAGGAACGTCAGCGGCAAACACCACAGCCGCAGGCGGCGCGTGCGGTTGTGGCAACACGGCCACATTCAAATGGGTGTTGAGCGCAGGGCCCATGCCGCCGGTGGAACACAGCGGGCAACCGAACGCCTTGGACAGCGTCGGCAGGTTCTCGTCAGTGGACCGGGTTGGGGTGGGGGCCTGAGTGCGCGGGTCTACCGTACAGAACTGACCACCGATGCCGTTGAGCTGCATCCCCAGCATCTGCCCATGGCCAATACTGCAGGCGAACACATTGAACAGGACGCAGCAGTAGAGCATCCAGGCAATGAGCGAGCGGTCGGTACGGGCAAGTTTCATGGGGCGGCACTTTACCATCAGCCGCCGACGAAATGCCTACAAAAAATCCCAGGGCGACTATCCTGAATCGCACATTTTTGGAGAGAGCCGGCCATGAGCTTTTTCATCGCGCGATGGATCGTTGGCGTATTTACCTGCATCAGCATGGTGCATTTGTACTGGGCCGCCGGTGGCAAACTCGGCATGCTCGCTGCCATTCCTCAACTGCCGGGCGAATTCGCCAGCGGGCCGAGGCCGGCGTTCAAACCCTCGGCGCTGGCCACGTTCCTGGTCGCGATGGGGCTGGTGGCGATTGCGCTGCTCGTGTGCTTGCGGGCCGGGCTGTACTTTTCGCCGGTGTCCCATGGGGCGTTGCAGTGGGGCATCAGCGCGATCGCCGTGGTCATGTTTGCCAGGGCGATTGGGGACTCGGAACTGGTGGGTTTTTTCAAGAAGGTGGGCGGGTCGAGGTTTGCACGGTTGGATACGTATGTTTATTCGCCGTTGTGTCTGGTGTTGGGGGTGGGGTTGTTGGTGGTGGCGTGGGGGTGATTGATCGAGACGAAAGTAAATGCCGACGCAATAAGGCAATTTAATGGCCCCTTTGTAACAAAATCCTCGCCAGAATCGCTTTTATTTTCAGGTGGTTAGGTGGGGATGCGAATGCGCACTGTTGGAATCATGCTGATTGCCTGCTCCCTGGCGGGTGGTACGGCTGCCGTGCAGGCAAGGGAACTGCGCGAGGGTGACAAGTACATGTGCAGTTGGGGCGCCGGTACGGCGGCCAGGGCTCAGGAGCTCAAGTTGGCGGGCGTGTCGTTGTATGCGGCGCGCCAGAAGATCCAGACAATCAAGTTCAGCAAATCGTGGATGCGCATGATGGCCATGGGCATCACCGAGCAGACCTATGACAGCCGTTCCCGGCTCAAGCCTGAGGTGATTCGCCAGAGCTTCTATCAGGACTGCTTGCGCTACAAGGTGGCGCGCAAGTAGCCCCTGGGCGTTTTGCACCGGGCAGTGCAAAATCTGCGTAAGCCTGTCCAACTTTCCCCGGAGGCCGCTCGCCATACTGGTGCCAGGTAAACCAGGAGGCACAGGCCATGACCGATTACGTATTCCCCCCCGCGCAAACCCCATCCCTGGCCATACAGGGCAGCGATGCGCGTTTCCCCCTGCGTCGCGTGTTCTGCGTTGGTCGCAATTACAGCGAACACGCCCGGGAAATGGGGCATGACCCGGATCGCGAGCCGCCGTTCTTTTTCATGAAACCGGCGGATGCGGTGGTGCCGGCCGAAGGTGTGATCGCCTATCCGCCGCTGACCTCCGACCTGCACCATGAAGTGGAATTGGTGGTGGCCATCGGCAAGGGCGGGGTGGATATCAGCCCTGATGAAGCTTTTTCCCACATCTGGGGCTATGGCGTGGGGATCGACCTGACGCGCCGCGACCTGCAAGCCCAGGCGAAAAAGCTCTCACGCCCGTGGGAATGGGCCAAAGCCTTCGATGAGTCGGCGCCCAGCACGGCGTTGCAGCCGGTGAGCGCGGTAGGGCACCCGTCCACCGGCAAGATCTGGCTGAAGGTCAATGGCGAACAGCGCCAGCTCGGCGACCTGGCTGACCAGATCTGGTCGGTCAGCGAAGTGATCAGCCACGCCTCCCGATCCGTCGCGCTCAAGGCCGGTGACCTGATCTTCACCGGCACGCCCGCCGGTGTCGGCGCGTTGCAACCGGGCGATACCGTGACGGCCGGCATCGACGGCGTTGGCGAGTTGAGGTTCACCCTCGGCAACGGTTGAGGCTAAAGTGGTGCCCTGGCCACCCGAGACAGCGCTATGCCCGGCACCCGCGTCACCACCTACGGCATGGAACAACGCAGCGACCGCCCCGACTTCTATATCCGCGACAAACGCGGACGGGCGGCGCTGACCAGCCCCCATCGGCACGAATACTTCCAGATCCAGATCAACCTCGGTGGCGACACCGTGCAGCATATCGGTGGGGCGGTGCGACCGTTTCCGCGTAAAGCCCTGGCGTTCATCCTGCCCCATCGCCTGCATGTGATTCCCCATCCTGAGGATGGCGAGTTCATCTTGATCAACTTCAGCCAGGCGTTTTTCCTGCCGCAACTGAGTTGTGATCCGCTGGACCTGGAGGACATTCCTATCGGCCAGGCACCAGAGCTATCGCCGTTTCGCTTTCAGGAGCAACTGGACTTTATCCTCGATGATGCCGCGTTCGAAGAAGTCAAAACCTGGCTGGCCCATATGCGCGCCCTCGACACTCACCGCACTTTTGGTGCCCGCGAGAGGCTCAAGGGCTACCTGTTTCAACTGATTGGCCTGGTCTGTGAGCAGTACGCCGAGCCGCTGCAAGCGTTTGCCGCCAACAACGCTATCCGGCGCGGGCGTAAGGACGCCTTGGCGCGGGTGCAAGGCTATATCCGCGCGCATATCCACGAACCCAGTCTCAACCTTACCGATACGGCCGCCGCCGCATTTCTATCGCCCAACTACCTGACGCACCTGCTGCGCAAGGAAACCGGGAAACCCTTCTCCCAGTGGGTGCTGGACCGCCGCATGCAACTGGCGCGCACGTTGTTGCTGAACAGCACCCAACTGATCGGGGTGATAGCGCAACGTTGCGGGTTTACCGACGAGGCCTACTTCTCCCGCTGCTTCCGCAAGGCCCAGGGCATGACGCCCGGGCAGTTTCGCCGTAAGCAGCTGACAGAAATGTTGTAGTCACACGGTTTTTACAAATCCACGACAATGAGTAGGTTTCAATGTGCATACAATTCGACGCTTCTAGTCACTCCAGCAGGACGCTTGCGAGACATGAATCAACCAGAACCCCCATCCTCAAGCGGCTTTCGCTCTTTTGCGATCGGGGTTGTGTGCGTGGCGGTGCTGTTGGGCACTTATTTCATGCGCCTCAACGCTGAGGTTGACCGAGAGCGGGAGCAGGTTGCAGAGCGTCTGGCTTTCTGCCAGCACCTTGAAAGTGTGACCCGTGTGGCGGCGTCCACGAACCTGGAATCCCCAGAAGCCTGCAAGCAACTCAAAAAACGTTATGCCGAAAGTGTTGCGCCGTTATAACCAATAACCCCAATTACAGAGTGGAAATAAGCGGGCGAAGTGTGCACGCTTAATCAGCGCTTATTGCACCAAAAAGTGGCACTTATGGCGTTGGCTACCTTAAAAAATGTGTGGATATTGAATGACTTACGGCGCTTTTAATCCGACGAAAGGATTAAAATAATCTTGTTGCAGGTTTTAACAACCGTTACTATAGCCGGGCGTTCACCTCCCACGGTTTATGCATTTTTAAATCCCAAGTTTCCATCAGCTACTTGGGATTTTTTTTGCCCGGAATTTGCTCTCGGCGTCAAACTTCTATGTCGGCAAACTCTGCTCGCATCCGGCCATTGTGCTTGGCTTGATAGAGCAACTTATCGACGGATTCGACAAACCCCAACACGTTGCTGTCGGGTGTCACGATGTGGGTGCCCACGCCCAGGCTCAATGTCAGCAGGTTCGACACCGGCGAGAACCCGTGCTCGATCTGTTGTTGGCAAATCAAATGCAGGCAACGCTGGGCAACCTGCCGAGCCGATGCGGCGTCGGTTTCCGGCAACAGCCAGACAAACTCCTCGCCGCCGATACGGGCAATGAAATCCCGGGGCCGGTTGGCGGCCTGGGCCAGGGTGCGCGCCACCTGGCGCAGGCACTCGTCGCCCTTGATATGGCCGTAGTGGTCGTTGTACTGCTTGAAGAAATCAATATCGAGGATGAGCAACGACAGCGGCAACCGGCTGCGCAGCGCACTGGCCCATTCCCGTTCCAGCACGGTGTCGAACATGCGGCGGTTGGCGATGCCGGTGAGGCCGTCCTGGAACGAGTACTCCTCCAGTTGTTTTTGCAGGCGGATCAGGTGTTCCTCGGTCTTTTTGCGTTCGCTGATATCGAACATGAAGCCGATCAACGCCTCCACTTCACCGTCCTTGCGCACGACGTGCACCACATCGCGAATCCACACGTAATCGCCATTCACCGTGAGCGCGCGGTAATCGGCCTCGTGGTCGACCCCGGCACGCGATTGCGACACACAGAAATTCACCACATATTCACGGTCGTCCGGGTGCATGCGTTCAACCCAGTCATCCACGCTGGCCCAGCTTTGCGGCGTCCAGCCCAATAACGTCTCGATCTGCGGGCCGATATAGCTGAAGGTCATGGTCTGCCAATCAATGCGCCAAGGGATAGCCTTGGTCGACTCCAGCAGGGTCTTGTAGACGTCGCTGTCGGGCAGGCGTGGAGCATCGATGTTCATGGGCGGCGGCTCGCATGATGCTAAAAGCCAACAGCGTCTTGTGAGCGAAGCCCTGAGTCAAGCCTTCGCGAAAGCCGCAGACGAGAGGTCGTGTGCTGGGTTTCTGGCGCCAGCACACCAGTATTTGTTGGGCATAGTGAGGCACAGCTAACACTTTTGAGTTAATTGTTCGGTAGCAGGCAAAAGCTTATCTACGCTGTTTACATCACACATTCAGGGATGCATCCACGGACGGGGCTTTATCATGATTCCGATCGTCGAATTCAACCGCATCATGGCCGCCGGGTTCCTGCCGCTGGCGTGTGATTGCAGCCTCAACAGCGACGGTTCGCTGCGCATTCGTGTGTTCGAGCCGGAGTCTGGCCGTGTCGAGCTGCTGTTGACTCGGGTCTCGCCCCAAGGTCTGGACAGCATCCGTTCCATCTCAAACCTGATTGGCGAGTTGCGCACCGAGATCAAGGCCGGGCGCCGTGGCTTTGCGGTGATGGGTTAGCTGTTGACGGTACTGGTGGTGGGAGTGGCGGCGCCGTAGTAGCGCCAGCAGCAATGCCGGTGTTCCGGCAGGATCACGCAACCGCTGAGGCTCACGATCAACAGGGCGGCGACCAGCATATATAGGCGACGGGACATGATGTTTCCTCTTGGTGTGTTCTGCGTCACTCCTTGAACGCAACCACCGACACAAATCCGTCGCAATGCTTGCAAACTTTTCATCAAGCCCTGTGATTCCCTGGGCAATACTTTCTCTGGGCCACCGTGTGGAAAAAAACCTGTTTTTTCTGCGACGGATTTTCCTGCGCCTGGCGTTCAACCCATCAGCAGCGTGCACTTTCGCTCGCCGTATGAAGGAGTTGCCATGAACTCACTGACCAAACTGCGTTGTGCCGTGCTGGCTCCGCTGGCTTTCGCCGCGTTTGTCAGCACCCCGGTTTTCGCCGAGACCGAAGTGATTATCCGCCAGGCACCACCGGCAGAGCGTGTCGAAGTGATCCCTGCCGAGCGCCCCGGATACGCCTGGGATCGCGGCCACTGGCGTTGGGAACACGGTGCCTACGCCTGGGTGCCTGGCCACTGGCAACCGGTGATGCGCAATGCCCGGTGGGAGCCAGGCCATTGGGAATCGCGTGGGCCGAACTGGTACTGGCGCGAAGGGCATTGGATTCGCTGAAACCTAACTCCCCGGACCGAGTATTACCCGATTGAAAGACACTGATCCGGACGTTGAGCTACTGGCACGTATCGGCAACAACGAAGCCGCCGCGGTCAATGAAATGGTGACGCGCAAGCTGCCGCGGTTGCTGGCGCTTGCCGGCCGGCTGTTGGGGGATGCCGACGAGGCCAGGGACGTGGCTCAGGAAAGTTTTCTACGGATCTGGCGCCAGGCGGCCAATTGGCGTGCCGGTGAAGCGCGCTTCGACACTTGGCTGCACCGAGTGGCGCTCAACCTGTGCCATGACCGCTTGCGTCGACGCAGAGAACGCCCGTTGAATGAGGAAGAGGTGCTGGAACTGGCGGACAGCGCACCGTCCCCTGAGGAACAGTTGGAAACCAGCCAGCGCAGCGCCCGCATGGCCGCCGCGTTGGCGGCTTTGCCGGAGCGTCAGCGCGAAGCCATCGTGTTGCAGTATTACCAGGAGCTGTCGAACATCGACGCCGCGGCCCTGATGAATATCAGCGTCGAGGCACTGGAGAGCCTGCTGTCGCGGGCCCGCCGCCAGTTGCGCAGTCAACTTGCCGACACACCCGGGCTCGCCCGCCCAGGAAGGGGAACACCATGACACTTGAACGATTTGCTTATCTGGCCGATGCCTACGGCGCCAGCCTGCACCGCTGGCCCGTTGCCGATCAAGCGGCGGCCCGCGCCTTGCTCGACAGCGGCGACCCTGGCGCCCGCGAAGCACTGAATGCGGCGAGTTGGCTCGATCAGCAGATGGACAGCCATCAACTGGCGCCCGTCGACCCCGCACTGGTGCGGCAAATTCGTCAGTCGGCTGTGCAGCGCAGGTCATTCTGGTCGCGCTATGCCAACTGGTTGTCACCGGCCGGTCTGGTGGGCGTGGGCATTGCCGGTATCGCTGCCGGGGTGCTGGTGGCGTCGATGAGCGTGCCGCTGCCGATGTTGTCATCCGAAGTGTTGCCCAGCGTCTTCGATCAAGGCGATGCCGACGTCGTGTTTACCGTCAACGCCGAGGAAACCGAGCAATGACAGCCAAAACCCTTAAGCCGTGGTTGGTCGTCTCAGTGTTGCTCAACGTATTTTTGATTGGCGGGGTGGCGGGCGGCCTCTATCACTGGATGGCCGTTGCCGCGCCTGCCGAGGCGGTGGTCAACCAGCATGGTCTGCGCCAGGCGATGTTCAAGTTGCCCGTCGAGCGGCGTAAGGAGTTGCGTCAGTTGCTGCGCCACAACCGTGCCGACAGCCAGCCGTTGATCATGGCGGGTCGTGAAGCCCGGCTGGGGGTGATCAAGCAATTGGAGGCGCCGACGCTGGACCGCGCGGTGCTGGTGTCTGAATTGGCCAAGGCACGTGAGGCGGATGTTGCGCTTCGGGCGTTGGTGGACGATACCTTGGCGCAGTTTGCGAGTAATTTGCCTCAGGATGAGCGGCAGAAATTGGTTGAGGCGCTTTATCAGCGCGGGCAGGGGAAGGCCAGGGATAAGGTGACGCAAGGGCTGGGGAGTAAGCCGCGGTCTTGAGCGGGGCGACTACCTATCCATTGCTGCCGTAACGGCTGATGGCGCTGCCGCGTTCGTCAATTCCTTTGTCGAACGGCAGGGCGTAGAGGCAGGGATGCAAGGGTCAGAGGCGACGCAGGAAGGCTTTGACGATATGCCGGGTGGCGTTGGTGGTGTCCAGGTCGTCCACCGCGGTGTAGGGGTGCCACCGGCAATCGATGATTTCGTTGCAGGGCCGCGCGTCCGCGAGGTTGATCACGGAGGCTTCAAACACGTGGTGCTCGGTGTCACTGGTTTTCAGTTCCTGCAGGTAGAGCAGGCCGTCGACCTTCAATCCGGTTTCTTCGTGCAACTCCCGTTCGGCCGCGCCCACGGGGCGTTCGCCGGGTTCGACCTTGCCGCCCGGCAAGGCCCATTTTGATCGGACTTTGCGCACGAAGAGGATATGCCCCTCATGTGCGCAAATGACGGTTGCGCGTGTTTTCAATGTGTGAAGCTCCGTAGCGAGATGACTGTCATCAAAGTGTAATGCAATTGTCATGCTGGGCGGCTGTGGCACTTGCATCAGGGGATGTGGATACTGCTCGCTGGACAACACGGACGAGGAAGGCAGATGAGTACCGTACGCTGGGGCATGATCGGCTGTGGCAGTGTCACTGAGTTAAAGAGTGGACCCGCTTTCTACAAAGCGCCAGGTTCGGCGCTGGTGGCGGTGATGGGGCGACGTGTCGAAGCGGTGCGCGATTATGCGGCACGCCATGGCATCGCTCGCTACTACACCGATGCCCAGGCGTTGATCAACGACCCCGAGGTGGATGCGGTGTACATCGCCACACCGCCCGACAGCCATCTTGAATACAGCCTGATGGTGGCGGCAGCCGGCAAGCATTGTTGCGTCGAGAAACCCATGTCGTTGAATGCCGGGCAGAGCGCGTTGATGCAGCGCACTTTCGAGCGCGCCGGGCTGCATTTGTTTGTGTCCTACTATCGACGCTCCTTACCGCGCTTCCAGCAAGTGCGCGATTGGCTGCAGACCGGGCGTATCGGTGAGTTGCGTCATCTGACCTGGACCCTGTGCAAGCCGGCCGCCGCAGCGGATACCAACCCGGCCAACTGGCGCACCGACCCGGCGATTGCCGGTGGTGGCTACTTTGCCGATCTGGCCAGCCATGGTTTTGACCTGTTTCAGTACCTGGCCGGGGATATTGTCGATGTGGCCGGGTTCACCGCGCGCCAGGCCGGCCGTTATGCCGCGGAGGATGCGGTGACCGCCAGCTGGCGCTTCGCCTCGGGTGCGCTGGGCATGGGCGCCTGGAACTTTGTGGCGGACCGGCGCGAAGACCGGGTCGAGTTGATCGGCAGCCATGGGCGCATCTGTTTTTCGGTGTTCGAAGACCAGCCGATACGTCTTGAAGCGCAGGCCCATGAAGTGCTGACCGTGCCGTGCCACGCGCATATCCAATGGCATCACGTGCTGGGCATGAATGCGCATATTCGCGGGGAGGCGCAGCACCCCTCGTTGGCCATCGAAGCATTGAAGACCGATCAAATCCTTGACCGGGTGTTGCAACGTAACCCCGTTCATCCCGAGTCGTCGTACTAAAGTCAGCTTTTTTCAAGGAACACGCAGATGAAATACTGGATGTTGTTATGGCTGGTGCTGGCCACGGGGGCCGTGGCGGCTCCGCGCAGCCAAGGGCAGGCGGGGGAGTTTGATTTTTATGTGTTGTCATTGTCGTGGTCGCCGACCTTTTGCCTGACGCACCCGGACAACGAGCAGTGTTCGGGCAAGGGGTACGGCTTTGTGCTGCATGGTTTGTGGCCGCAATACGCTCGGGGCGGGTGGCCGGCCTCGTGCGACTCGCCGTCGTCGCTGAACCGCCAAGCCATGGACAAGGGCGCTACGTTGTTCCCCAGCCGTTCACTGATCAAGCATGAATGGGCCAAGCATGGCACGTGCTCCGGGCTTGAGCCGCTGGCCTATCTGGAAAAGGCCGACGCCGCGCTGGGGGCGGTGAATATTCCGCCGCAGCTGCAGCCGCTCAACTCGCCGCCGTCATTGCCGGCCCAAGCGATCGAGGCGTTGTTTCGCGAAAGCAACCCACGCATGGGCAACCACGGGCTGGCGGTGATCTGTAAAGGCAAGGTGCTGTCGGAAGTGCGCGTGTGCCTGACCAAGGACCTGGCATTCGCCGGCTGCCCACGCAGCGTCAAGACCCAGTGCCGCGACGGGGATATCCGCATTCCTTCACAGCGTTGAGGCAACAGCGCCTCGCTGTTCGGCGCCAGAGGGTGATTTTCTTCAATACCGCGCGTGCCTTGCCCTTTAACGTGACGTCATCTTGATCGTCACCACCTAAAGGGAATCGCAATGAGCTTGATCATTTCCATGGCCGCCTTCGCCTTGGCGACCTCCATTACGCCGGGCCCGGTCAATGTGGTCGCCTTGAGTTCCGGTGCGCGCTTCGGTTTCGTCGCCAGTCAGAAGCATGTATTTGGCGCCGCCGTGGGTTTCACTTTGTTGCTGGTGCTGATCGGCCTCGGGTTGCATGAAGTGCTGTTGCGCTGGCCCATCCTCACCCAATTGATTCAGTGGGGTGGTGTGGCCTTCCTGCTGTACATGGCCTGGAAACTGGCCGTGGACAATGGCCGGTTGGACGCTGAGGGTACGGCTACCGCACCGTCGATGCTGTACGGCGCGATCATGCAGTGGCTCAACCCGAAAGCCTGGTTGGCCTGTGTCGCGGGCATGGGCTTGTTTGTGGCCGATGGCGACGCCGCGCAGGTATGGCTGTTCGCGGCGCTCTATCTGGTGATCTGCTACCTGTCGGTGGCGTGCTGGGCCTATGCCGGCACGTTCTTGCGTCGCTACCTCGGCAACCCGCAGGGTGTGCGACTGTTCAACCGTTCAATGGCCGCGTTGCTGGTGGCCAGTGTGGGTTATTTGCTGATGGCTTGAGCCGGTCGCGGTACTGGCCAGGCGTGGCGGCGAAGTGTTGTTTGAAGGCGCGCTGGAAATGCGCCTGGTCGGCAAAGCCCGCCGCCAGGGCCACATCGGCAATCAGCTTGCCCTGGCGCAGTTGGGCGCGGGCAAACTGGATGCGTTGGTTGATCAGGAAGGCATGGGGCGTCAGCCCGTAATACTGCTTGAAGGCGCGGATCAGGTACGAGGGCGACAGCTCGGCGGCCAGGCAGATGTCTTCCAGTTTCAAGGCTTGCGTGCAGTGCGTGCGAATGTAGTCGGCCGCCCGTTCCAGCTTGTGGTTGACCTCGCGTACCGGAGTGTCCGCAGGGTTGAGGCGCTGCTGGACTTCGGTGAAGTAACTCACCAGCGCGCTTTGTTTTTGCAGATGTTCAGCCTGTGTATCCACCAGTATCCGGTACAACTCCAGCAGGCCGCGATACAGCAGCGGATCGCGCACGTAGGGCGTGTTGAACGGCCGGTAACCCTGGTCGGTGCTGAAGCCCAGTTGGTACTGCAGGTCAGTCAGCCAGGGCGTATCGATGTACAGCATCTGATAGGACCACGGCTCATTGTCGATGGGGTTGCAGGCATGCACATCGCCGGGGTTCATCAGGACCACCGTGCCCGCGTCGATCTCGAACGTCTGCGTACCGTAGTGGTAATAGCTGCGTCCGGTGGTGATTGCCCCAATCGAAAAATGCTCGTGCGCATGCCGGCTGTAGGTCACCTTGCGCCCGTCCGCAATGGTGCGCGCCTCAATGAACGCCAACGCAGGGTCACGCCAGAAAAACGGTGCTGTAGCGGCGGTCATGGCAGGCGCTCCCTGAAAGAATTGGAATGAGCAGGCAACAGCCTCATACAAAAGGTGGGCTTATTCAAGCCTTGCGCATCACACGATACGCTGCCACGCGGTGCTCTATTGGCCTGACTGATTAACGGGAGGTGGTACCAGGAACGCCGCCTCCAGCAATTGCCGGGTATACGCATGCTGCGGATCGGCAAAAATCGTCCCTGCCTCGCCTTGTTCCACCACCTGCCCATGCTTGACCACCATCAGTTGGTGGCTCAACGCCTTCACCACCGCCAAGTCATGGCTGATAAACAGGTAAGTCAGGTTGTACTTGGCCTGCAGGCTGCGCAACAACTCGACCACTTGGCGCTGCACCGTGCGGTCCAATGCCGAGGTGGGTTCGTCCAGCAGGATCAGGCGCGGCTTGAGCACCAGGGCGCGGGCGATGGCGATGCGTTGGCGCTGGCCGCCGGAGAACTCGTGGGGGTAGCGATGGCGGGACTCCGGGTCCAGGCCGACTTCCTTGAGTGCGGCAATAATCGCCGCCTCCTGTTCAGCCGGCGTGCCCATCTTGTGAATACGCAAGCCTTCGCCGACGATTTCGCTGACGCACATGCGTGGGCTCAGGCTGCCGAACGGGTCCTGGAACACCACCTGCATTTCCCGCCGCAGCGGGCGCACCTGTTGCTGGCTGAGCTTGTCCAACTGCTGGCCTTCAAAGCGAATGCCGCCCTGGCTGCCGATCAGCCGCAAGATCGCCAGGCCCAGGGTCGATTTGCCTGAGCCGCTCTCGCCGACAATGCCCAGGGTCTGCCCCTGGGGCAGGTTGAAATGGATACCATCCACCGCCTTGACGTAATCGACGGTGCGGCGCAAAAAGCCTTTCTTGATCGGGAACCAGACCTTGAGGTCATCGACTGCCAGCAACGGCGGCCCGACTTCATTGGCAACCGGCCCGCCGCTGGGCTCGGCGGCCAGCAGTTCCTGGGTGTAGGGGTGGCGGGGCGACTGGAACAGTGTCTCGCTGTCGGCTTGTTCAACGATGCAACCTTGCTGCATCACGCACACCCGGTGAGCGATGCGTCGCACCAGGTTCAAGTCGTGGCTGATCAGCAGCAGCGCCATGCCCAGGCGCGCTTGCAGCTCTTTGAGCAACTCGAGGATTTTCAACTGCACCGTCACGTCGAGGGCCGTGGTCGGTTCATCGGCGATCAACAGCTCCGGCTCGTTGGCCAACGCCATCGCGATCATCACCCGTTGGCGTTGGCCGCCGGACAACTCGTGGGGCAGGGCCTTGAGGCGCTTGTGCGGCTCGGGGATGCCCACCAGCTCAAGCAATTCCAGGGTACGCCGGGTGGCGACTTTGCCGGTCAGCCCCTTGTGCAGGCCAAGCACTTCGTTGATCTGCTTCTCGATGGAATGCAGCGGGTTCAACGAGGTCATCGGTTCCTGGAAGATCATCGCAATGCGGTTGCCACGAATATGCCGGATGGTTTTTTCCTTGAGCGTGAGCAAGTCTTGCCCGGCATAGGCAATGGTGCCCGACGGATGCCGCGCCAGCGGGTAGGGCAGCAGGCGCAGGATCGAGTGAGCGGTCACCGACTTGCCCGAGCCGCTTTCGCCGACCAGGGCCAGGGTTTCGCCACGCTTGATATCGAAACTGACGTTGTTCACCACGCGGTGATGGTGACTGCCCGTGACGAACTCGACGCTGAGGTCGCGGACTTCGATCAGATTGTCCTGGTTCATCTCATTTCCTCGGGTCGAAGGCATCGCGAGCGGACTCGCCGATAAACACCAGCAAACTCAGCATGATCGCCAGCACGGCAAAGGCACTCATACCCAGCCACGGCGCTTGCAGGTTGGATTTGCCCTGGGCCACCAGCTCGCCCAGGGACGGCGAACCGGCCGGCAAGCCGAAGCCGAGGAAGTCGAGGGCCGTGAGGGTGCCGATGGCGCCGGTGAGAATGAACGGCATGAAGGTCATGGTCGAGACCATGGCGTTGGGCAGGATATGGCGGAACATGATCGCGCCATTTTGCATACCCAGCGCCCGGGCTGCGCGGACGTATTCCAGGTTGCGCCCGCGCAGGAACTCGGCGCGCACCACGTCCACCAGGCTCATCCAGGAGAACAACAGCATGATCCCCAGCAGCCACCAGAAGTTGGGCTGCACGAAGCTGGCGAGGATGATCAGCAGGTACAATACCGGCAAGCCCGACCAGATTTCCAGGAAGCGCTGCCCGGCCAGGTCGACCCAGCCGCCGTAGAACCCCTGCAACGCGCCGGCGATAACGCCGATGATCGAGCTGAGGACGGTCAGGGTCAGGGCAAACAGCACCGACACCCGGAACCCGTAGATGACCCGGGCCAGGACATCACGGCCCTGGTCATCGGTGCCCAGCAGGTTGACGCTTGACGGCGGTGCGGGCGCCGGGACCTTCAGGTCGTAATTGATGCTCTGGTAGCTGAACGGGATCGGTGCCCATAAGGTCCACGCATCCTTGGCCTTGAGCAACTCCTGGATGTACGGGCTCTTGTAGTTGGCCTCCAGCGGGAACTCGCCGCCAAAGGTCGTCTCGGGGTAGCGCTTGAGCGCTGGAAAGTACCAGTCGCCGTCGAAGTGCACCGCCAGCGGCTTGTCATTGGCGATCAGTTCCGCACCCAGGCTGAGCACGAACAGGATCAGGAACAGCCACAGCGACCACCAGCCGCGTTTGTTCGCCTTGAACCGCTCGAATCGGCGGCGATTGAGGGGGGACAGGTTCATCTCAATGCTCCCGGCTGGCGAAGTCGATGCGTGGATCGACCAGGGTGTAGGTGAGGTCGCCGATCAACTTCACGATCAGCCCCAGCAGGGTGAAGATGAACAGCGTACCGAACACCACCGGGTAGTCGCGGTTGATCGCCGCTTCAAAGCTCATCAGGCCCAGGCCGTCGAGGGAAAAGATCACTTCGACCAGCAACGAGCCGGTGAAGAAAATCCCGATGAAGGCCGACGGGAAACCGGCGATGACCAACAGCATCGCGTTACGGAATACATGGCCGTAGAGCACACGATGGTGGGTCAGGCCTTTGGCCTTGGCGGTGATCACGTACTGCTTGTTGATCTCGTCGAGGAAGCTGTTTTTGGTCAGCAGCGTCATGGTCGCGAAGTTGCCGATCACCAGTGCGGTAATCGGCAGTGCCAGGTGCCAGAAGTAATCGAGGATTTTGCCGCCCCAACTCAACTCATCGAAGTTGTTCGAGGTGAGGCCGCGCAACGGGAACCAGTCGAAGTAACTGCCGCCGGCAAACACCACGATCAGCAGGATGGCGAAGAGGAACGCCGGGATCGCATAGCCGACGATGATCGCCGAACTGGTCCACACGTCGAAGTGGCTGCCGTGTCGCGTGGCCTTGGCGATGCCCAGCGGGATCGATACCAGGTACATGATCAGCGTGCTCCACAACCCGAGGGAAATGGACACCGGCATCTTCTCCTTGATCAGGTCGATGACCTTGGCATCGCGGAAGAAGCTGTCGCCGAAGTCCAGCCGCGCGTAGTTCTTGACCATGATCCACAAGCGTTCCGGCGCCGATTTGTCGAAGCCGTACATCTTCTCGATTTCCTTGATCAGCGCCGGGTCCAGCCCCTGGGCACCCCGATAACTGGAGCCGGCCACCGAGACTTCGGCACCGCCGCCGGCAATACGGCTGGTGGCGCCTTCAAAGCCTTCGAGCTTGGCGATCATCTGCTCCACCGGGCCGCCGGGTGCGGCCTGGATGATGATGAAGTTGATCAGCAATATGCCGAACAGCGTGGGGATGATCAGCAGCAGGCGGCGAACAATATAGGCCAGCATTCAATTGCCTCCGCTCGCCGGGTCGGCGCTTTGAGTCGTGTCCAGGGAAACCGCCGGCTTGACGTTGGGTTTGGCCCACCAGGTGATGGTGCCGACGTCATAGCGTGGCGGTACCTTGGGGTGGCCCAGGTGGTCCCAGTAGGCGACGCGGAACGTCTTGATGTGCCAGTTGGGAATGACGTAGTAGCCGAACTGCAGCACGCGGTCCAACGCCTTGGCATGAGCGACCAGGCTTTGGCGCGAGTCGGCGTTGATCAACTCTTCGACCAATTGGTCGACCGCCGGGTCCTTGAGGCCCATGTAGTTGCGGCTGCCGGGTTTGTCGGCGCTGGGGGAACTCCAGAACTCACGCTGCTCGTTGCCGGGCGATGTGGATTGGGGGAAGCTGCCCACCAGCATGTCGAAGTCGCGCGAGCGCAGGCGGTTGATGTACTGCGACACGTCGACCCGGCGAATCACCAGGTCGATGCCCAAATCGGCGAGGTTGCGCTTGAAGGGTAGCAGGATGCGTTCGAATTCGGTCTGGGCCAGCAGGAACTCGATGGTCACCGGTTTGCCGGTGGTGTCGACCATTTTGTCGTTGACGATCTTCCAGCCGGCCTGCTGCAGCAACTGGTAAGCCTCGCGTTGCTGGGCGCGAATCATGCCGCTGCCGTCGGTCTTGGCCGGTTCGAAGGCTTGGGTGAAGACCTCGGCCGGGATCTTGTCGCGCAGCGGTTCGAGAATTGCCAACTCTTCCGGGCCGGGTAGGCCGGTGGCGGCCATTTCCGAGTTTTCAAAGTAGCTGCGGCTGCGGGTATAGGCGCCGTTGAACAGTTGCTTATTGCTCCATTCAAAGTCCAGCAACAGGCTGATCGCCTTGCGCACACGTACATCCTGGAACATGGGCTTGCGGGTATTGAACACAAAACCCTGCATGCCGGTGGGGTTGCCGTTGGGGATCTCTTCCTTGATCAATCGGCCTTGAGCGACCGCCGGAATGTTGTAGGCGTTGGCCCAGTTCTTGGCGCTGATCTCCAGCCAGTAATCGAACTGCCCGGCCTTCAGCGCTTCCAGGGCGACGGTGTTATCGCGGTAATAGTCGGTGATGCGGCTGTCGAAGTTGTAGAAACCCTGGGTGACCGGCAGGTCCTTGGCCCAGTAGTCCTTGACCCGCTCATAGCGAATCATGCGTCCGGCCTTGACCTCGGCGACCTTGTACGGCCCGCTGCCCAGAGGGATTTCCAGGTTGCCCTTGGAAAAGTCGCGGGTCGCCCACCAATGCTTGGGCAGTACCGGCAATTGCCCGAGGATCAGCGGTAACTCGCGATTGTTGGTGCGCTTGAACTTGAACAGCACGCGCAACGGGTCTTCAGCCACCACTTCATCAACGTCGGCGTAGTAGGTGCGGTATATCGGTGAACCGTCCTTGAGCAGTGTCTGGAAGGTGAACACCACATCGTCGGCGCGGATCGGCTGCCCATCATGAAAGCGCGCTTCGGGGCGCAGGTAGAAGCGTACCCAACTGTTATCCGGGGCCTTTTCGATCTTGCCGGCGACCAGGCCGTATTCGGTGACGGGTTCGTCCAGGCTTTGCATGGCCAGGGTGTCATAGACCAGGCCGATGTTATCGGCGGGCACACCTTTGCTGATGTAGGGGTTGAGGCTGTCGAAGCCGCCCATGGCCGACTCGCGGAAAGTACCGCCCTTGGGCGCATTGGGGTTTACGTAGTCGAAGTGCTTGAAGTCGGCGGGGTACTTCGGCGGCTCGTTGTAGAGCGTCAACGCATGTTGCGGCGCGGCTTGGGCCGCGGTACACAGCAAGAGGCTGCCAAGCAGTGCCGTACGCAAAGACATCATTGGGCTTTCTCCGAAGCTTTGAGCCACCACGCGCTCAGGCCCAGGCTGTAGGGCGGCGTGGTGACAAAGGCGAACCGGTTGCGGTAGGCCAGTCGATGATAGTTGAGGTACCAGTTGGGAATGCTGTAGTGCTGCCACAGCAGCACCCGGTCCAGCGCCCGGCCGGCGGCCAGTTGCTCCTCGCGGGTTTGCGCGGCGAGCAGTTGTTCCAGCAAGTGATCGACCACGGGGTTGGCGATGCCTGCATAGTTCTTGCTGCCCTTGATCGCGGCCTGGCTGGAGTGGAAGTACTGCCACTGCTCAAGACCCGGGCTCAAGGTCTGGTTGAGGGTCATCAGGATCATGTCGAAGTCGAACTGATCCAGGCGTTGCTTGTATTGCGCCCGGTCAACGGTGCGCAGGCGGGCGTCGACGCCGATGCTGATCAGGTTCTCGACATAGGGCTGCAGGATGCGCTCCAGGTTCGGGTTGACCAGCAGGATCTCCAGGCGCAGCGGCTGCCCCTGGCTGTCGAGCAAGCGTTGCCCCGACAGCTTCCACCCGGCGTCTGCGAGTAATGCCAAGGCACGACGCATGGTGTCGCGGGGGATGCCACGCCCATCGGTCTGCGGCAGGCTGAACGGCTGGGTGAACAGTGGCGCCGGCAACTGCTCGCGGTAGGGGGAGAGCATCAGCCATTCATGCCCCACCGGCACGCCGGTCGCCGAAAACTCGCTGTTGGGGTAGTAACTGACGCTGCGTTTGTAAGCACTGCTGAACAGCGAGCGGTTGGTCCATTCAAAGTCGAACATCAGCCCCAGGGCTTCGCGCACTTTGGCTTGGCCGAAGGTCGGCCGCCTTGTGTTCATGAACAACCCCTGGCTTTGGGTCGGGATCTGGTGGGCGATCTGCGCCTTGATCACGTCGCCTCGGTTGACCGCCGGAAAGTTGTAGCCCGTGGCCCAGTTCTTGGCCTGGTGCTCGATATAGATGTCGAACTCGCCGGCCTTGAAGGCTTCGAACGCGACGTCACTGTCACGGTAGAACTCCACTTCGACCTTGTCGTAGTTGTAGAAACCCTGGTTGACCGGCAGGTCCTTGCCCCAGTAGTCCTTGACCCGCTCGAACACCAATTGCCGCCCCGGCGTGACCTTGGTGATGCGGTACGGCCCGCTGCCCAGTGGCGGCTCGAAGGTGGTGGCCTTGAAGTCGCGGTTTTTCCAGTAATGCTGGGGCAGCACGGGCAACTCGCCCAGGCGCAGGATCAGCAGTGGGTTGCCGGCGCGCTTGAAGACAAAGCGGATACGATGACGATTGAGAATGTCGACCCGCGCCACTTCCTGCAGGTTGGTGCGGTATTGCGGGTGACCTTCGGTCAGCAGCGTACGGTAGGAAAACGCCACGTCATACGCTGTGATCGGCTTGCCATCGTGAAAGCGGGCTTCGGGGCGCAGATTGAACACCACCCAACTGCGGTCCTCGCTGTACTCCACCGATTGCGCGATCAGGCCGTAGCTGGACGTGGGCTCATCCCCGGACGGCGCGTACTGGCCGGTGCCGACCATCAGCGGTTCGTTCAGCTCGTTGACGCCGTATTGCAGGAAATTGGGAGTGGAAACCGGGCTGGTGCCCTTGAAGGTGTAGGGGTTGAGCGTGTCGAACGTGCCAAATGCCATCACCCGCAACGTACCGCCTTTGGGCGCTGCAGGGTTTACCCAATCGAAGTGGGTGAATTTGGCCGGGTACTTGAGCGTGCCGAACTGCGCGTAACCGTGGCTCTCGGTAATCGTCGCGTTCGCAGCAAAGCTCAAGGCCAGACTTATTAGTAGAAGGAGGGGACGCTTCAAGGCAGAGATCCGATCCAGGCGGCTTGGGCTTTATGATCGGTACAGTAACAGCTTGTTCCCGCTGGAAAAAGCTGGTTTATGTAGTGAGCGGGCTTGCCCCGCGCTGGGCGGCGCAGCCGCCCTGAACCAGGCCCCTCGGTCTTCCTGACCCACCACGGCGTCCATGTTGGGGACACCTCATCTGTAGTGAGCGGGCTTGCCCCGCGCTGGGTGGCGCAGCCACCCTAAACCAGGCCCCTCGGTCTTCCTGACACACAACGGCGTCCATGTTGGGGACACCTCATCTGTAGTGAGCGGGCTTGCCCCGCGCTGGGTGGCGAAGCCGCCCTAAACCAGGCCCCTCGGTCTTTCTGACACACCACGGCGTCTTTGTTAGGGCGGCTGCGCCGCCCAGCGCGGGGCAAGCCCGCTCACTACAGAAACGGCTATCGTGGGCCGGAAACGACGAGCATCTGCCCTGGCTTCAATGCCTGGCCGGTGCGCGGGTTCCAACGCTTGAGGTGTTGCATCTCAACGTTGAAGCGCTTGGCAACGATGTACAACGAGTCGCCTTTCTTGACCTTGTATTGCACCGGCTTCTTGCTGCTGGCCACGACTTTGCGCGTGTCCTGCATCACCAGGGTCTGGCCGACCTTGAGTGCCTGGCCGTTGAGCTTGTTCCAGCGTTGCAGGTCATGCACGTCGACCTTGTTCGCCTTGGCGATCAGGGTGAGGTTGTCGCCAGTGCGCACCTTGTAGCTGCGGGTACGTCCGGCAACGGCTTTTGTCTCGACTTCGTCGAACACGGCCTTTTTCGGGCGCATGGCCAACAATTCCTCCGGTCGCATCGTCGAAAGGGTGCTGGTCAGCAGATGCGCCTTGGAACTGGGCACCAGCAGATGCTGGGGGCCGTCCAGGGTGGTGCGTTGTTTCAGGGCCGGATTGAGCTGGAACAGTTCGTCTTCGTCGATTTCAGCCAGTGCCGCGACCCGTGACAGGTCCATGCTCTGTTTGACTTCAACCACTTCGAAGTACGGCTGGTTGGCGATCGGGCTCAGGTTGACACCGTATGCCTCCGGTGCCAGTACCACTTGGGACAGCGCCAGGAACTTGGGCACATAGTCCTTGGTTTCCTGGGGCAGGGGCAGGTTCCAGTAGTCGGTGGGCAGGCCGAGTTTCTCGTTACGCTCGATGGCCCGGCTGACCGTGCCTTCGCCGGCGTTATACGCCGCCAGGGCCAGCAACCAGTCGCCATTGAACATGTCATGCAGGCGCGTCAGGTAGTCCAGTGCGGCGGTCGTGGAAGCGGTGATGTCACGGCGGCCGTCGTAGGCGCGGGTCTGGCGCAGGTTGAAGTAGCGCCCGGTGGAGGGAATGAACTGCCACAAACCGACCGCATCGCTACGCGAATAGGCCATTGGGTTGTAGGCACTTTCAATCACCGGCAGCAGCGCCAGCTCCAGGGGCATGTTGCGTTCTTCAAGGCGCTCGACGATGTAGTGAATGTAGAGGCTGCCGCGTTCTCCGGCGTTCTCCAGAAAAGACGGGTTACTGGCGAACCACAAGCGCTGTTGCTCGATGCGTGGGTTGACGCCCAGGCCTTCCTGCAATTGAAAGCCCCGTCGCATGCGTTCCCAGACATCCTGGGGCACTTCGGGGCTGGGCTTCTCTGAGAGCCAGATAGGTTTTTGCTTGATCTTGGCGGCAAGATTGGGTTTGGGTTGCACGGTGGATTGTGCAGCGAAATTTGTCGATTGGCAGCCCGCCAGAGTCGCGGACACAGCCACCGCCACGGCTTGAGCCAGGCGGGTCAATGCGTCTGAAGAAATGGATTTACGAATAGATGACGACATTGGCTGGAAGTAAGTTCCGGGCAAAAATGTCGGGCGATTCTAGAAAGCGCTTCGGTTCCGGTCAACCATTCAGAAATTGCGTATCAGATTGCTTCCCGTTAGAACTTATCTTTCCACGCCCTCAAGCTAGCAAACACCTCGGCCCCAGAGCGGTTGTCGCGACCGTTCCGTTCGTCCGCTTTTTGTTTAACGGATGTTTCAGCGGTGCGCAGGAAAGGGTTGGTGCGTTTTTCCAGGGCTAGGTTCGACGGCAGTGTCATCTCGCCACGGGCTCGCAACTGGTTGACGTCAGCCACCCGTTCGGCAATATCGGCGTTATCCGGCTCCACGGCCTGGGCGAATTTAAGGTTGCTTTGCGTGTACTCGTGAGTGCAATACACCAACGTGTCGGCGGGCAGGGCGACGAGGCGTTGCAGCGAGGCGTGCATTTGCTCTGGAGTGCCTTCGAACAGGCGCCCACAGCCGGCGGCGAACAGCGTGTCGCCACAGAACAGCACGCCCTGGTGGTAATAGGCTATATGGCCCAGGGTGTGGCCGGGCACCGTATAGACGTCGAAGTCCCAGCCCAGGACCGTGACACGGTCGTTATCCTGCAGGGCAATGTCGCGTGCCGGGATCTTCTCACTGGCCGGGCCGTAGACCTTGGCGTCGGTAGCACTTTTCAAGGGCTCCACACCGCCGACATGATCATGGTGGTGGTGGGTGATCAGGATATCGCTGAGCTGCCAGCCGGGGTTGGCCTGGAGCCAGGCGAGCACCGGCCCGGCATCGCCAGGGTCGACGACGGCGCAGCGCTGGGTGCTTGGGTCTTGTAACAACCAGATGTAGTTGTCGGTGAAGGCGGGTAGCGCACTGATCTGTATCATTCTTCGATTCGCCAAGCTGAACACATTGGTGCATCTTAGAACGTCTAGGCGAGTTGGAGAATGCAATGACTGATAAAGCGTTCGCCCAGGCCGATCCTGAGTGGCTGGCCCTGATCAGCGCGGCCCGCGAGTGGCTGTCCGGGCCGATAGGGCAATTTCTGCTGGACGAAGAACGGCGCATGCTCGAAGACGAGCTGGGGCGCTTCTTCGGCGGTTACCTGGTGCATTACGGCCCCTCGGCGCAGACGCCGCCGTCGGCCCCGCAGGTGCAGCGCAATGTGCGCCTGGGTGCGCCGTTGCCCGGTGTGGAAATCGTCTGCGAGGAACAAGCCTGGCCACTGAGCGAGCACGCCGCCGATGTGGTGGTGTTGCAACATGGCCTGGATTTTTGCCTGTCTCCCCACGGTTTGCTCCGTGAAGCCGCCAGCAGCGTACGCCCCGGTGGCCATCTGCTTATTATCGGCATCAACCCCTGGAGCAGTTGGGGAATGCGCCATCTGTTCGCCCATGACGGCCTGCGCCAGGCGCGCTGCATCGCGCCGTCGCGGGTGGGAGACTGGCTGAACCTGCTGGGCTTCGCGCTGGAGAAACGCCGCTTCGGGTGCTATCGTCCGCCGCTTGCATCGACCAAGTGGCAGGCACGCCTGGCCGGCTGGGAGCGCCGGGCCGGGGCCTGGCAGCTGTCGGGTGGTGGCTTCTATTTGTTGGTGGCGCGCAAGATTGTGGTCGGGCTTCGGCCGGTGCGCCAGGTGCTACGCCAGCCCGTGGGCAAGCTGGTGCCGATGCCGATGGCCAAGGTCAACCGCAAGCAGAGTGAACCGTAAAACCCTTTTTTTGATTTCAGGCCGAGTGACCGATGACCGATAGCGTAGAACTCTTCACCGACGGCGCCTGCAAGGGCAACCCTGGCCCGGGCGGCTGGGGTGCCCTGCTGGTGTGCAAGGGCGTGGAGAAGGAACTGTGGGGCGGCGAAGCCAACACCACCAACAACCGCATGGAGCTGATGGGCGCCATTCGTGGCCTGGAAGAGCTCAAGCGACGCTGCAACGTGCTGCTGGTGACTGACTCGCAGTACGTGATGAAGGGCATCAATGAGTGGATGGTCAACTGGAAAAAACGGGGTTGGAAGACTGCCGCCAAGGAACCGGTCAAGAATGCCGACCTGTGGCAATTGCTCGATGAACAATGCAATCGCCACGACATTACCTGGAAATGGGTACGCGGGCACATCGGCCATCCCGGTAACGAGCGGGCAGACCAGTTGGCTAACCGTGGCGTGGACGAAGTGCGGGGTTACAAGCAGAGCTGATGTTCAGAGTGCGGCGATGGCCTGTGCCAGCTGCATGTCGGTAAAGGTTTACCCTGGCAGGCGTTCGCGAATGTGTACCAGCGCCGCCTCCAGGCGCACACCACGGATCTGGCCATCCGTGGCAACAAAAGATTCGGCGTCGTCCCGTGCCGCTTGAACGATCTTGTCATCCTTGAATGACGAACTGGTGCCCCGAGTGGCACTCATGGACAGGCTGACCAGCGCGTCGGTGGTCATGACGAAGCTGGTGGCGTGTGCCGTGCAGGTGCTGCCCAACAGCAACAGGGTGCACAGTAGTTTTGGCGGGTTCATGGTGGTTGTGGGACCTGTATCAACTAGGGCGTGCAGGCTAACAAGGGCGCCTTGGGCAAAACTGCTGCAGCTTTGCTAAGGATTGTAAAAAACTGTCGAGCCTTGAGCGCCTTGGCCCGGTCTTGGGTTGCCCGGGCCATGGCGTGCTAAGATTGCGCGCCTTGAAATACACCACACCGCTGAGAGTTGAACCCTGATGGCCATCCGATCCGTAGTACTCGATACCGAAACCACCGGCATGCCGGTGACCGATGGTCACCGGATCATCGAGATCGGCTGCGTCGAGTTGATGGGCCGTCGCCTCACCGGCCGTCATTTCCATGTCTACCTGCAACCGGATCGGGACAGTGACGAGGGCGCTATCGCCGTTCACGGCATCACCGATGAATTCCTCAAAGGCAAGCCGCGCTTTGCCGAAGTGGCCGATGAGTTCTTCGAGTTCATCAACGGCGCTCAGCTGATCATCCATAACGCGGCGTTCGACGTTGGCTTCATCAACAACGAATTCGCCCTGATGGGGCAGATGGACCGGGCGGATATTTCCCAGCACTGCTCGATCCTCGACACCCTGATGATGGCGCGTGAACGCCACCCGGGCCAGCGCAACAGCCTCGATGCATTGTGCAAACGCTACGGTGTCGACAACTCCGGCCGTGAATTGCATGGCGCCTTGCTCGACTCCGAGATTCTCGCCGACGTCTACCTGACCATGACCGGTGGCCAGACCAGCCTGTCCCTGGCTGGTAATGCATCCGACGGCAGCGGCTCGGCGGAAGGCTCGGGCAATCGCCCATCGGAAATTCGCCGGCTGCCGGCTGATCGTAAAGCGACCGCCATTATCCGTGCCAGCGAGCAGGACCTGGCCGAGCATGCGGCGCGATTGGAAGCGATTGCCAAGGCGGCGGGTGCACCGGCGTTGTGGTCGCAATTGGCGGAGCAATAATCTTCATTCGCCACATTCTCTTCCAGCTTCTACCCTGAGTGCATAGCCCTCAGGACCACAAGCCGTCATGTACAAAGACTTGAAGTTTCCCGTTCTGATCGTGCATCGCGACATCAAGGCCGACACCGTTGCCGGTGACCGGGTTCGAGGCATCGCCAGGGAATTGGAACAAGAGGGCTTCAGTATCTTTTCTGCCGTGGACTATGCCGAGGGGCGGCTGGTGGCATCGACCCATCACGGCTTGGCCTGCATGCTGATTGCCGCTGAAGGTGCCGGGGAAAATACCCATCTGCTGCAAAACATGGTCGAACTGATTCGCCTGGCACGGGTGAGGGCGCCCAACCTGCCGATCTTCGCGCTGGGCGAGCAAGTCACTCTGGAAAACGCCCCGGCGGACGCCATGAGTGAACTCAATCAACTGCGCGGCATTCTTTATCTGTTCGAAGACACGGTGCCGTTTCTCGCCCGGCAGGTGGCTCGCGCTGCGCGGACCTACCTGGACGGCCTGTTGCCACCGTTCTTCAAGGCCCTGGTCCAGCACACCGCCGATTCCAATTACTCTTGGCACACCCCCGGCCACGGGGGCGGCGTGGCCTATCGCAAAAGCCCGGTGGGGCAGGCGTTCCATCAGTTTTTCGGTGAGAACACGCTGCGTTCGGATTTGTCCGTTTCAGTACCGGAACTCGGTTCGCTGCTGGATCACACCGGGCCGCTGGCCGAAGCCGAAGCCCGCGCCGCACGCAACTTTGGCGCTGACCACACCTTCTTCGTCATCAATGGCACGTCCACCGCCAACAAGATCGTGTGGCACTCCATGGTCGGCCGTAACGACCTGGTGCTGGTGGATCGCAACTGCCACAAGTCGGTACTGCACTCGATCATCATGACCGGGGCTATCCCGCTGTACCTGTGCCCGGAGCGCAATGAGCTGGGCATCATCGGCCCGATTCCCCTGAGCGAATTCAGCCCCGAGGCCATCCGCGCCAAGATCGACGCCAGCCCCCTGATCCGTGGCCGGCCGGCGAAGGTGAAGATGGCGGTGGTGACCAATTCGACCTACGACGGCTTGTGCTACAACGCCGAGCTGATCAAGCAACAACTGGGCAGCAGTGTCGAGGTGCTGCACTTCGATGAGGCCTGGTACGCTTACGCGGCCTTTCACGAGTTTTTTGCCGGGCGCTACGGCATGGGCACTTCACGCACACCGGACAGCCCCCTGGTGTTCACCACCCACTCGACGCACAAGTTGCTGGCCGCCTTCAGCCAGGCGTCGATGATCCATGTTCAGGATGGTGGCGCCCGCCAACTGGATCGTGACCGCTTCAACGAAGCCTTCATGATGCATATCTCCACTTCGCCGCAATACAGCATCATCGCCTCGCTGGACGTCGCCTCGGCAATGATGGAAGGGCCGGCCGGGCGCTCGCTGTTGCAGGAAATGTTCGACGAAGCCCTGAGCTTTCGTCGTGCGTTGGCCAACCTGCGCCAGCATCTGGCCGCTGACGATTGGTGGTTCTCGATCTGGCAACCGCCGTCGGTGGCGGGCATCGACCGGGTTGTCACGACGGACTGGCTGTTGCATCCCGGCGACGACTGGCATGGTTTTGGCGACGTGGCCGAGGATTATGTGCTGCTGGACCCGATCAAAGTGACGCTGGTGATGCCTGGCCTCAACGCCGGAGGAGCCTTGAGCGACCGGGGTATCCCGGCGGCGGTGGTCAGCAAGTTCCTCTGGGAGCGCGGGCTGGTGGTGGAGAAGACCGGCCTGTATTCATTCCTCGTGTTGTTCTCCATGGGCATTACCAAAGGTAAATGGAGTACCTTGCTCACCGAATTGTTGGAGTTCAAGCGTAGCTACGATGCCAATGTCAGCCTGGCCAGTTGTTTGCCATCGGTGTATGCCCAGGGGCCGTCGCGCTATCAGGGTCTGGGGCTGCGTGACCTCTGTGATCAATTGCACAGTTGTTACCGCAGCAATGCCACCGCCAGGCACCTCAAGCGCATGTACACGGTGTTGCCGGAAATCGCGATGAAACCGGCCGACGCCTACGACCAACTGGTGAGAGGTGAGGTGGAAGCCGTTTCCATCGATGCCTTGCCTGGGCGCATCGCAGCGGTGATGCTGGTGCCTTATCCGCCGGGCATTCCGTTGATCATGCCCGGCGAGCGTTTTACCGAGGCAACGCGGTCGATCATTGATTACCTGGCATTCGCCCGCACGTTCGACAGCGGCTTCCCCGGGTTTGTCGCCGATGTTCATGGGCTGCAGCACGAAGATGACGGTCATGGTCGTTGTTACACCGTCGATTGCATCAAGGATTAAGGATGGTTATGCACGCAGTGATGAACGTGAAGTATCCGGGGCTCAGTGTCCGCGTGGCCGACGAGGGCTTCGATGCCTATGTGTGGGGCAATGACTTCAGCTTTGAGGTCAGCGGCTACGGCCAGCCGCAGATGGGCAAGCGGGTTGACGAATGGCCTGTGGAGCGGATCCTGCCGTACCGCAAGTGCTATGGCATAGACCCGGAAGAGTTCGCCAGTTTCCGTAACGCCGCCGACAGCGCAGTCTTCATGGCTTACCTCGATGATCGGGCGGTAGGGCATATTGTGGTGAGCACCAACTGGAATGGCTTTGCCCATGTTGATGAGTTGGCGGTGGTCCTGTCTGCGCGTCGCCATGGTGTGGCCAAGGCGCTGCTGGACGTGGCGCAGTTCTGGAGCCGCAAGAAAAACCTGCCGGGCATGATGCTGGAAACCCAGAACAACAACCTCGGGGCCTGCCGCTTGTATGAGCGGTGTGGCTATGTGATGGGGGGCGTCGACCACCTGCGCTATCGGGGCATTGATCCGCAAACCCGCGAAGTGGCGATCTTCTGGTACCGCTTGTTCAAGACGGAAACCGCAGCGTCCTAGCCCGCCAACAGGCCTTCTGCCTTCTGCGTGACAATCTCCAGCAACGCATTCAGGGCAGGGGCAGTCACGCTGTCCTTCAGGGTCAGCGCATACAGGCTGACCTGGATCGGCGGTGACAGCGGGCACGCGTCCAACCCTGCTTCCCGTGCGCCGAATGCGGTAAACGGGTCGACAATCGCCAAGCCTTCCCCGGCCTCCACCATGCTGCGCATCATCTGGTAGGTCTGTACGCGCGTCTGCACCACCGGCAACGGGCGCAGGGCTCGCAGCTTGGCGTCCAGCAGGCGGCTGAGCGGGTCCTGGCCTTCGAGACCGATCATCGACTGCCCCGCCAAGTCCTGCAAGGCAATGTACTTCTGCCTGGGTTTCAGCCAGCCATGGGGAGCGAGCAGTTGCAATTTGCCTTGGGCCAATACGGTGCTTTGAATTTGTGGATGTTCCGGGTCATGCAGGCTCAGGCCCACATCGGCCTCGTGCAACAACAGGCTCCTGACAATTTCCCGGGTCGGCAGGCTCGACAGGTTGCACGGCGTGTCCTGGAAGCGTCGACGTAGCATGGCGATGCTTTGCGGCAGCAACTGGTTGGCCAGGGGCGGGGTGCACAGGGCGCGCAGGGTCGGCGCGTGATGGTGTTTCAACCGGCTGGCCAGGCGTTGCACCGGCTCCAGGGCCTCGTAGAGGTGGGCGATTTCGGCCTGCAGTTCCAGGGTCTCGCGCGTGGCTTGCAAGCGCCCACGCACACTGGCAAACAGCATGAAACCTAATTGCTGCTCGGCGTCTTTGAGCACGGCGTCTACATCGCCCACGGGGAGTTGCAACCATTCGGCGGCAGTGCCGAGGTGTCCGGTTTGCAAGATGGCCTGAATCACTTCGATATGACGTAAACGCATCGCCGGAGTCTAGGGTGCGCGCGACGGTGTTTCAATGGCCGGGGCAAAAGAGCGCATGCTGCGAGGGCATATCGGGTAATCATGCGTGCAACTGCAACGAGCAGGCCCTATAAAGAGCGTATTGATTTTATCAAGGAGGCGTACCCATGCGCGGACTGACCACAGTGGCGGGACCGTTGCACACCCAACGCGGTTATACGCGTTGGGCGGCATTGACGGTGGTGCTGGTCATCGGCCTGTTGGCCGTGGCCTTGGGGCCGCGGTTGTTTGGTGATGTGACCCTGGTCGAGATCGCCAGCGCCAAAGCCCAGGTGAGCCGGCTCGGTGAGGCCGTCGAACGCTTTCATCAAGATACCGGTCGCTATCCTGGCGATGACGAGGGGCTTGAAGCGCTCATCCGGCAGCCCGCCGGAGAGGCCAACTGGAAGGGCCCTTATGTCGACGAGGCGTTGCTGACGGATCCTTGGGGTATTGCCTACCAGTATCACTATCCGTCGAGCCAGCCCAATACTCCCTTCGATCTGTTCTCCTTCGGCAAGGACCGCACGCTGGGCGGCGTCGGGGATAACAAGGATATTACCTACGGCGACCTCTGATAGATCTGGCATAACCTGGCGACCTGATTAGAATGGTGCATCTGATCATCAACGACCAATGCCGATGACTCGGCACTTAAAACAACAACAGGTCTGGTCTCAAATGCCTCTACCCACGAACATCTTCGGGGTAACGGCCAAGCAACTCCTGGTGCTGGCAACCCTGGGGTGTGCGGCTGCTTATCTCTTGAACAATCAAGAAGAACATTCACCTGAAACCCTGGCGCTCGAAGCGTTTATCCGTTCCCAGGAACAGGTGAGCGAGCGCGTCGGCGCCGTGCTGGAAATGGCGTTGGTCAGGCAGGTTGTGGCTTACCCCACCAACACTACATCGGGGTACAAGCGTTCGATGTTTGTCGTCGAGGGCGAGAGAGGGCAGTTGATGGTGACGCTCAAGCAAATGGACGGCGAGCCAGGGGTCGAGGTTACAGAGATGCGTAACCGGTGATCCGCCAGCCCAGTCAGTGGCAGCCAGGGCCAGGACTGAGCAGGTCGACCAGGCGAGATCTTATGAGGCGAGGGTGGTTTGCGATTCGCGCACGATGATCGTGCCCGACTGGATCAATTTGAATTCATCACCTTCCAGTTTTTCTACGCGGTCGCCAATGGCCAACTTGTAGGTGGTGGTAGGCGTCGAGCCAGCCTGGCTGTCCTGCGCCGGGTTGGATTCCTGGAACTCATGCACCGAATACACACGTCCTTCCGCGTCTCTGGCATGGAACTGTCCGACAAGTACTGCAGCCATCTGTTTAGAACCTCTGGAGATAAACACTCGATTTCGGTTCTGTAGACCGTCATGAAGCGGGGTAGTTTACCTATAAGAAAAAAATACTATTCGTTGAAGTTTTAAGACACTTCCTACGCGCCTCCTGCGCATTGCGCGCTGCGGAAAACCTCTCGAGGATTATCACAACCTGCTGGTGATCACGCCCCGAAGGCTCTATAACTACACACTCCTTAGTCAGACGTCGGGAAAAATCAATGAGCAAGGTCTACACGGTTGCCGTCCTGGTGGGCAGCTTGAGAAAAGCCTCGATCAACCGCAAGGTCGCCCTGGCATTGGCTGAGCTGGCCCCTGCGAACCTCAAGTTGAACATTGTCGAAATTGGCGATTTGCCGCTCTATAACGAGGATATTGACGGTGCTACACCGCCGGCAGCCTACAGTACTTTCCGTCAGCAGGTCAGTTCATCCGACGCGGTGTTGTTCGTGACCCCGGAATACAACCGTTCCGTGCCCGCGCCGTTGAAGAATGCCATCGACGTCGGTTCCCGCCCTTACGGGCAAAGCGCCTGGAGTGGCAAGCCCGGGGCGATCATCAGCGTTTCGCCGGGTGCCATTGGTGGGTTTGGCGCCAACCATCATCTGCGTCAGTCCCTGGTGTTCCTCGACGTGCCCTGCATGCAGCAGCCGGAAGCCTACCTGGGTGGCGCGGGCAGCGTGTTTGACGAGGCGGGCAAACTCTCGGACAAGACCCGGCCGTTTCTGCAGGCGTTTATCGATGCCTTCGGCAAGTGGGTTGCCAAACAGAACGGCTGATGCCCTCGAACCCGGCCGACAAGGCCGGGTTTTACTGAGGGTTCAGGCCAGTTGATCGGCCAGCAGCAGCGCCAGTGCGGTACTTTTCAGGCGCGATGCCCGATCGACTTCCGGCCCCAGGATCGTCTTCTCCACATACAGTGAATGCACGTTCGTCACTCCAATAAAGCCGAGCCAGGCGTCCATGTACGGGCGCTGGAAATCCATGGCCTGGGCGCCCGGTGCGGAAAAATCCATGCCGCGCGCATACACATTGACGGCGGTCTTGTCCTGCAGCAAGCCTCGCAGGCCGTGCTCGGGGCTGAACTCGAACAGCACGTCCTTCTGTGACACCACGTCGATAAAGTGCTTGAGCTTGTAGGGCACGGCGAAATTCCACAGTGGCACCGAAAACACCAGCACGTCAGCCTGATGCAGATAGGCGGCCAGGGATTTCAGCGCAGCCCAGGCGCCGGCCTGTTCCTCGGTCAAGGGCGTGCCGCTGAGACCGGCGTACTTGGCGTCCATGATCGCGCCATTGAACTCCGGAAGCTCCAGGGCCCATAGATCCAGGGTGATCACTTCTGTATCCGGAGCATTGTGCTGATAGCGGGCGATAAATTGGCGGGCGACATCCAGGGACGCGGAGCGCTGTTTACGTGGAGAACATTCGATGTGCAGGAGCGTGGTCATGATGGGCCTCGGGGCAGTTGACCCAGGCATTGCAACATAGTGATGATTGAAATATAAATCGTGTTTTCAGTGCTCATTAATCATTAATTAAAATATGTTCGACATCCTGCTACTCAAAACCTTCGTCGCTGTGGTGGATGAAGGTGGCTTCAGTCGCGCCGCGGCCCGCTTGCATCTCACGCAGTCGGCGGTGAGTGGTCATCTGCGGCGCCTGGAAGAGCAGGTCGGCAAGTCTCTGCTGATCCGCACCACGCGCGCCCAGCAACTGACGCCGGACGGCGCGCGGCTGATCGCTTATGCACGGGGTATTTTGGCGCTGAACCGGGATGCCTGGGCCGAGCTGACGCGCTCGGCCTGGGAAGGCAACCTGCGCCTGGGTGTTTCCGAGGAGTTCGCCGAAGCACGACTGCTGCGCGAATTGCAGGCCGCCGCCGCCGAGTACCCGGGCATGCAGATCAGCGTGCAAGTGGGCATTCCCGGTACGTTATTGGCCCTGATGAAGCAGGGCGAGCTCGACGTGGTGGTGGGATCGTTGTGCGAGTCCGGCGAGCCAGGCCTGGCCTTGTGGCAGGAGCCGCTGGTATGGGCCTGGTGCGCGCAGCCGCGTGCGGTGTTGCCGACGCCCCTGCCACTGGCGCTGTTTCCCGAGCCCTGTCCGTATCGAGAGGCGGCCCTGACCCGCCTGGCGCAGGCCAACATCACGCAGCGCACCGCGGTCCTGTGTACCAGCTATGCCGGGTTGCACGCCGCGGCGCTGGCCGGTTTTGCCATCGCGCCCATGGTTCGCAGCCAGGTCGGCGCGGGCTTGACGGTACTCGGTGCCGAGCACGGTTTACCCGCGCTGCCCGATGCGCAGTTTCGCCTGTTCAGTGCGCCGGATGCGGACCCACGCCTGGTTGAGGTGATCACCCAGGTGGTGGTCCGCTATGGCGCCGCTCCACGCAACTGAAGGTCAGCGCAACCAGTTGGTGCGCGCCAGCTCAATCACTTCATCACCACGCCCGCTCATGACCGCCTTGAGCATGTACAGGCTGAAGCCCTTGGCCTGTTCCAGCTTGATACTCGGAGGCATCACCAGCTCCTGGGTAGCGGTGACAACATCTACCAGCACCGGGCCGTCATGGGCCAGGGCGCGGCGTAGTGCCGGTTCCAGGTCTTCGGATTGCTCCACGCGGATCCCCAGGATCCCCATGGCGTTGGACATGGCCGCGAAGTCCGGATTTTTCAGCCCGGTACCGGTATCGAGGTAGCCCGCCGCTTTCATTTCCATAGCGACAAAACCGAGGGACGCGTTGTTGAACACAATGACTTTCACCGGCAGTTGCAGTTGTGCCAGTGAGATGAAGTCCCCCATCAGCATGGTGAACCCGCCGTCGCCGGACATCGAAATCACCTGGCGCCCAGGAAACGCCGCTTGGGCACCGATGGCCTGGGGCATGGCATTGGCCATGGAGCCGTGATTGAACGAGCCGATCAGGCGGCGCTTGCCATTCATTTTCAGGTAGCGGGCGGCCCAGACGGTCGGCGAGCCCACATCGGCGGTGAAGATTGCATCATCGTCCGCCAGTTCACTGAGCAAGCGTGCGACATATTGCGGGTGAATCGGGCGGTTGGCTTTTGACGGCTGCGCCAGGTCATCCAGCCCCTGGCGGGCTTTCTCGTAATGCTTCAACGAGGTGTCGAGAAAGCTGCGATCGGTCTTGCGGGTCAGGCGGGGCAGCAGTGCATCGATGGTTTCACCGACATCGGCGGCGATGCCCAGGTCCAGGGCGACACGACGTCCCAGGGCCTGGGCATTGCGGTCGACCTGAATGATGGTCGCGTCGGTCGGGTAGAACTGACGGTAGGGAAAGTCGGTGCCGAGCATGACCAGCGTGTCGCAGTTGAGCATGGCGTGGTAGCCCGAGCTGAAGCCGATCAAGCCGGTCATGCCCACGTCGAAGGGGTTATCCCATTCCACATGCTCCTTGCCGCGCAGGGCATGCACCACCGGCGCACCCAGGGCGTCGGCCAGCGCAACGACCTGGTCGTGGGCACCGGCACAGCCGCTGCCGCACAGCAGGGTCACTTTCTGGCTGCCCTGGAGCAGGTCGGTGAGGCGCTGCAGGTCCTGTTCGGCCGGTAGCGTGCGCGGCGCATGCAGGGCTGGCCAGGGCTTGAGCCGGTCTTCGACTTCCAGCAGCGACACATCCCCCGGAATCACCACCACGGCCACGCCCCGGTTGAGAATTGCCGAGCGCATGGCACGGTGCAGCACCTCGGGCATCTGCGCGGGGTTGCTCACCAGTTCGATGAAATGGCTGCACTCCTTGAACAGTTCCTGGGGATGGGTTTCCTGAAAGTAATTGAGGCCGATCTCCGAAGAGGGGATTTGCGCAGCGATAGCCAGTACCGGCACGTGATTACGATGGCAGTCGAACAGGCCATTGATCAGATGCAGGTTACCCGGCCCGCAACTGCCGGCGCATACCGTCAGCTCGCCGGTGACGGCGGCCTCGGCGCCGGCGGCGAACGCCGCGACCTCTTCGTGGCGTACATGCATCCATTCGATGCTGTCCATGCTGCGCAGAGCGTCAGTCAGGCCGTTGAGGCTGTCCCCAGTCAGGCCCCAGATACGCTTGATGCCCGCTTGCTCGAGTGTGGTCGCCAATTGCCGGGCCAGGTTGATTTTCGCCATGAAGCACTCCAATCGTCAGTGAGATGAAAAGCGTCTGATCAGAAGAGGACAGTTCAACCAGGGCGTATGTTCAGCTCGTTGTATGAAGCTTGTGTCATCTGCCCCACAAAAAATCAGGCATTCAGTGACATAACGTGTGGCCTTGGAACTCTGTTTTTGTCAGTGGCCACTGAGGAGATGAAGCGGCAGGGAGCCCTCTCCTAAACATGTCAGAGGTCTAGCTATGCGGTTATCCAGTCAGTCTGCTATTTCGTCACCGGTTCCAATGGTTCACCCGCAAACAACAGGCACTTCTGCCCCGGCGTTGCCTGACGTGCGGGTTCCAAGTGTTTCGAATGTAACGCGGGATTCAACTCGCAATATGGAGCGCTCTACTCAATACCCTATGGCGAGCGAGGAAGAGATCCATACCCGAAACAGGCGTGCTTTGAAGCGGTTCAAGCGACCCAAGCCGCCTGTGGAGGCAGGCTCGGGTAAGCCACCTGTGTCATCTAAACCCCCCAAGCCGATTGTGTCTGCGTTGCCACCTGTGCCGCCGGTGCGCCCCAAGCCGATAACCAAGCTGAAAGGTACGCAGGCCTCTCTGGGGGACTCCCAGAAAATTGTCGGGTTGAACAAAAACAACGCGTTCCCACCACTCCCCAAGCAACTTGCCGCCAGCGCGCGCAGCGCCTTCGTGAATGCGGCGGTAGGCGGTCTGATCAATATCCCATTCACGGTGGGGGAGCATTTTGCGTCTAAAACCATTATTGCCAGGATTGAAGCGCAAGCCAAAATGCCAGGCGCCGAACAGGTCAACGCAAGCGGCGTCAAGACGACCGTAGACCCAGGCGCTACGGAACAGCAAAAAATTGAGGCGCGCCTGGAGAACAATGAAATAAAACTGGAGTTGATGGTCAATTCAATCCTGTCCATCAACGAAGGTCCAGACGCCCCGGCAGTGGGCAAAGGCCCTGACGCGCCCACCGACACGGGCGGGCGTTTGGCCAATCTGGAAAAAACCATGGATGTTGTTGAGGCGCAGATGAAAGACATCGGGAAAAGATACGGGCTTATTTATGAGCCGTATGTCGCGCCCACTTCATCCGAAACACCGACTGAGCAGTCTCGCCTGGAGGTCATCGAGCAGCGGTTGATCCATATGAACCGAATGCTCAAGCGGCTAACCAAGAATGCGGAAGCGGATGCTGAATAGCGCTTGGGTTAAAGCAAGAAAAGCCAGGTGAAAAAAATGGGCACTCCGACGGGGTCGGGTGCCCATTTTTTCATTCAGGCTTAACGTCGACGAAACAGCGGCAGCGGTTCATCGGTTGCAGCCTGGTAAGTCACCGAGAAATCCTTGAGGCTTTCCAGCGCTTCGTACGGGTCTTTGTCGGCGCGCAAGGCGAAGGCATCGAACCCGCAACGGTGCAGGTAGAACAGTTGGTCGCGCAGTACATCGCCAATCGCACGCAGTTCGCCTTTGTAACCGTAACGGTCACGCAGCAGACGGGCGTTGGAGTAGTTACGACCGTCGGTGAAGGCCGGGAAGTTCAGGGCGATGACCTGGAAGTGCTCCACGTCCTCGCCGATCTCCTCGGCTTCTTCATCGGCGTCCAGCCACACGCCCAGGCCGCCGTCGCGGGCCTTGAGAGCGTGGCCGTGTTCGCGCCACAGGGCCAACGGCACGATCAGGTCGTCGCAGTTGGAGATGCCGTCGAAGCTCGCGTCCTTGGGCAGCAGGTGCCAGGTTTCGTCGACGACTTGGTTGTTCTTAATGATTCGCTGCATAGACGCGCTCCTTGAACAGGTCGATGCCGATGCGCTGGTAGGTGTCGATGAAACGCTCATCTTCGGTACGCTGTTCGATGTACACATCGATCAGTTTGCCGATCACCTCGGGCATGGCTTCCTGGGCGAAGGACGGGCCGAGGATCTTGCCCAGGCTCGCATCACGGCTGGCGCTGCCGCCCAGGGACACTTGATAGAATTCTTCGCCTTTCTTGTCCACGCCCAGGATGCCGATGTGACCGACGTGGTGGTGACCACAGGCGTTCATGCAGCCGGAGATGTTCAGGTCCAGCTCGCCGATGTCGAACAGGTAGTCCAGGTCGTCGAAACGGCGTTGGATCGATTCGGCAATCGGGATCGACTTGGCGTTGGCCAGGGAGCAGAAATCGCCACCGGGGCAGCAGATGATGTCGGTCAGCAGGCCGATATTCGGCGTGGCGAAGCCGCTTTCGCGCAGCTCGCCCCATAGCGTGAACAGTTGGCTCTGCTCAACGTCGGCGAGAATGATGTTCTGCTCGTGGGAGGTGCGCAGTTGGCCGAAACTGTAGCGGTCGGCCAGGTCGGCGACGGCGTCCAGTTGCTTGTCGGTGATATCACCCGGCGCAACGCCGGTCGGTTTCAGCGACAGGGTCACCGCCACATAGCCCGGCTGCTTGTGCGCCAGGGTGTTGCGGGCACGCCAGCGGGCGAAGCCAGGGTGTTGCTGGTCGAGGGCGGCGAATTCGGCGTCCTGGTTGGCCAGGGCCTTATATTCAGGGTCAACGAAGTGCTTGGCCACGCGGTGGACTTCGGCTTCGGTCAGGGTGGTCTGGCCGCCGCGCAGGTGTTCCATTTCGGCGTCGACTTTCTGGGCAAATACCTCAGGGGTCAGCGCCTTGACCAGGATCTTGATCCGGGCCTTGTATTTGTTGTCACGACGGCCGTAGCGGTTGTAGACCCGCAGAATGGCGTCGAGGTAGCTCAACAGGTCCTGCCACGGCAGGAACTCGTTGATGAATGCGCCGACCACCGGGGTCCGGCCCAGGCCGCCACCGACCAGCACACGGAAGCCCAGCTCGCCGGCTGCGTTGTACACCGGCTCCAGGCCGATGTCGTGCACTTCGATCGCTGCGCGGTCCGAGGTCGAGCCATTGATGGCGATCTTGAACTTGCGCGGCAGGTAGGCGAATTCGGGGTGGAAGGTGGTCCACTGGCGGACGATTTCACACCAGGGGCGCGGGTCGATCAGTTCGTCGGCCGCTACACCGGCAAATTGGTCGGTGGTGACGTTGCGCAGGCAGTTACCGCTGGTCTGAATGGCGTGCATCTGCACGGTGGCCAGTTCAGCCAGGATGTCCGGCACATCTTCCAGCGCCGGCCAGTTGAACTGTACGTTCTGGCGCGTACTGATGTGGGCATAGCCCTTGTCGTAGTCGCGGGCAATCTTGGCCATCATGCGCACCTGGCGCGAAGTCAGCTGGCCATAGGGCACGGCCACCCGCAGCATCGGCGCAAAGCGCTGAACATAAAGGCCATTTTGCAGGCGCAGAGGGCGGAACTCTTCTTCGCTCAGTTCACCTGCCAGATAGCGTCGGGTCTGATCACGGAACTGCTTGACGCGGTCCTCGATGATGCGCTGATCGTATTCGTCGTATACGTACATATAGGTCCTGTTCTCGGCAAATCTGCGCGCACGGCCGCGCACTCCCAACGGAGCCGGCGCACGATACCAGTTTGCGTTTATGCGCAAAAGTGATGTTTGAGTATATGTAAATAACCAAATTGACTAATGAGAACGGTTATCGCGATACCCACATTTGTCATGCGGGCAATCATGAACTTTACTGTGGTCGAGTCTTAGTGCAGTCACCTATAAAACCGACAAGAGGCGATGCGATGAGCAATTCTACAAAGGCCCGTAAACCTGACAGTACCGTTGATGCCTGGGCGATTTTGTTTTTGATCGTTCTGGTGGTGGGCACCGCAGTATTCTGGGTGAGCCACCAGTAAAAAGGCTGCCGCTGAGCCTCGATTGACTGTCGCAATGCCACTATCATGGCGGTCAATGTTCAAGGCTCGGACAACCATGTTGAAGGTTCTGATTACGTGTGTGTGGTTGCTGGGGGCGGCGTACGGGACGATGGCCCAGGCCGCGTCGGTGGTGTTTCTCAATCCCGGCCTGTCGACGGAAACCTTCTGGGTCAGTTATGCGCAATTCATGCAGGCCGCGGCCAAGGACCTCGGCCTGGATTTGCGCGTGCGTTATTCCGAGCGCGACACTCGCAACACCCTGGCCCAGGCCCGGGAAGCGCTGCAAGGGGCTGAGCGCCCCGACTACCTGGTGCTGGTCAACGAACAGTACGTCGCCCCGCAGATTCTGCGCATGGCCCAAGGCAGTGGGGTCAAGTTATTGCTCGTGAATAACGCGCTGACGGCTGATCAGGCGCAAATGCTCGGCAGCGGCGTCAATTGGCTCGGCAGTATGGTGTCCAACGACGAGCAGGCCGGTTACCTGATGCTCAACGACCTGCTGCGTGCTCACGGCCCGGCGGCGCCTGGCGAGACCATAGAGCTGTTGGCATTCTCCGGCGTCAAGACCACCCCGGCGGCCTTGCTGCGTGAGCAGGGCCTGCGTCGCGCTCTGGCCGAACACCCGCAGGTGCGCCTGCGCCAGCTGGTCTATGGCGAGTGGAACCGCCAGCGCGCCTATGAGCAGGCCACGCTGCTATTCAAGCGCTACCCGCAGACGACGCTGGTGTGGTCGGCCAATGACGAGATGGCGCTGGGCGCGATGCAGGCCCTGCAAGACAGCGGCCGCGTACCCGGTAAGGACGTGCTGTTCAGTGCGCTCAACAGCTCGCCGGAGGTCTTGAACGCGCGCCTGGACGGGCGGCTGACAACCTTGGTGGCCGGGCATTTTACCCTGGGCGGTTGGGCGATGGTGTTGATCAATGATGATGCCAAGGGCGTCGACATCAATGCCCATGGCGGGCGCGACCGCCAGGAAGCGCTATTCCAACTGATCGATACTGCCCAGGCCCGACGTTTGCTCGAGCCTATGGCAAAGGTGGATTTCCGTGCACTGTCCGCCGTCGACAAGCCGGCTTCCTACCGTTACCCCTTCAGCCTGCAACTGCTGTTGCGCTAGACGCCGGCCAGGTGCAGCACGAGCTTGACGATACCGAACAAGGTCAAGGCAAACACCACGGTAAACAGAATGCCCAGCGCTACAAAGTGGCTGGGCTTGCCGTGGGTAAAGTCCCGGGCGCGGTTCTTGCCGCTCTGTACGCCGAAGGCGGCAGCCACGACGCTGTGAAGCATCTGCCAGAAGGTAGGAGGCTTGTTGTTGACTGGATCGTCCATACATCCCTCGACACAAGGTGTGTGAGAGATAGCATAGCCGCTGGCGGGTTGTAGTGAGCGGGCTTGCCCTAATGCCAGTCAGTCAAGCGATAGAACGGACGATGAATAACTTGTGGGAGGGGGCTTGCTCCCGATGAGGGTGTGTCAGTCAGCAATTTATCGACTGACTCACCCTCATCGGGAGCAAGCCCCCTCCCACAGTCGCCGCGGTCCTTCAGAAACACCATGGCGTCGTTGTTGGGGCGGCGAAGCCGCCCAGCGCGGGGCGAGCCCGCTCACTACAGGGTCAGTTGTCGTAGCCGAGGTTCGGTGCCAGCCAGCGTTCAGTCACGGCCAGGTCCTGGCCTTTACGCGCGGTGTAGCTTGCAATCTGGTCTTTATCCACCTTGCCCACGGCAAAGTACTGCGCCTGCGGGTGGGCGAAGTACCAGCCGCTGACCGCCGCCGCCGGGAACATCGCGTAGTGCTCGGTAAGGAACACTCCGCTGCGGCCGGCGTGCAGTTCATGGGCTTCGGGGTCCAGCAACTGGAACAGGGTGCCTTTCTCGGTGTGGTCCGGGCACGCCGGGTAGCCGGGGGCAGGGCGGATGCCGCTGTACTGCTCCTTGATCAATGCCTCGTTGTCCAGCGCTTCATCCTTGGCATAACCCCAGTAGTCTTTACGCACCTGCTGGTGCAACCACTCGGCACAGGCTTCGGCCAGGCGGTCGGCCAGGGCCTTGACCATGATCGAGTTGTAGTCGTCGCCCGCATCCTGGTAGGCCTTGGCCACTTCTTCGGCGCCGATGCCGGCGGTGGTAATGAACCCGCCCACGTAGTCGGTCACGCCGCTGTCCTTGGGGGCGACGAAGTCGGCCAGGGAGAAGTTCGGCTTGCCGTCGGTCTTGATGATCTGCTGGCGCAGGTGGTGCAGGGTGGCCAGAGGCTTGCCGTCATCGCCGTAGACTTCCAGGTCATCGTCCTGCACCTGGTTGGCCGGCCAGAAGCCGAACACCGCGCGGGCGCTGATGAGTTTTCCGTCGATCAGCTTCTTGAGCATTTCCTGGGCATCGGCATACAGCGCGGTGGCGGCTTCGCCCACGACTTCATCGGTGAGGATGCGCGGGAATTTGCCGGCCAGGTCCCAGGAAATGAAGAAGGGCGTCCAATCGATGTACTCGGCCAGGACATTCAGGTCGATATTGTCCAGCACCTTGGCACCGGTAAACGTCGGCTTGACCGGGGTGTAGCCGGCCCAGTCGAACTGCGGCTTCTTGGCGATGGCCGCCGCGTAGCTCAGGCGCTCGGTGCGGGCGCTACGGTTGGAGGTGCGCTCGCGGACTTCCACGTACTCCTCGCGGGTCCGCTCGACAAAACCGGCCTTGAGCTCCTCGGACAGCAATTGCGTGGCCACACCCACCGCACGCGAGGCGTCGGTGACATACACCACCGCATCGTTGCTGTATTTGGGCTCGATCTTCACCGCCGTGTGCGCCTTGGACGTGGTCGCGCCACCGATCATCAGTGGCAGGTGGAAATCCTGGCGCTGCATCTCACGCGCCACATGCACCATCTCATCCAGCGACGGGGTGATCAGGCCGGACAGCCCGATAATGTCGCACTGCTGCTCCTTGGCCACCTGCAGGATTTTCTCCGCCGGCACCATCACGCCCAGGTCGACGATGTCATAGCCGTTGCAGCCCAGCACCACGCCGACAATGTTCTTGCCGATGTCGTGCACGTCGCCTTTGACCGTGGCCATCAGAATCTTGCCCTTGGCTTGCGGCTTGTCGCCTTTTTCCAGCTCGATGAACGGGATCAAGTGGGCCACGGCCTGCTTCATCACCCGGGCGGATTTCACCACCTGGGGCAGGAACATTTTGCCGGCGCCGAACAGGTCGCCAACAATGTTCATGCCGGACATCAGCGGGCCTTCGATCACTTCGATCGGGCGTGCGAACGACAACCGGGATTCCTCGGTGTCTTCAACGATATGCGTGGTGATGCCCTTGACCAGCGCGTGCTCCAGGCGCTTGTTGACCTCCCAGCCACGCCACTCCTCGGTTTCGGCTTCCTTGACGCTGCCGTCGCCCTTGTACTTGTCGGCAATGGCGAGCAGGGCATCGGTGCCGTCCGGGGTGCGGTTGAGCACCACGTCTTCCACCGCATCACGCAGCTCGGCCGGGATCTGGTCGTAGATTTCCAACTGGCCGGCGTTGACGATACCCATGGTCAGGCCATTGCGGATCGCATACAGCAGGAACACCGAATGGATTGCCTCGCGCACCGGGTTGTTGCCGCGGAACGAGAACGACACGTTGGACACACCGCCGGAGCTCAGTGCATACGGCAGCTCGTCGCGGATATAGGCGCAGGCGTTGATGAAGTCGACGGCATAGTTGTTGTGCTCTTCGATACCGGTGGCGACCGCGAAGATGTTCGGGTCGAAGATGATGTCTTCCGGTGGGAAGCCGACCTCATTCACCAGGATGTCGTAGGAGCGTTTGCAGATCTCTTTCTTGCGCGCTTCGGTGTCGGCCTGGCCGGCCTCGTCGAACGCCATCACCACCACGGCCGCGCCGTAGCGCTTGCACAGCTTGGCGTGATGAATGAACTGCTCCACGCCTTCTTTCATGCTGATGGAGTTGACGATGCCCTTGCCCTGGATGCACTTGAGGCCCGCTTCGATCACGTCCCACTTGGAGGAGTCGATCATGATCGGCACACGAGAGATGTCCGGTTCGCCGGCGATCAGATTGAGGAAGGTCACCATGGCCTTCTTCGAATCGAGCATCCCTTCGTCCATGTTGATGTCGATCACCTGGGCGCCGGCTTCCACCTGCTGCAGGGCGACTTCGAGGGCTTCGGTGTAGTTGTCCTCACGGATCAGCCGGGCAAACTTGGCGGAACCTGTGATGTTGGTGCGTTCGCCGACGTTGACGAACAACGAGCTGCGATCAATGGTGAAGGGCTCCAGGCCCGACAGGCGGCAGGCCTTCGGAATGTCCGGGATCACGCGTGGCGCGTAGCCGGCCACGGCCTTGGCAATCGCCTCGATGTGGCCTGGGGTGGTGCCGCAGCAACCGCCGACGATGTTGAGGAAGCCGCTCTGGGCGAACTCTTCGATGACCTTGGCGGTTTCCGAGGGCAGCTCGTCATACTCGCCGAACTCGTTGGGCAGGCCGGCGTTGGGGTGGGCCGATACGTGGGTGTTGGCCTTGTTGGACAACTCTTCCAGGTACGGGCGCAACTCGCTGGCGCCCAGGGCGCAGTTCAAGCCCACCGAAATCGGCTTGGCGTGGGCCACGGAGTTCCAGAACGCTTCGGTGGTCTGGCCCGACAGGGTACGGCCGGAGGCGTCGGTGATCGTGCCGGAAATCATGATCGGCAGTTCCACGCCCAGCTCCTCGAACACGCCTTGCACGGCGAAGATCGCGGCCTTGGCGTTGAGGGTGTCGAAGATGGTTTCGATCAGGATCAGGTCGGCGCCGCCTTCGATCAGCCCTTTAGTGGCTTCGGTGTAGTTTTCCACCAGCTCGTCGAAGGTCACGTTGCGGTAGCCGGGGTTGTTCACGTCGGGCGACAACGAGCAGGTGCGGCTGGTCGGGCCGAGCACGCCGGCGACAAAGCGCGGCTTGGCCGGGTTCTCCAGGGTCTTGGCGTCGGCCACCTTGCGCGCCAGGCGCGCACCTTCTACGTTTAGCTCGTAGGCCAGTTCTTCCATGCCGTAATCGGCCATGGAAATGCGCGTGGCGTTGAAGGTGTTGGTCTCGAGGATGTCGGCCCCGGCATCCAGATAAGCCTTCTCGATCCCGCCGATCACGTCGGGGCGGGTAATCACCAGCAGGTCGTTGTTGCCCTTGACGTCGCTTGGCCAGTCGGCGAAGCGTTTGCCACGGTAGTCATGCTCCTCGAGCTTATAGCTCTGGATCATCGTGCCCATGCCGCCGTCGAGGATCAGGATACGTTCCTTGAGGGCTTGGTGAAGGGCTTGCAGACGAGCGCTACGATCGGACATGGGACTACTCTGGTCAGGCATTACGGGGGGCATGAATCATAGCAAACCTGTGCCGATTTGGAGCATGCCCGGGCTTTGCATGAATATCGTTCATGTTGGAAGGGGCGATGGCCCTGTAGAATCACCGGCAATTTTTCAGCGTACGCTTCGATTCGGGACCGGGCACATGCCATTTCGTTTTATTACCAGCGCCGTCCTGGCGTTGGTCGCCGGCTATGCCCAGGCACAAGGTCCCGCTTCGGCGATCTCCTATACCCGCGATATTCAGCCGATCTTTACCGAGAAGTGCGTGGCCTGCCACGCCTGCTACGACTCCGCCTGCCAACTCAACCTGGGCAGTGCCGAGGGCGCGGCGCGCGGTGCGAGCAAGTCGCCGGTTTACGATGGCGAGCGCAGCCAGGCGACGCCAACCACCCGTTTGTTCTATGACGCGTTCGGCAAGCAGGCGTGGCAGCAAAAGGGTTTCTATTCGGTGCTGGACGCCCAGGGCAGCCAGGCCGCGCTGATGGCGCGCATGTTGGAACTGGGCCACAACGCGCCGCTGCAACCCAATGCCAAATTGCCTGAAGACATTGTGCTGGGCCTCAACCGCGACAACATGTGCGCAATGCCCGGCGAGTTCAACGCCTACGCCGGCGCGCATCCCAAGGAAGGCATGCCCCTGGCGGTCACCGGCTTGACCGATCAGCAGTACCAGACCCTGCAACGCTGGCTCGCCTCCGGTGCGCCGATCGATGAGCAGGGCCTGGCGCCCAGTGCCCGTGAAGCCTTGCAGGTGCAGCAATGGGAGAACCTGTTCAACCAGTCCGGCGCCCGCGAGAGCCTGGTGGCGCGCTGGTTGTACGAGCACTTGTTCCTGGCGCATATCTATTTCGAGAACGGTGAGCCCGGGCATTACTTTCAATGGGTCCGTTCACGCACACCCAGCGGCCAACCCATCGACCTGATCGCCACGCGCCGCCCCAACGACGACCCCGGCACCCAGGTGTACTACCGCCTGTGGCCGGTGCAGGGGGTGATTGTGCATAAAACCCACATCACTTACCCGTTCAGCACCGAGAAGATGGCCCGCATCAAGGCGCTGTTCTATGCCGGTAACTGGCAAGTGAATGCCTTGCCGGGCTACGGCCCGGGGCGTCGCGCCAACCCGTTCGAGACGTTCGAGGCGATCCCGGCCAAGGCGCGTTACCAGTTCATGCTGGATAACGCCGAGTATTTTGTGCGCACGTTCATTCGTGGGCCGGTCTGCCGTGGGCAGATCGCCACGGATGTGATCCGCGATAACTTCTGGACCCTGTTCCAGGACCCGGATCACGACCTGTACATCACCGATGCCCGTTATCGCGGCCAGGCCACGCCGTTGCTGGCGATGCCGGGGCAGAACGATGACGTGGGCAGTGTGCTCGGCCTGTGGTTGGCCTATCGCGACAAGCGCAACCAATACGAAGTCTTGCGCCGCGACAGCTATGCAGACGTGGCGCCGCCCAGTTGGTCGACCCTGTGGGCCGGCAACGACAATGCGTTGCTGACGATCTTCCGTCACTTTGACAGCGCCTCGGTCACCAAAGGCCTGATCGGCGAAGTCCCGCAAACGATGTGGTTGTTCGACTATCCGCTGCTGGAGCGCACCTATTACCAACTGGCGGTAAATTTCGACGTGTTCGGCAACGTGTCGCACCAGGCCCAGACGCGCTTGTATTTCGACTTGATCCGCAACGGCGCCGAGCAGAACTTCCTGCGCTTGATGCCGGCTGACAGCCGCGACGGTTTTCTCGATGACTGGTACCAGAACAGCGGGAAACTGAAGATGTGGCTCGACTATGAGGCGATTGACGACGACAAGCCGAGCGGCCTGCACCTCAACGCGCAAGACCCGAAACGCGACTTCGCCAACCAGTTGCTGGCCCGCTACGGCGACCTCAACGTCAGCCCGGACCCGATCAACCGCTGCACCGGCGCGTTTTGCTCGCGTGACGGTATCGAGCCGGCCTTGCAGGACGCCGAACAGGCGCTCAGCCGCCTGACCTCACGCCCGGCGGCCGGGCTCAAGGTCATCGACCAATTGCCTGAAGCGACCCTGCTGCGCATTGAGACCGCCAGCGGCAAGCGCGAGGTCTACAGCATGCTGCGCAATCGCGCGCACAGTAACGTGGCGTTCCTGTTGGGTGAGGCCTATCGCTACCAGCCGGGGCTGGATACGCTGACTATTTATCCTGGCGTACTGACCAGCTATCCGAACTTCATCTTCAACATCCCGGCGCAGCAAGTGCCTGAGTTTGTGGCGGCCATGGAGAACGCCAAGGATGCCAAGGGTTTTGAGCAGATCGTTGATCGATGGGGTATTCGTCGCAGTCATCCGCTGTTTTGGCAGTACTTTCACGATCTGTCGCGGTACATCCACGAAACCACACCGGTGGAAGAGGGTGTACTGGACATGAACCGCTATGAAAACCTCTGAGTCCCCGCGCTATCGTCGACCCTACGGGGATGGGCGTGACCAGTAGGCGGGGCCATAGTCCATCAGCAGTTCACTGCCGGCGCGAATGTCGTCCTTGGCGATCAGGAAGACCATGTATTTTCCGGCATAGACGGCCGCCACATTGTCGTTGCCCACGCGTGGCGCGCCGGGCATCTGGCCTGTATTGATCAGGCTGAGCATATTGCTGTTGCCATGCCCGCTGATCGTCGCGCCCTCGGTGGCGGTCTGGAATAAATAGTCGGACACCCGCTGCATGCCATGCTCAAGAATATCGGCGCTGAGCGACGCATCATTCAGATGCAGGCGCCCGGTGTACGGCCCCAACACATCAAAATGCTGGATATCGCGCCGTGCCACCAGCGAGTAGCCGCGCTCCGGGCCGTCGTCGAGTTTTTTTACCTCGAACAGTTCGCTCAGCAGGTCATGGTGACGGCCTTCCTTGGTGATCCAATCCTGGATGTCTTCCGTCACGGCCTCGATCACCCGCTGGCGCTTGGGCTCCCTGAGCCCGTCGAACAGGCCGCAGTCATTGGTGATCCTGATCTGCTCCACCGCGCCCTCCAGCTCTGCCGTCAGGCTGCGGTTGACGTTGTAGGGATCTTGCAGGATCGGCGCGGCATTGTTGATCTGGTGCCCATCGGGGCGATCGGCGTCGTAGTGCGTACGGCTGCGCTTGGCGGCGAGGGTAGGCTGTTCAGTGTCGGGTTCACGCGGCGACGTCTGGGTGGTGGAATCCTTGGAGGGACTGGCGGCCGGCGCCGGCACTGTGCGCTTGCGCGCCAGCGGTGTGTTGGGCAGGGGCTGGTCAAAAAATACCGCCAGGCGCCCGGCCTGGGTCAACTGGCCATTGTCCTCGACATACTGCCGCCATTTCACCGGGTTCAGATTACGCTGGTCGAGGAAGTGTTCCATCGAACGATGCGGCTGGGCCTGGGCCTGGGCGTGCAGGCGGTGCCAATCCTCCAGGTCTTGCCGGGTCAGCGGGCTGAACGACTGCTGCAGACTGTGTTTTTCCAGGACTTTGCCAAGTGGCGTGAATGAGCCGTCCATATTGACATGGTCGATAAAGGCCTGCGGGTCGAGGTTGTGATCGTGGGCATAGCCCTCGCGGGTGCGCTTGACCCGCATCGCCTGGGGCATGCGCCGCCAGCGTTGCAGGTTTTTCAAGGCTACGGGCACCCGAGCGCGGTTGGCTTGATCGAGCATTTCCTGGCCGCGACCGCGCAGTTCGCCGCGCATATGCACAAACTGGTGAAACGCCGCCGGGTCGAGATTGTGCTTTTTGATGAAGGCGTCCGCCGCCAGTTTCAGGGCCATCTCGGAGAAGGCCGACCACTTTTGCAAGGTCGGCGGCGTAAGCACATTCAGGCCATCCGGCGCGCCGCCCGCGAGCCTTGTCGGGCTTGAAAACCAATGGCCGGGTTGCACCGAGGACAGCCTGATACCCAAGTCCCGATTGGTTTTCGGGTTGATCAGGGCGACGGTAAAACTGTTTGCGCTCCCTTCGGCGATTTCCTTGAGGTAGCCGTAGGAATGCTCGCGGATCTGATAAACGGCGATCTCGCCGCGCTCATCGATGTTGCAGACAAACGCCTGACCATACTCGCGTCGGTGGAAAATCCCCCGGGAATCCGGCTTGAGCCCGCTGATCCAGTGGGCTGACACAGCATAGCGGCTGATGTGCGGGTCACTGTTGCTCATGACCGTGACCGGTTCGCGAAAGCGTGGGCCGAAAACGCTGTCCGAGGCTGCGTCAATCAAGCGCCAGTCCGGCTGCGCGGTACTGCCGACATTGCGCAGCGGCACATTGGGCGTGTCTGCCACTACAAACAGCCGGTCGCCGGCTTGTCGTGGCGCCCAGCCTGCGGGGTTCACCGGAATCAAGCGGCTGGCGGGAATCATCTCGTCCGCCCATTCGCCCAGCTTGTTCAAGGTCTTGTAGAACAATTTGAGCGAATAGTAATGGCCCATCTGCAACAAGGTCGGCAGGGCGCTAAGTGGGTTCAGTTCGTCCAACACCTGGATGACCAACTGCCGTGTCAGGGTCTTGAGCGCGGGCAGCGCCAGGCGAATCCCGGCCCGGCCGGACTGCACCATCACCCGTGCACTGCCGGCCACGTATTTGCCAATGGGCAGGGCGAACCCAACGATATCCGCAAAAAAACCCAAGCCGCCGAGGGCTACGCGTTCCGGGTCGCTGGAATTGAGGTCCTCGATTGCCCCCCAGAACGGCACGAGGATTTTTCCCCAGAACACCATGCGTTCGACGAGGTACTCGCCGATGTCCAGCACCTTGGTGGCTTCGCGGATGTTTTCCAGCAACGTCGCTTCGTCGCAGAAAAAATGTTGCTCGGCGATCATTTGCGCCAACGCTTCAGCGCGTGCCCCATAGAGGTGGTTGGTGGCGCGGGACACCTGACTGACGGGGCGATGGAGCGGTGCCAGCACCTCGCCAACGGGCTCGGCGATCAGCGTATGGTGCTGGCCGGGCCTGGGCGTTGCGCCATTGCGGTAGGCCGGCCAGTCGAATGCCAGCAAGGTACCGCAGCGAAAGGTACCTTTGCCGCGGCGGGTGGCAGCGCCGATGGATTGGGTCTTGACCACGCCACCAATCAGCAGGCTGCGAATGTCATCGCGTACACGAATCACGCCAAGGGCGGGAAACACTTCGATGTAACACGCAGTGTCCGCAAGACGCGGGTTGCTCAGGCGCAGGATGAAACCCGTGCGGCCACGTACGGCGGAGGTCCGACGTGGGGTCTCGAAGTTGGCTTCGACGTCGCGCAGCGGCTCGCGCAATGCATAGACGCGGACTTCATCGCGCTCGATATCGCCGACAGACGGCGGGATTTGCGCGAGCAGCGTCTTGATCAGTTTTTTATAGGCGGTTTTCGGGGTTTGCAGATAGGCATAGAACGCCGTGTCATGGGCTTGGTCGCTGCTGAACTGTGCGCGTCCCGGCGGCCTGAGTACAATTTGCTTGATAGCTTCGATCACCTCACGCTCGTGGCGCTCCAGTGCCGCAACTGCCTGGGTCACTTGCTCTGGGGTATAGCGCTGCTTTTGCACGGGCAGCAAACCGTTGGCCTGCGCCCAGTGCAGGGTCGGCGGTAATCTGGCCAGGGTCACCAGCGTCTGTCGCCTGGTATCGCCCTCGCAGGCCCGGAAGTACTCGGCTGAAAGGTTGTGCAATTCATCAAAGGTGAAAACACGCGACGCGCCGGGTTCCAGGCATTCGGCAAGGAGAAAGCCACTTTTGAAATGCACCCAGGCACTGGTGGTGCCGTAGGACAGCTCATCGGGAATGTCGTCGACCCATACCTCGCTGGCGATGTGCGCCTTGGCGACGCACAGTACCAGCGCCGCGCCATGGGCGTCGACGCCCAACTCACGTTGGTAGTCGTGCAGCAGGGACTCACGGATTTGCGCGTAGCTGGCGCACGGTGCGATCAACCGGTTGAGTTCGTTGTCGTACTGGGCGGTGTCCTGGGGCTTGATGCTCAGCCATAGGGCGCGCCAGACGAGTTTGACCAGCACTGCCCGAGGACAGTCCTGAGTGGGGTCTGCGCCGAACCAGTCGAGTGCGCTGACGATCCGCCGGCCGACCGCGAGGCTGTGGGGCTGATGCAGGTATTCGCTTAACAGTGCCGTCGGCTGGCTGCGGGCCAGCTTTTGCTGCGGGGCAAAAAACGTATCGGGAAGGATGTGGCTGAACAGCGATTTGCCGTGTTCCTCTTCCAGCGCACGCGTCACGCCGACGATGATTGCATCGCCGGCGTCGCCCAGCAGCGGCTCCAAGTCGTTATTGTGATCGGCATGCCCCAGCGCGAGCAGCGCGCAGCATTCGCGTAGCGTGTCGAGCAGCCTGTTCCATTGCGCAGGAGTGGCTGGGCTGTGGGGGATCAGGCCGTAATATTTGAGCGCAAGATCGAAGCGTACCGAGCCGTCACTCTTGAGCCCGTCGCCAACGCGATGGAGGATGGCCAACAGCACCTCGGCATCCATCGTCCAGTAGGTGGGGATATCGCGCAGTACCACGGGTTGATTGCACAGCGTGAAAACCTCCGGGATGGCAGGTTTTGGCTGCCTGGGGGTGTTGACGAGGGCGGTGAGGGAGCCCAGCAGCGTGTCGGTGTAGGGCGTCTGGGAGGGTTGCCGGTTGTGTAGGTATTCGACAAAGTCCTCGTCGGCCTCCAGCTTTTGCAGCGTGGTAAACGCGGCCTGGCATTGTCGGCCGAGCTCGGAACCGGGGAGCGGGCGGTAATAGAGGCTGGCAGCCGCTGCGCTGGAGGCGGAGCTGGCCAGCGGAGTGACTGCGTCGATCAAGTGGTACAGGGTGTCGAGTTGGGCGGGGCGTTTTCTGCAAAAAATCGATAACGATAGTGGGTCCATGGCGGATCTCGGCCGAGTCGGTAAAACCCGATGTTAGGCAGGCGCTGCCGGGCCGGGACCTATATAGATACCTACCGGTATGTTGGTGACTTTTCCGACAAAAATACTAGGACTTTGTACCGCCTCGATGATTGGCGTAAACTGGCGGCAAGCCTGTGAGGAGTTTCCATGACTGCCATAACCATTACCGACGCCGCCCACGATTACCTGGCTGACCTGCTGTCCAAGCAGAACACCCCGGGTATCGGCATCCGCGTCTTTATCACCCAGCCCGGCACCCAGTACGCCGAAACTTGCATCGCCTACTGCAAGCCTGGCGAAGAGAAGCCGGAAGACACCGCCCTGGGGCTGAAAAGCTTCACCGCGTACATCGATGCCTTCAGCGAAGCCTTCCTGGACGACGCCGTGGTCGACTACGCCACCGACCGCATGGGTGGCCAGTTGACCATCAAGGCACCCAACGCCAAGGTGCCGAACATCAACGCCGACAGCCCGGTCAACGAGCGTATCAACTACTACCTGCAAACCGAGATCAACCCGGGGCTGGCCAGCCACGGCGGCCAGGTGAGCCTGATCGACGTGGTGGATGATGGTATCGCTGTGCTCAAGTTCGGCGGCGGCTGCCAGGGCTGCGGCCAGGCGGACGTGACCTTGCGTGAAGGGATCGAGCGCACGCTGCTCGAACGTATCCCGGAGCTTAAAGGTGTACGCGATGTGACCGACCACACGCAGAAAGAAAACGCCTACTACTGAGTAAGGTGTTCACTGCGAACAAAAAAACGGCGCCCCGTGAGCGCCGTTTTTTATGCTTGAAATTCAGATGATTACGAGAACTATCTAACAAATCAGATCAACTGTGGGAGCGGGCTTGCTCGCGATTGCGGTGTATCAGTCACCAAAGCGCTGACTGACATTGCGCATTCGCGAGCAAGCCCGCTCCCACATTTTGGTCCGCCGTGCATTCAGGGGCGATAAAGGTGGGCGTGACCTGCACGATACAGCGAAGACTCGCTGAAACCGTCATTGGCCAACACCCGGCCCACCACAATCAGCGCCGTACGCCGGAAGCCCTTGAGCGCAACCTGCTCGGCGATGTCCGCTAACGTACCCACCACCCAATCCTGATCCGGCCAGGTGGCCCGGTGCACCACGGCAATCGGGCAATCCGCGCCATAGTGCGGCAGCAATTGGGCGACAATCTTCTCTAGATGATTGACCCCCAGGTGAATCGCCAGGGTGGTGCCATGGCGGGCCAGGCTGTCGAAGTCTTCCCCGGCCGGCATGCTGGTTTTATCTGCGTAGCGGGTCAGGATCACGCTTTGGGCGATATCCGGCAGGGTCAGCTCGGTTTCCAGCAGTGCCGCACACGCCGCCACGGCGGTCACCCCGGGAATGATCTGGAAGGGAATGCCCAGCTCGCGCAAGTGCCGGATCTGCTCGCCAATCGCCCCATACAGGCTGGGGTCGCCCGAGTGGACCCGCGCCACATCCTGGCCGTTGGCGTGGGCGGTCTTGATCAGCTCGATGATCTGCTCCAGGTGCAATTCGGCGCTGTTGACCAGCGTTTGCGCCTGATGACCTTCCAATACCGCCGCCGGCACCAGCGAGCCCGCATAGATAATCACCGGGCAGCTGCGGATCAGCCGCTGGCCTTTGACGGTGATCAGTTCCGGGTCGCCGGGGCCTGCGCCGATGAAGTAGACGGTCATGGGGAGTTCCTGTTGAAAAACGGGCGAGCATGAAGATTGTTCATGATCGAGGAGGGCAATTATCGGGATTTCAGCCGGCGCACGCCAATGCAAAGGTGGCCTGGGGGGATTTTCGGCGGCTGATCAACAAGCGGGCAGGGGCGTTGGCGAGCTGCTCGGCCAAGGCCAGGGCGGCGCTTTCGGCAACGCCGTAACAGCCGGTATGGGCAAAGGCAATCGCGGATTTATGGCTCAGACGGTGTTCAAACGTCGCCAGGTGTTGCGCACTGAAACAGCGTAAGGGCAACCCCAACTGTTCGGCCAGTGCGAGCAATCCCGGTTCATGCTGTTTGTGATCGATACTCGCCAGTGCCGTGACCTGCTGGCGCTCGATACCGCCCTCGGCCAGGGCGGCGTCAAACAGCGCCAGCAGGGCGTGAACCTCACAGCCCCGCTGGCAACCCAGGCCGACCACCAAGGTCATGCCGAGTAGTGGCCGTCGCGATTGCGCCGGAACAACCAGGCGCTGATCAAGCCCAGGGCCAGCCAGAACAGCACGTTAGTCAATTGCGAGGCAATCTTGAACTGCGCTTCCAGGGCCTCCGGGGCCAGCATCGAATGCACTGCCGGTTGCGGCGCACCGATGATATGGGGCACGGCGAGGATCGCCACGCCCAACACTTTAAGCAGCCAACTGCGGCCAAATACCAGCAGCGCGATACCGGCGGCGGTGGAGGCGGCCGTGCCGATCCACCAGATCTGGCGCTGGGCCAGGTCCGCCGCGGCGGTGCCCGGCAACTCGGGTGGCAAGCCCAGGGTCGGGGCCAGTACGAACGTCGCGTAACCGGCCAGGCCCCACAGCAGGCCCTGCGCGGTACGGGTGGGCGCGCGCAAGGTGTAGAGACCGGCCAGCATCAGCGCGAAACCGACGGAGACCACCAGGTTGCCCCCGGTGGTAGACAGCACACGCTGCCAACCGTCTTCAGGCTCCCAGGCCTCGGCATCGTGGGTGTGGGCGGCGGCGCCTGCGGCATGTTCATGGGCGACTTCGGCCGTCGCCGGGGCCTTTTCAAAGGTCTCCGCCTGCAGAATCAGCGGGGCGACCCAGAAACTTTGCAGCAAGGTCAGCAGCAAGGCGGCCAGCAAGCCGGTGAAACCTGCGGTTTGCGCAATACGCTTGATCATGTCGACAGGTCTCAGTGGCACGGGAACGCGGCGCTGTGGCGGGTATCATGCGCGGCGTTATGCACCGCCTCGATATGCGAGAAACCGGCGAAGTAAACCAGGCACGCGCCCAGGATCGACGCACCGATGGCGGCCGTCAGGCGTTGGCTCAAGGTAGAAGTGCCACTGGTGGCGGGCGAAGTGCTGCTGATGATCGACATGGCGCGTCCCTTTTCTTCGGTTTCAGGGTGACACGAGCGCATGCAAACCCCGCGAGCCAGGCCCGCAGCGTTCTGAACAGCGCCCGCCCACCGCGGGTTTGTTATCTGATTTTTCGGGCCGGTCTCCGGGCTCGCGAGGGGCACTCTGCACAGAGGCCTGAAAGCATCGCCTTCCCATGCATTCGCACAGTGGCTGTGACACTTCGCTCGCTTACCGTTGCGGGGGCAGCACCGGACTTGCCATAGATGGCTCACCGGTTTCCCGTTTCACCCTTTGCAGGGCACCCGAAACAAGACACGTAGGAAAGCATGCAGGGCGACGGTAGTCAAATTGGTCGTGCCCCTGTAGCCTTGCACCTTCGAGGTTCTTCGGCCCAGGTCGAAGCTAAGAAGGGAACGCGGTCAAGCCGCGGCTGCCCCCGCAACTGTGAAGGGTTCAACTGACTGCCACGCCACTGCCGATAACGCGGGAAGGCGCAGCCAGCGCCGGTCGCAAGACCCGCAAGCCCCAAGCCAGGAGACCTGCCTCGCAACCGATTTTCCAATTCAACCGGGCGGGGTGATCCGGTGACGAAATCCGCTGCTGCGCGCCGCCGCAGGGCCTGTCGTCCCGTCTGCCCGCCCCAAAAGGGCATCCGATGAAAACACTGGCCAAACTCCCCGTCACCATCGTTACCGGCTTTCTCGGCTCGGGCAAAACCACCTTGCTGCGGCATATGCTCGACAACGCCCAGGGCCGTCGTATCGCGGTGATCGTCAACGAGTTCGGTGAACTGGGGATCGACGGTGAAATCCTCAAGCAGTGCTCCATCGGTTGCACCGAGGAAGAAGCCAATGGCCGCGTCTACGAACTGGCCAACGGCTGCCTGTGCTGCACCGTGCAAGAGGAGTTCTTCCCGGTGATGCGCGAATTGGTGGCGCGGCGCGGCGACCTCGACCATATCCTGATCGAAACCTCCGGCCTGGCCCTGCCCAAGCCGTTGGTGCAAGCCTTCCAGTGGCCGGAAATCCGCAACGCCTGCACGGTTGACGCGGTGATCACCGTGGTCGACAGCCCCGCCGTGGCCGCCGGTACCTTCGCCGCCTTCCCGGACCAAGTGGACGCCCAGCGCAAACTGGACCCGAACCTGGATCACGAATCGCCGCTGCACGAGCTGTTCGCCGATCAACTGGCCAGCGCCGACCTGGTGATCCTCAACAAGACCGACCTGATCAACCCCGAAGACCTGGCCCGCGTGCGCCTGGAAGTGGCCGAGGAGTTGCCGCCGGCGGTGAAGATCATCGAAGCCAGCAGCGGCCGCTTGCCGCTCGACGTGCTGATCGGCCTGGGTGCCGGCTCCGAAGAACATATTGACGGTCGGCATAGCCATCACGATCACCACCACGACGGCGAAGAGGAACACGACCACGATCACGACGCCTTCGACTCCATCTCCATCGACCTGCCGCAAACCGACGAAGCGCTGCTGCTCGACGCCCTGACTCAGTTGGTGGTGCAACACGGCATCCTGCGCGTCAAAGGCTTCGCCGCGATTGCGAACAAACCGATGCGCCTGCTGATCCAGGGCGTAGGCACACGCTTTGACAAACACTTCGACCGTGCCTGGGGCGCCGATGAAGCGCGGACCACGCGCTTGGTACTGATCGGCCAGGAGCTGGATGCGGCGGGCCTCGAAGCGCAACTGCGCGCCGCCCTCAGCGTCTGACCCATGCACCTGCTCAGGACCCAGCCCGGTGGTTTCGTCTCGGACGACAATATCGCCGACCTTGGACAAACCCCCGCCGAACTGGTGATCCTGTGCAGCGGCGATTCCAGCCTGGCGCTGTTGGCCGAAGCGGCGCAGCAGTTACCCGACGATTATCCCAGCTTGCGCCTGGCCAACCCGATGCAGGTGCAGAATCACGCCTCGGTCGACCTGTATGTCGATGAGGTGCTGCGCCACGCCAAGGTCATCCTGATTTCGTTGCACGGCGGCATTGGTTATTGGCGCTACGGCATTGAGCGGTTAGTGGAGTTGGCCGAGCGTGGTGTGCAGCTGATCCTGGTACCCGGCGATGATCGCCCGGACCCGGAACTCAGTGGTTTGAGCACCGTCGGCGTGGAAGAACGCGACCGCCTCTGGCACTTCCTGCGCCAGGGCGGCTTGGGCAATGCCCTGGATTTCTATCACTGCCTGGCCAGCGCCTATCTGGGCCGCGATTACGCCTGGGCCGAGCCGCAGCTGTTGCCGCGCACGGCGATTTATCATCCTCAGCACGGCAACGCCCGCCTCAATGACTGGCAGCGGCAGTGGAACCCTGAGTTGCCGGTGGCGGCGGTGCTGTTTTACCGCTCCCATTTGCAGGCGGCCAATACCGGTTTTATCGACGTGTTCTGCCAGCGCCTGCAGGCGGCGGGGCTTAATCCGTTGCCGATGGCGGTGGCCAGCCTGAAAGAGCCCGGCTGCCTGGCGGCGGTCGAAGACTGGCTGGACGAGGTCAGCGCAGCGGTGATCCTGAACACCACCGGCTTTGCCCAGTCCAGCCCCGAAGCCCCGCATTTGTACCCGTTTCGCCGCAATATCCCGGTGATCCAGGCGATCTGCGCGCAGGACAACCAGCCCGGCTGGGAGGCCAGCGAACAGGGGCTCGGCCCACGCGACCTGGCGATGCACATTGCCTTGCCGGAACTGGACGGGCGCATCATCAGCCGGCCGATCAGTTTCAAGGACCTGGCGTGGCGCAGTGAGCGCAGCCAGTCGGACGTGGTGTGCTACCGCGCAGCCCCCGAGCGCATGGACTTTGTCGCCGAACTGGCACGCCATTGGGTTGAGCTGGCGCGGCTGCCGAATGCACAGAAACGTATTGCGCTGGTGCTCGCCAACTACCCGACCCGTGACGGGCGCATTGGCAACGGTGTGGGCCTGGACACCCCGGCGGCGGCGCTGAATATCCTGCGTGCGCTGCAAGCGCAAGGCTACCCGCTGCCGCACGCGTTGCCGGACAGCGGCACCGCGCTGATCCACCAATTGCTGGGCGGCGTCACCAACGATCTGGACAGCCTCGACCTGCGCCCTTGCCACCAGAGCCTGGGCCTGGACGATTACCAGGCGATGTTCGACCGCTTGCCCGAAGCCAACCGTCAGGCCGTGCTGGAACGTTGGGGGCCACCTCATAACGACCCGATGTGTCGCGATGGCCGCCTGATGATCGCCGGCCTGCGCCTGGGCCTGACCTTTGTCGGGATCCAGCCTGCGCGGGGCTATCAGGTAGACCCCAGCGCGGTGTACCACGACCCTGACCTGGTGCCGCCCCACGGCTATCTCGCGTTCTATTTCTGGCTGCGCCATACCTATGGCGCCCACGGCGTGATCCATGTGGGCAAGCACGGCAACCTCGAATGGCTGCCGGGCAAGGGCGTGGGCCTGTCGCAAACCTGCTGGCCTGATGCATTGCTGGGGCCGCTGCCGAATATCTATCCGTTTATCGTCAATGACCCGGGCGAGGGCGCCCAAGCCAAGCGGCGCACCCAGGCGGTGATCATCGATCACTTGATGCCGCCGCTGACCCGCGCCGAAACCTATGGTCCGTTGCGTGACCTTGAGTTGTTGGCGGATGAGTATTATGAGGCGCAGTTGCTTGACCCGCGCCGCGCACTGGAACTGCAGAAAGACATCCTCAAGTTGGTGCGCGAAACCCGTATCGACCAGGAACTGGAGTTGGGCAGCGACGTGGACGCGGCCGTCTGGCTGCCGCGCCTGGACACCTATCTGTGCGACTTGAAGGAGTCGCAGATCCGTGACGGCCTGCATGTCTTCGGCGAATCTCCTGCAGGCCGCCTGCGTATCGACACCTTGCTGGCGTTGTTGCGCATCCCGCGTGGCGACGGCCGTGGTCCGCAATCGAGCCTGTTGCGCGTATTGGCCAAGGCTTTCGAATTGGGCTTTGACCCCCTCGACTGTGCCTTGGCCGAGCCCTGGACCGGGCGTCGGCCCGAGGTCTTGCAGGCGCTCGACGCGCAGTTGTGGCGCACCGCCGGCGATACGCGTGAACGCCTGGAATTGTATGCGGCGCGGTTGATCGAGCAGGCGCTGGAAGGTCCGCTGGAACAGTTGGAAGAACCGGGCTGGGAGGACGTGAAGGCGGTTATCGAGAGCCTGCGCTGGGTGGTGGCGCCGCGCTTGGATAGCTGCGGCACGGCCGAGATGCTCGGCTTGCTCGATGCCCTGGGCGGTCGCTTCGTACCGGCCGGCCCCAGCGGTGCGCCGAGTCGCGGGCGCCTGGATGTGCTGCCCACTGGGCGCAATTTCTTCGCGGTGGATGTGCGCAACTTGCCGACCACCACGGCCTGGCGCATTGGCTTTCAGTCGGCCAACCTGATTCTGGAGCGACACCTGCAAGATCACGGCGACCATCTGCGTCAGCTCGGCCTGTCGGTATGGGGCACGGCGACCATGCGCACCGGCGGCGACGATATCGCCCAGGCCATGGCGCTGATGGGTGTGCGCCCGGTGTGGGCCACCGGTAGCCAACGGGTGGATGACTTTGAAATCCTGCCGATCAGCTTGTTGGATCGCCCACGGGTCGACGTGACGTTGCGGGTGTCCGGGTTCTTCCGTGATGCCTTCGCCAACCTGATCCGCCTGTTCGACGCGGCGGTGCAGGCGGTGGCCGCCCTGGATGAACCGGACGATATGAACCCGCTGGCGGCCAAGGTGCGCAGCGAGCGCGAGGCGCTGCTCAGCTCGGGCCTGGACGCAGAGGCCGCAGCCAGGCAGGCCGGCTGGCGGATCTTCGGCGCCAAGCCCGGTGCTTATGGCGCGGGCGTGCAGGGCGCCATTGACGGTCGCCTCTGGCAAAGCCGCGAGGACTTGGCCGAGGTTTACCTCAATTGGGGGGCGTACGCCTATGGTGGCTCGGATGAAGGCAGCGCCGCCCGCGAACAGTTCGCTCGGCGCTTGAGCCAGGTGCAGGCGGTGTTGCAGAACCAGGACAACCGCGAGCATGACCTGCTCGACTCCAACGATTACTACCAGTTCCAGGGCGGCATGCTCGCCGCCGTGGAAACCCTCAGTGGCGCCAAAGCCGCGAGTTACCATGGCGACCACAGCCAGCCGGACTTGCCGAAGATCCGTACCTTGAAGGAAGAGTTGAACCGGGTGATCCGTTCCCGTGCCGCCAACCCGAAGTGGATCGACGGGGTCAAACGCCACGGTTATAAAGGTGCCTTCGAAATGGCGGCGACGGTGGACAATCTGTTCGCCTTCGACGCGACGACGGCGCTGATCGATGATCATCAATACGCCTTGCTCGCCGACGCCTACCTGCTCGACCCCGACACCCGGGCCTTTGTGCAACAGCACAACCCGGCCGCGCTGCGCGACATGACCGAACGCATGCTTGAAGCCCAGCAGCGCGGCCTGTGGCAGGAGCCGGGTGCGTATCGCGAGGCGTTGGAAAACCTGTTGCTGGATATAGAAGAAGACAGCTGATGACTGATACGCCACATTTCCCACTGGCCGCCGTGGTCGGCGCCGATGCATTGAAACTGGCGCTGTGCCTGGCGGCCATCGACCCGAAGATCGGCGGCGTGCTGATCGAAGGCCCGCGCGGCATGGCCAAGTCCACCTTGGCCCGTGGCCTGGCGGATTTGCTGGCCAGCGGTCAGTTCGTCACCTTGCCGTTGGGCGCTACTGAAGAGCGGCTGGTCGGCACCCTGGACCTGGACGCCGCGCTGGGCGAAGGTCGTGCGCAGTTTTCCCCCGGCGTGTTGGCCAAGGCCGATGGCGGCGTGTTGTACGTCGATGAAGTCAACTTGTTGCCGGATCATCTGGTGGACGTGTTGCTGGATGTGGCTGCCAGCGGCACTAACCTGATCGAGCGGGACGGCATCTCCCATCGGCATTCGGCGCGCTTTGTGCTGATCGGCACGATGAACCCGGAGGAAGGTGAGCTGCGCCCGCAGTTGCTCGATCGATTCGGCTTCAATGTGGCGTTGAGCGGCCAAACCTTGCCCGCCGAACGCGGGCAGATCATTCGGCGTCGGCTGGACTTTGACCGCGATCCTCACGCCTTCTGTGCGCAATGGGCCGGGCAACAGGCCGAGTTGCGTGAACGCTGCACCCAGGCCCGGGCGCGGCTAGACGGTATCGCGCTGGATGACCAGGCCCTGGCAAAGATTACCGAGCGCTGTTTTGCGGCGGGTGTCGATGGCTTGCGTGCCGACCTTGTCTGGCTGCGCGGCGCCAGGGCGCATGCCGCTTGGCGAGGGGCTGATGCCATCGCCGACGAAGATATCGACGCCGTGGCCGAATTTGCCTTGCGCCATCGCCGTCAGGAGCAATCACCGCCTGCCGGTCCTCCCCATCAGGGCCAGTCGCCCAAGCAGTCCGATCCTTCTCCTGGCCAAGGCCAGTGGGGCGATATGCCTGCACCGGCACTGCCCACGGGTGCGCGCCGTGATGTGGCGGCCTGGCCAAAAAAGCCCTAGGCATTCGCCCTCGACTGGACGCGGGGGCGGATGCCCGGCCCAAAGCGGGGCGAGTGGATAAAGGCGCGCAGGGCAGGGCGCGCAGCGCTCAGCAGGGGGCGGTCAATTGGCCGGGCACCTTGCTCGGTGGTCGCCCGCAAGCGCGCGAGGACTTGCTGTTTCATCTGCGTAGCCGGTCGGCGCATGAGTTGTGGTTGGTGATTGTCGATGCCTCGGCGTCCACGCGGCGTCATCGCGCATTAAGCGACGCCAAGGGCTTGCTGGCCCAACTGTTCGAAGACGCCTACCGACAGCGCGCGCGCATGGCGTTGCTGACGGCCAGCGGGCAGTCGCCGAAGTGGCAGGTGCAGGGGCTGAAAGCGGCCAAGAGCCTCGCAGGTTGGCTGGAGCAGCTGGGCGCCGGTGGTGGTACGCCGTTGCTGGCGGCACTGATCGAGGCCGGGAATTGGTTGGCGCAGCGGCGCAAGCGCTATCCTGCCGAGCAGCAGCGCTTGTTGGTGATTACCGATGGGCGACTCAAGAAGGTTGCCGGTTTGCCTTCGCTGGAGTGTCCGGGCTGGCTGGTGGATATCGAGCGTGGGCCGATCAGGTTGGGTCGGGCCCAGGAGCTGGCGATGGGCTTGCAGTTGGAGTATCGCCACATCGATCACTTGTAGTGAGCGGGCTTGCCCGCGCTGGGCGGCAAAGCCGCCCCAAGACCTGCCACCGCGTTTAACCTGGCACACCGCAGTGGCCTTATTGGGGCGGCTGCGCCGCCCAGCGCGGGCAAGCCCGCTCACTACAAACATTCGCAGCTCGGGTAACGGATTGTGGGTGGGTTTGCGGGATTATTTGTGTGGAGTTCCGCCTGGCTCTGATACGTGATTGTGTAGTGAGCGGGCTTGCCCCGCGCTGGGTGGCGTAGCCGCCCCAAGACCTGCCACCGCATTTTACCTGACACACCGCAGCGGCCTTATTGGGGCGGCTTTGCCGCCCAGCGCGGGGCAAGCCCGCTCACTACAGACTCCCTGGCACGTTGGGCCAGAGATCCGCTACCAGGAACAGGCGCTCGGCTTCCTCCCAGTCTTCGCCGGTTTGCACCAGCCGCACCAACAACTGTGCCGGCGCCATCGGGTCCAGGTCGGCCAGCCAGTGGTGCATCTGTTCCACGCTCCACACTTCACTCGCGGGGTAATGTGCCGGCGCCAGCCATGCGTGGCGTGGCAGGGGTTGCCAGCGGCCGGGTGGGCTTGCGCTGGAAAAATCCCGCCAGTCACGCTGATGCAGCCAGCGCCCGCGCAGGTGCTGCGGATGGGCGCCGTGGGGCGACGCGGCCTGGCCGGGCCAGGGGTACAGCAAGTAACCCCCCAGCCACAGATGCGCCTCCAGGCATTGGATGTCCAGCGTAGCGAGGGCTTCGCGACTCTCGGCTTTGGCCGATATCGGCAATTGATGTTGAGCCAGGTGCGCCAGTTTGCGGTCCAGCCGGTCGTGGCACCCTGGGCCCAGCCATTGCGCGGTGTCCTGGCCGTTGCCGTGCTGGGGGCCGAGGTAAAGTTTGATCGCCAGTTCCAGGTGGTGTACGCCATCGCGGTCGCGCAGCAGCATATCCAGCTCGCCCAGGGTGTGCCCGGCGCGGCGGATCGGCAGGTTGGCCGCCAACAGCTCCACGCCCGGCGCGTGTTGTACGGCGAATTGCCACAGGCGTTCGTAGTAGAGGCCCAGGCGTCGGGTGCGTGACAGGCTCAACCAATGCTGCAAGGCGCTGCTGTCTTGATCGAGAGTGCGCAACCAGTGTTCCAGTCGATCGGGCGCCTGCACCCAGTCGCTGCCGGCCAATGGGTGACGCTGCGGCCAGGGCGTTTGCGCAAGCATCGGCGGGGCCAGGATCACCCACGCCAGGTCGCGCACCTCGGGGTGGCGCAGTTGGCGGGGTAAATGATGCAAGTCAGGGAATACCGTCATGGTCCGAGCATAGCCTTTTACGCACCGGGCAGGTGGCTGAGAACCGTTGTCATCATGGTCGGGCAGCGACAAAGGGTTTTGCCTGGCGCGGCCTTTCGCCCATAATCGTTGTTTTTCGCCATACCCTACATCCCGCAGGAGCCCCATGGAGCAATTTCGCAATATCGGCATTATCGGTCGTCTGGGCAGTACCCAGGTGCTGGACACCGTCCGCCGGCTGAAAAAGTTCCTGCTGGAACGCCACCTGCATGTGATCCTCGAAGACACTATCGCTGAAATCCTGCCGGGCCATGGCCTGCAAACCTCGTCGCGCAAGATGCTCGGCGAAGTGTGCGACATGGTGATCGTGGTCGGCGGCGACGGCAGCCTGCTCGGCGCGGCCCGGGCGCTGGCGCGGCATAACGTGCCGGTGCTGGGGATCAACCGGGGTAGCCTGGGCTTCCTGACCGATATCCGCCCGGATGAGCTGGAAGTCGAAGTGGCCAAGGTGCTCGACGGCCATTACCTGGTGGAAAACCGCTTCCTGCTGCAAGCCGAAGTGCGCCGCCACGGCGAAGCCATCGGCCAGGGCGATGCCCTGAACGACGTGGTGCTGCACCCGGGCAAGTCCACGCGCATGATCGAGTTCGAGTTGTATATCGACGGCCAGTTCGTGTGCAGCCAGAAGGCCGACGGCCTGATCGTCGCCACGCCCACCGGCTCCACGGCGTATGCGCTTTCAGCCGGTGGCCCGATCATGCACCCCAAGCTCGATGCCATTGTGATCGTGCCGATGTACCCCCATATGTTGTCCAGCCGACCGATTGTGGTCGATGGCAACAGTGAGCTGAAGATCGTGGTATCCAAAGACATGCAGATCTACCCGCAAGTCTCCTGCGACGGGCAGAACCATTTTACCTGCGCGCCCGGTGACACCATCACTGTAAGCAAGAAGGCACAGAAGTTGCGCTTGATCCACCCGCTGGATCACAACTACTACGAAGTGTGCCGCACCAAGTTGGGCTGGGGCAGCCGCTTGGGGGGTGGAGGCGACTGATGCTCGATCCCGCGCGTAGCTACGACCTGATTGGTGACGTGCACGGTTGCGCCCATACCCTCGAGCACTTGCTCGACCGGCTGGGTTACCACAAGCAGGGCGGCACCTGGCGCCATCCCACGCGTATGGCGGTGTTCCTCGGCGATATCATCGACCGCGGCCCCCGCATTCGCGAGGCGTTGCATATCGTCCACGACATGGCCGAGGCCGGCCAGGCGTTGTGTGTCATGGGCAATCACGAGTTCAACGCACTGGGTTGGACCACCGCGGCACCGCCAGGCAGTGGCAAGCAGTTCGTGCGTGAGCACAACCCACGGCATGCGCGATTGATCCATGAGACCCTGACCCAGTTCGAGCATCACCCGGCCGACTGGCATGACTTCCTTGGCTGGTTCTATGACATGCCGCTGTTTGTCGATGCCGGGCGTTTTCGCGTGGTGCATGCGTGCTGGGACGACAGTTTTATCCAACCGCTGCGGGCGACCTTCCCGGACGGCTGCATCGACCAGCACTTCCTGCAGGCCGCCGCCGTGCCCGGCAGTTTTGCCTGCAACGCCTTCGACCGCCTGCTGCGTGGCACCGATATGCGCCTGCCCGATGGGCTGACGCTGACCGGTGGCGACGGCCTGACGCGCTCGTTCTTTCGCACCAAGTTCTGGGAGGACGACCCCAAGACCTACGGCGACATTGTGTTCCAGCCCGACGCCTTGCCGGAGCCGGTGGCGCGCACGCCGTTGTCGTCCACTGAAAAAAACTCCCTGCTGCGCTATGGCGTCGACGAGCCGTTGTTGTTCGTCGGCCATTACTGGCGCAGCGGCAAACCGGCGCCGATCCGCCCCAACCTGGCCTGCCTGGACTACAGTGCGGTGCTGTACGGCAAGCTGGTGGCGTATCGACTGGACCAGGAGACCCGGCTGGACCCCCGTAAATTTGTATGGGTCGACGTTGAGCGGCCTGAGGTTATTGCATGAGCACCGTTGCTGTATTGCGCTTGCCCTTGAGCGCCGACCTGGGTGGTTTCGTCAAACTGCTGCAACGCATGCAGGTGCCTCATCGCGTCAGCGAGGAGGGTGGTGAGCAGGTGTTGTGGGTGCCCGAGAGCATCAGCGACGACGTGCGCGTGTTATATCAGCGCTTTCCCGCCGGTGACCCGGACCAGCAACTGGACATTCCCGAGCAGGCGCCCGTCACCCGCCCAGGCTTTGTCCAGCAATTGCGCATGAGCCCGGTGACCGCGCTGGTGCTGTTGGCTAGCATGATCGTGGGCGCGGTGACCCTGCTCGGTGAAAACCTGCAAGCCATGGCCTGGCTGACCTTCCTGCCGTTCCGGGTCATGGGCGAATACATCCAGTTCACACCGCTGGCCGACAGCCTGGCCGCAGGGCAGTGGTGGCGGCTGGTCACGCCGATGCTGATCCACTTCGGCATCCTGCACCTGGCCATGAATGGCATGTGGTATTGGGAGCTGGGGCGCCGTATCGAGGTGCGCCAGGGCAGTATCAACCTGCTGGGCCTGACCCTGTTGTTCAGCCTGGTCTCCAATTACGCACAATATGCCTATGGCGGCCCGGGCCTGTTCGGCGGGCTGTCCGGTGTGTTGTATGGCCTGCTCGGGCACTGCTGGATCTTCCAGTTATTGTCGCCCAACCCGGCCTATCGCCTGCCCCGTGGGGTGCTGGCAATGATGCTGATATGGCTGGTGCTCTGCATGTCGGGGCTGGTCTCGATGATCGGCTTCGGCGAAATCGCCAACGCGGCCCACGTGGGCGGCTTGGCCATCGGTTGCCTGACAGGTTTGCTGGGCGGGCTGTACAGCCGTCGCAAAGCGTCTATTTGATAAGGAAGAGCCTTATGTCCTCTTTTGCTGAAATGATCGAAAACATCACCCCGGATATCTACGAGAGCCTCAAGCTCGCCGTGGAAATCGGCAAATGGTCCGATGGCCGCAAGCTCACCGACGAGCAGCGCGAACTGTCCCTGCAGGCGGTGATCGCCTGGGAAATCCAGAACCTGCCGGAAGACCAGCGCACCGGCTATATGGGCCCGCAGGAATGCGCGTCCAAATCGGCGCCGGTGCCGAACATCCTGTTCAAGTCGGATGCGATCCATTGATTGAAATTGGTCGCGGTGCAGTCAGCAAAATGTCGGCGCAACTCGGTGAGCCGACTGTTCAGTATGCGTTTCGCCTGGGTGATACCGAGGTGCCGGTCAACCCGTTGATCGGTACTCACGTGCGCCTGGAATACCTCGGCGCCATCCATTGCAGCCATTGCGGCCGCAAGACCAAGACCAGTTTCAGCCAGGGTTACTGCTACCCGTGCATGACCAAACTGGCCCAGTGCGACCTGTGCATCATGAGCCCCGAGCGTTGCCATTACGACGCCGGTACCTGCCGAGATCCAGGCTGGGGCGAAAAATTCTGCATGACCGACCATGTGGTCTACCTGGCCAATTCGTCGGGGATCAAGGTCGGCATCACCCGTGCCACTCAACTGCCAACCCGTTGGCTTGACCAGGGCGCGAGCCAGGCGCTGCCGATCATGCGCGTTGCCACCCGCCAGCAATCGGGTTTCGTCGAGGACCTGTTTCGCGGGCACGTGGCCGACAAGACCAACTGGCGTGCGCTGCTCAAGGGCGACGCCCAGTCGGTGGACCTCAAGCAGGTGCGCGAAGAACTGTTCAGCGCCTGCGCCGACGGCTTGCTCGGTTTGCAGGAACGCTTCGGTCTGCAGGCCATCCAACCGGTGACCGACATCGAGCCCATCGAAATCCGCTACCCGGTGGAGCAATATCCCGCCAAGATCGTCAGTTTCAACCTGGACAAGAACCCGATTGCCGAAGGCACGCTGCTGGGGATCAAGGGCCAATACCTGATCTTCGATACCGGCGTTATCAACATTCGCAAATACACGGCCTACCAGCTCGCCGTGCATCAGTAGAAGGATGCCACCCATGCGCACCGAACAACCGAAGATGATTTACCTGAAGGATTATCAGGCGCCGGATTACCTGATCGACGAAACACACCTGACCTTCGAGTTGTTCGAGGACCACAGCCTGGTTCACGCGCAACTGGTGATGCGCCGCAACCCTGAGCGCGGCGCCGGCTTGCCACCGTTGGTGTTGGATGGCCAGCAACTGGAGCTGCTGAGCGTGAACCTGGCCGACCAGGAATTGACCGACGCCGATTACCAGTTGACCGATAGCCACCTGACCGTGCACCCCAAGAGCGCCACCTTTACCCTGGACACCACGGTCAAGATCCACCCGGAAAGCAACACCGCGCTGGAAGGCCTGTACAAATCCAGCGGCATGTTCTGCACCCAGTGCGAGGCCGAGGGCTTTCGCAAGATCACCTATTACCTCGACCGCCCGGACGTGATGAGCACCTTCACCACCACGGTGATCGCCGAGCAACACCGCTACCCCGTGCTGTTGAGCAACGGTAACCCGATCGCCAGCGGCCCCGGTGAAGACGGCCGTCATTGGGCAACCTGGGAAGACCCGTTCAAGAAACCGGCCTACCTGTTCGCCCTGGTGGCGGGTGATCTGTGGTGCGTGGAAGACAGCTTCACCACCATGACCCAGCGTGAAGTGGCGCTGCGCATCTACGTCGAGCCGGAAAATATCGACAAGTGCCAGCACGCCATGACCAGCCTGAAAAAATCCATGCGCTGGGATGAAGAAACCTACGGCCGCGAGTACGACCTGGATATTTTCATGATCGTGGCCGTGAACGACTTCAACATGGGCGCCATGGAAAACAAGGGCCTGAACATCTTCAACTCCAGCGCCGTGCTGGCCCGTGCCGAAACCGCCACCGACGCCGCGCACCAGCGGGTGGAGGCGATTGTCGCCCACGAATACTTCCACAACTGGTCGGGTAACCGCGTGACCTGCCGCGACTGGTTCCAGCTGTCGCTCAAGGAAGGCTTCACCGTATTCCGTGATTCGGGCTTCTCCGCCGACATGAACTCGGCCACGGTCAAGCGCATTCAGGATGTGGCGTACCTGCGCACTCACCAGTTCGCCGAAGACGCAGGCCCGATGGCTCACGCCGTGCGCCCGGAAAGCTTTATCGAAATCTCCAACTTCTACACCCTGACCGTGTACGAAAAAGGTTCGGAAGTGGTCGGCATGATCCACACCTTGCTGGGGGCCGAAGGCTTCCGCAAAGGCAGCGACCTGTACTTCGAACGCCACGACGGCCAGGCGGTGACGTGCGACGACTTCGTCAAGGCCATGGAAGATGCCAATGGCGCCGACCTGAGCCAGTTCAAGCGCTGGTACAGCCAGGCCGGTACGCCGCGCCTGGCGGTCAGCGAGTCCTATGACGCCGCGGCCAAGACCTACAGCCTGACGTTCCGCCAAAGCTGCCCGCAGACGCCGGACAAGGTGGAGAAACTGCCGTTCGTGATCCCGGTCGAGTTGGGCCTGCTGGACGGCAAGGGCGCCGGCATTGCCTTGCGCCTGGCCGGAGAGTCGAGCGCTGCCGGCACCTCGCGGGTGATTTCGGTAACTGAAGCCGAGCAGACCTTTACCTTCGTCGATATCGCCGAACAGCCGTTGCCTTCGCTGCTGCGCGGTTTCTCGGCGCCGGTGAAACTGAGCTTCCCTTATAGCCGCGATCAGCTGATGTTCCTGATGCAGCACGACAGCGACGGCTTCAACCGTTGGGATGCCGGCCAGCAACTGGCGGTGCAGGTGTTGCAGGAACTGATCAGCCAGCATCAGGCGGGTCAGCCGCTGAAGCTGGATCAACGCCTGATCGAGGCCTTGCGCACCGTGCTGAGCGATGAGCGCCTGGATCAGGCGATGGTCGCCGAGATGCTGTCGTTGCCGAGTGAAGCCTACCTGACGGAAATCAGCGAAGTGGCGGATGTCGATGCCATCCACGCGGCGCGTGAGTTTGCCCGCCAGCAGCTCGCCGAGCACCTGTTCGAAGCGCTTTGGCTGCGCTATCAGGCCAACCGTGCGCTGTCCCGACAGACCCCGTATGTGGCGGCCGCCGAGCACTTTGCGCGGCGCGCCTTGCAGAACATCGCGCTGTCGTACCTGATGCTCAGCGGCAAGCCCGAAGTGCTGGCGGCCACCCTGGAACAGTTCGACGCCTGCGACAACATGACCGAACGCCTGACCGCGTTGGCGGTGCTGGTCAATTCGCCGTTCGAAGCGCAGAAGGCCCAGGCACTGGCGGTGTTCGCGGAGAACTTCAAGGACAACCCGCTGGTCATGGACCAATGGTTCAGCGTGCAGGCCGGCAGCACCTTGCCGGGCGGTCTGGATCGGGTCAAGGCGTTGATGGAGCACCCGGCGTTCAACATCAAGAACCCGAACAAGGTGCGGGCACTGATTGGTGCATTCGCCGGGCAGAACCTGATCAACTTCCATGCGGCCGACGGTTCGGGTTATCGCTTCCTGGCGGACCTGGTGATCCAGCTGAACAGTCTCAACCCGCAGATCGCTTCGCGCCAACTGGCGCCGCTGACACGCTGGCGCAAATATGACGACACCCGCCAGGCGCTGATGAAGGCGCAGCTGGAGCGCATTCTTGCGTCCGGCGAGTTGTCGAGTGACGTGTTCGAGGTGGTCAGCAAGAGCCTCGCATAACGCAGCTAACCCTTGTAGTGAGCGGGCTACACCCGCGCTGGGCGGCGCAGCCGCCCCAAAAAGGACGCCGCGGTGTTTCAGCAAAACCGAGGTGTCTGGTTTTAGGGCGGCTGCGCCGCCCAGCGCGGGACAAGCCCGCTCACTACAGGCAGGGTGGGGGTGGATGAAGTAAGCCATCGGCTGCTGCCATTTTCTGACAGGGGCCTCTGCTAAGCTGCTGCACTTTTCGCTTTGCCGGGGTCGATATGTCGCGTACCACTCGTCTACTGACGTTGCTCCAAGCCCTGCGGGGCAAGAAACGGCCGGTGACTGCTGCTGTGCTGGCTGCGCAATTGGAGGTTTCGGAGCGCACGCTGTACCGCGATATCGCTGAATTGACGGCGTTGGGCGCGCCGATTTTTGGCGAGGCCGGGGTAGGGTATGTACTGCGCGCCGGTCTGTTTCTGCCGCCCTTGATGCTCAATGCCGAGGAAACCGAAGCCATCGTGCTGGGCCTGCGTTATGTAGACCAGCGCGGCGATGACGTGCTGAGTCGCGCTGCCGCCAACGCCCTGGCGAAAATTGCGGATGTGCTCGACCCCGCTGCCCAGGAAGCGTTGCGCAACCCGACGCTCTTGCCCGGACCGCCGGGCTTCGGCTACCCGGAAAACCGCGTGCCGCTCAACGTGTTTCGCGAAGCTATCAATCATCAAGCCAAGTTGCATATCGATTACGCCGATGCCAGCCAGACCCAGAGCCAGCGCCTGATCTGGCCGCTGGCGCTGGGTTTTCTCAATGAGGTGCGGGTCATTGTCGCGTGGTGCGAGTTGCGCGGGGCCTATCGGACCTTTCGTACCGACCGTGTGGCTGCTGCGGCGAACCAGGGCGAGCGCTACCCAGGGCGACGCAGTGACCTGCTGCGAGGTTGGCGCAAGCTGATGGAACAACAGGCATCCGCGCCCTTTACTCCTGACAAAAGCTGACACAAACCTGGCTTAGCATGGCGCCATAAATCACCAAAAAAGGAGCTGTGCCATGTCCCTTCCTGAATTGGCCCCGGCCATCGCGGCCTATATCGAGGCGGCCAATACCTATGACACTTCGGCGGTTGCCCACTGCTTTGCCGACGACGCCAACGTATTCGATGAAGGCGAGCATCAGGTCGGCACCGCCGCCATTGCACGATGGATGGAGGACACTGGGCGTCGCTACCAGCCTCGGGTCGAGGTACTCAAGGTTCAACACCGCACCGGCAAGGTGCTGGTCAGCAATGTGGTGCATGGCAATTTCCCAGGTAGCCCGCTGGAGCTGCGCTACACCTTTCGCCTGAACGAGCAGGGCAAGATTTCACGGTTGGATATCTCGCTGTAAGTCATACTGGCGCCCATGACATTCGACTCGCCGCTCGCCGCTTACCAACAGGCCATCAACCAGCAAGGTTTCGTGCCCGACGACGCTCAGCGTCGGGCGGTGGACGCCTTGCAGGCTTGCCACGCAGCCTTGCACCAAGGCCATTCGCCCATCACCGGGGTTTACCTGTGGGGCCCGGTGGGGCGTGGCAAGACCTGGTTGATGGACCAGTTCTACCAGAGCCTGAAAGTGCCTGCCCGGCGCCAGCATTTTCATCACTTCATGGGGTGGGTGCATCAACGCCTGTTCCAGCTCACCGGCATTCAAGATCCCTTGCAGGCATTGGCTCGCGAGTTGAGCCGCGAAGTGCGTGTGCTGTGTTTTGATGAACTGTTCGTCAATGACATCGGTGACGCGATCATCCTCGGTCGCCTGTTCCAAGTGATGTTCGAGGAAGGGGTAGTGATGGTCTGCACGTCCAACCAGCCGCCGGAGCAACTGTACGCCGATGGTTTCAATCGCGAACGCTTCCTGCCGGGTATCGAGGCCATCAAGCGGCATATGCGGGTGGTGGCGGTGGACGGCGCTGAAGACCATCGTTTGCATCCGGGAGCCGGCCTGCAGCGTTATTGGGTTAATCAGCCGGAGGCGCTTGCCACGCTGTTCAAGCAATTGAGCGAAGGGCAGGCGGTATCCGACGGGCCGCTCAGCGTGGGCCACCGAAGCCTCGCGGCCGTGCGCTTCAGCGACAGCGTAGTGTGGTGCCGCTATGCCGATCTGTGCGAGCAACCGCTGTCGGCAATGGACTTCATGCTGTTGTGCGATCGATTCAAGGCCATCCTGCTCGGTGAGGTTCCCTGCCTGAGTGCGCAGACCCGGCCAGGCCGCATCGCCCGGGGTACCGAAGATGGTGCGCAACGTGTCGAGGCCGGTGATCGAGAATTACCGGCCCTGTCGGTGCACGATGACAGCGTGCGGCGTTTCATCGCGCTGGTGGATGAGTGCTACGACCGCAAGGTCCCGCTGTTTATCGAGGCGCAGGTGCCGCTGCAGCAGCTCTACACCGAGGGCTACCTGGAATTTGCGTTCCGGCGCACCTTGAGCCGCTTGCAAGAGATGCAGTTGCAGCGTTTCGGCGGCGGGGAAAAATCCACGTAAAACCGAGTTGGCGCGTTTTGGAAACGCACAACCTTCGTGCTTTCTGTCGGGCATTTGTAGTTAATCTCCTTCATCTGCGTCCGGCTCCGCGCTTACAATCCTCGTTCTCAAAGGGAACCGGTTCCCTTGTTGTCGCGATCGAGGAAGGCAATGGACACCCCAGATATCCTGGTGCTGCAAGCCAGCTACACAAACCCTGTGCACGCCGAGGCCATTGGCCAAGTGCTTAATCACTACGCGCAGGACCCGATGGGCGGAGGCCATGCCTTGCCGGCCGACCTGTTGGAGCAACTGCCTGCCGAATTGGCCAAGCGCCCCCACGCATTCAGCGTACTGGCGTTCGTCGGTGGCGAGCCGGCGGGGTTGGTCAATTGCTTTGAAGGTTTCTCGACCTTCGCCTGTCGCCCGTTGGTCAACGTCCACGACGTCGTGGTGATGCAGGCGTTCCGTGGCTTGGGGCTGAGCCAGAAAATGCTGCAGAAGGTTGAAGAGATCGCGCGTCAACGCGGTTGCTGCAAGATCACTCTGGAAGTGCTGGAGGGTAACGCGGTGGCGCAATCGGCGTATCGCAAGTTTGGCTTTGAAGACTCGGTCTTTGATCCGGCCCACGGTCGCATGTTGTTCTGGAAGAAGTCGCTTTAATAAACACAGGCATAAAAAAGGCGCCATCAAGTGGCGCCAAGTTAACCTTTGCCACAGGAGCGAAGTGGCACAGGGGTATACGGATTAAGTCAGCGTTAAATCAACTTTTCGGAAGCGACTCTGAACTATTCTGTTCAACACTGGAGGCTTTTACCGACTTGCCATCGGCGGACGCAGTCTGTTCATTCGTGCCGTGGGTTTGCTGCTGGACGAGGTTGAAGTTGTTGTAGAACTCTTTCGAACGCTCTGAACCGCCTTCGGCAAAGGCGGCGGCGGAAGTCAGGGTCATCAGGCTGGCAAGCATTAAAGTCGAAAGTTTCATGGCAGTATTCCCGTTAAGAGTGAAAGGTATCCAGTCGTTCCGTGATTAGATTCATGGAGCGACTATGGGCCTATCTTATTAACTGGGGGTTAACGCGGTGATGACCCGAAGTTAACGTTTTTGTTAACTTCGGGAATATCGGAATAATCAGTCAATGATTACTTGAGAACGACGTCGGAAGCGTCCGCGGCTTTTGGCTTGAGCAAGCTGAAATCAATCAAGCTCTTCTGCTGGCGTGCATAGGGGTCGCCAATCAAGCGGGGGCGTGGCTTGAAGCTGTCGTTGACCAGGCTCTTGCTGCGGTCCCACTCATCGAAACTCAGCCCGGCCAAGTCGGCCCAGGTGTGGATCAGCTGTGCGCTGCTGTACGGGCGCTGCAAGTCTGCGGCGAAGCTCCAGTCGTGGGTTTCACGCCACTTGGGCGAGGCGTAGGCCATGAATGGAATCGTGTACATCGGCGCTGTCGGTTTGCCCTCGTTACGGCCCAGCGTGCTGTGTCCGGCCGAGTCGTAGACGTCCTCGCCGTGGTCCGACAGGTACAGCAGGAAACCGTTCGGATCGGTCTTGGCGTAGTCCTTGATCAGGCTCGAGACCACGAAGTCGTTGTACAGCACAGCGTTGTCGTAGCTGTTGTAGATCGGCAACTGTTCATCGCTGATGCCCTCGGGCACGCCCTGGCGATCGGTGAATTTCTCGAAGGTTTCCGGGTAGCGGTACTGGTAGCTCATGTGCGTGCCCAGCAGGTGCACCACGATGAACTTGCGCTCTGCGGTATCGGCCAGGGCCTTGGAGAAGGGTGCCAGCACGTCACCGTCGTATTGGCGAGCATTCTGGTTACGGTTGTTGTTCAGGTACACCTGCTCGTCGGCCTGCTCGGAGAAGGTCGTGAGCATGGTGTTGCGCTTGGTCATGGTCTGCTGGTTGGTGATCCAGAAGGTCTTGTAGCCGGCCTGTTTCATCACGCTGACGATCGACGGCGTCTTGAGGTAAAGATCCGGGTTCTCTTCGTCGGCGAAGGTCAGCACCTGTTGCAGCGCTTCGATGGTGTAGGGGCGCGGGGTGATGACGTTATCGAACACGGCCAGTTGGTCGCGCAGCTTGTCCAGCTCCGGCGTAGTGTTGCGCGGGTAACCGTAGAGGCTCATGCGCTGGCGGTTGGTGGACTCACCGATGACCAGTACCAGGGTCGACGGTTGGCCGGCCATGGTGTCCTTGAGGTTTTTCAAGGGGGGAATCTGGCTGGCACTGGTCAGCATGCCTTGCATGTTGTTCAGTTGCTCGGTGTAGCGGCGATAGGCAACGATCATCTGCCACGGCACCGCCGGCTCGATGCGGCTTTCGAAGCGCTCAATCGCTTGTTCCCGGGTGTCGCTGGTGGCGAACTGCTTGACCAGTGGGTAACCGACCACGGCTACGACGATCGCGACGGCGGCCAGTATCGACTGGCCACGAGGCAGGTAGACCGGGCGCAGGCGCGTCCACAGGAAAACCGCCATGGCGGTATGGGCGATGAACGCCAATATGATCCACCAGGCAAAGTATTGGGTGGCATATTCGCCGGCTTCAGAGATGTTCGATTCGAACATGATGAAGATGACGCTCTGGGAAAATTCCTGCTGGTAGATGAAGAAATAACCCAGGCTGGCCATGGAGCATGCCCACAGCACGACACCGATCAAGGCGGCGAGCAGGCGCGTGCGGCGCGGGAACAGCAACATGGGTGCCAGCCACAGCGCGCTCAGGAAGAAGGCTTGCCGGAACCCACTGAAGCCGGACGTGCCGGTCAGTTGGATGAGTAGTTGGGTAATACCCGAGAAATACCAGAAAAACAGAAACAGCCAGCCCAGGCCGGCCCAATCAAAGCCTTTCGCAGTCGTCGTGCTGCGTTTGAACATCGCCATCCAGCGCCCCATCAGTCAATGATTGCCGCGCACACGCGCACGGCATCAGGCCGCTCGGTAAGTGAGCGGCATCGCGGATCGGAAGTATCGGGACAGGTATGTGAAAACTTTGTGAGTTTTCTGTAGGCATTGCCTTGCAACGCTCTGGCGTGCGGCGCTTAGCAGAGTGCAGGCTTGGTGCCCGACGGCTGTTCCAGCTGGGCTTGCAGTTGCGAGCGTAGGCGCAGAATCTCTTGCTGCAACTGATCGCGTTCGTCTTTGAGCTGGCGCAGTTCATCGCGACGAACGGTGACGTAGAGGGTTTGCGGCGGTTTGGTCATTTGTACTGCGCTCATTGCTTACCTCGCAAATAGCCGGTAGATCGCGGTGCCGGAGTGCTCGGTTCGAGGTTCTCGGCATCAGTCGAGAGCAAGTCTGAATTCTTTTTTGGATCAAGGGAACTTTTTTATTTTTGGTGGTCGTGTGACTTTTGGTGGGGTGATGTTGAAACGATGGCGACTTTTTTGTCATGAAACTACACGGATCTGCTCTGGACTAATCCTCATTAGCCTCATTGCGCTATAAACTATGTCACACATTTTTTAGTAGTTAGGAGCATCAGCACATGCAACTGGGGATTATCGGACTAGGCCGCATGGGCGGTAACATTGCGCGGCGCCTGATGCTCAATGGGCATACCACCGTTGTATACGACCGTAACGAAGCATTCGTCAAAGGCTTGAGCGAGGAGGGCGCCACCGGCGTTGCCGACCTCAAGGCCCTGGTTGCCGGGCTGCAGAAGCCGCGTACCGTCTGGGTCATGTTGCCGGCAGGCGCGCCCACCGAAGACACCATCAACGAACTGAGCACACTGCTTGAAGACGGTGACGCCATCATCGATGGCGGCAACACCAACTATAAAGACGATGTGCGTCGCGCCAAGGCCTTGGCCGAAAAGGGCCTGCACTACGTCGACGTGGGCACTTCCGGCGGCGTCTGGGGCCTGGAGCGCGGTTATTGCATGATGATCGGCGGCGACGCGCAGACCGTGCAGCGCCTGGACCCGATCTTCAAGAGCCTGGCGCCGGGTCTGGGCAGCATCCCTCGTACCAAGGACCGCGCCGCCGATGCCGACCCACGTGCCGAACAGGGCTACATCCACGCCGGCCCTGCGGGCTCCGGCCACTTCGTCAAGATGATTCACAACGGCATCGAGTACGGCATGATGCAGGCGTTCGCCGAAGGTTTTGACATTCTCAAGACCAAGAACTCGGAAAACCTGCCGGAAGACCAACGCTTTGACCTCAACGTCGCCGACATCGCCGAAGTGTGGCGCCGTGGCAGCGTGGTCTCTTCGTGGTTGCTGGACCTGACCGCCGACGCCCTGGCCACCGACCCGAAACTCGACGGTTACTCCGGTTCCGTCGCCGACAGTGGCGAAGGTCGCTGGACCATCGAGGCCGCCATGGAGCAAGCGGTGCCGGTGCCGGTGCTGTCCACTTCGTTGTTTGCACGTTTCCGTTCGCGCCAGCAGAGCACCTACGGTGACAAAATGCTGTCTGCCATGCGCTTCGGCTTTGGCGGTCACGTGGAGACTTCCAAAAAATGACCGCCAACGGCAAGAAACCCAAGGCCGAACCCGCTCCACCCACCACGCTGTTTCTGTTTGGTGCCCATGGGGATCTGGTCAAGCGTCTGCTCATGCCGGCGCTGTATAACCTCAATCGGGATGGGTTGCTGGGCGATGGCCTGCGTATTGTTGGCGTTGATCACAATGCTATCAGTGACGCCGACTTCGCCAAGAAGCTTGAAGATTTCATTCGCACCGAGGCGGCAAGCAAGGTCAGGGGCAGTGCTGGAAACGCATTGGACCCTGAGCTGTGGGCGCAGTTGGCCAAAGGTATCAGCTACGTCGAGGGCGACTTTCTCGACGACACGACTTACGCCGATATCGGCAAGAAGATCGCCGAAAGCGGCACCGGTAACGCGGTGTTTTACCTGGCCACCGCACCGCGTTTCTTCAGTGACGTGGTGCAGCGCCTGGGCAGCGCCGGGCTGCTCAACGAAACGGACGAGGCCTTTCGCCGTGTGGTCATCGAAAAACCTTTCGGTTCCGACCTGGCCACTGCCGAGGCGCTCAACGCGTGCCTGCTCAAGGTGATGAGCGAGAAGCAGATTTATCGCATCGACCATTACCTGGGCAAGGAAACGGTGCAGAACATCCTGATCAGCCGTTTCTCCAACGTGCTGTTCGAGGCCTTCTGGAACAACCATTACATCGACCACGTACAGATCACCGCCGCCGAAACCGTCGGCGTGGAAACCCGGGGTAATTTCTTCGAGAAAACCGGCACCCTGCGCGACATGGTGCCCAACCACCTGTTCCAGTTGCTCGCGATGGTGGCGATGGAACCTCCGGCAGCGTTCGGTGCCGATGCGGTGCGCGGCGAGAAGGCCAAGGTCGTCGGTGCTATCCGACCGTGGTCCCTGGAGGAAGCCCGGGCCAACTCGGTACGTGGCCAGTACACCGCCGGTGAGATCGGCGGCAAGTCGCTGCCCGGTTACCGCGAAGAGGCGAATGTTGCGCCCGACAGCAGCACTGAGACCTTCGTTGCCCTCAAGGTGATGATCGACAACTGGCGTTGGGTCGGCGTGCCGTTCTACCTGCGTACCGGCAAACGCATGAGCATCCGTGACACCGAGATCGTGATCTGCTTCAAGCATGCGCCCTATGCCCAGTTCCGCGACACCGAGGTGGATGAACTCAAGCCGACTTACCTGAAAATCCAGATACAGCCCAACGAAGGCATGTGGTTCGACCTGTTGGCCAAACAGCCTGGGCCGACCCTGGAAATGGCCAATATCGAATTGGGCTTCGACTACAAGGACTTCTTCGAAATGCGGCCTTCGACGGGGTATGAAACCCTGATCTACGACTGCATGACCGGCGATCAGACCTTGTTCCAGCGCGCCGACAACATCGAGAACGGCTGGCGCGCCGTGCAGCCGTTCCTCGATGCCTGGAAAGAAGATGACGGCATCCAGGCCTACAAGGCCGGTGAAGACGGCCCGGCAGCCGCCGACGCCTTGCTGGCCCGTGATGGCCGCAGTTGGCACTCGCTGGGATGAATGACGTAGCGATTCATCCCATCCGATTCGTCTTGAGTGATATGGACGGGACGCTCTTGCGTCCCGATCATCAGCCCAGCCAACGCACCCTGGATACGGTACGCGCGCTGCGCGATGCCGGCGTGCTCTTCAGCCTGGCCAGCGGGCGGCCGCCCAAGGCCATGTTGCATATGATCGAGGCCTTCGGGATCGATGTGCCGGTTGCGGGCTTCAATGGCGGCACGCTGATCAACCCGGACGGCAGCATCCTGGTCGCCCACCACTTGCCGGCGGAGGCGGCGTTGGTGACGTTGGCGCTGTTCTCCGGTGAGCCGGACGTAGAGGTCTGGGTATTTGCCGATGGCGACTGGTTGCGTCGCGACCCGCCAGGTCCGATGGTACAGCGTGAAGCCGATGGTCTTGGCTACGGTCCGAAAGTGGTCGAGAGCTTCGAGCCGTACCTGGATCGGGTCGACAAGATTGTCGCGGCCAGTCAAAACACCCAGTTGCTGGTGGAGCTGGAAGCACGCTTGCAGCCCAAAGTGCAGGGTTTGGCCCAGGTCTCGCGTTCGCAACCGGTTTATCTGGATGTGACGGCCATGCTGGCCAATAAAGGCGAAGCCCTGAAGACGTTGGCGGCGCACCTTGGCATACCGCTGGAGCAGACAGCCGCCATCGGTGATGGCGGCAATGACCCGGCGATGTTTCACGTGGCGGGTTTTTCGATTGCCATGGGCCAGGCGGAAGAAACCGTCAAGCGCCAAGCCAGTGTCGTCACCGGCAGCAATCTCGAGGATGGCGCGGCGCAAGCGTTTGAGCGCTTTATTCTCGCGGCGCGATAAACCCTTAAGTTCCAATGCCAAACTTGCGCTCGCTGTTCTACAGTGAGCGCAAGTTAGCGCAGCGGCTTACTTGGGCATTGCCCAGGACTGCAACTGGTAGCCATCTTTGTCGAGTTCGGCGCGGGCCTGCAACAACAAGTCTTCCAATTGTGCCGGGTCGGTATAGGCGCTCGACGAAAGTTGTTTGCTGCCAATACGGGTATTAGTGCGGTCGATGACGCTCAGGCTGAGGGCACCATTGCCATCGTGCCAGGCTACGCACTGAAAGGGCTGGAAAGCACGGTCTGCGATCAAAAGAGCTTCGTTGATGCGGAGCGGGGCGTTCATGTGGGTCGTCTCTCTCAATGCCCATTCAAGTGAAATGCCGTCGGTTGGGCTGACCGTGCGGCGGGTTACTTGTACTGATGCACGATGGCGGGGTACGGGTCACATGTTAAAACAAGAAATTTCGACTTTTCCTGATTAGAGTCATGTAAGCGGCTGTTTTGAAAGCTGAATGAAAGTTTGCGCGCGCCGCAACTTTTTTGTAAATGCGCTAAGAAAGTGGCTTTTTGCCGCCTCCTTATAGCGAATTAGTACAAAGCCTGCGTCAAGATCTTGCTAGGGTTATCAGCAGCTGCCACAAACTATTGTTTCTAAATAACTTTAGTCATTTTGACGTCAGGGAATAGTCATGGTTGTTACACCTGTCCAGCGCCGCCTGCTCGTGGTTGACCCCTGTGACGATTGCCACGGGCTGTTACCCGGTTTACGCAGCGCCGGATGGGAGGTGGACAGTTGCGACCTGGAAGCCGTGGGCGAGCGATCCTGCGATGTCGGCCTGTTGCGTTTGCACCCCTCGCACCTGGAACGCCCGGAGGCGGTCAAGGAGTTGATCAGCCGCAGCGGTACCGAATGGATCGCCGTACTCAGCCAGGATGTGCTGCGCCTGCAAAACGTCGGCGATTTTGTCTGTGAATGGTTTTTCGACTTTCATACCTTGCCGTTCGACGTCTCCAGGGTGCAGGTCACCCTGGGCCGTGCCTTTGGCATGGCGCGCCTGCGTGGCAAATGCCACGCGCGGGTCGACGAGCCCGAGCATGAGCTGCTCGGCGACAGCCGCCCGATCCGCGAGCTGCGCAAACTGCTGGCAAAACTGGCGCCCACCGAGTCACCGGTGTTGATTCGTGGTGACAGTGGTACCGGCAAGGAGCTGGCGGCCAAGACCCTGCATCGCCAGTCACAGCGCCAGGGCAAGCCCTTTGTCGCCATCAATTGCGGCGCGATTCCCGAACATTTGATCCAGTCCGAGCTCTTTGGCCACGAAAAAGGTGCGTTTACCGGTGCCCATCAGCGCAAGGTCGGGCGGATCGAAGCGGCCCATGGGGGTACGCTGTTCCTGGATGAGATCGGTGACTTGCCCATGGAGTTGCAGGCCAACCTGTTGCGCTTCCTGCAAGAGAAACAGATCGAACGGGTCGGTGGCAGCCGGCCCATCCCGGTGGATGTCCGGGTACTGGCCGCGACTCACGTCGACCTGGAAGCCGCCGTGGCAAAGGGCACGTTTCGTGAAGATCTGTATTACCGGCTCAATGTGCTGCAGGTGGTCACTGCGCCGTTACGCGAGCGTCACGGTGATGTAGGGATGCTGGCCAACCATTTTTCGCATTTCTACAGCCAGGAGACCGGTCGTCGTCCGCGCAGTTTCAGTGAGGATGCGTTGGTTGCCATGGGCGAGCACCTGTGGCCGGGCAATGTGCGCGAGTTGGCCAACCGTGTACGGCGCGGCTTGGTGCTGGCGGAGGGGCGGCAAATCGAAGCCGCCGATCTGGGTTTGCAAAGCCGGCAGGCAATCGCGCCAGTGATGGCTACACTGGAAGATTACAAGCACCGCGCCGAACGCCAGGCGCTGTGCGATGTGCTCAACCGGTACAGCGACAACCTGAGTGTCGCAGCCCGTGTACTGGGCGTATCCCGGCCAACGTTCTACCGGTTGCTGCACAAACACCAGATCCGCTAGGGCGGGTAAACCAAAAAGCCCCGCAACGACCCTTATCGTTGCGGGGCTTTTTCTTGTCGGGCCTTTCCTTTTGAGTGTTCCAGGCTGCAAAGCAGCCCTTTGCGTCAGAAGTAGTACGGGAACTTCAGGCTGAAACTGAACGAAGGCGCATCCGGCGTGATGCCGATGGCCAGGTTCGGCACGATGGTCAGGTTGTCGGAGGCCGCGATGGTCATGCCCACGTTGAAGTAGCCGGCATTGGCATCGCTGGAAACCACCGACTGCCAGTCGCGGCCATCCGGCTTGAGCTTGCTCTTGCGCTGCACGAGGTCGGACACCGAGAACGACATGCTCATCTTCTCGTTGAGCGCGAAGGCGACGCCGGCGCCGAGCTGGAAGCTGTCGCCCAGGCGCACCTTGCCGCCCGTTTTCTGATTGACGTCGCTGTTGATATCGTCAAACGACTCCTCGAAATTGTGGGTGTAGGACAGCGAGCCAAACAACACCGCCGGGTCAAAGGTCTTGACCAGGGAAATGCCGGGGGTGATCGACCAGACACCGTTACCCGTTGGCAGGCTTTCAGGCAGGAAAAGGTTGTCGTTGTCCGGTTGCTTGATCAGCTTGATGCCAAACGGGTCTTTACCCGTAGGTGCCTTGACCCGCAGAGAAACCACTGCATCCGGCAGGCTCGGAGTTTCGTCGAGGAATTTGTACGCCACGCCGAAGTTCACGTCACCCAGGGTTGGATTGCGGGTGACTGAAGCTTCCGATGTCGCGGTGGCATCGTTGCCGGCGCCGCTCGACTGATAGGTCGACTCGCGGTATACCACCGGGGCGTTCACGTCGAACTGCCAACGGTTATCGACGTTGTAGCGCGCGGTCAGATCAAGGGTCCAGCTATCGGACTTGATCCGGTCCAGGTTGAGATTGCCCAGGAAGATCGAATCCAGCGCCAGGAAGCCGTTGAGGGTCAATTGGCGCGCATCGTAGCGGGCATAGGTAATGCCGGTTTCAACGCTGAACTTGCCATTGCCGAAAAAGCCGCTGGCTTCGTTATAAAGGTTGCTCACACTTTGCGCGGGGGCCGAATCATCCTTGAGAGACTGCCCGTAGGAACTGCCGCCGCCTGCAGCGCCTCCGGACGCCGCTGCGGCACCTGTGCCGGCGACAGCCGTGCCGCCTTTCTTGAAGTCGGCGGGCGACTTGACCAGGCGGCGCGGCGCGGGTGTTGCCGGTTGGTCTTCGACCTGGCGTACGCGCTGTTCCAGCACCGCGAGGGCTTTTTGCTGCACTTCGTAACGCTTTTTGAGCTCGAGGAGCTCCTGTTTGAGGGTTTCGACATCGGTATCTGACGCTGCATACAACATGGATGCGGGCAGGAGTGTACTCAAACAGACCACCGCACGTAGCGATAACGATCGTTGCATGAAATAAGCCGTCCTTTTAATGCTTAAGTGTCGAGGGTCAGCGTAGTTCAATAACCGAGATTGCGTAGGCCTTTGAGTTGATCCAAGTTGCAGTTCAACGCGCGATTGCTCAGACCATTGTTCATCACGACATTGAGCTGGGTCATGTTGTTGACGAAGTTGGAGTTGCCGGTCAATACCGTACCTTGCAACACATTCCCGCCGCCGATCTGCTGCAGGCTGTTGCCTTGGTTATGATTGGCCTGGATCGCCATCTGCAGGCCGCCGTTGTTGGCTGACACGCTCACGCGGCCTGCCGCGCTGTCGCCGGTGACGGTACCGCCGGCGACCAGCACTTGCCCCGATTGCACGGCATTGGCAGGGGCGAAGCCGTTCTGGCTGATGTTGATGCCCACATCGTTGTAGGCGGTGTTGCCATCGCCGGCCGTGCGCACGCTCTGGGTCACGCCCTGGCCGCTGCCCAGGCCCGCGCCGCCTACCACGTTGCCGGTACCGGTGTGCTGGTTAGTCCCGCTACCGGTGGCGCCGGTAGTCTGTACGTAGAACTGCGGGGTGATCGTGGTTTTGTCGATCTGCATGCTGGCCTTGCCGGTAATGGTGTCGCCCACGGCGTTGGTCCAGGTGCTGCTCATCACAATGCCGAAGCTGATGATTCGCCCCGGCATTACGTAACGGCCACGCAGATCGGCCATTTCCGAATCCTTGAGTTCGATCGGTTTGAACCCCGACGACGCATAAGCAGGCATTGAGGCTGCCAGACACAAGACGGTCAGCCAGCGGGAAGTGTTCATCTTCAGCTCCTGGAGCGTCCTGCTCCTTATTGCGCTTCTAGAAGAAGTCGCTTTGGATAAAACCGAAGTCCATCAGCTCGGTATCGGCCAGAGGCTTGAACTTGTTCATCATGTTCCTGGCGGTCAGTGGGGTGGGCGGGTCGAGCAAGACATTGGTCTTGTCGTAACCCTCACCCAGCACGGCGAATACGATGCCGTTCCAGCCCTTGACGAAGTCGTCCTTCGAGTAGCGTTTATGGCCCAGCACGGGGTCGCCGATATACACCCAGTCCTTGTCGGCGCGCTGCATCACCACAAAATGCTTGTAGCCTCGAATTTCCAGCAATACCACTACGGGGATTCTCACCGTCACCAGCGTCTCAGGCGCAATTTTGTAGCCTCGGGCACGCATGCCGATGCTTTCGAGATAGCGCTTCATGTCCAGCATGGAAAAGCCCTGGGTACGCACCAGATTCTGGTCGGCGGTCACCAGCATGCCTTTGATGACATGATCTTCGTCGACGTCCAGCCAATAGGCTTGGCGCAGGATGGTGGCGAGTGCCGCAGCACCGCAGCTGAAATCGGTTTTCTGTTCCACCAGGTTGGCGAAGCGCCGCTCACGAATACTCTCGACCTTCTTGAAGATGACTGCACCGCCAGGCATGGCGGAAACCGCCATGGTGCCCGCCCACGCAGGGCCGGTGAGCAGCATCAGGAGGGTGAGGGTCGCGAGGCGCATGATCGTATGACCTGTTGGACACTGGAATAAAAAAGGGCCTTGTTGCCAAGGCCCCATTGCATCAGAAGCGCACGCCGCTGGCGCAGACGCTGCAACCCTGGCCGATCGACAGGCTGTTGCTGCCTTGGTTACCACCGCCCGATTGCAGGTTCACACCCACGTTACCGGAGTTGTGGTTAACCGAGTTGTCGAGGCTGGAGTTGTTGGACACGTATTGAGGCTTGCTGCCCCAGCCATAGCCATGGCTGGTAGCCGCGGCGTTGAGGTAGGTGTTGTTGAGCGAGTTTTGCTCGGTGTTGGAGGCTGCCGCGATGTTTTTACCATCGGCGGTGGTGATCGCCAGGTTGTTTTTACCCTGGTTGCCCTGGCCGGCTTGACCGTTGTAGCCCACGTTGCCGGAGTTATTGTTCACCGAGCTGTCCAGCGACGCATTGTTTTGCGTGCCTTTGTTGGTGAAGGTGTTGTGGGTGCTGGCTTGATCCACGTCGATCACTGCAAACACCGTTGCAAAGTCGCCTTTGGCACTGGAGATAGCACCGGCGTTGTCAGCCTGGTTGCCCGAACCCGCCTGCGCGTTTACCCCAACGTTACCGCTGTTGTTGGTGACCGAGCCATCAGCCGAAGCATTGTTTTCGGTTTTGGTATCGTCGAATTTGTTGTGTGCACTTTTTTGCACATCGGTCACGACGGAGGCAACAGTACCGGTGGGTTGAGGGGCAGGGTGCCAGCCACCACCTGCTTGAGCAGCAGCAGCCATGAGTGCGGCGAGAGCGAAAACCAGTGGTTTCAGAGCCATTTGAGGTTTCATGGTGTTTCTCCTTGCTTCTAATTAGTTGGTTAAGTGTTGGTACGGTCTAACGTGTGCTACCAAGCGCTTACTTGATAGTGATGCCCAGGGTGTTAGCCACTCGGTTCCCCACCCCGGCACTCTGGTTCACCTGAATCACTCCTCGGCTGCCGGTGAAGGCCTGGTCGCTTGTCACGACCTGGCGGCTGCCAGTGGTGGGGGTGAGCCCTGAGTCGGTTGCCAGCGTCGTGGTGTTCTGTTGCAACAAGACGCTGTCGTCGATGCTGAGCGGGGCAGGGTTTACGCTGATCCGCACGGCATTGACTGATTGGTTATTGGCCCCGGCCGACTGGTTGAAGCCCAGTACACCGTTGCCGTTGCTGAAAGAGGTGCCCTGGATCGCCGCCTTGGCGTTCAGGGAGGGATCGACGTTGCCATCCATTCGCTGGATGTTGAGAGTGGTGGCCTGGCCGCCCAGGGTGACGGCGCGGTTGTTGGCCATCTGTTGCTGGCTGCCTGCAGCCTGGTTGATCGACAGGTTGCCGCCGTAGTCCTGCCCGCTGTTGTTGATTGTCGCGGTGTTGTCGGCCATGGCCGCAGCACTACCCAGCAGGGCAAGTAGCACCAGGGAACGGTTCATCATTTGCCCCCCATCATGCTGCCGATGTTGTTCAGGGGCGCCATGCCGCGCTGGATCGAGTCGCTGATCTGCCCACCCACGCCGCTGCCTGCACCGTGGCCGGCGGCAGAGCCGGCACCCAGGGTCGACATGCCGTTCTGAGTGGCTTGCAAGTGGGTCAAGTTGCTGCTGGATTGGACCGCTTGCACGATGCTCGAACCGCTGCTGATGCCGCCGATCGCCGCATCACTGAGCTCGCCCGTGGCGCCTATGACTTCCCGGCTTGGGTTGGCGTTGGCGGTGGTGGGGTAGGGGTCTGGCCCGAAAGGGGGACGCCCGTACATGTGACCTTGTACATCGCGGCCTGTCACGATAACGCCGTCACCCGCATAGCTCGGAACGCTGAGGCCGACACTGAGTGCACAGCTGATCAGCAGCATGTTCATCGAAACTTGAGTGAGTGTGGCCACGGCGGCGTTCCTTATTCTTCGCGCTGACCCTAAACAGCGCTGTAAGGAATAGAGCAGAAGCTGTGCCGCTTTTTATTTATCGTTGTTATTCAAAGGGTTGAGTTTCTTGTGGGGCGAAGTGATGGCCAGGGTGTTTCATTGATGAAACAACAGCCCTCTGATGGGATATGCCCAGTCTTGTCTGAAGGTGTCTCAGCAATGAAACACTGCGCATGACAAAACGATGAATTCGCCTAGAGTGGGCGATCCAGAGGCGCAAGGTGTTTCAAAAATGGACACTGCGGGCACGAACGAAGCGGCCTTGGCAGGTAGAAGGCTCAACCTTTGGGGGCTTTACGCGGGATGGAATTGAGGACGGGGTTGCCTTCCAGGTTCTGGGTCAGGTAGACCGGCAGCACTTTAGGCAGGGACGGGATGAGGTTGTTGACCTCATTGATGTTGTAGATGCCACCGATGCGAATCGCCCCGGTACTGGCGTCCGCCAGCATCACCGGTTTGTCCAGGTAGCGGTTGATCAAAGGCAATGCGTCGGAAAGCGCCAGGTTGTCGAGGATCAGCTTGCCCTGGCGCCAGGCCAGCGCGGTATCGTTGGGGGCCATCGCCTGCACGCGCGGTGTCGCGTCGCCGGGTTGGTAGCTGGCCTGCATGCCGGGGTTCAGCGGTACGCTGGCGTGCAGGTTGTCGCTGGCGACCTGTACCGAGCCCTCCAACAGCGTCACCCGCACCTGGTCTTCATATTTCCAGACGTTGAACTGGGTGCCGGTGACCCGCACCTGGCCTTCGCCGGCCTGCACGATAAACGGGTGGGCACGGTCATGGCTGACGTTGAAGAAGGCTTCGCCTTTTTTCAGCGTGACCCGACGCTGGTCCTTATAGTTGCTGTAGACCAACTCTGTGCCGAGGTTGAGTTCCACCTGGCTGCCATCGCCCAGGGTGACCTGGCGCAACCCGTGCGTGGCGTCATAGCGTTCATAAGCGCTGGGCACCCAGCCCGCTTCCCAGCCGGTGAAGGCCGCCAGGGGCAATGCCACCAGGCTGATCGCCGCTGCGACCGCATAAGTGCGCCAACGGCTGCGTGGCTTGAACGGCAGCGGTACTGCCCCAGCGCTGGGCTCATGGCGTGGCAGGTGGTCGGCGACGTCCCAGATCTCCAGCATCGCGGCGTATTCAAAAGCGTGCAGGGGGTGGGCGTCGTGCCATTGGGCAAAAGCCTGACGTTCAGCGTGCGTGCAATCGCTGGCGTGCATGCGCATGCACCAATGCGCGGCCGCATCGGTGATGGCGTCATATTCGGCTTCTGAAAGGGACTTTTCGGTCATCAACTCATCCTGATTTCGCACATTCTAACCTCCGTAGCAGGATGACGAGAACTGCCATCATGGTGATTGCATTTCAATTGGGAGTGGTTCTCGTTTGTTGTCTTCCTGAAGCCTGGGTATCTCCATAACTCTGGTGCCAAGCTGGAACCTTGTGGCGAGGGAGCTTGCTCCCGTGGCAGTTTGTCAGTCGACCGGGATGTTAGGTAGATCGCGTACATATCCATTGCTGCGGTAACGGCGGCTTAGGGTTCCGCTCTTACAGCGGGTCACTTTTGGAAGGACCCAAAAGTAACCAAAAGGTCCTTGCCCCACCACTCGGCACCTCGCTCAGGCTCGGTGTGCCCGAACACAGGCTTGAATCCGTGGGCCGCCGTCATGGGCCATCCCTGGCCCAGGACGGCTAACCCGGCGTCCTGCCGGGTTACCCACGGATTCAAGCCTGCGTTCGGCCAGCGTGGTTTGACGGGGCGCTTTAGATCAAAAGCAAGATCAAGATCAAAAACACGGGATCAGGGCCATCATTTGTGCAGATACCTATGCTTCTGAATGCACCGAAAAACGCAGGTTGACAGTGGGCTTGCCCCCCGGTGTTTAATCGTCGGCCTGGCTACCCAGTCTTGTTGCCCCTTCCAATCATAAAATCGGAGCTTCAGATGTCACAGGTCCATGAGCGGGCGTTGGTCCGCATCGGTTTTGCCGAGCTGGTGGCGTTGCTGCATCGGGTCTTCGTATTGCACGGTACCTCGCCGCAGGTGGCCGCGACCTTGGCCCGCAACTGTGCCGGCGCCGAGCGCGATGGCGCGCATAGCCACGGGATTTTCCGTATACCCGGTTATGTCAGCACCCTGGCCAGCGGCTGGGTGAATGGCAAGGCCGAACCGGTGGTCACCGATGTCGCTTCAGGCTTTGTACGGGTCGACGCCGGCAATGGTTTCGCCCAGCCGGCGCTTGAGGCTGCGCGCCCGCTGCTGGTGGAAAAAGCCCGCAGTGCCGGAATCGCACTGTTGGCCATTCATAACTCCCATCACTTTGCCGCGTTGTGGCCTGACGTCGAGCCGTTCGCCGAAGAGGGGCTGGTGGCGTTGAGCGTGGTCAACAGCATGACCTGCGTGGTGCCCCATGGCGCCGACCGTCCGTTGTTCGGTACCAACCCGATTGCTTTCGCCGCCCCGCGTGCCGATGGCGCGCCGATTGTGTTTGACCTGGCGACCAGCGCCATTGCCCATGGTGATGTACAGATCGCGGCACGCAAGGGCGAGCGCCTGCCGCCGGGCATGGGCGTGGACAGCCTGGGCCAGCCGACCCAGGATCCGAAGGCCATATTGGAAGGGGGCGCGTTGCTGCCCTTTGGCGGGCACAAGGGTTCGGCCTTGTCGATGATGGTGGAGTTGCTGGCGGCGGCCTTGACCGGCGGCAATTTTTCTTTCGAATTCAGTTGGGCCGACCATCCAGGGGCGCGTACGCCATGGACGGGGCAGTTATTGATTGTGATCGACCCGAGCAAGACCGCCGGGCAAAGCTTTGCCGAGCGTAGCCAGGAATTGGTGCGCCAGATGCATGCGGTGGGGTTGCGGCGGTTGCCGGGGGATCGGCGTCATCGCACACGGGAGCGGTCGGATGCGCAGGGTATCGAGGTGGATGCCGAGGAGTTGGCGCGGCTGCGAGAGCTGGCCGGCGAATAAAACAGGCTGCGCCAGCGCCGGCGCAGCCCGATTCGATCAGTTGCGGCGGCCCAGCAACAGGCCGACGACCAGGCCGAAGCCTGCGGAAATCGCCACGGTCTGCCATGGGTGGCCACCGATGTAGGTTTCGGTGGCATCGACCACCGGCTTGCTGCGTTCACGTACGTTGGACACCGAGTCCAGCGCTTGCTTGAGTTTGATGGCAACCTGCTCGCGCAGGGTTTCTCCTTCTTCACCCACCAGGGATGCGCTGCTTTTGAGCAGCTTGTCCGACTCTTCTATCAGCGCGGTCAATTCGCTGAAGGCTTGATCCTTGATTTGGTCTTCGACGGCTTGGGCAGCGGTTTTGCGGGCCATTGGGTGACTCCTTGCAAGTGGATGTGACAGTGAACAATGGAGTATCGGGCCTCGGCAAAAGTTGCAGTTTTTTTGCGCCGAGGCCGTTGAAGGCTAAATCCGGATCAGGAAGTTTCGACCTACAGTGTAAGATGTCGCCTATTTGTGCAGCAGGTAATTCAACATGAGCTTCAATCTCGCCAACAAGACCCTCGCCGAGCGCGCCGAGCTGGAAGATGAAAAGTCCCGACTTTACGAGCTGTGGCAGACCAACCTGGGCAAGGCCAAGGGGGAGGCCGCGCGGCTGTTCGGCGAGCGTGCCAAGCGCAAGGGCAAGTGGGCCGAATGGGTCCGCGCGGAACTCGACGGCATGTCGCCGCCGGAGTTTTCCAACATGGTGCGCAGTGAAGTCAACAAGCTGATGGCGGCGGCTAAATAAAGCACGCCACGATCGCCTCGCGTACCTTCAGCAACAGGGGGTCGAGCTGGGCCTGGGTGCGCCAGCCCAACTCCACCGGATAGCGCGGCAGCGCCAGCGGGCAGGGCAGTACGCGCAAGCCGGTCATGCGCGCAATCGCCTCGGCGGCGTGCCCCGGAATGGTGGCGACCGCCTGGCTGCCCTTGAGCAAGTACGGCAGCGCCGCAAAGTGGCTGGTGGATGCACACACCTGGCGGCTCAGCCCCTGCGCCGCCAACCCCTCATCGGTAATCCCGATAAACCCGCCCGACGACACCAGCACATGTTCGCGTGTGACGAACTCGTCCAGGCTGATGCTGGCCTGGTCCGAGTCCACCAGGCAGCGGTAATCACCTTCTCCCACGACTTGGCGACTGAGCCGGCCTTGGGCGAAACCACCGGCGGTGATCGCCAGGTCGAGGGTGCGATCAAGCAGGGCGGCTGCGACAATCTGGCTGTGGGTCTGACGGAAAATCACCCGCAGTTTCGGTGCGCGTTGTGCGATTGCCTCCATCAGCCGACGGCCATAGGCAATCTCGAAATCATCGGACAAACCCACCACCACCGAGCGTCCCTGATACTGCTGGTTACCCGGGTCGACCATTGCCAGGCTTTGGCGACAGCGGTCCAGCGCTTCGCTGATGACCGGTTTCAATTGATTGGCGCGCAACGTCGGCGCCAGGCCACGTCCGGTACGCACAAACAATTGGTCGCCATACACCTCGCGCAGGCGTCGCAAACCCGCGCTGATGGCCGATTGCGTGACGCCCAGGCGCAAGGCCGCCCGGCTGGCACTCGACTCGTCGTGCAGGGCTTCGAAGGTTTTCAGCAGGTTCAGGTCGACCTGGGTGATATTCATTTGGCTCATATCATTTAGCACTGAGGTGGGCTTTATTCATGATCGAGGCTGGCGGGAAAATGGGCAACCCCCCTCATTCGGAGTGAACCTGATGCCTGTTTCGATAGTGGCTGCCCTGCAAATCGGTGCCTTGCCTGGCGGCAAGGCCGAAACCCTTGAGCAAATCCTGGCGTATGAGCAAGAAATCAAACGCAGCGGCGCACAACTGGTGGTGATGCCGGAAGCCCTGCTGGGCGGTTATCCCAAAGGTGAAGGGTTTGGCACGCTATTGGGTTACCGCCTGCCCGAAGGTCGCGAAGCTTTCGCCCGCTATTTTGCCAATGCCATTGATGTGCCGGGCGCGGAGACGCAGGCGCTGGCCGAGTTGTCGGCGCGTACGGGGGCGAACCTGGTGCTCGGCGTGATCGAGCGCAGTGGCAGCACCTTGTATTGCACCATGCTGTATTTCGAACCGACGGGCGGCCTGGTGGCCAAGCACCGCAAGCTGATGCCCACCGGCACCGAACGATTGATTTGGGGCAAGGGCGACGGCTCGACCCTGCCGGTGATCGACAGCGCCATAGGGCGCATCGGCGGCGCCGTGTGCTGGGAAAACATGATGCCGTTGCTGCGCACGGCGATGTACGCCAAGGGCGTCGAAGTGTGGTGTGCGCCGACCGTGGATGAACGCGAGATGTGGCAAGTCAGCATGCGCCATGTGGCCCACGAAGGTCGCTGTTTTGTGGTCAGCGCCTGCCAGGTGCAGCCATCGCCCGAGGCGCTGGGTGTGGAAGTGGCCAACTGGCCGGCGCAGCGCCCGTTGATCGCGGGCGGCAGTGTGATTGTCGGGCCGATGGGCGATGTGCTCGCCGGGCCATTGCGCGGTGAAGCAGGCTTGTTGACGGCGCAGATCGATACGGACGAACTGGTGCGTGCGCGCTATGACTACGACGTGGTGGGGCATTACGCCCGGCCGGATGTGTTTGAGTTGACGGTCGATGAGCGGGCCAAGCCGGGCGTACGCTTCATCGCTGACTAAACGCCGCTCAGCTGTGTGGGAGGGCCGGCTCCCACATTTGCAACCTCATTGGCTCAGGCGTGGGTATTCCAGCCATTGCTCGCGAGTCATTTCCCAGAGGTCCCGCGGGAAGGTGCCTTCAACGAACTTGCCTTGATCCGTGCGCACCCAGCGCATCCCTTCACGCTCGGAAATCCGGCGCGACGCCAGGTTCGGCGCCGCCTTGGGCACCCTCAACAGTGGCCGCTCCAGTACGCCAAACCAGTAGTCGTTCACCGCCGCACAGGCTTCGCGCATCAAGCCTTGCCCTTGCCATTGTGGGCCGAGCCAAAAACCACGGTTGTTATCGTGTTCGTCCATCAGGCTGATATTGCCGATTAACTTGTCCGGCGCGCTTTTCAGGCGGATCGACCAATGCCATTCCTTACCACGGGCCATGGCGGGCAGGGCGATTTGTTCCAGATAGGTGCGTGCGCCATCGGCCGGATAGGGCCAGGGCACCAGGGCGTTGAGGTAGCGCACGACTTCCCAGTGCGGGAATTGCTGTTGGATGCCCTCGGCGTCGGCCAGGGTCAGTGGTCGCAGGATCAGTCGTTCGGTGAGCAAGGTCGGTTGCATGGTCGTTACCAGGTAGCCGTGTTCGGCAGGTCCAACGTGCCACGCTCCACAAAGCGCATGGTGCCGAACAACCCGCCCGCCAGCTTGCCGCGCAGCACGTAGGGCAGGTTGTTCAGGCTTTGAGTCTGGCTCAGGCCCAGGGTTTGGCGCAGTACGGAAAATGCCGACACACTCACCGGCACCATCAGCACGGTCTCGGAAAAGCGCGGCACCGAGCCTGCCTGGTCACTCACGCCTGATGCCAGCGGCCGGCCATTGACGTCCAGGTCCAGGGCGATGCCGCTGTAGTCGATGGCTGTTTCATTGGGGTTCTGCACCCGCAACTTCACGGCGAAACGCACTTCCAGGTCCTGGCTTTGCAGGGGCTCGATCCCCACCACCGTAATGTTGACCGGGTCGCGGTTGGGGAACAGCGCGCAGGCGCTCAAGGTCAGCAGCAGTAACGATAGAACCATGAGCTTGCGCATCTGAAAGTTGCTCCTATTGGGTAACGTCCGGGTCTTGCATGACTTTGAGGGTAGAAGACTCCGGGTCGAATTCGTCTTCTTCCAGCTCTATGAACTCTTCGGGCAGGAAAATGTTCAGCACGATCGCACAAAATGCGCCCACGGTGATCGGCGATTCAAAGATGTTGTGCAGGGCCTTGGGCAGGTCGCGCAACACTTCCGGCACGGCGGCGACGCCCAGGCCCATGCCCAGGGAGATCGCCACGATCAGCACGTTGCGTCGGTGCAGCCCGGCTTCGGCGAGGATCTTGATCCCGGCCACGGCCACGGTGCCGAACATGATCAACGTCGCGCCACCGAGCACCGGCTTGGGCATCAGTTGCAGTACCGCGCCGATCATCGGGAACAACCCCAGCAGCACCAACAGGCCGGCGATAAAGTACGCCACGTAGCGGCTGGCCACGCCGGTCAGCTGGATCACGCCGTTGTTCTGGGCGAAGGTCACCATCGGCAGGCTGTTGAAGGTGGCGGCCATAGCCGAATTGAGGCCGTCGGCCAGCAGGCCGGACTTGATGCGCTTGATGTACAGCGGGCCCTTGACCGGCTGTTGCGAAATCATCGAGTTGGCGGTCAGGTCACCGGCCGCTTCAAGCGGCGAAATCAGGAAGATCACGGCAACCGGGATAAACGCGACCCAGTCGAACGAGAACCCGTACTTGAACGGCACCGGTACGCTGATCAGCGGCACCTGGGGCAGGGCGGCCATGTCCACGCGGCCCATCCACCAAGCCACGACAAAGCCCAGGGTCAGGCCTATCACGATCGAACCCAGGCGCAGGAACGGGTTGCTGAAGCGGTTGAGGACCACGATGGTCAGCAGCACCAGTGCCGCCAGCCCCATGTTGCCCGCCGCGCCCAGGTCGCTGGAGCCAAAGCCGCCGGCCATGTCGGTGACCGCCACCTTGATCAGCGACAAACCCATCAGGGTAATGATGGTGCCGGTGACAACCGGGGTGATCAGTTTGCGCAGTTTGCCGATGAACTGGCTGAGCACCACTTCGATAAAGGCTGCAAAAAAACAGATACCGAAGATCGTCGAGAGAATTTCATCGGTCCCGCCGCCCCGGGCCTTGACCATGAAGCCGGCGCTGAGGATCACACTGATAAACGAAAAACTGGTGCCCTGCAGGCACAGCAGGCCGGAACCCACCGGGCCGAACTTGCGCGCCTGCACAAAAGTCCCCAGCCCCGAGACGAACAGCGCCATGCTCACCAGGTACGGCACTTCACTACCCAGTCCCAGAACACCGCCTACAATCAGGGTGGGCGTGATGATCCCGACGAAACTGGCGAGCACGTGCTGTAACGCGGCAAAAATCGCTGCGGTGAAGTGCGGACGGTCTTCCAGGCCGTAGATCAGGTCGGATTTATAGCGCGGTTGGGGGGCATGAGCGTCAGACAAAATGAGGGCTCGGGTCAGAAAATGGAGACGCAGGATGCCAGAAACTGCTAATCGTCAGAAGTGTAAAAAAATATTTATAAAGACCCTGCATAAACCGCCGGTGCTTGCCGATAGCCTGGGCAGGTCACCTATCAATTACAACAATGGTGACCAAGGTCTGAGCCGCGCGTTGACGCCGACGGATCGTTCGCGGCAGGGACGCATGCAAACACATCTTATGAGAGCGCATCTATGTCCCTTCGCCATCTGAATATTGCCCCTCGAGCTTCTCTCGGTTTTGCATTGATTGCCTTATTGGTCGTGGTATTGGGAATGTTTGCGGTTAATCGCATGACGTTGATGCGTCAGGCGTCGGCGGACATGGCCACCAACCAACTGCCCAGCGTCACTTATCTAGGGGTTATCACGGAGAACGTACTGCGCTTGCGTATCCTGTCATTTCGGGTGCTGGTCAACCGTGAGGCGGCGGGCCTGCAGGAGGCCGAAACCCGTATCGGTGTATTGCTTGATAAAGTGAAAACCGCTCAGGCCGGTTATGCGGTGATGCCAGCCGGCCCGGAGGAGGCGGCCTTGTACAAGACGTTTATCGTCACCCTGGACAACTACATCAAGGCCCAGGCCGAGATGCTGGCTTTGTCCAAGCAAGGCAAGCTCGATGAGATGCGTACCCTGATCAACACCCGCATCAAGGACGGCACCGATCAGATGGGCGAACAGTTGAACAAGCTGATCGCGATCAATGTGGCCGATGCCCGGCAGGCCAATGATGATGCCGAGCAGAGTTATCAAAGTGCCATCATCGGTGTCGTCGTGGTCTCGGTAGTAGCCGCTTTGCTGACAGTGTGTCTGGCCTGGGCGCTGACCAGGAGCATCGTCACGCCATTGCGCAAAGCCGTGGAAGTGGCCGAGACCATCGCCGGTGGCAACCTCAGCAAAGTGATCGAGGACGATGGCAAGGACGAACCGGCGCGTTTGCTCAGTGCCTTGTCCGCCATGCAAGCCAACCTGCGCCAGACCATCCAGCATATCGCCGGCTCCGCCACACAGTTGTCCTCCGCCGCCGAAGAGCTGAGTGCGGTCACCGAGGAAGCGTCTCGGGGCCTGCAACAACAGAACAATGAAATCGACCAGGCCGCCACGGCCGTCAACGAAATGACCGCTGCCGTGGAAGAGGTGGCGCGTAACGCGGTGTCGACCTCCGAAGCGTCCGGCCAGTCCAACCAGGCCGCCCGTGCGGGACGCGACCGCGTGGTCGAAACCGTCGAGGCCATCCAGACGATGACCCAGGATGTGCAAAACACCTCGGTGCTGATCGAAGGTCTGGCGTCCCAGGGGCGTGATATCGGCAAAGTGCTGGACGTGATTCGCGCGATTGCCGAACAGACCAACCTGCTGGCGCTCAACGCGGCGATTGAAGCGGCCCGCGCCGGTGAAGCCGGGCGCGGTTTCGCGGTGGTGGCCGACGAAGTGCGGGCGCTGGCCCATCGCACAGCACAGTCGACTCAAGAGATCGAAAAAATGGTCGCCGGCATCCAGAGCGGAACCGGCGAAGCCGTGCAGTCGATGCAGCAGAGCAACCAGCGTACCCATGCCACCCTGGAAATGGCTCGCGCCGCCGGTGTGGCCCTGGAGCAGATCACTCAATCGATCAGTCTGATCAACGAGCGCAACCTGGTGATTGCCAGTGCCTCGGAAGAGCAAGCCCAAGTGTCCCGCGAAGTGGACCGCAATCTGGTTAACATCCGCGACCTGGCGACCCAGTCGGCGGCGGGTGCCAACCAGACCAGCTCGGCCAGCCATGAACTGTCGCGCCTGGCGGTGGACCTGAATGGGATGGTGGCGCGCTTCGTTATCTGACCTGCAATAAAGCAAAAAATGTAGGAGTGTGTGGGAGGGGGCTTGCTCCCGATAGCGGTGGGTCATTCAGTAAATCAGTGACTGGCCCACCGCTATCGGGAGCAAGTCGAATCGTCGCACCGCCCCTCCCACAATTGCTCTCTTTTTTGTGTCAGAGGCTATGGCTTCCACGCCCCCGGGTTCACCAGGTTCGTCGGCTTTTGCCCGGCCAGCGCCTGCAACAGATTATCCACCGCACACTTGGCCATCGCCTCGCGCGTCTCTTGGGTTGCCGAGCCGATATGCGGCGTGGCGACCACGTTGTTCAACCGCAGCAACGGCGACTCGTGATTGAGCGGCTCACGCTCGAACACATCCAGCCCCGCCGCCCGGATGGTGCGCTGCTGCAAGGCTTCGACCAACGCCGCTTCGTCCACCACCTTGCCCCGCGAGATGTTGATGAAGATCGTCTCCGGCCCCATCCGCCTGAATGCTTCGGCGCCAATCAGCTTCTCGGTTTCGGCGGTCAGCGGCAAGGTCAGGCAGACAAAGTCAGCCTCTTGCAGCAAGTCGTTCAGGCTGCGGTACTGCGCGCCGAAACGCTGTTCCACCTGCGGCTTGGGCGAGTGGCTGTGGTAGATCACCGGCATGCCGAAGCCGAAATGCCCGCGCTGCGCCAGGGCTTCACCAATGCGCCCCATGCCGATGATGCCCAGGGTTTTGCCGTGCACGTCGGTACCGAAGTGCGCCGGGCCGATGTTCTTGTTCCATTGGCCGGCGCGCACCATGTCGGCCAGCTCGACCACCCGGCGTGCGGTGGCCAGGATCAACGCAAAACCGGTGTCGGCGGTGGTTTCGGTGAGCACGTCCGGGGTGTTGCTGAGCAGGATGCCGCGCCGGGTCAGGTAGTCGATGTCGTAGTTGTCGACCCCCACCGAGACGCTGGCCACCGCTTCCAGGTAGGGCGCCAGGTCCAACAGTTTGGCATCCAGGCGCAGGCTGGCGCCGAGCAGGCCATGGGCGCTGGGCAACGCGTCGCGCAGTTTGGCCAGGCCCGTGTCGTCCAGCGCGTCGATCAGCGTGACATCGGCCTGTTCATGCAGGCGAGCCATCAGCGGCGCGGAGAGTTTTTTGTACAGCACAACAGACTTTTTCATGAGGTTTTGACCTTCAACTCCAGGGTTGGCGCCCGTACGCGATCGCTGGCGCCGGGCTTGAGGAAAATCGTCAGCACCACCGACAGCAGCAACGCGCCGCTCATCAGCAGGTACGAGGCGCCGGGCGAGCCGGTGCTGCTATTGAGGTAACCCACCAGGTACGAACCACCGAATGAACCCAGCGCGCCCATGCTGTTGATCAGCGCCATGGCGCCACCGGCGACGTTGGCCGGCAGGATTTCCGGGACGATGGCGAAGAACGGACCGTAGGGCGCGTACATGCAGGCTCCGGCGATCACCAGCAAGGTGTAGGACCACCAGAAATGTTCGGCGCCAAGCGTGTAGGAGCCGTAGAACGCGATGGAGGCAATCAGCAACGGTGGCCACACAAAGCGTTTACGCTTTTGCAGTTTGTCCGAGCCCCACGACACCACCAGCATGCCGATCACCGCCGCGAGATAAGGCAGGGCCGACAACCAGCCGGCCTCGACCATATCCATTTTCAAACCCGCCTTGAGGATCGACGGCAGCCACAACACAAAGCCGTACACGCCGATGCTCCAGCAGAAAAACTGCAGGGCCAGCACGATCACCTTGGGCGAGCGGAAGGCTTCGGCGTAGTTCTTCACCGCCTTGATGCCCACCTGCTCGGCGGCCAGGGCGGTTTCCAGATCCTGTTTCTCGTTATCGCTGAGCCATTTGGCATCCTTGGGCCGCTCATCGGCCAGGCGCCACCAGATAAAAGCCCAGATCACCGCCGGCAAACCTTCGATGATGAACATCCAGCGCCAGCTGAAGTGCTGCACCAGGTAGCCCGAGACCACCGACATCCACAGCATGGTCACCGGGTTGCCGAGGATCAGGAACGTATTGGCGCGCGAACGCTCGGCACGGGTGAACCAGTGGCACAGGTACACCAGCATCGCCGGCATCACGGCCGCTTCAACCACCCCGAGCATGAAGCGGATGGCGATCAGCATATAGGCGTTGGACACCACGCCCGTCAGCGTCGCCAGGCCGCCCCACAGGATCAGGCTGACAAAGATCAGCTTTTTAACGCTGCGCTTCTGGGCATACATCGCCCCCGGCACCTGGAAGAAAAAGTAGCCCAGGAAAAACAGCGCGCCGAGCAGCGACGACATTCCGGGGGTAATCATCAGGTCTTCGGCCATCCCGGAGGCGGCGGCGAAACCATAGTTGGCGCGGTCCAGATAGGCCAGGCTGTAGGTGATAAAAACGATCGGCATGATGTACCACCAGCGGCGGGTGGCGAGTTTCACGGTATCCATGGTGTTGCTCCTGAGCTTGTTGTAGTTGTTGCAACAGGTTGTGGTGTGCGGGCTTGCCCCGCGCCGGGCTGCGGCGCCTTTGCTCAGCTCGCCTTCTGTGCCAGCGGTAGGTCTGCCCTGAACGGCAAGCCTTCCATATCGCCACGGCTCTGCACGGCACGGCTGCCGATCCAGTTACCGCGCTGCACGGCCTCGGGGAAACTGAGGTTTTCCAGCAGGGCACTGACCATGCCGACGGCGAAACCATCGCCGGCACCGACGGTATCCACCACGGTTTCCACCGGCACGGCGGCGATGAAGCCTTGGTCCATGCGGGTCCGGTAGTAAGCCCCATCCGGCCCCAGCTTGATGGCCACGGCCTCGGCGCCCTGGTCCAGGTAGAAGGCGGCAATATCGGCCGGGTCATCAAAGCCGGTGAGCAAACGGCCTTCGCTCAAGCCCGGTAATACCCAGTCGGCCAGGGCGGCGAGGGCATTGATCTCGCGGATCATCTGCTGCTCGTCGGGCCATAGCGATGGGCGCAGGTTCGGGTCGAACGACACGCTGCGCCCGGCCTTGCGCATTTGCATCATCAACTCGCGGGACAGTGCTCGCGTGGCGTCGGACAAGGCCGCTGGAATGCCGGTGGCGTGCAGGTGGCGCGCTTGCAGCAATGCCGGTTGGATGGCCTCGATAGACAAGTGGCTGGCCGCCGAGCCTTTGCGAAAGTATTCGACCTGGGGATCGGCGCCGCCGTCTTCACGGGACTTGAGTTGAAAACCGGTGGGGTGCAGCGGGTCGACCGCTACGTGGCGGCAGTCCAGCCCTTCTTTTTTCAGGCTGTCGAGCACAAAACGGCCCAGGGAATCATTGCCCACCCGGCTCAGCCAGGCCACGTTGAACCCCAGGCGCGACAGGCCGATGGCGACATTGCTGTCGGCCCCGGCAATGCGCTTGTGAAACTGCGCCACCTGCGCCAGGTCGCCGGTCTGTTCGGCGACGAACATCGCCATGGTTTCACCAAACGACAGGATATCGAGCTTAGACATGGGCATTCTCCAGACGGGGCTGGCCAAGGGTGGCGAGGGCGGCGACCTGCTGGGCGGTGACCTGGACCAGGTCATCGCCTTGCAACGGAAATTCCACGGCCCGCGTAATACCTTGGGTCATGTGCTTGAGCAGTTGTTCCCACAAATGCAGGTCGGTGGGGCCGGGCGGCAGGGCGACGAGCTTGCCGTCCTGGCGACGGGCCACGGCTTTGCAGTGCAGGTAGTCCACATGCCGGCCGAGCAGGCGGGCGGCGGTGAGGGCGGACTGGTCCTGCCACTGCCAGTTGCCGATGTCGAAGGTCATCTTGACCGGCAGGCCGAGGCGCTCCACTTCACTGAAAAAGCGTTGCATCGGCTCGATACGCCCACCGTGCAACGTCTGGTCGTTTTCCACCAGGAGCCGGACCGGGTGACGGCTGAGCAGGGCGTGCAGGCTTTGCAGGTCGTTGGTGTCGGTGAAGTAACCCAGGGACACCTTCAACCAGCGCGAACCGAAAGCCAGGGCGCGATCCAGGGTCGCGGCCAGTTCCGCATTGGGCTGGGCGCGACCGGCGACCCAGAGTTCCAGGGGCGATGAGAACACTGATTCCAAATGCTGCTGCGCCGCTGCTTGCGCCAGTTCGCCCGGTTGCTCGTCGGTCAACAGTTCTTCGCGCCATTCGATGCGTTGGGCGCCGGCAGTGCTGAGCACCTGGACAAAACTCAATTGGCCCTGCTGGCGTACCAGGTCGGCGCCGTAGCTGGAAAGGCTGATGGAGACGGGGTATTTATGCATTGTTGTGTACCTCTGAAACCGGTTTCATTTTTTGTGCAAGGAAGGTGCAAAGAAAGGTGCAAGACATTTAAAGGCGCCGAGTAGAGCCCCGCACGATCAACTCGGGCAGGAAGTCCAGGGTACGGGTGGGATCGGTGTCGCCGCGCAAGCGCTTGAGCAGACAGTCAAACGCACTGGCGCCGATCGCCTCGGTCGGCTGGGCGAGGGCGGTGATGCCGCTGCCCACCAGCGGATACCAGTCCAGGTCATCCAGGGCGAGCAGGCCAACGTCGTCGAACAGGTGGCAGCCCAACGCCTTGAGCGCACGGGTGCAGGCCAGCGCGGCGACGCCGTTGGCGCAGAACAGCGCCTTGGCGCCGGGCTTGGCGAGAAAGGTGTGCAGGTTGTTTTCCAGGGCGTCATCGAGCTCCAGCACTTTGCCGGTCAACCCCGGGCGGCGCTCGATCTCGGCAATGAAACCGGCCTGGCGCTCCAGGCGCGAGCTGGTGCCGTCGGCCGCTTCACTGACCATCAACACGTCGCGGTAGCCCTGCTGCTGCAGATGCTCGAGCGCCATGTGCACGGCGGCCGGGTTATCCAGGCCCACCAGGTCGCTGTGCAGCGGTTCGACCTTGCGGTCGACCAGCACCAGGGGCATTTCCCGTTGCAGCTCCAGCAGTTGGTCGAGGTGATGGCCGAGGGTGTTCACGATCAGCCCTTCGATGTTATACGAACGCAGCGCCGCCAGGTGCTGGCGCTCCTGCTCGTCATCGCGGTCGGTGTTGCACACCACCAGGCTGTAGCCGTGCCGGCGGCAGGCGGTTTCGACGCCATGCATCACCGCAATGGAATAGGGGTTGCGGATATCCGCCACCAACATGCCGATCAGGCGTGTGCGGCCACGTTTCAGGCCACGGGCCATCTGGTTGGGGCGGTAGCCGAGGGCTTCGATGGCTTGTTCGATGCGCAGGGCAATGGCATCAGAGAGCAGCGCGCGGTCATCGCCGATAAAGCGCGACACGCTGGCCTTGGAGACCCCGGCGCGCTCGGCGACGTCGAGCATGGTCACGCGGCTGCGCTGGGCGGCGGAAAATGAAGTCACGGCAGAACCTTTCTTATTGGATTTGGTGTTTCACTGAAACCGGTTTCAGAAAACACTAGTCAACCGGCCTCGTCAAGAATTTCTTGGTGATGGCTCTGTCGTCAGACGCTGAAAAGCGGACGAATGGCGCTGCTACCTGTGAAATCTGACAGTATCAGCCGGCGTAAAGGAGGTGTTCAATTGCACCAACAGCGCCTGAGCCGTCTGAGTTTTTAGACAAAAAGGCGCATCGAGAGTGATTGAGTTGCGGGAGGTTTCGATGACCACTTCCAATACAACCCAGCCGAATGCGAATGGTCCTTCGGGCCCTGGCGGTATCCTCGTGCTGGATAAGCCAAAAGTCGTCGATGCACTACCGGATGGGTTGATCCCCGCTAAATTTTATTTCGACGATTTGAAGATGTTGCTTGAAACGCCTTGGGCGGTTTTACCCGCTACAGGCAGGTTCCAATATGTGATTTTTGAGTGGGCTGTCCATGGCGCCAGACCCGCCGATACCCCCCCGTTCGAACTGGTTGGCCCGCTGACGGATGCCGACTTTCCCATATCGCTGACGATTCCTCGGGCCTTTTTACTGAGCAGCGCTGTCGTTGATCTCAGGTATCGGATCCATAACACCCGGCCAGATAGTCCCAGCGTCGATACCTCTGAAACGGTGACTATCAGAATCGACCGCGATGCCCCTGGTGCTGGCGCGTTCCTTCCTCCTGCGATTTTCCCGATAGATCCGATAACTCAGGACTACCTGGACAACAATCCCATGGTGCCCATGGAAATCCCTCCGGGCTATCGAGGACGTGAGGTCGGTGACAAGGTACATATGTATTTTTCTGACCTGAATATGCTGCCAACGGGCTTGCCGACACTGACCTCGCTACCGCTGACCAGTGCCAATGGCCGCATTTTTGTAGAGGTGCCCAACGACGTGTTCCGCAGGTTCCCGGGTGCTCTCTGGCTGTTCTGTTTTTATCGTCTGGAGGATCGTGCCGGAAATGTGAACCCGGAATTTTCACAGGTGGCGCGGGTCGGGCTGCAAACCGACCTTCCTCCCATCATGTACACACGCCCCCGGTTTCCCCAATCCGAGTCCCACCCCAACCGGTATTTGACCTGCAGCACTCAGCCGCCGATTTGGTTAGGGGTCGAGGTGCACATTCCCCCCGATCCGAACATCCTTGATGGGGATTTGATCACGCTCAGGTTTCAAGGGTATGGCCAATACCCTGATGTCAATCCAGACCCCAACATTGTGGAAACCCTTGAGCATTATTGGGACGCGGGAGGGGATGCAGCCGGCTTCAACTTCTGGATCCGTGATGTGGAACGTCTGATCCGCCCATTGAAAGAGAACGCAGGTGGAGAGGCTAGCTATTTGGTGTCCAGAGCGGGGGCGATCATAGGCCGCTCCGCCTCCAGGTTCGTGCAGTTCGACCGTGTGGTGCTGACGTCGCCACCGCCGCCCGACCCCATCTACTGCTGGATTGACGGTAATGGCCCCGAGCCTTGAGCCGAGTCATCCCAGCGCATGAATGTTGGGCTACATCGCTCTGATGGATGTTTTTTCGAGTCAGCGTGGTTGGCTGAATGCCATCGACGGGAGCGAGCGTGTCTGTTTAAAACACCAAGGAGAGACCGAAATGACTAAAAAACGTGGTTCGACTACTGCACCTGCGCCTTTGGTTCTCAATGCGCCTACGATCGTTGAAGCGCTGGATGATGCAACCGGCCTTATTCCTGCGTCGGTTGCACCTGTAGGTATTAACGTGGAATTGAGTACGGGGGTAGCGTCAAGGAACACCGATTGGATGAGCATCGAGATTCGCGCTACTGATGTGATTCCGCCCACGTGGGTCACCTTGGTAGCGCCCTATCAACTAACCGCCATTACCCCCCCGGTTCCGCCCGTTATCAACAGGTTCGTGCCCGCGCCGGCACCCCAGTTTCGACACGGTTTCTACGAGCTTAGAAATACCCAGTACCGTAATCAAGCGGGCATACCGGGAACCCCCGTCGACAGCTCCAATCCGGGGGCATTTCGGGTCGATACCATTGCGCCTTATGCCGTTGAGTCATCCCGTGAGCAACCGGATGTTCCGGAGTTTGTCAACGCGCCGCCGGGCACCGTGATCAACAATGCGTTCCTGATACAAGAAGGTGGCCTGGAGATCCGCATTCCAGCGAACGGTTATCCCTCGCAGCCGGGGCAATTCGAAGAAGGGGACAGGTTTTTTGTTTACTTCAGTCCGGTAATGGACCCGCGTCCCGAGCATTTGGTCAGCGATCCACTAGGGATACATATGCTGACTACGGGGGGCACTTTCTTCCTACCGGCCGCTCAGATAATTTTGAGTGGTTTGTACTATGTTTTCTACACCATCCGTGATCGGGCCGGTAACGTCAGCCGCCCTTCGTTCAATGATTTTCGTACCGTTGCACTGCTTGACGATCCCCAGCCATTGCCAGTCTTCATTCCATTGGCGCGCGCCCCGCTCGACGGCAGCACCGATGATCTGCTCGATATTGCGGATTATGTGCAAGGTATTGACGTTCATATTGAAGAGTACCTTCATCATGCGATCGGGCTGGACAGGTTCGAGTTGCAATGGGGTACGCAGCCATATGGGACGCAAACGCCAGCGCTTAGCGGATTTGACGTTATCTTCAGTAATATGAACGACGCGATCAAGGCCGCATATACCGCAACACTGGGGCCGCAGACTGTGATCGTGCGCTATCGTATCGACCGAAATGGCGTTCTCTTTGACTCTCCCGACAAAACCGTGCGACTTGATTTGTCGGTGGAAGGCCCGATTCTTCCTGGCACCCTTGAACCGGGAGATGTAAACCCTGGACTGCAACTGGCACAGGTGTATGGTGCGGTTTCGACTCCCGAGTTGAATACCCTGCGCATCGTCGACGCGAATCAACCTGTCACGATTGTGATTCCGCTCTGGACCGTTGCAGCGGCGCCCCATGCGAACAACAGGTTTTTCCTGTTCTGGGGCGTCACCCGAGAGCGCGTCGGGCCTTTTAACCTCAGTACCCTGACGCCCGGGGCGGATGCGACGTTCACCATCCCGTGGGACGTAGTGGCTAGACATGGTAATGGCATGCAGCCGGTCAGCTACGTAGTCACCGGCCCCGGCACCACTAATGAAAACCCATCGGGTGTTACCACCGTCAACGTGATCGATGCCGTGACGGAGATATTGCAAGCTGCTCAATTCCGGCATCTTGATGCCAACGCTGAGTGGAGCTGCGTGTCCTTGCAGAGTCGTGGCCCTGGGGTGCCACCGACGCTCTTTGCCGAGCTTTTCATTCCAGCAGATCCAAGACTGGTGGTCGGTAATGATGTGAGAGTAACCGTGACTATTTGGAGCGAGGCCTTTGGTTTTCCACCGGGCCCATTCACGCAAGTCTTTACCCACCCATCGTTGAGCCAGGATGACGTGGATAATGGCTTCATTGTCGAAATTATTTACGGTGCATTCCTCAAGCAGTCTGTGATTGGGCCTTGCGAAGTGACCTACAGCACAGTGGTGAGCAGCGGAGCGACCGGTAACAGTGAACTGGCCGAGGTTTACTCGGTATTTTCCAATCCGGAGACCTACTGCGACGGTATGACTATCGTGAGACCTTAAGCGAGCTGTTCGTTGGAACCGTCAAAGGGAAGCGTCGCTTCCCTTTGACGTATCCGGCAGTTGGTAGTTGAAAATAGGCATTCTAGAAGCTGAGCTCGCAGGTTCACCTCGATCGCCTTATATTTCTGAAGCTATGTATTGCCCGCCGCTACATCCTGTTCAGATTAATCCTACATCCTTGGGTAAGTTCACTCAGTAATCTCTGCGCCGCACAGGTAAGGCTCCATTCCGAGGGAACGAGCCAAACCGTTTCAAAGGCACTAGCCCAGAGAGTGAAAACCTATGTCCGTGTTAACCAACTTCGAGCTCAAACCCTTGAGCAAGATGATGAAAGTTCCAACTATTACTTTTCTTATGTTTGCCGCTTTTCAATCGAGCGCACACGCTGTTCAACTGATTGGCGAGTCAAAAACCATTGAGGCCGGTGAACTACCCAATGACTGGCAACTGGATATGAAGTCCGAGCTGACCGTTAATGGTGCCCGGGCACAGCATATTCTGGTCAACGATTCGGCGTTGATTGTCAATGCGGGCAGCCTGATTGATGATGTCCGTGCCACCCAGGGATCGTCCGTCAGCCTGAACGGCGCTACCGTCGATTCATCTCACGCTGTGTTCGGCGCAGTACGCCTGGATGACAGCAATGCTCTCATTCATGACAGCAACATCACTAGCCATACCACCGTAGGCCTGCAAACATTCCAGAGCTTCGACTCCGATAAAGGGGGCGTTGCCGAAGTATTCAATAGCACCATTCGTGGCCATATCGGCGGGGCGATGGCGGCGGGCAATAGTGAACTGCACTTCAGTCAAAACACATTGGTTGAAGGCACCGGCGCCGACAGTTTTGGCGTGTTTGTCGACAGGGCAACGGTCACTGCCAGCCAAAGCCGAATCATCGGCGGCAAAAACGGCGTGTTGTTCTCTGATGACTATGACGAAGGCGGCGTGGGTAAACTGGTGCTGGATAACTCCAGTGTCGAGGGCCGCAGCGGTTCCGCCATCGTGGTTAATGGTGAGCAGGGTTCGACCCCACGAGCAGAAATCGATGTGCGTAACGGCTCCACGTTGATCGGTGGCAACGGCACATTGCTGGAAGTTAACGGCGGCGCCACGGCGAGTATGAATGTCGACAACAGCCAATTGAAGGGTAACGTCATTGTCGAGGATGGCAGCAGCGCAGATTTGAAGCTGCAGAACCACGCCAGCCTGACCGGCCAATTGCAGAATGTCACCCGCCTGGATATCGGCGACCAGTCTTTTTGGGAACTCACAGGCGACAGCCAGGTTGGCGCACTGAGCCTGGCGGGCGGTACGGTGAAGTTCGGTCACACCGACGCGTTCTATCAGCTGGATCTGGACAGCCTCGACGGCAACGGCACCTTCGTCATGGGCACCGATTTCGCGCGTGGCGTCACGGACTTCCTGAATATCGAAGGCGAGGCCAAAGGCAATCATCGCCTGTTGCTCGCGGCCAGTGGTGCGGAACCGGTCAATCCGGAGGATATTCGCATCGTGCATACCGGCGGAGGCGACGCGCAATTTTCCCTGGTCGGTGATGTGGTCGACGTAGGTGCTTACTCCTACGGCCTGAAGAAGGAAGGCACTGACTGGTTCCTTGACCCGAACAACCGCGTGATAAGCCCAGGCACTCGCTCGGTACTGGCCTTGTTCAATACCGCACCGACCGTATGGTACGGTGAGGCGACCTCACTGCGTACACGCATGGGTGAGTTGCGTTTCGAGCCGGGTCAGGCGGGGGTGTGGATCCGGGGCTATGGCAATAAGTACAAGGTGGCCGACAGCACGGGTGTTGGTTACAGCCAGAACCAACAGGGCTTTACCTTGGGCGCCGATACTCCGTTGGCCGACAGTCAGTGGCTGGTGGGGGTAATGGCGGGTCACAGCACCTCGGACTTGAACCTCAAGCGCGGCACTTCCGGTAACGTGAAGAGCTACTACCTGGGTGCCTACGCGACGTGGTTGGACGAGGAAAGCGGTCTGTATTTCGATGCGGTCGCCAAGGTCAACCGGTTCCATAATGAGTCCAAGGTTGGGCTCAGTGACGGAACTTCGTCCAAAGGCAAGTACAACAACACCGGTGGCGGTTTGTCGGCGGAGGTCGGTCGCAACATCAAGTTGGACGATGGATTCTTCGTCGAGCCGTATGCGCAGATGTCCACCGTAGTCATCCAGGGCGGCAGTTACAGCCTGGATAACGGTCTGCAAGCCAAGGGCGAGCGCACCCGCTCGATACTGGCCAAGGCCGGTGCGACCGTGGGGCGTGACATCCAACTCGACAGCGGCAGTGTGCTACAGCCTTATTTACGGGCAGCGATGGTGCATGAGTTTGCCAATAACAATAAGGTTTCGGTCAATAACAATGTGTTCAACAACGATCTGTCCGGTTCCCGAGCAGAATTCGGTGCGGGTGTGGCTGTGAAGTTGTCGCAGAACCTTCAATTGCATGCCGATCTTGAGCACAGCAGCGGCGGTAAGGTTGAGCAGCCTTGGGGCGCCAACGTGGGGGTTCGTTACACCTGGTAATTACACGCTATGCAAAAACGCCCGTATCGAGAGATACGGGCGTTTTTGCATGTGGCATGACCATCAACTGGTCAGGTTGAAGTCGACTTCGACCAAATGTGGATTTCCGTTGGCATCGGCATCGGTAGTAGCATGCAATGTACCTCTGATTTTAATGACACCTGGGGCCAGCCCCATGATGATCAAATCGCCTTTAATGCCACTGACCGTATAGTGTGCCGTGGGCGATTTTACCGAGTACCAGACTTCAACGCTGGTAAATTCCTGCTCCTCCAATTTGATTACCTTGCCGACTTCAATACTATCGGGCACCTGAATAAATAGTTCTTTGATGGTGGCCGCGTTATCGGCATGCCGGGCATTGACTCTAAAGACCGCCAGCTCGTAATTGCGGGATAGGGTGGTGGTCTGAAAATGAACGGGAGCGGAATCGATACGTGCGTCGAAGGTACCCGACGCATTGATTCGTTTTGGGCCCAATGCCTTTTGTTGCTCGGGGGTTAAAATTTGCGCTTGTACAGTCATGATCGCTTCTCCATCGCGGGTGGTTGTGCGAATAACAGAGGCATCAGCGGCTCTGTCTGAAGCATGTAATAGCAGAGTGTCTAACCTGTAAACTGTCAGAAATAACAGTATACGTAGACCGTAATGTATGAGCGTTTCTCGACGGATCAAATAGTCTAAGTACACATTTTTAATTCGTTTGAGTACTAACTCAAACCGCTTCTGGCAGGTTCACATGGGGATACTCGGCCCAGTCCAACTCAGCGTCTAAAAGCAGGTGCGGTGTCAGCCGAACAGCCCGGCGGCGATATTGATCGAGAACCCCAGAATCGCCGTATTGAACAGAAACCCGATCAACGATTGCCCCAGCACCACCTTGCGCAGGCTGCGCGTGGCCACGCCCACATCGGATGTCTGCACCGCCACGCCGATGGTGAAGGAGAAATACAGGAAGTCCCAATAGTTCGGCGTGAGCAGCCCTTCGGCAAAGCGCAGTGCCGGTTCCTTGCCCTCCCAGGTGTAATAGAGGCGAGCGTAGTGCACGCTGAAAATCACCCCGATCAACAACCACGAGCCGATGACCGTCAACCCGGTGAAGCCGTAATGCAACAGGCGCTCGGTGGGGGCCAGGTCTTTACTGCCGATCAGCTCGAACGTGATGGCGGCGAGGCTGGCGATGGCCGCGATGCAGACCATGAACAGCACCAGGCCGGCGTTTTCATCCTCGATTTCCGCGATGCGTTTTACATCCGGGGCCTTGGCGCGGATGGTCAGCCACAGCATCAGGACCAGATAGGTCCACACGCCGGCGTTCCAGCCGATGAGGATTTTGCTCAGGAGGGTGTTGGACGGTGCCAGGATGCCCACCGCAATGCCCATTACAGCGGCGGTGGAGAGGCGAGGGTGGGTGCGGGCTAGAAAGGGCATAGGTGCTCACAACTCAGGGGTTGTGAGCACCATAGCATCACTCGGTCTTATGGCGCTTGCGCACCACCTTCATGACCACCACAAAGAACACCGGCACAAACACCACCGCCAGTGTCGCCGTGATCATCCCGCCGATCACCCCCGTACCAATCGCCTGCTGGCTCGCCGAACTGGCACCGGTGGCAATCGCCAACGGCACCACGCCGAGAATGAACGCCAGCGACGTCATGATGATCGGCCGCAGGCGCAACCGTGCAGCCTTCAGGGTGGCGTCGATCAGGTCGTCGCCCTGCTGGTACAGGTCCTTGGCGAACTCGATGATCAAGATCGCGTTCTTCGCCGACAGGCCGATGATGGTGATCAGGCCCACCTTGAAGAACACATCGTTGGGCATGCCGCGCAAGGCCACGGCCACGACCGCGCCAAGCACACCCAGCGGCACCACCAGCAATACCGAGGTCGGGATCGACCAGCTTTCATACAGGGCCGCCAGGCACAGGAACACGATCAGCAGCGACAGGCCAAGCAACAGCGGCGCCTGGGAGCCGGACAAGCGCTCCTGCAACGACAGTCCCGTCCATTCCTGGCCCAGGCCCGCCGGCAGTTGGCTGACCAGGCGCTGGATCTCTTGCATGGCCTCGCCGGTACTGTGACCCGGCGCCGGTTCACCACTGATGGCGATGGCCGGGTAGCCGTTGTAGCGCGTCAACTGCGTCGGGCCCTGAGTCCATTTGGCTTCGACAAACGCCGACAGGGGCACCATCTTCCCGGCGTTGTTGCGTACGTTGATCTTCATCAAGTCCGCCACCTGGCTGCGCTGGTCGCCTTCGGCCTGCACCACCACCCGCTGCATGCGGCCCTGGTTGGGGAAGTCGTTGATATAGGCCGAGCCGACGGCCGAGGACAACACATTACCCACATCGGCGAACGAAACGCCCAAGGCGTTGGCTCGCTTGCGGTCAACCTGCAACTGTACTTGAGGCGCTTCGGCCAGCGCGCTTTCGCGTACGTTGGCCAGGATCGGGCTTTTTTCCGCCGCCGCCAGCAGCTCGGTGCGGGCTGCCATCAAGCCGGCATGGCCGACGCCGCCGCGGTCCTGCAAACGGAACTCGAAACCGCTGGAGGTGCCCAGGCCATCGACCGGCGGGGGCAGGATCGCGTAGGCAACGGCGTCCTTGAGTTCGGTGAAGGCCATGTTGGCGCGCTCGGCAATCGATGCGGCAGCGTCATCGCTGCCACGTTCCGACCAGTCCTTGAGCGTGGTAAACGCCAGCGCCGCGTTCTGCCCGGAACCGGAGAAACTGAAGCCCATGATCATGGTGGTATCACCCACCCCAGGTTCTTCGGCGTTGTGCGCTTCGATCTGCTCGGCCACCTGCACCGTGCGGTTCTTGCTCGCACCCGGCGGCAGTTGGATATCGGTGATGGTGTAGCCCTGGTCTTCCACCGGCAGGAACGAGGAGGGCAGGCGGCTGAACATCCACCCCAGGCCCACCAGCAATACCACGTAGATCAACAAATAGCGGCCGCTGCGCTTGAGCGCATAGGCCACCCAGCCTTCGTAGCGGTCGGTGAGGTTTTCAAAGCGCCGGTTGAACCAGCCGAAAAAACCGCCCTTGGTGTGGTGTTCGCCCTTGGCAATCGGCTTGAGCAGGGTCGCGCACAAGGCGGGCGTCAAGGTCAGGGCCAGAAACGCCGAGAACAGGATCGAGGTGGCCATCGACAGCGAGAATTGCTGGTAGATCACCCCCACCGAACCCGGCATGAACGCCATCGGCAGGAACACCGCGACCAGCACCAGGGTGATGCCGACAATCGCGCCGGTGATCTGGCCCATGGCCTTGCGCGTTGCCTCCTTGGGCGACAGGCCCTCGGTGGCCATGATGCGCTCGACGTTCTCGACCACCACAATCGCATCGTCCACCAGGATGCCGATGGCCAATACCATGCCGAACATGGTCAGCACGTTGATCGAGAACCCCAGCAACAGCATGGTCGCAAAAGTGCCCATCAAGGCAATCGGCACCACCAGGGTCGGGATCAAGGTGTAGCGCACGTTCTGCAGGAACAGGAACATCACCGCAAACACCAGCGCCATGGCTTCCAGCAGGGTGTAGACCACCTTGGTGATCGAGACCTTGACGAACGGCGAGGTGTCGTACGGGATCTTGTATTCCACGTTGGCCGGGAAGTAACGTGACAGCTCATCCATCTTCGCCCGCACCAGGGTCGCGGTGTTCAGGGCGTTGGCGCCGGGTGACAGCTGCACGCTGACCGCAGTGGACGGCTTGCCGTTCAGGCGGGTGGAAAACTGGTATTCCTGGCTGCCGATTTCCACCCGCGCCACATCACCGATGCGCACGGTGGAGCCGTCCGGGTTGGCTTTAAGCACGATGTCGGCGAATTCCGCCGGCGTCGACAGCTGGCCCTTGACCAGGATCGCTGCGGTGATTTCCTGGGTCCTGGTCCCCGGCAAATCGCCCAGGCTGCCCGCCGAAACCTGCGCGTTCTGCGCGCTGATCGCGGCGTTGACGTCGGCCGGCGTGAGGTTGAAGCCGATCAGCTTCTGCGGGTCGATCCAGATCCGCATGGCGCGCTCGGCACCATACAGTTGGGCCTTGCCCACGCCGTCCAGGCGCTTGAGTTCGTTCATCACGTTGCGCGCCAGGTAATCGCTGAGCGCCACGTCGTCGAGCTTGCCGTCGTTGGACGTCAGGGTCACCAGCAGCAGGAAGCCCGCGGAAACTTTCTCCACCTGCAAGCCTTGCTGGGTCACCGCCTGCGGCAGGCGCGATTCCACCGCCTTGAGACGGTTCTGCACGTCTACCTGGGCCATTTCCGGGTTGGTGCCCGGCTGGAAGGTCGCGGTGATCGTCGCCGAGCCGAGGCTGCTCTGGGATTCGAAGTACAGCAGGTGGTCGGCGCCGTTGAGCTCCTGCTCGATCAGGCTGACCACGCTTTCGTCCAGGGTCTGGGCCGAGGCGCCCGGGTACACCGCGTAGATTTCCACCTTCGGCGGTGCGACGTTGGGGTACTGCGCCACCGGCAACTGCGGGATGGCGATTGCGCCGGCCAGCAGGATGAACAGGGCGACCACCCAGGCGAAGATCGGGCGGTCAATAAAGAACTGCGGCATGGCGGGTTATTCCTTTACGAGACGGCCCGAGGCAGGGCTGTCATCCACTTCGACTTTTTCACCGGGGCGCGCATGTTGCAGCCCTTCGACGACGATGCGGTCGCCGGGCTTGAGGCCACTGCTGACGACCCAGCGGTCCTCGATCACGGCGCCCAACTCCACGGGTTGCTGGCTGACGGTCTGTTCGGCATCCAACAGCAGCACCATCGGTATGCCGGCGCTGTCTCGGGTAATGGCGCGTTGCGGCACGCTGATGCCTTGCTTGTCGACGGCCTGTTCCAGGCGCACCCGCACAAAGCTGCCGGGTAGCAGGTCGAGGTTCGGATTGGGGAACTCACTGCGCAGGGTGATCTGCCCGGTGCCCGGGTCGACGCTGATGTCGGTAAACAGCAATTTGCCCGGCAGCGGGTACGGGCTGCCGTCATCCTGGATCAGCGTGGCCTTGGCCTGGTCCTGGCCGACCTGCTTCAGACTGCCGGCGCGGAAGGCGCGGCGCAGGTCATTCAGCTCACGGGTGGACTGCGTCAGGTCGGCGTGGATCGGGTCCAGTTGCTGGATGATCGCCAGGGGCGTGGCTTCGTTCTGGCCGACCAGTGCGCCTTCGGTCACCAATGCGCGGCCAATACGCCCGGAAATCGGCGCGGTCACGGTGGCATAGCCCAGGTTCAGCCGGGCGCGTTCGACGGCCGCCTTGTTAGCGGCGACTTCGGCATTGGTCTGGCGCAGGTTGGCGCGGGCATTGTCGTAGTCCTGGGCGCTGATGGCGTTGCCGTCGACCAACTGGCTGTAGCGCTGTTCCTGCAAGCGAGCCTGGAAGGCATTGGCCTCGGCTTTGCTCAGGTTGGCCTGGGCACTGTCCAGGTCGGCCTTGAACGGTGCCGGATCGATGCGAAACAGTACGTCGCCCTGTTTGACGTCATGACCTTCCTTGAACACCCGTTGCATCACCACGCCGGCCACTCGCGCACGCACTTCGGCAATCCGCGGGGCGGCGATGCGTCCGCTCAACTCGCTGGTAATGGAGAGGGGCTTGGCCTGCAGGGTTTCAATGCGGACTTTGGCCAGGGGCATTTCCGGCGCTTCGTCCGCCGAGTTGCCGCAAGCGCTGAGGGCCAGCGCCAGGGCCAGCAGGCAAAACGGCGCAAACAGATTCTTCGACATGCTCTTATCCCAATAATGACGGCTGCATCCTAAGGTCACCTGCGCCGTGGTGCTGTGAAGCTGTGTAGCGTGTCTGTGAAGAAATGTAAGGTGCGGCGCGCTCGGCGCCGCGGGCGTATATCCTTGCACAACCTTGCCGGCACGGGAGATCCGATGTGGGAGGGGGGCTTGCTCCCGATAGCGGTGTATCAGCTGAAATAGGCGGCGCTGAACCACTGCTATCGGGAGCAAGCCCCCTCCCACATGGGATTTTTTGTTCGACCAATACTGTATTTTCTGGAAACACCTTTATGCCCAACATCCTTCTGGTGGAAGACGACGTCGCACTCTCGGAACTGATTGCCAGCTACCTGGAACGCAACGGCTACCACGTCAGCGTGCTCAGCCGTGGCGACCATGTACGTGAACGTGCGCGTCTCAACCCGCCGGACCTGGTGATCCTCGACCTGATGCTGCCCGGTCTCGACGGCCTGCAAGTGTGCCGTCTGCTGCGCGCCGACTCGGCGGGCCTGCCGATCCTGATGCTGACCGCCCGCGACGACAGCCACGACCAAGTGCTGGGCCTGGAAATGGGCGCCGACGACTACGTCACCAAACCCTGCGAGCCGCGTGTACTGCTTGCCCGTGTGCGCACCTTGCTGCGCCGCAGCAGCCTGTCCGAACCGCAGATGGCCAATGACCAGATCATCATGGGCAACCTGTGTATCGACCTGTCCGAACGCACGGTGACCTGGCGCGAGCAGCCGGTGGAGCTGTCCAGCGGTGAATACAACCTGCTGGTGGTACTGGCCCGGCATGCCGGCGAAGTGCTCAGCCGCGACCAGATCCTGCAACGCCTGCGCGGTATCGAATTCAATGGCACCGACCGCTCGGTGGACGTGGCCATCTCCAAACTGCGTCGCAAGTTCGACGACCATGCCGGTGAGGCGCGCAAGATCAAGACGGTGTGGGGCAAGGGTTACCTGTTCAGCCGTTCCGAGTGGGAATGCTGATTCATGTTCCGTGTGCTGATTCGTCTCTACCTGATCACCATCGTCACCTACAGCGCGGCGATCTTCCTGATTCCCAAGCTGGTCATCCAGTTGTTCGAACATCGCTACATGGACTACAACGTCGAACAGACCCGTGGCCAGCAGGCACTGATCGTCAAGCAATACCAGCGAGCGCCGGTGGAGCGCTGGTCGCAGGTCACCGAGCAGCTCGGCCGCGACTTTGCCCCGCTCAAGGTGCAATTGCTGTTGCGCCAGGACGCCAGCTACACGCCCGAGGAGGAGAAGCTGTTCGAGCAAGGCAAGCCGGTGATTCGCCTGGGGGAGTGGGGGTGGGTCGAGGACATCAGTTCACCGATCAACCAGCAGTTCGTGGTCAAGCTGACCGTTCCGCCCGACCCGATGGACATGAACCTGCTGTACTGGTCGATGAATGTGTTGATCGGCGCGGCGCTGCTGGCCTGCCTGCTGGTCTGGCTGCGCCCGCACTGGCGTGACCTGGAGCGCCTGAAAACCACGGCTGCGCACCTGGGCAGGGGGAACCTCAGTGAGCGTACGCACATCCCGCCTAGCTCCAACATCGGCAGCCTGGCGTCGGTGTTCGATACCATGGCCGATGACATCGAGCACTTGCTCAACCAGCAACGCGACCTGCTCAATGCGGTCTCCCACGAGCTGCGCACGCCGCTGACGCGCCTGGATTTCGGCTTGGCGCTGGCCTTGTCCGAAGACTTGCCCCAGGCCAGCCGCGAACGCTTGCAAAGCCTGGTGGCCCATATTCGCGAACTGGATGAACTGGTGCTGGAATTGCTCTCCTACAGCCGCCTGCAAAACCCGGCGCACTTGCCGGAGCAGGTGGACGTGATGCTCGACGAGTTTATCGACAGCGTACTGGGCAGCGTCGATGACGAGATGGAAAACCCCGAGATCGTCATCGATGTGGCGCTTGACTGTGCTGTCGAGCGTTTCGCCCTTGACCCACGCCTCACCGCCCGCGCGTTGCAGAACCTGCTGCGCAACGCCACGCGTTATTGTGAAAAGCGCATTCAGGTGGGGGTCAAGGTGTGCCCCAAGGGCTGTGAGATCTGCGTGGACGATGACGGTATCGGCATCCCGCTGGACCAGCGCGAGCGCATTTTCGAACCCTTCTATCGCCTGGACCGCAGCCGCGACCGCGCCACCGGCGGCTTCGGCCTGGGGTTGGCCATCAGCCGGCGCGCCGTTGAAGCCCAGGGCGGAACATTGACCGCGTTGGCCTCACCCTTGGGCGGCGCACGGTTCAGGTTGTGGTTGCCGGCGGCAGGCGCATAATCAGGCTCCCCGATTCGACTGAGGAGCGTTCGACAATGACCGATGTTCACGCGTCTGCCCAGCAGGGCTTCTCGACCCAGGCCGCCACCTACGTCCAGGGCAGGCCCGACTACCCACGGCAACTCATCGGCTGGCTCGGTGAGGCGCTGGGGGTTGAGCCGCAGTCGACGGTGATCGACCTGGGCGCCGGTACCGGCAAGTTCACCCGCTTGCTCAGCACCTTGACGCCTGCGTTGATCGCCGTCGAGCCGATTGCGGCGATGGCGGCGCAGTTGGCCAGGTCGCTACCCGATGTGCGCCTGGTGGAAGGCACCGCCGAATCGATCCCGCTAGGGGACGCCACCGCCGACGCAGTGGTCTGCGCCCAAGCGTTTCATTGGTTCGCCACGCAAGCGGCACTCGCGCAGATCCACCGTGTACTTAAACCCGGAGGGCGCCTGGGGTTGGTGTGGAATGTGCGTGATGAGTCGGTGGACTGGGTCGCCGCCATCACTGCAATCATCACACCTTATGAAGGTGACACGCCGCGCTTTCATACCGGGCGTTGGCGCGAAGCGTTCACCGGCAAGTATTTTTCCGCGCCTGAACTTACCTGTTTTCCCTACCAGCATGTGGGCAGCCCGCAGGAAGTGATCATGGACCGTTTCCTGTCGGTGAGCTTTATCGCCGCGCTGCCCGATGCCGAAAAGGCCAAGGTCAGGGCGCAGTTGCAGGCACTGATCGACACTCACCCCGCGTTGCAAGGGCGCGATAGCGTAGCGTTCCCGTACCAGACTCAAGCGTATGTGTGCCACCGACTAAGCTAAAAGGCATAAAGTCAGATCATATTGGTATAAGTCGTTATAAGAAAAATCGCTATCCTGCCGCCAGAAATTTATAAGGCCATGGGTAGCTGTAATGGATGTGGGTAATCTGGGGTTTGTCGTCGCTGGCCTGATCGTCGGTTTTATCGTGGGCATGACCGGTGTCGGCGGTGGTTCTTTGATGACGCCGATCCTGCTGTGGTTCGGTATCAACCCGGCGACGGCCGTGGGCACTGACCTGTTGTACGCCGCCATTACCAAATCCGGTGGGGTGTTGGTCCACAGCAAGAACCGCAATATCGACTGGAGCATCACTGGCTGGCTGACCCTGGGCAGCGTACCGGCGGTGTTGCTGACCCTGTGGTTCCTTGCCAGCCTGCACACCGATCCCAGTGCGATGAACGCGGTGATCAAGCAGGCTCTCGGCGTGGTGCTGCTGCTGACGGCCCTGGCGATTCTGTTCAAGAAAAGCCTGTTGGCCTTCGCTCAACGTCATGCCGGCGATGATTACCACATGAGCCCGCGCAACCTGAACGGGCTCACGGTGGTGACCGGCGCCATCCTCGGCACCATGGTTGCCCTGACCTCCATCGGCGCCGGCGCCCTGGGCACCGTTGCGCTGTTTATCCTCTATCCCTTCCTGGCCACCCGCCGCCTGGTGGGCACCGAGATCGCCCACGCCGTGCCGCTGACCCTGGTGGCGGGCCTGGGCCACGCCAGCATGGGCAACATGGACTGGCACCTGCTGGGGTTCCTGCTGATGGGCTCGCTGCCGGGCATTTACCTGGGCAGCCACATGACCGGCAAAGTCCCGGACGGCGTGCTGCGCCCGTGCCTGGCGATCATGTTGATGAGCATCGGCTACAAGCTGGCTTTTTAAGATAAGCACCGGTCAGTGTGGGAAGGGGCTTGCCCTAATGCCTGTCAGTTAAGCGATAAAGCAGACGAAGAATAAATTGTGGGAGGGGGCTTGCTCCCGATAGCGGTGTGTCAGGTTCAGAAACCGTGACTGACACACCGCCATCGGGAGCAAGCCCCCTCCCACAGTGACAGCGTTAAGCCTTAACTGACTGGCATTGGGGCTTACCCCTTACTTTTTAAGCCCCGCCGGGCCATTGCCGATCTGCCACACAAACGGCGGCTCGGTGCCATTGATCACCCAATCGCCGACAATCCGCGCCTTGTAGATCACCGGGTTGTGGGACGACACGGTGCGCGCATTGCGCCAGTGTCGGTCAAGGGCTTTGCCCTGGCGTACGTCCGACGCGCCCAGCGCGTTGAACAATTCAGTGGTGGCGCGCTGGATCAATGCCGACACCACCACCTGCGCCGTCGCCGACTCAATTTCAGCCGCCACATTGGCCTCGCGTTCTGCCGCATCATCTCCCGCAAAGCGCGCCAGGTAGGCCCGTTGCGCCGGTACGGCAGCTTTCAAGGCACTGGCTTTGGCGGCATACACCCACGCGGCGACTTCACCCACCACCTGCTGAACCTGTGCGTCCTGGCTGACATGCGCGGCATTGCCATGGCTGTAGATACGCTTGCGGCTGCGCACTTGGTGAGCCACGTCATTGAGTGCCGCCTGGCCAATCCCGGCCAGGCTCGCCAGCAACACCAACTGGTAGAACGCCGTCTGGTATTTGAAGCGGGTGGAAAAGTCGATGACGTTTTCGGCTTCCACCTGCGCCTCGATAAAGCGTGTGGTGCCACTGCCGGTGGTGCGCTGGCCAAAACCGTCCCAGTCGTCGCTTTGCACCACGCCGGGCTGGTGCGTGCGGGTGGCGGCGATCACATCGGCGCCGGTGTCGCTGCGCTGGGCGTAGACGTCGATCCAGTCCGAGAACAGGCTGCCGGTGCTGTAGAACTTTTCACCGTTGAGCCGCCATTTATCACCGTCGGGGCTGACCTGCGTGACCACCTCACCGATGGCGACATTGCCGATTTCGGTCCAGGCACAGCCGACGAGGTCGCCGTCGACAAAACGCTTGAACCACAGGTCGCGTCCGGCACTCGGTGCTGCATTCAAGCGGTCTTCGGCAAAGGCAAAATGCCCGCGCAGGGCTTGGGGGACGTTCGAATCGGCGGCGGCCAGCTCGATCAACAACTCGAACAACTGGGGCAACGAGGCGCCGCCACCGCCGTATTCCACTGGGACCCGCACGGCGCCAAAACCGGCTTGCTTGAGCCACTCGATCGGCTCGTGGGGCAGGGTACGGGTGTGTTCGCGGGCGACCGCGCCCTCGGCGATACGCTGGAAGATCGGCCGGAACCGTGCGGCCAAGGTGGCGTAGTCAACGCCGACGGACAGCGGGTTGATGATGTGTTGCTCAGTCATGGGGAACAGCTCCTTGGCAGTGATCAAGTCTTGAGGCAATTGCACAGTCCGTGCCGGGCCTGCGGGCCAGTGTTTACGGGGCAAGCGCGGCGGCGCACTGTTGCTCCAGCAACAGCGGATCGACAAATAGACAGGTTGCGCGCCAGCCGCCGCCCGGCGTGCCGACCCGCTTTATTCGCCGCAGCGCCTGTCGCACGGGCCTTTGCCTGAGCCTGGCATGCTTGCTGCTCAAGCCCTCGTACATCCCTTGTGTGAGGTACAGCCAGATGAGTCAGCAAGCCGTGAAATTCGCCTATTGGGTGCCCAACGTCAGCGGTGGGCTGGTGGTCAGCAAAATCGAACAACGCACCCATTGGGGCATCGACTACAACCGCAAACTGGCACAATTGGCCGAAGCGGCGGGCTTTGAATACGGCCTGACGCAAATTCGCTTTACCGCAGGTTACGGTGCGGAAAACCAGCATGAATCCGTGGCGTTCAGCCATGCGCTATTGGCGGCGACCACCAAGCTCAAGGTCATCGCCGCGATCCTGCCGGGGCCCTGGCAACCGGCGCTGGCGGCCAAGCAGTTGGCGACCATCGACCAGCTCACCAACGGCCGTATCGCGGTGAACATTGTCAGCGGCTGGTTCAAGGGCGAATTCCAGGCCATTGGCGAGCCCTGGTTGGAGCACGATGAGCGCTACCGCCGTTCCGAGGAGTTTATCCGCGCCCTCAAAGGCATCTGGAGCCAGGACGACTTCACCTTCAAGGGCGACTTCTACCGTTTCAACAACTACACGCTCAAACCCAAGCCCCTCGGCCAGCCAGAAGTGTTCCAGGGCGGCAGCTCGCGGGCCGCGCGGGACATGGCGGCGCGGGTGTCGGACTGGTACTTCACCAACGGTAATACCCCCGAAGGCATCAAGGCCCAGGTCGATGATATTCGCGCCAAGGCCGCAGCCAATCACCATGCGGTTAAAATCGGCGTGAATGCCTTTGTGATCGCCCGCGACACCGAAGAAGAAGCCCAGGCGGTGCTGGCGGAGATAATCGACAAGGCCGATGCGCAAGCGGTGAATGCCTTTGGCGATGCAGCCCGACAGGCCGGCCAAGCGTCACCGGAAGGCGAGGGCAACTGGGCCAAGTCCAGCTTCGAGGACCTGGTGCAGTACAACGACGGCTTCAAGACCAACCTGATCGGCACACCGCAGCAAATCGCCGAGCGCATTGTTGCGCTCAAGGCCGTGGGAGTGGACCTGGTGCTGGCCGGCTTCCTGCACTTCCAGGAGGAAGTCGAGTACTTCGGCAAGCGGGTATTGCCGCTGGTACGCGAGCTGGAGGCCAGGGCCGGCGTCAAACAGGTGGCCTGAGCAGCGGTTTTTCCAGGCGCAGGGCGGCGGTGTGGTCGGCATAGTAGTCGTTGATCAGGGCGAAGCGCCGATAACCGTTGCGCTCATACAAGGTGAGGGCAACCGGGTTGTCGGTGCGCACCTCCAGGCGCAGGGCGGCGCAGCCCTGCTCCCGTGCGCGGGCCTCCATATGCGTCAGCAATTGCACACCCAGGCCGCAGCCGCGCGCAGCCTGGGTGATCGCAATCGAATACAGGCGGGCCAGGGCGCTGCCGCGCCGCAGCAGCAGCAGCGCATAGCCGAGCAATTGCCCATCACGTTCAGCGACCCACAACTGTCCATGCGCTCGGCTGATCATCCACTGAAAACTGCGTAACGAAAGCCGATCGCTGGTGAAGCACTGCTGTTCCAGTGCCATCAATTCGGGCACGTCCGCCAAGGTTGCAATGCGCAAAGAAAGAGCCATATGACCGCCGTAAAAGTTGCGTAACGAAACGGGACTTCTCTAAAAGATCGTGCTTAATAGAAAAGGTCGAGTTCTCTAAAGCGGATCAAATATTATGTCGGCGGTAAACAGTCATTGGCGTGAAGTATCCGAGCAAACTGTCGCGGCGACAATAACCTCCGAGGGTTATTTTTCCAGCGTGCCCAGACGTCCAAGCCAAGTTGTGATCATTGTCGAGCGCAAGGAAGACTGGGCTTCCTACTTTCCCAGCGAAGACATCGTCACTGCCCAGGAATACCTGGAACAAACCCGCGAAAGCGAGCCGGGCAAGCGCGTGCAGGTCATCAACCTGTGCCGCAGCTACAAGTACCTGGGGCACGGTTACTATTGCTCGTTGCTGGCCGAGGCGCGCGGGCACAAGGTGATTCCGTCGGTGCGCACCATCAGTGAATTGACCAGGAAGTCGCTGTATGGCTTGTCCCTGGATAACTTTGATAAAACCCTCGATAAAGCCTTGAGTCATCATCTTTACAGCAATACCGAAGGGTTTACCCTGATCCTTTACTTTGGTCGAACGCATATAGACGCGTTGCAGGAATTGGCCCGCCAGTTATTTGAAACGTTCCCCTGTCCGATTTTGTTAGTTGAGTTTCGCAAACATAACGGTTGGCATATCGAAGGGGTCAAGTCCGGCGTATTGCATAAGTTGCGCGATGATCAGGAAGACCAGTTCGCCCATGCCCTCGACAACTACAGCCGCAAGATCTGGCGCCAACCGCGCTCCCGTCGATTGGCGCGTTATGACTTGGCCATCCTGCATGATCCCCAGGAGCAACTGCCACCGTCCAACGCCCGCGCACTGGAGAATTTCGTGCGGGTCGGTAGGGGCCTGGGGATTGATGTGGAACTCATCGAGCGCAAGGATTACTCACGCCTCGCCGAATATGACGCCTTGCTGATCCGCGAGACCACCAGCGTCGACAACCACACGTATCGCTTCGCCAAAAAGGCCGAGAGCGAAGGGCTGGTGGTGATGGACGATCCGGCATCGATCCTGCGCTGCACCAACAAGGTCTACCTCACCGACCTGCTCAACAGCCATCAACTGGGCATGCCCGCCACCGAAATCCTCTATAAGGAACGCCCGCAGGATTTCGAGCGAGTCGGCGAACGCCTGGGTTTCCCGCTGGTGTTGAAGATCCCCGACGGTTGTTTCTCCCGTGGCGTGATCAAGGTGGAAAGCCAGGCGGCCTTGCTCAAGGCCACTGCCGAGTTGTTCGAACATTCCGTACTGTTATTGGCCCAGGAGTTTTTCTACACCGAGTACGACTGGCGCATCGGCGTTCTCAACCGCAAGCCGATTTTTGCCTGCCAGTACTTCATGTCCAAAGGCCATTGGCAAATCTACAACCACAAAGCCATCGGCCAGGACATCAACGGCGAGTGCCGCACCCTGGCCGTCCACGAAGCGCCCAAGGCGGTGGTGGAGCTGGCGGTGAAAACCGCCAACCTGATCGGCGACGGCCTCTACGGCGTGGACCTCAAGCAATCCGGCGACAAGGTGGTGGTGATCGAGGTGAACGACAACCCCAACCTTGATGCAGGCATCGAAGATGCCTACCTGCAAGATGACCTGTACGGCCTGGTGCTGGAGGAGTTTGTGCGGCGCCTGGAGTTGAAGCGCCAAGGGCAGGTCTGGTAATACCCGGCATTTGCCGCCTGTAGGAGCGAGCTTGCTCGCGAAAAACGTCAACGATAACGCGTGCTGCCTGAATGAACGCGGCGCCTGTGGGGTTTTCGCGAGCAAGCTTGCTCCTACAACAAACGGGTCAAACGGCGGGCTGCAGCGTCAGCACCTCGAACCCGTCCGCCGTCACCGCCACGGTATGCTCCCACTGTGCCGACAAGCTATTGTCCCGGGTCACCACGGTCCATCCATCCTTCAGGCTGCGCACTTTCGAGCTGCCCTGATTGAGCATCGGCTCCACCGTGAACACCATCCCTTCACGCAACTCCATCCCGGTGCCGGGCCGGCCGAAGTGCAGGATCTGCGGTTCTTCGTGCATCTGGCGCCCAATCCCGTGGCCGCAATACTCACGCACCACACTGTACCCATTGGCCTGCGCATGGCTCTGGATCGCATGCCCGATATCCCCCAACCGTGCGCCGGGCCTGACCTGGCGGATGCCGGCCCACATCGCCTCAAAGGTCTTTTCCACCAGCCGCTGGGCTTTGGGGGCCACATTTCCGATCATGTACATCTTGCTGGAGTCAGCGATAAAGCCGCCTTTTTCCAGGGTGATGTCGATATTGATGATGTCGCCGTCCTTGAGGATATCCTTGGCGCTGGGCATGCCATGGCACACCACTTCATTGATCGAGGTGTTGATGCAGAACGGGTAGTCGTATTGCCCCAGGCTCGCCGGGCGGGCCTTGAGGTCGTTGCGGATGAACGCCTCGACGGCACTGTCCAGCTCCAGGGTGGAGCGGCCGGCGGCGACAAGGCCGTCGAGCAGGGTAAACACCTGGGCCAGCAGGCGCCCGGCTTCACGCATCACGGCCAGTTGTGCGGGGGTCTTGATCATCAACTGCGGCCTCGGATCAGGTCGGGTTTGTCCAGCAACAGCTTGTTGATCAGTTCGTTGTAGGGCAGGTGCGGGTTGAGCTCGGCGAGCAGGCCGATCTTGATCCAGAATTCGGCCTGGGCGTTGATGGAGCGGTCCATGGCGGCGCTGGCCAGGCGTAGTTGTTCGTGCAACGGGTCGGTGATCTTGATGATGCCCATAGGGTTCACTGCGTAAATGGAATATACAAAGCGTATATGTTTCATATATCGCTCGTAAAGCCCGGCGGATAAATGGAGCGTGAGCATTGACTTGCCTGCGGGTCGCCGGTTAATTTCGTTGCATGACATTTCAAGCCTTCCGCAGCCAGCCAAGCATTATTACCGCCATTCCTCATTTGGCGGGATAGCACACGGCTGCACCCAAACCCGCCCTAGAGGCGGGTTTTGTTTTTCCGACTCCTGGGCGCCTCACACACCACCAGGAGCCACCCATGACTACCCGCCGCGCCGTCCAGGCCACCGACACGAGCCTGCTTGAGCACTACGTGAAAAAGATCCTCGCCGCGCCGGTTTATGACCTGGCGGTGCGCACCCCCTTGCAAGCCGCGCCGGCGCTGTCGGCGCTGCTGGGCAACCAGGTGTTGCTCAAGCGCGAAGATCTGCAACCGACGTTCTCCTTCAAGATCCGCGGGGCCTACAACCGCCTGGTGCAACTGACGGCCGAACAAAAGGCCCGAGGCGTAGTGACGGCGTCGGCGGGCAATCATGCCCAGGGGGTGGCACTGGCGGCGCGTGAGCTGGGGATCCGCGCGCGCATTGTCATGCCGTGTACCACGCCGGAGTTGAAGGTGTTGGGCGTGCGCTCGCGTGGCGCCGACGCGGTACTGCATGGGGAGAGCTTCCCGTTGGCCCTGGCCCACGCGCTGCAACTGGTCGAGACCTCGGGTTGCACTTTTGTCTCGCCCTTTGATGACCCGGATGTGATTGCCGGCCAAGGCACGGTTGCCATGGAAATACTGCGTCAGCAGCAGGGGCCGTTGGACGCGATCTTCGTGCCGGTGGGGGGCGGTGGTTTGATCGCTGGCATCGCGGCGTATGTCAAATACCTGCGGCCGCAAGTGCGCATCGTCGGGGTCGAGTCCGAAGGCTCCAGTTGCCTGTTGGCCGCCCTGCAAGCGGGCGAGCGGGTGGTGCTGCCCAGTGTCGATGGGTTTGCCGATGGCACGGCGGTGGCGCAGATCGGCGCGTACGGGTTTGAGATCTGCCGCAACTGGGTGGATGAAGTCATCACCGTAAGCAACGACGAATTGTGCAGTGCCATCAAGTTGATCTACGACGATACCCGCGCCATCACCGAGCCTTCCGGCGCACTGGCGGTGGCTGGGCTACGCCGTTATGTGGCGCAACGGGATGTGCGCGGGCAAACGTTGGTGGCGGTTAATTCAGGGGCTAATATCAACTTTGATAGTTTACGACATGTTGCTGAAAGGGTCGCCGCACAAGGTCCGGTTTAATACAAGTGCGTACGTTAAACGTTTAATCAGCGGGTTTCGACGAAAGTTCACTCGGTATAAACGGGGCATGCGTCAAGTTATATGAATCAGCGGTGTGCTTATGAGGAATGGTTACAACGCACCTTGAGTTTGCCGAGTAGGCTGATGGAGGTAAGCGTCTTCCAGGGTCGGCAAGACGTGGCAGGGCACATGCCTGCCGGACACACCATGATGTAGTTGGCAGTCTCATAAATATAAGGAGAGGTTGGTCATGCTTTCGGAATTAGAACTTCGCAGCATTATTGAAGGAAGTTTCCTGCCCAAACGGTGCGAATGCACCAAAGCCGAAGATGCTTCGCTGACGATCAAAGTCTTTGACGACCAGGATCGTGACCGGGTGGATTTGGAAGTCAAAGGGATAAACGCGGACACACTCGACAGCAGTCGAGCGATTTGCAACCTGATCACCGGGTTGCGTGAAGACCTCCGGCAAGCCCATGCACCCGTCCTGCAAAGAGTTGGCGGACGTGGCTATTACTAGGCCGACGCCTGAGGTTGAGTGACTGAAGACCGGTGGGCCTGGATAAATCCCAGGCCCAGTGCCGTTACCGTGGCCGCCGCGAGCAGGCGGGCGGGGTGTGCATTTTCCTGATGCTTCAACGCTTCAATTCTGAAAGTCGCAGGCTTCGGACATCTTCCGGTAGCCCACGTCTTCCACCTTGCCTGCCTTGTCCACGAATTTGATATCCGCATTGATGACCTTGCACTCGTCGGTATCGGTTTCGTGCATGGCGATCACTCTGTCGATGTTCAATGGCATCCCGTATTGATATTGCACGGGTTTGGCCGCAGCCGGCGAGGTATCGGCCTGGGCCATGCCCGAGCCTGCCGCCAGAGCCAATGTGCCGGTGAACAGGCCGGTAAACAGTAAGGTACGCAGTTTCATGATGGTGCTCCGCAAAGGGTTCGACTTCACTGTCGACCGGCGGGATTAACCATCGATTAATTTTTTCCTGGCTGACAAAACTTTCATGAACCCAACTGGTGGCGATACGGCAGGTCCGGTCCGGTCTTGCTGCAGGTCATGGCGGCGGCGCGGATGGCAAAGCCGAGCATGCTGTCCACCTGCGCGCGGGTCAGCTGCTGCAGGCCCTCCACCGAATCCAGCTGTTGCTCGGTCAACCAGGCAATCAGCGCAGCCTGGAAGGTGTCACCCGCCCCCACGGTATCGGCCATCACCACCTTGACTGCCGGTTGCGACCACGTGCCGTGCTGGCGGCTGAATACGCTGGCGCCATCGCCGCCGCGGGTGAGGAATACCAGCTGGCAACGGTGCTGCAGCCAACCTTGCAGCACGCTTTCCGGCGATTGCTCGGGGTAGAGCAGGTGCAGGTCTTCATCGCTGACCTTGATCAGGTCGGCATGCTTGACCAGCTCGGCCACGCGGTCGCGCCATAGCTGGATGTCCGGCTGCGGGTTGAGGCGCACGTTGGGGTCGAGGCTGATCAAACGCTTGCCGCTTTCGCGCTTGACCAGGCTCAGCAGGGTGTCGCCCACCGGCTGTACCACCAGTGAAAATGAGCCGATATGCAAGCCACGAATGTCGGCGCCCAGCTCGGGTAGATGGGCGATCTCCAGCAGTCGGTCGGCACAGCCTTCACCACGGAAGTTGTACTGCGGCGAGCCATTGGCACCCACGGCAACCATCGACAACGTGGTGGGCGCGGCAAACTCCACCAGGAATTGCTCATCTACGCCCTCGTCCTTGAGCACCTGCAGCAGGCGTCGCCCCAGGAAGTCGGTCGACAACCCGCCGAACAGACCGGCCGCGATACCGAGACGGCGCAGGCCCACCGCGACGTTGAACGGCGATCCCCCGGCAATCGCCTTGTAATTGACCTTGGAAGCCTGCCCGCCGGCATCTTCTTCGCTGAAAAAATCGAACAGCGCTTCGCCACACACCAGATACATAGTCGTTCGCTCTTAAAGGGTTGCCACGAGCTGCTGGTAGCGCTCGTAAGCCTGTTGATAGGCACTGACATTGCTTGCCACCGGCAGGGTACGGCTGGTGGGGTCGACACTCACACATTTGTCGCAGAGGCTGGCCAGGGATTCGCCGGACTGGCTCCACGCGGCCTGGATCGCCGCGCCCAGGGCGGCGGCTTCGCTTTGTTCGGTGCACACCACTTCGGTGTTCATGATATCGGCGACCATCTGCCGCCACACCGGGCTTTTCGAGCCACCGCCGATCAGTCGGATACTCTGGCTTTGCAGGCCGGTCTGGCGCAGCAGATCCAGGCCGTAGCGCAGGCCGAAGGTGGTGCCTTCGACCACGGCGCGGCACAGGTTGGCGCGGGTCAGGTTGGTCATGGTCAAGCCGTGCAGGCTGCCGGTGGCGTGGGGCAGGGCGGGCACGCGTTCGCCGTTGAGGAACGGCATCATGCTCACGCCCTCGGCGCCGATCGGGGCTTGCGCGACCAGGCTGTTGAATGCCGCCAGGTCGAGCTCGAACAACTCGCGAACCACCCCGGTGGCATTGGTCAGGTTCATGGTGCAGATCAGCGGCAGCCAGCCGCCGCTGGATGAGCAGAAGGTCGCCACCGATGCCTGCGGGCTGACGCTGGGTTGGTCGGCAAAGGCATACACGGTGCCCGATGAGCCCAGGCTCATGGTGATCACGCCCGGGGCAATATTGCCGGTGCCGATGGCGCCCATCATATTGTCGCCGCCACCGCTGGAAACCACCGCGCCGGGATTGATGCCCAGGCGTTCGGCGATGGCCGGCAGCACGCTGCCCACCGTCTGGTTCGCCTCGATCAGCTGCGGCAGCGCGGCCTCCAGGCGGCCGCTGGGGTCGATGTGCTGGAGCAGGTCCAGATCCCACCCGCGGGTGCGCACATTGAAATAACCGGTGCCTGAAGCATCGCCGTATTCCGCGACGGCGCGGCCGGTCAGCCAATAGTTCAGGTAGTCGTGGGGCAACAGGATATGGGCGATGCGGGCGAATACATGCGGATGTTGTTCGCGGGTCCAGAGCAGTTTCGACACGGTGTAGCCCGGTGCGATCGCCACACCGAGACGTTCCAGCGAGCCTTGTTCGCCCCCCAGATACGCGAGCAGGCGCTCGTTTTCAGGCGTGGTTTCGGTGTCGCACCACAGTTTGGCCGGGCGCAGCACCTGGCCCTGATCATCGAGCAAGACCAGCCCGTGCTGTTGGCCGGAAACACCGATGCCGAGGATGTCCTGGCCATCCACACCAGCCTGTTGCAGGGCGCGGTGAGTGGCTTCGGTAAAGGCGTCGAGCCACTCCTGAGTGTGCTGCTCGCGCCGGCCGTTGGCACCGCTGATCAGTGTATGCGCGGCGGCGCCCAGGCCCAGGACTTTGCCGCTGGAAGCATCAAGGACGATGGCCTTGGTGCCCTGGGTGCCACAGTCGATGCCAAGGAACAGGTTTTGCCGGGTCATGGTGGGGTGCTCAGCATTATTGTTTGATGGTAAATGCGGTCACTGTGGGAGGGGGCTTGCTCCCGATAGCGGTGCACCAGTCAATACAGACTTAACTGACCCACCGCTATCGGGAGCAAGCCCCCTCCCACAGTTTCAAGCCGGTTTCTTCAGCAGGTGCTCCAGGGTTCGGGTGACGCCGTGATCGCGCAAGCTGGAAAAGCACCGCTCAAACGCTGCCACAAACTCAGGCGAATTGGGAATAGCCGTGCCGAAAATCTCTTCAACCGCGAGCAGGCGTCGGCTGATCAAGGCGTCATCGCTCACCAGCCCCTGGCAGAATTCGGCACGCGGGTCGGGGATCTTGTAGCTCACGCCATTCTCATCCACACCCTTCAAATACAGCGCCCAGGCGGCGACTACCAGTGCTGCGCGTTCAGTCTCCCGGCCGTCGGCAATCAGGCGATTGATCGTCGGTACGGTGAACTTGGGAAACTTCGACGAGCCGTCGGAACACACGCGCTCCAGCTGGTCGGCAATCGCCCGGTTGGAAAAGCGCTCCACCAGGCTCTGTTTATAGTCGCTCAGGTTGATGCCCGGCACCGGTGCCAGGTTCGGCGTGACGTCCAGGTCCATGTAGGCACGCATATAGGCCACAAACAGCGGGTCGTTCATGGTCTCGTGCACAAACCGGTAGCCCTTGAGAAAACCCAGGTAGGTCAGCGCCAGGTGGCTGCCATTGAGCAGGCCGATCTTCATTTCTTCATACGGTGTGACGTCGTCGGTGAACTGCACGCCGACCTTCTCCCACGCCGGGCGGCCGTTGACGAAGCGGTCTTCGAGTACCCACTGCACAAAGGGTTCGCACACCACTGGCCAGGCATCGTCGATGCCATGCTCATCATGCAGTTGCAGGCGATGGGCGGTGCTGGTCATCGGGGTGATGCGGTCGACCATGGCGTTGGGAAAACTCACGTTGGCCTTGATCCAGTCGTGCAGCTCGGCGTTGTGCAGGGCGGCAAATGCCAGCAGCGCTTTGCGGGTGACCGCGCCGTTGTGCGGCAGGTTATCGCAGGACATCACGGTAAATGCCGGAGTGCCCGCCGCACGGCGTTGGGTCAATGCCGCGCAGATGAACCCGAACACCGTTTTAGGTGCGTTCGGGTGGGCCAGGTCGTGCTGGATCTGCGGCAGATGGGCCATGAACTCGCCAGTGCTGTCGTCGATGCAGTAGCCGCCTTCGGTGATGGTCAGCGAAACAATGCGAATCTCGGGGCTGGCCAGTTTGTCGATCAGCGCCCGGGCACCGTCTTCGGCCAGCAGCATGTCGCTGATCGAGCCGATCACGCGCACTTCGGTGTCGTCGGTATCCCCCAGTTCATACAGGGTGAACAGGTAGTCCTGGCCGGCCAGGTCGTCGCGCGCCTTGCGATCCTCGCTGCGCAGGCCGACGCCGCAGATGCTCCAGTCCAGGCCCTCGCCGGTATTCATCAGGGCATCGGTGTAATACGCCTGATGCGCACGGTGGAAACCGCCGACGCCAATATGGGCGATGCCTTGGGTGGTGTCGGCAATCGCATAGGCCGGCAGTTTCACCTGCGGCGCCAGTTGAGTGAGGTGCTGTTTATTCAGTTTCATCACAAGTCTCGCGAAATCAGGCGGCGGCGCGCAGTGGGCGGGCCACGGCGACACCCTCGGTATCGAACAGATGGCAGTGCGCCGGGTCCAGGTGCAGGTGCAGCGTTTCGCCGTACTGGCTGGCCATGTCGCCGCGAATGCGCAGGGTCAAAGGCTCGCCGCTGGCGGTCACGACATGGCAGAAGGTGTCACTGCCCAGGCGTTCGCCGACGTCGGCGGTGACGGTCAGCGTGGTCTGGCCGGGTGCGGCGATTTCCAGGTGCTCCGGGCGAATCCCCAGGGTTACGGCACTGCCTACGCTCAAGCTGGCGCTGCTCAAGGGCAGGTTGATCAGGGTGCCGGCGTCCAGCTGCACGGCGCAGCCTTGGCTGTCGACGCGGGTGACCTGGCCTTTGAGGAAGCCCATTTTCGGCGTGCCGAGAAACCCTGCCACAAACAGGTTGGCCGGCCGGTGATACAGCTCCAGCGGCGAGCCGACTTGCTCGATGCGGCCGCTGTTGAGCACCACCACCTTGTCGGCCAGGGTCATGGCTTCGACCTGGTCATGGGTCACGTAGATCATGGTCGCTTGCAGTTCCTTGTGCAGGCGTGCCAGTTCCAGGCGCATCTGCACGCGCAGCGCGGCGTCGAGGTTGGACAGCGGCTCGTCGAACAGGAAGATCTTCGGATTGCGCACAATCGCGCGTCCAATCGCCACGCGTTGGCGTTGGCCGCCGGACAGTTGCTTGGGCTTGCGCTCCAGCAACGGACCCAGTTCGAGAATGCGCGCCGCTTCGCTGACTTTGCTTTCAACCAGTTTTTTGTCGACACCGGCCAGGTCCAGGGCAAACGACATGTTCTTGCGCACACTCATGTGCGGGTACAGCGCATAGGTCTGGAACACCATCGCCAGGTCGCGCTTGGCCGGGGTCACTTCGGTGATGTCGCGGCCATCCAGTTCGATGGTGCCTTCGGTCACCTCTTCCAGGCCGGCGATCAGGCGCAGCAGGGTCGATTTACCGCAGCCCGATGGGCCGACGAACACCACGAATTCCTTGTCATTCACTTCCAGGTCGACGCCCTTGATGATCGAGAAGCCTTCGAAGCCTTTTTGCAGATTGTTGATTTTCAGGTTGGCCATGATGGGCCTCCATCTTCAAATTTTTATCAGGAAACCGTTATTTCACGGCGCCGAAGGACAAACCGCGTACCAGTTGTTTCTGGCTGATCCAGCCAAAGATCAGGATCGGCGCACAGGCCAGCGTCGACACGGCCGACAGCTTGGCCCAGAACAAGCCTTCGGGGCTGGAGTACGAGGCGATCAGCGCGGTCAGCGGGGCGGCGCTGGACGAGGTCAGGTTCAGCGACCAGAACGCCTCGTTCCAGCACAGGATCAGCGACAGCAACACGGTGGAGGCCAGGCCGCCCTTGGCGATCGGCAGCAGCACGCGGACCATTTCCTGCCACAGGGTGGCGCCATCCAGGCGGGCGGCTTCGAGGATGTCCTTGGGGATGTCCTTGAAGTAGGTGTAAACCATCCAGACCACGATCGGCAGGTTGATCAGGGTGTAGATGATGATCAGCGCAATCCGCGTATCCAACAGGCCAAAGCTCTTGGCCAGCAGGTAGATCGGCATCAATACCCCCACCGGCGGCAGCATCTTGGTGGACAGCATCCACAGCAGCGTGCCTTTGGTGCGCTGTGTTTCGTAGAACGCCATGGAGTAGGCGGCCGGCACCGAGATCAGCAGGCACAGGGCGGTAGCGCTGAAGGAAATCACCACGGAGTTCCAGGCGTACGCAAAGTAATTGCTGCGCTCGTTGATGTGCAGGTAGTTCTCCAGCGTCGGCGTGAAGATGAACTGCGGCGGTGTGGCAAAGGCATCGATTTCAGTCTTGAAGCTGGTCAGCACCATCCAGAAGATCGGGAAGAAAATCAGGATCGCGATGGCCCAGGCCAGCGTGCCGAGCAACACACTTTGCAGGCGGCGGGATTGTTGAAGCGTCATGGCGCGGCCCTCAAGGCTTGTCAGTCAGGTTTTTGCCGATCATCCGCACCAGGATGATCGCCGCGATATTGGCGATGACCACGGCGATCAAGCCGCCGGCCGAGGCCATGCCCACGTCGAACTGCACCAGCGCCTGGTTGTAGATCAGGTAGGCGAGGTTGGTCGAGGCGTAGCCCGGGCCACCGTTGGTGGTGGTGAAGATTTCGGCGAACACCGAGAGCAGGAAGATGGTTTCGATCATCACCACCACGGCAATCGGACGCGCCAGGTGGGGCAGGGTCAGGTGCCAGAAGATCGCAATGGCGCCGGCACCGTCCAGGCGCGCCGCCTCCTTTTGTTCCTGGTCGAGGGATTGCATGGCGGTCATCAGCAGCAAAATGGCGAAGGGCAGCCATTGCCACGACACGATGATGATGATCGACAGCAACGGGTAGTGCGCCAGCCAGTCCACCGGCTCGGCCCCGAACAGCTTCCACACGGCGGCGAGAATCCCCGAGACCGGGTGGAAAATCAGGTTCTTCCAGATCAGTGCACCGACGGTGGGCATGATGAAGAACGGCGAGATCAGCATCACCCGCACCAGGCCGCGACCGAAGAACTCACTGGCTTCCAGCAGGGCACTGATCAGCACGCCGAACACCACGCTGATCAGCAGTACGCTGCCCACCAGTAGCAGGGTATTGGTCGCGCCGGGCAGGAAGCCCGAGTCGGTGATGAAGTAGGTGAAGTTTTCCAACCCCACGAATGAGTTTTCGCCGGGGTAGAGCAGGTTGTAGCGGATCAGCGAAAAGTACAGGGTCATGCCCAGCGGTACGATCATCCACAACAGCAGCAAGGCCACCGAAGGGCTGACGAGGAACCAGCCGGGGTTGGCCAGGCGGTTTTTGGCGGGTGTATTCATGGTATTCAAGGCCAGTACAGAGCGAGAATCGGAGTGCGGTCAGGGTGAGAGGGGGCAAACCCCCTCCCACATTTGACGGTGAGATGCCTGGGTTACATGGGGTAACCGGCCCGCTTCATTTCACGCTCGGTGGTGGTCTGCGCTGCGGTCAAGGCCTGGTCCACCGTCTGCTGGCCCGTCAGCGCACCGGAGAAGAACTTGCCGACCTGGGTACCAATCGCCTGGAACTCAGGAATGGTCACCAACTGGATACCGATATACGGCACCGGCTTGAGCGTCGGTTTGGTCGGGTCGGCGACTTTCAGCGATTCCAGCGTCACCTTGGCGAACGGCGCGGCCTTCATGTATTCGTCGCTGTAGGTCGACTTGCGCGTGCCTGGCGGCACATTCGCGATGCCGTCGGTCTTGGCCACCAGTTGGCTGTATTCCTTGGAGGTGGCCCAACTGGTGAACACCTTGGCGGCGTCCTTGGCTTTGGAACTGGTCGGGATCGCCAGGCTCCACGAGTACAGCCAGGACGTGCCCTTATCGGTTTTCTCGTGGGGGGCGAAGGTGAAGCCGACGTGGTCAGCCACCTTGCTCTGGGTTTTGTCGGTGACGAATGAGCCGGCCACGCTGGCGTCGACCCAGATCGCGCATTTGCCACTGTTGAACAGCGCCAGGTTTTCGTTGAAACCGTTGCTGGACGCACCGGGCGGACCGGATTTCTTCATGTTGTCGACGTAGAAGGTCAGCGCGTCCTTCCACTCAGGCCCATTGAATTCCGGCTGCCACTTCTCATCGAACCAGCGTGCGCCGTAGCCGTTGGCCAGGGTGGTGATCAGCGCCATGTTCTCGCCCCAACCGGCTTTGCCACGCAGGCACAGGCCGTACTGCTCTTTGGTCTTGTCGGTGAGTTTGGCGGCGAATTCGCCGATCTGGGTCCAGGTGGGGTGTTCGGGCATCGTCAGCCCAGCGTCCTTGAACAGGTCGGTGCGGTAATAGGTGATCGAGCTTTCGGCGTAGAAAGGCAACGCGTACAGCGAGCCTTTGACCGACAGGCCGTCACGCACCGAAGGGAATACGTCGTCGAGGTCGTAGGACGCCGGCAGATCCTTCATCGGCTCCAGCCAGCCTTTGGCGCCCCACAGTGCGGCTTCGTACATGCCGATGGTCAACACGTCGAACTGCCCGCCTTGGGTGGCGATGTCGGTGGTCAGGCGTTGGCGCAATACGTTTTCTTCGAGCACCACCCAGTTCAGCTTGATCTCCGGATGCTCGGTCTCGAAGGTTTTCGAGAGCTTTTGCATGCGGATCATATCGCTGTTGTTCACGGTGGCGATGGTCAGGGTTTGCGCGCCAAAGCTGACGGCGCTGAGGGTCATGCAGGTGGTCATGCAAGTAAAGGCAAGCAGAGATTTTGCTGTGAACTTCATCGCGCACTCCATTTCCGCGCCCAGAGGGCTACAGAAGGACAGTTATTGTTGTTGTGTCTTCCCACAGGGAGTCAGGAAGAGTGTGCGTTGATTACAGCCTTGAAATGGGGAGGTGACAAATCCTTGGGAGCACTTCGGCTGATACTTTTTTGCACTCGCGGCCGGTGACTGAAAGCTTCAGGCCAGGTTCTGCTCAGTCAACCGTTGCACCGCCAAACGCCGATAGTGGGACGGGGTCATGCCCTTGAGCTGCTGAAAGCGTCGGTTGAAGTTGGAGATGTTGTTGAAGCCGGATTCAAAACACACATCCGTCACCGCTTTATCGCCGTCGGCCAGCAGTTCGCAGGATTTGCTGATGCGCAGTCGATTGACGAATTCGATAAACGTGCGTCCGGTGGCCTGTTTGAAGACCCGTGAAAAATAGGTCGGCTTCATCCCCAGGTAGTCCGCCACTTCTTCCAGCGGCAGCTCGCGTGCGTAGTGGGCAAAGATATAGTCCACCGCGCGGTTGGTGCGGTCGATGCTGTGTTCATCCGCCAGTTGCGGGGTGGTGACGCCCGAGAGCAACTGGTAGTCCTCGCAGGCGCTGAGCACCTCCAGCAGGATGAAGAAGTGCCCCAGGCGCGCCATGCCCTGGGCGTCTTCGATACGTTGCATCAAGGTCATGGCTTGGGCGATGGTCTTTTTGCAGCGAAATTCGATGCCGTACTGTGCCCGCTCCAACAGCGGCGCCAAGGTCTTGAGTTCGGTAAAGATCTGGCTGCCGTTCTCCAGCAACTCATCGGTGAAATTCACCAGCATGTCGCGCTTGGGCACCACCTCGTCTTCCTCCACCTGGCTGATCCAGTTGTGGGGCAGGTTAGGGCCGGTGAGGAACAGGCTTTCCGGGTAGAAATTGCCGATATAGTCCCCGATAAACACCTTGCCGGAGCTGGCGACGATCAGGTGCAGCTCGTATTCCTTGTGGAAGTGCCAGCGCACCAGGGGGCAGGGGAAGCCATGCTGGCGATAGATGATGGACAGGCCGTTGTGGTCGTCCATCAGCTCGTAGGAAGGGTCGGTGATTCGCGTTGCTCGGGTCATGCTGCCGTCGCTTTATTGTGGTTGCTGCGTAGGATAATGCCCCGTTGCATGCAACCCCGCCAGCCTCGGCGTTTAAGGCAGGCGGTTTTTTGCCTCGATCCACTGGGACATGTACTGGGTGCTTTTATGGGCATGGTGACGCAGCATGCTGCCGGTGAAGTTATCCCGTCGATGGGCCGCAAGCCGGCTGCGGCACTCCTCCAGGCACGCCACCAACGCCGGGCCGTGGACGTTCTGATCATAGCGCCGGGCCAGTAGCTGGCGGCCGTTTTCCTGGGCCTGGGTCCAGCGCTCGCGGTCTTGATACAACGCCACGGCTGCCGCAGCCAGGGCGGATGCACTCTGCTCGATCATGCCGGGCCAGGGTTGCTCGTCGCCCATGGCTTCGGCGCCGATCGGCGTGGTGATGTTTGGGGTGCCGCAGAGCATGGCATCCGCCAGTTTGCCTTTGATGCCGGCACCGAAGCGCAAGGGCGCCAGGCAGATACGCGCTGCGGTCATCACCTGCAAGGCGTCTTCGGCCCAGTTCATCACATGGAAACCCTGGGCTGGGTTGTGCAGGGCCGTGGCTTTGGGCGGGGTGTAGGCGCCGTAGATATGCAGCTGGACGCCGGGCAATTGCTGGCGGATCAGCGGCCAGAGGCTGTTTTTCATCCAGAGCACCGCATCCCAGTTCGGGGCGTGGCGGAAGTTGCCGATGCTGAGGAAGTGCGCACGGTCTTCAAAGGGCGCAAAGGGCTCGGTGGGGGGTGCCATCATCAGCGGGCACCAATGGAGCAGGGCCGCCGGCACCTTGAACTGCTCGGTGAGCAGGCGGATTTCCAGGTCGGAGATCATCAGGCTGATGTCACAGCGGTAAATCGCGGCGATCTCGCGCTTGGCCAGGTCGGTGTCGGCCATGCCTTGGAACGCCGGTTGCAAATCGGCGCAGAACAGGGCGCTGAAGTCATCACCGTCGGGGTCAGCCTTGAGGTGCTCCTTGAGACGCTGATGGCGCGCGTCGCGCAGGCTTTGCAGGTCTGAGGTTTCCAGTACGCGCAGGGCATCCGGGCAGCATTTTTCCACGCGCCAGCCGAACTGTTCTTCCATCATGAAACGGTCGAACAGCACGATATCCGGGGCCAGTTCGCGGATAAAGTCATCGAAACTGCTGTTATTGAGTTCGATGTTGCGTTCGGCAATGCCCAGTGCCGACAGGTCAGCCTTATGTTCGCCAACGGTGGCGGGGCTACTGAAGGTAATGTCCCAACCTTGTGTAAGAAAACTCTCCAGTATCTGCATCATATGCCCGCCTGCGGCAGAAGAACGGGGTTCCGGCCAGACGTAACCAATGACCAGGACTTTGGTGGCGGGCTGATTCATCAACGACGAGTTCCTTGAGGGGCGGGCGAAAGCGCGCAATTAAACCACAACGGCACGACATGACAATTTGTGTACGGCGGTAGGTAGCGACGGGACTTTGTGGTTAACTTCCGCCTCTCGAATTCGTTTCAATAAACCAGCATAAGGATTCTGTTCATGGCTCAAGTCACCCTTCGTGGTAACCCTGTGCAAGTTGAAGGCGAACTGCCGCAAGTCGGCTCCCAGGCCCCAGACTTCACCCTGACTGCCGTTGACTTATCGGAGGTCACCTTGGCGACCTTCGCCGGCAAGCGCAAAGTGCTGAATATCTTCCCAAGCGTCGACACGCCGACCTGCGCGACTTCGGTGCGCAAGTTCAACGCCCAGGCCAATGACCTGAGCAACGCTGTCGTGCTGTGCATCTCCTCGGACCTGCCATTCGCCCAAGCGCGCTTTTGCGGTTCCGAAGGCCTGGAAAACGTGAAGAACCTGTCGGACTTCCGCAGCGCTGCGTTCTCCGAAGACTACGGCGTGAACATCGTTGATGGCCCGCTGCGCAGCCTGACCGCGCGTGCCGTGGTGGTACTGGACGAAAACAACAACGTGCTGCACAGCGAGCTGGTTTCCGAAATCGGCCAGGAACCGAACTACGAAGCAGCCCTGGCTGTTTTGAAGTAACTGTTTCTGCGCGTGACTGTCGTTTTGCAGTAACACGCGTGATGCATGCTTGCGGCCTGGCCTAGTCCAGGCCGTTTTTATTTGCGTCTCAGATGCTTAGCGAAATAGCGGGCCGACTAAGCTCAGAAGTTAAAACTTGTAAGTCCAAGGTAAATAGCCGGTAAAGGCGCTTTTCTTAATGCGCCCCAGTGCTTATCTTTCAGCCTCCCAAAGAAGAAGCTCTCGCGCCCAATGGTTGATCAATCCATGCAATCCTCCCCCCATAAGTCCCGCCGCTGGTTGTTCGGCCTGTTTGTGCTGCTGGTCATCGCCGGCCTGTGCTGGAAGTTCTGGCCTGGCAGCAGCCACAAGGACGCCGCCGCACCGAAGTCGGAAGGCCGCGCCGGCAAGTCGGGGATGATGCGACCTGGCTTTGGCGGCTCCACCGGCCCGATCCCGGTTCGCGTGGCGCCGGCGGTGCAGGGGGAGTTCCCGGTGTACTACAAGGCATTGGGCACGGTCACCGCGCTCAATACCATCAATGTACGCAGCCGGGTGGGCGGTGAGTTGGTGAAGATTGCCTTTGAAGAAGGGCAGATGGTCAAGGCCGGCGACCTTTTGGCGGAAATCGACCCGCGCAGTTACCAGAACGCCTTGCTTCAGGCCCAGGGCACGCTGTTGCAGAACCAGGCCCAGTTGAAAAACGCCCAGGTCGATGTGCAGCGTTATCGCGACTTGTATGCCCAGGACAGTATTGCCAAGCAAACCCTGGACACTGCCGAAGCGCTGGTCCTGCAATACCAGGGCACGGTCAAGACCAACCAGGGCGCGGTAGACGACGCCAAACTCAACCTCGAATTCACCAAGATCCGCGCCCCCATCAGTGGGCGAGTGGGCTTGCGTCAGGTCGACGTGGGCAACCTGGTGTCCGCCAATGACACCACCTTCCTTGCAGTGATCACTCAAACCCAGCCGATCAGCGTGGTCTTCACCCTGCCGGAAAACACCCTCGACACCGTGCTCGCCCGCTTTCACGCCGGCAACAAGTTGCCCGTGGAAGCCTGGGACCGTGGCGACGTAAAGAAACAGGCCGTCGGTGTGTTGCAGAGCCTCGACAACCAGATCGACGTCACCACCGGCACCCTGAAGTTCAAGGCGCGCTTCGATAACAAGGATCAGGCGCTGTTCCCCAACCAGTTCGTCAATGTGCACCTGCTGGCCGACACCCTGCACAACGTGGTGCTGGCTCCGTCCGCCGCGATCCAGTTCGGCAATAACGGCACCTTTGTCTACAAGCTCGACGGCGACAAGAAGGTCAAGATGCAGCCGTTGGTGGTCGGTGATTCCGATGGCGACAACACGGTGATCAAGGAAGGTCTGGTCGCCGGTGACCGTGTGGTGCTGGAAGGCACCGACCGCTTGAAGGATGGCAGCGAAATCGAAGTGGTCAACGACAGCAGCGAAGTGCCGACGACCCCGACCGAGCACCTGCAAGGCAAACCCGCAGCAAAGGAGAAGACCGGTGCTGACGCCGGCAAGGCGCAAAAGGTCGGTTCATGAACCTGTCGCGGCTGTTTATCCTTCGCCCGGTCGCCACCACCCTGAGCATGCTGGCCATTGTCCTGGCCGGCATCATCGCTTATCGCTTGCTGCCGGTATCGGCACTGCCCCAGGTGGACTACCCGACCATCCGGGTGATGACCCTGTACCCCGGCGCCAGCCCGGACGTGATGACCAGCGCCGTCACCGCGCCCCTGGAGCGCCAGTTCGGCCAGATGCCCGGCCTGACCCAGATGGCATCCACCAGCTCCGGCGGCGCGTCGGTGCTGACCCTGCGTTTCAACCTCGACATCAATATGGATGTCGCCGAGCAGCAGGTACAGGCCGCGATCAACGCCGCCACCAACCTGCTGCCCAAGGATCTGCCGGCACCGCCGGTGTACAACAAGGTCAACCCGGCGGACACTCCGGTACTGACCCTGGCCATCACCTCCAAGACCATGTTGCTGCCCAAGCTCAATGACCTGGTCGATACACGCATGGCGCAGAAAATCGCGCAGATCAGCGGTGTCGGCATGGTCAGCATCGCCGGTGGCCAGCGCCAGGCCGTGCGCATCAAGGTCAACCCTGAAGCGCTGGCGGCCAACGGGTTGAACCTGTCGGACGTGCGCACCCTGATCGCCGCATCCAACGTCAACCAGCCCAAGGGTAACTTCGACGGGCCGACCCGTGTGTCGATGCTCGACGCCAACGACCAGTTGGTCTCGCCGCAGCAATATGCCGAACTGATCCTGGCCTACAACAATGGCGCGCCGCTGCGCCTGAAAGACGTGGCACAGATCGTCGACGGCGCCGAAAACGAGCGTCTGGCCGCCTGGGCCAACGAAAACCAGGCCGTGTTGTTGAATATCCAGCGCCAGCCGGGCGCCAACGTGATCGAAGTGGTGGACCGCATCAAGGCGCTGTTGCCGAGCATCACCGACAACCTGCCGGCCGGCCTCGATGTGACGGTGCTGACCGACCGCACCCAGACCATCCGTGCCTCCGTCACCGACGTGCAACATGAACTGCTCATCGCCATTGCCTTGGTGGTAATGGTGACCTTCCTGTTCCTGCGTCGTTTCAGCGCCACGATCATTCCGTCGATCGCCGTGCCGCTGTCGCTGGTCGGCACCTTTGGCGTGATGTACCTGGCGGGCTTCTCCATCAATAACCTGACGCTGATGGCCCTGACCATCGCCACCGGTTTCGTGGTGGACGATGCGATCGTGATGCTGGAGAACATTTCGCGTTATATCGAGGAGGGCGAGACGCCACTGGCGGCGGCACTCAAGGGGGCCAAGCAGATCGGCTTCACCCTGGTCTCCCTGACCCTGTCGCTGATCGCGGTACTGATTCCGCTGCTGTTCATGGCCGATGTGGTCGGTCGGCTGTTCCGTGAATTCGCCATTACCCTGGCGGTGGCGATCCTGATTTCCCTGGTGGTGTCCCTGACCCTCACGCCGATGATGTGCGCACGTTTGCTCAAGCGCGAACCCAAGGAAGCCGAGCAGGGCCGCTTTTACAAGGCCAGCGGCGCCTGGATCGACTGGCTGATCGAAGCCTATGGGCGCAAATTGCAGTGGGTGCTCAAGCATCAACCGCTGACCTTGCTGGTGGCCGTCGCCACCCTGGGCTTGACGGTATTCCTGTACCTGGTGGTGCCCAAGGGTTTCTTCCCGGTGCAGGACACCGGCGTGATCCAGGGGATTTCCGAGGCGCCGCAGTCGATTTCCTTTGCGGCCATGAGCCAGCGCCAGCAGGAATTGGCCAAGATCATCCTGGCTGACCCGGCGGTGCAAAGCCTGTCGTCCTACATTGGCGTGGATGGCGACAACGCCACCCTCAACAGCGGCCGCTTGCTGATCAACCTCAAGCCCCATGGGCAGCGCAACTTGAGCGCGGCCCAGGTGATTACACGCCTGCAACCGCAAATCGACAAGCTGGTGGGGATCCGCCTGTTCATGCAGCCGGTGCAGGATCTGACTATCGAAGACCGCGTCAGCCGCACGCAATACCAGTTCAGCATGTCCTCACCGGACGCCGAGCTGCTGGCGCTGTGGAGTGACAAACTGGTGCACGCTCTCAGCCAGCTGCCGGAGCTTACCGACGTCGCCAGTGACCTGCAGGATAAGGGCTTGCAGGTGTTCCTGGTGATCGACCGCGATGCGGCCTCGCGCCTGGGCGTCAGCGTGTCGACCATCACCGATGCCCTCTACGATGCGTTCGGCCAGCGGCAGATCTCCACCATCTACACCCAGGCCAGCCAATATCGCGTGGTCTTGCAGGCCCAGTCCGGTGAAACCCTGGGCCCGGCGGCGCTGAACCAGATCCACGTGAAAACCACCGACGGCGGCCAGGTGCGGCTGTCGAGCCTGGCCCATGTGGAACAGCGCCAGGCCCAACTGGCGATTGCCCACATCGGCCAGTTCCCGGCGGTGATGATGTCATTCAACCTGGCCCCTGGCGTCGCCTTGGGCAAAGGCGTGGAGCTGATCAACCAGACCCAGAAGGACATCGGCATGCCGATCGGCGTGCAGACCCAGTTCCAGGGGGCGGCCCAGGCTTTCGAAGCGTCGCTGTCGAGCACTTTGCTGCTGATCCTGGCGGCGGTGGTCACCATGTATATCGTGCTGGGCGTGCTGTACGAGAGCTACATCCACCCGATCACCATCCTGTCGACCTTGCCGTCCGCCGCCGTGGGGGCTTTGCTGGCGTTGCTGCTCAGCGGCAATGACCTGGGCATGATCGCGATCATCGGCATCATTCTGCTGATCGGTATCGTGAAAAAGAACGCGATCATGATGATCGACTTCGCCCTCGACGCCGAACGCAACCAGGGCCTGGACCCACAGACGGCGATCTATCAGGCGGCGCTCTTGCGTTTCCGGCCGATCCTGATGACCACCCTGGCCGCGTTGTTCGGCGCGGTGCCGCTGATGCTGGCCACCGGCTCCGGTGCAGAGTTGCGCCAGCCGCTCGGGCTGGTGATGGTCGGTGGTTTGCTGGTGAGCCAGGTCCTGACCCTGTTCACCACGCCGGTGATCTACCTGTACTTCGACCGCCTTGGCCGTCGCTGGCGCAAAGAGCCGCAAAGCCTGGAGCCGGTTGAGTCATGAACCTGTCCGGACCTTTCATCCTCAGGCCGGTCGCTACCATGCTGCTGAGCCTGGCGATCCTGTTGCTGGGCGGCGTAAGTTTCAACCTGTTGCCGGTGTCGCCGCTGCCGCAGATCGACTTCCCGGTGATCGTGGTGTCGGCCAGCTTGCCCGGTGCCAGCCCCGAGGTGATGGCATCGACCGTGGCGACGCCGCTGGAGCGTTCGTTCGGCGCGATCGCCGGCATTACCACCATGAGCAGTTCGTCGAGCCAGGGCTCTACGCGGGTGATCCTCGCATTCGACTCCGGGCGTGATATCAACGGCGCCGCACGGGAAGTGCAGGCGGCGATCAACGCCTCGCGCAACCTGCTGCCCAGCGGCATGCGCAGCATGCCGACCTACAAGAAGATCAACCCGTCGCAGGCACCCATCATGGTGCTGTCGCTGACCTCCGATGTGCTGCAAAAGGGCGAGCTGTACGACCTGGCTTCGACCATCCTGTCCCAGAGCCTGTCCCAGGTGCCGGGTGTGGGCGAAGTGCAGATCGGTGGCAGCTCCCTGCCTGCGGTGCGTATCGAGCTTGAGCCCAAGGCCCTCGACCAGTATGGCGTGGCCCTGGATGACGTGCGCAACACCATCGCCAATGCCAACCAGCGCCGGCCCAAGGGCTCCCTGGAAGACAGCGAACGCAACTGGCAGATCCAGGCCAACGACCAGTTGGAAAAGGCCAAGGACTACGAGCCGCTGCTGATCCGCTACCAGAATGGCGCTGCCCTGCGCCTGGGCGATGTGGCCAAGATCAGTGATGGCGTGGAAGACCGCTACAACAGCGGCTTCTTCAACAATGATGCGGCGGTGCTGCTGGTGATCAACCGCCAGTCCGGCGCGAACATCATCGAGACGGTGCGCCAGATCAAGGCCCAGTTGCCGGCCTTGCAAGCGGTGCTGCCGTCCAGCGTCAAGCTCAACCTGGCCATGGACCGCTCGCCGGTGATCACCGCCACCTTGCATGAAGCCGAGATGACCTTGCTGATTGCGGTGGCCCTGGTGGTGCTGGTGGTGTACCTGTTCCTGGGTAACTTCCGCGCCTCGCTGATCCCGACCCTGGCGGTGCCGGTGTCGTTGGTGGGGACCTTTGCGGTGATGTACCTGTTCGGCTTTTCGCTGAACAATTTCTCGCTGATGGCGCTGATCCTGGCCACCGGGCTGGTGGTGGACGATGCCATTGTGGTGCTGGAGAACATCTCCCGGCATATCGACGACGGCGTGCCGCCGATGAAAGCGGCCTACCTGGGCGCCCAGGAAGTCGGCTTTACCTTGTTGTCGATGAACGTGTCGCTGGTGGCGGTGTTCCTGTCCATCCTGTTTATGGGCGGTATCGTCACCAGCCTGTTCCGTGAGTTTTCCATCACCTTGTCCTCGGCGATCATCGTCTCGCTGGTTGTGTCGCTGACCTTGACCCCGATGCTCTGCGCCCGTTGGCTCAAGCCCCATGTCAAAGGGCACATGACCGGTTTGCAGCGCTGGAGCCAGCGGGTCAACGACCGCATGGTCGCGGCGTATGCCACCAGCCTGGACTGGGTGTTGCGTCATCGGCGCCTCACGCTGCTGAGCCTGTTGATCACCGTCGGGGTGAACATTGCGCTGTACGTGGTCGTGCCCAAGACCTTCATGCCGCAGCAGGACACCGGCCAGTTGATCGGTTTTGTGCGCGGTGACGACGGGCTGTCGTTCGGCGTGATGCAGCCGAAGATGGAAACCTTCCGCAAGGCCATCCTCAAGGACCCGGCCGTGCTCAGCGTGGCCGGGTTTATCGGCGGCAACAACGGTACCAATAACGCGGTGATGCTGGTGCGCCTCAAGCCCATTGCCGAACGCAAGATTTCGGCCCAGGCAGTCATCGAGCGTTTGCGCAAGGATGTACCGTTGGTGCCGGGCGGGCGCCTGTTCCTGATGGCCGACCAGGACCTGCAATTTGGCGGCAGCCGTGACCAGAGCAGTGCGCAGTATTCCTACATCCTGCAAAGCGGGGATCTGGCCGCGTTGCGCGAGTGGTTCCCGAAAGTGGTGGCGGCGTTCCACTCACTGCCGGAACTGACGGCCATCGACGCCCGTGAAGGCCGTGGCGCCGCACAGGTGACGTTGATCGTCGACCGCGACCAGGCCAAGCGCCTGGGTATCGACATGAGCATGGTCACGGCGGTGCTGAATAATGCTTACAGCCAGCGGCAGATTTCCACCATCTACGACAGCCTCAACCAGTATCAGGTGGTGATGGAGGTCAACCCGAAATATGCCCAGGACCCGATCACCCTCAATCAGATGCAGGTGATCACCTCCACGGGCGCGCGGGTGCCGTTGTCCACCATCGCTCATTACGAAAACAGCCTGGCCGCCGATACCGTGCGGCACGAGGGCCAGTTCGCTTCGGAAAACATCGCCTTCGACCTGGCGCCTGGCGTGACGGTGGAGCAGGGCACTGCCGCCATCGAACGAGCGGTGGCCAAGGTCGGTTTGCCGGAAGATGTGATCGCCAAGATGGCCGGCACGGCCGATGCGTTTGCGGCGACCCAGAAGGGCCAGCCGTTCATGATCCTCGGCGCGTTGGTAGCGGTGTACCTGGTGTTGGGCATTCTGTATGAAAGCTACATTCACCCCCTGACGATCCTGTCGACCTTGCCGTCGGCGGGGGTGGGCGCATTGCTCTCCATCTATTTGCTGGGCGGCGAATTCAGCCTGATCTCCTTGCTGGGGCTGTTCCTGTTGATCGGGGTGGTGAAGAAAAACGCGATCCTGATGATCGACCTGGCCCTGCAACTGGAGCGCCATGACGGCATGAGCCCGCTGGAGTCGATTCGCAGCGCCTGCCTGTTGCGCCTACGGCCGATCCTGATGACCACGCTGGCCGCCATCCTCGGTGCCTTGCCGTTGCTGCTCGGCGCCGGCGATGGCGCGGAAATGCGCCAGCCTCTGGGCCTGACGATCATCGGCGGGCTGGTGTTCAGCCAGATCCTGACCCTTTACACCACTCCGGTGGTCTACCTCTATCTCGACCGCGCGCGCCACCGTTTCAACGCCTGGCGCGGCGTGCGTACCGATGCTGCCTTGGACACTGCGCTATGACCGATTCAACCTTTGCCCAATTGGCCATGAGCATGCCCCGTGGTTCCCGCCTGGCCGGCCTGGTGCTCTGCGGCGCTTTGCTCAGCGCCTGTGCCATCGGCCCGGACTACAAGCGCCCGGACGTTGCCGAGCCCGCGCAATTCAAGCAAGCCCAGGGCTGGCGCCAGGCGACCCCCAGCGACGCCCTGGCCCGTGGGGCCTGGTGGGAGTTGTACGGTGATCGCCAACTGAATGAGCTGGTGGAACGCCTGAATAATTCCAACCAGACCGTGGCCCAGGCCGAAGCGCGTTTTCGCCAGGCCCAGGCCCAGGTGCGCAGCGCCCGCGGTGCGTTTTTCCCCACGGTTGACTTGAGCGTCGGGAAAACCCGCGCCAGCCAGGGCACCGGCAGCAGCAGCGCCAGCCTCAGCAGCTCCAGCAGCGGCATCCGCGACACCCTCAACGCCCAACTGGGGGTGAGCTGGGAGGCGGATGTGTGGGGCAAGCTGCGCCGTGGCCTGGAGGCCAACGAAGCCACCGCCGAGGCCAGCTCGGCGGACCTGGCGGCGATGCGTTTGAGCCAGCAGTCAGAGCTGGTGCAGGACTACCTGCAACTGCGCGTCATGGATGAACAGACCCGTCTGTTGCAAGCCACGCTGGAGACTTACCAGCGCTCGCTGAAAATGACCGAAAACCAATACCGCGCCGGTGTGTCGGACAAGGCGGCCATCGCCCAGGCGCAAACCCAGCTCAAGACCACCCAGGCCAGCCTGATCGATCTGATCTGGCAGCGCGCGCAGCTGGAAAATGCCATCGCCGTATTGATCGGCGAAGCTCCGGCCAACTTCAACCTGGCGGTGAGCAAGAGCATTCCGACGCTGCCGCAGGTGCCGGTCAGCGTGCCTTCACAGTTGCTTGAGCGTCGCCCGGACATTGCCTCCGCTGAACGTTCGGTAATCGCCGCCAACGCCAATATCGGTGTGGCCAAAGCCGCTTACTACCCGGATTTGACGCTGAGTCTGGCGGGCGGTTATTCCAGCAGCACCTATGCTGACTGGATCAGCCTGCCTAACCGCTTCTGGTCGGTGGGGCCGAAACTGGCCATGACCCTGTTCGATGGCGGCCAGCGCTCGGCGGAAGTCGACCGTACCGTGGCTTCTTATGATGAGACTGTGGCCAAGTACCGCCAGACGGTGCTCGATGGTTTCCGTGAAGTCGAAAACTACATGGTGCAGTTGAAGGTGCTGGAAGACGAGGCGGTGGTCAGCAACGAAGCGCTGCAATCGGCCCGCGAATCGCTGCGCTTGACCGAGAACCAGTACAAGGCAGGGCTGATTGGTTATCTGGATGTGGTCACGGTGCAGGCGACAGCCTTGAGTAATGAACGCACCGTGTTGACCTTGCTGCAGACTCGGTTGGTGGCGAGTGTGCAGTTGATAGCGGCGTTGGGCGGGGGATGGGATGGGCATACGTCGGCAGAGGGCAAGGACTGATAGGGGCCGAACCGTTGTTGCGGTAACGGGGCCCCGGCGGCCGGCTTTTTGGAGCGACTGGAATGTAGAAGCGAGCTTGCTCGCGAAAAACCTCAACGATAACGCGGGTTGCCTGAATGAACGCGGTGCCTGTGAATTCTTCGCGAGCAAGCTCGCTCCTACAGGGGCAAATGCCACTAGTGGCATTTTGACGATTAAGCGAGCCGCCGATAATTTTTCTCGCTACAATCGCCGCCTTTTCCATCTGGTACGGGTTTTTTTCAGCCCCGTCGGTTCTGAGAAAACCCATGCTCATCGGTAGTTATTCTCCCTCTTTGGTGGTGATCTCCCTGTTCGTGGCGATCCTGGCGTCCTATACCGCACTGGACATGGCCGGCCGCATCGCGACCACCCAGGGCCGTGCGGTGTATTTATGGATGACCGGCGGCGCATTGGCGATGGGCGTGGGGGTGTGGTCCATGCATTTTATCGGCATGCTGGCTTTGCGCCTGCCGTTTGCATTGGGATTCGACGTCGAGATCACCGCGCTATCGTTGCTGATTGCGGTCTTGTCCAGCGGCTTTGCCCTGTGGCTGGTCAGCCAGCAACGCCTGCCTGTTTGGCAACTGGGGTTCGGTGCGTTGGTGATGGGCGCGGGCATCAGCAGCATGCACTACACCGGGATGGCGGCCATGCGCATGACCCCGGGTATCGACTACGACCCCAGCCTGTTTGGCGCGTCTTTGCTGATCGCCGTGGTGGCCTCGGGCGCTGCGTTGTGGATCGCCTTCAACCTGCGGCGCAATACGCCCTATGTCCGCTTGGCCCGCGCAGGCGCGGCGGTGGTCATGGGGGTGGCCATCGTCGGCATGCACTACACCGGAATGGCGGCCGCCCAGTTTCCCGAAGACAGTTATTGCGGCGCCGCATTGTCGGGGTTGAGTGGCAAAGGCCTGGATAATCTGGTGCTGGTCACCAGCCTCTCGGTACTGATCATCGCCTTGTTGACCTCCTTGCTAGATGCTCGCCTGGAGGCACGTACCGCCGTGCTGGCCGACTCCCTGACGCAGGCCAACCAGGAACTGACCCACCTGGCCTTGCACGACATGCTCACCGGGTTGCCCAACCGCATGTTGCTTTCCGACCGCATCCAGCAAGCGATGCAGACGGTGAACGAGCAAGGTGGCTGCTTCGCGTTGATGTTTATCGACCTGGACGGTTTCAAACCGGTCAACGATGCCTTCGGCCACCACATGGGGGACCAGTTGCTGCGCGAAGTGGGTGTACGCTTGCGCGAAGACCTGCGCAGCCAGGACACCCTGGCCCGTATCGGTGGCGATGAGTTCGTGCTGCTGGTGCAACTGATGCAACCGGACGACGCCATGAGCCTGGCCGCGCGCCAGGTCGACCTGATCAACCGGACGTTCAGGGTGGCCGAGCATGACCTGCAGATTTCCGCCAGCGTCGGTATCGCGTTGTTCCCGGGCAATGGCAATAGCCCCGAAGACCTGTTGATGAACGCCGATGCCGCCATGTATCACGCCAAGGGCATGGGCAAGAATGGCTACAGCTTCTTCGATGTCTCGATGAACACCAATGCGCGCAAACAACTGCAGTTGTTGCAGGACTTGCGCAACGCAATCGAACAGCAGCAGTTGCGCCTGCATTACCAGCCCAAATTCGATGCGCTCAGTGGTCGGGCGGTGGGTGCCGAAGCCTTGCTGCGTTGGGAGCATCCGCAACAGGGCTTGTTGTTGCCCGCCACCTTTATCGAATTGGCGGAAAAGACCGGCTTGATCATTCCCATCGGTGACTGGGTGCTCAATGAAGCCTGTCGGCAGATGGCCCTCTGGCGCGCCGAGGGCTATCAGGATTGGCGGATCGCGGTGAACCTGTCGGCATTGCAGTTCTGCCATGCCGGGTTGGTCAAGAGTGTGGCCGCCGCCCTGGCCCGTCACCAATTGCCGGCCAACAGCCTGACCCTGGAAATCACCGAGACCACCGCGATGAGCGACGCCGATGCCAGTATGGCGGTATTGCAGCAGCTCTCGGACATGGGCGTCGACCTGTCCATCGATGACTTCGGCACCGGCTATTCCAGCCTGATGTACCTCAAGCGCCTGCCGGCCAACGAGTTGAAGATCGACCGTGGGTTCGTGCGTGACCTGGAGCACGACAGCGACGATGCGGCGATCGTCTCGGCGATCGTCGCGCTGGGCCAGGCCCTGGGGCTGCGAATCGTTGCCGAAGGCGTGGAAACGGATGTTCAGCAAAGCTTTCTGACGCGCCTGGGCTGCAACGCTCTGCAGGGCTACTTTTTGGGCCACCCGTTACCGGCCGACAGGTTCATGGCGGATATCCGGCGGGCCGAAGACGCGGCAGCGCCTGACAAGAACGAGGTGTGACAGGTATTCTGGATTCAACCCTAAACGTTTGGTTGAATCAGGAGGCAGCACCCATGGATAAAGTCGTCATTATCACCGGAGGTAGCCGAGGGATCGGCGCCGAGACGGCACTGTTGGCTGCCCGGCAGGGTTATCGCATCTGCATCAACTATCAGTCGGATGAAGCCGCGGCCCTGCGCGTGCTGGAACAGGTCCGCGCGCTAGGGGCGCAGGCGATCGCCGTGCGGGCGGATGTCAGCATTGAAGATGAGGTGATCGCACTGTTTCATCGCGTGGATACCGAGCTGGGGCGTGTCACCGCGCTGGTCAACAACGCCGGTACGGTGGGGCACAAGTCGCGAGTCGATGAGATGTCCGAATTCCGTATCCTGAAAATCATGAAAACCAACGTGCTGGGCCCGATCCTGTGTGCCAAGCACGCGCTGCTGCGCATGTCGCCAAGGCACGGAGGGCAGGGCGGCAGTATCGTCAACGTGTCGTCGGTGGCGGCGCGGCTGGGTTCACCGGGTGAGTATGTCGACTATGCGGCGTCCAAGGGCGCTCTGGATACCTTCACCATTGGCCTGTCAAAGGAAGTGGCGGGCGAGGGCATTCGCGTCAATGCGGTGCGCCCCGGCTACATTTTCACCGACTTCCATGCCCTCAGTGGCGACCCGGACCGCGTCAGCAAGCTGGAGTCCGGTATCCCGATGGCCCGTGGCGGGCGCCCGGATGAGGTGGCGGAGGCGATTATCTGGCTGCTGTCGGACAAGGCTTCCTATACCACGGGGACGTTCCTCGACTTGGGCGGCGGGCGTTAGAACGAGCGCACAATACGCCCCAACGTCTCCATGGCCTTCTCTGAAGCCTCGGTCCAGGGGCTGCCGTAATTCAAGCGGATACAATTTCTGAAACGCTGGGTTGCCGAAAAAATCGGCCCCGGCGCAATGCTGATGCCTTGGGCCAAGGCCATCTGGAACAGCTTGAGCGAATCGGTCTGCTCCGGCAGTTCCAGCCACAGGAAATACCCGCCGGCCGGTTGGCTGACCCGCGTCTGTGCGGGGAAGTAGCGGGCGATGGCGGCCAGCATGGCACTCTGCTGTTCTTCCAGGGCGTAGCGCAATTTACGTAAGTGTCGGTCATAGCCACCGTGTTGCAGGTAGTCGGCAATCGCCGCCTGCGCCGGCATGGAGGGGCACAGCGAGGTCATCAGCTTCAAGCGCTCGACCTTCTGTGCAAAGCGCCCGGCCGCCACCCAGCCGACGCGGTAGCCCGGCGCCAGGCTCTTGGCAAACGAGCCGCAGTGCATCACCAAGCCTTCGGTGTCGAAGGCTTTCGCCGGTTTGGGCGGCTGTTGCCCGTAGTACAACTCGGCGTAGACATCGTCTTCGATCAACGGCACCTGGTGGCTGCGCAACAGTTCCACCAACGCCTGTTTCTTGGCTTGCGGCAGTGTCGCGCCCATGGGGTTCTGAAAGCTGGTCATGGTCCAGCAGGCTTTGATCGGGTAGCGCTCAAGGGTTTGTGACAAGGCATTGAGGTCGATGCCGTCACGCGGGTGCACGGGGATTTCCACGGCCTTGAGTTTCAAGCGTTCTAGCACTTGCAGGCAGGCATAGAACGCGGGCGCCTCGATGGCTACCAGGTCGCCCGGTTCGGTCACGGCTTGCAGGCAGAGGTTCAGGGCTTCGAGGGCGCCGTTGGTGATCAGCAACTCCTCCATGGGCAGCATCAGGCCGCCGACCATGTAGCGCAGGGCAATTTGCCGACGCAGTTGCGGGTTGCCCGGCGACATGTCGGTGACCACCAGGCGCGGGTCCATCGCACGGCTGGCGCTGGTCAGGGAGCGCGCCAGGCGTGGCAATGGGAACAGCATGGGGCTGGGGAAGGCCGAGCCGAAGGGCACGGTATTCGGGTCCTTGATGGAGTCGAGTACCGAAAACACCAGTTCGCTCACATCCACTTCGGTGGACTCGTGCACGTGTTCGCTCACGACCGGTTCGGAAAACGGGCGGGGGGCATGGGTGTTGACGAAGTAGCCCGAACGCGGCCGTGCGCGGATCAGCCCGCGGCGCTCCAACAGGTAGTAGGCCTGGAACACGGTGGATGGGCTGACGCCGTAGGTCTGGCTGGCATAGCGCACCGATGGGACGCGCTGGCCGGGGCCGAGGACGCCGGTGCGGATCAGTTCTGCGATGTCGTCGGCGAATTTTTCGTAGCGTTTCATGGGGGCCTTGGGTGGTTTTTTAGAATGAGCACGGCTAAAGGTGTGGGACGGGGCTTGCTCCCGGTGCCAAGTTGAAACCTGTGGCGAGGGAGCTTGCTCCCGTGGCGGTCTGTCAGCCGACCGGGATGTGGGTCGTGTACATATCCATTGCTGCGGTAACGGCGGCTTAGGGTTCCGCCCTTACGGCGGGTCACTTTTGGAAGAGCGCCAAAAGTAACCAAAAACGCTTTGCCCCACCACTCGGCACCTCGCTCAGGCTCGGTGTGCCCGAACACAGGCTTGAATCCGTGGGCCGCCGCCACGCGCCATCCATGGCGCGGGGCGGCTAACCCGGCGTCCTGCCGGGTTACCCACGGATTCAAGCCTGCGTTCGGCCAGCGTGGTTTAACGGGGCGCCTAAGATCAAAATCAAAAGCAGATCAAAAGCAGATCAAAAGCGCAGCAGTCAGTGCCAGTGTTTCAACACTGGGTTTTCATCGGTTCATCGGCGCCACAAAGCGGCTATCGGCGGCGCTATGGATCCAGGGCTCGTCGATGTCCGTCACCTTGAAGCGCAGGGTCTGCGAGCTGGTTGTCGGTTTGTCCGCCAGCAGGACCACCGACACCGGTATATCGCTGATTTCCCCCGGTGCCAGGCTGATCTCGGTCTTGCCTTGCAGCTGAAAGCCTGCGGCGTCTTCCAGTTCCAGGCGGTAGTCCTGGCGCTGTTGGGTCTTGTTGATGACCTTGAGGCTGTAGATGTTCTCGATCAAGCCCTGGCTGTTCTCGCGGAACATGCCACGGTCCTTGGTGACGTCCAGCGACACCATCGGCCGCCCCACCAGGGCTACCACCAGTGCGGCGATCATCACTAGCAGCACGGCACTGTAGCCGATCAGGCGTGGCCTGAGCAGGTGGGTTTTGCCGCCTTGCAGTTGGTGTTCAGAGGTATAGCTGACCAGGCCACGGGCATAGCCCATTTTGTCCATGATCGAATCGCAGGCGTCGATGCACGCCGCGCAGCCGATGCATTCCATTTGCAAGCCGTCGCGGATGTCGATGCCGGTGGGGCAGACCTGTACGCACAGCTGGCAGTCGATGCAATCGCCCAGCCCGACGTCGGAGGGTTTGACCTCGCGTTTGCGCGGGCCACGGTGTTCACCACGGGCCGCATCGTAGGAAATGGTCAGGGTGTCTTTGTCGAACATCACACTCTGGAACCGCGCATAGGGGCACATGTGCATGCACACCGCTTCGCGCAGCCAGCCCGCGTTGAGGTAGGTCGCGCCGGTAAAGAACAACACCCAGAACAGACTGACCCCGCCCATTTGCAGACTCAGCAGTTCGGCGGCCAGGGGGCGGATCGGTGTGAAATAGCCGACAAAGGTCAACCCGGTCAGCACACTGATGCCCAGCCATAAGGTGTGCTTGGCCGAGCGCCGCGCCAGTTTGTTGAGACTCCAGGGCGCCGCCTGCAGCTTGATGCGCTGGTTGCGTTCGCCTTCGGTGACCTTCTCGCACCACATGAACAGCCAGGTGAACGAACTCTGTGGGCAGGTATAGCCGCACCACACACGACCGGCGAATACGGTGATGGCAAACAGCCCAAAGGCGCAGATGATCAGCAACGCCGACAGCAGGATGAAGTCCTGGGGCCAGAAGGTCGCACCAAAAATGTGGAATTTACTCTCCGCCAAGTCCCATAGCACCGCCTGGCGCCCACCCCAGTTCAGCCACACGGTGCCGAAAAACGCCAGGAACAGAAAGCCCGCACCGGCCATGCGCAAGGTGCGGAACAGGCCGGTGAAGCTGCGGGTATGGATCAGGTTGTCGCTGGATTTGGCCTTCACCTTCTTTGGGTGGATGGGCTCAAAGGTTTCCACGGTAGGGATTCTTTCGCTCATGGTCGTTCGCTCATCAGCCTCCATCAGGCCAATGAACTATGCGCGTGGCGCTGTTTGCATAACAGACTCAGCTATGGCGATAAAAAGCAGATCAGATGGGCTGTGACGCAACGTCTGCGACAATCTGCTGCACCCAGTGCTATGCACAGTGCAGCGGTGATTCAGCGCAGCTGGATGCGGATCAGTCAAATCACCGAATCATCATCCGTCGCCTTCACATGCTTGCGACCATCCTGGGCGCCTGCGACGGTCAAGGCATCCGCCTCAGCTTCGGTGATGTAGAGGCGCCGGTCATCGAGTTGCACATAGGACATGGACTTTGCGCTGTCTGTGCTCACGGTCACGTCGGCGGCGTCGAGACGTTGCTCCTGGCCGCTTTCGTCGATCTTGAAGTAACAGGTCTGGTGTTCGATACGGACGGGCATGCTGATTTCCTTTTTTTTACCCCGGATAACATTTAGGGCTAGCGGTTTGCCTGGGGTTCAAGGCAACTGACTGGCGGTCGCTGCTGTCCATCCGGTAACCATCATAAAAAAAGGACAAGCTTAATGGACACGTGGTTGCACGAAGTGTGGCGCACCCTGTTGGCCGAGTTCGCCGATATCGGCGATGCCAGGCAGCTCACCCAAGTCACTGTACGGCTGGTGATTGCCGCGATCCTGGGGGGCATCCTCGGCTTTGAACGGGAACAAAAAGGCAAGGCGGCCGGGGTCCGCACTCACATGCTGGTGGCCTTGGGCGCGGCCTTGTTCGTGCTGGTGCCGCAGATGTCCGGCAGCCAGGCGGACGCCATGAGCCGGGTACTGCAGGGGGTCATTGCGGGGATTGGCTTTCTGGGGGCCGGCACCATTCTCAAGGGCAAGGAAGATGAGGAGGGCCAGCACGTCAAAGGGCTGACCACCGCCGCAGGCCTGTGGATGACCGCCGCGATTGGCGTGGCGGCGGGAATGGGGCGTGAGTCCACGGCGGTGCTCAGTACGCTGTTGGCCCTGGCGGTGTTCAGCATCATGCCGCGGATCGTCAAGCTGTTGGAGAAGGACTGACGATTACCGGCGGCATGGTGGTCGGCGGTTCTTCCACCGGCGGCGGCTGGGTTTCCGGGGGTTCTTTCTCCGGGATCGGCTCCGGCTCTGTCGGCGGCAGGGTCGGTTTGTCGATATTCGGGTCCGGGGTTTCCGCCGGGATCGGGATAGTCATCGGTGTGGCCTCCTTTGTGCTTTGCTCTATCGGTGGACAGCCACCCGGGCGAATTGATTCCCCGCCCGATGGCGGCATATCCGCCTGAACTTTTAACACTGGCCCAGGCTCGGACCTATGACGGCCCGATCCAGGTTGAGCACTGGGCGTCTGGCCATTGGATCAAGCACACAAGCGCGTCCACAGGGCGTTAGGGGGAGAAGCTCGATGACTGCTGAAATACAGGCTCCAGAAGATTCCCGATTACCGCTGTCCCAGGCGCTGTTATTGCCCCGGATCGCGATTGAGAGCACCACACCTGTGATCGACGGCGGCGAGTTTGCCGTGAAAGCCGTGGTCGGACAGCGCGTCAACGTCACCAGCAAGGTGTTTGCCGACGGCCATGACCAGCTTGCGGTGCTGATCCGCTGGCGCGCCCTGGATGAGCAGAGTTGGCACAGCGTGGTGATGACGGATGTCGGCAACAACGGCTGGGAAGGCGCGTTCACCGTCACGACCCAAGGCCCCCACGAATTTTGCATCGAAGCCTGGATCGATACCTTCGCCAGCTTTTGCTATGAACTGCGCAAGAAGCATGAGGCCGGGGTGCCGGTCAGCCTCGAGTTGCAGGAGGGCCGCAGCCTGGTGCTGCAGGCCGCCGAACGCAGTGACAATGAGCTGCGTGACCGCCTGATGCTGCTGCATCACGAACTCTCCGGCTTGCTGGAAACCGAGCAGGTCGCGCAGTTCCTGCACGAAGACAGTGCACACCTGATGACCCAGGCCGACCATCGCGCCTACCTGAGCATCAGTAAGATCTACCCGATCGACGTGGAGCGCGAGCGGGCTCAATTCGCCAGCTGGTACGAGCTGTTTCCCCGCTCGATCACCGACGACCCGGCGCGTCACGGCACGTTCAACGATGTGCACTCACGCCTGGCGATGATCCAGGACATGGGCTTTGACGTGCTGTACTTCCCGCCGATCCATCCGATTGGTCGCAGCCACCGCAAGGGTCGGAACAACGCGTTGACGGCAGGCCCCGATGACCCTGGCAGCCCCTACGCGATTGGCAGTGAAGACGGCGGCCACGAGGCGATTCACCCGCAATTGGGCAGCCGCGACGACTTCCGCCGCCTGGTCCAGGCGGCTGCCGAGCATGGCCTGGAGATTGCGCTGGACTTCGCCATCCAGTGCTCCCAGGACCATCCGTGGCTCAAGCAGCACCCGGGCTGGTTTAACTGGCGCCCGGACGGCACGATCAAATATGCCGAGAACCCACCGAAAAAATACCAGGACATCGTTAACGTCGACTTCTATGCCGCCGATGCGATCCCTAGCCTCTGGACCGAGCTGCGCGACATTGTGGTGGGCTGGGTGGAAGAGGGCGTAAAGACCTTTCGCGTGGATAACCCGCACACCAAGCCGCTGCCGTTCTGGCAATGGTTGATCAGCGACGTGCGCGCCCAGTACCCCGAGGTGATCTTCCTGGCTGAAGCGTTCACCACGCCGGCGATGATGGCGCGCCTGGGCAAGGTCGGTTATTCCCAGAGCTATACCTATTTCACATGGCGTAATACCAAGGCCGAGCTGAGCGAATACTTCACGCAGTTGAGTCAATCGCCATGGCGCGAGTGCTATCGGCCGAACTTCTTCGTCAACACGCCGGACATCAACCCCGGCTTCCTGCATGAATCCGGCCGCCCCGGCTTTTTGATCCGCGCCGCGCTGGCCACCATGGGCTCGGGGTTGTGGGGCATGTATTCGGGCTTTGAGTTGTGTGAAGCCGCGCCGGTGCCGGGCAAGGAAGAGTACCTGGACTCCGAGAAGTACGAGATCCGCCCACGGGACTTCACCGCGCCCGGCAACATCATCGCCGAGATCGCCCAACTCAACCGCATCCGTCGCCAGAACCCGGCATTGCATACGCACTTGGGTTTGAAACTGTACAACGCCTGGAACGACAACATCCTGTACTTCGGCAAGCGCACTGAGGAGGGCGACAACTTCATCCTGGTGGCGGTCAACCTTGACCCCTATAACGCCCAGGAAGCGCACTTCGAACTGCCGTTGTGGGAGCTGGGCCTGCCGGACGACGCCCAGACCCAGGGCGAAGACCTGATGAGCGGCCATCGCTGGACCTGGTATGGCAAGACCCAGTGGACGCGGCTTGAACCGCATATGCCGTTCGGCATCTGGCGCATCAGCGTTGCTTGAGTCCTGTGGGATCCGGCCTGCACAAATAGCCTATTCAGGAGTTTCCAATGGCGAAGAGACCCAGTTCCGCGACGTTCATCAAAGACCCACTGTGGTACAAGGACGCGGTGATCTATCAGGTTCACGTCAAATCCTTTTTCGACGCCAATAACGACGGCATCGGCGACTTTGCCGGGCTGATCGACAAGCTTGACTACATCGCCGACCTGGGCGTCAACACGATCTGGCTGCTGCCGTTCTACCCCTCGCCACGCCGCGACGACGGCTACGATATCGCCGAGTACCAAGGCGTGCACAGTGACTACGGCACCCTGGCCGACGCCAAGCGTTTTATCGCTCAAGCGCATCAACGCGGGTTGCGGGTCATCACCGAGCTGGTGATCAACCACACCTCCGACCAGCATCCCTGGTTCCAGCGTGCGCGCAAGGCCAAGCCGGGTTCGGCGGCGCGGGATTTCTACGTGTGGTCCGATGACGACCAGAAATACGATGGCACCCGAATCATTTTCCTCGACACCGAAAAGTCCAACTGGACCTGGGACCCGGTCGCCGGCCAGTATTTCTGGCACCGTTTTTACTCCCACCAGCCCGACCTGAACTTCGATAACCCGCAAGTCATGAAGGCGGTGCTGTCGGTGATGCGGTACTGGCTCGACATGGGTATCGATGGCTTGCGCTTGGACGCCATTCCCTACCTGATCGAGCGCGATGGCACCAACAACGAGAACCTTCCCGAAACCCACGCGGTGCTCAAGCAGATCCGTGCGGAAATCGACGCCCATTACCCTGACCGCATGCTGCTGGCGGAGGCCAACCAGTGGCCGGAAGACACGCAGCTTTACTTCGGCGAACAAACGGGCGATGACGGCGATGAATGCCATATGGCCTTTCACTTTCCACTGATGCCGCGCATGTACATGGCACTGGCCCAGGAAGACCGTTTCCCCATCACCGATATCCTGCGCCAGACCCCGGAGATCCCCGCCAATTGCCAGTGGGCGATTTTCCTGCGCAATCATGATGAGCTGACCCTGGAAATGGTCACCGACAAAGAGCGTGACTACCTGTGGAATTACTACGCGGCCGACCGTCGTGCGCGGATCAACCTGGGGATCCGTCGGCGCCTGGCGCCGCTGATGGAGCGCGACCGCCGCCGGATCGAGTTGCTCAACAGCCTGCTGCTGTCGATGCCCGGCACGCCGACCCTGTATTACGGCGATGAAATTGGCATGGGTGACAATATCTACCTCGGCGACCGCGACGGGGTGCGTACGCCCATGCAGTGGTCCATCGACCGTAACGGCGGGTTCTCGCGTGCCGACCCGGCCAGCCTGGTGTTGCCGCCGATCATGGACCCGCAATACGGCTACCTCTCGGTCAACGTCGAAACCCAGACCCAAGACCCGCATTCATTGCTGAACTGGACCCGGCGCATGTTGGCGGTGCGCAAGCAGTCCAAGGCGTTCGGCCGGGGCAGCTTGAAAATGCTCTCGCCGAGCAACCGCCGCATTCTGGCCTACACCCGTGAATACACGGGGGAAGACGGGCGTACCGAAATCATCCTGTGTGTGGCCAACGTGTCACGCAGCGCCCAGGCCGCCGAGCTGGACCTGTCGGCGTTCGCCGGCATGGTGCCGGTGGAGATGCTCGGGGGCAACGCGTTCCCGCCCATCGGCCAACTGCATTTCCTGCTGACCTTGGCGCCCTATGGCTTCTATTGGTTCGTGCTGGCGGCGCAAAACCAGATGCCCAGCTGGCATGTGGAACCTGCGCAAAGCATGCCCGACTTCACCACCCTGGTACTGAAAAAACGCATGGAAGAATTACTCGAAGAACCGTGTCGCACCACCCTGGAACAGACCGCGTTGCCGACCTGGTTGCCCAAGCGGCGTTGGTTCGCCGGCAAGGACGCGACCATCGACCGTGTGCATATTGCCTATGGCGTACGTTTCGGCGATCCCGCGCACCCTGTACTCCTCAGCGAAATCGACGTGACCAGTGGCGGCCAGGTCAGCCGTTACCAGTTGCCGTTCGGCTTCTTGCCCGAAGACCAGTTCACCAGCGCCTTGCCCCAGCAACTGGCCATGGCCCGCGTACGCCGGGCGCGTCAGGTCGGGCTGGTGACCGACGCGTTCAGCCTTGAGCACTTTGTGCGCGCCGTGATCCAGGGGTTGCAGGCCGGTTCGGTGCTGAATACCGCAGAAGGCGATCTGCGGTTCGAAGCCACCGAGCATCTGGGCAGCCTGGGGCTGACGGAGAGCGCCGAGGTGCGCTATCTCTCGGCCGAGCAGTCCAACAGCTCGGTGGTGGTGGGTGAACACCTGGTGCTCAAGCTGATCCGCAAGGTCAGCAGCGGCGTGCACCCGGAACTGGAGATGAGTGCTTACCTGACGGCCGCCAACTACCCCAATATCTCGCCGCTGTTGGGCTCGGTGATCCGCCGCGATAGCCAAGGCCAGGACAACCTGTTGATGATCGCCCAAGGCTATTTGAGTAACCAGGGCGATGCCTGGGCCTGGACGCAAAACAACCTGGAGCGGGCGCTTCGCGATGAGCTGGCTCAGGCCGTGTCCGAACAGGAGCAGCATTACAACGCGCTCGGCGAACTCAAGGATTTCGCCGGTTTGCTGGGGCAACGCCTGGGTGAAATGCACCAGGTACTGGCCAAGCCGACCGCCAACCAAGACTTCAAGCCTGAAGCCACCACGCTCAAGCACACCCAGGCCTGGGCCAAGGATGTCGGCGCACAAATCGAGCGTGCGCTGCAATTGCTCAAGCTTCATCAACAACAGTTGAACCCCGCCGACCAGGCGTTGGTCAGTGAACTGCTGGCGCAGAAAAAGGCCATCGCCGGGCATGTCCAGGCGCTGGCGAAAGCCACTGCGGGCGGGCTGCGGATTCGCGTGCATGGCGATTTGCATCTGGGCCAGGTGCTGGTGGTCAAGGGGGATGCGTTCCTGATCGATTTTGAAGGGGAACCGGCGCGGCCGCTGCATGAACGGCGTGGCAAGCACAGCCCCTACAAAGATGTGAGCGGCGTGTTGCGCTCCTTTGATTACGCGGCGGCGATGGCCCTGAGTGTGCAGGGGCAAGGCGTGGATAACTCGCCTGAAGCCGAGCAGGCGCGCAAACGCGTGACCGATCGCTACCTCAAAGAGGCCAGGCAAGCGTTCACCGAGGCTTATCAGGTGGCGACGTCTACACTGGCGCATGACTGGCAGGATGCCGGTGGCCAGGATGCAGCGCTGACGTTGTTCAGCCTGGAGAAGGCCGCGTACGAAGTAGCCTACGAAGCGGAAAACCGCCCGAGCTGGTTGCCGGTGCCCTTGCAGGGGCTGCACAGCTTGCTCAATGGGCTTGTACCTATATCGAAAAATGCACGCGGTGGAGAGATGTCATGAGTTATACGCACAAAGAACCGCTGCAGCCCAAGTTGACTGCAATGCCGGCGTCCAGGGACGTCGAAGCGCTGGTGCGCGCCGAGCACCCGGACCCGTTCTCGATCCTGGGACCGCACGATGACGAGCAAGGGGGTCAATTTATCCGCGCATTTTTGCCGCAGGCCCTGAGTGTCCAGGTACTGAGCCGTGATAGCGGCGAGCCGATCGGCAGCCTGGATCAGACCCAGGTGCCGGGGCTGTTTGTCGGGCAGTTCGGCACCCGCCAGGCCTACCTGCTGAAAATCCACTGGGCCGGTGGTGAACAGATCACCGAAGACCCCTACAGTTTCAGCCAGTTGCTCCTCGGGGAAATGGACCTGTACCTGTTTGCCGAAGGCAATCATCGTGACCTGGGCAGTTGCCTGGGCGCCCAGGTCACCACGGTCGATGGTGTGCAGGGCGTGCGTTTTGCCGTGTGGGCACCGAATGCCCGGCGCGTATCGGTGGTGGGCGATTTCAACATCTGGGACGGCCGCCGCCACCCGATGCGCCTGCGCCATCCCTCGGGCGTATGGGAAATCTTTATTCCACGCCTGCAACCGGGCGCGGCGTACAAGTTCGAGATACTCGGCGCCCACGGGATTCTGCCACTCAAGGCCGACCCCATGGCCCTGGCCACCCAGCTGCCGCCGGACACGGCATCCAAAGTCGCCGCCCCCTTGCAGGTGGACTGGCAGGACCAGGCGTGGATGCAGTCACGCAGCGAACGGCAGAAGAGCAGCGCCCCGTTGTCGATCTACGAACTGCATGTGGGCTCCTGGCAATGCGAGCTGGACGAGGCGGGCGAAGTAGCCCGCCAATACGGCTGGCGTGAACTGGCCGAGCGGTTGATTCCCTATGTGCAGTCACTGGGCTTCACCCATGTCGAGTTGATGCCGATCATGGAACATCCGTTCGGCGGCTCCTGGGGCTATCAGGCGTTGTCGCAGTTCGCGCCGAGCGCCCGATTCGGTTCGCCGGAGGATTTCGGCTATTTCGTCAATGCCCTGCACCAGGCGGATATCGGGGTGATCCTGGATTGGGTGCCGGCGCATTTTCCTACCGATGCCCATGGCTTGGCGCAATTCGACGGGACGGCGCTGTACGAATACGCCAACCCCCTGGAAGGCTTTCACCAGGACTGGGACACCCTGATCTACAACCTGGGGCGCACCGAGGTCCATGGCTTCATGCTGGCTTCGGCCTTGCACTGGCTCAAGCACTTTCACGTCGATGGGCTGCGAGTGGATGCGGTGGCGTCGATGCTATACCGCGACTATTCCCGCAAGGCCGGCGAATGGGTGCCCAACCGCCATGGCGGTCGGGAGAACCTGGAAGCCATCGACTTCCTGCGCCACTTGAACGATGTGGTCGCACTGGAGGCGCCAGGGGCGCTGGTGATCGCCGAGGAGTCCACCGCCTGGCCAGGCGTCAGCCAGCCCACCCAACAGGGCGGCCTGGGTTTCAGCTACAAATGGAACATGGGCTGGATGCACGATTCGCTGCATTACATCCAGCAAGACCCGGTGTACCGCGCCCACCATCACAACGAACTGAGTTTCGGCCTGGTGTATGCCTGGTCCGAGCGCTTTATCCTGCCGATCTCCCACGACGAAGTGGTGCACGGCAAACACTCGCTGATCGACAAGATGCCCGGCGATCGCTGGCAGAAGTTCGCCAACCTGCGGGCCTACCTGAGTTTCATGTGGATGCACCCCGGCAAGAAACTGCTGTTCATGGGCTGTGAGTTCGGCCAGTGGCGTGAGTGGAACCACGACCAGCAACTGGACTGGTACTTGTTGCAGTACGCCGAGCACAAAGGTGTGCAGAAGCTGGTGGGTGACCTGAACCGCCTGTACCGCGAGGAGCCGGCGCTGCACGAACAGGACGATGTACCCCAGGGCTTCCAGTGGCTGATCGGCGACGACGCGATCAACAGCGTCTATGCCTGGCTGCGCTGGAGCAAGGAGGGCCGGCCGGTCCTGGTAGTGGCTAACTTCACCCCGGTGCCGCGCGAAGCTTATAGCGTTGGCGTACCGTTTGCCGGGCGTTGGAGCGAGGTGATCAACAGTGATGCCGACACCTACGCCGGTTCCAACTACGGCAATGGGGGCACCGTGTTCACCCAGGAAGAACCGCGCCATGGGCAACCGGTGTCGCTGTCGTTGAATTTGCCGCCGCTGGGGGTGTTGATTTTGCGTCCTGAAGGGCTTTGAGGGCTCTGGCATCGGAGAGACGGTTGTCCCAGCTGCTGGCCGGATGCCACAATGCTGGCTTTATCATGGCAATCGAAGCAGGCTGACTTCATGAGCAACCTTGGGCATGGGCTGGACCCGGATTGCGTGATCGAAGAGCAGGTGCGAACGGACCGTTTGCACCAGCTGTTTCGCCAATCGTTCGCCGCGATCTTCGGCAGTTTCCTCGGCGCCGCCATGCTCTGCTGGCTGTGTTGGGACCGCTTCAACCACCAGGTCATGCTGATCTGGTTGGTGGCGTTGTCGGTGTCCTCACTGTTGCGCCTGAAAATGTTCATGGACTGGTTTCGTTGCCCTGATATCGACCGCACGCCCGCACGCTGGGAACGACGTTATGCGGTCACGTTGATGTTGTCGGCCGGGATCTGGGGCATGGGCGCGTTGGCGGTGATGCCCCCCGACGACCGTGTGTCCCAGGTGCTGGTGATGTTGTTTACGGTGGGCATGTCGGTCAGTGCGGTTTCGTGTTATTCGGCCTATCGCTACATGACCCTGGGCGCCATGGCCTTGGTGTTATTGCCATGTACGCTGTGGTTGCTGTTTCAGCCGACCCTGATGCAAGTGGGCGTGGCGATCGCAGTGCTGGTGTTTTCAACCTTCGTGGTCAGCGCTACGCGTAAATTTTCCGACGCCCTGGAAAAGGCCTTTCGCCTGACCCGGCAAATGGAACGCGCCCATAACGCCTCCACACGGGCCGCCCAGACTGATGAACTGACCGGGCTGATGAATCGCCGTGCGTTCTTCGAACACGCGCAGCAGCGGTATGCGCAATGTCGCGATAACCAGCAGCCGGTGTGCGCATTGATGATGGACATGGACCATTTCAAAAGCGTCAACGACACCTACGGCCACCAGGCCGGTGACCACGTGCTGCGGCAGATTGGTGGGGTGATCAGTGCATCGTTTCGCCATTCGGATGTGTATGGTCGCCTCGGCGGCGAAGAGTTTGCGGTGTTGCTGCCCAACACGTCGCTGGAAACCGCGCGCGATATCGCCGAGCAATTGGTCAAGACGATTTCCGGCCTGACGGTCGAGCCGGTGCAGGGCCTGACGGCCAGTCTCGGCGTGGCCCTTGTACGCAGCCCCGATCAGGATCTGCACAGCTTGATGAACAGCGCAGACAAGGCGCTGTATCGCGCCAAGGCCATGGGGCGTAACCAAGTGGCTGTGGCGGAGTGGGGCGTGGCGGAGTAGGGCTCAGTCCCGGCGCATCGATTTGGCCAGCGTCCATGCCACCTGATCGGCGGAATAGGGCTTGGCCAGGAATTCGAAGCCCTCATAGCCACTGTCGGCCAGCTCTTCGCTGTAGCCTGAGGTGAGCACCACCGGCAAGTCCGGCCGTCGCTGGCGCAGCAGCTTGGCCATGGCCACGCCGGTCATGCCGGGCATCACCACATCCGAAAAGATGCCGTCGAAGGCCATCGCGTCCTCACCCGCCAGCGCCAGTGCCTGTTCGGCATCGGTAGCCCAGGTGGTCCGGTAGCCCAGGTCCTGGAGGATCTGGTTGGCGAAACGGCCGACTTCGAGGTTGTCTTCGACGATCAGGATATGCCCCATGGCCATGTCCCGCAGTGGGCTGTGTGCCGGGTCCGGCGCCGTGTGCTGGGCGACCGGCGCTTCCACCTCGGGCAGGTAGAGGGTAAACACCGTGCCTTGGCCCAGGGTGCTGGCCACTTCGATGTTACCGCCGGACTGCTTGGCAAACCCGAACACCTGGGACAGGCCCAGCCCGGTGCCTTTGCCGACGGCCTTGGTGGTAAAGAACGGTTCGAAAATACGCTCGAACGTCTCACGCGGGATGCCCGTGCCCGTGTCGGTGAGGGACACCGTCACGAACGGCTGTTGGACTGGGGCATCGCCACGGATGCGCGGCAGCGCTGAGACGCACGCGACGCGCAGGGTCAGGGTGCCTTGGCCACCCATGGCATCGCGTGCGTTGAGGGCAATGTTGATCAGCGCAGTCTCGAACTGGCTGGCGTCGACACACACATGGCAGGGACGCCCAGGCACTTCGACCTGCACATGAATGCGTGAACCGGTGACGCTTTCGAGCATCTCGCCGATATTTTGCACGCGCCGGCTCAGGTCGAAGGCTTCCGGGTTCAGCGGCTGGCGGCGGGCGAACGCAAGCAACTGGCTGGTGAGCTTGCTGGCCCGCTCGACGGTGTCGGAGACGGCGCCGAGGTAGCGCCGGCGGCGTTCCTCGGACAGCCCTGGCTGGCGCAGAAAATCCACGGACGAGCGAATGATCGTCAGCAAATTGTTGAAGTCGTGAGCCACGCCACCGGTCAATTGGCCGATGGCTTCGAGCTTTTGCGATTGGTGCAGCGCGGCTTCAGCCTGGGTGAGTGCGAGGGTGCGCTCTTGCACCCGTTGTTCCAGGGTGGCGTTCAGTTCGGTGATGGCCGCCAACCCCTCGCGCACGGCCGCGTCAGCGCGTACGCGCTCGATATGGGCCCAGGAGCGCTCGGTGACTTCACCCACCAGCGCCAGGTCATACGGCGACCAGACGCGCGGGGTTTTGTGATGCACCGCCATCAGGGCCGTCAGGCGACCCTCCTTGATCAGCGGGAAACACACCGTCGCCGTGGCACCCAGGGCCTGGTAGCGGGCCGACTCCTCGGGCGTGAACTCTAGCCGGTTGTCGCGAATCACCAGGGGTTCGCCCGAGCGCAGTTTGCGCACTGCGCGTGCCCCAAACGAGGCCAGGCGATAGCGCCCGACAATGCTGGGCGAACCGGGCGCGGCCCAGTTGCCGCGAATGGTGAAGCCGTCTTCATCGGCATCCATATCGGCATAGGCGCAATTGGAGACCTGCAAGTGTTCGGCCAGCAGGCGCGTGGTGAGGCTCATGATCGCTTGCGCGTCGGTGGCGCCGGCCACGGCATTGCCGATGGCATCCAGCGCAGCGAGGCGGCGGGCGAGGAAGACGGTGGTGGTGGTTTCGGTGACGGTGTCGAGCAGGCCCACGACCTTGCCTTGGGAGTCGCGGATCGGGCTGTAGCAAAAGGTGAAATACGCCTGCTCAGGGCCGGCGCCACGCTCGATCACTAGGGGATAGTTTTCGATGTAGGTGGCATGGCCTTGATAGGCCGCGTCGGCGATCGGGCTGATTTCGTGCCAGGCCTCTTGCCATATCTCACTGAACGGGCGTCCGAGGGCAAATGGCTTGTCGCCCAGAATCGGCACAAAGGCGTCATTGTACAGCGTCGTCAGGGACGGCCCCCAGACGATGGCCTGCGGGAAGCTTGAAGCAAAGCACAGCGCGACCGTGGTCTTGAGCACGTCCGGCCATTGCTCCAGTGGCCCCAGTGGGGTACTGGCCCAATCATGGCGGCGCACCTGCTCGGCCATGTCGCTGCTGCTTTGCAGCCAATTCATCATTGCACTAACACCTTGTTTGCCACGTACTGTCGATGCCTGAAAGGCAGCCTGACAAGCAACAGACCGGAATCAACGCGGCCAGTTCAGCGCGATTATCCAGGAGATGGCAATTTGATGTCGTCTTTATTTGAGTCGACACCCGCCCAGCATGCCGGGCGGGTGTGCCGCTACTGTTGTGCGCCGAAATCCGCCGTCCAGTAGATCCCCGCATCACTCTTCGGGTCCATGGCGTAGGCCGCACCCAGCTCGCGGAATTGCGGGTTCATCAGGTTCGCGCAATGCCCTGGGCTGGCGAGCCAACCGTCTACCACCTTGCGTGGCGTATCGAGGCCGGCGGCGATGTTTTCGCCGATGTTCTTCGCGCTGTACCCGGCCAGTTCGGCCCGATCGCCCGGAGTGCGGCCGTCGTGGTCCAGGTGGTCGAAGAAGTTGCCGTTGGCCATGTTGCGGGTGTGGCTGTTGGCAGCTCCCGCGAGGTCGTCGTTCCACGTCAGTGGCGTGGTCGCGTTGAAGGCCTGGGTGCCGCACTGGCGCGCCTGGGCGCGGGCGGCGTTGATCAGGTTGAGCAGTTGCTTGCCTTCGGTCGACCAGTCACCCAGGCCGCTGGTCAGCAGCGGTCGGGCCAGCACGATGCGCCAGTCCTGGCCGCTGTTGCTCACGCCGATGTCGACGAATTGCGGGTCCAGCACTACGCGGCAGAAGCTCTCGCGCACGGCTTTCATCGCCGCTTGCGCATCCTTGGGCCCGGACAGGCTGATGGCCTGCACGTTGACCATCGGATACGCCGCCCGCGCCAGAGATTGCTGCAAATCGCCGACGTTGGTCGCCGGCAGTACCAGCCGTGTGTCGCTGGTCAGCGGCGGCAGTTCCTGGGAACCCTGGTCACCACAGCGTTGCACCTGGCTGCGGTACTGGTTGATCTGTTGTACCAACTGACTTTCTTCATTCGCCATCGCGCTGGCGCAGAACACCGTAGTGGCGGCCAGCGTCGTCAGGCCCATCATCAATGACAGAACGCGCATGGACGTTACCCTTGAGCTTGAAAGTGCCCATGATGCGCGATCCGGGTGCATCCATGCACCCATTGATCTGAACTTTTTGCCTCAGTTCTTGAATGTCGAGTGTTTGCGACCCTGGTCGCACAAGGCGAACACCACTACTAGCAACGCCGAAACAGCGAGGATGATCACCACGCCATCGGTGGAGTGGGTGGCCGACGCCGCCACCATTGACAGCGCACCCAAGGGTGCCAGGCCGCCGGCGATGGCGGTGCCGATTTCACGTCCGGTGCCGAAGCCCGAGGAGCGCGTCTGGGTCGGGAACTGGCGGCTCAGGAACGAGCCCTGCGGGGCAAACATCATCGGTGCGAGAATGCCGGTGCCAACGCCGATGGCGAGGTAGATCATCAGGCTTTCGCCACTGTTGAGCAGGGCCAGGAACGGGTAGGCGAACAGCAGCGAAAACACCCCGCCGAGCATCAGTACGGTCTTGCTGCTCCACTGGTCGCACAGCCAGCCGAAGCAGGGCACCGCGACGATGGCGATCAGGCTGGCGATCGTCACCGACAATGAGGTGACATGCACATCGACACCTTTGAACTGGGTCAGGTAGGCCAGGGAGAAGGTCTTGAAGATGTAGCTCAGGGCGTTATAGCCAACGGCCACAAAGAACACCACCGCCAGCCCCTTCAGGTCGTTCTTGAATAAGGCCTTGAGCGGCGAAGCCTTGACCTTGGCGGCCTCTTGGCTCAGTTCCTTGAACTGCGGGGTTTCCGGAATGCTGTTACGCACCCACAGGCCGATCCCCACCAGCACGATGCTGCACACGAACGGAATGCGCCAGCCTCCGGCCAGCAGGAACTCATTGCCGTTCATGGTGAGCAAGTACACGGTGAGTGACGACAGCAACAGGCCCAGGTTCAGGCCCAGCGCCGGCCACGCCCCCTGGCTGCCGCGTTTGCCCTGGGAGGCGTGTTCATAGGACGTCACTGCGGCACCCGACAGCTCGGCACCGGCGCCCAGGCCTTGAATGATGCGGATAAACACCAGCACGATCGGCGCCCAGATACCGATGGAGGCGTAATTGGGGATCAGGCCGATCAGTGTGGTACATACGCCCATCAGGCAGAAGGTCAGCACCAGCACTTGCTTGCGGCCGAACTTGTCGCCCAGGTAACCAAACAGGATGCCGCCGAACGGGCGGGCGATAAAACCGATGGCAAAGGTGGAGAACGCCATCAGCGAAGCGGTCTTCGGGTCGCTGTTATCGAAGAAAATCTTCGAGAACACAATAGCCGCCATGGTGGCGTACAGGTAGAAGTCATACCACTCCAGCATGGAGCCGAAGATGGTCGCGGCGGCGACTTTGCGCAGGCGTTTGCGGGTTTGCTCGGGCGTTTCGTGGGTGGCGATAGAGACGGGGGCCGTCATGCTGTACTTCCTTCTGAGTCTTTATAGTTATTGTCAAATGGACGCGTATTGCCGGGTGTTACTGGGGAGTGAACAGGCGGTCGGCGATCATTGCGCCGATGGGCATGGCTGACGTGGCGGCCGGCGAGGGCGCGTTGCAGACGTGCAGCATTCGTGGGGTTTGGGCGAACAGGAAGTCGTGCACCAGGCTACCGTCGCGCATCACCGCCTGGGCGCGAATACCGGCTTCGCAGGGCAACAGGTCGTCGAGGGTCAGCGATGGGCAGTATTTGCGGCACTGCTCCAGATAGCCGGACTTGAACAGTGAGTTCTTCATCTCGGTGGTGCCCGAGCCGAGGTTTTGCCAGAGGGTTTTCCAGAAACCGGGGAAACTGGCGTACTGCGCCACGTCGCGCCAGTTCACCGAGAACTTGCGGTAGTTCTCGCGGCCCAGGCCCAGCACCGCGTTCGGGCCGACGGTCACGCTGCCGTCGATCATGCGGGTCAGGTGCACGCCGAGAAACGGCAGCTCCGGGTCAGGAATCGGGTAGATCAGATGGTTGACGAGGGTGTTTTTCGACGCGGGCAGGCGGAAGTACTCGCCACGGAACGGGATGATCTGGTGATTGATCGCCACCCCGGCCAGGGTGGCCAGACGGTCCGACTGCAAGCCGGCGCAGACCACCAGGTGCCGAGCCTGCCAGGTTTCGCCGAGGGTGCTGACGCTGACTTTGTCGGTGTCCTCGTGGATCGCGGTGACGGTGCGTTCCAGGCAGATCTCGCCGCCGCCGCGAAGGATCACTTGGGCCATGGTTTCGCACACCTGGCGGTAGTCGACGATGCCGGTGGCGTCGAGAAACAGCGCGCCCAGGCCGACGATGTTCGGTTCACGCTGACGCAACTGGTCGGCGTCCAGGCGTTCGACGTGCATGCCGTTGAGCTGGGCGCGGGCGTACAGCGCTTCCATCCGCTGCATTTCCAGGGGGCTTGAGGCCACCAGCATCTTGCCGCACACCTCGAACTTGATGCCGTGCTCGGTGCAGAACTGTTTGGTAGCTGCGGCGCCGCGCTTGCACAGGTCTGCCTTGAGACTGCCTGGTGCGTAGTAGATGCCGGCGTGGATGACACCACTGTTGTGACCGGTCTGGTGCCTGGCCAGCACCGGTTCTTTTTCCAGGATCACCACCGAAGCGCCCGGTTGGCGCTTGAGCAGCTCCATCGCGGTGGCCAGGCCGACGATGCCGCCACCGATAATGCAAAAGTCGTGAATCATTGCGTGAAATACCTATCGTTATACATTTTGGTCTGCTTATCAGGTTGTCAGACTAATGTTTTTGTTAAAAAAGGGGCGTGTCCAGGACACGCTATTCATAGGATCAGGCGGTAGTCGGCAGTTCCAGGCTAAGGCGCCGGGCTGCGGCTCGCAAATGCGCCTCGGCACTGGCGGCGGCGCGTTGCGCATCACCGTCGGCAATCGCCTGGTAGAGCCGTTGGTGTTCCTGCGTCGCATCAGCGGAGCCGGTGGCAAAACGCGACGCCGAGTTTTCCCAGGCGGTTTTGCGGGCGCTGGCCAACTGGCTACGCAGGAAGTCGTGAAAGGCCACGAAGTAGTCATTTTTACTGGCGTCGGCAATGGCGCGATGGAACTCCACATCGGCGATGGCGGCGGCTTCGAAGTTATCGCGGTTGTCCTGCATGGCTTGCAAGGCGCCTTTCATGCGCTGCAGGTCGGCCTCATCGCGGCGCCGGGCAGCGATTGAAGCGGCTTGGGTTTCGATCCACAGACGCACCTCGAACATTTGCGCCAGGTCTGGACGGCGGCCATCTTGCTGCGGAAAACGGAACACTGTGCCGGCCGGCGTCTGTGAAATGAACGAACCCAGGCCCCGTCGTGCGGTGATGACGCCATCGGCCTTGAGCTGTGCGATGGCTTCGCGCACCACGGAACGGCTGACGTTGAGCTGCTCGGCCAGTTGCTGCTCTGTGGGCATGCGGGACTCCGGCGGCAGTCGGCCGGAATCGATTTCTGCGCGAATGGCGCTGACAACCCGTACGACCAGCGAGTCGGGGCGTTGGAGCTCAAGCATGGGACAGCCTTGTTGATCAGGTTGTCAGACAATAGTCGTTACGATTTTATCTTGTCAATATTTGTGTCGTATTACGACCGCCAACAGGATCAGCCCCAGCGCGACGCTGAAGGTCGCATGCAGGCCGTTGGCGACCGATTGTGCGGGGGCATTCGTAACATCCGGCGTGGCCCAGGCAAACACTGCGCCGAGGGCCGAAGTGCCGATAATCAGGCCCAGGTTGCGCGACAGGTTCAGCAGGCCCGAGACCGTGCCTCGGTGGGTCGCGTGCACGTCGCTCATCACCGCGGTGTTGTTGGCCGCCTGGAACAGGCTGTAGCCGCAGGTCAAAACCACCAGTGCCGTCAGGTACGCCGGCAGGCCGCTGGCGCATGACAACAGCAGGGCGCCACAGAACAACAAGCCCAGGCCGGCAAGGGTCATGCGGCGGCTGCCGAAGTGGTCGGTGAGACGGCCCGCCGGTACGCCGGCGCAGGCCGCCACGCAGGGGCCAACGGCCATGGCCAGGCCCATCCAGGTCGCATCGAGCCCCAGGCCACGGGACAAATAAAACGGACCGACGACAAAGGTCGCCATGATCACGGCGGCAATCAGCGCGCTCATCGCCAGGCCGGCGCGCAACGGCCCGTCTGCCAGCGCGACACGCCAGCCCAGGCCGGTGGCATTCGATCTGCGTAGCCGATCAGTCGGCAGGTAGCGATAGGCGAGGGTGGTGGCCAGCAAGCCCAATGGCAGGCCGACCAGAAACAGCGCCCGCCAACCCCACAGGCTGAGCAGTACTCCGCCGATGCTCGGACCCAGGGCGGTACCCAGCGCCGACATTGTGCCGAGCAACCCCATGACACGGCCCGTGTGCGCTTTGGTGACGGTGTCGCCGACCAGCGCCAAGGTCATTGCCATCATGCTCGCCGCCCCCAGCCCCTGCAGTCCCCGTGCGACCACCAGCCATGGCAGCGACGGCGCGGCCGCACACAACCCGCAGGCCAGTGCAAACAGCAGCAGCCCGATCAGCAATAAGCGCCGGCGCCCCACGCGATCACCCAGGCTGCCGGCCGCCACAATCACCGCCGTGATTGCCAGCAGATACACCAGTACCACCCACTGCACGGCATGAAATGACGTCTCGAACACCTGCGCCAACGAGGGTAAGCCGACATTGGCAATGCTGGTGCCGAGCGAGGCCAGCAACATGGACAAACACAGGCTCCAAAGAGCGCCTCGGGAGGAGGTCTGCATGGACGATTCCTTGAATGAATGCGGATGTCACCAATCTACGACCTCGTTTAACATGGCGGAAGACGCATGGTTTGCAGTTAATACGTGCGTTTAACGCCTTGTCAGGAGTGCCGATGCCCGATCTCAATCTGCTGATTACCCTGGACGTCTTGTTGAGCGAAGGCAGCGTCGCCGGTGCCGCCAAGCGCCTGGGCTTGAGCCCGTCGGCCATGAGCCGGGCACTGGCGCGTCTGCGCGAAACCACCGGCGACCCGTTGCTGGTCCGCGCCGGTCGCCGACTGGTGCCCACGCCACGTGCCCAGGCATTGCGCGAACAGGTCGGACTCCTGGTGCAGCAGGCCCAAGGCGTGCTGCGCCCCGCACAATCCCTGGATATGCGCCGCGTGGCGCGCAGCTTTACCCTGCGCACCAGCGAGGAGTTCGTCGAAAGCTTCGGCCCGGCGCTGCTCGCGCGCATCGGCCGGGACGCGCCGGGCGTGCGGCTGCGCTTCATCAATAAAACCGACAAACACACGGACTGGCTCCGCGACGGCAGTGTCGACCTGGAAACCGGCGTGGTCGACGCCGGCGCCGGCCCCGAGGTGCTGACCCAGGCGCTGTTTCGCGACCGGTTGATCGGGGTGGTGCGCAGCGGCCATGCGCTGAGCCAGGGTGAAATCAGCGCTGCGCGTTTTGCCGAAGGCGGCCACGTGTATGTCTCGCGGCGCGGCCAGGACCGTGGCCAGATTGACGATGCGCTCGAAGCGCTGGGCTTGAGCCGGCAGATCTACACCGTTGTGGCGGGGTTCTCCACCGCTGTCGCCCTGGCCCGCGCCAGCGATCTGATCGCCAGCGTGCCCGAACGCTACACCGCCAATCAGCCCGAGGGGCTGTTCCGGTTTACCTTGCCGGTTGCGCTACCGCCTTTCACCGTGGCGATGCTCTGGCACCCACGTCAGGACGCCGACCTGGCCCATCGCTGGCTGCGCGGCTGTTTGCGTGAGGTGTGCCTGCAACAGGTACAATCGCCGTTGCCTTGACGCGAAACCCCAGGAATTTGCATGTTCAGCCTTACCCGTTACACCACGCCGTGCCCCGAAGCCATCAATGGCCAGATCCTGCAGATGGTGGTGGACAACCTCACCGACATCAGCAGTGTCGCGCTGCCGCCGAGCAACTTGCTCTACAACATCTACCAATACGCCATCGGTTTTGAGGTGCACCTGTACCTGGAGGCCTTGGATGGGGCAAAGGGCATCGCTGTCGAACTGGTCGTGGCGATGGAAGAGGAACAGGTGGTGGGCTTTTGCCTCTATCTGCCGGTGAAGGATGATCCGCACGCCTGCGGTATTGCCTTCATGGCCGTGCAAGCCGGGTATCGGCGCCAGGGAATCGCGCGGGCGATGCTGCAGGACGTACTCGCACGCTATCCCCATGCCGAGCTGGCGTGCGCCGTGGAAAAGGTCGCGACCTTCGAGGCCATGGGGTTTCAAGTGCGTGGTGCGCGTGGCACGCAGGTGCTGATGAACACTCGCGACTATGGCACCGACGGCCTGATGGGCGTGCTGGATGTCGCGGCCATCTACCGCTCGTTGGAAGTGCGGCAGATTCACACCTACCTGCTGCAAAAACACGGCAAGCGCGCCATGGTCGATGCCGAGAAGCAGCGCGATCGCCATCTGGATCAATTGGCGCGCAAGGTGCAGTTGTTTCTACAGGCTCGCGGCTGAAACACGCGCCCTTGCGGCAGATGTACGTTTAACTGCGATTGACCATCGCGAGGATCGTCGCCAGCAGTTCCTGTTGCGCCTCTTCACGGCTGAGTTCGCCGCTGGCGGCGGCCTGGGACAGGGCTTCCGCTGCCCCCAGCATGGCCCGCAGCCCGGCTTGGGAAACCTGCCTGCCAGGGGCAAATGGCGACAGCGCCTCACGGCATTTATCGAGGAAGATCGCCTCGTATCGTCGCTTGAGCGCCTCCAGTTCCGGCGAGCTGCTGAGTGCGGCGATCACCCCGGGAATCTCCCGGCCCTGCAGTAACACGCAATCGACGTAACACGCGGCGATCACCCCGGCCCGATCTTCCAGGGTGGCCGCGCTGGCTTCGATGGCCTCGGCAAAGAGCTGATTCTGCCGCCCGTCAAAATCTTCATACAGCGCAGCCAACAACCCCGCCCGCGTGACGAAATGGTCATACACCACCGGCTTGGTGACACCTGCCAGTTCCGCCAGGCGGCCCAGCGTGAGCGCGTCGGTGCCTTCTTCACGCACCAGTTGCCAGGCCACTTCGAGCAATTGGCGAAAACGATCTTCGCGAGACAAGCGTCGACGTGGGGCAGGGGATTCATGACTTGACATGCTTATATACCAAACGTAACTTACTGGAGGTAACTTACTAAAAGTAATTTATGTGCAGCCTAAACCGAAAGGGAGTCATTGTCATGCACGCTTTGATCGTTGTTGCTCACCACGACCCGGCATCGCTCACCCACAGCCTGGCGGCGCAGGTCGCTGCTGGCCTCACTGCGTCCGGGCACAGCTATGAAATCGCTGACCTTGCGGGCGAAGGCTTCGATCCGCGCTATACCCTGGCCGATCACCGGGTGCATCGCGCCCGTGCCACCCCACCGGCTGACGTGCTTGCCGAACAGGCGCGTATCGACCGCGCGGATGCGTTGGTGCTGGTGTTTCCGATTTATTGGTGGTCGTTGCCGGCTTTGCTCAAGGGCTGGGTGGACCGCGTGTTCGTCAACGGTTGGGCGATCGATTACGGCCCGGATTTGCCGGTGGTGAAAAAGCTGCGCCATGTGCAGGTGCACTTGCTCGCAGTCGGTGCGGCGGATGAGGGGGCGTTTGAGCGGCACGGTTACGCCCAGGCCATGCGCACGCAAATCGACTACGGCATCTTTGATTACTGCGGGGCGCAGGTGGTGACATCGCAGCTGTTGCTGGAATCGGAAAGTGGCACTGCGCAGGCGCATTTGCAGACGGCGAAGGCCATCGGGCAGAGGGTGTTTGAGGACGAGCCGGTCGCCAGCTGATTCAGCCTTCGCGAAACAGGTCGTGGGCATCCAGCAAGCGGTAGGCAATTTCCGGGCGTTTCTCCATGCCGCGACGAATCGCCGCCGGGATCGCCTGCCGGGTCTTGCGACACATACCCGGCAGTTCATCGATGACGATCTGGATCCCGCGCATGCTCTTGACCTCGGTATGCCCCGGCGCGATATGCAGGCGGATGCCCAATAACTCGTACATCCGCTGTTGCATGTGTTCCAGGTCTTGCAGGCTCTTGAGGTCTTCGAGGCGTTCGATCAGGCGTTTCTCTTCCTGGCGCGTCAGATGCAGGATACGTAAGTCGGCACCGGGCACGTCCAGCAATTGTTCGCGATCGCAAACGCAGGCGCCGGGTGGGCAGGGTTGGCGAATTGTCATGTGCACGACCTCCCCATTCCGACGCCGCCGGCTTCAGTAGCTCAGCGTAACCCCAAGGCTACCCAGGGCCTTCCAGTATTCAGGATAGGTCTTGGCCACGCAGTCGGGGTCTTGGATGCGGATACCCGAGACTTTCAGCCCGGCCAGGGCAAAGCACATGGCGATGCGGTGGTCGGCGTGGGTGTCGATCAGCGCCGCGCATGCGGTGCCGGCGAGTGCCGGGTCGCTTGCCACCAACAGATCGTCGCCTTCGATGGTCGCCAGGCCCGGGCGGATTTCGTTGAGGCCGTCGTGCAGGGCCTGTACGCGGTCGCATTCTTTTACGCGCAGGTTGGCCAGTTCCGTGAAGCGTACCGGCGTGTTGTTGAAGGCGGCGAGCACTGCCAGGGTCGGGATCGCGTCCTGCATCTGCGAGCCGACGACCTCGGCCTGCATGTTCGGGAATTGCGCGATCATGGCCTGGGCCTTGGCGTCCGGCTGGGTGAAGTCCTGCGCCGCCACGCCGATATCGATGCGACCACCGGTCAACACTTCAGCGGCCCACAGATAGGTGGCGGCGGAGGCGTCGGGTTCGATCAGGTAGTCATGCGCGGTATAGCCGGTCGGAGCCACGCGCCAGGTGCTGTCGTCGACCACCTCGACCTGCGCGCCGAAGGCCCGCATGCAGTCCAGGGTCAGGTCCACGTAGCCGCGGGCGCCGATGTCCTTGCCGGTCAACGCCACGTCAATCGGTGCTTCGCCGCAGGCCGCGAGCATCAGCAGGGCCGACACGTACTGGCTGGACAAACCGCCATCGATCTCGAAACGCTTGGCTTGCACCTTGCCCACGCCGTGCACCGTCACCGGCGGGCAGCCGGTGGGGCTGTCGACGCGGATACCGTTCTGGCCAAGGGTCGCCAGCAGCGGGCCGATCGGGCGTTTTTGCATATAGTCGTCGCCGGTCAGTACCACGGTGCCTTGCACGGTGGCCACGGCGGCGGTGAGAAAACGCATGGCGGTGCCGGCATTGCCGAGGAACAACGGTTGTGCAGGCAGTTGCAGTTTGCCCGTGCTGGTGACGACAAAGGTGGTGTCGTCCGGCTCATCGATGGTCACGCCCATCTGGCGCAGCGCCACCGACATATGGCGGGTGTCATCGCTCTTCAGCGCACCACTCAGGCGGCTGGTGCCCTTGGCCAGGGCCGCCAGCAACAGGGCGCGGTTGGTAATGGACTTGGAGCCGGGGGGCGCGACCTTGCCGTTCAGGGGGAAGTTGGGCGGTGTCACGGTCACGGTTTTCTGCGAACTCAAGGTACAAGGCTCCTGGTCAAGGCAAGGTGGCTGGCGCGGCCAACGGGCGGACCCGAATAATCGGGTATAGGCGCGGTGCTTGTCGAGCGGGGATCACCGCCGAGCGGCATTTTCCACAGTGCGCTCGGTGCTCGGGTGGTTCAGGCCGCTACCGGTCCCAGGACAAGAGCTGTAGGTGGATGCCCCCTTGCAAGGTAGGCACATACCCAAATCCGACGCAGGACAAATGCGTCTGCTCAATGGGACGTGCGTGCCATGTAACTTTTCCTACGCTGTGGCTCGGTGGACAAGCGCGGGTGGTGGGGTAAGTTCAGGTCGCTCCCCATCCCGGGGAGTTTTCAATCAAGGAGTGACTGAAATGAACAAACCCCAGACTCAACTCAAGCATGGTCGCGTCGTGACCCCGGCCAGCCGTGGCTCGGTCGCGGTGGAACGCGGGCTGCTGGGCAACTGGCAAGTCAACGAAATGGAAGGCGGCAAGAACTTCCCGGCACTCAACGCCGGGCCGTTTCCCGCGCCTTATCAAACCGATGACCAGAGTGTCACGCCACCTGCCGATGGGCATATCCTGAGCGGCGGCAAGACTGACGATCGCGACTGCCTCAACTTCACCGATGAAGAGATGAGCAAGAAGCTCAATACGCCGTTTACCTGGCCGTTGTTGAACGTCGAGGCCGGCCAGGTGTTCAAGGTGCAGTGGGAATACACCGCGCCCCACGTCACCCGGGGCTACCGCTGGCTTATCACCAAGGATGGCTGGGACCCGAAACAGCGCATCAGCCGCGCTCAGTTGGAAGCCAAGCCGTTTTTCGAGGATTTCTACACCCAAGTGCCGTACTACCAACATGCCGACGCGCTCAAAGCCAAGGTCGAGCATCAGGTGACGCTGCCCAAGGGCAAGAAGGGCCGGCACGTGGTGGTGCTGATGTGGATCGTGGCCAACACCGGCAATGCGTTCTACCAGGCGTTTGATCTGGACTTCAAATAAGCCGGCTTAACGCTTGGCCAACCAGTAATCATGTAGCGCCCGCGCAGCCGGTTCGATTTCGCTGACCCGCTGTTGATGGGCGCCTACATCCAGGTCTGCCGGCAACTCGAAGTTATCCTGCTCGGCGCACCAGGAGATCTTCTCCAGCGCCGCGGCTTCGGCAGCCGGCAACTCTGGCCAGTTGCCGATGGCCGCACCACGGATGTAACCAAAGCACCACTCTTCGGCGAGCGTGACGGCTTGGCCCTGATGGTCGGTGTCATCAAAACGTGCCTTGAACGCCTGGGCGTCGGTCGCCAACTGCGCCGCCAGTGTATTCATATGCCGTACGCACAGTTCCAGGAAGCGCTGGGCCTCGTCCACGCTTTCCCAGTCGGGATTTTGCCCACCCCAGATCGCCGGAAACCACTCGCCGACTTCCACCTGCGCGGGGCTGGAGACCAACGCCGTGAAATAGCCGTCGAGTTCGGCCAGGTTCAGCACCGAATGATCGTCGCCGTACTTGAGCAGGGTGTCTTCGAGAAATTCGAAATCGGCGGGGGCGAGGGGTTGGGCGTGCATGGGCATATCCTTTAAGCGTCGAGCGCTGCGGGTGGGCAGCTTAGAGCGCGAAGGATGGCGCTTAGGCCGGCTTTTTTCCAGTGTTTTCCCAGCGTTGGCACAGCTTGCTCACGCACACCGAGCCGATGACGGCCAGGATGATCGGCACCAGAAAGTCATGCTCGATACGGGTGAATTCCGCCACCAGCACAATGGCGGTCAACGGCATGCTCATGCTGGCCGCCAGGAAGGCCGCCGCGCCGATGATTGCAAAGGCACCCAGCGGTACGCCGGGGAGCATCAGGCTCCAGGCACCGCCCAGGATGATCGCCAGTAATGCGCCATTGGCCAGGCCGGGTGTCAGCAGGCCGCCCTCGGCACCGGCGCGCAAGCTGGCAGCGGTGACCAGCACCTTGGCGACCAGCAACACGGCGGCCAGGCCAATGCCCAGTTCATTATCAAAGCCCAGTTGCGCCGGGCCTTTGCCGTTGCCGAGGATCTGCGGCAGCAGCATGGCCAACCCGCCAATCAGGCTGAAGTTGAGCAGCGCCAGCACCGGCAGGCGCCACCCGCGTGCCGCATGGGCCCTGGCGGCGCCGGTCAGGCGGGTAAAGCCGTAGGCGGCCACGCCGAACACCGGCCCGCACACCACGGCCCAGGCGATCAGCGCCGGGCTCAGCACAAAGTGCGGCACGACGTATTGCGCTTCCGCCCCCAGCCCGAGCCATGCCACCGCTGCGCCGATAGCCGACGTGGCCAACGCCATCAGTGCGGCCGGCCAGCTGAATGCGCCCACCAGCACTTCCAGCACAAACACCGCGCCGCCCAACGGTACGTTATACACCGCCGCCAGCCCGGCGCCCGCACCACAGGCGACGAGCAGCCGGTGCATCTCCGGCGTTAGTCGTGCGCGTTGGGACAGCCAGGTGGCGGCCAGCGCGCCAACCTCACGGGGCGCCACTTCACGGCCCAGGGGCGAGCCGAGCGCCACCGTGATGATCTGCAAGACGGCGTGGGCGAGGGTGGTCTTGGCCGGCATGATCGGCAGGCTTGCCGACACGGCCTGCTTGACGCTCACCAGCGGGCGGCCATAGCGATAGAGCGTCCACCAGCCCAGCCCGGCCACCAGCCCGCACACCATCAGCACGTGCAGGCGGCGTTCGGGTGTCGCGGCGGTCACGCCCCACAAAAAGGTTTGATGGCTGACCAGGCTGTCAAGGCTGTAGCCGTACGCCAGGTGTTGAATGCCGTGCAGCAACAACGCCAGGCACATCCCGCCCAAACCCGCGCCGACACCGGTCAACACGACCACCAGGGCCAGCGTCAGCGACGAACGAAACGTGGGCGGCATAAGGTTGCTCCAGGCTAGGGCCCTGATGGTATAACCGATCAGTCTCGTCTGCTGGAGGAAATGTATCGGTACTGCATGCAGGGGCGCGCCTGCAACATTGCATTACTTTGCCAGTCCCGTTTTTGGCCGATGCGCCGTCGCGCACCCTTGTTATAGTTCGAGCCTTATCACTCGCCAGTCAGGGATCACTGCCATGTCCGAATACCAAGCTTTCGTCGTCGAACTCACCGGCAACGTTGCCCATGTGCAGATCAACCGCCCGGAAAAGATCAACGCGATGAACGCGGCGTTCTGGACCGAAATCATCGACATCTTCCAATGGATCGAAGACACCGATGCCGTACGTGCGGTGGTGCTCAGCGGCGCAGGCAAGCATTTCTCGTCGGGCATCGACTTGATGATGCTCGCCTCGGTGGCCAACGAGTTCGGCAAGGATGTCGGGCGCAACGCACGCCTGCTGCGGCGCAAGATCCTCGAACTGCAAGCCTCGTTCAATGCCGTCGACAATTGCCGTAAACCGGTATTGGCGGCGATCCAGGGTTATTGCATCGGCGGTGCCATCGACCTGATCAGCGCCTGTGACATGCGCTATGCCGCCGAAGGGGCGCAGTTCTCGATCAAGGAAATCGACATCGGCATGGCCGCCGACGTCGGCACCTTGCAGCGCCTGCCGCGCATTATCGGTGACGGCATGCTGCGCGAGTTGGCCTACACCGGCCGCCAGTTCGGTGCCGAAGAAGCGCGTGACATCGGCCTGGTCAATCGTGTGTATGCCGACCCGGAAAGCCTGCTGGCCGGGGTGATGGAAATCGCCCATGAGATCGCCGCCAAGTCGCCGATTGCCGTGACCGGCACCAAGGCCATGATCAGCTACATGCGTGATCACACCATCAATGACGGTCTGGAATACGTTGCCACCTGGAACGCGGCTATGTTGCAATCCAACGACCTGCGCGTGGCCATTGCGGCCCACATGAGTAAGCAGAAACCCGAATTCGTGGATTGACTGACATGACCCCAGGCTGGATAACCACAACCCTGCTCGACAACGACACGCCAGGCGGCTGGGCCGTCGCCCGCAGCCGTGACGGCTTTTTGCATGACAGCAATGGCCCGCTGTTTCCCAGGGAGTGGCTCAAGCGCCAGGACCTGTCGGTGTTCGCCGAGCATGGCATCGGCCACCTCGACGGTGAACCGGTGTACTTGCTGGAGCTCAACTCGGCCGCCCAGGTGCCGGGTTGCAGTTGGCAGGGCTTGCGCGGCTTTATGCTGCAAGGTGATCACACGCTGTACAAAGTGCTGGGCTACGCCGCGCAGATCGGCACCTGGGCGCGGGAGCACCGTTTTTGCGGCAGCTGCGGCCAGGCGATGGTTCAGGTTCCACGCGAGCGTGCGATGTATTGCCAGGCCTGCGACCTGCGCAGCTACCCACGGATCTCGCCGAGCATGATCGTGCTGGTGACCCGTGGCGACGAGATTCTACTGGCGCGTTCGCCGCGCTTTGTCACGGGCGTCTACAGCACCCTGGCCGGGTTTGCCGAGCCGGGCGAGTCGGCCGAAGACTGCCTGATCCGCGAGGTGCGCGAAGAGGTGCAGGTGGAGGTCAAGAACATCCAGTACATGGGCAGCCAATGCTGGCCGTTCCCGCATTCGATGATGCTGGGGTTCCATGCCGAATACGCCGGGGGCGATATCGTGCCCCAGGCCGACGAAATCGAAGATGCGCAGTGGTTCAACATCCACGAGCTACCGCCGTTGCCGGCCTCACGCTCGATTGCGCGTTACCTGATTGACCTCTACCTGGCGCGTCGTCTAGGCCACGCTGAACCAGTGCTGCCAGGCTAGGCGTACCGTCAGGCCGAGCACCACAGTGATAAACACCGGCCGAATGAATTTGGCGCCGCCGCTGATCGCGCTGCGCGCGCCAAAGAACGCGCCGCACATCACCGAAAGGCCCATGGCCAGGCCGACGATCCAGTCCACCGAGCCATTGATGATAAACACCGTCAGCGCCGCCGCGTTGCTCACGAAGTTCATGCTGCGCGCCACGCCGCTGGCCTTCACCAGGTCGATCGGGTGCAGCAGCATGGTGCTCACCGTCCAGAACGCACCGGTGCCGGGGCCGGCCACGCCGTCGTAGAAGCCCAGGCCAAAACCTTGGGTGGCTTGCCATTTCTTCTTGATCGGTGCATCGGCATCCAGCGGTGCCTTGGGTGTGCCGCCGAACAGCAGGTACACGCCACAGGCGAACACGATCACCGGGAGCATTTTGTTCAGGGTTTCGGCAGGCAGGTAGTGGGCGACCACGGCACCGGTCAGCGCGCCGACCAGCGTACCGATGATGGCGTGCACCCACTGGCGCGGGTTGAACAGCTTGCGTCGATAGAAGGTGAAGCTTGCCGTGGCGGAGCCGAACGTCGAGCTGAGTTTGTTGGTGCCCAACACCAGGTGCGGCGGCATGCCGGCGGTAAGCAGGGCCGGCGTGGTGAGCAACCCGCCGCCGCCGGCGATGGCGTCGATGAAACCGGCAATGAAGGCTACGACGGCGAGAATGGCTAGGGTGGTGAGGTCAACGCTGAGTTCGAAGGGCATGGGCAGGGCTTATTATTGGCAGGGCGCTAAGCGAGAGGCGGTCATCTTACCCGTGTGATGCACCCAGATCCAAATGTGGGAGGGAGCAAGCCCCTCCCACTTTTTCCAGCGTGATCAGCTGTGGCGTTTGTCGAGCCATTCCAGCGCGGTGCGCCACACGCAGATCCCGAGGAAATAAGCCGACATCAGCGACCACAACCCGAACGTCCACGGGTTGGTATTCGGGTAATCCACCACCATCAGAAAGCTGCACAACAGCCAGATCGTGGTCACCGCGATATTCAGCGGCATGAAACGCTTCACTCGAAACGGATGCAGAAACTTCATCGGCGTCACGGTCAGCAGCGCCAGGCCAATCACCGTCAACAAGGTGACCCAGGCTTCGGGCTGGATGATATACACGCACAACGCCACCACGTTCCACGCGGCCGGGAAGCCGACGAAGTAGTTGTCCTTGCTCTTCATGTTCACATTGCAGAAGCAGAACAGCGACGACACCAGGATCACCGACACCGTAAACAGATGGGTAAAGTCCGGCAGGTCGATATAGCGGTAGATAAACAAGGCCGGAATGAACACATAGGTCAGGTAATCAATCACCAGGTCCAGCACCGAGCCATCAAAGCTGGGCAACACCGTGCTCACATTGACCCGTCGCGCCAGCGAGCCGTCGACGCCATCGACCACCAGCGCCAGGCCCAGCCACAACAGGCAAGCCTTGGGCGAGTTTTCCAGCAGTGCCAGGGTCGCCAGGAACGCCAGCACCACACCGGTGGCGGTAAAGCCGTGGGCGCCCCAGGCTTTGAGTCTGGCTACATGCAGGGTCGATATCACGGGCGGATCTCCAAAAGGTGAAACAGGGCAGCCGACGACGTGACGCCGTCGAGTCTGGCCAGGGAATGCAGTTATCGACCGGGAAGGGGGGTATAAGGTTCACCACCCCGGCGTATCCCTTAGCGTAGCAAGCGTAAGACGTTTCGGCATCAGCCCTGACGGAACACCAGGGCCTTTAAACCGCTTTGAGGGTCGATGTCGGGGAATTCCGGCGGGTTTGCCAGGCGTTCCACAAAGCGCAGGCCCGGCGCTTCGCGAGTTACGCCCTCAATCAGGAAATCTTCGCCGAAGGCCGGGTCGTTCATGCAGGCCAGCACCGTGCCCTGTGCTGTAAGCAGGTCCGGCAGGCGGCGCAACACGCGCTGATAGTCCTTGGTCAATAAAAAGCTGCCTTTCTGGAACGACGGTGGGTCGATGATCACCAGGTCGTAGGGGCCGCCGTTGATGACCTTGGCCCAGGATTTGAACAGGTCGTGGCCCAGAAACGTGACTTTGCTCAGGTCATGTCCATTCAGGCGATGGTTGTCGCGGCCACGGCTTAGCGCGCCACGGGCCATGTCCAGGTTCACCACATGTTCGGCGCCGCCTTCGATCGCCGCCACCGAGAACCCGCAGGTATAGGCAAACAGGTTGAGTACCCGCTGGCCTGTGGCCTGTTCGCGTACCCAATTGCGGCCGTAGCGCATATCGAGGAACAGCCCGCTGTTCTGTTTTTTACCCAGGTCGATCAGGTAGCGCAGGCCACCTTCGGTAATCGTCAGCTCATCTACCGCGTCGCCCACCAGCCATTCGGTGGTGCTTTGCGGCAGATAACGGTGTTGCAGGGCGACGGTGTAAGCACCCAAGTGCGTCTGCAGCAACTGTTTCAAGGTTTCCAGCTGGGCAGGCTCCGGCTCCTTGAACAACGCGACCAGCACCACGCCCTGCAACCAGTCCACGGTCAGTTGCTCCAGGCCCGGCCAGCAGCGGCCACGGCCGTGAAACAGGCGGCGGGTCTCCGTCGGTGGGCTGGCCAGGGCGGTGAGCAGGTGAGCGTGCAGGGTGGCGAGTGCGTCTGGGGTCATCGTCGAGCGTCGGTCATTGAGCGGGCGGCATTTTAAACACAGTTGGGTGGTTTCGGGGGGCTTGAGCACGATGTGCTGGTAAAAAGCCGATTGGCAGTGATTCATGCTCAAACCGCTGCAAACCGCGCCTGATAACAGGCAAAAAATCCTCAAGCACCCACATAAACTGGAAAAAAAGCCCGGAGGTGCTCATGAACGGTTTCGCAAGTGCAGTCAATCACACGGCGTTGGATCAGCAAGAGCTGGACGAATGGCGTGACGCCCTGGCTTCACTGGCCTCCCACGCCGGGCCTGCGCGGGCGCGGCAGATCCTCGACCTGCTCGCCCGCGAGGGCAGTGCGCCGCACATCGACTGGAAGCCGCGCCACGGCACGCCGTATATCAACAGCATCAGCGTCGAGCAGCAGCCGGCCTTTCCCGGCGACCTGGCCACCGAAGAGCGCCTGGCCTCGTGGGTGCGCTGGAATGCCTTGGCCATGGTGGTGCGGGCCAACCAGGCCTACGGTGAACTGGGTGGCCATATCGCCAGCTACGCCAGTGCCGCGGACTTGTTCGAAGTGGGCTTCAATCACTTTTTCCGTGCCCGCAACGAGCATTTTGGCGGTGACCTGGTGTTCTACCAGCCGCATTCCGCGCCAGGCATCTATGCCCGGGCCTTCCTTGAGGGGCGCTTGAGCGAGAACGACCTGGCACACTATCGCCAGGAACTGGGCGGCGCAAAATCCGGCGCACGCGGCCTTTGCAGCTATCCGCACCCTTGGTTGATGCCGGACTTCTGGCAGTTCCCCACCGGTTCCATGGGCATCGGCCCCATCAGTTCGATTTTCCAGGCGCGTTTCATGCGCTACCTGCAGCACCGCGGCCTGCAGGACACCACCGACCGCCACGTGTGGGGCGTGTTCGGTGACGGCGAAATGGACGAGCCGGAAAGCATGTCGGCGCTGACCCTGGCCGCCCGTGAAGGGCTGGACAACCTGACCTGGGTCGTCAACTGCAACCTGCAACGCCTCGACGGCCCGGTGCGGGGCAACGGGCGGATCATTGATGAATTGGAAGCGTTATTCGCCGGCGCCGGCTGGAACGTGATCAAGCTGGTGTGGGGCTCGGACTGGGACGCTTTGCTCGCCCAAGACACCGACGGCTCGCTGGTCGATACCTTGTCGAACACCGTCGACGGCCAATTTCAGACGTTCGCCGCCAAGGACGGTGCCTACAACCGCGAACACTTCTTCGGCCAAAGCGCGGCCATGGCCAAGCGGGTCGAAGGCATGAGCGATGAACAGATCGACGGCCTCAAGCGGGGTGGCCACGATATGCTCAAGATCCACGCGGCCTACCACGCCGCGCGCCGGGTCAAAGGCAAGCCCACGGTGATCCTGGCCCAGACCAAAAAGGGCTTTGGCATGGGTGAGGCCGGGCAGGGCAAGATGACCACTCACCAGCAGAAAAAGCTCGATCGTGAGGCATTGATCGCCTTTCGTGACCGCTTTCGCTTGCCGTTGACGGATGAGCAGACCGAATCCCTGAGCTTCTATAAACCTGGCGATGACAGCCTGGAAATGCGCTACCTGCACCAGCGCCGCGCAGCCTTGGGCGGTTATGTGCCGAGCCGTGCCCAGCAGGCAGCGCCGGTCAGTGTGCCGCCGCTGACGGGTTACGCCGGTTTCGCCACTGGCGCCGACGGTAAGGAAATGTCCACGACCATGGCCTTTGTGCGCATGCTCACCAACCTGCTCAAGGACAAGGCGCTCGGCCCGCGCATCGTGCCCATCGTGGCGGACGAGGCGCGTACCTTCGGCATGGCCAATCTGTTCAAGCAGATCGGTATTTATTCCAGCGTCGGCCAGCGTTACGAGCCGGAAGACATCGGGTCGATCCTCAGCTACCGCGAAGCCACCGACGGGCAAATCCTTGAAGAAGGCATCAGCGAAGCCAGCGCCATCAGCTCCTGGGTCGCGGCGGCCACCAGCTATTCGGTGCACGGTCTGCGCATGCTGCCGTTCTACATCTATTACTCGATGTTCGGCTTCCAGCGCGTCGGCGACCTGATCTGGGCCGCCGCCGATCAACGCGCCCGGGGCTTTCTGCTGGGGGCTACCGCCGGGCGCACCACCCTGGGGGGCGAAGGCTTGCAGCATCAGGACGGCAGCAGCCACCTCACGGCGGCCACCGTGCCCAATTGTCGCGCCTACGATCCGGCGTTTGCCGGCGAGTTCGCGGTGATCCTCGACCACGGCATGCGGCAAATGCTCGAGCAGGATGTGGATGAGTTCTACTACGTGACCCTGATGAACGAAAGCTACCCTCAGCCCAGCCTGCCGGTGGGCGTGCAAGCGGCGATCATCAAGGGTATGTATCGCCTGGAAGGCGCTGCCGAGGCACAAGTGCGCCTGCTCGGGGCCGGTACGCTGGTGCGCGAGGTCCAGGCGGCGGCACAACTGCTGGCGGACGATTGGCAGGTGGCGAGCGAAGTGTTCAGCGTGACCAGTTTCAGCGAGCTGGCCCGGGATGCACGGGAAGTGGAACGGTGGAATCGCTTGCATCCGCAGGGCGTCAAGCGGGTCAGTCACCTGGCTGAATGCTTGCCCAAAGGCGCGCCGGTGATCGCGGTCTCCGACTATGTACGGGCCGTGCCGCAGATGGTGGGCTCGTATCTGGACTCCAGCTACACCGTGCTCGGCACCGACGGCTTTGGGCGCAGTGATACACGGGCGGCGCTACGGGATTTCTTTGAGGTGGACCGCCATCACCTCGTGCTGGCGGCGCTGACGGCGTTGGTGGAGCAGGGCAGTTTGGAGCGCGAAGTGTGCCGGCAGGCGATTGAGCGATATGGCTTGCAGGCGGAGCGTGACCCGTCCTGGATCGCCTGAACCACAGAGATCAAATGTGGGAGGGAGCAAGTCGAATCGTCGCACCGCCCCTCCCACATTTTATTTATGTTGCGGGTCAGGCTGTGGCGATCAACGCCGGCTCGAATGCGTCCTGCAGAAATCGTGGTGCGATGTACCGCTCGTAATGCGCTTCGGACAGCAGGAAAAACTCCCGGTCAATCGCATCCCGCAGATCGGCCAGGCTGCGCTCACGAAATTCCGGCAGCAACGCCAGGCCATAGGCCTCCAACTTGGAAATCACCCGCGCGCCCCGGGCAATCAGCTGGTACGCCCAGCAATAGGGTGACTGGTGCGGCACGAAGCGGATCTTGCGGGTTTCCAGTTGCTGACGCAGAACAGACGCGTCAAATACCTCCAGCTTGCTGGCCATTACCTGCACCAGCAGTTGCTCCAGGCGCAGCCAGACTGCCTGCTTCTCCTCGGCGTTGTAGCCGTTCCACTGGATCACTTCATGGTGATATCGCTTGCAGCCCCGGCAGACCAGGTCCCCGTAAACGGTGGAGCAGAGGCCGACGCAGGGCGTCTTGATGGTTTGATTGGGCATCCGTCTTGATCAATCCCAGCTCAGCGCGCCGCCGGTCTGGTACTCGATCACCCGAGTCTCGAAGAAATTCTTCTCTTTCTTCAAGTCCATGATCTCGCTCATCCACGGGAACGGGTTGGTAGTGCCTGGATACTCTTCCTTAAGACCAATCTGCGACAAACGACGGTTAGCGATGAACTTCAAATAGTCTTCCATCATCGCCGCGTTCATCCCCAGCACGCCGCGAGGCATGGTGTCGCGAGCGTATTCGATCTCCAGCTGCGTCCCTTGCAGGATCATCTGGGTCGCTTCTTCCTTCATCTCGGCATCCCACAGGTGCGGGTTTTCGATTTTGATCTGGTTGATCACGTCGATACCGAAGTTCAGATGCATCGACTCGTCGCGCAGGATGTACTGGAACTGCTCGGCGACGCCGGTCATTTTGTTGCGGCGGCCCATGGAGAGGATCTGGGTGAAGCCGCAGTAGAAGAAGATGCCTTCCAGCACGCAATAGTAGGCGACCAGGTTGCGCAGCAGTTCCTTGTCGGTGTCGACGGTGCCGGTTTCGAACTTCGGATCGGAGATCGAACGGGTGTATTTCAGGCCCCAGGCGGCTTTTTTGGCGACCGATGGGATCTCGTGGTACATGTTGAAGATCTCGCCTTCATCCATGGCCAGCGATTCGATGCAGTACTGGTAGGCGTGGGTGTGGATCGCTTCTTCGAAGGCCTGGCGCAGGATGTACTGGCGGCACTCCGGGTTGGTGATCAGGCGGTACACGGCCAGCACCAGGTTGTTGGCGACCAGCGAGTCGGCGGTGGAGAAGAAGCCGAGGTTGCGCATGACGATGCGGCGTTCGTCGTCGGTCAGGCCCTCGGGGTTTTTCCACAGGGCGATGTCGGCGGTCATGTTGACCTCTTGCGGCATCCAGTGGTTGGCGCAGCCGTCGAGGTATTTCTGCCAGGCCCAGTCGTACTTGAAAGGCACGAGCTGGTTGAGGTCGGCGCGGCAGTTGATCATGCGTTTTTCGTCAACGGCGACGCGGGCGGAGGCGCCTTCGAGTTCGGCGAGGCCTTCGGCGATGTCGAGTTTGTCGAGGGCGGCCTTGGCGCGCACGATGGCGGCGGAGTCACTGGCGGTGACGGCGCGGGCTTCAACCGCGGCGGCAGCGCCGGCGCCGTCGAGGCGGTCCATGTTGGCTTCGGTGGCGTGGCCGGCGTTGGCGCCCCTGATCACCGCTGCACCGGTGTCTTCGTTGTCGACTTCATCCCAACTCAGCATTGAAATTCTCCTTCCTGGTGCTCGAAAAAATAGGGGGTTGCAGGCTTCATGGCATTGAAATACTGCGCAGAGTGTGGTGGGGAAATTCCAATTCTGCACACTATATAGTGGTCTGTTCTGTTTGTGGGCACACTATATGGTGTGTGGCAGGCGGGGTCAACGCGCAGGAATGCGCGCAGGGGTCGCAGGGCTATGAGAAAAACTCACACCCCCATGACTTTTAATGGTTACGGCCGCTTCGAAGCTCAATGCTAAAAATTCGCCAACAAGCTCCCCATAACAACAATGAGCGTTTGCGAAAATGAAAGCACTTGATCTGTACATCGGCGAAGGCTTCGAAGGCCCAGGCGTCAATGCTGCCCATATCAACATTCTCATCGGCCCACGCAATGGCCCGGCCGGCCAGGCGTTCGCCAACAGCCTCGCGTCGCCAAGCCAGGGCCATTGCCCGTTCATGGTGATCGCCCAGCCGAACATCCCGGTCAAACCCATGACCCTCTACGTCAACAAAGCCGCCATCGGCAGCGACCTGCACGGCAATGCCACCTGGGGTGCGTCCCAGGCCGGGATCGCCAAAGCGGTGCTTGAAGCGTTGCTGGACGGCACCTTGCCGGCCGAGGCCGAAGACGAATGGGCGATTGTCACCGCCAACTGGGTCAACCCGGCCTGCGATGATCTGGACGCCGTCTACCTGAACAACTACAACGCCTGTCGCACCGCGATCCGCGCCGCCCTGAATGGCACGCCGTACACCGCGCAGTTGGCCGATGTGGTCAATCACATCAGCAATCCTTTCTACACGCCGAAAGCCTGAGGAGACTGCCATGCAATACATCCGTTTGGGCAACTCCGGCCTGCAAGTCTCACGCCTGTGCCTGGGCACCATGAATATGGGCACCCCGGACTGGAAACCGTGGATTTTCGACGAAAAGCAAAGCGAGCCGATCGTCGCCCATGCCCTGGCCAACGGCGTCAACTTCATTGACCTGGCCGACTTCTACTCCGCCGGTGTCGGCGAAGAAGTGGTGGGGCGCATCCTCAAGCGCGTGGCGCGACGTGACGAGATCGTGGTCACCACCAAGGTCGGCTACGGCACCCGCAGCGGTATCAACGCCAGTGGCCACTCGCGCAAGCACATCATGGACAGCATCGACGCGTCCCTGAGCCGTCTGGGCATGGATTACGTCGATGTGTTCATGCTGCATTACTTTGACGTGAACACCCCGGTGGAAGAGACGATGTGTGCGCTCAACGACATCGTGCGCTCCGGCAAGGCCCGCTACATTGGCGTGTCGACCATGCTCACGGGGCAGCTTGCCAAAATACTGATGGCCTGCGAGCGCAACGGTTGGGTCAAGCCTATCAACATGCAGTTGCAACTGAACTGCGCCTACCGCGAAGAAGAGCGCGAGATGATCCCGTTCTGCCGAGACCAGGGCCTGGGAGTCTCGGTGTTCAGCCCGCTGGCGCGTGGTTTGCTCACGGGTGAGGTGCAATCGACGCGTAACCAGACCGATTTCTTTACCCAGCAGATGTACAGCGACCAGGCCTCGTTCGATATCGCCCATTCGGTACAGCGTGTGGCCCGTGCCCGTGGCGTGTCCAACGCGCAGATCGCCCAGGCGTGGGTCGCCAACCATCCTGGCGTCGACGTCATGCTGGTCGGCGCCGATACCACCGCGCAATTCGACAGTGCGCTGGCGGCCCTCGACACCCGCCTGGATGCCGAAGAACTGCACGAACTGGAGCGCAACTACACCCCGTGCGATGTGATCAATGACTACACCGCCGGCAAGCGCATCCTGCGTGAGGCCCGCCCGGGCCTGGACCGTTTCAACCTGACCGAGGCCGTGGCATGAACCCGCTGATCCGTACTGGCAACTACATCGATGGCCAATGGTCCAGCGGTGGCCCCACCTATCCGGTACTCAACCCGGCCAATGGTGCGCTGATCGTTGATGTGCAGCGCGCCGCCGCTGAAGAAACCCAGTTGGCCATCGATGCTGCCCACCGTGCCTTGCCGGCCTGGCGCAAGCTCACCGCCAAGGAGCGCAGCCAGCGCCTCAAGCGTTGGAGCGAGCTGATGCTGGGCAACCAGAAAGACCTGGCTCAGTTGCTCAGCCTGGAACAGGGCAAACCCCTGGCCGAAGCCATGGGCGAAGTGGTCTACGCGGCAAGCTTTCTGGAGTGGTTCGCCGAAGAAGCCAAGCGCGCCTATGGCGATGTGATCCCGACCCACAAGGCCGATGCACGCATCATCGTGACCAAGGAAGCGATTGGTGTCGTGGCTGCGATCACGCCGTGGAATTTTCCCCTGGCGATGGTCACCCGCAAAGTCGGCCCGGCACTGGCGGCCGGTTGCACGATGATCCTCAAACCGTCGGAAGAAACGCCGTTGTCGGCTTTTGCCTTGGCGGTGCTGGCCGAGCAGGCGGGTATTCCAGCCGGTGTATTCAACATCGTTTCGGGTGACGCCGTCGCCATTGGTGGTGCGCTGCAAGCGTCTGGCGTTGTGCGCAAGCTGTCGTTCACCGGGTCCACTCGCACCGGCAAACTGCTGATGCGCCAGGCCGCCGACACGCTGAAAAAAGTCTCGCTGGAACTGGGCGGCAATGCGCCGTTTATCGTGTTCGACGATGCTGACCTGGACGCCGCCGTCAAAGGTGCCATGGCCTCCAAGTTCCGTAACACCGGGCAGACCTGCGTGTGCGTCAACCGCTTCTATATCCAGGACGGCGTGTACGAGGCCTTTACCCGTAAATTGGCCGAAGCGGTCAGCGCCATGCGTGTGGGCAGTGCGTTGGACGGCGACACCGAGCAAGGCCCGCTGATCAACGCAGCCGCTTTGGCCAAGGTCGAAGCCCATGTGGGCGACGCGTTGGAGAAGGGCGCCAAACTGCTCTGCGGCGGCCGTCGCCATGCACTGGGCGGCACCTTCTTTGAGCCGACGATTCTCACTGAAGCCAACGGCGACATGTTGATCGCCCAGGAAGAAACCTTCGGCCCCGTGGCGGCGTGCTTTCGTTTCACGGACGAAACCGAGGTGCTGCAACGGGCCAATGACACGCCGTTCGGCTTGTCCGCCTACTTCTACAGCCGCGATATCGGCCGCGTCTGGCGCATGGCCGAGGGCTTGGAGGCGGGCATGGTCGGCATCAACGAAGGGATCATTTCCACTGAAGTCGCGCCGTTTGGCGGTATCAAGGAGTCGGGGCTCGGCCGTGAGGGTTCCAAGTACGGCCTGGAGGATTATCTGGAGATCAAATACCTGTTGATGGGAGGCCTGTAGCCTCTGATTTGAACCGGTGCCCGCAGGGGCACCGGCTGTTACTCCGTCAAAAACAACAATATGGAGAACACCATGACTGTACAACCCGTCAAAATCGACGATCTGCCGATCGGTCGGTTTCACCTCAAGATTGCCGGCCTGACCTTCGGCGCGCATTTCACCGACGGCTATATTCTTGGCCTGATCGGTATCGCTTTCACCTTGCTCAGCCCACAAATGCAACTCGACGCCTTCTGGCAAGGCTTGATCGGTGCTTCGGCCCTGATCGGTCTGTTTTTGGGCAGCCTGTTTTTCGGCTGGATCTCCGACACCCTCGGCCGGCAGAAAATCTTCCTGGTCAGCTTCGTACTGATCACCGTAGCGTCGGTGATGCAGTTCTTTGTTGAAACGGCCATGAGCCTGTTGCTGTGTCGTATCTTGATCGGCATCGGCCTGGGCGGCGATTTCAGCGTGGGCCACGCCATGCTTGCCGAGTTCTCACCGAAGAAACACCGCGGTGTGCTGCTCGGCTCGTTCAGTGTGATCTGGACCTTCGGCTATGTGGCCGCGACCTTTGTCGGCACCGCCATGCTCAGCCTCGGCGACGACGCCTGGCGCTGGATGCTGGCGTCTTCGGCGATCCCCGCCGGGTTGATCCTGCTTGCCCGCATCGGCACCCCGGAATCGCCGCGCTGGCTGGTCAATCGTGGGCGCATCGCCGAAGCCCGCGCCATTGTCAAAAAACACCTGGGCGAGCACGTGCTGCTGGATGAAGAACCGTCCGCGCAGACCCGCTCCGGCTATGGCGTGCTGTTCAGCCCTGAGTACCGCAAGCGCACGGCCTTCAACTGCCTGTTCTTCGTGTGCATCGTGATGCCGTACTTTGCGATCTACACGTTCTTGCCATCGATCCTGCAGAAGATGGGGTTGTCCCAAGGGTTCGGCACTGAGTTGCTGCTCAACTTGTTGCTGATTGTCGGCGCGCTGCTCGGTATCTGGTGCACGGTGAAGTTCTCGCGCCGTGGCTTTTTGATCAACTCGTTCATCATCCTCGCGGCGGCACTATTCCTGCTGGCGGTATTGCCGGGTAGCCTGGCGTGGTTGATGGTGCTGACGTTTGGCGTGTTTACGCTGGTGTTGTCGGCGGTCAGCAATCTGGTGGGTGTGTTTCCGGCGGAAAGCTTTCCCACCGAGGTACGTGCCAGCGGCATCGGTCTGGCGACTGCGGTCAGCCGTTTGGGCTCGGCGATCAGTACGTTCCTGTTGCCGGTCAGCGTGGCCGGGATCGGCTTGAGCCCGACCATGGGCATTCTGGCGGCGATCCTGGTGTTCGGCGCAATCATTTCCTGGGCCTGGGCCCCGGAAACCAAAGCGCTGACGCTGAGCCAGGCGTGCAAGGCGCAGAGCCCGGTCGATCAGCACGCGGTGGTCGGCGTGAAAAGGGCGAATGCTGTCAGGGTGTAGGTGTATCCGGGGTGGGTGAGTGCCTGTCAGGGATTGCTCACACGCCCCAACCACTCAGTAAACAGACCAACCTTGGATAACCCCTGCTTGTCCGCTGCCACATCCAGCCAATAGCCATACGGCCCGATCACCTCCACCGGGGTGATCGGCAGCAAACTGCCGTTGGCCAGTTCGCGCTCGATCATTTGCCGGTCGATCACCGCCAGCCCACCGCCGGCCAGGGCGGTGTGGATCACTTGGTCCAGGGTGCTGAATTCCAGGCCCCGGCCCGCATCGATATCGTCTCGGCCCATCGCCGCCAGCCAGTTTTCCCAGACTTTCAAACGCTTGCCGTCGTGCAGGATATGCAGCAGCGGGAAGCGTCGCAGGTCGGGCGGTTGGCCGTCGATAAACAGCTCCGGGCTGGCTACGGCGATATGGCGCTCCATCACCAATAACTCACTGTGCCAATGCGGGTCTGCGTCCAGGCCGAAGCGAATGCGGCAGTCGATCTCGGCCAGGCTCTCCTGATGGCTCTGGTGGGTGACGCTGAGGTTGATATCCGGATAGTGCTCACAGAATCCGCGCAAGCGCGCCGACAGCCAGCGCGTGGCCCAGGTCGGTGGTGCAACGACACGCAGGCGCTGGCGCAGGTTGGGTACGCGCACGGCCTGCAGGGCGCGTTCGATATGGTCGAAGGCATCGCTCAAATGCGGTGAGAGGGCGAAGCCGGCTTCGGTCAGGGACAGGCCCTGGGGCGTACGGATAAACAGAGTGACGCCGAGATAGTCCTCCAGTTGCTTGATCTGGCGGCTGACCGCGCCCTGGGTGACGTTGAGGCCCACGGCGGCCTGGCTGAAACTGCGATGACGGGCGACTTCTTCGAAGACGCGAAGCATGTTGAGGGCAGGGAGGTGGCGCATGGTTCGGGTTCCACACATTGTTTTTATAGTGTTTTCACTGGCCTCCTCGCAGGCAAGCCAGCTCCCACATTTTTGACCGCGCCGCCGATCAAATGTGGGAGGGGGCTTGCCCCCGATGGCGTCAGCGCTGACGCCGCCTATTAGAAGTAATAACCAATGTTCATGTACAGCTGATTTTCCCACTGGTTACTGCCCCCGGCACCCAGGCTCTGGGTGTAGCTGCTGCCGCCGATGTAGGGGTCGTTCTTGCCGATCAACCACTCCGTGGCGATCCACAACTTGCTGAACGAGAATGAGGTACCGAGGATCACTCGTTGCGAGGTCTTGAAGGCATCGTCGGACTTGTCGAAAGCGCTGTAGTTGGCGTACAGCTTCACGCCGCTGATCTGGTCGAACAGGTATTTACCGGCCACGTCATAACTCAGGTCCGCCACATACAGATTGCCGCGGCTGGCGACGTTGAAGGTGCCGTCATAACCGCCCAGTGTGACCACGCCATTGGTGCCCTCGTTGCGCGGTGACATCTGTTGGCGCGCCGCCTGCAATTGCAGGCCCCATGGACCGTTTTTGCCCAGGTAGTGGATGGCTACGGCGTTGCGTCGGCCGTCACTGTCGGTGTCCTTGTTTTCCAGGGTCGAGGTCAGGCCCGACAGGCCGACTTCGGATTTCCAGCCGCCCAGGTCCATGGCTTTGGCGACGCGCACCACCACGGTGTTGCGCTCCTGGTTATTGCTGCCGTCGGCGACATAGCTGTCGGCTTCGGAGATCACACTGGAATAGGTCACGCCCTTGCTGGTGCCTTTGCCTTGCCACGCCGGGCGCAGGTAATAACCGGCCTGGACGTTCCAGTCGCCACTTTGCTGGATGTACTTGGTGCCGACCTGTTGCACATCTTCCAGGCCGATCACGTTGCCCAGGGTTTCATAGAAGGTACTGCCGAAATACGGCTGCAGGCCGAACGGCACGGTGTTCAAGCCCACTTGCACTTGCTGGTCCGGGTTGAACTTGTAGCCTACCCAGGCGAATTTGGCGAACTGGATGTCGCCGTAATTCTTGGTGTACTGGTAAGGGTAAGAGCGCCCATAAAATCGGTACTGTGCCTCACCAATCCAGGTGTCGGAGTTGTACTTGGCGCTGAGAAACACGGTGTCGAGCCCGAACTTTTGAATATCGCGGTCCGGATCATAGTCCCAGCGCGCACGCACGGCGCCGCCAAGGTCGAGGTTGTCGGTGACCTGATAGGCCATGGCCGGTGCCGCCAGGGCGCCGAGTACCGGGATGAGGGTGAAGTAGCGTGTCGTTGGTCGCATGGTTTTACTCTCGTTTTTAGTTTTTTTTGGGGCAACAGCAGCCCGTTGCCGCAGCGCATGCTGCGACGCAGGGAAAAGGCTTGGACTCAGTGCGCGTTGGGGTGGATCAGCCTCAAGGGCGGCCCGGCGGCGGGTAACTCGGAGGCGCCGGGTGCCGCCGCGAGAAGGGCCTGGGTGTAGCTGTTCCGTGGCCTGAGCAAGACCTGTTCGGCGCTGCCGTATTCCACCACTTCGCCTTGCCGCATCACCGCAATGTGGTCGCTGATCTGCGCCGCCACGCGCAGGTCGTGGGTGATAAACAGGATGCTCAGGTTCAATTGCTTCTGCAGTTCGGCCAGCAACTCCAGCACTTGCTTTTGCACCGACACATCCAGTGCCGACACACTTTCGTCGGCGATCAGCACTTCCGGGCGCATGGCCAGGGCCCGGGCGATGCCGATGCGTTGGCGCTGGCCCCCGGAAAACTGCCGGGGCTTGCGCTTGAGGGCGTCACGCTTGAGGCCGACCTGTTCGAGCAAGTCACCGGCTTCGGCCCAGGCATCTTTGGCGGACAACCCTCGCAGTTGCGCGGCGCGGGCAATAATGTCGCCCACCCGGTGGCGCGGGTTGAGCGAGCCGTACGGGTCCTGGAAAATCATCTGGATGCGGCGCCGATTGGCCGCCAGGGCCGAGCCGCGCAAGGCCAGGAAGTCGCTATCGCCGACCCACACATGCCCACTGTCGCTGTCTACCAGGCGGATTGCCGCCTTGACCAGGGTGCTTTTGCCTGAGCCGGACTCACCGACGATCGCCAGTGTCTTGCCCCGTGGCAGGTTCAGCGACACATTGCGCAGCGCCGCCACTGAGCTGCCGCCGACGTTATAGGTTTTGGTCAGGCGCTCGATACGCAGCGCCATTTCGCCGTCGGCACAAGGTGTGCGCAGTTCGGGATGCAGCGCCGGTACCGCGGCAATCAGCTTGCGTGTATAGGCGTGGGCGGGGGCATTCAACACCTGGTCCCGTTCGCCGATTTCCACCAGACGGCCACCTTCCATGACGGCGATGCGATCGGCAATCTGCGCGACGACCCCGAAGTCGTGGGTAATAAACAGAATGCCGTGTTGGCCGCGCCCTCGCAGGTCGCGCACCAATTTCAACACCTGGGCCTGGGTGGTCACGTCGAGGGCCGTGGTCGGTTCGTCAGCGATCAACAAGTCCGGGTTCATTGCCAGGGCCATGGCGATCACGACCCGTTGGCATTGGCCGCCGGACAGCTGGTGGGGGAAACTGTTGGCGATGCGCGGCGGGTCGGGCAGTTGGGTGGATTCGAGCAGCGCGAGCATGCGTTCCTGGCGTTCGCGCTGAGGCATCTGTGGCGCATGGATATCAAAGATTTCCTCGACTTGTTTGCCGATGCGAATCGCGGGGTTCAACGCAGCCATGGGTTCCTGGAAAATCATCGCGATGCGGTTACCGCGCAGTGCGCGCAAACGGCTTTCATCCAGGCTGCAGATGTCGTCACCGAGAAAGTCGATCACCCCACCGGCATGCCGCAGACCCTTGGCGTAGTCGCCCATGATCGCCGCCGACAGGACCGACTTGCCTGAACCGGACTCGCCTATCACGCAGAGAATTTCGCCCTTGCGCACCTCCAGGCTGATGCCGTGCACGGCGTGGCGGCGGTCGGCGCCGGTGGGCAGTTCAATCGTGAGGTCCTGCACACGCAATACGGGTTCTGGGTTCATGTTCAACTCCTTGCGCCTTGCTGGGCGTGTTCATCCAGGCCGTCCGCGAGCAGGCTCAGGCCCAGCATCAGCGTGGAGATGGCGATGCACGGAAAGATCACCAGGTGCGGAAAGGCGATGGCCATGGCGCGGCCGTCGTTGATCATGCCGCCCCAGTCCGGGGTCGGCGGCGGCAGGCCGAGGCCGAGAAAACCCAAGGCGCCGATCATGATCGCGGTGTAGCCGATGCGCAGGCAGAAATCGACTATCAAGGGCCCGCAGCAATTGGGCAGGATCTCCACCAACATGATGCGCAATGAACCTTCGCCTTGGGTGATGGCGCTGAGTACGTAGTCGCGCGAACGAATGTCGATGGTCAATGCGCGCATGATCCGGAAGATTGCCGGGGCACTGGTGAAAGTCACCGCAATCAGGATGTTCACGGCCGAGGCGCCGAGGGCGATGATGATCACGATGTACAGCACCAGCACCGGGAACGACAGCACGGTGTCGGCCACATACGAGAGCACCGCGTCGACCCAGCCATTGAAGTAACCGGCACACAGGCCCATGGCAATGCCGACGGCGAACGCGGTGAGGGTGGCGAGGATCGACCAGAACAACACCGTGCGCGTGCCCCAGATCAAGCGCGAGAGAATGTCTCGGCCGATCATGTCGGTGCCCAGCAGGAAGCTCTGGCCGTTGTCGCCGGCTGTCATTGGCGTGAGCAGTGGCGTGAAGCTTTCCAGTGGATCATGCGGCGCGAGCCACGGCGCCAGCAACGCGGTCACCACCCAACTGCCGACCAACAGCAGGCCGAGCAACGCCAAGGGGTGCTTGAAGGCTTGAAGACGGTTCATCGGGTACCTCCGCCGAGACTGCGTAGGGTGATGCGCGGGTTGAGCCAGGTGTAGGCCAGGTCCGAGAAGATCTTGGTGATGCCCACGACCACCGCACTGACCATCGCGCAGGCTTCGATCAGGTACACGTCATGGTTCAGGGATGCGGTGTAGAGCAGCGAACCGAAGCCCTTGTAGGCGAAGAACACCTCGACCACGATGACGTTGGACAGCAGCCACGGGATGTACAACATGATCACGGTGATGGGGGCGATCAGCACATTACGCAGGGCATGGCGCATCACGATGCGTGCGGTCGAGGCGCCTTTGAGGCGCGCCGTGCGGATGTACGGTGACTGCATCACTTCGACCATCGACGCCCGGGTAATGCGCGCCAGGTAGCCGATGCCGAACAGGCACAGCACCATCAACGGCAGTACCAGTTGCACCGCGCTGAAACCCTCGCTCATGCTGCTGACGCCGGGCAGCCAGTTGAGCCAGAACACAAAGAGTGCCGAGACGAACACCGCGCTGGCGAAGTCGGGAATCGACGTGGTGACGATCGACAGGAACGACACCAACCGGTCAAGCAGCGAGCCCTGGCGAATGCCGGCCAGCACGCCCAGGGTCAGCGCCACGGGCACCATCACCAGCAGGGCTAGCCCGGCGAGGGTCAGGGTCTGCGCCAGGTTGGGCAGCAGCAGTTTGATCACCGACTCACGAAAGTACACCGAGGTGCCCCAGTCGCCGCTGACAAAATCCTTGAGCCACAGCAGGTAGCGCCACACAAAGGGTTGGTTGTAGCCGTGTTCCACCAGCCACGCCGTGCGTTGGTCGGCGGCGGAGTAGGGACCGAGGACGTTGATTGCGACGTCTTCGATGTTCAGTTCCAGGGCCAGGAACACGATCAGCGACACCGATAACAGGGTTGCCACCAGCGCCAATAATTTACGCAACAGAAAATGAGCCATGGGCGCATGCTCCGACGGATGATGGGAGGTCTGCCCGCCTGTGCGGGCAGTGTTGACTCAAGCGCTCAGCCAGACGTTACCCATGGGATAGAAGTCAGAGGGGTGTACCTGGAAACCCTGGACCTTTTTGCTCACCGCCGTGAACTTGTCGCCCCAGAACGGCTGCACGATCACGCAGGCGTCTTGCAGGATCTGCTCGACGCTTTGCATGGCCACCGCGCGTTGCTGCGGGTCGATGATGCCCATGGCCTTATCCAGCGCGGCATCGAAAGCCGGGTCGCTGTAGTGGCTTTCGTTCCAGGCGCCGCCGCCGCGATAAGCCAGTTCCAATGACATCACTCCGAGCGGGCGATGGGCCCAGTAGGTGAGGCTGAACGCGGCCTTGTCCCAGATCGGCCAGTACTGAGCGGCGGGCACCACTTTGAGGTTGATGCGTATCCCGGCTTCCAGGCAATTCTGCTGCAGGATCTGTGCGCAGTCCTGCTCATAGCGCCCCTGGGTATTGCCGACGATCAGGTCGATGTCCAGGCCATTGGGAAAGCCGGCTTCGGCGAGCAATTTCCTGGCTTGCGCCACGTCGCGGTTGCGCTTGGGCAGCGGGAAATATTCAGGATGGGAGGGCGCTACATGGTGGTCCTCGCCCAGGGTGCCCATGCCACGGTAGGCGATCTTCAGCATCTGCGCGTTGTCGGCGCACAGCACCATGGCTTTGCGGATGCGCAGGTCGGTGAACGGTTTCTGGTCGCAGGCCATGCGCATCACGACGGTTTGCGCGGATTTGCAACTGAGCAACTGTGCGCCGGGCAGGCGCTTGGCCAGGTCCAGTTCGGCCACGGTCACCCGGTACAACACGTCAACCTGGCCGGCCTGCAAGGCCGCAAGGTGAGTGGACACGTCGGTGCCCATGTCGATGTAGCGCAGTTCGTCGAGGTTGGCGGGCTTGCCCCAGTAATCGGCACGCTTGGCGAAGGTGGCCTGCTTGTTCACCGCGAATGAGACCAGCTTGAACGGCCCGGTGGCCAGCGGATTTTTCGCCCAGTCATCACCCGCCTTGAAGCTGCGGTGCACAATGGCGCAGGTGAAGGCGTTGAGCATCTCCGGGATCGCCAGAATGGGCCGCTTGAGGTGCAGGCGGAACTGGTAGTCCCCGATTTTTTCGAAGGCTTTGATGTCCTGGAACGCAGTGCGGTTGACCGACTTGGAGTCGGCGGCAATCCAGCGTTCGATGTTGTGTTGCACGTCGTCGACGTTGAAACGCTCGCCGTTGCTCCACGTCACGTCCTGGCGCAGGTTGAAGGTCCAGGTGGTGAGGTCCTCGGACGGGCTCCAGCTTTCGGCGAGGTAAGGGTGGGTGATGTTGTCGGCGTCGACCCAGGTCAGGTATTCCAGGGAATTGCGCAGCAGGTTCGAAGCTTCGATCCAGGTGATCAGCATCGGGTCCTGGATTTCCTGGATCGCACAGGCAAAGCGCAGGCTGCCGCCTTGGCGCGCGGGCGTGGCATCAGCGGCCTGAGCCTCGTTTCCCAGCAGGGCCGAGCCCAGGAAGGTGCTGGCGCTGGCGACGGTAACGCCCAGCAGTGCGGCGGTACGCAGGAATTGGCGGCGGTTTATCTCACCGCTTTTGACTTGGGCACACAGGTCGTCAACGGCTGGATGCGGCAGGGTGCCGCCCAGGGTAGTCAGGTCTTTCATAAGCCTCTCCGGTACTTGCGAATATGCGTTTTTGTTGAACCGCAAGGGTCAGTGGCAGGCGCAGCAACGGCGCAGCACGGACCTCTGTGAAGCCGGCAGAAGAACAAGGCAAAACGAAGTCAGGAGGCGGGCAATGGGATAGGACATAGGGCAGCTCTCATGTTGTTTTTATTAGAGATGCCCGCAGTTTTGTCATTTGCGCAACGATGGACAAACGACAAATTCTGCGCAGTAACCTTCTATAAATGCATGTTACAGATCCGTCCCAGGGCCGCCTGTATTGCTGGATCGGTTCAGCGTGGCAACAGGCGCGCATCGAATGGGTAATCGGAGAGCAGCTCGATGCCGTGCTCGTGAATGTAGATCTGTTCTTCGAGCTTCACGCCTTCGCCGCCGTCGTCGTGGCCAATGTAACTCTCCACGCAGATGGTCATGCCGGCTTCGAACACACCGTCGTAACCCAGCGCATCGATGTCCTCACGGTGCACCACATAAGGGTATTCACCGGTCATGCCAACCCCGTGCACCAGCGCGAAATAACGATTGTTCTTGTAATGCTCGGGAATCTTCCAGGCCATCTCGGCGTATTCCTTGAAGCTGCGTCCGGCCTTGAGCATTTCAACGTTGGTTTGCACCTGCTCATAGGCGAGTTTGTACAGCTCCTGCTGTTTGGCGGTGGCCGCCTGGTCGCCGCACAGGAAGGTGCGGGAAAAGTCCGCGTAATAACCGAAGCGCCCAACCACATCGGTGTCCAGCGCCACCAGGTCACCGGCTTCGATCGGCCGCGTGCTGCATTCCTGGAACCATGGGTTGGTTCGTGGGCCGGATGACAGCAGGCGTGTTTCCACATAGTCGCCGTCGGTGGCGATGACATGCTTGTGCAGGTGCGACCACAGCTGGTTTTCGGTGATGCCGGGCACCAATCGGCTTTCCATCAGGCGCACTCCGGCTTCGGTGGCGCGCAGGCTGGCGCGGATCATCTTCAGCTCATTGGGCACCTTGATGCAGCGTGCTCGCTCCAGCGGCTCCTGGGCGTCGAACACTTGATAGCCGAGGCGTTGCAGTTCGAATGCGGCGGCTGAAGTGGCACTTTCAATCGCAATGCGTTTACCGCCACCGCACTGTCGCACCAGCTCATCAATCTCGGCGGCCCAGTCGGCGGTGACGTTGCTCAGGAAGCTGTCGCAAAAATAGTAGGAAATCGCTTTGGCCGGGCGGACTTCATCGACGGTGTTCAGGTTTTCGGCCAAGTGCAGGCAGCCGCCGAACTCGAAGACCACCACCGGGCCTTCCGCCGGGATAAACGCATAGCGTGCCGGGTTGCGGGCCGAGTACACCTGCATGTTGCGCGAGCCGGTGGCGTAGCGCATGTGGGTCGGGTCGAACAGCACACAGGCGGCGTAGTCGCGTTTTTTCAGTTCATTGCGTACCCGTTGCAAGCGGTCCAGCTGGATCTGCTGGATCTCGTCATAGGTGGGTTCACAGTCGGCGGGGTTGCGGTTCGGGCCGGACAGACTCATGGGGATTCCTCGCAGGGCAAATACGGTTTTTTGAGTTTTTAGAAAGGTCAATCAGTCGAGCAACTGGTCGCTGCGTACCAGGTTGCGTTCGGCTTGCAGATGCGCTTCGGACAGGCGTCCGTAAAGCTGTTTGGTGCGTTGGGCGCGGCCGATGATCCCGGGCTTTTCCGAGTAGGCGAAAATCGCCGTGTTGCGTTCGATGGTGCCTTCTACGCGGGTCACGCGGTGCACCGAGAAGCGGCCCTTGAAGATCTGCAAGTCGCCGGGGTTGAGCTCCAGTTCCTGCACGCGCGCGCGGTCTTCACCGCGCACCACTTTGCCGACGGCACCCAGGTTTTCCTGGCTGCGCGAGCGGATCATCGGCGCGTACTCGAACCGGCCGCCGGCCTCGGGCTTCTGGGTCATCATGCTGACGATGAATTCGTTGGTGTCGAAGTGCCAAGGCTGTTCGGTGCCCTCGGGCATGACGTTGATCACCAGCCCGGCGAAGGGGTCGGCGTATTCGAAAATCTCCGGTTCATCCAGGCAGGCGCCGATAAAGCGTTTCATCATGGGGGAGACGTACAGCCGGTGAATGATTGCGTCAGGAGCGATCATGTCGCGGGTCACAAAGCCGCTGGTGCGCTCCATGAATGTGCGACGCGGATCATCCTGGGGCAGGCTGGGGTCATCTTCGGTGAAGTAGGCGTTGACTTTGCGCACCGAATAAAAGGTCTTGCCCGACAGCGCCTGGCCTTCCTGGCGCGCCTGCTCCAGTACTTGTGGGCGCAGGAAGTTCTTCAGCAGGCAGCAACCGTCCTCAGCCAGTTCGGCGCGGGCGTGTTCAATGAGTGCGCGTAATTGAACATGGCCCGAATCATGTATGGGATAGAGTTCGGTATTAACGATGTCGCTGATATCGCCGGTTTCGGCATCGGCAAGTTTAAGACTCATACACGGCTACTGAAGTCGGTGGTGGTGTTGAGTCGATAGTTGCGTAAAGCGGTTTGAAGTGGAAATTACAAGTTGTGATCGAATCCATCGGCAGGGGCGATAGTTATGTCAGGCGAACTGGATGGCAGCTTACTTAAAGTGTTTGTGGCAATTATCGAGTGCCAGGGTTTTTCGGCTGCTGCCGAGCGCCTGCATAAAACCCAGTCCACCGTCAGCCAGAGTTTGCAACGACTCGAAGAGATTGTCGGTGCGCCACTGATCCATCGCACCAGCCGCTCCGTTGGCCTCACGCCAAGCGGGGAAACCTTTCTGATCTATGCCCGGCAAATCCTCAAGCTGCACGTCGAGGCGATCAGTGCCGCGCAATTGCCCAACGAGCAGGTGTGTATCCACTTGGGCATGCCCGAGGATTACGCCGAATACTGCCTGGGCGGGATGCTCAAGGATTTCCAGGCACAGTTTGCCCAGGTGCGTCCGGATGTCTGCTGCGAAATGTCGACTGCGCTGGTCGGCCGCTTGCTGCGCGGCGAGCTGGACCTGGTGCTGGGCGTTGAGCATGCCGGCTTGCAGCCCGGGGAATACCTGTGCGATGAGCCGCTGGCGTGGGTCGCAGCACCGAGCTGGAGTGCGGTGGGGCGCCAGTCGGTGCCGCTTGCGGTGTACGCCGAGGGCTGCGCATTCAGGGCCAATGCCGTGCAGGCGCTGGCCCACGCGGGGCGTTCTTGGCAAGTGGTCTACACCAGCCAGAGCCCGCGCGGGATTGCGATTGCCATCGAGCAAGGATTGTCCGTGGGCGTCATGGCGCGGCGTTTAGTGCCGCAGGGCTGGCAGATTCTGGACGAGCGCCAGGGCTTTCCGCCGATTGCCCCGGCGCGCCTGATGTTCTGGCGCTCAACCGGTTGCCAGGTACCGGAAGTGGACGCACTGGTGCAGATTCTACAACGTCAGTTAGGCGATTCAGGGAGTCGGCAACACCGGCACTTCGACAGCCTTCGCACGAGCCATGCGCTTGAGCAGTAGCAGGCTGGCCAGCACCCAGCCGGTGATCCAGGCATGCACCACGGCAAACTCGCCGCTGACCTGCAACAACCCGCCGCACAGTGCATTAGCCGCGGCGCTGGCCAGGCCATAGCTGACCATGCTCAGGCTCACCACCTGCAGGCTGTGCACCGGGTTCAGGCGGGCACTGAGGTAGGCCGCCATCAAGCCCCAGGACGGGAAATAAAACAGAGCGAACAAGGCGGCTGCCCACACACTGAGCAGCAGGCTGGGATGGCTCAGCAGGCCGAGCATGGCCAGGCCGAAGGCACCGATACTCAGCGCCATGACCCTCAGCGCGCCCCAGCGATCGGCCAGCGCCCCGAGCAGCAGCCCGCCGACGGCGCCTCCGATGCCGATCAGCGTCCACAGCGTACCGGTCACGGTGGCGCTGGCCTGCAATTGATCGCTGGCAAACGCCGATAGAAAATTGAGAAACGGCCCACTGATCGCGCCGATAAACCCGCTGAGCAGCACAATCTGCAGGGCCACCGGTTGCTCAAGGCACAGGCGCAGCCATTGCCTGGCGACCTCGCTGAAGGTGGGCGGCGTCGCGGAGCGGGGCGCCTGCTCTGCGTGGGGCGCCAAGGCCCAGAGCGTCAGCAGGGTGACCAGCAGCGTCAAACCTGCGCAAATCAACCAGAATTGGCGCAAGGTCAAGCCCTGCAAGGCTGCAATCAGCAGCCCGTTCAAGCAGATTGCAAAGGCCGCTCCCGACGATGCCAACCCTAATACACGGCTACGGTGGCTGGCGGGGATCACCTCACGGGCCAAGGCTGCAATCGCGTTCCAGTTCGACACCGCGCACGCCGACACCAGTGCCAGGCACAGTGCAAATGGCAGCACCCACGGCGTGGCGACGGCCAGCGCCAGCAGGACCGGGCTCAATACGATCGTCAGGCGCACCATGGTGCGCGGGCTTACCCACGCGGCGGCGATGCCGCTGGCAATCGAAGCGCCCATGTAGAACAGTTGCAGCAGCGCGGCAATCAGCGCGGCCTGGCTGTAGCTCAACTCGAATAACTCACGGATCTGCGGCAATAACGCCGAATACAGGAAAATACTGAAACCGTGGGTGGTTGCATTGCAGGCGGTGAACACAAGTGCCAGCAGCCCGATACTTCGTCGCGATGAGAAAGTTGTTGTCGACATGCTGCGGCCCGAAGTTAATAAGTGAGTAAGTTTTCAGCCAGACTAACTTTTGTGGCAGGTCAGTCACCAATGCTTAATTGTCTTAGTGTGCATGCGTAATACGCGTGCTATTTATTCGATAACGACGCTAACCGTCGAAAAACGACGCGGGAGATTAAAACCGAGTGTTTTTCAGCGATGCTGGGTGCTACCGCTGAACTGATACAAAAAGGTATGTTGTGTGAAAATTTTCCTGCGGTGCCGTGGGAATTCGCTTCCTTGTCAGTTGCTGTCGAGTGCCCTCCATGAAACGTAAAATGCCCGGTCTCAATGCCCTCAAAGCCTTCGAAGTCGCCGGCAGCACCGGCAGCTTTACCCGGGCGGCGGAACTGTTGAACGTGACCCAGAGCGCAGTCAGCCGCCAGGTGCGCCAGCTTGAAGAACAATTGGGCGAGAGTCTGCTGGAGCGCCGCCATCATCACCTCGAACTCACCAGCGCCGGGCGCGTGCTGCTGCGCGCGCTGCACCAGTCCTTCGACAAGATCGAGCTGACGGTGCGTAGCATCCAGCAGAAAACCCACTCCAACCGCCTGCACATCAACGCACCGCCGACGTTCACCAGTCGCTGGTTGATGCCGCGCCTGGGGCGCTTGCGTGAGGCGCACCCGGAGTTGGAACTGAGCATTACCACGTGCTTGCAAGACAGCCTGGCGCAGACCAGTACGCTCGATTGCGCGATTCGGTTTGGCAATGGTGAGTGGGACGGGCTGGACAGTTCCTTGTTGATCCAGGAGCGGCATATCGCGGTGTGCGCGCCCTCGCTGTATGCCCGCGAATGCAGCGATGGCGTGGATCTGAATCGCATGACCTTGCTGCATGTGCTGGCCAATGAGGACCAGCGTTACCTGACCTGGAAGCACTGGCTGGATGCGGCGCGGATTCATGGGGTGGATACGCAGGGCGGGTATGAATTCGACCTGCTGGACCTGGCGATCCGGGCGGCGACGGATGGGTTGGGGATTACCATCGCGGATTGGCATATGGTCGCGGCGGAACTGGCCAGTGGGCAGTTGACGCAGGTGTTGAATGTGCATGTGGAGGGGCATCAGTCGTATTGGCTGGTGACCCGACCCGAGCAGACGGATATGCCGCAGTTGCAGGTGTTCGAGCGATGGTTGCAGGAGGAGATCTGGTTGGCGCAGCGGCAGTTGGAGCCGTCTACGGCGGCGGGTTGATTACCCATAACCTGCATTTTTCGCATGTTACCCCACCCAATAAGTCGTTTGCCCGCCCTCCATACAACGACAAAACTGCATGTCACTCGCAAAACAACAACGTTGGGCAAACCACATGCAATTCGAGCGCAATTTCTACAACGGCCAGTTCGTCGAACCGGCCAGCGATGCCCTGATCGCCGTCTACAACCCTGCCGATGAAACCCTCGCCGGTCACGTCAGTGCCGCCAGCGCCGACGAGGCCATCGCTGCCGTCGACGCGGCTGCCGTCGCCCAGAAAACCTGGGGCAAGCTCACCAGCATCGAGCGCGCCGAGCACCTTCGCGCCTTGGCCGATGCCCTGGACAGCCACGCCGTAGCCATCGGCACGGCCCTGGCCAGGGAGTCCGGTAAAAGCGTCAGTGACGCGAGCAACGAAGCACGCTACGCCGCGCAGATCACCCGTTACCATGCCGAATGGGCGCGCCGTATCGAAGGCGAGATCATCCCCAGCGACACGCCGGACGAAAACCTGTTCCTGCAACGCGAACCGATTGGCGTGGTGGCTTGCCTGATTCCGTTCAACTATCCGGTGTATACCTTGCTGCGCAAGATCGCCCCGGCGTTGATCGCCGGTAACACAGTGGTGGTGCGCCCGAGCAACAACACGCCGCTGTCGGCGTTTGAAATCGCCAGAGCGGTGGTCAATGCCGGGATTCCAACCGGTGTGATCAACATCCTGACCATGGACCACGCCACCGCAGCCAACGTCTGCACCCACAAGGCGGTCGGCCTGATTACCCTCACCGGCAGCGTGAATGCCGGGCGTATCGTGCTCGATTACTGCAAGGCCAACATCGCCAAGCCGTCCCTGGAACTGGGCGGCAAGACACCGGCGATCATCGAAGCCGATGCCGACCTGGAAAAGGCCGCCAGCGCCATCGTCGCGTCCAAGACCACGCACTGCGGCCAGCTGTGTACGGCGGTGGAGCGGGTGTATGTGCACGAGGCGGTCCATGACGCGTTCCTCGCACTGCTGAAAACCAAAATCAGCGCAGTGAAATTCGGCGACCGTGCCAACGACGAAAGCCTGATGGGCCCGCTGGCCAACGCCAGTTCCCGCAAGAATATTCACGCCATGGTCGAGCGCGCCGTTGCCGCCGGTGCTGTACTGGAAACAGGCGGCGTGCTGCCCGACGGCCCTGGGTATTTCTATCCGCCGACCTTGCTCAGCCATTGCCGCCAGGACATGGAAATCATCCAGGAAGAAATCTTCGGCCCGGTGCTGCCGGTGCTCAAGTACCGCGACATCGATGAGGCGCTGGCGATGGCCAACGACCACCAGTTCGGTCTGTCGTCGGTGCTTTACACCGAGAACTACCGCACGGCAATGAAGGTGGCGAATGCGATCGAGGCCGGCGAGTTGTATGTCAATCGGACCCCGGCGGACCCCTACCAGGGTTTCCACGCCGGATGGAAACGCTCAGGGCTGGGCGGCGACGACGGCAAGCACGGGATGCTGGAATTCACCCAGACCCGTTTGGTGGTCATGAAGTACTGAGCCACGCACACCGCTGCACCTTTAATAAAAACAATTATCAGGGCACCCGCGCATCGGGCGCCCGAGGTCTACACGATGTCCAAGCCTGCACCTGTTGCCCAGGGTTCCGTTGCCGTGTCCGTGGCAAGCAGCGACAAAGCCAGTCGCTATTTCCAACTGCTATTACTGGTACTGGCGGCGGGGGCGATCTACCCGATCCTCTATCTGCGTCAGGTCTACCAGACCACCATGCTCGATGTGTTCCAGATCAACCACAGCGAGCTGGGTTACCTGTACTCCATGCTCGGCACGGTTTTTTTGCTCAGCTATTTGCCCAGCGGTTGGCTGGCCGACCGTTTGCCGCCGCGCTTTTTGATCTTCTTCTCGCTGGTCGCGACCGGTGCATTGGGCTGGTGGTACGCCAGCGTGCCGTCGATGACCGGCTTGATGATCATCTTCGCTTGCTGGGGGCTGACCACAGGCCTGACCTTTTGGGCCTCGGTGCTCAAGCGCGTGAAGATGATTGCGCACCCCTCTGAGCAGGGCCGTTTCTTCGGCATTCTCGACGGCGGGCGCGGCCTGGTGGAAGCCTTGTTGGCGACCGTGGCCCTGGGTCTGTTTGCCTATGCCACCGAAACGCAAAGCCGGTCGGCGGCTGAAGGTTTCAAGCAGGTGGTGTACCTGTACTCGTTTATCTGCATCGCCATCGGCTGCGGATTGGTGTTGCTCAAAGACCCCAAGTCCCTGGCCGAAACGGCAGCGGTGGAGAAGGGCAAGTTCAACCTGATCACCGACCTGACGACATTGGTGAAGATCCCTGAACTGTGGCTGGTGACCGCCATCGTGTTCTGCGGTTACCACATGTTCTGGGCCACCTACAGTTTTTCCGACTACCTGCAAGGCAGCGGCATGACCGCCGTGATGGCCGGCACCATCACGACCATCAAGCTGTGGATGCGCCCCATCGGCGGCATCGGTGGCGGTTGGCTGGGGGACAAGTTCTCGAACATTTCGGTGCTGATTGTCGCGCTGGTGCTGGTGACCCTGGCCATGCTCGGGCTGATCGTCTTCCCTGCGTTCAACAGCCTGGGGCTGCTGATCGGCACGGTGATCTTTATCGGACTGATGACCTACGCGATTCGCGGCCTGTACTGGGCGATCCTCGACAGCTGCGACATCCCGCTACGCATCACCGGCTTGGCCATCGGCATTGTGTCGGTGGTGGGTTACTTGCCCGACACCTTTATCCCCTTGATCAACGGCTACTTGACCGAGACCTACCCGGGCAAGGCCGGCTACACCCTGTATTTCGGCTACATCGCCTTTATCGGCGTGCTCGGGACCCTGGCGGCCCTGACCTTGCGCGCCCGGATCAACCGTAAAAAATTCAACCGGACAGGTGCCTGAGATGAAAATCGTCGCCCTTGAAACCCATATCGTTGCCGTACCACCGCCGCACATTGGCGGGATGTACTGGCTGTTCGTCAAGCTCAAGACAGACTGTGGCATTGAAGGCGTCGGCGAGATCTACGCCGCCACCTTCGGCCCCAAGGCCATGCTGCCGATCATTGAGGATGTGTTCGAGCGCTACCTGCTCGACCATGACCCGCACCACATCGAGCGGTTTTTCCGTCAGGCCTATTCCAGCGGTTTCACCCAGCGCCCGGACCTGACCATGATGGGCGTGGTCAGCGGCCTGGAAATGGCCTGCTGGGACATCATCGGCAAGGCCGCCAACAAGCCGGTCTACGAGTTGCTCGGCGGCAAGGTCAACGAGCGCTTGCGTTCCTACACCTACCTGTACCCGGTCAACAGCAAGGGCGAGTATGACTATGACGACCCTGACCTGGCGGCCGAATGCGCCATCGAGAACATGAACAAAGGCTTTACCGCGCTGAAGTTCGACCCGGCCGGGCCGTACACCGCTTATTCCGGTCACCAGGTCTCCCTGCAAGTGCTGGAGCGTTGCGAGACTTTCTGCCGCAAGATCCGCGAAGCGGTGGGCGACAAGTGTGACCTGCTGTTCGGCACTCACGGGCAGATGGTGCCGTCGTCGGCTATCCGCCTGGCCAAGCGTCTGGAGAAATACGACCCGCTGTGGTTCGAAGAACCGGTGCCGCCAGGCCAGGAAGACGCGATGGCCCAGGTTGCGGCCAAGACCAGCATCCCCATTGCCACGGGGGAGCGCCTGACCACCAAGTACGAATTTTTCAAGCTGCTGCAAGCGGGCGGCGCTTCGATTCTGCAAATGAACGTGGCGCGCTGTGGCGGGCTGCTGGAAGCCAAGAAGATCGCGAGCATGGCCGAGGCTTATTACGCGCAGATCGCGCCTCACCTTTACAACGGGCCGATTGGCGCGGCGGCGAGTTTCCAACTGGCGACCTGTACGCCGAATTTCCTGATCCAGGAAAGCATCATGACCTGGGGTGGTTTCCACGCCGAGGTGCTGACCAGGCCGCTGCACTGGGAAGACGGCTACATCATCCCGTCCACCGAACCCGGGCTTGGCGTGGAGCTGAATATGGACGTGGTGCGCAAGCACACGCCGTATACCGGCGAACGCCTGCACCTGCAAATGGCGCCAACCCCGGCTGACGTCAAAGACACTTCGCCCGCCAAGGGCTAAAAAACGACTTACGCGGTAACCGTGAATGACATATGACTACATCATCGCCGGTGCTGGCGCCGCAGGCTGCGTCCTGGCCAACCGGCTGTCCGCTTCGGGCAAATACTCGGTGTTGCTGCTCGAAGCCGGCGGCAAGGACAGTTCCTGGTGGTTCAAGATCCCGGTCGGTTTCGCCAAGATGTATTACAACCCGACCTTCAACTGGATGTACTACAGCCAGCCGCAAAAGCAGTTGGCCGATCGGGCTATCTATGCGCCTCGCGGCAAGGTACAGGGTGGCTCGGGCTCGATCAACGCAATGATCTACGTGCGCGGCCAGGCCCATGACTTCAATGAGTGGGCGGCGAACGGCAACGACGGCTGGAGTTTTGCGGACGTGCTGCCGTACTTTCGCAAGCTGGAAAACCACCCCTTGGGTGACACCGAGTATCACGGTGGCAGTGGCCCCATCAGCATCACACCGATGAAGGGCCATACCCACCCGATTTGCGACGTGTTTCTCAAGGGCTGCGAGCAACTCGGTTATGGCTTGAGCGATGACTTCAACGGCCCGAACTTTGAAGGCGCGGGCCTGTATGACGTCAACACGCGCAATGGCGAGCGCTGCTCCAGCAGTTTTGCGCACCTGCATCCGGCACTGGGCCGTACCAATTTGACGGTGGAACTGCACGCATTGGTCGACCGCGTGCTGTTCGACGACCAGCAGCGCGCCACGGGCATCAGCGTGACCCAGCACGGCGTGGCCCGCACCTTTACCGCACGCAAGGAGGTCATCCTGTGTGCCGGTGCGGTGGACACGCCGAAAATCCTGCAATTGTCCGGTGTGGCGGATCAACAACTGCTCGCTGAACACAATATCCCACTGGTCAAGCACCTGCCGGCCGTGGGCGAAAACCTGCAGGATCACCTGTGCGTCAGCTACTACTACAAGGCCAATATCCCGACGCTGAACGACCAACTCAGCTCGCTGTTCGGCCAACTGAAGCTGGGCCTCAAGTACCTGTTCACGCGAAAGGGCGCGCTGGCGATGAGCGTCAACCAGGCCGGCGGGTTCTTCCGTGGAAACGCCGAGCAGGCTGACCCTAACCTGCAGCTGTACTTCAACCCGCTGTCCTACCAGATTCCGAAAAACAACAAGGCCAGCCTCAAGCCCGAGCCGTATTCCGGATTCCTGCTGTGCTTCAATCCATGTCGGCCCACCAGTCGCGGCACCATCCGCATAGCCTCGAAAAACCCGCGTGATGCAGCGCTGATCGACCCCAACTACCTGAGCACCCAGAAGGACATCGACGAGGTGATCCAGGGCAGTCGATTGATGCGCAAGATCATGCAGGCGCCTGCGCTCAAGGGCATCACGGTGGCCGAGGTTCTACCCGGCGCGGCGGTGCAGAGCGATGAGCAGATGCTGCAATACTTTCGCGAAAACAGCGGCTCGATCTACCACCTCTGCGGCTCCTGCGCCATGGGCTCGGACCCGCGTACATCGGTGGTGGACAAGCGCTTGAAGGTGCATGGACTGGACGGATTACGCATTGTCGATGCGTCGATCTTCCCGAATGTGACTTCGGGCAATACCCATGCCGCGGTGTTGATGGTGGCGGAGAAGGGCGCGGATCTGATTTTGCAGGATGCTTGAGGCATTCCCGACACCGATGCACCAGGGGCAATGCCAGCCACAGTGACAGCGTTGCGCCTCGCCTGGCTGGCATTAGGGCCCGACCGCCCACTACTGGATCAGATCACGTGCGCTCGCTGCAATTGCGTCAGGGACAACGCTTTGAGCTGCGCCAGCATTGGGTCACGGCGGTCTCTGGGGTGCGGTAGGTCCACCGCCAATGCCTGGCGAATGCTGCTTGGCCGGTTGCCCATCACCAGCACCCGATCACTCAAGTACAGCGCCTCGTCCACATCGTGGGTGACCAACAGCAGCGCGATGGCATGGTGCTCGGCCAGTTGCAGCAGCAAGTCCTGCAGCTTCATGCGGGTAAACGCATCCACCGCGCTGAACGGCTCATCCAGCAGCAAGACCTGCGGTCGCGAATACAGGCCACGGGCGATGGCCACTCGTTGCGCCATGCCCCCGGACAATGCCTTGGGCAGAGCCTGGGCAAAGCCCTTGAGGCCGACTTCCTCGATCAATTGCGTGACCCAGGCTTTATCGTAGTGGTTATCGTCGCTGAAACCGATGTTCTGCTCCACCGTCAGCCAGGGCATCAGGCGCGGTTCCTGGAACACAAATGCGACTTCTCCATCCGGGCTGCGCAGTTCTCCCTGATAGTCCTTGTCCAGCCCGGCGACGATACGCAACAGCGTACTTTTGCCACAGCCGCTTGGCCCCAGCAGGCTTACGGTTTCGCGAGGTTGCAAGGCCAGACTCACGTCGCTCAACACCACGGTGTCGCTGAAGCTCTTTCGCTCCACGCGCATATCCAATAACGGCGATGCAGTCACTGCTCCGCTCCTTGACCGTTGAAGGTATCGCGCCACGCCAGGCAGCGCTTTTCCAGCGCCGCGAGCAGGCCATCGCTGACCTTCCCCAACAGCGCCAATACGATGATCGCCGCCAGCACGATGTCCGGCCGTGAGGTTTCGCGCCCATCGCTGAGCAGGTAGCCCAAGCCCTTGGTGGCTGCGATCAGTTCAGCCGCCACCAGAAACATCCACGCCAGGCTCAAGCCGCTGCGCAAACCGGTAAACAAGCCGGGCAGGGCGGCGGGCAGGAGGATGCGGCGTACCAATCGGCGTCGACTGAAGCCATACATTTGGCCCACTTCCACCAGCTTGCGATCGATATCGCGAATGGCCGCGACGCCATTGAGGTACACCGGGAAGAACGCGCCAATGGCGATCAGCACAATCTTCGAGGTTTCATCGATACCTAGCCACAACAGCAACAGCGGTACCCAGGCCAAGCTCGGGATCGAACGCAACCCGGCGAACGTCGGCTCCAGGTAAGCTTCGGCCTCACGGCTCAACCCTACCCAGGCGGCAAATACCAGGGCCAGCCCGGCGCCGATGGCAAAGCCCAGCAGCACCCGGCCCAGGCTGGCACTGATGTGCTTCCACAGTGCGCCCTCGGCCAGCTGCGTCAGGGTCACGGCAATTTCGCTGGGCGCCGGCATCTGGTACGACGGCAACCAACCCACCCGGACTACCCCTTCCAGGATCAGCAGGATCAGCACCGGCAACACCAGGCCCTTGAGCCTGCGTGGCCAGGCGCTGCGGTTGATCACCTGCGGTGCCGTCAGCGGCAAAATCTGGGTCTTGCTGGTCATCCCGCGCCCCTTATTGACTGAACGAGGTGTCGATCAACTGGTCGATCACCTGGTCCACGTTCACCCCGCGCCGCACCAGTTCTTCAGACACCAGGATCGGCGCCGCGGCCTTGGATGACACGACATCCTTGCTGCTCAGGAACGGTGTGCTCAAGTCGGTGCGCGACAGTTGCAACTTGGCCACTTCCAACGGCAAGCCCGACTCGTCGGCCAGCAGCTTGGCGAATTCATCCGGGTGCTTCACCGCCCAGTCACGGGCTTTCTCGTAGGCGCCGAGCACTTTGGTGATGGTCTGCGGATGCTCCTTGGCGAACGTCTCGGTAACGCTGACCACGCCATAACTGTTGAAGTCCTTGTTGCGATAGAGCAGGCGCGAACCGGCCTGGATTTCACTGGCGGCCATATGCGGATCGAGACCGGCCCAGGCGTCGACGTCGCCTTTCTCCAGGGCGGTGCGGCCATCCGGATGTTGCAGGTGCACCAATTCCACATCGTCCTTGTTCAGCCCGGCCTTTTGCAGGCTGCGCAAGGTGAACAGGTACGGGTCGGTACCCTTGGTGGCGGCGATTTTCTTGCCCTTGAGGTCGGTGAGACTGTTGAGCGACGAGTCCTTGCGCACCACCAGGGCCGTCCATTCGGCGCGACTGTATACGTACACCGATTTGATCGGGCTGCCATTGGCGCGGCTCAACACCGCAGACAGGCTGGCGGAAGACGCGAAGTCGACGCCGCCGCTGTTGAGGTACTCCAGGGACCGGTTGCTACCCTGGCTCAATACCCAGCCGACCTTGGAGTTCGGCAAGGCCTGCTCCAGCCAGCCGAAATGCTTGAGCACAAGGCTGACGGGCGAATAGTAGGCGTAGTCGAGGTTGACTTGGGCCGGATCTGTCTCGGCGGCAAAGGCCTGTGGTTGCAGGCACAGCGCGAGGGCGAAGACGCCCAATAAGCGTTGGGTAATGGGTTTCATGGAACCGCTCCGAAAGGCATGGGAAGGAGATTTTTCTTATGCTTAGAAAATTAGTCGGCATGTTCCATCATGCTTTTCGGGAATATGCAGTCTCTGTGCCAGCGGGTTCGGCAGCGTATTGGCGGGGGGTGGCGGGATGATTGCTGTGGTGAGAGGGGCAGATTGTTGAATCACTGTTTGCTGGGCAACACCTCTTGATATATCTATAAGGAATAAATAAATAGTTATATATTCCTTTTGTGTTTTTCTCCGCTGCTGCATCTTGAGGGCCTGCGCATTCGTGCGGATTGACCCAACAGCTGAAGGAAAGCCGACATGACCATTAAAGCGATCAACGTGCGCAACCAGTTCAAGGGCGTGATCAAGGAAATACTGCAGGGCGAAGTGGTGTCCGAAATCGACGTGCAGACCGCATCAGGCATCGTCACTTCGGTGATCACCACCCGTTCGGTGCGTGATCTGGAATTGAAGGTGGGCAGTGAGGTCATCGCTTTTGTGAAGTCGACGGAAGTGTCGATCGCCAAGCTCTGACCGCGCGTTCCCACGCCTTGCGTGGGAACACCGCCCAGGCGCTCTGCGTGTCAGCGATGACGCAGGGCGCGCTCCATGCGCTGCACACCTTCTTCCAGCATCGACCGTGGGCAACCGAAGTTAAGGCGCACGAATTGTTGGCTGTCATCGCCGAATTCGATCCCCGCACTCAAGCCGACCTTGGCCTGTTCCAGGAAGAATTGCTGCGGGTCGTCCAGGCCCAGGGCGGTGCAATCCAGCCAGGCCAGGAAGGTGCCTTGCGGAGCATGCATCACCACGCCAGGCAGGCGGGTTTGCACGGCGTCGAGCAGGTAGTCACGGTTGGCTTGCAGGTACTTGACCAAGGCCTCCAGCCATTCTGCGCATTCGCTGTAGGCGGCGCGGGTGGCTTCCAGTCCCAGGGGGCTGACGCTATCGACCATGCCGCAACGCGCGTTGTTGAAGCGTTCGCGGATCTCGGCGTTCTGCACCACGGCAAAACAGGTCTTCAGGCCGGCCACGTTGTAGGCTTTGCTCGCCGACATCAACGTGATGGTGCGCTGGGCAATCTCAGGGCTGAGGCTGGCGGTGGGGATGTGGCGGCGACTGTCGAAGCACAACTCGGCGTGGATTTCATCGCTGATGATCAACGCGCCGTTTTCCAGGCAGGCGTTGGCCACGGCCAGCAGTTCTTCGCGGGGGAAGACTTTGCCGATCGGGTTATGCGGGTTGCTCAACAGCAGCGCGCCGGCACCGTTCAGTGCCTTTTGCAGGGTCGCCAGCGGGGTGAGGTATTCAGCGCCGACCCGTTCAAACGGTACTTCGATGCGTGGCAGGTTCCAGTGGCCGGGTGCCAGGCGAATCGGGCGGTAGTTCGGGGTCTGCAGCACCACCGGCTGGCCCGGTTGCACAAAGGCATGCAGCGCCATATTGAAGCCGGGTTCGACGCCGGGCAGGAACAACAACTCCTCCGGCTGCACCCGCCAGGCGTACTTGGCCCACAGGTCGGCCACGATGGCTTCGCGCACATCCGGGCCGGCCACGCTGTAGCCCAGAACCTGCTGGTCCAGGCGCTGGTGCAAGGCGTGCAGCACGGCCGGTGGTGCGGCGATATCCATGTCGGCGATCCACATCGGCAACACGTCAGGTGGGTAACGGTTCCACTTGGTGCTGCCGGTGCCGAGGCGTGGGTGGATCGTGTCGAAATCAAAGCTCATGGGCGGCTCGTATCAGGAAGGCGGGCAAACAATGGCGCCGATTCTAGCGCCATTAATTTTATAGGCCAGTGCTGATTGCCGCAGACAGTTGTTGGTGGGCCTGTTCCAGGGCGTGATTGACCGCTGCTTCACCGCGCACCATGGCCGGCAGGTAGGCAAAGTCCACCGAGCGAATGCCGATCGTCGCCAGGACGGTGGTCAGGTACGGCGTGAGAAAGTCCGGCTCGTGGCCTTTGCGCGCATTGCCGGAGCTGACCAGCACAAAGGTGCGCCGGTCGTGCAACAGGCCGACCTTTTCAAACTGCGGGTTGACCGTGAAGCTGCGATGGATGCGCACCACATGGTCGATCCAGGCCTTGAGCGCTGCCGGCACGGTGAAGTTGTGTACCGGGGTGCAAAGGATCAGCAGGTCGCAGGCTTCCAGTTCAACAATCAGCTGTTCCGACACTGCCGTCGCGTCGCCATTCAGGCCGCCAGGCGTGGTCAGGGCATCGGCGTATTCGCGGGTCAGCGGCGGCAACGCCTGGCCGCCGTAGTCGCGTTCGGTGACCTCGGCCTGCGGTAGCAGGTCGCGCAGCAGGGCGCGGCCCAGTTTGAAGCCGTGTGCGGCTTTGCCATGGGGGCTGAAGCTGAGTAACAAGGCACGGGTCATGGGTTCAGATCCTGGGAGAAGTGCATGCCAAGCGGTAACAGGCCCTGGCGGAAGTAGAAGCGCTGGGCCAGGGCCATGTGCATGCCGGTGTCCAATACCAGGTAACGATAGCCGCGTGCGCGGGTTTCTTCGCGCACGCGGTCCAGCAACTGTTCGCCGAGGCGACGACGTTGCAAGGCGGCATCGACGACCAGATCGTCGACATAGATGAAGCGGCCATACAAGGTGTTTTCCGTCAGCCGGTAACCGATCAGGCCGATCACCTTACCTTGTTCTCGGGCGGCCAGCAGGTGGTAGCCGTTCTGCTGTTGGCGTTGGACCTGCTCGGCAAAGGTGACGGCATCCTTCAGGTGCGGGCGCAGTTGCTGCATTACCGCAAAGCTTGCGATGCAGTCGGCTTCAGTCTGCATCGGCACAAATTCGACCTGTTCATTCATGATCTTGATTCACCAGATGGGCTTTGACGGCGGCCGGCACCTTGCGAAAGCTGATGGCGACGCGGTTCAAGGCGTTCATCAGGGCGATCGCCAGGGTCAGGTCGGCCACTTCCTTGTCATTGAACAGCGCCGAGACCCTGGTGTAATCGGCGTCCGGCACCTGGGTCTGCGCCACCTGGGTGACCACCTCGGCCCAGGCCAGGGCCGCACATTCACGCGGCGTGAACAGCGGCGAGGCCTCATGCCAGGCGGCGACCAGCATCAGCTTCTCCAGATCGATGCCCTGTTTGAGCAGGTCGCGGGAGTGGGAGTCCAGGCAATAGGCACAGCCGTTGAGTTGGGAAACCCGCAGGTACACCAGGTCAATCAACTCTTTCTCCAGGCCGCAGCCGTGGATGTAGCGGTGCACTGAACCGAGGGCACTGTAGCCCGCAGGAGCGGCTTGGGCGTAATCGAGTCGGTGTTTCATGGGCGATCCTGTGTGGGGTAAGTGATGCGTCATTTTCAGTGGCTGACGGATCGCTCGACAGGGGCATGATTGGACAAGTGGGTTGGGACATGATCAGACTTCGCCGTGTATCCCTGCCGAGCCCGCCCGTGATGTCAGCCTTGCCCAAGTACCAGGAAATCTACCGGCGTTTTCGCTTGGCCATTGACCAGGGCCAGTTCGGCCCCGGTGACCGCGTGCCGTCCGTGCGCAGCTTGGCGCTGGAGCTCAAGGTGGCGCGGGGCACGGTCGAGACGGCCTATCAACTGCTGGTCAGCGAAGGTTTTTTTGAGGCCCGCGGTCAGGCGGGCACGGTGATAGCCGCGTCGCTGCCGACGGTGTCGGTCAAGCCGTTGCCGGTGGTTGAGCCTGTGGTACGCAGCCCCCTGGCCTTGCAGATGGGCCTGCCGGCCCTCGATGCCTTCCCGCGTAAGCTGTGGGCGCGGCTGGTGACCCAACAAGTGCGCCGCACCGATGCCGACAGCCTGGCGATGGGCGACGTGCGCGGCGCCCAGGCGCTGCGTGTGGCCATCGCCAACTACCTGGCGTTGTACCGCGGCGTGCAGTGCGCGCCACAGCAGGTATTTGTCTGCGCCGGTTATGCCGGATGCCTGACGCTGCTGTGCGATGCGCTGCAGATGGCAGGGCAACGCTGCTGGTTCGAAGACCCTGGCTACTTGCATGGGCGCCAACTGTTGACGCATTGCGGCGTGGATTTGGTGCCGGTGCCGGTCGACCGTGATGGCCTGGACGTAGCGCAGGGCATTCGACGCGACATGCAGGCGCGGCTGGCAGTGGTCACCCCGGCGCATCAAAGCCCGTTGGGTGTGGCCTTGAGCCGGGAGCGGCGGCAGGCCTTGCTGGCATGGGCCAGGGAGCAGGGCAGTTGGGTGGTCGAGGATGATTACGACAGTGAATTTCGCTACCGGGGCCAGCCGTTGGCGGCGCTCAAGAGCCAGGATCACGATGACCGGGTCATCCACGCCGGGAGTTTCAGCAAAATGCTGTTTCCCGGGCTGCGCCTCGGCTACCTGGTGGTGCCCACCGCCCTGGTGGCGGCATTTGAGCGCAGTGCCCAGGCGTTGCAGCAGCGCAGCGCGCAGTTATTGCAACTGACCACGGCAGACTTCCTGGAGCAGGGACATTTCACCCGGCATCTGAAGAAGATGCGCCAGTTATATGCGCAGCGGCATGGGTTGCTGGTCAATGCGTTGGCAACGCATTGCGCGGGTCTTTTGCGGGTAGATGAGCAAGCAGGGGGGATTAATCTGCTGGTGCGCCTGGAGGTGGCGGTATCGGACCAGGCCGTGGCTGAGGCGGCGAACGCGGCGGGCCTGGCGGTACAGGCGTTGTCGGTGTGGACCCTGGGGGCACATCGCGAGCAGGGCTTGTTGATGGGGTTCACGAATGTCGCCACGGCGCAACAAGCGTCGGAGCTGGCCTTGTTGCTGCGCGGCGTGATCGAGTCGTCATCGTTCTGTGACCGACAAGTTCTGTAATAAAAACGCCATTGCGCTGGGGATTAAAACCGGGAAGGGCTATTTTGGTGCACCTCAATAACTAGAGTAGCCATGGATGAAATACCAACCCTTCAGCCGCACTTTGATTGCTACTGCACTGGTGTTGACCGTCAGCGGTGTGCAAGCTGCGTCCCAGGCTCCGGTGGCCGGTGAAAATGGCATGGTGGTCACCGCCCAGCATTTGGCCACTCATGTGGGCGTGGATGTGCTCAAGGCCGGCGGCAACGCGGTGGATGCGGCCGTTGCGGTCGGCTATGCGCTGGCGGTGGTGTACCCGGCGGCGGGCAATCTCGGCGGCGGCGGTTTCATGACCGTGCAACTGGCCGACGGGCGCAAGACCTTCCTCGACTTCCGCGAAAAAGCCCCTCTGGCGGCCACCGCCGACATGTACCTGGACAAAGATGGCAAGGTCATCGACGGCCTCAGTGCCAAGGGCCATTTGGCGGTCGGGGTCCCCGGCACCGTGTCCGGCATGGAACTGGCGCTGAGCAAATACGGGACCCTCAAGCGCGCCCAGGTGATTGCCCCGGCGATCAAACTGGCCGAAAACGGCTTTGAGCTGGAACAGGGGGATATCGACCTGCTGCACACGGCCACCGGTGAATTCGAAAAAGACCCTGACCTGCGCGGGATCTTCCTGCACAACGGCCAGCCGATGCAGGTCGGCCAGAAGCTGGTGCAGAAAGACCTGGCCAAGACCCTCAAGGAAATTTCCGCCAAGGGCAGCGACGGTTTCTATAAAGGCTGGGTCGCCAAGGCGCTGGTGGATTCCAGCCAGGCCGGCAAGGGCATCATCACCCAGGCCGACCTGGACAAATACAAGACCCGTGAACTGGCGCCTATCGAGTGCGATTATCGGGGTTACCACGTCGTCTCGGCGCCGCCGCCAAGCTCGGGGGGCGTGGTGATCTGCCAGATCATGAACATTCTCGAAGGCTACCCGATGGCCGACCTCGGCTACCACTCGGCCCAGGGCCTGCACTACCAGATTGAAGCCATGCGCCACGCCTACGTGGACCGTAACAGCTACCTGGGCGACCCGGACTTCGTGAAGAACCCGATCGCCCACCTGCTGGACAAGGACTATGCCGCCAAGCTGCGTGCCGCCATCGACCCGCAGAAAGCCGGCGACTCCCAGGCGATCAAACCGGGCGTATCGCCCCATGAAGGCAACAACACCACGCACTATTCGATTGTCGACAAGTGGGGCAACGCGGTCTCGGTGACCTATACCCTCAACGACTGGTTCGGTGCCGGCGTGATGGCGAGCAAAACCGGGGTGATCCTCAACGATGAAATGGACGACTTCACCGTCAAGGTCGGCGTGCCGAACATGTACGGCCTGGTCCAGGGCGAAGCCAACGCCATCGCGCCGGGCAAGGCGCCGCTGTCGTCGATGAGCCCGACCATCGTGACCAAGGATGGCAAGGCGGTGATGGTGGTGGGCACGCCGGGTGGCAGTCGTATCATCACGGCCACCTTGCTGACCATTCTCAATGTCATCGACTACAAGATGAACATTCAGGAGGCGGTGGATGCGCCACGTTTCCACCAGCAGTGGATGCCGCCAGCCACCAACCTGGAACGGTTTGCCGTAAGCCCCGATACCCAGAAGATCCTGGAAAGCTGGGGCCATCAGTTTGCGGGCCCTCAGGATGCCAACCATTTGGCGGCGATTCTGGTCGGCGCGCCGTCACTGGAGGGTAAGCCGGTGGGTAATAACCGCTTCTATGGGGCGAATGATCCGCGTCGCAATACTGGCCTTTCACTCGGCTACTGATCACGGCGCAACACCTGCCTCTTAGCGGACTGTAGTGAGCGGGCTTGCCCCGCGCCGGGCGGCGCAGCCGCCCCAACAGGGACGCCTCGGTTTTTCAGGAAGACTGCGGTGCCTGGATTGGGGCGGCTGTGCCGCCCAGCGCGGGGCAAGCCCTAATGCCAGTCAGTTAAGGCTTAACGCGGTCATTGTGGGAGGGGGCTTGCTCCCGATAGGCCGCGCAGCGGCCTCTGAAGTGCGCCCAAAAGTTGGACACCCATCCGACCTTTGGGGCGCACTTCACTAAAAAATGGGCCTGCTACGCAGTCCATCGGGAGCAAGCCCCCTCCCACAGGTTATCTATCGTCTGCTCTATCGCTTAACTGACAGGCATTAGGGCAAGCCCGCTCACTACAAGAGCTGTTTGACGGCTTTGAATGCGGCGAGTCGGCGTTCTTGCCAGTTTCCCTGGATGATGACGAAGGGCTGTTGATGCGCTTGCATCCACGCCAGACTGTCCTGGAAAAATGCCCGTCGATCCGCCAGCTCGGGTTGGCAGCGTTGCCCGTCGGCGGTCCATTCCACATGCTCGGGCGAGAGCAGCAGGTGCAAGTCGTAGTGCCGGGCCAGCAGCTCAGTGTCGAGCCATACCGGGTAGTCGCCGAACAGGGTCTGGCTCCACAACCGATTGGTCAGCAAGTGGGTGTCGAGGATCAGCAAGTCGGGCTGTCGGGCGCGGGCGGCGTCTTCCCAGGCCAGTTGGCCGCGGGCAATGGCGGGAATATCGGCCAGGGTCGTGTCGCGCTGGTGATGGTCGATGAAGTCGCGCACATATTCGCCCACCATCAGCCCACCAAAATGGGCTTGCAGCTCGGCGGCCAGCCAGCTTTTGCCACTGGATTCGGGGCCTGCCAATACCACCACCTTCATGCGTGCAACGCCGGGTCGGCGCGCCATTCACGCCAGCCTTGCACGGCGATCACGGTGAACAGCGCATAAAGCGCGGCGGTGAGGTACAGGCCTTTGTAGAGGAACAGGCCGACAAAGATCACGTCCACGGCGATCCACAAGGGCCAGCATTGCACGCGTTTCTGTGCCATCCACATTTGCGCCACCAGGCTGAAGCCGGTGAGGGCCGCGTCGAGCCAGGGTTGGGCGGCGTCGGTCCAGTGGGCCATGGCGGCGCCCAGCAACAGGCTGAACAGCGCACCGACCGCCAGGCTGGTCATGATCGCGGGCCAGCCCAGGCTGGTCACCTGGCGGCCTTGCTTGACCTCGCCGGCGCGCGTCCATTGCCACCAGCCGTAGAGTTGCAGGGCGGCGTAGACCACCTGCAGCAGCATGTCGGAATAGAGCTTCACATCGAAGAATACCCAGGTGTAGAGCAGCACCATCACCAAGCCGATGGGCCAGCACCAGGGGTTTTGCTTGACCGTCAGCCAGACAGCGATCACCCCCAGGGCGGCGGCGAACAATTCAAGCCCGGACATGGCGGTTCCTTGGGAGAGTCGAAGAGGGCGGGGATTGTAACGTCAAAATGAACACCGACCAATGTGGGGGGGGCTTGCTCCCAATAGCGGTTCACCGGTCACTGACTTTTCAGCTGACCCACCGCCATCGGGAGCAAGCCCCCTCCCACAGGTTGAAACGAGCTAGACCTTGAACTGGCGCAGCAGGCCGTCGAGTTGTTCGCTCAAGGCGCGCAAATGTTCGCTGGCCGCGCTGGACTGTTGCGCCGCCAATGCGGTGCTGTGGGACAAGCCGGCCGCCTCGGTGACGTTCTGGTTGATGTCTTCCACGACATGCGCCTGCTGCAGGGTAGCGCTGGCGATTGAAGCGTTCAGCCCGTTGAGGTTGTGCAGCGCCTGGCCGATCGCCGTGAGGCTGGCCCCGGCCTGGCCGGCTTGTTCAATCGTCAGTTGCGAGGCGCTGTGGCTGTCACTGATGACCTTGACCGCCGCTTCCGAATGGCCTTGCAGACGCTCGATCATGACCTGGATTTCAGCAGTGGATTTCTGCGTACGCTGGGCCAGCAGGCGGACTTCATCGGCCACCACCGCAAAGCCTCGGCCTTGCTCGCCGGCACGCGCGGCTTCAATGGCCGCGTTGAGTGCCAACAGGTTGGTCTGGTCGGCGATGGAACGGATCACCTCAAGCACGCTACCTATCTGCGTGCTTTCGCTGGACAGCGTGCGGATCACTTCGACGGCCTGGCCGATGGTGCCGGAGAGTTGGTCGATCTGTTGCAGGCTGCCGTCGATATTCACCTGGCCCTGTTGTGCCTGCGCCTGCGCGTCGCGCATTTCGCTGGCGGCGTGCTCGGCGTTTTTCGCCACATCCTGCACGCCATAGGTGACTTCGTTGATGGCGGTCGCCACCAGTTCCATCTGCTGCGACTGTTGCTGGCTGCGGTCATGGGCCTGGCTGGCATTGGTGCCAAGCTCTATGGACGACTGGCCCAGGGCATTGGCGCACGCTTGCAGCTGGCCGACCACCTGGCTCAGTTTTCGCGTGAAGGCATTGAAGTGCTGGGACAGTTGGGTGACTTCGTCGCGCCCGTGGGTGTCGAGGCTGCGGGTCAGGTCGCTTTCGCCACTGGCGATATTGGCCATGGCGTTCACGGCCTGTTGCAACGGGTTCACGATGCTGCGGGCGATCAGCAGCACCAGCAGCGCCATCACCAGGGCGATCGCCAAGCAGATGAACGAGGCTTTCCACACCTGCACCTTGAATTCGGCCTGGACGTCATCCACGTAGACGCCGGAGCCAATGATCCAGCCCCACGGCTCGAACAGTTGGATATACGAGGTTTTCTCCACCGGGGCTTCGGCGCCGGGCTTCGGCCAGCGATAGCTGACGATACCCGCACCCTTGGCCTTGGCCAGGCTCACGAACTCGTTGAACACCGCAAACCCGTCCGGGTCGCGAATCGCCGACAGGTTCTGGCCATCCAGCTTGGGGTTGGCCGGGTGCATGATCATCACGGGCGTGAGGTCGTTGATCCAGAAATAATCATCGTGGTCATAACGCAACCCGCGCACCGCGCTCAGGGCTTGCTGCTGCGCCGCTTCGCGGGTCAGCACGCCGGTTTTTTCAAGATTCTGGTAATACGCCAATACGCCGCTGGCGGTCTGGACCACATGCTCGGTCTGTTGGCGCTTGGCCTGGTAGAGATCGCCATGGATCTGCTTGAGCATCAGCAGGCCCAAGGTCAGCAGCATCAGCACGGCGACTATCAGGATCAGCCAGAGACGGCGGCTGATCGACATGTTGCGCAAACTGTTCATCGTCCTGTCACTCCATGCTTTTTATAGTTGTAGCGCTGCTTCGCCATTTCCGGCGTGTCTGATAGGCTTTCGGCGCGTAATCGGAAAACCTGAGTACTGCCTGATTTTTCACGCAATTTTTGCAGCCCGGCGTGGATGATCCAACGCCTGGCCGCAAGCTCACTCAACATCATTGAATCACTGGAAAAAACAACGGGGTGTGCCTCGCGCATGACCTTTGGGGGAAATATGGATTTTTGGACCGCCATACAGGCATTGATACTGGGCATGGTGGAGGGGCTGACGGAGTTCCTGCCGATCTCCAGCACCGGTCACCAGATTATCGTAGCCGACCTGATCGGTTTTGGTGGCGAGCGTTTTGAAGCGTTCAACATCATCATTCAGTTGGGCGCGATCCTGGCGGTGGTGTGGGAGTTCCGGCGCAAGATCCTGGACGTGGTGATCGGTTTGCCGACGCAGCGCAATGCCCAGCGCTTTACCGTCAACCTGATGATCGCCGTGCTGCCGGCCGTGGTGTTGGGGGTGATTTTCGCCGACCTGATCAAGCACTACCTGTTCAACCCGATCACCGTGGCCACCGCGCTGGTGATCGGCGGCGTGATCATGTTGTGGGCCGAACGTCGCCAGCATGCCGTGCATGCGCACAGTGTGGATGACATCACCTGGAAGGAAGCGCTCAAGGTGGGCCTGGCCCAATGCCTGGCGATGATCCCGGGCACGTCGCGTTCCGGTGCGACCATCATCGGCGGCCTGTTGTTCGGTTTGTCGCGCAAGACCGCCACCGAGTTCTCGTTCTTCCTGGCCATGCCGACCATGGTCGGTGCGGCGGTGTATTCGGGCTACAAGTACCGTCACCTGTTCCAGCCGGATGACCTGCCGGTATTCGCGATTGGTTTCGTCACCTCGTTCATCTTCGCGATGATCGCGGTCAAGGCGTTGCTCAAGTTCATCGCCAGCCACAGCTATGCGGCTTTTGCCTGGTACCGGATCGCGTTCGGCCTGGTGATCCTGGCGACCTGGCAGTTCGGTTGGATCGACTGGTCCGCGGTCAAGCCATGAGCCTGCAGCACCCACGCTTGAAGGCGGCGATCTTTGCACTGCTGTGCGCCGCGCCGCTGTTGGGAGCGGCGCTGCTGGGGTATCGCGGCGAGACCCTGATCCCGCTGGTCGCCTATGGGGTGGTCAGCGTGGTGGCGTTTTTCCTGTACTGGAGCGACAAGCGCAAGGCGCAAACCGATGCGCGCCGCATCCCGGAAAACATCCTGCACGCTGTCGAGCTGGCAGGCGGTTGGCCGGGCGCGTTGATCGCCCAGCAGGTGTTTCGCCACAAAACCCGCAAAGTGTCCTATCAGGTGCTGTTCTGGGTGATCGTGCTGTTGCACCAGGTGTTCTGGCTGGACCAGCTGTTCCTGGGCGGTACCTTGTTGTCAGTCCTCTAGCCGCAGCCCGACCTGCGTGCGCTTGGGCAGTTTGCTGACCACCAGTTGATGGGAACGCTGCAACAAGCCACGCAGTTCATCAGCGCCCAGCGGGTAGGGCGTATCCATGATGATCCACTGCGCGCGGGCCAGGTACGGCGCCGGGTGGATACCCGGGCGATCGACATGGCCCAGGAACAATTCCTTGTCGACCTTGAAGGCCAGCGACGCACCCCGCAGGTTTTGCACGGCGAACATCTTGTTGCCGGCGATCGAGAACACCCGCACGCCACCCCATTTATAGTCTTCCCGTGCTCCGGGCAGGCCCAGGCAAAACGTCGCGACTTGTTCTTCGTTCATCTTCATAGCAGTCGATCTCCGCAACCTCTGAAGCCTTCTTCGAGGTAATCAATCCAGGCCCGAATGGCCGGCAGTACGCCACGCCGATGCGGGTACACCGCCTGCAACCAACCCCCCGGCAGCGACCACTCGGGCAGCAGTTGCACCAGGCGGCCGCTGGCCAGCTCCTCTTCGCAATACATCATCGGCAGTACGGTAAAACCCAGGCCCATGATGGCACTGGCCTTGCGCACGACGAAGTCGTCGATGCCCAATCGGGCCTCCATCACCAGCTCGTGGGGTTGCCCTTGTGGGTCAAGAATGCGCTGATGCACCATGCGGTCCGCCTCGAGGGCGCCCAGTATCGGCAGTTGCTTGAGGTCTTCAAGGGTGTTGATCTGCCTGCCCTGGATAAACGCCGGGCTGGCCACCAGCACCGTCTGGGCCTGGCGCAGGCGCTTGGTGACCAGCAGCGGGTCTTCATCGCCGTGTTCGCGCACGCGCAGGGCTACGTCGATACCTTCAGCCACCAGGTCGACACGGCGATTGACCAGGGTCATTTCCAGTTGTACCAGTGGGTGGGCGGCGAGAAATCCGGCGACCATGTCCGGCAGCATGTGCTGGGCCATGCCCACCGGGCAACTGACGCGCAGGCGGCCACGGGGTTCGCTGGACATGCTGGCCACGGCCTCATCGGCCATTTCCGCTTCGAGGAGCATGGCCTGGCAATGGCGCAGGTAGCGTTCACCCACGGCAGTGAGGGTCAGTTGCCGGGTGGTGCGCTGCAGCAGGCGCGCGCCCAGGCGTTCTTCCAGCTCGGCGATGCGCCGCGACAGGCGTGATTTGGGAATGCCCAGCACACGGCCTGCCGCCGCGAAACCGCCGGATTCGACGACTTTGGCGAAATAGTAAAGGTCGTTGAGGTCTTGCATGATCAACCTGTTGTCCTGTCAGTGGGGCGAACTATCCGCGTCTGGTGCAGGCAAATCCACTAAAAATGTGCACCCGCCATCAGCACATACTTCACATGCACATACTCCTCGATCCCGTAATAGCTGCCTTCGCGCCCGTAACCGGATTGCTTGATGCCGCCAAATGGCACCGACGCAGTGCCCACCGAACCGGAGTTCAAGATGACCATGCCGGCCTCAAGCCCGCTTGATAGTCGTAATGAGCGACCCAATGCGCGGGTGTAGGCGTATGCCACCAGGCCGAATTCGGTCTGGTTGGCGCGCCTGATGGCTTCCTCTTCATCCTCGAACGCATAGATGGCGAAGACCGGGCCGAAAATTTCCTCGGTGGCCAGCGGTGAATCATCCTGCAACCCCGTCAAGATCGTGGGCTCGTAGAACAGGCCGCCCTTGGCGTGGGGCTTGCCACCCATCAGTACATCGGCGCCGGCGGCCTTGGCCTGCTCCACCAGGCGCACCACTTTGTCGAAACCCGCCTGGTTGACCAGCGGCCCGACCACAAACCCCTCGCGCAGGCCCTGATCCACTTCGATATCGGCCACCGCTGCCTGTACCCGCTGCAAGAACGCTTGCAGGATGCTGCGTTGCACAAAAATCCGGTTCGGCGAAATACACACCTGGCCGCAGTTGCGCAGTTTGGCGCTGACCAAACCTTTGACCGCCTCATCCAGATTGGCGTCGTCGAACACGATAAACGGCGCGTTGCCGCCCAGTTCCAGGGTCATCTTCTTGACCGTCGCGGCGCATTGCGCGGCGAGCAGTTTGCCGACCGCGGTAGAGCCGGTGAACGAGATCTTGCGAATGCGCGGGTCGCTGGTGAGGATCAGGCCGATGGCCTTGGGATCGCCGACCACCACTTCCAGCACGCCTTCAGGGATACCGGCCTTGCGCGCGTACTCCAGCAGTTTCAGCGCCGTCAGCGGGGTGTCTTCGGCGGGCTTGATCACCATGGTGCAGCCGGCGGCCAGGGCCGTGGCCACCTTGCGGGTGATCATCATGAACGGGAAGTTCCACGGGGTAATGGCGGCGACCGGGCCGACGGCTTCCTTGGTCACCACCACCTGGGCGTTGCGATCGTGGGTGGGCAGGGTGTCGCCGTAGACGCGTTTGGCTTCTTCGGCATACCACTCGATAAAGCCCAGGCCATAGTCGATTTCACCACGGGCTTCGCTCAGGCATTTGCCGTTTTCGCGACACAGCAGTTCTGCGAAGGCTTCTTTGTCGGCTTTAACGCTGTCGTGCCAACGGCGCAGGATGTCGCTGCGTTCGCTGGCAAGCCTGGCTGACCAGGCGGGGAAGGCCGCGCAGACGCGGTCGAGCGCAGCCTTGACTTCGTCCGTGGAATGCGTGGCGACGCGACCGATTTCTTCTGCGGTGGCAGGGTTGTAGACGATGAGCATGGGGCAATCTCCGAGGGCTGAAAGGGCTGTTTCAGGCTACGCAAGGGAGTGCGTTGGGCGAATATCCATTCCAATGTGCTGATTGCCTATTCCTATGAGCGTGTAGCCAGGCTGCCGTTTGCCCAGTAACGTGCGGTTTTCCCCCAGGAGCCCCAGCCCATGGGCCGTACCCAGAAAATCATCGAGCTGATGGGCCGCCTGGCGCCTGTCGAAGGCTATAACCTCAGCGTGCTGGATGACGTGCGCTTCCTGCGCTCCAACCGGCCGCTGCATCGGGTGCCGGTGCTGTATGACCCCGGCATCGTGATCGTTTGCCAGGGCTCCAAGCGCGGTTATCTGGGCAGTGAGATTTACCGGTATGACGCCCAGCACTATCTGGTGGTCTCGGTGCCGGTGCCGTTCACCATGGAAACCGAGGCCAGTGAAGAAGAACCGATGCTGGCGGTGTACCTGAGGCTGGACTTCACCCTGGCGGCGCAATTGATGCTGGCGTTGGCGGACTTTACCGCACTGCTGGAGGCCGAGCCCCGGGGCATGTACTCATCGCCCATGGATGACCCGCTGAGCGATTCATTACTGCGTTTTCTCGAAGCCATGAGCGCGCCGATGGACGCGAAAATCCTCGGCCCCATGCTGATGCGCGAGATCTACTACCGGATCCTCACCGGCGAGCAGGGCGGTTCGATGCGTGCGGCGCTCAATCGTCAGGGCCAGTTCGGCAAGGTGGCGCGGGCGATCCGCAAGATCCATGCGGGTTATCACCAGCACCTGGACGTGGCGGCGCTGGCGGAAGAGGCGATGATGAGCGTGCCGAGTTTTCACGCGCACTTTCGCACCGTGACTGACACGTCGCCGATGCAGTACCTCAAGTCCACGCGCCTGCACCAGGCGCGGTTGTTGATGCTGCGCAGCGACATCACCGCCGCCACGGCCTGCGCCCAGGTCGGCTACGAAAGCGCCTCGCAATTCAGTCGTGAGTTCAAGCGCTTCTTCGGGCGCACGCCCCAGGAAGAGATTCAATGGATGAAGCGCACCTATGCATTGCCTGCGCCCACCTCGGCTTCGATTTACGTATCGTCCCATTAATAGGACGAACAATCGCATTTGTGCCATCTAATCGAGTATTGGCTTCATGTGTAGGATTAACCTCACTTGGTCGCCCCACCGCGATCCTCACTTGGAGATTCCGCATGAAACTGTTGCATATCGATTCCAGCATCCTCGGCGACAACTCGGCCTCCCGTCAGCTCAGTGCTGCCGTGGTCAAGGCGTGGCAAGCGGCTGAACCCGGTGTGGAAGTGACTTACCGTGACCTGGCCAGCGAAGGGATCAACCATTTTTCCGGCGCCACCCTGGGTGCACTGGGTACACCTGACGATCAGCGCAGTGCCGCACAAAAGCAGGAAGCCGACCTCAGTGCTTCCACCCTGGCCGAGTTCCTGGCAGCCGATGCCATTGTCCTGGCGGCGCCGATGTACAACTTCACTATTCCGACCCAGTTGAAAGCCTGGATCGACCGTATCGCGGTGGCCGGCCAGACTTTCCGCTACACCGAAGCCGGCCCTGAAGGCCTGTGCGGCAACAAGAAAGTCATCATCGTGTCCACCTCGGGCGGCCTGCATGTCGGCCAGGCCACGGGTGTTGCTCACGAAGACTATCTGAAAGTGCTGCTGGGCTTCCTGGGCATCACTGACATTGAATTCGTTCGCGCCCACGGCCTGGCCTACGGTGACGAGTTCCGGACCAAGTCCCTGAACGACGCCAACGTAGTCATCAACGAACAATTGTTCGCCGCCGCGTAAGGCTTGTGTAAATTTGCCGCTTGCTCGGTTTCAATCTGAATCCGGGCGCCTAAACTCTGTACTCTGATCGTGCGAAAACGATGGAGTACGGAGTTTTTCCGTTTTGCCGATGTCACTCATTTGGCCCAGGTTATGCATTCGTGGGTTTATCACCTGGACTTTTAATTCGACATGTCGGTTCTCATGCAGCAAAGGTGGACATCCCCATGATGCGTCTTTGTGCTGTTTTGGTTCTTTCTCTGCTCGGCGGCCTGGTTTCAGTGCACGCCGCGCCTGCACCGCATCCGCATTGGAGTGTGGGCTTTCATCGCATGACGTTTCTCGACCCGCTGGATTCGCAGCCGATGAAGGCTATCGCGTTCTATCCCTCCAGCGGCCCAGCCCTGGGCGTTGAACATATCACTCGGCTGGGGCCGTATGACGTTGCCGCCACTGAGGACGCGCGGGTTGCCATCGGCCGTTTCCCGATGCTGATGCTGTCCCATGGCAATACCGGCACACCGCTGGCCCTGCATGACCTCGCCACGTCTCTGGCGCGCAAAGGTTTTGTGGTGGTGGCGGTGCTGCATCCCGGCGACAACTACAAGGATCACAGCCGACTGGGCACCGTCAGCAATTTGTATGGCCGGCCTATCCAGATTTCTGCGGCGATTACGGCGACCTTGAACGAACCGATGCTGTCGCCGTTCGTCAATGTCGATCAGGTAGGTGTCATCGGTTACTCGGCCGGGGGCGAGACGGCGTTGATCCTCGCCGGTGCCAAGCCCGACTTCGATCGCCTGCGTCGCTATTGCCAGGAGCGTCCGGAGGACCGTGATGCCTGCACCACCAAAGGAGAGCTGGTGGTGGACCGTGATGACCTGCAACCGCAAGCCGACCCGCGTATCCATGCGTTAATGCTGATGGCCCCGCTGAGCCTGATGTTTGGCCGCCACACGCTGGCGGACGTGCATGTGCCGGTGCTGCTCTATAGCGGCGATGGCGACAAACTGGTGGCCGTGGACAAGAATGCTGCCGCCCTGGCGCGCAAACTGCCGCAACCACCGGATTTCAAACTATTGGCCGGGGCAGGGCACTTCGTCTTCATGGCGCCGTGCGACAGCGATCAACAGATGGCGATGCCGGCCGTCTGCACCGATGCGGATGGCGTCGACCGCGAAGGGATTCACCGCAACCTGATTTCCGAGGCGGGGCGCTTTTTCACGAACACCCTTGGCCAGGCGACCCGCGCCGGTTTGCAGACCGCCGATCAGTAGGCGCGGCGCTTGAGCTGCAAGGTCACGGCCAATGCCGTGATCGATAGCAGCGCAGCGCAGAAAAAGATCCAGCCGTAGCCGAGATTCAGCGCTACGGCCCCCATCAGCGGGCCGGCAATCGCCAGGGCCAGGTCAAAAAATACCGCATACGCGCTCAAGCCTGCGCCACGGCTGCTGTTGGGCACTTGCTTGATGGCTTCCACGCCCAGCGCCGGGTACACCAGCGACAAACCGAAACCGGTCAGCCCTGCGCCAATCAAGGCGACACCGGTGGACGGCGCGAGCCACAGCAGTGTCAGCCCCAGCGTCTCGATGGTCATGCAGGCGATGGCCGCCCGAAAGCCGCCGAAGCGGCTGATGGCGGAGATAAACACCAGGCGCGACAGGATAAAGCACACGCCAAACACGGTGAGACAATAGGCCGCGCCCGCCCAGCCGCGGTTGAGGTAGTACAGGGTGATAAAGGTGGTGAGCGTGCCGTAGCCGATCGATGCCAGGCACAGGCTCGCGCCAAACGGTGCGATACGACCGAACACCGCCCAAAACGGTAATCGCTCGCCACGCACCACGGGCACTGAAGGTTTGTTGCGAATCAGCCAAAGCCCCAGCGCCGCCAGCACCGACAAGGCGACGCCCAGGCTGGCATAGCCATAATCGGCCACCATCACCACACCCAACGGCGCACCGATAGCAATTGCGCCATAGGACGCGATCCCATTCCAGGAAATCGAACGGGCCGTATGCTCGGCGCCTACTGCCCCCATGCACCAGCTGATGGTGCCCACGCCGATCAGACCTTGGGCCACGCCCAGCAACAGTCGGCCGGCGATCAGAATGCCCAGGCTCAGGGCGGGCATGCTCTGCACCCATGTGGCAACAAGCGTCAACACGCCACTGACGAAAATGCCGGCCAGCCCCAGCACAATGGCGCGTTTGGTGCCCACGTTATCCGACATACGCCCAGCCATGGGGCGACTGAGCAGGGTGGCCAGGTACTGCGAGCCGATGGTGATACCGGCGACGACTGCGCTGAAGCCCAGTTGTTCATGCACATAGCCAGGGATCACCGCGATCGGCAGGCCGATGCAGATAAACGCGATAAAGGTGTAGAAGACGATGGAGACGATCTGCAAGGTGATCGACAGGGAGGAAGGGGCGGTGTCGGACATGGGCACTCGTTCGCGGGCGGGCGGTGAATGCATCATGGCAAGGGCCCGGGACAAAAGAAAGCACCCTATCTATTCTTCAGCCCTGCGATGAGCGGGCTCACCCCAATAAAAAACGCCGCATTCTATCTGAAAGAATGCGGCGCCTGTTGTAGTGAGCGGGCTCGCCCCGCGCTGGGTGGCGCAGCCGCCCTAAATCCAGACACCTCGGTCCTCCTGAAAGACCGAAGCGTCCCAGATGGGGCGGCTTCGCCACCCAGCGCGGGGCAAGCCCGCTCACTACGGGGGTTAAAACACCACGCCCTGGCTGCGCAGGTAGTCGTCATAGGTGCCGCTGAAGTCGATGACGCCAGTGGCGCTCAACTCGATGATGCGGGTGGCCAGGGACGATACGAATTCACGGTCGTGGCTGACGAAGATCAGCGTGCCCGGGTAGTTTTCCAGCGCCAGGTTCAGCGCTTCGATGGATTCCATGTCCAGGTGGTTGGTCGGTTCGTCCATGATCAACACGTTCGGCTTTTGCAGGATCAGCTTGCCGAACAGCATGCGACCTTGCTCACCACCGGAAATCACCTTCACCGACTTCTGGATCTCGTCGTTGGAGAACAGCATGCGACCCAAGGTGCCACGGATCATTTGCTCGCCCTGAGTCCACTGGCCCATCCAGTCGAACAGCGTGACGTCGTCTTCGAAATCATGGGCATGGTCCTGGGCGTAGTAGCCCAGTTCCGCTGCGTCGGTCCACTTGATGCTGCCGGCATCCGGCGTCAGTTCGTTGACCAGGGTACGCAGCAGGGTGGTCTTGCCGATACCGTTCGGGCCGATGATCGCGACGCGCTCGCCCGCTTCAACCTGGAAGCTGAAGTCCTTGAACAGCGGCTTGCCGTCGAAGCCTTTGGCCATGTTTTCGACGATGACCGCCTGGCGGTGCAGCTTTTTGTTTTGCTCGAAACGAATGAACGGGCTCACACGGCTCGACGGCTTGACCTCGGCCAGTTGGATCTTGTCGATCGCCTTGGCGCGGGACGTGGCCTGCTTGGCTTTCGAGGCGTTGGCCGAGAAGCGGCTGACGAAAGATTGCAGTTCGGAGATCTGCGCCTTCTTCTTGGCGTTATCCGACAGCAGCTGCTCGCGGGACTGGGTGGCCACCGTCATGTACTCGTCGTAGTTGCCCGGGAACAGGCGCAGCTCGCCGTAGTCCAGGTCAGCCATATGCGTGCACACGCTGTTCAGGAAGTGACGGTCGTGAGAGATGATGATCATCAGGCTGGAGCGCTGGGTCAGGATGTTCTCCAGCCAGCGGATGGTGTTGATGTCCAGGTGGTTGGTCGGTTCGTCGAGCAGCAGCACTTCCGGATCGGAGAACAGCGCCTGGGCCAGCAACACCCGCAGTTTCCAGCCTGGCGATACTTCGCTCATCGGGCCGAAGTGCTGTTCCAGGGGAATCCCCAGGCCCAGCAGCAGTTCACCGGCGCGGGATTCGGCGGTGTAGCCGTCCATCTCGGCGAATTCGGTTTCCAGCTCGGCCACGGCCATGCCGTCTTCTTCGCTCATTTCCGGCAGCGAGTAGATGCGGTCACGTTCGGCCTTGACCTTCCACAGTTCCTCGTGGCCCATGATCACGGTGTCGAGCACGGTGAATTCTTCGTAGGCGAACTGGTCCTGGCGCAGTTTGCCCAGGCGTACGTTCGGCTCCAGCATGACCTGGCCACCGGACGGATCGAGGTCGCCGCCGAGGATTTTCATGAAGGTCGACTTGCCGCAACCGTTGGCACCGATCAAACCATAACGGTTGCCGGCGCCGAATTTGACCGAGACGTTCTCGAAGAGCGGCTTGGCGCCGAACTGCATGGTGATGTTAGCTGTGGAGATCAATTACTTTACCTATCAATAGCTTAGGGTGCGCTTATTTCAACTGGGACCAATTTGGGACCAATCTGGAGCTTTTGCATTTCGCTCCAGTCCGAGCTTGAGTTGATCCAACGCGCATAAGTCGAGAGCAGCATCTGGACGCTGTGGCCGAGCTGCTGGGAGATGAAGGCGGGGTTCATGCCAGACATAATGCATATTGTCGCATAGGTGTGACGACAGTTGTATGGCGGCCGACGACGGATGTTCAGAGCCTTCAAGGTCGGAATCCACTGCTTGTGCAGGTCGGATGTCTGTTTCACGTACTCCGAATTCTTAGACGGCGGAAAAATGAAAGGTGTTTCTAGCATCTTGCCCTTTCCACTTTTCCGACGGTTTGCATAGTCCCTGGCAAACTTCAGGGCGTGCATGGCTCGGTCATTCAGTAAAACGAAACGGTCTCCCCCTGTTTTCGTCCGCTCCACCACTTCACCCAAGGCGATCCCTCGACAGACGTGGGCCGTCCTCTTCTCTTCGTCTACTGCATCCCAGCGCATCGCCAGGGCTTCAGATAGACGCATCCCCGTGAAAAACACAAACTCAAAAAATGCCGCATAAATCGTGCTGGGCCAGTGATCATGTTCGTACATCTTCGCGATGATCTGATCAGCTTCTTCCAGCGTGAAAGGGTCGATCTCCTTTTTGCTGCGTTTGGGCAACTCCAAGATTGCCGCCGGGTTCTTCGGGATCAGCTCCTCGGACACTGCTGAATTCAAGATGGTGGACAGCTTCGAGATGGCGTTGCGCTTAACACCCGGCGACTTCCACTCGTTGGCGGCCATTACCCGGCGGAGCAGGGTGGTGGTGATCAGGTCGATCCGCACCAGGGCCAGGGCAGGCATCCAATACCTGTTCAGCGCTCCCTTGTAGTTACCCTTCGTGCCGGCCACCACCTCGCGGCTATCCAGCCAAAGCTGGGCGTACTCGCCGAAGTTGATCTTCCCGCCGGCGACGTTGTTCGAGCTTGGGAAAAGCTCGGCGTACTTGTCGTCGTCGAGCAGCCCCAGCTTGATCAAGCTTTTTACCTGATCAACAACCTGTGAGGCTGATTTGATGCCTTTCTGTGTCGCGGGATAGGGGAGCGTTTCACTTCGCCGGCTGCCGTTCCACATAAAGCGGATGCGGATCGATCCGTGGTGGAGGTCCATTCCTGCGGGCAAACCCATTGGCTTTCGAGCCATTCGTAGTATCTCCTAATGCTGTACATGACCCGGCTGCCTTGCTTGTTCCAGACGCCGAGCGGGATTTGATTGCGGGCGCGCTTGGAGCGCATGGCGGCGAGGGTAGTGCCGAGTATTTCGGCCATTTGTGCCTCGGGCACTTTGTCGCCGGTGATACCGTCGTTGAGCTGTTCGGCTATTGACATGGAAGTGTCCTGGCCGCTAGAGCGGCTGCTTTGAAAAAAAGGGGGTAGTGGCCTTTCGCGTCAGTGGTGCAATCGACCGGGATAGTTGAAACTTGTAGTTATGCTTGGGAAAGCCCACAGGAGAGGGATATGCCGCACAGTTTGGATACGCCTATTGCTCACGAATACCGCGATCACCGGCTGTTCTTGAAATTTGATTGGAACAGGCCTAACGACGAGACGCCGGTTGCGGCGCATGTCATTGAGAGCAGTGACATTCCCGGATACGCCAAAACGGTTGCAGATCTATCGGGCCCGTGGCGGGATTATCAGAATGCACTGGCTGAGGCGATATTCACTGCTGAGCGCTGGGTCGACAGTCATCAACTGAAGTAACCGGCCGTCTGCAATTTCTAACTGGATTCTCTGGTGATGTCACACTGATGTCGCGTTACGAATGGCGAAACCTCGCCGCTCGGTCCCGAATAAGTGTGCCGAAATGCCTTCGATTGATGATTTCCGCTTCACCGCCCATCACGTCTTACTCGATCTCGATGCTGCTACAAATCACCTTATGCTGCTTGTAGTCTCTCGTGAGGTGGAGGGCAGTCGATGGGATGATGCCGTGGCACTCCATAGGCAATCCTACGAAGCTTGGGCTTCAATATTCACGGGAGTTATAACCGACCCGATGCCCGCACTTGATGGCCGACCGGCTGAAGTAAGCACTCCAACGGCACAGTAGGAATGCAACTCTTGATTGTGCATATAACCTATGCGGATTAGGTATCCCGATCTACGGCTTGTATGGTGCACCGTGTACCCCTGAGCAGTTCCCATAGCCGATAGCAAGGTAGGCTGTATCCTCCAGGATGGCGCGCACCATCGACGCCGAGAACAGGATCGGCCGTTCCTTGCTATTGGTCATTGGAGAAGCTCCAGTTCTTTGGTTGATTCGGCTGCGAGCATCTCGACGGCCAGGGCGTACACGTCCGGGTGCTGCTTGTCGAAGGCCGGCATGTGTTCTGTTTCGATCCAGGTACCGCGAACGGCGCCCTTTACCAGCCACGCCGGCTTGCTCCCGGGCGCCTGTGTCCACGCGGAGACACCGATGCCGTGGCTGGCGATCTGTTTGACGGTGATGAACCCTTGGCGCCTGAGCTGGGCCAGCACCTTCAAGGCCGACTCTTTCCACGGTGTCAGGCGAACAGGAGAGGGAACGCCGGCGGGCAAGTTCGTGACCAGCACCGGTACCTGGCAGCGCTCAGGCGGGTTCCAGTCGAACATGTACCAGTCATAAAACGGTTGGTGATTGCTGACCTCCAGCAGGGAATGAGCGAGGCTGAAAGTGAAAGCGTCACCGCGGCGCGTCCAGCTCGACCTTGGTACGAGGACTCTCACGCCGAGGCGTTCCAGCATCTTCACGATCCCTTTGCTGGCATCGGTGATTTTGCTCACGATCCCTTTGCTGGCATCGGTGATTTTGCTCACGATCACCAGCCGGTAATCCGGGCCGGCACGACCGTACAATTCTTCGCCGCGACACGGCAGGATCTGGTCCGCCACCTTGGCGTTCAGCTGCATCTTCGCCTCGACGCCGATCTGCCGGCCGTCTTCATGCACGACCAGCACGTCGAAGCCCGCGGCCTCGGGGTAGCACGTCCAGCTTGGCAGCTCGTTGAACTCCTGGATGAACAGCGCGCAGAGGTCTGCCTCCTTTTCGATTTTTTCGATAGGCATGTCTCGTCCTTGCCGCTATAGCGGCTGACTTTGAAGGGGGAGTGGTAAGAGAAAAATTCGTTTATGACTATTTGCCTGAACTGCATCGAGTCGCATAATCACGACCTTAAATTCAGAGCGGCTTACATGAGAAATAGAGGCAATGTTTACTGGGGATGGGCAGACCCTTCGCTTCACTGTCGCTCTGTGGATGAACGCCTAACTGATGGCACCCTGCTGAACGTCCAAGTACGAATGTCTCTACTGGGCAGAACGCAAATGTTTTTAGGCGTCTACGCTGTGAAAGGGCAGATGCTTTTCGAAGAGGCGTTCGACTCAATGCCCGGCGAGACTATGACTTCAGCCCTTGCTTGGGGGCTGGAGCGGGCAAGGTTAAATGCTCCTCGCAGTCAAACTCCAATTCTCACCGAAAAGCCCGCGAAACTACCTAGGGCTGGGTCAAAGCAGTCGAAGCATTAGCCGGTCATCTGCATTTTGAAACGTATGCTCGTACAGCCTGTCTTCCGCTTGACAGATACAACACGGAGCCTCCGGCTAGATCTGTCGCAAGGCGAACTGTATGAGCGGTATGGACGATTTTAGATTCCGATCCCACGAGCTATTGGTCGAGCTTGATGCAACGACTAACAAGATGATGATGCTCGTTATATCGAAGCAGGTTTCGGGAACGGAGTGGGACAAAGCTGTCAAAGCCCACCGCGATGCTTTCCAGGCGTGGAACACCTTCGTCAATTCCGGCCATTGAATGATCCACTTCTCGGTCTGAACGGCTGTTCAGGGGCTGATGTTGAAGGTGGGTTAAAGGTTTTGCAGGTGGGGTACGGATGTACTCTTTCTCGCGTTTGCGGTCTAGCCCATGTATCTAGAGGCACATCGTTGGGCTCCCATACCTCTTATCGGATATTCAGTGATGCGTAGTGGCAAAATGGAATTACTTGAGATAGAAATATCTCGCAGGTCGTCACTACAGCGCAAAAGAGGTGTGTATGAAGTGGATTCTTCGACTCATAAGCCCAGAGGGCGAAACTTTTTTCAGTGAGCCTGTAGATTTCCACGGCAATAGACGCTTGTGCCGCAATTCCCAGTTTGCGGAGCTTTTCGATACTTGCCAAGCAGCAGAGCGAGGGTTAGACGATTTTCAGTTGCTTTGGGAGTTTCGGGCATACATTCTGGATATTCTCGAAACTGGCGCTCGCGATAGCCTTGCCTTGATAGACATGTCATATCGACATTTGGCTGAAGCCTCTGCTCCCTGCTAGTCGAGCCGCTTCGGTGCGTATAGCGCCGCCCGAATCTGATCTATTCATTGTCGCCGTCCCATCCTCAACCACCACCGTCTTTCCGCATGAACGGCATGAGCGCCTGCCGTTCTGTGCGGACAACAGGCTCCCTCGTTACCAGATCATGGGCTTTCACAACCGTCATGCCGAGGCGTTCGGCGATCAGGACTTCCAGGCGGGCACCCTTTGAATGCTCCCAGCCGGGCAGGGTGGCCACGGTGTGGCAGTCCATCAGGGCGGCAATGTCGCGGCGCATGCAGTCGTTCCAGGTGCCGCCGTCGGGGTTGATCTCGGCAGGGTTGGTGACGGTATGGCCGCTGGCGCGCAGGCTGGCGGTCATGCTGTGGAAGGTGGGGAAGTTGAGCCCTGGCATTCCGCTCATGGGGCCGCTGAGGTAGATGCGCTTCATGCGGCCTCCTGAACTGGTCTGAACACGCACTTGCACTCATCAAAATGGGCAATCACCTTGCCTGCTGCGTCGAAGTACTTCACGTTCCAGGTTGGGTGGCAGTTATGCGTGTGCTTGCCGTACTGCAACTGGTTGGCGAATTGAACGTCGAGATTCGCTGAACCGTTCATCCCGACAATGGTCCCCAGGTCACCATCAACCTCGACCATCATGCCCAGCTTGGCGAACTCTATGCCGCGGCACCGGATCATGCTTTCGACGAACTGCTGGGCCTTGGATTTTTTTGGTGTGCGTTTTTCTGTAGGCATGGTGAGTCCTTGCCGGGCCATGCCCGGGCGGTGGAGTGAGGGAGTTAAAGCGATGCTTCTCCGGTGTCGATCTTGCGAAGTTCCATCACCTCAATGCGGTTGGTGCCGTCGGTGATCACCCAGCACGGCAGCTCAAGGTTGCGGAAGGTGCCGTGATAGTTGCGGTAGGCGCCAAGGGCCGCCTTCCTGAAACAGTCCGCGACGACTTTGCCAATAGGCATTGGCTGCCCCCCCCCTAGCAGACAGAGCTCGAACACAACAGCGTTTTGAATGCGTTTTGCCGCCGCGCGGATGGTGCTCGGTGCCAGCTGGAATTTCTTGGCGACCTCTACGACGTGCTTATAGACCAGGGCATCGTGGATTCGCTGATCGCGCTCGCCGTTGCGCAGGCCAGCGTATATGACTGCTTGCATGGGTTATCTCCAAGCGTGCGCCTGCCTCGTCGGCTGGCGTGATTGATTAAACTGAGTCTGTCAGGCAGAAAGCTCGACCAAGGGGATGCGGCTCATGTGCATCGTGTAGCCGGTCTTCTTCTCCATGGTGTCGTACTGGGCCAGCAGGCCGGGGTGATGCCGGCGACCATTGCGCAGATCCCCCTTGCTGCCGAACATGCAGTACACACAGCTGAGCCGCTCGTTGCCCTGGGCATATGCATAGTGGGGCGCCTGGCCGGCGGCGGCGATGGCGCTGAACACCTCTTCGGTCTTCATGTCGTGCACCACCAGCCACTCGTACCAGGTCAGCACCGAATTGCTGATGCCCATCCGGCCAAACTCTTTGCGCTTGGCCCGCCCAGGGGATTCTTCGGCGCGCAGGCCCAGGCAGTTGACCACCACCTTGTATCCGTTGGCCTTGGCATACCGGCGAACTTCGCGCTGGATCGGGCCCCGCTTGAGGTCGCTAGTGCATTGCCTGGTGGATGCGGAGGGCCAGCTCGGCACCTCCGGGCGACTTTCGAAACGCCGCTCGACCATTTCCAGCAGGGTCTTGGATGCTCTGGCGACTATGAAGGGGATGCATGCTGCTGCCGCCTGGTCGCGCGCCAGCTCAAGCGCGCCGGGCCATTCCATATCACCCAGGCAGGCATGGGCGACGATCAGCTGGCTGGCGGGTATCACCTCTAGCAGCTTGATCAGTTGGGCCTGTGAGTCCTTGCCGCCCGAATGATTGGCGACAAAAAGCGCGTCGGAAGCCACCAGGGCCTCAACGTCAGAATTGAGTTTCATGGATACCTCGCCGGCTGGCGTGATTCTTCGATTTGGGGTAATAGATAGTGGCGAGTTGCTTACTGGGAGTTTCGTATGAGCGAAGAAGATCAAAAGAGGCGTGGCTCGACAGGAATAGTTCTGGGGCCTGGGGCCAAGGGCAACAGTTTTATTGGAGTTAAAGTGTCGGGCTTCAAAAATGCAGTTGTGACCGAGAGCGACGGTGTAAATTTTCCAGAAGGAAACAGGTTTGTTGGGGGGGAATTCAATCGTTATCAGGCGAGAGATCCCACTCCGCTCAAGACAGCGCCACCTGCTGGAGAGGAGTTCAAACACTATAAGGTGGGGGTCTCTATCCCGCTGCAGAAGCCGCCACCTCTTAATGATTATGCCGCCTTGTTGCCGGAGCCTTGGTACAGGCAGTTGGTTGTCCAAATCGCCAGCGGCGTCATCGTAGTAGCAGTAATTGCGTTTCTCGTGTGGCTAGGGCTGCCTCTTAAATAAATATTGAGACGCTGCAGCCTTATCGATATGCGGTATTACGGGTGACCGGCATGGAGCCGGTTCAAGAGGGGTTCAGATTGAAACGGTTACTGCTTTTCCTGTGTGTGCTAGCACCTCTGCCTGCCCTGGCGCTTGTGCCAGAAGTTGAAATACAGGTTGAAGGCGGCAACTATCCGATTGTGCACGGAACAACAAACCTGCCGGATGGCACTGGGCTGTCGGTTACCGTAAAGGTTCTCGGACGCTATGGCTCTATGCAGAGCGCCGAAGTGAGCAACGGTAGATTTTCTACAGGAAGGTTTAGTGCCGAGGGATCTGGCCCAGTTCCTTCAGGCACCGCGATAATCGAGGTCGCCTCAGCTCTTCCGCCAACACAGCCGGACTCGGTTAGGGCGGTGATTGGCCAAAACGGGGAGAGCATGACGGGGCCACTGATTTACACGTTGCCAGGTATTCCAGGGCGCATGGTGAAGGTTACATCCTCGGTGAGCATTCCTTAGGCTTTCATGAGCCTCCCTGCGGCCACCGGATGCAGCGAGTAGATTGATGTAGTGGCGTATTGCAATTATGATCGCGTCCTTTTCAAGGGAGTGATTAGATGTTTCCAAGATATTTCCGCTGGATTTCCGTGCTGGGCATCCTTGCTGCTGTTGTCGTTTTCGTATTTGCTAGCCTGCAAATTTTCACCGGCATGGCGCCAGCGACAGATCTGATTCGACCAGTCATCGCGGCGGTCGCATTTGGATGGGCTTTCACGCAGTCGACTAAGGTCTGAGCCTGACCAAGGTTTTACTCAGATTTTTTGGGTTATTCGTCTTCTTCGGCGGTCATTTGGAGAGACTCGGCGAAGCCTGCTTGCCGTAATTTGCGCGCCACGCTATCGGATAACTCGTAAACGTGGCGCTTAATTTCGAACAGTGGCGATGAACTCTCGACACCCAGTGAATGGGCACGAGCGATCAGTCGCCAGATGGTTGCCCGGTCTTTCGTCTCGCCCATCTCCGCAGTCAGAGCCGCCAGCCGGTCCCGCATTCCCTGGCGGAAATAGTGACGGATGATTTCGGAAGGACCTTTGATCTTTGGCGGCGCCGGCGGAAGATCCACGACCCGGCCATTCAGCACCAGCAACTGCACTGCCTCGCTGACTTCCTCTATCTCATGCCAGAGCATCAGCTCGTCGAGCATCTGCCGGGTGCCGTACGGTACCGTGTGCCGCATTTCCTGCTCGCCCAGTTCCTGGCGCTTCTCGGCAAGCCTGGCCGTTCGTTCTTCCTGGGTCACAGCCATGGCCTACCTCTTCTATTCCGCTGGCCGGCATTGCGAGCCAGGTTTGACGTTTGCGTTGCTGAGTACGGGCTATGCGGCGCATGAAGTCTTGCCCTGGCGTGCTTTGGGGTAGTCGATACCGTGTGCAGCGATGATCCGCTCGAATGCCTTGTTGCTGATCGCCAGCTTCCCGCAGCATTGGCGCCGGGTTATTCCCAATTCCATAAATGCCCTGATGCGCTTGGCGAACTGGGCGTCGCGCTCTTCCAATAGTTTCTGGCGATCAGGGTCTTGGTTGCCGCCACGTACGGCCCGCTTGAACTTGATCCCGAAGTCTTTCGTCATGCCGCAGAGCGTCCTGCGGCAGACGTGGAGCATCTGAGCGACTTCGCTTTGGGTATGAGTCGGAGCCAGTTCAGCTACCTTCTCGATGAGCTTGTTGCGCTTTGCGGCGCGCTCATTGATAGGGATGCAGGGCAGGGGAGCCGCCTCTATCCGGCGCCGAACGAACGGCTTTGGAGCTGGAGGCATTTGGTTGCTGTAGGTGATGGGCTTGGGCTTGTAGCCGGTGGGCTCGGCCACTTCGATTTCGCCGCCGGCCGCCAGGTACTGCTCAACCTGTGCGGCCAGCTCGTAGCGTGCTGGTTGTAGCTGCTCGACCAAGCTTAGGTGGTTGCTGATCATGCTGCCGCCTTGCCGAGTGTCACCCCGGCCATGCTGAATTTAGAGCCCTGCGCTGCGACCATCGCGTCGAGCGCTTCCCAGTTGACCAAAAGGACAGTAGACGGCGCCTGACCATATGCCACCGCTTTGATCAGTGCCTCGAAGTCCGTCACGTTGGCCTGCAGCGTTACCTGCTCCACCGCTTGGCCGGATACTGGTTTCGCGGCCTGGGCTACGGGGGCCGTTGTTTGAATGGGCGCTGCGCGTACAGGTTCTGGTGTCGCCGTTTTCTCCATAACCGGCTCTGGCTTGATGGTCGCCAAGCGTTCCGCTTCACGCTCTTCGGCGATACGCTTCGCTTCGGCCTTTTCTCGCTCCACCTTCTGGTGTTCTGAGATTCGGAATTTGATCAGCGTTACCAGGTCGTCATTGGCCTTGGTCACCAGCTGCTGCACATCGTTGAAAAGGAAGGCGTAATCGACGGCGAGCTCCGCCAGACTGGTGAGGTTTAAGCGAATGCTGTCTGCTGCCTGACTTGCGTCAATCTTCGCCCGGGCCAGCTCGGTATCTACTGCGTCCTGGAGGCTGGCGATGGTCCGCTTGTTCTTCATGGCGCCGACGAAGTCAGAAACGACAGGAGGCAGTGTGACTTTGCCCAGAGTCTTGTTGATTGCAGCGATGTGATCTGCCAGTGCTATTTCGGCTTTTTGCTTAATGTTGGTCTTCACCAGCAGTTCTTGAGCCTTCACCAGCTTGTCGACTTTCAGGCGGGTCTCCCGGGCATGGGCACTGATGCGATGCAGCGACGAAAAGAGCTCATCGATGCTTTGAGTCTGCGACAGAGCCTGCTTCTTGGCGACAGCGACAGCCTCTTCAACATCGCCGCACCATTTGACCGCTTTTTTGGCGTCGGCGAAGTCCTGGTCAGTGGAAAGTGTGGTCTTCACCGAGTCGATGACGGCAAGGGCCGAATCCTCAAACACCTTCAGGTTGCTGGCGGTGACCATGCCGGTCAGTTCGATGCGCAGGGCTGGCAGTTCATCAGGTGCCTTGCCGACTACGATTGATGGAGCGTTGGCGACTTCGAAGTTGGCCAGGTCTGCTTCGAACTGTTTCCAGCCTTCGAGCAACTGGGCTCCGCGCCCGGCGACAGGCCGGTACTCCATGTGTACGAAATTCTCCGCAGTGCCGTCCGAGCAAACGAAGATCACCCGTTCAGCGCCGCTGACCAGCAGTTGCTGCTCAAGCTGCCAGTAATAGTGAGGTTCCAGCTCACCGGCTTTCACCTGGGCAACCACTGACTCATTCCAAAGCTTGTGCTCAAACAGGGTCTCACCGAGCATTGTGGCGCCGTCCATAGAGGCCAGCAGGTTGCCCTCGGTGGCAACGATCGGATACAGCTCTTCGCCGATCAACGCCTCAGTCAGCGGGCGAGCAAGGGCTTCAGTGGCGTGGCCCTTGTCGAAGATAAACTGTTGAGAGGGCGTGATGTCCGGCGTGATGCCGGTCTTTTTAGCCGCCAGAAGATCGGTCCGGGTTTGGTACTTCGAGGCGCCCATCATTGCCGGTGCTTCGGAGGCGGTACGATACTGAGCACGGAGGGCAAGCCACTCGGCGGAGCCTTGAGCTACGTTGTGAATTTTCATGCTGCATCTCCATCGAGGGCTTTGAGGTTGGTGATTTTTTCAATTTGCGCCGGGCTCAGCGTGTACTTGCTGCTGATCGTCGCAATGAGGTGTTCAGGGCTGGTGCGGTTCGAGTCGATAAGTGGCTGCCACTTCACGATGTTCTCGGTCAGCAGTTCGTCGGAGTAGGCGGGCAGCGCTTCCGGTTCAGGCTCGGCTTGCTGTCGTGGGCTGACATCGCGCGCCGGCTCCTCGAATGCCTTGCCTTCCATCTCGTCGGCCGTTGGGGCCGATCCGACTTCAGGGAATGCTTTGCGCAGCGCCTGCGCCTCGGCGCATTTGGCGAGCTGGGCAAATGCTCGGCGCTTCCACATTGAGTTGGGCGCTGCGGTGTCCTTGCTGGCTGTCGCGTAGTTCTCAAGCCAGCGCTCGTTTGCGGTGTACTCGGCCACAAGCCCGTTGCTCATCTGCCGCTTGACGGTCACGCGACACCATTCGGGATACGTTACTTCTACGCCGCTCAACTTGGCAGTTACTGGAGGCCCATATTCAGGCTCGCTGATTCCGGCGTACTGCCCGGTGCGCGCGGCCTGAATGCGATATAGGCCGATGCCCGGCATCACCGTGTCCTGCATCTTTTTCGTCTTCGAGTTCCAGATCGGGACGATGTGCACCGGCTTCAACATTGGGTCCAGGTGAGCGGCCTGGCAGTAAGCCAACACCATCACTACAGAGTTCTTTTCGGCGCCGGGATAGAGGCTGCTGCTCAGCACTTCTACGAGCGCGGCCTCCGACAGCGCGGGCACGTTGTCGTCCTGCTTCATTACTGCGGACATGGGGATTCCTTGCCGCGATGCTCGCAGCAGTTGAAGGTGTTGGTTATTGGGTTACTCGACCAGCAGTGGCGCCGACCTTATGTCACGCTGCGTCAGCCTTGCGCTGTTCAGCCAAGTCGGCGGCGCGGTCAGCGGCTAGCTCCTCGGCGCGGGTCCGCCCATATTCATTAGCGTGCGGTCTGATCAACGCCTCAGCAACATCGTGCAAGGCGGTTGGGCTGTACTTGCCTTTTGGCTGGCCCAGTGCTTCGCAGGCAAGATCATGTGCCGCCCCGTGTACTCGGCGACCGTCGGCGATGATGGTGCAGATCAATCGCTCGATAGGGTATTCACGATTGTCGGTGAGGAGCGGAGCAATGTGGTCCTGTGCGCCGAGATGTTCGGCCACCGCTTCCCACAACGACAGCGGAGTGACCAGAGCGACTGACTTGCCGTGCGCACGAGGCGCGGTTACGTTATCGCCGCAGATCAGTGCGTTAATCGCATCATGGAGCCAGTCAGGCCCCTCTGGCGTGTCGAGAAATTCAATCATGATTCACTCCCTTCGAGGCGGCGAGCCAGAGCACAGGCTTCGTTATGATCACGACGGAACCCCATCACTTTGTCGGTCTGAGTATCAACCACATGGAAGAAGCCGCGCCCGGCGGGCTTCACCGCCATTCGAAAGGGAGTCGCGGGCTCCGGACGACCAATTAGCCGGTAGAAATCGGCCGTGGCGATACGGGAGCGCTGACGTAACCCGTCGACAATGTCGCGTCGTGATTGAGTGCTTTGATGCATGGTCGCCTCCAGGGTGGCGGGTATGGATTCAACAAAACTCGGCTGCACTCATTCGCTCCTCTGGTTGCCGTTGGGCGCGGAGGGGAGTGCATGCGAGTGGTGTCGGGGTAATGCGGAGGGGATGCTGCGAGGAGGTGCCAACGGCCGGCTATCGAGCCAGGCCGTCAGCAAAATGGATCGTTACTCTACTGAGCAGATCCAGCGGTGATTTTTCCTATACGGGGCACGGATGAAGTGGACATCAGAAACTAGTTTCAGCCCGCGCTCCCGGAGTGCCTCAGTCAGTTGTACGAGTGTCTCTGCTTGGATAGTCATTGCTGTTACCTCGTCAGATTTACTGCGTTCATAATTCTTGACCGAAGGGACAACCGGCTAATTCAAATTTTCTACAGCGCTGATTGATACATGCGCATCGGGGTGTGATCGCCTACTGGGTCTGGTAGCCCTCGGCCCTTTGGAAGCGGGAACCCGGATTGCGTCCAGGCAGATCACACCCCGATGCGCTCTCATAGAGAGGATCGGGCAGTTAACCGTGATTCGAGAACTCGCCATGGAGACGAGCCCTTAAAGCAATGGCAACTGCTTCCGCCTCGGCGATATCTGCATACATACCGCCGTTGTGGATCTTTCGATTAACTGCAACCTGAACGTGCCATTTCTTTCTACGGCCAGACCACGAAACGCCCTTTACCCCAGACTTGTTATTGCGGCGCAAAGAGCTGTTATGGCAGTTCTGACTCCTATTGCACTCCCGAAGGTTTGCAATTCGATTGTCGGCGCGATCGCAGTTGATATGGTCAACGTCGCCAGCCGGCCACCTTCCGTAGTGAAGGGCCCAAGCAAGCCTGTGCGCCTTGAAGGTTCCTTTTGCGACGTTTATTCGAAGGTATCCATCATGGTCGAGGCGCTGCTTTACAGCGCTGTCACCGCCAACGATGTAGCGCTTCCTGACGAACAGCCCGGTATCGGGGTCGTAGTTCAGAAGCTCCGCTATTTTCTCTACTGGAACGTCTTTCACTCGCATCTCCCATCAGGCTGTCGTGGCGCTGGTTGTTCAGTCGTAGAGCCCGTAGCTCAGGTCGTCGGGGTCGCAGTCGATTACCAAAACGGCGTTGCCAAAGTACAGGGACGCCAACATGCGCTCCCACTTCGAATAAACCTGCATGTTGATGGCTAACTTTTTGTCATCCAGCTTTGCGCTGTAGACCTCGCCGAAGGCGATAGTGGGTTTCCAGCGATCGCCGGTTTCACGTTCGCCTTTGATGCTCACGTGCAGAGCATGTTTCAGGCTGTAGTTGCTGCGTGAGGATGACGAGTAGTGGCTGCTCCGGTAACTGCCTTCTGGCTCCGGATCGAAGTAGATGTGAAGTGTTTTGTGTGAGTAGCTGCCGTCTCCTTCCTCAACACGGATTTCCGGACGCTCCCATTGGCCTTCTGCGGCGCTGTCCTTGTGATGCTCGATGAATTCGTCGAGCAGGGCCTTCAGTGATACCTCGCCAGCTATCAGGCCATCGCCGGTAAGCACCTCACTGATCGACTTGTCAGCCTGCTCCAAGATGATTGCGCCCAGGCCGGCCGCTTCCCACCGCTGACGAAGCGCATTCGCGACGACCGCGTTGTAACGCTGAAGGTCGAACACGTCGGAGACGTTGGCCGGCAACGCAGCCTTGACAGCCTCCTTGATGGCTCCGCCGAAATCGCCGTAGGAGCGGAAAGTGTCGCTAACAACTTCTTTGAAAAGCTTCTCGATACCCTCGTCGATCAGTTCGCGCGGGCGGTCTGACTGGGCGTATGCAGTGACGCGCTCGGCAAGCAGCGCTTGAAGGGTTTGTTCGCTCATTTGAGGCTCCGTGCTGGATTGGTTGTTTTCCCAATGCCCACCGCTCTGGATGGGCATCAGTGAAAACTTCCGCCGTGACACGCTACTGGCGTCGGTCACCGGCTTGAATCTCGTTGGTACGCATCCGTTACCACCTGGCCCTGGTCCAGTTCGCACTCATCTGTCTGGTCACTCACCGCGCCGCCGGTAACCGGTGGGCGAAGCTCGATACCTCCCAATTACCGCCGGGGAAGGCGGGGCGCATTGCTTGTCGGGTCGTTCGCACGGTTCGAGCGTTTCGCTCTCGATCAGCCGTACAGGGTTCTCCTGTCGTGGGCGGGCTATCTGACCCGTCTGATCGCCGGTCGCCGGTAGAGGCAATGCGGTCTGTTGGTATTTCTGTATTGCGCTGACTATTAAAGAGCGGTCAGGCCCTGAGGCCCTGGCGAGTCGCTGTGGCGTCTCGATGGAGTGAACATTAGGCAATCCTTCTTTTGTGGTAAATAGGTATGCCTAATTATTTTTCGTTAGGCATGAAAAAGCCCGCTCAGTGGCGGGCTCAATGAGTTGCGTTTTCTTTAAAGCTTGCTGGCGCCGCTTGTTGCTCCGGAGTTCTTCTCCTGGGCTTTGCGCTCAGTGGATGCATTGCTCTGCAGGGACGCGGAAGTGGTGTTGATATCTCCGTCGTATTTAGTGATCACGATCGTTACGGCCTTACCCTTCCACAGCAGCAATTCATTCTGAAATTCAGCCCCGCCTTTCGTCTTCACCGTTTGAGGAATGCGCTGAGACGGATCACCGTATTTTTTGATGAATATAGTCACTAGGTCTTCAAACCGGTCAGGATTGGTCGTCAGATAAAAAGAGTCAACGGCGTTGTTAGAGGCCATGATGCCCAGTTGATAGCCGACGCCTATTTCCGGTCCATGCTGAATCCGGTAATAGGTCTGATAAGGCGCCTCCCGGCACATTGCGCCTGTAGCGGCGTAATTTTTGGGACAAGCAGGCAGGGACGATTCGAGATTTTTGTTAAAGCTAATACCCATGAAGCTGTCAGGCTCTCGGGTCCACGGGCCGGGCTCTGGAGCTTTCTTGGCCGCTAATGCCGGTGCCGCAACGAAAGCCGCAAAAAAGAAAAGCGCTATCTTCGATTTCATTGGATCCCTCCCTTAATTGAGCCCGCACTTTACCATTCGTGGCATGCAGCAACCATTGGCGGTCTACGGACTCAGACTAGAGAGAGCAGGCTCAGAAAAACGCTCTGTGGCGGGCGAGAGGCTTAGAAAACGTCACCTATCTCCGCCATTGCTACTGGCATTGGAAAAAGATGGAACAGTGAGTTATGTCTTTCTTCTAAAGCGAAAGGACTTGATTGGGGGATAGCTATGAGCAAGGACAGAAAAGCAGACTTTCTAGCGACATGGCGCCGTATGCTCAAGGAGCCTGAGCTTTACCTTGATCCAGAGGAGCTTTATGACATTCTCATCGGCATGGCCAATACTTTGGAGCGCGAGCGAGTGATAAGTACTGAGGAGTGGCTTCAGCTTGTTCGCGATGCCTCAACTCTTCTTGTCGATTCGTAGTTGGTGAAGGAAATGGCCCAAGTCAATGCGGTAGAGCCGAATTCATTCTCTGGCTGCTTGGCTTTACCCGCGTCAGTCCAGCTCTTTGGTTCGCAACCTCGCTAGCCCTTGTTCATTTTGGCCGGCGTTCTCTCCGATGGTTGCCAGGGCGCCGCGCACGTTCTCGTCTACGTGAAGGCCGCCATGGTTAGCGGTCCAGATCGACAATTCCATAATGGCGGCCTCCAGGGCAAGCTGTTTCTCTTACATACGTTCGAGCATATCGGGTAGGGAGTAGGCGGTAGGCATGGGAAGGCTCCAGGTAAGAGAAGCTAAAAGCGCAGCAGGACGGCTGGAGCAGGATGGGGTTGGGGCTAGAACCTGGTAGCGGAAACGGCAGTTTCTAGCCGGAGAATAACGAGCCTCGCTTGGTCAGCAGTATTGCTTCAGCAGACGTCAGGAGGAGCCCAAGCGGATCTGCAATCACCCCGTACCCGAACTCACCTGTGATCATCTCTAATTGCAGGAGATCCCTAAGGCCCATCAGGTTTTCGCTGGCGCTACCGGTCAGAGACAATGAAGATCGTCCGTCGGTACCCGACAGCTGAGATATCAGGCTCTGGAGAAGTGCCGAGTTTTCGAGAATGAGCATATCTGTTACTCAGGGGGCTATGCGAGCGTAGAAGCCGGTCTAACCGTTTAGTTCAGTTAATTTTAGATATGCGGAGGAACAAAAAGCCCGCCAATCGGGGAACGGTGATGGCGGGCTGGGCGCCAGTCCAGCTGGATTGGCGCCCGTACTGAGGATAGACCAGGTCGGGGAGGGCAGAAACAAGAAGCCCGGCGCTGGGCCGGGCTTGGAGTCATGCCGCCACAGTGGCTCTAGGGATTTTCGCATCAGGCACAGAGATGCCTTCTTTGAAGAACATTACCTCGTCGCCTACATATCGCGCTTGGGCGGTATAGTGCAGTCCGTAAGTCAGAGCCTCGTTCTGGCTGTACATCTCACAGATTTCTGGTGCGCTATCGTAGGAGACTACCCATGGTCTCTCAAAGCTGATCGACTGCAGCAATTCAGCAATTTGCAGATGATCATCGTGCTTGTAGAAGTTTCGGTACAGGCCGCGCCCTTTAACGTAGTACGGCGGGTCAAGGTAGATCAGTGATTCCTCTGGCAGAAACTCTGCTGCGCGACTGAGCAAAAGAAAGGCGTCCTCGCAATAAACTGAAATCCGATCTGCATTCAGAGCGATTCGTTCAAGCCTGGTTGCAATCATCTTCTTGCTGAATCGGGCATCGAGTTTGTAGGCGCCAGTCTGAGCCTTGCCCCCGATGACTCCACCCTTGAGGATGCCGGATCGGTTTGTACGGTTCACAAAAAGCGTAGCGAAACCCCTCTCGGCAAGGGAGAGCTCTGGGTCCTGGGCAAGCATCACGGAGCGCCAGTGATGCCATTGCTCCATGGTGATTGGCGTGTCCCGGAGTAGTTTTAGGATTCCGTCCGGATCGGTTGTCGCAGCTGACCAGAAGGCGAATACGGCCGGATCGAGATCATTGATATGAATATGCGAGGCATGCCCGTCGAAAAGAAGCTCTAGGGCAACTCCGGCTCCGCCAGCAAACGGCTCGAGATAGTGCCCGTCCGCCAGGCCATTAGCCCGCATCACCTCGGCAATGAAAGGCGCAAAGCGAGCCTTGCCGCCAGGGTAGCGTAGGGGGCTGTATAGCTTGTTGGAGTACATTAGATCTCATCCTTTGAGGTGCGCGCGACCTCAGTTTAACGGCCGGCAGTATACTTGGCCAGCCCTATTCCGGAACGGTAGCCACTGCTTTTTTTGCCTCAGGCGCGTCAAGAATTTTGAGCAGTGCCGAATCGATACCGTGACCATTGATCATGGTGCTCCGCAGGCTTTTCCGGAGACTTTCTCTGAACGCCTCCGCAGCCCCTGCGTTATGCTTAACCCAGGCTCTATAAGGATTCTTCGCTGCCCCCCCATTGACCATGCCCAAAAAGGTGGCGTTTTTTGCGAAAGCCTTAAAGTGACCCCGCAGACGCTGGTCCTCTGGGCCGGATTTTTTCCGGTAGCTAGCCACAAGCTGCGCCATGTCAATGACCTCGTCGGCAGGGTCGATCTGAAGCACCTCTGAAATTTTATCGCATAACGAAATGAAAACAGGCTTGTTGAATCCAGAGGAGTTTTTCCAATAAGGGTCTTCAGGTGGGAGGTTGTATAGAAACTCAAAGATAAGCTGATCTGGCGGTAGAGTTCCGGGCAGCTTAAGAATACTGTCCATACCTTTCACTCCCTCGACATCTCCGTCAAGAATGATAATGCTTTTACTGCAAAATTCCGGGATTTTTCGCTTAACGAGCTTTATGTACTCAGAGCAGCCGAGGGCTACATCTTTTAATGCGTTTGTGACTTTTTTGATGGTTCGATCGCTGACTATAGACGCATAAAGGTCGTAAGCTTCCTTGTCCTCGAAATACAAATTTATTTGTGGTAGAAGATTGGTATCTACTGCAATAGTTTGTACGTGAAGGTCGGCATATATTTGAGGCCAAGTTACATTCTCAAAGACTTGAATTGGTCCATAGCTGTCGCTTAAATATATATTTTGGTAGTTTTCTTTGTCGACCAAACTTAATTTTTGAAGGTCTTCAATCATTGTTGGTGAGTGGGATGTCATGATTACTTGCAGGTTTAAATCCTTGCATTCCTCGGTCAAGATCTTAATTAGTTGTTTTTGTGCTGCCGGAAATAGTCCTGCATCGGCTTCATCAATAAGTAAAAGTCCGCCTTTGTATTCGGCATACTCTTCTTTTAGTTTTCTAAACGAAAAGATGGCCAGCAATATTTGCCCTGCATTATCTTCGCCGGCTGAAACCGAGTCGTGATCATAGTTGTCCCCGTGCGCGGTAGCAGACTTTATCGTACCGGTGGTTGCCGTTACAGATGTCGCGGAGCGCTTGCTTAGCAGTCTGTTGCTCAGGGCTACGAAAGCACGACGATGCTCAGATAAAAACTCTATATCATGCTGCGAATATTTCGGACGTTGAGATATGGGTGTCAAACGCTTGAGGCTTAGATAAATGACTGGGTGCGTTGCATTGCGGCTCGTATTTTCTCCATCGGAAAGTGTATTTCCTCGGACGATAGGTCTAGGCTTGCTTCTATCTTTTGAGTCGTATAGTTTTAAAATTAAGTCAGCTTCTTCAAATGTATAACCGTCATGTATAGATACCGAAGTTTCCATTGAGTCGGGCTTGTCGAATTTCTTCGATAATCTGAAGTGCTCTGAAACTCTTGACTCAAACTTGGCGCCTGTAAGTGTTTGGAATGAAAGAAGCTTATCTTTGACGTAGTCTTTTTCGAAGCTGAAAACTTGAGCTGCAATTCCTAAGATGGAAGATTTTGAGGTGCCATTTTTCCCGCAGAGAAGCGTAATTCTTCTGCCTAGCGGGACAGTTAAATCTTTTAGGCCTCGAAAGTGAGAGATGTTTATTTTTTTAATATGGGTGTATTTATCTCTGTTGTTTTTCTGTCCCACTTTAGCGTCCCTGCAATAGATAGAATTTTGGTAAAGTCTTTTAATTTATAGTGGGCGGCGTCGTTTAGGAGGTATTATTGCTCAACCGAATAATATCTCCCGCCTTCACCTCATCCGCATACCCCGCCATCAGATCCTCGACCACCTGAAACCGTGTCGCGATTTTGATCAGCTCCTGGGCGTCATCTTCCTGGCCCGCCTCAGATAGCTTGACGGCAGCCTGCATCAGATCGACGCCTGACCACTTTAGGAGGGCCGCAGCCTCTTTCAGGTCGCGGCGAAGCTGCTGGTTGGGTTTGGTCAGGGGCATGGCGCCTCCAGGGTCATCGCGAGTATTGCCATTCGCCTGATTCGCGCTCATACCTATCAAAAGCTTCTCTGAGCGCGACTATGTCCAAGGGCGATTTAGGGGTGATAGCCCCAGGCTCTTCTGGAATAATTCCGTCAGCCTCCATCAGCTCCATCAATCTTCGACCTCGCGCAGCATCAACTTTTAGATAGTGAGAAACGAAGGCAGGGCTGAGGTGGTTGCCTGTAAGCGTTGCAATCACAGCTCGGCCATACATTGGATCTGCGGCGTAACTGCCTTGGTCAAGGTAATTTTCAAGCCATCCCGCGAACCTGCACTCAGCAAGCAGAACGTCTATATCTGCAATCGTTTTATCAGCGCTTGCCAATGCCTCTGCCAAGGCTTGCTCATGCGCCTGATCGTTGGCTTGCTCGCTCTTTATCAGGTGGCTCGTCGATAGGCCTGTCCCTGGAAGGCCGGCAGTGACCCTTACTCCCTTCCTGCTCGTGTTGACGCTCAGTCCTGGCGGGCCGAACGAAAAGCTGAAACCGGTTTTACTGATGTTTAGCCAGACCCAGGGGAGTATTTGAATCCGCTTTTGAAATCTCATAGCCATTCACCACCTCCTTGTGGTCGTTACAGCTTGCGAGCATTCCAAACAAGCAAAACACGAGCCTGGATATGCACTTTTGCGAGCATGTCACCTTCAATCATTATCGGCGGGTAAACCGGATTGTCTGAAATCATACGCAGAGAGCCGCCGGTCAAGCGCTGCAGGCGCTTAATGAAAAGCTCGCCCTCCAGCGTGAAAACATAGATCGCATCAGTGCGAATCTCAGTGATACCACGGTCTACCAGGAGAGCGTCACCATTTCGGAATGTGCCCTCCATACTGTCACCGTCCCCATCAATGATGGCTAGGTTCTCCAGCTTGGAATATGACAAGCCCTGCGTCTTCAGCCAGTCGAGATGCACCGTAATGTCTCTGATGACCTCGATATGGTCGGGCGGCACTCTGCCTGAACCCATCGAGCCGGCAACATCGAGCTGAGGGATCGTGATAAAGCTGGAGTCCTGCGATTTCCGGCGAGACTCAATCGGCACGACATTACTCTCCTTGCTTGCAGGCTGCGCTCCGTCATCCGAACCCTTCCTCATCGGCCCCTTTCCAGTAGCCAGCCACATCGGCATAACCTTTAGATAGTCGGCGGCGATCAAAAGATTCTCGCCCTCAATCGTTTTGGTTTTTCCTGAAATCCAATCATTAACAGACGGTGCGCGAATCCCGCAGGCGCGAGCCAGAGCTGCCTGCGTGACCTTTGGCGGGCCGGCCATCGCCAGCTTTAAACGTTCTTGAAGTGTCCTCATTAGGGGAGCCTAACACTAGGAATATAAGGTATTCCTATTGACCCAAATAAAAGGTATGCCTAGTATCTATACCTATGCGAATAGCCGGAGAAATCAGGCATGAACCCAAATGAAATTATTGATGCTCTCGGTGGCACTTTCCGTGTCGCCGAGCTGTGTGAAGTGCGACCTCCATCAGTAAGTGATTGGAGGAAATACGGCATCCCAAGGGCTCGGATGATGTTTCTGCGCATCGCCAGGCCGGATGTTTTCAAGGAACTGGACGCCCAAGGCGCCAAGAAAACCGCCGCCTGACATCCCTGTCCGCCGTTCCATTGAGCAAATGATCGCCTCTGCACCTGCAGGGCGCCACGTAAAGAATTTCGAGGTGTTACATGCAGGAATTGATGACAGCCATTTATGACGTGGTGGATACGCACGGGGCAGGTCGGATCGCGGAGGGTGCTGACTTCACCAGTCGCACGCTGGTTTCACAAAAAGCAAACCCGCACTACGAAACCCACCGCATGAACGTGGAAGAGCTGCACCGGATTATGAAGTTCACCCAGGATTTTCGCCCTTTGAAAGCGTGGGCCGATGCGTTTGGCTTTGACTTGGTGCCGAAGGACAAGCCCGAGGGAATCAACCTCAACTCCGCGCTTCTGCGACTCCACGCCGATCTGGCTGATGTGACCCGCCTCGCGTTCGACGCCCAGGCCGACGGTCGCGTCTGTTCTCGCGAGAAGTCCGAACTGCTCAAGGAGGCTGAGGAAGTGATCGTCAGCCTGGAAGTGTTCAAGCAGTCCGTGAAGGCCGCCTGAGTTACAGACACAAAAAAGCCACCGGACGAGGGTGGCTTTTTCTACAGCGGTAAACAACTGGAGCGAATCATGCACCAACACACCGAATCGATCAATAGCCCCAACAATCTCGCGCCACGTTTTTCGCAATCTGAAAACGTGGCGCAGACAATGTCTTCCGTTGAAATCGCGGAGCTTGCCAGGAAGCTACACAAGAATGTGCTGGCTGACGTCCGGTCCATGTTCGCCGAGCTTGAAACTGACTCGGCTGAATATTCAGCCCAGTACAGGGACAGCACCGGAAGGCTGCTTCCTTGCTTCAATCTCGACAGAGAGATGACCGACACGCTGCTTACTGGATATAGCGCGAAAATGCGTCTTGCGGTCGTTCGCCGCTGGAGAGAGCTGGAGGGGCAGATCGACAAGCCTCAACCGCTCTCTACCATCGAAATCCTGCAGATCGCCATGGAGTCTGAAAAGGCCCGTTTGATGCTCACTGCCCAGGTCGAGCAGCAAGCCACCAAGATCCACTCCTTGGAAAACCTGATCAAGGAAGGCATGACCCACACCCAGTTCTGCAAGGGCCTGAATGGGGTCAACGTCATGCAGGTGGGCAATTACCTGGAATCGCGCAGCTGGCTCTACAACGAGAGCAAGTCCGGTAACCGTCACCGTGTCGGCTCGTACGCCCGCGACAAGTACATGACCGAGCACCAGCACGAAGTCACACCCCACGGCAAAGACCCGTTCATCTCCTACACGCCCGTTCTGCTGAAGAAGGGCGCTGCACGCCTGTACGACCTGTACCTTGCCGGCGAGCTGCCCATGAAGAAGACTTGGGATGGGCTGTTCACCCACGATAAAGCAGTGCGAGGTGCCGCGTGAGCATGGGCCTTATGGTCGCCGCGATGAAGCTTCGCGTCGGCAATCCATTGCGCAAGCTTGTCCTGATCAAGCTGGCCGACAACGCTAGCGATGTAGGCGAATGCTGGCCGTCCTATCAGCACATCGCCGATCAGTGCGAGATTAGCAAGCGCTCCGTTATGAACCACATAGCAGCCTTGTGTGAATCGGGATTGCTGCGTAAGGAAATCCGTAAGGGTGGTCCGAAAGGAAACTCGTCGAACGTTTACTTCCTCACTCTTGATGGTGGTGGTGCACCTCCTGCACCAGGGGTAGTGCAGCAAATTCACCAGGGTAGTGCAGCAGGTTCGCCCCCTAGTGAATCTCCTGCACCAGGGGGTAGTGCAGCATTTGCACCCAGAATCAGTAACTCTCTTGAACCAGTCATGGAACCGGTCATTGAACCAATTGCACCCCCGGCTCCCGCCGAGGTTGCGCCCGCTCAGTCCCGCGGCTTGGTGCTGGTTGTTGATGGTACCGACACCCCACGGGTTGAAATCCCCGCCGACATGCCTGGCCCCAAAGACCATACCTGCAAAACCTTCAAGGTTTGGGCGAACTACGCCATGGCCTACCGCAAGCGCTACAGCGCCTGGCCGGTGTGGAACGCCAAGGTCGGCGGTCAACTCGGTCAACTGGTCGACCGTCTCGGCGCCGATGTCGCCCACCATGTTGCCGCACACTTCCTAAAGACCAGCGACGCCGCTGTGCTTCGCAAGTGCCACAGCCTCAACGAGCTGCTGGCCAACGCCGAGAGCTACCACACCCAGTGGGTGACCGGGCAACGCATCAACGGCACCACCGCCCGCCAGATGGAACGGACTGAGGCAAACCTGTCCGCAGCTGAGCAAGCGGCCCAGATGGTTCTGGCCAAACGCCAAGCAGGTGAACGCAATGAATACCTTTGAAATGAACGACCAGCAGGTCGCAGGGCTGGCCGCCGCCATCTGCGCGACTGCCGAAGCCATGGGCCAGGAAATGAACCCTGGCACCGCTGCAATGATGGCCGAAGACCTTTGCGCCTACCCGGTGCCCGTCGTCAAGGCCGCGCTGAAAGCCTGCCGCTTTGAGGTGAAGGGCAAGCTGGCAATGGCCGAAATCCTGCAGCGTGTCCAGTCCTCCGACGGTCGTCCCGGCAAGGACGAAGCCTGGGCCATCGCCATGACCACTAACGACGAATTCGAGACCGTGGTATTGACCGACGAGATCCAGCTGGCGCTGGCCGCTGCCAAGCCTGTCCTCGACGCTGGTGACAAGGTGGGGGCTCGCATGGCGTTCATCAGCGCTTACGAGCGGTTCGTCGGTCAGGCTCGCGAAGACGCCAAGTCGGTGAGCTGGCACGTCTCTGTAGGGTTCGACGCCAATCGCCGCGTTCAGGCCGTGACCAAGGCCATGGAGCTGAAGCGTATTCCCCGCGAGCACGGCCAGAAGTACCTGGCAGACCTGAGCCTCGAGCCGATCACCGAAGACGGGCGTGCCGTTGCGGGCTTGCTGACTGGAGCTGTTACTCGGCCAGAACCGGCACTACGCCAGAAGCTCGAGCTGGTGAAGAACTCCATGCTGGAAATGCGCAAGGCCAGCGCCGAGCGGAAAACTGAATTACGGATTGAAGCGGCCAACGAGTTGGCGGACCGCCGGGCGCTGCTGATCCAGCAGGCCCACGATTTGGAAGCGAAGAGGGCGGCGCAATGACCAAGTCAGCGAAACCCCGCCCAATGCCCGTTTACCTGGTTCTGCGCCGCCTTGTAGATCCCGCCACCGGCAAAGAGGTCGCCGCGTTCGTGCCGTCCTCCGACGCTGACCGGTCGATCCTGCGGGAGCGTGATTTTCGGATCAACACGAAGATTCGCGCCGATCTCAAGCAGCCGCGCAATCCGCGGTTCAATGGTTTGGTCCATGGCCTGGGCCGAGTACTGAGCCAGAACATCGACCGGTTCTCTGGCAAGCAATCCCACGACGCCATCAAAGCCCTGCAACTGGAGTCAGGCGTCTACTGCGACGAGGAGCTGTTCGACATCCCCGGCCTGGGCCAACTCACCCGCAAGACGCCCCGTAGCCTTTCCTACGACTCTATGGGGGAGGAGACATTCCAAGATTTTTGGCGCCAGTGCTGCGCGTACCTGGTGCTGCACGACTGGCCGACGCTCACGGAAGAGCGCCTGACCGAAATGGCAGAATTTGAAGCATTCAAGGAGGCTGCATGAGCCACGACAACGGATACGGAAAGCCTTGCCCTGACTGTGGCGAACCGATGACAAACCTGACGAGCCTGAACCTGCGCCAGTGCGCCACAGGTTGCAAAGAGAGATTCGACTGGATGCTGGACGAGGGGCAGGCACCGTTGTTCGGCAACAACCGACGAAAAGCCAAGGAGGGCAAAGCATGCGTGTAGCCATCAAGGAGAAGAGGGCGCCCAAGCCCAAGTCTTGTAAGAACCCTGCTTGCAGGGCCTCATTCGTCCCGAAGGTTAGTTTTCAGTCCTGGTGCTCGCCGGGCTGTGCCGTTGTCATCGCGCGGAACAAGCAGGACAGGCAGCGCAAGTCCCTGGCGAGCATCGAACGCCGAGAGATAAAGGTGCGCAAGGAGAAGCTGAAGAGCAGGGCGGATCACCTCAAAGACACTCAACAGGCGTTCAATGCCTGGGTGCGCACCCGTGACGCGGATCTGCCTTGCGTAAGCTGTGGTCGCCACCACGAAGGCCAATATCACGCCGGGCACTATCGGACGGTTGCATCCAATCCTGCTATCCGCTTCGAGCCCCTGAATGTGCACAAGCAATGTGCCCCCTGCAACAACCACAAATCGGGCGACATCGTTAACTACCGCGTTGAGCTGGTTAAGCGGATCGGCCCTGAAGCTGTTGAGTGGCTTGAGGGACCTCATGAGCCCAAACGGTACACCGTAGAACAACTCAAGGCGATGACTGCCCTCTATCGGGCAATGACCAGAGAGCTAAAAAAAGGAGAAGCCGCATGACCTATCGCAACGTTGTTTCAGCTGTAGTTAGGGCGCTCGCGGCCGAGACTATCAGCTCCGCCGGCGGCTGCGATTTTGAGCCCAAGGTGCAATGCGCCAAGCAGAAGGGGGAGATCGTCGGCAAGGAGGCGGCGTTTCTCCAAGATTGCTGGGTGTTTGGGCGGCTGCACAAGGCTTTGACCCCGTCGCACTGGAGGGCCTTGGTGGCGAAGTACTCGACGCATGTTGAGCGCAAGCATGCAGCTATATCTGAGCTGACTCGATCTGTACGATCACCGGCACCAGAGCGATTCGTGCACTGCGCCGTTGTGACCTGGGCACTGCCCAAGCTTCCAGGAGTGGACGGTAAGCGCTCCACTAACGTGCTGCCCGCCGGCTGGTATGAGATGGACAACTGGGCAGATGGGCCGCATCCGATCAAAACCCAGGAGCGGTGGCGACGCGATATTCGCAAGGTCCTCAATCGAGAAGTGGACGAGGCTCTGGTTTGTGCTCAAACACTACTGGACGCAGAAGACCTCATTGATACAAAAGCCGCTTGACACTAAATGATCCATTGAGCCAATATGTATCCATCCTGTCACTCCTGCGTGTGTAGGATTGAAATAAAAGCCCGGCCATCGCGCCGGGTTTTTTATTGCATCTAATATCTGAAATCCCTGCTTATAAGTGCATTCGGCCAAAATGCATGTGAAAAATGACAGGTTGAAAAATTATGGAACGATTTGGAAGCTGCCATCCTCTGAGGGTCTCCAAAATCCGTAATTACCTGATTTTTCAATACTAATTGGTCATAAAATGAAGAAAATAGTACTCGCTGCACTCGTGCTTTCCTGTGCAGCACTGAGTGTGCAGGCTGCTGAAATATCTGGCGCTATCGGTGCGACTAGTCAGAGTGGTTTGACTGCCCGAGCAGCGCTGGGTTTTGGCTGGGATAAAGCCTGGTTGCAAAGTTCGACAGGCAAGCTGACAGGTTATTGGGATCTGGGTTACACGTACTGGGAATCGGGCAAAGAAGCAGGTGCACGTCATTCTGTTTCCTTCTCGCCAGTTTTCGTTTACGAGTTTGGCCAAGGTGAAATCAAGCCATTCATCGAGGCCGGTGTCGGTGTCGCGATGTTCTCGGGCACGACCGCTGGCGATCAAAAATTTGGATCCTCCTTCAACTTTGAAGATCGGATCGGCGCGGGCTTGAAATTCGGCGACACGCAGCGAGTCGGTATCCGCGCTACTCACTATTCAAATGCGGGCATCAAACAGCCAAACGACGGCATTGAGTCTTACGCGCTTTTCTACAGCCACTCGATCTAAATAGCACACAGAAACCCAGCCTTCGCGCTGGGTTTTTTATTGCCCATGGAAAGGGCGATTCAGCAAAAGGAATTTGCAGATGTTGAAAGAATTTAGATGCGGAAACTGCAAAAGACTTCTCGCCCGTACGGGTGGGTTTACAGAGCTCCAGATCAAATGTTCCCGATGCGGGACGTTGAATCATGTGAAGGCCACGAGCCTCGAGCAATCGCCTTTGAGCGACATGAAAGCGGAATCCTCCGCGAACAATCATTCGACTCAATAGGTGAAAAAATGGAACCAGTACAAATCGGCAGCCGTTTCAAATCGATCGCAACCAGCTACGCAGAGGCAGTTTTCACTCCGGCGCAGAACGTCAATGGCGCGGTTGTTCGAACAGCTACCATGATCAGCCCTGTCGGGAACGGATTCATTAGTACCGGCACGACCATTCCGGAAGGGCGCTGGGTGACCAACGTGCCCGTTATCTTGTCCGCCGTTGGCGGTGCTTCCACTCTCCCGTTCTCTGTGACCATCCCTGCCGGTCAGGGCCTGTGGGTAGCAATGACTCAGAACGGCGGCGGTACTGCTTATGTGACCTACGACCTGCTGCCGTAAGTAGTAGTTTCTCGGGCCCAACAACCAGAAGGTCATGAGCCTCTCCCCATCGCCTTTGAGCGACATCAAAGCGGAATTTTCCGCGATAAATCATTCGACTCAATAGGTGAAAAAAATGGATGTACAACCAATCGGCTCTAAGCATTTTTCCGGTAGCGTATCTGGCGTGGTTCAGATTATTAATCCTGCAGAAAACGTTTCCGGGGCGATCATTCGTACTGCATCAGTCCAGAGTCTCAACTGGACTGTACTGGCCGCGGGTGCTACGAAACCTCAATCCGCCACGGATTTTTCGGTTCCGATCGTAATGCTCGGGGGTGGTAATACTTTGAGGGACTTGCAATACCCAATCTCGTTGCCAGCAGGCGCTGGGCTCTGGGGTGCCACCTCTGGCAGCGCCACTATGTTCGTGACCTACGATCTTCTCCCATAAATTCTATTGGGGTGAGTTGTTAGCTCGGAGAGCACCAATATGCCGGCGGCCACTATGCCTAACTAGAGGTCGTCGGCTGTACTCAATTTTATTGCCTCGCCTTTACGTAGGGCTTTTCGTTTTCAGCCCCACCACACCCATCGCTCTGAGCTGGGAGTGCAGTTGGAGCCATTCTAATTTCAAGTCATGCCCCACGGAGTCGAGCGCATGGAGTATTTACAGCGCCTGCTCGACAAGATCGACAGGTTCGAATTGTTGATAGCGGGCCTGGTAGGGGCCGTTGTTGCGAGCTGGTGGCACAAGGACGACTTGTCCGACTGGCGAGCCTGGATGGTGTTCCTGATCACCGGCATGGCCTGCTCGATCTATCTTACGAGCATGGTCAGCGCCTACCTGAACGTCACTGAGCCGAAGATCGTCGCCGGTATTGGATTTCTGTTGGGGGCCTTCGGCGGCTCACTCCTGGCGGCCATCAATCGAGCTATCAAATCCGCTGACCTCTGGGCGCTCATTCGCCAGCGGTTCGGGGGAGGCAATCCACCATGAATCTTGAACTGATCAACTCCATCGCCTGCGGCCTGATCGCGTTGTGGGCTGCCTGGTGCGTACTGAGCGGTAAGGTGAGGGACGGCATTCTCGGGAAGCTGATCTACACCACGATTGCCATCACAGGCTTCGTCGTATCGGTGCGTAGTCAGAGCATCTTCTTCGGTCCGACTACTGCTGGACTTACGCTGCACGTCGCCCTGGCACTGGCCGGCGCCCGCCACATCTTCATGGTCACGTACTGGCAGCGGTTAAAAATCTGGCTTTGCCGGACGCTGAACTGCGAGCACTGTCTGCACTGTGACAAGGCACCTGGTGGTATCGAGCGCCGAGCCAACTAATCCGCGCCACGTTTTCATTTGCTTAAAAACGTGGCGACGACTTCATCGATCAATTGCCGACGAGTTGCGTAGCGTGTGGGTCAGAAAATTCGTATTCGGTGTTCGCGGTAGCGATGGAGCCCCATAGGTGCTGAATGGAGTTCGCATTCTTCAGGCTGGTCAAAACGGGTACTGTTGCGAACCCCAAAGAATCTAGCGTGAGCGCGCGATGCCTGCCATCACTGAACTCAACGCTGCCGTCGTAGTTGACGTGCAGCATAGGAATGTAAAGCTGTCCTGTGGTTGAGAGTGTTCGGTGGTTCTCTGCCAGGCGTTTCGGCAGGGTTTCATTCGCGTGAAATTGGTCCATAGCGACCTTAGCAGCTGCCTTGGCGTCCATAATCAAAATCACCGGCTCATCCTCAGATGAAAAGTGGAGGACGGTAGCGGAGGGCGGCCAACTATTTTTAGTGAGACAAACCATCTTTGCCATATTACCGGAGCTCCTTTTTATGTGCGGGGTAGCGGATGGTGGCACACGCGAGTCACCTCAGCTAGGGCAGATAAATGGTTAGACCTTATCCCCCATCATCGTTACTTGAGATATCTGAACTTTGCGACTTCGCCATCCACTTGGCCCCTGCCCCTGAGGTGCGGGAATGGCTCCAAGCCGAAATCCTTGCCGACACCGGCAGCATTCACAACGAAGACCATGCCCATCTGCTGGATGCAGACATCCGAGTCATGTGGGCATCGTCGAGCTTCAACAAGCAGGGTAGGACGGTCCTGGGCCAGGCCGAGCAGGTAGCGTTCCGCGCCGGCGGTTGGCAGAAGGCCCGGATGGAGCAACAGATGCGTGATTGGTTCGGTGATGTGCCGGCATTCATCATCACCCTGGCTGCTGACTATTGCGCCCAGTGCAGCGATGTGGATTTTTTGCGATTGGTTGAGCATGAGCTTTATCACATCGCTCAGGCGACAGATCAGTACGGGGCTCCCAAGTTTACTCAGGAAGGCTTGCCCAAGCTCTACTTGCGTGGACATGACGTCAGCGAGTTCGTGTCGGTTGTTGAGCGATACGGCGTAGGGCATCCAGACGGTGATTTGGCCCGCATGGTCGAAGCAGCCAAGAATGCCCCGTCGGTAAGTCACGCATCTATCGCCAGCGCATGCGGCACATGTCTTATGAGGTCTGCGTAATGATTGAGCAATGGAAGGTTGTTCAAAGCCATCCTGATTATGCGGTTAGCAACTATGGCGCGGTCAAACGCATAGTAAAACCGAAGCGCGGTCGCGGCCGCATCGGGGCAATCCTCAAGCCCCGTATTCCGGGTAGCGGGGCGTATCCAGCCGTTGCGCTCTCCTGTGAAGGCGATGTCACGAATTGGTATGTCCATCGCCTTGTGGCCCATGTCTTTATCGGGCCATGTCCAGAGGGATTCGAGGTCAATCATGTCGACGGAAACAAGCAGAACCCGCGACTTGATAATCTTGAATACATCACGCGCAGCGAAAATATCCAACACGCATTCCGCAACGGACTCCTTTCTCGGAAGGGGGCGAGAAACAGCAAGGCCGTCCTAACCGACAATGACGTGCTCTACATACGCTCGGAATACACCGGGAAATACGGCCAGTGCGCTTCTATTGCGCGCCGCTATGGGGTTAGCCATGCAGCAATCCAAGACATCGTGCATGGCCGCAATTGGGCCCATCTGCTGGCCGTTTAGTAGGCAGAAGCTGCAAACAGCCCTGCCGGGGTGGGGAAAATTGAACATTGCGAGGGCCTGCGGAACCTGTCTGCTCAAGTTGGCCTGATCCTTGACAGGACCTTGACGGAATAAACCCATATGGCAGCCCTGAAAGATGAGGTGAAGCGCTTCATTGTGCAGGCCCTTGCCTGTTTCGATACACCCTCCCAAGTTGTCCAGGCCGTCAAGGATACCTATGGCCTCGAAGTGACACGTCAGCAATGCGAGATGTATGACCCTACGAAGTATGCCGGGCGCGATCTTGGTGTGAAGTGGAAGACGGTATTTGAAGATACCCGTAAACGTTTTCGGGAGGACACGGCCGAGATCCCGATAGCCAATCGTGCATTCAGGCTTCGCGGCTTGGGGCGGATGGCAGAGAAGGCCGAAAACATGCGCAACCTGGCGCTGACTGCACAGCTTTACGAGCAGGCCGCCAAAGAGGTGGGCGACGTGTACGTGAATCGCCGCCTCGAACCTGAAAAACCACTTGGCTCCCACGCGGACCAGCAGCACGCCGTTGCTGAATACACGCTGGAGCCTGATGAGCATGTCCCGACTTCCCCGTACCTTTGACCCGCCGGTAAAGCTGACGCCCAAGCAGGCGAACATTTACTGCTGGGGCTTCCAGCCTGAGGCTCGCTTCCGTGACGCGGTGTGCGGCCGCCGGTTTGGCAAGACGTTCCTGGGTAAGGCCGAGATGCGCCGGGCGGCTAGACTGGCTGCCGAGTGGGGTGTGAGCGTCGAGGACGAGATCTGGTACGGCGCGCCAACCTTCAAGCAGGCCAAACGCGTGTTCTGGCGTCGGCTGAAGCAGGCCATCCCCGAGGCGTGGCGTGCACACCGTCCGAACGAGACGGAATGCTCGATCACGCTCAAATCCGGCCACGTCATGCGCGTGGTGGGGCTCGACAACTACGACAACCTGCGCGGCTCCGGTCTGTTCTTCGTCCTGGTGGATGAATGGGCGGACTGCCCGTGGGCTGCATGGGAAGAAGTGCTGAGGCCGATGCTGTCGACCTGTCAGTACACGATTCCGGGCGTCGGCGTGCGCAAGGGCGGCCATGCGTTGCGAATTGGTACTCCGAAGGGCTTCAACCACTGCTACGACACTTATCTGGACGGTAAACCAGGCGGCGAGCCGGACCACAAGAGCTGGCAATACACGTCATTGCAGGGCGGCAACGTTCCTCCTGAAGAGCTTGAAGCAGCTCGCCGGAAGATGGACCCGCGCACCTTCCGGCAGGAGTACGAAGCTGGCTTCGAGAACTACGCGGGCGTCGTCTACTACACGTTCAATCGCGATGAGTGCCGAACCAGCGAGCGAATCAAACCGGGCGAAGCGCTGCACATCGGCATGGACTTCAACGTCATGAAGATGGCGGCCGTCGTCTATGTCGTGCGTAACGATCTGCCAATGGCCCTGGATGAGTTTCATGGCGTGCGGGACACGCCTGAGATGATCGAGAAGATCCAGACACGGTTCCCTGGTCACTCGGTGGCGGTCTATCCCGACGCCAGCGGGCAGAACACCAGCAGCAAAAACGCAAGCGAGTCCGACTTGTCGCTGCTGAAGAAAGCAAAATTCACGGTGATCGTCGACGCCACAAACCCAGGCGTGAAAGACCGCGTGAACTCGGTGAACGCCATGTTTCTGAACGCCTACGGCGAGCGGCGACTGAAGGTCAATATCGACCAGTGCCCTCAGCTCACCTTGTGCCTGGAGCGACAGACCTACACCGACAAGGGCGAGCCGGACAAAGACCCGAAAAAGGGTCACGACCATATGAACGACGCCGCCGGCTACTTCATCGCCAAGCGCTATCCGATCAAAGCGATCGTAACTTCTATCAAAATGGGATACGCCCGATGAGCAACGACGTCTCCTTCAAGCGGGCGGAATACACGGCAGTGCTGGACCGCTGGGCGACCGTTCGCGACGTCTGCGCTGGCCAGCACCGGGTAGTCGACCGGCTGCCGTACATCAACGCGCATGACAAATCGCCTGAGAACGAAGACCGTAACCAAGCTTACCGCGAGCGTGCGGTGTTCAAGAACGCGACCGGGCATACCCGTAATGGGCTGCTGGGCCTGGCCTTCCACAAAGACCCCACGTTGACCGTGCCCAAGAAGCTTGAATATCTGCAGGACAACGCCAACGGCTCCGGGGTGAGCATTTACCAGCACTCCCAAGGCACGCTGGAGAAGGTGCTTGAGGCTGGCCGCCACGGCCTATACGTCGACTATCACCAGGATGACGGCATCGGCGGTCACTCGGTGATCCTGTCCTATTGCGCCGAAGACATCATCAACTGGCGCACGGGCATGGTGAACGGTCACAGCGTGCTGACGCTTGTGGTGCTTCGCGAATCGCCTGAGATTCCCGACGGGTTTGGCTACAAAACGGCTGAGCAGTACCGGGAGCTGGCGCTTGAGGATGACGGGTTTGTGTGCCGGGTCTGGCGTCGGTCCGGGCCGAAAGGTGGCGGGCCGCTGGCGGTCATCGAAGAGTTCACGCCGGAAGGCGTTACCGGGCGTCTCAAGGAGATCCCGTTCACCTTCGTCGGCGCACAGAACAACGACCCAAGCATCGATGAGTCGCCTCTCTACGATATCGCCATGATCAACCTGGGCCATTACCGGAACAGCGCCGACTATGAAGACAGCGTCTTCTGGTGTGGCCAGGCCCAGCCGTGGATCAGTGGTTTGGATGAGCAATGGCGCGACTGGATGGAGAAAAACGGCGTCTACGTCGGCTCCAGGGCGCCAATGATGTTGCCGGCCGGCGGCCAGTTCGGTTACGCCCAGCCATTGCCGAACACTCTAGTCAAGGAGGCCATGGCCGACAAGAATCAGATGATGATCGAACTGGGCGCCCGGATGGTGGTTGCGTCACTTGCTACCAAGACCGCAACAGAGTCCCGCGGCGATCAGTCGGCTTCGACTTCGGTGCTGGCTGGGTGCGTGGCGAACGTGAGTGAGGCCTACACCCGGGCAATCATGTGGTGCTGCGCTTACATGGGCATCGCGGAAAAAAAGATCGCCTACCAGGTGAATCAGGAGTTCGTCGAGCTGACGGCTGATCCGCAGATGATCACGGCCTTGGTCGGCTTGTGGCAGAACGGCGGCTTCGCCAAGGCCGATTTGCGGGCGTACCTACGCAAACTGGGGCTAATCGCGCCAGAGCGCACTGATCAGCAGATTGACGGCGAGCTGGAAGAGCAGGGCGATGGACTGGACCTGGACGACGAGGACAAACCAAATGGCGGTAAATCCGGCAGTACTTGATGCCACCATCCGGCACGCGGTCTTCCTCGAAAAGCTCAAGGCGGGGGAGGTGGGCAAGTTTGCCCCCTTCCTCAAGGAGATTGATCGTTCGATCCGTGACCGGCTCACCCAGTCAGACCTGACCGAGTACAACGTCAAGCGCTTGGAAGCGTTGCTGAAAGAGGTAGATAGCCTCCTGTTGGGCATCTTCGACCGCTACAGCACGCAACTGAACCTCGACCTGGTGGATATCGCCAACTACGAGGCTGAGTTTGAGGCAACCAGTCTTGCCAGATCGGCGCCGGTTGGCGTGTCGCTGGATGTGGTCGCTCCGACGGCCGCTGCAATCCGCACCGCAGTACTGACGAATCCGCTCAGCGTGCGCGGCACCGTTGGCGGGAAGCTGCTGAAAGCGTTCATCAAGGGTTGGACCAGTGCCGAGCGCGAGCGCGTCACCGGCATGATCCGGCAGGGCTTCTTCGAAGGGCAGACGAACTTCCAGATCGTTCGCAACATTCGCGGCACCAAGACTGCCGGCTATAAAGACGGCATCCTGGCCACCACCAACCGCAATGCCAGCACGGTCGTGCACACCGCGATTCAGCATGTGTCGTCCCAGGCGCGAATGGAGGTGGCCAAGGCCAATACGGACATCGTGTCTGAGGTGGAGATGGTCGCTACCCTAGACAGCAAGACCAGTCAGCAATGCCGGTCGATGGATAAACGACGGTTTCCGGTCGATTCCGGTCCAAGGCCGCCGTTTCACCCGAATTGTCGTACTACCTTCATACTGCTGACCAAGCTCAGCGCAATGTTCGCCAAAGGCGCTACGCGGGCCTCGGTTGGCGCAGATGGAGGACGGCAGGTCAGTGCTGATCTTGATTACTACCATTGGCTCCAGCAGCAGCCAGCTTCGTTCCAAGACGTAGCCATCGGGCCCGTCCGGGCGAAGCTGTTCCGGGAGGGTGGGCTGACGGTCGAGCGCTTCGCCGAGCTGCAGCTTGATCGTAACTTCGCACCGCTGACGTTGGCTCAAATGAAGAACTTAGAACCACTGGCTTTTGAGAGAGCAGGCATTTTATAGCCTGCTGGCGTTGCTCACGGAGCTCTCAAGCTGACCACTGTAAAAGGATTGCCGGACGGGTCCTTTCCTTGGGAAACGATCTCATGTTGCTTTATAGACTTGATTTTGTACTCATCCGAACTGCCAGGAACATATTGCTTGTTCATGTCAGGGAGTGAAATTCCGCTCAATTTTTCCAGAAGTGGGATCGGCATTTCTACATCGCCACTTTTAAAGGTCGATGGTTCGGTATGAAATCCTGTCAGCGTAAACGTTAAGAACTCGTCGTCAGCCGTCCAAACACCTGAGCCTTTTGCGAGAACTACTGCAGAAAACGACTTGTCGGCAGCGCCGCCTGAGAACGTGAGTGTTCCGTTCACGTTGTATCGCCCGTTACGGAAATATTCAGTGATGCCGTTGAAGGCGATAGTTCCACCAGGGACTGGGTGTTGGTAGTTGCTTTCCCAGCGCCCGAGAAAGGCAGCGTTGTGCTTTGGACCTGACTCATAAAACGGGCCGTATATCGTCACTAGGCCCGCGATTAAAGTAATGACTGCAGCGGCAATGACATAGCCTCTACGAGTGAAGTGTTTGATCGTTTCTAGTTTCATATTGTGAGAACTACTCCGTTAGTTTTTGGGGTCCATTGACATCAGTCTACTCAATACCGTGACCGCTGCGGTAGCAAGTCATCTTTCTTCCGAGCCTCGCCTCTGCGGGGCTTTTTCTTGCCTGCAAAGCGGGCAAATCATACCCAAGGGGTACATTAACGTGGCAGAAGAAAACGAAATCGACCTGGAAAACCCGGCAATCAAGGCCGCTATCGCCACTGCCGTTGAAGCATCCGTATCCGGTTTGAAGACCAAGAACTCGGAGCTGCTGGGCAAACTGAAGGAAACCTCCGGCAAGCTGACCCAATTCGAAACCCAGTTTGAAGGCATCGACATCGACGCCGTCAGAGGCCTGCTCAGTCGCGCCGGGCAGGACGAAGAAACCAAGCTGCTGACCGAGGGCAAGGTGGACGAGGTCTTCAACCGTCGCACCGAGCGTCTGCGTGGTGACTACGACAAGCAGTTGAAGACCATCAGCGAGCGCGCCGAGAAGGCCGAGTCCTTCGCTGCCAAGTTCCAAGGCAAAGTCCTGGGCGATTCGGTACGCGGCGCAGCGCTGAAGGCCGGTGCTCTGCCGGAAGCAACCGACGACATCATCCTGCGCGCCAAAGGCGTGTTCACTCTTAACGAAGATGGCGATGCAGTCGCCGTTGATGAGTCCGGCCAGGTCATCCTCGGTAAAGACGGCAAGACCCCTCTGACTCCGCTCGAATGGGCGGAATCTCTGCGTGAAAGCGCACCTCACCTGTGGCCAAGGGCTTCAGGCACATTTGCCCCGGGCGGGGGTGGCGGCAAGGCTGCATTCAAGCGCTCCGAAATGACCTCCGAGCAGAAGCGCGACTTCCAGCGCAAGCACGGCCAAACCGCATACCTCGCATTGCCTAAATAAGGGGATTAACCCATGGCTACAACCGTTAACAGCGACCTGATCATCTATAACGATGAGGCGCAAACCGCATACCTGGAGCGTGTCCAGGACAACCTGGATGTGTTCAACGCATCGTCCAACGGCGCGATGGTGCTGGACAATGAGCTGATCGAGGGCGACTTCCGCAAGCGCGCCCTCTACAAGCTGAACGGCTCTCTGGAGCATCGCGATGTCAACTCGGACGGCAAGGTAACTGCCAAGAAAATCAGTGCCGGCGAGGCTGTCGGCGTTAAGGCTCCCTGGAAGTACGGCCCGTATCAGACCACCGAAGAAGCGTTCAAGCGTCGCGGTCGTCCCGTCGAGGAGTTCTCGCAGATCGTCGGTGCCGACGTTGCCGACGCCACTCTGGAAGGTTTCATCCAATACGCAACTGCTGGCCTGCGTGCCGCCATCGGCTCCAACGCTGACATGGTGGTTTCGGCCAACATCGAAACCGATGGCAAGAAGACCCTGACTCGCGGTATGCGCAAGTTCGGCGACAAATTCGGCCGTATTGCTCTGTGGGTCATGCACTCCAGCGCCTATTTCGACATCGTCGATGAAGCCATCACCAATAAGATCTACGAAGAAGCTGGCGTCGTGATCTACGGCGGCCTGCCGGGCACCCTGGGCAAGCCGGTACTGGTGACCGATACCGCGCCGGCGGACGTGATCTTCGGCCTGCTGCCAAACGCCGTAACCATCACCGAGTCGCAGGCGCCGGGCTTCCGTTCCTATGAAGTGAACGATGAAGAAAACCTGAGCATCGGCTACCGCGCGGAAGGCACCGTGAACATCGATGTGCTGGGTTATAGCTGGAAAGCCACCACTGGCGGTTCCAACCCAACCCTGGCTGCCGTCGGCTCCGCTGCCAACTGGGTCAAGCATGCGGGCAGCAACAAGGTCACCGCTGGCGTGATGATCACGCTCACCGCAACGCCTCCGGTCACTGGTGGCTAAGGCTCAAACTCAACGCGCGGTCAGAGATGGCCGCCTTGGAGAAACACATGGAACTGACTTACAGCAACCAACTGAACGGGTTCGATCCGGAGAAGCGTTACCGTAATCCCGAACACTTCGATAAGCCCGAAGCCGGTGTGACCAGTGTGCTGGTGATCGGCGATTGGCCGAGCGTGGTCAATGCGTACGAAGCAGCCGGCATCAATGTGTCGGTGAAGGAGGCCAAGCGAGTGCAGATTGTTGGCGCGGCCAACCAGGTCGAACTTGAAAAAGTCATCGCTGCTTTGCGTGCTGAGCATGGATCGATCCACATCCTTATTGACGACCTGAAGGCTGGCGAAATCCACCGTCCAGAGTCCGGCGAACTGGCGTTGCGCTTATTTGAAGTGCTGGGCACCATCCATAACTCTGTTGGCGATTTGACCACCGAGCGCGATGGGCTGGTCCAGACGGTCGACGCGTTGCGGGAAGAGATCGAAGCGCTCAAGAAGGACGCAATCGCGCCGCCTGCTGATGAGGCTGGTGAAGTTGAGGCACTGAAAGCAAAGCTTGATGAAGCCAAGGTGCCATACCGGGCCAACGCCTCGAAAGAATCCCTGGAAAAGCTCGTCGCCGAGCTGACCAAGGATTGATACTGCTGACTGTCGGTGATCCGGCGGCCAATCTTCAAAACATTTCAGCGAGTTAACGCATGACACTCATCATCGAGGACGGCACCGGCAAGCCTGACGCCGAAAGCTACGCGAGCGCCGAGGATTTGACTCGGTACGCCGTGAAGTTTGGTGTGGTCATTCCTGCCGGTGCCCCTGCGCAAGAGGCGCTGCTTCGCCGGGCCGCCTTGGCGATGGATGGCATGAAGTGGAAAGGGCGCAAGACCAGCAGCGAGCAGGCCTTGTCCTGGCCGCGTCGGGAGGTCCTGCTTGATCAGGAGATCAAGCCAAACAACTACCTACCGGCGCGCATCCAGTATGGGCAGATGGCCTTGGCAGCTGAGATTCATCAGGACGATATCGATCCGGTGGAGAAGCGCAAAGGCGCAGTGACACTTGAGCGGGTCGAGGGCGCCGTTACACGCGAATATGCGGCAATCCCGAACACCAGCAACCGGTTACTGCCAGCGGCGCCGGACCGCCCAAGCGCAACGCAGTTTGCCGACTACCAACAAAAGCGCGGCCTGTTCGCAGTACGCGCATAGCTGCAACGGAGACCACCATGGCCTTCTACGACGAAATGGCCGTGATGGCTCTGGAGATGATCACAGAGTTCGGCCAGTCGGTGACCATCAGCAAAACGGAGCCCGGCGAGTACGACCCAGAGACGGGCGGCGAAGCACCTGGCACCACTGTCGAGCAAGTCGCCCCGGGCATCCTGCTCGACTTCACTGGCCAAGAATTCCAAAACAACAGCCTTATCCGGCAGGGCGACAAGAAGCTCAAGATCGCTGCGCAGGGTTTGACCTGGGTGCCTGGTCTGCTAGACAAGGTGGTCGCCCAAGGTCGCACCTGGTCAATCGTCCCTCCGCTGAAAGAGGTCAACCCCGCCGGCACGCCGATCCTGTATGAGCTGCAGGTGCGGTCATGACGAACAAGTACGCGAGCATGAACGGCAGCTTTGCCGAGAATATCCGCGACTTCGCCGAGCGAGCGAAGGGTGGTATCGACGCGACCATCCGCGAGATCGTCATCGAGATCGGCAGCAGCATTATCCGCATGTCACCGGTGGGCAATCCAGAGATCTGGGCTGCGAACGTCGTTCACCGACAGGCGAACAAGCGAGCCGCCGATGACTATGACTTCAAGGTCGCGGTGCGCAACACAATCATCAACCTGAACGAATCGAACTTCACCAAAGCCGGCAAACTGCGAAAGGGTGTGAAGTACGCCAAGCCCCTGACCAAGACCGAGCGCGACCAGAACTTCAACGTGAACGGGTTGGTGGCGGGCAGGGACTACGTTGGTGGGCGGTTTCGCGGGAACTGGCAGTTTTCGATTGATACGCCGGCCGAGGGAGTGCTTGATCAGATTGATGCCAGCGGTAACGTCAGCATCGCCGTGTTCAAGGCGCAGGTTCAATCCCTGACAGCGGGGCAAACAGCCTACATCGTGAATAACCTTCCTTATTCTATCCCGCTGGAATATGGCCACTCGACCCAAGCACCCGGCGGTATGGTCCGAATCACTCTGGCTCGCTTCCAGCAGATCGTCGACGAAGCCACAAGGAACAACCAGGTATGAGCCACGCCATCATCGCTTCAATTTACGAGGCCAAGCTGATTGCCTGGAGCAAGGCCCGGACGGAGCCGATCAAGGTGGTGTTCGAAAATGTCCAATATGATCCGGCAGACGGCGAGACCTATCTGCGGGCGTTCATGCTCACGGGCGATATCGCGAGCAGCACGCTCGCTGGCGACCACCGCGCTTTCATCGGGGTCTACCAGATCAGCATCGTGGCTCCGGCCAATACCGGCAAGACCAAGACGAACCCGCTAGTGGGTGAATTGACCACGCTGTTCCCGCTTTATGCGCGAGATACAAAGGCCGGCCTCACCGTAGTTACGATGTCGCCAGTAGATCCTGGGCCGGGCATTCCTGATCCACCCACATATACCGTGCCGGTTTCGTTCGAGTATCGAGCCGACATCGCTACCTGAATACGCCCGTTGGGCAACCCCTGAAACCCGCCACTGTGCGGGTTTTGTCATTTCTGAAAAGAGGAAGCACCCATGCAAATGCCCAACGGCGCCACCCTTGAGATCGCGTCAATCTACGGCACGCCGATCCCATTCACGGCCCTGACGAACGCTAATCCAGCCGTCGCTACCGCTGCGGCGCACGGTCTGGCCGAGGGCGACATCATTGCCGTAAATTCTGGCTGGACCCGCCTTGATGGTCGCGGCGTTCGAGTTGGGACGATCGCCAGCGGCACGTTCGCGCTGGAGAACATCAATACGACCAGCATCCAGCAGTATCCCGCGGGCTCGGGGATTGGTTCCGTTCGCGAGGTGACAGCTTTCACCGAGATCTCGCAGATTACTGAGATGAATTCCAGTGGCGGTGATCAGCAGTTCCTGACCTTCGGCTTCCTGGCCGACGATGATGATCGCCAGATGCCGACCACAAAAAACCCGATCACGCTGACCTTTACCGTCGCCGATGATCCGTCCAAGCCGTATGTGGCCTTCTGTGAGGCTGCGGACGACGACAAGCAGGCTCGCTTGCTTCGCCTGAACCTGCCGGGCGGCAGCAGCATCATCTACAACGGTTATGTGTCGATCACATCGACCCCGACCATGTCCCGCAACAACCTGATGACCCGTGTGATCAGCCTGGCGCTGACCGGTCGCCCAGCCCGTTACGCAGCTGCGGTGTAACCGATGGCCAAGTTCAAGTTGATTCAGAAGCCGACCTTCAAGGCGCCGGTGATGATCCAGCGCGCCGGCTACAACGCTGAAAAGGTTGAGTTCGAGTTCAGGTATCTGGACCGTACCGCGCTTGCCGAACTGTATACCGGCTGGAACGAGCGGCATGACGAACTGGGCAAGCAGGTCGGGGATATGGATCTCAAAGCCTTCACCGCCGCCCAGATCGCACTGCAAGCAGACCAGTTGCTGGATGTGGTGGTGGGCTGGGATATCGAAGAGGAGTTCACGCCTGAAAATGTGCGCATCCTCGTCAACTCGATCAACTCGGCGCCAAAGGCGGTACTGAACGCGTACGCCGAAGCCTTCAGCGAGGCCCGCCTGGGAAACTCCTGAGCGCCTCCCGCGCGCTGTATGAGCCCGGGCCGTCAGATGCAGATCTGTTGGCCTTCGGCTTGTCTCGCCAGGACATTCCCGACCAGGAAGTAGGCATCTGGCCCGACAACTGGGACGCCTTCAAGGTCTTCGAAGCTATGAGCACCCAGTGGCGCACAGGTGCGTGCGGCGCGACAGGCATGGACTACAGCGTTCTCTCCGGTGTTATCCGAATGTGCGGCGTACCGATCAGCCAGCGACAAACCATTTTCAGCGACTTCCGGCGGATGGAGGCTGAAGCGCTGCAGGTGATGGCTGAACAGCGGGAGAGTGCGAGAGGCGCCTGATCCTCAGGCACAAAGACGCAAGACAACCGACATGACGCGGCATGGCCGTAGGAGGAATTATGGGCGCCAAAGAAAAGATCGAGAAAACCATCCGCTCGGACACTTTAATCCGATCCGTTAATTGGCGTGCTGGCGTAAGTGGTTGGGAGCTTACGCCAGATGGCTCATTCCATATCTACGGGAAACCGATCAAGCAACGCCGTTCTGCTTGAGCCAATCAATGACTTGAGACTGATCGTTCACCAAGAAGCGGAGAGGGCGCTCATACGCTTCTTTAGCAATGCTTCCCTGCACAGATGAAGGGGCATCGTGGATAAACTTTTCAGCCAAAGTTTTCAATGCTGTGTTATTAAAATTTGGCGAAGACTTCAGAGCCATGGCAATGGCATTTATTGCCATAAAAAGCCCAAGCTCAGTTGGCGTCATTACAGCTTCGATATCTGATTGGTTGCTCACATTGACCTCCAGGTCGTAGACGCGCCGATATTGGCGCTACCCCAGTCCTTGGGCTTGCAGGCGAAGGACTGGGAAATCCTTGCGTGTGGCAGAAGGCTACTATCTGCGGTGGCTGCAGCGTTACTGGCTTTCCGTCCACACTGGATGGGTAAACAGATCTTACGATTGTAGTACCCTCTCAATTCCTCTAGTCTTGGCTCAACGGTTAGGGGCTAAGCTGAAAAACGATGTATAAACATTATGATGATATTCCTGTCGCCCACCCCGATCTTCAGAGTGCAATGCTCGATGCGACTCCTGACTGCATTAAAATTCTCGATCTGAACGGTACGCTATTGGCTATGAGTAACGCTGGGTGTCTGGCGTTGGGAGTGACAAAGTCTCAGGTTAAAGGAAGTTCTTGGGTGGCCCTTCTACCCACATCAGTTCATGACGCTGCCACCGAAGCTTTAGCTCAAGCTCTAAGTGGAAATACCGCTCGTTTTGCAGGGTATAGTGAGTGCTCCGGAAAAGTTACTTACTGGGATAACTTACTAACTCCCGCAGCTGATCAGACGGGGAAAGTGAGCTCGATCGTATGCGTTTCTCGGGATATTACGGAACAGACATTGTTGCGGCGAGACCTAGATAGATCTTTAAAACGAGAGCAACTTCTTTCGGGCGAGATGCTTCATCGGATTAAAAATCTTTTCTCGGTTGTAAACGCAGTTGTGAGGATGTCCGATAGGGAAGCACGGTCCATCGGTGGGGATGGTGGGTTGGCTAACATTCTTACCGATAAACTGGGAGCATTAGCTCGGGCTTATGAGTCTGTGTTGGCTGGCCCGGAAATGTCGAACGCTGATATGAAAGCGTTCACGGGCTCAGTCTTGAACCCGTTTGGTTCGCAATGCAGGTTAATAGGCCCGCAACAGCAGGTTCCTCAGGAACTCTGTCAGACGCTCGCACTTTTCCTTCATGAGCTGGCAACCAACTCTGTGAAACATGGTTCTTTGAGCAGCCCTGACGGAGAGGTTCATGTTTGCTGGTTCACCACAGAGAAGTGCTTAACAATCGAGTGGCGCGAGATCAGCGGCCCTGCTGTAACAATTCCGACCAAGCAAGGGTTTGGTACGCATATGATTGATCGATTGGCAGAGTCGTCTGGCGGTTCTATCGCACGAAATTGGGACCCTGCGGGTTTGCACGTTTCACTAAAGATTCCGCTTGGTAAAGCGTAATCTAAAGCGCTGGGCTTTTTGCATTACCCCTCAGTGTGCTGAATGCCTGGGCAAGAGACAGAAACGTGGTGTGTGTTCGCTCTCATTCCTAAGCGGACACTCACTATCTAAGAAATACGGAACGATTCAGAAGAAGGCAACGGCGTATTCAGCTCTCTTTTTCAATCATGCGTTAGCCGAGAATGGCTCCTGAAGGCAAATGGCGTTAGCATTCCGCCTCACTCGGCTTATACAGCCTGTTTTCAGATCAGGGTCGCATCGTGGAAAAGCTCAAACGTCTTCAAACTGGGATCGAAGGGCTAGACGCTCTGCTCAAGGGAGGGCTAGTCGCAGGCGCTTCATACATCATCCAAGGGCGGCCAGGTTCCGGCAAAACGATCTTAGCCAACCAACTTGGGTTCCATCATGCGAACAACGGCGGCCGAGTTCTGGTCGCTACGTTGCTGGCCGAGTCACATGACCGTCTTTTTCAGTTTCTTTCTACTCTGAGCTTTTTCGACGTTTCCAAAGTCGGCGCACAAATTCAGTTTGTCAGCGCGTTTGATACTCTGGAAAACGAGGGCTTGGGTGAAGTGGTAAAGCTGCTTCGGCGCGAGATCATTCGTCAAAAAGCCACGGTGATGGTAGTAGACGGCTTGCTTAACGCGCGCTCAAAAGCCGATTCGCCCATCGATACCAAAAAATTTATTTCGGAGCTGCAAGGGCACGCCGCCTTTGCGGGTTGCACCGTATTGTTCCTCACCAGCTCACGTATCGATGATGGCAGCCCCGAGCACACTATGGTTGATGGCGTGATTGAAATGGGCGAAGAGTTAGTCGGCACCCGCTCAGTACGTCGTATTCAGCTGCGTAAAACTCGTGGTAGCGGCGCAATGACAGGTATTCATGAGTGTGAGATTAACGACAACGGATTGGTTGTTTACCCTCGACTCGAAAGCCTTTACAGCCATCCATCCGCCCCAGACAGTGCCGACATGACGCGCATTGCCAGTGGAATTGGCTCACTAGATGGCATATTGGGTGGGGGCCTTTACAGTTCCAGTGTCTCTCTCGTCATGGGACCTTCCGGAATTGGTAAAACGACTCTGGGATTGAAATTTTTGGCCGAGTCCACGGTAGATTCTCCAGGACTGCATTTTGGCTTCTACGAAAGCCCACAGCGGCTTCGACTCAAGGGCCAATCACTGGGTATCGATATCAAAAGCATGGAAGACAGTGGCGCCCTGAGCATTACCTGGCAGCCTACTACTGAAGGCTTACTGGATGGACTGGGCGCACGACTACTGACTATCGTTGAAGAAAAAGGTATCAGACGCCTGTTTATCGACAGCCTTAGCGGTATGACGCGAGTCTCAACGAATCCGGCGAGGATCACAGACTTTTTAAGCGCACTGATGAACGAACTGCGGGCCAGGGGGGTCACGGTATTCGCCTCTTGGGAAATGCGCGATCTGTTTGGTTCAGAGGTCAGTGCACCAAGCTCCGACCTGTCAAGCATCGTCGACAATCTGATGCTGATGAGATTCTCAGAAAATCACTCTGAACTATGCAGGACGCTTTCCATTCTTAAAGTAAGGGATAGCGCTTATGACCCCTCGCGTTTTGAGGTTGTCATCCATAATCAAGAAGTTTTATTGAAAAAGGCTTTAAGACATGAACCATCAGTGCACGCTGAGTCATTTCCCGGTTCAATTTCTTAAGCTTTTGAGTGGGTTAAACTAAAATGACCACCATCTTGGTCGTCGACGACGAATATTTGATCGCTGACATTCTCAGCTTCGCGCTGGAAGATGATGGGTTCATGGTGGTAACCGCCAGTAATGGTCAAAAAGGACTAGAGGTGCTTGATAGAGAAAGACCAGCATTGATCATCACCGATTTCATGATGCCGGTCATGGACGGCTTAGAATTCGCCACAGCTGTGCGAGCACTTCCTTCCACTAATCACTTACCGATTATTTTGATGAGCGGCGCCCAGGCGGATATTGGTAGGCAAAGACCAGATTTGTTTGATGCTGTATTACCAAAGCCATTCGATATCCACTTGATTATCACCGAGGTTAGAAAACTTCTAGCCTCAGAGTAGCAGGGGCATCAGTTACTGCGGCATTTGCAATCTCTACGTCCCAATCGACCAAGTGCGTACGCTGGCAATCACCGGACTCATACTGACCTGCGGCCTTTCCGGCATCGTCGATCGCTCCCACTGCTTCATGCACATATCCATGACTAGACCGGAAGCGCGCAGAGCCCAAGTGAAGCCTAGAGACCGCAATAAATTGCGCGTGATCGCAGTCGTCCAGGTGAACACGCCTCGAGATGACTTTACGAAGGCCCTAGCGGGAGGAAGTCGGCAGATTCGGACGATGCGCAGTTGTCTAGAAGTGGCTGGCGGATCACTCACCGCCTAGGATCCGTTCAGGAATGCTCCACCAGCCTTTGCTTGCGGGGATACCTGTCTCGCGTCTCACCTGTACCAAGCGTCGTACGCGCCTTGAACCTTCACCCAATTGATTTAAGATATCCAATCACCAACTAGACTTTTAAAGTCACCGGACTCGAACACAGCTTACCATTGGCCCCATTGATGCTTTCAACGGTGGTAGCTTACGAGGGCCGGGAATCTAGTGTAGGGGGTACCATCGATACAGAACTGAACACTTCATCCCCGTCCTCATCATGGAAGCAACTGCTTTCCGCTCAACGCCATGCCCTTGAGATGGCCATGTCGCGCAAGGGCCTGGATGAGCTTCTGCGTTTTATTTCGGGTGTCGGAAGCGACCACCTTGGGGGAAGGTCTGCAATATTCCTTGTTGACGAAGGCGGTAAGACCCTACGGTACGGAGCATCCTGCGGGCTTGATGCAGGCTACATCCAAGCTATTGAAGGTTTTGAAATCGGCCCCCACTCTCCATCTTGTGGGACGGCTGCATACACCGGTGACCTCGTTATAGTCGGCGACGTAGCCGCTGATCAACTGTGGGCACCTTTCCTGGAATTGGCTAATCAACATGGAATCGCTGCTTGCTGGTCAAAACCGTTGATGGATGCTCGGGGTGTGATCATCGGTACCTACGCAATTTACCATCGTGAATTGCGCAAACCGACATCATTCGAGCTTGAGGCGATAGAGTTGTTGGCTCACACCGCTGCAATGATGATTGAGCGATCAATTGCGGACACTACGTTGCAGGCAACCGTTGACGCACTTCAGCGCAGCGAAATGGCTACCCGTGAAGTTAGCCACAGGGTGATGAATACCCTCCACGTGCTCGAAGGCATCATGGCTGCCAAAATCCGCTCTATAGTTGATCCCCAAGCCAAACTTGTGACTACAGAAGCACTTGAGCGACTTCGATCTATGTCGCTTGTACATCAAAAGTTGTTCGCAATGACTCAACAACTTCAAGTCGACGTTGACGCCTCGGTTTTTCTCACCGGCTTGGTCAGTGATCTACGACAGACGTTTGTTGCAGGCAAGAACCTAACGCTTTCAATGATAAATGATGAGGGCATTTTGCTTACGGCAGAGCGGTGCGCATCGTTGGGACTACTGATGGTGGAACTTGTCCTTAACGCGATCAAGCACGCTTTTGGCCCTGACCATGACAACAGCACAATCAACATACGCTTTCGGCGTGACGGTGACGCCGTACTGTTGTCTGTGAGCGATAACGGAAAGGGCCTGCTTGAGGGTAAATTGGAGCCTAAGCCCAAGAGGCTTGGCGCCAAATTGATAGAATCTTTTTTGAAAGATCTCCATGCTGAACTCAGAATCCGGAATTTGATAGAGGGCGCAGAATTTACAGCCCGATTTCCCTTAGGCTGATCAAAGCAGTTCATTTGGATTGCACCGCTGAGGCCTGCTATGTCTAGTGAATCGGGAGTGATTGGCTCTCTAATGCTGTTTTTATTGGTGCGGTGCTTTATTTCTTGCCAACTATTAACGGCAAAAGCAGAAAGCACCCAAATACGGACTCCATATTTCTTCTTTACTTATTTTTGGGATGGACCCTCATAGGGTGGGTGGTTGGGCTGGTCTGGTCAGCATCCGCCATAAGCAAGCCTGTGGAAGCGAAGAACAGCGCCACAGCTCCAGAGATCGACAGATACGAAGCCCTTGAAAAGCTTGTGTTCATGAAGGAACGCGGATTTATTTCGGAAGATGAATTCCAAGCCGAAAAAGCAAGACTGCTTCGAAGCTGAACATCAATACAACCACTACCCGCTACGGCGGGTTTTTTTATGCCCGGAGAAAATAATGAGCACCAACTTCGCGTCCCTGGGCATTGCCGTTGAGTCCTCGCAAGCAGCAAAGGCCGCTGACGACCTGGATAAATTGGTTAACTCGGCAGAAGGTGCACAGAAGGCGATCGACGACCTAGGCAAGACTGGTGAAGGCTTGGCCAGCACGGGCAAGAAGATCACTCAGGCAGAAAATGATGTAGCCCAGGGCGTCGAGAAGTCCACTGCCGCGATAGATCGCAGGTCCGGTGCAAGTCGCAAAGCGACTGAAAGCGCCGCCGCAGAGATCACCGTTATCAGCCAACTCGACAAGGCGATAACGGGCAATATCGACACCATTGAATCCTTAGTGCGGGCAGAGGGTTTGTTGGAGCGCGCTCGCAAAGGCGGCTTGGTCACTATCGAGGATCAGGCAAAGTATCAGGATCAGCTGGGAAAGGCCTACGACAAGATTGAAAATGCTGAAGCCAAAGAGCTGGCGCAGAAGCAGAAGCTGATCGAAGCGGAAAATCGTCAGATTGAGGCGCTTAAGCGTACCGTTAACGGGATTGACCCAGTGACCGCCAAGTTGGCGAAGCTTGAGGCTCAGGAGAAGGCGCTCAACGACCTGCATAAAGCTGGTCAGATCGACGCTGAGCGCTACAGCGAGGCTCTGGCTAAGATCGGTAAGGACCGGGCGGGGCTGACTGAAGCCGCTAGCGCTTTCGACAAACTGAAGCTCGGCACACGCCAGGCTCAAGAAAACGTCATGCAGTTGGCTAACGCCATCCAGGCAGGCGATTTGGGCAGTGGGGCGCGCGCGATCGCTCAGTTGGGTGCTGGCGCCGGTGAATCAGCGAAAAGCCTCGCAGGGATGCTGATTCCGGCCAGCCTACTGGTCGCTGTAATCGGCTCGCTGGGCTACGCCTACTTCGATGCAATGAAGCAGGCGCGCGAGTTCAATGCCGCTATCAATGGCGGTACAAATGGTGCCGGGCAAACCATCGCCAGCCTGAAGGACATGGCCGACGGCGCTGGGCGTGTCACCGGGAACCTGTCTGGTGCGCGAGAGGCCGTTGTTTCGCTTGCGTCTGGCGCGGCCACCAGCGGCACCCAGATGCGCAATCTGGCTGAAGCTGCAGCCGCAGTCAGTGAAGTTACCGGTCAGGGGGCGGGTGAACTCGCCAAATCCTTTGCGAACGCTGGCGATACAGCAACAGAAGCCGCCAGCAAGATCAGCAGTCAGTACGGATTGATCACCCTCGAGCAGTACCAGGTGATCAAGGGACTGGATGACCAGGGCGAGAGCCAGCGTGCTCTGGATACGCTCAGCGAAGATTTGAATCAGGCCGCCTTGACGCGCCTGAAGACCTACCGTGAGTCGTTATCTGATGTAGAGCGCGACTGGGACAAGATCAAGAACGCCATCAAAGGCGCGTACGCAGAAGTCCGGTCGGAGATATTCCCTGACCTGGCCAAGCAGATCGAGATCACCCAGCGCGTTCTGGATACCCGCAAGGGCGGCGGAGTTGCGGGCGCTATCTCTAACGGGCTGAGTTCTTTGAACTCGGCTCTTGGGCTAGGCACCGGTGAGCATGACGACTCAACTGAGGCGCTTGAGAAGAAACTTGCCGACCTGAAGGCTAGGCAGACTGCCAGCGCTAACCTTGCAATCGTCACCGGTGAAAACGCCGACGCAAATCAGAAGGCAATCGAGGCTCAGAAAGCGCTGGATGCGCAACTCGACAACGTCAACCCTCTGAACAAGCGTAAAGCAGGACTGGAAAAGCTCAACAACCAGTTCAAAGCGCTTTACGAAAATGCAGAAAAGGCAGGACAGAAGTCGCCACTGCTTGACGGTGTGAGCTACGACGGCAAAAAGTTCTCCGGTGGCGCGTACGACATTCTTTTGAAGGGCCTTCAGGATAAAAACAAGGACCCGAAAGCCGCTGGTACTCAGGTCGATCTGACCAGCTTCAACAACGCCAAAAACGACCTGGCGGCGATCACCGACACCTACAAAAACTACCAGAAGGAACTGGAAGCAGCGCGGAAGTCGGGCTTGTTTTCCGAGGAAGACTACCTTCTGCGTCGTCAAGCATTGATCGGTAACGAACTCGACCAGACGACGGCAGCCTACGAGGCGGAGATCTCCGCACTGGAGGCAGCGAAGGGCAAGAAGACCACTTCGGCCGCGCAAAGCATCCAGCTCGACCAGAAGATCGCTGACGCGCGCGCAGGGATGGTAAAGGCGCAAAAGGACGCGGATAGCCAGCTTGAGGTGTTGGCGACGAATGAGACCGGTCGACTTGCCAAGCAGGAGCGGTCAATCAGCTCCTACGTTCAGGCGTTGGGGCAGCAACAGAAAGCTTTGGAGTTGGCCGGGCAACGTGCCGTGTTGGGCGTGGGCCAGGGTGACCGCCAGAACGCACTGAGTGCGCAGTTGAACAGCCAGCAAGATCGGTTTGCCCAGCAGTCGCTTGAGCTGGAAAACCAACGATCTGACCCATCGCGCAACATGTCGGAGGAGGAGTTCAAGCGCAAGTCACAGGCGCTCGCTGATGCGAACAAGGCTGCCACTGACCAGATCCGTCAGAACTACGGGGATGTGGAGAACGCCCAGGGCGATTGGACGAAGGGCGCAACGGCTGCTTGGGAAAACTATTTGGATTCAGCAAAGGACATCGCCGGCCAGACCAAGAGCTTGTTCGGTAACGCCTTCAGCTCCATGGAGGATTCCATCGTCAACTTCGCGTTGACCGGCAAGGCGTCGTTTGCTGACTTCACCAAATCGATCTTGGCGGATATGGCGCGTATCGCTACTCGGCAAGCTGCATCCAGCATTTTTTCGAGCATAGCGTCTGCGTTTGGAGGTGCCGGTGCCAGCTTCGGGTCCAGCATCGGCAGCGCTCTCGTAGAAGGTCGAGCATCCGGCGGCCCTGTCGATCCCAACACCTTGTACGAGGTGAACGAGAAGGGACCTGAACTGTTCAGCCAGGGCGGTCGTTCGTACCTCATGACCGGAGCGCAGGGAGGCAGCGTGACACCGCTCATGACTGGTGGGGCCTCGATCACGGCACCGTCTGGAAGTAGTGGCGGGGGAGGCGGTGGCAACACCTACAACTTCCCGGTGTCGGTGTCCGTGCAAACGGCAGGCGACGGCGGCAGTGCGACCAAGGAAGACACCACGGAACTGGGCAAGGGCATCCAGCAAGCGGCTAAAACTGAGGCTGAAGCCGCCATTGCCAAGGGCCTCCAGCCTGGCGGCTCAATCTGGCGCCTAATCAATGGAAGGTAACTATGGCGATTGAAACGTTCACCTGGCCCACCCAGCACGGGGAGGCACCCGATATCACCTATCGGGTGCGCACCTCCCAGTTCGGGGACGGCTACAAGCAGGAGGTCGGTGACGGGATCAACAACAAAGTTGATTCCTACCCGATTACCCATACCGGCAACAACACCACGGCCCTGGCCATTATGGCCTTCTTCGATCGTCACAATGGCGCCAAGGCTTTCCTGTGGACCACTCCGCTTGGCCAGCTCGGGCTGTTCACCTGCAAGAACCCAACCCCTACACCCATGGGTGGGGGCGTATTCAAAGTGACGGCGACGTTCGAGCGCGCCTTTCACCCGTAAAGGTCTTCCCATGTCGCTGATCAATGCTATCCAGACCCTTGAGCCTGGCAACGAAATCATGCTGTTCGAACTGGACGGCAGCGATTACGGCGCCGATGTTCTGCGCTTCCATGGCCACGCTATCCCGCACACTCCCGCGGAACTGATCGCCGCCGGCGCGAACGCTGACCAGCTACCGGCCAAATCGATATGGTGGAAGGGCGAAGAGTACGGCGCCTGGCCCATGCAGTACGAGGGCAGCGAGGCGAACGGTGACGGTACGGCGGTGCGGCCCAAGTTGTCGGTAGGCAACGTGAACGGGCGCATCACCGCGCTATGCCTGGCTTTCGAGGACCTGCTCGAGTTCAAGTTGACCATTCGCAATACCCTGGCCGAATTCATCGACGCGGCGAACTTCGAAGGTGGAAACCCGACGGCAGATCCCACTCAGGAATCGATTGAGGTTTGGTACGTCGACCAGAAGACGAACGAAGACGGCGAGACGGTCAGCTGGGACTTGGCCAGCCCGGGCGACGTCGGCGGCGAAACGATTGGCCGGCAGATGACAACCCTTTGCCACTGGTGCCTTACCGGCGGCTATCGCGGCCCCAACTGTGGTTACACCGGGCCCTACGTCACCAAGGACGGGATCGTTACCGACAACCCTGAGCTTGATGTGTGCGATGCCACCCTTGGCAAGGGCTGTATCCCGCGCTTCGGCGATGGCAACCCTTTGCCATTCGGCGGTTTCCCCGCTGTTTCACTCATTGCCCGGAGCTGAAGAATGCGCAAAAACATCATTGCGGCTGTCCAGGAACATGCGGCGGCCGAGTACCCGAAAGAGTGCTGCGGCCTGGTACTGGCCGTTGGCCGGGCGCAGAAGTACTTCCCATGCCGCAATATCGCGACCGAGCCAAACGAAGAGTTCAGGTTGGACCCAGAGGACTACGCCGCGGCGGAAGACCTGGGCGAGGTGATCGGCATTGTGCACTCGCACCCGGACGCCACCAGCCGCCCGTCATCGCGCGACCTTGCCATGTGCGAGGCCACGGCGCTGCCCTGGCATATCCTGTCGTGGCCAGAAGGCGACCTGCGAACGATCACGCCAACCGGCAGCACACCATTGCTCAAGCGTCCATTCGTGCACGGCGCCTGGGACTGCTGGCAGGTCTGCGCTGACTGGTACCGGCGTGAGTGGGGCCTTGAGTTCGAGGCCTTCCAGCGCACCGAGGGTTGGTGGGAGAGCACAGATAGCATCAGCCTGTACGAGGCGAACTATGCCGCCGTCGGCTTTGAGCGCGTCGACAGCCCGCAGCGCGGCGACATGATCGTGATGGAGGTCGGCCGCACGGCTCACCCAAACCACGCGGGGATATACCTGGGCACTGACCCGGCGCTGCCTGGCGAAGACGCCGGCATTTTCGGGCCTGGGCCGTTTGTGCTGCACCACCTGTATGGCCGGCCGTCCGAAGTATTCGTCTACGGCGGCCCGTGGCTCCAGCGCACCCGCCTAATTCTTCGACACAAGGAGGCCAGATGAGCGCCATCGTTTATTCGCCGATGACCACTATCAAACTGTCCGGCTCGCTGGCCCAGAAGTTCGGCAGGCTGCATCGGCGCCAGGTTGGGTCGGGCGATACCTGGGAGGTGTTCAGGGCGCTGAAGGCAACCGTTGACGGGTTCGAAGCCGAGATCCGGCGACTTGACCGGCTCGGTCTTCGCTTTGCCATCTTCCGCAACCGGAAGAATGTCGGCGCCGATGATTTCAACATGGGCGGCACCAGGGAAATCAGGATTGTCCCCTTGGTGGAGGGCAGCAAGCGCGGCGGCATTCTGCAGATCGTGCTGGGCGTGGTGTTGATCGCTGCCAGCTACTTCGGTGCTCCGACGGCGCCGGCGGGCATTGCGCTGCTGGCCGGTGGTGTTATCCAGATGCTCAGCCCGCAGGCTGCCGGCCTCAAACAGAGCGCATCACCGGAAAACATGCCCAGTTACGCGTTTGGCTCAGCCAAGAACACTACGGCCAGCGGCAACCCGGTACCCATCTGCATCGGTGAGCGACGGTGGGGTGGGGCAATCATCTCTGCATCTATTTACGCCGAAGACAAAACGTAGGCGCAACGAACGAAACAAGCCGGCCATGAGCCGGTTTTTTATTGCCTGGAGGAAAGCATGGGCGCAGCACAAAAGCTGGAAATTCATGGTTCCAAGGGTGGGGAGAGCAAGCCAAAGTCGCCTGTAGAGTCACCCGACAGTCTGCGCTCCACCAACGTGGCCAAGATCCTGATCGCGGTTGGCGAGGGTGAATTTGACGGCACGCCCACCGCGCGCGACATCTTCCTCGACAACACTCCCATCCAGGATGCCAGCGGCAACTTCAACTTCACCAACGTGAAGTGGGACTGGCGGCCGGGCTCCGTCGAGCAAACCTACATTCCGGGTATCCCGTCTGTCGACAACGAGACATCGCTGAATATCGAGTTGCGCAGCGGAACGCCGTGGGTTCAGTCGCTGACCAACCTGCAGCTGTCGGCAGCACGTATCCGCCTTGCCACGCCGCGGCTTGCGAGCCAGGACAACGAAGGGAACATTGGTGGTTACAGCATCCAGTACGCTGTCGACGTTGCCACTGATGGCGGGGCCTATCAGGAAGTGTTGGTCGGAGCCATAACCGGCAAGACCACAACTCGCTACGAGCGCTCCTTGCGCGTTGATCTGCCGCCGGCAACAAGTGGCTGGCTGATCCGTGTTCGCCGAATCACCCCAAACCAGAATACCGACAAGATCGCAGACAGCCTCTTCATCGCCGGCTACACCCAGGTGATCGACGCAAAGCTGCGCTACCCAAACACTGCGCTGCTGTTCGTCGAGTTCGACGCCGAGCAGTTCACCAACATTCCAGCGGTGACCGTGAAGTGCAAGGCCCGCCGCTGGCAGGTGCCGAGCAACTACGACCCGGTGTCCCGTACCTACTCTGGCGCCTGGGACGGCACAATGAAGGAGGCCTGGACCAATAACCCGGCCTGGATCACCTACGGAATCTGCACCCAAGACCGTTTCGGCCTGGGCCGCCGCATCAAGCCGTGGATGGTGGACAAGTGGGAGCTTTACCGCATCGCGCAGTATTGCGACCAGATGGTACCGAATGGTGCTGACGGCGTTGAGCCGCGCTTTCTCTGCGACATGAATCTGCAGGGCAAGGCCGACGCCTGGTCTTTGCTGCGCGACATCGCCGGCATCTACCGCGGCATGACGTACTGGGCCCAGGGCCAATTGGTCATGCAGGCTGATATGCCTCGCTCGCAGGACATCGACTACGTCTTCACCCGATCCAACGTCATCGACGGCAAAATTTCCTACGGCAGCGCGTCGGCGAAGACCAGATTCACCCGCTGCCTGGTCAGCTACGACAACCCACTGAACAACTACGACACTGACGTCACCGTATATGCAGACCTGCCGCTCCAGCGCCGTCTTGGTGACAAGCCGACGGAGATCAGTGCGATCGGTTGCACTCGGGCATCTGAGGCTCAACGCCGCGCCAAGTGGCTGGTGCTGAGCAACAACCAGGACCGTACGATAAGCTTCAGGACCGGCATGGAAGGCCGCATACCTCTGCCTGGATTCATCATCCCGGTGGCCGACTCGCTCTTGGCGGGCCGGGAGATAGGCGGGCGCATTGCCGCGGCGACGAGCAAGGTCATCACTTTGGACCGCGATACTCTGGTCAAGGCTGGTGACCGGCTGGTGATCAACCTTCCAGGCGGCCGTGCGGAAGGGCGCACCGTGGAAAGCGTGAGCGGCCGTAATATAACCGTGACCATTGCCTACAGCGAGGCGCCGGCTGCACAGCTTCAGTGGGCAATCGACGCCGACGACCTTGCAATCCCTCTGTATAGAGTGATGAGGACTGCGCGTACGCCGGAGGGTGACTACGACATCAGCGCTTTGCAGTATGAGCCGGGCAAGTTCCCCAGTATCGACACCGGCGCACGTCTCGAAGAGCGCCCAATCAGCGTAATTCCAATCACAGTGGTTCCGCCGCCGGCCAGCGTCACGCTGACGTCGAGCTACGCCGTGAACCAGGGCATTGCCATCAGCACCATGAACATCTCGTGGCCCGCCGTAACCGGTGCCGTCGCGTATGACGTGGAGTGGCGCAAGGACAATGGCAACTGGATCAAGGTGCAACGCACCGGCTCGACCAGTGTCGACGTCACCGGGATTTACTCGGGTGCATATCTGGCCAGGGTGCGGGCTGTGAGCGCCTTTGAGATTTCTTCGATCTGGAAAAGCTCCAGCCTGACCAATCTTGAGGGTAAGACTGGCCTACCGCCGGCGGTGTCATCGCTGACCACCACCAGCCTGGTCTACGGCATCGGTATTCAGTGGACTTTTCCGCCGGGTGCCGAGGACACGCAGCGCACGGAGATCTGGTATAGCCAGTCGGCAGATCTGGCAACGGCGGTAAAACTGAGCGACTTCAGTTACCCCCAGGCTTCGCACGAAATGCATAGTCTGCTGGCCGGCGCGAGCTTGTTCTTCTGGGCGCGCTTGGTGGATCGGACCGGCAACATCGGCCCGTTCTCCCCGGTGACCGGTGCGGTCAATGGCCACGCGAGCACCAATCAGAGCGATTATGAGGCGTACTACGCCGAGAAAATCGGCAAGGGCGCCCTGTATCAGAGCCTGCGTGAGGAGATCGAGCTGATTTCAGGCGATGGGCCAGGCTCTGTAAATGAACGCCTTGAGGAAGCCAAACAAGAGCTAGAGAATTTGATCAAGCAGTTGAGCGATGCGCTTGCCTACGACCCGACGAAGCCATACGCGAAGGGCGACATTGTGCGGCTTTATCAGCGCCTCTACCAAGCCAAAGGACCGGTGCCGGTGGGGGCCTCGCCGCCCGACGCGGCGTACTGGATCGATATCGGCACCATCCTTGAGACGACCGATGCACTGGTGTCTCAAGTTCAGATCATCGAGACCAAGATCGAAGAGATCGACGGCAAGGTGTTGGCTACTGCGACCTCAGTCGAGGCTCTGCGCTCAGCTGCTCGCGGTGATGACGGCGCCGGCGATTTGGCCGACGCAATCAAGGGCTGGACGTCCACGGCAGATCTCGCCGTGGAGCGTAAAACGCGAGCCGGTGAAACGGATGCGATGGCCCAGCAACTGTTGACCCTCGGCGCGCAGGTGGGCGACAACAAGTCGTCGCTCACCGTTCTGGAACAGGTGGTGGCCAGCAACCGCGAAACTTCAGCGGCGCAGATCACACAGCTGAAAAGTGATCTATCGGACGTCGATCAAAAGGCGATCGGCAATGCCCAGGCCATCACAAGCCTGGACACAAAGGTCACCAACCTGGACGGGAAGATCACATCGCAGGCGTCGAGCAATGAGGCTCTGCGGGCATCGGTCCGTGGTGATGACGGTTCTGGCGATTTGGCTGGCGCTCTCAAAGCTTGGGATTCCACGGCAGCTATCAGCACCGAGAAACGGGTGCGAGCATCTGAAATCGAGGCTCAGGCCAAGGTATCGGAAACGCTGCAGTCGAGCATCGGCGAAACGAGCGCATCCGTCAGGTCGGTGAGCGAGACAGTGGTCGGCCTCGACAACAAAGTTTCAGCCCAGGTCACGCTGCAGGCACAAACAATTGTCGGTGGCCGGCGAGTCACTACTGGCCTTGCCTTTGGTTCAAATGGGTCGCAGTCGGAGTTCCTGATCATGGCCCAGCGTATGGCAGTCGTGAACGAGATTGACGGCAAGGTCATTCCGATGTTTGTGATCGAGAACGGCCAAGTCGTTTTCAACACGGCGATCATCAGCAAAGCGATCATCCAGGAAATCATCCTGGGGATGGTGTTGCGTTCCCCTACGCTCGACTCGAAGGGTCGCCCACTGCTGGAGATCAACATTCCAGCGGGCACATTCACTGTTCGAGGCGAGGGAACTGGTGGATCAACGCTGCTTGATAACACAGGCGTCACCGTTTACGACGGCTCTGAGAAGCGTCGAGGGAAGTTCGGGAGGCTTTCATAATGGCCGAATTCGGACTTGGAACATGGGACGAAAACGACGTGCAACTACTTGGGCCCGCATCCTTCACGATGCGGCCAGTACTTTCAGTGTTGGTAACCTTTTCCGGCGGTGGAGCATCGTCGCAAACATTCGATGTCCCTGGTATTACACCTGAGAATGGTTTTGCCATTGTCGTTCCAATCGCAAGTTATAGCGTGGGCGGTCAGTTACACCAGATCCAGTTCGAGCCGGAAATGCTAACAGGTGCGGTTAGGGTGTGGAGAGGTCATAGAACAGCCGTAAACGGATTGTACGGATCTGGAACGCAGCGACTCATCGTTGCGAGGGTACGATAATGGGATATGGATTTGAGTTTATTAATAACGATGATGCAGTAAGCGTTGACTCTGAATTTTCGAGGATCGTTGTTTACTCAAAAGGAAGGTATGCCCCCACGCAAGAGTCAGGTTTAGGTTCCATCACCTATTTCCCGAAAGCGGTCACAACACAAGAGCCGCCGCTTGTCTTCGTGAAGCCCGACACGGTAAACGCCGTGGCAGGGCTTTGTCGGGCGTTAATCATCGGCTCGCCTGGAAACTGGACAGGGTTCTATGTCAGAGCCTACAGCACTACGTCGGCACAGCCGAATGGAAGGTACTTCGCGGCCGGGTTTCAGGTTACTCCAAGCGATCAGTATGGGGCTCAACTTTTCGACGCGTCAGAGAACCTTGTATTCGATACTGGTAGTCCTGTAGCGGTGTTCACAAAGGCTTTGCAGTCTTGGACGTATGTAATGTCTGGATCTGATGCTCAAGGCATACCAATGGCTTACTTTAGTGTGCCTTTTGATTTCTCATCTGATGATTATATGCTGATTAACAACTTCGCCATGGATATGGCCGGATCTCAGATTAGAGACGTCAGCTTGTATTGCTGGTGGGACTTTCCAAGTAATCGCTTGTGGGCGATTACTATCGGGGTGGGAGTGCAAACCAGTCTCTATTTACCTGTTGTTTTTTCTAAGATGAAAGCTTAATCGTCAACGGCTGCCATGCGTTTTGTGGCTGAACATTTAAATATGGAGTGAATCATGGCTTCTTGGTTTTCAGAAGGAACCGTCAGCGTTACTAACGGCAGCGCCACTGTGACGGGTGTTGGTACGAAGTTTTCTAATTCCCGATCTGGCGATATGTTTGTTGGTCCGGATAACGGTATCTATCAGGTTATCAATCCATCGAGTGACACCTCTGTTTCGATATCGCCGGCTTACCGTGGCGCCACCTCGGCAGGCGCCGTTTACGGGATTGTTCCGGTGAACGGTTACCCTAAAGCACTTGCTGACGCCGTCAATCTTTTGGTTCAGCAGTGGGGCGCCACTCTTGCCGGGCTGGGGCCTCTCGCAAGCGCGACTATCGCGCCGGTGGCGAACGGTGGTACCGGTGGCAGTACTCAGGCAACGGCCCGCGCTGGACTCGGCCTCGGCAGCGCGGCCACGGCCTCCATCGGCCTGAACCCTGGCAACGTGCAGGCAGTCGGCGCCTTCGGCAACGGTATCGATTACGCCGCTGGCCTGACGCTGTGCACGGACATCAGCGGTAGCCAGGTATCGAAGACCGGTATCTACCGTTATTCCTCAACGACTTCTGGTAAGCCGGATGTCGGCTCGGGTTTCGGAGCGCTGCAACAGTTCTCCGCTACCTTCGACGGCACCTACAACTTCGGCGCTCAGTTGGCCGTTGATTACGCATCTACGGAAATGATGATGCGTCGCCTCACTGGCTCATCAGGCTGGTCAGCCTGGGCGAAGTTCTACAGCACCGCCAACACCACCCGCGCCGCTGACGGCACACTTAAGGCGATCTAAATGACAACTCGAGCAGCAGTAAACATCCTCGGCGCTAACGGCGCAGTTATCGACATCACGTCCCTGGGGGTGGACACCATCACCACGGAACACCCAGGCCCAGGGCAATACCTGGTCTACGGCACGCTTGGGATGGCGCCGGCTCCTGAAGGTTGGGGCTACGTCGTGAATCAGATCGATGCGGCCTGCTCGGTTGCTATCAGCTACCACGACGGGGTGCTGGGGGTCAGCATTGCCAAAGACGGCGAGCCTGCTGATCTGGAACACAGCATTACGCTGCATGTTGCGGTCGAGTCTTTGCCGCCTCAGGAGCTGCCGCAATCGGATCTGCCAGCAGTTGACCCGCTGGAAGCCGCCCAAGAGGAAATCACCAGTCTCCGATCAGCTGCCGACTACGCAATCGCACCACTTCAAGATGCTGTAGATGTTGACGAAGCCACCGATGCAGAACTTGCAGCTATAAAGGCCTGGAAGAAATATCGGGTGGCGCTCAGCCGTGTGGTTGACCAGGCGGATTACCCGCAAGCCATTCAATGGCCTGTCATTCCGGCGTAACCGCTGCTGCCTACCAACAGCCGCCTTGAGCGGTTTTTTTGTGCCTGGAGAAAGCCATGCCGATTACTGAGCAGCAGTTGCTGCAGATCCTCCCGAACGCCGGCCGCCAAGCCGGCGTTTTTGTTCCTGTGTTGAATGCGGCCATGGGTCGCTATGGAATCGTCGGCACGGCTCGGGCCGCCGCGTTTATCGCCCAGGTAGGGCATGAGTCGGGCCAGTTGCGTTACGTCCGCGAGATCTGGGGGCCGACAGCGCAGCAACTCGGCTATGAGGGGCGCGCTGACCTGGGCAACACCGTGCCGGGCGACGGCTCCAAGTTCCGTGGCCGTGGCCTGATCCAGATCACCGGACGGGCCAACTATGCCGCGTGCGGCGAGGCCCTGGGCTTCGACCTGATCAACAACCCCCAGCTTCTGGAACTCCCACAACACGCCGCGATGTCGGCGGCCTGGTTCTGGTCGACGCGCGGTTTGAACACCCTGGCCGACCAGGGCGAGTTCGTGAAGATCACGCGGCGCATCAACGGTGGCGTGAATGGGTTGGCCGACCGCCAATCGCTGTACGACAAAGCGCTCAAGGTGTTGGCATGACGCCGGTGCAGAAACTGGCCGGCCTGGCGGTGCTGATCCTTGCGCTCATGGCCGGGGCCGCCGGCGTTACCTGGCAGGTTCAGGACTGGCGCATGGGCAAGAAGCTCGCCGAGCAGGCCGGGCTGCATCAGGGTGACCTGGACAGAATCAGCATGGCCGCCGCCGCACAGGCCCGCGCCGAACAAGAAAAGCGCCTGACCCTGGAGCAACAGCTGGTAGGCCAGGACCAACAACACGCCCGAGAACTTTCCGATGCCCAACGTAACCAGGCTGCTCTGCGCGATCGCCTTGCCACTGCTGATGTGCGGCTGTCAGTCCTCCTTGCCGATGATACAGCCGGTGGCTGCAACGTGCCTTCCACCCCCAGCGCCGTCGGCGTGGTTCATGCAACCCATCGAGCCCAACTTGACCCAGCGCATGCTCAAAGAATTATCGCCATCACCGACGACGGCGATAACGCCGTGATCGCCCTGCGGGCATGCCAGGCGTATGTGAGAGCGATTGCACGCTGAATACGCTGAACTATTATTGCCGGTAGTTTTCCTACTGCGATCGTGTACTTATTGGTAAGGCGACATGGATAAAGAGCTTGCAGGTCTTTCGTTTCTGCTTACGCTTGGCTGGGTTGTCGCCGTGGTATTCGTGATGTGGTATTTCTCCACGCCCTAGCTGATAGGCCGATGAGTTCAGGCCCCTTGTTGCGAACACTACCCACGGTCGTAACTACCTTGAATCACTCAAAGTTCTCAGCCGGTCCGCCCTGTTGCAGCACTATCTGCTCGGCGCGTTCCTGGGGTCTGGCCGGGTCCAACCATTCCTGAGTCAGTTCGGGCCTCAACACTACCGGGCGGCAAGTGTGAATATCCGCCATGTCGCAGTGCGACCTACTAGGTCTACGACCGGCGCATGCGCAAGAGACTCGACGAGCAGGCCAGGACCAACAGCACGCCCGAGACCTTCCGGTACCCTACGTAACCAGGCTCTCCTACTTGATCCCCTTGCAACTGCTGATTTCCGGCTTTCAGTCCTTCTCGCCGTCACAGATACTGCCGGTGGCCGCAACGTGCCTGTCACCCCCGGCGCCTTCGGTGTGCATACAACCCGTCGAGCTCAATTTGACCAAGCGCATGCTCAAAAAAATATCGCAATCACCGACGACGGCGATACCGCGGTTTATTCGTTGAGTGCTTGTCAGGCATGTATCTCCGTTATTCTTCAATTATATGTCGTAGGACTAATTCGCTAAGCTAGAGTAGCTGTCGTAGCTTTTCGGTAATATTGAAAGAAAATATGCAGCCTATAAGATCTGCAAATAAAACTAAAGTCCCCTCAAGATCAGGATCTTCAAATAATATCGGTCTTGAATCTAATGCGCAAAGAGCGCCATATAACTGTCCGTTAGGAAGGAAGATTGGCGCTCCGGCATAACTTTCTAAACCGTACCGCTTAACGACGCTGCGCTCTGAATACCTAGCATCGCTACTAATATTGGAAATGAAGAGCGCTTTTGGGTTTCTTCTCAACTCACTACATAGAGTGATTTCAATTTCTAAAATGTTTCCCGTTTCTATGCCTAGATGCGTTGGGTCAAACACTGAGCATACGATCCAATGCTTTTCTGTAAATTTAGCTATACCAGCAAACCGCATGCCTGTGAGTCGAGTTACTAGTTGCAAAATCGAGTTGACGGCATCGCTCTCGACTAGTGCCGAGTTTTTATCCGCGCTCAGCTCGGAAAGCAAGACAGCTTCATTAGAGTCCATTTTTTCTCTTCAATCTATAACTGAGCGCATGATGGTTGGTTTTTATATCTGCTTTGCAAGTTTTGCAGAATATTAATTTAATTACTGGGTCTTAAAGCGGAGAACCAAGTCGTTCAGGTTTATGGCAAGTCGAGACAACTCATTGCTCGCAGCTAAAGTCTGACGAGCGCCTTCGGTGCTCTGAGTCGCGAGGTCTCGGATGCTAATAAGACTACGATCTACGTCCCTCGCTACGTGAGCTTGTTCCTCGGAGGCGGTTGCAATTTGTATATTGCGGTCGTTTATTTCTAGCACCGAATCAATGATTTGGCGTAACGATTCACCGGCTTGTTCCGCAGTGTCTCGGGTTTTGTGAACCTCAGATGTACTCTTCCGCATCGATTCGACCGCAGATGAAGAGCCTGTTTGTATGGTTGATATCATCTGTTCAATTTCTTGGGTTGAGGTTTGTGTACGGTGCGCCAAAGCCCTAACCTCATCTGCAACAACCGCAAACCCACGACCTTGTTCGCCTGCGCGAGCAGCTTCAATTGCTGCGTTTAACGCTAAAAGGTTCGTCTGTTCGGCGATGGATCTAATTACACTCAGAACTTTAGTGATATCCTGAGCCTGTTCTGCGAGCTCTTCTACCTGAGTTGAAGAAACTTCGACCATGCCTGTCAAACCCCGCATCGCAGTTAATGTCTCGTTCACTCTTTGGCTGCCGAGTCCAGCCGCTGAGCTTGACTGCATCGCTGCCTCTGATGTGGAGTTAGCATTTCTGGCGACTTCCTCTACAGCAGCACTCATCTCAGTCACCGCGGTAGCTGCTTGTTCAATTTCACTATTTTGCTGCTGCAAGGTGCGGTCTGCACTTTCTGTAATGGAGGTCATTTCAACTGCTGCAGTACTCAGTTGAGCAGATGCTCCAGAAATTTCTAAAATTGTACTTCGTAGATTTTTTTGCATAAGATTCAGTGCTCTCATCAAGCGTGAAGCCTCATCTGATCCTGTTACTTCTAGATCTTGAGTTAGGTCGCCCAACGAGATATCCTCGGCTAACTTAAGCGAGGAGCTTATGGGGTCGACAATGCTTTTCGTGAACATGACTGCCAAAGCGATGGTTAAGATGAATGCCATCACCAGCACTGCGATTAGCACATTAACACTATGGGAGTAAATATTTGTCGCCTCTTTGCCCGAGACTACAGCCTGAGCTGCATTCTGGTCTCGTAGAATCGTGAGCTGCTCTTGATAATCAGTTGCAAGTCTCGCCTGTTCAGTATTCGCGAAAACAATAGCTTGGTCATGATCGGTTATATCTAAGGAAAGTACTTTTTTGAGCCCGTTAATGTAGGCGGTCATGGCCTGAGTGGTTTTCGAAAGCTGAAGTTCATCCTGTTCGCCAGACATCAAATGGTCATGGTAATATGCTGTTTTAGATTGTAGTATTTGTATTGATTCTTCCACGACGGAAAACGACTTATCGTGTACATCTTTAGTTGTACTTGAGAGCATTCGAATGCTCTCAAGGCGAGCGTGAAGAAGGGCGATTTGAATGTCATCGACGATCTGTACGCTTGGTAATGAATTTTTCTCTATGTCCTGCTCTGCGTTGTGTAAGTGATTTATCTGTAGATATGAGAACCCTGCCGAGATGATTAGCAGAATTGTTATTAGTCCGAAGCAGACGAAAGCTCTGCGCGCGATATTCAAGGAGCGTAATTTCATAGAGGCCTCCAGGGGCCGAGGTTTGATAACGGTGCATCTCCGCGTGCGAACGGAGGCGGCCTGTTATGCCCCATTCCTCCGCTTTGCGCCTTCATTGCCAGCTTAGGGAGGAATTGAGTATTGATGAATACAAAATAATGAATCGAGATAATAGGCGCGCTAAATAATTGCGCATCAACTAGTTTAACTTGTTGTTTTCAAAGGGTATCTTAGATTTTTTAGATTGAGAAATCGTCGGATACCTCCTGCTACCGTATCCGTCCTGCTGCTTTCACTTCGGCAGGGGTCATTTATACGCGACCTACGGCCTCCCATTCTGCCGGCCCTTGGATGGGGGGCTGGATGTGATTTTCGTATGTGGTGCGTCTCCAATAGATAGGCTGCCCAGGTTTCTCCTACGTCGCGCGCGTGCGCTTGATAATTTTCAAATAGAAAATTCAGGAAATCTCCTACATACCAGCTTATTAATTGGTGATACAAATCATGGTCAATACAACTGGATTTGGATTTTTTGATGGGACTGCGATGGATTGCGGGTACGGTATTGCTGGTGATTTTCTGGATGCTTTTTATTGTAATGATTATGGAGAGAGTTTGGTCGATAAGGTGATCCTGATGCGGTCAGCTAAATCGGCTTGATTAGCTGGGCATCCTTTTTCCGAACGTTGCCCACGTCTTGACCGACTTTGAGCCATTCGAACACCTCAGACGGTTCCCCCTGATGCAACACTATCTGCTCGGCGCGCTCCTTGGGTGTGGCCGGGTCCAACCATTCCCGGGCCAGGTCCGGTGTCAGCACTACGGGGCGCCGGTCGTGAATGTCCACCATGCCTCCGGCGCTGTCGGCGGTGATGATGACGAAGCCATCGTGCTCGCCCGGGTCTTCGTCTGCGTTGGGCAGTTGGCCAATGGCTGCACACAGCACCGGGGCGCGGTCCCGCCGTCGGATCAGGTAGGGCTGTTTCTTAGGGCCTCCTTCATCGACCCACTCAAACCAGATGTCTATGGGCGTGATTGCCCGGTGCGGCCAGATCGCACGGAAGAAGGGGCCGTGGGCCACCTTCTCGACGCGGGCGTTGATCGGCGCGGCCCGGTCTTTTGCCCAATGGGGCCGCCATCCCCAAGGCACTGAGTCGGCGTGTAGCAGGTCACCCTGAACGTGCAACAGCGCAACCTGGTCTGTCCGGGCGATGTTATAGCTCTCAAGCGGGAGATCCCCCACAGAATTGGCCAGTGCGTTGGGCATGCTCAGAGCCGCGACGAAGTCATGAATGCCGCTGTACTGCGAAAGGCGTCCGCACATTGTCTTCTCCACTCGTCGGTACCGATGAACAGCCGGAGCCCGGCCAATCTCTACACTGTAGACATCGGCCCTGGATATTCGTCATGACGATCAACATTGAGCGGGCTAACGCAGTGCAAGCATGGTTCGCGCTGCGCGGCGACCCCGCCTTCATATCAACGACGCCGGAGGATCGCTATGAAATCCGCCTCGCCCTGGCCGATGATCTGAAAGTACGTGGCGCAATTGACAGCGAGCAGTGGCGCGAACTGGTCGAAGAGGCGGCCGCTGGCTATACAGATGAGGTGGGATGACTCGCCCGCTTGTCAGATATCTCTTACATCAAATTGACCCAAAGTCGCCTGCGATATTAACTGTACATTCGTACAGTATTTGTAAAAGGCTGCGCCGTGAGCTTTTCAATTTTAGGTCCTATCGCCGAGGGCGGCACGAAGCTGCCTTTCTGCTCGTTTCGAGTACCTGCGGGATTTCCGTCGCCCGCAGCTGATCATATCGAGCAGCACATCTCATTGGATGAGGTCTTAAATATCAGGGCGCCGCACGTCTATCTGATCGCCATTACCGGTGAAAGCATGCAGGGGGCGGGTATTTTCGAGGGAGACCTGGCCGTTGTGGATCGGTCTATTGAGCCGGCCCACGGGCATGTGGTGGTGGCTCTGCTGAACAATGACCCCATCTGCAAACGCCTGTGCAAGCGCGGTAAAGAGGTCATCTTGTTGTCGGAAAACCCGAAATACCCGGCACGCTACATCCTGGAGGGCGACGAGCTGTCGATCTGGGGCGTTATCACCAGTACCGTGCGCAGCCATGTCTAAGCCGGCACCAGTATTTGCCCTGATCGACTGCAACAGTTTCTATGCCAGCTGCGAACGTGTGTTCCGTCCGGACCTGGCCAAGACGCCTATCGTAGTTCTCAGCAACAACGACGGTTGTGTTATCGCCCGCAGCTACGATGCCAAGCCCTTTGTCAAAATGGGTGAGCCGTACTTCCAGATCAAGCACAAGCTCAAGCAGCACGGCATTGTTCCGTTCTCGTCCAACTACGCGCTCTATGGCGACATGAGCGAGCGAGTCATGACGCTGATTGAGTCAATGGTGCCGGCCGTTGAGATTTACAGCATTGATGAGGCCTTCGCCGAACTGACTGGTATCGATGGCCTGGATGCCCTTGGGCGCCAAATACGCGCCCGGGTATTCCAGTGCACCGGAATCCCGGTGGGCGTCGGAATTGCCAACACCAAGACCCTGGCCAAGTTGGCCAACCACACGGCGAAACGCCTACAAGCCCAGACCGGCGGCGTGGTGAACATCACCGACCCGGTCAAACGTGACTGGGTATTGCGCAACACTGACGTTTCAGAGGTGTGGGGCGTTGGCCGGAAGATGAAACTGCACTTGGACGCGATGGGGATCAAGAGCGCGATGGACTTGGCCAGGGCCGATCCGTGGACGTTGCGCAAGAAATTCAGCGTGGTGATCGAGAAGACGGCGCGGGAACTGGCCGGCACATCCTGCCTGGAGTTGGATGAGCCAGATCCTCCAAAGCAGGAAATCTGCTGCAGCCGGATGTTCGGCATGCGGCTGACGGAACTGGCACCGATCAAGGAGGCCGTGGCCACCTACATGATGCGGGCTTCGGAAAAGCTGCGCGCGCAGAGCTCGCTGTGCAAAAAGGTTCGTGTCTGCATCCGCACCGGGATGTTCAACCCGGAGGAGGCGAAGTATGCCAATGGCGTGGTGGTGGATATGCCGTATCCCACGGACGACGTGCGATTACTGACCAAGGCAGCGGTGGACGCCCTGGATCGAATCTTTCGGCCAGGCTTCAAGTACAGCAAGGCTGAGGTCATGTTGCTCAACCTGTGCCAGCCAGGCGAATACACGGATGATCTGTTCGCCGTATCACAGCCGGCCGAGGCGACCAGAGTGATGTCAGTACTCGACCAGATCAACGAACGGTGGGGAAGGGGAACGTTGCGCGCGGCCAGTGTGCCAACAAACCCTGACTGGGGAATGCGGCGTGACATGATGAGCCAGAGCTACACCACGAAGCTCGATCAGCTCTGGTCAGTGGCCTGCAAGTAGTTGAGCCCTCAGCGTCTGGACAATTTCATTCGGGCGACATCAGCATTGCGAGAGTCATTTTTATAAATTCTTCGTTGTGGTCAATGGTGCTAAGTGCGCCGCGAATGTTTTCAGCGACGTCGGTGGAGCCACGCTGCTCGACCCAATTCGACAGTTCCATGATGGAGGCCTCTAAGGCGAGCTGGTTTTCGTAGAGCTTGGACAGTAGGGAGGGGAGTAGGTCTGAGTTGGGCATCGGCTTTCCTCTGGTTGAGCGAAAAGCTTAGCAGTCGGTGTGTTGTTGGGATTTGATTTAGGTCGGCAGGACGCCGCGAGAGGTGTTATGCAGTTTCGGCATGAGCTGAAATTTGCCCGTTGGGACCAGTCTTGGAACCAACGGGTGCATTTTGGTGCGTTATTGGTGATTACTCATGATGACTTGGCCCAGCAAACACTGATCAGCAGTAATCATCGAAATGCATTTGATACTGCATGGTGATGTTAGCTGTGGAGATCAATTACTTTACCTATCAATGAGTTGCAAGCATTGCGGCAGGAGCCTTCAGGCATGCATCAACAGCGACATCAAGGCGCGAAACCCGGTCGCTGAGCAGAAAATGGGGGATGTGTGTTGGAATTTGGCGCGCATTGTCGCATATGTCAGGCGACAGTTGTATGGCACTCGAAAGATGGTTTTGCCAGGGTCTCCGGCATCGCGAGCCAGAGCAGCACCAGTGCAGCTGCGGCGACAAACGCCAGGGTCAGGAACGCAGCATTGTAGCCGGCCTGCTGGACCACGAAGCCGGCAAGGCTGCTGCTTAACGCCGCGCCCAGGCCGAATACTGTGGACAGTGCGCCCAGGCTGACGTTGAAGCGCCCGGTGCCTTGGGTCAGGTCTTTGACGATCACCGGGAACAGCGCACCGAAAATACCTGCGCCGATGCCGTCGAGCATTTGTACCGCCACCAGCCAATAGGGATCGTTGGACAGTGTGTACAGCACACCGCGCAACGGCAGGATCAGGAACCCCGCCAGCAGTAACGGCTTGCGGCCCCACACATCGGCTTTCAGGCCCACCAGCCAGGCCATTGGCACCATCACCAACTGTGCGGCGACGATACAGGCCGAGGTCAGGGGCGTCGCCATTTGCAGGTTGATCTGGGCCAGCTTCTGGCTGACGAGTGGCAGCATGGCGGCATTGGCCAAGTGAAACAGCGCGCAGCAAACGGCGAACAGCAACAGCGGACGGTTGGCCAGTAATACTTTCCAGCCGGATGGCGCTTCGTGGTCCTGCGCGTGGGCTGGGTCGAAACCCCGGGCCACTTCGTGATCGATCGCCGTGGGTGATACGCAACTCACGGCTACCAGGCTGGCTATCGCCATAAAAGCCATCAGGTAGAACACCACGACAGGGCCGAACAGGTAGGCCAGGCCGCCCGCCAGCATGGCCGCCACGGCATTGCCGGCATGGTTGAACGTTTCGTTGCGCCCGGTGCGACGGGTAAAGGCGCGTGGCCCGGTGATCCCCAGGGAAATCGCGGAAATCGCCGGGGCGAATACGGAGGCCGCCACCGCGCTGGCCGCCTGGGTCAGCGCCACCCAGCCGAACGAGCTGACAAAAGGCAATATCAGGCAACTCGCGGTCACGAGGATGGCGGCGATCGCAATCACCGCGCGTTTGCTATGCGTGCGGTCAACCAGCGCACCCGCCGGGCCTTGGGTGATCAGAGCGGCGATACCCGCCAGGGTCATGACGATACCGATACTGGCCGGGTCCCATTTATGCACCGCTAACAGATAGATCGCCAGATACGGCCCAAGCCCATCACGCACGTCTGCCAGGAAGAAGTTCAGGCTGTCCAGAGAGAGGGTGGTACGCAGGTCGGTGTGATGAGCCACGATGAATTCTTCAGCGGCAGTGCGCAGGGGTTGAGCACTCATTGGGCTAATGACCTGTAGCCATCGAGATTAGTTCGGCATGTCCAGGGGTTTTATCTGACATGAAACTGGCTTACTTTCCGAACCTCGCCGCACTGACTTCTGGAGACGCAATGGATATGCCATCGGCCGAGCAGGCTATCAAGAGCAATAGGCAAGCCTGGGATGAATCCGCCCGGCTGCATAAAGACACCGCCACCTGGAAGGCGACGCTGGCAGCGGTTGCTCGCGCCGACTTTTCCTGCCTTGACCCAACGATTACCCAGCTGCTGCAAGAGGTCGGCGTTGCCGGCAAGGACGTGGTGCAGCTTTGCTGTAATAATGGCCGCGAGTGCCTGTCGTTATTTGGCCTGGGGGCTCGTTCGGTGGTGGGGGTCGATCAATCCCGCGAGTTTCTCCAGCAGGCCCGGGAACTGGCCGATGTTTCGCCCCACTGTCCGCAGTTCATTGAGAGCGACATCCACCATTTGCCTGAAGCGCTGATGGGGCAGTTCGATGTAGCGCTGGTGACCATCGGTGTATTGGGCTGGATGCCGGATGTGGCGCTGTTCATGCGCCATGCTGCGAGTGTACTCAAGCCAGGCGGTGTTCTGGTGATGTATGAAACCCATCCGTTCCTTGAAGTATTCGATCCCGCGGCCGCCAACCCAATGTTGCCGGCCAGTTCGTATTTCCAGCGCGATCCCTTTGTATTGCAGGAATCCATCGTTTATGAGGGGCGAGGCGCCCTTGAGGGTCCGACGTCGTACTGGTTTGTGCACACATTGGGAAGCGTGGTGAGCGGCGCGATTGCTGCGCGCCTGCAGATAGGCCATTTGCAGGAGTACCCGCACTCCAATCGTGAAGAGCTGTACGATCAATACGAGAATCAACGTGCGCAATTGCCGCTGTGCTTCACCCTGACCGCGACCCGGCGTCCCGCCTGAGCCGGCTTGCCGAAGGCAAAAAAAAGCCCGCGCGAGGCGGGCCAAGGGATTCACTGGAGTAGGTAAGCGTCAACGTATCGCTTGGGAAGTGAAGGCTATGTGAAAAAGCTGTCGAGCATTCGGATGTACGCTCATTCAACCGCGCCGCACAAACGTTCGCATGGTTTGCCCCGGGCCGGTGCTGAACACCGTCGGCCTGGGCATGCCTTCATCAGCCGCGATAAAGACGAAATGATCGCCGTCGAGCCGGTAGCTGGCGGGTAGCTGCTTGCCCGCATCCTCGCCGATGGAGTCCACCCAGGTAATGCTTTTGGGGTGGGTGCTGGCGTCCAGGGAAAACCGGCCGGCCAGTAGGACATCGCCATCGACCGTCGTCACTTGGAAGCTGTCCCCTGTAATAGTGGTAATGGCACCTGGCGCACTGTGGGCGTCGGCGGGGTTGAGCACGCCGCTGTCTTCAAGGGCGGTCTGTTCCCAGGCACCTTGGAGGGCCTGATAGTCGGAGTGGGGATGGGAGGGCATGCAAATTCCTTTTCTGCGCGTGGAAGAGCCAGTTATATCGGATAAAAAACGATAATCCAGACGACGTGTGGGAATTTTTCTTTAGAAGACAGCGATTTGACAGCTTTTTCATGTTGTATTGGCTACGCTTCCAAGTGCATTGACCCTACATGAATGTTGTAGTTGATGTTTGCTTATATAAGACAGAAATAAACGCCAGCTTCGTAGGATCTTTCATCAGACTCAGTGGTCACATTGCCATCAGTCTGTAGTGCCAGGGCGTTGTCCCTGATTTTTAAAGTCATAGGGCTTTGAAGAGTGATGGCATTTTAGTGTCAATTTTGAGGTGTTCTTATTTTGAATCGTACTTCCCAGCTTCCGCCCGCTGTCGCTTCCGATGAAATCGATCTATTTGAATTGTTCCAGGGTATTTGGCGGCAAAAAAAGCTGATCGTGGGTTGTACGCTTCTGGTGGGTGTCTTGGGAGCGGGTTATGCCTTCCTGGCGCCGAAGACTTATGAAGTCAGCAGTGTGCTCAGGCCTGCGGCCATCAACGAATTGGACGCCTTGAACCGCTCTGAGGTCTACAAACTCCCGCCCGCCGATGCTCTATTGAAAGTCGGGTCTCAGTTGGATTCGTACGAAGCCCGCCTGGGTTTTTTCAAGGAGCATGAAGAGCTGTTCAAGGCTTTCAAGAAGCCTGGGCAAACCCTGGAACAGAGCTTTGAGGATTTCAACCGCAACTCTGTCAACCTGATCCTGCCGGACCCAAAGAAAGCAGACTCGCTGAGCAACTATATTCGCCTGGAGTTGCAGTACCCGACGGATGTTGACGGTGTGAGCATTCTCAACGGCTTCGTCGATTACGCCATCGCAGCCGAACGTGAGCAAGTCGGCGCAGACCTCAAGGTCATTGTTAATAACCGTTTGACTGAACTCAAGGGCAAGATCGACGCAGCCCGCGCCAACTACGATACCGAAAAGGAATCCAAGATCGCCAAGCTGCTTGAGGCTGATCGACTCAAGCGTGCGCAATTGCAGGATGAGCTAGGTGCCTTGCGTCTGCAGTTGAAGATGGAGCGCACCAATCGCCTGGCCGAACTGGCCGAGGCCATCTCCATTGCCAAGTCCATGGGGATCAAGACACCGACCACGCCATCCTCCATGGCCGATGACTCGCGTGGCGGTTCGAGTCAGGTCATGCGTACAGAGGTCAACAATCAGAAGATCCCGCTGTATTTCATGGGTACCGAAGCCCTGGAAGCAGAGCGCTCCGCATTGCAGCAGCGAACCAGTGATGATTTCACCAACCCTCGTATTGCGGAAATCGGCAAGGAACTTCAGATGCTCGAGTCCAACCGGGAAGTCGAGATCCTGAAAAAGCGTGGGAATGAAGATATTTTCCTGAAGGACGTCGAGCCGCTACGCGCTGAAGTTGCGCGTTTGCGAGGTCTTAACATCGATATGAGCAACCTCAAGTTGGTCACGGTCGACCGCCGCGCCCAGGAGCCATTGGCACCGGTCAAGCCCAAAAAAGCCTTGGTCATTGCGTTTAGCCTGGTGGGTGGCCTGTTGCTAGGGTTGGTGATTGCGCTGATCCGCTACCTCATGCTCAGCCGTCAAGGCGCCATAGCCTACGCAGCATTGGAAGACAGCAGTTTTTCCCGCCGCGAACGCAAAGACGATCAACCCTTGACGTAAAAGACCTGCGCCCGTGGGCGGGCGCGAGCGCCTGCCCACAAATTCTCCAGCACATTCAGTCGACAGCTTTTCACAATTCTTAGTTAACCTTTGGTTACAAACTGTGGCTAAATACCGGCCAATGGTCACACGTCGCAGGAGCTTGCGTGCCGTGTGCCACTTGTACGTGAATTGTGATTTCAGGTGCTGCCTTTTCATCCTTGGCTGATATGGGCCACAGGAGCAGCCTGTTCTCTCCCTGACTTGTGACGAATCCCTTGAAACTCATCATTGTTCTTCTCTACGTTGCCTCTATTGCGTATGTCCACCTGCGTGGCCGGGTGCGGCACAAGCTGGGCCGCCAACTCAGCGATCACTCGACGTTCCTGGCGCCGATCAACTGCTTTCTTTATCTGTTCTCCAAGCAGCCAAGCCGTCCTTTTCTGTCAGCCAGTGACTTTCCGGACCTGAGCCCTTTGCAGGAGCATTGGGAGGAGATCCGCAAGGAAGGTCAGAACCTGATGCAGGCAGGGGCGATCAAACGCTCGGATCAATACAACGACGTGGGTTTCAATTCGTTCTTCAAGTCGGGTTGGAAGCGCTTCTACCTCAAGTGGTACGGCGACAGCCATCCATCGGCGATGAAGCTGTGCCCGCGTACCACGGAGTTGGTGCAGAGCATCGGCTCGATCAAGGCCGCCATGTTCGCCGAGCTGCCACCGGGGTCCAAGCTGGTGCGTCACCGCGACCCCTACGCGGGTTCCTACCGCTACCACTTGGGCCTGGATACACCCAACGATCCGGCGTGCTACATCAATGTGGACGGTGAAAGCTATTACTGGCGCGATGGCGAGCCAGTCATGTTTGACGAGACTTACATTCACTACGCGGAAAACGCTACGCAGCAGAACCGCATCATTCTGTTCTGTGATATCGAGCGCCCGATGAAGTATCGCTGGGCGGCCGCGTTCAACCGTTGGTTCAGCCGCAATGTGATGGCCGCTGCAGGTTCGCCCAATGACGACGGCGACAAGACCGGTGGCTTGAACCGTGCCTTTACCCGCCTGTACAAGATTCGCCTGCGCGGCAAAGAGCTTAAAAAGCGCAATCGTGCGCGTTACTACCTGGAAAAGTGGGCAATTTTTGCAGGTTTGGCGCTGATCTTCATTCTCATCTGAAACCTGGCGGCGGCGCGAATCACTGCGGTGGTTGCGCGCCCAGCCTGTCCCACATCTTTTTGCTGATCCGCTGCCGGTTGGCATAACCGGCCCATGGGTCGTTCTTCAAACCTTGCAGGCGTTCCTGCAGGTTCGCCACCGTCCACTGCTGGGCGCCTTCCAATCCCTTCAATTCATCCCGACTGATCGGCACCGACACGGGCAGGCCAGGTCGTGCGCGGGCTGAATAGGCGGCAACGGTACTGGCGCCACGCGCGTTGCGCAGGTAATCGACAAAGATCTTGCCGACCCGGTTTTTCGGGCCGCTGGTGGCCGTGAAGCGTTCAGGCAGTGACCGGGTCATGAACTGTGCGATGGCCTTGGCGAACGCTTTGACGGTGTCCCAGCCGTCCCTACGTGCCAATGGCACGATCAGGTGCAAACCTTTGCCGCCGCTGGTCTTGACGAATGCGTCGAGCCCCAGCTCATCGAGTACCGACAGCGTCAGTTGCGCCGCCTCCAGCATGTTTTTCCAAGGCAGCGCCGGGTCCGGGTCAAGGTCGAGTACGAATTGGTCCGGTGTTTCGATCTTGTCCGTGGTGGCGCCCCAGCTGTGCAGTTCGATCGTGCCCATCTGCACGGCGCCGATCAGCGCGTCGGTGGTGCGGATCTCCATCAGGCGCGCATGGCCTGGGTCCAGCGCAGGTTCCAGGTGCTTGATATGTGGAATGGCCAGGCGCTCTGAGTGCTTCTGGAAGAACTGTTCGCCCTCAATGCCTTCTGGCGCCCTGAGCAGCGACACCGGCCGGTGCCACAGGAACGGCAGAATCCAATCACTGATCTGTGCATAGAACTGCGCCAATTGCTGCTTTTGCGTGCCGCTCTGCGGGTCTATGACGCGGTCGGCATGGGTGATGTTCAGCTGACTACGCGGGGCGCGCTTTTGCGCGGAGCGTTGTGCCGGGACGGCGACAGGCGCGTGAGAAGGCTGGGTTCGCGCTGTGTGTTTACCCACCGAAGCGTTGCTGATAACGCTGTTCGGTTCGGCCTCGACGATATCGTAGTCGGTGGCCGGGCGTGCCTGCGGGTCCTTTTCCTTGATCAGCAGCCATTGTTCCTTGGTGGCACTGCCCTGGAGGCGGGTACGCACCAAGGCCCAGTCGCCGGAGAGCTTTTCACCGATCAGGGTGAATTTCAGCCTGCCGGCGCGATAGGCTTTGTGCGGGTCATCGTGGGGCTGCCAGATGCCCCGGTCCCAGACGATCACATCGCCGGCACCGTATTGACCGGCCGGGATACTGCCTTCGAAGGTCCCGTAGCTCAGCGGATGGTCTTCGACATGCACCGCCAGGCGTTTCTGGCTCGGGTCCAGGCTGGGGCCTTTGGGCACAGCCCAGCTTATGAGTACGCCGTCCAACTCCAGGCGAAAGTCATAGTGCAGGTTGCGTGCGGCGTGCTTCTGGATGACAAACGACAGGGCGCCTGCCTCTCGCGTGTTGCCTGGCGCACTGCCGGAGGGTTCTGCGGTGATCTCGAAGTCGCGTTTACGGTTGTATTCGCTCAGGGGCTTGGGCATGGCAAGGGCTCCTTTGGTCGGTTCAGGAAGCTTTGCGCGGTTTTTTGGGGGCGGCTTTTTTCGCCGGTTTACCGGCCAGGCTGCGTTTGAGCAATTCCGTGAGGTCAATCACGTCGGCGGTCTTACGTTCCTCGCTGCCTTCGCTGGATTCCACGTCTTCGATCTTGCCGGCCTTGGCCTTCTTCGCGACCAGCGCCATGATCTTGTCCTGGAAGCTGTCGCGATAATCATCCGGTTGCCAGTCGGCGGTCATGTCCTCCACCAAGCGCTTGGCCATCTCCAGCTCGCCCTTGGCCAGGCTGGGCTTGGTGACGTCGCTGGGCAATTCCAGTTCGTCCAGGCTGCGCACTTCGGCGGGCCAACGCAGCATGACCAGCACCAGGGCCGATTCCAGTGGCATCAGCGCCGCCAGGTGCTGCTTGGTGTGCAGCACGACATTGGCCAGGGCGACCTTGCCGGTTTTCTTCAGGGTTTCGCGCAGCAGCGCATAGACTTTGCCGCCGCGTTTGTCGGGGGCCAGGAAGTAGGGCGTGTCAATGTTTTGCAGGGGGATCTGGTCGCTGGCGACAAAGGCGATGATTTCGATGGTCTGGGTCGACTTGGGGTGAGCTGAGCGGATTTCTTCTTCGCTGAGCACCACGTAGCGACCCTTTTCATAGGCCACTCCCTTGACGATGTTCTCTTTGGTGACCTCCTTGCCGGTGGTCTTGTTGATGCGTTTGTAACCCACCGGATCCATGCTGCGTTTGTCCAGCCAATCAAAATCGACGCCTTGTGAAGACGTCGCCGAGACCAGGGAGACAGGGATGTGGACCAGTCCGAAACTGATGGCGCCTTTCCAGATTGCTCGTGGCATAAGTGCGATTCCTTGAGAAGTGCCGGTCTTCTGGTGACTGGCCGGCTCGGGAAAAAGTTTCGACGGAGGGATGCACGGACAGATCGTGTTACACCTGATCAGAAAGTATTTAGTTACGAATGCCGAACCCTAGGCGTAGCGTGTTATCGAAAGCACGTGTTGTCCGCTTCAGAGAGGCATAGTCATGAACCGTTGTGTACGTCATTTCGCTGCATTGGCGTTGGGCCTGGCGCTGGTGCCCTTGGCCCAGGCGCAAAATCTGCCCGGCCACTTTGATACCAACAACAGCCCTATTCATCGGGCCAACCCCAACAGCATGCAGGGTACGGTGCCCAATGCGCCGCCCACTCGGGGTATCCCGGCCGTTCCCAGCGGCCCCGCGCCGACCCTGGAAAACGGCGGTATCGGCAATCGCTATCCCCAGCGCGACAGCGCCCCCAGCCGGCCCGCGACCGAAACCAAAGCACCCACCTATGATGCCAACGGCAATCGCCGGTAAGGACGACGTCTTATGTTTCTACGCAAAACCCTGCTAGCCGCGATGTGTGCAACCACGCTACTTCCATTGACGGCCGTGTTTGCGGCGCAGGCTCGACAGTTTCCCAGCGAGCAGGGCAGCATCAGCGTCACGCCCGTCGCCAAGGGGCTGGAGCATCCATGGGCCGTGGCATTCCTGCCGGATAAACAAGGTTTCCTGGTGACTGAGCGTCCTGGCCACCTGCGGTTCGTCAGCCCGGACGGCAAACTGTCGGCACCGCTGACCGGCGTACCTCAGGTGTGGGCCAAAGGGCAGGGCGGCTTGCTTGACGTCGTGCTGTCACCGGACTTCAAGCAGGACCGCCTGGTGTATCTGTCCTACGCCGAAGGCGGTGGCGAGGGGGGCAAGGCCGGTACCGCCGTCGGGCGTGGGCGCCTGGCCGATGACTTGAGCGGCTTGAAGGACTTCAAGGTCATCCTGCGCCAGGAACCCAAGTTGTCGACCGGTAACCACTTCGGCTCGCGCCTGGCTTTCGACCGTGATGGCTACCTGTTTGTGACCTTGGGTGAAAACAACGATCGCCCGACGGCCCAGGACCTGGACAAGCTGCAAGGCAAGGTGGTGCGCATCTTCCCGGATGGCCGGGTGCCGGAAGACAACCCCTTTGTCGGCCAGCAGGGCGTACGCCCCGAAATCTGGTCGTATGGCCAGCGTAACCCGCAGGGTCTGGCAATGAACCCGTGGAGCGGCACGATCTGGGAAAACGAACATGGGCCTCGCGGTGGTGATGAAATCAACATCATCGAGCGTGGCAAGAATTACGGTTGGCCGCTGGCGACTCACGGCATCGACTATTCGTTGACGCCGATCCCGGAGGCCAAGGGCAAGGAAGTGGAAGGCACCGTGGCGCCCCATCACGTCTGGGAGAAATCACCGGGCATCAGTGGCATGGCGTTTTACGATGCTGATCGTTTCAAACCCTGGCAGCACAACGTGTTCATCGGTGCCTTGGCCAGCCAGGAACTGATACGCCTGCAGTTCGATGGCGACAAGGTGATCCATGAGGAGCGTTTGCTCGGCGGCTTGAAAGCCCGCATCCGCGATGTACGGCAGGGCCCGGATGGCTATCTGTATGTGCTCACGGATGAGGATGACGGCGTGTTGTATCGGGTTGGCCTGAACTCGGACTGAGTGGGTTGCGGTGCAATGCCAGTCAGTCAGGGCTTGCTGCTGTCACTGTGGCGAGGGAGCTTGCTCCCGTTGGGCCGCGAAGCGGTCCCAGCTTTTGGTTTGAAAAGACTGGGCCTGCTACGCAGTCCAACGGGAGCAAGCTCCCTCGCCACAGGTTAACCGTCGTCCGCTCTAAATGTTTAGAGCCCCAGTTCGGACAGCCCCGGATGATCATCCGGGCGTCGGCCCAGCGGCCAGTGGAATTTGCGCTCGCTTTCCTGGATCGGCAGGTCATTGATGCAGGCAAAGCGGTTCGCCATCAGGCCGTTTTCGTCGAACTCCCAGTTCTCGTTACCGTAGGAACGGAACCAGTTGCCGGAGTCATCGTGCCATTCATAGGCATACCGCACCGCAATCCGGTTATCGGTAAACGCCCATAATTCCTTGATCAGCCGATAGTCCAGCTCCTTGGCCCATTTACGGGTGAGGAAGCCCTTGGCTTCTTCGCGGTTGTGGGCAAATTCGGCGCGGTTACGCCATTGCGTATCCAGGGTGTAGGCCAGCGACACTCGCTGTGGGTCGCGGGAGTTCCAGCCGTCTTCGGCCAGGCGAACTTTTTCGATCGCCGACTCGCGGGTAAAGGGCGGCAAAGGCGGGCGTGTTTCCGGGAGAGATGACATTGGGCAGTTCCTTGACACAATAAGGGTTATCGAGAGTTGCCGGATTTACGCGTTCTCAAGTCCTAATAACGTTCGCGCCATGCATTGCGCATTATCAGCGGCTGTTGAATCGCCCATCACCAAGGCAACGGTTATCGCACCATCGATCAATATCAGCAGTTGCGCGGCCTGCTGTTGCGGGTCGGGGGTGCCATGTGCTTCACACAGTTCAAGTGCGTACTCGAACAGTTTCTGTTTATGGGCTTTGGCCAACAGCCGCACCGGGTCTTGCGCGTCACCGGTTTCGCCGCTGGTGTTGATGAAGGCGCAGCCACGAAAGTCCGCCGACGCAAACCAGGTTTTCAGCGCACTGAACAGCGCCAGCAGGCGCTCGCCGCTGCTTTCGCTGCGTTCCACTTCTGCGCGCAGCCACTGCATCCAGCGCTCATCGCGGCGTTGCAGGGCGGCGATCACCAACTCGTCCTTGTTGGCGAAGTAGCGATAAATACTTTTTCTCGACACACCGGCGGTTTTCACCAAGAAATCCATGCCGGTGGCGGCGATGCCGTGGCGATAGATCAACTTCTCGGTGACGTCGAGGATAATGTCGCGGGTTTCACTGGGAGTCATGTCGTTCATGTGGCTAACAGTAGAACGATCGTTCTTCTTGGTCAATCAACTTTTTCAATGCGTGACTGCGAGACCTGAGCGCACCCATGGTGTAAGCTCGTGGCCTCTTCGGATTCGACCCATTGCGAGCCTTATGCCGTCGTTCTTCAAACGCTCCCTGTTGCCCAAACTTCGCGGTTTTCCAATCACCCCCGAGGCCATTGACGTGCTGTCCGACGCCGAGGCGTTCCGGCGTTGCCTGCTGGAAAAGATTCCCCAGGCCACTCGGCGCATCTACATCGTTGCGCTGTATTTGCAGCACGACGAAGCGGGGCAGGAGATTTACGACGCGTTACATGCCGCCAAGGCCGCACGGCCGGAGCTGGACATTGTGGTCGTGGTCGACTCGCTGCGTGCACAACGGGGCCTGATCGGCGCCGGCAAGCAACCCGGCAACAGCGCCTGGTACCAGGCCATGACCCAAAGCCATGCCAGCGAAGTGCCGGTGTACGGCGTGCCGGTGCAAACCCGCGAACTGTTCGGCGTGCTGCATCTCAAGGGCTTCGTGATCGACGACAGCGTGTTGTATAGCGGCGCGAGCCTGAACAACGTGTACCTGCACAAGTTCGACAAGTACCGTTATGACCGCTACCACTTGATCCACAGCCAGCCGCTGGCCGACTCCATGCAGCATCTGGTGGAGCATGGCCTGGTCGCTTCCAAGGCGGTGCATCGCCTGGACCTGCCTAACCCGCCCACCACCCGCAGCCTGCGCAACGACATCGGCGACCTGCGCAGCCGCCTGAAACATGCGGCCTACGACACCACCGCCGGGCAGTTGCCCAACAACCACCTGGCCGTCAGCCCGTTGCTGGGTGTGGGCAAGAACAACCCGCTGAACCGGGTCGTCCTAGAACTGATCGCCAGCGCCCAGCATCAGCTGACCATCTGCACCCCCTATTTCAACCTGCCACTGCCTGTGACTCGGGAGCTCAACCGTGCCCTGGCGCGAGGCGTGAAGGTCGACATCATCGTCGGTGACAAAACCGCCAATGATTTCTATATCCCGCCCAGCGAGCCGTTCAAGGTGATCGCAGCGTTGCCGTACCTCTACGAAATCAGCCTGCGCCGCTTCGCCAAGCGGCATCAGCCGGTGATCGACAGTGGCCAGTTGAACCTGCACCTGTGGCGCGACGGCGACAACACCTACCACCTCAAGGGCATGTGGGTCGACCAACGCTACACCTTGCTCACGGGCAATAACCTCAACCCGCGAGCGTTCCGCCTCGACCTGGAAAACGGCTTGCTGATCGATGACCCCCAAGGCCAATGGTTGGCGCCGCGACGTGCGGAGCTGGCGCAAATTTTCCAGCACACCACGCGTATTGCCGGCTATCAACAGTTGCAGTCGCTGGTGGACTACCCCCCGGCCGTAGGCAAGTTTTTACGGCGGGTCAGTCGGGTGCGGATTGAGCGGTTGTTGTACCGGATTCTGTAAGCGCTGAGCGTCACAAGATAATTCCCGGTTTCTGCCTGCATCTCTTTGGGACTTGGCTTACGAAAGAGCCCAATTGCGACTTGTAGATTTCCTCTCGACAGTTCTTACGGACGAGAACTCTCACCATTCTGACTGGTAGAGAGGAAATAGAAATGTCGCTTATCCAGGTAAACCCTTACAACCGGTTCTCCCACCTGCCTCCTGTATCGGATGGGGCGGTGTCGAACCCGTCAACGCGAGACAAGCGTGGCGCCACGGCTGCCGTAGCTGAAGCGCCACGTCGATTCCCCTCCGAAGAAAACGCGCCCAAAGGCGATGCAACCCTGCAGACCAAGGTGGGGCGCTGGCTGAGTTCAGGGGTTGCCCCTGAGCCGCTTATCCCGCGAAATGCCTCGATTGGGCCGTTTATCAGTCAATACCAACAGGCACTCAGCGAGCCGCCAGTGCAGGACTGGTTTCGCGCCAAGGGCTTGAAGATCTCTACGGTGCGCGTGTTCAGCGACAGTGTGGTGGGCGTGGTCAGTCGCGATGGAAAAGACACCTTCGTACGGTTTACCACCACCGATGGTTCCGGCTGGTGGGAGGCCAGCGGCAAGCTTCGCAAGGTGCAAAAAATACTCTCGCCGAGTGACTTGGGGATTCCCGCCAACATGCCCTCCGAGCCGATCCCGCGGGATATCATCCTGGATTTTTATGGGGTGCAACCTGCGAAGAACGAGCAGGCGGCACCCGCGCTGGGGGCACAGCTCAAGCGTAATGGCTGGCCGCCCATCAGCGTTGAGAAGCGCCAGCAGTGGCGCGACGCTTTTACCCGCACAGTGACGGCGAACAGCGATGCAACCGCTCGCAGCGGTTTGGCCGAACAACTTCGCCAGCGCTTGCGAGGCCTGAAGGAGGGCGAGGCTCTGCGGTTGGATGAGCAAGCCTATGTGGCGCCACCGGGCTCTTCTCTGGAGCGCAACAGCCAATTGCCACGCCAAGCCTTTGTCGAGCTGCTCGCCTCACCGGCGTTTCGGGACTTTCTTGAGAAAATCGGCCTGGACAGCGTCGGTGACCGTTTCAGAATCAGTCAGGGCGAGCTTCAACAGTGTGATGCCAAGGGCACGTGGCGGTCCCTGCAAGCCTACTTCGATGACGAAGTTGGCAAGAATCCCGACCCTGGCGTGCAGGCAATGAAGAGCCGGTTACAAGCCTTGGTCGAGCAAAGTCAGAAAACCGGCAACGCCCTGTATTCCACCGATACTTGGGATATGCGCCAGGCACTGGATTTCTTTGGCCTGAGTTCGCCCACGACGCTCGAGCAAGGCCGCGACGTGCAGGCTTGGCTCGACACGCGATGGCCTGAGCCGCCGCTGACCGCTGACTACGCAGCTTTGACCCCCTACACCTGGACACCGGGCGCATTGACGGCGGCTGACTGTGAAGTGCTAAAGACTGGCGCGGCGAGCGTCGCCGGTTTGTTCGATAGCTTCCTGACCACCCCGGACCCCTGGCAGGCGTTGTCTGCAGACCCTGACCGGCGGTTGACCGCCTTTTTCGATTCGCCCGCTGCCGTGACCCAGGCCGAAGCCTTGGCCAAGGAACTCAAGCTTTTCGACGTGGCTGATGGTCAGCCGTTACCCAGGGCGCAGCGTCATGCGTTGCTCGCTACGGCGCTCAAGCTCAACCTTCAGGGCAGCCTGCCGGGCAAACCAGGAGAAGTAGCCGGCTACGCGATTTATCAGCCTGCCAATTTCGGACGCACGCAAAAAGAAGTGCGTGCCGACATCGAGCGGCACCTGCGGGAAAAAGGCGTCAGCGCTGAAAGTGCGCCATTTCTGGCGCATATGTTCCTGGCACAGGCTGCGCCGGAAATGTTGCTCAAGCCCGACCCACAACTGCCTGCCTCAATACCCCAAGTACTCAAGCAAAGCCCCGATGACGTGCGGATGGGTTCCCCGGCATGGCTCGCCATGCGTCTGGGCTGTGGGATCGCCGAAGCGCTCGCCGGGCCAGGCAGTTCGCGGGCGATGAACGCAACGCAAGTCAATGCCCTGGCACGCTTGCAACCGCAAAACCCGGAGCAGGAGGCGTTGATCAAAGGTGTGGGCACCCTGCCTTTGTTGGAGTGGGCCGTGATGGCCGGCGTGTTTCCCAAGCCGTTGGACGGCAAATACACCGCGCAAAACTACCAGGCGGCTGCACAAGCCTTCACCGAGCAGCAAAACAGCCTCCGCGACGCCTTCCAGACGCTGACGGCCGAGCCGCCCTCGATGACCCGCCTGCTTGTCGAGCAATTGACGCTGCTGTTTCCCGAGATGAGCGAAGATGAAATCCGTGGCTTCACTTTGCGCCGGGTGGCGGATCCCAGGCAGCACGGCCAACCCCATGAGGTTTTGTTGACTGAGTTTCTTCTGGCGGAACAAGACTCGCCGGGTGCGCTGGTCGCGTTCAACACGTGGCTGAACGAATACCGCGCCGGTAAAGCGAAGTACAAGTTCGAACATCCACGCATTTCCCAGGCGGATTTTGATGAGCGGATCAAAAAACTGCCGAAAATCGCACCGCTGGTAGCGCCCGCCATCGAGCGCTACGTGGCTGATTGTCGTGCGGCGCAGGCCACGGTACTCAAACTCATGTTTGCGCAGTTGCCGCTGGAAGACCGTAAGGCCCTTGAAGTGGGGCAAATCGAATTCTTCAGTTTGCGCGAGGCGACCGGCGACGCCATTGAGGACGACGAAGGCGCCGATTCCAAGGTGGCCGAACACAAGGGCACGCATGGCACGTTGATCCGTTACGAGACCGGCGCCGTCGAGCCTCGCTTCGGGTATTTCGAGGTGTTCCCCGGCGCCATGCGTATCGTCAAGCGCGACGACTTGAGCTACACGCTGCCGCTGGGCGGGCAGGTCGAAGTGGGGCAGAAACCCCATGGCCCCTTTGCGTATGTGCGGCGCGAGTTCCGGCACACAAAACCTGCCAGCTTTGATTTCGCGGCGTATAAAACTGGCAGCGAGCCGAAAGCCGGCGTGCAGTCATCGGTCATCATCGAAAAGGCCGCGACCGACCTGCCTGCCACGTTGATGCCCGGCCATCCAAAGCACGCACAGCTGCCGGTGCCCACGACGTTCAGCAGCGAAAAAACCGGCCGCATTGTCGAGGGCGTACTGAGTAACAGCTTTACCATGCCACGTGAGCCTTTGCTCCGCTATGCCAACCAGCCCACCGACTATCAACGTCGCCGGGCATTCCCGTTTGGCTCCGAGGACGTTTTCGGCCCTGAAAACCTGCGGATGGTCTTGGGCCTGCTGCCCTTTGTCGGCGCCTTCGCCGATGTCGCGGAGGGCAAGACGGCGCAAGGGGTACGCGGCATATTGATCGATTTCGCCTCGTTCGCAGTGACCGGTGGGTTAGCGGGTGTGAAGAGCTTTTACAGAGGGCTGAAAGTGGTATTGCCATTTAATGGCAGGGCATTTTCCATGCAGGGGTTCGCGGGGGTATCACCGTTTTTTCGCAGCGTGCTCAATCCGTTGGATGGCGCCATTGGGGTATTGAAAACGGGGCAGAAGGTGGCGGCTTTCGGTAAAAACTTCATGCGCGGAGAGTTGCGCGCCCTGGGGGCGGATATCTACCTGCCTGCAACTGTGTTTGAAAAGTGTCGCTGGGGGGCCGGCGTGTATTCCAGCGTCAACGCAGAATCCGGCCAGCCTGCCGGCAGTCGCGCCGGCACCTGTGCCGGACGCCCGTTGTACGCCGTGCAGAAAAACAACCTGTGGTATGCGATCAACCCGCACACCTTCAAGCCTGAAGGGGCGCCCCTGCAGGGCTTTCAGCCGTCGGCCGCCTGACCTCACAGACGCCTTCGCCGCGACGGTGGCGAAGGCGCGCGCAAAGATCAGTTCAAGCCCAATTTGCCGCGCAGGGTCGACAGGTCTTCGGCCAAGGTATTGACCGGGCCGACCAGGGCCTTGCGGTCGTTTTCCTTGACCTTGTCGTAGGTCTCAAAACCGCCATCCTTGGTTTTGTACTTGGCCAGGATCTTGTCCACGGTGGCGAAGTTCTTGTCGACTTTGGCCAGGAACGCCTTGTCCTGCTTCTCGATCTGGCCACGGAACAGATCGACGATTTTCTTCGCGCCGTCGACGTTGCCCTGGAAGTCATACAGGTCCGTGTGGCTGTAGCGGTCCTCTTCACCGGAGATCTTGGTGGCCGCGACCTCTTCGAGCAGCGCAGCGGCACCGCCGACGACTTTCTCGGGCGGGAAGGTCAGGCCTTCGACGCGGGTCTGCAGGTCCTTGACATCGCCGTTCAGCTTATCGGCCAGGGCGCCCAGGCCCTCGGTGGTGTTCTTGGAGAACAGCGCGTATTCGATCCGGTGGAAGCCGGTGAAGTCGTCGGCTTCAACGCCTTTCTCGTGATCGTCGACACGCGAGTCGATAGACGCGTCGAGGTCGCTGAACAATTCGGCGATCGGCTCAATCGACTCGTAGTGCACGCGGGTCGGCGCATAGAGCTTCTTGGCGGTGGCCAGGTCGCCTTTCTTCACGGCGTCGGTGAACGCCTGGGTCTGGGTGACCAGTTCACCGATTTCTTCGGTGACGTAGATCTTGTAGTCCGACACCGGGCCTACCAGGTCCAGCGGCGCAGTGGCGGCGAAAGCGGCCAACGGCGAAAGACTCATTAACAACGACAACGCGATAGACGACTTCTTCATGGGACGTATCCGCTCTGGGTTTGTTTTAGGTATTGGCAGTGGTTTGAGGGTGCGAGGCCGCGAGCAGCGTACGCCCGAGGAAGTCCTTGGGCCCCGTGACGCCCGGCAAGGTGAAGAAGTACCCGCCGCCGACCGGCTTGAGGTATTCCTCCAGGGGCTCGCCGTTGAGCCGGGTTTGCACGCTGATAAAGCCTTTCTCCAGGTCAGCCTGGTAGCAGATGAACAACAGCCCCATGTCCAGCTGACCGTTTTTATTGACGCCGTTGGAGTAGTTGAACGGCCGACGCAGGATCAGGTTGGCCTGGGTCTGCGGCGTACGCGGGTTGGCCAGGCGGATGTGGGCATCGAGCTTGGTCAACTTGCCTTCCGGGTCTTTGCTGTAGTCCGGCACCTGGCTTTCGTGCTGGCCATCCATGGGCGCGCCCGTGGGTTTGACCCGACCGATGATGCTTTCCTGTTCCTGCAGTGGGGTACGGTCCCAGCGCTCGACGAAATTGCGGATGATCCGCACCGCCTGATAGCTGCCGTTGGCGGCCCAGGCCGGTTCATCGCTGCTCGGTTGCACCCAGACGATCTGGTCCATGGCTTTGTCGTCGTTGGAATTCGGGTTGGCCGAACCATCGCGAAAACCGAGGAAGTTGCGCGCGCTCTGGGCCGGTTCGCCGGGCTTGGCCGGGGCCTGGGGCGGAACGCTGCCTTCCTGTTTCCAGCGTACCAGCAGCAGGTCCGGCAGGTTTTTCACGATGTCGCGCAGGGCGTGGATATTGGTGTCGGTGGTGTTGGAGGAAAATTGCAGGCTCAAGTCGCCATGGCACTGCGCCGGTTCCAATGCATCATTGGGGAAGCCGACCATGCGGATCAGGCGCTTGGGCTTGACCGCCGACAGGCCGAAGCGCTCATCGAACAGCGATTCACCCACTGATACGGTGATGGTCAGGTTGTCCGGCGTCACCACCGGGCCGAGAATGCCGGAGTCGGTCGGCGGCAGTTTCGGGTCGACTTGCGGCACGGGGCCGCCGGTCATCAGGAAGTGGATGCGTTCGTTCAGCGTACGGAACAGACGCTCCAGGTCTTCGCGGTCGCTGGCCAGTACGTCGAACGCCACCACCATGCCGCAGGCCGGGCGCGGGGTGACGATGCCGGTCTGGTGTTTGCCGAAGAAATCCTGGTGGTCCTGGGTCTTGTCGCTGCGCGGTGCGGTGGTGACTTGCTCGGCTGCGGCGGCCATGGCCGGGCAGGTCAGGGCACTGCCGGCAATCGCCGCGCCGGTGGCCGCCATGCCCAACAGGACACGGCGACGTTGGAGGTTGGTGTGTTCAGAATCACTCATGTGTGCGGTCGTCTTCACTGCAGGCCGGAAAGGCCAAGGGCGGGGTCGATTCCATCGAGTGCAACGGCCAGAGCCTTGGCCTTGTCGGCGATCTGCTTGCGCTGATCGGCCGTAACGCTGTCGTAGCGGCTGAATTGACCGTCGACTTTGAAACCATTGAGTTCGGCATCGAACGCGTCGAGCGCGCTGTCGACCTTGGGCACCAGGTCGGCGGCGGATTGGGTCAACAGTGGGCGCATCAGGTCGACCACCTTGCGCGCCACCGCAAGGTTGGCGGCAAAGCCATTCAAGTCGACGTGGCTGTAGCGTTCTTCTTCACCGCTGATCGCACGCGTGTCCGCCAGGCTGTTGAGGTTGCGTACCACGATGCCGACCAGTTGTTCCGGTGGCAGCGACTGCGTCAGCAATTGTTGCTTGAGCTGGGTGACATCGCTGACCAGGCGTCGGGCAACCGGTGCCAGGCCGTCCAGGTTGTGCTGCTGGAACAGGCTGTATTCCAGGCGGTGGAAGCCACTGAACGCGGGGTCTTGCTCACGCTTTTCAAAGTAGTCGGCACGCGCGTTGATGGCGTTGTCCAGTTCGGCCAGGCGCTGGGAAGCGGGCGCCAGCCGTTGGTAGGCTTCGCGGGCCGGCACATACAGCGCCTGCGCCTGGGCCAGGTCACCGGCATCAATGGCTTGCTGCAGGGCCGTCACGGCCTTGACCAGCGCGCTGCCCTGGCTGCTCAGGTACACCCGGAACTCCGACAGTGGGCCGATAAACGCCACCATCGACGGCTTGGCCTTGGCCTGTGCGTCGGACTCGGCAGTCGGCGTCACATGCAGGGTGCCGCGTGGGTTGCTCAACAGGCCGCAGGTGATGGCGTAGTCGCCGGGCAACAGGTTGGCGTTGATCACCTGGCTCAAGCCGGGCGCGATGTTTTCGCGCTCTTCGACCACCAGCACACCGTCGAGGATTTCCCATTCCACCGCACGGTCGGAGCGGTTGATGATACGGAAACTGGCACGCCCGGCGGGCACGGTCAGCGCGTTGGGTTCGCAGGCGTGGCTGTGGATGGTCACGGCGATTTCATTGTGGTTGCTCTGGCGTTTGGCGGCGGCCAACTGCGAGGCGTAGTAGAACAGGCCACCGGCGGCGATCATCACGACCACCGAGCCGGCCACGGCCCAGCGCAGGGCGCGGGACGGTGGGGCCGGTTGAGGGGTTGGGTTGGACAAGAGGCGGTCCTTACTGGCTGGAAACGGAAGAAGATTTGGCAATCGGCTTGGCGGGCGCCGAAGGCAGGAAGAACATCACCAGGGCCACCACCAGATAAATCAGATAAGCGCCCAGGGTGCTGACGGTGGGCGCTTCCTGGTAACCGAACATACCGGCCAGCACCGAGCCCAGCGGGCTGTCCATGGGCAGCCCGGCGCTGAAGTCAAACAGCACGGTTTGCAGGTGATTCCACACGCCGGCTTCATGCAAGGCCTGCACTGAGTTGGCGAGGATGCCGGCGGCGACCACCAGAATGAACAGGCCGGTCCAGCGGAAGAACGCGCCGAGGTTCAAGCGCATGCTGCCGGAATAGATCAGCAAGCCGACCACAATAGCCAGGATCAGGCCGAGCAGGGCACCGATCGGCGCGCCGGGGCCTTCGCTTTGTTGGAACACGGCCAGCAGGAAGAACACCGTCTCCAACCCCTCACGGGCCACGGCGAAAAACACCATGGCGATCAGCGCGAACACTTGGTGTTTTGAACCAGCCAGGGCGTGGTCGAGGGATTCATGCAGGCTGTGCTTGATGGAGCGTGCGACCTTGCGCATCCAGAACACCATGGAACTGAGGATGCCCACGGCGATCAACCCTACGACACCTTCGAAGAGCTCCTGTTGTTTCTGCGGGAACTCAGCGCTGACCAGCTCCAGGCCACCGCCTACCAGCAGGGCCAGGGCGGCGGCGAGAAATACGCCGATCCACACGGCGGGCATCCATTGGCCACGGCCGGTCTGTTGCAGGTAACTGGCGATGATGCCAACGATCAATGCGGCTTCAATGCCTTCGCGCAGCATGATTAAAAAAGGAACAAGCATTCGGCACCGCAATCATGACTGGATGGGATGGCAATTTGTAACATAATGATACTCATTGCTAAACAAGAAATATTGACTTTCGCTGAACCGAGGCTGAACGGTGGTGGCGAATCGCAAGCGCCTTTATGATGCAGGCCTTGCTTATGCGCCGTTGAAAAGCCCATTCCCCATGGCGGAAAAAGACACCATCTCCATCCATCTTGTGCGTGAGGCGCTGCTGCAGAGCTGTGCGTGCGACATGGCGATTGCCGAAGTACTGAGTAAGGCCGGTATCGACCCGGCGGCGTTGGAGCAGGGCGACGCCCGTGTGCCGGCGACGGCGTATGCGCGGTTGTGGCGTTTGTTGGCGCGGCGCATGGACGATGAATTTTTCGGAATGGACCCGCGCAAGCTCAAATCCGGCAGCCTGGCGTTTCTCTGCCGCGCCGCCATCGCGCAACCGACCCTGGCCGACGGCCTGGAAACCGCGCTGGGGTTTCTGTCGCTGATGCTCGAGCGGTTGCCCGCGCAACTGGTCCGCCAGCAGAGTCTGGCGGAAATCGTGTTGGTGGAACCCGAGGCGCAACCCAATCGGGCATTCACCTATTTTACGTATTGGATGATTGTCCACGGCGTGACGTGTTGGCTGGCGGGGCGACGAATTCCGATCCTGGCCATCGAGCTGCGTTGCGCGCAGCCGGACTTTTGCGACGATTACCAAGTGATGTTTTCCGACAACCTGCGTTTTGATCGGCCACGCACGCGCATGATCTTTTCCGCAGACTGCCTCGACCTGCCGATCAAACGCAGTAACGAGGAACTCAAGCGCTTCCTGGCCCACGCACCGGCCAACATCCTGGTCAAATACCGCGACCCTGATAGCCTCGCCAATCGCCTCAAACACGACCTGCGCCAAATGCCCCCCGAGACCTGGCCGGAAACCGAGGGTCTGGCGACCCGCCTATGCATTTCCGCCTCCACCCTGCGCCGCCGTCTGGCGGAAGAAGGGCAGACCTACCAGGGCCTCAAGGACAGCGTGCGCAAGGAACTGGCAATCGTCTGGCTGGCCGAACCGCAGATCAGCTTCGCTGAAATTGCGGCGCGGCTGGGGTTTGCCGATGCAAGTTCATTTTATAAGGCATTTCGTAAGTGGTCGGGGTCCAATCCTGGGCATTATCGAAGTCTGATTCTGAATGAACACAGCCGGTTTTAGTTGCCGCCCTGCGGGACTAGGAAATAGCTGACCAAGACTTTCTCCTGGGTATGACAGAGTTGGCTTATTTGATGATAGGACGCGTCTGGCATATTCAGGGTTATAAAACGTGCATTGTAGGTGGGTGATTCCTACCTGTAGTTCTGTCTGAGGGGTTGGGGGATAGGTAGGTCACTTGATCAACCTGTCGTTCAACTGTGAGGATGGAAATCATGAAAAGGTTTATCACCTTTGTCGTTTTGATGTCGGCTTTTGTGTCCTTTCAAGCGTTTGCTGGGTGTTGGTCTATTACGGACACCTATACGGGAATACTGGAAGGAGAAAGCGAAAAAGTGGCCTACGGACCCTTTACCATAACCTCCGCGAATGGGTGCCTGAATGCGAACATTGATGCAACCATTACTGCGGTAGACCGCGGAAGGCCACCTCAGCTATCGATACATAAGGAAATAGGTTCGTCGTGGGCTCAGGTGGCAGGAAATACGGGTAGTAATGTTTTGTATAGCAGTTCATTTGGTACTTATCGGGTGATGATAAAAAATCCTGATGCTGCACCTAAAGTCTACTTGGGAACTGTCAAGTACGGTCGCTGAAGAGAGTGTCAACAGTGAGCCCAAGCTGTTGATGGGCTCACTGCTGGCTAAGCGTCGCAATCATGCCTGATCATCCACAGAAAGCTTAGGGTTGGATGAGTTGGCGAAGTGCATGAGGGCACCGATAGCATGATTGGCTGCGACCATCGCCTGTTTCCATCTCAGATTATCCTGTGTAGCGTGAACGGGGTATTCCTCGAGAAATTTAGCATACTCTTCTAACTTCTCATTGAATAACGCGATAGCGTTAAATTTAACGTGCGTATTTGCCTGATTGCCCTTGGCATCGAACTCTCCATTTCCGCTTATGAACATTCCAAATGTCATTACGTCAATCGCTCCGCTATCGTAAAGTTCTCTGCCTACTTTCTTTAGTTCGCGTGTACTGATCGATGCCATATCGTAAGTTTTCAAAAAATCCTTTAACTCGGCAACCTTCTTGTTGTCGCTGGTTTTCAGTATCTCGGCTGCCTTGGCATCGTCCGTTATAGAAAATGCGTTTTTGACTTCTTTAGGGTTTTTGATGAGATAAGCGCTGGTGGCCTTTGACCGTTGTGCGAGTTCAATCGTGGGTACAATTGCCATGGTGATGACCTCCGCTGTTGCTCAGAAATATTTGCGGTGCAGCGTAATGCTAGAACCAATCACTTTAATATTTACAGGTTTACCAGGCTGTGAAGAATATTTGGAAGTTGCTTACAAAATCCTACAATCGGTTCTGACGGCTTGATCCGTCACCGGCTTTCTGGGGTCGGACGCAGCCAGTTGAGTGGAGCTTCAGAGAGTTTGAATAATCAATTTTTGTAGTTCTATGTGTCGTCGCACTCGAGCCATAAAAATAATGCTTGCAATAAATACCCTTTAATCCTAAATGCCAAACACAGCACGGCATTAGGTCCTTACTTACAAAAGACTTCTTATCCGACCTACAGAACTAACCTTCAACATTTTAGGACCCCCAAAACAAAAAAAGCCCCACGACCGAATGGACCGCAGGGCTAAAAATTGGCTGGATGCGACCAACCAAAGGAGCGCTTTACATCATTTGGCGCTGGCGACCACCGTGTCCGGCTGCCAGCCGCCACCCAGGGCCTTGTAGATCGCGACAATCCCGCGATACAAGTCGACTTCCGCCTGGGCCTGGGCGTCTTCGGCGGCCAGGCGTTCGCGTTGGGCGTCGAGCAGGACCAGGAAGTCCACAGTGCCTTCGCGGTAGCGGATCGCTGCGAGGTCGGCCGCGGCGCGGCTGGATTCGCTTTGACGGATCAGCGAAACCAGGCGCTGTTGGCGTTTGCCGTAGTCACTGAAGGCATTTTCCGACTCTTCCAGCGCCAGCAGCACTTGCTGCTCATACGTTGCCAGGGCGCCATCGGCTTCGGCGTTGGCGCCGCGCAAGCGGGCACGCACGCTGCCGAGGTCAAAGGCGGCCCAGGTAATGCTCGGGCCGAGGGACCAGGCGTTGGCGGCCGCTGAACCGATCTGCGAACCGCGTCCGGCGGTAAAGCCGAGGAAGCCGCTGAGGCTGACCCGTGGGAACAGGTCGGCCTTGGCCACGCCGATACGCGCGGTGGCGGCGGCCAGTTTGCGTTCGGCACTGAGGATGTCCGGGCGACGTTGCAGCAACTGCCCTGGATCGCCGATCGGCAATGCCTTGGCGATCGCCGGCAGGTCTTTCGGGCTCAGGTCCACGCTCAGCTTGTCGGGGCGCTGGCCGAGGAGGGTGGCGATGCGGTTGCGCTCGCGCACTTGCTCTGCCTGCAATTGCGGCACGCTCGCTTCAACCGCCGCCAGGCGTGCGTCGGCGCGCTCCACATCGAGCTGATCGCCTACACCGGCATCACGCAGGCTGACGGTGATGGCGCGCGATTCCTGCTGGTTCTTCAGGTTGTCCAGGGCAATGCGTTCACGCAATTGAGCGCCGCGCAGTTGGCCGTAGGCGTCCACCAGTTCGGCAATCATGGTGACTTGCAGTTGGTACAGGTCGGCTTCGGCCACTTGCTGGTCGGCGTCGCTGGCCTCCAGGTTGCGGCGGATGCGGCCGAACAAGTCGACTTCCCAGGCCATGTCCAGCCCCAGGTCGTAGCGCTCGCTGTTGACACGCTTGGTGGTCTGGCCCGGGATCTGGCCTTTGCCCACGTCACTGCTGGCCCGCGAGGTCACCACCGGCATGATGTCGGTGGCCACGTCATCGCGAATGGCCCGCGCCGCCCGCAAGCGGGCGAAGGCGACGCGCAAGTCACGGTTACCGCTCAGTGACTGGGTCACCAGTTGGTTGAGGGTCGGGTCGTCGAACTGTTGCCACCAGATGCCTTCGTATTTGGCATGGTCATAGCTTTTGGTGTCGGCGGCGGCCGTGATATTGGCCGCCTCCAGCTTCTCGGTTTTGTAGTCCGGGCCTACCGCACACGCGCTCAGTGCGAGTACCAGCAGGCTCGGCAAAAATACTTTCACACTCATTGCTGTGTCTCCAGCTTCAAGGCCTTGGCCGCTTTGCGCGTTTCGCTGCGCTCCACATAGCGACGGATCAGTACGTAGAACACTGGCGTCAGCAACAGCCCGAAGAAGGTCACCCCGATCATCCCGGAGAACACCGCCACGCCCATGGCATGGCGCATCTCGGCACCGGCACCGCTGGACAACACCAGGGGCACCACACCCATGATGAAGGCGAACGAGGTCATCAGGATCGGCCGCAGACGCAGACGGCAGGCTTCCAGTACCGCAGCGAGCGGGTCGAGGCCTTCCTGCTGTTTATCCTTGGCGAACTCGACGATCAGAATCGCGTTCTTACAGGCCAGGCCCACCAGTACGATCAAGCCGATCTGAGTGAAGATGTTGTTGTCGCCGCCCGAGATGATTACCCCGGTAATGGCCGACAGCAGCGTCATCGGTACGATCAGGATCACCGCCAGCGGCAGGCTCCAGCTTTCGTATTGGGCGGCCAGAACCAGGAACGCCAACAGTACGCAGAGCGGGAATACGAACAGCGCGGTATTGCCCGAGAGGATTTGCTGATAAGTCAGGTCGGTCCACTCGTAGGTCATGCCGTTGGGCAGTTCTTCTTTCAGCAGTTTTTCAATTGCAGCCTGGGCCTGGCCGGAGCTGTAGCCCGGTGCGGCGTTGCCATTGATTTCAGCGGTGATAAAGCCGTTGTAGTGCATTACACGGTCCGGGCCCGAGGTGTCGCTGACCTTGATGAAGGTCGCCAGCGGGATCATCTCGCCTTTGTTGTTACGCACTTTCAACTGGCCGATCTGGTCTTCAGCCAGGCGGAACTGCTGGTCAGCCTGCACGTTGACCTGGTAGGTACGGCCAAAGCGGTTGAAGTCGTTGGCATACAACGAACCCAGGTAGATCTGCAGGGTGTCGAAGATGTCGCTGATCGCCACGCCGTGGGTCTTGGCTTTTTCGCGATCGATGGCGGCATCGACCTGCGGTACGTTGACGGTGTAGCTGGTGAACAGGCCAAACAACTCCGGCACGTTATGGCTCTTGGCAATGATGTTCTGGGTTTCTTTGTACAGCTCGTCATAACCCAGGTTGCCACGGTCTTCGATCTGCAGGCGGAAGCCGCCAATCGTCCCCAGGCCCTGTACCGGCGGCGGTGGGAAGATCGCCATGTAGGCTTCCTGGATGCTGCTGTACTTGCCGTTCAGCGCGCCGGCAATCGCACCGGCCGACATGCTCGGGTCTTTACGCTCGTCGAACGGCTTCAAGGTCACGAACACGATGCCGCTGTTCGGGCTGTTGGTGAAACCGTTGATCGACAGGCCCGGGAACGCCACCGCCGCTTCCACGCCCGGTTGTTTCAGGGCGATATCGGACATGCGCTTGATCACGTCTTCGGTGCGGTCCAGGCTCGCGGCGTCCGGCAATTGCGCGAAGGCCACCAGGTATTGCTTGTCCTGGGCCGGTACGAAACCGGTCGGGGTGTGGGCGAAGCCCAGCCAGGTCAGGACGATCAAACCGGCGTACAGGAACAGCGCGATACCACTGCCACGGATCACGCGGCGCACGGTGCCGACATAACCATGGCTGGCCTTGTCGAAGAAACGGTTGAACGGTTTGAACAACCAGCCGCCGAGCAATTTGTCGAGGAACCGGGAGAAGCCGTCTTTCGGAGCGTCATGCCCTTTGAGCAGTACCGCAGCCAGCGCCGGCGACAAGGTCAGCGAGTTGAACGCCGAGATCACCGTGGAGATCGCAATGGTCAGCGCGAACTGCTTGTAGAACTGCCCGGTCAAGCCGCTGATAAAGGCCGCCGGCACGAATACCGCGCACAGTACCAACGCGGTCGCGATGATCGGGCCGGTCACTTCGCTCATGGCTTTTTCGGTCGCCGGGAACGGGTCCAGGCCGAGCTCGATGTTCCGTTCGACGTTTTCCACCACCACGATGGCGTCGTCCACCACGATACCGATGGCCAATACCAGGCCGAACAGCGACAACGCGTTAAGCGAGAAGCCGAACAGGTGCATCACCGCAAAGGTACCGATCAAGGAGACCGGCACGGCCACCAACGGGATGATCGAGGCGCGCCAGGTCTGCAGGAACAGGATCACCACCAGCACCACCAGAATCAGTGCTTCGAACAGCGTGTGTACCACCGCTTCAATCGAGCCGCGCACGAAGATGGTCGGGTCATAGACGATGCTGAAGTCCATGCCTTGCGGGAAGTTCTGCTTGAGTTCCGCCATCTTGGCGCGGACTTCGTTGGAGATTTCGATCGCGTTCGAACCCGGACGCTGGAAGATCGGGATCGCCACCGCCGGCTGGTTGTCGAGCAACGAGCGCAGAGCATATTGGCTGGAACCCAGTTCCACCCGTGCGATGTCTTTCAGGCGCGTGATTTCACCGTTTTCGCCCGAGCGAATGACGATGTTCTCGAACTCTTCCTCGGTTACCAGGCGGCCCTGAGTGTTCACCGACAACTGGAAGCTGGTGGCATTCGGAGCCGGTTGCGCACCCAGTGCACCCGCGGCCACTTGGCGGTTCTGTTCGCGAATCGCGGTGACCACATCGGTCGCGGTCAGGTTGCGCGAAGCGGTCTTGTTCGGGTCCAGCCAGACGCGCAGGGAATAGTCGCCCATGCCGAACAACTGCACGTCACCCACGCCGCCCAGGCGTGCCAGCTCATCCTTCACATTGAGCAAGGCGTAGTTGGACAGGTAGAGCATGTCGTAACGCTTGTCCGGGGAGGTCAAGTGCACAACCATGGTCAGGTCGGGAGAGGCCTTGTCCACGGTGATACCGATGCGCGTCACTTCCTCAGGCAGCTTCGGCTGAGTCCGGGTCACACGGTTCTGTACCTGTACCTGCGCGTTGTCCAGGTCGGTGCCCAGGGCAAAGGTGATGGTCAGGGTCAGCTTGCCGTCGGCGGTCGACTGCGAGGACATGTACAGCATGTTCTCGACGCCGGTGATGGCTTGCTCCAACGGAGCGGCCACGGTTTCACCGATGACTTTGGGGTTGGCGCCGGGGAAGTTGGCGCGTACCACGACGGTCGGCGGCACCACTTCCGGGTATTCGCTGATCGGCAGTTGGAACAGCGAGATCGCACCGGCGATCAGGATCAACAGCGAGAGCACCGCTGCGAAGATCGGCCGCGAAATGAAGAACTTGGAAAAATTCATCTTGAGTCGTATCCCTTAACCGCGTGGAGTCGCGACGGCTGCGAGCTTGGGCGCGGCTTTATCCGGTGCCACTTGCTCCAGGTTGCTGGCTTCAAGCGCTTGTCGTTGTTGTGCCAAGGCGGCGAGGGTTTCCTTGCTGGCCATCGGGATGGTTTCCGGCGCTACCGGCGACCCCGGGCGAATGCGCTGCAAGCCCTTCACGACGATGGTGTCGTCCTTGTTCAGGCCGCTGCGCACGATGCGCAAGCCTTCGATCTTCGGCCCCAGTTCCACCGCACGATAGGCCGGCTTGTCGCCGTCCATCACCAGCACGAACTTCTTGCCCAGGTCGGTGCCGACCGCCTCGTCGTTGATCAACACGGCGGAGTAGGTGCCGCTGCCGACCAGCTTCAGGCGGGCATACAGGCCAGGGGTGTATTCGCCCTTGCTGTTATCGAACACGGCGCGACCGCGGATGGTGCCGGTGGCCGGGTTGACCTGGTTGTCGACAAAGTTCATCTGGCCCAGGTGCGGGTTGCCGGCTTCGTTGGACAGGCCCAGGTACACCGGGGTGGTTGCGCCACGACGGCCTTCGCGTGCCAACTCGGTGTACTTGAGGTACACGCGTTCATCGGCGTCGAAGTAGGCATAGACCTTGTCGGTGGAGACCACGCTGGTCAGTGCGGTGACATCGGCGGTCACCAGGTTGCCGGCAGTGATTTCGGCACGGCTGACGCGGCCGCTGATCGGTGCGGTCACGCGGGTGAAGCTCAGGTTCAACTTGGCCAGGTCCAACTGCGCCTGGATGCCGGCCACGGCAGCGCGAGCTTCCTGGGCGGCGGTGGTGCGCGAGTCGGCCAGTTCGGCGGAAATCGCATTGCTCTGACGCAGGCGTTCGCCACGTTGCGCTTCATTATCGCTGCGGGTGGCGGCGGCTTTGGTTTGGGCCAACTGGGCTTCAAGGCGGCGTACTTCGGCCTGGAACGGACGCGGGTCGATCTGGAACAGCAGGTCGCCTTTCTTCACCAAGGCGCCTTCGGTGAACGCCACCTGATCGATCTGGCCCGAGACTCGCGGACGGATCTGCACGGTTTCCGGGGCTTCCAGGCGGCCGGTGAACTCGTCCCACTCGTTGACCGGTTGTTCCAGCACCTTGGCCACGCTGATTTTGGCAGGGGGCATGGCGGCCGCTTGTTCCGGGGTTTTGCCGCATGCGCTCATCACCACCACGGCCAGGATCGCCAAGGGGAAGCGCAAATGTTTGAGTGACTGTTCCATGAGGTGCATCCGCCAATGTATTTGAGATGGGCGGATCATGCGCGGCGATGTGCTATGTCACGAATCGAATGAAGCAAAGGTAACTATCATTCGGAATGATATAAGCGCGAGATTAGCCCTCTAGCATGGGGGTTTCGTTAGGGTGCTATCAATAGGCGTGATGACAAAAGACTTTTGCACGCTGCGCAATCAGTCTACGCAGCGCACATGTCTGGCGGTGTGGCAGGGTGTGTTTTGGCTAAAGTGCGCCCAACTGCTTCATCAGTGTGAGGTTGTCTTCGATGTGCCAGTTGGCGGTGATCTTGCCGTCTTCGATCTGGTAGATATCGGTGGCGATGAAATCCACCGACTGGCCCTTGCCCTTGATCTCGCCAAAGGTGCCGGTGAAGTGCCCGCGAAAATGCAGGTGCACCACGACCCGGTCACCGGCGATGATCATTTGTTCGATCTCACAGCTCAGGTCGGGCACCGCGCCACGAAAAGCCCGGGAAGCCAGCAGGGGGCCTTGGGGCCCTTGTTTGCGCCCTGGCGGTGGGGTCTTGTCGATGAAGTGATCGGCCAACGCTGCGCGGGCCAGGGCTTCATCGCCGGTATGCCAGAACGTGTCGTAGCGCCGGGCGACGTTTTCCATGGTCTCGCGTTGGCTGGTGGTGAGGCTTTTGTCGACCACAAGTGTTCCGGGTTTGACCAGCTCGGTGTTTGCGGCGACGGCCGCACCCGACAGGGCCAAACCCAAGGCCAGGGCAGCGATTCGATAGTGTTTCATTGGACTGTTTCCTTGAATGCAAAAGGGGGAGGCTTCAAATCGTCTCGGTTTCCCGCAGGCTGAGCGGACTCTTGAGGGTGTAGTCGGCGATGGCGTCCTTGCGCATGAAGGCCACGCCCGGATGACTGCCGGCGTAGCGCAGGAACTCGTCCCACACCCGCACCATCTGCGGTGTGCCGCTGATACGGTCGTGGGCACTGATGGACATCATCCGGCGTCGGCTGCCTGCTTCGGCGTACAGCTGGTCAAACTCCAGCTTCACCTGTTCCAGGAACTGGGAGGGTGAGTAGTTGCGCCCCTCGATCAGCACGATGTCGTTGTTGCGCAAGGTGTAGGGCACGACGACAAAGTCCTTGCCGTTGACCTTCTCGATAAAGGGCTCGTCCCGGCTCACATCATCGATGTGATAGACGTAACCCAACTCTTGCAGAAGCGACAGGGTATTGGGGCCTCGGCGCAGCCAATTGCAGTTGTAGCCGGTGACCGGCTGGCCGGTCACGTCTTGCAGCACGCTGGCCGCCTGGCGCAGGAACGTGCGTTCGTCATCGCGGCTCATGGCAAATTGCGAACTCCAGTGGGGCCCGTGACCCGAGGCTTCATGACCGCGTGCGACGATCTCGCGGGCCAGCGCGGGGTTGCGCTTTACCGCGTCGCCGATCATGTGGCACGTGACTTTCACCGCGTGTCGGTCCCACAGGTCAAGCATCCGCGTAATGCCCTCGCGGTAGCCGTAGGCAAACCAGGTCGTGGTGGCCAGGTCCGCTGGAACACTGTCGGGGAAGTCCACTTTCGGAAAGGGGCTGTCAGTGCCTTTGAGCGGTTGGCCACCGGCTTCGAACTGCATCGAGATCGACACCACCAGCCGCGTGTCGCCGGGCCAGAACCGGCCGTTTGGCGGGCTTTGGGCCGGGGCAGGCGAGGAGGCTGGCGCCGTATGGGCGCGGGCCGGATTGAGTAATGCGCCTGCGGCAAGTACGGCTGCGCTTGCACCGGCCTGGGCCAGGAAGGTGCGCCGCTGAGGGTCAGGTGGCGCAAGCGGGTTGCGGGGGGCATTCATCGGGGCCATCCCGGGTTGAATGATTGGCACTGTCGGGTCAATGGAAGGCATCGCTTCACTCCATGCTGTAAACGGATGGATGCAACCCTATGCCTTTAGGTTATTTTGATAATCGGGCAAAAATCAAAAACCATCTTCGGAAATACCGAACAATGCTGCTAAAGAACCTTGAACTGTTTTTGCTGATCGTCGAGAAAGGCGGGTTATCGGCAGCCGGCAGGGAGCTGGGGCTTTCGCCCGCGTCCGTCTCCGAGCGGCTGGCGCAGCTGGAAGGTTTCTACGCTGCCAGCCTGCTGAACCGCACTACGCGTGCGATCAACCTGACCGACGAGGGCCGGCTGCTGGTCGAGGGTGCCCGCCAGTTGCTGGCGCAAGCCGATGAACTGCACAGCAGTATTCGCCTGGGGGTGCACCAGGTCTGCGGGCCGATCCGCCTCAGCGCTCCCGTAGACCTCGGGCGCCAACTCATTGAGCCGATCCTGGTGCAGTTCATGGAGGAGCATCCGCAAGTCAGCATCGACCTCAACTTGAGCGACGGCTACGTCGACCTCGTCAGCCAGGGCATCGACTTTGCCGTGCGTTATGGGGCGTTGGCCGACAGCACGTTGCACGCCAGGTCGATGGGTGAGAACCGCCGCGTCGTATGCGCCTCGCCACAGTACCTGGAACGCAATGGCACGCCGCTGCGCCCCGAAGACCTGACCCGCCACGAATGCCTGGTAATGCGCTTTGGTAGCAATATTTCGCGCGAGTGGACCTTCAAGCGTCACGGGCACACCCATCGGGTCCTGGTGCGCGGCCGCAGGGTGGCCAACGACGGCGCGTTGGTGCGGCAGTGGTGCCTGGCCGGTCATGGCATCTGCCTGAAATCGGTATGGGACGTCAGCGCCGACCTCGCTGCCGGACGCCTGGTTGAGCTGCTCAGGGACTACGACCTGGGCAGTACCGCGTTGAACATCGTCTATCCGCCGAGCCGGGTTCAGCCGCAGCGGGTGCGGATGTTGATCGAACGGATCATGGCGCGCTTGTCGAGCGTCGATGCGAGGGTGATCTCAGGCTGAGAGGTGCCGAAGGCCATGCGGATGTACCGCCCGTGCCTACTCGTACCGGTTGAGGGTTTCAGCCCGCACATAGGTGCGCAACACGTGATCCCACAGCGGCGACGACACCCCGAAGTTCTTTTCGACACCCTGGCGATGGTGCAGATCATGATTGGCCACCAGCCCCGGAATAAAACGGTAGGCCCAATGCTCGGGGCGGTGCATCACGTAGTGCACCGAGATGTAAATGAAGTATCCGCTCACCGCCCCCACAAAAACCGAGGTCAGGCCGGTGAACCAGGCCAGCAGCAACAGCGCGGCAAAGGTTGAGCTGGTTTTCCAGCTCGACACGCCGATGTAGGCGAGTACGTCGACATGATGGGTCCAGTGCTCGCGGCGGTACAGCGAATGGAACAGGAAGCGGTGGGCCGAGTACTCCACGAGTGTCCAGGCCAACCAGCCGGCCAGTGCCAGGCCGAGGTCAAAAGGCGCGAGGTAGAGAGCAAGGAGGATGAAGAGGGGAACGGTGAAGAAGTCGAGGTAATAAGCGACTGACGACATCAGCCATTTATTGGAAGCAGCCATGTGCAGAATATCCCTGTAGTGCCCGATGGAAGAGGCGGATTCTGAAGGGCTGCGCTATGACTGGCAACTGCGTCGTGAGTGCAGCGTCACATCTTCAGAATGTTGCAAACGACTGACGTTCACGTGTGGCAAGGAGTCCGTATTGACGTTGTTTGCAGTGAAGCGGTTTGTGAATTAAAACAGCCCCCTGGACTGTTTACTTCAAGGAGATCTGATGTCCGTAGCAACCGCTTCAACGTTCCAGGTATTTTTTCGCAGAGGGTTCAAGCACCTGCTTGAACACTGGACACCGTTTACGGTGACTGTGATTTTTCTCGGCACTGGCTTTGGCATGCTCAGCCTTTACATTTACACCAAGGCTATTGGTCGCGCGGATATTTTCATGTCCACGCTGGATGCCAAATCGGCCCTGCTGGTGTGGGTGTTAGTCGTGATGTTCATGATGACCCTGCAGCTGGCGGTGCTGATGGTCTCGGCGTGGCTGTACGGCATGTCGGTCTCACTGCTCCATAGCCGTCCTGAGAAAACCCGATTCATCGCACTGTGGCTATTGTTGCCGTTAGTGGTCGGATTCATCGCATTCATGGCATTGGCTTTCAAATGGAACGAAGACGTTAGCGCTGGGCAGGCGCTGCTGATTGTGTTGGTCGCTACACTGCTTGCGCTTTTCGGGCTGACTAGGATCAGACAGGTTCGTGAGCTGATCGAGCAAAGCGCTCCCGAGGGTCATGGAAAGTGGGTGTATGTTCCTATTGCCCTCATGCTGTTCTTCACAGTGGTATCCGGAGCATTTCCGACGCTGCTGATTCTGGGTAACTATGTTGGCCAGGACGATGCAGCGGCGGTCAAGTTTGTCGCCGTTTTCTCGATTTTTACCTTTGTATTCAGCCTGATACCGGCGCTGTTGTTTTTTGTGGTCAAGGGCAGTCTGTTTCGTCGACTGTCTACGCTGGCAGTCTCCGTGTTGATTTTTTTCGTCGTGTTCCTGCTTTCAGCGCGGGGGGCCATGTCGAGCATTACTTACATTGTTGCGGGCACACTGGAAATCCGCCAGACCCACGCAGCCCGGTTTATTCTGGAGGACCAGGTCAAATTGGGCGATCTCGATTCGCTGCAATGGCATACACGCTTGCGTGACGACGGCCGCGTGCAGGTTCAGGCGTACCAGCTGTTTGCATTCGGCGACTTACTACTGATTTGTCCGGTAGCTCTCCATGCTGCCAAACTTCATCAGCTGCCGCTCTACACCAAACTCTGCTGGTTCACCCGTGCCAGCAGCGTCCATCGCATGCCCCCGCAGATGAACCTCCATGCGCCGCCCACGGCAGAGTCGATCTGGACCAGGGCAGCAGCTCAACGCCTGAACTGGGAGAGGGTTCGGATCAACCTCACGTCCAGGATCAGTTTGCTGCGTGACAGCTCAGGTGGCTGATCACGCGGCTGTCGCCGTGACCTGTCGACCGGGTATGGCTGCAATCAATTCACGCGTGTAATCGCTGGCCGGCCGATTGAATATCCGCTCCACCGAGCCCTGTTCAACCACCCGGCCATTGCGTAAAACCAGCACCTCATGGGCAAAGTTAGCCACCACCGAAAGGTCGTGGGACACCAGCACATAGGCAATACCTGTCTCCCGTTGCAGCTCTTCCAGAAGCTCAAGAATGTGCGCCTGCACCGACACATCGAGCGCGCTGACCGGCTCGTCCAGCAGCAGCAAGTCAGGTTTGAGCGCCAGGGCACGGGCGATAGCGACGCGCTGGCATTGGCCGCCGGACAGTTCGCGAGGCAGGCGATCGAGGTAGCTGACGGGCAGGTGTACGCGTGCGATCAACTCCCGCGCCGCCTGCTCCAAGGCAGGGCCCTTGAGCAAGCCGAATGACACCAGCGGCTCGACAATGCTCTCGAACACTGTGAAGCGTGGGTCAAGGGCGGCAAACGGGTTCTGTTGCACCAACTGCAGGCGCTGGCGCAGGGGGCGAAAGTCGCGCCAGCTCAGGTCGGTGACGTCCTGTTGCTCGAACCAGACCCGGCCCTGGGTCGGTTTTTCCAGGCCCAGGGCAATGCGCAGCGCGGTGCTTTTGCCCGAGCCGGACTCGCCAACAATGGCCAGCGTCTGGCCGGGATAAACTTGCAGGTTGAGACCTTCAAGGGCCAGGAACGTCGAGTCCTCACCCTTGACCTTTGGCAGCGCAAACGTTTTGCCCACGTTTTGCAAACTCAGGATGGGAGGCTGCGCGGGATCGATGCGGGTCAAGGGCGCGCGACGTTTGGCGAGCGCGGGGGCGGCACCAATCAAAGCGCGGGTGTAGTCGTGCTGTGGCGCGCCGAGGATCTGGCGTGGTGGCCCCTGCTCGACGAGCTCGCCGTGTTGCATCACCAGGATCCGGTCGGCGCGGTCGGCGGCCACCCCCAGGTCATGGGTGATGATCAGCAGCGAAATCCCGCGCTCGCTGACCAGGCGCTGCAAGTGGTCGAGGATCTTGCGCTGTACGGTGACGTCCAGGGCGCTGGTGGGCTCGTCAGCGATGATCAAGCGCGGGTTGCCGGCCAGGGCAATGGCGATCAGCACGCGTTGGCGCATCCCACCGGAAAGTTCATGGGGATACTGACGTGCGCGCAGCACGGGTTGGTCGATGCCCACCTGTTGCAGCAGCTCGACAATGTCGGCATCCACCGCAGGGTAGCGTTTACCCTTGGCCAGGATCAGCGCCTCGGCAATTTGCTGGCCGACGCATAGGGTCGGGTTGAGGCTGACCATTGGGTCCTGAGGCACCAGGCCTACGGTGCGGCCGCGCAAGCTGCGTTTCTGGCGCTCATTGGCGTGAGTCAGGTCGTTGCCGTCCACCCATAGCTGCCCGGCGTTGATCTGTGCGTTGTCCGGTAGTAGGCCGAGAATGGCATTGGCCAGGGTCGACTTGCCCGAGCCGGACTCGCCGACAATCGCCACTGTTTCGCCCTGGCCGATGGCGAATGACAGCGTGCGCACCGCTTGATTGAGTTGCCCGCCGGAACGGTAGGTGACGCTGAGTTGGCGAACCTCCACTAGAGTGTTCATCGCTGGTTCTCCTCGAAGGTGCGGGCGATATGGTTGAGACTGAACACCACGGCGACCAGGAACAGACCTGGCAGCAGTGACACCCACGGGGCGGTGATCAGAAAGTGCCGACCGTTGGCGATCAAGGTGCCCCATTCCGCGGCCGGTGGTGCGGCGCCGAAACCGAGAAAACTCAGGCCGGCAGTGGCCAGGATCGCGGCGCCGAAATCCAGGGTCGCCAGCACTGCCACCGGGCCCCAGGCGTTGGGCAGAATGTGCCGCAGCAAGGTCCGCCTCCAACTGGCACCGCCCAGGCGTGCGGCTTCGACGTAGGGCAAGGTCTTGACCCGCAGCACCTCGGCGCGGGTGGTGCGGGCGAACCCGGGGATGATCCCGACACCTACCGCGATAGCGACCGGTACGGTGCCGAAGCCGATCGCGGTGACGATAGCCAGCGCCAGCAACAGGCCGGGCAATGCCAGCAGCACATCGACAACGCGCATGATCAGCGCATCGATGCGCCCCCCGGCAAAGCCCGAAAAAATGCCCAGCCCCAAGCCGCCCAGCAGTGCGATTCCCACCGCCAGGGAGGCAGCCAGCACTGACAAGCGGGCGCCGTATACCACGCGGGTGAACAGATCGCGGCCCAGTTCGTCGGTGCCGAACCAGTGGGTCAGGTTGGGCGCGCGGAGCTTGTCAGCCGGCGCGGTGGCGTAGGGATCGTAGCCGCTGAGCCCATGCGGCCACACCGCCGCGATCAACGCAAACACCAGTACCAGCAACGCCAGGCTGAACCCCGGACGGCGCAGCAACTGCAGCACCACTGTCGTTGTGCGTTGCAAGCGGCTGCGACGTTGCCACAGGTCAGGGCTGGCCGGGGCAGCTTTACCGCGCAGGTTCTGCTCAAGCATGGTCATGGTCTAGGACACCTTTGGCGTGTGGGAAATACGTGGGTCGAGCCAGGGATAGAGCAGGTCCACCAACAGGTTCACCAGCACAAACGCGGCCGCCGACACGGCGACAATCGCCAGCACCACGGGAATGTCTTGCCGCAGCACGGCCTCCTGGGCCAGGCGGCCGATGCCGGAGCGGGCAAAAATGGTTTCCACCAGCACCGCGCCCGACACCGTATTGCCCACCTGCAGGCCGATCAGGGTCAGGATCGGCAGCGCTGCATTCTTGAAACCATGACGTGCTTGCACCTGGCCCCGGCTCAAGCCCTTGGCATAGGCGGTGACGATGTAGCGCTCTTGCCATACGCCTTGGAAACTGCGTTGCAACACTTGGGCGTACACCGCCGCACTGGGAATCGCCAGGGTGATTGCCGGCAGTACCAGGCTTTCAAGACCGCGACTGCCGGTGGCGGGAAACCAGCCAAGGCCGAAGGCAAACACCTGGATCAGCAACAGGCCCATCCAGAACACCGGCACTGAAAACCCCAGGGATGGCAGACGGGCCAGGGCTCTTTTCAATGGCTGCCAGCGAATGTAGGCGCTCAGGTAGGCCAGGCCGATGCCGCCGAGTAACGACAGCACGATGGCTAATCCGGCCAGGGACAGTGTCTGAGGCAAGCGCTCGGCGAGCAGCTCGGCGACCGGACGATTGAGCGAGAGGGATTGCCCGAAGTCACCGTGCAGCGCGCCCATCAGCAGGTCGAAATACTGCTCGAACAAGCCTTTATCCAGGCCGTAATACGCCCGTGCCTTGGCCAGGTCGTCCACCGACAGCGAATCGGCCTCCATGCCTGCGGCGCTGAGCATGATCGACAGCGTATCGCCGGGCAGCAGATAAAGGATGAAGTAAGCGACGCTATAGGCACCCCACAGTACCAGCAGCGCCTGGCCGACACGGCCGATCAGGTAGCGGCTCATGGTGTGCCGATCTCGATATCACCCAGCAGCGCGAAACCCTCGGCGGTCCAGCGGAAGTTTTTCACTTTGGATGACGTGGCGGCCTGCCAGACTCGCTCGTATATCGGGAATGCCGAGCTTTCATCGATCAGCAGGTCCTGGAGGTCGCCATAGGCCGCCGCGCGCTGTGGGCTTTGGGTAGCGGTGATGCCGGCATCGAATAAAGCCTTGGCTTGATCCAGCACGGCGGGTGAGTAAAGGTTGGTAGCCAGGGTCGAGCTGTTGGCGGTGCGTGGATCAAGAATGGTTTGCAGGATGATCGGGTCGGCGCGGGTCATGTAGGTGCTGGTCAGGTCGTAGTTACCGGCCGAATTGTTGGCGACCCATTCGGCACGTGTCACCACGCTGAGTTTCAACTCGATACCGACCTTGCGCAGTTGGTCCTGGATCAGCACGTCGCCGGCGGTTTCAGCCGGGGTGAGGTTGTAGCTCAGGCTCAAGCGCTTGCCGTTTTTCTGGCGATAGCCGTCTGCGCCCTTGGCCCAGCCGGCTTGTTCCAGCAGTTGTTCGGCGCCGGCCGGGTCATAGGCCAGTTTGGACGCCTGGCTTTTGAAATAGGGCGTGGTCACATCGAAGAGGCCGCTCACCACCGGGAATTCGGCGTTGTACACGGTGCTGGCGTAGCTCTTGCGGTCGATGGATTTCTGCACGGCCAGGCGCACTTGTTTGTCGGCCAGCGCCCGTTCACCACGGGTGTTGGGGTACAGGTTCAAAGCAGGTCCCGGCAGCGAGCGGCTCTGGATGGTTGCGCCCTTGGATTGGAGCAGTTTGAGGTCCACTTCCGAGAACGGATTACGCGGCCACAGAATGTCAGCCTTGCCCTGCAGGAATAGACCGTTGCGCACGCTTTCTTCGGGGATGTAGCTGATGTCTACCGCGTCCAGATGTGCTTCGCCCTGGTTGTTCATATTGGCCGAGGCCCACGCATAGCCCTTGCGTTTAGTCAGGTGCGCACCGACTTCAGGGGTGTAGCTGGCCAGGACGAACGGGCCGGTGCCGATGATTTTGCCCAGGGACCGTTCCTTGACACTGAGGGCGTAGGAGGCGGGTGCAAGGATCGCCAGGTTAGTGGTGGAAGTGGCTTGCAGAAATCCGGCATTCGGCTTGGCCAGCACCAGCTTGATGGTGAAGGCGTCGACCACTTCGGCATGGTCATAGCCCGCCAGATAAGTCGCGCCGAAGGTCGCCGGCAACTCGGTGGCCAGGGCCTTGTCGCTGTCGAACGCGGTTTTCACCGCCTTGGCATCAAAGCGCTCACCGTTGCTGAAGGTGACGTTGTCGCGCAGATGGAAGGTGTAGGTCAGCGCATCGTCACTGACTTCCCAGCGTGTGGCCAGCCACGGAATGATCTTGCCGGTAGCCGGGTCTTGGTCGGTGAGGGACTCGGCGACATTGCGCAGCAGTACCCGATGCTCAAGCCAATAGACCTGGAACGGGTCGACGCTGACCAGCGTGGTGTTGTCGCCGAAGAAAGCGATGTTCAGGGTCTTGCCCGTCTGGGTGTCATTCCCCGGTGAGCAAGCGACCAGGCTCAATGCCAATGCGCCAGGGGCCAGCAGACGGCTCATCAAGTTGGAGGTATTCAATGGGTTGCCCTCGTGTGGCGTTTCGGGTGCGTGCAAGGTGCGGATCAGAAGTCGTAGGCCAGCTTGGTGTACCAGTAGCCGCCGCCCGGGTAGAACGGCGGGTTGCCGTAGGGCGCCAGGCCCAGGTTGCTGTAGACGGCATGCCGGTCGGGGCGCACGTCAAAGATGTTGGTACCGCCGAGGCTGACGGTGAGGTGGTCGACGAAGGTGTAGCTCACGTCCAGGTCCGTGATCCATTTGGCGCCAAAGCTGCGATCACCTGTGGGGTTCACTGCCAGGGTCTTGACCGCGCCGTAGCGACTGGTTTGCAGGGTGACGGCCAGGTCCTCGACTTTCCAGTTGGCCCCCAGGATCCATTTGGTCTTGGGTGTGGCATCGGTGAGGTCGCCTTCGCGATCGCGGCCCACCAGGGTCACGCCGGAGTTGGCCAGCGCGCCGGGCGTGTCGCGGGCGCCTTCGATGGTGGTCTTGTTCCAGTTGAAACCCAGGCTCCAGCGCACATCGCCCCAGGCATCCAGCGGCGTGGTGTGATCGGCGACTACATCCAGGCCACGGGTGCGGGTGTCGAAGGCGTTGGTGTAGTAGTTGACCCAGGTGCCGGTGGGAACGCCCTGGGCTTTGAGGATCGCGTTGATCGCGCCATTGCCGCGGTCGTAGATATTGCTGGTCAGGGCGATGCGGTCATCGATGTCGATCAGGTAGGCATCGGCCGTGATGCTGGTACGCGGCGCCGGTTGCCAGGTCAGGCCGAGGCCGAGGTTGCGCGACTTTTCCGGTTTGAGGTCATCGCCACCCAGGGCTTTGGCCAGGTTGCTGCCGGCCGGGGTCAGTCGGGTCACGGCGGGCACCACGTTGCCATTCGCGTCGGTGGCCACTCGGTTGTCCGCCACGGTGTAGCCGATTTGCGTCAGCGACGGCGCCCGAAAGCCGGTGCCAACGGTGCCGCGCACGGCCACGGTATCGGTCAGATCAAAGCGTGAGTTCACCTTCAGGCCGAAGGTGTTGCCCGAATCATCGTCGTAATGCTCAACCCGCCCAGCCACGTCGAGGTACCAACGCTCGGTCAGGTCAAAGCCCAAGTCCAGGTAGCCGGCATAGTTGTTACGGATCAGGCTGACTTCATCTTCCGGTCGGATCGTCACCGCCGCCTGCGCACCTGAAGCGGCCGGGTAGGTGCCTGTGATATACGCGGCAGGTTCGCCGGCGAAAGTACTGAAATGTTCCCAGCGATGCTCAAGGCCAGCTGACACCTGCACCGGCGGGGTCAGGCTGAACAGGCTGTCGTAGCGTCGGGTGACGTCCAGATTGTTGACCCATTGCTCGAAACGGAAGGTCGCCAGGTTGTCGAATCGGGTCGGTGACGCAGTACCCAGCGACGGGTTGATATTCAGGTCGCTGGCGTGGTGGACGTTGTTGCGCCCGTAGGTGGTGCTCAGGTCCCACTTCCACTCGGCCAGTTGGCCCTTGCCCCCGAACAGTAACTGGTAGTCGCGGTCCTTGATGTTGTTGAGCGGGTAGTAGCCGTTGGGGAATACTTCAGGCACGGCTGCGGCGCCGGTGGGCAGGCGAAAATAGTTGGCCGCCTCGGCATCGCGCTCGCCATAGGTGGAGAACGAATACAGCGTCAAGTCTTCCAGGGGCAGTTCGGCGTTGTAGGCCAGGTTGAACGCCTTGAGGTCGGGATCGCCGTTCTTGATTGCCACGCGATCCCAGGCCGCTTCCTTGGCCTGATCGTTGAACGCCCTGACGCTGCTGTCTGCCTTGTCGTTCCACGCGGCGCTACCGCGTTTGCGAGCATCTGCGGAGAAGTGGAAAAAGCCGCCGTCACCGAGTTTGAAACCCTGATCGCCGGCCACCTTGATAGTTTCACCCTGCCCGGAAAACAACTGGCCGTAGCTGGTTTCCAAGTGCCCGCCGTTGTCGGTGGCCTTGAGGATGATATTGATCACCCCAGCCACTGCATCCGAACCGTACTGAGCGGCCGCGCTGTCTTTGAGCACCTCGATATGGTCCACCGCGCTGACCGGGATCAGGTCGATGTCCACGGCATTCGCACCGCTGTTGTCGATAGAACCACGCTGGCCGGTGGCGCCGTTGTGCCGGCGCTTGCCGTTGACCAGCACCAGGGTGTAAGCCGGTCCCAGGCTACGGTTGCTCAGGGGGCGCGTCACCGAGTTGTAGCCGGCGATGTTGGTGCCGAAATTGAACGAGGGCAGCAGCTTGGCAATCGCCTCCGACAGTTCGGCGCGACCGGTCTTGAGCAACTGTTCGTTGTTGATCACATCAATCGGTGCCGGGCTGTCCGCCACCGTTCGCGCCTGGCCGCGCAGGCCGGTGGAAATCACGGTGACGGTATCGAGCTTGGCCTCCTCGGCGAAGGAGGGCGCCGCTGCCAGCAGGAGGGAACTGGTCAACAATGACAGGTGGAACTTGGGAATGGGAAAGACAATGTCCGGCATATCGAGCGAGGTCCCTTGAGCCTGGTTCAGGCTCCCGATGGTCGAAGGTACGTCCTCCACCAGGTATGGGGTCGGTCTGTGATATGAAGATATTCCTATAAAAAAGCTCAGTGAAAGTCTTTTTTAGAATAAGCTAATTATTAGATATTGTTATTTTGATATTTTTTAAGATTCTCTATTTTTATGATGTTGCGGCGGTCTCGGTCACGTTGTTGCTGCTGCTTGGACCGGTCGTGGGGTGGCCTCGTCTCATGAGGCGTCGGAACGAGGTGCCCGGATCGATTGTTGTCTGGGGCGCTGGGCAGATAACCGCATTGGGCGGGCGACCAGCTCCGCCCAATGCCTCACCACCCGATTGGGCCGTGCTTGAAGCGATCAAGCCAGCGTGTTCAAGCACACCACCTTGGGCTGGGTCATTTCTTCATAGGCGAAACGCACCCCCTCGCGGCCCAGGCTGCCGTATTTGGAGCCGCCAAACGGCATCGCATCGAAGCGATAGTCGGAAGAGTCATTGATCATCACGCCACCGGCTTCGATCCGACGTGCGGCGCTCATGGCCGTGGCCAGGTCGCGGGTAAAGATCCCGGCGTGGAGGCTGTACTCGGGTTCGTTGGCCAGCGCGATGGCTTCATCGAAGGATTCAAAACTCTGCAACACCACCACCGGCGCGAAGACCTCGTTGCGCCAGAGCTGGCTGGCGTGATCGACGTTTTCCAGGACGGTGGCGGCGTAGCAGGCGCCCTGGCGTCGATGCCCGCAAAGCAACGTAGCGCCTTGGGCCAATGCTTCAGCGACCACACGCTCGGCATTCTGCGCGGCTTGTTGAGTGATCATCGGGCCGATATCGGTGTTGGCGAGCATTGGGTCGCCGACCACCAAGGCTTCGGTTTGGCTGACGAAACGCGCGCGGAACGCTGCGTAAATGGACGCATGCACCAACAGCCGCTGGGTGCCGATGCAGTTCTGTCCCGCGGCCCAGAACGCGCCGGACACGCAACTCGCCACGGTGGCCTCGAGGTCGCAGTCAGCCATGACGATCACCGGTGCATTGCCGCCAAGGTCCATTGCGAGTTTCTTCAAGCCTGCAGTGCGGGCAATCTGCTCGCCGGTGACAAAGCCTCCGGTAAAGGAAATCATGCGCACCTCTCGCGCCGCCACCAGCGCCTTGCCCAGCTCCGCGCCGCCGGTGGCCAGTGTGACCACGGATTCGGGCAAGCCGGCTTCGACCAGGTACGACACCAGTTTTATCGCCGATAACGGCGCCAGCTCGGAGGGTTTGAGAATCACCGCATTGCCGCCGGCAATGGCCGGGCCGAGCTTATGCGCCACGAGATTCAATGGGTCGTTGTACGGCGTGATTGCGACGATTAAACCGAGCGGCTCACGGGAGAACCAGCCCTGGCGCGACGCCGAGCCTTCATAGGCATCAAAGGGGATCACCTCGCCGGCATTACGCTTGGCCTCTTCGGCGGACAGCTTGAGGGTGTTGACGCAGCGCTTGACCTCTTTTTCGGCCTGCTTGAGGGTCTTGCCGGCTTCCTCGACGATCAGTCGGGCAAATGCCTGGGCATCGCGCTCCACGTGCAAGGCGGCCTGTTCGAGAATCTGCGCCCGGCGATAACGCGGCAACCCCGCGCACGCCCGCACGCCGTCACGGCCCTGCGCCAGCAACTGCGGTACCTGCGAGGCACACACCTCGGCGACGCTGTCGATCAGCGTACCGTTGTAAGGGTTGAGGACTTGGATCTGCGGTGCCACGACGGCCCGGGCCAGGTTCGATACGTTCATGCGCTTACTCCCGGTTCTGTGCCGCAGCCTGATGCAGGCTGATGATGTCTGACAGCAGCGCGAAGGCGGTTTCCGTACGCCCGGCGCCAGGCCCCGACACTGTCACCGTGCCGATCAGGTCGGTGTTGAACGACACCGCGTTGGTGGCTCCGCCGATGCTGGCCAACGGATGCGCGTTGTCCAGCAGGCGCGGTTCGACGCTGGCACTGACCGACCCGTCGGCCTGGCGTGTGGCGGCGCCGATCAACTTCCAGCGTGCATTGTTCTGGCGGGCCTGGTCGATGTCGTCCAGCGTGAGGGTACTGATACCGCGGCAGCGCACATCGCTGACATTGAGCTTTGCATCCAGCAGTTCGTTGGCGAGGATCACCACTTTGAGGCGCACGTCATGGCCCTCGACATCCGCCGTCGGGTCGGCTTCGGCATACCCCAGCACCTGGGCCTGCTCGACCGCTTCGGTAAAACCCAGGCCACTCTCCATGCGGGTCAGGACGAAGTTGGACGTGCCGTTGAGAATGCCCTCGAAACCGTTGATCGTGCTGCCCGCCAGCAACTGCCTGGCCAGGCGGATCACCGGGGTGCCACTCATGACCGAGCCTTCATATTCAAAGGCCACGTGATTGCGCTCGGCCAGGGCTTTCAATTGAGCACCGTGCAGGGCAATCGGCCCTTTGTTGGTGGTCACTACGTGCTTGGCGCTTTCCAGCGCCCAGCGACAGAAGGACGTCGCCGGTTCGCCATCCACCGGGTTGGTGAATGTCGCCTCCGCGATGATGTCCGCGCCGGAGTCCTTGATCACCACCTCGTTGAGCGCCAAGGCGCTGCCACCCGGCAGTTGCGCCAGGGCGCCCTTGACCGCCGGCAGACCTGCCAGCAAGGCCGCATCCAGCCCTTGACGATTGATCAGCGAACCGAGGAACAGGTCGGTGACGCCGACGATTTTCAGGCTGAAGCCCAGTTCGGTTTTCCAGCGTTCATTGCGCTCGGCAATCAATTGCGCCAGGGCACGATTGACGCCGCCAAAGCCGACCAGCGCGAGTTTATATTCAGTCATTTTTTTATTGCCCTTGATCTGGATGAGGTGGGGTAGGGCTCTAGATTAGGGGCGCGCCCAGGGCAGTGAAATATGCCGATTTGCTCTATTTCATGGGCGTTTTGACCAAGGGAGGGCGCGCATGACCGGCATAAAAAAAGCCAACCGCAGTTGACTTTTTTCCACGCAAAAAACGGCTCAGACGACTGAGGATAAAACGAACGAAGTCACCGTGTTTTCCACGCCCGCCAGTGCCGAAATCTGATTCCACACCTGATGCACCCGCTGCGGGCTGGTTGCGCTGACGCGCAACATCAGGTCGAACTCGCCGCTCATGACATCGCACTGGGTCACTTCAGGGATCGCGCGCAGGGCCTGCAAGACGTCTTCCCCGCGCATGCGGTCATAGCGATAGACGAAAATCACTGCGTTGATCTGTGAGGCGGCGTGTCGTCCATCGCCCGTGAGGACGGTATAGCCGAGGATCGCACCGTCGCGTTCCAACCGTTCGATCCGTTGGCGCACGGCGTTGCGCGACAGGTTGACCTTGGCCGCCAGCTCGGCGTGGGCCGCCCGTGCGTTAAGCCGCAGCTCGGCGATGATGCGCTCATCGAGAGGGTCCAGGATGCGCTTCATGGGGCCTCCACTGGCCACGTGTTCAAAGCGTGTCGAGCACGTTAAGAAGGGGGGTGATGTCATCGGGGGCGACCCGATGGCACGGTGGGTGTACCGGTGGCTCGCCCTGGCTGGCCGACTGCGGGAGGCCGATCCCCAGTTCGGCGAGCAACGCCGCCGATTTGACCGGGGAAATTTCCCCCAGCGTGACCATCGGCGCCACCAGGCTGCGACGGTACAGGCGAGCGGCAATCACGCCGGTGGCCGTGTGCGGGTCGACAACGTAGCCGGTGTCGCGATGCAGTGCGGTCATCTCATTCAGGGTTTCCTCATCGCTGACGGCGTAGGAGTCAATGATCATCCGTGCACGTAACCAGCATTCGTTGGCGAGGGTGATCTCGCCGTGGGTTTCCAGCTCGAGCATCAACGCGCTGACCGCCTGGTGGTCATGCTCATACACTTCCCAGAGGAACCGCTCGAGGTTGGAGAACGTCGACAGGTCCATCGCCGGTGACCGGGTCTTGTTGGCGCGCAGCCTGGAATAATGGTTCTTCAGGAACAACTGGTGCAGGGCATCGTTGGTATTGGTGGCGACGATAATCTGAGTGATGGGCAAGCCCATTTTCTGCGCCACGTAGCCTGCATAGACTTCGGCGAAACTCGCCGCCGGCACGCTGAAACCGATCGGCCGCTGACCGCCGCCCAATTGCAGCACCGCGTGGAAATACATCACCAGTTGCGCCAGCACATTGACCCAGTTGCTGGAGTTGAAACTGATCGCCTCGTACTGGGGGCACGGCCACTGTCTGAACAGCCGGCTCACAATGCCCTGGCACTCGTCGAAGCTACCGTCGACCGCAAACAGATGCACATTGGGCCGTGCCGCCGCCCACAGTGCGTGCAACTGATGCGGCGGCACCCCGCGCTCCGGGTAAAGCACTACCAGATGGGCCTCGTCACAATCGTTGAACGCCTCGATCGCCGCCAGGCCGGTATCGCCGTTGGTGGCGCCGAGCATCACTGCACGTCGGGCGCGGCGTTGCAGAAAGTACTGCACCAATTGCGCCTGCAATTGCGCGGCAAAATCCTTCGAGGAGCGGGTCGGGCCGTGGAACAGCTCCAATACCCATTCATTGCGGTCGACCTGATGCAAAGGCGCGACGGCCCGGTGCTGGAAACGGCGGCTGGCGTCTTTGAGCAGGCGCTTGAGATCCGGCTCGGGAATGGCGTCCCCAATGAACGGACGCAAGATCCGATACGCCAATTCGTCATAGGGCAAGGTTGACCAGTTCGCGATGTCCTGGGTTTCGAATTGCGGCAGGTCCAGGGGGACGAACAGCCCGCCGTCGTCGGCAATACCGGACAATACGACCCTTTCGAAGTCGACCCGTACGGCGGCGTTTCGGGTACTCACATAGTGCATGCTTGGGCTCCGGCCACTACTTGTATCGGTGTGCCTGCTCGACCAGCCAGGTGGAAAACATCACGGCGTCGGGATGCTCGTCGGCGCCTGAACCGCGTACCAGATAAAACGATTCGCTGGCTTCGATACGCTGGTCGAAGGGTGCGACCAGGCGCCCGTCCTCAAGCATTTCGTCGACCATCGAGGAGCGTGCCAGGGCGATCCCTTGCCCCAGCTCCGCCATGCGCAAGGTCGAGATCAGCGTGTCGAACTGCAGGCCGCACGACGAATCGACGGCGTCCGCGCCGACCATCTTCAACCAGTAGCCCCAACCTTCTTCGTAGCCCAGCACATGCAGCAGTGTGTGCTGGGCCACGTCCTCGGCCGCATTCAGTGGTGAACGTGCGATCAGGGCGGGCGAGCACACTGGAAACAAGGTGTCCCAGGTCAGGCGCTGCGAAACCAGGCCGGGCCATTGACCATGGCCCCAGCGAATCTCCATATCGTCCTCGCCATCTAGCTCCTTGACCCAGATATTGCTGATGTAGCGGATATCCACCTGCGGATGGTCCTGACGAAAACCCACCAGCTTGGGCGCCAGCCAGTGCACGAAAAACGCCAGGCTGCCGCGCACTTTGATTGGCCGGCGTTTGTGCTGGCCAAAGATCTCATTGGTGCCGACGGCCAGGCGGGTGATCGCATCCTGTACCACCGGCAGGTAGGCCTGGCCTTCTTCGGTCAGGCCCAGGCCACGTGGTAACCGCTTGAACAGCGCCACCCCCAGATGGCTTTCCAACTGCCGGATCTGCTGGCTGACGGCCCCCTGGGTCAAGCACAGTTCGTCAGCGGCGTGAGTGAAGTTCAGGCATCGAGCGGACACCTCGAAGGCCCGCAGCCAATTCAACGGCGGGAGTGGCTTTTGCTTCATGATCTGTCCCTTATCGACGCTGTGCCGAGCACGCTGGACCACACCGTCGAGCTTGCCTAGAACGCATCGGACGGTCGAACCGTGGAGGCGAGCGACAGGCGTCGCTCGCGGCTATTGCGGGTAATGTAATACACGAAGTAGCACCAGGCGATGAAGGGCACGCCGAAGTACAGCGCGACCCGCTGCTCGGGGTCGAACGCGATGCCTACACACGCCAGCGCGCAGCACACCAACGCGCCCAGCGGAACCCAGGGGTAACCGCGCACCCGGAACTTGAGGTCGCGCACATCGCCGCCGTTGGCCACATACTGGCGGCGAAAGGCGATCTGGCTCGCGGCAATGCTCATCCACACCACCACAACCGCCAACCCGGAGATGGAAACCAGCGCCAGGTACACGGTGTCGGCTGCGAACACGCTGCTGAGCAGGGAGGCGCCGCCACCGACCATGCTCAACACAATCGCATTCAAGGGCGTGCCCATGCGGGTCAGCTGGGAGAACTGCTTGGGCAGATGGCCCTGGTCGCTCAAGGTCCAGAGCATCCGCGAGGCGGCGTACAGCCCGGAGTTGGCGGCCGACAACAGCGCAGTGATGATCACAAAGTTCATGATGTCGGCGGAGTAGGGGATGCCGATATAGGTGAATACGGTCACGAAGGGGCTTTCCACCAAGCCGGCCTGTTCGCGGGGCAGCAGGGTTGCCAGGACGAAAATCGTGCCGACGAAAAAGATCGCCAGGCGCAGCACGGTGGTGCGGATGGCCCGTGGCACATTGCGTTGGGGGTCTTTGGTTTCACCGGCGGCGATACCGATCAGCTCGGTGCCCGAGAAGGCGAACGACACGGCCAGCAAGGTCATGGCAATCGACATGAAACCGGTCGGGAACAGGCCCTCACGGGTGAAGTTACCCAGGCCGATGCTGTGGGCCTGATCGATATTGAGCAGGCCGAGAATGGCGCCGCCGCCGATCACAAGAAACACCACCACCGTCACGACTTTGATCAGCGACAACCAGAACTCGGTTTCGGCAAACAAACGCACCGACACCACGTTGGTGAAAAACACCGCGCCGGCGAACAGCGCACTCCAGATCCATACCGGCGTGTCGGGGAACCAGCGCGTCATCAGGATACCGGCAGCGGTGAATTCCGAACCGATGGCCACGGTCCACGTCAGCCAATACAGCCATGCCACGGTATAGCCGGTGCCCGGGCCGAGAAACCGCGTCGAGTAACTGCTGAACGAGCCGGTTTCAGGCATCTGCACCGCCAATTCGCCCAGGCACATCATCACCATGTAGACCATGAGCGCGCCAATGACGTAGGCGATGACCGCGCCGAGGGGACCTGCCTGGTTGACGGTATAGCCAGAGGTCAGGAACAGCCCGGTGCCGATCACGCCACCGAGTGCCAGCATGACGATATGGCGGGTCTGCATTTCCTGTTTGAAGCCGGCACGCGTGTTGAGTTTTTCTTCTTTTGTGGACATGGTTGTTCTCATGAAAGTTGTTAGGGCAGGTCGGAACGTTGCCGCTAAGTCTTATTATTATTCCTCTTCATGAAACGCCTCACAGACGGCCCTGTCGTGAGGTTTGAAACGTCAGTTCGCGACTTCGGCGCAGTTGCTCTGTGGGCTGTTTTTCTCGCGCAGGCCGCGCACAAAGGCGAACGCCTGCTTCAAATCATCCAGCAGATCGTCGGTGTCCTCGATACCGACCGAGACCCGCACCAACCCTTCCGAGATCCCCAGCGCCAGCCGTTCCTCCAGCGTGTTTTCCACATGACTGGTGGTGCGGGCCGGGCCGTAAATGGTTTCCACCGCACCGAGGTTGCCGGCGCAATGCGCAAAGCGCAGGCGTGGCAATAGCAGCTTGACCGTGTCCATGCCGCCGACCAGTACAAAACTGACGATGGCGCCGAAGCCAGCCATTTGCGCGCAGGCCACTGCGTGGTTCGGATGCCCGGGCAGGCCGGGATAATTGACGGATGACACCAAGGGTTCGGTGCACAAGAATTCCGCCAGGGCACGAGCGCTGCGCTGCTGTTGACGCATGCGCAGTACCAGGGTTTTCATGCCGCGAATGATCAGGTAGGCCGAGAACGGGTCGAGTGACGCACCGTTGATTTCGCGGTAATGCCGAACCTTGGCCATCAACGATTCCTGGCCGCAGACCAGGCCGCCCAGCACATCACCGTGACCGCTTAGGAACTTGGTGGCGCTGTGAATGACCACGTCCACCCCCAGCGCCAGCGGGCTCTGATTCAGTGGCGTGGCGAAGGTGTTGTCGGCCACGACCAAGGCGCCGACGCGTTTGGCCGCCGCGACCAGCCGTTGGATATCGAGGATTTTCAGGGTCGGGTTGGTGGGCGTTTCCAGGTACACCACCTGACAGCCTTTGGCGATTTCGCGCTCGATCTGCTCATGATCGAACGTCTCGCACAGCGTGACCGCCACGCCCATGCGCGGCAGGAACTCTTCGAAAATCTTGTTGGTGCCGCCATAGCTGTCCTTGGTGGAGACCACGCGGTCGCCATGAGCCAGGAAGGTGTAAAGCACGCTGCTGATCGCCGCCATGCCGCTGCTGAAGGCAACGGCGGATTCGGCCATTTCCAACTCGCCGATCTTGGCTTCGAGGGTCTCGACCGTCGGGTTGCTCATGCGGCTGTAGATGAAGCCCTGGGCTTTGCCCAATGCTACGTCGTACCACACATCGATGTCGTCGTAGCCATACGCGGCGCTGGCCACGATCGGGGTTTGGGTAGCGTTGTAGGGGTGCCTGACTTGCTCCCCGCCCCAGACCGCCCGGGTCCCGGCGCCCGCATTATCAAGTCCTGTGCTGTCAGGTTTTTTGTTCATTGAGATACTCGCACTGAGGGGTGAACGTTGAGTCATTCACACAGATAGTGCGGGCCAATATAGGGATTGGCGGCGTCCCCGAGAAACGATGTTATCGGTGCCAAAGGGCTGCTTTTTTTAATGGGTGAAGCTGGAACAGTTCGATAATTCTGAGGTTGGCCTGCGGGCTCACGGGGTTTGCCGCTGATGTTTCTTCAACCGGTAGGCAAATTGGGCACGGCTGAGCCCAACGCGTCTGGCCGCCGCGGCCAGGTTGCCGGCGTTCTGCTGCAGCGCCTCCTGGATCAGGCGTGCTTCGAGCCCTTCGATGGAAAACCCCTGGTCGAGTTGGCCCAGGGTGTCCAGCAGCACAGGGGGGCTGGCCGGCGCAGTGTTTGACAGGCTGCCGTGGTGGTCCAGGCCATAGGCATCCGCCGGCAGCGGTTCGTTGCGAAACAGATGCACCAGATCAATCGCTTGGCACTCGTCACTGGCGATCAGGCCGCGCTCGATCAGGTTTTGCAGCTCACGCACATTGCCCGCGAAATCGTAGCGCAGCAGCACCTTCAGCGCGCGCATGGTCAGGCCGGCGGGTGTACGCGCGTATTCCTGGCAGAAGCGCGTCAGGAACGCATTGATCAACAGCGGGATGTCATCCCGGCGCTCACGCAGCGGCGGCAGGGCGATGGGGTAGACATTCAGGCGGTAGAACAGGTCTTCACGAAACGAGCCGTCGGCGACCGCCTTGCGCAAGTCGATATTGGTCGCGGCCACCACCCGCACGTCCACCGTGATGCCGCGCACGCCGCCGACCCGTTCGATCTCGCGCTCCTGCAACGCCCGTAGCAGTTTGCTTTGCCCCGCCAGGCTGAGGCTGGTGATTTCATCCAAAAACAGGGTGCCGCCTTGGGCCCGTTCGAAACGCCCGGGACGCGAGTGGGTGGCGCCGGTGTAGGCGCCACGCTCGACCCCGAAGAGTTCGGCTTCGATCAGGTTATCCGGGATGGCCGCGCAATTGAGCGCGACGAATGGGCTGTCACGGCGGCCGCTGAGTTGGTGCAGCTTGCGTGCGAACATCTCCTTGCCGACGCCGGACTCACCGCTGATCAGCACCGTGGCGGGGGTCAGCGCGACGCGTTGCAAGGCTTGCATCGCGGCGTTGAACGCTGCACTGGCACCCACCAGCGGTTGTGCCTGGCTGACCCCGGCAGGGCTGCCTGCCGGGCTATGGCGCAGCGGGGCGGCGGCGGGGCCGGTGACGGCCTGGGACACATTCAGGTAGCGCAGGTCCTGCTCGGCGTCGCCCCATTGCTCGACCGTCTTGCCGAGCACCCTGCAACTGCGGTGGCCCATGCCACGGCACTCGACTTCACGGAAAATCACCAGTTGCCCGAACAGGCCACTGACGAAGCCCGTGGCATACCCGGTCTCCGTCCAGCACACCGGATCCTGGCCGACACCGTAGGCGCGCACATGCTCGTCGGCCTCGCAGGAGTGGTGCCAGAGAAACTCGCCTTCATAGAACCCCGAGTCGGCGTCGAACTTGAAGTACAGGGGTTCGACCTTGGTCATGCCCTCCAGGGTGTGCAAGTGCGTCCCGGCCCGGAACACGGCGGCGGCATCGGCCTGTGGCCAGCGCTCGCGTATCAGGCGCGCATCGCGCGCGCCGCAGGCATAACCGGTGCGGGTAAACAGGCCGCGCGCCTGCTCCAGCCCCAGGCGCTCGATGACTTCCCCACGCAGGGCGCCGAAGGCGGAGCTGTGCAGCAGCAACATGCGTTGGTCGTTGAGCCAGATCCGCCCGTCTTCGGGAGAGAAAAACAGGCAGTCGGTCAGTTCCGCAGGCGTGGGTGAACTGCTGTCGCTGAGTTGGCGGCTGTCGCCGCGCGGATGATAGTGCGCGGCGCTCGCTCGGTCGTCGGGCTGCGCGCTTTGGGGATTAGTCATTGTTATGCCCCTGCAAGGCGAGTGATCGATATGAGTCACTGCTCAGATAGTTATTAAACATAACCTTATCAATTGAACAAGTGGCGCGGTGGTGGTTTTTGCAGTTGAGCGGTGGAGCACCGCAACGCGGCGCGTGAAAGGCCCCGATCCAGAGCCTTCGACGGTTTATGTCAGCGGGGTCTCGTGCAAGCGGCACAGCCTTTGCTCAAGGCTTGATGCGGCGTCTGCACCCGTGCAGGCGATGACAATTACAAGAACCGGGAGTTGCCATGTCAGTGTCTGAAACCACCCACCTGTTACAACGGGCCATCAAGTCCGAATGCCTGTTCAACGGCGATTGGGAGCCCGCTTCGGGAGCCGTGATCCCCGTGATCGAACCTGCCACCGGCGAACCGCTGATGAACTGCGCCATGGCCAGCCCGGCCGACATCGCCGTGGCCAGCCGCAGCGCGGCCCTGGCCCAGCCGGCATGGGCCGCGCTCGGCCCACGGGAGCGCGCCGAGGTGTTTCGCAAGGCGGCCGAGGTGGCCCGACAGTCATTCGCCGAACTGGCGCTGTATGTCGCCCGGGAAACCGGCGCCGCGCTGTTCAAGGGCGAGCACGAAGTGCGCGAAGCGATCGTGCTGCTGCATCAGGCGGCGGGCTTGCTGTCCCAACCCCACGGCGTGGTACTGCCCAGCGCGGCGGGGCGCTTGTCCTATGCTCGGCGCCAGCCCCATGGCGTGGTCGGGGTGATTTCCCCGTTCAACTTTCCTTTGGTGCTGTCGCTGCGTTCGGTGGCACCGGCCCTGGCGGCGGGCAATGCGGTGGTGCTCAAGCCCGATCCGCAGACCCCGGTCAGCGGTGGTTTTCTGATCGCCCGGCTGTTCGAAGAAGCGGGCTTGCCCAAGGGTTTGCTGCATGTGTTGCCCGGCGCCGCAGCGGCAGGTGAGGCGCTGTGCCGCGACCCCAACGTGCGGATGATCGCGTTTACCGGCTCCACGGCAGCGGGGCGCAAAGTCGCCGAGGTGGCTGGCCGGCACCTGAAAAAAGTCGCGCTGGAACTGGGCGGCAAGAACCCGTTGATCATTCTCGAAGACGCCGACCTCGACCTGGCCGCCAGCAACGCCGCCTGGGGAGCATGGCTGCACCAGGGGCAAATCTGCATGGCGACCGGGTTGGTGCTGGTGCATGAGTCCATCGCCGCCAGCCTGACGCGCAAGTTGGTGGACAAGGCCCGTGCGCTGACTGTGGGCAACGCTGCGCGCGGTGAAGCAGCGCTCGGCCCCTTGATCAACCTGCGCCAATTGCAGCGCGTGCGCGAGATCGTCAACGACAGCCTGCAGGCGGGCGCAAAGCTGGAGGCGGGCGGCGATTATGACCAGCTGTTTTACCAACCCACGGTGCTCAGTGGCGTACGGCCGGGTATGCGCGCCTTTGAAGACGAAATTTTCGGCCCGGTGGCGACGGTGGTCAGCTTTGCCACGGATGAGGAGGCCATCGAGCTGGCCAACCGCACCGAGTACGGGCTTTCGGCGGCCATCCTCTCGCCCTCGGTGGGGCGCGCCATGGCCATCGGCGAGCGGCTGGACTGCGGCCTGCTGCATATCAACGACCAGACCGTGGCGGATGAGTGCATCAACCCTTTCGGTGGGCGCGGCGCATCGGGCAATGGCGGCAGCGTTGGCGGGCCGGCTGACTGGGACGAATACAGCCAATGGCAATGGGTCACGGTGAAAAACACGCCGCCGGCCTATCCCTTCTGAGCCTTGGCTCGCACCTGCCTAAACAACAATAAGAGGGCTTGAACATGCACCTGTACAACAAAACCTTGATCGTCACCGGCGTCGCGTCGGGCATTGGAGCGGAAGTGGCGCGATTGGCGCGCTTCCAGGGCGCCACGGTACTGGGCGTCGATCGCCATGAACCCCAATTGACGCTGGCTGGATTTTTCCAGGCTGACCTGAGCGATCCCGCGAGCATCGACGCGCTGGTGGCGCGCTTGCCGACGCGGGTTGACGCGCTGTGCAATATTGCCGGTGTGCCCGGTACGGCGCCGGTGCAAACGGTGGCGGAGGTCAACTACCTGGGGTTGCGCCATCTCACCCAAGCGCTGCTGCCACGCATGCCGGCGGGCGGCAGCATCGTCAACGTCGCCTCGGTGCTCGGCGCGCAGTGGCCGCAGCGCTTGGCGCTGCACAAAGCGCTGGCCGCGACTGAGAGCTTCAGGGCCGGGCAGCAGTGGCTGGCGGCCAATCCGGTGGAGCAGGGCAGCTGCTATCAGTACTTCAAGGAAGCGCTGATCGTCTGGAGTGCACAGCAATCCCAAGCCTGGTTTCGCGATCACGGGGTGCGTATCAACTGTGTCGCGCCAGGGCCGGTGTTCACCCCGATTCTGGGGGATTTCGTCAGCATGCTCGGGCCAGAGCGGGTGGCCGAGGACAGCCAGCGCATGACCCGCCCGGCCTTGGCTGATGAGGTGGCCTCAGTGATCGCGTTCCTTTGCTCGGACGCGGCGCGTTGGGTCAACGGGGTCAATCTGCCGGTGGATGGCGGGTTGGCCGCCACTTACCTGTAGGCATTGCCACAGCGTTGCACCCCGGTGCGGCAGCGCCGTGCCGGGGGTCTTGAACAACAACAAAAATACAGGACATACAAGATGCTCAAGCCTATCTTGCGGCCGGTTGCGGCCGTGACATGGGTCGCGTTGTCAGCGACCGCTCATGCTTACGACTTACCCGGCCTGAACCTTGGGACCACCAGCTTCTATGACGGCTCACCCGCGCCTGCCGGACCCGGTTGGTACCTGGAGGAATACCTCACGTACTCGCGTGCGAGCCGCTTCAATGATGCCCATGGCAACAAGCTCGCGTTGCCCCGGCAGGACCTGGAAGTGGTGGCGCCCACCACGCAGATCATCTACGTCGGCCAGCCCCTGGCCAATGGCGCGATGCCAGGATTTACCCTGATCAATACCTCCCTGGCCCATGTGTCGGTGGAGGATGGCTTGAACAACGCGGCGCTCAGTTCCCGGGCCGGGTTTGGCGATGTCACGCTGGGCGCATTCCTGCAACTGGCGACAGTGACCCGAGCCGATGGCAGCCCGTGGTTGACCCAGCGGGTCGAGGCGGATGTGACGGTGCCGGTGGGCGCTTACGACCGCAATCGCTCGATCAACCCCGGCAGCCATTTCTGGTCATTCAACCCCTACTACGCGGCGACATACTGGTTCAGCCCCAAGTGGTCGGCGAGTGGGCGTTTCATGTACCTGTGGAATGGCAAGAATGATCAGCCGCAGGCAGGCTTTGGAGATGCCTCCAGCACCCAGGCCGGGCAGGCACTGCATGCCAACCTGACGCTGCAGTACGCCATCGACGCGCAATTGAGCCTGGGCTTGAATGGCTACTGGTTGAAGCAGATCACCGACACCGAGGTGGATGGGCATGCGGTGAGTGGGCGTCGAGAAAAGGTCTGGGCCATCGGTCCAGGCATGATGTACGCGTTCAACAAGGAAAATATCCTGTCGGTGAACGCGTACTTCGAGCAACATGCGCAAAACCGCACCCAGGGCAACAAGCTGGTGTTTAACTGGCTGCACCGGTTTTAGCGGCGGGGGTGCCAGGCAGGCCCTGTGGCGCCGCACGTAGCATCACGCTGATGATGGTAAGTGCGGCGATCACCACGCCGGGGGACGTCGCCAGCAGCACGCCGGGAGTGCCGGCGCCTGCCGCGAGGAGTTGACCGGCCGCCAGCGGCCCGGCCACCGAGCCCAGCCGGCCGATGGCCACGGCCGCCCCCACGCCGGTCGCACGCACGGCGGTGGGGTAGGCGGGTGGGGCGCTGGCATACAGCACCAATTGGGCGGCCATCACGAACAACCCGGCGGCAAAGCCGGCAATGGCCATGGGCACAATCCCCACCGACAGGCCGACCCCGGCCAGTGCGGCGAGCAACCCGGTGTACACGCACACCACCACTTTCAGCGCGTTGCAGCGGTCCAGCAGCACCCCGCCCAGCAACGAGCCGAGGGCGCCGCCGATATTGAAGAGCATCTGCACCAAGCCCGCCTGGGGTTTGCTGAAGCCCTGTTCCATCAGCAACGAAGGCAGCCAGTTGAGCAGCATGTACATCACGGTCAGGGTGAAGAAGTAACTGAGCCATAACGCCAGGGTCGTGCGTGCGCGCCCTTCGCCGAACAGTGCCTCGCCGGTGGAGGGGCGCAGGCTGCGGGCTTGCCCGGACTGTTGGCGAAAGGCATTGGATTCAGGCAGCAGCCAGATCATCAGCGGCACGGCCAGCAAGGGCGCCAGGCCGCCGATGATAAACGTGGTTTGCCAGTGTTCACTGGAAAACATCGCCACCACGGCGGCCAGTGCGCCGCCCAGTGGCACGCCGCAGTACATGACGCTGATCGCAGTGCCACGCTTGCCTTCGCTGACCGCCTCGGCACACAGCGCGATCAGGTTGGGCAGCGCGGCGCCCAGGCCCAGGCCGGTAAGAAAGCGCACCAGCAACAGGCTCCAATAGCTTTCGACAAACGCAGTACTCAGGGAAAACAGCCCGAACAGCAGTACGGCACTGACCAGGATTTTCTTGCGGCCGATGCGGTCGGCGACCCAGCCACCGAAGAACGCCCCCGGCAGCAAGCCAATGATGCCGACGCTGAAGACCCAGCCGAGCATTTTCGGGTCCAGCGCAAAACTCTGCCGCAACCCGGCGGCAGCGGTGCCGGCGGCCTGCAGATCGAAACCCTCGATCAGCGCAACGATAAAGCACAACGCGATAGTCAGCGTCGAACGACGCGATGGACTGTCCATGGGCAAACCTCATTGTTGTTTTTGTTGTGGTGCGAGCCGGTAGGCTGCTGGTAATCAAGATAACAAATATAACTAAAAAAACTACGACGGCGAGCTTGCCACGGGTATCGACAAGCAAGCCCTCTATCTCAATCGTTTGCGCTGAGAACGCGTGGGGAGAATGAAATTAGATAGTTTTATTAACGTTCGATTATCGGTCAGTCGCGGTTGACGAGTGCTGTCAGCTGTTTCCATTCTCTGTTGGCGAAGCCGGTTGGCCGAGCGCGTGTCACCCCAAAAACAACAACAAAAAATGGACATCGAACATGCAAAAACTCCCCACGGGCGCTGTCGCGGCGGCCTGCCGTGTGTCGAACCGCACGCCACGCCTGATCAGTGCGCTGCTGCTGTTGAGTGTTCTACCCACCTCGTCGTGGGCGGCGGGGTTTATCGACGACAGTCATGCCACCCTGACGCTACGCAACTACTACCTGGACCGTGACTACAAGGACGACGGCGCCAAGACCGCCGCCCGCGAATGGGCGCAGGCGTTTATCCTCAACCTGGAATCGGGGTACACCCCAGGTATCGTGGGCTTTGGCCTGGATATGCGCGGGCTGATGGGGGTCAAGCTCGACTCTTCGCCAGACCGCAGCGGCACTGAGTTATTGCCGGTATCGGCCAGCGACAAGCGTGCTGCCGATGAATATTCGCGGCTGGCGCCGACCGCCAAGTTGCGGTTTGCCCAAACCACGGTGAAGGCCGGCGACGTGTCGATCTTTCTGCCGTTCGCCTTTGCCAGCCCGTCGCGCCTGCTGCCGCAGACCTTTCGCGGCACGACCTTGAGTTCCAAGGATATCGACGGGCTGACCCTGAATACCGGCTACATCGACCGTATCAACAAGCGCGATTCTACCGACTACCAGGCCATGACAATCGCCTCGCCCAACCGTCGGTTCAACGCCACCGCAACCACCTCGCACCTGGCCTATCTGGGCGGTGATTACCAGGTCAATAAAGACCTCAGCCTGCGGATTTATCACGCGCAAGTGGCGGACCTCTACCAGCAGGACACCTTCGCGCTGCTGCATAACCTGCCAGTGGGCGACGGGGTACTGACCAGCGACCTGCGCAGTTTTTTCAGCCGCGAAGACGGCAGCGCCAAGGCCGGTAAGGTGGACAACCGCAACCTCTCGGCGCTGTTCGGCTATCGCCTCGGCGGGCATCGTTTCAGCTTGGGCTACATGCACGCCAGCGGCGACACGGCCACGCCCTATATCTCGGGGACCGAGCTGATGGGCATGAGCGAACTGACCATGAGTTCGGACTTTCTCAACGCCAAGGAGCGCACCTGGCAGGCAATCTATGACTATGACTTCGCGGCCTCGGGCTTACCGGGCTTGAAGAGCCGGTTGCGGTATGTGCGTGGCGACAATATCGAATTGACGGCCTTCAACGCCCAGGACCGCAAGGAGCGTGAGTTCCAGATGGAACTGGGCTACGTGATCCAGAGTGGCCCGCTGAAGAACGTCGGGCTGATGGCGCGCAAGTCGATCTACCGCAACGACTTCCCCGGTGGCGCCGCGTTTCGCGATGAAAACCAGACACGCTTCCTGGTGCTCTACACCGTGGCGCTCTGGTAGGTCAGCCGTCCTGGTACACCTTCTTGAGCAGGCGCAGCAGCTCTGCACGCTCTTCGGCGTCGAGGGCGGCGGTGGCGTCCAGGTCGCTCTGGGCGGCGATGTCCTTGAGTTCCTTGAGCAGGACTTCGCCAGGCTTGCTCAAGAAAATCCCATAGGAGCGCTTGTCCGGTTTGCAGCGCACGCGCACGGCCAGGGCGCGGCTTTCCAGCTTGTTCAGCAAGGGCACCACCTGCGGTGGCTCGATGGCCAGGGCGCGTGCCAGGTCGGCCTGCATCAGCCCGGGGTTCTGCTCGATGATCGCCAGGGCCGAGAACTGGGCGGGGCGCAGGTCATGCTCGGACAGCCGGCCGATCAGGTTCTGAAACAGCTTGAGCTGGGCGCGGCGCATGGCATAACCGATCAGATCGTCCAGCGCTGAATCCAGCGGCGGCCGTGCCTCGTCGTTGTCGGGCGGGGCCTGGCGGGCGGCGGCGAGGGTGGAGGGCTTGGCCATTGGCAGTGCAATCCTCAGGAAATGGAGGTTAAGAAGGCTATCTAGTTTGCCGGGGTTGACGCGCCCTGGCTACGACAGCTTTTCAAGTCGTAGGAAAAAACGCTGGTCACACCTTGAGAAATATTGGTTATTCAAATTAATAGTTAATTGACATAACCATATTTGCGGTTTAATTTCGAATCCATCTTCACACCAGAACAAGAGCATACCGCCATGAGCAATTACGAAGGCCGTTGGACCACTGTCAAGGTTGAGATCGAGCAAGGCATCGCCTGGGTCATTCTCAATCGCCCGGAAAAACGCAACGCGATGAGCCCGACCCTCAACCGGGAAATGATCGACGTGCTGGAAACCCTGGAGCAGGACCCGGCCGCCGGTGTGCTGGTGCTGACGGGCGCCGGTGAAGCCTGGACCGCAGGCATGGACCTCAAGGAATACTTTCGCGAAGTGGATGCCGGCCCGGAAATTCTCCAGGAAAAAATCCGCCGTGAAGCCTCGCAATGGCAATGGAAGCTGCTGCGCATGTACGCCAAACCGACCATCGCCATGGTCAACGGCTGGTGCTTCGGCGGTGGCTTCAGCCCGCTGGTGGCCTGCGATCTGGCTATCTGCGCCGATGAAGCGACCTTCGGTCTCTCGGAAATCAACTGGGGCATCCCACCGGGCAACCTGGTCAGCAAGGCCATGGCCGACACCGTGGGCCATCGTCAATCGCTGTACTACATCATGACCGGCAAGACCTTCGGCGGGCAGAAAGCCGCTGAAATGGGCCTGGTCAACGAGAGCGTGCCGCTGGCGCAACTGCGCGAAGTCACCATTGAACTGGCGCGCAACCTGTTGGAGAAAAACCCGGTGGTGCTGCGCGCGGCCAAGCATGGTTTCAAGCGTTGCCGCGAACTGACCTGGGAGCAGAACGAAGATTACCTCTACGCCAAGCTCGATCAGTCACGCTTGCTCGACACCGAAGGCGGACGCGAGCAGGGCATGAAGCAATTCCTCGACGACAAGAGCATCAAGCCGGGCCTGCAGGCGTATAAACGCTGAGGTGTGCGGCCTGCGGGCCGCATTGTCGTCACCCTGCTTGAACGTATTCCCGATAAAGATAATAAAGAGGAATCACCATGCTGGACGTGCCCCTATTGATTGGCGGCCAGTCGTGCCCCGCCCGCGACGGTCGAACCTTCGAGCGTTGCAACCCGGTGACCGGTGCCGTGGTTTCGCGGGTGGCCGCCGCCACCCTGGAAGATGCCGACGCCGCCGTGGCGGCGGCCCAGGCCGCGTTTCCCGTCTGGGCCGCGCTGGCGCCCAACGAACGTCGCACCCGCCTGCTCAAGGCCGCCGAGCAATTGCAGGCGCGTAGCGCTGAATTTATCGCTGCGGCCGGTGAGACCGGCGCCATGGCCAACTGGTATGGCTTTAACGTGCGCCTGGCGGCCAACATCCTGCGCGAAGCCGCGTCGATGACCACCCAGATCACCGGCCAAGTCATCCCCTCCGATGTGCCTGGCAGCTTTGCCATGGCCCTGCGCCAACCGTGCGGCGTGGTACTGGGCATCGCGCCCTGGAATGCTCCGGTTATTCTCGCCACTCGCGCCATTGCCATGCCGCTGGCGTGCGGCAACACCGTGGTACTCAAGGCTTCCGAGTTAAGCCCGGCGGTACACCGGTTGATCGGCCAGGTGTTGCAGGACGCCGGTCTGGGCGATGGCGTGGTCAATGTCATCAGCAATGCGCCGGCAGATGCGGCCGCGATTGTCGAGCGGCTGATCGCCAACCCGGCGGTGCGGCGAGTCAATTTCACCGGTTCGACCCATGTCGGGCGGATTGTCGGCGAACTCTGCGCTCGCCATCTCAAGCCGGCGCTGCTGGAACTGGGCGGAAAGGCGCCGTTGCTGGTGCTCGATGACGCCGACCTGGACGCTGCCGTAGCGGCCGCGGCCTTCGGCGCGTATTTCAATCAGGGGCAGATCTGCATGTCCACCGAACGCCTGATTGTCGATGCCAAAGTCGCCGGTGCCTTTACCGCCAAGCTGGCGACCAAACTCGCAACTCTGCGCGCCGGTGACCCTGCCGCGCCGGATTCGGTGCTGGGTTCGCTGGTGGATGCCGGCGCCGGCACGCGCATCAAGGCGCTGATCGACGATGCCCTGAGCCAGGGCGCACGCCTGGTGGCCGGCGGACAGTTGGACGGCAGCATCCTGCAGCCGACCCTGATCGAGGGTGTCACCGAACACATGCGGCTCTACCGCGAAGAGTCCTTCGGCCCGGTGGCGGTGTTGCTGCGCGGTGACGGTGACGAAGCGCTGCTGCGCCTGGCCAACGATTCCGAGTTCGGTTTGTCGGCGGCGATCTTCAGCCGCGACACCGGACGTGCCCTGGCGCTTGCGCAACGGGTGGAATCCGGCATTTGCCATATCAACGGCCCGACGGTGCATGACGAGGCACAGATGCCCTTTGGTGGCGTCAAGTCCAGCGGTTATGGCAGCTTTGGCGGCAAAGCCTCCATCGAACACTTCACGCAATTGCGCTGGGTGACGTTGCAGAACGGGCCACGGCACTACCCGATCTGAGTCCGTTGCGCGACATAACAATAAAGGCGGGCGTTTGACCCGCCTTGATGGAGGGCATCCTTGTGAGTTCCGAATTCAGACCGCAACCTCAGTCCGAGCCGCACCCGCCGCAGTACCGCGCGGTGTCCATCGGCCATGCGCCGGTCGAGGTCACTGAAGAACAGGGCGTGCTGCATATGCGCTCCCTGGAGCCATTGGCCGAGCTGCCGATGCGCTTGCTGGATCGTCTGGTGCATTGGGCCGAGGTACGGCCTGAGCAGACGTTTATCGCCGCGCGCCAGGCCGACGGTGAATGGCGCCGAGTCAGCTACGCGCAGATGCTCGACAGCGTGCGAGCCATCGCCCAGAGCCTGCTGGGTTTCGGGCTGTCGGCGCACAAGCCCCTGGCGCTGCTGTCAGGCAACGATATCGAACATTTGCAGATGGCCCTCGGCGCGATGTACGCCGGCATTCCCTACTGTCCGATTTCGCCGGCGTACTCATTGTTGTCCCAGGATTTCGCCAAGCTGCGGCATGTATGCGACCTGCTGCAACCGGGGCTGCTGTTTGTCAGCGATGCGCCGGCGTATCAGCGTGCGATCGATGCGGTAGTGCCGGCCGACACACCGCTGATCAGTGTGCGCGGCGAGGTACCGGGGCGTACCCACGTCAGCTTTGCGCGCCTGCTGCAAACACCCGGCGGTGCCGAGGCCGAGGCGGCGTTCAACGCCACCGGCCCCGACACCATCGCCAAATTCCTCTTCACCTCGGGCTCGACCAAGTTGCCCAAGGCGGTGATCACCACCCAGCGCATGCTGTGCGCCAACCAGCAAATGCTGTTGCAGACGTTTCCGGTGTTTGGCGAGGAGCCGCCGGTGCTGGTGGACTGGCTGCCGTGGAACCACACTTTTGGCGGCAGCCACAACGTGGGCATCGTGCTTTACAACGGCGGCACCTTTTACCTGGACGACGGCAAACCCACGGCCCAAGGCTTCGCCCAGACCCTGCGCAACCTCAAGGAGATCTCACCCACGGCGTACCTGACGGTGCCCAAGGGCTGGGAAGAACTGGTCAATGCGCTGGAACAGGACGCCGAGTTGCGCGAGTGCTTTTTTGCCCGCATGAAGCTGTTCTTCTTCGCCGCCGCCGGCCTGTCGCAAAGTGTCTGGGATCGGCTTGACCGGGTGGCCGAGCGGCACTGCGGCGAGCGCATCCGCATGATGGCGGGGCTGGGCATGACCGAAGCCGCGCCATCCTGCACCTTCACCACCGGGCCGTTGTCGATGGCCGGTTACATCGGCTTGCCCGCGCCGGGTTGCGAGGTGCGGCTGGTGCCGCTGGACGGCAAGTTCGAAGGGCGCTTTCGCGGACCGCACATTATGCCCGGCTACTGGCGGGCGCCTGAGCAAACCGCCGAGGTGTTCGATGAGCAGGGTTATTACTGTTCCGGGGATGCGCTCAAGCTTGCCGACCCCCGGCAACCGCAATGGGGGCTGATGTTCGACGGGCGGATTGCCGAAGACTTCAAGCTGTCTTCCGGGGTATTTGTCAGCGTCGGCCCGCTGCGCAATCGCGCCGTGCTTGAAGGCTCGCCCTATGTGCAGGATGTGGTGATTGCCGCGCCGGACCGTGAATGCCTGGGTGCGCTGGTGTTCGCCAGGCTCTACGAGTGTCGTCGGCTGGCGGGCCTGAGCGCCGAGGCCAGCGACACCGAAGTATTGGCCTCGGCGCCGGTGCGCCAGTGGTTCGGCGACTGGTTGCAGCGCCTCAATCGCGAGGCCACCGGCAATGCCAGTCGCCTGGAATGGATTGCGCTGCTCGACGAGCCGGCGTCCATCGATCGCGGGGAAATCACCGACAAGGGCTCGATCAACCAGCGTGCGGTATTGCAGTGGCGTGCGGCGAAAGTCGAGGCGCTGTATCGCGGTGAAGACCCCACGCTGCTGCGTGCGGAACACACACGATGAGGTGGGCCGATGCCCAGCTATGAGGCGCCCCTGCGCGATATGCAATTTGTCCTCGAACATTGGCTGCAGGCGCCTGATGCGTGGCGCCGCAACCCGGCGTTCGAGGCGTTGGACCTGCCGCTGGCGCTGCAAGTGCTGGAGGAAGCCGCGCGCTTCAGCCAGGGCGTGCTGGCACCTTTGAACGCCCCGGGTGATCGTCAGGGCTGCCGCTGGCAGACGGGCCAGGTGAGCACCCCGGACGGCTTTGCCCAGGCGTATCAAGCCTATGTCGACGGCGGCTGGCCGGCGCTGGCCTGTGCTGAGGCGCTGGGCGGGCAGGGCTTGCCGCAGGTGCTCGACGCCGCCGTGCAAGAGATGCTCTATGCCAGCAACCACGCCTGGGCCATGCACACCGGCATTGCCCACGGCGCCTACCTGTGCCTCAAGACCCATGCGGCGCCGTGGTTGCAGGCGCGTTATCTGCCCGAGATCATCAGCGGCCATAGCTTGCCGACCATGTGCCTGACCGAGCCGCAGGCCGGCAGCGATGTCGGTTTGCTGCGCTGTCGCGCCGAACGCCAGGGGGATGGCAGCTATCGCCTGAGCGGCAGCAAGCTGTTTATTTCCGGCGGTGAGCACGACTTCACCGCCAATATCCTGCACCTGGTGCTGGCACGTCTGCCCGACGCGCCGCCCGGCAGTCGCGGTATTTCGTTGTTCCTGGTGCCCAAGTGCCTGGACGATGGCCAGGCCAATGGCGTGCGCTGTGAGGGCATCGAGCACAAGATGGGTATCCAGGGCAGCGCCACCTGCTCCCTGGTGTTCGACGCCGCCCAGGGCTGGTTGATCGGCGAGCCCCATCGTGGCCTGGCAGCGATGTTCGTGATGATGAATTCAGCACGCCTGCATGTCGGCCTGCAAGGCTTGGGGCACGTCGATGCGGCTTGGCAGCACGCCCGGCAGTACGCCGCTGACCGCGTGCAAATGCGCGCACCGTCACGGCCCGCGACAGTGCTGGCGCAAGCCGCTGACCCCATTCGTTATCACCCGGCCATGCGCCGCGTGTTGCTCGAGTTGCGCACCACCAGCGAAGGCCTGCGCGCCATCGGTTACTGGGCCGCGCACTTGCTCGATCAGGCTGAGCAGGGGCCGGACCCGGCGGCGGCCGCGTTGGCGTCGTTGCTGACCCCGATCATCAAGGCGTTTTTCACCGAACAGGGGTTTCGCCAGGCCAGCAACGCGTTGCAGGTCTTCGGCGGCTACGGTTATGTCACCGAGTTCGGTATCGAGCAAACCCTGCGTGACAGTCGCATCGCGATGATTTATGAGGGCAGCAATGAGATCCAGGCCAATGACCTGTTGCTGCGCAAAGTGCTGGGGGATGAGGGCCAGGCGTTTGGCTTGTTGCTGGCCGAGCTGCGCGCTGAAGCCGGGCAGGGCCGGCAGCATGCTGAGTGCGCAGGGTTTGCCGCCGCCTTGGACCGTCTCTGCGATGCCTTGGCCGATGCGGTGAGCGCCATACGCGAGCGGTCTGGCGAAGACCGAGAATACCCGTATCGGGCCGCGCCGGACTTCCTCCAGTTGTGTGGCGTAGCGCTGTTGGCCTTCGCCTGGGCACGGGCTGCGCGGGTCTCCAGGGCATTACCCGAAAGCGATCCGTTGCGTAACGCCAAGCTGCAAAGCGCCGGGTTCTTTTTCGATTACCTGCCGTCGCGGCTGGCCCAGCATCTGGGCGCAATCGAGGGGGCACGCGCGGCGCTGGCGTTCGTCTGATTGCACTGACTTGCAGCACGACGACTTGCGATCCGACGACTTGCGATACTATGGGGCGACCCACGTTTTCTGGAAGTTGCCTGGATGAGCAAGCCCGGCCAATTGGTGCTGATTGCACTGCGCAAGATGATTGCCAGCGGAGAGTTGGCGGCGGGTGAGCGCCTGATGGAAATTCCCACGGCGCAGCGCTTCGGCGTTTCGCGTATGCCCGTGCGCATGGCATTCCGTACCCTTGAACAGGAAGGCTTGCTGGTGCCGTTCGGCGGGCGTGGCTATCAGGTGCGGTCGGTCAGCCCCAGCGATATTGCCGGCGCGGTCGAAGTGCGCGGTGTGCTTGAGGGCCTGGCGGCGCGTCAAGCCGCCGAGCGCGGCTTGTCCGATGACGCGCGCAGGGCGCTTGAGCGCTGCCTGGTCGAAGGCGATCAACTGTTCGACAAGGGGTATGTCACCGAGGACGACCTTGAGGTCTATCACGACCTGAACATGCGCTTTCACCTGGTCATCGTTGAAAGCAGCCATAACCCGGCGATTGCCGATGCCCTGGCACGCAATGACCACCTTCCATTCGCCTCGGTGACGGCACTGGCGGTGGATCGCGAGGACATGGTCCGCGAGTACCGCCGCTTCAACTATGCGCACATGCAACACCACTCGGTGTTCGACGCCCTGGTCAATCGCCAGGGCGCACGGGCCGAAGCGCTGATGCGCGAACACGCCAATGCGACGTTGCGCTATGCCGACACCTTCAGCTCAGCCACCGCCGACGCGCGCATGAAGGTGATTTTGCCCGCCTCGTGACACGCCTCAGAGATCGAGCACCAGCATTGGGGTTTTCGAGCGCGAGCAGCAGGGCGTGAACTGGTCGTTGAGCGCCTGTTCCTGCTCGGTGAGGAACAGATCGCGGTGCTCCGGTACGCCGTCCAACACGCGGGTCAAGCAGGTGCCACAGACCCCCTGTTCACAGGACACGGCAATCGTGATGCCATGGCTCTCCAGCACTTGCACCACACTCTGGTCGGCCGGTATTTCGAAGACCTCGCCGCTGCTGCCGATTTGCACCGAAAACCGCCCGTCGAGGCGGCTGTCCACCGGCGCCGCCGAGAAGTATTCGCGATGCAGGCAACTGTCCTGCCAGCCCAGGGCGCGGGCACTGTCGAGCACATGCTGCATGAACCCGCCCGGGCCGCACACGTACAGGTGGACGTCGTCTGCGGGGGCCGCCAGCACCTGGGCGATATCTAGGGCCGTGTCGGGCTGTTCGTCAAAATGCAGGAACACCCGCTCGGCAAACGGCGACGCCTTGAGGCGCTGCACAAACGCTGCGCGTTCGCTGGCACGGGCGCAGTAATGCAATTCGAAGTCGGCACCCGCCTGGGCGAGGTGTTCGGCCATGCACAGGATCGGGGTGATACCAATCCCCCCGGCAAACAACACACTGCGTCGGGCGTGGTGCACCAGTGGGAACAGGTTGCGCGGTGCGCTGATGCTCAGGCGGGCGCCTGGCTGCAGCTGTTCGTGCAGGCTGCGCGAACCGCCTCGTGAGGCAGGGTCCTTGAGCACGCCGATCAGGTAGCGATGACGTTCTTCAGGGTGATTGCACAGCGAGTATTGACGGATCAGCCCGTCCGGCAAGTGCACATCAATGTGCGCGCCGGCACTGAACGCCGGCAATGGGTTGCCATCGACACTGGCTAGTTCAAAGCTGCAAATGTCCTGGGCTTCGTTGTTACGCGATACCACCACCACATCAATCATGTTCAGTCCTTCCTGCGTTGGGGTTATTCAGGCGGTGGTTGTGCTGATCAGGTGAGGTTCGACCGCGCGTTCCCGGGCAATCAGGCGTTCGAGAATTTTGCGTGACTGCACGCCGCCGGCATCGATATTCAGCTTGAGCAAATTGCGCGTCGGGTGGGCAAGCAGGTTCTGTTGCTGGCGCTCGAGCATTTCCAGGTCTTCGCTGAAAATCTTGCCCTGGCCTTCGCGGATGCTCGCGGTCAGTGCCTCATCGTCGGGCTTGAAGTTGCGCGCCATGCCCCAGAAGTACCAGATCGAGGTGTCGGTCTGCGGGGTGATGAAATCCACCACAATGCTCGCCGCCTTGTGCTCGGCGGCCGCGTGGTAGCCGCCTTTGCCGGCATGGGCCACGCCGACTTCGATCAATACATGGCTGGGCGGGGTGAAGCGGCAGATCTGCCAGCGGTCCACGGGCACATCATCGGCGAGGTTGTTACCGCGCAGGGCCATGCGCCAGAACGGCGGGGCCAGGATGTTTTCCATGTGCCGGGCGGTGATGACTTCGTCGCCTTCCACGCTGGTCACGGGCGCTGCTTCGTCGATTTCCTTCTGGCCGATACTGGAGGCATGCACGTAGGTTTCGTGGGTCAAGTCCATCAGGTTGTCGATCATCAGGCGGTAGTCACACTGGATCTCGAACAACCCGCCGCCATAGGCCCACTCATCACTCACGGCCCATTCCAGATGTGGGATCAGCGCGGGATCGGCCAGGGCCTGATCGCCCGGCCAGACCCAGATGAAACCGTAGCGCTCGACGGCCGCAAACGTCTTGTTGCAGGGAAACCCGCGTACGCGCTGCCCCGGCATCTCCACCGTCTTGCCATCACAGCCCATCACCAGGCCGTGATAGCCGCAGACCAGGTTGCCGTTCTCGACATACCCCAGCGAAAGCGGGGCACCGCGATGCGGGCAGAAATCCTCGACCGCCATTACGGCGCCATCCAGGCCACGATAAAACACCATTTTTTCAGCGCAGATCTGTCGGCCCAAAGGCTTTTGCGCAATTTCATCAGGGGTGCAGGCGACGTACCAAGTGTTCTTGGGGTACATGACGACTCTCCAGGCAACGCGTTATTTTTATTTAATGGATCCATTAAATGGGCGGCTGGCTGGATAGGTCAACGCTAATGCGGTTATATATTGGGCGATTATCGGTCAATTGGGTTTCAGTGGATCCAATGATCTGTTCTTTAAACGGACTCAAGGACGGGCAGGGGATCTGTGGCCGTGAAGCGGGGATGCACATTTAATTGACGCCACTATATCGCCACCCTATTATCGCCGCCGAATGATGGCACTGAGCCATGTAGAGGGATCTAATCGATGTGGCGTTTTGCACGCCGGACCAGGCTCAGCCTGCTGTCCGCTTTTTTTTGCCTGGGCGCGGGCGGGTGGGCGCAAGCCGCCACACAGCAGGCTGCTCCAGGTATCACCGACCTGATTCGTGATCGCCAGGACCGCCTGCTCGAAGAGCAGCAGCGGCGGCTTGAGGATCTCAAGGAATTGCCGGGTAAATCCGCGACGCCTACGACGCCCACAGGGCCTGCCGACACTCGTTGCTTCCCGATCAAAGCCATTGAGCTCTCCGGCGCTGAAGCGTTGTCCGAAGGCGAACGCAACCGCCTGATCAAGCCTTACATCGACCAATGCCTTGGCGTGCCCCAGCTCAATGAAGTGCTCAAGGTCATCACTGACCGCTACCTGGCCAAAGGCCTGGTCACCAGCCGCGCCTACTTGCCACAGCAGGATCTCTCCAGCGGCCACCTCAAGATCCAGGTGGTCGAGGGCAAGCTGGAAAGCTTGAAGGGCGCCGAGGGCAGCGGCATCACCGACCGCCAGTTGGCGATGAGTTTCCCGGGCAAGAGCGGTGAGCTGCTCAACCTGCGCGAAATCGAGCAGATGGTCGACCAGCTCAACCGTCTGCCCTCGAACCAGGCGCAGATGGAACTGGCGCCGGGCAAGGCGGTGGGCGGTAGCGATGTGTTGGTCAAAAACACCCCGCAGAAGCCTTGGCGTGTGGGCCTGTCGCGGCATAACGGCGGCCAGCGCAGTACCGGCGAGCAGCAGTGGGGCGCGAGCCTGGATTGGGACAATCCATTGGGCCTGGCGGACCAACTGTCGTTGCGTGGTGGTCACGACGCGGTCAGCGACCACCAGAAAACCTCGCGCAATTCGATGCTCAACTACAGCTTGCCATTCGGCTGGTGGAACCTCACCTACAGCTACACCGAGAGCGAATACCGCTCCCGGGCCGAGGCGAACAACTTCAAGTTCAAGCAGACCGGCGACAGCCAGAACCACCAGTTACGCCTGGAACGCGTGATCCACCGCGACGCCCTTAGTAAAACCTCCCTGAGCACCGGCGTGGCCTACCTGCGCACGAACAATTTCATTGAAGACAGCAAGCTCGCCGTGAGCAGCAACCGTCTCAGCGAAGCCCAGTTCGGCATCAACCACGGGCGACGTATCGGTGAGTCGTTTCTCAACATCGACCTGGGCATGCAAGACGGTATTGGTGCATTCGATGCCCAGGCCAATCATCATCCAAAACCCGGCCAAGCCGATGCGCGTTACCGCAAATACACCGCCACGCTGAGCTACCTGTACCCCTTCAAGTTGTGGGGCGAGTCATTGAGCTTCAGCAGCCTGATGACCGGCCAGCACAGCGAAGACGTGCTGTTCAGCCCACAGCGCATGAGCCTGGGCGGGCAGTCGTCGATCCGCGGCTACAAAGACCAGATGCTCGCCGGCGACAGTGGCGGTTACTGGCGCAACGACCTGCGCTGGAGCCGACCGGTGACCTGGGCCTGGCTGCAGCCGGTGCTCAGTGAGTACGGCACCAGCCTGGGTTACGACCAGGGCGTGATCAGCCGCGACCGCTACAACGCCGAGCAGCATGGGCGCATGAGCAGTAACTCGGTAGAGCTGTTTGCCCGTGGCAAGAACGTCGCCGCCAGCGTGACCTTTGCCCACTCTCTGGAACGACCGGCCGCCATCACTGAGCGTGAAGCGCCGATCTATTTCCGACTGGATTTCTTTCTTTAAATTTTTTACCGCCTTCGGGCAACGAGACATGACATGGACGTTCGCCAGTTCGCCTTCCTCGCGCGCCAGCCTTCTGCTGCCGTAAAAAGCCGTACCCACTTCCTGGGGCTGCCTAAACGTGGGTTGGCGTTGATCCTGGCCAACGCCATGTTCTGGCAACCGCTGCTGGCTCAGGCAGACGGCATCGTGGTCAGTGCGCCCGGCACCACGCTCGCGCAAGCGGGCAATGGCGTGCCGATTGTCAACATTGCCGCCCCCAACGCCAACGGCCTGTCGCACAACCAGTTTCATGACTACAACGTCGGTGCCAACGGGGTGATCCTCAACAACGCAACCGACCGCACCCAGTCCACCCAGTTGGGCGGCATCATCGTCGGCAACCCGAATTTCCACGGCAGCGCCGCCAACGTCATCCTCAATGAGGTCAACGGCGGCAGCCCTAGCCAGTTGCGCGGCTATACCGAAGTGGCGGGGCAGTCGGCCCATGTGATTGTCGCCAACCCCTACGGCATCAGCTGCAATGGCTGCGGTTTCATCAACACCCCGCAAGCCACGCTGACCACCGGCAAGGCCGTGATCGAAAACGGCCAGATCAACCGCTATCAGGTTGACCAAGGCACTGTTGCCATCGAAGGCGCCGGCCTGAATGCGAGCAATGTCGACCAGTTCGAAATCATCACCCGCGCCACCACGATCAATGCGCAGATCCAGGCGAAAAAACTCACCATCGTCGCCGGTCGCAACGATGTGGACGCACGCACCTTGAATGCCACCGCGCGCGCAGCGGATGGCAGCCAGGCACCGGACCTGGCCATCGACTCGTCGGCGCTGGGTGGGATGTATGTCGGCGCGGTCAAGCTGATCGGCACCGAGGCCGGTGTTGGCGTGCGGTTGTCGGGCGACATGGTGGCCGGTGGTGATATTCGGATTGACGCCGCAGGCAATGTGATCATGGGGCAGACCTCCGCCGGTACGGCGCTGGCGGTCAATGCGGCCAGTGTGCAAGCCAAGGGCGCAGTGTATGCCGGCACCGATTTGTCGGTGAAAACCCAAGGCGCACTGACCAACCAACAAACCCTGGCCGCCAAGGACAGCCTCACGCTGGACGCGGGCGGGCGATTGACCAACAGCGGGATTATCGAAGCCGGCGTCAACCCCGACAACAGCCGCAATGCCCAGGGTGATGTGCGCCTGACAGCCCAAGCCATCGACAATACCGGCAAGACCATCATTGCCAGTCGCGACCTCAGCCTCGACACCGGCGAACTCACCAACCAAGGCGGCACCTTGAGCGCTCAGCGCAATGCGCAGCTGAGCGCCACGAGCCTGGACAACCAGAACCAGGGCCGAATCTTGAGCGCCGGCAGCCTCGGCGTGAACGCGGGGCAGTTGCTCAACAGCCAGGGCGGCCTGTTGACCAGCAGCGCAGCACTGACGGCAACGGTCGGCCAGTTGATCAACCGCAACGGCGAACTGTCGAGCCTTGGCCAGGCCAGCTTGCAGGTGGCGATGCTGGATAACGTGGCAGGCCTGGTGTCGGCCGGGCAAACCTTGAACCTGAATGCCAGTTCCGCCATCAACAACCAGACCGGGCGGATCGCTGCGCACCAGGCCGTGCAGTTGAATGCCGCTTCCCTGGACAACAGCCAACAAGGATCGCTGACCAGCCAAGGCACGCTCGCTGTTGAACTCAGTGGCAGCCTGGCCAACCAACAGCAGGGCCGTATCGAGTCCAGCGGCAACGCGACGGTCAAGGTCGGTGCGCTGGATAACCAGCAGGGTGGGGCGCTCACCAGCGGCCAGGCCCTGGACCTGACGGCGGGTGCGGTGAATAACAGCGGCGCTGGTCGGATCGCCAGCGCTCAAGGCTTGAACGCGAATCTCGGCAGCCTCGATCAACACGACGGCGGGCGTTTATACAGCAACACCGACTTGAGCCTGAACCTCAACCAGGGTCACCTGGACAACCGCAACGGGCTGATCAACGCCGCTGGGCAGTTGACCCTTGGCAACCTCAACAGCGTGGATAACCGCCAAGGTGAGATTTCCAGTGCGCGGGCGTTTACCGTCGCCGCACGCACGGTCGATAACGCGGCCGGCAAGCTGCTCAGCGACCAGGGGCTGACCCTGCAGATTGCCCAGGTCTTGAATAACGGTGCGGGGCTGATTGCGGCCGCCGGCCTGCAAATCGATGCCGCCGGCCTGGTCAATGACCAGAACGGCAGCCTGAACAGTCGCGCTGCGCTGAACGCTCGGGTCACGGGGATGCTGGATAACCGTGGCGGCAACGTCAGTGCTGTCGGTGCGAGCCAGGTCAATGTGGGCAGCTTGAACAACGGCGGCGGCAAGGTCTTGAGCGAGCAGTCGCTGATGCTGGCCGTTGCCCAGGCCTTGAATAACGCTGCAGGCCGGGTGAGCGCCGCATCGTTGCAGGTACACGCCGGCAATCTCGACAACAGCGACGGTCATCTGGTGGCGCAGAACGGCCTGACCCACGACGTCGACGCCACACTGCTCAACCGCAATGGCGAAATCCTGGGCCGCGATGTGCGGCTCACGGCGGGCGTGCTGGACAACGCCCAAGGTCGGATACAGGGCGACACTCTGCTGAAGATCAACAGCGGCGACCTGAGCAATCGCAATGGCACCCTGGCAAGCAGCCAGACCCTGCAACTCACTGCGGCCAGCCTCGACAACACCCTTGGCAAGCTCACCAGCAATGCCGCGTTGACCGCCGCCATTGCCGGTCACCTGCTTAACCAGAGCGGGTTGTTCAGCGCAGGCACCGACCTGCAACTGAACAGCGCCGACCTGAACAACCAGGGCGGCCAACTCAGCGCCGGCGGCGCCCTGCAATTGCGCACCGGGTTGCTGGATAACAGCAGCGGCGGGCGCATCAACGGCCAGCGCCTCAGCGCGAATGTGACCGGCCTGGACCAGCACAACGACGGTCGTCTCTACAGCCAGGGCGACTTGAGCCTGGACCTCAATCGCGGCTATCTGAACAACCAGGGTGGATTGATCAACGCACCGGGGTCGCTGCTGTTGAATAACCTCAACAACGTCGACAACCAGGGCGGGGAAATTTCCAGCGCCACCGGCTTCAGCCTGCAAGCGGACAGCCTGGATAACACCCTGGGCAAGGTCTTGAGCGAGCAGGCCCTGACCGTGCGTATCGCCCGTGCGCTGGCGAACGCCAAAGGCCTGGTGTCGGCCACAAGCCTCGACGCAAGGGCTGGGAGCTTGAGCAACCAGGGCGGCAAATTGTCTGCGCGTACCGCGTTGAACCTCGGCGTCGATGGGCTGTTGGATAACCGCAGCGGTGAGTTACTGGCCAATGACCTGGCGTTGACCGCCGGTTCACTCGACAACAGCGCAGGGCGCGCCCAAGGCGATCGCAGTGTAGCCCTCAGCAGCGCTGCCCTGATCAACCAGCACGGCACCCTGGCGGCCGGCGAGACCTTCACCCTCAATGCCGCCAGCCTGGATAACAGCGAAGGCACGCTGACCAGCGACGGCGCCCTGACCGCCGTGATCGCCGGGCAGTTGCTCAACCAGGCTGGCTTGCTGGCTTCCACCGGTAACCTACGCCTGAACCTGGGCAGTCTGGATAATCAACGCCAGGGACGCATCAGCAGCAAAGCCGACCTGACCCTCGCCGGCACCACGCTCGATAACCGCAACGGCAACCTCGCAGCGGTCGGCGTCTTGAAAATCAACGCGGCCAGCCTGGATAACCGCCAGGGCAGCGTGTATGCCAACCAGAATCTCGACCTGGCGTTGGACGGTGCCCTGAACAACAGCCAGCAGGGACGCTTGCGTGGTGATGCCCAATTGAGCCTGAAGGCAGGCCAGGTGGATAACAGCGACGGTGGGCGCGTCAGCGGTGGGCAGTCGCTCAGCGCCAGCGTGACGGGGTTGGACCAGCACAACGATGGTCGCCTGTTCGGCCAGGGCGACGTCAGCCTGGATCTCAATCGTGGTCATCTGAACAATCAGGGCGGCGCCATCACCGCACCGGGTCAATTGCGGTTGAGCAACCTCAACAGCGTCGCCAACCAGGGCGGGGAAATCTCCAGTAGCCGGGCGTTTACCCTGGCCGCCGATACGCTGGACAACCGCAACGCCAAGGTCCTCAGTGAACAGGCGCTGACCCTGCGAATTGCGCGCGCCCTGGACAACACCCTGGGCCTGCTGTCCGCCCAGGCGCTGGACCTACGCGCCGGCAGCCTGGACAACCTCGGCGGCACACTCAGTGCGACTGACGGCCTGGCGGTGCAGGTCGACGCTGCGCTGGACAACCGCAACGGTAAACTGCTGGCGCGCACCGCCTCGGTCAATACCGGCTCCCTGGATAACCGCGAGGGCTTGCTCCAGGGCGATGCCACGCTGAACCTCACCAGCCTTGGTGCCCTGGATAACCGTCAGGGCCTGGTGTTTGGCGCCCAGGCGCTGGACATCACGGCGGCCAGCCTGGATAACAGCAGCGGCAAACTCTATTCCAAGCAACAACTGGCCGTGTCGGCCAAGGGCGCGTTGGGCAACGCTCAAGGCACGCTCAACAGCGATGGCACCCTGGTGCTCACGGCCGGGCCGGTAGACAACAGTGCCGGCGGGCGCATCACCAGCCAGCAGCAACTCACGGCCTCCGTCACGGGGCTCGACCAACACAACGATGGCCGCCTCTACAGCCAGGCGGGTGTGAGCCTGGACCTCAACCACGGCCACCTGAACAACCAGGGCGGCTTGATTCATGCCCCGGGTGCGCTGCTGCTGAACAACCTGGCCAGCGTGGATAACCAGGGCGGCGAAATCTCCAGTACCCAGGCGCTGAGGTTCAGCGCCGAGAGCCTGGATAACCGCGCCGGCAAGTTGCTCAGCGAACAAGGGTTGATCGTGCGCATTGCCAAGGCCCTGGACAATACCAAGGGCCTGGTTTCCGCCACTGGCCTGGACTTGCGCGCTGATCGCCTGGTGAATGCCGAGGGCTCGCTCAAGGTCCGCGACAACCTGACGGCGCAGGTCGACACGGCACTCGACAACCGCCAGGGCGAAATCCTCGGCGCAAGTACCACCCTCACGGGGGCGTCGCTGGACAACAGCCAGGGGCTGATCCAGGGCGACAACCGGCTCACCCTTGAGCACTCGGGCGCGGTAGCCAACCGCAACGGCCGCCTTGTCACGGGCCAGGTCTTGAACCTGAGCGCCGGTAGCCTTGACAACAGCCAGGGCAAACTCACCAGCGACGGTGTCCTGAATGCGTTGATCAGCGGTCAGTTGCTCAACCAGGCGGGGCTGTTGGCCGCCACTACCCAGCTGCAATTGACGGCTGCCAGCCTGGATAACCAGGCCAAAGGCCGTATTACCGGCAAGAACCACCTGAACCTGAGCGTCGGCCAATTCGACAACCGTGGCGGCAGCGTCGCGGCGGTGGGGCAATTGCAGGTCAACGGCACCACGCTGGATAACCGTGACGGCGGCCTGCTCAACTCAGGCCAGGCCATGACCCTGGCGGTGGACACGCTGGATAACCGCGCCGGGGAAGTCTCCAGCGTCACCGACCTGACGCTCACCGGCCAGCAGTTCGACAACAGCGCCGGCGGGCGCCTGTTGGCCAACGGCGACATGCAGTTGACCCTGCAGCGCTTGAACAACCAGCTAAAGGGCATCATCTCCGGGCAGCAGTCGCTCAACCTGAACGCCGCGCAATGGGACAACAGCGCCCAGGGCAGCCTGTACGCCAAGCGCAGCCTCGGCATCACCTTGAGCGATCACCTGAATAACCAACAAGGTGCGTTGCGCAGCGATGGCGACCTGAACCTGCATGCGGCCAGCCTGGCCAATGACAGCGGGCGTATCAGCAGCGCCGCACCGCTGGTACTGACCACCTCGGGCGCGATCAGCAACCAGAAAGGCGAGTTGCTCAGCGCGGTCGCCTTGACCTTGACCAGCGCCAGCCTCGACAACCTGGGCGGGAAAATCATCGGTGACGGTGCCGTGCAGGTCACCACCGGCGCTTTCAACAACCAGCAGGGCGGACGGCTGACCAGCGCCGAGCGCCTCAACCTGGCGGCAGGGCAGGTGGACAACCGTGGACAGGGTCGCATCGCCAGCGCCAACACCCTCACCGCCAGCATCACCGGGCTTGACCAGCGCGGCGGTGGCCAGCTTTACAGCACGGGTGCGCTGACCCTGGACCTGAACAAAGGCCACCTGAACAACGCCGCAGGCTTGATCAGTGCGCCAGGCCAGCTGTTGCTCAAGAACCTGGCGACGGTCGCCAACCAAAGCGGCGAGATCTCCAGCAAACAGGCGTTCACCCTGGCCGCGCAAAGCCTGGATAACACCGACGGCAAAGTGCTGAGCGACCAGGCGCTGGACCTCAAGATCGATCAGGCGTTGATCAACCGCAACGGCCAGGTTTCTGCGGCCGGGCTCACGGCTCAAGCGGCGAGCCTGGACAACAGCGAGGGCGTTTTCAGCAGCTCGAAAGACCTGAGCCTGGCGTTGGCCGGTGACCTGCTCAACGTCGACGGCGAAGTCTCGAGTGCCGGCGCCAGCGTGGTCAACGCCATGACCTTGAACAACCACAACGGTCAGGTGATGGGCGATGTCAGCCTCGACCTGGCGATCCAGGGCGCACTGGCAAACCAGGCGGGCACCCTTGGTGCCGCCCAGCGCCTGCAAGTCACGTCGGCGAGCCTGGACAACAGCCAGGCCGGCAGCCTGGTCAGCGATGGCAGCCTGCGCGTGAAAGTGGACGGTTTGCTGGACAACCAGGCCAAGGGCAGTGTGATGGCCAAAGGGCTCATGGACATTCAGGCGGCGAGCCTGGACAACCGTGGCGGGCGTGTTTCCGGGCAAAACCTGCTGACCCTGCGCGGCAACAGCCTGGATAACCGCGCCGGCGCGATCCGCGCCAACCAGGACCTGAACCTGTACCTCGGCCAGTTGGACAACCGCGAGGGCGTGCTCAACAGCAAGCAGGCCCTGGGCATCACGGGCCAGTCGCTGAGCAACCAGGGTGGCTTGCTCAGCGCCGCAGGCCCCGTACGTCTGGCGCTGGAAAACGCCAATAACGACAAGGGGCGCATCGCCAGCCAGGCCGACCTGGACGCTACCATCGGCACCTTGACGCAACAAGGTGGCGAGCTGGTTGCCCAAGGCAATCTGTCCCTCACCGGCACCCGCCTCGAGAACCGTGACGGTGCTTTGGTCGGGGCCACAAAAGCGCTGAAACTCAAGGTCGACAGCGTCGATAACCGGGCCGGCGAAATCTCCAGCCAGATAGACGCCGAGCTCAGCGGCCAGCGCCTGGACAACAGCGGCGGCAAGCTGCTGGCCGGGACGGCGCTGCAATTGGCCGTGGCCCAGGTGATCAACCAGGCCAAGGGACTGGTGTTCGCCCAGGATGCACGCTTGACCGGCACGCGCCTGGATAACGCCCAAGGCACCGTTGCCGGCCAGCGCTCGCTGGCGATTCAACTGGCAGCGGGGCTGGATAACAGCCACGGCAAGATCAGCAGTGAAGGGACGTTGCAACTGCTCGGCCAACGCATCGATAACACCGGCGGCAGTGTTTCCAGCGCCGGTACGCTGGACATCAGCAGCGCCAATGAGCTGCTCAACCAGGGCGGTATCCTCGAGACCGCCCAAACCCTCGCCCTGACCAGCGCGAGCCTCGACAACAGCCAGCAGGGCCTGATCAAGAGCCAGGGCGCCGCGACCCTGGACACCGGCCTGTTCAACAACACCGTGGGCGGGCGCCTGATCAGCGCCGACAGCCTCGACCTCAAGGCGGCCCAGGTCAGCAACGCCGGCCGCATAGCCAGCGCCGGCAGCCTGAACGCCAGCCTCACCGGCCTCACCCAGCAGGGTGGCGAGTTGTTCAGTAATACCCAACTGAACCTGGATTTGAACCACGGTGACTTGAACAACGCCGGTTTGATCAATGCACCGACCCTGGTGCTGAAAAACCTCGGCAACCTCAACAACCAGAACGGTGAGATCTCCAGCCAGAACGCCTTCACCCTGGCAGCGCGCAACCTCGACAACAGCAACGGCAAGCTGATCAGCAACCAGGCGTTGACCCTGCGCATCGACCAGGCCCTGGCCAACCTCAAAGGCCGTATCAGCAGCGCCGGCCTCTACAGCCGCAGTCTCAGCCTGGACAACACTGAAGGGCTGGTCAGCAGCCGGGGCGTCCTGGACCTCAGTGCCGGCGAGCTGATCGATAACCAGCGCGGCACCCTGATGGGCGACGGCAAGGTGTTACTGGCCAGCGCCAACCTGGACAACCGTGGCGGCGAAATCGCCGGCAAGGCTGAACTGACGGTCAACGCGAACCGCCTCGACAACCAGCAAGGCCAGTTGATCGGCACCGACACCTTGCACCTCAGCGGCGCCAGCCTCGATAACCGTGGCGGCCTGGTCGGCGCCACAAAAGCGCTGACACTCGACGTGGCCGGCATCGACAACCGTGCCGGTGAATTGACCAGCAACGCCGACGTCAGCGTCACCGGCCTGCGACTGGATAACAGCGACAACGGCCAGGTCTTCGCCGGCAGTGGCCTGAACCTCAGCGTCGATCAACTGCTCAACCGCCACGGCGGTCAACTCAGCGGCCAGCGCCTGATGCTGGCGGGCACCGGCTTGGATAACAGTGGCGGCAAGCTCCTCAGCCAACAACCGCTGCAGGTGGAACTGGCCGGCGACCTGGACAACAGCCAGGGCTTGCTGAGCAGTGAGGGGACCCTCGACGTCAAGGCGCGCAGCCTCAACAACACCCAGGGCAGCCTCTCCAGCGCACAGGGCTTGAGTGTCGAAGTCACCGGCCAACTGAACAACCAGAACGGTGAACTGGTCACCGACGGCGCCCTGGTGCTGCGCAGCGCCGGCCTGGGCAACCAGCAAGGCAGCCTGAGCGGTAAAGGGCCGGTTGCGGTCACCACCGGCGTGCTGAATAACCAGGGCGGGCGCCTCAACAGCGGCGACACGCTCAACCTGAGCGCGGGCCAACTCAACAACGGTGGCAGCATCGGCAGCGCCAAGGCGCTTACGGCCAGCGTCATGGGCCTGGACCAGCAGGGCGGCAAACTCTTCAGCAACACCCGCCTGAGCCTCGACCTGAACAACGGCCAGTTGAACAACCAGGGCGGCCTGATCAATACCCTCGGCCCGCTGCTGCTCAACAACCTCAATGCCGTCAACAACCAGAACGGTGAAATCTCCAGCGCCCAAGCCTTCACCCTGGCCGCGCAAAGCCTGGATAACAGCAACGGTAAACTGCTGAGCAACCAGGGCCTGACGCTGCGCCTCGCCCAGGCACTGGCCAACGTCAAGGGCCTGATCGGTGCGGCCAGCCTCAACGCACAGGCAGGCTCGGTGGACAACCGCGGCGGCACCCTGACCAGCCGCAGCGACCTGCAGCTGACCAGCGAAGGTCTGCTCAATAACCAGGACCAGGGTTTGATCAGTGCCAAGCAGGCGCTGACCCTGACCAGCGCCAACCTGAACAACCAGAACGGCAGCCTGCTCGGTACGGCAGGCGTCACCCTCAGCGCCATGGCGCTGGACAACCGTGCCGCCGGCCTGATCAACAGCCAGGGCACCCTCAACCTGAGCGCCGCCAGCCTGGACACCGGCAGCGGCGGCGAGGTCTCCGCCAAAGGCGCGATGGACCTGAACCTGAGCGCCCTAAGCCTGGCGGGTGGCCGTGTCATGGGTGAACAACGCGTCACCCTGGACCTGAACAACAACGACCTGGATAACCGCAACGGCTTGATCCTCGCCAAAGGCCCGTTGACCCTCAACCGACTGCGCACCTTCAACAACCAGAACGGCGAACTGTCCAGTCAGCAAAACCTGGCCCTGAGCACTGGCACCCTGGATAACAGCGGCGGCAAGCTGATCAGCAGCCAGGTGCTGACCGTCAACGCGACCCACCTGCTCAACCAGAACGGCCTGGTTTCCGGTTGGCAGGGCCTGAACGTCTACGGCGGGCGCCTCGACAACCGCAACAACGGCACCTTGTCCAGCCGCAGCGGGGCAGTCGACGTGGGCCTTTCCGGCGAACTGCTCAATGGCGGTGCCGGTGCCCTGGTCAGCCAAGGGCAACTGAGCGTACGGGCGGCCAGCCTCGACAACAGCGGCGGCATCCTGTCCAGCGGCGCCGGGCAAAGCCTGGTGATCAGCGCCGGGCTGAACAACGCCAATGGCGGCCTGATCGACAGCGGCGCCGACCTTGACCTGCAAGCCGCCACCCTCGACAACCAGGCCGGCACCGTCAACGCACAGCAGGCGCTCACCCTGACCGGCACCGACCTGCACAACCAGGGCGGCACGCTCGCCAGCAATGGCCGCTTGACCCTCAACCTGCTGAGCATCCTCGACAACACCAACGGCAAGCTGGCCAGCGCCGGCCCGTTGCTGTTGCAGCGCGCTGTCCAGGTCAACAACCAGGGCGGCCAGATTGCCAGCCAGGGCCTGCTGACGCTGCTCACCGGCGGCCTCGACAACCGCCAGCACGGCACCATCGCCGGCAAGGACCGCGTGGCAATCACCAGCACCGGCGTCCTGCAAAACGACGCCGACGGTTTGATCTACAGCCAGGGTGCAGACCTGCAAGTCAAGGCTGTCAGCCTGAGTAACCGTGCGGGCGTGGTACAGGGCCAAAGTGGCTTGAGCCTGGATGTCAGCGGTGAACTGGATAACCAGGATGGCAAGCTTCTGGCGCAAAGCGGTGATGTCAGTGCCAAAGCCAATACCCTGAACAACCAGGGCGGCACACTCGCCAGCCTCAAGGGCCTGTTGGATGCCAACGTGGCTGACAGGCTGCTGAACGGCTATAGCCAGGTCGGCAAGGCCGGCGTGATTCAGGGCCAGCGCTTGAACCTGATCGCCGGCAGCGTGGATAACCAACACGGGCGTATCGCCGCGCAAAATGGCGACGCCGTGGTCAACGCCAATTATTTCGCCAACGCCTACGGCGGCCTGTATGCCAAGGACCTGCTGCGGGTCGGCGGTGCGGGGCTGGACAACAGCTTTGGGCAAATGGCGGCGAACCGGGTTGAATTGGGGCTCAGCGGCCAACTTAGCAACCACTCGGGGATTATCGAGAGCGACACCCTGCTGAACGTGCAAGCCGGCAGCCTCGACAACCAGGGCGGCCAATTGCGCGCCATGGGCAGCGGCGGCAAGACCGACTTCCAGGTCGGCGGCGTATTCGACAACCGCAATGGCCGCCTGGAAACGCGCACCAGCGACCTCACCCTCAATGCCGCAAGCTTCCAGAACCAGGGCGGCAGCCTGCTGCACAGCGGCAGCGGCACGTTTGATATTGCCACCGCGAACCTGACCAATGCCGGGGGCACTGTCGTCACCCAAGGTGGCTTGACCCTTGCCGCTGATACCTGGACCAACACCAGCGTGATCCAGGCTGGGCGTTTGACGGTGAACGTCAATACCTTGAATCAAGCCGCAGGCGGCCAGTTGTTGGCGTCTGACAGCTTCGTAGGCAGTGGTGGTAACTGGAACAACGATGGCTTGATCGCCAGCGATGGCACGGCCCAATTGACGCTGGCCGGCAGCTATGGCGGCAATGGGCGTTACAGCAGCGTGGGTAACCTGGGCCTGAGTGCCGGGCAAGTGAACCTGAGCACGGCGGCGAGTATTGCCGGTGGACAGGACAGCACGATCAACGTGGGCGGCCAGTTGACTAACGCCGGGCGTCTGACCTCGGCCAACACCATGACCGTCACGGCAGCAGGTGTCAGCAACACCGGCACACTGGCGACAGGCGCCAATCTGACCCTCAGCAGCAACACCCTGCTCAACAGCAATGGGTTGATCACCAGCGGCGGCGACATGCAGTTGTTGGCCACCCGCTTTACCAACACCTATGCCGATGTTTACGGGCTGGGTAATGTCCTGATCGCCAAAGATGCCAGCCAGACCAAAGCCGATTTGCTGGATAACCGTTCGGGCACCGTCGAGAGTGCGAAAAACCTGACCGTCAGTGCCATGACCGTCAATAACGTCAGGGACGTGTTGGAGTATTCGGGGCATGAAAAAAGTTCGGTCAAGATCACCGAACTCGACTGCAACCTGATCCCAGGTGCGGGATGTGACTTCCGCAGCAAAGGCCGTCGAAATGGTCTGTGGCAAATCGATGAAATCGATCGCTTGAACGTTACCCGCAGCAGCGTGGCCTCGGCGCTCAGCAGCGGCGCTGACATGCAGATCGACGCCCAGACGCTCAACAACCTGAGCAGCACCATTGCTGCCACGGGCAACCTCACCGCCAATGCGACCACTATCAATAACCAGGGTGTGCAAGCCCAGGAGATCAAGACCACCCGCACGTATTGGAACTTTGTCACGCAAATCTTCCAGGCGCTGCCGGCGGCCGCTAACTTCAATGCAAAAAATAGCCCTGCGCCCTCGGCGACCGTCGAGGCAGACCTCAGCTATTTCCTCAGCCTTATGGGGGGCGGCAAGCTTTCCGAAAAAACCACCACGCTCAATAGCGATGGCCAATCCTACGATGCGGTCATCCAGGCGGGGGGCAACGTCGCACTGAACGCTGCCCAGAACATCAACAACAGCGTGGTGCGTCCTTACTACGCCTATGTAGCAGCCGGCCGCACGAAAACCGATACAGGCGCAGGGAGTGGCTATTCGACGGCGATCTCCATCAATTCGCAGTTGCCTCCCAACCTGGCCCAACAGCAAGTGAACCCCCTCGCGCTTCCGGGCTTCAGCCTGCCCACCGGCCAGAATGGTTTGTTCCGCCTGAGCGGGCAGGGCGCCAGCAGCGGGCAAGCGGCTCAAGCTAATGCCGGGCCTCAGAGCTGGACCCTTGGCGCCGCCAGCGTCGGTTTGGCGCAACGCCAACAGACCCTTCCCGAAACCCAGGGGCGGACGATTCAGTTAGAAGAGGTCACCCAGCTCTCCGCCAACAGCCGACAGGTATCGGTTACGGCCCGCGAGGCCAGCGGAATCAACGCCAGGGCCAGCGCCGTCAACATCGCCGGCATAGGCAATGCCGATGCGGTCACGCTGCAACCTGGCCGTACCAGCGGCGGCGATATCACCCAGGTCGATGGCATCAACACCCAAAACCCTGTTGAAGGCTCGCGGCCGACGGTTGATGTCTCTCGTCCGAATGTCGACCTGTCAGGCCTGACGCCCGCTGAGCGCGACGCCCGTATCGTGCTGACCACACCCGATGGAACGTCGTCTGGCGGCACCCGCCCTGACCAGAACGTCCCAAGCCTCTCAACTGCTGATCGCGCGACCAGCGTTGTAGCCGTTGCGCCGAGTAGCACGCGCCCCGACCTTGACCTGCCGGGCCTGATCCCACAGGCCCCTGTTACACCGGTTAGTGTCGTTGCGCCGCAGCCATCCGTGGTGGTTCCGGTGGCGCCTCTGCCACGAGAGACCCCGTTGGTCACGCCGCCAGTCGATCAGCCTGGCGCAAGCGTCAGCAGCCGACCTGCCGTGGTCGCAGTTGTGCCATCTGCGGCTGAACCGACTCCGGTTGCCAGCCAGACCGTCAACCGGGTGCAGGGTCTTCCAGACAAGAGCGCGGTGTCGCAGCCGCACAAATACTTGGTCGAAACCAACCCGGTGCTCACCGGCATGAAGCAATTCATGAGCTCGGACTACCTGCTGTCCGGGCTGGGCTACAACCCGGACGAGAGTGCCAAGCGCCTGGGCGATGGTTTCTACGAACAACGCCTGGTTCAGCAAGCCGTCGTCGCACGTACCGGCCAGCGTTTCCTCGATGGGCAAACCACCGACGAAAAGCTGTTCAAATACTTGATGGACAATGCCATCGCCAGCAAGCAAACGCTGAACCTGGCGGTAGGTGTCAGCCTGAGCTCCGAGCAAGTCGCGGCGCTGACCCACGACATCGTCTGGCTGGAAAAAAGCGTGGTCAACGGCGAAGAGGTGCTGGTGCCGGTGCTGTACCTGGCCAACGCCAACAACCGCCTGGGGCCCAACGGCGCGCTGATTGCGGGCAATGACGTCAGCCTGATCGCCGGCCAGAACCTGAACAACGTCGGCACCTTGCGTGCCGGCAACAACCTGTCGGCCAAGGCCGGCAACGACCTGGTCAACAGTGGCTTGATCGAAGCGGGTAACCGACTGGACCTGCTGGCGGGCAACAACATCGTCAACAAGGCCGGCGGCATCATTTCCGGACGCGACGTCACCATGACCGCCGTAAATGGCGACGTGATCAACGAGCGCACCGTCACCGGCCACGACAGCAGCGATGGTGTCATCAGCGAACACAGCGACTTTCTCGACAGCGCCGCACGTATCGAAGCGGCCAACGACATGAGCATCAGGGCCGGCCGCGACTTCTCCAACCAGGGCAGCGTGCTGCAAAGCGGGCGCGACACCACCATCCAGGCCGGCCGCGACCTGAGCTTCGGCTCAGTGGAGCAGGCCAACAGCAACGCGAACCTCAGCGCCCGCAACAACAGCCGCTCCGTCACCCAGAACGGTTCGTCGGTGACGGCGGGTCGCGACCTGTCAGCGATTGCTGGCCGCGATCTGACAGCAATTGCCAGCCAGATGGATGCCAAGCGGGATGTGGCGATGTCGGCGGTGGGCGACCTGACGATGGCTTCGGCGGCGGACGAGCAGCATTCGGCGTTGAACCTGAAGAAGGTGAAGGCGCAGGAAGACCATGTGAGCCAGGTGGGCACGTCGGTCAAGGCTGGCGGGGATGTTTCGCTGAGTGCTGGCAAGGACCTGGCGATGATTGCCAGCCGCGTCAGTGCGGGGGATGAAGCGTATTTGGTGGCGGGTGGAAAGCTGGGGTTGCTGGCGGCGGAAGACAGCGATTATTCGCTGTATGACATGAAAAAGAAGGGGAGCTTCGGGAGCAAGAAGACTCAGCGGGATGAGGTCACGCAGGTCACCAACATCGGGAGTGAGATCACGAGCGGGGGGGATCTGACGCTCAAGAGTGGTAGTGATCAGGTGTATCAGGCGGCCAAGCTCGACAGTGGTGAGGATATCGCGATTGTCAGTGGTGGTGCGGTGACCTTCGAGGGCGTGAAAGACCTCAAGCAGGAAAGCCACGCGAAAAGCAAAAGCAGCCTGGCCTGGAACAGCATGAGTGGCAAGGGCAATACCGATGAAACCGTCAGGCAGACCCAGATGGTTGCCAAGGGCGACATCATCATCAAGGCTGTTGACGGTTTGCACATTGACGTCAAGCAGGTCAATCAGCAGACCGTCAGCCAGGCAATTGACGCGATGGTGAAGGCCGATCCGCAGATGGCGTGGTTGAAGGACGCCGAGAAACGCGGGGATGTTGATTGGAAGCTGATCAAGGAAACGCACGACTCTTATAAGTACAGCAACTCCAGCCTTGGGCAGGGGGCGATGCTGGCGATCATCATCATTGTCACGGTATTGACGGCGGGGGCTGCCAGCGCCGGGGTCGGTTCGCTCGCAGGTGCAACGGCTGGATCTGGTTCTGCGATGGCAGCCGGAACTGCTGCTACTGCGGCAACTGCTGCGACGGCAACAACGGCGGCTACGGCCGCGACTGCGGCAACTGCCGCGGGGTGGGCCAACGTCGCCCTAACTTCAGTAATCACCTCTGCGGCCAGTGGCGCGGCGATTAGCACAATCAATAACAAAGGCAATCTGGGGCTTGTGCTGAAGGATGTGACATCAGCCGATGCCTTGAAAGGCTATGTGGTTGCAGGTGTTAGTGGTGGCATGAGCGGTTTTGATCTCAATATGGGCTCAAGACTCGCTGTGAGCGCAGCGCTTAAAACTGCGTCGAACGGTGGGAATTTTGTCGATAACCTTGGTCAAGCGGCAATTGGCTTGGCATCTGACGCTCTCACAGGAGCGATTTATGACAAGGTTGGTGATCGACTAGTCGGCACTGGATTGTCAACTAAGGTCGCGGTTCACGCGATTGTTGGCGGTCTGATTGGAGAGGCCGCTGGGGGCGATTTCGCAACTTCTGCTTTGGCGGCGGGAGCCAACAAGGCGCTAATCCAGCAGTACGGAGATTTGGTCTTTCCCGGTATCGCTCACGATCAAGTATTAGCAATGACTTCCCAGTTGTTGGGAATGACTGTCGCAGCTGTTGCAGGGGGGAGTGACAAAGATCAGCAGGTCGCTGGCTGGGTGGCTCAGCAGGCCACTGCTAATAACTATCTAAAACATGAAGAAGTAGAAAAGTTAGCTAATGAGCTGGTGGGTTGCCGTGGGGCAAGTGATCCTTCCACCTGTCGCGCCGATGTGCAGAGTAAATACCAAGGGCTTAACGACACTAAAACTGGAGTGCAGCTCTACGGCTGTAAAGGCGGCGGTGAGTCGGCTTGTAAAAATCAGTTAGATGAGGTTGAGGCAGGATCGAAATCGTTGGATAGCTTATTTGAGCTATCCTCATTGACTAACGACGAACGCAACATAGTTGAGCATTTTCAAAATCTTAACCATAATGACGAACGTGTAGCATACGATCCTTGGAAGGCAGCATTTTGGACGGAATCAGGCGTTGCTGGCGGGATTTTGGGGGGGATTTCAGCAGGAATTGGCGCTGCTGAACAGGTTGCTGTATTACAAGGTGTAAAAGGAACTGGGGCTGTTGTAGATGACACAATCAAGGCATTACCAGCACCAAGACAAATAGATGCATCGTGGAGCGCGAGCACTTATAACAAAGGCGGTTTGATGACAGGTATTGAGCATGTATTCTATCGCCATGGACCTGACTCAGGATTTGCGAATGTTAGTAAGTTCTCGCAAGGAACATCTGTTAAAGATGTCTCTAGCTATGTTGATAACGCACTGAGATATGGGAAGGTAACTCCTAATGGCCCAGGCGGGCACGTTATTGAGTACAACGCAGGTAAGGTGATTGGAACAAACGTCTCAGGCGCTCCAACATCGACAATCAAAATAAATATTCGGGATGGTGTGATTCAGACTGCATTCCCGTACTAGTTAGGAATGGTTATGAGCAGTGGCGGCACACTAATAGAACGATTTGTCGCCCAAGAGTTGGACGACAGCGTTCGCTCTATTTTGAAAGATGCCTTTGATGAGCGGATTTGCTCAAAGAGCGTTCTACTCAGGGAGTTCGAGTTTAATTGCTTTGACGTTTCTTTGGACTTTGAAAAAGGCATCGTCACATTGCAAGATGTTCTTTCCGCTGGAGAGAGTAGCTTTCTTGATATACCGATACGTGATTTTATCTCTGCTTGCGGTTTAAATGTCTCTTGTTAATTGTAGAGGCCTGGATGTGATCTGACGCCGGCCTAGCACCCGCGAAAATAGGGGTCAGACCACGACTTGCGTTTTTTAGAGTTCAGCAGAGTTGCTCTTTAAAAATATAAAGAATGGTGGTCTGACCCCTATTTCCCCCTAATGGTGTGAAATTTACCCCAGAGAAAGTCATTGCAACAACTCGCAATTCTAGCGGGAAAGTTGTATTTCTAGAGACTAGAAACTCAAAAGCCGGGTTGCAGCACATTAATGAGGAGCATGGTAGCCAATTTGCTCAGATGGGCGTGTCTGAGGCTCAGATTCCGGGTGTGGTAATGAAGGCCGTTTCTGAGGGTAGGCTCGTTGGTTATCAAGGCTCTAGAGCTGGACGTCCAATTTATGAGTTAACTATTAACGGGCAGCCGCAGCGAATTGCTGTGACTGTTGGCGACAACGGTTTTGTCGTCGGTGCAAATCCGAGGGGCGGCGTTAAGTAAAAAATATAAAATTAATGGTGGATTATCAGTGTCATCCGCTTTGGAATATGTCCCCCGGTGAGTATGGGGACATAGCTCCTTCTCAGCTTCCTATCTCTGAAGAGCTTCAGATACGCCTATCAAAGTGGGCCGCTACATACGATGAAACACTAGATTCTGATTACTCGCCCAACTCTGGATTCAAAAGTGAGGAGTTAGAGCGCGAATTTAAGCGAGAGGGAGAGCGATTAGCTGAAAGCTTGAGAAATGAACTAGGCCCGGATTTTTTTATTTTCCTTAAAGGCTAGTTTATCCAAAAAAAACAGTAGAAATAGGGGGTAAACAACGTTTTTGCGTTTTTGAGAGTTCAGCGGAGTTGCTTTTTAACAAATGTAAAGAATTGGGGGTTGATCCATATTTCTCTTCAATTGACTTCGATCTGTGAGAATCGACATGAACTATTATGAAATTCTATCGCTCTCAAATTTTTATTTCGAAGATAGCTACGTTTTGTCGATTGATGATGTGGCAGGATCACTTATATTTGAATTGGATGCTGTTCTTAATAGCAATAGCCCGCAATATGAGGAGCCGAAAAACGGAGAGCAGTATTGCTATCGCAAGGTTTTGTTGCGGTTTTTTAATGTGGACTCTATCGAATGGTTTGATAGAAGGCGTATGGGGTTTGTAGATAGTACAGGTGATTTGGACCATGGAAATATAGACAGTTTTGTTAGAGTTGATGGTTCCTATACTCTGTCTGGCGATTGGGGGCGGGTCATAATTCGGGGGGGGGGAGAGGTAGAAGCGGTTATTACTGATTAGTTTGAAGTAGGGGGTAGACTACGCTTTTGTGTTATTTGAAGTTCGGCAGAGTTGCTCTTTAAAATTATAGAAAGTGAAAATAGGGTCAGACCACGTTTTTGCGTTTTTTAGAGTTTGGCGGAGTTGCTATTTAAAAATATAAAGAATGGTGGTCTGCCCCCTATTTTCCTCATCTGGTCAGCCTGGACTATTGATTTGCCTAAAGCCGCAACAGGCACAACGTATAATCCAGAAATAAAATTTCTGATTGGAAATCCATAATGGATATTAGATTTGTTGAAGAAATAGTACGTGATTCATTTGGTCTGTGGATATCGGCTCTTTTTAGTGCAATTGGTTCATGGAATCCTGAGCTATCGTTTTCTCAGCAAAAAGATGCTTTTTTTTCTGTGGTCGAATATCTGCTTGTTACTGGAAGAATAAAATTTATAGCGCCAAATGCGGATTGCTATATTTCTTCTGATAATCCGCATCCGAAATTTTCGATTAATGATGAAGAGTCTCACTGGCGCTTGGATGCGCAACAGATCGTGTCTTTCTTGAAAGATAAGTGGCCGGAAGGCGTTGTGAGTGAAAGTGACGAAGCACTCACAATGTATTTTTATGAAGTGCCAGGTATAATTTGGGTGGACGAAAATGGCCATTTTTTTTCTTCGTAAGTTGTTGGTGCAAAGGGCACAACTCCTGAGAATATTAGCCCTATAGGCGCCGGACGAAGTGGAGCTTTTAATAAAGCTAAACGTCAATCAGGCATTCCCGCAAGCCAGGGAAAATATAAAAAATGGTGGTCTTATCCCTGTTTCCCTCTGGGCGGAGGTGGCTCCTCTAATGCTTGCTTGACCAAACCCCCTATTAAGCCAAAACAGTAATCCCCCACGCCGAATACAACAGTGCTTTCTTTGTTTTTTTTCGTTGCCACGTCATCGTTTCTTTACGCAGCTCTAAAAGTTATCGGCACCAAGCTATATGTTGACACGGCACAGCCCAATAGCAAAAAAACCGAGCCGCCGTTGGGCATTACGACGGCTCGGTACTGCGTTAAAGGCTTAGCTGCCCGCTACTGCTGCCTCCCGCTCCATCAGCTTGTCCATCAGCAACACCCCCAACTCACTCAACTGGTGTATTGCCAGCGCTACATCGCGTGGTTTCCCGGTCAGGTCCTCGGACAGGTCAAGCAGCAAGGCGCTGACTGAGGAAAAGGTTTCGTAGCTGTTGGTGATCAGGGTTTCTGAGCTGGTGTCGGGGGCGACACTGAATAAACCCAGCGGCGGCTGAGGTGCAGCCGTTTCTGGATTGAGGTAGTGATCTATGGCGCGATGCGCCGCCTGATTGAGTTTCAGGTCGGGCTTACTTGGAGGATTAGGCGTGACTTTGAACATACTTGGAATTTCCCACTTTAGGGCCGCCACCTCTGAGCTACTAAACTAAGGGGTGGCAGCTGTGCGCAGGTTAGTAGACCGGGGAATTCCAAGAAAGCCGGCGCGCCCGAGGACGCCCTGCACACAGCCACCATAAAGCACGGACGTTGTCGTCCGACAGTTGAAGCTTATGCACTGATTGGAATAACCCCAGGCTACTAAACCCGATCACTGAGTTTTCAGCGACCGAGCAACCTTAGAGACGCCCACTCAAGCGCACAAGCCGGCGGATTCTGACGCAAGCGTAGGCAAGGGAGCAAGGCGCTGTCGCCTCGGACTTTCCTGTTTCAGGGCTTGTTGTAGGACATGTACTCATTCGGCACCGCCGTATGGCGACTTGATCAACGAACGTACCGTCACCGGCCACGACAGCAGCGATGGTGTCATCAGCGAACACAGCGACTTTCTCGACAGCGCCGCACGTATCGAAGCGGCCAACGACATGAGCATCAGGGCCGGCCGCGACTTCTCCAACCAGGGCAGCGTGCTGCAAAGCGGGCGCGACACCACCATCCAGGCCGGCCGCGACCTGAGCTTCGGCTCAGTGGAGCAGGCCAACAGCAACGCGAACCTCAGCGCCCGCAACAACAGCCGCTCCGTCACCCAGAACGGTTCGTCGGTGACGGCGGGTCGCGACCTGTCAGCGATTGCTGGCCGCGATCTGACAGCAATTGCCAGCCAGATGGATGCCAAGCGGGATGTGGCGATGTCGGCGGTGGGCGACCTGACGATGGCTTCGGCGGCGGACGAGCAGCATTCGGCGTTGAACCTGAAGAAGGTGAAGGCGCAGGAAGACCATGTGAGCCAGGTGGGCACGTCGGTCAAGGCTGGCGGGGATGTTTCGCTGAGTGCTGGCAAGGACCTGGCGATGATTGCCAGCCGCGTCAGTGCGGGGGATGAAGCGTATTTGGTGGCGGGTGGAAAGCTGGGGTTGCTGGCGGCGGAAGACAGCGATTATTCGCTGTATGACATGAAAAAGAAGGGGAGCTTCGGGAGCAAGAAGACTCAGCGGGATGAGGTCACGCAGGTCACCAACATCGGGAGTGAGATCACGAGCGGGGGGGATCTGACGCTCAAGAGTGGTAGTGATCAGGTGTATCAGGCGGCCAAGCTCGACAGTGGTGAGGATATCGCGATTGTCAGTGGTGGTGCGGTGACCTTCGAGGGCGTGAAAGACCTCAAGCAGGAAAGCCACGCGAAAAGCAAAAGCAGCCTGGCCTGGAACAGCATGAGTGGCAAGGGCAATACCGATGAAACCGTCAGGCAGACCCAGATGGTTGCCAAGGGCGACATCATCATCAAGGCTGTTGACGGTTTGCACATTGACGTCAAGCAGGTCAATCAGCAGACCGTCAGCCAGGCAATTGACGCGATGGTGAAGGCCGATCCGCAGATGGCGTGGTTGAAGGACGCCGAGAAACGCGGGGATGTTGATTGGAAGCTGATCAAGGAAACGCACGACTCTTATAAGTACAGCAACTCCAGCCTTGGGCAGGGGGCGATGCTGGCGATCATCATCATTGTCACGGTATTGACGGCGGGGGCTGCCAGCGCCGGGGTCGGTTCGCTCGCAGGTGCAACGGCTGGATCTGGTTCTGCGATGGCAGCCGGGACTGCTGCGACAGCCGCCACGTCAACGAGCGCAGCAGTTGCTGCGACATCAGCAGGGCTCGGGAACATTATCGCGACAGGTGCCTTGACGTCGTTAGCCGGCACGGGAGCGGTTAGCGTCATCAATAACAAAGGTAATCTCGGAGCGGCGTTCAAAGACACGTTCAGCAGTGACAGCTTAAAAAATGCGCTGATTTCCGGATTGGCCGCTGGTTTCACCACGGGTGTCATCGATCCAAATCTGGGAGGCACTACCAAGCCGTTCAATAACCTGACCAAAGGTTTTGATCTCAGTACCCTGGAGGGGATTGGAGGGTTTGCGGTTCATGCGGGTGCTCAAGGTGTGGCCACCGGAGCCATCCAGACCGCGATTGGTGGCGGAAGCCTGGGCAAGAATGTTACGGGCGGTCTGGTCTCCCAGGCCGGGAACGTAGCGGCAGCGACGGCGTTTAACTTCGTGGGAAGTTATGCCCAAGAGCATTGGCAGGCCGCTAAGAATGCAGGCGATACCAATGGCATGGCGATGTGGGCTGAGGGAGGTGTGGCTCGTGTCTCCATGCACGCGTTGTTTGGTGGTGCTGTATCCAGTGCCACGGGTGGGGACTTCAAGACCGGGGCCATTGCTGCTGGCGCGAGTCAGGCAATGGCGCAGGTTCTGAACGATACATTCGACAAACAACCAGAGTTGAGGCAAGGGGTAGCGCAGATTGTCGGACTGACTGCTGCAGGCTTGGCCGGAGGGGATGTCAATAAGGCGTCCTGGGTGTCGCAAATGGCGGATCAATACAATCGCCAACTGCATCAAAAAGAGACAATCGCGCTTGAGTCGTTGCAGAAAGACAATCCGGACAACGCCTATAAATTGAAAGCCGCCGCCTGTGCCTTGGTGCATTGCAGCGCCTCCGTTCCGGTTGACGACCCTAACTACAAAGTCATCCGCGAGCTCGAATTGGATGGTGGCAGCTTTAAAGATGCTCAGAAGCAACTGATGGCAACGGGGGCTTTTGATGAATACGGACGGTGGGATAAAGCCAACGATAATTTGCTGAAGAATGATGAGGCGCTGAAGCGTTCTGGAAATGCGGGGCGTGCTGTGCTGGGGGCGATTGGTGCCGCCGCGGGCTTCGGCGGTGCAATACTGTCTACGCCAGCCTGCGTGACAGTTGTGGGTTGTGCTGCACCAGCGCTTTCCGGATTGGGAGGTGCGCTTTCCTTTCACGATGGGATGCAGGCGACAGGGGAGCTGCTAACGCCTTATCAATACACTCAGGGGCAAAAGGTACTTGATTCGTTCAGTTCTGATACCTACACGGGTGATGTTAACCCGATGCGCGACTATGGAACCGCGGCTGCGAGGGCGGCGATGGAAATTGCGCTGTTCAAGGGTACCGCGAAACTCGCAAGTGGAGAGGGGGTGTCGGTTCTGTTGCCGGGCAAGAAGCCCGTAGTATCTGCAAATGGTGGGGATGCGCTTCCTGCGCAGGAGATCGCAGGTGCAAAAGCTGGGATGGATGCTCCCAAGGGTGGGTTTGGGCCTACTTATCGGCCAGCAGATAGCGACCAATTTGAAAAGATTCTGACTTCGTATTACGGTGCGGATAAAACTGGCAGCAGGGTCGGAAACGGCGGATTGGCTGACGCTGTGCGTTATGAGAAAGCTACAGGCGACATGTTGTCTCCCGCTGGGCATGAGCAAAAAGCCATCGAGCTCAGTAATAGACTAAGTGATCTAGTTCGTAATGCTGACAATCAACCACCCGGCAAATACCCTTGCAGTCAGCGAGATATTGATTTTGCTAAACAGCTAATAAAGGATATCGACAATGCTCTTGGCCGATGAGTGCTTCAGAAAGTTTGTTCTGTGGTTGGTTTCTTTACCCTTCTTGTCCGCTGAAGCTCTGGAGGCTTCATTAAAAGAATTAGGCGGGGTGGGCGGCATTATTGAGAACTCATACTACATATCCGCGTACGAGTTTTTAGGTTACACTCTGGTGCAGGAAAATTCATTTGAACACATACTGGAGTTTCTTCGGGGGTTCGAGTTGGAATTGAGTGAGAATCCTGGGTGTCTGTACTATTTTGTTGAGTCTATAGTCGACCATTCTTTGGTTCGTGGTGATGATCTCGAGACGTTAATAAGTGCGGCGCCTGACAACTACAAAACATTTTTGTGTAAACGGTTTTTGCCGAGGTGAGACTGGTTCGCTGGTGCAAAAGTTGGCTCGATAGTTGATGCTGAGAAAGATGCATTAGACCGAATAGCGTAGACCTCCAAATGAAGTAGGGGTGGGGAAGTAGGGGGCAGGCCACGTTTTTGCGTTTTTTAGAGTTAAGAAGAGTAAATATAAAAAATGGTGGTCTGACCCCGATTTACGCCTGCCTATTTTAGCTGAAATAATTTTTTTTGTTCCTGCTATGAGTTTTGCTTTCGTGGTTGTTGCTCTTAGGTTGGAGGGTGGTTTAAGAGTGTATGTGGTGGTTTCTGCGATAGCGGCATTGATCGCTGGTGCATGGATGTTTGGTGTTGTTTTTTTCTTTATAAGTAAGGTGGAGGATTATCAAGCGATACGAAATATGTTTCCTGTGTTTTTGAGTTTTTTGCTAGGAGGTGTATCTGTAGGTCTGACAGCTTATTGGTTTCTTCCAAAAAAAAGGGGAGTTGGTAGTGAGGTTTAATGTATTGCTGGGTTTGTTTCTTCTTTTGACCGGCTGCATCACTAATCAACTGCATTTTGCCGCCTTTACCACAGATGCAGAACTGTCTGCAATAAAAAACAAAATCATTAACTCAGCGATAACAAGTGTGACCGGCTATGAACGCTGCACCCAATGTTCTGAGCGCAGTAAGTTGGTGTGGCATGCAGCCAATTACGATGTGGGGCTGTACGAGGGATTCGCTAATATACCGGTCGCCGATTGGTCTGAATTTACCAAACAGTCTATTGGGTCTGATGCCAGCGCGAGCATAAAAACCAGGGTGGAGATCGACCGGGTTTTCGTCAAGACGTGGAACAGTCCTGATTATTATGCATGTGAAGTCAGGCTTTCTGTTTATGTCGGTGCCGTAAAATATACCGGGGAGTCGCGCATAAAAATAAAAAGAACGGGTCAAGAGTTGGTTCGTCAGGATCTAGTCTATCTGAGGTCGGAGGCACTTAATGCTGTCAGTCTTGCGTTAAAAGGGGCTTATATAGATGCCTTGAGTAAAATTGAAAAATTGCCGGAAAAATAAGGGGGAGCCCCTGAGGGATCCCCGATTTTTCTTACCGAAAAAGATAAGCCAAGACACTGACCTGTTAATAGATGCTTTAACCCTGGTGAAGGTACTTGCGGAAGCAAATAAACTTTAAGGGAAATAGGGGTTAGACCCTGAGGGGCGCTTGCGTTGTTCAGAGTTCAGCAGCGTTGCTCTTTAAAAATATGGGATCCCTCAGGGTCCTACCTCTGTTTTACTTATAATAGGTGAAATATGTTTAAGGAATATGAGTTTTTGCTGGGTTCCATAGGGTCAGAAGATTACTGGTCGGATGTAGGGATTGATATCGCGGCCTCCAAGATCTCTCAGTTTGATAATTCAAGCTGGAGCGAACTTGAATCGGCTCTTCTGACGAAGTCTGAAGCTTGGCGAGGTAGGTGCGCGGAGTCTCTCGGTGATTCGAATGATGAGCGGGCGCTGTACGTTTTGCTCATGCTTCTGAAAGCTGGAGAGGAGTCGGTTGTCATTCATGCAATTGAATCTATTGAATCAGTTTTTTTGGCTGGCTATATTTCTGACAGGGCGCAGGTAATACGCGCTCTAGATGACAGGTTTGAGGCAGAGAGCAGAACGTTGAAGCTAATGGCGGCAACGTTGGTCAGGAAGTTGAGTGGCGCGTAATTGAGAGATAGGAGTGAGACCAGAATAGCTTACTTAACAGCCAACCAGTTGATATGACTAAAGAGTTAAAGAAACCATCCTTGACCCACGCTAACAGTCACAACCCACCAACCACCGCCTCAATTTCTATCAAATAACCATGATGCAACCCCGCCACCGGAACCACCGCACGAGCCGGCCGATGCTCTCCCAGATAACACGCATAAACCCGATCAAAAGCGGCCCAGTGTTCTACCCCCACGACATACACCGTCACCTTCAACAGGTCACTCGCACTCCGGCCCGCTGCGCTGAGGATTGCCATCAGGTTATCGAGCACGATCGAGGCTTGCACCTCGAACGGTTGGTCGGCGCTGTGCTCGCCGTTTGCGCGCATCGGCAACTGCCCGGATACGTATAAAACGCCTTTGTACAGTACCGCCTGGGAGTAGTGCCCGCCCGGAGCGGCCGCGTTGGTCGTGTGGATCAACTCGATCTTACCAGCCATACAGGCGACTCCAGGTGTGCACGGCGCCTTCGGCGTCGCAGGCGTGATAGTGCGGGAATTGCGCGCCGGTGGCGCACGCGTGGTTGGGCAGGATGCGCAGGCGGCTGCCGATGGGGAAGTGCGCCACGATGTCGGTGCCCTGGGCCGCTCCAAGGGTGATGATGCCGTGCTCCTGGTTGGCGCCAGTCACTCGCGCGCCCTCGATCCATTCGCCGGTTTCGGTACACACCTGCCCGTAGCCGAAATCCCGGCGCTGGCGTTGGGTGCCGCGGTCACGGCTCATGGCCATCCAGCCGGCGTCGGTGATGATCCAGCCTTTGTCTTGCTGATGGCCGATGACGGTGGTCAGCACGCTCAGGGCCAACTCGTCCGCCTGGCAAACGCCGATGTTGTGCATGACCAGGTCGAAGAATACGTAGACACCTGCGCGTACTTCCGTCACGCCTTCCAGGTTCAGCGCCGACAGGGCGGTGGGTGTGGAACCGATGCTGACCTCCGGGCAGGCCATCCCGGCTTGGCGGATTTTTTCAGCGGCGCTGACGCAGAGCCGGCGTTCCTGTTCGGCAAGGGCCTGCAATGCTGGAAGAGTGTCGAGTTCATAGCTGGAGCCGGCGTGGGTCATCACGCCGCGCAATTGCTGGCCGCCCTCAACAAGGACACGGGCAACCGCTAGCAGCGCAGGGTCTTCAACGGCCAGGCCTGAGCGGTGGCCGTCGCAATCTATCTCGATCCACACGTTGAAACGTTCGTCGTGTTGCTGTGCGAAGGCGACAATCGCTTGGGCCCCGACAACGCTATCGGTGAGCACACTCAAGTTGCAGCCCTGGCGCCTGAGTGCGAGGGCCTGAGCCAACTTGCCGGGCGCTACGGCCACGGCATAGAACACATCGTTGATGCCCTCGGCAAAGCAATACTCCGCTTCTTTCAGGGTGGACACCGTGACGCCGTTCGCGCCGGCGGCTATCTGCGCCTTGATCACGGGCAGGCATTTGCTGGTTTTGATATGCGGGCGCAAACGCACACCCAAGCTGTGCATGCGTTGCTGCATGCGCTGAATATTGCGCTGCATTCGCGAGACATCGATTAGCGCGACGGGGGTATCGAGGGAGGCAATCAGGGCTGACATGACAGAACTCAGGTGGCTGGATACGCGGCCACTCTACTCAGCGTTCGTAAAGTTGTGGTTCAATCAATGGTCATCAATCATTAAGTAAAATTGAATGATCTCTGTCGAAGATCTACGCCTGGCTGCAACACTGGCGCGCTCCGAGTCTTTGAGCGCTGCGGCCAGAATGCTCAACGTCTCGCCACCCGCACTGTCCATGCGCCTACGCAAATTGGAGACGCTGCTGGGGCTGAGCCTGGCCAATCGCGATGCCCGGCGTTTGAGCCTTACGGCTGATGGCGAGCGTTTCTCCCGTGAATGTGCGCTGTTGCTGGAGCAACTGGAGGCGCTGCCGGAGTCGTTCAGGCAACAGGATGAGCGGCTGACCGGCACGCTCAGGCTGGCGGCGCCGTTCGGCTATGGACGCCAGCGGATTGCGCCGCTGCTGGCCCGCTTCGCCAGGTTGCATCCACAGCTGCGCCTGCAGCTGGATTTGCGTGAAACGCCATGGCCTGATCGTCACGACAGCGACGCGGTGGTTCATATCGGTCACCTGAATGACAGCCTGTGGATCGCCAGGCCCCTTACACAAAACCACCGATGGTTGTGCGCAAGCGCAGCCTATCTGGAGCAGTACGGGGTGCCATCTTCACCGGAGCAACTGGCCGAGCATCGCTGCATTTGCATTCGTGAAAATGATGAAGATGTCACGCTATGGCATCTGCGTAAGGGGCAGGGGCGCAAAACGCTGCGCATCGAACCCGCGCTGTTGAGTAACGATGGAAGCGTCGCGCGGCGTTGGGCCGAGCAAGGCTTGGGCTTGGTGCTGCGTTCGCAGTGGGATGTCAGTGATGCAATCGCCAACGGTAGCCTGGTCCGGGTGTTGGCGGATTGGCAATTCGACAGTGCGCCGATCAACCTGTTGGTGCCCTCACGCAAGCTGCGTAGCCCGCGGGTGGAGGCATTGGTGGCGTTTCTGGAGGACGCATTGAAAGCCTGATCAGGCGAAGGGCGGCGCAAACATGCTTCATGCAAGTGCGCCGCTTGCCCGACGGCTATCAACTGAAGCGGATATCCAGCGAGCGAAGGTAGGTCTGCAGCCCCGCGTCCTGGATCGGGATCAGGAACGCTTCCTGGCCGGACTCGTTGAAGTGGGCGTGCCAGTAGCCGGGCGGCGTGACAAACGCCAGCCCCGGTGCCCAATCCACGCGAACCGGGTGACGTATCTGGCCATCGGCGTCCAGGTCGGTGCCGACCAGGGTGTAGCAACCTGTCGGGCAATCGACGATGAAATCCAGCGCAATCGACTGATGCCGATGAGGCTTCTGGACCGAACCGGCCGGCAGAATTCCATACATGGCCCAGAGCACATGGGTCACGGTTCGGGTTTGCGGGAAATTGCGGTTGCCCAACAAGATGCTGATACGGTTGCGGTCTTGCGCACGCGGGTCATCGGCCGCTTCACGCAACTTCGCGTTGGCGGTCTGCGCCGGGTACAACGTCGGCAAGAACCGGTCAGTGCTGCGGGTCACGCCGAGATAGCGCAACAGGGGCTCGTCATGCACGTAATAGAGCCGGGCGTCCTCGGTCGCGCTGAAACAGGCGCCCAGCAGACCTGGCAGTGCCATGAAGCAGCCTTTGGACCATTCCAGGGTGTGCTCGCCCTGGGTCACTTTACCTGCGCCGGCAATCACATAAAAAACCTGCGAGGTGGCGTTTGGCTGGAGCGTCAGGCTGTCGCCCGCATTGAGGCGGATAAAGTTGGCACAAAGCCCGGGGCCGGTGGCCGGCCCTTCGCAGCCCAATGCTTCGCTCAGGTCCAGCGGCACGACCCGCGAGGGGCCTGAGTCGCAGAGCGAGGCTGGAAAGTTGTGGTAGGGCACGCCTGTAATGAGCTTGGCGCTGATCGGATTTGCCGCTTTGCTGTACTCGAAATATTCCGCTTCGCGCTCGTTTGGCGGCACGGCGTCTACTGCATCGATCCTGAATGTGCTGTTCACGATTGTCACCTCGCTCGCTGATCCGTGGATGCAGCGTAGGCCGGATCAGGCCCTTCTGCAAAGTGCTGATATATATAGAAACTGCGACCGTTATGGCAGCAAAGCTATTTGTTTATTTCTTCTTAGTTGGTACTTTCGTTCAGATTTATAAAGCTTCGTTTATTGTTCGATTTCGGTACAAAGTCTGTATGTATAAGAAAAATTTCAAAAAAAGTATTAACTTTTCCTGGCGCTTGCCGATGGCTATGCAAGTCATAAAAGGTAGTCGTTGTGCGAAATAATCAACCCGTTACTCAGCGCGAAGTTTCACTTGACCCACAGCAGAAACTTATCTCTACAACAGATGCCCGAGGCGTTATCAGTTATTGCAATGACGCGTTTGTCGAGATCAGCGGTTTTAATCGAGAAGATCTGATAGGGGCTCCGCAAAACATCGTTCGTCATCCGGACGTGCCCCCAGCCGTATTCGCGCACATGTGGAGTGCGCTTAAACAAGGCCGGCCATGGATGGGGATCGTCAAGAACCGCTCCAAAAGTGGCGATCACTATTGGGTCAACGCGTACGTCACACCGATATTCGAAGGCAGCCAGGTGGTGGGCTTCGAGTCGGTCAGGGTCAAGCCGACGGCGGATCAGGTCCGTCGGGCGCAAGCGCTCTATCAGCGTATCAGCCAAGGAAAGTCGGCCATCCCTCGCTGGGACAACTGGGTGTGTGCTGCGCAGGATTGCCTGCCATATCTGGCCACCGGGCTGGCGGGTGCGGTGAGCGGTGTGTTCTTCAGTGCGCCGTTGGCATTCGGTGTGGCGGCAGCCGTGGCGTTACCGGTCGGCTGGGTCTTTTCACGTTGGCAAAAGCGCGGAACGCAGCACCTGTTACAGATGACCGAACCCTCGACCTCCGATGCGTTGATTGCGCAGATGTACAGCGATGCCCGTGGCCCGCAAGCCCGCCTGGAAACGGCTTTCGTCAGTCAGACTGCGCGTCTGAAGACTTGCCTTACCCGTTTGCAGGACACCGCCGAGCAGCTCAGCCGACTTGCGGGGCAATCCGAGGCGCTGGCCGCTGAGGGCTCGAAAGGCCTGGAGCGCCAGCGTGTCGAGACTGAGCAGGTGTCGGCCGCAGTCAACCAGATGGCGGCGACGACCCAGGAAGTTGCCCGGCATGTGCAACGCACCGCTGATGCCACCCAGCAGGCCAACCAGCTGACGGGGCGTGGCCGCGATGTAACCCGGGAAACTCGCGAAGCCATTGAGCGTCTGTCGAATGTGGTGAGCGAAACCGGCCTGACTGTGGCGCAGTTGGCGCGGGACAGTGATGAAATCGGCACGGTCGTGGATGTGATCAAAGGCATCGCCGATCAGACCAACCTGCTGGCACTGAATGCCGCCATTGAAGCTGCCCGTGCCGGCGACATGGGCCGAGGCTTTGCCGTGGTGGCCGATGAGGTCCGCCAGCTGGCACAGCGCACCTCGCAATCGACCACGCAGATCCATCAACTGATCACCACGCTTCAGGTCTCGTCCGGCAAAGCCGTGCAAACCATGGAGAGCGGTTGCCGCCAGGCCGAAGAGGGCGTGCTTCAAGTGCTCGAGGCGGACAAGGCGTTGCTGGGCATCAGTGAAGCCGTCGCCAATATCACCGACATGACCACCCAGATTGCGAGCGCAACGGAAGAGCAAAGCGCGGTGGCCGAGGAAATCAGCCAGAACATCGCCACCATCGCCCAGCTGGCCGACCAAACCTCGGAGCAGGCGCACCAATCGGCAGGGCTGAACACCGAGCTGACCCGCACGGCTTCCACGCAATACTCCCTGGTCGAGCGCTTTAATCGATAAAGCCTGCCCTTAGCATAATGCTGGTCAGTTAATAACCTGTGGGAGGGGGCTTGCTCCCGATGGGCCGCGAAGCGGCCCCAGCTTTTGGTTTGAAAAGGCTGGGCCTGCTGCGCAGGCCTTTTTTATTGGGTGCAGCCTTGGACATTCGCCGTGCAAAAGCTCCCGGTATCTTTCTAAAGTGCGCACCATCGCGGCCGATAATTAAGTGTAAGCATGGGCCCCGATAACAACACATGCGACGTTCAGCTCTAGCGTTTCTCCTTGCCAAAACTATAAATACCCGCAGGTGAAGTCATGAATATCAAGCAGAAGCTGACCTGGGCGTTCGCGGCTATCGCGTGCATCCCGGTCATCCTGGTCGCCGTTTTGGTAGTGCTGAATGTGCGGGAGGGGGCCCAGGCCAATTTTCTCGACAGCAGCGGTCGCGAGATCCGCCAGATCGACAATGGCATGAAGCAGTTCTTCGACGGCATCAGCCAAAACGTCGACTATGTTGCCAAGGACCCGCGCGTGGTTGCGGCCAAGGACCTCAAGAGCTACGCCGGCGCCGATGCCGCACAAATTCCGCTGACCCCGACCAACAAAGAGTTGCTGGCGATATTCGATCAGTTCGCCAAAAGCCATCCGAGTACCGCTTACCTGTCCCTGGGGCTGAGCGACGGCGGCTACGCCAGTTGGCCGGACGATACCAAACTGAACAACTACGACCCACGCGTGCGTCCCTGGTACAAAGCGGCCATCGCCGCGCCAGGCACCACCGTGCGCACCGGTGCCTACTACTGGGCGCCGGACGATGCGACGCTGATCGGCACCGTGCACACGGTTGCGGATGCCGCCGGCAATATTCTCGGCGTGGTGGGCCTGGATGTGTCGCTCAAGCAGCTCACTGAACTGGTGCGCAACATCAAGCTGGGCAACAGCGGCTACCTGATGCTGGTGGAGGCCAACGGTAACGTGCTGGTAGACCCCAGCGACGCCAAGCACAACTTCAAACCCCTGGCTGACCTTGGCCCCAACTACGCCGAACTGGCCAAGCGCGGCGACGGTGTGACCCAGATCGAGATCGATGGCGTGCCCTACATGGCCAACGTGGTCAGCTCCAAAGACCTGGGCTGGCGTTTTATCGGCCTGATCAAGCGTGATGAAGTGATGGCCGAGGCCACCCGCCTGACCTGGTTGATCGCCGCCATTGCAGCGGCCTTGGCCTTGGTGTTCGCGCTTGTCGGTGCCAGTTTTGCCCGCGTCATCGTGCGTCCGATTCGCGGCGTGGCCGACGGCCTGCAGGAAATCGCCGAAGGAGAAGGCGACCTGACACGCCAACTCAAGGTGCAGGGCAAGGACGAAACCGCCGGCCTGGCGGGCTGGTTCAACCAGTTCCTGGGCATGATCGCCCAATTGGTACAACGCATCGGCAACGCATCATCCGACCTGCAGACCGCCGCCGTCGACACCAGCGAAGTGGCCAACAACATGAACCAGGCCGCAGGTCGCCAGCGTGAAGCCGTGGAGCTGGTGAGCACGGCGTTCAACGAAATGGTGGCGACTGCCAACGAAGTCGCGCGCTCGTGCAGTGCTGCCGCGTCGAGTGCCGACGAAGGCTACCGCGACGTCCATGACGGTCAGCAGCACATCGGCGAAGCCACCGGCAGCGTGCTCAAGCTCAGCGAAGACTTGCAGAGGTCCACCCAGACCATGCAGTTGCTGGAGCAGGACAGCCAGAACATCAACACCATTCTCGACACCATCCGTTCGATCGCCGAGCAGACCAACCTGCTGGCGCTCAACGCCGCGATTGAAGCGGCGCGCGCTGGTGACCAGGGCCGTGGCTTCGCCGTGGTCGCCGACGAAGTCCGCGCCCTGGCGCGTCGCACCGCCGACTCCACCGGCGAGATCGACAGCCTGCTGGGCAACCTCGCCCGCCGCACCCAGGAAGTCACGCAACAGATGCAAGGCAGCCTGCAGGTGTCCCACGCCAGCGTGGAACGCATCCAGCAGGCCCGTGACAGCTTCGACAAGATCCGCGGCTCGGTGGACTCGATCCGCGACCAGAACACTCAGATCGCCACCGCCGCCGAGCAGCAGCACCAGGTGGCTGAAGAGATCAACCGGCACATCGCACAGATCCATGCCGATGCCCAGTTGGTCGAAGGCTTTGCGCAGTCCTCACAGACTGGCTCGGGCCGGTTGATAGAGATTTCCGGGGAGCTTAAGGGCTTGGTAGGGCGTTTTAAATATTAGTCTCCCAGGCCGAATGAAAACGGTGAGCTTTCATCGTTTTCATTCGGGCGGTCAATGCAGTCTTTTCCCTGAGCGGCCCCGCAGGTTATGTCTCAGGCCTGGCCGTTCGCCGCGCCAGGCAGTGCTCAACGACCCAACTGGCGGGTTTGATCACGCCTTGCGGCCCGAACACCAGCGGCCGCTGTGCCAATGGTCCCGTCGACGGCGTAGCGCCGGTGCGATGCACGGTATCCCATACACCCCAAGTCAAAACGGCGGATACCGTGCCCGTGCCGAGCACGAGGTCCAGGTAGCGCTTGTAGGTGCTGGCGACCAAGGCGTCGCGTTGGTTCACGTCGCCCGTCACGTGACTGTCGTCTACATCGAGTTCAGTGATGTAGATGGCAATGCCCAAGTCATGCACTTGTCGCAAAAATGCGGCGAGCCCGGGGCCGAAGCTGTGCGGGTCTGCGGCGCGCAGATGAGACTGGATGCCCAGCGCATGCACGGGCACGCCGCGTTGCTTCATGCTCCGCAGCAGGGCAAGCACGGCGGCGCGCTTGCGTGTGCCAGAGGGGGAGTCGCTTTCCAGTCCGTATTCGTTGTAGCAGAGTACGGCGTCCGGGTCGGCACGGTGCGCCGCAGCGTAGGCCAGGTCGATATAGCCGGGACCGAGCATCCGGTACCAGAAGGCGTCGCGCAGCCCGCCCGGCTGCCCGTCGTCGACTTGAATGGCCTCGTTGACGACATCCCAGGAGGTGAGCTTGCCGCGGTAGCGGCCGACTACCTCGGCAATGTGTTGCGTCAGTACCTGTTCCGCCTTGGCGGGTGTCACCGTGCGGGTGACCCAGTCGGGCAGGGCGCGGTGCCAGCACAGTGTGTGGCCACGCATGCGCTGATGATTGGCCTGCGCAAATGCGAAAATACGGTCCACGGGTTCGAAGGTGTAGCGGTCCGGGGCAGGGTGGACCTGGGCCCACTTTAATGCGTTTTCCGGCACCACAATGTCCGCTTGCCGGGACACGACGTCCCGATACGAAGGGTTGGTCTCGAGCAGTGCGGGATCTACCGCGAAGCCGAACGACAGCCCTTGCGCCGCGGCGACCGCGCGCAAGGGCCGGAACGTATCGTCGGCAAGCGCGGGGCGAACACGCAAGAGCGGCGCAAGGGCCAAGGCCCGCAACGCCGTAGCCAGGAAGTGTCGGCGATTAAAGGCTTTCATGCGTGTGCTCCCCGAGCGTTTAGTATCAAGCGGATCTACGTCACTTCAGCCATACACTGACCTGCTGCTCAGTTCCCTCTATAAACACCAAAGTCTCAACCTGACCTGCTTCGATCAAGTCTTGGCGAACGCCTTTTAGCATTTCAAGCTGCGCAGCCCTGTCCACCACTTCAACACGTGCTACCGAAGCCTTCATGGATTGGCGGGCGTCAGATTTTGCTTTGCGAATCGCGGATAGCACGGCACTGACACTCATCAATAAGCTTTCAATAGACGCATCAGCAGAAGCATCTCCTTGCGGCCAAGCCGCATTGTGCACTGAACCTTCCTTCCAGGATTGCCAGACTTCCTCACACACAAATGGCAGAAATGGCGCAAACAGGCGCTGCAGCACGCTCAGTGCATGCGCAAAAGCATTACGGGCCGAATGGCCTTCTGGTCGATAGGCGCGACGCTTGACCAATTCAACGTAGTCATCGCAAAACCACCAGAAGAACCCTTCGATACGCGACAGCGCCACGCTATAGTCGTAGGCCACCAGCGCGGTCGTAGCGTCCTGGGCTACGCCGTTCAAGCGTTTAAGCATGGCCTGATCCAGCGGTTGGTCGATATCCCCGTTGTCATCCTTCGCAAAACCTTGAATCAACCTTGATAGATTGAACAGCTTCACGGCCAAACGGCGGCCGATCTTCATCTGCTGTTCTTCAAAGGCTGTATCACTGCCGAGCCGCGCCGAGGCTGCCCAGTAGCGCACACCGTCACTTCCATACTGGTCGAGCAAGGCTTGAGGGGTGACCACATTCCCCTTGGACTTAGACATTTTCTTACGGTCGGGATCAAGGATCCATCCAGAGAGCGCGACATGCCGCCATGGCACGCAAGCGTGTTCAAACTGGCTGCGTACCAGAGTCGAGAATAGCCAGGTCCGGATTATGTCGTGACCTTGGGGTCTGAGATCCATGGGGTAAATCTTGGCGAACAACGCGTCGTTATCGCCCCAGCCTCCGGCGATCTGCGGCGTCAGGGAGCTGGTAGCCCAGGTATCCATGATGTCCTGTTCGCCAACAAAACCATCGGGCTGACCACGTTGCTCGGGTCGATACCCAGGCGGAGTATCCAGACTGGGGTCAACGGGCAGGCTTTCCTCGCAGGCCATAATCGGCGCGCTGTAGTCCGCTTCTCCGTGTGCATCCAGGCGATACCAGAACGGAATCGGTACGCCGAACGTGCGCTGACGACTGATGAGCCAATCTCCGTTCAAACCACCTACCCAATGCTCGTAACGCCTGAGCATGTGCGGCGGATGCCAGTCCAGCGTCTGGCCAGAGGCAAGCAACAAGTTCCGCAGGCTTGCGTCGCGTCCGCCATTGCGCAAGTACCATTGGCGAGTGGCGAGAATTTCCAGAGGCCGGTCGCCTTTCTCGAAAAACTTCACCGCGTGTTGAAGGGGGCGGGGGGCATCTTGCATGGCGCCGCAGTCGCGCAACATCGACACGAGCTGCGTGCGAACCTGGGACAGATGACGGCCGGCCAAGCCTGCATAGGCCTGTTGGCTGCGGGGGGACGTCAACCAGGAGGGCGTCTCAAGCAACAGGCGCCCATCTTTTCCCAGTATGGACCGCGTCGGCAACTGCAACTCCCGCCACCAAATCACATCGGTAAGATCGCCAAAGGTGCAGACCATTACCAAGCCGGTGCCCTTGTCAGGATCACCCAAAGGGTGTGCCAGCAGCGGTACGTCCACCTCAAAAATCGGCGAGCGCACGGTTTGCCCGAACCTCGCCTGATAACGAACGTCGTCCGGGTGAGCCACCAGCGCCACGCATGCCATCAGTAGCTCGGGCCGAGTGGTAGCAACCTTCAAAGCGGCGCCATCAGTCGTCTCAAAGCTCAGCTCGTGATACGCACCAGCGACCTCGCGCTCTTCAAGCTCTGCTTGAGCCACGGCGGTCTGGAACGTCACATCCCACAGGCATGGGGCTTCCTGGCTATACAGTTCGCCACGCTGATAGTTGCGAAGCAAAGCGCGCTGACTCGCTCGTTGGGAGCGCTCATCAATGGTGGCATATGAAAGGCTCCAATCAACGGACAAGCCCAACTGCACGAAGAGTGCACGGAATGCTTGCTCATCGATGGCCGTCAGTTCGTGGCACAACTCGATGAAGTTGCGCCGACTGATGACAGTAAAGTCAGCTCGCTTTGATGGAGTGTGCTCAGGTGGCCTGAAATCAGGCTGATAAGCTGCCAGCGAGTCGCAACGTACGCCATAGAAATTCTCGACCCTGCGTTCGGTAGGCAAACCGTTGTCGTCCCACCCCATGGGGTAGAACACAGCCTTGCCTCGCATGCGTTGGAATCGAGCGATGATATCTGTGTGGGTGTAGCTGAAGACATGACCGACATGCAACGAGCCCGAGGCCGTCGGTGGTGGTGTATCGATGGAGAACACAGCGTCGCGTTGGGCGGTGTGGTCAAAGGCATACGTGCCTTCGAGCTGCCAACGTTGGGACCAGCGTGTTTCAAGGTTTTCGAGCGAGGGGGTGACAGTTTGATCGTTTAGAACATCATCACGTTTAACGGTGACATAGCATCCTCCTGTTAATACCAAAGGGCACAACAGTGAGTGTGTGCCGTGGTGAAATTTATATTGAACGGCCTTTGAAAAGTAAACCCCTAATCGACATTTACCTGCCACCTGCAAGTTAGAGGCTCCCTGAGTGACGTCCCGAGTGAGTTTATGCCTATCATGAGCAAGCGTTCATGCAAGCACTTTTCTGATAACTCGCCGGATACTGCCCATGAGAGACCTGCCGCCCACCGCGACCTTGCGCGCATTTGAAGTTGCTACCCGGCACTTGACCTTTACGTCGGCCGCACAGGAACTACATGTGACTCAAAGCGCGGTCAGCCACCAGCTCAGGCATCTTGAGGCCCTTTGGGGCGTGCAGTTGTTTGAACGTGGCAAGGCGTTACGCCTCACGGCAGCGGGGGCTGCGCTGGCGCCCATCGTGCGCGAGTTTTTCATCAGCCTGGAGGCGACCCTGGGTGATTTGCGCGAGCAAAAAGACAGGGTACGACTCAGCGTCAGTACCACCTATTCCTTCGCGCTCAAATGGCTGCTGCCACGCTTGCCGCGTCTCTCTCGTCAGCACCCGGAACTGTTGGTCTCGCTGGATACCACGGATAAAATAATTCACTTCTCTCACGGCCAGGCTGATGTTGCGATCAGGCTCGGCAAGGGCAATTACCCCGGTCTGCATTCTGAGTTCCTGTTTGGGGAGCAGGTATTTCCTGTGGCCAGCCCAGAACTGTTGCGGCGCGTCGGCACTCCGCGGAACCCCGCGGAGTTGTTACATTTCCCGCTTCTGACGCGGGACGGTGCCGAGTTGGTACCCAAGTGGGAAGTGTGGTTTCAAGCCGTCGGGCTGGCCTATTTGCCGCTGCAGGAAAGCGTCAGGTTTGGCGATACCAACATGACGGTGGAAGCGGCCCTGCTCGGCCAAGGCGTTGCATTGGTGCGCAGCGGGCATGTCGAGAGCGAAATCGGCGATGGCCGTTTGGTTCGGCTGTTCGATGTGCCGTTCCCATCGCCGCTTGCTTATTACTTCGTCTGTCCCAAGGGCATTGAATCACAGCCGCACATCGCCAGCTTTCGTCAATGGTTGGTCAATGAGGCGCTGAAGGTAAAACACGTAGAACCTTAAGGTATGAGCATTCATTCATGCTGCGATGAGGAGCCTTCGCTTTAGTCCCGGCGCCGAATTGCCTAGAGTGGCGCATGCCTATCCATCTCATCTTCCTCGTGCTTTTCGCCGCGCTCCTGCATGCCAGCTGGAACGCGCTGCTGCGCAGTGGCGCTGATCGGCTATGGTCGATGACAGTGATGTGCATTGCCATCGCCGTCACCAGTCTCGTTGCCGCATCATTCATGCTGCCGCCCGCTATTGAAAGCTGGGGCTACGCGGTGCTTTCGGGGTTGTTGCATGTGGGCTACAACCTGTTTCTGGTGCGCAGTTATCGAGTCGGTGACCTGGGGCAGATCTATCCGATTTCACGTGGGTCGTCGCCAGTGTTGATCACCTTGGGCGCAGCCGTTTTTGCCGGAGAAAGCATCACGCCTGGCGAGTTGCTCGGCGTTACGCTGGTGTCATGCGGGATTATTTCCCTGGCCTTCAGAGGGCGCAGTCTTTCGGTTCCCAGCCTGCCCTATGCGCTGGGAACGGGCGGCTTTATCGCGGCCTACAGCGTGGTCGACGGCATCGGCGCCAGGCTCTCCGGTGCGCCGCTGGCCTACACCGTATGGATGTGCGCGCTGTGGGGCGTGTTGATGCCGGTGGTCTACATCGGTCTGCGTGATGCCCGCAGCTTATTCTCTGCCCGGCCCGGAACAGCGACTGCTGTGGCCGGCGGGCTGGTCTCTTTGCTCGCGTATACAATGGTCATCTACGCGATGAACGAAGCGCCTTTGGGCGCGGTATCCGCATTGCGTGAAACCAGCGTGCTGTTTGCGGCGTTGATCGGCTATGTCTTCCTCGGCGAGACGTTAACCGCACGCCGGATACTGGCGTGCGTAGTGATCGCCAGCGGCACCTTACTCATCGGCTGAGACAGCCACGGCTCAGGAGCAATATCTAATGGTCGACGTCTCGCAGGCACCGCTGATTCTAATCACGGGTGGAAGTCGTGGAGTAGGGGCAGCAACGGCCCGGCTGGCTGCTGCAAGAGGTTATGACGTCGCGATCAGCTACGTTACCAACGAGGCCGCAGCGCTGGCTTTGGTTGCGGATGTGGAAGCGTTGGGGCGCAGAGCGTTGGCGATTCGGGCCGACAGCGCAGACCCTCGGCAGGTGGCTGATTTGTTCGCGGCGATCGACCACTCGTTCGGACGCATTGACGTCTTGGTCAATAACGCCGGAATGCTGGCGACTCAGTCACGCCTGGAGGATCTCGGCTTCGAGCGGATGCAGCGCATTTTCGCGGTCAATTCCATCGGGCCAATCCTCTGCGCCCAGCAGGCGGTAAAGCGTATGGCTTACCGTCACAACGGCCCGGGCGGCGTGGTGGTCAATGTCTCTTCGGCGTCGGCGCGCCTTGGCAGCCCCAATGAGTATGTCGACTATGCGGCGTCAAAGGGAGCCTTGGAGACTTTCACCATTGGCTTTGCAAAGGAGGTCGCACGCGAAGGCATACGCGTTAACTGTATTCGCCCCGGACATATCTATACCGAAATGCATGCCAGTGGCGGTGAGCCGGGGCGGGTCGATCGTGTCAAGGAATCGATCCCCATGGGGCGGGGCGGACAGCCTGAGGAAGTGGCCCGCGCGATTCTATGGTTGGCGAGTGCGGAGGCATCGTTTGTTACTGGTACATTCCTGGATGTGACGGGCGGTAAATGAGTCAGATTGTGGAAGCCTGCACGGAAAGTCTTTCCGGTCATGATTTATATAAGCAGCACAGCCCGAATCCATGTTCGGGCGCTTGTTTGGAGGGGGGCAGCCCGAAAAGCCGGAAATAATCAGTTTAACGAGCTGTTTGGCGATGCCTAGAGACTGTCAGGATCCCCAAAAAACATCTGAATCCGCGACCGCAACCACCGTTCCCCCGGATCATTATCCTGCGAGCCACGCCACGCCATATGCAGTTCAAAGCTGCGCACCGGCAGGGGTGGGTCTTCGGCGCGCAGGCCGCCGGCGGAGGTCAGTGCGTCCGCTGCATAGTCCGGCACAGTGGCCAGGATGTCGGTGCCGGCCAGCAGGGTGCCCAGCCCGTTGAACTGCGGCACGGCGAGGACGACGTGGCGTTTGCGGTCGAGTTTTTCCAATTCTTCATCGATAAAGCCGCTGAGGTCGCCTGCGAACGACACCAGCGCGTGGGGGCGGGCGCAGAAGTCGTCCAGGCTCAGGGAGCCGGGGACGCTGTCGGCGCGCAACAGTTTGGGCAGGCTGCGGCGCAGTACCTTGCGCTTGGCGTTGGCCGGCAAGTCGGCGGTGTAGCTGACGCCGATGGAGATTTCGCCGGAGGTCAGCAGGCCAGGCATCAGGATGTAGTTGACCCGGCGCACCACCAGCACGATGCCGGGGGCTTCGGCGCGCAGGCGTTTGAGCAGTTGGGGCAGCAGGGCGAATTCGACGTCGTCGGACAGCCCGATACGAAACACCGCGGTGCTGGTGGCCGGGTCGAACTCGGCGGCGCGGCTGACGGCGGTGGAAATCGAGTCCAGGGCCGGGGAGAGCAGTGCGAAGATTTCCACGGCGCGGGCCGAGGGTTCCATGCTGCGCCCGGTACGCACGAACAGCGGGTCATCGAACAACCCACGCAGGCGTGACAACGCCGCGCTGATGGCCGGCTGGCCAAGGAACAATTTCTCGGCGGCGCGGGTCACACTGCGCTCATGCATCAGGGTTTCGAATACAATCAAGAGGTTAAGGTCGACACGACGCAGGTCGTTACGGTTCATCTTGGGTCCTGGAAGAGTCAGCAAGCTTGACGAGAACGGCCATATTCAGAACCTTCAGATTCCATTCAAAAGTATGACCGGCATGAATCTTACGGGGAAAGACTGGTACTCTGCACCGGCTAATTGAGTTTTCCTACGAGTCTTGGGGTCTATTCCTCAGAAGCTGAATCAATGGCAGGCATGTTGACTATTAACGGCGACCGGTGGCCTTGCCCGGAAAGCCCAGATAGAGTTCATGGCATTAGAGGTTACTTTGGCGAGGTTTGCGATGTCCCGCACGATCCGTTTTCACAAGTTTGGTCCGGCCGAGGTGCTCAAGTGCGAAGAGCATGCAGCCGCACAGCCCGCACCGGGCGAAGTGCAGGTGCGCGTCGACGCGATTGGCATCAGTTGGTACGACATTCTCTGGCGTCAGAACCTGGCGTCTTCCCACGCTCGTTTGCCGTCGGGCCTTGGCCATGAGATGGCCGGCGTTGTTGTCGCCCTGGGCGACGGCGTGGACGACTTGGCAGTGGGTGATAAGGTGGCCAGTTTTCCGGCCGAGAGCCCCAATGACTATCCGGTATATGGCGAGCAGATCGTTCTGCCTCGCTCGGCCTTGACCCGTTATCCGGACGTCTTGAGCCCTATTGAAGCCAGTGTGCACTACACGCCGCTGTTGATCGCCTACTTTGCCTATGTGGACCTGGCGCGGGTCAAGCCAGGCCAGTTTGCCCTGGTGACTGACGCCAGCCACTGCGCGGGCCCTTCCTTCGTGCAACTGGGCAAGGCCCTGGGTGTGCGGGTGATTGCCGCGACCAAGGACAGCGCGGAGCGTGAGTATCTGCTGTCGCTTGGCGCAGAGAAGGTGATCGTGACTGAAGAGCAGGACCTGCTCATGCAAGTCAACAAATATACGGATAACCGCGGTGTGGATGTGGTGTTCGATGGCTTGGGTGGCCCGCAGATGTCGCTGCTCGGCGACGTGCTGGCGCCCCGTGGCAGCCTGGTGCTGTATGGCTTGCAGGGTGGCAACCAGACGCCTTTCCCGGCCTGTGCCGCGTTCCAGAAGAACATTCAGTTTTTTGTGCACTGCATCGGTAATTTTACCGGCAAGCCGGAGCTGGGCATCATCCAGGACCAGGTGGCACTGCAACGTGCGTTGCGCGATATCAACCAACTGACCGCCGACCGCGTGCTGGTGCCGTTGAAAACCACGGTGTTCCCGTTCAGCCAGTTCGTCGAAGCGCACCGCTACATGGACGAATGCCCGTGTCGCGAGCGGGTTGCCTTGCAGGTTGAGGCTGTTTGAGCTGTAGGAGTATTCGCAAATGAGCGCGCCTGGGTCCGAGCGGATGAGGCAAATACGCCATTTGTCAGGGCTTAACCCGCGCCTGGGTTAAGCCGCCACCAGGCTGTTCTGCCCCGCAAACAATACCTTTGCCCCTTGCGCCGCCCTGAATTCCAGCGCGGCGTTGTTGTGTGGGCGCGATTAACGTGCGGCCGGTTGATCATCTGAACGGGTTTCTGGCGCTGTTCTGTATCTGTTATTCATTATTTGAGTGCCGATAATTGTGCCTTCACTGTCATCTCAAGGACTGAGCAATGATTGACTATCTGAAACTACCGCGTCGTTTCGTCGAAACTAATTCGGCCCTGCCTATTTGTATTGAAAGTTTATTGGGAATGCCTGGGCGGTTTTTCAGGGTTCGGGTGAAAGAGGTAAGTAATGTCGGTCAGATATTTCTCTAATTTATTAGTTAGAGCGGTGTAGGACGCTGTCGGATTATTCCTAGGGCTATCCCTTCTTTCGCCGTAGGGCGCGCAGGATCGCGGCTCTCGTCAAAGGTGGTCATTTGGAATGCCACCGGTAACGCTCCGGTGGGTTTGTTGCAAGGTGCTAATGTTGATTCATCCTCGTACCCTGTAACAAGCAATAAACCTACAGATGTAATAGGTCAGGCAATTGCTCTTGGCAGTTGCTTGAAACTGATATTTCAACTCGGGTAGTAAAGCAATGAGCGCAATTCACGAGCAAGCCATGAACTATGTTTATCATCAAGTTCTGCAGCGGTTGATCGGGCACTTTACCCGTGCCGAACGTACGGCACTTCAATTGTTGATCCAGCGAATTGTGGTGGCTGCCGGCGGCATGGAACAAGTCGGTGATTACAAGGTGCTCGTCGCCCATGGCGGTGGTGCTGTCAGCAGCTACACCCTTGCGCTGCTCCGGGCGGCGCAATTGACCATTGCCGGGCGGGCGCCCAAGACCTTTCATCTACGTGTAGCCACCTTGCGGCATGCGGGCATGACCCAGGCGACGCTGGACACCCTGTACCAGGGCTACAGCGCGTTGTTTCTGCACGACGATCCCCGCGTAGACCTGCTCCTGGTGGAAAACCAGGAAGTGCTGCCATTCAATCACCAGCGCCCGCCGTCGAGTGCGGGGCGTGAGGTCAGCCAGCGCAATATGCTGATGATAGGGCACCTGACGTCCGGCGATATCCGGGCGACATTGTGTAACGACACCTACCTGCGCCTGGGGGATTTCTACCAACGGGTCACCACATGGGGTGGCGGGGTGCATGCGGTGGTCAGTGGCGATTCTGCGCGCACGCAAAGCCAATACCTGGCCTGGCTGAAAAAGACGGCCACTACGGCGGGCATCACTCTGCCGCCCGGCAAGTCGTCATCGCTCAATGCGCTGTTTGCGCGCATGGAGGAGTGGAGCGCCGGTTGCTACCGTGACCTCTACGGCGAACATTATGTGGACATCGACAGCCCAGGCCGGGGCGGGCACCGGCATCTGGCGTATATCGGCATCGACGATCTGCTGGGGGAGGTGGACGTTGCTTCGACACCGCTGCTCACGCAGTTCCTGGCCCGTAAACCGGACCCCTTTGCGTTCCACTTCAGCCATTCGGCGTTCCCTAACCCATTGCTGATGGCGCATTTGCATGGGCTGCAGGCCCAATGCCTGCGGGAGCTGTCCTACGCAGAAGGGGTGGATAGCTTTGTCAGGCAAGCAATGGACGCCATGTACCGCCGGCACATTCCACACCACCTGATAGCCGAGGCAAGCTCAGATGACGGACGGATTCTGTTAGCGACCTATGCCCAGGAATTCTTCGGCCTGGATGAAGGGCAGTTGACCTGCCTGTTGTTCTCACCCTTCATTCACCATGGCGAGCGGCTGGAGGGCTACCTGCGCCAATGCCACCCGGGCATGCTGGTGGCGCTCCCTGAGCTGCACAACGTGTTGCAAGGCAAGCCGGCCGGCGATGTGTTGCAGCAATGGGCGGTCGATACCAGCGGGTTGTCGCTGCCGTTGTTGCAACACCTGTACCGCAAGCGGCCGGTACAGATCGAACGAGGTGCCCAACTGCGCAACCGCCGCCTGGCCCAGGCGCAGGCGGCGCAGTTGTCGGGGCGTTAGCCGCGTGCACCGGTTTTTCAGCCCAGGTCAGCGCCAATGACCCTGCGCGGGGAGCGACAGGCGGATTTCGCTTACCAGGCGGTGTACCGCTACATGATCAACCTGATCAACGAGGTCAGCCTGGACACGCCGGTCAAACTGCCGTCCCTGCGGCAGTTGTCGGCACGGCTGAACGTGTCGATCTCGACGATTCAGTACGCTTATTCTCTGTTGGAGAAGGAGGGACGGGTCTACTCAGTGGCCAAATCCGGCTATTTTGCCTGGCCGGCTGCGGTCAACCCGCAAATGATGGCGGGTGCCGATCTGCTCGAGCGCTTGTACGTGGCGGCGCGGCGTCCGGCAATGGCCGTGCTCAGTGGTGATGAGCCGGCGCTGCTGGACTCACTCGACGGCGCTTTGCTGACGCTGGAGCGCCAACTGGTACGGCGCCATCCGCATCACCTGCAACCCTGGTCGCAACCCTGTGGCGTGTGGGAGTTGCGTACGGCGTTGGCGGCGCGCTACACCTCATCGCCCACGCGTTGCTGGCAGGCCGATGAGGTGTACATCGGCGCAGACTTGCGAGGCGTGCTGGAGATCCTGATTGATGCATTGGGCCTCAAGGGCAGTATGGTGGTGGTCGAGTCCCCCTGTGATTATTTGATCTTGCGCCTGTTGCAGGCTGCCGGTGTGAGGGTCGTCGAGTTGCCTTGGCAGGCCGACGGTTGCCTGGATCTGGCGATGTTCGAACAGCTGCTGCGTCACGAACCGGTGCCCCTGGTGTTGCTGTCATCGGTGGTCAGCCTGCCGTCAGGCAATGCGCTGTCGACCGCAGAGCGGCTGCGCGTGGCTCAGTTGCTGGAGCACTATGGCGGCTGGTTGCTGGAGAACGATACATTCGGTGAGCTGAGTTTCGCATCGCCCCCGGTCCCGCTGCGCAACCTGGTCAACCCGGAGCGGTTGATCGTGTTCTCCTCGTTCGAAAAGGTACTCGGGCCGGAAGCGCCGTTTGGTTATGTCTTGTCGCGACACCTGAGCGGCGAGTTGCAGCGCCAATTTCTGCTGCGCTCATTCAGGCTGTCGTCGATCCGTCAACGCGCCATCGCCCAGCTTTACCAGAACGGGCGGTTCGACCAGCACCTGCAGACGTTGCGCGAGCACTTGTGCGAACAGGCAGAGGCCATGAGTGAGCGCCTGGATGCCCACCTGGAGGGGCGCGTGAGCTATCGCATGCCCATCGCCGGGGCAAGCTTCTGGTTGGAATCGGTGGCAGCGGTGGATATGCGTCAGGTGTTCCAGCGCATGGTCGCGCAACACGTGGTGATTGCTCCGGGTGAGTTGTTCAGCCTCAGCGGCTTGCATTCCCAGCATCTGCGGCTCAGCCACACGTTCAGTGGGCAGCTGAACCTTGATATCACCCTGGATTGCCTGGCACAGGCATTGCGCCAGGCGCAGATCGACTAGCGTATGAAAAATCTCCAATCACTGTCGGATCGATATCGTCGCGAAGTAGTCCAACTCCCAGTAAACTGTCACTTTTTCCGAATCCTTCTTTTCGAGGTTTATGCATGACTATCAGTCCTTTTGCGGGCAAGCCGGCGCCAGCTCAGTTGCTGGTGGATATCCCGCGACTGGTCACGGCCTATTACACCGGCCAGCCTGATGCAGCAATCTCCACTCAACGCGTTGCCTTCGGCACCTCTGGGCATCGTGGCAGCTCGTTCGAGCTGAGTTTCAACGAATGGCATGTGCTCGCCATCAGTCAGGCCATCTGCCTGTACCGTGAAGCCCAAGGGATCAACGGCCCGCTATTCGTGGGCCTGGATACCCACGCCCTGTCGACGCCGGCCGGCGCCAGCGCCCTGGAGGTCCTGGCCGCCAATGGCGTGCACGTGATGCTGGCCGAAGGGGATGAATACACCCCGACACCGGCGATTTCCCACGCCATTATCTGCTACAACCGTGGGCGCACCAGCGGCCTGGCGGACGGCATCGTCATCACGCCATCCCATAACCCGCCGCAAAGCGGTGGCTACAAGTACAACCCGCCCAATGGTGGCCCGGCCGACACCCACGTGACCAAGTGGATCGAAGCCAAGGCCAACGAACTGCTGGCCAATAAACTGGCCGGCGTCAAGCGCATCACCCATGCGCAGGCGCTCAAGGCCGACACCACTCATCGGCATGACTACCTCAACAGCTACGTGGCCGACCTGATCAACGTGATCGACATGGACGCCATCCGCAGCGCGGGCCTGCGCCTGGGCGTCGACCCATTGGGCGGAGCAGGGGTGCGCTACTGGTCGGCGATCGCTGAACACTACCGCTTGAACCTGGACGTGGTGAACACCGAAGTCGACGCCACCTTCCGCTTCATGAGCGTGGATTGGGACGGCCAGATCCGCATGGACCCGTCTTCGAGCTATGCCATGCAAGGGTTGATCGGCCTCAAGGAGCGTTTCGACGTCGCCTTCGCCTGCGACCCGGACCACGACCGCCATGGCATCGTCACCCCGTCCGGTGGCCTGCTGGCGCCGAACAACTACCTGGCGGTGTCGATTGACTACCTGTTCCAGAACCGCCCTGACTGGCGCGCCGATGCGGCCGTGGGCAAGACCGTGGTCAGCAGCGGCTTGATCGATCGCGTCGCCGCGCGCATCGGGCGTCGCCTCTACGAAGTGCCGGTGGGTTTCAAATGGTTTGCCGACGGGCTGTTTGAAGGCTCGCTGGGCTTTGGTGGCGAAGAAAGCGCCGGCGCCTCGTTCCTGCGTAAAGACGGCAGCGTGTGGAGCACTGACAAGGACGGCTTGATCCCGGCCTTGCTGGCCGCGGAAATGACCTCGCGCAAAGGCCAGGACCCGAGCCAGATCTACCGTGGCCTGACCGACGCCCTAGGCGAGCCGTTCGCGATCCGCGTCGACGCCAAGGCCACCCCGGCGCAGAAAGCGCTGTTGGGCAAGCTGTCGCCGCAGCAGGTCACGTCCACGCAGTTGGCCGGGGAAAGCATCCAGCAAATCCTCAGCCATGCGCCGGGCAATAACCAGGCAATCGGTGGCTTGAAGGTGATGACCGAAAACGGCTGGTTCGCCGCACGCCCATCGGGTACCGAGGATATCTACAAGATCTACGCCGAGAGCTTTATTGGCGAAGATCACCTCAAGCAGTTGGTGGAAGAAGCGCAGGTGCTGGTCGACGGCGCGATTTCCGAGTAACACGTCAGTCAGTTACTGAGGAACACTGTCACCGTGGCGAGGGAGCTTGCTCCCGCTGGGCCGCAAAGCGGCCCACGCTTTTGATTTGAAAAGACTGGGCCTGCTACGCAGTCCAGCGGGAGCAAGCTCCCTCGCCACAGGTCATCCATGCCGCCGGCCGTCAGGCCAGATCGACCAGCACAATCTCGCTGTCCTCAATCGCCGTTACGCGCAATACCTGCTCATCCTGCACCGCAACACCGTCGCGAGCTTGTGCACGCAAGCCATTGACTTCAATCACGCCGGTCGCCGGCACCAGATACGCACGCCGCCCGCTGTCCAGCCGGTATTCGGCGCTTTCCCCGGCTTTCAGGTTCGCTGCCACCAGGCGCGCGTCCGCCCGAATGCGCAGGCTCTCGCTGTCTCCGGCCTTGCCGCTGGCCAGGGTCACAAAACCCTCGCGGTCACCTTTGGGAAACGGTTTGGCGCCCCAGGACGGCGGCAACCCCGATTCGTTCGGGATAATCCAGATCTGGAAAATCTTCGTCGGTGTGGCTTCCAGGTTGTATTCGCTGTGGGCGATCCCGGTGCCGGCGCTCATCACCTGAACGTCGCCAGCCTCGGTGCGGCCCTTGTTGCCCAGGTTATCGGCGTGGCTGATCGCGCCCTCACGCACATAGGTAATGATTTCCATATCGCGGTGCGGGTGCTGCGGAAAACCGGTGCCCGGCGCAATGATATCGTCGTTCCACACCCGCAGGTTGCCCCAGTGCATGCGCTTGGGGTCGTGGTATTCGGCGAATGAAAAGTGGTGATGAGCGTCCAGCCAGCCGTGATGGGCGCCGCCCAACGTATTGAAGGGTCGAAGTTCAAGCATGATCGTCTCCTGTGAATGAGCCCATTTTCCGGCAGCGGATGATCGATAAAAAGCGTAAAAAGTGCCTTATTCCTATCAGTCGATTAGATGGGTTGCGCGTGTTTTGACTTTCACTTCATCGCCTAACTGCATGACGATAAAGCAATTGGCTGGAACTGAACGCCATTTCCGGCGACCATGGCGCACTTGTCGAAGCCAGTCCATCGCAGGAGTCCGCGTGCCGCAACAAAAGCCTGATCTACCGCCCGAACTGCGCCCACTGGCCGAAATGCCGCTACTCAAGCGTCTGGCGGCGCGTCTGTTTGGGCATGGCCTGACCCGTTTACGGGCCCAGCACCGGTTTTCCTGGCTGCATGGCCAGGCGGATGGTTTTCGCAGCGGGCACGAGGCGGGCGTCGAGTACGGCTACCGCGAGGGTAAGGCCGATGGTATCGAGGAAGGCCGGCAAGTCCTGTTGATTCGTGACTTTCGACCGGACGAGCATCGCGCGCCGGGGATCGACGACAGCCTGTTCGATGATTGGCGCCTGCCGCTGACCGCCGAGGTGAAAAAACGCATGAAGGCCGACGTGGCCCGATTGCTGCCCGAGCATGCCCAGCCCAGTGCGGCGCAGTGGAAGATGATCTTCAGCGACACACCCTCGACCTCGGTGATTGCCGGGGCGGGCGCAGGTAAATCCACCTCGCTGGTGCTGCGTATCCTGCTGTTGACCCATTATCTGGGCTTCGAGCTCAGCTCGATGACGGTGGTGACCTTCACCCGCGAATCACGCAAAGACTTCATCAACAAGCTCATGCAGATTCTCAGCCTGTGGGGCCAACCCCTTGGTCTCAAAGAGGCCCAGGCGGTGGTGCGTACCTTTCACTCGCGCATTTTGCCTATGGTGCGCAGTTTGCCGGGCTTTGAACGGCTGCAAGCCTTCGAGAACCTCGGCAGTGGGGTTGAAGACGCCGACAGCAACCCGTTCGACCTGCGGATCAGCGACGCGCAGCGCCAACAGCTGAATGCCTGCTACCACCACTTGCATGGTCGCCATGAACGCTTCCGTGAACTGATCGTGCCGCTGGCGCGCCAGGGCCTGCAGCTCAAGGAACTGGAGCGCGACCACCCGGATGTGCAAAAGCGCATGGCGGTGACCGAATTGGCGGCCAAGCGTGATGAAGAACTCTGCGATGTGATCGAAGACCTGTGGTTTCGTGCCGGCGCCTGGCCGATAAAAGGCATTGAGCCCAGCCGGCAGACCTTCGAGATCAACGGTGCGCAGTTTCATTGCCATGGCTACATCGCTGAGCTGGACGCTTGGGTGGTGTTGGGCTTCGATGCCCGGGAGAACGCCCAGATTACACGCCCCAATGCCAAACTGTCGGTGCGTGCGGAGTGGGCGGTAAAGCGCACCCTGTTTCAAGCTTTCTGCCGCAAGCCTTTGATTTGGCTTGATAACTACGAATCATCTAAACGGCTTTTGGGCAGCCTGGCGGGGGATGCCACGGCGGGCCCCGGGTTTGACTACAAGGTTAAAGGCGAACTGGCGTCGGCGCCGCTGCTGGACAGCTTTGTCACGGCTGCCGGCTTTATCGAAAACCTTGGCCTGGACGTACCCACTGCCGTGGGCCGGATGAGCTTCGCCAAGGACGACCCCGACCGGTTCTTCTTCGAGGCCCTGAGCATTTTCTGGAAAGCCCTGGAAGACCATCTGCTCGATCAGTCGCCGCCGATCATGACCTACAACCGCATGTTCTCGCTGTTCGGTGAAAACACCCCGGAAAACCTCAAGTTGCTCAGCGACCCGCTGCTGCGCCCGATGTCGCACCTGATGATCGATGAGTTCCAGGACGTATCGCCGCAGATCGTGTCGTGGCTTCGCGCCAGCCTGCGTGAGATCCGCAGCCGTGGTCCGGCGATGCACGTCGGGCGTGGGGCGCAGCGTTCTTCGTTACTCTGCGTCGGGGACGACTGGCAGTCGATTTATGGTTGGCGCGGCAGTTCGCCCCAGTATTTCATTGCGTTCAACCAGGAATTCCCGTCACCCGCGACCACCCGTGTGATGCTCGGCGAGAACTACCGCAGCCACCAGCACATCATCGACGCCGCCGAGCATGTCGTGCGCAGCGCCCCGGCGATTCCCGGCAAAAAAGCCAAGGCCAGCGGCGCCCCCAAGCCCTTGGTCCCGGTTGCGGTGCTTGAGCGCGATGACGCCATGCTTGGCCGCACGCTGCTTGAGCATTATCAAAAAGGCGATTCGGTCTTGATGTTGTATAGAAAAAGCAGCGATAAGTTATTGATTCAAGAGCATATTCAGTCTGTAGTTAATCTGGATTCGAGCTTGCCGTCAGCGGCTCGCAGGTTGAAACAGCTGACTTATCACAGTGCCAAGGGCTTGCAGGCGGATGCTGTTTTTCTGCTGGGCGATTGCCAGCATGTCACCAGCTCGCCCTACAAGAACCAGGTCTATCGCATGGCCGGGCTGGGCAAGGACGGCGACAGCGAGCCCTATGACACGGCGCAAAAAGACGAAGTGCTGCGCCTGGCTTACGTCGGTATCACCCGTGCGGTGAGCCACTGCTATTGGTATGTCGAGAAACCGGAGGGCCAGGGCGTGAATGTGCCCAGGGCCTCGGAGCGGGTGGATGGCAAGAAAGCGTTCTTCGACGACCGGCGTGGATGACTCCGGCAGGGCCGCTCACGACGGCCCGGGCAAGGCATCAAGCCCGCAAAGACAGCGGTGGTACAAAGGACTCCAACTCATCCTCCACCGCCTCGATGATGCGCTCTACATCAGAGGCATTCATCACGGTGGCGCAGGGGATGCCGGCGATGGCGATCAAGGTCTCGCCGCTGGCCCGGTCGAACAGGCGCACGATCATGCTGCCAGGCGCATCCATGCTGCCTTCGAAACCCATCGGATGAAAATGCCAGCGCATCAGCTGGCAGGCGTTGGGGAACGTCACTTTGTTCAGGTTGCCGTGCATATTGCCCACCTTGTTCATTGAGCGCTTCCTTTAGCTCGCGGCAGGGCCAGGACCGTCAATGGTCATGGTTTGAAGAATTTCAAAAATAGCATTCGTTCGTAACCATCATGTGACTTTTTTTGTCCCGTTCGGCAGTTGTTTACTGACTCTTTGATGTAGGTCATGTCCTGGTTCAAATCAGGCAAAAAGCCATTAGTGATCAGCTCTGATCGACCCTTGAAGCGGTCGTGATAATTCGGCAGTCTCACCATTTACCCGCCACAGAGCCTTATATGCCCGACAGCGCCTCGGCCGATGATTGCCAAACCACCCGGGCCACGGCTGAACTGGTGTTGCGTCACCACCTGTGCTGGCGCCATCGCGACCTGGATGGGGTCATGGCCTACTACCATCCGGACATCCAGTACCACGACTTCTTCCAGAACCGCGTGGTGGGCTACGCCGAACTGCGTGAGTACCTGCAAGCCAGCATGCCGCGTGGGCCCGATGAGGCCATCGCCCATGCTGACCGCATTCGCGCCGACGGTGACACAGCCTTCATCCAGTACTGCATCACCTTGCGTGGCGGCCAGGGGTTGGTGTCGTTCCGCACCAGCGAAGCGATCACCGTGCGTGACGGGCTGATCTGGCGGGTCAATGAATACGCGTCCCTGGTGCATGAACAACCGGCCCAGGCTATACGCCCGACCGTCAGTCGCCTGGGCCTGTCGCCGCACCAGTTGGGGCATATGGCCAACGACCTGCAGCAGTATTTCCAACAGCAGCAACCCTATCTGGACCCGGAGCTGGATTTGCAACGGGTGGCCAAGGCGTGTGGCTACAGCCGCAATCAGATGTCCTACCTGCTGAACCAGGTGCTCGGGCAGAGCTTCTACCGCTACGTCAACCAGGCACGGCTCCAGCACTTGTTGGCCGAGTTGGACAAGGCCACGTCGCCGATAAAAGTCGATGAGCTGGCGTTCGCTGCGGGTTTCAACTCGTTATCGGCGTTTTACAGCGCATTTCGCCAGCACACCGGGCAGTCGCCCAAGGCTTACGTCAAGCAAATTTCTCTGCGTGCACGCGCGCAAGACAGCCCATAACCTCACGCCCTAGGATCGTCCCTATCGAAATGAGGTAGGGGAGCCCGGCATGCCGGCATGGCGCAAGATCAGTTTATGGATGGACCAGTTGGACGACCCGCTGCTGGCGCGGCCGGCGCTGGCCCATGACCTGGATGTCAACGTGGCCATTATCGGTGCCGGTTATACCGGGCTGTGGACCGCGTATTACCTGAAGCGCCAGGCACCCGAGCTGAAAATCGCGATTATCGAGGCACACACCGCAGGTTTTGGCGCGTCGGGCCGCAACGGTGGCTGGCTGATGGGCAACCTGTTGGGTGAAGACCGCTTGTTGGCGGGCCTCGACCCGCAACAACGCCGGGCCTCATTCGATCTGTTGCACGGCATACCGGATGAAGTGGCCCAGGTGTTGGCTCGTGAAGGGATCGACTGCGACTACCGCAAAGGCGGTGCCCTGTATTGCGCCGCACGCTACCCCGAACAGGAGCGCAGCTTGCGTCGTTACCTGGACAAACTCCACGCCCAGGGGCTGACTGAACACGACTACCGCTGGTTGAGCCCGCAACAGTTGGCCGAACAGATCCGTATCGCCAAGCCCTATGGCGGCATCTATGCACCGCATGTCGCGACGATCAACCCCGCCAAGCTGGTGCGCGGCCTGGCGCGGGTGGTGGAGAACATGGGGGTGACGATCTACGAAAACAGCCCGGTGACCCATTGGCAGTCCGGCCGCCTGCGCACGGCCCAGGCCGGCGTGCGCGCCGCCTGGGTGGTGCCGGCGGTGGAAGGCTACGCCAACACATTGCCGACCCTGGGGCGTTATCAGTTGCCGGTGCAGAGCCTGATGGTCGCCACCGAGCCGCTGTCCGCCTCGACCTGGGATGAAATCGGCTTGAGCCATGGCCAGGCGTTTGGCGAAAGCAGCCGTCAGGTCACCTACGGCCAGCGCTCAGCGGACAATCGCCTGGTGTTCGGGGCCCGTGGCGGCTATCAGTTCGCGGGGAAGTTGCGACACAACTTCGATCTGACCGACAGCGAGGTCGAGCTGCGTCGTTACCTGTTTGGTGAACTCTTCCCACAGCTGAAGAAGGTACGGATTACCCACTCCTGGGGTGGCAACCTCGGCATGTCACGCAACTTCCGGCCACATATGTTGTGTGACCACAAGACCGGTATCGCGCTCTCTGGCGGTTATGGCGGAGAGGGCGTCGGCGCCACCAACCTGGGCGGGCGCACCTTGGCTGACCTGATCCTGGGCCTGGATACGCCATTGACCACCCAGCCCTGGGTGATCCGCGAGCGTGGCCTGGACGCACTCAAGCCCTGGGAGCCCGAGCCCTGCCGCTGGCTGGGCTACAACGCGATCATTCGCAGTTTTGTGCATGAAGACCAAGTGTTGGCCGCCCCCCATACCGCGCCTTGGCGGCGCAAGTTGGCGAGCGCCGTGGCCGGCTTCATGGAAGGTTTCATGCACTGATCGTTTGACTCGCACGAACGCTTTGGATCCTTGATCGCCTGCCATAACAACAGCCCTGAAACCGCCAGGAAATCGAACCATGAAAGCCATTGCCCTGTTTCCCTTGATGTTAGCGGCGTCTATCAGCCAGGCCGCTGAGACGGTGAAAATCTACAACTGGTCGGACTACATCGCGCCCGACACCACCAAGAACTTCCAGAAAGAAACCGGCATCGGTTTCACCTACGACGTGTACGACAGCAACGAGACCCTCGACGGTAAGTTGATGACGGGGCAATCGGGTTATGACGTGGTGTTCCCATCCAACCACTTCATGGCCCGGCAGATCGAGGGCGGCGCGCTGAAGAAGCTCGACAAGCGCCAATTGCCCAACTGGAAAAACCTCAACCCGGCATTGCTCAAGGCCCTGGAAAACAACGACCCGGGCAACGCCCACGGTTTTCCCTACCTGTGGGGCAGTACGGGCATCGGCTACAACATCGACAAGGTCAAGGCCGTGCTCGGCGACGACGCGCCGGTGGATTCCTGGGACTTGATCTTCAAACCGCAAAACATGGCCAAGCTGCAAAAGTGCGGGGTGGCGATCCTCGACAACGGCCCGGAGCTGTTGCCGGCCGCGCTGAACTACCTGGGGTTGCCGCCCCACAGCAAGCAGCCTGAAGACTACAAAAAAGCTCAAAACCTGCTGATGAAAGTGCGGCCGTATGTGGCGTACTTCCACTCCTCGAAATACACCGCCGACCTGGCCAATGGCGACATCTGTGTGGCCGTCGGTTTCTCCGGCGACATCCTGCAAGCCGAAAGCCGTGCCAGGGAAGCCAAAAACGGCGTGAACATCGGCTACAACATCCCCAAGGAAGGCGCTGCCATCTGGTTCGACATGGTCGCCATGCCCGCCGACGCGCCCGATGAAAAAGCCGGCTACGCGTTCATGAACTACCTGCTGCGCCCGGACGTGATGGCCAGCATCACCAACTACGTGCACTACGCCAATGGCAACAGCGCGGCCGACAGCCTGGTGGATCCGATGATCAAGGCCGACACCAAGGTGTACCCGAGCCCGGAAATGATGGGCAAATTGTTTGCCCTGGAGGCGATGCCGCTGAATATCGACCGGGTGCGTACGCGGGTGTGGAACACCGTTCGGACGGGACGCTGAGCATGGGGAGACAAGAGGGACCTGTATCGATCGGTTAGAGCTGTTCGCGATAGTTGAAAGTCTTTTTAAACCTGTCAATTTTGACAGGTTTAATATTTTTCAAAGCCCATTAAGCTCATCCTTCCGAACGATTTCACTGGGTAAGGAGAGACACATGGCAAGCCTCAAGGAAACAATCAGGAAAGTAACGCAAGCCTCTGGCTGGATGATCGGGCACGTCAAGACTCCTGACGGGAAGATACCCTATAGGACAAACCAGGTATATCGCGTTGAAAGTGCCAATACACTAAGAATATATTCGCGTGAAGAGTCCAATGGCGCTCCCGACGATATCTCGGCCATAGAGGTAACCTTTCAAGATAAAAATGTGCAAAGCGGTACCTATGACATCGACTCTAGAGCTGTGACGGCTGCGTACTTGCCTTTCGGATCCGAGGCGCAATATGCGGAATCAGGTACTGTCACTATCGAAAGGTTCGAGGATGAAGTATTGCTGGGGCAAATCCAGTTTGTGACCGCAGATTATGCTACCCGCGTGGTGTTCATTATGCAGGGCATCAACGGGTGACAATCGGTTATTCAAGCTTGGTTCGATCGTTCCCGTGCAGGCGCGGGAACGATCTTGGTCGACTGAGTCAGGGATTCTCCAGATCATGCCCCAACGACTGGATAAACAACGAAAACAGCTCCGGTTGTGACGAGATATCCAGCTTCGCGTACAGATGTCGCCGATGCACCTTCACCGTGTCCGGTGAAATATTCAGGCGCTCGGCCATGGCCTTGGACGAGAACCCACGCAGCACCAGCCGCGCGACCTCCAGCTCACGCTCCGACAGCACGCCGCAGCCGAAATGGCTCAGGGCGTCCCTGATCTGGCTGTCCATCGCCGGCACTCGCTGAGTACTTTGTTGCCAATGCTGCTGCATCAACGGCAGCACCCACGCGGCCAGCGTAGTCATCAGCCCGCTTTCTTCAAAACTGAACCGGCGTTGCATGCCCAGCGACAATGACAAGGTGCCTGCCCCCGGCAATTGCAGGATGAACTGCACCTCATCTTCCAGGACGTTGTCGTGGAAGTAGTTGAGGAAGTATTCACTCTGGCGAAAATGGTCCGGCGCCACCTCTTCGAGGCGGTACACACCGCTGGGGTAGCCTTCGCGGTACGCCTGGAAAAACGGGTCGAGCAAATACAAGCCATTGAGGTAAACCAGCATCGACGCCGGTTTGCTGCTGGGCTGGGCGTCGTATTCCTCCAGCGCCTGGGGCGGGCCTTCCAGTGGGTAGAAGATCGCCAGGGCGTTGTCGAAGGGCAGGCACTGATGCAGTAACAGCACCAGTTGTTTCCAGAACCGCTCGGTGCCGATCTGTGACAGGGTGCGCCCCAGCCCTGCATGCATGCCGATTTCCCTGAACAGGCTCATTTAAACGGCTCCCGGCCTCGAATAGATCGGTCAAGGGTTGGGTTTTTGCCGGGGGCCGTCAAGGGGAGTACCCCAATAGGGGAATTGGCTGACACCGTCGCAGCCGATACCTTCGTGCTCATTCAGCGGGAAACATATCCCGCAACCCATCCGGTTTTTCGTTTCTGCCTCACACCAAAAACAACGACAGAGGATAACGATATGAGTGCTTCTCCCGCGCCAGACGGCGTGCTCAAGCCGACCTTGAGCGTCTTCGATGTGGTGGCCATCACCGTTTCGGCGGTCACTCCGGCCAGTTCCGTATTCGTCATCGCGCCCTTTGCCATCCAACAGGCCGGCAGTGGTGTGTTCCTGGCCTTTGTGATGGCCGCTTTGCTCGCGCTGATGTTCGCCTTCTGCTACGCCGAACTGGGGCGTGCCCATAACAGCGCAGGGGGTGAATATGTCTACGCCAAGCGCGTGTTCGGCGGCATGGCCGGTTATGCGACGTTTTTGACCGTGCTGGTCATGTTGCTGTTTATCCCGCCGGTACTGGCAACGGGAGCCGCGACGTATCTCAATAACGCCCTGGGCACGAAATTCGACTCGCAAACCGTGGCCCTGGTCATCGTGGTGTGCAGCTACGCACTGGGCATCCTCAATATCAAGCTCAATGCCTGGATCACCGGCACCTGCCTGTTGCTGGAAGTGGCGGCACTGCTGGTGATTGTGTGCATCGGCTTCGGTAACCCGGTGCAGCCGGCCAGCGTGCTGTTGCAACCGCAGATTGTCGAGAACGGCATGTTGCATCTGGCGCCCTGGGGCCTGGTGATCGGCGCGATCGGTATCGGCCTGTTTTCGTTCAATGGCTATGGCCCGGCCGTGCTGCTGGCCGAAGACATGAAGTGTGGCGGCAAGGGGGTACACAAGGCGGTGTTGTGGTCCCTGGGGCTGGTGGTGGTGATCGAGCTCGTGCCCATTACCGCGCTGTTGATTGGCGCGCCATCCCTGAGTGCGATGATCAGCAGCCCCGACCCGATCGGCTACCTGCTGACCAGCCATGGCAATGAAACCCTGTCACGCCTGGTCAGCGCAGGCATCTTCCTGTCGGTGTTCAATGCCATCGTCGCCATCGTCATCCAGATCGGTCGCGTGGTGTTCAGCAGTGGCCGCGATGCGTTGTGGACGCCGACCATCAATCGCTGCTTCACGCGTATCCACCCGCGCTGGGATTCACCCTGGTTGGCTACGCTGTTTCTGGCGGTTCCTTCGGCGTTGCTGAGTTTCAGCTCCAATTTGGCGGACCTGACCTCATTCAGCGTATTGCTGATCATGCTGGTGTACCTGGTGGTGGCGTTGAGTGCGCTGATGAGCCGGGTGCTGCTGCGTGATCGCGAGCATCCTTACCGCATGCCGCTGTGGCCGTTGCCGGCGTTACTGGCGGTGCTGGGGGCGGGTTATTTACTGATGACCCTGATTGCGGCTGCGTCGGTCCGGGACATCATGATCATCATCGGCTTGCTGGCCACGTCGGTGATTTTGTATTGCATCAGTGGCCGGTTGAGTCCGGCGTTTCAGAAATTGTAAGGAGTGGTTATGCGTGCACGTCAATTGGGCATCACGTTGGGGCTGGGCACGCCCGGCGAATTGAATGCAATCACCGATGTTCCGGGCGTGCGGGTCGGCCACGCCACGCTCAAGACTTGCATCGACGGCAAACAGGTGCGCACCGGCGTCAGCGTCATCCAGCCACGGGCCGGCGAGGCGCGCCATCAACCCTGCTTTGCCGGCTATCACGTGCTCAATGGCAATGGCGACGCCACTGGGCTTGAATGGATCAGCGAAGCGGGGCTGCTGACCACGCCGCTGGCCATCACCAACACCCACAGCATCGGCGTGGTGCGTGACACGCTGATCGCCCTGGAGCGCGAGCGCCTGGCAGACCCGGCCGTGTATTGGTGCATGCCGGTGGTGATGGAAACCTACGACGGCCTGCTGAATGATATCTGGGGCCAGCACGTCAAGCCTGAGCATGTGCGCGAGGCGCTGGATAACGCTGAATCCGGCCCGGTGCAGGAAGGCGCGGTGGGCGGCGGTACCGGGATGATCTGTCACGAGTTCAAGGGCGGCATCGGGACGGCTTCGCGGCGCTTGCCGGCGCAGTTGGGGGGCTGGACGGTCGGCGCGCTGGTGCAGGCCAACCATGGCAAACGCCAGGAGCTGCGTGTGGATGGCTACCCGGTGGGGCGTCATCTGATGGAGATCCCTTCACCGTTCGCCGAACGCGGTACGCCCGGCATGGGCTCGATTGTGGTGATCCTCGCCACCGACGCGCCGTTATTGCCGCACCAATGCCGACGCCTGGCGCAACGAGCCTCGGTCGGTATCGCCCGCACCGGCGGCGGCACTGAAGACTCCAGTGGCGATCTGTTCCTGGCGTTCGCCACGGGCAACCAGGCGATCCCGCCAGCCGATTACGGGCGCAAGGACCTACCACTGAGCACGCCCCTGCAGATGGTGAACAACGACCATATTTCACCGCTGTTCAGCGCGGCGGCAGAGGCGGTGGAGGAGGCGATCATCAATGCCTTGCTGGCCGGTGAAGACATGACCACGCAAGACGGCATCAGCGTGCCGGGACTTACCGGGGAGAGGCTGATCAGCGCGTTGAACAAGTCAGGTTGGAGTGTGGCCCGGTAATAGGGGACAAGGCACTTTAATAGTGCAGATGGTGGCTCTTTAATGTTGTAGATGACACCGTGACAATATATTGGATCCATTTATCAAGTGTGCCGCTCAACTTGAGCGGCTTTACCGCTATTTAATATTTAAATAACAGTGGGCGACAATTGGCCGCGCAGAAGCAATGGCCCCCAATAAATGCTGGAGAGCACTTCCTCAAGTTGAATCTACGTCACAGTTTCAATGCGGAAATATTTGTAGACGAAAGATTTCAGGTTGTGTCAGTTTCGATACGCCTTCAAAAGAGGCGAGTGATAGGACGATCTCGCCCGCGAGGTTCCTATCGAACAAAGACTGATGCACTTGCAAACAAGGAAGTACGTTTATGTCAAAAGTAAAAGACAAAGCTATTGTTTCTGCAGCGCAAACCAGCACAGCGTATTCGCAGATCGATAGTTTCAGCCATCTGTACGACCGTGGCGGCAACCTCACGGTCAATGGCAAACCGTCCTACACCGTGGACCAGGCAGCGACCCAGCTGCTGCGGGATGGTGCCGCGTACCGGGACTTTGATGGCAACGGCAAGATCGATCTGACCTACACCTTCCTCACCTCGGCGTCCTCGGCCACCATGAACAAACATGGCATTTCCGGGTTCAGCCAATTCAACGCCCAGCAAAAAGCACAGGCCGCACTGGCCATGCAATCCTGGTCGGATGTCGCCAACGTGACCTTTACCGAAAAGGCTTCCGGTGGTGATGCACACATGACCTTCGGCAACTACAGCGGTGGCCAGGACGGCGCAGCGGCTTTCGCCTACCTGCCCGGCACCGGCGCAGGCTACGACGGCACTTCGTGGTACCTGACCAACAACAGCTACACGCCGAACAAGACCCCGGACCTGAACAACTATGGCCGGCAGACCCTGACCCACGAAATCGGCCACACCCTGGGCCTGGCTCACCCTGGCGACTACAACGCCGGGAATGGCAACCCGACCTATAACGACGCGACCTATGGACAGGACACGCGTGGCTACAGCGTCATGAGTTACTGGAGCGAGAGCAACACCAACCAGAACTTCAGTAAAGGCGGGGTCGAGGCTTACTCCTCGGGCCCGCTGATCGACGACATCGCGGCGATCCAGAAGCTCTACGGCGCCAACTACAACACGCGTGCCGGCGACACCACCTACGGTTTCAACTCCAACACCGGGCGTGATTTCTACAGCGCCACTTCCAATGCCGACAAGCTGGTGTTTTCGGTATGGGACGGTGGCGGCAATGACACCCTGGACTTCTCCGGTTTTACCCAGAACCAGAAGATCAACCTCAATGAAGCGTCGTTCTCCGACGTCGGCGGCCTGGTGGGCAACGTGTCCATCGCCAAGGGCGTCACGGTCGAAAACGCCTTCGGCGGTTCGGGCAACGACCTGATCATTGGTAACAACGCAGCCAACCTCATCAAGGGCGGTGCCGGCAACGACATCATCTACGGCGGCGGCGGTGCGGACCAACTGTGGGGCGGCGCCGGCAACGATACCTTCGTGTACGGTGCCAGTTCCGACTCCAAGCCGGGTGCGGCCGACAAGATCTTTGACTTCACCTCCGGTTCCGACAAGATCGACCTCACCGGTATCACCAAAGGTGCAGGCGTAAGCTTCGTCAATGCATTCACCGGGCATGCCGGCGATGCTGTACTGACCTACGCCTCGGGTACCAACCTGGGTACGTTGGCAGTGGACTTCTCTGGGCATGGCGTGGCGGATTTCCTCGTCACCACCGTTGGCCAGGCGGCAACCAGCGACATCGTAGCCTGATGTAAAGCGCGCGGCGCTACGGCGCCGCGCTCTATGATGGAGCAGAAGATGCCGCGTTTTTCCCATTTGATCGCCTGTGCTTCGCAGGTGTTGTTCGTTTTGGCAGGAGCCCAAGCAATGGCGAGCAGTCTCGTATTACCCACCACCGCCCAATTGGCCGGGCATTGGCAGCTCAAGCAACAGGATCAGGTCTGCGCGCTGGACCTGCTGGAACAGGCCAATGCGCTGGCCGGTGATGTCGCCTGTGTCGAACAATGGCTGGGAGACAAACCCTTGACCTGGTCACCGACCCCGGACGGCATCTGGTTGATGAACGCCGAAGGCAGCGGTATTACCCATTTGAATCGCCAGAAAGAAGGCGTATATAAAGGGCGCACCGCCTCCGGTTCGGAAGTTGTATTGCAACGCACGCCTTAGTTAATCGTTATAAGCCTATAACTCGATTTTATAGTTGGCCGTCCCTTAGTCAGGGGCTTGGGCAACTATTGCGCGTATTCGCTTCAGGGAAGATCAATAAATATGGCGAAGTCCCATGCGGTTGTGCCCTTATTCAGGGCGTTGGGTGAATACAAAAGTATTTTGATCAGCATCGGCTGTTTCACCGCATTGATTAACGTGCTGATGCTGGTGCCGTCGATTTACATGCTGCAAGTGTATGACCGCGTGCTGTCCTCCCAGAATGAAACCACGCTGGTGATGTTGACACTGATGGTCGTGGGCTTCTTTGCCTTTATCGGCACCCTGGAAGTGGTGCGCAGTTTTATCGTGATCCGTATCGGCAGCCAGTTGGAACAGCGTTTCAACCTGCGCGTGTACAAGGCCGCGTTCGAACGCAACCTGCAACGGGGCCAGGGGCATGCCGGGCAGTCCCTGGGCGATTTGACGGTGATCCGCCAATTCATCACCGGGCCTGCGCTATTCGCATTTTTCGATGCGCCGTGGTTTCCCATCTACCTGTTCGTGATTTTCCTGTTCAACGTCTGGCTCGGCGTGCTGGCCACGGCAGGCGCCGTGATCTTGATCGCACTGGCTTGCCTGAACGAATACCTGACCAAAAAGCCGCTGGGCGAGGCGGGCGCCTTTTCCCAGCAGTCGACGCAGTTGGCCACCAGCCATTTGCACAACGCCGAGACGATCCAGGCCATGGGCATGCTCGGCGCGCTGCGCAAGCGCTGGTTCGCCGTGCATGCGCAATTTCTCGGTTACCAGAACAAGGCCAGCGACACCGGCTCGGTGATCACCTCCCTGAGCAAATCCTTGCGCCTGTGCCTGCAATCGCTGGTGCTGGGCCTGGGCGCATGGCTGGTGATCAAGGGCCAGATGACCGCCGGGATGATGATCGCCGGCTCTATCCTGATGGGGCGCGTACTCAGCCCGATCGACCAGTTGATCGCGGTGTGGAAGCAGTGGAGCTCGGCCAAGCTGGCTTACCAACGCCTCGACGATCTGTTGCGTGAGTTTCCACCGCAAGTCGAACAGATGGCCTTGCCGGCACCCAAGGGCCAGGTGAGTTTCGAGCAAGTCAGCGCGGGCCCGCCGGGGCGACGCCTGGCCACCCTGCATCAAGTCAGCTTCAAACTGGGGGCTGGTGAAGTGCTGGGCGTGCTCGGCGCGTCGGGCTCCGGTAAATCCACCCTGGCCCGTGTGCTGGTGGGGGTATGGCCGACCCTGGCGGGCACGGTGCGCCTGGACGGCGCGGATATTCACCGCTGGGATCGCGATGACCTCGGCCCGCATATCGGCTACCTGCCCCAGGACATCGAATTGTTCAGCGGCAGCATTGCCGACAACATCGCTCGCTTTCGCGACGCCGACCCGGAGCAGGTGGTGAAGGCGGCGCAACAGGCCGGGGTGCATGAGCTGATCCTGCGCTTGCCACAAGGCTACGACACGGTGCTGGGCGACAACGGTGGCGGCCTGTCAGGCGGCCAGAAACAACGCGTGGCCCTGGCCCGTGCGCTGTACGGCGCGCCGCGCTTGATCGTGCTGGATGAGCCCAACTCCAACCTCGACACCGTGGGCGAAGCCGCGTTGGCCAGCGCCATCGTGCAGATGAAAGCGCAGGGCTCAAGCGTGGTACTGGTGACGCACCGCTCTTCGGCGCTGGCCCAGGCGGACAAATTGGCGGTGCTCAACGAAGGGCGGTTGCAGGCGTTCGGGCCGAGCCAGGAAGTGCTGCGCGCCTTGTCGGGCCAGCCGGAAGCACCACGGGAAAAGGCCGGAGTGAGCCTTAGCCGTCAGTACCCAGCCGCAAGGAACCCAGGCGCATGAGCAGTACGACATTCGAATCCCCTTTCAAGCAGCGAGACGCCGGTTTTTTCGTCAAGATGGGCTGGTTGCTGACGGTTGTCGGCGCCGGCGGTTTTTTCCTCTGGGCCAGCCTGGCCCCACTGGACCAAGGCATTCCGGTGCAAGGCACGGTGGTGGTGTCGGGCAAGCGCAAGGCTGTGCAAACCCTCAGCCCAGGCGTGGTCAGCCGGATCCTGGTGAAGGAGGGCGAGGCGGTCAAACAAGGCCAACCGCTGTTTCTGCTCGACCAGACCCAGCATCAAGCCGACGTGCAGTCGCTCCAGGCCCAATACCGCCTGGCCTGGGCCAGCGCCGCCCGCTGGCAGAGCGAGCGCGACAACCAACCCAGCATCACCTTCCCGGCCGAGTTGAGTGCCAACCCTGACCCGGCGCTGGCGTTGGTGCTTGAAGGCCAGCGCCAACTCTTCAGCAGCCGCCGCGAAGCCTTTGCCCGCGAGCAGGCGGGCATCAGCGCGAACATCGAAGGCGCCAGCGCACAGCTCGACGGCATGCGCCGTGCCCGCAGCGACCTCACTGCCCAGGCGCAATCGCTGCGCGAGCAACTGAGCAACCTGCAGCCCCTGGCCGACAATGGCTATATCCCGCGCAACCGCCTGATGGACTATCAGCGTCAGCTGTCCCAGGTCCAGCAGAGCCTGGCGCAAAACACCGGGGAAAGCGGTCGCGTCGCGCAGGGCATCCTCGAGTCGCGCCTCAAGTTGCAGCAACACCGTGAGGAATACCAAAAGGAAGTGCGCAGCCAACTGGCCGACGCCCAGCTGCGCAGCTTGACCCTGGAGCAGCAGTTGACCTCGGCGGGTTTCGACCTGCAGCACAGCGAAATCAACGCCCCGGCCGACGGCATTGCGGTCAACCTTGGCGTGCACACGGAAGGCGCCGTGGTGCGGGCCGGTGAAACCCTGCTGGAGATCGTGCCCCAGGGCACGCGCCTGGAGGTGGAAGGGCATCTGCCGGTGCATCTGGTGGACAAGGTGGGCACCCATCTGCCGGTCGACATCCTGTTCACGGCGTTCAACCAGAGCCGCACCCCGCGTGTGCCGGGCGAGGTCAGCCTGATCTCCGCCGACCAGATGCTCGATGAAAAAACCGGCGCGCCGTACTACGTGCTGCGTAGCAGCGTCAGTGACGCGGCACTGGAAAAACTCCACGGCCTGGTGATCAAGCCCGGCATGCCCGCCGAGATGTTCGTGCGCACTGGTGAGCGTTCGTTGCTCAATTACCTGTTCAAGCCGCTGCTCGACCGCGCCGGCTCCGCGTTGACCGAGGAATGAGCATGAAGTCAGTGTTCATCACCTTGCTGTTGGCCTGTGGCAGTGCGCAAGCGGCCATGGGCCCGTTCGATGTGTACGAACAGGCCCTGCGTAACGACCCGGTCTTCCTCGGGGCGATCAAGGAGCGCGATGCCGGCCTGGAGAACCGTACCATTGGCCGTGCCGGGCTGCTACCGAGGCTGTCGTACAACTACAACAAGGGCCGTAACAACTCCGAGGCGCACCTGCCGGACGGCCGCGGCGGCTCCTATCGCGACGACCGCAACTACAACAGCTACGGTTCCACGTTCAGCCTGCAACAACCGTTGTTCGACTACGAAGCCTATGCCAACTACCGCAAGGGCGTGGCCCAAGCGTTGTTTGCCGACGAGAGCTTTCGCGACAAGAGCCAGGCGCTGCTGGTGCGGGTACTGAGTTACTACACCCAGGCGTTGTTCGCCCAGGACCAGATCGACATTGCCCGCGCCAAGAAGAAAGCGTACGAGCAACAGTTCCAGCAGAACCAGCATCTGTTCCAGCAAGGCGAGGGCACGCGCACCGACATCCTGGAAGCCGAGTCGCGTTATGAATTGGCGACCGCCGAAGAAATCCAGGCGCTGGACGAACAAGACGCGTCGCTGCGCGAACTGGGGGCCTTGATCGGCGTGCAGAGCGTCGACATCCATGACCTGGCGCCCCTGAACCAGAGCTTCGCCGCCTTCACCTTGACCCCGGCCAACTACGACACCTGGCATGAGCTGGCGATCAGCAATAACCCCACGCTGGCGTCCCAGCGCCAGGCGGTCGAAGTGGCGCACTATGAGGTGGAACGCAACCGCGCCGGGCATTTGCCGAAGATCACCGCGTACGCCAGCTCGCGTCGCCAGGAGTCCGACAGCGGCAACACCTACAACCAGCGCTATGACACCAACACCATCGGTGTCGAATTCAGCCTGCCGCTGTACGCCGGTGGCGCCGTCTCCGCGTCCACCCGCCAGGCCAGCCGTGCCATGGAGCAAGCCGAGTACGAGCTGGAAGGCAAGACCCGCGAAACCCTGATCGAACTGCGTCGCCAGTTCAGCGCCTGCCTGTCGGGGGTGAGCAAGTTGCGCGCCTATCAAAAAGCCCTGGTTTCGGCTGAAGCGCTGGTGGTGTCCACCCGGCAAAGCATCCTCGGCGGTGAGCGGGTCAACCTCGACGCGCTGAACGCCGAACAGCAGCTGTACAGCACCCGTCGCGACCTGGCCCAGGCGCGTTATGACTACCTGATGGCCTGGACCAAATTGCATTACTACGCCGGCAACTTGCGTGACACCGACCTGGCGAAAGTCGATGAGGCTTTCGGCCCGGTGAAATGAGCGTCTAAAAAAACAATAAGGATGGTTTAGATGATCACCGATTCACCTCGCTTCAAACCCTTTACCGCCGGTTCCTTGCTGCTGTTGTCCGTTGCGGCGCAGGCGGCATACACCGAGACCGGTCAAGCGGGTAACCCCGCCAGTTGGCGAACCGCCGAGTTCCAGAGTGACTGGGGCCTGGGACGCATGAAGGCGGATGAGGCCTACGCCGCAGGCATCAGCGGCAGCGGCGTAAAAATCGGCGCCCTCGACTCAGGCTTCGACCCCAACCACCCGGAGGCGGCCAAGGACCGCTTCCACCCGGTCACGGCCACCGGCACCTACGTCAATGGCAGCCCTTTCAGCACTACCGGCGCGCTCAACCCCAACAACGACTCCCACGGCACCCATGTCACCGGCACCATGGGCGCGTCCCGTGACGGCGTGGGCATGCATGGCGTGGCCTACAACGCACAAATCTACGTGGGCAATACCAACGCCAACGACAGTTTCCTGTTCGGCCCGACCCCGGACCCCCACTACTTCAAGACGGTGTACAGCGCGCTGGTCGATTCCGGCGTGCGCGCCATCAACAACAGTTGGGGCAGCCAGCCCAAGGATGTCAGCTACCAGACCCTCGGCGATCTGCACGCCGCCTATGCCCAGCATTACAACCAGGGCACCTGGCTGGATGCGGCGGCGGACGTGGCCAAGGCCGGCGTGATCAATGTGTTCAGCGCCGGCAACAGTGGTTATGCGAATGCCAGCGTGCGCTCGGCACTGCCGTATTTCCAACCGGAGCTGGAAGGGCATTGGCTCGCGGTGTCGGGCCTGGATAAAGCCAACAACCAGAAGTACAACAAGTGTGGCATCGCCAAATATTGGTGCATTTCCACCCCGGGCGCGCTGATCAACAGCACCATCCCCGACGGCGGCTACGGCGTGAAATCCGGCACTTCGATGGCGGCGCCCCACGCCACCGGCGCGCTTGCGCTGGTGATGGAGCGCTACCCGTACATGAACAATGAGCAGGCGTTGCAGGTGTTGCTGACCACCGCGACGCAGCTCGATGGTTCGATCACCCAAGCCCCCAACACCACGGTCGGTTGGGGTGTGCCGGACCTGGGCCGGGCGATGCACGGGCCGGGGCAACTGCTGGGCGCGATGAACGTGAACCTCGCGGCCGGGCAAGGTGATGTGTGGAGTAATGGCATCACCGATCAGGCGCTGATCCAGCGCCAGGCCGAAGACCGCGCCGAGCACGCCGCCTGGCAGCAAACCCTGCTCGACAAGGGCTGGCAAAACGGCGTGGCCGCGAATGCCAGCCAACAGGACAAGACCGATTACGCCATCGGCACCGCACGCGACCAGGCCTCCGCCCAGCGGGTGTACGAGGGCAGCCTGATCAAGTCCGGCGGCGGGCGGCTGGTCCTCAGTGGCGACAGCACCTATCGCGGCGCGACCACGGTCAACGGCGGCTTGCTGGCGGTCAATGGTTCGCTGGCATCGGCGGTGACGGTCAACGACAGCGGCACCCTCGGCGGCTCCGGGCGGATTGCCTCGCTGTCGGTCAATCACGGCGGCAGCGTGGCGCCGGGCAACTCGGTGGGCACCTTGCAAGTGGCCGGCGATGTGAACCTGGCGGCAGGCTCCACGTACGCCGTGGAACTGACCCCTACCAGCAGCGACCGCATCGTAGCGGGAGGCAAAGCGCTGCTGGGTGGCGGCACGGTCACCCTCGCGCTGGAAAACAGCCCCACGCTGCTCAGCCAGAGCCAGGTACACAGCCTGATCGGCCAGCAGTACTCCATCCTCCAGGCGGCGGGAGGCATCCAGGGCCAGTTCGGCCAGGTGTTGCCCAACTACCTGTTCCTGGGCGGCACACTCGACTATGCGGCCAACGGCGTGCAACTGAATGTTGGGCGCAACAACGCTACCTTCGCCAGCGTGGCCGCTACCCGTAACCAGCGCAACGTGGCCGCCGCAGCCGAGCAGTTGGGCGCGGGCAATCCGGTGTACGAGAGTGTGTTGCTGTCGGACTCGGTGGCCACCGCCCGGCAAGGCTTGCAGCAGTTGTCCGGCGAGATCTATCCGGCGATCGGCGCGATGCTGCTCAACGACAGCCTGCAATTGCGCGATGCCGTGGGCGAGCGTCTGCGGCATGTGCCGCTGAGCGGTGAACGCAACCTGTGGCTGAAGGCGCTTGGCGCCTGGGGCAAGACTGATAGCCGCAGTGAAACGGCAGGTTCGACCCGCTCCATCGGTGGCCTGCTGGCCGGTGTGGACGGCGAGCTGGATGAGCAGACCCGGGTCGGCGTGGTCGCCGGTTACAGCGACAGTTCGTTGAACATGGGCAGTGGCACCCATGCATCGGCGTCCATCGACAGCTACCACTTCGGCGCGTATGCCGGGCGCGAGCTGGGCGATTGGCGCGTCAGCGTCGGTGGCGCCTACAGCTGGCATCGCGGCGATGTAAAGCGTGACTTGCAGTACGGCGCGGTCAGCGGCAAGCAAAAGGCCAAGCTTGAGGCGCGCACGGCGCAATTGTTCACCGAGGCGGCCTACCGCATTCACCTGCAACCCCTGGCCCTGGAGCCGTTCGCCAACCTGGCCTACGTGCACCTGGACAGCGATGCCTTCCACGAAAAAGGCGCAGCCGCCGCGCTGGAGCGCAGCCGCGATCAGCGTGACGCGGTGCTCAGCACCCTGGGCGTGCGTGCGCTGAAAACCCTGCCTCTGAATGATCGCCAGCAGCTTGAACTGTCGGGCTCGCTGGGCTGGCAACACAGCCTCAGCGCGGTGCAATCGCAAGAGCATTTGGCGTTTGTTGCCGGCGGGCCCTCATTCGCCGTGGGCAGTTCGCCGCTGCTGCGCGATGCGGCGCTGGTCGGCGTGCAGGCCAGCCTGGCGTTGAGCCCATCCACGCGGGTCAACCTGGACTACACCGGCCAATTGGGGGGCAGTGAGAAAACCCAGGGTGTGGGTTTAAGCCTCAACTGGCAGTTCTGAGTTCAACAAGAAAAACCAAAAAAACTAAGGAAGGTCACCGTGAACAAACGAATTACCGCCACTCACACCGGCCCGGGCTACCCGCTCAAGGCTTTGAGCTGCGTGCCATACGGCGCGCTGCTGTGCTGCCTGGCAACCCTGGGAACCGCCCAGGCCGCACCCTATGTGGAAACCGGCAAGTTGGGCGACGCCGCCAGTTGGCGCAGCAATGAGTTCAAGGCTGACTGGGGCTTGGGCGCCATCCAGGCCGACACCGCGTACGCCGCCGGTTACACCGGCAAGGGCGTCAAGCTGGGGATTTTCGACCAGCCGGTGTATGCCCAGCACCCGGAATTCGCCAGCCCCGGCAAAGTGGTGACGATTGTCACCGAGGGCATCCGCCAGTACACCGACCCTTACATTCCGGTCAAGGCGGGCGACGCGTTCCGCTATGACGGCACACCGTCCCAGGATTCCAACGGCAAGTTGGGCAACCACGGCACTCACGTTGGCGGTATTGCCGCCGGTAACCGCGATGGCGGGCCGATGCACGGCGTAGCGTTCAACGCGCAGATCCTCAGCGCGGAAAACGGTGACCCAGGTCCCGAAGACGGCATCATCCTCGGCAACGACGGTGCGGTGTACAAAGCCGGTTGGGACGGTCTGGTGGCCAGCGGCGCACGCATCATCAACAACAGTTGGGGGATCGGCATCGGTGCGCAGTACGCCAAGGGCGGCCGTGATCCGGCGTTCCCGAACTTCACGGTCAACGAAGCCCAGGCGCAGTTCAACAATATCCGGCCGATCCTCGGCACTCTGGCCGGCGGGGCTTATCAAGGGGCGATCGACGCCGCGCGCAGCGGCGTGCTGACCATCTTCGCCGCCGGTAACGACTACAACCGCAACAACCCGGATGCGATGTCGGGCCTGGCGTACTTTGTGCCGGAAATCGCGCCGAACTGGCTGTCGGTGGCGGCATTGCAGCAAAACCCGGATACCACGAGTGCCACGCCGTATGTGATCAGTACGTTCTCGTCGCGCTGTGGTTATGCGGCGAGTTTCTGCGTGTCGGCGCCGGGCACCAAGATCTTCAGTTCGATCATCAATGGCACCACGCTGGAGAACCTCACCACCGATTGGGCCAACAAGAACGGCACCTCGATGGCCGCGCCGCATGTGGCCGGCGCCGCAGCCGTGTTGATGGAGCGCTTCCCGTACATGAGCGGCGAACAGGTCTCCACCGTGCTCAAAACCACCGCCACCGACCTCGGTGCGCCGGGTATCGATTCGCTGTATGGCTGGGGCATGATCAACCTGGGCAAGGCGGTCAACGGGCCGGGTATGTTCATCACGGCCGAGGATATTCCTGCTGAGTTCCGTATTGATGGCGCCTATGGCAGCGGGCAGTTTGTCGCCGACCTGCCGGGCGTGGGCGCGGTGGTGGACGCGGGCAAACCCACCCAGCGCCTGTGTACCGACGTGCATTGCGGGCGCGATGTGTGGAGCAATGACATCTCGGGCCACGGCGGCCTGACCAAGCAGGGCATCGGTACGCTGGTGCTGACCGGTACCAATACCTACAGCGGCCCGACCCTGGTCAACCAGGGGTTGCTGGCGATCAACGGTTCGGTGACCTCCGACGTCAGCGTCAGCCAGGGCGGTGTGGTGGGCGGCTCCGGGCGTATCGGCTCGCTGATCGCGAAAAGCGGCGGCAGCGTGGCGCCGGGCAATTCCATCGGCACCCTGAATGTGGCGGGCAATGTCACGTTTGACGCCGGTTCGACCTACGCGGTGGAGTTGTCGCCGACCAGCAGCGATCGGATCGTTGCCGGTGGCACGGCCACGCTCAATGGCGGCACCGTGACCCTGGCCCTGGAAAACAGCCCGACCTTGTTGAGCGTGGCACAGGCCGACAGCCTGATCGGGCGGCAGTACAACATCCTGCAGGCCGCCGGCGGTGTGACCGGCGCCTTTGGCGCGGTACTGCCCAACTACCTGTTTATCGGTGGCACCTTGAACTACGGCGCCACCGGTGTGCAGTTGGACGTGGCGCGCACCAACAGCTTTGCCAGCGTCGCCGCCACGCCTAACCAACGTGCGGTGGCCGGCGCCGCCGAGCAATTGGGCGCGGGCAATGCGGTGTATGAAAGCCTGTTGCTGGCACCCAATGCCGCCTCGGCGCAAGGTGCCTTCCAGCAACTGACCGGCGAGATTTACCCGGCCCTGCAAAGCGCGTTGATCAACGACAGCCGTTATGTGCGCGAAGCCGTGGGCGAGCGCCTGCGCAACGGTGAGATGGGCTCGCGCAGCGATACCCTCGACAGCCGTGGCAACGTGTGGGTCAAGGCGTTGGGGGCGTGGGGCAAGACCGACAGCCGCAGTGAGACGGCGGGTTACACCACGTCCATCGGCGGCATGCTTGCCGGGGTGGATGGCGCACTGGACGAGGCGACTCGTATCGGTCTGGTTGCCGGCTACAGCGATACCTCGCTGAACATGGGCAACGACACCCACAGTCGCGCCTCGGTCGACAGCTACCACTTGGGCGCTTATGCCGGGCATGAGATCGGCGCCTTGCGCCTGAGCGGCGGCGCGGCGTACAGCTGGCATCGCGCCGATGTGAAGCGTGACCTGCAATACGGCGACGTTTCCGGCAAGCAGAAAGCCAAGGTCGACGCCCGCAGCACCCAGGTATTCGGTGAAGCGGCTTACCGCGTCAACCTGCAACCGTTGGCCCTGGAGCCGTTCGCCAACCTGGCCTACGTGCACCTGGACACCGATGGCTTTACCGAGAAGGGCGATGCCGCCGCACTCAAAGGCCGCGACGACAGCCGCGACGTCGTGCTGAGCACCTTGGGCGCACGTGCCTTGAAGACGATCAACCTCAACGATCACCAGGCGCTGGAAGTGTCCGGCACCCTGGGCTGGCAGCACAACCTGAGCCGCGTGGGGTCCGAGCAGTCCCTGGCCTTTGCCTCGGGCGGCCCGTCGTTTGCGGTGCAGAGCGCGCCGCTGGTGCGTGATGCGGCGCTGGTGGGCGCGCGGGTCAGCCTGGCGTTGACCAAGGATGCACGGGTGAACTTTGACTACAACGGCCTGCTGGCCAGCAAGGAGAACGTCCACGGCGTCGGCTTGAGCCTCGACTGGGCCTTCTGACCGTGTAGTGAGCGGGCTCGCCCTAATGCCTGTCAGTTAAGCGACAGAGTGGACGATGGATAACCTGTGGGAGGGGGCTTGCTCCCGATGGACTGCGTAGCAGGCCCATTTTTGAGGCCGCTGCGCGGCCTATCGGGAGCAAGCCCCCTCCCACAGTGACCGCGTTACGCCTTAACTGACTGGCATTAGGGCTCGCCACCCAGCGCGGGGCAAGCCCGCTCACTACATACGTTCGACATAGGACAAACGCTTTCTCGACAAATCCAACAACAGAGAGGCACTACCATGGGTATCTTTGACTATAAAAACCTCGGCACCGAGGGCTCCAAAGCGTTGTTTGCCGACGCCATGGCGATCACGCTGTATTCCTATCACAACCTGGATAACGGCTTTGCCGTGGGCTACCAGCACAACGGCTTTGGCCTCGGCCTGCCGGGCACACTGGTCACGGCGTTGCTGGGCAGTACGGATTCGCAAGGCGTGATTCCCGGTATCCCCTGGAACCCCGACTCGGAAAAAGCCGCCCTTGAAGCCGTGCAAAAAGCCGGCTGGACGCCTATCAGCGCCGCAACTCTGGGCTACGAGGGCAAGGTCGACCAGCGGGGTACGTTCTTCGGTGAAAAGACCGGCTATACCAGCGCCCAGGTCGAGGTGCTGGGCAAATACGATGACGCCGGCAAGTTGCAGGAAATCGGTATCAGCTTTCGCGGCACCTCGGGGCCACGGGAGCACCTGATCAGTGACTCCATCGGCGACCTGATCAGCGATCTGCTGGCCGCCCTGGGGCCTAAGGATTATGCCAAGAACTATGCGGGCGAAGCGTTCGGCAACCTGCTCAAGAACGTGGCCGATTATGCCGGCGCCCATGGCCTGACCGGCAAGGACGTGCTGGTCAGCGGCCACAGCCTGGGCGGGCTGGCGGTCAACAGCATGGCGGACCTGAGCAACAGCAAGTGGGCGGGCTTTTACCAGGACGCCAACTACGTGGCCTATGCGTCGCCTACCCAAAGCGCCGGCGACAAGGTGCTCAATGTCGGCTATGAGAATGACCCGGTCTTCCGCGCACTGGATGGCTCATCCTTCAACCTGTCGTCCCTGGGTGTGCACGACAAGCCGCATGAGTCGACCACCGACAATATCGTCAACTTCAACGATCACTACGCCTCCACCTTGTGGAATGTGCTGCCGTTCTCCATCGTCAACCTGCCGACCTGGCTTTCCCACTTGCCGTTCGGCTATGGCGATGGCATGACGCGTATCCTCGAATCCGGGTTCTACGACCAGATGACCCGCGACTCGACGGTGATCGTCGCCAACCTGTCCGACCCGGCGCGGGCCAACACCTGGGTGCAGGACCTGAACCGCAATGCCGAGGCCCACAAGGGCAATACCTTCATCATCGGCAGCGACGGCAACGACCTGATCCAGGGTGGCAAGGGCGCGGACTTTATCGAAGGCGGCAAGGGCAATGACACGATCCGCGACAACAGCGGGCATAACACCTTCCTGTTCAGCGGCCACTTCGGCAACGATCGGGTAATTGGCTACCAGGTCACCGACAAGCTGGTGTTCAAGGATGTGGAAGGCAGCACCGACCTGCGTGATCACGCCAAGGTGGTCGGTGCGGACACGGTGCTCACCTTTGGCGCCGACTCGGTGACCCTGGTCGGCGTGGGGCAGGGTGGGCTATGGGCTGACGGCGTCAGCATCGGCTGATCAACGCCAATGGCGCTCCCGCCAGCCGTGATCCCAATGCGGCCGGTGGGAGTAGCCATAACCGTAGTAGGGGCGTGGAGAGTAATAGGGGCGTGGCCCGTAACCCCAATGCGCGTAATAGATCGGTGGGGGTGGGGGCTGTACCACGATCACCCGGGGTGCCTGGCGGATGATGATGGTGTCGGCAAAGGCGGGCGTACTCGCCAGGGCCGCCAGGGTCAAGGGAATGAGTAAAAGCGCGCGTACCGCTCGGGACATGCGTGCCATGGCCTTGGTTCTCCGTGCTGCCGCCCTCGAATGAAGGTGGCTTATCGGTTAAACGCAGCGGCGTGGAAAATCCTTCGCTAAATAAATCTTTAACTTCCCATCGCGACGGATCGGCCGGCGTGCGTGCGTTTAACGGTCAAGCGAGCTGTTTCGCGTGATCACGTGGGAGGAATCGAACATGTCCCGTTTACGATTGTTGCTGTGCGCCTTGGTCCTGCTGGGGTTGGGCGGGTGTGCGGTGTACCCGGCGTATCCGGCCCCGTGCTGTTATCGCCCGTACTACCACTCGTACTATTACCATCCCTACTATCACCCGTATTACCACCCGTACTACCGGTATTGACCGAGGGATGCCCCTTAACAAAAAGCCCCGCATTTGCGGGGCTTTTTACTGTCATTTTTCCTTGATGACCGTCGCCACATCTGCGGCTTTTACGCGTATGTGCTTGCCGGCGATGTCGGTGAACTCGTAGAAGCCGTCGGCTGTCTTGGCGTTGGGGACGTCCTTGGTCAAATACTGTGTGCCATTTTGCAATGTGACCACGGTTTGCGTCGCACACCCGGCCAACAGCACAAAAGACAGTGCAACCAGTGGCAGACCCAAATTCTTCATGTTCATAACCCTTACCCTTAACCCTGAAAAATCCCGTAGCCAGGGGCTGCGGGCCCTAAATGTTACGCCATCAACTGAGCTATCTGATCACTTTTATACAAAAAGTTGCGTGCGCCATTTATCTATTACCGATTGCAACAGCCGCTGGGTGGCGGCACTCTGTATGCATAACCAGTATTCGATCAGCGCGTGACATGGCCAACCCCCTCGACGATCCCCTGTATTACCTGCATAACTTCCGTCAAGTACTGCTGTGGCTGGGGTAGCGCTATGCCGATTTGCTCGATGCGGACGAAGTGCATTTTATTCAGCAGTTTGACAGCTTGCCCCAAGCGTCCCAGGCGCTGCTGGTGCGCATGGTGATGCGCAAGGGCGTGCATTTTCGGGCGAGCAAACTCAACTATCTGGAAATTGGCTGCACCCACACGGCAGCGCTGGCACTGGTGCAGCAGGGTTGGGTCGATGACCAGTGCCCGCTGGGCTTTGAAGCACTGTTCGCCGTCCTGCAGAAAGGCGAAATCCTCGCGGCCTTCAGGCCATGGATCGAGCAACCCAAGGCCAGGAAAACCGATTGGCTGGACGCGTTGGCGGCGCGGTTTACCGAGCCCCGGCATTTTGCCCAATGGTGCCCGGACCTTGAAGACACCCTCTATAGCCTCACGGTGATGGACCTGTGCGACCGCCTGCGGCTGATGTTCTTCGGCAACCTGCATCAGGATTGGTCGGAGTTCGTGCTGGCGGACCTGGGCATCTACACCTACGAAAAGGTCGAGTTCTGTGCGCAGTCCCGTGGCTTGCGTCACCGTGATGACGTGCACGGTTTTCTGTTCCTGCATCAGTGCCAGCAAGCGTTTGAAGCGGGGCAGGCGCTGGACGTGGTACTCGCGCAAATCGCCACGTTTGCCACCGACAACCCCTGGCTGGAAAAGCGTCGCGCCAAGTTGTTGTTCCAGATCGGCCAATATTGCGAACGCAGCGCCGAGCTGGACCTGGCGCAACGGATCTACCGCCAGTGCGCGCACCCTAGCGCGCGTTCGCGCCTGATCCGGGTGCTGGAGCGCCAAGAGGACTATGCCCAGGCCATGGCCCTGGCGTGTGCGGCGCAACAAGCGCCGGAAAGCGCCGCCGAACAGCAACACCTGCTGCGCGTGCTGCCGCGTCTGCGCCGCAAGCTGGGGGAGCCGGCGCTGCCCAGGATCAAGCCCCGGGCCATCACCCGCCTGGACCTGGACTTGGCGCTGCCCGAACCGCTGATGTCGGTGGAATATTGCGTGCAGGCCCATCTCAGCGAGCCGGATGCGCCGGTGCATTATGTCGAGAACGGGCTGATCAATTCGCTGTTCGGCCTGCTGTGCTGGGACGTGATTTTTGCGCCGTTGCCGGGGGCGTTTTTCCACCCGTTCCAGCGAGGGCCGGCGGATTTGCACAGCGAAGATTTTCATCAGCGCCGTGCACCGCTGTTCGCGGCCTGTTTCGAGCAGTTGCAAGATGAGCGCTACAAAACCAGCATCCGCCAGCGCTACGCAGACAAATGGGGCATCCAATCGCCTTTCGTGTTCTGGAACCTGCTCAGCGAAGCGCTGCTGGAGCAAGCCCTGGACTGTTTGCCCGCCGAGCACTTGCGCTATTGGTTTGAACGCTTGCTGCTGGACATCCGCGCCAACCGGACCGGCATGCCGGACCTGATCCAGTTCTGGCCCGCCCGCAAAACCTACCGCATGATCGAGGTCAAGGGGCCGGGCGACCGCCTGCAAGACAACCAGCTGCGTTGGCTGGAGTTCTGCGGCGAGTACCAGATGCCGGTCACGGTGTGCTACGTGCGTTGGGCGCAGCCGGCTTGAGCTACAGCGTCGCGGTACGCGCGTTGTGTGAGTTCACGGCCAAGGTCGGTGACCTGGACCTGCGCTTCACACCGTCACCCAGCGCCCAGGAAGGCATCGTCGGGCATCGCACGGTGGCTTCGCGGCGCAGCGCGCATTATCAAAACGAAGTCGCCCTCGAAGGCGAATATGCACAACTGAAGGTGCGGGGCAGGGCGGACGGCTATGACCCGGATGCCAATCGCCTGGAGGAAGTCAAAACCTATCGCGGCGACCTCGGCGCCCAGCCCGCCAACCACCGGCAATTGCATTGGGCCCAGGTCAAGGTCTACGGCTGGCTGATGTGCCGCAAGCTCGGCCTTGGCGAGATTGACCTGGCGCTGGTGTACTTCGACATCGTCGGCGAAGGCGAAACCCTGCTCAACCAGCGTTTCACCGCAGTGGAGCTGGAGCAGTTCTTCAACCAGCAATGTGCGCTGTTCCTTGGTTGGGCCGAGCGCGAGATGCAGCATCGCGACGCGCGTAACAGCGCGGCGCAACGCCTGGCGTTCCCGCATGCGGCCTTTCGCCCCGGCCAGCGCCCGTTGGCCGAGGCAGTGTACAAGGCCGTCAGTACCGGCCGTTGCCTGATGGCCCAGGCGCCGACCGGCATCGGCAAGACCGTCGGCACGATTTTCCCGATGCTCAAGGCACTGGCGCCCCAGCAACTGGACAAGGTGTTCTTCCTCACGGCCAAGACCCCCGGACGCAAACTCGCCCTGGACGCGGCGCAGGTGCTCTACGACAGCAGCCCCGATCTGCCGCTGCGCGTGCTCGAGCTGGTCGCGCGGGACAAGGCTTGCGAACACCCGGACAAAGCCTGTCATGGCGATGCCTGCCCATTGGCCAAAGGTTTTTACGACCGCCTGCCGGCCGCACGCAAGGCAGCGTCCCAGGTACGCCTGCTGGACCAGCGCAACCTGCGCGAGGTGGCGCTGGCCCACGAGGTCTGCCCGTATTACCTGAGCCAGGAAATGGCGCGCTGGAGCGACGTGGTGGTCGCCGACTACAACTACTATTTCGACTTTGGCGCCATGCTGTTCGGCCTGGCCCAGCTCAACCAATGGCGCGCCGCCGTGCTGGTGGACGAAGCCCATAACCTGGTGGAGCGCGCGCGTGCGATGTACAGCGCCAGCCTCGACTCCTATGCACTCAAGACCTTGCGCGACGTCGCCCCCGACCCCTTGAAAAAGCCTTTGCAGCGCCTCAACCGTGAGTGGAATGCGCTGCACAAGGACCAGCTCGCGCCGTACCAGGCGTATGCGAGCAAGCCCGACAAACTGCTCCAGGCCCTGAGCCTGACCGCCAGCGCCATGGGCGAGTACTTCAACGACCACCCCGAGGCGCTGTCCGGCGACTTGCAAGCGTTCTACTTCGAAGCGCTGCAATTTGCCAAGGTGGCCGAGTTGTTCGACGAACATTTTCTCTTCGATATCAGCAAGCGCCCGTTCGGCGGCAAACGCAGCGCTTCAACCCTGTGCTTGCGCAACCTGGTGCCCGCCGAATTCATCCGGCCCCGGCTGACGGCGGCCCGCAGCAGCGTGCTGTTTTCCGCGACCCTGAGCCCGCGTCACTATTACGCCGACCTGCTTGGCTTGCCGGCGGACACCGCCTGGATCGACGTGGAGTCACCGTTCAAGGCCGAGCAACTGCGCGTACGTATTGTTGATCAGATCTCCACACGGTTCGTGCACCGCCAGGCTTCGCTGGAGCCGATCGTCGAGTTGATTGCCCAGCAGTTCGCCGCGCAACCGGGCAACTACCTGGCGTTTTTCTCAAGCTTCGATTACCTGCAACAGGTGGCGCAGTTGATGGCCGAGCGGCACCCGCAGGTTGCGTTGTGGTTGCAGTCACGCGGCATGGCCGAGGCGCAGCGGCAGGCGTTTCTCGACCAATTCACCCAGCACAGCCAGGGGGTCGGCTTTGCCGTGCTGGGCGGTGCGTTTGGCGAAGGCATTGATTTACCCGGCGCGCGCTTGATCGGGGCATTTGTCGCGACCTTGGGGCTGCCGCAACTGAACCCGATCAACGAACAGATGAAAGCGCGCATGGGCGCGATCTTCGGTTCGGGCTACGACTACACCTATTTGTACCCCGGCCTGCAGAAAGTGGTGCAGGCGGCGGGGAGGGTGATCCGCAGCCAACAGGACCGAGGTGTGGTGATGTTGATCGATGACCGCTTTGGCGAGGCGCGGGTGCGCCAATTGTTGCCGCGTTGGTGGTTGATTGAGTGATGCCCAACCCAACCACCTGCGGACCACACTCGTGGCCGCGCCTCAGACGACTTCCAGGTAAGAGCTATGAATCGCCCGCGCCAACTCGCGCACGGTGTCGATGAACTCGGTCAGCCGGCTATGCAAGCCGTCTTCAAGGATTTCATCGATGCCGGTATAGCGCAGTCGCGCCTCGAACTCCGCCGCCAGGCGCTGCGCCGAGCGCCCGTAACTGCCGGGCAGGTCCGCCAGGATATGGCTCAGTTCCTCGATGCACGCATGCAACGAACGCGGTACATCGCTGCGCAATAGCAGCAACTGCGACACCGAGCGTGCGTTCAGCGCATTCGGGTACAACTCGGTGTACGCCTCGAACGACGACAACGCGCGCAGCAGCGCGCTCCACTGGTAATAACCGCGTGCCGACAGGTCGCTGACTTCTTCCGACTCTTCGCCAAACATCTCGTAGCGCGCATCCAGCAGGCGCAAGGTGTTGTCCGCGCGCTCGACAAAGGTGCCCAGGCGGATAAACCGATAGGCATCATTGCGCATGATGGTGCCCGAGGTCGCGCCTCGGAACAGGTGCGAGCGCTGCTTGACCCAGTCGCAGAAGTGGCTGATGCCGTGGCGTGCCAGACCGCCGGCGGCGATGCTGCGCATTTCCAGCCAGGTGGCGTTGAGGTTTTCCCACATGTCGGCGGTGATGCGCCCGTGTACCGCATGGGCATTGCCCCGGGCGGCGCGCAGGCAGTTGTAGATACTGGCGGGGTTTTCCGCGTCGAGGGCGAAGAAATGCAACATGCGCTCGGCGTCCAGGTGCTTATGGCGTTCGAGGTAGCTGTCCAGGGTGCCGCTGCTGAGCAACGACATCGCCAGTTCGTCCAGGCCATCGCTGCGCCCGGCCTGGGGCATCAACGACAGCGAGTAACTGACTTCCAGCATGCGCGCCAGGTTCTCGGCACGTTCCAGGTAGCGGGACATCCAGTACAGATCTGCGGCGGTTCTACTCAACATACTCAGTCCTCCACCACCCAGGTGTCTTTGGTTCCGCCGCCTTGCGACGAGTTGACGATCAGCGAACCTTCCTTCAACGCCACGCGGGTCAGGCCGCCGGGCACCAGGCGGGTTTCCTTGCCCGACAACACAAACGGTCGCAGGTCGATATGCCGTGGCGCGATACCGTTTTCGACAAAGGTGGGGCAGGTCGACAGGCTCAAGGTGGGCTGGGCGATGTAGGCGTGGGGGCGGGCCTTGATGCGTTGGCGGAAATCTTCGATCTCGGCGGCCGTCGAGGCCGGGCCCACCAGCATGCCGTAGCCGCCGGAGCCCTGGGTTTCCTTGACCACCAGCTCGCCCAGGTTAGCCAGCACATGGGACAGTTCATCCGGCTTGCGGCACTGGAAGGTCGGCACGTTTTGCAGGATCGGTTCTTCGCTCAGGTAGAAGCGGATCATGTCCGGCACATAGGGGTAGATCGACTTGTCATCGGCCACCCCGGTGCCAATCGCATTGGCCAGCACCACGTTGCCCGCACAGTACGCGGCGACCAGGCCAGGTACGCCCAGCATGGACTCCGGGTTGAATGCCTGTGGGTCGAGGAATGCATCGTCGATACGCCGGTAAATCACATCCACGGCCTTGGGGCCGTCGGTGGTGCGCATGAACACCTTGAGGTCGTGCACGAACAGATCGGCGCCTTCGACCAGTTCCACGCCCATTTCCCGGGCGAGGAACGCGTGTTCGAAGAATGCGCTGTTGAAGCGCCCGGGTGTCAGTACCACCACATTGGGATTGTCCAGGCGGCTGGAGCTTTTCAGGGTCTTGAGCAGCAGGTTGGGGTAGTGGTCCACCGGTGCAATGCGCTGCTTGGCGAAGACTTCCGGGAACAGGCGCATCATCATCTTGCGGTCTTCGAGCATGTAGCTCACGCCGCTGGGCGTGCGCAGGTTGTCTTCGAGCACGTAGTAGGTGCCATCACCGTCGCGGACCAGGTCCACACCCGAAATGTGCGAGTAGAGGCCGCGGTGCAGGTCCAGGCCGACCATCGACTTCTGATACCCCTCGTTGCCCAGCACCTGGTCCGCCGGGATGATGCCGGCCTTGATGATGCGCTGGTCGTGGTAGATGTCGGCAAGAAACAGGTTGAGGGCGTTGACTCGCTGAATGCAGCCGCGTTCGATCACGCTCCATTCACTGGCGGGGATGCTGCGCGGGATGATGTCGAAGGGGATCAGGCGTTCGGTACCTTGCTCGTCGCCATAGAGGGTGAAGGTGATCCCGGCGCGATGGAACAACAGGTCAGCTTCGCGACGCCTCTGGGCCAGCAGTTCCGGCGGCGTGTTGGCCAGCCAGCGTGAGAAGTCCTGATAGTGCGCACGGCACACGCCGTTTGCGTCATTCATTTCATCAAAGAAAGATCGAGCCATTCCAGTACCTTGTCAGTGCCGAGTGCAGCTTGATGGCACTGCCGCTTCAAAAAAACGCATTTTTTATAAGGCCGTGGCGCACAGTGCCAGCGGACCGGGTCCTTACTTTCTTATGGGGTCGGCTCTGGGTCGGGGGGTAACGAAAGCTCCTGCAGGTAAGCGCGGTAGTGGGTGATGAAAGGGTTAAGCAAAGCTTGTGCCTAAACCGCCTGTAGTGAGCGAGCTTGCTCGCGCTGGAGTGCGCAGCGCTCCCGCTCTTATTGGGGCCGCTGCGCAGCCCAGCGCGAGCAAGCTCGCTCACTACAGGGGCAGGCGGTGCGCCAAATGGGTGCGTGACAATGTTTGAACTTCACCTTGCCGTGATTCTTCTAACGACACTCGACACCTTAATGGAGCACCGCCGTGCCCAGAATCATCTCGCCGGATACTCCCGAAGCGGCCCTGACCGATCACAGCGAACACAACGCCAAGATCTTCGGCTCGCCCAAGGACCGCCTGGATTTCTATCGCCGAGAGATCCAATACGAAACCAGCATCCTGGCCAACCGCACCGATGCCTACCTCACCGCGCAGTCATTCCTGGTGATTGCGTTCGTCTCGGGCATGGGCAATCTCAATCCCGAGTGGGGCAAATTCTTCACGCTGGTGGTGCCGGTATTCCTCGCCGCCCTGGGCATCCTCAGCTCGTTGAACGCCTGGCCGGGTATCCGCGCCGCCTACGAAATCATCGACCATTGGCACTACAAGCAGAGCGAACTGCTGCGCAGCGAGCCGGTGATGGGGCTGGCGTATGACGACTCGCCGCTGTTCTGCGAAACGGAGTCATCGCACAAGGGCTATCGCAAGTCGCTGTTGTTTTCGATGCGTGCGCCCTGGTTGTTCATGGTGTTCTGGGTCTTGCTGGGCGCCTATGCGTTCTACATCCAGGTGGATAACCCGGTGTCTTGAATCAATTGAACTTCAGCGCCGGAAGCGTGACCTTAACTCTACCCGGCCGATATTTTCCAAGAGGTGCCCCATGAACCCACACCCACAACCTGCCACCGGTGCCGATGCCCCCAAGGACCCGACGCCGGCCAAAGACCCCAAGGCCAAGGAAAACGACTACAGTCCAGACTTCAAGCCCGAGCGCGAGCCCAAGCCTGAAACCGATGCCGATATCGATACCCAAGGCGGTTAGAGGGAACGGTCATGTCAAAAGAGCCTGATGAAGAACTCAACGACCCCGGCAATGAAGACCCGGGGTCGTTGATGGATGATGCGCAAGTGCCGCTCAAACCGGTAGATGAAGCGCCGCAGGCCGGCACTACAGAGCCCCAGGATTGAGCCTCTTCAAGTCAGGCGTTGATCCAGGAGTGTTCAGCGCCAATCCTGACCTGGAACTTGTAGTGAAGCGGATAGTAATGCTGCTTTAGGTTGTCCAGCTGTTTGTCCAGCGTTTGCGGGGGAACGATGCCGCGACGCGTGTAGTACCGACGAACATCGTTTTCAATGTTGACTATCGGGCCGTGTGATTCGAGCTTTCCGTTGACCAGCCGCGACTCCTTGGTAATGCCGTCAAAGCCCAAGTCGTACATGTCAGGCCGTTGCGACTTGAGCACCTTGTTGAACAGCGTTGGCCCCACAGTCTCAAAAATCTTGCCCTCATAGAGATTGAATTCAGGGGTGTATTGCACTCGGCCGTCAGGCCCACGGCCCACCGTAGGCCGGTTCGCCGCAAAGTAGGGTTTGTTGGCCGCAAAGCTGTTTTTCATTTCATCAATCACTGCGGTGATGACCGGGTTGCCTGCTTGTGTGCCGAAATTGCTGGTGTTGTAGAACGGCTTATAGCCGGTGAGGCTATGGGCAACCGGTTTGTTGAGCAGCACATCACTCGCGCCGGCATTTAACCCGTCAGCCCCGACCTTTGCCTGGATCACATCATCGGTATCCAGGTAGAACCCACCATATTTGTTGAGGATAGGGTACCGGGCAACGTCTGAAGCGGCGGCCAGGTTTTTCCCTTGTCCCTGTCGAAAGTAGTCATACATCCCATCGCCTTTCAGCTGTTTGAAGACGTCATCCTCGCGCAGGTTCCTGACTTCCAGGCCGGGAGCCTTGCTTTCCAGGGTGCGCTTTATCTGGTTGAAAATGGCTGGGGTGTCAGCATCCACATGCAGGATGGACTTGTACCCAGGCGCCTGGGCGGCGTTGTTGAGCAGAGTATCCATCAGCTTGGGTGGGAGCTCTTGACCCGCCCAGAAATAGTGAAGGTTTCTGGGGATCGGCTTCACATCATTGGGGATTTTCACGGCCGAAGGCGGCATGACATCAACGAACGAGTAGGTATGCGCATCTGCCTTTCTGGCTTTTATGAATTCGTTAAACGGCCCGCGTTGCCACTTGCCCTTGGCGCTTCGCCAGAAATAGGCAGGGTTGAGCGGATCGATACCGGTGGACAGGTTGCTTTCTTTCCAGGCTCCCGCCGAACTGTCGAAGATGACGTTATGTTCGACGCCCTTGTAGTTGAGCGTGAACGGGGTGGTTGAGTTTTCCACGACTTTAATGTCGTCCATGGGCACGACATAGGTGCTGTCGCCCAATTTCCAACGCAAGGGTGCGTCACTCTTGCCTCCCAGCAAACGCGCAGTTCTGGCGGCAGGTTCCCATCCTGAGGCCCCCAGATCCCTGACCGCAATGTCCGGCCCCGTGCCCTGGGGATGCCGGATGACACGTTGTCCGTCTTTAAGCTTGGACTTGTAAAGCACCCCGTCGATCTTCACGTATTCATTCCGGCCACGGCCCACATAGACATTGCCTTGCAAGCCCTTGGCCGAGAGCTCGTCAGCCGCGATGTACTTGGCTTCATAACCCAGGAGGTCCGGGTCCAGGGGCCTGACCTCGCCGCCAGCCGCGATTCGGTGAGGGGTGAAGTCTTTCAAAGGTGGCCCGAAGGGTTGTTTCTTGAACGCATCGTATCGATGCCAGTTACCTTGAACCATGACCGCGATGTCTTCCACCGTCTGTTGTCCAGCCTTTAACCGTCCGCTTGCCGCCAGGCCGTATTGCTGACTGGCGGCCTTGACGGCATCAGCGCTGCCGATCGCGTGCAAGCTGTCGGCGGTATTGGCGCCAGCAGGAGCCACCCGGAAGTTATCCAGCGGTTTGCCGAAGGCTTGCTGGGTATGCGGGTCAAAGGCGTACCAGCGACCTGATGCCTCATCGAATTTGGCCAGGGCTTGGCTTTCCACCGTGTGATTGAGTGCCCTGTAGGTGCCTTCGGCGATGTCCGGCTTTTTGGCCAGCTCAAGCAGGTTGACACTACGCTGGCCACGTAGATGTTGAATCCCGCGGTATGTGGCGCCGGCTGCCGTTATAACTGCCTTCTTGCCTGCCTGCAGGACACCCAGCGCCAGGTCATCGACACCGCTCAAGGGGTTCAGCGCGCCCACCGCTGCCCGGCCAATGATTTTGCCTGCATGGCCCACCTTTGAAAGGGCTGACGCGCCTGCGACAACGCCTTTCGCACCTTTGAGTGCGCCACCAATGCCGATTGCAAAACCGAACAGGTCGACAACAACTTCAACAATGCCTTCCTTGATCCTGCCGTTGATGATGTTCTCGATGCCTGATTTGAATGGAATCAAGCCGACGACGATTTGTTCAATGGTCTCGTACAGCGGTACCTGAGTGTCGAATGTCGTGGCACCTTTGGCATAACGCTCGACCTCGGGCAGGCGCATGTCGTCGAGTACCGCATCGACGATGTAGCGGGTCCGGGCACTGCTGAAACTGTCAGGCGCGCCTCGGGCATCTTTTTTCTCATTCGTAACGTCTGCCGGGTAGTTACCCGCAGGTTTGATCACGTCGTACCGCTTGCCGGGTTGGGGGATGGTGCCGTTGGTCGGCGGGTATTCATCATAGGTCTGCCCATGCCGGCGGGTGATGGTGCCCTTGTTTCGATCAATCGCATAGTGGATGACCTTGCCGTTGTATTCGGTTTCTACCAACAGCACGCCATCGGCCACTCGTACGGGGTGGTCCGCCCGGTGGTAGCTGACTTCCTTGCGGACCGTCAATTGGCCGAACTGCAGATGCTGACGGTCTTCCAGCGGTTGTCTGGCCAGCAGCAATTTGTACTGCGCCGCCGTGGTTTTTTTCAGCGCATCGGAAAAGTCGGTGAATTGTTGCGCGAACAGGTCTTTTGGGCGTGGCAGGCTTTTCAGCTTTTCGCGAACCTCATCGAAGTTGAACGCGCTGGATGAAGAGACCCAGGCGGCGGGCGTTTGATCAGGCTGCTCCTGGTTTTCCTCGGACCTGAACAGGTTGGTGAAGTTACGTGCCTCTTCCTTCCAGAAGTTGGCACGGTTGGGTGTCCAGAACAGAGGGCGTCCGTCGATGTAACTGTCCAGTATCGAGTAACGTTCTGGAAAGCGTTTATGTGCGGGCTGTACGGTGATGCATTTTTCGTCGAACCATTTCGGGTCGATGTGCGGCAGGGCCTTTTTCAGCTGTTCCAGTGCAATGGCCCGAGTGGTCGGGAGTTCCCTTATGTCTGTTTGCGCCGCCTCCTTCAACTCGTTGATCTGGGCGGTGAACGCCTTGCGCACTTCAACCATGGCCGCTTCGGTCGAGGGATAGGCCTGACCGTTGGCGACGGCCCACTCCTTGAGTGCTTTGGCCTGGGCGGCATATTCACTTGCGCTGTCCTCATCGGTCACCGGTGCAGTGCTGCCTTCCAGCATGATTTGCGCATAGTTCATCGTTGCCGTGGCACCCGGCGATTTCGCTTCAATACGGGCGACCAGGGTGGCGAAGCTGACCCAGCTGTGAGTGCCTGGGACGATCGTGTCCGGGATGCCCTTGACCCGGAACTCCGGTGCCAGACTGGCCAACACCAGGTGCGCCTGGATCAGCGCCTTTTCAGGCGACGAAGCCTGCCCGCGAGCAACCAGATGCTCGACCAGTTCCTTGAAAACCGTGGCAGCCGTCTTGCCCACATTCTCAGGCGAAACCAAGTGATAGCCGCCAATGTTCAAGCCCTGTGCTGCGTCGCTATCAACCCCCAGATGCAGCGCCGCCAGCAGCCAATCGGTGCCGGGGCCTTTGACGCCGCGCGCGGCAAAGACTGCTTGAATGGCGTCGCCCAGGGCCTGGCCCCTGGGGGAGCTGATCAAGGCTTCAATCATCAGGCGCGGGTTGTCGAGCTCGGCGGGAGAGATCGACCGATTGTCCAGCAGGTAGTCCAAGACAGTTTTGAACGGGCTCAGCTTAATGTTGCCGAGCGTGCCGCCCTGAATATCCGCCTTGAGCTGTTGCAGGCTCTCCTGGTCAAGCCACCTCAGCGCACCGCTGAGGTTCCCCTGCACAGCCGCCTTGGGTGTGGGAGTGGAGAGGGCGGTTGCGAGGTTGACCAGCTCTTCGTGACGGGTTGGCAAGTGCAACCCGTGGTCCGTGAGGTATTGTAAAAGCGAAACGGTCGGGGACTGGCCGCCGCTTGAGGGACGGTAGCTGCTGTCAGACGACAGGTTGAGTGTCCTGGCCTTCAGTTCATGCGTAATCTGCCCAACGTATTCGACGCCATTTTCCACGGATGCCGCCAGGTGTCTGAGTTCGCCGGCAGCCTGATGTCGGTTGTGGATATCGCCTGTAAACGCTTTCTGGTTCTGGAGTGCTTCCTCGCTGCGCGATTCGATCAAGTGTTTCGACGTGCCTGGATCGAGCGGGGTGAACCCCTGGTTTCGATCGATTTCTGCCGCCCGCTCACGCATCGCCGGCCCGGTGAGGTCCTGCCGCTCGTTGTAAAACCGGCCGATCAACCACCAGGCAACCGGTTCATCTGGAACACTGACCGGCGGCTTGAACCAGGTATCGGCATGGCCTGCGGCAATAACCCTGGCGGCATTCAGAACCGGGCCGCTGATAGCCGCCCAGCGCGGGTCGTCTTGCCCGACCGTATGGAGTTTTTGTTCGGGATCACGCGCCCGCGTGAGCGTAAAGCTGATCTGGCCCGAGGTGGCGTTGAGCTTGATCGATGCCGTGTCGATCCCTTGGTCTCGGATCCACTGCAGCACGTCGGGGGACTGAAAGGCGTTATGCAACTGTGTCCACCACTGACAGAAGGTGGAGGAGGGAGGAAGGCGGCGAATAGTAATGTTTCGTTCACGGTTGGCCGCCAGGAGCAACGCGCTGTGATACTCCGTTGTTGCAAGCTCACGATCACCCTCGGGGCGTGAACCTTCAGCCTGTGCCGAGGGGGCGGGAAACTCACGCGCTTGCCCGGAAAGCTGCGGCGGGTTGGCGGTTGTCGGGGCGGGGGGAGGACGGTGTTGCGTGGCATGGGAGAGCGAAACAGTGTTCATGAGGTTGGTCACCGACAGGGTATGGATTACGCCCGGGCTCACTAAGTCCCGTGGCATTGTCCTTGTGTCGCCATGCGCCCCGTTTTGATTCCTCGCTTCTGCCGGCAGGTCCTGTGCCTTGTGTTTCCACTCTTTGCGCCAAAGGCTTTGGTGTCGAGCCGCCTTGATTGATTGGACGGCTACGGAGTTTGAACTATGTTGAGCGCATCCATCCGTTCGCACTTGGACGGACCCGCGCTTTTTTCTTTTTGAACGAGAGGCTCCGGCATGCGGTTTTCCCCCTTCGTTGAACGAATTACAGGGCAGGGCGTCGCTGCCTGGGACATACACCACGCCGCGTTTCACGCCGCCAGCCAGGGCGAGGACATCATTATCCTCAGCGTCGGCGACCCCGATTTCGCCACGCCATCCTTCATTACCGATGCCGCCGTCGGCGCCCTGCGCGAGGGCGATACCCACTACACCGAGATCCCCGGCCGCCAGACCCTGCGCGACGCGGTGGCGGCGCGCTACAGCAACAGCCTGGGGCGCGCCGTAGGCGCCGAAAACGTCATCATTGTGCCCGGAGCACAAAATGCATTGTTCATCAGCTCCCTGTGCCTGTTGCAGGCCGGGGATGAAGTGCTGGTGCTCGACCCGATGTATGTCACCTACGAAGCCACGCTCAACGCCAGCGGCGCGACCCTGGTACGTGTGCCGTGCTTGCCGGAGTCCGGCTTTCGCCTGGACGCGCAGGCGCTCGCCGCGGCGATCACCCCGCGTACCCGAGCGATCTTCTTCTCCAACCCGAACAACCCCACCGGCGTGGTGCTTGACCCTCGGGAGCTGCAAGCCATCGCCGACCTGGCCGTGGCCCATGACCTGTGGGTGGTGGTCGACGAGGTGTATGAAAGCCTGGTGTTCGACGGCCAGTACCACAGCCTGGCCGCGTTACCGGGTATGGCCGAACGCTGCATCGTGATTGGCAGTTTGTCCAAGTCCCACGCCATGACCGGTTGGCGCATCGGCTGGATCATCGCCGCGCCGCAGATGGTGGTGCACGCACAAACCCTGGTGCTGAGCATGCTTTACGGTGTGCCGGGGTTTGTGATGGAAGCCGCGACGGCGGCGGTGCTGGCCCATGATGACGTGACCCAGGGCATGCGCGAGATCTACCGGCGCCGACGTGATTTGGTGGTGACCGCGCTGAGTCTCTGCCCTGGCATCCAGGTGCAGGCACCCCAAGCCGGTATGTTTGTGCTGGTGGACATACGCGGGACCGGCCTCAGTTCCCTGGACTTCGCCTGGCGACTGTTTCGCGAAGCCGGCGTGTCGGTCCTCGATGCGGCGGCCTTTGGTGAGCCCGCCCAGGGTTTCGTGCGCTTGTCGTTCACCCTTGGCGAAGTACGCCTGGCCCAGGCGTGCCAGCGTATCGCAGGCTTTGTGGCCAAGTTGGCCGATGAGCGCGGTGACTGCAGCCTGGGTCGTCACGCAGCGTCAAATAGCTAGTAACCCGCAGATTCCGCGTTTTTGCTTTGACTGAAACGTTTAACCAAACGATAAACGGCACACGCAAGCGCTTGCGTAAGGAAATGTATCTGATCTAGAGTCGGCAGCATTCGACAACAAAAATAATAAATCCAGGAGCTCAGCCATGAGCCTTGATCCCTTGCTTGAGATGCAGGGCATCAGCAAAACCTTCAATGGTTTGCGGGTGCTCAAGAATGTCGGCCTGAAGGTCTATCCCGGTGAAATTCATGCCCTGATGGGTGAGAACGGCGCCGGCAAGTCGACCCTGATGAAGATTCTTTCCGGCGCTTACCAGGCCGATCCCGGCGGTGAAATCCGCATCGACGGCCAGCCCGTCGCCTCCTTCGACCCCGCCACCGCCAAGACCCTCGGCATCGCCGTGATCTATCAGGAACTGAGCCTGTGCCCGAACCTGAGCGTGGCCGAGAACATCTATCTGGGGCGCGAACGCCGGCGCGGCTGGACCATCGACCGCAAAGGCATGCAGGCCGGCTGCGTCGAGGTGTTGCAACGGTTGGGCGCCGAGTTCAAGCCCAATACCCTCGTGAGCAGCCTGTCGATTGCCGAGCGTCAACTGGTGGAAATCGCCCGCGCCTTGCATGCCCACGCGCGGATCCTGGTGATGGATGAACCCACCACGCCGTTGTCTTCCCGCGAAACCGACCGCCTGTTTGCCCTGATCAAACAGCTGCGCAGCCAGGGCCTGGCGATCATCTATATCAGTCACCGCATGGCCGAGATCTATGAGTTATCCGACCGGGTCTCGGTACTGCGCGACGGCCAATACATCGGCGAATTGACCCGCGAAGCGCTGTCCGCCGAGGTGCTGGTAAAAATGATGGTGGGCCGCGACCTCTCGGGGTTCTACAAGAAGGAGCACGCGGCGTATAACCCGGGCAACGTGGTGATGCGCGTGCGCGATATGGCGGATGGCAAGCGGGTGCGCCGCTGCAGCTTTGATTTGCATGCTGGCGAAGTGCTGGGCATTGCCGGCTTGGTCGGGGCCGGGCGTACCGAGCTGGCGCGCCTGATTTTCGGCGCCGACCCGCGCATCAGCGGCAGCCTGGAAGTGGTCGGCAAGACCGTCACCCAACTGCGTACCCCGGCCGATGCGATTCGTGCCGGCGTGGTGTACCTCACCGAAGACCGCAAGGCCCAGGGGCTGTTCCTGGACATGAGCGTGGCCGACAACATCAATGTCTGCGCCTGCGTCCCGGATGCCCATGCCGGTGGCGTGCTCGATCGTGGCCATGCGGCACAACGCGCCGCCGCTGCGATCAAGTCGCTGTCGATTCGTGTGGCGTCGGGCAAGGTCAATGTCGGCGCGTTGTCCGGCGGCAACCAGCAGAAGGTGCTCCTGGCGCGGTTGCTGGAGGTCAAGCCGCACGTGCTGATCCTCGATGAACCGACGCGGGGCGTGGACATCGGCTCCAAGTCGGAGATCTACCGCATCATCAATCAACTGGCGCAGGCGGGCGTGGGCATCGTGGTGATTTCCAGCGAGCTGCCGGAAATCATCGGCACCTGCGACCGTGTGCTGATCATGCGCGAAGGCGAGTTGGTCGCCGAAGTCGGTGGGGCTTCCGGCCATGCCATTTCCCAGGAACGTATTATTGACCTCGCCACTGGTGGCGATCAGGTGGCTGCCCATGGCTGAATTGACGATGACAACAACCCATAAAACCGAACGCGTGCGCGAACTGATGCGCACCGTGGGCATGCTGCCGGTGCTGGTCCTGCTGCTGGTGGGCTTTGCCCTGGCCAGTGAAAACTTCCTCACCGTGCAGAACCTGTCGATCATCACCCAACAGGCTTCGGTCAACGTGGTGCTGGCGGCGGGCATGACCTTTGTGATTCTCACGGCGGGGATCGACCTGTCGGTCGGTGCGATTCTCGCGGCGTCCGCCGTGGTCGCCTTGCAGGCGTCGATGTCGCCGCAGTTCGGCATGTTCGGGATCGCCGCCGGCATCGGCTTCGGGTTGTTGCTGGGCCTGGTCAATGGCGGGTTGATCGCCTTCATGCGCCTGCCGCCGTTTATCGTCACCCTGGGCGCGCTCACCGCCATGCGTGGCCTGGCGCGTTTGCTGGCGGACGACAAGACCGTGTTCAACCCGGACCTGCCCTTCGCGTTTATCGGCAATGACTCGATCCTCGGCGTGCCGTGGCTGGTGGTGATCGCCGTGGCAGTGGTGGCGTTGTCGTGGTTCATCCTGCGCCGCACGGTGATGGGCGTGCAGATCTATTCGGTGGGCGGCAACCCCGAGGCGGCGCGGCTGTCGGGGATCAAGGTGTGGAAGGTGCTGCTCTTTGTCTATGCCATGTCCGGCGCATTGGCCGGGCTGGGTGCGGTGATGAGCGCTTCACGCCTGTTCGCCGCCAACGGCCTGCAACTGGGCCAGTCCTATGAACTGGATGCAATCGCCGCAGTGATCCTCGGCGGCACCAGTTTCACCGGCGGCGTCGGCACCATCGGCGGCACCCTGATCGGCGCGCTGATTATCGCGGTGCTCACCAACGGCCTGGTGCTGCTGGGGGTGTCGGACATCTGGCAGTACATCATCAAGGGGATCGTGATCATCGGTGCGGTCGCGCTGGATCGCTATCGCCAGTCCGGTGCGCGGACCTGAGTTCACTCAAACAACAATCACAAGAGAGACCGGCATGAACTTCAAACGACTGTTTCCCGTCATTGCCTTGGCTACCCTGGTGTCCCAGGCCGTCGATGCTCGTGAACTCAAGGCCCTGGGCATCAGCATGGGCTCATTGGGCAACCCGTATTTCGTGACCCTGGCCGACGGTGCCACGGCCCGGGCCAAGGAGCTCAACCCCAACGTCAAAGTCACCTCGGTGTCGGCCGACTATGACCTGAGCAAGCAATTTTCCCAGATCGATAACTTCATTTCGTCCAAGGTCGATTTGATCCTGCTCAACGCCGTCGACCCGTCGGCCATGGCCTCTGCGATCAAGAAAGCCCGGGATGCGGGGATTGTGGTGGTGGCGGTGGATGTGGACGCCAAGGGCGTGAATGCCACGGTGCAGACCGACAACGTCGAAGCCGGCAAGCTGGCCTGCCAGTTCCTGGTGGACAAACTCTCGGGCAAGGGCAACGTGATCATCCAGAACGGTCCGCAGGTCACCGCCGTGACCGATCGCGTCAAAGGCTGCAAGGCGGCATTCGCCGCAGCGCCGGGGATCAAGGTGCTCTCGGACGACCAGGACGGTAAAGGCTCGCGCGAAGGCGGCTTGAACGTAATGCAGGGTTACCTGACGCGCTTCCCGAAAATCGATGGGCTGTTCGCGATCAACGACCCGCAAGCCATCGGCAGCGACCTGGCGGCCAAGCAACTGAAACGCAGCGGCATGCTCATCACCTCGGTGGACGGCGCGCCGGATATCGAGAACGCGCTGAAGACCGACACGCAGATCCAGGCGTCCGCCAGCCAGGACCCGTGGGCCATGGCCCAGACGGCGGTAAATGTGGGCAACGACATTCTCAATGACAAGGCCCCGGCCGAAGCGGTGACCCTGCTGACGCCGAAACTGATCACCCGCGACAACGTTGGTACGTACAGCGGCTGGTCGAGCAAACATTGATCCACTGAGCAAGGGGCAAGCGCCGTGGTCACCATGGATGACGTGGCAAGCCGGGCGGGGGTGTCGACCTCCACCGTCTCCCACGTATTGAACGGCACGCGCAAGGTCAGCCCGGTGACGGTGCAGGCGGTACAGCGCGCCATTGAGGAGCTGGGGTATATCCCCAACACCCTGGCACGCTCGCTGGCCCGCTCCAGCACCAGCACGATTGGCGTGGCGATCTCGGCGCTGTCCAACCACTATTTCAGCGAAACCGTGCACGCCATCGAAACCGAGTGTGCCAAGCACGGTTACATGATGCTGTTCGTCGATACCCACGATGACCCCGAGCAAGAGTTGCGCGTGGTCACGGCGCTGCATCATCGGCGGGTTGACGGGATGGTGCTGGCCCCCTCGAATGGCTCCAAGGCGCTGGACTACCTGCGGGCCAACCAGATCCCCACAGTGCTGGTGGACCGCATGATGAGCGAGCAGTTTGACCAGGTCGGGGTGGACAACGCCCAGCCGACCCAGGCCCTGATCGCTCATCTGATCGCCCATGGCCACCGCCGCATCGGCTTCATTGCCGGACGCGAGGGCTTCAGTACCACGGATGAGCGGGTGGCGGGTTATCGCGCCGCGTTGCAGGCGGCGGGGTTGGCGTTTGATGCGCAGCTGCTGGTCAATGGCGGCTCGAATACGCAGCCGGCACGCCAGGCCACCGCGCAGTTGCTCGGCCTGGCGGCGCCACCTACGGCGATCATGGCCGGCAATAACCTGATGACCCTGGGTGCCATGCACGCGTTGCGTGACGCACACATAGCGGTGCCGGGGCAGATGGCCCTGGTGGGTTTCGATGATTTTGACTGGGCGGATTTTTTTGTGCCGCGCCTGACTTTGATTGCCCAGCCGGTGCAGGCCCTGGGCGCACGGGCGGTCGATCTGCTGCTGCAACGCATGGCCAGGCCCGACGCGCCGACCCAGAGCGTGCGCCTGGCGCCCACCCTGCGACTTCGCCATTCATGTGGCTGTATTGGATTGGAATAACCCCCGTATGAGCAGTCCTGTTTCCCTCGGCATAGACCTCGGCACCTCGGAACTCAAGGCGATCCTGATGGACATCGACGGCGTCGTGCTGGCCCACGCCGGGGTGCGCTTGAGCGTGTCGCGGCGCCACAATGGCTGGTCCGAACAGGCGCCGCAGGATTGGTGGCTGGCTTGCGTGCAGGCGCTGGAGCAATTGCGTGCCCATGAAGCCTACGCCCGTGTCGCCTGTATCGGCCTGTCGGGGCAGATGCACGGCGCGGTGTTGCTGGGCAAGGACGACCGCGTGTTGTACCCGGCCATCCTGTGGGATGACTCGCGGGCGGTGGCCGAGGCCGAACAACTGGGCAGCGAGTTTGCCGAAGTGACCGGCAGCTTGCCCATGGCCGGGCTGACCGCGCCCAAGCTGCTGTGGCTGCAACAGCATGAGCCTGACGTCTTCGCCGCGATTGATTGCGTGTTGTCGCCCAAGGATTACCTGCGGTTGCGCTTGAGCGGCGAACGCATCAGCGAGATGTCCGATGCCGCCGGTACGCTGTGGCTGGACGTGGCGCAGCGTGAGTGGTTTACCCCGATGGTACGCGCCACGGGCCTGCTGCCGCGCCAACTGCCCCGGCTGGTCGAAGGCGGTGCCGCCAGTGCCGTGTTGACGGCCGGCGACCTGGGGCTGGCGCCTGGCGTGGTGATCGCCGGCGGCGGTGGCGACAACCCGGTGGCCGCCGTAGGTATGGGTGCCATCAACGCCGGCGATGGTTTCATCACCCTGGGCACCAGCGCGGCCATCGTCGCCATCACTGATCACGCTGCCGGCAACCCGGGCAGTGCGGTGCACAGTTTCTGCCATGCATTGCCGCGCCGCTGGTACACCATGGGGGCCATGCTGGCCGGGGCGAGTTGCCTGCGCTGGGTCACGCGGCTGACCGGCATGCCGGACGAACAGGCCTTGCTGGATCAGATCCAGGCGCAATGGCCGATCGAGCAGCCCGTGCCCCCGGAGATGCCGCTGTTCCTGCCGTATCTGGCCGGCGAGCGCACGCCCCACAACGACCCGCTGCTACGCGGCGGCTTCATGGGCCTGGGCCATGATTGCACGGCGGCCATGCTCGGTTATGCGGTGCTGGAGGGCGTGGGTTTCGGTTTGTTGGATGCGTGGCACGCGGTGCAATCGGCCGGTGCCCACGTCGAGCGCTTTGCCTTGGTTGGAGGCGGGGCGCGCAGTGAATACTGGGCACAGCTGCTGGCCAATATTCTGCAGCGGGAAGTTTTCACGCTGCGCGGCAGCGAGTTAAGCGCCTGTATCGGTGCGGCGAAGCTGGGGTTCCTGGCGATCGGGCAGGGCGACAGGCTGTTGGAAACCGGCATGCCGGTCAAGGCGCGGTACTGGCCGGACCTCACGCAGCAGCCGCGGTTAAACGCACGTTATCGCCAGTTTCAAGGCTTGCTGGCCGCCGCCAAGGGGCTGCACGCCGTCAGTCAGCCAAGGGCGGCAAGCGCCGTTTGACCGGGGTTTTCTTGACGATGGCGGTATTGGTTTCGGCGTAGGTGTTGAGGCGGTCGAGCAGGGTGTCGAGCTGTTCCATGGTGCGCACATGCAAGCGTGCGATAAAGCAGTCATCACCGGTGACCTTGTCGCACTCGGTGAACTCGGGAATGGCCTGGATCTGCCGCTCCACTTCCTGCAATTTGCCGGGTAACGGGCGGATGCGCACGATGGCTTGCAGCAGGTAGCCGAAATGCCGGGGGTCGATGTCGACCGTGTAGTGAGTCAGCACGCCGCGCTCCTCCAGACGGCGCAGGCGCTCGCCAACGCTGGGCGAGGACAACCCGGCGATGCCCGCCAGAGCCTTGAGCGACAGCCGCGAGTCATCCATCAAGGCGGCGATCAGTTGCTGGTCGATGGTGTCAATCATGATGTTCGCCTAATAAGAAAAGGTGATTTTGGTTTTTTGCCTTTTTTAGTCGCTGGAGCCACTGCCAAGCAGATTGCCATAATTGAGCCTCACTTGAGGAGTCTCAATCATGGATACATCCATCCGTCGCGGGTCATGGGAAATGGTCGCCGCCATGCTGATCTCCGGCACCATTGGCTGGTTTGTGCTGGTGTCTGGCGTGTCGGTCATCGAAGTGGTGTTCTGGCGTTGCGGGATCGGGGGGCTGACGCTGCTGCTGGTGTGTGCACTACTGGGCTATTTGCGCCTGGACTTGCTCACCTGGGCCACGCTGGGGCTGGCCATGCTCAGCGGGGTGGCCATCGTCGGCAACTGGCTGCTGCTGTTCGAGTCCTATTCCCGCGCGTCCATCGCCATCAGTACGGCGGTGTACAACGTCCAGCCGTTCATGCTGGTGATGTTGGCGGCGGTGTTTCTCGGGGAAAAGATCACTGTGCAGAAACTGGCGTGGTTGAGTGTGGCGTTCCTCGGCATGCTGGCGATTGTCACCGCCCATGGCGCGCAACAGAGCGGCGGCGGTGATTACTTGACGGGCATCGCCCTGGCCCTGGGCGCGGCGTTTTTGTACGCGGTGGCGGCGCTGATCATCAAACGCCTGAAAGCCGTGCCACCGCACTTGATGGCCTTGATCCAGGTCATCACTGGTGCCTTGTTGCTGGCGCCATTGGTGCCCTGGAACAGCTTGCCGGCGGCGGGCAACGCATGGGCGGCCTTGGCCACCCTTGGCGTGGTGCATACCGGCTTGATGTATGTATTGCTCTACGGCGCGATCCAGAAACTGCCGACGGCGATCACCGGCGCGCTGTCGTTTATCTACCCGATTGCAGCCATTTTCGTGGATTGGATTGCGTTCGGACATCGCCTGGGATGGCTGCAATGGCTGGGCGTGGCGGCGATTCTGCTGGCGGCGGCAGGGTTGCAGCGGGGTTGGTGGTGGCCCCTGAAAGCCCCTGGCCGAATTGAAAAGGCGTGATCCCTGCGCCTTAGATGGAACAGATTCCTACGCAGGTGCCACACAGGGTGTACGGATGCCAGGTTGCGGGTCTACCGCAGCCTGGAGCAAATTCCCCACCCCAATGGCGAACGATGAAAACCACTCTTTTTACCTTTCCAACCCCTGACTACCTGGCAGGAAACGTTCAAGCCGCAACAGAACCCGGCAACGTCCGTCACAAGCGTGCGCTTGATGCCCCTGCGGCGGTGAAGCGTGAGTTGGCGGCGGCGCCGTCGGGCCTGAGCAAAAACTCGGCCAGCTGGGTGAGTTTTCAGCATGGCGTCAATCTGGCTGAAGGCATCGAGCCTGGCTCATCCAAGCGCATGACCCAGCAAGAGCTGATCGCTTTGCCAGGGAAAATGAGTGCCACGGCGGTGACCCCCGAGCAGGCGCTTTTCATTGCTGCGGCACGCGTAGGTCCTGCGCTGGAATGGGCGGTGGCGAATGGCATCCTTGAGCGGAAAACCGAATATTCACAGGCGGACATTCAAAAAGCCGTTGCCGCACTGGACAAACACCTCGAAGAAATAGCGGACGCCGTCAACAGTCTTTCCACGCCCATGCCGATGCGCAAGGACTATTTCATCGGCACACAGCAGGTGTCCCCGATCAAGGGCCATGCCGACCCGGATAACAAAACCTACCCGGTGGCGCTCTACGACGACAAACGGTTCGGTGAGGACTTCAAAACGGATCTGGCGAACAAGAAAACCGCCTACGCCACGATCCTCCAGGAGGTGTTCTCGACCTTGCCCGTGCCGGACCAGATTGCTATCGCCCAGGGCGACGTCGGTGTGTATGCAATGAAGTCATCGGGAACGGACGGCAAGCTGGAGCGCCGTACGTTCTTGCTCAAAGCTGTTCATCAGGGCAAGACCCGCGTGTATGAGGTCAACCCTGAACAGGGAACGGTGGTTAAACGGGATGACTATATCGGTGTCTTCCAGGGTAGCAGTGTGATCGGAAAAAAACGCTTGCCCGACGGTGGTTACTCCGAGACGTTCACGGCGTGGCAAAAGCCGAATATTCAAGGCAGTCAGTACCAGGCCAAAGTGGATAAGCAGCCCGGTGTGCAGCCGGACAACACGTCTTTTTCAGCGCAGCTTTACGCGCTGGAGCCCCTGGGGGAATTGCCGGCACCGGCTGCAGGTGCGACCACTCAGTCCAACTCGCAGGCGCTGTTCCTGGAGCGCAACAAGCAGCTATCGACGCTAGTCGGCGAGAAGTTGTTTTACCTGAGCGATCTGGACTTGCTGCACAGCGCACAAGAGGACCCGGAACGCGTTACTGACGCCGAGAAAGATGACCGGAAAAACTATCAGGCATTCAAGCAAGAGAGGGAAAAACGTCGCGAAGTGCTGAAAGGTTTTGTGCCTCTCTGGCACGGAATCGAAGCAATCAGTGCCGGGCGCCCCATAGAAGGGCTCGCGCAGATATGGATAGATATTCTGTCCTTTTTGCTGCCGGTCGAAAAAGTCGTCACCGAAGTTGTAACGAGTGGCATCCGACTGGTGAAACCGGTCATTCCGAAGTTTCTGAAACCCTCAACCCACTTTGCCAGTTACACCTTCAGGCCGGGTGCGCCAGGCGTCGCATGGGAAGGCGGTGTACAGGGATTGAAATGGGCGCCCAATACCTCGCAGAACCTGGCCAAGGGCGTCAATCAGTTCAAATTCAACGCAACGCCGCTCTCCAAGGCCGGCTCGGGCATGCGTGAAATCGAGTACAACGGCGCCAGATATTTTGCCGGTGCCAAGCCGGACGCCGGGGACAACGTGCACTATCTGCTGCGGGTACCGGACCCTCAAGACCCGACCCGGCTGGTGAGCAGCGGCATTATTGCCAAGCCGGATGAAACCGGCGTCTGGGCCAGGCGAGGGGTTCAAGGCGGCGAACGCCCCGGCGCAAAGAAAACGCAGGCAACGGATGCGAGTTCGAAAGGTCGCCTCCAGGCGCCCGGCAACACGGCGGCAAGTCAGAAATTGGTGAACCATCCAAACTGGCAGTCGGTAGTGGATTCGGGCACGTACAACGGGCAGCCGGTTTACATTCATTACACCAATAAGGAAGGCGCAGAAGCGATTACGCGGCAGTTGAGTATTAATGATGCCTCGCGTGAAGCCACGCGTGCCGGCTCCAAAGGCGGGGTCTACGTTAACCCACCGGGCCAGCAATTTAATGGTGAAAACGTCGAAACCCTGTTGTTTTTGGGTAACAAGCGCTACGAGGGGCGAGGTGACTATATGGTGATATTCAGCACCGATCAGGTGCCGACGAATTTGGGTCCTGTCACGGCGGGCAGTCCGTTCGTCGAGCTGAAGTTTCCCAAAGGCATCAAACTGACGTCGGCGAACTTCCTGTACGCGGGGCCTAACACGTTTCCCAATTATTTCGGTTGAGCGCCGCTGAGGCGCCAGGCGTCGGTTTCGTCCAACGCCTGGTTTATACCTCTCTGGGTCGACTCAGTGCGGTGCGCGCGGGATGGTCTTGAGCAAGTCATCCGGGCTGATGTAACCGACCACACTGCCAGGCTGCGGCAGGCCGAGGATATGCCCCTTGATCTTGCCCACCACGTGCATCTCGCAGGGTTTGCAGTCGAACTTGAGCGTCAGCACTTCATCGCCATGGATCAATTGCATCGGCGCCACCTTGGTCTTCACGCCCGTCACCCCCTTGGCCTGTTTAGGGCACAGGTTGAACGAGAAGCGGAGGCAGTGTTTGGTGATCATCACCGGCACTTCGCCCGTTTCTTCGTGAGCTTCGAAGGCCGCGTCGATCAGCTTTACGCCGTGACGGTGGTAGAAATCCCGGGCCTTCTGGTTGTAGACGTTGGCCAGGAACGACAGGTGCGCTTCCGGGTACACCGGCGGCGGCGAGGTTTCAGCCTTGCGCCCGCCCCGTGGATGAGCGGCAACGCGAGCGGCGGTCAGTGCTTCGATCACTTCGCGGCGCAAAGCCTTGAGCTGCGAGTTGGGGATGAAGAACGCTTGCGGTGCATCCAGCTGGATGTCGGTGGCGTGGTACTCGGTGGTGCCCAGTTGGCCGAGCAGGTCACGCAAGGTCTCCAGCGCCTGTTCCGGCTTGTTGGCCACGCCAAACGGGCCGGGCAGGGTGACGCTGGCACTCAGGCCCTCTTCGCTGGTGGCGGTGACTTGCAGTTGGTCTTCACGCAGGCGCGCTACCCAGGACAGGCCGATACGGCGCTCGGCGGAGGTCTTGAGCAGCGCCTGTTGCCAGTTATGGTCCAGGTTGCGGTTCAGTGGGTGGTTGGGGCGCAACTGGTGCAGGCCGGCCGGCATTTCATTCGGCTCGACGCGGTAGCGGTAGCGCTTGGCACCGTCTTCTTCGAACTCGCCTTTAGGCTCGGCGATGTTGGCGCGAAAACCGACGACTTCGCGTTTGATCAGCACATTGAGGCCATCACCATTGGACAGCGGCTCATGGGTCACAACTTGCAGGTCGCGCTTTCCGGTTTTTTCCACCACGCCGACCGGCAGGCCGGTGAAGGTCGGGGTGTCGAAGGCGCCGATGTCGATCTTGCGATCGCTGACGAAGTAGTCGGTGCTGCCACGGTGGAAGGTTTTTTCCGGGTCGGGCAGGAAGAAATGCGCGGTGCGGCCACTGGACGCGCGAGCCAGGTCCGGGCGGTCTTCGAGGATGTCATCGAGGCGCTGGCGGTAGTAGGCGGTGATGTTTTTCACATAACCCATGTCTTTGTAGCGGCCTTCGATCTTGAACGAACGTACGCCGGCTTCCACCAGGGCGCGCAGGTTGGCGCTCTGGTTGTTGTCCTTCATCGACAGCAGGTGCTTTTCAAAGGCCACGACGCGGCCCTGATCGTCTTTCAAGGTGTAGGGCAGGCGGCACGCCTGGGAGCAGTCGCCACGGTTGGCGCTGCGGCCATTCTGCGCGTGGGAGATGTTGCACTGCCCGGAGAATGCCACGCACAGGGCGCCGTGGATGAAGAATTCGATGGCGGCATCGGTCTCGTCGGCGATTGCACGGATCTCTTGCAGGTTCAGCTCACGGGCCAATACCAACTGCGAGAAACCGGCCTGGTCGAGAAACTTGGCGCGGGCCAGGGTGCGGATGTCGGTCTGGGTACTGGCGTGCAGTTCGATGGGCGGAATATCCAGCTCCATCACGCCCAGGTCTTGCACGATCAGGGCATCGACGCCGGCGTCGTACAGCTGATGGATCAGCCGGCGCGCCGGTTCCAGCTCGTTGTCATGCAGGATGGTGTTGATGGTGGTGAACACACGGGCGTGATAACGCCGGGCGAATTCGACCAGTTGAGCGATATCGCTCACTTCATTGCAGGCGTTATGGCGTGCGCCGAAGCTTGGGCCGCCGATATAGACGGCATCGGCGCCATGCAGGATCGCCTCGCGCGCAATGGCGACATCGCGGGCAGGGCTGAGCAATTCCAGGTGATGCTTGGGCAAGGACATAGTTTTTTTAGTCAGGCTTGTCACGGTTGAGGCGCGCATTGTAGCCGTGAAACGCTGGGCGGGCACCTACCATAGGGCCGGTGTGCAAACCGCTCAATCCTTGTGGGAGGGGGCTTGCTCCCGATGGCGGCCTGTCAGTCAGCTTATTTGTGACTGATGCCCCGCTATCGGGAGCAAGCCCCTCCCACAGGATTATGCGGTGTGCAGGGCGCCGGCGCTTAACAATGCAGGTCACCCATGCGGCACAGGTGGAATGAGGATTGGCTTACCTGCACACAATTTATGGGAGGGGGCTGTTCAGGCTTTGGCGGCCATCGCGGTGACTTCGACGCGCATGCCTTCAACGGCCAGGGCGGCAACGCCAACCGCGGCGCGCACGGGCCAGGGCTTGGCGAAAAAGCGTTTGTAGACCTCATTGAACGCGGCGCGGTCGGCCATATCGGTAAGATAAATGGTCAGATGCATCACGCGGTCCATGGAGCTGCCGGCTTTTTCCAGGGCGACTTTCAACGCCTGCAGCGTGCATTCGCTTTGCAGGCTGATATCACCCAGTTCCAGGCTGCCGTCGGCGCGGGTTGGAATTTGCGTGGAAACCAGGATGCCGTTGAAGCCGATAACGTCGGAAGAGATCGAATCGGCGTCGGGATCGGGGGTAAAGCTCAGGTCGTGGTTGGCCATGATGGGCTCAGGTCGAGGAAAGGGCAGCCAGTCTAAACACTGGCACCGCGCCGGTCACTTCTGTGGCATTTATGATCAATTACTTGGCGTCAATTAATAATTATTTTTTGCGCCTCAAGTCACTATTTTTCTGCCGATACTAGACTCAAGCATCAGTGAAAACGCTCGAGTGAGGGTACGTCATGTTCAATAAAGCGCTTAAAGCAGAACTGGCGGCCAGGACGGCCGAAATTACGCAATACAAGGGATTGTTCGCCGCACTCGACCGTTCAATGGCGGTGGTCGAATTCGACCTGACCGGAAAGGTATTGCGCAGCAATGAGAACTTCCAGAAAACCATGGGGTACACCGCCGATCAGTTGGTCGGCAAATCCCACCGTGACTTTTGCCCGTCGGATTTGACAGGCAGTCCCGCCTACGCGGCGTTCTGGAATGAGCTCAAGGCCGGCAAGTTTGTATCGGGCACCTTCAAACGTTTGGATTCCCACGGTAAAACCGTCTGGTTGGAGGCCAGTTACAACCCGGTGCCGGATGCACAGGGGCAAGTGTTGAAAGTGGTCAAGTACGCGCTGAACGTGACGCAAAAAGTCGAACAGGAAGCCGCCACCCGCAGCAAGCTGGCGGCCCTGGACCGGGCGATGGCGGTTATCGAGTTTGATTTGAGTGGAGTGGTGCTCGACGCCAATGAAAACTTCCAGCAGGTTATGGGCTACTCGCTGGCGGAACTCAAAGGCAAGCACCACCGTATGTTCTGCGAGCCGGCACTGGTCAACAGCGGCGAATACAGCGACTTTTGGCGCCGCCTGAACAACGGCGAATTCTTCACCGGGCAGTTCAAGCGCATCGGTCGAGGTGGGCGTGTGGTGTGGTTGGAAGCCAGCTACAACCCGGTGTACGACGGCGACGGCAAGTTGATCAAAGTCGTCAAGTTCGCCAGTGACATCACCGAGCGCGTCGAGAAGTTCGAGGAAGACTCTCGCGGGGCATCCCGGGCCTACCATATTTCATCCGAGACCGAGCGTTTTGCCGAGCATGGCACCGAAGTGATCCAGGAGACCGCCAGTGAAATGCGCCGCATCGCCGATAATATCGGTGCCTCGGCACGGCTGGTCGGGCAGTTGGGCGATCGTTCCGAGCAAATCACCGCGATCGTCAATACCATCCGCGGTATCGCCGACCAGACCAACCTGTTGGCGCTTAACGCCGCCATCGAGGCGGCCCGCGCAGGCGATCAGGGGCGTGGTTTTGCCGTGGTGGCCGACGAGGTCAGGCAACTGGCCGGGCGCACCAGCCGCTCCACCGCGGAAATTGCCGAGATGATCGGCATGATCCTCTCGGAAACCCGCGATGCGGTGTCCAGCATGAATGCGACCCAGGAAGGCGCGCAGCGTGGGGTCAACCTGGCCGACCAGGCCGGTTCGGTGATTTTGCAGATACGCACCAGTACGGGTGACGCGGTCCGTGCGGTGAGTATGTTTGCCTCGAAACTGGATGAGTCCGAGGTGATCCCTAAAACCGCCGTCGGCTGGGTAGGGTAGTGTGCCTGCACCGGCCGCCCGCTGGGCTGGCCGGTGCAGGGCGTGGTTACAGCAGGGTGAACGGGTAGTCGACGATCACCCGCAGTTCATTCAACTTGCCGTCGCCCTGATCGGCGTTGGATGACACCATCGCGTCACGCAGGCGAAACGACAGGTTTTTCGCCGGGCCGCTCTGTAGCACGTATTTGGCCTCCACATCGATCTCGTGGTGGTCACCCTCGGCACCGTAGTCGCCGGCATAGGCACTGTTGGCCGGTGTGTGCGTGCCATTGATGTCCGAACCGTTGACGTAGCGGGTCATGAAACTCAGGCCGGGGACGCCGAAACTGGCCATGTTCAGGTCATAGCGGATGCCCCAGGACTGCTCGCCCGGACCGTTGAAATCGCCCCACTGGATCGAGTTGGCCAGCAGCACCGAATCGCCACCTTCACCCGCGCCGTTGTTGCCCGTGCCGATGTAGTCGAACGGCGTGTCGCCATGCACTTTCTGGTACGACAGCGTCAGGGTATGCGCCGCCAGGAACGAGTAGGCTGCGGCGACCGAGTACGTCGTGTTGTTGATCGCCCCGGCTTTGGCGCTGCCGGTGTCGAGGGTGCGATACAGGTTGCCATCCAGTGCCAGTGACTGGTCGTGGCTCAACGGGATCACATAGTTGAGGTTGGTGTAGTACTGGCGCCAGATATCTTCCAGTTCACCGGCATACAGCGTGGCGCTCAACGACGGCGTGAAGGTGTACTTGCCACCGACGAAGCTTGCGCTGTTGGCCGCCACGTTGGCGTAAGTGGCGTAGATATCGTGGTCATGGTTGCTGGTCATGCCGCTGTTGGTGCTGGTGAAGTGCCCGGCCTCCAGGTCCAGCCCGGCGATCTCGCTGCTGGTCAGGTCAAACCCGGTCGCGGTCTGCGGCAAAATACGTGTGCCGCCGGTGGCGAAGACCGGGGCGGTGGGCTGCATGTCACCGAATTTCAACTGGGTCTTGGAGACCTTGATCTTCACGTCGGCGCCCACTGAACCGTAGCCATTTTCAGGGTCGCCATGCCGGTCGGTCGGCAATTCGCCGGTGCCCGCGTCGGCGTGCGTGGCGTCGAGCTTCATCGCGCCGTAGGCATAGGCATCCACGCCAAAACCGATAGTGCCCTGGGTAAAGCCCGAGGCGTAGTTGAGCATCGCGCCTTGGGTCCAGTCGCGGTTGTCAGCCTTGCCGCTCTGGCGGTCGCGGTCAAAGTAATAGTTGCGCAGCAGCCCCGTAAGGCTGCTGCCTTCGATAAAGCCCTTGGACTCTGCCTGGTCGGTCACCGAATCGGCAAAGCTGAGTTGGCTGATGCCGACGCCTATCGCCAGCGTCAACAGGCTGCACTTTCTGATCATGTTCTTATTTCCCCGAAATAATGAGCGCGCACAGTTACACCGCACTTTATTGAAAGACGCATAGGTTTAATGGGCAGGGATTCCAGGTGAGCGCAGTGCCGTTTTTATTGTGCTCGACGTGTTTGTCGAGTCCTGATTATTAACGGATTTTTCGCGGTGCGCAGCGGGAAGCGGGATTAAACTCGATTAATTAAACTTCACACTATTTAATCGGTTGGGGGTGTAGCGTGGTCAGGGTCTTAGCCGCTCTGCTTCGACACTACCCTTTGGTTTGCCGCCGCAGGTTCTGCGGCGGCTTTTTTATATCCACTTACAGCAGTGGCCGGGTATTCCAGCGCGAACTACTGGCGGACTATTACTCTTTCACATCCATGAATTCTTCAGCCCAGGCCACGTAGCTCTCCGGCAACGTGTAGGTATGCGTCAACTCGGTGGCACTCAGGTTCGAGGTGCTGTGGGTCAGCTTGCGCTGAGCGCGCAGGCTGTCGTAGGTGGCCTTGATCGAGGCAAAGTAGGCGCCATGCCCGGCCACCACGATGCGTACGCCCAGGCTGGCCAGGCGCGCGCTGTCATGGAGCAGGGGATTGCCGTAGGTCACCAGCATCAACGGCACCGTGAGGTTCGCCGCGATCTGCTCAAGGTGCTCGAAGTCTTTGACGCCGACCATGCAAATGCCATCGGCGCCGGCTTTTTCATAGGCCTTGGTGCGCTCGATGACGTCGGCGGTCGGCAACACACCGGCGTTGGTGCGGGCGATGATCGAGAGTTCTGGATCGACACGCGCCTCCAGCGCCGCCTTGACCTTGCCGATGCCTTCTTCGATGGAAATCAGGTCGGTGGATTTACGCCCGAACTGCGCCGGCAGCAGGGTGTCCTCAATCGTCAGCGCCGCCACGCCGGCACGCTCAAGCTCCTCGACGGTGCGCATCACGTTCAGGGCGTTGCCATAACCGTGGTCGGCGTCGGCGATAAAGGGCAACTGGGCCACGCGCCCGATGCGGGTGGCCTGTTCAACGAACTCACTCAAGGTGATCAGCGCAAAATCGGGAGCTGCAAGTACCTGCAACGAAGCGACCGAGCCACCCAGGATACCGACCTCGAACCCCAGGTCGGCCGCGATACGCGCGGACATGGGGTCGAACACCGAGGCGGTTTCAACGCACATTTTCTTGGCAAGCAATTCACGGAAGTTGCGGCGCAACGCTGAGTGAGAGATTTTTGGCATGTTCTTTCCTGGCTCTGTCGTCTTCAGTGACGATCACTGTCTATTCATGGTGGCGCGAGGTTACCACGCAGGCGAGCCGGGGATTATGACGTTTGAGCATGGGGTAGGCGCCCTGCACATGGTGCACCTATTTGGGGCGGATCAGGGCGCTCGCGCCGGCTCTGAATCGAGCCGCGATTGCCCGGTTTCGTGAGCGTGCGTGGCTCCCATGAACAGGTACATCGCCGGTACCATGAACAGCGTCAACAGCGTCCCGATCGACAAGCCGGCGAAGATCACCAAGCCCATGTCATGGCGCCCAGCCGCACCGGCCCCGGACGCCCACACCAGCGGCACCACGCCCAGCACCATCGCCGCCGTGGTCATCAGGATAGGGCGCAGGCGCACGGCGGCCGCTTCTTCAATCGCCTCACGCTTGCTGTGGCCGGCGCGTTGCAATTGGTTGGCAAACTGCACGATCAGAATCCCGTGCTTGGTGATCAACCCCAGCAGCGTCACCAGGCCCACCTGGGTGTACACATTGATCGACGCGTAGCCCATGGTGATAAACGCCAACGCGCCGAACAACGCGGGCGGCACGGAGAACAGGATCACCACGGGGTCGCGAAAGCTCTCGAACTGGAAGGCGAGCGCCAGGTAGACGATCAGGATCGAGAACAGCAGCAGGCCGACGAACCCACCAGACTCCTGCATGAACTGCCGCGACTCGCCGGCGAAGTCCGAGGTGTAGCCGGAAGGGGCAACGTGGTTGAGGATCGTGTTCAGCTTCGCCAGCAACTCGCCCTGGGCCACACCGCTGACGCCGCCCAGCGTCGCCGAGTTGAGTTGCTGGAAGTGGTTGATCGATTCCGGCTGGGTCGAGGTCTCGATATGCGCCACCGTACGCGCCGGTATCATGTTGCCGGCAGGTGTGCGGATGTAGTAATCGAGGATCTGCTCGGGGTTGAGGCGGTTGACCTGCAATACCTGGGGAATGACTTTGTACGAGCGCCCGGCGGTGGAGAAATAGTTCACGTAATTGCCGCCCAGAGCGGCTGACAACGCGGCGCCCACATCGGCCTGGGTCATGCCCAATGCGGCAATTTTTTCCCGGTCGACCACCAAGCGTGCCTGGGGTTTGTCCAGCTTCAAATCCATATCGGCGAACCAGAACAGCTGTTGTTTCAGGGCCTCGGCCATGACCGCCTGCGCGACTTCGTTGAGGTTCTCCACCGAGTCGGTGGTGGTGATCACAAATTGCACCGGCAACCCTTGGGCCCCCGGCAGCGAGGGCAGCGGGAAGGCCGCGATGCTGGCCCCCGGCACCTGATTCCATTTTTGCTGGAGGTCCAGAATCAGTTGGGCCTGGGAGCGGGTGCGGTCGCCCCAGGATTTGAGCAGCACGCCGCCCAGGCCCTGGTTGAGTGCCGGCAGGCCGGTCAGTTGGAACATCTGCGCGTATTCGGGTTCTTTGTTGGCGATCTGGAACGCCTGGTCGGCAATGCGCTCCATCTGCTGCGGTGACGCCGTCGGCGGGCCCTTGATCTGCATGAACACCAACCCCTGGTCTTCGGTGGGCGACAGTTCGCTCTTGGCCGTCATGCCACTGGCCGCGACCAGCAGGAACAGGGCAAAGCCGAAGGTCACTAGCACCGGCCAGACGTCCAGTCCGCCGGCCAGCACGCGGTGATAGCGTTTGCGCAACCAGTCGAAATACTGGTCGAGCCGCCGGGCGAAACGGCCTTCTTCCTGCCCAGGCTTGAACAGCCGCGACGTCATCATCGGTGAGAGTGTCAACGCCACCACGGCCGACACGGTCACGGCGCCTGCCAGCGAGAAACAGAACTCCTTGAACAGGGCGCCCGTGAGGCCGCTGCGCAGCCCGATCGGCACGTAGGCGGCCACCAGCACCACGGTCATCGCAATGATCGGGCCGCCCAGTTCGCGCGCCGCGATCAGCGCGGCGTCCAGTACGCCTTTACCTTCCTCCTTGATATGCCGGTCGACGTTTTCCACCACAATAATCGCGTCGTCCACCACCAGCCCTATCGCCAGTACCAGGGCGAGCAGCGTCAGCAGGTTGATGGAGTACCCCAACAGGTACATGACAAAGAACGTTCCCACCAGTGACAGCGGAATCGCCACCAGCGGCACAATCACCGCACGGAACGAGCCGAGGAACAGGTAGATGACCACCGAGACGATGATCATGGCTTCGACCAGGGTCTTGACCACCTCGTAAATCGACGTGTTGATGAACTCGGTCGAGTCATACACGATCTCGCCGCGCACCCCGCTGGGCAATTGCGATTGCAGCTCGGGGAACGCCTCGCGCACGCTGCTGGCGACCGTCAGGATGTTCGCCGTGGGAGCCGCCTTGATGCCGATGAACACCGAGCGCTTGCCGGAGAACGCCACGCTGCTGTCGTAGCTTTCGGCGCCAAGGGTGACGGTCGCCACATCCTCCAGGTACACCAGCGCATCGCCTTTGTGCTTGATGACCAGGCGCTTGAACTCATCCACCGTGTGCAAATCAGTGCCGGCCGTCAGGTCGATCGTCACCGACTGCCCACGGGTCGAGCCCACGGCAGACAAGTAGTTGTTGTTGGCCAGGGCGGTGGAGACGTCCTGCGCGGTGACGTTGTGTGCCGCCAGTTTGTCCGGGTCGAGCCAGGCGCGTAGGGCGAACTGGCGGCCGCCGAGAATCTCTGCGGTTTGCACGCCCTGGATCGAGTCGAGCTTGGGTTTGACCACCCGCACCAGGTAGTCCGTGATGTTGTTGGTGGGCAGCGTGTCACTGTAGAACCCCAGGTACATGGCGTCGGTAGTCTGCCCGACGGCCACCGTCAGCACCGGTTCCTGGGCCTGGGCGGGCAGTTGGTTCTTCACCGAATTGACTTGGGTATTGATCTCGGTGAGGGCCTTGCTCGCGTCGTAGTTCAGCCGCAGGGTGGCGGTGATGGTCGAGACACCGGTGATGCTGGTTGAGGACAGATAGTCAATGCCTTGGGCTTGAGCAATAGCCGCTTCCAGCGGCTGGGTGATAAAGCCTGCGACGGTGGAGGCGTCCGCACCGTAGTAGGCGGTGGTGATGGTGACCACCGTGTTTTCGGTGCGCGGCCATTGGTTCACCGGTAGTTCGAAGATCGAGCGCAGCCCCAGGATCAGGATGAACAGCGAGACCACTACGGCCCAGACCGGTCGGTGGATAAAGGTATCGGTCAGTTTCATGGGACACCTTTAATGTTCTTGGGGAGTCGGAGCCGGGTCGTTCAACGGCGCGGCGCGGTTGTCGACCTTCACCGGCGAGCCATTCTTGAGTTTCATCTGGCCGCTGGTGATCAACAGATCGCCTTCTTTCACTCCGGACACAATCGCCACCTGGTCGCCCCGGGTCGGGCCGGTCTTGATAAAGGTTTGTTGCGCGCTGAGCACTTCCTCACCCTTGTCGTTTTTACTCGAGGTGGCGATGAACACGGTGGTGCCGTAGGGGTTGTAGGTCACCGAGGTCTGTGGAACGGTGAGGTAGCGTTGGGAAGCGCCGGAATTGACCACGGCGCGGGCAAACATACCGGGCACCAGGCTTTGCCTGGGGTTCTCGACGGTGGCTTCGACGGTGACGTTGCGCGTGGTCGGATCGAATTGGGTGTCGACCGTGCTGATCCGCCCCGTGAAGGTTTGTTCGGAAAGGCCGTCGGCGGTCACCAGGACCTGTTGGCCGATGGCAAGGGACCCGAGCTGGTTCTGTGGGACATTGAAGTCGATATAGATGGGGTCGAAAGTCTGCAGCGTGGCAATTTTGTCGCCTGGGTTGAGGTATTGGCCGGGGTTGACGCCGGTGATCCCGATACGCCCGGCAAACGGTGCGCGAATGGTCTTTTTCGCCACCAGCGCGCGTTGTTGTTCGGCGGCGGCAAGTTTGGCCTTCAAGTCTGCCGTGTCGGTGTCGACCTGGGCCTGGGACACCGCATTGACCGCCAATTGAGCCTTGTTACGCTTGAGCACGATGCCCGCCAGGTCGGCAGTCGCCTCCAGGGAGTGAAGCTGCGCGACGTCGGCGTCGGCATTCAACTGCACCAGCAGCGCCTGGGCCGCCACCTGCTGCCCGGGCGTGAAACCGAGGGTGCGCACGATGCCGCCGACTTCGGTGGTCACGTCCACGCCGCGCACCGCCTTCATCGAACCCACGGCGGACACGCTGGGTTGCCAGTCGGCATACGGCACTGGCATCGCGGTCACCACGGCGACGGGTAGCGGCAGTTTTGACTGGGCGATCAGCGCGGAAATCTGCACGAATTTCACCCCGACGATGATCGCGACAATCAGCAATACCACCGCGATCATGATCAACATCGGCCGCCACAGTCGACGCTTGCGCGGTACGCCGGGCTCGGGGGGCGGGGGAGAGGCAGTCTGGACGTCGGCCATGGAGAGTCTCACGGGTTCAATGATTCGATTCAGTCCAGCCCGCCGCTGTGGCGGGCGTCGCGTGCGCATTGTCGGCCGGCATCAGCTCCCGCCATGACGGCAGGCCGAAGCGGTCCGGCTGGCCCCGGGTGGCGGGGTCGACATCGGTGCGGTTCCACCAGCCGCCTCCCAGCGCCTGGAAGAGGGCCGTGGTATCGCTGTAGCGAGCAGCCTGCGCCCTGACCCGCGCCAGCACGGTGTTCTGGTAGGTCTGCTGGGCGCTGAGCAGGTTGATGTAGGCCACCGCGCCCAGGCGGAATTGGGCCTGCACCAGGTCCAGGTTGGCTTGCGCCGAGCGCTCAGCGGCAACCTGCTGGTCGAGGGTCTCGGCGTCGGCTTCGAGGGCGCGCAGTGCATTGGCCACGTCCTGAAACGCGACCAACACGGTGCCGCGATAACGCGCCGCGGATTCATCGTAGGCCGCCACGGCGGCGCGTTTGCGATGCTCCAGGGCGCCGGCATCGAAGATCGGTTGGGCAATCCCGCCCGCCAGGCTCCAGACGCCGGAGCCGGCCGAGAACAGCCGGGTGCCGCTCGCCACCGTGGAGCCCACGGAACCGGTGATGCTGAACTGCGGCAACTGATTGGCGACCGCCACGCCAATGTTGGCGCTGGCCTGGTGCAATTGAGCCTGGGCCGAGCGCACGTCCGGTCGCTGGCCGACAATCGCCGAGGGCAGACTGACGGGCAGGTCTGTCGGCAAGTGCAGGGAGGCCAGTTGGAAACTTTCGTCGCGGTCCTGATTGGGGAACCGGCCGAGGTAGGTCATCAGTTGGTTGCGAGTCTGCGCCAGCTGCTTTTGCAGGGGCGGCAGGGTGGCGCGGGTCTGGGCCAGCGCGGTTTGCTGCGTGAGCACGTCGGCATTGCTGATGGCGCCCAATTGTCGTTGGGCTTGCAGGACGTCGAGCTGATCGCTCTGCAGTCGGATGATGGCCTCGGTGGCCGCCACTTGATCGCGCAAAGACGCCAGGCTGACCGCCGTGTTGACCACATTGGAGGTCAGGGTGAGGTAGGTCGCCTCCAGTTGGAAGCGTTGGTACTCGGCCTGGGCCGTGGACGATTCGATCTGCCGGCGCGTGCCGCCGAACACGTCCGGGGCATAGGACACGCTCAGCGACGCCGAGCTGAGCGTAAGGATGGGCGATGAGGGGGCCCCCGTCGTGACGCCCGAGACTTTCTCCCGGGTCTTCTGGAGATTGGCGTTGACGGCGGGAAACAGCGACGCCTGGTCGATGTAAACCTGCTCATTGGCCTGGCGCAAGACCGCTTGCGCCGCGCTGACATCCGGGTTGGCACGCAGGGCTTCTTCAACCAGGGCATTTAATGTCGTTGAGTGGAACAGCGTCCACCATTGCCCCGGAATGTCCATGCCCGCGATCAAGCGCTGCGCCGCGCCGCCGGTGTCGATATCGGCCTGGGCGGTGGTCGTCAGCGGTTCTTTTGTGTAGCCGGCCGCTGCGGGCACCTCGGGGCGGCTGAAATCCGGCCCGACCGTGCAACCGGCAAGGGCCAGGCACAGCAGGCCAAGCTGAGCCAGGAGAGGTGATTCACGCCGCCGCGGATGCTCTTTCATATCGACTCTATTAATCAGTTGGGCAACTGCTTTTTTGTCGAGCAATGCGTGCAGGTATCTGCGGGCGATCTACAGAAATGACCCTGGGCGCTGGACTCAAATCAGTGTAGGTGGTGCACGGCGCTACGCAATGTCGGCGTATTCCCGGGGGCGTTTCTATGGGGTTGAAAATGCATTGTGCGCATTATTATAGAATTAGGTTATGCGTTATCGGTATTTTACACGCGCTGATCAGTCCCCCATCTTGTCCGTCCCCAAAAACAGGTAGCTGGAGACAAATGTGCGTGATCTGACAAAACGGGTAGCCGGGATGGTTGCCGCATTGCTGTGTCTGAGCGCGCACGCGCAAACGCTGGTGGTGGGCGACCAGAGCTACAACGCTCAGGCCGTGATGGAGGCGGCGGGCGTGCTCGATGACCTGCCTTATCAGCTGGAGTGGAAACAGTTCACCGCGGGCTCGCCGGTCGCCGAAGCACTCAATGCCAACAGCCTGGACATCGGTTTGCTCGGTGATGCCCCGGTGTTATTCCTGGGCGCGTTGGGCGCGCCGATCAAAGTCATCGCCATCAGCCGGCAAAATCTCGCCGGCGTGGCGATTCTGGTCAGAAAGGATTCGTCGATCCACAGCCTGGCGGATCTGGCGGGTAAGCGTGCGGCCGTGTGGAAGGGCTCCTGGAGCCAGCAACTGCTGCTGACCGCACTCGACAAAGCCGGGGTCTCGCGAGACTCACTGGAGTTGCGCTACCTCAGCGCGCTGGACGCTTCCCATGCCCTGGAAGGCGGTTCGGTGGACGTCATCGCCACCTGGGAACCCTATGTCACGCAACAGGAACGCCAAGGTGCGCGCGTGCTCGCAACGGCTGACGGCCTGATCCCGGCCCAGAGCTTCGTTGCCGCCAATGCCAAGGCCGTGGATGCCAAGCGTGCGCCGATCAATGACTTTCTCCAACGCCTGAAGAAAGCCCGCGACTGGACCCGCCAAAGCCCGGCCAACGCCGATGCTTATGCCGATGCCTGGGCCAAGCGCACCCGGGCCGATGCGGATATCGCCCGCGCCTGGTTTGCCCGCGCCCGTACCACCGTGGAGCCGGTGACAGCCCAATCGCCGCTGGAGGCGCAAAAGACCGTGGACTTCTTCGCCAGCCAAGGCTTGGTCAAGTCTTACCCGGCCGCCAGTCTGTTCGACAACTCGTTCTCGGCGGCACTGCAACCCGCCGTCGTTACAACACAGCCCTGAACGCCGCAAGGAACACCTTGGACATGACCAAAAGACAGCTCAAACTTGGCGCCTTGACGATGGGTTGCGGCGGCCCGGGGCGCCACAACCTGTGGCTTGACCCGCAATTGCCGGCCGATGCCAGCGTCAACATCGACTGGTACATCGACATTGCGCGCCAGGCCGAGGCGGCCTTGTTCGACTTGATGTTTATCGTCGACAGCCAGTTCATCACGCCGGGGTCGCCATCCCATTACCTGAATCGCCTGGAGCCGTTGACGCTGTTATCGGCACTGGCCGTCAGCACGCGCCATATCGGGCTGGTCGGCACCCTGACGACTTCTTACAACTCGCCTTACAACGTCGCACGCCGCCTGGCCTCGCTGGACCTGATCAGCAAGGGCCGCGCCGGCTGGAACGTGGTCACCAGCGGCGACGCCGGTACCGCCGGCAACTACAGCCGCGATGAACATTATGACTACGACACCCGCTACGGCCGTGCAGCCGAACACGTGCAAGTAGTGCAGGGCCTGTGGAACTCCTATGAGGACGATGCCTTTGTGCGCAACCGCGCCACCGGCCAGTTTTTCGACCCCAGCAAGTTGCACAGCCTGAATCACCAGGGCGAGCATTTTTCGGTGGTCGGCCCGCTGAACATCCAGCGCTCACCCCAAGGCCAACCGGTGATCTTCCAGGCCGGCGACTCGGAGCAAGGCCGCGAGCTGGGCGCCGCCACGGCGGACGTGATCTTTACGCATGCGGCCAGCATCGAGCAGGGCCAGGCTTTTTACCGGGATATAAAGGACAGGGCCGCGCGGCACGGTCGCGATCCCGAACAACTGCGGGTGATGCCCGGTGCGGAAATCTATGTGGGCGACACCGATGAACAGGCCCGTAAAATCGAGCGACACTACCATCAGGCCGACCACAGCTTTGAATTGGCCTTGAAGGAGTTCGGGCGCAATTTCGGCTGGCATGATTTCAGCCAGTACGACCTGGATGCGCCGTTTCCGCAGGAGAGCCTGGAGGCTGCGCGCAGCAGCTTTTTCACTGCCGCCAAACGCATTGCCGACCAGGCCCGGGAAAAAGGTTTTACGTTGCGCCAGGCCGTCGAATTCGGTCGACAACTGCGCCCGGGGGCCTTTGTGGGAACGGCGGCAACCGTTGCGCAGAAAATGGCGGAGTGGTTCGAGGCGCGGGCGGTGGATGGGTTCAATATCTATATTGGGCATCCGGAGCAGTTCGAGCGCTTTACCCGTGAAGTCATACCGCTGTTGCAGGAACGCGGTGTGTACCGCACGGCCTATGAAGGGACGACGTTGCGCGAAAGCCTGGGGCTGAAGATTCCGAAATCGGTGACCTAATCACTTGAGCGTAATCACCACCTTGCCCCTGGCGCGCCCCTGCTCGACGTACGTCAACGCCTGCGCCGTGTGTTCCAAGGGGAAGGTGCGGTCAATCACCGGCTTGATGATTGCGGCCTCGATAAGCTCGGTGAGCTGCTGCAGTTGTGCGCCATCGGCCCGCATGAACACGAATGCGTAGCGCACGCCCTGTTTGCGCGCCTTGCGCCGAATACCCAGGCTCAGCAGACGCATGACTTGCTGCAGTGGCCAGGACAGCCCTTGTTCGCGGGCGAATTGGACCGTGGGTGGTCCTGAGATGGAGATGAGCTGCCCACCGGGCTTGAGGACCTTGAGCGACTTCTCCAATACATCCGCGCCGAGGCTGTTCAGCACCACGTCATAGTCCTGCAGGACACTTTCAAAATCCTGCTGTGTGTAGTCGATCACCCGGTCGGCGCCCAACGCCTTGACCCATTCCACATTGGCCGTGCTGGTGGTGGTAGCGACAAAGGCGCCGAGGTGTTTGGCGAGCTGGATTGCGAGCGTGCCGACACCGCCTGACCCTGCGTGGATCAGGACTTTCTGGCCCGGTTGCAGGTGTGCGGTGTCGACCAGCACTTGCCAGGCGGTCTGGGCCACCAAGGGGATCGCTGCGGCGTGTGCCATGTCGAGATTGGCGGGCTTGCGGGCGAGCGCGTTTTCGTCCACGGCGATGCGTTCGGCGAATGTCCCGATGCGGGTTTCAGGTGCGCGGGCGTAGACCTCGTCTCCCGGTTTGAAGCGTTTGACTTGCGAGCCCACTTCCACCACGACCCCGGCCAGGTCATTGCCCAGGATCAACGGGAGTGGGTACGGCAGGATCAATTTGAAGTCGCCTTTGCGGATCTTCGCGTCCAGCACGTTGACGCTGCTGGCGTGCACCTCAATCAACACGTCGTGCGCCCCGACTATCGGGGAGGGCACCTCGCCAAGGCGACCAGTGTTCTTGCCATAGCGATCAATCAAAAAGGCTTTCATCGTGACGCTGCTCTTGTCGGTGGGCAGGCGTCGATGCAGGGCCTTGGGCGCCTGCACCTAATCCTGTTGGGATGATCGTGACTCAGTGATCGCTCAGGCCAGGTAGCGCTGGGCAACCGCGGACTGACGGATTTGCTCAAGCAAGCCCTGACGGGCGGTTTGCAGGCCATCCCAGCGTTCAGCTTCGTGCAGCGGCGGAATCGTCACCACCTCACGACGGTCGAAGCCGACCAGTGCGGCATCCACCAGATCGCCCACTTCCATGATTTCGTTCAGGGTGTTGATGTCGATGCCGGAGCGATCCCAGATTTCCGTGCGGGTTGCGGCCGGCAGTACGGCCTGCACATACACGCCCAGAGGCGAAAGCTCCAGGCTCAGGCCCTGGGAAAGGAATAGCACAAAGGCCTTGGTCGCACCGTAGACCGACATGCCGAACTCCGGCGCCAGGCCGACCACCGAACCAATATTGATGATTGCACCGTCGCCGGCCTTGGCCAGACGTGGAGCGATGGCACTGGCGAGCCGCACCAGCGCGGTGGTGTTGAGGGCGACCAACTGCGCGACGCTGTCGGTGCTCTGGTCGATAAAGCGGCCGGACAGCGCCGCGCCGGCGTTATTGACGAGGATTCCGATGCGGGCATCGTCGCGCAGACGGGTTTCAACGCGGGTCAGATCGTCGAGTTGGGTCAGGTCGGCGGGGATGATCTCGATGCTGACCTTGTGTTCGTCGCGCAACCTTGCAGCGAGTGCTTCCAGGCGCGCCTGGTCTCGAGCGACCAGCACCAGGTCGTGGCCGCGTTGCGCGAAGCGTGCGGCGTAAACCGCGCCAATGCCGGTAGAGGCGCCGGTGATCAAAACAGTAGGGCGATTGCTCATGGTTCATCTCTCTGGGTGGGTTTTGCGTGTTTTTATGATGATGATCGAAATCTAAGCTGTCAACGGTTTTGATTATGACTGGCATCTATGTATCATGGAGCGCAGGTTTTCCCGTTGAACACGAGGTATGACAGGTGAGAGTGACCAAGGCGCAGGCGCAGGCCAATCGAGAGCACATCGTTGAAACGGCTTCCGAACTGTTCCGCGAGCGCGGTTTTGATGGTGTCGGCGTCGCCGATCTGATGGCGGCGGCCGGCTTCACCCATGGCGGTTTCTACAAGCATTTCGGCTCGAAGGCCGACCTGATGGCCGAAGCCTCGGCCTGCAGCCTGTCCAAATCGCTGGTGGGGGCTGAGTCGCTCGATGTTGCTGGCTTCATCAACCGCTATGTGACCCGAGAGCACCGCGACCGACGTGGCGGCGGTTGCACCCTGGCGGCGCTGGGGGGCGACGCGGCGCGTCAATCGGATGAGCTGAAAACCACCTTTGCCGAAGGCATCGAACAGCTCCTGCACACGCTGGGGCAGAAATACCCGACGGGACCGGATGCAGAGGCGGGTGAGGGCAGGAAGAACATGATCGACCTGATGTCTCGAGCGGTTGGCGCGATTGTCTTGTCGCGGGCTTGCCCGGACGATTCCGCGCTGGCTGACGAGATCCTTGAAGTGTGCCGTGCGCAGATGTTGGCTTCGTTGGACGTTGCGGCCAGTGACGGCGCTCCTGCTTGAGCGCCTTTTTCGCGTGGAGTGTTTAAGCGACTGGTACCCAGTGGATTCTCAAAAAGCGCGTTAATGAGAATTAGTGCTAAACGAGAACTGTTGATATAAGATCCGCCGCGAATTCCTGGCAGGTCCACCTTCTCGTCGGCTCATCCACAAGGTCCAGCATCCATGCGTCGTACCCTGATTTCCCTCTGCGTGCTTCAAGCAATTTCCCCTTTAGCCTGGGCGCAGGATGCACCCTCTGAAAACGCCAGCCTCGAATTGCAAGCGACCACGGTCACGGGCGAGATGGACAGTGAGACGGCCCAAGGTCCGGTCAGGGGCTACCGCGCCACACGTTCGGCCAGCGCGACGCGTACCGATACCTCGATTCACGAAACGCCCCAGTCCATCAGCGTCGTCCCCAAGGAGGTGGTCGAGGACCTGGGTGCGACGCGCTTGCAGGAAGCCCTGGACTACGCGGGTGGCGTTGGCCGGGCCAACAACTTCGGCGGGCAGGGGCTGACCAGCTTCACGGTGCGCGGCTTTACCACCGCCGAGTTCTATCGCAACGGTTTTCCGATCAATCGGGGCTACCCGAGCATGCCGGATGCCAACAGCATCGAGCGTCTTGAAGTACTGCGCGGGCCTGCCAGCCTGCTCTATGGGCGTGGCGACCCTGGCGGCACCTTCAATGTGGTCTCCAAACAACCCCTGGCCGAGCGTACGGTCACGCTGGGCAGCCAATTGGATGACCAGGGCATGCGGCGCGGCACGCTCGATGCGTCCGGCCCACTGGATGAGCAAGGGCGCCTGGCCTACCGGCTGAACGTGGTGGGTGAGGGCGGCGACACCTTTCGCGATCATGTCTCCACCGAGCGTTATGGCGTGGCGCCGGTGTTGACCTGGCAGGCCACGGACGACACCAAGGTGACCTTCGAAGGCGACTTCATGCGTAACAATCACCCACTGGATCGCGGCCTGACCCGTTTCGCCAACCAGCGTGGCACACCGTCACGAGACACCTTCTGGGGTGAGAAGTACGCCGGTAACCTGCACAACGACAACAACATGGCCCAGTTGCGTTTCGAACATCTGCTCAACGATAACTGGACCCTGGCCGGTGGCTTCCAGTGGCTGGACGGGACGATGAAGGGCAATGGCGTTGAGGCGAACAATGCGACGAGCCTGAATGCCGACGGACGGACCCTGCAGCGCAACTTCAACTACCGCAAGCTGGATTGGACCGACAAAGACTACCAGCTCAACCTGACCGGGCACTTTTCCCTGGGCGGTCTGGACCACACACTGCTGACCGGCATTGAGTACGAAGACTACGATTACAAGTCCATCATCCAGCGTTCCAGCGCCGCAACGGGCGCGTTCCCGATTGATATCTTCAACCCGGTCTATGGCCAGCCACGACCTGCGCTGACCCGCACGCCAACCCACGATAAAGAAAACCTCAAGACTTACGCGGCTTTCATCCAGGACCAGGTGGCGCTGACCGAGCGCTTGAAGGTCCTCGCGGGTGCGCGCTTTGAGCGCTTCGAGCACGAATACGAATCCTACGTACCGGGTGTCAGAAGCTGGAACGCTGCCGACAACGCCGTCACCCCACGTGTCGGTGTGATGTATGACCTTACCGACACCGTCGCGCTCTACGCGGATGCGGCGCGCTCGTTCAAACCCAACACGGGTGCCAGTCGTCAAGGCGGCGGGTTTGATCCGGAGCAGGGCAAGTCCTTTGAAATGGGCGTGAAGTGGGAAGCGCTTGACCGGCAGTTGAGCGTCGACGCAGCGATCTACCAGATCGACAAGAAAAACGTTCAAGGTGTCGACCCCGTTGACTCGGCCTTCAACGTGGCGACGGGGCAGGTGCGCAGTCGCGGCTTCGATCTGAACGTGGCCGGCAACCTGACGCCCGAGTGGCGGATGATCGGCGGCTATGCCTATGTAGATGCTGCGGTGACCAAGGACACCACCATTCGCACCGGTACGCGCCTGGCGAACATCCCGCGCAACAGTTTCAGCCTGCTTAACGTGTATGAGTTCCAGGACGGCGCCCTTAAAGGGTTGGGCCTGGGCGCCGGTGGTAAATACGTGGCCGAACGCGCCGGGCAAACTGCCAATAGCACCTTCACGATGGGGTCCTACACGGTCGTTGACCTGCTGAGTTACTACAAGGTCAACGAAAAGGTCAGGCTCAATCTTGACGTAAAGAACCTGTTCAATCGTGAGTACGAAGAAGGTTCTTTCCTGAACTTCTATGCCTACCCTGGCGAACCGCGTACGGTCCAGGTGGGGATTTCCTACACCCTGTAACCCCGCCAGAACAGGGCGAGAAAGTCGTCATTCCACGCAGCCCTTGCCCGGTCGGCGACCGCCGCGCCGGGCAAAAGCCCGATTGTGACTGCGCCTGGAGCGTGCTCACTCATAGGGCATAGGTGTGCTGTTTGGTAGCACACCGTGCTGGTCGTACGCGGCGGTCTCGCCGCTACTTTCCGATTTATGCAGCCGATTCAACCCCTTGCCTCCCTTCACGCGAGATGGCACGCATTCTGCTTTTATGTATCCGTGGATAATTGGATACAAAAAATCAAAAGGTGCCGCCGATGCAATTTGCCCCTGCTTACGTAGACCGTCAGCCCCTGACTGCCGAGGAGGAGGCCTACAACTACCTGCTGGAAGCCATTTGCAGCGGCCGCTACCGCAAGGGTGACCGGCTGATTGCCGAAGACATCGCCAGTGAGGTCGGCATGAGCCGCATGCCGGTGCGCGAAGCGTTCCGGCGCCTGGATGCCCAGGGCCTCGTTACCCTGCGACCCAACCGTGGCGCAGTGGTCAGCGGCCTGGATATCGATGAGCTGCATGAGGTGTTCGAGATGCGCAGCGCCCTGGAAGGGCTGGCGGTGCGCGTGGCGGTGGGCCGTATCGGCGAACGCCAGCTGGCGGCCCTGGAACGCCTGCTGGACGAGATGGACGACTACCGCGACGAGAGCGCCGCCTGGGTCCGTCGGCATCGTGCGTTTCATGAATACCTGTGCAGCCTCAGCGGTCGACCGCGTTTGATGAAGCAGATTTCGGCCTTGTATTCGCTGGTCGAGGCGCCCATGCGCTTATGGTTGCAGCACGGTGACAAGCCGCTCAGCGCACGCCAGGAACATGCGGTGATCCTCGACGCGATTCGGGCCGGTGACGCCGCCCGCGCCGAAGCCGTGGTGCGTGAACACATCGAAGGCACGGTGCCGGCGCTGATTCAATTCCTGCAAGCGGAAAAATAATAAAAAAGCTGTCGTGTTTTGACTTGGTGTCCTGCCCCGTTCTTCAACCTACTGGAGTGTCTGGTCATGCATAAACGCCGCGCCTTGCTGGTGGCTTTCTCCCTCAGTCTCTTTAGCCAGTGGGCCTTTGCTGCGCCCCAGGTACCGGAGCGCCTGCTCAAAGCCGATAAGCTCACTTACTGCTCGGGGATGGATTCACCCCCGCTGGTGTCTTTCGACGAGGCCCAGAAACCGCGCGGGCTGACCGTCGATCTGGGCCTGGAAATCGCCAAGCGCCTGGGCGACAAGCCGGTGCAGTGGCGAGTGATTCCGTTCTCGGGGCTGGTGCCGGCGCTGCTCGCCCAGCAGTGCGACATGATCGTCGATCAACTGTTCGACAAGCCCGAACGGCGCCAGGTGATCGATATCGTCAACTACATGTATTCCAGCCAGTCGGTGGTGGTGCCAAAGGGCAACCCCAAGGGCATCAAGACACTGGATGACCTGTCCGGGCACAAAGTCGCGGTGCTCAATGGCTCGACCATCAAGACCCTGCTGGATAGCCAAAACGACAGCCTGACCAAAGCCGGCAAGCCCGCCATGAAACTGGTGGTCTACAACACCGACACCGATGCTTTCCAAGCCCTGCGCATCCACCAGGTTGACGCCTACGGCACCACCGTGGAAACCGCCGGTTACTACGCAGCGATGGCCCCCGACCTGTTTCAGGAGGGTGTGCCGGCGTTCAGCCGCATCCTCACCGGCCTGGGCATTCGCAAGGATGACCCGCAATTGAGCGCCGCGGTGCAACAGGTGATCAGCGACATGCGCAGCGATGGCAGCTACCTGCAGTTGCTGAACAAGTGGCATGTGAGCAGCGACACACTCGACTGAGGCCAACCCGCGATGAATTTCAATTGGGATGTGTTCTGGCAGTACCTGTTGCAGCCCAGCGGCGTGTACCTGACCGGGCTCTGGCTGACCTGCCTGATCGCGGTCTCGGCGATGTTGCTGGGCTGTTTGCTGGGGCTGGCGGTGGCGTTGCTGCGGCTGTCGAAGAACCCGTTGCTGCATCTGCCGGTGCGCTTTTATGTGTGGTTGATGCGTGGCACGCCGTTGCTGGTGCAGATCGTGTTTTTGTACACCGCCATGGCGGCAGGCGGGATTTTCCGGTTTGAGGATGTGGAACTGTTCGGCCTGGTGATCCCGGGGAATATCCAGGCCGCGATCATTGCCCTGGGCCTCAACGAAGGCGCCTATATGGCCGAGATCATCCGGGCGGGGATCGGCGCGGTCGACAAGGGCCAATACGAGGCCGGACGCTCCCTGGGCATGGGCTTCGCCAAGCTGATGCGGCGCATCATCCTGCCACAGGCGTTCCGGGTGATCGTGCCGCCGCTGGGCAACGAGTTCAACGTGATGCTCAAGAACACCACGCTGGTCAGTGTCATCGGGGTGCAGGAGTTGCTGCTCAGTACGCAGATGGTCACCTCGGCGACCTTCCGTGTGTTCGAGTTGTACCTGGTGGTAGCGATCTACTTCTTGATGCTCACCACCCTGTGGGGGGTTTTCCAGCGTTGGCTGGAGGCCCGTTTCGGCCAGTCCGACCAGCCCGGCGCACCACCGCCGGCCTCCAGCCGCCTGTTCGGGCGTAGCACCTTGAAATTGCTGAGGGGACGTTAAGCATGGCGCACCAAAGTGAAGAACTGATCATCGAAGCGCTGGATATTCACAAGTCCTTCGGCGAGTTACAGATTCTCAAGGGCGTTTCCCTGCAAGTGCGGCGTGGCGAGGTGGTGGTGCTGATCGGTGCATCAGGCTCCGGCAAGACCACCTTTATCCGCTGCATCAACCTGCTGGAAGATATCCAGGGCGGGCGCATCCGCGTCAACGGCCGTGCCATGGGCTATCGCGAGCGCAGCGACGGCAGCCTGGTGCGTGATTCGGAGCGCAACATCGCCCGGCAGCGCCGCGATATCGGCATGGTGTTCCAGCGCTTCAATCTGTTCCCGCATATGACCGCCCTGGAAAACATCATCGAGGCGCCGATCCAGGTGCTTGGCGTTTCGCGTGCCGAGGCGCTGGGTCAGGCGCGGGATTTGCTGGCCAGGGTCGGCCTGGCCGACAAGGCCGGCCATTACCCGTCGATGCTTTCCGGCGGCCAGCAGCAACGGGTCGCGATTGCCCGCGCCCTGGCCATGAAGCCCCAAGCCATGTTGTTCGACGAACCCACCAGCGCGCTTGACCCGGAAACCGTCGGCGAAGTGCTGGAGGTCATGAAAGAGCTGGCCGAGGAGGGGATGACCATGGTGGTGGTCACCCATGAAATGGGTTTTGCCCGTGAAGTGGCCGATCGGGTGGTGGTGCTCGACCAGGGCGAAATCATCGAACAAGGGCCACCGGAACAGATTTTCAGGCGCCCCAGCCACCCCCGTACCCGAGCCTTTCTCAGTCGTGTGTTGTGAGCCTGGCGAGGAACCCCTGTCGCCTGTGTCCAAAAGCCTGAACCCAAGAGCCTTTGCCATGTTGAAATTTTCTGCTCACGAGTACCCCTATCCGTCACAACGCCAGAGCGTCTTTGCCCGTCGCGGCATGGTCGCGGCGTCACAACCCCTGGCGGCCCAGGCGGGGATCGAGATTCTGCAAAAGGGCGGCAACGCCATCGACGCCGCCATCGCTACGGCGGCGGCCCTCATTGTGGTGGAACCCACCGGCTGCGGCCTGGGCGGCGATGCGTTTGCGCTGGTGTGGTGCAAGGGCCGGTTGCACGGCCTGAATGGCAACGGCCACGCGCCGGCGGCCTTGAGCATTGAGGCGGTCAAGGCTGCGGGCCATGAGCAGATGCCGCTGTACGGCTGGACGCCAGTCACCGTGCCTGGCTGCCCGTCGGCCTGGGCGGAGCTGTCGCAACGCTTCGGCAAATTGCCCTTCGCCGAACTGCTGCAGCCGGCCATCAGCCTGGCGCGGGACGGCTTTCCCGTCTCGCCGGTAGTCGCTCATCAGTGGCAACTCGCCTTGAACGAATTCACCCCCCATCGTAACGCCGCGCTGGATGCCTGGTTCGATACCTTTCTGATCGACGGCCGCGCCCCGCTGGCCGGGCAGCTGTACCGCAACCCGGCCCAGGCACGGACCTTGGAAGAACTCGCCGCGACCCGCTGCGAAAGCCTGTATCGCGGCGCCCTGGCCGACCGACTGGACGCTCATTCGCGTGCCAGCGGCGGCTATCTGCGTGGCGGCGACCTCAAGGGTTACCGGGCGCAGTGGGTAGAGCCGATCCATATCAATTATCGTGGCGTGGATGTCTGGGAAATCCCCCCGAGCGGCCAAGGGCTGGTGGCGTTGATGGCCCTGAAGATCCTCGAAGGCTTCAACTTCGATCACCGTGACAGCCAACAGACCTGGCATCGTCAGCTTGAGGCGATGAAGGCGGCCTACAGCGACGGCTTGCACCACATCACCGACCCCTTGCATATGCGCGTGGCGGTGGCTGACCTGCTGAGCGACGCCTACAGCACCCGCCGTCGCGACCAGATCGGCGAACAAGCGCAACTGCCCAAGCCCGGTGACCCTCACGCCAGCGGCACGGTGTACCTGGCCACGGCGGACGCCGAAGGCAATATGGTCTCGTTCATCCAGAGCAACTACCACGGCTTCGGCTCCGGCGTGGTGCTGCCCGACAGCGGCATCGCCCTGCAAAATCGCGGGCAGGAGTTCAGCCTCGATCCGGCCCATGCCAACTGCCTGGCGCCCGGCAAGAAAACCTTCCACACCATCATTCCCGGCTTTCTCACCCAGGGTGGCCAGGCCCTCGGACCGTTCGGCGTGATGGGCGGCTACATGCAGCCCCAAGGCCATGTACAAATGGTGATGAACCTGGTCGACTTCGGCCTCAACCCGCAAGCCGCGCTGGATGCGCCACGCTGGCAATGGCTGGGCGGTATGAAGATCGGCCTAGAGCAGGGCGCCTCCCGCGATTTGGCCAACGCGCTGATACGTCGCGGCCACGAAGTACAGATCGCCTGTGACCTGACCGATTACGGGCGCGGGCAAATCATCCTGCGCGACCCGGTCACGGGCGTGCTGTGCGGAGGAACAGAACCGAGGGCGGATTCACATATCGCGGTGTGGTGAGCAACGCCCGGCTGTTCGTTGAATGCCCTGCGCGGGGCATGCAGCAGGGCTGCGGCAGGCTTGAGATCATGCGAGACTGCGCGGGCGTTGCCTGCCATCGAACTTGAAACGGGAATCTGCTCGGGTGATCAAACCGCTATTGTTGTTACGCCGTCGCTTTGCGTCTGTCCGCTGGCGTACTCGCGTGACCCTCTGGGTTGCCGCCACCTGTGCCGGGCTGCTGGTCGTGATGTTCGCCCGCCTGGCCGACCTGGCGCTGATGCAATTTGCTCAACAGACGGCCGGGCGACCCTGGTTGCCGTTTATCTACACGCCACTGGTGGGCATGCTGGTGGTGTGGCTGACCACGCGGTTTTTTGCCGGAGCCCAGGGCAGCGGAATTCCCCAGGTGATCGCCGCCACGCGGCTGGCGCACCAGGGCAAACCCGTCAGCCGGTTGGTCTCGTTGCGTATTGCGTTCGCCAAGATAGGCCTGGGCACACTGGCACTGACCGGGGGCTTTTCGGCTGGGCGCGAAGGCCCTTCGGTGCAAGTGGCCGCCTCAATCATGCACTTCTTTCATCGTTACCTGCCCAATGCGCGGGTGATTCGTCCCGAAGACCTGATCCTGGCCGGCGGCGCTGCCGGCATTGCCGCAGCGTTCAACACGCCGTTGGCCGGGGTGGCGTTTGCGGTGGAAGAATTGGGGCGCAAGCTGGAAACGCGCACCAGTGGTGTGTTGCTCAGCACGATCATCCTGTCAGGCATGGTCGCGATCGCTATACAGGGTAACTACAACTACTTCGGCCACCTGGACGTACAAGATGTCAGCCTCACGATCATCGCGCCTGCGGTGGCCGCCGGTATCGGTTGCGGTCTGCTGGGAGGGTTGTTCAGCCGAATGCTGCTGTGGCCACAGCGGCATCAGCGGTTTGCCCTCTGGGAATGGCGCCGCGCTCACCCGGTCTGGTTTGCCGGTGGTTGCGGGTTGATCGTGGCCGTTCTCGGCGCGCTCAGCGGTGGCCTGTCGTTTGGCAGCGGTTACGGCATTACGTCACAGATCATCGTGTCTGATATCGGCCTGCCCTGGCATGCGCCCATCACGCGTTTTCTCGCCACCGTCGTGACCTATTTTTCCGGTATCCCTGGCGGTATTTTCGCGCCGTCCCTTGCTGTCGGCGCGGCGGTGGGCGCCAATGCCGCCGAGTTTTTCAACGTGGCGGCCCAACCCATGATTGCGCTGTGCATGGTGGGTTTCCTGGCGGCGGTAACGCAGTCGCCGATCACTGCCGCAATCATCGTCATGGAAATGATCGACAGCCATGGGATGGTCATCAGTCTCATGGGCGTGGCGTTGATCGCCAAGGCGGTCAGCGCCAGGATGGGGCCGGAGTTGTATCAGCAATTGGCGCGAGGTTTTCTGCAGGTGCCCGTTGCTGCGACAGCCACCAAACCTTAGCGCCAGTGCGAAGTTGTACCTTGAGTCATTTTGGCACTGCTTGAGGCGCAGGCAGTGTTGGAGTGCCTTGGCGGGCGGGGTCGCCCAACCAGAGCATCAAGCACAGGCCTATCAGCAGGACGGCCGCCACCGCAAAGAATGGCATCGTATAGCTCTCAGTGGAGTCCTTGATCAAGCCGATCATGAACGGGCCGGTGAAACCGCCAAGGTTGCCGATCGACACAATCATCGCCAGGCCTCCCGCAGCGGCACGCCCGGTAAGGAAGGTCGAAGGAATCGCCCAGAACGTCGCCTGGAAGGCAAGGATGCTGGCCACCGCCATGCACAGCGCGGCAATTTTCAGTACGGAGTGCTCCGTCAGTGCCGCGACCACCAGTGCCGCGGCGGCCATGGCCAACGCACCGACGACGTAGGGAAGTCGCTGCCTGCTTTTATTGGCCAGGCGCGCCCAGAGGGTCATGATGATTGCGCCTGACACATAAGGCAACGCGACGACAAAGCCCAAGGCACCACTGGAAATACCCTGGCTTTTGATGATTTGCGGAAGCCAGATACCGATGCCGACCGAGCCGACGATGCAACAGAAGTTAATCGCCGCCAGCGTGAAGACTTTCGGATTGGTCAATGCTGCCCGCAAAGTGGTGCCATGGGAGGCGCCAATCGCTTTTTGCTCTTCAGAGAGGCGGTTGTTAAGCCAGGTTTTTTCGCGATCCGACAGCCACCGAGCCTTCAGCGGCGTATCGACGAGCAAAAACAGGCAGGCGATGCCCAGGAGCACAGCGGGCAAGGCTTCCGTAATGAGCAATAGTTGCCAGTTCCGCAGGCCCAAAACACCGTGTTGTTCGAGCAACCAACCCGAGAACGGCGAACCGACGATGTTCGCAACGGGAATACCGAGCAGAAAGGCAGCGGTCGCCTTGGCGCGCCACTTACCCGGGAACCAGTAGGTGAAATACAGATAAACGCCTGGGGTGAATCCGGCTTCGGCAACCCCGAGCAGGAAACGCGCAATGCTGAAGCTGATGGGGCCAGTCGCAAACGCCGTGGCCATGGAAATAAGGCCCCAGGTGATCATGATGCGTGCAATCCAGATCCGCGCGCCAAATCGTTGCATCAGCAGGTTGCTGGGGATTTCAAAAATGAAATAGCCGAAGAAGAACAGGCCGGCGGCCCACCCGAACATTGTTGCGGTCAGCCCTAAATCCTTGTTCATGCTGATGGCGGCAAAACCGACGTTCGTGCGGTCCAGGTAGCTGATGACATAGCAGACGAAAATGAATGGCACGACGCGCCACAGTATGCGGTGCATCAAGCGTTCACCTTCGGCCTCGTTGAGCGTAGTAGGGTGGGTCGAAGTGTCGTAGGTCATAGTGTCAGGTCTTTTTATAGTTGTTGTATGAGCTGTGCTGTGGGTTCAGCTATGGGAGTACATTGGTAACCCCGGTGTGGCCGTGTCGACTTGCAGAATGCTCCCGGTCTCGGACTCGATGATGAACAGCGTTCGACCGTCCACGCCGCCGAAAGCCAGGTTGGTATTGCTGATGCCGGCACAAGAAACGATGCGTTGCAGCGGCTCCGCGACTTTCGACAGTTTCCAGACAGAACCGAAGCCTGTGTGCGCGATATAGAGGTTGCTCTCTGCGTCAAGGGCCAGCCCATCGGGGCCGCCGAGACCTCCGTGCAGTTGGGCGAAGACTCCAACCTTTCCGATGATCGAGCCGTTGCCCAGCGGGATACGCCAGATCTGTTGGGCGCGGGTGACCGCAATCAGCAGATGATTCAGGTTGGGGTCGTAGACGATCCCGTTGGGACTGGGGATGGTATTGAGCAGGCAAGTCAGGTTGCCCTTCACGTCGACCTTGTAGACCCTGCCGCTCGCATCCTGCAGGCCGGTCTGTCCCTGATCGGTGAAGTACAGGTCACCATTGGGAGCGAAGACGAGGTCATTCACGCCCTTGAAACCTTCTGAACCCGCCGACTCCAGAAAGGGCTGGATATCGCCGGTGTGCGGATCCAGCACCATGATTCCGCGCTTGTAATCGGTGATGAAGATTCGCCCGTCCTGGTGGATCTTCAGGCCATTCGGCCAGCCATCGTAGGCGCAGACCAGCTCCCACTCGCCGAGACGGGAAATCCTGAAAATCCGCCCATTGGGGATGTCGGTCACGTAGAGGCGACCCTCCCGGTCAAACGATGGTCCTTCCAGAAACGAATCTATCGCTCGTCCCTGGCGGTTGGCATTCGCCCAGGCGGTTGGGCGCACGTCGCGAAACTGTTCTGGCAGACGGGTAAAGACGCTTGTCTGAACGGTCGGTGGGGCAGCAAAAAAGCTCATATTCGCTCCTGGCGGCGAGAAGGGCGTGGGTTGCCCGGAATTGTTATTGGTCTAGTTGTAATGAAATGCTGTTTCAAAATAAACCAATCGCCGACGAAAGGCGATACAGGATTTACGTGAAAAATAGCGATTTTGTTGAGTTATTTTGTGGTGACGAAGAGCTGGCTAGCTTTTTAGATTCGTTAAAAGAAATAGCATTTTAAAAATAGGATGCGGGTCTTCAGAGGCTCTGATGGCTTGGAGTGCGCGCGCTGATCAACGCATCCAGGATTTGCCAGGCGCAGCTTTCGGGCCTTGCTGGTTTTTTTGTTATACATCACCCGGATGGCGAGCAGGCCGTCGTTGTAAGATAATCAATTTTCCTGCCCTGATCGTTGGCTGCCCTGTCTGGTCAACTGAATGGGCTCTGTCAATGAGGTGTCTTCAATGGTTAAAGCGCGGCCGCGCCCAGCGGTAAACGGGGTGGCTTCGGCTGACCGAGTCTTGACCGTTCTGTCTGCCTTTCGAATCGGCGATTCTGCGTTGAGCCTGGTTGAGCTGGTAGAGCGTACGGGGCTTATCAAAAGCACGATCATGCGTTTGATGGTTTCGCTTGAAAACCAGGGTTACATCACACGCATGGCTGATGGCCGTTATCAGTTGGCCAGCGAGGTCATGAGGCTTAACGCGGTGTATCAGGAGTCGCTCGATCTGGAGCGGCATGTGATGCCGCGACTGCAGTACCTTTCCGAGCAAACAGGTGAGACCGTTTCTTTCTATGTTCGCCATGGCGCCTATCGGATGTGCCAGTACCGGGTCAATTCCGCCCATCGCCTGCGGCTCAATATGCAGCCGGGGGATATGCGCCCCATGGATGAAGCGGCCGGAGCCCAAGCGTTGCGAGCGCCTTTTCACGTGGGCATCGCGCTGGACAAACCGTACTTTTCGCGTGGCGCGACGGACCCACACGCGTCCTCTATCGCGCTGCCGATCTATGGGCGGCAGCAGGAGCTGATGGGCGCACTCGTCATCTCCGGGCCTGCCAGCCGACTGACGGAGGAGTGCGCGGACAACTTGAAGGACATTTTCTTCGAGGTCGCCCGCGACCTGATGCGCAGTCTGGGGCTCAAGCCGGCGGACAGCTGAACTGCTTAGGAAGCATCTGTCCCGGCGTCCGGCGCGCCAGTAGATCCTGGAGGGCGGCGTCGCCGGCTTGCAGGAAACGGCGACGAGACAGAAGCATCGCAGAACCTCATGATGTGGGTTTGGAAGCGATACCGAGGCTCCCTTGCGGGAGCTCGGCATCTTGGCGTCGATTGAGGAGCGCTTACTTGGCGACCACGGATGCGCCCAACTCGGCGTGCTCCCGCTGACGCTTGCGGCCAATCACCAACACCATGATTCCTGCCAGCGTGCAGAGCGCCGCCAGGGGCATAAGCGCTATCGCGTAACTGCCTGTTGCGTCGTGGATCGCGCCATAAGCATTCACCATCAGGCCGCCTCCGATCAGGTTTGCCATTGCGCCTACGGCTGCGAGCCCGGCAGCAGCCGTGGAGGAGGAGAGCCAACCGGAAACCAACGCCCAGAATGGACCTTTCATTGAGTAGGCCCCGACCAGCACCAGGGTGAGCAAAATGACGGTGGCAACCAAGGAGGAGGTGAACAGGGTCAGGAGCAGGCCGAACGCGATCAGCAACAAGGTCATTGCTGTGTGCCAGCGACGTTCGCCGGTGCGATCGGAACTGCGTCCCCACACGATCATCAGGACCGAAGCGATACCATAGGGAATGGCATTCACCAGGCCGATTTCCAGTGAGTTCAAACCAAAGGTCTTGAGCAGTTGCGGGGCCCAGACACTCATGGTGCTGCCGGCGGCGGAGGCCCCCGAATAGATCAGGGCAAGCACCCAGATGTCTTTATGGCGCAGCAGTTTCCACAAGGAAATATGGCCAATTGCGGTTTTTTTCGAAGCCTCTTCAGCCAGGCGCTGAGTCAACCAGTGGCGTTGTTCATCGGTCAGCCATTTAGCCTGTTCGGGGCGGTCAGTGAGCACGAACAGGCAAGCAAACCCCAGCAGGACGGCGGGTATGCCTTCGAGGATGAATAGCCAATGCCACCCGCGCATCCCCATCCAGCCGTCCAGGCTGAGCAACAGACCGGACAGCGGCGAGCCGATGAAGTTGGCGGCAGGAATCGCCACCATGAAGATCGCCACCATGCGTGCACGGTAAGCTGAGGGCAGCCAGTAGGTGAGGTAAAGCAGGACCCCCGGGAAGAAACCCGCTTCGGCGGCTCCGAGCAGGAAGCGCATCACATACAGGGAGTTGGCGCCCTGCACGAATGCCGTGCCTGCCGAGATCAGCCCCCACGTGATCATGATCCTGGCGATCCACATACGCGCGCCATATTTTTGCATGGCCAGGTTGCTGGGGACTTCGAGAAGGAAATACGCGACGAAGAACAGGCTGCTCGCAAAGCCGAAGACTTTCGCCGTCAGGCCCAGGTCTCCGTTCATCTGCAGCGAGGCCATGCCGATGTTGCCGCGGTCGATGATCGCAATCAAATAGCAGACGATCAGAAATGGAAGAATGCGCCAGGCGACGCGGTGCATCGTACTGCGCTCTAGCTCACTGATGGTGGAAGTTGCTGAGGTCATGAGGCTCTCCGATTGTTATTGTTTCTGGAGTGTCGCGTTCATTGTGGGCGGCCCTGGTGTCCAGCCAGGGCAGCGGGGGCAAGGTCACTGCACCGCGGTACTGGCCTCGAGCAGATGTCGGTTGACCACACAGCGAGGATCCAGGGGTTTGCCCGCCCACACATCGAGAATCTGTTGAAGTGCAACGAGACCGACGCGATCACGTGCCTCGCCGGTATTGGCCCCCACGTGGGGAGTGGCGACAAGTGTCGGCAGACCCCAGAGCGGGCTGTCGGAAGGCGGCGGCTCGGGGTTGAAGGTGTCCAGGCCGGCGCCCGCTATCTTGCGCTCGCTCAACGCTTTGACCAGTGCGTCGGTATCAATCAATTCGCCCCGGGCGGTATTGATCAGGATGCTGCCTGGGCGCATGCGCTCCAGTTGCGCGGCGCCAATCAGGTTTGCGTTGGTGTCCGTCAGCGGGCAATGCAGGCTGATGATATCGCTCTGGGCCAGGAGTCGATCGAAATCCTCCTCGCGCTGCACATGATCGCGTTGCGGCAGTTGCTTCAGGTAGGGGTCGTAAACTTTTACCTGCATCTTCAACGGAGCAACCAGGTCCATCAGGATGCTGCCGATCGAGCCCAAACCCACCAGGCCGAGCGTCTTGCCAAACAACTCAATACCGTTCGCTGAGGTCTTGTCCCAGTGACCGTCGCGCATGCGTGCGTCCAGCAATGCAGTCTGGCGCGCCACGCTGAACATCAGCGCAAAAGCGTGTTCGGCGACGGACTGCGCGTTGGCACCGACAGCGATGCTGACTGGAAGGCCGTGGTCGGCAGCCGCCTGGATATCAATGGTGTTGTAACCCACGCCGTGCTTGGCAATCGCCTTGAGTCTGGACGAGGCCTCAATCATCGCGCGGGTCAATTGCCCCTGGCGAACGATGATTGCGTCGGGTTGCTCGGCACGGATGATCGCTTCCAGCTCGTCAGCAGCAATGTAGGGGGTTGTAGGGATTACCCTGACGCCCTGGCGTGCGGCCAGGTTCATTGCGTCTGCAGCCAGTTCGGGCCCGGTAAGCAGGAGGGTTCGGGTCATGACAGATACCTTGTTCTTATGGGTATGGCTGACGATCAAAGCGAGAGCGTCGCGACAGACCGACATTAGCATAATGAAATGCCGTTGCAATATCTGTGATTGAAATGCTTTTTTTGCCCGATGGCCGGTTAAATTCTTTGTTGCATTGAGATAAATGAAATGCAATTCTGAAATTAAGCCTTGGCTACTCGGCCGACGGCAACGAATAAATTCAATAAGCAACGTCAGTAGAGGTTTGTCACATGAGCATTGGATTCAGGGTGTTGGAGCGTGCGCGCAAGGTAGATGCCGAGTGGGTTGCACGTTACCGGGAGGTTCCAGTGGCGAACGTCAGCGACTCAATGAACCGCATGACGGCAGGTGGCGCCAAGGTGCGTCCGATGCATCGTGCAGGCGTATTGGCCGGCGCTGCGCTCACGGTCAAGGCTCGCCCGGGTGACAACCTGATGCTGCATTACGCCCTGGATATTGCAGAGCCGGGTGATGTGGTGGTGGTCGATGCGGGGGGCGACCTGTCCAATGCCCTGATCGGCGAAATGATGGTTGCTTACGCCATCAAGCGCGGTGTCGCGGGTATCGTGATCAATGGTGCAATTCGCGATTCGGCCGTCATCGGCGCAGGCGATTTTCCACTGTTCGCGGCAGGCATTTCACACCGCGGCCCTTACAAGGATGGCCCGGGCGAGATCAACGTGCCTATTGCTATCGATGGTATGGTGATCGAGCCGGGCGACCTGGTAATTGGCGATGACGATGGCCTCCTGTGTGTACCTTTCGATCAAGTCGGCGAAGTCTTTGATCGTGCGTCAGCCAAGCATGCTGCCGAGTGCAAGCAGATGGAGCAAATTGCCCAAGGCACCAATGATCGCACCTGGGTACTGGAGTCACTGAAGAAAAAAGGTTGCCTGCTACCCTGATGTGCCATTGAGGTGCGATGGGGCGGGCATTGCTGTTACTTGCTAATCAGGAGCAACGCCTTGCTGGACCCCATCACCACGCAACGCAGGAAGTGGCCCGCCTCCGTGAGAGCGCTGGCACATCGTAACTTTCAAATCTATTTTGCAGGACAAGCCGTTTCCACCCTGGGCAAGTGGGTCCAGCAGGTGGCGTTGTCCTGGTTGACCTATCACCTGACAGGGTCAGCTGTACTGCTTGGCACCATCACCTTCCTCACCCTGGCGCCTCAACTGCTGATAGGCCCTCTGGCGGGAGCCTGGACGGACAGGCACGACAAGCGTCGCCTGCTGATCATCGTACAGGCCATCCTCGCGCTACAGTCGCTGGCGCTCGCGATTCTTGCCTATGAGCAATGGATGAGTGGCTTGATCCTTGCGCTGATGGCATTGCTGCTCGGGTTGCTCAACGCAGTGGAAACGCCGCTTCGTCAGGCATTGATCGCAAGCTTTGTGCCTGATCCTGCAGACCTGCCGAATGCCCTTGTACTCAACGCCATGCTCATCAATGCCGCGCGCTTCGTCGGCCCACCGTTGGCCGGCGTCCTGATTGCCTCAGCGGGCGAGGCGGGCTGTTTTTTACTCACCGCTCTTGCGTTCATGTGCCTGTTGATAGGGCTGGTAAAAGTGCGCACGACACCCAGCCCCAGAGCCAGTGGTTCAACCCGTGAAGTGTTCCGCGAAGGGTTGCGTTATCTCTGGAGAACCCTCGAAGTTCGGCGGTTGATGGTCAGTGTGGTGATCATCAACCTCCTTGCGTCGTGCTACACCGCATTGCTGCCGATTTTAGCCAAGAGCGTTTATGCGGGGGATGCTCGTACGCTTGGCTGGCTGTGGGGCGCGGCGGGTTCCGGGGCGTTTCTTGCAACCATCCTATTGGCGGTCAGCGGTTCCGCGTCGAGGTTGCAGCATTTTATATTGGCCGGGGCGGTGTTATGCGCATTGGGTTTGCTGGGGCTGGCCATACCTACTCATCTGGTACTGGCATTACTGTGCCTGGCCGTGCTCGGGTTTGGGATCACCGTCAGTAACGTGAGCAGTAATATGCAACTGCAAAGTGGAGCGCCTGGCGCACTGCGTGGACGAGTGATCGCGTTCTACATCGCGCTACGCTTTGGCTTCGAGGCGATTGGCGGGCTGCTCGCCGGGTTGATCGCGGCTCAATGGGGAGTGTCCGTCACTCTCGCGATAGCCGGAGGGCTGTTAGGGGGGATTATCGTCGCTCGCGAACTCCTCGGCGGCAGGAGAAGCGCGTCATAGTGCATTCAAGCGTGCATTTAAACGAAGGGAGCGCAGGTTTCCTGGGGGGCCAACTGTACTCGGTCACGACCGCCGGATTTGGCGGCGTACATGGCAGCGTCCACCCGCCGCATAAGGTCCTCGAAGGACTCAGGGGGTGCCCACGTCGCCACGCCAAAACTGCAACTCACCTGGCCCGCTTCATCAAACGGGAGGGCGCTTATCAACAAGCGGAGCTTTTCTGCCAGTTTTCCTGCGTCGTTCAGTGCGCTGCTCGGGCATATGAGTGCGAATTCTTCTCCGCCCGTCCTGCATAGCAGGTCGCTTTTACGTATTGCCGCACTGATCCGGGCGCACAAAAGCCGCAGGACTTTATCGCCGCACAGATGCCCCTTGCGGTCATTGATCAGTTTGAAGTGATCGATATCGAACATGATCAGCGATAACGGCTGGCGTTGAATATTGGCCTCTATGAGCAGGCGCGCCATGGATGTTTCAAAGTAACGTCGGTTGTACACGCCGGTGAGGTGGTCGGTAATGTTCATGGTCTGCAATTCTTGGGTGCGCTCGGCAACCAGGGAAAGCGCGCGGGTACGTTGTGTGATCAGCAGGAACATCATCGCGGTCATCAATAACGTCAACACGGCCCCGGACACAACAATCAGGCCGCTGGAAAACACGTGACTGTTGGCTGCCGAAAACGCCGGGCCGGGCCGAAACTGCATGACGTAGGTATTGTCAGCGACGTTGAGCAGCCGCCGCTCGTAGAGTTCCGAATCGGCTGGCGGCGTTGAGCTTTGATAAATGTACTCACCGGCCGCTGCGTCAATCGTTGAGAGCGTCACGTTCAGCCTCAGCATGCTTGCCAATGGAATGTTTTGTTCCATCAAGAACGCCAGGCGCACGGTGGAAACCACGTAGCCCTGCAGGCCATCGTCATGCTCGGGAATCGTGGCGTCTGGGCCGAATACGGGTGCAATAAAGAACACACCGAACTGGCCACTGGACATTTTCAGCGGGTCCGACACGACCATTTGATGGCTCTCGCGAGCTCGGGTGAACAGCGCTTCACGATTCGGGTTGGCCATGACGTCGGTACCTGGGGTGATCTTTACATCATCCAGCGACAGCAGGTAGAGCAGAATCCAGTGTTCCGCTCGTTCAGTGAGGGGACGCGTTTGGCCGTTGAGGGGGTTGATCTCATGATAAGAAAAATCGCTGGTTCCGTTCAGCAGCGCTTCGGCGCGAAAGGACTCCAGATCCTTCTGCTGGATCCTCTGGACCCAGCCATAGGTTTCGCCTTCCTCAACCAGCGGCGTGACAAAGCCCATGAATTCTTTTTCAGTAACGTCGTCGGCGTTGATAAAGAACCGCTTGACGGTGTCCAGCTTTAAATCTTGCACACTGAAACGTCGCTGTACGCGACTGAAGCGCTCGTCAACTTCGAGTTTGAATGCAACGCTGGCGGTGCGCTGCTCTGTCCTTGTGTAAAAGGTCAGCACCAAGACTGTAACGGCAATGCCTGTCAGGCAGATCAGGGTGCAAAAGATCACGTCGGCAACTTTGAAAGCACCCAAATGAAAACGCATCTTCTTTTTTGATCCTCAAGCGTCGACGGCAGAGCGTATAGGGGAGACGGCAGTATGCTGGCTATCGGCCCTTGCTCAAAATACTTAACGACTCGCCTGGAGAACGCCTTGGATTTGGGAACGGCGGTGAGCGGAGCAAACCGGTTTAGAATATTGGCGCAAGTTCCAGAGCGGCCCCGCCCCGATCAAACCATTTCTTCAACGCTTGCGGGCTTAGAGGCTGGGTGATCAAGTAGCCCTGCGCTTGTGTGCAGCCCCATTTGGCGATCAGGTGAAGAGTGCTTTGCGTTTCGACACCTTCGGCGACTACTCGGTAGCCCAACCCCCTGGCCAGTTCGATGAGCGTCTTGACCAGGCGCTTATCTTTTTCATTGTGGGGGAGGTTACCGATCAGTGATTGGTCGATCTTCACTGAATTGGCCGGCAGCTGACGTAGATAGGTCCAATTGCTGTAGCCCGTGCCAAAGTCATCGACCGAAATTTCTATTCCCAGATCTCGAGCTCTTTCGAGTTGGCGTACGACCTTCTCCGGATCGGACATGACCATACTTTCGGTAAATTCCAGCTCCAAGTCTTCAGGAGCAAGTTTGCCTGCCTGTAGGTAGCTTTCGATTTTATCCACGAACCGCGAGTTTTCGAGGTCACTGACCGTCACGTTCATCGCGACCCGTACCGCAAGCCCCTCGGCTTTCCATGCGCGCGACTGTTCGACTACTGCCTCCAGGACCCAGAAGGTGATGGACTGCATCAGCGCGGTCTTGCCTGCCAGGGGGATGAATTCTGCCGGACTGATCACGCCAAGTGTTGGATGCGTCCAGCGGATCAGTGCTTCAACGCTGTCGCATGTGCAGCCAGGTATGTTGATTTTAGGGTGGTAAACCAGACTGAATTGAGTGCTCGAGCGCACGGCCTCTGATAAGGAGCTAAGGAGCGTGAACGCGCGTTGCTGAGCGGCGTCCAGTTGCGGCTGATACAGCGCCCACCCGATATTACGCACCCTCGCATCATCCGCAGTGCCGACGACAAGGCGCAGCCAGTCCTTCTCCTCCGGGCCCTGGATTGAAAGTACACCGATACCGGTCTGCATCAGGATCGGAATGCCCCGGCAGTCCACCGGCTCCTCGAAATTGGCAAGGATTTTCGCGCAGAGTTGCTCGATGGGAACATCACTCTTGAGCAGGAACCCAAAGCGTGTAGGGCTGATTTTGTACAGCAGGCAATGTTTGGGGATCAGGCGTTGAAGGCGTGATTTAACGCACAGCATCAACGCCTGCGCGAAACTGTAACCGAGTGCCTTGACCACATCATTCAAGAACTTCGGCGAAATCACATCAACCGCGTAAACGTGGTACGGCTCTGCGTTGGCGCGCGCCTGGCGGATATCTTCTTCCAACCGGAGGCGGTTGAATAACCCGGTCGGCTGATCTACATAGTTTCGGGAGCGCAAGCCCCTGATTTGCATCATCACCAGCTCAGAGAAGTACGTCAGCATGGCTGCATCGCGCGAGCGCATCGGCGTTCTGGGGGCGGTGTCTATGATGCACAGGCTACCGAGGGAGAAACCGTCATGGGTGAGCAGCGGGGCGCTTGCGTAGTAACGAATAAAAGGTGAGCCGGTCACTAACGGATTGTTCATGAAACGCTCGTCCTCGTGAGCGTCCAGGATTTCCATGAACTCCCTGTCACGCAGAGAATAAGCGCAAAAAGCGACATCCCGCGGGGTGGACCGTTCTTCTATCCCCACGCGCGCCCTGAACCACTGCTGGTGTTTTTCCACAATGGATATCAGCGCGATCGGCGCATTGAAATACTTCGAGGTCATCGCAATTATTTTCTCGAAGACCTCATCCTCTTCATTGTCATGCGGGCACAAGTCCGCCACGCGTGCCAGGCGCTGTGTTTCATAATCCCTTTCTTGATCCAAAGCGTCCATGATCTCTCTCGTTTAGCCTGTGTCTGGCTGGAACAGTAGCAGATGGCTACTAGCCCCACGACTGCATTTATCTATCGCCTCTATAGCTCAACGCAGACGGAACCGGACACCGGAACAGGCTCAACTCACTTATGAAACCGGCGCCCCAGCGCATCCAGCCGCACCGCAATCGGTGGCAACTGCTGACTGCTCCTGGCCAGCGTTTCCACATCCAGCGCGGTGTTCTGCGCAATGTTCTGCACCGATTGCAGCCGTCCCACGATCTCCACATTCGCCGTGGACTGCTCTTGGGTGGTCGATACGATCCGCCCATTCAACTGATCAATCTGCGAGATATCGTTGCCCACCGCGCGTAGCATCTCGACTGCCAACTGGCTGTCTTCCACGCACCGTTCCACGCCTTGGCGGCTGTCGTGCATGGCCTGCGCCGCCCGCCGGCTGCCGTGTTGCAACCCCTCAATAATAGTCTTGATCTCCTGGGTGGACAGCGCCGTGCGCTGCGCCAGGTTACGAACCTCATCGGCGACGACGGCAAACCCACGGCCTTGCTCACCCGCACGGGCGGCTTCAATGGCGGCGTTGAGCGCCAGCAGGTTGGTCTGGTTGGCGATGCTGCTGATCACCTCCAGCACTGAGCCGATCTGTTCGGCTTGTACGGCCAGTTCCTGGACCGTCTCGTTGGTGTCGTGGAGGCGGGTGGCGAGTTGGGTTATTTCCTGTTGGGCCCGGCCGACGCTTTCCTGGCCGCGAATAACCTGCCGGCTGGCTTGAGCCGCGTGCTCGACGGCATGTTCCACATGTACGGCGATATGGCCCGTGGCGTCTTCCATGCGTTGCATGGAACCGGTCATTTGCACGATTTCCGCCAGCTGGTGGCGTGCGCCGGTTTCCAGAGTGCCGCTGGCGTGGGCCAGTTCCTGGCCGAGTTGGCCGAGGCCGTGGGAGTCGCGGGCGACGCCGTCGATCAGGCCGGTGATCTGCGTCAGGAAGTGATCGAAGCGGGTAGCCAGGGGCACGTGGGCTGTTTCCGCCTTACCCGTGGCGGATCCATCGTTGAACTGGGTGGTGACGGCCAGCATCTTTTCGAGCATTTCCTGGCTCTCTACCGCTTCGCGCTGGCTGTGCACGGCAAGGTAGAGCAGGGCGATCGTCTCCATGACCACGTATAACGCATGGACGAAGATCATGTTCCAGCCGCCGTGATGTTCCATCACAAATACCGGAAAGCCCTGGTGCTGCAAGGCATGAAACACCACGTGGTGCACCGCGATGGTCACGGCGGCCACCAGGATCGGCAGCCAATCGCGGTAGACGGTCAGCACCGCCAGCAGCGCGAAGATACCGAAGTGCGATTCGATGACTCCCTGGGCCTGGTTGATGTGCAGCGCCGCCATGATCATCAGGCCAACGCCAAGCGCACAACGCATCAGGCGTGTGCCGCCGATGACCCGATAGGCCAAGGTCAGCACCACGCTGGTGCCGACACCCACGAACAGCGTTTGAAGCAACGTGTCGTGCCAAAACGCCAGGCCCAGCGAAAACAGGGCCATTAGCCAGATCACAGCGAGCATGATGCGGTCGGCTTTCTGGTAATGCTTGATGAAACGAATTTGCGCAGGCATTCACTCGTACTCCATGTGGACAGGCCAGGGTCAGGCAAGCATGCGACGTGCCACAGGGGGATGCGGGGAGCGAATCGGATGGGGGGGCGGAGGCCAGTATCTCGGATCCTATGGCAACGCAGATGTTGTCACAGAGATGTCCTGACCACCAATGGACAATCCACTCGCTGAGTCCCCGAGAGCTCAAGGGTCTCGATCAGGTGCAGGGCAGCCCTGCGACCTATCTCGTAGTAAGGCAGTTGCACCGTCGTCAGCGGTGGGATGAACAACTCGGCGATACCGATCATGTTGTCATAGCCGAGCACCGCGACATCGTCAGGAATTTTCAGGCCGCGGCCCAACAACAACTGATAGGCACAAAAGGCAATGCGGTCGTTGCCACAGACCAGAATGTCGAATTGGGGGCGACCATCAATGATATACCGGTCGAGGATGGCTGCGGTTTCCCCATAGGCGTCATGATCAGAAAGGTCGTATTGCAGGAGCGCGTCAGGCGCCAGTCCGAATGCCTGGCAGGCGCGCTGCATGCCTTGTTGTCGCAGGCGCCAGGCCAGGCTCTGTCTTGGCAAGTTGATAAACAGAGGGCGCCTATAGCCTTGGTCCAGTGCGTGGTGTAACGCCCGATACTGCCCCATTTCGTCGTCTGGCACATAGCTGACCAGGTGACTGTCATCCGCCACGCAATTGGCGAGTACCAGAGGCTTACTCTTCAATCGCTCGGGAATGCTCACCTGGCGTAATCCCATGGCGCTGAAGATCAGCCCGTCGGGACGGTGCGATAGCATCAGGTCGATATTCTGGTCGGTGGGCGGGTTGCTGAGCAGGTTGAGGATAAAGACATTCCAGCCAGCTTTCTGCGCGGTCTGTTCGATGGACAGCAGCAACTCAACAGCGAACGGCGTTGTAGCGGTGTCCAGCGCGAATACACCAATGGTTCGACTTTGGAGGTTGTCACCACGAAGCTTTCGCGCCGACATACTCGGCACGAATTGCAATTCGTCAATGGCACGGCGCACCCGTTGATAAGTGTCGGGGCTCAACTTTTCCGGATTGCTGAGCGCTCGCGAAACCGTCATCAGGGACACACCGGCCAGCTGTGCAACGTCTTTCACTGAAGTCATGCGAAGTGAAACCGGTCAGATTGAGGCAGAATCATGCCACATGACTCGCGCTTCTCGCGACTTGAATGACGTGGCTCATAACCAGCCCGAGGCGAGAGACCAGGCCCTGGGAATCGAGACACGCCCGCCACTTCCGCTTGCAAATAGCTTCACACCCAAACTGCCGGGCTGTGGGTAGAGGCGGCTGCTGAGACTCAAGCGCCCGTTTTCCTCGAACACCTCAATGGAGGAGCGATCAAGGAACACACGCAGTGCCAGCAACCCTTGTGTCGGGTCTATCGCCACGCTGCGCAGACCAGTGACTTGTGCGCCTGAGCGGCTGCGGTCAAGTACCAGGCGCTGCAACACCGCATCGTAGTAGAGCAGGGTCTGTTCTTGGCCATCGTCGCTACAGCGCAAGGCGATGCCCAATTGCCCATCGGTGCAGTCGAGCAAATCCAAATGTACATGGATTTCCAGCCTATCGCCTTTCACCTGCGGCACGCCCCGGATTCCCGCCTCATCCCACCAAGGCATACTCGGCAACGCAGCCTCGCGTAGGGCGGTCAGCTCCCGTGCCGGAAACATGCAAAGGCGGTCCGCGCAAAGTTCAAGTTCGCGTGGCAATCCGAGCATGCCGCACCAATGATGGGCCTGACTTGGCATCGGGCTTTCCCACATGTCGAGCCAGGCCCACACGAGGCGCCGACCATCGGGGCTCAATAGCGTTTGTGCGGCATAGAAGTCGTGGCCATTATCCAGCTCGATAAACGGCCCTCCAGTGAAGTGCCACTTATCGTCGAGTCGACCCACCCGGTAACCCGTCTGGTACTTGTTGAGCCGTTCGTAACCTTCGGCTTGCATACCTTGAGGGGAGTACAGCAGCACATCGTGTCCGTTTAGCCGAAACAGATCCGGGCACTCCCACATATAGCCATCGCCTTCGCTGCCGACTGCCACATAATCAAGAAACTCCCAGGCGTGCAGATCGGTGGAGCGGTACAACGGGAGCAGCGGCATATCGCCCAGACGTGCGCCTGCAATGAGGTACCAATAGTCATTTTCCTTCCATACCTTGGGGTCGCGAAAGTGCATGATGGCGTCTTGCGGCGGGGTCTCGATGACGGCGCCATGCTTGACGAACTGGATGCCGTCGGTGCTGGTGGCCAAGCATTGAACTTGACGGATCAAGCGTTCATCACCCACTTCCCCCAACCAGGTGTGGCCGGTGTAGATCAGGGCCAAGGTATCTCCACACACCACCGCACTACCGGAAAAACAACCGTCACGGTCGAAGTCTTCGCCGGGTGCTAGCGCAATGGGCAGGTGCTGCCAATGAACCAGGTCGGCACTCTTGGCGTGCCCCCAATACATAGGGCCCCATTTCGCATCGAAGGGGTAATGTTGATAGAAAACGTGGTATTCGCCACGAAAGTACACGACCCCGTTAGGGTCGTTCATCCAGCCTGCCGGGGGGGCGATATGATAGCCCGGTCGATAATCCTGGATGACGCGAGACAGGCCATCAGTCAGTGCACGCTGCGCAAGGTCGAGGCAAGAGGGTATTGGATCGTTGAGGTTATTCGACGACATGGTCATAGGGCCTGTACTCGGGCTGCATGCACAGAGACATCACTGCGCAGGTTTTCAATGAACGGTGGGGGGCGCTTCAAGGCTGCGCCGTCGCCGTCGAACAGATGCAGGTTATCGATGTCCAGCTGCAGCTCGACCCGATCGCCAGCCTGCCATCCGGCGCTGACCTCACAACGACAGATCAGTGGTTCGTCCTGGCCTGTTTCGAGGTGCACATAGGTTTCGCTGCCAAGGTATTCGACCCCAGTCACGACGACTCCGGCGGCAGCCTCTGTCGCTTTGAGCGAAATGTGCTCGGGGCGAACCCCCATGGTCAGCAGCGCACCCGTCGCCAGGTTCGAGCTATCGAAGGGCAGGGAGGTCAGGCCCAGCACGGGGGCGTCAACCAGGCTGGTTTCTCCCGGCGCCTGCAGGCGCGCCGGCAGAAAATTCATTTTGGGCGAACCGAGGAAACCGGCGACAAAGCGGCTTGCTGGACGCTCATAGAGTTCGCGCGGTGAGCCGACCTGCTCTACGCGACCACCGTTGAGCACCACAATTTTATCGGCCAGGGTCATCGCCTCCACTTGATCGTGGGTGACGTAGATCATTGTCGAGTCAAGTCGAGCATGCAGCCGGGCAATTTCGTTGCGCATCTGCACGCGCAAGGAGGCATCCAGGTTGGAGAGCGGCTCATCGAACAGCAAAATGTCCGGTTCCCGCGCCATGGCCCTACCCATTGCCACGCGCTGGCGCTGCCCGCCAGACAGTTCTTTTGGTTTGCGTTGCAACAGCTTGTCCAATTGCAGGATTTGCGCGGTTTTCAGTACGCGCTCGCGCAAACTGGTCTTCTCGGTCTTGGCCAGTTTGAGACCAAAGCTGATGTTGTCGTAGACGCTCATGTGGGGGTACAGAGCATAAGACTGAAATACCATGCCGACGCCACGTTCGCGCGGTTCCAGATCGTTGACCCTTCGCCCATCGATCAGCAGGTCGCCGCCACAGATCGAATCCAGCCCGGCGATCAGTCGCAGCAGGGTCGACTTTCCGCAACCCGAAGGGCCAACGAAGACCACGAACTCACCCGCAGCAATGTCCAGGCTGACGTCGCGAAGAATCCGCGCGCCGCCCAATTGTTTGTTCACGTTGTCTAGCTTCAATTTGATCACGATGCTGTTCCTTGTAGTTGTTGGGCATCAACCCTTGAGCGCGCCGGCAGTGAGACCGGAAACGATTCGACGCTGAAAGATCAGCACCAGGATCACCAGTGGAACGGTGACCAGTACCGATGCGGCCATCAACAGCCCCCAGGGCAGCTCATGGGGGCTCCCACCGGAAATCAAGGCGATGGCAACTGGCACCGTGCGTTGTGTGTCTGTGAGGGTGAAGGTCAAGGCGAACAGGAACTCGTTCCACGCAGCGATAAAAGCCAGCAGCCCCGTGGTGACCAGTGCGGGCCATAGCAATGGCAACAACACCCGGGTAAGCGTGACCCAGGGCGAAGCGCCATCCATGATTGCCGCTTCTTCCAGTTCATGAGGGAGTTGCCCCATGAACGTGGTCAGCACCCAGACAGTGAAGGGCAGGGTGAAAATGGTGTAGCTCAGGATCAGCGCCCAAGACGTGTTGTACAGCCCTAGCGCGCGGATCACTTCGAACAGCCCCGACAGCACTGCGACCTGGGGAAACATCGACACGCCGAGAACCATCATCAATACCGTGCCACGCCCGCGGAATTTCACTCTTCCCAAGGCATAGGCGGCCGTCACACTGAGGAACAGCGCCAACGTCACCACGCAAAGCGCGACTAGCAGCGAGTTACCGATAGCCCGCAGGAATGAGGCTTGGTGGAGTACCGTCGCATAGTTGGAGAAGTCGGGATTGCCGATCCAGTAACTGACCTCGAACAAAGCGCTGGACGGCTTGAGTGAGGTCACGATGGCGTAATAGAAAGGGAAGACCGCATACAGCAACAACACCCCGATCAGGCACCAGAACCCGAAGCGCAACAGCGCTTTTTTGAGTATGCGCAGGCTCATGATCGAACCTCCATTTGACGGCGTCCGAGGTAGAGATAAAGCATGGCGATTACTGCAACGACCAAAAACAGCAGAGTCGAGGCCGCGCTGCCGTATCCAACATCCTGGAATTCCACCAGATGTTGGCGGGCATAGACCGACATGCTCATGGTGCTGGAAGAATTTGAGGTCAGCACATAGATGACATCGAATACCCGCAAGGAATCGAGGATGCGGAAGATCGCGGCCACCAACAAGGCGGGCATCAACAGTGGAAGCGTGACGCGCCAGAACACTTTCAGCGGATGAATACCATCGACCTTGGCGGCTTCGTAACAATCGCCCGGCAACATCTGCAGGGCAGCCAGCATCAGTAGCGTGACAAAAGGCACCGTTTTCCAGACATCGACGATGATGACCGCCCACATCGACAGATCCGCATCTGCTGTCCAGGCAAGGGGCGCATCAATCAGGCCGATGCTCAGCATCATGTGATTGATGATGCCGAACTGGTCGTTGAGCATCCAAGACCAGATCTTCGCCGAGACAATGGTAGGAATTGCCCACGGAATCAGAATCAGCGCACGCACCAGGGAGCGGCCTGTGAACTTGATGTTCAGCAGCAACGCCACCAGCAGCCCCAGGACGACTTCCAGTCCCACCGACACCACGGTGAAATGCAACGTGTTGCGCACAGCGTTCCACCATTGCGGATCAACCAGGATGCCCGACCAGTTGGCGCCGTCGTGGGACAGATAATTGCTCAAGCCCACGAAGGATCCGCCACCGGTGTCCGCCAAGTCGGCGTCGGTCAGGCTGAACCAGAAGGTCCGCAGTAGCGGCCAGGCCGCCACCAGGGCCAGACACAGCAACATCGGCGTCAGGAATAGCCAGGCGGCGCGTATCCGACGACGCTCTATGGGGGTTTCCCTGATGAGCAGGTGCTCATCAGGGGAGGCATGGGTAATAGAGGCAGGCATGGTGATTTTCTTCCTTGTGGCTTACCAGTTCTTGCGTTTGATGCGCGTGAGTTCGCTTTCCAGTTCGGTCAGGGCCTGATCGACAGGCAACTCGCCTGCCAGCACGCTATGCACTCGATCGAAGAACGCATTGGAGACCCGTGGGTAGCGCTCGGCGGTGATTGAGGCGGGGCGCATCACCCCGTCGTTGAGAATGCTGCGGAGTTGGCTGTAATACGGCATTGCCGCGAGCAATTCGGGGTCCTGATACAGCGACTCGATAACCGGGTTATAGGCGCCGATCAGGGCACGATGTTTTTGCTCTTGAACACGGGTGAGATAGCTCACCAACTCTGCCGCGATTTTTGGATGAGCGCTGTAACGCGATACCGCCAGGCCCCAGCCGCCAAGTGTGGATGCATGGCTACCGGTGATGCCGCCTCGGGGCAGGGGAGCGACCCCGACCTTGTCTTTTACGATACTGTCCTGGCTTTGCACCAGGGCCCAGACATAAGGCCAGTTACGCATGAACAAGGCGTTTCCAGATTGGAATACGCCACGTCCTTCTTCCTCGGTGTAGTTGAGTACGCCGCGCGGAGAGATGTCGCCTACCCAGCTTTTCGCCAGGGCCAAAGCCGTTCTTGAGGCCTGACTGTTGACCACGATCTCTCCGCGTGGATTGACCAGGCCGCCTTCCGGTTGGCTGCTGATCCACTCCAGCGCATTACATGTCAGCCCCTCGTAAGCGCGTCCCTGAAAGATATAACCCCACGCATTGGCGTTCCCGGCGTTGCGTTCAGCCTGTTGGACATCCCTGGCGGTCGTGGTCAGTTCCTCCCAGGTCTGGGGAACCGGCTTGTTGTATTTCTCGAGCAAGTCCTTGCGGTAGTACAGCAGGCCCGAGTCGGTGAACCACGGCATCGTCACAAGCCGTCCATACACTGTCGCGTTATCCACCTGCGCCTGGAAGTAGCCTTGCGTCGCATCGGCGGGCAGCACTTCGCGCAGATCCAGCAGATGCTTGGCCAGCATGCCGGGCCACACCATGTCGATTTGGATGATGTCGATGTCAGTGGACTGCGCACTCAGAATTTGTTGGTAGAACGCCAACCTCTCGGTCGCCGAGTTAGGTGTGGAAACCACTTGGACGTTGTGGCCGGTCTGTTTCGACCAGGTATCGACCGCCTCTTTGCAGAGTTGCAACTCCGCACCCACCGCGCCGCACGAGATCGTCAAATCAGCTGCGCTCGAGAGGGATGGAAACCCGAAGTAGAGGGTGAAAAGTGCAGCAGGAAGAAGAGATTTCATATGTTTCATTGATCACCCTTTATTTTTGTTTTTAGAGAAGTTAACGTTAACACAGCTAAATGTAGCAGCGAATTTGCGATATGGCATCCTTTTTTCGTCGTTTTGAACAACTCAAAAACTCACGTAAAAAGGGCCGGTCGCGCGACCAGACAATAAAAAAAATAGGAAATCTACATGCACAAAGGATCAAGCTGGCTACTTGCAGGTGTGCTCGGCACATCGGCGGCAACCGCTCAGGCCATGACTCTGGAAGAGCGCATGGCCGCGTTTGAAGCCCGTGCCAGCGCAGCGGAACAGCGTGCGGCCGCGGCGGAGCAGCAGACCCAAGCACTTGCCAGGGAGCTGCAGCAGATCAAACTCTCCACGCTTGCCTCGCAGCCCGCCACGTCTGCAGCGACAGCGACAGCCATTGCGGGGCCTGCGTTGGATACCCGACTGGCGAAACTCGAAGCCCGTCAGCAAAGCCTGGAGAAGGAGGGCGGTACCGGACACCTGACTGATGGGTTCAGCTTCCACGGCTATGCCCGCTCTGGATTGCTGGTCGACGAGGGGCTGGGTGGTGGCCGTGGTGGCCCTTATACAACGCCGGCTGGCTCGGTTGGCGGTGCAGTCGGGCGACTCGGTAATGAAGACGACACCTACATGCGCATAGACCTGTCGAAAGAAATCTATGCACAAAACGGTACCCGCTCCAAATTCACGGTCTCCATCGCCGACGGGGTGGAAAGCTCCAATGACTGGACGGCCGACGAGAGCAAACTGAACGTACGCCAGGTGTTCACAGCGCTTGACCATGTGGCTGCGTTCAAAGGGAATTCAGTGTTCGAGAATGCCACGCTGTGGGCAGGCAAGCGATTCGATAGAGATAATTTCGATATCCACTGGCTGGACTCGGACGTCGTCTACCTGGCCGGCACCGGCGGTGGAATTTACGATGTGCAGATGAACAAGAATTGGCGCTCGAACTACTCCTTGATTGGGCGTAGCTACGGGGACTTCAGCCAAGGCGGCATTAATGCCAATGTGGAAAGCTACATCCTGACCTCCAACCAGTTCTTCGAGGACGGTCAGTGGCAGTGGATGTACAACGCCATCGGCGCAAAGAAAAACGATTTCGGCACTCGCACCAACAAGGCGGGTTTGACGCCTGCGAATTCCGGCTTGCACACCCTGTTGGCCAATCACCAGAAAACCTTTTTCGGCAGAGAAGGCTTCTTCAAAACCGCGCTGCTCTATGGGCAAGGTCTGGGGGCCGAGGTCAAGAACGTTGGCTCGGATGGTGAACTGATTGACGACGCCCGCGCTCTGCGTCTTGCACTTTACGGTGAGACGCCTATTGCGCCTGACTGGCGCATCGGGCCCAGCGTGCTGGCTGAACAGAGCAAGGATAGATACGTGAAGGGGGACGACTACCGCTGGCTAACCCTAAACGTGCGTTTGGCTAACCAAATCAACAGCAACTTCGAGATGGCCTACGAAATGAGCTGGCAAACCATGAAGCTCGACCCCAAGGGCTACCTACAACGTAATGCAGTCGACGGTAACTTTTGGAAATTCACTGTGGCTCCGACATTCAAACTTGACGTTGGCGATCTTCTCACGCGTCCCGAGTTGCGAGTGTTCGCAAGCTACATGAACTGGTCTTCGGAGCTGGACAGATACAGCACCTCAGACGCCTTTGGCATGACGGACTTCCGCGCTGGGGGGGTATGGCAATACGGTGTACAAATGGAAACGTGGTTTTAACATTTGATGGTACTTGACCGAGCGTGGCCAGTTGCTGTCCGTTGCGACGGGGAGCAACCGGCCATCAAGTGCTAAGTATTTTGCAACTTGAGCCACTCAAGGCTTGCAGCTGTAGTGCTGGAAGGACGGTATTCACATCCGATCCATCCGGTGTACCCACGCTGCTCCAGTGCTGCAAACAATTCAGCAAAATTCACCAGGCCTGTCCCCGGCTCGTGGCGGCCTGGGCAGTCTGCAATCTGCACGTGGACGGTACGCTCATAAAACAGATCCAGAATAGTTGCGGCGTCGCCGGTCAATAACTGTGCATGGTAAAGATCAAGGATCAGTCCAATACTCGGGAAGGTCTCCAGCACCCGTTGCGCCAGGCTGAAATCCGACAGGTAGTACCCCGGGATTTCTTTTGGGCTTATCACTTCAATCAGGGGCCGTATTCCCTGATCTTCAAAATACTTGACTGCATATTCCAGGTTGCTCATGAAGCTGGACGCAGCCGAGACTTGTGTCGTAATCCCAGACATGATGTGCACGTTTGAGCAACGCAACACCTTCGCATACCTGGCGGCCAGGGCTAAACCTGCACGAAACTCTTCTTCCTTGCCTTGCAGCGCCGCAATGCCCTTGGTAACGCCGGCCGGTGCGGCAAATTGGATGAGAGGCAGGGAGTATTGAGCCAGATGTGCGGCTAAGTGACTGGCTTCAAATTCATAAGGAGAAGGAAACTCCACCGCCTTGAATCCAGCAGCGGCAGCCGCTTCTATACGCTGGAGAAAAGGCAAATCGTTAAATTGAAAGCCGAGATGAGCATTGAACTTGAGCATCGGTAAAAATCCATTTTTGAAAGAGGCAGTCATCGACGTGGACGCTGACCTCAAGAAGGCGACAACGAAGTCATCTCAGGCATATTAACGAGACGCCTTCATCACGAAAAATACTATGTTGTGATTTGTATGATCACTAATTGTTATGCTTGGAGTTTCGAGCCGAGTATGACTGCCATGAACCTCAAAGCCTTGATGGGCTGCATAGAAGTTGCGCGGCAAGGTAGCTTCACCAAAGCCGCCCAGAGCTTGCACATCGCCCAACCCGCGTTGAGCATGGCTATCACGCGCTTGGAGGAGGAGCTGGGCGTGACGCTTTTCAACCGCGCGGCACGACAAGTAACCGTGACGGCTGAAGGAAAAAGCTTTCTTGCACATGTCGAAGTCGCTTTGCTCGAGTTAGACATGGCCCGCCAGGAGTTGCGGGATATGGCGCATTTACACAGTGGTGAGATTCGTCTCGGCGTGCCTCCAATGTTTGGAATCCACTACATTCCGCAAGTACTGAACGCTTTTGGCACGCGCTATCCAGGCATCGTGATGACGGTGGTTGAAGGCAGTGCGGATGACATCAGCCAGCGCCTGGAAAACCGTGATATCGATGTCGCCCTATTGGAGTCTCGCCGAATCAAGAGCGGATGGGACTCGGTTCTGCTAGGCACCGACGAGATGGTGTTGTGCATGAGCGATAGCCACCCACTTTCGGGCGAGGCGTTTATCGAGGCCTGGCGTCTGCAAGATCAGAAAATGGTGCTGTTTGACCAGACTTTCCTGCAACGCCACCTGTTCGACAGCTTCTGCGCCGCTGCAGGAGTCGACTATCGAATAGCCTTGCAAAGCAATTTCGTATCACTGGTCATCAAGGCAACACTGGACGGCATCGGGGCCTCTACGTTGCTGCGCTCCATTCAACAGAGCGTACCCGGCATGGTGGGTATCCCATTCAAACCGGCACAGACCATGAGTTTCAGCCTGTGTTGGCGAGCTAACGAATACTTGTCTGTCGCAAACAAGCGATTTATTGAGTTTGCTCAAACAACCGGTTTTTTCAGCAAAGGCTCCGACTAATAGTCGATGGAGTTGGAGTGCCTCTGCTCCTATGTTTCCGTGCATCCGTATTGCCATCGGCCTGTGTCGAGCTGATTGTCGCGAGCGCGAAGATGTATCTGTTTAAGCTCCAGGGGGAGGGGAGGACCCTATCGTGCGATAACCGAATCGCAAACATCTTTTTTGGACGATGGAAGCCCGTAAACGTCTGGCCAACACCGGTCGAGATTCAATTGTTCGCCTGAGCAATTGAGCATTTCAGCACTGTTATCGAGCATTTCGGCACAGTAACCACTCTTTGCTCAACCTAGACTAGAGCTTCACTTTAAGACTCAGATGGAGTCGCGATGAAAATCAGATTAATCCTGCCCGCACTCTCCATGGCAGTAACATTCAGTGGATACGCTGCCGATTTCGTACTGACCAGCCGGGATATTGCTGACAATCGCCCGCTGACCAGTCGCGAAGTGTTCCAGGGCTTCGGTTGCGAAGGTGGCAACACTTCTCCTGAGCTTTCCTGGATAAACGCCCCCACAAGTACTAAAAGCTACGCGATCACCGTTTACGATCCCGATGCGCCAACCGGTAGCGGTTGGTGGCATTGGACGGTGTTTAACCTGCCAGCTTCCACCCATAGCTTGCCTAGAGGAGTGGGGGCGAACCTGCCCGTCGGCGCGGTACAAGGGCGAACCGATTATGGTCAGCCGGGGTTTGGTGGAGCTTGCCCACCTGTCGGAGATAAACCCCATCGCTATCAATTCACCGTATGGGCATTGAAAGCCGATAAACTACCGCTCGACAACCAAGCCAGCGGAGCCTTGGTAGGTTACATGCTCAACGCTAACGTCCTGGCCAAAGCGACCATTACTTCAACTTACGGACGTTAAGAACGATGCGCCCATGTGACGGCATACAGCACCGGGAAAACATTATCGATGCATGTGTCATACGGGCGCGACAACCCCTCAGCTTGCCAAGGGTGCCGGTGTTCGTGACCACTTTGTGTCGAGTGCGACAGGGGGAAAAACTGTTGCAATGGGATGACCGGGAGATGCGCGCAGGGCCTCATCATCTGATTCTGATGCCGGCCGGGCGCGAGCTTGGTATCTCCAACTTCCCCGGCCCTCACGGTCACTACATCGCTGATGCGGTGACCTTTCCCGTCTCGACATTGCGTAACTTCATCACCCGATATAGCCAGCAGATTATGAGCTGTCGTGGTGTACTGAAGACCGATCTATGCGTTCCTCTGGACAGGCACACAACCCAGGCATGGGAGCAGTTGTTGGCCGCCATCAATGGGAACGCGCCGCAGGCACTATGCACACATTATGGGGAAGCGGTTCTTCTGAGCCTATGCCTTGGCGGCCAGATCGGATCACTGCTGATGGGACGCAACGATCCACTGTGTGAACGTGTGCAGCAACTGGTAATGGCCAGTCCGGAGAGAGACTGGACGGTCGCAAGCATCGCACAACACATGAACCTGGGTGAGTCGACATTGCGCCGCCAACTGGCGAAAGAGGGTAATAGTTTCAGGAATATTTTGGAGGGCGTTCGACTGTCGACAGCATTACAACGGTTGCAAACAACTTCTCGCCCGATCGGTGAAATCGCCGGTGCCTGCGGTTACGCCTCGGCCTCACGTTTTGCTGTGCGCTTTCGCTCACACTATGGCCTGTCACCACGTGAGTTGCGGGCGGCGATTTGAGCATTTTCGTGAGGTCTTCCCCTATTGTTGCTGCCCTCGACGCGATTGACTCTCGCGCTCGACGTAATACGGGCCAGGCACTCCACCACGCATCCCCCAATTCTCTGGCTCTAGCTCGACCAGTATCAGCGGGGCATGCTCTGAAATTCCGAGCTGCGAAACGATCCTTTTACTGATCAACTGATACAACTGGCGCTTGGAGTGGGCAACTCGATCGGATCGGACGTCCGGCACCAATTCAATCGTAGTCCGAGGCGCGCGCATCAGCAGCACTGTCTAAGCGGGCCAGAGAAATACTTTTTGGCCGTCACTCATGAACCAAACGAGCACTCTCCTGACGAGTGCCAGCGTTACAATGCTTTCGTAGCTGGTTGTCCATAATCGTTCTCCAAAATTCGTTGGTGTCTGAAGACTAACCAAATCCGAGATGTCGAAAAATTATGTGCAGAGTGCCGGGCTTTTTTCACTACTAGCATCGTGCCGCGATTAGACTGCTATGAGGTCGGATGAAGAGCTCTTCAGTGGACTCCATATGTATTTGTAAATTATTGAGAGGGCTCACAGGAAATCCTTTGCCACCGTCAGGATTGGATCTTTGTCCGATTTTTGATTGTGCGACCCTCTCAGGACGGGAAATTGCGACACAGTGTGTATTTGCATACCGAACCAAGTGCGACTGAGTGCCGTATTCATTGGCCTAGACCTGTATCTAGGGTGATGGAGAGGCTGTAGACGGCCCGAATTCATTAGGTTTTGGTATGGCGTGTTGCCATCAAAGCGACTTAGAATCTTTGGGATCCTATTTGCGTGCTGTGGAGCTCCCAAGGGGAGTTGGCCCATTGCCGGCCTCATCACTGGACGTAACTCAGCGCAGTCAACTCATTACACGGACGTTTTCTCAGCCCCTGCTTAGGCGCTGCTGCCGGCAGCATTAAGTGGCCAAGCGTTCCTCGCACAAAACCCGAAACGGACTTCAATCCATGTGGCATGACAACGAAACAACGGTCGACTATCTGAACTTCGGCGTCGTGGCTGATGCCTGCGCCAGCCTTCTGCGGCAGAGTCGTGGCGAGCCGATTTCGATAGGTGTGTCAGGTGGTTGGGGGGCGGGTAAGTCCTCTCTGGTCAAAATGATCGCCGGCCGCCTCGAAACCCCCGTGGCTTCTGCAGCCCTGTCACTACCTGCTACCACAGGTGCCCAATCCGAACACCGATACGTTGTCATCACCTTCAACCCGTGGCTGTATCAAGACTTCGAAAGCGCTCGAAGTGCATTGCTGCAGATCGTCGGTGATGAAGTGCTGAAGCTGGCCAAAGACGATGAAACGTTACTGAAGAAAGCCCTCGACCTCTTGAAACGCATCAACCTGCTGCGGTTGGCCCAGTTCGGGGGCGAAGCTGCGATCACGATTACCACGGGTGTGCCCGTCGGGACGATCGGGAAGGCGATCGGAAAGGTTTCAGGTCTCTGGAGCGCCTTCAGCTCAGACGGCGATGCGGCTGAGGGGGAAGAAAAGAAAGAAGGGGAGTCGCTGGATCTCAAGGCCGATGGTCTGTTGAATCCGGCGAAGCCTCTGTCGCTGCCTAACGAAATTCATGCCTTCAGATCCGCACTCGAAAAGCTGCTGGAAGAGCTTGGTATCACGTTGGTGGTGTTTGTCGATGACTTGGATCGATGCTTACCGGAGACAGCGATTTCGACCCTCGAATCCATCAGGCTGCTCTTATTCCTCAAGCGAACCGCTTTCGTGATCGCTGCCGACAATGACTTTATCCACGGGGCGGTGAAGAAACATTTCGAAGGCACCGGCATTACGAGCGACATTGCCACTAACTACTTTGACAAGCTGATCCAAGTACCTCTGCATGTACCCCGTATCGGCGTGAACGAAGCTAAGGCATACCTTGTGCTGCTCCTGCTCGAACGCGAGGCCAGGTCGGGGATGTTTCCACAAGACAAATTTGATCAGGCGAAGCTGGATATACCGCAACGCCTGGCCCGAAGCTGGCTCGGCGAGACAATTACGTCTTCGTTCCTCAACGAACTCGTGGGAGCCGATACACGTCTTCAGGCATTGATGGAACTGGCGCAAGGTTTGGCAACGCTAATGTTTAAGTCCTCCAGCATCAGCGCGAATCCACGACTCATGAAGCGCTTTCTGAATACTGTCTATCTGAGGGAGTCATTGGCGCAACCTCAAGGAATCACCCTGGACATTCCGGCATTGGCTAAGTGGCATTTGTTGGAGCGCTACAAAGAGGAGCTGGCCGACACGTTGTCGTCCATGGTCAGTTCTGAAAATGACGGGCAAGTGGCGGAGTTGCTGCAGGCCGAGGAGCTCGCCCGCGATGGAGGAGCATTGTCCAAGCCTTTTGACGAACCATTCATCAAAGAGTGGCTGCAGTTAGCGCCGGCGCTTGGTGCGACGGACTTGCGCCCCCTGCTTCACCTGAGTCGAGATACCGCGACGCGCGATTTCGGCGACGATAACATGACTCCCCCTGCGCGTGTTCTTCGTGATGTTTTGAAGGTGGCCACCAGCGCCAATGAACCGCTGACAAATGCTATTACCGCCGTCGACAGCGACCAGGCAGAGCTTGCGATGGTGAAGGCCTGGCAGGCGACTGCATCGTCGCGGACATGGAAAGCCACCGTCGAGATGATCATCCTGATTGAACCCTGCAAGGTTTATCCAGCGCTCGGAAGGCGTGCAGCAGGGCTGTTGAGTCTTGCTCCTCTGGATGCATTGGGGCCAGGCATCATACCCGCCCTTGCTGGCCAATCCTGGGCGGCGGAAGTATTGAGATCTTGGGGAGATGATCCCGCCGTGAGCGGCCATACAAAAAGGGCAATCAAGGCAGCGCTAAGGAGTGGAGTCTGATGGGAACCTCTACATCAAGTGGTGGCGGAAAGGCGGGTTCTCCGTTTGACCCGGAATGGTTAGATCAGGGCGATGCTGCCGGTGACCCATCGCCAGATGGCGGAGCGCCGGAAGATGCTTCAAATGGTAATGAGGGTGTTCCCCAGGATGCACCTGAAAATGGTGAGGCCGGTTTAGAACCCGCCCAAGATCAGGATATTGCCCCAGATCGCAGGTTTATGCCGGCCCGCTCACAGATGGGCAAATACTTGTCTGGAGGTGGTCGTGACGCGCTTCGCGGCGCTGCCAGCAGCATGATCAAAAAGGGTATGGGTGGAGCAGGGCGCGCGAGCAACACCATGCGTGGGGTTGCTCAAGGCGCCGGCCGACTGGGATCGTTTCTCGAAGCGGTCAGGGCCGGCACCGATCCTCATGTAGTCGACTGGATTCAGAGGGTTCGCGGCCAGAACCTTTCAGCAAGCGATCTTGCTCTGGAGCTCATCAAGGAAGTCATGCCTGACACCGGCAGTGTCGACGATGAGTCATTGAGAAACGCCGCTGCCGATGCGTTAGCGCAGCTGTACGAGCAAGATCCCAATGTCGATATTTTTCAGCTTGATGATCAGCAGATCACGGCGGTCATTGGGTTCACGATCGCCAACGAAGTCTGCAACCGGATGGATCTACAGCTGGGCCAGACTTATGAAAAGCTTAAGTATTCGCCAGTCGAGATCCAGGCGTTTCGTAATGACATCAAGCAATGGGTTCACGGAGAGGTGCAGCGAATCATGGAAGGTCTTGCGGCGCAGAGAATCAATCCTCAGACCCTTGCGCATCGTGTGCTGCAGACCGCGCTGGAGGTATTTGCAGAATGATCAAGGTCATTTGTACTAGCGTTGCTCGTCTTCCCGCACAACTCGCCGAAGGGGAGCGCGCCTTCACCTATTTCAAAAGCGCCAGGCGCGAGGGTGTCGGTACCATCGCCAAGAGTTGGCACGGTTCCCTGAAGCGCAAAGGGTTCCGCCCAACCCCTGCGGCTTGGGACTTCGTTCAGTTCTGCTTGGCCGTCTGTGCGACCGACCTTTGCGCGATGCGAAGTACAAGTGCTGATGGCTGGACTCGTACAATCGAGCTGAGTGTTGGGCTTCATGAGCCATTGCGATGGGATCCGTGGAAGGTGGAGCTTGAGCAACTGCTGAGGGTGCTGACCGGGGACTATTGGACTCTGATCTTCACGGATGCAGGCCTGCCACCCCCTCAAGGACGCTTCACCGCCAAGAATCAAGATTGCGTTTCCTTGTTATCTGGTGGCCTCGACAGCCTTATCGGCGGCCTGAATCTCGTGGCCCGGGGTCGGCGGCCTCTGTTTGTTTCTCAGCTGGCTCACGAGGACTCTGAACGCCAGCGTCGCTATGCAACCCTGCTAGGTGGTGCTGATGCCCACTATCAGTGGAGTCATGGAATCAGCTTCAAAGGTCCGCGTGAACCGTCGACGCGTGGTCGTTCACTGGCGTTCTATGCCTTCGCCGTGCTGGCCGCGTCCAGGCTCGGTGCCGCGCGCCCGACAATTTACATCCCAGAAAACGGATTCATTTGCGTGAACCCTCCACTGGTTCCTGGGCGAGTATCGAGCCTGAGTACTCGCACGACTCACCCTCTGTTCATCAACAAACTGCAGCAGGTTCTCGACGGCATTGGCGTCTCGGTGCAGCTGGACTTGCCCTACCGGTTCAAGACCAAAGGGCAGATGATGAATGAGTGCCTTGATCAGCCGCGCCTACAAGCGCTAGCGTCCGACACGACCAGCTGCGGGCGATTCCGTACGTACAATCGAACTCACTGCGGTCGCTGCGTGCCTTGTATGATTCGCAGGGCTGCTTTCGGTGCCTGGACATCGGGGGCCGATGCAACCCGCTACGTATTCCCAAGGTTGGTAGGCAGCGATAAATCCAGCGGGCCAGATGATCCAATGGCTGTAGCATTGGCGGTACTTACGGCGCGTGATAGGGGCATCGACAGATTCCTGGGAGCATCACTAGCGTTTGCCCCTATTCCTGAACGACCTCAGTATCGATCTATGCTTACCAATGGCATCCATGAGCTGGAGGCACTTTTGACCGGAGACGGATTGCTTTGATGGATTTTCACTGCCATCTCGACCTCTATCCCAATGCACGGGAGGTCTTCGCGCAAGCGGTGGAGAGGAACATGTTTACCTGGCTGGTCACCACCAGCCCCCGTGCATTTTCCGCCACTAACAAAGTGCTTGGCGGTCATGAAAATGTGCTCATTACGCCGGGGCTGCATCCGGAAATCGTCCATGAGCGTTACGCGGAGCTCGACACTCTGATTGAGCAGATCAAGTACATATCTGCTGTCGGTGAGGTGGGATTGGATGGTTCCAAACGGTTCAAGCACAGCTTCGATGCTCAGCGTGAAGTGTTCACTGCTGTGGTCGCGCAATGCGCCAGCGTCGGTGGGCGCGTGCTTAGCATTCACTCGCGCCAGGCCGTGAGAGACGTGCTGGCGATTCTCGATGACCACCCGGGTTTTGGTACAGCAGTTCTTCATTGGTTTACGGGTACGCCTGCTGAGCTTAAATCCGCCTCAGATATGGGATGCTGGTTCAGCGTCGGGCCGGCAGCCTTCAACTCGGCATCTGGTAAGGCGATTGCCAAGAAGCTGCCTCGTGATCGCGTGGTTCCTGAAAGCGACGGGCCGTTCGCCCAGGTCAATGGTGCCACAGTCATGCCGTGGAGCTCAGGCCAAACGGCTGAGCTGCTGGCTCAGGTATGGGACGTGCCAGTGGGTGAGGTGGCAATGACTCTCGAATTCAATGCTAGACAACTGATCGGTCTGATACACGGGGCCGGTTGACTCTGATCGAGTCCTCACGTTTCTCGTTGATGAGTGAGGCTTCCGACCGATAAACCAGGCCTCGCACTGCACAAATGGCAGCCTCTACGTACCGTTCGAATGATTGCGAAACTGCAATGCGTTTGATCACCTTATCCACTAAGTCTGGTGCTCCCAAGGCTCAACGGTCTTTGGGCGCCACTCAGCTCAGTCGGCGACTAAGCACCTGCCGACAATGCGACATAGACTTCCATGCAGATGCAGATGCAGATCAATCTTGCCGACAAACCTCTACCAGCAATCCCAATACCCGCATGCGCAAACGGATCGCTGTCTTCGAAACGTTAAAATAATTGCTCAGGGAATTGCACACAGCATGAAACTGGATGACGTTGTCCTTCTGACTGTCTAGGTACAGAGGGCCGTGGCCGCGGTTCCGGATGCCAAGATGCTGTAGTAACAAACCGAAAGCGGTCTGGAATTCTTCTGTGGGCATCAAAAGACACGAAGCGAAAGTATTTGCTTGCCACTCCAGCCGCTCGGCTTCCCCCTTAGGAATAGTGATGAGTTGGCTCTGGTCAATGTCCTGCGCTCGGATAGCTTCTCGTGTCATGTAGCGCTTGTGATTTAGAAAGTGATGTCCCAACTCATGGGCGAGTGTGAATCGGGCCAAGTGGGATTTGCTATCTGCCCCGAAGATTTTGATCTCAAGCGGGTTGAACGTGATACTGCCGAGGGCTGAGCTCGAGCCCTCAATGAAGCTCACAGAAAGTCCACTGACATCAGCTTCCCTGGACACTAGCTTAGTAAGATCGACCTCTCCCCTGATGTATGAAATGGATTTCAAAGCCTGCTGCGCCAAGCTATCTATTCTGTTCCGTGAAATGAATGCGACTCTGGGTGTTGCAATAATCATGGGCTGACGAATCAGGCTCAGATCGCTTTCTTCAAAAGCGCTCTCAAGGTCGAGGCCTTTCCAGATGCCTTCCCAACCATCCGTAAAGCCAGCAGGAGTTACGGCATAGGCGCTATAAACGGTAGGTCGAAAATCCGTCTGGGTTAGGGCGTATTCGATCTCTGCGCGCTTACGGGCTCTAGCGCTACGCGCCCCGGTCAGCAGCGCGCGAGGAAGCTCCCATCGAAACTCAGATTGATCGAAGTAACGCAAGACACCAAAGCCTCGGTTTCGAGCTATGTTGAACGTGCCGGACTGAAAAGCACTCGCAGACGCAAAAATACCCTTAGCGTTGAAGCCGGCCACTTGGTTGATCTTTGATCCAAACTCTTCGATGTCCCCCACAGGCACTTTTCCGCTGTAATTCTTGCATTCGATGAGCACAAGCAATGATGGGGTCTCGAAGCTAGGCAGGAACACTTCGACAGAAATGTCAAAAACGATGAAATCCTCCCGGTCGCGAGAGTAGTAACCCTTCTTCCTAAAAATTTTGCAGCACTCAGGTCGGAAGACATAGAAGCGACCTTCATTGATCTCACGAGACAGAAATTCAAAGACCTGCTCCTCGAACCGGTCGCCCTTGGCATAGGTACTGAGCGCTTCAATTTCCATACGTGGGGCGGGCTCCTGGTTGCGGGGTCTGAACGTCAGTCGTAGGCGAATGGACGGTGCTTTAAAGCGGGCGGCGACATTGTTACCTCTCGGAGGGGAACAGTGGCTGATTTGTTCGCGTAGCGCATTATCGGGCGTTCTCGACTGCCCGGTAATCAAGTAGAAGCAGGTGAGCGCACTAGAATGGCTGAGTCGACAACGAACCAGTTCGCTTATAGCATCAAGCAATACGGCCATCAAAGCGCCATCTAGCGGAACCTCTGCCAAGGAACGTCGAACGTGATCACCAAAATCCGCATCCGTGGGTACCGCATCTACAAAGATTTCCTCCTGAAGCCCAACCCGGGCGTGAACATCCTGGTCGGTGACAATGACGCCGGAAAGTCCACGCTGATGGAGGCGATCTCGCTGGCGCTTAACGGACGAATCGGTGGGCGGGGGATCTTGGAGGAGCTGAACCCTCACTGGTTCAACACCGAGATGGTGGCTGAATTTCTTGCTCTCAGGAATGCGGGGAAGAAGCCTAAACTCCCGGAAATCCTGATTGAGCTTTACCTTCAAGACACACTGGAACTCCAGGTGTTGCTCGGCGCCGTTAACGCGGACGTCCCAACGAACGCCTGCCCTGGAATCGTTCTGTCTATTGCCCCCAATGAGGAGTATCAGGATGAGCTGGATGAATGGCTGAAAGCCCCATCCGTACTGCTCCCCGTCGAGTATTACACCTACGAATGGCGCTCCTTCGCTGATAGAGAACTCACACGACGGCCACGGGCGCTCTCGGCGGCCACCATCGATTCTCGCACGGTCAAATCCGCCGCCGGCGTTGATTACCATCTCCGCCAGATCCTTAGCGACCACTTGGAAACATCCGAGAAAGCACAGATCTCGCTGGACTACCGCGGCATCAAAGCATCCATGACTGATGGTGCGCTGGCACCGGTGAACAAGCGACTTTCCGGTCTGGGCGCCGCGCTACAGTCAGAGCCTATGGCGCTGGCAATGGATCAGACATCTCGTACGTCTTGGGAAAGCGTGGTTACTCCACATGTCGACGGGCTCCCGTTCGCGATGGCAGGCCAGGGGCAACAGGCTGCTATCAAGATCTCTCTCGCGATGAAGCGTCATTCCTCGAAGTCGAACATCGTGATGATCGAGGAGCCTGAAAACCATTTATCTCACACCAGCCTAACAACCCTACTCAATCGCATTGAAGATTTGGCGACGGAAGAGCAGCAGCTTTTCATTTCGACTCACAGCACCTACGTGTTGAACCGGCTCGGCCTCGATGCATTGCTGCTTCTTCACCGCAACAGTGCGTCCAAAATCACAGAACTTGATCCGGATACAGTGAGCTACTTTCAGAAGCTGCCTGGCTACGACACCCTCCGCTTAGTGCTAGCGAAAAAAGTCGTCTTGGTCGAGGGGCCATCCGACGAAATCATATTCGAACGCGTCTACAACGATTGCTTCGGCGCACGCCCGATGGCCCACGGGATAGATGTCATCAGCATGCGTGGACTGGCACTGGCGCGATGCCTTGAGCTTTGCGCAGCGATCAACAAACCTGTGGCAGTGATGCGCGACAACGACGGCGTTGACCCAATCGACCTACGTACTCCGGTTCTAAAGTGGCTTGACGTGAATCGCAGAGAGCTGTTCATCGGCACCGTCGCTGACGGCACCACGCTCGAACCCCAGCTCATCACCGCGAACGGCGAGTCTCAGTTGCGCAAGATGCTAGGTATCACCGCAGCAGTGACCCTATTGACCTGGATGGCGCGCGAGAAAACAGAAGGGGCAATTCGACTGGCTGAGTCGACTGAGGTGCTCAGCCCACCGGCCTACATGAAGGCCGCTGCGGAGTTCATCCACAATGCCTAACCTTCTGACCTTGGCTGTCGCTGGTGGTAGAAAAACTCAAGGACTGGTCGATCACTGCAAAGAGTTACCTACCGATCGGCGTGTGCTCATTGTCACGTTCACCCAGACGAATCAGCAGGAACTGATCCATCGCCTCGGCACCCAGGTCGGCGATCGCCACAACCTCGAGGTTCTGGGCTGGTACACATTCTTGCTTCGCCACTTTTTAAAACCGTTCCTGCCATTCAAATTCCCGGGGGAGCGGGTAGGGGGCTTCAACTTCGAAGGTCGCCCTAGCATGTACGCGAAGGACAAGCAGAGATTCATGGATGGTAGCAACCAGATCTACGCATGCGAACTCGGCCGCCTCGCGCGGGAGCTTATGGCGGCCACCCCAGCGTTGATACGTAGACTTGAGTGCCTCTACGACGAAATTCTGATCGACGAGGTACAAGATCTCAGTGGCTACGATTGGGAAATCGTCCATGAATTACTTGAGTCGCGGATCGACGTCCGCATGGTTGGTGACGTGCGCCAAGCGGTGCTCTCAACAAATCCTCGGGGACAGAAAAATAAACAATATGGGTATGCAGGTGCACTTGAATGGTTCCTTGCACGCGAAAAGGGAGGGCTGCTTAGCATTGAGTATGCGACCACGACTTACCGCTGCCGAACTGAGATAGCGACATTCTCTGATTCCATTTTTGATGCGTCATGGGGCTTTCCAGAAACAACGTCAGAGAACCACTTAGCGTCTGAGCATGATGGCGTGTACTTGCTGCACTCCAAGCATGTCAACCAATACGTTGAACGGTACAGGCCTCAATGCCTACGCAGCACTATAGCTTCTGGCAAAGAGTTCCCGTTGGACTTCATGAATTTCAAAGTGTCGAAAGGCGCCACATTCGAGCGTGTGCTAATCATGCCTACGGCTCCAATAAAGTCCTTCATTCAGAAACAGATCTGTTTGGAATCAACTTCAGCGGCTGCCTTTTATGTTGCAGCTACTCGGGCCAAGCAAAGCCTGGCGATCATCATCGATAAACCAGGGAGCTCGAAACTGCCGGTTTGGGCGCCGTAACTGAGAGCAGCACGGCGTCTGCGAGGGGGCAAACTTTAGTTCTAGGCAACAACCTAAAACCTTTATTTTCGGGGTTTTCAGGGAAGCGATGACTCGTTTTGTCCACGATTCGCAACGGTCCCAGGGGATAGTAGCATTGGATAGCTCGAGGGAAGTTCCGTTCGGATACAGTATTTAACATAATATACATTATGCGAACCATCGGAACATCTCACTAGGGACTCTGCTCAATGCTTTTCATCCAATACTACCACCCGCAAAACGGCATTCCGCCAACGCGCCGGATTCCCTTCCGGCACATTACGCTCGCTTCATACCATCCCAGGAATCAATGCGAGTACTCTTGAAACCAATCAACAACGTGACCCACCGTACGATCAACCACATCAGGCTGTTCGTAATATTGGAAATGATGAGTACCGTTCTCCCAGATCAGTTTTTTGTCTGCGGTGGGAATAGATTCAAAATGTCGACGTGCTGCCGCCGGGTTCATGCAGGTGTCCGAATGCACTACAAGTGCCGGCTTCTTGAGTTTGGCTACGCCTGGCACCGTGGTGTAATCGAAATGGTCCAGGTCACTCATGATTGCATAGCGGTTTTCCCAGCCTTTGAGCGTCCATGGGCCATACCAGCTCCACACTAATGGGCCTGGTAGACCTGCGTCGGATCCAAGTACCGGATCGCCCAGTTCCGCACAGACCAGCGGTTGGTAGACGACTTCACCAGTGGTTTCGTAGCGACGCTTGGCATCACGCGCACGCTCCAGTCGTGCGGCGAGCAATGCTTCCAATTGTTCGGTCGTGGGTGCAGTCGCCGGGTCAAACGGATTTTCGCTGACGCCGGCTGCAAGCATGAACAGGTCGGTTTCACGGTCGCGGTAATAACCCGTGATGGATGCAACGGCGCTTATCCGGTCGTCATAAGAGGCGATGTCCAGCATTTCGGGCCCGCCCTGGCAAATACCCAGCAGGAACACGCGTTTGCGGTCGATATCCTGTCGCGTGAGCAAGTGATCCAGCGCCGATACGACGTCTTCGTTTTTCATCTTCGGGTTTTCCAGGCGCCGCGGCATTCCTCCACTTTCACCGACGGTACGGGGGTCGAATGCGAGCGCCGCAAACCCTTCATCTGCAAGTCGAGTTGCGTATTGGGTCGGGGCCTGTTCTTTGGAAAACGAATAAGGCCCCAGGAGTACAACCACCGGATGAGGTCCCTTCCCTTTAGGCCGGTAAAGTACGCCGACGACGCTGTCGCCGTGGGAGTTGAAGGTTAGTTTTTCAGCTGTGTAGTTGCCGTGCGTGGACATATTTACGCCTCCATAGTCGTGAGCAGGTCCAGCTTATGGGATACTCACTGGTGCGAATATGGCCACAATACTTGATAAATACATGAACAACGCTCATCAACTCAAAGGCGTGGATTTCTTCACGCTGACGGTATTTCTCGCAGCGGCAAAACATCTCAACTTCCGTGCGGCGGCGTTGGAACTGGATATAACGCCGTCGGCGGTCAGCCATTCGATGAAGACACTTGAACAGCGGCTGGGTGTGCGTCTGTTCAATCGAACCACACGCAGCGTGTCGTTTACCGAGGCTGGCGAACGCCTGGCTAAAAAGCTCTCTCCGGCGATGTCTACAATCGCCGACGCCATGCAGGAAGCCGATGATAATCGTGGGGTTCCCAGTGGCACCATCAGGATCAATGCGAGTGAAGGCGCTATTCGCATGGTCTTTCGTCCGGTGCTTGCCCGCTTCCTACGCGAGCATCCGTCGATTCACCTCGATGTGGTGACTGATGGCAAACTCAGCGATATCACCGCCGATGGGTTCGATGCGGGCATCCGGCTGGCTGAAGCCGTGCCGCAAGATATGATTGCTATTCGTTTGACTGAAGACATACGTTTCGCCGCAGTAGGATCACCGGGTTACTTTGCCGCACGTGGACGCCCGCAATCGCCGCAGGATCTTCATCAGCATGACTGCATCCGGTTTCGATTCGACAGCGGCGCGATTTATCGCTGGGAATTTGAACGCCGAAGCTGCAAGGAAAGCATCAACGTCAACGGTCCGCTCACGTTGACCGATCAGCCTTTTATGGTCGAAGCGGCCATGGATGGCATAGGCATCGCGTTCGTGCCCGAGCATCTGGTACTGGACGCCCTGGCCGATGGCCGGCTTGAGCGCGTGCTGGATGATTGGTGCCCTTCAATGCCGGGACTGTGCCTCTATTATTCCGGGCACCGTCATGTGTCAGTCGCCCTTCGTGCATTGATTGACGCTCTTCGCAGGGCGGAATCTAATCCTGTGCCCTCTCCCGTCAAGAACAGCTGATTCTATAACTCAACTAAATGACTATTTAGTTGAGTTATAGAATTGCCCGAAGCCTCCCAGCTATTGCTTGCTCTCGTCTGCCTTGCCCTCCTGCATCTGCACAGAAGACTTGGTTCCACTGGAGTTTTTCTTCGTCGCATTATCGGCATTGTCAAAACACCCATGAAGCATGAATACGCTGCACAAGCCCAAACACAGATAGAGCTTTTTCATGATAGTTCTCCCGTAATCAGTGTGCCCTGCCCCCTGCTTAAGCTGCGGGTTTGAGCACAACCTTCGTCCAGCCATCGTCACGCGCGTCGAAATGCTGGTAGGCCTCTGGCCCTTCAGCGAGTGTGAGGCGATGAGAGATGATCTGCGACGGCTTTGCACGTCCGTGATAGATAAGCTCGGCCAAACGGCGATTGTAGGCTTTGACGTTGGCCTGCCCGGTCCGGATCTGCTGGCCCTTGAACCAAAATGCACCGAAATCGAAGGCCATCTTGCCCTCCTTCGCCAGCTCATTTTTTGCACCCGGGTCTTGTGGTACGAACACGCCGACGACGCCGATTCCGCCAGTCGCCTTGGTCGAGGCCACAAGATTATTCATGGTCAGGTGATTGGCTTCATGACCGTGGCGGTCGCAGCATTGATAACCGACGCACTCACAACCACGATCGGTACCTTTGCCCTGGGTCAGGTTCAATATCTGATCCACGGCTTCTTTTTCCAGCGCGTTGATCGGCGTTGCGCCCATCTGGGCCGCCAGCTTCAAGCGATCAGGTTGATTGTCGACCACGAACACCTGGGACGCGCCCTTGATCATGGCTGCGTGCGCGGCCATCAAGCCCACCGGGCCGGCGCCGTAGATGGCAATGCTTTCGCCCGGCAACAGGCCGGCTAATTCAGTGGCGTGCCAGCCTGTCGGGAAGATATCGGAGAGCATGACGTAATCTTCTTCGCGCTCTTGCGCATCTTCGGGTAACACCAGGCAGTTGAAATCGCCATACGGCACCCGCAGCAATTCTGCCTGGCCGCCCTGATAAGGCCCCATGTCGGCGAACCCATAGGCAGCGCCCGCAGTGCCCGGATTAGCCGTCAGGCAGAATCCGGTCAGGCCTTTTTCACAGTTTTCACAGAACCCGCAGCCGATATTGAAAGGCAAGCACACCCGGTCACCGACCTTGACTCGATCTACACCAGAGCCAATTTCAATGACCTCCCCCAGGTTCTCGTGGCCAAACACCCTTCCCGTTTCAAACGAAGTACGGCCTTCATACATGTGAAGATCAGATCCGCAGATATTGGTGGTGGTGACTCGCACCAGAATATCGGTGGGTTTCTCGATTTTGGCATCCGGAACATTTTGCACGCTGACGTCACGAGGGCCGTTATAAACGATGGCTTTCATTGCGTTCTCCCAGAAGCAAGACGAAAAGAAGTTTTCGTCAGCACATGTTTAATCTGTCCGGGAGAGCAATTCGTATGTTCAAGAAAATCGCATCAAGTCTGACGAGCGGTGCTCTGGATGAACGCTCAAAAAATCTGAATTATTCATCACCGAGTCTCTCTGTTCCTGTTTGGGCAGCCTTCCCTGCTTTCACCTCTGGAGCTGATAACACGAGGAACTCCTATGTCGAACGCTATGGACACGACGCAGCAGCCGATCACAATTGAATACCTGCTGGACACGCTGTTCGGGGTCAATGCACTCACTACCGAGTGCCTGGCGCAGAAGATCGACAAGGCGCCCGGCTTCCAGCTACAGCTCGCCCCGCCATGGCCGTCGCAGCTGAAACGCGCCCACAGCATTGCCTTTGAATGGCACGGCAGCGCCTGCCGTGGCGTGGTACAGCACGCCGAGCCACTGCCCGGCGGCGATCTGCTGTTGGATATCGAGCCGCAACCTCGGTAGCGCCGTTCATGGGGTGGTCAGGAACTCCACCAAGGTCGCCGCGCAGGCTTCGATTGCCCCGTCCACGATCAATTCATAGCCGTGGGTATTCTCCGTGGGAATGGCCACACAGCCGGCCTTGGCAGACGTGCCGTTACTCATGACGGCACTGGCGTCCGAGGCAAAGTCCACCAGCAACGCATATTGCGGGCTGTAGCCGCAGCGTTCTGCGGCAGCAGCCAGGCCCGTGACCACGGCCCTGGTGTAATAGCCCTTCTGGTCCCCGGTGTTAATGATCGGATCAACCCCCAAGCGTGTGCCGTATTCCTGCATGACCGGCCCCACCTCCACCGCCAGAGTGGTATCGCCTGGCAGCGTGGCAGCGGCGTACATGGCTCCGGCATTGCATTCCTCTTCGAGCGTGGTGAAGACCAGGTAGATATCGCGACTCACCGCTTGCCGGCGCGTTTGCAGGCGTTGGGCCGCGTGCAGTACGGCGGCGATGGGCGCGCGGTCATCCAGGAAGTGCGCGGCAATCGCATCTCCCACTCGGAAGGGCTCACGCCAATGACGGCTCAACACCACACGGCTACCCGGCCGAATACCCTGCGCGCGCAAGGCCTCGGCCGAACATCGAGTGATCACATGGACGTCGTTCCAGTGCACGTCGCCGGCTAACACATCAGCGCCTTGAGACGTATTGTTGGTGGCGTGCATCGAGCCGTAGGACAGCACGCCCGGCAAGCTATGCGTATCGCCCAGGATGTCCACCGGGCACACCCCGAAGTTGATCGGATTGGCCCCGCCGAGCGCCGTCACCCGCAGGGTGCCATCGGCTTCGACACGCTTGACCACCATGGCGATCTCATCCATGTGCGCCATGACTTTGACTGCCCGGCCGCGCTCACCATCGCCCTGTGCGCCCTTGATCAACCCGATCACATTGCCCGCTGCATCAACCCAGGCCTCGTCACACAGCGGCTGCAGGCTCTCCAGGCAAATGGCACGCACTTCGTCCTCCTGGCCGCCCGGCCCGCGTGCACGCAATAACCGGGTGAGTAACGCCGAGGATGGGTTTTCGCTGTTTTGCATGGGATGGCTCCCTCCTTTGCGGATACATGAGTGCGCCGTCAACGCCACGCTAAAAACGACCTTTCAAATCCCGCAGTGTTCAAGCGAAAGCGTTTTGAACGCACACGCCCACAGGTTTTCCAACGACCACAGCGTCAGATCTGGCTGCACTCCTGCAGCTTGAAATACGACAAGAGGATGGAACCTGCGATGACCCCTACCCAAGCAACCCGCATGGCCAAATCATTTTCCTGGGCCGCAACCTTCACCCTGCTCGGCGCCTGCGCGGGTAATGACTCGCCGTCGAATGTGGTGGCACCCGGCAAACCGACAATGCCCTCTACCCGCACACTGGACACCGGCGCAGCCATGCTCCAGTCGCGGCCGCCCGTGGATGCGTTGAACGCCTACCTGGACGGTTTTCACTTCTACAACGGCCACCCCGACGTACAAATGGAAGCCCACCACTACTGCGCGATCCTCAACGAAGAAGTGATCCAGTGCGTGATCTACGACGGCAATCGCAAGGATGCAAAGCTGATGGGCGTGGAATACATCATCAGTGAGCCGCTGTTCAACACCCTGCCGGCCCCTGAAAAGGCGTTGTGGCACAGCCACGTGCATGAAGTGAAGTCAGGGCAACTGGTCGCGCCGGGGATCCCCGAAGTGGCCGAGCACGCCCTCATGGAAAAACTGGTGCACACCTACGGCAAGACTTGGCACACCTGGCATACCGATCTCGATAAACGCCTGCCACTGGGCGTGCCTCAGTTGATGATGGGGTTTACCGCCGAAGGCCAGGCCGACCCGCGCATGGTTGCCGAACGCGATCAGCGTATGCGAATCGACAGCGCCGAAAAGAAGCAGGCTCGCGCCGACATCATTGCGCCTCCCATCGCCCCCGGTGCAGACGCATGGCGCCAGGGTGACGTTATCCAGATCACCGATCCGACGCTGAAGGCCCATCACCACCGATAGCACCACTCGTGCTTTTGGATGGAACGATCATCGCCGCGCCCTTCTCTACCGCAAAATCCCAACTCGGGGGCAACGGCCCCCTTACATGAGGTAATCCAGCATGTCTTACGACTTCCAAGGTACTGCCAGCGTGATAACTGCCTCGCGCCATCTGGGGACACCTTCGGATGAATGCCTGAATGAATCGGTCGAGATCCAACTGACCAGCAGTGGCAAGCCGACCGTTGCGCGATTGAATTTCGATAGCCCGTTGGAGTGGCCGGGGCACCCCAACTTTGTCACCGTCAACTTGCCCGACGGAACCTCCGTCAGCGGTGTCATCGCCGAGATCGAGCGGCCCGCAGATGCAGGCGGTTGGGTAACTTTCACAGTGGATGATTGAGCATCGAGAGGTGATCGGGTCACCTATCGAATTGTTGGACAATTCTTTTGAATTTTTTTTGACGTCAAATATCTGTACTTCATGAGCATAGGGAGGCCTCATGAAACACAACGATCTATTCACTATTGAATATCAGCTCCACGGCGAACCAAAGTCTTTCATCGTACGGGCGGCGCAAATGAACAATGCCGAGGCTTGGCATTGGGCCAGTTGCGATGCAGGGGTAGCTATCATCCCCAGATTTGGTCGGCAAGCCCTCAAGCGAGTCTCCAAACCCATGGCGGAGAAATACGGCATCAGCGACGTACGCTGGAGTACTGCGCAGCAGATTCAATGGGCGGAGGCTTGACATGATCAACAGCCAGACACTGGGTTACACCAGCACACAAGAGCGTGAGGACGAGGTCGAGCGCAACAACCAGATGTTTTTCGAAGCCGATCGACTGGATGCGCAAGCCTACCAAATCATTGAGTCGTACAGCGGTGATGCACAGACATGGGCGCGCTTCACCGAAGCCAAGCGGCTCGCGGATGCGCAGCGGACCGCGGCCTATCGAGAATGGATGCGTATCCACCGGGCGCGGCGCAAATAACCGTCAGCCCTAGCGATTTCAAGGCCCCTGATTCGGTTTTTAACACCGCCCTGGTCGAGCTCTGCCTCCCCAGGGCGGTGTTCATTCAGAGAATCGGTTTGCCCCCCGTCACGCCGTAGCGTTCGCCGGAAATATAACTGCCCTCGTCCGATGCCAGCAGTACGTAGATGGGCGCCACTTCGACCGGTTGACCGGGGCGTCCCAGCGGTGTGTTGCCGCCGAAGTTTTTCACCTGATCCTCAGTCATGGTCGACACGATCAACGGCGTCCAGATGGGTCCGGGAGCCACGCTGTTAACGCGGATACCGCGCTCGCCGAGCATTTGCGCCAGGCCCGCGGTGAAGTTGGCGATCGCGCCTTTGCTCGCGGCATACGGCAACAGCGTGGGGTTGGGCATGTCGGAATTGACCGAACTGGTGTTGATGATCGAGCTGCCTTTGGCCATGTGCGGCAGCGCGGCCTTGCATATGCGGAACATCGCGGTGACGTTGACGTTGAAGGTTTTCAGCCAGTCCTCGTCGGGAATGTCTTCCAGCGATTGGTAGGTCATCTGGAAGGCTGCATTGTTGACCAGCACATCGATACGCCCGAACTTCTCCACGGTATCGTTGACGATCGCCGTGCACTGCTGCGCGTTGCCCAAGTCGCCGGGCAACAGCAGGCATTGCCGCCCCGCCGCCTCGACCCAGCGTGCGGTCTCCTTGGCGTCTTCATGCTCGTCCAGGTAAGAAACCGCCACATCCGCGCCTTCACGGGCGAACGCGATGGCCACCGCACGGCCAATGCCGCTGTCCGCGCCCGTGACCAAGGCGATTTTGTTGGCAAGCCGGCCTGAGCCTTTGTAGGTCTGTTCACCACAATCGGGCATCGGGTCCATCTTGCGCTGTTCACCGGGCACCGGCTGTTGCTGGGTGTTGAACGGTGGTTTTGGATAGTGATTCATCGTGTTTTCTCCAGTCGTGATTAATGTTGCGAGGGTGCGTCGGGAGGGGAAGTTCAGATGGATGTGCGGTTAATCGGATAACCGTGCCGCACGATAGCAACCCGTGGCGAGGGGCTGGTTCCCTCGCCACGGGGCTTGGGTCAGAACTCGGGCTTGGGCTGCAACCCCATGCCCAGGTCGGCGCCGGTGATCGGATCGCTGAGGGGGGTCTGACACCGTGCGGATTTTCATCGCAGCCAGCACGGCTTCGTCTGCCTCGTCCAGCTGCACACTGGCCGTTCCATCGCCACCGTCGACCGCCGGTTGAGGGGACTCGACGAATTCCCAATCGTCGCCCTGGTTCCATGGGCCGCGCACACTTTCCGCACCTTGCGACATGTTGTAATAGACCTGTGCGAACTCAGGCTTGCCGGGTAACTTGCCTTGGGGAAAGTTCGGCTGGATCGCATGCAAGGCCTTTTCAAAGGAAATCTGGTGGGCGATTTCGCGCGTCATCAAAAAGCCCAGCGCATCCTTGACGCCTGGGTCGTCGGTAACGTTCATCAATCGCTCGTAGACGATCTTGGCGCGGGCTTCCGCGGCGATATTGGAGCGCATGTCGGCAGTGGGCTCGCCGATGGTGTCAACGTAGGCGGCGCTCCATGGCACCCCGGCGCTGTTGATCAGCGGCGCACCGGCACCGTACAAGAGGCTGGTGATGTGGGAATCATTGCCGGCACCGTTCAGCGAGCGGTACAACTCACCCTCCTCCTCCACGCCTTCCGCAAGGCGACCTTTGGCGCCCTTGTTGAGCATGACGATGATCGAGCCGACGATTTCCAGGTGGCTGAGTTCTTCAGTGGCGATGTCCATCAACAAGTCTTTACGCCCTGGGTCGTCTTCCGACAGGGCTTGGGTGAAATAGCGGGAGGCCGCTGCCAACTCGCCTTGGGCGCCGCCAAACTGCTCGAGTAAAAGGTTCGCCAGGCCCGGGTTGGGCTCGGCGACGCGTACGGTGTATTGAAGTCGCTTGTTATGTAGAAACATGAACAAATCTCCTCAGCTCAGGAAGGGGGCGGCGCCCGTTGCGGACACTCGCCCTACCTTCATGTGAAGCAACCGCCGGTTGAATAATTTCAAAATAAACCCCGGTGCTGCGACCAGCGGTCAAGCGCCGAGCTTCAAGCGAAGCGGCGTTCTAGAGCGCTCGCGTTCAATCGGCGCGGTGCTTTTGCGGCGCAGGCACGGTGTCGATCCCAGGCGTGCCATTGGGCGGCAACGCGGCCTCGCGGGCCTTGCCGGAGTTGGGCGGCTGTTGGGCATCTTCAGCGCAGGTGTCGTCGGGATGGTCCCAGTCAGTCGTGGCGTTGGGATCTTCGTTGCGCCCCGCCGTTCCCAGGACGCAACCGTCCTCATTCGGTGCAGGCGATTCTTCAAACGGTTGGTCTTGGCCATTGGATGAGTCGTGGTTCATGGCAAGCGTCTCCTGTGTGCGCGTATGAACTCATTTGGAATCTTGCGAAAGTTTCAAGTGCCACGCGAAGGACGAACGGCCGTAAGTTATCGATAGGCTGCAATGATTAAGTAGCCATTACCGGTAACACCTCTGTTTCGTCCCTGCAAAACTTATACGAAGCGGCAAGCGAAGATCATTTTTGTATAAGTTTTCAGTATTAATCGCCGTTCGTCGCCACATCCCGAAATTTGTAAAACGTTTTTCCATCGCCCGATATCGGAGTAAATGTCCGTTGCGAAACGGGCAACTAACGAAGCGCCAACTTAGTGACTGGAGAATTATCATGACTACAGGTAATAAAAACTCGGGTAACTTTGCCAATGACCGCGAAAAGGCTTCCGAAGCCGGGAAAAAAGGCGGCCAATCGTCAGGTGGCAATTTTGCCAATGATCGCGAAAAAGCCTCTGAAGCCGGGCGCAAGGGCGGCCAACAGAGCCACGGCGGTGGCCGTAAATCGGGTTCTTGAGTGACCGTGCATGGGGGCGGCTTTGCCGCCCCTTCGGTTTCGGTCTGGCATAGTCTTCACCGAGGCCTCACGCTATATTGCGCAAGGCATAAGCGGCTTGGGCACCTTACTGCTATTTAAATGATCGACATGCTGATTTGTTTTTATAATTGGTTTTAGTGCATTCATTTAGTTCGGTGGGCAGCACGCTTGAGTGACTGTGCTCGCGCTTGTGTTTCAACTTTAAATATCGCGACCTAAGACTGGTTATTGCATATTTCCGTGTGCTTTGTGCCGATAAGTAACCTGATCAATTTTCGTCTTATAAGCGCTGGCAACTTTCTTCCAACAACAGATCAACCACCGCTTGCCCGCGTTGCAAGGCAGACGCGCCCGGCGCATCGAAGGCACGTAGCTGACGCTCGGCACTGGTGCCGTCGCGCAGCATTTGCCGTATCTGCTCGAACACGCCCTCCTCGCCCACCGCACGAGCGGTATCGCCCCATTCTTGCTGCGCCAGCACCAGCCATTGTTCAAGCGATACGGGCTCTGTGTCCGGCGCCAGTACAAAGCGCGCATGGCGTCCCCAGCGTCGCGCTTGAATGCGGTTTTCCTTGAGCAACCAATGCTGCTCCAGGCTGTACTGGCTGCCGGGGGCCGGTAGCTGGCAGGCGTGTTTGATCATCACCCGGAACAGCCCGGCCAAGGCCAGCGCATCGCTCAAGCGCGGGCACGCATCGGTCATGCGCAACTCCAGCGTCGGGTAGCTCGACGAGGGTCGGCAACCCCACCACACATTCGCGTCATCGGCCAACACCCCGCTACGCTTCAACATATTCAGGTAGCGCTCGAAGCTCGGCTCATCCGGCAGATATTCAGGAATGCCCATGCGTGGCCATTCATCGCAGACCACCTGCCGATAACTGCAATAGCCGTTGGGCTGGCCCTGCCACAACGGCGACGAAACGCTGAGGGCCAAGAGCATCGGCAACTCAGGAAGCACCTCGTTCAACACGGCGATGCGGTCCACCCCCACCGGGATCTCGGCGTGGACATGCAGCCCACTGAGCACGCTGCGCTGCGCGACGCTCTGGAACTCCTCGAACAAGCGCTGGAAATGCGCCTGGGGCGTAGCGCGTTGCGCCTGCCAATCGGCCAACGGGTGCGCGCCGCTGCATATGAAGCCCAGCCCATGCTCGGCCAGTGCCTGGCTCAACTCGCGGCGCACCCGGCCAAGGTAAGCCGCAGCCTCTGCGGCGTCGGTAAACACCGGCGATGCGACCTCGACCTGGCCCTGGAACATCTCATAGGAAAAGCCCTCGCCAATCGCCTCGCGGCACACCGCGAGCACTTCGGCTGACGGTTCGGCGAGCATGCGCCGGCTGTGCAAATCGGTGATGAAATATTCTTCTTCGATGCCGAAGCGCTGTACGTGATCCATGGGCACTCAGCTCAGCCGAGTCACAGTGAGCGCCACCGCAGCGATGCGGTCGACACGCTCATAGCCTGGTTGCTCCAGCTCTTCGCCGAACACATCGGGGTCAAGCTCCTCGTAGGTCCAGCCAAACTCATCGCCGGTCAGCATGGCGCGAGCGGCTTCAAGAAACACATCACGACTCTCCACCATTGCCACGCCGGTGTAGAGCAGCAAAGTGCCGTCGCGCTCCAGGCGGGGCAAGGCTTCACGCAGGATGCGCAGCGACAGCGCTTCACCCAGCTCACCGCCGCCATGGCGATAGGCGCGCTGCTGGCTGTCCTTCATATAGGGTGGGTTGGCGAGGATCAGATCAAAGCGGCCGTCGACGCTGTCGAGTACATCACTGTGGTACACGCTGACGTTCGGCACCTCGGCCAATTCGGCGTTGACCGCACTCAGGCGCAGCGCCTTCGGGTTGATGTCCACCGCGAACACTTCTGCCTCAGGACGGGCACGCGCCACCAGCAAGGCAGCGGCGCCTGAACCGCAGCCGATGTCCACGGCCCGGCGAATCGGCGCGAAGCGTTGGCGCAGGCAGGCTTCAATCACACGGGCAAAACGGTAAGTGTCGGGGCCGAAAAACACCGAATCGGCCTCCTCGGTCGGAAACGCCGAATGCGCCAGCAACAAAGGCCCCAGGCTCGACCAACGCACCGTACTGTGCCAACGGCTGTGCGCCTTGACGATAATCCCCGCCTGTTGCAGCTCCTGCAGCTCGGCTGCCTCGAACACCTGCGTATCGAATGGCCGTGACCAACCGAAAATCCCGCGCAGGTCGCTGGCCGGTGCGTTGTCCCACCGCGCAATGACGCGCTGGTGAGTCAGAGGCGTGGGCGTGATGAAGTGATAGTCCTCGGCCTGCAAACGGCGGCCCAGGCGCAACAGCGCCCGGTCAGCCTGCGCTTGAGCCGATGACACAGGGGGTGTTGAACACAACAGCGAGTCGACCATGGTCAGGCTTCCTTGTCGATCAGCGCAGGCTCGCGCGCAATTCAATAAAGCGCCGGGTCGCATACAAACCGGCGGGACGATGATGGCGGTGAGGCGCCAGCCACGGTAACAACAGGTCCAACTGCCGCTCGCCGTTGTGCCGCGCCAGGGCCTGGCGCAAGGCGCAGGTTTCCGGGTCATCCGGCGTAGGCTCGTGGGTGCCTGACGACACCGGCCGCACCGGGCGTGGGCGTGCAATCGCGCTGGCGTCGTGCCAATCTCCGGCGATCCAGTCACGCAGCAGTTGTTTTTCATAGCCGCTGAAGACGCCGAACATCGCAGCGCCCGCGCCCTCGATCAACTGCCAGAAACGACTGTCTTCGGGAGCCTGGTTTCGCTTGATCCAACCCTTGTTCTCAAGGGCCTGCAAGAACCCGCGCACTTGGCCGGGCTGGGCCAGCCATTGGTTGACGGTCTTGCCTTCAAAGCGGCAGTAGTCCGAATGCATGTGCTGGGCAAACGGCCGCTTGCGTTCAAGCATTGCCACCAGCTCGTGTTCGAGGTCGAACGCCTGGATCACCGCGGTAGTGCCCAGCCCCAGATCGTTCAACTGATAACCACGGCGTACCCGCTGCCAGTATTCGGTTGCATCCATGCCGTTCGGCATCAACCCCAGCACTGCCTGCACGGCGCGTCGGGCATGACCGCTGCTGGCGTTGTCGATGGTGACATGGAGGCTGAAATAATAGGGGTCGATGCCCAGTTCCTTGAGCTCATAAGCGCAGATCAACAGGTGCAACGGCAGCTGCTCATAACCCAGGTTGTAGCCCAGGATCTCCGGCATGTGCGATGCGGCGCTCTGCCCCAGGGCCAACTGAATGGCGCCTTGGTGAAAGTGCTGATCCTGCCAGCCGAAATCGCCGTCACAGCCTTGCTCGGCCAACAGGCGTTGGTAAATCGACACATGGTTTTGCGTCGGTTCCCCATCGCCGAGCTCTTCCAGGTAGGTGGTCACAAGCCCGTCATAGCGGTAATCCTGCCAGTGGGTGAGTACCCCGTAGAGCCAGGCACCATCGACTTGTTTAGTCGGCGCCACGCACTGCAGGAAGTACAGGGCATGGGCTTTGTTCTGGAAATACCTGCGGCCGCCGCCTTGCTGCCGCTCTTGCAAATACTGCGCATATTGCTCGGCCACAGCGGTGCAATTGAGTTCGACCCAACTCATCAGTTGCTCGGGCGACGCGGGCAATGAAGTGTCTTCAGTGGTGCTGACCTGAGCCAGCTGCGCCTGCAGAAAATCTGCCGCCGATTGCGCGGCCCCCGTGTCCCAATCGGTGAGCAGGCGTTGGTACTCACTGCGCAACGGGCCTTCATGCTGCCACTGAGATGCACTTTGCAGGGTTTGAAAGACAGTCATAAGTGGTCCATCCACAATTTTTTATTCCGGTCTCGGCGGATGCCAATACCTGGTACGCGACGCTTTTTGGCGCTTCTATAAGGAGAGAGCCGCCCCCTGCTCAATAATTCCATCGGTGTGCGCCAAGGTCTGACCAAGGGCGCGGGGGTCAAGGCTTCAAGCGTTTTTCGTCTTCCGGGCCCGGTGTCACCCGTGCGCCGTCACCGTTTGAATCCGCGTTGCCCTCGCCTTCCCTGGACACGCGTTCGTCATCGGTGAGCCCCTGGCCGATGTCTTTTTCCGGCAGTTGTTCAGGAGTGTCGGTCCCGGCTTGAGTGGGAGTGGATTGCGTCTGCATCGGCGTGGCCTCCTCGGCTGGCTCATAGGGAATGATTGAAATTTTTCCATTGCGCTCAAGGATCGCGAATTTGATCTGGCTGATGTCGACAATGCCCTGAGCGGAGCGGGAGGCTTCAAGAATGTCGTCTGCGTCCAGTCGCGCCTGCTTCAGGCGCTTATGCAGCACGCGTCCCTGTTCGACCAACACCGTCGGCCCGCCATCGAGCAGGCGCGAGAACGAGCGGGAACGCTGCTTGAGCAATGAGAAGCCGATATCGATTGCGATCAACGTGACGATCACCAGCACAGCATTGGTCAACGAAAAATCGTCGCCCAACAACGCCTGCTGGGTCGCCTCGCCAATCACCATCAATAACACCAGGTCGAAGGTGGTGAGTTCCGCCAGGGAACGCCGGCCCGCGATCTTGAACAGGACCATCAGCACCAGGTAGATCGCGACAGCACGCAAGACCGAATCCATCGTTGCCCCTAGGGATAAATGAATTGTGAGAGGTGTACCGAGGCCCCCGTTGCACGGGACACCCTGGTTTCAAAACTGCCCACGCCGTCACTGCGCACGGTCAAGTGCAGCGTCGCCTGGCCTTTGTCATCACTGAGCACCCACAGCTTCACGCCCTCGCCGGCAGTGCTGGCCTTGAGCGGTTGCGGCTGCAGCATTTCAATATTGAAACCGCGTAACAGTTCGCCGCTGATTTCAACTTCCAGGGTTTCGCGTGCCTGGCCTTGCAGATGAATCACCAGCCCGTCGGAGGAGCCGTTGCGCAGGAACCGTTGGTACTCCACGTGCAGCTGCCCATCCGCGCTACGCGCCTGGCCGGTACTCAACGGGCCTTTTGAAAACAGCCCGGCCAAGGTCAGCCCCATCAGCAACACCAGCGCATACCAACCCACCCGTTCGAAGCGCCAGACCTTGCGCTGCAAGGTCATGTCTTCCTCCACGGGATAGGTACGGCTCTGCCAGTCGTCAGGTGCAGGGGTTTTCATAGGCAGCCTGCATTCAGCCCTTGCTGTGTTCGGGCGAGGACGGCCCCTTGGTGACGCCGCGCGGGCCGGCAATGGCCCATATTGCCGCGCCTAAAAACGGCAAAAGCACCACTATCGCGGTCCAGCCTGCCTTGCGCCCAGAGGGGTCGTCACTGCGCCAGACGCTGTTGATGATCCACAAATCGAGGAGTATGAGAACAACGGCCAAGCCTATCCAAAAGTAAGTGGTTTGCATGGGACACCTCCGGGTTATGCAGCGTTAGGTCATGCATAAACTGGCAGGGTTCATTATTTTTAAACGCCGTCGTTCACACTAAGCGAAGCGGCAACATGCTACTAGTTTAATATCGCGCGCTTGAAAAAGTTATACGAAGCGGTGTGAGTTAAATCGTTTTGTATAAGTTTTAAGCCGCTCTTTACCGTTTATCGGCATTTCCATAAATTATCAAAACGATTGCCAGCGCAGGCTTATCCGAATAGATGTTCGCTGCATCAAGGTGCAACTAGCGAAACGACAACTCATTGTGGAGATCTATCATGACTACCAGCAATAAGAATCCTGGAAATTTCGCCAACGATCATGCAAAGGCTGCCGAAGCCGGCAAAAAAGGCGGCCAGGCCTCTGGCGGCAACTTTGCCAATGATCGTGAAAAAGCCTCTGAGGCTGGCCGTAAAGGTGGCCAGAACAGCCATGGCGGCGGGCGCAAGTCGTAAGTGACCCAAACGGGGGGCGGCCTGGGCTGCCCCTTCATTTCAAGCTGGAGAACACACCATGCATGCGGCACCCGAACCTCAGCGACACGCCCCTCAACCAGCGACCGCCCGTGAAACGCGAGCGGTAGACGCCGCCAAGACACTGCCGACCCCCCCGAATTGTTATGAGCGGATGGAAACTGTCGAGCATGCGGAAGCCACTGTCCGCTCCTCACAGACACCTCCCATCTGTGAACGAACTCCGTAGCAGTGCTGGTTATTCATCAACGGTAGCCATCCCTGACTCAGAGGTGCCTTATGCCTTTGCATATCATCAACTTCACAGGCCCGGTCAACGCGTCGACCTGCAGCCAACTCATCGAAAAATCGTCATTGGCTGTCCAGCAGAACGCGACCGGCTTGATCGTGAACATCGCGACCATGGGCGGTGAGTGCAGTTATGGCTTCACGATGTACAACTTTTTACTGGCCCTGCCGATTCCGGTGCATACGCACAACCTGGGCACCGTGGAATCCATGGGCAATATCATTTTCCTGGCGGGCGAACGCAGAACGGCGTGCGAGCACAGCAAGTTCCTGTTCCATCCGTTTCACTGGCATGTACAGGGCGCTGTGGATCATTCGCGCATGTCGGAGTACGCCATGAGCCTGGACTACGACTTGCAGTTGTATGCGCGCATTGTTGCGCAGCGAACCGCGCAGGCCATTGAAAAGCTGGACACCGAAAACTACTTGATCGCCGCCCCGCGCATTCTTGATCCACATCAGGCGCTGGCCAGCGGCCTCATCCATGCAATCGAATTGCCCGTCATCCCGGCGGAATGTGTATGCAGCTTCATTCATTCCTAGCCAGGCAACGAGGCCCCTATCAAGAAACGCGAAGGAAAGCCGCTTCGAACTCAGAACACTTTCTGACTTGATGACAACATTCAGAAGGAGCTCACATGAAAAACACGTTATATATTATCGAGTATGAACTTCATCACGCCCCTAAATCTTTCATAATAAGAAGTGAAGCCATGACCAATGAAGAGGCGTGGCACTGGGCATGTTGCGATGCCGGGATAGGTATCATCCCCAAGTCGCGCAACGATAAGATCAAACGCATAAGCAAACCGCTCGCTGAACGTTATGGGCTTGAAAATGTGAGATGGCGTCCCTCAGGGAATATTCCATTTGTCGCACAACCCTATACGCCGCCTCCGCCCGAATAAACATGGCGTTCTAATACTGATATCAAGTCCATAAAAACAGCCCGCACTCAGTGCGGGCCAATCACGCTCGATGTTTACCCAAAGTTGTGCCCTTCACCCCCTCTCCCCGGCCCACGCACGATCGTAGAAATAAGGCAGGCATTTGAGTGCGTACTCCGCAGCGTACATCTGCACCTGCTCGCGCGAGCCGATAAAACGCTCCTTTCGACTGAACAGGCACAAACCCTGCGGGGCCCGATAAGCCCAGGCAAAGCAGATCGTTCCGGCCGGGATGCCATCGACGTCATCCGGGCCCAGGATGCCAGTCGTTGCAACGGCCACGTCAGCGGCGCTATCGCACAACGCACCTTGGGCCATTTCCCTGGCCACCTCGCAACTGGTCAAGTTGAACGTTTCGATGGTGTACGGGCGCACCTTCAACAGCCGCTGTTTTGCTTCGGGCGAATAGACAATGTAGCCGCTGTCTATGAACGATCCGCTCCCTTCAATCTGCGAAAGCAGCGTGATGATCTTGCCGGCGGTGCAGGATTCAGCGGTGGTGATCACTAAACCCTTGGATTCCAGGAACTCGACAGTTGAAGTGGCGATGCTCATTCCGGCCCCTCTGCCTATGGACTGTGTCGTACATAAAAATGACTGGGCCGTCGGGGCAGTTGTTCCAAATTTCTCTGCGGGAGCGATTATGAACTCACGTCACTTCGCGGCACTCGGATTAAAAGCCATGTGAATAAAGGGAGGATGGACGCAATGCGCAACCTCAAGATCGCCACGTTCAACGTCAACGGCATAGGGACGCGACTGCCCAACCTCCTGCAGTGGCTTGAAAAAGAACGCCCCGACATTGTGTGCCTGCAGGAACTGAAGGCCCAGGACAAGGCTTTCCCGGCAAGCGATCTGGAGGCGGCGGGCTATGGCTCATTGCATCATGGTCAAGCTGCGTGGAACGGCGTGGCCATTCTGGCGCGCGACTCCGAGCCCCTGTTGATTCATAAAGGCTTGCCCGGCGCGCAGGACGACTCGCAGTCTCGCTATCTTGAAGCGGCTGTACATAGGGTTGTCGTCGGGTGCCTGTACCTGCCCAACGGAAACCCGCAGCCAGGTCCCAAATTCGATTACAAGCTCAAGTGGTTCGAGCATCTGATTGCGCATGCCGAAACGCTGCAAGCCAGCGAACACCCGGTGGTGCTGGCGGGCGACTACAACGTCGTCCCCACCGACCTGGATATCTACAACCCCCGCTCCTGGCTCAAGGATGCACTCCTTCAACCAGAAAGCCGCGAATGCTTTCAAAGGCTGCTGAGCCAGGGTTGGATCGACTCGCTGAGACACTTGTACCCGCAAGAGCGTGTGTACACGTTCTGGGATTATTTCCGCCAGCATTGGCAGAAGAACTCCGGTTTGCGCATCGACCACCTGCTGCTGAACCCGGTGCTTGCCCCTCACCTCAAGAACGCCGGCGTGGACGCCTGGGTCCGGGGTGAAGAGCACCCCAGCGACCACGCGCCGACCTGGATCGAGATCTCAGCCGGCGTACAGCAGCGCCGCACCGTCGCGCAAAAGAAGCGCGCAGCTAAACCGGCAGCGTCCAAACCCGTCGAGAAATCGTCTACGTCACCGGCCAAACCGGGACAACCAGAGTTGGCCAATGCGCGGCCCAGCGCTCTCCCGGAAAGTCTGAAACCGGAACTGGCCACGCTGGTGGATTCAGCCCCTGAGGGGGATTGGCGCTATGAAGTCAAATTCGACGGTTACCGCATCATGGCGCGGGTGGACAAGGGCAAGGTGCGGTTGTTTACCCGCAACGGCCATGACTGGACGCACAAGCTGCCTCGCCAGGCCGAAGCCATTGCCGGCCTGGCCTTGAAGTCCGCGTGGCTGGATGGCGAAATCGTGGTTGCCAACGCGCAAGGCGTTCCCGATTTCCAGGCCCTGCAAAATGCCTTTGAGCTGGGCCGCGACGGCAATATTGTCTACTACCTCTTCGACATGCCCTTTCTCGACGGCATGGACTTGCGCGAGGTGCCCGTCGAACAGCGCCGGGAAGCCTTGTCCGGGATACTGGCGCGCAATGAAGATGAGGCCCTCAGGTATTCGCAAGACTTCGCCGAAACACCGCAGGCACTGCTGGACAGCGCATGCGAGATGCAAATGGAGGGTGTTATCGGCAAACGTGTTGGCAGTGCCTACGTATCACGCCGCAGCGGCGACTGGATCAAGCTCAAATGCAAACGCCGGCAGGAATTTGTGGTTGTCGGCTACACCGAGCCGAAAGGCTCGCGCAGTAAATTCGGGGCGCTACTGCTGGGGCTGCACGACATCGATAGCGGTGAGCTCAAATACGCAGGAAAGGTTGGCACCGGCTTCAACCAGACCACACTGAATACGATCTACGCACAATTAACCCCCCTAGAAGTCAAGCAGCCGGCAGTCGTCAACCCTCCCAAGGGCTTTGAAGCCAAGGACGTGCACTGGCTGAAGCCTGCGCTGCTGGCCGAGGTCACCTTTGCCGAGATCACCCAGGAAGGTTCCGTACGCCAAGCCGTGTTCCAGGGCCTGCGCAACGATAAACCCGCGCAGTCGATCATCGAAGAGCGCCCGGCCCATGCCGCTGAAGTGGAGAAAAAGCCGACCCGAAAACAGGCAATCGCGGCGAAAGCCAAAGGTAAAGCCGGCGACGATGCATCAACCACCATTCGGCTCACCCATCCGCAACGAGTGATTGACCCCAGCAGCGGCGCAACCAAACGTGACCTGGTGGACTACTGCATCGCCGTCTCTGACTGGCTTCTACCGCAGTTACTCAATCGCCCCGTCGCGCTGGTGCGCGCGCCGGACGGCATCGGCGCAGAGCTGTTTTTCCAGAAAAACCCGCAGCGTCTGGCAATCCCCGGCATCGAAATCATCGGCAAGGCAGAGACCGGCCACCCTGTCATGTTGATCAACAACCTGGAAGCGCTGATCGGCGCCGTGCAGATGAGCACGATTGAACTGCATACCTGGAACGCGGTTTCCAAAGATCTGCATCGCCCTGACCGATTTATTCTCGACCTTGACCCCGATCCGGCGCTGCCATGGAAAAGCATGGTCGAGGCCACCCAGCTGACATTAACGGTACTGGACGAGCTGGGGCTCAAATCGTTCCTGAAAACCAGCGGCGGCAAGGGTATGCACATTGTCGTGCCGTTGACGCCAAAAGCCGACTGGGATGCGGTCAAAAGCTTTAGCCATGCGATTGTCAAACATATCGCCAACCTGCTTCCCGATCGGTTCTCGGCAGTTTCCGGGCCGAAGAACCGGGTGGGACGGATTTTCATCGACTACCTGCGCAATGGCCTGGGTGCGACCACGATAAGCGCCTATTCACCGCGTAGCCGCGAGGGCTTGCCGGTGTCGGTGCCGATTTTCAGAGAGGAACTCAAAGAGATCAAAGGCGCCAACGCGTGGAACATCCACAACCTCCCTCAACGCCTGGAGGCACTCAAGGTTGATCCGTGGGCGGATATGCCGGGAACCCGACAGACCATCACAGCCCTGATGCGTAAACGCATCGGGCTCAAGTAGCCCCTGCCTGATGACCTGGCTAGCCGTTGCCCAAAGCGGCCTACCTCAGTTGCCTCGGAGTGGCATTCAGGTATTTCTTCAAGAGGCGGCGCAAAGCGGTTGGGTCGCTGAACCCCACTTGCCCGGCCACAGACTCCACCGAACAGCGACTACTCTCCAGGAGCGCTCGCGCCCTATTCAACTGGACCGTTCGAATCAAGTGCAACGGCCCCCGTCCTGTCGCCTTGGATACCTGCCTGGAGAGCGTTCGTGTGCTCATTCGCATCGTTTGTGCCAGAGCATCCACACTCATCGGAGTTGGCAGCGACGCCTCGATATGAGCGATCAACTCAGCAACCAGTTCACCTTGGGCCATCAACGCCGGCACCATGAAGGGTGATTGCAGTTGGCGCTGATTTAAAAGCAAAGCCCTGGCCACCGCCGCGACCAGTTCCGGCCCGAAACGTTGGCCGATCAAGTGCATCAATAAATCGGTGTGCCCCAACGCGGCTCCCGCAGTCACCAGCGGGGCGTCCTCAATCACCATCCGGTCCGGGTCGACATTGCAGCGACCTGCAACCCTTTGCCGCAATGTGGCGGCCAGCCACCAGGTGGTCGTCAGAGTCTTGCCGTCTGTCAGCCCCGCTGCGTGCAAAAGAAATACGGCAGAACATGACGCTGCAACCGTCCCGCCAGCGGCCACATGCTGACTCAAGGCGGTCAGTATCGGCGCCATCTCGGGCTGCAATAAGCTCGACTTCAGCGCGACCGGATCATCAACATCCAATCCAGGCAGAATCCAACAGGCTCGCCCATCAGACGGGAGTACCAAACGCTGCGTGAGCAGGCTCAGACCTGCCCCTAATGAAACGCGCCCTCCTGCCGTCGAGCAGACCATCCAGCGTGGCGCCGGCAGACCCAACCGGGGTGCCAACTTTCCGGCAGTGGAAAGTATGTCCAGGGTCAAGGTGACACTGGAGGCAAACGCGCCAGGGGGGACAACAACAATAAAATCGTGCATTGGCCGATTTTGCACGAAAGATGTCTGATCGGCCAATTTCATCTCAAGGTGCATAACGTTTCAATGGCGTCCCTCTCATTCGGAACATCTCTGTATGCCAAATATCACGATTAAGTTGCCCGCCAATGCGTTGAGTGCAAACACCCTTCAACAGCTTCTGGCCGCTGTTGACTGCGCAGCGGTAGAAGCCACCGGGCTCGGCAGTGACCCTCGTCAGCGGCTGCTGTGCTGGGTCATGCTTGATGAGGTGCCTGCTGCACACTGGCTATGCGGTGGCCAGAGCAACTTCGACCAAGTTGTGCCCTGCCACATACAGGTACTGGCTCCTGCCGGAGAATTGGATGCGGGACGCCGGGCTCACTACGCCGCAGCCCTGCATAAGGCAATTGCCGGCTGCCTGGGCGCGCAAGATCCTGTGCTGATGACATCCATCGTGATAAGTGACGTGATGGATGGAACCTGGGCCGCTAACGGCGATATCTGGCATCTGGCGGATTTCATCAGGGTAGCCGGGTATGCACGCCAGGAGGTTGTGGCAGACGCCGCCGGCACGCTGTTACCCAACTGAGCAGGCAAGAAAACGCCCGGCGATGCCGGGCGTTTTCCTTGAAGAACCGGGCCTGCCTTACAGCTGGAACCGGTCCACCGACTGCGACAGCTTGCCCGCAAGGCTCGACAACTCGTCTGTCGTCGAAGCGGTTTCGCCGATGACCCGGCTGTTGTTTTGCGACATACCCGCGATCATCTCCACCTGATGAGCAATTTCATTGCTGGCCAGGCTCTGTTCACTGATGGTGCGGGAAATATCCGTCACCAATTCAGTGGTGTTCAGCGTCGCCTGCAGGATCTCTCGGATCGCCCGTTCCACATCGGCGGTCACGGCCATGCCTTTATCCACCTGGGCAACCCCCTCCTCCATGCTCATCACCGCTTCGCGGGTGCTTTGCTGGATTCGCCCGACCATGCTGGCAATTTCCTGGGTGGACGCGCTGGTGCGCCCGGCGAGGCTGCGCACTTCATCGGCGACCACCGCAAAACCACGCCCTTGCTCTCCCGCACGGGCGGCTTCAATGGCGGCGTTCAGGGCCAGCAGGTTGGTTTGGTCGGCAATACCCTTGATCACTTGGATGATGCTGTAGATCGCTTCGGACTCTTTATCCAGCGTACGGATCACTTGCGCCGACTGCTGTGCGGAGCGTGCAATACCGTCCATGTCAGTCACCACCTGGTGAATCACCTGCCCGCCGTCCTTGGCCAGGCTCTGCGCCTGATTGGCCATGCTCAAGGCACGCTCGGAGTGCCGGGTGATTTCCTCGATGCTGGCGGTCATTTCACTCGCAGCGGCCGCCATGGTGCTGGCGGCGGAGCTTTGTTGCTGGCTGCTGTCGGCCACTTCATGGCAGCCCTGGCTCAGTTGCTCGCTCATACCGTTGACGCCGTGAGCGTTGCTGCGCACCACTTCGATCATGCCGCGCAAGTCGCGCTGCATGATCGCCAGGCTGCGGATCAATGAGCTGGCTTCGTCCTTGCGCTGGGGTTCGACGATCGGTTCGCTCAAGTTGCCTTGAGCAATGCTTGCGGCAATGCGGCTGGCAGCGCGCAAGGGCGCCATGATACTCAACGCGACCCAGCGGCCCTGGGCCAATAACAGCAACAGACTGGCGATCAGCACGACCGCCAGGGTGAGGTTGGCGTTATGGATGGTCTGCTGCGTGCCGACGCTGGTTTGCTGGGTGTTGGTTTCAATCTGCTCGCTCAGCGTCGCCATCTGATCTTCAAGCTGGCTGAAGATGCTATTGAAGGTCGCCAGTTCCCCGCGTGCGGCCTCGGGGTTGTCCAAGGCCAGCGCCACTATGCGCTCTCCTGCGCTGATGTAGGTGTCCAGGCTGGGTTTGATTTTTTCCAGACTTGCCTTCAGCGCATCGTCCAGCGGCAACTTCAGGTTGTCGCCCAACACTTGCCGAAAGTGTTCGGCATGTTCCTTGAGCGAGGCATTGACTTCGGCCGCGGTGCTGGTGCTTTTCCCCAGGCCCACCAGCATGGCCGACAACACGTCGGCGCGCAGGGCGTCGTGCATCATGTCGGCTTCCATGTGGTTACGCAGCACCGTCATGCTCATCTCGTTGTCCTGCACGGCCGCGGCCATCCGGGTATTCCCCAGGTAACTGGTCAGGCTCATGATCAACGCAGTGAGCAGTCCGGTCGCAATCAATAGCACCAAGCGCAATTTGATCGTCATGCAGATATCCCCATACCCAACGGTTTTAACATCGCTAACCACGTTATCGGCAGCCTTTGTCGTCAGTGAAGACCAAGTTTGCGGATCTGCACGAATCCCTTAAGCTGACCGGCCTTTGCTTCGCCTGGAATTGCACATGTCCCGTAGTATTGCCCGCCTCGCCGTGTTGCTGGGGTTGATCACGGCCATCGGCCCGTTCGCTATCGACAGCTACCTGCCGGCGCTGCCGACACTGGGTGCCAGCCTGCATGCCTCGCCAGCGGCGGTGCAGATGAGCCTGACCGTATTCTTCGTCATCATCGGCGTGTGCCAGTTGTTCTACGGGCCGATCAGCGATGTATTCGGGCGCAAGCCGCCGATTTATGCAGGGCTGGCGATTTTTGCCGTGGCCAGTGTCGGCTGTGCGCTGGCCCCCACTATCGAAGTGCTGATTGGCTTTCGTGCGCTGCAAGCCTTCGGCGCGTGCGCCGGGATGGTGATTCCCCGGGCGATTGTGCGTGACCTGTATACCGGCCATGAAGCCGCACGCTTGATGGCGTTGTTGATGCTGGTCATGAGTGTTTCGCCGATCCTGGCGCCACTGGCCGGCAGCCTGGTGATCTCGATCTGGAGCTGGCGCGAGGTATTTGCCGTGCTGGCCGTCGTGTCGGTGTTGTGCCTGGTGATGACGCGGCTGCAACTGCCCGAAACCCATCCGGCCGAACGCCGCCTGGGCAAGACGCTGGGCAATGCCATCGGCAGCTACGGGGCGTTATTGCGCGATCCGGTGTTCATCGGGTTATCGCTAGTCAGTGGCTTTGGCTTGGCCACCTTCTTCGTGTTCATCGGCAGTGCACCGTTCGTGTACATCGAGTATTTCGGCCTGACACCCACCCAATTCAGCCTGTGCTTTGCGCTCAATGCCGCGTCGTTCTTTACCATGAGCCAACTCACCGCGCGCCTGAGTGCCCGTTATGGGCTGGCGCGGCTGATTCGCGGGTCAGTGATCGCCGTCGCCAGTGTGTTGGGTTTGCTCGCGGTAACCACGGCATGGAGCAGTCATCTGGCCGTGATGATGAGCCTGCTGTTTATCGGCTTCGGTTTCCTCGGCCTGTTGTTGCCGGCGGCCGGCGTACTGTCCCTTGAGGATCATGGCGCGGTAGCGGGCTCCGCGTCAGCCTTGCTGGGCGCCATCCAGATGATCACCGGGGCGGTGTGCATGGCCCTGGTCGGTGTGTTTGCCGATCACACGCCTGCGCCGATGTTGGTGGGCATCGCACTGTGCGCACTGGCTGCGCTGCTCGTCACCCTGTGGACCTTGCGCCGTCTGCCGCCGCACCTGGTGACTGCGCGGTCCTGACATCGTTTTCACTGATAACCGCTATTGGCCGGAATCCGTTCAGCCCCTGCGGCCGGGCTTTATAGAATGGCAACCTCGTCAAACCACTCCCGCTGGGGTTGGAGGTTGCCATGCGTTACTTGCTGATTGCCGTGCTGAGCCTGTTCAGCACCCTCGCCGCCGCCCAGGGTGACCCCGGCCCGGGCGTCAATACGCCGGTCAACCAGGCCGACGATTACGCGCAAGACCTAGATATCGCCAAGGCCGTGCGCAGCACCCGCGCAGCGGCCACCGCCTGCGGGCCGGTCAAGGGGCATGTGATCTACGTCGATAGCCAGGGTGTGCGGCATGAACTGGACTACATCCGTGTCGGTGACGCCTGCCCCCACAGCTGAGCTCTTCTACAGATCTGAGCTCATCTACAGATCGAAACGATCCACCGCGCGCCGCCGCTCATTGTCGTCGCGCACGTCATAACTGGCCGTGGTCTGGATATTGGTGTGGTGCGCCAGTTTCTGGGCAATCGACAGGTCATGTTCTTCAATCACACGGGTGATGAATGAACGCCTGAAATCATGGGGCATGATCTTCACGCCCACCTGCTCGCCGCGCTGACGAGCGATGTAATAGATCGCATGCTTGGTAATACGCTCCCGGGTGATATGGCTGCCCCGGCGGATGCGGTTGAATAAAAATGTATCGTCCTCTTCCCCCTCTTTGAGTTGCTCGCGACGAAACGCCAGCCACGCCTGCAACTTGGCGAAGGCCCACTGCGGCGCGTACTTGAGGAGTTCTTTATGACCCTTGCCGGTCACGCGCAAACTGCGTTCCTCGAAGTTGACCTGCGCCAGATCCAGGTTGACCGATTCCGACTTGCGCATGCCTGAGCCATACAGAATGCCGATGACGGCGGCGTCGCGCAGGCCCTGAGGGCGCGGGTCGGCGGCGCAGACCTCCATGAGTTCGCGGATCAACGTGCGGCGCAGGTTGCGCCCCTGCGCCAGGCGTGTGCCGGAGGCGGCCTTGACTGAACGCATCTTGAGCAGATGATCCTGGCTGATCAGGCTCATGCGCCAGGCTTCGTTCATCACGCCACGCACGGCGTTCACATACAGCGAAGAGGTATTCGGCGCATAGCCGTCCTCGCGCAAGGCTGCAATCAGGGCGATCACGTGTTCCGGTTGCAGCAGGTGCCAGTCGATCTCTTCGAGGTTGATGTCTTCGAAACCGAGGCGGTCGGCGGCATCCTGCAGCACGTAACGCATGGTCAATTGGCTGGAGGGCGCCAGGCGGGTGAGGTAGAGGGTCAGCGGGTTGCGGATAGTCTCAGTCAAAACAGTTTAGCCTTTGGATTAAATACACCTATCAACTCGTTGATTAATAGGTGTATTTAGTGAATTGGCGAAGGCCGAGTCTAACGCAGGACCGGCCCTGGCACAAAATCACGGCGATTGATCGTCCTCCACCGGGTCTTGGGCCTGGGACTGTGACTGGCTCCAATCGGCATCCTGCGCCTGCATCAGGGCAAACCAATGCTGGCGCATGAACGCCAGGTAGCTGTCCGGCGCCTTGGCGAAGTCCTTCTCATCGCCATAACAGCCCGGCAGCGGCAGTTCGGTGCCCTGCTCCTGGTACTGACTCACCAGCGCCTGTTGCGCGGCGACGCTGCAATCCTTGGGCAACGGCATGCCACGCAACGCACCGGCTTCCTCGTCCCACCAGCTTGCGCCCACACGATCAACGCCGCGCAGGCGGTATTTCTGCGCTTTCCCCACATGCATGATCAGCTTGAATTCACGCGGGCTGACGTCGCTGGTGCAGGTGCGCGAGTAACCCACCGTGGCCTGGGTGATGCCATCTCCCGCCAGGTCGGTGACTTTGGTGGCGGCCCGGTCAAAACGTAGCGCGGCATCGAACTCGCAATGCTGTACATCGTCATAGAGCATCCAGACACGTTTGGGATGATTGCCATCCAGCAAATACTGGGCAGCGTAGACAAAGGCCGACTGGGTGCCATCGTCGTCCCGCTCGCTGACCTGCTCGGCGAGTACCAGCAGGTTCTTGCCCTGGCGGTCGTCCCAGGTATAGGCCGCGACCTGTTTGCCGCGCACCTCGACGCCTTCCGGCACCTGGTCGATCGTGGTGAGCGTTACACCGTCGTCGGCACACACGGTTGTAGGGCCGGCCACGCTGAGCAATAACCCCATCAACGACCCTATCAAGGCTGGCCGCAACTGGCCGCGAAAAAGCTGCACGCTGTTCATCCGAGTATCCAGGCAAGAGATGGCTTACTTTACCGGCACTTGAGGGCTAATGCAGAGAAGATTGTTGAATGTGGGGTTAAATCGCCAGGCGACTGCGTAGGGAATCTATCCCTTGGCGCGTCAGCTACTTAGCTGAACCCTGGCTGTCTATTTGTGAAAAAAACGAGTTTTTCATATGCCTTTCATATTCGTTGAACATTTTTCCGCTTAACCTTGGGTGTATGACTTCAGAACGAACCGCGTTTTTCCTAACTAACCCGTTGATCTTTCCTATATTTCATCTTTACTCTGCTGGCCCATGGAAGAAACTCGCGCCCGTCCTCAGGAATGTCAAATGAATGCCGCAACCCCACGCTACGTTTAGTCCGCCAGCTGTCCATCAGCCCGGATTACTGCTGTTTTCACGCTTCAATTGCTCTAGCCCCGAGGTCTTGAATCTTTGAAACCCTACCCTATTGGTCTCGTGTCGATCGTTATCCCGGTCTACAACGAAGAAGACAGCCTGCCTGAATTGCTGCGTCGTACGACGGCAGCTTGCAAGCAACTGGCCTACAAATACGAAATCATCCTGGTGGATGACGGTAGCCGTGACAGTTCGGCCCAGTTGCTGGAAGACGCCGCCGCCGAAGACGGCAGCAACGTAGTGGCGGTGATCCTCAACCGTAACTACGGCCAGCATGCCGCGATCATGGCCGGTTTTGAGCAGTGCCGTGGTGACGTAGTGATCACCCTCGACGCCGACCTGCAGAACCCGCCGGAAGAAATCCCGCGTTTGGTGGAGCAGGCCGCCCTCGGCTACGACGTGGTTGCGACCGTGCGCAACAACCGCCAGGACTCGGCCTTCCGCCGCTGGCCTTCGCGCCTGATCAACCTGGCCGTGCAGCGCTCCACCGGCGTGGCCATGACCGACTACGGCTGCATGCTGCGCGCCTATCGCCGCACCATCGTCGACGCGATGCTGGCCTGCCGCGAACGCAGCACCTTCATCCCGATCCTGGCCAACGGCTTTGCCCGCCACACCACGGAAATCCTGGTGCACCACGCCGAACGTGAGCACGGCGAGTCGAAATACAGCGCCATGCGCTTGATCAGCCTGATGTTCGACCTGCTGACCTGCATGACCACCACCCCGCTGCGCCTGCTGTCCATCGTCGGCTTCAGCCTGGCGGCACTGGGCATGCTGTTTGCCTTTGCGTTGATCTTCCTGCGCCTGGTCTTCGGTGCCGAATGGGCCGGTTCAGGCATGTTCGTGCTGTTTGCCGTGCTGTTCGTGTTCACCGGCGGTCAATTCATCGGCATGGGCCTCTTGGGTGAGTACTTGGGTCGCATGTACAGTGACGTGCGTGCCCGTCCACGCTTCTTTATCGAAAAGGTGTTGCGCAACCAGCCCGCAGCACCGGCTCCGGTCGTCGTGGTCGACGGCCTGGCAACTTCTCACACTTCCACTTCTCCTTCCGATCAGGTTTCGTCATGAATTCAAAAGCTGTTGTCTTTGCTTATCACGATATTGGCTGTGCAGGCATTGAAGCCCTGCTGGCCGCCGGCTACGACATTGCTGCCGTGTTCACCCATGCCGATGATCCCAAGGAAAACAACTTCTACGGTTCCGTCGCCCAGCTCTGCGCGCGCAATGGCATCCCGGTACATGCGCCGGAAGACGCCAACCACCCGCTGTGGATCGAGCGCATCGCCAAGCTGAACCCGGATTTCATCTTTTCCTTCTACTACCGCAACCTGCTGAGCGAAGCCCTGCTGGCCACCGCCAAAAAAGGTGCGTTCAACCTGCACGGCTCCCTGCTGCCTAAATATCGTGGCCGCGCCCCGGCGAACTGGGTGCTGGTAAACGGCGAAACCGAAACCGGCGTGACCCTGCACCGCATGGTCAAGCGTGCCGATGCCGGCGCGATCCTGGCCCAGCAGAAAGTCATCATCGACCGCACAGATACTGGCCTGACCCTGCACGCCAAGCTGCGTGACGCCGCTTCCAACCTGCTGCGTGATGCGCTGCCGCAACTGGCTCAAGGCAAGCTGGCTGAAACCGCCCAGGACGAAAGCCAAGCCACCTACTTCGGCCGCCGTACCGCCGCCGATGGCAAGTTGGACTGGAAAAAACCGGCTGAAGAGCTGTTCAACCTGGTTCGCGCCGTCACTCAACCTTACCCGGGGGCTTTCTGCGCCGTGGGCGAGCACAAACTGATCGTTTGGCAAGCCGAAGTGGTCAAGGGCAACGAAGGCCTGGCACCTGGCCGCGTGATCAGCGTCAACCCGCTGCGCATCGCCTGCGGTGAAGACTCCCTGGTGGTCGAGTTCGGTCAGCGTAACGCCGACGGCCTGTTCCTGGCCGGCCCTGCCCTGGCGGATGTACTGGGCTTGGTGGACGGTTCCGTTCTGCGCGGCGCCGAGTCCGGTCGCAAGCCACGCCGTACCCGCGTACTGATCCTGGGTGTGAACGGTTTCATCGGTAACCACCTGTCCGAGCGCCTGCTGCGTGACGACCGTTACGAAATCTACGGCCTGGATATCGGCTCCGACGCCATCGAGCGCCTGCGCAGCCACCCGAACTTCCACTACGTGGAAGGCGATATCAGCATCCACACCGAGTGGATCGAGTACCACATCAAGAAGTGCGACGTGGTCCTGCCGCTGGTGGCCATCGCCACGCCAATCGAATACACCCGCAACCCGCTGCGCGTATTCGAACTGGACTTCGAAGAGAACCTGAAACTGGTTCGCTACTGCGTCAAGTACAACAAGCGCGTGATCTTCCCGTCGACCTCCGAAGTCTATGGCATGTGCCAGGACCAGTACTTCGACGAAGACACCTCCAACCTGGTGGTGGGCCCTGTCAACAAGCAGCGCTGGATCTACTCGGTCTCCAAGCAACTGCTGGACCGCGTGATCTGGGCCTACGGCGACAAAGGCCTGAAATTCACCCTGTTCCGTCCGTTCAACTGGATGGGCCCGCGCCTGGACCGTCTGGATTCGGCCCGTATCGGCAGCTCCCGTGCCATCACCCAGCTGATCCTGAACCTGGTGGAAGGTACTCCAATCCGCCTGTTCGACGGTGGCGAGCAGAAGCGTTGCTTCACTGACATCGCCGACGGTATCGAAGCCCTGGCACGCATCATTGATAACGAAAACGGTGTATGCGACGGCCAGATCGTCAACATCGGCAACCCGGAAAACGAAGCCAGCATCCGTCAGCTGGGCGAAGAGCTGCTGCGTCAGTTCGAAGCTCACCCGCTGCGCAGCAACTTCCCTCCGTTCGCCGGTTTCCGCGACGTGGAGAGCAAGGCGTTCTACGGCACTGGTTACCAGGACGTGGCGCACCGCAAGCCAAGCATCGAAAACGCCAAGCGCCTGCTGAACTGGGAGCCGACCGTAGAGATGAGCGAAACCATCGGCAACACCCTGGACTTCTTCTTGAAAGAAGCCATGCTCGAAATCGCGGACAAGAAGTAATGCAGGCAGGTCTTCGCATTGACGTCGACACCTACCGTGGCACCCGTGAAGGTGTGCCGCGGTTGCTCGAGTCCCTGGATGAAGCCGGGATAAAAGCGACGTTCTTCTTCAGCGTTGGGCCGGACAACATGGGGCGCCACTTGTGGCGCCTCATCCGTCCGCAATTCCTGTGGAAGATGCTGCGTTCCAATGCGGCCGGGCTGTACGGCTGGGATATCTTGCTCGCCGGCACCGCCTGGCCGGGCAAGCCGATCGGGCGTGACCTGGGGCACTTGATGCGCCAGGCCAAGGCCGCCGGCCATGAAGTCGGCCTGCACGCGTGGGATCACCACGGCTGGCAGGCCAACACCGGGCGTTGGAGCGATGCACAGCTGGTCGAACAGATCCGCCGTGGCGTCGATACCCTGAGCGACATCCTGGGCGAGCGCGTCGATTGTTCAGCGGCCGCCGGCTGGCGTGCCGATGAACGCGTGGTGCAGGCCAAACAAGCTTTCAATTTCCGCTACAACAGTGATTGCCGGGGCACCAGCCTGTTTCGACCGACGTTGGCCGATGGCAGCGCGGGCACCCCACAAATTCCGGTAGATCTGCCGACCTTCGACGAAGTCGTCGGGCCGGTAGTGGCTGCCAAAGACTTCAACAACTTCATTCTCGACAGGTTTTCCTCGTCGAAACTGAACGTCTACACGATCCACGCAGAAGTAGAAGGGATTCTGATGGCTGATGATTTCCGCCAGTTGCTCGCCCAAGCCGGGCAGCGCGGCATCGACTTCAAACCCCTGGGCGACCTGTTGCCTGCGGATGTGACCACCCTGCCCCAGCAACAGCTGGTGCGTGGTGCGTTGAGCGGCCGAGAAGGCTGGCTCGGAGTGCAGCAGGCATGATCCGGCGCTGGGCATTGCCCCTGCTCCTGTTGGCGTTTGGCGTGTTTTACCTGCTACCGCTGGCCACTCACGGCCTGTGGATTCCCGATGAAACCCGCTATGCGCAGATCAGCCAGGAAATGTTGCTGACCGGCAAATGGGCCTCGCCGCATTTCATGGGCATTCGCTACTTCGAAAAACCTGCAGCCGGTTACTGGATGATCGCGCTGGGCCAGGCGATTTTCGGGCAGAACCTGTTCGGCGTGCGCTTTGCCTCGGCCTTGAGCACCGGGCTGAGCATCCTGCTGGTGTACCTGGTCTCTCGCCGGCTGTGGAACGACCCGCAAAAGAGCCTGATCAGCAGCGTGCTGTACATGAGCTTTGTCAGCGTGGCGCTGCTCGGCGGTTATGCCAACCTGGACCCGCAGTTCACCTTCTGGGTCAACCTGACAGGCGTTGCCCTCTGGTTCTGCTTCGACAGCACCACACGCCGTGGCCGTTTGTGGTCCTGGGCCCTGCTCGGTTTTGCCTGCGGCATGGGTTTCATGACCAAGGGTTTCCTGGCATGGCTGCTGCCGGTGCTGATCGCCCTGCCCTACGCCATCTGGCAAAAACGCCTGGGTGAACTGGTGGGTTACGGTATCGTCGCCGTGGTCGTGGCGATCGCCGTCAGCGTGCCGTGGGCCCTGGCCGTGCACCTGCAAGAGCCGGACTACTGGAACTTCTTTTTCTGGCACGAACACATCCAGCGGTTTGCCGGTGAAGATGCGCAGCATGCCGAACCTTTCTGGTACTACCTGCCGTTGATGGTGGCGTTCTCGCTGCCGTGGGTCGCGCTGCTGCCCTCTACCGTCAAGCAGGCCTGGGTGGATAAGCGCCTGCCGAAAACCGCGTTCCTGTTGCTGTGGCTGTTGATGCCCCTGGCATTCTTCAGCCTGGCCAAGGGCAAGCTGCCGTCCTACATCATGCCGTGCCTGTTGCCGCTGGCCCTGCTGATGGGCTCGACCCTGAGCGACAAGCTCAGCCAGGGCAAGGCGCGTGCATTGCGCATCAACGGTGGGTTGAACCTGGTGATCGGCGTGCTCGCCTTGCTGGCGATCAGCTGGTTCCAGTTGAAGAAGCCGATCTACGAACCCGGGCAGGAAACCCTCAGCCTGGTGCTGGTGTTTACCTTCCTGTTCGGTTGGATCGTCGCCAACCTGCTGCAAGCTGCACGGCCGTTGACGCTGTGGGCGGCGCCCGTCGTCGGCAGTTGGCTGCTGGTGGCCCTGGTCCCGGCCGCGTTGCCGCATTCAGTGGTGTATAACAAGACGCCGGACCAGTTCATCATCGATCACTTGCAGGAACTGCAACCAACCACCGCGTTGCTGAGCAATGACCTGGGCGCCGCGTCGGCCTTGTCCTGGCGCGTGTCACGCCCGGAAATCACCCTTTACAACACCGTGGGTGAAGTGAAGTACGGCCTTGCCTACCCGGACACGGCCTACCGCAAGATCGACCCCACCCAAGTCCAGCAATGGATGAGCGATGCGCGCAAGCAAGGCGCCGTGGGGGTGGTGATGCGGGTCAAGGGTGAAGACGAAGTCGCTGAAGTCGAGTTGCTGCCCAAAGACGGCAAGCGCTACGAGCAAGGCAACATCGTGATCATGATCTTCCCTCAGGTCACGCAATGATCACGTTGCTGCTATTGCTGAGCGCCTGCCTGCTCACCTGCATGGGCCAGGTCTCGCAAAAGTTTGCCGTCGAAAGCTGGCGCGACCAGCCGCAGGGCTGGGCACCGAAACTGCGTTCAGCATGGTTGTGGTCGGCGCTGTTTTGCCTGGGCCTGGGCCTGCTGGTGTGGCTGTTGGTGCTGCAACGCCTGGAGGTCGGGATTGCCTACCCCATGCTCAGCCTGAACTTCGTACTGGTTACGCTGATGGCGCACTTTGTCTTTCACGAACATATCGATGGCCGCCACTGGCTGGGTGTCGCCTTGGTCATCGCCGGCGTGGTGTTGCTGGGGCGTCAGGTATGAGCCAGGCGCGCGGTTTTGCCCTGGCCCTGGGCAGTGTCGGCCTGGTCAGCGCCGCCCAATTGGGCATGCGCTGGAGCATGACACGCCTGCCGCTGCCCGCCGAATGGCTGACGGCCTTCAACCAGAATGCTATCGATCTTGGCGCCTTGGGCGTGGTGATCCTGGCGATCATTGCCTATGCGCTGTCGATGCTCTGTTGGCTGGGGGCACTCAAAGACCTGCCCCTGGGCCGCGCCTATTCGTTGCTCAGCATCAGCTATGCGCTGGTGTACCTGTTGGCCGCCAGCCTGCCGGTGTTCAACGAACATTTTTCGCTTTCAAAAACCCTGGGGGTGGCGCTGGTCATCCTCGGTGTACTGGTTATTAACTCTCGTCGTGCTAGCAGTATTAGTCCCAGGAATGCCCCATGAAAATCAGTGTATTTGGTAGTGGTTACGTCGGTCTGGTGCAAGCCACCGTGTTGGCCGAAGTCGGTCACGATGTCATCTGCATGGACGTTGACAAGAGCAAGGTCGAATCACTCCAGAAAGGTCACGTGACGATCTTTGAACCGGGCCTGGCGGCCATGGTCAAGGAAAACCTGGAAAGCGGACGCCTGCACTTTACCTATGATGAAAAGCTCGCCGTTGAACACGGTGAAGTGCTGTTTATCGCGGTAGGCACGCCTTCGGACGAAGACGGTTCCGCCGACCTGAAATACGTACTGTCGGTCGGTGATGCGGTGTCCCGCCACCGGGTGGAGCCGGTGATCCTGGTGGAAAAGTCCACCGTTCCCGTCGGCACCGGTGACACGCTGCGCGCCCATATCGAGAAAAACCTGCAGGCTGCCGGCCGCAACCTGGCGTTCGATATCGTCTCCAACCCGGAATTCCTCAAGGAAGGTACCGCTGTTGCCGACTGCCGCCGCCCGGACCGCATCATCATCGGCTGCGAGCGAGAGGAAGTGCGTGAAGTGATGCGCGATCTGTACGCGCCGTTCAACCGCAACCACGACCGCATCATCTTCATGGACCTGCGCAGCGCCGAACTGACCAAGTACGCCGCCAACTGCATGCTGGCCACCAAAATCAGCTTCATCAACCAGATCGCCGAACTGGCCGAACACCTGGGTGCCGACATCGAAGCGGTGCGCCTGGGCATTGGTGCCGACTCGCGCATTGGTTACCACTTCATCTACCCGGGCTGCGGCTACGGCGGCTCGTGCTTCCCCAAAGATATGCGCGCCCTGATCCACAGCGCCAAGGAAGCCAACTGCTCCAGCGACCTGCTCGAAGCCGTGGAAGCCATCAACCAGCGCCAGAAGAGCAAGCTGTTCGAGCGTATCAACGCTTTCTTCAAGGGCGAGCTGAAAGGCAAGACCTTCGCGTTGTGGGGCCTGGCGTTCAAGCCCAACACCGACGACATGCGTGATGCGCCAAGCCGCGTACTGATGGAAGCACTGTGGGCCGCCGGCGCCAATGTCCGTGCGTTCGACCCGGAAGCCATGCAGGAAACCCAGCGTATTTATGGCGACGAGCCACGCCTGGCCCTGCTGGGTACTCCGGAATCGGCCTTGAGCGGCGCCGACGCGCTGATCGTCTGCACCGAGTGGCAGCAGTTCAAGGCGCCGGACTTCGAACTGATCCAGCAGCGCCTGAAAAACCCGGTGATTTTCGACGGTCGCAACCTCTACGACGGTGAGCGCCTGGCGCGCAAAGGCTTCAAATACTTCCCGATGGGCCGGGGCGACTCCTGCGAATTGCCGATCCCCCAGCAAAACTGGGTGCAACTGGCCAAGGAAGGCTGATACGTGAACAAAGCTCAGCCGCCCCTGCAGAATGCAACGATCCGTTATCAGTCGCTGGGGCTTGGGCTCCTGGCCCTGGTGCTGTTCATCGTCGGCAATTGGCACCAGGCGATCATCGGGTTTGACTCGCGCTTTGTGCTGTTTGCCCAGGAGATGCTGCGCCATGGGCCGAGCTTTTTCCCCACGACGTACGGCCAGCCCTATGCCGACTACCTGGCGACCTCGACCCTGCTGACCTGGCTGTTGTCCGTGCCGCTGGGCCAGGTCAACAGCTTCACCGCGTGGTTGCCGACGGCGGTCGCCTCAGCCTTTATCGTCATCCTGGTGTTTCGCCTGACAGCGCCCTACTCCCCGCGCTGGGGTGTGCTGAGCATTGCGATGTTGCTGCTCAGCAGTACGTTTATCAGCGAAACCCGTGCGGTCTCCCTGGACCAGATGCTCGCCGCCGTCGCACTGGCGGTGTTCTACCTGGGCTATGCGCATGATCATTTCGGCGCGGCGAAACGCCTGCACTGGCTGTTTCCATTGCTGATTCTCGGTTTTGCCATCCGCGGGCCGATCGGCCTGGTGATCCCGACCGGCGTGCTGTGCAGCTATTACCTGATCAACCGCCAGTGGCGGCAACTGTTCAGCTTTGGCTTGTTGGCACTGGCACTGCTGGGCGCCTGTGTGGGGCTGCTGTTGCTGCTGGCCAAGCTCAGTGGCGGCGAAGTGTTCATGCAAGATGTCATTCGCATGCAGTTCCTTGGCCGCATGGATGGCACCGAAGGCTCCAGCGGTGTGCTGTATTACTTCACCAGTTCCATGGGCAACTACGCCTTGGCCTACCCGGTGGCGCTCTTGGTGCTGTTGGCCATCGCGGCCGGTGGCCGTCGCACTCCGGATCCGGCGCTGAAACTGGTGCTGTACTGCGCGGCGGCAGGTTTGCTGGTGATGCTGGGGCTGTCGGTGCCTCAAGCCAAAAAAGCACGCTACATCCTGCCGATGTTGCCGATGGCTGCCATTATCGCTGCGTACCCGTTCCAAGTGACTCAAGGGCGACTTTTCGCCTGGTTACGCGGTTTGATGTTGGGCATCTGGACGCTGTTGCCGACACTGTTGATCATTGGCCTGGTGGCTGCGCGCAAGCGTTACCCGGCGGAGCTGGAGAGCCTGGGCGCGATGTTTGCGCTGCTGGGCGTGCTCCAGGTGTTGGCACTACTAGCGTTGGCCAAGGCTCGTCTGCGAGCGTTCGGCCCGGCGCTGGCGGCGGTGCTGGCCATTTGGGCGACCTACATTGTGGTGGTCGAACCCTTGGAACGCTCGCTTTACGACACGCGGACCTTCAGCGTGGCGGTCAAGACCCGGATCTTGCAGCAACCCGCCCCGGTGGTACTGCATGGCCTGGGCAAAGACGCCAAAGCCATCAAGTTCATGGTCAACTTCGATTGCGACAAGGTGCCGTTGTTTACCCAGTCGCCTGCCGAGCTGGCCCTGATCCAGGCCCCAGCCTGGCTGGTGATGAGCCAGGCAGACTTCGAAAGTTTGACGGAGCCACGCCTGCGCTCCATCACGCCGACCCTCACCGGGGCGTTCGACAAGAACCCCTATGTGCTGCTGCACCTGGAGAAAATGTCGTCGCCTTAATGACGTTTCCATAGGCCCCGTAAGAAACAACGCCCACTCCATGACGAGTGGGCGTTTTTCATCATGCCCACCAAGAAAACACCTACGGTGCTTTGCGTAACGGCTGCGGCACCGTCCCTTCCGGCGGCTGGATCCCCTATGTAGACTCGCTTGCCAAGTGCGTTAACTATCTACCACCCCTGCCGTGCAGGCATATGGGTTGGAGCACCCCTGCATAACAACAAGGACGCTGTAGGCCACCCAACAGACGGTTGGCTACTTCATTGAGAGGACAATGCCGTGCGAGAGAATCTACTGCCTATACCGGTGCCGAGGCTGGACCGATTGATGGAGCTGCGCGACGCGTTGGTGGCGTTGAAAGGACCGTTGGCCAATGACCTGGCGCTACGGGAGGGCCTGCAAAAGCGCTTGTTCAACGAAGAGACCTACTGCCGCGTGCTGGGTGACGCCACTACCTCTGTGGCACACACATCGCGCTCGATTCGATACGACGAGGGGCTATAACTGCATTTTTTCTGCATTCAACCCTCATTAATATGCATTGGCATCATTGCATCAAGCTGGGCACACTGCACCGGTTCCTCCCCCAGATGTTGGAACGTTACAAAGGCTTTTCCGGGAAACCCGGCAGGCCTTTTTTTTTCGCCCGCTGTTTACGGACCTTTTTAAATGCTCGCTCGTTGGTTACCTGCTGCAATCCATACCCGTCCCGCTGAATGGAGCCGTGCCGCCATCGGCATGGCCTTGGGCACAATGCTCAGTGTCTGGGTGTGCGCCCAGGTCTTCGGCATGGAAGTCGCCCTGCATCTGCTAGGCCCGCTGGGGGCCTCCGCGGTGCTATTGTTTGCGGTGTCTTCGGGGGCGCTGGCCCAGCCATGGTCAATTATCGGCAGTTACTTGTGCGCCGCGGTCGTGGCGCTGCTGGTGGCTCGCGTGTTGGGACGTACGTTGGGCAGCGCCTGCCTTGCCGCAGGCATGACCGTTATCCTGATCTGCTGGCTGCGCTGCCTGCACCCGCCCGCCGGTGGCCTGGCAATGACCCTGGTTCTGGCCGACCCGGCCTCCATCGCCTTGGGCTGGCAGGCGTTGGCGCCGGTCATGCTCGGCGCGGGCGCACTGTTGACTTCGGCATTGGTCTACAACAACGCCACCCGTACGCGTTATCCCAAGGGGCTGGTCGAATCCCCCATAGTGCCGGTGAGCAGCCCTGCCCCCGTTGTCGATCCGATGATCACCGCGGCGGATTTGAAACTGGCCCTGGCCGAAATGGAGCAGTTTTACGATGTGGAACCGAGCGAGCTTGAACAACTGATCCATGCGGCGCAGAGCCATGCACGCCGGCGCAGTATCGGTGAAGTGCTTGCTCATCGCGCGGAGTGATCGCCCCTGCATAAATGCAAAAACGACCTGCACGATTCCGGGTTGTACTGGGCAAATTTGCACTGGTACGATCGCGAGACAGTTCGCCCGCGAATGTCGTGATAAAGAACAATAAAAGCAGGGAGTTAGAGATGACTGCTCAGGTTTCATCCCAAGCATGCAGCGCCGAGGACCTCCAGGATGAGGTATTGGCCGAAGTTCGCAACCATATCGGTCACCTTACGCTCAATCGCCCCGCAGGCTTGAACGCGATTACCCTCAACATGGTGCGGCGCCTGAAGGCGCAGTTGCAGGCCTGGGCCGATGACCCGCAGGTGTTTGCCGTCGTACTGCGTGGGGCCGGCGAGAAAGCCTTCTGCGCCGGGGGCGATATCCGCTCGCTGTATGACAGCTTCAAGAATGGCGACACCTTGCACCAAGACTTCTTCGTCGAGGAATACGCCCTCGACCTGGCTGTCCACCATTACCGTAAACCCGTACTCGCGCTGATGGATGGCTTTGTTCTGGGCGGCGGCATGGGCCTGGTGCAAGGCGCGGATCTGCGCGTGGTCACCGAGCGCAGCCGTCTGGCGATGCCCGAAGTGGCCATCGGTTACTTCCCTGACGTAGGCGGTAGCTATTTCCTGTCGCGCATTCCCGGTGAACTGGGGATTTACCTCGGCGTCACCGGGGTCCAGATTCGGGCGGCCGACGCCCTGTATTGCGGCTTGGCCGACTGGCACCTCGACAGCGCCCATCTGGCCGAACTCGACCAGAAGCTCGATCATCTGCAATGGCATGACTCCCCGCTCAAAGACCTGCAAGGCGTACTCGCCAGACTCGCGGTGCAACAATTGCCCGACCCGCCCTTGGCGGCCTTGCGCCCCGCCATTGACCATTTCTTCGCGTTGCCGGACGTGCCCAGCATGGTCGAGCAACTGCAGGCCGTGACCGTCGCCAATAGCCGCGAGTGGGCACTGACCACGGCCAACCTGATGCAAACCCGTTCGCCCCTGGCCATGGCCGTCACCCTGCAGATGCTGCGCCGTGGCCGTCACCTGCCGCTGGAACAGTGCTTTGCGCTGGAGCTGCACCTGGACCGGCAGTGGTTCGAGCGAGGCGACCTGATCGAAGGCGTGCGCGCCCTGATCATCGATAAAGACAAGGCGCCTCGCTGGAATCCGCCAACGCTCGACGACCTGGACAGCCGCCAGGTCGAGAGCTTCTTCCACCACTTTGCGCAGGTTGCGAAATAAGCCATGCAAGATCTTGAATACACAGAAGAACAAGTAATGATCCGAGACATGGCGCGTGACTTTGCCCGGGGCGAAATCGCCCCTCACGCCCAGGCATGGGAGAAAGCCGGCTGGATCGACGACGCGCTCGTGGCGAAAATGGGCGAACTGGGCCTGCTGGGCATGGTGGTCCCGGAAGAATGGGGCGGCACCTATGTGGACTACGTCGCCTACGCCTTGGCCGTGGAGGAAATCTCCGCCGGCGATGGCGCCACGGGCGCACTGATGAGTATCCATAATTCAGTGGGTTGCGGGCCAATCCTCAACTTCGGTACACCAGCGCAAAAAGAAACCTGGCTGCCGGCCCTGGCCAGCGGCCAGGCGATTGGCTGCTTCTGCCTGACCGAACCCCAAGCCGGTTCCGAAGCCCATAACCTGCGCACCCGTGCCGAACTGCGGGACGGCCAATGGGTGATCAGCGGCGCCAAGCAGTTCGTCAGCAACGGCAAGCGCGCCCAGTTGGCCATTGTGTTTGCCGTCACCGATCCGGAGCTGGGCAAGAAAGGTATTTCCGCATTCCTGGTGCCCACCGACACCGCCGGCTTTGTAGTCGACCGCACCGAACACAAGATGGGCATTCGCGCCTCGGACACCTGCGCCGTGACGCTCAACCAGTGCAGCGTGCCCGAGGCCAACCTGCTGGGTGAGCGCGGCAAGGGCCTGGCCATTGCCCTGTCCAACCTCGAAGGCGGGCGCATCGGCATTGCCGCTCAAGCCCTGGGCATCGCCCGTGCCGCGTTTGAGGCGGCGCTGGCCTACGCCCGCGATCGGGTGCAATTCAACCAGGCGATCATCGAGCACCAGAGCGTGGCCAACCTGTTGGCGGATATGCAGACCCAACTCAATGCCGCGCGCTTGCTGATCCTGCACGCTGCGCGTCTGCGCAGTGCCGGCAAGCCGTGCCTGTCGGAAGCTTCACAAGCCAAACTGTTCGCCTCGGAAATGGCCGAAAAGGTCTGCTCCTCGGCCATGCAGATACATGGCGGGTATGGCTACCTGGAGGATTACCCGGTGGAACGTTACTACCGGGATGCGCGGATCACGCAGATTTATGAAGGCACCAGTGAGATTCAGCGCATGGTCATTGCGCGTGAACTCAAGCACTACCCGTTCTGAATGACAACAGGGTAACGAAATGTGGGAGGGGCTTGCTCCCGATTGCAATGTCTCAGTCGAAATATCTGTGACTGATGCACTGCAATCGGGAGCAAGCCCCCTCCCACACTTTAGCGTGTTACTGGTCTTTGAACTCTGGAGTGCGTTTGCCGACGAACGCGGCCATGCCTTCCTTCTGATCCTGCGTCGCGAACGCCGCATGGAACACCCGGCGCTCGAAGCGCACGCCTTCGGACAGGCTCACTTCAAACGCACGGTTCACACTTTCCTTGACCATCATGCTGATCGGCACGGATTTGCCGGCAATCAGCGTGGCGACTTTCAGTGCTTCATCCAGCAGTTCATCGGCCGGTACGATACGCGCCACGATCCCGCAACGCTCCGCTTCCACCGCATCGATAAAGCGCCCGGTCAGGCACATTTCCATGGCCTTGGCCTTACCCACGGCCCGCGTCAGGCGCTGGGTGCCGCCCATGCCGGGCAGTACGCCGAGGTTGATTTCCGGCTGGCCGAACTTGGCGCCGTCACCGGCGAGGATAAAGTCGCACATCAACGCCAGCTCACAGCCTCCGCCGAGGGCGAAGCCGTTGACCGCAGCGATGATCGGCTTACGGCGGTTGGCCACGCGGTCACTGTCGCTGAACAGATCGTCCAGGTAGATCTGCGGGTAGGTCAGTTCGGCCATTTCCTTGATGTCGGCGCCGGCGGCAAAGGCTTTTTTCGAGCCGGTCAACACGATGCAACCGATCTGCGGGTCGGCTTCCAGGCGGTCCAGCGCGTGGTTCAGTTCGCTGACCAGTTGCGCATTCAAGGCATTCAGGGCTTGTGGGCGATTGAGGGTAATCAGCCCGACGCGGCCCTGGATTTCGAGCAAGACGGTTTCGTAAGTCATGTATCGGCTCCTTAAAGATTGCGTGAGATGACCATGCGTTGAATATCGCTGGTGCCTTCGTAAATCTGGCAGACCCGCACATCGCGGTAGATCCGCTCCAGGGGGAAGTCGTTCAGGTAACCGTAACCGCCCAAGGTTTGCAAGGCGGCCGAGCAGACTTTTTCGGCCATTTCCGAGGCGAACAGCTTGGCCATGGAGGCTTCCACCAGCGCTGGCTTGCCGCTGTCGCGCAGGGCGGCGGCGTAATGCACCATCTGCCGGGCCACGGCGATTTGCGTGGCCATATCGGCCAGGCGGAACGCCACGGCCTGATGCTCGATCAGCGCTTTGCCAAAGCTTTCACGTTCACGCGCATAGTCGCGGGCCGCCTCAAACGCGGCGCGTGCCATGCCCACCGATTGCGAGGCGATACCCACGCGGCCACCTTCGAGGTTGGCCAGGGCGATCTTGTAGCCCTCGCCCTCCTCACCCAGGCGATTGCCCACCGGCACCTTCACGTCTTCGAACAGGATCTGGCAGGTGTCGGAGGCATGCTGGCCGAGTTTGTCTTCGACCCGCGCCACCGTGTAGCCCGGTGAGTCGGTCGGCACGATGAACGCGCTGATCCCGCGCTTGCCGGCGGCCGGGTCGGTGACCGCAAACACGATCACGATGCCGGCGTTCTGCCCGGAGGTGATGAACTGCTTGCAACCGTTCAGCACATAGTGATCGCCTTCAAGGCGGGCACGGGTTTTCAGGCTGCTGGCGTCGGAGCCGGCCTGGGGCTCGGTCAATGCGAAGGCACCCAGCATCGCACCACTGGCCAGGGGCTTGAGGAACTGCTCTTTCTGCTGGTCATTGCCGAACTTGAGGATCGGCACGCACCCCACCGAGTTGTGCACGCTCATGATGGTCGAGCAGGCACCGTCACCGGCGGCGATTTCTTCCAAGGCCATGGCATAGGCCAGGTAGCCGGTGTCGCAACCGCCCCACTGCTCCGGCACCAGCATGCCGAAAAAGCCCAGCTCGGCCATTTCGCCGATGGCCTCCTTGGGAAAGCGGTGGTCGCGGTCCCACTCGGCGGCAAACGGCTTCAAGCGCTCCTGGGCAAATTGCCGGGCCGCGTCACTGATTTGCACGTGTTCTTCATTGGGCAGCATATAGCGTCCTTAATCCAGGCATTCGACGGCCATGGCCGTGGCTTCACCACCGCCGATGCAGATGGCGGCAACACCGCGCTTGAGCCCGTTCTGGCGCAAGGCCGAGAGCAGGGTCACCAGGATCCGCGCACCGGAGGCACCGATCGGATGGCCCAGGGCGCAGGCGCCGCCGTGGATGTTGACCTTGCTGTGGGGGATTTCCAGTTTGGCCATGGTGACCAGGCTGACCACCGCAAAAGCTTCGTTGATCTCGAACAGGTCGACATCATTCAGGCTCCAACCGGTCTTGCTCATCAGCTTGCGGATTGCCCCCACCGGCGCGACCGGGAACAGACCCGGCTCATCGGCGAACGCCGCATGCCCGTGAATCACCGCCAGTGGCTTGAGACCACGCTTGCGCGCTTCGGATTGGCGCATCATCAGCAAGGCTGCCGCGCCGTCGGAAATCGAGCTGGAGTTGGCCGCCGTCACCGTGCCGCCGTCGCGAAACGCCGGTTTCAAGCTGGTGATCTTGTCCAGCTTGGCTTTGGGCGGTTGTTCATCGTGCAGGACGGTTTTCTGTTCTTTGCCTACGGTGACCTGCACCGGCACGATCTCGGCGCTGAAACTGCCCCGGGTGATCGCGTCCTGGGCACGCGTCAGCGAGGCGATGGCGAAGGCGTCCTGGGCTTCACGGGTAAAGCCGTTGTGCTCGGCGCAATCCTCGGCAAAGGTGCCCATCAGGCGGCCTTTGTCATACGCGTCTTCGAGGCCGTCGAGGAACATGTGGTCGAGTACCTTGCCATGCCCCATGCGGTAGCCACTGCGCGCACGGTCCAGCAGATACGGCGCGTTGGACATGCTTTCCATACCGCCGGCGATCACCACATCGACGCTGCCGGCCACCAGCGCATCGTGGGCGAGAATGGCGGCCTCCATCCCCGAACCGCACATTTTGTTGAGGGTCGTGCAGCGGGTGGCCTTGTCCAACCCCGCGCCCAGCGCGGCCTGGCGTGCGGGTGCCTGGCCGAGGCCGGCCGGCAGCACACAGCCGAACAGCACTTCATCCACTGCATCGCCGGCAAGACCGGCACGTTCGACGGCGGCACGAATGGCGGCGCTGCCCAGTTGCGGCGCGGTCAGGCCCTTGAGGTCGCCCTGGAAACCGCCCATGGGCGTGCGTACGGCGCTGACGATGACGATCGGATCAGTCATGGAAATACTCCTTACTTGGCAGCCATGCGCAAAGCGCCGTCGAGACGGATCACCTCGCCATTGAGCATGCTGTTTTCAATGATGTGACGTACCAGCGCCGCATACTCGACCGGTTTGCCCAGGCGCGGCGGGAATGGCACGCCGGCGGCCAGGGAGTCGCGAACTTCCGGGGTCATGCCGGCCATCATCGGGGTTTCGAAAATGCCCGGGGCAATGGTCATGACCCGAATGCCGAAGCGCGCCAACTCGCGGGCGGCGGGCAAGGTCAGGCTGGCGATGGCACCCTTGGAGGCGGCATACGCCGCCTGGCCGATCTGCCCGTCAAAGGCGGCCACCGAGGCCGTGTTGATGATCACGCCACGCTCACCGTCGGCGTTCGCCTCGGTTTCAGCAATGGCCGCAGCCGCCAGGCGCAACAGGTTGAAGCTGCCGATCAGGTTGACGTTGATCACCTGGGCGAAGCTGGCCAAACCATGGGGGCCGTGCTTGCCGAGGATTTTCTCGCCACGCACTACACCGGCGCAGTTCACCAGCCCATGCAAGCCGCCAAACGCTGCGACCGTGGCTTCCACGGCGGCCTGGGCAGCGGCCTCCTGGCTGATGTCGGCCACCGCGCAACGCGCGTTATCACCCAATTGGCCGGCCTTGGCCCCAACGGCCTCGGCGTTCAGGTCGACCAGCATCACCTTGGCGCCGGCCGCGACCAGCATGTCAGCGGTCGCCGCACCGAGCCCCGAAGCACCGCCACTGACCAGGAATATCTTGTTTTCAATCTGCATTATTGTTTCCTTCAAAGTGGATCAAGCGACCCTGGAAATAGTCACTCCAGAGCCGCTCGGCAGCAATGGTCAAAGCCATCAACCTGGCTGACTGGTTTGGCCATGATTGATCGCGCTGATCGACCGGTCGGCCCAAGTGATTGGACGTCGGCGTGCGCGACTTCTACTCTGGGGGCCTGCTCCTGCGAAGAAGTCTTGCCGCAATGATCGTGCGTTCCAAACCCAATCTGCTGGGCATCCTGTTTTCCCTCAAAGGCTCGATTGCCAAGCGCATTGCCTTGCGCAGCCTGTTGGTCACCCTGCTGGCCTCGGTGATCGTGCTGGTGGAAACCCTGCACCCCGCGTACTTCTCCAGGGTCAATGCGACGCCGTTCACGTTGCTGGGGTTGTCGCTGTCGATCTTCATGAGTTTTCGCAACAACGCCTGCTATGACCGTTGGTGGGAAGGCCGCAAACAGTTGGGGCAGATGATCATTGAGGTGCGCTCGCTGATTCGTGAAACCCAGGTGCTGGGTGACAGCCGCGAGCGCAGCGACCTGTTGCGGGGTGTCTGTGGCTTTGCCCATGGGCTGATTGCGCGTTTGCGCCATGAAGATGAAGCGCGGGCGATAGCGCCATGGATGGCCGTGGACGGCAACCATCCCAACCCGCCCGACAGCCTGCTGCAAACCCTGGGGGCACGCTTTAGCGAGTTGGCCCAGCGCGGTGTGATCAGCGACTGGCGCTACACCCAATTGGAAACCCGCCTGGTCGGCTTGAGCCAGGTCCAGGCGGCCTGCGAGCGGATCAAGCACACACCGCTGCCCTTCCCCTACACGTTGCTGTTGCACCGCACCATCTACCTGTTCTGCATTCTGCTGCCGTTCGCCATGGCCGAGCCGCTGGGGTGGCTCACCCCCGTGTTCACGGCCATCGTCAGCTATACGTTCTTCGGCCTCGACGAAATCGGTGATGACCTCGAAGACCCCTTTGGCTTCGACGAAAACGACCTGCCGTGCAATGCGCTGCTGCGCACCCTGGAGCGTGAAGTCCTCGCCGCGCTGGGCGAAACCGATTTACCGCCGGCCCTGCAACCGATCGACTATGTGCTGAGCTGATACGGGTTTGACACCTGCCGTGCTCTGGCCGAAGCTGATGGCTTTGCGATAGCTGCCCGGACACCTGCATGTCAAAGTCACGCCGTTACTCCATCATCGGCCTGTGCGCCCTGTTGTTGATTGTGTCGATCACCTGGTATTTCTCCCGAACCGCTCAGGTCGCCGTGCCGCCGGCGATTGCCCATGGCTATGGCAAAGCGCTGAAGCAGGCGCATAACGGTGAGCCAGGCGCCGCACGCGTGTTGTACCAACAGCTGGGGCGGCCGGACCTCTCGCCGGAACGTCGTGCCGCCCTGCATGCGGAACTGCCCAACTACCCCAGCCCGCAAGCGCTGAAGCTCGCCGACAAGGACTTGGCCAATGAGTCGCCACTGGTACGCGAGGCGGCGATCCACAGCATCGTCGGCCTGGTGCCGACCGGCCAGCGCACTTTGCTGCTGGGCCCGGTACTTGAAGATCCCGAACAGAGTGTGCGCTTTGCCGCCGCGAACGCCTTGCTCGGCCTCTCACCCGACACCCTGGGCCTTTATTTCGGCCCGCTGCAGCAAGTGCTCGACGAATTTGTGAAATATCTCAAGGCCCAGCCCGAGACGGCCGAAGGCTGGATCCAGTTGGCGCGCCTGTACATTCACAGCGCCCTGCTGCCGGACGCGCAACATGCCCTGGAACAGGCGATGCGCCTGCAGCCGGATAACCTGCAAACCGTGGTGGCGCAAATCGAGCTGCTGGACAAGCAAGGCAAAACCGATGAGTCCCGCCAGTTGCTGGCGCGACAACTGGCCGAACACCCGGAGTCGGCCTACTTGCAACACGCCCTGGGCCTGTGGCTGTTGCACCACGGTGAGCGCCAATATGCCCTGCTCGGCTTGTCCAAGGCGGTGGAGCTGGAGCCGGACAATCAGGATTACCGCTACGACCTGGCCACCACCCTGCACGCCCAGGAGGAATTGGAGGCGGCCCAGCGCCAGCTGGAAGAGATCATTCAACGCCACCCCGCCAACCGCAAGGCGCGGGTGCTGCTGGTCAACTACTGGAAGGAAAGTGGCCAATTGCAAAACGTCCAGGTGTTGCTGGCTCAGCTTGAACAGCAAAACCCGGACGATCCTGCGTTACAGCAAGGTCTCTGACCTGACAATACAAAATTGTAAAAACAGCGACTGGCTGCACAAAAAACGCAAAACGTTGAACCGCCACGGGGCCGCTACGGTCAAGTAAATATGGCGCGCTCAAAGCGGCGCGCACCTACTTGTACGTGACCTGAGGGCACTTCTTGTCTACATCCAAAGCGCAGTTCAGTGAAAAGGCGGCCACCGGCATCGAAGGTCTTGATGACATTCTTGTCGGCGGGCTTTCGCGTAGCCACTTGTTCCTGCTGGAAGGCGAACCCGGCACCGGCAAGACCACCGTTGCCCTGCAATTCCTGCAGGCCGGTGCGAAAAACGGCGAGCGTTCGCTGTACATCACCCTTTCCGAAACCGAGCACGAATTACGCCAGGGCGCCCAATCCCATGGTTGGCAACTGGATGACAATATCCATATTTTCGAACTGACCCCACCCGAAAACCTGCTCAATGCCGAGCACCAACAGAGCCTGCTGTATTCCTCTGACTTGGAACTGGGTGAAGCCACCCGGCAGATCTTCGAGGTGGTCGAGCGTGTCAAACCGAGCCGTGTGGTGATCGACAGCCTGTCGGAGATCCGCCTACTGGCGCAAAGCTCGTTGCGTTATCGCCGGCAGATCCTGGCGATCAAGCATTACTTCGTGCGCTATGACGCCACAGTCCTGCTGCTCGACGACCTGACCACCGAGGCGCTGGACAAGACCGTGCACAGCGTGGCCCATGGGGTGATCCGCCTGGAAGAACTGACCCCGAACTATGGCGCCGAACGTCGGCGCGTGCGCGTGATGAAGTACCGTGGCCAGAAGTATCGCGGCGGTTTTCATGATTTCACCATCATGGAAGGAGGTGTGCATGTGTTTCCCCGATTGGTGGCTGCCGAGCACCGCGCCGGCTACGTGCGCGAGACCTTGACCAGCGGCATCCAGGAACTCGATGCCTTGCTCGGCGGCGGTATTGAAACCGGCTCCAGCAGCCTGATTCTCGGCCCCGCCGGTACCGGTAAGTCGCTGATCTCGTTTATTTTCGCGACAGCAGCGGTGGCCCGCGGTGAGAAGGCTGCGCTGTTTATTTTCGATGAAGAGCTGGGGCTGCTGTTCGAACGCATGCGCCAACTGAACATCGACCTGGATGCACTGCAAGCCACCGGCAACCTGATGATCGAACAGGTAGACGCCGCTGAGCTTACGCCCGGTGAGTTCTCCCACCGTGTACGGCGCTGTGTGGACGAGCATGGCATCAAGACGGTGGTGATCGACAGCCTGAACGGCTATCAGGCGGCTATGCCGGAAGAGAACGCGCTGATCCTGCACATGCATGAATTGTTGCTGTACCTCAATCGCCGAGGCGCGGCGACCTTCATGACCATCGCCCAACATGGCCTGGTTGGGGACATGCAGGCGCCAGTGGACATTACCTACCTGGCCGACACCGTTATTTTGCTGCGTTACTTCGAAGCGCTGGGCGAGGTGCGTCGGGCTATCTCGGTCATCAAGAAAAGGACCGGCACCCATGAGACGACCATTCGTGAGTACCGCATCAGCAAACAGGGCATGACCATTGGTGCCCCGCTGAACAACTTCCAAGGCGTGCTGCGCGGTATTCCCACGTATGTGGGCAGCGCCGCTCCGCTGCTGGAGGATGAGGAGCAGTGACAGGCCTTTCACCGGTCTCCGAGCGCGCGATCATTCTGGCGCCGCTGGGCCGCGACAGTACATTGGCGTTGCAGATGCTCAACGAGGCGCACTACGACGGGATTGTTGCCCACAGTCTGGGTGCCCTGTGCGAGGCGCTGGAACAAGGCGCCGGGCTGTTGATCATCGCCGCCGAAGCGCTGCGCGGAGTCGAACTGGCACCCTTGCTGGACTACCTCGCCCGGCAACCGGCGTGGTCTGACTTGCCGATTGTGCTGATGACCCACCATGGCGGTCATCAACGCAACGGCTCAGCGCACCTGGGTGAGTTGCTGGGCAACGTTACCTTCCTGGAGCGCCCCTTTCATCCGGTGACCTTGATCAGTTTGGTCAGCGCCGCCCTGCGCGGCCGGCGACGGCAGTATGAGGCGCGTGACCGGCTGATCGAGCTGAGTGCCAGCCAGCAGCGACTGCAAACGACCCTGGAGTCCCTCGAACAGCAGGTCGAAGAACGCACCGCGCAGTTACGCCATAACGAAGATGCCTTGCGGCAATCGCAGAAAATGGAAGCCGTGGGCCAATTGACGGGCGGTATCGCCCATGACTTCAACAACATGCTCACCGGCATCATCGGCAGCCTGGAGATGCTGCGCAGGCGGGTTGCGCGGGGCAAGCTGGACGACCTCGACAGCCTGATCGACCTGGGCGTCACCTCGGCCAACCGCGCAGCCAGCCTTACGCACCGCTTGCTGGCGTTTTCCCGTCGCCAGTCCCTGGACGCCAAACCGGTGCAAATCAATCAATTGGTGAGTTCCATGGGGGAGTTACTCAAGCGCAGCGTTAACGAAAGCATCTCCCTGGACATGCACCTGGCCGATGATTTGTGGACCGCCGAAGCTGACCCCAACCAATTGGAAAGTGCCCTGCTCAACCTGGTGATCAATGCGCGGGATGCCATGCCGGGGGGCGGCAGGCTGGTGGTGGAAACCAGCAATCGGCATCTCGACAGCGTGTTCACCGCCGCCTATGGCACGTTGGAGCCAGGCGACTATGTGGAGTTGAGCGTCAGCGACACGGGGTGTGGTATTCCAGAAGGTCTGATGAGCCGGGTGTTTGACCCGTTTTTCACGACCAAGCCCATCGGCCAGGGCACCGGCCTTGGGTTGTCGATGATTTACGGGTTTGCGCGTCAATCCCACGGCCATGTGACGATTCACAGTGAGGTCGATAAAGGCACGACCGTCAGCTTGTTCCTGCCACGCTTCCACGGTGAAATCACTCAGGTCGAGGCCTCCGACCCCGCACTGCTGCCGTTCGCCGGTGCCGAAGAGACCGTGTTGATTGTCGAAGATGACCCGGCGGTCCGCGTGTTGGTCAGTACGGTGCTCAAGGAACTGGGCTACGCCTATGTCGAAGCCGGGGACGCCCCTTCGGCGTTGCCGATCATTGAGTCGGAGCAACGCATCGACTTGATGATCAGCGATGTCGGCTTGCCAGGCATGAACGGCCGGCAGTTGGCCGAGATCGGGCGGCAGATAAGGCCCGAGCTCAAGGTACTGTTCATTACCGGGTATGCCGAGCATGCGGCGGTGCGCGGTGGGTTTCTTGACCCCGGGATGCAGTTGATCACCAAGCCGTTCACCTTCGATATGCTGACGGCGAAGGTACGCGAGATGATCAACGCGCGTTCCCAGGGGTAAGCCGCGCCGGGTCTAGAGTGGGGTCATAAACAGACTGGCTACGGTGTCGGAGTCGACACCTACTTTGCTCAGCGCGTCGCTGCGGTATTCACTGACATTGAGGTGCAGCACTTTGGACGTGGGGTCGGTGTTGGCATAGGGACGGGGAAATTTTTTGTTGGTGAATACGTCATTCATTGCTTTGCGCAAGCTGCCCAGCGTCGGAAAATCAGCCAAACCGTAATTGGGCTCGAAGAAGAAGTAAGTACGCTGCCCCCCTTCAACCTTGACCCCCACGACCATGGCGTGGCCTTTATCACTGACCAGGATGTATTTGGTCTGGGGAGCCGTGACCAGCTCATCAGCTATCACGTTGAAGGGTTTAGAGGGCACATTGGATATGCCATGGAATGCAGTCGGCTGGGCGAACCGGCTTTGCATGCCCGTGACCGTCTGGATAAAGCGCTTGGAAGCGGCGCTGTTCGGATTGGCCGCCGCTTTAAAGAGGTTGTCGATGAACTGCTGCCCCCTGTTCCGCTTCATCGCTTCGATCATCACATGGGACATCGCCGCACACTGGCCTTGGGATAACGGCTGTACCTGACTCAGATAGAACAATTGCGTCATCGGCGTGACCCGGCCACCCGCGCTGCGCACGGTATTATTGAACACATCTACGCCTTTCAAACCGCTCTGAACCGCTACCCGTTCCTGCTGCCGCGCCAATATTCCGAGGTTTTTGGGCGTGTGTTTTTGGCTCACAGCCAGCTTCTTGATTTGGGCCGACTTCATGCCCGCTGAATAACCGGGCACATCGGCCGGGTTGCCATTCAAGTAGCCTTCGCGAAACGCGGCGGCGTGGGCGCCGTTTTCCGCCTTGCGGGTGACGTTCTGCCATTGGGTGTCCAGGTGGGTGGTTGTCGTGGGCTTGAAATCCGCCAAGGGCCTGCCAAAGGACTTGTTGGTGGCCGGGTTGTAAGCAAACCACCTGCCGGAGCCTGCATCGAACTTGGCAATGGTCGGGTAATACCCTCCAGCGCCGGCGGCTTTAGCCGTGCCCTCGAACAGATCACTACGCTGGGACACCACATTGGCCTGCTGCGGGGTCAGGCGTACGCCTGAGTGCGTGGTTTTGCCGGAAAAACCTGTGCGTACACGCCGAACGGCGTCAGTGAGCAATTTTGAGCCCACCTTGGCGCCCGTTTTCGCACCATCGGCGAACCCCATCAGCAATGATTGCCCGAACAACTTGCGTACAGGCGTGATGGAGCTTTTGGCGGCTGCCTGGACTGTATCCTTGGCGACGCCTTTGAGGGCCCCACCTCCCGCGCGGCCAATGCCCGCAGTGGTGGCTGTCATTACGACATCGAAGATGATATCCCCTGCCGCCGCAACGTAATCACCGTTCACCAAGTTCCTGATCATCGAAACGCCAGGAAAAAACCCGATGATGCGTTGGAAGTCGGCATGCGCCTGCGCCTTTTCTTCGTCGAATGTCGTCACCGCCAGGGTGCTCTCCCGGACGTCATCAAGGTGATAGCCCTCAATGATCTCGTCCGCCAACTTCTTGCCGAGGTACTGGCTGCGGCTGCTGGAAAAAGCGTTGGCAGACGTTTTGCCGTCAGGCCGGGCTTGTTGCTGACGGGCCTCCTCTTCAGACTCGGGCACAACTCGTGTGATTTCGCGCGCGTCCTCCGTCTTCTCGTCAAATGCCTCGCCAACCACTGTGTAGGGCTCTTGCAGCCCTTCCTTGAAGGTCTCTTGCCAGTCGTCGTGGCGTTGCACCCGATTATGGCGCGGGTCGAACTCGTAATAAGTCGCCTTGCCCTCATGCTCGGTTTTTATAATCAGCTTGCCCCGCTCTTCGAGTGGCTCGGGCTGGTAGTGCCTCCATTCCTTTGTTCTCTCTCGCTCCACGATGCGCCTCGAGACACCGGGTCGATAAATCGTCAACGTCCCGCTTTCGATATTCTTCCGATCTTGCGGAGCGAGATTGGCAATCATCGTGCGGGTCACGGTACTCCAGGCTTTACTCAGCCTGGCCCGATATTCATCGAACGCGGCTTTGTGTTCCTGGCCCGGGTCGGGCAGCTCGCGCAGGCGCTTGAACACATCCGCGTCGATCCTCGGATTAGTCGAAACCCAGCCATAACTCCTGTTTTTTTTAGCCAGGTAGAAATCCAGTAGCGAGTAGCTCCCTTTGGGCTCCACGCTCAGTGCCGGCGACAGCGTATGCGCCCCCGAGGCCACACTGCTGCTGCGGATAGTCTTCTCTTCGTAGTCGATGCCCTCGCCAAATTCCTGCTTGAGGCGGGCCAGTGCGACTGAACGCTGGGTCGGGGCCGGCGTGGCCAGGACCTCGATCGCCTCGACCAGCTCATTCTGCTGGTCGCTGATAGCCTGGCGGGTCGCGCTGATCTGCTGCTCGGTGTAGGGTCCTTGGGGGCCGAGCAGGCCATGCCCCCTGCCCCATTGGATAATCGCCGGTAGCTGGGTCTGGTCCTGAATCAGTTGATCCTCTTCGCGAACCGGGTCGATCGCGTCAAACTCGACCACCTCGGTGAAGGTCATCTGCGCGCTGGCGCCCGGGCTGGTGGCTTCAATACGCGCCACGGCAGACTTGAGGCTGAGCGAGGCGAACGAGTTGAAGGTCACATACGGTGGAACACCCTTGACCTGCAGTTCCGGGGCTTTGCGGCTGAGCAGCAACATCGCGGCAATCGGTGCCGCCTCGGGCGTGGTTTTATTGGTATCCACCAGATGTTTGATCAGCTGCTGCTTGATCACCGAAACCGGCTGGCGGTAGAACTGCGGGGCCGCCAAGTCGAATCCCGCCACATATTGCTCTGCGGGCTCCTTGGGGTCTGACAGGCTGGCAGCGTCGAGCGTTACGCCCAGGGCCGTCAGCAAGACTTCTTCGGGGCTCATGTTCGCGGCCACTTCGCCCAGGCGTGCTTTAAGCTGCGCGCCTAACTGCCTGCCGACACTCGAGTTCAGGATCCACTGCATCACGGCATGGGGGTCGCCGGTATTGAGCACACTGCGCGGCACGTTTTTTACCAGGGCGCCCAGCACATCGGTGGTGCCCAATGCCGAATCCGGGTCCAGCCCCGGCAACGGCGGCTTGTTCTCGGCAATGATCCGGAAGAGCTCAGCCTGGTCTTCAATGGACAGCGGCTGTGGCCATGCCAACGCCCCGCCATAGTTACCGTAGGGGGGAGCGGGCAATGCCGGGGCGGCCAGGGCGCGGATCAGGTTGTACATCTGCTGCGGATTTTGCGGAACCTGCCAGCCGCCGGCAGCCAGCACGTCCGCCAGGGTCGCTTCCGGCTGGTCGGAAGACTGCCCATACGTTGAATCGGGATGAATCGGCATAAAGCCGTTCAACAGATAGTTGACGTTCTCGCCCCGGTAGCGCTGCAAGTGTTTGAGCAAATTGAACTGATTAATGCTGTCGCCCAGGTCGTTCTTCTGCTGTTGCAGCAACTGCGGGGATTGATATTCAAGCCTCACATATGTCTCGCCGGGCTTGAGGGTATCGAACGCCTGGTTGTGCTCGAGCTGCGTGGCCCGATCGAGTGTCTGGACACTGTAGTGAGGCAGCAGCACCTCGCCATGAAAGCGCGCAACGATAATCAGCGGCGCCGATGTGGGGCTGGTCGGAAGGTCCACGGCCGAGGGGTAGAAGGCTTTCATCGCCGCCATCACCGGCGCCAGCGCAGCCTGCCACTGCGGTGCCTGATCCTTGAGTTGAAGCCGTGTACTTTCGCCGTTGATGACCACGGTCAGGGTCTCGCCATCAACGGTGATCGGCTGAGCGGTATCAATGTTGAGCGCCTTGGCCCAGGCGAGGAACATCGGGCTGTGGGAGGCGTTGTACAACGCCTCCCACCACCCGCCGAACGCCGTCTCCTGGGGAATATCGTGAAGCATTCCGGCGCTGGACTTTTTTTCAACGGCCTGCCGGACGCCGCTGATGTACAGCTGCAACAGACGCGGTTCACCGGCCGCTACGGGCGCCGGTTCAGGCAACGATGTCGGTTCGCCCGTGGCCGCTACGGAAGTCACAGGCGTCGGAATGGCAAAGCGCTGATTCGACGAAACGGAAGACGCAAACATGGGGAGCCCTCTGACAGAAAATAAGCATCGCCCGTGACGAAGTAACGCTCATCAAGGGCATCGCTTATTGGGCACTGGCTGTCAGACGGTTCCTGTTTGGGGATCAGAAGGATGTAACGGGACGTGCCCTTTTATCAGGCCAGCAAGTGCTGGATGTGCTCCTGCAGGGTATCGAGGTCAAACGGCTTGGCCAGGATCGGTGCATTCCGCGTGATCGGGCTGTTGCAGTCGAGGATTTCCTGCGGGTAACCACTGATGAAGATCACTTTCAGTTCAGGCCGCAGCTTGATGGCGGGCTCGGCGATCTGTACCCCGGAAATCCCGCCCGGCAGGCGGTAATCGGTCACCATCAGATCCAGGTGCGGCTTGGTCGCGAGGATCTCGAAAGCCTGCTCGCCATCGCTCGCCTTCAAGACCCGATAGCCCAGGCCCGCCAGGTATTCACCCAGCACGAACATAATGGATTCGTCGTCCTCGACGATCAGAACGACATCTTGCGCATCTTCACTCATGGGAAGCCTTTGTCCGGTCAATTGCTGCTGTTACGACCATGGGGTCACGCAGAGGTTGCGTCGAAGTGACGATTGATTTCATGCCGACGCCGCCAGGGGCAGGCAGACGCGAAACAAGGCGCCCTCGCCTATCCGGCTTTCCACTTCGATAGTACCGCCGTGGGCCGTAACGATCTGCTCGGAAATAAACAGCCCCAGGCCAAGACCGGCGGCTACCTGGCTGGCCGAGACGCGTTCGAACTGCTGGAAAATACGTTTCTGGTTTTCTTCGCTGATACCAATGCCATGGTCGCGCACCTCTACCCGCGCCTCGCCATGCTCGGTGTACACGCGCACCTCAACGGGGCTCTTGGCCCCGTAGCGCAGGGCGTTGGTCAGTAGATTGGTGATCACCTGCTCGATGCGGAACTCATCCCAGTGGCCCTCGACGGGCCCTTCGCTCTCCCATCGCAGCGTCGAACCGGCGGCCGCCACTTGCGGCGCGAAGTTTTCCACCAGGTTGCCGACCAGTCGGGCCAGGTCGAAACGCGCCGGGCGGATCGAGAGCTTGCCGGTGCGGATACGCGACACGTCGAGCATGTCTTCGATCAGGCGGATCAGGCTGCGGATCTGCCGCTCGTCGCGGTCGACCATGGCGTGCATCTTGTCCAGGGTGAACGCCTCGGCATTGTCGCGAGCCAGGTGCATCTTGCGCAGCTGGGTTTCCAGGATCAGCCCATTGAGGGGCGTACGGACTTCGTGGGCGACGATCGACATGAAGTCATCGCGCATGCGCACCGCCTGCTCCAACTCCGCCTGGGTCGCTTGCAGACGCGCCAGCAGCAGCTCCTGTTCGCGTCGGCTGCGCTCCAGCTCTTCGACTTGCAGCTTCATCGCCTTGCTCTGGCGGTACAGGTCGACAAACACATTGACCTTGCTCTTCACCGCGTGGATATCCAGCGGCTTGTGCAGGAAGTCGACGGCGCCGCTTTCATAACCCGTGAAGGCGTAGTTGAGCTCACGGCCGGCGGCACTGACGAACACAATCGGGATGTTCTTGGTCTTTTCGGTGCCGCGCATCAATTCAGCCAGCTCGAAACCGTTCATACCGGGCATCTGTACGTCGAGAATCGCCATGGCGAACTCATGTTCCAGCAACAGGGACAAGGCTTCGTCGGCGCTCAAGGCCTTGAAGACCTGACGGTCCTCGCGCTTGATCAATGCTTCAAGGGCCAGCAGGTTCTCCGGCAGATCGTCAACGATCAGCAGTTTGGCCTGGATAGTACTTAACATGAGGAATTTTCCAGGGTAGCCAGCAATGAGCTTATTTGGCTCAAGGTCAGAATATGGTCAGGTGTATGCAGTGCCAGGGCCGCCAGGGGCATCACGGCAATCCGCGCGTCCCTGGGGTCCTGGACCACGGTGGTGCCGCCCGATTGCTTGACGTAGGCCAGCCCGCTTGCGCCGTCCTGGTTGGCGCCGGTCAACAAAATCGCCAGTAGCCCTTTGCCATAGGCATCGGCGGCCGAAGAAAACAGAAAGTCGATCGAAGGTCGGGAGTAGAACACGCGGTCTTCCTGGCTCAGCGACAGGCTGCGGTCCTGCTCCACCGACAGGTGATAGCCGGGACCTGCGAAATACAAAGTGCCCGCCTGCAGCGTTTCTTTGTCCCGCCCTTCGCGCACCGGGATGCGCAGGCGCCGTGCGAACACTTCGGCCAACTGGCTGCGCCGCTCATCCGGCAGGTGCAATACCGCAATGATCGGCAGGCTGAAATCCTGGGGCAACGGCTCAAAAATATGCAGCAACGCCTCCACACCGCCGGCGGAGGCGCCGACGACGATGGCTTCAATCCCGTGAGCCGGGTTTGCGGCAGCGTCGTTCATGATTTTCGGTAGATCCGCTCTTGCTTGACCAACGGCTCGAATTGTTTGCTGTAGGCGGAAAAATCCAGGGTTTCCTTGCTGCCCAGCACCAGGAAGCCGCGATGACACAGCGACTCATGGAACAACCCAAACGCCCGATCCTGTAGTTTTTTATTGAAGTAAATCAGTACGTTGCGACATGAAATTAATTGTGTTTCTGAGAATACACTATCAGTCGCCAAACTGTGATCTGCAAAGGTCACATTCTCGCGCAGGGTTTTGTCGAAGATCGCGTAATCGTAGGCCGCGGTGTAGTAGTCGGCAAATGACCGCTGCCCACCGGCCTGCTGGTAGTTCGCCGTATAGGCGCGCACGTTCTCCAGGGAGAAAATGCCCTGCTTGGCTTTATCCAGCGAGGCGGGGTTGATATCGGTGGCATAAATGATCGTGCGCTCCAGCAGCCCCTCCTCACGCAGCAGGATCGCCATGGAGTACACCTCTTCGCCCGTGCTGCACCCAGCGATCCAGATCTTGATCGAAGGGTAGGTCTTGAGCAGCGGCACCACTTCCTGGCGGATGGCCAGGAAGTGCGACGGGTCGCGAAACATCTCGCTCACCGGAATCGTCAGGAACTGCAGCAATTGCATGAACGCCGCAGGGTCGTGCAGCACCCGCTCCTGCAATGCCGAAATGGTCGCGCAGTCGAGCTGGTGCAAAGCGTGGGCTACGCGCCGTTTGATCGATGCCCCCGAGTAATCGCGAAAGTCGTAGCTGTACTTGAGGTAAATCGCCTCGATCAGCAGGCGCAGCTCAATATCGCTATCGCTGCTTTTGTCCAAAAAACATTGCTCCACTTAAATGCGTTCCATCTTCGGTAGCCACACGCGAATCAAGGAAAACAGGCGATCCAGGTCAATCGGCTTGGCCAGGTAATCGTTGGACCCGGCTGCGAGACAGCGTTCCTGGTCGTCCTTCATCGCCTTGGCCGTGACGGCAATGATCGGCAGTTTCTTCCAGCGCGGGTCCTGGCGGATCAGGGCAGTGGCCTCATAGCCGTCCATTTCCGGCATCATCACGTCCATCAGCACCAGGTCGATATCCTCGACTTCATTGAGCTTGTCGATGGCCTCATGGCCGTTACGCCCGATCACCACCACCGCGCCCTTGTGTTCCAGCGCACTGGTCAGGGCGAAGATGTTGCGCACATCATCGTCCACCAGCAGGATTTTGCGCCCCTCGAACACCTTGTCGCGGCTACGCGCCGTCTTGAGCATCTTCTGGCGGTCATGGGACAACTGCGATTCGACTTTGTGCAGAAAGAGTGTGACTTCATCCAGCAGGCGTTCAGGGGAGCGTGCGCCCTTGATGATGATCGAGCGCGAGTATTTGCGCAGTTCAGCTTCTTCATCGCGGGTCAGGTTGCGCCCGGTGTAGACGATCACCGGCGGGAACGAGCAGATGTCCTCGGTGGCCATGCGCTTGAGCAACTCGTTGCCATGCATGTCCGGCAGCTTCAGGTCGATGATCATGCAGTCGTAGATATTGGTGCGCAGCAGGTCGAGTGCCGCCTGGGCGTAGCCGACGTCGGTGATCTCGATGTCATCGTCGCCGATCAGGCGGGCAATGCTGTCGCGCTGCAGATCATCGTCTTCCACCAGCAGCACCCGCTTGACCTTCTGGGTCAGCTTGGCTTCCAGGCGCGCAAACACGTCCTTGAGCTCCTCGCGAGTCGTAGGCTTGACGGCATAACCGATGGCGCCCATATGCATGGCGGCCTCGACGCGGTCTTCCACGGAAATCACATGCACCGGGATGTGGCGGGTGTTGGCGTGTTCCTTGAGGCGCTGCAGCACCGTCAGCCCGGAATGGTCCGGCAGGCGCATGTCCAGCAGGATCGCATCCGGAATGTATTCCTCGGCCAGGCTGTAGCCTTCGTCCGCGCCGTGTGCCACCAGGCAGTGGTAGCCCAGCTCGTGGGCCAGGTCGAACAGGATACGAGCGAAGTTCGGCTCATCCTCCACCACCAGAATACAACGCGTGGCAAAGGGGGCTTTGTCGCGGTCATCGGCAAAGCGCGGAATCTGCTCGGTGTCGGCCACCGGCAGCGGGGAAATCCTGACCGGGGCCGGCGCAGGTGCTACCACGACCTGGCGCGGCGCTTCGATCGGCGGGCTGTCTTGCGTACGTTCCACGTATTGCTGCGGCAACACCAGGGTGAACACACTGCCCTTGCCGGGCTCACTGGTCACGGTGATATAGCCGCCCAGCAAGGTAGCCAGGTCGCGGGAAATCGAAAGGCCCAGGCCCGTACCGCCGTAACGACGGTTGGTGGTGCCGTCGGCCTGGCGGAAGGCTTCGAAAATGCTTTCCTGCTGGTCCGGGGCGATACCGATGCCGGAATCGCGCACGGTAAAGGCAATGCTCTCCCCCGGCGCCTGGGAAACCGACAGACTCACCTCGCCCTGCTCGGTGAACTTGATCGCGTTGGACAGCAGGTTCTTGAGGATTTGCTCCAAACGCTGGCGGTCGGTGAACAGCAGCGCCGGCGCACCTTCGAGTATCTGCGCCTGAAAGCCCAGCTTTCGATCCGCCGCCAAGGGTTCGAACATGGCACGCAGGCCATCGACCAGGCGCGGGACGCTGGAACTCTCGGGACGCACTTCCAACTTGCCGGCTTCCACCTTGGAAATGTCCAGGATGTCGTTGATCAGGTTGAGCAGGTCATTGCCGGCCGAATAGATCGACTCGGCAAACTTGACCTGTTCGGCGCTGAGGTTTTCCTGGGGGTTCTCGGCCAGCAGCTTGGCCAGGATCAGCGAACTGTTCAGCGGAGTGCGCAGTTCGTGAGACATGTTGGCGAGGAATTCGGACTTGTATCGGCTGGAGCGCTGCAACTCGTCGGCGCGGTCCTCCAGTGCCGCCTGCGCCTGGTTGAGCTCGATGTTCTTGCGGTCCATGGCGTCGCGCTGGTCGGCCAGGGTCTGGGTCTGTGCGGCCAACTGCTCGTTGGTCTGCTCCAGCTCAGCCTGCTGGGTTTCCAGGTGGGCCTGGGATTCCTTGAGAATCCGCGACTGCTCTTCCAGCTCTTCGTTGGCGGTCTTGAGTTCTTCCTGCTGCACTTGCAGTTCTTCATTGAGCTGCTGGGTTTCGGCCAACACCTCCTGCAAGCGCTGGCGGTAGCGGGCAGCTTCGATGGAGGTGCCGATATTGTCGGCGATCAGCTCCAGCAACTCGATGTCGCGCTCTTGCAATGGGCGCAGGAAACCCAGCTCGATCACCCCGTTGACGCGTTCGTCATTGCTGGTCGGCGCTACCAGCACGCTTCGGGTGGGGCCATCGCCCAGACCCGAGCTGACCTTGAAGTAGTCCACCGGCACATCATCCAGGCGAATCAGGCGATCCTGCTGGGCCGCCTGCCCCACGATGCCTTCGTCGCTGTAGATCGATTGTTCCTGCTGTTCCTGTTCACGCGAAAAGCCATAGGTGGCCACACGCTTGAGGCCACCGTGTTCTTCGCGCACGTACAGCGCGGCAACCACCGAGCCCATGTACTGGGCAAAGAACTGCAGGATATTGCGCCCCAGCATATTCAGGGTCAGTTGGCCGAGTACCTGTTCTGCCAGTTCGGTCTGGCCGTTGCGCAGCCAGGCTTGCTGTTCCAGGCGCCGCGCAATCTTCTGTTGCGACGCGAGGTTTGCGTTGTAACTGTTTGATAAAGCGACAAGATTTTTGCGACCGATATACGCCAGAAAACCGCTCAGGCCAAGTACGAAGATCAGGTACAGCGTGACACTGGTCACGGTCGTACGGGTGACCTCTTCATTGCGCGCGATACGGAACTGCTGCTCCATCGCCACCGCGTTGTCGTATTCCTGACGGATTTCATCGGTCAGGCGTTTACCCCGGCCCGCCTTCACTGCGCTTCGGTAATCACCGCTGGCGCGCTGCATTTCAATCATCGACTGGGCGTATTGGTTCCACTCAATCTGCAGGGCTTCCAGGCGCTTGAGGCGGTCCACCTGTTGCGGGTTGTCCGACACCAGTTCCTGGAGGTTGCGCAGGTCGGCAATGATCCGGGGCTTGGCCACCTCATAGGGGTCGAGGAAGTGCTCGTCGCCGGTGATCAGGAAGCCGCGCATGCCGGTTTCCAGGTCAACGGTCAGCTTGGACGTCTCGTTGAGGTTGTTGATGACCCGGTCGGTGTGCTCCACCCATTGAATGACGGACAACAAATAGGTGATCAGACACACGAAGAACACCGCGCTGAGCACGCCCACGCCCAAGGGCAGCGCGACGTTTCGGCTCAATAGGTGACGAAAGCTCTTTTCATCGACGGACGATGCAGGAGTCATGGGCATGCCTTTGCCAAATGCGGAAAAAAACGGAGTTTGCCCCAAAGTTGCCCGGGAACGCCATTTTTCTACCGCATAACGACGAAAAGGATGACAGAGCGGGTTAAAACCTCCGACCTGCCAACCAAGAGCGGGAGTCGATCGCCTTACTTCTTTTCACACTTCCCTGCGCCGGGCACGGGAACGTCGGTGCTCAGGCACTCCACCTAGAGATGCGCCTGTGAACAGGGAGGCTCCACCGCAAAGGCGCCACTTCATTCCCATAAAGGTGCTCCCAGATGACAAGCTCTGTTCACCACCTGCCACGCGTAACCCCGACGCTTCCCACACCAGTACCCGCCCCTACGCCTGCGCCTACACCCGGCAACGCGGTTGCCAACCCCAAGCCCAACCTTAAAACCGCCCTGGCCGATAAACGAAACCTCATCATCCTGGGCGAAGCGCTCAGCCAACTGGCCAGGCAACTGGGCGCGGACGCCACCGCACCGGTGATATTGGCAGCGCTGAAAAGCACATCGATGCTGCTTGATCCTGACTCACATCCTCCTCAGGATGCCGGCCGGCACGTCACCCTTGAGGCTTTCATCCACCGTCTCGGCTTGCCTTTACCTGACCGCCATTTCGCGCTCGACGGCCTCTCGGACGCCGTTATCGGCCGTGGCCAAGTGCATCCGTTGGGCAACCTGGGCGGCGCGCTGTCGTGGCCTGTGCCGCTGAGCGCCGATCAACAGCAACGCGTCCGGCGCATCGCCATGAGCCATGTCGACCCCCATGGCCAACAACCGCAAGTGATGCAGACCCAGGGCCTGTTGCTGGAGTTCTTGCGACTTCGCACGCCGCTCCCCGCAGGGCTGCTGAATGATCCGGCCAAAGCGCTGGAGGCCTTGATCAGTTCACCCGAAGGGCAATTACTCGGCGAAACACTGCGCGAAACCCTGCAGGGCGTTGCCACCGACAGCAGCACGATGGACTACCTGCTCGCTGCCGTGATCTTGCAACTGGACTCGGAATCCATCACCACACCGCATCGCAACGTTGTCGCAGGCTTCGATCTGGCCCATGACAAGCACCGGGGCAAGCCGCTGTCCACGCTGGTCGATGGTCTTGAACAGCATCTGGTCACGCAGGCAAAGACCAGCGCGGCCATGGCCGGCGTCGCCGCGCATCTGTTGTTGGCCAATCGCGCACCGGCGTTGCTGATCAAGGACATTCCGGCCAGCGTCACCTATGGCAGCCTGGCCTGGGTCAACCTGTCGATAGCCGCCGCCACCATTGAAGCGCAAACGCCCGGCAAGGTCGCGAATATGACCTTTACCGAAGTCATGCTGGCGGCTCGCAGCGCCAGTGCAGCCGACCCGGCCGTGACCCTGCGCGTGCAACGGGAAGTCCTGGTGGATTGGGGCGTGGCCAACGGGGTGCTGGCCAGGAAAGATGATCAACGCTATAGCGCTGATGAGCTCACCGCCCTGCTCGGTGAATTCAATGCACGCAGAGCGCTGACCAGCGCCGCCACGCAAGCCTTGGATGCGCAGATTCCGTCGCGTCGAGAGATGGCGCTGGCCGAGCTGAAAAAACGCTTCCCCGAGCAACAGGCCCTGTTCGAGGAAAAACGGCTCCACATCAGCCGCCAGGAAACCACAGCCGATGGCGGCGTCGGCTATCGGACGTTCGAGGTCGGGCCCCACTCGATGCTGGACATCGCCATGATGGACTTGCCGGACGCTGACTGCGTCTTCACCTCTGACGACACGCGCATGCCGCTGGCGGCCTTGAATGCCAACCCTCGGTTTGGCGTGGCCGACGCCTTCGAGGCGCAGTTCGCCGACGCGGTCCAGCAAAAAAAGGCCGCCATCAATACTTACGTCAGGCACTTGATCAGCCAGGCGCCCCTGGCGGTGCGCGAAGATCTCGAATACGGCAAGATCAGCTTCTTCCAGGAGCATTCACACAGCTTGGGCACGGGGTTTACCGGGACCACGCCACACCCCAGAAATGAGGAACTGCTGGTCGCAGTCGAGCGCGACGGGGTGACCAGGGCCTACGCGATCAGCTTTAACAAAGGTGCGATTACACCGATCCGGCCGTCGCGGGCAAGCGCCCAGAGCCGTCGGGACGCCAGTGTCGTGCACGAAACACAAGCCTTTGTCCCCAAGGGTGACGACGCTGCCCGTCGAGAGGCGCAACAGCGCCCGAATCAATCGCCACCCGACAGCTTCAATTCCGAGCGCACGGGCCTGATCGCTGACGCCTTCGTGCAGCATGTCGACCTGGATAACGAGGCGATCAAACAACAGGCCCGCGGCCTCACCACCGCCGATAACAATCGCAGGCGCGGCGAAGCGGTCAGTGAGGCCATACTGGACCTGATCCCCTTTCGCGCGGCGTTCAATCACTTTCGCAAAGGGCATATCGGCGAAGGTTTGTTAGACCTGGGCATGGACCTGTTCGGCGTCTTGACCGCCGGCGTGGGCACCGCCGGCAAGGTTATCAAGATCGCCGGCACTGCCGCCGCAACCGCCACCAAGGTGGCGCGTACGGTCAAGGTCATCGGGATGGCCACCTTCAGTTCACTCAATCCTTTGAGTGGCCTGGGCGATGCGGCGGTGGGTACCACCCGCTTGATCGGCAGCGGGTTCTCCAAGAGCGTCGAATGGCTCAATCACCTGAGAGGCGCGAGCGGTGGCTATGACTTATTGAAGGCTGCCAGCAAGGAGCATGGGCCGACCTTGATCGGCACATACAAGGTGGGAGGGATCGAGACCGAAGGCGTCGCCGTCCTGAAAAATGATCACTGGTACCCCTATGATCCCGTCGCCAATAAACCCTATGGCCTGCCCATCGACGGTTTTTCCCCCCGCGGGGCACCTGAGCTGCATGCCTTGAATGGGGTGGCCAACGAACCTGCGTATTTAAGACTGCACAACAACATCCTTAACGCACGGACAGCGGAAAACAGACTGGCCTTCAATCAGGGTTATTTGGCCGGACACTTGCACGAACTGCCGGGTTATCGCGATGGAATGGGCAGTTCACAACTCAGGAAACTGGCTGAAGCGCAGGGGCGACTGCCACGTGAGCTGGGCATCCTGAGCCGGGAGCTGAAACTTGCCTATATCCGGGACGGTGAGTACACCAGCGCGTTACTGCGCCATGATGCGACGGGGCCAGGGGTATCGGTGCTGCCCTTTTCACAGGCCCGTTATAACGCACACGTTGACTTGCCCTCCGTCGGCGAGTGCGCCGGCATATCCTATGCCATGGCGCTGGCGCTGCATCTGGGCAGCGAAGAGCAGTTTGTGAAGAACCTGCTCAAGGTGAGCGACAACCCTTCAACGGCCGCCCACACACGATTCGCCACGCATTTGCGCGACCTGCAAGATGCGGTGAAAAAACCCAGTGCCTTCCATTTCGGCGGGCAGGTGGAAGTCGGGTACGACGAGATCATCGAGAAAATGCTCACGTCTGGAAAGTCGATGACTATCAGGATCGGTACTGTGGATCACGCGATGCTGGCTGGGGTGCGGATCAAAAACGGTAAGCCTGAGTGGTTCTTTTTCGACCCCAACGCCGGCCTGGTCAAATTCACAAACTTGCAGTCGATGGAAAAAGGCATGGAGGAATTGCTCAACAGCGGCCAATCCGCAGCATTACACAACACGCGTCGCACGCTGACGGGTAAACGCGCCTACAGCATTAGTACATTTGATCCCGGCCATGTGAATAATCGACCCGGCATCAACCCGGATGCGGTCAGAGAACTTTCCAGCGTTACGTTGTAAACCATCAAGCGCCGAGGCATCCTGCCTGCCTAAAGTCACAGTGCCATTAAGTTTTTCGGAACTTGCTGGCATTGTGACTACTCATTAGTTGAGTTGCCTCAGCCCTACTTGGCCTCTGCACCTTTACTTTCAGGAATGTTCACTATGCCGTCCCCTGCCTCCACCATCCTTGTAGTCGAAGACGACGCCATCGTGCGCATGTTGATTGTCGATGTGCTTGAAGAGTTGGAGTTCTGTGTACTGGAGGCCGCTGATGCCGGCGAAGCGCTGGCCGTGGTCAACACCGACAAAGCCATCCACCTGATGATGACCGATGTCGGCCTGCCCGACATGGACGGCAAGGAATTGGCGACCCAAGTGCGTCAATTGCGCCCCACCCTGCCGATTCTGTTTGCCAGTGGTTATGCCGAAAACATCGACGTTCCCGAAGGGATGCAAGTCATCGGCAAACCGTTCTCGATCGATCAACTGCGCGACAAAGTCAAATCGATGTTGCCCGCCGCGTAGCCCTCCTTCCCCAGGACAAACAGCACGGCCCCTCTGAACCTGGAGCCGTCTGCTAACCTGCACACCTGCGCCACGCCGTTATCACACTGACAGTTCAACTTGTTTGCAGGGATTAACGTGACGTCCGGCGAATAAAACTGGAAACTCGGCGTTTTAATCCCACGCCCTTGAAAAAGCACTCAGGAAGGACGCAACTACATGATTGGAAAACCGACGCGCCTGCTGTTGGCGAGCCTCTCGATATTCATGAGCACCGGTGCCTGGGCCGACTTCACGGCGACCCCGACCGAAGCCCGGGCCATCGCCAAGGAGGCCTACTTGTACGGCTACCCGGTGGTGGAGATGTACAAGACGCTCTACACCCAGGCCGTTGATAAAGGCGGCACCAATTTCAAGGCCCCGTTCAACCACATCGGCAACAGCGCCCAGCTGTTCACACCCAAGGACACTGCGTTCACGACCCCGAACTCGGACACGCCCTACTCCTTCGTCTGGATGGACCTGCGCAAAGAACCCCTGGTGCTGACCCTGCCCAAGATCGAAGACAACCGCTACTACTCGGTACAGTTGATCGACCTCTACACGCAGAACATCGCCTACCTGGGCACCCGCAGCACCGGCAACAATGGCGGGCACTTCATGATCGCCGGGCCTGACTGGAAAGGTCAGCAACCGGTCGACATCGATCGCGTGATCTACAGCGAAAGCAACATCGCCTACGCCCTGTACCGCACGCAGTTGTTCGATGAAAAAGACCTGGCCAAGGTCAAGCAGATCCAGAACGGTTATAAAGTGCAGCCGCTGAGCAGCTACGTGAAGCAGCCCGCTCCGGCCAAAGTGGCCAAGATCGAATGGCCCAAGCCGATGGCAACCATGACCGATAGCCCGCAGCTGTTCCGTTACCTGAACTTCATGCTCAGCTTCGCCGCGCCCCAGGACAGCGAAAAAGACCTGTTGGCGCGTTTTGCCAAGATCGGCATTGCGCCGGGCGCACCGTTCAAGGTCAACCAGCTCAGCGCTGAACAGCGCAAGGCCCTTGAAGAAGGGATCGCCGATGCCAAGGCAGAGTTCGCAGCGTTCAAGAAAGACAAGCTCGACACCCAGCAAGTCTCCAGCAGCGACCTGTTCGGCAGCCGTGATCGCCTGAAAAACAACTATTTGTACCGCTATGCCGGGGCCAACCTGGAGATTTTCGGTAACTCAAGCGACGAAGCCACCTACCTGACCTACTACGTCGACAGCGAAGGCAAACCCGCCAACGGCGCACGCCACAGCTACACCGTGCATTTTGCCAAGGACCAACTGCCGCCGGCCGATGCGTTCTGGTCGCTGACCATGTACGACGCCAAAACCAAGTTGCTGGTGCCCAACCACAAGAAGCGCTACCTGATCAATTCGCAGATGTTGCCCAACCTCAAGCTCGACGCCGATGGCGGCCTGACCCTGGCGCTGCAACACCACGAGCCGCCGAAGGCCGAACAGAGCAATTGGCTGCCGGCGCCACCCGGTCCGTTTTATGCGGTGCTGCGCATTTACCTGCCCAAACCTGAGGTGGGTAACGGTCAATGGAAACTTCCCCCCTTGACGCCTCTCAAGTAACGGGTTGTACAGGAGCGAGCCTGCTCGCTCCTGCTTGCACGCAATAATCAGTGTTTGAACTTGGCATAGGATTGATGCAGATCCGAAGCCCAGGCATCGATCACACTTTTCACATCATCGGCCTTCATGACCTGGGAATCATTGGATAGGGGCTTGCCGGTGCCTTTGCGTACCACTTGGGCGAGCACTTTGCCATTGCCACCGTCGAGGAACTGCGCTTCGGTGCCCAGGGTGGTTTCCTGATCGCGGATGCCGGCGCCGGTACTCACGGCCGCCGCCACCAGGGCCACAGGGATGTACTCATAAGGCTTGAGGCTTTCGGTCTTGCTGCTTACGGCGGTGATGGCGGCACGCACCACAATCACCCCCGGCCCCGGCGCACTCGCCAGCGGCAACGACTTGGCCAACTCACGCTTGAGCGCCTGGTTGTAATAGGCATTGATACCGTCCAGGGTGCCTTGCGGGATTTTAGTGGTTGCCTGGGGCTTGGGATAAAACTGGGTCGGCTCGACAAATACCGCCGTGTAGTTGCGCAGGTTCAGATTGGGGTCGACCCAGCGCATCACTTCAGCGCCCGAAGGCGACTTGGCTTCCTTGAGCTGACTGTAGTCCGATAGAAACCCCGAATACTCGTCGGGTTGGGTGAGCTTGCTTGCGCAGCCTGCCATTGCGAGCGAGGCGATGCACAGCGTGCTGATCATTAGCCTTGACTTCATCATTGAACTCCCTGTCGGTCATCACCGGAATATTGAGCTGTAGGTATAGCCAACTTTGCGCAAACAAGGGTTTCTGCCGGCAAGTTTTGCCGCAGTGCTAGATGCGCGCTCTGTTGCGCTCGAGAGGTCAACTGCACCGGTCATTTCGCAGGCAACTGCGTATGACTAATCCACGAGCGGTGGGTAAGGTAACGCGACATTCCTCGTCAGGAGCATCGCATGCGCACCATTGGCCTTATCGGCGGCATGAGCTGGGAATCCAGCGCCGAGTATTACCGCATCATCAACCAGAGCGTGCGCGACCAGCTCGGCCCACTGCGCTCGGCGCAGTTGTTGATGTACAGCGTGGACTTCGGCCCGGTGGAACAAGCCCAGCATGCCGGGCACTGGGATGACACCGCAGTGATTCTGCAAGACGCGGCGCGCCGCCTGCAGGCCGGCGGCGCCGATTGCGTGGTGCTGTGTACCAATACCATGCATTTGGTGGCGCCGCGCATCGAGGCCGCGGTGTCGATTCCGTTCCTGCATATCGCCGATGCCACCGCGGCCGCAGCCCTTGCGGCGGGCACCCTGACCGTGGGCCTGCTGGGTACGGCGTTCACCATGGAGCAGGATTTTCTCAAATCACGCCTGGCCGCCCAGGGGTTGAGCGTGCTGGTGCCTGATGCAGACGAACGCCAGGCCGTGCACCGGATCATCTACGAAGAGTTGTGCGTGGGGGTGATCAGCGAAGCTTCCCGCCAGGTCTACCAACGGGTGATCGACAGCCTCGCCGCGCGAGGTTCCCAGGCCATCATCCTGGGGTGCACCGAGATCTGCCTGCTGATCCAACCCGAACACAGCAACCTGCCACTGCTGGACAGCACTGAGCTGCATGCGCGGGCGGCGGTGGCGTTTGCTTTACAGGACTAAGCCAAGGCCATCGACAGTAATCCAAGCCATCTGAAGTCAACTGCGGGAGGGGGCGAGCTCAATTAAGGATGAACATTGTCCCTGTGGCGAGGGAGCTTGCTCCCGCTGGGTCGCAAAGCGGCCCCAGCTTTTGGTTTGAAACGACTGGGCCTGCTACGCAGTCCAGCGGGAGCAAGCTCCCTCGCCACAGGTTACCCGTTGTCCGCTCCTTTGCGCAGGCGCGCCATGCTCAGCGCGTCGACAAACACCCCATCGCGCACACCGTAATCGCGCAGGCAGCCCTCGACCTCGAAGCCGAACTTGCGATAGAGCGCGTGAGCAGCTTCGTTGTCGGCATACACCGTCAATTCGACGCGTCGCAGGTTCATCCAGTTGTCAGCCACTTCCAACGCAGCGCTCAATAGCTTCGAACCCACACCTTTGCCTTGCCAGGCGGTAGCGACTCCCATGCCCAAGCCGGCGATGTGGCTTTGGCGAACGCGGGCATTCTGCTCCATGCCGAGGTTGCCGATGACCTCACCGCCATGCACCGCCACCAGTTGCAGCCGCCTTTCGTTGTCCATCACCAGGCGCTTGCGCCAGGCCTCCACGGATTGAAAAGGCATTTGCAGCACCTGACGGCACACGGCCGGGTCGTTATACAGCGCAGTGACGCCTTCCAGATGGGCTTCGGTAAAGCGCTGGATCACGATGTGGGGTTCAGGTGCGTGCATTGTGTTTCATCCTTTGAAAGACACGTGGCCAGCCAGTGTAGAGGCCCAACCCGCCGGCTGGCTAGCGCGCTGGAGCGCTCGACCAGAGCGACGGCCAATCGCCATAACCCACGCCGGTACAGCGCGGCATCATCTTGAATTCGCTGAGCTGGAAGCCCTTGCCGTCATACACCCAGACGCCTCCAGCACCGCAATCACCAATCCCACGCTGTTTATAGAAATAGCTCAACGTGCCAGTGGCTTCGTCATACCCGACCGAGCCTTGCAGCGCCGCGCCGTCCAACGGCAAGGGTTGCAGGGTCAGTGGGGTTTCGCCGTAAGGCGCCTGGCGCTGGCGGCTGGTGACATCGAACTCGCAGTTGTAGGCGGCGCAGTCATAGCGCACCACGCTCATGGCTTGAGCCGCACTCAGCGCGCCGACTTCAGCCTGCGGCGCCATCTCGGTATCGGTCTGCGTGATGGCTTTCACGGCGGCGGCCGCCAAGCCGGTCTGTTCCTGTGCAGTCAGCGGTGGCGCAGCCGGGAACTTGCGCAATAGCGGTAGCGGCAAACGCGCCGGTACTTCACTCGCCGCCCCTTTGCCCGGCCGCGCCAGTGCGGTGACGGTATCCAGGCGACCTTGCACTGCATCCATCAACAGCAGCGAAGCGCTCAGCCCGCTGAGCGATACATGCGCGCTTTCATCTCCCGGCACCTGCAAACGCTGACCGTTGCGCAACCGCTGCAACCAGAGGCGAGCCGGTGCTTCATCGATCACGCCGTAGGACTGAACCTGGGGGTCTTCGCCCTCATCGTCCAGCTCCACGTGCAATGCCTGCGTCAACTCCAGGCCCAGAGGCTGACCATCCAACAGCAATGTAGAAAGGTCCACCGCCTCACCACGATGATCAAAACGCAAACGTGGATACCCCTGCGGGCCGGCCTGATGCCAGATGTGCAAGGTCAGGGAGCTGTAGTCCTCTTCGTCGACGCCGCTGGGCGCACTGAGGGCATGGCAATTGCGCAGGTTGTCGCAGCCGGTCACCCATTGCTTGATTTCCCGCAGCAGGGGCACGGTTTCGGCGGGCGGTTGGGCGAAGGCTGGAAAGGTGGCGCCGGCCAGCGACAAGGCCAGTAATGCGGGGCGTAGCATGGGGACTCTCCGTGTCTGAAAGGCGCGGATTGTCCCATGTTCAGTGCATGGCGTCAGCGGCCGGAAGCGGTTCGCCACACCCGCGCAACATCTGCCGCTCGCTCGCGCAACAAACGCGGTGCCTCGGTGCAGGCTTGCTCCAGGCTCATCGGGCCGTTCGGCAAGGCGAACGCCGCCGCCACGCCATGGGCGTACATCTGTTCATAGCCATCGCCCAGGGTGCCGGCGATCACGATCACAGGCACCTGGTGCCGCTGGGCGATACGGGCCACGCCAAAGGGGGTTTTACCGCGCAGGGTCTGGGCGTCGAAGCGGCCTTCGCCGGTGATCACCAGGTCGGCGCCGCGTACGGCAGCGTCCAGGCCCACCAGTTCGGCCACCACTTCAACGCCGGCCCGAAACTGTGCGCCGAGAAACGCCTTGGCAGCAAAGCCCAGGCCACCGGCGGCGCCGCTGCCGGGCTCGTCGCGCACATCCTTGGGCAGCACCCTGGCGCAGTGGTCGGCGAAGTGGCCGAGGGCTGCATCCAGCTGTTGGACCTGCGCGGGATCGGCACCCTTTTGCGGGCCGAAAATAGCCGAGGCGCCCTGGGGGCCACACAGTGGGTTGTTCACATCCGCCGCGATTTCAAATTGCACCTGCGCCAGGCGCGGGTCCAACCGCTCCAGGTTGAGATGCGCCAGGCGCGCCAACGCCAGGCCGCCGTCAGGCAGCGGTTGTTGTCGGTCATCGAGCAGTTGCACGCCGAGGGCCTGCATGGCGCCGGCACCCGCGTCATTGGTGGCGCTGCCGCCAATCGCCAGGATGATACGGCGGGCCCCCAGGTCCAAGGCGGCACGGATCAGCTCGCCGGTGCCGTAGGTGGTGCTGGAGCATGCGTCGCGCTGCCCTGGCGGTACCCGTTGCAGGCCGCTCGCTTCGGCCATTTCGATCATCGCGGTGTGGCTGGCTGCCAACCAGCCCCAACGTGCCTCGACTGTGCCGCCCAGCGGGCCACGCACCCATTGGCGGCGCAGTTCGCCGTTGCAGGCGGCGAGTACCGCATCCACCGTCCCTTCACCGCCATCCGCCATCGGACACTGGATGCATTGCGCATCCGGCCAGACCTCGGCCAGCCCTTCGGCAATGGCCTGGGAAACGCCTTCAGCACTCAGGCTGTCCTTGAACGAGTCGGGGGCGATGATGATTTTCATGGGCTTTCTCCGGTTTTTATAACGCCCATGCTGCCAGTTGTCTGCGGGGATGACGCCGGTCCGATGCACAAGTGTGGATGAGCTTTGTTGTTCATTCCGACAAAGCCTGGGGTAACAGCTGTACGCCCAGGTAGAGGGCGAGCATGCCGTCCAGTGTCAGGGGGTCGGCCCCGCTGAGTTCGGCGATACGCTCCATGCGATAACGCAAACTGTTGCGATGGATGCCCAGGGCATCGGCGCACGCCTGGCTTTGGCCATCGTGTTCGCACCAACTGCGCAAGGTGGCGAGCAGTTGGCCGTTGCTGTCCTTGGCCAGGACTTTGCGCAGCGGGTTGAGCAATTCGTCCAGGGCATCATCGTTGCGATGACGCCAGAGCATCACCGGCAGGCGGTAACGGTTGAGGGTCAGCAGGCGTGACTGAGGCAGTACATCCCGGCCGTAGGCCAGCAGATCGCTGACACGTCGGTAGCAACGACGCAACCCGGCCAAGCCATCGGCCTGCCCGCCCACGGCTACACGCAGGATGTTCCAGCCCTGGCCATCGAGTTTTTCCAACAGGCGCGGGTTGTCTACCGGCACGGTTGCCGGCCGACACCACAACAGCGAGAACTGCGCCGAGCTGACACACCAACTGTCCGGGTAGCGACTGCCCAGCCAGGCACTCAAGGCTTCGGCCGATTGCCCAGGCCCCAGCTCGAACAGGTACGGCGTACGGGGCATCTGCGGCTTGAGCCCCAACTGTTGGGCTTCGTCCACCAGCCGTGGTGAGTCGCCACTGTCGGCCAGCAACAAGGCGAGCAGATCATCGCAGCGCTGTCGGCGCCATTGCTGTTCGGCTTGCTGGTGGCGGTGGCTCACCAACATTTCAGCGGTCATGCGCACCAACTCGGCGTAGGTGCGCAGCCCTTCGGGTTCGCCGGTAATCCCCAGCACACCGATCAGGCGCTGGTCATGCAGCAATGGCAGGTTGATGCCCGGCTGCACCCCCTTGAGGTGCTTGGCGGTCTGGCCGTCAATTTCCACCACGCGACCATTGGCCAGCACCAGCTGCGCCCCTTCGTGGCGGGTATTGATGCGCTCGGGCTCGCCACTACCCAGGATCAGGCCCTGGCTGTCCATGACATTGACGTTGTAAGGCAGGATTGCCATGGTGCGATCGACAATATCCTGCGCCAAGTCATGATCCAACTCGAACATGGGGCTATTTTCCTGGAAAGCGGTTGTTCAGCGGCACAGCGCAAAGGGCGCTCGACTGTGCGCGAGCACAAAGACAGTACCCCATCACGTCACCGAGACTGTTTGGGCGATCAACGTTACCCTCGCATCGCGAAAAATCATAATAAAGAGAGAACCCCATGTCACAGAGCGCCGCTGCCACACTGGCCACCGATGACGATAAAAACGCCATCTATCAGCGCATTACCCTGCGCCTGATCCCCTTCATCTTTATCTGCTATCTGTTCAATTACCTCGACCGGGTAAACGTTGGCTTTGCCAAACTGCAGATGCTCGATGCGTTGAAATTCAGCGAAACCGTGTACGGCCTCGGTGCCGGTATCTTCTTTATCGGCTACGTGCTGTGCGGCGTACCGAGCAACCTGGCGCTGACCCGGTTCGGCCCACGGCGCTGGATTGCGCTGATGATGATCGTGTGGGGCACGCTGTCTACCTGCCTGCTGTTCGTCACCACACCGACGCATTTCTACACCCTGCGCCTGTTGACCGGTGCCGCCGAGGCCGGTTTCTTCCCGGGTGTGGTGCTGTACCTTTCGCAGTGGTTCCCGACCTTTCGCCGTGGGCGCATCATGGCGTTGTTCATGTCGGCGATCCCGGTTTCCGGCCTGCTCGGCAGCCCGTTCTCCGGCTGGATCCTCAACCACTTCGCCGCCGGCCAAGGCGGCCTGGCGGGCTGGCAGTGGATGTTCCTGTTGCAGGGCATCCCCACCGTGATCCTCGGCGCCCTCGCCTACTTCCTGCTCAGCGATAACTTCGCCAACGCCAAGTGGCTCAAACCCCACGAACGTGAGGTATTGGAAGCCGACCAGGCGACCGATTTGGCGAACAAACCGAAAACCACCAGCGACTCATTGGCCGAAGTCTTCAGGAATCCGGCGATCTGGGCGTTCGGCCTGATCTACTTCTGCATCCAGAGCGGCGTCTACGCGATCAACTTCTGGCTGCCGTCGATCATCAAGAACCTGGGTTTCAGCGATAACCTGGTGATCGGCTGGCTCAGCGCCATCCCGTATTTGCTGGCGGCGGTGTTCATGCTGCTGGTGGGGCGCTCGGCCGATTTGCGTAAAGAGCGGCGCTGGCATTTGGTCGTACCGATGTTGATGGGCGCAATCGGCCTGATGATTGCGGTGAATTTCGCCACCACGCCGGCCCTGGCGATTCTGGGCCTGACGATCGCCACCATGGGCGCCCTGACCGGCCTGCCGATGTTCTGGCCGGTGCCCACGGCAATGCTCAGCGCCGGTGCGGCGGCAGGCGGCCTGGCGCTGATCAACTCCATGGGCCAGATGGCGGGCTTTCTGAGCCCGTATATCGTCGGTTTTGTGAAAGATGCCACCGGCTCCACGGACATGGCGCTGTACCTGCTGGCGGCCGTGATTGTCGCCGGTAGCCTGTTGGCACTGCGCATGACGCGTAGCCTCAGGACCTGAGCCGCTCGTGGCCTCCACGCACACAGGTGCGTGGAGGCCACTGATCAGTAAGTCACTTGAGCGGGTTGCGGCTGAATCGGCAGCCCGTTCAAGACTCGCTGCTGATCCTCGCTGAGCGGACGGTTTTCAACCGGCGGCTTGTTTTGCAGCGTGGCGATAATCGACTCGATCAGATGGTTGGCGCCTGGGAACGCCGTCGGCTGGTTTACTGAGGACATGGTTTTCTCCTTGGGATCATTGGATGAACACTGCCAGGCATCGGCAGTTACAACCTCTGTGGTCTCACCAGCGATTGCGTTCCCATCGACCTTGTCCGTGCCTACAACAGGCCGCCACCGTCAATGTCGATCACGGCGCCGGTCATAAAGCCATTTTCCATGGCCAGCACATACCCCGCCGCCACTTCTTCAGCCTGCCCCACACGACCCACTGGCAGGCCTTCGCCGGCCTTGGCGAACATCGCCAGGCGCTGTTCCTCGGCCAACCCGGCATACGCCGGTGTGTCAATCACCCCCGGGCTGACCACATTGACCCGACGCGGCGCCAACTCTTTGGCCAGTTGCTTGCCCAGCGCCTCGGTCGCCGCGTTGATGCCGGTCTTGATGAACTGGCCGGGCGCCAACTTGCGCCCCAGTTGCCCCGAGGTCAGGCTGATGCTGCCGTGCTCATGCAAATACGGCAGCGCCTGCTGGATGGCGCGCAACGCGCCCCAGAGTTTCACGTTGAAATTGTCCTGGGCCTCGAGCAAATCGGTCTCGACCAGCGTCTTGGCGCGTACCGACGGGCCGGACGTATACACCAAGTGATCAAAGCGCCCCACCGTCGCGAACAGACGCTGCAAGGACGCGGCGTCGGTGACGTCGACCGGTTCGCTGCGCAGACCGTTGTCTACGCCGGATGTCAGCCGACGCCCGGCCAGTACCACCTGTGCGCCACGCGCAGCGGCGGCCTTGGCAACTGCCGCACCGATCCCGCTGCTGCCACCGATCACGATGACGGTTTTACCGTTGAGGGAAGCGTTCATAGAGAAACATCCAAGGTCAGAAAGTGAGCGTTCATCTTCCTCGCTTGGCAATCCGCGAAAAATCCCGGTAAAACGACAAGATCTTTAAAGGAATTTTACAGATGAGCTCGACCCTGGACCTTGAAGTCTTTGTGCGCACCGCCGATAGCGGCAGCTTGTCGGCCGCAGCACGTGGGCTGGGCCTGACGCCGGCCGCCGCGAGCATCGCCCTCAAGCGCCTGGAAACCCGCCTCGGTGTGCGCCTGCTCGCGCGTTCCACCCGCAGCATGCGCTTGACCGAGGAAGGCCGGCGTTATCTGGACAGCGTACGGGTGGCACTGGAAGCCCTGGCGGAAGGCGAACAGGCCATCAAGCAACAGGGCCAGAGCCTGAGCGGCTTGTTGCAACTGGCGGCACCTTCGGATTTTGGGCGCAACGTGCTGCTGGGCTGGCTGGATGAGTTCAAGGTCGAACACCCGAACATCCGCTTGCAACTGCTGCTCAATGACAGCAACGCCGACCTGTTTCGCGACACCGTCGACATTGCCCTGCGCTTTGGCGTCCCCCGAGACTCAAGCCTGGTGGCGCTGCCGGTGGTACCGGGCCATCGGCGCATTGCCTGCGCCAGCCCTGACTACCTCGCGCGTCATGGCACACCGAGCCAGCCGGCGGATTTGGCGCACCACAGTGCATTGCGTTATATGCGCCGTGGGCAGGCCAATAACACCTGGTATTTTCGCCAGGGCACGCACCTGCAGGAAGTCGAGGTCACAGGCGACTACCTGAGTGACGATGGTGAAATCGTTCGACGCTGGGCCCTGGCCGGCCATGGCATCGCCTATAAAGCCGCCCTGGACATCGCCCGCGATATCCAAGCGGGGCGGCTGGTGCCGCTGCTGACCGATTGGCAAGGCGAGCCGACGCCGTTCAACCTGATGTGCCCCCATCGCCTGCAAGTGTCGGAACGCGTGAAAGTGCTGCATCGTTTTCTTCAGCTACGCTGCCAGGCGTTGCTGAGTGCATGAAGAAACCTGGGCAGGGCTTGTTCCAGAGCGGCCCGATCTGGTATTGCAGGCGCTACGTTTCAACGCCACGAGGAGCTTTCCATGATTTACCGCACACTGGGCCAGTCCGGCTTGAAGGTCAGCGCACTGACACTCGGCACCATGATGTTTGGTGAACAGACCAGCACTGAAGACTCGCTGCGCATCATCGACAAAGCCTGGGACCAAGGCATCAACTTTATCGACACGGCTGACGTGTATACCGGAGGGCGCTCCGAAGAGATCGTGGGTGAGGCCATTGCGCGTAACCGCCAGGATTGGGTGGTGGCGTCGAAAGTCGGCATCGGCCCGGCAGAAGGTTTGCCCAACCGCAGCGGGTTGAGCCGCAAGCGTATGTTCAATGCGCTGGAGGCCAGCCTGGCACGCCTGGACACCGATTACCTGGATATCTATTACCTGCACCGTGAAGACCACGACACCCCCTTGGAGGCTACGGTGTCAGCCATCGGCGATCTGATCCGCCAGGGCAAGATCCGCTACTGGGGCCTGTCCAATTATCGTGGCTGGCGCATTGCCGAGGTGATCCGGGTCGCCGAGCATCTGGGCGTGGACAAGCCGATCATCAGCCAGCCGCTGTATAACATCGTCAACCGTCAGGCCGAGGTCGAGCAACTCACGGCGGCCGCCGCCTATGGCTTGGGCGTGGTGCCTTACAGCCCGCTGGCCCGCGGCGTGCTCAGCGGCAAGTACGCGCCTGATGCAACCCCCGAAGCCGGCAGCCGCGCGGCACGCCAGGACAAGCGCATTCTGGAAACCGAATGGCGCGTCGAGTCGTTGCGCATAGCCCAACAGATTCAGCAGTACACCCAAGGCCGTGGCGTGGGGATAGTCGAGTTTGCGATTGCCTGGGTGCTGAACCATTCGGCGGTGAGTTCGGCCATTGTCGGACCGCGTACCGAGGCGCAGTGGGATGCCTACACGGGAGCGCTGGACGTGAAGATCACGGCGCAGGATGAGGCGTTTATCGACGCGCTGGTGACGCCTGGGCATTCGTCCACACCGGGCTTCAATGATGTGGGCCATTTCGTCTCAGGGCGCATCGCCCGCTCCTGATGATCAACCCCTGACGGCGCGCGCGGGTTTGCCGCCACCCGCCCGTGCCGCAGGCAGTGCGCAAAAAAATTCCATCAAACGCTCCAAAACAGCGCACAGCCTGCCGCCAAAAGCACCATAATCGCCTGCTCTTTGTATCTAACAGTTTTCGCGAGGACGGCGTGTCTAAAGGTGTTGCGTTATCGGTCTTGGCCTCGGTGCTGTTTGCCGTGATGTATTACTTCACATCCCTGCTGACGCCCTTGAGTGGCCTGGAGATTTTCGGCTGGCGCATGTTGCTGACCGCGCCCTGCATGACGGTGTTCATGATCGTCAGCGGCGAATGGCGCCGCGTGTGGGACGTGCTGCGGATGTTGGCGGCCAAACCACGCTTGATCGTCGGTGTGCTGCTGTCGTCGGCACTGCTGGGCGCGCAGTTGTGGCTGTTCATGTGGGCGCCGCTGAATGGGCGCAGCCTGGACGTGTCGGTGGGGTATTTCCTGCTGCCGCTGAGCATGGTGCTGACCGGGCGCCTGGTGTATGGCGAACATCTGTCGCGCCTGCAACAGATTGCCGTGGTGTTCGCCGCTATCGGCGTGCTGAACGAGTTGTATCGGGCTGGCGGGTTTTCCTGGGCGACGCTGGTGGTGGTCATCGGCTACCCGGTGTATTTCGTGGTGCGCAAGTACCTGACCACCGACCACCTGGGCGGCCTGTGGCTGGATATGGCGCTGATGCTGCCGGTGGCCTGGTGGTTCGTGCAAAGTGGCGACCAGGGTTTCGCGGTGCTCGACGCCCAGCCGAGACTGTATGCGTTGATTCCCATCCTGGGCTTGATCAGTGCCTCGGCACTGGTGAGCTACATCATCGCCAGCCGTTTGTTGGCATTCAGCCTGTTCGGGCTGCTCAGTTACGTGGAACCGGTATTGCTGCTGGGTGTAGCGTTACTGCTGGGCGAAGGGATCAAGGACGGGCAATGGTTGACCTATATTCCGATCTGGTTGGCGGTGATGGTCCTGGTGTACGAAGGGTTCAAGCACCTGGTGCGTCAGCGTAGAGCCTGAAAGCGGGCGCAGGCGGTCTGGCTGCCGGCTCAGCCGGTTCTCACCGTGGTGCTTGCAGGGCGCACCGGCGCGATCTGCTCAAGACCATCAGCCAACCCTGTCAGTACTGTTCGGGTAGTACCGTAATACGGGATCTCGCCTTGGGCTTGCTCACCGAGGTTTTCCAGTTGCGCGTCCATCGTTTTCTGGTCCACGCCGAACAACTTGCCGATCCGGTTATCCCTGTTCAACTCAACCAATGTGCCGCTCCCGGGATTGGTCAATTGGGTCTCAAGGGAATGTGCCACATCCTCGGGAACCCCCAATGCTGTCAGCGCCTTGCCAAGGCCATGGCCTGGGTTTCTGAGTTGCTTGAGGAGTTCTTCGTAGAGTCCGTTCAAGTCGTTGGCGCCAACGTTGTCGAGCGCAACGCTCGTCACCGTCTGGCGGTATTGATCGAATGAAAGCAGTTGCAGCGGCTGATCATCGTTCAAAGCGTTTTTCACGAAGTAGAAACCGTCACGGGCTGCGCCATGCAGGTTTCCATAGGCGTCGTACTTATAGATAACCTCCTTGCCGTCGGTGCGCTTCCCTATGTAAGTCGCGCTGCCATCGGGCGCAAGATTGTAAAGCCGAGTACCGGTCAAACCCTTGACGGGAGCCGGTGGCACGCTGCCTGTTCCGCTCAGATACGTGAAGACATCGCCTTTGACCCGAGCGAAACTGCCCACCACTGCATTGATATCGTTATCGGCAAAGTCAACCAGCCTCTGCCTGACCCGTTCGACCTGCTGGGGCGCCCTATCGTTGGAAAAGTGCCGCGCAAAACTATCCAGCTCCTTTGGGTCGAGGGCCATCGTTTTAACCCAGTCGGTCAGTTCCTCGCGGTCTTTGAACTCATAGAATGCATACTGGCCCTCCTCCGGTACGTACAGCAGGAAATTGGGGCCCTCAGCCGTGACAGGCACGCGCTTGATCATCAGAATGTCATTGGCTTGAACCCCATCGACCGCGAACGTAGACACCTGCACCCCGGGTGCCCCACGCGTGCCTGGATACACGACCGCATCCACCAGCTTCTTGCCTTCGACACTCAGGACATCATCGCGAAATGCCTCATCGGCTTCATCAATGAACCGACGGCGGGCCTGGTCACTGCGCTGCAACGTCTGCGCTGCGGGAGCTGGATCAGGCGGTTTGGATGTGACGGTGGGCGCCGGTGGGTGCCCAGGCAAAGATGCAATATTCATCAGAAAACCTCTTTAATCAGATGAAGATTTCCCTACATCGGACGCGACCGGCTACCTGCGTCACTGTCCTCTTTGTGGAGGGTCTCGCCCAACCGGTTCCGTTGTCCTGCCGGCCATGGTCAACCTATACAGCGCATACAAAAAAGCCCGGCAGGGAAGACTCCCGGCCGGGCTTTCAAGTATTGCGAACGAGTCGATCAGTCCGCCGTCAACACGCCCCGGCGCACCTGGTCACGCTCGATCGATTCGAACAGTGCCTTGAAGTTGCCCTCACCAAAGCCGTCATCGCCTTTGCGCTGGATGAATTCGAAGAACACCGGGCCCATCAGGGTTTCCGAGAAAATCTGCAGCAGCAGGCGTTTGTCGCCCTCGATCGACGAACCATCGAGCAGGATGCCGCGTGCTTGCAACTGATCCACCGGCTCGCCGTGGTTCGGCAGGCGGCCTTCGAGCATTTCGTAGTAGGTGTCCGGTGGCGCGGTCATGAAGCGCATGCCGATCTTCTTCAGTGCGTCCCAGGTCTTGACCAGGTCGTCGGTCAGGAACGCCACGTGCTGGATGCCTTCGCCGTTGAACTGCATCAGGAACTCTTCGATCTGGCCCGCGCCCTTGGATGACTCCTCGTTCAGCGGGATGCGGATCATGCCGTCCGGAGCGCTCATGGCCTTGGACGTCAGGCCGGTGTATTCGCCCTTGATATCGAAGTAGCGCGCTTCACGGAAATTGAACAGTTTCTCGTAGAAGTTGGCCCAGTAGACCATGCGCCCGCGATAGACGTTGTGGGTCAGGTGGTCGATGACTTTCAAGCCCGCGCCCTGGGGGTTGCGGTCCACGCCTTCGAGGTACACGAAGTCGATGTCATAGATCGAGCTGCCTTCGCCGAAACGGTCGATCAGGTACAACGGTGCACCGCCGATGCCCTTGATGGCAGGCAGGTTCAGCTCCATCGGGCCGGTTTCGATATGGATCGGCTGGGCGCCCAGCTCCAGTGCGCGGTTGTAGGCTTTTTGCGAGTCCTTGACGCGAAACGCCATGCCGCAGACCGACGGGCCGTGTTCGGCCGCGAAATACGATGCAAGGCTTTCAGGTTCGTTGTTGAGGATCAGGTTGATTTCGCCCTGACGGTACAGATGGACGTTCTTGGAGCGGTGGGTCGCGACTTTGCTGAAGCCCATGATCTCGAAGATCGGCTCCAGGGTGCCAGGGGTCGGCGACGCGAATTCGATAAATTCAAAGCCCATCAGGCCCATCGGGTTTTCGTATAGATCTGCCATGATTTGGCGCCTCATCATTCTTGTGGTTAAGCGGATTTCAATTGCCGGCAAGGATGAGGTGCAACGGTGGCGCGCAGGAGAGTCCTCGCACGCTGCGGGCGAGGAAGTCACCGAAAATGAGGGGGGAGCCGAGTAGCTTCATGGTTACATCAGTCTCTGACAGCCGAGGCCTGCGTGAGCGCAAGTCCATATTCTTGTATGCGTAAATCGATTCTACACAGCGTAACCTGATTTGTCCTATTCCTTATCAAATCCCTATGCCTTGGCGGTTGCAAGAGGTTTATTGCACCGGTAGATGCCCAGCAGAATCAACACGGCGCCGACATACATCACAGGCGTCAGTCGCTCGTCGAGCAGCAGCGCACTGCTGATCACGGCGGTCAGCGGGTTAAGCGCGATAAAGGCGCCGGACCGCGTCGCGCCAATCCGACGAATACCGTCGTAATAGCCGATATAGGCCAAGGCCGAGCCCAACACACCGAGGTAAACCAGGCTAAGCCATTGAACAGGCTGGATCGCCGCCAGCCGCTGCAGCGTGAAAGCACCCATCAGCGCACTCGTCACCGTCAGCATCAAGGTGCCCAGCAGGATTGACCAAGTGACGGTCTGCAAGGGGCCCAGGCTCTGGTTGAGGCTGCGCGAGAACAACGAATAGACGCCCCACCCCACCACGCAGCCAAAGATCAACCCATCCCCCAGCCAGGCGTGGGCCGCGCCCTGCAGCAAGTTCGGGTTGCGGCTGACGATCACCAGCCCCGCACCGCCCAGGCACAGCAGAATGCCCGCAGCACTCCCGCGTTCCTTGAACAACAGCCAGGCCGCCAGGCCAATCACGGCCGGATTCAAGGCGACGATCAATGAGGCACGCGAAGCATTGGTGTAATGCAAGCCATAGAAAAAGCAGAGGTTATAGAAATAGATGCCGAAAAAGCCCAACACCGCCAGCTGTAGCAATTGCCAGCGGCTGGGGCGTGCCAGGGGAACCCGCGCCACGGCCAAAAACGCCAGCAACGCCAGGCTCGCCAACAGAAAACGCACACTTGCGGCCAGTAAAGGGTCGACGTCAGGCGCCAGGTAGCGTCCTGCGACAAAAGTGCCGCCCCAAATGACAGTCACGGCGACCAGTTTCAGGTAGGTCAGATGATCATTCATACGCGTTCAAGCTCCTCAAGGGCTGGGATGCGCGTATTCTTCGGCTAATGATCCGTCATCGTAAAATGAGTAAACGTTCATGACCCTTACCCAGCTTGAGATATTCTCTCTGGTCGCCGAGCTCCAGGGCTTCACCAGCGCAGCCCATCGTCTCGGGATCAGCCAGTCGGCCGTGTCCCATGCGATTCGGTCCCTGGAGCAGGAACTGGGCGTCGAGCTGTTGCATCGTCATCAGGCCCAAGTGGAGCTCAGCGACATCGGCCGGCAACTGCTGGCGCGAGCAAGGGCGATGCTGGGGCTGGCCAACACCCTGCGTCAGGAGGCCGCCGATGCCCGGGGCATGCGCACCGGCACCCTGCGGATCGGCTCATTCGGGCCTACCTCATCGATGCAATTGCTGCCCAAGATCCTGCAGGGTTATCGCGCCGCTCATCCGGGGATCGAGGTGCATATCCACGAAGGCCCGGATCGACAAGTGATCCAGTGGCTGGACAATCGGCGTATCGATGTCGGGTTCGTGGTGCTGCCCCTGGAGCGCTTTGATACCGTCCCACTGATGCAGGATCAGATGGTGGCATTGCTGCCTGCCGGACATCCCCTGGCCCAGGCCCAGGCCGTCAGCCTGGAACAACTGTGCAGCGAGCCCTTTATCCTCACCGAAGCCGGCTCGTCCGAACTGGTTTCACACCTGTTCAGCAGCGCAAGGCTGAGCCCGAATGTGCGCTTTCACTGCTCGCAGTTGATCAGCACGCTGGATACCGTGGGTCGTGGAGACGGCGTGACCGTCGTCGCCGAGGCGTCTTTGCCCCCGGCAACCGACAGCCGCTACGTGACGCGCCCTCTCCTGCCCCGCGTCCCGCGCGAAATCGGCCTGGCGGTACTGGACCGGCGCGAGTCATCCCCGGCGACGCTGGCGTTTATCGAATGGGCGCGCAAGGTGTTATAGCGCTGCAGATTTTATTCAGGCCCTGCAAGCATCCCTCTGAGTTGCCATCTATCCTCGGCAATGCATGCCTTTTCACTCTGTTACCGGCCATCCTCTATGCCCCTGACCGCCAAAGGTCCACGAAGCCCAACCACTCGCTACCTGATCAGTGGCCTCAGCGCATTGCTCCCCATTTTACTGGGGGTGCCGATTCTGCATTGGCAGGCCGAACGCACCCTGCAGAAAAGCACCGAACGGACCGCCCAGGAGGCCGTGCGCCAATTCGACCTGATGCTCGATAACACCGACCTGGCCGCGCGGGCCTTGCTGCCCTTGGCCGGCCAGCCCTGTGATAACGCGGTGCAATTGGCACTGCGTGAACAAGTCACCCGCCGGCCGTTCGTACGGGCGACCACCTTGTCTTTCCAGCGCAATATTTATTGCAGCTCGTTGTTTGGGAGCAATTACGAGTCACCGGTCAACCCCGAGGATTACGTTGCAGGACGGCTTTGGTTGATGAATGGCAACCCGGTCACACCGGACACCGCCCTGCTGGTGTACCGCCTTACAGACGGCGACAAAGGGGCCTTTGCCTCCATCGACGGCTACCACCTGACCAATGCCTTGCGCCTGATCAGTCGTTACGCGGGGCTGATTCTGCAGGTCGGCCCTCACTGGCTGGCAGCCGATGGCAGCGTTCACACCACGCCACCTCCGACCTTTGCCGTGGCCCATCAACATCTTGTTTCCCAGCGTTATCTCTACAGCGTGGAAGCCGGCATGCCTGACGGCGAAATCCTGCGCTACATGCAGGAACGTTACCCGGCGGTGTTCAGCCTGGTGGTGTTTTTCGGTGTGCTGGCCGGCGTCCTTGCGCACTGGTTGCAAAAGCGCTCATCGGCTCCCACCCAAGAGCTGCAACGCGCGCTGGGCGCCCATGAGTTCATAGCCTATTACCAGCCCGTCGTGCGTGGCGATACCCGGGAGTGGGCCGGCTGCGAAGTGCTGATGCGTTGGCAGCATCCTAAAGAGGGGCTGGTGCGGCCCGACTTGTTTATTCCGTTGGCCGAGCATTCCGGCCTGATTGTGCCGATGACCCGCGCGCTGATGCGCCAGGTCGCTGCGCAACTGGCGCCGCATGCCGCTCGCTTCGCGCCAGGCTTTCATATTGGGGTGAATATCACGGCCCGTCATTGTGAGGACCTGGCATTGGTGGAGGACTGCCGCACGTTCCTCGCCGCGTTCCCACCAGGCCAGGTCATACTCGTGCTGGAATTGACCGAGCGTGAGTTGATCCAGCCTACCGATATCACACGCCGCTTGTTCGAGGCGTTGCATGAACTGGGGGTGATGATTGCCATTGATGACTTCGGCACTGGCCATTCCAGCCTGGGTTATTTGCGCAACTTCAATGTCGACTACTTGAAGATAGACCAGAGTTTCGTCGCGATGATTGGCCAGGATGCACTTTCACGGCACATTCTGGACAGCATCATCGAACTGTCCGGCAAGCTCGACCTGGGCATTGTGGCCGAAGGGGTGGAGACGACCGAGCAATGTGAGTACCTGACGGCACAAGGTGTGGATTTTCTGCAAGGCTATCTGTTCGGCAGACCACTACCGGGTGAAGAGTTCATTAAATCCATGCGCAGCCATTGATTAGCCATCTAATCCGGAATGAAAGAATGTTATTTAGGCAAAAGACATGATTTACTCGTGATGCATTAACTACTACAATTTTTCCTGCCTGTGTTGAACTCGCAGGAAGGCTTGTTTCTTGAGTCGCCAACACTCTTGGCTTATAGCGTTATCTTCAGTCGATATCAGCCAAATACACTATTGGAGTACAGATTTTGTCCAGACTCGCCGAATTTCGCGCAGCAGAAAAAGCCCTTCAAGAGCAGCTCGCCCAGCTGGAATCCCTGAAGAACGATGCTGGCCTGAAGAAAGAAATCGAATTCGAAGAAAAGCTACAAGGGCTGATGAAGACTTACGGCAAAGGCCTGCGCGATATCATTGCCATCCTTGATCCGAACTTTGGCAAAGGCACTGCAACTACTGCGGCCGCACCAAAACAGCGCCGCGCACGCGTGGTCAAGGTCTACCACAACCCGCACACCGGCGAGCTGATCGAAACCAAAGGCGGCAACCACCGCGGCCTTAAAGCCTGGAAAGAACAGTACGGCGCCGCCACTGTAGATTCCTGGCTGCGCGGCTGATCAAAGCGCACTAACAAAGAGCCCCGCTTATGCGGGGCTTTTTTTGCTTAATCGTTCGAAAGCGAACTTAACAAAGGTTTCACTGTGTTCAAAGTCGCGCGTGCAGCGCGCTTAAAGTTTCAGGCTACCGCGTACTGAATTGACTTCATCCTTGCTTGCCTCGTACACCTGAGCCTGGCCGGCGAATGAAAAAACATACGCCTTATCGGTATCAACAGCGCCGACTAAGGTTTGCGACAGTACGTGCCGTCCATTCTCGGTAATCACGCAAGTAGTCTCCAGTGCGTCCAGGCGACTCAGTGTTGTAGGGTGCATTTTGCTGCACACGCTTTGATAGCCGCCCTGGGCAAAATCTTTCTGGATGGATTTACGCATCTCCAGCAGCACACCTTGAAGATTAACTTTATGGCCCGCCTCTATCGGCGTAGCGGTCAACTCCATCACCATCAAGGTCGAGCCATTTTCATCATTCTTGATCGCCCGCTGCCGGGTCACGGCCTGGGGAGTGACAGGCGCGTCGCTATCGGGTGCGACCTCCTCGATCTGCCAGCCGCTGGGCCAATGAACCTGTGGATCAGCCGCCAGCACCCACGGGCTGCCCAACAGAAAACCCACAGCACCTAACAGCGGTTTACGAAATGCGATCATTGCAAGGAACATCCAGAATTCAAGCGTTGAAGTTTGAGCCTGAGACCCGCAGGTCGCAAGGCCCGCGCGGGCTTTTTCATTTGGCGCACCAAGCATGGCTTGCGTATCATGACGCAGCTGCAGGGATGCTTGCCGCAAGCCAAGGAACCGCTCGGCCCCGCTGACCTCAAACGGGTGTCGAGTTTGCCCCATTTTTTTCTGGAGGGCCCATGAGCCTGCACGATCTGAACACTTTCCCAGGCGTCACCGCCCAACCTGACACCGCCACGTCCAACTTCGTGTTCAACCACACGATGCTGCGGGTCAAAGACATCACCAAATCGCTGGATTTCTACACCCGCGTCCTGGGCTTCTCCCTGGTTGAAAAACGCGACTTCCCGGAAGCCGAATTCAGCCTGTACTTCCTGGCCCTGGTGGACAAGGCCCAGATCCCGGCAGACGCCGCTGAGCGCACCCAGTGGATGAAGTCTATTCCCGGCATCCTGGAACTGACCCATAACCACGGCACCGAAAACGACGCCGATTTTGCGTACCACAACGGCAACACCGACCCACGTGGCTTTGGCCATATCTGCATCTCGGTGCCGGATATCGTCGCCGCCTGCGAACGCTTCGAAGCCTTGGGCTGTGATTTCCAGAAGCGCCTGAGCGACGGCCGCATGAAGAGCCTGGCCTTCATCAAGGACCCGGATGCCTACTGGGTCGAGATCATCCAACCCGCGCCGCTGTAAAGCTTTCACGCATAAAAAACCCCATGAGCAATCATGGGGTTTTTCGTTAATGCGCCAGGGTTCAGGCCGGAGCGGAGGTACGGATCAGGTGATCGAACGCGCTCAGTGAAGCCTTGGCGCCCTCGCCGACCGCAATCACGATCTGCTTGTACGGCACAGTGGTCACGTCGCCGGCGGCGAACACGCCCGGCAGTGAGGTTTCGCCACGGGCATCGACGATGATCTCGCCACGCGGTGTCAGTTCCACGGTGCCTTTGAGCCAGTCGGTGTTCGGCAGCAAGCCGATCTGCACAAAGATACCTTCCAGGTCGATGGTCTTGAACTCACCGCTGTCGCGATCCTTGTACGCAAGGCCGGTCACTTTCTGGCCATCACCCTTGACTTCGCTGGTCAGCGCGCTGGTGATCACGTCAACGTTCGGCAGGCTGTAAAGCTTGCGTTGCAATACGGCGTCGGCGCGCAGCTTGCTGTCGAACTCAAGCAAGGTGACATGGCTGACGATGCCGGCCAGGTCGATGGCCGCTTCAACGCCGGAGTTACCGCCGCCGATCACCGCCACGCGCTTGCCTTTGAACAACGGGCCATCGCAGTGCGGGCAGAAACACACGCCTTTAGCCTTGTATTCCTGCTCGCCTGGTACGCCCATTTCACGCCAGCGGGCACCGGTGGCCAGAATCACGGTCTTGGACTTGAGGACCGCACCGCTTTCAAAACGGATTTCGTGCAGGTCACCGGCAGTTTTCGCCGGGATCAAGCTGCTGGCGCGCTGCAGGTTCATGATGTCCACGTCGTACTGACGCACGTGGGCTTCCAGGGCGCTTGCCAGTTTCGGCCCTTCGGTTTCCTGCACTGAGATGAAGTTCTCGATGGACATGGTATCCAGTACCTGCCCGCCGAAACGTTCAGCGGCCACACCCGTACGGATGCCTTTACGGGCAGCGTAGATGGCGGCGGATGAACCGGCTGGGCCACCACCGACGACCAGCACATCAAACGCGTCTTTGGCGCTGATTTTCTCGGCGGCTTTTTCGGCGCCGCTGGTGTCGAGCTTGGCCAGGATCTCTTCCAGGCCCATACGCCCTTGGCCAAAATTCACCCCATTGAGGTAGACACTGGGCACCGCCATGATCTGGCGTTCATCGACCTCAGCCTGGAACAGCGCACCGTCAATAGCGACGTGACGGATGTTCGGGTTGAGCACGGCCATCAGGTTCAGCGCCTGGACCACGTCCGGGCAGTTCTGGCAGGACAGCGAGAAGTAAGTCTCGAAGCTGAACTCGCCTTTGAGGGCGCGGATCTGTTCAATCACTTCGACACTGGCCTTCGACGGGTGGCCACCGACTTGCAGCAGGGCCAGCACCAACGAAGTGAATTCATGGCCCATCGGGATACCGGCGAAACGCAGGCTGATGTCGGCACCCGGGCGGTTGATGGAGAACGACGGCTTGCGCGCATCATTGCCATCGGTTTTCAGGGTAATCAGCGTCGTGAGGCTGGTTACGTCCTGCAAAAGAGCAAGCATTTCCTGGGATTTCGCGCCGTCGTCGAGGGAGGCGACGATCTCGATCGGCTGGGTGACCCGTTCCAGGTATGACTTCAACTGAGCTTTAAGATTGGCGTCCAACATACGGGCGATTTCCTATTAATTCGGTTTATTGCAGACAAAAAAACGCCCGAGCGAATCTCGCCCGGGCGTTTTGAGGGGCGGTTGCAGCTTACTGAGTCGGTGCGGAAACCCGCCCTTGATACTTCACAGACTTAGATCTTGCCGACCAGGTCCAGGGACGGAGCCAGGGTGGCCTCGCCTTCTTTCCACTTGGCTGGGCACACTTCGCCTGGGTGGGCAGCAACGTACTGTGCAGCTTTGATTTTGCGCAGCAGCTCGGAAGCGTCACGGCCAACACCGCCGTCGTTCAGTTCAACGATCTTGATCTGACCTTCCGGGTTGATCACGAAAGTACCGCGGTCCGCCAGGCCGGCTTCTTCGATCAGTACATCGAAGTTGCGCGAGATGGTCAGGGTTGGGTCGCCGATCATGGTGTACTGGATTTTGCCGATGGCTGGCGAAGTGTTGTGCCAGGCAGCGTGAGCAAAGTGGGTGTCGGTGGAAACGCTGTAGATTTCAACGCCCAGTTTCTGGAATTCAGCGTAGTTGTCGGCCAGGTCTTCCAGTTCGGTTGGGCAAACGAAGGTGAAGTCGGCTGGGTAGAAGAACACTACCGACCATTTGCCTTTCAGGTCAGCGTCGGTCACATCTACGAAGCTGCCGTTTTTGAATGCGGTGGCTTTGAACGGTTTTACTTGGCTGTTGATGATAGGCATCGGTGACTCTCCGTCAGGGGTTAAGAAGTTGATGAAGTGAATCCTACCCACTCTCTCGTTCGATGGCTCATTGGCAAACCTCATGCTGACGATTGCTTTTGCCTATCAGGCGGCCATATCAATAGAAGAAATCTCAAAGCAACGCTGACGTCGCCAAGGTCATGCCGAGAAAGGGCGTCGACTCAACATAGCGCATGGCCGATTTCATGTCGCTCCAGCCGACGTAACTCATCAATGACTTCAAGTCCCAACCGCTGCGATGCGCCCAGGTCGCGAAACCCCGGCGCAGGGAGTGACTGGTATAGGCGTCAGCAGCAATGCCTGCACGTTCCAGGGCCTGGCGCAGTAGCGGGATGACACTGTTAGGGTGCAACCCCTCCTCACCCAGGTTGCCCCAGCGGTCTATGCCCCGAAACACCGGGCCGGCCACCAAGGCCGAGGCGCTCAGCCATTCACTGTAGGCCTGCACCGGGCACAGGCGTAGCAACGCCGGCGTCTGGTAGGTCTTGCCAAGGTTTTCCCGGTCGCTCTTGCTGCGCGGCAGATACAGGCTGATGCCCGCTCCCGGCACCGCGTGCACGTACTGGATTTGCAGGCGACACAATTCATCGCTGCGAAACCCGCGCCAGAACCCGAGCAGGATCAGCGCCGTGTCGCGCTTGGCGCGCAGTAAACGTGGCAGGTCCTGAGCCTCGCTCGCCCGCTTCGCCTCGGCCTCAAGGGCGGCAATCACCTGCTCAAGCTGCTTGAGCTGCAACGGTTCGGCCTGTTTTTCCCGCGCGGGATGCACGGCGCGAATACCTTTGAGCACCTTGCGCACGACCGGCGCCTTGGTGGGGTCGGCAAAACCCTGGCTGGTATGCCACCGCGCCAACGCCGAGAGACGTAGCTTCAAGGTGTTGACCGCCAGCACTCCGGCATGGGCCACCAGGTAACGGGCGACGCTGTCGCTGGTCGCCGGCAGGAACCCGCCCCAGCTGACTTCGAAGTGCTCGATGGCGGCACGATAACTGCGCCGCGTGTTATCGCGGGTGGCGGCGTTGAGATAACGGTCCAGATCGCTCATGAGTTGCCTATTTGACGGCTGCTTGTACTGCTGCGGCGCGTTTCAGGGATAAAAACGGCGTTCACACGGGATAATACGCCAATATCCCATCTGTTGAATCGTGAATTTAAACAACGTTTTGTTCGTGATATAGTACGTAAATACATACCATGTACCACATTATCAAATCGACGGAGACCCTATGGCTCGCGGCGGCATAAACAAAGCAGTTGTGCAGACGGCACGCCTGGCCATCCTGGCCCGCGGCGAAAACCCCAGCATTGATGCGGTACGTATCGAGATGGGCAATACCGGCTCGAAAACCACGATTCATCGCTATCTGAAAGAGCTGGATGAAAGCGAAAACCGCCTGACCATTACCCAAGCCCCTCTGGATGATGAACTGAGCGAACTGGTCGCACGCCTGGCGCAACGCCTTAAAGAGAAAGCCCAGGAGCCCATCGACCTGGCCCAGGCGCAATTCGAACAGCACAAAGCCGCCCTGCTCACCCAACTGGAAACCCTTGAGCAAGCGCACAGCCAGCTTCAACAACAATTCGATATCCAGGGTGCCGCCCTGGCCGAAGAAAGCGCCGCCCTGCAAACCGCCAGCACCAGCCTGCAGACCGAACAAACCCGCAATGCGGGCCTCAGCCAGGCGTGCAGCGACTACGAGTTGAGGCTCAACGACAAGGACGAGCAGATTCGCTCATTGGAAGATAAGCACCTGCATGCCCGGGATGCCCTTGAGCACTACCGCAACGCGGTCAAGGAACAGCGTGAGCAGGAACAGCGGCGCCATGAAGGCCAACTGCAACAACTCCAGGCAGAACTGCGTCAGGCCCAGCAAAGCGCCCTGGTGCGCCAGGATGAAATCACTCAACTGCATCGCGACAATGAACGGCTACTGATCGAGCACAGGGTCACGATGAAGGAGCTGGCCGCCCAGCAGGAGCAAAACCGCCAGGAGCAGGCCCAGCAACTCAAGCTGAGCGAACAGCTCAGCCTGATCGAAAGCGAACGCACCCTGCTGCAAGAACGCTTGCGGGTTGCGTTGCTGGAAAGCCAGTCACGCCAGCAGGCGCTCAGTGAATGTCAGCACGCGCAAAAAAACCTGGAACTGGACCTGCTCAAGGCCCAGGCCAGCATTGAGGCGTTGCAGTTGGCGGCCACCCTTGCGGCGGCACCCGAAGCAACGCCCGACGCCTGATCAATCCGCCACAGGCGTGCGCATGGTGACGAACTCTTCCGCCGCCGTGGGGTGCACGCCGATGGTCTCGTCGAAATGCCGTTTGGTCGCGCCCGCCTTGAGCGCAATCGCCAGGCCCTGGACGATCTCGCCGGCGTCCGGCCCCACCATGTGGCAGCCCAGGACTTTGTCGGTATCGGCGTCGACGACCAGCTTCATCAGGGTTTTCTCCTGGCAATCGGTCAGCGTCAATTTCATTGGCCGGAAGCGGCTTTCGAAGACCTGCACCTTGTGGCCGTTCTTCTTCGCCTCTTCTTCGGTCAGGCCGACGGTGCCGATATTCGGCAGGCTGAACACCGCGGTCGGGATCATCGCGTAATCCACCGCACGGTACTGCTCCGGCTTGAACAGTCGACGTGCCACTGCCATGCCTTCGGCCAAGGCAACCGGAGTCAATTGCACGCGACCAATCACATCGCCGATTGCCAGGATCGAAGGCTCGGCGGTCTGGTACAGCTCGTCCACCTCGACGAAACCCCGCTCATCCAAGCGGACGCCGGTATTTTCCAACCCCAGGTTGTCCAGCATCGGCCGGCGGCCGGTGGCGTAGAACACGCAATCGGCTTCCAACACGCGACCATCTTTCAGCGTGGCCTTGAGGCTGCCATCGGCTTGCTTGTCGATGCGCTCGATATCGGCATTGAATTGCAGGTCCAGGCCGCGCTTGGTCAGTTCTTCCTGCAGGTGCTTGCGCACCGCGCCATCAAACCCACGCAAGAACAGGTCGCCGCGATAAAGCAGCGTGGTCTGCGCGCCCAGGCCATGGAAAATGCCCGCGAATTCAACGGCGATATAGCCCCCGCCTACCACCAGCACGCGCTTGGGCAGCTCCTTGAGGAAAAAGGCTTCATTGGAGCCGATGGCGTGCTCGCGTCCGGGAATATCCGGAATCTGCGGCCAGCCGCCCGTGGCGATCAGAATATGTTTGGCGGTGAAACGCTCACCATTGATCTCAACCTGATGCGGGTCCACCAGGCGCGCATGCCCTTCATGCAAGGTCACGCCGCTGTTGACCAGCAGGTTGCGATAGATGCCATTGAGGCGGTTGATCTCACGATCCTTGTTGGCGATCAAGGTCGCCCAGTCAAAATTCGCTTCACCCAGCGACCAGCCGAAACCACTGGCCTGCTCAAAGTCTTCGGCGAAATGCGCGCCGTATACCAGCAGCTTTTTCGGCACACAGCCGACATTCACGCAGGTACCGCCCAGGTAGCGACTTTCCGCGACGGCCACCTTGGCGCCAAAACCCGCAGCAAAACGTGCTGCGCGGACGCCACCGGAACCGGCGCCAATTACATACAGGTCAAAATCGTAGGCCATTTCACTCTCCTCGGCAGGACATCAGCATACCGACTTACATGGGGCTGAAAAACGAAAAAGCCACCCGAAGGTGGCTTTCTCTTTAAACGGGCGGGCTTGCGTGAATCAGTAAGCCTTGCCGGTTTTGTAGAAGTGCTCGTAGCAGAAGTTGGTTGCTTCGATATAACCCTCGGCACCACCGCAGTCAAAACGCTGGCCTTTGAATTTGTAGGCGATGACGCAACCGTCTTTGGCTTGCTTCAACAGGGCGTCGGTGATCTGGATCTCACCACCCTTGCCCGGCTCGGTTTCTTCGATCAGCTTGAAGATATCCGGAGTCAGGATATAACGACCAATAATCGCCAGGTTCGACGGAGCATCTTCCGGTGCTGGTTTTTCAACCATGTCACGTACGCGGATCAGGCCATCACCGATGTCGTCGCCGGCGATGACGCCGTACTTGTTGGTTTGATCCGGATCCACTTCCATGACCGCAACGATGGTGCAACGGTACTTCTGGTAAAGCTTGACCATCTGGGTCAGTACGCCGTCGCCTTCCAGGTTCACACACAGGTCATCCGCCAATACCACGGCGAAAGGTTCGTCACCAATCAGTGGGCGACCGGTCAGGATGGCGTGACCCAAGCCTTTCATCTGGGTCTGACGGGTGTAGGAGAACGAGCACTCGTCGAGCAGTTTACGGATACCAACCAGGTATTTTTCCTTGTCGGTGCCCTTGATCTGGTTTTCCAGCTCGTAGCTGATGTCGAAGTGGTCTTCCAGCGCGCGCTTGCCACGGCCGGTCACGATGGAGATTTCGTTCAGGCCGGCATCCAGTGCTTCTTCCACGCCGTACTGAATCAGTGGCTTGTTCACCACCGGCAGCATCTCTTTGGGCATGGCTTTGGTCGCTGGCAGGAAGCGAGTGCCGTAACCGGCTGCTGGGAACAAGCATTTCTTGATCATATGAGTCCTTACAAAGGGCTATGCGTACGGAATTCGGCGCAGTCTAATCAGGCCGCAGCCACCTTACAATGGGTCCTGCTGGCGTTGCGATGTCATCTAAGAGAAAAAATGTCGACGTAAGTTCCGCTAATCCTACGAAGAGCCTCACCAACAGCACACTAAAACAGCCAACGCGCCCACTTTTCGAGGCGCTGCAACCTTTTTAGCACGCTTTTCGACACTGGGCACTGACCTGCAACAACTTGCGCTGGACGGCAGCATTTGGCGCTATGATGGCGCCCTTGAACCCGAATACGAGAGACATAGATGTCAGAACCAAAAGGCGTTAACGGCTATCTGATCACCCAGCGAGCAGACGGCTGGCACCTGATCAACTTCCATGGCGACAGCGTCGCCGGTACATTTGCGACCGAGCGCGAAGCGATCCAGGTTGCCGAAGTGTTTGTGGATGAGGCCGGTCACGCGTCGAGCAAAAAGCCGAAGGGCAAGTAAGCCTCGCCTACTTGCACACAAAGCCCCGTTGAACGGGGCTTTTTTTGTGTTTGTCTGTACCTAGGTGGCAGTTAGCTATAATCTGCTGCCAACGCCCCACGACAGTGTCAGCGCTCCTCCAACACCCTCGACGACGACCCCACTATGAACAAATTCCTGGCACTGATTGCGGTACTGGCGCTGGCCGGCTGTACGACCACCTCCGATACCTACCTGAAAAACGGCGAACAAGGCTTGACCATCGATTGTTCGGGCGAGGCCAACTCCTGGGCCAGTTGCTACGAGAAAGCGGACGCCTCCTGCGCAGGCACCGGTTACCGCATCGTCGGCACCGAAGGCACGCCTTCCTTGAACGAAAGCGACAAGACCCTGGGCAAAGACGTGGGCAACTTCAAAAGCCGCAGCGTCGTGGTCGTGTGCAAATAAGCGGCGCGACTACAGGTGAACTTCGGCGAACTTGATGCCCAAACCGCGCAATATCTCGATCAGGTCATCCAGTCGCGGGAATGACTCGACTTCATCCTGTTCGTCGACCAGGAAGTAACTGCGCCCCCCGCTTTTCTTGAAGAACACAATCCACTCACCCAGGTCGGCAGGGTTCTGGATGACGTGGGTAGCCGAAATCTGGCCCTCGGCGTAGCGGGCCTTGACGTGTTCACGCTTCATGACAGGCTTTCCAAAAAAGACAAATGCCGCGCAGGCCCAAGGGCTTGAGCGGCATTCTTGCGTTGATTGCCCGCCAGTTTAACGGATGCCCTGCCCGATCAGCACGCCTGCCGCGTTCGACACTGCCGGAAAGTGTGTGGCTACCACATGAATTTGAGCTCCACGCCCAAGTAGTTGCTGTCGTCACCTCCCGCATTGCGCAACGTATCGCCCACTACATAATGAACCGCCTCAACTGCACCCGACAGGTTGCGATTGAATGCATAGTCCATACGCACTTGGTCGTAGTAACCCGTCCAGCGCCCACCGCGCCCCGCCGTTCCAGCTACCGGCAGATTCGGTTGGGTGTACACCGCATCCTCAGTCGTTTGGCGCCAGAGCATGCCCACAGCCGTCTGGATAGACAGGTCGGAAATCGGCCGTATCGTTACAGACGGCTTGACGTGGATAAGGTTGCTATAACCGGTGTAACCGGCCAGCGAGAAGTAGTAGCCATTCGGGAACAGAGGATTGAACGTGCCGAGGGTGCCATCGCCGGCGTGACGGTCACCGGAAGCGGCATCGAACTGCAGCCCGAGCCGTGGCGTCCAGGGCACAGACTGCAAGGTATACCCGAAACGGCTACCGCCGCCCCAGGCACGGATGTCCTTGGAACCGACCGTACCCGTTTGAACCATCGCTTCCACGTCCCAGTCGTACGCCCCTTCGGTACCGGCGGTGCGGGCATCGAACAGGTGCCGGGTCTCGTCACCTTGCGCGTCGAGATAACTTGCCTGGCGTTGTTCGTACAACCCGTAGTAGGCCGAAAGCTCATTCTTGTTGTCGAGCTGGCGCTCAACCCGGAGCATATGAAACGCCACATCGGCGTTGGACTTGTCATCGAAGTGGCGGCCATCCAGGTACTGGACGGGGTGGCTGGCCAGGCCAATGAAGCGCCAGTCGCTTGTCTCCCAGTCGGCCCATACGGCATCAAACGACTGCCGGACGTTCGGACCGTCACGCGAAGAAATAAAGCGCTGCAAGTCAAAGGCAAAATCCTGCCGCCCCACCCGCGCCTTGAAGGTGTGATCAGGCGTCTTGTCAACGTACTCGACAAAGGCCAAGCGCATATCCAGACGGTTCTGGTCTGCCCCGCCGATGGTTGTCTTATCGAAGGCGCGGGCATCTTCCAACTCGGTAAACACACGCCAATGTTCGTTCAAATGCAAATCGGCATGCACCTGCAGTCGCTGAATCAACCACGAGTCACGCTTGCGGTTACCGATACCAAAGCCATTGGCGTCATTGAGTTCAAACCGCTCCCGCAGCGTCAAGCCGAACGATAAATAACGCTGCGGGTCCGTATCCGACAGCGACAGGTATTTGAGGCCGTCTAACGGCTCAGTTCTCAACGCAGGGTTTTGAAGGACCGACCAGTCCTCCTGCCAACGGTTGGTTTTAAGCACAGGACGTTCAGGCGGCTCGGCGCCGTAGCCGCTGGAAACCCCCAGCGGCCACAGCACGGCCAGAACCCAGGCATACACGCTATGCGAAGGACGGCTGTTCATACGTTACTTCTTCGCGAGCGACTGGTGTATTTCAGCAACGTAACCACCGGGGAACTCCACCACGGCGGATTGGCGATCAGGCTCCGCCTTGGGTTCTATCAACAGTTGGGCACCGGAGTCCTTGGCCTTCGCGAGCGTGGCCGCCAGATCCTTCACCTCATAACCGGTCGTTTCACGGCCGTACGGGTAAGGCAGGTGCCCGTCGGTGACGAACATCACCATCTTGCCGAAATCGGATTCAAGCTTTACGCGGCGGATCGTCTTGCCGGGCTCCCCGACCACCGCACCGTCGAGATGTTTTTCATCCGCCACGACTTTGCCATGAGAGAAACCCGTGAAACTTTTGATAAAGGCATCGGCGCGTTGCTCGGAGAGATATACCCGGTTTTCAGGAATGCTCTGAAACGCAGCGTAATTGGGTGCCTTGCTATGCCAGTAAAGCTGCATCGTCACGCCACCGGGCCATTGCACCACGGCGTCGCGACCGATCGGATCGGGAAAGTCGTGCACGATCACGTCCGCGCCGTGTTTCTTTGCTTCGGCGAGAGCGACATCCATATCCTTGACGAGATAGCCGTTACGCTCGGCGCCAAAGGGGTAAGGAACCGGCGTGGTGAAACCAAACAGCGACACGGTGCCGACGGGTGTCTGCACCAGTTGTGAAGTCGTACTGCTGGGGACGGGCAGCACGTTTACCACGACCTGGGGGGTGCTTTGGCCGCCGAAGGTGGCCACAAAGCTTTTCACAAAACGATCCACATCGCCCGGCGCTACATAGACATGGCTGGTGTCGTACTGGGCTCCGACCGCAGGGCCGGTGGAAGCCTGAGCGGAAAGGGATACCGCCATCCCGAGGACGACCGGCAGAAGAAGTTGCTTGAATGAAGGAGTCATAAAGATGCCCTTGACGATTTAGGAGGTTCAGCGCCAGCAAGCGTAAGAAGCGACCGCAATCGTCGATAGGACGTATGTGCGCAGTAGTATGAAAATTTATTCATCTGCAAAAAAAAGCCTGGTGCAGCAACAGCAGCACCAGGCTTTTCTTATCGGGTTCAAGTGTTTGAGCAAGCGGCGGCTCAGCCGGAAATGCAATCCTCCCCGGCTTTCTTGATATCGCCTGGGCGGATCGGCACATTGGACATGCTTTCATAAAGCTTGATGCTGCTGCCGCTGGAACGCTCTTCAATCTCGAAGATCGCCGAAGGATCCGAGGAGAATTTCTGCGGCACAATGACCTGCACGCCATCCTTGTGCGGTTCAATCTGCGGCGGCCGGCGGGTGGCTGCGAGTTTACGCACGACACAGGCAGCATATTCCGGTGGTTTTTTCCCTGAGATGACGACCAAGGTGGGCGGGGTCTGCTTGATATCCGCAACCGAAGCACACCCACCCAGCGCCAGGGCCAAAACCAACACACTCCATTTCATACTTAAACCTCCGATAAAGACCCTACTGACAGCGGATATAGGAATTTTCTCCCACCAAAGTAGGATTTATCCCTAAAAACTCGGTAAATAACTGTTTTAAATTGTCGAAGTCGTCGACGACGGCCCGATAATAAACGCGCTGGGGCTGATAAACTCTATCTTAACCTACGTATCATTCTGATTTTTCAGAAAAAGCCCTTCTGGAGACCCCCATGAAATTCATTCATCAGCGCGAGCACCTCAACGAGGGAGACATTGTCGTCATCGAATGCTCGCAGACTTGCAATATCCGCCTGATGAGCGACGCCAATTTTCGCAGCTTCAAGAATGGCGGCCGCCACACCTACCACGGCGGTGCGTTTGACAAATTCCCGGCGAAAATCACCGCGCCCAGCACCGGCTTCTGGAACATCACCCTGGATGTGGTCACGCGCCGCGCCATCAGCGTGACCCGTAAACCCGCGCTGTCCCACAAGATTCGCATCGTTCGTCGTACCAGCTCCAAACTGAGCTGATCCGGATAACCGACAGGAAAAAGCTGTGACCACCACGACCAAATACGTCATCAAGTACAAGCTCAACGGCGAACGTCGCTTCGAGTTCGCGCAACTGCACAGCAACAACGTGGAAGAAGCCAAGCAAGCCCTGGCGAAAATCCATGATGCCGGCGATGTCATCACCGACATCACGGTGAGCAAGGCGCTGTAAGCCATGACTGCCGACTTGTTCGCCGATGACGCCCTGCAACAACCCAGGGGACGCGAACAAATTGGCGCAGAATCCTATGTGCTCAGGGGCTACGCCCTACCCTGGGTTGAGCGTCTGCTGCCTGAGCTGCGTCGGATATTGGCGCAGTCGCCGTTTCGTAAAATGGTAACGCCCGGCGGCTTTACCATGTCGGCGGCCTTGAGCAGTTGTGGTGAGCTGGGCTGGACCACCGACAGCAGCGGCTACCGCTACAGCCCCGTCGACCCGCGCAGCCAAACCCCGTGGCCGGCGATGCCGGATGCCTTGCGCGAACTGGCCACCCTGGCAGCAACGGAGGCCGGCTTCCCCGACTTCGCACCCGACGCGTGCCTGATCAACCGATATGTGCCCGGAGCCAAGATGTCCTTGCACCAGGACAAGAACGAGCGTCGTTACAACGCCCCCGTCGTTTCAGTGTCCCTGGGGCTGCCGGCGATTTTTCTGTTCGGCGGCCATGAACGCGGCGACAAGCACCAAAAAGTCTCGCTGTTCCACGGTGATGTGGTGGTCTGGGGCGGCGTCGATCGCTTGCGCTTTCATGGGGTGATGCCGATCAAAGAAGGCGTGCACTCGGTGATGGGCCCGCAGCGGATCAACCTGACCTTTCGCACCGCCGGCTGATTTGACCGCAAGTTTGAGAGTGTCGAGCTCGATCTACGCCGCTAAGCTGCCCGTGAATCGTCAAGAGTGCAGGTCATGAACAACGAACAAGACCCCCGCTGGGCGGCCATTGTTGCCCGCGACGCCAAGGCCGACACGCTGTTTGTCTACGGCGTGAAAACCACCGGGGTGTACTGCCGCCCCAGCAGTGCTTCGCGCCTGCCGCGCCCGGAAAATATCGAATTCTTCGACAGCCCTGCCCTCGCCGAAGCCGCCGGCTACCGCCCCAGCAAACGCGCCTGCGCTGACCAGACCCAATTGGCCGCCCACCATGGGCAACTCGTCGCCGCCGCATGCCGGCAAATCGAACAGGCCGAAACACCCCCCAGCCTGGAAGCGCTCGCCAGCCAGGCCGGGTTGAGTTCATTCCATTTTCATCGCGTCTTCAAGGCGGCCACCGGCCTGACGCCCAAGGGCTACGCCAGCGCGTTGCGCTCGCGCAAGGTTCGCGACGGTTTGAAAGGCCAGCACTCGGTGACCGATGCCTTGTACGACGCCGGCTTCAACTCCAGCAGCCGCTTCTATGAGGCGGCCGACCAACTGCTTGGCATGACCCCGCGCGACTTCAAAGCCGGAGGCACCAACAGCACCATCCATTTTGCCGTTGGCCAATGTGCACTCGGAGCCGTGCTGGTAGCGCAGAGCCAGCGAGGGGTGTGCGCCATTTTATTGGGTGACGATCCGGACAAGCTGGTGCGTGATCTGCAGGACCAGTTCCCCAAGGCCGAACTCGTCGGCGCGGATCGTGAGTTTGAGCAATTGATCGCCCAAGTCGTGGGCTTCATCGAAGCGCCGGCCGTGGGCCTGGATCTGCCGCTGGACCTGCGCGGCACTGCGTTCCAGGAGCGGGTATGGCAGGCGCTGCGCGAAATTCCGGTGGGCGCCACCGCCAGCTACACGCAGATTGCCGAACGCATCGGCGCGCCCAAGTCTTTTCGTGCGGTGGCCCAGGCCTGCGGCGCCAACAGCCTCGCGGTGGCAATCCCTTGCCATCGCGTGGTCCGCAGCAACGGCGAGCTGTCGGGCTACCGTTGGGGCGTGGAGCGCAAGCGGCAGTTGCTGGAGCGGGAAACCGCTGCGCGTCCCCTTCATGAAATACCCCTGACGTCCAGTGAATAAAACAGACTGGCCGAGTGCCAAGGGCCCTGCTAAAACAGCGCAACGTCTTACTCACGCTGGAGACACGTCCCATGAGCACCTGGCCAGACACGCGCATTCTCGACCTGCTGGGCATCGACGTGCCCATCATTCAAGCCCCGATGGCCGTGGGTACCACCACCGCAATGGTGATCGCCGCCAGCCAGGCCGGCGCGTTGGGCTCGATGCCTGCTGCGGCGTTGAGTCTGGAACAACTGCGCGAAGCCTTGACCACGCTTCGTCAAGCCGGCGTACGACCCATCAATGTCAATTTCTTCTGCCATCAACCACCCGCGGCCGATGAGGCGCGTGACCGCCGCTGGAAGGCGTTGCTGGAGCCTTATTACCGTGAGCTGGGCGCCGACTTCGATGCCCCCACCCCGGAGTCCAATCGCTCCCCTTTCAATGAGGCTGCCTGCGAAGTGGTCGAAGAGTTCCGCCCGGAAGTAGTCAGCTTCCACTTCGGCCTGCCGGAAAAGCGCTTGCTTGACCGCGTAAAAGCTACCGGTGCCAAGGTACTTTCTTCGGCCACCACGGTAGAGGAAGCCATATGGCTGGAACAACATGGTTGCGATGCGATCATTGCCATGGGTGTGGAAGCCGGTGGGCACCGCGGTTTGTTTCTCAGTGACGACCTCAATACCCAGATCGGCCTGATGGCCCTGGTCCCGCAAATCGTCGACGCCGTGAAGGTGCCCGTGATTGCCGCCGGTGGCATTGGTGATGCGCGCGGTATCGTGGCGGCGTTCGCGCTTGGCGCTGCGGCGGTGCAGATTGGCACCGCATACCTGTTCACCCCCGAAGCCAACGTCAGCGCCTCCCATCACCATGCACTGCGCAATGCCCAAGCCAGTGAAACGGCGCTGACCAACCTGTTCACCGGCCGCCCGGCGCGCGGCATCGTCAACCGGGTGATGCGCGAGCTGGGGGCGATCAACCCGGCGGCTCCGGCATTCCCCAGGGCCGGCGGCGCCTTGATGCCGCTCAAGGCCAAGGATGAAGCGGGTTTCAGCAACCTGTGGTCCGGCCAGGCATTGCGCCTGGGCAAAGAGATGTCCAGTTATACGCTGACGCGCGAATTGGCCGAGCAGGCGCTGGCCAGACTCCAGAGGAACTGACCCCCGAGGCGACTTTGCACTGTACCGGCGATGGCTAACCGCTATATATTCCCCTACATAACGGTAACGCCTTCTACCTGAGACTCGCCGTACTACCCAAGGAGCTGCTTCATGATGATCCGCGCCTCTCGCCTGGCCCCCCTTGTCGCCGCCATGGCGTTCAGCACCGCTCACGCTGACGAAGTGCAAGTGGCGGTGGCCGCCAACTTCACTGCACCGATCCAGGCGATCGCCGCCGACTTCGAGAAAGACACCGGCCACAAACTGGTCGCCGCCTATGGCGCCACCGGCCAGTTCTACACGCAGATCAAGAACGGCGCGCCGTTCGAGGTGTTCCTGAGCGCCGACGATACCACCCCGCAAAAACTCGAAACCGAAGGCGACACCGTCAAGGGTTCACGCTTCACCTACGCCGTCGGCACCCTGGCCCTGTGGTCGGCCAAAGCTGGCTACGTGGACGCCAACGGCGATGTGCTGAAGCAGAACGCGTTCAAGCACCTGTCCATCGCCAACCCGAAAACCGCTCCCTACGGCCTGGCCGCCACCCAAGTGCTGGCCAAGGAAGGCTTGACCGACAAGGTCAAGGACAAACTCGTCGAAGGCCAGAACATCACCCAGGCCTACCAGTTCGTGTCGACCGGCAATGCCGAACTGGGCTTTGTCGCGCTGTCGCAGATCTACAAAGACGGCAAAGTCACCAGCGGTTCGGCGTGGATCGTTCCGGCCTCCCTGCATGACCCGATCAAACAAGATGCGGTGATTCTCAACAAAGGCAAAGACAGCGCCGCTGCCAAAGCCCTGGTCGAATACCTCAAAGGCGCGAAAGCGGCTGCGGTGATCAAGTCCTACGGTTACGAGCTCTAACTGCATGCCTCTGTCGAGTGCCGATTTTTCCGCTATCGGGTTGACCCTCAAACTGGCGTCGCTGACCACGGTGATCCTGCTGATTATCGGCACTCCGATCGCTCTATGGCTGTCGCGCACCCAATCCTGGTGGCGCGGCCCCATTGGTGCGGTTGTGGCGCTGCCGTTGGTGCTGCCGCCGACAGTGATCGGTTTTTACCTGCTGCTGGCCCTGGGTCCGAACGGCTATGTGGGCCAGTTCACCGAATGGCTGGGCCTGGGCGCCCTGACCTTCAGCTTCGCCGGGCTGGTGCTCGGCTCAGTGATCTACTCCATGCCATTCGTGGTGCAGCCGTTGCAAAACGCGTTCTCCGCCATTGGCACTCGCCCACTCGAGGTCGCCGCGACCTTGCGGGCCAACCCTTGGGACACCTTCTTCACGGTGATCCTGCCGCTGGCGCGCCCAGGGTTTATCACCGCCTCGATCCTCGGTTTTGCGCACACCGTCGGTGAGTTTGGCGTGGTGTTGATGATCGGCGGCAATATCCCCGATAAAACCCGCGTGGTTTCGGTCCAGATCTACGACCACGTCGAAGCGATGGAATACGCCCAGGCCCATTGGCTGGCCGGCGCCATGGTGGTCTTCGCATTCCTGGTATTGCTGGCGCTCTACTCCAGCCGTAAAACCAAGATGGGCTGGAGCTGATCGCGATGATGGAGGTACGCCTGCAACTGGCTTATTCGGCTTTTGCCCTGGATGTGGACCTGCATCTGCCTGGCCGTGGCGTCACGGCGTTGTACGGGCACTCCGGTTCCGGCAAGACTACCTGTTTGCGCTGCATTGCCGGGCTGGAGCGGGCCGCAGACGGGTTTATCCGAATCAACGATGAGGTCTGGCAAGACAGCCGCAAGGGCGTGTTTGTGCCACCGCATAAACGCGCCATCGGCTATGTGTTCCAGGAGGCCAGCCTGTTCCCGCATTTGTCGGTGCGCGCCAACCTGGAGTTCGGCCTCAAGCGCATCCCACGCGCGCTGCGCCGGGTGGATATGGCTCACGCCACCGAACTGCTGGGTATCGGCCATCTGCTCGACCGTCACCCGCAGCACTTGTCCGGCGGCGAGCGCCAGCGCATCGGCATCGCCCGTGCGTTGCTGACCAGCCCGCAATTGTTATTGATGGATGAGCCGCTGGCAGCCCTGGACAGCCAGCGCAAAAATGAAATCCTGCCGTACCTCGAACGCCTGCACGATGAGTTGGAGATTCCGCTGCTCTATGTCAGCCACGCCCAGGATGAAGTCGCGCGGTTGGCTGACCACCTGGTGCTGCTCAGCGACGGCAAGGCGCTGGCCAGCGGCCCTATAGGTGAAACCCTGGCACGACTCGATTTGCCCATGGCCCTGGGCGATGACGCCGGTGTGGTCATCAATGGCGCCGTCAGCGCGTATGACGCGCACTACCAGTTGCTCACCCTGCAACTGCCCGACAGCGCGCTGTCGATGCGCGTCGCCCATGCACCGCTGGCACCGGGCAAACAGCTGCGTATCAAGGTGCAGGCGCGGGACGTGAGCCTCAGCCTGCAAGCCGAAGAACACAGCAGTATCCTCAACCGCTTGCCCGTGACGGTCACCCAGACGATTGGGGCGGATAACAGCGCCCATGTGCTGGTGCGCCTGGACGCCGGGGGTACGCCCTTGCTGGCGCGCATCACGCGATTCTCCCGCGACCAGCTGCAACTGCACCCTGGCCAGGCACTGTGGGCACAGATCAAGGCGGTGGCGGTATTGGCCTGAGCGGCCTCTGCACAACTTTTTGGCACCACCGCACAGGGCCGCGGTCAATCAGACATACCGGCCTGATCCGTTGCCAAGGAACCTGCACCATGCCCGACTCTGCGCTGCCCGCCGATCTACCCCGCGACCTGCATTACGTTGACGACAGCCAGCCCGGCATCCGCCGTAAAACGCTGCGGGGCAAGTTCCAGTATTTCGATGTGCAGGGCAAGCGCATCACCGATGCCGATGAAATCAAGCGCCTGAACGCCCTCGCCGTACCGCCCGCCTATACCGATGTGTGGATCTGCGCCGATCCGCGTGGTCACTTGCAGGCAACCGGGCGGGATGCCCGTGGCCGCAAGCAATACCGGTATCACCCCCGCTGGCGCGAAGTGCGCGACAGTGACAAATACGCTCGGCTGCAAGAGTTCGGCAAGGCCCTGCCCAAGCTGCGCAAACAGTTGGAGGCACAGATCGCCGAACCCGGTTTCACCCGCGAAAAAGTCCTGGCCACCGTGGTCATGCTGCTGGACGCCACGCTGATCCGCGTGGGCAATACGCAGTATGCGCGGGACAACAAGTCCTACGGGCTGACTACCCTGCGTAACCGTCATGTGGACATCAAGGGCAGCGAAATCCAGTTCCAGTTCCGGGGCAAAAGCGGTGTCGAGCATCAAGTCAGTGTCAGGGACAAGCGCCTGGCCACAGTGGTCAAGCGTTGCATGGAGCTGCCGGGGCAAAACCTGTTTCAGTATCTGGATGCAGACGGTGAGCGCCATACCGTCAGTTCCCACGACGTCAACGCCTACCTGCACAGCCTCACCGGCGCCGACTTTACCGCCAAGGACTATCGCACCTGGGCCGGCACCGCCCTTGCGTTGGCGGTGCTGCGTGACCTGGAATGGCAGCCGGAATCCGACGCCAAGCGGCATGTGGTGGCCATGGTCAAGAGTGTGGCCAAGCAGTTGGGCAACACGCCGGCGGTGTGCCGCAAGTGCTACATCCACCCGGCGGTACTGGAGCATTTCAGCCTGGGCGAACTGTCCAAACTGCCCAAGCCACGGGTGCGCCAGGGCCTGAAAGCGGAAGAGGTCGCCCTGGCGATGTTTCTAGAGCAATTGGCCGCCGACTTGCCTAAGAACGCCAAGGCAGGTTAGCCTTTGCCCCCCTTCTGATTTACGGGATGACCGCCGACGTGAACCACTAAGCCTTCCAAAATGTATCTGCAACGAGCTGCCTGGCGCGCTTGTTGGCCTGTTCGACATTTTTTTGGAGGTGCTGATGACTGACGTCAACCGGCTGCCCGTACTCGTTTCCCTGCAACACGTGTCTTTCCAGTTCGCCAATGGCGATACCTTGCTGGAAGCTATCAACCTGTCCATCGATCACACGCCGACCGGGATTGTCGGGCGTAATGGCCGTGGCAAAAGTGTCCTCGCCAAGCTGATCGCCGGTGTGCTCCAGCCCTCCTCCGGCACACTCGACGGCAATGCCCGTGTGGCCTATGTCGCGCAGAGCCTGAGCGTCCAACCCGGTGAAAGCATCGCCCAGGTCACCCGCACCGCCGAAGGCTTGGCCGCGCTTGAGCGTATGGCATCGGGTGAGGCCCGCGCCGATGACTTCGAGCGGATTGATGAGCGCTGGGACCTGGCCGAACGCCTGCGCGCGGCGCTGGATGGGGCGGGCTTGCAAGCGCTGGGCTTCGATACGCCGGCCGCTCAACTGAGTGGCGGCCAACTGGCCCGCGTCGCAGTGATCGGCGCGCTGTTGGCCGCTCCGGATTTGCTGGTATTGGATGAGCCCACCAACCACCTCGACAGCCTGGGCCGCGACTGGCTGCTGCGCATCCTGGGCCAGTGGCGTGGTGGCCTGGTCGTCGTCAGCCATGATCGACAGTTGCTCAACACCTTGGGGCGCATCGTCGAGCTTTCCCCGCTGGGCATGCGCGTCTATGGCGGCAACTACGATGCTTACCGCCAGCAACGCGACACTGAACAACACGCAGCGGTTGCAGCCCTGGAGCACGCCAGGCTTGAACGTAGCCGCGAACGCAAGCGCCTGCAAACGGATCACGACAGCCTGCAGCGCAATGCCGCCCGCGCGCGCAAACACGCAGAAACCGCCAACGTTGACCGGTTCACCAAGGCCCGCTGGAAAGGCGCCGCCACGGAAATCGTCAGTACCGTACGCAGCGCCCACCACGCGCATAAACACCAACTCGACCAGCAGGTGCGCCAAGCCTACGAACGCGTCGTGGACGAGACGCCCACTCTGCTCGCCCTGCCCGGTTCAAGGCTGCCCAATGGTCGACACGTGGTGACGCTCGAACAGGCCCAATTGCCGTGGCTCGATGCGCAGCAGTCTTCTACCTACGTCACGTTGAACCTGATGGGGCCTGTGCGCGTGGCGGTACGCGGGCCGAACGGTTGCGGCAAATCCACCCTGCTCAAACTGCTTGCGGGGCACTGGCGGGCGGTCGGCGGCGAATGTGCCGTGCACGTCACCCACGCGTATATCGACCAGCATCTGGCGCTACTGGACGACCGACGCTCCATCGTCGAACAGCTGAACCTGCTCGACACGCCGCTGGCCGAAGCCGAACTGCGCACACGCCTGGCCTTGCTGCAACTGGATGCGCAGCGCGTCACCCAGCCTACCGGCCAGTTAAGTGGCGGCGAGCGGTTGAAAGCTGCAATGGCGATTGCCTTGTGGCGCGAAATCCCGGCGCAACTGTTGTTGCTGGACGAGCCCACCAACCATCTGGACCTGGAATCGGTGCTCGCTTTTGAGCAGGCGCTGCGCGGCTTTACCGGGGCCATGTGGGTGGTGTCGCATGACGAGGCGTTTGTACAGGCGCTCAGGCCGACCCATCGGTTGGACTGGCATCCGGCGGGCTGGCGACTGGAATCTGTCTGAGGTCATTGCGCCATCCCGCAAAGCCTCTTACGGTAGTGGCCGAATAATCTCATCGAGGAGCCCGCTCCATGCTGCCTTCGTCCCGCACGCCCTACGCCAATGCCGCGCTGGCCCATCGCCAACGCTGGCGTGGCCGGGTCGGCTTGTTGCTGGTGGCCAGCCTTTCGGTGCTGGCCGGCATGACCGATGCCATCGGCTTCATGGCCAGCGGGGACTTCGTGTCGTTCATGAGCGGCAACACCACCCGCCTGGCCGTGGCGATGGGCGCCGGTGATCTGGGCCTGATCGGGCGCCTGCTGTTGTTGATCGCCACGTTCGTCATCGGCAACGCCTTGGGTGTCGTGGTCAGCCGCCTGGGCCGTCGGCATGCCCTGCCCTTGCTGTTGTGTATCGCCGTGCTGTTGAGCGGCGCCGGCTTATGGCCTTTCGCCGATACCTTGCCTGCCTTGCTGGCGGCGATCACCGCCATGGGCATGCTCAATGCAGCCGTGGAAGAGGTCAATGGCCTGCCCGTGGGGCTGACCTATGTGACGGGGGCACTGTCACGCTTTGGTCGTGGGCTGGGCCGCTGGATGCTGGGCGAACGACGCAACGGGTGGCGAGTACAGTTGATCCCGTGGGCCGGGATGTTTGTGGGGGCGGTGATCGGCGCGGTGCTGGAGCACCAATGGGGGCTGAAGGCGCTGCTGGTCAGCGGTGCATTGGCCATATTACTGGGCCTGGTATCGCTGAGGATTCCCCGGCGCTGGCACTTGGGCTACATGCCGCGATAACGAGCAAAGAGGCCCGCCCGACGTTTAGGCCTCGACATCCGTGTACCGGTAAAGAGCCATCACGTCGAGCGAGCGGATGAATAATAAGCCAATGCTCGGCGCCTGTCGCGCCAGGCATTTCTGAATAATTCTAAAGCAACGGACTACAGGCAGGTCGCGAGGGCGGCCTGGCGACGCTTGGCAGGCATCGTGTCTTCGGCTGCGTAATACTTGACGGTAGAGCCGGCACCCGCGGCGCGCACGTCTACAAAGTAGGCACCGTCAGTGGTGTACACCGTGAAACCATCTGACTCCAACGGCTCCTTGAAGCCTCCAGCGTCCACGCCGAACACCGCCTCGTCCTGCCAGCCGAACTGCACGCATTGGGCAACTACCAGCGGGGCCTTGTCCGAAGCCAGGGTTTTATAGGGCTGGCCTGCACGCGCCTCTTTCATCTTCGTGCCGGCGCAACCGGACAGCGCCGCCACCATCATGACGCCCATTACTACCTTACGCATGCCATCGCCTCCATGGAAAAACCGCGACTGTACCACCGCCGCAGGCTTAACTGACGCGCACATGAACTTTGTTTCACGGTAAAAGCACAATGCGCCGTCTATAGTTGCCTGGCTCATTTTTAAGAAGTCTTCCTTCTGCCCGCCCTCCCGCGGGCATTTTTTCGCCTGCGCTTCAGAAGTACCAACGAAACAGATAGAACAGCGCCATGCTCAGCAACACCGTGATCAACACGCTGCGCGTCCAGAACATCAGCGCCACCGCGCAGATACCCGCGAGCAGATAAGGGTTGGTCGGGCTCAGGTTGAGCCGGTGGTCGGCGAGAAAAATGATCGGCCCGCAAATCGCCGTGAGCATGCCCGGCACCGCAAACCCGAGGAACTCTCGGGCGCCGCGATTAAGGCGCACCGGCAGACGCGGCTCGATAAACAGGTAACGGTTGAAAAAGACCACCAGGCCCATGGCGACTATCATCAAGTAGATCATGCCTGCCCTACCCCCAGCCGCTTGCACGCATAGCCTGCACTCATGCCCAGCAAGCCCGAGACCACCACCGCCGACTCCCAGCGCAAAAAGCTCAACCCTACCGAGCACAACAGCGAGATCGCCACGCAGACCACCGTCGGTACGTCGCGCACCACTGGGGTGATCAAGGCAATGAAGGTCGCCGCGATGGAAAACTCCAACCCCAGTTGATCAAGCCCGGGGATGCTTTTGCCGAGCACGATGCCGGCCAGGGTAAACAGGTTCCAGGCGATGTAAAACGTCAGGCCGACGCCCAAGGCATACCAGCGGTTGAACGTTTCACGGTCATAGTGGTTGACCAAGGCGAAGAACTCGTCGGTCAACAGAAACCCCAGGCTGATGCGCCAGCGTGTATTGAGCGCCGAGAGTGTCGGGCGCATGTGCATGCCATACAGCAAATGCTGGGACGTCAGCAGCAGCGTGGTCAGGACGATGGAAATCAGGCTCGCGCCACTCTTGACCATGCCGATCGCCACCAGTTGCGCCGCACCGGCAAAGACAATCGCGGACAAGCCCTGGGCTTGCAGCGGCGTGAACTGCGCGTCGATCGCCATGGAGCCGGCGAGCAGCCCCCAGGGCGCACAGGCCAGGGATAACGGAATAACCGCGATTGCACCGCGAGCGAAGGCGTAATGAGGTAAGGCGGCAGGCATGGAAACGGCTCATCGACAGAGGGTCGACAAGCATGCCAGTGTCACACAGGGGCTGTCTTGAACGATCTTGCTCAGGCGAGTTTTACCGATACCTGTTCGACCGAGTCTCGCGCTTCGCGCAGCTCGTAGGCGTCCTGGTTGAGCCGGTGAATGGTATTGAGCAGGCGTTGGCGCAGCACTTCATCGCCGACTTTTTCGACGGCACGCATCAAGTCAAACGCCGCGGTTTCGTTATTGTCCGCGACGGAATCAAGGGTCTTGCGCAGGTTGCGAGTGGCACGGGTCACGCGGGATCTTCCTTCATCAGCAATGGGCAGGCACTTTAGGACATTCATGTTTCATTTTAATTTCAGTCACTTGTGTGTCGATTGCGGCAGATTTGATCCACGTCAATGGTTTCAGGGTTTGACCTCGCAACGCGCCTACCCGTCGGCGTAATTGTTCCCACACAAAGACGAACTTTGCTCACGCGAACTGATCCATGCCTTGGATGACAAAGTGCCATGGTTGGCGCAGCGACGCGTAGCGTCTGGATACAATAGGCCCAACACCATAACCGGCCGGCACCTGTTGCCGAGCCATCGGAGCGTTCATTCATGCTTGTCGCCGTTGCGATTTTTCTCTTCACCATCATCCTGGTCATCTGGCAGCCCAAAGGGCTGGGCGTCGGCTGGAGCGCCACCTTGGGGGCAATCCTGGCCCTGGCCTGCGGAGTCATCAGCCTGTCGGACATCCCGGCGGTGTGGCACATCATCTGGAACGCCACCGGTACGTTTGTGGCGCTGATCATCATCAGCCTGTTGCTCGACGAGGCCGGCTTCTTTGCCTGGACCGCGCTGCACGTGGCGCGCTGGGGCCAAGGGCGTGGGCGGCGGTTGTTTGCCTATATGGTATTGCTCGGCGCGCTGGTGTCGGCACTGTTCGCCAATGACGGCGCGGCACTGATCCTCACGCCCATTGTGATGTCGATGCTGCTGGCGTTGCGTTTCTCTCCGGCAGCGACCCTCGCCTTCGTCATGGGCGCCGGGTTTATCGCGGACACCGCCAGCCTGCCGCTGGTGGTGTCGAACCTGGTGAACATCGTCTCGGCGGATTACTTCAAGATCGGTTTCAACCAATACGCCGCCGTCATGGTGCCGGTGAACCTGGTCAGCGTCGCGGCCACCCTGGCGGTGCTGCTGTGGTTCTTCCGCCGCGACATTCCACAGGCCTACAACCCAGACGACCTGGAAGACCCGGCCAGGGCCGTTCACGACCGTGCGACCTTTCGCGCCGGTTGGTGGGTACTCGGTATTTTGCTGATCGGTTGCTTTGCCCTGGAGCCGCTGGGTATTCCCATCAGTGCGATTTCTGCGGTGTGCGCGGTGCTGCTGTTGGTCATCGCGGCCAAAGGCCACAAGATCTCCACGCGCAAGGTGCTCAAGGAAGCCCCCTGGCAGATCGTGATCTTTTCCCTGGGCATGTACCTGGTGGTCTACGGGCTGCGCAACGCCGGCCTGACGACCTACCTGGCCACCTGGCTGGACACCTTCGCCACCTACGGGGTGTGGGGCGCGGCGATGGGCACCGGCGTGCTCACTGCGTTGCTGTCATCGGTCATGAACAACCTGCCGACGGTGCTGATCGGTGCCCTGTCCATCGAGTCCAGCCATGCGGTGGGCGTGATCAAGGACGCGATGATCTACGCCAACGTGATCGGCAGCGACCTGGGCCCGAAAATCACGCCTATCGGCAGCCTGGCCACCTTGTTATGGCTGCATATCCTGGCGCGCAAAGGCATCACCATTACCTGGGGCTACTACTTCAGGGTCGGGATCGTACTGACCCTGCCGGTGCTGTTGATCACCCTGGCCGCGCTCGCGCTGCGCCTGAGTGTCTGAACACTTTCGCCGCCTGGGTCAGCTACGTATGCTAAGGCGCAACCCACTGCCGAGCTGACCCGATGAACGCGATGCAACACGCCTGGCTGGGCCTGCTGCGCAGCCCATCGGGAGCAAGCCCCCTCCCACAGGTCCGCTCTATCGCTTAACTGACAGGCATCAGGCATGTTGACGATCTTTTTTTACGCACTGGTATTCGGTTTTGTGTTTTGCCTCTCACCCGGTGCGGTGCTGGCGGAGACGTTGCGCCGGGGTTTGCTTCAGGGGTTCACCCCGGCCTTGCTCGTGCAGGTCGGCTCTCTGGTGGGCGATGCCGTGTGGGCGGTTATCGGCCTGACCGGTATCGCCCTGCTGATCCAGCATGACGCCGTGCGCATACCGCTGACGGTGGTCTGCGCGCTGTACCTGGCCTGGCTGGGCGTGCGCGGCTTGATCGACGCCTGGCACTTGCCGCAAGCGCAAACTGTGCCTGCACGTTCAGGGCAGAATGCGCTGGCGGTAGGCGCAGCCATCTCCCTGGCCAACCCGAAGAACATTGTGTATTGGGGCGCCCTCGGCAGTGCATTGTCGGGCATCGTCGGCACTACGCCCAGTCATGCGCAGACCCTGATGTTTTTTGCCGGTTTCATGCTGGCGTCAGTGTTGTCGTGCTTTGTGGTGGCTACGCTGGTCAACCTGTTGCGCAAGAACGCATCGGCGCGCTGGCAGCGGGTCAGTTATGGCACCTGCGGATTGGTACTGTTGTATCTCGCCTATCTCGCGGCATTGGGCGTATGAAGTTATATATATCGCAACTTTCCCGTGCCTCTTGTCTGAATGAACTCTGAACGCCGGATCATTTAATTAATCATGCGTTGACATTTTGTAACTGGCTGAGTAGATTGCCCCTGCCCGCAATTGGGGGCCTTTTTTAAACCTCACAAAAGAAGCCAATGGACACAGTATCTAGTCGCTGTCCGAGCACCGCCTCTGCGGGCATCGGGCGCCAAACCCAGAATATGACAGGACTCGCCTCCCCGGTCCGGTAAGCTGCGCTAGAGCTTGATGCTCCACCGTAACTGCCTCGCCGGTCGCTTGTCCGGTCCCGAGGTGTGTTATGACCCTTCAACCCTTTGTTTTGCCTGATATCCGCTCGCTGGCCTCGGCCCTGCGAGCCAAGCTATGCCGCATGCCCGTGGGCTTTTCGCCTACCCGCTCGCCCTTTGCCGCAACCTCTCCCCAAGTACGCCCGGCTCCAATGCTGGCGCACTGGCGTGTCTGCCCCACCACTGGCCAACTGGTTCAGCACTGGGATCACGCCGCCCCTCAAGACCCGCAGAGACGGAACGTTTCCAGCCTCGTTCAAGCGAGCCTGATGCTTAGCCTCTATGTGAGCGCTCGCACAGCCTGAGCCTGCTGGAAACCACAACTTTCCCGATTAACCTTCTGGAGTTCTTTATGAACAAGTCCAGTAGTAGCCCGCTGCGCGCTAATTAACTAACGCGCACTAAGCGGGCCTTGTAGAAGTTATTAAGCACTTTATTTAAACCGATCGCGAAGTCCGCGGCTCGGCATGCTTTCGCTCGCCTGCAATCAGGTAAGTACCGGGTATGTTTTGTCGAGAATTGGCGACAGGAGTACAGACAATGAGCGCCGTAAAAAACACGCCTCTGCACAAGAAAAATGGCACTGCAAGCGACACCAAACTGTCGATGCGTGCCGCCCGCGAAGCCCAGAACGGCCTGTCGGCCACCCTCGCCAATGTACGGGCGACCCAGGACGGCCTGACCGAACTGGATGCCTCGGCACGTCTACAGCGCGAAGGCTATAACGAGGTGGCCCATGACAAGCCGCCTCACGCCATCGTCCAGTTCCTGCAGGCACTGAACAATCCTTTTATCTATGTCCTGCTGACCCTAGGCGGCATCAGCTTTGTTACCGACTGCTGGCTGCCGATGCGGGACGGCGAAGAGGCCGACCCGACCAAGGTCATCATCATCATGACCATGGTGTTGCTCAGCAGCCTGTTGCGCTTCTGGCAGGAACACCGCTCGGCCAAATCCGCCGAAGCGCTCAAGGCGATGGTCCGCACCACCGCCACCGTGCTGCGCCGCGAGCAAGTGGGCGCCCAGCCCAGCCTGCGCGAAGTGCCGATGCGTGAACTGGTGGCCGGCGATATCGTGCAGTTGTCGGCCGGCGATATGATCCCGGCGGATATCCGCCTGATCGAATCCCGTGACCTGTTTATCAGCCAGGCGGTGCTGACCGGCGAAGCCTTGCCGGTCGAGAAGTACGACACCCTGGGTGATGTGACGCAGAAGTCGGCGTCCTCGTTGGCGGCCGACCAGGGCAACCTGCTGGACCTGCCGAACATCTGCTTCATGGGCACCAACGTGGTCAGCGGCCGGGCCAAGGCCGTGGTGGTAGCCACCGGGCCGCGCACCTACTTCGGTTCCCTGGCCAAAGCGATCGTCGGCTCCCGTGTGCAAACCGCCTTCGACCGTGGGGTGAACAGCGTCAGCTGGCTGCTGATCCGCTTCATGCTGGTGATGGTGCCGATCGTGTTCCTGCTCAACGGTTTCTCCAAAGGTGATTGGGGCGATGCGTTCCTGTTCGCCCTGGCGGTTGCTGTGGGCCTCACCCCGGAAATGCTGCCGATGATCGTCAGCGCCAACCTGGCCAAGGGCGCCACCGCCATGGCCAAACGCAAAGTGGTGGTCAAGCGCCTGAATGCGATCCAGAACTTCGGTTCGATGGATGTGCTGTGCACCGACAAGACCGGCACCCTGACCCAGGACAAAATCATCCTCGAACACCACGTCAATGCCTTTGGCCAACGTGACGATGCGGTGCTGTCGCTAGCCTGGCTCAACAGCTTCCACCAGAGCGGCATGAAGAACCTGATGGACCAGGCCGTGGTGCAGTTCTCGGAGCAGAACCCCAAGTTCCAGGTGCCATTTGCCTACAGCAAAGTGGATGAATTGCCGTTCGACTTTGTACGCCGCCGTCTGTCGATCGTCGTCAAGGATGCTGCCGGCGATCAGCTGCTGGTGTGCAAGGGCGCCGTGGAAGAGATGCTGAGCATTTCCACCCACGTGATGGAAGGCAGCGATGCCGTGCCGCTGGATGAGCGCCGCCGTGAAGAGTTGCTGGCGCTGGCCAACGACTACAACGAGGATGGTTTCCGTGTACTGGTGGTCGCAACGCGCAACATTCCCCAATCCCTGGCGCGCCAACAGTACACCCCTGCCGATGAGCGCAACCTGGTGATCCAGGGCTTCCTGACCTTCCTCGATCCGCCAAAGGAAACCGCGGGCCCGGCCATTGCCGCACTGCAGGAAATTGGTGTTGCCGTCAAAGTGCTCACCGGCGACAACGCGGTAGTCACCGCCAAGATCTGCCGCCAGGTTGGCCTCGAACCCGGCCAGCCGCTGCTGGGCGTGGATATCGAAGCCATGGACGACGCCACCCTGCTGCGCCGCGTGGAAGAACGCACGGTGTTTGCCAAGCTGACACCGCTGCAGAAATCCAGGGTGCTCAAGGCCCTGCAAGCCAACGGCCATACCGTGGGTTTCCTGGGCGACGGTATCAACGATGCGCCGGCGCTGCGCGATGCCGACGTGGGTATTTCGGTCGACACCGCCACGGATATCGCCAAGGAATCGGCGGACATCATCCTGCTGGAAAAGAGCCTGATGGTGCTGGAAGAAGGCGTGCTCAAGGGCCGCGAAACCTTCGGCAATATCATGAAGTACCTGAACATGACCGCCAGCTCCAACTTCGGCAACGTGTTCTCGGTGCTGGTGGCCAGTGCGTTCATTCCGTTCATGCCGATGCTGGCGATCCACCTGCTGCTGCAAAACTTGATGTACGACATCTCCCAGCTGGCCTTGCCGTGGGACAAGATGGACAAGGAATACCTGGCCAAACCACGTAAGTGGGATGCGCAAAACATCGGCCGCTTCATGATCTGGATCGGGCCGACCTCGTCGATCTTCGACATCACCACCTTTGCCCTGATGTGGTACGTGTTCAGCGCTAACAGTGTGGAAATGCAGACCCTGTTCCAGTCCGGCTGGTTCATCGAAGGGCTGCTCTCGCAAACCCTGGTGGTGCATATGCTGCGCACCCGCAAGATCCCGTTCTTCCAGAGCACGGCGGCCTGGCCGGTGCTGATGATGACCTGCCTGGTGATCGCTCTGGGGATCTACGTGCCGTTCTCGCCGCTGGGCACCCTGGTGGGCCTGCAACCGCTGCCGCTGGCGTACTTCCCATGGCTGGTCGGTACCCTGCTCGCCTACTGCTGCGTGGCCCAACTGATGAAAACGATCTACATCCGCCGCTTCAAGCAGTGGTACTGATCGCTCCCGCCGTTTAAACGGTGGCGACCGCAGGGTCGCCACCGCGCATCACAAGGATTCGAACATGCGCGTCTTGATCTGTGCAGGTCGTCATTACGCCGACACCCAGAAGTCCCGCCAAGTGCTGGACGCTTACCACCGCCTGCGCCCGATGCAGGTATTGATTCACGGCGGCAACCAATTCCTCGGCAGCAACATCGAGGAGTGGGCGCGGGAAATGGGCATCGATGTGGTGCGTTACCCGTGCAATTGGCAACGCCATGGCAAACAGGCGGAACGCCAACGCAATCATTTCATGCTGACCGACAGCCGACCCGACGTGATCATCGCCCTGCCAGGCGGTGACGACACCTCGGAGCTGGTCAGCCAGGCCAAAGCCAGCGGCATTTCGGTGCTGACCGTAGAAAGCTGAATTCAAGCGAGGTGCATCATGCACAAAAAACACACCCCTCATCGCCCGGATGGGTTTGCCAAATATCGCGCACGTCACTATCGGGGGGCTCGCCATACGCTGTTGCTGTTACCGCCGGCCAAGCGCCGCGCGCTGCAACGCAACCTGATCTTCATTGGCGCGAGCCTGGGCCTTGTTCTGCTCATCGCGATGTGCTCCAAGGCCCAGGCAGCCGGTGGCGCCTACGTGGTCGACGACGGCGCGGTCAATGATCCGGGCACCTGCAACGTCGACGCCTGGTACAGCGTCAACCGGCACCAAGGCAACGTCCATAACGAAACGCTGAACCCGGCCTGCACGTTCAGCGCGCTGCCGGCGGTGCAATGGAGTGCGGCGCTGTCGCGTGCCAGCAATGCGGGGGATGCCGAGACGCAGGTCAGCCCGCAAGTCAAAGCCCAGGTGTGGTCACGGCAAGATCTGGGATTGCAACTGGCGGTGTCCGCCACCAGCCACTTCGCCTTGGACCGTGCGCATGCCTTTGACGGCGCCGACTTCAACGTGCCTCTGACCTGGCAACCCGTTGAAGCACTGCGCTTGAACTTCAATGGCGGTTGGACCCACGCCTATAACGGTGGCGAACAGCAGCACCGGCTGACGTGGGGCACAGGTTTCGAGTACCAGCTAGCCGATGCACTCACACTGATCGGTGAGCGCTATGGTCAGGAAGGCGGCGACCAGGCCTGGCAGGCCGGGCCGCGCTTTCACGTGGGTCAGCTGATCGACATCGACCTGCTGGTTGGGCAAAGCCTCAACGAGGATCACAACCAGTGGTTGACCACGGGTGCCACCCTGCGTTTTTAAGCTTTCGCCTGCTGCTCCAGGTGCAGTTGCAACTGCGGGTCGATTTGCAACTGCCCGGCCAGCTCATCCAGGTAAGCGCGTTCCGCCTCCTGTTGATCGTTGACCAACATCACGCTGGCCAGGTAGATCTCCGACGCCAGTGCCGGGTCATCGGCATACTCGGCAAAATCCCCGGCATTCAGTGGCTTGGCGACTTCGGCGTCGAGCCATTGTTGCAACTGGGGGTCATCGGTATGCCGGCCAATCTCGGCTGAGATCATCTGCCGCTCTTGCTCATCGATCTTGCCATCGGCCTTGGCTGCCGCGATCAATGCGCGCAGCACGGCATGGCTATGGGCTTCGGCATCGGCCCCGTCGAGTTGGTCGACCGTCTGGATTGCCTGCTGCGGCGCACTGGCCTGCTGGCGCTGCCACGCCTGGTACGCCTGGAAAGCCGCCATCCCCAACGACGCCAGCGCCGCGTAATTCATCCCACCGGAGCGCTGCTGCGTGGCACCGCCCGCAGGCGCACCGCCCAATAAACCGCCGAGACCACCCAGCAATCCGCCCAAACCGCCCCCGGCCGAAGCACTATTGCCCGTACTGTTGAGTAACCCTCCGAGCAACCCGCCCAAGCCGCCCAGGCCACCGCCTGAAGCACCGCCGTTTTGCTGGCCCGCGCGCAGCAGTTGTTCCAATAGATCGCTGGTGTTCATGGTGTCGCCCTCCCAGGGCGCAATATGGGCGTTCAACAACCATAGCCTGCCCCTGTCGGAATACCAAGACCGCCGAGCAGGCACGCCTTATGATGGCGCCATTACACCGTTGAAGGAGCACACAGGTGAACCGTATCGAGCACGTTGCGTTGATGGCGAGCTACAACCAGTGGATGAACCAGAAGGTCTATGCTGCTGCCGGCCAATTGCCGGACGCCGCGTTGAGCGCAGACCGGCAGGCGTTCTTCGGCTCGATCCTCGGCACCCTGAACCACCTTGCACTGGGCGATACGGTCTGGCTCAAACGCTTCGCCCAACACCCGGCAGGCTTTGCGGCGCTGGCACCCTTGAGTTCGATCGCAACACCCACCGACCTCAAGCAACTGGCGTTCGCCGATATTCGTGAGCTTTCTGCCCGACGCGCCTGGCTGGATCAGTTGATACTCGATTGGGTCAACACCTTGCGCGAGCCTGACCTGGATCATCGCCTGCAGTACTCCAACATGCGCGGCGTGGGGGCCAGCAAGCCGTTCTTTGGCTTGCTGGTGCACTTTTTCAATCACCAGACCCATCACCGGGGCCAGGCCACCACGCTGCTGAGCCAGGCAGGCGTGGACGTAGGTGTTACGGATCTATTGGCGTTGATTGACTGAGACAAACTCGGCGTAAGCCTGCAACAGGCGCGGGAAGTCCTGGGGTTCAGGCAATTGTGCAAAGCTTTCGACGGCGGGGGTAGAGGCCCAGGGCAGTTTTTCGCGGGTCCAGGTTTCCATGAAAGGTACATAGTCGCGGGCGTTATCGAGCAACGTGGCGCGCACATTGACGAACTCGTCGATGCCGTGGGGCCGGGTAAACAGCCAACTCATGCAATGCGGGCAGCAATAGTGGCGGTCCACACCCTGCAGCCCGCCGATGACCGGGCAGCCTTGGGTGATGGTAAACCCAGCGGCGGGAATCAAGGCGCTGAGGGAAAACGCGCTGGAGGTCATTTTCTGGCAACCACGGCAATGGCAGGCCATGGTGATCACCTCGGGCAAACTGACACTGAAGCGCACCCGGTTACAGCGGCAACTGCCCTCCAGCGGCTGGTGTACGACGCTCATCATTCATTCCTTTTCATGATTGTGGACGCCACAGGGTAGCGTGAACCGAACGCTGAGAACACCGCAAGCCATGTCGCCAGCAATGCCGATACGCACATTGCCAGCGACTGAAGCAAGCGCCGGCAGGCGTCACTTCACCTTGCTGGCCAGGCTGTCGATCGTGTGTTTCAGATCATCAAGGCTGCGCTTCTGGTCTTCAAGGCTACGTTTCTGATCCTGGGCATCGTCCTTGAGCCGCGACAGCTCGCTGGAACTGGAACTCGAACTGGAGCTGGAATTGCGCTTCAGGTCCTCCACTTCGCTTTTGAGCTTGTCGATGGTGTTCTTCTGATCCGCGACCGTGTGCTTCAAATCAGCCAACTGGCTGTCACTGGCGCTGGAGCTTGAGCCATCCTTACGCTTGAACTCCTCGAAATAGCGCGCCTGTTCGTCCAGTTTGCTTTTCAAACGCTGAAGCTCTTCCTCGTGGCTTTTCTGATTACTCTGCAAGCGCTCAATATCGTTCACCGTAAAATTGCTCGCCGCCAATACTTGCTGCTGACCGGCCCCTGCGGAACTGGTCGCAAGCCTGTCACCCGGCGAGGAACTGAATCCGCTCCATTCAAACTCATCCCCCGCCTGCGCTGTGCCTACGCTACCCACCGCCAACAACCCGATTACACTGACCGCAATCATCCAAGAAGGCTTACGCGCACTGAACATCAACTGATTCCTTTCCAGAATGCCGGGATGGCATATCGCTATGACTGCGCTTTCAGAATCTTGTTCCCGTCCCAGGGGAAACTCGAAAAGGGTCTGCTCGGGTGTTGTAGACTACTGATCTCACAAGCTTTTTTAACCCGGCTTTTAGGCAAGAACCTTGCACCAACGAGCCAGGCTCTATATATTCCCAACCCTGTTACACCGCGCTACCGCCCGAATGGCGAAACTGGTAGACGCATGGGACTTAAAATCCCCCGCTCGTAAGGGCGTCCCGGTTCGATTCCGGGTTCGGGCACCATATTTATCAAGGGCTTGCGTGATCTGTATCGCGCAGGCCCTTGTTGTTTCCGGTCCGCAAAACGATTTTGGTCCGCAATTGGATATTTACACCCCTCCCCGGCGTTCTGCCGACTAAGTCCCAAACCAACAACCGTTAACCCGATTAGACTCCGAGCCTGCCCATACTTGCTACGGCTGTGGGGGAATGTTGGACGGTATGCCTGCATAATGACGCACTTGATGATCGGTTATGATGCGTCCGCCTATCGAAGAGAAAATGGAAATGCGCTTCAAATTGCTGGCCTTCGGCGCCGCTCTTCTCGTGGCGGTGGCCGATTACTTTCTACTACCTTCCGTTCTGATTGGACTGAGGTCAAACCCTCAAATACAGAGCTATAAGGCGAATCCCGACCTAACATTTCAGGTCGTCAGCCAGTGTAAGCAGACCGTTGGGGATACGGATGCTTGCTACCAGGCGTACAGCGCGGCAGTTCAGCTTTCGAACCTCAAGGGCTGCAGCAGTGATGTGATAGCAATAAAGCGGAGATTCAAGAGATTGGTTGAGCACAATCTCCCTGAGGCTATCGAGAGCGAGCTCGTCACAGAATGTGCCACGATTAAAAATTAAGAATCTATAGTGACTTGGCAATAGAAAACAAGGAGCGTTGAATGTCTTGGTGGAGACGTATCTTCTCTCGGAGCGCAAGCTCGACAATTGAGCCCAGTTTCGCCGCCGGCTTGCACGCTGAGGAGCTGGATGACGACCAAGGTTTACAGCCTGTGATAGCACCGTCAGAAACTGCCTACCACCCCCATGGTGGCCGACCGGAAAAACACACGCGCCATGAAAGGCACTCATGTTCAGGCAGACCTGCCACCACAAATTTCAGAAAAGGCCCAATTCTCTACCGGCGCAGCAGGCGAGTGAGAATGATCAGTCGTTGCCACGTACGCCTACCTGAAGCGAAAAACTAAAGCCCCCCCGGAGAATCAAGGATCTGCCTGACCTTACGCGCAAGGTCATGTGGCAGATACGGCTTGGAGATCACCTCGAACTCTGATCCGCCAGCGTCCGTACGCTCGATGGAGTTCTCTGCATAGCCGGTGGTCAGTAGCACCTTGGTGCTTGGGATGCGTCTTCTGACCTCTCTCGCCAACATGACCCCATTCATGCTTCCGGGCATGATCAGATCGGTGAAGAGCAGGTCATACTGTTCACCCGCTTCGTATCGTTTCAGCGCTTCGCGCGCATTGAGCGATATTTCAGTGATGTAGCCGTAGTCCTCAAGCACCATCTTGGCGAGCTCTGCGACGTCCGGGCGGTCCTCGACGATCAGGACCCTTTCGGTGCCATCCTGGTTATCGGATTTCAGCCTGAGCTCATCGGGAGATACCGACGCACTGTCCACTGGAAAGTACAGGCGCAGCGTCGTACCAATGCCCTCCTCCGAGTAGATCCGGGCGGCCCCGCCGGACTGTTTGGCAAATCCATATACCATCGACAGGCCCAGGCCCGAGCCCTTGCCCTCATCCTTGGTGGTAAAGAATGGGTCCATCACGCGATCACGGATGGCTGCGGACATGCCTACGCCGTTGTCGGTAACGGAGATGCTCACGTAGGCGCCTGGCAGCAAGCCGTCATAGGACGTCGCCAAGTCCTTGATCAGGACATTGCGCGTCTCAATGAACACTTTCGGTTCATGTCGCCCGATCAACGCATCCCGGGCATTGATGAAAATGTTGAGCAGTGCCATCTCGGCCTGAGTAGGATCAATCCGGCAGTTTTTCAACGAGCCATCAAGGTCGGATTCCACTTTCACTGCGTTGCCGAATGTCCGCTCTATTAAAGGCTCGACCAAGTGAACGAGCGTATTTAAGTTCAGGACGCGGCCCTGTAGTTTCTGCTTTCGGGAAAACGCCAACAGTTGCTTTGTCAGCGTGCTGGCTTTTTCCACCGCGGACTTGGCATGGAAGGCGCTTCTCTTGATTCTTTCCAGGCTCGGCTCAGGTTTGTCGACGGCGCTGCCGATCAAGTCGACGTAGCCACCGATCACCTGCAACAGATTGTTGAAGTCATGCGCAATGCCGCCCGTCAACTGACCCAGCGCCTCCATCTTCTGAGCCTGCCTCAAACCTTCCTCAGCGTCACGGCGACGGCTTATATCTAACTGCGATGCAAAAAAATAAATCACATCGCCTTTTTCATTTTGAATAGGCGAGATGAAAAGCGCATTCCAGAAACTGCTTCCATCTTTCTTATAGTTAAGAACTTCGGTCGAAAACTCCTGCTTGTTTTTTACCGCGTCCCTGATGGAATTCACCACTTCTCTATCGGTCTCGACGCCTTGGAGAAAGCGGCAATTTTTCCCGACAATCTCATCATGCGCGTAACCGGTCATTTCCAGAAACGCCTGGTTGGCGAAGATGATCGGGTTGTCCGGCGCATTGGGGTCGGTGACGATCATCGGCATACGAGTCGTTTCGACTGCAGCAAAAAAGATGTCTTTTGGATGATCAGAAATATCTGCAGAAACGTTATCGTCTACCCGAAGGTTCTTGTGTGGCATCGCGCGCCTCCAAGCAACATTTGAAATCGTAGGACCGTACCGTCCCACCCAAATTCCCTTTTTCAGAGTGCTTGAGCCTACGACCTCGCGACACGATGCCGAGCACAACGGCGCCGTCAGGCGACCAACACGCTCTCACGCGACACCGCCCATGCTGCAATCAAACGCTGCGGTGTCTGGCAGCTCTTGCGCTTGAACACAAAGTTGCGGCACTTCTCGGCAAACTGCTGGCGGTTGTGCACCATGTCCAACTTCATCTGGGCAAGTTCGTGGTCACGGCAGAGCTCAATCTGTGCGAGATCCATACTGGCTTTGCGTGCGCGATGCGCTGCGTACTTTCCATCAGTCAACGTACGTTGCGCTTCTTGCGCCAACCAGCGGCCGAACTCCTGCGGGCAACGTGGGCCGATGTCCTGGACCATCCCCCACTGCCGTGCCTGCACGGCGCTGATCGGCAGGCACTCTTCGGTAAGTTTGTAGGCAAGCTCACTGCCGACGGCGCGAGGCAGGCTGTAGGTCCAGTACTCGGAGCCGTAGAGGCCCATGGTCTTGTAATGCGGGTTCAACACGACACCTGCACGGGCGAACACGATGTCGGCCGCCAGCGCCAGCATCACGCCGCCCGCCCCTGCGCTGCCGGTCAGGCCACTGACCACCAGCTGCCGGGCCGTCAGCAACTCCTGGCACACATCGTCGATCGCCTGGATATTGGCCCAGGCCTCCAGCCCCGGCACGGGCGCGGCCTGGATGACGTTGAGGTGTACACCGTTGGAAAAGCTCCCGCGCCCGCCCTTGATCAACAGCACCTGGGTGTCCCGCGCCTTGGCCCAACGCAGCGCAGCCACCAGCCGCACGCATTGTTCGGTGCTCATGGCGCCGTTGTAGAACTCGAAGGTCAGTTCGCCAACGTGGCCGAACTCGCGATAACGAATCGGTTGATAGGCCGACTCATCAGCTCCTTGGCTGGCGATTGAACCGTCCAGCACCGGAACATCCCTCAACAGGCCGGCCAACACCTGGCGTGCCGGCAGCTTGAAGGTCTCCTCCCCTGGCTGGGCCTTGCGTTTGAGCGAACCGATCCACACGCTCCGATCACCGGCGGCCACCAGCACCGCGTCGTCCTGAACCGCCAGGATCTCTCCCGGCAGGCCGCAACGCGCATCCAGGTGCGCGTCGTACAGGTAATACTGCCCACCCGCGAGACTCGCCAACACACCCGGCTGCCCGTCGGCGGCATCGATGCTGCGCTTGATGAACCGTGCGCAGTCATGCCAGCTGAAGGCACGGTCGATCTGCTTCATATTCGGCTGCAAACGCCCGACGACGCTGGGTTGCGTGTAATCGAGCGGCGTGGGGACGAAACCGCCGGCGAATTTTTCCACCACGTCGCGAATGCAATAGATTGCCGCGTCACTCACCGCACCGTTGTACAACTCGGATTTGCGCACATCGGCGGGCATGTCGAATTCAAACGTCGACCAGACCGGCCCCGCATCCATTTCTTCGACCGCCTGCAGCGCCGTAACGCCCCAACGGCCGACCTGCTGGGTGATGGCCCAGTCCAGCGCGCTGGCGCCACGGTCACCGACGATGCCCGGATGAATGATCACAATCGGGCGATCCGGGTTGCTCCACAGTTGCTCCGGTACGCGGTCCTTGAGAAACGGACAGATCACCAGATCGGCCGCCGATGCCTCGATTTGCCGGCACACCGTGGCCTCATCCGTAAACAACACCACGCTGGGGTCGTAACCTGATTGGCGCAGGTCCAACCAGGCGCGCTGGGTCAAACCGTTGAACGCCGATGACAACAAGATGATCTTCATTGATCGCATGACGGACTCTTCCTTGAGAATGCGCGGCCAGTGGCATTCATTCAGCCTTCCCTGGCCTTTGATGGAGACGCCAGAGTAGAGGGAGAACCGGGGCGGTCACCTGATCGAGATCAAGCTTGAGCCGGTTGACGGAAGATAGAGATGCACGAAAGGTCTGAAGTCTGTCGAATTATGACCTGGACGGTCTTTATAACAGCAGCATAGGATGGCGGCGTTCGAGGTTCATAACCCCAGGTAAAAAGGTAAGGCAATTACCAGGAGCTACCATGCAAGATCTACGTCAGCTGCGCTACTTCGTCGCCGTCGCGGAATGCGAAAACGTCGGCCGCGCAGCGGAACAACTGCACATTTCCCAATCGCCCCTGAGCCGGCAGATCGCCCAGCTTGAAGATCATCTGGGCCTGGCCTTGTTCGAACGGCGTAACCAGCGGCTGTTCCTCACCGCTGACGGGCGCACCTTCCTGTCCGAGGCCCGCGGCCTGCTCAAGCACGCCGAGCGCCTGGAGTCCCTGGGCAAGCGCCTGGGGCGTGGCGAGGAAGGCGGCCTGTGCATCGGCTACGTCAACCACGCCATCCATGCCGGCGTGTTGCCAGGCGCGGTGCGGGCGATCCGCGCCGAGCGCCCGCAGATCCATATTGCCCTCTACAACATGACCCCACGCGAGCAGTTCGAAGGTCTGCGCCAACGCAGCCTGGACATTGCGCTGGTCTGCGAGCCCCCGCCGGACAACGACCCCGACCTGCTCGCCCGCCCTGTGCTGAACGACCCCATGCTGCTGGCGATCCCAAACGAACACCCGCTGGCGGCCAAGCTCGAACTCAGCCCCGCCGACCTGCATGAACAGGAGTGGATCATCACCGGCAGCCAACCCGACTCGATCAATAAACGCGACGACTTCATCGCCCGGTGTGCCGATGCCGGCTTCGTCCCACGGCTGTCGCTGGAGGCGACCGACCCCTTGAGCGTGCTCGGGCTGGTGTCCGCCGGACTTGGCCTGGCCATGGTGCAAAGCAGCCTGGCCACCAGCGCAGGCCCGACGGTGGTGCTGCGCGAGCTGGACTGGTTCAGACCCTGCGTCAGGCTCTGGGCCGCCTGGCACAAGGTGGACCTGCGCCCGATCGTCAGCGTTTTCCGCGGGCAGGTACTGACGCTGGCTGAGCAGACAAACCCGGCCTGAGTTCAGGTATCGCTCACCGAGTGCCGACGCGCAAACGTGGCGCGTTCGACCTTGTAAAAGAAGTTTTCCTGCGTACCGACGGCCAGCTGTTTGATCGACGAGTGGGAGAACTTCCCGCCGATTTTCTCCATGGCCCGTTGCGAACGGATATTTTGCGCCGCGATGTGAAACCAGACCGTGTCGACCCACTGGAAGGCATGCTCGAGCATCAGGCGCTTGAGTTCTGCGTTCGCCCCGCCGCCCCACTTTTCTCGGGCCAGAAAGGTGTAGCCGATAGCAACCTCGCGGGTCTTCTCGCTGAATTCGTAATAGCGCGAACTGCCGACGACCTTGCCGCTTGAACGGTCGATCACCACCAACACGCTGTTCGACGTCAGGGCTTCCTTGAACCATTCTCGAAAGACCGTTTCCTGATAACGCGTAGGGCTGGGGTGCTGCGCCCAGATCAAAGGGTCGGATGCGACGTTATACAGCGCGTCAAAATCCCCGGGCGCCAGTGGACGCAGCTCAAGTGAATCCCCAACGATTGACGCAGCGACAGGCAGCGATTGCATCCATGCTCTCCCGGAATCTGAAAGTGCCCACGTGGGGCACAGGTGCGCTTGATTAAACAGCGCTTGAAGTTCCACCGCAAGAACCGGAGTTTCAGCCATTCAACGGGTCCCTACTGTGTGTTTACGGCCGCGGCACCGGTAATGGCCGTCGAACGAAGGAAGCCCGCATGAACCGAATCGACACCCTGGATTGGCAAAGTATCCGCGTGGAGCTCGACCAGCAAGGCTTCGCCGTGCTGCCGGGTTTCCTGGGCCCACCTAACAGGGCGCGGGAACAGCTCCCGGCACTGCTGAACAGCCTCAGGCAGAAGTTTTATGCGCCGCTGGCACAGATCGCAAACCAATGGAACCTGATCGCCGGACGGCCCTACGGCTTCCCGCTCCAACGCTCAACCGATCAGCGGCAACCCTCCTCGCCGCTGATGTGCTTGCGTGAAGGCGAGTCTCTGGCGCTTGGGCAGGCCATCGATGACGAAAGGGGGTTTGCGTTTCAGTTGACCGCCCTGCTGTCCTCTCCAGGCCAGGACTTCACCGGCGGCGAGTTGGTGCTGATCGAACAGCGGCCGAGGATGCAGTCACGCCCGATGGTGGTGCCCCTGCGGCTGGGTGATCTCGCAATCATCACCACGGCGCACCGGCCCTTCAAAGGCCGCAAGGGCTACTACCGCGTCACGATGAAACGCGCTATCAGCCGGGTTCGAAGCGGCGAACGGGTTGGGTTTTTCCTGAACTTTCACGGCACATCGGAGCGAGTCCATGGATAACGAGCGTGTCTGGATGCTATTGAGCCGAGCAGGCCAACCCTGCCCCAGCACTCAACCGGGCACGCTGGGCGGCCACCGAACGGGCAAACGTTACGGCACGCTCGATTGCCGAGCGGCGCTGCAAGCGATCGCGCGCGGGGGCTATGTGAAAAACCGCGTATTTTTCCTCGACGAGTCCGGCGCAATCGCCGCCGGCTATCGCCCTTGCGCCATCTGCATGCCCGCCGAATATCAGCGATGGAAACATAATGAATCGTCAAAATGAGCTGATGTTCGATAGCCCGGGTGCCCCTGGGGCCAGCCTGGAAGAGCTGGATTGGCGGATAATCGAAGCCGCACTGATGACCCACGGGTTTGCGCGACTGCCACCCTTGCTCACTCGCCAGACCTGTCTGGAGCTGGCGGCGCTGTACTCGAACAGCGAGCACTTTCGCAGCCGCGTCGTCATGGAGCGTCATGCCTTCGGGCGAGGTGAATACCAGTACTTTCGTTATCCCCTGCCCCCCATCGTCGAAGACCTGCGAACTCGGCTGTACAGCCACCTGGCGCCCATCGCCAACCGCTGGCACGCGGCATTGAACGTCGGTCAACGGTTTCCCGAAACCCACAGCGCCTTCAAAGCCGTTTGTCATCAGGCGGGTCAATGCAGGCCTACGCCGCTGATGCTGCGCTATCGGGCAAATGACTACACCTGCCTGCACCAGGACCTGTATGGCGAGCAGGTGTTTCCTTTTCAGGTCGTATTTCTGCTGGATCAACCGAGGCTGGATTTCGACGGGGGCGAGTTCGTCCTCACCCAGACCCGCGCCAACCAGCCCGGCCAGGCCGAGGTCATCGCGCTTGAACAGGGCCAGGCGCTGATTTTCGCAGTGAACAGCCGACCGGCGCGCTCAACCCGAGGGTTTTGCCGCGTGAATGTCCGCCACGGGGTCAGCCGCCTGCATGGCGGCGAGCGCAGAACCCTCGGGATTATTTTCCACGATGCCAAATGAATGCGCTCAATGTGAAGCCTTCATGCCCTTGAGCCATTGCAGCGCATCGTCGACCGATGGGCCTGCGCCACCCGGCGATACGTTGTGACCCAACTCGGGATACAGTCGATATTCGAACGGTTTGCCCTTGGCCTTCATTGCGTCCAACCGTTCCACCGCTAAAAAAGCCGGGGTTTGCAGATCCTTGCCGCCCAGCAACCAGAGGCCCGGAATCGCAACCTTGGCCAGCGAATTACGAGGATCAGTGTCGGCAAACTGATAGCGGTCAGGGTCTTGCGCAATATGTTTGCGCACCTGCGCTTCACTGTACTGGGTCCAGAAATCCGCCTTGCCCTGGGTCAGAAACTGAAAGCGCAACTGCTCACGCGTTGTCAGCAGCGGCCCGCTGAACAGCACCATGAAGCTCACGGCGCGGTTGTGTTCGGTAGCGATGGGGATGATCCAGCCGGCCTGGCTGAACCCCACCAGCCCAATCGGCAGCGCAGTGGCGGCAACCTGGGTTGATAAGGCCGCGACCGCTGCATTCGCATCACCAGCCAAGGTTTGCAGGTTGGCCGCATCGAGATTATTAGTGCCCACCTCCGGCCCGACATACACACCTTCCGATTGCCCGACGCCGCGCTTGTCATAGGTCAGTACCGCAATGCCATGACCCGCCAGTAGTGTCGCGAAATTCATCATGCGCTTTTCCTGACCGGAACCGTGCACCAGCACCACGCCGACAGCCGGATGCTCGGGCAGTAAAGCCGTGCCGGAGAGCGTAATACCGGCGTTGGAAAATTGGACTGCGTGGGTAGTGAAGCTGACGGCATCAGCGAGGACGAGCGTGGGCAACAACACAAACAGGCCCAATAACAGGCTGAGGGAATCGCGCATGATTCAATCCTGGAAAAAGCACATCCGAGTGCCGATGCGGCACTTTGACAGTCCCCTGTTGCCATCTCGTGACGCAGCAGTGACGACGCCTATCGCCTACGATTAAGCGCACCCACCTATTCCAGCACCAGGAGAAACACCATGCAGGCCCACAAAACAGCAATCGTCTTGATCGAATTCCAGAACGACTTCACCACGCCCGGTGGCGTGTTCCACGATGCAGTGAAAGACGTGATGCAAACCTCCAACATGCTGGCCAACACCGCCACCACCATTGAGCAGGCGCGCAAGCTCGGCGTGACCATCATCCATATGCCGATCCAGTTTGCCGTCGGCTACCCTGAGCTGACCCTGCGCGCCTACGGGATTCTCAAAGGTGTCGTCGATGCCGGCGCCTTTCGCGCCGGGAGTTGGGGCGCCGAGATCAGCGACGCCCTGAGCCGCGACCCTGCCGACATCCTGGTCGAGGGCAAGCGTGGGCTGGACGCGTTCGCCAGCACCGGCCTGGACCTGGTGCTGCGTAATAACGGCATCCAGAACCTGGTGGTCGCGGGGTTCCTGACCAATTGCTGCGTCGAAGGCACGGTTCGATCGGGTTACGAAAAAGGCTACGACGTGATCACCCTGACCGACTGCACGGCCACATTCAGTGATGAACAACAGCACGCGGCCGAGCACTTCACGCTGCCGATGTTTTCCCAAGCCCTGAAACACACCGCGTTTCTGACGGCACTCAAAGCATCGGAGAATGGCTGACCACCCGCAGCGCCAGGCCTTCGTAGGCATCCAGCGTAAGAGTGAATTCCCCCTCGGCGGTCAGGTCGCCCTCGACCCGTTCGTTGATGATGTCGACCACCGGCCCCGGCGCGATATCCGGCAGGTGCAGGGTTTCGGTAATCGGCGTGGCGCCGAAGTTGAGCGCTGTGATTTGGGTGCCCTTGCCCGCCGGCAATTCGTGAACCATGACCAGCAAGCCCGGATGCTCGACGTCCGGCACCAGGATCTGGCGGCTGGCCGCAATGTCATAGGCGCGGCGCACCGCGAGGATCTTTTGCAGTTGCGAGGCAAACGATTCGGGGTCCTGCAACTGTTCATTGAGATTGCCGTACAAGGTTCGCGCGCGCGGCATTTGCCCCGCCGACAGCTCGGCCTGCGGGTTCAGGTCCACCAGGTCGTAGGCCCCGCGATGAATCCAGCGTGTATCGCCATCGGCCATCAGGTGCGCCACGTCCTGCGCCGCCAACGGCAACGCGCCCACCAGGTCCCAGCCGGACAAGGCGAACACCCCAGGTTGCATCGCGTTGTACATCGCCAGCAGCAGATGTATCTGGCGGATCTGCCGGATATCGGCAGCGGTGATCGCCTCCAGATCACGAATACCCAGGGCGGCCGTGATGATGCTCGCCGTGGTGCAGGACACCCCGTTGGTCACGAACTTGAGGTTATACGGCGCCTGTTCGCCGGCCAGGCGTTCGTACATCTGCTCGCGGATGTGTTCGCGCAGGATATTGCCGGGGAAGGTCTGGCCTTGATAGAGATAAGTGTCATGGGCGTGCAGGGTCCAGAAATGCACCAGCTCCAGGGTCAGTTCATCGTGGTTCTGTAGCGCGTGGATCAACGAACCGGGGTCGATGCCCTGGCTGTGCATCTCGCGCAGCATCAAGCGCAAAAACTCCGTGTCGCCCACCAGCAAGGCATGCTGGTAGGCCGGCCGGGTGATGAAGTCATAGGAAAGGTCCGCACCGCCGTGGGACATGGCGGCGATATCGTCCACGGTCAGGTTCAGCTCCTGGAAGCTGAAGCCGCCCGCCTTGCGAATCGCCCCGCCCAGCAACTGATTGCCGGTAACGGCCAGCGGATGGCTTTCCGACCAGGCCGTGCCATCAAGCTTGCGCTCCACACCCAGGAAGCCATTGGCGTCCAGGCGCAGGATCTTGGAGCCCATCACATCGATGGCATGCAAGGCGTCACCGATGATCATTTGTTGCGCGGCGAACGAAGGGTCCAGCCAGTTGAGCGAGGGCTGCCCCTCCTTGAAGTAATGCAGGTACACCCAGCGCCGCGGCTTGCCGTCCACGCCTTGCACTACGGGCGTTGCGCTCCAGTCGGTTTCCTTGACTCCCGGTTCGAAGAAGATCACCCGTTGCAGCTGGCCGACGATGTAATGCTTGTCGCGCAAGGCGTCGACCTGGGTCGGGCTGAGGTTCTGCGCATCGCGGCCCGGGGCGACGTCCGGCAGCAACGGCCAGTCTTCCTCGCGGATTTCCACCATGTGGTAAAGGCCGGGATAGTCTTCGTAGGCCATCTCGGCCAGGCGAAAATCCGCGCCTTTGCCGGTGTGCGAGGGGATGACGTCATCGATGACCACCGCGTTGTGCGCTGCGGCCATGCGCGTCAACGCTTGCAACTGCGCGTCGGTGCCCAACTCCGGGTCGATTTCAAAGCTGATGCGGTCGAAATTGCCGTCGATGGTCGGCGTATGCCGGGTACCGGAAAGCCCGCCGGATTTTTTCAGCGGGCCGTTGTGAATCCCCTGAATACCGATCTTGGACAGCGCGTGCCACAGGCTTTCATCCCCCAACGCCTCCAGCACCGTGCCGCCTTCACGGGTCACGATAGACGCCGGGTACGCGGTAAACCACACAGACGACAACGCTGACGCATCACGGGGCCGGGTCTGCGCGTAGGGCTGCTGCCACAACCGCCCCTGCCCGGAATACAGCTTGGCCCGCTGGCGTGCCGCGTGCAGCATCGATTGCTCAACCAGCCAGTTCACATGATCGTTGTCTACCGCCGTCATAAGCCTGATACCTGTGTGGTGAAAGGGTATTGGTAAGCATAGGAGGGTCAACGGCGGTCATTCGTTGCATTGCGTTGGCGCTAACTATTCCAACTGCCGATATTGGCGCGGGGTGAACCCGGTCGACGCCTTGAACTGCCGGGTAAACGCACTGTGGTCGGTATAGCCGCACTGCAATGCCACATCGGTGATCGGCAGTTCGGTATGCAGCAGCCGATGGGCGTTCTCCAAGCGCACCTTCTGGATCATCTGGCGCGGCGTGAGGTGGAAGACACGCTTGCAATAACGCTCCAGCTGCGCCACGGAAATGCCGGCAATGCGCGTCAACTCACCGAGGGTGACACGTCGATTGAAGTTGTGCCGGATATACTCGTCCACAGCGGCCAGGCGCTGATAGGCCGGATGTTTTTCGCTGGCCGACTGCAGGTCAACCGAAATGCCCGCCAAGCCGATGATCTGGTTTTTGTGGTTATACAAGGGCCATTTATGGGTCAGGCACCAGCCCGGCTCGCGAGTGCCATACAGGTGCAGTTCAAGCTGATCCTCCAGCACATACCCTTGCTCCAGCACGCGCCGATCCTGCTCGGTGTAACCCGGCCCCAACTGCGCCGGAAACACTTCGGCGCTGGTCTTGCCCAACAGCGGCTGCAGCTGTTTGAGGCCGCAACGTTGCACCAGCGTGTGGTTGGCGAGTAGGTAACGGGCGTCGACATCCTTGATGAAAATCGCGGCATTGGGGATCACGTCCAGCATCGGCAACAGCTGCGCCATACCCGCCAGTAGCTGCTCGATGCTGTGTGGGCGTGCCCCCTGGAGAAGGGCCGTAAACGCGCTCTGCATCATGATTTCAACCGCTCGTTTGGGCTTTGACGCCGAGCAGATTGCGCCATGTTCGCACGTCTGTCGAGCGCGGCAAATTGTGCCGAATTCGTCATTCACATCCGCGTAAAACATCAATCGCCGCCCCCCTTGATGCGTTCAGGATAGCGCCACTGCATGCCTATCCAATAACTCACAAGAAGGCGCCGCCATGTCTGCTCAAGGCAAGTTCAAGAAACAACTTTCACTGATGGACCTCACCTTTATCGGGCTGGGCGCCATCTTCGGTTCGGGCTGGTTGTTTGCGGCCAGCCACGTGTCTGCAATCGCCGGCCCCGCAGGGATTTTCTCCTGGTTGCTGGGTGGCTTCGCGGTGCTGCTGTTGGGCATTGTGTACTGCGAACTCGGCGCCGCTCTGCCCCGAGCCGGGGGTGTGGTGCGTTACCCGGTGTATTCCCACGGCCCACTGCTCGGCTACTTGATGGGTTTTATCACGCTGATCGCGTTTTCCAGCCTGGTGGCGATTGAAGTGGTTGCCTCGCGCCAATATGCGGCGGCCTGGTTTCCCGAGCTGACCCAAGCCGGGTCCAGCGACCCGACCACCCTCGGTTGGCTGGTGCAGTTTGCCCTGCTGTGCCTGTTTTTCATCCTCAACTACCGCAGCGTGAAAACCTTCGCCATCGCCAATAACCTGGTGAGCGTGTTCAAGTTCATCGTGCCGCTGCTGGTGATCGGCGTGCTGTTCACCTTTTTCAAGCCGGAGAATTTCCAGGTGCATGGCTTCGCGCCCTTTGGTCTTTCGGGGATTGAAATGGCCGTGTCAGCCGGCGGTGTGATTTTTGCGTACCTGGGCCTGACACCGATCATCTCGGTGGCCAGTGAAGTGAAGAACCCGCAACGCACGATTCCGATTGCACTGATCCTTTCGGTGTTGCTGTCCACCGCGATCTACGTGTTGCTGCAAACCGCCTTCCTCGGAGGTGTGCCGACGCAAATGCTCGCCGACGGCTGGGCCGGGATCAGCAAGGAACTCGCCCTGCCGTATCGCGACATCGCCCTGGCGCTGGGTGTGGGTTGGCTGGCGTACCTGGTGGTGGCCGACGCGGTGATCTCCCCCAGCGGCTGCGGCAATATCTACATGAATGCCACGCCGCGTGTGGTGTACGGCTGGGCGCAGACCGGCACCTTCTTCAAGGTCTTCACCCGCATCGATGAAAAGTCCGGCATCCCGCGCCCGGCGCTTTGGCTGACCTTTGGCTTGTCGGTGTTCTGGACCCTGCCGTTCCCCTCCTGGGAAGCGCTGATCAATGTGGTCTCCGCCGCCCTGATCCTCAGTTACGCGGTAGCCCCGGTGACCGTCGCCGCGCTGCGCCGCAATGCGCCGCACATGCTGCGCCCGTTCCGCGTCAAGGGCATGGCGGTGCTCGGCCCGCTGTCGTTCATCATTGCCGCACTGATCGTGTACTGGTCCGGCTGGAGCACCGTGTCCTGGCTGCTCGGCCTGCAAATCCTGATGTTTGCGGTGTACCTGCTGTGTGCCCGGTGGGTGCCGACCGCGCACCTGAACCTGCAGCAGCAAGTGCGCTCGTCGGCCTGGCTGATCGGTTTCTACGCGGTGACCATCCTGCTCTCCAAGCTCGGCAGTTTCGGTGGTATCGGCGTGCTCAGTCATCCATTCGACACGCTGGTCGTCGCGGCCTGTGCCCTGGGGATTTATTACTGGGGCGCCGCCACCGGCGTGCCTGCGCACCTCGTGCGCCTGGAAAACGAAGACGACGAAAGCGAAGCCGTGAGCGCCACGCACTACAGCGCCCCCCTGTCCCCGGCTACCCCTTGATGGAGCGTTTTATGAAACGGTTGCACGTTATCGACTCCCACACCGGCGGCGAACCCACACGCCTGGTCATGGACGGCTTTCCTGAACTGGTCGGCGATACCCTCGCCGAAAAACTCGACTATCTGCGCACCCATCACGACCAATGGCGCCGCGCCTGCCTGCTCGAACCGCGTGGCAATGATGTGCTGGTCGGCGCGCTGTACTGCGCGCCGATCACACCCGGCGCGACCTGCGGGGTGATCTTCTTCAATAACGCCGGCTACCTCGGCATGTGCGGCCACGGCACCATCGGCCTGGTGGCCTCGCTGTACCACCTGGGTGATATCGCACCCGGCGTCCACCACATCGACACGCCAGTCGGCCCGGTCGCCGCCACGCTGCACGCCGACGGTGCCGTGACCCTGCGCAACGTGCCGGCCTATCGTTATCGCCAAGCCGTGTCGGTGCAGGTGCCTGGGCATGGCGTGGTGCAGGGCGATATCGCCTGGGGCGGCAACTGGTTTTTCCTGGTGTCGGACCACGGCCAGACGTTGCAGATGGATAACGTCGACGTCCTGAGTGACTACACCCGGACGCTGCTCAAGGCGCTGCGCACCCAGGGCATTTCTGGCGCAGACGGTGCCGTGATCGACCATATCGAGCTGTTCGCCGATGACGCCCAGGCCGACAGCCGCAACTTCGTCATGTGCCCCGGCGGCGCTTACGACCGCTCGCCTTGCGGCACCGGCACCAGCGCCAAACTCGCGTGCCTGGCCGCTGATGGAAAACTCGCCGAGGGTGAAACCTGGGTGCAAGCCAGCATCACCGGCAGCCAATTCGAAGGCCGCTATGAGTGGGACGGCGAACACGTACGCCCCTTCATTACCGGCCGCGCCTATATGACCGCCGACAGCACCTTGCTGATCGACGCACAGGACCCTTTTGCCTGGGGCATCTGAGCCCCCCGCCTCTTCAACTGAACGGAGCTAAAACAATGAGCGACAATATCTTCACCGGTTGCATCCCCGCCCTGATGACCCCGTGCACCCCAGAACGCAAACCGGACTTCGATGCGCTGGTTGCCAAAGGCCGCGAACTGGTCGATATCGGCATGAGCGCCGTGGTGTATTGCGGCTCGATGGGCGACTGGCCGTTGCTCACCGAAGCCGAACGCCAGGAAGGTGTGGCACGCCTGGTATCGGCCGGGGTACCGACGATTGTCGGCACCGGCGCAGTGAACAGCCGTGAAGCGGTGGCCCACGCAGCCCATGCGGCCAAGGTCGGCGCCCACGGTTTGATGGTGATTCCCCGGGTGCTGTCGCGTGGTGCCAGTGCCGCTGCGCAAAAGGCCCACTTTGCGGCGATCCTCAAGGCGGCGCCGAACCTGCCGGCGGTGATCTACAACAGCCCTTACTACGGTTTCGCCACCCGCGCCGACCTGTTCTTCGAACTGCGCCGCGAACACCCGAACCTGATCGGCTTCAAGGAATTCGGCGGTGGCGCGGACCTGCGTTATGCGGCGGAAAACATCACCTCCAAAGACGATGACGTGACCCTGATGGTGGGTGTCGACACCCAAGTGGTCCACGGTTTCGTCAACTGCAACGCCACCGGCGCCATCACCGGCATCGGCAACGCGCTGCCTCGGGAAGTGCTGCAACTGGTCGCACTGAGCAAACAAGCCGCCAAGGGCGACGCCAAGGCTCGACGCCTGGCCCGTGAGCTGGAAGCGGCGCTGGGCGTGTTGTCGTCGTTCGATGAAGGCTGTGACCTGGTGCTGTATTACAAGCACCTGATGGTCCTCAACGGCGAGCGGCAATACGCCCTGCACTTCAATGAAACCGACGTACTCAGTGACGCTCAACGCCGTTATGCCGAAAACCAGTACGCCCTGTTCCGCCAGTGGTACGCCAACTGGTCGGCTGAACAGAACGTCGCCTGAGCCTTTCGCGCCGCCGTGACGGTCACGGCGGCCCCTTCCTTTTTTGCAGGACGACTCCATGACTCTGACGGGTAGTATGCTGATCGGACAGCACGCCGTTTACGGCAATCGCGAAGCGATCCGGGCCATCAACCCCGCCACCAACAGGCCGCTGGAGCCCGCCTATCACGGCGGCAGTGGCGAGCACGTCGAACGCGCCTGTGCCCTGGCCTGGGCGGCGTTCGACACCTTTCGTGAAACCTCACTGGAGGTTCGCGCGAGTTTTCTCGAAAGCATTGCCGAGCACATCGAGGCGCTCGGCGATGAACTGATCGAACGCGCCGTGGCCGAAACCGGCCTGCCGCCCCAGCGCATCCAGGGTGAGCGCGGCCGTACCTGCGGGCAATTGCGCACCTTCGCGCGCACCGTGCGTGCGGGTGAATGGCTGGACGTACGCGTGGATACCGCTGAGCCTGCGCGACAACCGCTGCCGCGTGCGGACCTGCGCCAACGCCAGGTGCCGCTCGGACCGGTAGCGGTCTTCGGTGCGAGTAATTTCCCGCTGGCCTTTTCCGTGGCCGGCGGTGACACCGCGTCGGCGCTGGCGGCGGGATGCCCGGTGATCGTCAAGGCCCACGGCGCGCACCCAGGCACCAGCGAGCTGGTCGGGCGCGCAGTGGCCCGGGCGGTGAGTGCCTGCGGTCTGCCGCCGGGCGTGTTCTCCCTGCTGTACGGTTCGGGCCGTGAAGTGGGAATCGCGCTGGTGACCGACGCACGGATCAAGGCCGTCGGGTTTACCGGCTCGCGCAGCGGCGGTCTGGCCTTGACCCAGGCGGCGCAGGCGCGGCCCGAACCCATCCCGGTGTATGCCGAGATGAGCTCGATCAACCCGGTGTTGTTGTTCCCCGCAGCGCTGCAAGCCCGCGCATCCGCGTTGGCTGAGGGCTTTGTGGCGTCGTTGACCCAGGGGGCCGGGCAGTTTTGTACCAACCCCGGTCTGTTGATTGCCCGCGCAGGCGAGGCGCTGGATCGCTTCATCGGTGCCGCGAGCGAGCGACTGCAAGGCTGCACGGCGCAGACCATGCTCACGCCCGGCATTTTCAATGCCTATGCCACCGGTGTGAGTGCACTGGCGGAACATGCACAGGTCGTCGCCCAGGGGTTGCCGGCCACCGGTCCGAACCAGGGCCAGGCGCATCTGTTCATCACCCAGGCCGACGCGTTGCTCGCCAACCAGCACCTGCAAGCGGAGATCTTCGGGGCCAGCGCCCTGCTGGTGGTGTGTGCCGACGATGTGCAAGTGCGCCAGGTGTGCGAGCATCTGGAAGGCCAGCTCACCGCCACCCTGCATCTGGAGGCAGCCGACCTGGCCAGCGCCAGCGCCTTGCTGCCGGTGCTTGAACGCAAAGCCGGGCGCCTGCTGGTCAACGGCTGGCCGACCGGCGTGGAAGTCTGCGACGCCATGGTCCACGGTGGCCCGTTCCCGGCGACCTCCGACGCCCGCAGTACCTCGGTGGGGACGGCGGCGATCCTGCGTTTCCTGCGCCCGGTGTGTTATCAGGACTTCCCGGACAGCCTGCTGCCCCACGCACTTGAGCAGGCCAATCCGCTGCAGCTGCGGCGCTTGCTCAACGGCCGGAGAGAGGTGTAGCCATGGGCGCTTCCAACACGGCCGATATCGCGGTCGTCGGCGCCGGCATTATCGGCGTCGCCTGTGCCCTGCAATTGGCGCGTCAGGGCCACCGCGTGGTAGTCGTCGACCCGCAGGCCCCGGGCATGGGCGCCTCCTATGGCAATGCCGGGCACCTGGCGACCGAGCAGGTGTTCCCGATTGCCGATAGTTCTATCCTCAAACGCCTGCCGGCCATGCTGATGGACCCCATGGGCCCCTTGCGCCTGGACTGGAAATACCTGCCGCGCGCCCTGCCCTGGTTTGCGCGCCTGCTGCTGAACCTGCGCCCGGCCCGCTACCGGCAAACGGTGGCGGGCATCCGTGCGCTCAATGAGGCCAGCCTCGGGGCCTGGCAGCGCTTGCTGCAGTCGATTGAACAAGCGCAACTGCTGCGTGCAGACGGCTCGTTGCTGGTGTATGAACGCGCCGAGTCGCATGCGGCCATTGAGGCGTTGCGCGAGCGCATGCAGCAGCAAAACGTGGCGGTGGCGGTCTGGTCAGGCGATGCGGTGCGCCAGGCGGCGCCGCAATTGAGCGATAGCATCCAGGGTGCGCTGTTTTTTCCAGGCACCGGCCACTTTCTCGACCCTTTTCACGTGGTCGGCGAACTGGTCAAGGCCGCCAAGGCCCAGGGTGTGCAATTTCTCAAGCAGAGCGTCGTGGATGGGCGTGTCGAGGCCGATGGCGTCTCGTTGATGACGGACCAGGGCGCGCTGACGGCGCGCCAGGTACTGATTGCCTGCGGTGCGCATTCGGCCCGGCTCACCGCTGCGCTGACCGGTAAAAAAGTCCCGCTGGACACCGAGCGCGGCTATCACCTGATGCTGCCTCATGAACAAGACCGCCTGCCGTTCGCCGTCACCTCCTTTGAGCGCAAGTTCATCATGACGCCCATGCTCGGCGGCTTGCGCCTGGCAGGCACGGTGGAATTCGCCGGGCTGCTGCGCCCGCCGAATATGCAGCGCGCCTGGCAATTGCATCGCTTGAGCCAGGGCTTGTTTCGCCAGGACCTGAGTACGCAAGACGCCACGCCCTGGATGGGCTTTCGGCCGTCTTTGCCCGACTCTTTGCCGATCATTGATCGCGTCGCTGATGGCAAGGTGCTGCTTGCGTTCGGCCATCAGCATCTGGGGCTGACGCAGGCGGCCGTTACGGCGGAAATGGTCGTGCAACTGCTCAAACCTGAACCACTGAACCCTGGGTTACCGGCTCAGGGAGCCTATCGGTTGGAGCGTTTCTAAAAGTCGAGCTTCAGCGAGGCTGCTAAGGCGGTGTGTCAGGTGACGTCTCTATCGATTGTGCCGCCCCTATCGAAGCCTCGCTAAAGCTCGACATCTCCCACACTGAGCGGCGTTGGCGCGGGTTACTTGACCAGTCGCTTCTCTTTCGACGGCCGATAGCCGAAGTAGGCGCTGTAGCACTTGCTGAAATGGCTCGGCGACACAAACCCGCACGCAACCAGCACATCGACTTGGGACAACTCGGTGTGCTGCAGCAACCGCCGCGCCTCGGTCACGCGCAATTCCATGTAATAGCGTTGCGGCGTGGTGCCCAACTGCTCCTTGAACAAACGCTCCAGCTGACGCCGCGAACGGCCGGCGTACACGGCCAGTTGGTCGAGTTCGAGGGGTTCTTCCAGGTTGGCGTCCATCAGTTTCACCACCTCGCGCAACGGCGCGCTGACGCAGACGTTCTCGGTGGGTTTGATCCGGCGATAACGCGACTCTTCAAAGGCCAGGATGTCTTCGATCCCTTCGACCAGCGCCTTGCCATGCAGCTCCTTGATCCAGTCGAGCGCCATATGGAAGGCTCCCGATGGGCTGGAAGCCGTCAGGCGGTCGCGGTCGATCACGTAGGGCTCGCTGGTGACCTGGGCGGCCTTGGACACCTCCGCCAGTGCCGGGCGATGTTCCGGGTGAATGGCGCAGCGGTACCCGTCCAGCAGGCCGGCCCGCCCGAGGAACCAGGCGCCATTCCACAGGCCGGCGAGGCCGATACCGAGTTCGTCGGCGGTACGCAGCAGTTGTATCAACTCATCGCCCGCCTTGAGTTCGGTGCGAAAACCACCACACACCACCAATAGATCCAGCTCCTGCAATACCGCCGCGTGCAGGGGCGCATCGGGGCGGATCACCAGGCCCAGGTCGCTGATCACCTCGGCATCGCTGAAGCCGAAAGTACGCGTCGTAAACAGCTCGGGCCGCAACAGGTTGGCGGTGATCAGCGTATCGAGGGCCTGGGTGAATGCGGGCAGGGAGAAATGTTCAAGCAACAAAAAGCCGACGCGCTTGAGCGACGACGGCTGTTGGGGAGAGTCATTGAGGTAGCGCAGGTTCTTGCCTTTCATACCACCGCTGAACTGGCGTCTTTCCATCGAGGGTCGGCCCACTGTTATTGTTGAGTGCTGTGGGCGACATCTTAGAGGATTGGTGCGTCAAAGCGGCGAAAACGTGGAATGCAGGGCTGATCTTTATAAACACGGCCCCTTTGCAAGCCCGCGCCGCTGCACACCCAGAGTGATCTGATACGGTTTTTTCTTTCGCATCTGCCGCTGTATCGAAATCGGCCCCGAGCGGACAATAGCCTCACTCCCGACACCCTTGTCGAGCATGGCAGGCAGGTTCCTGCCATCCCCTTCCCTTCGGAGGCGTTATGACCAAGATGGCACTTTTCCTGTTCGGCTTTCTGGTGCTGACCATCGGTATCGGCATGCTGGCGACCATATCCCCGGTTTAAAGCCGATCAACTGCCCGCGAGCATCGGATACAACGACACCACCAGCAGCGCAGCCATCAACCCGTAACCATCGCGGCTCGCGCAACACATTGCGCAAGCCGCTGCCACAGCCCACCCAGACACACACGCTGGGCAAGTTGACCACGGCAAACACCAGGGCGATCACCAGCACGTTGGTGATATAACCCTCGGCCGGCGTATAGGTGGTGATCGCGCCCAACGCCATGATCCATGCCTTGGGGTTGACCCATTGAAACGCCGCTGCCGCCAGGAACGTCATGGGCTTGCCCTGCTCATCACTGCTGTCGGACATCCCCGCGGAAGTCGCAATCTTCCACGCCAGATACAGCAAGTAGGTCGCGCCCATATAGCGCAACACCGTGTAGGCCCACGGAAACAGCTTGAACACCTCGCCCAGGCCCAGCCCGACCGAAATCACCAGCACCATGAAGCCGATGCTGATCCCCAAGGCATGGGGCATCGAACGGCGAAACCCGAAGTTCACCCCCGACGCCAGCAACATGGTGTTGTTGGGGCCCGGGGTGATTGAGGACACGAAAGCGAACAGCACGAAGGCAGACAGCAGGCTGGTAGACATGAACATGGCGCGGCATCCTGGCGGTTGTTATGCCTGCGACAGTAGAGGGTTCTCGAACGGAACGCCCCGTACAGCTAAGAACGGAGCGAGGAATACACTTAGGTTCTCTCGAGAGAATCAGGTTTTTCGGTACCATACGGCCACACCGAAAAAGATCACCGGCCTCAACGCTATTGAACGGAACTGGATGAGAAATCACGCTGCCTGACCAACCCCTCCAACGTAAACCGCGCCTGCATCAACACCACATCCCGCACCAGTTCCATCTCCTTCTGATTCACTTGCGTCCACTTCAGCGCCTCGAGCAGCTTGGGTTTCTGTACCCGAAATGCCAGCCCTTGGGTGAACAGCGCCATGGAGTGAATCACCGTGCGTTCATCTTCCACGGGAAAACCGGCCAGGCGCGCGATCAGTTGGCGGATGACCCGGCCAATACGCGCCTTGAAGCGATCTTCAAACGCCATGGTCGCGCTTTCAGGGCATAGACCCGCCTGATGCCGATCGAGAAAGGCGCGCCAGGCCGTGGCCTGGGGGCTGTCCTGGATCGTCGAGACCACGGTCGCCAGGATGCCCAGCGACACTTCGATCAGGGTGCTGTCTTGAGCCTTCGCATCGCCCAGCGCGCATTCAGCGGCGTCCACGCAGGGGCCCATTTTGCCCCAGAGCAACGTAATCAAATGCTCGACGCACTCCAGGTACACCCCCTCCTTGCCATCGAAATAGTACTGGATCGCCGGGGCGTTGACGCCGGCTGCCGTGGCGATGTCGCGGGTGGAGGCGCGGTCGTAGCCACGCTCGCCAAACACCACGATCGCCGCCTCGATGATACGTGCGCGAGTTTCTTCACCACGCTGATAGCCACCCTCAGCGGCGGGTTTATGTCGTGCCATGTGCCGTTCCTTTTCTCTACCGGAGCAAAATATACCAGTTGACAAAAATTCGCGAAGAATAGAATTTATTCCAGCTGATATAAATCTGGAGTGACCTCAATGTCTGCCGCACCTCCCTCTCCTCAGGTCATTCCTGATGACACCGTCAATGGCCAGCGTGGCAAGGCCCGACGCATCCTCCTGAGCATCGCGACCCTCGCGTTGCTGGTCGGCCTGGGCTGGGCCGCGTGGTGGTGGCTTTCCGGGCGATTTATCGAGACCACCGACGATGCTTATTTGCAGGCCGACAGTATCAGCGTAGCCCCTAAGATCAGCGGCTATGTCGCGCAAGTCCTGGTGAGTGACAACCAGGACATCAAGCGCGGCGACGTGCTGGTCCGCCTGGACGCACGCAAGTATCAGGCGGTCAGCGACGAAGCCACGGCCACCATTGCCGCGCGTCAGGCCGACTTCGCCAAGGCCCAGGCCGACCTGGTGCAGCAGGACTCGACCATCGCCGAAGCCCGCGCCCAGTTGCAAGGTGCCCAGGCCGACGCCCGCCACGCGCAGACTGAAGTAGCGCGCTACGCCCCGTTGGCCCGCTCCGGCGCCGAGCCGCAGGAGCGTCTGGCCCAACTCAATAACCAACTGGCGCAGGCGCGCAGCACCGTGGCCGCCAAACAGGCCGCATTGCGCTCCAGCGAAACGCGTTACGGCACCCTGCAAGCCCAACTCAAACAGGCCCAGGCACAACTTGGCGTGGCCAAGGCCAGCGAGGCGCAGAGCCAGTTGGATGTGGATGACGCGGTGATCCGCAGCCCTCTGGATGGCCGGGTGGCCGATCGTGGCGTGCGCGTCGGCCAGTACGTACAACCCGGCACCCGTTTGCTGACAGTGGTGCCCATCAGTGCGATCTACCTCACCGCCAACTACAAGGAAACCCAAATCGGCGACATGCGCCCAGGCCAAAGCGTCAGCGTGCACGTGGATGCACTGCCGGGTCGTAAGCTGGAGGGGCATATCGACAGTCTCTCGCCTGGCACCGGCGCACAATTTGCGTTGTTACCGCCGTCGAATGCCACCGGCAACTTCACCAAAATCGTACAGCGTGTGCCGGTGCGTATCGCCCTGGATATACCGGAAGAGGTGCGCATCGCACTGATGCCCGGCCTGTCGGCAACAGTGGAAGTAGACACCCGCACCCACGGCGCGGACGCCAATCATGGCTGACGCCCTGATCGCCGAGGTAGCCACCGAGAAACCGCGCAACGCCTCGCTGACCGACTGGATCGCCGTCGCCGCTGGCGCGTTGGGCGCCTTGCTGGCGACGCTGGACGTATCGATCACCAACTCGGCATTACCGCAGATTCAGGGACAGATCGGGGCCACCGGCACCGAAGGTACCTGGATCGCTACCGGTTACCTGATGTCGGAAATCGTCATGATCCCCCTCGCCGCCTGGCTGACACGAGTATTCGGCCTGCGCCGGTTCCTGATCGGCACCGCTTTGACGTTCACCGCGTTTTCAATGTTCTGCGGCCTGTCGGCGAGCCTCGGCGCGATGATCGCCGGGCGCATCGGCCAGGGCTTCGCCGGTGGTGCGATGATTCCCACCGCGCAGAGCATCGTGCGCACGCGGCTACCGCCGCACCAATTGGCAATCGGCACCACGATGTTCGGCATGACCGTGATCCTCGGCCCCTTGCTCGGCCCGGTGATCGGCGGCTGGCTCACGGAAAACATCAACTGGCGCTGGTGCTTCTTTCTCAACCTGCCCATCAGCATCGCGTTGATCACCCTGCTGATCACCGGCCTGCCGACCGAGCGCATGAACCTGCAACACTTCATCAGCGCCGACTGGCTGGGCATCCTGGGCCTGGCCATGGGCCTCAGTTCACTCACCGTGGTGCTTGAGGAGGGCCAGCGCGAGCATTGGTTCGACTCGTTGTTGATCACCTGGCTGAGCATCGCTACGGCGGTGGGTTTCTTCCTGATTGCGATCGGGCAGTTCAGGTCGCGTACACCGATCCTGCGCCTGCAACTGGTGCTTAACAAAAGCTTCGGCAGCGTGCTGTTGATCGCCACCGCCGTGGGGGCCGGGCTCTATGGCACGGCGTATCTGGTGCCGCAGTTCCTTGGCGTTCTGTCCGGCTACAACGCCCAGCAGTCGGGCGCAATCATGCTGCTGTCAGGGATTCCGGCATTTATGCTGATGCCGATCCTGCCGCGCATGCTCGGTCGCTACGACTTGCGCTGGATGGTCGGCGCCGGTCTGTTGCTGTATTGGGCCAGTTGTTTTGTGGACACCACGCTCACCGCTGACAGCGTCGGCCACGATTTTGTCTGGTCACAGCTGTTACGCGGTTTTGGGCAGATTCTAGTGATGATGCCCCTCAGCCAACTGTCGATGCGCTCGGTCGACACACGCGACGCCGGCGATGCCGCCGGGCTCTACAACATGTCGCGCAACTTGGGCGGCACCCTCGGGCTGGCCCTGCTCGGCGTGCTGATGGACCGACGCAGTCATTTTCATGACGACATGCTGCGTGAGGGCATCCAAGCCAACAGTCAATTGGCCCAGGCCGACATGGCAAATCATACCGCCAGCTACCTGGAGCAAACCGGCGATCCATCCAGCGCACCGCTGCAGGCACTGGCCCAGTTGGCCAATGATATTGCCCGGCAGGCTTCGGTGATGGCCTACAACGATTCATTCTATGTACTGGGACTCGCGATGCTGGCGTGCCTGCCCCTGATATTCATCCTGAAAAAGCGCACGGTACCCCGATGATTGCTCGCTGCTTTCCCCTTCTTCTCACCGTCGGCCTGCTGTCTGCCTGCACCGTCGGCCCGGACTATCCAGGTGCCCCCACCGTTGCGCCAAAAACCCTGGCGGCCGGGCGTCTGCCCCATGCCGGCAACCATGCTTCAAACGCACCTGCCGTCGCCCAATGGTGGCGGACATTGGGCGATTCGCAACTCAACGGGTTGATCGAACAAGCCCTGCAAAACAGCCCCGACATCGCCACCGCCCAAGCCCGCGTGAAACAGGCCCGCGCCAGCCTCAGCGGCGCCCGCGCCGACACAATGCCCAAGGTCACCGGCGACGCGGCAATGCTCAGATTGCGCTCTCCCGATACCTCGGCGCTCGGCGGCACCGGTGGCGGCGGTCGCGCCCCATTGAGCCTATACCTTGCAGGCTTCGATGCCAGTTGGGAGGCCGACCTGTTCGGTGGCACCCGTCGCGCCGTCGAAGCCGCACAGGCAGAGGCTGACTCGGCGCAGGCGCAGTTGGCCGATGCCCAGGTACAACTCGCGGCCGAGATCGTCCAGGCCTATACCGACCTGCGCGACCAGCAGGCACGCCTGGCGCTGGTAGACGCGAGTGTCGAGATCGAAAACCAGGCCTTGAACCTCACTCAGCAACGCCGCGACCGCGGCGTGGCCTCTCAATTGCAGCTTGAGCAAGTATTGACCCAAGCCGAAAACACTCAAGCTCAGCGCCTGCCACTGCAAGCGTCCATCGCCGAATCCCTCGACCAACTCGGCCTGCTCTGCGGCCTGGAGCCTGGCGAACTCGACAGCCAACTCAGCACCACCCGCGCCCTGCCCGCCCTCCCTGCCGCCGTCCCCATCGCCGACCCGGCCACCCTGTTGAAGGCCCGCCCCGACATTCGCGTGGCCGAACGCAAACTGGCGTCGAGCTACGCCCAAATCGGCGAGAAAACCGCAGACTGGTTCCCCAAACTGAGCCTGATGGGCGACTTGTCTTTCTCCGCCGGCGATCCGGGGCACTTGGTGCGCAAAGACAACGGGAGTTGGCTGATACTGCCGCGCATCACCTGGAACGCTCTGGATTTCGGCCGCGTCAGCGCCAGCGTCAAAGGTGCCGAAGCCGGGCGTGACGAAGCGCTCGCGCAGTACAAGAGCGTGGTATTGAGCGCGCTGCGCGATGCGGATGTGGCCTTGGCGCGGTATGGGCATCAACGCCAGAACGTGCTGCTGTTGCGTAATGTGGAGTCTTCGGCAGTGCGTGCGGCCGATCTGACTCGTCAGCGTTATCGGGCGGGAACTGCGAGCACGCTGGACTGGCTGGATGCAGAGCGCACGCGGTATCAGGCCCAGGAGAGCCGGATCTCGGGGGATGCGCAGTTGTTGAAGGACTTTGCTTCATTGCACAAGGCGTTGGGGCTGGGGTGGACGCTTTGATCAAGTGCTCCGGATGGGCTACAACAACAGCTGAGCCCGCGCACGTTTCGCTGATCAGGCAAGCAATTCATTACGCTGCATTGTCTGTCAGCGTATTTGCGATCGGCATCTCCCTCTCGCAATTGCTGATCGGCCCGCTGTCTGACGCACTCGGTCGCAAGAATCTGTTGCTCACCGTTACGCCGGAGCAAAAAAAGGCGCTCCTGAGAGCGCCTTTTTATTACCACTGACTTACTGCAAGCTTACCTGACGTAGTTCGGGTTCTTTCCCGCCACCGATCGTGATGCGTTTAGGCTTGGCCTCTTCAGGCACCACACGCAGCAAGTCGATGCTTAACAGCCCGTTGTTCATCGAAGCGCCACGCACCTCAATGTGATCTGCCAGGCGGAACGACAACCGGAATGCCCGTTGCGCGATGCCCTGGTGCAGATAGGTGACTTCTTTGTCGGTTTCACGCTTGTCACCCACGACTGTCAAGACGCCCTTCTCGACCTGGATATCCAGATCCGCTTCAGTGAGTCCGGCTACGGCAATGACAATGCGATATTCGTCGTCACCGTGCTTTTCCACGTTGTGAGGCGGATAGGTGTTCGGAGCCTCGCTGCGCAGCGCCGACTCAAACAGGTCATTGAAGCGATCGAAGCCCACGGATTGACGGAACAAAGGGGCCAGCGAAAGGGTAGTAGCCATCTCGAAATCTCCTGATTAAATCCAAGTGATTAAGTGCGCGACCCGCATTCGGCGTCGCGTGCTGAAAATTTATGTGCGCCGAAAAAAATTTCAAGAGGGGTGAAAAAAATTTTTACATTCGCGTAATCGGGTTGCTTTGGGCGATTGATGCCTATCGACGTCGGTTGCTGAAGGCTGAAGACGGCTCAGGCGGTATAGCGGTTTTGATGATCACTGCGGACAACGAGGAAGGCGTCACAGGCATACGAGCGCGCTCATCAACCGATCTGTCGAGCATTAATGAAAGAGAGCCGGCATTAGTGCGCGGTGATCTCACATAAAACAGGTCCATACTGTGTATCCAGCGCGGCGAGCCTTGAAAGATTTTTCGGGTATACTGCGTTCTTTTTGCGCAGATGATCCAACGAATGCTCAATTCAATACAGACACTCAGAGCTTTGGCTGCATGGCTTGTTGTCCTTCATCACTACATGCAAATCGCGCACAACTTCAAACTTACCGATACTGTTTCAGTTGCGTTATTCAAGTACGGCGCTATCGGCGTTGATTTATTTTTCGTGATTAGCGGCTTTGTCATTTATCTGTCCGCTTCAGGAAAAAATCAGACACCCATGGTGTTTGCCCTTCACAGAATCGTAAGGATCGCACCCGCCTATTGGCTATTCACGCTTATCACGGCTGCCTTGCTGATGTTTGCACCAGGCATTGTGCCTCTGACCTTGTACGACCCTATATTCTTGATTAAAAGCTTGTTCTTTATTCCAGCGCAGAATCCGTCCGGGATTGGGCTATTCCCAATCATTACGGTCGGCTGGACTTTAAATTACGAAATGGCATTTTATGCAATCTTCTTTTTTACACTCTTCGCTCCTGCGAAGTTCAGAATACCCGCCATCGTCCTTGGCGTATTTCTGCTTGGAAAAGCCATACCCGAACTGGGTGGCGACTTTGTTTTTTTTACGAACAAAATCGTCTATGAGTTCTTATTCGGCATCTTCATCGCCTACGCCTATCAGAAAGGAATTATTCAGAAGATACCGACAACACTTGCAGCGCTAATGACAGCTATCGCTCTATGGAAAATAACCGACTACGGGCCAGTCAACCATGACCCATTCCGATCTGGCCTGCCCTGCGCCGTCATTTTAATCGCTGCCGTATCTCAAGAGCGACACTTCTCGCGCATTGGTTTCCTTCGGCAGCTAGGCGACTGGTCCTATTCCACCTATCTGTGCCATGTGCTTGTAATGTGCCTGCTGATTCAATTTCAGTTAGCCTTTAACCTGAGTGACTGGATGACGTTTGCACTGATTGTATTGGGGATCGGTGCGGTTTCTTATGCAAGTTTCACTTTCATTGAACGTCCTCTTTCAAGGCTCACAAAGCACAAAATGAAAGGCGCACTTCCTGCTTCCACCTCTGCGTGAAGCAGGAACAGAAGACACGCCTGCCGCATAAAACGCAGGCGCTCACGGCCGTAACCAGCCGCCAACAGGGTCTGTACATTCAGCTACAGACATTCCTCTTGCCCTATACGATTTACCTACAGCGCAAGCACGGTGATATAGAAAAGGCGAGATTCGAATAGTCGCACGCAAGCGTCCCAGCCCTCCCTGGGGCTGTCCTGACTACAGGTAAATTCGAGGCAATTAAAAACCCGGCGCGGTGGCCGGGCTCGACGCATTACACATTTTCAGTTGTCGGGATGCTCGCTCGCCACTGAATCAGCAGCGTCTACATCCGACATGTCCTCTTCAAGAGGCGCGTCATCGTCTGGAGGCAATGGAATACCATCCTCATCGCGCTTCGAATCGTGCCCTGTCTGATTGTCCGGGGCGTTCTCGTTGATTTCCATGCTGGCTCTCCGTTCTAACGCACAGGATATCCGCGCTTAAAGATGGGAGTCGGCAGGTTGTAGCGAGTGCCGGGCACTGGACGAACGGCGCAAAGCAAAGGGCCTCGTGCAATGGCGAGGCTCGAAGTAGGTGTGGGGCCAGAACCGCGCAGATAATTGTCCCAATTGCCTGGCCTAGCAAAATTGGCAGGCACAAAAAAAGCCCCGCAGCCTAATGGCTGCGGGGCTTTCGAGAGTGGAGGCCGAGGTCGGAATCGAACCGGCGTAGGCGGATTTGCAATCCGCTGCATAACCATTTTGCTACTCGGCCTCAAACGATCAATGCCCTTACCACTGGCATTCACCGCATATAAACTTGAGTGGGCTATAAAACCCTGCCTCTACTCTAACTCATTGAATACATTGAGGTTTTTAATGCCTCGTTGCGTTCGATGGGCGCCATTATGTACTCATTTGCTTTTGCCTGCAACCCCTTGATTTCAAAAATATTTCGTATTGGCATCAAGGGGTTGCGGGGCTGTCTTACTCCTGGATGCGTTGCTCCTGGTACTGCGGGTCGGCCTTGATCTGGGCGTCGGTGAATGGCAGTGGGCGCAGTTTTTTATCGGAGAAGGCTTGGGTCTGGTCCTTGGCATGTGGCGAGGTGGGGTTGCTGGATTCGGAGAACGCCAGCAGGCCGAGGGCTTGGGGGCCTTTGTCGTCGAAGGTGACGATTTGCAGGTAGCTGGTGCCGCTGATGACTTCGCGTTTGCCGTCGGCGCGGGGCACGGTTTGCATGGCGTTATAGATGCCCAGGTGTTGCGGGCCGCCGTGCATCGGGATTTGGCCGCTGACTTGGATGTCGCCCCAGCGGCTCAGGCCAAGTTTGCTCACGGCTGCCGCCGACGCGAGCATGGCTTCGCGCAAGACCTTGGCCACGGGGGCTCGGTCGATGGCCAGGCCACGCGGCGTGGTCAGCGGCTGGGCTGGGTCGAAGGCCACGCGCCAGGCATCGGGAATTTGCTGCAGGTGGTCCACCAAGTTGATGAAGTGCACCAGGCCCAGGCCGCTGTCGAGGCTGGCGTGCTGGTCCCAGTTTTTCAGGCTGGCGCACAGTGGCTGCAAGGCCGTGGCGTCGGCGCCGAGGTGTTTGGCGCAGAATTCGAGCAGGTCGGGCATCACTTGGCTGGCGAGGTACACCTCGTTGTCCATGACCATATTTTGCAGGTCATTCACGCTGATCGGCTGTTTTTCCAGGGATTGCAGGCGCTGCACAGCGAAACGCGCACGCGGGCCGAGGCCGATGTTGTCCTGGCTGATCACCGGTGAGAACCCGGTCAATGGCGACTTGGGATTGACCAGCCACGCCGAGTCATTGGAATGCTGCACGTAGTCACTGCGTTGCAATTGCGGCAATTGGTCGGCGGGGAAGATGCCGGGCTGGGCCGCGCGCGGGTCGATGTCCCAGGCGCAGGCGCTATGGGCGCCATCGAGCAGGATCATTTGCAGGCCGGCCCGTGGGTCGCTGCACTGTGTGAGTTTGGCGGCGCTGACGTTGGGCACCACCGACAGGTTCATGTACAGGCTCTGGCCCTGGTCGTCGGCGGCCAGGGTGTTGACCCACGGAATACCTTGCAGGCTATGCACCGAGGTCTGCAGTTCCTGGAGGCTGGCGGCGCGGTTCATCGCGTACCACTGCTGCAACACGCGGTCATTGCCCAGGTTGGCGTCGCGCAAGCTGAACGCGTAGCGGCTGTCCCAGTCCAGCTTGCCGGGCCATTGCACCACGGGGCCGAACTGCGAGCTATAGACCGTATGCGTCTGCGCCTTGAGGCCACCGCCGGGTTGCTTGACTTGCACCGTCAGCGTGGTTTTATCCAAGGGGATGGATTTGCCGTCGAGCAGGTAACGCGTGGAGTCCTTGGGGTCGAGCGTCAGGCGATACAGGGTGAAATGCTTGGAGGTGTCGACCGTATGCGTCCACGCCACATGCTGGTTGAAGCCGATATTGATCACCGGCAAGCCTGGCAGCGCCGCCCCCATCACATCCAGTTGGCCTGGAATGGTCAGGTGCATCTCATAAAAGCGCATGCCACCCACCCAAGGGAAATGCGGGTTGGCCAATAGCATCCCACGGCCATTGAACGAACGGTCGCGGCCAACCGCCACCGCATTGCTGCCCCGTTCAAGGTTGAAGCGCTGTTGATGGGCCGCGGCCAGCTCAAAGGTTTTTGTGCCAGGTTGCACACGCGCCGTGGCTTGAGGCGGCGCGGCGCCGACCAGGGCTTCGGCGAACTGGCCGACGCCGCCTTCCACCAGCAGCCGGCGTGTCAGCTTGACCAGATCCTCCACCACCAGCGGACGAACCCAGTCAGCCTGGCACTGAGCGGGTGCGCCCTGCTCTTTCAGATAGCGGTTGTAGCCCGCGACATAACCTTCCATGCGCTGGCGCATCTGCGGGCTCTGCGCCTTCCAGAAAGCGCCAACCGCATCAGGGGTGTTGAGCCAGGTGAAAAAGATATCGCTGGCAAGGTTGTTACGCTCTTCCAGCGTCGCCTGCTCCGGGCCAAAGAACCTGGCGCGCTCGCCGTTCACGGTGACCACTTCGTTGGCCAACAGACACAGGTTGTCCTGGGCATAGGCATAGCCGATGCCGTAGCCCAGGCCGCGCTCGTCTTGGGCGCGGATGTGCGGCACGCCGTATGTGGTGCGGCGGATTTCTGCGGATGCCTGCGCCACCGGCTCGCGTGCCGATGCGGCAAGACTCGACCCCAGCAATGCCCCTGCCAGGCACACCCTCACCCACCCGTTGGAAATAATCACGCAAGCTCCACAGTCAAATTGAACAACACGCGGGAAACCTCCCCACCCTAAGGACGCATCCCGCCGGGAACAATTTAGCCACGGCATGGGTGATTTGCAGCGTTTGACCTGTGACAAACGTGATACCGACAAAATTTCTACATCTGCCGCTTCATGATTTACGTCGCTCGTTCGTCTTATTGGCTAAGAGCGCCATCATTTTTCCTGATCAGGCTCTGATAAGGAGTTTTTTGCATGTACAACTCGCAACTGCCCACGGACGGACACTCACCGGCTGCCGATGCCCATTTCAGCGCCGGCCCCCAAGCGCTTGGCAAAGCCACTGAACAGCAAGGCAACCAGCGCATTCGCCATTTGCTCAAATGCTTCGGGCTGCGCACCAGCCTGATCCGGCTGAAAGTCATCGACGCCCTGCTCACTGCCGCAGACAACCAGCGCACCCTCGGAGTACGTGGCGTGCACAGCCATTTGCTCGAGCTGGGCATTCCGCTGTCGTTTCTCAGCGTGCGCGAGGTGCTCAAGCGCCTGTGCAGCGAGGGCGTGCTCACCCTCAATGCCGACAAAAGCTACAGCCTGCATGAAGAGGCTGCCAAAGTGCTCGACGGCCGCGCTTGAATCCCGCCGCGAGATCAGAAGCCAGGCTTGACCTTACGCCGCATGATGCCGTTGATGACCACCACGATCACTGCCACGGCAATGGCGATGTACTGGAAGGTTTTCTCGCTGATAACCCCAGTGTTCTGCAGGTGAGACAGGCCAAGCATGGTCGCCAGTACGATCAGGGAAATCAGAATGGAATATTTCAAACGTTGCTTTTGGGTCATGACGGGTTCCTGAACCTAGAGAGTATGTCCACTTTGTAACGCCGCGATCTATCCGTTAACGGGGATGGATCGGTGAGTCGGCCAGCGCCTATGTTACAGGCGATGTAAACGTTTGGCTCCGTGAGATCGGCTCTTACACTCTCAACCGCCTGGCGCTGGAACCCAAACACCTGTTTTCAACACCTCAGAAGAGTGCCTGACACTAGGGATCGACCTAGGGAAGGTGCATCTTTCCGGTACGAACACAGGTGTTAACGCCAATGCTCATAAGCCCTTCGCCGTTCTCCCCACCTGCATTGCCGCAATCCATTACAGGCCAGACGTCTTTTCCAACGGAGCGTCTTCCGATCGATAGCCGCTCGACCTTGCCGCCCTTGGGCAATCTCGGCGGTGCCTTGTCCTGGGCCGTTCCACCGAGTATCGAACAGCAACGCGCCATTGAAACCCTGGTCACCGACAATACGCCCAACCTGCCCGGCTTCACTCGGCTGGGGCGCGCCGGAGCGCTGGATTACCTGATGAACCTACAGCCGTTGTCCACTGAGGCACTAACCGACCTGGACAAGGCTTTCGAAACTCTGCTCAAGACGCCCCAGGCGCGGATATTGGGCAACGCCATACGGACCCGACTTGACGGCATCGAGACCGATACCAGTGTGGCGGACTATGTGCTGGCGGCGATCCATATTGGTCTCGACCCCGAATCGATCAACACGCCCCATCGCAACAGAGTGGCCAATTTCGACCTTGCAAGCGAGCGCCATTGGGGCAAATCCGCCGCAGAAGTGATCAATGAACTGGCCCACCACCTGGAACAGCAAGGCAGGACCGCAAAAGGCCGGGGCCAGTTGGCGGCCCGCCTGCTATTGGCAACCCGGGCGCCCGAATTTCTGGTCAAGGACATTCCCCCTCAGGTGGTCCGTGGCAGCCAGGCATGGGCCAACTTCTGCATCAATGTGGCCACACAGGAAGCCCAAGCCCCCGGCTCGGTCCGCCACAAAACCTATGCCCAGGTCATGATCGATGCCGACGCCTCGCAGATTCCACCCGCCGACACGACCCTGCTTAACGCGCTGATCGATTGGGCGGTGTGCAATGGTCACCTTCCCAAGCGCTATGACGATCACTACGACAGCGAAGAAATAGCCGGTGCGCAAACTGCCTTCAACGCTCAACAGGACGCCCTGCATATTGCCTCCAGCCGACTGGGTGACGCACTGCCCAGTCGCAAGGCCATGGCCCTGGCCGCGCTAAAGGCGCATTTCCCGGATGTGGCGGATGACGTCTTTGAGAAACGAGTACTGTCGATCAAGCACCGCGAGTTCAACCCGGGTGCACGCTCAATGCTCGACATCATCATGGAGGGACACACACTGCCCCTTGGCGAAGAATGGCAAACCTTTGATAAAGCCGTGCCGCTCAAGCGCTTCAATACGTTCAGCCGGAGCGCAGACGCAAACATCCTGCAGGCATTCAACTTCGCGCTGGACGCGCAAAAGCAACTCCACCAGACACTCGTCAAATACCTGATCGCCAACCTGCCGCTGGAGGATCGGGAAAATCTTGAACAAGGAAAGCTCGAGTTTTACAAGGAAGGGACTTACAAAATCGGCACGGGCTTTCTCGATGCCCCTGAACTGATCGAGCAAAAAAACCGCCTGCTGCTAAAAGTCACGCGCAATAAAGAAACCCATCTTTATGCGCTGGACCCGGAAAAGGGCTTGCTGACAAAGCGGCCCAACCTCAACGACCTCAAAAGTAGCCGAAACGGCAGCACCCTGTTCCAGGCCGAACGGGTGCAGCCGCAAGGCAAAAATGCGCAAACGCTACAGGACGTCAGGATTAGCCCCGGTGTCCCCAAAAGCTTCTCCAGCGAACGCAGCCAGCACATCGCCGAGGTTTACGTCGCGGCCCTCGGCCTCGAGCAACAGGCGCGGGGGCTTACCTCCTATGACGTAGAGCGAGGGCAGCAAGCAGCCGTCGCCGATTTTCTGCTGGACCTTGTGCCGCTCAGGTCAGCCATCGTCAACTTCCGCGCCGGTCACTACGGTGCAGGCGCCTTCGACTTGACGCTGGATATTTTTGCGCTTGTCACGGCCGGCCTCGGGGCTGGCGGCAAGGTACTCAAAGCTTTGAAAAGTACCGGCTCCGCCGTCAGCAAAGTGCTCAAGGTCGGAAAAATCTTCGGCACCGCCACCCTGGGTGAACTCAACCCTCTGAGCGGCACCGGCGATCTCTGGGTGGGGGCTGGAAAACTACTGACTTGCGGGCTGAGCACTGCCGCGCAGGGCATTAAAAAACTGCGCGGCACCGCCACCCGCGTGGATTTGCTGGAAGCCGGCAAACACTTTGAGTCAGCCGCCAACGGGACCTTTAAATTGGGCGAGCACACCGTCGAAGGCAGTGCCGTGTTGCTCAACGGTAAATGGTATGCCTTCGATGCAGACAGGATGCAGCCCTACGGCTCCCCCCTTGAGGACTTCTCGGCCCTGCAGACATTGGCGCCCAGCCCCAACACCCACACCCCAGGCACACACCGCGTTCACCCCTACCATCACAGTGGTCTGCGTCAACGACCCAAAATTACCCGCAAGGCGTTGCCCGAAGGCAGCTACTCGGAAGCCACGAAAGGCAAACTGGAGGTCGGCCATTTCATTCGAGGTGATGGAAAAGATGAAACCTTCAAAAAATTCGTGGATGACATGTTCGAATTTTATGACGAGATGGCGCTCAACCCGGTACCGCGCCCGACGCTGCCATCCGTCGCGGGAGAGGTCGAAATACCCGAGCTGATTGCCCGTTCCTTGCAAGCTGCGGATGGGATCGTGTTTGGGGAGAAGCATGATCAGATGGCCAGTTTCAAACTGCTGGCACAGCAGATTGATACGCTTGTCAGCCAAAAAGTTAAAAAGGTGTATTTCGAAGGCCTGATCGATTTGCCTCCCTACGGCCTGGTGGACGACGGCATCGGCATGCTCGGCAAACAGATGCCGCGCACCAGCCCGACATTCGAGGAGCTTAAAAAACTATTTGAAAGCAAGGGCATCGAGGTCTTGCCTCTGGACCACTATTATTTGACGCGGCACAAGGACGTAAAGGCGCTCTATGGCGCCACAACAACAGGTTCCGGCTCTGTACAACGGCTTCAGGAGTTCAACTACCACGCCTCGGAGGTCATTCAGGCCAACTCGGGCACCGAAAAATGGATTGCCCTGGTGGGAGCCTCTCACATGAACACCGCCGAGGGCGTTCCGGGCCTGGCCGAGCTGACAGGCGCCATCGGTATCGGCGTATTCGACAACCCGGGCATTGCGAAGTCCATCGGCCTCAAAGACACCCGTCAACTGCCCGACCCCATGAAGCCCTTGAAACCAGGGGATGTGCCGGGCGACTTCCAGATTTACATGACGCCCTAAACCTAGCCAACACCTCGTGGCGAGGGAGCTTGCTCCCGTTGGACTGCGTAGCAGGCCCAGTCTTTTCAAACCAAAAGCGGGGGGCCGCTTCGCAGCCCAGCGGGAGCAAGCTCCCTCGCCACGGGTCAAGATACCCAATGAACCTTATCAACGCGCATGCACCCACCGCTGATGCAGCCAGCGCGCCAACGCATCCAGCGCAAAGCCCAGCAGCCCGATCAGCACCACCATGGCCATCAACTCCGAATACGCCAACCGATCGCGGGTGTCGAGAATGTAGTAGCCCAACCCGGCACTGACCCCGAGCATTTCGCACGGCACCAGCACGATCCACAAGATCCCGATGGCCAGGCGCACGCCGGTCAGCACATGCCCTACCACACCGGGAATGATCACCCGGCGCAACGTCTCCCAGCGCGTGGCGCTCAAGCTCTTGCTCAACTGTAGCCAGCGCGGGTCCAACTGGCGCACGCCGGCAGCGGTATTGAGCATGATCGGCCACACGGCGGCAAAGGCCAGCAAGAAGTAGATCGGCTGGTCGCCGACGCCCATCAGCATCACCACGATAGGCATCCAGGACAGCGGTGAAATCATCCGCAGAAACTGAAACGCAGGCGTCGTCGCGGCCTCCAGATTACGCGAACTGCCCACCAGCAACCCCAGCGGCACCCCTGCCAACAACGCCAGGAACAAGCCGACGAAAATACGCTTGAGGCTTACCGCAACGTGCAGGTACAGGTCTCCACGCCCCAGCAGTTCCCACAAGCTGCCGGCAGTGGCCACCAGCGAGAAGCGCGCCGACAAACCATCAGCCTCACCAAACACCTTGACCCCCAGCCACCACAGCCCCAGCAAACCTGCCAAGCCCATCAACCCGAGCAGCCACCCCGGGATTACGCGGTTGTTCAAACGCCGATCTCCTCGTGCCGTTCAAACCCGTCCGGCAAACCGAACGTCTGCATGCCGCCGACCGCCTCGATGGCGTTACGCACGAAGCGGTCATCCACCAGGTCCTTGGCGACAAACGCCGGGTCGAGGTCGGCGAGGAATTTCTTGTCGCCCTCGATCAGGGTGTCCTTCAGGCGGCGCACCAGTTCTTCGGTGTAGCTGGGAAACGGGTAAGGTTGAAAGTCGATACGGTGTTCGTCCCAGTCGGCATGCCGGATTGCACCGTCGGCCAGGTAGGCGGCGCGGTCGCCGGCCAGCGGTGCCAGGACTTTACTCAACACCGGCTCGGCATGGGGCGTATAGCGGTTCGGGCCGTCCTTGGAGAGCAATTTCACCGCTGCTTCGCGATTGTCACGGGTCCACACCTGGGCCTTGACGATAGCGTTCACCACCTTCTGCGACCACTCGGGACGGTTGGCCAGGTCATGCTCGTGCATGAACACCACGCAGCACGCGTGATTGCGCCACACATCGCCGGTAAAACGCTGCACGCGGCCCACCTTGAGGTTTTCGGCCAGGGCATTGAACGGTTCGGCAACGATGTAGCCGTCGATGCGCTTGCTGGCCAGGGCCGGCGGCATGTCTGAAGGGGGCAGCACGATCAGGTTGACCTCGTTGGCCGCGATGGCAGTGCCCGCGGCGCGAGCCACAGGGGTCAGGCCGTTGTCGCGGAACAACTGCTGCACCACCACGTTATGGATCGAATACCAGAAGGGAATCGCCACCGACTTGCCGCCCAATTGCTTCACATCGGTAATCCCGGGGGCCACGGTCAACCCGGAGCCGCCGACGTGGTTCCACGCCACCACCTTGGCAGGCACTTGGCTGCCGTAACGCGCCCAGACGGTCATCGGCGACAACAGATGAATCACGTTGACCTGCCCGGAAATGAACGCCTCGATCACCTGGGCCCAACTGCGCAACAGCACCGGGCGCTCGGCCTTGATGCCTTCGGCTTCGAACAGGCCGTTGTTATGCGCGACCAACAGTGGCGTCGCATCGGTGATCGGCAGGTAGCCGATGCGTACCGGCGCGTCCGGCTCGCTGGCGGCGCGCGCTTGCAGGCTGCTCAGCAGGGGCAAGGCACCGGCGGCACTGAGCACCGCCGAAAGTTTGAGAAAGTCACGGCGCGAGTGGGTCAGGTCATCCAGACACATGGTTAAGCTCCTGTTGATCAAGGGGGTTGGGTTGAGGGCGGCTCGCCTGCCGTAAGGTTTTCAGAATGTCGATACGCAGCGCACCGATGGCCTCCACCTGCTCTTCCCGAGGTTGCGGCAGGTCGATGTGCCATTCGCCCAACGTGCGCGCCGGGCGGTTGCCCAGTAGCAGGATGCGGTCGGACAACAGCAGCGCTTCGTCAATATCGTGGGTGATCAATACCGCCGCCGAGCCTTGCTCGCGGTTGACCTTGAGCAAAAGGTGCTGCATATCGGCGCGGGTCACTTCGTCCAGGGCGCCGAATGGCTCATCCAGCAGTAGCACCTGCGGTTGCCGCGCCAGGCAGCGGGCCAGCGCCGTACGTTGGGCCATACCGCCGGACAGCTGTGCCGGAAACTGCTGGCGCGCGTGTTGCAGGCCGACGGCGGCGATCGCATGGTCGACCCGCTGACGGCGCTGTTCGTGGCTCAAGCGCGGTTGGCGGTCGAAATCCAGGCCAAAGGCGACATTCTTTTCCAGGTTCAGCCAGGGCAACAAGCTGGGGTCTTGAAAGGCGACCGCCACGCGCGGGTGCGGGCCGTTCAACGGTTCGCCCAGCACGGTGACAGTACCGCCCTGGGGCGCCTGCAAACCGGCGAGCACCCGCAGCAGGCTCGACTTGCCGACGCCGCTGGGACCCAGGATCGACACCACTTCACCGGCTTGCAAATGCAAGTCAAAGCCTTGCAGCACCGGGCCGGCGGTGTACCCCAGGCAAATGCCCTGGGCGCTCAGAACCGCCCGGCTCACAGGCTGGCCTGGCGCTGAAGCTCGGTGCGCAGTTGCACCAGGCTTGGAGTCACGATCGGCACAAAGGCCGACTCTCGCCAGCGCCGGGCGAAGCCGCTGCCGTGGGCGGTGAGGTAAGCCTTGCCGCCGCTCGCCTGCAACTCAAGTTGCACGGCACTGCCGGCGGTTTCGGCCAGGGCGATGCGCAGCTTGAACAGCGGCACCGGCTCTGCGGCGAAACGTCCGGCGAGCAAGCCATTCTTGAGCTCGGTGACCAGATGATCCAGGGTTACCCGCAGCGCTTCCAACTCATCGCGCAACACGGTGCGGCTGGCACCCAAATGGTTGGCCACCTCTGCCAGGGAACGACGCGCCAGGCCGATCGACATGCCACATTGCAGTCCCAGGAACGCCGGGCGTACTGCCGGCAGGAACTTGCGCGCATCCTCATGCAACAACCAGTCACGACTCAGCGCGACGCCTTCCAGGCCCAGGGCGGCCGTATTGCTCGATTGCAGGCCCAGCAGGTCCAGGTCGCGGGAGCGCTGCAAACCCGCCACGGAATCCGGGATCGCCAGGATAAACGGCGCTCCACCCTGAGCGTCCTCGATCGCCGCCGCCGCGACAAAACCGTTCTTGCGTAGGTTGGTCACCCAATGCAGGCGACCGTTGAGAGTCCAGCCGTCGGCGGTCGGTTCGGCGCTGATCTGCAACGCCTCTATCCCGGACAAAAACTTCATCGCATTCGACAGCCCCGTGGCCCCGGCCAGCTTGCCGCTGAGCAAGTCCGGCATCAGTTGGTCACGCAGCCGTTCATTCGGACTTTGCAGCAAATATTCGATAAAGGAGCGCTGGCCCCAGCAGACAAACGCCGCCGCCAGGGAGTGGCTGGCGACATTGGCAATCGCTTCCACCGCACCGGCCACATCACCGCCCAGGCCGCCGAGGTGCTTCGGCACGCCGATACGTAATACGTCGGCTTGTGCCAGGCGTGGCAACACTTCCTGCGGATCGCAACTGCCCACATCCAGGGCCTGCGCTTGAACATCGAGCCAACGGCTCAAGATTGGGTCAAGCATTTATGTATCTCCTTTTTACAGCAGGTGGACCATCGCCGATTCAGCTGGCCGGTTGTTCCCAACGGTATTGCGCCAACTCAGGGTTCAGCGGGGTACGCGCAAACACGTTAGCGAAGTTGCACAGGGTTGCCAGGCTGACGCCCAAAATAACCTCCAACGCCTGACCCTGCGTATAACCGGCGGCGAGAAATGCCTCAAAACCGGCGTCGCTGACATCGCCACGGGTGGCGATCACTTCACGGGTAAATGCGGCGAGTGTCTCATAGCGGGCGTTGGGCAGCTCACCGCGCTGGCGCAGCGCGTCGATCACTTCTTCAGGCAACTTGGCTTTGTTGCGCGCCACGGCGGTATGGCCGGCGACGCAAAAATCGCAACCGTGGGTGGTGGCCGCAATCAATTGCACCACTTCACGGTCGGCCAGGCTCAGTTCCGCCTTGGCGTTAAGGCCGGACACCGTGACGTAGGTTTCCAGGGCCGCCGGTGCGTTGGCCAATACAGCAAGCAGATTAGGGATGAACCCCGAAGCTTTCTGTGCATTTTCGAGAAAAGGCTTGGCGGCTTCCGGCGCGGTTTCCGGGGTCAACAAGGGTACACGGGACATGGAGTGGTCTCCTGATGGGTTCGTGTAACCAGTCTGTTGGTTATAAAAAATCGACTCAATAGGCTAAAGTAGCGATTACTTGCTCTTGAGTCTTTCCTTTAGATGAATTCGTCCAGTGCCCTTGTCGATTGGTTATTAGACAGCCTCGAACTCGATACCAGCCTGTTCCATGTCGGCCGCTATTGCGGCGACTGGCATGCCAGTACGCATGGCCTGGCCAACGCCAGTTTCCATCTGATTGTGCAGGGTGAATGCTGGCTGCATATCGAAGACGATCCCGTGCCCCAGCGCTTGAATAATGGCGACGCCGTGTTTCTCTTGCGTGACCTGGCCTATCGGCTCTCGGGTGAAGCCACGGCCGCCGGCGCCCGGGAATGTCCACGGCGCCCGATGCTGCCCCTGGACAGCACGGCCAATGACGGCGTGGGGCTGGTCTGCGGTTTCTTTCATTTCCAGTCCGGCTTGTCGGCCATGATTGTCGATACCCTGCCCGCCTGGATCATTCTGCGCGCCGGTGACCCGTCACTGACCGCCGCACGCAATCTGTTCGAACTGATCCTGCAAGAGTGCCAGCGTATCCCCGCGCCCTCTCCCACCTTACTTGAGCGTCTTTGCCATTTGTTGTTCCTGTATGTGTTGCGCCAGCAAGTCATCGACAACACCGATCTCGGCGGCCTGGCCGCGCTGGGTCGGCAACCGGCGTTTGCGCAGTTGCTGGAACAGTTGATCGCCCGCCCGGCCGATCCCTGGACCCTGGAAAGCATGGCGGCCTGCACCGGGTTGTCGCGCTCGGCGTTCTTCAAGCGTTTCAACGAATTGTGCGGGCAGTCGCCCGGGCAAGTGCTGCTGATGATGCGCATGCGCCATGCCTGCCAGTTGTTCAAGCAGGACCAGACCGTGGCCGACGTGTCGCTGGCGGTGGGTTACCAATCGGTCGCCGCCTTTACCCGGGCCTTCCATAAAGTCACCGGGCAGCAACCGGGCGCCTATCGCCGGGCACAAGCCTAGCGCCGCAAGCCATTGCCCGGTCGAGCGCACAGTTCCACCAGCCAATCGACAAACACCCGCACCCGCAGCGACAACTGGCGGTGCGGTGGGTACAGCGCCGTCAAGGCCATCGGCGGCACCGCCAACTGGGGCAACACTTCCACCAATGTGCCCTGCGCCAGGCGCGCCATTGCATGATAGTGCGGCGCCTGGATCAAGCCGTAACCCGCCTCGCAGGCGGCGAAATAACCGTCAGCGCTGTTGACCGCAACGGTCTTGGCCAGGTTGATCGGACGCAGTGCATCGCCGATCTGGAACTCCAGGCCAAACCGTTTGCCGCTGGCGCTGGAGATGTACTCGACCATCCGATGCCCGGCCAGGTCGTCGATGCACTGCGGGACGCCCATGCGCGCCAGGTAATCCGGGCTGGCCAAGGTCATTTGATCGAGCATCACCAAAGGCCGCGCCACCAACGATTCATCCAGGGCCGGGCCGCCGCGCAGCACGCAATCCACGCCTTCGCGGATCAGGTCCACCGGGCGGTCGTTGAGGCCGATCTCCAGGTCGATCTGCGGGTAACGGGCGGTAAAGCTCGGCAACGCCGGGATCACGATAAAACGCCCGATACCTGACGGCATATCGATGCTCAAGGTCCCGCGCGGGTTCTGGCGGCGCGTGGAAAACACCGCCTCGGTTTCCTCCAGGTCCGCCAGCAATTGCACACAGCGTTGGTAATACGCGGCGCCGTCCAACGTCGGGCTGACCTGGCGCGTGGTGCGCTGCAACAGTTGCACCCCCAAGTGGGCTTCCAACTGCTTGATCAGGATGGTCACCGATGCCCGTGGCAGTTGCAGGCTGTCAGCCGCCTTGGCAAACCCGCCCAGTTCGACAATCCGGGTAAACACGCGCATTGCATTAAAACGGTCCAAGGGACGGTTGCTCCTGGATTATTTAGATTTTACGAATACTGATAGTGCTTTTAGCCGGTTTATCTAAGTTTTGTCGAGGATAACAATGGCGACCTTCCCCACACAGGAGCTGAACCCATGCACACTCGTCAACTCGGCAAAAACGGCCCCACAGTCAGCGCCATCGGCCTCGGCTGCATGGGCATGACCGATTTCTACACGACCGGCACTGACACCCGGGAAGCCATCGCCACCCTGCACCGCGCCCTGGAACTGGGGGTCAACTTCCTCGATACCGCCGACATGTACGGCCCGCATACCAATGAACAACTGATCGGCAACGCCATCGCCGGCAAGCGCGACCAGGTATTTCTGGCCAGCAAGTTCGGCATCGTGCGCGACCCGGCCAACCCGGCACTGCGCGGCGTGAATGGCCGCCCTGACTACATCCGCAACTCCATCGATGGCACGCTGAAGCGGCTGGGCATTGAAACCCTGGACCTGTACTACCAGCACCGAATCGACCCGGACGTGGCCATCGAAGAAACCGTCGGCGCCATGGCCGAGTTGGTCAAACAGGGCAAAGTCCGTTACCTGGGCCTGAGCGAAGCCAGCGCCGCCACCCTGGAGCGCGCTCATAAGGTGCACCCCATCACGGCCCTGCAAAGCGAATATTCGCTGTGGAGCCGAGACCAGGAAGATAACGGCTGCCTCGCCGCCTGCCAGCGGCTGGGCATCGGCTTTGTACCTTACAGCCCGCTCGGGCGCGGTTTCCTCACCGGCGCACTGAAAAGCCCGGACGACTTCGCCGCCGATGACTACCGTCGCTTCAACCCACGTTTCCAAGGCGAGAACTTTGCGAAAAACCTGCGGCTGGTCAAACAGGTGCAAACCCTGGCGGCGGACAAAGGTGTGACCGCCGGGCAACTGGCATTGGCGTGGGTGCTGGCGCAGGGTGATTTCATCGTGCCGATTCCGGGCACCAAGCAACGCAAGTACCTGGAGGAGAACGTCGCGGCGGTTTCGATCGTACTGAACGAGGCTGAGCGGGCCGCGTTGAATGCGATTTTCCCGGCCGATGCAACCGCAGGTTTGCGCTACCCGGAAGAAGTCATGGCCATGCTGGATATCTGACCCGCAGCACTTGGCAGCGCCGCCGGCCGGCGCTGCCACTTTCTTGCACGATAGTACCTAAAGCTCCGTCATCCCAAGCCGATAGCCCTACGAAGCTCCAACAAAGCCGCGTCGACAATAAACGCTTCGTAAGGACGGTCCCATGCCTGCACTGCGCTCCATCCAAGCCCGCTATACCCTGTTTCTGGTGCTGTTCGTCCTGGTGTTATTTGTATTGACCGTCGTGGGTATCGGCCAGTTGGTCGCGCCCAAGCTGCGCCATACCGAAGAACAGGTCGTGCTCAACCGCATCAGTGAAGTCGCCGAACAGATCCAGGGCGAGCTGAACAAGGTTCAGGCCCAGCAACGCACCATCACCCAAACCATTCCCCTGCTCGACAGCGACGCCATTGATAAGGTGCTGCCTGGCCTGGTGGACCAATATGGTGAGCTGAAAGTGTTTGGTGGCGGGATCTGGCCGTTGCCCAACCAGCGTACTCCGGGGCGCAATAAACACAGCACGTTCTGGCACCGCGACGCCTCGGGCAAGTTGGCGGTCAACACCTTCTGGAACAGTGACGCCGCACCCAACTATTACGACCAGAGCTGGTACAAGGGCGGCCTCGCCTCCCCCCGTGGCCAGTGTGCCTGGGCCGCCGCCTACAAGGACGACGCCAGCCAGGAGCCGCGCACCAACTGCGCCATGGCGATCCAGCGTGACGGTGCCGCCTATGGCGTGGCCACCATCGACGTGACGCTGGGTTTCTTCAATGAGCTGGTGGCCAACAAGGAAAAAGACATCGGCGGGCAGATGCTGATCGTCGAGGGCGACGGCAAGATCATCAGCAACAGCTCGCGCATCAGCGGCCCGGTGGTCTTGAAAAACATCAGCGAACTGGCCGGCACCTCGGCATTCGCCGCCCAGGTCAGCCAGGCCCTCGCCCACCGCGACCAGGCGCTGCAACGCAGCGAGTTCGACAACCAGGGCGTGGCCAGTACCTTCTACTTTCGCGCCATCGAGGGCACGCCCTGGTTCCTCGCCACCGCCCTGCCGACTTCGCTGATTACGGCGCAACGCGATGACGTGCTCAGCAACTTGGCCCTGCTGCAAATTCCGATGGTGTTGCTGCTGGTGATATTGGCCGTCTATGCCATTCGCAAGCTGGTACAGCGCATGAAGACGCTGAAAACCAACATCGACGCGCTGTCCACCGGGGATGCCGACCTGACGCGGCGGATCACCATCCGCGCCGAAGACGAACTGGGCGCCATCGGTCATTCGGTGAACCGCTTTATCGTCTACCTGCAAAACATGATCGGCGAAGTGACCCAGGCCACCGGCGCGATGTCGTCGAGCCTTGAGCAGTTGCAGCAAACCTCGGCGCACACCAACCAGATCCTGATGCGGCATGCCAGCGAGACCGACCAGACCGTCACGGCGATCACCGAAATGAGTTCCACCGCCGACACCGTCGCGCAAAGCGCCGCTGAAACCGCCTCGTTCACCCGGCGTGCCAACGAGCACGCCGATCACTCCCGTGTGGTCGTGGGCGAAGCGTCCAGTAGCGTCAGCGCCCTGATCGACGAAGTCGCTAGCGCAACCCATACCGTGGAGAACATGCGCCAGGACGCCGCGCGCATCACCGAGACTCTGGGGGTGATCGGCGCGATTGCCGGCCAGACCAACCTGCTGGCTCTCAACGCGGCCATCGAAGCGGCCCGCGCGGGTGAGCAAGGCCGTGGGTTTGCGGTAGTCGCCGATGAGGTACGTGCGCTGGCGGCGCGCACCCAGGCCAGCACGTCGCAGATCAACGAGATGCTGGCACGCTTGACCAGCGGCGTGAGTTCGTCGGTGGCCGCCATGGAAAACACCCAGGCCAGTTGCCAGTCGGCAGCGGACGCCACGGCGCGGGTCAACACCGGCCTGGATGAGATGGCCGGCTCGGTCAGCCATATCAATAACCTCAGCACCCAGATCGCCACGGCCGCCGAGCAGCAAAGCGCAGTGACCGAGGAGATCAACCGCAGCATGGTGCAGATCCGACAAATGGTCGAAGAGCTGGTGCATAGCGGGCATGCCACGCAAAGCAATACCCAGAGCCTGCTGGACGCTAATGGCCGAGTGATTGCGTTGATGAGTCGCTTCAAGGTGCGCTGAAAAAAACACTGGAACACTCCCGTGCAATGCTCGGGAGTGGGACTATTCTGACAGTTCCTAGTGCAAATTCCCGCCACACAGGAGGTGTGTGATGCACGTTGTTGAGCATTCGGTCCGCTTGGAGCAGGTCAGTCAGGAACGTTTTATTCAGGCCCCCATCGACCTTGTCTACGATTACGTGACCCAGCCGGATCGCTGGCACGAATGGCACCCGACCTCACTCAGCGCCGAGACCGGCACCAGCGGTTCACTGCCGGCCGGCACGCGCTTCACGGAACTTATCGATCTCATGGGCGTACGGGTGCCCATGAGTTATCGCGTGCAGATCGCCCGGCCGCCCAGCGAATTCAAGACCGTGTTCACGTCTCTGGCCGTTGACGGCTCCATTCACTATTTCCTGGTGCCCCATCAAGGCGGCACGTTGTTCAAGCGCGTGCTGACCTATGAAACCGAGTTGCAGTTGACCAGCTTGCGTGAGCGTATGGTCCAGCTTTCGGCTACGGCCCTCGACCGGCTCAAATGCAGGCTGGAAAACCCGCCCTTCGTATAATTTAGAAACATTACAACAGTGTCCCAACCAAAAAAGCAGGGAGAATGCTCGGCTTACTGCCCGGTATTGGACGACACCCGAATGAAAAACCCATTGCGCTTGGTCCTGCTTTCAGCCCTGTTCACCAGCACCCTGGCCCAGGCGGCCGACCTGATCCCGATCGATGTGCACCGCGACGCAAATTGCGGTTGCTGCAAAAAGTGGATCAGCCATCTGCAAAGCAACGGTTTCAAGGTCAACGACCACGTCGAGGCGGATATGAGCGCCGTCAAACAGCGCCTGGGCGTGGCACCGCGCCTGGGCTCGTGCCATACCGCCGTGATCGACGGCAAGTTCGTCGAAGGCCACGTGCCCGCCGAACAGGTGCTGGCCTTGCGCAAACGCGACGATCTGCTCGGCATTGCCGCGCCCGGCATGCCGCTGGGCTCACCCGGCATGGAAGTCGACAGTCACAGCGAGGCCTATCAAGTGATCGGCCTGACCCGGGACGGCAGTGATGTGGTGGTGGCTGACTACCCGGCACGATGATCGCAGGTTACCTGGGCTTATTCGTGGCGGCCTTCGGTGCCGCCACCCTGCTGCCGTTGCAGTCCGAAGCGGTGTTGGTCGGGTTGCTGCTCAGCGGGCACTACAGCCTCTGGCTGCTGCTGGGCATTGCCACCTTGGGCAACGTACTGGGCTCGCTGGTGAACTGGTGGCTGGGGCGCTGGGTTGAACACTTCAAGGCCCGGCGCTGGTTTCCCGTCAGCACAAAACAGCTGGACAAGGCACGCCGCCACTACGAGCGCTGGGGGCACTGGACGCTGCTGCTCAGTTGGGTGCCGATTATCGGTGACCCGCTGACCCTGGTCGCAGGCGTCATGCGCGAGCCGCTGTGGCGCTTCCTGCTCCTGGTAACACTGGCCAAAAGCCTGCGCTACGCCGTGCTCGCGGCGCTGACGTTGCACTGGGTGTTAATCCCCACTTAATCCCCTCCAAACAGCATCCGGGCATCCTATTCGGAGCACGTCCCATGTCTTTCGTCCGCGCTGCCTGCCTGTCCGGCCTGTTCGCCCTGGGTACCGCCCCGGCGTTTGCCGCTACCTACGGGCCTGAGTTGCAAGGCTTCGAATACCCGTATCCGGTACAACACTTTGACTTCCAGTCCCAAGGCAAACACCTGCAAATGGGCTATATGGACGTACCCCCCAAAGGCCACGCCAACGGCCGCAGCGTGGTGCTGATGCATGGCAAGAACTTCTGCGGCGCCACCTGGGAAGGTTCGATCAAAGCCCTGAGCGACGCCGGCTACCGGGTGATTGCGCCGGACCAGATCGGTTTCTGTACCTCAAGCAAGCCCGATCACTACCAGTACAGCTTCCAGCAATTGGCAATCAACACCCATCAGTTGCTGGAAAAGCTCGGCATTCAAAAGGCCACGATTCTCGGCCACTCCACCGGCGGCATGCTGGCAACCCGTTACGCACTGCTCTACCCGGCACAAACCGAGCAGCTGGCCTTGGTCAATCCCATTGGCCTGGAAGATTGGAAAGCGCTGGGCGTGCCTTATCGCAGCGTGGACCAATGGTACGAGCGAGAGTTGAAACTCAGCGCCGAGGGTATCCGCAAGTATGAACAGGAGACCTATTACGTCGGCCGCTGGAAGCCCGAGTACGAACGCTGGGTGGATATGCTCGCCGGCCTCAACCAGGGCCCGGGGCATACCCAGGTCGCCTGGAACTCGGCGTTGATTTACGACATGATCTTCACCCAGCCGGTGTACTACGAGTTCAAGGACTTGCAGATGCCTACCCTGCTGCTGATCGGCACCGCCGATACCACGGCAATCGGCAAGGACCTTGCGCCACCTGAGGTCAAGGCGAAGATCGGCAACTACGCCGTGTTGGGCAAGCAGGTGGCCCAGTTGATCCCCCACGCAACCCTGGTGGAGTTCCCCGGGCTGGGGCACGCACCGCAAATGGAGGAACCGGCCCAGTTTCACGCGGCACTGTTGCAGGGTTTGAACGCCCTTTAATCCCATTTGATCGAGGCACGGGTGAATGTCATTACAGATAGCAGTCATTGATGATTGGCAGCAGGTGGCCAGTGGCGTGGTGGATTGGTCAGGGCTGGCGCCAGTTGGCCAGGTGCACTTCCTGCACGACTACCCGGCAGACACCGCGACGATGATCGAACGCTTGAAGGGCTTCGAGGTGATCTGCGTGATGCGTGAGCGCTCCACCTTCGATAAGGCGCTGCTGCAGGGCCTGCCTGATCTCAAGCTGCTGGTGACCGGCGGCATGCGCAATGCCGCTATCGACATTGCCGCCGCCCAGGCCCTGGGCATTCAGGTGTGCGGCACCGACAGCTATAAACAGGCAGCGCCGGAATTGACCTGGGCCTTGATCATGGCCGCCACCCGCAACCTGCTGGCCGAAGCCAACTCGTTGCGTGCCGGCGGCTGGCAAGTCGGCCTGGGCGGCGACTTGTATGGCAAGACCCTGGGCATTCTCGGCCTGGGCAGCATTGGCCAGAAAGTCGCGCAGTTTGCCCAGGTGTTCGGTATGCGCGTCATCGCCTGGAGTGAAAACCTGACCCCGGAACGGGCCGCGCAATGCGGTGTAACCTGGGTCAGCAAACAGGCGCTGTTTGAACAAGCCGACATCCTCAGCGTGCACTTGGTACTCAGCGAGCGCAGCCGCGGGCTGGTCGACGCCCAGGCGCTGGGCTGGATGAAACCGACGGCACGCTTGGTGAACACCGCACGCGGGCCGATTGTGGATGAACGGGCGCTGGTGGCCGCGCTGGAAAGTGGCCGCTTGGCCGGGGCCGCCCTGGACGTATACGGCGAAGAGCCACTACCGGCGGACCACCCCTTCCGCCGCCTGCCCAACGTATTGGCCACGCCCCATATCGGTTATGTGAGCGAGCAGAATTACCGGCAGTTCTATCAGCAGATGATCGAGGATGTTCAAGCTTGGGCGGCCGGTACGCCCATTCGCGTGCTGGGCTGACGCCCCCTGCACCAATGCTGGGAGCGGGTTTGCACTGGGGTGGGGCATTTTGATGGCCTTACCCCGGTACTGCCGACGGAAAATGAATGGGAGCGCTTCGCACTCCAGCGCGGGGCAAGCCCGCTCACTACAACCTGCGGTTTTGGGGTTAGAAGTTTTTTGTCCTACAAAATTTCCTTAGAAAGCCTACAGGCTCTGGGATCTGTCCTAGACTCATGACCGATGGGTCCGTTCCAAAACAAAAACCCCGCAAAAAATCTAAACTTTCCAACTCGGCCACTGGTCAAGTTTTAAGGTAGGGCGAGCACACTGGATTAACACCCCGATGCCCGCCCATCCAATCTATTTCTGCCAACCGTGCAACTGGCATAAGCCTTGCCAGAATTGTATTGCACTTGTGCGCGTGGCCGCAGGATGCGGTCATCGAGCTAGTGGCAGCGGGCCACTAACCGACCCTACACGTGGAGAGAACTATGATCAGTGCCGTTTCAAGTATTCAGGGAGAACGTGTTAGTCAGCCAGTTGGCGGGGCGAGCTCTTTAGTTGACATCAACACGGTGCGGCCGGTCGTGAGTCACAACCCCAATCGTAAAAAAGTCCTCTTCGTCACCTCCGAATTCGCCGACCTGGTGAAGACCGGCGGCCTGGGCGATGTGTCTGCCGCCCTGCCCCGCGCCATGGCGCATCTGCACGATGTGCGAGTGTTGATCCCGGGTTATCCGCAAGTGATGGAGAGCGACAACCCGATTCATATCATTGGCGAGCTGGGCGGTCACGCCGCGCTGCCGCCGTGCAAGATCGGACGCATGGACCTCAAGGATGGGCTGGTCATCTACGTGCTGATCTGCCCCGAACTCTACGAGCGTGAAGGCACGCCCTACGGCGCCAATAACGGCCGCGACTGGCCGGACAACCATATCCGCTTCGCCCGCCTGGGCCTGGCCGCCGCCGACATCGCCGCCAACCTCGCGCAGATCCACTGGTGCCCGGACCTGGTGCACGCCCACGACTGGCCGGCGGGCCTGGCCCCGGCCTACATGCACTGGCGCGGGTCACGCACGCCGACCCTGTTCACCATTCACAACCTGGCGTATCAGGGCGTCGTCAGCCTGGCGTCCACCCCGGAGCTGGGGATTCCGCCGCATGCCCTGCAACAGGAAGGCATGGAGTTCTACGGCAAGATGTCGTTCCTCAAGGCGGGCATGGCCTATTCAAGCCATATCACCACGGTGAGTGCCACCTACGCCCAGGAAATCACTACCCCCGAATTCGGCTGCGGCCTGGATGGCTTTTTGGCCAGCAAGACCCAACAGGGTCTGCTCAGCGGTATTCCCAACGGCATTGATGAAAGCTGGGAAACGTCCACCGACACCCACCTGGTCCACAACTTCAATATCGGTGACTGGAACGGCAAGGCCATCAACGCCGCCCATGTGCGCGAACTGTTCGGCCTGCACGACTCCACCGGCCCGTTGTTCGCCGTGGTCTCGCGCCTGGTCTATCAGAAAGGCCTGGACCTCACCGAGGCGGTGGCCAGCTTTATCGTCGAAAACGGCGGCCAGATCGCCATTATCGGGCGTGGCGAGCCGGAAGAAGAACAGGCCATGCGCGAGCTGGCCCTGCGCTTTCCCGGTCAAGTGGGCGTGCGGATCGGCTTCAACGAAACCGATGCCCGCCGCATGTTCGCCGGCAGCGATTTCCTGTTGATGCCATCGCGCTACGAACCCTGCGGCCTGAGCCAGATGTACGCGCAGCGCTTCGGCTCGCTGCCGGTGGCGCGCAATACCGGCGGCCTGGCCGACACTATCGAAGATGGCGTGACCGGCTTCCTGTTCAATGAATCCACGGTGGACAGCTATAAAGCCGCCCTCACCCGCGCCTTCAAGGTATTTGCCTTCCCCGGTTTGCTCAATGCGATGCGCAGCCGCGCCATGACTCAACCGTTCAACTGGTGCCAGGCCGTGGAACCCTACGCCGAACTCTACGAACAACTGGTGGCCAAGGCTTTAGGGAAATCGGCCAAGTAATCAAGGGAGGTCTTCACAGATGCCGTCATGGACTCTGGAAACCTGGCCCCACGGTGCAATCATGCTGGACGCGCAACACACGCGTTTTGCCTTGTGGGCGCCAGACGCGTTTTATGTCAGCGTTGAATTCAAAGACGGAAAATCCATTGCCATGCTGCCCCAGGCAGATGGCTGGTTCGAAGTAGAGGTCAAGTGCCCGGCGGGCACTTGCTACCGCTACAACATCGACGGTGAAACCGATGTCCCCGACCCGGCGTCCAGGGCGCAGGCCTCGGATGTTCACGGTTGGAGCCGGGTCGTCGACCCGCTCGCTTACCCCTGGCAGAACAGCCACTGGCAAGGCCGGCCCTGGCACGAAGCGGTGATCTATGAGCTGCATGTCGGGGCACTGGGTGGCTACGCCGCCGTTGAAAAACACCTGCCACGCCTGGCTGAACTAGGCTTCACCGCTATCGAGCTGATGCCCTTGGCGCAGTTTCCCGGCGAGCGCAATTGGGGCTACGACGGGGTGCTGCCCTACGCACCGCAGGCCTCCTACGGCACGCCCGAACAACTCAAGCACCTGATCGACAGCGCCCATGGACACGGTCTGGCGGTGATTCTCGATGTGGTCTACAACCACTTCGGACCCGACGGTAACTATCTGGGCCAATACGCCAAGGCGTTCTTTCAAGAGGACGTGCACACGCCCTGGGGCGCCGGGATCGATTTCGATCGCCGGGAAGTACGCGACTTCTTCCTCGATAACGCGCTGATGTGGCTGCTGGAATATCGCTTCGACGGCTTGCGCCTGGACGCCGTGCACGCCATCGACAACCCCGGGTTCCTGCACGCGTTGGCGCAGCGTGTGCGCGAACAGGTCGACCTGGGCCGCCAGGTGTGGCTGGTGCTGGAAAACGAGCACAACCAGGCCAACCTGCTGGAACAGGATTTCGATGCGCAATGGAACGACGACGGCCACAATGCCCTGCATGTGCTGCTGACCGGCGAGACCGATGCCTATTACCGCGACTTTGCCGCAGACACCACGGCCCAGTTGGCTCGCTGCCTGAGCGAAGGTTTTATCTACCAGGGGCAGGCCAACCGCCACGGCGACCCTCGCGGTGAGCCCAGCGGGCACCTGCCGCCGAGTGCCTTCGTACTGTTCTTGCAGAACCATGACCAGATCGGCAATCGCGCCTTGGGTGAACGCCTGCATCAGTTGTGTTCGCCCCAGGCCCTGAAAGCCGCCACCACGTTATTGCTGCTGTCGCCGATGATCCCTTTGGTGTTCATGGGCGATGAGGTGGCGGCCGAAGAACCCTTCCTGTTTTTCACCGATCATCACGGCGAACTGGCTGAGGCGGTACGCGAAGGCCGGCGCAATGAGTTTGCCGACTTCGCCGCCTTCAATGACCCTGAACAGCGTGAGCGGATTCCCGATCCCAATGCGCTGACAACCTTCCAGCGTTCGATCCCTTCGTTTAGCGAGAACGAACACACCCAGCTCTACCGGCAACTGCTGAGCCTGCGTCACCAACATATCGTGCCCCACTTGCCCGGCTGCGTGGCTCTCGGGGCACGGGTGCTGGCCGAAGGCGCCGTCAGCGCCCGCTGGCGGCTGGGCAACGGCAGCCTGTTGCAAATCGACCTCAACCTGAGCGCCGAGCCCCTCGAACACGCAGCGCCGCACGCCTGTCTTTTCCAAACGCCGGCCAATCAGGGCGCGCTTCTGGCGCCCCTCAGCGCACGCGTCTTCCTAACCCCTGTTGGAGATCACCCTTGAGCGAAGCGAACCTGGAAATCCTCGCCAGCCGCGCGGGCCTGGCCGTCGATTGGATCGACGCCAACGGCCGCCCGCAACATGTGAAACCCGACGCCCTGCGCGCGGTGCTCAAAGGCCTGGGCCACCCGGCCGACACCGATGCCGAGATCGACGCCAGCCTGCTGGAACTTGAGCAGGTGCAACAAGACAAGCACCTGCCACCCCTCATGACCATCGACTCCGGTGAGCCCTTGGACCTGGCGCGCTACTTCGCGCCGGACACGCCCTGCCGGGTCAGCCTGGAACAGGGTGAAACCCTGGAGTTGCGCCTCGACGGTAACGCCGTGCTGCCTGGCATCATTGCCCTGGGCTACCACTGCGTGCATATCGCCGACCAGACCTTCACTCTCGCCGTGGCCCCTGCCCACTGCTACAGCGTGGCCGAAGCGGTTGACAGCCGTCCCGCCCGCGCCTGGGGCCTGAGCGCCCAACTGTATGGCCTGCGGCGCCTCGGTGACGGCGGTTTTGGCGACACCCTGGCCCTGGAGCATCTGGTCCGTTCCGCCGCCGAACGCGGTGCCGACGCCCTGGCGATCAGCCCGATGCACGCCATGTTCAGCGCCGACACCGAGCGCTACAGCCCTTATTCACCGTCCAGCCGCCTGTTTCTCAACAGCCTGTATGCCTCCCCGGCGTGCATCCTGGGCGAGCGTGAAGTACGCAACGCGATTGCCGCCGCCGGGTTGGAAGAGGAACTGCATGCCCTTGAGCAACTGCCGCTGATCGACTGGCCCGCCGCCGCCAAGGCCAAGCAACGCTTGCTGCGCACGCTGTATGAAGATTTCCGCCAGGGCGAGCACCCGCAACACGCCGACTTCCTCAGTTTCCGCCAGACCGGCGGTGAAGCCCTGGAAAACCACTGCCGCTTCGAAGCCGTGCAAGCCCAGCGCGCCGCTGCCGGCGAAGATCTCGACTGGCGCCACTGGCCACAAGACTGGCGTACCCCGCAGAGCCCGGCCCTGGCCCAGTTCGCCGAGGAACACCGCGACGAGATCGGCTACTTCGCCTTCTGCCAATGGCTGATCGCCCGTAGCCTGCAACGGGCACAGCAAGCCGCCCGGGGCAGCGGCATGGGCGTTGGCCTGATCGCTGACCTGGCCGTCGGCGCCGACGGCGGCGGCAGCCAGGCGTGGAGCCGCCAGGATGAACTGCTGGCCGACCTCACCGTGGGAGCACCACCGGACATCCTTAACCGCGCGGGCCAAGGCTGGGGCATCTCCGCATTCTCCCCGGAGGGCCTCAAGCGCAACGGTTTCCGCGCTTTCATCGAGATGCTGCGGGCCAACTTCGCACATGCCGGCGGCCTGCGTATCGACCATGTGATGGGCCTGCAACGCCTGTGGGTGATCCCCAACGGCGCGTCGCCACGTGACGGGGCTTACCTGTATTACCCGGTGGATGACATGCTGCGCCTGTTGGCCCTGGAGTCCCATCGCCACCAGGCCATTGTGCTGGGTGAAGACCTGGGCACGGTGCCCGACGGCCTGCGGGAAAAACTCAGCGGCCGCTCGATCCTTGGCATGCGCGTGCTGTTGTTCGAACAGCATCACGATGGCCAATTCAAACCGATTCTCGACTGGCCGGATAACGCCCTGGCCACCACCAGCACCCATGATTTGCCGACCCTCAACGGCTGGTGGCACAGCCGCGATATCGAATGGAATATCCAACTGGGCCTGATCGATGCCCCCACCGTGGAGCAATGGAGCGAACACCGCCTGCGTGAACGCCAGGCGTTGCGTCAGGCGTTGAGCCAGGACCCGCAGAATTTCGTCGATGAGATCCGCAATGAGACCGACCATATGATCGACGCCAGCGTACGCTACCTGGGCCACACCCGTGCACCGTTGGTGCTGCTGCCACTGGAGGACGCGCTGGGCCTGGAAGAGCAGGCCAACCTGCCCGGTACCACCGACACCCACCCCAATTGGCGCCGCCGCCTGCCCGGCGAGGCGTCCAGCCTACTCGACAATGCCGGTGCCGCCCGCCGCCTAGAACTGCTGGCCGTAGCCCGTAACCAGGCCCACGAGCGTGACCGATGAAAGCATTCCCTTTACGCGCCACCCAACGCCTGCAATTTCATAAAGGTTTCACCCTCGATGATGCGGTGCCGCTGGTGCCGTATTTCGCCCGGCTGGGCATCAGCCATCTATACGCCTCACCACTGCTCTGCGCCCGGGCCGGCTCCATGCACGGGTACGATGTCGTCGACCCCACCCGCATCAACCCGGAGCTGGGCGGCGAGCCTGCCCTGCACCGCCTCGTGGCCACCTTGCGTGAGCACGGGATGGGGTTGATCCTGGATATCGTCTCCAACCACATGGCCGTCGGCGGTGCCGACAACCCCTGGTGGCTGGACTTGCTGGAGTGGGGCCGCCTGAGCCCCTACAGCGAATTCTTCGATATCCAGTGGCACTCCCCCGACCCGCTGCTCAAGGGCCAACTGTTGATGCCGTTCCTGGGCAGCGACTACGGCGAAGCCTTGCAAAGCGGCACGCTGACCCTGCATTTCGATACTGAACACGGCGCTTTCTACGTCGAGCATTACGAACATCGCTTTCCGATCTGCCCGAGAGATTATGGCGTGATTCTCGGCCACGATGAATCGCTCAAGCCACTGGCCGACCGTTTCAGCGCCCTCGCCTATCAGGACGATGCCTACCGCGAAGCGGCCGCGCTCAAGCAGGCGCTTGCCGAGCGCGCGAGCGCAGTGTCGCCGGCCATCGAACAGCGGCTCAAGGCATTCGACAGCCGTACGCCTGAGGGCTTCGAGCAACTGCACCAGTTACTGGAACAACAGACCTACCGCCTGGCCAGCTGGCGTACCGCCGCCGACGACATCAACTGGCGACGCTTCTTCGACGTGAACGAACTGGGTGGCCTGCGCGTCGAGCGCAGCGCCGTGTTCGAGGCCACCCACGCCAAGATCTTCGAACTGATCAGCCAGGGTCTGGTGGACGGCTTGCGCATTGACCATGTCGACGGCCTGGCCGACCCACGGGGCTACTGCCGCAAGTTGCGTCGTCGAGTGGATGCGCTGGCGCCCGGGCGGCACGTGCCGATCTTCGTGGAAAAGATTCTGGGCGAAGGCGAAACCCTGCGCCAGGACTGGCAGGTGGACGGAACCACCGGCTATGAATTCATGAACCAGCTGTCACTGCTGCAACATGACCCGCAAGGCTTTGAGCCGCTGGCGCAATTATGGACGCACCATAGCGAACGCCCCTCGGCATTCATCGAAGAGGCGTGGCTGGCGCGCCAGCAAATCCTCAACGGCTCCCTGGCCGGCGACTTTGAAAGCGTCGCCCAGGCACTGTTGCAAGTGGCCCGCGACGATGTGATGACGCGCGACCTGACACTGGGCGCGATCCGCCGTGCGTTGCAGGCGCTGATCGTGCACTTCCCGGTGTATCGCACTTATATCAGCGCCCAGGGCCGCAGTGCCGACGATGAGCGTGTCTTCCAGCACGCCATGAGCGGCGCCCGCGAGATCCTGAGTGAAGGTGACTGGCCGGTGCTTGACCACCTGGAAAACTGGTTGGGCGGCCAGCCTTGGCGCAATCGCCCGCGCGGGCGCGAGCGCAAGATACTCAAGCATGCCTGCGTGCGCTTCCAGCAGCTGACCTCGCCGGCAGCGGCCAAGGCGGTGGAGGACACTGCGTTTTATCGGTCGGCGGTGTTGCTGTCGCGTAACGATGTGGGCTTCAGCACTGAGCAGTTCAGCGCCTCCCTGGCCGACTTTCACGCCGCCAACCAACAACGCTTGCAGAGCTTTCCCGATAACCTGCTGGCCACCGCCACGCATGACCATAAACGCGGTGAAGACAGTCGTGCGCGCCTGGCGGTGATCAGCGAGTGCGCACCGTGGTACGCCGAACAAGTGCAGCACTGGCGCCACCTGGCGACGCCGTTACGCGAGGATGGCAATGGCCCCTCGGCCGGCGATGAACTGATCCTTTATCAAGTACTGCTCGGCAGTTGGCCGCTGGACGCCAACCCTGACCTCGAGGGCTACCAGCAACGACTCTGGCAATGGCAACAGAAGGCCCTGCGCGAGGCCAAGTTGCAGAGCAGTTGGAGCGCACCGAACGAAGCCTATGAGAAAGGGGTTGAAACGTTCCTGTCGCGCCTGTTGCTCAGCCCTGAAGGCCAGCCATTACGCACTGCGCTGGCGCAAGCCGCCGAGACCATCGCACCGGCCGGCGCCTTGAATGGTCTGGCGCAAACCTTGCTTCGCCTTACCGTGCCGGGGGTGCCGGACCTGTACCAGGGCGATGAGTTCTGGGACTTCAGCCTGGTGGACCCGGACAACCGCCGTCCGGTGGATTTCAACGTACGACAACGGGCGTTGCAAGCACCACCGGGCATCGAAGAAGGCTTGTCCAACTGGCGCGATGGGCGTATCAAACAAGCGGTTATCGCCCAGGTACTGGCCTTGCGCAAGGCCCACCCCGAAGTGTTCAGCCGGGGCAGCTACACGCCCTTGGAGGTCGAGGGCACCCATGCCGAACACGTGGTCGCGTTCTACCGCGAACAGCAGGGCAAACGCGTACTGGTGGTGGTGCCACGCTGGCCCCATCGCCTGCTTGAAAACAGTGAACGGCCGCATATTCCTGCGCGGGTTTGGGGCGATACGCGGGTGAAATTACCGTTTACCGGCGCAACACAAAACTGGAAGGGACTTTTTCATACAGGCGCAGTCACAACCAACGAGGAGCTGCTGATCAGCACTGCCCTGGGGGGATTCCCGGTCAATGTCTTTATCAATCCTGATGATCAAGAAAGCTGAAAACTCTCTGCGAGGAACATTGTGATGAGTACTGACGACAAACGAATTCGCGAACTGGCGCATCAGATCTGGGAGTCTGAGGGCAAACCTCACGGCGAGGACGCACGCCACTGGGAGATGGCGCGCAAGTTGGCGGAAGCCGAAGCACTGACCCCGAGCAAACCTAAACCTGCCGCCAAGCCCAAGGCCGCAGCCAAGCCGCCTGCGGCAAAAGCCAAACCGGCGGCGGCAAGCAAACCGGCACCGCCGCCGGCCAAGAAACCGGCGGCGCCGAAAAAGCCCAAGCCGTAACCCCGTGACGCCATAAGCCTTCTGCCGGTTTCGCTGGCAGGAGGTGAACTCACTTTTCAAACTTCTCAGCTGAACCCTCGTCAGCGCGGTTTCGTTCGGCCCGGAAAAAGACCCTTGCAGGAGCAACATCGAATGAGCAAACCCCAAAAGACCCCATCGACGTCGGGCAATGAGCCGTCGCGAATCCGTGAAGGCTTGCCCTTCCCTCTGGGCGCCACCTGGGACGGTCTGGGCGTCAACTTCGCGCTGTTCTCGGCCAACGCCACCAAGGTGGAGTTATGCCTGTTCGACGACACAGGCGAGGTCGAGCTGGAGCGTATCGAACTGCCCGAATACACCGACGAGATCTTCCACGGCTACCTGCCCGACGCCCACCCCGGGCTGATCTATGGCTACCGGGTGTACGGCCCCTATGACCCGGCCAACGGCCATCGCTTCAACCACAATAAATTGCTGATCGACCCCTACGCCAAGCAGCTGGTGGGCGAACTCAAATGGTCCGAGGCGCTGTTCGGCTACACCATCGGCCATCCGGACGATGACCTCAGTTTCGACGAACGCGACAGCGCGCCCTTCGTACCCAAGTGCAAGGTGATTGACCCGGCACACACCTGGGGCAACGACCAACCGGTGCGTGTGCCGTGGGACCGCACGATCATCTACGAGACCCACCTGCGCGGCATCAGCATGCGCCACCCCTCGGTGGGCGACTCGGTACGCGGCACCTGCGCCGGGTTGATGAACGACGATGTGCTCAAGCACATCCGCCAATTGGGCGTATCGTCGGTCGAGTTGCTGCCTGTGCATGCGTTCGTCAACGACCAACACCTGCTGCAAAAAGGCATGACCAACTATTGGGGCTACAACAGCATCGCGTTCTTTGCCCCCGACCCGCGTTACCTGGCCAGCGGCAAGATCGCAGAATTCAAGGAGATGGTCGCGCACCTGCACGAGCAGAAGCTGGAAGTAATCCTCGACGTGGTCTACAACCACACCGCCGAAGGCAACGAACGCGGCCCGACCCTGTCCATGCGCGGTATCGACAACGCCTCCTACTACCGGCTGATGCCCGACGACAAGCGCTTCTACATCAACGACTCCGGTACCGGCAACACCCTGGATCTGAGCCATCCGTGCGTCCTGCAAATGGTCACCGACTCCTTGCGTTACTGGGCCAACGAGATGCACGTCGACGGCTTCCGCTTCGATCTGGCGACGATCCTCGGGCGCTACCGTGACGGCTTCGACGAGCGCCACAGCTTCCTGGTCGCCTGCCGCCAGGATCCGGTGCTGCGCCAGCTGAAACTGATTGCCGAGCCATGGGACTGCGGCCCAGGCGGTTATCAAGTCGGCAACTTCCCACCGGGCTGGGTGGAATGGAACGACCGCTTCCGCGATACCGTGCGCGCCTTCTGGAAAGGCGACGATGGCCAACTGGCGGATTTCGCCGGGCGCATGACCGCCTCCGGTGAGATGTTCAACCATCGGGGCCGCCGGCCGTACAGCTCGGTGAACTTCATCACCGCCCACGACGGTTTCACCCTGCACGATCTGGTCTCCTATAACGACAAGCACAACGAAGCCAACGACGAGAATAACCAGGACGGCAGCAACAACAACCTGTCATGGAACCATGGCGTCGAAGGCCCCACCGATGATCCGGAAATCAACGCGCTGCGCCTGCGCCAGATGCGTAACTTCTTCGCCACCCTGCTGCTGGCCCAGGGCACGCCCATGATTGTGGCCGGCGACGAGTTTGCGCGCACCCAACACGGCAACAACAACGCGTATTGCCAGGACAGCGAGATCGGCTGGGTCAACTGGGACCTGGACGATGACGGCAAGGCACTGCTCAAGTTCGTCAAACGCTTGATCAAGTTGCGTCTGGCCTACCCTATCCTGCGTCGGGGCCGCTTCCTGGTGGGCGACTACAACGAAGATATCGGTGTGAAAGACGTCACATGGCTGGCGCCGGACGGCAATGAGATGAGCACCGAACAATGGCAGGAAAGCCACGGCCGTTGCCTGGGCATGTTGATGGATGGCCGCGCCCAGGAAACCGGGATTCGCCGCGCGGGTGCCGACGCCACCTTGCTGCTGGTGGTCAACGCGCACCACGACATGGTCAATTTCCGTCTGCCGCCGGTGCCTGAAGGTGAATGCTGGACCTGCCTGCTCGACACCAATCAACCCGCGGTACGTGGCCAGGAGCGCTTTGATTTCGACCACGAGTACGCGGTGACGGGACGTTCACTGCTGCTGTTCGAACTGCAGCGCGACGACGAGGTGTGACATGGCGTTGCATCATTTCCTTCAAGGCTATCAGGGCTATGCGGATACGCAGGCCCTCGGCCAGGCGCTGAGGGCGCTGCAGGAGGAAGGCCTGGACCAGCTGCCGTTGCCCGGCGGCGGCGCGACATTGGCGCGCTTCAGCCGCCTGGCTCAAGTGGCTGGGCATGATTTGCGCCTGTGCAAGTTGTTCGAAGGGCATACCGATGCCTTGGCGATCATCGCCGAGCTGCACAGCCCCGCGCCGCCCTTGGGCAGCACCTGGGGCATGTGGGCCGCCGAGCCGCCCACCGCGAAGGTGCGGGTGCGGCGTGACGGGCACCGGTTGCTGATCGACGGGCGCAAGGCTTGGTGCTCCGGCGCGGCGGTGGTCAGCCACGGGTTGCTGACGGCCTGGGATGAGCATGATCGCCAGCAATTGGTCGCGGTGGCCATGGATCAACCCGGCATCACCGTGACCGACGAGGGCTGGGATGCCGTCGGCATGGCGGCTACCGGCAGTGTCGAAATCGTCTTCAACGAGGCCCGCGGCCTCGCGGTCGGTGGCCCGGGCGATTACCTGTCACGCCCGGGTTTCTGGCAAGGCGGGATCGGGATCGCCGCCTGTTGGTATGGCGCCGCACAACGCCTGGCTGAGGTGCTGCGTGAGCAGTGTGCAAAACGCCCCGAACCTCACGCCCTCGCCCATCTCGGCGCGGTCGACAGTGCCTTGAACAGCGCCGCGTGTGTACTGCGCGCCAGTGCCGAACAGATCGACCGGCAGCCGAACGCCGATGCGCGGCTGTTGGCTCAACAGACACGCGCCTGCATTGAGGACACCGTTGAACAGGTGATCCACCACGTCGGCCGGGCCGTGGGCGCGGGGCCTTATTGCAAGGACCCGCACTTCGCCCAGTTGATCGCGGATCTGCCGGTGTATGTGCGTCAAAGTCACGCCGAACGCGACCTGGCCGCCCTGGGTGAACAGGTCGCAGGCGAACCCACAGGAAGGTGGCAGTTATGAGACCCAATCCGATCGTCGGCCAAGGCACGCCGTTGCATCAATGGCAGGCATCGACGCGCCTGGCCGAGTTGCCGGTGGTCAGCGTCGAACAGTTGGTGCCCGAAGGCCATCGCGCCGTGATCATCGCACCCCACCCGGACGATGAAGTGCTCGGGTGTGGCGGCCTGATGCAGGTCCTCGCGACGTTGGAGCGGCCCATTCAGTTGATTTCCGTCACCGACGGCAGCGCCAGTCATCCGGGCTCGCGGCGCTGGCCGGTGGAACGCTTGAGCGTGGTGCGCCCGCAGGAGTCGGCCCAGGCCCTGCACCGCCTTGGCCTGCCGCTGCACAGCTTGAAATGGCTGCGGGCGGGCTTTGCCGACAGCCAGGTCGCGGCGCGGGAAGCGCAATTGGCCGCGTTCATCCAGCGCTACCTAAAGCCCAGCGACGTGGTATTCACCACCTGGCGTGAGGACGGTCATTGCGATCATGAAGCGGTCGGTCGTGCCAGCGCCCAAGCGGCCCAGGCCGTGGGCGCAACCTTGTACGAATTGCCGGTGTGGACTTGGCACTGGGCCACCCCCGAAGACAGTCAGGTGCCCTGGCACCGCGCCCGCAAGATCCCGATGACGCCCCAGGCGGTCGCCCGCAAGCGTCACGCCATCCACGCCTTTGCCAGCCAACTGGAGGGCGACCCGCAGGCGGGCTTGGCCCCGGTGCTGGCGCCTTATGTGGTGGAACGCTTGCTGCAACCTTTTGAAGTGGTGTTTGTATGAGCGTGGCCACCCCGTATTTCGACCAACTATTTGCCGGCAACGACGACCCCTGGGCCTTTCGTCAACGCTGGTATGAACAGCGCAAGCGCGCCCTGACCCTGGCCGTGCTCACACGAGCGCACTACGCATCGATCTTCGAACCCGGCTGTGCCAACGGCGAACTGAGCGCCGAACTGGCCACGCGCTGCGATCAACTGGTGTGTTGCGACACCGCAGCGACGGCTGTGGGCCTGGCCAGGACGCGTCTCTCGGCTTTTCCCCACGCCCAGGTGCAGCAACGCCGCCTGCCCGAACAATGGCCGACCGGCCAGTTCGAGTTGATCGTACTCAGCGAGTTGGGCTACTACCTGGACGCAGCTGATCTGCGCCGTCTGATTGACTGCGCCCTCGCCTCACTGGCCCCCAACGGCCAACTGCTGGCCTGCCACTGGCGGCCGCTTATCGAGGGTTGCCCGCAGACCGCTGAACAGGTGCACGCCCTGCTCCAGCAGCGACTGGGCATGCATCCGGTGGTGCAGCATCACGAAGAGGATTTTCTACTCGACCTGTGGAGCCGCGATGGCACCTCGGTCGCAAGCCATGAGGGCCTGCGATGATCGGCATTTTGATCCCGGTCCATAACGAAGAAAAGTTGTTGGGCGAGTGCTTGAAGGCGGCGATGATCGCGGCCAGTCACCCAGGCTTGCTCGGCGAGGCGGTACACATCCTCGTGGTGCTCGACAGTTGCAGCGACGCCAGCGCATCGATTGCCCAGGCGTACCAGGTGCACAGCCTGCAAGTGCAGGCGCGCAATGTCGGGCAAGCTCGCGGCGTTGGCGCGCGACACTTGCTCAACCAAGGCGCGCGATGGATCGGCTGCACGGACGCCGACAGCCGCGTCGCCCCCGATTGGTTGGTGGCGCAACTGGCGCTGGGCGTGGATGCGGTGTGCGGCACGGTCACGGTGGATGCCTGGAGCGAAGGTTTCGACCCGGCGGCGCAAATTCGCTATCACCAGGCGTATGAGGCCCGTGACGGCCATCGGCATATCCACGGCGCCAATCTGGGCGTGAGTGCCGGTGCCTACGTACAGGCCGGGGGTTTCGAGCCGCTGGCGTGCCATGAGGATGTCCAGTTGGTGCGCAACCTGGAACGCTGCGGCGCCTCCATCGCCTGGAGCCATTCGCCGCAGGTGATCACCAGCGCACGCCTGGATTGTCGCGCCCAAGGCGGGTTCGGTGACTACCTGAAAAGCCTGGTGCAGCTTGCGTAAAAAAACGCCGGGCCGACATGTAAAAGCGCTAGATCCTTGTCTATGCTCATAACGCCTTGCACAGCGTTCCAGGGTTGGAACGCCGCGCACTCACTACAGGCAGGAGCCTGAGGTGAATAAAAAGGAGTCGTCCCGTCAACCGGGCACGACCCCGCATCAACCGACAAGGATGTGACACCCCCATGAAGCCTGCCTCGTTAAGCGAAGGCCGTCGCGGCCCCGCGCAAATCTGGAACAGCGCGCCGCAACTGGCGCAAATACCCATCATTTCTTTGACCTCACTGGTGCCGCCCGGCGCCCGCGTGGTGGTGATTGCGCCCCACCCTGGCGATGAAGTCCTTGCCTGTGGCGGTTTGCTGCAACTGCTCAGCAGCCGCGAGCATCCGCTGAAGTTGATCTCCATCACCGATGGCAGTGCCAGCCATCCTGGCTCGAACGTATGGCCGGCCAGGCGCCTGAGCGTGGTACGACCACAGGAAAGCGTCGAAGCCCTGCGCCGCCTGGGCATGCCTTTGCACAGCCTGAAATGGATTCGCGGTGGCTTCCTCGACAATGCGCTGCCTGCACGCGAGCAGCCGATGAGCCAATTCATCGCCCGCTACCTGCAACCCGGCGACGTGGTCTTCACCACCTGGCGCCGCGACGGCAATGCAGACCACGATGCCGTCGGCCGGGCCAGCGCCAAGGCGTGCAGCCTGGTAGGTGCGCAGTTGTATGAACTACCCATCTGGGCCTGGCATTGGTCGGCACGGGAAGGCGTGGTGATTCCCTGGCAGCGCGCGCGCAAGGTACGGCTGGACAGCTGGAGCGTGGCGCGCAAGCTGCACGCCGCGCACGCCTACGCCAGCCAGTTGGCCGGCGACCCGCAAATTGGCCTCGCCCCGATGATGGCCCAGGTGCTGCTCGAACGGATGCGCGAGCCTTATGAAATCGTGTTTGTCTAGCTGGGCACTCGTCTATACCTGTTATTTCTGACAGTGGTGCCCCTGGCGAACTGCGACTAAGGTGCGCAAAGTGCTGCACAAGTTGAGGTGCAGTCGAGAAAGCCATGCCAACCCTTTGCATTGGCCGGTGTTTTCGAACAGGTAACCCGTATTCCCTGATCCGTATCGCGCTTCACGTTGTCATGGCCTGAACCCTACCTGGATTGCTCAGGTACCAGGACAACGAGCCTCTTGAGCGAGGGCGGATCATGCGCACACCAACTTCACCCAGGCTTTACCTGGGCATTGCTGCATCAGCGATGCTCGCCACCTGGCCGCTTCTTTCCCAAGGGGCCTGTACCACGAGCCCCGGGCCTTCAGGCCAGATTTTCACCTGCACCAGCGGCACCACCCCTGGCATTACCGCCTTGACGGGCGATAACCAGGTGCTGTTCCCCAGTGGTAATGCGGTGATCAGCGGCAATATCCGCTTGGGGCCAGGCGGCGACCTGGTGCAACTGGATGCACCCGACACACAGGTCAATGGCTCGGTGGATATGGGCGATGGCGCCAATATCTTCCGGCTGAACAAGGGCACCATCACCGGCTCAGTCACCCAAGGTGCAGGCCAGGATGTGATGCAGATCAGTGGTGGACAGGCGGGAGCCATTTTACAAGGCTCGGGAGCCGACAGTTTTGCAATGAGTGCAGGTAAGGTTCTTTCGGTGGACCAGGGAGATGGCACCGACCAGTTCTTTATGAGCGGCGGTGAGATCACGGGGGCTTTATTAAGCGGCGACAAGGCACTGATGACCGGCGGGACCATCAACCGAGTGGATATGCGGTTGGAGAAAAATGAATTTGATATGCGCGGCGGCAGGATTATCGCCAACCTGGTCACCGGATTTGACGACGACACCATCCTGATTTCAGGCACCGCACGTATCGGCGGCAATATCAGCACCAGCGGCGGCCAAGATTTCATCCAGATCACTGGTGGAGAGATCCTGGGCCAGATTCTCGCCGGTACGGGCAACGACACCTTCATCTGGCGCGACGCCGGGTTCATTCGTGGAACGATCCTGATGGGCGCCGATGACGATACTGCCTTGCTCCAGAATCTGACCGAGAGCATCGTGTCCTCGACACCGCAATTGGATGGCGGCCCAGGCAACGACAAGCTGACCTTCGACAATACCCAGGTTGCCACACCCGAACGCTTTACCAACTGGGAAACAGTGCTGCTCGACAACCACTCAAGCCTGCAGTTGGGCGGCACCTTCGTGCTGGGAGACAGCGGCACCGGAACTGGCACGATGACAGTCGACGGCTCAAGCACGCTGTTGGTGGACACGGGTATCATCAGCTCCTTCACCAGCGGTCAACTGGCCACACTGAACAACGGCGGGCTGATCGACATGACCGGCAACCCCACGGCCACCCACAGTCTGACCGTCAATGGTAACTATAACGGCACCGGTGGCCGGCTCGCGCTCAGTAGCGTATTGGACGGCGACGGTTCGCCCAGTGACAAGCTGGTGGTGAGCCAAGGCACCCTCAGCGGCACCACCAGCCTCAGCGTCACCAAACTCGGCGGCAAAGGCGCTGCGACCTTGCAAGACGGTATTCTGGTGGTGCAGGCGATCAACGGCGCGACCGGCGCTGGCACTGCCTTTACCTCCTCCGGGGTATCCGCAGGCGCCTTCAATTACTACCTGTTCAAGGGCGGCGTCACCCCAGGCACGGAGCAGAATTACTACCTGCGCAACACCGTCCCTGTCACGCCGCCGCCTGACCCGGTCATCGTCACCCCGCTACCGGAGCCGGTACCGGGCACCCCGCCGCTGCCGCCGAACCCTGTGGTCACGCCCGTAGACCCGGCGGCCCCGATTAATCCCGTCGTCAAGCCGATCCCGCTCTACCGCGAGGAAGTGCCCGTCTATTCCGTGTTGTATCCCGCCGTGCAACAAATGGTGCAAGGCATGCTCGGCACCTATCACGAGCGCCAGGGTGACCAGGCCCAACCGCGACAGACCGGTGTATTCCCCACCGGCTGGGCCAGGGTGTATGGCAGCAATGGTCGCCAGGGTTTTACCGGGACGGTGAACCCCACATTGAACAGCGCGCGGAGCGGCTACCAACTGGGCACCGATCTCTATGCCCACGCTCACGACACCGGCCAGACCCAACGCGCCGGCCTGTTCGTTGGCCAGGGTCGTTTGCAAGGCAGTATCAAAGGCTTCAATGACGGCTTTGAGGACAACAATGCCGGCGACGTCACCTTGCGCAACAAGAGCCTGGGCGTCTATTGGACGTTGATTGGGGCCAACCGTGCCTACCTCGACCTGGTGCTGATGAAGTCCTGGATCGACGGGCATAGCGAGTCTGATCGGGGCATCAAGATGAAGGTCAAGGGGCGCGACGTGACGGCCTCGGCCGAAGTCGGCTGGCCGTTTTCCATCAGCCCACATTGGGAACTTGAACCCCAGGGTCAGTTCATCGTGGGGCGCAGCTCACTGGATAGTCAAAATGACGGTCCCTCCGCAATCACGTTCCACAGCGACACCAACGTCACCACCCGCCTTGGCGCGCGGCTGCGGGGTGACTACCAGGTGCGTGGCATGCCGCTGCAACCCTATGTGCGGGCCAACGTTTGGCATACCAGCGCCGGCATGAATACCGTGAGGTTCAACGGCGTGACCGACATCGATACCGAGCAGAAATCCACCACAATGGAGCTCAAAGTCGGCGCAACGCTGAAGGTCGCCCAGGATGTCAGCGTTTACGGCGAGTTGGGTTACACCCGCAATCTCGACAGCAATGCCGTCAACGGACGATCAGGCACCGTGGGTGTGCAGGTCGATTTCTGAGTCTTTGTATCGCAGTGTGTATGGCGACCACTGCGATACATAACCCCTGAACCGAGGCGCATTGCTGACACACGCCAGATACCACCCGGCGTTCAACTGAGAGCCAGGCACACATCAAGCCGTAGGAGGCTCGCCATGCACTCTCAGTTGAACCGCCGCTCTCTGTTCCTGGCCCTGGCCCTGTCGCCACTCGGCGCCGTGGGCGTGGCCAATGCCGAAATGCCTGAGACCAATATTCCACACGCCGTCAGCCAGCCCAGCTTCGGTGCCCTCAAGCACATCAAGGCAGGCCTGCTGGAGGTGGCCTACGCCGAAGTCGGCCCGGCCAACGGCCAGGCGGTGATCCTGCTGCACGGCTGGCCCTACGATATCGACAGCTACGCCAACGTTGCCCCACTGCTCGCAGCCAAGGGTTATCGCGTACTGATCCCCTACGCCCGTGGTTATGGCGACACGCGTTTTCTGTCGGATAAAACCTTGCGCAACGGCGAACCCGCCGCGTTGGCCCAGGATGTGATCGACTTCATGGATGCCCTGAAGATCCAGCAAGCGGTGCTTGGGGGTTATGACTGGGGCGCACGCTCGGCGGATATTGTCTCGGCGCTGTGGCCGGAGCGGGTCAAGGCGCTGGTGTCGGTCAGCGGTTACCTGATCGGCAACCAGGCCGCCGGCAAGAACCCGTTGCCACCCAAGGCCGAGTTGCAATGGTGGTACCAGTTCTACTTCGCCACCGAGCGCGGCGCGGCGGGCTATCAGAAAAACACCCACGACTTCGCCAAGCTGATCTGGCAAACCGCCTCTCCGCAATGGCAGTTCGACGACGCCACCTTCAACCGCAGCGCCAAGGGCCTGGACAACCCCGACCACGTCGCCATCACCGTCTTCAATTACCGCTGGCGTCTGGGGCTGGTGCAGGGAGAGGCGCAGTACGCGGCACTGGAGCAGCAACTCGCCACCTCGCCGTCGATTGGCGTGCCGACCATCACCCTGGAAGGCGACGCCAACGGCGCACCGCACCCGCAACCGGAGGACTATGCCAAGCGGTTCACCGGCAAGTACCAGTTCCGTCAGGTCAATGGCGGTATCGGCCACAACTTGCCCCAGGAAGCGCCCGAGGCGTTCGCCAAGGCCGTGGTGGATGCGGATCATCTGTAAAGCTCGATAGCCGGAAAAAAATCCGGCTATTTCAAACCACCCTCGGCAATCGCAAACTCGAGAATATGGTCACCCTCTTCATCGCACTCTCCTGTCCACGTCCAGCCCAAGTGCCGATAGAAACCATAAGAGCGTACATTCGGGTCGCTGGCACACGCCAGAAACAAACGTTCAAAGCCTGCGTGGTGGAGTTCAGCGGTCACTTGCCCCAGCAAGGACTTGCCGATCCCTTGCCCTTCGTATTCCCCAAGGAGCGCGAGCACCGTGACTTCGCCGGTGCTCCGCTCACCAAAGCAATACCCGACTATCCTGCCGTTCACACAGGCGACAACGCCGATAGAACTGCCGTCAACGATGCCGGCACTCCAGGACTCGACCGTGATGCCCAGCGCACGCAGCGCTTCTTCTGAAAATGCATTTTCTCTCGTCAGCCCGCGGATTTGGATACACAACGAAACGTCATCAGGCGTGGCCGTACGATAGGTAATATGATCCATGAGTCGATTTTCCGTTTTACAGCGCAGACAACTCGCGCCCTGAACAGCGAACTCTATCTGTTTATCAAGCCAAGCCCTGCGCAATTGTGTTGTTCAGTTGTTACGGCCCCCGTCCCTCTCGTACCCTAGTGACCACCTCTGCCCGAGTCGACTGGAGTGCACATGGACCTCACCACCCTCACCCTCTTCCTCCCCGCCTGCTTCGCCCTGAACATGGCCCCAGGCCCCAACAACCTGCTGTCCGTGAGCAACGCCACACGCTACGGCTACCGCATATCCTGCCTTGCCGGCATCGGCCGCCTGCTGGCTTTCGCCGGCATGATCGCCCTCGCCTCTGCAGGCTTGGCGGTGGTGCTGCAAACCTCGGAGTTGTTGTTCTACGGGATCAAGATTCTGGGGGCGGCGTACCTGTTTTATCTGGCGTTTCAGTTGTGGCGGGCCAATCCCCAGGCAGAGGCGCAGGCGAGTACGGCCAAGGTGGGTTTGTGGGGGTTGGCACGCCAGGAGTTTCTGGTGGCGGCAGGCAACCCGAAAGCCATCCTGATCTTCACCGCCTTCCTTCCACAGTTTGTAGTACCCGGCCAACCGATCACGCCACAGTTCGCGCTACTGGGTGCACTGTTCCTGGCACTGGAGTGGATCGCCATCAGCGCTTATGCCTACATGGGCCTGCACATGCGCCGCTGGTTTGCCGAGCCACGGGGCAAGCGGATATTCAATCGTTGCTGCGCAGGGTTGTTGTCGGCTGCGGCGACGGTGCTGTTGACCGCACGCCGGGCGGGATGATGTCGTCGGGGCTCACTACCGGGGTGGGGTAAAGGACAACCCGTATCTCATCTCGACCAGTGCTGTCCCGCCCCTCTGCAGATCGCGCTCGCTGCCCGCTTCCTCAACGCACCCGGCCCGGCGATAAAACCGGATAGCTCTTTGATTACCGACCAGGACCCAAAGCGTCAAACGCTGAAAGCCCTGCTCCCTCAAGGACTGCTCGCCGGCTTTCCACAAAGCGAGCCCGATACCGGTGTGCCAGCACCCGGCTAACACATAGATCGCCATGACCTCACCCACCTGCCCCTGGGCGGCATCTTCATCACGGCTGGCGCCGACCGAGATCCAGCCAACCACCTGCTTGCCCAGCTCAGCCACCCATACGTTGGATTCGCCCGCTTCAATCGAGCGAGCCCAAAACACCTCACGCTGAGCCAGAGTGGCTTGCAACGAGGTCAGGTATTCGGCAGGCATCAAGTCCCGATAGGCCTGTTGCCAACTGCAGATATGAACCTGGGCAATCGCCCTTGCGTCGGTAGGTAATGCCTTGCGAATCATTGATGAATGCCTTGTTTGGACATTGAGAACTTGAGGTAGTGGTCGCTTCAATATGTCCCGTGAAGACGAAAAACTGATGACGGTCATGGTTCGAAGTGCTCAACAACAGACGACCTATCGGTAGGGCATTAGGATTTGTCGTTGCAACGACACGCAGGGTTTGAAGGAATAAAGCCAGGTCCAGACCACAATTTCAGTCCGCCCCTATTTTCACTCCAACTCACGGACGGCTTCATGGAACGACTTGATTCTCGTGGCATTGATGAAGACGGCTATATCCTCACCCCGTCCAACGTCGAGATGCAGCCACAATTCCAGGATTTATTGCGGGACGTTTGCACGACGCTCACGCAGTCGAGCCCCCTGCTGGATGGAATCTATATCTACGGCAGTGTTGCTCGAGGCGACGCCATTCCAGGAGGTTCCGACCTTGACCTGACCCTTGTGCTGCAAAGCGCTGCTACATCACAAGATCTGGAAATACTCGAATCGAAAAAGCGTAGGCTGGAAAGTCAGCATGCTGAAGTCATCAAAATCGATTTCGACATCGGCAGTCGCTCCGAAGTACTGGCGGCTGATAATCGGTTGAGCTGGGGGTACTGGCTCAAGCACCACTGTCGTTGCTTGTGGGGAAATGACCTGAGCAACCGCTTTGATCGGTTCAAGCCGTCGCGTGACATCGCCATTGCCGTCAATGGTGACTTTGAGACCGTGTTGGCACGCTATGCCGAAGCTATCGATCAGACGACTACGCCGGCGCAATCACTGCGCTTGCAACGAGAGGCCTCACGCAAACTCATCCGCTCGACTCAACTACTTTGCGTCGAACAGGACCTGATGTGGCCACAAACGTTGGAAGAGCACGTCGAGCTGTTTGTGCATCACTATCCCGACAAAGGAATGCAGGTCTGTTTTTTCTTGTCTGAGGCGAAGAGTCCTTGCGCTGAGCCAAAAGCATTTGCGTGTCTGCTCCGCGATTTTTTGACCTGGATGGTTAAAGAAACCCATCGGCTTGCGCTTCGGGACGAAGCGGGTCACACGCCCAGCGAGCTTGAACAAACGCAATCATGAGGCGCGCTGGAGGCCCGAACATAAACGTCCAAACGCTTCGTGCTGACCTCATAAACAACGTTATACGGAGGGAAAAGTGCGGATCCACATCACAGGCGCGTCATGTGCAGGCGTGACAACACTGGGTCATGCCCTCGCCTCTTCACTCAGTCTTCGTCACTTCGATGTCGATGACTTTTATTGGCTACCCACTAACCCACCGTTTACAACCAAACGTGCGCCCGAGGAGCGCGTGGCGCTGATTCAGCAACGCTTCGGTGATGACAATTGGATACTCACTGGTTCTTGTGCGGAGTGGGGAGATGCACTAATCAAAAACGCCGACCTGATTGTGTTTGTTGCAACGCCAACCTCCGTTCGCCTTGAACGCCTGGCCGCACGTGAAAAACAGCGCTATGGCGATAGACTCGAGCCAGGTGGCGACATGCATGAGATCCATGTGGCCTTCAAGGAATGGGCTTCGCGGTACGACGACCCGACCTTTTCCGGGCGCAACAGGGCGCGGCACGAACGGTGGTTGTCGAAGCAAACCGTTCCGATTGTCAGAGTCGATGGGTTGAGCAGTGCTGAAAAGATGGCGGCGGATGTCATTCATGCGTTGTCTCAAGTAGCGTCCTGGCCCGCAACAGGAAAGCCCCCTTTGAGAGGAAACATTCGATGACCAAAACCGAACTCACCGATCTCTACAACGGCTACATCGACTGCCTCAACCGCCAGGATTGGGCGCACCTGGGTGATTTCGTTGCGCCTGACGTCACCTACAACGCCACCGTCGTGGGGCTCGCGGGTTATCGCGCCATGCTGGAGCGCGACTTTCGCGAAATTCCCGACCTGGTGTTTCGCATCCAACTGCTGGTGGTCGACCCGCCCAGGATTGCCAGCCGGCTTAACTTCAACGTCCACCCTCGTGGGGAGTTTTTCGGATTGCCGATCAACGGCAAGCGGGTGGTCTTTGATGAAAACGTATTTTACGAAGTCGACAACGGCAGATTTGCGCACGTCTGGTCAGTGATCGACAAGGCGGCGGTCGAACGACAGCTGTGATGGCTGGCGTCGTCTAAACTCCACGCACCCATCAACCCTGTGGAGCGTTGAGATGAAGCATAAAAATACCCTATGCCTCTGGTACAGCGGCACCGCCCAGGAGGCGGCGACCTTCTATGCCGCCACCTTTCCCGACAGCCGCGTCGACGCCGTGCACCTTGCGCCGTGCGACTACCCTTCGGGCAAGCAAGGCGACGTGTTGACCGTCGAATTCACGGTAATGGGCGTTGCCTGCCTGGGCCTCAATGGCGGCCCGGTGTTCCCGCAGACTGAAGCGTTTTCGTTCCAGGTAGCGACGGACGACCAGGCTGAAACCGACCGTTATTGGCACGCCATTATCGATAACGGTGGCCAGGCCAGCGCCTGTGGCTGGTGCAAGGACAAGTGGGGCGTGTCTTGGCAGATCACCCCGCGTGTGTTGAGCGCAGCGATCAGCCATCCCGACCCGGCCATCGCCAAGCGCGCCTTTGACGCCATGATGAGCATGACCAAGATCGACGTCGCCGCCATCGAGGCTGCCGTAGCCGGACGTTGACCCCTAGGCCCCTTCAGCCCCCAGGTGACCCCATGCCCGTACAACCCCGCCCCGCCGTACTCGAGCTGATCGGCAACACACCGTTGGTCCGGGTCAGCCGCTTTGACACTGGCCTCTGCACGCTATTTCTCAAACTGGAATCGCAGAACCCCGGCGGCTCGATCAAGGATCGCATCGGCCTGGCCATGATCGACGCCGCCGAGCGTGACGGCCGCCTGCGCCCCGGAGGCACCATCGTCGAAGCCACCGCCGGCAACACCGGCCTGGGCCTGGCGCTGGTGGGCCGGGCCAAGGGCTACCGCGTGGTGCTGGTGGTGCCCGACAAGATGTCCACCGAAAAGGTGCTGCACCTCAAGGCCATGGGGGCCGAAGTGCATATCACCCGCTCCGACGTCGGCAAGGGCCACCCCGAGTACTACCAGGACGTGGCCGCACGCCTGGCCAACGACATTCCCGGCTCGTTTTTCGCCGACCAGTTCAACAACCCCGCCAACCCCATGGCCCACGAAACCAGCACCGCGCCGGAGATCTGGGCACAGACCCAGCACGATGTCGACGCGATCGTGGTGGGTGTCGGCTCGGCCGGTACCCTCACCGGCCTGACCCGTTTCTTCCAACGCGTGCAGCCCCAGCTGGAAATGGTGCTGGCCGACCCGGTGGGCTCGGTGATGGCCGAATACAGCCGCAGCGGCCAGTTGGAAACCCCCGGTTCCTGGGCCGTGGAAGGCATCGGGGAAGACTTTGTCCCGTCGATTGCCGATCTTTCCAGCGTGCGTCACGCCTATTCCATCAATGACGAAGAGAGCTTCGACCACGCCCGTCAACTGCTCAAGGCCGAAGGGATTCTCGGCGGGTCCTCGACCGGCACCCTACTCGCCGCCGCCTTGCGCTATTGTCGCGAGCAGACTGTGCCCAAGCGCGTGGTCACGTTCGTGTGCGACACCGGCACGCGCTATCTGTCGAAAGTCTATAACGACCAATGGATGCAGGACGCCGGCCTATTGCACTACAAGCACTACGGCGACTTGCGCGACCTGATCGCCCGACGCTTCGAAGATGGCCGGGTTATCAGCGTCAGCCCCGATGACACCTTGCTCACCGCCTTCCAGCGCATGCGCCTGGCCGATGTCTCGCAACTGCCGGTGCTGGTGGATGGCGAGCGACTAGTCGGGGTGATCGACGAGTCCGATATTTTACTGGGGCTACATCATGACGCCGCGGAGTTCACCATGATCGTTGACAGCGCCATGACCAACACCCTGCGCACCTTGCCGCCAAGTGCCAGCCTGGTTGAGTTGCAGGCGGAGCTGGATCGCGGCCTGGTCGCCATCATCGCCGACGCCTCAGGCTTCCACGGCTTGATTACCCGCGTCGACCTGCTCAATCACCTACGGAGATCCCTTGCATGAGTCAGTCCGATAAAAGCGCTTTCGCTACCCGCGTGATCCATGCCGGGCAATCCCCGGACCCGACCACGGGCGCGTTGATGCCGCCGATCTACGCCAACTCCACGTACCGGCAGAGCAGCCCCGGCGTGCACCAGGGGTTCGATTACGGACGCTCCCATAACCCCACGCGTTTTGCCCTGGAACGCTGCGTCGCCGATCTGGAAGGCGGCAGCCAGGCGTTTGCCTTCGCCTCGGGGTTGGCGGCGATCTCCACTGTGCTGGAACTGCTCGATGCCGGCGCGCATATCGTCTCCGGCAACGATTTGTACGGTGGCACCTTTCGCCTGTTCGACAAAGTGCGCCAGCGCAGTGCCGGGCACACCTTCAGCTATGTCGACTTGAGCAATGTCGCGGCTTTTGAGGCGGCGTTGCAGGCGAACACGCGCATGGTCTGGGTCGAAACGCCGAGCAACCCGCTGCTGAGCCTCACCGACCTCAGTGCAATCGCGCGTATCTGCCGGGATCGCGGGATTATCTGCGTGGCCGATAACACCTTCGCCAGCCCATGGATTCAGCGCCCGCTGGAGCTGGGTTTCGACATTGTGGTGCACTCCACCACCAAGTACCTCAACGGCCATTCCGACGTGATCGGTGGCATCGCCGTTGTGGGTCACAATCCGGAATTGGCGCAGCGCCTGGGCTTCCTGCAGAACTCGGTCGGCGCCATCGCCGGCCCGTTCGATGCCTTCCTGACCCTGCGCGGCGTGAAAACCCTGGCGCTGCGCATGGAACGCCATTGCAGCAACGCCCTGGAACTGGCCACCTGGCTGGAACAACAGCCGCAAGTGTCACGGGTGTATTACCCAGGGCTGGCGTCTCATCCACAGCACGAGCTGGCCCGCCGGCAGATGCACGGGTTTGGCGGGATGATTTCAGTCGACTTGAACAGCAACCTGGCCGGCGCCACACGCTTCCTGGAAAACGTCAGGATCTTCGCCCTGGCGGAAAGCCTGGGCGGCGTGGAAAGCCTGATCGAACACCCGGCAATCATGACCCACGCGAGCATCCCGGCCGCTACGCGGGCGCAGCTGGGGATTGGCGATGGGTTGGTAAGGTTGTCGGTGGGGGTCGAAGAGGTGGAAGATCTACGCGCAGATCTGGACCGTGCCCTGTCATACATCTAAACACACCTAGTGGCTGTAGTGAGCGGGCTTGCCCCGCGCTGGGGGGCAAGCCGCCCCAACAAGGACGCCGCAGTTTTTCAGGAAGACCGAGGCGCCTGGATTTGGGGCGGCTTCGCCCCCCAGCGCGGGGCAAGCCCGCTCACTACAAAGGCGTCAGGCTGAGGTGATGTTGGCCCGCGCCGCGTGCAGTTTCTTGTAGCTGTCGATCAAGCGCAGATGCCGGTCCAAGCCTTCCAGCTTCATGCTGGTCGGCGTCAAGCCGTAGAACCGTAGCGTGCCGTTGACCGAGCCAATCACTGCGTCCATACGCTCATTACCGAACATCCGGCGGAAGTTGGCCTCGTAGTCCTCCAGTTCCAGATCTTCATCCAGATGCATCTCCAGCACCGCATTCACCGCCTGGTAAAACAGCCCGCGGTCGACAGTGTTGTCGTTGTACTGCAAGAACATCTCCACGCACTCTTTCGCCTCTTCATATTGCTGCAAGGCGAGATAAATCAGCAGCTTCAACTCCAGGATGGTCAGTTGCCCCCACGCGGTGTTGTCGTCGAACTCGATGCCGATCAAGGTGGTGATGTCGGTGTAGTCATCCAGTTCGCTTTCCACCAGGCGCTCGGCCAGGGCCTTCAGCTCGTCATCGCTGAGACGGTGCAGGTTGAGGATGTCCTCGCGGAAAAACAGCGCCTTGTTGGTGTTGTCCCAGATCAGGTCGTCCACCGGGTAGATTTCCGAGTAGTCCGGCACCAGGATGCGGCACGCGGTGGCACCGAGGTGTTCGTACACCGCCATATAGGACTCTTTGCCCATGCCTTCGAGAATCCCGAACAGGGTCGCGGCTTCCTGGGCGTTGGAGTCTTCGCCATGGCCCGAGAAGTCCCACTCGACGAATTCATAATCCGACTGAGCACTGAAGAAGCGCCACGAAACCACGCCACTGGAATCGATGAAGTGCTCGACGAAGTTGTTCGGCTCGGTCACTGCGTGGCCTTCGAACGTTGGCTGCGGCAGGTCGTTCAAGCCCTCGAAGCTACGGCCCTGCAGCAGTTCGGTCAGGCTGCGTTCCAGCGCCACTTCCAGGCTGGGGTGCGCGCCGAACGAGGCGAATACGCCACCGGTGCGGGGGTTCATCAAGGTCACACACATCACTGGGAATTCACCGCCCAAGGACGCGTCCTTGACCAATACCGGGAAGCCTTGGGCTTCCAGGCCTTGAATACCCGCCAGAATGCTCGGGTATTTGGCCAGTACCTCGGCAGGCACGTCTGGCAACGCAAATTCGCCTTCAATGATTTCGCGCTTCACCGCCCGCTCGAAGATTTCCGACAGGCACTGAACCTGCGCTTCAGCCAAGGTGTTTCCCGCGCTCATGCCATTGCTGAGGTAGAGGTTTTCGATCAAGTTGGACGGAAAGTACACCACTTCACCGTCGGACTGGCGTACGAAGGGCAGCGAAACAATGCCGCGTTCTTCATTCCCCGAATTGGTGTCGAACAGGTGCGAACCGCGCAGCTCGCCATCGCGGTTGTAGATCTTCAGGCAGTAGGCGTCGAGGATTTCCGGCGGCAGCTCATCCTTGGGGCCCGGCTGGAACCAGCGCTCATCCGGGTAATGCACGAAGGGTGCGTTGGCCAGTTCCTCACCCCAGAACTGATCGTTGTAGAAGAAGTTGCAGTTGAGCCGCTCGATGAACTCGCCCAACGCCGATGCCAAGGCGCCCTCTTTGGTCGCACCCTTGCCGTTGGTGAAGCACATCGGCGAATGCGCATCGCGGATATGCAACGACCACACGTTAGGCACGATATTGCGCCACGAAGCGATTTCAATCTTCATGCCCAGGCCGGCCAGAATGCCGGACATGTTGGCAATGGTCTGTTCCAGCGGCAGGTCCTTGCCGGCAATGTAGGTGCCGGTCGAGGAAGTGGAGTTGGGCATCAGCAACGCCTGGGCATCGGCATCGAGGTTGTCCACTTCTTCGATGACGAATTCAGGGCCGGCCTGTACGACTTTTTTCACGGTGCAACGGTCGATGGAACGCAGGATGCCCTGGCGGTCCTTGTCGGAAATATCCGCCGGCAACTCGACCTGGATCTTGAAGATCTGGTTGTAGCGGTTTTCCGGGTCGACAATATTGTTCTGCGACAGGCGAATATTCTCAGTCGGAATATTGCGCGTCTGGCAATAAAGCTTGACGAAGTACGCCGCGCACAACGCTGACGAAGCCAGGAAGTAATCGAATGGCCCCGGTGCCGAACCGTCGCCTTTGTAGCGGATCGGCTGATCGGCAATCACCGTGAAGTCATCGAACTTGGCTTCAAGCCGAAGGTTGTCGAGAAAGTTGACCTTAATTTCCATGCGGGCACACCAGAATAACGAGCTAAACAAAATGGCCGCTATTATGAGGATTTTCGCCGGGAAGTTTCAGGGTTTTGCCGATCAACTGCTGATCGGTGGGTCAAGCCGGTGGATGGACCCCACCACCGGGATGATCTTCGTGCCGTGCGGCTGGCGTTCAGCCAGCGCTTATTGTTAGCGCAGGCGGATCGACAGTTCGATGTCATCGGCAAAGGGCACGGACAGGTAACCGTTATCCGCCGAACGCACATGCGCCAGGTACTCCGGGCAATAGTCAGTGTTGTCGGCCACCACCAGGGCACCGGGCCGCAGGTGTTTTTCCACCAGGCCCAGCACATCGCCATACAACGACTTGGCGCCATCGAGCAGCAACAGGTCGACGGTTTCCGGCAGCCCCGTGGCCAGGGTAACCAGGGCATCGCCTTCACGGATTTCGATCAGGTCGCTCACCCCGCCTTCGATGAAATGCTCGCGTGCCAGGGCGATCTTCGACGCTTCGAATTCGCTGCCGACCAGCACTCCGCCGCCGTTGTCGCGCAAGGCGGCAGCCAGGAACAGCGTGGACAGGCCGAACGAGGTGCCGAACTCGACGATGGCCCGTGCCCGGCTGCTGCGGGCGAGCATGTAAAGCAGGTTGCCGGTGTCGCGGGAGACCGGCAGCCACAGGTCCTTGAGCATTGTGTAGAGCGCCAGGTATTCGGTTTTACTGTGCATCAGGCGGTCGCGCTCCTCGCGGGGAACGCTGTCGATGATCGGGCTGGTGGCCGCACTGGCTTGGGTGTAGAGGCGTTCGATCAGCGGCGCCAATGGCGCGGTGGTCAGGGTCGTCATGGTTGCTTTCCGTCAGGTTGGGGCTAGGATGCGACTAATTCGTCGCATTAAAAGTATGCGAGTGATTCATCGTCTTCGCTATTCGCATTGGCCCAGCAGCCGGAGCTCTCCATGACCACCCGCCAGACCCCGCGTATTTCCTCGCGCAAGCAACCGCAACAGGCCCGTTCCACCGAACTGGTGGCGGCTATCCTGCAGGCCGCTACTCAGGTTTTGGCCAAAGAAGGTGCCACCCGTTTCACCACCGCGCGGGTGGCGGAAAAGGCCGGTGTGAGTGTGGGCTCGGTGTATCAGTACTTTCCCAACAAGGCGTCGATTCTGTTTCGACTGCAAAGTGATGAGTGGCAACAGACCACGCAAATGCTGTGTGACATCCTCGACGCTGCCGACGAGCCACCGTTGACGCGTCTACGGACCCTGGTGCATGCCTTCATCCACTCCGAATGCGAGGAAGCGCAGATGCGTGGGGCTCTGCACGACGCAGCGCCACTGTATCGGGATGCGCCTGAAGCCGTGCAAGTGCGCGCGGCAGGTCGCCAGGCGTTCCAGCGTTTCATGCTGGAACTGCTGCCCGAGGTACGCGACGAATCCCGCGCCCTGGCGTGCGACCTGATCCTCACCACCCTCAGTTCGGTGGGCAAGGACTTTTCAGGCAGCCCGCGTACGCCGGCAGAGATTGCGGTTTACGCGGATGGCATGGCGGATATGTTTCACGCTTATGTGAATACGCTCAACCAAGGCTGATGCTCCACGACATCGCGCAGCGGCTACCAGGCTCAAACCCGTGGGCATATTCATCCGCCAGTATTTGCGCCAGACGCGGGTCCGTTTCGGGTTTGAACCCCAGCCGTGTGTAGAACGGAGCGTTCCACGGCACGTGCTTGAACGTCGTCAGCGTCACCGCACGCAATGCATTTGATTGGGCATAGTCCTTGGCGGTCTCCAGCAGCTTGCGCCCCCAGCCCTGGCCCTGGACGGCTTGCGCAACTGACATCTCATGGATATGTAAAACGCCATCCTGAGGTTCTGCGCTGAGGAAGCCTTGAAGCTGATCGTTGGCATCGACCACCACCCAACAGGTCGATAAAGCGATCAGTTGCTGATGGCGCTCGACCGTCAGGGTGGCGCTGTCCGCCAACCCGCCCAACCCGTCGATCTCACGGAACACCTGGGCAGCAGACCGCTCAATGGCGGGTAACAAAGGCGCGTCCTCTCGATGCGCGAAGCGGATGTGGGCAGGCATAGGATCTCAACTCGGGATGGCGATCGCAGTGTAAAGACAATGCCGGGTGCTTTCGAACAAATCCCTGTCTGCATTCGCGCAATCGCTGATATGTTTTGCTCCTCTCCTGCGAAGGGATGTGCCATGGAACCGTTAGCGACAAACGCAGCATTGATGATCATCGACATGCAACAGGGCATGAACGACGCCAAACTTGGTCGACGCAATAATCCGCACGCCGAATTGCACCTACAGCACCTGCTCAGCGCGTGGCGGCAGTCCCGGCGCCCCGTCGTGCATGTCCGGCATATTTCCCGCACCCCTGGCTCGGTGTTCTGGCCCGGCCAGCCGGGCTGCGAATTCCAGGCCGCGCTGGCGCCGCTCCAGCATGAGCATGTCGTGGAAAAAAACGTACCCGATGCCTTCACTGCAACCGGCCTGGAGCGTTGGCTGCACATGCGCTCGATCCAGCAATTGGTGATCGCTGGCGTAATTACCAACAACTCTGTCGAAGCCACCGCGCGATCCGGCGGTAACCTGGGCTTCGATGTCATCGTCGTCGAGGATGCTTGCTACACCTTTGATCAAACCGACTTGCGCGGCCACCTCTGGCCGGCCGAGGACGTGCATGCTCTGTCGCTGAGTAACCTGGCAATGGATTACGCCAGGATCGCCGAGACGACTCAGTTATTGGCTCGCTGCTGACAAAGTCGTTCGGAGTCGGACGCAAGTGCATCGGTGCATCGGCGCATCGCTGCTTTGCACAGCGCTTATCGAGCCGATTTTTCAGAACAAAATTATTCCTTGTTGTACACAAAATACCGCTAAAGCTTTATCCACATCGAGCCGAAACAGACAGTGATATCAAATCGCCCGCCCGCAGTTTGGGGAAGGGTGATTTGGCCGCCCTCCCCGCTGATGGTCGTCCCGATGAAAATAAAAAATAAGCTGGTGCTTGCTTTCGTATCCGTCGCTTTTATCCCGGTGAGCCTGGTTGCAGTGATCTCCGTGATGAATACGCGCACTCAGGCGGTCGAGCAGTTCATTGATGGCAGCACCCGTGAGATCCGCCAGATCGACGGCAACATTCGGCAGTTCTTCGATGGCACGGTGCAGAACGTCGATCAAATGGCCGCCGATCCTGTATACACTTCCGTGAACACTCTGAAAGACTACCAGTCCGCCAATGCCCCCAGCCAGCCGATGCCGGCGCAGGCCCAGCAGGTGATTGAGCAGTTTGCGCGTTTCGGTTCGACGCATCCCTCGGCGGCAATCCTGTCCATCGGCCTGGAAGACGGCACTTACGCCAAATGGCCGGATGACCCGCAACTGGCCAAATACGATCCGCGCGCTCGCCCCTGGTACAAGGCGGCGATGGCCAGCCCCGGCAAGACCGTGCGCACCCCGGCTTACTATTACGACAAAGATGACGTCGCCCTGGTGGGCACCGCACGGGCGTTGCTGGATAACACCGGCAAGCCCAAGGGAGTGTTCGTGGTCAGTGTGTCGCTGAAGAACCTCACCGAATTGCTCAAGAGCATCAAGCTGGGTGAAAGCGGCTATGTGATGCTGATCGAGGACGGCGTGGTGCTGGTCGACCCACGCAATGCGGCGCACAACTTCAAGCCGCTCAAGGACCTCGGTGCCCCTTATGCGCAGCTGGCCGATACGCCCCAGGGCTCCACCGAGGTGGTGATCGACGGCGTGCGTTACATGGCCAACGTCTGGACCTCCCCGGGCCTCGGCTGGCGTTATGTGGGGTTGATCGAATACAACGAAGTCATGGCAGCCGCCACGCGCATGACCTACCTGACCGCCGTGATCGTGGCGGTGCTGGTGCTGATCTTCGGGCTGATTGCCGCGGCGTTTTCCAAGGTGATCGTCAAGCCGATTGGCCAGGTCAGCACCGGCTTGCAGTCGATCGCCCAGGGCGAAGGTGACCTGCGCCATGAGTTGCAGGTGCAGGGCAAGGATGAAACCGCCGAGCTGGCCGGCTGGTTCAACAAGTTTCTCGCCGCGATCCGGCAACTGATCCAGCATATCGGTGCGGCCTCGACCAACTTGCACGACGCGTCCAAGGTCAACAGCGAAGTGGCGCACAACATGAACGAAGCGGCCGGGCGCCAGCGTGAAGCCGTGGAGTTGGTGTCCACGGCGTTCAACGAAATGGTTGCCACGGCCAACGAAGTCGCGCGTTCATGCAGTAGCGCGGCGGAATCCGCCGAGAATGGCCATCGCCGGGTGGCCGAAGGCAAGCAGCAGATCGAGGTGACCACCGATAACGTCAACCGCCTGGGTCGGCGCTTGACCGAGTCGTCCCAGGCGATGGTCGAACTCGAAGCCGGCAGCCGCAGCATCAACCAGATACTCGGTACCATCCGCGCCATTGCCGAACAGACCAACCTGCTGGCTCTCAACGCCGCCATCGAAGCCGCCCGGGCCGGTGATCAAGGCCGGGGGTTTGCGGTGGTGGCGGATGAAGTGCGCGCGCTGGCCAAGCGCACGTCCGACTCCACCGGCGAGATAGAAAGCCTGCTCGGTACCCTCGGCAGCAAGACCGAGGAAGTCACGCAGAAGATGAGCAGTTGCCTGGACCTGTCCCGGGCCAGTGTGTCGTCCATCGAGAGCGCGCGCGACAGCTTTGAAGGCATTCAGTTGTCGGTCAATGAGATCCGCGACCAGAACCTGCAGATTTCCGCCGCCGCCGAAGAGCAACACAGCGTGGCGGAGGAGATCAACCGGCATATCCAGCAGATCTATGACGAGGCACGTTTAGTCGAGACCCTGGCCCACTCGGCGCAGGATGATTCGGGGCGGTTGTCGAACCTGTCTGCAGAACTGAACGGGCTGGTCGGGCGCTTCAAGTCCTAGCGCGGGCACTGTGCCGTCATTCTTTCGATACGAAATACACTGAACTATCTGACAAACGCAGGGCTCCTTTCCTATGCGCTGCCCCGATTCCAGGGGCGTTGTATAACAAGGAGCCGCCATCCCATGACCACCCTACCCGCCTATCGCTACGCCCCCGGACCGCTGCACACGACGCTGCTCGCCGGTACCGTGCCGTTGTTTCTGGGTGCCCTGCTCAGTGATATCGCCTACACCCAGACCTACCAGATTCAGTGGGCCAACTTCGCCTCATGGCTGATCGCCGGCGCGCTGGTGTTTTGTGGTCTTGCGCTGTTGTGCGCGTTGGTCAACCTGCTGCGTGCCGAACACAAAGCCGGGCAACCGACCGTCTACGTGCTATTGCTCGTGGCAACCTGGGTGCTGGGCCTGATCAACGCGTTCCAGCACGCCAAAGACGCCTACGCCGCCATGCCTGCCGGGCTGGTCCTGTCGGTAATCGTGACGCTGCTGACGCTGGCCGCCACCTGGACCGGCCTGCGCTCGGGAGATGCCCAATGAAGACTGCCCACACCCTGACCCTGTTAAGCGCAGCGCTGTTGCTCAGTGCTTGTGGCGGCGAAGCCGACAGACCGCAACCTCACGGCCCTGACCCCAAGCTGCCGGAGCAGCAAAGCAGCCTGTTGCCGAGCATGAAAATTGCCGAACCCACGCCCTGGGGTGCGCAAAAACCCAAAGTGCCCGAAGGCTACAGTGTCACCGCCATCGCCACCGGCCTGGCCATCCCGCGTCAAACCCTGGTCCTGCCCAACGGCGACATTCTGGTCGCCGAAGGCCGTGGCGGCAGCGCGGCCAAGCTCAAGCCCAAAGACGTGATTGCCAGTGTGATCAAGGCCCAGGGCAATACCCAGGTCAAAGGCGGCAACCGCCTGACCCTGTTGCGCGATACCGATGGTGACGGCACTTATGAGCTGAAAACCGTGTTTGCCGACAATCTCAACGCCCCCTATGGCCTGGCCTTCGCCGACGGCAAACTCTACGTGGCCAACCAGGACGCGCTGGTGCGCTTTGACTACACCGATGGCCAGACCAAAGCCAGCGCGCCCCCCGTCAAAGTCACTGACCTGCCGGCGCAGATCAACCACCACTGGACCAAGTCCCTGGCCGTGAGCGCCGACGGGCGCCAGCTCTACGTGGGCATCGGCTCCAACAGCAACATTACCGAGCGTGGCATGGAAGTGGAGATCGACCGGGCGATGGTCTGGCAGATCGATGCCGCCACCGGCGCGCACAAACCCTATGCCACCGGCCTGCGCAACCCGACGGCGCTGAAGGTGCAGCCGGGCACCGGCCAACTGTGGACAGTGGTCAACGAGCGCGATGAACTCGGCCCCGACCTGGTGCCGGATTACCTGACTTCGGTGCGCGAGGGTGCCTTCTACGGGTGGCCCTACAGCTACTGGGGCCAGAACGTCGACAGCCGCGCACAGCCGCAGAACCCGGCGAAAGTGGCAGCGGCGGTCAAACCCGATTACAGCCTGGGCTCCCACGTTGCAGCGTTGGGTGTGGATTTCTCCATCCCCGCAATGGGTGAGAAGTTCGCCGACGGCGTGTTCGTCGGCGAACACGGCAGTTGGAACCGCGACAACCCGGTGGGCTACAAGGTGATCTTCGTGCCGTTCAGCAACGGCAAGCCATCCGGCGAACCCGTTGACTTCGCCACCGGTTTTCGCGGCGACGACGGCAAGACCCGGGGGCGCCCGGTGGGCGTGACGGTGGACGCGAAAGGTGCGCTGATCATCGCCGATGACTTGGCCAACACCGTTTGGCGGGTGACGCGCAATCCGTAGGCAAAGGGTTTGACATGCTTGCCCGAGGCAACCATATTGTTGCCTCAGGCAACCATTTGAGCGCCATCATGTCCACCACCCTTTCCGAACGCGCCAGCATCATCCGTGGTTTCAATCGTTTCTATACGCACCAGATCGGTGTACTGCAGGAACACCTGCTGCAAAGCGACTTCTCCCTGACCGAAATCCGTGTGATGTACGAGTTGTCGTCCCGTGGCGATCTGACCAGCGCCGACCTGTGCCAGATGCTGGGCCTGGATGCCGGATACCTGAGTCGGCTGATCAAAGGATTCGAGAAGAAGGGCCTGGTCGAGAAAGTGCGCTCGGTCACTGATGCGCGCGCAGTACAACTGCACCTCAGCGACCTTGGCCGCTCCGTGCTCGCGCCCCTGGAACAGAAAACCCAGCTGGAAGTCATCGCCTTGCTGCAAGGCCTGCCCGAACTGCAACAACAGCAACTGACCGCAGCCATGCAGCGCATCCAGACGCTGCTGCAAGGTCGCGCACCGAGCTACCTGCTGCGCGACCCGCAACCCGGCGATATGGGCCTGGTGGTGCAACAGCAAGCGGCGTTGTATGCCCGTGAGTACCACTGGAACTGGGAATTCGAAGCCTTGGTGGCGGAAATTGTCGCCAAGTACCTGCGCGAATTTGACCCCAGTTGCGAGCGCTGCTGGATCGCGGAAAAGGACGGTGAGGTGGTGGGCTCGGTATTCGTGATACGTCATGACGAGACCACGGCCAAACTGCGCATGCTCTACGTGGACGCCAGTGCGCGGGGCATGGGTATCGGCCAGCGCCTGGTGGACGAATGCCTGCGCTTTGCCCGACATGCCGGCTACCAACGCATGGTGCTCTGGACCATGAGTGCGCTGACCGACGCCTGCAGGCTCTACCAGAAAGCCGGTTTCGAGTTGATCGAAGAAGAACCCACCCAAAGCTTCGGCAAGCCCTTGGTCAGCCAGACCTGGGCGCGTGATCTGTAGATCGGGGCCTCGTCACCCAGGCCCCGCACCGCTTATAGATCGGTGATTTCCTTGTGGCGTGGCACCAGCGCTTTCATCACGCTCCACGCCACCAGGTACGCCAGCGCACAGATCGCAAACATGATCATGTAGCCGGTGTGAATATCATTGACGGACTTGTAGTAGTCGAACACCCAGCCGCCGATCTTGGTCATGACCACGCCGCCCAGACCGCCGGCCATGCCGCCGATCCCCACCACGGACGCCACGGTTTTCTGCGGGAACATGTCGGACACGGTGGTGAAGATATTGCACGACCACGCCTGGTGCGCCGAGGCACCGATACCGATCAGCAGCACCGGCACCCAGAAGCTCAGGTAACCCAAAGGCTGCGCCAGCAACACCACCAGCGGGAACAGTGCGATCACCAGCATGGCTTTCATCCGGCCGTCGTAAGGTGCATCGCCACGCGCCATGAAGTAACTGGGGAACCAGCCGCCGCCGATACTGCCGACCATGGTCATGCTGTACAGCACCGCCAACGGCATCACGATATCCGCGCCTTTCATGCCGTACTGCGCCGACAGGTAAGTCGGCAGCCAGAACAGAAAGAACCACCACACGCCGTCGGTCATGAACTTGCCAAAAGCGAATGCCCAGGTCTGGCGGTAGGTCAGCAACTTGAACCAGGAGACTTTTTTCTGCGGCGCGCCGGCAGGTGCAGGGGTAAAGGGTTGTAGGGTCTGGTCACTGCGGATGTAGGCCAGTTCTTCGGCCGAAAGGCGCTTCTGCTCCTCCGGTTTCTGGTAAAGCACGCCCCACACCGCGACCCACACAAACCCCAGCATGCCGATGACGATGAACGCCGCTTCCCACCCCCACAGCCCGGCAATCAACGGCACACAGATCGGCGCCAGGATCGCCCCCACGTTGGCCCCCGAGTTGAAGATGCCGGTGGCCAGGGAGCGTTCTTTCTTCGGGAAGTACTCGGCGGTGGCCTTGATCGCGATGGGGAAGTTACCTGCTTCGCCAATGGCCAGGACGGCGCGGGACAGCATGAAGCCGGCAATCGACACCGGGATCACCGCAAGGCCAATGGCCCCACTGAGCGCCGCGATCCCCTCGCCCATCGGCACCGCGAACGCATGCATGATTGCGCCGGTGGACCAGATGCCGATCGCCACGACATACGCCGCCTTGGTGCCGATCCTGTCGACAAACCGCCCGGCAAACAACATGGAAATCGCATAGACGAACTGGAACACCGCAGCAATGTTGGCGTAGTCGGTATTGCTCCAGCCAAATTGCGTCGACAGTTGTGGCGCCAGCAGGCTGAGCACCTGGCGGTCGAGGTAGTTGACGGTAGTCGCGAAGAACAGCATCGCGCAGATGGTCCAGCGATAGTTGCCTACCGCCTGGCCCACGCGCTGGGCGTTGAGGGGCTCGTTCAAGTTCATGGCATCACTTTTTATTGTTTTTAGTAAGACACACGTAACGTCATATGTCGTCGTACAACATATGACTTTTATATCGAGCAGCCCGAGCGCTGTCAATCTGAAAGATTCAGCTTTGTTGAGGCCCTCGCAGGGATAGGAAGAATCGGGCAGGCACGGTTGTAGGATGACGCTGCTGATTACTCCGCGAAGAGCACGCCTGGCCATCCCCACTGCAAAAAAAAACAATCAGTGGTGAATTATTTCGTATGCGCTTGTATCTGAACTGACAGAGCGGTGCCATCGCAACGATGGCACCTCCCCTGTTCAGATTTAGAGTGGCCCGCATGAAATTACGCAAGAAAAGCGTCAAACCCATCGGATTGAAAGACATCACCATCGTCGACGATACCAAGGTGCGCAAGGCAATCACCGCCGCGGCCCTGGGTAACGCCATGGAGTGGTTCGACTTCGGCGTCTACGGTTTCGTCGCCTATGTACTGGGCAAAGTGTTCTTCCCCGACGCCTCGCCCAGCGTACAAATGATCGCCGCACTGGCTACCTTCTCCGTCCCCTTCCTGATCCGCCCCCTGGGCGGCCTGTTCTTCGGCGCATTGGGCGACAAATACGGGCGGCAGAAAGTCCTCGCCGCCACCATCGTGATCATGTCCCTGAGTACCTTTGCCATCGGCTTGATCCCAGGTTACGCCTCCATTGGCATCTGGGCACCGATCCTGTTGCTGCTCTGCAAGATGGCCCAGGGGTTTTCGGTGGGCGGCGAATACACCGGCGCCTCGATCTTCGTCGCCGAATATGCCCCGGACCGCAAGCGCGGGTTCCTCGGCAGTTGGCTGGACTTCGGCTCCATCGCCGGCTTCGTGCTCGGCGCGGGCGTGGTGGTGTTGATTTCCAGCGTGCTGGGCGAGGAACAGTTCGAAGCCTGGGGCTGGCGCCTGCCGTTCTTCCTCGCCCTGCCCCTGGGCATCATCGGCCTGTACCTGCGCCATGCGCTGGAAGAAACCCCGGCCTTCCAGCAGCACATGGACAAACTCGAGCAAGGTGATCGCCAGGGCCTGACCCACGGCCCCAAAGTGTCGTTCAAGGAGGTCGCCACCAAGCACTGGCGCAGCCTGCTGACCTGCATCGGTATCGTCGCGGCCACCAACGTGACCTACTACATGCTGCTCACCTACATGCCCAGCTACCTGTCGCACAACCTGCACTACAAAGAAAACAGCGGCGTGCTGATCATCATCGCGATCATGGTCGGCATGCTGTTCGTACAGCCATTCATTGGCTTTATCAGCGACAAGATTGGCCGCAAGCCTTTCATCATCGCCGGTAGCATCGGCCTGCTGTTGTTGGCTATTCCAGCGTTCATGCTGATCACCAGCGGCAAGATCGGCCTGATCTTCGGCGGTCTGCTGATCCTGGCCGTCGTGCTGAACTTCTACATCGGCGTGATGGCCTCGACCCTGCCGGCCATGTTCCCCACCCATATCCGCTACAGCGCGCTGGCGAGTGCCTTCAACGTCTCGGTACTGATCGCCGGTCTCACCCCTACCGCCACGGCCTGGCTGGTGGAAAGCACCGATGACCTGTACATGCCCGCCTACTACCTGATGGCGTTTGCCGTGATCGGCCTGATCACCGGCCTGACCATGAAGGAAACCGCCAACCGCCCCCTGCGCGGCGCCGCCCCGGCGGCCTCGGATATAGAAGAGGCCAAGGAGTTGCTGCAGGAGCACCACGACAGTATCGAACAGAAGATCGAAGCGATTGACGCCGAGATTGCCGAGCTGGAAGCCAAGCGCAAGAGCCTGGTCGAGCAGCACCCACGTATCAACTAAGCGGCTGGCGTGGCGGCGTCTGCCGCCACGCCATCGGAGTGTTCAACCATGATCCCCTGCGTCAACCCGACCCACTCGCTTCTCAGCCCGGAGGAGCGTGCCGCCATCGCGGAAATCGAGGCCACCACCAGCATCCTGCAATTGGTGACTCGCTTGACCAACATGCGCTTCGCCGGCATTGCCAAATTCACCGACGTGGAGTGGATAGTCTGCTCCGTGTACGACACCGCCAACATGGGCATCCATGTGGATGACGTGCTCGACCTGGAAACCACCCTGTGCAGTGAGTTCTGCATCAACCCCCACGCACTGTTCATCCCGCAAGTCAGCCAGGATGGCCGTTTTTCAACCCGCCCGGTGGTCAAGCAGTACGCCATTGAAAGCTACGCCGGCGCACCTATCTTCCTGCCGGACGGCCGCCTGTTCGGCGCGCTGTGCGCCCTGGATTCACGGGCGATGCTGTTTGACGACCCCAACCTGTCGGAAACCCTGAGCCTGTTTGCGCGGCTGATCGGCTGCATCTTCTTCGCTAACTTAACGGCGGCCGAACAGTAACAACACGCTTGCCTCGCAACACGGCCACATCGCGCTTGGGCGGCACGCCGAACAGCCGGCTGTACTCTCGACTGAATTGTGACGGGCTTTCATACCCCACTTTGAAGGCGGCGCTGGACACGTCCTGATGTTCGTTCAACATCAAGCGCCGCGCCTCGTTCAAACGCAGCCATTTTTGATACTGCAACGGGCTCATTGCGGTGAGTTGGCGAAAGTGATGATGAAAAGTGGCCGGGCTCATTTGCACGCGGGCGGCCAACTCATCCACCCGTAGCGGTTCGTCGTAATTAAGCTTCAGCCAGTCAATCGCCTTGGCGATCCGATAGCCCTGACCGTCCACCGCACAGATCTTGCGCAGGCGCCCTGCCTGATCACTCTTGAGCAGGCGGTAGTGGATTTCGCGCTGAATCAACGGGGCAAGCACCGGGATCGCCTCGGGCTCATCCAGCAGAGCCACCAGCCGCGCGAACGCCTGGAGCATACCCTCGGTAACAGTGCCGATACCCACGCCCTTCAGCGCTGCCCGTTCGCGGCTTGGCGGCAACTCGCCCAAGGCGATCAGTTCAGCCAGGATCCGCAGGTCCAACTTGAAGGTCAGGCCCAGGCAAGGTTGAGCCGGGCTGGCGGCCAGCACCTCGGAGTTGGCCGGAATGTCCAGCGAGGTCACCAGAAATCGCGAGGTGTCGTAGGCGTAACCCAGCCCGCCCACCCACAACTGCTTCGCACCTTGGGCGACCAACACAATGCTGGGCTCGACCATGCAGACCACCGGCGCCGCCGGCTGCTCCCGCCGATAAAAGCCCAGGACCGGGATCGCCATGGGGCGGTCACCCGGCGTGCAAACCTGCGAACCGATGGCTTGGATCAAGCTATCCAGAGGCGTTGGGTTGTTCTTCATAAAAGGCTCTTTTCTCTCTTCATCGAACTTTACCCCGGACGCCCCATGAACGTCCCCAGCAAACGCCAAGACTCAGAGGATCAGGCAAGTAATCCAGTGGAACGGACTACAGAACCACAGGCCACATCAGGAAAATGCACGGACCAACCTTCTCACGGATCACGCCATGAAAAGCCTTTTGCTCGCCCTGAGCGTGCTGCTGACGTCTTTTTCTTCACTGGGAGCCGATATGATCAACGGTGCTGACAACTTCTACAAAAGCGACAAGGTGACCGTCGAAAAAGTCACCTTCAACAACCAATATGGCATGCCGGTCGTGGCTAATCTATTCGTGCCAAAAAACCTTGCGCCGGCCTCCAAGAACGCAGCCATCGTCGTCGGCCACCCCATGGGCGCCGTCAAAGAACAGAGCGCGAATCTCTACGCGACCAAAATGGCCGAACAAGGCTTCGTCACCCTGTCTCTGGACCTGTCGTTCTGGGGTGAAAGCGCAGGCTCGCCGCGTAACGCGGTGCTGCCTGACCTCTACATTGAAGACTTCAGCGCCGCGATGGATTTCCTCGGCACACGCCCGCTGGTTGATCGCGAACGCATCGGTGTGATCGGCATCTGCGGCAGTGGCAGCTTCGCCATTGCCGCGGCGAAAATCGACCCACGCTTCAAGGCCATCGCCACCGTGAGCATGTACGACATGGGGGCGGCCAACCGCAATGGACTCAAACACGGCGTAACGCTGGAGCAACGTCGACAACTGCTGCGTCAGGCTGCCAACCAGCGCTACGTGGAATTCCAGGGTGGCGACAGCGTCTACACCGGCGGCACTCCGCACGCCCTCAGCGGCGATGCGGTAGGCGATGAGTTCTACGATTTCTACCGCACCCCGCGCGGCGAATTCACCCCGGCCGGCGCGTCGGCGCAAACCACCACGCAGCCGACACTGACCAGCAACGTGAAGTTCATGAACTTCTATCCGTTCAACGACATCGAGACGATCTCCCCACGCCCACTGTTATTGATCGCCGGCGCTGATGCCCACTCTCGCGAATTCAGCGAGGACGCCTATCAGCGTGCCGCCGAGCCCAAGGAATTGGTGATCATCCCGGGGGCCGGCCATGTGGATCTGTACGACCGAGTCAATCTGATCCCGTTCGTCAAGCTCACTGCCTTCTTCAAAGGCAACTTGAAGTGACCTCCCCTAACACTCATACGCACGGTTGGGCTGCGGTGTTCGCGATGTCTCTGGCGGCGTTCGCGTTGGTCGCCTCTGAATTCATGCCCGTGAGCTTGCTGACGCCGTTGGCGGCCGACCTGCAGATCTCCGAGGGTCAGGCCGGCCAGGGCATTTCGGTATCCGGACTGTTCGCCTTGCTTACCAGTCTGGTCATTGCGGCTGTCGCGGCACGGGTTGATCGCAAACGCCTGTTGCTGGGGTTGACCTTACTGATGATCCTGTCGGGAACCGTGGTGGCACTGGCGCCGGACTATCGGGTGTTCATGCTCGGCCGCGTGCTGATCGGCGTGGCCATAGGCGGCTTCTGGTCACTGTCGGCCGCCACTGCCATGCGCCTGGTGCCATCGGCCCAGGTGCCGCGCGCCTTGGCTATCGTCAATGGCGGCAACGCATTGGCAACCGTCATTGCAGCACCGCTGGGTAGCTTTCTCGGCGGGTTGATCGGCTGGCGCGGCGCATTCTTTTGCGTCGTACCGGTCGCCATGTTGGCGGGCGTATGGCTGCTGGTGAGCCTGCCATCGATAAAGATGCAGACCGCACCCCATTCCGGCAACGTGCTGCGCTTACTCAGAAAGGCTTCGGTGGCTCTGGGCATGCTCGCAGTCAGTGTATTTTTCATGGGCCAGTTCATGCTGTTCACTTACCTGCGCCCGTTCCTGGAAAACGTAACTCAAGTGAGTGTGTCCACACTGTCATTGATGCTGCTGGTGCTCGGCCTCACCGGCCTTGTGGGGACGTTCCTGATAGAACGGTTTCTGAAAAACGCTCTTTACCCGGCGCTTATCGCCATCCCGCTGTTGATGGCCTTGATCGCCGTGGCGTTGTTGGTCATGGGCAGTTCGCCAGTCGCCACCACGGCATTGCTGGGTTTCTGGGGCCTGGTGGCCACTGCTGCGCCGGTGGGTTGGTGGACCTGGCTGTCGCGCGAGCTGCCCGATGACGCGGAGGCTGGCGGCGGCTTGATGGTCGCAATCATTCAATTGGCGATTACTGCCGGTGCCACGGTCGGCGGCCTGGCGTTCGATCACTGGGGCTATCAAGCGACCTTTGAGCTGAGCGCGGCGTCGTTGGGTATCGCCGCGCTGCTGGCTTGCCTGGCCGCACGGCGCGCCTCGTTGACAACCGTGGGCGGCCGCCCTAGCGGAAAAACTGACTCGGCGTCTTGCCGAACTGTTTCTTGAACATATTGGTAAAGGCGCTCGGGCTGTCGTAGCCCAGCTCGATCGCCACATCGATGATCTTCTCCCCCACTGCAATGCGCTCCAGCGCCAGCAGCAACCGCGCCTGCTGGCGCCACTGGCCGAACGTCAGGCCGGTTTCCTTGCGGAACAGGCGCTGGATGGTCTTTTGGTCCAGGCCCAGTCGGTCGCTCCAGTCCGCCACCGTCGAGGCGTCACCGGCATCCTGTTGCAACGCCTGGCAGATATGGTTGATGCGTGAGTCGGCGGGCTGGGGCAACGACAGCGGCAACGCCGGCAGAATCGCCAGCTCGTCGAGGATCAGGTGCATGATCCGCGCATCGCGGGAGTCTTCGGCATAAGGCGGCTTCAAACTCACCGATGCCTTGATCAGTTCACTGAGCAGCGATGAAATGCTCACCGCCTTGGTCTCGGTGGGCAAATTCGGGAAGGCATCCGGGCGCACGAACACGCTGCGCATTTTCAGCGTACCCACGCAACGCAGCGAATGCACTTGCCCGCTGGGCATCCAGAAGCCGCGATTGGACGGCACCGTCCACTGGTTCTGCGCCGAGTGCACCACCATCACGCCTTCGATGGCGTAGAGTAGTTGGTGCTTTTCGTGGCTGTGATCCGGGATCACCCAGTTTTCAGGATAATCGGTGGCGGAACTGATCACCGCCCAGTCGCCCTCATCGATCTCCTGCAAAAATTCATCCAATGGTTTGATCATTTCGCCCTTTTTGCGATAGTTGCCTCCCGATTTTCGCGAGACAGGCATTTACGTCGAATCTAGCATGAACGCCGAAACAATTTGAAATGGGCAGCCAGCTCAAGTACTGGCAGCCCTAGAACGCTGCCTTGTATGGAATGCCTGCATGTCGACACTGACCGCGTCACCCGCCGCTGCAACCCCTGCGCCCCAGATAAGCCCTCTGGTCATGCGCGTCCTCGGTGCCTGCGCCCTGGCGCATCTGATCAATGACTTGATCCAGGCCGTGCTGCCTTCGATCTACCCGATGCTCAAAGCCAACTATGGGCTGAGCTTCACCCAGGTGGGCCTGATCACCCTGACCTTTCAACTCACCGCGTCCTTGCTGCAACCCTGGATCGGTTACCACACCGACCGCCATCCCAAGCCTTGGCTGTTGCCGGCGGGCATGGTCTGCACCTTGATCGGCATTCTGATGCTGGCGTTCGTCGGTTCCTTCCCGGCGATCCTGCTGGCAGCGGGGTTGGTCGGCGTCGGCTCGTCGACCTTCCACCCGGAAACCTCGCGGGTGGCACGCCTGGCCTCGGGCGGCCGCTATGGCCTGGCGCAATCGACCTTCCAGGTCGGCGGCAACACCGGCAGCGCCTTCGGCCCGTTGCTCGCGGCGGCCATCATCATTCCCTACGGCCAGACGCACATCGCCTGGTTCGGCCTGTTCGCGGTCTTCGCGATCCTGGTGCTGTATGGCTTGAGCCGCTGGTACCGCAACCACCTCAACCTGTTCAAGCTCAAGCAAGGCACCCAGGCAACCCATGGTTTGTCCAAAGGCCGCGTGACCTTCGCCCTGGTGGTGCTGGCCCTGCTGGTGTTCTCCAAATACTGGTACATGACCAGCCTGACCAGCTACTTCACGTTCTACCTGATCGAAAAATTCCAGCTGTCGGTTGCCAGTTCCCAGATGTACCTGTTCCTGTTCCTCGGCGCCGTGGCCGTCGGCACCTTCGCGGGCGGCCCGATCGGCGACAAGATCGGGCGCAAGAAAGTCATCTGGTTCTCCATCCTCGGCGCGGCCCCCTTCACCCTGGCCCTGCCCTATGTCGACCTGTTCTGGACGGCGGTCTTGAGCGTGGTGATCGGGTTTATCATCGCTTCGGCCTTTTCGGCCATCGTGGTGTATGCCCAGGAACTGGTGCCGGGCAATGTGGGCATGATCGCCGGGATCTTCTTCGGCCTGATGTTCGGTTTCAGCGGCATCGGCGCGGCCCTGCTCGGCTTGCTCGCCGACAGCCACGGCATCGAGTACGTCTACAAACTGTGCTCGTTCCTGCCGCTGGTGGGGATCCTGACGATATTGCTGCCATCGACCAAAGGCGCCTGACCCGCCGATCATCGGCTGGCCGTACGCCAGCACGATGAATGCTCTGAGAAACCTGCGTGTGCGCTTACAATCCTGGCTTTTAGCGCACACCCAGGCAGACCCGGCACCCAATGACGCTCGATCCCCCGACCATTCTGGCACTCACCGTTGCCCTGGCAGCCGCTGCCGCCCTGTACCTGGCCGTTGAATGGCGCAGCGTGCGCGAACCCTCGCTGCTGTTCTGGAGCGCCGGCTTCGCCATCATCAGCTTCGGCTCCATCCTCGCCCTGCTGCGCAGCAGCGGCTTCTGGATGATCGGCATCTGGTTCGCCAACGGTTTGCTGGTCAGCGCACACTTTTTATTCCTGTTGGGCGTGGCACGCTTCACCCAGCGGCGACTGTCGGCGTTTTGGCTACTGATGCCGGCCATATGGTTCGGGCTGCTGATGCTCCCGGCCGACCTGCTATGGTCCAAAATCATGCTGGCGGTGCAGTCATTGCTGGTGGCGCTGCCCACCTTGTGCGCCAGTTTCCTGCTTCGACCCCATGGCAAATCCCTCAGCATCGGCGCGGTGCAACTGCGTTACGTGCTGCTGATCCATGGCGCGTTCTATGTGGCCAAGGCCCTGTCGGTGCTGATCCCCGGCACCTTGATCGACCTGACGGCGTTCAAGGGCGAGATCATCCAGGTCTCCCTGGTGGAGGGCGCCATGGCGATCATGCTGATTGCCTTGTCGATGACCGGTTCCGAACGCTACCGCCGCGAACAACAGATTGCCCACCTGGCCGCCCGCGACCCGTTGACCGCCCTCTACAACCGCCGCGCCCTCGACCTGCACGCACCGCCCCTGCTCACCCAGGTTTCAGCGGCACAACCGGGCGCGCTGCTGCTGATCGACATCGATAACTTCAAACTGGTCAATGACCTCTACGGCCACACCGCCGGCGACCGCTTGCTGATCACCTTGAGCGAGATGATTCGCACCGTGGCCCCCGACGGCTCGCTGGCCGCCCGCCTGGGCGGCGATGAGTTCGTGATCCTGCTCAACGACACCTCGACCGAGCAGATCGTGGAACTGGGCAGCCGCCTGCGCGCCCAGTTCCACCAATTCGCCTCGCAGTCCTTCACCACGCCCGCGCCGATCACGTTGAGCATCGGCGCCAACCTGTTCGACCAACCGCCGCACAGCCTCGCGGTGTTGATTGAACTGGGTGACAGCGCACTCTATGAAACCAAGCGGGGTGGGCGCGACAGCATTCGCCTGGTGGACCGTACCGGCGCGTACGCTCATTCATCCCGGTAGGCGTTCACAACGATGTACAACAACGGCCCCACCGAGACGAACACCGCCGTCAGCAAAAAATACGGCAGCACGCCAATCACCGAGCCCCCCCGGGCCCGCGTATCCCGATACATCCACACACATGCCAGCACCGCCATCAGGTACAGGTCGATCACGACCTGCGCCGTATCCGGCCGCGTCATCAGTTCCCAGCCGAACGCCAGTAATGATTGCTCGGCGGTGAGCATCACCGCCAGGCTGTACAGCGAAAACCCGAGCAGAGCGGCCAGGGCGATATAAGTTCTTCTGGACATGGACTCTTCCTTGCAGTGAACGAGGCCCACCCTAGTGATAAGGTGGCGGCCCTCGCAATGACCTCGGAGGTCATGACCACGCCATGGACATCACCGTCAGCGCCGGCGAACTGTTACGCCAACTGCGCCGCCACGCCCGCCTGAGCCAACTGGACCTGGCCTTGATCACGGGCGTCTCGCAGCGTCACCTCAGTTGCATCGAAACCGGCCGCGCCAAGCCGAGCCCGGGCACCTTGCATAATCTGCTGACGGCGTTGGAAGCCCCGTTGGAGCAGTGCAACCATGTGTTCCTCGCCGCCGGTTATGCCCCCCGCTACGCCGCCACCCCGTTGGCATCGCCCGCCATGGCAGCGATTCGCGAAGCGGTCAGCCATGTGTTGCATGCCAACAACCCTGCACCAGCGATTCTGCTGGGCAGCCAGTGGGAAGTGTTGGCGGCGAACGCGAGTACCGGCGTGTTGTTTGAACTGGTGGGTATCCCGCCGGATGCGGCCGATGGCATCAACCTGCTCACCACGCTGCTGCAGACAGGTGGCCTGGGCGATCACCTGATCAACGCCGAGGAAATCCGCAGCCTGGCCTGGCAACGGGCAACCCGCGAAGCACTGGGTAATCCTGGGTTGGCCACGTTATTGGCGGGTTTACCGACACCGGCCGGCACCGAACTGCCCGGGTCGATGCCGCCGTTGGTGCTGACGCGTATCCGTTCGAAGCGGGGCGAACTGAACTTCCTGTCGACCTTCACCACCTTCGGCATGCCCCAGGACATCACCCTGACCTCACTGCGGATCGAACATCTGATTCCCGCTGACGCGGCTACATGGCAAGTAATGCGTGCCGCCTACGCGGATTATGCGGCGCTGGTTTTGTGAAATATCTGTCCGTAGACTGCCGCCATACCTCCCACCTGAAGGCGGCGAAAAAAACGTGATGCAAGTTACCGAAGTCTCCATTGCCCAATTGCGCGCGGCGCTTGAAACCGGCCAGACCACTGCCGTTGAACTGGTCAAGGCCTACCTGGCGCGGATCGATGCCTATGACGGCCCGCAGACGGCCACGGCCTTGAACGCCGTGGTGGTGCGCAACCCCCAGGCCCTTGAAGAAGCCAAGGCATCCGATGCGCGTCGGGCCAAGGGCGAAACCTTGGGACCACTGGATGGCATCCCCTACACCGCCAAAGACAGCTACCTGGTCAAGGGCCTGACGGCCGCCTCGGGCAGCCCGGCCTTCGCCAAGCTGACGGCCTATCGCGACGCGTTCACCATCGAGCGCCTGCGGGCCGGCGGCGCCATCTGCCTGGGCAAGACCAACATGCCGCCGATGGCCAATGGCGGGATGCAACGCGGCGTTTATGGTCGCGCAGAGAGCCCGTACAACGCCGACTACCTCACCGCGCCCTTTGCTTCCGGCTCCTCCAACGGCGCAGGCACCGCGACAGCCGCCAGCTTTGCCGCATTCGGCCTGGCCGAAGAAACCTGGTCGAGCGGGCGCGGTCCGGCGTCCAACAATGGCCTGTGTGCCTACACCCCGTCCCGTGGGGTGATTTCGGTGCGCGGCAACTGGCCGTTGACGCCGACCATGGACGTGGTGGTGCCGTATGCACGCACCATGGCCGACCTGCTGGAGGTGCTCGATGTGGTGGTCGCCGAAGACCCCGACACCCGTGGCGACCTGTGGCGCCTGCAACCCTGGGTGCCGATCCCGAGCGTGGCCTCGGTGCGCCCGGCTTCCTACGCTGAACTGGCAGCGCCTCGCGAGTCGCTCGCAGGTAAACGCTTCGGCGTGCCGCGCATGTACATCAACGCCGACCCCGAGGCCGGCACCAGCGAAAAACCCGGGATCGGCGGGCCGACCGGGCAAAAGATCAACACCCGTGCCAGCGTGATCGACCTGTGGCAGGCCGCCCGCCAGGCGCTGGAAGCCGCCGGCGCCGAGGTGATCGAGGTGGATTTCCCGCTGGTGTCCAACTGCGAAGGCGACCGCCCCGGCGCGCCGACCGTGTTTACCCGCGGCCTGGTGTCCAAGGAATTCCTGCACGACGAACTGTGGGAGCTGTCGGCCTGGGCCTTCGATGACTTCCTGCGTGCCAATGGCGACCCGACCCTCAATCGCCTGGCGGATGTCGACGGCCCGCAGATCTTCCCGCACGACCCGGGCACCCTGCCCAACCGTGAAGACGACCTGGCCGCCGGCATGGACGAGTACGTGCGCATGGCCAAACGTGGCATCACACCGTGGAATGAGATCAGCACCGTGCCCGACGGCCTGCGGGGCCTGGAGCAAACCCGGCGGATTGACCTGGAAGACTGGATGGACAACCTGGGGCTGGACGCCGTGCTGTTCCCGACCGTGGCCGACGTGGGCCCGGCAGATGCCGATGTGAACGAAACCAGTGCCGATATTGCCTGGAGCAACGGGGTTTGGGTCGCCAATGGCAACCTCGCCATTCGCCATCTGGGTGTGCCCACCGTCACCGTGCCGATGGGCATGATGGCGGACATCGGCATGCCGGTGGGGCTGACCTTTGCCGGGCGTGCCTATGACGACTCGCAACTGCTGCGCTTCGCTTCGGCGTTTGAAGCCACCGGCAGCAAACGCGTGATTCCCCCGCGTACTCCGCCCTTGGCGGCAGACTGATATCGGGCAAGCCCTAATGCCTGTCAGTTAAGCGATTGAGTCGACGACGGATAACCTGTGGGAGGGGGCTTGCCCCGCTCCCACTTTCGACTGCATTTCAAACCAACGGCACGGCTATCAACAAAATGGCCGTGCCATGGGTCAGCGTGGCTGGCAACACGCCATAACGCATCCGCACCCAGGCGCAGGCCAGCCCTTCGATCAGGGTGAACAGCAACACCGTCGCACCCAGTTGGGTCACACTCAAGGCCAGGAACGTATGGCAGGCGGCAAAGGCCACGCCGCTGATCAAGGCGGCACGCAACGGCGTGAGCTGCTGCTCCAGGTAACCCTGCAGGAACCCGCGAAACAACACCTCTTCCAGCGCGTTGGCGCCGTAAGCCAATACCAGCATGCCCGGCAGCCACACCCAATAGCCATGGATCGCGGACGCGTCGATACCTTGGTGAACCCGTAGCGGCACACCGATCAGGCAGCCCACCAACAGTCCCACGGCCAGGCCAACAGCCGGATTGCCGATGGACCAGCGCACCATCTGCCACAACTGCGGAGCGATCCGCGCCAGCAACAGGATCAGCAACGCCGATAAACCACCCAGCATGGCCAATACGAACGTATTGTGGGTGAAGGCGATCTGCGCCTCCCTGCCGAGTGACCACATGCCCAGCGGCGTCATCACGTCGCGCATCAATACGAACGCCGCGAGCAGGATCAGGATGCGCATTGCGGACAAGGTGCTGGGCGTCAGCGCAAACCACAGCCCGAACAGCAACAGACCCGGCGCCAAGTGGAGGCCGTAGTCAATCAATACTTCCATGCCTTGGGTAATCATCAACGCATCAACCCCGAGCGATAGCGATCATGTCGATTTTGATCGACGCCGGCTTCGCAAACGGCCTCCCTGCACCGACGGAGGGTTGAACGGCCTGGTAGTTTGGGTTCGGTAGCATGGCTGGCTTCCTGGTGGATTTGATCAGTGTGGCGCTAGCATAGCCATGTGCCACAAAGGCAGGAAGTGGGGCAAATTCCAGAAAGAAACTGAGCAAGTGTTGAGACGTCATATGATGTCGCACACTATTTAAAGCGTGACCTATGCCAATATTTCAAAGGCATTCAAAAAATTCACTTTCCTTGCAGATTAAAAATACGGCATGGTTGTACGACGACTTAAGTGTTCGTACCCCCTGACAACAATAAGGAAACACCCATGCCCAACATCAAAGTGCTGATCGGTTTTCTGTGCCTGTTTTCCGCTGCGGTCTCAGCCGCGCCCGCCCCCGCCGAAAAAGAGGTGGCGCAGGCCGTCGACCAACTGACCCAAGCCATGCTCCACCTGGACCTCAAGCAACTGCACGCGTTGACGTCCGACAAGCTCACCTACGGCCACTCCAGCGGCAAGGTCCAGAACAAGGCGCAATTCATCGCCGACCTGGAAAACCACACCAGCGCATTCAAGACCCTGGAGATGCAGAACCAGACCATCACGCTCGACGGCGACACCGCCTTGGTGCGCAACCACTTTCACGCCTTGGCGGTGAACAGCGGCGTCGAAGTGCCCACCGATATCGACAACTTCCAGGTCTGGCAGAAACAGCAAGGCAAGTGGCTGCTGATCGGGCGTCAAGCCTACAAGTACTGACTCACCATGCCACCACCTTGCGCACCTTGAGCAACGCCTCGCGCAACGCCGGTATTTCCACCGAGCCGAGCGCCAGACGCAACGCGTGGGGCACGTAGGCCGAGACCGCAAACGGCTCAGCGGTGGACACGGAAATCTGCTCGCGCTGCAAGGTCATGGCGATCTGGTCAGCGCGGGCATCCTCCCCCAGCGGCAACCATAGAAAGTACGACGAGGGGTGACTGATATAATCAACACCCTTCAGCACCTGCGCCGCCAAAGCCTGCCGCATCCGGGCATCCTGGCGTTTTTGCGCCTCCAGCCGCGCCACGGTGCCGTCTTCGATCCAGGCCACGGCAATCGCACTCATCACCCCCGGCACGTTCCAGGTGGTGGCCATGATCCTGCGCTCCAACCCTTTCACCCAGGCAAGCGGCGCAGCGATGAAACCGACGCGCAGTCCCGTGGCCACACTCTTGGAAAAGCCACCGACATACACCGTGCGCTCCGGCGCCAGGCTCGCCAAGGGCAGTGGCGCGTCGTCGGCGAGAAATGCGTAGGCCGCATCTTCGATAATCATCAGATTGTGCCGACGGGCAATCTCGACCAGTTGCTCACGCTGTGCCAGGTTCAACACCCAGCCCAAAGGGTTGTGCAAGGTCGGAATGCTATACACGGCGCGCACCGGTCGCTGGCGACACAGACGCTGCAGGAACTCAAGGTCCGGCCCCTCGGCACCGACCGGAATCGCGACGACCTCCAGGTGCAGGGTCTCGGCCAGCACTTTGAAGCCCGAATACGTCAGCGCGTCCACGGCGATCACCTCACCGGGCTTGAGCAATGCCATCAGGCTTACCGCCAAGCCGTGCTGGGCGCCGCTGACCACCAGCACCTGTTCAGCGTCCACCGCCAACCCCCGACTCAACAAGTGCCGCGCCACCGCTGCGCGCTCGTGCAGGCGACCGGCGTGGGGCTGATAGCGCAACAGGGCTTCGAGGTCACCCGACAGGGCCAACTGGCGCAACGCAGTGCGCAACAGGTCGGCCTGGCCAGGCAACGCGGGGTAGTTGAAGTTGAGGTCGAGCACGCCCGTAGCGACGATCATCTGGCCACTGCCCTGCCCCGGCGGCAACGCAATCTCCCTGACAAACGTGCCACGGCCGGTCTCACCGCTGACCAGGCCCATGGCCTCCAGCTCGGCATACACGCGACTGGCGGTGACCAGGGCCAGGCCATGCTCGGCGGCCAACTGCCGGTGAGTCGGCAACCGCGTGCCAGGCGGCATTTTCCCGCTGCGGATATCGGCGGCGAAGCGGTCGACCAGCGACTTGTAGCGGGCGCGCGGCATAGGCGGTGTATCCATGACAATTTTTTGATTGTCTCAATCTTCACTTCTAGGATGCCGGACACGCAACTTTTCTTTCTTCGGGCATCTTCCATGGAACGTACCTCGCGGTTCAGCACCCTCGATAGCAGCACCCAAGGTTGGATCAACGGCTTTATCGGCGTGGTGATTTTCAGCGGCTCATTGCCCGCCACACGCCTGGCCGTGATGGCGTTTGACCCGGTATTTCTGACCCTGATCCGCGCCACCCTCGCCGGCTTGCTCGGCCTGTTGCTACTGCGGTTGTTCAAGGAGAAACGCCCCTCGCGCGGGCAATACATGCCCCTGGTGATCGTCGCCCTGGGCGTGGTCATCGGTTTCCCCCTGCTGACTGCCCTCGCGCTGCAATACGTGACGTCGGCGCATTCAATCGTGTTTATCGGCCTGCTGCCCCTGGCCACGGCGGTATTCGGCGTATTGCGTGGCGGTGAGCGGCCAAGGCCGGTGTTCTGGCTGTTTTCAATCCTGGGCAGCGCGCTGGTGATGGGCTATGCCTTCGCTCAAGGCTTGAGCGCCGCGCCTGCGGGCGATTTGCTGATGCTGCTGGCGGTACTGGTGTGCGGGCTGGGTTATGCCGAGGGCGCCCGGTTGTCGCGCAGCCTGGGCGGCTGGCAGGTGATCTGCTGGGCGCTGGTGGTGTCATTGCCGGTGGTGGCACCGTTGAGCGTGATCCTGGCGCCGCACAGTTTCAGCGGCATCCCGTTGCCCGCCTGGCTGAGCCTGGGCTACGTGTCGCTGTTCAGCATGTTGATCGGTTTTGTGTTCTGGTATCGCGGCCTGGCCCAGGGCGGTATCGCCGCCGTCGGCCAGTTGCAGTTGCTGCAACCGTTCTTCGGCCTGGCGCTGGCGGCGGGCCTGCTGCATGAACAGGTCAGCCTTGGCATGCTGCTGGTGACCCTGGCCGTGATCGGCTGCGTGGCCGGGGCCAAGCATTTCGCACGTTAACGTTGAGGGGCGACCATCTTGAATTTGATGTGGATGTCGTTGGACACCACGCTGTTGCCCGCCCACTCACCCTCGCCGATCCGATAGTCTGCGCGATTGAGCACGAACTCGCCGTCGAATACACCGATGCCGCCCTGCTCCTTGAGCAGCACATCGATCACCACCGGCTGCGTGATGCCTTTGATCGTCAGGTGGCCGCTGATCTTGTAGCGGTTCTCGCCCAAGGCGACGGCACCGCTGGATTCATACACGCCCACCGGGTAGGTCGCGGTGTCGAACCAGGCAGGTTGCTGCAGTTGGGTGTTGGCATCCGGGCTGCCGGCGTCGATGCTGGCCAGCTGGATCTTGAGCAACGCATGGGCAGCCTCGGGCCTCTGCGTGTCGAATGTCAGCGTCCCTTCGAAATCGCTGAAGGTGCCATACACCCGCTGCCCGAACTGCTGGAAGGTAAAGCTGATCTGGCTCGCCGTGCGGTTGACGTCCTTGTACTCCACGGCCTGGGCACTGGAGCAACCAATGAGGGCAAGCACCAGCAGCACAGCGGGGAAAGTTCGACGGTTCATGCAACGCTCCGCAAGAAGTAAGGACGCCTGGTTCCCATTCTGCCCGTGGGCTGTTAAACAGAGTAGTCGCCCAGAACAATAAGGATTTTGCATGCTGCCCCCTTCTCTGCAGGACATCACCGCGCCGCAAGGCATTTGCTACGGCTGCGGTGGCAGCAACCCGCATGGCTTGCACATCAAGAGCCGGTGGGATGCCGATGGCGTCCACCTGATCGCCGAACATCAACCCCAGCCCCAATACACCGGCTGGCCGGACCTGGTCTACGGCGGCCTGATCGCCATGTTGGTGGACTGCCATTCCAACTGGACCGCCATGGCCTACCACTACCGCGCCGAGCAGCGTGAACCCGGCACCTTGCCGCGCATCGACTGCGTGACCGGCAACCTCGGGATCAAATTCATCAAACCGACGCCCATGGGCGTGACACTGACCCTGCGTGCACGGGTCGAGGGCGAGGTCGGGCGTAAAAGCCGCGTGGTCTGCGAGGTGTACGCCGGCGACGTCCTCACGGCCATCGGCGACTCGGTGTTCGTGCGCGTCGACACCGGGCAATTGGCCGCCGCCGCCCATGGCCGCGAAGGTTGATCCTGGTCTACAGTGAACGCCACCGCTCCCGAGGACTGCCCCGATGACGCGTCTCACCGCGAAAGACTTCGCCCCCGAACTGCTGGAACTCTACGACGGCTATGCCCACGGCAAGCTCAACCGTCGTGAGTTTCTCGACCGCGCCGCGCTGTTTACCTTCGGTGGCCTCACCGCCTCCGCGTTGCTGGCGGCCCTGAGCCCCGACTATGCCCTGGCCGAGCAAGTGAAATTCACCGACCCGGATATCGTCGCCGATTACATCACCTACCCTTCGCCCAAAGGCAACGGTACCGTGCGCGGTTACCTGGTGCGCCCGGCCAAAACCAGTGGCAAGGTGCCGGCCGTGGTGGTGGTGCATGAAAACCGGGGCCTCAACCCGTATATCGAAGACGTCGCCAGGCGCCTGGCCAAGGCCGGTTTTATCGCCCTGGCGCCGGATGGCCTGACATCGGTGGGCGGCTACCCGGGCAACGATGAAAAAGGCGTGGCGCTGCAGCAGAAAGTCGATCCCGAAAAGCTGATGAACGACTTCTTCGCCGCCATCGAGTGGTTGATGCACCACGACGCCAGCACCGGCAAAGTCGGGATAACCGGTTTCTGTTACGGCGGTGGCGTGACCAATGCAGCGGCGGTGGCCTATCCGGAGTTGGGTGCGGCGGTCTCGTTCTATGGGCGCCAACCGGAGGCCAAGGACGTGCCGCGCATCAAGGCTCCGGTCATGCTGCATTACGCCGAGCTGGATACGCGGATCAATGAGGGGTGGCCGGCGTATGAAAAAGCCTTGAAGGCGGCCGGGACGACCTATGAGGCGTACCTCTACAAAGGCGCCAACCATGGCTTCCACAATGACTCAACGCCACGGTACGACGAGGCGGCCGCGAACCTGGCGTGGGAACGCACCCTCGGCTGGTTCCGCAAGTATCTGGCCTGAATGTCATGAGTCCTGTGGGGCGGGCTTGTGTGGCGAGGGAGCTTGCTGTGGCGAGGGAGCTTGCTCCCGTTGACTGCGCAGCAGTCTCCCGCTTTATGGGGGCGCTTCGCCCCCCAGCGCAAGCAAGCTTGCTCGCCACACCTGACCCTGCGTCGCATTTGGATGTCGTTGTTGTCGAGGTCAGTGCTCCAGCGCATACCTGCGGCAATGGTTGAGATAGCCCTGCTCATGGCTGCCCACCAGTTGCACCACGCTGGTCCATAACCAGGAAGGCGCATCCAACTGCCTGGAACGGTTCTCCTGCAATACCGACATCCACGCCTTGCGTGTGTCGCGGTCCATTTGCCGGGCATGGGCGATCCCGACGACGCGGGCCAGGTAACCAGCGGCGTGCATGGCATCCGTCTCGCTCAACTCGTCCAGTTCCAGCTTCATGTCCTGGGGCAGCAATTCGCGGATGAAGAAGCCGTGATCCAGAAACCGCGTGGCGACCATGCGCTCACCCAAGCCCGGTGACAGCTGACGGGCGCCTTCCACCACGCGGCGGCCGTTGTCCCTGGGCATCTTCGCCCGCGGCGCACGGGGGGCGGCGGCGCCGACCGCTTCCTTGATATCGATCAGACAGTATTCCTGCTCGTCCTTGTCGCCCACTCCCAACAACGCCGCATAACGCAGCAAGCCCAGGGAACTGCACCCCTTGACCCAATAGGCCGAGTCCAGCAGCTCGACCTTGGCGTCTTTGGGACGGCCCTTGAGTGACGTCACCAGTTGCTGGATCTCATCGGACGCACAGACGCTTTGCAGGGCACTCTTTTCCGCACGCGACAGCGACCAGAAGTGCTTGCCCAACGGGATGCTCGGCCGTGCATTTTCGATACGTTCACGCGCCAGGTTCTTCCAGGTGCGCTCAACTGCGCTGCGCATGCCGGCCTTGACCTGGGACGGGCGTGGCGGCACTTCGTCGGGTTTGTCTTTGAAGGCTTGTTCGTAGCCCACCATCATTTCTTCGAGCATGCGGGCGGTCGTCACGCCCGGCAGGTCCGAGCCGCGAGCGGCGGTCGCCAGGGACAGGGCCAGGCGCACCAGGTCGTGGGCCGGGTTACCGATCACGGTCTGGTCGAGGTCGCGAATATGCATGTCGATGCGCCCCTTGATATCCCCGGTCGGGCCCAGGTTGCCCGCGTGGCAATCGCCGCAGATCCAGATAGCCGGGCCATGAGGCAAGCGTCGACCGGGTTGGCTGTGCAGCCATTCATAAAACTGCACCGTACTGCCACGCACATAAGCGTGGGCGGAACGGGCCATCTTCAGGTTGCGCAATTGCGTGAGGTGGGGCATACGGTCGGAGGGGCGCGGACTTTTCATGAAGGCACTCGGTAGGGGCTACGGTAGAGGGTAGCCCGTGACGAATGTTTCATTTTGTTTCAAAGATAAAACTGTCAGCCCTGCCCAGCCGCCTCTTTCAGCCAGCCCTTGAATGCCAGCATGGCCGGGGTTTCGGCCCGCGATTGCAGGCGGGTCAGCCAATAGCTGCCGGTGGTGATGCCAATGTCGAACGGTTTGCGGATGACGTCGCTCTCCAGCTGCCGCGAAAACATCATCGCCGGGGCCAGTGCCACGCCAATGCCTTGCAGCGCCGCCTCCATCATGGCCAAGGATGAATCGAACATGATGCTGCGCGGCACCACGGTATCGGCGGGCAACCCGGCCGCCTGGAACCAGTGGGTCCACTCATCGGCCCGGTAGGAGCGCAGCAACGTGTGTTTCAACAGGTCTGCGGGCACCTGCAACTGCTCGGCAATGTGCGGCACACAGAGTACGTTCAGCGGTGCCGCCAGCAATTGGCAGGCGTCGGTGCCATGCCAGGCGCCTGCACCGAAACGGATGGCGTAGTCGAGCCCTTCGGCGGCGACGTCGACGCGGTTGTTGTTAGTCGACAGGCGCAGGTCGATAAACGGGTAACGACTTTGAAAATCCGGCAGACGCGGTAACAGCCACCCCACGGCAAAGGTACCGACGGCGCCCACGGTGAGCACCTCACGGTAATGCCCGCCTTCGAATTGGCCTAAGGTATGGGCGATGCGATCAAACGATTCGCGCAGCACAGGCAGCAAGGTTTCGCCCTCGCGAGTGAGCATCAGGCCGCGTGGCAGGCGCTTGAACAAGGTGACATTGAGTTGCGCTTCCAGGCTTTTCACTTGATGGCTGACTGCGGCCTGGGTCACGCACAGCTCGATAGCTGCGCGGGTAAAGCTCAGGTGGCGGGCGGAAGCCTCGAATGCGCGCAGGGCATTCAGCGGTAGATGAGAGCGAAGCATGCCTTGACCTTAATTTTTCTAATGCCAGCTGCAAGATATCATCGTTTGCCGCAAAGCCGGAATCCACCTAGATTTGCCACGCCTGCGCAGGCCCCAATCGTCAGTACATCACCTACAGGGAAGCGAGTCACCATGAATGCCCCTCTACAAAAACTTCTGATTTGCGCTTTACTGCTCGGCTCCGGCAGCTGCATGGCGGCCACCGATATGCGCCAGGTCGTGGACAGCAGCGTTCAACCCCTGATGCAACAACAAGGCATTGCGGGCGTGTCGGTCGCGGTGGTCAACAAGGACCAGGTGCAATACTTTAACTACGGCCTGGCGTCCAGGGAAACCCAGAAGCCCGTGACCGAAGACACCTTGTTTGAAGTCGGCTCGGTCAGTAAAACCTTCACCGCCACCCTGGGCGGGTATGCGCAGGCCACCGGCAAGCTCAAGCTGTCGGACAAGGCCAGTGAGCACCTGAGCGCATTGACCGGCAGTGCCTTCGACGGCATCAGCTTGCTGCAATTGGCAACCTACACCGCAGGCGGCCTGCCCCTGCAGTTTCCCGACGCCGCCGACAGCGCCGCGACCATGCTCAACTACTTCCAACACTGGAAACCCACCTACGCCCCCGGCACCCAACGGCTCTATTCCAACCCGAGCATCGGCCTGTTCGGCTACCTTACGGCCCAAAGCCTGGGGCAACCCTTCAATACCGCCATGGAGAAAACCCTGCTGCCCAAGCTGGGCTTGAAGAACACCTACGTCAGCGTCCCCGCTGCCCGAGCTGGCGACTACGCCCAAGGCTATGACAGCGCCCAGAAACCCGTACGCGTCGGCCCCGGCGCCCTGGACAGCGAAGCCTACGGCATCAAGACCAGCAGCCAGGACCTGGCCCGCTACGTGATCGCCAACCTGCACCCGCAGACCCTGGGCAAGCCGTTGCAGCAGGCCATCGCCACCACCCAGACCGGTTATTACACGGTCAACGGCATGACCCAGGGCCTGGGTTGGGAGTCCTACCCCTACCCCATCACGCTGCAAGCGCTGATTGACGGCAACTCCACGCCGATGGCCATGGAGCCGCACAAGGTTCAATGGCTGAGTACACCGCGCGTGCAACCGGCCAACGTGCTGTTCAACAAGACCGGCTCTACCCGTGGTTTCGGCGCGTATGTGGCGTACGTACCGAGCAAGGACATCGGTGTGGTGATCCTGGCGAACAAGAACTACCCGAATGCCGAACGGGTCAAGGTGGCCCATGCGATCTTGAGTGCCATGGACCAATAGCGCCTGGGTGTGGGAGCGGCTTGCCCTCCCACACCGCTTGACCGCGCTACATGCCCAGCCAGTGCGGCAGTGCCAGGGAAATAAACGGCAAGTAGGTGACCATGATCAGGAACACCAACAGGATCATCAACCACGGCATCGCTGCACGAATGGTCTGCCCCAGCGTCAACCCGGTCACCGCCGAGGTCACGAACAGGTTCAGCCCCACCGGCGGATGCACCAGCCCGATTTCCATGTTGACCACCATCACGATCCCCAGGTGAATCGGGTCAATGCCCAGCTTCATCGCAATCGGGAAGAAGATCGGCGCCAGGATCAACACAATAGCCGACGGCTCCATGAAGCTGCCGGCCACCAGCAGCACAATGTTGACCATGATCAGGAAGCCAATCGGCGTCAGCCCTTCAGAGATCACCCAGGCGGTGATTTCCTGCGGGATCTGCTCGGTGGTCAGCACGTGGGCGAAGAGCATGGCGTTGGCGATGATAAACATCAGCATGATTGCCAGGCGCCCGGACTCCAGCAGCACCTTGGGGCAGTCGCGCAGCTTCATGTCCCTGTACACGAACAACGCCACGAACGCCGAATACACCGCCGCCACGGCCGCCGCTTCGGTCGGGGTGAACATGCCGCTGTAGATGCCGCCGAGGATGATCACCAGCAACAGCAAGCCCCAGAACGCCCGACGCGCACAGGTCAGCCATTCACGCAACGTCGCGCGCGGCTGCGCCGGCAGTTTCTTGATGCGCGCAACGATATAAATCGTGACCATCAGCATCAAGCCCAGCAGCAACCCCGGCACCACCCCGGCCATGAACAGTTTGCCCACTGATGTTTCAGTGGCCGCCGAGTACACCACCATCACAATCGAAGGCGGAATCAGGATGCCCAGGGTGCCGGCGTTGCAAATGATCCCTGCGCCAAACTCCTTGGGGTACCCGGAGCGCACCATGCCGGCCACGGCAATCGAGCCCACCGCCGCCACCGTGGCCGGTGACGAGCCTGACAATGCCGCAAACAGCATGCACGCCAATACCGCCGCAATCGCCAGGCCGCCACGGATATGGCCGACACACGCGTTGGCGAAGTCGATCAGCCGTTGCGCCACGCCACCGGTGGTCATGAACGCACCGGACAGCAGGAAGAACGGAATCGCCAGGAAGGTGTAGGCGTCAGAGGTTTCAAACAACTTGATTGCCAGCGAGCTCACCGAGTCCTGGCTGAACATCAGGATCGACACCGCACCGGACAGTCCCAGGGAAATCGCGATCGGCACGCCAAGGAACATGAACACGAACAACAGCAAAAACAGACAGAGCACGGCCATCAGTGACGCTCCTCATGGCTGCCGGCCAACTTGCTGGCCTCACCGGCCTCGTCGGCCAGCCCCAACCCGACCTGACGGTGGGTGAACAGGCGGTAGAAGATTTCCAGGTAGCGGATAAACACCAGCGCAAACCCGATGGGCACGATCACTACGATGTCACCGACATCGACGCCGTACTGGTCGAGGTCTTCGGCGCCGATATGAGCCGTCATCACCGCGCTGACCCATTTGTAGCTGGCGACCATGAACAACCCGGCGTAGGCCAGGCAGCACAGGCACGCCAGCATGCCCAGCAGGCGTTGCACGCGGCGCCGGGTCAGCTTGACCAGAGCGTCCACACCCAAATGCCCGGCGGTCCGCACGCCATAGGAAATACCGAAGAAGATCAGCCAGCCGAACATGGCCTTGGTCAGTGCCACGCTCCAGGTCATGTCCTGCGCCCAGGTCATGGTGTGGTCACCCAGGGCATTGAAAAACCCGCTGCTCACAGCCCATTTATCGGCCAGGGCGAAGAACAGCGTGTAGATGTTGTTGAGCATCACGTAAACGAATGTCACCAGGGTCATGGCGGCCAGCAGGAAGGCAATGAAGCCTTCCTCCAGGTGCTCCCAGACGCGCCTTAGCGTTTGCATGGCAAAACCTCGCGAGGCAGAGATAGGTAAGTGCAAGGCTCGGGGTGTTACTGGTTGGCGGCATCCGCCGCCTTGATCAGATCAGCCCCGATCTCCCCTTCGAACTTCTGCCATACCGGGCGCATGGCTTCGCGCCAGAGCGCACGTTGCTCGGGTGTCAGCTCGATGATTTCGCTGGTTTTGGCGTCGATGATTTTCTGCTTGGCCGACTGGTTCAGCGCTTCGGCCTGCTTGTTCACCTCGACGGTGACCTCGGCCATGATCTGCTCCAGGGTGCTGCGCACGTCTGGCGGCAGGCCATTCCAGAATTTGGCGTTGGTGATCACCATGTAGTCGATCAGGCCATGGTTGGACTCGGTGAAGTACTTCTGCACCTCGTTGACCTTCTGGCTTTCGTAGTTCGACCAGGTGTTCTCCGTGCCGTTGACCGTGCCGGTCTGCAGACCCTGGTAGACCTCGGCAAAGCTCATCTTGCGCGGGTTGGCGCGGATCGCCTTGAACTGTTCTTCCAACACGCTGGAAGCCTGCACACGGAATTTCAGGCCACGGGCATCCTTGGGTTCATGCAGTGCCTTGTTGGCGGACAGTTGCTTGAGACCGTTGTGCCAATAGGCCAGGCCGAGAATGTTCTTGCCCTGCATCGAGGTCAGCAGCTCCTTGCCCTGGGCCGCCTGGAAACGGTCGACGGCCGCCAGGTCGTTGAACAGGAACGGCAAGTCGTAGATCTGCACCTGTTTGGTGTATTGCTCGAACTTGGCCAGCGAAGGTGCGAGCATCTGCACGTCGCCCAGCAACAGGGCTTCCATCTCCTTGCCATCACCGAACAACGACGAGTTGGGGTATACCTCGACCTTGACCTGCCCCGGCAGACGCTCTTCGGCGAGCTTCTTGAACAGCAGCGCGCCTTGACCTTTGGGGGTGTTCTCGGCGACCACGTGAGCGAACTTGATCACAATCGGGTCCGCCGCCTGGGCCAGGCCTGCGGCAAACAAGGTGGCGGCGCACAGCAGCGCCCGGGATAGCTTGAGCATGGAAAATCACCTTCTTATTGTTGTGTTGTGAGGCAAGGTGCCTGATGTAAAGCGTTTAGTGAATTTAGAATTCCAGATACCTGCGTTCTGCCAAACTGAACGCCAACCGCATAAACAATCGACACGCCTGTGGGAGGGGGCTTGCTCCCGATAGCGGCGTGTCAGTCAACACATCAGGTACTGATCCACTGTCATCGGGAGCAAGCCCCCTCCCACGTTCAATCCGGTTTTTGCAGTCAGGTCCGGGCTGCCAACAATCGTTGGGCTCTGAGCAATACCGGCGCATCCACCATCTGCCCATCGATCTGATAGGCCCCTGCCCCATGGGCTCCGGCCTCCACGACGCGCCTGGCCCAGGCCAGGTCTTCGGCGCTGGGCGCCAGGGCGGCATGGATCACCGCGACCTGCTTGGGATGGATGCACAGCGCTCCGGCGAAGCCCATTTCATAGGCATGGCGGATCGAACGGTGCAGGCCCTCGGGATCGTCAATTGCCGGATGTACGCCATCCAGAGGCGCAACCAGGCCGGCGGCGCGGGAATGCACGATCAGCGACAGGCGCGCCTGATCCAGCGCAAACCGTGCCGCCGCCGACTGGCTGCTCAGGTTCAAGTCCAGGGCCAGATCCAGTCCACCAAATGACAGACGCTCCACCTGCGGCGCATGGGCGATCTCGGCGATGGCCAGCAAGCCCCGTGCGCTTTCGATAATCGGCCAGATCACTTTACCGGCGGCGGCCACCACGGCTACCTGGGCGGCACTCTCCACCTTCGGCAACAGCACACCGGCCACATTCGCATGGGCTTTGCAAAACGCCACATCCGCAAAATGCTCGGCATGCTCAGGCGCATTGATGCGCACCCACACCCGGGCATCAGGCTGGGCGGTCAAAAACGCCGCGAGGTTATCCCGTGCCTGGCGCTTGAGCGGTTCTTCCACCGCATCTTCAAAATCCACGATCACCGCATCGGCCCCACTGGCCAGGGCTTTGGCGAAACGTTCCGGGCGGCTGCCGGGGATAAACAGGGCTGAACGAACTAAAGATTGGGACATCACTGACATTCCTTTTCAGATAACGCCACGCGTGCGCAGGCGGTCGATGGCATCAGCCGAGTAACCGATCTGATGGAGGATGGCCTGGCTGTGCTGCCCCAGCGCCGGCACCCCGTCCATACGCGGCGAAAACGCGGTATTGCGTGCCGGCGGCAACAACGCCGGCAACGGGCCAGCGGGGCTTGCGACTTCACGCCAGCGGTCCCGCGCCTTGAGTTGCGGGTGGTCCCACACGCTTTGCATATCGTTGACCCGGGCACTGGCGATCTGCGCATGCTCCAGGCGTTGGATCACGGCTTCGGTATCCAGCTGCGCGAAGCGGTCGACGATGATCGCGCGCAGCACCTCACGATTGGCCGAACGCTTGAAGTTCGCGCTGAAACGCTCATCCGTCGCAAGCTCGGGGGTGAGCAGCACCTTGTCGCAGAACGCCGCCCATTCGCGTTCGTTTTGCAAACCGAGCATCACCGTGCCGCCGTCGCCGGTCGGGAACGGCCCATAGGGGTAGATCGTCGAGTGCGCCGCACCGGCACGCGGTGGTTGCGGGGCGCCATCGAAGGCGTAATACATCGGGTAGCCCATCCACTCCACCAGGCTTTCCAGCATGCTCACGTCGATGCGACTACCCTGCCCCGTCTTGCCACGCAGCAACAGCGCCGAGAGGATGGCGCTGTAGGCGTACATGCCGGCGGAGATGTCGGCAATCGAACAACCGGCCTTGGCCATCTGCTCGTCACCTGGGCCACCGGTCACCGACAGAAAGCCGCCTTCGCTCTGGATCAGCAGGTCATAAGCCTTCTTCTTTTCGTAAGGCCCGCCTTCGCCATAACCGGAAATATCGCAGACGATCAGCCGCGGGAAACGCTCATGCAGCGCCTCGAACGACAAGCCCATGCGGGCCGCCGCGCCGGGTGCCAGGTTCTGCACCAGCACATCGGCATCGGCCAGCAAAGTTTCGAGGATAGATCCTGCCTCGTCCTGCTTGAGGTCCAGGGTCAGGCTTTCCTTGGAGCGGTTGGTCCACACGAAATGCGAGGCCAGGCCGCGCACCCGCTCGTCATAGCCACGGGCAAAGTCACCGGCGCCGGGGCGCTCGATCTTGATCACCCGAGCGCCCAGGTCGGCCAACTGACGGGTACAAAACGGGGCGGCAATCGCGTGTTCCAGGCTGACGACGGTGATGCCGTCCAGCGGTCGTTGATGAGTCATGGCAGTTCCTCAGAGCCAGTGGGCCATGGACGCTGCGCTGCGCAGGTTCCAGACTTTTTCGATCAGGGCATCGGCCTGTGCCGGTGTGCGTGCGCCGCTGAATTGACAGAGCCGGCGGAATTTGTCGGCCAGTTCGACGCGGCTCAAGGTATTGCCCGGGTCGCCTTTGGGCTCGTCAATCGCGCCGTGCAGGGTGCGGCCATCGGTGGTGGTGACCGTAACGCGGCCCAGCCAGCGTTGCGGGTAGGCGTCGTCGACCTCGGGGTCGAGGGTCATGCTGACCTTGTCGCGCAAGCTGGCCACCGCCGGATCGCTCAACGCCAGTTCGTGGAACTCGGTCAGCCCGGCCTTGCCATGCACCGCGATCAGGCCCAGTACCGTGCCCATGGAAAACTTGGCCTGATGCACGGTGGCAGGCACTTTCACGCGCCCCAGTACGTCAATTGCGCCTTGATGGACACGGGTTTGCACGTGGGCCATATCGGCGGCCCTCAAACCCTCACGCTGCATCAGGTGCAACAACGCGTCTGCGGCAGGATGGGTGTGACGGCACGACGCGTGGAACTTGAACGAGGTCTCCAGCAACGCCCAGCGGTTCCCGAGGCCGGCAGACAAGCGGCTCGGCTGCGCATCCTGGGACATGCCGGCCGCCAAGCCCTGATCGCCTTCCAGGATATTGCGCGCGCCGGTCAACCCATCCGCTGTCAGGTAAGCGGCGAGCAAACCATCCGCCGCAGCCTTGGCCGTATGCAGTTGCTTTGAGTCTGCGGCATCGCGCAGAAACTCCCACAAACCGGCGGCCTGGGTGCCGGCACTGCCGAGCAGGTTGACGAACTGCTCCTGGTTGAAACCCAGCAATTTGCCCACCGCCACCGCAGCGGCGAGCGTGCCGACGGTGGCCGTGGTATGAAAGATTCGGTAGTGGGAACGGCCCATGAATTCGCCGATGCGAATCCCGGCCTCGTAACCGGCGACCGACGCCAGCAGCAGCTCACGCCCGGATTTACCGAGGTCCTGCGCGGCGGCCAGGGCAGCCGGAAACACCACGGTGGCCGGATGCAGCACCGAGCTGTTGTGCAGGTCATCCTGCTCGACCAGGTGCGAGGCGGCGGCGTTGACCAGGGCGGCAAAGTACGCACTGCTGCTGCCACCATTGACGATCACCTGTGCCGGGCCGCTGCCGGGCCCCATCTTTTGTGCATAGCGTTCAAACAACGGGATCGGATGCATGCCCTGGCTGGCCAGGGCCGAGCCCAGCCAATCCAGATAAAGCTCTTCGGTGCGCGCCAGCAGCGTTTCCGGCAGCTGCTCGTAATTCAGCTGCGCAAGGAACCGACACAAGGCTAGGGTATGGCTCATGGTCAAAAGCCTCAGAAGCTGCGGGGCAGTTCGAGCAGATGCTCGGCCACGTAGGACAGGATCAGGTTGGTGGAGATCGGCGCCACTTGGTACAGGCGGGTCTCGCGGAATTTGCGCTCCACGTCGTATTCGCAGGCAAAACCAAAACCGCCGTGGGTTTGCAGGCACGCGTTGGCAGCTTCCCAGGACGCCTTGGCCGCCAGGTACTTGGCCATGTTCGCGCTGGCCCCGGCATTGGCGCCGCTGTCGTATTCCTCGCAGGCACGCCAGCGCATCAAGTCAGCGGCTTCGATTTCGATATGGGCTTCGGCAATCGGGAACTGCACGCCCTGGTTCTGCCCGATGGGTCGGCCAAATACCACGCGGTCGCGGGCATAGGCGCTGGCTTTTTCGATAAACCAGCGGCCGTCACCAATGCACTCGGCGGCAATCAACGTGCGCTCGGCATTCAGGCCATCGAGAATGTATTTGAAACCCTTGCCCTCCTCGCCGATCAGGCTATCGAGCGGCAGTTCCAGGTTGTCGAAGAACAGCTCATTGGTTTCATGGTTGACCATATTGGCGATGGGCTGCACGGTCAGGCCATTGCCGATCGCTTCGCGCAGGTCCACCAGGAAGATCGACATGCCTTCGGATTTTTTCGTCACCTCGGCCAGTGGCGTGGTGCGCGCCAGCAGGATCATCAGGTCGGAATGCTGGATACGCGAGATCCACACCTTCTGGCCGTTGATCACGTACTTGTCGCCGCGTTTGATCGCGGTGGTCTTGATCTTGGTGGTGTCGGTGCCGGTACTGGGCTCGGTGACGCCCATGGACTGCAAGCGCAATTCGCCACTGGCGAGCTTGGGCAGGTAGAAACGCTTCTGCGCCTCGCTGCCGTGACGCAACAAGGTGAACATGTTGTACATCTGGCCGTGCACCGTGCCGGAATTGCCGCCGCAACGGTTCACTTCTTCCAGGATGACCGAGGCTTCGGCCAGGCCCAGGCCGGAGCCGCCGTACTCCTGCGGGATCATCGCCGACAACCAGCCGGCATCGGTCAGGGCCTTGACGAACGCCTCGGGAAAGCCTTTTTCTTCGTCGATCTTGCGCCAGTAAGCGGCATCGAATTCAGCGCACAACGCACGCACGCCGTCGCGGATAGCGTTGAGTTCTTCAAGGTCATTAGGGGTCATGTAACGGCTCTCCGCCTGTTGTTCTGGGGTTATTCGAAGTGCACTTGGGCTTGTTGCGCCAGGCCATCGGCGTTACCGGCCCACAGTTCGGCAACACCGTCCGAGGTGATCCGACCGCCCACTTCAAACGGTTGCGGTGCAATCAACGGGCGCACGCCACGGTAGGCAAAACGGCGCAACCGGGCTTCAGGGTGGGCACGACAAAAGGCACGCAGGCTCAGGGTGGCGATCAATGGCCCATGCACCACCAACCCCGGATAACCCTCGGTGCCGGTGACATAGGGGTAGTCGTAGTGAATGCGGTGGCCGTTGAAGGTCACGGCGCTGTAGCGAAACAACAAAGTGGGGGTCGGCTCGACGGCTTCACGCCACTCGCTGAGGGGCAGTGCCTCACCGCCGCCCTGCTTGGGTGGCGTGGGTTCGCGGTAGACGATGTCCTGTTCTTCGCGGATCGCCAGGCGACCGTCCTGGGAATAGTCATGACGCACGGTGACAAACAGCAGCGAGCCGGTGCGGCCGGCCTTCTCTTCTACGGCAGTGATGGTGGACACGCGAGTGGCCGCCGCACCGGCCCGCAACGCCTGCACAAATTCAATGCGGCCACCGGCCCACATGCGATTGCGGTTATCCGCCGGCGGCAGGAACCCGCCACGGACCGGGTGGCCGTCAGTGCCCAGTGCCGCTTCCGGCAGTGGATCCTGAAAAAAGCACCACTGCCACAACGGCGCAATCGCTTCGCCATCGCTCGGCACTTCTTCACCGAACGTCGCGGCAATACGCTTGAGCAGGTTGTGGCTCAGGAGGTCGTGAGAGGTTTCACTTCGGCCGATCCAATCAGTGGCACTCATGGGGTCCAGGTCCTCGGGCAGTGGGTGTCTGCCCCGGATCATGCAAGCCCCCATCCGTTCTGAGAATTTGCATTTCAATAAACCAGCGTTCGGTTATGCTGAACGCCGCCATTCTGCTCCCGGAGTTTTGCATGCACTTCGACCTGGCCGACCTGCGCCTGTTTATCCATATCGCTGAATCCCCCAGCCTGACCCAGGGCGCCAAGCGTGCGTTCCTCTCGCCGGCCGCTGCCAGCGCGCGGATCAAGGCCCTGGAAAGCCAGCTCGACACGCGCCTGCTGTACCGCGACAGCCGTGGCGTGGAAATCACCCCGGCAGGCGCACGCCTGCTGCACCATGCGCGGCTGATCATGCGCCAGGTGGACTACCTGAAAAGCGAATTCACCCAATACGGCGCGGATTCGGCTGGGCATATCCGCATCTTCGCCAATACCACGGCGGTCACCGAGTTTCTGCCGGAGGTGCTGGCGGGGTTCCTGTCGCAGCGCCCCGGCGTCACGGTCGACCTGCAAGAGCGCCTGTCCCGGGATATCGTGCGCGGCGTGCTGGATGGCACCAGCGATATGGGCATCATTGCCGGCCCCGTGGAAGCGGCAGGCTTGCAGGTATTGCATTTCAGCACCGATGAACTGGTGTTGATGGTACCCGTCGATCACCCGTTAGCCGGTCAAGCGTCAGTGACGCTGGAACAGACCCTCGCCTATCAGCACATTGGCTTGCATGAGGGCAGCACGTTGCTGAGCTTTCTGCGCGAACACGTCGACCGACTCGGCAAACAGCTGTCGCTGCGCATTCAGGTCTCGAGCTTCGAGGCGATCTGCCGAATGGTCGAGGCCGGCGTGGGCATTGGCATCATCCCCGAATCCGCCGCCGTGCGGCACAGCCGCACCATGCAACTGGTGGCGGTCAAGCTCCAGGAGCCGTGGGCCATTCGCGAGCGCAGTATCCTGGTGCGGGAACTGGACGCCTTGCCAGGGACCATTCGCGCATTGATCGCTACCTTGATGCCGAAAACCGCCTAAGCTGAACAGTCACCTTGCCAAGGAGACTCCCATGCAGCTAGAAGGATCCTGCCATTGCGGCGCTGTCACCTTCAGTTTGAACAGCGCCCACCCTTACCCCTACCAGCGTTGCTATTGCTCGATCTGCCGCAAGACCCAGGGCGGCGGTGGCTACGCGATCAACCTCGGTGGCGACGCCAAGAGTCTCAAGGTACAGGGGCGCAAGCAGATTTCGATCTACCACGCCAAGCTCAAACCAGAAGGCGCCAGCCGTGCCCACGCCAGCACCGCCGAGCGGCATTTCTGTTCGCAATGCGGCAGCGCCCTATGGCTGTTCAGCCCGGAATGGCCAGAGCTGATCCACCCGTTCGCGTCAGCCATCGACACACCACTGCCAGTGCCGCCGGAACATACGCACTTGATGCTGGGGTCCAAGGCACCGTGGGTGGAGGTAACGGTGCGCAAGGGGGATTTGCAGTTTGATGAGTATCCTGAGGAGTCGATTGCTCAGTGGCATGAGCGACTGGGGCTGTAGTGGTTCGCTCAATAGTGGGCCACTTTAACGAGGCGGAAATACAAGCCCTTCCTTCGTCCTAACCAAATCGTCTGCAACATCAGTTATCACCTGACTCGCGAGCGTTTTATCACCAAAAGAATTAGAGTTACATGTAAACGTATCTTCATACGTAAAAGCACTTCCCGCCTTCCGCACGTTCAAAAAAGCTCGCGCACCAAGGGTTTCTTGCGGAACACCAAAAACATACAAATAACCTCCATTCTCAAAACCCAAAAAAGTAATATATGTATTTAAATCCAGCCACCTATACAACTTCTTCTCCTGCCTGAATTTAACCTCCAACTCCGTTCCCAAAAGCTCACCAAATCGATAATAAACGTCAACCTTGTTGTTCCCGGAGCAAATCGACACAAGCTTTCCTTTTGTCGTTTCACATGACGCAATCTTCGTTTCAGCTAATGCACACAAGCTATTTTCCTCGCCTTGAACCGGCGACGGACAATACAAAAGGCAAAGTAAAAATCCACTTACACCGATTCTAGTATTCAATTGAGCACCCTTTCAGCCAAAATGTAAGCAGACTTTCTCTCCGTCAACCCCGTTGCCCCGCCATTTACAATGCGAGTGACATCATTCACATCGAGAACTCCACGCCCGTGGATCTCGGAGTAAGGAGCCTTGTAGAGCCAGAACCACACTGCGCTTCTGATTGAGTTTAACGTCGAATTAATAAGTTCCGGACACCGAACTGTATCAGGCGAATCACCAGACCAATATTTATTAAAATCACGCATATAACCCTTATATTTTTCATAACCGGTGATTTGTATAAGCCCCCTTCCACGAAAATCATACCCATCACTTGGATGCCCTATCCTGTTCCCATTCAATCGTTGAAAGTGCTTGCGACCTATTTCTTTCTGATTCGCCCTGCGGACAATTCGCCCACTCGCGCCCTTCAAATGCCCATCCTGCTCTGCCTCCAAAGGATGCGCTCGATAATAGGCACTAAATGATTTAAGCACCGCCGGAGAATACTCCCAGCTTTCGGTCACCCCTTTCATAGACGCCCCCACCTCGCCCTTGATCTGGGCGAAAAAGTGCCGTTGCCTAAGCCGGGTGTCCAACTTGAACTCGACTAATCGCCCGTTTATTTCATTGAGTACCACCTCAATATCGGCATCGTCGGCCAAGGGAAATATTTGCTTTAGTTGTGCCGGAGTAATTGCCAATGGATTAGCCGCGCAAAACTGCCCCACCAACCCCACCGGATGAAAGTGAAACACCGCCCCATTCGCAGGCAGGCCAAGCTTCGGCGCCACCTCTTCCCACCAACACAGCGCATTGATCCGTTGTTTCTCCGCCAACCAGTTCAAGTGCGGTGTTGCGCCACTGTGGCCTAGCAACTCGTCCAACCCATCCCACTTGTTCGGCCGGGACCATTCGCTTTCGGTATGAATGATCAACCGTGAAATCGACTGCGCGTGAGCCGGCCTGCGAATGGCCGCCTGCAACTCGGCAGCGGTGATCCTTCCATCGCGGTTGCGGTCGATGATGTCGTAGAGACGGCTTTTTATGCGGCTCCTGTTGCCCTCGTCCGCCACGCGAGCAAACCGCGCAAGTTGAGCCTCGCTGAACCGTCCCAGGTCACGCCACAGCGCGGCAAGCGTGCCAAGGGAAGAGTCGAGGCTGTAGACAATGGAGTAGCCCTCCCACGACCACGGACTGACCCAGGGTGTCACCCCCACCTCTTCGCAGACCCAGCCATCAAGCGGATGGTTGTCGGCATCCATGAGCAACCCATCCAGGCGATACCATGTGCATTTCCTACCCAGGGCGCTGCTGATTTTGCTCTCGGGCGGCAAGCTGTCGAGCAACACTTTGGGCAGTAGCAAGTCAGCACCACTGGCCACGCCGGCAGTACCGGGAACGGGGCATTGCGCAACGCCAAAGCCCTCTTGATGGGGGACGACGACAGTGCCTGCCACCAGCTTGAGCCAAGTCTGTTCGTCGGCAGGCAACTGTTGCGCCCAAGCCCGGCTGGCGTCGATAAAGCCTTCGACGTCATCACCACTGAACACTTCCAGATGCAGTTTGCTTTCCGGGCGCTTTGTATCCGCGCAGTGATACAGCCCGATGTGCCCGACCAGATCGGCGGCCTTGATTGCGACAGGCGCTTGCAGCACAACCGCGCCATCCGTTGCCTCTTCAGGCCAGAAGGCAGGTCGAACGTGCTTTGAGTCGTCGCGATAGAACATCCCCTCCTGCAGGTGCATATACAGGCTGTAGAAGGTCAGTCTGGGAGGCGTCTGTGAGTGGCCTGCGATGTTTGGCGGCGCAAGACGATGGCGCACCAGTACAAAGTTGCGCGAGAACGGTTTGGCCACGCACTGGTCGTCGTCCACGTAAGTAGTGCTGGGTGAATGCTCATCGATGCGGTAAGCCACAACCTCACCGTCTGCCAGACAGTAGACCGCCGACTGGTCCAGCAGGGCTGCGGTGCCGCTGTCAAAATGCACGCCGCCATGCCACAGGGCATTGCGTCCTATGGGGTAATAACCCGCGCCGGCATGGGCCAGTTGGGTCAACTGCGACAACGGGTGGCTTTGATCCTTGAACGGGTGGCTCCAGCGTGTAGCGTCCATGGCGGGTGTCGCTCCTGATTTCACAAGAGCGCTGAGATTAAAGTCTGAATATCCTCTGGAAATGCCGGAAAACTTCCCTTTTTCAGCAAGGGCCTTCCCTGATTCGCTCTTGAGATTTCCTGGCGCCTAATCTTTAACAGTCTTTGACAGTTTCTCGACAAAGCTGTCAAAGATTATCGGCCGCCACCGCCCTAGCATTTGAGCATCCAAACCACCATTCGGGTGTTCTTCATGTTTCGCACATTGCGCAGTATTCCTCTGCTGGGTTGCCTGCTGAGCAGTATCGGTTGCCATGGGCAACCCCCTGCTCCGCCGCCAATTCAAAAGGGTGATTACGGTGCAATCATCCGTTACCTGCAAACCCGAATTCCCCAGGACATGGCCCGAGATAACGTGGCGGGATTGTCGATTGCGTTGGTCAATGGCCAGGAATTGCTCTGGACCCGTGGCTTCGGCATGGCGGACAAGGCGCGCGGCGTACCGGTTACACGTAACACGGCATTTCGCGCCGGGGGCATCTCCAAACTGCTGACCACCACGGCGGCGTTGCAATTGGTGGAGCAGCAGCGTCTGGCGCTGGATGCGCCGATCCAGCAAATCCTGCGCGAGTTTTACGTGCGTTCGCGTTTTCATGCTGACCAGACTGCGGCTGACCGCGATATCACCTTGCGTCGCTTGCTCAGCCACCAGTCCGGCCTGCCCAGCGAGCACCTGCGCGACCTGCGCAGTACCTATGCGATGGGCCAGATGCCCATGCGTGTGTCGGGTGTGTGGCTGAGCAGCCCGCCGGGCTCTCAGGTCGCCTACTCCAACCTCGGCTACGCCTTGGTCGGCGCGGCCATTGAGCGCAGTACCGGCAAAAGCTTCGAGGCTCAGCTACAAAGCAGCCTGCTCAAGCCGTTGGCGATGGACCAGTCCAGCTTCGTCGGTACCGGCGCACAGCTGGGTTATCGCGCCATGGGCTACGAAGACGGCCAGGCCAGCACCGATGCGCAGGTGCGTGACCTCGCGGCCACCGGGCTGTGGGCCAGCCCGAAAGACCTCAGCCACTACGTGCAGATGCTGTTTGCCCAAGGCACTTATAAAGGCAGACAAGTGCTGAGTAACCCGTCCATCGAGGCGATGTTCACCCAGCAAAACACCGGCAACGCCCTGGACTTCGATTGCCAGATGGGCCTGGGCTGGTTTCTGGCGCCTTGTGGGGATGAGCCGGTCGGCCCCGGCATTCGGACCTATCAGCACAGCGGCGGTGGCGATGATTTTGCCGCCCAATTGAGCGTGCTGCCTGATCAGCAGTTGGCGGTGATCATCATGGCCAATGACAGCAATGCCGAGGACATGGTGGTGTCGCTGTCCACCGACGCGCTGCGCTTGATGCTCCAGGCACAAACCGGCACGCCAGTGTGCACCGGCGACTGCCAGCCCCCCAGCCACGGGTTGAAGCTGCGCCAGGTGCCGGCGGCCGTGGACCGTAAACGCCTGGCCGGGTTTTATGCGACGGCCTGGGGCGTGCTGCGCCTCAAGGACGATAAAAATCGGCTGTCCGGCGAACTGGCCGGTTTTGACTTTGAATTGGTACGTGACGAGCACGGCTGGTTGCGTGCACAGAAAAAAGTCCTCGGGTTCTGGCTCAAGGATCTCGGCGAATTGGGCCGCGTGCAGCTGGATGTGGTGACCGTACAAGGGCGCCAAATGCTCACGGCCCGCAGCCATGGCCAACGCATCGCCATCGGTGAGCGCGTCGACCCGCCGCCGCTGCCCCTGGCCTGGGCCGACACCATCGGCACCTATCACGTGCTCAACACCCATGAGCCGAACGCGCCGCTGAGCGGCATCAGCGTACGCCTCGAAGAAGGTTTCCTGGTATTGCGCGGCCAACTGCATGGCGAGCCGCTGACCGACTACATCCTATTGCCCGTCGACAACGCCCACGCGGTACTGGCCGGTAATGGCTATGGCCTGGGCGACACCGTCAGCCGTCAGGTCAATGGCCTCAGCGCTTCGGGTTACTCCTTCAAACGCACCCAAGCACCACACAAACCTCTGAATCTCTAACCAAGGAAGAACGCCTCAATGCGCTCAAATCACCTTTGCCTGTCCCTCACCTCGGTATGCCTGTTCGCCGCCGCCGACAGCGCCATTGCCGAAGACTGGCAATACAGCCTCAAGCTCGGCGTCAGCAACGCGCCCCGCTACAGCGGGAGTGACGAACGCCGGACCGGGCCGGAACTGGGCGGCAAAATTGTCAGCCCCTGGGGGATTTTTCTCGACACCGGCAAGGGGCTGGGATGGCGCTACGAAGGCGACGCGGCAAGTTTCAGCGCTTATGTCGGTGCCAGCGGTTCACGCAAGGACAAAAATGAAACCCTGCATGCCGGCTCCAAACGCCTCAAAGGCATGGGCGAGATCAAGTCACGCCCGCAACTGGGGGTGAGCGCCAGCTATAAACTCGGCGGCGTGATTGTCGGCGCGACGCTGGAACACGCCCTCAAGGAAGATGACCACAAGGATACCGGCAAGGCCTTCACCCACCTGGAGTTGAGCTTGGGCACCAATCTCTACAAAGGCCGCTTTGGCTCCGTCGACGCCACCCTGAGCAGCCATTTTGGTGACCGTAACTACCTGCAGACCTGGTACGGCGTGACCACGGGTCAGGCTGCACAAAGCCGCTTCAAGGAATACAAGGCCGGAGCCGGCAACATCAGCAATGGCATGAACCTGGCGTGGAGCCTGCCGATCAGCGAAAACACCCGGTTCTCGACCTTGCTGGACGTGCAGTACCTGGCGGATGAGGCGGGCAAGAGCCCGATTGTGGAGCGACGGTTGCAGACGTCGGTGATGGGGATGGTGGAATACACCTTCTGATCCGACCATACAATTAGAACGCAGGAGCGAGCTTGCTCGCTCCTACAAGAGACTGCTACTCGGCATACGCCCACGTCATCCGAAACAACGCCCCGCCCCACTCCGAGTCCAGCACTTCGACCTGGCCGCCATGCCATTGGCTGACCCGCTGCACCAACGCCAGGCCGAGGCCGAAGCCACCGGTGCGGCGGTCGCGGCTGGAGTCCAGGCGCATGAAGGGTTCGAAGATCTTCGCCCGGCCCTCCAGCGGTACGCCGGGCCCGTCATCGCTGACCCGTACTTCGTAACCCGTGCCGAACTTGACCAGCGACACCTCCACGCGGCGCTCGGCATAACGGATGGCGTTGCGCAGCAGGTTGATCACCGCCCGCGCCATGAAGCGCGGTTCGATCTGGATAACGTCGACTTCACAGGTACGCAACGACAGCTGCACACCGGCCGCTTCCGCTTCGAGGGCCACGCTGCCGATGACACTGTCGAGCCAGCTATGGGCCTCGATGCTTTCCCGGGTGACCTGCGTAGCGCCACGCTCCAGGCTGGCGTAGGTGAGCAATTCGGAGACCATCTCCTCCAACTCGCCCAGGTCGGCGTACATGTCATTGATCAACTCACGGCTCTGGCGCGGGTCGGCCTGTTGCTTGAGTTGATCCAGCTCGAACGATAAGCGCGCAATCGGCGTACGCAATTCGTGGGACACGGCGTTGGTCAGTTCGCGCTGGTTGGCGATCAGGCTTTCGATACGCTCGGCCATCTGGTTGAAGTGCCCGGCCAGTTCGCGCACGGTGGACCGGCGAGGCAGCAGGATGCGCGAGCCAAGCTCGTTATCGCCAAAGCGTTGCGCGGCCAAGCGGATATGCTCCAGGTCACGCCAGTGCGGGCGCACCCAGAAATACAGCACCACGGCCAGGCACAGGCCAAGAAAACCGTAGGCCCACAGGTACAGCCACTTGGGTTCTTCCGGCAGCTTGATTTCCAACAGCTGCGGGCCACCGTCGATGCTGGAGATGAACTCCATGAAGTCGCCGCGAACCACCAGCTGGCCGGCGCGCAGCAGATTTTTTTCGCGCTCGTTCAACGCCAGTGTGTCGCTCTGGACCAGCTTGAGCCGCAACCCGTAATGCGGTTGCAACTCGGCCAGCCGAGCTTCGCGCGCCGGCCCTTGCAGCGTGCGCAGTTGCTCCACCAAGGCATAAGCCGGGCCGCGCAACGCTTCGCGGTTGTAGACTTCGTTGGTTTCAGGCGTCAACTCATCGAAGGTGTAGTTGACCAGCCAGATCGCCCCCGCCAGACCCAGCGCCAGGATCACATACAGGCGCAGAAACAGCCGCAGCATCTAAACCTCCCACGCGAAAGGGTTGAACAGGTAGCCTTTGCCCCAGATGGTCTTGATGCACACCGGTTCACGGGGGTTATCGTTGAGTTTGCTGCGTAATTTACTGATGTAGACGTCGACGCTGCGGTTGAGGCCGTCGAAGGCGATACCACGCATGCGGTTGAGGATGTCATCGCGCGAGAGGATCTTTCCCGAATTGCTGGCCAGCAACCACAGCAATTCGAACTCCATGGTCGTCAGGTCGATGGGCTCCCCTCCCAGGCTGACCACCCGGCAACTACGGTCAATCGACAGGTGGCCGAATTCGAGGGAGCCGCGAACGGTGGGCTCGGGCACTTGTCGGCGTTGCAGGGCACGCAGGCGTGCGAGCAAAACCGGCGGCTTGATCGGCTTGATCACATAGTCATCAGCGCCGGACTCCAGGCCCAGGATGTGGTCCAGGTCATCTTCCTTGGCGGTGAGGATCACGATCGGCGTGTCAGACACGTTACGAATCTCACGACACACATGCAGGCCGCTCTGGCCCGGCAGCATCAGGTCGAGCACGACGATCTTCGGCTTGAAGTCCAGGAACGCCGCCAGGGCTTTATCGCCCCGGTGCACCACCCGCACCTCGAAACCGTGCTGCGCCAGAAAATGCGCAATCAGCCCCGCCAGTTTTTCATCGTCCTCAACGAGCAGAACTTTGCCCAGCCCCAGGTTTTCCATAAATTCTCAGTGTACAAACGCCGATTGAAGTGCAGCCATTATAGGTGGCAAGCTGTTCGACTGAAGCATCTGGCCATGACGCCCCAACGAAGCTTCATGCTTTTAAGAGTTTTTAACAAATAGCCTGCAATCTTTAACGCCATTCACAGGGAGTTGTATGCGCAAGGATTACCTGGCGTTCTTCGTTTCGCTGTTCCTGTCGCGGCTGGCAGACCAGATTCTATTGTTCATCGTGCCCTTGATCGTATTTCAGACCACCCAGAGCGTGGCCTGGGCGGGCTTTGCATTTTTTGTCGAGTCATTGCCGCGTTACCTGGCCTTCCCGGTGTGCGGTGCCCTGTGCGACAAGTTCCCTGCCGTGCGCATCCTGCATATCAGCCAGGTCTACCGGGCGCTGGCCTGTGCCGTCACGGTAGGACTGTACGCGTTATTCGACGGTATCTACTGGATCGTGCTGCTGTCGGCGTTGTGCGGGGTATTGACCACCCAAGGCATCATGGCGCGGGAAGTGCTGATGCCGCATATTTTCAAACACTACACCTACGCCAAGACCCTCTCCTACTCACAGATCGCCGACCAGAGCGGCCTGGTGCTGGGCCCATTGGCGGCCGCGCTGCTCTTGGAAATCTGGGCCTGGCATTGGGTGGTGCTGGGGGTTGCCGGGTTGTTCTGGCTGGCGGACCTGGCCATGCGGATCTGGCGGCGCACCAGCGCGGTAGACCTGCAAACCTTCGAGCAACATCCGGATATCTGGCTGCAACCGTTGCGCATCGCATTCGGGCATATCCGCAACCGGGTGGAATTAAGGCGGGTCATTACCCTGGCGGTGGGCGTGAACCTGATCATCGGCGTGACGCTCGCCACTTCGGCGGCGCTGGTCACCGGCCAGTTCGCCGCCGGCAAGGATGCGTATGCGTTGCTGCAAGCATTGGGAGCGTTGGTGACGATCGGCATTCTGTTTTACCTGGCGCGGGCCGACCTGCCATTGAGGGTACTGGGCGGTCTGTCGTATTCAATGATCGGCATCGGGGCGCTGATCATGGCCGTCAGCCCAAGCGTATGGCTGTACGCCGTGGGCTTTCTGCTGGTTACCGGTTTCGACAAGATGTTCAACGTCTACCTGCGCAGCACCCGTCAGCGGGTCATTCCGGTCCAGGATTTCGGCAAGACAGTCGGCGTGATCACACTGCTCAACAATCTGGCGCAACCCTTGGCGGGCCTGGCGATTGCGCTGCTGGCCGCGCCCTGGGGCACGCAAACGGTGATCCTGCTGTTGGCAGGCGTCGCCGCGCTGATCGGCACGGCGGTCGCTTCAGGCTGGCACGCCACTGTGAAAGCGGAACTCGACGTCGGGTGACTCGATCAGTTCCTGCTCGGCCGCTCTCACCCGTTCGATCACCTGGGCGATATCCTTGGCGTCGCCATACTGGTACGCCAGCTTCAGGTAACCTTGAAAGTGCCGAGCTTCGCTTTTCAGCAAGCCGAAGTAGAACTTGCCGAGTTCTTCGTCCAAATGCGGCACCAGTGCTTCGAAACGCTCGCAACTGCGCGCTTCGATAAAGGCACCGACCACCAGGGTGTCCACCAGTTTGACCGGCTCGTGGCTGCGCACCACTTTACGCAACGCCGAGGCATAACGGCCGGCGTGCAGTTGGCGCAGTTCGACCTTGCGCTTTTTCATCAGGCGCATGACTTGTTCGTGATGCACCAGTTCTTCGCGGGCCAGGCGCGACATCATATTGATCAAGTCCACATGGCCGTGGTACTTGGCGATCAGGCTCAAGGCGGTACTGGCGGCTTTGAACTCGCAGTTCTTGTGGTCGATCAGCAGGGTTTCCTGATCGGCCAATGCGGCCTGGACCCAGGCGTCGGGGGTGCGGCAGCCGAGGAATTCGTGGATTTCGGGCAGGTTCATCGGGCTCACGGGCAAAAGGATCACAAAAGGCCGCCGATTATACCGACCACGCCGCAGACCACCAGTCACGGGCCTTGATGTGTATCAACATGCCGTCTGACGGGCAGCAACTATAGTGGTTACATGCCCCCTCTTACTGGAGATCCCGATTATGCAAGCCATCCGCAGCATTTTGGTGGTCATCGAACCCGAACATTCGGAAAGCCTGGCCCTCAAGCGCGCCAAGCTGATCGCCGGGGTCACCGGCGCGCACCTGCACTTACTGGTGTGCGACAAGAAGCACGAGCACTCGGCGCTGCTGAGCCTGCTCAAATCCGGTTTGCAGGAAGACGGCTATAGCGTGACCACCGAGCAGGCGTGGAATGACAGCCTGCATGAAACCATCATCGACGTGCAGCAGGCCGAAGGCTGCGGCCTGGTGATCAAGCAACATTTCCCCGACAGCCCGCTGAAAAAGGCCTTGCTCACCCCGGCCGACTGGAAGCTGCTGCGTTATTGCCCGACGCCGGTGCTGCTGGTCAAGACCGCAGGCCCTTGGGCCGGGCGGGTGATTCTGGCCGCCATCGACGTGGGCAATAACGACGGCGAGCATCGCGCCCTGCACGATACGATCATCGACCACGGCTTTGATATCGCCAGGCTGGCCAAGGCGCAGCTGCATGTGATCAGCGCCCATCCGTCGCCGATGTTGTCGGCGGCGGACCCGACATTCCAGCTCAAGGAAACCATCGAGGCGCGCTATCGCGAGCAATGCAAGGCGTTTCAGGCCGAGTTCGATGTGGACGATGCCCACCTGCATATCGAAGAAGGGCCGGCGGATGTGCTGATCCCCTTCGAGGCGCATAAGTTGCAGGCGGCGGTGACGATCATCGGCACCGTGGCGCGCACCGGGATTTCCGGAGCGCTGATCGGCAATACGGCGGAAGTGATACTCGACGCCGTGGAAAGCGATGTGCTGGTGCTCAAGCCCGGCACCCTGATGGATCAGTTGGAAGAACTGGCCAACAAAGCCTGACCTGCTCCTCCAGTCAATCAAGTGCAATTGTGGGAGGGGGCTTGCTCCCGATAGCGGTGGTTCAGCTACCTATGAGCTGACTGACCCGGCGCCATCGGGAGCAAGCCCCCTCTCACAGATGTAGTGACTCATCCCTCAGGAAATCCGGGGCGATGTAGCGCTGGTAGTGGGCTTCGGACAGGATGAAAAACTCACGATCAATGGCATCGCGCAGCTGCGGCAACGTCCAATCGCGGAATTCCGGCAGCAGCACCATGCCGTAAGCCTCCAGGTTGGAAATCACCCGCGCACCCCGGGCAATCAACTGGTAGGCCCAGCAATACTCGGACTGGTGCGGCACGAAGCGAATCTTGCGCCGCTCCAGTTGGCTGCGCAGAGTCTTGGGGTCGAACACTTCCAGCTTGCCGGCCATGACCTGCACCAACAACTGCTCCAGCCGCAGCCAGACCGCACGTTTTGCCTCTTCGTCATAGCCGTTCCACTGCACCACTTCATGGTGGAAGCGCTTGCAGCCACGGCACACGAGATCGCCGTAAACCGTGGAGCACAGGCCGACGCACGGGGTCTTGATGGTTGGATTGGACATGGGCAACGGCACGCGGCTCAGCGAAACAATGGGCCATGTTAGCCCTTTGTCTAAGGTTGATCACCCTGCAAACTTGGTCAGGCAACTTACCTTTAGATTTTTTTTGCCGTAGAATCATCCGGCCTTGTAAGGCGCCAATAATATCCGCTGGAAGCTGTTTTCAAAGCGTCACGAGCACAGTCGTTCCTTCAGAACGGTGTTGGCGCGTGTTATGACCCGGTAGGTCAAAGCCCGCGCCAACCCTCATCAGCTCCGTTCTGCAGGCGTAAAACTTTGAAAGCAGCTTCTGTGAGGAATGCCGGCAGCGCTGGCTTTGCGGCCCAAAAAGCCCCTGAGCGCATGCGTGCCGTTCATTTCTGGATGAGCGTCCCGTGGGACCACTGATGAGGGTAATAACTGTGCTTGAAGCCTACCGCAAACATATCGAAGAGCGCGCAGCACTGGGTATCGTTCCCCAGCCGCTTAACGCCGAACAAACCGCAGGCCTGGTCGAGCTGCTGAAAAATCCTCCGGCTGGCGAAGAAGAATTCCTCGTTGACCTGATCACCAACCGCATTCCACCAGGCGTTGACGAAGCTGCCTACGTCAAGGCCGGTTTCCTGTCTGCCCTGGCCAAGGGCGAAGCCACTTCCCCCCTGATCAGCAAGCAACGCGCCGTTGAACTGCTGGGCACCATGCAAGGCGGCTACAACATCGTGACCCTGGTCGAACTGCTGGACGATGCCACCCTGGCACCTGTCGCGGCCGACCAACTCAAGCACACCCTGCTGATGTTCGATGCGTTCCACGACGTGTCCGAAAAAGCCAAGAACGGCAACGTGCATGCCAAGGCCGTGATCCAGTCCTGGGCCGACGGCGAATGGTTCAAGAACCGTCCGACCCTGGCCGACAAGATCAGCCTGCGCGTGTTCAAGGTCACCGGCGAAACCAACACCGACGACCTGTCCCCTGCCCCGGATGCCTGGTCCCGCCCTGATATCCCGCTGCACGCCCTGGCCATGCTGAAAATGGCCCGCGAAGGCATCGTACCGGACGAGCAAGGCAAGACCGGCCCGATGAAGCAGATCGAAGAAATGCGCGGCCAAGGCTTCCCGATCGCCTACGTGGGCGACGTGGTCGGCACCGGTTCGTCGCGTAAATCGGCAACCAACTCCGTACTGTGGTTCTTCGGCGACGACGTGCCTTACGTACCGAACAAGCGTGCCGGCGGCTTCTGCTTCGGCAGCAAGATCGCCCCGATCTTCTACAACACCATGGAAGATGCTGGCGCATTGCCGATCGAGTTCGACGTATCCAACCTGAACATGGGCGACGTGATCGACCTGTACCCGCATGCCGGCAAAGTCTGCAAGCACGGTACCGACGAAGTCCTGGCCACCTTCGAAATGAAGACCCCGGTGCTGCTGGACGAAGTCCGCGCCGGCGGCCGTATCCCGCTGATCATCGGTCGTGGCCTCACTGAAAAGGCGCGCGCCGAACTGGGCCTCGGCCCTACCGACCTGTTCAAGCTGCCTGAAGCCCCTGTCGATACCGGAAAAGGCTACACCCTGGCACAGAAGATGGTCGGCAAGGCTTGCGGCCTGCCGGAAGGCAAAGGCGTTCGTCCAGGCACCTACTGCGAGCCGAAGATGACCACCGTGGGTTCCCAGGACACCACCGGCCCAATGACCCGTGATGAACTCAAAGACCTGGCGTGCCTGGGCTTCTCGACCGATCTGGTAATGCAGTCCTTCTGCCACACCGCGGCCTATCCAAAGCCGATCGACGTGACCACCCACCACACCCTGCCTGACTTCATCATGACCCGTGGCGGCGTATCGCTGCGCCCTGGCGACGGCATCATCCACAGCTGGCTGAACCGCATGCTGCTGCCGGATACCGTCGGTACCGGTGGTGACTCCCACACCCGCTTCCCGATGGGCATCTCGTTCCCGGCCGGTTCCGGCCTGGTGGCGTTCGCCGCCGCCACCGGCGTCATGCCGCTGGACATGCCGGAATCGATCCTGGTGCGCTTCAAAGGCAAAATGAAACCTGGCATCACCCTGCGTGACCTGGTTCATGCCATTCCTTACTACGCCATCCAGTCCGGCCTGCTGACCGTCGAGAAGAAAGGCAAGAAGAACGCCTTCTCCGGCCGCATCCTGGAGATCGAAGGCCTGAACGACCTGACGCTGGAACAGGCTTTCGAACTGTCCGACGCGTCGGCCGAACGTTCGGCTGCCGGTTGCACCATCAAGCTGTCCAAAGAGTCCATCACCGAGTACCTGAACTCCAACATCACCCTGCTGCGCTGGATGATCGGCGAAGGCTACGGCGATGCACGCACCCTGGAACGTCGCGCCCAAGCGATGGAAGCCTGGGTCGCCAACCCTGAACTGATGGAAGCCGATGCCGACGCGGAATACGCCGAAGTCATCGAGATCGACCTGAACGACATCAACGAGCCTATCCTCTGTGCACCGAACGACCCGGACGATGCCCGTCTGCTGTCGAGCGTTGCCGGCGAGAAGATCGACGAAGTGTTCATCGGTTCGTGCATGACCAACATCGGTCACTTCCGCGCTGCCGGTAAGCTGCTGGAACAAGTCAAGGGTCAGCTGCCAACCCGTCTGTGGCTGTCGCCGCCGACCAAGATGGACGCTCACCAACTGACCGAAGAAGGCTACTACGGCATCTACGGCAAGGCTGGCGCACGCATGGAAATGCCAGGCTGCTCGCTGTGCATGGGTAACCAGGCACGCGTAGAGCCGAACTCGACCGTGGTGTCGACCTCGACCCGTAACTTCCCGAACCGTCTGGGTGACGGCGCGAACGTCTACCTGGCTTCGGCTGAGCTGGCGGCTGTGGCTTCCACCCTGGGTCGCCTGCCGACCGTCGAAGAGTACATGGGTTACGCAGCGAAACTGGACACCATGGCCAGTGACGTCTATCGCTACCTGAACTTCGACCAGATCGCCGAGTTCCGCAAGATCGCAGCAAGCGCCAACATCCCGGTAGTTCAAGCTTAACGGTATGTTGATGTAAAGGACGCCGCGCATCGCAAGATACGCGGCGTTTTTTTATGCCCGGAATATAAAAATGTGGGGGCTTTCCCTAATACCTGTCAGTTAAGACTTGACGCTGTCACTGTGGGAGGGGGCTTGCTCCCGATAGGCCGCGCAGCGGCCTCAAAAATGGGCCTGCTACGCAGTCCATCGGGAGCAAGTCGAATCGTCGCACCGCCCCTCCCACATCATGTCTGCGTCACGCGTTACTCATCTCAAGCGCCAATTGCACCGCGCCATCGACACTCAAGCCACTGAGCCGCACCTGCGGTGCCACCGCTTCAGGCAACCCCTGCAAGACCTCGCGGGCATCATGTCGCACACGGGCCAACACCAGGCGCTTGCCCTGCGCATGGACCTGGGCAAAAAATGCCGCCAGCGCTTCGATGCTGGTGCCGTCAAGGTCCGGCGATTCCTCCAGGCTCAACACCATCGCCTCGACCGGCGACTGCCGCATCAGGCGCAAGGCCGCGCCAAGGATGCGCTCGGCATTCGCAAAAAACAGGGCTTCGCTGGGCCGTACGATCAGTACCCCCGGTACAGCCGAAGCATCGGCATGGTGCTGACGGTCGACAAAGTCATGGCTGTCACCCAGGCGCCCCAGTACCTGGATATCGGCTGACGACATCTGGCGCAGCATCAGCATCACACTGATTGCGACCGCGAGCAGCAAACCATCCAGCACCCCCAATACCAGCACCGCCGCCACCGCACAGATCACCAGCAAGCGATCGCGCCGCCAGAGGAAATAACGCCCCAGCGGCTGCAAACTCAAGCCCCGCCCCAGCGCATAGATAACGACAGCCGCCAGCACCGGCTCCGGCGTGAGCGCGACATAGGGCAGCACCGTCAGCACAATCAGCAATGTCACCAGCGCCGCGACGATCCCCGCCAAGCGTGAATAAGCGCCAGCCGCCTCATTGGCCGACGTCGCGGAGTACCCGGCACCGGCCGGCATGCCGTGGAACAGCCCGGAAACCAGGTTGGCAACGCCCAACGCGAGCAGGTCGCGGTTGGACGACACACGGTCGCCATGCTTGAGCGCAAACGAACTGATAGAGCCGTAGGACTCGGCGTACAGGATCATCACCAGCGCAAACGCCAACTCGCCCAGGCGCAGCCAATCGGCAAACGGCAGCACCGGCAAATGCCCCAGCTCCAGGCGCAGGTCGATCATGCCGATCAGCGCCACGCCATGAGCCTGCAGGTCCAGATACTGCCCGGCAGCGATGCCCAGCACCACAACCACCAGCCCACCAGGCACGCGCGGCAAGCGCGCGCACAGCCACAACACCAGCAATGCCAGGGCCGCCACCAGGGCCGCGGGCCAGTTCCAGCGCGGCAGTTGCTCCAGCAACTGCGGTAGAAAACGGATCAGGTTGTTATCGGTCAGGTGCACGCCCACCACACTGGCCAATTGCTTGAGGATGATGGTCAGCGCCAGGCCGAAGGCAAAGCCACGCAACACCGGCTTGGCGATGAACGAGGTGATGCCGCCGAGCTTGAACAGGCCGGCCAACAGGAAAAACACCCCAGTGAGCAACACCAATCCGAAGGCCAGGGACAGCCTCAGGGCCGGGTCATCACCGGCCAGGCTGGCCGTTGCCGCCGCCAACACAGCCGCCGACGACGAGGTGGCCGAGACAATCGCAAAACGGCTGGTGCCGAACAGGCCGTAGCACACCAGCCCGGCAAACAAGGCAATCACCCCGGCCTGAGGCGGCAGTGCGGCAATGCTGGAATACGCCACGGCCTCCGGCAGCAGCAAACCGGCAATGGATAATCCGGCCAGCAGGTCCTGGATACGGTTTGAGGGTACGGCGGCAGGTACATCGGTTTCAGTCTTCAATCGGCCCAACCCATCCTGGCAAAAAGCGTGCGTAAGCTTAGCCCTCATTGCCGGGCCGCGGTTGAGCGGCGTCAGCTTTTGTACCGGCAAAAAAAAGCCGATTCGCGGTGTGCGCGAATCGGCCTTGTGCCTAATGCCCTGAGGTCAGGACAGCAGCGAGTAGATCAATGCCGTGATTGCCACCAGGCCCACGGCCGTGACGAACACGTTGGATGCCTGCCCGCGGTACTTGGCCATGGCCGGCACCTTGCGAATGGCATACATCGGCATCAGGAACAGGATCGACGCGATCACCGGGCCGCCCAGGGTTTCGATCATGCCAAGGATGCTTGGGTTAAGCGTGGCAACGAGCCAGCACACGATCAGCATAAACGCGGCGGTCAGGCGGTCCAGTGACTTGGCGGCCGGACGGCGACCGGTCTTGAGCACCAGGCCCTTGAGACCTTCGCTGGCCCCGATGTAGTGACCCAGGAACGACTTGGCAATCGCCACGAAGGCAATCAGCGGCGCGGCGAAAGCGATAGTCGGGTTATCGAAGTGGTTGGCCAGGTACGACAGGATCGACAAGTTCTGGGCTTTCGCTTCCGCCAGTTGCGCCGGCGACAAGGTCAACACACAACTGAACACGAAGAACAGCACCATCGCCACCATCAACAGGTGCGCGCGGGACAGGATCTGTGAACTGCGCTCATCAGCGTGGGCGCCGTACTGGCGTTTCTGATCAACGGCGAACGCCGAGATGATCGGCGAATGGTTGAACGAGAACACCATCACCGGAATCGCCAGCCACAGCGTGTTAAGCAGCGCCGAGGGTGCCGGCACTTCGTTGGCGGTGCTCAGGATGCCGCCGGTCCAGTGCGGCACCAGGTACACCGCCAGGAACAGCAAGGCCACGATGAACGGGTACACCATCAGGCTCATGGCCTTGACGATCACTTGTTCACCGCAACGCACTACCGCCAGCAGGCCGAGGATCAGCACGAACGCCAGGACCGCACGAGGCGGCGGCAGGATGTGCAATTGGTGCTCCATGAAGCTGCTGACCGTGTTGGTCAGCGCCACGCTGTAGATCAGCAGGATCGGGAAGATCGCGAAGAAGTACAACAGGGTGATCAATGCGCCGGCCTTGAGGCCGAAATGCTCTTCGACGACGTCGGTAATGTCGGAACCGTCGCGGCCGGACAGGACGAAACGGGTCAGGCCACGGTGGGCAAAGAATGTCATCGGGAACGCCAGTACCGCGAGGATCACCAGCGGCCAGAAGCCCCCCAGACCCGCGTTGATCGGCAAGAACAAAGTACCGGCGCCAATGGCGGTGCCGAACAGGCCGAGCATCCAGGTCGTGTCCTGGCGGCTCCAGCTTGTGAGGGTTGCAGGTGTCGTTGCATAACGTTCGTCGACGCTATTGGCCTGATCATTCATCCGGTCGGATCTCCGCATTCACACGGCCGGGACGAGTCAGAAATACCTGACAGGCAGCGCCCCAGCCATAACAAGCGCGCGATTCTCCGGGATTCTTTCGAATAAGCAAAGACTTAGCTGAGGAACGGTGTTGCGGTGCAGATGCGCAAGGTCGGCCATAAGCCGCGGTATCAGCGGGCCGCAGCACGATATATGGCAACCAGACGGGCTACCCGTCGCGTCCATTGACAGCCCGCCGCCCTTCCCAGCATCATCAAACCATGAACCCAATCCCGTTGCGCCTCACCCGTACCACCACCACGACCGCTCATGGCGGGTCGTGCGGTTGCCGTGGGTGCGTGAACTAGAGATACCCCCAAACAACCCAAGGCCCCGCCAGCAATGGACGGGGCCTTTTTATTGCCTCGCCCTCTGGCCACTGCAAGGAGCAAGACCATGGCTAACGCCCTGTTGATCATCGATATGCAAACCGGTTTATACGATGGGCCGGAAAAACCCTTCGAGCGCGAACGCGTTCTGGGCACCATCAACCAGCTGATTCAGCGCGCTCGCAAAGCCCAGGCACCGATATTCGTGGCCCGACACACTGGCCCCGAGGGTTCACCGATCGCAGCCGGCAGCGCGCTCTGGCAGCTCTGGCCGGGCCTGGACGTCGACCCGGCCCGCGACCATCTGTTCGATAAAACCCGCCCCAGTTGCTTTCTCGGCACCCGCCTGGCGCAGCAACTGGCAGCGGCGCAGATCAATGAATTGGTGATCGCGGGCATGAAGACCCAGTTCTGTATCGACACCACCTGTCGAGTGGCAGCCGAGCTGGGTTTCTCGGTGGTGTTGCCGGAGGATGGCCATACGTGCATGGACACCCCGGCGCTGAAGGCCGAGGCGATCATTGAGCATCACAATGCGACGTTGGCGGGCGCGTTTGTGAAGCGAGTCAAAGCGCTGGATGTGGTTTTTTAGCCGCCCCATGCGGGATTTTCTGATCGGACAAATTGTTCCGCCCTGCAAATCCCGCATACTGCCCCTATCAAACCCTTCAGGAAGAGCCTTGCGATGTCCACCACTGTTCTGGTCCTGGTTGAAACCATCAACGACTACCTGTCCATCATCGAGGACAGCGAGTTCCATGTAATCCTGGCTCCGACGCCCGCCGAACGCGCCCAGGCGATCAAGACCCACGGCGGGCAGATCAAGGCTGTGCTGACCCGTGGGCCACTGGGGCTGTACGCCGAGGAAATCGCTGCGTTGCCGCTGCTGGAGATCATCTGCGTGATCGGTGCCGGCTACGAACATGTGGACCTGCAGGCGGCGAGCAATCGCGGGATCGTGGTGACCAATGGCGCCGGGGTGAATGCGCCGTCGGTGGCCGACCACGCCATGGCGTTGCTGCTGTCGCTGGTGCGCGGTATTCCCCAGACCGATGCGGCGGTACGGCGCAGTGAATGGCCGAAGGTCATGCGCCCTTCCCTGGGCGGTAAACAATTGGGCATTCTCGGGCTCGGTGCAGTCGGCATGGAGATCGCCAAGCGCGCTTCACTCGGTTTCGGCATGGAGGTCAGTTATCACAACCGCCAGCCCCGTGATGATGTGGACTACACCTACTGCGCAACGGCGATAGAACTGGCGCGCACCTCGGACTTCCTGATCCTGGCCACGCCGGGCGGCGCGGGCACCCGCCATCTGATCGATCGCCATGCGCTCGACGCCCTGGGGCCGAACGGCTATCTGGTGAACATCGGACGTGGCAGCGTGGTGGTCACCGCTGACCTGGTCGCCGCCCTTGAGCAACGGCGTATCGGCGGCGCGGCGCTGGATGTGTTCGATGATGAGCCCAAAGTGCCGGACGCCCTCAAGCGCCTGAGCAATACCGTGCTCACCTCGCATGTGGCCGGCCTGTCGCCGGAAGCCGCCCATGACACGGTGCAACGCGTGGCCGACAACCTGGTGGAATATTTCGCCGGCCGTCCGGTGCTGACCCCGGTACCCCTCCCGCCACGCAACTAGTAGCGATTAGCCAGCTACGTCGTAAAACCTGTCTACACTGCATGCGGGGATGCTCAGGACGCCGGTGCAGGACCGGCGAAGGAACGCACAATGGTTGGCCATGGACCCGGCCCGGCCCGTCAACGCGGTGCCATTGGTTTGATCGGCGCATTGACGCTTGGGATCGCGCTGTTGTTTCTGCTATTGGTGGTCGACAGTGGCCGCCTGTACCTGGAAAAACGCAAGCTGCAACGCGTCGTCGACACTGCGGCGCTGGAAGCTGTCAGCCGCGGCGGCAAATGCACGGCGCCGAATGACAATGCCGCGCAATTCGCGACCCAAAGCGCCCTGCGCAATGACTTCCCGGTCGATGCAAACCGTACGTTGAGCACCGCCTGCGGCGCCCTGGCCACCGGCGCGGACTTTATGCGCACCTTCAGCGCCGACCCGAGCAAAACCGATGCCATCCAGGTGATCGCCACCCACCGCGTTGCCACCAGCATCGCCCATGCACTGCACACACTGTTTTCGGCACAGCCCATCAGCCTGACCACGCTGCTGAGCGCCACCGCAGTGGCCGCCGCCCCCGCACCACCGGTGGCCACGCTCACCGTGCGCAGCACCTTGCTGACGATAGACAGCACTCAGTCCGCCGCCCTCAATGGCCTGATCGGCGGCCTGCTGGGCGGCAAGCTGCAGCTCGACGCGGTGGGTTGGAATGGCTTGATCAACACCGATATCAGCCTGCTCAGCTACCTGGATGCCCTGGCCATCCGCCTGAATGTCAGCGCCGGCAACTACGACCAACTGCTCCAGACCGACGCCACCGTTGGCCAGTTGATCCAGGCCGCCATCGACGTGCTCAAGCTGGGCGGCGACGCGGTACAGGTGGTGATCAACAACCTGGAAACCATCAAGCTGATCGCACCCGGCACGCAGATCCTGCACCTGGGTGACCTGGTCAAGATCCAGAACGGCACCGATAAAAGCGCACTGAATGTCGACCTGCAACTGTTCAACCTGATCCAGGGCTTTGTGCAACTGTCGAACAAGGCCAGCGCGGTGGCGGTCGAGCTGCCGGTCGATGTGCTGGGCTTGTTGAATGTCACGGTCAAGACCCGGGTCATCGAGCCGGCCCAGATCTCCGCTATCGGTAACCCTCAGTTGATCGACACCCAGCCGATTGCGGTGCGCACGGCGCAAGTCAGGACCTGGATTTCCCTTAAACTGCCGGTGATCGACGGGCTCACCAAGGTGATCGGCCTGGTCACCGACCTGGTGGGTTTGCTGCTGGGCAGCTCATTGGATGTGGTGCCTGGCACGCAAATCGATATCGCCCTGGAGGCCGCCAGCGGCAGCAGCTACGTGACCGGCTATGGTTGCAACGGGCCCGCCGACAAATCCCTCTCGGTGTCAGGCACCACCTCAGCCGTCAGGCTGATGGTGGGCCAGGTCGACCCGAAGAACCTGTTCTCATCCATCGCCCCGCTGAAAGTCGACGATTTCCCGCTGCTCGACCTTGGCGTCAAGACCTGCAGCAAAGGCGTGTGCGACCCACGACAACCCTACGCAGTCGGTGGCCTGAGCCTGCGCGTCGACAGCAGCGTGGCCAAGACCACCCGCGCCCATGTCTATGTGTCGCCGCCGGAGGTCAAGCAACCGCCGAGCTATTTCAGTTTCAGCGCCAATAACGTGGTCGGCAGCTTGAGCGACACCCTCAACGGTATCCGGCTGACCAGCCATACACCGACACTCACCGGGCTTCTCGGTTTGGTGGTGGGCCTGGTGGTCGACGTGCTGACCGGCGTGCTGAACCTGCTCAGCGGGGTCATCTCCGGCCTGCTCAGCCCTTTGCTCGACCCGCTGGTCAATAACCTGCTCGCCGGCCTGGGCGTGGACCTGGCAAAAGTCGAAATCGGTGCCAACCTGTCCTGTACTCCCGGCGGCCGTGCAGTACTGGTGATTTGAGCACATCAGGCCCGCTGATCATCCTCCAACACGCTAACCTATTAAGCCGCCCCGACCTTGTCGCTGAGCGGCGGCGCGCATTAGATTAGCCAATAGTCCACGGCCTTTAAAATAAGCAGAAGGGATAAGCATGGCGCTTAACGACCAATCGACTCAGATCCGCCCAGGCGAAGAACTGGATGCCAGCCTGATCGATCCTTACCTCAAGGCCCACATTCCGGGGCTGAGCGGCACAGTCAAGATCAGCCAATTCCCCGGCGGTGCGTCCAACCTGACTTACCTGCTGGAATACCCGGGCCAGGAGTTCGTACTGCGCCGCCCGCCATTTGGCCACAAGGCCAAGTCCGCCCACGACATGGGCCGCGAATACCGCATTCTCAACCAGCTCAAGGATGGGTTCCCGTACTGCCCGAAAGCCTACGTGCATTGCACGGATGAATCGGTGATCGGCGCCGAGTTCTACGTCATGGAACGGGTCAACGGCATCATCCTGCGCTCTGACCTCCCGGCCGAACTGGACCTGGACGCGACCCGGACCGAAGCCCTGTGCAAAAGCTTCATCGACAAATTCGTCGAACTGCACCAAGTGGATTACACCGCCTGCGGCCTGGCCGACCTGGGTAAACCCGAAGGCTATGTCGCACGGCAGATTCGTGGCTGGAGCGAGCGTTACGAAAAGGCCTTGACCCCGGACGCGCCCAGCTGGGAGAAAGTGCGTCTGTGGCTCAACGACAAGATGCCGGCCGACCATCCTACGTCCAGCATCGTGCACAACGACTACCGTTTCGACAACGTGATCCTCGACCCGCACAACCCCATGCAGATCATCGGCGTGCTGGACTGGGAGCTGACCACCCTCGGCGACCCCTTGATGGACTTGGGCAACACCCTCGCCTACTGGATCGAAGCCGCCGACCCCGCACCCGTGCAACTGATGCGCCGCCAGCCGAGCAACGCCCCCGGCATGCTCACCCGCCGTCAGTTTGTCGATTACTACGCCGAACGTTCCGGCCTGCAGATCGACAACTTCGACTTCTACTACACCTATGGCCTGTTCCGCCTGGCCGGGATCGTGCAGCAGATCTACTACCGCTTCTTCCATGGCCAGACGCAGGACAAACGCTTTGCGCAGTTCATCCAGATGAACAAGCTGCTCGAGCAGATGAGCCTGAATGTCATCGCCAAATCCGCACTCTGATTACCAGAACAAGGAAACCTCATGTCCAAGACCAACCTGTTCGACCTCGACGGCAAGATCGCCTTTGTTTCCGGTGCCAGCCGCGGTATCGGTGAGGCCATCGCCAAGCTGCTGGCCCAGCAAGGCGCGCACGTGATCGTGTCCAGCCGCAAGCTGGAGGGCTGCCAGCACGTGGCCGACGCGATCATCGCCGATGGCGGCAAAGCCACGGCGATTGCCTGCCATATTGGTGAAATGGAGCAGATCACCCAAGTGTTCGCCGGTATCCGGGAACAGTTCGGGCGCCTGGACATCCTGGTCAATAACGCGGCGACCAACCCGCAATTCTGCAATGTGCTGGACACCGACCTCGGCGCGTTCCAGAAGACCGTCGACGTGAACATTCGCGGCTATTTCTTCATGTCGGTGGAAGCCGGCAAATTGATGCGCGAGAACGGCGGCGGCAGCATCATCAACGTGGCCTCGATCAACGGCATTTCCCCAGGCGTGTTCCAGGGCATCTACTCGGTGACCAAGGCGGCCGTGATCAACATGACCAAGGTGTTCGCCAAGGAATGTGCGGCGTTCGGCATTCGTTGCAACGCGCTGCTGCCGGGCCTGACCGATACCAAATTCGCCTCGGCGCTGGTGAAGAACGATTCGATCCTGAAAATGGCCCTGGCGCAGATCCCGCTCAAGCGCGTCGCCGACCCGAGCGAGATGGCCGGTGCGGTATTGTTCCTGGCCAGTGATGCGTCGAGCTACACCACCGGTGTATCGCTGAATGTGGACGGCGGCTTCCTGTCCTGAACCCAACTGTAGTGAGCGGGCTTGCCCCCCAGCGCGGGGCAAGCCCTAATGCCAGTCAGTTAAGGATTAACGCGGTCACTGTGGGAGGGGGCTTGCTCCCGATAGGCCGCGCAGCGGCCTCAAAAATGGGCCTGCTACGCAGGCCATCGGGAGCAAGTCGAATCGTCGCACCGCCCCTCCCACAATTTATCCATCGTCCGCTTTATCGCTTAACTGACTGGCATTAGGGCAAGCCCGCTCACTACAAGTATCAGGGGGGATTTGCGGGTAACCTTGGCGCAGACCGATCTGTCCCAGGATGAAACATGGAATTGCACCTCGTCATCAATGGCCGCAAGGACCTGGCCGTCCAGCTTTACCAGCAGTTGCGCGAAGCCATCGCCGCCGGGCGGCTTTCGGCCGGCGCGCAACTGCCTCCCAGCCGCCTGCTCGCCGAGCAGTTAGGCGTATCGCGCAAGACCGTCTCCGACACCTACGCCACGCTGACGTATGAAGGGTTGCTGGTCGGCAAGATCGGCCGGGGCACCTTCGTCAACGCCTGGGCGCCGCCGCCCGAGTGCCTGCAAACCGCCGCCGACCTGGCCTGCGCCGCCAACCTGGAAAAATGGGCCGCGTTGCCCTCGCCCATGCACCATCCCACACCTGAGAAAACCCTGCGTTATGAATTCCTCGGCGGGGCCACCACGCGCAATCAATTTCCCCAGGATGAATGGCGACGTTGTACCCAGGATGCATTACGCCGTATCGCACTCAACAGCGGTTTTTACAGCCAACCGGAAGGTCTGCCGGCATTGCGCGAGGCTATCGCCGGGCATATCGCCTTTTCTCGCGGGGTGAAATGCCACGCCAATGACATTGTGGTCACCAACGGCGCGCAACAGGCGCTGGACTTGATTGCTCGCGTGGTGGTGGAACCCGGCACCCTCGTCGCCATGGAAGACCCCGGCTACAGCCCCGCCCGCCAGCTGTTCACGGCCATGGGCGCGCGCGTTGCCGACGTGCCGGTGGACGCCCAGGGCATCCAGGTCAACCAGATCCCCGACGACACGCGACTGATCTATGTGACCCCGTCCCACCAGTTCCCCCTGGGCATGCCCATGAGCCTGGCGCGCCGCGAAGCCTTGCTGGCCCGCGCACTTGCGTTGGGCGCGATCATCATCGAAGACGACTACGACAGTGATTTCCGCTACGAAGGTCGCCCCGCCAACTCCCTGCAAAGCATGGACAAACGGGGCTTGGTGGCCTACGTCGGGACCTTCTCCAAATCCCTGCTGCCGCAGCTGCGCCTGGGCTATGCCGTACTGCCGCCAGCCATTCATGGCGCAGTGCTCAAGGCCAAGCAATTGACCGATCAGCACAGCTCCACATTGCCGCAATGGGCATTGGCCAAGTTCATCAGCGAAGGCTGTTTGCTCAAGCATATTCGCCGCTGCCACTCGGTCTACGCCGGGCGCCGCGAGCGCATCCTGCAGCGCCTGGCCGGGGACCTGTCGCCGTGGTTCGAAGCGGTGCCCAGTGTGATCGGGTTTCATATGGCGGCGTTGTGCAAGGCTCCGCTGGATATCGCGAAGCTGATTCGGTTGGCACGGGAGGCGGACGTCGGCCTGTACCCGCTGGATGTGTTCTTTCATAGCGCGCCGGTGCGCCAGGGCCTGACGCTCGGGTTTGGCGCGATCGAACTGCTGGACATCGACCCGGCGCTGGACCGGGTGCGCGATATCCTGCGCCAGATGGGCTAGAGCACCGACGCGGTGAAGCCTCGCAGGCGCAAATCAGCGCCTCACGGGCGCTTGAAGTGCCGGCGCAGCTCATCAATGCGCGGCCGGCAAGCACAGCCCTCCAGGTGATCATTGACCATGCCCATGGCCTGCATCAATGCGTACATCGTGGTCGGGCCAACGTAGGTCCAGCCGCGCTTCTTCAGGGCCTTCGACAACCGCACCGAAGCCGCAGACGTCGGGTTACCCGTCCAGTAAGCCAGGTCCACCTGCACCGGACGCTCCTCATCCGAGGGTTCAAACGCCCACAACCAGCGCGCCAGCGACCCGGTTTCATCCACCAGCTCACACGCCCGACGCGCATTGTTGAGCGTGGACACGATCTTCGCCCGGTTACGCACGATGCCCGGATCATTCATCAAGCGCTCTATATCGGCCTCGCCGTATTGCGCTACACGCCGAAAATCAAACCCCTCGAATGCCGCCCGGAACTGCTCGCGCTTGCGCAAGATGGTGATCCACGCCATGCCCGCCTGAAAACCTTCCAGGCAAATTTTCTCGTACAGCTGGATATCATCCGCCACCGGCACGCCCCACTCGTGGTCGTGATAATGCGGATATTCCGGCGCCGAGGTGCGCCAAGTGCAGTAGGTCAGCCCTGTTGTATCGGTAGTCAGCCCTGGCTTGTCCATGCATTACCTCTCAATCAAGGCGCGGATGATAAGCGAAAAAAATTCCGACCCGCCAACCGCTCAAGCTTGAGTCTTACCGACCAACTGGTCAGACCGGGACCGGTCAAGCCCTGAATTTTTACTTGTGATTTCAAAAAAACCCGGCGTAGACTGGCCCGGCACTGGACTTACCGGTAATACCACAACAATTAAGCCCTGGAATCACCAGGGCACCGAATAGAGATCCCTCCCATGCTCAGATGGTGCTCGCGTTCGATTTTCCTGCAAGTCGTGATTGGCCTGATGCTCGGCATAATCTGCGGCCTGGCCCTTCCCGAATTCTCTTCGCAACTCAAACCCCTGGGTGACGGCTTTATCAAGCTGATCAAGATGCTGATCGGCCTGATCGTGTTCTGCGTGGTGGTCAGCGGTATTTCCGGTGCCGGCGACTTGAAGAAAGTCGGGCGAATCGGCCTCAAGTCGGTGATCTACTTTGAAGTGCTCACCACCGTGGCCCTGGTGATCGGCTTGATCATGGCCTTCAGTACCGGCATCGGCACCGGTGCCAATATCCATCTGGAGCAGCTCTCCTCCGCCGGTTTGAATGAACTGGCCGACAAAGGCCAACACATCCGTGGCACCAGCCAGTTCCTGATGGACCTGATCCCCAACTCGGTGATCGGCGCCTTCGCCGACAACAATGTGCTGCAAGTGCTGCTGTTCTCGGTGCTCTTCGGTAGCGCACTGAACCTGGTGGGTGAAGCGGCGTCAGGCATTTCGCGCCTGATCAACGAACTGAGCCACATCATCTTCCGCATCATGGGCATGATCGTGCGGCTGGCGCCGATTGGCGTGTTTGGCGCGATCGCTTTTACCACCAGCACCTATGGCCTGGATTCGCTGCAGCACCTGGGCAGCCTGGTGGGTTTGTTCTACCTGACTTGCTTTGCCTTTGTCGCGCTGATCCTGGGCCTGGTGATGCGTTTGTCCGGCCTGCGCATGCTGCCGCTGCTCAAGTACCTGCGTGAAGAACTGCTGATCGTGATGGGCACCGCCTCCTCCGACGCGGTGCTGCCACAGATCATGCGCAAACTCGAACACCTGGGGATTGGCAGCTCCACCGTGGGCCTGGTGATTCCGACCGGGTATTCGTTCAACCTCGATGGTTTCTCGATCTACCTGACCCTGGCCATTGTGTTCATCGCCAATGCCACCGGCACGCCCCTGTCGATGACTGACTTGCTGACCATCCTGCTGGTGTCATTGATCACCTCCAAGGGCGCGCACGGCATTCCCGGGTCGGCGCTGGTGATTCTGGCGGCGACACTCACCGCCATCCCGGCCATTCCCGTGGTCGGCCTGGTGCTGGTACTGGCGGTGGACTGGTTCATGGGCATCGGCCGCGCGCTGACCAACCTGATCGGCAACTGCGTAGCGACGGTAGCCATCGCCCGATGGGAAAAAGACATCGATATCCAGCGCGCCAACAAAGTGCTCGACGGCCAGCAGGGTTATACCTTCCAGGCCAAGAAACCGGTGCTGCCGACACACCAGGAGTTCTGATCCATTTTCATGGCAGACATCGATCAACTGTGGGAGGGGGCTTGCTCCCGATAGCGGTGTATCAGCCAACACATTTGTATCTGATTTAGCGCTATGGGGAGCAAGCCCCCTCCCACACTTTGACAACCGTGTTTGCAACATCAAGGAGACGCAGACGTGATCAGCACCTCAACCGTCGTCAATTCAGTGGTAGAAAAACTGCGCGCCGCGCTCAAGCGGGGCCAGTGGCGCCAGGGTGAAATGCTGCCCGGCCAACGCGAGCTGGCCGAACAGATGGGCATCAGCCGCCCCAGCCTGCGCGAAGCGGTGATTGTGCTGGAAACCCTCGGCCTGGTGCGTTCCATGCCCGGCAAGGGCGTGGTGGTGCTCGAAACCAGCGTGAACGAGCCCCAAGCCAGTGACACCGTGGCCGATGCCAGCCTCGAAGACATCCTGCAACTGCGCTACACCCTCGAACCGTTCATTGTCGGCCTGGTGGCGCAGTCCATCAGCAGCAAGGAAGTCGGCCAATTGCGCCTGACCCTGATGGATATGCGCGAAGCCCTCGACGCCGGTGACGCCGAAGCCGGGATGAACGCCTACCTCAACTTCCACGAAGAGCTCTTCGCCCTGACCTCCAACCCGATCTTCCAGAACGTGGTGCAACAGACCAGCAACGCCCTCAAGCAGAGCGCCCAGGTACTGCGCAACTCCCCCGAACATCTGGCCGAACGCCTGCAGGAAAATGAAGCCGTGGTGCGCGCCATCCGCAACAAGAACAGCGCCCTGGCCAGCGCCGAGATGCGCCGGCACATCCTTCAGGAAGGTCTGCGCATGGGCATACGCTTGAATATCCCGGACGACCATCTGGGCAGCTGATTATTGGAGACAGGCCATGACCGCCCGCGCGCTACAACGTAATTCAGTCATCACCGCCCTGCCTGCCATGCGCCTGGTCGCGGGTAAAAAACCCTCGGTGGACGATATCTACCCACGGCTGTTCGACGCGATTCTGGAACAACGCATCGCGCCGGCCAGCCGTTTTACCGAAGAGGGCCTGGGCGAAATCTTCGGTGTGAGTCGCAGTGTGATTCGCCGGGTCTTGGCGAAACTGTCCCATCAACAGGTGATCATCCTGCGCCCCAACCAGCGCGCCCAGGTGGCGGCGCCGGATGCCCGGCAAACCCGACAGATCCTCGAAGCGCGGCGGCTGACGGAGATCATGGTAGTGCAACTGGCCTGCGCCGCAGCTACCCCCGCCCAGGTGCGCCAGCTACGCGAGCTGATTGCCAGGGAACGCGACTGTATCGAACGTGACCAACGCGCACCGGCCATTCGATTGTCGGGGGAATTTCACCTGCAGTTGGCGGCGATTGCCGGTAACGCGCCGTTGGCGCAGTTCCTCAACAGCCTGGTACCGCTGACATCGTTGATCATTGCGCAATACGAAACCCAAGCCTGCACCTACTGCACCTGGCAGGAACACTTGGCGATGACAGACGCGATTGAACAGGGCGATACAGACCACGCCGTGAACCTGATGACCCAGCACCTGAACCATCTGGCCCATCGTCTGACTCGCCGAGCGCAGCCATAGCTATGTAACGCTTGCGGCCCAGACAACTTTCTTAACCTGTGTTTTCACTCATCAAGTGCACAAGCACAGGTAACCCTCATGTACGTAGACTCTCAAACACTGCCTGCGCTGTTCACACTGCTCACCCAGTTGAACGCGCAGAAAAGCCTGTTGGGCGAAACCCTCCAGGCATCACTCGACCAGCTCAATGGCATCGCCGGCAGGATCGGGTTTGAACTGTTTTCCCTGGAAAGCTACGCCCAGGCCGAGCTATGCCTGAACATCACCGCTGCGCGAGGCCATGCCGAGGCGCAGTACGCCATGTCCCTGTGTGTCAGCCGGCGCGACGGTGACTTGCGCATAGCCTCTGAAGAAGCGCGCCAATGGCTCAAGCTGGCAGCGGCCCAGAACCATATCCCTGCCCTGATGCGACTGGGTGATGCCGATTCCCTTGCAAAGGCACGCGAACAACTGACGCCCAACGCCGTTGCGGGCGATACCCAAGCCATGCGCCTTCTGTTCTTGCTCGACAAAGATGTGAGCTGGTTGGACAAGGCCGTCGCCAGAGGTGATCACACCGCACAATTTCAACTCGCCCAGGCCTATCGCGACACGCCGCAACTGATCCCCAACGTAGTGGAACGCCGTGCACTGGTTGAAGAGCTGCTGCAAAAAGCGGCGGACGGCGGCGACCTGCAAGCCTTGGCTGATCGAGTATTTTCCAGCAAGTCCAGCGCCAGCGTGCTGGAAAAACAACAACGGTTGATACAACTTGCAGGGACGGGGCAATTGGACGCGCTGCTGGAATATGGCTATGCACTGGCGGGCATGCCGCGTAATGGCAAAGCCAAACTCAACTTTGCGCAAAGGCACCCCTCGGCGCCGCGCACCTACGGGCTGGCGCGGGATTTCGCCAAGGCCTATGCCGTACTGGGGCTGGTATTGCCGAAACTGCCGGACTATCCGGCGGCTGAAATACTCAAGCAAGACATGAATGCTATCTGGCATCAAATGACCCTGGAACAGTACTCAACCTGCGAGACCCTTCGCCTGGATCTGCAGGCGCGCATTCCCAGGGTATTCAAACTCATGGCCCCCATCATCATTGTCGGCAGGCCATCGTATTGATCGCCGAGAACCCCGGCCTTTGAAGATCGCATAAAAAAATCCCCGCATGTTTCCATGCGGGGATTCTTGGTTACAGCCATGGATCAACGGTTTAAATCACCGGCTGACCACTCATCGCCAGGTCCAGCAGTTCACGGTTGGCCACTGCATACATGGCGTAGTCCGTGCCGACCGCAGAGCGGATTTCCAGCATCATCGCGACCCAACGATCCGCCATGTCCTTGTGCTGCTCAAGCCACAGGGCCACGCGGGCTTCCATGTCTTGTGGCGCATCGGCCATTTGCAGGACGGAGATGGTGATCGCCCGTTGCTGCCAGTCCACATCATCGCGGAAGGCTTCACGGGCCTGGGCCTGCCAGTTGTTGGCCACCGGCAGATCGCTGATCTGCTGCAGATACCACGGCAAGTCCAGGGCGCTGCCGACGGCGAAGTAGGCCTTGGCCACTTCGGCGGCGTCATGCCCGGTGACGTCGGCCGCTTCGATGATCGGCAGCAAGGTGTACAGGTGCGTGGTACCGGCCACCATCCGCGCCAACAACTCCGGCACGCCGGCGTTGGTGTAGGCCTGGTAACGGGTCTGCCAGCCTTCGCGGGTCGGGCCTTCCAGCAGTTCGTCAAGCTTGAGACCCAGCGCGGCCAGGTGCGGACCGAAGTGTGCGGTATCACGACCCGCGTCCTGCTCGTTGCGACGGCTGCGCAGGAACCAGCGCGTGGCACGACGGCCCAGGCGCATCAGTTCATCCATCAGCTCCAATTGCACATCAGCCGAAACCTGATAGTCCAGGGCCTCGATCTGACGGAACCAGTGCGGGAGGTGGAAGATGTCACGCACGATCACATAAGCACCGGCGACGTTCGCCGGGCTCATGCCGGTGGACTCCTTGAGCCGCTGAACGAAGGTGATCCCCATGTGGTTGACCAGGTCGTTGGCGATCTGGGTGCTGACGATCTCACGCTTCAAGCGGTGGCGACGCATGGCCTCGGAGAACTTGGCCACCAGGCTTGGCGGAAACGCGGTTTCCATGTCACGGGTCAGGTAGTCGTCATCCGGCACCAGGGACTTGAGCAGCGCTTCCTTGAGGTCGATCTTGCTGTACGAGATCAGCACCGACAGTTCCGGACGGGTCAGGCCCTTGCCATTCGAAGCACGCTCGGTAAGCTGCTCCTCGGTCGGCAGGTACTCGATGGCGCGGTCCAGCTTGCCACGGCCTTCCAGGTCGCTCATCAGGCGCTTGTACTCGGCGGCACGCTCGTAGGCACGGCGTGCAGCCAGGGACAGGGCCTGGGTCTGCTTGTAGTTGTTGCCCAACACCAGGCCGCCGACTTCGTCGGTCATGCTCGCCAGCAACTGGTTGCGCTGCTTGTCGGTCATGTCACCGGCCTGCACCACTTCGTTGAGCAGGATCTTGATGTTCACTTCGTGGTCGGAGCAATCCACGCCACCGGCGTTGTCGATGAAGTCGGTGTTGGAGCCGCCGCCATTGAGGCCGAATTCCACACGCCCCAGCTGGGTCATGCCGAGGTTACCGCCCTCGCCCACCACCTTGCAGCGCAGCTCGTTACCGTTCACACGCAACGCGTCGTTGGCCTTGTCGCCGACATCCGCATGGCTTTCGCTGCTGGCCTTGACGTAGGTACCGATACCGCCGTTCCACAACAGGTCCACCGGTGCCTTGAGCAAAGCGTTCAGCAGTTCGGTCGGGGTCAGCTTGTCGGCCTTGATGTCGAAGCGTTCTTTCATCTGTGGCGAGATGGCAATGCTTTTCGCGCTACGCGAGAAGATGCCGCCGCCTTCGGACATGATGCTGGTGTCGTAGTCAGTCCAGGCCGAACGCGGCAGGTCGAACATGCGCTGGCGCTCGGCAAAGCTGGTCGCCGGGTTCGGGTTCGGATCGATGAAGATGTGCAGGTGGTTGAAGGCCGCGACCAGTTGCAGCTTGTCGGACATCAACAAGCCGTTACCGAACACGTCACCGGCCATGTCACCCACGCCGACGACCGTGATGCTGTCTTCCTGGACATTGATGCCACGCTCGCGGAAGTGGCGCTGTACGCCGACCCACGCGCCCTTGGCGGTGATGCCCATTTTCTTGTGGTCGTAACCGGCCGAACCGCCGGAGGCGAACGCGTCGCCCAACCAGAAGCCGTAGTCGATGGCGATGCCGTTGGCGATGTCGGAGAAGGTCGCAGTGCCCTTGTCCGCCGCCACGACCAGGTACGGGTCATCGTCGTCATGACGCACGACGTTGGCCGGCGGCACCAGGGCGCCGTCCTTCAGGTTGTCGGTGATGTCCAGCAAACCGGAAATGAAGATGCGGTAGCAAGCGATGCCCTCGGCCGCGATCTCGTCACGGGTGCCGCCCAACGGCAGGCGACGCGGCAGGAAGCCGCCCTTGGCGCCCACCGGCACGATCACCGAGTTCTTCACTTGCTGGGCCTTTACCAGGCCGAGCACTTCGGTACGGTAGTCTTCTTCGCGGTCCGACCAGCGCAGGCCACCCCGCGCAACATTACCGAAGCGCAGGTGCACGCCTTCGACACGCGGCGAGTAGACGAAGATTTCAAACTTCGGCACCGGCTTGGGCAGCTCGGGAATGGCACGCGGGTCGAACTTGAAGCTGAAGTACGACTTGTTCTGGCCGTTGGCGTCGGTCTGGTAGAAGTTGGTGCGCAGGGTCGCCTTGATCAGGTCCAGGTAGCGACGCAGGATGCGGTCTTCGTTGAGCACCTGGACGTCGTCCAGGGCGCTGAGGATCGCTTGCTCCAGGCGTTGCTGCTTGTCTTCCAGGTCGTCGGCGGTGAGCTTGCGCGCCAGGTAGAAGCGCGTCTTGAACAACCGGGTCAACTCGCGGGCGATGTCGGTGTGGTTGTTCAGGGTGCTGGCGATGTAACCCAGGTCGAAGCCCAGGCGGATCTGCTTGAGGTAACGCGCGTAGGCACGCAGCAACGCCACGTCGCGCCATGGCAGGCCGGCGGTCAGCACCAGGCGGTTGAACGCATCGTTTTCGGCGTCGCCATGCACGATGTGCACGAACGCATCCTGCAGGGTGTCGTTGAGCTGCTGGATATCCAGGTTCACGCCTTCGGCGGCGATGAACGCGAAGTCATGGATCCAGAACTCACGGCCATTGGCGTGACGCAGACGGTACGGGAATTCACCCAGCACGCGCAGGCCGAGGTTTTCCAGGATCGGCAGCACGTCCGACAGCGCCAGCGGGGTATCGGCATGGTAGAGCTTGCAGTGCAGCTCGCGCTGGCCGGAGACCTGGCCCAGCGGCTGGTAGAAGCTCATCACCAGCGGGTTGGCTTCGGTCAGGCTGAGCAGGTGCTGCATGTCGACCACGGCCGAATGCGCGGCAAAACGCTCGCGGTAGCCGGCCGGGAAGCCTTTCGGGAAGTCAGCCAGCACGTTGGTGCCGTGGGCTTCGCCGAAGCTCTCGACGACCAGGCTTGCGTAGTCGTCCTGCCAGCTGCGGCAGGCTTGCACCACTTCTTTTTCCAGCTGGACCGGATCGATGTCCAGGCGGTTCTTCGGGTCGACCCGCAGAATCAATTGCACGCGAGCCAGCACGGATTCGGAGAAGAACGTCCAGAACTCGCAGTCCGACGCTTTCAGGCGATCCATCAGCACTTGCTGGATCTTCTGGCGCACTTCGGTGGAGTAGATATCACGCGGCACATAGGCCAGGCAGTAGCAGAAACGACCGTACGGGTCTTTGCGCAGGAACACGCGGATCTTGTTGCGTTCCTGGATCTGCACGATGGACATCACGGTGCTGAACAGCTCGTCGACCGGGGTCTGGAACAGGTCATCACGAGGCAGTACTTCGACGACCTGAGCCAACTCCTTGCCCAGGTGCGCCTTGGCCTGGAAGCCCGAACGACGTTCGATTTCCGCGACCTTGCGGCGGATATAAGGGATCACGCGCACGCTTTCGCCATACACCGAAGAGGTGTACAGGCCCATGAAGCGGTGTTCCTTGATGACGTTACCGTTCGCGTCGATCTCGCGGATCGACACGTAGTCCGGGTAGGCCGGGCGGTGCACACGGCTTGGGTGCGCGGCCTTGGCGAACGACAGCACGGTCGGTTCACGCAGGTAGGCCACCGCGTAGTCTTCGATGCGCAGGTCTTCGGCGGTCAGGCCGGCACGCAGCAGCTTGGTCAGGCCGAGGAAGGAATTGGCGTCATATTCGATATGACCGCCGTCCTTGTCGTCACGTACCACGAATTCTTCATAGCCCAGGAAGGTGAAGTGGTTGCCCACCAGCCACTCCAGGAAGTTCTTGATCTCGGCCTTCTCTTCGCCGTCGATGACGAACTGGCTGGCATCGATACCGGCCAGCAGGTCCTGGACCTTGGCTTTCATCGGTTCGAAATCGGCCACGGCCACGCGCACTTCGCCCAGCACCTGCTCCAGCTCTTTGCCCAGCACGTTCAGTTCGGCGGCATTGGCGCAGCGATCGATTTCCAGGTACATCAGCGATTCTTGCAGGACGCCTTCGCCCTGGGTGCCCTTGGGCAGGATTTCCAGCAACTCGCCCTTGCCGCCACGGCGCACGCTGAGCACGGTGGTTTGCAGGGTGTGGATGCTGTAGCCGCGGCGGTTCAGCTCGGTACGGACCGAGTCCACCAGGAACGGCAGGTCATGGTGCAGCACTTCGACCGCGGTGTGGGTCGACTGCCAGCCATGACGCTCGTAATCGGGGTTATAGACCCGCACTTGCGGTTGGGCGTGGTCAAAGCGCTCAAGCAGGCGCCAGGCAGACAGGGTGCAACCGGCCAGGTCGGAAAGGCGACGTTGGGTCAGTTCGTCCAGGGAAATGATGCCGAAGAATTGTTCAGCGAACAGCGCCACTTGTGGCAGTGCCTGTTCACTGATGTGCTGCGCCAGTGCCGCTTGCAGTTGGTGCTGGAAGTCGGCCTTGCTGGCTGCGGTGAAGAACGCCATCTGTGGTACTCCGCTTGGGCTTGTTATTGATGGAAGCGTCGCGTGTTATCCCCTTTCGGGGAGACCGTCGACTCTGTTCGCTGGTATTCATATAAGCACCATAAACGAATCAGGGTGACAGGTGGGTGAAGCTGGACAAGACAATCAGGTCACATACAACTTCCATAAGATGCGCACTTTGCCGGGTGACGGTACGACGGGCAGGTCAGGCGCCTGGCTCATGCACATCCGTTGCGCAGCTTAACGAGTGTAGGAAGACCGCTGCTTGCGGCGCTGCGACATATTCGGTCATCGGTAAGCAGGCGCGCGGTTGCGACTTGGGCAACCCGTAGATTCCGGTAGAAAAATCGGCTGTTTTCGAGACAAAAAGTGCCGGAAGTGACTGATTTTACCCATCAGGTCATGCCGCCCACGACATAGCATGCAGCACAAAATTCGCGGCAATGGCACAATCGCCCGCATTGCGCCCTCCCCCAGACAGGATTCCCCATGCTGCAACTGAACACCGACGCCTTGATGGCCACCCCGTGCGACGAAGAAGAAGACAACATGGCGATGCTTTGCTGCCACGGCAAGAACGGCGAGATGTTCATGCTCACGCGCTACCCGGACGAGGACGAAGTTGAGCTGACCTGGGATTACGAACCGTCGACCCTGGATGGCGTGAAGGTCACCTTGGGCGCCACGACCTTGCTGGTTGAGCTGGCCGCAGGTGATGCCGATGCCTTGGGCGGCAAGGACCAACTGGAGATTACCCATGCCACTGCAGCGGCGGATATGGCCGAAGTCGAGGAAACCCTGCAAAACATCCTGAAGGGTACCGGCACCTTCACTCGGATCTAGATGGTTTTCTATTGTAGTGAGCGGGCTTGCCCCGCGCTGGGTGGCGCAGCCGCCCTAAACCCAGCCACCTCGGTTTTCCTGAAACACTGCGGCGTCCATGTTGGGGCGGCTTTGCCACCCAGCGCGGGGCAAGCCCGCTCACTACAAGAAGCCGGTGCTGACACAATAATCCTACAAGTTTTGCCAAAAATACCGGTTATGCCGTTAGTCGCCGCCCCCCTCGATGCATTAAAGTAAGCGCCCCAGGCCCGGTGTTTTTGTTCGACGCCCGGGCTCATCTCTCCAGGAACCGTCATCGATGGAACATCGTGAAGCGCTGCTTGCGCTGCGAACCTTTCTTTCTACGCAGATTCTCGGCCAGGAAAAACTCATTGATCGCTTGCTGATCGCCCTGCTCGCCGACGGCCACATGCTGGTCGAAGGCGCGCCGGGCCTGGCCAAGACCAAAGCGATCAAAGAGCTGGCCGAAGGCATCGAAGCGCAGTTCCATCGTATTCAGTTCACGCCCGACCTGTTGCCCGCCGACATCACCGGCACCGAGATCTATCGCCCGGAAACCGGCAGCTTCGTGTTCCAGCAAGGGCCGATCTTCCACAACCTGGTGCTGGCGGACGAAATCAACCGCGCCCCGGCCAAGGTGCAATCGGCCTTGCTGGAGGCCATGGCCGAGCGTCAGGTCAGCGTGGGCCGTAGCACTTACGACCTGTCACCGCTGTTCCTGGTGATGGCGACGCAAAACCCTATCGAGCAGGAAGGCACCTATCCGCTGCCCGAGGCCCAGCTCGACCGCTTCCTGATGCACGTCAAGATCGGCTTCCCGGACGCCACCGTGGAACGCCGCATCCTGCAACAGGCCCGTGGCAAGGCGCTCAACGGCGAAACCAAGCCTGAACGCCGGGTCAGCCAGCAAGCGATCTTCGCGGCGCGCAAAGAGATCCTCGGCCTGTACATGGCTGACGCGGTTGAGGAATACCTGGTGCAGTTGGTCATGGCCACGCGCACACCGGCCAAGTTCGACCCGGAAATGGCCGAGTGGATCGCCTACGGCGCCAGCCCCAGGGGCTCCATCGCGCTCGACCGCTGCGCCCGCGCCCACGCCTGGCTGGCCGGTCGCGACTTCGTGAGCCCGGAAGATATCCAGGCGGTGCTGTTCGACGTGCTGCGCCATCGCATCATTCTGTCGTTCGAGGCCGAAGCGGCCGGCGTTGACCAGGACCGTGTGGTGCAGCGCATTCTCGACGTCGTTGCCGTCGCTTGAACCCCATGAACGCAGGCGATGGCATCCGCGTCACTCTCAGCGAATTGATCGAGATGCGTCATCGCGTGCGGGAAGTGCAGTTGTTTTCCACCCCAAGCCAGCGCAGCCCGTTGATCGGCCTGCACCACTCCAAGCTGCGTGGGCGTGGCGTCGATTTCGACCAGGTGCGCGTGTACCAGGCCGGGGACGATGTGCGCACCATCGACTGGCGCGTGACGGCACGCACCCAGGAGCCGCACACCAAACTCTTCCATGAAGAACGCGAACGGCCGATCTTCATCATGGTGGAACAGAGCTGCCGGCTGTTTTTCGGCTCGGGGCAGATGTTCAAGTCGGTGCTGGCGGCGCAGGCGGCCAGCCTGATCGGCTGGGCCGCGCTGGGGCACAACGACCGCGTGGGCGGGTTGGTATTCGGCGACAGCGAGCACTACGAAATCAAACCGCGACGCAGCAAACAAAGCCTGCTGCAACTGCTCAATCGGCTGGTGCGGGTCAACCAGAGCCTGAATACCGAACGCCATCCGGAAGCCGACGCCCTCGGCATGGCGCTGCGCCGTGGCCGCGAAGTGCTGCGCCCCGGCAGCCTGGTGATCGTGGTCTGTGATGAGCGCGCGCTCACCGAAGGCGCCGAACAGCAGTTGAGCCTGCTGTCACGCCATTGCGACCTGCTGCTGCTGCCGATCTCCGACCCGCTGGACCATGCCCTGCCGGCCGCCGGGCTGCTGCGTTTTGCCGAGCGCGGCGCACAGCTGGAACTGGACACGCTGAACTTCGACCTGCGCCAAGCCTACAAGGCCCAGGCCGAAGCCCGCATTGCCCGCTGGGAACTGCTCGCGCAAAAGCTGCGGGTGTTATTGATGCCCTTGAGCACCCAGAGCGAAATGGTCGAGCAACTGCGCGAATACCTCAACCCGCAACGCCCGGTTAAAAAGCAATGAGCAGCCTTGACCAACTGCAACCGCTGATTGCGCCTCCCGCCATCGGTTTCTGGCCGCCTGCACCGGGCTGGTGGCTGTTGCTGCTGCTGATTCCACTGCTCGGTTGGGGCTTGTGGTGGCTGCGCCGCTTCCTGCCCAAAAAACGCCCCGTGGCCCGTGCCGAACAGCCCCTGGACCCGCTGCGCATCGCCGCCCTCGCCGAGCTGGCCCTGATGCCCAAACCCTACGACGGCGCCCCGGCCGGGGCCTGGCTGCAGCAGCTCAACGGCCTGCTCAAACGCCTGTGCCGCAACGACTACCCCTACAGCCAGAGCCACACGCTCAACGGACGCAAGTGGCTGGCCTTTCTCGACAACCGCTGCCCCGCTGCGGGCCTGACCCGCTGGATGGTGTTGGTGGAAGGCGCCTACAAGCCCGAGTGCAAACTCGACGATAAAGCCATCGCGGGCCTGACCCAAGCCGTCGACACCTGGATCCGCAAACATGTTTGAGTTCGCCTGGCCGTGGATCTTTGCCCTGTTGCCATTGCCCTGGTTGATGCGCTTTATCCTGCCCGTGGCCGACAGCGGCGAGCCCGCCTTGAAGGTCAGCTATCTGGCCGACCTCGAAGGCCTGGCGCGCCGTCGCGCCCGCGTCAACCTGCCGGGCTGGCGCCAGCAAGCGCCGTTCGTGGTGTTATGGCTATTGCTGTTGACCGCTGCCGCACGCCCGCAATGGCTGGGTGAACCGTTACCGATTGCCGCCAGTGGCCGCGACCTGCTGGTGGCGGTGGACGTTTCCGGTTCCATGGATTTCCCCGACATGCACTGGCAGGACGACGACGTCAGCCGCCTGAGCCTGGTGCAACACCTGCTCGGGGATTTCCTCGAAAGCCGCGAAGGCGATCGCGTGGGCCTGATCCTGTTCGGCAGCCAGGCTTACCTGCAAGCTCCCCTGACCTTCGACCGGCACACCGTGCGCACCTGGCTGGATGAAGCCCGCATCGGCATCGCCGGCAAGAACACCGCCATCGGTGATGCCATCGGCCTGGCCCTTAAACGCCTGCGCCAGCGCCCGGCGCAGAGTCGCGTACTGATCCTGGTCACCGACGGCGCCAACAACGCCGGGCAGATCGACCCGCTGACCGCCGCACGCCTGGCGGCCGAAGAAGGCGTGAAAATCTACCCGATCGGCATCGGCGCCGACCCCGAACAGACCGGTTCCCTGGGAATCCTCGGCGTCAACCCGAGCCTGGACCTGGATGAACCCGCCTTGAAGGCCATTGCCGCCGCCACCGGGGGACGCTACTTCCGCGCCCGCGACGGCGACGAGCTGCAAAAGATCAAGGAAACCCTCGACCAGCTCGAGCCCGTGGCGCAGCAACCCACCCAGGCCCGCCCGGCCCAGGCGCTGTACAGCGCGCCATTGGCCCTGGCATTGATCCTGAGCATGTTGCTGGTAATCCAGGAGAGCTGGCCCGACAACGCCTTGCAACGCGCCTTCAATAAACTCTCGAGCAAAGGCCTGTTCCTGCAACAGCACCCTGAGTGGCGCCAACGCCTTAAACGCCTGCGTTTGCGGAGGCGTCGATGATCGACCTGTGGCCGCATTGGTTCCGCCCCTGGTGGCTGTTGCTGCTGCCGCTGCTCGGCTGGTTGCTGTGGCAGCTGTGGCACCGGCAAAAACGCGCGGGGCGCTGGCAGGTGATCCTGCCGCCGGCCTTTCATGCGGTATTGCTCAGTGGCGGCAGCGGGCGCGAGAGCAAATCGCCGTGGGTGGTGCTGGGCATTGCCTGGCTGCTGGCGGTATTGGCGTTGCTCGGCCCAAGCTGGCAAAGAGTCGAGCAGTCCAGCCAGAAACCCGCCGACCCGCTGGTGGTGCTGTTGGAACTGACCCCGGAAATGCTCGCCACCGACAGCCCGCCCACCCGCCTGGAGCAGGCGCGCCGCAAGCTCTATGACTTGCTGCAGGCACGGGGCAATGCGCCAACCGCTATCGTGGTGTATGCCGGCAGCGCCCACACCCTGGTGCCGCTGTCGGATGACCTGGGCACCAGCCGCAACCTGTTGGAAGCCTTGCGCCCCTCGATCATGCCCGAGCCCGGCCATCGCGCCGATCTGGCGGTGGACAAGGCGCTGGCCCTGCTCAAGCAAGGCGGCCTCGGCCAGGGGCGCCTGTTGCTGGTGGGCTCGTCACTGTCGAAACAGGAGCGCCAGGGCATCCGCCTGCTGCTGCAAGGGGCGCAGGCCCCGGCGTTGTCGATCCTCGGTATCGGTAGCCGCGAAGGCACCCCGGTCACCCAGGAGAGTGGCGAGTTCCTCAAGGACGATCAGGGCGCGATCCTGGTACCACGCCTCGACAGCCCGACCCTCAAGGCCTTCGCCAGCGAAATGGGTGGCCGCTACCGCGCCGCACGCCTGGATGATAAAGACTTGCGCCAACTCGGCCTGCTCGACGGTCCACAGGCACTGCGCAACGACGGCCAACTGCTGCACCTCGACACCTGGGCCGACCAGGGCTACTGGCTGCTCCTGCCGTTGTTGCTGCTGGCCGCTTGCGCCGGTCGTCGCGGCTGGCTGTTCTGCTTACCCCTGCTGTGGCTGGGCGCGCCGCAACCGAGCTATGCCTTTGAATTCCAGGACCTGTGGCTGCGTCCCGACCAGCAGGGCCAATACCTGCTCAAGCACAAACGCCCGGCCGAAGCCGCCGAGCACTTTGAAGACCCGCAATGGCAAGGCGTGGCGCTTTACGAGGCCGGCAACTATGCCGAAGCGATCAAACGTTTTGCCGAGGGCAATGACGCCTATTCCCACTACAATCGCGGTAATGCCCTGGCCAGGTCCGGCGCCCTGGAGGCTGCGGTCGACGCCTACGAACAAGCCCTTGAAGCGCAGCCCGACCTGCAACCGGCCTTGAAAAACAAGGCCCTGGTGGAGAGCCTGATCCAGGAACAGGCCCAGCCCGAACCGGCGCAGCCTGTCAAAAACGAGGATGACGAAACCACCCAACCCGGCCAAACTGCGCAACCGGGCGCCAGCGGGCAAAGCTCTACCGGTGGCGAGCAGTCCACCCAGGGCCAGGGTGAAGCCGGCAATACCGACAGCCAGGCAAACGCCTCGCCAAAGGCCGGCGGCAATGAGGTGCCGGGCAGCGAGCTGGGCGATGAGCAAACCACTACGCCACCCTTGCGCCCCACCGAGGCCAGCCTTGACGGCGAACATCGCCAGGCCCTGGAGCAATGGCTGCGGGAGATCCCGGACAACCCCGGTGAACTGCTGCGCCGCAAATTCTGGTACGAACAGCAACAACATCAGGACAAGACTCGATGAGCCGCCGCACCACCCTTCTGCTCCTGCTCGCGTTATCGACAGGCCACGCCCAGGCGGCGAACCTGGTCGCCAGCGTCGATCGCAGCCGCGTCAACTCCGGTGAAACGGTGGAACTGACGGTGGAGTCCAGCGACGTCACCCAATTCGGCAAACCCGACCTGTCCCCCCTCGATGCACAGTTCGAAGTCAGCGGCACGCGCCAGATCAACCAGCTCACCACCCTGGGCGGCGACAACCACGCCACCACGCGCTGGATCATCACCCTGCTGCCCAGGGAAAACGGCACCGTGGTGATTCCACCGCTGCAAGTGGGCGACCTCAAGACCCAGCCGATCAGCCTGCAGGTGGTGGAAACCGCCAGCCAGAACACCAGCGCCGAACTGGCGCCGGTGTTCATCGAAGCCAGCCTCGACCAGAACAGCGTGTACGTGCAGGCCCAGGCATTGTTGACGGTGCGCGTGTACCATTCGGTGTCACTGTATGACGACAGCAGCCTGACGCCGTTGCAGATCCCCGATGCGCGGATCGAGCAATTGGGCGAATCGCGTACCTACGAAAAGGTCATCAACAGCATCCGCCATGGGGTGATCGAAACCCGTTACGCGATCTATCCGCAGCACAGCGGCGCCCTGCTGATTCCGGCGCAGACCTTCAGCGCCACGCTGGTCGAACCGCGCCCGCCCCAGGAAAACACGCTGCAAGGCACCAAGCCAGGCAAGCTGATCCACGTCAGCTCGGCCGAACTGCCGCTGACCGTCAAGCCCAAGCCGGCGCTGTACCCGGCGGATGCGCCGTGGATACCCGCACGCAACCTGACCCTGAGCGAAGCCTGGAACCCCGAGCCCGACCACCTGCAAGTCGGCGACTCCCTGACCCGCAGCCTCACAGTCAAGGCCGAAGGTCTCTCCAGCGCGCAACTGCCGGCCCTGCCGAGTACCGACATCGGTGGCCTGCGGCGCTACCCGGACCAACCGATACTCGGCAACCAGAGCAGCGACCGCGGCCTGATCGGCAGCCGCGAAGACCGCGAAGCGCTGGTGCCGACCCGCGCCGGAGCCCTGGAGCTGCCGGCAATGGAAGTGGTGTGGTGGAACACCCACGAAGACCACCTCGAACGCACCAGCCTGCCGCCCCGCACCCTGCAAGTGGCGACCAACCCCAGCCTGGTGGTGGACACACCTGCCACGCCGACCGTGATCACCGCACCGGACGATGACCGCCTGTGGCTGTGGCAACTCAGCACACTGTTGCTCGCCTGCACCACCCTGCTCGGCTTCGGCCTGTGGTGGCGCGCGCGCCGGCAACCCGCCGTACAACGCACCGCGCAGACCGGCCCGAGCCCACGCACCCTGCTCGACGACCTCAAGCGCGCCACCCAGGCCAACGACCCACAAGCCACACGCCAGGCGCTGGATGCCTGGGCGCGGCAACAGCCGGAAACCCTGGCAGACATGGCGGCGCGGTTCGTGCCGCTGTCCGACGCCCTGGATGGCCTCAATGGCGCGTTGTACAGCGAGAGCGGCCAGTACTGGCTGGGCGAAGACCTGTGGCGCGCTGTAAAAGCCATCCCCATGACCGAACGCACCCAAACCCCGGCCACCGACACCACCAGCTTGCCGCCGCTGTACCCCAAATAGCGGTGGGGGGGGCTTGCTCAAATGCCAGTCAGTTAAGCGATAGAGCAGGCAGCGGGTAACCTGTGGCGAGGGAGCTTGCTCCCGTTGGACTGCGTAGCAGGCCCAGTCTTTTCAAATCAGAAGCTGGGGCCGCTTCGCGGCCCAACGGGAGCAAGCTCCCTCGCCACAGGGACAGCGTTGCGCCTTACTGACTGTGCATTTGAGCCGGCCCCCTCCCACCGCTTTACAGGTAAACTCCCCTCCTTTTCATCTTTTCCACGGAGTTCGCCTTGCGTTTGTTTCATACCTCCGACTGGCACCTGGGCCAAAACCTCCACGGCCAGGAACGCGACTTCGAACACGCCTGTTTCCTTGAGTGGCTGCTGGGCCAATTAAAAGCCGAGCAACCGGATGCGTTGCTGATCGCCGGCGACATCTTTGACACGGTCAACCCGCCGCTCAAGGCCCAGGAGCGCCTGTACGATTTCATCATCAGCGCCCACGAGCAAAACCCCAAGCTCACCATTGTGATGATTGCCGGCAACCACGATTCCGGCTCGCGCATCGAATTGCCGGCGCCGTTGATGCGCCGCTTGCGCACCCATGCGTTGGGCCGGGTGCTGTGGCTGGACGACGGGCAACTCGACGCCGAACGCCTGCTGATTCCCCTGCCGGATGCCAAAGGCAAGATCGCCGCATGGTGCCTGGCGCTGCCGTTTCTGCGCCCGGCGGAAGTCACCGGCGCGCACTTGGGGGACGATTACCTGCGCGGTATCGGCCAGGTGCATGAATGGCTGATCGCTGCGGCCAAGGCCAAACGCAAAAAGGGCCAGGCATTGATCGCCATCAGCCACGCGCATATGGCCGGTGGTTCGGTGTCGGAAGACTCCGAGCGCAGCCTGATCATCGGCAATGCCGAAGCACTGCCCGCCAGCCTGTTCGATAACCGTGTGGGCTATGTCGCCCTCGGTCACTTGCACAAGCCGCAGCAGGTGAATGGTGAAGAACGCATCCGTTATTCCGGCTCGCCGATTCCGCTGTCGTTTTCCGAAATCGGCTACAAGCACCAGATTCTTGACGTAACGTTTCAGGGCGAGCGGCTGGTGAACGTCGAACCGCGCCTGATCCCCCGCTCGGTCAATCTGCAACGCCTGGAAGCCGCGCCCCTGGCCGATATCCTCAAGCAACTGGGCGACCTGCCCGACATCGACCTGCTCGCCGAAACCCAGCGCCACCCTTGGCTAGAGGTGCGCGTGCGCCTCGACGAGCCACAGCCGGACCTGCGCCAGCAAATCGAAACCGCCCTGCAAGGCAAAGCCGTGCGCCTGGTACGCATCGCCGCCGAATACGCAGGCGCGGGCAACCGCGAAGACCGCGATGAAGAGCGCCTGGTTGAACTCGACCAGCTCACGCCCCAGGAGCTGTTCAGCCGCGCCTGGCAGGACAGTTACGGCAGCGAAGTGGATGAACAGACCTTGAAGGATTTCGCCGTGCTGCTCCAGGAAGTGCAACAGGAGGATGAACAGCCATGAAGATCCTCGCCATCCGCCTGAAAAACCTCGCCTCCCTGGCTGGGCCGTTTGAAATCGACTTCACCGCCGAGCCCTTGGCCAGTGCCGGATTGTTCGCGATTACCGGGCCGACCGGCGCGGGTAAAAGCACGCTGCTCGATGCGTTATGCCTGGCGTTGTTCGGCGCCGTGCCGCGCCTGGGAAACCTGCGCAAGGAGGGAAAGATCCCAGACAACGACTCCGAACTGGGCACAGACGATGCGAGAACACTTTTACGTCGAGGCACTGGCAGCGGCTACGCCGAGGTAGACTTTGTAAGCTCTGATGGGCATCAATATCGTGCTCGCTGGGAAGCAAACAGAGCCCGAGATAAGGCGAATGGGAGACTACAGGCAGTAAGACATAGCTTGTATGATCTTGACGTAAACCAGTTGCTCGCCAGTCAGAAAAAAGAAGCTGAAGAGTTAATCCAGGCAAAGCTTGGCCTGAACTTTGCCCAATTCACCCGAGCAGTCATGCTCGCCCAAAGTGATTTCAGCGCATTCCTCAAGGCCGACGATAAATCGCGTAGCGAGCTGCTTGAAAAGCTCACTAACACGGCCATCTATAGCCATTTAGGCCGTAAAGCTTTCATAAAAAGCAAAGAAGCCGAAAAAGTACATGATGATCTAAAAATCCAATCTGACGGCGTAGTGCCGCTGGCCCCCGAAGCGCGGGCCGAACTCGATCAACAATTGGCCGAAGCCCAGCAACAGCTCAAGACCCGGCAGGCACAGCTCAAACAGTTGGAACTGCAACATACGTGGCTCAAGGAGCTACGCGAATGGCAGGAGCGCCGGCAAGCCGCCGCCGAACAGTTGCAGCACGCCGAGCAGCAATGGCATGACCAGGGCCAGCAACGCCAGGATTTAAGCCGCCTGGAGCAGTTGGCGGCGCAGCGCCATCATTTCGCCCGACAGGCCGAACTGGGCACCTTGCTGGCGCCGCTCGCCACGCAGATTGCGCAGCACATCGAGCAGCAAACCGCGTTACAGAGCCAGCAAGAGCAGGCACAACAACAGCACGCCGCCGCTCAGTCAGCCTTGACCGAGGCTCTGAAACATCAGGCCGACGCCGTGCCGTTATTGCGCCGGGCCTTCGAAGAGCAGAGCACCCTCGCCCGTTTGAGCAAAGACCTGGCCAAGCGCACCGAAGAGCAGCACGTGCAGGAAACCGCCTGCACCCAGGGCCAGGTCGCGCTCGATGGCTTGTTGGAGAAACAAGCGCAAGTGGGCGAGCGCCTGCAACATCTGGCCAACGAACTTGAGCGCAGCAGCGCCCTCGCACCGCTGAGTGAGGCCTGGGCCGCCTACCGCGACCGCCTGCAACAACTGATGCTGATCGGCAATCGCCTGAACAAAGGCCAGGCCGAACTGCCGCAACTGGAACAGCGTGCCAGCGCCGCCGCCGAGCAGTTCACCCAACAGCGCGAAGCCTTGGAGCTGTTGTACCAGGAGGCCGGCGCCGAACCCCACGCCGTGGCCGAACAAATCCAATTGCTCGCCAGCCTGCTTCAGGACAATCGCAAGCAGCAACGCGCCTTCGAAGAGCTCACACGCCTGTGGGACAGCCAGCAACAGCTGGATCAACAGAGCGATGCGCTGACGCAAAAACTCGTGCAGGCCCAGCAGCAACGAGAAAAGCTCAACCAGGCGGGCCTGCAAGCCAAGGCTGAATTGGCCGTGGCCGAGCAAACCCTCACGGTGACCAAGCAATTGCTGGAGCGCCAGCGCCTGGCCCGCAGTGCCAGCGTCGAGGAGTTGCGCGAGCAGTTGCAAGACGACCAGCCGTGCCCGGTGTGCGGCAGCCATGAGCACCCGTACCACCAGCCGGAGGCGCTGCTGCAAAGCCTCGGCCGCCATGACGAAAATGAAGAGGCCACGGCGCAGAAAGCGGTCGACAGCCTCAAGGAAACACTCACCGAGCTGCGTGGCGAAGTGGGCGGTTTGATCGCCCAGCAAAAGGGTTTTCTGGAACAGCAGGAGCAGTTGGCGGCGCAGCAACTGGCGCTCAAACCCAGCCTGGAAGCCCATCCGCTGTACGCCGCGCTGTTCAATCAGGAGCCGCCTCAGCGAAGCGCCTGGCTGGCCCAGCAACTCAACCAGTTGACGCAAAGTATCAGCCAGGACGAACAACGCCAGGGCGCCCTGCTCAACCTGCAGCAAAACGCCGGGCGCCTGCAGCAACAACTGCAAGCCGCCCAGGAGGCCAGCCAGCAAGCGCGCCAGTTGCTGGCAGACCAGCAACGCGAGCTGTCCAATGACCGCGACCGCCTTGAAGAAGAACTCAGCGCCTTCGCCAACCTGCTGCCCGCCGCCGCCCTGGACGGGCTGCGCCGCGAGCCGGCTGCGACCTTCATGCAGTTGGACCAGCAGGTCAGCCAGCGCCTTGAGCAACTGGGACAGCAGCGCGATGAACACGCCGAGCAACAAGAGCGCCGGCAAGCCATCGAGAAAGAACAGACCCATCAGCAGCATCGCCAGCAACAACTGGAGGGCTTGCGTCAGCAGGTCACGGAACTGGCTGCCCAGCAGCAAGCGGCTCAGGAAACACTCGGCACCCTGTTGGGCGAATACCCAAGCGCCGAACACTGGCAACAGCAATTGGACCAGGCGGTGGCGCAAGCACGCCAACACGAAACCGACGTCAACCAACAGTTGCAAGATTTGCGCAACACGCTGATCCAGCTGGCCGCCGACCTCAAGGCCCAGCAGGAACGCCAACAGGCACTCAGTGCCGAGCAACACACCCTCGACCTGCGCCTGGGCGAATGGCGCGCCCAGCATCCCGAGCTGGATGACGCCGGCCTCACCCGCTTGCTGGCGTTCGATGACCATGCAATCAGCGCGCTGCGCCAGCAGTTGCAACACAGCGAAAAAGCCGTGGAGCAAGCCAGGGTGCTGCTGCAGGAGCGCGAACAACGCCTTGCCGAACACCAGGCCCAGCACAATGGCAACCTGGAAGCCGAGCAACTGGACAACAGCCTCGCGGCCCTCAATCAGCACCTGGCCGACGACGAGAAGCACTGCGACGCGCTGCGCGCACGGCAGGTCGAGGACCAGCGGCGTCAGGACGCCAACCAGGCACTGGCAGAACAAATCACCCAGGCCTATGACGAATGGCAGCGCTGGGCACGCCTGAACGCGCTGATCGGCTCGGCCACCGGCGATACCTTCCGCAAAATCGCCCAGGCCTACAACCTCGACCTGCTGGTGCACCACGCCAACGTGCAACTGCGCCAACTGGTGCGCCGCTACCGCCTCAAACGTGGCGGCAGCATGCTGGGGCTGTTGGTGATGGATACGGAAATGGGCGATGAACTGCGCTCGGTGCACTCGTTGTCCGGTGGCGAGACGTTCCTGGTGTCGTTGGCGCTGGCGTTGGGCCTGGCTTCGATGGCGTCCAGCACGTTGAAGATCGAGTCGTTGTTTATCGACGAAGGCTTCGGCAGCCTCGACCCTGAATCCCTGCAATTGGCGATGGACGCCTTGGACGGTTTGCAGGCCCAGGGCCGCAAGGTGGCCGTGATTTCCCACGTGCAGGAAATGCATGAGCGCATCCCGGTGCAGATCCAGGTCAAGCGCCAGGGCAACGGCTTGAGCACCCTGGAGGTCAAGTGAGCGAGGCGCTGCTGTATTCGTTCCGGCGTTGCCCGTACGCGATGCGGGCGCGCCTGGCCTTGCGTTATTGCGGGGTGGCCGTGCGCATTATCGAGGTGAGCCTCAAGGCAAAGCCGGCCGAGATGCTGGTGCTGTCACCCAAGGGCACGGTGCCGGTACTGAGTGTGGCGGGCCATGTGATCGACGAGAGCCTGCCAATCATGCAATGGGCACTGGCACAGCACGACCCTGATGATTGGCTGCTGCAAGGTGACCCGGCGGTGTTGTCGCTGATTGCCGAGAATGACCAGGTGTTCAAACATCACTTGAATCGATACAAATACGCCGAACGTTATCCCGAATACCCGATGGAGCATTATCGGGCCGAAGGCGAGGTGTTTTTGCAGGAGCTGGAGGGTTTGCTGACCCAGCATGAATACCTGCTGGCTGAGCATATGAGCCTGGCGGATGCGGCACTGGCGCCGTTCGTGCGCCAGTTTGCCCATGTGGACCGGGAGTGGTTTGCCGCAACACCGTATCGGCGGCTGCAGAAATGGTTACAACGTTTTCTGGAGTCGCCGCTGTTTATTGCGGTGATGGCAAAACCCTGAAGCTCACTCCTACTGTTGGGTCTTGTGGTCCAGTGCGGCGTAGAAATTAGCGCTCTGTTGCAGGTATTTCTGGGTGTAGGCGCTGGTGCTGGATTTTTTGCCGGTCACTTCCACGCTGGCAGCAGCAGGCAGGGCCACGGTGGCGGAAACAGCGGAAGCGGCGATGACCGAGAAGAGATTGAAGTTCATGGCGGTAACCCTCGTGTTCGTTTGATTAAGTGGCCTTGGAAGGCCTTGGAACCAAACTTACGCCCGAGGGTTAAACCTTAGAAATGCTTTGAAACAGTAGCCGCTATTAATAGAATTAATAGAAAGCTTCAGGCCCCGCTATACGGGGCCTGTGGCTTATTGACGCACCAGGAACTTGAGGTCGCTGGGCGCATCGATCGGCAGTTTTTGCACGGTTTTGCCCAATAACCCCGTCTTGGGGTCGCGCTCGACCACCACGATCTCGTTACTTTTCTGATTGGCGATCAGCAGGAACTTGCCGCTCGGATCCAGGCTGAACTCGCGCGGGTGGTCGCCCTCCACGGAACGGCGCTGGATCTCCTTGAGGTGTGCAGTAGCCGGGTCAACGCTGAACACCAGCAGCTGGTTGGCGGTGCCACGGTTGCTCACGTACAGGAACTTGCCATCGCTGGACGCGTGCAGCGCAGCACCGGCCTTGTCGGACACCGGCTGCCCGGCGGCAAAGTCCACCAGTTGGGTCTGGCTGAGCTTGCCATCGTTGTAGTCGAAAACGGCTACTTGCGCGCTCATCTCCGTGGTCAGCCAGGCGTGCTTGCCATCGGGGCTGAACAGCAAGTGACGCGGGCCGCTGCCCGGTGGCAGCTGCACCGATGCGGGGTTGGCCGGGGTCAGGGGCAGTTCGTGGTTGGCCTTGGGATCGTAACGGTAGGCAAACAACTTGTCCGCGCCCAGATCCTGGACAAACACATACTTGCCGTCCGGCGACGACACCACCGAGTGCACATGGTTGGACGCCTGGCGCTCAGGGTTCACGCGGCTGGCCGGGTGCGCGCTCAATTGCACCGGAGCCGACAGCTTGCCGGCAGCGTCCACCGGCAGGACAGCCAGGCTTCCGCCCGGATCTTCCAGTACCGAATAGTTGGCGATGAACAGGTAACGTCCATCGGCCGCCACGCTTGAGTGAGTCGGCTCATTGCCCAGGCTCTGCACCTGGTTGATCAAGGTGAGCTGATGGTTCTGCGGGTCGATGCTGTAGCTGCTCACCCGACCGACCGGGTCTTTCTGGCCCGGGCCGTTCTCATTGACCACGAACAGATGCTTCTGGTCCTTGGAAAGGGTCAGCCAGGACGGGTTGGCCGTCTTGGCCGCCAGCGCAGGTTTGCCGTTGAACCGGCCGGTACGGCTGTCGAACTGCAGCCGGTAGATCCCTTCACTGGTGCCGGCGGTGTAGCTGCCCACCAGCAGTTCATAGGTATCGGCCGGTGCGGCCTGCACCGACATTGCCCCCACACTGCCGGCCATCAGCAGGGGCCAGAATTTACGCATGATCATCCGCTTCATCCTCATCGTTATTGTTGCCGGTAAACGCACTCAGGCAGACCAGGCGGTGCTCGCCCGACTCGCCCGTGAGCGTCCAGCTTTGCAAGGTGTCATCAAAGGTCGCGGCCCGTACCTGTTCCAGGCTGAAGCTCCAGCGTTTTTCGGCACGGCCGTCCATCGCGGTAATCAGCAGTTTGCTGTCGTCCAACACGAAATCAAAGGCGTGCAAGCCATCAATTTCGAGCATGTCGGCATTTTCAAGGGTGGCGGTCAGGGTTTGGGCAGTCATGGCAGTCAATCATTTACGGGAAAGCGCCAATGATAGCCCAGGGTGTCGGGGGCAGTGCCGATTTTGCGGGCAGGCCGGCTGCAAATACGTCGACACAAACGTGTCCGGCCCGCGTCAACCGGGGCGTTGGCAAAGATCTCGCGCAGCACTGGAAACAGTTCATAACGCATTTGCACCGTTAGCTGGCCGACAACCCAGTACTTTCGCGGCGCTGATTTCTTTTCACTCCGCCAAGGAAGTGCTTGCATGCCGTCGATCAACGCCCGTCCTCATCTTTTCTCCGTGTCACTGCCGATGGCGCCCCTGCCCCCTGCCGATGAACCGGCAGCGGCCGCGGCGCCGCTTTCAACACCTCCAAGGCCGATACGTTCAATCCAGCCGCCGCTGGGCCTGCAAGGCCGCTTGAAAGAGACCGCCCAGGGCGTTCCGGCTGCCGATACACCGGCCAGTGTCGTCGCCAACCAATTCGCCACACGCCCGACGTTGCGCTCCGTGGTGGCCGCGCAGTTGGACTCGCTCTTGAACCAGCGCTACCCCACGTTGAGCTTCAACAGCGCCAACACCGCTCTGGCCGTACCGATCTCGACGGATCCTCTGCAATACGCCTTGACCCCGCTGCTGGACCTGGCGCTCGAGCACATGGCCAGCGGCGGCGAACTGGCGTTGCCCGAAGGCGCCAAATGGGTAAGCCGCGACACGGCGACCACCCTCAAAGTCGTCGACGCCAGCGGCAACCGAGCCACGCCCCTGGACACCTACTCCATGGAACTGGCCATCCGCAGCCTGCGTCCCAACCTGAAGGCCGCTTACGCCGATGCGTTAAGCCATTACTGGGGGCAGGACACGTTTGCCGGTACCAGCCGCTGGCGCTGGCTCAGCGACACACTCAAGGATACGCTGCGCATCGCCGGCCTCCAGCAACCCGGCCTCAGCGCGACCCAGCGTGAAACCCTGGACCAGATCACCCGCTACCCCGACGTCAGCGAACGCAACAGCCGTTATGGCGAATCCGCCGCGCGCGCGTTCATCGTGGATACAACCCTTGAGCAAGCGGGGATCACAGCCACTCATTCGGACCCGAGCCTGCTGATCACCCGCAATATCGGCGGCGAAACGTTGGTGCTGCACGCCACCGCTGCGGGCAAGGTCACGCCTTACGCCTCCCTGGAGGCGTTCACACAGGCATGGGAGCACCAGCTTAACCAGTCCTTCAAGTTCGACCGCCTCACCTGGAAGCGCCGGGAGCCGGACGGCAACATTTTTGATACCCAGGCGGCCGTGATACTCGACCGCCAACTGCAAAACCTGGACGCAATACAGTTGCCGGCCAACAGCCGTGCCGGCGATCTGGAACAGCTGTTTTCCCAAGCCAGCGATACGGCCATGTGGTTCAACAACACGGCATCAACCCGCCCCCGTGACCTGCCTGGATGGCTGACCCAGGCCACCGACGCCGAGCGCTTCGCTTACCAGCGTCAGGCACTGGAACTGGCCAGCAGCGTGCAGCGCAACCAGGGCCGCACGTTCCTCACGGATATTCCCGATATCCGTACTTACGCCGAACAACAGCTCAACGCCCACCTGGCCTCCAAGGGCTACGCCGCCAAAGATCTGGAAGTGACCTTCAAGGTGCCGGTCGGCGATCTGGGCAGTGGTTACATCGAGCCGGTCAAGATGAGCCTGGTGGACATGGCCCTGGAGAATCTTGCGGGGCTGCCCGCCGGTGCCATGGATGTTCGCCTGCGCGGGCAACTGATCAAAGACCCCGAATTGCCACAGATGCTCAAGGATCTGATCACCACGATCGATATCGGCAAACAATACCCCGCATTGCTCAATCAGCACCTGCTCAGCGATACCGACGAAGCCAGGGCACGCGCAAAGCTTTTCATTGAACAAGTGCCGCTACAACTGAACCTGCAAGCGCTTGAGCTCAAGTTAAAGGGCGAAGCCGGCATCACCGATACGGGCTATCGGTTGGTGGAAGCCGTGACCCGGCCCGGCACCGGCCCACGGGAGGTCGACGGTCAAGCGATTACCCTGCGCCCCCTGGCATTTGTGCGCAAACCCGGCGCCACACCGGACGTCGTCGCCAATATGTTCCTGATAGAACCGCAAAACCCTGCATACGGCCCTCACCTGCTCTACCGTCCGCAGTTGTCACCGGTTTTGCAGGAATTTGCCAGCCGCGATGCCCTGCTCGCTGCGATCCAGGCCCCGGGGCCTCTGCAACAGAGCGTTTTGGCCTGGCTGCCAAGCGACAAGGTGCGGGCGATCTACGGCAACGGCGGCTTCAAGACGCCGCATATTGCCCGCTACGGGGTCTTTAACGAGTTCGATGCGCCCGCCACACCCGCCCCGACGAGCCTGGCCATCGACGGATATGGCGCCTGCGAGAAACTGCGCAAGGACTTACGGGACGGCAAGTTGATGCAGCACCTGTTCACTACCAACACCCAAAGCCTGGTCACCCTCGCCCAAGGCCAGTCCACCTCGGATGCCCAGAGCCGTTGGGCCTCCTACAAGGAGTTGGGCTGGTTACTGTTCAATACCCTGTTGCCGGTATTGCGCGGCCCCGGCGCCATGGCCGGCTGGCTGCTGCAACTGGCCAGTGTCGAAGACGACATCAGGCAGGCCAGCGACCCGAACAACTCCGACCCTGCAGGAGCGATGGTGGACCTGCTGGTCAATGTGGCCACGTTGTTAAGCCATGCCACGCCTGTGCGCCCACCGGAACGCGCCGTGGGCAATGTGCCTTTTAACCAGCGGCCGGAAGTTTCTTCCCCGTTGCGCCGACCCGCAGGGGATACATCCCAGGTACCGCGGGTAGTGGTCGAGCCAGACGCCGCAGCGGTTGTCAAAGGCCTGCTCACGCACGACCAACCCTTTGACTTCTCGTTTTCCAGCCCGCGTGATTTGAGCCCCTCGCAACGCGCCCACATTCAATCGTTCAGCGTACCGAAACCGACCGGTACAACCACCCCCATTCAAAGTGGCGCGCGGGCGGGCCTATAGCTCGTCGATGGCAAGCTTCACGCCTGCATCGAGAACCATTGGTATCGTGTCGCCAGGGACCTGGATGGTCCCTTCGTGATCAACGAGCAAAACAGAACCCTCACGGGTCCGCCACTGACCCGTGACGCCAAGGGGCAATGGCAGTTCGACACCCGCCCTAAACTGCGTGGCGGCATGCCCAGGGCCAGCGAACGGATGAAGGCCACCCTGGACCGCAATATCGAACTCAGCGATGCGATGCTCAGGCGATACGCCGAACAAGTGGCCTCGATGCAACCGCTGGTGGGCGCCATCGAAACCAGTGATATGCGCTTGAACGAAACCGATGAAACCCTGCGCAAGTCGAACAAAACCCTGAGGACGCTATGGGGCCTGGTAAACAGTGGCGAGCGTGGGGCCGGCTTTACGCAACAGTACCAACAAGAGTTGAGGAAGAATAAAGACCTGTCGACCTTGATGCGCATGCGCTTCGAAGACGATCAGAAAAACGCCAATGCAATGCTTGCCCACAGGCGCATTGCGATTCAGGCGTTGAGCAGCGATAACCCTGCGATGAATTTCAATCTTTTCCGGGAGAAACGCGGGGACCAGTACAAAGCCATCGCCGCCACCCTGCTTTCACGCACGATCGATCACGTGTACGTCAACGACCAGTTCACCCATGCGAAGTCCGGTGAGCCGCTCGCAAAGCTGATTGAACGAACCCAACGCAATGAGCCCGGCGCCTACGACGATCTGATCGAGAACATGGCTGACCACGTCGAGCGCCTCGGGCGCCAGATTGAGGCCGCCCAAGCCTATAACCAGGTGCTGAACGAATGGAAGAGCGACTGCCCCGGTAATAAGAAACTCGCGGAGGCGTTCATCAAGGAATTCCCGCAGCCACCGGCCAATCAGGTGTTCACCGCCACCATGGAGCGCCTCAGCGCGCTGCGGGAGTTGAGCCTGGACCGAACCATCGACCCCCGCTCCCCCGAAGAAGCCTTTTTCCGCGACCGCTTCAACCAGGCCGACCTGAACGCCGCCGCGAACTCCCATATCGAGCTGCAGCAACATGAGGGTTACACCGGCGAGGAACGTATCGCGGTGTTGAGCAACCTGATCGAAAAATATCAGGCCGAATTCAACAATGCGCACGCCTTGCAAGAGACCGGCCCCGACAGCGTCCGTGTGTTCTATGGCAAGCGTTATCTTGAGTGCCTGCAGGAAGTCATCACCCAGGCCCAGGTCGAGCTGGCGGACCTGATGCGCGAGGAACAGCATTTGCCACCGGTCGCCCCGCGCCGTGACGACAGGGCGCGCAAATCGCTGAACAAGAAGGTCTTCAAGACCCGCGACAAACAAACCCTGGTGGGCACGTTACGGGATACACAACCCGGCCAGGATATCCCGATCATCGACGTGCTTGACTCCCGCACCGGCCAACCCCTGAGCAGTTACAGCTGGCACTCGACCGAAGGCGACTGGGTCCGGATCGTCAACGCAGAGCCGGTCAGCTCCCCCTCCGTGCCATCACCCAAGCCGCTGTCGGCCTCCATCGGCACGGCCCGCAAACTGATGGGAGAACAGGCCGGTATCGAGCGCTCAATCCAGTTCCAGAAGAAGAAACTGGATGATCCGGCTCGCCGCGAAACCGTCAACCCTCGCGATTGGAGCGACATGCTCGAAGCCCAGGCCGACCAGCTTGAGCAAGTCGCACAGGATGCCCACGCCAACCACGGGGCAGCCAGTGAAACCAAAGCGTTGGTCGAAACGTGGAAAAATGCCGTCAAGGCCATGCGCGAGCGCGCGATCATGCACCGTTGTGACGGCTACCTGCGCCAGCTCCCCCGAGCGGAGAACATCGATTATCTATGGACCCATGGGCGCGTCGACATCAGCCTGGTCACCCGCGGCAAAAAGCTCAAGGGCGCGGACTTTCTCACGGAGTACGCTGTTCGTGAGAAAAACAGTACCAACGTGCTCTGGTATGCGCACTTCCACTACCCCAACACGACCACCGCACGAAACACCTACAGCGCCGCGCACCTGAAACTGCCCGAGCAGCGCTACATGACCCAGAAGGATCTGGTGGAGAATGCCGGGCGCAACAACCAACCCTTCAACAGCATCGTACGGGCCAAAATCGAACCACCGCTGGACCAGAAGCTGTTCCTCAAGCTCTGAGTTGCCAGCACCCATGACAACCCTGACTCACCGCCTATGTTTTTGATCTGCTTTTGATCCTGATCTTAGGCGCCCCGTTAAACCACGCTGGCCGAACGCAGGCTTGAATCCGTGGGTAACCCGGCAGGACGCCGGGTTAGCCGCCCCGCGTCATGGATGGCGCGTGGCGGCGGCCCACGGATTCAAGCCTGTGTTCGGGCACACCGAGCCTGAGCGAGGTGCCGAGTGGTGGGGCGAAGGCCTTTTGCTTACTTTTGGGCCTCTCCAAAAGTGAGCCGCTGTAAGAGCGGAACCATAAGCCGCCGTTACCGCAGCAATGGATATGTACACAACCCACATCGCGGTCGGCTGACAGGCCGCCACGGGAGCAAGCTCCCTCGCCACAGGAGTAATTCGCCTCCTGGTTGATGGGCACCAGGGCGAGCCCCCACCCGCCCAAACCTCAGTGGGCAAACAACGAATTGCCCTTCTGCCCCGCCAGCTTCTCGGGCTTGATCAGGAAGCGTGCCAGCGCCGGCAGCAGCCACAGTGCACCGAACATGTTCCACAGCAGCATGAAGGTCAGCATCAGGCCCATGTCGGCCTGGAACTTGATGGCCGAGAAAATCCAGGTGCACACGCCGATTGCCAGGCACAGGCCGGTGAACAGTACGGCTTTGCCGGTCGACTTGAGGGTCTGGTAGTACGCTTCCTGCAACGGCAGGCCAGCCCGCAGGAAACTCTCCAGGCGGCTGTAGATATAGATGCCATAGTCGACACCGATCCCCACGCCCAACGCCACCACCGGCAAGGTCGCGACCTTGACGCCGATCCCCATGAACGCCATCAGTGCGTTGCCCAGCACCGAAGTCAGCACCAGCGGCAGCACGATGCACAACGTTGCCGCCCAGGAACGGAACGTGATCATGCACATGGTGGCCACGCACAGGTACACCAGGACCAGAATGGTCAGCTCCGACTGCTTGATCACCTCGTTGGTGGCCGCTTCGATCCCGGCGTTACCGGCGGCGAGGATAAACTCCAGACCGTCCTTGTTGTTTTCCTTGGCGAAGTCCTGCACCGCATGTACCGCACGGTCGAGGGTTTCGGCCTTGTGATCGTTGAGGAACACCAGCACCGGCGCCAGGGAGCAATTGTTGTTGTACAGGCCATCGGCACGGGCGATGGAGTTGTTCAACACGTCGGGGTTGCGCGACAGGGTTTCCCATTTCAGGTTGCCTTCGTTCATGCCCTTGATCATCTGCTTGGATACCGTCACCAGCGAGATGGCCGACTGAACACCCTCGGTGTTCTGCATCTTCCACATCAACTGATCGATGGGTGCCATGGCTTCATAACGCGAGCAGCCTTCGGCCTTGGTCTTGACCATCACCACCAATACATCGGAACTGGTGGAGTAGTTGCTGATGATGAAGTTGTTGTCCTTGTTGTAGCGCGAATCCGGGCGCAGTTCCGGCGCGCCTTGGTCGAGATCGCCGATCTTGAGGTTCTGGCTGTACCACAGGCCGCCGCCGAAGGCGATCAATGCGAGCAGAATCGACACCGGCGCGACTTTGGCGCTGGCGAACCGGGACAGCAGGCGCCAGAACGGGTGTTCGCGGTGCGCATCTTTCTTGCTCTTGGCGATCGCACGCTGGCTGATACCGACGTAGGAGATCGCCACCGGCAACAGGATCAGGTTGGTAAATACGATCACCGCGACACCGATCGACGCGCCGATCGCCAGCTCGCGGATAACGCCGATATCGATGATCAGCAGGGTGATGAAGCCCACCGCGTCGGCCAGGATCGCGATCATCCCAGGCAGGAACAGTTGGCGGAACGTGCGACGTGCGGCGGTCAACGCGTTATCGGCCTCACTGGATTGCAGCGCGATGCCGTTGATCTTCTGTACGCCGTGGGAAATGCCAATGGCAAAAATCAGGAACGGCACCAGCATTGAGTACGGGTCGAGACCGAAACCGAAAAAGTGCATCAGCCCGAGCTGCCAGATCACCGCCACCAGCGTGGTGCTCAACACCGCGACGGTGCTGCGCAGGCAATGAGTGAACCACAACAGCAGAATCAGGGTGATGACGAACGCAATGCCGAAGAACATCACCACCATCACCAGGCCGTCGATCAGGTCGCCGACCTTCTTGGCGAAGCCGACGATGTGGATCTTGACGTTGGGGTTCTGCGCTTCGAACTTGTCGCGGATCTTGTCTTCAAGTTCATGGGAGAACTTGCGGTAGTCCAGGGCCAATAGCTTGCCCTGGTCCTGCGGGTCGGGGTAGGACTCCAGCAGCGGGATGTCGACGATGCTCGACTTGAAATCGTTGGACACCAGGCGTCCGACCTGGCCGGACTTGAGCACGTTGTTGCGCAGTTGGTCGAGGCTTTCCGCCGAGCCGTTATAGCTCTGTGGGATCACTTCGCCGCCGGCGAAGCCTTCTTCGGTCACTTCGGTCCAGCGCACACTGGGGCTCCACAGCGACTTGAGACCGGAGCGGTCGACGCCGGGGATATAGAACACCTCGTCGTTGATCTGACGCAGGGTCTCCATATAGGCCTGAGTGAAGATGTCACCGTCCTTGGCCTCCACCGAGATGCGCACCGTGTTGCCCAGGTTGGCCAGGTCGTTGCGGTGTTCCATCATCTTTTCGATGAAGGGGTGCTTCAGGGGGATCATCTTTTCAAAACTGGTGGAGGGGCGAATCAGGGTCGCCTGCCAGAACAGGAAAATGCTCACCAGCAGGCAGATGACAATCACCGCCGGACGGTTGTTGAAGATCAGGCGCTCAAGGAGGGTCGCTTTATCGTTGTGATGACTGCTCATGCTTTCCCCGCCCTTATTATTGTTTTACGAGTTCTGCGCCAGTCGGCGTGGCGACACGCACGCCACCCTGCCCGGCTAGAATCAAGTTGCCATTGCCTGCCGCCGTCACGGACGACAGCGAAATGCGATCCGGGCGGTTGAACACACTGAACGTCACGCCGTCGTCATGGCTGACCACCACGCTGCCGCCGTTGCCGACCACGACGAGGGTGCCATCATCGAGCAACGTGGCGCCCGACAGGCCGAACTCCAGCGCCCCACGCGTGGCATTCAGCGCCACCGGCTCCCAGCTGCTGCCGAAATCCGTGGAACGGTACAGGTTGCCGCGCAGGCCGTAGGCCAGCAGGGTCTGCGGCTGGGCCGTGCCGATCACGCCGAACAACGAGCCTGCATAGGGGCCTTCAAGTTTTTCCCAGGTCTGGCCCTCATCGCTGGAGCGGAACATGCTGCCCTGCTCGCCCACAATGAACAGCCCGGCGTCCTTGATCTGGGCGATGGCGTTGAGGTGATATTGGTCTTCGTTGTCGAGGCGGTCGCTGACGTCCGCCCACGTCCTGCCGCCGTCGGTGGTTTCGATCAACGCACCGTAGGCGCCGACGGCCATGCCGTGGTTGGCATCCTTGAACCAGACATCGAGCAGCGGCGCTTCGCGCTTGAGGTCCTGGTACTGCTGGGCCCAGGTGGCACCGCCGTCGGTGCTGGCGAGAATCTGCGCATCATGGCCCACCGCCCAGCCGTGTTTGTCATCGACGAAAAACACTGCCGTGAGCAACTGCCGGGTAGGGACCTTGGCTTGAGTCCAGGTGCTGCCCTGGTCATCGGAGTAGAGAATGTGCCCACGGTCACCGACCGCCACCAGGCGCGCACCGGCATGGACTACATCGATCATCAGGCCCTTGGCGGCCTTGGGGGATTCAATCGCGAACACCGACGGTGCGGCGGTATCACTGGCTGCCAGCACCGGTACCGACAACGCAGCACCGGCCAGCAACGAGAGCGCTGTGGCCAGCAACGCAACCTTGCGTGCGGCACGTGGGCGGCAGACAACCCAACCCATGACAGGCTCACTCATAGACCTTCTCCCATTTTATTATTGTTAGGGGCTTTACCAGGCGCTGAAACCTGCAATCTAGAGCGCCTGAAGGAAGCAGGGGCCATCCTATCGGGCTTTCGAATCGTCTGACAATCGGCGCTACGTTATCTTTTGTTAACTGGCAGCATTTGGCCATGTGCTGAATATAGCCACATCAGTAGCGTTGATTGTTCCTACATCTTGCGCCGGAACAGTCTGACGATGAATTTTTATTCCAAATGTTGAATTTTAGAAATTTTTATTCCATTAATGCCGCTCCTGAAAACAACAATTCAAAGGACCACGGCTATGCGTGAACTCGGAATCGGCTTGATCGGCACAGGTTTCATGGGCCGCGCCCATGCATTGGCGTTCAATAATGCCCGTGCGGTATTCGAACTGCCGGTTACCCTCAAGCTGGCCGCCCTGGCCGACGCCGACGTCGAACGCGCCCAGCGCTGCGCCACCGCCTGGGGGTTTGCCCAGGCCCACGGCGACTGGCAAGCGTTGATCAACGACCCCAACGTCGAACTGGTGGCCATCACCACTCCCAACCATCTGCACTACCCCATGGCCATGGCGGCAATCGCCGCGGGTAAAGCCGTGTATTGCGAAAAACCCTTGGCGGTCAGCCTGGAACAGGCCGACGCCATGCGCCGTGCAGCCCGCGCCGCCGGGGTCGTGACGCGGGTCGGCTACAACTACCAGCACAACCCGATGATCAGCCTGGCGCGGCAGATGATCGCCCAGGGCGACCTTGGCGAAATCATCAGTTTTCAGGGTGAATTCAGTGAAGACTTCATGGCTGACCCCGCGTCCCCCTGGTCATGGCGCTGCGAAGTCACGCATGCCGGTGGTGCCCTGGCAGACTTGGGCAGCCACCTGCTGGCAATGGCGCACTACTTGGTAGGCGACGTGGAAAGCGTGTGTGCCGACACCCACACCGTGCACGCCCAACGCCCTGTTACATCGGGCAGCAGCGAACTGAAAGCCATCGCGGTGGATGACCAGGTGCATGCATTGCTGCGGTTCGCCAACGGCGCGCGCGGCACGGTGAGCAGCAGTTGGCTTAAACAGGGCTACAAGAACCACCTGAGTTTCGAGATCAGCGGCACCCTGGGCACATTGGCATTCGACCAGGAGCGCTTGAACGAACTGCGCCTGTACCGTATCGGCCAGGACGGCTTCCAACGCCTGCTGGCCGGCCCCGCCCTGCCCGGCTATGCCGCGTTCAGCCCGGCGGCCGGTCACCAGTTGGGCTACAACGAGTTGAAAACGCTGGAGGTGCAGGAATTGATCATGGCCGTGGCCGGCCAAGGGGCCGAGGGCACTGACTTTGACGCGGCATGGGCGGTGGAACGGCTGGCGACGGCGATCCGTGTGGCGGCGAAGGAAGAACGCTGGATCAAAGTGCAAGAAGTTTAAGCGAAACTTGTAGTGAGCGGGCTTGCCCCGCGCTGGGCGAGCCCTAATACCAGTCAGTTAAGGCTTAATGCTGTCACTGTGGGAGGGGCGGTGCGACGATTCGACTTGCTCCCGATGGACTGCGTAGCAGGCCCATTTTTGAGGCCGCTGCGCGGCCTATCGGGAGCAAGCCCCCTCCCACAGGTTATCCATCGTCCACTCTGTCGCTTAACTGACAGGCATTAGGGCAAGCCCGCTCACTACAGGGGCGTCCGCGTTTCGAATGTGTAAACGATGTCCCCGGTTTCGGAGATATGGGTTGGGAGGCGGCCTAGAATCCGGGGATTTCGGTTTCACTGGTATAACGCGGCGGCTTTGGTGGGGCGGCTGCGCCGCCCAGCGCGGGGCAAGCCCTAATACCAGTCAGCTAAGGCCTAACGCTTTCACTGTGGGAGGGGGCTTGCTCCCGATGGGCCGCGAAGCGGCCCCAAAAATGGGCCTGCTACGCACAGGGGCGTCCGAGCTTCAAATGTGTAAACGATGTCCCCGGTTTCGGGGGTATGGGTTGGAAGGTGGCCCAGAATCCGGGGATTTGGGTTTCACTGGTATAACGCGGCGGCTTTGGTGGGGCGGCTGCGCCGCCCAGCGCGGGGCAAGCCCGCTCACTACAAAATCAGATCCTCTCTAACACAAGGCCCGGCGCAGTACTTTACCCACCGTGGTCTTGGGCAGTTCGATGCTGCGGAACTCCACATACCTTGGCACCTTGTACCCCGTCAGGTATTCCCGGCAGTGGGCGAGGATCTGTTCCTGGGTCAGGTTCGGGTCCTTGCGCACCACAATGATCTTCACCCGCTCCCCCGTCACCGGGTCTTCCACACCGATGGCCGCCACTTCACCCACCCCCGGATGCATCGCCACCACATCTTCGATTTCATTGGGGTACACGTTGAAGCCTGATACCAGGATCATGTCTTTCTTGCGGTCGACCAGCCGGATATAGCCACGCTCGTCCATCACACCGATATCCCCGGTCGACAGCCAGCCTTCGTCATCCAGCACCTCGGCGGTTTCTTTGGGCCGCTTCCAGTAACCCTGCATCACCTGCGGGCCACGTACTTGCAGTTCGCCTTGCTCGCCGATGTCGGCCAGTTCGCCGTCCTCTCGCATGAAGCGCACCCAGGTCGAGGGCAATGGCACGCCGATGCTACCGGTGAACTCCATCTCGCGCATGCGCGCAATGTCGATGGGGCTGATGCTGACCACCGGTGAGCACTCGGTGAGGCCGTAGCCTTCGATGATCGGTAACCCGGTGACTTCCTTCCAGCGCTTGGCCACGGCCGTGTGGGTGGCCATGCCACCGGCGATCACCATGCGCAGCGCAGAGAAATCCCGGGCACAGAACTCTTTGTTCTCCAGCAAACCATTGAACAACGTGTTGACCCCGGCAATCCCGTTGAAGCGCTCTTTACGCAGGATCATCTGCACGCGTTTCACATCACGCGGGTTGGCGATCAGGATGTTGCGCCCGCCCAGGCACATGAACATCAAGCAGTTCACCGTCAGGGAAAAGATGTGGTACAGCGGCAGCAAGGTGACGTTGGTTTCCTGCTGGTTCTGGTCCAGTTGGTCACCGACCCAGGCCTTGGCTTGCAGCAGGTTGGCGATGATATTGCGGTGGCTGAGCATCACGCCCTTGGCATCGCCCGTCGTACCACCTGTGTATTGCAGGAACGCCAGGTCGTCGAGGGCCATCGCCACCTGAAAATGATGCTGCGCCCGCCCTTGCTTGAGCACCTGGTTGAAGCGCAACGCCCCCGGCAGCCTGAATGCCGGCACCTGCTTCTGCACGCTGCGCAGGATGAAGTTCATGGCTGCGCCCTTGAAGGTGCCGAGCAAATCGCCGATGGCCGCCACCACCACGCGTTTGACACGGCTGCCGGCGATGACCTTTTCCAGGGTGTAGGCGAAATTCTCGAAGATCACCACGGTTTCGGCCTCGCTGTCCTTGAGCAGGTGCTTGAGCTCATGGGAGGTGTACAGCGGGTTGACGTTGACCACCACCGCACCGGCCAGGATGGTGCCCAGCAGGCAGATCGGATATTGCAGGCAGTTGGGCATCATCAACGCCACACGGTCGCCCTTCTTCACGCCCTGCCCCTGTAGCCAGGCCGCAAACGCGACACCTTGCGCTTGCCAGTCGGCGTAGGTCATCTCGGTGCCGATACTGACGTAGGCGACCCGCTCGCGGAATTTTTCCAGGTGCTCCAGGAACACCTCGCGCAGCGACGGGTAGTCCTCGATCCCCGCGTCGATGTCTGCCGGCACGCCGGGCAGGTATGCGTTCAACCAGACCCGTTCGGTTTGTTCCAGGCTTACAGCGTTCATGGCAGTCTCCTTGTTGTTGTTTTTGACAGCGCTATTTTTCGACGATCGCAGTAATGCCCAGCCCGCCCGCCGCACAAATCGAAATCAAACCGCGCCCGCCGCCGTTCTGATCGATCATTTTAGCCAGCGCCGCCAACTGCCTGCCGCCCGTGGCGGCAAATGGGTGACCGCAGCCCAGCGAGCCACCGTTGACGTTCATCTTGGCGCGGTCAATGCTGCCCAACGGCGCGTCCAGGCCCAGGCGCTCGCGGCAGTAATCGGCGTCTTCCCAGGCTTTGAGGGTGCACAACACCTGGGCAGCGAAGGCTTCGTGGATCTCGAAGAAGTCGAAATCGGCAAAACTCAGGCCCTCGCGCTGGAGCATGCGCGGCACGGCATAGGCCGGGGCCATCAGCAAGCCCTCGGTGCCGTCGACAAAATTCACCGCCGCCGTTTCGCCCGTGCGCAGATAGGCCAACACCGGCAGGCCCCGCTCGGCGGCCCAGGCTTCACTGGCCAGCAGCACCACCGAGGCGCCGTCCGTCAATGGCGTGGAGTTGCCCGCCGTGAGGGTGCCGTTCTGGCGGTCATAGGCTGGAGCGAGGCCGGCGAGTTTTTCCAGGCGAGTGTCGGCGCGCAGGTTGTTGTCCCGCGTGAGCCCCCGATAGGGGCTGATCAAATCGTCGAAAAAGCCGCGTTTGTAGGCCGCGTCCAACCGTTGATGGCTGGTGAGGGCCAATTCATCCTGGGCCAGGCGCTTGATCTGCCAGCGCCTGGCCATTTCTTCGCAGTGCTCGCCCATGGACAAACCGGTGCGCGGCTCGCCATTGCGCGGCAGCAATGGCTTGAAGAACATCGAGGGGCGGACCTTCAACAGCGCCTTGGCCTTGTCGCCCAGGCTTTTGCCCCGGTTGGCCGCGAGCAAGGTATGTCGCAAGGACTCATTGATGCCGATGGGCGCGTCGGAGGTGGTGTCGGAACCACCGGCAATGCCCACTTCGATCTGGCCCAGGGCAATTTTATTGGCCACCAGCAAGGCGGCTTCAAGGCCGGTGCCGCAGGCTTGCTGCACGTCGTACGCAGGGGTTTGCGGCGACAGCGTGGTCGACAGCAACGACTCGCGCGCCAGGTTGAAATCCCGCGAATGCTTGATCACCGCGCCGGCGGCAAACTCGCCCAGACGCTGGCCATGCAGGTTGTAGCGGTCGACCAGTCCTTGTAGCGCAGCCACCAGCAGGTCCTGGTTGCTGTCGTGGGCGTACACCGTGTTGGAGCGGGCGAACGGAATACGGTTGCCGCCGATGATCGCCACGCGGCGGGTCGGGGCCGGATTGAAGCTGTAGTCACTCATCGACAGGTCTCATTCCAGATAAACAAGCCGCGCATATGCGGTTTATCGCCGGCGAAATTGCGCACTTCAAACTCGCGGCGTGGGCCGCTCACGGGGTGGCTCCACAGGGCGACCTGGCCGGGCAGGAAGATCGGTAACTTGAAGTCGCAATCGGCTTGCGCCTGGTCCACGCCACCGGGCGGTTGCTGCGCGGCCAGGGCTCGGCCCAGGGTCCACATGCCGTGGGCGATGGCGCGGCGGAAACCGAAGAGCCTGGCACCGATCACCGAGGTATGAATCGGGTTGAAGTCCCCCGATACCTGGGCAAAGCGTCGGCCGAGGTCGGCGGGCAACACCCAACGCTGGGTGCGCAACAGGCCCTCTTCCTGCAACGGCAACACGTCGGTCCAGGGCTCGCCGACGGGGTTGAGCACGTCGCGGCGCAGGTACAGGCTGTCGCTCTCCCACACCAGCGTGCCGGCACTGTAGGCACGGGTGGCGACGCTGAGTGCCTGCCCCTTGGGGTGGGCGACCCAGCGCTCGCAGTACACCTCCAGGCGCAGGGCCTGGCCCTCCTCCAGCCGCTGATGCTGCCGAATGCGGTTCGCCAGATGCACCATGCCGCTGGCCGGGTAGGGAAAACTCGGCCGAGTCAGCAGCAGCAAATGCAAGGGGAACGCCAGCACGTGGGGATACGACAGCGGCACGCCCTGCTCGCGGCGAAAACCGCAGGCGCGGCCGTAGGCGGCAATGCCGCTGGCGGACAATTCCACGGCTGAGCGCACCAGCCGCTCCTGGGGCAACAACGGGGCGCCGTCGAGCGTGGGTTTGCGCAAGGCGCGCAGGCCGCCCAGCAACAGCTGGGCGCGGGTCGGCGGCGGGTCGATGATCTGTGTCACGTAGTCCATGGCTCAAGCCCCCAGCAGGCTTTGCCCGCACACACGTACGACTTGGCCGTTGACCCCGCCCGAGGCCGGGTGTGCCAGCCAGGCGATGGTCTCGGCCACGTCAATTGGCTGGCCGCCCTGGGACAGCGAGTTCATGCGCCGCCCCGCTTCGCGGATCATCAGCGGGATCTTCGCCGTCATCTGGGTTTCGATAAACCCGGGCGCGACGGCGTTGACCGTCACCTGCTGCGCGGCCGCACGCGCCGCCAAGCCCTGCACCAGGCCAATCACGCCAGCCTTGGAGGTGGCGTAATTGCTTTGCCCCAGGTTGCCGGCTATCCCGGATATCGACGAGACACAAACAATGCGCCCGCCCGCCTTCAAACCCTGGCTTTGCAGCAACGCCTCACTGAGTTGCAGGGGCGCTTGCAGGTTGACCGCCAGCACCTCACGCCAGGCGGTTTCGGTCATCTTGGCGATGGTCTTGTCGCGGGTGATCCCGGCGTTGTGCACCACCACGTCAAAGGCACCGTATTGACTGGCATGCGCCTGCAACAAGGCGGCCGCATCGGCGGCGGTGATGTCCAGCGGCAACGCCGAGCCGCCCACGCTGCCGGCCGCCTGCTGCAGTGCTTCCTGGGCCTGGGGGACGTCGACGCACACGACATGGGCACCGTCGCGGGCCAGCACTTGGGCAATGGCCAGGCCGATCCCGCGTGAGGCGCCGGTAACCAGGGCGCGACGACCAGCAAAGGGCTTTTCCCAATTGACGGTGACGTGCCCTTCCACCGGCTTCTCCAGGCGTACCACCTGCCCCGACACATAGGCCGAACGGCGTGACAGAAAGAAACGCAGGCTGCTGTCGAGCGCCTCTTCAGCGCCCGGCGCGACGTAAATCAATTGCACGGTGATGGCCCGCCGCAGTTCCTTGGCCAGGGAACGCACCAGCCCTTCCAGGGCTCGTTGGGCGATGGCCTGGGGCAAGTCGCTGCAATGTTCCGGCGCCGTGCCGAGCACCACCACCCGACCGTGATGGCCGATGCGCTTGGCGTTGGCGTGGAAGAATAGGTAAAGCTCATCGAGTTGCTGGACATCCACCACGCCACTGGCGTCGAACACCGCGCCCTGCACCTTGAGCGTGGACGGCGCCTGCAGGGTCGCCGGGGTGGCGACGACCGTGTCGGTGGCGCTGAAGATCTGTTGCACCTGTGGCGCCAGGCGCCCGGCCCCGGCGACGATCACCGGGTTGGCCAGGCCGGGCTGACCGCTGCGATGGCGTTGCAGCGGCAACGGTTGCGGCAGGCCAATGGCCTGGGCCAGGCGACGCCCCCAGGACGAATTGACGAATGAAAGGTAGCTGTCACTCATATCGGTACTCACTCACTTGCTCTGTATACGCGGCCCCACACTGGCCGCATTCGCCTAGTTGACCGTGGCGTTTTCGTTTTGGGCGGTGCGGCGCCTGGCCTTGGGTTCCAACGCCTGCTGGCGCTGCTGCAAGGCTTCCAGCAAGCCGAAGTCCTGCGGGAAGTCGTCGACCTGGATGCCGTGGTCGGCGTATTCCACATAACGCCCGAGCAAGGCGTCTTCGTCGTCGCTGATCAGGTCCAGCGCCCGCGCCTTGACGCGCCAGGCGGTAAAGGCGGTGGTGGAAATCGGCATCGGCTCGATCAGACCTTGCTTGACGGCAGACTTGAGGCGCGCGTCGATCAGCTCTACCTGCGGCAGCAAACGGAAGCCCAGTTCGCCATAGGCCAGCTTGTCGATTTCCGGCCGAGGGATGTAGGAATTGGCCAACAGACGGTCACGGGTTTCGCCGGGGGTCTGCACCACCTCAGCCACCTGTGCCAGCAAACGGTCCGAAGGTTTGCGCAGGGGAATACCGAAGGGGAAACTCAAGCCTCGCACCACCCGTGCGGCCGCTTTCGACGGGTAATTGTCGAGCACTTCGGCCAACGCTTCGTGGGCGCGCAGCAACGCATCCTGGGCCGCCCAATGCACCAGCGGCAGGTCGGCCTGGGGCCGGTCATCATCTTCAAAACGCTTGAGCACGCAGGACAAGATGTACAGCTGCGACAGAATGTCCCCCAGGCGCCCGGTGATACTTTCCTTGCGCTTGAGGGCACCGCCCAGCACGCCCATGGAAATGTCCGAGATCAGCGCCAGCACCACCGACAGCCGGTTGGCCTGACGGTAGTAGGACGCCAGCGCCGGGTCGGTCTTGGCCGGTGCAGCAATCAGTCGCCCGCCCGTCAGCGAATGCACGGCGGCCCGCACGGTGTTGGCCAGCACAAAGCTCAGATGGCCGAACATCGCGCTGTCGAACGCTTCCAGCGCCTTGCGCCGGTCCGGGTGGTGCGCCGCTTCCATCTCGCGGAACACGTAGGGATGGCAGCGGATCAGGCCCTGGCCGAAGATGATCAGGCAGCGGGTCATGATGTTCGCCCCCTCCACCGTGATCGCAATCGGGCTCTGCTGGTAGGCGCGGGCCAGGAAGTTGTTCGGCCCCATGCAGATACCCTTGCCGGCGACGATGTCCATGCCGTCGTTGACGATCATCCGCGCCCGTTCGGTGACGTGGTATTTGGCGATGGCCGAAATCACCGAAGGTTTCTCGCCGGCATCCAGGGATGCCACCGAGACCTTGCGCACGGCGTCGCAGGCATACAAGTGTCCGGCCATGCGCGCCAAGGGTGCCTGTACGCCTTCGAACTTGCCGATCGGCAAACCGAACTGCTTGCGCATCGCCGCATAGGCGGTGGTGCCGCGCACCGCGACCTTACCCAGGCCGACGTTAGCCGAAGGCAAGGAAATCGCGCGGCCGGCAGCCAGGCATTCCATCAACATGCGCCAGCCATTGCCGACTTGTTCGCGCCCGCCGATCACCCATTCCAGCGGGATGAACACATCCTTGCCGGTGGTCGGACCGTTCTGGAAGACCGCGTTGAGTGGCCAGTGACGACGACCACTGTTCACCCCCGGATGAGCCGTCGGAATCAATGCGCAGGTGATCCCCAACGAGCCCGGCTGGCCGAGCAGCCCGTCCGGGTCTTCGGCGCGAAATGCCAGGCCCAGCACCGTGGCGATCGGGCCCAGAGTGATGTAGCGCTTGTCCCAGGTCACTTTGAAACCCAACACCTCCTCGCCCTCGTGCACGCCTTTGCAGACGACCCCGAGGTCCGGAATCGCCCCGGCGTCGGAGCCGGCGTAAGGGCTGGTCAGTGCAAAGCAGGGAATGTCTTCGCCCCGCGCCAGACGTGGCAGGTAATAGTTGCGCTGGGCATCGGTGCCGTAATGCAGCAGCAATTCCGCCGGGCCGAGGGAGTTGGGCACCATCACCGAAATCGCCGCCGCCGAGCAGCGCGTCGACAACTTCATCACCACCTGGGAATGGGCGTAGTGGGAGAAGCCTTTGCCGCCGTACTGCTTGGGAATGATCATGCCGAGGAAGCCGGCGTCCTTGGTGTACTGCCAGGCTTCAGGGGACATGTCCTGCCAGACCTGGGTGGTTTCCCAGTCGTTGGCGATGTCACACAGGGTTTCGACCTCGTTGTCGAGGAAGGCTTGCTCTTCGGCGCTCAGGCGCGCCGGTGCCGCGTTGAGCAGGCGCGCCCAATTGGGTTTGCCACTGAACAACTCGGCGTCCCACCACACGGTACCGGACTCGATGGCGGCGCGCTCTGTGTCGGACATCGCCGGCATGATCGTACGAAACAGCTCCAGCGCCTTACTCGACAACAAGCTGCGGCGCAGCGGCTTGAGGATCATCAACAAGGCGGGTAACACCACCAGCACCGCCGCGACGGTGGCGCCAAAACCTGCCACCGCGTTGAACAGGTAACCCATCGCCAGCCAGACCAGGCCAGCGCCAAGCCAAATCGCGGCGGCGGCTTGTCGATATGCCAGGGCAATCGCTGCTGCGACACCTATCAATAACCAGATAACCATGGGGGATACCTCACTTGATCCAGAACAACTCGATTCAGGGCAGGCTGTTGCACGGCAGATCGAAATGAGCTGCTGCATAAAGCCACACTACAAACTTGAAAAGACAAATTCAAATTATGTTTTGAAATTTTTATTTAATCGTTTGGCGAAAAAAAATACCAGGCTGAACACGTCAGCCTTTTTCAGGTTACGAAGGAAAATATCAGGACCGTCGCAAGGGCCAACCGCCCAATCCGACGACAGTGTGGAGCCGAGCCTCTAGATGCGCTGGACGCCCTGCCCCACGACTGCCGTGCCAGACGCTTTAGAACTTGTAGGTGGCCGACAGGCTGACCACATCACCGGACGACTCGGCCTTGCCATCCAACTGCGCGGCTCCGAGGCGATCCACGTTCTTGGTCCTCAGGTTGACCTTCTCGACGAACTGGTGCGAATACGCGGCATCCACCGACAGGCCAGGCACGGCCTTGATGTCATAACCGGCACCGAACGCCAGGAAGTAGCGGTCGCCATCAGGAATCCGTGGGTCTCGGGTGGAGTTGCGGGTGGGGGTCTGGTCGTACGCCACACCGGCACGCAGGGTCAGTTCGTCGGTGGCTTTGTAATCGCCGCCAATCGACGTCATCCAGGCGTTCTTGTAGTTGTAGGGAATAGCGACGATCGTCGAACCTTGCGACTTGAGCGTCAGGTCCTGGAACGAAGACCATTCGGTCCACATGACGCTCACGCCCAACGCCCAGCGGTCATTGAACTGGTGCACCCAGTCAACGGCGGCGGTCGCCGGAATGTCCAGCTGAGTACTGGCATGCGCGCCATCCGGGAACAGCTTGAGGCCGGGATAGGCCATTTCAACCAGGGTTTCGCCGTTTGGACCGATCGGGTTGGTCATGGTGTTGCGGCCAATCGCATCCGTGTAAATGTTGTATTTACCGGTCATCTTGTTTTTGATCTTGGCGTGATAGTTCAGGCCCAGTGTGTCTTGCAGCGTCGGCTTCCAGACAATGCCGCCAAACCAGCCCACTGAACTGTTATCGACTTTCACGCGCATCAATGAATGCCCGACACCGGTTGGAAAACCAGTGCCTCCCAGCCCGGGAGAAACATCCGCAGCCGCCAGCACGTCAATGTTCTGGCTGACAAAGCCCTGGCTGCGCTGATAGATCAAACCGGCACCCACCGAGAACTCATCATTGACTTTGAACGAGAGCGAGCCTGTGAGGCCGACCGTTTCGATTTTGGTGTCGACCGCGAAATCGCGCAGCTTCGAGTTCTGATCCCAGGTAGTTTTCATGCCCTGGGGTACCACCTGGCTCAGGCCAAAGGCGAAGCGGTCGCCGATGGGCACCACCAGAAAGCCGGTCGGCAGCCAGGCGGTAAAGCCACCTTGCCCGCCATTGTTGGTATTGAGAGTCGGATCGCCCAAATTGCCTTGGTCATCCAGAACCGGGGTGTTGGTCACCGGGTTGCCGTTGTGGTCATAAGCCTGGCCGGAATATTTGATCTTGACCCGAGCGTAATCGACCGTCTGCTGCGCAATGGTGGAGTCGATGAACGCCATCGCCGCCGGGTTGTTGTACGCGGCACTCGGATCGTTCTTGAACAGTGAACCGCCCCCGAATGCACGCCCCCAACCCGGTGCGCCGTAGGTAGGCGTAGAAAACCCGCCCGCCTCGACCGGCCCCGTGGTCATCAGGCCGCCCAGCAAGGCCAGCCCCAGTAACGTGTGAGCATGTGGTTTCTTATTATTCATGCGGTACTCCTTATTATTATCTACGCCCGGCCCCTGCCGGTGTTCGGTACCCGAACAGGCGCCTCTGGCGAGGCGCCTGTGTGTACCGGGGTGATCAGCCCTCAGGAGTTACGGTTTACGGGTTCACCGTCAGCGTTGGCGCTACCACGCTCAGGGAAACCACGGTGCAGTTGCCGCTAAGCGCCTGGTTGGCCGCGGACAGGGTTTTGCTGCTCGGGTTCCAGGCCACCGCAATGGTGGTAGGGCCGCAGTTGGTGGCAGGAATCGAGGAGATTTTGTAGCCGACGTTGGTCACGGTACCGGTGGTACCCGTCGCCGCAGTCAGCACCCATGGCAGGTTGGTCAGCGTCGGCAACGCGCACAGGCCGCCACCGGTCAGGGTCGCGCCGTTGATGGAAGCCACGCCACCGCTGACGTTGCCGGTGAAGGTAATCCCGCAGGTCACCGCAGCCCCGAAGGAAGATGGCGATTTCACAACGATGGTGCCGGCATTGGTGGAGAACGGACCATCCGGAGCAACCGAAGCCGCACTGGCCATCGAAGCCGCGCCAAAGCACATTGCAAAAGAAGTTGCACAAACGAGGGTTTTCAAGCTTTTCATTGTTTTTCCTCACATGTTATGGCGAAGTCATTTCGCCAGGGGTAATGGCCATGAACGAGAGGTCACGGTGAAACTGCAGAACTTCCCTTTCCAGCCAAATCTCAATTCGATTACCACCGCATCTTTCGACTGTGTTTATTCAACCACTTTGAAGTTGGGCGGCATCTTGATCGACACCGTCTTGATCTTGCAGTCCTCGCCGATCGGCACGTTGGCGGCTTCCAACTTGCCGGTGGCGTTATCCCAAGTGCCGTTGGCGGTCGAAGGACCGCACTTGCCACCGAGACCGAAGGCGTGCACATCCACGCTGATCTTCGACATGGAACCGCTTTGGGTATCTTTGGCGACCAGGATCCAGGGCAAGTTGATGGCTTCGACACGGCTGCATTTAAGGCCGCCATCGAACTCAACTTTGTCGACGTTCACCGACGAACCATCGGCCGCCACTTTGCCGGCCACCTTGATGGTGCAGTCGGCGCTGATCAGGGCGCCCTTGGAAAAGCTGATCGGGCCTTGGGCCGTGAAGGCGCTGCCCGCAGGCTCGATACGGGCAGCCTGGGCCTGTTGGTAGACAATCAGGCCGAGGGCGGCCAGCACGATATGAGTGGTGAACTTGGCAGCTGTTTGCATGGTGCAGGTCCTTCCCTTGAAATTATTTTTGTTCGGGTCAAACAACTCACTTGCATTCAATCTTTAAATTCTGGGCGATCGGAACCTGCGCAATACCTGGATCCCGAGTCAGCCCGACAATCAGGTTGCTATCAGAACGGTGCCGTACCGTTCGCGTATTTCTCCAGATACTTCAGGCGTTTTGACGGCTGAAGATTGGTCAGGTGGATATCGCCGCCGTAATGATTCAGCACTCGATGATCCATGCGACGGCGCCACAAGTACGGCACATAAGCCCAGACAATCATGCTCGCGTATCCATAAGGCAGTTGCGGTGACTCATCGAAGTGACGCAACGACTGATAACTGCGTGTGGGGTTGGCATGGTGATCGGAGTGCCGTTGCAGTTGGAACAGAAAGATATTGGTGACAATCCGATTACTGTTCCACGAGTGCCGAGGCGAACAGCGCTCATAACGGCCGTTGGGCAACTTCTGGCGTTTAAGGCCGTAGTGTTCGACGTAGTTCACCACTTCCAGCAACGAGAACCCGTAGACACCCTGGATGATCAGGAAAGGAATCACGGCGACGCCAAGCCACACAATCATCGCGCCCCACAACCCCACGCTGTACAGCCACGCGCTGAGGACAGCGTTCTTCCAATGCAAGGCCGGCAAGCCGAGTTTGCGCAAGCGCTCGCGCTCCAGGTTCCAGGCCGAGCGGGCGCTGAACCAAACCGAGCGTGGCAGGAACGCCCAGAAGCTCTCACCCAGGCGCGAGCTGGCCGGGTCTTCGGGGGTCGCGACCCGCACGTGGTGGCCGCGGTTGTGTTCGGTGTAGAAGTGCCCGTAGAACGTCGGCGCCAGGGTCACCTTGGCGAGAAACACTTCCAGGGGTTTGGGTTTGTGCCCCAACTCGTGGGCGGTATTGATCGCAATCCCGGTGGCGGCGCCGGTGGACAGTGCCATGCCCAGATAAGTGAACCAACTTACCGATCCATGCAACTGCGTGCGTGCAGTGAGGTAGCTGGCGGCCTGGGCCGGCCAGCTCGACGGGTCGAGGTGCGCGGTGGCCTGCAACAGGCCGCCCTGAATGATCCAGTCGATACCGCCCGCCGCCAGCCAACCGGTGATCACCACCGAAGCAATGACGAACACGACGCCGGTGTAGACGATCCAGCGGTAATAGCTTTGCGATTCAAGGTGGTTGACGGCGGATTCAGGCGGGTTGCTGACATCTTCACCCAGCAGGCCATCGATCAACGGGATCAGGCCGAAGATGACCAGGACACCGACCCACCACAGTTGCTGCACACCGGTGGTGATGGCCAGCGCACCAGAGAGCAATGGGGTAGCCAGAGGCATGATGCCAAGCCACCACAAGTGGCGCTTGCCGTCGGTCCAGACGTTGGAAGTGGCCAGAGACTGATTCATGGCAACCTCCGTACGAGACCGGTGGCGGGGGTGACAAATCGAGCGGACAACAGGTTCACGGAGCGCTGACTGCCCCGGAAAACCAACCATGCGATAAAAGGCGTTTTTTTCATTATTTTATTCGCTCTTAGGCATTTCAAAAATTGTTTCAAATTAGATATTGAAATAATTTTTTTAAATAAATAGCGCGGAATCGTTAGGTCGTCAACTAATTTCTAAGGGCCTTTCGGACGTGACCGAGCAGTCTCTTTTCCGGCTCCAGGGTCAGGTGTCTAGGGCAAGCATTGACGCCGCCGAACCGCAGGTTCGATTGCAAAATTATTGACTCGCCAGGGCAAACGGCGGATGCAGCACCGCGGCGCTTTCCAGTGGTCGCACGCGTTTGGCGATCTGCTGCACCACCGCAGCGACCCGCTCGGTAGCGGTGATCGGCAACATATGGCCACGCCCTTCCACCACCTGCAGTTTCAGCCCTGGCACCTTGCTGGCCAGGGCCTGGCCGTGCTTCTGGAAGTCGAGCACCTTGTCCCGCGCACCATAGATCAACCCGATGGGCAGGCTCAGTTGCGGGTAGCGCTTGACCATATCCGGCAGGTCATCGTTGACCCTATTTATCTCGGTAGAAGCGGCGTAGAAGTTGTCGGGACGCATGCCCAGCAAACCGCCACCGCGTGTGGCGAAATCCGTCGGCGGAGCATCCGGAGCGAACACCCCCTTGACCACCGCCCTCCGGGTCAGCAGGCCGATGGGCATCGTCAGGGTGTGCGACAGCCAACGACGCAACCAGGCCGGGCGCACCGCCAATGACAGGAACACCGGCGGCAACAGACGTTGCGGATGGGTCAGCGGTGCCACGAGGACCAGGCCGCTGACCGCATGGGGATGATCGAGCGCCAGCGCCAGGGCGATCGCGCCGCCTAGGGAATGCCCAAGCACCAGTGGTTTATCCAGGTCCAGGGTCTTGATGAACGCGGCTATTTGTCGAGCCTGGGCCGGCAGGTCCGGCGCGGTACCGCTATGCCGGGTGGAATAACCCGAGCCCGGGCGGTCGAGCGTGATCACCCGAAAACACTCACGCAACTGACCGGACAAGGCGTAGGTCAGGTTGCGGCTGCTGCCCATCAGCCCGTGGATCATCACCAGCGGTGGGCCTTTGCCTTCTTCTACATAATGAAAGCGCTCGCCATCGACCTCCACGAAACGCCCGTTGATCGGAACAGCCGCTTCAATACGCCGGGTCATCCAGGCGCTGAAACCCCATAGCACAACGCTTGCCCCCACACACACAGCCGCAGCGACAACCCATTCGACAGCCATAGCTCGGTCCTCTGCTTCCCTGCTGCTGGCGACCCGACCGGTATTGATCAAGGCCTCAGCCATCGTCCACACCCTGGACTTGAACCTCATGCAGACCCTACTCGTCCGTCGGACAAAGTCGGACCTGTGCAACAAGGTCCTAGCGTAAGCGATATTTTCAGGTAGATTATTTAAAATCTTTTTTAAAATAATTAATTCAATTTTCCTTTGCAATAGTGTTCTATCCAAAAGACACAACAAAAACAGGAGCACAACCGATGCCCACGAAGGACAAGCTATGAATGCCTACAGCGACGCCATCGATATCGCCATCATCGGCTCAGGGTTCGCAGGGCTGTGCATGGCGATCAAGCTCAAGGAGGCCGGAGTCACCGACTTCCTGATCGCCGAGCAAGCCGAGACCCTCGGCGGCACCTGGCGTGACAACCATTACCCTGGCTGCGCCTGCGACGTGCAGTCCCATGTGTACTCGTTTTCCTTTGCCCCCAACCCGGACTGGACCCGGCAATTTGCCCCGCAGCCGGAGATCCGCGCTTATCTGGAGCATTGCGCCCGGCGTTATGAGCTGGCGTCCTTCCTGCGTTTTGGCATGGGCCTGCAACGCGCCGTGTTCGATGAACAGCAGCAACGCTGGCAGCTCAGCTTCAGCAATGGACGACACATCAATGCGCGCGTGCTGATTTCGGGCATGGGCGGCCTGTCGCGCCCGGCGCTGCCGGATATTCCCGGGCTGGACAGCTTCAAAGGCAAGCGCTTCCACTCCCAGCAGTGGGACCACGCCTATTCATTGCGGGGCAAGCGCGTGGCGGTGATCGGCACCGGGGCCAGCGCCATTCAGTTCGTACCGCAGATCGCGCCGCTGGTGGCTCATCTGCAGCTGTTTCAACGCACACCGCCGTGGATCATGCCCAAACCGGACCGAGACATTTCGCGCTTCGAGCGCTGGGCGTTCAAGCACCTGCCGTTCACGCAACGGCTGGTGCGCGGTGCGTATTATTGGGCGCTGGAAGGGCGTGTGCTCGGCTTCGCCCGGCACCCGCGCCTGATGAAAATGGTGCAGAAGATCGCCCTGCGCCACCTGCACAAACAAGTCACCCGCCCTTCCCTGCGCAAAACCCTGACGCCGGATTACACCATCGGCTGCAAGCGCGTGCTGATCTCCAACGACTATTACCCGGCGCTCTCGCGCAGCAATGTCGAGGTCATCACCGACAGTGTGCTGCGTATCGAAGCCGACGGCGTGATCACCCGTGACGGTATCAAGCACCCGGCCGATTGCCTGATCTTTGGCACCGGTTTCCAGGCCACCGATCCATTGCCTCGGGACTGCATCATCGGCCGCGACGGGATCGACCTGATGGACACCTGGCGCGAGGGCGCCCACGCCTACAAAGGCACCACCGTGCCGGGCTACCCGAACCTGTTCCTGATCGTCGGCCCCAACACCGGGCTGGGCCACAACTCGATGATTCTGATGATCGAGGCCCAGGTCAGCTACATCCTCGATGCCCTCAAGCAGATGCGGCGTCATCACATCGCCACAGTGGACATCAAGCCCGCCGTCGAAGATGCCTATAACCGTCGGTTGCAGGACAAGCTCAAGCGCACCATCTGGAACACCGGTGGCTGCCGCAGCTGGTACCTCGACCCGCGCACCGGCAAGAACACCACCTTGTGGCCCGGTTCGACCTGGCGCTTCAAACAGGTGACCCGCCAATTCGCGCTCAAGGATTACGTCACCCATCCGATCGCGACCAGCCCCTCCCTCCATCCGGTTCCAGCGCCCCACTCCCGCGCAGAAGGCAGCCTGTCATGAAGTCATTCAACGGCCGCGTGGCGGCAATCACCGGCGCGGCATCCGGCATGGGCCGCGCATTGGCCTTGGCCCTGGCGCGGGAAGGCTGCCACCTGGCACTCGCCGATAAGAACAGCCAGGGCCTGGAGCAGACACTGGCGCTGGTCCGGACCTCGAGCTCGTCGCCGGTGACGGTCACCACGCAGGTGCTGGATGTGTCCGATCGCCAAGCGATGGAGGCCTGGGCCGACCGTTGCGTCGCCGACCATGGCCAGGTCAACCTGATCTTCAACAACGCCGGGGTGGCGCTGTCGAGCACCGTCGAAGGCGTGGACTACGCTGACCTGGAGTGGATCGTCAACATCAACTTCTGGGGCGTGGTGCACGGCACCAAGGCGTTTCTGCCGCACCTCAAAGCCAGCGGCGATGGGCATGTGATCAACACGTCCAGCGTATTCGGCTTGTTCGCCCAGCCCGGCATGAGCGGCTACAACGCCACCAAGTTCGCCGTGCGCGGCTTTACCGAAGCCTTGCGCCAGGAACTTGACCTGCAGCGTTGCGGCGTCTCGGCCACCTGCGTGCACCCCGGCGGCATCCGCACCGACATCTGCCGCAGCAGCCGTATCGACGCCAACATGACCGGCTTTCTCATCCACAGCGAACAACAGGCCCGCGCCGATTTTGAAAAGTTGTTCATCACCGACGCCGATCAGGCTGCCAAGGTGATTTTGCACGGCATCCGCAAAAACAAACGCCGCGTGCTGATCGGCCGTGACGCCTACTTCCTCGACCTGCTCGCCCGTTGCCTGCCGGCGGCCTATCAAGCGCTCGTGGTCGTCGCCAGCAAACGCATGGCCCCCAAGCCACGCAGGCCGGTGTTTGAAACCAACGACGAGCCCCGTCACTGAACAGGAGAACGCACCATGCTGCCGATCCGCCGCGATATCCGTTTTGCCTTGCCTGCCGAGCGCATCAAGAACTGGCATGAACAAGGCCCGTTCATCACCCACTTCTTCAATGCCTTGTCATTGTTGTTTCCCCAGGGCGAGCTGTTTTTCATGGACAGTGTGCGCCACTACCGCGCACAGATTGAAGATCCCGCCTTGAAGGCCGAGATCCAGGGATTTATCGGCCAGGAGGCGATGCACAGCCGCGAACACGTGGCCTACAACGATCTGCTGCAAGCGGCCGGGTTGCCGGCACACACCCTCGACCGTCGTCTCAAATTCATCCTCGACCTGCAAAAAAAACACCTGCCGCCTTCGTTCAACCTGGCGGTGACCATCGCCCTTGAGCACTACACCGCGATGCTTGCGGAGATTCTGCTCAGCGACCCGTCGCGCTTTGGCGACTCGCTCAAGGGCTACCAGCAAATGTGGTATTGGCACGCCTTCGAAGAAACCGAACACAAGGCGGTGGCGTTCGATGTGTGGAACGCAGTGATCAAGCCCGGCCCACTGCGCTACCTGTTGCGCACCGGCACCATGCTTACCACGACGGTGCTGTTCTGGTTGGTGGTGTTTGATTTTCACCTGCGCCTGCTGCTGGCCGATCGCACCTCAGGCGGGCACTTGAAGGGTTTCTGGCGCATGCTCAAGTTTTTGTACGGTCCCAAAGGGGTGTTCCCGCGCATGCTGCGGCCATGGCTGCATTATTTCAAACCGGGCTTTCACCCCTGGGATCACGACAACCGCGCACGCCTGGCGGGCATCGATAACCTGCTCGACGAGATAGAACGCACGCGACGCGGTTACGAATCGGCCTAGACCTGCGCCAAGGTTTCGCGTTCGCGCACGAAATCCGGCATCTGATCGCTGGGCAGCGCTTTGCTGAAATACCAGCCCTGGACAAACAATTCAGTGCCGGTGTTCAAGAAGGCCAACTGCTCGGCGGTCTCCACGCCCTCGACCACGACGCCCAGGTTCAGCGCCTCGCAGAAACGCAACATGCCGGTCAGCACCTGGGCCCCCTTGGGGTCGCGTTGGGCGACGACAAAACTGCGATCGATCTTGATGAAGTCCACGGGAAACTGGTGCAGGTAACTCAACGCCGAAAACCCGGTACCAAAGTCATCGATATACACCTTGGCGCCTATCGATTGCAGTTTCTGGATGGTCTGGCGAGTGGCCTGGATATCACCGACCAATGCGTCTTCAGTGATTTCCACTGACACTCGCCCATGAGCCTGGGCAAGGATCTGCACCAGGCGATCACCATAGGCGGCGTGCGTCAGGGTCGAGCTGGAAATATTAATGGTCATCGGCAACTCGAAGCCAACCTTCTTCCATTGCTGATACTGGCGCACGGCCTGGGACGCCACCCATACGTCCACATCGGGCATCAGCCGTGCCTGCGCCAGCCATTGCAGGAACTCCCAGGGGGAATGCACCACGCCCTGGTTGTCGCGGGCACGCATCAAGGCTTCGCAACCGGTGCATAGGCCGGTACGGATGGAGACCTGGGGCTGGAACTCCAAGTAGAACTCGTAATCGCTGATCTGCTGAATCCGGCTGAACTCCACCGCCTGGCGCGCTGCGCTGCGATGGGACGCCAGCACGGGGTCCAGCTCCAGCAAGCGGCCTTTTTCCTCGAGGCCGCGAAAAGTCATGTCCAGCGACTTGAGGTACACCGTACCGCTTTCATTGGCCTGGCGATGCATCGCCCGCACATACGGTGCATACACCAGAGTGCCGAGCCCCAGCAGTGCCAGTTGCAACACCACCGCGCCGATGTCGCCATGGGTACTCAGGTAGGCATTGAGCAATACCGGTGCGGTCAACGGCACGCTGGCCACCGCCGGCGATACCCAGCCCATCTGCACCACCATCAGGGCCACCATGGCGTTGAGCGCAGGCGCCAGCAGGAAGGGGATGAACAGACGCGGGTTGAGGATGATCGGCAATCCAAACAGCAGCACCTCGCTGACGTTGAACAACGACAGCGGCAAACTGGCAATCGCCAGCAGGCGCACGGTGTGGCTCTTGGAAAACAGCAGGATCGCAAACAGCAGGCACAACGCCGCGCCCGAGCCGCCGATAAATGCGAAACACCCCAACAGCCCGCTGTTGAGCAGGTATTGGCTGGGCTCCCCCGCCGCCAGCGACGCACCGTTGAGCACTACGGCCTGGTCCAGGACATCGAACAGCGGCTGCATGGCATACACTCCGTGAATGCCGAAAAACCACAACAACGAATTCATCATCGTGACGAACAACCCGCTGCCGTAGGGCGTTTGCAGCGCATCGAGCACCTGGGGCCCCTGGAGTTGCCCGACATAGGGAATCTGCAGCAAAGACGCCAACACCAGCACCAATGACAGCGCCGTGATTGCACCCGGTAACACCATGTTGATAGTGCCCTTGAGGTTGTGCCCCACCAGGTCCTCGTTGACCAGGCGCGTCCAACGAAAGCGGTGCAACCAGGCGATGGCCGGCACATTGATCAACGGTGACGCAATCGCGATGAACAGCACGAAGGTCGCCGAAGCCCGGGGATAATCACGCAGCACGAACGTGGCCACTACTACGTGGGCAAGGCACAGGAAAGCGACCGGCAGCTGTGGCAAGCGATACTGAATGGCCAGCATGTACCCGATGGATGCGGCCACCAACAGGGGGATAACCGAGCTGATCTGGTTGTGCACCCCCGATAGAAAGCCCACTACCTGTGAGCTGAACCCCAGCACACTGGCGCACTCGGACAGGATCAGGAAGCCGGCGGACACCAGCAGGCACGGCAGGATCCACAGCAACCCCTCACGAATCGCGCGCAATGAATCCGTACTGGCCAGGGCCGCCAGGCGCTGAGTAAGGAAAAGCTTGAACAGCGTTTGCGCCATGACCCGTCCCTCTGCCTGTGACTCGCTGCAACGCTACACGTCCTGATGGCGGAAGCGAAAGCCTTTTGCCACTTGTCCAGGGGCATTTTGGCGGTGGAAGCCCATCAGTTACGCCAATTTCCAGATGAATAATAGGAACTTTCCGACATAACCTGCTCCCTAAACTGATCTGAGTCGGTATCATCCGCGCCGTTCTGCGCATTAATGGATGTTGCAGACCGGATGAAAACCGGGCTACCCACTCAAGGATGTTGTCTGGAACGGAAGCAGGCACTCAGGAGAAGTTTTACCATGCAAGACAAACGCCCAAACCCTATGCGCCCGATCTTTGTCACCATGGTGCTGTGGCTGTGCAGCGTAGCGTTGCTGTTCATCATCAAAAACGTCATTGAAATCTTTACCGGCCCAGTCGCTGAAACCTGGATAGACCTGACCCTGGTGCTCACGGCCTACCTGATGTTTTTCCTGCTGGCGCCCTTGCAAAACTGGATACGCCGCAAGGCCCAGAAACGCGCTCGACGTCATCTCAGCCGGCCCTCCCCTGATATCGAGCCGCGTCGTTCACACTAAGGGGCCCCCTCTTGTCAGCCCAGTTGTATGACGTGACCGTTTGCCCCCTACCCTAGAGGCACCAGCAAGACCGCCTGCGGCCGAAGGCCTCGCGCAACTCGGCTGCCGTCACACTGCGCCGCTCGGGGCTCGTAGCCAACGCACAGCGCAGTGCAGGCCAGCAATGCCCAGGCAGTTGCCTGGGCCGGGTCAGCTTGGCGATGCAGCTGCGCTCACCCAGACGTTGGCCATGGGCCAGTTCATACAACACGCACGCGACACCGTACACATCGGCAGCAGCCGTCAACGCGCCACCGGCCAGCAGCTCCGGGGCCGCATACGCGGGCGTCCAGGCGTTGAAACGGTCGCGGCTGAGACTCGGCAAACCCGACTTCGCCCATGCCGGCGTATAACCCAGGCCAAAATCGAATAAACGCACCCCGTCTTCACCGACCATGACATTGGCCGGTTTCACATCCCCATGCAGTATGTTTTGCTGATGGATATAGACCAGCGCATCCAGCAACTGGATGGCCAAGGGTTGCAGTTCCCGCCAGGGCAAACCCTCCGGGCATTCCAGCAACAACCGATCCAGGGTCATGCCGTGCAGCCACTCCATGGTAAAGAACGCGACCTGGCTGTGGGTGTCGACCTCGAACGAAAACATGCGCACCACACGGTCGTGGCGCAGGCTGCGTGTCAACGCAAACTCGCTGAACAACAGCACATGTGCATCGGGGCACGCCGAAAAAGTCTCATCCAGCCGCTTGAGCGCAACCCTGGAGCAGGGCTCACCAAACTGCTCGTGCAACAGGTCTCGTGCGCCATACACCACGCCCATCCCGCCCCGCCCCAACACGCGCTCAAGGTGATAGCGCCCCACGAGCAGGCCGGGAGGGGTCGACGCGGCGTTCAAGATTGCACCACGACAGCGGTCAGGTCATCCGCCGTTGGCCGGCACAACGCCCTGGCAAACAAGTGGTCCACCGCCTGCCGGGGTGCTCCCAGGCTCAACGCACACCCCAGATCGCCATGGCTGAGGGCCTGGTACAGACCGTCACTGCACAATAAAAATACATCGCCTGGGCGGGTGCTGAGTTCCAGCACCTCAAGCTGCAACCGCGAACGCGCGCCCACGGCGCGGGTCAAGGCCCTGGCATCGGGGTGAGCCTGGGCTTGCGCCACGCTCAACAGGCGCTCATCCATCAGGCGCTGCGCCAGGCAATGGTCCCTCGACAACTGGTAAAGACTCTTATCGCGCCACAGATAACAGCGACTGTCACCCGCCCAGATACAGGCCGCACGCCCGTGCTCAAGCAACAGTGCAACCACGGTGCTGCCCATCATGACGTCGCCGCCCGTGGCGGGCGCCATTCGCACATCGCCCAACCGTTGATTGACGTCTTGCAAACATTGGCGGAGCGCGCCAACCCGTCGATCAAGGTCACCCTCGGCCGACATTGCCGCCAGGCTGCTGACCACCCACTGGCTGGCGACCTCGCCATGGCGATAGCCGCCCATGCCATCCGCCACAGCCCAGCAGCCTCGCTGCGGGCAGTCCAGGAAGGCGTCCTCATTGCGGGCTCGCGCTCGCCCTTGCTGCGAACGCCCGGCACTGCGCCATTGATGCAGGCCGCAGCTCATAGCTGCTCCGGTAATCGGAAAGTGCGCCAGGTATCGATTTCAAACGGCCCGGGCGTACGTTGACTGGTCAGCAAGAAGTTGGCGCGCAAGCCGGACAGGTTCGCCTTGAATAACTGGGCGTTGCGCCCACTGGCAGGCTCTTTCTGCAACAAGTCAAACAACCTGAACAACGACCAGGCCCCGGCATTTTTTTCGAGGCCCAATGGCCGTTGCCCAGCGCCTCGTTCCAGAACCAGGCTGCTGCGACCGTTATCCGCGTCGGTCGGCCAATGGAACATCATGGGCAGGATTGGCCCGTGGCGGTACTCCAACTGCTTGTCGCCAACCCGCAGGATCGCCCGGCTGACCGACTGGTCCAGGCTATAGGGCGCCAGGGTAAACTGGACTGACAGCTCTCCCTGCTCCTCAGTGAAAAAACCGCGACGGATCACCTGGGCTTTCGTCAGTTGGTCCAACAGAAAGCGTGAGACCGGTAAGTTTTGCCCATCCATGCCCCGTAACCGGTAGCGGTTGCCGTCGGCACTGACGAAGGGTCGCAGGTAACCTTCATAAAAACGCACCAGAACGCCCTGAGGCTTGAAAAACTCATGAAAGTCGTTGAGGGCCACATCGCTGGTTGCATGGGCGTTGAACGGGTAACGCTGGCGAATCGCCCTGGCATAGAGTGGGTGCACGTCGCTCTGGTAGCGCTGGTTGACATGCGTATAGGCCTGTTCCAGCAAGTGACGCCAACTGTCATCAGCGATGCCCTCGACCCAGCCCGCCAACGGCAGCGGCAAACGGGCGGCTGCATCACGCAGCGTACCCAGTACATCAGGTTGCCCCTCCATGCGCCGCTTGACCCTGAGGAAAGCCGCCTGCTCCGGGGAGCTATCTCGGTTGAGGGCCGCCAATTGCAGATGCAATTCGTCCAGCAAGCGCGATGCCTGGGTCAATTGCGCGCCTGGGTTTTCCTGCTCATCGAGCAATTGATGCAAGGGTTCAAAACGCCGTTGCAACGCCCGCCGCCCGGCGTCGGGAAACATCGCCTGCGCTGCCGCCGCCGAGGTCAAGGGGCCCAGCTCACCGGTTTGCTGGGCCACTTTGCCCAGAAGCTCATGCCCCGCCAGCAAACGGGTGTTTTCACGCAGTTGCAGCAACAGTTGGATCAGCGGGGATTGAGCGGAGGTCAGGTCCGCCAGCTGCTCGGCGTCCTGGCGCAGATTGTCGGTCGGCAGCAGCCTGAGTCGGCCCAGAGCGGCAGCCCAGACATCGGCATACTCACTGAAGTAGCGTTGCTGCAATTGGACCATCAACCGACGCAAATCCATGGCACCCAGATCAGTGCCCTCCCCCAATACCCAGTTGTCCTGTGCGATAGCATTCACCAGTCGCGGCCCCTGGGCCTCGAAATACTGCACATACTTTTTTGTATAGAAACCCGGAATCGGTGGGTCGATGGCGGCGAATACCTTGCCCTCGGCCAGGCGCAGCGGTTCAAGGTGGCGCGACTGCTCGCGCAGCACGCGATAAATCCCCTCCGCCAACGACTCGCCTCGCAGCTCTGCACGTGCCTGTGCCACCAACTCCTCGTTGAGATGCGCCGTGAACGGCTGTTCAAGCAAGCGCACCCAGTGCTGATTCAAGCGCGCCTGCACCGAAGCGTTGCCGGCAAAACCGGCGGCCCAATGGCCCGCCACCTGTTGCGCCAGCCAGCGGGTATCGCGCCGCTCGCGCAGGTTGAGCATCAGGTAAGCGCGCAGGTTTTCCACCAGGCGCTCCCGATCCCCAAGGCTGGCGCGTACCTGGTCTTCGAGCAGCGCCGTGACGTGGGCCAGGAGCCGCTGGTGCAACGCCTGCTCATAGGCTCGAACCAGGAGCGGGCGACTCAACTCGCCCTGATACAAACCTGCTCGCTCCACCAGCCGGGTGCCTGCCACATCCGGGAAAACCTGGGTTGCCGACAGGTGCGCATCCAACACAGCCACAAGATTCAAGGCGGCATCGCCACCCTGCGGGACGCTCGAAACTGAAGTTGCCAATGCCGCTACCTGAGCCAGGCGTTGCTGGTTCAGCGAATAGCTGTACATCCACAGCCCCCCGACCCCACAGATCACCAGCGCTGCTGCCAATGCCTGCAGCCCCTGACGCCGCCGCATGCGCTGTTGCTCGTGGGCCTGCAAACCGGCGAGGTCGGCTTCGGCGAATATCACCCGGCTGAACAGGCCTTGGACAAAGTGGTTGCGCCTGCCATTGGCGCAGGTCAAGTAGAACCCTCGCAGACCATTGACGCGCTGATAGCGATGAGCGGAAAAAGCCAACTCGATGAACAGGCAAAGGCGCTCGCCCAGGCGCGCAACCTGCTGCGGGAAACCCAGCATTTGGCCACGACGGTCGGCATTACGCTCCTGATGCAATCGAGCGATCAGTTGATCATTCAAACGTTGCAGCAACTGCTCGAACGCCAGGTGAACCTGAGCGACTTCAATACCCGTTTTGCCAGGCTCAAGTGGCTGGCCAAGCAAGCTATCGGCAGCTTCCCCCAGGGGCGAGTCGAAGAATTCAGCAAACCCCGGCAGCCGATCAGCCTGGGTCAATACCAGATAGATCGGCACATCCACATGCAGCACCTGCTGGATTTCCTGCAAACGCGAATGCACGGCCCGTGCATGCTGCTCCAGATCATGCTCACTGTCGCTCGTCAGCCGCTCTACCGAAAGCGTCACCACCACGCCGTTGAGCGGCCGCGCGCGGCGCCGCCACTTGAGCAGGCGCAGCAGCGCTGTCCAACCGGTCGCATCGACTGAAACGTCAGGCTGTAACAGGTAACGCCCCGGCGTATCGATGAGCACGCCTTCGTCGGCGAAGTACCAGTCACAGTGAACGCCGCCGCTCGTCGGCGTCCCCCCCGCCTGGTCGAACGGCGACGGCAAGCCGGCGGCGGCCAACAGCTGCGTCTTGCCACTGCCGCGCTCACCGATCAACAGATACCAGGGCAAGTCACGGCGCCAACGCTGGTTATGCTCGCCATAGCGCCGGGACGTCTTCAACAACTGAACGGCCTGCTTGAACCGACCGCGTACATGCCGGTGCTCCTCCTCGACCCATTTCAATGGCTGCCGGCGTGCCCGCCGCCCCGGTTTCGCGAGGCCGGCAACTTGGCCCCCGCCCACCAGGGCCATCGCAATGCCCCACAGCAGAAACAACACACTGATGCTGACCAGCCTGGCCGCCGAACCTTGCCAGAACCGATGATCGTCCACGGCCAATAACGGCCCGATCCACCACACCACAGCAGCGCTGCACAGCACCAGTAAAAGGCTCCAGACCCAAACCGTGCCCAGCACAGCGCCCGCGCCCTTGAAGAATGCGTTCATTCATCGCTCCCAGCGTTTACAAGGGCGTCTGGTTCAAATCCGACGCCGACAGTTGAAGGGGTTGCAGCGCATTCGCCCGCTCTTTGCCGAGCACCCAGGAAAACCCGGTGTACATCACCAACAGACAGGCCAAGACAAAGGCCACAAACCACGAGACTGGAATCAGGCGTAACGGCCTGCGGCGACGCGACAAGTCCCTGGCAGGAAGCACAGGTTCCACCGGCAGATCGCCGCGCACTTGCCGGATCTGTCGATACAATCCATCGCGAATGGCTTCGAGTTGCAGCCCGCCTCGCTCCATGACCCGATATTTGCCTTCAAACCCCAAACTCAGGCACAGGTAGATCAACTCCAGGACGGCCAGGTGTTTCACCGGGTCGCGAGACAATCGTTCCAGGAGTTGAAAGACCTTTTCGCCGCCGAAGGTTTCATGGTGAAAACGGCTTAACAGGCTCATCTTCGACCATTCGCTTCTGGCCCCCCACGGGGTGGTGACGACGGCTTCATCAATGACACTGCACAATACGTAGCGCGCCGACATGACCTGGCTGCTCTCGATGCCGCTCTGCAAGCTGCGGGCTTCGAATTGAGTGACCGCCGACAATAACCGGTCGTTGATCGTATCCAGTTGCTCACGTGCGGAGCAGCCCTTGAGTTGGACCAACTCCGACAACAGCTCCCAGGCCGCCGTCACCAGGGGGTTGAGGCCCACCTTGAAACGCTGCGCGCCCAACAGATGGCCCGCATAGATCATCCGGTCTTCCAACTGCTCATAACGCGGCGGCGCTGGAAAGTCGGTAATCGGCCCCTGTGCCGGCCCGCGACCTTCATGGTCAAGCAGCACGGTCTTTTCGTCCTGCGGGTAGTCACTGTCCATAGCGTTCAATTCCTAATGGCCCAGAAGTTGAGTTCAATCCCGGCAAAATCCCCGCCTACATGGAAAGCGAAGCCACCTGACTGCTCCAGCTGCGCGATGTCGTGGGCATTCATATCGAGCATGAAATAGGTCTTGCCGGCATGAAATGGAATCTGTCGCGGTGCCACAGGCAATGGCTTGACCTTGATGCCTGCCAGATGCAGGTTGACCAGCTCACGGATGCGTTCGACGGGGCCGACTTTCAGATGGGCCGGCAGCCGATTGCGCAGTTCCTCAGAGTCACATTGCGCAGTCGCCGCCAGGATGAATGTCGCAGTGCCGAGCAATTTCAAGTCGCTCACCGGGCAGACCAACACCCCGTATTGACGTTGCTGCAACGTCAGCTCGACGGCGTGCTGTTCGAGCACGACCGACAACGCGGCACGCACTTGCGCCATCAGGCCGCGGAAGCTGCCTGCCTGGTCAGCATGCTGGTAATGCACGTCCAGGTGGGCACGCTTGCTGTCGTGGGTGAACGTTGATAACTCACCAAGCAACGACACCAGTGCCCGGAACAGCGTCTCAGGGCGCACCAAAGGCTGGCTCAAGTAATGACGCAACTCCAGCTCGGTGCGATTGATCACTTGCAGCATGAGGAAATCGCCCACGTGGGATCCGGCCGCCGTACCCTCGCCGCACATCCGCGCAGCAATGGCATCCCCTCGACTGGCCAGCAGGCTGATGACCTCCTGCAGGCATGACGACACATACCCGCAGTCCTGCACAAAAATAAAGGCCGGCATGAACTCCCTGTCCAGGCTCAAACCACTTTCACCCGACGACACCAGTACCTGGGCGACCTTGAGTTTCACGAAGCCCGTATCGCTCTCCCCTTCGTCCAGCAGAAGGCGCAAATCGGGGCGTGCGCAGTTGATCCGGCAAGGGGAACCCATGCCGGCGTTCGAATCCCCCACTTCGACTTCACAGGCGATATAGCGGGCCAGCACCTCGCTCTGGGACGGTTGACGGGTTTCAACCTGATTGCCGGTGGCCAGGGGGAGCGCCAGGTAAACCGCGTGTTTGCCCGAATCGGCAGGCACGTCCAGCACCAGAGGCTCCATGACTGCGCTCAGGTCGAAGAAGCTGCCATCCGGCAAAACGCCACTGGCTTGGTTGATCACCAGCTTGCCCAGGTTGAGGTACTGCTCATTGAGTTCCAGCGTCAGGAAGCCCCACGCATCATTGCCCAACAAGCGCGTGCGGTTGAGTTGCTGCTGGTAATAGCGGTCGTTGTGCTGCAAGTGCTGCGGCCGTAACAGCATGCCTTCCTGCCAGATGACTTTGTGAACCTGCATGTCATTGCATCTCCGTGCCGGAGAGCGGGCCGGCAATACGAACCCCGGCTTTGTCCAGTACCAGGTCGGCACGGTTCAGGTGTCGCGGCGTCACTGGCAGTAGCAGCCGCCACTGCACATGCGGCAAATCCCGATAGGCCGCCAGTACCCCCACGAAACGGCTTTCCGGTCGAACACTAAGCTTGAGGGCCAGGCGGTCACCCGGACGCAGTTCGATCTCTTCACTGCTCACCCAATCCTTTGGCAGCACCTGTTCAGCATGGTTATACAGGCTGAAGAAGTCGGCATTCTCGAAGGCTACGGCATGACGTAGTTCAATCAGGTGCACCACCACCGGCGAGGGTCGATCGTGAAGGTCGGGGTTTACCTGTTCGGTGGCTGTCAGCACCACATCCAGTTTGGTCAATGTCGACAAAGGTGACAGCGCCGTGCAGCCGGCCAACAGGCTGCACAAGCACAGCATGAATCTGAGGGGTGTGCGATGCATGAATATCATCCTGGATAATCGATGTGCAGGGCTGAGGCCAGATGTACCTGTTCCTCATAAGCCCTGGTGAACTCGCGGCCCAGCAGGGGATCGTTGAACTGATCGTCCTCGGCAAGACGTTGGTAATGGCGCTGGTAAGCCCGCCAGTACCCAGCGTCGCTGAAAAACCTGGAAGGCTTGCGCTGGGACTCCAGGCTCAACAGCAAATGCCCAGGGGCGAAGACGGCATGTGTGTGACGCAATGCACTGCGACACGCCGCCAGCAGAGCCACCTGATGGATTTGCCCGTCTTGATGGGCCTGGGTAATGGCGCGCTCGGCAGAGCATTGATCCAGCGCCTGCGCACCTAACATCGCGGTTAATACAGCCGGGGTATCCACACAGACCGCCAAGGGATTTTGCCTCTGCGCCGACCTGTCGGCAGATGCCGGCATCAGTTCGTTCTTCAGCGCTTCACGGGTGCGCAGATTTTGTTGCAACCCTTCGATCGCCACGCGAAAAAGGTGCGCCACCTTGATAGCCAACGCCGCACGGCCCGGTCCGTCAAGGTGGTCCAGATCCATGCCCAGGGCAGCAGCAAACGGCGTCCAAAACGGCTCCTCAACGGCGGCACCGGGCGCGAAAATTGCGTCCGTGGCGGCCTCCACTGGCGGCTCCGCCCGGCGAGGCATGACCAGAAACGCCCTGTCGGCCGCGTGTCGTTCCTGCCATGCACCCGGCTCTTCGCTGCTCTCGCTCAAGGCTTGCAGCTCATTCGAGGCAACCTGCCGCTGCTGTTCAAGGTCCAGCGTCTGCAAGGGGTCAAGCCCCAGGAAGGCGTCATCGGGGATCGGTCCTCCCGCGCCGACCAGCGCTGCTTCCGGACCGCGCTGTGCTTCCATCAACCCGGCACGTATCACCAGCGCCCCCAACTGAAAAACGTCACCATGGCTGATGGGGCGCGCCTGTCCTTTGCGCAAGCGCTCGGGGCTGCCCGCCACGCCAATCCCGTTGCGACTGATGTCGGTCAAGAAGTAGCGGCCCTCGCGGTACCCGATCAACCCATGGTGGCTGGAAAGCAATCGACTGGGATCGTGAATCACCCAGTCACAACCGGAACCGCGGCCAATCACGCCGCCGACACGGTCAAAGACTTTACGGGCCAAGGGCACGGGTGCGCCGCCATCGCTCCCACACACTTCAAGTACGAGCTGCATCGTCAGACATTCCCATTCACTGGCCACGAGTGATCGCCTGCGGGTCACCCAGCGGTCGATAATCGGCGTCATCGAAAACGTAGTTGGCGTTACAGCCACCCAGCAAACACAACACAAGCACCACGGCTTGCCATGGACGGTCAGGCATTTGGTTTCTCCCAGAATGAAAAGGCAGGCCGGCTCATTTCGATGAAGGCGGCATGTGTTCCAGCAAGATTCAAGTTCGCACTCAGCACTCTTCCCTCGCGTCCCACTGGGGAATGTTCAAACGAGCGAGTCGGTAGAGCAGCGTGCGTCGGGCGACGCCCAATTCCCGTGCGGTGCGGGTCCGATTGCCACGGTTCTTGTGCAGGCAATCGAGCAGGAACACCCGCTCCACCCGCTCCATGCGCTGGCGCAGCGTTACATCATCGCCAGCCGATGCGGCCGGTGTCGGTGGCAGCGACAGGTGCGTCGGCAGGATCACGTCGTCGTCACACAGCAGTACGGCGCGCTCGACCAGGCACTTGAGTTCGCGCACGTTGCCGGGGAAGCGATGATTCAACAGTTGATCCAGGGCAGCATTCGACCATCCCACCGGCGCCCTCCCCAGAGTCGTGCACGCGTTCTGCGCGAAATGCCGCGCCAGCAACGGCACGTCGCCGTCGCGCTCACGCAAGGCAGGCAGTTGGATCGGGAACTGAGCGAGCCGGTAATACAGATCTTCACGAAAACTACCCTCGGCAACCATCGCAGCCAGGTCGCGATGGGTGGCCGCAATGATGCGTACATCAACCTTATGGGCCGCATTGGCGCCTAACGGGCGTACCTCGCCTTCCTGCAATACCCGCAGCAGCTTGGCCTGTAACGCAAGCGGCATATCGCCGATTTCATCGAGCAGCAACGTACCGCCGTCGGCCGCGTCAAACAGCCCGGCATAATTGCGTTCGGCGCCGGTGAACGCACCTTTGCGGTAACCGAATAGCTCACTCTCCAACAGCCCTTCGGGGAACGCTGCGCAGTTCTGCACCACGAAGGCTTTGCCGCCACGCGGCCCGGCTGCATGGATGGCACGGGCGACCACCTCCTTGCCGGTACCGGTCTCGCCACAGAGCAACACGGTGTAAGGGGAATGCAGGACCTTGCCGAGCAACTTGCAGGTCTGCTCCATCGCCGGGCTGGTGCCGATCAAGCCGTACGCTCCGGCCAGGGGCACACTGCGCCTCGGGTCTGGAACGCCGGGCACCGGTTGCATCTGCCGCAGCATCCGCAGTTGGTTCAAGGCAAAACTACCCAGTTGCCCCAACGCCGCTGCATGGCCTTGCAGTTGAATGCAGCGCTGGCTGGCGCATAGCAATACACCCGTGGCGCCACCGCTCCGGTTGAACAGCGGCACACTCAACAGGGCACACCAAGGTGCACCCAAGGCCGGCAAGAAACCGATGTCATACAGACTGTTTTGCACCGTATCCAAGCCAAGCGCACGCCCCTGGCTCAAGGTGTAATGCAGCAGTTGCTGGTTTCTCAGGTCAGGACACTCGCCTGCGCCAGCTCGCCACGTACTCCCGGGCATATGCTGGGCAATCAGATCGAGCCGATCGCTCACTTCATCGAGCAGGTATAACTGGCTGAGTTCACACCCGCTCAGTCGCGCCGCGCCTGCGACACACACATCGGGCAGTGAGGTTTCATCGCAGTCGAGCCCCAAGCGTGTGAAGCAATCCAGAAAGATATCGGTATCAGCCTGCGGACCGGGCTGTTGTGCAAAGCGATTGTCGGTCATTGGCTGAACTCGCAGGTGGGCCAGCCACTCCCATCGAGGCTCGCATGCACCCGGGACATCGCCTCATCCCTGGCCGTAGCGTCGAGAAGGCCGTCCACCATCTGTGGCAGCAAGTGGCGCTCAATCCATTGATCGATGTATCGCGCACCGCTGTCCCCATCGGCGCAACGCTCGGTCATATGCGCAACCAACTCAGGTGTGTAGGTGAATGCAAGCTTGCGTTGATGTAAGCGTGTGCCCACATTCGCCAGCTTGAGTTTCGCTACATCACCCAACACGTCGCCTGAGAGCGGGTAATACGGCACGACGCGCATCCGTGCCAACAAGGCCGGCTTGAAGTGGTTGCGCAAGACGGGGTAGATCGCGTCTTGCAGCACCTGGGGCTCAGGCCGGCGTCCATCGCCACACAGTTCACTGATGCGGTCACTGCCGAGGTTGGAGGTCAGCAGGAGCAACGTATTGCGAAAATCGATCTCCTTCCCCTCGCCATCGTTGGCGCGCCCTTTGTCGAAAACCTGGTAAAACAGGCTCAACACCTCCGGGTCGGCTTTCTCTACCTCGTCGAGCAACACCACCGAGTAAGGGCGCTGGCGTACGGCCTCCGTCAGCACCCCACCTTCGCCGTAACCGACATAACCCGCAGGCGCCCCGATCAAGCGCGAGAGCGTGTGCTTCTCCTGGTATTCGGACATATTGATGGTGGTAACAAAACGCTCGCCGCCATACAAAAGATCCGCCAGGGCCAGTGCCGTTTCAGTCTTGCCGACACCGCTCGGCCCCACCAACAAAAATACGCCTGCGGGCGCATCCGCGTTGTTCAGGCCGGCGGCAACAGCACGTAAAGCGCGGTCAAGGGCTTGCACCGCGTGCTCCTGTCCCAGGATGCGCTTACGCAGGGCGCCGGCCAGGCCGAGGATTTTTTCATCCGGTTCAAGGGCCAACTGCTCGACCGGGATGCCGGTCCAGGCGCTGATAACGCGAGCCACCTGATGCGGGCACACCTCAAGGTTCTGAGTGGGTTGCCCGCACGACTGCTCCAACGCCTGATGCTGTCGCTCAAGCGCTTCAAGACGCAGGTTCAAGGCTTGCAGCGCCTGGGTATCCACGGGCAATCCGAGGTCGGTGTCTCGACTTAACGCCCGCTGTTGGCGTCGACCTTCGCCCAGCTCCACACACAGTTTCTGCAACGCCTCAGGTGGCATTGCCTGGCGCGTGCGAACCGCGGCACAGGCGGTGTCCAGCACATCCACAGCCTTGTCCGGCAACTGCCGCCCCACCAGATAGCGAGCGCTCATATGCGCTGCCGCGACGACAGCATCATCGCGAACATAAACGCCGTGGCTTTCCTCATAAACAGGAACCAGGCCACGCAGGATGGACACCGCCGCCTCGACACTGGGTTCATCGACCGACACTGGCTGGAAGCGCCGCGCCAACGCCGGGTCCTTCTCAATGTACTGCTTGTACTCCGACCAGGTGGTGGCGGCGATGGTCCGCAAGGCTCCCCGCGCCAGCGCCGGCTTGAGCAGGTTTGCCGCATCGGCACCGCCCGCCTGTGCCCCGGCACCGGTCAGGGTATGGGCCTCGTCGATAAACAGGATCACCGGCTCCGGCGATGCATTCACTTCATCGATGAGGCCTTTGAGACGCCGTTCGAATTCGCCCTTGAGGCTGGCACCTGCCAGTAACAAGCCCATATCCAGGGTCAGTAAGCGAACCCCTTTCAGAGCCGCAGGCACCTGCGAAGCAACGATCTGCCGAGCAAGCCCTTCGACGATCGCCGTTTTGCCCACTCCGGCCTCTCCAACCAGCATCGGGTTGTTCTTGCGTCGTCGTACCAGGATCTCGATCAACTGGCGGATTTCCCCGTCACGACACAGCACCGGGTCGATCAACCCTTCACGCGCCTGTCGGGTCAGGTCATGGGTAAAACGCTGCAGTAGAGAAGCGCTGGCTACCGGTTCGGTTTCGGCAGGCTGACTCGTCAGAAAATCACGTACCCGATCTGCATCCACGACGCTCAGTACCTCGTGATAACCACTGCCCGCGTACTCCAGTGGGTGACGCAGGAGTGCCAGCAACAATGCGCCGTGGTCCACGAAAGACTGCCCCAACTCAACATGAGCAACCATCAATGCCTGCTGCAGCCAACACACCAGTGCCTGCGCGAAGACCGGGTTGCGGGTTGCACTCTGCTCACTGCGGGGCTGCAAGGCTGCATGCAGCTCACCGGCGTTGACATTGGCGTCTGCCAACGCCTTGGCCATTACTCCCTCGGGATGCTCAAGCAAGGCCAGGAGCAAATCTTCCACTAACACTTCACGACCGCCGCGCATCACGCACCGCTCGGCCGCGCGCTCCAGGTCCTGGCGTGCCTGGGCTGTCAAGGTGCGGATCAGTTGTTGCAGGTCCACATTCATCATAACCATCAGTCCCTAATGAAAATTACCGGAGAGGGTGACCACACCATCGGCGCGCTCGGTTCCCAGCCAGCTGGTCCAACCCAGGCGACAGACATTGCTCTCACCGATGTACAACGCCCGCACTTCCCCTTGCGCCAATACCAGCCGCAGGTCGTATTCCAGTGGGTCACGCGTGGCCAGGCGCACCAGCGAACACAGGGGCTGATACGCAGGCCCCATGGGCAGGAACTCGTGAAAGCGCTGCCAACACAGCGCCAGAATGTGCACCCTGAATTTGCCACTGCGGTCGGCAATCCGGTGCCCCAGCACCAGGTCGAGACCGAGCGAGCTGTTGCCGCGGCCGAGTTCATTGCGCTGTGGGTGGGTAATCTCCACCGTGCGTTCGACCCATTGCTCGATCCCTATGAGGTCGTGCTTGAAGTAGTAACGCAGCACCGACTCAATCAAGGCGGCCGAGTGGGCGCGCAAGCTCAAAAGCCCCAGGTAAGGCAGTAAACGCTTGCAATCGAGTTGCGAGGCCTCTCGTATCGCAGTGCCCCCCAAGCCAATCAGTGCAAACATCTGCTCGGAAAAAGCATCACGGGCCCCCGTTTGGAAACAGACCCGGTAGCGGTATTTACGCCAGATCGGCAGCATCAGCCGTTGCAGGCGATGGTGAAACAGGTCGAGAAAGTCGCGGGTAGGATTCCCATTCGACTGCTCGGCAAAGGCCTGCTCGGCATAAAAGGCCGGTAAAGGAGATCCGGCACCGAACAGCCCCAATACGTTGAGGCGCAGGCGAGCACGCAATTGCCCGTGCTCCCTGAAGAACTCCACCCGGTCAATGTCATGCCCTGCAAATCCCAGCCCTGGATTGGCCTGGAACTCCAGTTGGTCGTACAGCGTGTCGTCATCCAGCAACGGATGAGCCTCGCGCAATCGTTCCATCACCTGCAGCACGGCCTGAAATAGCGTGTACTCGCGGATAACCTGGCAGATCAGGGTCAAAGCAGGGGTTGCTGTCCCATCCGGGATGGCCATAGGTACACATCTCCTTGTGTGCTGATGACTCGCAACTCGTGATACGAGTTGAGGCTGGCGTAAAGCGCAAAGAACTCGTTGAGGACCGACGCAAACACAAACATGTCGCCCTGCCCCAGAAAGCCTTGGGGGTCGATGCTCAGGTCCACCCGCAACCCCCGGACGGGCAACCCTCGATGCAATCGATCAACAGCCTCGTGGCTGATGGAACGCAGTGCACCCAAGCGCTTGCGGCTGACTTTCAACGCTTGCCGATCGTGATAACGCGGCAGATCGTAGGTTTCGAGAATCACTTTCAAGGCGTTGATATCGGCCAGCGACAAATAGTTGAGCGACATGTTGCTGATGACTTTCCACAGGAAGTCCTGATCCAGTGGCGGCGCGAAACTTGCGGTGGGCGCCGTGATGTTTCGGAACGTCAATGACTCCGGGGTCTGCTCACTGGGCTGATTGATCTCGCCTGCTCGCAGCCGCCGTGGCAAGTTGCAGTTAGTGCAGGTCAGTTCGACCGATACGGTTTCATGACCTTGTTCGCGACGACGGCCGAATCCCATCCAGGTGTCGAGCCCGTCATGCTGCACCGACAGGCGCTGACGAATGCTGTAGCTGGGACGCGCCTCCAGAGACTCGGCATCGCCGTCATGCTCGAACGATTCGAACGGCACATACGTCTGGTAGCCCAACCCGCCAGGACGCCAGCCGATGACCCGGTCCACCGCAAACACCGCCGCGTTGCCCGGCGTGTAATCCCCGGGCATCAACAGGTACTCATCCTGTTTGCAATCCAGCCGAATGGGCACCGCATCCAGCTTGAACAGATTGATGATGGGGGTGCAGTACAGCTTGACGTTGTCCAGGGTGGGCCGCAGGGGGCTGGATGTCTGGGTGCGCAATTCAAAACGCATGACCATGCCGTGCACCTGTTCCAGCGATGCTCGTGGGAGTGTGTGCAGTACATCCAGCCCCGCAATATCGACAAACAGGTACTTCTCGGGAAATGCGAAGTACTCCTGCAAGTGGCGGTAACCACGGAATGTGTTCTGCGGATAGGGAATCAGCGCCTGCTCCTGGGAAAACCCCACCGGTTGAACCTGGCCGGCACCGAGCCTTACCGTCATGGGTTGGCCATCGGCCCCCGTCACCTGCGATCCAGCCTCGTCCAACAGCAACAGATGGATGCCATCCAGATGGCGCAACAGGTCAAGATAAAGCGCCTGGCTCGCGTAGCGGTCGCCAGCCAGATGCAGGCGTAACGAGTCGAACACCAAGTCACCGAAATGCCCTTCGGCACTCATCACCAGACGCAGGTCCAACCAGGCGCCCTCGCCTCGGCACAGGTACTCCAGGCCACACAGTTGCAATGGCATGACATCCGTGGCGTAGCACGTTCGAAAGCGGCAGCGCTCGCCCTGGATAGCCAGACTCTCGACTGCCGTATCCCGCGCCACACGAACACTGGGGCCCGCGCGTTTCAAAGGGTCAAATTGCAGGATGCTGAACGACGGCAAGGGCCTCATGTAGTTGGGCCACAACAGATGCATCAAGGAATGCGCCAGCTCCGGCAGTTCGTCCTCCAGCTTCTGGCGCAGACGACCCGTCAGGAACGCAAACCCCTCAAGCAATCGCTCGACGTCCGGGTCCTGGCCCGGCTCCGCGAGAAACGGTGCCAAGGCAGGATTACGCTCGGAAAAACGCCGACCCAGCTGGCGAAGCGCACTGAGTTCGCTCTGAAAATAACGGTTAAAAGCCATCGGTGCCGACCTCAACCCGTCCTGCATCATCCAGGCGTGCATGAAACACGACCGCCTGGTTGACACCGTCGATGGCCATTTCGGCCTCAATGGCAAATGCCAAGGCCAGGGGTTCCCGAGCACGGGGAGACACCCTGACATGTACATTCGCCAACCTCGGTTCATAAGCCCGGATAAAACGCTCGATCAGCAAGCGCGACTGAGACAGCGACTCGTGCAGGCTGAGCCGCATGTCATTGAGGTCGGGCAGACCATAGTCCGGCAATGTCTGAACACTGCCTGCACGCGTACTGAGCATTTTTCCCAGATGTGCGGCGACGGACATCACGCTGCACGTTCGGCTCGAGCCCTCACATTCCAGGCGCTCGAACAGGCTATTGCGATGGGGCATTCCCTGGCCTCCGCTCATTCTTTATCGAGCTTTCCGACCAGGGACAATGTGAAGTCTGCCCCCATGTACTTGAAGTGCGGGCGCACACTCAAATTGACCCGATACCAGCCCGGCTCGCCCTCGACATCGCTGACGACAATGCGCGCTGCACGCAATGGCCTACGCCCACGCACCTCGGCACTGGGGTTTTCCTGGTCGGCCACGTATTGGCGAATCCACTTGTTGAGCTCCAGCTCCAGGTCCGTGCGCTCCTTCCACGAGCCCAATTGCTCGCGTTGCAGCACCTTGAGGTAATGGGCCAGGCGGTTCACGACCATCATGTAAGGCAGCTGGGTGCCAAGCCGGTAATTCAGCTCGGCGGCCTTGCCCTCTTCACTGATGCCGAAGGTCTTGGCCTTTTGTACTGAGCTGGCGGAAAAGAACGCTGCGTTGTCACTGCCCTTGCGCATGGTCAGGGCAATGAAGCCCTCTTGCGCGAGTTCATATTCACGCCGATCTGAAACCAGGACCTCGGTAGGAATTTTGGTTTCGATCTCACCCATGCTCTGGAAATGATGCAAGGGAAGATCTTCGACCGCCCCGCCACTCTGTGGGCCGATGATGTTCGGGCACCAGCGAAAACGCGCGAAGCTGTCGGTCAACCGTGTGGCAAACGCGTAGGCGGTATTACCCCATAGATAATGCTCGTGGCTGTTGACCACGTTTTCCTGGTAGGCAAAGGTTCTCACCGGGCATTCCAGGGGATCGTACGGGGTTCGCAGCAGAAAGCGCGGTACGGTCAAGGCAATGTAACGGGCGTCTTCGCTCTGCCGAAAACTTTGCCACTTGGCAAACTGCGGGCCTTCGAAATGGTCTCTGAGGTCCTTCAGATCGGGTAATCCGGTGAAGCTTTCCAGCCCGAAGAAGCTCGGGCCGGCAGCGGCGATGAAAGGGGCATGGGCCATGCACGCGACACTGGCGACGTATTGCATGAGCTTCACATCGGGTGCGCTGGGGGATAGGTAATAATTGGAGATGATCGCGCCTACCGGCTGACCGCCGAACTGGCCGTACTCGGCGCTGTAGATATGCTTGTACAGCCCCGACTGGGTAATTTCCGAGGCGTCTTCAAAATCGTCCAGCAGGTCCGTGCGCGAGACATTCAGCAGTTCGATCTTGATGTTCTCGCGAAAATCGGTGCGTTCGACCAGTAACTGCAACCCTCTCCATGAAGCCTCCAGCGCCTGGAAATCCGGATGATGCAGAATCTCATCCATTTGTTGACTGAGCTTGATATCGATCTCGGCAATCATCCGGTCGACCAGGTGTTTCTTGACCGGTTCTGCACGGTTGTGCGGCTTGACCAGCTCTTCGATAAACGCCGACACGCCGCGCTTGGCGATGCCGTAAGCCTCGTCGTCGGCGCTCAATAATGTCTGGGCAATAATGTTATCGAGGATGCTGCCCTCGGCGGAGCCTTGCAGGGGCTGCGAGTTGCTTGGGGTGGTCGTCATGCTGTCAGTGTCCTTTTACTGAAAATGTCAGGCGTCTGGATTGTTCAACCCGAGTTCGGCCAGAACCCGAGCGCGGGAACCGTCGTCGGCCAACGCCTGTTCGATGGCTTTGCGAAAACTGGGGGTGTTACCCAGCGGCCCCTTGAGTGCCATCAACGCTTCACGCAGTACCATCAGCTTCTGCAATGCGGGAATTTGCTCGACGAGATTCGCCGGGTTGAAATCCTTCATCGAATTGATCCGCACCTCGACGGCCAGCTCCTCGACGTCAGCCGCCTCCTGCAGGCGATTGGGCACACTCAGCGTCAAGCTGAGCGCCTGTTTCGCCAACACCTCGTCAAGGGTGTTCTTGTCGATGCCGATGGGCTTTCTATCCTCGAGCTTGCGCGGGTCTTCACGCTGGGAGAAATCCCCCAGCACCAGCAACTTCAGCGGTAGCTCGATCTCCTCCTGAACCCCGCCGACCGCAGGTTTGAAGGTGATGTTGATACGTTCCTTGGGGGCTACCGAACCGTCTTTGGCCATGTTGTTTCTCCTTTTTGATCGGGCTTCATTCAAGTACTGCTTCAAGGTCGAAGTTGCACAACCGGCGATGGGTGAGATCCTTGCTTTCGCGCACGGCGTGACTTTGTGGCAAGCGGTCATAGCAGCGATACAGCAGCCGAGCGACTTGCAGAGCCAGTTGCGGCTCCCAGCGTTCGAGCCCGGCGCGTTGCAATTCGAGGTCCAGTTGTTCCAGCTGAACCCTGCCCAGGTCGTGCTTGCCGGCCCGCATGCACAACCGGGCGAGTGCGAGTTGCCAGTGGAAACGGGCCCGTTCGCCGCGTGCCGCCTGCTGCCCTTGCTTGAGCACAGCAACCGCGGCCTTGAGTCCTTCCTTGCGCAGCACCGGCATCACCGCCTGCAAGGCCGCGTCCCAGGACTCGCCTGCCACATCGGGCACAACGCTGGAGGGCTCGGTCCTTTGCAGGTGACGCATGACATGCAGGGTGATCCATTCACAGGTGGCCGGATCCGCGAACGGTGTTCCGTCGTCGAACCTGTAGTCAGGCAAGCCCGGCAGGCGTTGCAGGAGCAAAGCAAAGTGCATTTCCAGCTCGGTCCTGGCGGGCTCTGCCTGCAACGCCTCAAGGCACTCCCAGGCCATACGCAGTCCGTCAAACCAGAACAATGCACCGGCCAGGCTGACTTCAAGCTCCAGCAACAGATCAGCGTAATGACCTTGGCTGAGGCGCTCCTGACAACGCTTGAGTTTGTCGGCGGAGAGCGGGCGCAGAGCCGTAACGCGCTCACCATTGGCGTCGGGATAATTGATGAGCGTCAGCCACGCCAAGGTTCGGCTCAGGCGCAATGCACGCACGTCACTGGCACTCTGGCGCAACCACCAGGCGCACAAAGGACGGGCCTGCTCCTGCAAGGCGCGTAGTAATTTGTGCGCGTCTTTTTCGTTGTTCACCGCCGGCTCCGGCTTGAGCAATTGCGTGGTCGCTTGCTTGACCTGGGCAATCACACTCAAGACACCGCCAGGCTCAGCCGCGCTTCGCGAAGTACGTGCCAAGCGCTCCGACAGCTGCCTGCGGATCGGTAACAACAAGGGTGCGTCCGCTCCAAGATGCTGATCCCATAGCTCATCGAGTCGGATGAGGTGGTCATGCAACGCCTGAAACAACGGCCGCTGATCCAGAAGCGAAAGGTCCTGCGCAAAGAGCTGCTCCAGCCGCAGCACCAACCAGCCCAACGCGGCAACGCGTGTACGCGGCTTGACCGGGTAGACCACAACCCAGTGATGCTCACAGAGATGCCGCAGCAGAGCGAGCCCCGCCAACAGTCCGGCGAATGAATCACGCTGATGAAGGGCCCAGGTCAACCAGACGGCGACTCGCAGGTCCTTGGAATGCTCACGCAAAAAGTGCTCGCTGAGCTCACTGACCTTCTGCCAATCGGGCAGGCTCGCGCCATGAATCGAATGCGCTTTGCCCAGCTCCGCTTCCAGTGCCTCGAACTCGCCTGAAAAGCGCATATCACTTCCAGCAAACGCGTTTGGCGAACACGGTCGCCGCGCCAATTCAAGGTAATAGTCGCAAAGCTTTTCCGAGTAATCCATTTTTAGAGGCGCACACAACTATCCATCACAGAAAAAAACAAACTAACCGCTCTTTAGATGCGCATCAGAATGCCATTTAACTTTCACCCAGCGAGTGAATGAAGTGTGCGAACACTAGCCATGCCCGAGCCAATCATCAAGCAACAAAAAATCACTTAAGGATTTTCCTACAAACCAATAAAACCGAGACCTGCGCAACAAATTGCACAGTCAAGCGGATCAAAAAAAACCGCGTCACATCTCAGAATTCAACAGTTACAGCCCGAATCGCATGAGCAACTAACTGCACATATATGCGCAAACAAATACCGAAAAAAATGGCAAAACCCTCACCACAACTTTCCAACATTCTCCGCTCAACTCTTCCGCCCCCTTATTTCATTGCACCTTCTAATTTCAGGCACGCTTCTTGTTATAGGAACTACTTGCCCGGCCGGCAACGAAGCCGTTCGGCAATCCCTACTTAATCAGGCAAGGAAACCAATCATGCCAACACCCGCGTACCTCTCCGTCACCGGCGTCAAACAAGGTTTGATTACGGCGGGTACATTCACCCAGGACTCAGTAGGCAATCTTTTTCAGGAAGGTCATGAAGACCAGATCCTGGTGCAGGCATTTGCTCACCAGGTGATCATTCCCCGCGACCCGCAATCAGGCCAGCCGACGGGGCAACGGGTACATAAGCCCCTCATGATCAGCAAGATTTTCGACAAATCCTCACCGCTGCTATTCAGCGCACTGACCTCAGGCGAAGAAGTGACGTGCCGGCTTGAATGGTTCCGCACTTCGTCAGCCGGAACCCAGGAACACTACTTCACCATGGAGCTCGAGGGCGCGACCATCGTGGACATTCAATCGCGCATGCCCAATTGCCAGGACCCCGACAACGCGCATTTCACCCATCTGGAGGATGTGTATTTCACCTATCGCAAAATCGTCTGGACCCACGAAGTCGCCGGCACGTCCGGCTCTGACGACTGGCGCAGCCCAGTGGCCAGTTAAGTAAGGCTCACGCAGGACCGGCAGCCAGGGAAGGCGCCGCTCCTGCTGCTGGAGACGTGGGTACCTACAGCAACAACGGCCGTGACGCACTGTCTGTCGTGTTTTGATGTTGCTTTTGATCTGCTCTAGATCTGCTTTTGATCTGCTTTGGATCTTGATCTCAGGCGCCCCGTTAAACCACGCTGGCCGAACGCAGGTTTGAATCCGTGGGTAACCCGGCAGGACGCCGGGTTAGCCGCCCCGCGCCATGGATGGCGCGTGGCGGCGGCCCACGGATTCAAGCCTGTGTTCGGGCACACCGAGCCTGAGCGAGGTGCCGAGTGGTGGGGCAAAGCGTTTTTGGTTACTTTTGGCGCTCTTCCAAAAGTGACCCGCCGTAAGGGCGGAACCCTAAGCCGCCGTTACCGCAGCAATGGATATGTACACAACCCATTCCGACACCCTTGTCGGCCCATAGGCCGCCACGGGAGCAAGCCCCCTCACCACAGGGGCTACACCATCGCCAACGGATGCTTACGCCTGGGCGCACCAAATACACGATCAATCGCATCCAGATCATGCTCATCCAACACCAGTTTCGCAGCCCCGGCATTAAGCCACACATGCTCGGGCTTGACGGCCTTGGGGATAGCAATCACCCCTTCCTGACGCAAAACCCAAGCAAGGCAAACCTGGGCAGGCGTCACACCATGGCGATGAGCAACCTGCTTGAGCGTGGAACTGGACAACAGCTCACCGCCTTGCGCAATTGGGCAATAAGCCATCAACGGCAAATGGTGTTGCTGCCACCACGGCAGCAAGTCGAACTCGATACCGCGCTCTTCGATGTTGTAGAGCACCTGGTTGGTCGCACAGGCCGGCGATGCCAGCTCCTGCAGGTCGGCGACATCAAAATTGGAGACACCCCAACGGCCGATCTTGCCGGCCTCACGCAGGCGCTCGAACGCCTCGACGGTTTCTTCAAGGGGGTACTGGCCACGCCAATGCAACAGATACAAGTCAATGTAGTCCGTGCCCAAGCGTTGCAGGCTGGCTTCGCAGGCTCGTGGAACGCCCTGGTGACTGGCATTGTGAGGGTACACCTTGCTGACCAGGAACACCTGGTCACGCCTGCCGCGAATGGCCTCGCCGACCACCCGTTCGGCGCCGCCCTCGCCGTACATCTCGGCGGTATCGATCAGGCGCATGCCCTCGTCGATACCCAACTGCAGCGCGGCCACTTCGGCGCGCTGCTGGTCCGGGTTTTCGCCCATGCGCCAGGTCCCCTGGCCGATGACCGGCACAGGAACGCCAGCCAGATCAATGGTACGCATGACAATCTCCTGATGAGTTCGCAGGTCTAGAGTGTGGCACTGAGCGGACAGAAGGGTTCAATCGAAGTATGGTTACGTTTTGCCCACTCGCCAGGTAGCTCTCCCATGCTGTTTGTAGTGATGCTCGGGGGCAAGCACCCCAGGGCCCGAATCGAAGTGCACGATGTGGTCTTTACCGTGGCGGATACGCTGCAAGCCACTTATCCGCAATTGCGCGACAACTGGTTCGGCAGCCCGTCCGGTATGCATATCGATGCGTGGATGGGGGTCGATGGTGTGGATGGCTGGAAAGTCGAAGTGAGCCACCTGGCGCCAAGCGCCGATGCCCAGCGGTTGTACTTTATCAACCTCGGCGGCTATGAAGCCGGCGCCTTTGGCGAAGCTCATCACTACGTGCTGGTCGTGGCCCGCAACCCGCAGGAAGCCAAGGCCAAAGGCAAACAGAAGATGCTGAGCCACTGGTCTCTGGCCCACACCGACCGTGTGATGGATGTCGACGACTGCCTGCCCATCGACCTGGTGGACGGCCGCTATATTCACCTCGTACAAGGCTCGCATCGCCCCATCATTCAGCAAAATGACTATATCGTCCTGGGCTGAGCACAGGCAGTTCCTGGGCGTTCATGGATGACCGCTGGTTCATCGGATCGGAACTTTGCCAGGAAATAACCGCCTGAATCCGGTAGGCTCACCCTTTTCATTCAAGGAGTTACTCCCATGGCCAAAGCCACCGCCCGTCATATCCTCGTTTCCACCGAAGACAAGTGCAACGAACTGAAGGCCCAAATCGAAGGCGGCGCTGATTTCGCAGAAATCGCCAAAGCCAACTCCAGCTGCCCTTCCAGCCGTCAAGGCGGTGACCTGGGTTCGTTCGGTCCAGGCCAGATGGTCAAGGAATTCGACACCGTCGTATTCAGCGCCCCGATCAATACCGTGCAAGGCCCGGTGAAGACCCAGTTCGGTTATCACCTGCTGGAAGTCACCAGCCGCCAGGACTGATCCCGTCCGCGCTGATGCGATAAACAACGGCCCGCCTCTTGGTGGGCCGTTGTGCATGTGATGACTGGCGACACGGATGCCGTTAGCGTACAAATCCCTATTCTTCTTCACCCGGCGTTCAAGGCTGATAATGCGATTGGCTTTTTCCAGACTGCTCAGTACCTCCCTGGCCCTGCTGCTGGCCAGTACCGCCGTGATCGCGGCCCCGCAGACCTACCTGACGGTGTACGGCGAACCGGCCAAGTATCCCGCCGGCTTCAGCCACTTCGACTATGTCAACCCCGAGGCCCCCAAGGGCGGCAGCCTGCGGCGCTCGGCCATCGAGATCGGGCGCTTCGACCATGTGCTGCCGTATATCGACAAAGGCATCGGCGTATCCCAGGTCGACGGCTGGCTCTATGCGCCCCTCGCCCAGCGCTCCCTGGATGAACCCTACACCGTGTATGGCCTGGTGGCAGAGAAGATGGAGCGCGCCGATGACGGTTTGTCCTTGCGCTTCTTCCTCAACCCCAAGGCACGCTTCGCCGATGGCACGCCGATCACTGCCGAAGACGTGCGCTACAGCTTCGACCTGCTGATGACCCGAGGCAGCCTGCGCTTTCGGACGCTGTTCGCCGACGTCAAGCACGTCGAAGTCGAAGGCGAGCGCCAGGTGCGTTTCGACTTTTCCAGCAATGAAAACCGCACCCTGCCCCTGGATGTCGCCACCCTGCCGGTGTTTCCCGAGCACTGGTGGAAAACCCGCGACTTCGCCAACGGTGGCGGCTACGAAGCCCCACTGGGCAGTGGCCCGTACACCATCAGCAAGATCGACTCCGGCAGCACCATCACCTTTACCCGTGACCCCAACTGGTGGGGCAAGGACCTTGCGGTCAGCCGTGGCCTGTACAACTTCGACCACCTGAGCCTGGAATATTTCGGCGACACCGAAGTCGCCCGCCAGGTGCTGCGCGGTGGCGCCTATGATTTCAACCGCGAGTTTTCCGCCACCGGCTATTCCATCGGCTACAACGGGCCGGCCCTGGACGATGGCCGCCTGCAACGCGCCCATTTGGCCAAGGAAATGCCGCAACCGGCCCAGGGCTATGTGTTCAACGTGCAAAAACCGATGTTCAAGGACCGCCGCGTGCGCCAGGCCCTGGCAATGCTGTGGGATTTCGAATGGGCCAACCGGCAGATGATGCGCAATATGTATATCCGCCAGCAGAGCTTCTTCTCCAACAGCCCGCTGGCCGCCAGCCAACCGCCCACACAGGAGGAACTGGCGATTCTCGAACCCTTGCGTGGGCAAGTGCCCGACGAGGTGTTCACCCAGGTGTTCAAGGCACCGGTCACCGACGGCAGCGGCATGATCCGCGACAAACAGCTGCAAGCGCTGGCCCTGCTGGAAGAAGCCGGCTGGAAACCCGACGGTGACAAACTGGTCAACGCCGACGGCGAAGCGCTGGAGTTCACCTTTCTCAGCGCACAGGCCGGGCTGGAACGCCTGCTGCTGCCGTACAAGCGCAACCTGGCGCAGATCGGCATCACCCTGAATATCCGGCGCATCGACGCTTCCCAATACGTGAATCGAATCATGGCCCGAGACTACGACATGATCGTGATCGGCTTCCCGGTCACCACCTCACCCGGCATGGAGCTGTACAACTACTTCGGTTCATCTGCGGCCTACGATCCAGGCGCCAACAACTACGCGGTGCTCAAGGACCCGGCCGTCGACACGTTGATCAAGGGCCTGGTCAAAGCCGACACCCAAGCCCAGATGCTCACCTACGCTCACGCCCTGGACCGGGTGCTGCAGTGGAACTACCTGTGGATTCCCAACTACTACCCGCCCGGCACCTCGGCAGCCTGGTGGAACCGCTTCGGCCGCCCCGCCATCGAGGCCAAAAACGACGAAGCCCTGGAAACCTGGTGGGAGATCAGTCCGACACCGTTGACCAATGAGCAAATGAACGCCGAATTGAAAAAACGCGGAGCGACCCACTGATGTTTGCCTACATCGTACGGCGCCTGCTGCTGATCATCCCGACGCTGGTGATCATCCTGCTGGTGAATTTCGTGATCGTACAGGCCGCGCCCGGTGGCCCGGTGGAACAGGCCATCGCCCACTTGCAGGGGATCGGCGGTGGTGGCGTCGGCGGCTCGTCCGGCGAAAGCGTCAGCGGCGGCTCGCGCGCCAGCCGGGGCCTGGACCCGAAGCTGATCGCCGACATCGAGAAACAGTACGGCTTCGACAAGCCCGCGCCGGAACGCCTGTGGCTGATGCTCAAGAGCTATGCCCAACTGGACTTTGGCAATAGTTTCTTTCGCGGCAAGACTGTGATCGACCTGATCCTCGAAAAAATGCCGGTGACCATTTCTCTCGGCCTGTGGGCCACGCTGATCACCTACCTGGTGTCGATCCCCCTGGGGATTCGCAAGGCCGTGCGCCATGGCAGCAGTTTCGACGTGTGGAGCAGCACCGCGATTGTCATCGGCTATGCCATGCCGGCGTTCCTGTTCGCCATGTTCCTGATCGTGCTCTTTGCCGGCGGCACTTCGTTGAACTGGTTCCCGGTGCGCGGGCTGGTGTCGGAAAACTTCGAAGAGCTGAGCACCGTGGGCAAAATCGCCGACTATTTCTGGCACCTGGTCTTGCCCGTCACCTCATTGGTGATCGGCGGGTTCGCCACGCTGACTATCCTGACCAAAAACTCGTTCCTCAATGAAATCACGCGCCAGTACGTGGTGACCGCCCGCGCCAAGGGCTTGAGCGAGCGACGCGTGCTGTACGGGCATGTGTTCCGCAATGCGATGTTGTTGGTGATCTCGGGCATTCCCCAAGCGTTTATCGCGGTGTTCTTTGCCGGCTCGCTGCTCATCGAGGTGATCTTTTCCCTCGATGGCCTGGGCCGCATGAGCTACGAAGCGGCGGTGTCCCGCGATTACCCGGTGGTGTTCGGCTCGCTGTTTATTTTCACCCTGTTCGGGCTCTTGATAAAACTGATCGGTGACCTCTGCTACACCCTGGTGGACCCGCGTATCGACTTCGCCGCGAGGAACGCCTGATGCTCAATCTTTCCCCCGTGGCCCGTCGGCGTTTCGAGCGTTTCAAGAAGAACCGTCGCGGCTGGTGGTCACTGTGGCTGTTTATCGGGCTGTTTATCCTGACATTGGGCGGCGAGCTGATCGCCAATGACAAACCCCTGGTGCTCAGCTACAAGAACGAGCTGTATTTCCCGGTCTTCAAGCGCTACACCGAACAGCAGTTCGGCGGGCAGTTGCCGTTCCAGGCCGATTACCGCAGCGACTACGTGCAAAAGCTGATCAAGCAGGACGGCGGCTGGATGCTGTTCCCGCCGATTCCGTTCAGCGACGACACGCCCAACTACGAACTGACCCGCCCCGCCCCCAGCCCACCGTCTGCGGTGAACTGGCTGGGCACCGATGACCAGGCACGGGATGTACTGGCGCGGGTGATCTTCGGCGCCCGGGTGTCGATCCTGTTTGCCCTGGCGCTCACCGCCATCAGCGCCGCTATCGGCATCGCTGCCGGCGCATTGCAAGGCTTTTACGGCGGCTGGATCGACCTGCTCGGCCAGCGCATCCTCGAGGTGTGGTCCGGGTTGCCGGTGCTCTACCTGCTGATCATCCTTTCGGGTTTCGTCGAGCCGAATTTCTGGTGGCTGCTGGGGATCATGGCGTTGTTTTCCTGGCTGGCCCTGGTGGACGTGGTGCGTGCCGAGTTCCTGCGCGGACGCAACCTGGAATACGTCAAGGCCGCACGGGCATTGGGCCTGGGCAATGGCAAAATCATTCGCCGGCATATCCTGCCCAACGCCATGACCGCCACCCTGAGCTACCTGCCGTTTATCCTGACCGGGGCGATTTCCACTTTGAGCGCCCTGGATTTCCTCGGCTTCGGCATGCCTGCGGGCAGCGCTTCCCTGGGCGAGCTGATCGCCCAGGGCAAGCAGAACCTGCAAGCGCCCTGGCTGGGCCTGACGGCGTTTTTCAGCCTGGCGCTGATCTTGTCGCTGCTGGTCTTTATCGGTGAGGCATTACGTGATGCCTTCGACCCACGTTCATGAGTGACGCCGTATGAACCTGATCGAAATCCGCGACCTCAGCGTCGCTTTCAGCGGCCAGACCGTGGTGCGCAACCTGAGCCTGGATATCCGTCCTGGCGAATGCCTGGCGCTAGTGGGTGAATCGGGCTCGGGCAAGTCGGTGACGGCGCATTCGATCCTGCAACTGCTGCCCGAAGCCGGTACGCGCACCACAGGCTCGGTGAAGTACCGTGGCCAGGAGTTGATCGGGGCGTCGCCAGCCACCCTGCAAAAGCTGCGTGGCAACCGGATTGCAATGATCTTCCAGGAGCCGATGACGTCCCTCAACCCGCTGCACAGCATCGAAAAACAGATCGGCGAAACCTTGCTGCTGCACAAGGGCCTGGGCGGCAAGGCGGCACAGGCGCGCATCCTTCAATTGCTCGACCTGGTGGGCATCCAGAAGCCCCGGGAGCGGCTCAAGGCTTACCCGCACCAACTCTCCGGTGGTCAGCGCCAGCGGGTGATGATCGCCATGGCCCTGGCGTGCGAGCCGGAACTGCTGATCGCCGACGAACCGACCACCGCGCTGGACGTCACCGTGCAACGCAAGATCCTGCTGCTGCTCAAGTCCCTGCAGGAACGCCTGGGCATGTCGCTGCTATTGATCAGTCACGACCTCAACCTGGTCCGCAGCATTGCTCAACGCGTGTGCGTGATGCGCGCCGGGGACATTGTCGAGCAGGCGGACTGCCAGACCTTGTTCAACGCACCGCAGCACCCTTACAGCCGCCTGCTGCTGGACGCCGAGCCGAGCGGTGATGTGCTGTGCCGTGATGAACGCGAAACGGTGTTGCAGGTGGACGACCTGAGCGTGCAATTCCCGCTCGGCGGCGGTCTGTTTCGACGCAAGACCTACCTGCGCGCAGTGGATGGCATCAGCCTCAGCGTACAGCGCGGCAAGACCCTGGGGATTGTCGGCGAATCTGGCTCGGGCAAATCCACCCTGGGCCAGGCGATCCTGCGCCTGCTGGAGTCCACCGGCAGCATCCGCTTCCAGGGCGCGGCCCTCGACCCGCTGAACCCTCAGCAGATGCGCCCGTGGCGCAAGCAGATGCAGGTGGTGTTCCAGGACCCTTACGGCAGCCTCAGCCCGCGCATGTCGGTGCAGCAGATCATCAGCGAAGGCCTGGAAGTGCATGCGCCGTGCAGCCTGGAAGATCGCGACGCCCAGGTGATCCAGGTGCTCAAGGATGTGGGCCTCGACCCAGAGAGCCGGCATCGTTACCCCCATGAGTTTTCCGGCGGCCAGCGTCAACGCATCGCCATCGCCCGCGCATTGGTGCTCAAGCCTGCACTGATGCTGCTCGACGAACCCACTTCGGCACTCGACCGGACAGTGCAGAAACAGGTGGTAGCGTTGCTGCGTGAGTTGCAGGAAAAATACGGCCTGACCTACCTGTTTATCAGCCATGACCTGGCCGTGGTACGCGCCATGGCCCATGACATGATTGTGATCAAGGACGGCAAAGTGGTGGAGCGCGGCGCGAGCCACGACGTGTTCGATGCACCGCAACACCCTTACACCAAAGAGCTGCTGGCAGCGGCGCACATCCCCTTGTAGGAGCGAGCTTGCTCGCGAAGCACAAATAGGCGACACGGGGTATCGGGCAGCGCTGCGTTATCGTTGATGTTTTTCGCGAGCAAGCTCGCGCCTACAGGATTCTGCACGCATGAGTACCAGCCTCAAGGACTACCAACAGGTTCGCGGCCAGGCGATCCAGTCGCTGTTCGAGATCATCGAGCAGTCCAGTGAAGGCACGGTGATTGTCGACCGCGACGCAAATATCGTCTGGATGAACGAGCGCTACGCCAAGCGCTTCGGGCTCAACAGCGCTGACGAAGCCATCGGCCAGCCCTGTGAGAAGGTCATTTCCAACAGCCTGCTGCGCCAAGTGGTGCGCACCGACCGGCCGATTCTGCTGGATATCCAGGACACGCCCAAAGGCCCGCTGGTGGTGATGCGCCTGCCGATCCATGACGAAGCCGGGGCAGTGATCGGGGCGATTGGCTTTGCGCTGTTTGATGAACTGCGCAACCTGTCGCCGATGATCGAACGTTACCTGAGCATGCAACAGGAGCTGGCGTCGACCCGCTCGCTGCTGCGCAAGCGTCAGAGCAAGTACAACTTCGCCCATTTTATCGGCACCAGCACTGCCAGCCTGGAAGTCAAACGCCGGGCACGCCGCAGTGCGAGTGCCGAGTCACCGGTATTGCTGCTTGGCGAGACCGGCACCGGCAAGGAGCTGCTCGCTCAGGCGATTCATGGCGCTTCGAATCGGGCGAGCAAAGCCTTCGTCAGTATCAACAGCGCGGCCATCCCCGCAGACCTGCTGGAGGCCGAATTCTTCGGCACCGCCCCCGGCGCGTTTACCGGCGCCGACCGTAAGGGGCGCCCCGGCAAACTGCAGATCGCCCAGGGCGGCACGCTGTTTCTCGATGAAATTGGCGATATGCCGCTGCCGCTGCAAAGCAAACTGCTGCGGGTGCTGCAGGAAAAGGAATATGAACCGGTTGGTTCCAACGAGATGCTGCACAGCGATGTACGCGTGATCGCCGCCACCTCCATGGACCTGGAAGCGGCGATCAAGCGCGGTGAGTTTCGTGCGGACTTGTATTACCGGCTCAACGTGCTGCCGATCCAGGTGCCGCCCTTGCGTGAGCGCCTGGAGGACATCCCGGCGCTGAGCGAGGCGATTCTTGAAGAACTGCTCAGCCGCCACGAACTCGCCCCCGAGGCCTTGGGGTTGCTGGCGCAACATGCGTGGCCGGGGAATATCCGCGAGCTGCGCAATGTGCTGGAGCGTGCGGCGTTGTTGAGTGATGACCTGGTGTTGAATGCCGCAGACATTCGAGCGGCGATCGGTACGTTCAGCCCGGTGGAGCGCAGTACGCTGCGGGCGATCGAGGGTGAGTCGTTCAGCGCTGCACGGGAACGCTTTGATCGGCAGGTGATCACGGGCGCACTGCAAGCCTGTGACGGCAATGTGGTGGAGGCGGCCAGGCGCCTGGGGCTTGGGCGGTCGACGCTGTACAAGAAGATGGTGGCGCTGGGCATCATCCAATCTCAATAAAGAGACAAAGCTCTCATAATAGAGACTTCCTCCTGTGGGAGGGGCTTGCTCCCGATAGCGGTGCTCCAGTCAGCATTTTTATTGCCTGGCATACCGCTATCGGGAGCAAGCCCCCTCCCACAGTGGATTTTCACCTGTCTCAGATTAGAGACAAAAATTCAAATCATCAGTCACCCGCCGGAAATTTCTTTTATATATCAACCAGTTAGATTTTTGGCACACATCTAGCTATAGCTCCTCTCCAAAGCACCACCCCACAAAAATAACAATCTGGAGACACACCATGAGTGTGATCATTGCCCTGGCAGCCCTGGCGCTGCTGATGCTGGCTGCCTACCGTGGCTATAGCGTTATCCTGTTTGCGCCCATCGCCGCCCTCGGCGCGGTACTGCTCACCGACCCCTCCGCCGTCGCCCCTGCCTTTACCGGGGTGTTCATGGAGAAAATGGTCGGCTTCATCAAACTGTATTTCCCGGTGTTCCTGCTTGGTGCGGTGTTCGGCAAGCTGATCGAGCTGTCGGGCTTTTCGCGTTCGATTGTTGCCGCAGCGATCCGCCTGCTCGGCACCCGCCAGGCGATGCTGGTGATCGTGCTGGTCTGCGCCCTGCTCACCTACGGCGGCGTGTCGCTATTCGTGGTGGTGTTCGCGGTGTACCCGTTCGCCGCCGAGATGTTCCGCCAGAGCAATATCCCCAAGCGCCTGATTCCGGCGACCATCGCCCTCGGCGCGTTCTCGTTCACCATGGACGCCCTGCCCGGCACACCGCAGATCCAGAACATCATCCCCAGCACCTTTTTCAACACCACGGCGTGGGCGGCGCCGTGGCTGGGGCTGATCGGCACGATTTTCGTGTTCTGCGCCGGCATGCTCTACCTGACACGCCAGCGCAACAAGGCACAACGCGCCGCTGAGGGTTATGGCACCGAGTTGCGCAACGAACCGGAAACCGCCGAAAACCTGAGGCTGCCCAACCCTTGGATCGCCCTGTCGCCGCTGATTCTGGTGGGCGTGATGAACCTGTTGTTCACCCACTGGATTCCACAATGGTACGGCAAGACCCACAGCCTCAGCCTGCCGGGCATGAGCGCGCCAGTGACCACCGAAATCGCCAAGCTCACCGCGATCTGGGCGGTGCAGGCGGCACTGTTGGTGGGCATCCTGATGGTGCTGGCATTCGGCTGGTCGGCGATCAAGAGCAAGCTCGCCGAAGGCAGCAAAAGTGCGGTCAGCGGCGCCTTGCTGGCGGCGATGAACACCGCATCGGAATACGGCTTCGGCGCGGTGATTGCCTCGCTGCCGGGCTTCCTGGTGCTGGCGGACTGGCTCAAGGGTATCCCCAACCCACTGGTCAACGAGGCGATCACCGTGACCCTGCTGGCCGGTATCACCGGTTCCGCCTCCGGCGGCATGAGCATCGCCCTGGCGGCGATGTCCGAGAGCTTTATTTCGGCGGCCCACGCGGCCAATATTCCGCTTGAAGTGCTGCACCGGGTCGCGGCCATGGCCAGCGGCGGCATGGACACCCTGCCCCACAACGGCGCGGTGATCACGCTGCTGGCGGTCACCGGCCTGACCCACCGCGAAGCCTACAAGGACATTTTCGGCATCACCCTCATCAAGACCCTCGCGGTGTTCGTGGTGATTGGTACTTTCTACGCCACCGGCATTGTGTGAGGTTTTCATGACGACTTTGAATGGCAAGACCGCCCTGGTTACCGGCTCCACCAGCGGCATCGGCCTGGGCATCGCACTGAGCCTGGCCAAGGCCGGCGCCAACCTGATCCTCAACGGCTTCGGCGATGCCAGCGCGGTGATCGCCCAGGTACAGGCGTTCGGCGGCAAGGTCGGCCACCACCCGGCCGACGTCAGCGATCCGGCGCAGATCGCCGACATGATCGCCTATGCCGAGCGTGAGTTCGGCGGCGTCGATATCCTGGTCAATAACGCCGGTATCCAGCATGTGGCGGCGGTAGAAGATTTCCCGGTGGAACGCTGGGACTCGATCATCGCAATCAACCTGTCCTCGGTGTTCCACAGCACACGCCTGAGCTTGCCGGGGATGAAGGCCAAGGGCTGGGGGCGCATCGTCAACATCGCGTCGGTGCACGGCCAGGTCGGCTCGGTGGGCAAGGCGGCCTATGTGGCGGCCAAGCACGGCGTCATCGGCCTGACCAAAGTCGTGGGCCTGGAGACGGCCACCAGCAACGTCACCTGCAACGCTATCTGCCCAGGCTGGGTGCTGACACCGCTGGTGCAGAAGCAGATTGACGATCGTGCCGCCGCGGGTGTCGATCCGCAGCAGGCGCAGCACGACCTGCTGGCCGAAAAACAACCGTCGCTGGAATTTGTCACCCCGCCGCAGTTGGGCGAGTTGGTACTGTTCCTGTGCAGCGAAGCCGGTGCCCAGGTACGCGGCGCGGCCTGGAATATTGACGGCGGCTGGCTGGCGCAGTAATCCAGGCACTGAAGATTCAAATAGGGGCGACCAAGCCCGCCGCCCCTATTTGATCGTCGTTGACGAACAAGAGATTCGCCTATGTCCGACATCCTCTGGCAACCCTCCCCGGAACGCATCGCCAACACGCGCATGGACCAGTTCCGCCGCTATATCAACCAACGCTACAGCGTGCAGCTCGACGATTACCCCGCCCTGCACCAGTGGAGCATCGACCAGCGCCCGGATTTCTGGCAAGCCATCGTCAGCTATTTCGACGTAGCGTTTCGCAGCCCGCCCATTGCGACGCTGATCGAAGAGGCCGAGATGCCCAGCGCCCAGTGGTTTCCCGGCGCCACGCTGAACTTCGCCGAACACCTGCTGCGCCGCCGCGATGAGCACCCGGCCGTGGTCGCCATCAGTGAGGATGGCCACCGCGAAGCCTTGACCTACGCCGAACTCGCCCAGCATGTCGCCGGCTTGCAGCGCAGCCTGCGCGACGCCGGCGTAACCCAGGGCGACCGCGTCGCCGCGTGCATGCCCAACACCTGGCAAACCCTGGTGGGCATGCTGGCCACCACCAGCCTCGGCGCGATCTGGTCGTGTTCGTCGCCGGACTTCGGCACCCAGGGCGTGATCGACCGCTTCGGCCAGATCGAGCCCAAAGTGTTGATCACCTGCGCCGGTTACCGTTATGCCGGCAAAGACATCGACCAGAGCGCCAAGCTCAATGAAATCCTCGAACGCCTGCCGTCCCTCGAACAGCTGATCATCGTGCCGTACGCACGGCCTCAGGCGCGGGTCGACGACTACCGCAGCCGAGCCAGGGTCACGCTGTGGCACGACTTCTATCAACCTGGCGGCGAGCCCGAGTTTGTGGCCGTGCCGTTCGATCACCCGCTGTACATCCTCTATTCCAGCGGCACCACCGGCGTGCCCAAATGCATCATCCACGGCACCGGCGGCGTGCTGCTCACCCATCTCAAGGAGCACGGCCTGCATGCCGACCTGTCAAGGGATGATTGCCTGTTCTACTACACCACCTGTGGCTGGATGATGTGGAACTGGCTGGTGTCGGTGCTGGCCCTTGGCGCAACCGCAGTGCTATATGACGGCTCGCCATTCCACCCTGGGCCTGAGCGATTGATCGACCTGATCGATGCGGAACACATCAGCGTGTTCGGCACCAGCCCGAAATTCCTCGCCACCCTGGAAAAAGCCGGGCTGCAACCGCGCCTGAGTCATGATCTGCGCAGCCTCAAGGGCCTGATTTCAACCGGTTCGCCGCTGTCGCCCCACAGTTACGACTATGTGTACCGCGAGATCAAACCCGAGCTGTGCCTGGCGTCGATGTCGGGCGGTACCGACATCGTCTCCTGTTTTGTGATCGGTAACCCGGTGCTGCCGGTGCGGCGCGGCGAAATGCAGTGCAAGAGCCTGGCGATGGCCATCGAAGTGTGGGACGAACACGGCCGGCCGTTGATCGGCGAAAAAGGCGAGCTGGTGTGCACCCGGCATTTTCCGGCGATGCCGATCGGCTTATGGAACGATCCGGACCAGCAGAAACTGCGCGCCTCGTATTTCAGTCAGTTTCCCGGGGTGTGGGCTCAGGGCGACTACGCCGAGCAGCGCCCCCATGGCGGCCTGCTGATCCACGGGCGCTCGGACGCCGTGCTCAACCCCGGCGGCGTACGGATCGGCACCGCAGAGATCTATCGCCAGGTGGAAAAAATCCCGCAAGTCCAGGAAAGCCTGGCCATCGGCCAACGCTGGCAAGACGATGTGCGTGTGGTGCTGTTCGTACGCCTCAATGACGGTATCGAGCTGGACGACGCCCTGCAACAGCAGATCCGCCAGGTAATCCGCGCCAACACCACACCGCGCCACGTGCCGGCGAGGATTCTCGCCGTCTCCGATATCCCGCGCACCATCAGCGGCAAGATCGTCGAATTGGCGGTGCGCAATGTGGTTCACGGCGAGCCGGTGAAAAACACCGACGCCCTGGCCAACCCGCAGGCCCTGGCGCAGTTTCGCGACCGCCCTGAACTGGCGACATGAAGCGGAAAGGTTTCAGCTTGACGCACTGATTTGAAGACAAACGCCCAATGCATGCTATTTTTCGTGGGTAGTCAGCCGTTCCCCTCTCACGGGATAATCGGCTTTTGTCGTATTTCAAAGCGTCAAGCGTAGGGTTTTTTTCATGAATGGAACATCCACCGACAGCGAAGCAGCAGTCTTGATCGCGCGGCTGGACTGGGCGCAAAGCCCTCTCGGTGATGCGGCTAACTGGCCGCAAAGCCTGCGCACCGCCGTCGATATCGTCGTCCACTCACCGATGCCGATGCTGCTGTTGTGGGGCAGCCAACTGACCCAACTCTACAATGATGGGTTCGCCCGGCTCGCCGGCAACAAGCACCCCGAGGCCTTGGGCCGACCGGCACATGAAACCTGGCCGGAGCTTGAGAGTTTCGCTGCGCCGATCTATGACGCGGTTCTTGGCGGGCAGGTACGCACCTTCAGTGAACAGCGCTTCGTCTTGCAGCGTAATCACCGCGACACCGAGATCTGGCTCGACCTGACCTACAGCCCAGTACGCAATGAGCACGGTACGGTGGCCGGCATCCTGGTCACCGCAATTGAAACCAACGAACGCCGCAGCAAAACCCTCGAACTGCAGCAACGCTCCGAAGACAGCCTCAAGGCCCAGCACAGCACCGAACAACGCCTGCAGCTGGCCTTGGCCGCGACCGACGCGGTAGGCACCTGGGATTGGGACATCAGCGAAGACCGCTTTATCGCCGACGCCCATTTCGCCTACCTGCACGGCGTCGACCCGCAAGACGCCGACCTGTTGCCGATCAGCGCGTACCTGCAAGGCGTGCACCCCGAAGACCGTGGCATGGTGGCGCGCAGCATCAAGCACTGCATCACCTTCGGCACCGAATACGCCGAGGAGTACCGCTTGCTGCAAGCCGACGGCCAGTTGCGCTGGGTGTTTGCCCGCGGCCGCTGCTACAAGGACCCGCAGGGCCGCCCGGCACGTTTCCTCGGTGCCGCACTGGACCTGACCGAACGCAAGCACACCGAGCAGGCCCTGCGTCAAAGCCAGACCGAATTGCAGCTGATCATCAACGCCATGCCGGTGCTGATCGGCTACGTCGACCACGAAGAGCGCTTCCGCCTGAACAACAGCGCCTACCTCGACTGGTACGGCCTGACGCCCCAGGAGCTATACGGTAAAAGCATCCGTGAAGTGCTCGGCGACGAGGTGTATGCCGGGCGCGCCGACAAGATCGCCGCCGCCCTCAAGGGCAAGGCCTGCAGTTTCCTGACCATCACCCCGCATCGCGACGGCCGGGCGCGCCACGCCTTGATGAAGTACCTGCCGCGTTTCAGCAATGACGGTTCGGTCAACGGCTTCTACATCTTTGTGATCGACGAGACCGAACGCATCCTCACTGAAGAAGCCTTGCGTCACCTCAACGAAAACCTTGAAGAACGCGTGGCCCAGCGCACCCAGGCGCTGGCCGAGGCCAACCAGCGCCTGCAAAACGAAATGTTCGAGCGCGAGCGCGCCGAAGACGCACTGCGCCATGCGCAGAAGATGGAGGCGGTGGGCCAGCTCACCGGCGGCATCGCCCACGACTTCAACAATATGCTCACCGGCATCATTGGCAGCCTGGACCTGATGCAGCGTTATATCGCCGCCGGGCGCAGCGACGAAATCGGCCGTTTCACCGACGCGGCGGTGTCCTCCGCCCACCGCGCGGCCGCCCTCACCCACCGGCTGCTGGCGTTTTCACGGCGCCAGTCGCTGGACCGTCGGCCGATCGATCCCAACCAGTTGGTGGCCTCCCTGGAAGATCTGTTCCGCCGTACCAAAGGCGCGCATATCACGCTCAAGGTGCAATTGGGCAAGGACATCTGGCCGGTCAACACCGACGCCAGCCAACTGGAAAACGCCCTGCTCAACCTAGTGATCAACGCGCGCGACGCCATGCCCGACGGCGGCGAATTGCTGATCGAAACCGCCAACAGCTACCTGGACGGCACTGATATCACCACCCTGGAACCGGTCAAGGCCGGCGATTACGTGATGCTCGGCGTATGCGATAACGGCACCGGCATGGCGCCGAAAATCCTCGCCAAAGCCTTCGACCCGTTCTTCACCACCAAGCCCATCGGCCAGGGTACGGGCCTGGGGCTGTCGATGATCTACGGCTTTGCCCAGCAGTCCGGCGGCCATGTGACCATTCACAGCGAACCGGGCCAGGGCACCTGCGTGCGCCTGTACCTGCCGCGCCTGCATGGCACCGCACTGGAAAGCCGCCAGCCCGCGAACTTGAGCGAAGCCCCGCTGGCATTGGCTGGTGAGTCCGTCGTGGTGGTCGAGGACGACCCTGCCGTGCGGATGCTGGTGGTCAACGTGCTCGGTGAACTGGGCTACACCGCGCACCAGGCTGGCGATGCACGCACGGCGCTGCCGTTGCTGGAATCGGACCTGCGTGTCGACCTGCTGGTGACCGACGTCGGCCTGCCGGGCCTGAACGGCCGGCAACTGGCGGAAATCGCCCGCCAGCACCGCCCGGGCCTGCGGGTCTTGTTCATGACCGGCTACGCCGAAAAAGCCGCCGAGCGCCAAGGCTTTCTGGAAGACGGCATGGACATGGTCGCCAAACCCTTTTCCATCGAGTTACTGGCCACGAAAATCCGCAGCATGATCGGCGTTGACGCCTGAGTTCAGGCATAATCGCGCGCCCTGACGTTTGACCGTTGCAAGGTAACAAGATGAAAGCCCTAGCCCGTCACATCCTGGTGAAAACCAGTGAAGAAGCCGAACAGCTCAAGCAACGCATCGCCAAGGGCGAAGCGTTTGATGTGTTGGCCAAAAAGTACTCCACCTGCCCTTCGGGCAAGCGCGGCGGCGACTTGGGCGAAGTACGGCCAGGGCAGATGGTCGGGGCGATCGATGCGGTGATCTTCAAGAAACCGGTGAAGGTGGTTCACGGGCCGATCAAGAGCAAGTTCGGGTACCACCTGGTACAGGTGTTCTACCGCGACTGAGTGTTCGACTTCAAACCGCTATCGGGAGCAAGTCGAACCGTCGCACCGCCCCTCCCACAACTGTGGGAGGGGGCTTGCTCCCGATCCGCCAGAGGCGGCCATTCACCTGGGAATCAATGCCCCTGGCACCTGGATCACCCGGCTAGCCAATCGATGCCCAGCCAAAGCCGCCTGCTCAGGCGAGCCACCCTTCAGCCGACAAGCCAGATACGCCGCACTGAACGAATCCCCCGCTGCCGTGGTGTCCACCACCCTCTCCACCTTCAAGGCCGGCACCGCAAAACGCTCGCCATCACAACGGATCAGACACGCATCCGCCCCACGCTTGAGCACCACCTCGGCCAACCTCGGATACGCTGCGAACACCTGCTCACTGTCGGCATAGCCAAACAATGCACGTTCGTCATCCTCGGTCAGCAAGGCGATATCCACCTCGGCCATGACCTGGTGATACGCCGCGCGCGCCGCCTCGACAGTGGCCCACAGCCGGGGGCGGTAGTTGTTGTCGAACACCACCTTGCCGCCGCGTCGACGGGTTTCGATCAGGGCCTGCAGCAAGCGCTGACGCCCGACCTCGCCCAGTACCGCGAGGGTGATGCCACTGAAATACACCACGTCGTAGCCCGGCAAGGCCGCGAGGATCGGTTCGGCCGCAGGCGTGGTGAAACAATCACGCACGGCGGCCTCGTTGCGCCAATAGAGAAATTTGCGCTCGCCGTTGGCGTCGGTCTGGATGCAGTACAACCCAGGCAAGCGCCCAGACAAGCGCTGGACCATGCCCAGGCCCACGCCTTCTTGTGTCCACTGGGCACACATGGCATCGCTGAAACTGTCATCGCCCAGCGCGGTGACGTAGTCGACACTGCCGCTTTCGCCCAGCTCACGGCGCAGGTACACCGCCGTGTTCAAGGTGTCACCGCCGAAGCTCTGGTGCAGGCTGCCGTCGGCGCGGTGTTGCAATTCGATCATGCATTCGCCGATCAGGGCGATGTGCGGATGGGTGCTCATAGCGATGGTCTCGGGTGTGGCTGATGGCCTCATCGCGAGCAAGCCCGCTCCCACATTTGGAATGCATTTCAACGGTGGGGCGGGCGTGCTCGCGAAAGGAGCGACTCGGTTCAGAAGCGGGTTTCCAGGGACTCGATCACCTGCAACTGCTCATCCACCAGGCAGCCGACTTGCCACTTGTCGAAGGTCAGGCACGGGTGCGAAGTACCGAACGAGAGGATATCGCCGATGCGCAGTTCGACCCCCGGCGCCACGGTCATGAACGCATGCTGGTCCATCACCGCCGTGACCTTGCACGCGCTCACATCATCACCTTGCGCCGGCACAATACCGGCCTTGTAGCGCTTGAGCGGCACCGGCAGACCGGCGTCGTAGGCTACATCGCGCTTGCCCAGGGCGATCACCGCAAAGCCCGGTTCAGGCAGCGACTGTACATGCGCCCAGACTTCCAGGGCCGGGCGCAAGCCTTCGTCGAGGTCGCTGCGGCGGTTGAGCACGCAGCACTGCGCCTCTTTGTAGATGCCATGGTCGTGGGCCACATAGCTGCCCGGCCGCAATACGCTGAGGAAACGGCCGGCGGCGTTCTGGGTTTCGAAAGACTCGGCGATCAGGTCATACCAGGCCGAGCCCGATGCCGTGATGATCGGCTTGGGCAGGTCGAAAGCGCCGCTGTCTTGCAGCTCCACCGCCAAACGCACCAGGCTGGCGGCGAACTCGCGAATGCCGCTGACGGCATGCTCGCCGTGGATCACGCCTTCATACCCTTCGATGCCGGTCAGCGCGAGCGCCGGCTGCGCCTTGATCGCCTTGGCCAGGTCACGCACTTGCTGCTCGCTGCGGCAACCGCAACGGCCTCCGACCACGCCGTACTCGATCATCACGTTCAGGCGCAGGCCACGGGCGGCGAAGAACAGGCCCAGGTCGGCGACATTGTCCGGGTGGTCGACCATGCAGTGAAAGTCGAAATCCTGATCGGCCAGCAGGTCGGCGATCAGCGCCATGTTCGGTGCGCCCACCAGCTGGTTGGCCATCAATACACGGCGCACACCACCGGCATAGGCCGCACGGGTTTGCACGGCGTTGGCCAGGGTGATGCCCCAAGCGCCTGCCGCGATCTGGCGCTGAAACAGCGCGGGCATCATGCTGGTTTTGCCATGGGGCGCGAGCTCGGCGCCGCTGTTGCTGACAAACGCCTGCATCCAGCGGATGTTGTGTGCCAGGGCGTCGCGATGCAGCACCAGCGCCGGCAGGCTGACATCACGGACCAGGTGGGCTCCCACTGCGGCGGCGCCCTTTTCGACAGCATTGAAGGCAGACATGACATGCTCCTATTCGTTGATGCGACGGGCCAGGTTGTTGGCGCTTTCGATCAGCACCCGGCGATAGTCGTGGTAATGGGTGATGGCATCCGCACGCGGTGCGACGATGCACAGCGTCGCGATGCTGACGCCCTGCGCGTCCCTGACCGGGGCGGCAAAGCAATGGGTAAAGGTGTCGGCCACACTGTCGAAGGAAAAGAACCCGTCGAGGGTGGCCTGACGGATTTGCGCCAGGAACGTCTCCAGCGGCAAGCGTTGGCCGTCCGGCAGGATAAAGTCGTCGGGGTCGATCAAGTCGATGATCTGCTGGTCGCTCAAGTGCCCCAGCAACAGGCGCCCGGACGCGGTCCATGGGATCGGCGCGTTTTCACCGATGTCCGACGAAATGCGGAAATGCCGCTCGCCTTCGCGCATCAGCGCCACGGTGTATTTGCGCCCGTTGAGCAGGCACATCTGCGCGGTTTCGCGGGTCTGGCTGACGATTTCCTGCAAGGCATGGTCAGCCTCGCGGGTCAGGTCGAAATGGCGCAGGTGCGCCTGGCCGAGAAAATACAGCTGGCGGCCCAGGTAGACATGGCCGTCCTTGCCCACGGTTTCCAGGATGCGCCGCTCGAGCAAGGAGGCGACCAGCTCGTAGACCGTGGACTTGGGGCTGCCGATGCCGTTGGCAATATCATTCGGGCGCAGGGGCTGGCCGACTTCCTTGAGAAAATCGAGGATATCGAATGCACGGTCCAGGCCTTTGGCGCGGCGTTTGATGGTGTCTTCGGTCATAACAGTAATCGGTCCGAGTTATTGATCGTTCCCACGCTCCGCGTGGGAACGCAGACCGTGACGCTCTGCGTCACAGAAGCGAACGCAGAGCGTCCGAGGCGGCGTTCCCACGCAGAGCGTGGGAACAATCATTTAGAGTCGGGGCATTTAGCCTTTTTTCTTGTAGGCCACGCAATCGATCTCGACCTTGCAATCGACCATCATGCTGGCCTGTACGCAGGCCCGCGCCGGAGCGTGTTCCGGGGTGAAGTATTCGCCGAAGACCTTGTTGAAACTCCAGAAGTCCCGTGGGTCTTCCAGCCACACGCCAACGCGGACCACGTCCTTGAGTTCGTAACCGGCCTCTTCGAGGATCGCCACCACATTGCGCAGGGTCTGCCGGGTTTGCTCGACGATGCCGCCGGTGATGATTTCACCGTCCACCGCCGGCACCTGGCCCGAGACGTAGAGCCAACCGTCCGCTTCCACCGCACGCGCAAAAGGACGTGGCTGGCCGCCGCCGGCGGTGCTGCCGGTGCCGTAACGAGTAATGCTCATAAAATAACTCCTGATTAAAAACGAATGTTCTTCAAAAATTCAGCCAGGCGCGGCGATTGCGGGCGTTCGAAGATATCCTTCGACGAACCTTGTTCCTCAATGCGCCCCTGGTTCATGAATACGATCTTGTCAGACACTTCATAGGCGAAGCGCATTTCGTGGGTGACCAGCAGCATGGTCATGCCCTCTTCCGCCAAGCCCTTGATCACACTGAGCACCTCACCGACCAGTTCCGGGTCGAGGGCCGAGGTGACTTCATCGAACAACATCAGGCTGGGGTTCATGGCAATGGCGCGGGCAATCGCCACGCGCTGTTGCTGGCCGCCCGACAATTGCCCGGGGAAGTGGTTACGCCGCTCCAGCAGGCCGACGCGGTCCAGCCATTTTTCGGCCAGGGCCACGGCTTCATCCTTGTTCATCTTCTTGACCTTGAGCAGGCCAAGGGTGACGTTCTGCAGCGCCGTCAGGTGCGGGAACAGGTTGAATTGCTGGAACGCCATGCCGGTCATCGCCCGATGCTGGGCGATCACGCGCTCGGGGTGGCGCACACGCTTGCCGGCAACTTCGCTGTAGCCGATGGACTCGCCGTCCAGGGTGATCTGCCCGCCCTGGAACTCTTCGAGCAGGTTGACGCAGCGCAACAGCGTGGTCTTGCCCGAGCCGCTGGAGCCGATCAACGTCACCACGTTACCGCGTTGCATGGACAGGTCGACGCCCTTGAGCACTTCCACCTGACCGTATTGTTTACGCAGGCCACTGATGTTCAGCAGCGGTTGCTGGGTTTGAGGTTGATTCATGGCAAGGCCACCCGCTTTTCAAGGTAACGCCCGAACAGCTCGATGGCGTAGTTGATGACAAAGAACAGAAAACCCGCGAACAGGTAGAACTCCAGGGTCATGAAGGTGCGTGCGATCACCTGCTGGGTACTGAGCAGCAACTCGGCCACGCCGATCACCGAGAGCAAGGTCGAGGCCTTGACGATTTCCGTGGAGGAATTGACCCAGGTCGGCAGGATCTGGCGCAGCGCCTGGGGCAATAGCACGTAACCCAGGGACTGGTAGAACGTCAGGCCGATGGCCTTGCCCGCCTCCAGTTGCCCACGCGCAATGGCTTGCAGTGCGCCGCGCACGATTTCCGAGACGTGGGAACCACAGAATAACGTCAGCCCGACCGCGCCGGCCTGGAATGCGCTGATGTGCCAGCCGAGGGCCGGCAGCATGTAGAAACACGCCAGCACCAGCACGAACACCGGCGTACCGCGGATCAGGTCGACATACAGACGAAACGGTGCACGCATCCAGAACTTGCCGTACGTCAGGATCAACCCGGCGACGATGCCGATCAGCGTGCCGAAAACAATCGCCAGCGCCGAGCAATACACGCTGGTTTCAAACCCCGCCCAAAGGGTATCCCGGGCGACCCACAACTCGTGCAACCAGCTGGGAGATTCGTACATGGAAACCCTCCTTAACGACGGATCGCCAGACGCTGTTCCAGGTAACGGAGCAGCATGGCAATCAGGTAACAGGCGGCCACATAGAGCGCCGTCGTGACCAGCCAGGTTTCGATGACCCGGTAGCTCTCGACGTTGATCTTGCGGGCGTAGTAAGTCAGTTCGGGCACCGCGATGGCGGCGGCCAGCGAGGTGTCCTTGAACAGCGAAATGAAATTGTTCGACAGCGCCGGCAGCACGTTGCGCAGCATCACCGGCACCGTGATGTAGGCACGGATGCGCCACTCACCCAAGCCGATGGCCAGGCCGGCTTCACGCAAACCCTTGGGAATGTTCAACAGCCCGGCGCGGAACACTTCGGTCAGATAGGCACCGGCGTACAACGACAAGGTGATGATGAACGACGGGATCTTGTCCAGACGGATGCCCAGGCTGGGCAATGCAAAATAGATCAACAGGATCAGCACGAGGATCGGCGTGTTGCGGATCACCGTCACATACACCGAGGCGAAGAGGCGCAACGCACGGTGCCTGGACAGCATGGCAAACGCCATCATCAGGCCGATCACGCAGCCGATGGCGATCGACAGCAACGCCAGCTCAAGGCCGAGGCCAAGCCCTGCCAGCAAGCTGGGGAAGTCGCGCCACACGGCGGCAAAGTTCAACTGATAGTTCATGGTCGGCAGTACCTGAAACGGGGCGCCATGTGCGGCGCCCGCGGTTTACACATCACTTGAATTCAACCGGGAAACCAATCGCAGGCTCCGGCAGATCTACGCCGAACCATTGCTTGAACGAGGCTTTGTAGGTCGGGAACTCCACGCCGGTCATGGCTTCATGCAGCGCGGTGTTGACGAAGTTCAGCCAGTCCTGGTCGCCACGCTTGACGGCACACGCATAGGTTTGCGGGCTCCAGGCATAGGCCGGGCTGCGATAGCGACCAGGGTTCTGCACCATCAGGTACTTGACCGAAGACTGGTCGGTGGCGGCGGCATCGGCGCGACCGGAGTTCACGGCCTGGTACATCAGGTCGACGCTGTCGTACTGATCGACCTTGGCCTTGGGCAGTGCCTGGTGCACCAACTCTTCGGCATACACGTTTTGCAGCACGGCCACGGTGACGCCGTCGCCGGCGGCCTGCAGGTCTTCGATCTCTTTGTACTTGCTGTTGTTCGGCAACAGCAGGCCCACCCCTTCGCGGTAGTACGGCAAGGTAAAGGCAACCTGCTGCGCACGGCTGGCGGTAACGGTGATGAACTGGCAACTCATGTCGACCTTGTCGGTCAGCAGGTTGGGAATACGGGCATCGGAGGACTGCACCACAAACTCCACCTTGCTCGGGTCGTTGAACAATCCCTTGGCCACGATGCGGCCGATGTCGATATCAAACCCCTGCAACTTGCCATCCGCTCCCTGGAAGTGCCACGGCGCATTGGTACTGCCTGTACCCACGATCAGATGCCCACGCTTGAGCACATCATCGAGCTTACTGTCCGCCGCCTGCACCAGGCTTGCGAGGGAAGCCGATGCGGCGAAGAGAAAAACACACGCTTTAAACACGGAAGGTCGGTGATGCATGACAAGCACTCCAGGGATTGTGTATTCCGCTATACCGGAACTTGGTTTGTAACAACGGAATAGACAGCAGAAAGTGTGCCACACGCGTTAGCAGAAAAATATGATCGGGATAAATGCGTTATAAATCAGGGCGCTAATTCAAATAGCCGTAGAAGGCGTTGCGCCAGCACCCAAGGCCACCTTGCTACCCAATGCCCCACCACCCAGTGATTGCTCCAGCAAAGTGCGTCACAAGCGTGTTACCGCGCCCCCTTCGAGTGCGCCCACACCGGTGCAAAAACGCCTGCGCTGGACTAGCCTTGGCAGATTGCCGCCCCACAAGGACCTCACTGATGAAGCTCAGCCTTATTCTGGTTCTGCTCAGCTTTCTGGCCGCCGGCAGCGTTTCAGCCGCCAGCGACCGCCACGAATGCACGCAAGAACTGCAAAAACTCAAGGAAGCCTTCGACACCAACTACACCAGCCAGAACCACCACGGCTATCGCAAGGCCAAGGCCTCTCGGGACAATGAGGAATACCGCAAATGTGCGAGCCAGGCGCGCAAGGAACGCGAGCGACTGGAGCGCGACCGCGACGCGTGAGGTGCAGGTACCTGTGAAGGTTGACAGTAGACGCGGGAAATCCCTGAGCTTAGCGTTGGTCCGAAAACCATCCGTCGACAGGGACATCATCATGGGAATCGCTAAAGAGGTCATTAACAGCAATGAGGACTATCACTCGATACTGGCCGCGTACGAGACGGTGTTCCTGCTGTTTGTTTCAGCGACCTGCCCAGCGTGCGTGCGTGCCGTGCAGCTTTTCGAGCCCATCGCCAAAGCCTATGAACACAGGGTGAAGAGCCTGGTGCTTGATACGGCAACCACCCCGCGGCTTGAGCCGGTGAAGGGCACCCCGACCCTGGTCACTCATGTGGATGGCAAACTCAAGGAAGTCTTCAAAGGGTTTGGCCCCTGGGAAACCCAGGAGCAAACCATCGAAGCGATATTCAGCCGCTATGCCCAGCCAGGGGTATCAGGCGCACCTGCGTGACCCGCCGCTCCTCCACCGCCGCCACCGCCAGGCGCCAGCCTGCATGTTCCAGGCTGTCGCCCACCACCGGCAGGCGGTCGAGCAGGCTCATCACCAGGCCGGCCAGGGTCTGGTAATCCTCGGTGGCCACGGCATTGAAGCCGGTGCGCTGACTGACCTGGCTCAGGGTCAATGCGCCGTTGGCGCGGAAGCCGTTGCCTTCCTCGACGATATCCGGCCCCTCGATTTCGCTGGCATCGGGCAATTCACCGGCAATGGACTCCAGAATGTCGGTCATGCTCAACACGCCCATGAAATCGCCGAACTCGTTGATCACGAAGGCAATGTGGGTGGATTCCTGGCGCATCTGCTCCAGAGCGTTGAGAATCGAAAAACTCTCCAGCAGGTTGATCGCACGGCGCGCCAGGCGCTCAAGTTCAGGCTCATGACCGGCCAAGTACTCCTTGAGCAGCTCCTTCTTGTGCACAAAGCCCAGCGGTTCATCCACCGCACCGTGGCGGATCAACGGCAAACGCGAGTAGGACGAATGCATCAGCTTCAGGCGAATCGTCTCGGGATCGTCCGCCAGGTCGATACAGTCGACCTTGGCCCTGGGCGTCATCAACGTGCGGATCGGCCGCTCGGCCAGTTGCAGCACACCGCTGATCATCACGCGCTCGCGCCGATCAAATAACGGCCCCTGGCTGGCGTCGGGCTCGCCCAGCAAGTCAGCCACGTCGTCATCCATGCCTTCCACCGCCAGGCTGCGGCCACCCAACAAGCGCATGACCGCATGCGCAGTACGCTGGCGAACCGGCAGCGTACCTTGCGCCGACTTCTTGCGACGGGCACGGGCAATCTGGTTGAACAGTTCGATCAGGATCGAGAAACCGATCGCCGCATACAGATAGCCCTTCGGAATATGGAAGCCCAAGCCTTCGGCGGTCAGGGCAAAACCAATCATCATCAAAAAGCCCAGGCACAACATGATCACCGTCGGGTGCGCGTTGACGAAACGGGTCAGCGGCTTGCTCGCCACAATCATCAGGCCGATGGATACGATCACCGCGATCATCATCACGGCCAACTCGTCGACCATGCCCACGGCGGTAATCACCGCATCCAGGGAGAACACCGCGTCGAGCACCACGATCTGCGCCACGATCGGCCAGAACATCGCATAGGCGACATTGCCCGAGCGCTGGGCCACATGGCCCTCCAGCCGCTCGTGCAGTTCCATGGTGGCTTTGAACAACAGGAACACGCCACCAAACAGCATGATCAGGTCACGGCCGGAGAAGCTCTTGTCGAACACCTCGAACAGCGGCTGGGTGAGGGTCACCAACCAGGAAATACTTGCCAGCAGGCCCAGGCGCATCAGCAACGCCAGGGACAAACCGATCAACCGCGCACGGTCGCGCTGCTCCGGCGGCAACTTGTCGGCCAGGATCGCGATAAACACCAGGTTGTCGATACCCAGCACCAGTTCCAGCACAATCAACGTCAACAGGCCGAGCCAGGCCGTGGGGTCCGCTAACCACTCCATTTATAGAACCTCTTTAGAATTTTTCAGAATGCCGGGCACGGCAATGTGCGGTCGATGGACCGGGACAAGGTTAGCAGGCGCAATACGGTAGGGTTTCAGCTGGAACAGCGGCAATGGTGGTCTTGGGGAAAGACGACTGGGAGGCTCCGAGAGGGTGTTCATGCAGGTCCTGAAATCATAAAAGGACTTGAATCGTACAGCCTGAACACAAATTTCCTACAACGCAAAACTATTACAAAACCTGTCCTCAACGCCGCCCCGCCACCCTGTGGGAGGGGGCTTGCTCCCGATGACAGCCTGTCAGTCAACCTATCTACCGACTGATCCGCCTCCATCGGGAACCAGCCGAATCATCGCACCGCCCCACCCTCATTCCGATCTCGGCTGAGTCAGCCTTTACGGGTGGCATCATCCAGCGCCAGGATGGTGTGAGCGTTGGTAACCGTCGTTGCCAGCGTGTTGATCACCCCCGAGCGCAACGCACCCAGCGTCGCCGCCGCCTTGGTGTTTTCGCTGGCAATCGCCACCACATCCGGAATGCGGACCAGCTCCTGTACCGTCAAGCCGATCACCCGCCCTTGAATGGCGTTGACCGCCGGCTGGCCATGAATGTCGATGAAGTCATAGCCCATCATGTCCCCGACCGTACCGGACAACCGCGCCTGGGCAATCTCCTGGGGCGAGAACCAGCCCATGCGCACCATATTGCTGTTTTCGCTCATATCGCCAATGCCGATCAACGCGATGTCAGCGCGCCGGGCGCGGTCCAGCGTGGAACGCACGGTGTCGTTGTTGATCAGTACGCCCCGCAATTCCGGGTTGGCCACTAAGGCAGGGGCATACAGACTTTCGCTTTCGCCACCAAAGCGCAGCGCCAGGCGCCGGCAGATATGGTCAGGGTTCATGTATTCGCCGGCCTTGAGCGAACCACCGATAGCACACACAAATGTGCAGTTGCGCGTCACCGGCAGGAAGACGTTATCGGCCACTGCGCCGACATTGCGCCCCATGCCTACGGCGACGATCATGCCATCGCTCAACGTTTTGTTCAGGTAGTTGGCCACCAGGCTGGCGACTGCCGAGCGCTGGGTGTCGGGGTCGCTATGGTCGACCGCGATCAACGCACGATCCAACTTGAAGCGCTCCACCAACGCCCGCTCCAGTTCGTTGTTCATCGCCGGATGCTGCAAGACGCGCACCTCGACAATACCTTCATCCCGCGCACGCTTGAGCAGGCGGCTGACCTTGGCCCGCGACAGGTCGAAGCGCTTGGCGATGGCTTCCTGAGTGACGTTCTCAAGGTAATAGAGCATCGCCACTTCGGTCATCTGATCGATATCGCTGGCAATGCGCTGGGTACTGTCACTCATGGGGACGGGCTTCCGTTTCGGCGTCAAAGGCGCATTCTCCCGACTCTTGCCCCGTTTAGTCCACTACTGATGCCCATCGCGCTCAATCGCATTGATGCGCTCGACCTTGGCCCCGGAACGCGTCGCTTCGAACTCCGACTCCAGAAATGCCTTGACGATGCTTTTGGCCAACTCCGCACCGATCACTCGCGCACCGATGGACAGTATCTGCGCATCGTTGCTCTTGCGGGCACGCTCCGCCGAGTAGGTATCGTGAGCCTGGGCTGCACGAATGCCCAATACCTTGTTCGCGGAAATGGCCATGCCGATACCGGTGCCGCACACCAGCACACCCAGGCGTTGCTCACCGGCATTAATGGCGTTGGCCACGGCCAGGGCGATATCCGGATACAGCACCGGCGCGGTGGAATGAGTGCCGAAGTCGGTGACCGGATAACCCAGCGTCTCGATATGACGCTTCAACAGCTCCTTGAGCTCGAAACCCGCTTCATCGCATCCGATAGCCACCGGGAAAGGTGTGTTCATGGCGTCTGACTCCGCTGCCGTGTTTATGCTTGTGACTGATCATATGATCACTCAATGAAATTTATCTCAGTCATTTCGCTTGCATTCACCCCTTCCTGTCAAGCAAGTTCTAACTGACCCAGCAGTCAAAGCGGTCTAAAAAGGCGATATTGCCACTCATGACCAGAATCATGGCTTTTTAATGAAAGAGATTGACTGATCAAAATTTCATTTGATACACATATGATCACAGCAGAACATGACTGTGCGACCTAATAAGAATTCACAGCACGAGGACACGCCGATGGCTACGCCATTACTGCTCCAGGCTGAACACGTCGCCAAGGCTTATGCCGGGGTGCCTGCCCTGCGTGATGGGCGCCTCTCGCTGCGGGCCGGCAGCGTCCACGCCCTGTGCGGTGGCAATGGCGCAGGCAAATCGACGTTCCTGAGTATCCTGATGGGCATCACCCAACGTGACGCCGGGACCATTCTGCTCAACGGCGTACCGGTGCAGTTCAACCGCCCAGGCGAAGCCTTGGCGGCGGGGATCGCGATGATCACCCAGGAGCTGGAGCCCATCCCCTACATGACCGTCGCCGAAAATATCTGGCTGGGCCGCGAACCGCGCCGCGCCGGCTGCATCGTCGACAGCAAGACCCTCAACCGTCGCACCCGCGAGCTGCTTGAAAGCCTGGAGTTCGACGTCGACGCGACCCAGCCCATGCACCGCCTGAGCGTGGCGCAGATCCAACTGGTGGAAATCGCCAAGGCATTCAGCCATGACTGTCAGGTGATGATCATGGACGAACCCACCTCGGCCATCGGCGAGCGCGAGGCTGAAACCCTGTTCAAGGCGATCCGCCGGCTTACCGCCCGAGGTGCCGGTATCGTGTATGTGTCGCACCGCCTGAGCGAGCTGGCGCAGATCGCCGACGACTACAGCATCTTTCGCGATGGCGCCTTTGTGGAAAGCGGGCGCATGGCGGATATCGATCGCAACCACCTGGTGCGCGGCATCGTCGGCCAGGAACTGACGCGCATCGACCACAAGGTCGGCCGCGAATGCGCCGCCAGTACCTGCCTGCAAGTGGACAACCTGAGTCGCGCCGGCGAATTCCACGACATCAGCCTGCAACTGCGCCAGGGGGAAATCCTCGGTATCTATGGCCTGATGGGGTCGGGGCGCAGTGAATTCCTCAATTGCATCTATGGCCTGACCACACCGGATTCCGGCAGCGTCACCCTGCACGGCAAGCCCATGCCGATCGGCCTGCCCAAGGCCACGATCAATGCCGGCGTATCCCTGGTTACCGAAGACCGTAAAGACAGCGGCCTGGTGCTGACCGGCAGCATTCTTTCCAACATTGCCCTGTCGGCCTACAAGCGCTTGTCGAACTGGTCGTTGATCAATGCGCGCAAGGAAACCCAACTGGCCCGCGACATGGTCAAGCGCCTGCAGATCAAGACCACGTCACTGGACCTGCCGGTGGCCTCCATGAGCGGCGGCAACCAACAGAAAGTCGTGCTCGCCAAATGCCTGTCCACCGAGCCGGTGTGCCTGCTGTGCGATGAACCGACCCGCGGTATCGACGAAGGTGCCAAGCAGGAGATCTACCACCTGCTCGACCAGTTCGTGAGGGCCGGCGGCGCGGCCATCGTGGTGTCGTCGGAAGCCCCCGAGTTGCTGCACCTGAGTGATCGCATCGCCGTATTCAAAGGCGGCAGGCTGGTGACCATCAGTACTGACACCGCCCTTTCCCAGGAAGCCTTGTTGAGTCTTGCCTCATGAATGCCAAAACCCTTGCTGCTCCGATTACCGCCGCGCCGCGCAATCGCCTGCGCCTCTCCATCGACCGCTTCGGCCTGCCGCTGGTGTTTATCCTGCTGTGCGGGGTGATGGCATTTTCCAGCGAATACTTCATGACCTGGCGCAACTGGATGGACATCCTGCGCCAGACCTCCATCAACGGCATCCTGGCCGTAGGCATGACCTACGTGATCCTGACCAAGGGCATCGACCTGTCGGTGGGCTCGATCCTGGCCTTCGCCGGGCTGTGCAGCGCCATGGTTGCCACCCAGGGCTACGGCCTGCTGGCCGCCGTGAGCGCGGGGATGTTTGCCGGGGCGATGCTCGGCGTAGTGAACGGCTTCATGGTCGCCAACCTGTCGATCCCGCCCTTCGTGGCGACCTTGGGCATGCTCAGCGTGGCGCGAGGCATGACATTCATCCTCAACGACGGCAGCCCGATCACCGACCTGCCCGACGCCTACCTGGCCCTGGGCATCGGCAAGATCGGCCCGATTGGTGTGCCGATCATCATCTTTGCCGTGGTCGCGCTGATCTTCTGGATGGTGCTGCGCTACACCACCTACGGCCGTTATGTGTACGCGGTAGGCGGCAACGAAAAGAGCGCACGCACTTCCGGCATTGGCGTACGCAAAGTGATGTTTTCGGTGTACGTGGTTTCGGGCCTGCTCGCCGGGCTGGCCGGCGTGGTGCTGTCAGCCCGCACCACTTCCGCCCTGCCCCAGGCCGGAGTGTCCTATGAGCTGGACGCGATTGCCGCAGTGGTGATCGGCGGCACCAGCCTGTCGGGCGGCACCGGCAGCATTGTCGGCACGCTGTTTGGTGCGCTGTTGATCGGCGTGATCAACAACGGGTTGAACCTGCTCGGCGTGTCCTCCTATTACCAGCAGGTCGCCAAGGGCCTGATCATCGTGTTCGCAGTACTGATTGACGTGTGGCGCAAGAAAAAACCCTAGAGAACGACCCACAACAATAACCGGAGTTCTACTCATGAAACTTGGTACCACCTTGGCCGCCGTGGCGGCCCTCTCCCTGCTTGCCAGCAGTATCACCCTGGCCGCCGAAGGCAAGTCCTACAAGATCGGCGCGGCCGTCTACGGCCTCAAGGGTCAGTTCATGCAGAATTGGGTGCGCGAGCTGAAGGAACACCCGGCCGTCAAGGACGGCACCGTGCAGTTGACCATTTTCGACGGCAACTACGACGCCCTGACCCAGAACAACCAGATCGAAAACATGGTGACCCAGCACTACGACGCCATCCTGTTCGTGCCGATCGACACCAAGGCCGGCGTCGGCACCGTCAAGCAAGCCATGAGCAACGACGTAGTGGTCATCGCGTCCAATACCAAAGTCGCCGATGCCGCCGTCCCTTATGTGGGTAACGACGATGTGGAGGGGGGGCGCCTGCAGGCCCAGGCCATGGTCGACAAGCTCAACGGCAAAGGCAACGTGGTGATCATCCAGGGCCCGATTGGCCAATCGGCGCAAATCGACCGGGAAAAAGGCGAGCTGGAAGTGCTCGGTCAACACCCCGAGATCAAGATCATCGAGAAAAAAACCGCCAACTGGGACCGCGCCCAGGCCCTCGCACTGACCGAAGACTGGTTGAACGCCCACCCCAAAGGCATCAACGGTGTGATCGCGCAGAACGATGACATGGCCCTGGGCGCCGTGCAGGCGCTGAAGTCCCACGGCTTGACCGCCAAGGACGTGCCAGTGACCTCGATCGACGGCATGCCCGATGCGATCCAGGCGGCGAAGAAAGGCGAAGTCACCACCTTCCTCCAGGACGCCCAGGCCCAGTCCCAAGGTGCGCTGGATGTGGCGCTGCGCGCCTTGGCCGGCAAGGACTACAAACCCCAGTCAGTGATCTGGGAGCGTTATGCCAAAGAGCTGAAATGGGCTGAGGGCACGGCCAAGAACTACATCCTGCCGTGGGTGCCGGTGACCGACGCCAACGCCGACGCCCTGTACAAACAAGTCAGCGGCGGCAAATAGCTATTGGCCTGAAACACCGCCCACATTGGATCTTCACAGCGCTCACAAGAGGAGCCATGCATGTCTGGATTCTGGAACCAAGCCTTCGACCTCAGCGGCCGTTGCGCCGTGATCACCGGCGGTGCCGCCGGGATCGGCCTGGCCTGCGCCACCCTGCTGGCCGAACGCGGCGCCCGCGTGGCGCTGCTGGACCGTGACCCGGCGGTCGTGGATGTCGCGGCAAGCCTGGGTGCCGAACATCTGGGTATCGCCGTCGACCTCAGCCGGATCAGCCAGGTGCAACACACCATCGACCAGGTGTTCGACCACTTCCAACGCCTGGACTACTTGATCAACAGCGCCGGCATCGCGCTGCTGGACAAAGCCATCGACGTCAGCGAAAGCGCCTGGGACAGCACCCTGGACATCAACCTGAAAGCCAGTTTTTTCGTGGCCCAGGCCTGCGCCAGGCACATGCTGGCCCAAGGCGCCGGGCGTATCGTCAACCTCGCCTCCCAGGCTGCCGTGATCGGCCTCGACCGCCACGTTGCCTATTGCGCCAGCAAGGCCGCGATCGTCGGCATGACCAAGGTATTGGCCATGGAATGGGCGCCGCAGATCAACGTCAACGCCATCTCCCCGACCATCGTCGAGACTGCCCTGGGCAAGAAAGCCTGGGCCGGTGAAGTGGGTGAGCGGGCCAAACTGCAGATCCCGGCGGGCCGTTTTGCCCAGCCCGAAGAAATCGCCGGGCTGGCGCTGTACCTGCTCAGCGATGCCGCACAGATGATTACCGGCGCCAACATGGTGATCGACGGCGGCTACAGCATTCAGTAATTCTTTTTTGTCGTGAGGTTCTGTCATGTCCACCGCTACCGAACGCACACCTGATCAACTGCACCCGGTCATCCCGAAAACCATGCAGGCCGTGGTCTGCCACGGCCCGGAAGACTATCGCCTGGAAACCGTCGACGTCCCGACGCCTGGCCCCGATGAAATCCTCACCAAAGTCGAGCTGTGCGGTATCTGCATGGGCGACATCAAGACCTATCGCGGCGCGCCGTCGTTCTGGGGCGATGCCGAACAACCGCGCTACGTGAAACCGCCGATGATTCCCGGGCATGAGTTTGTCTGCCGTGTAGTCGCCCTCGGCCCGGGCGCGCAAAAGCGGGGTGTACAGGTCGGCGACCGGGTGATCTCCGAGCAGATCGTGCCCTGCTGGGGCTGCCGCTTCTGCAACCACGGCCAGTACTGGATGTGCCAGAAGCATGACCTCTACGGTTTCCAGAACAATGTCCAGGGTGCGATGGCCCAGTACATGATCTTCACCAAGGAGGGCATCATCCACAAAGTGCCGGAATCCATCGCCCCCGATGAAGCGATCCTGATCGAGCCGCTGGCCTGTTCGCTGCACGCCGCCGAGCGCGCCAATGTCGACCACGATGACGTTGTGGTGGTCGCCGGCGCCGGCACGCTGGGCCTGGGCATCATCGGCGCCGTGCGCCTGCGCAATCCGAAAAGACTCATCGTGCTGGACATGAAGCCCGAGCGCGCCGCCCTCGCCCTGCGCCTGGGCGCCGACGAAGTCTGGAACCCGGCCGAAGTCGACGTCATGGGCAAAATCCGCGAGATCACCGATGGCTACGGCTGCGATATTTACATCGAGGCCACCGGGCACCACAAGGCGGTCAACCAGGGCCTGGCAATGCTGCGCAAACTGGGGCGCTTCGTCGAGTTCAGCGTGTTCAACGACGAAGCCACGGTCGACTGGTCGATCATCGGCGACCGCAAGGAACTCGATATCCTCGGCTCCCACCTGGGGCCTTACATGTACCCGCGCGCCATCGACTTTATTGGTAACCGCAAGATCGACATGCGCGATGTGGTGACCCATACGTTCGCACTCGCGGATTTCAAGGAGGCGTTTGCGGTGATGGAGCGTGGAGACAAGTCGCTCAAGGTTGTGCTCAAACCTTAGGCGCACCACCTGGGAGCAAGCCGCCCCCACACTGGATTGTTGTCGTCCACCAGAACAAGAACACAGGAACCCGCGTTATGAATCGAGTCATCAACGATCCGGACCAAGTGGTCGAGGACATGCTGCGCGGCATCCTGGTCGCGCACCCCGAGTTGCGCCAGTACGAGACCAACCCTCGGGTCATCACCAAAGCCAGGCCCTCCGGCCAGGGCCGCGTAGGCATTGTCACCGGCGGCGGCTCAGGCCATGAACCGGCGTTTCTCGGCTATGTCGGGCCGGGCCTGGTGGACGCGGTAGCCGTCGGCGAAATTTTTTCGTCACCCACCGCCAAAAGCTTTTTCGATGCCTTCCGCGCCGCCGACCATGGCGCGGGCGTGGCCTGCCTGTACGGCAACTATGCCGGCGACAATATGAACGTGAAGCTGGCGATGAAAATGGCGGCCAGCAAAAACATGCGCATCCGCACGGTGGTCGCCAACGATGACGTGGCCTCCGCGCCGAAGGCCGATATCGCCAAGCGCCGAGGTGTGGCTGGGGAAATCTTCATGTGGAAGGTCGGCGGTGCCGCTGCAGCCCAGCATTACGACCTGGACGGGGTCATACGGGTTGCGCAAAAAACCGTCGATCATTGCCGCTCGATCGGTATTGGCCTCACCCCCTGCACGATTGCCGCCGTCGGCAAGCCGAACTTCCAGATCCCCGATGGCCAGATGGAATTGGGCATCGGCCATCATGGCGAGCCGGGCATCGAAGTGGTCGCCATCGAACCGGCAGCCGCGATGGCTGAACGCATGCTCGCGCCAATCCTCGCCGACCGCGATTTCAGCCAGGACGACAGCGTGGTGGTATTGGTTTCAGGCCTGGGGGCCACGCCGCTGATGGAACTGTATGTGTTCTACGCCGAAGTGGAGCGTCAGCTCAGCGCCAAGGGCTTGAAGATTCACCGTTGCTACGTCGGAAACTACTTCACCTCCCTGGAGATGATGGGCGTGACCTTGACCCTGCTCGGCCTGGACGCAGAGCTGAAAACCCTGATCGATCATCCCTGCCGTTCCATCGGCATGACCCAGGCGGAGTGAACCATGAGCCAGCATTTTTCCACCCACGACGGCAGCGCCATCGTTGCCGACCTGGTCAGCGTGATCGTCGCCAACCGTGAATACTTGAGCGAAGTGGACGGCGCCATCGGCGATGGCGACCACGGCATCAACATGGCCAAAGGGTTCGCCCATTGCGGGCGCACAATCGAAGGCCGCCAACTGACGCTGGCCGAAGCCCTGGATGAACTGACCCTGAGCCTGATGGAAGGCATCGGCGGCTCCATGGGCCCGTTGTACGGCAGCCTGTTTATCGGCATGGCCGACGAGGTACGCAGCTGTGATGACATCGACGCCGCCACCTTCGCCCACTTGCTGCGCGGCGGCTTGACCTCGCTGCAGGACATTACCGAAGCCGGCGTGGGCGACAAGTGCTTGATGGATACGCTGATCCCGGCGGTCGAAGCCTTTGAGGGCGCGCATGCCGGCGGCGCGTCCTTCCATGATGCGTTGGAGGCGATGAAAAGCGCTGCGTCACGCGGCCGCGATTCGACCAAGGACCTGGTGGCGAAAATCGGCCGCGCCAGTCGCCTGGGCGAGCGTTCCCTGGGGGTGCTGGACGCGGGCGCGGTGTCGTGCTGCCTGATCCTCACGCGCCTGGCCGACTCGGTACAACCGCGACTGATTGCTTGATGTGCTCCAGGTAGCGCACCACCGCCGGCGCTTGCTCAAAGCGCCGGTGAATCAACGACAACCATGACGAGGCTTCGCATCCCTGAATCGTGCGGTACACCACGCCCGGCAAACTCACATGCCCCACCATGGACGCCGGCACCACCGCCACGCCCTGCCCCAATGACACCAGCGCCACCACCGCGACCAAACCTCCCGGTTGCGGCCCCAGGCGCGGCGCATAGCCACCTTGTGCGGCCACGTGCAGGGTGCCGCTGATCTGTTCCGGCAGGATAAACGTCTCATTCTGCAAGTGTTCGCAGCCGATGGCTTTGAGCCCGAGCAGCCAGGAATCCTGCGGCAGCGCGAGCACGAAGCCCTCACTGTCCAGGCGTACCGCCTCCACGCCATCGGGCAAGGTCATGGGTGAGCGGATGTAGCCGATGTCATACCGCCCATCCGCCACCGCATTGGCCAAGGTGGCCATCGCGCACTCGCGCACGTTCACGCTCACGTCGGGAAACGCCTGGCTGAACCCCTGCATTTGCCGTTGCAGCAAACCGCAGTACAGCGCCGAAGCCACATAACCCAACTCGATATGCCCGATCTCCCCACGGCCGGCGCGCTGGGCATTGCGCTGGGCGAACTCGAATTGCCGCACCGTGGCCTCGGCCTCAATCAGCAAGGCGGCGCCCGCTTCGGTGAGGCTGACCTCGCGCTGCCGGCGGATGAACAAACGTGTGCCCAGGCTGTTTTCCATGTCCTGGATCTGCCGGCTCAGGGTCGGCGGCGCGATGCCTAACTGCTCGGCCGCGCGGCTGAAGCTGCGGTGCCGGGCAACGGCCAGAAAGTAACGGAAATGGCGTAGTTCCATAGAGGTTTAGCTCAAAGGTAATGAAGTGCTTCGCAGCGGCTAACAGAGACGTTATCGGCCAAGGATAAGCTCATACCACTTCAACACTAGAGAGCCCTCGCGATGTCCGTCAATTGTCTTTTCAGGATTGCCTGCAAGGTAATTCAACCATGAACCCGGCCAGCCCACGCCTGACGCTGCTGACCGCCTCCGGTGTCTGTTCGTTGATCGTGCTGGATACCAATATCGTCGCGGTGACATTGCCAAGCATCGCCCGCGACCTGGGGGCCAATTTTGCCGATATCGAATGGGTGGTCAGCGCCTATATGCTCGCGTTCGCCGCCTTGTTACTGCCGGCCGGCAGTATTGCCGATCGCTTTGGCCGCAAGAAATCGCTGATCTGGGGGTTGAGCATTTTCATCCTGGCATCCCTGGGCTGTGGTGCTGCGCCGAACGCGTTGTTGCTCGATATCGCCCGTGCCGTCAAAGGGGTCGGCGCGGCCCTGCTGTTGACCTCGGCACTGGCCTCCATCGGCCACACCTTCCACGATGAAGTGGAGCGTGCCAAAGCCTGGGCGTTCTGGGGCGCCTGCATGGGCGTGGCGATGACCGCCGCGCCGACCCTGGGCGGCCTGATTACCCACTATCTGGGCTGGCGCTGGATCTTCTACCTCAACCTGCCCGTGGGCCTGACACTGATGAGCCTGGTACTGCGCGCGATTCCTGAATCACGCGACACCCAGTCAGCGCGCCTCGACCCATGGGGCAGCCTGGCCTTCAGCGCAAGCTTGCTGTGCCTGATCTGGGGCTTGATCGAGGCCAATCGCATTGGCTGGGACAACCCGCTGACCTACGCGCGTCTGGTCGGTGGCGCGCTGTTGCTGGGCGTGTTTGTGTGGGTCGAGCGCCTACAACAACGGCCAATGGTGGATTTGCAACTGTTGCGCCACCCGCGCTTTATCGGCGCGCTGTTGGGAATGTTTGCCTACGCCGGTTGCGCCCAGGTGATGATGACGCTGCTGCCGTTCTACCTGCAAAACGGCTTGGGCTTTTCCGCGATTGCCTCGGGGCTGGGCATGCTGCCGTTTGCTTTGACCATGCTCATCTGCCCCCGGATCGGCGCCCGCCTGGCTGGCCGCTTTGCACCCGCGACGATGATGGCCGCCGGCTTGACCCTGGTGGGCTGCGGCAACTTGCTGAGTGCCTGGGCCGTGAACGTCGGCGGCTATCTGCCCTTCGCCCTGGCGATTGCCGTCACCGGTGCCGGTGCGGGGCTGCTCAATGGCGATACACAGAAAAACATCATGGCCTGCGTGCCACGCGACCGCGCCGGAATGGCGTCGGGCATGAGCACCACCATGCGTTTCAGCGCGATCATGCTGGCCATCGGCGTGTATGGGGCGTTGTTAAGCCGCCATAGCGAGCGGTTGCTCAGTGCGAGTGTTGACGCTCAGTGGCAGGCCCAGGTGGCGTCTATTGCCTCGCGCGTCGTGGCCGGGGATATGCCGGCGGCGATGGGCTTGTTGCCGCAGTCGGCACGGGCGGCCGTGCAACCGCTGGCGCAACAGGCGTTTGTGGGTGGGTTCGGCGGGGTATTGTGGGTAGCCGGATTGTTGGGGTTGCTCGGGGCGGTGGTGGTGGGGATCTTGATGAGCAAACCCATTCCGGCAGCCACCCCATCTTCACTGCCGACCCGCTGATTCCAACACCACACAACAAATGTGGGAGGGGGCTTGCTCCCGATAGCGGTGGTTCAGTCCATACAGTTATCGACTGTCACATCGCCATCGGGAGCAAGCCCCCTCCCACAAGGGATCAGCTACAGGTCCAGCATCGATTACCAGAACCGCTGCTGGGTCAGCCGGTTCCACCAGGTCAACAACACGCGGTCAACCGAGCCGCTGGCGGCCAGGCCCACACGTTCCTGCAGGCTTTTACGCTCGGCATAATGCAGGTGGAACACTTCGGCGGTCTTGGCCTTGTTCGCCAGGTATTCGTCGCTGGTCTGCAGTTCATCGACCAGTTGTTTGTCGAGGGCGGCAACCCCCAACCACACTTCACCGGTCGCCACGTCGTCGATCGCCAGCTGTGGGCGGTAGCGCGAGACGAAGTTCTTGAACAACTGATGGGTGATGTCCAGGTCCTCCTGGAACTTCTCGCGGCCCTTCTCGGTGTTTTCGCCAAACACCGTCAAGGTGCGCTTGTACTCACCGGCGGTCAGCACTTCGAAGTCGATATCGTGCTTCTTGAGCAGGCGATTGACGTTCGGCAGTTGCGCCACCACGCCAATGGAGCCGAGGATGGCGAACGGTGCGCTGATGATCTTCTCGCCGATGCACGCCATCATGTAGCCGCCGCTGGCCGCCACTTTGTCGATGCATACGGTCAACGGCACGCCCGCCTGGCGGATACGCGCCAGTTGCGATGACGCCAGGCCATAGCTGTGCACCATGCCGCCGCCGCTTTCCAGGCGCAGCACCACTTCGTCCTTGGGCGTGGCCAGGCTCAGCAACGCGGTGATTTCATTGCGCAGGCTCTCGGTGGCAGAGGCCTTGATATCACCGTCGAAATCCAGCACGAACACCCGCGGCTTGGCCTCGGGTTTCTTCTTGCTGTTTTTCTTTTCGGTTTTGCTTTCGGCTTTGCGCAGGGCCTTGAGCTGCTCTTTGTCGAGCAGGCTCGACTCCAGGCGCTCACGCAGGCCCTTGTAGAAATCGTTGAGCTTGCTGACCTGCAATTGGCCGGCGGACTTGCGACGGCCTTTGTTGCGCAGCGCCGCGAAACTGATCAGTACCACCAGGATGGCGACCACCAGGGTGACGGTCTTTGCCAGGAAACTCGCGTATTCAGCCAGAAAATCCATGTCGCTCCTTATAAGGACAATTTAAATGGATGTGCGCCAGGCGCAGATGCCCCAGCATACCGGCGGCACCGCCTTCGGACCAGTGCTCAAACCGCCAGCAATACCGCTCTAACGCGCTTTTAAAACAAGCGTATGTTTTTTCATTGACAGCTCGCGGGCATCCTCATAACCTCGCCAGACTTTCAACGTACCGGGAAAACGGACGTGGGCAGCATCTACCTGATTCGACATGGCCAAGCCTCCTTCGGTGCAGACGACTACGACGTGCTGTCGCCCGTCGGTGTGGAGCAAGCGCAAGTGCTCGGTCGCCACCTGGCCGACCTCGGCCTGGCATTCGACCGTTGCATCGCCGGCGACCTGCGTCGCCAGCAGCACACCGCCCGCGCTACCTTCGATCAGTACACGGCTCTCGGCCTCGCGGTGCCACCGCTTGAAGTCGACAGTGCCTTCAACGAGTTCGACGCCGAGGCGATCATCCGCGCCCTGCTCCCCGACCTGCTCGGCACCGAGCCCCACGCCCTGGAGATCCTGCGCAATGCCGCGCAGAACCGCAGCGAATTCCAGCGCATTTTCGCGCTGATCATCGAGCGTTGGCTGGCCGGCACCTATGACCCGCCCGGGCTGGAAAGTTGGCTGGGGTTTGTCGAGCGCGTCCAGGGTGGCCTGCAGCGCATCCTCGAGGCGGCCGACAACACCCACAAGATCGCCGTGTTTACCTCCGGCGGCACCATCACCGCCCTGCTCCACCTGATTACCCGGATGCCTGCCGCCCAGGCCTTCGAACTGAACTGGCAAATTGTTAACACCTCGCTCAACCAGCTGAAATTCCGCGGTCGCGAGGTGGCACTGGCTTCCTTCAACAGTCATACCCACTTGCAATTGTTGAAGGCGCCGCAGCTCATCACTTTCCGATGAACTGCGGCCAACCGTGACCCCAAGGTCACTGGACTCACCCTAAAGGATCGAAACCATGACTGACGTAGCTAAAGCCGTAGAAGCAATGAAAGCCAAATTCAACCCAGCTGCCGCCGACGGCCTGGACCTGGTCTTCGGTTTCCGTATCGATGACACCCAGAACTTCTCGCTGGTGGTTAAAAACAACACCTGCGAACTGCTGGAAGGCGAAAACCCGGACGCCCAAGTGACCCTGGTCATGGACGGCGAGACCATGAAAGGCATCGTCGACGGCTCCACCGACGGCATGCAGGCGTTCATGGGCGGCAAACTGCGCACTGAAGGCGACATGATGCTGGCCATGAAGCTGAGCGAACTGTTCCCAGCCTGAGTGCACTGAAACTCCAATGGTGGGAGGGGGCTTGCTCCCTCCCACATTCAATTGCGGTTCGGCTGTAGCAACAACGCCACCAACGCACTCCATCCCGTTTGATGGGATGCGCCCAACCCCCGTCCGGTTTCCCCATGGAAATACTCATGGAACAACACCAGATCCCGGCTGGCCGGATCTGCCTCCAACTGCGCATACCCCGCCATCGAAGGCCGCAGGCCATTTTCATCGCGCAGGAATAAACGAGTCAGACGCTGGCTCAGGCTGTCGGCGACTTCCTCCAGGGAAGACAGATAACCACTCCCCGTCGGGTACTCCACCGAAAAATTATCCGCGTAGTAACGATGAAACTCGCGCAGCGACTCAATCAGCATGTAGTTCACCGGCATCCACAGCGGCCCCCGCCAGTTGGAGTTACCGCCGTAAAGGCGTGAGTCGGATTCAGCAGGCTGGTAGCGCGCACACAGGGTGTCGCCATTCATTTTCAGCGCCAACGGCTGCTCGGCAAATGCCTTGGACAGAGAGCGCACGCCAAACGCCGAAAGGAACTCATCGCCCTCCAACATGCGCCGCAGCAGGTCCTTGGTGCGCTCACCGCGCAACAGCGCCAGCAACAGGCGATTGCCCTGCCCCGGTTCGTTCCAGCGTGACACCAGCTTGGCCAGGTCTGGCCGGTGCTTCATGAACCCCAACAGACGTTCACGCAAGCCCGGCAAGCCTTCGTGCTCACGCTGCTCCAGCACCAGCACTGCAAACAGCGGCATCAGGCCGACGATGGAACGCAGGCGCACCGGTTCATTCTGGCCGTCGGGGCGGTGCAGCACGTCGTAGAAAAACCGGTCCTGCTCATCCCACAAGCCTTCGGCACTGTCGTCGACGCGATTGATCGCGCCGGCGATATACAGGAAGTGCTCGAAAAACTTCACGGCGATGTCCACGTACACCGCATTGCGCTTGGCCAGCTCCAGGCCGATGCGCATCAGGTCCAGGGCATAGGCGGCCACCCAGGCCGTGCCGTCGGCCTGATCCAACTGGTAACCCGGCGGCAGCGCCGCCGAGCGGTCGAACAACGCAATGTTGTCCAGGCCGAGGAAGCCGCCCTGGAACAGGTTGCGCCCTTCGGCGTCCTTGCGGTTGACCCACCAGGAAAAATTCAACAGCAGCTTGTGGAATATCCGCTCAAGAAAGTCCATGTCGCCCACGCCGTTGAGCGCTTTGTCCTGCTGATACACCCGCCAGCTGGCCCAGGCGTGTACCGGCGGGTTGGCGTCGTCAAAACGCCATTCATAGGCCGGCAATTGGCCGTTGGGGTGCATGAAGCGGTCTTTCACCAGCAACAGCAGCTGTTGCTTGGCATACCCTGGGTCGATCAGTGCGATCGCCACCGCCTGGAAGCCCTGGTCCCAGGAGGCGTACCACGGGTATTCCCAGGTATCGGGCATGGTCAGGATGTCGAAGTTGGACAGGTGCCGCCAATGGGTATTGCGAATATGCAGGCGCTCAGGCGGTGGCGCGGGCTGGGCCGGGTCGCCGTCGAGCCATTGGTTCACGTCAAAATAATAGAGTTGCTTGGACCACAGCAGGCCGGCCAGTGCCTGGCGTTGCACATTACGCGCATCCTCATCGGCAATGCCCTGCTGCAAGGCCGCGTAGAAATCATCCGCCTCCTGGCGACGCTGTTCGAAGAGCTTGCGCGCATTCAGCTCAGGCGCATCGGTGGGGGCAAACCGCAGGTACAGGGTCTTGCTTTCCAGGCCCGCCAGTTCAAGGACAAAGCGCGCCGCGACCTTGGTGCCGCGGTCGCGGCGAATCGCCGATTGCACCGCACCCACCACGTAATCGTTGATGCCATCCTTGAACGGCCCCAAGGCTGCCAGCCCATCCAGCTTGGGGAAGTTGGTCTCGTTTTCGCAAAACAGCCATTCGACTCCCTCCTGCCCCCACGCGCTGAGATGGCGATCGGGCAGCTCAGGGTGACGGGCCAGCACCTGCTCGCCGCTGAGGGTCAGGCTTGGCTTGGGCGCGTCGTAGGTCCAGCTCCAGTCATTGCGCGCCCAGAGCTGGGGCAGTACTTGCAAGCGCGTCGGTTGGTCCGAGCGGTTGTGCACGGTGATGCGCATGCAGATATCGTCAGGTTGATGCTTGGCGTATTCGACACTGACGTCGCAGTAGCGGTTGTCTTCGAATACCCCAGTGTCGAGCACTTCATACTCGGCGGCGTCCAGACCGCGCCGGGCGTTTTCGTTGAGCAAATCTTCATAGGGAAAGGCGGCATGCGGGTATTTGTAGAGCATGCGCATGTAGGCATGGCTGGGCACGCCGTCGACGAAGAAATACAGCTCCTTGACGTCTTCACCGTGGTTGCCCTCGGCATTGTTCAGGCCGAACAGGCGCTCCTTGATGATCGCGTCGCGCTCGTTCCACAGGGCCAGGCCCAGGCACCAGCGTTGCGCCTTGTCACTGAAACCGGCCAGGCCGTCTTCACCCCAGCGATAGGCCCGGCTGCGGGCGTGCTCGTGGGGAAAGTAGGCCCAGGCGTCGCCGTCGGCGCTGTAGTCTTCGCGCACGGTGCCCCATTGGCGTTCACTCAGATAAGGCCCCCATTCGCGCCAGCGCTCGGCGTCTTGAGCCGCCAGGCGCCGGCCTTCCAGGGTTTCAAGGATGTGGGTTGCGGGCTTGGCCGTCATCGAGTCCTCCATCACTGACACAGTGAGGGGCAGTGTAGAGCCCAGCCGTGCCCGGATGCACATGAAGTCTCATTTTATGAGCGCCAAAAAAAACGGCCGCTGATTCAGCGGCCGCTTGTTATCCCAGCGCGTTCTTAGAAGATCGCGTAGGTATAGTTGAAGATCAGGCGCGTCTGGTCCTGATCCGGCGTGCCGGTGTTGTGGCCGTGGTAAGTACCGGTGCGCAGCGTGGTACCGAAGCCCTTGAGCGGCCCTTCCTGCACGACGTAGTCGAGACGGAAGTCGGTTTCGTTTTCTTTCTGGTCGGAACCGCCGGCCACTTTGGACTTGATGCCGGTACCGTCCAGGTAGGCCACGGATGCTCTCAGGCCAGGTACGAAAGCCTTGAAGTCATAAGAGTACTGACCGAAGTTGACCTGCTCACCGGCACGGGAGAACTGGCCGACCACGGCGTCGGTGAACAGATAGAAGTCGCTGCCGCCCGCACCTTGCGGGTTAGGGTCGGCAAGGCTGCCCTGGTTGACCCAGACGAAGCCACCGTCATCGCTCACACCGATATGGCCAAGCATCAGGCTGCTGCCGCCCAACTGGTAGGTGAACGCGGCGCTGTAGGTTTTGTTGTCCACTTCGCCGGCGTGCTTGGCGTAGCCGCCGTTGTTGTTGAACGCATAGCCGGACTCGCCGTTTTTACCGTCGCTGCTGCTGTCGAAGTAGCGCAGGTCCGTCTTGAACGATTGATCGTTGCCCAGCGGCAACACGTGGACCAGGCCGAAATAGTTCTGTTTGTAGAAGTTTTCCAGGTTGGCGTAGTAGTACTGCAACGTCAGGTTTTTAGCGATGGCGTTGTCGGAGGAGCCAAACGGCTTGTAATCAAACCCGCCGAATTTGAAGCTGTCGCTATCACGGGTACCACCGGCCACGCTCAGCCCGGTGGAGTTGCTCGACGCACGGCCTTCGGCCTTGTTCAACTCACCGGCGGTGATACTCACGTTCGGGATGTCGTTGGAAGTGAGGATGCCGCCATCAAAGGTCTGCGGCGCCACGCGGCTGTCGTTCGAGACCAGGATCGGCAACACCGGCGCCAGGCCGCCACCCACATGCAGCTCGGTCTGGGAAATGCGGAACTTCACATTGCCGGCGGCACGGCTGAAGGAGTCGGCCGGTTCGGTACCGTTGTTCTTGGTCGGGAAGAAGCTGTTGCCGTTACCCGCCAGGCCCGGGCCTGCGGTGTGACCATCGCCACCGTCCAGGCGCAACGCACCAAAGGCCATCACGTCGAAACCGACGCCGAGGGTGCCTTGGGTGTAGCCGGACTTATAGTCAAAACGCAGCGCGGTCGCGGTTTCGCGCAGATCGTTGTTGGTCCCCGAGCGGTTATCGGCGCTGTAGTACATGGTCCGCGAACTGACGGACGCATGGCTGTCTTCAAGAAAACCGCTGTGACCGTTGCCCGTACCCAGAGAACCCAGCCCAAAACCATCGGCGCTCGCTTGCTGTGCCAGCACGGCGGCGGTGACGGCTAACGCCAGTGTAGAAATTTTCATTAATGACGGCCCCTAAATCTATTTTTATGTGTGCGGTGTTTAGAACAGCTTTCATCCCTACAAACGTGACGATTGTTTCATGACGCCCTGGGCGCACCTCGTGAAGATTTTGTTAGGAAAGTCGGGGAAAAATGAAATTTCGCAGGGGATGGTTTTTGTCATATTTGCGTCATGTCATTCATTCACAGAATGAAGTCCTGAAGATTCTTCGTTTGCACGCCGGCACCCAGCCCAACAAAATCCAGGCACAAGCCGCGTCATTGCATGCCCCTATCTCTAGTGTTCAGGAATTTTTTTATGCCCAGCGCCGCGCATGTCAGCCCCGACGAGATCCGCAAAGGTTTTTCCAAGGCCATGTCGGACATGTACCGAGATGAAGTTCCGCTGTACGGCGCGTTGATGGCGCTGGTGGCCGAGACCAACAGCCGGGTGTTGAAGGCTGATCCGGGCTTGGCCCGGCAGTTGCGCCGCACCGCAGAGATCGAGCGCCTCGACATGGAACGCCACGGTGCCATCCGCCTGGGCACCGCCGAGGAATTGGCAACCATCAGCCGCCTGTTTGCGGTGATGGGCATGCAACCGGTGGGCTACTACGACCTGACGCCCGCCGGGGTGCCGGTGCATTCCACGGCCTTTCGCGCCGTGCATGAACATTCGCTGCAGGTCAGCCCGTTTCGCGTGTTCACCTCGCTGCTACGCCTGGAACTGATCGAAAACCCCGAGCTGCGCGCCTTCGCCAAACAGGCCCTGGCCAAACGTGCGATCTTCACCCCGGGCGCACTGGCGCTGATTGCACAATCAGAACGGGACGGCGGCCTCAACGCCCAGGACGCTGATGAATTCATCCGCCAGGCCCTGGAAACCTTTCGCTGGCACCACACCGCCACCGTCACCGCTGCGCAATACCAGCAATTGAGCGACCAGCATCGCCTGATCGCCGATGTCGTGGCGTTCAAGGGCCCGCACATCAACCACCTGACACCGCGCACCCTGGATATCGACCAAGTGCAGGCCGCCATGCCTGGCAAAGGCATCACCCCCAAGGCGGTGATCGAAGGCCCACCCCGCCGTCGCTGCCCGATCCTGCTGCGCCAGACCAGCTTCAAGGCCCTCGACGAACCCATCGCCTTCACCGATGCCCAGGGCAGCCACAGCGCACGCTTCGGCGAAATCGAACAACGCGGCGTCGCCCTGACACCCAAAGGCCGCGCCCTGTACGACCAACTGCTGAACGCCGCCCGCGATGCGCTGGGCGCCTTCCCCAATGAAAGCAACGCTGCGCGTTATGTGGCGTTGATGGAACAACACTTCCAAGCCTTCCCCGATGATCATGCACAGATGCGTGAACAGGGCCTGGCGTACTTTCGCTACTTCGCCACCGAACAAGGCTTGGCGGCACGCGGTCACGCCGATCAACCACAGACCCTGGCGGCATTGATCGCAGCCGGCCATGTGGCGGTAGAGCCGTTGGTCTATGAGGATTTCCTGCCGGTGAGTGCGGCGGGGATTTTCCAGTCGAACCTGGGGGATGCGGCGCAAAGTCACTACGCAGCCAACGCCAACCAGGCGCAGTTCGAACAGGCGCTGGGGCGTCAGACGATTGATGAATTGCAGCTGTATGGCGAGACGCAGCAGCGCTCCATCGACGAATGCCTGAAAACCCTGCTGAAATGAAATGAAGTGCCCGCCCGGCTCAGCTGCGCATTCCATGCGCTGCAAAAATCCCCAGAGCCGGGTGGACGGGGGGCATCATAGGCAGTAAGACGCCGTCTGTCGCCCAGACAATTCTGAACAAATATTGCCTTCGTTCCTACAACATCCGTTGCACAATTTCGTCTTTGATCAACAGCCGCTTTTTCTTCAGTACCTCCACCTGTTCATCGCTGGCGCTGGCCGATTCCGCTTTCAGTACCGCGTCGTCGGCGTCCTTGTACTGGTCGAACAGCGCGTCCAGGCGCTTATCACTCGCCCTACGTTGGTGAACCTCTTCCTTGCTTTTACCCAAGTCCTGAATCAGGTCGTGTTTCACTGGCATGGCGTACCTCTGCACGTTGATCAATGGCCTACGCTCTTGAAACTAGCCCATTGCGCAGGGTCTTGTCATGTCCGGGATCAATAGGGCTCCGTTCGTCGCAAGGCGCACGATGGGATCAAACCTTTTGCCCAGCCCTGCCCTCCACTCTAGATCGCCACCCGAGGGAGACCGGTTCATGAATCATGCTGCCACCGCTGTCGACACCCAATGCATCAATACGATTCGCACCCTGGCCATGGACGCCGTGCAGAAGGCCAATTCCGGCCACCCCGGCACGCCGATGGGCCTGGCGCCGGTGGGGTATACGTTGTGGAGTCGCTTCCTGCGTTATCACCCGCAGCAACCCGACTGGCCCAACCGTGATCGGTTTGTGTTGTCGGTGGGGCATGCGTCGATGCTGCTGTATTCGCTGCTGCACCTGGCCGGCGTGGTCGAGATCGATGCCCATGGCAAACGATCCGGAGCGCCCGCGATCAGCCTCGACGACATCAAGCAGTTCCGGCAGATGGGCTCCAAAACCCCAGGCCACCCCGAATACCGCATGACTACCGGCGTGGAAACCACCACCGGCCCGCTCGGCCAGGGCTGTGCCAACAGCGTCGGCATGGCCATGGCCGAGCGTTGGCTGGCCAAGCGCTTCAACCGCGACGGCAAGGTGCTGTTCGACTACAACGTCTACACCCTGTGCGGTGACGGCGACATGATGGAGGGTATCAGCGGCGAAGCGGCATCGTTGGCCGGGCACCTGCAGCTGGATAACCTGTGCTGGATCTACGACAACAACACCATCAGCATCGAGGGCCACACGGAGCTGGCGTTCAGCGAAGATGTGATCCAGCGCTTCCAGGCCTATGGCTGGCACACCCTGCACGTCACCGATGCCAATGATCTGCAGGCCCTGAGTGCTGCGCTGGCAACCTTCCAGGCCAACACCGGCGCCCCGACCCTGATCGTGGTCGACAGCGTGATCGGCTATGGCTCGCCCCACAAACACAACACAGCCGCCGCCCATGGCGAGCCGCTGGGTGAAGAAGAAATCCGCCTGACCAAGGCCGCCTATGGCTGGCCACAGGACTCCAGCTTCCTGGTGCCCGATGCGGCGCGTACGGCGTTGCGCGATGCGTTGCTCGAACGCGCCGAGCCCTTGTTCAGCCAATGGAACCAGACCCTGTCCCAGCTCGACGCGCCATTGGCCGACGAACTCCAGCGCATGCGCGCCGGGGAAATGCCGGCACAGTGGCAAGCCGACCTGCCGGACTTTGCGGCGGATGCCAAGGGCGTCGCCAGCCGTGCCTCGGGCGGCGAGGTGCTGAACGCCTTCGCCCAGCATATCCCTTGGCTGATCGGCGGGTCGGCGGATCTGTCGCCCTCGACCAAGACCAACCTCACCTTTGACGGTGCCGGGCGTTTCAGCGCCGACGACTACAGCGGGCGTAACCTGCACTTCGGGATTCGTGAACATGCCATGGGCGCCATCGCCAACGGCATGGCCTTGTCCTACCTGCGGCCCTACACCTCGACGTTCCTGGTGTTCAGCGACTACATGAAACCGCCGATCCGCCTGGCGGCGATCATGGAGTTGCCGGTGGTGTTCGTGTTTACCCACGACTCGATCGGCGTGGGTGAGGACGGGCCAACGCACCAACCCATCGAGCACCTCACGCAGCTGCGGGCCACACCGGGGTTGCTGACCCTGCGCCCCGGCGATGCCAATGAAACCCTGGAATTGTGGAAGGTGGCCCTGGCGCAAACCCACCGGCCCAGCTGCCTGGTGCTGTCGCGCCAGGCGTTGCCGACCCTGGACCGTACGCAGTATGCGAGCGCCTCGGGGGCGGCCAGGGGCGCCTATGTGCTGGCGGGTGCCGAGCGCCCTGAAGTGTTGCTGTTGGCGACCGGCAGTGAAGTCAGCCTGGCCGTGGCGGCCTATGAACAGTTGACCGCCGAAGGGATTGCCGCGCAGGTGGTTTCAATGCCCTGTTGGGAGCTGTTTGAAGAGCAGGAAAGCAGCTATCGCGACAGTGTGTTGCCGCCCGCAGTGAAGGCTCGGGTAGCGATAGAACAGGCCGGCCCCCTGGGTTGGGACCGTTATGTCGGGCAGACCGGGGCCAAAGTGGTGATGAACAGCTTCGGGGCTTCGGCGCCGCTGGCCAAGTTGCAGGAGAAGTTCGGGTTTACGGTTGAGAATGTGGTGGAGCTGGCCAGGCAGCAGATCCAACGGGCTCAACACTGAATGCGTTGATTCGCACTTGCTCTCGATGGCGGGGTTCAGTCGACACATGAAGTGACTGACAGGCCGTCATCGGGAGCAAGCCCCCTCCCACAGTTTGTCCCGCACCGGCCTCACAGTTCCCGGGCGAGGAAGGGGGCGGTGCGGCTGGCCTTGCTCTTGGCGACTTTCTGCGGCGTACCACACGCCACCACCTTGCCGCCTTGAGCGCCCGCTCCCGGCCCGATATCGATCACCCAATCACTCTGGGCAACCACGCGCATTTCATGCTCCACCACCACCACGGTGTGGCCGGCATCCACCAGCTGATTCAACTGGCTGAGCAGGCGGTCGACGTCTCGCGGATGCAGGCCGGTGGTCGGCTCATCCAGCACATACAACGTGGCGCCCCGCGCATTGCGTTGCAGCTCGGTCGCCAGCTTGATGCGCTGCGCCTCACCGCCCGACAACTCCGTCGCCGGCTGGCCCAGGCGCAAATAGCCCAGGCCGATATCCCGCAATACCTGCAAGGAGCGCAATATCCCCGGTTGCTCGGCGAAGACCTCGACCGCCTGCGCCACCGTCAGCCCCAGCACTTGGGCGATGTTCAAACCCTGCCACTGGATCGCCAGAGTCTCGGGGTTGTAGCGGGCGCCATGGCACGTCGGGCACGGCGCATACACACTGGGCATGAATAACAATTCGACGCTGACAAAGCCTTCGCCTTCACAATTCGGGCAGCGGCCCTTGGCGACGTTGAAGGAAAACTGCCCGGCATCGTAACCGCGCTTTTTCGCCGCCGGCGTGGCGGCGAACAGTTTGCGCACGTTGTCGAACAGCCCGGTGTAGGTCGCAAGGTTCGAACGCGGGGTACGGCCGATGGGTTTCTGATCCACCTGCACCAGACGGCGAAGGTGTTCCAGGCCGCTGCTGATCCGCCCGCCGCTGGCTTGCGGCGCGTCGTCTTCCAGGCTTGGTTCTTCGTCGTTCTCCAGCACGCGCCCCAGGCCCGTGCCCACCAGTTCCAGCAGCGCCTGGCTGACCAGGCTGGATTTACCCGAGCCGGAAATACCGGTCACCGCCGTGAAGCACCCCAGCGGGAACTCCACGTCCAGGTCATTGAGGTTATTGCGCGTCACCCCTTCGAGCTTCAACCAGCCCGAGGGCTCACGATGCGGCTGACCTGGCGGGCGCCGTTCGGCGAACAGATACTCACGGGTCTGCGACGCCTCAACGTCGGCCAAACCGGCCGGCGGGCCGCTGTACAGCACCTGCCCACCCTGCTCACCGGCCGCCGGGCCGACGTCGATCAGCCAGTCGGCGCGGCGCATGGTTTCCAGGTCGTGCTCGACCACGAACAACGAATTGCCCGCCGCCTTCAAACGCTCCAATGCGCTGAACAACGCTTCACCATCGGCCGGGTGCAGGCCCGCCGAAGGCTCATCCAGCACATAGATCACCCCGAACAACTGCGAGCCCAATTGAGTGGCCAGGCGCAGGCGCTGCAATTCACCGGACGACAAGGTCGGCGTACTGCGCTCCAGGGACAGATAACCCAGGCCCAATTCGATCAAGGTGTTGACCCGCTCCAACAGGTCCTGGGCGATGCGCTGCGCCGCCAGTCGCTTTTCCACCGACAGTTTCATCTTGTCCTGCCCCGCCGCCACCGGACGCAACAGCTCGGCCAAGCGGGACAACGACAACTGCGACAACTCACCGATATCCACACCGGCAAACTTCACCGACAGCGCCTCCTGGTTCAGTCGCTTGCCTTCGCACAACGGGCAAGCGCTGCCCTGCATGAATTGCGCGACGCGCTTTTTCATCAGTGCGCTTTGGGTGTGGGTGAAGGTGTGCAGGATATAACGCCGCGCACCGCTGAACGTGCCCTGGTAGCTCGGCTCCAGTTTGCGCTTGAGGGCGTCGCGGGTCTGTTCGGGGGTGAAGCCGGCATACACCGGTACGGTCGGGGTTTCTTCGGTGAACAGGATCCAGTCGCGCTGCTTTTTCGGCAGGTCGGACCACGGAATATCGACGTCATAGCCCAGCGTCACGAGGATGTCGCGCAGGTTCTGGCCCTGCCAGGCCAGCGGCCAGGATGCCACCGCACGCTGGCGCAGGGTCAGCGACGGGTCCGGCACCATCAGCGCCTCGGTCACCTCATACACGCGACCCAGGCCATGGCACTCCGGGCAGGCCCCCTGGGGCAGGTTCGGCGAAAAGTCTTCGGCGTACAGCATTGGCTGGCCCGGCGGGTAGCTGCCGGCGCGGGAATACAGCATGCGGATCAGGCTCGACAGCGTGGTCACGCTGCCCACCGATGAACGCGCATTCGGCGTGCCGCGCTGCTGTTGCAGGGCCACGGCGGGGGGCAGGCCCTCGATGCTGTCCACGTCCGGGACACCGACCTGATCGATCAGGCGCCGCGCATACGGCGCCACCGACTCGAAGTAACGGCGCTGCGCCTCGGCATACACCGTGGAAAATGCCAGCGACGACTTGCCGGAGCCGGACACCCCGGTGAACACCACCAGGGCGTCACGGGGAATGTCCACATCGACATCGCGCAGGTTGTGTTCGCGGGCGCCACGCACCCGGACGAAGCCGACCGGGGTAGAAAGCTTGGGCATGTTGCGCTGTGAGGTCATGGACAACCTTGTCGGGTAGTGAGCACCGAGCGCACCCGTTGCGTCAGGGCATCGGGGCTGTAGGGCTTGCTCAGCAAGTTGATATCCGGGCTCAGCAAATGATTGCTGGAGAGAATGTCACGGGTGTGCCCGGAGGTGAACAGTACCGGCACGGGAGGCTGCTGCACGCGGGCCCAGTCGGCCAGGTCCGTGCTTTTGACTCGGCCGGGCATCACCACATCCGTGAAAATCAGGTCCGGCCGTACACCGTCCTGCAACACCCGCATCGCCCGGTCGCCGTCCTCGGCGGTGAGTACGGTATAGCCGGCTTGCTTGAGCAACTCGACGACCGTCAGGCGCACGCCTTCATTGTCTTCCACCACCAGGATGGTCTCCTGGCCGCCGCAGTGCAGCGCCAGTTCTTCCTGTGTGTCCAGGCATTCCGGCTCCAGGCTGTGGGGGAAATACATCTGCACCGTCGAGCCCTTGCCCTCCTCGCTCCACATCTCCACGTGCCCGCCGCTTTGGCGCACGAAGCCGAACACCATGCTCAAGCCCAGCCCGGTGCCCTGGCCCTCGAGCTTGGTAGTGAAAAACGGCTCGAAGACGCGCTTGAGCACCTCCGGGCACATCCCCACGCCGGTGTCGCTGACCGCCAGGCGCACATACTCGCCCGGCTTGATGCTTTTACCGGCGCAATCGTCAGGGTTGAGGATGATGTTTTCGCCGGTGATACGAATCACGCCTTCGCCGTGCATGGCATCCCGGGCATTGATCGCCAGGTTGAGCAGCGCGTTTTCCAGCTGGTTGCGGTCGACCTTGATGCACCAGGCATCCGTGGGCATCTGCACATCGATATGAATGGTTTCACCCAACGCACGCTGCAGCAATTCGCCCAGACCCGCATAGATGCGCTGCGGGTTGTACACCGCCGGCGACAGCGGCTGGCGACGGGCGAAGGCGAGCAGTTGCGCCGACAGCTTGGCGCCGCGCTCAACGGCCTCAATGGCTGCGTTGACCCGGCGCTGCACCTGGGCGTTATCCGGCTCATGCCGGGCCAGCAGGTGCAGGTTGCCGGCGATCACCTGCAGCAGGTTATTGAAGTCGTGGGCTACGCCACCGGTCAGGCCGCCGATGGCTTCCAGCTTCTGCGACTGGCGCAGTTGATCCTCGGCAGCGGAGCGCGCCTGCACTTCAGCGGCGACGCGTTGTTCAAGATTGTGGGTGAGTTCCTGGCGCACTTGCTCGGACTTCACCAGTTCGGTGGTCTCCACCACAATCGCCAGCACGCCGGCCGGCTGCTGGTTGTCGCCGGCAACCGGGCTGTAATACAGGTCCAGCCAGACCGTCTCCGGCTTGCCATGGCGCGACAGTACCAGGTCCTTGTTGTTGAATAACAAGGTCCCGCCCGCCAGGCAGGTGTCGACCACATGACGGTTGAAGTCGGCGACTTCCGGCCAACCCAACTCCACCGGTTTGCCCAGGATATGCGGATGACGGCCACCGGCAAACGCCGAATAGCTGTCGTTATAGATCATGTACCCCGCCCGCCCCCACAGCATCACCATCGGCACGGGCGAGGCCAGCATCATTTGCACGTTGCAGACCAGGCTGGTGGACCACGAGTCGATGGGGCCAAGATCAGTGGTCGACCAGTCGAACGCGCGGATTCGCCGGGCCATTTCACCGGCCCAGCCTTCGCAGCCATGAGAATTGGATAAAAAATGCATGGGTTGACTCAGTACGAAAAGAAAACATCGACCAGCGTTGGAGCGCGCCAACCCTAGATCGTTTCACCGCCTTAACGCCAGCAGGTAAATGCAACCCGCGTCACAGTCTTCAGTGAAAATCCCGGCTGCGCACATGGATCTCTTCCAGCAGCGGCGTCAGGTCGGTCAAACGTCCGGCGATCAGGTGTCGCACGTCGCCCACCGCCTCCCAGCGTCCATCCACCTTGAGCAGCCGAGAGCCCACCAGCGCCTGGCGCTGGCGCTCGGCCAAGTCACGCCAGACCACCACGTTGAGGTTACCGAACTCATCCTCCAGGGTGACGAAGGTCACGCCACTGGCCGTGCCGGGCCGCTGCCGCCCCGTAACCAGCCCGGCAATACTCACGTTACGACCATGCTCGACCGTCAGGAGTTCATGGGAGCTGCGGCAGCGTCGCTTGCGCAATTCTTCACGCAACAGCGCCAACGGGTGCGGGCCAAGGGTGGTACCAACGGTGGCGTAATCAGCGTGCAGGTCTTCGCCGACCGAAGGCGCCGGCAACTCCACCACCGCTTCGTCGGGGCTGGGCAGGCCGGCGAACAGGCCCAGTTGCTGCTGCACGCCCGCCACCTCCCAGCGCGCTTTGTGCCGATGCCCGGCCAACGCCCGCAAGGCCCCAGCATCCGCCAGCAAGGCCTGGGCCCGCGCATCCAGCCCGGCGCGTGCGCCCAGGTCGGCAATGTCGCTGAATGCCTGGTGTTGGCGAGCGGCCTCGATACGTCGTGCGTCCTCCTCGCGAAACCCCGCGATCATGCGCAAGCCCATTCGGATTGCCGGTTGCGCGCCGTCGATAGGCTCCAGGCTGCAATCCCAGTCGCTGGCCTGGACTTCCACCGGGCGAATCTGTAACCGATGGCGCCGGGCGTCCTGCAGGATCTGGTCCGGGCTGTAGAACCCCATGGGCCAACTGTTGATCAGCGCACAGGCGAAAGCGGCCGGCTCATGGCATTTGAGCCAGCAACTGGCATAGGTCAGCAAGGCGAAACTGGCCGCGTGGGACTCGGGGAAACCATAGCTGCCAAAGCCCTTGATCTGCTCGAAAATCTGCGCGGCAAAGGCTTCGGTGTAGCCGTTCTTGAGCATGCCGTCGCGCAGGCGCTCCTGGTGCGGCTCCAGCCCGCCGTGGCGCTTCCAGGCGGCCATCGAACGGCGCAACTGGTCGGCCTCGCCGGGGCTGTAGTCGGCTGCGACCATGGCGATCTGCATCACCTGTTCCTGGAACAGCGGAATGCCCAGGGTGCGCTTCAACACCGTTTTCAATTGCGGCGACGGGTAAGTGGTGGCTTCTTCATTGTTCCGACGACGCAGGTAAGGATGCACCATGCCGCCCTGGATCGGCCCCGGCCGCACAATCGCCACCTCAATCACCAGGTCATAGAAATTATTCGGCTTGAGCCTGGGCAGCATCGACATCTGCGCCCGCGATTCGATCTGGAACACGCCGATGGTATCGGCCTTGCTGATCATCGCGTAGGTCGCCGGATCTTCCTTGGGGATCGTCGCCAAGGCCAGGTCACGGCCACGGTGGCGGCGCAACAGGTCGAAACAGCGGCGGATCGCACTGAGCATGCCCAGGGCCAGAATATCCACCTTGAGCAGGCCGACCGCATCGAGGTCGTCCTTGTCCCACTGGATGATGGTGCGCTCGGCCATGGCCGCGTTTTCCACCGGCACCAGGGTGTCCAGCGGGTATTCGGAAATCACGAAGCCGCCGGGGTGCTGCGACAGATGACGGGGAAAACCGATCAGTTGCCGGGTCAGCGTCAGCACGCGGCGCAGGATCGGGCTGTGCGGGTCAAAGCCGCTTTCACGCAGGCGTTCCAGGGGCGGAGCATCGTCACTCCAGCGCCCGCAACAGTCGGCCAGGGCGTTGATCTGGTCCGGCGGCAGCCCCAGGGCCTTGGCCACGTCGCGTACCGCGCCGGCCGCGTGATAACAACTGACCACCGCCGTCAACGCCGCACGGGTGCGGCCGTAGCGTTGGAACACATACTGCAACACCTCCTCGCGGCGATCGTGCTCGAAGTCCACATCAATGTCCGGGGGCTCATTGCGCTCCTTGGACAGGAAGCGCTCGAACAGCATAGCCGTCAGGCTGGGGTCGATCTCGGTGATGCCCAAGGCAAAACACACGGCCGAGTTGGCCGCCGAACCCCGGCCCTGGCACAGGATCGAACGGCTGCGGGCGAAGCGCACGATGTCGTGAACCGTGAGGAAATAGCTTTCATAACCCAGGGTGCCGATCACCTCCAGTTCCTTGTCGATCTGCTGCAAGGTCTTGCTATCAACGCCCTTTGGCCAGCGCCGGGCGATGCCTTCTTGCGTGACGGCACGCAGCCAGGACGTTGCGTCATGCCCCTCCGGCACCAGCTCGCGTGGGTAGTGATAATGCAACTGGCCGAGGTCAAAGGTGCAACGGCGCGCAATGGCCTGGGTCTCGTCGAGCAACGCTTGCGGATACAGCGCAGCCAGGGCGTAGAGATCACGCAAGTGCCGCTCGCCATTGGGGTGCAGGCGCGTGCCGGCCTCGGCCACCGGCACGTGATGGCGGATAGCAGTCATGGTGTCTTGCAGGGCCCGACGGCCGCGCACATGCATATGCACATCACCGCAGGCCACCGCCTTGATATTCAGGCTGGCGGCCAGGTGCAGGCGTTGTTCCAGATGACGCGCATCGTCTTGGCCGCAGTGCAGGTGTACCGCCAGCCACAGGCGTTCGGCGAAGGTGTGGCGCAGCCATTGGATCGACGCCTGGGTGTCGCTGTCTTCGGCCACCCACAATGCCAGCAGGCCCGGCAACGGTTGTTCAAAATCGGCTGGCAGCAGGCGATAACCGCCCTTTGCGGCACGCCGTCGGGCCAGGGTGATCAAGCGGCACAGGTGCTGGTAGCCACTCAGGTCTTCCACCAGCAGCACCAGTTTCGGGCCGTTTTCGATGCGCACTTCGCTGCCGATAATCAACGGCAACGCCACGGCCTTTGCCGCCTGCCAGGCCCGCACGATACCTGCCAGCGTGCATTCGTCGGTGATCGCCAGGGCGCTGTAGCCCTGGCCTTTGGCGCGCTCGAACAACTCCAGCGCACTGGAGGCGCCGCGCTGGAAACTGAAGTTGGACAGGCAATGCAGCTCGGCGTAATTCATGCAAACCAACCCTGCAACCACAACCCATCGGGTTCGCCGACGGTGCGGTAGGCCCAGCCTTGCTGGCCGGCACGGGTGCGGATCAGGTAATAGTCGCGACGGATATCCGCGCCGTCCCACCAGCCGGATTCGATGCGCTCCGGGCCCATGAGGATCTGCACGCCCGGCTCGGCCAGCAGGGTCGGCTCGGCCAGCAACCAGCCGGGGCGGCGCACGTTGTCCAGGGGCTGGCACGGGTGTTTGGCCGCTGCCGCTTGCCAGGCGCATTCGGGGCGATGGTCGGCATGAAAACGCAGGCTCTGCACCGCGTCATCGCCAAGCCGCGCACGCAGGCGTTCGCGCAGTTGCTCCCAGGGCAAGGTCTGTTGCGGGCGGTCGTCGAACAGGTCCTGGCGCTGCGGCACGAATACGGGCAAGTCCTGGGCCAGCAGGCGCACGCCGCGTACCGGCGCGCTGACTTGCACCTGCTCCAGGCGCCCGCGGGCCAGTTCGAACAACATCGAAGGTTCCCGCTCGGCGCTGAGCAGGCCGACCTTGATCACGCTATCGGGTTGCTGGGCGTGTTCCAGGTGCAGGTCAAAGCGCTGCACACCACTGTCACGACCGCAGAGGAAGGCGGACAGGTCGCCGGTCAAACGGCGCAAGGGGAAGAGCAGCGCCTGGTGGGATTGCACGTCGAAATTCAATTCGATGCGTGCCTCGAACTGATCCGGCGGCTGATAGAACGCCAAGGCCAATGGCCGTTGCCCGGTGAGGGTATCCAGGTGCTTGAGCAAGCCCGCCTCGAAACGCCGCGCCAGGGTGTGCCGGGGCAACGCCTGCACCTGGGCCAGGGTGCGCAGGCCCATGCGGGACAACGCGATGGCGGCCTGCGGGTCGAGGCCGGCGCGGTCGATGGGCAGCGACGCCAGGGCCTGGCTCAAGGCGTCGTCAGTCACCGCCAGACCATCGTAGAGATTGGCCAATACCCGCGCCGCCGCCGGGTTGGGCGCGGCGACGATACGGTGGCGAAAACCTAACTCGTTCAGTTCCTGGCGCAAACGCGCTTCGAACTGCGGCCACGGCCCGAACAGGCCCAGGCTCGACTCGATCTCGAACAACAAGGCGCGTGGGTAGTGCAGGCTGACCTGGGAGCTGAAACAGTAGGCCCAGGCCGCGAGGAACTGCTGCCAACGCTCGATCTCGGCGGGGTCGTATTCGGCGCAGGCAAAGGACTTGGCCAGCGCATGGGCCGCCGTCAGCGATTGCCCGGGGCGCAGGCCCAAGGCACGGGCGGCCGCGTTGACGGTCTGCAGCACGCGACGTTGCGGGGTACCGGCCAACAACGCGAGGGGCGCGTCCGGCTCGGGGTGCGCACGCTGCACGCCATCCAGCGCCAATTGCGGAAAGACAATACACACCCAACGCATGGCAACCTCAGTGCCCCGCCAACGCGATGGGCGCCGGATGGGCCAACCCGCCCCGGCATTTGAGCACCCGCACTTGTGCAGGCGCTGCCTCAACCGCCAGGCGCAAAGCCGCCGGCGACGCATTGACCGCCTCGCTCAAGGCGCGCCAGGCAAACGCCAGGGTCTGCCCGGTTTCCGCCGCCACCTGCAAGCGGCGCAGTGCTCGGTCATCGGCCTTGCGCGGCCAGCACAGCACCGCGCCGCAACTACCGGAGCGCAGGCATTGCTCCACCGCCCACAACGCATCGCGCTCCTCGGCCCGGATCACCGACAGCTGGCGCACATCCACCCCGGCGTTCTGCCAGGCGTGGGGGTACGGCGTGTAAGGCGGCGCGACCAACACAATTCGCTCCCCCGCCGCCGACAAGCGCGCCAGGGTCGGCAGCACCAATTGCAATTCGCCGATGCCCTCTTTGGCCATCAGGATTTCGCTCAAGGCCGACTCCGGCCAGCCGCCCGTTGGCAACACCGCATCCAGCCTCGCCAACCCCGTGGGGTGCACGCTGGCCGGTGGTGCAACGGGCCGGCCCTTCCACACGCGCCCACCATTGAACAGCGCGTCCAGGGCAACCACGGCGCCCATCAGCCTTGTCTCACCAGGCAACAGAACACCCCTTCAATGGCCAGGTCCTGGTCGGGCCCGACCACGATGGGTTGATAGGCGGGGTTGCGCGGCAGCAGGCGCACGCGCTCGCCACTGCGCTCGAAACGCTTGATGGTGACTTCGCCATCCAGCCGCGCCACGACGATTTGCCCGTTCAATGCTTCGGCACTGCGGCGCACACCCACCAGGTCGCCGTCGAGGATGCCGTCCTCGATCATCGAGTCGCCCTGCACCCGCAATAGATAATCCGGGGTTTTCGTGAAGGTGGCAGGGTCCAGTTGCAGGCGGCTGTGCACTTCGGCGTCGGCGCCGATGGGCCGGCCCGCAGCCACTCGGCCGAGCACCGGCACATCCAGCCATTCGGGGCGTGCCGGTTGGTTGAGCAGGCGAATGCCCCGCGCCTGGTTGGCGTTGACCTCGATGAACCCGGCTTCAGTCAGGGCCACCACGTGCTTGCGCGCGACGCTGCGCGAGGCGAAGCCGAACGCCTCGGCGATCTCGGCGAGGCTGGGGGGCTGACCTTGCTGCGCGATACGGTCGCGGATAAAAGTCAGGATGGCGGTACGGCGGGGAGTGAGAGTCGTCATGGAGTACATTTGTACTCCTCTGGGAAATTTCTGACAATAACCGCCAGTCGGGGCTCACCAGCCGTCTTTCAACATCTGCAGTTCCAGATACTGCAGCAGCATGATCGTCTTGCCATCCACAATCTCGCCGTCCTGTACCATCGCCAGCGCCTGCTCGAACCCCAGCTCCAGCACTTCGATATCCTCGCCCTCCTCCTCCAGGCCGCCCCCCGTACCGACCTGATCCGTCGGTTGGTACTCGCCGATAAAGAAGTGAATGCGCTCAGTCACCGAACCCGGGCTCATGAACGCCGAGTAGATTTTCTCCACGTGGCCGACGCGATAGCCGGTCTCTTCTTCGGCTTCCAGGCGAATGCGTTCTTCGGGGCTGGCGTTGTCGAGCAAGCCGGCCGCCGCTTCGATCAGATAGCCGTGGTAGTCGTTGACGAAGGTGGGCATACGGAACTGGCGGATCAGCAACACCGTGCGCTGCGCACGGTTGTACAGCAGGATGGTCGCGCCATTGCCGCGGTCGTACACCTCACGGGTCTGGGCTTGCCAGCTGCCGTCCTGGCGGCGCAAGTCGAAGCTGTATTTTTTCAACAGGTACCAGTTTTTCGAGAGGGTTTCTTCGGCGGTGATGCGAACGGGGCTGTTGTCCATGGTTGGGCCTCTGTACGTGGGAGGGCGAGCATGTTCCCGGGCGCCGGCCAGCGTCAAGTTGGCAGGTGCGCTCGAGTTCAACGGAGGCGATGTAACACTTTGCAAGCAATACCCACTCACGACTGTCGAATTAATTCCTTACCCGATGTGCCATCTGGTAAAACCCCTGCTTTGTTTTTGTCCTGGAATCTTCATGTCCTCTCGTTTTCTGTCTCGCCTCGGCCTGCGCTGGTTTCCCCTGCTGTGCATGGCGCTGCTGATCATCGGCCTGCCCGTGGGGTGTGCCGTGCTGCAACACAAAGAACGTGAGCTGGTGTTTCGCATCGAACCGGGCACCGCCGGCTGGTATACCGGGCTGCCCAAAGCGGTACAGGAATTCGACCTCAAGCCGGCCAGTTTCAAGTCGGGCCAGAACATTCACGGCTGGTGGTACCCGGCAGACAAGAAGGACGCCCCGGCGATCCTCTACCTGCACGGCGTGCGCTGGAACCTCACCGGCCAGCTGTTTCGCATCGAGCAATTGCACGCCTTGGGGTATTCGGTGCTGGCCATCGACTATCGTGGCTTCGGCCAGAGCCAGGGTGATCTGCCGTCGGAAACCAGTGTCTACGCAGACGCGCGTATCGCCTGGGAACGCTTCAAGGTGCTGCAACCCGACCCGAACAAGCGCCTGATCTACGGGCACTCCCTGGGCGGCGCGGTGGCGATCGACCTGGCGGCCGAACTGAGCCGGCAAACGCCGATCCCCGTGCGCGGCCTGGTGATCGAATCCACTTTCACCTCGCTGGGGGACGCGGCGACCGCCGTGGCCAACACCTCGCTGCCGGTGCGCTGGTTGCTCTCGCAGAAGTTCGACTCCATCGACAAGATCGCTGATGTACACATGCCGCTGCTGGTGGTCCACGGCCTGGCCGACCAGTACGTGCCGCCGCGTTTCAGCCAGCAATTATTCGACGCCGCCCAGCAGCCCAAGCGACTGCTGCTGGTGCCCGGTGCCACCCACAACAACAGCATGAGCCTGGCCGGTCGCAGTTATGGCCAGGCGCTGGACACGTTGATGCAAGCGAAGGCGCCGTCCCAGGTCGTGACACACTCCACAGCGCCCAACGGCGACTCCTGAACACGCATTTCGGCACTGAGTTCGCGCTTGCGTGTCAAGCGCAAACCCTGCCCATACTGGCCCTCGTCGGCAGTTGATCAAATATTAACCGCAGGTTAAATCGCCAACCCAGCCGGGTCTTCGCAAAGTTATCCACAGAGATACCCACGGTTTTCGTGGACAACTCTTTTTACTTTTTTACGATTTTTTTGCTCAGTAATTCCCTTCAGGCAAGGTTCCCGGCAGCAAAATCTCGCGATTCACATCGCGTATATCGTTATAGCCGCACAGCGCCATCGACACGTCCAGCTCGCGGGCGATGATGTCGAGAGCCTTGGTCACCCCTGCCTCCCCCATGGCACCCAGCCCGTACAGATGGGGGCGACCGATCATCGTGCCCCTGGCCCCCAGCGCGACCGCCTTGAGCACATCCTGGCCGCTGCGGATACCGCCATCGAGCCACACTTCAATGCGCTGGCCCACCGCGTCGACAATCGCCGGCAATTGGCTGATGCTCGACGGCGCCCCATCAAGTTGACGGCCACCGTGGTTACTCACCACCAGTGCATCGGCACCGGCGTCTGCCGCCAGGCGCGCATCGTCCACATCGAGAATGCCCTTGATGATCAGCTTGCCGCCCCAGCATTGTTTGATCCACTCCACATCGTCCCAGCTCAGGCGCGGGTCGAATTGCTGGGCGGTCCATGACGAAAGCGAACTCATGTCGGCCACGCCTTTCACGTGGCCGACGATATTGCCGAACCCACGGCGCCTGGTACCGAGCATGCCCATCACCCAACGTGGCTTGGTCGCCATGTTGAGGATATTCGGCAGGGTCAATCGCGGCGGTGCCGACAGGCCGTTGATCAGGTCCTTGTGGCGCTGCCCGAGGATCTGCAAGTCGAGTGTGAGCACCAGCGCATCCACGCCGGCAGCCTTGGCACGCTCGATCAATTGTTCGATAAACCCGCGATCACGCATCACATACAGCTGAAACCAGAACGGCTGGCCGACATGCTCGGCGATGTCCTCCAGTGAACAGATGCTCATGGTCGACAAGGTGTAGCGCAGGCCGAATGCGGCGGCGGCGCGGGCGGTAAGAATTTCGCCGTCGGCGTGCTGCATGCCCGCCAGGCCCGTCGGCGCCAGGGCCACCGGCATGGCCATGTCCTGGCCGATCATCGTAGTGCGGATCGAGCGCTGGTCGATATTGCGCGCCACGCGCTGGCGGAATTTGATCCGGGCGAAATCGCTTTCGTTGGCCCGGTAGGTGCTTTCAGTCCAGGAGCCGGAATCGGCGTAATCGTAGAACATTCGTGGGACACGTTTTTGCGCCAGCTTGCGTAAGTCTTCGATGGTTGTGATCAACGTCATCTAGGTCACCTCTCCCTGAACCGAGCACGAAGAGTAACCGTCCAGCGGTTGCGCAACCAGCCATTGCGTTTATAGCAGCAGGCGGCTAATGTCGCACAAACCAGCAAAAAGACGCACAAACATGCATAACACTCATCAAGCCACTGACCTGCCTTCCTTGCGCAAACAGAAGATCCTGTTGCTGCTGGAGCGCGACGGAAAAGTCACCGCAGCGGAGCTGGTGGAGCATTTTGCCGTATCCCAAGACACCATCCGCCGCGACCTCGGCGAACTGGCCGCCGCCGGTTTGTTGCAGCGCGTACACGGTGGCGCCCTGCCCCGGCCCAAGGACACCGGCAAAGACTTCTTTACCCGGGTCGGCGAGACCAACGAGGCCAAGCGTCAGCTCGCCCAATTGGCGGCGCAGCGCGTGGAGGACGGCCAGATCGTGCTGTTCGATTCCGGTTCGACCACCCTGCGCATTGCCCAATCGCTGCCGCGCTCGATTCACCTGACGGTGGTCACGCCCTCGCCGATGATCGCCATCGCCCTGGCCGACCATCCCCATGTGAAAGTGATCCTGGCCGGTGGCCAGCTCAACCCGGCCACCCTTTCCACCGGCGGCCACGATGCCGTGCGCCTGATCCAGAGTATCAAGGCAGACCTGTTGTTCACGGGCGTGTGCGCCCTGCACCCGCAAGTGGGCATCACCTCGTTGCACTTCGATGAAGTGGTGGTCAAACAGGCTTTGCTCGACAGCGCTTCCCACGTGGTCGCAGTGACCATGGCGGACAAGCTCGGCGCGGTGGAGCCCTTTGTCGTAGCCCCCTGCAATCGTCTTCACACACTGATTACCGAGTGGCATGTGCCGAGTGTCGAGGCCTATGAACAGCTAGGTCTGGAAGTGGTGCGGGTAGCGGTCGAGTAGGCACAAGGCATCGGCCGTCGCATGGCCACTGGCGGTGTTATCGAAAATGCACCATGTGGGCACGCCCGCCGCTACCGAGAGGTCGAGCTGTTGCCCGAACGCCTTCACGCGTTCGGGTCCATAGGCACTGTAATAGATGCGCTCAGCGCCGTGCAGGCGCCAATACTGCACGCCTGGCCAACCGGTGCTCATCTGGATGACAACCGGGTCGGCGATCACCCGGCCGATGTGTAGGTCCATCAGCAGCGACTCGGCCTCTCGCCAGCTGGGATGACGCGGCTCCAGCACCACGGCGCCGGCAAAACGTTGGCGCAATGCCAGGAACCAATTCGACGCCACGACCGGGTCATAGCTCAGTGAGGGCGGTAACTGCACCAGCAGGCAACCGAGCTTTTCACCCAGGTGCAGACACTGTTCCAGAAACTCATCCAGTGCCGTGTCGCAACACTGCAAACGCAGTTCATGGGTGATGCGCTTGGGCACCTTGACCGAAAAACGAAAGCTTGCCGGCACCGATTGTGCCCAGCGCTCGTAGGTCTTGGGCTGGTGCGCGCGATAAAACGAACTGTTGATTTCCACTGCATTGAAGCGCGACGCATAACGTTGCAAATGCGTGCCCTCGTCGGCAAATGCAGGCCAGTGTTCACGGGGCAAACTCCACCCCGCACAGCCTAGATACAACGGTGCCATCAAAACAGCACCTTGGCCGCATCGCGCATGAAGATTTCGATCGTCTTGGGGCCGACTCCCTCGAACTCACCCAGGCGTTTCTCGAACGCCGGACGGTCGCCACTGGCGTCGCGCATCTGCGTGATCTTGCCGGCATACTCGGCGTTCAACTTGGCGCTAAGGTCCAACAGCCGTTGCGCGGTGGTTTCGTCATAGCGCACGTAGTGGGCACGCCCCAGCATCCTGACCAGTTCGCCAGCAGTACAGTGCTGCAACTTGCGCGCGGTATCACGCCCCTCTTGCTCGACGATCACGCGGTACGCCTGCGCGGCAATCGGCGCCTGGATTCGCTTGCCCATCAGGAAGCTGGCAATAAACCACTTGAACAGGCTGGCGTCGTCTTCGGGCGCCAGCTCGATACCCAGTTCGGAAGCGGTGATCGACTTGGCCATAATCAATGGTCCAGCTTGCGCTCAGCCTTGTCGGCCTGCCGGTTGATCGCCTCCACCTGGCGCTCGGTGTCCTTGATCGAGGTGGGCGTGAGCACCTTGTCGATGGTTTCGGTCTTCGGGTTCGGATGCTCCAGCGTGCGGCCTTTGACGGGTTTTTCCGCGCCCTTCTGCGCTTGCTCGGAACTGATCGGGTCAGGGGTTTTATCGGCAGTCATGCTTGGTCTCCAGGCAGTTTTGAACGCTCGCCATAAAGGCGAGCCCTTATGCAGCAGAGCCCGCCCCCTTTCGATAGTTCAAGGAAACTGCCCCACACGACCGTCCAGCCCATCAACCCAAATTAATTTAAACCTTTAGCCCCTGGCCTTGATCAACTCTCCCATATCCACCCATAAACCCAGCCATCAGGAGACTCTCGATCATGAGCTCACCCCTTAGCGGCAAGAAGATTCTGGTCATCACCTCCAACACCGGTATCGAGCGCGATGAACTGCTCAAGCCCCTGGAGGCATTGCGCGGCTACGGCGCGACCGTAACCCACGGTTCCAGCAAGGGCGGCACCACGCAGACGTTCGTCGGCGATACAGAGAAAGACAAAACCGTAGAGTCCGACGTGGCGCTGTCGGATGTGTTGAGCAGCGATTTCGATGCCCTGGTCATTCCGGGTGGCACCGTCAATGCCGACACCCTGCGCCAGGACGCCGGTGCGTTGAAGTTGATCAACGATTTCGTCAAGGCCGGCAAGACCGTGGCAGCGATTTGCCATGGGCCGTGGACGTTGATCGACGCCGGCGTGATCCAGGGCAAGACGCTGACCTCGTATAAAAGCGTGCGCATCGACCTGGAAAATGCCGGAGCTGCGGGCTGGGTCGACGCCGAGGTCAAGGCATGCAAGGCCAATGGCTGGACCTTGATCACCTCGCGCACACCCGATGACCTGCCCGCGTTCAATGACGCGATTGCCAAGGCAATTGCTGGATAACGCCAAACCCTTGAATGAAAACAGGCGCCTCAAGGGCGCCTGTTCTGCTTCAGCTTCTACGTTAGCTTCTACGTTGCTCAGGCATCTCGCGTTTAGGCCCGAACATCGCCCAGGCGATCAGCCCGAACAGCGGCACAAAGATCAAGATCACCAGCCAGAAACCCTTGCTTTCCCAGCCCCCGGTACTGCGCAACACGGTACTGATCGCCCACAACTCCACCAGCACCAGAACCACGGCCAGGCCGATCCAGATGTATTCAGTTTGCATGCTTCACCTCCTAGGTCGTATGCGTTAGGTCAAGCCGATGCGCCAAGGGTTCATTAAAATTGCGCAGCCATCGCAGCGTGATGCTGACTGCTCAGGGCACCGGCAACCAACCGCTGAATTCACCCCGTGCGTTCAGCGGGCTCCAGGCGAAGTCCAAGGTAGAAGCGGGTAATGCCTGCTGTTGCGCGGCGCTGATCGGCGGGCCTTTCCAATCGAAGAGAGTGGCGCCTTGCCAGGCCAGGACCAGACCCCGGGCCTGGCTGGTGTCTAGGCTGATCCAGCACGCCGCTGCGGCCGCCATGAACGCCTCGATCGGCTCCTCATTGATTTGCGCACGGTACGGGGAGCCCAGCAGCCAGCGCGCCACATTCAGGTGGTAGGTCCAATCCAGTGGCGGCTGCTTGCGATAGGCCCAGGTCATGAAGCTGCGGAACAGGTTCAAGCCCTCGGGCGGGTCGAGTTTGAGCAGCGTCGGGCAGATGTCGAACAAGCTGTGCCAATGAGGCAGCAGGCGTGCATCCAGGTGCACGAAGCAACGGGAATTACTCGGGTAGTGCGCCAACAACGGTTCCGTACGCAGGGGTTGCGCAAGCGGGCGACGGGACGCCTTGCTGACCAGGCGACTGGCGCCTGCAGGCAATAGAGGGGTCATCAGATGGACTCACAGTCGTGACGATAGAACGCCTCCTGATCACAGGAAGCCCAAGGCACACGTCAGGCTGCGGGAGAAGCGCGGGGGTTGGCCGAGGGCCAGGAATAACGCGGCGGTGCCTTATTGCGCCGCTCATGGGCCGGGGCCGGGGTTTGCTGAAGGCTCAGCAGCCAGGCCAGGCCGATAAGAAACACGATGGCCACGGTGACCGCGTTGCACACCGGGCAGGCAAAGTAGTTCGAGATGTTGCTGGACGACGGAGTGCCCAACCCTTTATCGGAAAGTGGCGCCTGGCTACCGTCCACCGAACAGAACGCGCCGCCGATGCCATTGAGCTGCTGGCCCAACATCTGCCCATGGCCCAAACCGCACACGAACACGTTCATCAGCACGCAGAAGTACAGGGTCCAGGCGATCAGCGAACGGTCGGGATGGCTCAGTTTCATGGCGGCGACTCTACCACTGAAGCCGTAAAAGGATGAAGCGCGACGCGCCCCTGTGGCAGAACGTCGCAGATTACGCAGGCAGGCCTGGGTTGGTAGACTGTGCGCCCTCCTCGTTTCTACGTTTCAATGCCTTTTCAAAGCCTGATGTGTAGATCCAGAGCCATGCAGGCGCTTCACAGGATGCACAGTTGATGAGTACGTTATTCACCCGCCGCAAAGTGCTGACCGGTATGGGCCTGTTGGGCCTGGGCAGCCTGCTGGGCGGCTGTGACTACAGCCCCAAGCTGAACTTCAAGTACGGCAAGGACCTCAGTGACAAGATCATGGGCCGCACCTTCAAGCTCAAGAACACCGACGGCGAAACCGTCACCCTGAGCTCGTTCCGTGGCCTGATGCCGGTGGTGTTCTTCGGTTTCACCCAATGCCCGGCCGTGTGCCCCACCACTCTGGCGCGCGCCGCCCAGGCCAAGAAACTGATGGGCCGCGACGGTGAGATCATGCAGGTGGTGTTCATCACCCTGGACCCCGAGCGTGACACACCGCAACTGCTTGACCGCTACGTGAAAGCCTTCGACCCCAGCTTCGAAGCGTTGTACGGCACCCCGGAAGAAATCGCCGTGGCCGCCAAGGAATTCGGGATATTCTATGAAAAGATCCCGGCCGGGGACACCTACACGCTGTCCCACACCTCGACCAGTTTCGTCTTCGACACCCGCGGCAACCTGCGCCTGGGCCTGTCGGCATCCCTTACCGCTAAAGAGTGCGCAGAAGACCTGCTCACCGTCATGGAGGTCTGCTAATGACTGCCGTTCAACACCTCAAACGCGTTGCCTTCGGCCTGACCCTGCTGGGCCTTGCCGCCCACGCCAGCGCCCAGGTACAAGTGAGCGATGCCTGGGTGCGTGCCACAGTGCCGGGCCAGCCGTCCAGCGGCGCGTTCATGACCCTCACCGCCGACAGCGACAGCCAGTTGCTCAGCGTGGCGTCGCCGGTGGCCAAGGACGTACAGATCCATGAGATGAGCATGAAGGACGACGTGATGAAAATGGGCCCGGTAGACTCGGTCGCCCTGCCCGCCGGCAAAGCCGTCAAGCTCGACCCGGACGGCTACCACGTGATGCTGATGGGCCTCACCGGCCAGATCAAGGAAGGCGACCAGGTGCCGCTGACCCTGACCGTCAAGGACGCCAAGGGCGAGAAACAGTCCATCGAAGTAAAAGCAGCGGTCCGTGCCCTGAACGGCATGGACCACAGCAAGATGCACTGACTGTAGTGAGCGGGCTCGCCCTAATGCCAGTCAGTTAAGGATTAACGCGGTCACTGTGGGAGGGGGCTTGCTCCCGATGGACTGCGTAGCAGGCCCATTTTTGAGGCCGCTGCGCGGTCTATCGGGAGCAAGCCCCCTCCCACAATTTATTCATCACCCGCTTTATCGCTTAACTGACTGGCATTAGGGCGAGCCCGCTCACTACAGATCAGTCGACGATGAAGAGTTTGGCGCCGATGGCCGTCGAGGAGCGATGGCCCTCCATGTCATTGCCCACCTGATAACTCATCCCGGCCGTCAGAATGAACCGGCGGCCATCTTCCAGCTCCGTGTGCAACTCGCCTTCAAGGCACAACAGCACATGCCCTCTCCAGCACCAATGATCCGCCAGGTAACCAGGCGTGTACTCCACCAGACGCACGCGGGTGGTGCCGAAATGGCAAGTACGCCATAAGGCATTGCCGGTAACGCCAGGATGGGTTGTGGGTTCGAGGGTGGCCCAATCCGTGGTGCCAAACGGGACAGCGGTAAGATCCATGGGACACTCGGTCGTCAGTTAGCGTGGCATGAAACTACCGGGCCGAGGCCGTTGGCGATAGACACAGATCCGACGGGTTTGCGGGATACAGGTGCCTTCGCTTGTCAGGCAATCAAGTGCGGGGGTTCTGCAGGGTTCAAACCGCAGCCAGCCGCTTCACCATCGGCACACACGCCAGCGTCAGCCCCGACGGCGAGTGATAGACCGCCTGCTCCTCACCCACATATCCGTTGGCGCGATAGAAGCTTGCCGCGTTCAGCGTGGCGTCCAGCACCACTTCTTCAATCGCCAATGCCCGCGCCACGCTTTCCAGATGATCGAGCATTGCCTTGCCGTACCCGCGGCCGGTGAAGGCCGGCAGTACAAACAACGCGCCGACTTCATTGTTGGCAAGGTCGAGCATGCCGGTGGCGACAGGCTGACCGTTCACCCACCCCAGGTAAAACAGTTTTTCCATCAGGGCGTTGTAACCGTCGCTTGCGCAACCTCGGGTCCAGAGCGCCATTTGCTCAGCGCTGTAGGCACCGATGCATTGACCGCGAATGGCCTCGCGGCGAATCTCAAACGCGCGGTCAGCATCGTCTGGCGTGGCTCGTCGTATCTCCAACCGTACTGCCTCCTTCCATGACTTCAAATTGCCACTAGCCCATTTGTGCTAATCGACCCTGCCGGCCCCCGGCGCTATATTCCCCGGCACTTCCAACGCTCCGCCAACACCGTGCCTCCAGGGCGCGAGGGCTCGTTGCGCGTTGGAAAAGCCATAACAACCCCAAGGAAGATCCATCATGAAACTCCACGCTCCCCTGACCCGCCTCGCCCTGCTCGGTACGTTGATTATCGGTGTGGCCGGTTGCAGCAATATCAAGCCCACCGAAGACCATCTCAAGACGCTGTCGGAAACCAACCTGGGTGAGCCGGTCAAGCGTATCTCCAATGTGCGCAATGATTCCATGACGACCTATTACATCGCCAGCACCGCCAGCGGTGATTACAACTGCTCCGTGCCCAGCGGTGCCAGCGGCGGCATGTTCGCCGTGGCCAGCTTCGGCATGATGAAGCCGGCCGCTTACTGCCAGCCCAAAGGGGCTCGCGGCAATGGCTTGGTGCCGTTCAACTGATCACCGCCTGCTGGCTGAGGTCGCGCAGGGCGCCGCGCAGTTCCGCGGGGCGTACCGGCTTGGACAGAATCGCGATCTGGCGGTCGTGCAACGCGGCCTGGATTTTCTCCACATCGTGCCCGGTGAGGATCAGCGCCGGGACCGCCCAGCCGCGTTGCGCCCGCAAGGCGTCGATGCACTCGATACCGGTGGCATGATTGCCCAGGTCGTAGTCGGCGACGATGATGTCGCAATCGCTGACCAGATCGCGCCCTGACAGTTCGGCCTGTACCTCGCAGCCCCAGCGCTCCAGCAGCGCCTGGGTCGCGAGCAGCACGTTCTGGTCATCTTCCACCAGGCACACTTTCAAACCGGTCAGCAGACCGACCTGTCGCGCATCATCACGGGGTGCCGGGGTCTGTGGTGCGGTCGCCAGGGTCAGGCCGTACAGGCTCACGGAGGTGCCATGCCCCACCCGCGAACGCAGGTTCACCTGCACGCCCATCAGTTGCCCCAGGCGCTTGACGATGGACAGCCCCAGGCCCACGCCTTCGACGTCTTTGTCCCGGCGGTGGCGCACCCGGTAAAACTCCTCGAAGACCTTGGACAGATGCTCCTCGGCAATCCCCCGGCCCCGATCATGAATCTCCACCGCCAAGCCACCTTGACGAATGCGCACGCCGATCAGCACTGGCCGATGCGCGCCGTATTTGAAGCAGTTGGACAGCACGTTCTGCACCATCGTGGCCAACAGCGCAGGGTCTACCAATACCCAGTGAGCACACGGCCGCAAGCGCAGTTCCACACCGGCCCAACGCGCGGCCTCGGCATTCTGGCGCACCAGGTCGGCCAGAAACTCGCCCAGGTTCACCGGCTGGTACTTGGGCAGCAGGCGGCCGTTATCGAGGGTGTAGAGGTCGAGAATCGATCGGAACAATTGCGAGACGTTGAGCAGCGAACGGTCGATGTTATCCACCAGCCGCCGCTCTTCATCGCCCAGGCGCGCTTCACGCAGGCACGCGGTGAACAGGCCGATGGAGTGGATCGGCTGGCGCAAGTCGTGACTGGCCTGGGCAAGGAAGCGGGATTTTTCCAGGTTGGCGGCGATGGCCTGTTCAGACGCCTTGCGCGTGCGCTCGAGCAGGATATGCGCATACACCGGGATCACGGTGCTGGTGATCATCAGCATCAGCACCATGAAGGGCTGTGCCTGCCATACCGGCGTAAGCCGATACACGATCAGCAGCGCCAGCAACGCCAATGCCGTGGCGATCGCCAGGTAGCGCGAGCCATAGCGCATGCCATTGCCCAGGTTGACCCACACCATCACCGCATACAGCGGCAGCGCCGCCTCGCCCCCCACCACCATGCCGAACGAGGTGCCGGTGTAGTCATGCACCATGCCGAAGATCCGCCGCGCCGGGTAATGCCCGGGCCAGCGCACGATGACCTGGCGCAAGGCGATGGATGCCAGCAGGAACACAAGGATGTAGAGAATGACCGGCAGGTAGGTGTCCACCGACTGCCCGGGCAGGAAGCCCAGCGCGCCGATGTACACGATAGCGATGCTGGCAACCACAATTCGCAGGTTGGCCTGGTCGAGTTCGGAGTTGGTCTCATGACTCATGCACTACGTCCTTGTCGTCACGTTCAGCGTATCAAGGGGACTGAGCGGGCATCCCGCCCGGTGGTAAAGTAACATGCCTCAGCAACGTCGTGCCCCAGGAAGGAGCCCACCATGACAGGCCGGATCATCATTGCCGACGACCACCCGATGTTTCGCGAAGGCATGGCGCGCACGGTACAACGGCTGCTGCCCGGCGCCGTGATCCAGGAAGCCGGCGACCTGGACGCGGTGCAAGCCTTGCTGCTGGATCCCGGCGAGGTCGATACGTTGATCCTCGACCTGCGCTTCCCCGGCCTGACCTGCATGAGCCAACTGGCCAAGCTGCGCCAGCAACTGCGCCGCACCACCCTGGTGGTGGTGTCGATGGTGGATGACCGTGAGTTGATCGAACAGGTCATGGCGCTGGGCGTCGACGGTTTTATCGGCAAGAACATTGCCCCGGATGAAATCGGCCAGGCGTTGCTGGCGATCCGCGAAGGCGAAGTGCTCGTCAAGTTCGCCCCCTCCGGTCTGCTGCCGTTGGACACCCACACCCTCACCCCGCGCCAGCAGGAAGTGCTGCGCCTGATCGCCCAGGGCAAGACCAACAAGGAAATCGCCAAAGCCCTGGCTATCTCGCCGTTTACCGTGCGCATTCATGTGTCGTCGCTGCTGCGCGCACTGGATGTGCCGTCGCGTGCGGCCGCAGCGGTGAAGTATTCGGGGGAGTTCTAGGCGCTTGGCGATGCACAGCCGCGCCCACCGGCTGCATCCGATATTTATGCTCAATTCCCAGCTTAATAATATTTTATTAAAAACCGCCCTCCCCCTAGCCTTGAAGTCATGCCCACGCTGAATCCAACTGCATTACGCAAGGACAGACACATGACTCAAGCAATAACAACAATAGACACGCTGGTGGTGGGAGCCGGTCAAGCCGGCGTCGCCATGAGCGAGCACCTGAGCAAGCAAGGCGTGCCGCATCTGGTGCTGGAGCGCAGCCGCATTGCCGAGCGCTGGCGCACCGGGCGTTGGGACTCGTTGGTGGCCAACGGGCCGGCCTGGCATGACCGTTTTCCCGGGCTGGAATTTGATGACGTGGCCGCCGACGGCTTCGCCCCGAAGGAACGCGTTGCCGCCTACTTCGAAGCCTATGCCCGCAAGTTCAATGCGCCGATACGCACCGGTGTCGACGTGCTTTCTGTGGTGCGCAATGTGGGCCGCCCCGGTTTCACCGTGCACACCAGCGAAGGGGTGATCGAAGCCAACCGTGTGGTGGCGGCGACCGGGCCGTTCCAGAAGCCGGTAATTCCGGCGATTGCGCCCAAGGACACCGAGCTGCATCAGATCCATTCCGCCGACTACCGCAACCCTGCGCAACTGCCGGCAGGCGCCGTGCTGGTGGTGGGGGCCGGTTCGTCCGGCGTGCAGATCGCCGATGAATTGCAACGCTCCGGGCGCCAGGTGTACCTGTCGGTCGGCGCTCACGACCGCCCGCCGCGTGCCTATCGCAAGCGTGATTTCTGCTGGTGGCTGGGGGTGTTGGGCGAGTGGGACCAGGCGGCGATGAAACCCGGCCGCGAGCACGTGACCATTGCCGTCAGCGGCGCCCACGGCGGCAAGACCATCGACTTTCGCGAGCTGGCCCAGCAAGGCATGACCCTGGTCGGCCTGACCCAGTCCTTCGACGGCAACGTCGCCCGCTTCCAGGCCAACCTGGTGGAGAACCTGGCACGTGGTGATGAGAACTACCTGGCCCTGTTGGATGCGGCAGACGCCTACATCGAGCGCAACGGCCTCGACCTGCCGGAGGAGCCCGAAGCCCGCCGCGTGTTCCCCGACGCCGAGTGCATCCAGCAGCCGATCCTGGAACTGGACCTGGCCAAGGCCGGCATCACCTCGATCATCTGGGCCACCGGGTTTGCCGTGGACTATAGCTGGTTGAAAGTCGACGCGTTCGACGCCGCCGGCAAGCCGCAACACCAGCGCGGCGTGACCAGTGAGCCGGGCATCTACTTCCTCGGTTTGCCGTGGCAATCGCGTCGGGGTTCGTCGTTCATCTGGGGGGTGTGGCACGACGCCAAATACGTGGCCGACCACATCGCCATCCAGCGCCAATACCTTGAATACCGCGAAGCCGCCTCGGTGGCTCGCCCGTCCCCTGTCAGCGCCTGATCACTTTTTGCCGGAGTCTTTTTGATGCCTACTCACACTCGCATCCGCATGTTCAACACCAAGCAAACCTACCCCAACCAGAGCCTGGACAACGACCTGTGCCAGGCCGTGCGCGCCGGCAACACCGTGTATGTGCGCGGCCAGGTGGGCACGGATTTCGAAGGCAACCTGATCGGCCTCGGCGACCCGCGTGCCCAGGCCGAGCAAGCCATGCGTAACGTCAAGCAGTTGCTCGAGGAGGCGGGCTCCGACCTGTCGCATATCGTCAAGACCACCACCTACCTGATCGATCCGCGCTACCGCGAACCGGTGTACCAGGAAGTCGGCAAGTGGCTCAAAGGGGTGTTCCCGATTTCCACCGGGTTGGTGGTGTCGGCCCTGGGTCAGCCACAGTGGTTGATGGAAATTGACGTGATCGCGGTTATCCCAGAGTAAGGAGGCAACCCATGACCTTTTCCATCGTCGCCCGCTGCGCGGACACCGGCCAGCTGGGGATCGCCATCAGTTCCTCGAGCATCGCCGTAGGCGCCCGTTGCCCATGGCTGCGGCCCGGTGTCGGCGCCGTATCGACCCAGAACATCACCCTGCCGGCCCTCGGCCCGGACGTACTCGACCTGCTGGAACAGGGCCTCGCACCGGCCGACGCCCTCGACAAGGCCCTGACGAGCAACGGCTACAGCCAGTACCGGCAACTGACGGCGATTGATCACCTGGGGCGCAGCGTACATTTCAGCGGCAGCGAAACCCTCGGCACGCACAATGCCGTGTCAGGCGAACAGTGTGTGGCGGCGGGCAATATGCTCGCCGATCGCGGTGTGATCGAGGCGATGGTCATGGCCTTTGAACAGAGCGAAGGTCAATTGGCGGACCGGTTGCTGGCGGCGATGCACGCGGCCATCGCCGCCGGTGGCGAAGCCGGCCCGGTGCATTCCGCTGCGCTGGTGGTGGTGGGTGAGCTGACCTGGCCGATCATCAACCTGCGCGTGGACTGGGCCGATGAAGCGCCCATCGTTGAGCTGCAAAAACTCTGGGACGCGTACCGCCCGCAGGTGCAGGACTACATCGACCGTGCGCTCGCCCCTGATCGCTCACCCGGCTACGGCGTGGCCGGAGACGACCGATGAGCCACAGCCGCGCACTGCTGCAAACGCTGGTGGGGTTCGACACCACCAGCCGCGAGTCCAACCTGCAGTTGATCGAGTACGTACGTGATTACCTGGCCGGTTTTGGCGTGGCCTGTGAGTTGATCTACAACGACGAACGCAGCAAGGCCAACCTGTTCGCCAGCATCGGCCCGGTGGAACTGCCGGGGATTGTGCTGTCGGGGCATACCGACGTGGTGCCGGTGGATGGCCAGCCCTGGAGCGTGCCGGCTTTTGCGCTGACCGAACGCGACGGCAAGCTGTTTGGCCGGGGCACCGCCGACATGAAGGGCTATATCGCTTGCGTGCTGGCGCTGGTTCCGGCGCTGGTCAAGGCGACATTGCGCAGGCCGGTGCACATTGCCCTGTCGTATGACGAAGAGGTCGGTTGCCTGGGCGTGCGCTCGCTGCTGGCGCTGCTGGAGCAGCGGCCGGTCAAACCGATGTTGTGCATCATCGGCGAACCGACGGAACTGAAACCGGTGCTCGGCCACAAGGGCAAGCTGGCCATGCGCTGTGATGTGCACGGCGAAGCCTGCCATTCGGCGTATGCGCCCTACGGCGTGAATGCCATCGAACATGCCGCCGACCTGATTGGCGAACTGGGACGCATCGGGCAACGCCTGCGCGAGCAACAGGACCCAAGGTTTGATCCGCCCTTCAGCACCGTGCAGGCCGGCGTGATCAGCGGCGGCAAGGCGCTGAATATCGTACCGGCCGACTGCCAGTTTGACTTTGAGGTTCGCGCACTGCCCTCCCAGGATCCGGCCGAGGTCGCACAAGCCCTGCAAGCCTACGCCAGGCAACAGGTGCTGCCACGCATGCAAGCGGTGAGCGCGCAGAGTGACATCCGGTTTACCGCGCTGTCGGCTTATCCGGGGCTGGTCACCGATGAGCGCAGCCAGGCCGCGGAGTTGATTGCCGCGTTTTGCGGTTCACGGGCCTTCGGCACCGTGGCGTTTGGTACCGAAGGTGGGTTGTTTGATGCCGTGGGCATTCCCACCGTGGTGTGCGGGCCTGGGAGCATGGACCAAGGGCATAAGCCGGATGAATTCGTGAGCCTGGAACAACTGGCGGGCTGCGACGCAATGCTGCAACGGATGCTGGACTCGATTCGCGCTTGAGCCGGACACAGCCCTCACCGCCCTCCCCGGCCTGACACATTCGAACAGGCCTGGCGCCGGATATTGCCTACTACGTTGTGGCTGTCCGGCGCTTTCGCTGTAAAAACTTACCCTCCTGCAAAGATGAAATGTTCCGCCACATTTGGTGAGTTATCGCCTGGAACCGAAGGAACTTAAAGACCACCCATGAAGGCAGTCAAACTTGACTGGTTATACCCTGATCAACTTACAGGTACTTATCATGAGTAGTATTTCATCTTCGCTGTCCGCTCCACGGCTGGATACAGATGCCCAAGTACGTGCCGTGCGCTCAAGTGAAGTGCACCCTCAATCAACCTCCCGCCAATTCACCGTACACAAAGAAGACCATGCCGACGCCGTGAACTTTTTTAACGATGCCGCAAACTGGAACCGGGTCACAGTCAAACAGGAAGCCGATCAGTCGTTCGTAGCTGACTTCGGCGATGGGCGGGAAACCTACCATACAGTCAAATTCAGCTTCGTACCGGACCAGGCGGACGGCACCTTCAGCCCTGATTATTTGAAAAGAATGGAAGGAGCAAACCGAATGTTTGAAGGCCGAATGAGAAGTGCGGGTATTGCCAACTATGCCGCTGTCCAGTAATGCTCTAGCTATCTAAAAATCGCTAAACCCAATATCAAAAACTTCAACTTGCAGATCTTTGATCTGCCATTTGGCCACAGATCCCTTTTATTTAACTTTCGCTTCATCAACTCTCAACACAGCCACGGGTATTATATGAACAACATTCAATCCTCCCTGTATTCAAACACCCTTCAAGCGGCGCCGGAAGCATTGCGCATGCGCCCCGAACCCAACACGCCGGACAAAGAATCCAACCGCATCACCGTAAGAAAAGAAGACTACTCGAGGGTCATCGATCTGCTCTCTGAAGCCGCCAGGCGCCACGGTACCCAAGTGACCATTGACCAGCCGGAGTCGAGCAACCTGGATTATGGCAATAAGCCAATCGAATCAGAGACCTTCACCTTCAGCTTCCACCCTGACCAAGCCGATGGCACCTATAGCCCCAACTATCTGGAAAGCGTGAACAAAACCAACCAGTTGTTTGAAGACTGGATGCGCGTGGAATGCATCAGGAACTACGCGCCTGAATAAAGACTAGTTTTGTTGATCGTTCCCGCGCCTGGCGCGAGAACGATCCTGTCAGCCAAGCAGCCGCGCCAGTTCCTCGCGGCAGTAATCAACAAACAACTGCACCGGCTTGGTCAACGGCGCCCGCCGCAGCCATACCGCCGACAGGCCCGACCCGGTGACCGTCTCGGCCAACGGCACACACACCACCTTCTGCCCGTCATAGGCGTACTCCGAATACGGCTTGGTCACCAGGATCGAAAAGCCGAATCCCCTGCCCACCATGCCCCGCACCATCTCGATCGATGGCGAGCTGAACACGATATTCGGCGTCAGCCCACGTTCTTCAAAGATGCTCACGAAGTAGGTTCGACTGGGCAGCACATCCAGCAAAATCATCGGCTCCAGCACCAGGTCCGCCAATGACACCTTGGCCTGCTGCGCAAAGCGGTGATCGGCCGGCAGCAAGGCATACGGCTGTTGCGGCGGCATCAATGGCGTCGTCTCGATGGTGCCACCCAGGTCATGCTCGAACAGCATCGCCATATCGATACTGCCCGCCGTCAACGCCTGCACCAGCTCTTGTTGTTCGCCGTCGCGAATGCGGATTTCCACCCCCGGCCAACGCGCCTTGAAGCCTGCGATCAAGCGCGGCAGATACAACGGCGCCACGGTCTCAAAGCAACCGATATCGATCTGCCCCGCCACCACGTCATTGTCCGCCAGGGCGTTCTGCTCGAACTCGTGGGCCACCCGCAACAGCTCCAGCGCCTTGCGATAAAACCGCGCGCCGCTGGGTGTAAGCGACACACCCTGCGCGTGATGGCGGATAAACAACTGCACACCAAAGCTGTCTTCCAACTGCTTGATGGCGGTGGACACCGACGGCTGCGCGATATACAGCTTGCGCGAGGCCTCGGCGACGCTGCCGCATTCTGCCGTGGTTACAAAATATCTGAGCTGGCGCAGGTTGTAAGCAGCCATCAGAACCTCCAGAAACGTGGGATTTCGCCCCAAACAAGTGCGTGAAAATCGGCTTTTTTACGAGGATTCAAGTGCATGCAACATACCGGAGCAGAATCCGCCGCGAGCTATATTTTTTAAGGTCTATAGCAACAAACTTACTAATTTACCTCCCCGCCCCCATTGCAGATGATCCCTCCAACAACAAAGAAAGCGCCTCTCCGTGCGGCGCACAGCGAAGTACGTCAACGTACTCACCTTGCCTTGGAGCTCGTCATGGTCACCACTGCAACATCCTCCGCCCCGCTTATCGAAAAACACACGATTGGATACGTGCCCCCGGAAGATCGCCACGGAAAGGTAAGAGACCTGTTCACCCTGTGGTTCGGCGGCAACATCGCGCCGTTGCCGATCGTCACGGGTGCGCTCGGCGTACAACTGTTTCACCTGAACCTGCTGTGGGGCATTGTCGCCATCCTCGTCGGCCACCTGGTCGGCGGCGTGTTGATGGCCTTGCATTCGGCCCAGGGCCCGCAGATGGGCATCCCGCAAATGATCCAGAGCCGCGCCCAGTTCGGTTCGCTCGGCGCATTGCTGGTGGTGGTGATTGCCGGCGTCATGTACGTCGGCTTCTTCGCCTCCAACATCGTGCTGGCGGGCAAGTCCCTGCACGGCGTGGTCGACAGCGTACCGGTGCCGGTGGGCATCGTGATCGGCGCGATTGGCTCCGGCGTGATCGGCATTATCGGCTACCGCTTCATCCACGTGCTCAACCGCATCGGCACCTGGGTACTCGGCGCCGGCATCGTGCTGGGCTTCGGCTACATCTTCACTCATGTGCAGACCGCGGACTTTCTGACCCGTGGTGAATTCAACCTGTCCGGCTGGCTGGCGACCGTGTCGCTGGCGGCGCTTTGGCAGATCGCCTTTGCCCCCTATGTGTCGGACTACTCCCGCTACCTGCCGGCCGACGTACCGGTGGCGTCGACCTTCTGGACCACCTACCTGGGCTCCGCACTGGGCTCCAGCCTGGCCTTCATTTTCGGCGCCGTGGCCGTGCTCGCCACCCCGGTGGGCATGGACACCATGGACGCCGTCAAGCTCGCCACCGGCGCCATCGGCCCATTGATGCTGGTGCTGTTCCTGCTCAGCGTCATCAGCCACAACGCCCTCAACCTGTACGGCGCGGTGCTGTCGATCATCACCCTGGTGCAGACCTTCGCTTACCGCTGGATACCGACCGCCAAAAGCCGCGCGGTGATCTCGGTGCTGGTGCTGGCCGCGTGTGCGATTGCCGCCGTGTTCGCCTCGAAAGACTTCATCGGCCACTTCGTCGACATGGTGCTGGTATTGCTGGTGGTGCTGGTGCCGTGGACGGCGATCAACCTGATCGACTTCTATGCGATCCACAAGGGCAAGTACGACATTTCCTCGATCTTCCGCGTGGACGGCGGCATCTACGGCAAGTACAACCCACAGGCGCTGCTGGCCTATGCGGTAGGCATCGTGGTGCAGATTCCGTTCATGAACACACCGCTGTACGTGGGCCCGATTTCCGAGCACATCAATGGCGCGGACCTGTCCTGGGTGGTGGGATTGCTGGTGACGTCGCCGCTGTACTTCTGGTTGGCGAGCCGGGACAGCGCGTACAAGCGCCGCATGGAGGGGGGCAAGTTGGTCGGCGGGGTTTGACGTGCGCAGGCTTGGCGATAGGTCACCTGTCGCCAAGCCTGCTTACACCTCATTAAAAAAAACCGCGTCACACTACAAAGCGATTGACCAGCTGATTCAGGTTGATCGCCAGTTTTGACATTTCACCGCAGGCACTCGCGGTCTGGCTGGCACCCGCAGCACTCTGGGTGGCCAACTCGCGAATACTGACCAGGTTGCGGTCAACTTCACGCGCAACATGCGACTGCTCTTCGGAGGCCGTCGCGATCAGCAGGTTACGTTCATTGATCTGCACAATCGCCGTGGAAATCTGATCCAGCGAAGTACTGGCCTCTTGCGCCACACCCAGTGATTCAGTCGCCAGGTCCCGGCTCGTGTTCATCGCTTTCACCGCCAGGTCCGATTCGCTCTGGATGCCGGCGATCATTTGCTCGATTTCCTGGGTCGACACCTGGGTGCGATGGGCCAATGCCCTGACTTCGTCAGCCACCACCGCAAAACCACGACCTTGCTCACCGGCGCGTGCCGCCTCGATCGCGGCGTTCAACGCCAACAGGTTGGTCTGCTCGGCAATCGCCCGAATCACATCCACCACTTTGGTGATGCTCTGCGCACGATCCGACAGCCCCTGAATCTGTTCGCTGGTGTTTTCAACGTTACCGTTGAGCTTCTGGATCGACTGCAGCGTCTGCGCCACGCGCGCCAGGCCGACCTCGGTATAGCCCTGGGTACGCTTGGACTCTTCGGATGCCGACTCCGCGTTGCGAGCGACCTCATCCACGGCCGCGCTCATTTCGGTGACCGCCGTGGCCGCCTGATTGACCTCATCATTCTGCGCCACCAGGCCCCGGCTCGACTCCTCCGTGACCGCCGTCATCTCCTCAGACGCCGAGGCCAACTGAGTAGACGAATCGGAAATCTGCATGATGGTACTGCGCAGGTTCGCCTGCATCTGCGCAAGCGCCTTCAACAAACGCCCGGCCTCATCCGTGCCGCTGACCAAAACCTCCTTGGATAGATCACTGCCGGCGATACGCTCCGCGACCGTCAAGGCATCATTGATCGGCGAGGTAATGCTTCGGGTCAGCAACAGCGCCAACCCCACCGTCAGCACGATAACCCCGGCAATCAGCCCCACGATCAGCCAAAACCCGTTGTTATAGACACTGGTGGAATACAACCCCGCCTCCGCTGCGCCATCATTGTTGAAGGTGGTCAACGCATTGATCTGCGTCTCCATCGCATCAGTCAGGGGCCGAATGCCACTTTTCACCAGGCCGGCCGCTCCCTCCAGATCACCCTGGCGCATCAACGGCTCGAGCAGGTCCAGTTGACGGATGTACGCCTCGGCGCTGGTTTTCACCGCCGTGTATAACGAGCGCTCTTTATCGCCCCCAACCAAAGGCTCGTAATTCGCCACGGCTTCGGTGAACGCCTTGCGGTAACCGGGGAAGGCTTCAAGAGTTTTTTGAATGGACGTGGGGTCAGCTAGACCCCGCTGCGTTTCAAGCCTCAAACGCAGGACCGTGCTGTTCATCAACGCCGTTTGTCGGACGCTGGCCATCCAGTTGAGTTCGACGTCCTTTTCGGAATCCTTCAGCTTGCCCATCTGCATGACTGCGAATACGCCCTGCACAAAGACAAGCGCAATGATTAACGCGAAAAAAAAGCGCAGCGCGTGGGGCTACGTTGAGATTTCTGAGGCGCATGCGGGATACCTGTTTTTCGAGGGGGGGTGGAGGCGTTCAACACTGTATCGACTTGGGGAGGGAAAGTTTGAGGGGGGTCGGTGGTCGGGTAACGAGCTTGTACAAAACTTTGCTTAGCGCTGGATTTATTGCGCGAGAGGCTGGGCGGTGATCTCGGCGTGTGCGATGGGCAAGGGGGGGAAATGGTGGCAGTTGAAAAGCGGTGAAAGACTTAGGCGGCTATCGGCCAGAAGCGATCATTCCACCTGCCTGCCAAATTAGGGCGTTTCAGACTTCGGTGCGCGCTTGCAGTGCGTCGTAAGCATGCAACTACACTCTGTGTAGTGAGCAACTTAAGGACAGCACATGGACATCACTATTCAGCGCAAGAAGGGAACGTTTGACAGTGCCTATGGCCAGGCTATCCCGCTGGCAATCTTGTTTGATGGCGCGATTGTGGGCCGCCTGGAAACGGGTGAAACATTATCTTTGGACCTTCCGGACGCTTGCGGGACGTTGCAAGTCGGTATGCTCGACCCCAGAAACTCGCCTTACATTGGAAGCACGTCTGGTGAGCTCATTTCGACCAGCAATGTACAGAGGGTTAGCCCCGGACAAGCCGTTCAGTCTTTTTCGGTAAAGACCCGGAAATGGGTGTTCTTTGACGTGCTGGGTTTGGCTGGCTCAGCGCCGTTCAACCGCTGGGTACTGGCGCTAGAGACCGATCAACTTTAGGACGCTTCTGACAGGCTTCAATCGGCCAAAAGCAGGCACTCGCAAGTGTCCGTTATCGACCCAAAGCTGACGGTGGCGGCAGGTAGAAATCGGCCCTGAGCAGACATTCAAGAGACGACGTCAGTGGGAATGCTACTAAGCACCTCATAGGTCAACCCAGCCTCAAAATATGACGCTCTCCACTCAAGGAATCCTACCCCTGGCTCGCACAACAAGAGAACGGTACATCCAGCCCCCCATTGAAACCCTTTCCACCACGGCGATATCTCCAGGAGCCGCCTCCCGCGAGTTCATCCAGTCCGTGAGTACCAACGCTGCCCGATCAATAGTGACCGGCTTTATGATACTGCCCTTGAAAAGGGTTATACCGTCTAGCCTGAAAACTGATCGTTTATTCGGGAATTCCGGTCACCGTATGCACTACGCGCATTGCACAAGGCGGTCGCGCCCCTTCCGGGTCAAGCTGTTCGCATTTTTTCAGCAGCGGATAGGCATCGGCAAACTTCATAGCCGCCACCTGTTCGGCGTGCTGCTGCGAAACAAAGCAGCGCTCGAACCGGAAAGCGGCATACACCTCGGGCCGAAGTGCCGGATAATCGTAAACTTCGTCGACGATACTCTTCAGCATCTGGGACATCTGCCCGTTGGCTGCGGGGGAAATCCTCGTGAGCAGTTCATCTTTAGCGACGCCCGCTTGCCTGGCCTCAATAGCTTGCTTCGACGCGCTGATGGATGCCTGCATTCCCTGCGGAAACGGACAATCAGACTCAGCCAATGCCGAGGCCGACCCCATGCAACTCAGTAAAGTGAAAACAGCGGCCATCCTTGTCATGAAATTTACTCGTACGTAGCTAGGGCCGCAGATTCTAACCGATACCAGTTGATGATGCGTTCCATTGACCTGGTCCGTTCTGGGTCGGTTACTGACCGCCAGGCGCAAAATCAACGGTTTCATCAATGACGGATAGGAATGCCTAAGAACGAAAAGGCCGGAGTTGCCCGGGGCTGTAGACTGACAGCGTTTGGCCGATCGCTGCCCGTAACCAAGGGCAGAAATCGCCCAGACACGAACCTTTGCTTCAAAGGGAGACATCCCCTTTTCGAGTGTCACGCTTGAGGTTACTTGCCATTCCCCATACGCCTTTTCACCCTGTAACAGTCATTGATATCGAGCGCCTTTTGATAATATTCCGAGCGTTGTGCACGGTTACTGTCCCCCTGTAACCGGTAAATTTCCGCTTGGTAGTCACGACTGCTGCCCCACTGCATGGCCAGGCCCACAGGATCTTCCCGCTTGCACTCAAGCTTCACAACAGGCTGTGGAAAGTACTTCTCATAGATTGGCATTGTAGTCTCTATGGCCTGTAATGCTGTTTGGTACAGAGGCGTGTCGGTGTATGCAAAACACCAGGACGAAATCTCAAGTGCCGGTGGAGCAAAGCCATGAGCAAGGCTTTGTTCAAACAAGGGGCAAGCTTTCTCTTTAATGACTTCGCCCGGATACAGCATCACGTAGATCAGCCCGAGACGATATTGGGCTACGGGATGATCAAGGGCGGCTGCCTGCTCAAGCAGAGTGATCGCTGGCTTTAACAAGGCGCCGGCTTCATCGATCAGGGCCAAAGAGCGCTTCTTCTCCTCTGCGCTTGCCGTTGGGGTGTTAGCCTGTACTGCTTCGAGCTTGCTATTCGCCTGTTGTAAATACGGGACAGCTTGCTGATAGAGGCTCTCACCGCGAGGGTCAATATGAAATGTGTTGGCCATGCACGAAAGCGATAGCAGGCACCCTGCCAGGGTGTAGCTCCAGCGATTAAGAAACATTGTTTACTTCCTTGCAGCACATCATTTGAGAGCAGCGCAGCCTACCGATAGTTTTCGCTAAAAACTACTTTCCTGGATTTTGACTCCCTTGTCTGATGGTGAAGAGCACGATATCAATATCGTCACCAATTCCGCCCGGATCATGGTGCAGGATGTGACGGATGTGTCTACCGTGAATGAGCAGCGCGGGCTTGATTCGCCCGCTGTCGCTTGATGTGATTTAAGCTGTGGAAAAAGCCCGCTTTGGCGGGCTTTCTGATTTTTGGTGAGCAGCCCAATCGCACCTTGAGCAAGCCCGGCTAGGCACGCGCCCCTCCAGGAGTTTCTTCCAGTGTCCGAAACGCCAAACGTTTCACGTTGTCCTCGCCTTAAGGTGGCCTGGTCGCTGACAACTCAGTGATAGGGTTTAGTAGCCCGCGTGACAACATGAAGTGCATGAGCCTCATCGATCAGATGTTCTTGTCTGTACTTGATGGTGGCTGTGCGCAGGGCGCCCTCGGGCACGCCGGCTTTGTGTGTTCCCCGGTCTACTAACCTGCGTACAGCTGCCACCCTCTCGTTTAGTAGCGAAAAGGTGTTGGCCCTAACACAGGTACAACACACATGTTCAAAGTCACCCCCAACCCTCCAAACGGACCCGACCTGAAACTGAATCAGGCGGCGCACCGCGCAATTGATCATTACCTCAACGCACGCACCGAACGGCCAGAACCCCCTCCTCCACCTTCGAAGACCCTGTTCAGCGTCGCTGACGATGCCAACAGTGAAATGCTGATTGCCAATAGCTATGAGACTTTTTCTTCGGTGACCGCGTTGTTGCTTGACCTGTCGGATGAACTGACGGGAAAACAGCGAGATGTGGCGTTGGCGATTCACCAACTCAGCGAGTTGGGCGTATTGCTGATGGATAAGTTGATGACGCACGAGGCGGCTATCAGCTAGACGCTTTACCCACAAAAGGTCGCCGAGTCGTCCCAACCTATGCAAAAACCCGGCGACCTCTTGCATATATAGCCGGCGCACGATCTTCTACAGGCTGTCCCCGTTGCGACCTCAGAGCATGATTTGATCCATGAGAGATACCCCCTACACACTGTTCATGCGCTTTCAGACACCCGACCCTGACATTGCCCCACGCGAACAGGCGCCGATGCTCGCCCAGGAGCAAGCCTGGGCGCGGGAGCACGCGTGCAGGCACCGCTTCAGTTGGATCGAAGTGTTGGTGCCGCCGCTGTGCTTTGGCCCTGTGTTGCCGGGTATCGCGTTTTTACTGGGCCTGTTGCTCTATCGCTCGTTATTCGCCCCCGGCCTGGATATTGACCGGATCGTCGGAGCCTCCTTTGGCTGGCTTGCCCTCGCCACGCTGCTCTTCATGGCGGGCTGGGGGTTACGCAACTTCTTGCGCGATGCCCGCGACCCGACCAAACGCTACTGGCGGTCCATGCCGGAGCAAGGGTTGGTCGAGCTTGAGCACCATGGCCTGGTATCCGGCACCAGCCTGTGGTCCTCCGATTATGATCCGGACTGCAACACCCTCATGCAATGGGCAAACGGCAAGCTTGAATGCGTGCAACACAGCGGTGTAACGCAATGGGTCCTGGCCAGGACGACTGCGGGTCACTGGCTGGTGCTCAAGGAAGAATACGCGGGCAACTTCAACTATGGGCGGGTTGGCAAAATACCCACGCCGGACAAGCACATGCAGCCCTGCCAGGCACTGACGTTCGCCTTTGCCCCCGGCACCCACCTCTGTCTCGGCCGGCGTTTCAGCGGTGCGCCGATGCCATTGGTCGACACGCCGTATTGGCTGTCTGCCGATGAACTCAAGCGCCTTGTCGAGGTGGCCCATCACTGGGCCTTTTTGCCCCCGGACCGTTACGCCGTGGTCAATGACCAGGATGCCGAGTGGGTGCAACGGCTGGCGGACAAGGCGCAAGCCAGCGTCGGCCCCCGGCCGGACGAGACAGCCAGCAATCGGCCAGAAGCAGCCCTCTAGACCAACTTGTGGGTGCTCCTTCTATGGCTGAATCTCCACCGGAGTAACACGCTGCAATTCGACGAACCCGACCACGATTATATCTTCGCGAGAAGCTGGAAACGGCAAAAGACGGGTCATCGTAACCTTCATATTGCCCATCACCGAATTCTCCGGCACTGGGCGCGACACTGTGCAACTGTGCAAGCGAACTCGACTTCTTCCCAGATCACATTATGTATGCGTTCACGTGGCTCTCCATAGTTCACGTAACTCGCTCGTGAACGCTGTTCCACTTCCATATGCCTACTGCACGCTCGTTATATCTGCCAACAGTTGTTCGAGCCCTTCCGGAGTTGAATAGAGGTTTTCCAGTGCCGCAACCTCAGCCAATTGGCCTGGCGAAAGCTCCCTTTCTTCATGCTCCAGCTGGTCGCGCATTTCATCTTGATTTTTCGGCAGTTTGCGTTTCAAAGCTACGCGCAAGAGCCCGCACGCCTTGAGCTTGTTACGTTCGAAACCTCGACCGGTATCTACCTGCACTGCAAGGATCGCGGTTGCAAAGGCATGGCCTTGCGCAGCAGCCTTGAGCAACCACCTATTCGCTGTCGGGTAGTCGACCGGTATTTCATCACCCTTGCTGTAGAGAACGCCGAGAATGAACTGTGCATCGGCCCGGCCTTGCTCGGCGGCGCGGGTAAACCACTGCAGGGCGGCGGGTACATCCTTGGGTGTGCCGCTGCCACTGAGCATCGCGGCGCCCATCAATTCGTAAGCCTTGCCACTGCCGGTGTCGGCTGCCTGAGCAAGTAGCTTGACCGAGCGTTCAAGATCGACCGGCGCGCCTCTGCCATGTGCGTAAATAGTTGCCAGTTGTATGAGTGACTCGGCATCCCCTTGAGCACTGCCTTTGCTTGCCAAGGCGAACGCCTGTTGATCGCTCGCCTCAACGCCATCACCTCGGTAGTAAAGCCTGGCGAGGTCTCCTTGTGCTTTTGCATGCCCTTGTTCGGCTGCTTTTTGAAACCACATGGCGGCCTGGGCAAAATTCCTGGGTTGATCCGTGCCTGCGAGATTGGAAATACCCAGGAAATACTGGGCATCCGGGTTTCCGTGCTCAGCCGACCGAGTGATCCACTCCAGGCCCTTGGAATGATTCACCGCTACGCCGCGCCCGTAGTAAGTGAAAAAACCGGTTTTATACTCAGCGACGGGTTCGCCGTTTTCAGCGGCGCGCAAATACCACTGTGCGGCCTTGACCGGGTTTTTATCGACCACCAGGCCTTCGTCGTAAAAAGCCCCAATCATCAACGTGACGCTATACGGACTGCGCCATACGGTGATAGCGAGCGTGATTAAAAGATAGGCCAGACAGCCGAGGAGCAACGCAACCAAAGGAACGACAAACCGGCGCAAATTCGAATCCATTCGTGAAGTGTGGGGGGGCATTGTAGCGACGCTCGTGAGCGGGGGCATAGGTGCCTTTTTACAACAGGTTTAACCTCACTCGGCGCTGAAAAGCGTCGACCCAAGTCGGGCGTGCCATCAACAACACCGTCGTCGCCGACAACAATCCGGCACAGAATCGATTGAACATCCATCCCAAAGGGAAAATTGCGGCATGTGGGTGGTTGGGGATCACTGATTGCGCAAGGAATGCAGTGAAGATCAGGATCGCTTTCGGATTACTCGAACCTAGGTTGATTAATCGCTTACCGGATGGAAGCTTTCGGCCAATAGCGGTCGGTCAGCATTTACGGAAATCGAGTTCCTGCTGTATCGCCCTAAAAATTTGGCGGACGCAGTGAAAATGGTGGATGAGTCGGTGCTGATCTACAACGGGGAACGGCCACATCTGTCCCAGAAATACAAAACGCCCAATGCGGTGCATCGGGCGTTTTGAGTCTGAAATGGGTGTAAACCTATTTCAGGACTAGACAACATACTTAGGCCAATTTCAACGACTGCTTTTGGCTGACTTCTGCCGGTCAAAAAAAGATCTCCGAGCTGCCACCTTATGCAAAAGCCCAGCGACCTCTTACATCTAAGGTCGGCGCGCGAACTTCTACATACTGTCCCCTTCCCGACGGCCGGACACAACGCGTCTAGTGCTGCTTACCCAAGCGGAGCGCGGTAGCGATTATCAAGGATTGACCACCGGAATAGCTGGCAGCTGAAACCCGTCATCCACTCTTTTTTGGGTGAAGTCGTCACCGCCGTCTTGCGCCTTGCTCCGATAAGTAGTGGCGGTTAGCTCAATGATTTCATACGCGTCATTCAGATGAGGGTTTCCTGGGTTGGCGGGAGCAATCAGATCCCCCACTTTTTTCCCGGTAGTGATGGTGAAGTAGATCTTGCCGGAAACACCCCATAGGCCGAATTCCTGTTGCTCAAACCATTGGCCGGATTTGTCGGTCACGCGAAACATCACGATGAAGGTGCCATTGGCTCGACGCTCACTCAGTTGCTGCATACGTTTACCGTCGAGGGTTGTTGCTTCGCCATACCATTTACCGATCATCAGGGCGTGTTCTTGTTCCTGAAGGGTGGAGAGGGGCTTTTCGGTATGAACAAGGGGTTGTTGACTGCAGCCGAACAGGCACGTGAAGGCAAGTGCAGAAGCGAAAATCTTGAACACGTAAATTCCTTTGCGAAAAGGGGATGGATTTATTCCTGAACAATGTCTAGTTCTAAAATAGGTTTATACCTTCTGATCTGTTTTTCAGGAGGAGGTAACGAAATCAACAAAAAGGCGTATTCAGCGAGCACTAGACAGGGCTTCAGAGCGCGAATTAATGAAAACGCCTGCCACCCTCACCCCCTCTGCTCGAATCGCCGCCGCTTTAGGAACAACCCCACCCCCAGTGCAACGGCAAAGACCGACAGCAACCCCAGGTCAACCCCAGACAAGCGGACTTGGCTCGCGGCAACGCAGCCGACCGCCCCCACCGCTACCAGCAGTACCCCTAACCATTTGCGAAACGGGTACGATTTGAGAAACCGATCGATCAGAAAGAACAGCACCAGAGCAACGACCAGTTGGGTGATATCAGACACGTGTTTCTCCCGTCAGGTCTTGATGATCAGTGTCGAGGCGGTACGTTGCGGGCCGATGCCGCCATTCACCTGCGCCTCAATACTCACCAGTACGTCGCCTGCATGATAGGTCGGGAGGGTTTCATTCACGTACATGCGCACACCGGCGCCGACCGGGGCACCCACATAGGGGGAGGCAACATAAGAGGTGGCGCCAGCGAACGCCGAGGCCGCAAGGTTGGCGATTTTGGTGCGTTGAGCGTTGAGAACATCGCCCTGCTGCCGGGTCAGCGGCTTGGAAATGCCGATCATCATCAGGCACGGCAGGTTCTTGGCCAGCATCTTGTCGTACACCTCGACCACCTTGCGGTTGACCTCGTAGTGGGCGCTTTTCGCCTCGCCAAAATGCAACTCGCGCAGGCGTCCGCGTTCGCTGTCGGTGAGAGTGATCTGCGAGACGTTGAACACGATCCCGTGATTGCCTATGTATTGGAAAGTCCCTTCGAACTTCATCGCACGCATCCTTTCGAGCCAAAGGCGGGAATTATCTAGAAGGCATGCGCTGGATTCAAATCATTTCACCTGGCTGGCAAGGTGCGATGCCCGCCGTAAGGTTTTGACGGACATAGTAATTGTCGAACTCACTGCTTTCGACGAACTGGAAGCCATGGCGAGTGTAAAAACGATTCGAGGCACTTTCTTTGAGAGCACCTACCTTGATCGGGAGTGCAGCCGCATCCGCAGCTTTGAAAATCTGAGTGAGCACCGCAGAGCCGATCCCCGAACTTTGCGCGCTCGGCCTCACGTATAAGTGGTCGAGCACAAGTTCAGTGGGGTGGTGTTTGACCACTACAAAGCCAACCCTTTCTCCAGCAAGCTCAATGTAATGTGTGTTGTGGGCTTCAAAGCAGCGAACAAACCGCTCGCGCGCCCGCACTGGATCAAATCGCCCGATGCGCTCCAAACTTTCGCGCATGGCCTCAATTCGAATGGTAACAAGATCGTTCAAGTCACTTTGTTGAGCGCGGACTAACGTCACTGGGAAGTGTTGATTGGGTTTGATCGGCATATTGAATCGGTCCTGAATTCGTAGATGTTCAATGCGCGCTTTTAGCCGACTATTGCCTTCTGTGAAGGGCTGCAACCGACCCAAAGTGGTCTTTTGCTTTTGACAGTCTGAAAGTTTATGTAACCTCGCGAAATCCGTTCGCATTCGTTAGTAATACCCCAGGATATCTTTATGCAGACTGCTCAAACTCGGCTACTCGCGCTTGCACTGATAGAGATCAGGACGTTGCTTGCTGATTATCTGGGCAGTGATGTAGATGCTCCAATGAGCGTCCGTGTCGCGGCCCATATGGCCTATGCGCTCCACAATGAGGCGGAGGCTGCATACAGGAACTCTGAGTTTCAACTAGACTGTGCGACGCAGAAAATAGCCGCAATTGACCAGATTCTCGGTGTTTCGGATGGAGCCGCATTGCTGAGTAGATTTGACGTGGAAGACAAAATCAATCCGGATGACGCCCCACCTAGATGACCGCTTCTGGCCGATACCTGTCTCACAGGAGCAGCCACTAAGCTTGGAAAAATCTATCGGGCCGGCATGGGTAAAGGGCACTGGACGCCACGCCGTCAATGATTTCCTCGCTGGCAAGGCGCCCGACTATCGCCGCCAAAGTAATTCCGGGGTGCATTGCGCAAACATACGCGCCGACCACCTTGGGTAGATAACCGATAATGGGGATACCATCGGCAGGTATGGGTCTGAGTCCGACACAAGCGCTCTCCACATCTATTGAATTGACCCCATGGAGTTCGTTCCGGATTGTCTTGGCAGTTCGAAGTGCGATCGCTAACGGTTGGTTCTCCATGGCTTCGTCCAGGTAATCTTCTGCCGCCAGCAACGCACCGTCCGAGCTTTGCCTCACTTCCATTTCGGGGCTGGAGATCAGGGTATGCACGAGGTTGGGTTGTGGTTTGTAGCGGATGAAAATGGCAGGCGAGGCCTTTATTGGTAGGGACACCTCAAGCATGTCGGTCAGCTTCGTTATGCCTGTCCCGGCTGCTAATACGACGATATCGGCATCGATGCTGCCTATTGTTGTTTCAACCCCGGACACCTTTGCACCCTGCGTTACAAAACCTAGAACTCGCGTCTGAGTGAGAATCTTCGCCCCATATGCCTCGGCGCCCGCGATTAACGCATGCGTAGCTGCCACGGCGTCGAGCGCCCCTTCTTGCGCCACAAATAAAGCAGCCTCCGGAGGATTCTTAAGATTTGGCTCAAGGTCGAGAATCTGCGATCGAGAGATCCAGTGATCCGATGCCTGCCTACCCGAAGCCGACAGCGCCGCATTCGGCATCACGCTGTATGACAAGGCGCCTGTCCATCGTATTTCCATGCCAGGCAACTGTGTTTCGAGTCGGCGGTACTCTTTGATGGCAGAAGCGCGCAGTTGCGCAATTGGGTCAGGTTCGGGATGTGTGGTATTGATCCAGGCGAATGAACTCCCAGTTACCCCAGACGCTATGCCTTGCGCCTCGACCAAGATGACATTCGCACCTTTACCAGCCAGGTGATACGCAAGTGACGCGCCTACGATGCCTGCACCAATGACAACGACTCGTTTGCCATGACCATTTCCCATATCAACCTCCGTTTTGTCGACATGCCGATGGTACGACAGCTGGGTGCTTTTTGAATGTCCGTTGCTGGCCGACTTCTTCCCGTAAAAAAAGCCAAAATAAATTCGCCCCCCTTTCGATTAGAAGCGCAGGTTTGCTTCGCCCACTGTTACCTGATGTGATTTAAGCTGTGAAAAAGCCCGCTTTGGCGGGCTTTCTGGTTTTTGGTGAGCAGCCCAATCGCACCTTGAGCAAACCCGGCTAGGCACGCCCCCCTCGCTGTAGGCGACTCTATCGCCGACCGCCCCTCCAGGAGTTTCTTCCAGTGTCCGAAACGCCCAGCCACCTCGCCTACACCAAACGTTTCAACGTCGTCCTCGCCTATATCGAAGCCAATCTCGAAGGTGACCTGTCGGTGAATACGTTGAGCCAGGTGGCGAACTTTTCGGCGTTTCACTTCCATCGACAGTTCACTGCGTTTGTCGGCGTGCCGGTATCACGGTATGTGCAGCTGATGCGTCTGCGTCGTGCGGCCCATAGCTTGGCGGGCCTTGCCGAGTATTCGGTGCTGGATGCCGCGCTCAGTGCCGGTTTTGAAAGCCCGGAGGCGTTCAGCCGGGCGTTTCGGCGGGCGTTCGGTATGGCGCCGAGTGTGTTCAGGAAGGCGCCGAACTGGCAGACCTGGAATGCGGTGTTCGCCATCCCTCACTTTTCCAGGACGATCATCATGCAATTACGCATCTTAGAATTCACTGAAACCCAGGTCGCCGCGCTTGAGCATCGCGGGCCCGCCGGGCTCGTCAATCACACGACCAGCCGATTTATCGAATGGCGCAAGCACAGCGGCCAGTCGCCGGTGGCGTCGAGCCGCACGTTTGGCATTCCCTATACCAACCCCGATACCACCCCGCCGGAGGCATTCCGTTTTGTCATCTGTGGCGAGATTGACGAGGCTGTGGCGCCGAATGCGTTTGGCGTGCATGAGCGCGTCATTCCGGGTGGGCGATGCGTGGTGGTGCGGCATGTGGGGTCGCCGGATCATATCGGCGAAACGATCTATCCGATTTATCGCGATTGGTTGCCTGCCAGTGGCGAGGAGCTTCGCGACCATCCGCTGTTCTTCCATTACCTGAGCGTTTACCCCGAGACGCCGCAGGATCAGTGGCAGACCGATGTGTATGTTCCGCTGAAATAGCGTCCGAAAAGGGGACGGATTTACTTTTGAAGAAATCCCGCCCCCTTTTCGCTCAAGCCCAGTTAGAAGCCTCGGCGCCTTGCTCCATTGCCTACAGTTGCGTCAGAATCCGCCGGCTTGTGCGCTTGAGTGGGCGTCTCTAAGGTGGCCGGGTCGCTGACAACTCAGTGATCGGGTTTAGTAGCCCTGGGGTCAATTACACTTAATGCATAGGTTTCATCTGTCAGACGTTCCTGTCTGTGCTTGATGGTGGCTGTGCGTAGGGCGCCTTCGGGTGCGCCGGCTTTGTGTAATTCCCCGGTCTACTAACCTGCGTACAGCTGCCACCCTTCTCGTGTAGTAGCGACAGGGTGTCGGCCCCATTCAGGAATTGCACCATGTTCAAAATAACGCCCAACCCTCCAAACGGACCCGACCTGAAACTGAATCAGGCTGCGCACCGTGCAATTGATCATTACCTCAACGCAGGTACCGAACGGCCAGAGCCCCCTCCTCCACCTTCGAAGACGCTGTTCAGCGTCGCTGACGATGCCAACAGTGAAGTGCTGATTGCCAATAGCTATGAGACTTTTTCTTCGGTGACTGCGTTGTTGCTTGACCTGTCGGATGAACTGACGGGGAAACAGCGAGATGTGGCGTTGGCGATTCACCAACTCAGCGAGTTGGGCGTATTGCTGATGGATAAGTTGATGACGCGCGAGGCGGCTATCGGCTAGCCGCTTTGCCCACAAAAGGTCGCCGAGTCGTCTCAACCTATGCAAAAACCCGGCGACCTCTTGCCTCTATGACATTGGCGGCAGCACGGATGAAGTGAGGGTCAAACTCGGGTAAATACTTCAAGGCGCTGACCCTCTTCATTGTGAGGCGGCCGGCTTTTGCATGATGCGGGCTTTGGCGACGCTACCCGTTTTTTATGCAGATGCGGGCCAACCCCAGCTTCAACAGTTCCTTACGTAGCAGCGCGTGTTCAAGCACAGCCATTCCGGCCTGCCATTCGATCGACAGCAAATCGCTCAACTTTTGTTGGCTGACCAAGGGCTCAGCCAGAAAGTAGCTTTTGCACTCGCGGATGCTGATGACGTTTAACAGCCAGTCTCCACCCTGCGCCGTCAGCCAGTGACCGATCGTTGAACGATGCGTTCGGATGAGCGCACTGGCATCCCACACCGCCATCTGCGCGAAAACCTGCGGCAGGTTGCTATCGGCTTTCAGCCGCTTCAAATCACCAGCCAACGCGCCAATCAGGTCTGACTCGATAGTGGCTTGACACTCGGAGAAATATCGCTCGGGCCAGTCGGCTTCCAGTTTCGCCCGGCATGCGAGGACTTCATGAGCCCGGATATCCGATGGGGTGGTCAACTGCCCTGTAAAATTCAGGGTATTGTCCAGAATTGCCGTGGCCAGCAACGCAGCACTTTTTTCGCTGATCAGCGGCAACAGCCCTGCCGCTTCCCAACGCTGAAAAATCAGAGTCGCCGCTGCACCGATCGGCAGGATGTCTGCCGCAGATCCGAGCTTCTGCGCCCAATGGTTTTCAAAGCCTGGGTGATGGTCAATGACTTCCACCACCTGTTCAAGAACCACCAACGGATCGAAATGGTGGTAGTCGGAGACATCCACCAACACGAACTCATCACCCGCTCCCGGCAGATAATCGTCCAGAGATGATTGCCATCCGAGCACGGTTCTGGAGATGCTGACATTGAGCGGGGCGCTACTGACGGCCCGAGCATCAACACCTTGGTGATTCAACAGCTCGGCGTACGCAATGCAACAGGCATACGCGTCGATGTCCAGGTACGCCGAACCCGAGGTCACCACCCTCATGACACGTGGGTCACAGCGTGAGCTGCCGAGACAGTCGAAGACAGCTTCAGCGCATGGGCGATGCCCAGCAGAGTCCGCGCTTGCAACGTACGTTCAAACGCTTCCCGGCTTTTCTGACAACACACCGACATCGGCCTTCCTTAAAATCAATTTTACATAACTAAAACATGCACTTAGATTTGTTTAACACACTGTTACGTCCTCTTTCCGCGGAAAAAATCGCATTTTTTCATTGCAAAAATATGACGAAATCTAGACCGCCAGCCCGAGCGCGCGCTCAGCCAAGGCTACTACGGGTATGGATGAAAAACGGCGCGCCGCTCATGGCACTGAACGGGGAACTCAGTGCATGATGCCCCCCCAATCAAGGACGATAACCACAATGAAAACCGCCCTGCACGCCCTGCTCCTGCTGTGCCTGACCGCCCCCGCCTTCGCCGCCGAAAACCCCGTCGGTTTCAACACCGTCACCCTGCCCGACGCACAAAACAACCGGCCACTCGAACTGGCCGTCTGGTACCCCGCCACCACCACGGCCACCCCCACGCTGATCGCCGACAACGCGGTGTTCATCGGTGCCCTCGCCGTGCCTGACGCCCCGCCGGCGGCCGGTGAACATCCGTTGGTGGTGCTCTCCCATGGTTATGGCGGTAATTGGGGCAATCAGGTGTGGCTGGCCAGTGCGCTGGCGCATCAGGGGTACATCGTCGCGGCGGTCAACCACCCGGGCACCACCTCCAAGGATCGCAACCCACACACCGCTGCGCAGTTGTGGTTACGCCCGACCGACCTGAGCCGCGCGATTGATGCGGTGCTGGCTCAGCCGAAGGCATTTGGCGCGGTCGCGGCTGGCCAGATTGCTGCCGTGGGCCATTCCCTTGGCGGCTGGACCGTGCTGGAAACCGCCGGAGCACGCTTCGATCCCGACCTGTTCAGCCGTGACTGCGGCGTCCACCCCAAGCTCGGCGGCTGCATCGGCTATCAGGCGATGAACCCCGCCGGCACACCAGCCGGCAAGGCTCGGTTGGCCGCCGATTTGAGCGACAAACGCGTCAGCGCCATAGTGTCCTTGGACCTGGGCCTGTCACGCGGCTTCACCGACATGAGCCTGGCGACGCTGCCGGTACCGGCGCTGGTCATTGCAGGGGGCGTGCCTTCAGAGGATATGGACCCGCAGCTGGAGTCCGCCGCCCTGGTCAAGCGCCTGCCTGAAGCAACCACGAAATACGTGGAGATCGCCGATGCCACCCACTTCAGTTTCATGTCGATCTGCAAGCCGGGCGGCATGGCGTTGATTGAGGAGAGCTCGCCGGGCGACGGCATGATTTGCCGCGATGGTGAAGGGGCTCGGCCGAGGGCGGTGATTCAGCGACAGGTGGTGGGGCTGATCAGTGAGTTTTTACGCCAATCGTTTCGACCTTGAAGCCGGTATCGACCTTTAAGCACCTAGGACGAGACTGGCGGATAAGGTTGAACCTCTCCCACACGTAGAGGCTCAGAACCCTACATCTTCGGGAGAATTTTATGACCAAGACTGCATTAGTCGTCGGGGCCAGCGGTATCGTTGGCAGCGCCATCACCCAGTTACTGCTCGACCAACAGTGGCAGGTCGCAGCGCTGTCCCGCCACCCCTCGCAAGTACCCGGCGTGATTCCGGTGGCCGCCGACTTGCAGGACCCTGCATCGCTGCAACAGGCCCTGGCCGATTTGAAACCCACCCATGTGTTCATCACCACCTGGTCACGCCAGGCCACCGAAGCCGAGAACATCCGTGTCAACGCGGCCATGGTGCGCAACGTGCTGGACGCCGTGCGCCCCGCCGCAAGCGTGCAGCATGTGGCGTTGGTCACCGGCTTGAAGCATTACCTCGGGCCGTTCGAAAACTACGGCAAGGGCAGCCTGCCGCAAACGCCGTTCCGCGAAGAACAAGGCCGCCTGGACGTGGAGAACTTCTACTACGCCCAGGAAGACGAAGTGTTCGCCGCCGCAAAAAAGGACGGTTTCACCTGGAGCGTGCATCGCCCCCATACCGTCACCGGCGTGGCGGTGGGCAACGCCATGAACATGGCAACCACCCTCGCCGTCTATGCCAGTGTCTGCAAACACACCGCACGCCCGTTCGTATTCCCCGGTTCCCGTGTGCAATGGGACAGCCTCACCGACATGACCGATGCGCGCCAGTTGGCCCAGCAGCAGCTGTGGGCGGCCACCACGCCGGCGGCGGCCAACCAGGCGTTCAACATCACTAATGGCGATGTGTTCCGCTGGAAATGGATGTGGGCGCAGATCGCCGATTATTTTGGTCTTGTACCCGCAGCGTTCCCGGCCAAACCCTCGCCGCTTGAGAGCCAGATGGTCAATGATCAGACGGCCTGGAGCGAGATCGCAGCCAAACACGGGTTGAAGGAAACCGACATCAGCCGCCTGGTCTCGCCCTGGCACACCGATGCCGACCTGGGGCGCCCGATCGAGGTGGTCACCGATATGTCCAAGAGCCGGAAGATGGGCTTTACCGCCTACCAGGCCAGCGACCAGGCGTTTTTTGAGGTATTCGATCAGTTGCGTGAAGCGCGGTTGATCCCTTGAAGAAACCGGCCGCCATTCACGGGCGGCCGCTTTTCTCTGAATGGCTGGCCACAGCCGGTTTACCTGCGCTGCACGCCCCCGGTGGTTTATCCGTGAAGTAGCAGACCTCTGCTCATTCCACACCCTCGACCACGCCTTGATCTTCTCCCAAAAAGCCCCCGCTCTGGTGATGCCAGAGCCGCGCATAGGTACCATTTTTTTCCAGCAATTGGGTATGCGTGCCCTGCTCGATGATGCGTCCGTTGTCCATGACGATAAGCCTGTCCATGGCCGCAATCGTCGACAACCGATGGGCAATGGCAATCACCGTCTTGCCTTGCATCATTTCATCGAGGCTTTCCTGAATGGCGACTTCGACTTCCGAGTCCAGTGCGCTGGTGGCCTCGTCCAGCAGCAGGATCGGCGCGTTTTTGAGCATGACCCGGGCAATGGCGATACGTTGACGCTGGCCGCCGGAGAGTTTGATGCCCCGCTCGCCCACCAGCGTGTCGTAGCCGGAGTGGCCCTGTTTGTCGCTGAGCTGGCTGATGAACTCATCGGCCTGGGCACTGGCTGCGGCACTGCGAATCTGCGCGTCGGTCGCGTCGGGGCGGCCATAGGCGATGTTGTCGCGGATCGAGCGGTGCAGCAGGGAGGTGTCCTGAGTGACCATGCCGATCACGCTGCGCAGGCTTTCCTGTGTGACATGAGCAATGTTTTGCCCATCGATGCGAATCGCGCCCTTGTCCACGTCGTAGAAACGCAACAGCAGGTTGATGAGCGTCGATTTACCGGCGCCGGAGCGCCCCACCAGCCCGATCTTTTCGCCGGGGCGGATGGTCAGGTTCAGGCCATCGAGCACCTGGCGTTCGCCGTTGTAATTGAAGCTCACATTGTCGAAGGTCACCTCACCGGCTGTGCTGATGAGCGCGGGAGCGTCGGGCAGATCCTGCACCTTGGGGCCGCGGGTCAGGGTTTGCATGCCGTCCTGCACGGTGCCGATGTTCTCGAACAGCGCGGTCATCTGCCACATGATCCAGTGAGACATGCCGTTGATGCGCAATGCCATGGCGGTAATGGCCGCCACGGCGCCGGTGCCGACTTCGCCCTGGTGCCACAACCACAGCGCATACCCGCCGGCCCCCATGATCAACCCGACCACCAGGGCCTGGTTGACGATCTCGAACTGGCTGACCAGGCGCATCTGGCGAAAACCGGTCTGCTTGAAATCCTCCATCGCCGCGCGCGCAAAATGCGCTTCGCGCTTGGAGTGAGAGAACAGCTTCACGGTGGTGATGTTGGTGTAGGCGTCCGAAATCCTTCCGGTCATGGACGAGCGCGCATCGGCCTGTTCTTGCCCGACTTTGCCAAGGCGCGGCACGAAGTACGCCATGGCCAGGCCGAACAACACCAGCCAGGCAATGAAAGGCAGCATCAACTTGGGGTCGAAGCCGGCGGCCAGCGCAATGATCGCGATGAAGTACACGCCGATACCGGGCGCGATTTCGATCAGAGTGAACAGCACCTCGCGCACCGACAGCGCGGTTTGCATCACCTTGGTGGTGACGCGGCCGGAGAACTCATCGGAGAAGAACGACAGGCTCTGGCGCAGCATCAACCGGTGAAAATCCCAGCGCAGCCGCAGCGGCAGATTGATCGCCAAGACCTGGTGCTGCACCATCGTGCGCAAGGCCACCAAGCCGATGCTGGTCACCAATACGATAGCGATACCCCACACCACGCGGCTCTCCTGCCCTGCCGCCTCGCCGCCGGCCTGCCAGGTCGAGAGCAGGTCCACAACCTGGCCGAGAAACGAAAACAGCCAGGCCTCGTAAATCGACACACCGGCACTGAGCAGCGCAAGCGCGAGGATGTAACCGCGTGCACCTCGCGTGCAGGCCCACAGGAACCGTGCAAGGCCTTCCGGCGGCGGCGGTACCTCGTCAGGCGGGAAAGGGTCGAGACGTTGTTCAAAGGTGCGCAGCATGAAACTCTCCAAAAACGTTCCAGCAGTGATTCTGGCATTTAAAGGAGACTTTGCGGGGTTTGCATCTGTTCCGTAGAAATAGCGCAATGGCAGGTTTGAGCCCCGAGCGGATGCGCATGCGCTCAGGGCAACCCTTCCCCAGCTGCTTCAACCACTCAGGAATCGTGCCGGGTGCCCTGTTGCAAGGCATCCAGCTGTTGTTGGGCGTGGGCAGCCTGGCAATACGCGTTGAGGATCTCGGCGATCTGGTCGCACTCCAGGGTACGGCCGTCATGCATCAGGCCGGCGGATTGAATGAGGACGTGCGGCTGGGGCTTCTTCAGGGCCAGCGCCTGGTTGCCGAACAGCTGGCGCGCGGAACGGTGCACAGGCAGGGGCGCATCCGCGCGCAACAGCAGTTTCTGCACGGTCAGCCAGCCTGGCTCACTGACCTCGAGATCGACAATGTCGGCCAGCTCGATCGGCGCGCTCAGGGTGTCGACAAACAGCTGGCGGCGGGTCAGGCGCATAAAGACGTGTTGCCCGGCGTTGCGGTGCTGCCAGGTAAGTAGCCCGAACACCACCGCCATCACCGCAGCACACACGGCCAGGCCGGTGGAGCCCCGGTGCAGGGCGAACCCCAGAAAGCCCAGCGCAATCAGCAAAAACAGCGGGCCGCACAGCTTGTAGCGGCGCGAGTTGGTGAATTCGGTCTGCTCGGGTACACGCTGGATGACCTGCTCCAGTTCGGCTATCGCACGCTCGCGCTGAGCCTCGCGGGAGTCGGCATAGTCCTGGCTGAGTGCGCTGGCAAGGTCCGACAGCGGGTCGCGGGGTTGGGTCATTGATCATTCTCCTTGAGGGTTTGTTATACGGGTGAGTTCACTGAACCAGTGTCGGTCGTGTTCGGTGGGCGCCCGGGTGGCCTGGGCCAGCAGTGCGTCATCCAGCACCACGCCCAGTTGCTGCAGGCGAAATACCGTTGGCGGGTGCGTATCAAAAGGGTGTGCGATGGCGTGGTCCAGCACCGCGTCGTTCAAGCGCAACGGGGTGTGCCGCAGGTGGTCGGCCAGGGCCTGGATCAGGTTGGGGTGGTGTTCGGCGAGCAGCCGGTTGATTTCAGCGTCCAGCGCAATCACGCGCAGCAGCGCCTGGCAGAACAACCGCTCACCAGCGATGTTGCCGCCGACTCGATCCGCGACCAGTTCCTGAGCACGGCCCCAGTGATGCACCGCCAGGTGCCAGTGGTGCAGGAAACGCTGCGTCATCCAGAGCGCCGGGCGCTCGATCCACGCAGGGTCGGCCGCCTCAGCACTGAGAGAGGAAAAGTGCCGGCACATCAGGCTGAACTGCGCGCCGATTGCGCTGCCTCGCTCGGTGTCGCGACTGCTGAAATGGCCCAGCTCATGGCCGATGATCGACGCCGTCTCGGCCTGGCTCAGGGTCGAAAGGTAGGTCAATGGCAGGTAAAGAGTACGTCCGGTGAGCCGCTCGCCGGCCGGTTGCAGCGCCACATCGACGCTGGTCACGAAAAACGATTGGTCGATGCCCACCACGATATGGTCGGGAACCGGCGCGCCAGCGGCATGCGCCAGTTGCGCAATCCACGCCCATAACGCCGGGGCCTTGTCGCGCCCCAGGGTTTGCCCCAGAAATGCCGAGGACGGGCGCTCCAGCACGTGCCATTGCTGGCGCAGCCGCTTGATCAGCAGGCACCCCGCCCACAGCACGCCAAGCACCGGCACCGCCACCAGCAGCATGAACCAGCCGCCAGCCTTGAAATGGCTCCAGCCCCAGCTCAGTTCATACGCCAGGCTCAGCGCCAGCGCGCCGACCAGCAGCGCGGTGTAGGCCACCAGCCAATGCCCCAGGGCACGCCAGCAGAGGAGCAGACGGTCGTAAAGAAAGTCCCTGGATTGCCGCGCGCGCCAGGCGTCCAGCCGCAGCTTGAGCCACGTCGCGGGCCCCGCCACCAGCGCGGCAAGGGCCAGCCAGTACGCCAGCGCCGCCAGGGCCTGACGTACACGGTTCCAGACGGGGGCGATGACCTGTGCCTCTCGCAGCACCTCATCGGCGCGCCAGCCCTGCACACTGGCCCAGCCCATCAGCGCCAGCGGTAACAACAGCAGCATCAGCGCCCATGACCCGCGTCCGAATCGGCCCATGGCTCAGTTGGCCTGCAGATAATCGGTCAGGAACGCCTGCGCATTGCCTTGGCTGGACAGCGACTCGTCATAGCCAATGCTCAGCGCTTGGGCTTCGCCGGGCAAGTACAGCTCGCCCCAGCTTTGTTGCAGCACCAGCACCACGAATTTCTGGCCGTCCACGCGGGTGGAGTAGCGGGTGTCCTTGGCGGTCTTCTCCACGGTCATTTTCTGGATCTTCAGGTTCCAGTCGTGATCCACGCCCTCCACCTGCACCAGCGCCTGGTTGTCACTGCGCGCACCGATGCGCAGGGTCCAGACCTTCACACCGCCCGCGCCGGCATAGGCCAGCACTTTCTCCGCCACTTCCGGGCGATTGTCAGCGTGGGCAAGCCCCGCCATCACGGCCAGCACCAGGCCCAGCAGGGCCGCCCACTTGCGATAAATCAACATATCCGCTTCCTCAAAGTTTCAAAGCCGATCATTGAAATCAACACGCGGGGGTCTGCCAAGCGGTCCGGCCGCTGCGCACAACAATAAGGCCGTGGCTCACAACAACTGATCCGGTTGCCCGATGTCGGTATCATGCAACGCTGCCAACCAGCTCTGACGGACGCTTTATCCAATGGACCGCCGCAACCCGTATCTCGATACCCAATTCTGCTTTGATCATCCAGAGGCCCTCGCCCAGGCCGGCGTATTCGATGACAGTGCGCGGCAGGTCATGGGCAGCGCAATCGGGCATTACCGTGCGCAGACGGTGCAGCCGTACTTGCAGTATTTCGACTGTGACTTGCTGTTCCCCGAGCCGTTGAGCATCCATAAAGTGCTGCCCGACAGCGTGTGCATCGTGCAAGTGCTGGGTGGGCAGTGGCAGCATCGGGTGGACGGCGTGCTGAATCACTACACGCCCGGCGCCCCCCATGTGCTGGGCTTGAGCGAAAGCATGGAAGCCATGGACCAGATGCCCGCAGGCAGCCGTGCACGCATGGCCGGGCTGCGCATCGGTGGCGACTACCTGCGCGAGATGGCCGAAGAAGACCCGGCACTGCAACCGTTGTCCACGCTGCTTGGTGATGGGATGCACTTTTCAGAGCTGAACGGCTGCCACGCCGTTGGGCGCTTGCTCGAGCGGCTTTATCACTCACCTTACGAGGGCACGCTGGAGCGGCTGAACCAGGAAAGCCTGAGCCTGGCCGTGCTGGTGGAACTGGCCGCGCATCTGTCTGCGCCGCCGGTCGAGCCTGCGGCCACGCTGCGCAGCCATTCGGACTTGGCACACGAAGCACGCTTTCAGCTCGACGCCAACCTGATGAACCCGCCCGGCACCCAGGCGCTGGCACGGCAGTTGGGTGTGGGCGAAACCACCCTGAGACGGGCCTTTAACCGCGTGTATGGTCAGTCGATGCTCGATTACGTGCGCCACCAGCGCCTGGAGCTGGCACGCACCCTGCTGCGTCAGCGCAAATGGCACGTGGCGCAGATTGCCCACCGCGTGGGCTATGCCAACCCCGCCAACTTCAGCCATGCCTATAAAGCGTATTTCGGCCATCCGCCGGGGGCTGAATCCTGATGTCTGTTGCGCCTGAGCCCTTGAAAATCGTGGCCTGACCGTTTTTTGCGCTTGCCTGTTCAAGGACAAGGCATTGTGATATCACTGCTCTCAAAGCCGCGATCCAAAGCGGCTGGCCTGGAGAGCTGGCGATGAGGGTATTTGGCCTGGCAGTACTTGTCCCAACCTGCGCCGTCAGCTCTCTGATCTGTACGGGTGACACGGCGATCGCCTTGGCAGCCAGTTTCCTGTTTTATCTCAGCGCCGTTTTGCTCTACATGTACCCATCGATCTGCGTCGCCCTCCTCCATCCGAACCCTCCGCGTGCCTTGCTCAAGATCAATCTCCTCGCGGGGTGGACCGTATTCGGTTGGGTCAAGGCCTATCGTTGGGCGCTTGCCGAACTGCATGAGCAGGATGCCAATGTACTCAAGCGCAAAGATTGAAAGTGATGGCCTATTGGCACTTTTTGCACGCGCACGGGTCAATCGTGCATCACTACTTACGCTAGTACGTCATCATGCACAGCTGGAAGAAAATATCGTTGACTGAGGGTCTGGAGCGGAGTCTGCCGGGGCATACGGTGGATTGCGTGCTGATCAACGGCTGGACGGCCACCGTTTTTGTCAGGCAGCCAGAACATGAATCGATGTTTTGCACGACGGGTATCAACCTCGCCAAGCTGGCAGACAGCTCGAGCGTTCAGCAACTCGCTGACGAGATAACGTTTGAGGTTGATATGTCCAGGAACAGGAGCGCCGGCTAGCGCTCCCCTATCGACTTATTCTGCAGTGCTGGCGAGGTATTCGCCGGCTCGGCGAACAAGCTTCCTCCACTCTCTCCCATTGATGAGGCCGGTGCTCTCCATATCGTCGGCCCTGCTCAGCAACTTGAAATATTGATCCTCAATATCCTCGTGGTTTACGGCCTGGGCATACATTTCAGCCCAGCTTTGCACAGCGGAACGCCGCATTGGATGTTGCATGTGAGCACCTGATTATGTCCGCGCAGATAGAGCGGTGCCCTTCAAAAATCGTTCAGTGGTGCGAGGGGAGATCCGACCAACGGTGGCGCGAGGCCATTATCGATATCGATACCGCGCAGGTTGCGCTCGGTGTTTTCAAATGGCACACCCTCTCAATTTCGCTGCAAAAGCGTGTTGGGCGCGACGCCGAACTCCTTGCGGAACGCATGGCTGAAATGCGAGAAGTCAGAAAACCCGAAGTCCAGCGCGGCCTGCGAGACACTGCGCGCTTGGCCACGCTCGATCGCTTCCCGGCTGGCATTCAGCCGTTCTCTCCAGATCTCCGCCGCAGGGGTTTTCTGGTAGCGCGCAAAGGCACGCGTGACGGTGCGAGTAGATACATTGTGGGCTTGGGCGATGGCCTCGATCGACAGGTCCGGCTCGGCCAGATGGCGTTGGATGTACTGCATGATGCGGCCGTAGAGGTCCAGTTCCTGGTGAACGGCCTTCAGGTCCTGAAGTTCCAGGCTGATCACCAGCAGGTCGAGCAACGCCTCTGAATAACGACTGGAGATGCCTTCATCCTGGAATGCAGCAGGCGTATTGGCCGCGTGGCGCAGCATTTCACGCAAGGGGATAACGCCAGGCCGTCGATCATCGAGCACCATCGCGGTGTAATCCGCAATACGCGGCAGGCGTTCACTGAGCAGGGCTCGCGGGATGCGCACCAGGTGGTTTTCGGTACCACCGAGGCTGAATCGGAACGCTTGCGTTGCGTCATAAAGAAACAAATTACCGGTTGCCAGGCTGGCTTTCCTGCCGCCCTGTTCAATCTGGCCATGACCGTTTCGGGCAAACCCCAACCATAAATCGTCGGCCGGACCGCTGCGCAGATGCTGCTCGGAACGCTCCCAGTAATGCAGTGGCGATGACAGCGAGCAGATGTCCAGAGCGCCTAACGCATTGACCGCAAGCGCGCCATCGAAACTGCTCTGGGACAGGGGTTTGCTGTCGGCCGCCAGGCAATGGCGACAGACCACTTCTTTCCAGTATTCAAAGCGACGGGGTGCGGCGACAGCGAGGGTCGAATACTGAGTACTTGGATTCATGACACTGACCTCGGTACAGCAATGCAGTAAGAGCTGGAAAAGGTGTTACCGGCTTTTCAGCGCTAGCAATTAACAGGCCAGGCGCCTTCACGGGCGCAGGTGAGTGATCGACACGCGTCTGTCACCGACATTGTCTCCCCTCGCCCGTATGCAAGGTGACGACCTCGCCCTACCCATTAAGAGGCACGGCCCCGTGTGTTTACAGCGGTGGTGCACCAACCTCGATCATGCCCGCGCGCGCCTGCTTACGCTGTCTTTTCCAACCAAACGGTTGTCTCGACGAACCAAGCGGCTGCGCGTCGTCACGCCTAATTTCCACCTCACAGCAACTCAACCCCCGCTGATGAGGCTCGCCATGTATCGACCCTGTTCACCCCCCTTGGCTGACACCTCCTGGCTCCTGCAGAGGCGCGACCTCGTGCCTGAAGAGTCGGCGTATTGGTTGATCGAGTGGGGGGCGATGAAGCTGCTGCACCGACGACAGACCGCCAAGCGCGGCCAGCCGCCCAAGTACTGATGCCCAACCGTAGGCCTGAACCAAAATAACGAGGAGCTCAACATGGAATCTGCAATCGACACACATCTCAAATGCCCGCGCACCCTTTCTCGCCGCGTGCCCGATGAGTACCAGCCGCCCTTTGCAATGTGGGTGGCACGCGCCGACGAGCATTTGGAACAGGTGGTGATGGCTTACTTCGGCGTGCAGTATCGCGGCGAAGCGCAGCGCGCAGCCGCGCTGCAGGCGATGCGTCATATCGTCGAAAGTTTCAGCCTGGCCGATGGCCCGCAGACCCATGACTTGACCCACCACACCGACAACAGCGGCTTCGATAACCTGATTGTGGTTGGCTACTGGAAGGATCCGGCGGCTCACTGCCGCTGGCTGCGCTCGGCGCCGGTCAACGCCTGGTGGGCATCAGAGGACAGGCTCAACGACGGCCTTGGCTATTTTCGCGAGATCAGCGCACCACGCGCCGAGCAATTCGAGACGCTGTACGCCTTCCAGGACAACCTGCCCGGTGTCGGCGCGGTCATGGATCGCATCAGCGGCGAAATCGAAGAGCACGGTTATTGGGGCTCGATGCGCGACCGCTTCCCGATCTCGCAGACGGACTGGATGAAGCCGACGAGCGAGCTGCAAGTGATCGCCGGTGACCCGGCCCAAGGTGGGCGCGTGGTGGTTTTGGGGCATGACAACCTCACGCTGATCCGTTCCGGCCAGGACTGGGCGGATGCCGAGGCTGAAGAGCGCTCGCTGTACCTCGACGAAATCCTGCCGACCTTGCAGGACGGCATGGACTTCCTGCGAGACAACGGCCAACCGCTGGGCTGCTACAGCAACCGGTTCGTGCGCAATATCGACCTGGACGGCAACTTTCTCGACGTCAGCTACAACATCGGTCACTGGCGCTCGGTGGAGAAACTCGAACGCTGGGCCGAATCCCACCCGACCCACCTGCGCATTTTCGTGACCTTCTTTCGCGTGGCCGCGGGCTTGAAGAAGTTGCGGCTGTACCACGAAGTATCGGTATCGGACGCCAAGAGCCAGATCTTCGAGTACATCAACTGCCATCCGCAGACCGGCATGTTGCGCGACGCGCAAGTATCGCCCGCCTGACGCCAGCCCTGACTCCACTTTTAGCCCTGCGCTTTGCCTGACTGGCGATAGCGGGGCTCTTTTTGCCCGCAAAAAGGATCCTCGACCATGAAACAGTTTCGTTACCTGTCGCTTGCAGCCCTCCTCCCCAGCCTTTGCGCTCACGCGGTCGAGGTAGCCCCTGGCGACTACGAGCAGTTGCCCGCTGATGCAACGCTTGGCCTGCTCTACTACCAGCACTCCACCACGAAGAGTGCTTACGCCCAAGGCCACAAAATCAGTTCCGATTTCGACCTGACTTCCGACGTCGGCATTCTGCGACTGCTGCACGTCTACCAGCTGAGCGAGCGACTCACCGTCTCGCCACAACTCCTGTTGCCCTTCGGCCATGTCTCAAGCGGCGGTGACGCTTCCGCCTTGGGCAACACCCGTGGCGTGGGCGACCTCATTCTCACCGCGCCGCTCAAATACACGCTAAACGATGCCAAAGACGTCCTCGGCGCCACTGCTTACCTCTACGTGCCTAGCGGCAACTACGACAAGAACGACGCGCTCAACCTGGGCGAGAACCGCTGGAAGGTTGACCTCCAGGCGGCCTACATCAAGCACTTCTCGGAAAAGTGGGCCGTCGACCTCGTAGGCGATGCTATTTGGTATGGCGACAACAACGACTTCGGCGCCAACTCCGCGCGCAGGGAGCAGGACGTTTCCTACGAAACCCAGTTGATGGGCCGCTACATGCCTGACCCAACCACCGCGCTGGCCATTGGCTTTGGCCACAACTGGGGCGGCGAAACCCAAGTCGCGGGTGTCAACCAGGACGACAAGATGCAGACCACCAACTTTCGCGTCACCGCCACCAAGTTCGTCACCGCCAAGGACCAGCTTCAGCTGCAACTGGGCCGCGACCTGTCGGTGGAGAACGGGCCAAAGGAAAACTTTCGCATGAACCTGCGTTACGCACGGGTTTTCTGACCCCTGTCCGCCTGGATCAAACGGTTGTCCTCACCAGCCAAGCGTGTGCGCGAGAGCAGATCTAACGTGAACCCGCCAGCCGTAGCCAATGAGATTGTCCCCACTGAAACGGAGAAATCACACATGACCGACCAACAACCCGCCCTGGAACAACAGCCCTCCCTCTACACGCGCCTTGGGGGCTACGACGTTATCTATCAGTTCGCCGGCGCCGTGTTGAGAAAAACAATGGGCCACCCTGCCATCGGGCACATCTGGGCCCATATGTCCGAATCAACGTTCCAGAAGGAACACATCAATTTTGTCGATTTCCTCTCTGAGCACTGGGGCGGAAGCGCCAAATACCGGGGGCGGGACATGGTCACCGCGCATCGGGGCATGGGGCTTACCGAGGTGCACTGGCAAGCCGTGCTCGATTGTCTCGAGGAGTGCTACAACGACTACGACCTGGCGGCGAACCTGCGCAAAGAGGTCAATGACTTTCTCATCAAGTTCAAGCCGGCGGTGATAGGTAGCCCCTCCTATCGGGACGTCGTACTCGCCCACCCTGAAATGGACCCCGCCAAGGGCATGAAAAGCGTCGGCGTTATCTGGCCCAAACACGAGAAGTCATCTGCGCAAGACGCAATGCCTGATCCCCAGAAATAAGCCGTTTGGATCTTCAGGGCATACGCCCTGCTGCCGGGGTTCGCCCTGGCAGCTGAAGCTCACGGGACACACCCGTCCCTTTCAACCAAATGGCTGTCTTGCTCAACCAAGCGCCGTTCGATCACCAGAGATAGCTTAGTCACAGACCCCAGTCACGCGGACACCTTTGCAGGACCTCGCCGCGAGACATGTGCACAGACATTTGCCAGCCCACTTCAGGAAACAGGACGTCTCATGGCCATCATCCGCCCGACTGTCGAACAACTGCAGGACCTCGCTACCAGCCTGCACATACAGCTGACACGCGAACAAGCCAGCGAATATCTGGCGCTCATGCAACCCAGTTTCGATGCGTACGACCTGGTCGATGATCTGCCCGATTTCACACCGCTGGTGCGCTACGAGCGCAGCGCGGGTTACCGCCCCTCGAACACTGAAAACACGCTCAACGCCTGGTACTACAAGACGGAGGTGATGGGCGCCAGTTCAGGCACGCTGGCGGGCAAGACCGTCGCTCTCAAAGACAACATCGCCCTGGCCGGCGTCCCGATGATGAACGGCGCCGCGCCATTGGAGGGTTTTGTCCCTTCGTTCGACGCCACCGTGGTCACGCGTTTGCTCGATGCCGGCGCGACCATCCTCGGCAAAGCCACCTGCGAGCACTACTGCCTCTCGGGGGGCAGCCACACCTCTGACCCAGCCCCGGTGCACAACCCTCATCGTCACGGTTATGCCGCTGGCGGTTCCTCATCGGGCAGCGCTGCCCTGGTCGCCGCCGGCGAGGTGGACATCGCCGTGGGCGGCGACCAAGGCGGTTCCATCCGCATCCCGTCGGCTTTCTGCGGAACCTACGGAATGAAGCCAACCCATGGCCTGGTGCCCTACACCGGCATCATGGCGATTGAAGCGACCATCGATCACGTCGGCCCGATTACCGCCAACGTGCGCGACAACGCGCTGATGCTGCAGGCCATGGCCGGTTCCGATGGCCTCGACCCACGCCAGGCAGAGCCGCAGGTCGATGACTATGGCAGCTACCTGGGGCGGGGCGTGAGCGGTCTCAGAATCGGCGTCGTGCAGGAAGGGTTCGCGCTGGCCAATCAGGATCCGCGTGTGGCGGACAAGGTGCGCGAGGCCATCGCCCATCTCGAGGCCTTGGGCGCGCAGGTGGAGCCGGTGTCCATTCCCGAACACAACCTGGCGGGATCGCTGTGGCACCCCATCGGCTGCGAAGGTCTGACCATGCAGATGATGCATGGCAACGGCGCCGGCTTTAACTGGAAAGGCCTGTACGACATCGGCCTGCTCGACAAACAAGCCGGCTGGCGCGAACAGGCTGACCAATTGTCCGCGTCTCTCAAGCTCTGCATGTTCGTCGGCCAATACGGCCTGACGCACTACAACGGGCGTTACTACGCCAAGGCCCAGAACCTGGCGCGCTTTGCCCGGCAAGGCTATGACAAGGCATTGCAGTCCTATGACCTGCTGGTGATGCCGACCACTCCCATCACGGCCCAACCGCACCCGCCAGCGCACTGCTCGATCACCGAATACGTGGCGCGCGCCCTGGAAATGATCGGCAACACCGCGCCTCAGGACATCACCGGGCATCCCGCAATGTCGATTCCGTGCGGCTCGGTGGACGGCATGCCCGTCGGCTTGATGCTGATCGCCAGGCACTACGCCGAAGGCACGATCTACCAGGCGGCGGCGGCGTTCGAAGCCGCGGTGGACTGGCGCACGCTCTGAGTTTCAACCCTGCAAAACAATAAGAACGACCGGCACGTTTCAATCACTCCACAACCACGTTGACTGATAGGAGATACCTCAATGAGTCCATCTACGCCCACTTCTGCGAGCACCTCGACACCCGGCGAACGAGCCTGGGCATTGTTTCAAGTCCTCAAGAGCAAGGAGCTCATCCCACAGGGTTATGTCGAGCAGCTCACGCAATTGATGGAGCACGGCTGGAGCCCGGAAAACGGCGCCCGCGTGGTCGCCAAGGCCTGGGTCGATCCGCAGTTCCGGGCGCTGTTGCTCAAGGACGGCACCGCCGCCTGCGCCCAGTTTGGCTACACCGGCCCGCAGGGCGAATACATCGTCGCCCTGGAAGACACGCCCCAGCTGAAAAACGTGATTGTCTGCAGCCTGTGTTCCTGCACCAACTGGCCTGTGCTTGGCCTGCCGCCTGAGTGGTACAAGGGCTTCGAGTTCCGCGCGCGCCTGGTCCGAGAGGGCCGCACCGTCCTGCGCGAGCTGGGCACCGAGCTGCCGAGCGACATGGTGGTCAAGGTCTGGGACACCAGCGCCGAAAGCCGCTACCTGGTGCTGCCGGTACGGCCTGAAGGCACCGAGCACATGAGCGAGGAGCAGCTTCAGGCCCTGGTGACCAAAGACGTGCTGATCGGCGTCGCCCTGCCCCGCGTTGATTGAGACAAACAACGCCCCATCTTTCAATTACCGGAGTTTCAATTATGGATGGTTTCCACGATCTCGGCGGTTTCCAAGGCTTTGGCAAAGTCCCTCACACCATCAATAGCCTGGACTACAAAAAGGTCTTCAAGCAGGACTGGGAGCACCTGGCCTACAGCTTGATGTTTATCGGTGTCGATCAGTTGAAGAAGTTCAGCGTGGACGAAGTGCGTCACGCCGTCGAACGCCTGGATGTTCGCCAACATGTCGGCACCCAGTACTACGAGCGCTATGTCATCGCGACCGCTACCCTGCTGGTCGAAACAGGCGTGCTCACCCAGGCCGAACTCGACCAGGCGCTGGGTAGCCACTTCAAGCTGGCGAACCCGGCGCATGCTGAAGGCCGTGCGGCGATCACCGGGCGAGCACCGTTTGAGGTCGGCGATCGGGTGGTGGTGCGCGACGAATATGTGGCGGGGCATATCCGCATGCCGGCCTACGTACGCGGCAAGCAGGGCGTGGTGTTGCATCGCACCTCGGAAAAATGGCCTTTCCCGGATGCCATAGGTCACGGCGATACCAGCGCAGCGCATCAGCCGACCTACCACGTCGAGTTCCACAGCAAAGACCTGTGGGGCGACGCGGCAGATGAAGGTTTCGTGGTGGTCGACCTGTTCGAAAGCTACCTGGATCCGGCCGAGGGCCGTCCAGCGGTGAACGTGTGATGGACGGCGCCCAGGCGGGCCGACTGCCGGTGACCGTGCTTTCCGGCTTCCTCGGCGCCGGCAAGACCACCCTGCTCAACCACATCCTGCGCAATCGCGAGGGCCTGAGAGTCGCGGTCATCGTCAACGACATGAGCGAGATCAACATCGATGCCGCAGAGGTGCAGCGCGATGTATCGCTGCACCGTGGCCGCGATGAGTTGATCGAGATGAGCAATGGCTGTATCTGCTGCACGCTGCGCGCCGATCTGCTCGAACAGATCAGCGCGCTCGCGCGTCAACAGCGCTTCGATTACCTGCTGATCGAATCCACCGGGATCTCGGAGCCGATGCCGGTCGCGGAGACGTTCGCCTTCCTTGACGCCGAAGGCTTCAGCCTCAGTGAACTGGCGCGGCTCGATACCTTGGTGACGGTGGTCGACGGCAGCTGTTTTCAAGCATTGCTGGAGTCACCGGACGGCGTCGCCCGCGACGACGCCCAGGCAGACGCGCCCAGGCGCCCGCTGGCGGACCTGCTGATTGAGCAGGTGGAGTACGCCAACGTGATCCTCGTCAACAAGCTGGACCTGATCGACGAGCCGGCCTATCAGGCTGTGCGGGCGATCCTTGCGGGCCTCAACCCGACCGCGCGGATCCTGCCGATGACCCAGGGCAACGTCAGGTTGGCCAGCATCCTCGATACCCGTCTGTTCGATTTACCCAGCCTTGCCGCATCGCCGGGCTGGATGCGCAAGCTGGAGCCTGACAGCGCAACGGCGTCCGAGTCGGACACCTACGGTGTGACCTCCTGGGTGTACCGCGAGCGTGCACCGTTTCACCCCCAGCGCTTGCTCGACTTTCTCAAGCGCCCCTGGAGCAACGGGCGCCTGTTGCGCAGCAAAGGTTACTTCTGGCTTGCCAGCCGACACTTGGAAACCGGCTTGCTGGTACACAGCGGCAAGCAGTTCCAGTGGGACTATGTGGGGCACTGGTGGAGCTTCATAGCGCCGTCGCAATGGCCAAAGGACGAATACCGCTTGCAAGGCATCATGGCCAAGTGGGACGGCGTGGTCGGCGACTGTCGGCAGGAGCTGGTCTTCATCGGCCAGGACCTCGATACCCAGGCGTTGCAGCGCGAACTCGACCATTGCCTGCTCAGCCCCGAGGAAATCGCCGCCGGCCCGGCGGCCTGGCCCGCCCTGCCGGGGGCGACGACCTTTGACACCCGTGCCTTGTCGGCCAGCCCGACGGCGTCCATTTAACCGAGCTAGAGGTGTTTATGCTTTTTTTCAGCCGCACCGCCCGCTGGGTATTGGCGCCGCTCGCCGACAGGTTGGAGCAACCTGACCAGGCCTGCGCGCCCGTGTCGTCGAACAACCCATTACTGCGCCGCCTGCTGACCGGCGTCGACCACCTGCTGCAGGAGCGGCAAACCCTGAAGGCACAGGCACGTGCGCTGGCTGCGCAAGTCGCCCAATTGGAAGCACACCTGGCCGATCGTAACCAACAGACGCGCCAACATGAGGCGTACTGGGACCTGGTCAGCCAAGGCGCGGATGAACTGTTCTGGGTACTGGAACTGCAGGGCACCCCGGCCCCCGCGCCGACCTCTGCCATGCAGTGGGCGGGACCGACGTCGATCCAGGTCCAGGGGGTTAATCAACTGAGCCGATGGAGCGACCAGTTGCACCCGGCAGACCAGCCAGTGCATCTGGATGCGCTTACCCGGCATCTGGCCGATCGCAGTGGGCGCACGCCGTTTGCGTTGGACGTGCGCATGAAGCCTGCCGGCGACGGCGACTATCGCTGGTGCCGGGTCAGCGGAGTAGCGCGACGTGACGCACAAGGCATGGCGCTGGCCATCGGCGGCAGCGTGCGTGATATTCACGAGCAGCACCTGCATCACGAGGGCCTTGAGCTTGCGGCCACCCGCTTCGATATATCCCGGGAGATGCTGCATGACGGGCTGTGGGATATCGAGGTGGTGGCCGGCGACCCGGCGAACCCGAAAAACACCATTTGGTGGTCGTCACAAATGCGCCGGCTGCTGGGCTGCAACACCGTCGAGGAGTTCCCCAACACCCTGGAAAGCTGGACCTCGCGCTTGCACCCCGAGGACAGCGCGCGGGCCATTACGGCGTTTGTCGCCCATGTTGAAGACCGTAGCGGCAAGACCCCTTTCGACGTGGACTATCGCCTCAAACACCAGAACGGCACTTACCGCTGGTTCCGTGGCCGCGGGCAAACACGCCGTGCGCAGGACGGCTCCCCGCAGCGGGTGGTCGGCGCGATCACCGATATCCACGCCCGCCATGAAGAAAGCACGATGCGCGAGGCGCAGGCACAACAACATCGGGTGATGCAGGACACCCTCAACAAGCTCACGCAGATTGTCGCCACCATCCAGGGCATTGCCAGCCAGACCAACCTGCTGGCGTTGAACGCCGCTATCGAGGCGGCACGCGCTGGCGATGCCGGGCGCGGGTTCGCGGTGGTCGCCGATGAAGTACGCAAACTCGCCACCCGCACCAGCCAGGCAACCCAGCAAGCGGCCGAGATGATGCACAACTGATCACATGAACAGCCCACGCGGCAGGCGTGGACACACAACCTATTCCAACAATAACAATCGGGTGCGTTATGCGCGATTACACCTCAGCAGTGAACTCTTTCGACTTTCTACAATTGGCCGCCCGGGACTTGCACGGCGAGCTGAATGCCTTGAATGCCTGTATCGAATGCTGCGACCGGCACGCCGAGGGCGATGCCGTCGCGTTGTATTGCGAAACGCGGGATGGCCGCGCCACGCGCCACACCTTCCGCGAACTGCAGGACCACGCGGCGCGCTTCGGCAATTTCCTGCGCGAGCAAGGCGTCCAACCGGGAGATCGTGTCGCGGGCCTGATGCCCCGCACGGTTGAATTGTTGATCGCCATTCTGGGGACCTGGCGCATCGGCGCGGTCTACCAGCCGCTCTTTACCGCCTTCGGTCCCAAGGCCATCGAGCAGCGGTTGGGTTGCTCGAAGGCACGCTGGATCGTGACCGATGCCCTCAACCGCCCCAAGCTGGATGATGTCAGCGACTGCCCGCCCATCATCGTGACCGACGGTGCCCCGGCGCATCCGGGCGATTACGACTTCTGGCGTACGCTGGATCAGCACACGACGCAATGCACACCGCAATTGCTGGACGCCAGTGCACCGTTTTTGCTGATGTGCACCTCCGGAACCACGGGGCCGGCCAAACCGCTGGAGGTGCCCTTGAGCGCCCTCCTGGCCTTCAAGGGTTATATGCGTGAAGCGATCGATCTGCGCGAAGACGACCGCTTCTGGAACCTGGCCGACCCGGGTTGGGCCTATGGCTTGTATTACGCGGTCACCGGCCCGTTGGCGTGCGGCCACGCCACGCTGTTCTATGACGGCGCGTTCTCGGTGGACACCACCTGCCGGATCATCAAAAAATACGCGATCAGCAACCTGGCCGGCTCGCCCACGGCCTATCGCTTGCTGATCGCGGCGGGCGCGGAGTTCGCCGACGCTGCGCGGGGTCAGTTGCGCGTGGTCAGCAGCGCCGGTGAGCCGCTCAACCCTCAAGTCATCCGTTGGTTTGCCGAACAGGCCGGCGTGGTCATCCATGATCATTACGGCCAGACCGAAATCGGCATGGTGCTGTGCAATCTCCATGGGTTGCAGCACCCTGTTCGTGAGGGCTCGGCCGGTTACGCGATGCCGGGCCATCGGATTGTCGTGCTCGATCATCAGCACCGGGAACTGCCGGCCGGCCAGCCTGGCGTGTTGGCGGTGGACCGCGAGCGCTCGCCCCTGTGCTGGTTCAATGGATACTTCGGCATGCCGACCCAGGCGTTTGTCGGCCGTTATTACTTGAGCGGCGATATCGTTGAGCTCAATGACGACGGCAGTATCAGCTTCGTCGGCCGCAACGACGACGTGATCACCACCTCGGGCTATCGCGTCGGGCCGTTTGATGTGGAGAGTGCTCTCATCGAACACCCGGCCGTGGTTGAGGCTGCCGTCATCGGCAAACCCGACCCGCAACGTACTGAGCTGATCATGGCGTTTATCGTGTTGAACCGTGAGTACCTGCCCAGCGCCGAGTTGGCTGAGGTGCTGCGCCTGCATGTCCGACAGCGCCTGGCCGCGCATGCGTACCCTCGGGAAATCGAATTCGTCGAGCAACTGCCCAAGACCCCCAGCGGCAAGTTGCAGCGATTCATCCTGCGCAACCAGGAAATCGCCAAGCAGCAGGCACTCGCCACATGACCCGGCGGTGGAGGCTGGCGTGCTGAGCCGCTCGGAGTTTCAGCGCCGGGCGCTGGAGGTGTTCAAGGAGCGCAGTTTCAGCCAGGTCAGCATGCGTGAACTGGCCGCGCACATCGGCATAAGTCCCGGCGCGATCTATCACCATGTGGAGAGCAAGGAAGCGCTGCTGTTCGAGTGGTTGATGGAGCTGTATCAGGCGTTGCTGGCGCACGTCGAGCAGGTCACCAAGCAACGACTGACGCCTGCGCAGCGCCTGACGACACTCATCGAAGGCCATCTTCAATTGCATGAAACCATGGGCGCGCACTTCAAGCTGGCGGTCATGGACGCCAACTGCCTGAGCGCGCCGATGGAAGACTGCGTGCGAGGGCTGAGAGCAGCCTATGAGGCCAAGATACTGGGCCTGGTTGCACAGCCAGGCCATGACCCCTGCGGCGCCTTGCGCAACAGTGCGCTCACCACCCTGTTGCCAATGCTCAACAGCCTGCCTACATGGTTGAGCCCGATGATCGAGGATTCCCAGCGCAGAATCATTACGAAGACCATCGCCGTTGCGGTAGTGCGCGCTATCAAGTCGCTGCCCTGAAGCTCGTTCTCGGTCGTAGTGAGCGGGCTTGCCCCGCGCTGGGTGGCGCAGCCGCCCCAACAAGGACGCCGTGGTGTTTCAGGAAGATCGCAGTGACTGGATTTGGGGCGGCTGCGCCACCCAGCGCGGGGCAAGCCCGCTCACTACAACGATGCCAGATTTCAGATGTTTCTTTATGATGTGGCCTTTCGCTCAACGCCTCAGGAATCACCATGCCCGCCCTCACCTTCCGCAACGCCCTGCCTGCCGACGCCGCGCGTTGCTTTGAGATCGAATCCAGCGCCTACGAAGGTGACGAAGCCGCCACCCTGGAGAAGATCGCCACGCGTATCGCCCAGTACCCGCAAGGTTTTTTGATCCTGCAAGCCGATGGCGTCGTGGTGGGTTTCATCAACTCTGGCTGCGCCCATGAGGTGGTGATGTCGGACGAGGCGTTCAAGGAGCTGGTAGGCCATTCGCCGCAAGCGCCGAATGTGGTGATCATGTCGGTGGTGGTCGACCCGGCTTATCAGGGCAAAGGCTATTCCAGACTGCTGATGACCGAGTTCGTGCAGCGCATGCGGGCGCTGGGCAAGCAGACCATTCACCTGATGTGCAAAGAGCAACATGTGCCGCTGTACAGCCGCATGGGCTACCGCTATGTGCAGCCTTCCCCGTCGGATCACGGCGGTATGGCGTGGCATGAAATGATAATGGCTTTTTAATAGCCTCCTATAGACCTTATTACCGGGGTGCCGTCCAACGAGGCACCACGAATTGACTCGGAATGCATTGATGTACAGGAATCAGCTTAGCCGTCTGTTAGCCTCCTCGTTGATTGCAAGCACCTTGATGACCATCGTGCCGATTGCCTTAGGGGCCACAGCCCAAGACATCGAGCACCTGCGCAACTCATCCATGGAACAGCGCCAGCGCGAAGCCAACCAGCGGGCCGAAGAGCAGGCACGCCAGGTCAGAGAGCAGATGCGCAGGACGGCTGAGGAGAATCGCCAACGGGCCAAAGACCTTGAAGACACGATGCGCCGCCACGAACAGGAGCGTGTGGAAGCCGATCGCAAATTACGCCTGGAGGCACGGGAGAAAGAGATGGCGCAAGAGGCTGCAAAGCGAATGCCGTTGAGGGTGCCGCCTGCTCACGCCTGCAAAGATTTGCCTGAGTGCGCATCAGACGCCTCGCCCCATTAATCGCTTGAAGCTTTGTAACCAGGCGTATGTCGAGTCAGACGGCAAAGTCGGATGGCAATACACATAACACAACCGAGAAACCGCCATGACCACGCCCCTCATTGAAATCGGTGACCAACCCAACCCCGCAGCAGAGGGCATACTCGGTAGCGGCCTGGCCGCATTTAATGAAGGCATTACCGGCGTGAACGATCGCCTGCCGCTGACGGTATTGCTCAAGTGTCCCGACACTCAGCGAATTCTCGGCGGCATCACCGGCAAGACCAGCCTGGGCATGGCCTTTCTCGACCTGTTCCACCTGCCCGAGTCGCTACGCGGTTCGGGCCTTGGCAGCCGATTGCTGCAAGCCTTTGAAGACGAAGCCCGCCGCCGAGGTTGCGCGCATGCGGTGCTGTACACCCTGAGTTTCCAGGCACCGGGGTTTTATGAGAAGCACGGCTGGCTGCGGTTTGGTGAAATCCCGTGTGAGCCTGCGGGCAGCTGTCGGGTGTTTCTGTCTAAGCCGCTGTGACACCCAGGCGTTTGCCAAACAACCGATTGCCATGGGTCTCCCCCTGGAAGGTGTAGGTCGGCGCGCCCAGCGCCACATACCCACGCCGCGGGTAAAAACCCAGCGCACGCTCGTTGCCCTCCCACACCGTCGCCCATAATAGCGAAGCGCCTGCCTGCGCGGCACACTGCTCTGCCGCTTGCAACAACCGATAACCGACGCCCTGGCCGGTGAAACGCTCCTGGATGTACAAACGCTGCAACTCGGCAACGTCCGGCGCCTCGATCATCGGGTGGCGCGTGTCGAGTCTGATCTGGGCAAAGCCAACCAGGTGTCGGTCGGCTTCGGCGACAAGCAGCGCAGTGCCGGGCTCGGCCATCAGCGCCGTGATTGCATCCGGGGCGAACGCTTGCAGTGCCTCATTGGCAATCGAGCTTCGGATACCTTGGGTCGCGTAGGTGTCGAGAAACACCTGCATGCCCAGCACACCGATGCACAGGGCATCCTCGGTGGTGGCGGGACGAAGGGTGATGGCGGGCATCGAGTGTCCTTATTCAGGCAGTTGAGGATTGAGGTTTTACCATGAATGTTGCCACTGCGGACTCGTCACAGTAGGGTTTAGCCCCCGCCCATTCGCAGGAACGCCCCCATGAGTTTTTCCGACCCTGATGCCGTCGCCCGCTACGCCGAAGGCCCCGTGCGCCTGGTGCCGGGTTTCGATGGGCTGCAACGCATGACGACTCTGCTGCTCCGTGAAAGCGTGCCCGCCAACGGCAAGGTGTTGGTGCTTGGCGCCGGTGGTGGCTTGGAGCTGAAGCGTTTTGCCGAGGCCGAGCCGGGTTGGCGCTTTGTGGGGGTGGACCCGTCAGCCGAAATGTTGAAACTGGCCGGGGCAACGCTGGGCCCGTTGAATGAGCATGTGCAGTTGCATGAAGGCTATATCGATACCGCCCCGCCGGGACCATTTGACGGCGCCACGTGTTTGTTGACCTTGCACTTCATCCCTGCCGAGGAGCGCCTGCAAACCCTCAAGGCTCTATGGCGACGGCTGCTGCCAGGCGCACCGCTGGTTGTGGCGCATCACAGCTTCCCTCAAGCACCCGCAGAGAAAGCCCGCTGGCTGCAGCGCTACGCGGCATTTGCAGTGGATTCGGGCGTACCCGCCGCCGATGCCAAACGGGCGATTGCGGCAATCAGTGAAAAGTTGCCGGTGCTCTCACCCGAGGCGGATGTGGACTTGATGAGCGGGGCCGGCTTTGAAAGCGTCGAGCTGTTCTATGCCGGCTTCAGTTTCAAAGGTTGGGTGGGCTACAAGCCGCGCTAGCGCTTTACCAACTGCCCGATGCCCCACCGCCGCCGCTGGAACCGCCGCCCCCGGACGAGCTGCTGCTGGAGCTGGAACTGGAGCTGCTGGAACCCGAATCGCTTGAACTGCTCGAACCGGAGCCCGAGCCGCCTGTGGTCTTGGCAAAGATGAACAAGGCCACGAACGACGCAATCGGAAACGCCATCAGCCACCCGTGACGCCCAGCGTCCGCGATCAGCCCTGCCGCCACATACACCGCCACCGCAGCGCACAGCCGTATGGCAAAACCAACCCGGCTGGTGTTCCAGGCGCTTCTCATGACCATCCACAGCACCAGGTACGCCCCCAGTATCGCCAGTGCGCCCAGCGGCAATGCGAGCCAATGGATAAAGTTGACGTCGAGATACCAGTGGTCCACCACCAGCAGGCCAATGATGTAGGCCAGCAACCCCACCACGCCGTAAAACACCGGGCGCGCCATCCATAACGCGCCGAACGTGGCGCCGCCGATCAGCAAGGTCAGCGGCAGGATGAACAGGTTCGCCAACCACTCCCGGCCGCCGGCCAAAAAGCTCAGCAGCAGGGTCAGCACCACCGCTGCCAGCAATGCCTTGCGCCAGCGCAGCTTGCCGGCAGCCATCAATACACCGCCAACCGCCCCCAGGATAAACGCGAGCGCTATCGCCAGCGCTTGGAGGTTCAGACCGGGCCCTGCGACTTTGGGCAAGTCGCCGCCGTCCACCAGCACGGTCAGGTCATTGACCGCCTGTTGCACGCCGCCCGCATAATCGCCCTGGCGAAACGCCGGGGTGATGTGTTCCTCAATGATGCGATGGGCCAGCAGATCGGTCACCGTACCTTCCAGCCCGTAACCCACCTCGATGCGCACTTTGCGATCATCCTTGGCCACCACCAGCAGGATGCCGTCGTTGACGTCCTTGCGCCCCAGCTTCCAGGCGCGGAACAGTTGGTTGGCGTAATCCTCGATGCTTGAGCCGCCGGTGGTGGGCACCAGCAGTACCGCCATTTGTGCGCCTTTGCGCTGTTCGAGGGCTGCCAGTTGTTGTTTCAGACCGGCGGTAGTGCCCGCGTCGAGGGTGTTGGTGAGGTCAATCACCCGCTGGTCAAGAGCCACGCCGATGGGCGATGTGTCGGCCTGGGCCAAGCTGAGCAGGCCCACGAGCAGCAGTGCCACGAGGCTCACAACGGATTGCCGCAAAATCACCAGCATGTTTTGTTACCTGAAGTTTCTTCCTGAAGCTGCCGACTCTACCTTATCGGCGCTATAAGGCGTGACCCAGAGGGCGCGACTCTCTAAACTCCTAGAGCTATAGCACTAGGCCATAATCGAGAACTCATCCATGGACCTCCGCCACCGCAACAATATCCACGTGATGGGCGACGGTCGCGCGACGCTGGTGTTCTCCCATGGTTTTGGTTGCAACCAGGCGATGTGGAACTACTTGGCCCCGCATTTCCTGGCGCGTTACCGCGTGGTCCTGTACGACCTCGTCGGAGCCGGCCTGTCAGACCTGGGCGCCTTCGACAAACACAAATACAGCGTGTTGGATGGCTACGCCCGCGACCTCAACGAAATTATCGACGCTTACGCCCAGGGCCCGGTGATTCTGGTGGGCCACTCGGTCAGCGCGATGATCGGCACCCTGGCCGACCGCCTGGCGCCCGGACGCGTCGCCGGCCATGTGATGATCGGCCCCTCGCCGCGCTATATCGATACCGATAACTACGTGGGCGGCTTCAAGCGCAGTGACATCGATGACCTGCTCGACACCCTCGACAGCAACTACCTCGGCTGGTCGAGTGCCATGGCGCCGGTGATCATGGGCGCGCCTGGCCAACCGGCGCTCAGCACGGAGCTGACCGAAAGTTTCTGCCGCACCGAGCCGGACATCGCCAAGCAGTTCGCGCGCGTCACCTTCCTCTCGGACAACCGCGAGGACGTGCTCGGCCTGAACGTGCCAGTGCTGATCCTGCAATCGAGCGATGACCTGATCGCCCCGGTCGCCGTGGGCGAATACTTGCACAGCGTGCTGCCCGACAGCACCTACTGCCTGGTCGACAACGTCGGCCATTGCCCGCACATGAGTGCACCGATGGCCTGTGCAGCGGCAATGGACGCGTTCCTGGCGCCATGGGCGAGCCCCAATGCTGTCTGACCTGTTCGACAATGCCGCCTGCGCGCTGGCCGTCACCGCTGAAGACGGCACGATTGTGCGAGCCAACGCCCGCTTCAGCGACTGGCTGGGGTTTGACGCTGCCCAATTGTGCGGCCGCCGTTTCCAGGATCTGCTGACCATGGGCGGGCGGATTTTCCACCAGACCCACCTGGCACCCATGCTGCGCATGCATGGCCGCATCACCGAAGTGAAGCTCGACATCCTGCACCGCGACGGGCACAAAGTGACCGTGCTGCTCAACGGTATCAAGCGCGAGGTGCCCGAAGGTGCGGTCTACGACCTGGCGCTGTTCGGCACCACCGACCGCGACAAGTACGAGCGTGAATTGCTCAATGCACGCCACCTCGCCGAAGCCCTCCTGCAGGAAAAAACCGCCGCCGAAGTCGCGTTGCAACAGGCCCAGGCTGAACTGCACGAGGCCTATGCGATTTCGCAGCGCCGTGCGTTGTTTGCCGAGCAGATGGTGGCGATCGTCAGCCACGACCTGAAAAACCCGCTGACCGCGATCCGCATGGCGTCCGACTTTCTCAGCCGTGGCGAACGCACAGCCCGGGAGCAACAGCTGCTCGGGCATATCAGCCAATCGTCCGAGCGCGCCCAGCGCATGATCGCCGACCTGTTGGACTTCACCCAGGCCCGGGTCGGCCAGGGCATCACCATCAAGACCGCGCCGCTGGACTTGCATGCGGTGATTCGCCACGCCGTGGATGAGTTGCGCGTGGCGTTCCCCAAGGCCACGCTGGAACATCGAGCCGAGGGCCAGGGCAATGCCTGCCTGGACGCCGACCGGGTGCAACAGATCATCGGCAACCTGGTGGCCAATAGCGTGGCGTATGGCGACCTGCAACAGCCGATCACCATCACCTCACGCCTGAGTGACGGCGGCTGCGAAGTGGCGGTGCACAACCACGGCGCGGCAATTCCCAAAGCGCTGTTGGCGGGGCTGTTCGAACCCATGACCCGGGGCACCGACCAAGGCAGCGACGTACGCAGCGTGGGCCTGGGCCTGTACATCGTGCGCGAGCTGGCCAAGGTGCATGGCGGGGATGTGGCGGTGAGCTCCGCTGCGGCCGAAGGCACGACCTTTACCGTGACGTTTCAAAGCCCGTAGGCACTGCCCTGCATGATCGGCTCGACGCTGCCGGTCAATATCACCCCGCCCTGCCCGTCCCACTGCACGGTGACGGTGCCGCCGTCGCACTGCACGGCCACCGTGTCATCCAGTAAACCGCGGCGGATCCCGTTGACCACCGCCGCGCAGCAGCACGAACCGGAACCCAGCGGCACGCCGCCACCACGCTCCCAGATGCGCAGACGGATGTGGCGGCGGTCCAGTACCTGCACGAAATGCACGTTGGTCCTGGCGGGGAACCATGGGTGAACCTCCAGCGCCGGGCCCAGCGCCGCCACGTCGATGGCGGCGACGTCGTCAACAAAATACGTGCAGTGCGGGTTGCCCATGCTGCACGCCGCCGGCGCGCCGTCGATGGCCAAGGCGCGGGTGTCCATCGCTTCGGCCAGCGGCACGTCAGCCCAGCCCAGCGACGGTGGGCCCATGTTCACCGCCACCTGCCGCCCCGGCGCACGCGTACAGGTGAGCAGGCCGCGGTCGGTGCGCAACACCACCGACTGCGTGCCGGTTTCATGCATCAGGCGGTCGGCTACCCCACGGGTGGCGCTGCCGCAAGTGGCCAGCGGCGTGCCGTTGGGGTTCCAGAATTTGACGCGCGCAGCGGCGTCCGCGCAGTCGAGCACCACGGCCAGTTGGTTGAAACCGATGCCGGTGTGACGGTTGCCCAGGCGACGGGCGATTTGCGCGGTAATCGGGTCGTCCTGGCCACGACGGTCGATGATGATGAAATCATCGCCATGGGCGTGCATTTTCACGAACGGCAAGGGCATGGACAATCCTGTGGGCGAGCGGGCGGTGAACGCCAGCATACTGAGTCGAGGGGAGTTTCATCAAACCCGGTCCAGCCCCATGCTAGCGTGGTCGCGTTCCAGCCCAGCCGAGCGTTTCATGAAAACCAACCGACTCGCCTTAATTGCGGCACTCGCCGTGTTGTCCCAGGGGGCCATCGCGGCCACTCTTTGCCAGCCGGCCGCCACCAGCCCGAATGCCAAGGTGTTGCTGGAGGCGGCGCAACGGCACTTGGGCGACACGCCCAACCCGCTGCCCCGTGTGCATACCGAAGGGACCTTGCCCAACCAGGGTATCCGCGAGCAGAGCATCGCCGCCGAAAAGGACTGGCCGATCATGCGCCAGGCCGCGCTGGCCTGGCGCATGAGTGGCGACCCGCGCTACCTCAAGCAAGTCGATAACGACCTGGCCGCCTGGGCCGACGTGTATCAACCGGACTTCAACCCCATCGACGAAACCAACCTCGACATGCTGATCAGCGCCTACGCGCTCACCGCCGACCACCTGCGGCTGGAGACCCGCGACGCCAGCCGTCGCTTGATCCAACGCCTGGGCAACGGCTACATCGCGCAGATCCAGCAATTTCACGGCGCGAAGAAAGGCACCCAGACCAATAACTGGCAGAGCCATCGCGTCAAGCTGGTGACCGTGGCCGCCGCCGCACTGGGTGATCGGCCGATGCTGGAACAGGCGCTGCAACTGTTTAAACAGCAGATCGCCGACAATGTCCTGCCCGATGGTTCGGTGACCGACTTCCAGGACCGCGACGCCCTGCATTACGTGGTCTACGACCTCGAACCGCTGGTGCAGGCCGCACTGGCGGCGAAACCCTACGGCATCGGCGGCGACTGGTTGAAGCTCAGCGCCAACGGCGCTTCCCTGGGGGCTGCGCTGGACTGGCTGGTGCCCTATGCCAACGGCCAGCGCAGCCACCAGGAGTTCGTGCACACCCATGTGCAATTCGACAAAGACCGCGCCAACGTCGGTGAAGCCGGCTACAGCGGCACCTGGCAACCCAAGAGCAGCGCCACGCTGTTCTGGTTGGCGGCACAACTGGACAGCCGTTACCTGCCGGTGGCCAAACAATTGGCCGAGCACCCGGCGGACTGGATCAGCGCCTGCTATTTGAAGTAGACACCGCTAGACTGGCTGCGCCCACTCTTCGAAGGATCGACCATGCTTATTGTCTTCAGCGGCCTGCCCGGCACCGGTAAGACCACCATTGCCCGGGAACTGGCACGCCGGCTGGGTGCGGTTTACTTACGTATCGATGTGATCGAGCAGGCGCTGCGCGAGGCGGCCGTATTGGCCGGCGAGGTGGGGGCCAGCGGCTACCACGTGGCGAATGCGCTGGCCCTGAGCAACTTGCGCTTGGGGCTTGGGGTGGTCGCCGACTGCGTAAACCCCGTCGAAGAAAGCCGGCAAGCCTGGCGCGCCGTGGCGACGACAGCGAGCGTCGAGCTGATGAATATCCAAGTGACCTGCTCGGATCGCCAGGAACACCAACGTCGCGTGGAAACCCGCACAGGCGATATCCCAGGGCTGACGCCGCCGACCTGGCAGGCCGTAGCGGCCCACGAGTACGTCGCCTGGACCGAGCCGACGTTGACGCTCGACACCGCGAACGTCACGCCGGACCAGTCACTGGCGCTGATCCTCGAACGGCTCAGCCGGGGAAGTTAGCCCGCAGCGCCTCAAGCCCGCCGCGGTAGACCCCGGCGAACAGCGCTTCAACCTGCTCATCCGTGGTGCCGGACGCCGGGGTGAACACGCCGGACCAGGTCGCCTTAGCCGACGTGTCGGTCAAGGCTTCAACCTGCAAGGTCGCAAGGTACGCCGACACCGGGAACGGCGACTGTTCGATGGTGTAGCTGTAGGTGCGCGCCACGTTGTCGAACGTCTGCAGACGCTCGACCACCACACCGCCATCGGCCGCTTGCAGATGACGCACACGGCCACCTTCGCGGGTTTCGCTCTTGACGATCAAGGGCAGCCACTTGGGCAGCGCATCGAAGCCGCCGACCAATTGCCAGACCTCATCGGCCGATGCCGGTATTTCAATCACGCAAGCTGCTGTTGCCACGGGTCATACTCCATTCCAGAAAAATCAGATCGCCATGCTGTCGACGACACCACCGTCGACCCGCAACGCCGCACCGGTGGTGGCCGACGACAGCGGTGAAGCAATGTACGCCACCAGGTTCGCCACTTCATCCACATTGGCTGCGCGCTGGATGATCGACGTCGGCCGGGCGTTTTGCACAAACACATCCGCTTCATCCCGGGCACTGCGTCCGGATTTGGCCGTGGCGTCCGTGAGCATCTGCTCCAGGCCATCGGTAAAGGTCGGTCCCGGCAGGATCGCGTTGACCGTCACACCGGTGCCCGCCAGGCGTTTGGCCAAACCATGGGACACCGCCAGGTTGGCACTTTTGGTCACGCCGTAGTTGATCATGTCGGCCGGGATCGCAATGCCGGATTCCGAAGACACGAAGATCACCCGGCCCCAGCCCTGCGTCACCATGCCCGGCACATAATGCCGCGCCAGGCGCACGCCGGAGATCACATTAACCTCGTAGAAACGCGCCCACTCGCTGTCGGGCGCGTCGAAGAAGTCCACATCATTGAAGATGCCCAGGTTGTTGACCAGGATGTCGGCATGCGGCTCGGCGGCGAACAGTTTTTCTGCGCCCTCCAGGGTGCCGAGGTCGGCGACCACGCCACGCAGGTCCGCTCCCGGCACGTCCTGGCGAATGCTCGCCAGCGCCGCATCCACCTTGCCCGCCTCTCGCCCGATCACCACCACGGTGGCGCCGGACTGCGCCAGGGCGCGGCCGATGCCCAGGCCGATGCCGGCGGTGCTGCCGCTGACGATAGCGACTTTGCCACTCACATCAATATTCATCATCGAAATCCTCACGTTGAATCAACCAGTCTCAGGGTCGTCATGACCGTTGAAAAGATCCTAGACGGCAAAGATCGGACCGTCCAAGACATACTGCGACCAACTTGAGTCCTTCAAGGTCTAGCCAGCGACAAGCCCGCGCAAACGCAAGCCGAGCATGCCCAGGGCTAACAACGGTGATCGCAACAGCTTGCCACCGGGGAAGGTCATGTGCGGCACGCGACTGAACAGGTCCAGGCCCCGGCTCTGCCCGGCATGAATGCCTTCGGCCAACAAGCGCGCGCACCAGTGGGTCACATTGAGCCCATGCCCGGAATAGCCCTGGGCATAGAACACGTTGGGGTACTGCTGCAACCGCCCGACCTGGGGAAAGCGATTGGCGGTAATGCCGATCTTGCCGCCCCACTGGAACTCGATGGCGGTGTTGGCCAACTGCGGGAACACCTTGAGCATCTTCGGTTGCATATATGCCGCGATGTCGGCCGGGTCGCGTCCCGAATAATGACACGCGCCCCCGAACAACAGCCGACGGTCAGCTGAAAGGCGGTAGTAATCCAGGCCGATTTTCTGGTCGCACAGGGCCAGGTTTTGCGGGATCAGTTGCCTGGCCTGCGTTTCGCTCAACGGTTCGGTCGCGATGATGTAACTGCCCGCCGGCAACACCTTGCCGCTCAGGCGCGGTTCCAGCTCCTCCAGGTGGGCATTGCACGCCAGCACCAGGTGGCCGGCGCGCACCGTGCCGCTGGCGCAACGCACCTGTACCCTGTCGCCGTGGATCAGCTCCAGCACCGGGCTGTGCTCGAAAATCCGCACCCCGAGGGCCTCGGCGACGCGGGCTTCGCCCAGCACCAGATTGAGCGGGTGCAGATGCCCGGAGCCCATGTCCACCAGGCCACCGGCATACACCGTGGAATCCACCACCTGCGCCATCGCGTGGCGTGGCACCAAGCGCGTTTCGGGGGTGTACCCCAACTGCGCCAGGTGTTCCTGCTCACGCGTGAATGCCGCGAACTGCGCCGGGGTGTTGGCCAATTCGCAAAAGCCCCAGCGCAGGTCGCAGTCGATGCCGTGCTCGCGGATGCGCTCGCCGACCAGCGCCACCGAATCGATGCCGGCGCGCTCCAGGTAAGCCACGCCCTCCTCGCCGATATACTTGGCGAACCCCGAGACATCGTGGCCGATGCCGCGAATCAACTGCCCGCCATTGCGCCCGCTGGCGCCCCACCCGATGCGCCGGGCCTCCAGCAGGATCACCGAAAGCCCGCGCTGGGCCAGCTCGATGGCGGTATTGACGCCGGTGAAGCCACCGCCGATCACACAGACATCGGCGTCAAGCTCCGCGTCCAATACCGCACGCTCAGGCAGGGCATTGGCCGTCGCCCGGTAATAGGAGCGGGCGTGCTCACTGGACTGCATCATTTGTTGGTCTTCACTTTGCTCCAGGCGCGGGTCATCAGGCGCATGGTCGCCGGGGTTGGCGTGGTGGAAATATAGAGTTTGTCGAGCACCGCCTGGGGCGGGTAAACCTCAGGGTTGTTCACCAGTTCCGGGGCCATGAACGGCTTGGCCGCGGGGTTGGCGTTGGCATACCCCACCGAGGCACTGACCTTGGCGATCACCTCGGGGTCCAGCAGGTAGTTGATGAAGGCGTGGGCTTCTTTGACGTTGCCGGCGTCGGCGGGAATGGCCAGCAGGTCGAACCACAGGTTGGAGCCTTCCTTGGGGATCGAGTAGGCGATGTTCACCCCGTTCTTGGCTTCCTTGGCACGGTTGGCGGCCTGGAACACGTCGCCGGAATACCCGAACGCCACGCAGATGTCACCGTTGGCCAGGTCCGAGATGTACTTGGAGGAATGGAAGTAGGTGATATACGGCCGCAGTGTCAGCAGCTTGGCTTCCGCCTCCTGGTAATCCTTGGGGTTCTCGCTGCGGGGGTCCTTGCCCATGTAGTTGAGGATCGCCGGGAACAGCTCGTCCGCCGAGTCGAGGAAGGCCACGCCGCACTGGTTGAGCTTCTTGATGTTTTCCGGCTCGAACAGCACCGCCCACGAGTCGATATGGTCGATGCCCAGCACCTGCTTGACCTTGTCGACGTTATAGCCGATGCCGTTGGTGCCCCACAGGTACGGCACCGAGTGCGCGTTGCCCGGGTCATTTTTCTCGAGCAGCGCGAGCAACTTGGGGTCCAGGTTCTTGAAGTTGGGCAACTGCGCACGGTCGAGCTTGAGGAACGCCCCCGCTTTCACCTGCCGCGCCAGGAAGTGGTTGGACGGCACCACCACGTCATAGCCGGTGCGCCCGGCCAGCAGTTTGCCCTCCAGGGTTTCGTTGGAGTCGAATACGTCGTAGATCACTTTTATCCCGGTCTTGGCCTGGAAATCAGCCAAGGTGGTGTCGCCGATGTAATCGGTCCAGTTGTAGACACTCACCGTTTGCGCCGCCTGGCTGGTGCTGCTGAAGGCGGCTACCAGGGCCAGCGGGAGAAGCTTTTTCACAAGACGCATATCGACACCCCTTTTTTTGGTTTTTTAGACGCTCAACAACAGGAACTCACGCTCCCAGGAACTGATCACGCGCTTGAAATTCTCATGCTCGGCGCGCTTGACCGCGACGTAGCCCCGCACGAACTTGTCGCCCAGGTAGTGCTTGACCGTGTCGCAATCTTCCATACGCGCCAGCGCGTCTTCGAGGGTGAACGGCAGGCGCAGGTTGCGACGCTCGTAGGCACGCCCTTCAACCGGTGCACTCGGCTCGATCTGTTCGACCATGCCCAGGTAGCCGCACAGCAAGCTCGCGGCAATCGCCAGGTAAGGGTTGGCATCGGCGCCAGGCAGGCGGTTTTCCACGCGCATGGCGTCGGGGCTGGAGGTGGGCACGCGCAGGCCGACGGTACGGTTTTCTTCACCCCACTCGACGTTGACCGGCGCCGAGGTGTCCGGCAAAAAGCGCCGGAACGAGTTCACGTTGGGCGCAAACATCGGCAGCAACTTGGGGATGTACTTCTGCAAGCCGCCGATGTGGTGCAGGAACAAGGCGCTCATCTTGCCGTCGCCATCGACGAACACCGGTTTGCCGGTGGCGATGTCCACCACGCTCTGGTGCAGGTGCATGGCGCTGCCCGGCTCGTCGGCCACCGGCTTGGCCATGAAGGTGGCGGCGACATTGTGCTTGAGCGCGGCTTCGCGCAGGGTGCGCTTGAACACGGTGATCTGGTCGGCCAGGTCAAGGGCGTCACCATGACGGAAGTTGATTTCCATCTGTGCCGGGCCGTCTTCGTGGATCAGCGTATCGAGGTCCAGGCCCTGGGCTTCACACCAGTCGTAGACGTCTTCGAACAACGGGTCGAACTCGTTGGCGGCGTCGATGGAAAACGACTGGCGGCCAGTTTCGGCGCGCCCGGAACGGCCCACCGGGGTTTTCAGCGGCAGGTCCGGGTCTTCGCAACGCTGGGTCAGGTAGAACTCCATTTCCGGCGCGACAATCGGCTGCCAGCCGCGCTCGGTGTAGAGCTGCAATACCTTCTTCAGGACGTTGCGCGGCGACAGCTCGATGGGGTTGCCCTGCTTGTCGAAGGTGTCGTGGATCACGATCGCGGTGGGCTCTATGGCCCAGGGCACCACATAGGTCGCGTTGGACACCGGGCGGCACACCATGTCGATGTCGGCCGGGTCGAGCAGGTCGTAGTAGATATCGTCGTCGACGAAGTCCCCGGTCACCGTTTGCAGCAACACACTTTCCGGCAGGCGCATGCCTCGCTCATGCAGGAACTTGTTGGTGGGCGCAATCTTGCCGCGTGCGATGCCAGTCAAATCACTGATCACGCATTCGACTTCGGTAATCTTGTGTTCTTTCAGCCAGGCGGACAGCTGATCGAAGGGGGCGTTCATAAGGACCTCGTCATGGGTGGGATACACGCGCCGGCTTGTACTCTCGGCGCATTGAGGTCTATCTTGAGCCAGCCTTCAACGGGCATCTATCCACTTTGCACGAACCATAACGCACCAATAGAGTGCGCCAAGGTCATTCATGACACAGGCAACCGCTTTGCGCGTACAGGCCTTCACCACCGGTGATGTGGCCGCTCAATGCAATGCAACACCCGGCTGGGTGCAGCAGTACCAGCAGATGTCACCGGGGCACTTTGCCGGGCAGGTCCGCTACCTCGACCTGCAAGGTGTGCAGGTGTACGAAGAGTGCATGAACACTCGCGTGGAACAGCATTTCAATGCACCGCCGGGCTCGCTGGCGTTCTGTTTCGACGGCAGCGACAACGCGCTGTACATGCTCAATGGCGAAAGCCGCAACACCTGGATCACCCCGGAAAACTACCGTGAGGTGGCCGTGGTATTCGGCCCGCAGTTCGTGCAGCGCCAAGGGTTGGACGTGGCGAAGCTGGACGGTTTGTTCATGGCGCCGCTGACCTGCCGGCAAAACGCGCTGTTCACCCGCTGGCTCAGCGGCACCCTGACGCGCTTGTCCGCCGTCAGCGACCCGATCAGTCGCGACGCCCTCACCCAGCAACTGCTCGATGACTGCCTGTTCATTCTGGATAACGCCTGCGTGTGCCTGGACGACAGTTCATTGCAACGTCGCAGCGCCGAACGCCAGTTGATGGCGCGCATCGGTGCTTGGGCGGCGGATGCGCCGGATGAAACCGTGAACCTGCTGGAACTGGCGCAGATTGCGGGGGTGCCGCTGCGTCAGTTGCAGCAGGGCTTCAAAACCTACACCGGGATGAGCCCGGCGCAGTGGTTGCGCCTGCGCCGCTTGAATGGCGCACGGCGGGAGTTGTTGAACTCGCCCGGAACGACCGTGGCCGAGGTGGCGATGAACTGGTCGTTCTGGCATTTGGGGCGGTTTTCCAACAGCTACCGTGCCCTTTTCAAAGAGTTGCCCAGCGAAACCCTCAAGCGTCACGGTTGAAACTGTAGGAGCGAGCTTGCTCGCAAAAAACCTCAACGATACCCCGTGTTGCCTGAATCAACGCGGCGCCTGTGAGTGCTTCGCGAGCAAGCTCGCTCCTACCCTGGATGCCTCAAGGCTGTGACTTGAGAAACGCCGCCATCAACAGGTTGACCCGCTCCGCGGCCTCCAACTGCACCATATGCCCCTGCCCAGGCAGGATCTCTACCCGGGCCTGCAGCCCCTCGGCGTGGTTGGCCGGGATGATTGCATCGTCACTGCCCCAGATCACCAGGCTCGGTTGCCGCCCCACCACCTTGCGCAAATCCAGCGTTTGCCGCCCACCGTCGAAAAGCTTGGCGTTGAGCTGCCGCAACGCCTGATCCACCCCTTCCAGGCGCTTGAACTTGAGCATATCTTCGAGCATCTGCCGCGTCACCAACGCGGGGTCGCTGAACAGTTGGGTCAATTGCGGCTTGAGCGCGTTGCGGTGGTTGGCCTCGACAAAGCCTTGCAGGTAATCACCATTGATATCCGGTCCCAGGCCGGCGCTGGCGATCAGCGTCAGTGAAGCAATACGCTCGGGCGCCTGGTCGGCGAGCGTCAGCGCGACCAACCCACCCATGGAGTGGCCCGCCAGGTGCACGCGGTCGAGTGCAAGGTGATCGAGCAACGCCAACACCGCATGGCTCAACTCGTGTGCATCCGCACTTTGCAGGTGCTTGCCCGACTCGCCATGCCCTGGCAGGTCGAGCGCGATCACGCGGCGTTCGGCGGCCAATGCCGGCTGGTTGAACAGCCAGTTGTTCAGGTCACCGCCGAAGCCATGGATCAGCACCAACGGTGTGGCGCCCTCACCGAGGTCGAGATAGCGCAGCAAACGCCCGCCCAGTTCAACCTTCTGCGCGCTGGGGCCAGACGCTTGGACTTCATCCGCGCTGGCGACAAACCCGGCGTTGAAGCTTTCGATCACTGCATCAATCTGCGCGTCGGTGGCCTCGCCCTCCACCACAATCCCCAGCAACGCCCCCACCGGCAACGTCTCGTCGCTCTGCGCCAGCACCCGCCGCAGTACGCCATTGAACGGCGCCTCGACGCTGCTGGAGATTTTGTCGGTCTCCACGTCCAGCACCGCCTCGCCCTTCTCCACCCGGTCCCCGGGTTGCTTGAGCCAGATGTCGATACGGCCCTCGGTCATCGACAGCCCCCACTTGGGCATGGTCAAGGTATGGATCATGCGGCGGTCCTCTTGTCGGCGATCTTCAGCACGGCGGCTTCGATCTTCGCGGCGTTGGGGATGTACAGGTCTTCCAGCGCATCGGAAAACGGCACCGGCGTGTGCGGTGCGGTGACCATCTGGATGGGAGCACGCAGGCATGAAAACGCCTCCTGCGCCACCAACGCACTGATATCCGTGGCGATGGAACAACGTGGGTTGGATTCGTCGATCACCACCAGGCGCCCGGTTTTCTCGACGCTTTCCAGGATGCTGTCTGCGTCCAGCGGGCTGGTGGTGCGCAGGTCGAGCACTTCGCAATCGATGCCTTGGCGCGCCAGGTTGGCGGCGGCTTCCAGGGCGATATGCACCATGCGCCCGTACGTGACCAAGGTGACGTCCCGGCCTTCGCGCACAAAGTTGGCTTCGCCAAAAGGCACGGTGTACAACTCTTCCGGCACTTCGCCTTGCAGGCTGTAGAGCATCTTGTGCTCGAGGAAGATCACCGGGTCGTTGTCGCGGATAGCCTGGATCAGCATGCCCTTGGCGTCATAGGGCGTGGCCGGGCACACCACCTTGAGCCCGGGAATGTGCGTCCACATCGAGGTGAGCATCTGCGAATGCTGGGCGGCGGCGCGCAGGCCGGCACCGTACATGGCACGCATCACCAACGGCGTGGTGGTCTTGCCGCCGAACATGTAGCGGAACTTGGCGGCCTGGTTGAGCAACTGGTCGAGGCAGCAGCCGATAAAGTCGACGAACATCAACTCGCACACCGGGCGCATGCCGCGGGTGGCGGCGCCCACCGCCATGCCCACGTAACCGACTTCGGACAACGGCGCGTCCAGCACGCGGTCGGGAAATTGCGGATACAGGCCCTTGGTAACTCCCAACACACCGCCCCAGGCGTCCTGCTCGCCGGGCGAGCCGGTGCCGCCGCAGACGTCCTGGCCAATGATGAAGACGCTCTGGTCGCGGCGCATTTCCTGGGCCAGGGCTTCGTTGATCGCCTGCTGATAGCTGATTTTGCGAGCCATAAAATTCTCTCCACGTAGTTGTTGTTATGAGTGGTACGCGACGTACACATCGCTGAGCAGGTCGGCGGCCTGAGGCTTGGGGTCGAACTTGGCCAGGCGCACAGCGTCGTCAATCAACTGCGCTACCTCACGGTCGATGCGCTCCAGTTGCGCGACTTCCAACCAGCCTTCGGCGTCGCAACGCTGACGGAACAGCGTCAGGCAATCGTGGGATTCACGCAGGTTTTTCACTTCATCGGGGCCGCGATAGGTTTGCGCATCGCCTTCGAAATGGCCGTAGAAGCGGCTCAATTTGACTTCCACCAGGGTCGGCCCCTGGCCGCTGCGTGCACGCTCTACCGCGACGCCGAGCGCTGCATGCACCGCGAAGAAATCATTGCCATCGACGATCACCCCCGGCATGCCAAACCCTACGGCACGCTCGGCGATGTCCTTGCAGGCTACCGACCAGCCGGAACCGGTGGCCTCGGCATAGCCGTTGTTTTCGGCAACGAACAGGCAGGGCAGCCGCATGATCGCAGCCAGGTTCATCGCCTCGAATACTGCCCCCTCGTTGGAGCCACCGTCGCCAAAGAACGCCACGGCCACGCCTTGGCTACCCTTGAGCTTGGCGGCCAGCGCCGCACCGGCCGCCAACGGCGCACCGGCCCCGACGATGCCATTGGCGCCGAGCATGCCCTTCTCCTGGTCGGCGATGTGCATGGAGCCGCCCTTGCCGCCACACACGCCGGTTTTCTTGCCGTAGATCTCGGCCATCATGCCGAACACATCGACGCCCTTGGCGATGCAATGCCCGTGGCCACGGTGGTTGGAAGCAATGCAATCTTCATCGTTGAGGTGGGCCATGACCCCGGCGGCGCAGGCTTCCTGCCCGGCGTACAGGTGCACAAAGCCTGGGATCTCGCCGGTGGCGAATTCCACGTGCAGGCGTTCTTCAAAATCACGGATGGTGCGCATCACGGTGTAGGCATGCAGCAATTGATCGGTGGACAGGTGAGTGGACATCTTGTTGTTCTCCAGGTTGTCTCGACACACAAAAGGCTGGCTTCGACCAGCTACAGGCCCTTCAGCACAGCCTGTGCCAAGGCCTGGGAAAACCTCGCAAACACCTGATCCAGAGCGGCGCCGCCAGCCTGTACCCACGGCCCGGGCCAGCGCCGCATGAGACGCGGCAGTGCAATACGCAAGCAGCGTCTCGCGCCGGATGAGACGCTGCGTCTCACGCCGGGCATTTGGTCAGGCTGCCCTTGTCCCTCCCGGCGCATACGCGCTTAATGGCGGGCATAACAACAAAGATCGAGAACCGGAGGCCTTATGCTCGCCGCGAACTCAAGGGGGCTGACCCCCAAGGAGCATGTCGACTGCGTCAGCCGCGTGGTGCGCAATGCCGATCGCCTGCCCCAGGCGCCGGTACCGTCGGTGATCTTCGACTCCTGGCGCCGCTCCATGGAGCAATACCACCTGGACCCGGGTTCGCTGCAAGGGCCACGCATCCTCACCGAACCCTTGCTCAAGGAATGCCGCGAACGTGCCGAGCTGTTCATGCGCATCGCCAGCGAAGCCGTCGGCCAGTTGCATCACCGCGTGCGTCACGCCGACTATTGCGTGATGCTCACCGACGCTCAGGGCCAGACCATCGACCATCGCGTGGACACCACGATTCGCAGCGACTGCCGCAAGGCCGGCCTGTACCTGGGCACCTGCTGGTCGGAAGCCGAAGAAGGCACCTGCGGCGTAGCCACGGTGCTGACCAGCCAATCGGCGGTGACGGTGCATAAACGCGACCACTTCCGCGCCGCGTTTATCGGCCTGACCTGCTCCGCCGCGCCGATTTTCGATCCCCAGGGCAACCTGCTGGGCGTGATGGACGCCTCAGCCTTGCAGTCGCCGGACGACCGCCGCAGCCAGCACCTGGTGCGCCAGCTGGTGGCGCAGAGTGCGCAGGCCATCGAGAATGCCTTCTTCATGCACAGCGCTCGCCAGCACTGGGTGCTGCAAGCCCACAGCACGCCGGGTTACGTCGACAGCCAGCCTGACCTGCTGCTGGCCTGGGACCAGGACGGTCGCCTGCAGGCGCTCAACAGTAAAGCCCGCCAAGCCCTGCGCCGACGCTTCGGCCAGGTGCCGGCGCATATCGGCGAAGTGTTCGACCTGGAGGCGTTGCGCGCAGTGACGGATCAACACGCCCAGCAACTGCATTGGCTGGGCGAACCGGGCGCGCTGCACGTACGCGTCAATGCCCCGCGGCGCCAGCCGGTACGCGCCGCAACGGTGGCGCAGGTGGACGCGCGCGTCGAAGAGCATTTGCGCCTGGCCGTGCGGGTCAAGGACCGCAACCTGCCGGTGCTGGTACAAGGTGAAACCGGCGCCGGCAAGGAAGTCTTCGCCCGCCAGTTGCATGCACAAAGTGCTCGCCGCAATGGGCCGTTCGTGGCGGTGAATTGCGCAGCGATTCCGGAAAACCTGATCGAGAGCGAACTGTTCGGCTATGTGGCCGGGGCATTTACCGGCGCCTCCAGCAAGGGTATGCCGGGGTTGCTGGTACAAGCCGATGGCGGCACGCTGTTCCTCGACGAAATCGGCGATATGCCGCTGGCACTGCAAACGCGGCTGCTGCGGGTGATGGCCGAAGGCGAAGTGGCGCCGTTGGGCGCGGCAAAGGCGCGCCATGTGGATATCCAGGTGATCTGTGCCAGCCACCGCGACTTGGCGGAATTGGTCAGCCAAGGGCGCTTTCGCGAAGACCTGTACTTTCGCCTCGGTTGTGCGCGCTTCTGCCTGCCGCCATTGCGCGAGCGTACCGACAAGCTGGCGTTGATCAACCGACTGCTGGAACAGCAAGCGCGCAACAGCGGCGTGACGCTGGGCCTCAGCGAGGCGGCACTCCAAGCGCTGCTCGGTTATGCCTGGCCGGGCAACGTGCGGCAATTGCAGCATGTGCTGGCGTATGCCTGTGCGGTGTGCGAAGGCGATACCTTGCAATTGGCGAATTTGCCGGTTGAGGTGCGCGGGGAACAGGTTGAGGCACGGGTGCAACAGAGTGTCAGCCCGGAACGCCAGGTCGTGCTGGACGCGCTGATTCGACATCGCTGGAAGCCGTTGCCGACGGCGCAGGCACTCGGGATTTCGCGGGCGACGCTGTATCGCCGGATCAACCGGTTGGGCATCGACATGCCCGGCAAGCAATGATCTGACGCGAACAGCCCGCGCCCGCAAAAAAGTCTTCCGTGACCAATATTTGGGCTTGCCCGCTGCCGCATTGCCCCCTAGCTTATGCGCCCCCTCCCCGCGCTTTAAGGCCCTGCCCCATGGTTTTGCGTTTTCGTCCCGTCGCTCCTTCACATTTTGCCCTCGGCCTGCTGCTCAGCGGCGGCATCGGCAACAGCCTGGCGGCTGAAATAGAGCTGCCGGCGGTGAAGGTCCAGGGCCAGGAAGCCTCCGGCTACCGCAGCGACACAGCCTCGGTCGGCGGCTTCACTGAAACGCCATTGCTGGACACCCCGGCCTCGATCACAGTGATCAACGCCGCCATGCTCAAGGACCAGCAGGCCCGCCTGCTCAGCGAAGTGCTGCGCAACGACGCCGCAGTGGGTGACAGCTATGCGCCCATTGGCTATTACGAAAACTTTGTGGTGCGCGGCTTTTCGCTGAATGCCGCGAGCAGCTACAAGATCAACGGGCGCACCATCACCGGCGAGCAGAACGTCGCCCTGGAAAACAAGCAGCAGGTGGAAGTGCTCAAGGGGCTGGCCGGCTTGCAGAGTGGCATCTCCGAGCCCGGCGGCGTGATCAACTATGTGACCAAGCGCCCGGAGGATGTGCGCTCGGTCAGCGTTTCCAGCGACGATCGTGGCAGTGGTTATGTCGCCACCGACGTCGGTGGCTGGTTCGGTAGCGAACAGCAATTTGGCCTGCGCGCCAACGTGGCCCATGAAGACCTGCACAGCTATGTGGAGCATGCCAATGGCCAGCGTGATTTCGTGTCCCTGGCGTTCGACTGGAATATCAGCCCCGATGCCGTGCTGCAACTGGATGCGGAATACCAGAACAAGCAACAGCGTTCGGTGCCGGGCTATCAGTTGCTCGGGGGCACCGAGGTGCCCCACGACGCGTCGCCGAAGAAACTGCTCGGCCATCAAACCGGCGGCCGTCAGGTCGGTATCGATTCGTTGAACCTCAACGGCAAGTTCGAGTACCGCTTCAGCGATCAGTGGACAGGCACCGTCAGCGCGGCACACAGCAAGGTGGTGATTGACGATTACAGCTCGTTTGCCTGGGGCGGCGACACGACGGGCCTGGGCAACTATTTTTCTGCGCAAGGCGATTACGGCATCTACGACTACCGCAGCCCCGACGACACCCGCCGTGATGACGAAGTGCAAGCCGCCATGACCGGGCTGTTCGACACGGCGGGCCTGGGCCATGAGCTGACCTTCGGCACCAGCGCGTTCCGCCGGGTGATCGACAAGCGCAAACCGGTCAACGAGTACATCGGCAGCGGCAATATCAACGAAGATGCGCCGAGTTTCCCAGCCGCCGACGTCCCGTTGAACGACAGCCACCGTAACCTCGACAGCCGCCAGTACGGCCTGTTCGTCACCGACCGCATTCGTTTCAACGAGCAATGGCAGACGATTCTCGGCGGACGTGAAGTGCGCCTGGATGAAAAGGCCTTCGACAGCGATGGCAACCCGGCGCGTCATACCCAGCAGTCTGTGTTTCTGCCCCAGGCGTCGTTGATCTATAAACCGATTGAAAACCTCTCGCTGTACACCAGCTACAGCAAGGGCCTGTCCCTGGGCGGGAGCGCGCCGTGGTTCGCAACCAATGCCGATGAAACCCTGGCCCCGACCACCTCGCGGCAAATCGAAGCCGGTGTGAAATACGACTGGCGCCGTATCAGCTTCGCCGCCGCCGTGTTCCAGACGCGCCAGGCCTATCAGTACGCCAAACCCGAAAATGGCCAGTTCACCTACGTGCAACAAGGCCGGCAGCAGAACACCGGGCTGGAGTTGTCAGCCAACGGTTGGGCCACTGAGCGCCTGCAAATCGCCACCAGCGTGGCGGCGATCCGTGCCCGGGTGGACGGAAGCGGCACGCCGGCTTACGAAGGCCATCAGGCGATCAACGTGCCCAAGCTGCGCGCCAGTGTGTACGCCGACTATGCCTTGCCGTGGGTCAACGGCCTGGCGGTACTCGGCGGCGTGCAATACAGCGCCAAGAAGTACGCCAATCGCAGCGGCAATGTGGAGGTGGGGGATTATGCGGTGGTCAATGTGGGCAGCCGCTACACCACCCGGCTCGACGGCTATGAAACGGTGTTTCGCCTGAGCGTCGACAACCTGTTCGACAAGCGCTACTGGCGCGACGCCGGCGAGTACCTGGGCGATGACTACCTGTTCCAGGGCGCGCCCTTGACGGCGCGCCTGAGTGCCTCGGTCAATTTCTGATTACTTGGGCATCTTGCGAAAGCCCACCGCCAGGCGGTTCCAGCTGTTGATCGTACTGATCGCCACGCTCAGGTCGACCTGCTCCTGTGGGCTGAACTCAGCCGCCAGTGCGCTGTAGTCGGCGTCGGCGGCGTGGGTCTGGCTGATCAGGGTCAGGCTTTCGGCCCAGGCCAGGGCGGCACGCTCACGGGGGGTGAAGAAGGGTGTTTCGCGCCAGGCCGACACGGTGTACAGGCGGCGCTCGGTTTCACCGCCCTTGCGCGCATCGGCGGTGTGCATGTCGAGGCAGAAGGCGCAGCCGTTGATTTGCGACACGCGCAGGCGCACCAGCTCCAGCAACGGCAGTTCAATGGACAGTTTGCCAACGGCGGCTTCCAGGGCAAGCATGGCTTTCATGGCATCTGGGGACGCGGTGTAGAAATCGGTACGGGCCTGCATGGTGATACTCCGGGAACGGTGGGAACGCTGAGCAGATTAGTCAGCGCGGCGTCCCGGAGAAATAGCCAATTCGGGCGAAGAACAGGTGACCAATCTACAGGCCACGGTTGCGCAGCCATTGCAGGAACCCGGTCTTTACCGGCGCGACCGGTGTGGCTTGAGTCAAGGTCTGGGCCGCGTGCAGGCGGAAGTCGAGCAAGGCTTTCATGGCCTCGCTGATGTCATGCCGCGCATCCAGGCAAGGCTTGAGGTATTCCTTCTCGACGCGGTACAGGGTGCAGTAGGTCTTGGCCAGGAAGTCTGCCGGCACGCCTTGATCGGACAGAATCCCCGCCTCACCAATCACCTCGCCCGGCCCCATGCGCCCGGCTTCGAATTTGCGCCCATCCTTGGTCAGCATGACCGAGACCACACCGGAGGCGACGATGAACAAGTGGTCGCTGACCTCTCCCGCCGGCAAGATCATCTCGCCGCTACGAAACGATTGCAGGACCATGTTCTGGCTGAAGGTATCCTTTTCTTCCTGACGCAGGGTGGAGAAAATCGGCGAGCGCTCCAACAGTGCCCGCGCCCCAGACACCAAGCTTGGCGCGCTGCTTTCGGTGGCGGACAACAGGCTGACGCCCGCGGCCTGCAGATGACGGAATGCCAGGTCATACAGTTGGTTGCGCACATCGCGCTTGAGGCCCATGGCCGGCACGAAACCACTGATCTCATATTCGACGCCGCCACTGCCCGAGGACTTGAATGCCACGCTTGGGGCCGGCGTGGCCAGCAACGGCCGGCACCCCAGCATCGCCCGTTCCAATGCCTCGATCACAGTTTGCGGGCGCGCGTGGGGGCTCACTTGCAGGCTGACCGCCAACCCGAACATGTCCGCCGGGCGTGAGAAGTTGATGATCTTGGCTTTGGCCGCCAGGGAGTTGGGAATCACCGCCAGGCTGCCCTGGGAGGTTTGCAGGCGGGTGGCGCGCCAGTCGATATCCGTGACGCGGCCTTCGGTGCCGTCGATGGAAATCCAGTCATCGAGTTGATACGGCTTGGTGGTGTTGAGCACGATCCCGGAAAACACATCGCTCAAGGTACTCTGCAGCGCCAGGCCGACGATGATCGCCACCGCGCCGGAGGTGGCGAGCACCCCCTTGACCGGCAGGTCGAGCACATAGGCCATGGCCGCGATGATCGCGATCAGGAAAATCACCGCGCCCATCAGGTCCTGCAACAGCCGCCCGGTGTGACCGACCCGCTGCATCATCACGGTGCCGAGCAACACCGTGAGGGTGCGCGCCGCGAACAGCCACCAGCCGATCTGCAGGGCCGTGGCGGCCAGGTGCAAGGTGGTGTCGTCGGCATAGGGCGCCAGTTGCATGGGGTTCATGCCGTCGTTGAACAGCACGGCACTGAAAACCGCGAAAATCACCAACCGCGCCGCCAGCTTCCAACTGGCCAGGTTGGCGGAAATCAGCCGCCACACGGCAATGTCGATAAAGATCAGCGCCAACGCGCAGAGCATGGGGTGTTCAGCGATAAATGTGGGCATCCAGGCGACTCCAGGGCGAATGCGCAGAAGATCGCATGAAATAGACAGATCAGGTATAGCGCCAAGCAAAATGTGGGAGCGGGCTTGTTGTGGTGAAGGGGCTTGCTCGCCACAACAAGCTCCCCAGCCACAACAAGCCCGCTCCCACAGGGGGGTTGCGACAACCCTTGGCTTCACATCCGCCCAAACTTGCCCGACTGGAAGTCAACAAACGCCTGGTGTATTTCCTGCTCGGTGTTCATCACGAACGGGCCGTGACCGACGATGGGCTCGTCGATCGGCTCGCCGCTGAGCAGCAGCACCTTGGCGTCGTCGTTGGCCTCCAGGGTGAGCTGGCTGCCATCGCGCTCGAACAAGGCCAACTGGCCTTGGCGTGCGACTTCCTCACCGTTGACCAGCACCGTGCCGCGCAGGATCACCAACGCGGTGTTGCGCCCGGCATGCAGGTCCAGCGTCAGCGCTTTACCGGCGTTGAGGCGCAGGTCCCACACGTCAATCGGCGTAAAGGTGCGCGCCGGGCCCTGGGTGCCGGCGAACTCACCGGCAATCAGGCGCAGTTGCCCGGCGCCGTCAGCCAACGGCAGCAGCGGAATGTCGCCATCGACGATGGTCTGGTAGCCCGCGTCGGCCATTTTGTCCTTGGCCGGCAAGTTGACCCACAGTTGCACCATCTCCAGTGCCCCGCCGCTGCGGGCAAAGGCTTCGGAGTGGAACTCCTCGTGGAGGATGCCTTTGGCCGCCGTCATCCACTGCACATCGCCAGGGCCGATTTTGCCGCCGGCACCCGTGGAATCGCGGTGCTCGACTTCGCCATCGTAGACGATGGTCACGGTTTCAAAACCACGATGAGGGTGCTGGCCGACGCCACGACGTTGCTCGGTGGGGGTGAAATCGGCAGGGCCTGCGTGGTCCAGCAACAGGAATGGGCTGATGTGCTTGCCCATGGTGTCGTAGGAAAACAGCGTACGCACCGGGAAGCCGTCGCCGACCCAGTGGGCGCGGGGGCTGGTGTAGATACCGATCAGTTTTTTCATGGTGTACCTCCAAAGTGCATACACCTTAAATCCGATACCAATTGAGCGCTAGATAGCAGCCACAGCTCTTACTGTCCCACAGGTGAGACAATCAACCGCTTATGGCTAGGCAGCCGCCAGCGCCGGCCGGCGCTCACGCAACAGGTGAAACGCGACGAATGCCGCCACCGCAAAACTGGCCTCGAGCATGATCATGGGCACGGCGCTGCCATCGCGCAGTTGGCTCAATAACAAGCCGCTGCAGGTTGCGCCGAACATCTGGGAAAAGCCCATCAAGCCGGCGGCCAGGCCGGCGCGGTGGGCATTGGGCATCACCCCACCGGTGACCGAGCCTGGCAACACCAGCCCACCGCCGAGGGTGACCAGCGCAATCGGCAGGTCCAAGCCGACGACCGAGAGGCCGAACACTGCGTAGATCAACACGGCCGACAGGCCGCCGACAGCCACTATCGTCACGCCCATCGCCACAATCCGTTGCGCGCCCAGGCGCAGGATATTGCGCCGGGTGTAGGTGGAACCGAGGATCAGCATCGACACCATCAGGCCGAAGTTGATGCCGTATTCAAGGCTGCTGAAACCCAACAGGTTGATAAACACCGCCGAGGAGCCGGCAATCACTGCAAACATGGCGCCATAGGTACAGGCGAGCGCGACGGCGTAGGCGCGGTATTGGCGGCTTTTGAGCAAATCCAGGTATTGCCCGCCCAGCGTGCGCCAATGACCGGCCTTGGGATCGAGGGAATGGTTGCTCTCGCGGAAAAACAGCAGCGCCAGCAGCAACACCGCGCTACCGATGAGCAACGAGAGGACGATAGGCGCGCGCCAACCGAAGAGTTTGATCAGCAGGCCGCCGATCATCGGTGCGACCACAATGGCGTAGAGCATGCCGATCATGGTCAACGCCAGGGCCGGGCCCGCCTCGGCTTTCCAGACATCGCGCACCACCGTGCGCGCCAGCACCAGCGCGGCGCAGGCACCCAGCCCCTGCGCGACCCGGGCGGCAATCAATTGGTGGATGTCGCTGACCAACAGCATCGACAACGTGGCCAGCACATACAGGACCAAGCCGCCGATCAGCACGGGACGGCGACCTATGCGGTCCGACAGCGGGCCAAACAGCAGTTGCCCAAGGCCAAACGCCGCGACAAACGCCGACATCGCCATCAATGCCGAACCCGGCGGCGCCGCCAGCGCCTGCTCGATAGAGCCCAGGCCCGGGATGATCAATTGGGTCGAGACTTCACCCAGCGCCGTCAGGGCAACCAATAAAAACAACAAACTGCGTGAGGGTGTCGGGGCGTTTGCCATGGGAATGATCCGGGGCTGGATTAATTTATATTTCGACCATAATATAAGCAAAAAATTATGTCCATAATTTTCTGCTCGATCCCCCTGGAGCCCATCATGAACCCTCTTGCCCTACGTCTTCTCATCCCCCTGGCCTTGCTAAGCGTCCTCAGCGGTTGCAACAGCAAGGCCGATACCGCCGCCGACGTGCCGCTGCCCCGCCCGGTATTGGCGGCCAAGGTCGAGGCCGCCGGCGCCCAGCAAAGCGCCTACACCGGCGTGGTGGCGGCCCGTACCGAAAGCGACCTGGGCTTCCGGGTGGGCGGCAAGGTCATTGAACGCAAGGTCGACCCCGGCCAGCATGTCTCGCGTGGCGATACGCTGCTGGTATTGGATATCGGTGATTTCGAACTGGCCCTGCGCTCGGCGAAAAACCGCGTCAACGCCGCCCAGGCGCAGTTGCGCCAACGCCGTGACGACGAGAACCGCTACCAGCGCCTGGCCAGTACCGGCGCCGTGTCGCGGCAGATTTTCGACCAGTCGGCGACCAACCTGCGCGTCGCCGAAGCCGAGTTGGCTGCGGCCCAATCGGATGCCAGCCAGATCGAAAACCGGCGCACCTACTCGGTACTCAAGGCCGACGGTGACGGCATCATCACCGACGTCCGCGTGGATCGCGGCCAAGTGGTCGCCGAAGGGCAAATCGTCGCGCGGCTGGCCCACGATGGCGCCCGCGAAGCCATCGTCAACCTGCCGGAAACCCAGCGCGACCAAGCTTCGCAAAAAGCCTTGGCGTTCCCCTTCGGCGCGCCGGAACAAGCCCTCACGGCCACCCTGCGGGAGTTGTCCGCCAGTGCCGACCCGGTCACCCGGACCTACCGCGCCCGCTTCGTGCTGCATGGCGGCGTCGAGCGTTTCGCCCTCGGTTCCACTATCACTGTGCGCCTGCAAGGCAGCGGCCAGGCCCAGCAAACCCGCGTGCCTATCGGCGCGCTGCTGGACGCCGGGCATGGCAGCGGCGTGTGGGTGATCGGTGATAACGACAAGGTCCGCTTCGCCCCGGTGCAAGTCGCCAGCCTCGGCCAGGAAGACGCCCTGCTCGACAGTGGCGTGAGCCCCGGGCAAATCATCGTCGCGCTCGGTGCGCACCTGTTGCACGAGGGTGACGCGGTGCGCTTGCTGCCGGCCCAAGCCCTGGCCCTCAACCGTCAGCAGGACCATTGAATATGCGCGGCATCAACCTCTCCGAACTGGCCGTGAAACACCGTGCGGTCACACTGTTCCTGATCATCGCGATCCTCGCCGCCGGGGTCTTCTCGTTCGGCAAACTGGGGCGTGCCGAAGACCCGTCGTTTACCGTCAAGGTCATGACCATCAGCGCGGCCTGGCCCGGCGCAACCGCTCGGGAAATGCAGGAACAGGTGGCCGACCGCCTGGAAAAGCGTCTGCAGGAACTGGATTACTACGACCGCGTCGAGACCATCGCCCAGCCGGGTTTCGTGTCGATGCGCATGACCTTCAAGGAATCCACGCCCCCCGGCGAACTCCAGGACCTGTTCTACCAGGCCCGCAAAAAGCTCAGCGATGAAGCCGCCAAACTGCCCAATGGCGTGGTCGGGCCGTTCTTCAACGACGAATATTCCGATGTGTACTTCGCCTTGTACGCCCTGGAAGCCGAGCACCTGCCCCACCGCCAGCAAGTGCAGATGGCCGAAACGCTACGCCAGCAATTGCTGGACCTGCCGGGGGTGAAGAAGGTCAATATCCTCGGTGAGCAGGCGCAACGAGTGTTTGTCGAGTTTTCCTATGAACGCCTGGCAACCCTGGGCATCAAGCCGGACCAGATCTTCGCCGCCCTCGCCGCACAAAACGCAGTGGCGCCGTCCGGCTTTGTGGAAACTGCCGGGGCGCGCGCCTATATCCGCATCGACGGTGCCTTTGACAGCCTGTCGCTGATTGAAAACGTACCGCTGGAAGCCAACGGGCGTGTGCTGCGCATCGCCGATGTGGCCAGCGTCAGCCGCGGTTATGAAGACCCGCCCAGCTACCGCATTCGCCACCAGGGCGACCCGGCGCTGATGCTCGGCGTGATCATGGAGAAACACTGGAACGGCCTGGAGCTGGACAAAAGTCTCAAGGCCGAGGAAGCCAGGATCCAGGCCGACCTGCCGCTGGGCGTGAACTTCGCCAAGGTCTCCGACCAGGCGAAAAACATCAGCCTGGCGGTCAATGAGTTCATGCTGAAATTCTTCGTCGCGCTGGCCGTGGTCATGGTGATCAGCCTGTTGGCCCTGGGATTTCGCGTGGGGTTGGTAGTGGCGGCTGCGGTGCCGCTGACCTTGTCGGTGGTGTTCGTGATCATGCTGCTCACCGGCCGTGAGTTTGACCGTATCACCCTGGGTGCGCTGATCATTTCCCTGGGCTTGCTGGTGGATGACGCGATCATCGCCATTGAAATGATGGTGGTGAAACTGGAGGAAGGTTTCGATCGGATTCACGCCGCCACCTTCGCCTGGAGCTCCACCGCCGCGCCGATGCTCACCGGCACCCTGGTGACGATTATCGGCTTTCTGCCGGTGGGGTTTGCCCGCTCGGCGGCGGGGGAATACGCCGGCAATATTTTCTGGATTGTCGGCTTTGCATTGATCTCCTCCTGGCTGGTGGCAGTGGTATTCACACCGTACCTGGGCGTGAAGCTGCTGCCGCAGATCAAACCGGTGCCCGGTGGCCATGACGCGATCTACGCCGGGCGCTACTACCGCAAACTGCGTAGCTTGGTCGAAGCCTGCGTACGTGGGCGTTGGCTGGTGACGGGCCTGGTGGTCGCAGCCTTTGTACTGTGCGGGCTGGGCATGGCCGTGGTGAAGAAACAGTTCTTCCCCAACTCCGACCGTTCCGAGTTGATTCTTGAGGTGTACATGCCGCCCGGCAGCGCGTTCAAAGCCACCGAGGCGGTGGCGGCGCAGTTGGAAAAAGCCCTGTTGCAAGAGCCGCAAACCCGCCTGGTGGACACTTATGTGGGCGGCGGCGCGCCACGGTTTTTCCTGTCGCTGAACCCGGAATTGCCCGACCCGGCTTTCGCCAAGCTGATCGTGCAGACCCCGGACTCCCACGCTCGTGATGCGCTGAAACTGCGTATGCGTGAGCGCATCGCCGCCGGTGAATTTCCGGCGGCCCGTGTGCGCGTGACGCAGTTGCTGTTCGGCCCGCCGGTGCCGTTCCCGGTGGTGTTCCGCGTGTCCGGGCCGGATGTGGATGTGCTGCGCGGCGTGTCCGAAGAGGTGCGTCGTGTGGTGGCCGCCAACAAGCTGACCAAGGAAGCCTTCCTCGACTGGGGCGAGCGCACCAGCACTTATCGCCTGGTCCTGGATCAAGATCGCCTGCGCCTGCTGGGTTTCACCCCCAATGAGGTCAAGTCCCAGCTTAACGCCTTGCTCAGCGGCAACCCGATCACCGAAGTGCGCGAAGGCAACCGCACCGTTGCCGTGGTCGCCCGCGCCCAGGGCAGCCAGCGCGAGAACCTCGGCAACCTCAACAACATGACCCTGACCAACAGCGCCGGCACTTCGGTACCGCTGGCCCAGGTCGGGCAGTTCCAGGCCGTGATGGAAGAGCCGATCCTCAAGCGCCGCAACCGTGCGACCACCGTGGAAGTACGCGCCGATATCATCGACAGCGTGCAACCGCCCGACGTGGAAATGGCCGTGTACAAGGACCTGCAACCACTGATCGCCAAGCTGCCTGCCGGCTACCGGATCGACATCGGCGGCCCGGTGGAGGAAAGCGCCAAAGCCAACGTCGCGCTGGCGGCGCTGTTCCCGATCATGATCCTGCTGACCCTCACGGTGATCATGTTCCAGGTGCGCTCGTTCGGCGTGATGTTCATGGTGTTCGCCACCGCGCCTTTGGGGTTGATCGGCGCGGTGCCGACGTTGCTGTTGTTCAACCAGCCGTTCGGGTTCAACGCAATCCTGGGCTTGATCGGCATCGGCGGGATTCTGATGCGCAACACGCTGATCTTCACCGACCAGATTCGCCAGAACCAGGAACAGGGCATGGCGATTCGCGAGGCGATCGTCGAAGCCACCGTGCGACGAGCCAGGCCGGTGATCCTCACCGCGCTGGCGGCGGCGCTGGCCTTCATCCCGCTGACGTTCTCGGTGTTCTGGTCGTCCCTGGCGTATGTGCTGATTGGCGGGGTGTCGGTGGGCACCGTGTTGACGCTGTTGTTCCTGCCGGCACTGTGCAGCCTGGTGCTGGGGCGCAAGCACACAGACTCCGTCGAAACATCCCACACAAGCGCCGGATAAGCTCTACTCCCCTCCCCTGAAAACCTCTGCAAAGTCCCTCGCCTGAATACACAGTGCGAGGGATTGCCGATGTTTCTTTACGTTAGAACCCTGTCTTTCGGGGTTGCCTCTTGATCGCCGTGACCAGCCAGACCATCGGTCTGCTGGTATTGGCCGCCATGGATTCAAAGACCCGCGACGTCGAGTCGGTCATCAGCGACTTCAAGCGCTGCCTCAACCATTACGACGATTGGGCAGAGAGCTTTTTCAGCTTTTCGGCGCTCGAGATCGAGCAGGTCTTCAAGGTCGGCAATGAAGTGGCGCTCGTGGCGCCGATCAACCGCTCGATCCTGCCCAGCAGCACCGTCGCCACCTGCCAAGCCAACGGCACCCTGACCCTGGTGCATATGTTCCAGAGTTCGCGTTTCGTGCCGATTGGCAATACCCCGGTGATCGTGCAGCGCGTCGATCCTGACGGCGGGCCATTGGGCGAGCCGATTCATCACACCATCGGGCCCAGTGGCATTCTGGAAATCACCGAGTGTGATCGCAACCAGCAATACCGGGTCAACTTCTACCCCGATGTCTCCAAGGCGCACTTCAAGGCGTTGTACGCCTCGTATCAGTCGCTCATCGCACCGTTGGAAGACTGGCTGCGCGCAGAGTGGCACACGACTTTCAAGCCACTGTGGAAGGGTTACTCCGAAGCAAACTTCCTCAAGCGCTACCTGACATTGCACCACGCCTATGCCCGAGGCTTTGGTAACGCGCTCTACTCGCTCTGGGACGACCTCAAGCAGCTGTTTCAATGGTTGAGCGACCCCTTGGCCCATGCGGAAAAACTGCTGCACTACCTGTCCCAGGCTGAGTTCGAACAACTGCTGAAAGTCAGCACCGAGGCCCTCGCCAAAGGCCTGCTGGTGCTCAGCGATGAGCCACTGTTGTTTGTCTATCTGGCGGCCATGGTCAGTTGGATACGCATGCTGCCAGCGCCATACATGAACGAGTTGCTGGGGCAAATCAGCGCCGAGGTCCTGATCAATTTGTTGCTGTGCCGCGCCATAGGCGGGATGGGCCTGGCGATAGGCATGAGCACGAAGGTGCTGGGCGCGATCAAGTCCCGTCGTGCGCGGCGCTGGCTGGAACACATGGCTGGGCAATTCGGCAAATCTGGTGTGGATGATCACGTCGAGATGGCTAAGCCGGTTTTGCTCGGCAGCGCGCCGACGCCGATCAAAACGGTGCCGCCTGGGCCTTTGAAAGCTGGCGATCAGTTGGTTTCCAACCCCGTGTCGGCAGTGCGGGACAAGGCGACGCAGCGCACCGTACTGGTCAGGCAGGAGACTGTCGACGATGTGCCGGCCTCGGGGAAAAACCTCAACGGGGAGGCTTCGGCACCGGCGGACAAGACTGCCTCCCATGGCTGCCCGGTGTCGATGGTCACCGGCGAGGAGTTGCTGACGCTGACTGATGGCACGCTGGATGGCGTGTTGCCGTTTGAGTGGTCGCGGCTGTATCGCACCAGTGCCGTGGAGGTGGACTGTGGGTTGGGGTTTGGCTGGAGCCATGCGCTGGCGCATCGGCTTGTCGTTGATGGCGACTCGGTGGTGTGGACAGATCATGAAAACCGCTCTACTGAATTTCCACTGCCCAGCGCGTCGCGGCCCGCAATCACCAACAGCCTGGCCGAAGCGGCGATCTACCTGGGCGTTCTGCCCGATGAGTTAGTGCTGGCCCAGGCATCACGCTTCTACCACTTTTGCGACGGTGTGCTGACCGCCATCAGCGATGCGTACGACAACCGGCTGCGGATTCTGCGGGATCGCTCGGGGCGTATTGAGCGACTGGATAACGGCGTCGGCCGCTCGCTGTTTTTGCGCTATGAGCTTGAGCGCATTGTGGCAGTGGACTACCAGGTTCAGCGCGCCAAAGGTCATGAAGCCTTCACCTGGGTGACCGAACACAACGTTGTTTCCTACGCCTATGACGACGCTGGCCGACTGGTGTGTGCGACCAATGCCGTGGGTGAGCGCGAGGTTTATCGCTACGACGATCAGCACGTCATCCTTGAACGGCAGTTGGCCGGTGGCGCGAGTTTCTACTGGGAATGGGAACGGTCCGGCAAGGCGGCGCGCTGTGTCCGGCACTGGGCCAGCTTCTCGCAGATGGACGCGCGTTATGCCTGGGGTGACGACGGCCAGGTCACGGTGTTTAACGCCGATGGCAGCCAGGAAATCTACGTGCATGACCAGCGCGCACGGCTGGTACAGCGCATCGACCCGGACGGCGCCGAGCATTTCAAGTCCTACGACGACAAGGGCCGGCTGACGGTCGAGCAAGACCCATTGGGCGCGGTGACGGCCTATCAGTACGACGATGCCGGACGCTTGGTGGCGGTGTTTCCGGGGGATGACGAACCGACCTCCTACGAGCATGACAATGGCTTCGTACGCGTGGCGCGGCGCGGCCAGGCGGTCTGGAAATATGAGCGCAATGACCAGGGCGATGTGACACGTCGGACGGATCCCGCCGGGCACATCACCGACTACAGCTACAACCCATCCGGGCAACTGACGGGCGTCTGGTACCCCGATCACAGCTGTCATCGGCTGGTCTGGAATGAGCGCGGGCAGTTGCTGGAGGAGCAACTGCCCAATGGTGCCATCAAGCGTTATCGCTATGACGACGTTGGGCGGCAAGTGGCGCGTGAGGATGAACACGGCGCGCTGACCCAGTACCAGTGGGACAGCGTGGGCCGCCTGGTTCGCGTGGTCTTGCCGGGCGGTGCGTGTCGGGAATACAGCTACAACCCCTACGGAAAAATCACCGCCGAACGCGACGAACTCGGCCACGTCACCCGTTACGAATATGCCGACGGCCTGCACCTGATCAGCCGCCGCCTAAATGCCGACGGCACCCAGGTCAAGTACCGCTACGACAACGTGCGGCTGTTGCTCACCGCGATTGAAAACGAAGCCGGCGAAACCTATCAGCTTGATTACCACCCCAACGGCTTGATCCAGCAAGAGATTGGCTTTGACGGCCAGCGCACGGCGTATGCCTACGACCTCAACGGCAATCTGCTGGAAAAGACCGAACACGGCGACGATGGCAGTCAGCTGGTTACGCGTTATAAGCGCGACCACGCCGGGCGCCTCGTACGAAAAACCCTTGCCGATGGCAAGGTGGTTGAATACGCCTACGACCGCCAGGGCAACCTGCTCAGTGTCGACGACGGCCACTGGGCGCTGGCCTACGAATACGACGTCCAGAATCGCCTGACCGCCGAGCACCAAGGCTGGGGCACCCTGCGCTACGGCTATGATGCCTGTGGTCAGTTAAAACACCTGCGCCTGCCGGACAACAACCGTCTGGTGTTCAACCATGACAAAGGCGGTCACCTTTCCACGGTTGAACTCAACGGTGCGCTGCTCACCTCACACCTGTTTAAAAACGGTCGCGAACACCAACGCCAACAAGGCCAGTTGCTCAGCCACTACCACTACTACGACCAGCACCGCCTGCACGCCCACGCCATCACCCAGCAGGAACACATTCTCTACCAGCGCCAATACGACTACGACAAAACCGGCAACCTCACCCGCCTGCTCGACACCCGCAAGGGCCAGCACGACTACCACCACGACCCCCTCGCCCGCCTGACCCGCGCCAACCACTCGCAAGACGTACAGGAACGCTTCGGCCACGACCCGGCGGGCAACCTGCTGATGCAGAACCGCCCTGGTCCGGACATCGTTGCGGGCAATCGCCTGATGATCCAGGGCGATCATCACTATGACTACGACGCCTTCGGCAACCTCATCCGCGAACGACGCGGCGAAGGCCAGCAACTCGTCACCGAATACCGCTACGACTGCCAACACCGTTTGATTGGCCTCACCACACCCAACGGGCAAACCGCCCACTATCGCTACGACCCATTTGGGCGGCGCATCAGCAAAACCGTGGATGACACAACCACGGAGTTTTTCTGGCAAGGCGACAAGCTGATTGCCGAGCATCATGCGGAGCGCCATCGCAGCTACCTATACGAACCCGACAGCTTCCGCCCATTGGTTTTACTGGAAGGTTTTGGGCCGAAAGAAACAAAGCCCTACCACTACCAACTCGACCACCTCGGCACGCCGCAGGAACTGACCGATAACGAAGGCGAAATCGTCTGGTCCGCGCACTACCGTGCCTATGGCGAAATAGCCCGCCTTGATGTCGGCAAAATCGACAACCCATTGCGTTTTCAAGGCCAGTACTGCGACGCGGAAAGCGGGCTGCACTACAACCGCCATCGCTACTACAATCCGGATATTGGTCGCTACCTGACGCCGGATCCGGTGAAGCTGGCGGGTGGGATCAATGCGTACCAGTACGTGCCGAATCCTACGGGGTGGGTGGATCCGCTGGGGTTGAGCACGTGTCCTGGTGGGGATGGGTGCAAGCCTGACGCTCCCCCTATCCTTCCGATACCCAACGTTAATGAAGGCGCACCCGCTCTACCTCAACTGACGCGATCTGAGCGGCAGGCGAGAATAGATAAAATGGCCGAGGCAAATGCAAAACGACAAGTGCAAGCCTGGGAGCAGGAATACGATATGCATACGGTTGAAAAGCATGGCCCAGAGATATCAGACAACGCGTTAAAACAACGATCAATTGATGGAACAAATCCAACCACAGGGGAGAGAGGAACTATCAGCTCTAGCTCCCAATTTAAGTCTTGGAAAATGCAGCTCCACGCTATAAATAAGGCCATGGGTAGGATGCAGGGCGCTTCGCCATCTCCCACGGGATTTGACAGGAGAGGCAACCCGGTGGTCATAGTCGAGCTATCTGGAGCCGGACGAGGCTACAAACCTAATGGTGGGGACATAAACAACCCTAGGTACATTGAAAACCTGGAGCGCGCGGAAATTAGATTTGATAGAAACAACCCAACTCGACCTTTCACCGCATTCCCCAAGTGAGCAGACAATGCTGAAATGTCCATTCATGAATACCCCTTACATCCCTAACATCTCTCATATATTAGGGGCATTGTCGATATATGACATCGAGGAAACGGTTGGAAGAGAATTACGAAAATACAATCCTAACAATGAGAAGGATAGGAAAAAAATTATAATTTCTTATATCTTGAAAGACCTCATGTACCTGTCATACAGACATCGTTTCTTATTGATGTCTGCTCTCAGGGATGCACTAGACAACACCGAATTCGACTTTTCGAAAGAGTTCGAAAATGACTACGACGAATACATAACGATGGCCTGGGACGAAACAGAAATAGCTGACCCTCGAGGCTTCTTCGCAGACATATATCGACTAGCCAACGAAGTCTGGAAAGACGACCTCCAAAAAGCCAGCCTCGAAGACCCATCAACTTGGTAACACCGCACCGCTCTGCAACGCGACACCGCCTTCTGTGGCGAGCGAGCTTGCTCGCGCTGGGCCGCGAAGCGGCCCCCAGGTCCGGCGACGGGTGTTTTCAGTTAGATGGGTAGTGTCTATTTTGGGGCTGCTGTGCAGCCCAGCGCGAGCAAGCTCGCTCGCCACAAAAAAGGGGGGCGATCATCATCTCGATAATGCCCCACCCCAATCACCGCTTCGACAGCTCCATAATCATCCGGCTCAACAAATAAACCCGAGGCACTACGCTCTCCACCTCCGCGTACTCTTCCGGCGTGTGAATATTGCCGCCCACTATCCCGAACCCATCCAGCGTCGGCGTGCCCACACCCGCTGACAAGCTCGCATCCGCCGCGCCGCCGCTGCCTTCAATGGTCAAGGTCTTGCCTAACTCGCCGTAGATGCCTTGGGCAATCGCCACCAGTTTGTCCGACTCCGGCGTTTGCGGCATGGGTGGCAAACCACGGTGCAGGCTGGTGGTCACTTCGGTGTCGGGGATCAGTTTGTTGGCCGACACTCGCGCCAGGTCTTTCTCGATGCGATCAAACTCTTCCGGTAACGCCGCGCGGACGTCGGCCTTGGCGGTGGCTTGGTCGGGGATCACGTTGACGCGGTCACCGGCCTTGAGCACGGTGAAGTTGATGGTGGTTTTCTTCTCTTCATCGCCCAGCTTGCCCAGTTGCAGGATCTGGTGCGCGGCTTCCATGGCCGCATTGCGGCCCAGTTCCGGGGCGACGCCGGCGTGGGCGGCTTTGCCTTTGACTTCGACGACGGCGGTGGCGCTGCCTTTGCGCCACACCACCAGGCCGTCCGCAGGGCGGCCGGGTTCGAGGTTCAAGGTCACGTCGTGCGCCTTGGCGGTTTTGCGGATCAGCTCGGAGGCCGCTTCTGAACCGGTTTCTTCGCTGGCGTCGAGCAGGAAGGTGATTTGCGCGTAGTCCTTGAAGCCCTGGTTTTTCAGGACCTTGAGCGCATAGATACCGGCGACGATGCCGCCCTTGTCATCCATCACGCCGGGGCCATAGGCGCGGCCGTCCTTGATGTGAAACGGGCGCTCGGCGGCCGAGCCTTCCTTGAAGACGGTGTCCATATGGGCCATCAGCAAAATCCTGGCCTTGCCGGTGCCCTTGAGGGTGGCGACCACATGGCTGTTGTTGGCGGCTTTGTCCGGTACCAAATCAATGCTGAAACCGAGCTGTTTCAGTTCATCCACCGCAATGTCGCGCACTTGGGTCAGGCCCGGCTCGTAGCCTGAGCCCGAGTCGATATTCACCAGGCGCTCCAGCAATTTCAAGGCTGGGGCCTTGGACTGTTCGGCATCCGCCTGGATCTGTTTGTGGGGTTCGGCACTGTAGGCCGGCACGACGACGGACAAGGCCAGGGTCGCGGCCAAAAGGGTACGGGGGAAAGTAAAAAGCATTGAACCGATCCTTGTTTTTGTTGAGAGGGGCCGCGTTACCCTACCCCACTAAACTGATCGCAACAAACTCCCCTGGGCCGAACTGACGCGGTTACGCCCACTGCTTTTGGCCTCGTATAACGCAAGGTCAGCGTCGTTGAGCCAACTCAGCGAATCGGCGTGGCTCGGTTGATACGGCGCCAGGCCGATGCTCAAACTGGCGCGCAAGGTGGGATCCTGGGCGTACACCAAGGCGTTGAAGCGATCGCGCAGGGCCTCCATCATTTCGGTGGCATGGTCGAGCGGCATGCCCGGCAGGATCACGCAGAACTCATCGCCGCCATAACGCCCGGCCAGGTCGGTGATGCGCAAGCTTTGGCGCAACACTTTGCTCAGTTGGCGCAGCACGATGTCACCGGTCACATGGCCGTAGGTGTCGTTGATGGTCTTGAAGTGATCGATATCGATCAGGGCGATCGCCGCGCCGGCCGGACCACGACGGCACCGTTGAAATTCGATTTCGAGGTGATCTTTCCAGGCGCCGTGGTTGAGCAGGCCGGACAGGCTGTCGGTGCGGCTCAGGGCGAGCAGTTCGCGCTTGTGCCGCGCCAGGGTTACGGCCTGGCGATAGCAGATCCAGCCCAGGACCAGGGGATACACCGTCAGGATCGGCAGGCAGGCGTAGAGTTGCGCCTGGCTGGTCACGGCAATGAACGCCGGCGTGAACAACAGCAGGGACACGCCAATGCCGAGCGCTTGCGCCACCCAACCCATGAGCATGAAACGCGATCCGCCGATGGCGACGTTGTTCATGGTCATCATCGACAGCGTGGTGACGCTGGGCAATGGGTTGAAGTGCATCGCACCGACCCAGAAGCCCCCGCAAAAGGAATCGAACAGCAGATTGCGTCGCTCACTGCGCAACGAATTGCTCGCACGCCGCGAGCTTTGATAGGCCAGGTGCGGCCACACAAACGCGTTGATCAGCATCCAGGCCCAGACCCAGGCGGATGGGTGCAACGGGTACATGGCAAACACCACGCACACAAAGCCGAGCGTCAGCCCCAATGCACGGGATTTGTATAGGCGCGAAGCGAGCGGAAGTCCCTTTCCTCCGGCGGCTGGCATGGTGTGGGTGTAATCCAGGCTAAGTGCCTGGAGTCTATCAGGGCAGAGTCAAATCGCCACTACCGCTTATGGGCTAATACTTCAGTGCGAAAACCCGCGTGCCAACATCCACGCAACCCCCACCAGCATCAGCGCCGTGCAACGCTGTAGCAGCACTCGATGCCTGGGGTTTTCCAGCACGCCCTTGATGCGTTGGCCGAAGTAGCCATACAGGCAGCCACTGGCAAATTGCAGCAGCAGGAAGGTCAGGCCCAGGATCGCGATATCCGCCATAGAGCTGTGTTCCCCTGCCCCGGCAAACTGCGGGAACACCGCGCTGAACAGAATAAGCGTCTTGGGGTTGGAAAACCCGGTCAACAACCCCTTGCCGAACAGGCTGCGCGAACTTTCCGGGGCGCCACCCTGAGCGATGATTCCGCCGGTGCTGGTCCATTGTCTGTAGGCCAGGTAAAGGATGTAGGCCACGCCGATAACCTGGAGGGTCTGCGTAATGACAACGTTGCCCTTGATCAACTGTGAAAAGCCCACGGCAAAGATCAGGATCGAAATCAGGTACGCCACACTGGCGCCGACCTGCGCCGGGATCGAACGACGCAGGCCGTCCCTCAGGCCCAGGCTCAACAGCAGCAAGGTCATGGGGCCGGGGCTGAAGGTCATGGTGGCGCAAAACACCAGGAAATAGAGAAACGAAGACAGGGTTAACGCACTGGTCATGGTCAGGGGGCCTTGGAGGGGGTAGCAAAGAGATTTGGGCGTCGTCGCCAGCCGGGCCGGCGTTACACCCACGACCAACAGCGGCGCCTGGCGCGCAGTCTAGGCCAGCGTCATTGCACAAGGCAGGTAAAGTGGTGTCTAATCCGGCCTGACTTCACCGGTAAAATCACCGGTAAACACCAGGAAGGTTTATGTTCATATCCGCCATCGCCTTTGTGGAAGGCACGCCGAAGGTTCAGCAGATCGTCGAGGCGTTCAGCCAGGCCATCGAAGGTGGCGAGTGGGCGCCCGGCAGCAAGTTGCCGTCGGTACGCGAATTGACCCAGGTGCTGGGCGTCAGCAAGTTCACCCTGAATGAGGCGTTGGACCGCCTGCGCGGGCGCAACCTGCTGACGTCCAGCCAGGGCCGTGGCTACTTCGTCGCGATGGAAACCGCCCGGCCGGCGTCGGTGGCCTGGGTTGATCTGTTGCCCCAGGACTTGCTCAGCGTATTGCGACGCCCCTTGGCCAACGCCGACAGCGAACTGCGCCCGGGCAGTGGGCACTTGCCGGAAGACTGGTTGAACACCGAAGCCATCCGCCAGGCCCTGCGCAGCGTGGTGCGCGCGCCCTCACTGCGGATCGCCGGGCTGGGGACGCCGGCGGGCTTGTTGCCGTTGCGCCAGGCCCTGCAACAAAAGCTGCACAGCGACGGCCTGTCGGTGCCGGTGGAACAGATCATCACCACCCCCAACACCGTGCAGGGCCTGGACATGCTCATGCGCCTGCTGGCCCGCCCCGGCGACACCGTGCTACTGGACGCGCCGTGCTACTTCAACTTCCACGCCAACCTGGCTCTGCATGGGGTCAAGGTGGTGACGATCGAGCGTCGCCCCGACGGTCTGGACTTCACCGCACTCGAGCAATTGCTCGCCGAACACCGGCCCAGCCTGTACCTCACCACCAGCGTGCTGCAAAACCCCACCGGTCACTCCTTCAGCCCCAGCCAGGCGTTTCGCCTGCTGCAACTGACCCGGCAGTACCACTGCCACATCATCGAGGATGACCTCTACGGCGACCTGCATCCCAACCCTCCCCCGCGCCTGGCGGCCCTGGCCGGGTTGGACCAGGTCACTTACCTGTCAGGCTTCTCGAAAATCCTCAGTGCCAACACCCGCGTCAGCTACGTGGTGGCCGCCCCGCAACTGGCGGCCAACCTGACGCATATGAAATTGATGAGCGGCGGCGTCACCTCCGAACTGTTCGAGCACGTGGTGTACCGCATGCTCAGCGAAGGCAGCTATGCCCGGCACCGCAAACGCACGGTGCAGCGCCTGCAGGAAGCCGGCGGACGAGTCGAGCAATGGCTTAAGCGCTGTGGCTGCGAACCGGCGATGGCTTATGAGGGTGGGATGTTCATCTGGGCGCGCCTGCCTGCGGGAGTGAATGCCGAGCAACTGGCCCAGGCGGCGTTGAAACACAGCATGGCGTTGGCACCGGGCGCACTGTTCGGCTATGACCCGGCCAACGGCGATTCGATGCGTTTCAATGTGGCCCATACCGATGAGCCACGGGTTCAGCGGTTATTCGAGACCTTGCTGCTCAAGGCCGTGGGCAGGTGAACAGGCCGTAGAAGCTCAACGAGGTGCCCTTGACGTCAAACATCATCCGGCTGTTTTTTGCCTCGTCGTGTATCTACTTATCGCCAGATACAGTGCAATACAAAGGGCACAAGGCAACGGCGCCCATAATGGCTAGACTGCGCGGCAATCACATTTTTTGAGGAACGCAGCATGGAGCATGTCGATCACATCCTGATCGTCGATGACGACCGCGAGATCCGCGAGCTGGTGGGCAATTACCTGAAGAAAAACGGCATGCGCACCACCGTGGTCGCCGATGGCCGCCAGATGCGCAGCTTCCTCGACACCACCCCCGTGGACCTGATCGTGCTGGATATCATGATGCCCGGCGACGACGGGCTGCTGCTGTGCCGCGAGCTGCGGGTGGGCAAGCACAAGGCGACGCCGGTGCTGATGCTCACGGCGCGCAACGACGAAACCGACCGCATCATCGGCCTGGAAATGGGCGCCGATGATTACCTGGTCAAACCCTTTGCCGCCCGTGAGTTGCTGGCGCGGATCAACGCCGTGTTGCGCCGTACGCGGATGTTGCCGCCCAACCTGGTGGTCAGCGAAACCGGCCGTTTGATTCGTTTTGGCCGCTGGCGCCTGGACACCACCGCCCGCCACCTGCTGGATGAAGACGACACGTTGGTAGCCCTGAGCGGCGCGGAATACCGGTTGCTGCGGGTGTTCCTCGACCACCCTCAGCGCGTGCTCAACCGCGACCAGTTGCTGAACCTGACCCAGGGCCGTGACGCGGACCTGTTCGACCGCTCCATCGACCTGCTGGTCAGCCGCCTGCGCCAACGCCTGCTGGATGATGCCCGCGAACCGGCCTACATCAAGACCGTGCGCAGCGAGGGCTATGTGTTTTCCCTGCCGGTGGAAATTCTCGGGGCCGCGCCATGAAGTGGCGGTTGGGTTGGCCACGCACGCTGGCGTCGCAGTTGTCCCTGATCTTCTTGATCAGCCTGCTGTGTGCCCATGGCTTGTCGTTCAGTGCGCAGTTCTACGAGCGCTACATCAGCGCCCGCACCGTTATGCTCGGCAACCTGGAAAACGATGTGTCGACCTCGGTGGCTATCCTCGACCGCTTGCCCGCCAACGAACGCGCAAGCTGGCTGCCACGCCTCGACCGGCAGAATTACCGCTACCTGCTCGATGCCGGCGAAACCGGCGAACCGCTGAGCAACGATGACGTGCCCATGGCGGCAACCTCGATCGCCAGCGCCCTGGGTGAGCGCTATGCCCTGACCTTTCGTGACCTACCCGGCCTGCGCAAGCATTTCCAGGCCCACTTGACCTTGGCCGATGGCAGCCCGATCACCATTGATGTGCGCCCCGCCGCCCAGCCGGTCGCTTATTGGTTACCGGCGGTGCTGGTGCTGCAACTGGCGCTGCTGCTCGGCTGCACCTGGATCGCCGTGCGCCTGGCCATCCGCCCGCTGACGCGCCTGGCCCGCGCCGTGGAAACCCTCGACCCGAACGCCCATCCCACGCCCCTGGACGAAAAAGGCCCCACCGAAGTGGCCCACGCGGCGGTGGCGTTCAATCAAATGCAACAGCGCATTGCCGAATACCTCAAGGAACGCATGCAGATCCTCGCGGCGATTTCCCATGACCTGCAAACGCCAATTACCCGCATGAAGCTGCGCGCCGAGTTCATGGAGGACTCAGTCGACCGCGACAAACTGTGGAACGACCTGGGGGAAATGGAGCATCTGGTGCGTGAAGGCGTGGCCTACGCCCGCAGCGTCCACGGCGCCACCGAAGCCAGCCACCGCATCGACCTGGATGCGTTCCTGGACAGCCTGGTGTTTGATTACCAGGACATGCATAAAAACGTCAGCCTCAGCGGTAAAAGCGCGGTGCTGCTGGACACTCGCCCCCACGCCCTGCGCCGGGTGCTGGTGAACCTGGTGGACAATGCGCTGAAATTCGCCGGCAGCGCCGAACTGCAGGTGAGTTCGACGGCCAACGGCGAATGCTCGCTCAAGGTGCTGGACCGCGGCCCCGGTATCGCCGAGGAAGAACTGATGCAAGTGATGCAGCCGTTCTATCGGGTGGAAAGCTCACGTAACCGTGGCACCGGTGGCACCGGGTTGGGGCTGGCGATTGCGCAGCAATTGGCCGTGGCGATTGGCGGGTCACTGACCCTGAGCAATCGCGAGGGCGGCGGTTTGTGTGCCGAGGTGCGCATAACGCTCTGATCAACCCGGCAACGGAATCACCCGCAACGGCCTGACCGACTTGTAGGAAAAACTCGAATAGATCTCTTTGACACAGGGCAGCGTCTGCAAGACCTCCCTGGCAAACTCGCCAAACGACTCCAGGTCCTTGGCCACCACTTCCAGCAGAAAGTCATAGCGCCCGGACACGTTATGGCACGCCACGATTTCCGGAATTTCCAACAGCCGTTTCTCGAACGCCCGGGCAATGTCCTGGGTGTGGCTCTCCATCATGATGCTGACAAACGCCGTCACCCCATACCCCAGCGCCTTGGGCGACAAAATCGCCTGGTAGCCGCTGATCACACCGCTGTCTTCCAGGTTTCTGACCCGTCGCCAACAAGGCGAGGTCGTCAGGGCCACCCGGTCGGCCAGTTCGGCGACGGTCAGGCGGGCATTGCCTTGCAACGCGTTTAAAAGGGCTTTGTCGGTACGGTCCAGACGGATGGGCATAACGTGCCTCTGATCATTATTTTTATAGGTTTTTCATCCCTTGACGCGGGATTTGTCGGCAAATTTGGCAACGTTCATCTGCGGTTATGAGCATAGCATTGTAGGAAATAAGGAGCGCTTGAGATGAACAATAAACACCCTGCCTTCGGATTTTCCACCCGCGCCATCCACCACGGCTATGACCCCAAGGACCACCATGGGGCCCTGGTGCCGCCGATCTACCTGTCTGCCACGTTCGCCTTCCCCACGGCCGAATATGGCGCCGCCTGCTTCGCCGGAGAAGCGAACGGCCATTTCTATACGCGTATTTCCAACCCTACCCTGGCTCTGCTCGAGTCGCGCATGGCCACCCTGGAGAACGGCGAGGCTGCAGTTGCATTCAGCTCCGGCATGGGCGCCATTGCCGCAACGTTCTGGACCCTGCTGCGTCCAGGCGATGAAGTCATCGTCAGCCGGACGCTCTACGGCTGCACCTTCGCCCTGCTGCACCACGGCATCGGCGAGTTCGGCATCAAGGTGCGCCATGTCGACCTGACCGACCTGGCCGCCCTTCGCACGGCACTGTCCCCTGCCACCCGCATGATCTATTGCGAGACCCCGGCCAACCCGACCCTGCAATTGGTCGACATCGCCGCCGTGGCGCAACTCGCCCATGAGCAGCCGAATGTCACCCTGGTGGTCGACAACACCTACTGCACGCCCTACCTGCAACGGCCCCTGGAATTGGGCGCCGACGTGGTCGTGCATTCGGCCACCAAATACCTCAGTGGGCACGGCGACATTACCGCCGGCGTGGCGGTGAGCAGCCACGCCTTGGCGCAACGCATTCGCCTGCAAGGGCTCAAGGACCTGACCGGCGCAGTGATGTCTCCACAGGATGCATCGCTGTTGATGCGCGGTCTCAAGACCCTGGCCCTGCGTATGGAACGCCATTGCAGCAGCGCCCAGACGGTGGCCGAAGCCTTGCAGGCGCACCCTGCCGTGCAGTGGGTGACTTACCCTGGGCTGCGCTCTTTCCCACAGTACGAATTGGCGACGCGCCAGATGAAAATGGCCGGCGGCATGATCGCGTTTGAACTCAAGGGCGGGATAGAGACCGGTCGGCGCTTCATGAACGCGCTCAAGCTGTTTACCCGCGCGGTCAGCCTGGGCGATGCGGAATCACTGGCCCAGCATCCCGCGAGCATGACCCATTCCACCTATACCCCGGAAGAACGTGCACACCACGGTATCAGTGAAGGTCTGGTGCGTTTGTCGGTGGGGCTCGAGGACGTCGCCGACCTGTTGGCCGATGTGCAACAAGCCTTGGCCAAATGCATGCGCGAGACGACCCGCCGGCCCTCGACCGTCGAACATGCCCTGAAATAAGTCCCAAGCTCGGCGTTATCCTTTCCCACAAACGGTGGTCGGACTGGTCCGACCGCCGTTATGCGTTTTAATCTGATTTTTTACCGATTGGATCCCCATCCCTGCGTCAGGCTGTACTAGCATAAGGCCAAATATCTGCACCTGAAATTCATGGATGAATGGATGAACTCACACCTGTTCCCACAGATAGGCAAGGTCATCGCCAGCACTGGCAGTCGCCATTTCCCACGCTTGCTGCATGACCTTATCCGTACCCAACTGGCAGTGGACGCCAGCCATATCAAGCAGTTGCAGGTCAGTTGCACCGGGCACGCCCACCGTGAGATCAACCCGGTCTACACCGATTCGGTGGTGACCCTGGACCCCGAGCAACCTGCCGCCCAGTTGCACCTGACGCATTGCAAGGACAATGTGCGTTACGTGCTGTCGGTGTATCGCGGCCAGCAATCCGAAAACTTTTCGCCGCAAGAACGCAGCCTGCTGCGGGATTTTTCCACCCTGCTGCTGCCGATGGTAGAAAAACACATCACGGCGATACATCCCTGCCGCCAGGACGGCGAGCCGCCGCTAACGGATAACCAGGGCCTCGAAGCCTTGCGTCAACGCATCCAGGAGCGCCTGGTGCAAGCGGGGCTGAAGCTGTCCAAGCGTGAGCTGGAAGTCTGTGTCGGCCTGCTGGCCGGGCGCACCGCGCGCGAACTGGCGGAACAATTGGCGCTGAAGGTCAACACCATCGAGAGCTACCTGAAGCGGGCGGCGATCAAGCTGGGGATCAGTGGACGGCACTCATTGTTGCGATGGATGTACGCCACCGACGATGTACCGCTCCCAGAATAAACAGGGCGGGCAAACCCTGATGCCTGTCGGTTAATCGATAGAACGGACGACGACTAACTTGTGGCGAGGGAGCTTGCTCCCGCTGGACTGCGTAGCAGGCCCAGTCTTTTCAAACCAAAAGCCGGGGCCGCTTCGCGGCCCAGCGGGAGCAAGCTCCCTCGCCACATGAGTGAGAGGCACAATCAGTCGCGGGCCAGTGCTTCGATCGGGTCCAGTCGCGCCGCATTTCGCGCCGGTACGAAGCCGAACACAATGCCGATCAGCGTCGAACAGGCAAACGCGGTGATGATCGAGCCCAGGGAGAACACCATCTCCCACTCCTTCACGAACAGCGAAAACAGATAGCCGATCGCGTAGGACAGCGAAATCCCGATCACCCCACCGATCAGGCACACCATCACCGCCTCCACCAGAAACTGCTGGCGGATATCCGACTGCCGTGCGCCCACGGCCATGCGGATACCGATCTCGCGGGTACGCTCGGTGACGGACACCAGCATGATGTTCATCACGCCGATCCCCCCCACCAATAACGAAATGACGGCGATCAGCGACAACAGCAACGCCAGGGAACGGCTGGTTTTTTGCACCGTCTGCATGATGCTGTCGAGGTTGTTGGTGAAGAAGTCCTTGGTGCCGTGACGTTGCAGCATGAGTTTATTGACGCTGTCTTCGACCACCTTGCTCGGCTGGCCATCCTTGATGCGCACAGTGATGCTGTCCAGGTGGCGCTGGCCCAACACGCGGCCCGCCGCCGTTTCATAAGGCACCCACACATTCAGCGCTTTGCTGGCGGCGAACATATTTTTATTGTCGGCGGTGACCCCGATCACCGTACACGGCAGCTTGCCCACCAGGATCACCTGGCCCAGCGGGTCAATATTCGGCCCGAACAAACGCTGACGCGTGTTGTGGTCGATGACCACCACTTGCGCCTGGCGTCGCGCATCATTTTCGCTGAAGGCAATCCCGGCTTCGAGCTTCAAGCCCTTGACCTTGAAATAGCGCTCACTCACGCCATTGACCTGCGCATCCACGTCGATGTTGCCAAAGCGCAGCAACAGGTTGCGGCCCACCACCGGCGTGGCACTGTCGACGTAATACAGCTGGTTCAACGCCTCCACATCCGACGGCATCAAGGTCTCGATGGCCGACGCGCGGCTGTCACCAAAACTGGTACCGGAGAAGATATCGATGGTGTTGCTGCCGATCGCCTGGATGTCCTTGAGGACATAGCGTTTGGCACCCTCGCCGATCGCCGAGATCGACACCACCGACGTAATGCCGATGACGATCCCGAGCATGGTCAACAAAGTCCGCATGCGATGGGAAATCAGCGCGACCCAGGCCATGTTGAACGCTTCCTTGAACAGCCCCAGGCTTGCCACCAAGCGGCGTGCGCCGCTGCGTCTGGGTTCGATGGGCGCTTCGCTGGGCAAGTCCAGGCCGACACGTTCGTTAGCCTGGTCGCTGACGATTTCGCCGTCGCACACCTCGACGATACGCTGGGCATTCGCCGCCACCTTGGGGTCATGGGTGACGATGATCACCGTATGCCCGGCGGCGTGCAGCTCAGTGAGGATACGCATCACCTCTTTACCGCTATGGGAATCGAGTGCCCCGGTGGGCTCGTCGGCGAGAATCACTTCGCCGCCATTCATCAAGGCCCGCGCAATACTCACCCGCTGCTGTTGCCCGCCGGACAACTGGCTCGGCCGGTGACTGATGTGCCCCGACAGCCCCAGGCGCGCCAGCAACTCCCGAGCCCGGCTGTGCCTTGCGGTTTGCGGCGTACCGGCGTAGATCGCCGGCATTTCCACGTTGTGCAAGGCACTCAAATGCGCCAGCAAGTGGTAGCGCTGGAAGATGAAACCAAAGTAATCCCGACGCAGCTCCGCCAGTTGCTCATCCCCCAGGGAGCGGGTTTCGATGCCGTTGATCTTGTAGCTGCCGGCCGTGGCGTAATCCAGCCCGCCGAGGATATTCATCAGCGTGGATTTGCCCGACCCCGAGGCGCCGATGATCGCGACCATTTCCCCGGCCTGGATCGTCAGATCGATGCCCTTGAGCGCAACGAACTCACGCTCGCCGGCCATGAAACTGCGAGTGATGCCCTTGAGCTCCAACAGCGGCTGAGCCATGCGTCAGCTCCCTGCCACGGCAGGGGTCGCATCGCCGATCACGACTTTATCGCCCTCGGCCAGGCCCTCGAGGATCTGCACCTTGACGTTGTTGTTGATGCCGGTCTTCACCTCACGGGGCACCGCCTGGCCCTTGGCATCCAGTACCCGCAGCGTATAGCGGCCATCGGGGCTGCGCGCACCGAGTGCCGCCACCGGCACCAGCAACGCAGCCTGGGCGGTGTCGAGCACGATGCGTACCTGGGCGGTCATGGAGATGCGCAGGCGATGGTCGGGGTTGGGCACCTCGAACAACGCGTTGTAGAACACCGCGGTGTTCTGCTTCGACGTGCCCGCGGCCTGGGTTTCCAGGAAGTTCTGCGGCGCCGGCTCCGTGCCGCGCAGCTTGGCGTAGTAGCGTTTTTCAGGCTCACCGAGGATGGTGAAATACACCGGCTGGCCGCTGCCGATATGAATCACATCGGCTTCCGACACCTGAGCCTTGACGGTCATGGTGTCCAGGTCCGCCAGCTTGAGCAGCACCGGCGCCAGTTGGTTGGCGATCACGGTCTGGCCTTCCTGGGTGACGATCCCCACCACGTCGCCATCGATGGGCGCGACAATGCGCGTATAGGCCAGGTTGACCTTGGCGGTGTCGATCTGGATCTGCGCGCTGTTGATCTGCGCATCCAGGGACACCAGGTTGGCCTGCTGCACCTGGAAGTTCGACTCGGCGTTCTCGAAATCCTGGCGCGACACCGACGCGTCGCTCTGCAAGTCCTTGTAGCGTTCATACACCGACTTGGCTTGCTTGAGCTGGGCCGCCGTGGCCCGGCGTTGGGCCTGCAGGTTTTCTTCATCCACCTGGGCTTTGCGCAGGGTGTTTTGCAGGATCAACGGGTCGATTTCGGCAAGCCACTGGCCCTTCTTGACCTTGTCGCCGACCTTGACCTTGAGCGACTTCAACTGCCCGGAAACCTGGGCGCCGACATCGACCTGCTTGACCCCTTCCAACAGGCCGGTGGCCAACACGGCATTTTCAATATCACCGCGTTCGGCGGGCGCGGTGAGGTATTGCGGGGCGTCGGCGGGCGCTTGCACCGTGTAGATGACCAATGCCGCCGCGACAACCAGCGCCAGGCCGAAGCCGACTTTGCGAAACTTTGACTTTTGCATAAATGACCCTAAAGCAGTGATGAGGTCCGTTCTAAAGCGGAACAGTTAAAAATAGGCGCGTTGCATGGCCTTCAAGACACCACCTCCCCAATCACCAAACGCTCAAGCCACCACTGCGCCACTCCCTGAACATTCGGTGCTTTAAGCAAGGTGAAATGATTTCCCTCGCCATACCCCACCTCCAGCCCACTGCCTTGGCGCCGCCAGCCTTCAATCATCAACCCCTGATCACGCTGATTGCCCGCCCTGTCCAGGGTCGCGTCGCGTGCCAACACCAGGCGCACCACCCCGCGATACGGCCGCGCCGGCCGATACACCGTGCGCAACGCCGCCGCATAGGTACGCGCAGGCCCCACCATCGCATCCACCGCAGCGCGGGCAGGCAGCAACCCCACGCGCACCATCCCCGCATGCAACGCCTGCCGCTGGGCCACTTCATCGCGCAGGGCAAAGTCCGGCGGATCGATGCCCAGCGACTTGCCGGCCGACACCTGCATGGACTCGATCAAGCGCAGCAGCGCCGCCGTCGAGGTGTATGGCCGCCCTATCACACCGTTGCCACCCGGCGACTCACTGTCGATCACAGTCAATGACGCCACTTCACGCCCCGCAGCCTGCAAGCGCAGCGCCATTTCCAGCGCGACCCAGCCGCCAAACGAATGTCCGATAAGATGCACCGGCCCCTGCGGGCACTCATGCTCCAACGCAGCCAGGTAACACTGCGCCGCCGCTTCCACTTGGCTGTGGGGCACCGCTTCGCCGTCGAGGCCACGGGGTTGCAAGCCATACAGCGGCCAGTCACGCCCCAGCGCCTCACTCAAGCCGACGAAGCCGGTGACGCTGTCACCCGCTCCCGGCACGCAAAAGATCGGCGCATGCCCTGCGCGGCCGCTTTGAATGCGCAGCAGCGGTTGATGCACGGCCTCCTTGACCGGCGTCCCCGTTGCCAATGCCTCGTTCAGCGCGCGGCCCAACGCCTGGATATGCGGGGCTTGCATCATGCTCTGGTGATCCCCCGGCACTTCGATGCGGCGCAGTTGCCCCGGCGCCAACGCGTCGCTCCAGCCCAGCGATTCACTGCGTCGCGACAGCTCGGTAGGCCGTTCCTGGGCACTGAACAGATGCACCGCCAGCGGCAGCGGGAACAGGCTGTAATGCGCCAACGCATGTCCATGCCCGACTTCTCGCTCGATGAAATTCAACAGGTCGGTGTCCGTCGCCGCCGCCATTTGCGCGTATAGCAGACCTTCATCGCGACAGCGTTGCAGCAGGCCCGCAAAGTCCAGCTGTCCAAGGCCTGCCTCCAATTGCTCAATACTCGCCAGCTCATTGATACCTCCCTGGGCTTTCCAATAGGCGCTGCACTGCAACAGCAAGTGGCGCTTGAGCGCGTCCGTACCGCTCCAGCGCGCCTTGCCTTGGTCGGTCATGCGCGGCACGTAGCTGTCGATCAGCCCGAGAAACGCGACCGGCTCGTCCAGCCCCAGCAGTTGCATGGCGACTTCATAGGCCAGCACCCCGCCAAACGACCAACCGGCGATCCGGTACGGCCCATGGGGCTGGAGGCCGCGAATCAGACCGACCAGGCGCGCCGCCAACCCTTCCATGGTGTTCAAGTGCGGCTCGCCGAGGGGCACGCCCGGCAGGCCGTAGATGGGGTAATCGCCGGGCAGATGCTGGCCCAGCGCCGGGAAGTACACGTCCATGCCGCTGAACTCGTGCACCAGGAACAGCGGCGGCTGCGAACCGCCGCTGCGCACCGTGACCACCGACGTCTCACGCACCGGCTCATCAGCACGCTCGCGCAGCATCGCCGCCACGGAGGCCACGCTGGCATGCTGGAACAGCTCGGCCAGGGACACCGGCAAACCGGCCTCCTCCATCAGCTTGACCAGGCGGATCGCCAACAGCGAATGCCCACCCAACTCGAAGAAGCTGTCATGCCGCCCCACCTGCGCAAGTTTCAGCACCTCGGCCCAGAGTGGCGCCAAGGTTTGCTCCAAAGCGTCCATCGGGGCTTCGAAATCGCGATGGGCCAACGCCTCCCTGTCAGGTATCGGCAAGGCTTTACGGTCGACCTTGCCATTGGCGGTCAATGGCAACTGCGCCAAGGGAACATAGGCCGACGGGACCATGTACGCCGGCAACTGACCTTGCAGAAAGGCACGCACCGCGTCGACGCCGACCGGTTCGCCGGCCCAGGTGAAATACGCGACTAGACGCTTGTCGCCCGGTACATCCTCACGCGCCAGCACCACCGCCTCTCGGACGCCGGTGCAGGCGGCCAGGCGCGCTTGGATCTCACCCAGCTCGATGCGGAAACCGCGGATCTTCACCTGGTCGTCATTGCGTCCGATGCACTCCAGCAGGCCGTCCGCCGTCCAGCGGCCGAGGTCGCCGGTGCGGTACATCAGGCTGCCTGGGTTGAACGGGTCATCGACAAACTTCTCGGCGGTCAGCTCGGGCCGGTTCAAATACCCCTTGGCCACGCCGTCGCCGCCGATGCAGATTTCACCGCTCACCCCCAACGGCAGCGCTTGCAGTTGCGCATCCAGCACATAGACCTGGGTATTGGCAATCGGCCCGCCAATCGGCACGCTGTCGGCGCTTGGCGCCAGCGCACGCACTTCATGCGTGGTGGCGTAGGTGGTGGTTTCGGTCGGCCCATAGCAATGCACCAGGCGCACAGTCGGTGCCCGTGCCAGCAACGTGCGGAAGACGGCCGGGTCTGCCCGCTCGCCGCCACACAACAGGATGCGCAAACCGGCCAACGCGTCCGGGATCATCTGCACATACTGGTTGAACAGCGCCGTGGTCACGAACAGCACCGTGGCGCCTGCCAACGCCGCGCCGAACGCGGCCGGGTCGAGCAAGGTGGCATGGTCGATCACCTGCACCTGGCCGCCGTTGAGCAAGGCGCCCCACACGTCCATGGTACTGGCGTCGAAAGCCGGGTTGGAGGCAAAGGCCACGCGGTCACTGGCATTGAAGTCGGCATAGCCATTGTTGAGCACCAGCCGGGTAATGCCGCGATGCGGCACCAGAACGCCTTTGGGCGCGCCGGTGGAGCCCGAGGTGTACATGATGTACGCCACGCTGTCCGACGCCTGCGACAGGGCCGGGTTATGGCTCGGTTGCGGGTCGAGAACCAGGGTGTCCAGGTCCAGCCGCTGCGCCGAATGCACGGTGCGCATATCGCTGCGGGTCAACAGCCAGGTCGCGCCGCTGTCTTGCAGCATGAAGTCCTGGCGCTCGGCCGGCGCGTTGAGGTCCAGCGGCACGTAGGCGGCCGCGCATTTGAGGATCGCCAATTGGCAGACCAGCAGGTCCAGCGAACGCGGCAACAGCATCGCCACAGGCTCGCCCGGCTGCACGCCCAGCCCAAGCAGATGATGGGCCAGGCGGTTGGCGCGGGTGTTCAAGTCAGCGTAGCTCAAGCCGTGTTCGCCATGCCGTGCCGCCACGGCATCCGGTCGTGCCTGGGCCTGGGCTTCGAACAGGCGCTGCACCGTGTGTTCACGCGGGTACGCCCGAGTGGTCGCGTTGAAACCCAGCAACTGCTGTTGCTCGACGTCAGGCAGAATCGGCAAGCGCCCGATGGCGATAGCGCTGCCCTGCTCCAGCGCCTGCACGATGTGCTCAAGGGCGACATTCAGGTAGTCACACAGGCGTCGGGCACCCGGCCCCATGGCCTTGAGGCTGAAACCGTCGCCCAGGTCATCCACACTCAGCGACAGCGCGTAGTTGGTGTGCTCCTGCGCCTTGAGCAATTGAATGCCTTGCCACGCCTCGGCCACTCCCGTGGCGTGCGGCGCACTGTGGCGGTAGTTGAACAGCACGTTGAACAGCGGCGTTCCCACCGGCACACCGCTGCAACGTTGCGCTACGGCCAGCGGCGCGTGTTCATGGCTGAGCAGTTGGCTCAGGCGTGCGTGGGTGGCGCGCAGGGCATCACGCACCGCGTGTTCACCGAGGTCGACGCGCAGCGGTAGGGTATTGATAAATACGCCCATGGCCCGCTCGGCGCCTTCGCCGCCTTGCAGGCGGCCGAGCATCACCGTGCCGAACACCACCTGCTCACGCCCCGCCACCTTGCCCAACACATGAGCCCAGGCTAGGTGCATCAGGCTCGCTGCGCTGACACCCGACAGACGCGCCTGGCTGCGCAGGCGCTGGCTGAGTGACGGGTCTATTGCCACCTGCACCGGCTCATCAGGCCCCAGCGGCTCGACTTGCGTCGGCTCATCGATCTCACTGAGCATCTCGCGGAAGAAGCCTTCGTGATCGTCCCCACCCGGTCGGGTCTGGGCTAGCGTCTGGGCTACATAGTTGCGATACGGAACGGCCTCTCCCAAGGTGTCCGAAGTCCCCAGCAAAAAGGCTTGCAGCTCCTGTTGCAGGATCTCCAGGGCGACGTGGTCCATCACCAAGTGGTGGAACAACAGCGTGGCGACCAGCCCTTTCGCCGCCTCGGCGCACACCAGGCGCATCAACGGTGCCTGGCCCAGGTCCAGACGTTGCGGCAACGCGCCGGTTTCAACCCGCAACACCGCGTTGCGCCACACGACTTGTACCGGCTCCTCCAGACCGTCCCAGTGGAATGACGAACGCAGCACGTCATGCCGCTGGATCACCGCCTGCAACGCCTGGGTAAAGGCGTCCAGGCGCACCTGGCTGTCAAAGCCAAACTGCGCCTGCAGCACATAGGCGTCGGCGCCCTGCGTCAGGCGATGCTGATACAGCATCCCGGCCTGCAGCGGCGCCAGCGCGTAGATATCCTGCACATTCGCCACGCCCCCCGGGATGCAGGCGACGATCCGGTCGATGGCCGGCTGATCGAGCTGGGTCAACGGCAGCATGTCCGGGGTGATCCGGGTGCAGTCCGCGGCAATCCGATTGGCCGGCACCGCCACTTCGCGCCCGCCGCCCAACGCCGCCGCCAGACCCGCCAGCGTCGGTTGGCCGAACAGCACCTTCACATCCGCCGACAAGCCCAGGCGGCGCATGCGCCCCATCAGGCTGACCGCCAGCAACGAGTGCCCGCCCAACTCGAAGAAGTTGTCGTGACGGCCTACGCGCTCCACGTTGAGCAGCTCGGCCCAGAGGCTGGCCAGGCTGATTTCCGTATCGCCCTGGGGCGCTTCGTATTCGCGCCTCCCCAGCGCATCCACATCCGGTGCCGGCAGTGCCTTGCGGTCGAGCTTGCCGTTGGGGCTCAGCGGCAAAGCCTCAAGATGTACGAAGACGGCCGGGACCATGAATTCCGGCAGGTGGTGCAGGAGGTGAGCACGCAGTGCTTCGACCGCAGTCGGCACGCCGGTGTAATAGGCGATCAGCCGGTCTTCGCGCGCCACCACCGCCGCTTCGTTGACCTGGGCATGTTCCAGCAGTCGCGCCTGGATTTCCCCCAGTTCGATCCGCAGGCCACGGATCTTCACCTGGTCATCGTTACGGCCCAGGTACTCGATATTGCCGTCGGGCAAATAGCGGCCCACGTCCCCGGTGCGATACAGGCGCCCGTGGGTGAACGGGTCGTCGAGGAAGCGCTCGGCCGTCAGTTCCGGGCGGTTCAGGTAACCCCGCGCCACTTGCACACCGCCGATAAACAATTCACCGACCACGCCCAGCGGTACCGGCTGCAACTGCGCGTCCAGCAGGTACATGCGGGTATTGGCAATCGGCTTGCCGATCGGCGTGTTGTCCGGGGTCAGCGGCCCGGCGCAGTTCCACGCCGTCACATCCACCGCCGCTTCTGTCGGGCCATACAGGTTGTACAGGGCGATCCCCGGTAACTGCTGCTTGAAGCGGCGCACCAGGCTGCCCGGCAACGCTTCGCCACTGCACATCACCCGCACCAGCGCAGCGGCCTGGCTCAGATCGTCATGAGCGAGGAACACCTCGAGCATCGACGGCACAAAGTGCAAGGTGGTGATGCGTTCGGCCTCGATCACCTCGCACAGGTAGGCCGGGTCTTTGTGTCCGCCCGGGCGCGCCATCACCAGGCGTGCGCCGGTGAACAGCGGCCAGAAGAACTCCCACACCGACACATCGAAACTGAACGGGGTTTTCTGCAGCACCGTATCATCGGCGGTCAGCCCGTATTCGTCCTGCATCCACAGCAGACGGTTGACCACCCCCGCGTGCTCGTTGATGACGCCCTTGGGCTGGCCGGTGGAGCCGGAGGTGTAGATCACATACGCGGTCTGGCTGGCTACCTGGGGATTGTTGGCCGACAGGTGCTGCCAGGTCGGGCGGTCCAGGTCGACCACCGGCACCTGGCCGAGCAAGGTATGCGTCGTGCCCTGGGCCAGCACTACCCAAGGCGCGCTGTCCTTGAGCATGTAGGCGATGCGCTCCACCGGGTAGGCCGGGTCCAACGGTACATAGCCGGCACCGGCCTTGAGAATCGCGTACAGGCCGACCACCATTTCCAGGCCGCGCTCCACGCAGATAGCGACCCGCGCGCCCGGTTGCACGCCCAACGCCATCAGGTGATGGGCCAACCGATTGGCTTGTGCATTGAGTTCGGCGTAGGTCAACTGCCGATCCCCGGCCTTGACGGCCACGGCGTGCGGTGAACGCTCGACCTGAGCCTCGAACAACCCATGCAGGGTCTGGTCGAGGTTGTAATCGACCTGCGTGGCGTTGAAGTCGAACAGCAGGTGATGGCGCTCGCGCTCATCCAGCAGCGGCGCATGTTCCAGCACGGCCTGGTCGTTATCGACCATGGCCTGCAAGACCCGCTTGAAGTAACCGACGTAACGCTCGATTGTCGATTCATCGAACAGCGCCACGGCGTATTCCAGCGATCCGATCAAAGTGCCCTGCACTTCTCCCAGGTCCAGGGACAGATCGAACTTGGCAAAGTGGCTGTTCTCCACAATGCTCTCTAACGCCAGTTCACCCAGCGCCAGGGCCGGGGCGCTGCTGTCCTGCCAGGTCAGCAGGGTCTGGAACAGCGGGCTGTGCGCCAGGCTGCGCACCGGGCGGGTAATCTCCACCACTTGTTCGAACGGCAGGTCCTGATGGGCCTGGGCCGCCAGCGTCAGGCGCTTGACCCGCGCCAGCAGGGCCTCGGTGCTCAACTCACCCGAGGTATCGATGCGCACCGCCAGGGTGTTGACGAACAGCCCGATCAGCCCTTCCACCTCGCTGCGCGTGCGGTTGGCCACCGGCGAGCCGATCACCAGGTCCTGCTGCCCGGACAACCGCGCCAACAACGACGCCCAGGCCGCCATCAAGGTCATGTACAGCGTGGTGCCATGCCGCTGGCTCAAGGCCTTGAGCCCGGCCGTGAGGCGTTCATCCAGGCGCACGGCGACGCTGTTGCCGGCATAGTCCTGCTGCGCCGGGCGCGGGCGATCGGTGGGCAGCGTGAGCAAGGCCGGGGCGCCGTCCAGCGCCTGTTGCCAATAGGCGCTCTGGCGCTGCAGCACTTCACCGCTCAACCACATACGCTGCCACACGGCAAAGTCGCCGTACTGGATCGGCAGCGGCGGCAACGGGTCTGGCTGGCCGTGGCTGAACGCCCGGTACAGCGCCATCAGCTCACGGGTCAGCACGCTCATGGACCAGCCATCGGAAACGATGTGGTGCAGGGTCAACAGCAACACATGGTGATCGTCGGCCATCACCACCAGGCGTCCGCGCAGCAACGGGCCACGCTCCAGGTCGAACGGCGCCGACGCTTCGCCCTGGATCAGCGCGTCCAGCGCCTGTTGCGGTTGCGGATGGCGGCGCAGGTCCTGTACTTGCAGGGGCAGCATCTCCTCGGCCGGAACCACCAGCACTTGGGCATCGTCACCGTGCTGGGCGAAACGGCTGCGCAGGGTTTCATGCCGCGCAACGATGCGTGCCAGTGCGCGTTGCAACGCCTCTACGTGCAACTGCCCGCGCAGGCGCAGGCCAATGGGGATGTTGTAGGCGGTGTTGGCGCCTTCCATCAGCGCCAGGAACCACAGGCGCTGCTGGGCGAAGGACAGCGGGATGTGTTCATCGCGGTTGGCCGGGAGGATGTCCGGCAAGGTGCTGCGGCCGGCCTGGGCCAACACGTCGCTGACGGCGGCAAGTTCGGCGTTGGCAAACAAGTCCCCCAGCAACAGCTCCACGCCCAGGCGCTGGCGTACCTGGGACACCATGCGCATGGCCAGCAACGAGTGCCCGCCCAGTTCGAAGAAATGGTCGTGCCGCCCCACGCGCTCGACCTGCAGCACATCGGCCCAGATCTGCGCCAGCTGGGTTTCGATTTCGCCTTGGGGCGCCACGTATTCACGGCTAAACACCGCCGCCATGTCCGGCGCCGGCAGGGCCTTGCGGTCGAGCTTGCCGTTGGCGGTCAGCGGCAACGCGTCGAGTTTCACGAAGGCCACCGGCACCATGTAGTCCGGCAGGTGCGCCACCAGATGGGCACGGATGCCTGCCACCGTCAGCGGGTCCAACTGCGGCTTCTCGGTGAAATAAGCCACCAGCCGCTCGTCACGCACCAGCACCACGGCTTCGAGGATGCCGGGCAGTTGGTTCAGTTGGGTTTCGATCTCGCCCAACTCGATGCGCATGCCGCGGATTTTCACCTGGTCGTCATTACGCCCCAGGTACTCGAGGTTGCCGTCCGGCAGCCAACGCACCAGATCGCCGCTGCGGTACATGCGCCCGCCGTTGAACGGGTCCTGCAGGAAGCGTTCTGCGGTCAGTTCCGGGCGGTTCAGGTAACCGCGCGCCACGCCCTTGCCGCCCACATACAATTCGCCCGCCACGCCCAGGGGCACCGGGCGTTGTTGTTCGTCCAGCACGTAAACCGTGGCATTGGCGATGGGTTTGCCGATATGCAGCGGCTGCCCCACTTCGACCTTGCCGGAAGTGGCAACCACCGTGGCTTCGGTGGGGCCATAGTTGTTGATCAATGCAAAGCGCTGCGCCCGCGCAAACTGGCGCAGGCGGTCGCCGCCGATCAACAGGGTGCGCAGCGTCGGATGTTCGATCTGTTGGCTGAAGGCGTACTCGGCCACCGGTGTCGGCAGGAAGCATACATCCAGAGGTTGCGCGGCCCACCACGCCAGCAAGGCGTCGATGTCTTCACCGCCCTCCTGGGTCGGTGCCAAGTGCAGGGTCGCGCCCACACACAGTGCCGGCCACACTTCCCAGGCCATCGCGTCAAAGCCGAACCCGGCCACGCTGGCGGTATGGCGCCCGGCACACAGGTCAAAGGCGTGGCAATGCCAGTCCACCAGGTTGGTCACGGTGTGGTGTTCCACCATCACGCCCTTGGGCAGGCCGGTGGAACCGGAGGTGTAGATCACGTATGCCAGGTTCGACGGTGTGACGCCGGTCTTGGGATTATTCGCCGAATGGTGCTGCCAGGTGTAGCGATCCAGGTTGATCACCGGCACGTCCAGCACCGGCAGACGCTCGAGCAACGCCTGTTGGGTCAGTACCGCCACCGGGGCGCTGTCGCTCAGCAGGTAGTTCAGGCGCTCGGCCGGGTGGGAGGGGTCCACCGGCACATAGCAGGCCCCTGCCTTGAGGATCGCCAGCAACCCGGCCAGGGTGTCCAGGCCACGGCGGGCGACGATGGCCACGCGGTCGTCGGGCTGCACGCCCAGCGCGATCAGGTGATGAGCCAGCAGGTTGGCTTGCTGGTTCAGCTCGGCATAGGTGCGTTGTCGGCCTTGGTGCACGGCGGCAACGGCGTCGGGCGTGAGCGCGGCCTGGGCCTCGATGCGCGCGTGCACCGAGGTGCCCTGGGGGAAGTCGGCCTGGGTCGCATTGAACTGCTCCAGCAGCAGCTGTTGTTCGCAGGCAGGTACGACCGCGATCTGGTTGAGCGCGGTGTGGGGCGCCTGCTCCAGCGCCGTCACCAGGTTTTCCAGGGCGGTTTGCAGGTAGGCGCAGACGCGTTGCGGGTCCACTTGGGTGCTGGCCAGCAGGCTCAGGCCAAAGCCTTCGCCGAAGTCATCCACGCTCAAGGTCAACGGGTAGTTGGTGCGCTCCTCGGCGCTGAGCGCGATGATGCCCGCCCAGGCCGATAACGCCTGCTCACTGGCGGCCGACGCGCTGTGACGGTAGTTGAGCAAGGCGCTGAACAACGGCGTCGGTGCCACCACCCCACTGCAACGCTGCGCCAGGGCGAGCGCCGCATGTTCATGGCGCAGCAAGGTGGCCAGGCGCACGTGCGTGGTCTTGACCCCGGCACGCACGTCCTGGTCATCCACGTCCACGCGAAACGGCAAGGTGTTGATGAAGATTCCCAGCGCACGCTCGGTGTCATGGCTGCCTTGCATACGGCCCATCAAGACCGTGCCGAATACCACCTGCCGCTTGCCGGCGAGCACGCCCAGCACCTGTGCCCAGCCCATATGGAACAGGCTGGCGGCGCTCACCGCCAACAGCCGTGCCTGTGCACGCAGGCGCTGCCCCAGCTGCGGCGACAGCGGCAGGCTGACTTCAGTGATGCCACGGGCATCGCCCTGTACATCCTGCAAGCCGAACGGCAAGGTCGGCTCGCTGATATCGCCGAGCATCTGGCGGAAGAACGCCTCGTGCTCCTGCTCGCTGACCCCCAGTCGCGCCTGGGCCACATAGTTGCGAAACGGCACCGGCTGACCGAGCGCCGCGCCCTGCCCCAACAGGCACGCCTGCAGTTCATGGCACACCACTTCAAGGGCGCTGTGGTCCAGAGCCATGTGGTGAAACAGCAAGGTGGCGACAATCCGCGCATTCACCGGGTCATCGGCGCGCACCAGGCGCAGCAACGGCGCCCGGGTCACGTCGAGACGATAGTGACGAACGTCGAACAGCCCGTGCAGTTGCGCCGCGATGTCGCCATCGGCGGGGTCCAGCTCAAGGGCCTGCACCGGCAGGCGAGCCTGGCGCCAGACCACTTGCGAGGGCTCGCGCAAGCCTTCCCAGACCACGCTGGTACGCAGGATGTCGTGCCGGTCCATGACGGCCTGCAGGGCCTGGGCAAACGCGTCGAAACGCTCAAGGCTGTCGAAGGCGAACTGCGACTGCATCACATACGGGTCACCGTGCTCGGCGCTGACGTGATGAAACAGGATGCCTTCCTGCAGCGGCGCCAACGGGTAGATGTCCTGGATATTCGCGACACCGCCATCGACCGTGGCGACGAGACCGTCGATCTCCTCCTGGCTCAGCGTCGACAGGCTCAACATCGCCGGGGTGATGCGCTCGGCGCCCCGCGGGATGCCATTGGCCGGCACCGTTATTTCACCGGCCTTGGTCGCCGAGTACTCGCCATCTTTGATCAACTCGATCAGCGCCGGTTTGTGTTCGCGCAATGCGGCCAGCAGCGCCGGGTCTTGCAACGCTTGTTTATTGCCTTGCACCGACAACTGCTCACCCTTGAGCGCCAATTGGACACCCTTGGTTTGCAGCGTCGCCAGTAGTTCGAGGATGCTCACAGGACGATCTCCATTTGTTCGATGACGGCGGCGTAGCCCGCCAGGGTCGGCTGTTCGAACAGCGCCCGCACATCGGCTTCCATGCCTTCCTGGCGCAAGCGCCCGATCAAGCTCACGGCGAGCAGTGAATGCCCGCCCAGTTCAAAGAAATTGTCATGGCGCCCTACCCGCTCCACGCCAAGCAGCTCGGCCCACAGCCGGGCCAGCAGGGTTTCGGTGTGACCTTGCGGCGCCTGGTATTCGCGCACATTCAATGCCTCCATGCCCGGCAGCGGCAACGCCTTGCGGTCAAGCTTGCCGTTGGGGCTCAGCGGCAGCGCGTCGAGGTGCACGAACAGGGCGGGCACCATAAAGTCCGGCAGGTGCTGCAACAGATGGGCGCGCAGTGTTTCGATGTCGCTGTGCACGCCGGTGTAGTAGGCAATCAGCCGCTCTTCGCGGGCCACCACCGCCGCTTCATTGACCTGCGCGTGCTCCAGCAGGCGCGCCTGGATTTCGCCCAGTTCAATGCGCAGGCCACGGATCTTCACCTGGTCATCGTTACGGCCCAGGTATTCGATATTGCCGTCGGGCAACCAGCGCCCGATGTCGCCGGTACGGTACAGGCGCCCGTTGCTGAACGGGTCTTTGAGAAAGCGTTCGGCGGTCAACTGCGGACGGTTCAGGTAACCCCGCGCCACTTGCACCCCACCGATGAACAACTCACCGACCACGCCCAGCGGCACCGGCTGCAACTGTGCATCCAGCACATACATGCGAGTGTTGGCGATGGGTTTGCCGATCGGCGTGTTGTCCGGTACCTCGGGGCGTGCGCAGTTCCAGGCCGTCACGTCCACCGCCGCTTCTGTCGGGCCATACAGGTTGTACAGGCCGATCCCCGGCAACTGCTGCTTGAAGCGGCGCACCAGGCTGCCCGGCAACGCTTCGCCACTGCACATCACCCGCACCAGCCCGCTGGCCTGGCCAACATCGCCATGGGCCAGAAACACATCGAGCATCGACGGTACAAAGTGCAAGGTGGTGATGTGTTCGGCCTCGATCACGTCGCACAGGTACGCCGGGTCTTTGTGCCCACCCGGGCGCGCCATGACCAGGCGCGCACCGCTCAACAGCGGCCAGAAGAATTCCCACACCGACACGTCGAAACTGAACGGGGTTTTCTGCAACACCCTGTCATCGGCCTTGAGGCCATAGGCGTCCTGCATCCACAGCAAACGGTTGACCACGCCGGCGTGTTCGTTGATCACGCCTTTGGGCTGACCCGTGGAACCCGAGGTGTAGATCACATAGGCCGAGTGCCGGGCGCTCAGGCCCGGCACCTGGGGGTTGGTGGCGGGCTGGTGCTGCCAGGTGACCTGGTCCAGATCAAGCAGCGGCACGTCGCCCAACAACGCGCGGGTGGCACCTTGTGCCAGCACCACCACCGGTGCGCTGTCTTGCAGCATGTAGGCGATGCGCTCCAACGGGTACGCCGGGTCCAGCGGCACGTAGGCGCCACCTGCCTTGAGGATGGCCAGCAGGCCGACCACCATGTCCAGGCCCCGCTCGACGCAGATACCCACGTGTGAATCCGGCTGTACTCCGAGTTCCCGCAGGTGATGGGCCAGGCGGTTGGCACGTTCATTAAGCTCTGCGTAGCTCAGTTGCTGCTCAGCGGCCTTGACCGCCGGCGCATTCGGCGTTTTCGCCACCTGCGCCTCGAACAGACCGTGCAGGGTCTGGTCGAGGTTGTAGCTGACATCGGTGGCGTTGAACGCCACCAGCAGTTTCTGGCGCTCGTCGTGGCCCAGGACCGGCAGACGATTGAGCGCCTGGTGCGGTGCCTGCTCCAAGGCGTCAACCAGGCCCGCCAGGGCCGTCTGCATATAACCGCACACGCGCTGCGCATCGAACTGCGCCAGGGCGGTGACGTCGTAGCCATCGCCCAGGTCATCCACGTTCAACGTCAGCGGGTAGTTGGTGCGCCCATCGTTGACCAGCGTCTGCATGCCTTCCCACGCCTGCTGTGCCTCGGCGGCACGCGTAGCGGCGCCGCGATGGCGATAGTTGAGCATCGAGCTGAACAACGGCGCCGGTGCCGCCACCCCACTGCAACGCTGGGCCAGGGCCAGGGACGCGTGTTCATGCCCGAGCAACGCGGTCAGCCGCGCATGGGTGGCCCGCACGGCCACACGGGCGCCTTGCGCATCGATATCCAGGCGCAGCGGCAAGGTATTGATAAATACCCCGAGCGCCCTGTCGGCGCCCTCGCCGCCTTGCATGCGCCCGACCAGCACCGTGCCGAACACCACGCTGTGGCGGCCCGACGTAGCCGCCAGCACTTGGCCCCAGGCCAGGTGGAACAGGCTTGCGCTGCTCACGCCAAGCAACCTGGCTTGGGCGCGCAGGCGGCGGTTGAGCTCGCTGTCCAGGCGCAGGCAGTGTTCCTCGATCTCACGGCCGTCGCCGCGCACATCCTGCAAACCGAACGGCAAGGTCGGCTCATCGACGTCGCCGAGCATCTCGCGGAAGAACGCTTCGTGCTCCTGCTCGCTGACGCCCAGGCGCGCCTGAGCCACGTAGTTGCGGTACGGCATGGGGGCGACGGTTGGCGCGGCGTGGCCGAGCAAATGGCCCTGCATTTCGCGAAGCACCACGTCGAACGCGGTGTGGTCCAGCGCAATGTGGTGATACAGCAACGCCGCCACTACGCGTTGGTTGGCCGGGTCCTGGGCGAACATCAAACGAATCAGCGGGGCCTGGCGGATATCCAGGCGATAGCGGCGGGCATCGGAGTGTGCGTACAGCGCCGCCAACACATCACCGTCCAACTGCAACTCTTCCAGCGGCAACTCGGCACGGCGCCACACCACTTGCAGCGGCTGCACCAGGCCCTCCCAGACCACGCCGGTGCGCAGGATATCGTGACGGTCGATCACCTGTTGCAGCGCCTGGGCAAAGGCTTGCAGGCGCTCGAGGCAATCAAAGGCCAGGTGCGATTGCAGCAGGTATGGGTCGCCCTGCTCGGCGCTGAGGTAGTGATACAGCATGCCTTCCTGCAACGGCGCCAGCGGGTAGATATCCTGCACATTGACCGCGCCACCGGGCACCTGGTTGACCACCTGGTCGAGGGTCGATTGATCGAGGTCGACCAGGGTCAGCATATCCGGGGTAATGCGCGCACAATCGGCGGCAATCCGGTTGGGCGGCACCTGCACTTCGCGACCACTGCCCACGGCGCCGGCCAGGGCGGCCAACGTCGGCTGACTGAACAATACGCGCACGTCGGCGCTCAGGCCGACCTGGCGCATGCGTTCGATCAGGCTGACGGCCAGCAACGAATGCCCGCCCAGCTCAAAGAAGTGGTCATGGCGCCCGACACGCTCCACTTGCAGCACCTCGGCCCAGATCCGCGCCAGGGTGGTTTCCACATCGCCCTGGGGCGCCTCGTAGTCGCGACTGAGTAGCGCGGCCTGATCGGGCTCCGGCAGGGCCTTGCGGTCCAGCTTGCCGTTGGCGGTCAGGGGCCACGCGTCGAGCTTGACGTAGGCGACCGGCACCAGTGCGTCCGGCAGTTGCGCTTGCAGTTGCTCGCGCAGCGTCTCGATGGCCGGCGCTTGCTGCGCGGTAAACCAGGCCACCAGGCGAGCGTCACGCACCAGCACCACCGCTTCGTCAACGCCAGGCAAGGCGGCCAGGCGGCTTTCGATTTCGCCCAGTTCAACGCGTACGCCGCGCACTTTCACCTGGTCGTCGTTACGGCCCAGGTACTCGAGATTGCCGTCGGGCAACCAGCGCGCCAGGTCGCCGGTGCGGTACATGCGCCCAGGGTTGAACGGGTCTTGCAGGAAACGCTCGGCGGTCAGGTCCGCGCGGTTCAGATAGCCCCGCGCCACACCGCAACCGCCCACGTACAACTCGCCGACCACACCGACCGGCACCGGGCGCAACTGCGCATCGAGCAGGTAGGTGTGAGCATTGGCGATCGGCCTGCCGATGTGCAGCACCTGCCCGGCGCGCACGCGGCCGGAAGTGGCGACCACCGTGGCTTCGGTGGGGCCGTAGTTATTGATCACCGCAAAGCGTCGTTCCTGGGTGAACTGGCGCAGGCGGTCACCACCGATCAGCAGGATGCGCAACGTCGGGTGCAGCAGGTTCTGGCTGAAGGCGTACTCGGCCACGGGCGTGGGCAGGAAGCTCACATCCAGCGGCTGTGCCAGCCACCAGTCGAGCAGTGCGTCGATGTTCTCATTACCCATTTGGGCCGGCGGCAGGTGCAGGGTCGCGCCGGCGCAGAGTGCTGGCCAGACTTCCCAGGCCATCGCATCAAAGCCGAAACCGGCGACACTGCTGGTGTGGCTGCGCGCATCCAGGCCGAAGGCTTCGCAGTGCCAGTGCACCAGGTTTTCCACGGTGCGGTGTTCCACCATCACGCCCTTGGGCTGGCCGGTGGAGCCGGAGGTGTAGATCACGTAGGCCAGGTGCGCGGGGGTCAGGGTCGGCAGTTGCGGGTTGCTGACGGGGTGGTGCTGCCAACGGTCGCTCTGCAGGTCCACGGTGGGCACCGCACCGAGCAGGTCACGGGTGCCGGCCTCGGCCAGCACCGCCACCGGGGCGCTGTCCTGCAACAGGTAGGCGATACGCTCGGCGGGGTAAGCCGGGTCGATGGGCACATACCCGGCGCCGGCCTTGAGAATGCCCAGCAACCCGACCAGCATCTGCGGGCCGCGACGGCAGCACAGCGCCACGCGGTCATCCGGCTGCACACCCTGTTGCAGCAGGTGATGAGCCAACTGGTTGGCGCGTTGATTGAGTTGCTGATAGGTCAGCGACTCCTCCTCTTGCTGCACGGCAATCGCGTTGGGCTGGCGCTCGACCTGGGCTTCAAAGGCGCCATGCACGGTGTGCCCGGTGGGGAAATCCACTGCAGTGTTGTTGAACTCGCGCAACAGGGTTTCGCGCTCCGCCGCCGGCAGGATCGACAGCTGATTGAGCGCGGTGGTGGCGCCGCTTTCCAGGGTCGCGACCAGTTGCTCGATGGCGCCGTGCATGTAGCCGCACAGGCGCTGGGCGCCGATCTGCGGCAGCGCCAGCACACTCAGGGCAAAGCCCGTTCCCAGGTCATCGACACTCAAGGTCAGTGGGTAGTTGCTGCGTTCTTCACCGCCCAACAATTGCACGCCTTGCCAGATGCCCTGGCCGTCGCGGGCCATTTCGTCAGGCGTGCTATGGCGGTAATTGAGCAGCGCGCTGAACAGCGGCATGGCCGCCGCCACGCCGCTGCAACGTTGCGCCAGGGCCAGCGACGCATGTTCGTGGCCGAGCAATGCACTCAAGCGCGCATGGGTGGCCTTGACCGCCACCGCCGCGCCGGCGGCCACATTGACCCGCAGCGGCAAGGTATTGATGAACATGCCCAGCGCACGGTCGGCACCGTCGCCGGCCTGCATGCGGCCCATCAACACGGTGCCGAACACCACGTCGTCGCGCCCGGACACCAGCCCCAGCACCTGCGCCCAGGCCAGATGCATCAGGCTCGCCGCGCTGACGCCCAGCAGGCGCGCCTGCTCACGCACCCGCAGCGCCAGGGCTGCCTCCAGCGGTTGCTCGGCTTCTTCGATATCCCGCCCGTCGCCCTGCACATCCTGCACGCCAAAGGGCAAGGTCGGTTCATCGACATCGGCGAGCATTTCGCGGAAGAACTGTTCATGCTCCGCCACGCTCACCCCCAGGCGTGCCTGGGCCACATAGTTGCGAAACGGCGACGGCGCAGGCAAGGCATCGGCCTGATCGAGCAGGCAGGCGCGCATTTCCTGGCCGACCACGGCCATGGCGGTATGGTCCAGCGCCAGGTGGTGGAACAGCAGGATCGCCGCGACTCGCTGATGGCTCGGGTCCTGCGCATAGACCATGCGCAGCAGCGGCGCCTGGGTGATGTCCAGGCGGTAGTGGCGGGCGTCGAAACGCGCGTGCAGTTGTTCGATGACACTGCCGTCCGCCGGGTCCAGGGCGACCTCTTGCACCACCAGCTGGGCGTCACGCCACACCACTTGCACCGGGCTGTCCAAGCCTTCCCAGACCACACCCGTGCGCAAGATATCGTGGCGCGCAACCACCTGTTGCAGCGCGCCCATGAAGCCCTGCAAGCGTTCAAGGCTGTCGAACGCCATGCGCGACTGCAACAGGTAGGGATCGCCCTGCTCGGCGCTGATGTGGTGATAAAGGATGCCTTCCTGCAGCGGTGCCAGCGGGTAGATATCCTGCACATTCGCCGCGCCCCCCGGGACGCTGGCGACGATCCGCTCGATCGCCGCCTGATCGAGTTGCACCAGGCTCAGCATCGCCGGCTCGATGTGCGTGCAACCCGCCGGGATGCCATTGGCCGGCACCACGACCTCGCGGCCGCTGCCGACCGCCGCCGCCAACGCGGCCAGGCTCGGCTGGCTGAACAGCACACGCACATCGGCGCTCAGGCCCACCTGGCGCATGCGTTCGATCAGGCTGACGGCGAGCAACGAATGCCCGCCCAGCTCGAAGAAATGGTCGTGACGCCCCACGCGTTCCAGCTTGAGCAGGTCCTGCCAGATCTGCGCCAGCAGGGTTTCCACTTCGCCTTCCGGCGCCTCGTAGCCACGGCTGAGCAGCGCACTCTGGTCCGGTGCCGGCAAGCCCTTGCGATCCAGTTTGCCGTTGGCGGTCAGGGGCAACAGCGCGAGCCAGACGTAGGCCGAAGGCACCATGTAATCCGGCAAACGCGCTTGCAGGTGAGCGCGCAATGCTTCAATCGGCAACGCCGCCTCGCCGGTGTAGTACGCCACCAGGCGCTTGTCGCCAGGCTGGTCTTCGCGGGCCAGCACCACGGCGTCCTTGACCCCGGCAAACGTGGCCAGGCACGTCTCGATTTCGCCCGGTTCGATACGGAAGCCGCGAATCTTCAATTGCAGGTCATTGCGCCCCTGGTAGAGCAACGTGCCGTCGGCCTGCCAGCTTGCCAGGTCGCCTGTGCGGTACAGCAGGCCGTCACCAAAGGGGTTGGCGATGAATTTTTCGGCGGTCAGTTGCGGCTGGTTCAAGTACCCCCTGGCCACACCCGCACCGCCGATATATAGCTCACCGACCACGCCCAGCGGCAGCGGTTGTTGACGGGCGTCGAGCACATAGGCCTGGGCATTCGCGATTGGCCGGCCGATGGGGATGCCGCCCTCGCCCACCGCAGTGATTTCGTGGGTGGTGGAGAACGTGGTGGCTTCGGTCGGCCCGTAGCCGTTAAGCAGGTGCCGGGGCTTGCCGTGCCGGAGCACGCGGCCGATCACCAGCGGGTCGAGGACGTCGCCGCCGACGATCAGGTAACGCAACTGAGGCAACACCGGCATCAGCGCATCGGCGTACTGATGGAACAGCCCGGCGGTCATCCACAACACACTGACGGCCTGCTCCTGCAGCAATGCGGCGAACGCCGCCTGGGACAGCAGCACGGCCTGGTCGACCACCACCACACAACCGCCATTGAGCAACGGTGCCCACACGTCGAGGGTGCTCGCATCGAACGCCGGGTTGGAGGCGAAGGCCACGCGGTCGCGCTCGTTGAAATCAGCGTAACCGTTGTTGAGCACCAGGCGCGAGATGGCGCGGTGCGGCACTTGCACACCCTTCGGGGCGCCGGTGGAGCCGGAGGTGTAGAGGATGTACGCCACGCTTTCCGAGCTTTGCGCCAGGTCCGGATTGCGCGCTGACTGCGCCTCCAGATTCAGGTCGGCCAGGGTCGTGAGCACCCGGTGTGCGCCACTGTCCTGCACCATGAACGCCTGGCGTTCCACCGGGGCGTTGATGTCCAGCGGCACATACACCGCCGCGCACTTGAGGATCGCCAACTGACACACCAGTAGATCGAGGGAGCGCGGCAGGGCAATCGCCACGCTTTCGCCAGGCTGCACGCCTTGCTGGAGCAAGTGATGGGCCAAGCGGTTGGCGCGCCGGTTAAGGTCACGGTAACTCAGCGACAACGCGCCGTGCACAGCCGCCACCGCCTCCGGCCGGGCCAGCGCCTGGGCTTCGAACAGTTGCTGCACGGTGAGTTGCGACGGGTATTCGCGGTGGGTGGCGTTGAACGTCACCAGCAGTTGATGACGCTCGGCAGGCGGCAGGATCGACACCGCCTGCAACGGCGTGGTCGGCGCTTGCTGCAAGGCGCTGACCAGGTGGCGCAATGCGGTGAGCATGTATTCGCCCACACGTTGCACATCCAGGCTGGCCACGCCTTGCACCGTGAGCGCGAACCCGCTGCCCAAGTCATCGACGTTGAGGACCAGGGGGTAGTTGCTGCGCTCTTCGGAACTGAGGATTTGAATGCCCGCAGCGGCGAACGGGCTGTCGCCCGGGGCTTCATCCGGCGCGCTGTGGCGGTAGTTGAGCAGCGTGCTGAACAGCGGCAATGAACCCGGCACACCGCTGCAACGCTGGGCCAGGGACAACGAGGCGTGCTCATGCCCGAGCAATTGCGCCAGCCGCGCATGGGTGGCGCGCACCCCGGCCTGTACGCCGACAGTGCCGAGGCTGACCCGCAGCGGCAAGGTATTGATGAACATGCCCAGTGCGCGGTCGGCGCCCTCGCCGCCCTGCATGCGGCCCAGCAACACGGTGCCGAACACCACATCCTGCTGGCCGGACACCTGGCCCAGCACCTGCGCCCAGGCCAGGTGCACCAGGCTGGCAGTGCTCACGCCCAGTTGCCGCGCCTGTTCGCGCAGGCCCTGGCTAAGCGACGGTTCCAGAGGCAGGTGGGCTTCGAGGATGCCGCTGCCGTCGCCGTTCACGTCCTGCAGGCCGAACGCCAGGGTGGGCTCATCGAGATCGCCGAGCATGTCGCTGAAGAAGGCTTCGTGCTGCGCCTGGGTCACGCCGAGGCGCGCCTGGGCCACGTAATTGCGGTACTGCACCGGTTCCGGCAAGTGCGCGTCATCGCCGGACAGGCTGGCGCTCATCTCCTGTACCAGCACTTGCAGCGCGGTGTGGTCGAGCAGGATGTGGTGCAACAACAGGATGCCGACCAACCCGTCCGGCGCCTGGGCATAGGCAAAGCGCATCAGTGAGGCGCGCGACAGGTCGAGGCGATAGTGGCGCGGGTCAAAGCGCTGCTGCAGTTGCGCCAACGCATCCTGGCCCGGGCTTTCCAGGCGCTCGACGGCCAGCGGCGCCTGGCGCAGTACCACTTGCACCGGTTCCTCCAGGCCCTCCCAGAGAATGCCGGTGCGCAGGATGTCATTGCGTTCGATCACGCGATGCAGCGCCTGGACGAACGCGTCCACTGCGGCCTGGTCGGTGAAGCGCAACTGCACCTGCAACACGTAGGGATCGCCCTCGGTGGTTGCCAGGTGGTGGTAGAGGATGCCGGCTTGCAACGGGGCCAGGCCGTAGATGTCCTGCACGTTGCCAAGGCCGCCGGGTACGCCGGCGATGATGTGGTCGATCGCCGCCTGGTCCAGCTCTACCAACGGCAGCATCTGCGGCGTGATCTGTTCGCAGGTTGCGCTGATGAGATTGGCCGGGACCTGGACCTCCCGCTGCCCGCCCACCGCCGCCGCCAACGCGGCCAGGGTGGGCTGGCCGAACAGCACGCGCACATCGGCACTGAGGTCGGCCTGGCGCATGCGTTCGATCAACTTGACCGCCAGCAACGAGTGCCCGCCCAGCTCGAAGAAGTTATCGTCACGCCCCACGCGGTCGAGCTTGAGCAGCTCTTGCCAGAGGCCGGCGATGGTGGTTTCCACCGCACCCTGCGGGGCGGCATAACCACGGCGCACCAGCGCATCGGTATCCGGGGCGGGCAACGCCTTGCGGTCGAGCTTGCCGTTGGGGGTGAGCGGCAACTGGTCCAGCCGTACGAAGGCGCTGGGCACCATGTAGTCAGCCAGGCTGCGCAGTAGATGATCGCGCAAGGCGGCGGTGCTGAGTTCGCCGTCGGCAATCACATAGGCCACCAGGCGTTTGTCGCCCGGTTCATCCTCACGGGCAATCACCACGGCGTCACGCACGCCGTCGGCGGTAGCCAGGCGCGCTTCGATTTCGCCCAGTTCGATGCGGAAGCCGCGGATCTTCACCTGGTCGTCGTTGCGCCCCAGGTATTCAACGCTGCCGTCGGCCAGCAGGCGGCCCAGGTCACCGGTCTTGTACAGGCGCTGGCCGGTGACCGGGTCGGTGAGGAAGCGTTCGGCGTTCAGCGCCGGCCGGTTCAAGTAGCCGCGTGCGACACCGGCACCGCCGACGTACAACTCGCCGGCCACGCCAAACGGCAACGGCTCGCGAGCCGCGTCGAGCACGTACAACTGCAAGTCGGGAATACGCACGCCAATCGGGCTGACGCCCACCAGTTGGGCATCCGCCGCCTGCAGGGCACGATAGGTCACGTGCACGGTAGTTTCGGTGATGCCGTACATGTTCACCAGTTGCGTGCCGGCATTGATTGCGCGGGCATACCAAGGCTTGAGCAGGCCCGGCTCCAGGGCTTCACCGCCAAAAATCACCTGGCGCAGAGAGTGCGCTGCAGGGCTGCGGCCTTGGGCGGCGATCAACTGCCGGAACGCGCTGGGCGTCTGGTTGAGGATGCTCACGCCCGCCTCGCAGAGCAGCGTGTAGCACTCATCCGGCGAGCGGCTGACCAGTTGCGGCACGATCAGCAACTGGCCGCCGTGCATCAGCGCGCCCCAGATTTCCCACACCGAGAAGTCGAAGGCAAAGGAATGGAACAAGGCCCACACATCGTTGGCATTGAAGCCAAACCAGTGCTCGGTAGCCGTGAACAACCGCGCCACCTGGCGGTGTTCGATCATCACGCCCTTGGGCAAGCCGGTGGAACCGGAGGTGTAGATCACGTAGGCCAGGTTGGCCGGGCTCAACGCCAGTCGCGGGTTGACGATGGATTCCTGGCCCAGGTGGTTGAGGTCGATCTGCGTCAGCTCACCGACCAAGTGCGCGGTGTTGGCCTGCACCAGCACGGCCACCGGCTCGCTGTCGTGCAAGGTGAAGGCGATACGTTCCAGCGGGTAAGCCGGGTCGATCGGCACGTAACCAGCGCCGGCCTTGAGAATGCCCAGCAGGCCGATGATCATTTCCAGGCCACGCTCAACGCAGATCGCCACGCGGTCGTCGGGGCGCACGCCTTGGGCCAGCAGGCGGTGAGCCACCTGGTTGGCGCGTTCGTTGAGTTGACGGTAGGTCAGACGCCGGTTATCGAAACGCAGCGCGACCGCCTCGGGGTGGGCGGCGGCATGGGCTTCGACTTGCTGATGGATCAGGGCGTTATCGGCATGATGCGTGGGGCTTTGGTTGAGACCGTGCAGGAGGGTCTGGCGTTCGGCGTCGGGCAGTATGTTCAGGCCGCTGAGCGGCATATCCGGTCGCTGCTCCAACGCATCGGCCAGGCTTTCGAGGGCCGTATGCAGGTAGCCGGCCACCCGCCCTGCGCCGATGGAAGCCTCGACGATCACGCTCAGTGCAAGGTCTTCGCCCAGGTCATCGACGTTGACCGTCAGCGGGTAGTTGGTGCGCTCCTCGGCGCCCAACACCTGGATGCCGGGGGCGACCTCGATGACGGCCGCCATATCGGTGGCCGCGCTGTGACGATAGTTAAGCATCGCACTGAACAGCGGCGTCGGCGCGGCGACGCCGCTGCAACGTTGGGCCAGTGCCAGGGAGGCATGTTCATGATCGAGCAAGGTGGTGACGCGCGCATGGGTCGCCTTGACCCCGGCGCGGATGCCCTGCTCACCCACGTCCACGCGCAACGGCAAGGTATTGATGAACATGCCCAAGGCGCGTTCACCACCTTCGCCCGCGTCCATGCGCCCGAGCATCACCGTGCCGAACACCACCGCCTCACGGCCGGATACCACGCTCAGCACACGGGCCAGGGCCAGGTGCAGCAGGCTCGCCATGCTCACCCCCAACGGGTGTGCCAAGGTCCGCAGGCGCCGGCTCAGGCCACTGTCGACGGGGATACGTGCCTCATCGACGCCGTGGCCATCGCCTTGCACATTCTGCAAGCCGAACGGCAACGTCGGCGTGTCGATATCGGCCAGCATCTCGCGGAAAAACGTTTCGTGAGCCTGCTCACTGACGCCCTGGCGTACCTGGGCGATGTAGCTGCGAAACGGCACCGGCTCGCCGGCCAGGGCGTGCTCGCCGGCCAGGTACAGCTGGAGTTCATGGCGCACCCCGTCGAGGGCGGTGTGGTCGAGGATGGTGTGGTGGAACAGCAGCATTGCCACGACCCGCTGGTTGGCCGGGTCGTCTGCGAAGACCAGGCGCAACAGCGGCGCCTGGCCCAGGTCCATGCGGTAAGTACGCGCGTCATAACGCGCCTGCAACTGGGCCAGCGCATCGCCGCCGTCGCAGCGGAGGTCTTCGCACACCAGCGGCGCCTTGCGCCACACCACTTGCAGCGGTTCGTCGAGGCGTTCCCAGACCATCGAGGTGCGCAGGATGTCGTGGCGGTCGATCACCCATTGCAAGGCTTCGGCGAAAGCCTCCAGCCGTGCGCGGTTGTCGAACACAAACTGCGCGTGCAGCACGTAGGGGTCGCCTTGCTCGGCCGAAAGGTGGTGGTAGAGCATGCCTTCCTGGAGCGGCGCCAGGGGGTAGATGTCTTGCACATTCGCCGCGCCACCCGGGATTGCGGCGACGATACGGTCGATGGCGGCCTGGTCGAGGTTGACCAGCGGCAGCATGGCCGGGGTGATGCGGTAAGCCGGGCTCAGCCAGTCACCGCCGTGCTCGGCCACCAGCGCCAGCAGTGCGGGCTTGTGGGCGATCAGTTGATCCCACAGCGCGTCGCTCAGGGCTTCGTCGTCGCCCAGGATGATCAGGTCGCCCTCTTCAGTTTGCAGACGGATCGCATGGGTGGAAATCGCTGCCAATAATTCGCTGAATTGCATGGGGTAACCTGCCTGATAAGTCACGGTTGAGAAGAAAGTCCGTTTTCAGCTGCCGCTTGAATCGGGTGCGCTGCGCGCCCTGGGAAAATAGCGGGCGCAGCCGGGGGGCCTGGGGGCTTCCGGCTGGTCTGGGACGTTAAGGGGTTTGGCGGGTGGGGGGTGACATGGGAAGTGGGGACACGGGCGGACTTGCGCCGCTCTAGGCGGGGCTTGGGTATCTACAGGATCGGGTACATATCCGTTGCTGCGGTAACGGCTGATATTGGTTCCGCCCTTACGGCGGGTCACTTTTGGAAAAGAGCCCCAAAAGTAACCAAAAGGGCTCCTGCCCCACCACTCGGCACCTCGCTCAGGCTCGGTGTGCCCGAACACAGGCTTGAATCCGTGGGCCGCCGTCATGGGCCATCCCTGGCCCAGGACGGCTAACCCGGCGTCCTGCCGGGTTACCCACGGATTCAAGCCTGCGTTCGGCCAGCGTGGTTTAACGGGGCGCCTGAGATCAAGATCAAAGACAAGATCAAAAGCAGATCAGAAGCACGGCAGGCGGTGTATGGGCTATTCAGGTAGGCGTTACGCCCTGCCCGAAGCGTCGGATGGCCAGGCAGTAGCCGATCAATGCCAGGGTTGCCAGCAACCCGCCAGCGGCACCGATCCAGGCGAAGCCGAAGTGGCTGCCGACCCAGCTGCCCATCAGGGCGCCGCCGCCGATGCCGATGTTGTAGATGCCGGAGAACATTGCCATGGCCACGTCGGTGGCGTCCGGTGCGAGCACCAGCACCTTGGACTGCATGGCCAGGCCGAAGCCCATGATCGCGATGCCCCAGAATACGCTCAGGCCGACGAGATAGGCCTCTGCGCCACTCAACGGCAGCAGCAAGGCCAGGCACGCCGCCAACAGGAACACCGTGCCGACCACGAACAGATGGGGGTTGAAGCGGTGTATCAGGCTGAACAGCAGCGAGCCGATGATGCCGGCGCCGCCGAATACCAGCAGGATCAGGGTGACGGCGTTGCCGCCCATGCCGGCCACACCTTCGACGAAGGGTTCGATGTAGCTGTAGGCGGTGAATTGTGCCGTCACCGTCATGGCGGTGAGCACGTAGAGCGCCACCAGCGCCGGGCGCTTGAACAGCAGCGGCAGGCTACGCAACGAGCCGGAGTTCTGGCTCGGCAACAACGGCAAGGTGCGCGCCAGCCAGAACACCAGGGCCGCTGCGAACGCGCCGATGACCAGGAACGTGGTGCGCCAGCCCATCGCTTCACCGAGCAGGCGGCCCAGGGGAATGCCCAACACCATTGCCAGGGAGGTGCCGGTGGCGAGCAGGCCCAGCGCCTGCACCTGTTTGCCTGCCGGCGCCAGGCGCACCGCGAGGGATGCGGTGATCGACCAGAACAGCGCATGGGACAACGCGATGCCGATACGGCTGAGCATCAGCACGCCGAAACTGGTGGCCACGCTGGAGAGGATATGGCTGGCGATAAACAGGCCGAACAGCACGATGAGCAATTTGCGCCGTTCGACGTTGCGGGTCAGCAGCATCACCGGCAATGACGTCAACGAGACGATCCAGGCATAGATGGTGAGCATCAGCCCGACGCTGGCGATGGGCATGTCGAAGCTGGTGCCGATGGCGCTGAGCAGCCCGACGGGCACGAATTCGGTGGTATTGAACACAAACGCGGCCAGTGCGAGGGCGATGACCGGTTGCCAGTTGGCTTGGGGGGTTGTGGCTGAAAGGCTCATGGGTTGGCGCGGTACTCTGACGGTGATCAAGCGGCCACCCGGGACAAGCGCCGCCGCCGAGCATTCTATAGGTTTCTCGGCGGTGTGTTGGCGATGTTCCTGATCAAAAAGCCGTCAGGGTCATCAAGGCGCGGTCATGGTGACGATGTAGGCCCCCGACTGAATCGGCTTTCCGCCCGCATCCACCAGCAGGTACCGTTGGTCGTAATAACGCCCATTGCTGCTGTCGGCCACCAGCTTGACGTTGGCTGTCGCATTGCCCAGCGCCTGTACGCTACCCACGGGCTGCACGTCGAACCGGCTGCCGCGCATGGCCTGAGGGCAGCCATTGAAGGCCACGGTCGAGCCGCCCGGCGTGGCGGAATCGCAACCGGGCTCGACAATGCTGCCGTGAAATTGAATGACCCCCGAGGAGGCGGCCATGCAGGTCCCCGCCCATACCGCGAGCAAGCCCGTAACCACTGACAAACGTATAACGTTCATGACGACGCTCCTTCTGGGTTGTTAAGAAGGTCATCGTCCGTTCGGGTGCAGACTTGAGAAATTTCGTCGCTTTAAGAATCGCCTGATAGCCAGGCGACGCTCCCCTACGGGTCCACTTGCCCCATCAATTCTGGAATGCTTTCCGGCCGTTTGGCATAACGCTGCGCCAACGCCGCACAGACCATCAACTGGATCTGGTGGAACAGCATCAGCGGCAGGATCAGCACGCCCATGGTCGCCCCGGCGAACAACACCTGGGCCATTGGCACACCCGTCGCCAAGCTCTTCTTCGAGCCGCAGAACAGGATGGTGATGCGGTCTTCCTGATTAAAGCCGAACGCCTTGCCCAGCAGCGTCGACGCCACCAGCACCAGGCCCAGCAGTATGCAGCAGGCGACTACCAGGCCGCCCAGTTCCCACAGCGGGATCTGGTGCCAGATGCCTTCATTCACCGCTTCGCTGAACGCGCCGTACACCACCAGCAGGATCGACCCCTGGTCGACGAATTTCAGCCAGGATTTGTTGCGCCCGACCCAATCACCGATCCAGCGCCGGGCAACCTGCCCGGCGATGAAGGGCAGCAGCAGTTGCACGCTGATTTTCAGGATCGCGTCGACGGTGGAGCCGCCCTCGCCGTGGACATTGAGCAACAGCGTCACCAGCAACGGCGTGAGGAAGATACCGAACAGGCTCGACGCCGCCGCACTGCAAATCGCCGCCGGGATATTGCCGCGCGCCAGCGAGGTAAAGGCGATCGCCGATTGCACGGTGGCCGGCAACGCACAGAGGTACAGCATGCCCATGTACAGGTCTTTACCGATCAGCGGCGAGAGCAACGGCTTGAGCGCCAGGCCCAGCAACGGGAACAGCACGAAGGTCAGGCTGAACACCAGCAAGTGCAGGCGCCAATGGCCGGCGCCGGCGACGATGGCCTGGCGTGACAGTTTGGCACCGTGCAGGAAAAACAGCAGCGCAATGGCCAGGTTGGTCACCCAGCCGAACGCAACGGCGGTTGGCCCGGTGGCGGGCAACAGGGAGGCAATGATCACCGTGGCCACCAGGGTCAGGGTGAAGTTATCCGGTAGAAAACGTGGGCGGGTCATGAGCAAGTCGTCCAGGGGTTGCAAAACGCGTCATCGCGACTCTAACGTAACGGCTTGTTACCGACTAACGCCAATGAGCCAGTAAATGCCGCCGAAAGGACATGATAAAACCGTGCGCCGCAGTGTCCCCGGACTGTCCAGCCTGCCGCGGCCGGTGTATGGGCGTACCGAATCCCTGCCCAACCGCGCCTTGACGCGCCGGCACAGCCATCCGTGGGTGCAGCTCTCCTACGCGATTTCCGGCGTGCTGGAAATCCAGACCAGTGCCGGCCGGTTCGTCGCTCCGCCCCAGCGCGCGGTGTGGATTCCCGCAGGTGTGCCGCACCGCGTGTTCAGTTCGCCGCATACCGAAATGCGCAGTTTGTACCTCGATTGCAGCGTCACTACCTGGGCGGCCGAGCGCTGCCAGGTACTGGAGGTGAGCAGTTTATTGCGCGAGTTGATCCGCAGCTTCAGCGAGCTGCCGGTGGAGTATGCCGTGGATGGCCCGGATGGACGCCTGGCCCAGGTGGTGCTCGACCAGCTCGCCGCCGCCCCGCAGGTGGATTTGATGCTGCCCCTGCCCCATGACCCACGGCTGCGCCAGATCTACCGCAGTTTGAACCTGCACCCGGAGCAACAGACCACGCTGGGGCACTGGAGCGGGAAGCTGGGCGTCAGCGAAAAGACGCTCAGCCGCTTGTTCCTGAGCGACACGGGGCTGACCTTTCGCGCCTGGCGCCAGCGCCTGCGACTGCTGAGCGCCCTGCCCGCCCTGGAACGAGGCGAGCGAGTCACGGATGTGGCATTGGGGTGTGGGTATGAGTCGACGTCGGCGTTCATTGCTGCGTTTCGCCAGCAGTTTGATGCCACTCCAGGTGAGTTTTTTCGCTGATCTGGCTGGGGCCGCTTCGCGGCCCGACGGCAGCAAGTTGCCTCGCCACAATAACAGCGCCTCATCCCACAGGCCGGTCAGCTGCCGTTGCCGCCATGGGCCTCTTCAAAGAAGTAGTCCTTCCAGCTCCCGGCCTTGTTCTTCAACACGCCAAGCTCCTGGAGTTTCTCTGCATAGATGAAGGTGCGCTGGGGCACGATGGTGAAGTCGATTTCCGGGTCCTGGACGATTTTTTCCACCAGGTCCAACGGCAGCTTGGACTGCTCCACGCGGATATACGCCTTGGCGGCGGCCGGTTTGTCGGCCTTGATGATCTGCTCGGCTTCGGCCAGGGCGGCATAGAACGCCTTGTAGGTCTTGGGGTTCTCGTCGTGAAACTTCTGCGTGGTGTAGAGCACGTTGAACGACGCCGGCCCACCCAGGATGTCGTAGGAACTGAGCACCTTGTGCACGTTGGGGTTCAACAACTCCTGATACTGGAACGGCGGGCTGGAGAAGTGCGAATTGATCTCTGAACCACCGGCAATCAACGCGGCGGTCGCGTCGGGATGGGCCAGGCTGATGGAAATATCGTCGAACTTCTTGTAGTTCGCATCGCCGAACTGCCTGGCGGTCTCAATCTGCAAGGTGCGCGACTGGAACCCTACACCGGCGGCAGGCACGGCGATGCGGTCTGTTTCGGTGAAGTCCTTGAGGGTCTTCACCTTGGGATTGTTGGTCAGCAAGTAGTTGGGCATCGAACCGAGGGAGGCGATGGCCTTGACGTTCTGCTTGCCCTTGGTGCGGTCCCACAGGGTGAGCATGGGTGGCACACCCGCCGAGACCACATCCAGGGCACCGGCCAGCAGCGACTCATTCATCGCGGTGGCGCCGGAAATGCTGTTCCATTCCACCTGGATGTCCAGCCCCTGTTCCTTGCCGTGTTTTTCGATCAGGTGCTGGTCGCGCACCACGTCGAGGATCAGGTAGCCGATACCGAATTGCTGGGCGATGCTGATCTTGCCTTCGGCCTGGGCGCCGAGACTGATCAAGGCGCTCGCAGCAGCCAGGAGGGTCAGGGAGGAACGCTTGAAAGTCATGTAGGGGTCTGCCGCGCTTTTTAAGAAGGTGATGGAGCGTAGCGGCGATTTTTAAGACAGGAAAAGAATATCGGGATCTATTGTTATGCAAATAATCCCCAAAACCCCGCTCGGCTGGTATTGTTTCGCGCTTTGAAAAACAGCTACATGTCTGCGAGGAAATGGCCGTTGAACACTGACGAAAAAATGACCGGTGACCTGTTCGAGGTGGATAAGCGCCTGTCACTCAAACCCGTGGTGGACTTCAACGCCTACCTGCACAGCGCGTTCGGCGACGGCCCGTGCACCTGCGTTCGATGCGCGGCGGCCAATGGCGATGAAACCGGCTACGCCTTCCAGCACACGTTCAACTTCGACGGCAAACCCACCCACCGCCGCTTCGCCGCCACGGCAGGTAGCGATGTGTTGCAAGCGTTGAAGAAGGCGTGGCTGTCGTACACCAAAGCCGAGTTGCCGCTCAGCGGCGTGTTGGCACTGGACACGGTGAAGGAGTTTGTCGAGCCGCAACTGCACAAGCGCCTGGCACCGTTGTTTCTGGCCAGTGGGTTGGTCAAGGATGTGGAAGGTGAGCTGCACCTCCAGCCACAAGCGGCGGCCTAGATCGGGAGCAACGTGAAAGGAGGCAAGCCCTAATGCCCGTCAGTTTAGAGAACCTGCCGCGACCAAACTCCGTAGTGAGCGGGCTTGCCCCGCGCTGGGTGGCAAAGCCGCCCCACCAAAGACGCCGCGGTATTTCAGTAGAACCGAGGTGCCTGGGTTTGGGGCGGCTGCGCCACCCAGCGCGGGGCAAGCCCGCTCACTACGATGATGTGTTCTACATCCCACCATTTAACTGACTGGCATTAAGGCAAGCCCCCTTCCACAGGTTTCCGCTTTTCCAGCTGAACAGGCTTATTTACGCGCCGCCTCCCACGATTTAAGCAAGTCGCTGTAAGCCACCGTTTCACCTTTCGGTTTCTCGTTGGCCAGTTTCGGCTTCGGCGCACCCGGCTGGTCGAACCAGTATTGCGCGTCACGCTCGGGGTTCATTTTCGGACCGCACACCGGCTGTACCTTGGAGCGTTCCAGGCGCGTCATGATCGCGTCCTGCTCCTTGGCCAGGTTGTCGAGGGCCTGTTGCGGGGTTTTCTCGCCACTGGCGGCGGCCGCGATGTTGCTCCACCACAGTTGCGCCAGGCGTGGGTAGTCCGGCACGTTGGTGCCGGTCGGGGTCCACTCCACCCGTGCCGGGCTGCGGTAGAACTCCACCAGGCCACCGAGTTTCGGCGCCAGGTCGGTCATGGCCTGGGAGTTGATGTCGGACTCCCGAATCGGCGTAAGACCCACGATGGTTTTCTTCAGCGAGACGGTTTTCGAGGTCACGAACTGGGCGTAGAGCCAGGCCGCGAGTTTCTGTTTCTCCGGCGTCGATTTGAGGAAGGTCCAGGAGCCTACGTCCTGATAGCCCTTCTTCATGCCCTTTTCCCAGTAAGGCCCAACCGGCGATGGCGCCATGCGCCATTTCGGCGTGCCGTCGGCGTTCACCACCGGCAGGCCCGGCTTGGTCATGTCGGCGGTAAACGCGGTGTACCAGAAGATCTGCTGGGCGATGTTGCCCTGGGACGGCACCGGGCCGGATTCGGAGAAGGTCATGCCCGCCGCTTCTGGCGGAGCGTAGGCTTTCATCCAGTCCACGTATTTCTGGGTGGCGAACACGGCGGCCGGGCCGTTGGTGTCGCCGCCACGGGTAACGCTCGAACCGACCGGGTGGCAGTCCTCCACACGAATGCCCCATTCGTCCACCGGCAAACCGTTAGGCAAGCCTTTGTCGCCGCCGCCGGCCATGGAAAACCAGGCATCGGTGAAGCGCCAGCCCAGGGATGGGTCTTTCTTGCCGTAGTCCATGTGCCCATAGATGCGCTTGCCGTCGATTTCCTTGACGTCTTCGCTGAAGAACTTGGCAATGTCTTCATAGGCCGACCAGTTCACCGGCACGCCGAGCTCATAGCCGTATTTTTCCTTGAACTTGGCTTTCAACTCCGGACGCTCGAACCAGTCGGCACGGAACCAATAGAGGTTGGCGAATTGCTGGTCAGGCAACTGGTAGAGCTTGCCGTCCGGCGCGGTGGTGAAGGAGGTGCCGATGAAGTCCTTGATATCCAGGGTCGGCGAGGTGAAGTCCTTGCCTTCGTTGGCCATCAGGTCGGTGATGGATTCGGTCTTGCCGTATCGAAAGTGCGTACCGATCAAATCGGAATCGTTGACCCAGCCGTCGTAGATATTCTTGTCGGACTGCATCTGGGTTTGCAGCTTCTCGACCACGTCGCCTTCCTGCAGCAGGTCATGGGTCAGCTTGATGCCGGTGATTTCGCTGAACGCCTTGGCCAGCACCTTGGATTCGTACTCGTGGGTGGTGAGGGTTTCCGACACCACGTTGATCTTCATCCCACGGAACGGTTCCGCCGCCTTGATAAACCACTTCAACTCTTCGAGCTGCTGCGCGTCGGTGAGCGTGGACGGTTTGAACTCGCTGCCGATCCATTTTTTCGCGGCATCTTCATACGCATCCGCCCAGGCCGTAGCGCTCAAACCGCTGAGAGCCAGTACGCCAGCCAATGAAATGCTATGTCGCAGCTTATTGTTTTTATCGAACATAGAGACCTCCTGGTTAATTTCGAACGGGACTACAACCGCCACACAGCCCCTGTAGGAGCGAGCTTGCTCGCGAAAATCGTTAACGATAACGCGGGCATTCTGGATGCTCGCGGTGTTCTCGAGTTTTTCGCGAGCAAGCTCGTTCCTACAGGGCGTTTGCCTAGCCCCAACGCATCACACACAACAGCCACATCAGGGACAGCACGCCGGCCACCCAGATGCTCCAGCCGGTGACGCCGATTACCAGCAGATGCAGGTAGGCGCTGCCGAGAAGACCGATAAACAGCCGATCACCACGGGTGGTGCTGATCGGTAAAAAACCGCGCCGTGCAATACTCGGCGAGCGCAGTTCCCATGTGGTCATGCCCACCAGCAACAGGGCAATCGCCGCGAAGAACAGCGCTGTGGGGGTGGTCCAGGCCATCCATTCCATGATCGACTCCTCAGACCCGGCCCAGGGCAAAGCCCTTGGCCACGTGGTTGCGAACAAACCAGATCACCAGCATGCCGGGCAGGATGGTCAACACCCCCGCCGCTGCCAGCACGCCCCAATCGATACCCGAGGCCGAGACCGTGCGGGTCATCACCGCCGCGATGGGCTTGGCGTTGACCGAAGTCAGGGTGCGCGCCAGCAACAGTTCGACCCAGGAAAACATGAAGCAGAAAAACGCCGTGACACCGATGCCCGAACCAATCAGCGGGATAAAAATCTTCACGAAAAATTTGGGAAAGCTATAACCGTCGATGTAGGCAGTTTCGTCGATTTCCTTGGGCACGCCGGACATGAAGCCCTCCAGAATCCACACCGCCAATGGCACGTTGAACAGGCAATGGGCCAGGGCCACCGCAATATGCGTGTCGAACAGGCCGATGGACGAATACAGCTGGAAAAACGGCAGCAAGAACACCGCCGGAGGCGCCATGCGGTTGGTCAGCAACCAGAAGAACAGGTGCTTGTCGCCCAGGAAGCGGTAGCGCGAAAACGCATAGGCCGCGGGCAACGCCACACTCAAGGAGATCAGCGTGTTCAGGCTCACGTAGTACAACGAATTGAGGTAGCCGGTGTACCAGCTCGGGTCGGTGAAAATCACCCTGTAGTTGGCCAGGGTGAAATCCTGCGGAAACAGCGTCAGCCCGCCGAGGATTTCGGTGTTGCTCTTGAACGACATGTTCAACAGCCAATAGATCGGCACCAGCAGGAACAGGATGTAGACCAACAGCGGAATGACCTTGCGCTTGCTCATGTTGGCGGCCTCAGCGGTTGGCGTCGGAATGGGTCATGGCGGTGTAGAACAGCCAGGACACCAACAGGATGATCAGGAAGTACACCAGGGAAAACGCCGCCGCCGGGCCAAGGTCGAATTGGCCGACGGCCATCTGGGTCAACGTCTGGCTCAGGAACGTGGTGGCATTCCCCGGCCCGCCACCGGTGAGTACGAAGGGTTCGGTGTAGATCATGAAGCTGTCCATAAACCGCAGCATCACGGCGATCAGCAGCACGCTTTTCATCTTCGGCAACTGGATATGCCGGAACACCGCCCAGGCCGATGCACGGTCTATGCGTGCGGCCTGGTAGTACACATCCGGAATGGCGCGCAGCCCCGAGTAGCAGAGCAGCGCGACCAATGACGTCCAATGCCAGACATCCATGATCAATACGGTGACCCAGGCATCCGCCGTGTTGGCCGCGTAGTTGTAGCTGATGCCCAGCGCGTTGAGGCTGGAACCGAGCAAGCCAATGTCGGCGCGGCCGAATATCTGCCAGATCGTGCCGACGACGTTCCAGGGGATCAGCAGTGGAATGGCGAGGATGATCAGCACCAGCGACGACCAGCGGCCCTTGGTCGGCATGGTCAGGGCAATGGCAATGCCCAGGGGAATTTCGATCAGCAGCACGCAGGCCGAGTAGATGAACTGGCGCAGCAATGAGTCATGCAAGCGCGGGTCAAGCAGCACCTGTTTGTACCAGTCGGCGCCGACAAAGTAGCGGCTGGACTGGTCAAAGATGTCCTGCACCGAATAGTTGACCACGGTCATCATCGGGATCACCGCACTGAACGCTACCAGCAGGAACACCGGCAGCACCAGCCACCAGGCCTTGTTGTTCTGCACCTTGTTCATGGCTGCACCTCCAGCAGGTAGTCGTCGACATAGACCATCAGCCACTGGGCGGGGAAGCTGATCGAGGCGTTGCCTGCGGGCACCGGTTTGTCTTCGGCCAGGCGTACCTTGAGCAGGGCGCCGTCGAGGTTGAGGGTCATGATCTTGTAGGTACCGAGGTCTTCGAGATGGCAGACATCGGCCTGCAGTGCGTCAGGGTTGTGCTCGTCCCACACGTGGATAAATTCCGGGCGAATCCCCACCTGCAGTTTCCGGTAGTTCGTCTCGACGATGCGCTGCTGCAGCGCCTCAGGCAGCGGCAGCAAGGTGTCGGCAAACGCCACGCCGCCCGCCTCGGCCCGCACGTCGATCAGATTCATCCCCGGGCTACCGATGAAATAACCGACAAAGGTGTGGCTGGGCCGCTCGAACAGTTCACGCGGCGTACCGAACTGCACGATCTGCCCGCCATACATCACCGCAATCTTGTCGGCGAACGTCGACGCCTCAAGCTGGTCATGGGTGACATAGACCATGGTGATATTGAACTGCTCGTGAATCTGCTTGAGCTTGCGCCGCAGCTTCCATTTAAGGTGCGGGTCGATCACCGTCAAGGGTTCGTCGAACAGGATCGCCGATACGTCATCACGCACCAGGCCGCGGCCCATGGAGACTTTCTGCTTTTCGTCGGCGCTGAGGTTGCGAGCTTTTTTGTCCAGCAGGTTTTGCAAGTCGAGGACTTCGGCAATCTCCTGCACCTTGCTGTGGACTTTCGCCTCGGCCATGCCCTGGTTGCGCAGCGGGAACGCGAGGTTATCGAACACCGTCATGGTGTCGTACACCACCGGAAACTGGAATACCTGGGCGATGTTGCGTTTTTCCGGGGTCAGCTGATTGACCACCTGGCGGTCAAACAGCACCTGGCCTTCAGACGGGCTTAGCAAGCCGGAGATGATATTGAGCAAGGTCGACTTGCCGCAGCCTGACGGCCCCAGCAGCGCGTAGGCACCACCCTGCTCCCACACGTGATCCATTTCCCGAATGGCGTAGTCCTCTGGACCACTCGGCGTAGGGCTGTAGCTGTGGGCGAGGTTCTGCAAATGGATCTCGGCCATCAGGCAACCCTCGCGATACGACGCCCGGGTGCCTGGAGCAAGCGCCCCTGGCCATCGAACACAAACAGTTTATGGGTGGGGATATACACGCGGATCGGCGCGTCGACATCGTACTCATGCACCCCCGGCAGGTGCAGCACCAGCAGGAAGTGTTCGCTGCGCACATGCAGAAAGGTTTCCGAGCCGCTGATCTCGGCGACTTCCACGGTCACGGCCAGCTCCAGATCATCATCATTGCTCGGCACCAGGCTGATATGGCTGGGGCGCACGCCAAAACGAAACTCGCCCTCACCGAGCCCGCGCAGGTCGACGTTCAGCGGGAAGTGCACAAAATTCGCGAAACTCACCTCGTTGCCGCTGATACGCCCGGGCATCAGGTTGATCGGCGGCTCGGAGAACAGCTCGGCGGCCAGCACCGTCTGCGGCTGGTGGTACACCTCGGCAGCCTTGCCGCTCTGGATCACCCGGCCTTCGTGAAGAATGGTGGTGGTGCCCCCCAGCGCCAGGGCCTCGTTGGGTTCGGTGGTGGCATACACGGCAATGGTGTGGCGTGCCTTGAACAGTTCGCGCATTTCCTGACGCAGTTCTTCACGCAGTTTGTAGTCCAGGTTCACCAGCGGCTCATCGAACAGGATCAGTTCGGCGTCTTTCACCAGTGCACGGGCCATGGCCGTACGCTGCTGCTGGCCACCGGACAGTTCCAGCGGATGGCGTTGCAGGAATTTTTCGATGCGTAACATCCTGGCGGTTTCCAGCACTTTGCTCTGGATCAGGTCCTGGGCCATCCCCGCTTGGCGCAATGGCGAGGCGATGTTTTCGAACACGGTCATGGTCGGGTAGTTGATGAATTGCTGGTACACCATCGACACGTTGCGCAAGCGCACCGGCCGCTGGGTGACGTCCACGCCGTTCATCAGGATGCGGCCGCTGTCGGGCTTGTCCAGGCCGGCCATCAAGCGCATCAGGCTGGTTTTGCCGGAGAGCGTACGGCCGAGCAATACGTTGAACGACCCGGCCTCGAAGCGCAGGTTGGCGTCGTCGATCCAGGTTTGACCTTCGACGACGCGGGACACATGTTCCAGGGTCAATGACATGGCGCGCCCTTTTTTCTTATTGGAATGGATCTGGCCCGATGTCAGAGCCAGATTCATGCCAAAACCACAAGCGTTTGATGTGCAAGGAAAAGCGCAAAACAGCCTGTTCAAGCGTGAACACAAATGAACAACCTGGGGTTGACAATGAACAGTACTGAACAACACTGTTCAGACTTGATCGCCCACACAATGCAGGTCAATTGTGGGAGGGGGCTTGCTCCCGATGGCGGTGTGTCAGTCGATTCATGGGTGGCGGTCGTACCGTCATCGGGAGCAAGCCCCCTCCCACATTTTGATTCGGTTTCAACCGCTGGATTGTGCAAGATCCCATAACAATAAAAAGAAGGTCGCCCCATGGCCGCTCCCTTGGCTCACGACACGCTTATCCAGGAATCCTGGCGCCGTTGCCGCGCCTTCGGCCTGGACCACCAGAGCGCTCCCAGCTTCGACCTGCTGCCCGCCGAGGGCATCAGCCAATTGCTGGAAAGCCAGCATTCTCTGGTGCAGACCACCCATCAGGAAGTGCTGCCCTATTACGAAAACATCCTCAGCAACTCCAACTGCCTGATCATGCTGGCCGACAATCAGGGCCAGGTCCTGACCTCGTGGGGCACCCAGCGCTTTATCACGCCGACCCTCGCGCGTGGGTTCAATGCCGGGGCCAGTTGGCAGGAACGCGCCACCGGCACCAACGCCATCGGCACGGCGCTGGCCTGTGCCCAAGCGGTGCATATCGAGCACGACGAGCATTTCCTCAAGGCCAACCGCTTCATGACCGGCTCGGCCGCGCCGATCTTCGATGCGCAGCGTGAAATCATCGCGGTGCTGGATGTATCCAGTGACAGCTACCTGCCCCCCTCCCACACCCTGGGCATGGTCAAGATGATGAGCCAGACCGTGGAGAACCGGCTGATCCTCAACCTGTTTCGCGGCGAACATTTCCAACTGACCTTCAACACCGGCCTGAACAACCTCGACAGCCAATGGGCGGGCCTGCTGATCTTTGATGAGAGCGGCCAGGTGCTGTCGGCCAACCGTCGCGCGGATAATTTGCTGGGCATCAGCCTGTCGCGAGTGATGATCGACAGTTTGTTCAAAGTGTCGTTGCTGGAGTTGCTGAACCAACCGGAGGGGTTGCCGTTTTCACTCCAGGCCGCAGGACGCAACCGCTTCCAATGCGTATTGAAACGGCCGAAGAAAACCCCGGTGCAGGCGCGGGTCTTCACGGCGCCAGCGCCGAGTGAACCGACATCGCCAAGCCCCAGCGGGATTGGCCTCAAGGCCCTGCACTTCGGCGATAGCCGCGTAGAGAAGGCCGTGCGCCAGGCCGAGCGCCTGCTGGAGAAGGATATCCCGCTGCTGATCCATGGCGAGACCGGCGTGGGCAAAGAGGTGTTCGTCAAGGCCCTGCACCTGGCCAGTTCCCGCAGCCGGCAGGCCTTTATCGCGGTGAACTGTGCGGCGATTCCTGCGGAACTGGTGGAGTCGGAGCTGTTCGGTTATGAAAAAGGCGCCTTCACCGGCGCCAGCCAGAAAGGCAGCATTGGCCTGATCCGCAAGGCCGACAAGGGCACGTTGTTCCTCGACGAAATCGGCGATATGCCGCTGCCGACGCAGGCCCGTTTGCTGCGGGTGCTGCAGGAGCGCTGCGTGCAGCCGGTGGGCAGCAGCCAACTGTTCCCGGTGGATTTGCGCATTATCTCGGCCACCAATCGCGTGTTGCGCGAGTGGGTGCAGGCCGGCCGCTTTCGTGAAGATTTGTACTACCGCATTGGCGGCCTGGCCCTGGAGTTGCCGCCCCTGCGCGAGCGCGCCGACAAGCAGGCACTGTTCCAGCAACTGTGGCAGCAACACCGGGAACCCAGCCAACGCGCCGGTTTAAGCGCTGAAGTGCTGAGGTTGTTCGAGCAACACCCGTGGCCGGGGAACTTGCGCCAGGCCAGCAGTGTGTTGCAGGTCGCGTTGGCGATGGCGGAAGACCAGCCGGTGCGCCCTGAACACCTGCCGGATGACTTTTTTGTCGACCTCAAAGGTGCTTCGCCACCGCCCCAGGCATACCCAGTTGATGACCTGGACCTGACAGAACGCTTGAGGGCAGTAGGCGGGAACATTTCCCACCTTGCTCGGGAACTGGGCGTCAGCCGCAATACCCTGTACAAGCGTCTGCGCCAGAACGACGGCTGAGCCCGCCCCGCTCATGCGTGCCGCAGCCGTTCAACGCCAGCTCCATGACACGCCGGTGTAGATGCCTCGGCCATCCGCCGGGGTGGACCGGGCCAGGTCCATGCCTTTGTCGTCGTAACCCGGGGTGACGGTATTGGCGTAGCGGCGGTTGGTGAGGTTGCGCAGGTCGACCCACGCCTGCCAGTCCTGCTTGGGCGCGTCGTAGCCGAAGGTAGCGCCCAGTGTGGTATACGCCGCGGCGTAGTAGGAATTGGCGTAGTCCACCGCCACCCGCGACGCATGTTCGGTGTTGAGGCTGGTGTACAACCCCGTCGGATGGCTGTAGCGCAGTTGCGCCTGGTAGTAGTGCTTGGGGATGCCCGGCAAGGTGTTGCCACCGAAGCGGTCGTCGTCGCGGTAGTGGAAGTCACTGAAAGTGTAGGCTTGGCGCAGGGCGAGCTGGCCGGTGCGACCACCGTCCCACAACGGGCTGAGCAGGCTCAGTTCCACGCCCTGATGAATCGTGGGGCTGGCGTTGTTTTCGGCGGTGATGGCATTGGTGGTAGCGGTCTGCGCCTGGGTTTCCACGGTGAGTAGTTCGTGGCGCACTTCGGAACGGTACAGCGCCAGGTCCCACTGGCCGAACCATTGCTCGCCACGGCCGCCGACTTCCAGGGTGGTGGCGGTCTGGTTTTTCAGGCTTACGCCTTCACGCGCCAAACCCTTGGCCGGGCCACCCGCAAAATACTTGTTGGAACCCCAGATCATCGACCACGCATGCGGCGGCTCGACCGAACGGCTCAGGTTGCCGTACACCTGCAATTGCGGGGTGAAGTCATAACGCAGGCCGATACGTGGGGCGTAGTCCCAATCGTGCTGGCTGAGCGGCGCCTGGCCATCGGGATAGGTGACCTGGGTTTCGCGACGTGTGTAGATCGCCGCTAGGCCGGTGGTCAGCCACAGGTCGGGGACCAGTTCCAGGTCATTGCCGATATGCAGCACGGTGTCGGAGCCCAGGTAGCTGTAGTCGCGGGTCTTGGTGCCGGGTGCGTAGCCGGCGGTGTTCCCGGCAGGCGTGCGCACATATTCCGAGGCGCCGTTGTTGGGCATCGCCTGGGTGGTGCGCAGGCCGATCGTGGTGTTGCTGTCGTGACCGAACAGCGTGTCCTGGCGGATATAGTTGAGGGTGCTGCTGATATCGGTGTAAGCCACTTTCAGGCGGTTGGTGCCTTCGCGCAGGTCCATCGGGTAGTCGTGGTAAGCGAGGCCGACTTCGATGCGGGAATAGTCGTCCAGCTGCAAGGTGGTCTTGTTGGCGATCCAGGTGGAGCCGGGTTGCAAGCGCTTGGAATCACGGGCGACATTGAGGCTGTTGGCCGCCCGCGAGTCGTGGCTGATCTGGGCGCGGGTGAGTTTGCCCGGGGTGTCGTTGGTGGTTTCGCGATAGCGCAAATAGAAACGCGTTTCCAGGTTGGGGTTGAAGCGATAGCCGAAGTTGGCGGCGACACCCTTGCCGGTACCCGCACTCTGCTGCTGGTAGCCGTCGGACGCCGAATCGGTGAGGCTGATGTAGTAATCCGCGTCCCCCAGGACCTGGCCCGAACTGATCTCACGCTGGGTGTAGCCGCGACTGCCCGCTTCATAGCGTACCTGCAGCTTGGGCGCGTCGTAGCCGGTGCGGGTGACGTAGTTGACCGAACCACCGAGCGCCAGCGCGCCCTGATCAAACCCGTTGGCGCCCCGCAACACCTCGACCCGGCTCTGCCACAACGGGTCCTTGAGTTCGTAGGGCGTGCCGCCAGGGCCGGTCAGTGGCAAGCCGTCGAGCATTTCATAAAGCCCGGAGGCATGGGCGCCGGGGCTGCGGTTCAAACCCGAACCACGGATGGAGAGCTTTACGCCCTCGTTGTTGGCCGCCTTGGCATACACTCCGGCCTGATACTTGAACACGTCTTCGTTGCTACTGACGCGGCCCTGTTGCACGCTGTTCATGTCGATGAAATTGGTGCCGCCGGGCACGGCCTGGAGCTGGGCCCGGGCCACTTCATCGGCGCTGGCTTCGTTGCTGGTGACTTCGACCGGCGCCAATTGCAGCTCTTCGGCGTGCACCATTGAACTGAAGGCCAGAGCGGCAAAAAGCAGTGGAGGTTGTCGCAACAGCATGGGCAGGTCCTTGAAATACAGGGGCATGACAGGCCGTGGCCATCACGCGAACTGTGATGGGAAGACGGGGGACTGCCTGAGGTCACGTATTATTGACGCGCCGCCCTGCCGCCAATCAATGGCTGCCCGACTGGCCCTGATCCGGCGAAGCTTGCAACGCCCTCATCAACTCATCCGCCTCCGACCCCAGTGGGAACCTGAAGCCCTGCATTTCATCCTCGGACAGTATTTCGGCGAGGGCGTCGCGTAACTGCGTTTCGGTCGGCGAATCGCGCAGCAGTTTGTGTGCGGGCAACAACACACTCGCGCCAACTCCTTGGACGCTCGCGGCGTCGATCACGGCAAAGAGGATAAATCGCAGGCGAATTTCGCGATCCGTCGGCCAAACCTTTTTTCGCTTACCCAAAGCACGCACTCGTTTTTAAGAAAAGTCCGAGGCTATGGCCGACGGGGGCGGCGTTTCAAGGGAACGGGCAGCGGATCGTCCGATTCCTACGCAGGAAAAGGAAATGCCGCACTATCAGATCGATGGAGGCTGCGACGGTGCAGGTCACTGCACCGGCAAACAATTAATCAGCGGCAGACATGCGCGTATATCGAGGCCAACGCGCCGGTAACGCTCATGCCGCCGTACCTCAGGTTTTGTTGCAGCCGATGCGCGCAGGCAGTTGCCCCTGCTTCGCTTTCAACGCGGCTTGAACCGGTTGCGGCAGATTGCTCCAGAACGTCAGCCCGGATCGCTCCTCGATCTGGTTCACGGTCACTTGGTAATCGCAAAAAGCCGCGCCTTTCGGGGTTTCCTGGTTCATCACGAACGAGGCGTAAATGCCGTCTTGCGGCGAACTGCCGACAAAGATGATTTTCCAGTAGCCGCTGGGGATGGTGTGGACCTTGTTCGTACCGGGAAGCGTGCCGACAAAGTGCTCGTACAGTGGCCCGGTGACCACATACACCTGGTCCACGCCGGGCTCTTTGGCGAGGTTTCTCTCCTGGTCTTCCAGGCGCGCCCAAGGGCCCTGGTTCAGATCAGCCTTCTGCGGGGTAATGTTCGACAAGTAATTGAGGGTTGGCCAGTCCGCCACACCGGCCATTGACGCGAGGTTGGCCTGATGGCCGCGGTCGACCTTGAGGGCGACGTTGGCGCCGTTGTAATCCACGGGGTCGAGGGTTTCTCCGGGCGGAATATCCGGGTCCGTCGCCCAATTGCGCGCCCGGCCGCTCGCCGGTGTGTTCTTGGTGATTCGGTACGACACCCAGTTGGCGAACTTGGTCGAGCCGTTGTTGTTCAGGGTGTATGCCTGGCGATTCAGCGTCAGTGGACTGCCGCCGGTAGGGCAGCCTACGCCACAGTTATCGAACGCCGGCACCTGCCCCGGCATCACCTGGATGGCAACCGCAGGCTCACGTGTTCTATCGGTGGTGGTACAGGCGGCAATCAGCGGGATCAACAAAAACGGCAGGTGCTTGAACTGCAGACTTCCTTGCATGGTGTAACTCCTTGTAGGTGAAGCAATCGTACCGATCATTCGGAAATCAGCTACAACGGTTCCTCCGTTGTCTGACGCACGCATTCAACCACAAGAAGGTTTCAATGTAAGGACTGTGACTGTCTCGGGGAGGGTATTTTCTTCGATAGTGCGTAGGAAATGGCAGCCTGTAACGCTACAGGCTGCCATCGACTGTTCAGGCGTCAGTCATCCCGATCATCGCGATCACGGCCGTGATTGCGGTCATACCGACGATCATCGTAGCGACGGCCTCGCCCCTGATCGTTGTCATCGCCCTGGTCGTAGTACCTGCGGTCATGATCGTAGTGCCTGTAATGATCACGGCCATACCCGCCTCCGTCGTCCCACACAGGCACACAGCCCCCCAGCAGGAGAAGGCCGGTGGTGGCCAAGAGTATTACTGCTGCGCGCTTCATTCTGAATGTCCTGAAAGCTGGATTCACAAACCCCACCCAACCTGCGGTCCGGTGAGTTGCGAACGCCAATTAGTGGGAAGTTGAGGTGCCGGCCTGACTCAGTCCCTTCAGGTTGTGATCCCCTGGCGTAGTCGCCGAGATCGCCGTGGCCTTGGATAGTCCCTGGGTTGTTTTGGTGTGCGCTACACCGGATGTGGCAAGCCCATGGCCCCGATCATTTTTGAGAGCGCGCCCAACATGATTGCCACTCACGCCGTGATCTCGAACCGCCCTGCCCTGATGGTCGGCTTCGTGACCTTCAGCGAGTCCTTTACCCTCGGAGCCCGCCGCATGCCCCGCGCCCGCATGGCCACCCCCGCCGCCGCCGTTACCGCCGCCACCGCCATGCCCGCCACCGTCTTTGGCATAGGCAGAGGCCATGACTGACAGTCCCGCAGGCAGCAGCGGCGCAGCCGCAAACAACATTGCGCACGACACAACGGCAACTAAGGATTTCTTTTTAAAACGCATGGAGGAGTCCATCGGGCTGGGGTTGAACTGCATGTCATATCTGACACACATTGTTACATCCAGTTCAATTCAAGCGACAAATGGATACGCAGCAATCAACGCGGGCAATCGGGCAGGTCTGGGGCTAAACGGGGAGCGCTTTTAAGGTAAAAGCCAGTCATCAATGACTGGCTCGAGAGAAGACGCAGGGCAGCAAGCTCAGGTTGAGCGCCCTTCACTGCGGTTTTGTTGTTTTTTAACGCCTTTCCCGGTCTTTCGTTCGTATTGATGGTGAAGGAACCAGGCGACCAGAAGCACGCCAGCCAAGGAAAATATGAAAAGCAACAGCCCTATTGCGGTACCTTCATGTGAAAACATGTTTCGTTCCTCGTCCTGAAGTCGCACGACCTGAAATTGACCGCGCCCTAAGTTGTTCGTAATATTTCGAACATTTTCAGAGTAGTCGGCAAAAGCGGATGTGGCAACCCTGAATTGCGTCGCAACCATTGATCTAGACGGGTTGACGATTGAATCCGGGGATAAGGAGCGGTGGCATGGGTGTGCATATGCGTCCGGCGTCAAACCTTGCTTGCAACTTATTCGGCAGAGGCCGGGACGCGTCCAGCCGATATCTCAGGACTCAGGTTCAAACGAGTATTCAAATGACACTTGTGCCGGCTCCCCATGGCCTGCGACGTAGCTGCCATTACCGCCAAGCGCTACCAAGCCGCCGGTGCCCGCCCCCTTCACCACGCTCCAAGTGCTGCGCGCCTGGCCCTGCGAAAACGATCCAAAATGCCGAACGACAAATGTCCCACTCTTACCTGCAACCACCGCACAGATTCGCTCAAACCCCACAAAACTAGCGGTACCATCATCGCTATAAGACATGAGGTAATCGACGCTGCTGGTTCCCTCGATGGCGCCGGCATAGGACTGCGTGACTTTGGCGTGAGAAAGTTTCGGAGAACCCTCAAGTTCCTGGGACGGCTTTTCGTCCCAGCCAGTGATCTGAAACGTGCAGTTGACAGTGTTTTTCATGGGTATTTGGCTCTGCTTACGGGTTGTTAGTGAGAGTGATGTAGCGGTCTATGCGGAGCGAATAAAAGTCCATCGGCCGAACAAGCAATGAACTCGATCAACGACCGTACGAGACCTGAAAAATTATCGCTGCACCGCGATGCATTTGATCTCCACGAGAAGCCCCGGTCGAGCCAGCTCACTGATGCCTACGCATGTCCATGCACAAGTCCCTCTAGGAAAGACTTGATCCTTGACCCGTCTAAAGACAGGCATATGGCGTTGCATATCGACGTGATAAGTCGTCATATCGACGACATCCTCAAATTCGCAACCGCCCGCAGCCAAGACGAGCCTTAGATTCTCCCATGCCGCCAGGAACTGCTGCTCAGGATCCTCGATAACGGATAACTCCGGCGTCCGGCCCACCTGCCCAGCGCAGTAGAGCGTTTTTCCTACCTTTACCGCTGGCGCATAACCAGCTTGCTCGCAGAGCAGTTTCATGTCGCCTGGAACGATGATCTGACGATCAGTCATGGTGGTGGAGCCCAAGATATTAACGAATACGAAACCTAACCCGAGTGGCGAAGCGTCGTCCAATCGGGTCACCCTATTATCGACAAGTGTGCTAGACGCACACTTACTGCTCACGGCAATACCGGCGACGTGGGTGATCGCATCCTTTGAAATCACCCTTAATGCAATACATCAGCCCTCTTCAAGCTTGCGCCTGAGCCGCTTCATATCGCTATTGATGATCAGCTTATGGACCGGACCTACCGGGAGCATATAAATGCGTCCAAACAGGTTATGCGTTACGACTGAAGAAGTAATCGTGAGAACGCGGTCAACTATGGAGAGGCAGATCATGACATCCAGGTGCCGGTCACGCTCAGTCAAAACCAGCATGTCTGGCGCACTATGCTCTACCAGGAAGAAATCCAGGTAATCCCCCTCAAGCACCGCCTCTCGACTTCGCCCTGAAAATCCGCCTATGCGCCTCACACCAAACAGCGAGGAGATCCTGTCGCGAATTCGAAAGGCCAGTTGCATTAGAGCCCCATGCCCCGCCGTAACGATGTTCCAGACCTCGAGGGCCGTGACTTCGCGAGGTAGTGGGGTCGACCTGACGTCGTAGTAATCAAGATCGGGTGGTGGGCGTAGCGTATGCACTGCGGATATAGCTACCAAGCGTTTCTCCCTGAATTGCCTCGACCGGCCACTCCGATTAGATGGGGTCGACCATCTGCTTTCATGCTGGTGATACGACCGCTATCAAAATCTGCATGTCGCTCCATCCCAGGTTTGGCGAAATAGCAGCATTGCCACGCACAGTGACTGCGATCCAATCAAAAATCAGCGTTGATCTATTTCAATCTTTTGCGTTGGGTCAGGGCTGTATCTTTGGCGCTTAAGTTGCGGGTCGCCCTTTGCCATGCAGAAGAAAAAAATCTCCGCCTCGCCGCAACCACCGTGCAATGCGCATTCACTCGCTTGCATATGATCCAGAAGAATCTCACGACCTTGCGACTCGCAGAACACGTTCGCCTCTTTAAGCGCCTGACCTTTTGCAGACGCCGGACCGCCCAACGCCACTCGGGTTGAAATCGTATAGGTATCAGGACCGACCTTTATCGGTCCGCTATCCGCACAACCGACGAGCATGATTGCCGCGATCAAAGGCAGCCAGACTTTCATTGTTATCCTCCCCAGGAAAACATCGACTGTAGCGCGTACCTGACCAGCCATCCAGCGTGGATGGAATGCCAGTCACAGGGGAACGGGTTTAGTCTTCCTAGTCTTGATTACACTGAACGGATTATATTTTTCGCAAAGCCCATGGACACCCGGCAGCTTTCAGCCCGCGACAAGGATCAAGGAATGAGTTTGGCGAAAAAAAACGCACCACGACCTACTGGCACATCCGTGGCTCTAATGGGTATTGCGCTGAGCCTCGCCGTTGCAGTCTACATAAGCCCTAAAAACGAGTACTTCCTGGATAATTTCGCGGGTTACTGGTTACCACAGGCGGCAGTTCTTTGCATCACGCTGCTGTGCAAAGCGTCACGGGGGACGCTGGGCGGTATAGCTATCACCATGGCGCTGTACTTGTACCTTTTCGACATCTGGGCTACGGAAGCCATGGCTTGGCTTTTTTACCTCTTCAGCTTTCCGGGCATCCTCATCGGAGCATTGCTCGCCATAGCGACATCGTCGAGAAAAGCATATGAGGCGCCAATCGCTTTTGCTTGGGTGACGCTAGGCACAGCGCTTGGTCTGGTAGCCATTTGGCTTTGGGTTCGCTGAGATTTCGAAATACCAGACACAGAAAGCCCAGCGTGGGGATGCCCTACGATCAGACGACGCTATCCAGTAGCGCCGTCCCATAAGAATTGTCCACTACGCATAGCCACTGTTCCGAGAATTGTCGAAACACGTAGGTTGCCCTGCGCGAGATCTCGGTTTTCACACCGGCCTTATCCGTGGCCTGTAACAGGGTCTCCATGATAACGAGAGCGACGTCACCTCCCTGTATAACCTGCATTTCCCCCTGCGTGACAACGATACTGTGATTGAAGTGCTCCGCAATGGCGACAAATGCTCGGCGGATGCTGTCTTTGCCTGTGACTGTCAGCCCTGGTTTAACCACGAGACTTGCGTCATCCGCATAAAACTTCATCAGCTCGTCGAAGTCTTCGGCGGTGATGGCTCGATCAGCGGCTTCGATAGTTTCCTTGAGAGTTCGGGTCAGTGCGTCCATTCCTGTGCTCCTGAGTGAGCCTCGGAAGCAGGCATGAAAAACCCCGCATCTGAGGCGGGGTTCGGCAATCGTGCGCAGTCCCACCACCTAGGTGAAGGTGGTAATAATTGGGTTGGCGCAATGGAAACGGTGTCTGTTCATGGCATGAATTTGCCGCGTAAGGCCAAAAAAATCAACTGACACGACCTGATCGGAGTTTTCCGAAGGCTGGTGACTTCATTCACGGCGATAGGCATCAAGCTCTCGCCAGCAACCAAAGGCCTCAGCCGGCAACGCTGATTACTGTGTGCCAGCGCTTGCTACCCATAAAGTGCATGAAGTCGCAGCTTGGGCAATCAGCCAGTCATGCTCGCCTTTTGCGAAGGGTTGAATCGCCCCGGATTCTCTAGACACCTTGCAGCGCTTTAAACACCAAACTCGGCGCTTTGCCAGGGACATCATCCAACCGCTCAAAGAGTTGCATCCCAATTTTTTCTAACACCCGGATAGACGCAAAATGATCTGGCCTGACTAGCCCGAAAACTTCGGGCAAACAAAGCTCTTCAAATGCATATTTCAATGAATCTCTTCCGAGTTGGGTTGCATAGCCCTTACCCCAGGCTTCGACAGCGAAGCGATAACCCAAGTTGACGCGCTGTTCAGCCAGGTAATCGTGGATGGAAATGCCACCAAACCCTATGACGTGCTCCGGCGCAGCAGCTCTTGCAATAGCCCAGGTACCGTACGAATGCTTGTCCCAATGCCTGATCCAGCGACTCAGTAAGTCCTGTGCTTCGACAAGGTCCTTCATTGGTCCCGCCGGGTTGAAAAGATGGGTTTGTGGGTCACCATAAATTGTGAAAAGCCCAGGTGCATCAGAGGGTTGCGGCACTCTATAAATCAGGCGGTCCATCATGCTGAAACTCTCCAATACCAATCAAAATCTCCGCGACCTATTTTAAATAAGTCAGGCGGACACTAGAGCTACATCACAGCTGCCAAACCAGCCTGGTTATCGGCGAAGGGCAGCTGTCGCCCCCCCTGAAAGCTAACCAGAAAACCTGCAGTTGCATCTATTTCAGGTGCTAGCGTTATTATGGGTGGGCCAAGACTGAGCTCAATGGCTTTTTCGATCCATGTGCTCGAACATGATATTGAGATTGACTGGATCGAGGCAGTCCGGCGCCTGATCTTTCACCTGCTTGAAATAGCTTCGTGCTGCCGGATTCTCGATATCACCCTTGAGCGCTAGCAGATAATAACCATCGGCACGAAACTGTTCCTGGCTCAGCAACACAGGGGTGTAGAGATCCCTCAGCGAGGTCAGCGGCTGCTGACGGTTGACCTGGGGTTCCTTCGACTCTTTGAAACAGTAAGAATTTAACACTGGCAACGGGTAATGGTCGGAGTACGGATCTTGCCGCTCCAACGCCTTGAGTAGTTGTCCCCGAAGCCGCAGAAGTTCAGGGTCATTGAACTTGAAACGCTGATACGCTACGTCACAGTCGCGCAACTGCATTACCGCGCTGGCCAGCAGGCCTTGATCTGTGGCGCGCTGATACAGCGCACAGGCCTCTGTATGCTTCATTGCGTAGTCTTGGCCCATTGTCTTTCGGCCTTCTGTTAGGGTTGCCAGCAGGTAAGTGGCTACGCCATGACCCTCGCTGCTAGCTTTACGCAGTTCGCTCTCGAATGTCTCAGCTTTTTTAGCCGCTTCCTGGATGGCTTCAGTTAGCGCACGTTTGTCGATTTTGCCCTGTTGCTCCTGCTCGACAATCAGATCCATCTGTCGCTTGTTGTCTTCAGCAATATGCAGCGCATGCTGAAAGGTTGCTTCAGTCTCAGCCGTCGGCGCGGCCTGTACAGCGGCGCATAAGGCAAGACTGAGCAACAGTGTTGAATGACACAGTTTCAATCGTACTTCCTTCATGAATGTCCGGGCAGAATACGCAGACCGACCGGCCTTATCCTTCGGTTTGTGGAGCCTGTCAAGATGTCAGCGGGCAGTGGCATCTTGCGTTTTTATCTGGTCACTCGCAGCTCCAGAGCTAGTGTACTGGATCGTTGCAATGGACCACCTCCTGCGCCATTCCCGCATGACTCACCAACCGACCTCGAAGCCTCGCGTAGTGATAGTACGCCCTACTCCTTCGCCAGATGCAAAAAGCCCAGCGCGGGGCTGGGCTAGTTCAAAGACAGCTATCGGCCAGAGGAGGAAGCCCGGCCCACCACTTTTCCTCAGGCGAAGGCAGGCTAAAAAGGGTTTAAACTCGCTTCGCGGCACCCAAGCGTCAACATACGGAATCAGATTCGTGCAGATTCATATTATTTACATCCGAACAGTCATGTTGCTCTCCAAGCATCCTTACCAATCATGGATAGAAATTCAAAATCAGTACCCTGACTACATGACTTCGCTCGGCCCGTGGGAAGAAGATGCAGTCATTGAATACCTTGCGGATGAATACCCAGAGCTTTTCCCGCATCCGCAAGAGCAAGTCAATGCGTTCATAGCGGATACTCAAGAGGCAAGAGTGCTTACCTTTTCCACGTAAATCGTCTTAGCGACCATTCTCAGAAGCTCGCCCTCGAAGTCCGCTTTGGGTCGTAGCTGCCTTTTGGTGGCAACTTTAGAGGTAACCAAGCAAATATTGATCCCGCTCGATTGGTGAGACGTCTACATCGGCCTAAAGACGCCGCTCGACGAGAAGGTCAGGGAACGTGTGTACGACAGGGTTGGAGCCCAGGGCCCGTTTCTGCGTGTAAGTGACAGCTCGTGTTTACCTCGTGGCTATTATTAGCCCGTCCCCCCATGGTATTGAGCACGCTTGTTCGCTTCCTGAATAATGCCCCTATATCTGGTAGCCGGAAGATATCGGCACATTCCCGCCAGGCCACCTCTTTTATGGGATATACGCCAGCATCACCGATTTCCCTGGCTACGCCACAGCACAGGCCAATAAGCCTGATCCAGCCCCATGCACGGGATCATTTCAGCCGCATGCGTGAGCGTGAAACCGTTACCGTCGTAACGCCAGCGCAGCGTAGTCCCACAACCGCCCATCCTCATCGCCCTTTCCTGACTGCCAAGTTCACCCGTGGCCGGATCAAACTCTACGAAGCCCTGGGGTTCTCGTTCCGGCAGGTTGGGCACTTCGGCGATCAGCGCTGCACGCGCCTGCTCTGGGTGGTCCAAGGGTGCTTGGTAAATGCTGTAGAAGCAGTTGTAGCCCCCGCAGCCGGTTTCAATGATCACTAGTGCTTGATCTGAACTCAAGGCGTAGGCGTTGGCTTTTGGCGAGATGTCTTCATTCAGATCTTCTTGCCAGTCCTTGCGCGTGGCAATCACCACCGCATCCGCGATCTGTTTTGCATTGTCAGCAGTCAGCGCGGCAGGTGCCTGCCAAATTGGCGCTATCGGAGCGGCAGGGGCTGGCGGCACGCTGCTGGCGGGCGTCGACCCCTTGGAGATCAATGCGTCCTGCGTGCCCACCCGGCCTTGAACCGAGTCCATCAGCAACAGCGCCGCACTCATCCCGCTTAGCGATGCGTACGATTTGCCATCCTTTACCGGCAGCACCAGGTAGTTCCCGTTGCGCAACTCTGTGATCAGGGCTTGGGCTGATGCACCATTTAGCGCAAAGACTTCCGGGGTATCGCCTTCTTTCAGTTCGCCAGGCTCAAATTGAGACTTCAGCGGTTTGTCATCAAGTGTTGGCTGGCCACGCGTTTCTGTATAGCTGAACACCCCAACATGCAAGGCGCCTTGCGGGCCAGCTTCACGTGTGACTCGTATGCTGAACGTTGAAAAATCAGTGTCATCGCGCTCCTGCACGGCACTGATGGCCGTGCATGTTAGTGTGTTATCACAGCCGATAATCCAGTCCTTGATGTCGCGCGCCAACGGGACTTTCTCGGCAGCATGAACACAGCCAATGCCTGCCACCAAAAGGAATATGAAAATGCTTCGTATCATTAGACAGACGCCTTTATACAAGTAAGCGCCTATTAAGACAGAGTTTTTTGCTGATACCTATTGAATGGCCGTCAGTCACAATAAAATCGCCGCATTCAACAATCGACACTGCATGCGGCAGCATGCAAACGGGGGAGATTCAAACAATAGTGGGTGTCCGCTTAGGGCTGACGGCGAACACACACCACGTTTCTGTATCCTGTCCTGGCATTCAGCCCAGTGCGAGTAATGCAAAAAGCCCAGCGCGTTAGATTACGCTTTACCTAGCGGAATCTTCAGTGAAACGTGCAAACCCGCTGGGTCCCAATTTCGTGCGATAGCACCGCCAGTCGACTCTGCCAATCGATCAATCATATGCGTACCAAACCCTTGCTTGGTCGGAATTGTTACAGCAGGGCCGCCGATCTCGCGCCACTCGATTGTTAGGCACTTTTCTTTAGTAAACCAGCAAACTTGAACCTCTCCGTCAGCGCTGCTCAAAGAGCCATGTTTCACAGAGTTGGTTGCCAGCTCATGAAGGAATAGTGCGAGAGTCTGACAGAGTTCCTGAGGAACTTGCTGTTGCGGGCCTATAAACCTGCATTGCGAACCAAACGGGTTCAAGACTGACCCCGTGAACGCTTTCATATCAGAGTTCGACATTTCCGGGCCAGCCAACACAGACTCATAAGCCCGAGCTAATGCTCCCAGTTTATCGGTAAGAATTTTAGCCAACCCACCATCCCCACCGACGGACCGTGCTTCCCTATCGGACATCCTCACAACTGCGTTTACAACCGAGAAAAGATTTTTAATCCGATGAAGCATCTCGCCCGAAAGAAGTTGCTCTCGTTTGAGAGATCTATCTAGGTCTCGCCGCAACAACGTCTGTTCCGTAATATCCCGAGAAACGCATACGATCGAGCTCACTTTCCCCGTCTGATCAGCTGCGGGAGTTAGTAAGTTATCCCAGTAAGTAACTTTTCCGGAGCACTCACTATACCCTGCAAAACGAGCGGTATTTCCACTTAGAGCTTGAGCTAAAGCTTCGGTGGCAGCGTCATGAACTGATGTGGGTAGAAGGGCCACCCAAGAACTTCCTTTAACCTGAGACTTTGTCACTCCCAACGCCAGACACCCAGCGTTACTCATAGCCAATAGCGTTCCGTTCAGATCGAGAATTTTAATGCAGTCAGGAGTCGCATCGAGCATTGCACTCTGAAGATCGGGGTGGGCGACAGGAATATCATCATCATGTTTATGCATCGTTTTCCAGCTTAGCCCCTAACCGTTGAGTCCAAGACTAGAGGAATTGAGAGGGTACTACAATCGTAAGGTCTGTTTACCCATCCAGTGTGGATGGAAAGCCAGTAACCCTGCAACCACCCCGGGTAGTAGCCTTCTGCCACGCGCAAGGATTTCCCAGTCCTACGCCTGCAAACCCAAGGACGGGGATAGCGCCAATATCGGCGCGTTTATGACCAGGAGGTCAATGTGACTCAACAATCTGTAACCCAAATCGATGACGCTGTTATGCAGCTTACCAACGGATTACTCGCGCTGACTCACGTCCTTGCTCAAGTAAACCCTGACCTAACTAAGGGTTTTCTGGGCATGGCAATGCACGGGTCCGTGCAAGCAGGAAATGGTGACAGCATACTCAAGGCAATTTGGGAAAAAGCGTTCCCCGGCGCACTACTACCTGTCGCTTTATCTCCGAAAGAATTCGCTAAGCGATTCGGGGGCTCGAACTCTTAAAATCAACTGATACGGCGGCGTCTTTAACAGCCGATGGGTTGATGAGGATGCTGCCGTCAGGTGCAATCATCCACAAGGGCTTCACACCCAACCCGGAGATCAGCACCGGGCATCTGCATCACCAACCCCAACCGGAGATCACCATGCTCCAACTGTTCCTGATCGGCGCAGCGCTCAGCCATGCGCGGTCAGAACCGCCACCTGATGACGGCCTGCCAACCGGTCCATCGCGCTTCCATCGTGAGCGCTGGCGTTCTCGACAGGGGCTCTCGGCGTTCTGGCGCTGATGGTCCCGCCAAAAATCCTCGACTCAGAGCAATAACTGCATCGGTGAAAGCCCCGAACGTCCAACGGGGCTTTCTTTATTGCGACCTAGCAGATTGGAGGTGTGGATGAATACCAGCAGCTCCTACGTTGTTTGCTTGCTCGATTACGATCCTGCCAGCGGTGCCATGTACTGGAAGACCAGGCAGTCCCATCAGGTTAACTGCCTGAAATTCTTGATCTTCGGAACAGAAAGTACGCTGGCAAACGAGCTGGATCGTCGAACAGCGACGGTTACGAGGTGATACGAGTGGGCGGAAATCAGTTCCGTACCAACCGGCTAGCTTGGAAGATGCTCCACGGGCCTATCCCAGATGGAATGCAGATTGACCACATAAATGGCGATCGCCGGGATAATCGCGCCGCCAACCTGCGTGCCGTAACAATTACCGAGAACAACCGGAACATGAGGCTTTCGCACGCAGCATTAAAGATATGCCAGGAGCGTTACGACGCTCAGTTGCCTCCAAAGATCAGCGAGGCAGACGCGGAACAGGAGTGGCTGGAGCATTCGGCGGAACAACTAGTGTGCGGGATGGATATCAGGTGGAAGCGCAGGTACCCACATTCATCGGGTGCCGAGAAGTCATCGCCACTTTTAGAAATTAAGCGCCACGGTTATGAGATATCCGAAAGCGTGGCGCGCAAATTACGGCAAACAGGTTTCGGTGAATCGCTCCAGATGAACGCCGAAGACGAGTGAACCAATAGACAAAATTTTGATTATAAATTACTTACTGGGCTCGAATTTCGCGAACATCATGCCGAAGACAAAACCTCCGACGATGGCCAGATAGACCGACTTGTAGCCTGCGACGTTATAGGCCAGCCAGTAGTTGACCGCAGTGATTACGGCGAAAACCAAGAAGAACTGCTTACGAGAAAAACGGCTGAGAAAACGATTTACTGACGCGTTTATTGCGTTGAGCTTGTTCATTCCGCTTCATCCTTGATAGACCGTCATAACTTTAACTTAAACCCCTGTTGCCCACCATGCTGCATCCGTTAACCGGAGGGCGGCGCTTACCTGAGGTAAACGCAATGCCCATTCGCCACAGTGTCATCCACAAGATCGACAAAAAACCCGACGGCAGCCCGGCCATTCTGTTCCTGGGCGCATCCGAGCAAGTCGAAAGCCAGGCCCGCGAAGACCTTATGAGCCAGCTCAACGAAAGCTACAACGCCACCGCCGGCAAGGGCTGGGGGTTCTTCCATCAAGAATCAGGTGCCTACCCATTCAGCGGCTGGCTCGGCAAGTACCTGGCCGGCGTTACCTACTTCCTGACGTTCAGCACCACTGCCGTCGAACACCTGACCAAACTAATGGAAGAGTCGAACCTCACCACCGGTGGGCACACCCTCTTCTGCCACTACTAGCAAGGCATGACTGATTACCTGGTGATCGCCCTGGTGCAGGAAACCGAAGCGGTCACCATGACCGAAGAGCTCGCACTGATGACGGTGAAGCGCCTCGACCTGGACCTCATCCGCCTTGCCGCACGCATCAACATCAGCGAATGGCAGACCAACCGCCAGTCGAAGCAGTACATCTCGTACCTGAAGGGAAAGCAGGGACGCAAGCTCAACGATTATTTCCGCGATTTCATTGGCTGTGTGAAAGGTGGCGAAGGTTACTTTCGAGCAATCCGAGAAGACTTCCCGGAGCAATTTGAAGAGCTTTGCCGTGTCCAGGATGAACTTGGCCCAGGCTCATACCTGCATCGCGACCGCAAGACCAATAGCCGTTTCTCTCTACGTAACCTTCCGCCTGGTAAACCCCACCGAAACGAGATGCTACCAGCTTGCTCTTTTTTTGCGAGATAGCTGAGTCCAACTATCAACAGAGCACTGCGGACATAACGTCGGGCTCAGCGATAGCTGGTGTAGGGTGAACGATCTGAGCCTTCAATTTGCGATGCAGAACACGATGACAGTTGGCACACAGGCAGCGCAATTGATCGAGGGTTGTCTTGTGCTGCTCGCCCATATCTGCGACCTGTATCGCCTCATGATGAACTTCAATACAAGCCACACCAAAATCGCCATACGCTTCGATAGGATCTGTTCCGCACTCCTCGCAGAAAAGCCGGCCATGCTGCTTGATAAATGAAGCTTTCTTGGCTCTAGACAAACCCGGTGAGCGTTCACGTTTCAGGTGATACACCAGCTTAACTTGGCCCTCGGCCCACTCTCTATCCTCTGTGTCATTGGGTATTTCAAGCGCCTCAACTGGCTCACCTTTCGGGACAATTTTGTAACCCGCTGCTTCCAGCAGTTCGAAACAAACAGTTCCCTTGCCCGCGGTGAAGTGGCGAGGCTTGAGAGTGAACCCTAGAGCGGCTGTTGCAGCAAGTCCAAACACCTGCTTCGGTGCGAGTCGTTTCCCTTCTTCAACCAACAAATCATAATCAATCGACGGCCAAAACTCCTCCGAGGTCGCGCCCTGGAGCAAACTTTGCACTGCCTCCCAAATATACTCAGGGGTTACACTGCGTAATTGCTCTGCAGGCAAACGGCGGCGATCCTCCCCTGGCACATTCACTTGTGACGGAGCTGTAACCCGAATTGTTGTCAACGCTTTCAAATCGCGATCCGCTACCAGACCCAGAATCACTCCACCTAAAGTTGGAGAAATACTTGCGAGGTAACATCCCTGATTTCCATCGCCATTTTTCTGTAATGGGGAATGCTTCTCTGGCAGAAGGTCCGCTAAAGCATCTAAGTGTAATTTTGGAGAAATCGGATGATCCAACCTGGCCCACATGATCGGCACCATCCAGCCAAGAGCTTGCCAGTATTCAGCAGCCTGCCAATGACTGTCGGGGATAGGCTCTTCGCGGTGTGCATCCGAAGCAACGCCTACTGCCTTTATTAGCCCATCCGCATACGAAATTACTACGTCACCGGGACTCACGAGAGTGAGGTTCAGATACGTCTGGTTGGCCACACCATTACGCTTTTCTTTTGGAGACCAAATATATCCCCCAGCGTACTCATCTAGATGAGTTTGCTTATGATTAACCCACCAGTAGCGCCGCATGGGCTTTGCCGAGCGATTTGAGGTTCGGTGAAAAACTGCGGTTTCATTTGTCCTGTCAACCGACTCACATTCCCAGCCAGCAGCGATCCAAAGGTGAGCCCAAGTGTGGCTGTCCTCCGTACGCGAGTTAGCCCACCAAGCGTCATGGTTTCGTGCACTGGGCGGCAGCCCATTGACTAGCGCATCGATCTGACCGAATGAAAGTTGGACAGAGTCCTGGACCTGGGCTTTCAGATAGTCTGCTAAAGGCGCGTATTTACTCACTGCTCACCTCCTTGTTTGAAGGTGGAAGCATATTGACATCATCTACCAACCGCAACAGCCTCAGCGCGCCGCAATGGCAGCGCTGGCACCCGCCAACGCCCCCTGACGCTCCGAAGAGCGCCAATCACACGACGCCTAACCCCTTATCAGGTTGTGTTGTTTTGCTGCGAACGTTGAAAGGTTTGGTACGTCACCTGTTGCCCGATTGGTTGCAATCCAAATCCGTGTCGCCTCTACCTCGAGGCTCTGTTTATTTGCATCCAGCTCAGCCAGAAGAGTTCCAGATATCCGATACCGGCCACATCCGGCGCAGTTCCAATCCTGATAATCGCCAAGTGGAGCAATGTCCTCAGCTGGTTCATTGCAAATTCGACATGCCATTTTCTGAACTCCTTGTGAATGACCATTCAACTCTAGCTGATCCCTCACCACACGCCACCGCCCGGGCATGGCCCGACGATTACTAACGTGGAAACTAAAATGCTCGTTTTTTTATCCGAACACTGTGACCTTCATCAGATTCTTCTGAGTAGATATCGAAGACCTAAACGCCTTTTAGGCCACTTACCTTTCTATAACTAACTTCAAGTTCATATTTTTGAAAAATGCCACTCAAATCATCCAAAAAGAACCCTCTAACAACATCCCTGTGTAGGGGCTCTAAATGCATAGGATATCTATCAACACCATCACTACTCAGGTGAACAACTACTCCATCACAATAATTTCCAAAGTTTCTAATTTCAAAATTCTCCATCCAGTCCCCTTGTACCTGGAGGGCACCTAGATATTTAAGCTCCAATAGAGGTTCAAGCGATCGTTCGTAATGGCGCAAATTTTCTTGCTGTGCTTCGACAAGAGCCTTCTGTTGGTCGACTGAATCTTTCAATTCAGTCGCCTGCATTTGGAGCGCTTTAGAGCTTATTTTTAGTTCTCTACCCTGCTGTACGTAACCCAAAACCAACCACAGAAAAGCGACTGGACCAAACACCCCAGCTGACAAATCTCCGATTGCATTCAATTCCAACTTTATCAGCTCATCGAATCGCGCCCCCATAATCAAAATTGCGCCGCCTATATATAACGCTGTGAATCAACATAGCCCGGGAGTGGGGGCTCACCCAGCGCGAGAACCCCTGTCAGGGGGTAAGAAAGAACAAGGAGACGCCACGCGACTACTATGCCAATGCCGTGGTTTGGGATGCGGTGTACGGGATGGCTGGGCCTGAACTCAGGGAAGCGATGGATCTGGGCTACCTCACCGGTCAACGCCCGGCTGACGTGATCGCCATGCGCAGTGACGACGTGGATGGTGATTACTTCCTGGTCACACAGGGAAAAACGGGGCTTAAGCTCAGGATCTTGATGCGCACAAAGGAAGGGGAAAACAGCCTGGGAAGGCTAGTTCGGGAAATTTCAGAGAGGAATGCCGCCCACCCTTCAAAATATCTGCTGATCAACAAGCATGGGAAAAGGATGACGAAGGGGATGTTGCGCCTGGGATAAGGCACGAGAGATGGCTTGCGAGAAAGCTATCGAACAAGGAGATCCGACGCTCGCTGCAAAGATCAGTGGGTTTCAGTTCCGAGATATTCGACCCAAAGCGGCATCGGAAATCGTGGATATCGGCGACGCAAGCCTGCTGCTTGGTCATAGCAATCAGGAAATCACAAAGCGCGTTTACAGACGGCTCGGCGCCACTGCGAAGCCGTCAAAATAGAAAAGTTCTGGAACGGTTCCATAATAGTTATGGAACGCCGAGCAAACACCAGCCCGCGACAGCCAACGCCCAGAAACACAAAAGCCCCGCTTTCGCGAGGCTTTCGTCTGAATGTTGGCGGGAAACCAGGGATTCGAACCCTGGGAACGCTATTAACGTTCGCCGGTTTTCAAGACCGGTGCATTCAACCACTCTGCCAATTTCCCTTTTGCGTCACAGGAACAATAGTAGCCCTTCCTGCGTCAGCGGGCGCCATAATACCCGAATGAAACACACTGTCAAACTCTCGCCATAGCTTGTTACAGAGCGTCTGTTATGATCTTTGCGACTGAACGTTTCAAAACTGAAGGAGTGTCGCCATGCGCGAACAGAATTACGCAGTGAATGGCAACGCGCAGGCTGAGCAGCTTGAAGTCAGCCGCGTGTTGCGCAACACCTATGGCTTGCTCGCCCTGACCCTCGCATTCAGCGGCGTGATGGCGTATGTGGCGCAGCAGATGCGGGTGGGTTACCCCAATATCTTTGTCGTGCTGATCGGTTTCTATGGCCTGTTCTTCCTGACCAACAAGCTGCGTGACTCGGCCTGGGGCCTGGTCTCTGCGTTTGCCTTGACCGGTTTCATGGGCTTTATTCTCGGCCCGATCCTGAACCGTTACCTAGGCATGGCCGGCGGCGCTGAAGTGGTCAGCTCGGCGTTTGCCATGACGGCTCTGGTATTTGGTGGTCTGTCGGCCTATGTGTTGATCAGCCGCAAGGACATGAGTTTCCTGGGCGGTTTCATTACCGCAGGTTTCTTCGTGCTGCTGGCGGCCGTGGTAGCGGGCATGTTCTTCCAGATCAGCGGCCTGCAACTGGCGATCAGCGCAGGTTTTGTGCTGTTCTCCTCCGTGTGCATCCTGTTCCAGACCAGCGCCATCATCCACGGCGGTGAGCGTAACTACATCATGGCGACCATCAGCCTGTATGTGTCGATCTACAACCTGTTCATCAGCCTGTTGCAGATCTTCGGCATCATGGGTCGCGATGACTGATTGCTAGCACCCAAAAAAATGCCCCGTATCGCAAGATACGGGGCATTTTTGTTTCAGGCTCAATACTGGTTGGGTTCCATCTCCAACTCGACCCTGAAGCGTTCAGCAATATCCTGCTGGATACGCAGTGCCAGGTTCGCAATGTCCTGTCCGGTGGCCGTGCCATAGTTGACAAGCACCAGTGCCTGCATCTTGTGCACGCCCGCATCGCCTTCTCGAAAGCCCTTCCAGCCGGCTTTGTCGATCAGCCAGCCGGCGGCGAGCTTCATCTGCCCATCGGCCTGGGGGTATGCCACAAGGTCCGGGTAGCGCGCTTGTAGCTCTGCGGCCAATGCCTGGGACACCAGCGGGTTCTTGAAGAAGCTGCCAGCGTTGCCAAGCACCGCCGGGTCGGGCAGTTTCTCGCGGCGAATGCTGCAGATCGCACGACTGACGTCACTGGCCGTGGCCTCGATGATCCCCTGCGCGGCCAGGCGCTGTTGCACTGGGCCGTAGTCGAGTTTCAGGTGCTGGGTTCGGCTGAGGGCAAAGCGCACTCGCAAGATCAGCCAGCGCCCGGTCTCGTGCTTGAACAGGCTGTCGCGGTAGGCGAAGTTGCATTCGTCCAGACTGAACTCCCGTAGTTCGCCGGTATGACGATCCAGGGCCGTCAGGCCGGCAAACACGTCCTTGATCTCCACGCCGTAGGCGCCGATGTTCTGCATCGGGGCCGCACCGACGGTGCCAGGGATCAGGCTGAGATTTTCCAGGCCGCAAAAACCCTGCTCCAGGGTCCACAGCACAAAGGGGTGCCAGGCCTCCCCGGCCTCGGCTTCCACCACCACGTGCACACCGTCATCGTGCAACACCCGGATACCCTGGGTCGCCATACGCAAGACCAAGGCGGGAATGTCGCGGGTCAACAGCAAGTTGCTGCCGCCACCGATCACCAGCAACGGCACCGCGTGCGCGCCAGCATAGGCCAGTGCTTCACGGACATCCGCATCGCTGCGGGCTTCGGCAAACAGTTGCGCACGCACATCAATGCCGAAGCTGTTGAATGGCTTGAGCGATACCTGCGCAAGCACTTGCAAGGTCATAACCGCCCCTTTAATTCAATGACCAATAAATCGCAGGCTCGCTCGATCAGGTCCAGGACCCGTTCAAACCCTTGTTCGCCTTCATAGTAAGGATCCGGCACTTCATCGACCTCGGCGCCATACCGGCGCAGGAACAAATCCACTTGCGCCCTGCCCTGGCCCGGTTGCAACAGGTTGAGGTTGCGCAGGTTGCTGTGGTCCATGGCCAGGATCAAGTCATAACGCTCAAAGTCGGCGCGTGAAACCTGCTGGGCACGCTGGGCCGACAAGTCATAACCGCGTGCCAACGCCGCGCGCTGGCTACGCTGGTCAGGGGGATTACCCACATGCCAGTGGCCAGTACCGGCCGATGCCACCTCAACCTGCCCTGCCAGCCCCGCTTCGCGTAATTTGTGGCGCAGTACGCCTTCGGCAGTCGGCGAGCGGCAGATATTGCCCAGGCAGACAAACAGAACTTCCATCACGCCCCCAGCAGGCGACGGACGCGCTCAAGATCTTCAGGGGTATCGACACCGGCAGGCGGTGCTTCCAGGGCGTCGCCCACATGGATGCGCACGCCATGCCAAAGAGCACGCAGTTGCTCCAGGGATTCGGTGTTTTCCAGCCAGCACGGGCCCCAACTGACGAAGTCATGCAGGAAACCGGCACGGTAGGCGTAAATGCCAATGTGGCGACGGTACGGCACGCCCTGCGGCAATACATCCGGCTGCCGGGCGAAGGCGTCGCGTGCCCAGGGCAAGGTCGAACGGCTGAAGGTCAGTGCCAGGCCATTGATATCGCTGACCACCTTCACCACGTTCGGATTGAACAGGGTGTCGATGTCTTCAATGGGTTCGGCAAGGGTGGCCATGCGGGCTTCGCCATGGGCTGCCAGGTTGGCCGCCACCTGGTCGATCACACTGGGCGGAATCAACGGCTCATCACCTTGCACGTTGACCACGATGGCATCGGGCGCAAGGCCAAGCTGCGTGGCCACTTCGGCCAGACGGTCGGTGCCGGAATTATGGTCTTCGCGGGTCAACACCGCTTCGGCGCCAAAGCCTTGGCAGGCCGCGATGATACGCGGGTCGTCGGTCGCCACCACCACGCGTTCGGCGCTGCTTTTACTGGCCTGTTCCCATACCAGTTGGATCATCGGTTTGTTGCCGATCATTTGCAGCGGCTTGCCCGGCAGGCGGGTCGATGCATAACGCGAAGGAATGACAACGGTAAAGGCAGTGGTCATTTATCCAGGCGCTCATCGGTCGTCAGGGTGCGGGCTTCGCTTTCCAGCATGACCGGGATGCCATCGCGGATCGGGTAAGCCAGGCCAGCACCTTTGCTGATCAGCTCGGTTTTGTCGGCGCTGAGCTTGAGCGGGCCTTTGCAGATCGGGCAAGCGAGGATGTCGAGCAATTTGGTGTCCATGAAGGTTTCCTGGAAAAAAGCGTTTTAAGGCAAGAGACGGTCGGGCAGCAGGCGCATCAGTTGCGTGTCGAACCAGGCGACAAACGCCGGCGACGGCGCCGCATCCACCGCAAGGTACCACCAGTCAGGCTGGGCAAAGGCGCGGCACTTCACCGCGTCCTTTTCGGTCATGACCAGCGGCAATGACGGCGTAAAATTCAAGACCTCGGCGCTGTAGGGCGCATGGTCGGCAAATGCATGGGGTATCGGCTGCCAGTGTAGCGTTTCAAGGGTATTGAAGAAACGTTGCGGATTGCCGATGCCGGCGACCGCGTGCACCGCCTGGCCCGGCGGAAAATAATCGATCGGCTGGCGCTCACCGGTACTCAGGTTGATCAACGCGGTGGGCATCAGGCGGAAGGCAAAGCCGTCGTCACGATCCGCTACGGCGCCGTTGTAAAGCAACGCATCCACACCCTGCAGACGCTCCACGGGCTCGCGTAACGGCCCGGCAGGCAGGCAACGGCGGTTGCCAAGCCCCCGCGCAGCATCGATCAAGACCAGCTCCAGGTCGCGGGCCAGGCGGTAATGTTGCATTCCATCGTCTGAAAGGATCAGGTCCAGGGTTTCGCTGGCCAGTAACGCCTTCACGGCGCGACTGCGATCAGGGTCGATCATCAGCGGGACGCCGCACCGCTGCACGATCAGCAACGGTTCATCGCCCGCCACCTCGGCGCTGTGGCTGGCATCGACCCGCCAAGGCAATTGCGGCGGCTTGGCACCGTATCCACGACTGACGACCCCCACGCGCAAACCACTGCGCCGACAGTGCTCGATCAGCCACAGGATCAACGGCGTCTTGCCCGTGCCGCCCACGGTGATATTACCGACCACCACCACCGGCACCGGTGATTGGTAGATGTCGCCCTCACCCGCCAGGAACCGTGCACGCTTGCGCTGCACCACTCGGCGATACAAGGACTCCAGCGGCCGCAACAGCGCGAGAGCCGGATGGCCCTCGTACCACGCCTTGAGCAATCGATCGGAAAGAGGCATCAGGGTGCGCTCGCCGCCTCGACGGTGGACATGCGCAAATGGCTGAAGCCCAATTTGCCGGCAGCATCCATCGCTGTGATCACCGCTTGATGCTGGGTCTTGCCATCGGCACTGATCGACAGCGGCATCGTGGTGTCACCACCGGACTCCTTCTGCAAGGCTTCCATCAGGCTGTTGAGGTCGTTCTTTTCCAGCAACTGGTTATTCACCGAAAACACCCCATCGGCGCTGATGGCGATATCCAGTTGCTTGACCTGCTGATCTTCGGCCGGCGAGCCGCTGACCGCTTCCGGCAGATCGACCCGCAGCTCGGTCTGCCGGGTGAAAGTGGTGGTGACGACAAAAAACAGCAGCAGGATAAACACCACGTCGATCAGCGACGCGAGGTTGATATCGACATTTTCCCGTTGCTTGCGGCGAAATTTCACGCTTTGCCCTCAACCAGGTCCACATCGCGGTCGCCCTGCACCACTTCCACCAGCTTGATGGCTTCCTGCTCCATGCCGACCACCAGTTCATCGATGCGCCGTTGCAGGAAGCGGTGGAAAAACACCGATGGAATACCGACCATCAGGCCCGCTGCCGTGGTGATCAACGCCTTGGAAATACCACCGGCCAACACCGCGGCGTTGGTGGTCATGCCCGAGCCCATGAACGAGCTGAAGATGTCGATCATACCCAGCACCGTCCCCAGCAAGCCGAGCAACGGCGCCATCGCGGCAATGGTACCGAGGGCGTTGATGTAGCGTTCCAACTCATGAATGACCCGGGCAGCGGCTTCTTCGATGCACTCTTTCATGATCTCGCGACCATGCTTGGAGTTGGCAAGGCCGGCGGCGAGGATTTCCCCCAGGGGCGAGTTGGCGCGCAGCTCCTTGAGTTTATCCTTGTCGAGTTGCTTGTTCTTGATCCAGCCCCAGACCTGCCCCAGCAAGTGCTCGGGGGTGACGCGGCTGGCGCGCAAGGTCCACAGGCGTTCAGCAACGATGCCGAGTGCGGCGATGGAGCTCAGAATGATCGGCAACATCATCCAGCCACCGGATTTGACCAATTCCCACACAGTGAATGTCCCCTCGAAAAAGTGCGCCACTTTACCATATAGGTTCAGCGGCGGGGTTCGTCGCCCCACGCCCCGTCCGTCGCAGGTGCCGGTCGTTGATAACACTGGGCTAAGGTAACGGTTCGCGCCAGAAACGGCGTTGACTGCGCGCAACGACCGGTGGCTTGAAGGCGCCCAATTGCACACGCACCGCGCCCTGCTCGGCGCTGTCGTAGACCCGACTGCCCATGGCCCGATAACGTTCCATTACCGACGCGTGAGGGTGGCCGAATGCATTGCCCCACCCTCTGGAGATCAACACCGACTTGGGTGCCAACCGTTGCACGAAGGGCCAGGAGGAAGAACTGCGGCTGCCATGATGGGGGGCTTGCAGCCAGTCGGTTGGCGTCGCCAGCGGCGTGTCGAGAAAAGCCCGTTCTGCCGCACGGTCGATATCGCCGGTGAGCAGCAGGCGCTCACCATTGGCCTGTACCTGTAACACACATGACCTGGGGTTACCGTCGAGCGCACCCGGCCATTGCCATAACGCGAACGACACACCGTCCCACACCCATGTCTCGCCACTGATACAGGGCTGAGCCGCGAGAACAGCCGGCAGCCCTTCGGTCTCGCCACCCACTACCCGGCCGACGGGCAGCCCCTCGGCCACCGCGACCGCACCGCCGGCATGGTCGGCGTCGGCATGGCTGAGCAACATCATGTCCAACCGCTCGACCCCGAGTTTCTTCAACGATGGCAAGACCACTCGCGCCCCTGAATCAATCATCCCGGATCGAGGGCCGGCATCGTAGAGCAAGCTGTGATGACGGGTGCGCAGAATCAATGCCTGGCCCTGGCCGACGTCCAGTTGCACCACGTCAACCTGCCCATGGGGCACCGGGCCCCTGGGAGGAAACACTGCCAACAGAAGCATCGGCCAACCCAGCAACCGGAACGGCACGCCCTTGGGCAGCAGCAATACCACGGTACCCACAAGGCTCACCAGCCAATATCCCAACGGCACTTCGGCCGGTGTCCAGGCGGGCACGCGCGCAGCCAACAGTGTCAAACCCTGGAACAGTCCATCCAGTGCCCCACCGGCCAGCCACAGCAGGTTCTCCCCGACAAATGGCACCCCTAGCAGCGCAGTGCCCATCAGCGCCAGGGGCAAAACCACCAGGCTGACCCACGGCACGGCAAACAGGTTGGCGACCGGCGCGCTGAGGCTGATGGGCAGGCCGAGCACCAGCAACACCGGAAACAACCCGAGGGCGATCAGCCATTGGGGCCGGGTCCATGCCTGCCAGACGCTCCAGGGGCCCAGACGTGCACCGAAAGCCAGCACCAGCACCGCAACCGCGGCAAACGACAACCAGAACCCCGGCTGCAGACTGGCCAAGGGCTCGAACACCAGCACCGCATTGAATGCCAGCAACAACGGCCACCAGCCGCCCAAATGCCGGAACCGCAGGCGCCACAGCAACACCAGGGCGACCATCATGCAGGCCCGCTGCACCGGCACACCCAACCCAGCGAGCAGGCCATAACCCAGCGCGGCGGCAAACGCCAAACCGCATGCCCATGGCAGCCACGGCAGCGCATGGGGCCAGCCACCATAGCGCGCCAACCCGGCCACCAGGCCGTAAATCAACCCTGCCAGCAAACCGATATGCTGGCCGGAAATCACCAGCAGGTGCACGGTCCCGGTGTCCTGCAGCACCCGCCAATCCTGCGCATCCAAGCCGGAACCGTCCCCCAGCACCAACGCCGTCACGGCGCCTTGGCGATTTTGCATGTCCACGCTCATCAGCCGCTGGCGCAGGCTATCGCGCCACGCATCGCGAGCCGGCGCCAGGCGCTGGCCGTCCTTGACAGACGCAGTAGCGCCAATGCGCTGGGCCAGCAACCACGCCTCATAGTCAAAACCGTGAAAGTTGAGCAGGCCGGACGGTCGCTTGAGCGTCACAGCCAGGCGCCAGCGTTCGCCACTGCGTACCGCCGGTCCACCGTGCCAGGACACCCGGATACGCTTGGGCAAACGCGCATGGCGCGACCGACTGTCGCTGAGTTCGAAGCGCACGCCGCTGCTCGTCTGCTGCGGCAGCCCGGTGACACGGCCCTCGACCCAGCGGGTCTGCCCGTCCAGCGCGGGTAGCAATCGATCATTCAGCGCCCACTGCGCGCTGATGCAAGCCCAGCTCAGGCCCAGCAGAAAGAACGCCAGTGGATAGCTGCGCCACGGCAATAACATCAAGGCCAGCACCAGCATCGCCAACACCCCGCCGACCGGCGGCAGTGCCGGCAACCAGCGCAACGTCAGCAAACCGAGTGCGAGCGCGAACATCCCTGCTCTCATGGATCATCCTTTTCCAGTGATCCACTCAGTCTTAGCTGGGCGTCCGGCACGGCCTATGATGTTTTGTCACAAAGTCTGAATTTTCTGTTTATAGAATGCGCGCATACTTGCCCCTCGAATTGACCGGGACCCCTTATGCCACGGCGCTTATTCAAACGGTACATGCCCGATCCCAGTAGTATCAGGGAACACAAGTCCTTACGATTTCTCGGCACGTTGCTGCATGACCCCAACCTCTGGCACCTGAACCGACACTCCGTCGCACGTGCCATGGCGGTTGGCCTGTTTGCCGCGTTTATTCCGATTCCCTTTCAGATGCTGCTGGCGGCCGCCCTGTCCATCAGCGTGCGCGCGAATATGCCGATCGCTGTCAGCCTGGTGTGGCTGACCAACCCGATCACCATGCCGTTTGTATTTGTCGGTACTTACCTGACAGGCGCCTGGCTGATGAACGTACCGCCACGCAGCCTGCCCGATAACCTGACCTGGGAATGGATCAGCGGCCAGCTCAGCACGCTGTGGCAGCCGTTTCTGTTGGGTTCAGTCGTGTGCGGGCTGTTGTTGGGAGCTCTGGCCTATTGCCTGACGATGCTGTACTGGCGCTGGTGGGTTGGGCACCAGTGGAAAAAGCGCAAACAGCGACGCACCTGAAGGCTAGCGGGCCAGCAGGCGCAGATGTACACGCAGGCCCTGCCCGGTATTTTCCGCCCATAAACGCCCGCCCTGGCGCTGCACGGCGTTGCGGGCGATGCTCAAGCCAAGGCCGAAACCGCCGTCGCCGGGACGTGAACCCTCCAGCCGGGTGAAGGGCGCAAAGATCCGCTCCACGTCTTGCTCATCAATGCCGCCGCCCTGGTCTTCCAGCCAGAGATGCCAGTAGTCTCCTTCGCGATAGCCATCCAGTTGCACCACCCCGTGGGCAGGCGAATGTCGTATCGCGTTGCGCAGGATATTTTCCAACGCTTGGGCCAGTGCATTCAGGTTGCCGCGCACCCAGCAGTCATCCACCAGGCGGCATGGCAAGCGCGATGCCGGCCAAGCGCTTTCATAGCAGGCGTTTTCGCGCAGCATGTCCCACAACGCCTGGATCTGGATATCTTCGTTGGGCAACGGCGTGCGCTCACTGTCCAGCCAAGCCAGTTGCAGGCTGTCTTCCACCAGGCGCTGCATGCCGTCGATTTCGCGGCTTAACCGCTCACGCAGTTGCGCCAGGTCTTGTTCACTGTCGCAGGCTACGCGCAGGCGGCTCAAGGGTGTGCGTAGCTCGTGGGACATATCGCGCAGTAACTGTTGTTGTATCACCACGGTGCCCTGCAAGCGCTCGGACATATGATCAAAGGCCCGGCTCAACTCGCCCAGCTCATCCTGGCGACTGGTGGCCTCGCGGGACATGCGCGTATTCAACTGGTCAGCACGCCAGGCGTTGGCCTGCTCACGCAATTGATTAAGGGGCATGATCAGCAGCCGATAGAGGCCCACGCACAACAGCAAGGTAAACAAACCGGGAATCACGCCATTCGTTAAAACCCGCCAGAGCAGTTGATAACGCCCGGGCATGAAGCGTTGCGGCAGCTCGATCACCAACGAGCCTGCGCCGGGGTCCACCGGAAACGGAATCTTGAGCCAGGGCAGCCCTTTGACATGTCGGCTGACCGGCCACTCCAGGCCACGCAGAAACGTCAGGCGCTGGCTCTCCTTGTCGCTCAAGGGTGTGCTGCTCAGGGACTGCAAATCCTTGCCGATCACACCGATCCAGGTGGTCTCACGCGTGGCCATCAGTTGCAGCCACGCGTCGACACCGTCACGGCCTTGCGTCTTCCAGGCCAGTTCGGCACCCGCTGCGTAGCCCCGCAACACCTCGCGGGACTCTTCAGCCACATTGGCGCTCTGCTCCTCCAGATACTGGCCCCAGGACCAACTGAGCCAAATCATCAGCAAACAGAAGGCGATCAACAGGCAGGCGAGCTTCCAGAACAGCGAGTGCTTGCCGGGCAAGCGCTCAAAGCCCTTCATCAGCACCGCTCAATACGTAGCCCTTGCCCCAAACGGTGCGCACTTCACGCTCGCTGTAGCCCATTGCCTTGAGCTTGCGGCGAATCTGGCTGATATGCATATCCAGGCTGCGATCATGCGGGGCATAGCCGCGCTGTAACACATGCTGGTAAAGGAAAGCCTTGCTGAGTACCTCTTCGGCATTACGGTGCAGGGTTTCCAGCAGGCGATACTCACTGCGCGTCAGCCCGCCCCATTGCTCCCGGTGAAAGACATCGCACTGTTCATCGTCAAAGCGCAGGGTCTGCACGTCTTCACGCGCTGGTATCAGGGCCGGCTGCGGGCGCCGGTCCAGGGCGACCCGGCGCAGGATCGCCTCGATGCGCACGCGCAACTCGATCATGCTGAACGGCTTGGGCAGGTAGTCGTCGGCTCCCAGGCGAAAGCCGCTGATGCGATCTGCCTCGGCGCCCAGGGCCGACATCAGGATCACGGGCACCGCATGGCTCTGGCGCAAATGCGTGAGGATCGACAAACCGTCCAGGCCAGGCAGCAGGATGTCCATCAACACCACATCGAACGCCTGGTCACGGGCCATCTGCAAACCTTGCCGGCCATTCCGGCACCACGTCACCTGGAAACCGCAACGTCCCAGGTGCTCATGCACATAGGCGCCCAATACAGGGTCATCTTCGATGGTCAGGATACTGGGTGGGCCAACGGCTGCGGGATTCATTAGCGTCTGCAAGTCATTCTCAATGACTGATTATTCAAGATTAAACCGTGCCAGGCAATCGCCAGCCGGCGACGAATGGCCCGAAGATTGCCCTCTGTCATTAATTTACGAGAATCCACCCGGCGCAAATGGCTACACTGCGCAGGTGGCGCGGGCCGGATGCCTGCGTGAATGATTGATATCAATGTGGTAGCAGGAGAGTGGCGTGCTTAGAAAAATGGGGATCAAAGGCCGCGTACTGTTGCTGACCTTATTACCGACCAGCCTGATGGCCTTGTTGTTGGGAGGCTATTTCACCTGGATGCAACTGTCGGAACTGCAGACCCAGTTGCTGCAACGCGGCGAGATGATCGCCGAGCAATTGGCGCCGCTGGTGGCACCACCCCTGAGCAGCAAAAACACCGATCTGCTGGAACGCATCGCCACCCAATCCCTGGAACAACCGGACGTGCGCACCGTGTCGTTCCTTGCGCCGGACCGCTCATCCCTGGCCCACGCCGGCCCGACCATGCTCAATCAGCCACCTATCGGCAACAGCTCGCACCTGTTGCAGCGCACCGGCAACGACGCCACGCGCTACCTGCTGCCGGTGTTCGGCCGCCATCGCAACCTCGCCGGCGAACTGATCCCCGATGAATCCGACCGCCTGCTGGGCTGGGTCGAGGTGGAACTGTCCCACAACGGCATGCTGCTGCGCGGCTATCGCAGCCTGTTCGCCAGCTTGCTGTTGATCGCCATCGGCCTGATCTGCACCGCCGCCTTGGCACTGCGCATCAGCCGCACGATCAATTCACCCATCAGCCAGATCAAACTGGCCGTGGCCCAACTCAAGGACGGCAACCTCGAAACCCGCTTGCCACCGTTGGGCAGCCAGGAACTGGACCAGTTGGCCTCGGGCATCAACCGCATGGCCGAAACCCTGCAAAATGCCCAGGAAGAACTGCAACACAGTATCGACCAGGCCACCGAAGACGTGCGCCAGAACCTGGAGACCATCGAGATCCAGAACATCGAACTGGACCTGGCGCGCAAGGAAGCCCTGGAAGCCAGCCGCATCAAATCGGAGTTCCTGGCCAACATGAGCCATGAGATCCGCACCCCGCTCAATGGCATCCTGGGTTTCACCCACCTGCTGCAGAAAAGCGAGATGTCGCCACGCCAGCTGGATTACCTGGGCACCATCGAAAAATCCGCCGACAACCTGTTGGGCATCATCAACGAGATCCTCGATTTCTCGAAGATCGAGGCCGGCAAGCTGGTGCTCGACAGCGTGCCCTTCAACCTGCGGGACTTGCTGCAAGACACCCTGACCATCCTCGCGCCTGCCGCCCATGCCAAGCAGTTGGAACTGGTCAGCCTGGTGTACCGCGACACGCCATTGGCGTTGGTCGGCGACCCGCTGCGCCTCAAGCAGATTCTGACCAACCTGGTCAGCAACGCGATCAAGTTCACCCGCGAAGGCACCATTGTCGCCCGGGCGATGATCGAGGACGAACAGGAAGACAGCGTACAACTGCGCATCAGCGTGCAGGACACCGGCATCGGCCTTTCCAACCAGGATGTACGCGCACTGTTCCAGGCGTTCAGCCAGGCCGACAACTCGCTGTCGCGCCAGCCAGGCGGCACCGGCTTGGGGCTGGTGATTTCCAAGCGCCTGATCGAACAGATGGGTGGTGAAATCGGCGTTGACAGCACGCCGGGTGAAGGTTCGGAGTTCTGGATCAGCCTGAACCTGCCCAAAACCCGCGACGACGTTGAAGACCTGCCCGCCGCGCCATTGCTCGGTCGCCGGGTGGCCGTACTGGAAAATCACGAGCTGGCGCGCCAGGCCCTGCAACATCAGCTGGAAGACTGCGGGCTTGAAGTTACGCCATTCAACTCCCTGGAAAACCTCACCAACGGCATTACCAGCGCGCATCAGACCGAGCAGGCCATTGACCTGGCGGTACTCGGCGTCACCGCCAATGACATCCCTCCCGAACGTCTCAACCAGCACCTGTGGGACCTCGAACACCTGGGCTGCAAAGTGCTGGTGCTGTGCCCGACCACCGAGCAGATGTTGTTCAACCAGTCAGTGCCCAACCCCAATAGCCAATTGCAGGCCAAGCCTGCCTGTACGCGCAAGCTGCGCCGGGCGCTGGCCGACCTGATCAGCCCGCGCCCTTCACGCAGTGAACCGGGTGAACCGTTGTCCAGCCGGGCACCGCGTGTGCTGTGCGTGGATGACAACCCGGCGAACCTGTTGCTGGTGCAAACCTTGCTGGAAGACATGGGCGCCAAGGTGCTGGCAGTGGAAAGCGGTTACGCCGCCATCGATGCGGTGAAACAGGAAACCTTCGACCTGGTGCTGATGGACGTACAAATGCCCGGCATGGACGGGCGCCAGAGCACCGAGGCGATTCGCCAGTGGGAAAGCGAGCGCCACGGTACGCCATTGCCGGTGGTCGCCCTCACCGCCCATGCCATGGCCAATGAAAAGCGCGCCCTGCTGCAAAGCGGCATGGACGATTACCTGACCAAACCCATTAGCGAACGGCAACTGGCCCAGGTGGTGTTGAAGTGGACCGGCCTGGCCCTGCGCAACCAGGGGCCGGAGCGCGCCCCTGACGGTTTGGCCCCCGGCGTGCGACTGCAAGTGCTGGACCACGAGGAAGGCTTGCGCCTGGCCGCCAACAAAGCCGATCTGGCCGCCGATATGCTGGCCATGCTGCTGGCGTCGCTGGAAGCCGACCGCCAGGCCATCACCGCCGCCCGCGAAGCCAATGACAACAACGCCTTGATCGAGCGCGTTCACCGCCTGCACGGCGCCACGCGCTATTGCGGTGTGCCGCAACTGCGTGCCGCCTGCCAGCGCGCCGAAACCCTGCTCAAGCAGGACGACGCCAAGGCCATGACCGCACTCGACGAGCTGGACATGGCGATTGCCCGCCTGGCCAGTGAAGCGCGGGTCAGCGCCTGATTGACAGGAACCCGTGTGGGAGGCATTTCCAACTCGCAAATGACAGGGAGCTCCATTTGATGCGCGTCATTCTTTTCAGTAGCCAACACTACGACCGCGACAGTTTTCTCGGTGAGCCGCTGCCCGCCGGCTTAGAACTGCACTTCCAGCCCGCCCGCCTCAATCTCGACACCGTGGCCCTGGCCGAGCATCACGAGGTGGTGTGTGCCTTCATCAACGATGACCTCAGCGCCCCGGTGCTGGAACACTTGGCCAACGGCGGTACGCGCCTGATCGCCCTGCGTTCGGCCGGCTACAACCATGTCGACCTGGCCGCCGCCAAGCGCCTGGGACTGGCCATCGTCCGCGTGCCGGCCTATTCGCCCCACGCGGTGGCCGAGCATGCGGTGGCGTTGATCCTGGCCCTCAACCGCCGTTTGCATCGTGCTTACAACCGCACCCGCGACGGTGATTTCAGCCTGCACGGGCTGACCGGTTTCGACCTCGTCGGCAAGACTGTCGGCGTCGTCGGCACCGGGCAGATCGGCGCGGCATTCGCCAGGATCATGGCCGGTTTCGGCTGCCGGCTGGTGGCCTACGACCCCTTCCCCAACCCCCAGGTGCAGGCCCTTGGCGCCCGCTACACGAGCCTGCCGGAGTTGCTGGCCGAGGCGCAGATCATCAGCCTGCACTGCCCGCTCACCCACGACAGCCAACACCTGATCAACGCACGGTCCCTGGCCCAGATGCAGCCGGGTGCGATGCTGATCAATACCGGGCGCGGGGGGCTGGTCGACACACCGGCACTGATCGATGCACTCAAGCAGGGGCAACTCGGTTATTTGGGGCTGGATGTGTACGAGGAAGAAGCCCAGCTATTCTTCGAAGACCGCTCCGACCTGCCCTTGCAAGACGATGTGCTTGCACGCCTGCTGACCTTTCCCAATGTGATCATCACCGCCCACCAGGCGTTCCTGACGCGCGAAGCGTTGGCGGCGATTGCCGGCACGACGCTGGCTAACATCGCTGCCTGGGCCGAGGGTCTGCCACGGAACCTGGTGGAGGGCTGATCAGCGGTCATATACCAGGCTCATGATAGGCCGGCACCCGTGATAGGATGCCGCGCCTAATTGGAGGACCCATGGCCGAACACGATTTCCGCTTCAGCTTGCTGAGCCCGCAACACACCCTGATCGAATGCCGTGCCCTGGTGCCGGGCCGTTATCAGGTCACCGGCAACGGTGGTTCGATCAAGCATGGCGACGTACTGATCGTCACCCTGCGCGGCAGTAAAACCCTGTCGATGCGCCTGACCGTCGAAGGTGACGCGCGCTATTCCATCCGCCCGGCGGGCCAATGGGTCGCCATGGCCCAGGGGCCGAAATTCGGCGAGCTGGAGATTCACACCTGGAAGGTCAACTGCGACAGCTGCGAGAGCGTGCTGGAGTTTGAATTTGCAGTGGAAACCAAGCTGACCAAAGAGCCACTCCCCCAGGCCGCCAACGCGCGCATCAAGGAATTGGGCTGGGCCAGCGAAGGCGACAAGCACCGCTGCCCGAAATGCCAGCAGGCCGCACAATGAAAGCCCCGCTGCTGCTTGCCGCCATCGGCATCGGCCTGGGCGGCTGCGCCAGCGACACGGCGAAGCTGGAACAGGATCACAGCTACGTGGTGGAGTGGATTGGTGAGCGGCCCTTGATGGACTACGCGCACCTGACCGTGACTCTGGGTGCCGATGGTCGCGCCTATGGCAATGGTGGCTGCAACCACTGGTTTGCGCCGTACACCGTCGATGGCCAGAAACTCAGTTTCGGCAAGCTCGGCAGCACCCGCAAGCTCTGCGCCGAGGCCTTGATGGAGCAGGAACACCGCTTCTTCCAGGCCCTGCAAGGCGTTGAGCGCTGGGATATCTCGCCGATCGAACAGACCCGCTTCTGGCCGGCCGAGGGCAAGCCGATCCGCCTGTGGCTGGAAGAAGGCTGATCCGCCGATCTGTGGACTGATGAGATCCAATTGTGGGAGGGGGCTTGCTCCCGATAGCGATGTGCCAGTCAATACATCAGCTGACTGACACACCGCCATCGGCAGCAAGTCGAATCATCGCACCGCCCCCCACATTTGCCTTGAGTTGTCGCTTTACCCGCGCAAAGCCTTGAGCTTGGCCAGCACCCCCTCTGCCGTCTGCTCGCCCATCAACTGCTCACGCACCTTGCCCTTGTCATCGATGATGTAGGTCACCGGCAACGCCTCGCTGCGCGGGATATCGAAGATCCCTTCGGGGTTCTGCGCCAGGACGGTGAACTTGATCCCCAGCTTCTCGCTGGCCGCCTTGAGCTCCTCACCCTGCACATTGTCGAAATTGACCCCGAACACCCCCACATTCTGCGCTTTCAACTGCTCGGCCAAGGCATTGAGCTGCGGGATTTCCGTGCGGCACGGGCCACACCATTCAGCCCAGTAGTTGACCACCACCCATTGCTTGTCCAGACGTTCGGCCGCCACCTTCTGGCCGTATTGGTCAACGCCATAGTCATTGCCGCAGCCACCGAGCAGCAGGGTTGTGATGATCGCCAATGCACCGATCAGTCGCCTAGTCATGGGGTAATCCTTCGTAAAATGAACATTGTCTGCGACCGATCGCCTCTTACGGTTTAAGAGCGAGCCGCAGCGCAGGTAGAATACCCGCCACCTTACGCAAGATGCGACCCGCACATGACCGATCTGACGCTTTATCACAACCCGCGCTGCTCGAAATCCCGCGGTGCGCTCGAACTGCTGGAGGCTCGCGGCCTGGCCCCGACCGTCGTGCGCTACCTGGAAACCCCGCTGGACGCCGCGCAACTGAAGGCTCTGCTGAGCAAGCTCGGCATCAGCGCACGCCAATTGCTGCGCACCGGTGAAGAGGAATACAAAACACTCAACCTGGCCGACGCCGGCCTCAGCGAAACGCAATTGATCGCCGCCATCGCCGCGCATCCAAAGCTGATGGAACGCCCGATCCTGGAGACCACCGACAAAGCCATCATCGGTCGCCCGCCGGAGAACGTATTGGAGATCCTGCCGTGACGACTCCGTATGTGCTGGTGCTGTATTACAGCCGCAATGGCTCGGTCAGCGAGATGGCCCGGCAAATTGCCCGGGGCATCGAGCAAGCCGGCCTGGAGGCGCGCCTGCGCACCGTGCCGGCGATCTCTACCGAGTGCGAAGCCGTGGCGCCGAGCATCCCGGATGAAGGTGCGCTGTATGCCAGCCTCGATGACCTGAAAAACTGCTCGGGCCTGGCCCTGGGCAGCCCGACCCGCTTCGGCAACATGGCCGCGCCGCTCAAGTATTTCCTCGACGGCACCAGCAACCTGTGGCTGACCGGCGCCCTCGTCGGCAAACCCGCAGGGGTGTTCACCTCCACCGCCAGCCTGCACGGTGGCCAGGAGACCACGCTGATGTCGATGCTGCTGCCCTTGCTGCACCACGGCATGCTGATCACCGGCCTGCCCTACAGCGAACAGGCGCTGCTCGACACCCAGGGCGGCGGCACGCCGTATGGCGCCAGCCACCATGCCGGGCCGGATGGCAAGCGCATGCTTGATCAACATGAAATCACGCTGTGCCGCGCCCTGGGCCTGCGCCTGGCAAACACCGCCTTGCTGCTGGAGAACGGCCGTGGCCAGAAAGCCTAAGGTCCTGCCATCGCAAGCGTGGCTGGAACCTCGGGTCAAGGTGGCACGGGCGCTGAGCCTGCTGGCATTCCTGGGCCTGGTGGGATTGCTGTGCGGGTACTACCTGTTCGTTGCCGACCTGCACGGCGCCCGTCCCTGGGTGATCCTGCTGATCGAGTTGGTGCCGTTGCTGGTACTGGCGCCGGGGATGCTGCTGGGCAGTGCCCGTGGGCATTCGTGGATGTGCTTTGTGGTAAACCTGTATTTCATCAAGGGCGCGCTGGCCGCGTATGACCCGAACCGGCAAGTGTTCGGGGTGCTGGAGATGCTGGCGAGCCTGGCGGTGTTTTGCACCGCCCTGCTCTATGTGCGCTGGCGGCATCAGCTCGATCGGCAGTTGTAGTGAGCGGGCTCGCCCCGCGCTGGGTGGCGAAGCCGCCCTAAACGCTACCACCGCGGTTATTCTGAAAAAGCGCGGGGACCGGGTTGGGGCCGCTTCGCAGCCCAGCGCGGGACAAGCCCGCTCACTACTCAGTGATTGACGGTGTAGGCCAACATCATCGACAACTGGCACATCGGCCGCCCGCTTTCGGCATGCCACTGGTTGAACGCAGCCTGCACCGCCGCCAGGTCGCGCAGGCTGGTCGGCGCCTTGTCGACGATCTTCTGCGCATTTAAAGCCGCCACCACGTCATCGCTCGGCACAAAGGTATCCTTGCCCACCATGCGCAAAAAGCGCGGTGCCGACAGTCCGCCCAACTGGTGGCCGTGCTTGCTCAGGTACTTCCACAACCCGACGATGTCGGTCACCGGCCAGTCGGCGATGAATGCGCCGAAGCTGCCCTTCTCCTGCTCGATGTCGAGGATCATCTGCGCATTGCGCGGCACACTTTTGAGTTTGCCCAGGTGACGGATGATGCGCGTGTCCTGCATCAAACGCTCCAGGTGTTCGGCGCCCATCAGCACGACCTTTTCCGGGTCAAAGCCAAAAAACACCTGCTCGAAGGCCGGCCACTTGGCGTCCACCACGCTGTGTTTCAAGCCCGCGCGAAACACGCGCAGCGCCAGGGTCGACAGGTAACGGTCATCACTGATCTTGCGCAATTGCGCCGCGGTCTTGGGCACCGGCAGGTGGGCGTCCAGCTTGGCCGCTGAACCGAAGCGGTTCAGACAATATTCGTGCAGCCACTTGTAATCGCGCATGCCCTCTCCTGGCAATCGAATTGAAAACGGCGCCCGTGAGCGCCGTGTGTCAGAGCCTAGTAATGGCTCAGAGGTTCACTACATTGACGAAGCGCGAAGCCGCCGTCTCGTCGATCGTCAGGCTGGTGAAGTCGAACAGGTTGCGGTCGGCCAATTGCGACGGGATCACGTTCTGCAGGCTGCGGAAGATGCTTTCGGTTCGGCCAGGGGTCTTGCGCTCCCAGTCCACCAGCATTTCCTTGACCACCTGACGCTGCAGGTTCTCCTGGGAACCACACAGGTTGCACGGGATGATCGGGAATTGCTTGAGGTCGGAGTAGGCCTGGATGTCCTTCTCGCTGCAGTACGCCAGCGGACGGATCACCACGTTGCGCCCATCATCGGCGCGCAGCTTGGGCGGCATGGCCTTGAGCGAGCCGTTGAAAAACATGTTGAGGAAGAAGGTTTCGACGATGTCATCACGGTGATGACCCAGGGCCATCTTGGTCGCGCCAATCTCATCGGCAAAGGTATAAAGCGTGCCACGGCGCAGGCGCGAGCACAGCGAACAGGTGGTCTTGCCTTCCGGGATCAACTCCTTGACCACCGAGTAGGTGTCTTTTTCCACGATGTGGTACTCGACGCCCAGCTCTTTGAGATAGGCCGGCAGTACGTGCTCCGGGAAACCCGGTTGTTTCTGGTCCATGTTGACGGCGACGATCTCGAACTTGATCGGCGCGACCTTCTGCAGGTGCAACAGCACGTCGAGCATGGTGTAGCTGTCTTTGCCGCCGGAGAGGCAAACCATGACCTTGTCGCCGTCCTCGATCATGTTGAAATCGGTGACCGCTTCACCGGCCAGGCGACGCAGGCGTTTTTGCAGTTTGTTCTGGTTGACTGTAAGAGTGCCCATGGCGCTTGGATCCGCTAGAAGTGTGTGACGAAAAGCGCAGCATTTTACCGATGTCGAGTGCCGACATTCAATGTGGGAGCGGGCCGCGTTCCCATCAACAGACCCCGCCGCGATTAGGGCCAATGTTTACAGTGCGATTTGCTCTAAAGCCTTACAGTTTTTCGGGTCATCACTTCCTATACTGCGACTTGAGGTCGCATATCTATCCAGACCTTTGAGGCCATCTGGCCCGTAGGCGCTCCGATGGGGGGCGATGGTAATAACGACAGGAGTGACTGGCATGATCCATCACGTCGTGGGGCTGTTTACCCATCCCGACCAGGAATGGCGGGAAATCCGTGGCGATAAGGAAGAAAGCATCGGCCACATGTACCTCACTCACACCCTGATTCTCGCGGCGATCCCCGCCGTCTCCGCCTTTATCGGCACTACCCAGGTCGGCTGGGTCATCGGCAGCCGCGCGCCGGTGATGCTGACCCAGGAAAGCGCGCTCTGGATGACGATCATGTCGTACGCGGCCATGCTCGGCGGCGTGGCCGTGATGGGCGCGTTCATTCACTGGATGGCCCGCACCTATGACGCCAGCCCCAGCATGTCACGCTGCGTGGCCTTTGCGACCTACACCGCGACACCGCTGTTTATCGGCGGGTTGGCGGCGCTCTATCCGCATATGTGGCTGGGCATGATGGTGGGCACGGCAGCCATTTGCTACACCGTTTACCTGCTGTATGTGGGGTTGCCGACCTTCATGAACATCGACCCGGACGAGGGTTTCCTGTTCTCCAGTTCGGTGCTGGCCGTGGGGCTGGTAGTCCTGGTGGCGATCATGGCGTTTACCGTGATCGTCTGGGGCCTGGGCGTCGGCCCGATTTATACCAACTGACCCGCTTATCGACCTGGGCAAGGCCACCGCAAGGTGGCTTTGTGCTTTATGCGTGACCATTCGGCGCCTGACAGATTCGGAAACGCCCAGCTTTGCGGCATACTGGGTATCTCTGGAGATCAGTACCGCATGCCCGAGCAACTCAATACCCGCGTCGAAGAGTGTTTCCTGCTAGCCGAATCCTTTTTCAAACGAAGTTTCAAACGCCCCCAGGTCAGCCTCAAGCTGCGGGGCCAGAAAGCCGGTGTCGCGCATTTGCACGAGAACCTGCTGCGTTTCAACCCCCAGTTGTACCGAGAAAACAGCCAACACTTCCTGAAACAGACCGTGGCCCACGAAGTCGCGCACCTGATCGCCCACCAGTTGTTTGGCGAGCGCATCCAACCCCATGGCGAAGAATGGCAATTGATCATGCGCGGGGTTTACGAACTGCCGCCGGATCGTTGCCACACCTATGCCGTGAAACGCCGGCAAGTCACCCGCTATATCTACCGATGCCCGTGTGCCGACAGCGACTTTCCGTTTTCGCCACAGCGCCACGGCATGGTGGCCCAGGGCAGGCGGTATCTGTGTCGGCGGTGTCGGCAGACCCTGGTGTTCACCGGGGAAACTCGGGTGGAGTGAGGGCCCCATCGGGAGCAAGCCCCCTCCCACATTTTGACCGCGCCGCCTTTCAAACGGTGGGAGGGGGCTTGCTCCCGATGGCGCCAGTTCAGGCACTACCCAACCACGTTGGCCCCCCGCAACTCGGCTATCCGTTGAGCGCTGATCCCCAATTCCATCAGCACCTCATCACTATGGGCACCGACCGCCACCCCGATATGTCGAGGCGCCGGCAAGCCCTCTGAAAATTTCAACGGGCAGGCGATTTGCGCCTGGGTCGAGCCATCGGCCCTTGGCACCTGGCACACCAGCTCACGGGCTTTCAACTGCGGATGCTGCACCGCCTCACTCAAGCCGAGCACAGGCTCCACGCAGGCATCCACCCCGGCAAACAACTCACACAGCTCATCGAAGCTGCGCTTCTCGAACTCGATCTGCAGCGCCAGCTTAAGGGCCTTTTGCTGCTCCGGCCTGGGTGACAGGCCCTGGGCCGCCAGCTCCGGCCGTCCCAAGGCCACGCATAATTGCTGCATAAACCCCGGTTCCAGGCTGCCGACCGACATCCAGCGCCCATCTCGCGTGCGGTAGTAGTCGTAAAAGCTGCCGCCATTGAGCACATGATTCTCGCGCCCCGGTTCCACCCCACAGGCCAGGTAGCCCGCACCGGCCATGGCGTTCAGGCTGAACGAACAGTCGGTCATGCTCACATCCAGATGCTGGCCGACGCCGCTCTGCTGTCGAGCGACGACCGCCGCCAGCAGCCCGACCACCGCGTGCAGCGAACCCCCAGCCACATCCGCCAGCTGCACGCCCAGCGGCACTGGCCCGCTGTCCTGGCGCCCGGTATGACTGGCCACGCCCGCCAACGCGAGGTAGTTGATATCGTGCCCGGCGCGGTCCTTGTAGGGGCCGGTTTGGCCGTAGCCGGTGATCGATACGTAAATCAGCCGAGGGTTGATCGCCTTCAGCGCCTCGTAGCCCAAACCCAGGCGCGCCATCACCCCTGGGCGGAACTGTTCGACGAGGATGTCGTAGTCCTTGACCAGTTCACGCACGATCTCCAGCGCTTCGGCGCGTTTCAGGTCCAGCGCGAGGCTGCGCTTATTGCGGTTGAGGTACGCATGGCTCGCCGAGGTCCCCTGATCATGGGGCGGCAACACCCGTAACAGGTCCATGCGCGTGGACGACTCGATGCGCAGCACTTCAGCGCCCATGTCCGCCAGCATCAGCGACGCAAAGGGGCCAGGCAGCAAGGTGGAAAAATCCAGCACTTTGAGGGACGCCAAGGGACCAGACATGGAGACTCCGTTTGCACTTCGAATGCCCCTAGACTAGGCAGCCTTGCGCCTACCGGCAATCGCCGGAACGATCAGCGACGGTGACCGTTTTGATCACGGCGGGCTTTTTCGCGGCGGCGGCTTTATCATTGGCCCACGTTTGCTGGCAGAGTGTCCCATGAAGTTCGCGATAGCGCTGTTTTCCGCCGCCCATGCGCCCTCCTCACGCCGCGCCTTGCTGTTCGCTCAGGCGGCGCTGGCGGCCGGGCATGAGATCGTGCGGCTGTTTTTTTATCAGGATGGCGTCTATAGCGCCTCCAACAACGTGGTTGCGCCCCAGGATGAGCAAGACATTGCGCGCCAGTGGCGCGAATTCGTCAGCGCGCACCAGCTCGACGGCGTGGTGTGCATTGCCGCCGCCTTGCGCCGTGGCGTGCTCAACAGTGAAGAGGCCACGCGCTACCAACGTAGTGCCGTGAACCTGGAGGCACCGTGGGCACTCTCGGGCCTGGGGCAATTGCACGACGCCGCCCAGGCGGCCGACCGCCTCATCTGCTTTGGAGGGCCATGACATGTCCAAATCTTTACTGGTGATCAGCCGCCAGGCACCGTGGTCCGGGCCGAGCGCACGTGAAGCGCTGGATATCGTGCTGGCCGGCGGCGCGTTCGATCTGCCCATCGGCTTATTGTTCATGGATGACGGCGTGTTCCAGCTGGCGCCGCATCAGGACGCCAAGGCCGTGCAACAAAAAGACCTGAGCGCCAACCTGCAGGCGTTGGGGCTGTTCGGCATCGATGAGGTCTTCGCCTGCCAACATAGCCTCGCCGAACGCGGGCTCACGGCGCCGGCCAGCGCCGAAGCGCTGGGCAATGCACAAATCTCCCAACTGATTGACCGTTACGACCAGGTGATCACCCTCTGATGTCGACTCTCCATGTGGTATCTCACTCCCCCTTCACCGACAGCCGGCTCGCCAGTTGCCTGCGCATCTGCGCTGCCGATGACGCGATCCTGCTCTGCGGCGACGGCACCTATGGGCTGCACAATGCAGCCCTGCAAACCAAGGGCCTGAAGGTATGGGTGCTGGCCGAAGACCTGCAGGCGCGTAACCTGCCCCTGCCGGACTGGGCCGACAGCGTCAACTATCCAGGCTTCGTACAACTGTCGATCGACTACGACAAGGTCAACACCTGGCTATGAATACGCTGACCGTGGGTTCGCACACCCTCGAACTGGACAAGGACGGTTATCTGGTCGACCTGAACGCATGGTCCGCCGAGGTCGCCAACGCCCTGGCCGCCGCCGAAGCGTTGACGCTGACGGCGGAGCACTGGGAAATCCTCGAACTGCTGCGCGGCTTCTACGCCGAGTTCCAGCTGTCTCCCGCCACGCGCCCGCTGATCAAGTACACCGCCTTGAAGCTGGGCCCGGAAAAGGGCAACAGCCTGTACCTCAACAAACTGTTCAACGGCACTCCCGCCAAACTCGCCGCCAAGCTGGCGGGCCTGCCCAGACCGACGAATTGCCTATGACCGACTTTGCCCCGCTGACCCTCGAAACGCCTGCCGAGCACCCGTTTGCACAGTTCGTACGCATCCTGGGCAAAGGCAAGCGCGGCGCGCGCAACCTCACCCGCGAAGAGGCCCGCGAGGCCATGGGCATGCTGCTCGACGAACAAGTCGAAGACACCCAGCTCGGTGCGTTCCTGATGCTGCTGCGCCACAAGGAAGAAAGCCCGCAAGAGCTCGCCGGCTTCACCGAGGCCGTCCGCGAGCGTTTGCAGGCTCCGGCGCTGAACGTGGATATCGATTGGCCGTCCTATGCCGGCAAGAAACGCCACCTGCCCTGGTTCCTGCTGGCGGCCAAATGCCTGGCACAAAACGGTGTGCGCATCCTCATGCACGGGGGTGGCGCCCACACGGCAGGCCGGCTGTACACCGAGCAATTGCTGGAAGGCTTGCAGATTCCGCTGTGCCGCAACTGGCGCCAGGTGGAAGCGGCCTATGCGCACGGCAACCTGGCGTTTATCCCACTGGGTGACTGGGCACCGCAACTGCAACGCATGATCGACCTGCGCAACACCCTGGGCCTGCGCTCGCCGATCCACTCCCTGGCGCGCCTGCTCAACCCGCTGAATGCACGCCTTGGCCTGCAAAGCATTTTCCATCCCGGTTACCAGGGTGTGCACCGTGATGCCAGCGGCCTGCTGGGCGACAATGTGATCGTGGTGAAGGGTGACGGCGGCGAAATCGAGATCAACCCCGACGCTGCGAGCCATCTCTATGGCACCACCGGCGGCGAAAGCTGGGATGAAGAGTGGCCCGCCCTCTCCACCCAGCGCCACGTCAAACCGGCCACACTCGAGCCCGAACACCTGAAGGCGCTGTGGCGCGGCGACGTCGAGGACAGTTATCCGCAACTGGCGTTGATCGCTACCATGGCCCTGGCCTTGCGTGGCCTGGGGCATCCCCGCGAGCAGGCATTCGCGTTGGCCCAGCAATACTGGGATGCTCGGGATAAATCGATTTAGTCGATCATTAACGCCCGGTCTTTGCGCTTTTAAATCGAACTCAGCCCTTTAAACTGGCCTCCAACGCTTACTTATTAGTCGAGGAGCCAGTCATGGGCTTGCTGATCAAAGGACATTGGAAAGACCAGTGGTACGAAAGTAGCGCGGACGGTGCGTTCCAACGGGAACAGGCGCAACGCCGCAACTGGGTCACCACCGACAGCAGGCCTGGCCCCACTGGTGAAGGTGGCTTCAAGGCCCAGGCCGGACGCTACCATCTGTATGTGTCGCTCGCCTGCCCCTGGGCTCACCGCACCTTGATCCTGCGCAAGCTCAAAGGTTTGGAAAGCCTGATCGACGTGTCGGTGGTCAGCTGGCTGATGCTGGAAAACGGCTGGACCTTCGACAAGGCCCACGGTTCTACCGGCGACAAGCTGGAGGGTTTCGAATTCATGCACCAACGCTATACCGCCGACACCGCCGACTACACCGGCCGCGTCACGGTGCCGGTGCTGTGGGACAAGCAGCTCAAGCGCATTGTCAGCAATGAATCGGCGGAGATCATCCGCATGTTCAACAGTGCGTTCAACGAACTGACCGGCAACACGCTGGATTTTTACCCCGAGGCCCTGCGCCCCACTATCGATGCGCTGAACGAACGCATCTACCCCGCCGTGAACAACGGCGTATACCGCGCCGGTTTCGCCACCTCGCAGCAGGCGTACGAAAGTGCATTTGATGATGTGTTTGCCGAACTCAGCCACCTGGAACAGCACTTGGGCGACCATCGCTACCTGGCCGGCGAATACCTGACCGAGGCCGACGTGCGGCTGTTCACCACGCTGATTCGCTTTGACGCGGTGTATTACAGCCATTTCAAATGCAACCTGCGCCGGATTGCGGATTATCCGAACCTGTCGAACTGGCTGAGGGAAATGTATCAGTGGCCGGGCGTAGCCGAGACGGTGGATTTCGAGCATATCAAGGGGCATTACTATGCCAGTCACCGTACGATCAATCCGACGGGGATTGTGCCCAAAGGCCCATTGCAAGCGTTTGATGCCGAACATGATCGCGAGCGATTAGCCGGTCAAGGTGTTTGGAGCTGATCCGGATAATGGGCTGCGCTTGAGGGCCTCATCGGGAGCAAGCCCCCCCTCCCACACTCTGGAATGCATTCCAATGTGGGAGGGGGCTTGCTCCCGATGCTCTTGAGGCTTAAAGCTGTTCCTGAGCGCCCTCGAACCACTTCAGTTTTTCGCGCAACACGACCACCTCGCCGACGATGACCAACGTCGGCGCATGCACTTCATGCTCCGCCACCATGCGTGGTAAATCGGCCAGGGTGCCGGTAAACACGCGCTGGTTGGACGTGGTGCCCTGCTGGATCAGCGCCGCCGGGGTGTCGGCCGAACGCCCGTGCTTGATCAACTGCTCGCAGATGATCGGCAAGCCAATCAACCCCATGTAGAACACCAGGGTCTGCGACGGCCCTACCAGGTCCAGCCAAGGCAGGTCCGAAGTCCCGTCTTTGAGGTGCCCAGTGATAAAACGCACCGACTGCGCATAATCGCGGTGCGTCAGGGGAATCCCGGCATACGCCGCGCAACCACTGGCGGCCGTGATTCCCGGCACCACCTGGAACGGAATGCCATGGGCCGCCAGTTCCTCGATCTCTTCGCCGCCACGACCAAAGATGAACGGGTCGCCCCCTTTGAGACGCAGCACGCGCTTGCCTTGCTTGGCCAGGTCCACCAGTTGCTGGTTGATCTGGTCCTGCGGCACGGCATGGTCGGCGCGACGCTTGCCGACATACACGCGCTCGGCATCGCGACGGCACAATTCGAGAATCGCCGGTGCCACCAAGCGGTCATACAGCACCACATCGGCTTGCTGCATCAAGCGCAGGGCGCGAAAGGTCAGCAGGTCGGGGTCACCTGGGCCTGCACCCACCAAATACACCTCGCCCGGTGCATAGGGCGGTGCACCGTTGACCTTCTCGATCAGCAGACGCTCGGCTTCAGCGCCCTGCCCGGCCAGTTGGCGGTCGGCAATCGGCCCCTGGAAAACCTCTTCCCAGAACGCCCGGCGTTGCTGCACATCCGGGTACAAACCCTTGACCTGCGCACGAAAACGCGCCGCCAACCCGGCCAACTGGCCGTAGGTGGACGGAATCCAGGTCTCCAGCTTGGCCCGGATCAACCGCGCCAGCACCGGCGCATCGCCACCGCTGGAGACGGCAATCACCAGCGGCGAGCGGTCGACAATCGCCGGGAAGATCACGCTGCACAACGCCGGCGCATCCACCACATTGACCGGCACGCAACGGCGCTTGGCATCGCTGGACACCTGCGCGTTCAGGGGCTCGTCGTCGGTTGCCGCGATGATCAGGGTGCAACCGTCGAGGTCGGCCTCCTGATAACCGCGCAAAATCAGTTCCCCGCCAATGCCCAGCACCAGTTCACGCAACTGGTCTTCGATCTGGGGAGCAACCACCCGCAGCAACGCACCGGCGTCGGCCAGCAGCCGGGATTTGCGCAAGGCAATCTCCCCGCCACCGACGACCAACACTCGACTGCCGCGCAGGTTATGAAACAGCGGCAGAAATTCCATTTAGGCGATGACCTCAACGCCCGCCATGTACGGCTTGAGCACCTCAGGCACGCGGATCGAACCGTCAGCCTGCTGGTAGTTTTCCAGCACGGCCACCAGGGTACGGCCTACCGCCAGCCCCGAACCGTTGAGTGTGTGTACCAACTCCGGCTTGCCGGTTTCCGGGTTACGGAAACGCGCCTGCATACGACGGGCCTGGAAGTCGCCACAGTTGGAGCACGACGAAATCTCGCGATATTTGCCCTGGCTTGGCACCCACACTTCGAGGTCGTAGGTCTTCACGGCGCTGAAGCCCATGTCGCCGGTGCACAGCGCCAGTACGCGGTACGGCAGTTCGAGCAGTTGCAGGACGCGCTCGGCGTTGGCGGTCAGGCCTTCCAGGGCGTCCATCGAGGTCGACGGCTCGACGATCTGCACCATCTCGACCTTGTCGAACTGGTGCTGGCGGATCATGCCGCGGGTGTCGCGGCCCGATGCACCGGCTTCGCTACGGAAGCATGGGCTGTGAGCCACGAACTTCAACGGCAGTTGCTTGGCGTCGAGGATCTCGCCGGAGACGATGTTGGTCAGCGACACTTCGGCGGTCGGGATCAGGTACAGGTCGGCCTCGCCTTCGCGGCTGATCTTGAACAGGTCCTCTTCGAACTTCGGCAGCTGGCTGGTGCCCATCAACGCCGGGGCCTGCACCAGGTAAGGCGTGTAGGCTTCCTCGTAACCGTGCTCGGCGGTGTGCAGGTTGATCATGAACTGCGCCAGGGCGCGATGCAGGCGGGCCACCGGGCCACGCAGCAAGGAGAAACGCGCGCCGGACATCTTGGCGGCGGTTTCGAAATTCAGGCCGCCGGTCAGTTCACCCAGGGCAACGTGGTCCTTGATCTCGAAATCAAAGGCTTTTGGCGTGCCCCAACGGCGCACTTCGACGTTGCCGTCTTCGTCTTCACCGACCGGCACCGATTCGTGCGGGATGTTAGGGATGCCCAGCAGGATCGAATCCAGCTCGGACTGGATCTTGTCCAGCTCGACCTTGCCTTCGGACAACTCAGTGCCCATCCGCTCGACGTCCGCCATCAACGGCGCGATGTCTTCGCCGCGCTGCTTGGCCTGACCGATGGATTTGGAACGCGCATTTCGCTCAGCCTGCAGTGCTTCGGTGCGGGTCTGGACGGTCTTGCGCTGTTCTTCCAGCGCTTCGATGCGCGCAACATCCAAGGCAAAGCCACGGGATGCCAGGCGGTCCGCTACGTCCTGAAGGTTGCTACGTAACAGTTTGGAATCGAGCATGTCGGTCTCTCGTTTATCAAAGTTTGGTCAAGGACAGGCCGGCCCAGGTGGCGAGCAGCCCGCCGAACACGCTGATGCCCAGGTAACCGAAGGCTACCAGGGCCTGCCCGCTTTCCAGCAGGCGCACCGTATCCAGTGAAAAGGATGAAAAGGTCGTCAGACCGCCTACAAAGCCGACAATCAAGCCGGCGCGAATTTCAATCGGCACTTCCGGGCGCAGCAGGAACCAGCCGTACAACAGCCCGATGATCAGGCAACCGACCAGGTTGACCGCCAGCGTCGCCATATAAAAATGCTTCGGCCAATTGGCGCTGACCCAGGTCCCCGTGGCGAAACGCAATAATGTACCAGCGATGCCGGCAACGGACACGGCAAGAATCGTCTTGAGCACTACTTTCTCCGCTGCCTGGGGCTGAGTCGATCGAGTTGAGCGAGGTGATTGAGCTTTTCACCGATCTTCAGCTCCAGGCCCCGGGGCACCGGCTGGTAGAACGGCTGCGGGTCCAGCGCGTCGGGGAAGTAGTCTTCACCGGCGGCATAGGCATCGGGTTCGTCGTGGGCGTAGCGGTATTCGTCGCCATAACCCAGCTGCTTCATCAGCTTGGTCGGCGCATTGCGCAGGTGCAGCGGCACTTCGAGCGAGCCATGCTCGGCGGCGGCGCGCAAGGCCGACTTGAACCCCATGTACACCGCGTTGCTTTTCGGGGCGCACGCCAGGTAAGTAATGGCCTGGGCCACGGCCAGTTCGCCTTCCGGGCTGCCGAGGCGTTCCTGCACTTCCCATGCGGCGAGGCACAGGCTCAAGGCACGTGGGTCGGCGTTGCCGATGTCCTCACTGGCCATGCGCACCACGCGCCGCGCCAGGTAGAGCGGGTCGCAACCACCGTCGATCATGCGTGCAAACCAATACAACGCGCCATCGGGGTTGGAGCCTCGCACCGACTTGTGCAGCGCGGAGATCTGGTCGTAGAACGCCTCGCCGCCCTTGTCGAAACGACGACGGGTGTCGCCCAGCAGGCTTTGCAGCAGCTCGACGCCGATTTCGTGGCCGTCCTCGGCCAGGTCGGAGGCGTTTTCCAGCAGGTTGAGAAAGCGTCGGCCATCACCGTCGGCGGCAGTCAGCAAAATCTTGAAGGCTTCGTCGCCAACCGTCAGTTGGCGCTTGCCCAGGCCCTTGTCTTCGCTCAAGGCTCGGTGCAGCAGCTTCTGCATCGCCGCTTCATCCAGGCTCTTGAGCACGTAGACCCGCGCCCTCGAGAGCAAGGCGTTATTGAGTTCAAACGATGGGTTTTCGGTGGTGGCACCGATAAAGATCAGCGTGCCGTCTTCGACATACGGCAAAAACGCATCCTGCTGCGACTTGTTGAAGCGATGGACTTCGTCAACGAACAGGATGGTGCGCTTGCCGTACTGCCCGGCCTGCTGCTTGGCGACTTCCACCGCCTGGCGGATCTCCTTGACCCCGGCGAGTACCGCCGAGACCGTTTCGAAGTGAGCATCCGAGACTTTTGCCAGAAGCCGCGCCAGGGTGGTCTTGCCCACCCCCGGCGGCCCCCAGAAAATCATCGAATGCAGCGCACCCTGCTCCAGGGCTTCACGCAATGGCTTGCCGCGAGCGAGCAGGTGTTCCTGACCGACGTACTCATCCAGGTTGGTCGAGCGCAAGCGCGCGGCCAGGGGCTGAGCAATCGGGTCACTTCGAAACAGATCCATGGGCAGCGTTTGAAACCTCTGGGAGATTTATTCCTGGATCACGTCGGCACCCTTGGGGATGTCGAACTTGAACCTGGAAGCGGGTACAGGCTGGTTGGCCTTGACGCCGGAGAACAGGATATCGGTGCGCTGGCCAACACTGTCGACCAGGCGCATGTTGTTGATCACGCCATTGCCGAATGACAACGACAGCGTATCAAACAGCGTGTCCTTGGATTTGGGCTTGAGGGTGAACTCGATCACGTTGCTGGTTTGCTTGGACGTGATATCGAAGCTGTCGTTGATTTTCGATACGTCGCCCGACAGCAGCAGCGCCGGCGTCTGGTTCAGGCGCGGGTCGAGCTTCTTGATGGTCGCCTGCTCCAGGTCCGGGTCCCACAGGGTGACCTTCTGGCCGTCGGAGACGATGGTCTGCTCAGACTTGCCTTCCGTATGCCAGTAGAACAGGCCAGGACGCTGCACGGCCATTTCGCCGGCGGTTTCCTGCAACTGGGTACCACCGGCATCCAGGGTCAACTGGGAGAAGCGCGCGGTCAGGGTCTGGGATTTGTCCAACAGGTTCTTCAGGCTGGCGACGGAGGCCGGGTCAGCGTGAGCCGAAACAGCGGTCAGGGCCAGTGCCGGCAACAACAGCATGCGGATAAGACGCATGGGAGTCCTCATTGAGTGTCAGGGCGCGCCGTGTGTGGCCACACGGCGCGGGATCAGTCGCGCATCTGCCCGGGGGCGATGACTTCACGCGAGCCGTTGGTATTCATTGCGGTCACGACACCGGCCATTTCCATGGCTTCGATCATGCGGGCGGCGCGGTTGTAGCCGATTTTCAGTTTGCGCTGCACGGCAGAAATCGAGGCGCGGCGGCTTTCCAGTACGAACGCCACGGCTTCGTCGTAGAGGGCGTCGGTTTCAGCATCGTCGTCTCCCCCGCCGCCGCCGTTTTCAAAGCCGCTGCCGGCTTCTTCGACGCCGTTGAGGATGTCGTCGTTGTACTCGGGAGCGCCACGCAGTTTCCAGGCCTCCACCACGCGGTGCACTTCATCGTCGGAGACGAACGCACCGTGAACCCGGATCGGCAGGCTGGTACCCGGTGGCATGTAGAGCATGTCACCGTGACCCAGCAGTTGCTCGGCGCCGCCCTGGTCGATGATGGTACGCGAGTCGATCTTGCTCGAGACCTGGAACGCCATGCGTGTCGGGATGTTGGCCTTGATCAGACCGGTGATCACATCCACCGAGGGACGCTGGGTCGCCAGGATCAAGTGAATACCGGCCGCACGGGCCTTCTGGGCGATACGGGCGATCAGCTCTTCGACCTTCTTGCCGACGATCATCATCATGTCGGCGAATTCGTCGACCACCACCACGATGGTCGGCAGCTTGGTCAGTTTCGGCGCTTCGTCGTGAATGCTTTCACGCTTGTACAGAGGATCATCAATGGTCTCGCCGCGCTCCTGGGCTTCCTTGATCTTGGCATTGAAGCCCGACAGGTTACGCACGCCCATCTTCGCCATGAGCTTATAGCGGCGCTCCATCTCAGCGACGCTCCAGCGCAGAGCGTTGGCGGCGTCCTTCATGTCGGTGACCACCGGGCACAGCAGATGCGGGATGCCTTCGTAGATCGACAGTTCCAACATCTTCGGGTCGATCATGATCAGCTTGGCGTCGTCCGGGCCGGATTTGAACAGGATCGACAGGATCATCGCGTTCACACCCACCGACTTACCGGAACCGGTGGTACCGGCCACCAGCAGGTGCGGCATTTTCGCAAGGTCAGTGATCACCGGCTTGCCGCCGATGTCATGGCCTAGGGCCAGGGTGACCGGCGACTTGAAGTTGTCGTATTCCGGCGTCGACAGCACCTCGGAAAAGCGCACGATCTGACGGTCTTCGTTAGGAATCTCGATCCCCACGGTGGTCTTGCCCGGGATCACTTCCACCACACGCACACTGGTCACGGCCAGGGAGCGGGCCAGGTCCTTGGCCAGGTTGGCGATGCGGCTGACCTTCACGCCAGCGGCCGGCTGGATTTCGTAGCGGGTAATCACCGGGCCTGGGTGGATGGAGTCCACCGCCACTTCCACGCCGAACTCCTTGAGCTTGATTTCCAGCAAGTGACCGACGGCCGCCAGGGATTCGGGCGAATAGTTGAGTTGTTTCTTTTCGGCCGGATCGAGAATCGAGATCGGTGGCAAGGTGCCTTCGATCGCGCTGTCGATAAACAACGGTGCCTGTTTCTCTTTTTGCACACGATGGCTGGGCTCGGGCGCCTTGACGGGCGCAGGAGCGATCACCGGCGGCACCTGTTTCTCGCGGTCCGACATATGCTTGCTCAGCGCCTGCTCGCGTTCGATCAGGCGCTCCTTGACCTTGGCCTGCTCGCGGCGGTCCGGCGTGCTCGGGGCCACGACTTCGTTGACGCGGGTATCGACTTCGCGCAACTGCGCAACCATGCGCTTGCGCTCGACCCGAGCCGCCCACCAGCGGTTGGCGGCGCCCTGGAACAGTTCGAACAGGTCCAGGGTGATCTTTCCGGTCACGTCCATCACCTTGAACCACGACAGGTCAGTGAACACCGTGAGGCCGAACAGGAACAAGGCGATGAACATCAGGGTGCTGCCCTGGATGTTCAAGGTCCTGCGCGCCAGGTCGCCCAGGCTCTCACCCAGCGCCCCGCCCGCGCCGGCCGGCAGGCCGGTGGGTGCATGAAAATGGATATGGGCCAGCGCCGCGCCGGACAGCACCAGGAAAACCAGGCCGATCAGGCGCCAGGAGAACAGCCAGCCGCTCCACTGCCAAGGTTCATGGCGTTGACGGAAGATCTGCCAGGTCTTGATCGCCAGCAGCAACGGGAAGATGTAAGCGAAGTAACCCAGCACCATGAACAGGATATCGGCGCTGTAGGAACCGGCCGGGCCGCCGAAGTTCTGCACGTCTTCGATCTTGCTGTTGTGACTCCAGCCCGGATCGTCCTTGCCGTACGTGAGCAAGGCCATCATCAGAAACAGGCAGAGCGCGCCGATGGCGATCAGCGCACCTTCCTTGAGTCGATAATGCAGGTGCTGGCGCCAGGCCGGCACGACTGCTGCTTTAGGTGTTGCGGCGGATTTCTTCAAAACGGGTCTATTCCTGCGCTTAGCGCGTCCATCTGTTGAATAACTGTAAATACTGCCCAATCCGAGCAGCTGAAAAATGAACGAACGTCGTTGAATCTACTTTTAACACCGAGCGGTGGCTGGATGAAACGGCGATAACGCCACAATGCCCGCATTGTACGGGTTTGTGTGCCTGATGCCACGCCCTCGCCCGTCGCCGAGCAGCACCGCCAATCCAAGTGTCACAGCATGTTCAATTTGAGCACGCATTGTCTTTGCTGACAAAGGCTTATGAGGTGTTTTTATCAATCCAGGCAAGCTTGGCAATTGGCCTGCAGGGCTCAGACCCGATTACGACCACACCTCACGCACAGAGTTGCAGAAACACCCGCGTACGCCAAACCACGCCAACGCCGGATTCGGGCTGGCCCCGCAGCGCTGCGTCGATAATAATCCCCCTTGCGCGGCAGGCGCCCGACCTGCCACTCCCCTCCCCTACCGTAAGCCTGGATGCCATGCTGACCTGGTTGCAACGCGACTCCCTCACATTTCCGCCGCTGGCCAAGGCCATGCGCGAACCCAATGGCCTGCTGGCCGCCGGTGGCGACCTGTCGGCCGAACGGCTGATCCAGGCTTATCGCCACGGGTGCTTCCCCTGGTTCTCGGAAGGCCAGCCGATCCTCTGGTGGTCACCGGATCCGCGCACGGTCATATTCCCTGACGAGCTGCATGTTTCTCGCAGCCTCGAAAAGCTGCTGCGCCAACAGCGCTACAGCGTGACCTTCGACCAGGACTTCGCAGCCGTCATCCAGGCCTGCGCAGCGCCCCGAGTCTACGCCGACGGCACCTGGATCACAGATAGCATACAAAGCGCCTACCTGGCGCTGCACCAGCGCGGGATCGCGCATTCGGTAGAGGTATGGGACGACGGCAAACTGGTCGGTGGCCTGTACGGCCTGGCCATGGGCCAACTGTTCTTCGGCGAATCCATGTTCAGCCGCGCCGATAACGCTTCGAAAGTCGGCTTTGCAACACTCACCCGGCAATTGCAGGCCTGGGGTTTTGTACTGATCGACTGCCAGATGCCCAACAACCACCTGCACAGCCTGGGCGCCCGTGCCATACCGCGCAGCGAATTTGCAGCCTTCCTGCGCAACCATCTGGATCAACCCAGCACTGGCCCGTGGGTTTCCTAGGCGACTTCCTCGCACCTGGCTTACACTTATTTCAAAGCTTATCCCGAGGGTTGATCATGACCGAGCTGGCACGCTTGAAGTTTTATGCCACTCAAGCCCACTCTTGCAGCTATCTGCCCGATGAGCAGGCCACCACGCTGTTCCTCGACCCCAGCCAGCCCATGGATGTGCATGTGTACGCCGATTTATCGGAAATGGGCTTTCGACGCAGCGGCGACCACCTGTACCGACCTCATTGCCAGAACTGCAATGCTTGCGTACCGGCGCGCATCCCGGTTGCGCAGTTTTTACCCGACCGCAATCAGAAGCGCATCCTCAAGCGCAATGCCGACCTGTCGGTAAAGGCCACCACGCCACGGTATACCGAAGAATATTTCGACCTTTACCAGCGCTACATCGAGCAACGCCACGCCGATGGCGACATGTTTCCGCCCAGCCGCGATCAATTTTCCACGTTCCTGGTGCGCGACCTGCCCTTCTCGCGCTTTTATGAATTCCGCCTGGATGGCCGCCTGCTGGCCGTGGCCGTAACCGATCTGCTGCCCAATGGCCTGTCGGCGGTCTACACCTTCTATGAGCCAGACGAAGATCGCCGCAGCCTGGGGCGCTTCGCGATCCTGTGGCAAATCGGCGAAGCCTTGCGCCTGGAACTGGAGGCGGTGTACCTCGGGTACTGGATAAAAAACTGCAAAAAGATGAATTATAAGACCCAATATCGGCCGATTGAGCTGCTGATTAATCAAAGATGGGTCACGCTTAACTAGAACCCCTTGGCGGGAACACCCTTTTTCGGGCACAATGCACGCCGCTTTTGCCTGGCGCAGTTGCACCGGGCCATTCACTGGACACCGAGGGCTTTACTGCATGTCGAAAGAAGACAGCTTCGAAATGGAAGGCACTGTCGTCGACACCCTGCCCAACACCATGTTTCGCGTGGAGTTGGAAAATGGGCACGTCGTAACCGCGCATATCTCCGGCAAGATGCGCAAGAACTACATTCGTATTCTTACCGGTGACAAAGTGCGCGTCGAGCTGACGCCCTATGACTTGAGCAAAGGGCGCATCACTTACCGCGCTCGCTAAGCTAGTCAATACAAAACGCCCGGTTATGCCGGGCGTTTTTGTTTGCATAGAGTTTTGCCGAGATCACAAAACCCATGTGGGAGGGGGCTTGCTCCCGATAACAATGGACCAGGCAACCAATCTGTTGCTGAACCACCGCTATCGGGAGCAAGCCCCCTCGCACAAGGTGCTTTTGCGCTGCTGCAGTAAACTGTCAGGCCATTTCAGCCGTGGTTTCGAACTCGAAGGTCAATTCGCCGTCCTTCAGATCGATATGCACCACGCCACCATGGTCGGACAATTCGCCGAACAGGATTTCTTCAGCCAACGGCCGCTTGATCTTGTCCTGGATCAGACGAGCCATTGGGCGAGCACCCATTGCCGCGTCGTAGCCACCTTCGGCCAGCCAATTGCGCGCCGCGTCCGTAACATCCAGCTGCACGCGCTTGTCTTCCAGCTGCGCCTGAAGCTCGGTGAGGAACTTGTCCACCACACTCTTGATGACCTCATGGCTGAGGCGACCAAACTGGATAATGGTGTCCAGACGGTTGCGGAACTCCGGTGTAAAGCTCTTCTTGATCACTTCCATGGCATCGGAAGAATGATCCTGATGGCTGAAACCGATCGAAGCCCGCGCAGCCGTTTCGGCACCGGCGTTGGTGGTCATGATCACAATCACATTGCGGAAGTCCGCCTTGCGCCCGTTGTTGTCGGTCAGGGTCCCGTGATCCATGACCTGCAACAGCAGGTTGAAGACTTCCGGGTGGGCCTTCTCGATTTCGTCGAGCAGCAACACGCAATGCGGCTGCTTGGTGATTGCCTCAGTCAACAGGCCGCCCTGGTCGAAACCGACATAGCCCGGAGGCGCGCCGATCAGGCGCGACACAGTGTGACGCTCCATGTATTCGGACATGTCGAAACGCACCAGCTCAATGCCCATGGCCTTGGCCAACTGCCGCGCCGCTTCGGTCTTGCCGACGCCGGTAGGGCCGGCGAACAGGAACGAACCGACAGGTTTGTCCGGTGACTTGAGCCCCGCACGGGACAGCTTGATCGCCGTGGACAACGAGTCAATGGCCGCATCCTGACCGAACACCGTCAGCTTGAGGTCGCGCTCCAGGTTACGCAGCAGCTCTTTATCGGAGCTGGTGACGTGTTTTGGCGGAATCCGTGCGATTTTCGCCACGATATCCTCAACCTGAGGCACGTCGATGCGTTTCACACGTTTCTCGACCGGCTGCAGGCGCTGGAAGGCCCCCGCTTCGTCGATCACATCGATAGCCTTGTCGGGCATGTGCCGGTCGTTGATATAGCGCGACGCCAGCTCAGCCGCCGAACGCAGCGCCTCATCGGTGTACTCGATGCCGTGGTGCGCCTCGAAACGCCCCTTGAGGCCGCGCAGAATGCCGATGGTGTCTTCAACCGACGGCTCGGACACGTCAACTTTCTGGAAGCGGCGTGCGAGCGCGCGGTCTTTTTCGAAGATGCCGCGAAATTCCTGGAACGTCGTCGAGCCGATGCAACGGATATCACCCGACGAGAGCAACGGCTTGAGCAGGTTGGACGCATCCATCACGCCACCGGATGCCGCACCGGCACCAATGATGGTGTGGATTTCATCAATGAACAGGATTGCCTGCGGGCGTTTTTTCAGTTCGCCGAGCAGCGCCTTGAAACGCTTCTCGAAGTCGCCACGGTATTTGGTCCCGGCGAGCAATGCACCCAGGTCCAGGGAGTAGACGACGCTGTTGGCCAGCAGGTCAGGCACCTGGTTATCGACGATGCGCTTGGCCAGGCCTTCGGCAATCGCGGTTTTACCCACGCCGGCCTCGCCGACCAGCAACGGATTGTTCTTGCGACGACGCGCAAGGATCTGCGCTACACGCTCAACCTCCAGCTCACGCCCCACCAGCGGATCGATCCGCCCCTGGCGCGCCAGCTCATTGAGGTTGCTGGCATAGGCATCCAGCGGGTTGCTTGAAGAAGAAGACTCACCGCCCTCGTCGTCCTGCATATCCTGCTCACCTTCGGAATGATCGCCGTGCCCAGGCACTTTGGAGATACCGTGGGCGATGTAGTTGACGACATCAATACGGGCAACGCTCTGCTGCTTGAGCAGGAACACTGCCTGGCTTTCCTGTTCGCTGAAAATCGCCACAAGCACATTGGCGCCTGTGACTTCACGCTTACCGGAGCTCTGTACGTGGAAAACAGCACGCTGCAATACCCGCTGAAAGCCCAGGGTCGGCTGGGTTTCACGGTCCTCGTCATGCACGGGGATCAGTGGCGTGGTGGAGTCGATAAACTCCTGCAGGTCATGCTTGAGTTTGTCGAGGTTGGCGCCGCACGCACGCAGAACGGTGGCGGCAGCTTCATTATCCAAAAGTGCCAGCAGCAGGTGCTCGACGGTCATGAACTCATGACGTTTCGAGCGAGCCTCCTTGAAGGCAAGATTGAGGGTGACTTCGAGCTCGCGGTTTAACATAGCTTCACCTCATACCCAAGTGGTCGGCGTTAACCGTCCTTCTCGATTTCACAGAGTAGCGGATGCTGGCTTTCCCTGGCGTACTGGTTGACCTGCATGGCCTTTGTCTCGGCGATGTCGCGGGTAAACACTCCACATACTGCCCGTCCTTCTGTGTGAACGGCCAGCATTACCTTGGTCGCCAACTCGCGGTTCAGGTTAAAAAACACCTCGAGCACTTCGACGACGAAATCCATCGGTGTGTAGTCATCATTAAACAAAACCACCTTGTACATGGGCGGCGCCTGTAGAGCAGGCTTGGCCTCCTGAACAGCAATGCCTGCAGAGCCGTCCTCGTCATGTTCCTGATCCGGGCGATCCTGATTGAATGTTAGTCGAATCTGGCTATTTGCATGCATGGAAAGAAAGGTTCGTCAGTGGTTCAAATACAGTGGTGGGGGCGCCCTGCCAGAATTTCAACTCTGACCGATTGGTCGCCTTGACTATCGGAAAATCGGTGATACAACCAATAGAACCCACATTGGGTAAAAAAGGTCCGCGCAGTCAACCTTATTTATTCGGGTTAGGACGGATAAACTGGATGATACTCCAGTGATGGAGTCTGGTGCAGAGGGATATGGGCATGACTAGCGGTAAGGTCAAGTGGTTCAACAATGCCAAGGGTTTCGGCTTCATCAATGAAGACGACAAGGACGGAGAAGACCTTTTTGCGCATTATTCGGCAATTAAAATGGATGGTTATAAAACACTGAAAGCGGGCCAAGCGGTGAGCTTTGACATCATTCAGGGACCGAAAGGACTGCACGCCGTGAACATCTGTGCAGTTGCGGCTGACGCCAGCACAAAAACCGCCACCCCCACCGCTCAAAAAGAAAAAAAATTAACGGTCTGAACGACCACGAGCGTGTGAGCAGCGATAAAAAACGGCCACCCCAATCAATTTGGAGTGGCCGTTTTTTTACCTCCTCTTACATATGCGAAATCAGCGCCTCACCAAAACCCGATGACGATACGAGTTTTGCGCCGTCCATCAGCCGTTCGAAGTCGTAGGTCACAGTCTTCGCGGAAATGGCGCCGTTGGTGCCCTTGATGATCAGGTCAGCCGCCTCGGTCCAGCCCATGTGGCGCAGCATCATCTCTGCCGAGAGGATCAGCGAGCCTGGGTTGACCTGGTCCTTGCCCGCATACTTGGGCGCCGTACCGTGGGTCGCCTCGAACATCGCCACGGTGTCGGACAGGTTGGCCCCCGGGGCAATGCCAATACCGCCCACTTCGGCCGCCAAGGCGTCGGAGAGGTAGTCGCCGTTCAGGTTGAGCGTGGCGATCACGTCATATTCAGCCGGGCGCAACAGGATCTGCTGGAGCATGGCGTCGGCAATGGCATCCTTGACCACCACATTCTTGCCGGTCTTGGGGTTCTTGAACTGCATCCAGGGACCGCCATCCAGCAAGGTCGCGCCGAATTCTTCAGCCGCCACTTCGTAGGCCCACTCCTTGAAGGCACCCTCAGTGAATTTCATGATGTTGCCTTTGTGCACGATGGTCAGCGAATCGCGGTCGTTATCCACCACATATTGCAGGGCCTTGCGCGCCAGGCGCCGAGTGCCTTCCCTGGAGACCGGCTTGACGCCAATCCCGCAATCCTGATCGAAACGGATCTTGGTGACGCCCATTTCTTCCTTCAGGAACTTGATCACCTTGATCGCTTCCGGCGAACCGGCTTTCCACTCGATCCCCGCGTAAATGTCTTCGGAGTTTTCGCGGAAGATGGTCATGTCCACATCCCCCGGCTTCTTGACCGGGCTCGGCACACCCTCAAACCAGCGCACCGGACGCAGGCATACATAGAGGTCAAGTTGCTGACGCAGGGCCACGTTCAACGAACGGATACCGCCACCGACCGGCGTGGTGAGCGGGCCTTTGATGGACACCACGTAATCCCTGACTGCATCCAGGGTTTCCTGGGGCAGCCAGGTGTCCTGGTCGTAGACTTGAGTTGCTTTTTCGCCGGCATAAACCTCCATCCAGGAGATTTTGCGCTTGCCGCCGTACGCCTTTTGAACAGCTGCATCGACAACCTTGATCATCACCGGGCTGATATCGACACCAATGCCGTCGCCTTCGATGTAGGGGATGATCGGGTTATCAGGAACATTGAGAGAATGGTCTGCATTGACGGTGATTTTGTCGCCGGCTGCCGGAACCTGAATCTTCTTGTATCCCATGCTGAACTCCATCTTTGGATTGAACATCTGGCTGCGTTCGAGCCTACTCCAGATAAATGACGACTGAAACCTCACGCCACGCTCATTTGCATCGAAAACAGCATATTTAGTCGCCTACAAGCTTGAAACAAAAGGCAAAATCGCCAATCTTGAGCACATCATGCAACTTAGGTCGCAACGCGGTACCTGCGACCTTTAGACCAATGGACGACACACCTTTTGTATGAAGGCTCGGCGTAAGCATAGCGACCTATGTATAATGCCGCCGCTGACCCAAGAGTCACGACAGCCGACCGCTCTGGAACAGGTGCCCTCGGCTCGCAAAGCAGGACTATTACAATAGTCCACCCGCTTGACGCTCGACTGATGCAACCCAACATCACCGCGAAGAAACCTCGACATTTCGCTCATGGATGGCTTTGAACGAACGCGCTCCACCCGGCGCATCTCGAGTTTCTGCGCACGCTTTCAGCAAAGAAGAGAGTTAATCCGAATATGCCCACCCGCTCGAAGATCATCTACACCTTCACCGACGAAGCCCCTGCCCTCGCCACCTATTCACTGCTGCCTATCGTAGAGGCCTTCACCGCTTCCGCTGATATTGCCGTGGAAACCCGCGACATCTCCCTGGCCGCGCGCATCCTGGCAAGCTTCCCCGAGCAACTGGGCACCAAGGCCGTCCCGGACCACCTCGCCGAGCTGGGCGCCCTGGCCGTTACGCCTGAAGCCAACATCATCAAGCTGCCTAACATCAGCGCCTCGACCCCGCAGCTGCAAGCCGCGATCAAGGAACTGCAGGCCCAGGGCTATGCCCTGCCGGACTACCCGGAAACCGTAACCACCGACGCGGAAAAAGAAACCCGCGCACGTTACGACAAGGTCAAGGGCAGCGCCGTGAACCCGGTCCTGCGCGAAGGCAACTCCGATCGCCGCGCACCCCTGTCGGTCAAGAACTACGCACGCAAGCACCCGCACAAAATGGGCGCCTGGGCTGCCGACTCCAAGTCCCACGTTGCGCACATGAGCAACGGCGACTTCTACGGCAGCGAAAAAGCCGTACAGATCGAGGCCGCTGACGCCGTCAAAATCGCGCTGGTTGCCCAAGACGGCACCACCACCGTCCTGAAAGAAAAGACCAATGTGCAAGCCGGCGAGATCATCGACACCGCCGTGATGAGCAAAAGCGCCCTGCGCTCGTTCATCGCCGCCGAGATCGAAGATGCCAAGAAACAAGGCGTGCTGCTGTCGGTTCACCTCAAAGCCACCATGATGAAGGTCTCCGACCCGATCATGTTCGGCCAGATCGTTGCCGAGTTCTATAAAGACGCCCTGGCCAAGCACGCCACCGTGCTCGAGCAGATCGGCTTCAACCTGAACAACGGCATCGGCGACCTGTACGCCCGCATCAAGACCCTGCCGGCCGACCAGCAAGCCCAGATCGAAGCGGACATTCAGGCGGTCTACGCCGCTCGCCCTTCCCTGGCGATGGTCAACTCCGACAAAGGCATCACCAACCTGCACGTACCAAGCGACGTGATCGTCGACGCCTCGATGCCGGCCATGATCCGCGACTCCGGCAAGATGTGGGGCACCGACGGTCAACTGCACGACACCAAGGCAGTGATCCCGGATCGCTGCTACGCCACCATCTACCAGGCCGTCATCGAAGACTGCAAGGCCAATGGCGCCTTCGACCCGACCACCATGGGCAGCGTGCCGAACGTTGGCCTGATGGCGAATAAAGCCGAAGAGTACGGCTCCCACGACAAGACCTTCCAGATCAAGGCTGACGGCGTGGTTCGCGTCACCGACAGCAAGGGCAACCTGCTGATGGAACAGAAAGTCGAGGCCGGCGATATCTTCCGCATGTGCCAGACCAAAGACGCGCCGATCCAGGATTGGGTCAAGCTCGCCGTTAACCGCGCCCGTGCCAGCAATACCCCGGCAATCTTCTGGCTGGACCCCAAGCGTGCACACGACGGCGTCGTGGTCGAGAAAGTTCAGGCTTACCTGAAAGACCACAACACCGAAGGCCTGGACATCCGCATCATGTCGCCGGTCGACGCGATGAAGTTCACCCTGGAGCGTACCCGCAAGGGCCTGGACACCATCTCGGTGACCGGCAACGTACTGCGCGACTACCTGACCGACCTGTTCCCGATCATGGAACTGGGCACCAGCGCCAAGATGCTGTCGATCGTGCCGTTGATGAATGGCGGTGGCCTGTTCGAAACCGGCGCCGGCGGCTCGGCACCAAAACACGTGCAGCAACTGCTGGAAGAAAACTTCCTGCGCTGGGACTCCCTGGGCGAATTCCTGGCCCTGGCCGCCTCGCTTGAGCATTTGGGTGTGACCTACAACAACCCGAAAGCCCTGGTATTGTCCAAGACCCTGGACCAGGCCACCGGCCAGTTCCTCGACAACAACAAGTCGCCATCACGCAAAGTCGGCAACATCGACAACCGTGGCAGCCACTTCTACCTGGCGCTGTACTGGGCACAAGCCCTGGCCGCCCAGACCGAAGACGCTGCACTGCAAGCGCAATTCGGCGAACTGGCAAAAACCCTGGCCGAGAACGAAGCAACCATCGTTGCCGAGCTCAACGCAGTACAGGGCAAGCCAGTGGATATCGGCGGCTACTACGCGCCGAACCCGGAACTGACCAGCAAAGCCATGCGCCCAAGCAACACCCTCAACGCGGCGATTGCCAAGTTGAAGTAAGGTTGTAAGGATGCAAAGAAGCCCCGGCCCCGTGCCGGGGTTTCTGTTTCCAGCGTTTAACTGAAGAAACACAATCTCTGTGTGGGAGGGGGCTTGCCCCCTCCCACTCTGAATCGAGAGGCCTCCCATGACCTGGCAACCCCACATCACCGTCGCCACCATCGTCGAAGACAACGGCCGCTTCCTCATGGTCGAAGAGCTCAAAGGCGGCCGCGCCGTACTCAACCAGCCCGCCGGCCACCTCGACCCGCATGAGAGCCTGACCGAGGCCGCCGTCCGCGAAACCCTCGAAGAAACCGGCTGGGACGTCGAAGCCACCGGTATTGTCGGGATCTACCTGTATACCGCCCCCAGCAATGGCGTGACCTATCAACGGGTCTGCTTCATCGCCAAGGCACTCAAACATCACCCGGACTATTCACTCGACGATGGCATCATCCGCGCCCGCTGGCTGACCCGCGACGAGCTGATGGCCTTGCGCGACGACTGGCGCAGCGAGTTGATCATCCGCTGCATCGATGATTATCTGGCCGGACAGCGCCACAGTCTCGAATTGATCCGCCCTTCCCTTTAGCCTTGCGCGCGCTAGCCTGTTAGAATCGCGTCCTTTTTCAAGACACCCGTTGAAACCCTATGCGTGATCCAGCCCCTTCTGACACACCAAAGAAGCGCGTCATCGTCGGCATGTCCGGCGGCGTGGACTCTTCCGTTTCCGCCGTTCTGCTCATGGAGCAGGGTTATGAGGTGGAAGGCCTGTTCATGAAGAACTGGGAAGAAGACGATGGCACGGAATATTGCACCGCCATGGACGACCTGGCGGACGCCCAGGCCGTGTGCGACAAGATCGGCATCAAGCTGCACACCGCCAACTTCGCCGCCGAGTACTGGGACAACGTGTTCGAGCACTTCCTGGCCGAATACAAGGCCGGCCGCACGCCGAACCCGGACATCCTGTGCAACCGTGAAATCAAGTTCAAGGCGTTCCTCGACTACGCCATGATGCTCGGCGCCGACCTGATCGCCACTGGCCACTACGTGCGCCGCCGCGATATCGATGGCCGCACCGAACTGCTCAAGGGCCTGGACCCGAACAAGGACCAGAGCTACTTCCTGCACGCCGTCGGCGGTGAACAGATCGCCAAGACCCTGTTCCCGGTGGGCGAACTGGAAAAACCAGAAGTGCGCAAGATCGCCGAGAAACACGGCCTGGCCACTGCCAAGAAGAAGGACTCCACCGGCATCTGCTTTATTGGCGAGCGCCGCTTCAGCGACTTCCTCAAGCAATACCTGCCCGCGCAACCGGGCGAGATCAAGACCACCGACGGTGAAGTGATCGGCCGCCACCACGGCCTGATGTACCACACCATCGGCCAGCGCCAGGGCCTGGGCATTGGCGGCTTGAAAGACGCCGGGGAAGAGCCGTGGTACGTGCTGGTCAAGGACCTGGAACACAACGAACTGATCGTTGGCCAGGGCAATGAGCACCCGCTGCTGTTCTCCGGCGCCTTGCTGGCCTCCGAGATCTACTGGGTCAACCCGATCGACCTGAGCACCCCGCGCCGCCTGACGGCCAAGGTGCGCTATCGCCAGAGCGACCAGCCCTGCACCCTGGAAAAAACCGCCAACGGCTATCGCGCCATCTTCGATGACCCGCAGCGCGCAGTCACTCCCGGCCAGTCCGTCGTCTTCTATGACGGTGAAATCTGCCTGGGCGGTGGCGTGATTGAAGTCGCCGAAGCGTGGAGCAGCCCGGCATGAGCCCGACCCAGGAGCAATTGACGGCACTGGGCGGGGTTTTCCTCGCCGCGGTACTGGTGGACAAGATCGCCAAGACCGGCCAGGTCACCGAGGCCGGGCTGACCTGCATGCTTGGCAGCCTGCTGATCCGCGACCCCAAGGATACCCTGGAGGTCTACGGCGGCGATGACCTGGCGCTGCGTGAAGGTTATCGCGCACTGATCGGCGCCCTGGAACGCGACCCCAGCACCCTGCAACGCGAACCGCTGCGCTACGCCCTGTCGATGCTGGGCCTGGAGCGCCAGTTGGCCAAGCGCGACGACATGCTGGAAACCATCGGCAAACGCTTGCCGCAGATCCAGTCCCAGGTGGAACACTTCGGCCCGGCCCACGAAAACGTGATCGCGGCCTGTGGCGCGCTGTACCAGGACACCTTGAGCACATTGCGTCAGCGCATCCAGGTGCACGGCGACATGCGCAACCTGCAGCAACCGAACAACGCCTCGAAGATCCGCGCCCTGCTCCTGGCCGGTATTCGTTCGGCGCGGCTGTGGCGCCAATTGGGTGGTCATCGTTGGCAATTGGTGATCAGCCGGCGCAAATTGCTCAAAGAGCTTTACCCGTTGATGCGCAACGAATAAGTCGCAGCAACCCCAGTTTTGAAGCATTACGCGTAATACGCCGGTCAGTTGGCGACGGACCGGCGGATTTTTTCATGTATGATACGCGCCCCATTTCGTTGCCCGACTGTCCGAGAACACCCCATGCAGCTCTCTTCGCTCACTGCGGTTTCCCCTGTTGACGGCCGCTACGCCGGCAAAACCCAGGCCCTGCGCCCGATTTTCAGCGAATACGGTTTGATCCGTGCTCGTGTTCTGGTTGAAGTGCGCTGGCTCCAGCGCCTGGCCGCTCACCCCGCCATCAGCGAAGTGCCGGCGTTTTCCGCCGAAGCCAACGCTGTATTGAACACCCTGGCGGAAAACTTCTCCCTGGAGCACGCCGAGCGTGTCAAAGAGATCGAGCGCACCACCAACCACGACGTAAAAGCCATCGAGTACTTGCTCAAAGAGCAAGCGGCCAAGCTGCCGGAACTGGCCCAGGTCAGCGAATTCATCCACTTTGCCTGCACCAGCGAGGACATCAACAACCTGTCCCACGCCCTGATGCTGCGCGAAGGCCGTGATGACGTAATGCTGCCGCTGATGCGCCAGACCGCCAACGCCATCCGCGAACTGGCCATCCGCTTTGCCGACGTGCCGATGCTGTCGCGTACCCACGGCCAACCGGCTTCGCCGACCACCCTGGGCAAAGAACTGGCCAACGTGGTGTACCGCCTGGAGCGCCAGATCGCTCAAGTGGCGGCCGTACCGTTGCTGGGCAAGATCAACGGCGCCGTAGGCAACTACAACGCCCACCTGTCGGCCTACCCTGAGATCGACTGGGAAGCCAATGCCCGCGCCTTCATCGAAGACGAGCTGGGCCTGGGTTTCAACCCGTACACCACGCAGATCGAGCCGCATGACTACATCGCCGAGCTGTTCGACGCCATTGCGCGCTTCAACACCATCCTGATCGACTTCGATCGCGATATCTGGGGCTACATCTCCCTGGGCTACTTCAAGCAGCGCACCATTGCCGGTGAAATCGGTTCGTCGACCATGCCGCACAAGGTCAACCCGATCGACTTCGAAAACTCCGAAGGCAACCTCGGCATCGCCAACGCCCTGTTCCAGCACCTGGCCAGCAAGTTGCCAATCTCCCGCTGGCAGCGCGACCTGACCGACTCCACCGTGCTGCGCAACCTCGGCGTGGGTTTCGCACACAGCGTGATCGCGTACGAAGCCAGCCTCAAGGGCATCAGCAAGCTGGAGCTCAACGAGCAGAAAATTGCGGCCGACCTGGACGCTTGCTGGGAAGTCCTGGCCGAGCCGATCCAGACCGTGATGCGCCGCTACAACATCGAAAACCCTTACGAGAAGCTCAAGGAATTGACGCGCGGCAAGGGCATCAGCCCCGAAGCGCTGCAAACTTTCATCGACGGCCTGGACATGCCTGCCGCCGCCAAGGCCGAGCTGAAACTGCTTACTCCGGCCAACTACATCGGCAACGCTGTAGAGCAAGCCAAGCGCATCTGATCATAGCAAGACCCTTTGAGACGCCCGGCCGCGCCGGGCGTTTTTATTCCAGTCTGAAAAGTGCTTTTTTTCAATAGGTTACACATGAATCCTGATATCCCTCTTCAACTTCTGGGCGGCATCACAGCACGGGAATTCCTGCGCGACTACTGGCAGAAAAAGCCGCTGCTGATCCGCCAGGCCATCCCTGATTTCGAAAGCCCGATCGACGCCGACGAACTGGCCGGCCTGGCCCTGGAAGAAGAAGTCGAGTCGCGCCTGGTGATCGAACACGGTGAACGCCCGTGGGAACTGCGTCGCGGCCCGTTCGCTGAAGATGCTTTCAGCACCTTGCCCGAACGCGAATGGACCCTGCTGGTGCAGGCCGTGGACCAGTTCGTGCCGGAAGTGGCCGAGCTACTGGAGCAATTCCGTTTCCTGCCAAGCTGGCGCATCGACGATGTGATGATCAGCTTTGCCGCACCGGGAGGCAGCGTAGGCCCGCATTTCGATAACTACGACGTGTTCCTGCTGCAAGCCCAAGGCAAGCGCAACTGGAAGATCGGCCAGATGTGCAGCTCCGAAAGCGCGCTGCTGCAACACGCCGACCTGCGCATCCTCGCCGAATTCGAAGAGAGCGCCGAATGGGTACTGGAGCCGGGCGACATGCTCTACCTGCCACCCCGCCTGGCGCATTTCGGCATTGCCGAAGATGACTGCATGACCTACTCCGTCGGCTTCCGCGCCCCGAGCGCCGCCGAAGTGCTGACCCACTTCACCGACTTCCTCAGCCAGTACCTGACTGACGAAGAGCGCTACACCGACGCCGACGCCCAACCGGTCAGCGACCCGCACCAGATCCAGGGCGACGCACTGGACCGCCTCAAGAGCCTGCTGGCCGAGCACATGAGCGACGAGCGCATGCTGCTGACCTGGTTCGGCCAGTTCATGACCGAGCCACGCTACCCGGAACTGGTAGCCGGTGAGGACTTGGGTGAAGATGACTTTATCAACGCCCTTCAAGACGGTGCGATTTTGGTACGCAACCCGAGTGCGCGCCTGGCCTGGTCCGAAGTCGACGACGATGTGCTGCTGTTTGCCAGCGGCCAGAGCCGCTACCTGCCGGGCAAACTGCGCGAACTGCTGAAGCTGGTGTGCTCGGCTGACGCACTGCACAGCGAAAACCTCGGCGAATGGCTCGCCGACGAAGACGGTCGCGACCTGTTGTGCGAACTGGTCAAGCAAGGAAGCCTGGGGTTTGCCGATGAATAAGATTCACGTAAGTGTCGCGGACTGGCAAAAGGATATCGCTGAGATTCGGCGCATTCGTGAAGCGGTATTTATCGCCGAACAATCGGTTCCACCCGAGCTTGAATGGGACGCCGACGACGCCGGCGCGGTGCATTTCCTGGCATTCGAAGGCGACTTTCCGATCGGTACCGCCCGCCTGCTGCCCAGCGGCGAAATCGGGCGCGTATCGGTGCTCAAGGACTGGCGCGGGCTTAAAGTCGGCGACAAGCTGATGGAAGCCGTGATCGGTGCGGCCGAGCAACGCGGCCAGCGCAAGCAGTTCCTCAGCGCACAGGTCTATGCCGCGCCGTTCTATGAGCGGCTGGGCTTCAAGATCGTCAGCGAAGAATTCCTGGAAGTCGGAATTCCGCATGTTGATATGGTGCGTGAGGGCTGATTCAGGATCGAGTCGCTGCCATCGGGAGCAAGCCCCCTCCCACATTTTGACCGCGTTCCAAAGAATGACTCGGTCAAGTGTGGGAGGGGGCTTGCTCCCGATGGCTATTTCAGCGACACCAGCAATACCCTGCCCTGCCAGGGCATTTTGCCGTCTACGATTCAATTTGCGGCCTGCCGGGCCGACAAACTGGCACTATCACGCCTAATTGACTCGCAGAGATAACGGACATGTCCCTACGCACCCTGCTCATCGCACTCCTCCTGGCCGCCAGCGCCCCGGCCATGGCCGACACCGAAGTCGTCAACCTGAGCAATCGCACCAGCGCCGACCTCCTGCCCGTGGCGCAGAATTTCATCGGCAAGGACGGCAGCGTCAGCGCCTACGGTAACCAGCTTATCGTCAAGGCCGACCCCGGCAAGATCCAGGACCTGCGCGCACTGCTCGCGCAATTGGACACGCCCGCCAAACGCCTGCTGATCACCGTCGATACCAACGAAAACAATCAGCAAAACACCGGCGACAGCCAGACTCGCATCATCAGCTACGGCACTGCCAGCCGCGACGGCGGTGTCCAGCAGATCCAGGCGAGCGAAGGCGTGCCCGCGTTGATCCAGGTCGGTCAGAGCGTTCCGCTGACCACCACCCAGCAAGACAGCTACGGCCGCCTGCAAAACCAGACCCAGTATCGCAACGTCACCCAGGGCTTTTACGTCACCGCCAGCGTCACAGGCGAGACCGTACACCTGAGCATCAGTACCAACCGTGACCGCATGAGCCAGGAACGTCCCGATGTAGTGAACGTCCAGAGCACCGACACAACCGTCAGCGGGCGCCTGGGCGAGTGGATCCCCCTGGCCGGCATCAATCGCGAGACCCAGGCCGACAAATCCTCCACAACCCGCAGCTACTCTACCCAGGGCCGCGATGACCTGACTTTACGGGTCAAGGTCGACACCCTGAACTGAAGCACCGGAAACTGACTGATGAGTCGTATTAGACCAAAGATGTAGTGCTTTAAAAAAAGCACTACAAAACATTTGACGATCGAAAAAAGCCTGGGCATGATGGCCTCGCTCCCGCTAATCAGGGGCCCTGGCAAGGGCCTTCGGATCGCCGCTCCAAGCTACCCACCCGAGCCGATTCGTGTCTGTACCGCCCACAAGGTGTGTTTGACGAGGTTGCGACTGGAACGAAGTTGTCCCGAGGGACGGAAGCCAACCAGGTAACCCGGCTACACACTGATGGATCGTACCAAGGCCCACGACGCCCGAAGACCGTTCGCAGTTTGCCCCTACCTGCTCAATTCCACCCTTGAACCAATCGTTCATCCCGTCGCCTTCCCCGCCAAGCCCGGCTTGACCACCTGAGCTTCTGGTCAGCGAGCAGCCAAAACCACGCACTTACTACGTGGCTGGCAAATGGAATTTTCCACCTAGACCTATGCGACGAGGTTTTTCCCCATGGCACTGACACGCGAACAGCAAATTGCAGCCCTTGAAAAAGACTGGGCTGAAAACCCACGCTGGAAAGGCGTAACCCGCGCTTATTCCGCTGCTGACGTCGTCCGCCTGCGTGGCTCGGTTCAACCTGAGCACACCTTTGCAAAACTCGGCGCCGAGAAGCTGTGGAAGCTGGTCACCCAAGGTGCCAAGCCTTCCTTCCGTCCCGACAAAGATTTCGTCAACTGCATGGGCGCCCTCACTGGCGGCCAGGCAGTCCAACAGGTAAAAGCCGGTATCCAGGCGATCTACCTGTCCGGCTGGCAAGTGGCAGCGGACAACAACTCCGCTGAATCCATGTACCCCGACCAATCGCTGTACCCGGTGGACTCGGTGCCGACCGTGGTCAAGCGCATCAACAACTCGTTCCGTCGTGCCGACCAGATCCAGTGGAAAGCCGGCAAGAACCCGGGCGACGAAGGCTACATCGACTACTTCGCACCGATCGTGGCCGACGCTGAAGCCGGTTTCGGCGGCGTACTGAACGCCTACGAGCTGATGAAGAGCATGATCGAGGCCGGCGCTGCCGGCGTGCACTTCGAAGACCAGCTGGCTTCGGTGAAGAAATGCGGCCACATGGGCGGCAAGGTGTTGGTACCGACCCAGGAAGCTGTGCAGAAGCTGACCGCTGCGCGCCTGGCCGCTGACGTCGCCGGCACGCCAACCATCATCCTGGCGCGCACCGATGCCAACGCCGCCGATTTGCTGACCTCGGACTGCGACCCGTACGACAAGCCGTTCGTCACTGGCGAGCGCACCCAGGAAGGCTTCTACAAAGTACGCGCTGGCCTCGACCAGGCCATTGCCCGCGGCCTGGCCTATGCGCCGTATGCCGACCTGATCTGGTGCGAAACCGCCAAGCCTGACCTGGAAGAAGCCCGTCGTTTCGCCGAAGCGATCAAGAAGGAATACCCGGATCAACTGCTGTCCTACAACTGCTCGCCTTCTTTCAACTGGAAGAAGAACCTGGACGACGCGACCATCGCCAAGTTCCAGCGCGAACTGTCAGCCATGGGCTACAAGCACCAGTTCATCACCCTGGCCGGCATTCACAACATGTGGCACAGCATGTTCAACCTGGCGCACGACTACGCCCGCAACGACATGACCGCCTACGTGAAGCTGCAGGAGCAGGAGTTCGCTGACGCCGCCAAAGGCTATACCTTCGTGGCGCACCAGCAGGAAGTGGGCACCGGCTACTTCGACGACATGACCACCGTGATCCAGGGCGGCACCTCGTCCGTGACCGCGCTGACCGGTTCGACCGAAGAAGAGCAGTTCCACTAAGCACCGAGCAAACGGCCATTGCGGCCGCATGGAAGACCTAACCGCAATGCCGCAAAACAATCACGCCCCGACTGGTTCGGGGCGTTTTTTTTGCCTGCCACCCCCTCCCGACACCATGAAGATCACATTGTGGGAGGGGGCTTGCTCCCAATTGCGCTGGATCAGCCTCAGAAGTGTCGACTGACACCCCGCAATCGGGAGCAAGCCCCCTCCCACAGGGAATGCGGGCTCTCTGAGGATTTTGCGCAAAACATTGATCCAGGGCGGTATCTGCGCAAGCCTGGTCGGTTATAAGGATCCGTTCAGGCAACTAAGCGGCACTCAAGCAAGTAACGGCAACTTCTGCGCCCCCACCACAAACATCCGCTTAAAACCCACCCAAACAATATTCATTATCATTTAGAGCATGAGAACTTCTTTACAGCTAAAACAAAACATAATTGGTGAAAAGCCGGCTAATCCCCGCCCCGCAAGGGCTACAGCCCCACAAAGGTGCACTATGTGCTTATTCCATCGAATAATTTCGCTATCGGAATTTTACTTGCCCGGTGTTTAGCCATAAAATCACCGCGATTGATTGCAGTGCGACATATCGTCACTGCATCGTTACTTTTTCGAGCTCAGAGACCTTTGCTCTCTGTTAAGGATTTCCAGCATGACCGAAGCGACAGGACTCATGGCCCACAACTGGGGCTTTGCCATTTTCCTCCTCGGTGTAGTCGGCCTTTGCGCCTTCATGCTCGGTGTTTCCAGCCTCCTCGGGTCAAAAGCCTGGGGCCGCAGCAAGAATGAACCGTTCGAGTCCGGCATGCTGCCTACAGGTGGCGCCCGCTTGCGGCTCTCAGCCAAATTCTATCTGGTCGCGATGCTGTTCGTGATCTTCGATATCGAAGCCCTCTTTCTCTTTGCCTGGTCTGTGTCCGTCCGCGAAAGCGGCTGGACCGGATTCGTCGAAGCCCTCGTTTTCATAGCAATTCTGTTGGCAGGCCTTGTCTACCTATTCCGAGTGGGCGCCCTTGACTGGGCTCCGGAAGCTCGTCGTAAGCGGCAAGCGAAGCTGAAACAATGAGGCTTTGGCGATGCAATACAATCTCACCAGGATCGACCCGGATGCTCCTAACGAGCAGTACCCCATCGGCGAACGGGAAACCGTTTCCGACCCGTTAGAAGACCAAGTCCACAAAAACATCTACATGGGCAAGCTGGAAGACGTGCTGAGTGGCGCGGTCAACTGGGGGCGTAAGAACTCCCTGTGGCCGTACAACTTCGGTCTTTCGTGCTGCTACGTGGAAATGACCACCGCCTTCACGGCGCCCCACGACATCGCGCGCTTCGGCGCCGAAGTTATCCGGGCATCGCCGCGCCAGGCGGACTTCATGGTTATCGCCGGCACCTGCTTCATCAAGATGGCGCCGATCATCCAGCGTCTCTACGAGCAAATGCTCGAACCGAAATGGGTTATCTCCATGGGTTCGTGCGCCAACTCCGGTGGCATGTACGACATCTACTCCGTTGTCCAGGGGGTGGACAAGTTCCTGCCCGTGGACGTCTACGTGCCTGGCTGCCCGCCTCGCCCTGAAGCGTTCCTGCAAGGCTTGATGCTATTGCAGGAATCGATCGGCAAGGAGCGTCGCCCACTGTCCTGGGTCGTCGGTGAACAAGGCGTTTATCGCGCCGAGATGCCGTCTCAAAAGGAACAGCGCCGCGAACAGCGAATCGCAGTCACCAACCTGCGCAGCCCTGACGAAGTCTGATCCAGCACCGCTTCTTTTATAGAACGAAAACCTGGCTTCATTCTTTACGTTGACCGAAAGCGATAAAAAACCATGACTACAGGCAGTGCTCTGTATATCCCGCCTTACAAGGCAGACGACCAGGATGTGGTCGTCGAACTCAACAACCGTTTCGGCCCTGACGCCTTCACCGCCCAGGCCACGCGCACCGGCATGCCGGTGCTGTGGGTGGCGCGTGCCAAGCTCGTCGAAGTCCTGACCTTCCTGCGCAACCTGCCCAAGCCGTACGTCATGCTCTATGACCTGCATGGCGTGGACGAGCGTCTGCGCACCAAGCGCCAAGGGCTGCCGAGCGGCGCCGATTTCACCGTGTTCTACCACCTGATGTCGCTGGAACGTAACAGCGATGTGATGATCAAGGTCGCGCTGTCTGAAACTGACCTGAGCATCCCGACCGTAACCGGTATCTGGCCGAACGCCAGCTGGTACGAGCGTGAAGTCTGGGACATGTTCGGCATCGACTTCCCGGGCCACCCGCACCTGTCGCGCATCATGATGCCGCCGACCTGGGAAGGTCACCCGCTGCGCAAGGACTTCCCTGCCCGCGCGACCGAATTCGACCCGTTCAGCCTCAACCTGGCCAAGCAACAGCTTGAAGAAGAGGCTGCCCGCTTCCGTCCGGAAGACTGGGGCATGAAGCGTTCCGGCACCAACGAGGACTACATGTTCCTCAACCTGGGCCCGAACCACCCTTCGGCGCACGGTGCCTTCCGTATCATCCTGCAACTGGACGGCGAAGAAATCGTCGACTGCGTGCCGGACATCGGCTACCACCACCGCGGTGCCGAGAAGATGGCTGAACGCCAGTCGTGGCACAGTTTCATCCCGTACACCGACCGTATCGACTACCTCGGCGGCGTGATGAACAACCTGCCGTACGTGCTGTCGGTCGAGAAGCTGGCCGGCATCAAGGTGCCGGACCGTGTCGACACCATCCGCATCATGATGGCCGAGTTCTTCCGGATCACCAGCCACCTGCTGTTCCTGGGTACCTATATCCAGGACGTCGGTGCCATGACCCCGGTGTTCTTCACCTTTACCGACCGCCAGCGCGCCTACAAGGTCATCGAAGCCGTCACCGGTTTCCGCCTGCACCCGGCCTGGTATCGCATCGGCGGTGTTGCCCACGACCTGCCGAACGGCTGGGAGCGCCTGGTCAAGGAATTCGTCGAGTGGATGCCCAAGCGTCTGGACGAGTACCAAAAGGCTGCGCTGGACAACAGCATCCTCAAGGGCCGCACCATCGGCGTCGCCCAGTACAACACCAAAGAGGCCCTGGAATGGGGTGTCACCGGTGCGGGCCTGCGTTCCACCGGCTGCGATTTCGACCTGCGTAAAGCGCGCCCGTACTCCGGCTACGAGAACTTCGAATTCGAAGTACCGCTGGGGGCCAATGGCGATGCCTACGACCGTTGCATCGTGCGCGTCGAAGAAATGCGCCAGAGCCTGAAGATCATCGAGCAGTGCATGCGCAACATGCCGGCAGGCCCGTACAAGGCGGACCACCCGCTGACCACGCCGCCGCCGAAAGAACGCACGCTGCAGCACATCGAAACCCTGATCACGCACTTCCTGCAGGTTTCGTGGGGCCCGGTCATGCCGGCCAACGAATCCTTCCAGATGATCGAAGCGACCAAGGGTATCAACAGTTATTACCTGACGAGCGATGGCGGCACCATGAGCTACCGCACCCGGATCCGTACCCCGAGCTTCGCCCACTTGCAGCAGATCCCTTCGGTGATCAAAGGCGAGATGGTCGCGGACTTGATTGCGTACCTGGGTAGTATCGATTTCGTTATGGCCGACGTGGACCGCTAAGCATGAACAGCACGCTTATCCAGACAGACCGTTTCACCTTGAGTGAAACCGAGCGCTCGGCCATCGAGCACGAGCTGCATCACTACGAAGACCCGCGCGCGGCGTCGATCGAAGCCTTGAAGATCGTCCAGAAGGAACGTGGCTGGGTGCCGGACGGCGCGCTCTACGCCATCGGCGAGATCCTCGGCATCCCTGCCAGCGACGTTGAAGGCGTGGCCACGTTCTACAGCCAGATCTTCCGCCAGCCCGTGGGCCGCCACATCATTCGCGTGTGCGACAGCATGGTCTGCTACATCGGTGGCCACGAGTCCGTGGTCAGCGAGATCCAGAACAAGCTGGGCATCGGCCTCGGCCAGACCACCCCGGATGGCCGCTTCACGCTGCTGCCGGTGTGCTGCCTGGGCAACTGCGACAAGGCGCCGGCGTTGATGATCGACGACGACACATTCGGTGACGTGCAGCCCGCTGGCGTGACCCAATTGCTTGAGGGCTACCCATGACCCTTACATCTTTCGGCCCGGCCAACCTGATCAAGCGTTCGCCCGAGACCCACCCGCTGACCTGGCGCCTGCGTGACGATGCCGAGCCGGTATGGTTCGACGAGTACCAGGCCAAGAATGGCTACGCCGCTGCGCGCAAGGCCTTCGCCGACATGGCTCAGGACGATATCGTCCAGACCGTGAAGGACGCCGGCCTTAAAGGTCGCGGTGGTGCAGGCTTCCCCACGGGCGTGAAGTGGGGCCTGATGCCCAAGGACGAATCCATCAACATCCGCTACCTGCTGTGCAACGCGGATGAAATGGAGCCCAACACCTGGAAAGACCGCATGCTGATGGAGCAACTGCCCCATCTGCTGATCGAAGGCATGCTGATCAGCGCCCGCGCGCTGAAAACCTACCGTGGCTACATCTTCCTGCGTGGCGAGTACACCACCGCCGCCAAGCACCTCAACCGTGCCGTGGAAGAAGCCAAGGCCGCCGGCCTGCTGGGCAAGAACATCCTCGGTTCAGGCTTTGATTTCGAACTGTTCGTGCACACCGGCGCCGGGCGTTATATCTGCGGTGAAGAAACCGCACTGATCAACTCCCTCGAAGGCCGCCGCGCCAACCCGCGCTCCAAGCCACCCTTCCCTGCCGCCGTGGGCGTGTGGGGCAAGCCGACGTGCGTGAACAACGTCGAGACCCTGTGCAACGTGCCGGCGATCATCGCCGACGGCGTGGACTGGTACAAATCCCTGGCCCGCGAAGGCAGCGAAGACATGGGCACCAAGCTCATGGGCTTCTCCGGCAAGGTCAAGAACCCGGGCCTGTGGGAACTGCCCTTCGGCGTCACCGCCCGCGAGCTGTTCGAGGACTACGCCGGCGGCATGCGCGACGGCTACACCTTGAAAGCCTGGCAGCCAGGCGGCGCCGGCACCGGCTTCCTGCTGCCCGAGCACCTCGACGCACAAATGTATGCCGGCGGCATCGGCAAGGTGGGCACCCGTATGGGTACTGGCCTGGCGATGGCGGTGGACAACACCGTGAACATGGTCTCGCTGCTGCGCAACATGGAGCAGTTCTTTGCCCGTGAATCCTGTGGCTTCTGCACCCCATGCCGCGACGGCCTGCCGTGGAGCGTCAAGCTGCTGATGGCCCTGGAAAAAGGCGAAGGCCGCGAGGGTGACATCGAGACCCTGCTGGGTCTGGTCGGTTTCCTCGGCCCGGGCAAGACCTTCTGTGCTCACGCACCGGGCGCCGTGGAGCCATTGGGCAGCGCAATCAAATACTTCCGCTCGGAGTTCGAAGCCGGCATCGCGCCTGTCAGCGCCGCCGTCCCGTCTCTGGCGAAGCCGATCGTAGTCGGCGCGTAACGCTTAAAGAAGCGAGGGGTCCGTGCCCTTCGCTTTCTCATGTGCTGACGCCTTGATGGCTGTGTAGATGCACATGAATAACAAGATTCCATTAGCCACGCCCGCTGACAACGGGCCAACGAAGAACTTTGAACCATGGCCACTATCCACGTAGACGGCAAAGCGCTCGAAGTCGATGGGGCGGACAACCTGTTACAGGCCTGTCTGTCACTCGGTCTCGATATTCCGTATTTCTGCTGGCACCCCGCACTTGGTAGCGTCGGTGCCTGTCGCCAGTGTGCGGTCAAGCAGTACACCGACGAGAACGACACCCGTGGTCGTATCGTCATGTCGTGCATGACCCCAGCCACCGACAACACCTGGATCTCCATCGACGATGAAGAATCCAAGGCGTTCCGCGCCAGCGTCGTCGAATGGCTGATGACCAACCACCCCCACGACTGCCCGGTCTGTGAGGAAGGCGGTCACTGCCACCTGCAAGACATGACGGTGATGACCGGCCACAACGAGCGCCGTTATCGCTTCACCAAGCGTACCCACCAGAACCAGGACCTCGGCCCGTTCATTTCCCACGAAATGAACCGCTGCATCGCCTGCTACCGTTGCGTGCGCTTCTATAAGGACTACGCCGGCGGCACCGACCTGGGCGTATTCGGCGCCCACGACAACGTGTACTTCGGTCGCGTTGAAGACGGCGTGCTCGAAAGCGAGTTCTCCGGCAACCTCACCGAGGTCTGCCCGACCGGTGTGTTCACCGACAAGACCCACTCCGAGCGCTACAACCGTAAGTGGGACATGCAGTTCGCCCCGAGCATCTGCCATGGCTGCTCCAGCGGTTGCAACATCTCCCCGGGCGAGCGCTACGGTGAACTGCGTCGTATCGAAAACCGCTTCAACGGTTCGGTCAACCAGTACTTCCTGTGCGACCGTGGCCGTTTCGGCTACGGCTACGTCAACCGCGAAGACCGTCCGCGCCAGCCACTGTTGGCCGGCGGCACCAAGCTGAGCCTGGACGAGGCGCTGGATAAAGCCGCCGACCTGCTGCGCGGTCGCAACATCGTCGGGATCGGTTCGCCCCGCGCCAGCCTCGAGAGCAACTACGCGTTGCGCGAACTGGTCGGCGCCGAGCATTTCTATTCCGGTATCGAAGCCGCTGAGCTGGAGCGCATCCGCCTGGTCCTGCAGGTGCTGAACGACAGCCCGCTGCCGGTGCCGAACATGCGCGACATCGAAGATCACGACGCGATCTTCGTGCTCGGTGAAGACCTGACCCAGACCGCCGCGCGTATCGCCCTGTCCCTGCGCCAGTCGGTCAAAGGCAAGGCCGAAGCCATGGCCGACGCCATGCGCGTGCAGCCTTGGCTCGACGCCGCAGTGAAGAACATCGGCCAGCACGCGCTGAACCCGCTGTTTATCGCAAGCCTGGCTGAAACCAAGCTCGACGACATCGCCGAAGAATGCGTCCATGCTGCGCCGGACGACCTGGCCCGCCTCGGTTTCGCCGTGGCCCACGCCCTCGACGCCAGCGCGCCTGCCGTCGAAGGCCTGGACACTGAGGCCGCTGCACTGGCCCAGCGTATCGCCGACGCCCTGCTGGCGGCCAAGCGCCCATTGATCATTGCCGGCACCTCGCTGGGCTCCAAGGCGCTGATCGAAGCCGCTGCCAACATCGCCAAGGCGTTGAAGCTGCGCGACAAGAACGGTTCCATCAGCCTGGTCGTGCCGGAAGCCAACAGCCTTGGCCTGGCCATGCTCGGTGGCGAGTCCGTGGACGCTGCCCTGCAGGCAGTCATCGACGGCAGCGCCGATGCCATCGTGGTGCTGGAGAACGACCTGTACACCCGCACCGATGCGGCCAAGGTTGACGCTGCGCTGAACGCCGCCAAGGTGTTGATCGTTGCCGACCACCAGAAAACCGCTACCAGCGAACGCGCCGACCTGGTGCTGCCAGCCGCCACCTTCGCTGAAGGCGACGGCACCCTGGTCAGCCAGGAAGGCCGTGCCCAGCGCTTCTTCCAGGTGTTCGATCCAAAGTACATGGACGCCAGCATCCTGGTTCACGAAGGCTGGCGCTGGCTGCATGCCCTGCGCGCCACCCTGCTGAACCAGCCGATCGACTGGACCCAGCTTGACCACGTCACCGCCGCTACCGCCGCAAGCACCCCGCAACTGGCGCGTATCGTCGATGCCGCGCCGTCCGCCGCGTTCCGCATCAAGGGCTTGAAACTGGCCCGCGAACCGCTGCGTTACTCCGGTCGTACCGCCATGCGCGCCAACATCAGCGTGCACGAACCACGTACCCCGCAAGACCCGGATACCGCGTTCAACTTCTCCATGGAAGGTTACTCGGGTTCGGCCGAGCCGCGTCAGCAAGTGCCGTTTGCCTGGTCTCCAGGCTGGAACTCGCCGCAGGCCTGGAACAAGTTCCAGGATGAAGTCGGTGGTCATATCCGCGCTGGCGACCCGGGCACCCGCCTGATCGAAAGCAGCGGTGATTCGCTGAACTGGTTCGCTGCCGTACCGCGTCCGTTCAACCCGGCCCAGGGCACCTGGCAGGTCGTACCGTTCTTCCACCTGTTCGGCAGCGAAGAGAACTCTTCCAAGGCCGCGCCGGTTCAGGAACGTATCCCGGCCGCCTACGTGTCGGTCGCCAAGTCAGAAGCCGATCGCCTGGGCGTCAACGACGGTGCCCTGCTCAGCCTGAACGTGGCCGGCCAGACCCTGCGTCTGCCGCTGCGCATCAACGATGAGTTGGGTGCCGGCCTGGTTGCACTGCCTAAAGGCCTCGCCGGTATTCCGCCGGCGATCTTTGGCAAAACCGTTGACGGTCTGCAGGAGGCAGCGCAATGACCTGGTTCACCCCTGAAGTGATCGACGTGATCATTGCGGTCCTCAAGGCTGTCGTGATCCTGTTGGCCGTGGTCGTCGCGGGCGCCCTGCTCAGCTTCGTCGAGCGTCGCCTGCTGGGCTGGTGGCAGGACCGTTACGGTCCGAACCGCGTTGGCCCGTTCGGCATGTTCCAGATCGCCGCCGACATGCTGAAAATGTTCTTCAAGGAAGACTGGACCCCACCGTTTGCCGACAAGGTGATCTTCACCCTGGCACCGGTCGTGGCCATGAGCGCCTTGCTGATCGCCTTCGCGATCATCCCGATCACCCCGACCTGGGGCGTGGCGGACCTGAACATCGGCTTGCTGTTCTTCTTCGCCATGGCCGGCCTGTCGGTCTATGCGGTGCTGTTCGCCGGTTGGTCGAGCAACAACAAGTTCGCCCTGCTAGGCAGCTTGCGGGCTTCGGCCCAGACCGTGTCCTACGAAGTGTTCATGGGCCTGGCGCTGATGGGCATCGTGGTGCAGGTCGGCTCGTTCAACATGCGCGACATCGTCGAGTACCAGGCACAGAACCTGTGGTTCATCATTCCGCAGTTCTTCGGCTTCTGCACCTTCTTCATCGCCGGCGTCGCCGTGACTCACCGTCACCCGTTCGACCAGCCTGAAGCGGAGCAGGAACTGGCCGACGGTTACCACATTGAATACGCCGGCATGAAATGGGGCATGTTCTTCGTTGGCGAGTACATCGGCATCATCTTGATCTCGGCCCTGCTGGTCACGCTGTTCTTCGGCGGCTGGCACGGTCCGTTCGGCATCCTGCCGCAGTTGGCGTTCTTCTGGTTCTTCCTGAAGACCGCGTTCTTCATCATGTTGTTCATCCTGCTGCGCGCTTCCATTCCGCGCCCACGCTATGACCAGGTGATGGATTTCAGCTGGCGCTTCTGCCTGCCGCTGACCCTGATCAATTTGCTGGTGACGGCTGCCGTTGTGTTGTTGAACACGCCAGCCGGCGCGGTTCAGTGAGGATTTGACCCATGTTCAAATATATTGGCGACATCGTTAAGGGTACCGGTACCCAGTTGCGAAGCCTGGTGATGGTGTTCGGTCACGGCTTCCGCAAACGCGACACCCTGCAATACCCGGAAGAAGCGGTGTACCTGCCGCCGCGCTATCGCGGCCGCATCGTGCTGACCCGCGACCCCGATGGCGAAGAGCGTTGCGTAGCCTGCAACCTGTGCGCCGTGGCGTGCCCGGTGGGTTGCATCTCCCTGCAGAAAGCTGAAACCGAAGACGGTCGCTGGTACCCGGACTTCTTCCGCATCAACTTCTCGCGCTGCATTTTCTGCGGCCTCTGCGAGGAAGCTTGCCCGACCACCGCGATCCAGCTGACACCGGATTTCGAGATGGCCGAGTTCAAACGTCAGGACCTGGTGTACGAGAAAGAAGATCTTTTGATCTCTGGTCCCGGTAAAAACCCTGATTACAACTTCTATCGTGTTGCAGGTATGGCCGTTGCCGGTAAGCCAAAAGGCGCCGCACAAAACGAAGCCGAGCCGATCAACGTGAAGAGCTTGCTGCCTTAAGGAAGAAAGATGGAATTCGCTTTCTATTTCGCATCGGGTATCGCGGTTGTGTCCACGCTTCGCGTGATCACCAACACCAACCCCGTGCACGCCCTGCTCTACCTGATCATTTCGCTGATCGCCGTGGCCATGACCTTCTTCAGCCTCGGCGCACCGTTCGCCGGTGTCCTGGAAGTGATCGCCTACGCCGGCGCCATCATGGTGCTGTTCGTGTTTGTGGTGATGATGCTCAACCTGGGGCCGGCTTCGGTCGCCCAGGAGCGCGTCTGGCTCAAACCCGGCATCTGGCTCGGCCCTGTTGTCCTCGCCGCCCTGCTGCTAGGTGAACTGCTGTATGTGCTGTTCGCTCACCAGAGCGGCCAGGCCATCGGCCACACCACCGTGGATGCGAAAGCCGTGGGCGTCAGCCTGTTCGGCCCGTACCTGCTGGTGGTCGAACTGGCGTCGATGCTGCTGCTCGCCGCAGCCGTCACCGCCTTCCACTTGGGCCGCAACGAAGCCAAGGAGCAATGACGATGCCTGCTATCCCTTTGGAGCATGGTCTGGCGGTTGCCGGCATCCTGTTCTGCCTTGGCCTGGTCGGCCTGATGGTCCGCCGTAACATTCTGTTCGTGTTGATGAGCCTGGAAATCATGATGAACGCCGCAGCACTGGCCTTCATCGTCGCGGGTGCACGTTGGGGCCAGCCGGATGGACAAGTCATGTTCATCCTGGTGATCAGCCTGGCAGCCGCCGAGGCCAGTATCGGCCTGGCGATCCTGCTGCAACTGTATCGTCGCTTCCACACGCTTGATATCGACGCTGCCAGTGAGATGCGCGGATGAACATGATCTTTCTGACTTTCGTATTTCCCCTGATCGGTTTCCTGCTGCTGTCGTTCTCCCGTGGACGCTGGTCGGAAAACCTCTCGGCCCTGGTGGGCGTGGGCTCGATTGGCCTGTCGGCCATCGTTGCCGCCTACGTCATCTGGCAATTCAACGTGGCCCCGCCGGAAGGCGGCCACTACACCCTGGTGCTGTGGCAGTGGATGTCGGTGGAGGGTTTCAAGCCCAACTTCGCCCTCTACATCGACGGCCTGTCGATCACCATGCTCGGCGTGGTGGTGGGCGTGGGTTTCCTGATCCACCTGTTCGCGTCCTGGTACATGCGCGGTGAAGCCGGTTACTCGCGCTTCTTCTCGTACACCAACCTGTTTATCGCCAGCATGCTGTTCCTGGTACTGGGCGATAACCTGTTGTTCCTGTACTTCGGCTGGGAAGGCGTGGGCCTGTGCTCGTACCTGCTGATCGGTTTCTACTACAGCAACCGCAACAACGGTAACGCGGCACTCAAGGCCTTTATCGTCACCCGTATCGGCGACGTGTTCATGGCGATCGGCCTGTTCATCCTGTTCCAACAGGTGGGCACGCTGAACATCCAGGAACTGCTGGTACTGGCACCGCAGAAATTCCAGGTCGGCGACTTCTGGATCACCCTGGCGACCCTGATGCTGCTGGGCGGGGCCGTGGGTAAATCCGCGCAACTGCCGCTGCAAACCTGGCTGGCGGATGCGATGGCCGGTCCTACCCCGGTTTCGGCACTGATCCACGCCGCAACCATGGTAACCGCCGGTGTCTACCTGATTGCGCGTACCCATGGCCTGTTCACCCTGGCGCCGGAAATCCTGCACCTGGTCGGCCTGGTCGGCGGCGTGACCCTGGTACTGGCCGGCTTCGCCGCGCTGGTACAGACCGACATCAAGCGCATCCTCGCCTACTCGACCATGAGCCAGATCGGCTACATGTTCCTGGCCCTGGGCGTCGGTGCCTGGGACGCGGCGATCTTCCACCTGATGACCCACGCCTTCTTCAAGGCCCTGCTGTTCCTCGCTTCCGGTGCGGTGATCGTTGCCTGCCACCACGAGCAGAACATCTTCAAGATGGGTGGCCTGTGGAAAAAACTGCCGTTGGCCTACGCCAGCTTCATCGTCGGTGGTGCCGCCCTGGCTGCCCTGCCGTTGGTGACCGCCGGTTTCTACTCGAAAGACGAGATCCTCTGGGAAGCCTTTGCCAGCGGTAACCAGAACCTGCTGTACGCAGGCCTGGTGGGTGCGTTCATGACCTCGCTGTACACCTTCCGCCTGATCTTCATCACCTTCCACGGTGAAGCCAAGACCGAAGCACACGCAGGCCACGGCATCTCGCACTGGCTGCCATTGTCGGTACTGATCGTGCTGTCGACTTTCGTCGGTGCAATGATCACGCCGCCACTGCACGGCGTATTGCCACAAAGCGTCGGCCATGCCGGCGGCGAAGCCCAGCACAGCCTGGAAATCGTCTCGGGCGCCATCGCCATTGCCGGTATCCTGCTGGCGGCCCTGCTGTTCCTCGGCAAGCGTCGCTTCGTGACCGCCGTTGCCAACAGTGGCATTGGCCGCTTCCTTTCGGCCTGGTGGTTCGCTGCCTGGGGCTTCGATTGGATCTACGACAAACTGTTCGTCAAGCCATACCTGGCCATCAGTCATGTACTGCGTAAAGACCCGCTCGACCAGACCATCGGTTTGATCCCGCGTGCCGCCAAGGCCGGTCACACCGCCCTGAGCCGCAGCGAGACTGGCCAACTGCGCTGGTATGCAGCTTCCATGGCGGCCGGTGCCGTGCTAGTGATCGGCGCCATCGTAGTGGTAGCGGTCTGATATGAACTTTGCGAACTTGCGAAAGGAAACGAGCCCGTCATGATTCTGCCCTGGCTAATCCTGATCCCCTTTATCGGCGGCCTGCTCTGCTGGATGGGTGAACGCTTCGGCGCCACCCTCCCCCGCTGGATTGCGTTGCTGACCATGTCCCTGGAACTCGCACTCGGCCTCTGGCTGTGGGCCCATGGTGACTATTCATTCGCTCCGGCACCGGGTGTCGATCCAACCTTCGCGCTTGAATTCAAGCACGTGTGGATCCAGCGCTTCGGCATCAACGTGCACCTGGCCCTCGACGGCCTGTCGCTGTTGATGATCCTGCTGACCGGCCTGCTGGGTATCCTCTCGGTACTCTGCTCCTGGAAAGAAATCCAGCGTCACGTGGGCTTCTTCCACCTGAACCTGATGTGGATCCTGGGCGGCGTCGTCGGCGTGTTCCTCGCCCTCGACCTGTTCATGTTCTTCTTCTTCTGGGAAATGATGCTGGTGCCGATGTACTTCCTCATCGCGCTCTGGGGTCACAGTTCTTCGGACGGCAAGAAAACCCGGATCTACGCGGCGACCAAGTTCTTCATCTTCACCCAGGCTTCCGGCCTGATCATGTTGGTGGCGATCCTGGGCCTGGTACTGGTCAACTTCAACAACACCGGCGTGATTACCTTCAACTACGCCGACCTGTTGAAAACCAAGATGTCCCTGACCACCGAGTACATCCTGATGCTGGGCTTCTTCATCGCATTCGCGGTGAAGCTGCCGGTGGTGCCGTTCCACTCCTGGCTGCCTGACGCTCACGCCCAGGCGCCAACAGCAGGTTCGGTCGACCTGGCCGGTATCCTGTTGAAGACCGCGGCGTATGGTCTGCTGCGTTTCGCCCTGCCGCTGTTCCCGAATGCCTCGGCCGAGTTCGCGCCGATCGCCATGACCCTGGGTCTGATCGGGATCTTCTACGGCGCGTTCCTGGCCTTCGCGCAAACCGACATCAAGCGTCTGATCGCGTTCTCGTCCGTTTCGCATATGGGTTTCGTACTGATCGGCATCTACTCCGGCAGCCAGCTGGCGTTGCAAGGCGCAGTGATCCAGATGCTGGCCCACGGTGTCTCGGCCGCTGCCCTCTTTATCCTGAGTGGCCAGTTGTACGAACGCCTGCACACCCGTGACATGCGTGAGATGGGTGGCGTGTGGTCGCGCATCGCCTACCTGCCGGCGATCAGCCTGTTCTTTGCCGCAGCGTCCCTGGGCCTGCCGGGCACCGGTAACTTCATCGGCGAATTCCTGATCCTGATGGGCTCGTTCGTACAGACACCGTGGATCAGCGCCATCGCTACATCCGGCCTGGTATTCGGCTCGGTCTACTCGCTGATCATGATCCACCGCGCCTACTTCGGCCCGGCCAAGTCCGACACCGTCCTGCAAGGGATGGATGCTCGCGAACTGATCATGGTGCTCGGCCTTGCGGTACTGCTGATCTACATCGGCGTGTACCCGCAACCGTTCCTGGACACTTCTGCCGCAACGATGCATGGCGTGCAGCAGTGGTTCGGCACCGCCTTCTCTCAACTCGCTTCGGCCCGGTAAGAGCGCTATGGAATTCACGATCCAACACTTTATCGCGCTTGCGCCGCTGCTGATCACCAGCCTCACCATCGTGGTGGTGATGCTGGCGATCGCCTGGCGCCGCAATCACTCGCAAACGTTCCTGCTGTCCTGTGCCGGCCTGAACCTGGCCTTGCTGTCGATCATTCCGGCCCTCAAGGTCGCGCCACTGGCGGTGACCCCGCTGATGATGGTCGATGACTTCGCGCTGCTGTACATCGCGTTGATCCTCGTAGCCACCCTGGCGTGCGTCACCCTCGCCCATGCCTACATGGGCGAAGGCGGCACCGGCTACCCGGGCAACAAGGAAGAGCTGTACCTGCTGATCCTGCTGGCTGCTGCCGGTGGTATCGTGCTGGTCAGCGCACAGCACCTGGCCGGCTTGTTCATCGGCCTGGAACTGCTGTCGATCCCGACCTACGGCCTGGTGGCCTACGCCTTCTTCAACAAGCGCTCCCTGGAAGCCGGCATCAAGTACATGGTGCTGTCGGCCGCCGGTTCCGCGTTCCTGTTGTTCGGTATGGCCCTGCTCTACGCCGAAGCCGGCAACCTGAGCTTCACCGGCATCGGCCACGCCCTGGCCACCACCAGCATGCCTGCGCCGATTGCCCAACTGGGCCTGGCGATGATGCTGATCGGCCTGGCGTTCAAGCTGTCGCTGGTGCCCTTCCACCTGTGGACCCCGGACGTGTACGAAGGCGCCCCGGCGCCGGTGGCTGCGTTCCTGGCCACGGCGTCGAAGGTGGCCGTATTCGCGGTGATGGTGCGTCTGTTCCAGATCTCGCCTGCCGCCAACACCGGCGTGCTGAGCACCGTGCTGACCGTGATCGCCATCGCGTCGATCCTGTTCGGTAACCTGCTGGCCCTGACCCAGAACAACCTCAAGCGTCTGCTGGGTTACTCGTCCATCGCGCACTTCGGCTACCTGCTGATCGCCCTGGTGGCGAGCAAAGGCCTGGCCGTGGAAGCCATGGGTGTGTATCTGGTCACCTACGTGATCACCAGCCTCGGCGCGTTCGGCGTGATCACCCTGATGTCCTCGCCGTTCAAAGGCCGTGACGCTGATGCCCTGTACGAATACCGCGGCCTGTTCTGGCGCCGTCCGTACCTGACCGCCGTACTGACCGTGATGATGCTGTCCCTGGCGGGTATCCCGCTGACGGCCGGTTTCATCGGCAAGTTCTACATCGTGGCGACCGGTGTCGAGGCGCACGAGTGGTGGCTGGTGGCATCCCTGGTGCTGGGTAGCGCGATTGGCGTGTTCTACTACCTGCGCGTGATGGTCACCCTGTACCTGATCGAGCCAAACCTGCGTCGTGTGGATGCCGAGCTGCACTGGGAACAGAAAGCCGGTGGCGTAATGCTGCTGGCCATCGCCCTGCTCGCGTTCTTCCTGGGCGTGTACCCACAACCGTTGCTCACCCTGGTGCAGCACGCGGTGTTGGGCGTTTGATCGCTTAGGCACATGCAGTCAACAGAACGGCGCCTTCGGGCGCCGTTTTGCATTCTTGCCATTGATTACATTTCCTGTGGCGAGGGAGCTTGCTCCCGTTGGGGCGCGAAGCGACCCCAGCACAGACACCGCGTTACCCCAGAGAAATCTCAGTGTCAGGTTTCAGGGCCGCTACGCAGCCCAACGGGAGCAAGCTCCCTCGCCACGACAAACGCGCTCGCCAGAAATGCCAGCTCGCAGCGCTGGGTTGAACCCATACCTTTAACGTCTCCACCCTCCCCCATCACCACAAAACGCTCCACACAGATAAACGGCGCAAAAAAAACGCCCCGAATCACTTCGGGGCGTTTTTCATTCACGTCGACGTGTCTGGCTCAATCGCAGCCTTAAAACGCGATACCCACCTTGAAACCGTACTCATCACGCTTGAGCTTGGTGTTGTCGGCGGTAAAGGAGTCTTCGTCGAGCTTGTATTCGGTGCGGGTGTAGTACAAGCCCGCCATCACCGGCAGATTGCCATTTTGGTTCATCAGCAGGCTGACTTCGGCGTAGGGGTTGGTGCGATCCTTGAGGTCCACAGTGTCACTGCCCACGCCATCCACTTTGAGTTTGGCGCGGCCGTCGATGGTCTGACGGGCACCGGCTTCAACGCGCAGGGTCATATCATCGAACTGGTGGTTGTAGCCCAGTGCCAGCTTGGCGAATGGCGATTTGTTGGTGAGCTTGACGTCATAGCCGTTGGTGTCGGGCTCATAGCGGGTCCAGGTGTAGCCACCGCCCACAATCACGTCGACGAAGTTGCGCGCATCCAGCGCGGCGCGCCAGCCGAGGTCCAGGTCAGCCTGACCTTCCTTGAGCTTGTCGTCGCTTTTTTCGCCGTACTTGGCTTCGATACCGGCTTGATAGATGAAACCGGATTCGGCAGTCAGCTTGTTGCCGAAGTTGTAGAACAGCCCGGCTTCAGGCATGTGGCTCTTGTCGCTTGCGCTGCCGCCTTCGAATTTGAAATCGTTATAGCTACCCAGGATACCGAAGGTGGAAATAGGGCCGGTAGGCGGTGCCGCGAACACCACGGCAGGTGCAGCGACCAGCGCCAGCAGGGAGGAACCCTTGAAGATTTTTCCGAATAGCTTGGACATCGTTTTACATCTCCTTGTTAGTGAGCAAATTATTCAGGAACCGCTTCGAACCTCGGCCGTTGGCAAAGGTTCGAATTAATTTGCATCGTTTTGGAGGTAAAACGGTTCAGCGATGGCTCTAACTCAAGGCTCTGCGGTGCTGGCCATTATTAAGCCACTAAGCGCTTCGCGAAGCTTGGGATCGGTTGGCAGGTGAATACCAAAGGTCTCTTGCAGCAGTGCCAGCAGTTCATCCGCGCTGTCGATCACGCGCTTTTCGCTGGGCCCATCCAGGCTATGCACCGCATAGTGGGCATTGGCCAGGGTATAACGCTTACCCGGCGCCAACCGTGCCGCTTTCAACTGGCCGAGGAACACCGAGTCAGGGTGTGTAGAGACGTACCAGTTGCCGATTTCGTAGTCGATGGCGGCCTGCACTTGCAGGTCGAACACATACAAACCGCGCCACTCCCCGGCGACCAGCACCCACAGGGTGTAACTGCCCTGCCCGTCGAAGGTCAGCCGATAAGGTTCATGGGCCGTGGCCTGCTGCGCTTCGGTGTCCAGTTGCAACGGGCTGCTGGGCACCATGCCGCCAAAGCCGACATCCGTGATATAGCGCGCGCCCTCCAGGGTCACCAGGCTCAAGCGGTGGGTGCGCGCCGTGTGCGCATCCGCCGGACCACCCAGCACTACGCGGCCGGTGATGCCCCGTGCGTCGAAGCCGAGTTCCTGCAACAGCGCCAGGAACATCTGGTTCAGCTCATAGCAATACCCGCCGCGCCCATCCAACAGGATTTTTTGCTCGACACTGGGCAGGTCGATGGGTACCGGCCTGTGCAACAAGGTCGACACGCTCTCGAAGGCAAAGGTGCACACGTGGCGCAATTGCAGCGCTTGCAGGGTTTCAAGGGTCGGCGGTGGGGGCGAAGCATAGCCCAGGCGTTGCAGATAAAGCTGGCTGTGAGTCAGGCGGCTGTCAGTGGGGTGGGACATGGCGCGATCCTTGAGCGCGTGGCGAAGGCGTCACTATGCCGCGCCAGCCAACGGCTTGTCATTTTGAATGAACCTTTCTCGGCGCCAACCTATCCATCTATAACAAGACAGGGAGGCAACATGAGTACCGCGAAGATTTACACCATTCACTATCAACTGCACGGTCAACCGAAGTCGTTTGTAGTGCGTGCCGAAGTGATGAACAACGCCGAGGCCTGGCACTGGGCAGCGGTTGATGCCGACGTTGCGCACGTCAGTCGCGTGGGGCGCGTGGGGCATGAACAGGTGAAGAAAACCACCCGGCCCAAGGCGGAAAAATTCGGGATTACCGAGGTAACGTGGACAGCCCCCAAGTGAAAGAACAAGCCCCACCATAAAGGTGGGGCTTTTTTATAGATCAGACACAGGACAGACTGTTCAGCGCTCGACAAATGGCAGTGGTGCATCCGTATCACGGCGCACCGCGAACACATTCAGCGTCATCGCCACCAGCGCGTAGTAGCCAAAAACACCGACAAGCTCGACCACGGCCGGCTCTCCGAAAGCCGCTATCGCCTGTACATAGAGCGCGTCATCGATACGCCGGGTTTCATAAAGCGTCTTGCCGAGGCGATAGACCAAAGCCTCGTCCTCACGGGTAAAGGGCGGCGCTGCCTGCTGCTGTAACGCTTCGATGACGGCATCAGTGACACCGGCTGAGCGCGCAATGGGCTCATGAATCTGCCACTCGGCCTGGGACTGCCACCAGGCTGCCGTAAACAGGATCGCCAACTCGGTAAGGCGCAGTTCCAGTTGCGTGCCATAACGACAAAAGGCCCCCAGCCGCTGTGCATGGTTCGCCAGTTGCGGGCTGTGGATCCAGGCCAGGAAAGGCCCATCCAGATTGCCACGCGGCCCTGCCAGGATCTCCTTGAGCACAGCGCGCTGGGCATCGCTCATCGACGCTTCGGTCAACTCGCTTAGACGCGATTGAATAGCCATTGCGCTCCCCTCAGCGGTTTTTCAATGTGGTCGTCACCGCAACCAGCAGTTTGTCGGCGATCTCATCAAGGTGATGATCCTCAAGAATGAACGGCGGTGCCAGAAGGATATGATCGCCCCGCTGCCCGTCGATGGTTCCGCCCATGGGGTAGCACATCAAGCCTTCAGCCATGGCCGCCTGCTTGAGTTTGGCGTGCAGCTTGAGAGCCGGGTCGAAAGGCGCCTTGCTGTTGCGGTCGGCGACCAGTTCGATGCCCTGGAACAGCCCACGGCCGCGGATATCACCAATGTGCGGATGCTCGGCGAAACGATCCAGCAAACGCTCACGCAGGCCCTCCCCCAAGCGGTTGACTTGGGCGAGCAACCCACGCGACTCGATGGCTTTCTGTACCGCCAGCGCGGCGGCGCAGGCGGTGGCGTGGCCGATATAGGTATGGCCGTGCTGAAAGAACCCCGAGCCCGAGGCGATCGCATCGCGGATTTTCCGGCTCACCAGCGTTGCGCCGATGGGCTGGTAACCGGCGCCCAGCCCTTTGGCGATGGTGATCAGATCCGCCGTGATGCCTTCCTGCTCTGCAGCAAACAAACTGCCGGTACGGCCCATGCCGCACATGACTTCATCCAGAATCAACAAGACGCCATGGCGGTCGCACACGTCTCGGATACGTTTGAAATAGCCCGGAACCGCAGTCACCGCGCCCAGCGTCGCGCCGACCACAGGCTCGGCGACAAACGCCATGACGTTTTCAGCCCCCAGACGCAGGATTTCCGCTTCCAGTTCGCCAGCCAGGCGCACGCCCAGCGCTTCGGCGGATTCACCGTCCTGTTGCTGGCGATATGCATAGCATGGGCTGACATGACTGACGTCAATCAGCAGCGGTTCAAACTGCCTGCGCCGCCATTCATTACCACCGGTCGCCAGCGCACCCAGGGTATTGCCGTGATAGCTCTGGCGCCGTGCGATCAGGTGCTTGCGCTGGGGCTGGCCGATCTCGATGAAGTATTGGCGAGCGAGTTTCAGCGCCGCTTCTATCGCCTCCGAACCGCCTGAAACGAAGTACACCGAGTCGATGCCCGCCGGGGCCCGTGCCACCAGGAAATCAGCCAGCTCCTCCATCACCTGCGTGGTAAAGAAGGAGGTGTGGGCATAAGCCAACTGCCCCACCTGCCGACGCACCGCCTCGATCACGTCCGGGTCGCTGTGGCCCAGGCACGACACCGCAGCGCCACCACTGGCATCCAGGTAACGACGTTGATTGGCGTCGATCAGGTAAGGCCCTTCGCCCTTGACTGCAATGGGGTAGCTTTGTGTAAGGCTGCGATGAAAGACGTGGCTCATGGATGCCGCTCCGGTTTTTTGCAAATAATAGATGCAGATTTTTTAAATGCAATTATTTTTTGCATAACCATTCAGTGCCTCACCGTTCAAATAAACCCGTCAAACCCAGCCTTTTATGGCTTAAAACCATTTTTCGTGGCGCGCCAGCCATGCAAAATATAGTTGCACGCAAAATAAATGCATGTATATTTTGCTAAAAAGCAAATGTGTCGTGCGCCTCCTCTTTCGGGTGGCTAGCCGGGCCTATAACAAAAAAGTGGAGTGAATTCCTGTGGATCACTCAAAAAATTGACTGCCGCTATCCCCATCGCCCCAGGCTAGCCTCGGGCTTGTTTCCCCCTGAAGAGAAAATACCCATGAAGCACTTTCTGAAGGTCTCACTGGCGGCACTGGCACTGGTCACCACCTCAAGCAGCTTCGCTGCGAGCAAGGAACTGCTGGTCGCGACCGACACCGCGTTCGTACCGTTCGAGTTCAAGCAAGGCAACGAATACGTGGGCTTCGACATCGACCTGTGGGCCGCCATTGCCAAAGAAATGGGCGTCAGCTACCAGCTCAAGCCCATGGACTTCAACGGCATCATCCCTGCCCTGCAAACCCATAATGTCGACGTGGCGCTCGCCGGGATCACGATCAAGGAAGAGCGTAAGCAAGCCATCGACTTCTCCGATGGTTACTACAACAGCGGTTTCCTGTTGATGGTCAAAAGCGACAACAACACCATCAAAGGTGAAGCGGATATCGCCGGCAAGACCCTGGCGGTAAAAAGCGGCACCTCGGCAGCGGACTACGCCAAAGCCAACCTGAAAGCCAGCGAACTGCGCCAGTTCCCCAATATCGATAACGCCTACCTGGAACTGCGCACCGGCCGCGTCGATGCCGCCATGCACGACACGCCTAACGTCCTGTACTACATCAAGACGGCAGGCGAAGGCCAGGTGAAGGCCGTCGGCCAACAGATGCTCGCGCAGCAGTACGGCATCGGTTTCCCCAAAGGCAGCGAATTGCGCGAGCCGGTCAACGCGGCACTGAAGAAGATTCGCGAGAACGGCACCTACGCGCAGATCTATCGCAAGTGGTTCGGCACCGATCCGCAATAACCCCCGTCCTTCCTCAATAGAGAATTCAGCATGCATTTCCAATGGAGCGCCATTTGGGATGCGCTGCCGGTCCTGCTCGACGGCGCCAAGCTGACCTTGTGGATTTCGATCCTGGGTCTGATCGGTGGTGCCGTCATCGGCGTAGGTGCGGGTTTTGCCCGTGCCTACGGTGGTTTTATCAGCAGCCGTGTTGCGCTTGTTTTCATCGAACTGATCCGTGGCACACCGATCATGGTGCAGGTCATGTTCATCTACTTTGCGCTACCGATGATGATTCCGGTGCGCATCGATCCATTCTCGGCTGCCGTCGTGACCATCATGTTCAACTCCGGCGCCTACATCGCCGAGATCACCCGCGGCGCGGTGTTGTCGATCAATCGAGGTTTCCGCGAAGCCGGGTTGGCGCTGGGCCTGTCCAGGCGCGATACGCTGCGCTATGTGATCGCCCCGCTGGCGTTCCGCCGGATGATCCCGGCGCTGGGCAACCAATGGATCGTCAGCATCAAGGACACGTCGCTGTTCATCGTGATCGGTGTCGCCGAATTGACCCGCCAGGGCCAGGAAGTGATCGCCGGCAATTTCCGCGCGATGGAAATCTGGTCTGCGGTCGCCGTTATCTATCTGATCATTACGTTGGTGCTGAGCTATGTACTGCGACGTATGGAATCGAGGCTGAAAATCCTATGATCGAGTTCAAAGGTGTGTCCAAGCACTTCGGCAGCACTCAGGTGCTGCACGACATCAACCTCAAGATCGCCAGCGGTGAAGTGGTCGTCATCATCGGCCCGTCGGGCTCGGGTAAATCCACCCTGCTGCGCTGCATCAACAAACTCGAAGAGATCACCGACGGCCAACTGATCGTCGATGGCCTGGAGGTCAACGACCCCAAGGTCGATGAGCGTCTGATCCGCCAGGAAGCGGGCATGGTGTTCCAGCAGTTTCACCTGTTCCCTCAGATGACGGCGCTGCAGAACGTCGCCTTCGGCCCGGTACGGGTACGCGGCGCCAGCCGCACGGAGGCCGAGCAACTGGCCGCCGAGCTGCTGGCAAAAGTCGGCTTGGCCGAACGCGCCAATCACTTCCCCTCCGAGCTGTCCGGCGGCCAGCAGCAACGCGTCGCCATCGCACGGGCATTGGCGGTCAAGCCCAAGCTCATGCTGTTTGACGAACCGACATCCGCGCTGGACCCGGAATTGCGCCACGAAGTGCTGACCGTGATGAAATCGCTGGCCGATGAAGGCATGACCATGGTGATCGTCACCCACGAAGTGGATTTCGCACGCAAGGTTGCCACGCGCCTGATCTTCATCGACAAGGGCCGCATCGCTGAGGACGGCCCGCCCGCCGAACTCATCGCCAACCCGCCAAGCCCGCGCCTGCGCGAGTTTCTGCAACATGTATCGTGAGGAGATGCAATGACACTGCCCTCTATTCATCTTGATGGAAGTGCCTATTCGATCGGCCGCGGGCTGGGGGTTTTCGGCCGCGACGCGGTGGCTACGCACTTGCGTCCCCTTGCCCTCTGGCAATACCTGGCGGCGCAGGCACACACCCCGGCGGCCTGGCAGATGCGCCAGCGGGTGCAAGACGAGTTCCCGCGTTACTGGCAGGAACTCGAAGGGCTGGCCGACGGCTTGCAGTTGCCGGTGGATGAGGTGTTCATGTGGAATTGCCGAGGCGACTACGTGCACCCCCACAGCGTGGATGGCTGCACGACCGTATTCGGCCCCACCCAAGGCGGTACGCTGATCGCCCATAACGAAGACGGCTTCCCGCAACTCAGAGGCCATTGCGCACTGCTGCATGCCACGCCGGATGCCGGCCTGGCGTTCACCAGCTTTGTTTACCCCGGCTCACTGCCCGGGCACACACTGGCGGTGAATGAGCGCGGGCTGGTGGCGACCGTCAACAATATCCGGCCCTTGCATATCCCCTCCGGCATCCCACGCCAGATCCTGGGGCGCGCGACGCTGGACGCGAGTACCCTTGATGAGGCGATCTCGATCGTGACACGCACCGACCGCGCCGGCGCGTTTCACCACACGTTCGGCCAGGCGGGGAGCCTGCGGGTGGTCAGCGTGGAAGCGTGCGCCGGCGCGAGCCACGTGCGTGAAGTCCAGGCGCCGGTCGGGCATTCCAACCATCTGGTTGCGCCAGCATTGAGCCAGGTGGCACAGCGCATTACCGACAGCTCCGGCGCCAGGCAACGCTGTATCAATATGCAGCTGCTGCAATGGCCTGGCGCATTGCACGCGGAGGTTGCGCTGACGCTGCTGCGTGACACCTCCGGTGGGCATTTGCCGGTATACCGCAGTGCGGCGGATGATCCGGACGATGAGAACACCTTGGCAACCGGCGTTTTTCGGATCAGCGCCAACACTGTAGAGTGGCGCATTTATACGCAGCCTGACACCGACCAAGCCGCTGCCGAAGGCGTGGTTCACCTGGGTGCGTAGCCACTCATTGACATGGATCCTGTGATGAATAATGCCCTGACAGCCCTTCCCGACACGCTGGACGGCCTCAAGCAATTGCTCGCGGCTATCGAACGGCGCGATGTCGATATCGCGCTGGGCAGCAGTTCCAGGCGGGTGTTGATGGCGCTGATCGAGTCCCCGCAACGCACGGCGGTGTCTTCGATCAGTGAGCTGGCGGAGCAACTGGACGTCAATGCCTCGACACTTTCGAGGCTGGCGCAACGCCTGGGCTACGGTGGCTTCAGCAAATTGCAGGATGTGTTTCGGCGGGAAATTACCGAGGGCAAGCACTTCTACAGCGACCAGGCCTCACGGCTGGTGGTCAATCATGAAGACAAGGACATCCTCAACCAACTGACCCGCCTGGGCCGTCAGGAAAGCGCCAACATCGCCAGCATGATCGAACAGGTCGATCCCGAGGTGTTCGTACAGACCGTAGAACTGCTGGCCGAGGCGCGCCGAGTGCGGATTCATGGCATGCGGCAGTTCAATTCACTGGCGCTGTTCATGTCGTATGGCCTGGGTATGCTGCGCCCGGATGTGTCGGCCCTCGACTCCAGCCGCCAAGGCGTGGCGGATGCCCTGGCACAACTGGACATGGGGGACGTGTTGGTGGTCGCCAGTTGCTTCCCCTACACCCCCAGTGTGCTGGCCACCGCCGAGATTGCAGCGCGCCATGGGATCAAAGTCATTGCGCTGACCGACTCCGCCAGTTCGCCACTGGCCAAAGTGGCGCTGCACAGTTTCTATGTGCCCAATCACAGCCTGTTTTTCAGTAACAGCATGTGCGCCTTCATGTTGCTCGCCCAGGGCTTGTTGAGCGCGGTGGCGAGCAAGCTCGGCGATCGGTCTATCTCGGCGTTGAAGTACCGCGAGACACTGATCGATGAACTTAACGCCTCGCTGTGAGGACCGCGCTCAACTACCTGTTCAAGGCTTCCTGTTCAAGGCTTCAGGTCGCCCAACGGGTCATAGGGCGGCTTGTTTTCATCCTGGTCTTTCTTGTCCTTATCCAACGGGGCGATAGCCGGACCGACAGGGTCTACCTGCGGGTCCGCCACGTCCGGCGAATCCGGGTCAAACCCCAACTCATCCTTGCCGCTGGCGTGCTCGCTCGAACGCGGGCCTTTGGGCGTGTCATTCACGGCAACCTCCTTGCTCAGAGCGGGCGGGCTTTGTCGTGGAGGTTGTCGAGGTCGTGCTCGACCCGTTCCACATCGTTGTCCTGACGCTCCGCCGGGTCGTTGGGACGCAACGCATCGTTGTCGCGCTCCTCTTCACCGGGTGTGCGGTCAGGGTTCGGGGTGCCGGGCGGTGGCTGCTTGTATTCAGACATGATGGTTCACCTCAAAGGGTCTACACAGGGTTAGAGAAACCGCCGTGCGCCATCGTTCAACTTTTTGCCCGCCAGCAGAACACCGCGCTCAGCGCAATCGCCGCGCCGGCCAGGCCGAACACCCAGGGCGCCGCAGCCACCGGCAGCAACAGGCCCGCCAGCAACGGCCCCAGGCCCGCGCCGATATCCCGCCACACTGCGTTGGAGGCCAGTGCCGACACGCGCATCGAGCCCGGGTTGCGCTCCGCGACCAGGGTGGTCACCAACGGCAGTTGCAGTGCGCGCAGCACCAGCACCGCCGCCGCGCCGATGACCACCCAGTAGCTACCGAACGCCGCCAGGGCCAAGGCGCTCAGGAACGAAAACAGCAGCAACATCGAAGTGGCCCCGAAGCGTTGCGCCGCACGACCGCCGAGCGGGCTGAGGAGCATCTCCGAGGCATACCGCAGGGCCATCAGGCCACCGGCGATCAGTACTGCATCGCCCCCCAGCAGCTTCTGCGCCTGGATCGACAGGCCAAAGATAAAGAGTCCGTCCAGCGCCACGCCTTCGATAAACGACCAGGTCGCCACGCTGTCGGGCCATTTGAAACGGCGCCCCGCACTGTGCAAGTCATGGCCGACCCTGGGCAGGCCGTGCGCCGCCCACACCCCCAACAAGCAGCTGCCGGCCAGAATCAGAAAGATCGGCCGTGGCCCGGCCCATAAGGTCAGCCAGCCGCCCAGGGGCAAGGCCAGCATTGGCCCGAGCGCAATCATCGCCCGTGAGCGCCCGGCCCGGCGTGCCGCGCCGCCAGGCTCCGAAGTCGCCAGCACCTGGGTGGAGAGGTTCAACGCGGCAAAGCACAGGCCCCAGATCAGCCGCAACCCCAGCAACGCAGCGAAACCCGAGAGCATCGAGTTGCCCACGGCGCAGACGGTCGCCGCCCCCGCCGCGATCATGCAGGTCAACCGGTCACCATGGCGTGCGTAGAAATTCAGCACATGGCGATAGCCGAAAATCCGCACCAGCCGGTTAGCCGCCAGCAGCACGCCGGCCTGGGCCAGGGTGATGCCAAAGGCCTGGGACTCCATGGGCAGCAGCAGGTAGAGCAGCACATCGCTGGGCAGGCATAACGCGAGGGTCAGCGCGGCGCGGCGGGAGGACACATCAGCAGTGCGTTGAGCCTGGACCGACATAATGCTGAAACATTCCGAAATATTCAGGTCGCCACGGTAGCCTTCCCGACCGGCGTTTTACAACGATTTATCCGACCTTTTTGTCATAGGGCAACAGACGCAAGCCACTGGCCACGGCGCCGACCAAGGCAAACGCGCAACCCAGCCATAGCGCGTACTCAGGACCACTGCCCACAGACAGATGGAAACAGAACGCCACCAGCGACGCCCCCAGCGTCTGCCCTAATAAGCGCGAGATCGCCACGATGCCGCTGGCGCCGCCGCTGCGGGCCAAGGGGGCACTGGTCATGATTGCCTTGAGGTTGGGCGACTGGAAAAAGCCGAACCCGGCACCGCACAACGCCATGCGCCAGCCAATCTCAAAGGCCGATGCACCGCTGCCCAGCGTGGCCAACGTCGCCATGCCCACACTGAGCATCAACAGCCCGATGCCGCACAACACCGCCAGCGACACTCGATCCGCGAGGCGCCCCGCCACCAGCGCCATCACCGCGACGACCGCCGGCCACGGCGTCATCAAAAACCCGGTTTCCACCTGGCTATGCCCCAGCACCGCCTGCAACAGGAACGGCAGCGACACAAAGGCCAGCCCCTGGGCACTGAACGCACAGATGGCCGTGAGGGACGACAGCGCAAACACCGGGCGCTTGAACAGGTCCACCGCCAGCATCGGAGCCGGGTGACCGACCTCGCGGCGCAGCAGCCAGGCACCGCAACCCAGCGCCAAGGCCAACAGGCCCAGGGTCAATGCGCCCTGGGCGCCGTGTACGGCGGTGCCCAGTCCCAACACCAGCAAGGCGAACAGACCGGCACACAACAGCGCGGCAAGACGGTCGAAGGCATGCCCGGTCAACGGCAGTACCGGCAGCGCGCGCAACCCCAGGCCCAGTGCCAACAGCCCCAAGGGTACGTTGATCAGGTACAGCCAATGCCAGGTCGCCACCGACAGAATCGCCGACGCAGCGGTCGGCCCAAGGGTAAACGCCAGCCCCACCACCAGCGAGTTGTAGCCCAGCCCGCGCCCAAGCATTTTTGACGGGTAGATATGCCGCAGCAACGCGGTATTCACGCTCATCAGTGCCGCCGCGCCGAGTCCTTGCGCCACGCGTGCGGCGGTCAGGGTCAATAGCGAACCGGCCAGCCCACACAACAGCGACGAGACAATGAACAGCAACAAGCCGCCCAGATAGACCCGCCGGTGCCCGAGCACATCGCTCAATGATGCAAAGGGCAGCACCGTGGCGATGATCGCCAACTGGTAAGCGTTGACCACCCAGATCACCGAGGCCGAATCGGTGCCGATACCCTCGGCCAGCGTCGGCAACGCGGTGTTGACGATGGCCGTGTCGAGGGTTGCCATGCCGATCCCCAGAGACAGGGCAATCACCGCCGGCCAGCGTTTATGGGAGGGCAACCCATCGGCAACAGAAGACATGAACACTCCCCGCAGGTGACAAAGGCCTCTAGGTTACGGGCAGCGGGGATTTTTTTCAGTGGCCGATCGCCTGGCTGTCAATATTTTCATGTTCGCCAGTGTCCGGTCTTCGCCATCAGCCCCACCGCCTCGGCAAAACCGAGCTGGGGCGCGGTGTTCGAGGTGACCAGCCCGACGCAGCGACTCGGCTTCAATAGCGCAGCATGCGAAGCCACCCGCGCGCCCAATTCCACACCCGCCAGTACCGCCTCGGGGATATGCAGTACATTCATCAGTTCCAGCACATCCTGGCCAAGCGCTGCGTCGTGCGCATCGCGCAAGTACGGCACAATCACCCGAAACCCTTGGGCGGCCAGAGCGGGTATCACTGCGGCAAAGGCATTGGCATCGGCTGCCAGCAGGATGATCGCACGGCCCTCCTCCGGCCCGGCCTGTTCATAGCGAATGTCCTGCTCATCGGTGCTGACCTGTTGCACGGCAAACGCCGGCGCGGACAAGGTGACTGCCGCCAGCAGCAGAAAATCACGACGATCAAACATGGCCCACCTCCACAATCAACTCACTGCCCAGCCACCCGGCCAGGTACTCACCGGCCTGCATCACACCGGCCTCTTCCCCCAGGCGCTCGACCAGGCACTCACATAACCCGGCAAAACTGCCGTCGCCCTGCACCTGCAACAATGCGTGCAGTTCCAGCGCATCCACCTGGCGCAGGCGCGAGGTGAACTGCCGCCGCCACACCAGCACACCACCCGGGACATCAAGCATGACCGCTTCGGGGGCCGCGGCCTCTTGCCACAAGGCTGACCAGATCGCCTCGGCATTGGTGGTCAAGGCATGGCAACGCAGCGACGGCGTCAACCGCAGGTGGGCCGTGTCCCAGTCCACCCCGGCCAGCGCCTCCAACGGCACGGGTTGAGCATCGGCAGCCACAAAGGCTTCGCTCAGGGCCGACTCGATCCAGGCCAGTTCGTGCACATCGGGATTGTGTGCAAACGTGCTTTTCAAGCTGTGATAGAAGCCTTCGGGGTAGGCATCCAGGGTCCAGGCGTGGGGTGGCCGCTGGTCGATGTAAGTCATGCTGGCCGCCAGGAATGCCGTCTCACCGAGCCAACGGCGCAGGTTGGGAAACGCCTGCTCCAGGCACCCCACCAACTGGGCACGGTAGTTGTTCTGGTACACCGCAAGCCCGGCGTGGTGATTGCCCAGCCGTTGAGCGGACTCATCCGACGCGCTCACCAGCCAGGTCCGAAAGGTTTGCTGCCACTCGGCCAGGTTCATGGCTGCGCTCCCAGCGTGCGGGCCATCGACAATTCCCGCAGTAACTCGGCCAATGGCGGAATCTCATCGTCACGTTCGATCATGGTCGCCACCGGGCCCAGTTTGGCCATGGCCTTGGCATACAGCGCCCACACCCCGTCACACACCGGGCTGTCATGGCTGTCGATCAACAATTCGCGGCCCTGGCTATGCCCGGCCAAGTGCACCTGGCGTACCCGTTCGGCGGGGATGCCGTCGAGGAACGCGTCGGCATCGAAGCCGTGGTTGCTGGCGCTGACAAACACATTGTTGATGTCCAGCAGCAACTCGCAACCCGTGCGCTTGGTCATGGCGTCGATAAATGCCCACTCGCTCATGACGGCGCCATCAAAGGCCAGGTAACTCGATGGGTTTTCGAACAGCAGCGTGCGACCCAACGCCTCCTGGGCCTGATCGATATTGACGCACACCCGGTCCAGCGCCTCTTCGGTATAGGGCACCGGCAATAAATCGTGGGCATTGAAGTGACCGCTGCGTGACCAGCTCAGATGGTCGGAGACAAACAGCGGCTCGATCTCATCGACCAGCGACTTGAGGCGCCGCAGGTAGTGGGCATCGAGCCCTTCGGCGGTGCCGATCGACATCGACACCCCATGCAGCGCCACCGGGTGCCGCTCGCGGACCTGGCGCAAAATATGCCGGGGCTGGCCGCCCGCGACCATAAAGTTTTCGGAGATCACTTCGACAAAGTCCACGGGGACCGAGGTTTCCAGAAAGTCGCTGTAATGCTCCTTGCGCAGCCCCAGGCCGTAGCCGGAAAAGTGAGGATTAGGTGTCGGCATGGCGGATCCCCGCAAAAAAAGTGGCGAGCCCGCGCAGGGCTCGCCGAGTGGATTACTTCGGTTCAGTCAAGGTGCCGCCGGCCTTGAGGCATTCAGACGGCGTCTTGACGATCACGCCTTCGCCTTTGCAGCTGTTGAGGCCTTTGCAGTCGTTCTTGGCGGTTGCGCACAGGCTGGTGCCCTTGCAGGTGTTGACGCCGTAGCAGCGGCCGGGCTTTTCCTGCGCGTCGGCGGCGCTGGCGGCAGTGGCGAATGAAGCCGAGGCCATGGCGATCAGTGCGGCGGCGGCAGCCAGGCTCAAGCGGGATTTGAGTGCAGTGTTCATGGGTATTTCTCCAGGGTGTCGTGGGTTATTGGATAACGGATGCAGCGTCTTCGATGACCTTCGCCACAGCCTCGGGCTGGGAGATGTACACCGCGTGGCTGGCTTTGATTTCGGTGACCTTGGAACCGGCGCGCTGGTACATCCAACGTTGCAGGTCGGGGCTCAGGGCGCGGTCTTCGGTGGACACCACCGCGTAGGTCGGCTTCTTGTGCCAGGCCGCAGCCCACACGGTGCCGCCAAACAGTGCGGTGGTGGCCGGCACTTGGGAGGCGGCCATGAAGTCAGTGCGGTTGGTGCTCAGGTCGGCGGCAAAGTCCGCATTGAACTTGGCGCGGTCAAAGAACAGATGACCGTCGCGCTTCTGTTGGATGTCATCGCTGGGCGCCGGCATGGAGCCGATCAACTGGGCCATGTTCTCGCCCACCTCCGGCTGCAACGCCGAGACGTAGACCAGTGCCTTGACCTTGTCGCGGTCACCGGCAATCGAGATCACCCCACCCGCGGAACTGTGGCCCACCAGCACCACCGGGCCGACCTGCTGCTCCAGCACTTCGCGGGCTTCGGCCACATCGGCCGCGAGGTTTTCGTGGCCCTGATGCACCACCGTGACCTTGTAGCCCTTGTGAATCAGGATGTCGTGCACCACCCGCCAACCGGAACCGTCGACGAACGATCCGGGCACGATCACCACGTTCTTACCGGTGCCGGGCTGTGGAGGCTGTGGGGCCTGCGCCGCCTGGGCCAGCATGGGAACGGTCAAGGCCATGGCAATGGCCAGAGAAGAAAGCATACGCATGGGAAAGCTCCATTCAGGTTGTAGAAAGTCAGCCACGTCTAGCCGCCAGCAGGCGGTCCAGCGACCAGGCTCCACCGCCATACGCCAGCAGCGGCAGCAACAGGCCCGCCCAGGTCAGGTGCACCGGCCAGGCATCGGGGTACACAAACACCTCGATCACCAGGGTCATGCCCAACAGTGCGGCAGCAGCCGGACGGGTCAGCAGGCCCAGTACCAACAACAGCGGGAACAGGTGTTCGGCGTAGGTCGCCAGGTGCGCGGCCCAGTCCGGCGGGATCAGCGGCAAGGCGTATTCCGAGCGAAACAGCGTGTAGGTCGACGGCTTGAGTTCAAGCACACCGGTGACCTTGGTACGCCCCGACAGGAAGAACACCGCCGCGATGCCCACACGGGCCACCAGCAACAGCAGGGCCTGGGGCAGCAGGCGCTGGATCACCACCGCCGGGGCCGCTCGGCTCATGGTTGCTCCGTGAGGCTGCCGTAGCCTTTGGGGGTCTTGATCTGGGTGCAGGTGCCTTTGTCCACAAGCACCCAGGCGTTGCCCTGGTAGTCGGTGGTGGCGGTGCCGGCACATGAGGTGCCTTTGCCTGCGGCGCAATCGTTGGCACCCGCGAGGGCCACGCCGAAGCATTTCTCTTGGGGCTTGGGCTCATCGGCATGGGCCACGGCCGCGAAGGCACTGAGGGACAGGGCGAGAGTTGCCGCAAGGGCTGCGTAAGAACGCTTCATGGGTGAATCTCCTGGCTTGACTGAGTGTGGCCAGGGCGCCTTGGGGTCGATGACCGCCTGCGCCAGCTGGTGAGCAGAGTTAAAGCCAGGCGTGTATCCGCTCTGTGTCGCGAACGCGATAGAACGTCATGCCGGTGTATCAGGAGGGTGCTCAGATACAGCGTGATACACAGCCACAAAAAAAAGCGCCCTGACCGTTCGGGTCAGGGCGCTTTTCAGGCAGCGGTTCGCGCAGTCGATCAGCGTGCCAGCGCGCTCAGGTCCAGACGCCCCTCCTGGATCGGCGGGCACCAGTAGTAACCGCCGGTCAACGGCGTGCTGATGCGGTACAGCCCATCGACAATTCCATCTTCCAGGCCGCTCATGCGCCGCAGTTGCGCCTCGAACGCGTCGAAGGAGTGGCCAAACGCGAGGAACATCAACCCGGCCTGGCCGTTCTCGGCCCATGGCATCGAGCGGCGTACCACGAAGGCTTCCGGGGTGAAGCTTTCCTGCGCGGTGCGCTTGGTGTGGGCGGACGCGGGGGCATCGTCCAGCTCTTCGTTGTCGCCATGCCGGCGACCGATGATGTGGTCGCGCTCCAGGGCCGGCAAGGCGGCGAAGCCGTCGAGGTCGTGTTGCCATTGCTGGAGGGCGGCGAAGCTGGCGCCGCTGTCGGTCAGTGCGGCTTCGACCGCAGCGTCATCGTGGGGGTTTTCGGTGCCGTCTTCATAATCGGTGAGGTCGAAGCCGGTCTTGTAGCGGAACCCTTCGGTCATCTGCACCAGGCGAAAGGCCGGGGCCAGGGCTTTTTCGAAGGCGCGGCTGCGTAACAGCAACTCCCCCCGATCCACGCCATGCAACCATACCCACAGCGCCTGTTGAGTCGAGGGGTTGTGTGCGCCCGGGCCGCTGACGGCGGGGAATGCACGCAGCCCGTCGATATGCGCGCCCAATGCCGCGACCAGCGGTTCACCCAAGCCGACCACCGCCGCCGAATCGGCCAATTGCACCAGTGCGTCCAGTGCGGCCGGTACGGCGCCCAGGGAGTCCACGGCAAAAAACAGATGGCGTGCCTGCAATGGCACCGGTGCGGCAAGAATGCCCGGCTGGTACTGACTCATGTGAACTCCTTCCAGAAAGTCGCGCAGTTTAACCGCCGCGCACTGCCATGCGTACAAGAAAGCGCGCAAGCCTTGCCATAGAGCCCTGTGTTGGGTGACTCTCTAGTCATGTCCCAGTCATGTTTTGTAACTTTTCCAGGGGTAGCGATATGACCACCAGCAACCTGCTCACCGAGCTGTTTCCCGCCTCCGCCACCGAGATTCCCGAACCCTTCCGCCTGGGCGCGCCCATTGAACAGCGTGACTACCTGGTGGACGGCCAGTTGCACGTGTGGAACGGCCCGCTCGCCAAGGTGCAGAGCCCGGTACAGTTCGGCGAAGAACGCGTGCACATCGGCAGCACCCCGCTGCTCGACGCCGACACCGCCCTCACCGCCCTCGACGCCGCCGTGCGCGCCTACGACCGTGGCCAGGGCGAATGGCCGACGATGCGCGTGGTTGATCGCATCAGGCACGTCGAAGCCTTCTTACGCCGTATGCGCGAACAGCGCGACGCGGTGGTCAAGCTGCTGATGTGGGAGATCGGCAAGAACCTCAAGGACTCGCAGAAAGAGTTCGACCGCACCTGCGACTACATCACCGACACCATCAATGCGCTCAAGGAACTCGACCGCCGCTCCAGCCGCTTCGAACTGGAGCAGGACACGCTCGGCCAGATCCGCCGCGTACCGCTGGGCGTAGCGCTGTGCATGGGGCCGTATAACTACCCGCTGAACGAAACCTTCACCACGCTGATCCCGGCGTTGATCATGGGCAACACCGTGGTGTTCAAGCCGGCCAAGCTCGGCGTGCTGTTGATCCGCCCATTGCTGGAAGCCTTCCGCGACAGCTTCCCGGCCGGGGTGATCAACGTGATCTACGGCAGTGGCCGCGAAACCGTCAGCGCGCTCATGGCCAGCGGCAAGATCGATATCTTTGCATTTATCGGCACCAACAAGGCCGCCAGCGACCTGAAAAAGCTGCACCCCAAGCCCCACCGTCTGCGCGCAGCGCTGGGCCTGGATGCGAAAAACCCCGGTATCGTGCTGCCCGAGGTCGACCTGGACAATGCGGTGAGCGAAGCCGTCACCGGTTCGCTGTCGTTCAACGGCCAGCGCTGCACCGCACTGAAAATCCTGTTTGTGCATGAGGATGTGGTCGAGCGCTTTATCGAGAAATTCAACCAGAAACTCGCCACCCTCAAGCCCGGCATGCCCTGGGAAGACGGGGTTGCGCTGACACCCTTGCCCGAAGTGGGCAAGGTGGATTACCTCAACGGCCTGGTGGCCGATGCCGCAGCGCACGGCGCCCACGTGGTGAACCCCAACGGCGGTGTCAGTCGCGGCTCGTTCTTCTACCCCGCAGTGCTCTACCCGGTGAACCCGCAGATGCGCGTGTACCACGAGGAACAGTTCGGCCCCGTGGTGCCGATCGTGCCTTACCGTGACCTGGAAACCGTGATCGACTATGTGCTGGATTCGGATTTCGGCCAGCAACTGAGCCTCTTCGGCACCAACCCCGAGGCCGTCGGCACGCTGGTGGACACCTTCGCCAACCAGGTTGGGCGCATCAACATCAATGCCCAATGCCAGCGTGGGCCGGACACCTTCCCGTTCAACGGGCGCAAGAACTCGGCCGAGGGCACGCTGTCGGTGCATGACGCGTTACGCGTGTTCTCGATCCGTACCCTGGTGGCGACCAAGTTCCAGGAAAGCAACAAGGCGCTGGTCAGTGACATCTTGCGTAATCGTGACTCAAGCTTCCTGACAACCGACTACATCTTCTAAGAAGCATGCTGATTTAAATGTGGGAGGGGGCTTGCTCCCGATAGCGGTGGGTCAGTCAGCCTATCTGTTACTGAGAGACTGCTATCGGGGGCAAGCCCCCTCCCACACTTGAACCGCGTACGCCCTGACTTTTGAGGCCACTTTAGTACCGATGAACCTGCCCCTGTTCGCCCGGCGCCTGCTGCGCCCGTTGCTCGACCCGTATCGGCGCTATCGCCATGCCAAGCTGATCCACGCCGTGCGCGTGTCCATCGGTTTGCTGGCAACCATCCTCCTCACCACGGGCATCAACCTGCCCCACGGTGAGTGGGCGTCGGTGACCATGCTGATCGTGATCGGCGGGTTGCAGCACCACGGCAATATCGGCAAAAAAGCCGTGGAGCGGGCCTATGGCACCTTGATCGGCGCGAGTGTCGGCCTGGCCTTGGTGGTGCAACAGGCTTGGCTGGGCCAGCCGCTGCTGACCTACCTGCTGATGTCGGTGGTGTGCGGGTTCTTTTCTTATCACGCCATCGGCAAGGGCGGTTATATCGCGCTGCTGTCGGCGATCACGGTATTCATCGTCGCCGGCCACGGCGACAACCCGATCTCCGATGGTTTGTGGCGCACCGTGGATATCCTGATCGGCATCGTACTGGCGCTGGCGTTCTCCTTCGCCCTGCCGCTGTATGCCGTGTATTCCTGGCGCTACAACCTGGCCAGTGCGTTGCGCGACTGCGCGGCTATTTACAGCCGGATCATCAATGGCCAATCGGTCACCGATGATGAACACCTCAAACTGCTCAATCGCTTGAACGCCGCGATGGTGCAACTGCGCTCGCTGATGCCGTCGGTGTCCAAGGAGGTGCGGATCTCCATGACCGAGTTGGACGCGATCCAGCGGCATCTGCGCATGTGCATCAGCACATTGGAGATCTTGGGCAATACGCGGCCGGACCCACGGGATGAACAGGCGATGGCGCGGATGCAAATAATGTTGAAGGCCGAACACCGGCAGATCCGCGTGCAACTGGTGGGGATGGCGCGAGCATTGAAATCCGGGGTGACGGAGCGGTTGGAGCGGGAGGGGAATAGCGCGGTCGCGGAGCCTACTCTGGTTACACCGATTTACACTGAGTTGGATGGGTATCGGTTGTTGACGATGCAGTTGGCAGCGAATGTAGACACGATGCGTTTACGTTTAGGGCAGTGCGCAAAGCGCTGGAAAATCTGACAACTTTGCGCATCTCCAAGCAAAAAAGAGAGGTTCCCGACTTGTCGTGAACCTCTCTCCTCTGTGCCTTTAACGCCCTATCCCGCTACCTGAGCCCGACACCAAGGAAATGATCTCCAATGACATGGTCCTTGCCTGCCAATATTTCTCCCGTATTGATATTCAAGCCGTAGTAGTAGTTGGTGAAGAAAAAACTGTGGGAGAAGGTCGATGTCCAATAGAGCCCATTGCCCATCGGCCACAAATAGCCGAAGACCTGATGCAACTCACGGGCTTCATCAAGGCTCGGCAACCGTGCCCCGGCGTTATTCGCGGAGGATCGGATGTTGCCAAGCGTACTGCGACCCAAACCGACACAACGTACTGCCTGGCTTGCATACACGGTGTAACTACGGACTTGTGCAGGCACCGACGAGTCTCGCACACTGATTACCGCACTGCCGTTGCCGCGCATGGTGGCATAGCCCGTATTGGCGTCAACGTGCACGACGCCAGCATTGGAGGTTGAGTACAAATATGGCCTCGTCCCCCCGCTTGCCACGCGCTGAATCGAATTCCCGGGGCCGAAAATGGGCAAGACGTTAGGGTAACCGTCCAAAAAGTAGGTCTTCCTATTGAAGTAAACAGCCGAGGAATCAAAGACCAGGGCCGTGGTGTGAGCAATCCTGTACTGAGTCGGCGGGAAGACGACCGCCATTCCCTTATCATTCTGCCGATTAAAGTTAACGAGGGGGTTGATCGTCACCGTGCCATTGTTCGGCACAGTCATCAGCCAACTGCGCAGCACCGTGATATTGGCAAAACCGTTGGTGGCTTCATTCTCGGAAACCCGATGTTCCACCAGTAGATTCTGCGTCACCGCGCCTGGCGCCGCCAAGGTCAGCCAGGCAACTTGATCTTTGGCGCTGTAAGGCCACTTGATCATCCTCAGCATGGCATCGCCCGTTAAACTGGCCGGGTTTATGGATCCCCCATTCGCCACATTGTTGATCAAAGCCCTAGGCAAACTGGCCTGTGGAATTGCCTGAACATGCACCATCTGCACTTCCGACGAACCTTCCCCGCCTCGACCCAATATCACTTCATACTGCAACTGGATCGTGGTGTGGATACTCACGCCGACCAACTCATTACTGACGTTGAACGTCACCGTGCCACCGTCCAGGCCTGGCTGCGTGCCGACTTCAACCGGAACACCATCAGCACCGATCCAGTACAGCGTAATCATGTCGGTCCCACCCTGGTTCATATTGGGGTAGGTCACCAGCACCTGGCATTTGTTCTCGACGGTGATCGGGCTGATAACGACTTCCGGCCCACTGGGCGGCGTCGAATACTTGATTTCCGCATGGGGGAATTCGTTAGGCTGCGTCTGGACCATATGGTGGCGGGTTTCAAACCACACGATATCGGCAGGGTTGTTGGTGTGATTGAAGGTTACCCCGAAGTCAATGGTGAATGGCGTCCACTCTTTCAAACGGCGCAGCCGGCTTACCGGTGTAAACGGAGCAGGCCCATTGTTGACATCCGCTACCGAGACCTCGCGGCCGACATAAGTTTCTTCCAAATAGGCAGCGTCGGTATCCAGGGTGCCTTCATTACGCAACCACATACGCTGATTAATCTCAATATATGGCCAGGGAGCAACTCGGGTCTGGTCAAGGTCATCCAACTTCGGTATCTCGAGAATCGCACTTTCACCGATGCTGTCGATTGTCGCTCCAGGCAAATGACTCAGCGTGAGCAGGTTCAACGTAAGTACCGGCGAGTCGGTGGGAACGCCATTGCGGATAACTTTGAAAGACACGTCAATATCTCGTCCCTGGGGGTGGATATTGAAACCAATTGCAGAGGGCGGAACGATGACCTCGACAAACGTGTCCCCCCGGTTGGCGTCCTTGCTTTCAAAGTGCGTCCCGGCACCCGACAGACCACGCCAGCAGACCTCGACCTGATCGCCGTCCTTGGGGTGCTCGTAGCGACACCGAACGGTAGCCCCCGAAATCGCAACCAAACGGGGGTCGAGTTCATCCGGCCCTGTTGTAGCCTCCACCACTTCAGGTGGAAACAACTCGCCCAACGCCCGGCCTATGGTGTAGGCCTTTTCTTCGGACAACTCATCAACACCATATCGCCGGCGCACATAGCTGACACGGAGTGTGCCATCCAGGTTGTCGTCAGTCAGCTTTTTGGGGACATCCGCCAGGAAAGGGTTGGAACCAACCGCCAGCACATACTCAATCGTGGTGCTTCCCGTCACCGAGCCCACATACTTGATGATGACTTCATCTCCCGCCCTGAATTCCGCGCGAGCCTCAAAGGTGGCGACACTGCCCACTGTGGCGGGATCAATATTGTTCGTGACATCCGCCTCTTGGATACTCGGCGCAACCAGCGTACGCGCCGGCCGGCCGATCTGGATATATCGACGTTCGGATTCACGTACAGTGACCGGGCCAGTAACCAGGTAATAGACGCGAGTACGGAGCAGGCCTTCAAATCGCGCATATTGCGCGTTTAAAAAATCGCGGAAGCGGGGATGGACACCCGCCGCCCGGTGACTGAACACACGCTCCACGCTACCATCCAGGTGTTCACCCAGAATATTGACTTGCAGATCGTCGCCCGAATTGCCTGGTGCATAGTCAGGCATTGCTACGGTGATAAGACGCAAATCCGGTTCGACAAATGGCCCATGTCGTTGAAGCACGTCAGGCTCGGGCAACGTGTGGCGAACGCCCGCGACCGCATAGACAGTTGGCCGTGAAGGCAACATTTCTCTTTCCCTGACGTAGGAAATTCTCAGCGTACTCTGGATCAATGACCGGACAATTGCATTGGGAATTGAGATATCGTTGTAACTGGCCAGCGTCACGGGCAGGCGAAAACTGTAGCTGACCTCTTCCCCCTCTGGAGTGTTGCCCATCACCGTCCAGATAAGGTGATCCCCCGCGACGAAGGCCGGATGATTTCTGCGAATGAATACAGACCCGGTAGCCGGCAACCCATGCAATGAGTCGGCGTCCAGAATCAGTAAATCAGGGTCCGCCTCGATAATCTCTGGTTCCTCCAGAAGGGTAGTACTAAGGACGACCTCGACCGGGACTGGCTTGCTCCAGCGATGGCATGGTCCGGATTCATCGAGCACTTCGTCATACAAGTAGAATTGCACGACAAGACGGCCGTCCCCGACGGCGCGCAGAAAATCGGGGGTGATGAGAAAGCTCAGGTCACGCCCGACTTCGCTTGGCTGGAGGGGTGGGAGTTCAAAACGGTGGGGGCCCCAGTAAAACATCACCAGATCATTGACACGCATATTGGCCCACGCGCGAATAGTGACATCCACACCCCGTGAGGCAACGACGCTGTCAATAATCGTGTGGGAAAGCGTAAAGGTGAGGCCCGTGTGATAAGTGCCATCACAATTCCCTTCCCCACCTGGCAGGGTATCCAGTATCAGGATTCGTTGGCGCTCTGAAGTACTGACCGTACCGGCGCCGACCCGCCGCACCTCTCCATAGACGTCGTCGACAAAATGCAGTAACAAGCTCGACCTGGGAATGACCAGAAAGAATCGTGGGTCGCTTTGATTGGCCAGGGTGACTTTGTCACTGGCCATCAGAATGCCGTTCATCCAAATTATAAATTCGTCACCCGCACGGCATTGAGTCCAGCGCTCGAACGCGTAAGTCAAGCCACGCATGATATGGCGACGGCCAATACCGTAAGCCACTCCCACCACAGGGATGACCGACATAGGGATCGTGTAGGGAGATTCCAGGTCCTCAACGACCCTGGGTGGATTCGGCGGAGTACGTGGGACGCGCTTTTTTTTTGCCGAGGCGAGCGGTTTTTCCGCCGCTTTCTTGATGGTATCAGTGCCGGCTGGTTCTTCCGTTGATTGTGTTACAACGGTTTTTTTAACGCGGGTGGGTTTGGTCGCCATCGTCAGTCTCCTGGGCAGGGAATCGCCAGGAGAAATCAAACACCTTGGGACGACCCTCGGTAACCTGTGAGAAATGACAGTCCCGACAAGTGGTCGTAAGTCATGCACAAACTTCACACTTTTTCTTACATATTTTTCACGCTTTATTCACATCTGCGGCCGTAGTGTGAAGCCTCATCCGTTACAAACGTTGCACATCAAGCCCGCCGCCCCAGCGGGCTTTTTTTGCCTTGGATTTGACCTAGCCCGATGCCTTGGCGGCGGGGGTTGCCGCTTGTTCGCGGATGGCCCGCTGGGTATCCAGCACCTTGGCCAGCGCGGTTTCCGCTTCCGGGCTCTGCTGCGGCACCCGAATCGCCGCCGACACCAGCGTGATCAACTTAGCCATCACTTCCGCATCCGTGGCCGGGCGACCCAGGCTCATGGAGTTCATCAACAGGCGCAGTTCAGTGCCGGCCATCACCCCGGAAATCGCCTTGAGCGCAAATTGCAGGCGCACCCCCAGTTCGTTGCGCGGCAGGTCCGGCAAGGCCAGGGCGAAGGCTTCGAAGAAGCGCTGGAACACTGGCTGGTAATGTACCTTGAGGTATTCCTGGATAAACGGCGAAGTATCGCTGTAGACCCGGCCCAGGAAACGAATGAACGAGCGCCCTTCCCCACTGGCCGGATCGCTGCGCTCCAGGCCCATGGCCGGCGCGAACAGCACGCCGAGCAAGGTGTCGCAGTCCAGCGGCCCGTCGGCTTCAGCCTCACAGCGCGCCAGCAATTCCAGGCGCTGCTCGTTGAGCGGCTCCAGGCGTTGCTTGAGCAGGGTCTGCATCAGGGAATCCTTGTCCCCGAAGTGGTAGTTAACGGCAGCCAGGTTGACCTGGGCGCGCTCGGTAATCTGCCGCAACAAGACCGCGTCATAACCGTATTTGATGAAGAGAGCCTCTGTCGCATCCAGCAGTCGAGTCTTGGTAACGTTTGGAGCGCTGAGTTTCTTCGCGACCATAAGAGTTCCACGGGGGAAATATTGTTTTAAAAAATAATTTGATTTTTTATACCGGGGCGGCCAATCGAATGCAAGCAGCGACACTGCGTAATGCTATCAAAAGCCTGTATAAATGGGGCTATCGGGGCGAGTCCAAGGCATTTTCAAAAGGCTGGACCAGCCCACCAACAAGTCATTTCAAAGCGTTAAACCGCTCTACATCCATGGCTGGCGGAGCCGCTGGAAGGCGGTTACTATTCAAACAATATTTTAAAAACAAGAAATAAAACCAGTCCGTGACGCGTACCAGACAGCTCCCGAACTTGTTACAAAGATTTACGGGCGCATAGCGGCACCGTCGAGACTGCAGGCGTAGTCATGATGACACAGACCCCCGCGCACCCAGGCTTGATTTCCCTGCAAGGCATCGGCAAACGCTATCAGCTCGCCGGGCAGGAACTGTCCATTCTCAATAATGTGTGCCTGTCCATCGCCAGCGGTGACAGCTGCGGCATCCTGGGTGCGTCCGGTTCCGGCAAAAGTACCCTGCTCAATATCCTGGGCCTGCTCGACTTGCCCAACGGCGGCCAATACCACTTTGCCGGCCACGATATTTTCAGCGCCACGCCCGATGAGCTCGCCGCCCTGCGCAACCAGCAAATCGGTTTCGTGTTCCAGAGCTTCAACCTGCTGCCGCGCCTCAGCGCCGTCGACAACGTCGCCCTGCCCCTGAGCTACCGGGGCATATCACGTCATGAGTCGCTGGAACGCGCCCTGCACATGCTCGAACAAGTCGGCCTGGCCGAACGCGCTCACCATCGCCCCGCCGACCTCTCCGGCGGCCAGCGCCAACGGGTGGCGATTGCGCGGGCGCTGGTCGGCAAACCCTCAGTGATTCTTGCGGACGAACCCACCGGCAACCTCGACAGCACCACGGCCCAGGAGATCATGGACCTGCTCCTGGCGCTCAACCGCCAACAACAGGTGACGCTGATCATCGTCACCCACGACGCCCACATCGCCGAACGCCTGGAGCGCAAGATCCTGGTGCGCAACGGTACGGTGCATGAGGCCGGGCGCCTATGAGCCTGCGGGTCGAACAGAGCGTGAGCCAACTGCTGCATGAAGCCTTCGTCAGCCTGCGCACCTTGGGCAAACGCTCGATCCTGGCCTTGCTGGGCATCGTTATCGGCAGCTCGTCGGTGGTGGCGCTGATCAATATCGGCCATAACGCCGCCACCGACGCGGCGATGATCTTCAAGGACATGGGCACCGACACCCTGGTCGCCCAGTTCCCGCCCAAAGGCAACAGCAACGCAGCCATGCGCGCCAGCCTCGACCTTGAGGCCGTGCGCCAGGCAGTGCCAGGCATTGCCCATATCGGCGCGCTCACCTTGTTCAGCGGGCTGCTTGTGTTCCAGGGGCATGCCGTGAACGCCAACTTCGTCGGCATTACCCCGGACATCCAGGACGCCATGCGCCTGGCCGTGCGCGACGGGCGCTTCCTGTCGAGTTTCGACACCAATGAAACCTACGCCGTGATCGGCGACTCGTTGGCCCAGGCCCTCAGCCAACCCGGCAGCCCGTTGAAACTGGGCGACCGCGTACGCATAAACGACTACCTGTTCCTGATCGTCGGCATTTTGCACAGCCAGCCTCGCGCCATGCTGATCCCGGTTCAGGCCAATGAATCGCTGTTCATCCCCGCCGAAGGCATGCGCCGCATCTATGCCACCCCGCAAATCGGCAGCGTGATCATCCGCGCCGCCGCCGGCCAGGATATGGAACGCATTGCGCGCGACGCCGCCACCGCCTTGCAACGCCAACTGGTGGACCACGACGTCGACATCCAGGTGCCCCAGCAAATGATCGATGGCATGACCCGGCAAAGCCGCACCTTTGCTTATCTGTTGCTGGCGTTGGGGGCTATCTCCCTGGTCGGCGGCGGCGTGGGCGTGATGAACGTGATGCTGATGAATGTGTCGGAGCGCCGCCGCGAGATCGGCATCCGCATGGCCTTGGGCGCGCGGCAGCGGGATATCCGCAACCTGTTCCTGCTGGAAGCCGTGACTCTGACGGCCGTCGGCGCACTCTGCGGTGCGGTGCTGGGCATGACTGCCGCCTGGCTCTACGCCTGGCTGTCGGGCTGGGCATTTTCCCTGGCGGTCGCCGCCCTGCCCCTGGGCGTCGGCAGCACCTTGCTGGTGGGGTTATTCTTTGGCATCTACCCGGCGGTCTCGGCCTCAAGGCTGCAGCCAGTGGAGGCCTTGCGCGATGAGTAAACGGCTATGTCAATGGCTCGGGCTACTGACACTGGTGAGCTTGCCGGTGATGGCCACCGACGTGGTGATCAACCCTTCGGCCCCCAGCACCACCCGCAGCGGTTACGATCGCGGTGTGTCACTCAAGGCCCAGGTCACCGCCATCACCCTCGGCGATGCGGTGTACCTGGGCCTGCGCAATAACCCGGCGATCCGCAGCGCCTACCTGCAACGGGTGGCGCAGAAGTTCGACTTGCGCGTGGCCGAAGACACCTTCAACCCCAAGCTCACGCTCAACAGCTATTACCGCGCCACCCGGGGTTCGGCGGACAACGCCCGCAACGCCAACCTGGCACCCAATGCAACCTTGCTCGGTGAGTACGGCACCCGGTTGAGCATGAACTGGACCCAACAACTGAACAACGCCGATCGCGCCGGCCGCTACCGCCGTGACGGCCTGGACCTGTCGATCATCCAGCCGCTGATGCGCGGCGCCGGCTGGGACGCCACCACCGCACCGTTGCGCCTGTCGCGCCTGGCGGAACAGGCCAACCGCCTGAACCTCAAGGCCACCGTGGCGCAGACCATCAGCCAGATCATCGCCACTTACCGCGACCTGCTGCGCGCCCAGGAGCAATTGAGCATCGTGCAGGACGCGCTCAAGCGTTCCGGTACGCTGCTGGAGGTGAACAAGGCGTTGATCAGCGCCGGGCGCATGGCCGAATTCGAAATCGTGCAGACCGAAGCCGATATCGCCACCCAACAACTGGGCGTGGAAGAGGCGCAAAACCAGCTCGACACCAGCCGCCTCGCCTTGCTGCGCTTGCTGGCCCTGGACCTGTCCACGCCGATCCGTGCCAGTGAAGCCCTGGAAGCCAAACCGATGAGCATCGACCGGCGCCAGGCGTTCAACCTGGCGCAAACCCAGCAACCGGAATACCTCGCCGCCTTGCTGGGCAGCCAGCAGGCGGACTTGAACCTGGTCATCGCCAAGGACTCCGGGCGCTGGCAGGTCGACCTGGTCGCCGGGGCCAACCAGATACGCGACGCCTACAATAATAGTGACAACGGCAATACCAACCAGCGTACCTGGGACAGCTACGCCGGAGTGCAGGTGCAGATCCCCATCGGCGATATCAGCACGCGCCAGGCCGAAGTGCGGGCGCGGGTGAACGTGGAAGACCAGGAGATTCGTATCGCCGACGCCCGCCAGGAACTGGAGCGCAGCGTCAACGATGTGGTGCGCGACCTCGGTACCCGCTGGCGCCAATATGAAATCTCCCAGCGCGCCGTGGAACTGTCACGACGCAAAATCGAGATCGAACGGGAAAAACTCAGCGCCGGGCGCTCCACCAACTTCCAGGTGCTGAGTTTCGAGACCGACCTGCGCAACGCCGAAAATGCGCAGCTCAACGCCCTGATCGCTTATTTGAACGCCCAGACCCAGCTCGACTTGACCCTGGGCATGACGCTGGAAAGTTGGGAAATCGCCCTCAATGACTACTAACAAGAAGTACCTGATCGGCGCCGTACTGGTGCTGCTCCTGGCCGGTGCCGGGGTGGCGCTGCGCAGCCCGGGCGCCGACGCGCCCGCGCCCACCGAGCAGTGGCTGGCGGTAAAGCCGGACCCGCTGGTGCACCAGATCGGCCTGGTGGGCAAGATCGAGCCTGACACTACCGTCACCCTGACGGCGCCCTTCGACGGCAATGTCCTGGCCAACCTGGTTGAGCAAGGCCAGCGCGTCGAAGCCGGCCAGGTGCTGCTGCGCATGGACCCGGCCACCCTCGAAGTGCAACTGCGCGATGCCCTCTCCCTCCAACTCAAGGCGCGGCGCACCGTGCAGGAAATGCAGGACTGGGACAGCAGCCCCACCGTCAGCCGTGCCCGTCGCAGCCTGCGCACCGCCGAAATGACGGCCGGCAACACCCAGCGCAAACTCACGGAAAGCGAGAACCTGTTCAAGCGCGGCATCATCCCGCGCAACGAGCTCGATGACCTCAAGCAACAGGCTCAACAGCAGCAGTTGGACCTGGTCGCCGCGCGCAGCGAATTGCAACAAGCGCTGGACCAGGGCAAAGGCGCCTACCGCCAGATCGCGGACATGGAGTTGACCAACGCCACGGTGAAATACGAGGCCCTGCACACGCTGCTCGACGGCCAGGAGGTCAAGGCACCGTTCTCCGGCATCGTGGTGCCGGCGCCGGGCAACAACAGTTCACCCCAGGGCGGCAACACCAACAATACCCCGGTGCAGGCGGGCAGTAAGGTCAGCCAGGGCCAGGTGCTGTTCGGCCTGGCCAATATCGAGCGACTGAAAATCGTCGCCAAGGTCTCCGAGCTGGACATCAACCAACTGCACCAGGGCCAGGCGGTGGAAGTGATGGGAGACGGCTTCGATGGCGAGCGGTTGACGGGGTCCGTCAGCGTGGTCAGCGGGTTGGCGATTGCCAGTGATAACCAGGGCAGCGCGCAGTTTCCGGTGACCTTGTCGATTCCCAAGCTGACGCCGCAGCAACTGCAGCGTGTGCGCTTGGGGATGAGCGCGCGGTTGACCATCGTGACTTACAACAATGACCAGGCGATGGTGATTCCAAGCCAGGCGATCGAGCCGGACATGACCGTGGCGTATCGAGCGGCGATGGATAAGCCGGTGGAGCGGGTGACGGTGACCACCGGGCAATCGACTCCGCAAGGTGTGGAGGTGTTCGGCCTCAAGCCTGGATTCGTGAAGATCTCAAAATAAATGAGGATCTACTGTGGGAGGGGGCTTGCTCCCGATAGCGGTGTGTCAGTCACAGAGTTTAATCTGAACCACCGCTATCGGGAGCAAGCCCCCTCCCACACTTTTAGAGCTTTGCCAATTTATAAGCCAAGGCTTTAGCCTGAATCGCCACATCCGTCACCGCCGTGCTTTCCCACCACATGCCGCGTAACGGTGGCCCCATGGCGAACAAGCGCCGGCTGACGTGGCCCTGGGCATCCAGCACCGCGCCCGACGCATCCGCCGCAATCCCCAAGGCCAGCGGCCCGGGGCGAATCAATCCGCGTTTGAGCAACTGCTGGGGCAACGGCCGGGCCACGCGGCGCCAGTCGTATTCGATGCCGCTGGAGTTGATCAACGCAGCGCCCGAGACCTGGATTATCCCCTGTTCACCCCGGCGGCGCACCGCAATGGTCACGCGCTCATCCACAGTCACCAAGCCCTTGAACGACGCAGCCTGAATGCGCAACCGCCCCTCGCCTTGCAAGCGCGCCACCAACTGCGCGCTCAATGGCGGCGAGCGGTGGTGATGGCTTTCCCACCAAGGCCGCACGTGCCGCACGAACTGCCGTTTCTCGCGCTCGCTGGCCTGGCTCCACAACCGACCGATATGCGCTCGCACCGTGTCCAACGGGGCTTGCCAATCGATGCCCTCGTGCAGTGCGATCCGGCATTGGCGACGCACCTCGCGCAGCAACTGCCGAGGGCTGCGCAGACCGGGGTCGGCCGCCAGGAAGTCGACCCAACTCGGCGGCTGCCGGCGCACATGGGGCAGCAGCCCATGGCGCGAGAAAATCTCGATCGGCCCAAGGTGGCCGGCCTGTTCCAGAGACACCACAGCATCCACCATGGTCAGCCCGGAACCGATGATCAGCACCGTCGCTTGTGGGTCGATGTGGGTCATGGCCTGCACGTCCCAAGGGTCCACCGCCGCCGCGTTCAAGCCGCTGGACTCGGTCTGCGGTGTGCGCGCCGCCGGGAACATGCCGGTGGCGAGGACCGCGAACGCACCGCGCAGTTGCCGGCCGTCATCCAGAGTGACGACGGTGGAGGCGTCCTCGACTTGCAGGTCGACCACTTCGGCGCGCACATGCTCCACCGTGGACGCGGACCGCGCCTTGGCTTCGGCCAACCGCTGCTGCGCGTACACGCCGAAAATACCCCGTGGCGGAAATAGCTCGCTGATCGGCACCGCTTGCTCGGCCGACTCCGGCCAGCCACCGGCGCCGATATAGTCAGTGAGCCACTCGGTCAGGTCATCGGGGTTGTCCGGGTCGACGCTCATGCGTGCGGCGTTGCCGTTCAGGGTATGGCCCAGCTCGACCGCGCTGTAGGCCTCACCCCGGCCCAGTTCGGCACGCGGCTCGATCACCCGTATCTGTCGCTGCCCAGGCAGGCGCAACAGTTGCACCGCCAGCATCGTACCGCTCAAGCCGCCGCCGACGATCAGTACATCGGCGTCGCGCAAGGATTCACTCATGCCCATAGGCCCTTATTGTTTGCCCAGATAAATATCCTGCAGGTCACCCCGCGCCAGCAACTCGGCGGCGCTGCCACTCAAGGCTACCCGCCCAGTCTCCAGTACGTAACCCTGGGACGCATAGTTGAGCGCGACATTGATGTTCTGCTCGGCGATCAAGAAACTCACCTGCTGCTCGCGATTGAGCTGCGCGATGATCTCGAAGATCTCTTGTACGATCATAGGCGCCAAACCCATCGACGGCTCGTCAAGCAGTACCAAAGTAGGACGGGTCATCAACGCCCGGCCGATGGCGACCATCTGCTGCTCGCCGCCCGAAGTGAGGCCGGCGCGGGTGTAGCGCTTGGTCTTGAGGCGTGGGAACCAGGTGTAGATGCGCTCCAGGTCGTGCTCCAGGTCCCGCCGGCTCAGGCGCCGCACGAAACCGCCGCTGCGCAGGTTGTCTTCCACCGTCAGTTGGCCGAACACATGGCGACCTTCCAGCACATGCACCATGCCCTGGCGCACACGCCGGCTGGGGTCGATGTCGGCCAGGTCAAGCCCGGCATACTCGATGGCCCCACGGCTGACCTCGGCGCGCTCGGCCCGCACCAGGCCCGAGATGGCCTTGAGCGTGGTGCTCTTGCCCGCGCCATTGGCGCCGAGCAAGGCCACGATGGCGCCTCGGGGCACCTGCAGCGACACCCCGGCCACCGCCAGGATCGCGCCGTCGTAGATCACCTCGATGTCCTTGACGCTTAACAGTGACGGGCTCGCGGGTGCAGCGGCGGGCTGGCTCATGGTTTATTCATCCCCGGTGCAGGTGCGTGGTGTCAGGCCTTTTTCCTTGGCGAACGCGGCGGACTTTTCATCGATCAGCGGGCGCAGCAACGCACGGTCGGCGGCGATCCAGTCGCTGATCAGCGTCCAATGCGCGCCGTCCCATTGCTGCACCCGCGCCGAGCCGCCGCCTTCGTGGTCGCGGCACGACAGCTTGAGGTTCTGCATCAGGCCCAGGTAGCCCATGTCTTTCAAGCGGGCATCGTCGATGTTCAGGTGCTCCAGCCCCCAACGGCCTTCTTCGCCATTGAGCGGGCGCTTGCCGAACCTGGCCTGGGCGGTGCGGATCGCTTCCACGGCCACGGCGGCGTTCACCAGGCCGGAGTTGTAGTAGACGCTGCCGAAGTTGTTCAGGTCCTTGAGGTCGCTGTGGCCCTTGTCGAGGATGAACTGCTTGAGGCGTTTGTGGATGTCGAAATCCGCCCCGGCCGGATACGGCGTGAGGGCCAGGTAACCCTTGGCGGCAGCGCCTGCGGGCAGCACATCTTCGCTGGAACTGGCCCAGATATCGCCGATGATATGGTCGACAGGAAAGCCGAACCGCGCCGCCGTCTTGACCGCCACCGGCGTGGACACGCCCCAGGTGCGCAGGAACACCCAGTCCGGGTTGGCCTGGCGCACCTGGCGCCATTGCGCCGATTGTTCATTGCCCGGGTCGGCGACCGGGATCTGGATGTTTTCAAAGCCATACTTGTCGGCGAGCAGCTTCAACGGGCCGAGCGTTTCGCGCCCATAGGCCGAATCGTGATAGACCGTGGCAATCTTCTTGCCCTTGAGTTTGTCGAAACCGCCTTCGCGCTGGGCAATGTAGTTCACCAGGGTCGACGCCTCGCTGTAGAAGGTCAGCATCACCGGGAAGTTGTAGGGGAACACCGTGCCGTCAGTGGCTTCGGTGCGGCCGTAGCCGAGGGTGATCAGCGGGATCTTGTCCACCTCGGCGCGCTCGCTCAGGGCATACGCCGCGGGTGCGCCGTTGGGCTGGTACACCGCGACCGGCGCACCGTCCAGGCCATGCTTGAAGCGCTCGTAGCACTCGATGCCCTTCTCCGCCGTCCATTCGGTCTCGCACTCCTGCCACACCAGTTTCACCCCGTTGATACCGCCTTCGACCTCGTTGATATAGCGCAGGTAATCGATCATCCCCGCCCATACCTGCACGCCGCTGGAGGCATAGGCACCGACGCGATAGGTCGCCAGGGGAATGAATTGCTGGTCCGCCGAGGCCACGGCCTGGGGGATGGCGCCAGTCAATGTGGCAAGCGCAAAGGCAGCGCCGGCCAGGGAACGTTTGAAGGTTGCACGCATGGGGATTCTCTTATCGGTTCAGAAACGTAAAGGCCACTGACGCAGCCGGTCGCGCAGGTTGCCCAGCAGGCGAATCAAGCCCTCGGGTTCCTTGATCAGGAACACGATGATCAACACGCCAAAGATGATTTTCTGCAGGTTCTGCAACTGCCCCGCATCCACCGCCCCACCGAACAGCGCCTGCCCGGCATGGCTGAGGAAAATCGGCAGCAGGCTGATAAAGGCCGCCCCGACGAAATTGCCGGCGATGCTGCCCATGCCACCGATAATGATGATGAACAGGATCTGGAACGAACGGTTGATATCGAAGCTGCCGGCACTGGCCGTGCCCAGGTAGGCAAAGGCCCACAATGCCCCGGCGATGCCCAGGTAGAACGAGCTGACGGCGAACGCCAGGCGCTTGTAGCGCGCCACCGCAATGCCGACCACGGCAGCGGCGGTGTCCATGTCGCGGATCGCCATCCAGTTGCGGCCAATTTGGCTACGCACCAGGTTGACGGCGGCCCAGGTCAACAGCAGCACCGTCACCAGCGTCAGCAGGTAGCGGCCCAGCGGCGTATTGAGGTCGTGGCCGAACAGCGCCAGCCTGGGCGCGGAAATAGTCCCGGAGGAGCCGTAGTTGTAGAACCAGGGGAATTTGACGAACAGCCACTCCAGGAAAAACTGCGCGGCCAAGGTGGTGACCATCAGGTAGAAGCCCTTGATTCGCGAGCTGGGCAGACCGAACAGCAGGCCGACCAACGCGCTGATAATCCCACCGCCGAACAGTGCCACCGGCAAGCCCAACTCGGGCAGGCGCAGCAGAAAACCGTAGGTGGCAAATGCACCGACGGCCATGAACCCGGCGGCGCCGACCGAGGTTTGCCCGGTGTAGCCGGTCAACAGGTTCAGGCCCAACCCGGCCAGCGACAGCACCAGAAAGGGAATCAGGATCGCATTGAGCCAATAGTCATTGCCCCACAGCGGCACCACCACAAAGGCCAGTACCAACAGGCCGATCCAGCCCCACGGGAGGCGCCGCTCAGTCAGCAACAGCGGCGCGGTTTCTTGAACAACCGGTATCGACATGGGTTCAGACTCGCTCGATGGCGCGCTCGCCGAACAGGCCGGCGGGGCGGATATACAGGAAGGCCAAGGCCAGTACGTAGGCAAACCACGGCGTGATACCGCCACCGATCCAGGGGCCGATGTACACCTCAGCCAGGTTCTCCGCCGCGCCGACAATCAACCCGCCGACAATTGCCCCACCGATCGAGGTGAAGCCGCCGATAATCAGTACCGGCAGCGCCTTGAGCACCACCAGCGACAAGGAAAACTGCACGCCCTGCCGGGCACCCCAGAGCAACCCGGCGACCAGCCCGACAATGCCCGCCACCGCCCAGACAATCTGCCAGATCCGGTTGAGGTTGATGCCGATGGACAGCGCCGCCGTGGTGTCATCCGCCACCGCGCGCAGCGACACGCCCATGCGGGTTTTGTTGAACAGCAGCGCCAGCACCGTCACCAGCACGACGGCAGCGGCCGCCGCGACCAGGTCGAACTGGCTGAGCATCAGCGGCCCGACGAACAGCGGCACGTCGTCGATACCCAGGTCGAGGGCGCGCACCTGCGAGCCCATCAAGCCCTGGGCCAGGCCCTCGATAATGAACGACAGGCCCAAGGTGGCCATGAACAGGGTGATCTGCGAACGGTTCACCAGCGGTCGCAGCACCAGGCGCTCGATCAGCCAGGCGCCGACGACCATCACCAGCACCGTCAACAGCAATGCCAGGGCAAACGGCACGCCCTGATCGTGCAGGCTGACGAAGGTCAGCGCGGCAAACAGCAGCATCGCGCCCTGGGCGAAGTTGAACACGCCGCTGGCCTTGTAGATCAGCACAAAGCCAATGGCGACCAGCGAGTACATCGTGCCGGCGAGCAGGCCGCCGAGCAGGGTTTCGAAGAAGAACGTCATCAGTGTGCAACTCCCAGGTAGGCCGCGATCACGTCAGGGTCAGCCTGCACCTGGGCCGGTGTGCCGTCGCCGACCTTGCGGCCGTAGTCGAGCACCACCACATGGTCAGACAGGCCCATGACCACGCCGATGTCATGTTCGATCAACACCACGGTGGTGCCGAGGTCGCGGTTCACATCGGCAACGAAGCGCGCCATCTCGCGTTTTTCCTCGGCATTCATACCGGCCATGGGTTCGTCGAGCAGCAGCAGGCTAGGCCCGGCGATCAACGCCCGGCCCAGCTCCACGCGCTTTTGCAGGCCGTAGGAGAGGTTGCCCACCAGCACCTCGCGATGGGCTTGCAGGTCAAGGAACTCGAGGATGCCCTGGGCGCGCAGCCGGAACGCCTCGGCCTCACGTCGTGCGCGGGGCAGGCCCAGGGCTTGTTCGATAAAGGTACTGCGCATGTGCCGCGACAGGCCGGTGAGCAGGTTGTCGAGCACGCTCATCTTCTTGAACAGCGCATTGTTCTGGAAGGTGCGGCCAATGCCCCGGCGGGCTGCATCCAGGGGATCGATACGGTGAAAGGCGTGTTGCTCAAAGACGATTTCACCGGCATCGAAGCGATATACGCCGTTGAGCACATTGAGCAGCGAGCTTTTACCGGCACCGTTGGGCCCGATCAGCGCACAGATCTCGCCGCGTTGCACAGCAAAGGACAAGGCGTTGATGGCCTTGACGCCTTTGAACGACAGCGAGACATCGCGTACCTGCAATATGGCCTGGCTCATGCAATCTCCCGCTTGAATTCAGCCAGCCATGTCGGCTCGACGCTGGTTTTGAGGGGTTGCCAGATATAGGCCAGGCGCTGGAAACCAAGCAGCCTGCGCACGCGGTTTTTCAACAGACGGCGCAGGCCGCTGTGCGGATGCGCGATAGCCCACTCGCACAGGCGCCGACGCCAGGTGCCGAGGGGAGCCAGACGGCTTTCGATCTCCTCGGCCAGGTGTTGCAAACGTGCAGGCGACAGCAGCAAACCGGTGGGCGCCACTTCGCGGCGGTCACGGCGGGCCGAAGCCGGGCTTTCCGGGAAGGCCAGGCCATGGCCGCTGCTTAGCCAGTGTTCCAGCACCACGGCGAGCCCCCCTGGCCAGTCGGTGCCCTCCTCGCTCCACAGCACGGTTTCACTCGTCGGTTGCCACCAGCGCTGCACGTGTTGCGCCGGGTCGACCGGGCCGAGCAATTGGGCGAAGTCCAAGCGTTGGGTGGATGACCAATGTCGTGCTTGCCGGCGACTTTGCACATAGGCATGGGTAGGACGGATGCGCCACAGTTGTTGCTGCAACACCTCGGGAGCCAGGTCATCGGCGATGGACAGCACCGACGCGCCGACAGACTGGGCCGCCAACGCCAGCAGCAACAGGTTGGGCTCAAAAGCACCGCTGAGAGCCAGTCGCGACTGCTCATCGAACCCCTGTTGGCGCAAGCCGTCGGCCAGGCGCTCGACATCGCGCAAGGCATCGATCCAGCGCCAGGCATACCACTGGCCCTGACGCTTGTGACGCAGGGCGGTTTGCAGCGGAGTGACCTGCGCCCAGTGCTGCAGTTGTTCCAGGGCGTGGGGCAGATGACCGAGCCATTCGGCAGGCCATTCCAGGGCCAGCGGGCGTTTGAGTTCGTGCACGCTCATAGGGACTACTCCTATTAGTGGTTAAGCGTGCGGTGGTCCGCTGGCTGAAGGTCAAGGTGGGTGGTGTCAGGTAACTATCTGTTGCTGACCCACCGCTATCGGGAGCAAGCCCCCTCCCACCCTGGGTTTGTATAAGCCCGATAAATCGCGATAGCCGGCGCCGGGATGGTTCGGCGCCAACCGCGCGCCTTCGCCAAACAATTTCTCGCGCAAGGTGCCTTGGGCATATTCGGTCTTGTACACGCCGCGCTTCTGCAACTCCGGCACCAGCAGGTCGACGGCGTCGATAAAGGTTTCGTGGGTCAGCGCATAGGCCAGGTTGAAACCGTCCACGTCGGTCTCTTCGACCCATTCCTGCAGCAGGTCGGCGACGGTTTGCGGGCCGCCGACGAACAGCGGGCCAAACCCCCCGATGCCGACCCAGTCCGCCAGTTCATGGGGCGTCCAGACCTTGTCCGGATCGGCCGTGGAGAACGCTTCCACCGCCGATTGAATCGCGTTGGTGTGCACATGCTTGAGCGGCTCATCCGGTTTGAATTGGCTGAAATCGATACCGGTCCAACCGGAGATCAGCGCCATCGCGCCTTCGTAGCTGACATAGGTTTTGTATTCATCGAACTTGGCTTTGGCCTTCGCATCGGTCTCGCCGACGATCACCGTCTGCAGATTGAAAATCAGGATTTTCTTCGGATCACGCCCCGCTTCGGCGGCGCGGCGGCGGATGTCGGCGACGGTCTTTTTCAGCAGCACCTTGGACGGCGCGGCCACGAACACGCATTCGGCCTGCTCGGCGGCGAACTGCTTGCCACGGCTGGATGCACCGGCCTGGTAGAGCACAGGCGTGCGCTGTGGCGAGGGTTCGCACAGGTGAATACCGGGCACCTGGAAGTGCTTGCCGACATGGCGGATCTCGTGGATTTTGCTCGGGTCGCTGAAAATCCGCCGCTCGCGGTCACGCAGTACGGCGCCCTCCTCCCAACTGCCTTCCCAGAGTTTGTAGCAAACCTGCAGGTATTCTTCGGCGTAGTCGTAGCGTGCATCGTGTTCGGTCTGGGCTTTCTGGCCGAGGTTCTTGGCACCGCTTTCCAGATAGGAGGTGACGATGTTCCAGCCGATACGGCCCTTGGTCAGATGATCGAGGGTCGAAAGCCGGCGAGCAAACGGATACGGGTGCTCGAACGACAGCGAGGCGGTCAGGCCAAAACCCAGGTGCTCGGTGACCAGCGCCATCGGCGCGATCAGCGACAACGGGTCGTTGACCGGCACCTGCGCCGCCTGGCGGATCGCCGCGTCGCCGTTGCCGTTGTAAACATCGTAGATACCCAGCACGTCGGCGATAAACAGGCCGTCGAACTTGCCACGCTCGAGGATTTTCGCAAGGTCGGTCCAGTACTCCAGGTCCTTGTACTGCCACGAGCGGTCCCGAGGGTGCGCCCACAGGCCGGGGGATTGGTGACCCACACAGTTCATGTCGAAGGCATTCAAGCGAATTTCCCGGGCCATCAATGCACTCCGTTGAGGTGGAAATTGCCGACCACCTGATATTTCCAGCGCAGCGGGTCATCGAGGGTCGATGGCAAGGCGGTGCGCTGGCCGGTCAGTTCGAATTCAGCGTTGCTGGCGGCAATCAGGGCTTCGGCGGCGGCGATTTGCGCTTCGGTCAACGCGACCGGGCTGGGATGGGTTTCGGCGCGTTCAAGCAAGGCCGCGGCGACATCGACGCGGATCTGCAAATCACCGAAGCGGCTGATCACGTAAGGGTCATCGCTTTTCTCGACATGGCGTCGGGTGCTTTCGAGCAATTGCCGCGCTTGATTCAGAACGGGGTTCGGTGCAGTCATGGGTAGGCTCCTCAGTTCCAGGCGTGGCGGGCAGGCTTCACGCCGTTAAGCACAAAATTGCCGATCAGGTGGTATTTCCAGCGGGCCGGGTCGTGCAGGGTATGGGTGCGTGCATTGCGCCAGAAGCGGTCGAGGTTGTGCTTGGCGGTGACCGAGCGGGTGCCGGCCAGTTCGAAGAGTTTGCTGCTGGCGAGCAATGCGGTTTCGGCGGACAGGACCTTGGCCTGGGCAACCACCAGCGAGGCATTGGCTACGGTGTCTTCATTCGGTTCGGCCAGGGCCAGGTCGACCGCGATACCGGCCTTGGCGAGGATCGCTTCGGTACCATGCACACGCCACTGCAGGTCGCCGATGGCGGCGATGGTGAACGGGTCTTGCCAGCCGTGGTCCTGCTGGCTGTCGATCCATGGGCGCGCCTGGCGTGCGTAGATTTTGGCTTGTTCAAGGGCGCCCAGGGCAATGCCGGTGTCGACGGCGGCCTGGATGATCTGCGAGATCGGGCCGCTGGCGGTGGGTTGGTCGAACGCCTGGTGTGCGGGGATCACCGCGCTCAAGGGCACACTCACGCCATCCAGGGTCACGCCGCCGCTGGCGGTGGTGCGCTGGCCAAAGCCGTCCCAATTGTCGATGACGCTCAGGCCCGGTGCATCACGTTCGATAAGCGCAATAAACGCCTGGCCGTTTTCGTCATTGCCGACGGTGGGCACCAGGTGCGCAAACAGTGCGCCGGTGCAATAGAACTTCTCGCCATTGATTTGCGCGCGGTCGCCGTGGAAACGGATCTGGGTATCGAAAGTGCCGGCATTTTTGCTCTTGGCTTCGGAGAAAGCATTGCCGAAGCGGTAGCCCGCCAGGACCTTGCCGAAGTAATGCCGCTTTTGCTCCTCTGTCGCCGTTTGCACCAGGATATCCACCACGCCCAGGTGGTTCTGCGGGATCTGCCCCAGTGACGGGTCGGCGGCGGAGATCAACTTGATCACTTCGGCCACGGTCACATAGGACACTTCGGCGCCACCGTAGGCTTTAGGCACGGTGATGCCCCACAGGCCGCTGGCGGAGAACTCGTCGAGTTCGGCCACCGGCAAGCGACGCTCACGGTCGCGCGCGCTGGCGTCAACGGCGAAACGTGCGGCCAGGCGCGTCGCCACTTCAATGGCTTCGGCGTCCGAACGAATGATATGGGCAGGGTATTGAGGGTGGGCTGACATGGGCCGACTCCAGGCTCCGATGGGATGACCTGTGCAATTGCAGGAGTCGTGCCTGAATTTAATCGTCAACAAAATCAGCGGCTTGCTGGTAAGTCAGCGCTGTGGGGCGTGTTTCAAACCAGCAAAGTGCCCAGGCGCTGTTGCCTGGCGAACAGTTAGATCACCACGGTCCGAACGAAGCACACGGCCACATCACCCTCATTGCGATAGTGGTGGGACTGGCGGCTGGCGAACATGTAGAACTCGCCTGCGGCAACGTGCTTTTCTTCGTCGTCCAGAATCAGGGTCAGGGCTCCTTCATACACAAACAATTGCACGCTCCAGCCTTCCGGGTCCGGTTCGGGGCTGTAGCGATCACCGGACTCCAGGCGCATCTCCCACAACTCGACTTCGCGCCGGGCGTTGGCCCTGGCCAGCAGCACGGCCTTGCTGCCGGGGATATCGCCGGCCCAGGCCAACTCGTTGATGCGGCTGTGGTCGCCCGCATCCGGCGCCTGGATCAGGTCGCTGAACGCCACCTCCAGCGCTTCGGCGACACGGTCCAGGGTCGACAGGCTGACATTCTTCTCCCCCGCCTCGATGGCCACCAGCATGCGCCGGCTGACTCCGGACTTTTCCGCAAGCGCGGTCTGGCTGAGGTCGGCGGCGTGGCGCAGGCGACGAACGTTTTGGCTGACGTGTTGCAGGACCGAAGCCCGTTGCGGATTTTCTTTGTGCACTATATTGCTCAATTGGTAGGTGTGCGCAGTATACTGCCCAGCGTGCGGCGCATTGTGCGGTCCGTGCCTTTCCCTTGCAAGACCGAGCCGCCATGACTTCCTCGAACGTTTCCCCACGTTTCAACCGTTTCAGCAAAGCCGAATGCATCCTGGTGCTGATCACCATGATCTGGGGCGGCACCTTTTTGCTGGTGCAGCATGCCATGACCGTCAGCGGCCCGATGTTTTTCGTGGGGTTGCGATTTGCGGCGGCGGCGCTCGTGGTCGGTTTCTTCTCATTGCGTACGCTGAGCGAGCTGACCCTGTTTGAATTGAAGGCCGGCGCCTTCATCGGCACCTCGATCATGTTCGGCTATGGCATGCAGACCATCGGTTTGCAGACAATCCCCAGCAGCCAGTCGGCCTTTATCACGGCGCTGTATGTGCCCTGCGTGCCATTGTTGCAGTGGCTGGTGCTCGGTCGGCGTCCAGGGCTGATGCCGAGCATCGGCATCATGCTGGCGTTTACCGGGTTGATGCTGCTGACAGGCCCCAGCGGCGCCTCGCTCAACTTCAGCCCCGGTGAGATCGCCACGCTGATCTGTGCAATCGCGGTGGCAGCGGAAATCATCCTCATCGGCGCCTATGCCGGGCAGGTGGATGTGCGTCGCGTCACCGTGGTGCAACTGGCCACGGCGTCGCTGTTGTCGTTTCTGATGGTGGTGCCGATGGGTGAAGCGCTGCCCGAGTTCTCGTGGCTGCTGCTGTTCAGTGCCGTCGGCCTGGGCTTGACCAGTGCGATCATCCAGGTGGCGATGAACTGGGCGCAACAGAGTGTTTCGCCAACCCGCGCCACCTTGATCTATGCCGGTGAGCCGGTGTGGGCCGGCGTGATCGGGCGCATCGCCGGGGAGCGCTTTCCGCCGATTGCCATGTTGGGCGCGGCGTTGATTGTGGTGGCGGTGATCGTCAGTGAGTTGAAGACCAAGGGGCAAAAGGCCATCGACCTGGCGGATGAAAGGGAACAGGAGCAGCAGAGCTAGGGTCCGACACAATGCCAAATGGGAGTTTTCGGCCTACCTTGTAGGATCCTGCCACATGTTGCCGTTTGGTGATCACGAAAGCGGCACGTATGATGCATCTCAAACTCCCGCAGATTAGAAGCCTATGTCCCTGATAGTTCTACTGCTTCTGCCGTTCCTTGGCAGCTGTCTGGCGGCCTTGCTGCCGCACAATGCACGTAACACCGAATCCCTGCTGGCCGGCCTGGTGGCGCTGGTCGGCACTGTTCAAGTAGCCCTGCTCTACCCCCTGATCGCCCATGGTGGCGTGATTCACGAAGAATTCATGTGGTTGCCCAGCCTCGGGCTGAATTTCGTCTTGCGCATGGACGGGTTTGCCTGGCTGTTCTCGATGCTGGTGCTGGGCATCGGCACGCTGGTGTCGCTGTATGCGCGCTATTACATGTCGCCGGATGACCCGGTACCGCGCTTCTTCGCGTTTTTCCTGGCGTTCATGGGCGCCATGCTCGGGCTGGTGATTTCCGGCAACCTGATCCAGATCGTGTTCTTTTGGGAACTGACCAGCCTGTTCTCGTTCCTGCTGATCGGCTACTGGCACCATCGGGCGGATGCGCGCCGTGGCGCCTATATGGCCTTGATGGTCACCGGCGCCGGTGGCCTGTGCCTGTTGGCGGGTGTGATGCTGCTGGGGCATATCGTCGGCAGCTATGACCTGGACCAGGTATTGGCGGCGGGCGATCAGATCCGTGCGCATTCGCTCTACCCGGTCATGCTGGCGCTGGTGCTGGTCGGCGCGCTGAGCAAAAGCGCGCAATTCCCCTTCCATTTCTGGCTGCCCCACGCAATGGCGGCCCCCACGCCGGTATCGGCCTACCTGCACTCGGCGACGATGGTGAAGGCCGGCGTGTTCCTGCTGGCCCGCCTGTGGCCGTCGCTGTCCGGCAGCGAAGAATGGTTCTGGATCGTCGGCGGTGCCGGCGCTCTCACCCTCCTCCTCGGCGCGTACTGCGCCATGTTTCAGAATGACCTCAAGGGCCTGCTGGCCTACTCCACCATCAGCCACCTCGGGCTGATCACCCTGCTGCTGGGCCTCAACAGCCCGTTGGCGGCCGTCGCCGCGGTCTTCCATATCCTCAACCATGCGACGTTCAAGGCTTCGTTGTTCATGGCGGCGGGGATCATCGACCACGAAAGCGGCACTCGTGACATTCGCAAGCTCAGTGGCCTGGTCCGTCTGATCCCGTTTACCGCGACCCTGGCCATGGTGGCCAGCGCCTCCATGGCCGGCGTACCGTTGCTTAACGGCTTCCTGTCCAAAGAGATGTTCTTCGCCGAAACGGTGTTTATCTCGGCGACCCGGTGGGTGGAGATCGCCCTGCCGGCGATCGCGACCATTGCCGGCACCTTCAGCGTGGCCTACGCCCTGCGTTTTACCGTCGACGTGTTCTTTGGCCCGCCCGCGACGGACCTGCCCCACACGCCCCACGAGCCACCGCGCTGGATGCGTGCACCGGTGGAGTTGCTGGTGTTTACCTGCCTGCTGGTGGGGATTTTCCCGGCTCAAGTGGTCGGTTCGATCCTGGCCGCGGCCGCCTTGCCGGTGGTCGGCGGCGTGCTGCCGCAATACAGCCTGGCCATCTGGCACGGCTGGAACGCACCGATGATCATGAGCCTGGTGGCCATGACCGGCGGCGTGGTGCTGTACCTGCTGCTGCGCAAGCAGCTCAAGCGCGGCCGCTTCGCGTACCCGCCGATCATCAGCTACTTCAATGGCAAGCGCATGTTCGAACGCAGCCTGGTGGTGATGATGCGCGGCGTGCGCAAGATCGAGAAACGCATCAGCACCAAGCGCCTGCAGACCCAGCTGTTCCTGTTGGTACTGGTGGCGGTGATCGGCGGCATGATCCCGATGCTCAACAGCGGCCTCAGCTGGGGTGACCGGCCGAAGATCCCGGGCTCCATCGTGTTCGTCACCCTGTGGTTGCTGGCGATCGCCTGTGCCCTGGGCGCCGCCTGGCAAGCCAAGTACCACCGGCTGGCAGCCCTGACCATGGTCAGCGTGTGCGGCATGGTGACCTGCGTCACGTTCGTGTGGTTCTCGGCGCCGGACCTGGCGCTGACGCAACTGGCGGTCGAGGTGGTCACCACGGTGCTGATCCTGCTGGGCCTGCGCTGGCTGCCACGGCGGATCGAAGAGGTCTCGCCACTGCCCAGCTCGTTGCGCAAGGCCCGCATCCGCCGCGTGCGGGACTTCCTGCTCTCCAGCGTGGTCGGTGGCGGCATGGCGCTGTTGTCGTATGCGATGCTGACACGCCAGACGCCCAACGATATTTCCTCGTTCTACCTCAGTCGTGCCTTGCCCGAAGGCGGCGGCAGCAATGTGGTGAACGTGATGCTCGTCGACTTCCGCGGCTTCGACACCCTCGGTGAAATCACCGTGCTCGGCGCCGTGGCGTTGACCGTGTATGCCCTGCTGCGCCGCTTCCGGCCGTCGAAAGAAAGCATGGAGTTGCCACCGCAACAGCGCCAACTGGCACCGGACGTGGCCACCGACCTGGTCAACCCGCGCCAAGCCAGCGATACCGCCCTGGGCTTCATGATGGTGCCCGCAGTACTGGTACGCCTGCTGCTGCCGATTGCGCTGGTGGTTTCGTTCTACCTGTTCATGCGCGGCCACAACCAGCCCGGCGGTGGTTTTGTCGCCGGCCTGGTGATGTCGGTGGCGTTCATTCTGCAATACATGGTGGCCGGCACCCAGTGGGTCGAGGCGCAGATGAGCCTGCGGCCGATGCGCTGGATGGGCTTTGGCCTGCTCTCGGCGACACTGACCGGGCTCGGTGCGCTGTTTGTCGGTTACCCGTTCCTGACCACGCATACCTGGCATTTCAGCCTGCCGTTGCTGGGCGACATTCACATAGCCAGTGCGCTGTTCTTCGACGTCGGCGTTTACGCCATGGTCGTTGGCTCCACGCTGCTGATGCTCACCGCCCTCGGCCACCAGTCGGTACGCGCGCATAAACCGAGCAACCAGGCCAAAGTGGTTGCCGCAACAGAAGGAGCCGCCTGATGGAAGAAGTCATCGCAATCGCCATTGGGGTCCTGGCGGCCTCCGGTGTGTGGTTGATCCTGCGGCCACGGACGTTCCAGGTCGTGATGGGCCTGTGCCTGCTGTCCTACGGGGTGAACCTGTTCATTTTCAGCATGGGCAGCCTGTTTATCGGCAAGGAGCCGATCATCAAGGACGGCGTACCGCAAGACCTGCTCCACTATACCGACCCCCTGCCCCAGGCCTTGGTGCTGACGGCAATCGTGATCAGCTTCGCCATGACCGCGTTGTTTCTGGTGGTGTTGCTGGCGTCCCGGGGCTTGACCGGAACCGACCATGTGGACGGCCGGGAGCCCAAGCAATGATGTGGATGAACCAACTGATCATCGCACCGATCCTGCTGCCGTTGCTGACCGCCGCACTGATGCTGATGCTCGGTGAAAAACGCCGCCCGCTGAAAGCCAGGATCAATCTGGTCTCCAGCATGATCGGCCTGGGCATTGCGATCCTGCTGCTGTACTGGACACAAAAAGGCGGCCCCGGCTCGATTGGCGTGTACCTGCCGGGCAACTGGCAGGTGCCGTTCGGTATCGTGCTGGTGGTGGATCAACTGTCGGCCTTGATGCTGGTGCTCACCGGCATCATCGGCGTCAGTGCGCTGTTGTTCGCGATGGCGCGTTGGGATCGCGCGGGCACCAGTTTCCACGCGCTGTTCCAGATCCAGATGATGGGCCTCTACGGCGCCTTCCTCACCGCCGACCTGTTTAACCTGTTCGTGTTTTTCGAGGTGCTGCTGGCGGCCTCCTATGGCTTGATGCTGCACGGCTCGGGCCGGGCGCGGGTGTCGGCGGGGCTGCATTACATCTCGATCAACCTGGTGGCGTCGTCACTGTTCCTGATCGGCGCGGCGATGATCTACGGCGTCACCGGCACTCTGAATTTTGCCGACCTGGCGTTGAAAATCCCGCTGGTGCCCGAAGCCGATCGCGGCCTGTTGCACGCCGGTGCGGCGATTCTCGCCACGGCGTTCCTGGCCAAGGCCGGCATGTGGCCGCTGAATTTCTGGCTGGCGCCCGCCTACTCCTCGGCCAGTGCGCCGGTGGCGGCGATGTTTGCGATCATGACCAAGGTCGGCGTGTACACCGTGCTGCGCCTGTGGACGCTGCTGTTTTCCGGCCAGGCCGGTGCCTCGGCCTTGTTTGGCGGAGATTGGCTGGTGTACGGCGGCATGGCGACCATCATTGGCGCGGCACTGGCGATGCTGGCGGCGCAGCGGCTGGAGCGCATGGCGAGCTTGAGCATCCTGGTGTCGGCGGGGATTTTGCTGTCGGCGGTCGGTTTTGCCCAGCCGAGCCTGATTGCGGGTGCGCTGTTCTACCTGGTCAGCTCGACGCTGGCGTTGAGCGCGCTGTTCCTGCTGGCTGAATTGATCGAGCGTTCGCGTTCGGCCAACGACCTGCCGCTGGATGAAGAAATCGATGCGCTGCCCAAAGCCATGGAATCCCTGCATCCACGCCCAGGCGTCAACCTGGACGACGAGCAGAAAGCCGTGGTCGGCCAGGTGATTCCCTGGACCATGGCGTTCCTAGGTCTCAGCTTTATTGCCTGTGCGCTGCTGATCATCGGCATGCCGCCGCTGTCCGGGTTTATCGGCAAGCTGAGCCTGCTCAGTGCGCTGGTCAATCCGCTCGGGTTGGGTGTCAGCGTTGACCAACCGATCCGCCCGGCGGCCTGGGGCCTTGTAGCGCTGCTGATCCTCTCGGGCCTGGCTTCGTTGATCGCCTTCGCACGCCTGGGCATCCAACGTTTCTGGACCCCGGAAGAGCGCCCTTCGCCGCTCCTGCGTCGCTACGAGTGCGTGCCGATCTTCCTGCTGCTCGGCTTGAGCATCCTGCTGACATTCAAGGCCGAACCCTTGCTGCACTACACCCAGGACACGGCCGTCAGCCTGAACAACCCGGAACATTACGTGATGGCGGTGATGGCCACACGCCCGGTACCAAGCCCTGAAGCCAAGGCTGCCGCGCTGGAGGTGCAACCATGAAGCGCCTGTTCCCCGCCCCGTGGCTGTCGCTGGCACTGTGGCTGTTGTGGCTGGTGCTGAACCTGTCGGTCAGCCCCGGCAATCTGCTGCTGGGCGCACTGCTGGGCTTCCTTGCGCCGCTGATGATGGCGCCGTTGCGCCCGCTGCCGGTGCGGATCCGCCGCCCCGGGGTGATCATTCGCCTGTTCTTCCTGGTCGGCCGCGATGTGGTCATCTCCAACCTGCAAGTGGCCTGGGGCGTGCTGACCTGCGGCTCACGCCCACCACGTTCGCGCTTTATCAAGATCCCCCTGGACCTGCGCGACCCGAACGGCCTGGCCGCGCTGTCGATGATCACCACTGTGGTGCCCGGCACGATCTGGTCGGAACTGGCGCTGGACCGCAGCATCCTGCTGCTGCATGTATTCGACCTGGAGGATGAAGCGCCGTTTATCGAGCACTTCAAGACCACTTACGAACGGCCCCTGATGGAGATCTTCGAATGAGCGCCCTGCTCTCCAATGCGATCCTGTTCAGCCTGTTCCTGTTCTCGCTGGCCATGGTGCTGACGCTGATCCGCCTGTTCAAAGGCCCGTCGGCCCAGGACCGGGTACTGGCGCTGGACTACCTGTACATCCTGGCGATGCTGATGATGCTGGTGCTGGGTATTCGATATGCCAGTGACACCTACTTTGAAGCCGCGCTGCTGATCGCGCTGTTCGGCTTTGTCGGTTCGTTTGCCCTGGCAAAATTCCTGCTGCGTGGGGAGGTGATTGAATGATGCCGTTATGGGTTGAAGTGATAGTCGCGGGGCTGCTGGTGCTCAGCAGTCTGTTTGCGTTGATCGGTGCAGTCGGCTTGTTGCGGCTGAAGGACTTTTTCCAACGCATGCACCCGCCGGCACTGGCTTCGACGCTGGGCGCGTGGTGTGTGGCGCTGGCATCGATTATCTACTTTTCGGTGCTCAAGTCCGGGCCGGTACTGCATGGCTGGTTGATCCCGATCCTGCTGTCGATCACGGTGCCCGTGACCACGCTGTTACTGGCCCGCACCGCACTGTTCCGCAAGCGCATGGCCGGTGACGACGTACCGGCCGAAGTCAGCAGCCGCCGCTGATTTCTCAGGCGAACACAGTAAAACATGTGGGAGCGGGCTTGCTCGCGAATGCGGTACATCAGTCACACATGTATTGACTGATGCTGCGCATTCGCGAGCAAGCCCGCTCCCACATTGGTTTTGCGCTAGGCGAAGGATCGGATTCTGGTCGCCAGCTCTGCCAACTTAGCATCATTCGCCCGCACATGATCGTGGGACGAGATATAGCCTTCATAGACGTCGAAGAACTTATCCACCTTCGAACTCAACGGCTTGAACGCACTGTCCGACCCCGTCCCATGCATGGGGAACAGCTTCGCATGCAGATGATCCACACCATACCCTTCCAGCATCATCCCCGTACGTGCTACGTCGGGAAACGCGCGATCAATCTGCAGCGCGGTTTTCTTCGCCGCTACCGCAAGCCCGGCCAGCACTTCATCGGACTGAGCAAATGCGTAGCTGCCGTAATGCCGCTTGGGGATGACTACGCTGAAACCCGGCGTGTTGGGGAAAATCGAAAGAAACGCCATATGTTGATCGTCTTCCCACAGAATGTGCGCCGGGGAAGTCTTTCGAACGATGCTACAGAAAATGCAATCCATGTGAATCACCGACAGTTGATCGAGATGGTCTTCCAATAGCATGAATCCGATTACAAAATCGCTGCGCCAAACCGGCTAACGCGTGGCATCCAGTGATCCAGGATCTCGGCTGAGGCAACGATATGATGCGCTCGCCCGATCAGCAGCCGGCGTGGCACAAAGCCGATATACCGGGAGTCATCGCTGTTATCGCGGTTGTCGCCGAGCATGAAATAGCTGTCGGCAGGCACCACCACCGGGCCGAAATTGCGCAACGCCCGCACGGTCGGCATGAACTGGACAGTGCGCTGACGGTTGGCCGCCAGCTCGTTCAGCTTGATCCCCGGCACCGTATGGCCGGCAACGATGGGCTCGCTGATGTCCTGCGCATCACTGTAGGTGGCAGGCACGCCGTTGACCCACAACACCTCATCTTTCATTTCCAGGGTGTCACCGGGTATACCGACGATGCGCTTGATCAGGCGCATGCCATCCTTGGGCGACGAAAACGTGACCACATCGCCACGCTGGGGGTTATCAAGCTTGGCCAGGGAAATATCCGTCAGCGGCACCTTGAGGTCATACGCTACGCGATTGACCAGCACCACATCCCCCTCCAGCAACGTGGGGCGCATGGAGCCGGACGGAATGGGGTTCCAATCGGCCAGGGATGTACGGAAAATGCCGAAGCACAGCCAGAAAATGATTGCGTAACGGTAACGGCCCAACCAACGTCGCATACATCCTCGCAATACAGAAAGGGGCATTGGCACCCGCCAGACACCCAGATGATTTTTGGCTACGCTCGCTTGTTACACATCAGGATTAAATGACCATTAGCACTTGCGCTCAAGGTCAATGACACAAAAGGAAAGCGGCCCCATGGATATCAAATGCTCTGTCTTTATCGCAGCCAGCATCGACGGGTTTATCGCACGACCCGATGGCGATATCGAGTGGCTTCTTCGGCCGGAGTATGAACGTGCTGTCTTGAACGGCATGACGTTTGAAAGCTATATCGCCACCGTTGATGCACTGGTGATGGGCCGCAAAACCCTGGAGAAGGTGGCGTCCTTCGCCGAGTGGCTTTATGAAGGCACGCCGGTCATAGCGCTTTCGCACCGTCCGCTGGCGCTGCCTGCCCATCTGGAAGGCAAGGTCGAAGTCATGGCAGCCGACGCGCCTGCGGTGGTGGCCCAGCTAGCCGAACGCGGCATGAAGCATCTGTATATCGATGGAGGCCAGACGATCCAGGCATTTCTGGAAGCGGGCCTGATCGACGAGCTGATCATCACGCGTATCCCGGTTTTGCTGGGGCAAGGCATTCCACTGTTCAGCCAGGTTGGTCGTGAGCATGAGCTTCATCACGTCAGCACACATGTGTCGGACAATGGGTTTGTGCAGAGTCGGTATCAAGTGACGACAGACTCTCTCGCCGTGCAATAGGAACTGGAGGTCAGGGTGACTCAACACATTATTGTCATTGGTGGCGAGTCCGCAGAAGACATGACCCGCATGACACGCATTGACGAACACATCGTCGCATCATCAGGCAAAACGCACCCTAATATTCTCTATATCTCGACAGCCAACGGCGATGACCGAGTCAAGATCCGCGACTTCACCGCTAAATATGAAAGCGCTGGCTGCACCGTTAGCAACCTGACGGTATTCATTCCGCCGTTTCCCGATGCGAGCCATGTTTCATCTTTGTTTGAACAGGCCGACATCATTTACGTGGCGGGCGGTAATACACGCGCCATGCTGGCGGTCTGGCGCGAATTTGGTGTCACGGCCTTACTGAAAAACGCCTGGGAAAACGGCAAAGTCCTCAGTGGCGTCAGCGCCGGTGCGATTTGCTGGTTTGACTATGGGCACTCGGATTCAGGCGGAAGGTTTGCGCTGGTTGACGGCATGGGCTTGTTGCCGGGCGCATTGTGCCCGCATTTCAGTTCAGAGGCTGGAAGGGAAGCCTCGTTTGTCGAGCTGGTTCAGCACGAGCATATTCAGCCTGCCTACGCGCTCGACGATGGCGTGGCCCTACATTTCAAAAATGGCAAATGCCACCAGGTCATCCATAACAGCGCAGCAGGGCACGCTTACGAAATGACTACGCAAGCGCCCTATCCAATACCTTTGTCACACCGTTCGGAAAGATAAATGCCAAAGGCATCAACACAAGGAAATTTCCGACAGCGCTTTAGGGGGGGCGCTCGGAAGATGGCGGCCTAATCTCCGGTGGAGCCCGTTCACAGCTAAATCTGAAATCGAAGAATTCGCAAAGTGGGCACGGTAAAAATGTGGGAGCGGGCTTGCTCGCGAATACGGCGTGTCAGCCACTGCGATTGTGACTGGAAGAATGCATTCGCGAGCAAGCCCGCTCCCACAGTGGATCGAGTGGGCCGTTGAAACGGTGTGCAAAAAAAACGCCCCGAACCAGTCGGGGCGTTTTTCATTCAGCGTGCAGCAACCAATGGTCAGTCAGCCAACCGCCACGTCGTCCCGCCCTTCCCGTCTTCCAACACCACACCCATCGCGGTCAGTTGGTCACGGATACGGTCGGATTCCGCCCAGTCCTTGTTGGTACGCGCGGTCAGACGCGCCTGGATCAGCGCATCCACTTCAGCGGCGTCCACACGGCCTTCAGCGCCGGCTTGCAGGAACTCCTCAGGCTTCATTTGCAGAACTCCAAGCACACTCGCCAGCTCTTTCAAGCGCGCCGCCAGGCCCGCCGCTGCGTCGAGATCGCTCTCGCGCAGACGGTTGATCTCGCGCACCATCTCGAACAGCACCGCGCAGGCTTCCGGGGTGCCGAAGTCGTCGTTCATGACTTCGGTGAAGCGGGCCACGAAGGCTTCGCCGCCCGCTGGAGCGACTGCCGGCAAGCCCTTCAACGCATGGTAGAAACGTTCCAGGGCGCCCTTGGCGTCCTTGAGGTTGTCTTCCGAGTAGTTGATCGCACTGCGATAGTGGCTGGACACCAAGAGGTAGCGCACCACTTCCGGGTGATACTTCTCGAGCACGTCGCGGATGGTGAAGAAGTTGTTCAAGGACTTGGACATCTTCTCGCCATTGATGCGGATCATGCCGCAGTGCATCCAGGCATTGGCGTAGGTCTTGCCGGTGGCGGCTTCGCTCTGGGCGATTTCGTTTTCGTGGTGCGGGAACTCGAGGTCGCTGCCGCCGCCATGAATGTCGAAGGTCTCGCCCAGGCAGCAGGTGGACATCACCGAGCATTCGATGTGCCAGCCCGGACGCCCGGCGCCCCATGGCGATTCCCAGCTTGGCTCGCCCGGCTTGGTGGCTTTCCACAGCACGAAGTCGAGCGGGTCTTGCTTGGCTTCATCGACTTCGATGCGGGCGCCGATGCGCAGGTCTTCGATCTTCTTGCGCGACAGCTTGCCGTAACCCATGAACTTGGCGACGCGATAGTACACGTCACCATTGCCCGGGGCGTAGGCGTAGCCCTTGTCGATCAGGGTCTGGATCATCGCGTGCATGCCAGGGATGTGGTCCGTGGCACGCGGTTCCATGTCCGGCTTGAGGATGTTGAGGCGCGCCTCATCCTCGTGCATGGCGGCAATCATGCGCTCGGTCAGCGCGTCGAACGACTCGCCGTTTTCGTTGGCACGGTTGATGATCTTGTCGTCGATGTCGGTGATGTTGCGCACATAGGTCAGGTCATAACCGCTGAAACGCAGCCAGCGGGTGACCAGGTCGAAGGCAACCATGCTGCGGCCATGGCCAATGTGGCAGTAGTCGTACACGGTCATGCCGCACACGTACATGCGCACCTTGTTGCCATCCAGCGGCTTGAAGACTTCTTTGGTCTTGCTGAGTGTGTTGTAGATCGTTAGCACATCGGCTTCCTTAAGACTTGATCACTGGCCCCACGAATCACGCAAGGTCACGGTACGGTTGAAGACCGGAGCGCCTGGTTTCGAGTCCTTGATATCCGCGCAGAAGTAGCCTTCGCGCTCGAACTGGAAACGGTCTTCCGGCTGTGCTTCGCCCAACGAGGGTTCGGCACGACAACCAGTGAGTACTTGCAGGGAGTCAGGGTTGATGTTGTCGAGGAAGCTCGCGCTGTCTTCGGCCTTTTCAGGGTTTGGCGAGCGGAACAGACGATCGTACAGGCGCACTTCGCACTCGATGCTGGCTGCGGCCGGCACCCAGTGAATCACGCCCTTGACCTTGCGGCCTTCAGGGTTCTTGCCCAGGGTGTCCGGGTCGTACGAGCAGCGCAGCTCGACGATGTTGCCCTCGGCGTCCTTGATCGCTTCGTCGGCACGGATCACATAGCTGCCACGCAGGCGCACTTCGCCGTTCGGCTCCAGGCGCTTGTAGCCCTTTGGCGGTTCTTCCATGAAGTCATCGCGGTCGATGTAGATTTCACGGGCGAACGGCAGCTTGCGCACGCCGAGTTCTTCTTTCTGCGGATGACGCGGCAGTTCGAGGTTCTCGACCTTATCTTCCGGGTAGTTGGTGATCACGACTTTCAACGGGCGCAGCACGCACATGGCGCGCGGGGCGTTGGCGTCCAGGTCCTGGCGGATGCTGAACTCGAGCATGCCGAAGTCGACCACACCGTCGGAACGGTTGGTGCCGACCATGTCGCAGAAGTTGCGGATCGAAGCTGGCGTGTAGCCACGGCGACGGAAACCCGACAGCGTGGACATGCGTGGGTCGTCCCAGCCATGCACGTGCTTTTCATCAACCAGTTGCTTGAGCTTGCGCTTGCTGGTGATGGTGTAGTTCAGGTTCAGGCGGCTGAACTCGTACTGACGCGGCTGCGCCGGCACTGGCAGGTTGCTCAGGAACCATTCGTACAGCGGGCGATGGCTTTCGAACTCCAGGGTGCAGATGGAGTGGGTGATGCCTTCGATGGCGTCCGACTGACCGTGGGTGAAGTCGTAGTTCGGGTAGATGCACCACTTGTCACCGGTCTGGTGGTGGTGGGCATGGCGGATGCGATACATGATCGGGTCGCGCAGGTTCATGTTCGGCGAGGCCATGTCGATCTTGGCGCGCAGCACACGGGCACCGTCGGGGAACTCACCGGCGCGCATGCGGGCGAACCAGTCCAGGTTCTCTTCCACCGAGCGGTCGCGGAACGGGCTGTTCTTGCCAGGTTCGGTCAGGCTGCCACGGTATTCCTTGGCCTGCTCCGGGGTCAGGTCATCGACGTAGGCCTTGCCGGCCTTGATCAGCTCGACGGCCCAGTCGTGCAACTGGTCGAAGTATTGCGAGGCATAGCGCACTTCACCGGACCATTCGAAACCCAGCCACTTCACGTCACTTTCGATGGCGTCGATGTATTCCTGGTCTTCCTTGGCCGGGTTGGTGTCGTCGAAACGCAGGTGCGTGACGCCACCGAACTCCTGGGCCAGGCCGAAGTTCACACAGATCGACTTGGCGTGACCGATGTGCAGGTAGCCGTTGGGCTCTGGCGGGAAGCGGGTGACGATCTGCGTGTGCTTGCCCGAATCCAGGTCCGCCTGGATGATCGGGCGCAGGAAATTGACCGGGACGGCAGGTCCGGCCTTGGAATTCGAGGTAGGGTCGACAGTGGGCTTGCTCATAGGATCCTTGAACAGACAGGTACGTGGCCGGTGGGGGCCAGATAAAACAAAGCCGTTATCATAGCTGATGCTGTCAAGCCGCTGACAGGGTACGACCGAAAACTGCAGCTTTAATTGCTGTTTTAATGACGGACGCGGTAAAAAACCACCTCGAAATTCCTGCCAGGCACGCTAAACTGCGCGCCTTGGCTGCCATTGAGCCAAACCGGTCACGGCGCCCAGGCGTCCAACCCACGAATTCCTTGAAAGAGACACGACCATGACCCAAGTCAAACTGACCACCAACCACGGTGACATCGTCATCGAGCTGAACGCCGAGAAAGCGCCGATCACCGTCGCCAACTTCATCGAATACGTTAAGGCCGGTCACTACGAAAACACGGTGTTCCACCGTGTGATCGGTAACTTCATGATCCAGGGCGGTGGTTTCGAACCCGGCATGAAAGAAAAGAAAGACAAGCGCCCAAGCATCCAGAACGAAGCGGACAACGGCCTTTCCAACGACAAGTACACCGTCGCCATGGCCCGTACCATGGAGCCGCATTCGGCCTCCGCGCAGTTTTTCATCAACGTGGCCGACAACGCTTTCCTGAACCACAGCGGCAAGAACGTGCAGGGTTGGGGTTACGCGGTATTCGGTAAAGTCACCGAAGGCACCGCCGTTGTCGACAAGATCAAAAGCGTGCAGACCACCGGTAAAGCCGGTCACCAGGACGTACCGGTAGAAGACGTGATCGTCGAGAAAGCCGAGATCGTTGGGTGATATTACTGATTTCAGATTTGCATCTGGAAGAGGAACGCCCGGACATTACCCGGGCGTTTCTGGATCTGCTCCAAGGCCGCGCCCGTGGCGCCCAGGCGTTGTACATTCTGGGGGACTTCTTTGAAGCCTGGATTGGCGACGACGGCATGACCCCCTTCCAGCGCTCCATCTGCGAGGCTCTGCGTGAGCTGAGCGACAGCGGCACCCCGATTTTCCTCATGCACGGCAATCGCGATTTCCTGATCGGCAAGCGGTTCTGCAAAGCGGCAGGCGCCACCTTGCTCAAGGACCCGAGTGTCGTGCAGTTCTACGGCGAGCCGGTGCTGTTGATGCACGGCGATAGCCTCTGCACCCGCGACGTCGGCTATATGAAGCTGCGGCGCATCCTGCGTAACCCGATTGTGCTGTTTATCCTGCGCCACCTGCCCTTGGGCACCCGGCACAAGCTGGCGCGCAAGCTGCGCAGCGAAAGCCGCGCGCAGACGCGCATGAAGGCCAACGACATTGTCGATGTCACCCCCGAAGAAGTGCCGCGCATCATGCAGCAGTTCGGCGTACGCACCCTGGTCCACGGCCATACCCACCGCCCCGCCATTCATAAACTGCAGATCGGCGACCAGGCGGCCAAGCGCATTGTGCTGGGGGATTGGGATAAGCAAGGGTGGGCATTGCAGGTGGATGAGCAAGGCTTTCAGTTGGCGGCATTCGACTTCACCAACCCACAGTTGGCGCTGCCTGGCGCCTAACCCCCAGACATCACTGCTCCAATGTGAACAAAGATTCAAATGTGGGGGGGCTTGCCCCCTCCCACATTTTGACCGCGTGTCCCCCGGGATCAGTGGCCGGAAGCCGCAGGCCCCGCTTTGGCGGTGAACGGCGGCTTGGCCAGCCACACCAGCAGCATCAACGCCATGAACATCCAGCCCAGCAACGTGAAGTAATCCACGGTGGACATCATGTACGCCTGGCTGGTGAGGATCTGGTCCAGCTGGGTGTAAGCCTTCTGCCCTGCCCCGCCCAACGCATTCAGGGCGTCACGGGTGGCCGAGTCATAGGTGGTCATGTTCTCGCTCATATACGCATGGTGCTGGTCCGCCCGGCGAATCCAGATCCAGGTGGTCAGCGATGCCGCGAAGCTACCGCCCAGGGTACGCAGGAACGTCGCCAGCCCGGCGCCGTCGGCAATCTGGTGCGGCGGCAGGTCGGACATCAGGATGCTCAAGGTCGGCATAAAGAACAGCGCCACGCCGATACCCATGAACAACTGCACCAGGGCAACGTGCTGGAAGTCCACTTCATTGGTGAAACCGGCGCGCATGAAGCAACTCAAGCCGATCGCCAGGAACGCCAGGCCCGCCAGCAGGCGCAGGTCGAACTTGTGCGCGTACTTGCCCACGAAGGGCGACATCAGCACCGGCAAAATCCCGATTGGCGCCACCGCCAGGCCGGCCCAGGTAGCGGTGTAGCCCATCTGGGTCTGCAACCATTGCGGCAGGATCAGGTTGATGCCGAAGAACCCCGCGTAGCCCAGGATCAACACGATGGTGCCGATACGGAAGTTGCGGTAGGCGAACAGCCGCAGGTTGACCACCGGGTGCTTGTCGGTCATTTCCCAGATCACGAACACCGCCAGGGCAATCGCCGAGATCACGGCGCCCATGATGATGAAGTTGGATTCGAACCAGTCCAGGTCGTTGCCCTTGTCGAGGATGATCTGCAAGGCGCCCACGCCGACGATCAGGCTCAACAGCCCGACATAGTCCATCGGCTGATAGCTGGTGACCACCGGGCGTTTCTTCAACTGCGCACGTACCACCATTACCGCAAAGATGCCGATGGGCACGTTGATAAAGAAGATCCACGGCCAGCTGTAGCTGTCGGTGATCCAGCCGCCGAGGATAGGCCCGGCGATCGGCGCCACCACCGTGACCATCGCCAGTAACGCCAGGGCCATCCCCCGTCTCGCCGGCGGATACACCGCGATCAGCAACGTCTGGGTCATCGGGTACAGCGGCCCCGCCACCAAGCCTTGCAGCACGCGAAAACCGATCAGCTCGGGCATCGAGGTGGATACACCACACATAAACGAGGCCAGCACAAACAGGATGGTCGCCCATAAAAACAGCTTCACCTCACCGAAGCGCCGGCTCAACCAGCCGGTGAGCGGCAAGGCAATCGCGTTGCTCACCGCAAACGAGGTAATGACCCAGGTGCCCTGCTCCGAACTCACGCCGAGGTTGCCGGAAATGGTCGGCAACGCCACGTTGGCGATGGTGGTGTCGAGCACCTGCATAAAGGTCGCCAGCGACAGGCCAATAGTGGCCATCACTAGGCTGGGTGGCGTGAAGGAGGCGTTATTGCTCATCAGCGTTGCACAGCCTTGGGTGCGGCGATGCTGTTGTCATGGATCAACTGGGTGATCATGGCGTCGGCTTCGGCCAGTTGGCGGTCATACACATTGGTGGTGAACGAGGCCTTTTGTGGCGCCTGTTGCGCCAGCACCGGGCCGCTCTGGTCGTGCAGGTCGACATTGACCAGGGTGCTCAAGCCGACCCGCAGCGGGTTCTTGGCCAACTCGTCGGCGTTGATGTGGATACGCACCGGTACCCGCTGGACGATCTTGATCCAGTTACCAGTGGCGTTCTGCGCCGGCAGCAGGGCAAATGCGCTGCCGGTGCCGGCGCCGAGGCTGTCGACGGTGCCGCTGAATTTCACGTCGCTGCCGTAGATGTCCGCTTCGATGTCCACCGGCTGGCCGATGCGCATGTTGCGCAGCTGGGTTTCCTTGAAGTTGGCGTCGATCCACAGCTGGTCGAGCGGGATCACGGCCATCAAGGCGGTACCCGGCTGTACGCGCTGGCCCAGTTGCACGGTGCGCTTGGCCACGTAACCGGTGACCGGCGCAATCAAGGTGCTGCGGGCGTTGGTCAGGTAGGCCTGGCGCAGTTGCGCGGCGGCGGCTTGTACGTCGGGGTGCGAACTGATCACGGTGTCATCCACCAGCGCGTTGCTGGTCTTGAGTTGCTGCTCAAGGTTGGTCAGGGCGTTCTTCGCGGCGGTCAGGCTGTCACGGGCGTGGGACAGTTCTTCCTGGGAGATCGCGCCACCCTGGGCCAGGGTTTTACGGCGGTTGTAATTATCCTGTGCGGTCTGCACATCGGCTTTCTGCGCATTGACCTGCGCTTTCATACCATCGACGTTGCTGTACAAGCCGCGCACCTGGCGCACGGTGCGCGCCAGATTGGCCTGGGCACTTTGCAGGCCGACGGCGGCGTCATTCGGGTCGAAGTTGACCAGCACCTGGCCTTCGTGGACCAGGTCGCCATCGTCGGCACCGATGCTGACCACAGTGCCGGTGACCAACGGAGTGATTTCCACCACGTTGCCGTTCACATAGGCGTCGTCGGTACTTTCGCTGAAGCGGCCGTAGAACTCATACCAGCCCCACACGCCCACGGCGCCGAGGATGACGATCAGCGCCAGGAGCAGCAGCATCACCTTGCGTTTGCGCGGGTTGCTGTCGTTGGTGGGTTCGTTTGCGGTGTTGCTGTCGGCAGTGGCCATGACAAATACCTCCAATTATTCCGTGCGTGTGGCTGGGGTGGTTGCGGCCACGTTATTGGCGTTGAACCCGCCACCCAGGGCCTGCATCAATTGAATCGACAAATCGATCTGTGCCGCATTCAGGGTCGCCAGCTGACGCTGGGCCTGCAGCAATTGCTGCTCGATGCTGAGCACGTCCAGGTAGCTACCGATCCCGGAGCTGTAGCGCTGCATACCGGTATCAAAGGACTGCCTGGCAATGTCCGCAGCGTGTTGCTGGGCCTGGATCTGCCGTCCGGTGTCGCGTAGCTGGGACAGGGTGGTGCCGATATCGCCCAAGGCTTGCACCAGGGTTTTGTTGTACTGGGCAACGGCCAGGTCGTAATCGGCGTCGCGGGCATCCAGGTCGGCACGCAGGCGCCCGCCATCGAAGATCGGCAACGAGATCGTCGGCGCAATGCTGAAGAATCGGCTGGCCGAGCCGAACATCGCATCTCCCAGCAACGACTCGGCCCCGGCGCTCGCGCTCAGGTTGAGGTTGGGGTAAAAGCGGGTTTTGCTCGCGTCGATATTTTTGCTCGCAGCCTCCACACGCCAGCGCGCGGCGATCAGGTCCGGGCGACGGCCCAGCAGTTCGGCCGGCAGCACGGACGGCACGGCCACGGCGCTGGCTTTCAATACGTTCGGGCGGGCCAGTTCGTTGCCACGATCGGGTCCTTTGCCGAGCAATACCGCCAGAGCGATCTTGGCGCTCTGCAGTTGTTTTTCCGCATCGATCAGTTGCGATTCGGAGCTGGCTTCCAGGCTTTCGGTCTGTTGGAACTGGTACTCACTGTCGATGCCCGAACTCAGGCGGCGCTTGCTCAGGTCGAGCATCTGGCGCGTGCGCTTGAGGTCGTCATTGGCCAGGTCACGCACGATATGCGCCTGGCCCAGGTCGCTGTAAGCCTTGGCCACGTTGGCGGCCAGGGTCAGGCGCGCGGCCTGCTGGTCGACTTCGGCGGCACGGGCCTGGCCCAACGCGGCTTCCCAGGCGGCGCGCTGGCCACCCCAGAGATCGAAGTTGTAGTTGAAGCCGGCACTGATGTTACGCACCGTGGCGTAGGCATCGCCCTGCCCTCGCGGGTCCTGGTCCTTGGCCAACCGCGAGCGGCTGATACCGGCGCTGGCATCCAGGGTCGGCATGCGTGCGGCGTCGGCGGCAAAGGCAGCCGCTTGGGCCTGGTGCGCACGGGCGCTGGCCACTTGCATGTCCGGGCTGTTTTGCAGGGCCTCGCGAATCAGGCCGTCGAGTTGCGGGTCGCCCAGGCTTTTCCACCAATCGGCGGTCGGCCAGGCGGCCGTCGACAGGGTCACGCCACTGAGGGATTTTCCGGTTTGCAGGGTGTTGGCGTCGAGGCGTTTGCCTTGAGTGTCGAGGCCGCTGTAGTTGGCGCAACCGGCCAAGGTCATCGCCACCAGCAGCAGGCTGAGTGCGCGTGTGTTCATTGATCACCTACCCGCTGGATGACGATGGCGTCACCCGCAGCTATCAGGATTTTCTTGAGGATGCGTTCCAGGGTTTGCAACTCGCCAGGCTCCAGGGCCCCGGCCAGTTCGTTCATCGACTGGGCGCCGATGTACGGCAACATGTCCGCCAGGCGCTGACCGTCCTCGGTAAGCACCAGTTGCACCTGGCGCCGGTCGTGCTCGGAACGCTTGCGCGCGAGCAGGCCCTTCTGTTCCAGACGGTCGAGCATCCGGGTCATGGAGCCGCTGTCCAGGGACAGGTTGCGGCACAGCTCGGCCGGGGTGTCGACGTCGAATTGGGCAATGATGATCAACACCTTGAACTGCGCGGCGGTCACACCGTGGGGTTCCATATGGGTGTCGATGATGCGGTCTTTGAGCAGTGCGGCTCGGCCCAGCAGGAGGCCGAGGTGGCAGTTACGGAAACTGTCAGGGGTGAAGTGGGCCATCGGAAGTCACCTTATTACTGCCTAGGCAGTGAATGTATGACAAGATGTTACTGCTTAGGCAGCGAATGTCAAATGGAATTATTAGCTTGCTTGCTAATGTGGGAGGGGGCTTGCTCCCGATAGCGGTATTTCAGCCAGCTTGTCTGTGACTGATACACCGCTATCGGGAGCAAGCCCTCCCACAATCAAGCCTCCCCGCACTATTTTTTGTGCGAGTAAGACCTAGAAATCCCGCTTGTAGAAAATATCCAGCGAACTGGCCACGCCACTGGCCACTTCCAGATACACCTTCTTGCTGAGCAGATAGCGCAGCGCAATGGTATTGGCCGGCTCGAACACCCCAACCCCATAACGCAGGCTGAGTTTCTCGGTGATCTTGCCGCTGGCCACTACCGCCGTGGTGTTGCCGCTGCCCTGGGTGTCGAGTTCGAAGTCCTGGATACCCAGGTTCTTGGCGATGTCCGAAGTCACCCCGGCACTGCCCATCAACCCCAGGCCCAATGCGGCTTGGGCGAGCATGTTGTTGTCTTCGCCGGTGGTGCTCAGCGGACGTCCCAGCACCAGGTAGGACAGCGCCTGCTCCTGGCTCATGGCCGGCTCCGAGAAGATCTGCGTAGTCGGCTGTTCGGCGCTACCGCTCAGACGGATACCGGCAGTGACATCGCCGGTCTTGCGCACGGCTTCGATGTCCAGATACGGCTGGTCGAGCGGCCCGGCAAACAACAGCCGGGCACGCCGCACATCGAGTTTTTGCCCATAGGCGCGGTAGCGACCGTCGTTGAGCCACAGCTCGCCGCGGGTGTCCATGTTGTCGCCGATATGCACCTGGCCCTGCACCTTGGCGGTCAGGCCGAAGCCTGCGAAGTTGAGCTGGTCTTCGCCCACCACCACGTCGATATCCATGGCCATCGCCATCGGCGGCTTGCCCTCCTCGGTCTGGCTGCCGACGATGATCGTGTCATCCGAGACCTTGACGGTCGACGGCGGCAGTTCACGCACGGTGATATCGCCGCGCGGGATGTGCACCTTGCCAGCAATGGCCAGCTTGTCGCCCTTGAGGCTGATCTTCAGGTCGGGCGCCACTTCCAGCACGGCGTAAGGCTCCACCGTCACCGGCAGTTGCGAACCTTGCAGGCTGAGGTCGACCGCCAGGGCCTGGCCCCAACCGATCTGGCCCTTGAGGCTGCCCTGCCCGGCCTTGCCACTGCGCCAGCCACCATTGAGCTGCACATTCTCGCCGGCGATCAGCGCCTGTACATTCAGGCCCTCCAGGCTCACCGGCAATTGCGCCCCGGAAATCTCGCCGCCCACCAGGTTCACGCTGCCGTTGACCTGCGGCGCGAGCAGGCCACCGGAGATGCGGCCGCTGCCATTGAGCTTGCCGTTGAGTTTTTCCACCATCGGCACAAAGGGCCGCGCCACGGCGAGGTCCAGACCGGTCAGGCTGAAATTGCCGGTCATCGGCTTGTTCTTCGGCAACGGATTGATCTGCGCCTGCACCAGCAGCTCTCCGAGCTTGCCGCCGCGGAAGTTGAGTTGGGTGTCGATGCGGTCAGGTTTGAGGGTACTTTCCAGCTTCAGGGTCTCGTAGGGAAAGTCCAGCCACTGGGCCTTGTCCTTGACGCGCAAGGTGCCGCCACTGGCGTCCACTGCGACCACGCCCTTGGGGCCACTGGCGGGCAGGTCGAGCTGCACATCAGCGTTGAGCTTGCCCTGCCAGGCAAAGTCTTTGGGCAAGAAGGCCGCCAGGCTGTCGATGGGAAACTGCTTGAGGTGGTAGCGCAATTTGGGTTCGGGCATCAGACGCTGATCCTCACCACACAGGCTGGCCGCACCGGACACCCAGCAATGCGCAGCGAAGGTCAGCTTGCCGTCCGCCAGCCGCTCGATCTTCGCCGGGGCCTGCAGGTTCCAGTCCTGGCCACCGGCTTGTACCTCGCCACTGGCCAGGCGCCCGCGCCAGTTGCCTTTGTCGAGATTGCCGTCCAGGGCCAGAGCCAGCTTGACCAGCGGGCCGGCCAGGTCCAACTGGACTTTCTGGCTCTTGATGTCGCCCTGGGCGCTGGCAGTCAGGGTGCCGACCTGGGTTTCGCCGGCCTGAATGCCGCTGCCCTTGAGGTCGAGCCTGGCGCGCTGGGCGCTGTCGAGCGTGGCGTCGAGGCTCAGGCTCTGCAAGCGATTATCGGCGAATGCCAATTGCTGGCCTTTGAGATCAAGCTTGCCTTGCGGCGCCTTCAGGCTGCCGGCGACATTCACCCGGCCATTGATCTGCCCGCGCAGCTGTGGCCACAGCTGGGCCAGACGCGCCAGCTTGATATCGATCTGTCCGGCCAGGCGCTGCTGCAAGCTGCCACTGCCGTTGATGCGGTTGTCGCCGAGGCGGATATCCAGGTTGGCCAGGGTCCATTGCTCGCCCGCCCCTTCGGCCTTGGCGGCCAGTACGGCGGTTTGCCCACGCAGACGGCCCTTGAGGTCGAGGTCGGCGTTGAGCTTGAGCTGTTCATTCTTGAACTCACCCTTGCTGCGCAGTGGGCCGGCCAGGGTGCCCGGCAATTCGGCGACCCAATACGCCGGGTTCAACGCCGACAGGTCCAACGCGGTGTCCCAGGCGATGCCGTCGGCAAATTGCAGGTTCAGGTGGCCCTCGGCCTTGCCTTGGCCGGCGCTCAGTTTCAACTCCGGCAGGAAGACCTGCTTGAGGTCGCCACTGAACGGCGTGACCACATTGAATTTGCCGGCGGGGCCGTCGAGGTCGGCCTTGAGGTTGCCGAGGTAGTTGCCGTCTTTGTAGGAAACTTCACCATTAAAGGTACGCAATACCACCTGCGGCTCGTCGATCAGTGGGTAGAGGCGATGCCAGGGGAAATCCCGCCAGTCGATCCTGGCGTCGGCGCTGAAGCCTTGTTGCCAGTCCAGGTTGGCGTTGAGCTTGAGGCTTTGCTGGGCGCCGGCAGTCAGGTCGAGCCCGGCGATCTGCGCGCCCTTGGCGTCGACCTTGCCTTGCAGCAGCAAGTCCACCGGCCCTTTTTCCGCCGGCAACAGCGCTTTGCCCAGCAGTTGGTAACCGTTGTGCAAATCACCTTGGGCGGTGAGGTCCAGTTGATTGAGTTGCAGGGTGTCGGGCAGGTCGGCGCTGGCTTTGAAGCCATCAGCGGTGAGGTGCAGTTGCGCGGGAAGGTTCTCCACCAGGGGCTGCAGTTCGCCGCTGAGCTTGGCCGGCAGGTAGCCGCTGCTGTCGGCGTCGAGCTTGAGGGTCTTGAGCAAGTCGCCATCGACCTTGAGGGCCACCTTCCACGGCGCGCCGCCCGGGGCATAGGGCAAGCTCAGGTTGCCGGTGGCGGTCAGCGGCCAATCGCCCACAGGTTGCAACAGGCCATTGAGGTCCAGCACCAGCCCATCGCGCTGCAGGTGCACCGAGTCGATCTGCAGACCCGCCGCCGTCCAATGCGCGGCCAATTGCAGGCCCTTGAGCTCTTCGCTGCCATTGAACAACAGGCTGCCGACGCGAACTTCGCCCAACTGGATGGCAACCGGCAATTTCAACTCAGGCAATTGGATCGGCCCGCTGCTGTCTTCCGTACTGGGCGCAAAGTGCAGGTTGACCTGTTCCACGTCCAACTGATTGATGCACACCGTCATGCGCAACAGGCAGGCCGGTGACCAATCGAATTTCGGCGCATCAAGCTCGACGCGGCTGGTGCCCTGCTGCCAAAGGAGGTGATCGGCGCTCCATTGGCCACCTAAATGCCCCTGGAAGTTCTCGACGCTCAAACCCGGCACCTGGCCCAATGCCCAACGGCTGCCCGCCTGGCTGCCAAGCAGCGCCCATAACCCCACAAACACTAAAGCGAGGAGCGCCACCACGGCGAGCCCCGCTATTTTCAAACCACGCATCACAGCTCAGGCCCCATGGAAAAGTGCAATCGAATGCCGCCCGGATCTTCGAGGGCATGGGCCAGGTCGAGGCGGATCGGCCCCACCGGCGAGACCCAGCGGATACCCACGCCGACACCGGTTTTCAGGCTGGGCATGTCCAGGGTGTTGAACGAGTTGCCCTGGTCGATAAAGGTCGCGATCCGCCATTTCTCGGCGATGGAGTATTGATACTCGGCGCTCAGGGCCACCATGTAGCGGCCGCCGATACGGTCACCACGGTCGTTCTCCGGCGACAGGGTCTGGTACTCGTAGCCGCGTACGCTCTGGTCACCCCCGGCAAAGAAGCGCAGCGAGGGCGGCACGGATTTGTAGCCGTTGGTGGCACTGCCGCCGAACTGTGCACGGCCCAGGAAGCGATGGTTGTCCCACAGCGTGGTCAGGCCCTTGATGGTCGCCGTGCCGTAAAGCAGGTTGGTGTCGGAACCGAGCCCTTCCTTGGCGACCTTGGTGTCGAACATCAAGCGGTAGCCGTTGTGCGGGTCGATACGGTTGTCGCTGCGCAGGTAGGAATAACTGATCCCCGGCATCACCAGGTTACTCAAGCCGGAATCATTGCCCAGGCGATATTCTTCACGCTGGTACTTGAGCGAGATGATCCGGGTCCAGCCACTGGGCAACTTGCTGTGCCATTCGGGACCGACCGTGAGCAATTTACTCAAGGTGTCGGTGCCGGCGAGTTCTTCGTTCTGGTAGCCGCCGGCAAAGCGCAGCTTGTCGGTCAGCGGCGGGTCGAGCGGCACGTCGTACCACAGCCCGACGTTTTGGCGCGGCGCCGATAATTCGGCTTCCCAGCCGTAGCTATGGCCTTGGGGGTTGACCCAGTGGCGGGTCCAGTTGGCCTTGCCGCGCGGGCCGACGTCGGTCGAGTAACCCAGGCCCAGGCCCATGGTGCGCGGCTTGCGGGTTTCCAACTGCACCGCCACCGGGATCACATCGTCGGTGGCGGCAGCGGGCGCGGCGTCCACGCGCACGCCTTCGAAAAACCCGCTCGCTTGCAAATTCTGGTTGAGTTCGGCGATCAATTCGGAATCGTAGGGGGTGCCGCTTTTGAACGGCACCATGCGTTGCAGCAGGTCGGCATCGAACGGCGTGTCGCCGGTGAAGTTGACCTTGCCCATGGTGTAGCGCTTGCCACTGTCATAAATGAGTTCGATATCGGCCACGCCCGCCTTGGGGTCCACCGACAGCTTCTGGCTGGTAAAACGCCCGCTGAAAAAGCCGTAGCGTGACGCCTGGTTCTGGATCAGACGCTTGGCGTCTTCATAATGGCCGTGGTTGAGCACGGCGCCGGGCTTGAGGTCGTCACCGGCCGGCACGCGAAACGCCTTGAGGCTAGCCGCCTGGCCGTCGACCCGAATGGTCACGTTGCGCAAATGCACCGGTTCGCCGGGGTCGATGGTGAGGATCAGGCGCGGGTTCTTGCCGCCCTGTACATCACTGGCGATCTGTGGCTGATAGAAACCCAGAGCCTGCGCCGCTTTGCGCGCCTGCTCCTCGGCGCCACGGCTGAACCGCAGCAACGCTTCTTCATCACGATCGCCGACCCCGCCGATATAGCCTTCGATGTTGGCTTTCAACGCGTCGTTGGAGGGTTTGACACGCACGTCCAATTCGCTTTGCGCCAAAGCGCCGCAGCTTGTGAACAGCAGAACCAAGCCGCTGGTAAATCTTCCTGGAAACTTCATAGGCGCGGATGCTACACGAGCTAGGGAGACTGTTTGAACTCGGAATTGTCTGAATAATTCTGTCTTAACCCGTTGCAGCATGTAACGCCTGGGGATTGGGGTGAAAAAACACGTGCTCCAGGATCGGCCCTACGGCGACTTCACCGATTTCCTCATAGCCTTGGCGTTTGTAGAACTCCAGGTAGCGGGAGTTGCCGGTGTCGAGCACCACGCCCGACGAGTGTGGGTCTTCGGCACACCAGTTGTGCACCGCTTCCAGCAGTTGCTCGCCGTAGTGCTTGCCCTGGAATTGCGGGTGAATGCCCAACAGCGGCAGCACATGCACCGCGTCCCCCGGCAGGCACGCCAGCACCGCGTGATGGTATTCCAGGTAACGGCGCGTACCGCGCACGCCGGTGCTCAGCCACATGCGCAATTGCCAGGCCCAGCTCTCGGTGATCCCCAGGCGCCGTTGCGGTGGCGCGATCAAGGCAATGCCGATCAAGCGGTCATTCACCAATAGGCCGATGGCCGGCAAGTTCTGGAAGAAATGCTGCTTGACCAGCTCGCGCACCGTGGCCCGCACGCGCTGCTCGTAGCCCGGACGCTCGGCTTCGAAGATATAGGCGAAGGTCGGCTCATGACGATAGGCCTGGTACAGCAATGAGCGGGCTTCGCGGGAATATCCGCTGTCGAGCAGGTGAATCTGGGCAGTGGTGTCGGGCATACGTTCAATCTCCCTGGGCGCCATTGAAAGGTGGCGTTCTTATGGGTACGAACTTGTACGGCGCGAGTCGTTCCCAGACATTAGCAGTGCATCCACCCTACCGCCACGCTGGCCCCCGTCGGACTTGTCGGCTAGCATCGCCGTTTTGCCAGACTGGACTGCCGACCATGAAAATCGTCTCTTTCAATATCAACGGGCTGCGCGCCCGCCCTCATCAGTTGGCGGCGTTGATCGAGAAACACCAACCCGACGTGATCGGTCTGCAGGAAACCAAAGTCCACGATGACCAGTTCCCCTTGGCCGAAGTACAGGCTTTGGGCTATCACGTGTATTACCACGGGCAAAAAGGCCATTACGGCGTGGCGCTGCTTTCGCGTAAAGAGGCGCTAAGCGTGCACAAAGGCTTTGCCACGGATGAAGAGGACGCCCAGCGCCGTTTTATCTGGGGCACCTTCGCGGATGAAAACGGCCACCCGATCACCGTGATGAACGGCTACTTCCCCCAGGGCGAAAGCCGCGACCACCCGACCAAGTTCCCGGCCAAGCAGCGCTTCTATGCAGACCTGCAGCACCTGCTGGAAAGCCAGTTCAACAATGAGCAGGCTCTGGTGGTGATGGGCGACGTGAACATTTCCCCGGAAGACTGCGATATCGGCATCGGCGCCGACAACGCCAAGCGCTGGCTGAAAACCGGCAAGTGCAGTTTCCTGCCGGAAGAGCGCGAATGGATGGCGCGCCTGAAAAACTGGGGCCTGGTGGACAGCTTCCGGCACTTGAACCCGACGGTAGCCGACCGCTTCAGTTGGTTCGATTACCGCAGCCGCGGCTTTGAAGACGAGCCCAAGCGTGGCTTGCGCATTGATGTGATCCTGGCGTCCAACGGCTTGCTGGCACGGGTCAAGGATGCCGGTGTGGATTACGAGTTGCGCGGTTTGGAAAAGCCGTCGGACCATGCACCGATCTGGCTTGAGTTGAGCTGATTCCCGGCTGAACCTGGTTGTTTAAGTGTGGGAGGGGGCTTGCTCCCGATAGCGAAGGGTCAGTCGGCAGATGTATCAACTGATCCACCGCTTTCGGGAGCAAGCCCCCTCCCACATTTTGTCCCCCGGTGTGGCAGTCATATTGATGTCATCTGCCTGACTTATTCTCCCGGCACTCCCTTTGGCTTAAGAAGGTGCCGGCATGAGGCTGCGCGTTCTGTTCCTGCTGACCCTGTTCCCGCTCGTTACTGTGGCCGCTGCCCTCCCCGTTCCCGACCAAGGCCCTGCGTTACGCATCCAGGGCTCCAACACGATTGGCGCGGCACTGGGACCGGCGCTGGTCAAAGGGTTGATGGAGCATCAGGGGTTGCAGGGAATACACGGCGAACCCACCCCAGGCAGCAATGAACAGCGCTGGGTGGGCAAGACGCGCCAGGGCAAAACGGTAACCATCGAGGTCGCGGCCCACGGCTCCAGCACCGGGTTTACCGCACTGAACATGGCCAACGCCGACCTGGCGGCGTCTTCGCGCCCCATCAAGGACAGCGAGCTGGTAGACCTCGAGCCCCTGGGTGACCTGAAAAGCCCTGAAGCCGAACAAGTGATTGCCATCGATGGCCTGGCGATCATCCTCAACCCGCGCAACCCGCTCACCACCTTGAACACCGAGCAGTTGGCGCAGATTTTCAACGGTGAGGTCAGTACCTGGGAGGCACTGGGCGGGATCGGGGGCGGCATTCATTTGTATGCGCGGGATGATCAGTCCGGCACCTATGACACGTTCAAGGAGCTGGTATTGAGCCGGCGTGGCAAGCCCCTGGCCACCAGTGCCAAGCGTTTCGAGTCCAGCGAGGCCTTGTCCGATGCGGTGAGCCACGATCCCCAAGGCATTGGCTTTATCGGCCTGCCCTATGTGCGCCAGGCCAAGGCCGTGGCAATTGTCGACGGTGACTCCCAACCCATGCTGCCGCTGGCCAGCCTGATTGCGACCGAGGACTACCCGTTGTCACGCCGGTTGTTCTTTTACCTGCCGCCGTCCAACCACAACCCTTGGGCCAAAGCCCTGGTGGACTTTACCCAGAGCGGCAAAGGCCAGGCGATCGTGGCGGCCAGTGGTTTTATTGCCCAGCACGTGCAGGCGATCAGTGTGGAGCCACGCCCATCGATGCCCGAGGACTATCAAGCCATCGCCCGCGACGCCCAGCGCTTGAGCGTGAACTTCCGCTTCGAGGAAGGCAGCGCCAGCCTGGACAACAAGGCGCGGCAGGATTTGCAGCGGGTGGTGGCGTACTTGAAAGGCCACGGCAAGCTCGACAAGCAGGTCACGTTGGTGGGGTTTGGCGACGTGAAGAATGATCCGCAGCGGGCGTCGTTGCTGTCCAAGCTGCGGGCGATGGCGGTACGCCGGGAACTGGTCAAGAGCGGCGTGGTGCTGCGTGATATCCGTGGGTTTGGTGCGCAGATGCCGGTGGCGGCGAATACGGCGGATGAGGGGCGGATCAAGAATCGGCGGGTGGAGGTTTGGGTGTACTGAGATCTGTGGGGGTTGTGTTGTTGGTACTGGCCCCATCGGGAGCAAGCCCCCTCCCACACTTGATTGGATTCGCAAATTTCTATTTGTGAATCCAATCAAGTGTGGGAGGGGGCTTGCTCCCGATTGCAGGCGACGCGGTCCTACTGCCCGCTACGCATCAGTTCCCGCGGCACATACTTGCCGATCTCGAACTTGCCGATCGCCGCGCGGTGCACTTCGTCCGGGCCGTCGGCCAGGCGCAGGGTGCGTTGCATGGCGTACATGTAGGCCAACGGGAAGTCGTCGGACACACCCGCGCCGCCATGGATCTGGATCGCCCGATCGATGACCTTCAACGCTACGTTCGGCGCCACCACCTTGATCTGGGCAATTTCGCTTTTCGCCACTTTATTGCCGACAGTGTCCATCATGTACGCCGCTTTCAAGGTCAGCAGGCGCGCCATGTCGATTTCCATGCGCGAGTCGGCGATCTTGTCGATATTGCCGCCCAGACGAGCCAATGGCTTGCCGAATGCGGTACGGCTGACGGAGCGCTTGCACATCAGTTCCAGTGCGCGCTCGGCCATGCCGATCGAGCGCATGCAATGGTGGATACGGCCCGGGCCAAGGCGCCCCTGGGCAATCTCGAAGCCCCGGCCTTCGCCGAGCAGCACGTTTTCGTAGGGCACCCGCACATTCTCGAACAGCACTTCGGCGTGACCGTGGGGTGCATCGTCGTAGCCGAATACCGGCAGCGGGCGCAGGATTTTCACCCCGGGCGTATCCACCGGCACCAGAATCATCGAGTGCTGCTGGTGACGCGGCGCGTCCGGGTTGCTCAGGCCCATGAAGATCAGGATCTTGCAGCGCGGGTCGCATGCGCCGGAGGTCCACCATTTTTTACCGTTGATCACCCATTCGTCGCCCTGGCGCTCGGCGCGGGCAGCCATGTTGGTGGCGTCTGAGGACGCCACGTCCGGTTCGGTCATGGCGAAGGCAGAGCGGATTTCGCCGCGCAGCAACGGTTCGAGCCAGCGCTGCTTTTGTTCTTCATTGGCATAACGCACCAGCACTTCCATGTTGCCGGTGTCGGGAGCCGAACAATTGAAGGGCTCCGGGCCGAGCAAGGAGCGCCCCATGATTTCGGCCAGCGGCGCATATTCAAGGTTGGTCAGGCCGGCGCCCAGTTCGGATTCCGGCAGGAACAGGTTCCACAAGCCCTCGGCTTTAGCCTTGGCCTTCAACTCCTCCATGATGGCAGTGGGCTGCCAGCGATCGCCTTCGCTGACCTGGCGTTCAAACACCGGCTCGGCCGGGTAGACATACGCATCCATAAAGGCGGTGACGCGCTCACGCAGTTCCTGAACCTTGGGCGAATAGGCAAAATCCATGGGCAGCTCCCTTCTTTGAGAGGTTGTTTAGGGCATGGAATTGATGCTAGAACAGCGCTGATAATTTACCTAGCCTATTCTCGGCGTGTATTAACATTCATCACCGATATATGATCAACGCATGAGCACCTGACAAATCGCCATCTAACAATAAGAGCGCAACGCAATGAATCTGAGCAAGGTCGACCTCAACCTGTTTATCGTTTTTGATGCGATCTATACCGAAGCCAACCTGACCCGCGCCGGGCAGATTGTCGGCATCACCCAGCCGGCGGTATCCAACGCACTGGCGCGTCTGCGCGAAACCTTCAACGACCCGCTGTTCGTGCGTACCGCCCAGGGCATGGTGCCCACGCCCATGGCGCAGAACATCATCGGCCCGGTGCGCAATGCCTTGTCGTTGCTGCGGGTGTCGGTACAGGAAAGCCGGATTTTCAACCCCCAGCAGGCGGCCAAGACCTACCGCATCAGCATGACCGACCTCACCGAAGCGGTGATCCTGCCCCTGCTGTTCCAGCGTCTGCGCCGCCTGGCGCCCACGGTAGCGATCGAGAGTTTCCTGTCCAAACGCCGCGAGACCACCAAAGAGCTGGCGGCCGGGCGCCTGGACTTTGCCGTGGATGCGCCGCTGAACACCGACCCACAGGTGCGCCACGTCAAGTTGATGGAAGACCGCTACGTGTGTGCGATGCGCAAAGGCCATCCACTGGCGGGCAAAGACAAGTTCACCCTGGATGACTACCTGGCACTGACCCATATTCACATCTCCAGCCGCCGCAACGGCCTGGGCCATGTCGACCTGGCGCTGGGCAAGATGGGCATCCAGCGCAAGATCGCCCTGCGCTCGCAGCATTACCTGATGGCCTCGCAGGTGTTGCAGCAGACCGACATGGTGATGACCGTGCCCGAACGCTTCGCCCGCCGCCACGAACTGCACTGGTTCAACCTGCCGGTCAACGACGTGCCGCCCGTGGAAACCCACTTGTACTGGCATGAGAGCACCGACCAGGACCCGGCCAACCGCTGGATGCGTGAGCAAATGATCGAGTTGTGCCAACAAGTCATGGCGCAGGAAAAGAAGTTCGACAGCAAACCGGCTTGACCTTGACGTTTACGTAAAGCTGACACTAGCCTAGCGCCCAAGCCATCCCTTGAGCGCCACCATGAGTACGACCTACAGCATCTCCGACCTCGCCCGCGAACTCGACATCACCACCCGCGCCATTCGCTTCTACGAAGAACAAGGCCTGCTGGCCCCGGAACGCCGGGGCCAGGAGCGCATCTACTCGGCGCGGGACAAGGTCAGCCTCAAGCTGATCCTGCGCGGCAAGCGCATCGGCTTCTCCCTGGCCGAGTGCCGCGAGTTGATCGAACTCTACGACCCCACCAGCGGCAACCACGTGCAACTCAACAGCATGCTGGCCAAGATCGCCGAACGGCGTGCGCAGCTTGAGCAACAGTTGCTGGATATCGAACAAATGAAGCTGGAACTGGACACCGCCGAAGAGCGCTGCACCCAGGCCCTGGCGCACACCATGAGCCAAGCCGGCCATTGATCAGAAGGTAACTGCCATGTCCCTCCCCTCGTATGTCCGCCTGGTCGAAGTCGGCCCACGCGACGGTCTGCAGAACGAAGCCCAGCCCATCAGCGTGGCCGACAAGGTCCAATTGGTGAACGCGCTCAGCGCGGCGGGCTTGAGCTATATCGAAGTCGGCAGTTTCGTTTCACCCAAATGGGTGCCGCAGATGGCCGGGTCGGCCGAGGTGTTTGCACAGATCCAGCGCAAACCTGGGGTGACCTACGGTGCCCTGGCGCCGAACCTGCGCGGTTTTGAAGATGCGCTGGCTGCGGGGGTGAAGGAAGTCGCGGTCTTTGCGGCGGCGTCGCAGGCGTTTTCACAACGCAATATCAACTGCTCCATCAGCGAAAGCCTGGAGCGCTTCGCGCCGATCATGGCCGCCGCCCGGCAGCATGGCGTCAGCGTACGCGGCTATGTGTCCTGTGTGCTGGGCTGCCCCTATGAGGGTGAAGTTGCACCAGAACAAGTGGCGGCTGTCGCGCGGGAGTTGTACGCCATGGGCTGTTATGAAGTGTCCCTGGGCGACACCATCGGCACCGGCACCGCAGGCGCCACGCGGCGCTTGTTCGAGGTGGTGGGCGCCCAAGTGCCGCGGGACAAGCTGGCGGGGCACTTTCACGACACCTATGGCCAGGCGATCGCCAATATCTACGCCAGCCTGCTGGAAGGGATCAGTGTGTTCGACAGCTCTATCGCGGGCCTCGGCGGCTGTCCTTATGCCAAGGGCGCCAGCGGTAACGTCGCCAGCGAAGATGTGCTGTACCTGCTCAACGGCTTGGGTATCGAGACCGGTATCGACCTGGACGCCTTGATACGTGCGGGCCAACAGATCAGCGCGGTGCTGGGACGCCCCACGGGCTCGCGTGTAGCCAAGGCGCGTAACGCCGTTTGAGTAGCGTGGTCGTGACAATGTGTTACCGCCTCGCTACTTAACGAGTAACACGGGAACATATTTTGTCTTATTTGCCGTAGGCCGTTGCCTACTAAAAAATCAAACCATTGATTTTAAAGGGTTTTAAAAAGTTGGCACGGCTTCTGCTATCTCTATGGCATAACAAGAATAAAAAGCGCCAAACCTAATAAAAATAAGACGAAACGACTCTGACATAACAAAAACAACACGGCAGAGACGCAGCTAACAGATTTTTTTGGAGAAGATGTGCTTCGCAGGGTACGGCATGCCGAAACCCGCAACCGGATAGAGAACAATAAAACTACCATCAGGTAGCTACCCACTGGTTGGATCGCACGCGAAGAAGCAGATCAGCGCTCAAAAAAATACGTTTGCTCTTGACCCCGCATGGGGGTCGCCAAAAACAGCGGTAAAGGGTAACGGCTGCCAAAAACAACAATAGGCCGCCCCTCAATAATAAAAAAAGAGCACGCAACGACAAATTAAAGGGGACCTCCGGGTCCCCTTTGTGCTTTCCGGGTTTTACCCCCGCCCTTCTCCCAGCTCTTCGATGGAAATCTCGCGCATGCGGAATTTCTGCACCTTGCCCGTCACCGTCATCGGAAACTCATCCACGAACTTGAAATACCGGGGCGTCTTGAAGTGGGCGATGCGGCCCTTGCACCAGGTTTGCAGTTCCAGCTCATTGGCGGCGTGGCCGGGATGGAACTTGATCCAGGCGACGATCTCTTCACCGTAGCGTGCGTCCGGGATGCCGATGACCTGCACATCCGCCACCGCCGGATGGGTGAAGAAAAACTCCTCCAGCTCACGCGGGTACACGTTCTCGCCACCTCGGATGATCATGTCTTTGTTGCGTCCGGCAATGCTCACGTAGCCCTGCTCATCCATGGTCGCCAGGTCCCCGGTGTGCATCCAGCCGGCATCGTCGATGGCCTCGCGGGTGGCTTGCGGGTGGTTCCAGTAGCCGAGCATCACGCTGTAGCCACGGGTGCACAACTCGCCGATCTCGCCCCGCGCCACAGTGTTACCGGCAGTGTCGATGATCTTGTTTTCCAACTGCGGCTGGGTGCGGCCAACGGTGGTGACACGGCGCTCGAGGTCGTCATCCGGCCCCGTCTGCAGCGACACCGGGCTGGTTTCGGTCATGCCGTAGGCAATCTGCACCTCGCTCATGTGCAGCTCGCTGATCACTCGGCGCATCACCTCAATAGGGCACGTGGCGCCGGCCATGATGCCGGTGCGCAAGGTCGACAGGTCGAACTCGCGTCGGCGTGGGTGATCCAGCATCGCGATAAACATGGTCGGCACACCGTACAGGCCGGTCGCGCGCTCTTCGGCGACGGCGGTGAGGGTCAGCAGCGGATCAAAGCCGTCATTCGGATAAATCATGGTGGTGCCGTGGGTGATACAGCCCAGGTTGCCCATGACCATGCCAAAGCAGTGATACAGCGGCACCGGGATCACCAGGCGATCCTGCGCCGTCAGGCCCAGGCTTTCGCCGACCATGTAACCGTTATTGAGGATGTTGTGGTGGCTCAGGGTGGCGCCCTTGGGGAAGCCGGTAGTGCCGGAGGTGTACTGGAGGTTGACGGCTTGGTCGAAGTGCAGGCTGGCTTGGCGGGTATGCAATTGCTCGGGCGGCACGCCTGCACCGAGCGCCGCCAGCTGCGACCAGGGCAGGAAACCCGCAGGCGGGGCCGGGTCGAGACTGATGATGCCGCGCAGGTCGGGCTTCAACTCCAGCAGCATGGCATGGTAATCGGAAGTCTTGAATGACCCGGCGCACACCAGCCACTGGCAGCCGGACTGCTTGAGCACGTACTCCAGCTCGCTGCTGCGATACGCCGGGTTGATGTTGACGAGGATCACGCCGATCTTGGCGCTGGCGATCTGGCTGATACACCACTGGGCACAGTTGGGCGCCCAGATACCCAGGCGATCGCCGGTTTGCATGCCCAGGGCCAGGAACGCACGGGCGTGCAGGTCCACCGCCTCGCAGAGTTGCCGCCAGGTGTAGCGACATTGCTGGTGACGCACCACCAGTGCCTCGCCATCCGGATACTGCGCGACGGTGCGATCGAATGCCTGGCCAATGGTCATGGCCAGCAAGGTCTTGTCCTGGGAGCCACGGCTGTAGCTCTGATGCGGTTGATCCATAACGACCCCTGTTGTCTTTTTTGTAGGTTGACGTAAACGTAAACTACGATTGACAGCGTCGCAAGGCAAGCTTACGTTAACGTAAAGGTTAGCGACCTCCCCTGGCGCTCAACCCACACAACAACAAAGCTCACATTAAGGTGCCTGTCCATGAGTTACCCGTCCCTTAACTTCGCCCTCGGCGAAACCATCGACATGCTGCGCGATCAAGTGCAGTCCTTCGTGGCCAAGGAGCTGGCACCGCGCGCGGCACAGATCGACAGCGACAACCTGTTCCCCGCCGATATGTGGCGCAAGTTCGGTGACATGGGCCTGCTGGGCATCACCGTCGCGGAAGAATATGGCGGCGCCGGCCTGGGTTACCTGGCCCACGTGGTGGCAATTGAAGAGATCAGCCGCGCTTCGGCTTCGGTCGGCTTGTCCTACGGCGCCCACTCCAATCTCTGCGTCAACCAGATCAACCGCAACGGCAGCCACGCGCAGAAACTCAAGTACCTGCCCCAGCTGATCAGCGGCGAACATATCGGCGCACTGGCCATGAGTGAGCCGAATGCCGGCTCCGATGTGGTCTCGATGAAGCTGCGCGCCGACAAACGCGGCGATCACTACGTGCTTAACGGCAGCAAGACCTGGATCACCAACGGCCCGGACGCCCACACCTATGTGATCTACGCCAAGACCGACCTGGAAAAAGGCCCCCATGGCATCACCGCATTTATTGTCGAGCGCGACTGGAAAGGTTTCAGCCGCAGCAACAAGTTCGACAAGCTGGGCATGCGCGGCTCCAACACCTGCGAGCTGTTCTTCGATGACGTCGAGGTGCCCGAAGAAAATATCCTCGGTACGCTCAATGGCGGTGTCAAAGTGCTGATGAGCGGCCTGGACTACGAACGCGTGGTCCTGGCTGGCGGCCCGATTGGCATCATGCAAGCCTGCATGGACCTGATCGTGCCGTATATCCACGACCGCAAGCAGTTCGGCCAGAGCATCGGTGAGTTCCAGCTGATCCAGGGCAAGGTCGCCGACATGTACACCCAACTCAACGCCTGCCGCGCTTACCTGTACGCGGTCGCCCAGGCCTGCGAGCGCGGCGAAACCACGCGCAAGGACGCTGCCGGGGTGATCCTGTTCAGTTCCGAACGCGCCACGCAGATGGCCCTCGATGCCATCCAGATTCTCGGCGGCAATGGCTACATCAATGAGTTCCCTGCCGGACGCCTGTTGCGTGACGCCAAGCTGTATGAAATCGGCGCCGGCACCAGCGAAATTCGCCGGATGCTGATCGGTCGCGAACTCTTCAACGAAACCCGCTGAGGGAGCACGCCATGGCCACCTTGCACACCCAGCTCAACCCGCGCTCGGCGGAGTTCGCCGCCAACAGCAGGGCGATGCGCGAACAAGTCGACGCCCTCCACGCCTTGCTTGCTCAAGTACAGCAAGGCGGCGGCGCCAAGGCCCAGGAGCGGCACACCTCACGCGGCAAACTGCTGCCGCGTGAGCGCATCAACCGCCTGCTGGATCCCGGCTCGCCGTTTCTGGAACTCAGCCAGTTGGCCGCTCACCAGGTCTACGGTGAAGACGTGCCGGCCGCCGGGGTGATTGCCGGGATCGGCCGCGTGGAAGGCGTCGAATGCATGATCGTCGCCAACGACGCCACGGTGAAAGGCGGCTCCTACTACCCGCTCACCGTCAAAAAACACCTGCGCGCCCAGACCATCGCCGAGCAGAACCGCCTGCCGTGCATCTACCTGGTGGACTCCGGTGGCGCCAACTTGCCGCGTCAGGATGAAGTGTTCCCTGACCGCGAGCACTTTGGGCGGATCTTCTTCAACCAGGCGAACATGAGCGCCCAGGGCATCCCGCAGATCGCCGTGGTCATGGGCTCATGCACCGCAGGCGGTGCCTATGTGCCCGCCATGGCGGACGAAGCAATCATGGTGCGTCAGCAAGCCACCATCTTCCTCGCCGGCCCGCCGCTGGTGAAAGCCGCTACCGGCGAAGTGGTCAGCGCCGAAGACCTTGGCGGCGCGGACGTGCACTGCAAAATCTCCGGCGTGGCCGACCACTATGCCGACAGCGATGAACACGCCCTGGCCCTGGCCCGCCGCAGTGTGGCCAACCTCAACTGGCGCAAGCAGGGTGAGTTGCGGCAACGGCCGCCCGAGGCGCCGCTGTACAGCGGCGAAGAACTCTACGGCGTGATCCCGGCCGATGCCAAGCAACCGTTCGATGTCCGCGAGGTGATCGCACGGCTGGTCGACGGCTCGGTGTTCGATGAGTTCAAGGCACTGTTCGGCACCACACTGGTGTGCGGTTTTGCGCACCTGCAGGGCTACCCGGTTGCGATCCTGGCCAATAACGGCATCTTGTTCGCCGAAGCCGCGCAAAAAGGCGCGCACTTTATCGAACTGGCCTGCCAGCGCGGGATTCCACTGGTATTCCTGCAGAACATCACCGGGTTCATGGTCGGCCAGAAGTATGAGGCCGGCGGTATCGCCAAACACGGCGCCAAGCTGGTCACGGCAGTGGCCTGCGCCAAGGTGCCGAAGTTCACGGTCATCATCGGCGGCAGTTTTGGTGCGGGTAACTACGGTATGTGCGGCCGAGCCTACGACCCACGCTTCCTGTGGATGTGGCCGAACGCACGCATTGGCGTGATGGGTGCCGAACAGGCGGCCGGCGTGCTGGTGCAGGTCAAGCGCGAACAAGCCGAACGTGCGGGCACAGGGTTCAGTGCCGAGGAAGAGGCGGCGATCAAGCAGCCGATCCTCGACCAGTACGAGACTCAGGGCCACCCCTACTACTCCAGCGCACGCCTGTGGGACGACGGTGTCATCGACCCGTTGCAGACCCGCGACGTGCTGGCCCTGGCCTTGTCCGCCGCGCTGAACGCCCCCATCGAGCCGAGCCGCTTCGGCGTGTTCCGCATGTAAATGGAGCTGTACCCCATGAGCGATTTCAACACCCTCGAACTGGTCACCGACACGCGTGGTTTCGCCACCCTGTGGCTCAGTCGTGAGACCAAGAACAACGCGTTCAATGCCGAGATGATCCGTGAACTGATCATCGCCCTCGACCAGGTACAGGCCGACCCGTCCCTGCGCTTTCTGGTGCTGCGCGGGCGCGGCAAACACTTCAGCGCCGGTGCCGACCTGGCCTGGATGCAACAATCGGCCGAGCTGGACTACCACACCAACCTGGACGACGCTCGCGAGCTGGCCGAGTTGATGTACAACTTGGCCAAGCTGAAGATCCCGACCCTGGCGGTGGTGCAAGGCGCGGCTTATGGCGGCGCCCTGGGCCTGATCAGTTGCTGCGATATGGCGATTGGCGCCGATGATGCGCAGTTCTGCTTGTCGGAAGTGCGCATCGGCCTGGCCCCGGCCGTGATCAGCCCGTTTGTGGTGCAAGCCATCGGCGAACGCGCGGCGCGCCGCTATGCCTTGACGGCCGAGCGCTTTGGCGGCCAGCGCGCACGGGAAATCGGCCTGTTGGCGGAAAGCTACCCCGCCGGTGAGCTGGACCTGCAGGTCGAACAGTGGGTCGCCAACCTGCTGCAAAACAGCCCGGCCGCGATGCGCGCCAGCAAGGATTTGCTGCGCGAAGTCGGCAACGGCGCGCTCACCCCGGCCCTGCGCCGCTATTGCGAAAATGCCATTGCGCGGATTCGTGTCAGCGCCGAAGGCCAGGAAGGCTTGCGCGCCTTCCTGCAAAAACGCCCGCCCAGCTGGCAAGCGCAGGAGCCACGTTCATGAGCAAGCTGACCACCGTACTGGTCGCCAACCGTGGCGAAATTGCCTGTCGCGTGATGCGCACGGCCAAGGCCATGGGCCTGACCACCGTGGCCGTACACAGCGCCACCGATCGCGATGCACGCCACAGTCGCGAGGCAGACATTTGCGTTGACCTGGGTGGCAGCAAAGCGACCGACAGCTACCTGCAAATCGACAAACTGATCGCCGCCGCCCAGGCCAGCGGCGCCCAGGCGATTCATCCGGGCTACGGCTTCCTCTCGGAAAACGCCGGCTTTGCGCGTGCGATTGAAGCGGCGGGTTTGATCTTCCTCGGCCCACCCGCCTCGGCCATCGACGCCATGGGCAGCAAGTCGGCGGCCAAGGCACTGATGGAAACCGCGGGCGTGCCGCTGGTACCGGGTTATCACGGCGAGGCCCAGGACCTCGATACCTTCCGCAGCGCCTGCGAACGTATCGGCTACCCGGTGCTGCTCAAGGCCACGGCCGGTGGCGGCGGCAAGGGCATGAAGGTGGTCGAGGACGTCAGCCAACTGGCTGAAGCCTTGGCTTCCGCCCAGCGCGAAGCGCTATCGTCCTTCGGCAATGGGCAGATGCTGGTGGAGAAGTACCTGCTCAAGCCACGCCATGTGGAAATCCAGGTGTTTGCCGATCAGCAGGGCCACTGCCTGTACCTCAATGAGCGCGACTGCTCGATTCAGCGTCGTCATCAAAAAGTCGTGGAGGAAGCGCCCGCCCCCGGCTTGAGCGTGGAACAACGCAAAGCCATGGGTGAAGCCGCCGTGCGTGCGGCCCAGGCCATTGGTTATGTGGGCGCGGGCACCGTGGAGTTCTTGCTGGACGCACGCGGCGAGTTTTTCTTCATGGAGATGAACACACGGCTGCAGGTGGAACACCCGGTCACCGAGGCGATTACCGGCCTGGACCTGGTGGCCTGGCAGATCCGTGTCGCCCAGGGCGAGCCGCTGCCGATCACCCAGGAGCAGGTGCCGTTGATCGGCCATGCGATTGAAGTGCGCCTGTATGCCGAAGACCCGGCCAATGATTTCCTGCCGGCCACCGGGCATCTGGCGCTGTATCGCGAGTCGGCGCCGGGCACCGGCCGCCGCGTGGACAGCGGCGTTGCCCAAGGGGACAGTGTCTCGCCATTCTACGACCCGATGCTGGGCAAGCTGATTGCCTGGGGCGAAGACCGCGAACAGGCACGGTTGCGGTTATTGAGCATGCTCGATGAATTCGCCGTCGGCGGGCTCAAGACCAACCTGGGTTTTCTGCGGCGGATCATCGGGCATCCGGCGTTTGCGGCGGCAGAGTTGGATACCGGGTTTATTCCGCGCTATCAGGATGAGCTGTTGCCGCCGCCCGGCGCCTTGTGCGATGAGTTCTGGCAGATGGCAGGCTCGGCCTTCATGCAGAGCCTGCCGACCGCCGATGGCCCCTGGGCGGACACACGCGGGTTCCGCGCCGGGCTGCCGGCCGAGGTCTCCCTGCATTTGAGCAGCGGCGGGCAAGACCGGCTGGTGACACTGGCGGACAGCACATCGCAGTGGCGCGATGAGCAGTTGCTGACCGAGCAGCACGGCGTGCGTCGCAGCCATCTGGCGGTGCGCCAGGGGGCGCTGCTGTATCTGCGTTGGGACGGTGAGATGCATGCGGTCAGCCTGTTTGACCCGATTGCGGCGGTCGAGGCCAACCAGTCGCATCAAGGCGGCCTCACGGCGCCCATGAACGGCAGTATCGTGCGGGTGCTGGTGGAAGTCGGGCAAAGTGTGGAAGCCGGGACCCAGCTGGTGGTGCTGGAGGCAATGAAGATGGAGCACAGCATCCGTGCCCCCCAGGCCGGGGTGGTCAAGGCGCTGTTTTGCCAGGAAGGTGAAATGGTTGCCGAAGGCAGTGCCTTGGTGGAGCTGGAAACGGCGGACTAAAACTTCGCGGTGGCTTGCACCACGACGCCGAGGATTCGGCAATCGTCGCTGAATACCTGCTTGGGGTAAGTGGGATTGAGCGGTACCAGGTAGAGCTGGCCGCTCTCTTCCTGCAACTGGCGAAAGGTCGCCTGGGCGCTGTCGGCCCATTGGGCAAGCACCAGCTTGCCAGGTGCGGCGTCGATGGCCGGGTCCACCAGGATCAGCATGCCGGCGCCGATGCTCAGACCGCTGGGCGCCGTCATGGCGTCCCCCATCACGGGTAGCCAGAATGCCTCGCCCTGGGCGTGGTAATCGGTCGGTTCAAAGCGCGCAGTTGCGTAGGTGCCGCGCTCTTCGCGCATTTCACAGAGCCCTTTCCAGTCGCTGACCGGGTAGCGGAAATACGGGTTGTAGCGTTGCTCGTGGGCCTCTGCCCCCTCATCGATTCGTTCACGAACCTCAAGCGCGACTTCCAGGTACCCCAGGCCGAGCTCCTTCAGCACCCGGTTCATGTCCGCCAGGCTGGGCACGCGGCGTTTATTCAGCCAATGGCCAACGCCCCCCTGGGACATGCCCAGACGCTCGGCCAATTGATCCTGCGTGACCTTGCGGTCTTTCATGTGGGTTCTGACCAGCGCTATCCATTTATCCATGGCGCCTGACAATACGTTGCGTATTTTCCAGGGCAATAAACAGTTTGTAGTAATCCATAAAACGACATAAATACGATACGTACTATCATCGAACATAAGGTTTTCGACACCCACTCAGAGTAGCGCCCCTTATGATGACCATCCCGTCTTTACTCGCTCAAACACCTGAATACGACGAACTGCACGGCATGCGCAGCAGCGGCGCGGCCCAGCGCGCGTTGGACTTCTACTTGAAAGAAGATATGTCTGCATCGATGCCGGAAGAGGCCTTGTTCGCCATCCACCCCGGCATCAGCCAGGAGGAAGCCCTGGTCCACGCTTCAGACCTGTTGCGCAGCGCGGCAGCCACGGCCTACGAATCGGCGAGCAACCATCAGGGCAACCAACGGGACCTGGCATTTTCAGTGGTGTATTTGATTGATATGGCCAAAGCGATGGTGGAACGGTCGCTGCAGGCATCGGTGCCGCAGTCACAGGCATGACGGGCACGCAGGAAAAATATTTCTATCCGACGGATAAAAACATTTGACTTGCAAATGATAATGATTATTATTGGGCTCAGCTGATCGCGAGATCAGTCGATAGACCAAGGGACCTTAGGTCGGACTCTTGGAATATCTCCTCATCAGGCTAATCACGGTTTTTGACCCGGCTCTTTGGCCGGGTCTTTTTTTTGCCAGTTTCCCTGGCATGGCTTCAGGCTAATGAAGACTGTGTGTTGCTCGATGGCGCGCATGGTAGCAAAAGAGCATCAACCAAAGAAAGTCGCGTGAACGCTCTAGCTCGTATCTTTGAGAAATAGCGCTTGAGAATCAATCTCATAGATTCTAAGCTGCCAGAGCGTCAAGGATGACGCCCCCTCCCCCTGCAACAATTTTGCATCCAGATTTTTCCTCGCGCCTGTGTAAGATATCCGCCACAACAACTCATAATCAGGCAGCCAGACTATGACCGTGGCCTTGACCTCCATCAAGATCAGCACCGACTTCGACAGCGGCAATATCCAGGTCCTGGATGCCAGCGACGCTTATCAGTTGCTGCTGGCGATCAAACCCGATACCCGCAGCCCGCACTTCCAATGGTTCCACTTCAAGGCTGAAGGCATGCACGTGGGGCACACCCACACCTTCCGCCTGAGCAATGCGGGCCGCTCCTCTTATAAACATGCCTGGAGCGGCTATAACGCCGTGGCTTCGTACGACCATATCAACTGGTTTCGCGTGCCCACGCGCTTTGATGGCGAAATCCTGCACATCAGCCTCCAGACTCGCGAGAAACAAGTGTGGTTCGCCTACTTCGAACCCTACAGCCGTGAACGCCATGACTGGCTGATCGACCAGGCCCTGAATCGCGCCGGCACTGAGTTGCTCGCTACCGGCAAAAGTGTCGAAGGCCGCGATATCCAGCTGCTGCGCCGTGGCAAGGGTGGCGAAGGCCGACGCAAAGTCTGGATCATCGCGCAGCAACACCCCGGCGAGCACATGGCCGAATGGTTTATGGAAGGCATCATCGAACGCCTGCAACAGGACGGTGATACCGAGCTGAAAAAACTGCTGTCCGTCGCCGACCTGTACCTGATACCGAACATGAACCCCGATGGCGCCTTCCATGGGCATCTACGTACCAATGCCATGGGCCAGGACCTCAACCGTGCCTGGCAGAGCGCCAATCAGGAAACCAGCCCCGAAGTGCTGTTCGCCCAGCAGCAGATGGAAAAGTATGGCGTCGACCTGTTCCTCGATATCCACGGCGACGAGGAAATCCCCTACGTGTTCACCGCCGGCTGCGAAGGCAACCCCGGCTACACCCCGCGTATCGAGAAACTGGAAAAACACTTCCGCAGCCACTTGAGTGGGTTGACCCGCGACTTCCAGACCACCCACGGCTACACCCGCGACCTTCCGGGCGAGGCCAACATGACGCTGGCCTGCAATGCCGTCGGCGAGAAGTACGACTGCCTGTCGCTGACCCTGGAGATGCCCTTCAAGGACAACGACGACGCGCCCAACCCGAAAACCGGTTGGTCAGGCGAGCGCTCCAAGCAATTGGGCAAGGACGTCTTGAGCACCGTGGCCGATATCGTCACGGCGCTGCGCTAACCTCCCCGCCCCCGGCATCAGCCCTTGGTGCCGGTCATGCTTTGCAATACACCATCGCGCCGGATCAGGCCGTGGAACAACGCCGCGGCCAGGTGCAACAGCACCGTCAGGAACAACAGGTAAGCGAGATAACCATGGGCCTTGCGCAACAGCGCAAACAATGGCGCGTTCGCCCCAACCAGTGCCGGCAGTTGTACCGAACTGCTGAGCATCACCGGATCGCCGGCCGCCGAAATCATCGCCCAGCCCAACAAGGGCAACACCAGCATCAATGCGTACAGCACCAGGTGGGAGGCCTTGGCCGCCAAGACTTGCCACAGCGGCAAATCGGCGGGCAGCGGCGGTTGCCGGGTCGAGAAACGCACTACCAAGCGTATGATCACCAGCGCCAGAATCGCGATACCCAGCGGCTTGTGCAGGTGAATCAGCCACTCGTGACGTTCCGACACGGATGCCACCATGCCCGCGCCGATAAACAACATGGCGATGATCATCAGCGCCATCAACCAATGCAGCAGACGCGCCAGCGGTGCGAAAAACCTGGGTTGAGCGTTCATGGCTTCGACTCCTGTGGGGCGCTGTGCAGTGGGCTGACTTCACCCGCGCGGCGCAGGTAGGAACTGGCGTAAGCGGCCGAACGGGCTGCCAGCAATGGGTCGTTGGAGGCTTCGATGCCGCTGGGCAGAATCAGCGGGTCGAAGTTGATATCGCGGCAATCACCGTCCGCCTGGGGCTGGCTGCTTTGCAGCACCAGGGTGCCGGCGTTGAGCACCTTGTGCTCACCGGTCCAGGGCTTGCTGGCGTCGTCCACCGGGTCGCCGGGGTTGGCCAGGGTCATGTTCAACTGCCAACGCAGCGGCCCGGCCGCCAACCGCTGCACCAAGTCTGTTTCCAGGAAATCGCTGCCCGGCGGCGCGCTGTCACCGCTTGCGTCCTGGCTCTGTGGCACCACGCCCCAGCGTACGGCCTGGCGCTTGCCATCAGTGCCTACCAGGTAAAACGCATTGATGCCGTTATAGGTTTGCGTGGCATAGCTGGCCGACGGCTTGGCGGTCTTGACCCACGCCAGGAACGGCGCCGTCTCCGGGTGTGCGGCAAAAAAAGCGGGCATGCTCGCAGGATTCGGCTTGCCGGTGGCCGGGTCCGGCGCGCCGGCCTTGAGCAACTGGTAAAACGCCTCGGGCGTGCCCACCGGGAACACCGGCATGCTGTTCATGCCCGTGCGCCATTGCTGGCCGTTGGCCTGGCTGAACTGCAAGGCCAGACTGCGGATCGGCACGCTGCTGTCCGGCGCATAAGGGTTACCGCTGGGCAGGGCAAACCGGCCAATCACCGGGGTTTTCGCCGCGCTGAATACCTCGGCGCTGGAGTAGGCACGCACCTCAGGGCTGCTTTCGAAATAACCGGCTACGCACACCCCCTTGGCATGATTGCGCCGGAAGCCCGGGTGCTGGCCGTTATTGGTTTCCAAGGCATTGACCAAGGTCTTGGGGCGCAGGCGCTGGGGGTCGAGGGTGCCATTGACGTAGGCAAACGCCCCAGCCATAACCGCCACCACACCACCAATACACGCCAGCCTGACGACCAGACTGGCTGTACTGAGTGGCGGCCGTGGGGGTGATGAATGATCTACCATGAAAAGCTCCAGGGCACGTGGCCGTAGGGGGAAATGAGCTATGAGACGAATCCCATGTAGGTTTATTCCCCTTTTACTGTAGTTATTTTCAAAGTAGATGCGCCGCCCTTCTACCTCTGGTTAAACGAAGCCGCGCGCTTGCCCAAGAACGCCTGCATGCCCTCCTGCTGGTCCGGCGTGGCGAACAGGCCGTGGAACAATCGGCGCTCCAGCCGCACGCCCTCGTGCAATCCCACCTCAAGGGATTGCTCCACAGCCTCTCGCGCCGCCCGGGTAGCCGTGCGAGAGAATCCAGCGATTTGTGCTGCCACCGCCAACGCCTGCTCCAACAAAGCCGCCGACGGATAAACACGCGACACCAACCCAGCCTGCTCGGCCTCCTGGGCCGTCATCGGCCGGCCGGTCAATATCAGGTCCATGGTCTTGGCCTTGCCGATCAACCCTGTCAAACGCTGGGTGGCGCCCATGCCAGGCATCACGCCGAGCTTGATTTCAGGCTGAGCAAACGTGGCGGTGTCGGCGGCAAAAATCATGTCGCACATCAACGCCAGTTCACACCCACCACCAAAAGCGTATCCGGCGACTGCGGCGATGGTGGGCGTACGCAGCCGGGTGAACGCTTCCCAGCCGACGAAATAGTCTTCGTTGAGCATCTCCAGATAGGACTTGCCACTCATCTCCTTGATGTCGGCCCCCGCGGCAAAATAGTCCGTGCCGCCGGTGATCACAAAACAGCCCACCTCAGGATCTCGGTCAAGGGTTTCCAGACAAGAAACCAGTTCGGTCATCAGCGCCGAACTCAGCGCATTTTTGACTTCAGGGCGATTGAGCCTGACCAGAATCACCCGGCCATGACGCTCGACCAATACATTCATAAGCACCTCCACTGATTGATAATCTTCAACGACCCCACGTTCTCAGGAATCCCAGATCGCGCCATAAGCGGGTATCCCCTGGGCTTCCAACGCCTGCACCACACGCTGCGTCAGGTTCTGGTTGGCGATGCAGATGACCGCCTCGATGCCATAAGCCTGGACAGCGCCATAGGCCAGTTGCACAAGGTCAGGTTTACCGCGCTCATCGGTGTCCCAGATCAGCGCCTGGGGGTGTGCCCGGAGAATTTCATCCACCAATGCGTCACCGTAAGTTTTGCGCGGGCTGCGGGTCGACCAGATCAACCGTATCGGCACGTTGCCTGCCAGCAGGTGCGGCATGACCGGACCGATGCCACTGCCGGTGGCGACGTAGAGCACCGACTTGAACAGCGTCTCCACATTCGCGACCCCTGCAGTGGTAATGCCCTTGACCCAGACCTGGGCAGGCGGTTGCTCAATGAACCGCCCCGTCCAGTCCCCAGCCCGTGAAATGATCAGGCGAAACCCCGCCTGATCCGGCGCAGGGATATTGGCGAAGGAATGCCATTCCAGCAGCGGGTTCAGGCTGATCGCCGTGGATGAGCCGGCAAACGGCGTGGTGTGGGTCAATTGTGCAATTGCCGCATGCCGGGAAGGCCGCAGCGTTTCGATCGGCACCCGGCGCAAGCGCAGCCACGGCAGGGCGATACTCAAGGTCAGTAACACCAGCACCCAAAATGCACCGCTGGACAGTGGGTTCCCCCCATCTTCGACGGATGCCGTCAGTGTCAGCCCCCAAAACAGCAGCAGCACCCCCCATCCGGCAAACCGGTGAACACGCTCGAAAGCGTTGTGAAAATGCCCACGCATCCAAGGCAGCGCCATGATCAGCATCAACAACAGCAATGCCATCAACACCGCACCCAGCCACATTGCGCTTGACGAAGCATCACCAGGCTCGCGCAAGTACAGAGCTACCTGCATACCGAACATGGCGCAGAACCAGGCTGTCGCCGCCACTGCCCCGCCACTGTGCAGCCCGCCGAAGTGATACACCTTTGCCACCCGGCGCCGAATGCCCAGCGGCCATCCCAGCGGCACGCGGGTGGCCAGCCAGAACAGCCCATTGATCAGGTATTGCTGGCGCACCAAGGTCGCCAGCGAAAGGTTGATCAACACCATCGTCGACACTGCCTGCGTCCCCATGGCCTGCACCCCCGCGCCCAGCCATAGCACCCCTGCATTGCAGGCGATGACCAGTGCAAAGAGACGGTTGTAATAGGAAAACACCGACCACGCGCGCAGGCGCCGCCAGAACCTCGGCTGGGGAGGAATCTGGGCTCGGGCCAGTGCATCAAACATGACCGGCCTCCTTCACGTCCTGCCTCTGTTGCGCCCATTGCAGCAACAGCGCTTTGTCGACCTTGCCTCTGGCCGTCAAGGGCAATTGTTCCAGCGCATAGATCGCCGACGGCACGCAGTAGTAGGCCAAGCGTTGTTCGCTCTGATGCCGGCAAGATTCAATATCGGCGCTGGCCGGTGAAACAAAGGCGATCAGGTTTCGCTCGTCCAGTTTCAGCGTGACGGCGCGTACGCATCCCTCCCCGGCTTCCAGTGCAGCCGACACCGCATCCAGCTCCACACGAAAACCGCGCACCTTGACTTGATCGTCCACACGCCCCAGGTGCTCAAGTTGCCCGTCACGCGTCCAGCGCCCCAAGTCCCGCGTGCGAAACATCCTCGCATCGCCGCCCAGGAACGGGTCCGGCCGGTAACGCTGCGCAGTCAGTTGAGCATCATCCAGGTAGCCGGCTGTCACGCCTTTGCCACCGGCCCACATTTCACCGGTTTGCCCTGGTTCACAGGCACGCCCTTGTGCATCGAGGACATACACCGTGTTGTTGGGCGTCGGTGTGCCGATGGTCAGCAATGTGCCGGGGACATGCCGGTGCAAGGTATTGACGATGGTGGTTTCAGTCGGCCCGCAGCCGTTATAGAAATCGCAGTGGCTGGCCCAGCGGTCAGCCAGGGCCTGGGGGCAAGGTTCGCCGGCCACGGCGACCTGCTTGATCGTGGGGCAACGTTGCGGATCGAGCGTGGCCAGGATCGAAGGTGTCGCGATCAACACATCACACTGTGCTGCCGTTTGCGCAATGTCCTTGCCACGGATCAGCAGGGTTGCACCGTGGGCCAGGCAGCCAAGCATTTCCCAGGCGGCCATGTCAAAACCGATATTGAGGATCTGCCCCACGGTGCGGCCAGGCGCCATCCCCATCCGCCCCGGTTCCGTGAGCAGGATATTGCATAGGTTGCGATGGGTGACGCGCACACCGTTGGGGCGCCCGGTAGTGCCGGACGTGAACAGCACAAAACACAGATCGTCCGGGTAAGTAACGGCAAATAGACGATGATTGTCCTGGGCAACCCAGGGTTCTTCGGCGAGAAAGTCATCGAGACACAAGCAGCGCTGCGTCGGTGTTTCAGGGATACGTCCCCTCAGGTTCGACAGGGTCAATATGACCGGGCTGGTCAATGTGTCGAGGACCATGGCCAGTTGCACGGGCGGCACGATCCTGGCGTCCTGGGGGACATACGCCGCGCCGATCTTCATCACCGCCAGCAACCCCACCAACATAGGGATCGACCGTTCGACGAACAGCGCCACCGTATCGCCGCGCTTGACCCCCTGCTCGATCAATCGCACCGCCAGGCGGTTAGCCTGGCGGTTGAGTTGTTCATAACTGATGGGCTGGCCCAAACCGACCGCAGCTATGGCCTGAGGAGCCCGTGCCGCTTGAGCTTCGATGGCGTGGTGCACACAGCTATCGTCGAGCGGAACCAACGGCCCCCGGCCCCACTCTTCAAGCATGTACTGCTGCGCGGCGGGTAAATGAGCGAATGCTTCTGGTGAAAAATACGCTTTATCGGTTGGTGACAACGTCATGGACACACCCTCATCGTTTCACCGCCAACCACGTGCTGGCAGTTACAAGGGTGGAGAGACGGCAACTCCCGCGATTACAGCCTCTCAAGCTATGCAGAAACGTCTGACTCAACACAGAGTGAATTTCTTTTCTCGGCTGATGGAATAACCTACAAGGGCCTGCGTCTTCCTCAGTACAACCGACCAGACTTCCACTGCCATGCATGAACTCGACGAACAGTTACGTGAACTCATCCCCAGGTTGCGGCGTTTTGCCGTGTCCCTGACGCGTAACACCAGCAGCGCCGACGATCTGGTGCAGTCGACCCTGGAACGGGCAATCACCCGCTGGGCCGATAGACGCAGCGAAGGTGACCTGCGCGCCTGGCTGTTCTCGATTCTCTACCGGCAGTTCCTCGACGCTCACCGGCGCAGCCGTCGGTATGCGCGCATGCTCGAATTCTTCACCGGCCGTGACGACGCGCACCCTTCGGCAGAACGCACGGTCATGGCCCAGTCGACCCTGCAAGCCTTCGACCAGCTCAACACCGAACAACGCGCCCTGCTGCTCTGGGTCAGTGTCGAGGGCTTGAGCTATAAGGAAGTCGCCGACATCCTCGACGTACCGCTCGGCACGGTGATGTCGCGTCTGTCCCGGGCACGCCAAGCCTTGCGCCAACTCAGTGACGGCGACATCGCCAGCCCTTCCCTGCGGATACTCAAATGATCAGCCTGCCCCCCAGCGAACGCGATTTGCATGCCTATGTTGACCACCAGTTGTCGGAGAGCGACCGCCGTGTGCTCGAAACCTGGCTGGCCGCCCACCCCGACGCCGCGGCTCAAGTGCACGCATGGCAACGCGACGCGCAGTTGCTGCGCGCTTCCTTGAGCGGCGCCTTGCAACAGCCGGCCAACCCCGAGCTGGACCCGGCGCTGGTTCGCCGGCGCCTCAAGCATCAGACGCGCCGCCACGTCGCCAGCGCCGCAGTCCTGCTGATCGCCGTAAGCCTCGGCGGGCTGGGCGGCTGGCATGCCCGCGAAGCCACTCAAGCGCCGACGTTGCCGATGGCCGATGCGATGCAAGCATTCCGCTTGTTCGCCCAGGACGGCATCATGCCGGCCGACTACCAGACCCAGGACGGCGGCGCCATGCAGGCGTGGCTGGACCGTTACTTCAACCGCGCCCATCGCCTGCCCGACCTCAGCCCATCGGGCTTCAAACCGGTCAGCGGGCGCCTGCTCACGACCGATCAAGGCGCGGCCGCCATGGTGCTGTACGAGGACGCACAAGGTCACCGCCTCAGCTTCTACATCCGACCACCCGGCCCGAACAACGGGTTCCTGCCCCGTGGCAGCCGCAGTGCCGACGGTTTAGAGGCGCAGTATTGGTCCGGCGGCGGTTACAACTACGCCATGGTCAGGCCGGCGGACCAGCCGGGCACGCCGCTGCTGAAGTTCTAGAACCCCACATCCAGCACCACGTTGTCGAGGTAGGTGCCACCCGGTGGCGTGGTCTGGTCGGTGTAGATCCGGGCGTTGTAGTTGAACACCTGGCTGCCGGTGCCCAGGCCGTTGCCGGGGTTGATTTCCGCCGAGGCACTGGCGCGCCGCGACGCGCCCACGCTGCCCCAACGGGTGGTGCCGGCGCCCTGGAAGATGTCGTAGGCCAAGAGATTACTGCCGGAAATCATCTGCCGTCGTCCGCCCACACTCACCGGGTTCTGCCCGTCGCCCAGGCCGACGGTGTAGGCGCTGCCCTTGGTGCAGGCGACACTGGCCTGGCCGTTGACGGTGGTGAAGGCGCTGACCACCGGCGCACTGCCGAACGCGATCGCCGGCGTGGTGATCTGACAGTCATTGGCAACGGTCATGCTGACGTTCAGCGTGCTGGTGCCACTGCCGATATCGCGCCCTGCGCAGATACCGCCGATGCCAATGCCCGCGCAATAATTCCAGCTCCATAAAATACTCAGTGTCTCGCTGTACACGCCTGCCGCCACGTTACTGCCAACGGTGGTGGCAAAGTAGAGTGGCAAGGTTTTGGTGCCGGGGCCGAACACCAGCCCCAAGTTCGCGGCAATGCCGCCACTGCCGCCGAAATCAAATGCGCTGCCCCGCGTTATCGGGAACGAGGCGGTGTTGTTGCCGTACACCGTGTAGCTGATGACATCACCCGTCGGCCCGAGCATGCCGCCTTGCGCCGAACCGGTAATGGTCGCGTAGAAGTGATCACCGGACGTCAGTACCGACAGCAACGCCGGTGTGCAGTTGATGCCACCGTTGGTGGTCGAACTGGGCTGGGACGTGGTACGTACCGTCATCGAGCTGACTGCCGTGCCGAAGCTGGCCGGCACGGTGGCCACCGCCGAACAGGCGGCTTGCACCGGTATCGATACGGCCAAGCTCGCCACCCCCCACAGCCATTCCTTGACCCGCACACGCACACTCCTTATGTCATTGGCACACCAGCGGCCCGATCAGCGGCACCTGTTCCCGAGTGGTATCCAGTTCAAACCTGGCCTGGCACGTCTGGCCATTGCCGAGGGTAACTTGCAAGGTGTTATGGGCCGCCAGGTTTTCCAGGTACACCAGGCCATCCCAGCCCACCACCGCCAACGCGCCGCTTTGCTCGTGACGTACCTGGCTGCCCAGGGGCAGTTCCGCATGCAGGGCATCGACCAGCGTGATACTCGCCGAAAGCACCCGACGCATCGGGAACTCGAGCAGATAACCGCTGCCCCGGCGCACGGCCACGCGTTGCTCAACGTTGGGGACTTGCACACTGGCCGGCAGGTTCAGCGGGTCAATCTCGTATTTGGCGCGGTAATACGCGCTGGTCCACGGCACCAGCAGGTGGCCGTTGCGATCGGTCTGGCCCACCACCTGGTTTTCATAGCGCACCGGTACACCGCTGAAGCCATCGGTACTCACCACCACAAATGCATCGTTGACGCGGTTGGCGGCGAACACCTGATGGTCCATCCACACCAGTGAGCCGCTGGCATCCGCCCAACGGGTTTCGCTGTCGCGGCTGCCATACACGCCCGCCTGCAACTGCACCGACTGCAAACGCCAGGTCAGGTCGGCCTGACGATAAGCCGGCCCATCACCGCTGGCGTAACCCAGGTTGACGCCCACCCCGCCTTCGGCCGGCACGGCGCGGCTGTAATTGACCCGTTGCAGGCTTTGCCCGGTCTTGCTGCGTTCGCTGCCGACGCTGAGGCTGCCGTAAACGTCGAACGGAATCACCAGTTGCGCCTGCACCGCCCAACTGCTGTCGCCCACCTCATGGTTGGCCGACAGGTAAAAACTGCTGTTGCGCCACAGCGGTTTGCTCCAGGTCAGGTTTACCAGGCGCGTACGTGAATCATCCGCCGCCTGCACATCAAAATAACCGACGCCCAGGCTGCCGAAATCGTTGAGGTTCAGACTCAAGGTCGCCTGCTGGCTGCGTTTGCTGAGGCTGGCGTAAGGCGTGTCGATCAGGCTCAGGTCGGCGTATTGATCGCGGCGCTCTACCCGTTGGTACGACAGGCTGTAGAGCGGGTTGCTGTATTGGTAGCCCAGGCTCAATTGCTGGCCGGTCCTGCCGTCATACTGGCTTTGGCTGATCGCCGTGTTGAGCACACCGAAGGTGCCCATTCGCAGGTTGCCACCCACGCCGCCCAGGGTCAGGTCGTTAGAAGCTTCCGCGTGGCTTTCCAACGTGAAGGCATCGGACAGCCCATGGCGAAACGTAGCGCTGACCAGCCCAGGGCCATAACCAAAATCACGCACGGTGTAGTCGCGACGCAGATTGCCCGCCGCTACCGAAAAGTCCGATAAGCCCTGTTGCAAAAGCGTACTGGTGACATAGAAGGGTACTGTAGTCGACACTTGTCGGCCCAAGGTGTCGGTGGTGACCACCACCGCTTCCCCAGCGCCGTTGATAAACGGCACGTTGGTCAAGGTGTAGGGGCCTGGCTGCAAATCCGCACTGCTGGTTTTATAACCATTGATAAACAAATCCACCGACGACGGCACCGCCGCCTCGCCCGAGAATTGCGGCAATGGGTAGGTCACCAGGTCCGGGCGTACCGCAAAGTCCCGCGACACCTGCACCCCGCCCAGGCGCACCGAAGTGCTCCAGGGCAACGCGGCGCTGATCACATCCCCCGCTTCGTAGGTCAGCAGGCGTTCATCATCGGAAAACCGCCAAGTCGTGTCATACCGTCGGTAGCCGTTATCCAGGCTGCTACCGACGGTCTCACGACCAATGGTGGCGCGGTACTGCCCGGTGTTGGACAAGGTTCCCCAGGTATCGAACAGCCGCACTTCGTTGAAGACGCCCAGGTAAGTAGCCGCGTCATCGGTGTCGTTCAGATAGGCGTCGTAGTTGAGCATTGCGCCAAAGCTGGTCAACGCGGGAGTGCGTGGGGAGTTGTCGCGATTGCCGATAAACTGTTCAGGCAACCAGAGGGGCGGCACGGTGAGCACCAGCCGCTGGCCCTGGCTGTCGTAGTCGCTGTGCAGGCCCGGCAGGTTATCCAGCGCGATTTCGCTACCGACGTCGGCAGGCAGTTTCATGCCCACCTCTTGCAATACCGAGGCCGGCAGGAACAATTGCCCGGCTCTCTGATTGACCGCGACCACACGGCCGGTGTCCTGCTGGTTGACCACCAGTTCCAGGAACAACTGTGCATCAGCAACGGCCTCCATGCTGCTGGGCGGTGGCGGCAACGGTGCAGCCATGCCCAGCGGCGCAAGCGCCAGGCCGGACAAGCCACCCACCCACACCCTTCGCCATAACCCTGGAGCCTGACCTTGGCTCACCACTACTTTGTGTCCGTCAATGGACATCTCCATCCGTTAACATCCGGGGCTGCTCCATGCCCTAGCGCATTGCCCTACCGCCCCGGCGCCAGGCTCTCCAGCTGCGTTGCACCATTGATGCGGACCTGTAGCGGCTGATCAACGGGTAAACCGTCCGGCACCGGCCAGCGCATGGTCGCGCCCGGCAACACGTAGCCCAACAAGCCCTCCACCAGCGGCCGAGGCTGGCCGCCCTGTTTGAACGCGGCATCGGTCAAACGCGCATGCACGGCGCCCTGGTTGCGCATTTCGACGTAGTTGCGTGCGCCCACCGTGACCTTCTTCCAGCTCAAGTCCGGTTTGCCCGCCCCCTTCGGGTCGCGATCACGGGTGCCGTCGTCCTTGCTCCACAAGCCCGGCCCATAGGCGAACAGTGGCACCGAATAACGCATCTGGAAGCGGATCGCTGCAGCGGTCTTGCCATCGGCCGGCGTGGCGATGGGTGTGGCCGATGGGATTTCATCGATGATGATGCGATAGGCCAGCTCCTGGCCCGGCGGCACGTCTTTGGTACGGGTCAGGCGCACCAGTTGCTTCTGCCCCGGCTCGATCTTCGCCACCGGCGGGCTGCCGATCACGTCGCGCTGGTTGTGGTACTGCTCGTCGAAACCCTGTTGGGTCCAGGCAAACACACGGATTTGCAGGTTGGCGGTCTCGGTGCCGCGGTTCTCCAGCCACAGGGCGCTGGCCTGTTGATCGGCCTCCAGCACCGGGTCAATCGGCCAGATCAACACGGAGCTGGCAGCCCGCACATTCGCCACGCCCAGTACCATCATGCTGATAACACCCGCGATCCATCCTCGCCGGGAAGCTGCATCCATAAATCCCACTCCTTGTGCCGATCGCTTTACCACGACAGCTGCACCTGCAGCGTATCGCTGTACGTCCCCCCAGGCTGGTTGCCCGGTAACTGCACTCGCCCATAAATCGGCAAGGTGATGTTGTTGGCGTTGCTGTAGGTCACGCTGACGCTCTGGCTGATCCCCAGGCTCTGGCTGAAGGCCGCGTCCCGAAACAACTGGTAAGCCACTTGGGCGGTGCCGCTATTGAGCTGCATCCGCCGGCCGCTGGCGTTATACAAACCGCCATCGACACTCATGTTCAGCGCGACCCCTGGCGTGCATTGCAAGGTCAAACCCCCGGTGAGCGCGACGGACGCCGTGCTGGTCGCCAGCGCTGAGTACGTGCCGAACGCCAGGCTGCCGTAATTCGTGCCGCCGCCGACCACCAGGCACCCCGGGGTGATCGTCGCACTGACCTGGAACGACTGGCTGGTCACCGCCAACAACGACACCGGCATACCCCAGCCCAGGCACACCAGCAAGGCCGCCCACACGACGCGATTCATGCGCTTAGAAGGTCAGGGTCACGGCAACGGTGTCTGTGTACGTGCCGGCCGGCAGCCCCGCCTTGCCGGTAGCCTTGCCGTAGATATTCACGGCCTGGGCAACCCCGGTGCTCGGCGCCAGGTTGATCACCCCACCGATGGCCAACAGGTTCGAGTGACCGCTGTCGGTGTAAAGGTCGTAGGGCACGTAATTGGCCACGCCGTCGTACAGCGCGCGCCCACCACCGGCGGACTTGCCATCGTTGGCCCCTGCGGACACCGTCAACGAGGGTGAAGTACCGGCCGAACACAAGATCGACAACGCTCCGCCGCCGCCGCCCAGCACCTGGCCGGTCGCTTGGGTGAACAGGCTATTGGCGGTACCGAAGTTCAACGCACCGAAACTCATCCCGCCGGTCGCCGCCGCACCGTTGACCAGGCAACTGCTGGTCAACACCAGGGTGGAGGTCACCGTGCCAGCCACCGTGGCCGCCTGCGCAGCCGACACCCACGCCAGCGCCATCAAGGGGAAAACTGCTTTGGAGACAAGTGCATGCATGATATTCATCCTCATGGTTTACCAATCCAGAGTCACCGTCAGGGTGTCTGTGTAGATGCCGGCCGGTAAGGCCTTGGTATTCGCCACCACCAAGCCGAATAACAGGATCGGGATGTGTGTGCCCTTGGTCATGACGAAATGGTGTTGCTGACCGATGCTGTAGGAGATTCTCCCCAGCGGATCGGCCGACAACTGATACGGAATGCTCTGACGACCATTGCTCAGGCGCCGGACAGTGCCGTCACCATTGGTGCCACCGTCGATGGTCACTTTAAAACTGCTCACCACCGACGGGTTGCAGGACACCGACAACGGTGCCTTGGTGACGTCGGTAACGACCGCGCCCACAGGGTTGGTCCAGGTCGGGCCCTGGCTGCCGAAGTCGAGCATGGCGGTGCCGCCTGTAGCATTGAGCGGCGTAGTCACCCCACCTTTGCTCACCTCGCAACTGGCCGTGATCACCAGGCGCGCCTGAATCTGCCCGCTGACCGCCGCCTCAGCGTCACCCGCCAGCAGCAACAAGCCGCCCATGGCTACAAAGGCCCAACCCCGGCTTACCATGTGACGGTGACCTTGAGCAGGTCGGAATAGCGGCCGACGGCGGGAATATCCCTCAACGGTTCGATACGGCCATACAGCGGCAGGTCGACGCTGCCGGAGTCAGGCACGCGCCCGCTCAACGGTTCATTTACAGGCAAGGGGATGCGACGCGCGGCGTCAGCGTACAGGCGATAGGGAATGGGCCGGGCCGAAGGCGCAGCCGTGGCGAGGTAACGCACTTCACCGACGCCACCATGCAGGCCACCGTCCACGCGCACTTGGTAGGGCGTATCGGGGTTACATTCAAGGCGCGGTTGACGCTGGCTGATCAGGGCCGCGCTCAAGGGACCGGCCGGGTCGTCCAGGCGCGGGCCACTGCCGAAGTCCAGCACACCCAGCTGTTCGATACCGGCACTGCGGGTGGTGCCCACCAATTGGCAGCCACGCTGTACGTCGATGCGCACCACCACTTGCAGTTGCGCGCCGTAGACCGTACTGCCAAGCATGGCGCCCATGACGGCCAATACTGTGTGTCCCTTCACAGCCCCAATTCCTTATACAGGGGTACAAACTTTGTATGAGGTTAGTCATTTAGCAAGAATCTGCCAGTTTGCGCAGGATCCCCCACCCGTCATGCCTTTTTGAGATAACGGCTTGCCTGCTTCTCTATTGGTCAAATCGCGCTCAGGCCCCTAAAGTAAGCGACCCCCGCCACACAGAGCGACTCGTATTGGCCGTGCTTTCCCTGATTCAACGCCTGCTGGGTAAAAAAACCGACGCCTCGGACACCTCGCCCATCGCCGCTTTCTTTGCACAAAAAGCCGCGCAACAGGGCTACACCCTCAGTACCGGCCAGACCCAGGCAATTGCCGCCCTGGCCCGAGAAACCCGGCAACTGCTCGGCGGTCAGCGCACACGCAGCCTGTACCTGCATGGCCCGGTGGGGCGGGGTAAAAGCTGGCTGCTCGATGGTTTTTTCCAGGCGCTGCCGATCGACGAGAAGCAGCGCGTGCACTTCCACGATTTTTTCGCCCGCCTGCACCGGGGCATGTTCCAGCACCGCGAACACACCGATGCCCTGGCCGTCACCCTGGATGAACTGCTGGCAGGTTGTCGCGTGCTGTGTTTCGACGAGTTCCATGTCCACGACATCGGCGATGCGATGCTGATCAGCCGCTTGTTCAAGGCGCTGTTCCAGCGGGGCATCTGGGTGTTAGTGACGTCCAATTACCCCCCCGAAGGGTTACTGCCCAACCCCCTTTACCACGAACGCTTCAAGCCGGTGATCGACCTGATCGCCGCACGCATGGACGTGTTGGAGGTCAGTTCGCCGCAGGACTTCCGCAGCCTGCCCCAAGCCCATGCCGAACAACGGTTTACCGAAGGGCAATATGTGTGGCCGGGCACTGCACAGCAGCGCGAAGACCTTGGGCTGCCCGCCACCGACTCGCCACCGCACCGCTTGAGCGTCGGCACCCGGCAATTGACTTACCGCCATCGGCAGACACGCACCATCGCTTTCACCTTCAACGACCTGTGCGAGCAACTCACGGCGGTGATGGATTACCTGCTGCTGTGCCAGGACTACGACCATTGGATCATCGACGGCCTGCCCCAACTGGCAGAATGCCCCATCGCCGTGCAACAGCGTTTTATCAACCTGGTGGACGTGCTTTACGACCGCGATAAGCGCCTGACCCTGATCGGCCACCAGCCCCTGCCGCTCGCCATGGAAGGCCAGGCCATCGATCTGGCCCGCACGGCGAGCCGCCTGAGTCAATTACAAACGGTCTGCCCGCAATGGGCATCCGACCCGGTATCATGAGCGGCATTTACACCTACCTTGCCGAGTGATCGCGCCGTTCATGAATACCCTCGCCCAACTCAAGGCCGGCCAATTGGCCGGCACCCGACGCCTGGACCTGTCCTGTGGGCTGACCGAATTCCCGCCGGAAATATTTGAACTGGCCGATTCCCTGGAGATCCTCAACCTCACCGGCAATGCCCTGAGCAGTCTGCCCGACGATCTTCACCGCCTGACCCACTTGCGCATCCTGTTCTGCTCGAACAACGCCTTTACCGAGTTGCCGGAATGCCTGGGCCAATGCGCCCAGCTGAGCATGATCGGCTTCAAGGCCAACCAGATCAGCCATGTGCCCGCCGCCGCCCTGCCACCGCGGCTGCGCTGGCTGATTCTCACCGACAATTGCATCCGCCAATTGCCCAACGAACTGGGCGAGCGGCCACTGCTGCAAAAGCTGATGCTGGCCGGCAATCAACTGGAGCACTTGCCGCAAAGCCTGGCCCACTGCCACAACCTCGAGCTGATCCGCATCGCCTCCAACCGTTTCACCCATTTGCCCGAATGGCTGCTGAACCTACCGAGCCTGACCTGGCTGGCCTATGCCGGTAACCCGGTGGAAATGGCGGCGGTAACGGCCGATGAGCACACGACGGCGAGTATTCCCTGGCCTGAGCTGGAACTGGCCGAGGTACTCGGCGAGGGCGCGTCCGGGATCATCCGCAAAGCCCTGTGGAAGCCTTTGGCCAAACCTGTCGCGGTCAAGCTGTACAAAGGCACCATCACCAGCGACGGCTCGCCCTTGCACGAAATGCAAGCCTGTATCGCCGCGGGCCTGCACCCGAACCTGATCAAGGTACAGGGCCGCGTCGTCGGCCACCCCGACGACCAGGCCGCGCTGGTCATGGACCTGATCGATGCGAGTTACCGCAACCTGGCCGCCCTGCCCAGCTGGGACTCTTGCACCCGGGATATCTACGAAGCCGATACCCGCTTCAGCCTTGAGGTGGCGTTGCGCATGCTGCGGGGCGTGGCGTCGGTGGCGGCGCACCTGCATCGGCAGGGCATCACCCATGGCGACTTGTACGCGCACAATATCTTGTGGAATGCAGCGGGCGATTGCCTGCTGGGCGATTTTGGCGCGGCCTCGTTCCATGCTATGGCGGACACGTTGGAAACCAGGGCGTTGCAACGTATCGAAGTGAGAGCGTTTGGGGTGTTGCTGGGGGAGTTGTTGGAGCGAGTTGAAACGGGCGGGAGCGGCGAACTCGTAGCGCTGCAAAAGCGTTGCTGTCAGCCGCAGGTAATGGCCCGACCAAGCTTTGAAGAAATTGAAGCGCTGCTGCAATCTGCACAACAGCACTGAAACCCTGTGGAAGGGAGCAAGCCACCTCCCACATTTTGACCTTATCTCTCGAGTTGCAGATCAGCCGGCCAAACCGACGAACATATCCTGCACGTCATCATGGTTGTCCAGGCCTTCCAGGAAGGCTTCGACTTCGGCCATCTGCTCATCGGTCAAGCCACTGACCGGGTTCTTCGGCACATAACCCAGCTTGGCCGACAGCACGGTGAAACCCTGCTCCGGCAGCGCTTTCTGCACAGCGTCGAGGTCGGTGGTCTCGGTGATGAACAGGGTGGTGCCCTCTTCCTCGCCGTCTTCGAAATCCTGGGCGCCGGCTTCAATAGCGGCCATTTCCGGGTCCGCGTCCGGGGTGTCCGGCGAGGCTTCGATCAGGCCGACATGGTTGAAGTCCCAGGCCACGGAGCCGGAGGCACCCAGCTGGCCCTTGCGGAATGCCACGCGGATTTCCGCCACGGTACGGTTGATGTTGTCGGTCACGCATTCGACGATCAACGGCACCTGATGCGGGGCAAAACCTTCATAGGTGACACGGTGGTACTGCACGGTTTCGCCCAGCAGGCCGGCACCTTTCTTGATGGCGCGGTCCAGGGTCTCCTTGGGCATCGAGGCCTTTTTGGCCTGCTCCACCACCAGACGCAGGTGGGCGTTGGTCGCGGTGTCGGCACCGTTACGGGCGGCGATGGTGATCTCTTTCACCAGCTTGCCGAAGATCTTGCCCTTGGCATTGGCTGCCGCTTCTTTATGTTTGACTTTCCACTGTGCGCCCATGACTCACTCTCTTTTATCCATCGCGCCGAAACGTCTACTGGCCGGCGCTTTGGGGGCAGAGTTTATAGGGCAAAAACGCTCCAATCCACCAAAAAACCGTCAAGAGGCCAACTCGAAAAACGCCTGGATCAAGCGCAATGAGCGACGTCGCTCCAGGCAACCGAGCAGGTGCCGGTTGACCAGCCCATCACCTTGCAAGGCAATCGCCTGTACCCGAGGGTCGGGGCTGACCTCCATTGAAGACACCACGCCCACGCCCAATTGCGCGGCGACGGCTTCGGTGACCGCTTCACGGCTGTCCAGCTCCAGCAACACCCTGGGCTGTACACCGCCCGCCTGGCAGGCGTCATCAAAGGTACGCCGGGTGATGGACCCGGGTTCACGCAGCACCATGATCACCTCGTTGAGCTGCTCCAGGTCAATGCCGCCAGGCTGCTTGGCCCAGGCATGGCCCGCCGGCACCAACGCGCAGATGCGCGACTCACTCAAGGGCTGCAAATGCAGGCCGTGGCGCGGCTCCACCTCGGTCAGCACCGCCACGTCCGCATGCTCGGACAGCAGCGCCGCCAGGGTTTCCTGAGCATTGCCCAACCGCAGGTTGACGGTGATGCCCGGGTAACGCGCGCGCAGGCTGGCAATCATCGGCATCACCAGGTGCGGGCCATCCGCCGCCACTTCCAGGCGCCCGGTCAGCAGTTGCCGGTTGGCCTCCAATAGCATCTGCGCCTCATCCACCAGGCCGAAGATCGCCCGCGTGATCGCGGCCAGGCGCGTGCCCTCCTCGGTCAACTCCACCCTCCGGGCCGTGCGGCGCAGCAACGGGATCTGGTAGTGCTCTTCCAGGGCCTTGATATGCCCAGTCACCGCCGGCTGGCTGATAAACAACCGTGCCGCCGCACGGGTAAAGCTGCCCTCGCGGGCCACGGCATCGAATGCGCGCAGTTGAAACAGGTTCATAGCTATCGACCTCACTGATAGCTCGCATAACAACAAACAATTTGATTGATAACAAGCCAAACTGCAATTTAGGCGCCGTAGATTGACTCGACCGCTTCACGAGGAGCTGCAATGACCCCGCCGATTCTGCTCACGCCCGGCCCCCTGACCACGTCCGCCCGCACCCGCCAGGCAATGCTGATGGACTGGGGCTCATGGGATGACCGTTTCAACCAACTCACTGCCGGTGTCTGCGAGCAGTTGCTGGCGATTATCAACGGTGCCGCCAGCCATTATTGCGTGCCCTTGCAAGGCAGCGGCACCTTTGCCGTCGAAGCCGCCATCGGCACCCTGGTGCCCCGCAACGGCAAGGTGCTGGTGCTGATCAACGGCGCCTACGGCAAGCGCCTGGCGAAGATCTGCGCAGTGCTCGGCCGCGCATTCACGGCCTTTGAAACCGCCGAGGACGAGCCGACCACCGCCGCCGACGTGGACCGCCTGTTGCAGGCGGACCCCACCCTCACCCACGTCGCGTTGATTCACTGCGAAACCAGTACCGGCATTCTCAACCCGCTGGCGGCGATCGCCCGGGTGGTGAAGTACCACGGCAAGCGCTTGATCATCGACGCCATGAGCTCGTTCGGCGCCTTGCCGATCGATGCCCGCGAGGTGCCGTTCGACGCCCTCATTGCCGCTTCGGGCAAATGCCTGGAGGGTGTGCCGGGCATGGGTTTCGTTTTTGCGCAAAAGCACGCCCTGGCCTCCGCCGAGGGTAATTGTCATTCCTTGGCGATGGACCTGTTCGACCAACACCGCTACATGGCCAGTACCGGTCAATGGCGCTTCACTCCGCCGACCCATGTGGTCGCAGCCCTGCACGAAGCGCTGGTGCAATACGCCGAGGAAGGTGGCCTGCCTGCGCGCTATCAACGCTACGCCAGTAATTGCCAGGCGCTGCTGGACGGCATGGCTGAACTGGGCCTGCACAGCTTTTTGCCGGCAGCGATCCAGGCGCCGATTATCGTGACCTTCCACGCCCCGCAAGACCCGCGTTACCAGTTCAAGGCGTTTTACGAACGGGTCAAGGCCAAGGGGTTCATCCTGTACCCCGGCAAATTGACTCAGGTGGAAACCTTCCGCGTGGGCTGTATCGGCCAGGTCGACGCCAGCGACATGCACGCCGCCGTCGCCGCCATCGCCGAGGCACTGCAATCCATGCATATCAACCTTTCTTCTCAGGGATCGCCGGCATGAACTATCAAACCCCCAACACCCTCCAGGCCGTGATCCTCGACTGGGCCGGCACCGTGGTCGACTTCGGCTCCTTTGCCCCCACGCAGATCTTTGTCGAAGCCTTCGCCGAGTTCGGTGTGCAGGTGTCCATCGACGAAGCCCGCGGCCCGATGGGCATGGGCAAATGGGACCACATCCGCACCTTGTGCGATCAGCCGCAGGTAGCTGAACGCTACCGCAAGGCGTTCGGCCGCAGCCCGACCGACGATGACGTCACCGCGATCTACCAGCGTTTCATGCCGCTGCAGATCGAAAAGATCGCCGAGCACTCAGCGCTGATCCCGGGCGCCCTCGACACCATCGCCCGGCTGCGCGTGCAAGGCATCAAGATCGGTTCCTGCTCAGGCTACCCCAAGCAAGTGATGGACAAGGTGGTTGCCCTTGCCGCCACCCACGGCTACATCGCGGACCATGTGGTTGCCACCGACGAAGTGCCCAACGGCCGACCATGGCCGGCCCAGGCCCTGGCCAACGTGATCGCGCTGGGGGTCGATGATGTGGCGGCGTGCGTGAAGGTCGACGACACCGTGCCAGGCATTCTTGAAGGTCGTCGCGCCGGGATGTGGACCGTGGCCCTGACCTGTTCCGGCAATGCCCTTGGCCTGACCTACGAGCAGTTCCGCGCATTGGACAGCGCCACGTTGGCCTGCGAACGCAAACGCATCGAGCACCTGTTCGAAGGCTCGCGCCCGCACTACCTGATCGACACCCTCCTGGAGCTGCCGGCAGTCATCACGCAGATCAACCAGCGCCTGGCTCGCGGCGAAATGCCGCAAAGCGGCTGACAGAGGTCAAAACAACGGTATTTGCGCCAGGCAAACCACTCAAAATCGGCATACAGTTAAAGCACTCCGTCGCCAAAGAACGGAGGTTTGCCCTGATGAGTGAGGAACCCAGCGATGCCGTGGAAAAATTCCGATACGCGTTACAGCACCATGTCGATAGCGTTGCACTGGGTGATGGTGGTGCTGCTGGCGGTGGTTTACGCCTGCATTGAGTTTCGTGGGGTCTTCCCCAAAGGCAGTGGCGGTCGGGCATTGATTGTGGAAATGCACTTCATGTTCGGCCTGACCATCTTTGTACTGGTCTGGCTGCGGCTGTTCGCACGCGCACTGGGCGTGGCACCGAAAATCGTGCCGGCACCGCCACCCTGGCAGGCGGCACTGGCGACACTGATGCACGTGGCACTCTACGTGTTCATGATCGGCACGCCGATCCTGGGCTGGTTGATCGTCAGCGCCCAAGGGCATTCCGTAATGTTCTACGGAATAGAGTTGCCGCCCCTGATCGGCGAAAACAAAGACTTGGCCAAGCAGATCAAGGAGTGGCATGAACTGAGCGGCACCGTCGGTTACTGGCTGATCGGGCTGCATGCCTTGGCGGGGATCTACCACCACTACATCGTGCGCGATAACACCGCGCTGCGCATGATGCCGGGCAAGCGCGCTACCCCGTGAACCCTCGGCGGCCTTGCAAGCCGCCGGTATGAATGAAGATCAACCGGGTGCCGGCCCTGAAACGTCCGGCCTCGATCTGCTGCTTTAACGCCAGCAGCGCTTTGCCGGTATAGAGCGGCTCCAGCGGCAAGCCACACGCCTGTTCGGTAGCCTCGATAAAGTCACGCAACACCGCGTCGATTTTGGCGAAGCCGCCCCGGCAGGCGTCCAGCAGTTCGTAACCGCCCGGCACGAGCGCCTCGATGTTCTGCGCAACACCGTGATCATCCGGCACGGCCATGGCGCCGTACACCGGATGCGCTCCCGCCTCAGCCAGGGCCAGGCCCGCGAGCGTCGTGCCGGTACCCGCCGCCAACCACCAGCCGTCATAGTCCGCCCAACCCAAGGTGTGCAATTGCGCGCGCGCCTGTTCCAGCAGCACCGCGCAGCCCAATGCGCCGGCCATTCCGCCTCCGCCTTCGGGCACGGGATGCAGGTGCGGGTATTGCTCGCGCCAAGGCAACCAGAAGTCCGGCGCATGCCGCGCGCGATAGCCGCCGTAGCCCAGCCAATGCAGCTGCATGCCGAACGCTTTCAGGTCGAGCACGGTGGGCGTGTCTTGAGGGTGGCCGCGCAACAGGCCAACGGTGGGGAAACCCAAGCGTTGCCCGGCCGCCGCCAAGGCGTGCAAATGGTTGGAGTAAGCGCCGCCCAGGCTGATGATGCCGCTGGCGGTTTGCGCCTGCGCCAGATGCCCGGTGAGCTTGAACCACTTGTTGCCGCTGATCAGCGGGTCGATGCGGTCCAGGCGCAGTACCGCCAACTCGACGCCCTTCAACCAGTCCAGGTGCAAGGGTTCAAGGGGAGCGCGGGGAAGCCAGTCGAAGGGGCCCATCGGGGGATCTGCATGAAAAACGGGGCGGTAGTCTAACACCGCCCCGCTTGCGGCCTTACAGCTCGGCCGCCAGACGTGAACCCTGGTTGATCGCACGCTTGGCATCCAGCTCGGCCGCCACGTCGGCACCGCCGATCAGGTGCACGTTCTGGCCCGCCGCGACCAGGCCATCCTGCAATTCACGCAGCGGGTCCTGGCCGGCGCAGATCACAATATTGTCCACCGCCAGCACCTGAGGCTCGCCTTCGGCACCAATACGGATATGCAGGCCCTCATCGTCGATCTTCAAATACTCGACACTGTTGAGCATCTGCACCTGCTTGTTCTTCAGACCGGTGCGGTGAATCCAGCCGGTGGTCTTGCCCAAACCGTCACCGACCTTGGAGGTCTTGCGTTGCAGCAGGAACACTTCACGTGCCGGCGCATGGGGCTGGGGCTTGATCCCGGCCACGCCGCCACGGGCCTGCAGTTGCGTGTCGATGCCCCACTCCTTCCAGAAGGCTTCGCGGTCAAGGCTGGTGGACACGCCTTGGTGCACGAGGAATTCCGAGACGTCAAAACCAATGCCGCCGGCGCCGATCACCGCCACGCGCTTGCCCACCGGCTTGCGCTGCAGAATCACGTCCAGGTAACTGAGCACCTTGGCATTGTCGATGCCCGGGATCGCAGGGGTGCGCGGTGCAATACCGGTGGCCAGGATGATCTCGTCGTAACCGCCCGCCGCCAGTTGCGCCACCTCCACGCGAGTGTTCAGGCACAGTTCGACGTGGGTGGTCTGCAGCTTGCGCTTGAAGTAGCGCAGGGTTTCAAAAAACTCCTCCTTGCCCGGCACTCGCTTGGCGATGTTGAACTGGCCGCCGATTTCGCTGGCCGAATCGAACAGCGTCACTTGGTGGCCACGCTCGGCAGCCACCGTCGCCGCTGCCAGGCCGGCCGGGCCGGCGCCGACCACGGCAATTTTCTTGATCTGTTTGACCGGCAGGTAGTTAAGTTCGGTCTCGTAGCACGCTCGTGGGTTGACTAGGCAGGTGGTCAGTTTGCCGCCGAAGGTGTGGTCCAGGCAGGCCTGGTTGCAGCCGATGCATGTGTTGATTTCATCGGCACGCCCGGCCGCAGCCTTGTTGACGAACTCAGGGTCCGCAAGAAACGGCCGCGCCATCGAAACCATGTCGGCATCGCCTTCGGCGAGGATCTGTTCGGCGATTTCCGGGGTGTTGATACGGTTAGTGGTGATCAGCGGGATCTGCACCGCACCGCGCAGCTTGGCGGTGACTTTGCTGAACGCGCCACGCGGCACCTTGGTGGCGATGGTCGGGATACGCGCTTCGTGCCAGCCGATACCGGTGTTGATCAGGGTCGCACCAGCCTGCTCGATGGCCTTGGCCAACTGCACGATCTCTTCCCAGGTGCTGCCGCCTTCCACCAGGTCGAGCATCGACAGGCGGAAGATAATGATGAAGTTCGGCCCGACGGCCTCACGCACACGGCGCACGATTTCCACCGCCAGGCGCATGCGGTTTTCGTAGCTGCCGCCCCAACGGTCGGTACGGTGGTTGGTATGGGCGGCGAGGAACTGGTTGATGAAGTAGCCCTCGGAGCCCATGATTTCAACGCCGTCGTATTCGGCGACCTGGGCCAGCAACGAACAAGTGACGAAATCCTGAATCTGTTTTTCGATGCCCTCTTCGTCCAGTTCCTTGGGCTTGAACGGGTTGATCGGCGCTTGAATCGCGCTCGGCGCCACCTGCTTGGGGCTGTAGGCATAACGGCCGGCGTGGAGGATCTGCATGCAGATCTTGCCGCCCGCTTCGTGCACGGCCTGGGTCACGATCTTGTGCTTCTGTGCTTCGGCATCGGTGGTCAGCTTGGCCGCACCGGCGTAGACCCCACCCTCATCATTCGGGCCAATGCCGCCGGTCACCATCAGGCCCACGCCGCCACGGGCACGCTCGGCGAAATAGGCCGCCATGCGTTCGAAACCGCCAGGCTTTTCTTCCAGGCCAGTGTGCATCGAGCCCATCAGGGTACGGTTGCGCAAGGTGGTAAAACCCAGGTCCAACGGGGCCAGCAGATGCGGGTAGGCAGCAGCGGTCATGGTCAAGCTCCACAACAGATCATCACGGGACGTGGGGCGTTCGTATGACACCCCATCGGTTTATGTCCCACAGACTAAGAGGCGCTGAACCCACGCTCAATGACTGAAACTGACAAGTTATTGATCCAAATGTACAGCGCCCCTTGGCAAGCCGCGCCATGGGCCCTACCCTAGTCGCGAACCCTGCACCCGGTCTGTTGTCTGTTGCCCCATGCGTAAACTTCTAGCTTTGAGCTTCACCCTGGCCCTGGTTGCCGCCGCCACCGCGTATCTGGTCTGGACCCAGGAGCGCCCTGTGGCGCATTACCTGTCGGACCTGCGTATTACCCTGGCCGTCAACGAAGGCATCCCGGCCGACCGTGGCAATTTGCTGGGCATCCAGCCGGAGCTGTTTCCCGCCGACTACCAGAGCCTGGAACGCCTGCACCTGAAACTCGCGGCCTACCTGCAAAAGGCCCGGGACCAGGGGCTGATCAACAGCAAGACCGTCGTGGTGCTGCCGGAGCATATCGGCACCTGGCTGATGCTGGGCGGCGAGAAAAACGAGCTGTACCAGGCCATCCACCTCAAGGACGCGATGAACTGGCTGTCGGCCAGCAACCCATTCCTGTTTGCCCGTGCCTGGCTCAGCGCCACCGGCGACAATCGCATGGACGATGCCTACCTGCGCATGAAAGCCGCATCGATGGCCCGCGACTATCAGGTACTGTTCGGCGGCCTGGCCAAAGAGTTCGGCGTCACCCTGGTGGCCGGCTCCATCACCCTGCCCAACCCGAACGTGAGCCAGGGGCAACTGCAGATCGGCCATGGCGCGCTGTACAACGCCAGCCTGGTGTTCGGCGCCGACGGTTTGCCCTTGGGCCAGCCGCAGCGCCAGCTCTATCCTATCTATGACGAACGTGGCTTTATCCAACCGGGCGCTGAAGACCTTGTCAGCGTGGTCGACACGCCGGCCGGGCGCCTCGGCGTTCTGGTCGGCAGCGACAGCTGGTACCCGGACAACTACCGCAAGCTCAATGAGCAAGGCGCACAGCTGATTGCGGTGCCGGCATTCGTGACCGGTCGCGACACCTGGGACCGGCCATGGCGCGGCTTCAAAAGTGTGTCCACGCCGCCTGAAATCAGCCTCAAGCCCGAAGAACTCAGCGAAGGCGAAGCCTGGCGCCGGCTCACCCTGATCAGCCAGCAGCCGATCAGCCAGGCCACGGCAGGCATGAGTGTATTTCTGCGCGGGCAGTTCTGGGACCTGGGCACCGCCGGGCACAGCTTCCTGAACAGCAACGGGCAGGTCAGTGCCGACAGCGACGCCCGTGGCGCACGCCTGTTGAATATCTGGCTGTAACCCGTGAAGCCGGTGCGCCTTGGGGATCTGTCGGTAGGCTTCGTGCACACCCTGGCCGATGCCATCCACAGCCACGGTATGGACCCGCAACCCTTGCTGCTGCAATACGGCCTGGACCCGGCACGCCTTGCCGAGGCTGGAGCACGCCTGTCGATCCCGCGTTATATGCGCCTGGGCCATGCGGCCATCCAACTGACCGGCGACCCCAGCCTGGGCCTGCGCATGGGCCAGCTCAGCCGCTTGAGCCAGGCCGGGCTGGCAGGTGTCACAGCCGCCCAGGCGCCCAACGTACGCGAAGCGGCACGTACATTGACGCGCTTCGAAGCCTTGTACGGCTCCAACTATCGCGGGCAGTCGAGCTTTCATGAGGATGCTGAAGGCGCCTGGCTGCGGTTTTATTCCATCAGCCCCTACAACGCTTACAACCGTTTTGTGGTGGACTCGATCATCGCCGGCTGGCTGCACCAATTGTCGGGCCTGGCCCAGCAGCCCGTGCGTGCGCAGCGTATCGACATCGAATTCGAAGCGCCGCAATACAGCGAACACTACCAGGCGCTAGGCGATGTTCACTTCGGCGCGGATGCCAACCAACTGCGCCTAGGCCAGCAAACCCTGGCCCTGCGTAACCCACAGCACTGCCCCAGCACCTGGCATCTGTTGCTGCAGTTGTGTGAAAGGGAGTTGGAACAACTGACCCGCACCCGCAGCCTGCGCGAGCGCATCACCCGTTTGCTCGGGCCGATGCTCAATGGCGGCCGGGAACCGGACCTTGAAGAAGTGGCGGCACGCTTGAAGCTGCCCACCTGGACCCTGCGGCGCAAGCTGGCCGAAGAAGGCACTCAGTTTCGCGCGATTCTTAACGACACTCGCCGCGACTTGGCGATGACCTACATTCGCGACACCGAACTGGCATTCGGCGAAATCGCCTATCTGCTCGGTTTTGCCTCGGCCCAGGCGTTTCAACGGGCGTTCAGGCGGTGGAACAACCAGACCCCAGGGGAATTTCGCCGCAGTCAGCGGCATTCCGCCTGAAGTCGGGGTTACAGCTCAGTGGCGTCATCCACCGGATCCAGCGGGTCCAATTCAAACGCCTGGTACTCCAGCAGTTCTTCCTGATAATCGTCCATGGGTCACTCCTCGCTAGGTTTAATGTGGCTGCAGATTAATGACCTGCACAGCCAGCCTAAAGTGCCGTCATGACGAAAAAAAGTCTGCGTCATGACGTTCCTGCACTCAAGGATTAAACGTAGCAGCATTACGGGGATTTAGCCCACCCGCGTCGAACAACTATTGCAATCATTGCAATTGCAATCAAAAGCGATTTTCTATTAGGGTAATGGCCTTCCTTGCCAGGTGTTCCTCTCCATGAACGTCGCCACCGCACATGCCGCTCGGTTCTGTATCGACGCCTTGAGCTCTGCCACCCTTGCCGGCAGTTCGCCTCTGGGCACTCTGATCAGCATAGCCAATACCCTTGAAGCCAGCCGTCAGGCCTGGGTGATTCGAGGCCAGTCACGCTCCCGGCGCGTGAGTCATTGGCCTACCTGGTTCGCACGCAATACCGCTGAGAGGCCCTTGCTGTATCTGCACAGCGCGCATTCGTCGGCGCAGTTGAGTGCACTGTCGGACATCACTCAACAGCGCGGCATCCTGTGTAACGACATTGAAAACCTGCCCTCGCCCTGGCCCAAGGGCGCTCAGCCTTCCTTGCCCCTGTGGCTGGCCACTCACCCGCGCTGTACGCCGTATGACCCCGCCTCGGGCGCGGAAACCCAAGCGATTGTATTGGCGGCGTTGCGTGCACTGTATGTCGACGGCAAGCCAGGGTTTTACTACCTCGCCCTCCATGATCATGAACTGGCAGCGCCCTTGAGTGAGCACAATCATGAAGCCGCATCCAAGGGCATGTACCCGCTCCAGCACGACCTATCTGCGGATGTACGGCTGCTCGGCGCCGGCCGGGCGCTGGCGGAGGTCGTGCAGGCCAAGCGCCTGCTGGAACAAGACTGGAATATCAGCGCGCAATTGTGGAGCTGCCCCAGCTATACACGCCTGGCTCGGGAGGCAGCGGCGGCGGCTCGCTGGAATCGCCTGCACCCCACGGCCTCCAGGCGCAGTTGCCATTTGCGTGATTGCCTGGCTGGGAGTACTGCGCCGGTGATTGCCGTCACCGGCTACCCGCAGGCGATTGTCGATCAATTGGCAGCGCACGTGGACGCGCGGTTCATCGCGTTGGGCGCGGGGTCAGTGCAAGCGGCGGCGCCGACCCGGTATTGGATTGTGCTGGCGGCCTTGAAAGCACTGGCGGATGAAGGCCATGTCGATGTCCGCCAGGTGGAAAAAGCGTTGAATCGGTACCGACTGCAATGAAGCGCAGGGCGAACTAAATGTGCGGGAGCCTGGCTCCCCCTATTTGAACTCAGGGTTTACGTCGACCACGAACCTGCACGCCAGCCTCCATCGCCAGCCCTGCCGTGCGCTCCAGCGCGTCCGCAAACGCCTGACGCTGAGCAGGTTCAATCTGCGACAGAAACAGCTCTTCCACTGTGCTTTCGTAGATCTTCCACATCTTTTTACGGAGCCCCCGGCCGGCATCGGTGATTGAGGCAAACGCCGCGCGACCGTCACCGTCTGAGCGGGAACGCACTACCAGGCCGTCCTTTTCCAGACGGTCAACCAGGCGCGTGAGGTTATAGCGCTCGATGGCCAGCACATCGGCCAATTCATGCATGCGGCGCGTACCGTCGGGGCCGCTTTCCAGGCCCCACAACGCGTCATACCAGGCATATGGCGGCAGGCCCGCCTCTGCCAGTCGACGCTCGATTTCACGGATGACCGTCCTGTGGGCCCTGACAAAACGAAACCATACATCAGGCTCTTTCGACGCCATGCAACACCATCCGCGGGAATTTCAAGAAGGTTGCAATAGTAGCCCATCCCGCGCTAGATTCCGCCATGTAGTTGCAATTGCAATCACTTATCGGCACTCCCACAAAGAGCCCGTCATACGAAATCCGCCTACCCTGGAGCCTCACATGACCCAGAACCACGCACTCAGACACGACGATGATCCCCTGGAGACACGCGAGTGGCTGGAGTCCATCGAATCGGTATTGTCCGCCGAAGGCCGCCCGCGCGCGCACTACCTGATCGATCAGTTGCTGGATTTCGACGTGGCGCGCCATGGCGACTTCCACGGGCGGGTCACCACGCCGTACGTCAATACCATCCCGGTAGACCGCCAGTTGCCCTACCCCGGCAACCTGGACATCGAACGCCGTACCAACGCTTTTATCCGCTGGAATGCGATGGCGATGGTATTACGTGCGGGCAAACACTCAGGCGTCGGTGGGCATATCGCGACCTATGCGTCAGCTGCCGTACTGTACGACGTAGGGTTTGACCATTTTTTCCGTGGCCGTACCGACAGCGTCGATGGCGACCTGGTGTATATCCAGGGCCACTCCGCCCCAGGCATCTATGGCCGGGCTTACCTGGAAGGCCGCATCAGCGAAGCACAACTCGACAACTTCCGCCGCGAGGCCGGTGGCGAGGGTATCTCGTCCTACCCGCACCCACGGCTGATGCCCGACTTCTGGCAGTTCCCCACCGTGTCCATGGGCCTCGGCCCGATCACCGCGGCTTACCAGGCGCGCTTTATGCGCTACCTGGAACTGCGTGGCCTCAAGCAACACCAGGGACGCAAGGTGTGGGCCTTCCTCGGTGATGGCGAAATGGACCAACCGGAATCCTTGGCCGCCCTTTCCATGGCCGGGCGCGAGAAGCTCGACAACCTGATCTTCGTGGTCAATTGCAACCTGCAACGCCTGGACGGCCCTGTGCGCGGCAATGCCAAGGTCATCCAGGAGTTCGAAAGCCTGTACCGTGCCGCCGGTTGGAACGTGATCAAAGTGATCTGGGGCAGTGGTTGGGACGCACTGCTGGAAAAAGACCAGAGCGGCCTGCTGCGCCAGCGCATGATGGAATGTGTGGACGGCGAATATCAAAACTACAAATCCCAGAACGGCGCGTATGTGCGCGAACATTTCTTTGGCAAATACCCGGAGTTGCTGTCGTTAGTTGCGGACATGTCCGACGACGAAATCTGGAAGCTGTCACGGGGCGGGCATGACCCGGAAAAGGTCTATAACGCCTACGCCGCCGCCATGCGTCACAAGGGCCAGCCCACGGTGATCCTGGCGAAAACCGTCAAGGGCTTTGGCATGGGTGAAGCGGGTGAAGGCCAGAACATTAACCATCAATTGAAGAAGATGGGCGCGGATGCGGTACGAGCTTTCCGCGATCGCTTTGGCCTGGACGTCACTGACGATCAACTCGCCGATATTCCCTACCTGAAGCTCGCCGCCGACAGCGTAGAAGCCCGCTACTTCGCCGCACGCCGCCAAGCGTTGGGCGGCTACGTACCGGCGCGCAACAGCGCGGTCGAGCCGTTGCAGATTCCCGAACTGTCGGCCTTCGCCACCCAGCTCAAGGACACGGGCGAGCGTGCGATCTCCACCACCATGGCCTTTGTACGCATCCTGGGCACGCTGCTCAAGGACCCACACCTGGGCAAACTAATCGTGCCGATCGTGCCGGACGAGTCGCGTACCTTCGGCATGGAAAGCCTGTTTCGTCAGATCGGCATCCATTCTGCCGTAGGCCAGCTCTATACCCCACAGGACGCAGGGCAACTGAGCTACTACAAAGAAAGCAAGGACGGACAGATCATGCAGGAGGGCCTGAATGAATCCGGCGCCATTTCTTCCTGGATTGCAGCCAGCACGTCCTACAGCAACCATGGCCTGATGACAGTGCCGTTCTATATCTTCTACTCGATGTTCGGCTTCCAGCGCGTCGGCGACCTCGCCTGGGCGGCAGGCGACGCGCGGGCGCGTGGCTTCCTGCTGGGGGCCACGGCCGGCCGCACCACCTTGATGGGCGAAGGCTTGCAGCATGACGATGGGCACAGTCACATCCTGTCGTCGGTGATTCCATGCTGCGTATCCTACGACCCGACGTTTGCCTACGAGTTGGCGGTAATCATCCGCGAGGGCATGCGGCGTATGTACGTGCAACAGGAGGATATTTACTACTACATCACCCTGCTCAACGAAAACTACCCACACCCGGCCATGCCTGAAGGCGTGGAAGACGGCATTCTCAAGGGCATGTACCGACTCAGTGCCAGCGACCAGGCCCAAGTGCAACTGATGGGCAGTGGCTCAATCCTGCGCGAAGTGATTGCCGCGGCTGAGCTGCTTGAAAAGGACTTCGGCGTGCCAAGCAATGTGTGGAGCGCAACCAGCCTGACTGAATTGCGCCGTAACGGCCATGAGGTGGAGCGCTGGAACCTGCTGCATCCGCAGAGCGAGCCGCGGGTGAGCTACGTCGAGCAATGCCTGGAACGGCAGACGGGGCCGCTGGTGGTAGCAACGGACTATATGAAGCTCTTCGCCGATCAGATCCGCCCTTTCGTCTCCGGCCGACGCTTTGTAGCGCTGGGAACGGACGGCTTCGGGCAATCGGATACCCGTGAAACCCTGCGGGCATTCTTTGAAGTGGACCGGCACTTCATCGCGCTGGCGGCCTTGAAGGCGCTGGCCGATGACGGTGTCATCGGCCGTGAAAAAGTCAGTGAAGCCATCAGCCGCTACGGGATCAACGTCGACAAGGCCAACCCCGCGGCCGTCTGAGTTACTGCCCAGGCGTCGGCAGGGGTGCAATCACCTCTGTCGGCGGCGGCAGGTCCGGGCGAGTAGGCGCCGGTGCAGGCTCTGCTTGCGGCACAATCGGCGCGGCCTCGACAGGCGGCGTGACAGGCTGAGAGCTGGCAGGCTGCGAGTTGGCAGGCTGAGAACCGGCTGGTTGCGAAACAGCGGGCTGCGAAACGGCTGCCGGTGCAGCGGCCGGCGATGAGGTGGTCGGCGCCTCCTTCGGTGGCTCGACCTTCTCGGTAGCCGGTGCAGCCTTGGGCTCCGGCACCCCCAGCTCGGCTTTCGGCTTCTCAGGGCTACTCTCGGCCCGCTTCGCTTCCTGCGGCAGGAACACGTCCACCAGCGCAAAGTAACGCTCATAGAACTTCGGTGCCGATACGGTCTCACTCGCCACCTTCACCATCGAGTCATCGGTGGAGCCGATCGGCATCGACACCGAGCCCAGCACACCTACACCCAGGCTCGCGGAGTTGTTGACCTTCTTCAGCGCATACCGGTCCTGCAAGGCGTTGGCGAACATCGTCGAGTGATTGTTGCCCTTGCCATCATTGGCACACACCACATTGAAGCTGATCTGCATGTGGGTTTCGCCGGTTTGCTGGAAGCTCTTGTTGCCCACCACCAGTTTGGGATCGCTGCTGGTGATGATGTAGCCCTGGCTCAGCAGCGCCCGCCGCGCCGCCTCGCAGGACGCCGTGGCACTGACCGGATAATCACGGGAAAACGTACCGGAATCGTCGAAGTTCTCATGTTCATAAATAGCGGTCTTGGGCGACGAGCAGCCCGCGGCGCCCGCCAACACAAGCGCCAACCCGAGGCTACGCACGTGAAATGATGTCGACATCGAAAATCCTGAGAAAAACAGTCAGGGCGGTATTGTGCAACAGAACGAGACCTTGGCGCGCATATTCCTGTCGGTAAAACGTCACAGATCTACAGATCAAGCACCATAAAAAAACCCCCGGTCTTTTCAGGCCGGGGGCTTTTCATTCAAACCGTCATCAGAACTTCTTGATGTCAGCCTGGGTTTCCAACTGCTTACGGTACGCCGCAAAGTCTTGCTGGCCGATGCGCGAAGCGAGGAATCGACGGTATTGCGCCTTTTCTTCGTCCGACGGGGCTGCCGCTTCGTTGACGCCGTTCAGGCGCACGATCACCAGGCTGCCATCAGCCAGGGTCACGGTAGTGAACGTCGGCTTGTCCTTGCTCGCAGGCTTGGGCATACGGAACAGGGCTTGCAGCACTGCTGGATCAACAGCCTCGGCGTTACGGGTCGCCGCTTCGGTGACTTTCCAGGCCTGGCCGTCGACCGGTTGGTCCAACGGGGTCTTGCCGTCGCGCAGGCTGGCGATCACTTCGTCAGCGTGAGCCTTGGCCGCCGCGCTGGCGCGCTCCTTGGTCATCTGGGTGCGAATCGCCGCAGCAACACGCTCCAGCGGCAATTGCGCCGGCTTGAGGTGCTCTTTGGCACGCAGCACGATGACGGTTTCCGGGTCCAGCTCGATGGCGGTGCTGTTGGCACCCTCATCCAGCACTTCCGGGCTGAACGCAGCGGTGACCACGGCACGGTTGGCCGCGATACCTTCACCACCCTCACGGCCAAATGGCGCGGAGGTGTGCACGGTCAGCTTCAGGTCGGACGCCGGCTGAGCCAGGTCGGAGGCTTCGAAAGCCGCGTCTTCCAATTGCTTGGTGGCTTCGACAAAACGCTGTTCAACCTGTTGGGTCTTGAGCTCGCGGGTCAGCTTGTCTTTCAGGCTGGCAAACGATGGCACCTGCGGTGCTTCAACGCCCAACAACTTGATCAGGTGCCAACCGAAGGTGGTGCGCACCGGGGCCGACACCTGGTCCTTGTTCAAGGCATACAGGGCAGTTTCAAAAGCCGGGTCATAGACGCCAGGGCCGGCGAAACCGAGGTCACCGCCATTGTTGGCCGAACCCGGGTCCTGGGAGAACTCCTTGGCCAGGGCTTCGAACTTCTCGCCCTTGGCCAGGCGCGCCTGGATTTCCTCGAGCTTGGCCTTGGCTTGCGCGTCGGTGGTCTTGTCATTGACTTCAATCAGAATGTGCGCGGCGCGACGCTGTTCAGCGAGGTTGGCGGTTTCTTTCTGATAGGCAGCCTGCAGTTCATCGTCCTTGACGGTGACCTGGTCGAAGAAGGATGACTTCTTCAGTTCCAGGTAGTCGATGACCACCTGGTCCGGGGTCATGAACTCTTTGGCGTGCTGGTCGTAGTAAGCCTTGACCTCGTCGTCGGTGAGTTTCACCGCCGCAGGGTCGGCCTTGACATTCACGGTGGCGAAATCGCGGGTCTGTTTTTCCAGACGGGCGAATGTGAGCACTTCGGCGTCGGTCACGAAACCGCTGCCGGCAATACCTGCGCGAACCTGGCCGATGAGCATTTCCTGGGTCAGCATCTGACGGAACTGCATACGGCTGTAGCCCAGCTGACGGATCACCTGGTCAAAGCGTTCGGGGTTGAACTTGCCGTCCACCTGGAATTCCGGCGTCTGCAGGATGACTTGGTCCAAGGCTGCTTCGGAGAAGCCGAACTTGGAATTCGCAGCGCCTTGCAGCAACAGCTTGCGGTCGATCAGCCCTTTGAGGGCCGCATCGCGCAGCAATTTCTCGTCCAGCAGGGAAGCATCGAAATCCTTGCCCAGCTGTTGCATCAGCTGGCGACGTTGCATATCGACGGCCTGGCTCAATTCGGTCTGGGTGATTTCTTCACCGTTGACCTTGGCCACGTCCTGCTTGTTGTTGGTCGAAGCCTGGAAAATGGCTTCGATACCGGTGAACGCCATCAATGCGACGATGATCCCGATAATGGTCTTGGCAATCCAGCCTTGTGAATTGTCCCTGATATTCTGCAGCATGCGTCCCCCAGAAACGGTTGAACTTCAAAATTAGGCAACCGTGGAGCGTGGGTAGAGTCCGGATAGAAGAAAGGCGCATCCGAGGATGCGCCTTCTCGTAACTGGCGGAGCGGACGGGGGTTTGAACCCACACCCCCGGCGTTGCGACCCGATGGATACCTGGGTCGGCTGTGCCGCTCCGCTGCCAGGCCAGACCTGCGTCTGACCCGGATAGGTAAGGCTTGAACGAGGCTTAGTTAACGGCTTCTTTCAGGGCTTTACCGGCTTTGAAACCTGGTTTCTTGGCAGCAGCGATTTGCAGTGCTTTGCCAGTCTGTGGGTTGCGGCCAACGCGAGCTGGGCGGTCAGTCACAGAGAAAGTACCAAAGCCTACCAGCACCACGGAGTCGCCAGCCTTCAGAGCGCCAGTGACGGATTCGATAACTGCGTCCAGCGCACGGCCAGCAGCAGCTTTCGGGATATCAGCGGATGCGGCAACAGCATCAATCAGTTCCGACTTGTTCACTCTAAGTCCCCTTATATATCTATTGAGTATGATTCTAAGTTTTTTGGTGAAAGCAAAAACCAGTGCTGAATGGCCTACAGACACTTAAGAGCCGCTTTATAACAAGGGCTCTAAAAATCTGTCAAGGAAGCCCCCAGGCTTAAACGCATTAATGCGTGCTAATTCTTTCCTTGGAATCAGACTCGCGTTTTTCATCCTTCGCGACAATCTCCGGAGCCACATCCGGCAAGGGCTCCGGCGCGTATTGCAGCGCAATTTGCAGGACCTCGTCAATCCATTTAACGGGTTTAATCTGAAGATCTTGCTTGATATTGTCAGGAATTTCCTTCAAGTCGCGGACATTCTCTTCAGGAATGATCACCGTCTTGATTCCACCCCGGTGCGCGGCCAGCAATTTCTCTTTCAGACCACCGATAGCCAGTACCTGACCACGCAGGGTAATTTCCCCGGTCATGGCCACATCCGCTCGCACCGGAATGCCGGTCAATGCCGACACCAGGGCCGTGCACATGCCTACGCCGGCGCTAGGGCCATCCTTCGGAGTCGCCCCTTCCGGCATGTGGATGTGCGTGTCGTGCTTCTCGTGGAAGTCCAGGGGGATGCCCAGGCTCTTGGCGCGGCTGCGCACCACGGTTTGCGCGGCAGTGATGGATTCAACCATCACATCACCCAGCGAGCCGGTCTTGATCAACTGGCCCTTGCCAGGGATCACCGCCGCTTCAATGGTCAGCAATTCGCCGCCCACCTGGGTCCATGCCAGGCCAGTCACCTGCCCTACCTGGTCCTGCTGCTCAGCCAGGCCATAACGGAATTTGCGCACGCCCAGGAAGTGCTCCAGGGAGTCTGCAGTGACCTTGACGCAGAAGCGTTTTTCCAGCGCATGCTCCTTCACGGCCTTGCGGCAGATCTTCGCGATCTGGCGTTCAAGCCCCCGCACACCGGCCTCGCGGGTGTAATAGCGCACGATGTCGCGGATCGTCTCGACCTCAAATTCGATCTCGCCCTTTTTCAGGCCATTGGCCGAAATCTGCTTGGGCGCGAGGTACTTGACGGCGATGTTGATCTTCTCGTCTTCGGTGTAACCCGGCAGACGAATCACCTCCATCCGGTCCAGCAAGGCTGGCGGAATGTTCATGGAGTTGGAGGTGCACAGGAACATCACGTCGGACAGGTCGTAATCGACCTCCAGGTAATGGTCATTGAAATTATGGTTCTGCTCCGGGTCGAGCACTTCGAGCAAAGCCGATGCCGGATCGCCACGCATATCGCTGCCCATCTTGTCGATTTCATCGAGCAGGAACAGCGGGTTGCGCACACCGACCTTTGTCATCTTTTGAATCAATCTTCCTGGCATCGAACCGATATAAGTTCGGCGATGACCACGGATTTCCGCCTCATCACGCACACCACCCAGGGCCATGCGCACGAATTTGCGGTTGGTGGCGTTGGCGATGGATTCGGCCAGCGAGGTTTTACCCACACCTGGAGGGCCGACCAGGCACAACACCGGACCACGAATCTTCTTCACGCGCTTTTGCACGGCGAGGTATTCGAGAATGCGTTCTTTGACTTCTTCGAGGCCATAGTGATCGGCGTCGAGGATATCTTCTGCACGAGCCAGGTCCAGGCGCACCTTGGTCTGGGCCTTCCACGGCACCTGCACCAGCCAGTCGATGTAGGAGCGAACCACGGTGGCTTCGGCCGACATCGGAGACATTTGCTTGAGCTTGTTCAGCTCGGCGGTGGCTTTGGCCAGGGCGTCTTTCGGCAGGCCGGCGGCATCGATACGCTTTTTCAGCTCCTCGATTTCGTTGTGGCCTTCCTCGCTGTCGCCAAGCTCCTTCTGAATGGCCTTCATCTGCTCATTCAGGTAGTACTCGCGCTGGCTGCGCTCCATTTGCTTCTTCACGCGACCACGGATGCGCTTCTCAACCTGCAACAGGTCGATTTCGCCATCCAGCAATGCCAGCACATGTTCAACGCGGGCGGCCAGGTCGATGATTTCGAGAATGTCCTGCTTCTGCTCGATCTTCAGCGCCATGTGCGCAGCCATGGTATCGACCAGGCGGCTTGGCTCATCAATGCTGTTGAGGGACGACAGGACTTCAGCCGGGACTTTCTTGCCCAACTGCACATACTGCTCGAACTGCGAGAGCAGGCTGCGTACAAACACTTCGGATTCGCGCTCAGGGGCTTCGACTTCGTCGATCAACGCGACTTCGGCACGCAGGTGACCATCCACCTCCATGAAACGCTCGACCGCGCCACGCTGCTCGCCTTCGACCAGCACCTTGACGGTGCCATCAGGCAGCTTGAGCAGTTGCAGCACGGTGGCAATGGTGCCGACGCGATACAGGGCTTCTTCGCCCGGATCATCATCAGCAGGATTCTTCTGGGCCAACAGCAGGATCTGCTTGTCGCCCGTCATCGCAGCCTCGAGGGCTTCGATAGACTTCTCGCGCCCCACGAACAGCGGGATAACCATGTGCGGATAGACGACGACATCACGCAACGGCAGGAGAGGCAATTCGCTGGTTGTCTTCATGATTTCGCCTCTATGACAGTTGAAAAATAAGCTTGGAGCCAAGATGGGGGCTGCATGCAAAAAAAACAAGCTCAATGCCAGCAGTTAAACGCATGAATACCTATGAATTTAAAAGCCGCCCTGAAAAACCACCCCAAAAGGCACACCAAAAACAAAGGGGCCCCGAAAGGCCCCTTGCTGGTACTGCAGCTGCAAAACGCTTACGCGTCCGGCGCAGCCTTGGCAGTCGGCTCACTGTTTTCGTAGATATACAGTGGCTTGGACTTGCCTTCGATAACGCTTTCGTCGATCACCACTTTACTCACCTCGGACTGCGAGGGGATCTCGTACATGGTGTCGAGCAACACGCCTTCGAGGATCGAACGCAGACCACGTGCACCGGTCTTGCGCTCCAATGCCCGCTTGGCCACTGATTTGAGCGCGTCGGTACGGAACTCGAGGTCCACACCTTCCATCTCGAACAGCTTGGCGTATTGCTTGGTCAGGGCGTTTTTCGGCTCGGTGAGGATCTGAATCAGAGCCGCCTCATCCAACTCGTCCAACGTGGCCAGGACCGGCAGACGGCCGACGAATTCCGGGATCAGACCGAACTTGACCAAATCGTCAGGCTCGACTTCACGCAGGGACTCGCCCACCTTCTTGCCTTCTTCCTTGCTGCGCACTTCCGCACTGAAACCGATGCCACCACGAGTGGAGCGCTGCTGGATGACCTTTTCGAGACCGGAGAACGCACCACCACAGATGAACAGGATGTTGCGCGTATCGACCTGAAGGAATTCCTGCTGCGGGTGCTTGCGACCACCTTGAGGCGGAACGGAAGCCACCGTGCCTTCAATCAGTTTCAACAGGGCCTGCTGCACGCCTTCACCGGAAACATCCCGGGTGATGGACGGGTTGTCCGACTTGCGCGAAATCTTGTCGATTTCGTCGATGTAGACAATACCCATCTGGGCTTTCTCTACGTCGTAGTCGCACTTCTGCAGCAGCTTTTGAATGATGTTCTCGACGTCTTCGCCCACGTAGCCAGCCTCGGTGAGGGTGGTGGCGTCGGCGATGGTGAACGGAACGTTCAACAGGCGAGCGAGGGTTTCGGCAAGCAGGGTTTTACCCGAGCCTGTCGGGCCGATCAGCAAGATGTTGCTCTTGCCGAGTTCGACTTCGTCGCCCTTCTTGTCACGCTGGTTCAAGCGCTTGTAGTGGTTGTACACCGCTACGGCCAGAACCTTCTTTGCACGCTCTTGACCGATTACATACTGGTCAAGGATGCCGCTGATTTCTTTAGGCGAAGGCAATTTATGCGCGCTGCTCTCGGCCTGGGCTTCCTGCACCTCCTCGCGGATGATGTCATTGCACAGGTCGACGCACTCGTCGCAGATAAACACCGAGGGGCCGGCAATCAACTTGCGTACTTCATGCTGGCTTTTGCCGCAGAAGGAGCAATAGAGCAGCTTGCCGTTGTCCTCGCCGTTGCGGGTGTCAGTCATTCGTTCGATCCAAATCCGATAGGCTTGCAACACAAGATGAAGGCTTATGCGGGCTTTTTCAAGCCCGCCGGTGGTCGGACATGCCGACCAGCCCTATTTTGAGCGGCTTATATTAAGCAGGGCGCTTGTCGATCACTGCGTCGATCAGCCCGTATTCACGCGCGGCTTCGGCACTCATGAAATTGTCGCGGTTGGTGTCACGCTCGATTTCTTCGAGGGTGCGCCCGCTGTGCTTGGCCATCAGCGTGTTCAGACGCTCACGAATAAACAGGATTTCCTTGGCGTGGATTTCGATATCCGACGCCTGGCCCTGGAAGCCGCCCAGTGGCTGGTGAATCATCACACGCGAGTTAGGCAGGCAGAAACGCTTGCCCTCGGCACCGGCAGTCAGCAGGAACGCGCCCATGCTGCAGGCCTGGCCGATGCAAGTGGTCGACACGTTCGGCTTGATGAACTGCATGGTGTCGTAGATCGACATGCCCGCCGTCACCGAACCGCCTGGAGAGTTGATGTAGAGATGGATGTCCTTGTCCGGGTTTTCCGCTTCAAGGAACAGCAGTTGCGCACAGATCAGGTTGGCCATGTAGTCCTCTACCGGACCAACCAGAAAGATCACTCGCTCCTTGAGCAGGCGCGAGTAGATGTCGTAGGCGCGTTCGCCACGAGCAGATTGCTCGACAACCATCGGGACCAGGCCGCCGGCGGCCTGGATATCAGAGTTCTGCTGAATATAGGAATTACGGAACATGCTCTGCAGTTACTCCCAAATAGTCATGTCTTGAAAACGCATAAGCCAGCGCGAGGCTGGCTTATGGTTGTATTTCCAACGAGTTGGACAATCAGTCGGCTTGTGCTGCTTCCGCCGGCTTGACTGCTTCTTCGTAAGAGACCGCTTTGTCGGTCACCTTAGCCTTCTGCAGAACAGTATCCACAACTTGTTCTTCCAGCACAACCGAACGTACTTCGTTCAGTTGCTGGTCGTTCTTGTAGTACCAAGCCACGACCTGCTCAGGCTCCTGGTAGGCCGAAGCCATTTCCTGGATCATTTCGCGAACGCGATCTTCGTCAGGCTTGAGGTCGTGTTGCTTGACCACTTCAGCCACGACCAGGCCCAGCACGACACGGCGCTTGGCTTGCTCTTCGAACAGTTCGGCCGGCAGTTGATCAGGCTTGATGTTGCCACCGAACTGCTGAACCGCTTGAACGCGCAGGCGATCCACTTCGTTGGACAGCAGAGCCTTAGGCACTTCGATCGGGTTGGCGGCCAGCAGACCGTCCATGACCTGGTTCTTGACCTTGGACTTGATGGCCTGACGCAGCTCGCGCTCCATGTTCTTGCGAACTTCGGTGCGGAAGCCTTCGATACCGGTTTCCTTGATGCCGAATTGCGCGAAGAACTCTTCGTTCAGCTCTGGCAGCTTAGGCTCGGAAACGCTGTTGACGGTCACGGTGAACTCAGCGGCTTTGCCGGCCAGGTCCAGGTTCTGGTAGTCAGCAGGGAAAGTCAGGTTCAGCACGCGCTCTTCGCCGGCTTTTGCGCCAACCAGGCCGTCTTCGAAACCAGGGATCATGCGGTTGGAACCCAGCACCAGCTGAGTACCCTTGGCGGAGCCGCCAGCGAATGCTTCGCCGTCAACCTTGCCCACGAAATCGATGTTCAGCTGGTCTTCGCTCTGGGCAGCGCGCTCGGCCACTTCGAAACGGGTGTTCTGCTTGCGCAGGATTTCCAGCATGTTGTCCAGGTCGGCATCAGCTACGTCAGCGCTCAGGCGCTCAACGGTGATACCGTCGAAACCGGCCACTTCAAACTCAGGGAACACTTCGAATACGGCAACGTATTCCAGGTCCTTGCCGGCTTCCAGGGACTTAGGCTCGATCGATGGCGAGCCAGCCGGGTTCAGCTTGTGCTCGACAACGGCTTCGTAGAAAGAAGCCTGGATCACGTCACCTACAGCTTCCTGACGCGCATCGGCACCAAAACGACGCTTGATTTCGCTCATTGGCACTTTGCCTGGACGGAAACCAGCGATCTTGGCCTTCTGGGCAGTCTGCTGCAGACGCTTGTTGACCGCAGTCTCGATACGCTCAGCCGGCACGGTGATGCTCAGGCGACGCTCGATAGCAGTAGTATTTTCAACAGAAACTTGCATGGATATTCCTCGTTGCACAGACGTTAGCCGGCCATTTCCGACCCCAATCAAGGGCATGCATTCTAGTGGGTCAAACTCAAGAAGTCACCCTACTGGAAATACGCCCGAAAACAGCCGGCAATTTATCGGTACGAAGGCACTGATGCCCCCCGCCCCGCTGACAAATACAGCCCATCACGCCAGGGCTCTGCGCCGCTCCTTCTATATATAGAGGAAGTCGTCATCCATCTCCCTGACGGCCCACCCCTCAGACGGGGCGGCAGGCAGTGCGGCATCATCGAGATACACAAATACGACGAAACGCCCTGCCCTTGCGACCCACTACCTGCAGTCGCGGAATATTCGAACCGCTGAAACCAAAAAAGGCGCCAGACTGTTAAATCTGGCGCCTTTCGAATATGGGGTGGACGAAGGGGATCGAACCCTCGACAACGGGAGTCACAATCCCGTGCTCTACCAACTGAGCTACGCCCACCATATTGCGTTAACAAAGAAACCAAACCACTTCTTTGTTGAGCCCTACCCTGCTTTTCAACGGGGCCAAGCTTTATTTGGTGCGGATGAAGAGACTCGAACTCTTACGCCTCGCGGCGCTGGAACCTAAATCCAGTGTGTCTACCAATTCCACCACATCCGCGCTTGAAGCTCTTAAAGCAAAGGCGCCAGATGATTAATCTGGCGCCCTTCTAAATATGGGGTGGACGAAGGGGATCGAACCCTCGACAACGGGAGTCACAATCCCGTGCTCTACCAACTGAGCTACGCCCACCATATAGCGCTACTTGTGCCAAAGCTGCCTAATGGCGCACCCGGCAGGACTCGAACCTGCGACCATCCGCTTAGAAGGCGGATGCTCTATCCAGCTGAGCTACGGGCGCCTTATTAATCTGTACTCTTGGAGGATTACAAACTAAGTGCTTCCAGCCTTGCAGAACAACTATTCTGCTCGACCTTCTTAACCAGTGCTAGGCTGTGCCCGACAAGTGCGACGAATAGTATAGAGGGCGTTGATACCCGTCAAATCTTTTTTGAAAAAAACTGATTTTATTTAAGGGGTTAGGGCAATTTGCAGACCAAGCGCCTTTGCCCTCACGTCATGGCGTGCGAGAATGCGCGCACTTTTCTTCCCCCTCTCGATGGTTAATCACGCGTAATGACTGCACAACTTATCGACGGCAAATCAATCGCCGCCAGCCTGCGCCAGCAGATCGCCAAACGCGTCACCGAGCGCAGCCAGCAAGGTCTGCGCACGCCCGGCCTCGCGGTGATCCTGGTCGGCAGCGATCCTGCCTCTCAGGTTTATGTCTCGCACAAGCGTAAAGACTGTGAAGAGGTCGGCTTTATTTCCAAGGCCTACGACCTGCCTTCCGAGACCACCCAGCAGGAGCTGACCGACCTGATCGACACGCTCAACGACGACCCGGCCATCGACGGCGTCCTGCTTCAACTGCCATTGCCCGAGCATCTGGATGCCTCCAAGTTGCTCGAACGCATCCGCCCGGACAAAGACGTCGACGGCTTCCATCCTTATAACGTCGGCCGCCTCGCACAACGCATCCCGCTGCTGCGCCCCTGCACCCCCAAAGGCATCATGACCCTGCTGGAAAGCACCGGTGTCGACCTGTACGGCCTCGATGCCGTGGTCGTCGGCGCGTCCAACATCGTCGGCCGCCCAATGGCCATGGAACTGCTGCTGGCCGGCTGCACCGTGACCGTCACCCATCGCTTCACCAAGGACCTTGCCGGCCACGTCGGCCGTGCCGACCTGGTGGTGGTCGCCGCCGGCAAGCCGGGGCTGGTCAAGGGTGAGTGGATCAAGGAAGGCGCCATCGTGATCGACGTCGGCATCAACCGTCAGGAAGATGGCAAGCTGGTCGGTGATGTGGTCTACGAGACCGCCCTGCCCCGCGCCGGCTGGATCACTCCCGTGCCAGGCGGTGTCGGCCCGATGACTCGTGCCTGCTTGCTGGAAAATACGCTGTATGCAGCAGAAACCCTGCACGACTGATAACCAGCCGTACTGAAAAAGCCCCGCGTTATCGCGGGGTTTTTTATTGCCGCTGCTAAAATACTTTTTTCTTTGTTTTTAAGTACTTTCGTCCGGGTTTAGAAGAACATTCGACAGTTATTGAGCCATAATCCTAAAATGTAACGGCATTTATCATAAAACCCGTTTCCGAACGGTATTTCCTTACTTTTTAGCGAGTTCACCCGCGTGAAAATTCGTCTCTCTATTGTCAGCCTATTTTTTGCATTTACAGGCACCTTCGCGCACGCAGCCGAAACCACCCAGGCCCCGCGCGATACTTCCAAACTGCAAATCGCCTCCGGCAGCGCCATGCTGGTCGACTTACAGACCAACAAAGTCATCTATTCCAGCAACCCCGACGTGGTGGTACCCATCGCCTCCGTGAGTAAATTGATGACCGGCCTGGTGGTGCTGGAAGCCAAGCAGAACATGGACGAATACATCGACATCAACATCAAGGACACGCCGGAAATGAAAGGCGTGTTCTCCCGTGTGAAAATCGGCAGCGAAATGCCGCGTAAAGAAATGCTGCTGATTGCCCTGATGTCCTCGGAAAACCGCGCAGCTGCCAGCCTGGCTCACCACTACCCGGGCGGCTACCCCGCGTTTATCGCGGCAATGAACGCCAAGGCCAAAGCGCTGGGCATGACCAGCACCCACTATGTGGAACCCACCGGCCTGTCGATTCACAACGTGTCCACCGCCCGTGACCTGAGCAAGCTGCTGGCCTATGCGCGCAAGTTTCCAATGCTCAGCCAGCTCAGCACCACCAAAGAAAAGACCGTGTCGTTCCGCAAACCCAACTACACCTTGGGCTTCTCCAACACCGACCACCTGATCAACCGCGCCAACTGGGATATCAAGCTGACCAAGACTGGCTTTACCAACCAGGCCGGCCACTGCCTGGTGCTGGTGACGAGCATGGGCAACCGCCCGGTTTCATTGGTGATCCTGGACGCCTTCGGCAAATTCACCCACTTCGCCGATGCCGGTCGTATTCGCAACTGGGTCGAGACCGGCAAGAGCACGTCGGTGCCGGACGTCGCGTTGCGCTACAAGGCCGACAAAAACCTGAAGAACCGCCCGATTGCCGCAGAGGTGCGCCGCTAAGCCCCCCGGTAACCACAACCGAACTCTTGTAGTGAGCGGGCTTGCCCCGCGCTGGGTGGCGCAGCCGCCCCAACAAGAACGCCGCGGTGTTTCAGGAATACCGAGGTGACCGGATTTGGGGCGGCTGCGCCGCCCAGCGCGGGGCAAGCCCGCTCACTACACTCGCGCCTTGGGCGCGGTTTTATTTGCGCTCCGCCAGCACCTTGAGCGCCTGCGCCGCCGCCCTCTCCTGCCCAGCCTGCGCCGTGGCGTTGGCCGCATCACGCCAGCGCTGTGCGTCCACATTGGCGGGCAACTGGCTCGGACGCTGGGTCAGGATGGCCCAGTGACCGGCGCTCTTCCACGCTGACTCAAAGTCGCTGAAGCTCATCGACAGCCGTCGCTCCATGCCCGAGCGCAGCAACACCGTGCTCTTTTGCTGATTGAACCCCACCACCACGACATAGCGGGTGCCCGACCAGAAACTCGGGTTGAGCCGCGCCATCACCGGGTAACCCGCGGCGACCTGCGCCAGCACCGCCGTCAGTTGGCTGTCCAGCGGATACACCATCAGCCCGTATTCGCGAGCCAGCACCTGCATGTTGCGCTCAAGGTCTGCCTCCGCGCCGGGTAGATGCAGTGGCTTATCCAGCAAGCCAGGTGTCATGACAATGCCTTGTTGCGACAGCATGCTGGCCAAAGCACTGGGGCCACTCAGGTAGGCCTCGCTGCGAAAGGTCGGCACACCATTGAGTTCGACGCGCTCCGGCAGGCCCGGCAGTTTCGACGGCTGCCCGGAACACGCCGCAAGCCCCAAGGTACATGCCAGCAACAGGGTGGTTTTAACGTTCGACCGTAACCGCAATTTTTTACTCTCTTGATCAACTGCCGGTGAGGCTCCAGATCATAGGGTGCTCTGCCACGTCGGTATAGCCTTGAGTCTCAGTAAAACGCCGGGGATAGAGCAAACAAGTTGGACAGACTCGACCATTGGTCAATAGCAGGCAACCGCCCGATAGCTAGACTGTCCATAAAGAAGTGTGTGTGCCCCAAGGGGCGAAAGGAGGCCAGAATGAGCCTTGCTACAACGATTTTCCTGTTGATCTGCGGTTGGCTGGCTGTCGCCAGTGCCATGTTGTGGGGCGTGATGCGCGTAACCCGTCGCCATCATCACCCCCACGTCACACCCGCCAAGCCACCAGAGGCGTCGGCGGCACGTCACGCTTAGCCTGGCATGCAATTGAAGTCCTGGGTCGCGGCAACTTCCTTGCCGTGACCATCCTTGAGCACGGCGCGCACGGTAGTGCCGAGGCTCGACTCCACCAGGGTGTAATGCTCACCCGCCTTGAAGTGCTTGTACTCGACCCGTCCCTGGCAGTCCTGCTGGTTGTCGTCGCCTGGCTCTTCTTCAAACAGGGTCACATCCAGGCGATGGTCGCCTGGCGGCACTTCAAAAAAACGCCCGTCATCCACGCGCTTGCCGTCGACGCGTTCGGCCATCAGGTCATTCGGGGCTTCTTCTTTCAAACCGATCCACGCCTCGCTTGGGTCCGCCTTGGGGATCGGGCCGGCACACGCCGACAACAGCAGCACAGCACCGAGGGCAGGAATCAAAAGCAAAGGTTTAAGTGACATGGCAGGGCTCCATAGGACATGAGTAAAAAGACGCAGCGAAATGTGTCGCGTCCGATGGATGACAAGCTTGGGGAGCAGCCCTTTGTAGAACAAATGAATACACATGAAAGGTTCTTAAGCGCTTAACTAAATGTTCCTTCATTTGGCTGAAAGGTGCGTGTTAGGTGGGTCGGGCAAGACTGCCGGGGTTTGCAATCCTGCTCCCTCGGAGGTTCACGCATGCTCGGGCTGGTAAAGACCGCACTGCAAAAGCCGTACACGTTTATCGTGTTGGCCATATTCATTTGCATCATCGGGCCGATGGCGGCCCTGCGAACCCCTACGGATGTGTTTCCCGATATCGGCATCCCCGTAGTCGCCGTGGTCTGGCAGTACAACGGCCTGTCACCGGACGCCATGGCCGGCCGGGTGATCTACACCTATGAACGCTCCCTGAGCACCACCGTCAACGACATCGAACATATCGAATCGCAATCGCTGCCCGGCATGGGCATCGTGAAGATCTTCTTCCAACCCGGCGTGGATATCCGTACCGCCAACGCCCAGGTGACCGCTGTTTCACAAACCGTGCTCAAGCAGATGCCACCCGGTATCACGCCGCCACTGATCCTCAACTACAGCGCCTCCACGGTGCCGATCCTGCAAATGGCGTTCTCCAGCCCCAGCCTCTCGGAAGCCAAGATCCGCGACCTGGTGCAGAACAACATTCGCCTGCCTTTAAGTGCCCTGCCCGGCCTGGCCATGCCTACCCCCATGGGCGGCAAGCAGCGGCAGATCACCCTCGACCTCGACCCCCAGGCACTCGCCGCCAAAGGCCTGTCGGCGCAGGACGTGGGCAATGCCCTGGCGCTGCAAAACCAGATCATCCCGGTGGGCACCGCCAAGCTCGGCCCCAATGAATACACGATTCTGCTCAACAACAGCCCCAAGGCCATCGATGAGCTCAACGACCTGCCGATCAAGACCGTCGATGGCGCGCTGATCACCATCGGCCAAGTCGCCCACGTGCGTGATGGCTCGCCACCGCAGACCAACATCGTGCGGGTCGACGGCCACCGCGCCGTACTGATGCCGGCGCTGAAAAACGGCAGCATTTCCACCCTGTCGATCATCGACGGCATTCGCCAGATGCTGCCGCGCATCAACGAAACCCTGCCACCTTCGCTGAAGACCTCGCTGCTCGGTGACGCCTCGGTGTTCGTCAAGCAATCGGTCGGTAGCGTAGCCCAGGAAGGCATCATCGCCGCGCTGCTGACCAGTGCAATGATCCTGCTGTTCCTCGGCAGTTGGCGCTCCACCCTGATCATTGCCGCCTCGATCCCCCTGGCGGTGCTGTCAGCCATCGCGCTGCTGGCTGTCAGCGGGCAAACCCTCAACGTGATGACGCTCGGCGGGTTGGCGTTGGCGGTCGGGATCCTGGTGGACGACGCCACGGTGACCATCGAGAACATCAACTGGCACCTGGAACAAGGCAAGGCGGTGAAAACCGCGATCCTCGACGGCGCCGCGCAGATTGTCGGCCCGGCATTCGTCTCGCTGCTGTGTATCTGCATTGTGTTCGTGCCGATGTTCCTGCTGAACGGGATTGCCGGCTACCTGTTCCGGCCGATGGCCCTGGCGGTGATCTTTGCCATGGCCAGCTCGTTCATCCTCTCGCGCACGCTGGTGCCGACCCTGGCGATGTTCCTGCTCAAGCCACATACGCCGGAACAAGGCGCGGGGCATCACCCGGAAGATGCATTCATCAACCACCACGAGGGCGAGCAGCACCAGAAACCGCGCAATCGCCTGCTGCAATCGGTGCTGAATTTTCAGCAAGGCTTCGAGCGTCACTTCTCGAACATCCGCGACACCTACCACGGCCTGCTGACCTTGGCGCTGGGCAACCGCAAACGCTTTATCGCAGGTTTCCTGGCGTGCGTGCTCGCCTCGTTCCTGCTGCTGCCGAGCCTGGGCCAGGATTTTTTTCCGGCCACCGACGCCGGCGCCCTGGCCCTGCACGTACGCTTGCCGCTGGGCACGCGTATCGAAGAAAGCGCGGCGGCGTTCGACCGCATTGAAGCGCGAATTCGCGAAGTGATCCCGCCGCAAGAGCTGGACACCATCGTCGACAATATCGGCATTCCGCTGAGCGGCATCGACATGGCCTACAGCAGCAGCGGCACTATCGGTCCGCAGGATGGCGACATCCAGGTCAGCCTGAAAAAAGACCATGCGCCCACCGCCGACTACGTTAAAAAACTGCGTGAAGCCTTGCCGCAGAGTTTCCCCGGCAGCCACTTCGCGTTCCTGCCGGCCGATATCAGCAGCCAGATCCTCAACTTCGGCGCCCCTGCACCACTGGATGTGAAAATCTCCGGGCGCAGCGATGCAGAAAACCGCGCCTACGCCGTGGAACTGGAACGTCGCCTGTCGCACATTCCAGGCATCGCCGACTTGCGTATCCAGCAGTCCACCGGCTACCCGTCGCTGCAAGTCAACGTCGACCGCATGCGTGCCAATGGCCTGGGGATTACCGAGAAGGACGTGACCAATAGCATGGTCGCCTCCCTCGCGGGCAGCTCGCAAACCGCGCCGACCTTCTGGCTGAACCCGGCGAACGGCGTGTCGTACTCCATCGTCGCCGCAACGCCGCAATACCGCCTGGACAGCCTGCCGTCACTGGAAGCCCTGCCGGTCACAGGGGCTGATGGGCAGTCGCAAATCCTCGGCGGCGTGGCAACCATCTCCCGCGTGCAAAGCCCGGCGGTGGTGACTCACTACAATATCCAACCGACCCTGGACCTGTACGCCAACGTGCAAGGCCGTGACCTGGGGGGCGTAGCCCGTGACGTGCAAAAAGTGCTCGACGATACCGCTTCCATGCGCCCCAAAGGCGCGGTGATCAGCCTGCATGGGCAAATCGACGCGTTGCACGAAGCCTTCAGCGGCTTGAGCTTCGGCCTGCTCGGTGCGGTTGTGCTGATCTACCTGCTGATCGTGGTCAACTTCCAGTCGTGGGTCGACCCGTTCGTGATCATCACCGCCTTGCCGGCTGCCTTGGCGGGCATCGTGTGGATGCTGTTCCTCAGCGGCACCTCGCTGTCGGTGCCGGCGCTCACCGGCGCCATCCTGTGCATGGGCGTGGCCACCGCCAACTCGATCCTGGTGGTGAGCTTCTGCCGCGAACGCCTGGCCGAACATGGCGATGCGCTAAAGGCTGCGCTGGAAGCCGGCTACACACGCTTTCGCCCGGTGTGCATGACCGCCCTGGCGATGATCATCGGCATGTTGCCGCTGGCCCTTTCCGAAGAGCAAAACGCGCCTCTGGGCCGGGCGGTGATCGGCGGCTTGATCCTCGCCACCACTGCCACTTTGTTGTTTGTTCCCGTGGTCTTCAGCCTGGTCCACGGTCGTCACTCTACTCGCGCTGTTGCTGGAGAAACTTCACATGTCGTCTGATCACAAACCCTCGCGCAAGCGCTTGATGCTCATGGGTGTCGGCGGCCTGACTGTGGCCGCCCTGTTGGTCGCCAACGGCCTGCACGCCCGCACACTGCACGAGCAATCGGTTACCGCCTGGACGGAAACCGCCGCCATCCCACAGGTGATGGTGTTCCAACCCCAACAGAACGCCGCCGGCGATACCCTGCGCTTGCCCGCGCACCTTGAAGCCTGGAGCAAGGCACCGATCCACGCCCGGGTCAGCGGCTATTTGAAGGACTGGAAAGTCGACATCGGCAGCCCGGTGAAAGCCGGCCAGGTGCTCGCCGAAATCGACAGCCCGGACCTCGATCAGCAGGTGGCACAAGCCCACGCCCGGCTGATTCAGCAACAGGCTGATGCACGCCTGGCGCAAACCACCGCCACACGCTGGCAAAACCTGCTGGCCAGCCACTCGGTGTCGCGTCAGGAGGCCGATGAAAAAACCTCCAATGCCGCCGCCGCCAAAGCCAACGCCGAAGCCGCCGCTGCCGATTACGCACGCCTGTCGGCGCTGGAGAGCTACAAGACCCTGCGCGCGCCCTTCAACGGCACCATCACCGCACGCAACACCGATATCGGCCAGTTGATCAAGGCCGATACCGATAGCGACCCGGAGCTGTTCGATATCGCCGACACGCATCAGCTACGCCTCTACGTGCCGGTGCCACAGAACTATGCGGCGGTGATCCGCCCGGGCCTTGAAGCCGAGCTGACAGTGCCCGAGCATCCCGGCGAACACTTCAAGGCGCGCCTGATCGGCGACTCCACCGCCATCGATCGCCGCTCCGGCACCCTGCTCGCCCAGTTCGTCGCCGACAACCCCAAGGGCGAGTTGCTGCCGGGTGACTATGCCGAAGCCACCCTGCCGATTCCGGCAGACACCCACGGCGTCAGCATTCCGGCCAGCGCGTTGATCTTTCGCGCCCAAGGCACCCAAGTCGCGGTGCTGGATGCGCAGAACCACGTGCACCTGCGGGACATCCACATCGGCCTCGACCTCGGCGAGCGCCTGGTCGTCGACCAAGGTTTGAAACCCGCCGACCGCGTGGTCGACAACCCACCCGACGCCCTGCGCGAAGGTGACCCGGTACAACTGGCCGATGCCTCCGGAGGTGCGCATGCGCCCAAGGCTTAAACCCCTCGCCGCATTGATGCTGCTGATGCTGCAAGGCTGCTCGATGGCCCCCGCCTACCAGGTGCCGGCGGTGGACCTGCCGGCCGGCTACCGTGAACAGACCAGCGACGGTCCGTGGCACAGCGCGCAACCGTCCGATCACCTGGCTCCCCAGTGGTGGAAGCTCTACCACGACTCGCGCCTCAATGACCTGCAACAACAACTGCTCAAGGCCAACCCGGACCTGGCTGCGGCGCTGGCACACTTCGATGCGTCCCAGGCCTACGCCAGCCAACTGCACGCAGGGCTGTTCCCGCAGATCACCGCCAGCGCACAAACCTTGCGTCAGCGCCAGTCGGATTCACGGCCACTGCGCGGCGCCACGCAGCCGTCGGTGTACAACAGCAATAGCGCAGGGTTTGCCCTGAGCTACGACCTGGACCTATGGGGCAAGATCCGTAATCAGGTCGCCGCCGGGGATGCCCAGGCGCAGGCGTCCGGAGACGACCTGGCGGTGGCACGCCTGAGCCTGCAACACCAGTTGGCGACCCTGTATGTGCAACTCAATGGGCTGGATGCGCAAGCGCGGATCCTCAACCGCTCGCTGGATGATTTCAGCCAGGCATTGCAACTGACCCGCAGCCGCTATGAAGGCCAGATTGCCTCGGAGCTGGACCTGACCCGCGCCCAAAACCAACTGGCCGAAGCCAAGGCACAATGGGATGAAGTGCATGGGCAACGCAACCTGACCGAACATGCCATCGGCGAATTGGTCGGCGTAGCGGCCAGCGACTTCACGTTGCCGGCGAGTGAGCAACTGATCGCTTTGCCAGGAATGCCTTCACAACTGCCCAGCCAACTGCTGCAACGTCGCCCCGACATCGCGGCGGCGGAACGCCGAGTGTTTGCCGCCAATGCCAATATTGGCGTGGCCAAGGCGGCGTGGTATCCGGATTTCAGCCTGACCGGCTTGATTGGCGGGCAGACCCAAGGCGTCGGCAACCTGCTGTCGGCCGGCAACCGATACTGGGCGCTGGGGCCGTTGGTAAACCTGCCGATCTTTGATGGCGGACGCTTGAGCGCCAATGAGCGCCAGGCCAAAGCCGAGTTTGAAGAAGCCTCTGCGCAATACCGCAGCCAGGTGTTGAAGGCCGTGCGGGAGGTGGAAGATAACCTGGCGCAGCTAAGGGATTTGCAACAGGAGGCACAGGATGAACAAGCGGCGGCGGCTGCGGCGCAGCATACCGAGTCTCTGGCGATGAACAGCTATCAGGCCGGGGCGGTGAGTTATCTGGATGTGGTGACCGCACAAACCGCAGCCTTGCAGGCGCAAAGGACATTGCAGGCGGTGCAGACACGGCAGTTACAGGCGAGCGTGGGGTTGGTCACGGCGTTGGGGGGTGGATGGCAACCTGACGCATGAGCTGAAGACCGCTATCGGGAGCAAGCCCCCTCCCACACTGGTCCTACGACCAGACACATTATGTATGCACGCCGCAGAGCCAATGTGGGAGGGGGCTTGCTCCCGATGGCGTCCGCCCAGACACATCCAGCCAAACCCCTGCCCATCAGTCTCTCGCTCCCCAATCTAGCCTCTCTAAACCCATCTAGAGAGGCCCAGGGAATGGCAGATCTACCCACTTCACACCGCCTGCGTATCGGTCGTTTCAGCGAACCGAACCGCATCTATCTCATCACCACCAACACCCACGAACGCTTACCCCTATTCAGCGACTTCCACCTCGGCCGCCTGGTGGTCTGGCAATTTCGGCTGGCCCAATACAAAGGGCTGGCGAACTCCATGGCCTGGGTCGTCATGCCGGACCATTTCCATTGGTTGCTCGAGCTGAAAAAAGGCTCGCTGGCGGATCTGATGTGCCAGGTGAAATCCAGAAGTACGCGAACCGTCAACGGTGCGAGTGGGCGCAAGGGACGACTGTGGCAGGAAAGCTTCCATGACCGTGCGCTGCGCAAGGAGGACGACTTGGTAAAAATGGCCAGATACGTGGTGGCCAACCCGCTGCGAGCGGGATTGGTGAAGCGCATAGGCGACTATCCGCTATGGGACGCAATCTGGATATAGCGCCAAACACGGCTCAATGTGAGTCCAATGTGGAAAGGGGCTTGCTCCCGATGGAATGCGTAGCAGGCCCATTTTTGAGGCCGCTGCGCGGCCTATCGGGAGCAAGCCCCCTCCCACAGGTTATCCATCGTCCGCTCTGTCGCTTATTAACTGACTGGCATTAGGGCTCACCCCCCGCCCACATTCCTCAGCTGCTTTCAGGCAGCGAGTTTGCCGCTGGCGATGGCGGCTGAAGCAGCAACCATTGCGCGCAACAAGACTGCACAGCCTGCCGCCAGATCATCCGGGGTGGCGTTTTCGATTTCGTTGTGGCTGATGCCGCCTTCACACGGCACAAAGATCATCCCTGCCGGGCCGAGTTCAGCGACGAAAATCGCGTCGTGCCCTGCCCCGCTGACGATGTCCATGTTCGACAGGCCCAAGCCATTGGCCGCGTCGCGCACAGCTTTGACGCAACCCTGGTCGAAATACAGCGGGGGGAAATCCGCCGTTGGCTCCATCTCGAAGCTCAGGCCATGTTTGGCACAGGTCTCATCGATCACCTTGCGCACTTGGGCAATCATCGAATCCAGTCGCGCCGGCTCCAGATGGCGGAAGTCCAGGGTCATGCGTACTTCACCCGGAATGACGTTGCGCGAGCCAGGATAGGCTTGCAGGCAACCCACGGTTCCACACGCATGGGGCTGGTGTCCCAACGCCGCTGCATTCACCGCCGCCACCACCGCTGCCGCGCCGACCAAAGCATCCTTGCGCAGGTGCATCGGCGTCGGTCCCGCATGGGCTTCAACGCCGCGCAGTTTCAGGTCGAACCACTTCTGCCCCAATGCCCCCAGCACCACGCCGATGGTTTTTTTCTCGTCCTCGAGAATCGGCCCTTGCTCGATATGCGCCTCGAAATACGCGCCGACTTTGTGCCCGCTGACCGGACGTGCTCCCGCGTAGCCGATCGCATTCAACGCATCGCCCACGCTGACCCCCTCCGCATCGACCCTGGCCAAGGTATCGGCCAAGGTGAATTTCTCGGCGAACACCCCGGAGCCCATCATGCACGGTGGAAAACGCGAGCCTTCTTCGTTGGTCCACACCACCACTTCCAGCGGGGCCTCGGTTTCCAGCTTCAGGTCATTGAGCGTGCGCAGCACTTCCACGCCCGCCAGCACGCCAAAGCACCCGTCAAACTTGCCCCCGGTGGGCTGGGTGTCGATATGGCTGCCGGTCATGACCGGTGGCAGGTTGGGATTGCGCCCGGGGCGGCGCGCGAAGATATTGCCGATGCCGTCGATGGTGACCGTGCAACCCGCCTCCTCGCACCACTGCACGAACAGATCGCGGGCCTTGCGATCGAGGTCGGTCAGGGCCAGGCGGCATACGCCGCCCTTGGGCGTGGCGCCGAGCCTGGCCAGGTCCATCAGGGACTGCCACAAGCGGTCGCGGTTGATGTGCTGATGGGTGGATTGCAGAACGTCCATCACAGCGTTCATGGGGGATCTCCTCAGGCTACATTTCTTATGGGTTGACCCGATTCCAGGCATGGAATGAGGCCAAAAATGTGGGAGCGGGCTTGCTCGCGAATGCGCTCTTCCAGACGACATTTGCAGCGACTGACGCGGCCTCATCGCGAGCAAGCCCGCTCCCACATTTGAATTGCATTTCAACCTCTCACAACGAGGATTTGGCCGTGACCGGGCTGATGCCGCGCTTGGCATTCAGGCCGTAATACAACACGCCGCCCAGTGCCGAACCGGTAAACCAGCCGTAGCTGTAGAACCAACTGAACGCGTCGCTGCCCAGCGACAGCAAGGTCAGCACCACCGGCACGCCGAAGGCGATAAAGCCACTCCAGTTCCAAGCAGGGTAAATGTCATCGCGGTACAGGCCGGCGAGGTCCAATTGCTGTTTGCGGGTGATGAAGTAGTCCACCACCATGATCCCGGCGATAGGCCCCAGCAGGCTTGAATAGCCGAGCAACCAGTTGGAATAGACGGTCTCCAGGCTCACATCGGAAACAATCAGCCCGAGCTTTTTCAGCAACTCGTGGCCCATCAATGCCAGCCCCACCAAGCCAGTCAAGATCACGGCGGTGGTGCGGTTGATCAGCTTGGGCGCAATGTTCTGAAAGTCATTGGTGGGCGACACGATGTTCGCCGCCGTGTTGGTGGACAACGTCGCGATAATGATCAACGCCATGGCAATCGCAACCCACACCGGGCTCTGGATATGCCCGATCAGGCTCACCGGGTCGGACACGCTGACACCCACCAGCTTGACCGACGCAGCTGTCATGATCACGCCGAGGGCGGCGAACAGGAACATGGTCAGCGGCAGGCCGAAAATCTGCCCCAGGATCTGGTCCTTCTGGCTCCTGGCGTAGCGGCTGAAGTCGGGAATATTCAGCGACAACGTGGCCCAGAAACCCACCATCGCAGTGAGCCCGGCCATGAAGTAACCGGTGAGGCTCGCGCCTTCAGGGCGCTTGGGTGGGATGGCCATGAGCTCGCTGAGCGACACATTCGGCATCGCCCACACCAGCAGACCGATCCCCACCGCCACCAGCAACGGTGCCGACAGGGTTTCCAGGCGCTTGATCGACTCGGCGCCACGCAATACCACCCACAGGTTCAGGGTCCAGAAGATCATGAAGCCGATCACTTCGCCAGTGCCGCCCAGGGACTTCCAGCCCTCGAAAATCGAGCCCAGGAACAGGTGGATCGCCAGCCCGCCAAACATCGTCTGGATCCCGAACCAACCGCACGCCACCAGCGCCCGGATCAGGCACGGCACATTGGAGCCGAGAATGCCGAAGGACGAACGCAACAACACCGGAAAGGGAATGCCGTACTTCGTGCCGGGAAACGCGTTAAGGGTCAGCGGGATCAGCACCACGATATTGGCCAGCAAGATCGCCATCAGCGCCTCGCCCACCGTCAGCCCGAAGTAGGCCGTCAGTACCCCGCCCAGGGTGTAGGTCGGCACGCAGATCGACATGCCGACCCACAGCGCGGTGATGTGCCATTTGTTCCAGGTGCGTTCATGCACCTTGGTCGGTGCCATGTCGTGGTTATAGCGAGGGCTGTCGAGGACGTCGGGGCCGGCGTCGAGTTCGTACAGGCCGTTGCGTTCAATGACTTGCGATCTGTTCTGTTGCATGGCCGCTCCACGGTTTTTTCGAATTATTGTTGCTCACCCAGGGTTTGAACCTGGGTGGCCGGAGTACCGCGTTAACAACATGACATCACGGGTCCGGCCAGCCGCCATTGCACTCAATAACCGTGCCGACCGCCCACCTCGAACCCACACCGCTTATATAACGTACTGATGTTTATCAACTTTCCGATTGAGCCTCAGGCACTCGCCGCGCTACTCAGGCTAAATAACGTGGAAGTTGTCAGAACCGTCAGGACTCAATCTGGTGCAACACAATTATTTTTATTTACCGGCCCCGTCAAGAGGCATCTCTCAAGCGTCTGATTTGCAATAAGAAATGTTGCTCAATTTAAGAACCTGTCAAGTGCGTCAAAATGGTGAGACATCGCTACATTTTGGTGATTTTTATTTTTTATCCTTATAAATCAATATATTAAATACGATATAAGCTTATAAAAAATCTTCTTGCCCAATCGAAAATCTCGGGCTAGTTTCTATTCCTGTCACCGATGACAAGAATTAACCGAGCATCGGAAAGCAGCATTACAACACTTAGAACTGGCACAAGCCGGTCAAGCCTGTGAGGAACTCGACATGTCGCTGTTGATCCGTGGCGCCACCGTTATTACCCATGATGAAAGTTACCGCGCCGATGTTTTATGCGCAGACGGTCTAATCCGGGCCATAGGGACTCAGCTGGATATTCCCGCCGGCACTGAAATACTCGACGGCAGCGGCCAATACTTGATGCCTGGCGGCATCGACCCTCATACCCATATGCAACTGCCCTTCATGGGCACCGTGGCCAGCGAAGATTTTTTCACTGGCACGGCGGCGGGCCTGGCGGGAGGCACCACCTCGATCATTGACTTTGTGATTCCCAATCCCCAGCAGTCATTGCTTGAAGCCTTTCACCAGTGGCGCGGCTGGGCACAGAAGTCTGCGGCCGACTACGGTTTTCACGTGGCGATCACCTGGTGGAGCGAGCAGGTACGCGAGGAAATGGCCGAACTGGTCAGCCATCACGGCATCAACAGCTTCAAGCACTTCATGGCCTACAAGAACGCGATCATGGCGGCCGATGACACGCTGGTCGCCAGCTTCGAACGCTGCCTGGAACTGGGCGCGGTGCCCACTGTGCATGCGGAAAACGGCGAGCTGGTGTATCACCTGCAACGCAAGCTGATGGCCCAGGGCATCACCGGGCCGGAAGCACACCCGCTGTCGCGGCCGTCCCAGGTGGAGGGTGAAGCGGCCAGCCGCGCAATCCGTATCGCCGAGACCCTGGGCACGCCGTTGTACCTGGTGCACGTATCGACCCAGGAGGCCCTCGACGAAATCACCTACGCCCGTGGCAAGGGCCAGCCGGTGTATGGCGAGGTCCTCGCCGGCCACCTGCTGCTGGACGACAGCGTCTACCAGCACCCCGACTGGCAAACCGCCGCAGGCTACGTGATGAGCCCGCCGTTCCGCCCACGCGGGCATCAGGAGGCGCTGTGGCGTGGGCTGCAATCGGGCAACCTGCACACCACCGCCACCGACCATTGCTGCTTCTGCGCCGAACAAAAAGCCGCCGGCCGTGACGACTTCAGCAAGATCCCCAACGGCACCGCCGGTATCGAAGACCGCATGGCGCTGCTGTGGGATGAGGGCGTCAACACCGGGCGCCTGTCGATGCAGGATTTCGTCGCGCTGACCTCCACCAATACCGCGAAGATCTTCAACCTCTACCCGCGCAAGGGCGCGATCCGGGTGGGTGCGGATGCCGACCTGGTGCTGTGGGACCCGCAGGGCACACGGACCATTTCCGCCAAGACCCACCACCAGAATGTCGACTTCAACATCTTCGAAGGCAAGACCGTACGCGGTGTGCCGAGCCACACCATCAGTCAGGGCAAGCTGGTCTGGGCCGATGGCGACCTGCGCGCCGAACGCGGCGCCGGGCGGTATGTGGAGCGGCCTGCGTATCCGCCGGTGTTCGAGCAGTTGAGCAAACGGGCTGAGCATTCCAGGCCGGTGGCCGTGAACCGCTGAGCGCGCATTCGCGAGCAAGCCCGCTCCCACATTCGACTGTGGGAGGGGGCTTGCTCCCGATGAGGCCAGTACTGGCAACAACAATGCCCGCCAGAGGCAACCCACAAAACCGTGAGGCCAACCCCGTGATCCAGACCCTGACCCACCTCCCCCACCCCCAAGAAGACGGCGCAACGCTGGCCAGCCATTTCAGCGACCTGGCGCCGCCCCTCAACCGTCGTCAAGCCCAGCTGGAAGCCTCGCGTTGCCTGTATTGCTACGACGCGCCGTGCGTGAATGCGTGCCCCAGCGAGATCGATATCCCCTCGTTCATCCGCAATATCCACACCGATAACGTGCAGGGTGCGGCGCAGAAAATCCTCTCGGCCAACATCCTCGGCGGCAGTTGCGCTAGGGTGTGCCCCACCGAAATCCTGTGCCAGCAAGCCTGCGTGCGTAACCACGCCGAGGAATGCGCCCCGGTGCTGATCGGCCTGTTGCAACGCTACGCGATCGACAATGCGCAATTCAGCGAACACCCGTTCCAGCGCGCCGCGCCCACCGGCAAACGCATCGCCGTGGTCGGCGCCGGGCCTGCGGGGCTCGCCTGCGCCCATCGCGCCGCCTTGCACGGGCATGACGTGGTGATTTTCGAGGCGCGGGAAAAAGCCGGCGGGCTGAATGAATACGGCATCGCCAAATACAAGTTGGTGGATGACTTTGCGCAAAAGGAGTTGGATTTCCTGCTGCAGGTCGGCGGTATCGAGATTCGCCACGGCCAGCGCCTGGGCGATAACCTGACCTTGAGCGAGCTGCACCAGCAATTTGACGCGGTGTTCCTCGGCCTCGGCCTGGCCGCCAGCAAACAACTCGGCCTGCCCCACGAAGAGGCTCCCGGCCTGTTGGCCGCCACCGACTACATCCGCGAACTGCGCCAGGCCGAGGACCTCACCCAACTGCCCCTGGCCGACCGCTGCATTGTGCTCGGCGCTGGCAACACCGCCATCGACATGGCCGTGCAGATGGCCCGCCTGGGTGCCCGTGATGTGAACCTGGTATACCGCCGTGGCCTGGCGGACATGGGCGCAACCCAGCATGAGCAGGACATTGCCAAGGCCAACCAGGTGCGCCTGCTGACCTGGGCCCAGCCCGAAGCCGTGCTGCTGGATGATCACGGTCGTGTGCGCGGCATGCGCTTTCTGCGCACACACATGGAAAATGGGCGTCTGCACGCGACCGGCGAAACCTTCGAATTGGCCGCCGACGCCATCTTCAAAGCCATCGGCCAGGGCTTCGACAACGCCGCCCTGCACGACCCGCTGGCCCAGCAACTGCACCGCGTCGGCGAGCGGATCTTCGTCGACGAGCAGTTGCGCACCAGTATTCCAGGCGTCTATGCCGGCGGCGATTGCGTCAGCCTCGGCCAGGACCTCACCGTGCAGGCGGTGCAACACGGCAAGCTGGCCGCCGAGGCCATGCACGCCCAACTCATGCTGAACGTGGAGGCTGCGTAATGGCCGATCTTTCGATTGTGTTCGCCGGTATCAAGGCCCCCAACCCCTTCTGGCTGGCCTCCGCACCGCCCACCGACAAAGCCTACAACGTGGTCCGCGCCTTCGAGGCGGGCTGGGGCGGCGTGGTGTGGAAAACCCTCGGGGAAGATCCGGCGGCGGTCAATGTGTCGTCACGCTACTCGGCCCACTACGGCGCCAATCGTGAAGTGCTGGGCATCAACAATATCGAGCTGATCACCGACCGTTCCCTGGAGATCAACCTGCGGGAAATCACCCAGGTCAAAAAGGACTGGCCGGACCGTGCGCTGATCGTGTCGCTGATGGTGCCCTGCGTCGAACAGTCGTGGAAAAACATCCTGCCCTTGGTGGAGGCCACCGGCTGCGACGGTATCGAGCTGAATTTCGGTTGCCCCCACGGCATGCCCGAACGCGGCATGGGCGCGGCGGTAGGCCAGGTGCCGGAGTATGTCGAGCAAGTCACGCGCTGGTGCAAGACGTACTGCTCGCTGCCGGTGATCGTCAAGCTCACGCCGAATATCACCGACATTCGTGTGGCGGCGCGGGCGGCCTATCGCGGCGGTGCGGACGCGGTCTCGCTGATCAACACCATCAACTCCATCACCAGTGTGGACCTGGAACGCATGGTCGCCCTGCCGGTGGTCGGCACCCAGAGCACCCACGGCGGGTATTGCGGTTCGGCGGTCAAGCCGATTGCCTTGAACATGGTCGCGGAAATCGCCCGTGACCCGCAGACCCAGGGCCTGCCGATCTGCGGCATTGGTGGCATCGGCAACTGGCGCGATGCCGCCGAATTCGTCGCGCTGGGGTGCGGCGCGGTGCAGGTGTGCACGGCGGCGATGTTGCATGGGTTTCGGATTGTGGACGAGATGAAGGATGGGCTGTCCCGTTGGATGGACAGCCAGGGCTACACCAGCCTGCAGGATTTTTCCGGGCGGGCGGTGGGCAATACCACGGATTGGAAGTACCTGGACATCAATTACCAGGTCATCGCCAAGATCGATCAGGCGGCGTGCATCGGCTGCGGGCGTTGTCATATCGCCTGTGAAGATACCTCGCACCAGGCGATCGCGAGTGTGAAACTGGCGGACGGCACGCATCAATACAGCGTGATCGATGATGAGTGCGTGGGCTGCAACCTGTGCCAGATCACCTGCCCGGTGGCGGATTGTATCGAGATGGTGCCGATGGAGACGGGCAAGCCGTTTTTGAATTGGACGCAGGATCCACGCAACCCTTATCGGGAGGCGGTGTAGGGCTTCAGGCCGCTATCGGGAGCAAGCCCCCTCCCACAGTTGATTGCATACCTCCAGGTGAATGCGGTCATTTGTGGGAGGGGGCTTGCTCCCGATGAGGCCACCACTCACAACACAAACCTCAAGGTTCCAACCCAATCCCCCGCAAAATCACACTGGTCACCGTCTGAATGGCCTTCTCGAACTGCATGTCCGACAGCGGCTGGTGATCATTCAGAATCGTCACCTGATGATCAAAGTCCGCATAGTGCTGGGTCGATGCCCAGATCATATACAGCAGGCTCGACGGCTCCACCGGCAGGATGCGTTTGTCTTCCACCCATTGGCGAATTTTCGCTTCCTTCATCTTGGCCCAGTCGTACAGGCTTTCATCCAGCGCCTGGCCCAGGGTCGGCGCGCCGTGGATGATTTCGTTGGCCCAGACTTTCGACCCATAGGGCCGCGTGCGCGAGCGCTGCATCTTGGCGCGGATGTAGCTGCTCAACACCACACGCGGATCGTCGAAGGTTTCGAAGCTGAGGGCGTCCTGTTTCCACACGTCCAGCAGGTCGAACAGCACCGCGCTGTACAGTTCGCTCTTGGTGGTGAAGTAGTAATGCAGGTTGGAGCGCGGCAATTGCACTTCTTCGGCGATGTCGGCCATGGCGGTGCTGCCATAACCTTTCACCGCGAAGACTTTTTCCGCCGCCAATAGGATTTTTTCGACGTTGACTCGACGAATTCCGATCTTGTGATTGCCCATAAGGGCTCCCTGACAACAACATGGCCTCAAGACTACCATCGGCTCCAGGGCGCGGCGACACACCACAATGAAACTTCTGACGCGAACCTTTCCCCTGGAAAACGGATTGGTTAGCATCGCTCTCCCGATCAAGGATCCAGATCATGACTATCCGACCTCGTGTCGCCACTGACGATCCCGTGCTCGGCGCACTGTGGGAACGCTCGGTACGCGCCACCCATGACTTCCTGCCAGAGGACGACATCCAACGTCTGCTGCCCCTGGTGCGCGACACCTATTTGCCCATGCCTGCCCTGGATGTGTGGGTGTATGAAGACCCGCAGGGTATCGCCGGTTTCATCGGCACCGGCGGGCATAACGTCGAGATGCTGTTTATCGAACCCGACCGCCGTGGCCAAGGCATCGGCCGGCAATTGCTCGATCACGCGCGTGCGCGCCATGACACCCTGACGGTAGACGTCAACGAACAAAACCCACAGGCCGTGGGGTTTTATCTGCACTATGGCTTCATCCAGGTCGCACGCTCGCCGCTGGATGGCGAAGGCAAACCCTTTCCCTTGCTGCATATGGCTCTACCGACTTCCTAACCTGAAGGTATCGAACAATGTTGATCAAGAAAGCCCTGACCACCGTCGCCCTGCTCGCATCGCTGCTGGGCGCCTCGGCCGCGTTTGCGCATGCCCACCTCAAGAGCTCGACGCCTGCGGCCGACAGCACCGTCGCGGCGCCTGCCGACCTGCGCCTGACGTTCAGCGAAGGCGTCGAAGCCGTCTTCACCAAGGTGTCGCTGAGCAAGGACGGCACCGAAGTCGCGATCAAGGGCCTGGAAACCCCCGACGCCGATAAGAAGACCCTGGTCGTCACGCCTGCCGCACCGCTGGCCGCCGGCAACTATCAAGTAGTGTGGAACGCGGTGTCGGTCGACACGCACAAGAGCAACGGCGAATACAGCTTCAAGGTCGGCCAATAATCCATGGCGACACTGCTGGTGCTGTGCCGCTTTGTGCACTTCATCGTCGTGCTGTTGATGTTCGGGGCCTGTGCCTTCAGGCCCTGGTTGTCAGGCACTGAACGGCAACCGGCACTTGACCGGCACCTGCTGCACATCACCCGCGTGCTCGCCGGGTTGGCGCTGTGTTCCGGCGTGGCCTGGTTGTTGTTGATCACCGCCAGCATGGCCGGCAGCTGGAACGCGGCGCTGCAACCGGCGACCGTGCAGTTGGTGCTGGGCAAAACCTTCTTTGGCCAAGTGTGGGCCTGGCATCTGTTGTTGAACTTGCTGCTGGTGATCGCGCTGGTCAAACCCTGGCCGGCCTTGCGCCTGCCGTTGATCAGCCTGCTGCTGGTCACGCTGGCACCGGTGGGCCATGGCGCCATGCTCAATGGGTTGAGCGGGCAACTGCTGATCCTCAACCAGGTGGTACACCTGGTGTGCGTCGGCGCCTGGCTCGGTGGTCTATTGCTGCTGGTATTGATCCTCAGGCACCCGCGACAGGATGCGCTGGCAACCATCATCAAGCGCTTCAGCGGCGTGGGTTATGGCTTGGTCAGCGGGTTGCTGGTGACGGGGCTGATCAATGTGCGCGTGCTCACCGGGCAGCTATGGCCCACGCCCTTGTTCAATGGTTTTGCCCTGATTCTGTTGATCAAGGTGCTGCTGGTGCTGGGCATGTTGGCACTGGCGCTGTTGAACCGCCTGCGTATCGAGCGCTGTGAGGAACGCCTGGACAGCTTGAAGGCCAGTGTGATGCTGGAGTGGTTACTGGGCGTAGCAGCGGTGGCGGCGGTGTCCCTGCTCGGCACGCTCCCGCCGATGCTCCTCGCCGACTGAGCCCCAACTTCCGGCCACCTCATCATACAACCCCCAGCACACAGAAAATCCCCTGTGGGAGGGGGCTTGCTCCCGATAGCGGTGTGTCAGCCACTGGAAGCATTGCTGATAGACCGCTATCGGGAGCAAGCCCCTCCCACAGGTCGGGTTGACAAGCTGGGGGGAGCGTAAGGATACTCGAGACAAGTCATACGACAACCTACAACAATAATGGAATCCACATGACCACAATCACCTCGCCCACACCCTTCAATCGCCTGCTGCTCACCGGCGCCGCCGGTGGTTTGGGCAAAGTCCTGCGTGAACGCCTGCGCCCCTATGCTCGGGTGTTGCGCCTGTCGGACATCGCCCCGATGGCCCCGGCCGCCGACGCGTCTGAAGAAGTGCAACCCTGTGACCTCGCCGACAAACACGCCGTGCACCCGTTGGTCGAAGGTGTCGACGCGATCCTGCATTTTGGCGGCGTGTCGGTGGAGCGCGCCTTTGAAGAGGTACTCGGCGCCAACATCTGCGGGACTTTCCACATCTACGAAGCCGCCCGCCGCCACGGCGTGAAGCGCGTGATCTTCGCCAGTTCCAACCATGTGATCGGCTTCCACAAACAAGGCGAAATCCTCGACGCCCACTCCCCTCGCCGCCCGGACAGCTACTACGGCCTGTCCAAATCCTACGGCGAAGACCTGGCCAGTTTTTACTTCGACCGTTACGGCATCGAGACCGTGAGCATCCGTATCGGCTCCTCGTTCCCCGAACCGCAAAACCGCCGGATGATGCACACCTGGCTGAGCTTCGACGACCTCACGCAACTGCTGGAACGTGCGCTCTACACCCCCAACGTCGGCCATACCGTGGTGTACGGCATGTCGGCTAACCTCGACACCTGGTGGGACAACCGCTACGCCGCGCACCTGGGCTTTGTGCCCAAGGACAGCTCCGAAGTGTTCCGCGCCCAGGTCGAAACCCAGCCACCCGTGGCTGAAAACGACCCGGCCAAGGTCTACCAAGGCGGTGCGTTTTGCGCGGCCGGCCCCTTCGGTGACTGAACCATGCCCGCTGAATTGATCGTCGACGCCCGCAACACCGTGGGCGAATGCCCAGTCTGGGTACCCGAGGAACAGGCGCTGTATTGGGTCGATATTCCCAACGGCGGCCTGCAACGCTGGAGCGCCGCCACCGGCCACCTCGCGGCCTGGAAAGCCCCGCAAATGCTTGCCTGCATCGCACGTAGCGACGCCGGCAACTGGGTTGCCGGCATGCAAACCGGGTTTTTCCAACTCACCCCGCACAACGACGGCAGCCTCGACACCACCCCCTTGGCGACCGTCGACCACCCGCGCGCGGACATGCGCCTGAACGACGGTCGCTGTGATCGCCAGGGCCGCTTCTGGGCCGGCAGCATGGTCTTGGACATGGGCCTTGGGGCCGCCGAGGGCACTCTTTATCGCTTCGCCGCAGGTGCAACGCCGCAGGCTCAGCTAAGCGGGTTTATCACCCTCAACGGCCTGGCCTTCAGCCCCGATGGGCGCACGATGTATGTCTCGGACTCGCATCCGTCGGTGCAGCAGGTCTGGGCGTTCGATTACGATCTGGAGAGCGGCACACCGTCCAATCGCCGTGTGTTCATCGACATGCACGCGCACCCCGGCCGCCCCGACGGCGCGGCCGTCGATGCCGACGGCTGCTATTGGATCTGCGCCAACGACGCAGGGCTGGTCCACCGTTTCACCCCCGAGGGCCGGCTCGACCGCTCGCTCAGCGTGCCGGTGAAAAAACCCAGCATGTGCGCGTTCGGCGGCAGTCGCCTGGACACCTTGTTCGTCACCTCGATTCGGGACGACCACAGCGAGCAGTCCCTGGCCGGCGGCGTGTTCGCCCTCAACCCCGGTGCCCAGGGGTTACCCGAACCTACGTTTGCGTGTCGCAAGCCTGGGTGACGCTGGCACCTGTTGAGCGGCGTGGTCTCAAGGCGGGCTGTTTTTCAAGCGCCCCGCGGTGTCGATACTGACGACCACCGACAACCCCGGCCGCAGCCGCTCGCTCTCGGCCTGGTCGGGGTCGACCGTGATCCGCACCGGCACGCGCTGGGCGATCTTGACGAAGTTGCCAGTGGCGTTATCGGCCTGCAACAGGCTGAACTCCGAACCGGTCGCCGGGGAAATATGCTGCACCGTGCCATGAAACTTGCGGTGGTTCAGCGCATCCACGGTGAAGGTCACCGGCTGGCCGACCTGCACGTTGTCCATCTGGGTTTCTTTCATATTGGCGATCACCCACAACTGCGGGGGCACCAGGGCCATCAACTGCGCGCCGGAATTGACATAGGCCCCAAGGCGCACGCCAATCTGCCCCAACTGGCCGTCACGCGGTGCGGTGATGCGGGTGTTGGACAGGTCGATGCGCGCCAGTTCCACCGCCGCCTCGGCACTGGCCACGGCGGCCTCCAGCGAACCGCGATTGACGATCACGGTTTGCAGATCCTGCCGGGCAATTTCCAGGCTGGCCTGGGCTTGGGCCACCGAGGCGATCGTCTGCGCGTTCGCCGCACGGGTCACGTCCAGCTCGCGCTTGGACACGGAACCGTCGCCGATCAGCTCTTCATTGCGGCGCAGGTCGGCAAGGCTCTTGCGCGACTGCGCCTGGCTATCGGCCAACGCGGCCTGGCGCAGCTTGATGGTGGCTTCGGCGCTGTTGCGCTGCTGCACTACATTGGCCAACGCGGCTTTCTGTACCGCCAGTTGGGCCAGTGCCTGGTCGAGGCGTTGCTTGTAGATGCGGTCGTCCAGGCGCACCAGCAGGTCGCCGGCTTTCACGTACTGGAAGTCCTGCACCGGCACCTCAAACACATAACCGCTCAGTTGCGGGCCGATGATCGTCACCTGGCCGCGCACCAGCGCATTTTCAGTGGTCTCCACGGCGCTGCTGAACGGCGGCAATTGCCAGGCATACAACACGATCAACACACCGACGATGGCAATCGCGGCAAAGCCCAGCGAAGAGACGATGCGCACCCGCAACGAGCGCGGTTCGGTAATGGTCGAGCCCGGTGGGGTGCTGCCTTCCGGGGTCGAGGCAATGGCGTTGGTGGTCGTGGTTGTCGATTCGGTCATGAAGAAACGCCGCTAGGTTGAACGGGAGGAGTGGCTGCTCGGGTGGTGCTCATCAGCCATAGGCTGCGCAAAAAGATCCAGGTCATGGTCAGTATCGCGATGATTGCGATCAGCATGAAGACATCGTTGTAAGCCATTACGTTCGCCTCCCGGGTCGCGGCCGTGGCGAGGCTGCGGATGCCCATCAGGTTACGCAATTCCGGGTCGGCGACGATACCGCCATAGGCCGAACCGCCGCTCTGTACCCGTGCGGCCACGCGGGGGTCGAGCAAGGTCAAGTGCTCGACGATCATGCTTGAATGATATTTCTCGCGCACGATCTGGAAGGTGCCGAGCAACGCCGCGCCGATCAGGCCGCCGAGGTTCTGGCAAATGCCGAACATCACCGAAAAACTCACCAGGTTGCGCGGGTTGGTCAGCACGTTCTTCGTGCCCAGCACCATGGTCGGCCCCAGGAAGAACGTACCGCCAAAGCCCAGCAGGAACTGACTGATATACAGGTTCTGCGGCCGGGTCAGGTTGCTGGAAAAACTGTCCATCACCGACCCCGTGGCCATCAGCGCCAAGGAAATCACCAGCGGCATCAGCAGGTGCGCGGGGTTGATGGTCAACGCGCTGACCACCAGCCCGGCGATCGCGCCGGCCAGCATGACCACGTACAGCGTGTGCATCTGTTGGTAGCTCATGTTCAACATCTGCATGAACCCCACCGCGCCGGTGGACTGTTCGGACAGCACCATGCGAATCAGGATCACCGCCAGCGCCAGGCGAATCATGGTGCCGCTGCCCAGCCAGCGGGTCATCAGCATCGGGTTGGCGCGGTTATGTTCGATGGCCAGGCCAGCCATGATCAGTATCAGCGAGGCGGCCGAGGCGATACCGATCCACGGCGCTTCCAGCCACCAGTCGATACGGCCCAGGGACAACACCGCGCACAGCAGCGCCACGCCGCTGGCGAGGATGGCGAAGGTGAGGAAGTCGAGTTTTTCAAAGGTCTTGAAACGGTCGCCCGGTGGCAGCTTGAGCAGGAACACGCAACCCAGGCAGATCAGCGCCAAGCCCAGCTCGAACAGGTACAGGCCGCGCCACTCGGCAATCTGCAGCAAGTCTTCGGAGAACAGGCGCGCCAGCGGCAAGGCCAACTGCGCGGTGCCCAACCCCAGGACCAGGGCTTTGAGGCGCCACTTGGCCGGGAATGCCTGGATCATGTAGTACAACCCCAGGGAACTCAGCGCCGCACCCACCATGCCGTGCGCCGCCCGCACCGCAATGGCCGAACTGAGGTCGTTGACGAACAAGTGGCCGAAGGTCACCAGCGCATACAGCACCAGGAACACTTCGGTAAACGCGCGCAGGCCGAACTGCTGGCGGAACTTCACCAGCAGCAGGTTCATGCACACGTTGGTCATCACATAGGCGGCGGGCAGCCAGGCCATTTCGGCGGTGGTCGCCCCCAGTGCGCCTTGCAGGTATTGCAGGTTGGCGATGACCAGGGCATTCCCCAGCCCCCCGGTGATTGCCACCAGCACGCCCACCAGCGCGAACAGCCAGCGTTTGTGGGTGGGGTGCAGCGGTGTCGACGGCGAACCGGGCAGGCTCGGGCGCTCGTGGGGTTCCCAGGTGTGAGGGGTGTATTTGTCCATTCGATGACCTAGATGAACCGACGGTTGAGGTCGGTAAAAGCACGACTCAGGGATAGTAAACCTGAGAGCCGCTCATCTTGCCATCTTGGGGTGGGGTTCACGTCAGTCTGTGGCTGCTCGGATGCCTCTAAAGCGCATTCCCGATCAGATCCAGCCCAGCCAACTCCAGTAAGTCGCCGCAAATACCAGCATCAACCCATACCCCACCAGCGTCACCCAGACCCCGACCTTGGCAAATTGCCTGGCCGTAAACGTCGCCGTGCCCAGGCACACCATGTTCTGCGGCGCATTGATCGGCAGGATGAACCCATAGCTCATGACAAACCCCAGCAGCATGGTCATCCCCAACCGGTTGAACTCCCCCGGCAAGGTCTGCAACACCGCAATCAGGATCGGCAACAACGCCGAGGTCAGGGCCGTGGCGCTGGCGAAGCCCAGATGGATCAGGATCAGGAACGCGCCAAGAATCGCAAACACGCCCAACGGCCCCACCTGATCCAGCCCAGTGTGCGCCACCACCTGCGAACCCAGCCATTGCCCGGCGTGGGTGGTCAGCAGCGCCGTGCCCAGGCTGATGCCCACGCCGAACACAATCACCGTGCCCCACGGAATGCGCGATTGCACATCCTTCCAGGTCATCACGCCCAGGCCCGGCAGCAGCAGGCATACCAGCCCGGCGTAAGTGGTCGAGGTGGTGTCGAAATTGTGCAGGCGCCCTTCCGTGGCCCAGGCCAACAACAGCAGTATCGACACGGCGAGCAGGCGTTTCTGCGGGCCGGTCATGGGGCCGATGTCCAGCAGCGACTGCGCCACCGCTTCTTTACCGCCGGGGATGCTGTCGGTTTCCGGCGGCAGCAGCTTGAGCACCAGGTACAACAACACGGCCGACATAATCAGCGCCCACGGCGCGCCGGCGATCAGCCAGTCGATCCACGACACGCGCTGGCCGAGCATCTTGTCCATGAAGCCGACGCTCAGCAGGTTCTGCGCCGCGGCGGTCTGGATACCGACGTTCCAGATGCTGGTGCCCTGGGCCACCACGATCATGATACCGGCGGCAATGTTCGAGCGTTTATCGACACCAAAGGCGGCAATCACGCCCATCATGATCGGCACCACACAGGCACTGCGCGCCGTGGCACTGGGCACCACCAGGCTGAGCAGGATCGTCACGGCAATCGCGCCGAGCAGGATGCGCCGGGTACTGGTGCCGACGCGGCTCAGGGTCACCAACGCAATGCGCCGGTCCAGGCCGGTGTGGGTCATCGCCGCCGCAATGAACAACGCGCCCGCCACCAGCGCCAGCGCGGGGTTGGAGAAGCCGGTCAGCGCCATGCTGATGGCCGGGCTGGAGCCGATCAGTTGCGTCGGGTCTTGCAGCGAGGGTGCAGTGCCGAGCAAAAACGCCATGAGCGAGGTGATCATGATCGCGCTGGCTTCATAGGACACCGCTTCGCTGATCCACACCACCACGGCAAACGCGAGGATCGCCAGCATACGCTGCCCAGCAACGGGCAGGTCGACCGGCAGCGGCAACCACAGCACGCCGACCATCACCAGTACGGCGACCACCAGGCCCAGGGGTAACTTGAAGGATGCAGCGGTTGTAGCAGGGGCGTTCATGGGCGGCTCCGGGCCTCTGGATCGGGCCTGGAGCATGAGGCAAAGCGTCGCGTCGCGTGTTGACAGGTATCAACACCCTAGGCCAATAACTGGCTCAACACTGCGCGCAACTTGCCCGGTTTGACCGGCTTATTCAGCAACGGCGCATCCAGCCGGCGCAACGCGCGGCGGCATTGGTCGGTGCGGTCGGCGGTAATGATCACCGCCGCAATCTTCTGCCCGAAATGCTCGCGCAGGTGCTTGACCACCTCGCACCCCAGCACCCCATGGTCCAGGTGGTAGTCCGCCAGGATCAGCTCCGGCGCCCTGCCCTGCAACGCCAGCAATGCGCCCGCCTGGTCGGTGGCGGTCAGCACTTCGCAGCCCCATTGGCCGAGCAATGCACGCATGCTGTCGAGGATGCTCACTTCGTTGTCGATCACCAGTAAACGCCGCCCCGGCAGCGGGTTGCCGGTCGTCGCTTGCACCGGCAGTTGGGTGATTGCCGCAGGCATCTCGGCGCTCATCGGCACCTCAATACTGAACATCGAACCGCGCCCCGGCCAGGACCGCACCGCCACCGGGTGGCCGAGGATCTCGGCGATCCGCTCGACAATCGCCAGGCCCAGCCCGACGCCCTTGCGGTCCGCCGCACGGCCGACGTCGAGCTGGTTGAACTCCAGGAAGATCGCCTCCAGCCGGTCCGCCGCAATACCACGCCCGGTATCCCAGACCTCGAGGCGCAGGCGATCGCCCCGGCGGCGCGCGCCGAGCAGGATACAGCCCTCATCGGTATAGCGGCAGGCATTGCTCAAGAAGTTACGCAAGATGCGCGTCAACAACCGCAAGTCGCTGCGGATCGCATAGCGGCCGGTGTGCACCCGCAGGTTCAGCCCCGACGCCTGGGCCACCGACTGAAACTCCGAAACCAGCGGCGCAAACAGCTCATCGAGCCGATACACGGCCATGTCCGGCTTGACCGCCGCCTGGTCCAGGCGCGAGATATCGAGCAAGTCCGTCAGCAGGTCCTCGGCGCCTTCCAGCGCCTGGTGCGTACGTTCCACCAGCACCTGCTCGACGCTGGGCAACTGCCGTTCGCGCAACGTGGAGATCAACAAACGGGCGGCATTCAGTGGCTGCAACAGGTCATGGCTGGCGGCGGCAAGGTATTTGTCCTTGCTGCGGTTGGCGGCTTCGGCGGCGTCGCGAGCGTCGCGCAGGTCCTGTTCGATCCGTTCGCGCTGGGCGATCTGCTGTTGCAGGTTGTGGTTGGCTTCCAGCAGTTCATCGGTACGTGCGGCCACCCGTTGTTCCAGCTCGTCGTTGAGACGGATGTAGCGCTTGCGTTCGGCCTCCAACTCATCCAGCCGTGCGGTGAGTTCCGGGTAATGGCTCTTGCGCGCCGACTGGTCGCCAAGGCCCAGCAACCCGGCGAGGGCGCGCTGCTGGTCGTCAGAGAGCTTCGCCATAGACGACCTCGACGTCACGCTGGCTCGACTCCCGAGGGTTGGTGAGGATGCAGGGGTCGTGCATCGCATGGCGCGACAGGAACGGAATATCCGCCACACGCACCCCATGCAGCCCCAGGGTTTCGTGGAAGCCAATCGCATGTTTCAGCGCGATCAGATGGTCCACCAGGCGCCCGCAGATCTGTCGATGGTTGAGCCCCCGGCAGTCGATGCCGAACGTCTCGGCGATCACCTGGAAACGCTCCGGCGCCGAGTTGTAATTGAACGCCACCACATGCTCCACCAGCACCGCGTTGCACAGGCCATGGGGCAAATCGAGAAACCCGCCCAGGCTGTGGGACATGGCATGCACCGCGCCGAGGATCGCATTGGAAAACGCCAGCCCGGCCTGCATGCTGCCGAGCATGATCTTCTCGCGCAGGGCGATATCGCCGGGGTTGGCGATCATCTGCACCAGGTTGCCGTTGATCAGGCGCATCGCTTCCAACGCGTGAGGATCGGTGAGCGGGCCGTGGCCGGTGGAGACGAACGCTTCGATGGCATGCACCAACGCGTCAATGCCGGTACAGGCCGACAGGAACGGGTCCATGCTGGCGGTGGTTTCCGGGTCGATCAGCGACACATCCGGCACCACCGCCTTGCTGACGATGGAGAACTTCATGCGCTCCTGCTGATTGGAGATGATCACGAACTGCGAGACATCCGCCGAGGTGCCGGCGGTGGTCGGAATCAGGATCAGCGGCGGGCTGGGTACGCGGAGGGTATCCACGCCTTCAAAATCGAGGATGCTACGGCCGTGGGCGACCACAATGCCGATGGCCTTGCCGCAATCCATCGGGCTGCCGCCGCCGATGGCGACAATCACGTCACAGTGGTGTTCACGGTACACCTCGGCACCGAGCATCACTTCCTCGACACGGGGGTTGGGCGAGACGGCGCTGTACAGGCAGTAATCGATGCCGAGCGCTTGCAGGCTGGCTTCGACATCGGCCACCCAACCGGCGGCAATCACGCCGGGGTCGCTGACCACCAGCACCTTGCGTGCGCCGAAGGTCTTGGCGTAATTACCGACGTTGTGCCGGCAGCCGGCACCAAAGATGATTTCAGGAGAAACGAATTTACGCAGCGGGCTCAGAGTCTGGCTCATGGGTAAGCCTGTTTTTATTATTCTGGAAGATGCGCTCCACACTAACCCATCCGGCTGCGATTGCAATCAGACCAAAGGGGCATCCTCCACACAGCACCGGCCAGCACAAGGCTGGCCGGCGGTGAATCAACGGCTGGCGAAGTACATGGTCACTTCGAAGCCGATACGCAGGTCGGTAAACGCGGGTTTAGTCCACATGGGCATGTCCTCTTGTTGTGCCGGAAGATCCCGGTCGGGTTATTAATGCATGGGGGGTGTGGGCGGCGAATGCTACTTTCGAAGTAGCGGTTGCAGTGCATTAGTCGCGGATGCAGGCAAATCAAAATGGGAGATGCAGAACCCGCCATGACCCAATGCCACTACCTCGACCAATCCCAACATTGAAATACGGTCCATGTGGGAGGGGGCTTGCTCCCGATAGCAGTGTGTCAGTCAACACCTATGCCACTGACACACCGCTATCGGGAGCAAGCCCCTCCCACAATGAATTGCATTGCAAGTTGAGGGTTAGAAGAAGCCCAGCGGATTGATGTCGTAGCTCACCAACAGGTTTTTGGTCTGCTGGTAGTGATCGAGCATCATCTTGTGGTTCTCACGCCCCACGCCCGACTTCTTGTACCCGCCAAACGCCGCATGCGCCGGGTACAGGTGATAACAGTTGGTCCACACCCGCCCGGCCTTGATGGCGCGGCCCATGCGGTAGGCGCGGTTGATGTCGCGGGTCCACAGGCCGGCGCCCAGGCCGAATTCGCTGTCGTTGGCGATCGCCAGTGCTTCGGCCTCGTCCTTGAAGGTGGTCACGCCCACCACCGGGCCGAAGATTTCCTCCTGGAACACGCGCATCTTGTTGTGCCCCTTGAGCAAGGTCGGCTGGATGTAATAGCCGCTGGACAGGTCGCCCTCCAGACGCTCGGCCGCGCCGCCGGTGAGCAGCACGGCGCCTTCTTGCTGGGCGATCTCCAGGTAGGACAGGATCTTGTCGTATTGCTGCTGCGACGCCTGGGCGCCGACCATGGTTTCGGTGTCCAGTGGGTTGCCGCGCTTGATCTTGACGATCTTCTTCATCACCTCGGCCATGAACGGCTCGTAGATCGACTCCTGCACCAGCGCCCGCGACGGGCAGGTGCACACCTCGCCCTGGTTGAAGAACGCCAGCACCAGACCTTCAGCAGCCTTTTCAATAAAGGCCGGCTCGGCGCGCATGATGTCTTCAAAGAAGATGTTCGGCGACTTGCCGCCCAGCTCGACGGTGGACGGGATGATGTTCTCGGCGGCAGCATGCATGATGTGCGCGCCCACCGGGGTGGAACCGGTGAAGGCGATCTTGGCGATGCGCTTGCTGGTGGCCAGCGCCTCCCCCGCTTCGCGTCCAAAACCCTGCACGATGTTGAGCACGCCCGGCGGCAGCAGGTCGCCGATCAGCTCGGCGAACACCATGATCGACAGCGGCGTCTGCTCGGCAGGTTTGAGCACAATGCAGTTACCGGCCGCCAATGCCGGTGCCAATTTCCACGCGGCCATCAGCAGTGGGAAGTTCCACGGAATGATCTGCCCGACCACGCCCAGCGGCTCGTGGAAGTGATAGGCCGCAGTGTGCTCGTTGATCTCGGCGGCGCCGCCTTCCTGGGCGCGGATGCAACCGGCGAAGTAACGAAAGTGGTCGGCGGCCAGGGGCACGTCGGCGTTGAGGGTTTCGCGCACGGCCTTACCGTTGTCCCAGGTCTCGGCCACGGCCAGCACTTCGAGGTGTTGCTCAATACGGTCGGCGATTTTCAACAGCACCAAAGCACGATCCTGGGCCGAGGTTTTGCCCCAGGCATCGGCGGCGGCGTGGGCCGCGTCCAGGGCCTTGTCGACATCGGCGGCGCTGGAGCGTGGGAATTCGGCGATCACTTCACCGGTGACCGGCGAGGTGTTGGTGAAATACTCACCCTTGAGCGGCGCGACGAACTCGCCGCCGATGTAATTGCCGTAGCGTGGCTTGAACGTGACGATGGCGCCGGGGGTGCCAGGTTGTGCGTAGATCATGATGAGGCCTCTGTCGGGGTCCGAGCCTGTCGGTGAACAGGCGATGAGCCGATGGTAAAGAGCCCTCGCTGCCGGGCGAATGCGCCGTTGGCAGGAGGGCCCTGGTCATTTGGTCGTAGAACTAGTGCTTGGCCACCAGCTCCTTGGGGAGCTTGAAGGTCCAGAGCATGCCGCCCTGGTTGAAGTCCTTGACCCGCTTGGCCACTTCGCCGCCCCACAGCGGCACCGCGCCGCCCCAGCCGGAGAGCACCGATACGTACTGCTCGCCGTCCATCTCCCAGGTCACAGGCGAGCCGAGCACGCCGGAGCCGGTCTGGAACTCCCAGACTTTTTCCCCGGTCTTGGCGTTGAAGGCTTGCAGGAAGCCTTCCGGCGTACCGGTGAAGACCAGGTTGCCCTTGGTGGTCAGCACCCCGCCCCACAGCGGCGCGAAGTTCTTGTGGCGCCAGACTTCCTTGCCGGTTTTCGGGTCGATGGCGCGCAGCACGCCGATATAGTCTTCATTCAGCGGTTTGATGGTGAAGCCCGCGCCGAGAAACGCCGCGCCTTTCTTGTAGGCGATGCCTTCGTTCCAGATGTCCATGCCCCACTCGTTGGACGGCACGTAGAACAGCCCGGTGTCGCGGTTGTAGGCCATCGGCATCCAGTTCTTCGCCCCCAGGAATGCCGGGGCGACAAACACCGAGGTGCCTTTGGTTTCGCTGCCGGGGGCGCCGGGGCGGCTGGCTTCGTTGTAGATCGGGCGGCCGTCTTTATCCAGGCCGCTGGCCCAGGTGATCTTGTCGACAAACGGGAAGCCGCGGATGAATTTACCGTTGGTACGGTCGAGCACGTAGAAGAAGCCGTTGCGGTCGGCGGTGGCCGCCGCCTTGATTTCCTTGCCGCCTTCGCTGTAGTTGAAGGAGATCAATTCGTTGACGCCGTCAAAGTCCCACCCGTCATGCGGCGTACTCTGGAAATGCCACTTGATGCTGCCGTCATCCGGGTTCAGCGCCAGGCGCGAAGAGGAATAGAGGTTATCGCCGGGGCGCAGGTGGGAGTTCCACGGTGCCGGGTTGCCGGTGCCGAACAGCAGCAGGTTGGTCTCCGGGTCGTAGTAGCCGCCCAGCCAAGGCGCGGCGCCGCCGGTTTTCCATAGGTCACCGGGCCAGGTCTTGCCCGGCGCACCGCCGGAAATGCCGTTTTCCACGGCCTTGCCGTCCTTGTACACGTAGCCCATATGCCCTTCTACCGTGGGCCGGGTCCACAGCAGGTCGCCGTTTTTCGGGTCATATGCTTCGATCTTGCCCACCACACCGAACTCGCCACCGGCCACGCCGGTAATCAGCTTGCCGTTGATCACCAAGGGCGCGGCGCTGATGGAGTAGCCTTCCTTGTGATCGGCGACTTTTTTACTCCATACCACTTTGCCGGTGTCTTTGTTCAGCGCCACGAGTTTGGCGTCGAGCGTGCCGAAGAACACCAGGTCGCCATACAGTGCCACGCCCCGGTTGATCACGTCGCAGCACGGGCGAATGTCATCGGGCAAGCGCGCGTCGTATTGCCAGAGTTTCTTGCCGGTGCGCGCATCGACCGCGAATACCCGCGAGTAGGAGCCGGTGAGGTACATGACCCCGTCCTTGACCATCGGCTGCGCCTGCTGCCCGCGTTGTTTCTCGCCACCAAAGGAAAACGCCCAGGCCGGGCGCAGGTCTTTGACGTTGTCGACATTCAGCGTATCGAGCGGGCTGTAGCGCTGGCCCTGGACGCCCAGGCCATTGGTTACGATCTGGCCGGGGTTTTTCGGGTCCTGGAGAATATCCTGATCGGTCACGGCGGCATGGGCCTGGCCGGCCAGCAGGAGGGCACCGAGCAACACACTCAAGGCGAAGGGTTGGCGGCGTGCGGGTTGGGTCATGACGGCTACCTCTGCGGTTTTTTTATACCCGGGAAATTTTCTCGGTCTACCGGCGATTCTTGAGCGCAGCGGCCGCCGTCACAATTGACCGCTGTATCGAGATTGCTAGTTCCTTAGTAGCGGGGCCGGCGTGTCGACCCGTTGCAATTGCTCGCGTTCGTAACGCGGGTACAGGTGGCTGACGCTGCGGATCAGCTCGTAGCGGTTCAGGCTGATCGCGGCGAAACGCTCGGGGATCGGGCTGCGGATCAGCTCGGCCATCTCGCTGCCCTGTGCGGCGCCGTCGCGCAGCAGCTGGTCGAGCCAGGTCAGGTAGTCGCGCATTTGCTCAAGGGGGCGCGCATCGCCGGCGACCGGGCCGTGGCCGGGCACCAGCAGGGTCCAGGGCAAGGCCTGCAGACGTTCGATATCCGCCAGCCAGGCCGCCAGCCCCGGGCTGTTGGGAGTGGTGAGCGCACGTTGGTAGAACACCAGGTCGCCGGCGAACAGCACACCGGTCTTGCTGTCGAGGATCGCCAGGTCCGCGCCGGTATGCCCGGTGAACGCCAGCAAGCGCAGATCATGGCTGCCGACGCTCAGCACACCCGGTTCGAGCACCTGGGTAGGCAGCAGCACTTCGGTCCCGCGCATCCAGTCACCGACCAGGCGATAGAGGTTTTCAGCCATGCCATCGCCCTGCTCGTGGAGCAAGCGCGTGGTGTCGGCCAGGGCGCCGATCGGCACCGCCTTGAACGCCTGGTTGCCCAGGGCGTGGTCGGGGTGATGATGGGTCAGCAGCACCTGGATCACCGGTTTGGCGGTGACACCGGCAATCGCCTGGCGCAGCGCTTCGCCGTAGCGCCTGGACGGCCCGGTGTCGATCACCACCACGCCGGCTTCGGTGACGATGAACGCAGTGTTGACGATGTTGCCGCCATTGGCCTTGTTGAAGTTGTCGGTGCTGCCTTCCAACAGCCAAGTGTCGTCGGCAATCAGACGGGGCTTGAGCGCGTAGTCGAGATCCGCCAGCGCGGGCAGGCTCAGGCACAGGCAACACAGCAGTATCCAGCGCATACCGCGCTCCTTGAGGTCAGGGGATGGCGGCGTCGATCTGGTTGCCGCTGTTGTCCCGCAGCAGCAGGCGCGTCGGCCCCGCCTTTTGGATGTCGAATGCCAGGTTGGGGTTTTCGCTGACCGCCGGGAACAACTCTAGCTCCGCCAGTACCTGGCCCTGAGCGTCGCGCAGTTGGGCGTGGTTGAGATAAAACTCCGGGATACCGCTGACCAGGCCATTGTCCATCGGGTGCGCCACCTGCACGCGCACGCGGCTGAACTCACCACGCGGATAACGCCCGCCCAGCACCTCGCCGATATGCTCTTCCCAGCCCGGCTGGGTGCGCACCACACTGGGTGCGGTGCAACCGCCACCGGCCGCGTCGATCAGGGCCGAGCCGACATGCCACACGCCATCATCGGTGAGCACCGCCGCGCGCAGCGGCGTGGCTTGTTCGATACGGATGCGGATCGACAACCACGGCAATACGCCGGCCTTGGGGTGGAAGTCGACGATCTTCGGCAACGGGTTGAGTTCGGCCCAAGCCAGGATGTTCACCACGTGGCCATTGAAGGCGCGGGCGTCGATCTCCAGCGGCACCTGCCGCGCATCTTCGGCAAACGGCGGCGCCAGCAGCTTGACCCGCTCGTCGAACACGAACGGTGCATCGCCCAAGAACTGCTTCTGATAAAACGCCCACATCACCGACGGCACCGGGTCCACCTGCGTGGCGTGGGCCGCAAGCGGCAGCCAGCACGCCAACATCAGCCTCAGGCGCCAGTTCATTGGTACATCTCGGGCACTTCATAGCGCAGGCCGTAATGCTGGTAGATGGCTTGCAGCGAGCCGTCGCGGATCAAGCCTTCCAACGCCTCCTCCACGGCATAGGCCAACTGGCGGTTGCTTTCATGCACCGCCATGCCGATCTCCCAGCGTTGTTTGCCCATATTGGGGTAGGCGTTTTCAGCCAAAGCCAGTTGCGGGTCGTGGGCCTCATGCACCTGCCAATCGATTTCACCGCGCATGGCCATCACCGCGTCGATTTTCCCGGCCTTCATCGCCGCAAAGGCCTGGGGTACGCCCGGGTAATGATGGGTCTTGCCGGCGAGCATGCCGTTGAACACCGAAGTGAGGTAGAACGACGGCACGCTGTCGACTTCGACGCCGATGGGGTGCTGTTCGAATACCGCCACACTGGCGACACTGTCCAAGCGCCGACGGTCATAGGCCACCTGCCATTGTTCATTCTGGTAGGGGCCGAACATCACCACCTGGCCGTTTTCCAGTTCGCCCTGGTCGTTGCGCCTCTGCGCATAGTCGTGATCGTAGGGTGCACGCAGCATCAGGTCGGCCAATTGATGATGGTGCAACGGGCTGCCGCGCCAGATGTAGTCGCGCAGGTCGTCGTCGAGCTTCTCCCCGGCGGGCGCCCAGATCAGAGTCAACCGTACGCCCAGGGCCTTGGCCAGCGCCTGCGCGAGCTCCACATCGACCCCGCGCGGCGTTGTGCCCTGTTCGAAGCTGTAGGGGGCGAAGTCCTTGTACACCGCCACTTTCAGCTCACCCGCGGCGATGATCTGGTCATAGCTGCGCACCTGCGCCTGGGCGATCTGGCCGCACAGCAAGCACAGGCCCAGCAGCGCTGCGAACAGGCGCATGGCTTACTCCTCGACGCGCACGGAGTCCAGGTAAGTGCGCACCGCCCACAAAGCCTCCTGGCTCAGGTAGTCGGCCATTTTCGGCATGTACACCCGCCCGTCACGCACTGCGCCATTGCGCACGCGCTCCACAAACCACTCATCCCCCGCCTCGCCGGCGTCCAGCAGGCGCAGGTCAGGCGCGATACCACCGGACTTGGCTTCCAGCCCATGGCACGCGGCGCAGTTCTGGTTGTAGGCGGAGGCGCCGATCTCCACGGCTTTATCGTGCTCGGGCGAGGTGCGATAAGGGTTCACGGCAGCCCAGCCGTCAGCGTCGACCGCCACCCCGGCATCCTTGATCGCCGTCAGCCCTTTGGTCTCCACCGCTTGCGGCACCACATTGCCATGGGCCAGCGCGGAACCGGCACCGATCACACCGACCAACAGCCCGGCCACGAGCAAGGCATTGCGTTTTGTTGTCATTATTTTTGCCCTCTGGATTGCACGCAAAACCTCATGGTTCGAGGTTATGGCAGGCATCTTAAAAACCCTGGGCCACGGGCCGTATGCTGCTTTGGTGGCCGCGCCCTCCTCCCTTGGTAGTAGGGCTTGTGGGGCAGGTCTGAAACAGCGGCGCTGCGGGACGTCTTGCCGGCCTCGGCGGACTTGCGGGCTACGACCTTGGTACTGGCTCAGCGGTACTTTCTGCATATTTGCAGGGGGAACGGGGCTTTCTATGCTGGCGCTACCTGTCATGGAGTGCCTTATGCGCCAGCTTGCCCCCTACGCCGTGATCTGCCTGCTGGCGGTGGTGTGTGCCCCTGGCAGCCAGGCCGCCGAGGCACCGTTGCCGGTGCCCATCGGTTACCTGGGGTATCGCCCCGACCCGGGGCCGTTGCTGTCCAATGTGATCGGCGAACCCGCCGACGCCGGGCAACGCGGCGCTGAATTGGCGATCATCGACAGCAACAGCACCGGCGCCTTTCTCAACCAGCATTACAGCCTCACCAGCGCCACGGTCGACACGCCCGAGGCCCTGCTCGCCGCCGCCAAGGCCCAGCATGACCAGGGCCTGCGCCTGTTCGTGGTCAACGCCCCCGCCGCCAGCCTGCGCCAACTCAGCGCTGCGTTGCCCGACAGCCTGCTGTTCAACGCCGGCAGCCCCGATGACCGCCTGCGCAGCACCGACTGCCTGGGCAACGTGCTGCACAGCCTGGCGAGCCGCGCAATGCTGGCCGATGCGCTGATGCAGTTTCTGGTGGTGCGCAAATGGCAACGGGCGCTGCTGATCGTCGGCCCGACCGAGGATGACCAAGCCTATGCCGCCGCACTGCGCCGCGCCGCCAAGCGTTTCGGCGTGCGCTGGGTCGCGGAAAAAGCCTGGCGTTTCGATAACGATCAACGCCGCAGCGCCCAGGCCGATATGCCGCTGTTCACCCAGGCGGATGACTATGACGTGGTACTGGTGGCCGACGAGCGCGGCGACTTCGGCGAATACGTGCCCTACCAGACCTGGTACCCGCGCCCGGTGGCCGGCACCCAGGGCCTGACCCCCACCGGCTGGCACAAAACCGTGGAGACCTACGGCGCCGCGCAATTGCAAAAGCGCTTCGAAGCCCTGGCCGGGCGCTGGATGAACGACCGCGACTTCGCCGCCTGGATGGCGGTGCGCAGCGTCGCCAGCGCCGTCAGCAAGCTGCGTCAGGCCGACCCCATGGCAATCCGCCAACTGGCGCTGGGCGAGCAACTGCCGCTGGATGGTTTCAAGGGCCGCAAGCTCAGTTATCGCCCTTGGAATGGCCAACTGCGCCAGCCGATCCCCATCGTGCAGCCGCGTGCGCTGGTCAGTACCTCACCTCAAGAGGGTTTCCTGCACCCCTTCAATGAAATGGACAGCTTGGGCTATGACCAGCCCGAGGTGACCTGCCGCTATCCCTGAACACTTAAAACAATAAGGAATCCGCCATGCGCCGCACCCTGCTTTCATGCGCCCTGCTGCTTGCCGCCGGGCACGCCGTGGCCAGCACCGCCTGGGTCTCCAACGAGAAAGACAACAGCCTGAGCCTGATCGACATGCAGACCCTGCAAGTCACCGACACGCTCAAGGTCGGCCAGCGTCCACGCGGCCTGCTGCTGTCCCATGACAATAAGCTGTTGTACATCTGCGCCAGTGACTCGGACCGGGTGCAAGTGATGGACGTGGCCACCCGCAAGATCATCAAGGAGCTACCCTCCGGTAAAGACCCCGAGCAATTTGCCCTGCACCCCAATAACCGCTGGCTGTATGTGTCCAACGAAGACGATGCACTGGTCACGGTGATCGACACCGAAACTGCCAAGGTGCTGGGCCAGATCAACGTCGGCGTCGAACCCGAAGGCATGGCGGTCAGCCCCGACGGCAAGTGGGCAGTGAACACCAGCGAAACCACGAACATGCTGCATTGGATCGACACCCGTACCCAGACGCTGGCCGACAGTACCCCGGTGGACCAGCGCCCGCGCTTTGTCGAATTCAGCCACGACGGTGCGCAGCTCTGGGCCTCGGCGGAAATCGGCGGCACCGTGACGATTCTCGACGTGGCCAGCCGTGCGATCCTCAAGACCCTGACCTTCAAGATCAAGGGCGTGCACCCGGACAAGGTGCAACCGGTGGGCATCAAGCTCAGCGCCGACGGCAAGTACGCGTTTGTCGCCCTGGGCCCGGCCAACCATGTGGCGGTGATTGACGCCAAGACGTTCGAAATCCTCGACTACCTGGTGGTCGGCCGCCGCGTCTGGCAACTGGCGTTCACGCCCGATGAGAAACAGTTGCTGGCCACCAACGGCGTGAGCGGCGATGTGTCGGTGATCGATGTGGACAGCCTCAAGGTGGTCAAGTCGATCAAGGTCGGGCGCTACCCATGGGGTGTGGTGGTGACACCATGAACGCGTTGGACGTCAGCCGGCTCAGCTTCGCCTATGGCCCCCGGCAGGCATTGCAGGCGGTGAGTTTCAGCCTGGCGCCGGGGCAGTTTGCAGCGTTGCTGGGGCCGAACGGGGCCGGCAAGTCGACCTTGATCGCCCTGCTCACACGCTTGTACGACTTGCAGGCCGGCGCGATCCGGGTGGGCGGGCATTGCCTGGCCCAGGCCCCGCGTGCGGCATTGCAGCAACTGGGGGTGGTGTTCCAGCAAAGCACCCTGGACCTGGATTTGAGCGTGGAACAGAACCTGCGTTATCACGCCGCGCTGCATGGCCTGTCGCGTCGCGAGGCGGCCGCACGGGTCGACGCCGAGCTGGCTCGCCAGGCCCTTGGCGAACGTCGCCGGGAGCGGGTGCGCGAACTCAATGGCGGCCACCGGCGCCGGGTGGAAATCGCCCGCGCACTGCTGCACGGGCCGCGCCTGCTGTTGCTCGACGAAGCCAGCGTGGGCCTCGACCCGGCCAGCCGGCTGGCGCTCAACCAGCACGTGCGCAGCCTGTGCCTGGACCAGGCAATCAGTGTGTTGTGGACCACCCACCTGCTCGATGAAGTGCGCGCCGAGGATGCATTGCTGATCCTGCATCAAGGCCGCTTGGTGGCCAGCGGGCAGGTCGACACGCTGATACGCGAACAAGGCGGCGACCTGGGCAGCCTGTTCGCCCGCCTGACACGCCCCACGCCGACGGGAGCTTTGGCATGAACGCTTACTGGCAATGTCTGCGCGGCATCGTGTTGCGCGAATGGCTGCGCTTTGTGCTGCAGCGCACGCGCTTTCTCAGCGCCCTGGTGCGCCCGCTGCTGTGGCTGCTCGTATTCGCCGCTGGCTTTCGCGCCGCCCTGGGGATCTCGGTGATCGAACCCTACGACACCTATATCCCCTACGAGGTGTACATCATTCCGGGGCTGGCCTGCATGATCCTGCTGTTCAACGGCATGCAAGGGTCGCTGGCGATGGTGTACGACCGCGAAATGGGCAGCATGCGGGTGCTGCTCACCAGCCCGTTGCCGCGCACGTTCCTGCTGTGCAGCAAACTGATGGCGACCGCGTTGATTTCGTTATTGCAGGTGTATGGGTTCCTGGCGATTGCCTGGGTCTACGGCGTGCAACCGCCGGCCATGGGCCTGTTGCTGGCGTTGCCGGCGTTGCTGCTGGTGGCCCTGATGCTCAGTGCCCTGGGCCTGTTGCTGTCGAACGCGATCCGCCAGTTGGAGAACTTCGCCGGGGTGATGAATTTTGTGATTTTCCCGTTGTTCTTCCTGTCGTCGGCGCTGTACCCGCTGTGGAAGATGCGCGACTCCAGCGAGTGGCTGTATTGGTTGTGCGCAATCAACCCGTTCACCCATGCGGTAGAACTGGTGCGTTTTGCCTTGTACGAACGCTTCGCCCCCCTGGCCCTGGCGGTGTGCCTGGGGCTGACCCTGACGTTCGCGCTGCTGGCGGTACTGACGTTCAACCCTCAGCATGCGGCCCTGCGCAAGAAAGGCTGAAAACTACTACTTTGGTACTGGTTTTCGTGTCTATCGTCGCATTCCCAAGGGCTCGGGACTGGCGTGTAATGGCGGCATAACGATAAGGACTACCCTGCCATGCTGCCCGCTCGATTGCCCCTGTTGGCCCTGTTGTGCCTGTTTGTCGCCCGCGCCCAGGCCGACACGCCGCTGTTTTCCGCCGACGGCATGCGCATCAGTCTGTATCGCAGCCCGACTCCCGAGCAGGTGAACGGCGCAACGACCCTCGACACGCCGGCCCTGCAAGCCCTGCTCACCCAGACCCCGCCACCGGTGTTGATCGACGTTTACCGCCGCCCCTGGCTGCAAGGCCGCTTCATTGAAGACCAGCCTCACGCCAACCTGCCCGGCAGCCACTGGCTGGCCAATACCGGCGACGGCGACCTCACGCCTGAGTGGCAGGGATATTTCGTGCGCCACTTGTACCGCTACACCGCCGGCGACCTGACACGAGCGCTGGTGTTCTATTGCCGCTCCGATTGCTGGTTGAGTTGGAACGCGGTAAAACGAGCCGCCGACCTGGGCTATACCTCTGTGTACTGGTATCGCGACGGCCTGGACGCGTGGGAAGCGGCAAACCTGCCGGTGGCAACGGCACAACCAGAACCCTTCCAATAATCAGAATAAAAAGGTGAACGGCCATGTACAAAATCCTGATTGCCGACGATCACCCGCTGTTTCGCGAAGCGATCCACAACGTCATCAGCGATGGTTTCCCCGGCAGCGACATCATGGAAACCGCCGACCTGGACAGCGCCCTCGCCCTGACCCAGGGCCACGATGACCTCGACCTGATCCTGCTGGACCTGAACATGCCGGGCATGCACGGCCTCAATGGGCTGATCAACCTGCGCAACGAGTCGCCGACCATCCCGGTGGTGATCGTCTCGGCCGAGCAAGACAAGCAGATCGTGCTGCAAGCCATCACCTATGGCGCGGTGGGCTTCATCACCAAGTCCTCGCCGCGCCAGCAAATGACCGAGGCGATCCAGCAGATCCTCAACGGCAACGTATACCTGCCGTCGGACATCATCCGCACCCAGAAAAACACCGGGCAACGGCGCATGCACGACAACCCGGGCTTTGCTCCGGAATTGCTGCAGGCGCTGACACGCAAGCAATTGCTGGTACTGGAGCGCATGACCAAGGGGGAGTCGAACAAGCAGATCGCCTATACCCTGGAGATCGCCGAGACCACGGTGAAGGCCCATGTGTCGGCAATCCTGCGCAAGCTGAATGTGCACAACCGCGTCCAGGCGATCCTCAGTGCCGGGGACATTGATTTCGGCTCATACCTGCGCCGCTGACCTTGTAGTGAGCGGGCTTGCCCTAATGCTAGTCAGTTAAGGATTAACGCGGTCACTGTGGGAGGGGGCTTGCTCCCGATAGGCCGCGCAGCGGCCCCAACCCCAAACACCTTTGGTTCACTGCAACACCGCATCGGTCTTGTTGGGGCGGCTGCGCCACCCGGCGCGGGGCAAGCCCGCTCACTACAAGGCCGGGCCGAGCAGGTGGCTCATGGCGGTCTTGAGTTTCATGGGGCGCACAGGCTTGTGCATCAACGTGTACCCCAACTCACGGATCTGCAGCTTCAACTCATTGCTGTAGTTGGCGGTGATCATCATGGCCGGGATCGCACTGCCGCGCCGGGCGTTGATGCGGGCCACGGCGTCCACCCCGTTCTGATCGTCGTCCAGGTGGTAGTCGGCGATCAACAGGTCGGCCTCGGCGTGGTAGTTATCCACCTGCCGCGCCAGGTCCTGCTCCGACAACGCCGTGATGACCCGGCAGCCCCACCCTTCCAGTAACGTGCGCATACCGGCGCAGATCGCCGCGTCGTTATCCAGCACCCACACCCGCGCACCTTGCAGGCGCTCCAGCAACGGTTCGCTCATCGCCGCCATCGGCAGTGGCCTGGGCGCGGTAGCGCTGAGCGGCACCTCCACCGCAAACATCGAACCCTTGCCCGGCCAGGACCGGACGCTGATGCGATGACCGAGTATCCCGGCGATCTTTTCCACGATCGCCAGCCCCAGGCCCAACCCCCGGTCCTGATCCGGGCGCTGCACATCGCCGCGCTTGAACTCCTGGAAAATCTCCTCCAGGCGCTCCTCGGCAATGCCCATGCCGCTGTCCCACACCTGGATCGACAACCGTTGCGGGTGGCGCCGGCAACCGAGCACTACGCGGCCTTTATAGGTGTAGCGAAGCGCGTTGCTCAACAGGTTGCGCAAGATCCGCGCAAGCAACTGGATATCACTGCGCACCAGCGCCGAGCAGCCGATAAAGCGCAGTTCCAACCCTTCGGCGCGGGCCAACTGGGTGTACTCGGCAGCCAGGTTGTCCAGCAGTTCACTGAGGGCAAAAGGCGCGATGTCCGCCTTGATCACGCCGGCATCCAGCTTGGAAATATCCACCAAGGTGCCCAGCAGGTTCTCCACGTCTTCCAGGGAGTTGCTCACGTTACGCACCAGGGTTTCGCTGGGGCGTTCGAGCAAGGCGCTGGTAAACAGCCGAGCGGCATTGAGCGGTTGCAGCAGGTCATGGCTGACGGCGGCGAGGAATTTGGTTTTCGACAGGTTGGCCTGCTCGGCCTCCAGCTTGGCTTCGCGCAGGCGGGTCTCCATGCGCCGCCGTTCATCGATCTCCTTCAAAAGCTGGTCGTTGAGTGCGGTCAGTTCCGAGGTGCGCTGGGCGACGCGCTGCTCCAGATGTTGATAGGCCTGGTGCAAGGCTTCGGCCGTGCGGCGGCGCTCGGTGATGTCGCGGATCAGCACGAAGATCCCGACCACTTCGCCCGTGGCCAACACGTTCGGCACATAGGAACGCAGCATGTAGCGTTCCTGGTTATTGATATTGGTTTCGGCGAATTCGAAGGTCACGCTCTCCCCGGCCAGGGCGCGGGCGACATACGCGTCCAGGCGCTGGCAATGCTGCTCGCTGTGCACTTCGCGCAGGCTTTGCCCGAGCATCATGCCGCGCGGCCAGCAGTACCACTCTTCATACACCTTGTTGGTGAATTCGTAGACCAGGTCGGCATTCAGGTAGCCGATCAGGGCGGGCACGTTGTCGGTGATCAAGCGAATCCAGCGCTCGCTTTCCTGCGCCTTCTGCGCCGCGATCTGTTCGCCGCGCAAGGTTTCGGCGCGCAGCCGGGCGTTGATCAGCAAATGGTTGCTGGCCTTGAGTTCGGCCATCGCCTGGTTGAGTGCATCGGTGCGTTCGCGTACTTGCTCGGCCAACACCACCGAATGCTGGAAGGTGGTGTATGGGCTGTTGCCCTGGGGCAGGCCCGACTCGATGCGCTCGATCAGCGCCGCATTGATGCGCGCCAGCTTGTGGTTGTCCTGTTGCAACCGGGCCACCTGGGCGAGCAGTTCAGCGTCGGCCTCGGGCAATGGCGACCCCGGTGAAGGTCTGGTTGATGTGCATGCCATTGAACTGTTCTCCGTAGGTGTTGAAGCCCATCACCCGGTGGTCGCGCAGGAACGTGCCGATCAGCTCCAGGTCGCCGTTGTCTTCCAGCTCCAGGCGGCGCAGGAAGCAGTCGCAGCCGATGGTCAGCAGCAGCTCGCCGAGACGCGATTGAAGGCCGTCGAACAAGGTTTCCAGGTTGGGCAGGATCGGCCCTGGTGTCATCGCGGTGAGCACGATGCCGTTTTCCACCGCGCAGTAGAAACTCAGGCTCAGGTCGTCATGCACCTGCTGGATCGCGCGCACGTAGTAATAGTCGTGGATACGTACCGCCAACGGGTGCGCAGCGAAGATGCGGTGGTCAAGGTCGGCCACCGCGACGCCGATATGGCGCGCGTACTCTTCGGCGGCGGGCTCGGCGTTGAGCTCGAACACGCGACGCGACGGGCTGTCGGCGCCAGTCACCACCAGTTTCTCGGTACGCGGCTGGATGTGGTGGGTGGTGAACACCTCGAAATCCAGCCAGGTATTGACCAGCACCACCACCGCCGCTCCGCTGTGGAAGACGCCGTTGAAGTACACGTGGGTATGCAGGAAATTGTCATCGCCGGCCGAGCCGCCGAAGTGCGGGATATCGCCCAGGGCGGCGCTGAGGGCAGCCAGTACCATTTCTTCGCGGCTAGACAGGCCGTCGAGCAAGGTCAAGGCGAACGTATTGCCCTTGATCGGCGCCAGGGTGTTGCTGCGACAGCCGCCGACCAGGCGCTCGACCATGTCCTGGGCGTTGATCAGGCTGAAGTGTTCCACGTGGTCGATCAGTTCGGTGGCGATGGAGAAATGCGCGTGGTTGAAGCCTATCGCGGTGATGCAGTTACGGCCGTAGCCCTGGGGCGTGATCTCGCCCGCGCTGGTGCAACCGACCACGCGCACCGTGCCGAAGCATTGCTGCAAGGCGTTGCCCAACGCCTGCAGATCGTACGACGCCGAGCAAAAAAACAGCACAAACCCCAGGTACGGATGCAGCAGCTGTCGCGCCAACTCTTCGGCGGCCTGCCCGGCATCCATGGCCTGGGACATGGCACTGACTACGCCTTCACTGTTGTACATCGTGTGCTCCCCCTCTGAGGCATGAGTGTACGAAGGGTCGGGGGTGGCACCTATGCTACTTGGGTACTGGGTGGGGGGATGCGATGGGATAAGGCTTGCAAGCGCGCACGCTGCCTTTGGGGGCAAAGCGCGGGTGCTTTGGGCGGGCCACGGGTGCCCGGCAAGTTGGGTGTAAGACGGGCCCGGTCGCAGGCCCGCCACTCAGGACGTAAGACCGGCCTTGAACAACATGCCAACCGCGACCAGGACGCACAGGCCGGCAAAACCCACCTGCAAGGCGCGCGCCGGAACCCGCGCGCACAGGCGCCGACCGACCAGCATGCCGACGATACTGGCAGCGATGAACACCCAGCCCAGCGGCTCGATGCGCACACCCGCGTGGAACGCGCCCGCCACACCGATCAGCGAGATCAGGCTGATCACCATCAACGACGTGGCGACGATGCCACGCATCTGCACATCGGTGAGTTGCTTGAAGGCCGGTACGATCAGAAAGCCGCCGCCCACGCCCAGCAGGCCCGACACCGCCCCGGTCACAGCGCCCAGCGCCGCCAGCGTGGCGCTGCACTTGGCGGTCCAGGCCAGGCGCCCGGTCTGCTGGTTGAGCATGCAGTTTTTCTGGCCCCAGGACGCGCTGCCATGATCACTCGGCCCGGCCGCGGTTTTTTCGCGCTGCAACATGCGCCAGGCCACCAGCCCCATCAACCCACTGAACAGCGCCATCAGCAGGTGTTCCGGCAGTTGATGGGCGAGGAACACCCCCAAGGGTGAAAACAGCCCGCCGAGCACCGCGATCAGCAACGCGGCGCGATAGCGCACCAGGCCATGGCGCAACCCATCGATCGCGCCGACGGCCGCAGCGGCGCCGACGGCGAGCAGCGATACCGGCGCGGCCTGGGTCATGCTCAAGCCCAGCCCCAGGACCAACGCCGGCACCCCGAGGATCCCGCCGCCCGCGCCGGTCAAGCCCATTACCACGCCCATCAGCAAGCCCAACACACTGGCCAGCAGCATTCAGTCCACCTTGCTCAGGCGGGTCAGCCATTCACGGCCCTTGAGCATGCCGTTCCAGTAGAACCACGGCAGCAGGGTCGCCTTGAGGAACCACATCGAGCGCCGCGCCCGGGTCGGGTCGAGGGGAAAAGTCGGCAGCAGCTTGCCGCCGTAGCCGAATTCGGCCAGCACCACCTTGCCCTTCTCCACCGTCAGCGGGCAGGAACCGTAGCCGTCATACTTGAGCGGCAGCGGTGCCTGCTTGCGCAGGGCCAGCAGGTTTTCGGCGACCACCACGATTTGCTTGCGCACCGCCGCGGCGGTCTTGGCGTTGGTGGTGGAGCACACATCGCCCAGGCCGAAGATATGCGGGTAACGCAGGTGTTGCAGGCTGTGCGGGTTCACTTCGCACCAGCCGGCGGCATCGGCCAGGGCGCTGTGGCGGATAAAGTCCGGCGACACTTGCGGGGGCACCACATGCAGCAGGTCGAAGGTTTTTTCCTGGAGCGTGACGTTACCCTCGGCGTCTTTGACTTCAAACCAGGCCGTGCGGGCCGGGCCGTCGACTTTCACCAAGTTGGAATTGAACGCCAGCCGGGCGTTGTACTTTTCCACGTACTTCATCAACGGCGGAACAAAGGTCGCCACGCCGAACAACGCCGCACCCGCCAGATTGAACTCCACCTCCAGGCTGTTCAGGCGGCCCTGCTTGAGCCAGTGATCGCAGGACAGGTACATGGCCTTCTGCGGCGCACCCGCGCATTTGATCGGCATGGCCGGCTGGGTAAAGATCGCCTTGCCGCCCTTGAGTTGCTGCACCAATTGCCAGGTGTAGGCGGCATGTTCATAGCTGTAATTGGAGGTTACGCCGTTCTGGCCGAGGGTCGCTTGCAGGCCCTCGACCTTCTCCCAGGCCAGGCGCAGGCCGGGGCACACGATCAGGTTGTTCCAGGTCACGCGCTGGCCGCTGTCGAGCACCAGGGTCTGTGCGTCCGGCAGCAGTTCGGTGACGGCGGCCTGCACCCAGGTGACGCCATTGGGCAGCACGTCGGCCAGGGGGCGGCGGGTCTTTTTCACGTCATAGGCACCGCCGCCCACCAGGGTCCAGGCCGGCTGGTAGCTGTGGTGAGCGTTCGGTTCAATCAGGATGATGTTCAGCTGTGGGTCGCGCTTGAGCAGGCTGGCCAGCAGGCCGATGCCTGCCGAGCCGCCGCCGATGACTACGATATCGCCACTGATGGTTGGGCCACAGTGTTGGTCATTCATGGTCGATCGCCTTCTTGTTGCATGCACACAAGGGTCGCTGCCGGATGGCGTCACGCCCAGCTTTTCATGACCGCGCCGCAGTACAGCCCGGACAGGGTTTTCATCACTTGAATCACTTCGTGGCTGGCCAGGCCGTAGAAAATGTATTTGCCTTCCCGACGGGTAGCGACCAGCCCTTCATCACGCAGGATGCCCAACTGTTGCGACAGGGTGGGCTGGCGTACGCCGGTCATGGTTTCCAGCTCGCCGACGTTGCGTTCACCTTGGGTCAACTGGCAGAGAATCAACAAACGATCCTCGTTGGCCAGCGCCTTGAGCAACGTGCAGGCCTTGGACGCCGATGCACGCAACTGGGCGACTTCGCCTTCACTCAACGTAGATTCCATTTGCCTCAGGTCCTTTGTGTCACTTAAGCTCAAAACATTATGTGTAAATGTAAAGTGATTGTAATCACTTTTTTCAGCATCAGGGACAGCCGTCATGTCAGCGTTGATTCAATCCTTTCTGGACGAGGCGTCGTCGACCTACACCTATGTCGTCTATGAAGCCGACGGCGGACCCTGCGCCATCGTCGACTCGGTGCTCAACTACGACCCCGCGTCCGGGCGCACCGATACGCGCCAGGCGGACAAAGTGATCAGCTTTGTACGGGAACACCACCTGCAGGTGCAGTGGCTGCTGGAAACCCATGCCCACGCCGATCACCTGTCCGCCGCGCCCTACCTGCGCCGGACCTTGGGCGGCAAGATCGCCATCGGCCAGTGCATCAGCAAAGTACAGGGCGTGTTCAAGAACCTGTTCAACCTGGAGCCGGAGTTTCGCGCCGATGGTTCACAGTTCGATCATCTGTTCGCGCCGGATGAAATCTTCTCTATCGGCGGGCTGAAAGCCCAGGCGCTGCATGTGCCCGGTCATACACCGGCCGATATGGCTTACCTGATCGACGAGCGCCTGATCCTGGTGGGCGACACCCTGTTCATGCCCGACGTGGGCAGCGCCCGCTGCGACTTCCCTGGCGGCGATGCGCGGCAGTTGTATGCGTCGATGCGCAAGCTGTTGGCCTACCCAGCGGATACCCAACTGTATGTATGCCACGACTATCCGCCTGCCGGTCGGGAGCCCAAGTGCCTGACGACCGTGGCGGAACAACGCGCGGGGAATATCCATGTGCATGACGGCGTGGACGAAGCGGCGTTTGTAGCCATGCGCACCCAGCGCGATGCCGGGCTGGGCATGCCGACGCTGCTGTTGCCGGCGATCCAGGTAAATGTGCGGGCGGGTAACCTGCCGCCCGCAGAAGATAACGGTGTGGTGTACCTGAAGATTCCACTCAACCAGCTCTGAAGTGCACTCATTCGAAGTACGACGACCGGGAGGGTGCGAGCCCCGACCACAATTCGTCGACATGCTTGAAGCCCCAGTCTTCGGCGTTTTCACGGCCGATGATCTTGTCCGGTTGCTCAGCCAGGTTGACCACCGACTGAGGAATCGGCAAACGTGAACGCACCGAAAAAAACACTTTGACCTTGGGCGCCAGCAGCGACTTGGAGCTTTGTTCGACCACCACGCCAATGCGACCACTTTCCAGGCGCACCAAGGCGCCAACAGGGTAAATGCCTACGCACCGAACAAATGCCTGGAACACCCGCGCATCAAAATGGCCCTTCCACTCCGCCATTCTCTGGATCGCTTCGGCGGGGCCCCAGCCTTGCTTGTAAGGGCGATCAGAGGTGACCGCGTCATACACGTCACACACCGCCCCCATCTGGGCGAACAGACTGATCTGGTCCTGCGCCAGCCCATTGGGGTAACCGCTGCCATCATGTTTTTCATGGTGATGCAGGCACACATCCAATACCAAGGCGCTGATCTGCGGGCATAACCGTAACATCCGAGCGCCTTCCTCCGGGTGCCGGCGTACCGTGCCGAATTCCGTCTCGGTCAATTGGGCGGGCTTGTTCAAAATATCCTCGGGAATCGCCATTTTCCCTACGTCATGAAACAACCCCGCCAGCCCCGCTTCCTGGACCAACTCGGGCGAAAGCTCCAACTGCCGCGCCAGTGCGATCATCAAGCCACTGACGGCGACGGAATGCATGTAGGTATACTCATTGGCCTTTTTCAGGCGCACCAGGCTGAGCAAGGCATGGGGGTGACGCAGCACGGAGTGGGAGATCTCCTCCACCAGGCTCGCCACCTGACGCACATCCACCGCCTGCCCCATGCGCAGGTCGCTGAACATACGGATGACGGCACGTTTGGCGACCGCACACACCTTCACCGCACGAGCTATCTCGGCCTTCATGTCCACCGGAGTCGCCACCACCGGACGCACTGTGCCAGGGGTTTTGAGGGTACCCGCGGCCGGTCGAACGCGCGGTGGCTCATCGCAGCCCTTGGCCGTGTCGATCCAGACCCGCCGCACCTGCGACATCAGCAACCGCTGCAGGTCCTCCTCGCGCTCCAGTAAAAAGCTGCTTCTCCAGAACCCGTGGTCGATCCATGGGCCCTCCAGCTTATGAATGTGCATGCCCAGAATCACCCGTGAGCACGGAATGCACTTCAACATTTGTCCATCCCCCAACGCCTGACTGCCCCCGCCATCAACTCACGGAGAACTTCGCCACGATCTGTTTCAGATCCACTGCCAGTCGCGACAGTTCCTGACTGGCGATGGACGTCTGGCCGGCAGCCGACGAACTCTGGATGGACAGGTCGCGGATGCTGATCAGGTTCTGGTCAACCGAACGCGCCACCTGGGCTTGCTGTTCCGAGGCGGTCGCGATCATCAGGTTGCGTTCGTTGATGTCGCTAATGGCTTGGGTGATCTGGGTAATGGCCACGCCGGCTTCATGGGCAACCTTCAAGGAATCCACCGCCTCGTCGCGATTGAGCGCCATGGACGCCACCGCCTCGCTCGAGCAGCTCTGGATCCTGGCAATCATCTGTTCGATTTCCTGGGTCGACGTTTGCGTTCTATGGGCCAACGCCCTGACTTCGTCGGCCACGACCGCAAAGCCTCGCCCCTGCTCCCCAGCCCGTGCGGCCTCAATTGCCGCATTCAAGGCGAGCAGATTGGTTTGCTCGGCAATCGAGCGGATCACTTCGACCACCCGGGCAATGTCCTGTGCCTGCTTGGCCAGCCCTTCGACTTCCACCCCGGTCTGCTGCACCGTGGAACTCAATTTCTCAATCGATGCGATGGTTTGCGTCACACGCTCCTGGCCCACTTTGGCCGAGCGCTGGGAGTCTTGCGTCGACTGGGAGGCAGACACCGCATTCCTCGCGACTTCTTCTACCGCCGCGGTCATTTCATTGACCGCCGTGGCAGCCTGATCAGTCTCCATACTCTGGCGCTCAATGCCGGCGGTGGACTCGCGAGTGATCGCACTCATTTCCTCCGCTGCCGAAGCCAACTGGCCGGACGCTTCGGATATATGCTGCAGGGTGCTTTTCAGGTTCATTTGCATGGCGGCGGTCGACTTCTGCAGGTCGGTCAATTCGTCCTTGCCGCTGATGGCAATGGCCAGGCGCAGATCACCGTCGGCGATTTTGCCGGTCGATATCAACAACTCGCGCACCGGGTGGATGATGCTGCGGGTAAACAGCCGCGCGACTGCCACGGTGATCAGCACCGAGCAGACCATCAGCACCCAGGTAAACAAGCGGGCGGTCTCATGTTCACGCGCAGCGAATTGCACCGTTGACGTGGAGCCCTGTTCATTGATTGCTATCAACTCGTCCAGGGCCTTCTGCGCCTGAAGCCCAATCGGGCCGTTGACGTCACGCAGATACACCGCCATCTGCTCAGGAGAAAAGCTGGAAGCCTGGGCCAGGAACTCATCCATTTTCTGGCTGTAGCTCTTTATGTTGGTCAGCACTTCGTTGTACTTGGCTTGTTCCTCAGGGCTCGACACCATGGGTGCATAACTGTCGGCGACTTGCAGCGCCTCATCGCGCACGGCCTTGACCTTTTCAAGGGAAGCGGGGTCCTTGGCGCCGTATTCCATGGCATAACGGCGCAAATCGAGACGTAGCTTGTAAAAAGCGGTGTCAATCTTGCCCGCCAGGCGAATGCTGGGAAGCCAGTTGGTATCTATTTCGACCGTTGACGAATACACCTGATCGACTTTTATGAGGGTCATTGCGCCTTGTATCAACAGCAGGAAACAGACCACACCGAAGCACAGTGTGGTACGAAAATTCAGTTTCAAGGATCTCATGGACATGCGGCTCACCCTTCCCTTGGCCGCGTAGGACGCGGCCTGACGAGTACGACTGTGTACAAGTGAAGGTGAAAAAAGTGTGACTGTCCAAGTCGTTTTTTATTGAAACCGCCCAATAAAAAAGTGCGATTATTTACTTAGCTAAACATCAAAAAAACCAGCTCTTGCGGTTATTAACCGTCACACCATCAGCCCATCCCGCGGCAATGGCAGCGCCGTTTTATACCGCACTTGTTTGAGGGCGAAACTGGAACGGATATTGGCTACGCCCGGCACCTTGGTCAGAAAGTCCATCATGAAACGCTCCAATGACTGGATCGTCGGCACCAGCACCCTGATCAGGTAGTCCGGATCACCGGCCATCAGGTAACACTCCATCACTTCCGGACGGTCTGCAATCGCCCCTTCGAACTGCTGCAACGCCAGTTCATTCTGCTTTTCCAGGCTGACATGAATGAACACATTCACGTGCAGCCCCAGCAGGTCGGCGTCGAGCAACGTGACCTGCTCGCGAATCAGCCCCAACTCCTCCATCGCCTTCACCCGGTTGAAACACGGCGTGGGCGACAGGTTCACCGAACGCGCCAGGTCGGCGTTGGTGATGCGAGCGTTCTCCTGCAATGCATTGAGAATGCCGATATCGGTACGGTCCAGTTTGCGCATGAGACAAAATCACCTGTTTATTATGTTTATGTAGTTTTTTTATCCGCAAATGATCTCGGGTGCAATGAAACAGAGATAAATATTCTTCTACGCCACGCCTATGATTGTTGTAGGACAAGATTTCTCCTACCCGGAGTCTGACTGTCAGCTAGCGCGCCCACTACAAGAAATTCACAAGATAGAGCGTAGAAAGCCATGACCCAGCAGTACGAACCGCTGCGCCTGCACGTTCCCGAACCCTCGGGCCGCCCAGGCTGCAAGACCGACTTTACCTACCTGCGCCTGAACGACGCCGGCCTGGTGCGCAAACCCGCCATCGACATAGAACCCGCTGACACCGCCGACCTGGCCAAGGGCCTGATCCGTGTGCTCGACGACCAAGGTCAGGCGCTTGGCCCGTGGGCCGAAGACGTCTCGGTCGAGATCATGCGCCGCGGCATGCGCGCCATGCTCAAGACGCGGATTTTCGACAACCGCATGGTGGTCGCCCAGCGTCAGAAGAAAATGTCGTTCTACATGCAAAGCCTCGGTGAAGAAGCCATCGGCAGTGCCCAGGCCCTGGCCTTGAACATCGACGACATGTGCTTTCCCACCTACCGCCAGCAAAGCATCCTGATGGCCCGCGAAGTGCCGCTGGTGGACCTGATCTGCCAACTGCTGTCCAACGAGCGCGACCCGCTCAAGGGTCGCCAGTTGCCAATCATGTACTCGGTGAAAGATGCCGGTTTCTTTACTATTTCCGGCAACCTCGCCACCCAATTCGTACAAGGCGTGGGCTGGGGCATGGCCTCGGCGATCAAGGGCGATACCAAGATCGCGTCGGCCTGGATCGGCGACGGCGCCACCGCCGAGGCCGACTTCCACACTGCTCTCACCTTCGCTCACGTGTACCGTGCGCCCGTGATCCTCAACGTGGTCAACAACCAGTGGGCCATCTCCACCTTCCAGGCCATCGCCGGCGGTGAAGCCACGACCTTCGCCGGACGCGGCGTCGGCTGCGGTATCGCCTCACTGCGCGTGGACGGCAACGACTTCATCGCGGTGTACGCCGCCTCCGCCTGGGCCGCCGAGCGTGCGCGGCGCAACCTGGGGCCGACCCTGATCGAATGGGTCACCTACCGCGCCGGCCCGCACTCGACCTCCGATGATCCGTCGAAATACCGCCCCGCCGATGACTGGAGCCACTTCCCACTCGGCGATCCGATTGCGCGCCTCAAGCAGCACCTGATCCGGATTGGCCAGTGGTCCGAAGAGGAACATGCGGCGGTCAGCGCCGAACTTGAAGCCGAAGTGATCGCCGCGCAAAAACAGGCCGAACAGTACGGCACCCTCGCCGGCGGCCAGATTCCAAGCGCCGCGACCATGTTCGAAGACGTCTACAAAGAGATGCCGGAGCACTTGAAGCGCCAGCGTCAAGAGTTGGGGATCTGACATGAACGATCACAACAACAGCATCGAATTGGAAACCGCCATGACCACCACCACCATGACCATGATCCAGGCCCTGCGCTCGGCCATGGATGTGATGCTTGAACGTGACGACAACGTGGTGGTGTTCGGCCAGGACGTGGGTTACTTCGGCGGCGTGTTCCGTTGCACCGAAGGCTTGCAGAACAAGTACGGCAGTTCGCGGGTGTTCGACGCGCCGATCTCGGAAAGCGGGATTATCGGCGTGGCCGTGGGCATGGGTGCCTATGGCCTGCGCCCGGTGGCCGAGATCCAGTTCGCCGACTACGTCTACCCCGCCACCGACCAGATCATCTCGGAAGCTGCGCGCCTGCGTTATCGCTCGGCCGGCCAGTTCACGGCGCCGCTGACCATGCGCATGCCCTGCGGCGGTGGCATTTACGGTGGCCAGACCCACAGCCAGAGTATCGAAGCGGTGTTCACCCAGGTCTGCGGCCTGCGCACGGTGATGCCCTCCAACCCTTATGACGCCAAGGGCCTGCTGATCGCCTCGATCGAAAACGATGACCCGGTGATCTTCCTGGAGCCCAAGCGCCTGTACAACGGCCCGTTCGATGGTCATCACGATCGTCCGGTCACGCCGTGGTCGAAACACCCGCAAGCACAAGTGCCGGATGGTTACTACACCGTGCCGCTGGACGTGGCCGCCATCGTGCGTCCGGGCTCTGCGGTGACCGTGCTGACCTACGGCACCACCGTGTATGTGTCCCAGGTCGCCGCCGAAGAAACCGGCATCGACGCCGAGGTCATCGACCTGCGCAGCCTGTGGCCGCTGGACCTGGACACCATCGTCAAGTCGGTGAAAAAGACCGGCCGTTGTGTGGTGGTGCATGAGGCCACGCGTACCTGCGGTTTTGGTGCCGAGTTGGTGTCGCTGGTGCAAGAGCATTGCTTCCATCACCTGGAAGCGCCGATCGAACGCGTCACCGGTTGGGACACCCCCTACCCGCACGCGCAGGAGTGGGCGTATTTCCCAGGGCCGTCTCGAGTGGGCGCGGCGTTGAAACGGGTCATGGAGGTCTGAATGGGCACGCACGTTATCAAGATGCCGGACATTGGCGAAGGCATCGCAGAAGTTGAACTGTCGGTCTGGCATGTGAAGGTCGGCGACCTGGTGGTTGAAGACCAGGTGCTGGCGGATGTGATGACCGACAAGGCGATGGTGGACATTCCCTCGCCAGTACACGGCAGGGTGATTTCCCTCGGTGGCGAACCGGGCGAGGTCATGGCGGTGGGCAGTATCCTGATCAGCATTGAAGTGGAAGGCGCGGGGAACGCCAAGGACGCGCCGGCAGCGGCGGAGCCGGTCAAGGCGGCGCCCGCCCCCGTTGTCGAGGCCAAGCCGGCACCCGTTATCGTTGAAACCAGGGCGGCGGCCAAGCCTGCGGCCGCACCCGTCGCCCGCGAAGCCGGTGAACGCCCCCTGGCCTCCCCTGCCGTGCGCAAACATGCACTGGATGCGGGTATCCAGTTGCGTCTGGTGCAGGGCACGGGCCCGGCCGGCCGGATCCTGCACGAAGACCTCGACGCTTACCTGCAACAAGGCACAGCGCAGGCATCGACAGCCGCCAACCCCTACGCCGAACGCCACGACGAAGCACAGATCCCGGTGATCGGCATGCGCCGCAAGATCGCCCAGCGCATGCAGGATGCGACCCGCCGCGCCGCGCATTTCAGCTATGTGGAAGAAATCGACGTCACCGCTCTGGAGGAGTTGCGCGTGCACCTCAATGAGAAGCACGGCGCGACTCGCGGCAAGCTGACCCTGCTGCCGTTTATCGTGCGTGCGATGGTGGTGGCACTGCGCGACTTCCCGCAGATCAACGCACGCTACGACGACGAAGCCCAGGTCATCACCCGCCTTGGCGCGGTGCATGTGGGCGTCGCCACGCAGAGCGACGTGGGTTTGATGGTGCCGGTGGTGCGTCACGCCGAGGCGCGCAGCCTGTGGAGCACTGCCGAAGAAATCGCGCGTTTGGCCACCGCCGCACGCAACGGCAAGGCCAGCCGCGATGAGCTGTCCGGTTCGAGCATTACCCTGACCAGCCTGGGCGCATTGGGCGGCATCGTCAGCACCCCGGTGCTGAACCTGCCGGAGGTGGCGATTGTCGGCGTCAACCGCATGGTCGAGCGGCCGATGGTGATCAAGGGCCAGATCGTGGTGCGCAAAATGATGAACCTTTCCAGTTCCTTCGATCACCGTGTGGTCGATGGCATGGACGCGGCGCAATTCATCCAGGCCATTCGCGGCCTGCTCGAACAACCCGCCAGCCTGTTCCTGGAGTAAGGGCATGACTCAGACATTGAACACCACGCTGCTGATCATTGGCGGCGGCCCCGGCGGTTATGTGGCGGCGATCCGCGCCGGCCAGTTGGGCATCCCGACCATTCTGGTGGAAGGCCAGGCCCTGGGCGGCACTTGCCTGAACATCGGCTGTATCCCGTCCAAGGCCCTGATCCATGTGGCCGAGCAGTTCCAGCAAACCGTGCACCTCAGCCAGGGTTCGCCGTTGGGTATCGAAGTGGATGTGCCGACCCTGGACATCCGCAAAAGCGTGGAATGGAAAGACGGTATCGTCGACCGCCTGACCACCGGCGTCGCCGCATTGCTGAAGAAGCACAAAGTGCAGGTGATCCACGGTTGGGCCACGGTGGTGGACGGCAAGACCGTCGAGGTGGGCGAGCAGCGTATCCACTGCGAACACCTGCTGCTGGCCACCGGCTCGAAAAGCGTCAACCTGCCGATGCTGCCGATTGGCGGCCCGGTCATCTCCTCCACCGAAGCCTTGGCGCCCACCCGTGTGCCCAAGCGCTTGATTGTGGTCGGTGGCGGGTACATCGGCCTGGAGCTGGGGATTGCCTACCGCAAGCTCGGCGCCGAGGTCAGTGTGGTCGAGGCGCAAGAGCGCATTCTGCCGGCCTACGACGCCGAGCTGACGCAACCGGTGAACGAATCCCTCAGGCAGTTGGGCGTGAAGCTGTACCTCAAGCACAGCGTCACCGGTTTCGAGCAAAACCGCCTGCAAGTGCGTGATCCGAATGGCGACACGGTGTCGCTGGAGACGGATCAGGTGCTGGTGGCCGTAGGTCGCAAACCCAACACCCAAGGCTGGAACCTCGAAGCGCTGAATCTGGACATGAACGGCGCGGCGATCAAGGTCGACCAGCATTGCCAGACCAGCATGCGCAACGTGTGGGCCATCGGCGACCTGAGCGGCGAGCCGATGCTGGCGCACCGGGCCATGGCCCAGGGTGAGATGGTCGCCGAACTGATCAGCGGCAAACACCGCGAATTCAACCCGGCGGCGATCCCTGCCGTGTGCTTTACCGATCCTGAATTGGTGGTGGTCGGCAAGACCCCGGATGAGGCCAAGGCGGCGGGCCTGGATTGCATCGTGTCGAGCTTCCCGTTCGCGGCCAATGGCCGGGCCATGACCCTGGAGTCGAAAACCGGCTTCGTACGGGTGGTGGCACGGCGTGACAATCACCTGATTGTCGGTTGGCAAGCCGTGGGGGTCGGTGTGTCCGAATTGTCCACGGCCTTCGGCCTGAGCCTGGAAATGGGGGCGCGCCTGGAAGACGTGGCCGGCACCATCCATGCTCACCCGACCCTGGGTGAAGCGGTACAGGAAGCGGCGCTGCGGGCCTTGGGGCATGCCTTGCACCTTTGACCGGAACGGTTTCCGTGGCGAGGGAGCTTGCTCCCGCTGGGGTGCGAAGCGCCCCCAAATGCTGGCGACTGCTACGCAGTCGAGCGGGAGCAAGCTCCCTCGCCACCATCAGCCCGCTCCCACACACAGCCAGAATGCAGTATTGTTGTGCCCATTCAGAAAAAAACCGACTTGACCAGAGATTAGAGGGTGTCATGGGTAACGAGAGCATCAATTGGGACAAGCTGGGTTTTGACTACATCAAGACCGACAAGCGGTTTCTCCAGGTCTGGAAAAACGGCGAATGGCAAGAAGGCACCCTGACCGACGACAACGTGCTGCACATCAGCGAGGGCTCCACCGCCCTGCACTACGGCCAGCAGTGCTTCGAGGGCCTCAAGGCCTACCGTTGCAAGGACGGCTCGATCAACCTGTTCCGCCCGGACCAGAACGCCGCCCGCATGCAACGCAGCTGTGCACGCCTGCTGATGCCGCATGTACCGACCGACGTGTTCATCGAAGCCTGCAAGCAAGTGGTCAAGGCCAACGAGCGGTTCATCCCGCCGTATGGCAGCGGCGGCGCGCTGTACCTGCGCCCGTTCGTGATCGGCACCGGTGACAACATCGGCGTGCGCACCGCGCCGGAGTTCATCTTCTCGGTGTTCTGCATCCCGGTCGGCGCCTATTTCAAAGGTGGCCTGACGCCTCACAACTTCCAGATCTCCAGCTTCGACCGCGCCGCGCCACAAGGCACCGGTGCCGCCAAGGTCGGTGGCAACTACGCCGCCAGCCTGATGCCAGGTTCCGAAGCGAAGAAATCCGGCTTCGCCGACGCGATCTACCTGGACCCGATGACCCATTCGAAAATCGAAGAAGTCGGTTCGGCGAACTTCTTCGGGATCACCCACGACAACCAGTTCATCACGCCGAAGTCGCCTTCGGTACTGCCAGGCATCACCCGCCTGTCGCTGATCGAACTGGCCAAGACCCGCCTGGGCCTGGAAGTGGTCGAGGGCGAAGTGTTCATCGACAAACTGGATCAGTTCAAGGAAGCTGGTGCCTGCGGTACCGCCGCCGTGATCTCGCCCATCGGCGGTATCCAGTACAACGGCAAGCTGCATGTGTTCCACAGCGAGACCGAAGTCGGCCCGATCACCCAGAAGCTCTACAAAGAGCTGACCGGTGTGCAGACCGGTGATGTTGAAGCGCCGGAAGGTTGGATCGTCAAGGTTTGAAAATGACCTGAACGTTCCGTTTCAGAAAAGGCCCGTTCCCCTCTTTCGGTGGATGGGCTTTTTTTATGTTGTGAAGCACTGGATACCCAATCACCTGTGAAGTCTGACAGTAGACAGTAAAAATCGGCGCGCCTAACTTGGGTCTCCCTTCTAAACCAAGCAGGAGCCTATTATGGCGATCTATGAATTACGCGTTTCGGCAGAGGATTTCGAGAACGACGGTAGCAAGGAAATCGTTATGGAAACGTACATTAACGGCGATCTGGATTGGGCGGTTTACACGTCGTCCAGCAAACACGACGGTAACTACGACACCGCCTCGGCGCCGGATGACGTCGACGGCGATGGTGACTACGATGACGATGACAAGGCGCATTACCTCCATGTCGCCAACGCTTTCGCCAAAATGACAGCCTATGCCATGAAGAAACGAAAAAAGGCGAAAAAATAAATATCACCCGGCATGATCAGGTTGCCGTCGATCATGCGCCTCAACCGTTGATGTTTTCCGTAATCTTCTTGCCCATGCTGATCCTCGGTTCCACCCCATACCCCAGCGCCTCGTAGAACCCCACCACCGCATCATTACCGCCGGTGATCTGCAGGTTGATCTTCATGCAGCCCAACGCCGTCAACGCCTGCTCCGCATAACGCACCAGCGACGACCCCAGGCCATGCCGCCGATAGTCCGCGTGCACCGCCACCGAATACAGCCAACCACGATGGCCGTCGTAGCCGGCAAGCACAGTCCCAATCACGGCCTTTTTGTCTGTCGCGACGAAGAACAACCCATCATTGACCGCCAGCTTCTTATCGATCGCCAGGCTCGGCAGGTTATGCGCAGTGTCATAGCCAAACGCCTCCTGCCACAACGCGATCACCTGTGCGCGGTGCTGACGGTCACGGTACAGCCCGATGGGGTGGCGTGATAACAGGGTTTTCTCCATCACCAGCGTGCGCTCGTTGCCGTGGTAAACGTCGCGCACCGTATGAAACCCCAGCTTGGTGTAGAACGGCTCGGCGGTCAGCGAGGACGGCACGCTCAGGGTCGTCACCCCGGCTTCGCGGGCACGCAGTTCGATTTCAATCATCAATAGCCGGCCAATCCCCTGCCCTTGCAGTGCCGGGTTGACGAACACCGAGCGCACCACATTGGCGTCGAGGGCAGCGGTGGCGACGATCATTTGATCCTGGACCGCCACCAGCACCACGCGGCGCTTGAGCAGCTCCAGCACGGCATCCGGTGTGAAGTTGCTCGCCACGCGGGCGATCACATCCGCCGGGTAATCCCGTGCATTGCTGCTGTGCAAGGCGGCGAGGATGACCTGGCTGATGCCTTCGGCATCTGAGGCTTGAGCGAGACGAACGGCGGTAGACATGATTCCTCCTGCCTGACACGGCTATGACAGACGCCACAATACCAATGTCGCACCGCCCCTCCCACCGTTTGAGCGCATTTCACTCCAACAGCCGATTCGGCTGCCACACCCCGCCTTTCAGCTTTCCCGGCTGGGCCACCTGGTTGTTTCAGCCGGGATTCACCCAGCACAACGCACAAAATAGCGTCAACGCTCACCCCATGGATTTCGTGCCCCATGCAAACCACCAACACCGTCCTGATGATTCGCCCGGCGCGCTTTGCCTTCAACCCGGACACCGCGATCAACAACCGCTTCCAGCGCCCACCCCTCGACCCGTCAGGCGTGCAGCACAAAGCGCTGGAAGAGTTCGACGGTTATGTCGATACCCTGCGCCGGCATGGCGTGGAGGTACTGGTGGTGCAGGACACGCCGGCGCCCCACACGCCCGACTCGATTTTCCCGAATAACTGGTGGAGCAGCCACGCCGACGGCAGCCTGGTGCTGTACCCGATGGAAGGCCAGAACCGACGACTGGAACGCGACAAGGGTGTGTTGCAAATACTGGAGCAGCGTTTTGCAATCCACCACACCATTGACCTCAGTCACCTGGAACAACAGAACATTTTCCTCGAAGGCACCGGCAGCATGGTGCTCGACCGCCAGCACCGCATCAGCTACGCCTGCCACTCCGGGCGCACGCACCAGGACGCCCTGCGCCAGTTCGCCGAACGCCTCGACTACCGACTGTGCGTGTTCCACGCCGTGGACCGTCACCAGGCGCCGATCTACCACAGCAACGTGATGATGAGCGTCGGTCGCGACCTCTCGGTGGTGTGCCTGCAGGCCCTGCCCGACGCCACTGAACGCCAGGCCCTGGAACGCTCCCTGCGCGACACCGGCAAAGACATCCTCAGCCTCGACTTCGACCAGCTCGAAGCCTTCGCCGGCAACATGCTCGAAGTGCATGACCGTGACGGCCAGCCGCTGCTGGTGATGTCCGCCAGCGCCTGGGGCGCGCTGCAACCGGCACAGCGCCAGCACGTGGAGCGCCACACGCGCCCCGTGGTGGTGAACATCGACAACATCGAACGCATCGGTGGCGGCAGTGCCCGCTGCATGCTGGCGGAAGTGCACTTGCCTGCCCGCCCCTCATTTCAATAAGGAGTCTTGCCATGACCCGTTACATCGACGTCAACGACCTCTGCTACCTGGTCTCGCAGAAGGGCCTGCCCACCTGCATCAGCGAAATGGCCGAGTACATCCGCGCCGACTACCTGCGCTGGCCGGATTTCGAAAAATGCGCACGCCTGGCCAACCACTCGCCGGACGGCGTGATCGAGTTGATGCCGGTGTCCGACGCCTCGCTGTACGCCTTCAAATACGTCAACGGTCACCCGAAAAACACCCTGGCCGGCCTGCTCACGGTGATGGCCTTCGGTGCCCTGGGCGATGTGGATACCGGCCAGCCGGTGCTGCTCGCGGAAATGACCCTGACCACCGCCATCCGCACCGCCGCCACTTCGGCACTGGTGGCGCGCTACCTGGCCCGCGACAACAGCCGCAGCATGGCGTTGATCGGCAACGGCTCACAAAGCGAATTCCAGGCCGTGGCGTTCCACGCCATGCTCGGCATCAATGAAATCCGCCTGTTCGATATCGACGCCCAGGCCACCGCCAAACTCGCCGCCAACCTCAAGGCGTTCCCGGCGATCAAGGTGATCCTGGCCGGCAGCGTGGCCGAAGCGGTCAAAGGTGCGGACATCGTCACCACCGTGACCGCCGACAAGGCCTACGCGACGATTCTCACCGACGACATGATCGAACCGGGCATGCACCTGAATGCCGTGGGCGGCGATTGCCCGGGCAAGACCGAGCTGGACCGACGTATCGTCGAGCGCGCCCGGGTGATCGTCGAGTACGAACCGCAGAGCCGCATCGAAGGCGAAATCCAGCAAATGCCGCAAGATTCGCCGGTCACCGAACTGTGGCAGGTGATCAACGGCCGGCAGCCAGGCCGCGAGAACGCGCGCCAGGTCACCCTGTTCGATTCGGTGGGCTTTGCCATCGAAGACTATTCGGCGCTGCGCTATGTGCTGGATGTGGCCAAGGCCCTGGAGGTTGGCCGTGAACTGGAGCTGGTGCCGGACCTGGCCGACCCGAAAGACCTGTACGCACGGCTGGCCCAACAACCGGCGGCACAGCAGAAAAAGCGCGCCTGAGACCGCTCTGGCCTGCCGCTTCACGCCCGAGGCAGGCCAGAATTTCAGCTTTGACAAGCCGATTCAGCCCGTGCAACAGCCGATTCCGCTGCATTGCACTTTTTAACAGCGCAATTTGCGCTTTATGCAGGGGGTAAACGACACAAAAAACGCACCATCATGGAGCATTCTCTGCGCCGACGAGAAGGATGTTTCAACTTTATGACCGCCCCTGACATCAATTACAAAATATAGGGACTCCACCATGACTTCACTGCGATCACTCTTCGCTGCATTGCTGTTGCCACTGTGCGCCACCGCCGCCCATGCGCAAGATTGGAAAGAAATCCGCTTCGGCGTGTTCCCCGAGTATCCCCCCTTCGAGTCCGTCGCCGCCGACGGCAGCCTGCAAGGTTTCGATATTGAATTGGGCAATGCGATCTGCGCCAAGCTCGAGGTCAAATGCACGTGGGTGCATAACGAATTCGACGGCATGATCCCGGCCCTGCGAGCGCGCAAGTTCGACGCAATCATGTCGTCCATGGCCGTGACCCCGGCCCGCGAGAAGGTCATCGACTTCAGCGACCGGCTGTTCCTCAGCCCGACCTCGGTGATCACGCGCAAAAGCGCCGACTTCGGCGACACCCCGCAATCATTGAAGGGCAAACAAGTGGGCGTGCTGCAGGGCTCGCTGCAGGAAGCCTATGCCCGTGCGCAGTTGGCCAAGCTGGGGGCGCAGATCAAGGCGTACCAGTCCCAGGAGCAGAACTACGCCGACCTGCAAAACGGTCGCCTCGATGCCACCCTGACCGACAAGCTCGAAGCCCAGCTCAACTTCCTGTCCAAGCCCGAAGGCGCCGACTTCAAGACCGGCCCGGCCTTCAAGGACCCGACCCTGCCCCTGGATATCGCCATGGGCCTGCGCAAGAACGATCAGCAGTTGCGTGAGCTGATCAACAAAGGCATCGCCGCGGTGCAGGCTGATGGCACCTATGCGCAAATCCAGAAGAAGTACTTCGGCGATCAGGACATCTACCACGAGTGATGCCAACCCCGACCCTGTGAGAGAAGGCTTATGTGGGAGGGGGCTTGCCCCCGATGAGGACATGCCAGTCGACACATGCATTGACTGACCCACCGCTATCGGGAGCAAGCCCCCTCCCACAGAAGCCCGCTCCCACGAGGGTATGTCCGGGCCCTTTAGAGACCTCCCCCATGAACGAATTCCTCAATCTGCAGGGCTACGGCCCGATGCTGGCTCAAGGCGCGTGGATGACGCTCAAGCTGGCGTTCCTGGCACTGGCCCTGAGCCTCACCCTCGGCCTGATTGCCGCCGGCGCCAAACTGTCCAGCGCCCGATGGCTGCGCGTGCCGGCCACGCTGTACACCACGCTGATCCGCAGCGTGCCGGACCTGGTGCTGATCCTGCTGATTTTCTACAGCTTGCAACTGTGGCTCAACGACCTGAGTGAAGTGTTCGGCTGGGACTACTTGGAAATCGACCCGTTCACCGCCGGGGTGATCACCCTGGGCTTTATCTACGGGGCGTATTTCACCGAAAACTTTCGCGGTGCGATCCTCAGTGTGCCGGTCGGCCAGTTGGAGGCCGCGACCGCCTATGGCTTGAGCCGCTGGCAGCGTTTTCACCTGGTGCTGTTCCCGCAATTGATGCGCTTCGCCCTGCCGGGCCTGGGCAATAACTGGCTGGTGCTGCTCAAATCCACGGCACTGGTGTCGATCATCGGCTTGTCGGATCTGGTCAAGGCCGCCCAGAACGCCGGCAAGACCACTAACGAACCGTTGTATTTCCTGATCCTCGCCGGCCTGGTCTATCTGGTGATCACCACCTTGTCCAACCGCGTCCTCAAGCGCCTCGAACGACGCTATAACCTCGGCATCAAGGGGATGGCACGATGATCGAACTGTTCCAGCAATACGGCCTGGCCTACCTGTTCAGCGATGGCACGGGCCTGTCCGGCGTAGCCATGACCTTGTGGCTGTTTATTGTCTCGGTGGTGCTGGGCTTTGCGCTGTCGATACCCTTGGCACTGGCTCGCGTTTCGGAGCACTGCTGGTTGCGATGGCCGGTGGAGGCCTACACCTACCTGTTTCGCGGCACACCACTGTATATCCAACTGCTGATTTGCTACACCGGGCTGTACAGCCTGGAAGTGGTGCAGGACAACGCGCTGCTCAACCAGTTTTTCCGCAATGCGCTGAACTGCACCCTGCTGGCCTTTGTACTCAACACTTGCGCCTACACCGTGGAAATTTTCGCCGGAGCGATGCGCAATATTCCCTACGGTGAAATCGAAGCGGCGCGCGCCTATGGCCTGCACGGCTGGCGGCTCAATCTGTTTGTGGTGGTGCCGGCGGCATTGCGTCGCGCATTGCCGGCCTACAGCAACGAAATGATCCTGATGCTGCACGCCACCTCTCTGGCGTTCACCGCCACCGTCGCCGACATCCTCAAGGTGGCCCGCGACGCGAATGCCGAGACGTTCCTGACGTTCCAGGCATTCGGCATCGCCGCCCTGCTCTACATGCTGCTGTCCTTTGCACTGGTGGGCCTGTTTCGACTGGCCGAACGTCGCTGGATGCGCTTCCTTGTTTCTACCCGAGGCTAACCCATGAATCAGTCCGCACAGGCCCTGGCCGCTTACCCGCTCGATGTACCCGTTGCCACACCCGCAACCGCGGCTATCAAGCTGCAAGTCGAAGGCATCCACAAACGCTACGGCGAACACGAAGTGCTCAAGGGCGTGTCCCTCAACGCCCGCAACGGCGACGTGATCAGCCTGATCGGCGCCAGCGGCTCGGGCAAGAGCACCCTGCTGCGGTGCGTCAACTTTCTCGAACAGCCGGACGCCGGGGTGATCACCCTGGACGGCATCAGCCTCAAAATGCAGCCCGGCCGCGCCGGCACCCGCGCGCCCCACCCGGCGCAACTGCAAAACCTGCGCACACGCCTGGCCATGGTGTTCCAGCACTTCAATCTGTGGAGCCACATGACGGTGCTGGAGAACATCACCATGGCCCCGCGCCGGGTGCTGGGCGTCAGCGCCGCCGAGGCGCAACAACGCGCGCGTCTGTACCTGGACAAAGTCGGCCTGCCGAGCCGCGTGGCAGATCAATACCCGGCATTTCTGTCGGGTGGCCAGCAGCAACGCGTGGCCATTGCTCGGGCGCTGGCGATGGAGCCCGAGATCATTCTGTTCGATGAACCGACCTCGGCGCTGGACCCAGAACTCGTAGGAGAAGTCCTCAAAGTCATACAGACGTTGGCCGAGGAAGGCCGTACCATGCTGATGGTCACCCACGAAATGGGCTTCGCCCGCCAGGTGTCCAGCCAAGTGCTGTTTTTGCACCAGGGGCGGGTCGAGGAACAAGGCGGAGCCGACATCCTCGATCACCCCAGCAGCGAACGCTTGCAGCAATTTCTTTCCAACCGTTTGAAGTGAACTCATGGATACCAAGGCCAACGGACCCCATTCTTCCCCTGCGCTGGATCGCATCGATGAAGCGATCATCGATGTATTGCGCCACCAGGGGCGCATCACCTACGAAAAGCTCTCGTCGCTGGTGCACCTGACGCCCAGGCCCTGCCTGGAACGGGTGCGCAAGCTGGAGCGACGCGGGGTGATTCGCGGGTACGGGGCGATCATCGATGTACAGATGGTCTCGCCGGGGTTGTCGCTGCTGGTGCTGGTAGCCTTGTCCAACCAAAGCGGGCGCTCGGCGCAGAAGGCGTTCGAGGCCTGCGTCAAAGCCTGCCCGCAGGTGTTCGAATGCCAGTTGATCAGCGGGCCGTTCGACTACAGCCTGCGCATGCGCTGCCGCGATATGGAGCATTACCGGGTGCTGACCGAGACCTGGTTGAACAACGATGAGTTGCACATCGACAAGTTGGTGGCACATCCGGAGTTGGCGGTGGTGAAAAACACCGCCATCGAGCTGACCTGATGTAGTGAGCGGGCTTGTCCTAATCCAGTCAGTTAAGGATTAATGCGGTCACTGTGGGAGGGGGGCTTGCTCCCGATAGCGGTGGGTCAGTCGATAAACTGCTGACTGGCACACCCTCATCGGGAGCAAGCCCCCTCCCACAAGTTATTCATCGTCCGTTCTATCGCTTAACTGACAGGCATTAGGGCTTGCCCCGCGCTGGGGGGGCGAAGCCGCCCCAACAAGGACGCCGTGGTGTTTCAGGAATACCCAGGTGTGCGGATTTGGGGCGGCTGTGCCACCCAGCGCGGGGCAAGCCCGCTCACTACAAGGCAATGCGTTTGCCGGGGCGGGTGCTGATCGGCGCGGCCTGTCCGTCCTTCTGTTTGCCCGTTCGCGCTTCGCTGATCAGTCCCGGTATCAATTTGCCCTCCGGCAGGTTCTTCCAGAACCGACTCGGCAAGTGCCCTTCCATGACTTTGGGGTTCAAGCGCGCCGGGTTGAAGATATGGCTGTAGTAGGTCAGCCACATGTCGCTGTGCGGGTCTTCGACAGTCTGCGCCAGTTGCCGCCACGCCTCGGGGCATTCGCGTTGATGAATCAACTGCTCGCCGTCGTAGTACACCCCGTCCAGAGGCGTGGCGATCATCCAGCGATGGCGCCCCATGCGTCCGATAAAATGCTGGCTGGCACTCTCGAGAATGTCATGGGCCGGCTCATGCCAGGCGACGTACTCCGGCAACTGCGGCCCCGCCTCGGCCGGCAGTGCAATGAACCGTACAAAGGCATGCAGGTGATGGGCTTCACGGCTCACCTGCTTGATCCGCCGCTGCAACTCGCTGCCCAACTTGTCCCCCGCCAGCATCGCCGTTCGGTCACCATGGCTGACCCGCCATAGCACTTCGTACAGCAGGCTCCAGCGCTGGTCACCGTGGTAACGGGCCGCCGACTCCAGCAACACCAGCAGTGCCTTGGGAATGCGCGCCTGGAACGGCCCCAGCCCGGCAGGGATCGGTTCATCGGTGGCAAACAGGTCCGCCACCTCTGCCTCGCCCCAGCTCACCTGGCTCGGGTCGACCTGATGGCTGAGCAACCAGCGCGCCTGTTCGCGCCAGGTGCTGAACAGGTTGTCGCATTCCAGGCTGATCATCCCCATAACCCCATTTGTTGCGGCTGCGGACGGTCGCGCAACTGCTCGCGCAGCAGCACACTGCTGCTGTCGGCCTGTTGCGGGTGATAGTCACTGGTGATGAAGAACGGCTTGGCCTTGGCCAGCACGCACCGCATGCGCGCCAGGTCTTCGAAACGGATCTTGCGTTCACGTCGCAAGTCCACCAGGCGCTGGGTGGTGCGCAAGCCAATGCCGGGGATGCGGGCGATCAACGTGGGTTCGGCGCGGTTCAGGTCCAAGGGGAACACTTCGCGGTTGTCCAGGGCCCAGGCCAGCTTGGGGTCGATATCCAACGCCAGGTGGCCTGGGCCTTCAAACAGCTCGTTGGCGCTGAAACCGTAGCTGCGCAACAGGAAGTCGGCCTGGTACAAGCGGTGCTCGCGCATCAGCGGGGGTGCGGCCAGGGGCACGCTTTTCGGGCTGTTGGGAATGGGGCTGAACGCCGAGTAATAAACGCGGCGCAGCTTGAAGTTGCCATACAACGCCTCGGCGCCATGCAGGATGGTGCTGTCGTCAGTGTCATCGGCGCCGACGATCATCTGCGTGCTCTGCCCGGCCGGGGCAAAACGCGGCGCCCGGGGCTCATTGAGGACGGTCTGCTCGCCGGTGTAGATGGTGCGCATCGCCTGCTTGATCGAGCCGATCTGTTTCTCCGGTGCCAGGGTTTGCAGGCTGGCATCGGTGGGCAATTCGATATTCACGCTCAGGCGATCCGCATAGCGCCCCGCTTCGGCGATCAGCGCCGGGTCGGCTTCGGGAATGGTCTTGAGGTGGATATAGCCGCGAAAGTCATGCTCTTCGCGCAGCAGCTTGGCCACGCGCACCAACTGTTCCATGGTGTAGTCGGCCGAACGGATGATGCCGGAGCTGAGAAACAGCCCGCTGACGCAATTGCGCCGGTAGAAGTCCAGGGTCAGGGTGACCACCTCCTCCGGGCTGAAGCGTGCGCGGGGCACGTCGCTGGAGCGGCGGTTGACGCAGTACTGGCAGTCGTAGAGGCAGAAGTTGGTCAGCAACACCTTGAGCAACGACACGCAGCGACCATCCGGGGTGTAGCTGTGGCAGATGCCCATGCCATCGGTGGAACCCAGCCCGGCCTTGCCCTCGGAACTGCGCTTGGGCGCGCCACTGCTGGCGCAGGAAGCGTCGTACTTGGCGGCGTCGGCGAGGATGCTGAGTTTTTCGATCAACTGCATGGAGGGCTACCGATACTGGTTTTTTGTACAGTATCAGGAGCCGGACGGCGTTGCCAGTACCGTCTGTAGGAGCGAGCGTGCTCGCCCCTACGGCAGACGATCAGCTCGCGGTGGCGAGGAGCAGGTCCTGCACCGAACGCCCTGTGCCACGATGGCGGTCATGCTCGAACAACGAGCTCGCAATTTCGTCCGCGCGAATCGGCAGTACCGACAGCAAGGTATCGCTCAAGCCATGGCTGGCCTGGCTGAAGCCCTGGATGTAGACGCCCGCCTTGCAACGTTCATCGGTGATGATGCGGTAATCGCGGGCCACTTCGAAGTCGCCCATATAGGCTTGCAACGGCGCCAACAGTTCGCGGTGTTGCTGGCGCTCATACCCCGTGGCGAGGATGACCGCGTCGTAGTGGTTGACGCTGGTTACGCCGCTGGCGTTGTCGCGCAGGATCAGTTCAATGCCCAGCGCGCTGGCGCTGGCTTTCTCCACCACGGTCAGGGGGCGGAACGCCTGGCGGGCGATGCCGGAGACTTTCTGGCGGTAGAAGATGCCGTAGATACGCTCGATCAGGTCCAGGTCCACCACCGAGTAGTTGGTGTTCTGGTACTCGGCAACCAGCCGCTCGCGTTCGGCACCGACTTGCTGGAACACCAGGTCGGTAAAGGCCGGCGAAAACACTTCGTTTACGAACGGGCTGTCATCGGCGGGCTTGAGTGCCGAACCGCGCAGGATCATGTCGACCTGCACCGACGGGAAGCTGTCGTTCAAGTCGATAAACGCCTCGGCTGCACTCTGGCCACCGCCGATGATCGCAACGCGCATCGCCTTGCCTTCGACACAGGGCTGGGTGGCCATGCGCTCCAGGTAGTGAGAGTGGTGGAACACACGGCCATCATCCTTGAGGCCCTTGAACGCTTCGGGCACGCGCGCGGTGCCACCAGGGCTCACCACCACGTTGCGGGTGGTGCGTACATGCTGCTCGCCCAGCGCATCGCGGGAAATCACACGCAGCGCTTCAACCTGCTGCTGGTGCAGGATCGGCTCGATCGCCAGCACTTCCTCGCCGTAGCGCGCCTGGGCCTGGAACTGCCCGGCGACCCAGCGCAGGTAGTCGTTGTACTCCATGCGGCACGGATAGAAGGTGCCCAGGTTGATGAAATCCACCAAACGGTCGTGGGCTTTCAAGTAATTGACGAAAGAGTAAGGGCTGGTGGGGTTGCGCAAGGTCACCAGGTCTTTGAGGAAGGAGATCTGCAACTCACTCTGGGTGACCAGGGTATTACCGTGCCAGCGATAGTCGGCCTGTTTGTCGAGAAACAGTACGTCCAGTTTGCCCTGGGCCTTTTCGCGCTCCTGCAGGGCGATGGCCAGCGCCAGGTTCGAAGGGCCGAAACCGATACCGATCAGGTCGTGAACCGCAGCCGAAGCAATTGCCTGTGTCATTCCAGTGTCCTCTGGATAAGCCCCTGGCGGTGGGGCGGGAATACCTTCGCGACCCGCACATCAGGTCGTGTGTTGATAGGAAACGAGGACAGTGAAATAAAATTTAACTGATCAGCGATCAGTGTGCTTCCCACTCGCGCATTCGCACCCGGCAATGCTTCATGGCATTGACGATGTGCTTTTCCACCAGGGCGCGGGAAATGTTCAGGCGCTCGGCGATTTGCAGGTGAGACAAGCCGTCGAGTTTGCGCAGCAGGAAGCTGTCGCGGCAGGCGGCCGGCAATTCGGCCAGGGCACGCTCGAGCATTTCCAGGCGTTGCCCGCGGTCGTGACTGATGTGCGGCGAGTCCGTGGCGAAACGCTCTTCGCTGTCCAGCACCTCCAGGGGTTCGGCCTGACGCAGGGCATTGCGTCGATGGCCGTCGATCACCAGGTTCAGTGCCGTGCGGTACAGAAACGCGCGCGGCTGCTCGATCGGCGTGTCACTGGAGCGTTCCAACACCCGGACATACGCGTCATGCACCACATCCTCGGCCACCTGGCGGTTGCCCAGCTTGGCGTTGAGGAAACACACCAGCTCGCGATAGTAGTTTTCCAACATGACTCCCGACAGACCCGTGGCGGCATTAGGTGCGCGCACCGGCAAGTGCGACTGTTCAGTGATAGCAGTTTGAGAGCGTGCAATTTATAGTAATTCTCATCTACTTTTAAACAGCTCTCGCCTCAACGGTCATTTTTTTTCTTCACCGAACCTGTAACTGCTTGTGTAACCGGCTAAATCTCCGGCCAATTTCCTCGTTTAACTGTCAGCTCTGCGCGACTGCGCCCCGATCTTGACTGGCTGGAACACAAGCATGAAACGCCCTCGACCTGCCCGACGCGCCCTGCTTATCGCAGCGTGCCTGATTCCCATCATCGCGGCCGCAGCCTGGCAGGCCCTTCCCCCGGGCCGTGACACTTACGCGACCGTCACCGTCACCCGCGGCAGTATCGAAAACAGCGTCACCGCCCTCGGCACCTTGCAACCCCGGCGCTATGTCGACGTTGGCGCCCAGGCTTCCGGGCAGATCCAGAAGATCCACGTAGAAGCCGGTGATCAGGTCAAGGCCGGCCAACTGCTGGTGGAGATCGACCCGTCCACGCAAAAAGCCAAGCTCGATGCCAGCCGCTACGCCATCGAAAACCTCAAGGCCCAGTTGCAGGAACAAACAGCCCAGCATGCCCTGGCACGCCAGAAGTACCAGCGTCAGCAACGCCTGGCCGCCGGCAACGCCACCCGTGAGGAAGATGTGCAAACCGCCCAGGCCGAACTGAGTGCCACCCAGGCGCGGGTCGAGATGTTCCAGGCACAGATTCGCCAGGCCCAGGCCAGCCTGCGCAGCGACGAAGCCGAGTTGGGTTACACGCGGATCTTCGCGCCGATGGATGGCACCGTGGTCGCCGTGGACGCACGCGTCGGCCAGACGCTCAATGCCCAGCAACAAACACCCTTGATCCTGCGGATCGCCAAGCTGTCGCCGATGACGGTGTGGGCTGAGGTTTCAGAAGCCGACATCGGCCACGTCAAGCCCGGCATGACGGCCTACTTCACCACGCTGAGCGGCGGCAATCGACGCTGGACCAGCACCGTGCGACAGATCCTGCCGATCCCGCCCAAGCCCCTCAATGAGACCAGCCAGGGCGGTGGCAGCCCCAGCAGCACGAGCAAAAGCGGGAGTGGCCGTGTGGTGCTGTATACCGTGCTGCTGGATGTGGACAACGCCGACAACGCGCTGATGGCCGAGATGACCGCCCAGGTATTTTTCGTCGCCGGCCAAGTCAAGGATGCGCTGACCGTGCCCGTCGCCGCCCTGCAAGGCACCGCCAGTGCCGACCGGCAGATCGCCCGAGTCGTGGCGAAAAACGGCGCTATCGAAGACCGCGAAGTCCGCCTGGGCATCAGCGACCGCCTGCGTGTCGAGGTGCTGGACGGCTTGCGCGAAGGCGAGCACCTGTTGATCGGCCCGGCCGACGGCAACGGGGGCTGAGTTGAGCACGCCCCTGATCGAACTCAAGCACATCCGCAAATCCTACGGCGGCGGTGACAGCCCGCAAGTCGACGTGCTGCGCGGCATCGACCTGTCGATTCATGCCGGGGAATTCGTCGCCATCGTCGGTGCGTCCGGTTCCGGCAAATCCACGTTGATGAATATCCTCGGTTGCCTCGACCGCCCCACCGAAGGCGAGTACCTGTTCGCCGGGGAAAATGTCGCGCACCTGGACAGCGACGCCTTGGCCTGGCTGCGCCGCGAGGCGTTCGGGTTTGTGTTTCAGGGCTATCACCTGATCCCGTCGGGCTCCGCCCAGGAAAACGTCGAGATGCCGGCGATCTACGCCGGCATCAGTGCCGATGAACGCCATGCGCGGGCCTATGCCCTGCTCACTCGCCTGGGCCTGGCCGAGCGCACCGGCAACCGTCCGCACCAGCTTTCCGGTGGCCAGCAGCAACGCGTGTCGATTGCCCGGGCACTGATGAATGGCGGGCATATCATCCTCGCCGACGAGCCCACCGGCGCCCTCGACAGCCACAGCGGCGCCGAGGTGATGAACCTGCTGGACGAGTTGGCGAGCCAAGGCCACGTGGTGATCCTGATCACCCACGACCGTGATGTGGCCGCACGCGCCAACCGTATCATCGAGATCCGCGACGGCCTGATCATCAGTGACTCGGCCGAAGCCGACAGCCCCGCCCCCACTCTTACGACCGGCGCCCTGCAAGCGGTGGACCTGCGCCAGCGCCTGGCCGACGGCGCCGAACACAACGGCGCCTGGAAGGCCGAGCTGCTCGACGCCGTACGGGCGGCGTGGCGGGTGATGTGGATCAACCGATTTCGCACGGCCCTGACCTTGCTGGGGATCATCATCGGCGTCGCCTCGGTGGTGGTGATGCTGGCGGTGGGCGAAGGCAGCAAGCGCCAGGTGATGGCGCAAATGGGCGCATTCGGCTCGAACATTTTGTATGTCAGTGGTTCGTCGCCGAACCCGCGTACACCGCTGGGCATCATTACCCCGCAGGACGTGGCGGCGCTGGCCACGCTGCCGCAGGTCAAGCGCATCATGCCGGTCAACGGCGCCGAAGCCGGCGTGCGCTTCGGCAATATTGACTACATGGCCTATGTGGGCGGCAACGACACGCAATTCCCGGGCATTTTCAACTGGCCGGTCGTGGAAGGCAGCTACTTCACCGAAGCCGATGAACGCAACGCCGCCACGGTGGCGGTGATCGGCGCCCGCGTGCGCGACAAGTTGTTCAAAGGTTTGATCAACCCCATCGGCCAATACATCCTGATCGAAAACGTGCCATTCCAGGTGGTGGGCGTACTTCAGGAGAAGGGCTCCAGTTCCGGCAACAAAGACAGTGACGACCGCATCGCCATCCCCTACTCCGCCGCCAGCATCCGCCTGTTTGGCAGCTACAACCCGGAATACGTGGTGATCGCCGCCGCCGACGCCAGCCGGGTACACGACGCCGAGCAGGCCATTGACCAATTGCTCAAGCGCCTGCACCACGGCAAGCCCGACTATCACCTGACCAACAACGCCGCGATGATCCAGGCCGAAGCGCGCACGCAGAACACCCTGTCGCTGATGCTGGGCTCGATTGCCGCCATTTCGTTGCTGGTGGGTGGCATCGGCGTGATGAACATCATGTTGATGACCGTGCGCGAACGCACCCGTGAAATCGGTATCCGCATGGCGACCGGTGCGCGCCAGCGCGACATCCTGCGCCAGTTCCTCACCGAGGCGGTGATGCTCTCGGTGGTCGGCGGCCTGTGCGGTATCGGCCTGGCGCTGCTGGTGGGCGGCGTGTTGGTGCTGGCGCAGGTGGCGGTGCAGTTTTCCCTGGTGGCGGTGGCGGGTGCGTTTGGCTGTGCGCTGGTCACCGGTGTCGTATTCGGCTTTATGCCGGCCCGTAAAGCAGCCCGGCTCGATCCGGTTAAGGCGTTGACCAGTGAATAAACCCTTCCCGCTATCCGTGCTCAGCCTGTGCCTGGCGCTCAGCGCCTGCGCCGGCAGCCCGCCGGCCGTGGACAACGGCATCGCGCCGCCGACTGCCTGGCAGTACGCGGAACGTGAGGCCGCGCAAGCAAGCAACCAGCGTTGGTGGACGCAGTTTGGCAGCGTGTCACTCAACCGGCTGATCGATCAGGCGCGCCGTGACAGTTTCGACGTGGCCGCCGCCATGGCACGGGTGCGCCAGGCCCAGGCCAGTGCCGTAATAGCCGGGGCGCCGTTGTTGCCTGAAGTTAAATTCAACCTGAGCGCCAGCCGTGAAAAACTGCTGCACGGCAGCGGTAACTCGTCGCTGGATGCCACCGAAAACAACAACACCGTGGACAACTTCGGCGCCAACCTCACCGCCAGTTATGAGCTGGACTTCTGGGGTGGCCGCGCCGCCGCCCGGGACAGTGCGCTGTACACCCTGCGCGCCAGTGAGTTCGACCAGGCCACCGTGGAACTGACGCTGCTCAGCAATGTGGCCGACCGCTACGCGCAAACCCTGGCCGCACGCCAACGCCTGCAGATCGCCGAGCTGAACCTGGCGAATGCGCGCAACGTGCTGAACCTGGTGCAAACCCGCTTTGACTCAGGCTCCGCCACCGCCCTGGAACTGGCCCAGCAGAAAAGCCTGGTGGCCAGCCAGCAGCGGCAGTTGCCGTTGATCCAACAACTGGCCGAGGAATCCCGGATTACCCTCGCCGCGCTGCTCGGCCAGCCGGTGCAAACCCTGGACCTGGGCAGCGAAGCGTTCCAAAGCCTGACTTGGCCGGCCATCGGCGCCGGGGTGCCCAGCCAGCTATTGAGCCGCCGTCCCGATCTCGCCCAGGCGGAAGCGCAACTGGCGGCGGCCAGTGCCGACATCACGGTGGCCCGCGCGGCGATGCTGCCCACCGTGACCCTGGGCGCGACCCTGGGCTCGGGCTCGTCCAAGGCAGAAGAGATTCTGCGCAGCCCGTTCTACAACCTGACCTCCGGGCTGGTCGCACCGATTTTCAACCATGGCCGTCTGACCGCCGAACGCGACAAAGCCCGCGCGCGCCAGGATGAGCTGCTGCAGGCTTACCGAGGCGCGATCATCAACGGCTTTGCCGATGTGGAAAAAGCCCTCAGCAGCATCACGCGCCTGGACCAGCAGCGCCAGTGGCAAGCCGAAGAACTGCAACAGGCCCAGACGGCCTTCCAGATCTCGCAAAGCCGCTACCAGGCCGGCGCGGAAGACCTGCTGACGGTTCTGGAAACCCAACGCACGCTGTACGCCGCCCAGGACTTGAACGTGCAACTGCGGCTGTCGCGCGTGCAAGCCAGCATTGCCTTGTACAAAGCATTGGGTGGCGGATGGAGTACAGATATCCGATAAACGAAACTCCTGTTTCTTACACAAACCGTTTTCTCTGCCTACATTTTATGACCCCAGGTCCTTGGTAAAAAAGCCGCCATCACATGGCTGCCCGGGACCTCTCGATGAAACCCAGTGTTCTTGTAACCAGCCTGGCGGGTGCGTGCTTGTGGCTGATGGCAGCAGTGCCCCATGCGCAACCGCTGATCGCGCCCACCGCGATTGAGTGGCTGCTGGACTGCCCCCTCCCGGCTTTTGAACGACTGGATCCCGAGGTGCTTGAACGCACCCAATGCGGCCAGGTGAGCGTCCCGCGCGACCACGCCGCCCCCGCACGTGGCCGTGTGCGCCTGAACCTCACCCGCGTCGGTGCGCGGCAACCGCTCAACCGTGAAGGCGTGGTCTTCATCCAGGCCGGCGAGCCGCAAACCGCCAAGCGCACCACGTTTGCCCAGCAGTTGGCCAGCCGCTGGGAGTCTTATGCCACCCCGGCCTATCGCACACTGGTCGACCGCTATGATGTGATCGAATTGAGCCTGCGTGACCTCAACGCCCCGAACGCAATCGAACAGGCCGCGCGAGACCTGGAGTATGTGCGCGAACAATTGGGCGAGGCCCAACTGCATTATCTGGGCAACGCCCAGGGCACCCGGCTCGGCAATCGTTACGGCGCGCTGTTTCCCGAGCGCGTTGCACGCATGGTGCTGGTCAACACCCGGCCGGGAGAACCGGGCGTTGCGGGTGTCGAGCAGTTGCGGCTCAAGGAGACGGCCCGATCCGGCAGCGATGGGTGTGTGGCCCGTTGGCTGGGGGATTTTCTGGTTTATGGCAAGCACCCGCCGCCTTCGGCGCGTTGCCTCGACACTGGCCATTGGGAGTAACCCCACGACAGCGTGCGTTGACCTGCCGCTGATCAGTTCTACAATGCCCCCATTCTTTCCCGGGAGCCTTCATGGATATCGAACTGGCACGCACCTTCCTCGAAATCACCCGCTGCGGCAGCCTGGCCGCCGCAGCCGAGAAGTTGCACGTTACCCAGACCGCCATTACCGCCCGGGTCAAAAGCCTGGAGAGCCAGTTGGGCAGCACGCTGTTCGTGCGCAATCGCGCCGGTGCGCGGTTGACCGCTGATGGCGAGGCGTTTGTGGTTTACGCCAACCAGTTGCTGCAAACCTGGGAAGCGGCGCGGCGCGACCTGCCGTTGCCCGACGGCTATCGCAACGTGCTGCATATCGGTGGCGAGGTCAGCCTGTGCACCCCGTTGATGCTCGGCTGGGCGCGGGTGCTGCGCGAACAGATTCCGGGGTACGCGCTGCGTACCGAAGTACGCGAAGGCGACTACCTGCTGCGTCAATTGGAATTGGGCGTGCTGGATGCCGCCCTGGTATTCCAGCCGCAATACTGGCCGGGTTTGCAGGTGGAGCAGGTGCTGGAAGAGAAACTGATCCTGGTGCAACTGGTGAGCAAGCCTGCGCCGTACGTGTATATCGACTGGGGCCCGGGCTTTCGCCAGCAGCACGACGCCGCCCTGCCCGACAAGGCGCGTGCCGCCTTGAGCTTCAACCTCGGGCCACTGGCGCTGCAATACATCCTGGAAAATGGCGGCGCCGGCTACTTCCGCACCCGCGTCGTGCAGAGCTACCTGGACAGCGGCGTGATGCAACGCGTGCCCAAGGCGCCGGAGTTCAGTTTCCCGACTTACCTGGTGTATTCACGGGCGCGGGATTCGGCGGTGTTGCAACAGGCGCTGGAACTGTTGCGCGGGGTGGTCAAGGTCGAAAGTGACTGGTCGCAGCGCTGGGACCCATTGATGTGAGTCAACCAATACCTGTAGCTGACACACCGCAATCGGGGGCAAGCCCCAATGCCGGTCAGTCAAGCGATAGAGCGGACAACGGGTAACCTGTGGCGAGGGAGCTTGCTCCCGTTGGGCCGCGTAGCGACCCCAGCTTTGGGTTTGAAAAGACTGGGCCTGCTGCGCAGTCCAGCGGGAGCAAGCGCCCTCGCCACAGTGACAGCGTTGCGCCTCAACTGACCGGTTGGGCAAGCCCCTCCCACACTCCGATCGCGTCACCTGCAAAAACTCGCACAATTTCGAGCACCAACTAAGCTGACGTTCCAACAAAAAACACCGAGCTGCCCACCATGGCCCATCCCACCGAAGCCTTCCGCGCCCGCTACCGTGCCGGAGTCAGCCGCCATTACCACCCCTGGCTGCACGCCGGTTTCGTGTTGGGCTACGGCATTTTCTGCATCATCCTGGCCGGGGCCTCCCTCGAGCGTATCAGCCCGCTTGAATGGCTGACCGTCCCGCTGACGCTGGTGTTCTTCAACCTCTGCATCTACCTGGTCCACCGTCACCTGGGCCATCACAAGCACGCCTTCGCCCGGCTGTTCTACGCACGCCATACGGGCGATCACCACAGTTTCTTCACCCCCGGCTTCATGACCTACAGCAGCCCCAGGGACTGGCGCGTGATCCTGTTCCCGGCCTGGCTGATCGTGCTGCACAGCCTGGTCATCACCCTCCCCGCCTGGTGGTTGCTCCAACCACTGAACCCCAACGTCGCCGGGCTGTTTGCCGCCTGCATGATCCTTGGGTATTTACTTTACGAAGTGTTTCACGCCTGCGAGCACCTGCCCGTTGCCCATCCCATCGCACGCCTGCCATGGGTGCGCCAGATGCACCGGCTGCATGCCCTGCATCATCGCCGCGAGTTGATGCAGGGGCGTAATTTCAACATTGTGCTACCGCTGATGGACTACCTGTTCGGCACCCTGCATTGGGAGCCGGCCCCCCACGACAACCAGGAATCGTCATGAGTACCCGTCCCAAAAAACTGCGTCATCTACTGTTCGTGCTGGTTCTGGCGGTGATCGCTTTTCTGTTGCTGATGCCGACCAAAGTCCAGCCGGTCAACTGGACGCCGCCCAAGGCACCTTCATTGAAAGACGGCGTGTATGCCGAAAACCAGCGGCTGAAGCATGTCCAGAAAGTCGGCGCACAAAACATCCCCGGGCCCGAGGCTTTGGTGCTGGATGCGCAGGGTTTGCTGATCAGTGGCTTGCATGACGGACGGATCATTCGTACCGCGCCCGACAGCCAGACCCTGGAAGTACTGGCCAATACCGGTGGGCGACCGCTGGGCATGGCGCTGCACCCGGATGGGCGCTTGATCATTGCCGATGGCATCAAGGGCCTGCTCGCCCTGGATGGCGCCCGCCAACTCACGACCTTGAGCACCAGCGCCAATGGCGTGCCCTTGGGTTTTACCGATGACGTGGTCGTGGATGCCGAAGGACGTTATGCCTACTTCAGCGACGCGTCGAGCCGCTGGGGTTACGGCCAGGATGGCGAAGCGGTGATTGAGCACGGCGCTGACGGGCGCCTGCTGCGTTATGACTTCAGCCACGGCACCACCGAAGTGCTGCTCGATCACCTGCAGTTCGCCAACGGCGTGGCGTTGGGCCCGGACGAAAAATACGTGCTGGTCAATGAGACTGGTGCCTACCGCATCAGCCGCTATTGGCTCAAGGGCGAACGCAGCGGCAGCCACGACCTGTTTATCGACAACCTCCCCGGCCTGCCGGACAACCTCAGCTTCAACGGTCACGAGCGCTTCTGGGTCGCCCTGTATTCACCGCGCAACGCTTTGCTGGATGCTTTCGCCGGCTATCCCTCACTGCGTAAAGTGATGGTGCGTGCCCTGATGGTGGTACCCAAGCCCGTCGAGCGCAAAGCCTTTGTGCTGGGGCTGGATACCGAGGGCAAGGTGATCGCCAACCTGCAGGATGGCAGTGCGGGCAACTATTCGCCCATCACCACCGCGCGGGAATATGGCAACTGGTTGTACCTGGGTTCGTTGACGAACACGAGCCTGGCGCGCCTGCCCCTGAAATTGGCACTCAACGCCGAATGACAAAAAAGGGGCAGCCCGCCAAGGCTGCCCCTTCTGATTGACGCCGTTGGATCAGTGAATAATGGTCTGGGTGCAGATATGCCCCAGGCTCACGTATTGCACATTGTTCCCGCCCACGCCCACACCGGGGAACTCGGCCAGCTCGATGCGCCAGCCACCCTGGTTATAGGTGGTCGCCCACTTGTATGGAACGCCGGTGCTGCTGTCGTTGATCACGGTGCTGTAATCACCGAAGCAGGTACCGATGTTGGCTGAAGCTTGGGACACGCCGGCGCTGTTGGTGGTCGCGGTGTAGTCGACCCAGCGGTAGTTCAAGTCGATGAAGTGGTTATCCACGCGCAGCACCGGGGTGACACCGAGCAGCGGCGCACCGGTGGAGTCCGACCATTTGGTCGACCAGTTCAGCACGCGAGCGGTTTGCGTGGCCAGCGGCATCTCACTCACCGGCACCCGCACGATGTTGTCACCCTTCACGTCGTGCGTATCCAGACGGGGCGTGGAACCCAGGCTCAGTTGATAATACTTGCTCGGGTCCTGCGCCACGGCCGGGTTGGCACGTACCCGCACCTTGACCGTGGTGCCGGGCGCAACGCTCGGGTAGGTAGAGGTGGAACCGGCCGGTACAGGCACCCAATTCACCCCGTCGAAGCGATCGAAGATCCACTGGTTGCGGCTGCCGCTTTCATCGCCCGCCAGGTACATGCTCACGCTCTGGCCACGCACGGCCTTGAAATCGAAATAATCGACATCGCTGGCGTTGTCGAGGTTGCCACTGACCTTGTTCATCGAGTCCGGCAACACAAACGCAGTTTGCGCGGTGTCGTTGGGTTCGAAGGCGTCGATATTGGTGTCTACCGCCACGCCGAAACTGAACTGCGCGTTGTTGGCGGTCTTGGCCAGCATGAACCAGTAGTAATCACCGGCCGGCAGGATGCCGGTCAGGTATTCATCGGCGCTGTCTGGGTTGTCGGACGTTGCCACCAACTGCGGGTTGCCCTGGCCGTCATCCACGAACAGGCTCAGCGACATATCGGCACCGGCGCTCTGGTCGATCAACTGCACCACCGCCCGCGCGTTTTGCGGCAGGTTGAAGTGGTAGGTGAAATCCTGGCCCGTCTGCACTTGGTCAATGGTGTAGAGGGTGTTGATGTCCAGGGTCGGAAACAGCGGTACAAAATCGGCAACGGCCGCGCTTTTCAGCTGAGCCTGGCTCGGCTTTTTCAACTCGCCGACGGCGGTGTTGAACGGTGCGGCTTTGGCGTTCTTGGTCACCGCCTTGGCCTTGCTCTTCATCGCGTCCAGCAGTTTTTGCCGAAGCTCGGCCGAGACCGGCACCGCCTCGATCTTGCCGCCAGGTTTGAGCGCGTCAACCACAGCTTGGTTGACCGTACCAGGGGTCAGTTTAGGAAGGGTTACGTCGGCCAGGGCAGAGGCCGAGGTGAAGCAGGCAGCCATCATGGCCGCGCCCAGGATCAGGCTTTTTTTCGATTTCATTTTTTATCCATCCATAGTTAAAAAATTGAAGCTCAGGTGACGGGTGACGTCCTGTCACCTGGAATGGACTGTAGGATAAAACTGTATGGATGTACAGTATTTTTCTGAATGCATCGTAGGAGGCTTTCCTTCGAACTTGCAGGAGACTTCACTCAATACCCGGTCATCTCCAGATACCCCGCCCCACCCTCAAACTTCACCGGCCCTTCCCAGTACGGAATACTCAGGTTCATCCATGCCTTGGGGTTGACCGCTTCAAGGGTGATATCCAGCTGTTTGCCGGGGATTTTCAGCGACCAGCGTGTGGGAATCCGGCGCCCGTCGATGTGGGTGGTGTTCAGCGGGGTGAGTTGGATATCGGCGTTGTGCAAGGTCTGGGTGCGGCCCTGTGAATCGATCCAGGTGCCGGTCAGGTAACCCGCGCCGTCTGTTTGCCGAACGCGGAACACCATCAGCTGTTCGCCTCGGTCCAGGTGCAGGGAGAACCAGTCCCAGCCGGTCTGGCTGGCGGCCAGGGGTTGGCTGCTCCATTCGCGATCAAGCCAGGCGGGACCGCTGACCTGATAGGTTTTGCCGTCGAGGATGACGCGGCCGTCAGCCATGAAAAACGGTTGGCTGTAGTAGTAAGAGGCTTGGCCCTGGTCGGATTTGCGGCTGTAGCCGTTGTCGCCTTGCAGCACCAGCGGGCGTTGGCTGGTCAGGTGCAGGTCGTAGGCGAATTGCGCACCACTGGCCTTGAGCTGCATCTCTGCCAGCGCGCTTGCCACGCCAGGGCGAGTGGCGAAGTTCCAGTCGTCGATCCAGGCGCTGAACGGCACGGCCTGGGCGCCCGCCTGGCCGACGCCGCCGCGGGCGAAACGTTCGGCGGCGTAATGCCGGGTGGCGGAGGTGACGGCGGCGTGGCCGAGCCAGATCGTCGAGTCGTGCCAACCCGGCTCGGTGTGGCCTGCTTTCAAGGCGTTGCGAAACAGCGTCCATTGCACGCCGAACACATTGCCTTGCGCGTCCTTGAGGTTGGCGGTGACGTACCACCACTCGATGCGAAAGCCTGGGTGGGGGCCGTGGTCCTCGGGAAAGCTGAAGACCTTGCCGGGCACCACTTGGGCAAAATCCGCCGCATCGCTACCCAGGCCGGCGAAACTTTCTTCGGGCGCGGGGGCTTTATCGCACGCACTCAACAGGAGCAACGCCGCCCACAGCCACGCTCTAATCTTCATCGGCAAAGGTCCTCAATAAGTCCGCCGGGCGGCTGCGATACAACTGCCACAGAGGCCAGGCCGACGCCAGCAACGTCGCGAACAGCGCCAGCCCGAGCAACTGCGCGAGCTGCCCCGGAAACACCTGCAACGGCAGGCGCCAGCCGAACGCCTGCACGTTGATCACTGCATCCAGGCACCACGCCAGCAGCAGCCCCAAGGGCAATGCCAGGATCAACGTGAGTACCGCCAGCAACCAGGTCTGGCCCAGGTTGAGCAACATCAGTTGCCTGCGTGTCACCCCCAGCGCCCACAACGGTGCAAGCTGGCCCAGGCGGCTTTGGCTCTGGGTCAGCAGGCTGATGAACAGCGCCACGCCGGCCACCCCCAGGGTGAGGCTGTTCAGCGCGGCGGTCGCCGCGAAGGTGCGTTCGAAGACCTGGCTGGACCAGCCCTTGAGTTGCTGTTGGTCAACGATGCGGCTGTCGTCGAGGCCAAATTCGCGCTGCACCGCCTGCACCAGCGGCGTCACGTTGTGCGGTGCCACACGCAGGTTGAAGCGTGCAGGCGACAGCGTCGGCCAATGCGCCAACAGGTGCTGGGCATTGACCAGCACATGGCCCTTGGGGTTGCCGTAGTCGGCGTAGATCCCCACCACTTTGGGTGACCACAGACTCTGCGGCGTGGGGATATCAACGGCGTCGCCCAACTGCACGTGCAGGCGCCGCGCCAATTGTTCGCTGAGCATCAGGCTGTCGTCCTGGTGCAAGTGGTTCCAGGGTTCGTTCACCGCCTCCAGCAACGGCCAGTGCTGGCGATAAGTCGGGTCATCGACCACGCCGAACACATCCGCCGGCCAGCCTTGCAATTGCACCGCGACCTGCCAGGTGGGCAGCACTGTCTGCACCAGCGCCTGTTGCGCCAGCCAGGTGCCCAGTTGCGAAGCCTGGGCCGGGGTTTGCGGGTTGATGTACAGCTCGGCGGTCAGGCGTTGTTCCAGCCAGTTGTTGAAAGTATGGCGAAACCCCGAGGTCATGGAACCCGCGCCAATGTTCGCCGCCAGGGCCAACAGCAATGCCATCAGTGCCAGGCTCAAGGCCGGCAGTTGCTGGCGACAATCGGCGAGAAACCACTGGCCGAGCACGGAACGGCTGCGCCCCAGCACGGCCTTCAGTACCCCATTGAGCAGCACCGGCAATCCCAGCGCGGCGCCCAGCAGCAAGGCCGCCATCAGCACAAAGCCGGCGGCCAGGCTGTCACCCAACCACAGCGCCAGCAGTGCGATCAGCAGCGTCGCCGCCGCGACCCAACCCTGGCGTCGCAGCCAGCGCCCATGGGCCTCATGCCAGGCTTGGGCATTGGCCAACGCCAACAGTGGCAAGCGCGCCGCCCGCCACAGGCTGCCGGCCCCCGCGAGCAAGGCCCCCATCAGGCTCAAGCCCAACCCGCTCAACCACCACGCCGGGCTCAGGCTCAGTTGCCCCGCCACTTCGGCGCCATACAGCCCACGCAAGCTGGCGGCCACATCCGGCAGCAACAGGCTGGCCAGCAGATACCCGCTGGCAACGCCCAGTACACCGCCGAATAACGACAGCACGCCAAGTTCCACGCCGAGGCTGACGAGTAACATCCGCGCGCTGACCCCACAGGCGCGCAAGGTGCGCAGCAGGCCACGGCGCTGTTCCAGGGCCAGGCCGATGGCGGCGTGGACGATAAACAAGCCCACGACAAACGACAAAAAACCCAGTGCGTCGAGGTTCAGGTGAAAGCTCTCGGTCAGGCGTGCGAGGTTGTTGTCTTCACCTTGCTTGAGCTGCAATGGGACCGGGGGCGTGGGATGGGTTGCGGCGAAGTGCTTGTCCAACAACAAACGCGAGAGTCGCCCGGGCATCGCCAGCAACGGTTGGGCAAACCCGATATCGGTCAGCAGCATGCCGGGGGCCATGTCCGGCTGCACCTGTAACGGCGGCAGCGCTTGCCCGTCTGCCGTCAGCGGCTGCGCGCCCTCGTGCAAGCCGAGCGCCTGCAAGGTTTGCGCGGCAATCCAGGTGCGCCCCGGCGGCTCGAAGAACGCGAGCATTTGCGCCTGGCTCAAGTGTTGCCCGGCCACGCTACCACTGCCGGGCAACGACAACGGTTCAATGCCCATCAACTGCAGGCGCTGGCTTTCATGCCCCTTGAGCACCACGCGCCCCTGCACCACCGGCGAAACCGGCCAGCCGGCACGGCGCAGTTCGGCGAACAATGTCTGCGCAAAACCGCTGCCGTCCAACGCGCTCAAACTGGCCTGGGGTTCGCCGCCGATCAGTTGGCTGGCGCGGGCATAGCTGTCCCGCGCCTGACTGTTAAGCGCCTGCACCCCAGTCAGTAACGCAGTGGCCAGCCACAAGCCGGTCAACACGCTGAAGAACTGCACGGGATGACGCCGCCAATGGCTCAGCAGTGCGCGCAACGCCCAATAAAACACGGCCATCTCAACGGGCGTCCGCGGGCACGACGCGGCCGCGATGCAACACCACCTGGTGCTCGAGCCGTGCAGCGATGCGTGGGCTGTGGGTGACCATCAACAGGCTGGTGGGGCTGTCACGCAGCAGGTCCAGGAGTAATTGCAGCACCTCATCGCTGGTGGCTTCATCCAGATTGCCGGTCGGCTCATCGGCCAGCAGCAAGCCTGGTCGAGAGGCCAGCGCCCGTCCCACCGCGACCCGTTGTTGCTGGCCGCCGGACAATTGTTCGGGGTAACGCTTGAGCAAATCGCCCAGGCCCAGGCGCTCTACCAACTGCGCCTGCCAATGCGGATCAAAACGCCCAGCCAGACGCGCCTGGAACGCCAGGTTGTCCTCCACGCGCAAACTGCCGATCAAGTTGAATTGCTGGAACACCAGGCCGATTTCGGTTCGACGCCACTGGGCCAGTTGCCCTTCACTGAGTTGCTCCAGGCGCAATCCACCGACCTCAATCCTGCCCGCGTCGACGCGATCCAGGCCGGCTATCAGATGCAGCAAGGTACTTTTTCCACTGCCCGACTCGCCCATCAACGCCAGGCTGCTACGCTCAGTCAGGCATAGGTCCACCCCCGCCAGCACCGTCAGCGGTCCCTGGGGCGTGGCGTAGTTTTTGCGAACACCTTGCACCTGCAACATAAGAACGCTCGTTTGAAGGACTCCAAACGAGAATAACGGCTGCCTGCATGCCTCACGCAAATTTTTCACATGGATTTCACTGCTTGCCCACCCTCACCTCTCTAAATTGCCCGCCAAGCGTCAACTGCCGGCAACTTTTTAGTTACCGCCATCGACTCTTCTTAATATCTAAGTGTTCAGCTAAAAGACAGCAGCCCTGTGACAGGCTTTTGCTCCATGACGGGCATCCGCCGATTAGTTGCGCCTGTTTTTTACAACACAATAATAGTGACGATGGTGAACAGCGTGGCTGACGTAACCCTGAGCAAATCCCAATCCAATGGGGCAATGTTAAAGCGCTGGAAAAAAGCTCGATTGTCATTGGCCTGTGTCGCCGTTATCGGCCTACTGCTGGCCGGCTTCCTGTTCTGGCCAACAACCCCTGTTGACCTTGGCGTCGGCAACCGCCTGGTGACCTCCGGGGTCCTGGCCAGTTGGCGCAACGGCGACCTGATCGTACTGGTACGCCATGAAGAGCGCTGCGATCGCTCCAGCAACCCGTGTTTCGGACCGGCCGAAGGCCTGACGATCAACGGCAGCCAACAGGCGACCGCCCTGGGCAAAGCCTTCAATACCCTGGGCATGGAAAATACCGATGTGCTCGCCAGCCCCGCGACGCGCACCGCACAGACCACGCAATTCATGTTCGGCAAGGCCACATTGTCATCGACCCCTTCGGCCATCTGCGGCAAAGCCATGGGCGAAGAATTGCTCACTCATAAACAGCCTGGCCGCAACTTGATCATGGTGACCCACAGTGGCTGCATCAGCGATCTCCAGACAGAGCTGGGTTACCCCCACGCCGATGCGGCCGAGTATGGCAGCGCACTGTTTGTACAGGTCTTGCCAAACGGCAAGCTCAAGGCGGTGGGTTCGATGAAAACTGAGGAATGGGCGGCGGCTCTGAAACAACTTTAAATACACTTTTTTACATATTCGCACCTGTTGTGTTCAGCCAAACGACAGCCCTCTTCTGGCATGTTTAATCGCGCCCGTTAGTTAAGGACGTTATGACTTTCCCCCACAGCTTAGTGAACATTGTGATGCTTTGTTCTATGAATTCATTACACTCGTGGCCCTCCATTAAACGTCAAGGAGCGACGTGTTCATGACCCGGTTGAAACCTCTGCCGCTGTTTTTGCTCGGCTTCGCCATTTTCTTTTTGTTGCCGCTGGGCTTGCACGGCCTGTGGATTCCGGACGAGACCCGCTACGGCCAGGTGAGCCAGGAAATGCTCATGAGCGGCAACTGGGTATCGCCGCACTTCATGGGGTTGCGTTATTTCGAAAAACCGGCCGGCGGTTATTGGCTGATCGCCATCGGCCAGGCCGTGTTTGGCGAAAACCTGTTCGGTGTGCGCATCGCCTCGGTGCTCACCACGGGCCTGAGTGTGTTGCTGGCCTACTTGATCGCCCGCCGCCTGTGGAATGACCCACGCAAGAGCTTCGCCTGCGCCCTGCTCTACATGAGCTTTGGCCTGGTGGCCGGCCAAGCGGGCTACTCCAACCTCGATCCCCAATTCACGTTCTGGGTCAACCTGAGCCTGGTTGCCCTGTGGTTTGCCCTGGACAGCCGCACTACTCGCGGGCGGCTCGGCGCCTGGGCATTGCTGGGCGTCGCCTGTGGCATGGGCTTCCTGACCAAGGGTTTCCTGGCGTGGCTGTTGCCGGTCCTGATCGCCGTGCCATACCTGGTGTGGCAGCGTCGTGTAGGCGAGCTGTTGCGCTATGGCCCGTTGGCGGTGCTGGTCGCCGCGTTGGTGTGCTTGCCCTGGGTGTTGGCCGTTCATGTGCAGGAGCCTGACTTCTGGCGCTTCTTCTTCTGGCACGAGCACATCCGCCGCTTCGCTGCCGACAACGCGCAGCATGCGCGGCCGATCTGGTTCTTCCTGCCGATCATGGTGGTGGCGTGCCTGCCCTGGTCGGCGCTGTTGCCGGCCACCCTGCTCAAGACCTGGAAGGAAAAAGGCCAGCCGGCGATTGCCTTCCTCGCCTTGTGGATGTTGCTGCCGCTAGCCTTCTTCAGCCTGAGCAAGGGCAAGCTGCCGACCTACATCATGCCGTGCCTGCTGCCCCTGGCCCTGTTGATGGGCCACGCCTTGATCGACCTGGTCAAGCAAGGCAAGACACGTTCGATCCTGGTCAATGGCGTGGTCAACGCCCTGATCGGCCTGACGGCGATGGTGGCGCTGATCTACCTGCAAGTCAGCAACCCGGTGTACGGCAACAGCCATGCCGAGATGTTCAGCCTGTCCCTGACCTTCATCGTGCTGCTGGGCTGGATTCTGGCCAACCTGCTGCAAGTGGTGCGCCCGCTGACCTTGTGGGCGATGCCGGCCCTGGGCATTGGCTTGCTGGTGGCGCTGTTGCCGGCGGGCATGCCGGCAATGATCACGGATAACGAAATGCCCGACCAGTTCGTGGCGGAGCATCTGGATGAGTTGCAACAAACCCATGCTTTGCTGAGCAACGAATTGGGCTCTGCGTCGGCGTTGTCGTGGCGCCTGCGTCGTCCGCAGGTGATGATTTATGACACCGAAGGCGAGTTGCGCTACGGCCTGCGCTATGACGATTCAGTGCACCGCAAGGTCGACCTGGCCAGTGTCCAGGGCTGGTTGGCCGATGCACGTAAACAAGGCTCGGTCGGCGTACTGATGCGGGTCAAGAACACCAGTGAACATCTCGAGGAAGGGCAATTGCCACCCGGTGGCAAACGCTATCGCAAGGGCGACCTGCTGATGATCATCTACCCACAACAACCTTGATGCAGTGCCTGCCACGGGAATAACCGATGAATTTCTGGAAAACCGAACGTGGCGCGCTGGTGCTGCTGCTGAGCGTTTCCGCCCTGCTCCTGCTGCTGGGGCTGGGCGCACGCGAGCTGTGGGGGCCGGAAACCCGCTGGGCCAACATCGCCTTGCAGATGTTGCAAAGTGGCGATTACTTCGACCCCTACCTCAAGGGCATGCCGTATTACGACAAACCCCTGCCCTCCTATTGGCTGATCACCGGCTTTGCCAACTTGATGGGGGGCCTGGGCCCTTGGTCGTTGCGCCTGTCGTCAGTCATCTCGGCCTGGTTGAGCATCTGGCTGGTGTACCTGATCGGTGAACGCCTGTTCCGCAAAGGCACCGGGCTGATTGCCGGCTGGATGCTCGCGACCACGTTCTACTTCCTGTTCTGGGCCCGCGTGGCCACGGCGGATGTGCTGACGGTGTGCGGCGTGCTGGCGGCAGTGTGGTGGTACTGGCGCGGGCCGGATGACACTCGCCTGGGACGCTATACCGTGTTCTTCCTGCTGCTGGCGGCGACCTCGCTGTTCAAAGGCTTGATCGGTTTTGTGCTGCCGGGCCTGGTGCTGTTGCCGCACCTGCTCAGTGAGCACCGCTACAAGCGCCACCTCAACCTGCGCCTGGTGGCAGCCATCGTCATCGCCGCAGCGTTCTACGCCATTCCGTTTGTGTTGTCCCACCTCTACGGCGCACCGACCTACGGCGCCAGCGGCCTGGAGCTGGTGTTTCGCGAAAACGTGGTGCGCTTCTTCGACCCCTTCGACCATATGGGACCGATCTACACCTACCTGATCTACCTGCCGGTCTACACCCTGCCCTGGGCACCTTGCTGGGTGCTGGGCCTGTGGCTGGCCGTGCGCAACTGGCGCCAGACGCCAGCCAATGTGCGCTGGCTGGTGTGGGGCCTGGGCCTGCTGTTCGTATTCTTCACCGCCAGCGGCAGCCGCCGCAGTTATTACGTGCTGCCGCTGGTGCCGTTTGCGCAGTTGCTGGCCGCCTGGTGGTTGAGCGAGCGCCTGGAGAAAAAGCCGGCCCGTTGGCCGCGCTGGCAAAAAGGTTTCGGCTTCACCGCAGGCTTGCTGCTGTTGGTACTGGGTGTGATCTACCCCTGGACCACCGGCAACGGCGGCGTAACCCGTTTCGCCGAAGACGTGCAAGCCGAGGCCGTCAAAACCGCACCGTGGAACCAATGGCAAATGGTGTTGGTAGAAGTCGACAACAAGCTGCCAATGTACTTGCAGAACGGCAGGCAAAACGGCGCCAAACCCTTCTACTACGTCAGCGAAACCCAGGACTTCCCGCGCCAGGGCGACAGTGCCGCGTTCATGGCCTGGCTGAAAAAAACCAGCGGCCAGGACTTCGATCCGCAACGCACAATCATCGTCGCCCAGTATTCCAAGGAAGACCCGACGCCGCTGGCGTTTTTGGGGGCGGACCATCAGGTCATCACCACCCAGCCGGACAATGGCGAACGGCTGTTTCAGAAGCGTTCGGGGGGCAGTGTGGCGTTTGTTCCTGCGCCTCAGTAGCACGTCATGGTGATTGCCATGACCACTCGGTTCGAATGATCGAATGAATGATATGTGAGAGGGCTTGCCCTAATGCCTATCAGTTAAGCGATAGAGCAGGCGATGGATAACCTGTGGGAGGGGCGGTGCGACGATTCGACTTGCTCCCGATGGACTGCGTAGCAGGCCCATTTTTGAGGCCGCTGCGCGGCCTATCGGGAGCAAGCCCCCTCCCACAATGACCGCGTTAAGCCTTAACTGACAGGCATTAGGGCTTGCCCCCTCCCACACTGCATGCCAATCCTCAGATCCGGCGACGACGGTTGAGCTGGGGGATGGCAGTTTGGGGGGCTTCCACGCACTGCACACTGGCCGTTGTACGGGCCGCCAGTTGCGCCAGGGTCGGCTGGCTGAACAAGCTGCGTGCATCCACCTCCAACCCGGCCTTGCGCAAGCGTGCCACCAGACTCACCGCCAGTAAGGAATGCCCGCCCAGCTCAAAGAAATGGTCGTGGCGCCCTACCCGCTCGAGTTTCAAGACGTCGGCCCAGATGCCCGCCATCACGGTTTCCACCTCGCCCTGCGGCGGCTCATACGCACGGCTGACCACGGCATCCAACCCCGGCTCCGGCAGGGCCTTGCGGTCGAGCTTGCCGGCGGGGTTGAGGGGCAATTCACTCAATTGCACAAAGGCGGCCGGTACCATGTATTCCGGCAATCGCTCCAGCACATGGGCACGCAAGGCCTCCAGGCTCGGCGCCGGGGCGCGCAGGGTGAAATAGGCGACCAGGCGTTCATCGCGAATCAGCACCGCTACTTCACGCAGTGCCGGGTGCGCCGCCAGGCAGGCTTCAATTTCGCCCAACTCCAGGCGCACGCCGCGCAGCTTGACCTGAAAGTCATTGCGCCCCAGGAACACCAGGTTGCCGTCCGGCAGGTAACGCACCAGGTCGCCAGTGCGATACAACCGATCACCGGGTACGAACGGGCTGTCGATAAAGCGCTCGGCGGTCATTTGCTCCAGCCCCAGGTAGCCTCGTGCTACGCCGACGCCGCCGATATGCAGCTGACCGCTGACACCCAGCGGCACCGGCCTGTCGTGCTGATCCAGCACATAAAGGCGGGTGTTACTGATGGCCCGCCCGATCGGCAACTGCAGGGCAGGCACCGGCGCATCGGGTTGCAGGGTCCAGATGCAGCTGTCGACCGTAGCTTCGGTGGGGCCATAGACGTTGTGCAAGCGCACCTGGGGCAAGCGCGCCCGGACGCTGCGGGCCAAGGCTTCGGTGAGTTCACCACCGCCGCAAAAGACGTCGGTGAGGCTGCTGCACAACGCCGACGCTTCCAGTTCGAGAAATTGCTGCAGCATGGCCGGTACAAATTGGATCACGGTGATGCGCTGCGTGCGAATCACCTCAGCCAGGTAAGCGGGGTCGCGATGGCCGTCTACCCGTGCCAGCACCAGGCGCATGCCATGGGTCAACGGCCAGAACAGCTCCCACACCGAGCCATCAAAACTGAACGGAGCCCTTTGCAGCAAGGCGCCTCCCGCAGCGTCCGGACACAATCGGCAAGCCCACTGCATCAGGTTGCACAGGCCGTGATGCTCGACCATCACGCCCTTGGGCGTGCCGGTGGAGCCGGAGGTATACATCACATAGGCCAGGTTGGCGGCGCTCAGGCCGGGAACCAACGGGTTGCCGGTCGGTGCGTGGCTCCAGGCACAACGGTCGAAGTCGATGACCGGGAGCGAGACTTCACCCAATAACTCGCGCGTAGCCGCGTGTACCAGCAGCGCTACGGGTTGACTGTCTTTGAGCATGTAGGCCAGGCGTTCGCTTGGAAAGCCCGGGTCCAGCGGCACATAGGCGCCACCGGCCTTGAGAATCGCCAGCAAGCCCACGACCAGTTCCAACCCGCGCTCGACGCACAACGCTACCCGCGAATCCGCTTGCACCCCACGCTCGCGCAGGTGAAAAGCCAATTGGTTGGCGCGCTCGTTGAGCTCGCGGTAGGTCAGTTGGCCGGCATCGGCCTGCACCGCAATGGCCTGCGGGGTGTGTCGCGCATGGGCTTCAAACAACCCTTGCAGGGTGGCAGTCGTGGGGTAGTCGACGTGACCGGGGTTGAACTCCACCAACAGCTTGCGCAACTCGCTGGCGGGTAACACCGGCACCTCGCTCAAAAGCGTTTGCGGGGCGTGCTCAAGTGCCTGCGCCAGCCCGTTCAATACGGTGTCGAGATAGTCCAGCAAACGCTCGGCACCGACCTCGCGTGGCGCCATCGCCTTGAGGTGAAAACCGCTCGCGGTATCGTCCACGCTGATCATCAGCGGATAACTGACGATGTCTTCACTGCTGACCAGGGCGACGCCCGGCACCAGGTCAAAGTCCTTGTCGCCAGGGGTATGCCGATAGTTGAGCAGACTGTTGAATAGCGGCGTCACGCTGCTGCAACGTTGCGCCAACGCCAGGGACGCTTGCTCGTGAACGAGCAAGGCGCTCAATTGCGCATGGGTGTCGCCCAACGCCTCGACCACGGTCTTGCCGGCCAGGCAGGCCCGCAACGGCAAGGTATTGATAAACATACCCAGTGCACGGTCAGCGCCCTCGCCCGCCTGCAAGCGGCCCAGCAGCACCGTACCGAACACCACGTCATCGCGGCCGGATACGCAACCCAGCACCTGGGCCCACGCCAAGTGGAACAGGCTCGCGGCGCTCACACCCAGCGCACTGGCCTGCGCCCGCAAACGCCGGTTGAGGGGGTCCGTCACCGAGCGTTCGAAGGCTTCGATTTCAGTGCGGTCCAGCTGATGTTCCTGTAGACCGAACGCCAGGGTCGGCTCGCTGACATCCGCCAACCGCTCGCGAAAAAACGCCTCGTGAGCGGCCTGCTGCGCCGCACAGCGACTCTGTGCCACGACGTTGCGATAAGGCACCGGCGGCGCAAGCTGCGCCTGTTGCCCGAGCATGTGGGCGCGGATTTCGTTGCCAAGGACCGTCATCGAGGTAGCGTCATTGACCAGGTGATGGAAGCGTAACCTGGCCGTCCAGCCTTGCTGCCGAGGGTCTTCGGCATACTCCAGGGCCATCAGCGGCGCCTGGCGCAAGTCCAGGGGCTCACACTGTTCACGCAGTGGTTCGACGCGCAAGTGAGCCTGGCGCCACACCACTTGCATCGGCTGCTCAAGGGCCTCCCACACCAGGCTGGTGCGCAGGATGTCGTGGCGGTCGATCACCTGTTGCAGGGCCTGGGCAAACGCGTCCAATTGCTCGCGCCGGGCAAAGCTGAATATCGCGTGTTGCTGGTAGGGGTCGTGTTCGTCGGTGATGTGGTGGTAGAGCAAGCCTTCCTGCAGCGGCGCCAGCGGGTAGATTTCCTGCACATTGGCGGCGCCTCCCGGAATACCGGCAACGATGCGCTCCAGACTCGCCTGGTCCAGCTCGGCCAGCGCGAGCATGTCCGGGGTGATCTGGGTGCAGTGCGCTGCAATCCGGTTGGCCGGTACCTCGCTGTCACTGCCGGCACTCGCCGCCGCCAGTGCGGCCAGGGTCGGCTGGCCGAACAGCACCTGCACATCGGCCCGCAACCCGGCCTGGCGCATGCGCTGCACCAGTTGCACCGCCAGCAATGAATGCCCGCCCAGTTCGAAAAAGTGGTCGTGACGCCCGACCTGTTGCACGTGCAAAAGGTCGGCCCAGATCTGCGCCAGGGTGGTTTCGACACCCTCATGCGGTGCCTCGAACGCGCGCGTGATGAAAGCAGCCTGGGTCGGCGCAGGCAGCGCTTTACGGTCGAGCTTGCCATTGGCGGTCAGGGGCAACCCGTCGAGCTTCACGTAGGCCGCGGGCAGCATGTAGTCCGGCAGCGACCCTTGCAGATGCGCGCGCAACGCGTCGATATCGACCGGATGCCGCGCAACGAACCACGCCAGCAATTGCCCCTCGCGATACAGCACCACCGCGTCCTGAACCGCCGGATGCATGGCCAGGGCAGATTCGATTTCCCCCAGTTCAATACGCACGCCACGGATTTTCACCTGGTCGTCGTTGCGCCCCAGGTATTCAAGGTTGCCATCAGGCAACCAGCGCGCCAGGTCGCCGGTGCGGTAGAGGCGACCCTCGCCGAAAGGGTTATCGAGAAAGCGCTCGGCACTCAGTTCGGGACGGTTCAGATAGCCACGCGCCACGCCTTTACCGCCAACGTACAACTCCCCCGTCGCGCCGACGGGCACCTGGCGCTGTTGCGCATCGAGCAGGTACACGCGGGCATTGGCAATCGGCCCGCCGATATGCAGCGGCCGGCCCACTTCGACACGCCCGCTGGTGGCGACCACCGTGGCTTCAGTGGGGCCATAGTTGTTGACCACCTCGAAGGTTTGCGCTCGGCTGTACGTGCGCAGACGGTCGCCACCAATCAACAGGGTGCGCAGGGTCGGGTGTTCCAGCTGCTGGCTGAAGGCGTACTCGGCCACCGGCGTGGGCAGGAAGCATACGTCCAGAGGTTGCGCACGCCACCAGTCGAGCAAGGCATCAATGTCTTCAGCCCCTTCCTGGGGCGGTGGCAGGTGCAGCGTCGCGCCCACACACAGCGCCGGCCAGACCTCCCAGGCCATCGCGTCAAAACCGAACCCGGCCACGCTGGCGGTGTGGCTGCCGGCCCGTAGCTTGAACGCCTGGCAATGCCAGTCCACCAGGTTGGACAGGGTGTGATGCTCGACCATCACGCCCTTGGGCAACCCCGTGGAACCGGAGGTGTAGATCACATAGGCCAGGTTCGACGCGCCGGCCGCCCCCCGCGGGTTGTCGCCCAAGTGCACCGTCGGCCGATCAAGCAACAGAACCGGCACGTCCAGGGCTGGCAGCCGATGCAGCAGAGCGTGCTGGGTCAGCACGGCCACCGGGGCACTGTCCTGCAACAGGTAGTTCAGACGCTCGGCGGGATGGGCCAGGTCTATCGGCACATAGCAGGCGCCGGACTTGAGGATCGCCAGCAGCCCCACCAAGGTATCCAGGCCACGTCGGGCCACGATCGCCACGCGATCATCCGGCTCCACACCGTGCGCCAACAGTTGATGGGCCAAGGCATTGGCCTGCTGGTTGAGCTGCTGGTAGCTCAGTTGCCGCCCTTGGCACACCGCCGCGACGGCCTGGGGCGTAAGTGCCACCTGGGCTTCGATACGCCGGTGCAGGGTCTGCGGCGTGGTATTGGGCTGCGCGGTGGCATTCCAGCGTTGCAGCTGTGCCTGTTCGGCCGGCGTCACCAATGAGAACTGCGCGAGCGTCAACTCGGTGTTTTCCAGCCCCTGTTCCAGCAGCCAGGTGAAGCGCTGCGCCAACGCCTGTACCTCGTCGTGCTGGAAGTACGCCTCGTTGTAGACGCAATGCAGGCACGCCGTGTCCTGGTAGCGGTTGCTGCGCAGATGAATGGCGATCGGCAACGGTTCGTGATGGTTGGAGACCTTGATCGCCCGGGCCTGGACCTGGCCATAGCGCAGGTCATGGTCGTCCTGTTCGAAGGACACCGACAGGTCGAACAACTGGCCGCGATCGGTGCGGCGCAGGCCCAGTTCGCGGTTCATTTCACTCAAGGGGAAACGCTGGTGGCGAAAATCCCGCTTGAGCTGATCGCGCACACCGCGCACCAGTGCGCTGAACGGCAACTGCTCACTGAACTGAAAACGCACCGCACTCACCTGAGTGAACAAGCCCACCGTGGAACGAAACCGTGCGTTGGAACGATTAAGAATCGGCAGTCCCACCACCCAGTCATCACGCTGATGGGTGCGGGTGAAATACACATACAGCGCGGCCAGCAACACGTGAAACGCCGAGGCCTGGTAATGGTTGGCCACGCGTTCCATACGATCGAGCAGCGACACCGGGAAGGGTTGCAGCAAGGTGTTGCTCGGTGACGGGGTATTCAACCGGGGGGTGAGCAGCGGCTCGGGCAGCAGTTGGTATTTGTCCAGCCAGTAGTCCCGGTCACGGGCGTAGCGAGCGGATTGATGGTAGTGCAGGTCAGCCTCGATGAAGTCGATATAGGACGGCGCTCGCAGCTCAGGTGACCGGCCGTGCTGCAGGTCGGTGTACAGCCGAGCCAGGGATTGCAGCATCTGGCCAAAGCCCCAACCGTCGAGGATCAGGTGATGGGCCTGAGTGCCCAGGCGATAGTGATCATCGTCCAGCTTGACCAAAAAAAAGCGAAACAGCGGCTCGCCGGTCATGGCGTAGGGCCGAGACATCGTGGCCTGCATCAGGGCCTGGGTCGCCGCCTTGGGGTCGGGCAGCGCAGAGAAGTCATGCAGCGTCACTTCGGTCGTCAAGGCGGTGGCGAAGGTTTGCCGGGGCAAGCCATTGCCATCGCTGTGCAGTTGCGTACGCAACGCATCGTGCTTGGCCACCAGCAACTCGACGGCACGCTGGATCAAACCCGGCACCACCGGGCCTGCAAAATCGACATAACCGCCGATGTTGTACAGCGGCGAGTCGCCCACCCGCAGCTGGTCGAGCCAGATGTCTTGTTGGGCGGCGGTGAGGGGGTAACTGACCGGCAGGCTGTCGAGATACTTCATAAGATCCTTCTCATGGGGTCAACACTGGCCGCGCAGGAAGTCCATTACGACGAATTGTCCGGATTGGAGCACGCAGGGCCGGGCACGTCTGTCACCCCAAACCCGGACATTCCTGCACGCCAACGGACCTCGCTGATGGTTCATTACTGAAACGATTAAAGCTCTGTAGGACATTGGCTATATCCGGCCGATGTCACTTGTCTAAAATTTCTATTTAAAATTAATATTTCACTTAAATATCAAGTAGTTAAATAACTCTAAAAATCACCTCCGGCTTTTTTCTGTCGGAATACACCTTCAGAAACGTCGAATTAATGACACCGTTTTTATGGCAGGTTGTGTCCCTCGTTTCCGCTACATACGTAGGACAATTCGCTATGGCTAAATAAAATCTCGAACTCCGAGCTGCGTTCAATGAGTACGGCACGTCCCTCCAGACCCGGGGCGTCCGTTGACGGTTTTCGACATCAAGGATGAGATGGCTATGAGTCTGCCCCGTAGTATTGGCAACACGGAAAACCCGCATTTCTATGCTGAATTGGGTGAGTTGATTTCCAACAGCGGCCACACGAGCTTCGCCGCCAACATGCTGCACCTGTTGGACAAGTGGGTACCGATTCACTTGGTGGACCTGAGTGAATGGACCCTCGATGAACTGCGCGACAACGTGCTGGATATCACGTTGCTGGGCAGCGCCGGCCTGCAACAAGACCTGTGCGCGCCCCAGCCCTTGCAGCCGCTCAAGGATCATCCGCTGCTGCGCGAGATGCTGCGCATGCAAGACCCGCTGCTGATCCAGTTGAAGGCCAAGGCCGACAGCACTCATCCGCTGGGCACCTCGCACCAGTGCAACCTGGTGTCGCGCCAGGGCAATCGGCGCTGTGTGATTTCACTGTATCGCCAAGCGACCCAGCGTGGATTTTCCCTGGCCGAATTGTCGTTTCTCAAGAGTCTGTCAGACACCTTGCTACCGCTGATGGAGCGGCATGCGCAACTCCTGCGCCAGGCACCCGACACCGAGGCCGAGCCGAGCCACAACCTGATGGAGCAGTCACAGTTGCAGCGTGAGTTCTACAAGCGCTTGTCGCTCAGTGACATCACCCTCTCCGCCCGGGAGCAGGAAGTCTGCCTTGGCCTGTTGACCGGCGGCACCGTGCCGCAAATGGCGGAAAAACTCAGCGTGAAAAACAGCTCGATCGAAACGTACCTCAAGCGTGCCGCCGCCAAGTTGGGCGTCAGTGGCCGCCATGGCCTGGCCAAATGGATGGTTGGCGCCTGATGAGCTGATGGACTTTCGCCGCGCTGGGCATGGCGCGTGGAGCGTCAACGCAAACCCGACTGCCGCAACCGGTATTCCCCCGGAGTCAGCTGTGCGTAGCGAAGGAAAAACCGGCTGAAATAGGCCGGGTCCTTGAACCCCAACTGGTAGCAGATTTCATTGGCGGAGCTGCCGGTAAACAGCAACAGGCGCTTGGCTTCCTGCATCAGGCGCTCCAGGATCAGGCGCTTGGACGGCAGGTCGGCCAGGCGCCGACAGACCTCATTGAGGCGCGCTTCGGTGACGCCGATCCCCTCGGCGTAACGCGCCAACGGCCAGTGTTCCAAATAGTGGGCTTCGATCAGTTCGTTGAAGCGATGGAAGATGCGCAGATCCTCATGCCGCGTCGGGCGCGCCGGCAGCGAGTGGGCGCACAGCCGCAGCAGGCGAATCATGATCAGGCGGGTCAGGCTATCCAGCGCGGCGGCGCGCCCTGCCCATTCGGCGTTGATCTCGCTGCTCAAGGCTTCAAACAGTTGATCCAGCCCTTGGGCATCCTCCGTCAACGTGACGCAGGCGGCACCTGAGGCCAGGCTGGGGTCGGCTTCCATCAAGGCCCAGACCAATTGCTGGCGCACCGTCAACACATGCCCATCGGCATCGGCTTCAGTGACAAAGGCATGGGGCACCGTGGGCGGCGTGAGGAAAAACATCGGCCCCGACTCGACGAACTGGCGGTCATCCAGATACACCCGCACCGCGCCACTTTTCACGTAATGCACCTGGAAAAACCGGTCATGCCGATGCACAGGCATGTTGCGCCCGAAAAATCCCGCCAGGTTGGCGAGCTTGTCGTAATGCACCTCGGCATCGCTGTAACGCTGGTCGTAGACCTGCCCGATATTGATGTTGGGAATCGGCTTCACGCTGCTCTCTTCTTGTTATTGAGCGGTCGCTGGATTTTGCCACGCTTGACGGTAGTTAACATATTAATTATAACGTTAACAAATTAACGAACGGCCGATGCTGCCGTCGCCACCGTCAGGAGAAACGCATGAGCCGTACCCTGCATGATGTTGCCAGCGGCACCCTGTTCGGCGTTGCGCTGAACTACCAGGGCCTGCTGGACCAGCATCTCGCCGCCTTCGAACAGGCGCCCTACCAGAAGCCGCCGTCCAAGCCGGTGCTATTCATCAAAACCCCCAATACGCGCAATGAGCACGACGGTGTCGTCCTGCACCCCGCAGGAGAGCGCCTGCAACCGGGGCCTGCGCTGGGTGTGGTGATCGGCCGACCTGCCAGCCGCGTCAGCCTGGAAAACGCCATGACCCATGTGGCCGGGTATGTGGTGGTCAATGAGTTCAGCTTGCCGGAAGACAGTTACTACCGCCCTGCCGTCAAAGCCAAATGCCGCGATGGCTTCTGTGCCTTGGGGCCGCAGGTGGTGCCACGGGATCAAATCGCCAACCCCAATCAGTTGAGTCTCAAACTCTGGGTCAACGGTGAGCTGCGCCAGGAAAACTCCACGTCCAACTGGGTGCGGGACATTGCGCAATTGATCGCCGAGATCAGCGAGTTCATGACCCTGCACCCGGGCGATGTGCTGATCACCGGCACCCCGCAAGGCCGTGTGGATGTGCAGCCAGGCGACCGGGTTGAAGTCGAGATCGAGGGCGTGGGCCACCTGGTCAGCCATGTCCAAGCGGAGAATCAAGCATGAGACACGCCCGCATCCGCTTTGAAGGTCAAACCCACGCCGTCCAGGTCGAGGCCGATAACAGCGTGCGCCTGAACGATGGCCGCCGGGTCGCGGAAGATCAGGTGCAATGGCTGCCGCCGGCTACCGGCACCATGTTCGCCCTCGGCCTGAACTACGCCGACCACGCCGCCGAGCTGGCTTTCAAGCCGCCGACCGAACCCCTGGCATTCATCAAGTCCGTGGGCACCTACACCGGCCATCGTGAGGTCACCTGGCGCCCGGACAACATCGCCTACATGCACTACGAGTGCGAGCTGGTAGCGGTCATCGGCAAGACAGCGCGCAACGTCAAGCGCGCCGACGCCCTGGACTATCTCGCGGGCTACACGGTGTGCAACGACTATGCGATCCGCGACTACCTGGAAAACTACTACCGCCCCAACCTGCGCGTGAAAAACCGCGACGCCACCACGCCGGTCGGCCCGTGGATCGTCGATGTAGCCGACGTGCCCGACCCCGGCAACCTGACCCTGCGCACCTGGATCAACGGTGAACTGCGCCAGACCGGTAATACCCGCGACATGATTTTCGATATTCCCTACCTGATCGAATACCTGTCCAGCTTCATGACCCTGCAGCCCGGCGACATGATCGCCACCGGCACGCCCGAGGGCCTGGCCGACGTAGTGCCAGGTGATGAAGTGGTGGTGGAAGTCGAAGGCGTAGGCCGCCTGGTCAACCGAATTGTCAGCGAGGCGGACTTTTTCTCCGCCCGGAAAGAGGCGTGAACCGCATGATCAAACATTGGATCAACGGCCGTGAGGTCGAAAGCAAAGACACCTTCATCAATTACAACCCGGCCACCGGCGAGGCCATTGGCGAAGTCGCCAGTGGCGGGGCCGCAGAGGTCGCCCAAGCGGTGGCGGCCGCCAAAGAGGCGTTCCCCAAGTGGGCCAACACCCCGGCCAAGGAGCGCGCCCGGTTGATGCGCAAGCTCGGCGAATTGATCGAGCAGAACGTGCCGCGCCTGGCCGAGCTGGAAACCCTCGACACCGGCCTGCCGATCCACCAGACCCGGAACGTGCTGATCCCACGCGCTTCGCATAACTTCGACTTCTTCGCCGAAGTCTGCACACGCATGGACGGCCACAGCTACCCCGTCGACGATCAGATGCTCAATTACACCCTGTACCAGCCGGTGGGCGTGTGCGGGCTGGTGTCGCCGTGGAACGTGCCGTTCATGACCGCCACCTGGAAGACCGCACCGTGCCTGGCGCTGGGCAATACGGCGGTGTTGAAGATGTCGGAGCTGTCACCGCTGACCGCCAATGAACTCGGGCGCCTGGCGGTGGAAGCCGGGATTCCCAACGGCGTGCTCAATGTGATCCAGGGTTATGGCGCGACTGCCGGCGATGCGCTGGTGCGCCACCCGGACGTGCGCGCGATTTCCTTTACCGGGGGTACCGCCACCGGCAGGAAAATCATGCAGACCGCCGGCCTGAAAAAGTACTCCATGGAGCTGGGCGGCAAGTCGCCGGTACTGATCTTTGAAGATGCCGACCTTGAACGTGCCCTCGACGCCGCGCTCTTCACCATCTTTTCCCTGAACGGCGAACGTTGCACCGCCGGCAGCCGGATCTTTATCCAGGAAAGCGTCTACCCGCAATTCGTCGCCGAATTTGCCGCTCGTGCCAAGCGCTTGATCGTCGGTGACCCGCAAGACCCGAAGACCCAGGTCGGCTCGATGATCACCCAGGCGCATTATGACAAGGTCACCGGCTACATCCGGATCGGCCTCGAAGAAGGCGCCACCCTGCTCGCCGGAGGCCTGGAGCGTCCGGCCAACTTGCCTGCGCATTTGAGCAAAGGCCAGTTTATCCAGCCGACCGTCTTTGCCGATGTGCACAACAAGATGCGCATCGCCCAGGAAGAAATCTTCGGCCCGGTGGTGTGCCTGATTCCCTTCAAGGATGAGGCCGAGGCGCTGCAACTGGCCAACGATACCGAATACGGCCTGGCCTCTTACATCTGGACCCAGGATATCGGCAAGGCCCATCGCCTGGCGCACGGAATCGAGGCCGGCATGGTATTTATCAACAGCCAGAATGTGCGGGACCTGCGCCAGCCGTTCGGCGGGGTCAAAGGCTCCGGCACCGGCCGCGAAGGCGGCCAGTACAGCTTTGAAGTGTTTGCCGAGATCAAGAACGTGTGCATTTCCATGGGCAGCCATCACATCCCGCGTTGGGGCGTATGACCACCGACGTTTGCACTCCAACAAGAATAATGACTCAGGAGAATCATCATGGGCGAAGTGGTTCTGGCAGCGAAAATCTGCCACGTACCGTCGATGTACCTGTCGGAACTGCCCGGCAAACATCATGGCTGTCGCGAAGCGGCGATTGCCGGCCATAAGGAAATCGGCCGTCGCGCTCGAGCATTGGGCGCCGACACCGCCGTGGTATTCGACGTGCACTGGCTGGTCAACAGTGGGTATCACGTCAACTGCGGCGCACAGTTCCAGGGGACCTACACCAGCAACGAGCTGCCGCACTTCATCAAGAACATGGACTACGCCTACCCCGGCTGCCCTGAGCTGGGAGAGCTGATCGCCGCCGAGGCCAACCTGGCCGGTGTGCGCAGCATGGCCCATAACATCCCCAGCCTGGAACTGGAATACGGCACGCTGGTGCCCATGCGCTACATGCACATGGACGTGCCGGAGGCTGAAAAACTCCAGGTCATTTCCATCGCCGCCTGGTGCGCCTGGCATCGCCTGGAGGACAGCTTCACGTTCGGCGCCGCCGTGCGCCGAGCCATCGAAAAGAGTGATCGCAAGGTCCTGGTGCTGGCCTCCGGCTCGCTGTCGCACCGCTTCTCGGACGACCGCGAGGCCGAAGCGAATATCCACAACTGGACCCGCGAATTCGACAAGCAGATGGACCTGCATGTCGTGGAAATGTGGAAGCAAGGCCGCTTCAAGGAATTCTGCGCGATGTTGCCCGATTACGCCGAACACTGCTTCGGCGAAGGCAAGATGCACGACACCGCCATGCTCCTGGGCCTGCTGGGCGGACCGGAATATGCCCAGCCCGCCGAGATCATCACGCCGCCGTTCGGCAGCTCGGGCACCGGCCAGATCAACGCGATTTTCCCGCTGTAAACCTGGGAGCAAGCCATGCCGCACTTTATCGCCGAGTACACCGACAACCTCGAACAACAGGCAGACCTGCCCGGCCTGTTTGAAAAAGTCCATCGCGCGCTGGGAGACAGTGGCGTGTTTCCCCTTGGCGGTATCCGCAGCCGGGGTGTACGCCTGGACACCTGGCGCATGGCCGATGGCAAGCACGACTACGCCTTTGTGCACATGACGCTCAAGGTTGGCCACGGCCGCGACTTGGCCACGCGCCAGGCGGTGGCCGAGGCGGTCTTTGCGCTGATCACCGCGCACTTCGCCGAGCTGCAGGCGCAGCGCTTGCTGGCGCTGTCGTTCGAGATGGTCGAGCTGCACCCACAGCTCAACTTCAAGCAGAACAACGTGCATGCGTTCCTGAACAACCCGGCGAACTGAAACGGACGCAGTCCTTGCAGGAGCGAGCTTGCTCGCGAAGATCCCACAAGCACCGTGGGTAACCAGGGGTACTGCGTTTTGTTGAGGTTTTTCGCGAGCAAGCTCGCTCCTACAAATAAAAAGTACAACATCATGAGCACAGCCCATTCCACTGCCAGCCGCGTACTGGCCGAGCACGACCGCACCCATCGTTTAGTCACCTGGCGCCTGATGCCGCTGTTGCTGGTGTGTTACCTGTTCGCCCATCTGGACCGCATCAACATCGGTTTTGCCAAGATGCAGATGAGCAGCGACCTGCACTTCAGCGATACGGTCTATGGCTTCGGCGCCGGGCTGTTCTTTATCGCCTACGCGCTGTTCGGCGTGCCGAGCAACATGGCACTGGACGGAGTCGGCCCGAGGCGCTGGATCGCCAGCCTGATGATCGTGTGGGGGCTTCTGTCCACCGGCATGTTGTGGGTCGAGAGTGCTCGTGGCTTCTATGTGCTGCGTTTTCTGCTGGGGGTGGCCGAGGCGGGGTTTTTCCCGGGCATCCTGGTGTTTCTCAACCGCTGGTATCCGGCGCGCCGTCGCGCTCAGGTCACCGCGCTGTTTGCGATTGCGGTGCCCATGGCCGGAGTCCTGGGTGGGCCGATTTCCGGTGCCATCCTGGAAAATTTCCACGACGTAGGCAGCCTGCGCGGCTGGCAGTGGATGTTCCTGATCGAAGGCGCGCCGGTGGTGCTCCTCGGGCTGGTGGTACTCAAGTGGTTGCCGGAGGGTTTCGATTCGGTGAACTGGCTGACGCTTGAGCAAAAACAACAACTGCGTGCCCAACTCAGCAGCGAAGAACAGCGCAAGACCATCACCTCATTCGGCGGCATCCTGCGTGACCGGCAAGTGTGGCTGCTGGTGGCGGTGTATTTTGCGGTGATGCTCGCGGTGAACACCCTCGCGTTCTGGATGCCCACCCTGATCCACGGCACCGGTATTGGCCGCGACAGCCAGGTCGGCTTGCTCAGTGCCGTGCCGTATCTGGCCGGCTGCTGCTTCATGATCGGCTGCGGGCGGTCTTCCGACCGTCATCGCGAGCGCCGCTGGCACCTGTGCATACCGCTGCTGATGGCCGCCGTCGGCATTGCCGTCGCCGGCCTGGCGCCGGGCAACCCGTTGCTGGTGATGAGCGGGTTGGTGGTGGCCGGCATGGGCGCCAGTGCGGCCCTGCCGATGTTCTGGCAGTTGCCGCCGGCGTTTCTGTCCAACACCACCCAGGCGGCCGGCATTGCCATGATCAGCTCGTTCGGCAGCATCGCCGCGTTCCTCGCGCCCTACCTGATCGGCTGGATGCGCGACGCCACCCAGAGCGCCAGCCTGGCCCTGTATGGACTCGCCCTGTTTATCGCCTTCGGCGGCCTGCTGGTGCTGCGCACCCACGCCGCCATCGTCAACCCACACTAGAGACCGTTGCCATGCTCGACTCCCAGCAAATCCTCGAGGCGGCCAACCGCCTGGACCAAGCCGAACGCAGCCGTGAACAGCTACGCCAGTTTTCCCTCGACTACCCGGGCATCACGATCGAGGATGCCTACGCGATCCAGCGCGCCTGGGTCGCGCAGAAGATCAAGGACGGGCGCACCTTGAAGGGCCACAAGATCGGCCTGACTTCGCGCGCCATGCAGGTCTCGTCGAACATCACCGAGCCCGACTACGGTGTGCTGCTCGATGACATGTTTTTCGACGAAGGCAGTGACATCCCCTTCGAACGCTTCATCGTGCCGCGGGTGGAGGTCGAACTGGCATTCATCCTCGGCAAGCCCCTAAAAGGCCAGAACTGCACGGTGTTCGATGTACTCGACGCCACCGAGTGGGTGATCCCGGCCCTGGAGATCATCGACGCACGCATCCAGCAGGTCGACCCCCACACCCACACGACCCGCAAGGTGTTCGACACCATTTCCGACAACGCCGCGAATGCCGGTGTGGTACTTGGCGGCCGCGCCGTGCGCCCCACCGAGATCGACCTGCGCAAGGTGCCGGCGGTGCTGTACCGCAATGGCGTGATCGAGGAGTCCGGCGTATCGGCGGCGGTGCTCAACCACCCGGCCAAGGGGGTGGCGTGGCTGGCCAACAAACTGGCGCCGTACGACGTCACGCTGCTGCCGGGGCAAGTCATCCTGGGGGGCTCCTTTACCCGGCCGGTGGCGGCCAACCCTGGCGATACCTTTCATGTCGACTACGACCTGCTCGGGTCGATTGCCTGCCGTTTCGTCTGAGCCCTGGAGGATTGCCATGGACATGCCCGTCAACCGCTTCAAACACCGCTTGCTCAACGGCGAAGTACAGATCGGCCTGTGGCTCGGCCTCGCCGACGCCTACTGTGCGGAACTGGCCGCCAACGCCGGTTTCGACTGGCTGTTGATCGACGGCGAACACGCGCCCAACCCCTTGCAGGGCATGCTCGGCCAGTTGCAGGCCGTGGCGCCCTACCCTGGCCAGGCGTTGATTCGCCCGGTGATCGGTGACAGCGCGCTGATCAAGCAGCTACTGGATATCGGCGCCCAGACGTTACTGGTGCCGATGGTGGAAAGTGCCGCCCAGGCCCGGGAACTGGTACGCGCCATGCGCTACCCGCCTCATGGTATTCGCGGGGTCGGCAGTGCCTTGGCCCGGGCGTCACGCTGGAACAGCATCCCCGACTACCTCGACAGAGCCGATGAGCAAATGTGCCTGTTGGTGCAGATCGAAAACCGCGAGGGCCTGGCCAATCTGGACGCGATTGCCGCCGTCGACGGAGTCGACGGTGTCTTTATCGGCCCGGCGGACTTGAGCGCCTCGATGGGGCATCGGGGCAATCCTGGGCACCCTGAGGTGCAGGCGGCGATCGAAGACGCCATCGTCCGCATCGTGCAGGCGGGTAAAGCGGCGGGGATTCTCAGTGCCGATGAACGCCTGGCGCGACGCTATATCGAACTGGGCGCTACGTTTGTGGCGGTGGGGGTGGATACCACGGTGTTGATGCGCGGGTTGCAGGCGTTGGCCGGAAAATTCAAAAGCATTCCAGCGGTCGCAACGCTTGGCGGGGTGTACTGATAATCCCGTGTGGGAGGGGCGGTACGACGACTCGACTTGCCCCCTCCCACATTTTGCTTCTCAGTGGGAGGGGCAATGATTCAGCGCTTGAGGTTGATGTTCTTCAAGTCTTCCAGCAGCCCCAACAGGGCCTCGAACTTCTCTTCGCCCAACTGATCCTGCAAGCGCTGATAGTTGGCCTCCATGCACTGGCTCATGGACTCGAAACTCGCCTTGCCCTTGTCGGCCAGCGTCACCAGTACGCGGCGCTGGTCCTGCTCGGCTTTGCGCCGGTGCACCATGCCGGCGGCTTCCATGCGCACCAGCACGCCGGTCATGCTCGGCTTGAGGATGCAGGCCAGTTCCGCCAACTGGTAAATCTCCAGCTCACCATATTGCTCAAGGATGCGGATGATCCGCCATTGCTGTTCGGTCAGGCCGTGCTCATTCAAGGACGGGCGGAAGAAACTCATTGCTGCTTCGCGGGCTTGCAGCAGGGTCAAGGTCAGGGACTGGCGAGGTTTGGACATAGGGATCAGGGTCACGAGGTATTTAGTTAATAATTTAACGAAACTCTAGCATTCCCTGCCGACGAGCGCGCTATAACTTGTTGATCGCACCGCCCGTGGCGCTCTGAATCAAATGCCTGGGCACGCAGCGTCAAGACTTCCATCCCGTCTGGGGCCCTAATGGAGGCATCCGCTTTAGAGCCTTCCTTCACTTTTTCAGGCTACGCCATGATCAACATCGAAACCCCGACGTATTACACCGCGACCAAGAAATACAACCTCAGCTTCCCCACCCTGGAACAGGATATCGACGCCGATGTGGTGGTGATCGGCGGGGGGTTCTCCGGCATCAACACGGCCCTGGAACTGGCGGAAAAAGGCATCACCAACATCGTCGTGCTGGAGGCCCGCTACCTGGGCTTCGGCGGCACTGGCCGCAACGGCGGGCAGATCATGGCCGGCATCGGCCACGACCTGGAGAAGATCAAAAAGGATGTCGGCGAAGACGGCCTGCGCCAAGTGTTCGAGATCAGCGACCTGGGTGCCGACATCATCAAGAACCGTATCGCCAAGTACAACATCGATGCGGATTTCTGCCACGGCTACGGCTACATGGGCTTCAACGCCCGCCAGGAAAAAACCCTGCGCGCCTGGGAAAAAGACTTCAAGTCGATCAACAGCCAGCACGAGATCCGCTTTCTCGGCGGCAGCGATGTGCAACAGATCATCGGCTCCACCGCCTATACGAGCGCCCTGCTGCACATGGGCGGCGGGCATGTGCACTCGCTGAACCTGCTGCTGGGCGAAGCCACCGCCCTGGCCGGCCATGGCGTACGGATTTTCGAGAACAGCCCGGCGCTGGAAGTCCGCTATGGCGAGCGCATCACCGTGCGTACGGGGCGCGGTTCGGTGCGCGCCAGCAAGTTGTTGTGGGCCTGCGACAGTTTCCTCAACAAGCTGGAACCGGAGCTGCATCGCTCGACCATCAACACCTACGCGTTCCAGATGATGACCGAGCCGTTGCCCGAAGAGTTGATCCAGCGCATCAGCCCGATTCGCGGGGCCTACAGCGACATCCGCCCGGTGATCGACTACTACCGCGTGACCAACGAGAACCGCCTGCTGTTCGGCGCCGCCACCCCGCTGGTGGAACATATTCCCCGCGACCTAAAGGCCTGGAACCGGCACCTGATGCTGAAGATTTTCCCCTACCTCAAGGACGTGAAAATCGACCTGGCCTGGGGCGGCCCGATGGCGTGCAGCCCCAACCTGTTTCCGCAGATCGGCACCTTGCCGGGGCGCAGCAATGCGTTTTTCGTGCAGGGCTACTCAGGCTTTGGCGTAACGCCCAGCCACATCATCTGCAAGGTTTTGGCCGAAGGCATGAGCGAAGGCTCGGCGCGCTATGACCTGGTCAGCTCCATTCATCGCCCCACCATCATCGGCAAGGACGCTATCCGCCCATTGCTGCTGACGGCGGGCAAATCCTGGCACCAACTTTCCGGTTACTGGAACGGGCGCCGCTAATCCCTCTTTTTACTCATCAGGAGCAACTGCCATGACCCTTACCACCCTCAAACACGACGTCCAGCTATCGGCACTCGACGCCTGGGGCAGTGTGGCCGACCTCGGCTCGCAGATTCTTGAAGGCGAAGTACGCGCCTTCGGCAAAATGACATTCGGCGCGCCGACCGACCCCGTCAGCAGCGCTTATTTCGGCACGACCCAAGGCAAGTTCCGCATGATCTACCCGTTCGCCGAACAAGCCACCCTCCTGACCGGCGAGGTGATCCTGACCGATGAATCCACCGGCCAGTCGGCGCGCTACAAGGCCGGAGACAGCTGGTTCGTGACCAAGGGCACGCCGGTGTTGTGGGAAGTGGTCAGCGAGAGTTTCGTCAAACACTACTTCGCCGTCGTGTAAGGAGGCGTTGCCATGACGAGTTCTACCGATTGGATCACCGTCGGCGCGCTGGCCGACGGTTTCGCCCCGCACGCCTTTATCCTGCCGAACCTGGCCGAGCTGGCCGGCCAGACCTTCACCCTGCACTTCGCCAATGGCTGGCAGATCGAGCACCGTTTCGAGTCGGAGCGCCTGGCCTGGCATGCCGCCGATGGGCACTCCAGCGGCAGCGCGCCCTACCGCGCCACCTCGATCCGCCCAGGGCTGTACCTGGTGGATTTCATCAAGCACGAAGCCGGGCAAAGCTGGTCGATCAGCCTGGTGCTGGATGTTGCGGGAGCGTCGTTCACGGCCGTGATCGGCAGCCTGCCCAGTCCACAGCAGACCCAGGAAGGCCTTTACCATCGTGCCCTGGCCGGCAAACCGCTGACCTCGGTGCAGGTCGACTTCCTCCACGGCAGCCTCGACCGCCCCTGGCAGGACGGCCATTGCCTGCACGCACCTACCGCCGAGCTGGTGGGGCTGCGCAACCAATATCGCTACAGCCCCAGCGAAGTCTATGAGCACATCTACCTCAACGAGCGCTTCTACGCGTGGCAGTGCCTCAAAGGCGTGGAGCAAGGCCTGTGCGACACCGACCGCTGCCATTACTACAAGATCGCCGAACAGCTGTACCTGTTTGTATGGCAGGAGAAGATCGTGCCCACCCTCGGCCTGGTGCTGATTGATCTGCAACAGCACCGCAGCGACGGCAAGATTTTCGGCTATGCCGGGACGTCGTTCGATGCGCTGTCGAACTTCCCGGTCAGCTCGTACTGCCAGGTCCTCAACCGCACGGAGTACCCCCGTGACTGAGCCGCGCACGGTGCTGATCACCGGCGCCGGCAGCGGCATCGGCGCGGCCTGCGCGCGGATGTATGCCGAGGACGGCGCACGCCTGGTGCTGGTCGGCCGGCGTCGTGAGCCGCTGGAGCAGGTGGCACGCGAAACCGGTGGGCTGATCCTGGTGGGCGACGCCGCCTGCCCGGACACCTGGGACGGCTTTATCCGACAGATCCACGAGCATTACGGGCGCCTCGACGTACTGCTGGCCTGTGCAGGTGGCCATGGCCTGGGCAGCGCGACCCAGACCCGCCCCGCCGCTTGGGCAGACGCCCTGCGCAGTAACCTCGACAGCGCGTTCTACAGTGCCCGCGCCTGTTTGCCGTTGCTGCAGGCGAGCACGGGCAACATCGTGCTGATCGGCTCCATCGCCTCGTTGGCCGCAGGGCCTGAAGTGTGCGGCTACACCACGGCCAAACATGCGTTGCTCGGGCTCAACCGCTCCCTCGCGCGCGATTACGGGCCGTACGGCGTGCGGGTGAACGCGGTGTGCCCGGGCTGGGTACACACGCCCATGGCCGATGCGGAGATGCAAGCGTTGATGGACGCTTATGGCGATACCTTGCAGCAGGCCTATGCCCGCGTATGCACCGACGTCCCTTTGCGACGGGCCGCCCAGCCGGAGGAAATCGCCAAGGTGTGCCGCTTCCTGGCGTCCAGCGATGCCTCGATCATGACCGGCGCCACCGTGGTGGCCGACGGTGGTTCCAGCATCGTCGACGTTCCCACGCTGGCTTTCGCACACTTGGAGAGCGCCCATGAATGACCTGGAATTCAGCGGGCAAGTGGTGCTGGTCACCGGCGGCGCCCAAGGCATCGGGTGTGGCATCGTCGAGGCTTTTGCCCGGCGCGGCGCACGGGTGGTGATTGCCGACCGCCTGCTGGCGCAGGCCCAGGCAGTGGCCGCGACACTGTGCACGCAGGGTTATGACGTCCAAGCGCTGGGTGTGGACCTGGCGGAGGCCGAGGCGGTGCGGGACTGCGTCCAGGCGCTGCCCCGGCTGGATACCGTGGTGCACAACGCCGGGTATTTTCCATTGACCGCCCTGGAAGACATCACCCCGGCACTGCTGCAGCGCACCTTGGCGGTCAACCTGTCGGCGCTGTTCTGGCTGACCCAGGCGGCGTTGCCGATGTTCCGCGCACAAGGCCGGGGCTGTGTGCTGGTCACGTCGTCCGTCACCGGCAATCGCGTCGGCTACCCTGGGCTGAGTCATTACGCGGCGTCCAAGGCCGGGGTCAACGGTTTTATCCGCAACGCCGCACTGGAGCTGGCACCGCTGAACGTGCGGGTCAATGGCGTGGAGCCCGGCATGATCGCCACTCCGGCGATGGGTAATCTGGGCGACGCTTCGGTGACTGACAGCATCGCCCGTCGCGTGCCCCTGGGGCGCCTGGGTGTGGCGGCGGATATTGCCGGGGCCATGCTGTTCCTGGCCTCGGATCTGGCCAGCTACATCACCGGGCAGACCCTGGTGGTAGATGGTGGCTCGACCTTGCCGGAGGTCTGAAACCCGATTCGAATGTAGGAGGGGGCTTGCTCCCGATAGGGGTGGGTCAGTCAGCACATGGATTGACTGACCCACCGCCATCGGGAGCAAGCCCCCTCCCACATTTGGGAGGGATTGGGTTTGCAGATTTATGCCCCCACCGCCTGCATCCGGCTTGATCTGAAATCCTTCGGCGACACCTCAAACTGCTTCTTGAACGATCGGCTGAAGTGCGCCGAATCGGTAAAGCCCCACTTGTAGGCAATCGAGGTGATCGACTCGCTGCGCAGGAACGGGTTGGTCAAGTCGTCCGCACTGCGCTTGAGCCGCGCCCGCTGGATATAACGGCAGACACTGTCGTCCTGTTCTTCAAACAACCGGTACAACTGGCGCACGGAAATGTTGAGCCGATTGGCCAGTCCGATCGGGCTCAGGCCCGGCTGGCTGAGTGACTCATCAATCACCTTCTGCACATAGCTGCGCAGGTTGTTGCCGTGCAGCGCCGCCACGCCTTCGCAGCACTCATCGCCCTGCTCCAGGGCCGAGCCCAGCAGCGAGACGAACGCCGCTTGCAACGCCTCGACTTCACCCCCGCCGTCTTCGCTGTCGTCCTTGCACAATTGGTCCATCAGCACGTGCAGCATGCGCCCACAGGCCTTGGTCGAGGAGATCTTGCCAAAGGCACGTGCATCACCGCCCACGTGTTTGCAGACCTCGGCGCGCGCGAGGGACAGCGAGGCATGTTCAATCAGGCCGAAGGGCGTGATTTCAATAGAGCCCACCGAATCCATCAGCAGCATCTCGCCGGGGGCCAGTTGCAGGGTCTGGCCGTTCTGGACGATTTGCGAGTAACCGCTACGCTGGCTGACCAGGAAACACTCCTGGTCGTTATCATGGTCGGCGTGGTGCGCCGGGCGCGTGATCAGCCCAGCATTGGTGCGCAGGATGGCCAGGCCACGCGGCAGGTTATGGATCTCGCCGATGAACAGCGAGCGGTTGAAGGCCAGTTCGGTATCGAAGTGGCCGCACGCGGCGCGCAGTTCGCTGTTCCAGCTGTCGAGTCCGTCGTGTGCATGCTGTGGGATGCTCATGGGGTGTCTCCGCAATGGCTTCTTTTTGTTGTTCTGGCGCAATAGTTAACATGTTATCTATATACGCGCAACAACAACCTGTCTGCCATTGCAGAAGCACTAATGATGCCAATCAGAGGTTCGATAACACGCGTGGCAACCCGGCCAACGTCGCGAGCAAATGCCCGCGTTGTACCGGGCTCAGGGCGATATAACGCCGAAACGCCGGCATTCGATTGACCACTTCACTGCCGCCCATATGTTCCAGCCGCACGGTCCATTGCCGGTCGCGCAGTTCAAGGCGCAAGCGCTTGAAATCCAGTGGCATCAGCGCCTGGTACAGCGCCTCGTCGGCCTGCAACCGCGCCTGCAACTCACGGCCCAGCGCCGGGTCGCCGCAGCGGCGCCGCACACGAAGACCAGTGCGGCGAATCGCGCCTCCATGCTGCACCTCAAAACTCCCAGCGCCGCCAGCCCCAGCGGGGACTTGCAGGACAAATTCGGTCATGACCAAGTGCATCAACAGCTGCGCCTCGGTGCGCTCGACGATCTCAAACGCGAAGCCGTCCACTTCGAGTGTGGCCAGCCCAAGATTGCGCCGCAAATGCGCCAGGGTCACCCCTGGCCGATAGCCGCTCGGGGCGCGGTCGGCGCGCAACAGCTCAAACAGTTTTTGCCGCAAAGTCGCCATAGCCGTCATGGAGATGCCCCGGTTCATTGCTGAATTCCTTGGCCAGCACCTCCTCCACGGAGGCCGGCTTGAAGGGGTTGACCTTCTGCACCACGAGGGTCCAGAACAATGCATACGCCGCCGTCACGCCCAGCATCACGCCAAATGGCACATAAATGTCCGCCGGGTGCATGCCGGGCGGTGTGATAAACCACATGCCCAACAGGATGCCGATACTCGATACGATCTGCGGCAACGGAAACCATGGCGAACGGTAGGCACGCGGCAAATCCGGGCGACGAATGCGCAGGATCACCACCGATACCGTCACCAGCAGGTAGGCAAAGCTCCACGCACACACCGCCGCCAGTACCAGGTGCATGATGTTGTCGGTGTTACCGCCCAGGTACAGTGCGTGCAGGCAGGGAATCAGCATCGCCACCAGGATGCACAGCAGCGGCGTCTTGAAGCGCGGGTGCAGGTAGGTGAAGACCTTGGGCAGCGCACCGTCCACCGCCATGCCGTAGAGGATGCGCGGCACACCCGCCATCAGGGTATTGATGGTCGCCGCCCCGGCAAACAGAAAGCCGATGCCCAGCCACAGTGGGCCGACCTGCCCCATCACCTGCTCGGCGAATTTGGGAATGGCCATGGGGGTGTCCAGCAGGTGCAGGCCGGACGCCGCATCCAGCACCACGTTTTCCACTTGGCGCTTCATCGCCGCACCGTAGATGAACATGCAGGTGGCCACCCCCATCAGCCCCAGCATCATCGCACGGGGCATCACTCTGGCCGATTGGCGCAGGTCCGGCGCCAGGGGTGTGACGAACTCGCAGCCGACGAACATGAACATCGCCATGCCCACCAGTGACAGCACCGTGATCAGGTCCGTGCCCACCAACGAGGCGCCGAACCAGCCGTCCAACTGCACCGCCGGGGCGGCGATCAGGCCGAGCACGCCGAACACCATCAGGGTGGTCCACATGCCAAAGGTGAGGATGATTTCCGCACGGCCGAACGCGCTGACGCCGAAGGCATTCAGCACGCCGAAGACCATCACGAAGCCCACGCCGAGCAGCCATGAACCGCCAGCGGATTCGGCCAGGGTATTGAGGTGTTCGAAATTCACCAAGGCCATGACCCCGGAGAGGATGGTCTCGGCGGTGCCGGCGAACACATGCACGATGAGGTAGGCCGACAAGGTGCCGGTGATCGCAAAAAAACGCCCCATGCCGCAGTTGATGTAGTCGTACACCGAACCGGTGGTGGGCAGGATCGCGGCGGCTTCGGCGAAGGTGGTCGCCTGGGCCAGCATCATGACCACCGCGATCAGCATCGCCAGGGCAAACGCACTGCCGCCGATGCCGAACCCCATGGTTGCGGTGAGTATCACGGGGCTCGCCATGATCAGGCCGATGGTGCTGGCCAACGCGGTGGGAAAACCTACCGTACCCCGGTTGAGGTGCGCGGTGAGTGGGTCGTTGCTCGACATGGTGGGGCCCTCGAAAACGGTTTTTTTAATGTATCGGCACTCTGCGCCCCACCCGAGTTGCTCGTCTTGCCCCTGTGTGCCGCCGGTTTTGTTGCTCCCTGCCACGGCGCAGGGTCTGGCGGCCAGGGTCAATTCCCTGGCACGCAAATGAAAGACTTCAACACCAGGCGCTCGCCCTAATGCGCCCTCACTCTTAACCAAGATGGGGGCAATAACAATGGAGCACACCCTGAAAAATCGTCGCCTGCGCCAGGCGGTCGTGCTGGGTATCACCCTGCTGGCGGGCAAAGCCTGCGCCATCGAGTTGTACGCCGATGCCGACACCCAGGTCACCGGCAATTTCCTTGCCGTGTACGGCATGTTCAACAGCCCGAAGAACTACGACGGGCGCAGCGGCGGTTCCACCTGGCGAGAGGCTTTCATCAAGTATGGCCTGAGCGTGAACCAGCGCCTGGGCAGCTTTGGCGGGGTGTATGGCACTGCCAACCTGGTGAGTTCCGGTACCTGGGGCGACGGCGATGCCTCCGGCGTCACCACCGGCCAGGAACGCACCACCAAGTTTGACGAAGCCTTTGCCGGCTGGCGCTCCGGCGACCTGTTCCCGGCCCTGGGCAAAGACGGCGTGGACCTGTCGTTCGGCCGACAGGTCATCACCCTGGGCGACGGTTTTATCGTCAACGACGACGGGCCCAACCTGGGCAAAGGCGTGGGTGATGGTGAGTTCAACCGGGGCGGCGCCTACTACATCGCGGCGCGCCATGCCTTCGACAAGACCGCCGTGATCCGCCTGGGCGGCAAGGAGGGCGTACATGGCAGCCTGATGTGGATCAAATCCGATAACCCGGCCCAGGCGATGACCGAAATGGCCGCCGGCACCCTGGAATACAGCGCCGCGCCGGGCACCCTGGGGTTCACCTATCTTCACGGAATCGATGTGGATGAACGCTTCGCCAGCGATGTACAACGCCAACGCAAAGGCATGAACCTCTACAGCCTGCGCGGCACCGGCAATGCCGGTATCGAGCATGCACATTTCGCCTTCGAACTGGCCCGCCAGGACCGCCGCGACAGCCAGGAAAACGCCGGCTACGCCGAAGCCGGCTACACCTTCGCCGACCTGCCGTGGTCACCCGACCTGACGTATCGCTACGCGCGTTATTCGAAAAACTGGGACGGTATGTTCTCAGGCTTCAACCGAGGCTACGGCACCTGGGTACAAGGCGAAGTGGCGGGCAACTATTCCGGGCCGTACAACACCAATACGGCGGTGCAACACGTGGCACTCAAGGTCAAGCCGCTGGACAATGTCACCCTCGGCGCACTGTTTTTCGACTACAACACCGTCAGCACCCGTGGCCAACTCGACCTGGATGGCCGCGAGCTGGACCTGTACGCCGAGTGGGCAGTCAACGAGCACCTGATCATCACCCCCCTGCTGGGCCTGTATAAACCCAACAAGGGGGCAGAGACCGGCGGCAACCAGGTCGGTGGCAACGGCACCAATGTCTACAGTCAGTTGGTGGTCGCCGTCCCCTTCTGAACCTCCTCGGGCGCGCACGGACGCAGCGCCCGGACTTCTGCATAAGCACCTTGGTGATAGAGCAGCGGCGCACGGCCGAAGTCATCGAAAGCCACCACCTTGCCGATCATGATCCAGTGGTCGCCGCCGTCCACCTGCTGGTATTTCTCACAGTGAAAGCGTGCACTGCAATCGGCGAATACCGGCGAACCGCCCTCGCCCGGTTCGTACTCGATCAGGGCAAAACGGTCTTCACGGGGGCGCGCAAAATTATTGGACAGGTGTACCTGGTCTGCCGCCAGTACGTTCACCGCGAAGTGGCTGGCCTCCTCGAACACTTCATGGCTATTGGAACGTTTGTCGATGCTCCACAGCACCAGCGGTGGGTCGAGGGACACCGAGTTGAAGCTGTTGGCGGTCACGCCGACCTTGCGCCCGGAGGCGGTGGCCGCGGTGACCACGGTCACACCGGTGGCGAAGTTGCCCAGGGCGCGGCGAAAGGCCCGTGGGTCGAAAAGGCAGTTGTCAGACATGCAAGACTCCCGGGCGCATCCCGTGGGGGCACCCTCATCGTTATGAGTGAAGAACGTGTCACACCATGCTCGGGTCCGGCGCAAGCCCCATCAGCTCGCGGCCGAGGATTTGCGCGCAGACATCGTAATCGGTGTAGGCATGGGCGCCGGTCATATGGGAATCGCGGAACAGGCGCTGCATTTCGTTGTGCTCAAACCAGGCATTACCCCCCGCTGCAGCAAACAGGCGATCGACTGCCTCAATGCACATTTTAGTCGCGTAGGCTTGGTTGGTACGCCAGAACGCCAGGGTTTCGCGGCTAGGGTAACGCTGCGCCGCGCTGTGTTCGGCATGCTCCTGCCAGGTTTTTTCAAGGAAGGCGCGGGCAGCGGCCACCTGGTGCGTGGACTCGGCCAGGCGCATCAACGCCGGGGTGGCGGCGCCCACTGCGGCACCGGTGTAGGCGCGCACGCGGTTTTTGGTTTTTTCACGGAACACCTCCAGCATGCGTTCGGCCACGCCGAGGCTGACGGTGGAAAAACCGCTGGCGAAGTACGGCCGATACGGTGCATAGAAAATCTGACTGTCGGGGTAGAGACCAAAACCTGCGGATTTGCCTTCCATCATGTCCTTGGCCTTCTGGATACGGTGTTCGGGCACCCAGGCGTTGTCGATGAGCAAGGTCTTGGTGCCGCTGCCTTTCATACCGGCGGCGTACCAGTCATCACGGATCTGGTAGTCGCTGCGCGGCAGCACCGCGAAGCAGTAATCCTGGGTGCCTTCGGCGTTTTCGCGGCGGCAGCCGACAATCGCCCACTCGCCATGGTCACAGCCACTGCTCCAGCCCATCTCGCCACTGAAATACACACCGCCCTCGCCCTCCGTCACCCGCCCGAACGGCGCGATACTGCTGCTGGCCGTGGCATCCGGGTTCTCGCCCCAGATCTCCTGCTGCAACTTCGCCGAGAACAGCGCCAACTGGTGACTGTGGGTACACAGCAAGCTCATGGCCCAGGCGGTGCTGGCGCAGCTGCCGGCGAGCAAGGCGATGCAGTCGGCGAATTCGGGCAGCGACAGCTCCAGGCCACCAAATGCCTTGGGCTGAAAAGCACGGTGCAGGCCGATGCTTTTGAGCAAGGCGATATTTTCATCCGGCACTTGGCGCAGTTGTTCAGCGCGCACCGCATTCGCGGCGATGGCGGGCAGGAGGGGCTTGAGGTCTTCGAGCAGCGGGTTTGGCTTTTTCATGGATGGCCCTGCTTATTATTGGAGGTCCGGCACACGCTCCGGATCGAGGAACGACGCTGGATGCAGGGCCAGTATCGACCGCATGGCCCAGGCGCAAAATGCACGTTCCACAGGCAAGGTTGTACTTTTCACAAGTTCGGCAGGCACAGGCATAAAACCTGGCAGGCACAGTCAAGCCTCCTCGATAGCCGTTGGTTACCCTCGGTTTTTCTCAGTGAACTGCCAGGAATCTTTCATGAGCGATATCCCGCTGCTGCCTCAGGTCGAAGCTTTTCTGCGTCGCCGCCATGGGTTGTTCATCGACGGCATCAACGTGCCGAGCCATACCGACCAGACACTGGCCGTGACCAATCCTGCCACCGGCCAGGTCATCGCCCAGGTTGCCGACGCGGACCTTGCGGATATCGACGCCGCCGTCAGCTCCGCCACCCGCGGCTTTGCGCGGTGGTCCCAGACCGCACCGGCGACACGCGGCAATGTGTTGCTGAAACTCGCCGACCTGCTGGAACACAACCGCGAAGAACTGGCACAGATCGAAACCTGCCAGTCAGGCAAGATCATCCAGATTGCGCGCGCCTTCGAGGTCGACCAGGCCGCGCACTTCCTGCGTTATTACGCCGGTTGGGCCACCAAGATCAGCGGCCAGACGATCACGCCATCGCTGCCCTCCTTCAATGGCGAGCGCTACACCGCCTTCACCCTGCGCGAACCGGTGGGTGTGGTGGTGGGCATCGTGCCGTGGAATTTCTCGACCATGATCGCCATCTGGAAACTCGCTTCGGCGCTGGTGTGCGGTTGCAGCATCATCATCAAACCCAGCGAATTCACACCGCTGACCCTGCTGCGCATCGCTGAGCTGGCCATCGAAGCCGGGTTGCCGGCAGGCGTGCTCAATGTGCTGACCGGGGGTGGCCACGTCGGCAAGGGCCTGGTGGAGCACCCCGGCACCCACAAGGTGTCGTTCACCGGCTCGGTGCCCACCGGCATCGCCGTGGGCCGCAGCGCCATGGGGGCAGGCTTGACCCGCACGACCCTGGAGCTGGGCGGCAAGAACGCCGCCGGGTTCCTGCCCGATGTGGACGTGGACAAAGCGGTGGAAGGCATCATCGAGGCCGGGTTTCTGCACTCCGGGCAAATCTGCGCGGCGGCCGAACGCTTCTTCGTGCATCGCTCGCAGATCGACGTGGTACTGGAAAAACTCAGCCAGCGCCTGCGCCGCCTGACCATCGGCTCGCCCCTGGACGAACGCACCGAATTCGGCCCGGTGACCCACCGCCAGCACCAACTCAAACTGCTCGGTTACTTCACCCAGGCCCGCGCAGAGCACAACACGATCATCCATGGCGGCACCCTGCTCGATCGCCCCGGTTGCTACGTCGAACCCACGGTGATCCTGGCCAACAATATCAACGACACCCTGCTCAATGAAGAAACCTTCGGCCCTATCGCCACCTTCCTGCCCTACGACAGCGAAGACGAGCTACTCGCCCTGATGAACAACAGCCCCTTCGGCCTCAGCGCCAGCCTGTGGACCCATGACCTGGGCAAAGCCCTGCGCATGGTACCGGCCATCCAGGCGGGCACGGTGTGGGTGAATATGCACACACTGCTCGACCCGGCGGTGCCATTCGGGGGGAATCGATCCTCGGGGGTAGGCCGCGAGTTTGGCAGTGCATTTATCGAGGATTACACCGAGCTCAAGTCGGTGATGATTCGGTATTGAGGTTCCTTCCCAGCACCTATGGCTGACCCAAATCCGGCAATCGAAGCAGACCCCTTGTGGGAGCGGCGGGTGGAAGATCGTGTGCGACATCGAGCAGTCGCCGCCTACCAGGCTCCCATAGCCAGACTGAACGGCGAAAACTCCGCGAACTGCCAGCGCAAGGCCAGTGCCGCTGGGCGACGTATCACCTGTTCCACCGTCACCGTCCATAACCGTTGTGCGCCTTCGAAGCGGGCCACTTCGGGCCCCTCCAGAATCAGCGAGGTGCGCCCGGCCAGATGCAGCACCTCTCCCGACTCGAAGTCGATGAACAACAGGCCCGCCACCGGGTTGACCTGTAGGTTGCCCAGGGTGTTGAAGAACAGGTTGCCGGCAAAGTCAGGGATGGTCAGCACGTTGCCCTCGACCCGCACAAAACCGCTGTTACCGCCCCGATGCGAAACGTCCACCGAACGCTGGCCGTCCACTTCGACGTAGCTGGCGACGAAGAAGGTGTCGGCGTTGCGGATCATCATTTGCGCCGCGTCATCCAGGCCGTCGAGACGCTCAACCTGCGTGCCGGGTTTACGTGCAATCGCGTCGACCGGGCGCAACTGGATGTACTTGGGGCAGTTGCCATAGGTGTGCACGACGTCGACCGAGAAGCCATCGTGATCAAGCGCCTCGATTCGGCCGTTCATGCGGTTGCGGCGGCGGGTATTGAGGTCGATACCCAGCAGACCGACCGAGGCGCCGACGTGCAGTGCCGTGCGGGCCGGGTCGCCTGTGGATGGCAGGCTGTCGATCTGCAAGGTCTGCGGGTCCGGCGAGTGGGCAAAGCCGGGGGCGCCTTCAAGCATCGTCGCCCAGGGAATCCCCTGCTCGTCCACCACGCCCAGTACCAGGTACGGCAACAAGGGATAGAAGTCCCGGTGTTGTTCCGGCAGGTGATCGCGAATCACCTTGGGCCCGACCACGGCCATGCGGTCGGCCACGCCAACCGCTGCTTGCAGGTACCGTTCGCCGACATGCCAGGGGGATGTCTGCGGGAGGGATGGTTCGATGGGGTTCATGCTGAGCACCTCATGCTGGAGAGCCCTATGCTGCGCCCTGACAGCCCGTGTGCGAATAACCACGTCAGGCAATCCACTATTACACTCACTGAAATGCCGGATGCTCACGCAGCTGCGCCACACAGTGCTCGACAAAACTGCGCACGCGCATCGGTGCGTTGCGGCCTTCGCGATACACCACCTGCACGGGCAGTGGCGGCTGTTCGTAGCCGGCCAATACCCGACGCAGTTGCCCACTGCGCAAATGCTCATGCGCCGGGTAACTCAGGCAGCGGATCAGCCCCGCCCCATGCACGGCGGCATTGATCGCGCCCTGCACCGTGGTGCAACCCAGGCGGGCACGGGCCTTGAGCTGGTAGCCGTAGAAATCCCAAGCCACCTGGTCGCCTCCGGCTATCAGCCGATGCTGCTTGAGATCCTCCGGGTGCTGGGGTTCGCCGTGGGCTGCAAGGTAGTCGGGGCTGGCGCACAGGATATGCCGCACCTGCCCCACCGACCGTGCGATCAGCGACGAGTTGGGCAAGTGGCCGACAAGGATCGCTACATCCAGACCTTCTTCATGCAGGTTCGGGTAGTAATCGTGATAGCACGCTTTCAGGCGCACGTCGGGATAACGCTCCATGTAAGCGGCCAATACCGGCGCCATCACGTAGCGACTGAACAGAAACGGCAGAAACACCCGCAGGTTGCCTTGAGCCTGAGTCTGCAAGCCCTTGGCCGAAGCTTCAGCAGCGTCCACGGCCGCCAGCAAGCGCACACAATCGGCCAGGTACGCCTGGCCCGCGTCGGTCAAGCGCACACCCTGGGTACTGCGCAGCAGCAACGGCACGCGCAACCGCGTCTCCAACCGCGCCACCGCACGTACCAGTGTCGGCGCGGAGACACAGGTTGCACGTGCCGCCGCGGCCAGGCTCGTGTGCCCGGCCAACGCGGCAAACAGCTGCATATCGCGATAACGCTCCATCAGCCGCGCCGCGTCATCGCCGGGTTCAGCGCGGCGTCCTGGCCCAGCCGCTGGCTGAGGAAATCCACGAAGGTGCTGACTTTGGCCGGTACGCGGGCACTTTGCTGAAACACCACCTGGATCGGCAGCGGTGCCGGTTCGAACGCCTCCAGCACAATCTCCAGCTCGCCCGCCGCCACCTGCGCCGCGATCTGATAGGACAGCACCTGGGTCGCGCCCCAGCCCAGGCACGCCAGGTTGATCGCCGCGTTATTCGCCGTAACCACCAGGCGCGGTTCGATAGGCACCGTCACCGGCTGGCCCTGGTCGACAAACGCCCACTCGTTCACCCGTTGGCTGGCGGACGAGGTGACGATCTTGAAGTCACGCAATTGGGCGGGATGCCGAGGCCGCCCGTGTTGATCGAGAAAGGCCGGCGCCGCACAGACCACCCGGCGTACCTCGCCGACTTTGATTGTCTGTTGCCCCGGCTCGTACAGATGACCGATGCGTACGGCCACATCAACACCTTCATCGGTCAGGTTCACCACACGGTCGACCAGCAACGCGTTGAGCGTCACCAGCGGAAAACGATCCAGGTAATCCCCCAGCACCGGCGCCACATACCGCTCGCCGAACAGTACCGGCGCGGTCACCGTCAGATGCCCGCAAGGGCTGGAGTAACTGCCTGCCGCCGCCTCTTCGGCCTCATCCAGTTCGGCCAGGATGCGTCGGCAGTCTTCCAGGTAACGCTGGCCGGCCTCCGTCAAATGCAGGCTGCGTGTGGTACGCGCCAGCAATTGGGTACCGATGCGCGCCTCCATGGCGGCGATGGCCCGGGTCACGCTGGGCGGTGAGGTATTCAGGCGGCGGGCGGCGGCGGCGAAGCCCTCCTCCTCGGCCACCGCCAGGAACACCTGCATCTCATGAAATCGGTCCATCGGCGCCCCTTGTGGACGTTACGGTGTTTGCAGGCCCGCTACCGTGCGAGGCATGCCGACAAAGCCCGGCAACGCCTCGATGCCGGCGAGCCAGGCCCGCACTTTAGGGTAGTCGGCCAGCGACACATTGCCTTCCGGCGCGTGAGCCACGTAGGAGTAAAACGCGATATCGGCGATGGTCGGTTGCTCACCGACAAGAAACCGCGTCTGGCTGAGTTGCTGTTCCACCAGTTTGAGCAAAGCGTGGGAACGCGCGATGGCATTGGCGGTGTCGATCTCGGCACCAAACACCACGGCCAGGCGCGCCGACGCCGGCCCGACATGCAAGGGACCGGCCGCGGCCGAGAGCCAGCGTTGTACGCGAGCCTGCCCCACCGGATCGCTCGGCAGCCATTGGCCTTTGCCGTAGGTGGCGGCCAGGTAGACCAGGATGGCGTTGGAGTCCGCCAGCACCATGCCGTTGTCATCAATCGCCGGGACCTGACCGAAGCTGTTGACCTCGCTAAGAAATTCCGCGGTTTTGTGCGCGCCGTGCTTGAGGTCCACCAGGATGAATTCCATGGGCAGACCCAGCAGGGACAGCATCAACTCGACCCGATGCGAGTGGCCGGACAACGGGAAACCATACAGTTTGATCGCAGGCTGGGACATTGAGACGCTCCAAAGGTGGGGGTTTCGACGCCGGTCATGTTCCACCGCAGTGCAAATCGTTGGAATCACCAGGATTTACAATCCAGCATTTCACCGCATGAAACAATACCGCCAGGGTGCTCAGCGCTCCTCCAGCCGGTCACGCAGAAACCGGTGGCTGGCGGAAAACAACCGCTGGTAGGTGAGCAGCACCGCGCCGACCGTGCCCAGCGCCGACGATGCGGCGATCAGGAACATGATCACGATCTGGTAGCGCACCGCGTCCAGCGGGCTCTCCCCCGCCAACACCTGGCCGGTCATCATGCCCGGCAGGCTGACGATACCGACCACGGTCATCTGGTTCAGCGTGGGGATCATCCCCGCCCGCACGGCCTGGCGGATCGCCTCCTGGGCGGCTTCCCAGCGTGAGCCGCCCAGGGCCAGGATCATCTCGATGGTATTGCGCCCCGAGGTCAGCTCCTGGGTCATGCGCTCAATGCCCAACGACACGCCGGTCAGCGTATTGCCCAGGATCATGCCGAGGATCGGGATCGCATATTGCGGTTCATACCAGGGGTGGATACGGATCACCGCGAACAGGCCCACCGCCGTCACCAGCCACGAGCTGCCCCAGACCGACAGGATGCTGTCGACCCGCTGCCCGCGATAAGTGCGCCGCCCACGTCCCGCCGCCGAGATGCCGGCGATCAAGGTCATCGCACACATCAACGGCAGTACCACGTACCAGTAGGCAAACTCGAATACCCAGCCCAGCAGGTACCCGATGGCCATCAACTGCACCACCGTGCGCACGGCGGCCCACAGCAACTGGCGCTCCAGGCCCAGGCGCAACAACAGCGACAAGGCGCCGTTGATCAGGATCAGCGAGGCGGCGATGCCCATGTCCAGTGCGGTCAGGTTTTGATAATTCATGGTTGGGCGACTCCGCTCAGAACACCGGCACTCATCTGCAAATGCAGGTCGCTCATGCGTCGGGCCTGCTCCAGGTCGTGGGAGACCCAGAGGTAGGCGCGGGCCTTATCGGCGGCGTACCAGGCATCGATCAGCGCTTCGACATCCCGGGAGGACGTGGGGTCGAGGGCGGCGGTGGGTTCATCCAGCAACAGCACTTCGGGGTTCAATTGCAGGGTGCGGATCAACGACACCACCTGGGCTTCGCCCCCCGACAGATCGCCGGCGTTTTTAGCCAGGAAGTCCGGTTGCTTACCGGCATGCTCCAGCAACGTGATCACGGCTTGCCGATCGAAGCTGCGCTTGCGCAGGGTCTTGAGGCTGAACGGGAAGCGCAGGTTGTCCTCCACAGTCCCCTCGATCAACGCCGGACGCTGGGACAGGTAGCTGATATGGCTGCGGTAATGGGGAATCTCTGAGTTAGCAATCGGTTGACCGTTCCACAGGATCTGCCCGGAGCTGGGCGCGTCCAGCAGGGCCAGTGCGCGCAGGAATACGCTTTTGCCGGAGCCTGAAGAACCGGTGATCGACATGCGGTCGGCGCAGTTCAAGGTGAAATCGGTGGGTTGCAGCAAAATCGCCTGGCGACGCTCGTCCTGGCGCGTGAGGGCGCGGGTTTCTATCAGTGCGCTCATGGACACTGTATTCCTCTTGATCCGGTTGGCAGACATGGTGCGGCAGCCGAACGAAGTTTTCATGAAAAAATTCAAACTATCGCTCCTCACGTCGTTCACACCTTCACGTGCAACGTTAGGTAGGAGGCGACATGCAATACCGACAACTGGGCCATAGCGGCCTGCTGGTATCTGAAATCATCCTCGGCACCGTGCCGTTCGGCGGCCGCGCCGAGTTTGCAAAATGCGGCTCGGTGGATGTGCCCCAGGCCAGGCGCATGTTCGACATCGCGTTCGAGGCCGGGGTCAACATGGTCGACACCGCTGACCTCTACTCCCACGGCCTGGCCGAGGAAGTGGTGGGCAAAGCCTTGGGTGACAAGCGCAACGATATCCTGCTAGCCACCAAGGGCCGCAGCCCCGTGGACAACAATCCGAACAACTCCGGGGCCTCGCGCTACCATCTGATCCGCGCGTGTGAGGCCAGTTTGAAGCGCCTGGGCACCGATCACATCGACCTCTACCAATTGCACAATTGGGATGGCCTGACGCCCATCGAAGAGACCCTCGAAGCGCTGCGGCTGTTAGTTGGTTCGGGGAAAATCCGCTACTTCGGCACCAGCAACTTCACCGCCTGGCAGATGATGAAAACCCTGGGCAAAGCCGAGCTGCACGGCATGCTCAAGCCCATCACCCAACAGATCTACTACACCCCGGAATCCCGTGAGGCCGAGTACGAGTTGCTGCCCCTGGCGCTGGACCAGTCCGTCGGCACCCTGGTATGGGGCCCGATGGGCGAAGGCCTGCTGACCGGCTCGACCCGACGCGGGCAAAAGCCGCCAGCCAATACACGCCAAGGCAGCGACTGGCCGGAACCCTATGTGCATGACCGCGAGCGCGCCCTGGACATCATCGAAACCCTCGCGGCCGTGGGCGATGAACTGGGTGTGTCGGTGGCGCGCACCTGCCTGGCCTGGCTCAAGGATCGCCCTGGCATCACCGCGCTGATCGTCGGCGCCCGCACCGAAGAGCACCTGCGCGACAACCTCGCCGCCACTGAATTGAAACTCACCGAGGCGCAGTCTTCGCGCATCGAAGCCGTCACCCGGCGCCAACCGTTGTATCCGTACTGGCACCGCTTCACCGCCGGGATCGACCGCTTCGACCCGGCAGAGCAGCCGTTTTTGGCCGAGCACCAAAAGACCATGGATGCTCGCAAGGACAAGTGATGGAGGGGGCGACCCTCCCGCCGAGGGTCGCCTTGTGCAGTCGATTTCCCGTCAGGCGCCCTCTACGCGATCTTCCGCAAAAGGGTGGCGCCCCTTACCGCTTAGGCGTCAACCCCACCGCACACGCCACCACCGCCGAATCGCCGTGGTCATGGGGGCGCAGTCTTATCGGCGATTGCGGGTTTCGCGTGTCTACCGCTCGCAACGTGGGGCGTTCAACCACGGGAGGGCTGTGGGCGGGGTCGACGATTTCCATGCAGCGGCGCAGCGAGTTGAAGTCGGGCGACTGCGACAGGGACAGGTGCAGGGTCTGGCTGACCGACACCGACACCACCGAGCTCAATGCGCATTGCCCGTCATAGATCAGGGTGTGGCGGATCAGCGGGTTGTCGTGGCAGTACTTGAGCAGGTTGACCTCTCGCGAATGCACCAGCGCGGTGTTGATGATCAACAGGTCGAACGCTACCCCCACCGAACGTGTCAGCCCCTGCAGTTCGTCGAATGAACTGATGGGTGCAATACGGTGATAACCCAGCTGGTTAAGCATTTTCTCGATCTTGATCCGTTGCAGCAGGTCGGTATCGGCAATCAGAAGGCGTAGCGCTTTATTAGATATAGGGTAAACCTGACAGTTGGGCATCCACGTCGATCATTCAACGGTGAATACGGTAACGGTCGGCACCCGGCTATGACTTTAAGGCGATTCTGAAACGGCAGACGCAGCGCGAGCGCACTTTTAAGAATCGCCTGAAAGCCCTGCCGCCGCCTTGCCTCTACCATGGTCTGCGTCTGCAAATGCCCCATGGAATTGATTGTGTTGATGCCCCTTTTGCGAATCCTGCTGATCGCCGGTGCGTTGCTGGCCCTGGCGCCACCCGCCCGCGCCGCACTGAAAATCGAAGGTACACGGCTGATTTATTTCGGCCAGGACAAGGCCGCCGGCATCAACGTGGTCAACCAGGCGTCACAGGACGTGGTGGTGCAAACCCGGATCACCGCCGAAGATGAAACCGCCAACCGCGATGTGCCGTTTGCCGCCACCGAGCCGCTGGTAAAACTGGGGCCTGGGGAGCATCACCGGCTGCGGGTGCTCTACGCAGGCGCCGGACTGCCCCGCGATCGTGAATCGTTGTTCTGGCTCAATCTCATGGAGGTCCCGCTCAAGCCGAAAGAGCCCGGCAGCGTGCAATTTGCGATCCGCCAACGCCTCAAGCTGTTCTACCGGCCGCCCGCGCTCGAAGGCGGCTCGACCGAAGCGCTGCAGCAGTTGGTGTGGCGCCGCCACGACGGGCAGAGCATCACCGTGAGTAATCCCAGTGCGTTTCACCTGTCGTTGGTGAACGTGCACACCGACACCCAGGCGCTCAGCGATTATCTGCTGCTCAAGCCCCACGAAAGCATCACTTTGACCACGCCGGGCGTTTTGCCCAAAGGCACCACCCTTCACTTCACCGAAATCAACGATATCGGTTTGCAGGCCCGCCACCGCGCGGCGCTCAACTGATCCATCGCGGGGTATTGGCACCTATGTCACTCATCAAACGTGTTCTCCCATTCTTACTGTGGGGCTGCGCCGCGCTGCCCGCCACCAGCCATGCCCTATCCTGCGTGGAAGATGGCAGCGGCGCGTACGTGGATATCAACCCCCTGGGTACTTCGCTGGCAGTGGCGGCCGACGCGCCGGACGGTACGATCATCTGGGAGTCGGGCCCACGCTCCACCAACGTGCTGTGCAAGGACGACCAGAACCACGGTCGTGAAGAGGTGTATTTCTACGTCAACCCGGCCAATGTCAGCATCGGCCAGGGTATCCGTGTAGGTATTCGCTACAACAATGCGCCGATCACCCAAAGCACCGGCAAGGTCGGTACCGGCTTCTTCTCGGACCGCGGCTGCACCTGGTCCAACTGCACCGGTTGGGACAAGGCACGCTTCACCTTGAACTTCAGTGTGTTCATTGAAAAATATGGCAAGACGCCGCCCAATGGCCAAGCCAGCACCCTGACCCAATACCGTGTCTTTCAACTGGACGGCGTACGCGGGCTTAACAGCAAGCCCAACAGCAACCTCAATTACATCGTCACCGGTATGAACGACATCCGCTTCGTCCCCTGCGCGCCCGAGCTGACCATCACCCCCAGCGTGGTCAACTTCCCCACGCCTTCGCGCACGGCGCAGATCGGCGCGGTGGCCAGCACCGCGAATTTCAACTTGAGCCTGCGCAAAGCCTGCGACACGCCCTACACCGTCAACGCACGTTTCGCCACCACCCCGGGCGGCGGCAGTGTGATCAACGGATTGCTGGTGCCGGCCAACAACAGCTCGGTCGGCATCTCGTTGTCGCGTGCCGAAAGCGATCAGCGTTTGCCGTTCAATGACTGGTTCACCTTGCAGACGTTGATGGGTTCCGGCCAGGCGCGCAATGATTTCCGTGCGGACTTGAGCTGGCGCACCCTGCCGATTCCCGGGGCTTTCGAGGCGGCGGTGGTGGTCGACATGTTCTACAAGTAGCTGGCGACTTTAAGGATCGTCTTATGCCACTGGCAGCGATCTGCCACTACTCTCTGTCGATGCGATTGAAAAGTTATCTGCTCCAGATCAACCCCGTCCTCTCCCGACCCGAAGCAGCCAGAAGGCTGCTTCGTACGTTTGCCACCGTGTTACTGATTGGTATCTTGAGCGGCGTCTATACCTTCCTGTTGTCCACCTTCAACAACGATATCTCTCAACGACGCGGCTACATGAGCAGTGCCATCGCCGAGGCACATACTTTTTTCACCAATCGCGAGGCCCTGCTGGAAAGCCTCAGCCTGTCGGCGGTACGCAAACAGTCACGGATCTATCCGCCGTCCCCGGAAGAAGAACATTTGCAACTGGGCGATATCCCCGGCAACCAATGGAGCATCTGGCTGACCGCACGCATGCGCGACTACCTGAAGGCCCGGCAACTCAACCTGCTCTACGTGAACGCCGGCCCCAGCCCGCAGGTGACCCGCCTCTACAACTCGACCGCACAGGTGCTGCCGACGTCCAAGTGCATGCTCAACCGCCTCAAGGCCCTGCAATACCGCGACCCGAGCACCCTCGGCGAGCTATGGCTGAGTGACAGGACCGAGCACCACTCGCACCTGTACGTGTTCATCCGCCTGGACGAGCGCGATGCCAATTCAGGTTGGCTGGGCCTGGAGATGGAGAGCCGCGAGGTCTCCTCGACGCTCAGCGACCAGAGTGCCGGCGAGTTCATGATGCTCAACTCCCAAGGCATGCTGGTCTTCACCAACAGTGCCGATACACGGCTGAGCCAACAGCGCCTCAAGCCGGGCGAAGACAGTTTTTTCGGATTTGTCGGCAATGGCTGGCTACCCGACCACTTGGTGATCCGCAAGCATTTGAAATCCTCCGACTGGCAACTGATGTATTCCATTGATCTGCGCGCGGTGGTCACCGGTCTGTGGAAACAACTGCTCGGTTCATTGTTGTTCTGCCTGTTCAGCCTCACGCTGATCTGGCTGGTGATGCGCCGGGTCGACCAGCGCTTCATCATCCCGTCGATCCATCGCATCCAGGCCCTGATCGAGAGCGAAGCCTTCGGCCGCGACGTCATCCAGACCGCGCCCGTCGCCTTGTGTGTACTGCGCCGTACCGACGGCCAGGTAGTGCTGGAAAACACCCTGGCCCAGCAGTGGCTCGGCAACGGCCCGGAGCGCGAAGCCCTGCGCGACGGCTGGATCGAGCAAGCCTTTGCCGGCGAGCCTTGCGAACGCAGCGACTACTTTGAAACCGTCGACGGCCGGCACCTGTACTTGAGCAGCGCGCCGACCCGCTACAAGGGTGAAGACGTGCTGTTTTGTGCCTTCAGCGACCTCAGCGCGCGCAAGCAGGTCGAGGCTGCACTGGAAGAGGCCAGGCAATCGGCGGACGCCGCCAACGCCGCGAAAACCCTGTTCCTGGCGACCATGAGTCATGAGATCCGAACGCCCCTGTACGGTGTGCTGGGCACCTTGGAGCTGTTGGCCCGAACCCAACTGGATGCCCAGCAAAAAGACTACCTGCAGGCCATCGAAGGCTCGTCCGCCACGTTGCTGCAACTGATCTGCGACGTGCTTGACGTGTCCAAGATCGAAGCCGGGCAGTTGGCACTGGAGATGAGCGAGTTCTCGCCATTGGACCTGGTGCACGAAATCATCCAGGGCTATGCCGCAGCCGCCCAAGGCAAGGGTTTGCAGTTGTACGCCTGCTTGGACCCCAAGTTGCCCGAACGGTTGATCGGCGATGTGACGCGTATCCGCCAGATCCTCAACAACCTGCTCAATAACGCAGTGAAGTTCACCGATTACGGGCGCGTGGTGCTGCGAGTCAAGGTGCTCGGCCGCGACGGCGAGCGGTCCAGTGTGTTGTGGCAAGTCTCGGACACCGGCAAAGGCATCGCCCAGGAAGACCAGGCGATGATTTTCGAGCCGTTTTACCAGAGCGAAGGCAACACCAATGTGGTGGCCGGCACCGGGTTGGGCCTGCCGATTTGCCAACGCCTGACCGAGTTGATGAACGGCTCGCTGCGCATGGTCAGCGAGCTGGGCCTGGGGAGCAGCTTCAGCCTCACGCTGCCGCTGGAAGAAGCGCCTACCCTGCCGGTGAGCGCCTTGCTGGCCGACACCGTCTACGTCGCCTCGCCCATTCCGGAACTCGCCCACGCGATCAGCGGCTGGCTGCGTCGCTGGGGCGCACGGGCCCAGCCCGGCCTGCCGAACCTGCCCGACCACAACCTGCTGCTGCAATTGCACCCCGGCAGCGTCGATCCCCTGCTGGCACCCGACTGGCCGGGGCCGGTGATCCATGTCAGCAGTCACGCCAGCACCACCGTAGAAGCTGACAGCGGCGCGTGGCACGTCAACCTCAACCACCTCGGTGCCATCCATCAGGCTGTCAGCCAGGCCCAGGGGCTGTGGGTGGCCCGCAGCGATGAGCCGACACGCCAGAGCGACGTGGACGCCCTCAACCTGCACCTGTTGGTGGCCGAGGACAACATCATCAACCAACTGATATTGCGCGACCAACTCGAAGAACTCGGCTGCACGGTGGAACTGGCGGCCGACGGCCAGGAGGCGCTGCAGTTGTACAGCGCCGGGCATTTCGACGTGGTGCTGAGCGACGTCAACATGCCCCACATCAACGGCTATGAGCTGGCGCGCGAATTGCGGCGCCAGGGCTGCACGCTACCGATTATCGGGGCCACTGCCAACGCCATGCGCGGCGAAGCCGACCTGTGCCTGGCCGCCGGCATGAACCATTGCCTGGTCAAACCCTTTGCGTTGCGGGCGCTGTTGAACGCCCTGGCACCTTATGCACGGACCACCCATGAAGCCCCTTAGTATTTTGATCGTCGAGGACCACCCCCTGCAGCACATCTACCTGCAGCACCTGCTCAGTGAGTTGGGGGATTTCAGCCTCGAAACCGCCGAGGATGGCAAACAAGCGCTGGAGCGTCTGCGCCAGCGGGATTTTGATCTGGTACTGACCGACCTGCTGATGCCCGGCATGGACGGGGTGCAATTCATCCAGTGCCTGGCCAACCTGCGCTGCAAGCCGGCGCTGGCGATCATGAGCGCGGCTTCGCGGCGCATGCTGATGGCGGCCAGCCTGGTGGCGAAAAACCTCGATGTCGAGGTGATCGGACTGATCTCCAAACCGGTCGCCGTCGACGCCCTGCGCAGCCTGGTGGAGCAACTCAAGACCAAGGTACACAGGCCCTCTCCCGCCCTGACCGAGTACCTGGATATCGACCGCCACACGCTGGTCCAGGCCATGGGCAACGGCCAGCTCCAGGCCTGGTTCCAACCGAAAAAGTCCCTGGCCAACGGCCGTATCGTCGCCGCCGAGGCCCTGGTGCGCTGGATGCACCCTGAACAAGGCGTGCTATTGCCAGCCGCGTTCCTGCCGGCGATCAAGGCATTCGAGCTGGAGGAACGCCTGTTGTGGGTGGTCCTCAAGCAAGCCATCCATGCCCAGGAGCGTTGGCGCCAGCGCGGTTATGAAATACCCGTGTCGATCAATTTGCCCACCCACCTGCTCAACAGCCATGACCTGGCCGACCGCCTGCTGGAGTTCGTGCTGCACTACAACGGGATCCCGGGAATGATTTGCTTCGAACTGATGGAGTGCTCGGTACCGCAGGACATCAGTAACTTCTATGCCGGGGCGTGCCGCCTGCGTATCAAGGGCTTCGGGCTGTCCCAGGACGATTTCGGCAAAGGCTACAGCTCGTATCTGAACCTGGTGTCCACACCCTTCACCGAGCTGAAAATCGACCAGGCCCTGGTGCAAGGCAGCCACGATAACGAAGGCATGGCCCAGGCCTTGGCGAGCATCATCGCACTGGGCCGCAAGCTCGGCCTGACGGTGGTCGCCGAAGGCGTGGAAACACCCCAGCAACTGGCCCTGCTGCGCAAGATCGACTGCAATCAGGTGCAAGGTTTCCTGATTTCCCACGCGGTGTCTTCAGACCAATTTCAGCAACTACTGAACAATGATGGCCCCGCGACATCTCACTAGCTGGCGGCCCCGGATCATTTGCGCTTTATTAAAGAGCAAGCGCCCTCCAGTGCCGATCTATCCTGCGCCTGTGGACCCTCCTGATGAAGCACAACAACGCGATCCTCGAAGCCTTTACCCGTAGCTCTGCGCGCCTGAACAAAGGCCTGATGGTACTGATTGGAATCGCGTTGCTGCTGGTCCTCACCAATTACTGGTCACTGCAACGAGGCATCGAAACCCGCTACGGCGCGACGCGCTTTCACTTCACGCGCCTGATGGAAAACCTCGCGGAGCAGCAAACCTACCTCAAGAGCCTGACCCATCCGGGTATCCAGGCCGAACTGCTACGCGCCACCCACGTCCAGGTCAGCCTGAAAAGCCGTATGGTCGACAATCGCCGCACGCTGTACGAAGGCCAGAAGTATTCGTTTTCGGTGCCGTTCAGCGTCAAGTTCGATGAGCAGCAGGTAGGTGTCGCCTCCAGGCCGGCGATTTTTGCCTTGGGCGCGCACCTGACCAGCTACTACAGCGCTTTCTGGTCCTCGTCGCCGTACGAGGCGCCGCAAACCTTTCTGTCCAATCGCCAGACGAACTACACCATCACCATTCCGTCGGTGGGCTACCAGCGAAGGGAAGGCACCGAGGAAACCGGCAATCTGGTGACGTTGGTCAATGCGGTGCAACAGATCCTCACGCAAACGCCGCAACCGCTCGAGCAGGATCGCGTGTATTGGCACACCGGACCCGAGCCCGAACACTTGCTGGCCTATATCGGCCTGCCACTCGAAGGCCAGGGCCAGACGGTAGTCGGCACCTTGCTCGATCTGTCGCAGGTCGACGACGTACAGCGTGCCCTCGATCACTCGGCGTTTGATCGCTTCACGCTGATTGCGCCGGACGGCGAGCGGTTGATCGGGCCTGCGACGCCGGCGTCACTCAGTGATGGCGTGCATTTCACCGCCAATGGTTTTCAATTCAAGATCACCCACGCAGGCGACCAGCCGTGGAGCGCGGTCTATGGCCTGAACTACTCGCACTTCTTCCACTCCGCCGTATGGCCGCTGAGTACCCTGGCGCTGCTGCTGGCCAGCCTGATCACCCTGGGTTGGGCCGGCAGCCGTTGGTATCGACGCCAGGTCATCGCACCGGCGCGCCTGGCCCATGAACGCATTGCCGAAAGCATGGCGTTCAGCCGCGTCATCATCGACACCGCCCCCACCGGGCTGTGCGTGGTGCGGCGCAGCGACGGCAAGGTACTGATCGAAAACCAGCGCGCCCAGCAATGGCCGGGCACCGCCCGCCTGGTGGCGGCCATGGCCGGTCAACATGACCCTGCCGAGCATGGCGAGACGCATCTGGAGATCGAAGGCCGGCACCTGCAAATCGGCTTCGTGTCGACCCGCTATCAGGCCGAGGATGTGCGTTTGTACGCGTTCAACGACATCACCCGGCACATCGAAGATGCGCAATCATTGGAGGAGGCACGTCACGCCGCCGACACTGCCAACGAAGCCAAGACGCTGTTCCTGGCAACCATGAGCCATGAAATCCGCACGCCGTTGTATGGCGTGCTGGGCACCCTTGAGCTACTCGGCCTGACCGACCTGGACCCGCACCAGCAAACCTACCTGCACACCATCCAGCGCTCGTCAGCCACGCTGTTCCAACTGATCAGCGATGTGCTGGATGTCTCGAAGATCGAGTCCGGGCAAATGGCGATAGAAGCCATGGACTTCTGCCCCCTGGACATACTCGAAGACACGCTGCACACCTACACCGCGTTCGCCCAGCGCAAGGGCTTGCAGCTCTACAGCTGCATCGACCCGCAGTTGCCTGACTGCGTAATGGGCGACCCGATGCGCATCCGCCAGATCCTCAACAACCTGGTGAGCAACGCCATCAAGTTCACCGACACCGGCCGTGTGGTCATTCGTGCCAGGGTGATCGGGCGCGACAGCGACAGCGTCGATCTGGAATGGCAAGTCACCGACTCCGGCGTCGGCATCCCCGAGGTACAGCAGGCCAAGCTGTTCGACCTGTTCTACCAGGCACCGGATACAGCCAGCGAAGGTGGCGCCGGCCTGGGGCTGCCGATATGCCGGTGGCTGGCGCAGATGATGGGCGGTGAAATCAGGCTGGTCAGCGAGCCGGGCCTGGGTAGCAGTTTTACGCTGAAAATCCGCCTGCCCTTGTGCAGCGGGGCACTGACCCACCCGCCAGTGATCGAACCGAGCCCCACGCCGGTGTACGTGCAGGCACCCGTGCGCGAACTGGCACAGTCGATGAGTGACTGGCTCAATCGCCTGGGCATTGCGGCCGACCTGGCGGCGGCCATCCAGGAAAAAGACAGCCGCCACGCGGTGCTGGTCGACCTGCTGCCCAGCGAGCCCCCCTGCCCCTGGACCGGCCCACGTGTACTCTGCCTGCCGGGCGCACACAGCCCGCCACTGCATACGGCGCAAGGCTGGGTAGTCGATTTGCATGATGTACGCACCCTCGCCGCCACCGTGTCACTGGCGCAGCACGGCAAGTATGAGCAACCCGCAGCGGCACAGCCGCGCAGCGCCGGTCATTTGGGGTTGCGCATCCTGGTCGCCGAGGACAACCCGGTCAACCAGGCGATCATCAAGGAACAGCTAGAGGCGCTGGGTTGCTCGGTGACCCTGGCCGTCAACGGTGAGCAGGCGTTGCAACTGTGGCAACCGCAGGTCTTCGACCTGGTACTGACCGATGTGAATATGCCGTTGATGAACGGTTATGAACTGGCCAGGAAGCTGCGCGAGCATGATCCGCAGTTGCCGATCATCGGCGTGACCGCCAACGCAATGCGCGAAGAAGGCGTGCGCTGCCTGGCGGTGGGCATGAACGCCTGGATCGTCAAACCCTTGAGCCTGCAAACCTTGCGTGCGCAGTTGATCAAGTTTTGCCAGGCCAAGCCGCCGCCGGAGCGCGCCATCGCGGTTTTCGATGACCGCGTGCAACTGTCGGACACGATGCGCCCCCTGTTCATCAGCACGTTGCGCCAAGACCTGCAGCAGATCGGCGCAGCCCTTGAGCAACGTGATGCGCACAGCCTCGGGCAGCGCCTGCATTCAGTCGCCGGTGCCCTGGGCGCGGTGCAGGCACTGGCGCTGTCCCAGGCCTGCATCGAACTGGAAAGTGCACTCAACAGCAGCAGCCTCAATACCGCACTGGTACTCAACGTGAAGGCGGTCATGCAGCGAATGTCGGCCATCCTGGAGACGCTCCAGCCTGGGCACACTTCACTCACTTGAACTGGCACTACGGACGGCCCCTTATGAAAACATTCAACGTGGTTATCGCGGACGATCACCCGATCGTGCTGCTCGGTGTACGCGAACTGGTGGAGCGTGATACGCGCTTTGCGGTCGTGGGCGAGGCTGTCTGTTCGGCGGGCTTGATCGAGTTGCTGCAACGCCAGGTGGTCGACATCGTGATCACCGACTACAACATGCCGGGCGACTCGCCCTACGGTGACGGGCTGAAACTGGTGGAGTACCTGAAACGGCATTTCCCGCAGGTGCAGATCCTGATCCTGACGATGATTTCCAATCACCTGATCCTCACCCGCCTGCAGGAACTGGGCGTGGTCGGCATCATCCAGAAAAGCCAATTGCACACCGAGATTCAACTGGCGCTCAAAGCCATTGCGCAACAAGGCGCCTATCACAGCCTGGAGCCGCCGAAGACCTCGGTGATCGAGACGCTGACGGCGATCGACGAACGCGTTTCCACGTTGTCACCCAAAGAGTTCGAAATCTTGCGCTTATTTATTGCCGGCATGAGCGTGAGTGATATTGCACGCTGCCAGAACCGAAGTTCCAAAACCATCAGCGCGCAAAAGATTTCAGCCATGCGCAAACTTGAAGTGAGCAGCGACCAAGACTTGTTGGCTTATTGCCTGGCCCGCAACATTTTCAACTAACAAGCACTTGCAAGCCATTCCTGGATAATGGCTTTGCCCTTTATTTACGGGCCTAAAAGCTGTTCAACCCGCGCAAACTTGCCGCCCCTCGTGCCACTTATAAGAATCGTCTTATTTGCCCGCCTGCCACTGCCCCTTACTCTTTGCGGGCAGTTCAACAACAGCATTTCCCAACTAACACTTACGGACATCATCATGAAGAAGTTTTCCCTGGCTGTTATCGCCTCGGCCATTATCGCCGCTTCCGGCAGTGCATTCGCCGCAGACCCGGTAACCCCCACTCCAACCCTGGGTGGCAGCGGCAAAATCACCTTCACCGGCGTGATCAACAACGATGCATGCTCGGTGGACGGCGCCAACTCCGACCGCACCATTTCGGTCGACATGGGCAACGTTTCGATCAAGGACATGGGCACCGCAGAAAACCCGGCTGCCGGTCGCGTGACCGCCAAAGACTTCAACCTGAACGTCAACTGCAACGCAGGCACCAAGGTCGCGATGATCTTTGACGCCAACAACGGCGGTTCGGGCCTGGTCACCGGCAAGAAAGTCCTGGCGCTGAACGCCGGCTCCGCTTCGGCGAAAAACGTTGGTATCGCCCTGCTCGACAGCAACGGCGCGCTGATCGACCTCAGCTCGCCGTCCACGGCGCGCATTGAAAGCACCATTCACGGCCAAGGTTCCGAAGGCGGCGACGCCACCTTGAGCTTCGCAGCCGCCTACGTGACCACCGCAGCCGCCGGCTCGGCCGTTGCCGGTCGTGGTGATGCAACCCTGCCGTTCATCCTGCAATACGAATAATCGGCGCCCCGGCACCCGACGTGCGAGGCCCCGCGGCCTCGCCATTCCTTCTGATCACACTGGATAAACCTCATGCTGCCTCGTTCGATTGCCGCATGCCTGGGGCTGCTGGGCATGCTTATGGCGACCCAGGCCGGCGCCAGCATTTCACTGAACGCCACCCGCATCGTCTTCGATGGCGACCACAAGGAAGCCAACATCACTGTGCGTAACGGTAACCAGGATGTATTGGTGCAATCCTGGGTCGACATGAATGACGCCGGCGCCAGCCGTGCGCCCTTTGCGGTCACGCCGCCCCTGGCCCGCGTGTTTGCCAAGGAACAGCAACTGCTGCGCGTGCTGTATGAAGGCACCGGCATGCCCACGGACCGCGAGTCGGTGGTGTGGCTCAACGTCCAGGAAATCCCCAAGGCCAGTGAGGCCGAGAACACCTTGCAGTTGGCCATCCGCCAACGCATCAAGATTTTCTACCGGCCTGCCGGGTTGCCCGGCAGTGCCTTGCAAGCCCCGGCACAGCTTGAGTGGACGCTGGTCCGACAAGGCGCGCAGACGCTGCTGAGCGTGAAAAACCCGACGCTGTATCACGTGTCGATGGCTGACATCAAAGTGCAGGCGCAACTGGCGAGCGACTCCACCATGATCGCGCCCGGCGAGCACAAGCAATTTGCGCTCGGTGCCCTGCCCACCAGCGGCCCGGTGCAATTGTCGTTCTACAGCATCAATGACTACGGCGCGCAGAATCACTACACCACGCCCCTTTCAAGCGGCGTTTCGGCCCCTGCACACGCCACTGAATCACGACTGGCCCCTTAAGCCTGCTCTCTAACCCCCAGGCGAATGCCGGGTGCGCATTTGCGTGCCTGCCTGTTCGCTGCCGGGGGACGTCAAAGGTCTTCGCATGTCTTCTCTTTCCAGCAACAGGCCCGTGCGTTGCGCACTGAAATTCAAGACACTGTCGTTGGCGATCGCCGCCAGCTTGCCGGCCTGGGTGATGGCCGATGAGGCCACCGAAGCCTTCAATACCACATTTTTACAAGGTGGGCAGGCGGTCGACCTGCAGCAATTGCTCGCGGCCAACAGTGTGCTTCCGGGCAATTACCGGGTGGACCTGTTCAGCAACGAAGTGCTGGTCGGGCGGCGTGATATCGACTTCCTGCGCAACCCGCAAAACGGCCAGGTCGAAGCCTGCCTGACCCTCGACCTGCTCAAGCAAATGGGAATCGACATGGCTCGCCTGCAGGCTCAAGGCAAAATCGACCCTGAACATCCCGCGCCCTGCTACTCACTGGCGCAGTTGATCGAAGACGCCAGCGTGCGGTACGACAGCAGCCGCCTGCGTCTGATGGCAAGCATTCCACAAATAGCTATGCAACGTGGCCTGCGTGGCTATGTCGACCCGCAGTTATGGGATGACGGCGTGCCGGCGGCGTTCATCAACTACCAACTCAACAGCAGCCGCACGGCCGGCGACTATCAAACCCGCGTCAACCATAACCTGGGCTTGCGCAACGGCATCAACCTGGGTGCCTGGCGCCTGCGCAACGAGTCGAATTTCAGTGGTGGCACCGCGCGCTCGAACACCTTCACCAGCAACCGTACCTATGTGCAGCATGACGTGACGGCGATCAAAGGCCAGTTCAGCGCCGGTGAGATCTTCTCCGATACCGACCTGTTCGACAGCGTGCGCTATCGCGGCGTGAAACTGGCCTCGGATGAAGGCATGCGCGCCGACAGCGAGCGCGGCTATGCGCCGGTGATCCGTGGCGTGGCCCAGACCAACGCGACCGTGGAAATCCGCCAGAACGACTACATCCTCTACACCGCCAACGTAGCGCCAGGCCCGTTCGAGATCAACGACATCTACCCCAGCGGGTCCAACGGTGATTTACAAATCACCGTGATCGAAGCCGACGGCAGCCGCCGCGTGACGATGCAGGCGTTTTCCAGCCTGCCGATCATGGTGCGTGAAGGCCAGGTCAAGTACAGCGTCTCGGCGGGCACGTTCAAGAGCAATGCCGAGGGCCTGGCGACTCCCCGATTTGTCAGCAGCACCGTGGCATATGGCTTGACCAGCAGCCTGAGCGGCATCGTCGGTGTACAAGCCAGCGAGGCGTACAACGCGCTGTCTCTGGGAGCCGGCAAAAACACCGCACTGGGCGCGGTATCGCTGGATGTCACGCACTCATCGAGCAAAGCCCGGGGGCAAACCACCCAGGGCAACAGCGTGCGCGCCCTGTATGCCAAGACCTTTGCCGGCACCGACACCAACTTCACCCTGGCAGCCTACCGCTACTCCACCGAGGGCTACCGCAGCTTCACCGACCACGTCGAAGACATCAGCGAAGGCGCGCGCTTACGCACCGGCCACTCCAAGACCCGCACCGACCTGACGATCAACCAAAGCCTCGGGCGTCATCGTGAATACGGCAGCCTCTACGTGAACGCCAGCGATCAGCGCTATTGGAACCGTGGCGGCTCCCAGAGTTTTTCTGCCGGCTATACCAGCAACTGGGGCGATGTGACTTACAACCTCGGCGTCACGCGTACCAAGCAAATCGTCACCTGGGGCGAACCCAGCGATGACACCCAAGTGAACCTGTCCATCTCCTTCCCGCTGGGCAGCCAGCCGCGAGCGCCACGAGCGTTCGTCACCACCAGCAGCAACCGCGGCGACACCACCACCCAAGCCGGGATCAACGGCTACGTCGCCGATACCAGCGACACCTTTTATTCGGTGCAAGCCGGCCACAGCGACACCAGCGGCGATTCGGGCTCGGTGAACATCAACAGCCGGACCTCGGTAGCGGACGTCAGCCTGGGTTACAGCCAGGGCCAGGGCTACAACTCGCAGAATCTCAACCTCGCAGGCTCCGTGGTGGCCCACGCGGGCGGGATCAACCTGGGGCAGACCGTCAGTGAAACCTTCGCGCTGGCCGAAGTGCCAGGTATCAGCGGGGCAAAAATCGGCAGCTACAGCGGCGTCGAAACCGGCTACAACGGCTATGCGGTGATCCCCACGGCCCAACCCTACCGGGTGAACTGGGTGAGCCTGGACACCCGAGACCTGGGCGGCGATGTCGAAATCAGCAATGCCACGCAACAACTGGTGCCGCGCCGTGGCGCCATCGTCGTGGCGCACTACAGCGGCACCACCGGACGGCGGGTACTGTTCGAGTTGTTCGATGCCCAACACCAACCGCTGGCGTTTGGCGCGTCGCTGGAAGATACCCAAGGCAAGCAACTGGCGATCGCCGATCCGAACGGCAACGCCCTGGCATTGGTGGAGCAGGATCACGGCACCTTGATCATCAAGTGGGGTGAACAGCGATGCACTGCAAGCTACGCGCTGCCACCGCAGAACAAGGCGCTGAACTATGAGCGCCAGGCGCTGGTGTGCATGCCCCCGGCCGGTTGAGGGGGCCGAGCATCAATGCGTGCGTGTGCTCCTCTGCACCACGCACATGGGTGTACCTGCCACCGGCTCATTGATGATCTGCACATGCACATCGAACACCTGGTGCATCAACTCGGCACTGATCACCGCCGCTGGCGCGCCATCGGCCACCAACCTGCCGCCGTGCATCACCGCCAGGTGATCGGCGTAGCGACAGGCCTGGTTGATGTCGTGCAGCACGGTGATGACGGTCTTGCCTTCGGCAGCCAGTTCGCCCATCAAGTCCAGCAGTTCGACTTGATGGCTGATGTCGAGATAGGTGGTGGGTTCGTCGAGCAGCACCACCGGCGCATTCTGTGCCAGCACCATCGCCAGCCAGGCGCGCTGGCGTTGGCCGCCAGACAAGTCGGCCAAGGCACGCTCGGCCAGGGTGTCCAGCTCCAGGCGTTGCAGGGCCTGGGTCACGTGGGACTGGTCATTGCCGCTCAGGCGCCCCCACAGCGAATTATGCGGGCTGCGACCATAGGCAACCAACTGGCGCACGCTGACCCCCTCCGGCACGGGCAACACCTGTGGCAGGAACGCGATCTGCCGCGCCAGTTGCCGCGCGGACAAGCTGGCATAGGGCTGCCCCTCCAGGGTCAGCTCGCCCTGGGTTGGCTTGAGGATACGCGCGAAGGCTTTGAGCAAGGTGGACTTGCCGCAGCCGTTAGGACCGATCAACGCCGTGACCTTGCCCGTCGGCGGCGCGAACGACAAGCCTTGCACAATGCGCGTTGCGCCATAACCGATATCGAGCTGGTGTGCCTTCAGAATACTCATGTCATCAGCCCTTGAAACGTGCCAGTAACCAAAGAAAATAGGGCGCGCCGATCACCGCCGTGAGCACCCCTGCCGGGATCTCGCTGGGTGCGATCAAGGTGCGCCCGAGGGTATCAGCGAGCACCAGCAACAATGCGCCGATCAACATCGCCGCCGGCATCAGGTAGTGGTGATGCCCGCCCACCAGGCGCCGCGCCATATGCGGCGCCACCAGCCCAATGAAACCGATCGGCCCGATCACGCCGACGCCCAGGCTGGTGAGCATCACTGCGCAGGCCATCGCCCACCCGCGCGTGCGGTTCAACGCGGTGCCCAGGCTATGCGCCGCCTCATCACCGAGCGCGATCAGGTTCAGTGGCTTGGCCAGGCACAACCCCAGTGGGATCAAAACGAGAAATGGCAGCACCAACCCCACATGGTGCCAGTTGCGGCTCCACAGGCTGCCGGTGAGCGCGAGCAATGCGGTGTTGATATCCAGCGGGTGGGACAGGATCAGGAACTCGGTGATGCTGGACAGGGTCACCGCAATCGCCACCCCGGACAGCGCAAAGCGCACCCCGGAAAAACTCACCCCGCTGTTGTACAACGCCAACAGCAAAGCCCCGGCCGCCCCACCCAGGCACGCCACCAGTGGCAGCCAGCCAATCGGCAATTGCGGCCAGGTGATGATCGCCACGGTAAGCGCCAACCCTGCGCCCTGGGTCACCCCGAGAATCTCCGGCGAGGCCAGCGGGTTGCGTATCACCCCCTGCACTATCGCGCCTGCCAGGCCGAAAGCGCAGCCGGCAAGGATCGCGATCAGGCTGCGCGGCAGGCGGTGGTTCCACACTTCAAAATCGACGGCGTCGTGGGCCAACAGGCGTTCCACTACCGTTTCGGGCGTGAGCCACAGGGTGCCGGCGCTGAGGCTGACAAACGTCACCAGCAGCAACAGGCCCGCCAGCAGCCAAAGGCGAAAGCGTGGCCGAGTCATAGGGCGCGCCTGGCGAGAAAAAGAAAGAATGGCGCACCGATCAACGCGGTGACGACCCCGGCAGGGGTTTCCACGGGGAACGCCACGGCGCGGCTGAGCAGGTCGGCGCCGAGCACAATCACTGCGCCCAGGGCGGCACTCAGCGGGATCAGCCAGCGATAGTCGTTACCGAGAAACTGCCGCACGATATTGGGCGCAATCAGCCCGACGAACCCGATGGGGCCGACGGCGCAGACACTGGCGCCCACCAACAACAGACTGGCAACGAAGACCTGCAGGCGCAGGCTGGCGATGCCCACGCCCAACGAACGGGCGGCCTCCTCGCCCAGGTTGATCAAGTTCAAGCGCGGCGCGCACCACAACGCCCACAGACCGCCGACCAGGGTGCAGGGCCAGAGCAGTTGCACCTGCGCGGCGCCCACGTTGGCCAGGGAGCCGGCCAGCCAGTTGAGGACACTTTGCGCCTGGGCCTCGACCAGAATCACCGTGAGCCGCGTCAACGCCGCGCATAACGCCGCCACGGCCACACCGGCCAATACCAGGCGCCCCTGGGACGTGGTGGGCGACCAGGCGCCGCCGAGGCTGAACACCGTGACCCAGGCCAGCGCGCCCCCCACGCACGTCATCAACAAAGCGCCACCGGCAAAGGGTGGCGCCACCAGGCCGGTGGAAAACAACGCCAGGCCCAGCGCCGCCCCGGCGGTTACGCCGAACAGAGACGGCGAGGCCAGGCGGTTACGCGTGATGCCTTGCATCAATGCCCCCGCCAGGCCCAGGCAGGCGCCCACCAACGCCGCGCACACCGCACGCGGCACCCGCAGCTGGGCGACGATATAAGCCATGTTGCCGCCCGAGTGACCTTGGTGCACCAGGCCATTCCACGCATCCGCCGGGGTGATCACAAACGGCGACCAGCTGTACAGCGAAAGCCAGAACAACCCGCCTCCCAACAGCACGATGCCGGCGGCGGCTAAACTGCGCTGCACGGTTATTGGCTCAGTACGGCTTTGCCGCCCTTGAGAATCGCCAGGGCGTCTTCGGCGATTTGCTCGGAGGCCAATACCCCTCGATTGCGCGCCCAACTGTCACCGTCCACTTCAGCCACATGCTGGTTGCGCACCGCGCCAAGCACCTGCCACAGCGGTTGCTTGCTCCAGGCGTCGACGATGCTCGGGCGGCGGTAATGGCCGACCAGCAACCAGCCCGGATCCAGCGCCAGCAGTTGCTCCAGGCTGACAAACTCCGTCGGCGCCGCCTTGGCACGTACCGACGGCACTTTCAGGCCGATGGCTTGCAAAACGCTGCCGGCATAGGAGTCCGGGCCGTGCACGGAAAAACTGTCTTCACGCGCAACGCCGAACAGCACACTGGCACCTGCGGGAATCTGCTGTGCAATCGCCTTCAGGTGCTCACGGTTCTGCGCGATACGCGCCTCCATCTGCGGGCTCTTGCCCAACGCCTTGCCGATCAGTTCGGCGGACTTGAGGCTGCCCTGGTAATCCTCACCGCGCGAGGGCAGCAGCAAGGTCGGTGCGATACTGGAGAGGTCGCTATACAGCGCCTGGTGGCGGTTCAGGTCGGCGACGATCAGGTCAGGCTTGAGCCTGGCGATTTCCTCGATGCTCGGCTGCGAGCGCAAGCCCACGGACGTCCACTGGCCGATGGCCTGGCGCACCTTGGGCAACACGCGGTTGGCGTCGCCATCATCCGCCGCCCCGACAGGCGTGACGTCGACTGCGGCCAGGCTGTCGAGAAAGGAAAACTCCAGTACCACCACGCGCTTGGGCGCATCCGGCAGATGCACGGCGTGCTGGCCGTCATTGAGGTCGATGGGAGCGGCGCATAACACGCTTGAAGAGAACGCCAGGAGACAGGCGGCAAGGGTCGCAATGGAGCGCAGTAATCGCATGAAGTACCTCGGCGTTGACACACCCCGCCCAGGCAGGCCGGGGAAAACGGCGGGTACTATTCCACAACGGCGCGGTGCAATCAAAAAACATTCTTATTAACACCACGCCGGCCGACCAGACGGTCAATGGCTTATTGCGGCCATTGCTCAAGCAATATCGACACGAATTTTTCCGCCGCCGGCGAAAGCGATGCCCCACGGCGGTAGACCAGACCCAACGAGCGGTTCACCACCGGCTCGATCAACGGGACGCTGACCAAGGTGGGATGGTCCTCGGCCGGCATGGCCAGGCTCGGCATCGCCGACACTCCCAACCCAGCCTCCACCAGGCCCAGCGAGGTCGACAGATGCTGGACTTCGTAGAACCACTGCGGCCGCCAGCTCAAGCCAGACAAGGCATGATCGAGCAGCATGCGGTTGCCGCTCAGGCGCCCGACGCCGATCAGGCGGTAATCGCTCAATTCAGACCAGGTGACCGCACTGCGCTTGGCCAACTCATGATCACGCCGGCAGGCCAACACAAACGGTTCGCTGACCAGGGGCACGAACTCGATGTCCGGGTGCTGCCCACTCATCATGTTGATACCGAAATCAGCTTCCCCACGCAGGACCGCTTCAAGCCCCTCGTTGGCGCTCAAGTCCAGCAGGCGGATGCGGATTTTGGGGTAGCGTTCGTTGTACAGACGAATCACCGAGGGCAGGAAATAGAACGCCGCCGTCGGGATGCACGCCAGGGTGACCCGGCCGATCTGGCGTTCGGCGAGTTCACGGATATTGAGAATCGACTCGTCGAAGTCGTCCAGCAGGCGGCGTGCCTTGGGCAGGAAGTCGCGGCCGACGCTGGTGAGGCTGACCTTGCGCGTGGTGCGATCGAGCAACGCGGTGCCCAAGCCCTCTTCGAGCTTTTTGATCCGGCGGCTGAGTGCGGGCTGAGACAGGTGCAGGGCATCGGCAGCTTCGTGAAAACTGCCAAGTTCGGCGATCTTCACGAAAGATCGAATGTCGTTAAGCTCGTAGTCCACGTTATGTCTCATCCGCTGCAAGGTTCGAAAAGAAAATCCAGCGTAAATTTATCATTCGTAAAACGCAACAATCTCGTCAATTTTTGCATTTGATAGATCTTTTAAAGCTTGAGACTCTTGTCCGCAGAGCATCAATTAACTCGATTGATCAACAAGAGTCAGTATCATGCAAAGAATTCCCTGTGTGCTGATGCGTGGCGGCACCTCCAAAGGCCCGGTGTTTCTAGCCTGGGATTTGCCGGCAGCGATTGAGGCCCGTGACGAGCTGCTGCTCAACCTGATGGGTTCCGGCCACGAGCTGGAGATCGATGGCATTGGTGGCGGCAGCCCGCAAACCAGCAAGGTCGCGATTGTCAGCCCCTCACTGCATCCCGATGCGGACGTTGATTACCTGTTCGTTCAAGTGATGGTTTCGCAACGCCGCGTCGACAGCGCGCCCAACTGCGGCAACATGCTGTGCGCCGTCGGCCCTTTCGCCATCGAACAGGGCCTGGTCAAAGGCACGCCGGGGCGCACCCGGGTACGTATTCGCAATGTGAACACCGGGACCCTTATCCATTCGCAGGTGTACACACCGGATGGCAACGTCAGTTACGAGGGCGACACCGCCATCGACGGCGTGCCGGGCACCGCAGCACCGGTGCAACTGACGTTCCTCGATGCGGCCGGCAGCAAGACCGGCAAGCTCTTCCCCACCGGCAACACGCAGGATGTGATCGACGGTATTGCCGTCACCTGCATCGATATGGCGATGCCGATGGTGCTGATCGAGGCTGGCCAACTGGGCAAGCGCGGTGATGAAAGCCCGGCGGAACTGGACGCCGATAAAGACTTCCTGCGGCGCCTTGAGTCATTGCGGCTGCAGGCCGGCCAGGCCATGGGCCTGGGCGATGTCAGCCACAAAGTGATTCCCAAGCCGGTACTGGTCTCGCCCGCCAAAGCCGGCGGTACGATTCAGGTTCGCTATTTCATGCCGCACAACTGCCACCGGGCCCTGGCCATTACCGGCTCGATTGGCCTGGCCACCGCCTGCGTGATAGAAGGCAGCATCGTTGCGCAGATGCTCGGCGGGATCAGTACGCCGCGCCCTCAAGCGGTGCGTATCGAGCACCCCAGCGGCGGGATTGATGTCGTATTGTCCTACACCGGGCTTAACAGTGAGACAATCCAGGCATCCGTCGTTCGTACTGCGCGCAGGCTGTTTTCCGGCTACGTCTACGCCACAGATTCACAGCGCCTCGCCGGATAATTCCGGCGGTCGTTGGCATTTTTTGCATCCGCACAATTCTAAAAATGGGTGATGCCATGAAAGTTGTTAAATCGCTCTACTTCCAGATTCTCTGCGCCGTGGTACTGGGCATCGTGGTCGGGCATTTCTGGGCCCAGCAAGCCATTGCACTCAAACCGCTGGGTGATGCCTTCATCAAGCTGATCAAGATGATGATTGCGCCCGTGGTGTTCTGCACCATCGTCACGGGCATCGCCGGGATGAGCGATAAACGCTCGCTCGGGCGCCTGCTCAGCAAGACCCTGCTGTTGTTCCTGGGCTTGACGGTGATCAGCCTGCTGATCGGCCTGGTGGCGGTATTTGTGTTCCAGCCGGGCGCGGGCATGAACATCGATCCCAGCCAGCTGAGCACCAAAGGCTTGACCCAATACACCGAGTCGGCCGCCAAGCTTGGGGTGGTGGAATTTTTCATGCACATCATCCCGGAGACGTTTATCGGCGCCTTCAGCAAGGGTGAAGTGCTGCCGGTGCTGTTTATTGCGGTGTTGTCCGGCTTTGCCTTGTCGTCACTGGGCGAGCGTGGCAAGCCGGTGCTCGATGTGCTCGAGGCCGCCTCGCAGATGGTGTTCAAGATCTTCGCCTACCTGATGCGTTTCGCTCCGATCGGCGCTTTCGGTGCCTTGGCGTTCACCGTCGGCCAGTACGGCATCACGTCGCTGGGCTCGCTGGCCAAGCTGATCATGACCTTGTACATCGCCTGCGGTTTCTTCGTATTCGTGGTACTGGGCAGCATTTGCCGCGCCAACGGTTTCAGCCTGTGGAAACTGCTGCGCTACTGCCGCGAAGAGTTCCTGGTGGTGCTGGGCACCTCCTCCACCGAGCCGGTCATGCCGCGCATGCTGGAGAAGCTCGAAGCGCTGGGTTGCAAAAAAGGCGTCGTGGGCCTGGTACTGCCCACCGGCTACTCGTTCAACCTGGACGGCACCGCGATCTACCTGTCGCTGGCGGCGATCTTCATTGCCCAGGCGTGCAATATCGACCTGAGCCTGACGCAGATCATCACCATGCTGGCAATCATGCTGCTGTCCTCCAAGGGCGCTGCCGGCGTCACCGGCAGCGGGTTCGTCGCACTGGCCTCGACCCTGACGGTCATTCACGACATCCCATTGGCCGGCCTGGCGTTGCTGATCGGCATCGACCGCTTCATGTCTGAAGCGCGGGCCCTGACCAGCCTGGCCAGCAACGCCGTCGCGACGGTGGTGATGTCGCTGTCGGAAAATGCCTGCGATCGCGAAACGCTGCACCGGATGCTCGACGCCAAACCCTCTGCGGCACCGGTAGAAGCCTGGGAAGACTTGAAAGTCCCCAAACGCGCTTAGTACTCCCCGGGCAACGCCCCTCCTGACTTGACTTGACTCCCTCCCCCGCCAGGCGCCTTTGCCCGCCCGGCGGGCCAGGGCTCGTGCGCCTCGGCGTCAGCCATTATTACGATAACAACAAGAGAATCGTCCTATGCTTGCTTTCCTTGGATTGGCCATGGTGGTCGTATTCACCGTCCTCATCATGACGAAGCGCTTGTCGCCGATCGTCGCGCTCACCGTGGTACCTATCGTCTTCGCGGTGATCGGCGGTTTCGGCGGCACCACCGGCAAGATGATGCTCGATGGCCTGAAAATGGTCGCACCATCTGCCGCCTTGCTACTGTTTGCGATCCTGTTTTTCGGCCTGATGATCGATGCAGGCCTGTTTGACCCGCTGATCCGCAAGATCCTCAAACGGGTCAATGGAGACCCGATGAAGATCGCGGTGGGTACCGCCCTGCTGTCGTTGCTGGTGGCACTCGACGGCGACGGCACCACGACCTACATGATTACCTGCGCGGCCATGCTGCCGCTGTACAAACGCATCGGCATGAACCCGATGATCCTGGCGACCATCTCCATGCTGTCGCTGAGCATCATGAGCGGCATGACACCCTGGGGCGGCCCCGCAACACGGGCGATCGCCGCGCTGGGCCTGGATGCCGGCGAATACTTCGTGCCGTTGCTGCCGACCATGATCGGCGGCGCCCTGTGGGTGGTGTTCACGGCCTTTCTACTCGGGCGAGCCGAGCGCAAGCGCATCGGTAACGTGCAACTGCAAAGCGGTGGCGGCAATTGCTATATCAACGCGATTCTTGAGGACACGCCGCACAAGCGCCCGAAGCTGGCGTACGTCAACCTGGCCTTGGTGATTGCGGTGATGGCGGCCCTGGTGATGGGGCTGATGCACTCTGCGATCCTGTTTCTGATCGGCTTTGTGCTCGCACTGATGATCAACTACCCGCAATTGGACATTCAGAAAGAACGCATCCTGGCGCACTCAGGCAACGCCATGACGGTGGTGCTGCTGGTGTTCGCCGCCGGGATTTTTGCCGGGATATTTTCCGGCACCAAGATGGTCGACGCCCTGGCCCAGACGCTGGTCGACTGGATCCCGCCGTCCTGGGGCCACCTGTTCCCACTGGTGGTGGCGATCACCAGCATGCCGCTGACCTTCGTGCTGTCCAATGACGCCTACTATTTTGGCGTGGTGCCGATCCTGGCCAATGCCGCCGCCGCTTATGGCATCGACCCGGTCGAAATCGCACGTGCCTCGATCCTGGGGCAACCCGTGCACCTGATGAGCCCATTGGTGGCCTCGACCCTGCTGCTGGTGGGCATGGTGGATCGCGATATCGGTGACTTCCAGAAAGCCACCGTCAAGTGGGCTGTGCTGACCTCCCTGGTCGTCACCGCGCTGGCCCTGCTGACCGGCGCCATCAGCCTGTTCATCTGATTCACCAACGCCACTGCTGCCGTCCAACGCGCCTCGTTCAAGGGGCGCGTGCTGCCCTGCACCCCAATAACAACAATGAGAGAGTTGCCATGAACCCTGTGTATACCCGTCGGGCTCTGTTTTGCGCATTGGGCCTGGTGCCCTTCACCGGTGCCAATGCCGAAGGCTTTATTGATGAAAGCAAGCTCAAGTTGCAGCTGCGCAATGTGTATTTCAACGAGAACTTTCGTGACGAGCACGGCATGAGCGCACGCGCCGCAAGGACCGCAAAAAGCGAACGCACGGAGTGGGCCCAGGGCTTCCTGCTGGATTATCAGTCAGGGTTTACCGCCGGCACCCTCGGCTTCGGCGTGGATGCCCTGGGGCTGTATGGCGTAAGGCTCGATTCAGGCCGCGGCCGCAGCGGCACCGGGCTGATGCCGGTGCACGATGACGGGCGGGCGGCCGGCGAATTTGCCAGCGCCGGCGCTACCGCAAAAGCCCGGTTCGCCAAAACCACCGTCAAGTACGGCACCTTGCTCCCCAAAACCCCGGTGCTGATTTACAACGATGCACGCTTGCTGCCCCAGACCTACCAGGGCACTCAAGTGAGCAGTAACGACATCGAGAACCTGAGCGTCACCGGCGGGCACCTGGACCGCTTCAAACTACGCGACTCCACCAACAGCGTGCCGATCGTGCCGGATGGCTACAGCGGGGCAAAGTCGGGGGATTTCAACTACGCCGGGGCCGAGTACAAATGGGGTAAAAACATTCGCTTGAGCTATTTCTACGGGGAACTCGAGAACTTCTACCGGCAGAACTTCGCGGGCATCCAGTACGACCTGCCATTGGCCGGTGGCGTGCTGACCAGCGACCTGCGCTACTTCAATAGCGTTGATAGCGGCTCTGCCTACGCCGGCAAAATCGACAATGACATGCTCAGCGGCCAGTTATCCTACGCCATCGCCGGCCATACACTCGGCGGCGGCTACCAGGCCCTACGCGGGGATGCCGGGTTGCCCTACATCAGCGGCGCAACCGTGTACTCGTTCAGCAACGCCGGTATCGGCAAATTCATCGAGGAAGACGAGAAGACCTGGATGCTCAGCTACGGCTACAACTTCGCGGCTGCCGGTGTGCCCGGCCTGACCTTTTCGACACGCTACCTGAGCGGCGACGACGGCAAGTCCGCGACGACGGTCAAGGAGTGGGAGCGTGATACCGAACTGGCCTACGTGGTGCAAGCCGGCACGTTCAAGGGATTGGGGGTGCGCCTGCGCAACTACGTCTATCGCTCTGAATTCTCCCGGGGCCGCGACAGCAACCGCCTCTACCTCACCTATGACATCGCGCTCTGGTAGGTCGATGTTAGCGGCCCTGGTGGGCCGCTTTGCTGCGGCAAATCATGAAAAAGCTCGAGCAATACCTGCTCCAGGATGCCGAAGAAACATCGGATCTGCGCCTGCTTCAACGCCTGGGGCCGGGTGACCAGATAGACCTCCATATCGGGAAGTTCTAGCTCGGGGAACAGCTCGCTCAGGTCTTTGGCCAGGATACGCGGCAGGACAGCCACGCCCATCCCCTGGCGCACCGACTCCAGCTGTACGGCAAACGAGTTCACGCTGATTTGCGCACGGTCCAGGCCCGCCGCCTTTGCGGCACGCATTTGCGGCAACATATCCAGCGGAGGCAGCAAGGCGATATTGACCGCCGTCTCCAGGGTCACCGGTGGCGATCGCTTCAGATAGCCGGCATCCGCGAAGACGCCGTAGGCAAGCTTGCCGATGGGCCGATAGATCAGCGATGGCTCGCCCAGGTGCACGGTGCGGATCGCGATATCCGCCACGCCACGGACGATCTTGTGAAACTCGGCGGTGACCTGTAACTCCACGGAGCAGCGCGGATGCAGGGCCGTAAAACGCCGTGCGGCCTCCAGCACACCGGCAGAAAACCCTTCACCGGCACTGACCAGGACACTGCCCTGTAGCGCTGTGTGCCCCCCGGACAGGTCCACCGCCGTTTGACGCCGCAAGCCCTCTTCCGCAGCCAGGGCGACTTCCACCAGGGATTGGCCACGCGAAGTCAACCAACACCCTTCAACACCTCGCTCCACCAGCGGCTCACCGAGGGCCGCTTCCAGCTGGGTCAGGCGACGGGACACGGTGGACGCCGCGATACCCAGCAACTGGCCCGCCTGCAGAAAACTGCCACGCCGCGAGACGGCCAACAGCAGACGAAGATCATCCCAATTTGCCTGCACCGCCATACCCCTGATCCTCCATGGTCTGCAAATATGCAAAGCCATTATGCAACAGTCGCTGTTTTTCAGGCGTGACCTCAGCGGTATATCTACCGCCCTTCGAAACGACTGGAATGACATGTATGACCAAGGGCCTCGACCATGACGCAGAACACGCGGTGATGCGCAACGTATTCGTTACGGGATCAACCGGCTTGCTGGGAAACAACCTGGTGCGGGAACTGGTCGCACGTGGTTACGCCGTCAAAGCGCTTGTCCGCTCAAAAGCCAAAGGTGAACAGCAGTTCAATGACCTCCCCACGGTGCAACTAGTGGTTGGCGACATGGCCGACATCGACGCGTTCGCCCCCTCGTTGCGCGGCTGCGATACGGTGTTTCATACGGCAGCGTTCTTTCGCGACAACTACAAAGGCGGCAGCCACTGGGAAGCGCTCGAAAAAATCAATGTCACCGGTACGCGAGACCTGCTTGAACAGGCCTACCGCGCGGGGGTCCGCCGGTTTTTGCATACCTCGTCGATTGCCGTGCTCGACGGCGCCCCAGGCTGCGCTATCGATGAGACATGCCTGCGCGCCGAAGCCGATGCGGACGACTACTACCGCAGCAAGATCCTCGCCGACCGTGCGGTTTTGACCTTTCTTGAAACGCATCCCCAGATGTTTGCCTGCATGGTGCTGCCGGGCTGGATGTGGGGCCCGGGTGATATCGGCCCGACGTCCTCGGGACAATTGGTCAAGGATGTCGTCAACGGCAAGTTGCCCGGGCTGATCCCCGGCACCTTCTCCGTGGTCGATGCGCGTGATGTGGCCTGGGCTCTGATTGCCGCGGCGCAAAACGGGCGACGAGGCGAGCGCTACCTCGCGGCCGGTCGGAACCTGACCATGCGCCAGTTGGTGCCTGCCCTGGGCCGGATCGCCGAGGTCAAAACCCCTGCCCGGCAACTGCCACTGCCCGTGCTCTACCTGCTGGCGGCGGTGCAGGAAGTGTATGCGCGCCTGACCGGCAAGCCGGTTTTGCTGAGCATGGCGACGGTGCGCCTATTGGTAAGAGAGGAGCACCGCACCGGCTTCAACCCTCGCAAGAGTGAACAAGAGCTGGGCCTGAGGTTTCGAGGGCTGGAGCAGACCCTTTCCGACACCGTGGCCTGGTATCGCAAGCATGGCGGGTTCAACAAAAACCAGGGCGCAACAGACAAGGTCTGATGCGTCACGGCCCTGCACAGAGCCGTGAACAGCGAATGGAATCATGCCGTTCGCGCGGCAATCGCCTCCACTTCCACCAGCGCACCGGGCAACGGCAAGGCCACCACTTGCAACGCGGTGCGCGTCGGTTTGTTGGGCTGCTCCGGCGTGCCGAAAAATTGCGTGTAACCGCGCTGCAGCCCGGCGAAATCCAACTGCCCGGCGGTTTCCTCGGCGCCCACCAGAAAGACGCGCAGTTGCACGATATCGCCCAGGTCGAGGTCTTGCTGGCGCAAGATCCTGCGGATTTTGTTGAACACCGAGACCGTCTGTATTTCGGTATTGCCGTAGGCGGCCGGGACGTTAGGATCGACCAGGTCCGGCAAGGTACCGCTGACAAACACCAGGCTCGCCGACGCGGGGACGGTGACGGTCTGCGAGATCGGGAAATCACCGAGACCGGTGCGTTGAATGCTGTCGCTCATGGTGTTGCTCCTTATGAAGCGGCCACTGCCGCCATCTGTCGTTGATGAGTCACCCGTTCAGCCAGTTGCCCGACCACATGCCGCGCCGAGTTGGCCGCCGACTCCTGCCAGATACCCACGCCGCTCTGCACCAGGCCGTCACCGGCGAAATACACACGGCCGTGGGGTTGCTCCAGCAAGGCGCTGGCGTCGGCCGGGAAGTGTTCGCGTTGCAGCCAGGGGCCTTCGCTGTAGGGGATCTGCTCCCACGACACCGCCAGCGGGTGGCGCAGGTGCCTGGAGTACCCCGGATGCAGCCATTCCACGGCGTCCCTGGAAGTGGCGTACTGCTGGGCCAACGGCTGTGCGCCAAACACGTCGGCGCCCTCCCCGGTGACGTAACCGGCCACCAACACACCTTCACGGGTGTTGAGGTCGTTGCTCGGATACCACAGCAGGCGTGCCGGGTGTTCGATCCACGAGAGGCCGCCATAGGTGCGGTAGTCGGTCTCCCAGAAGCGCGGCGATTGCCACGCCACCTTGGTCGCCTGATCGCTGCGCGTGCTGCGCAAGGCGGCTTTGATCGGGTCGCTGAAGTCGGTGTCGAGCCTGGCCAAGAGCGGCAGCGGCAAGGTCGAGACCAGATAATCAGCCCGCACCACCTGTTCGCGCCCGCTGCGCGAGTCGTGGTAGGTCACCGCCACACCGTCTTCAAGCTGGCGGATCTGCCGCACCTGGGCGCCCAGCTGCACCTGCCCACGCACGCGCTGGTAGAACGCCTCGGTGATGCGGTCCATGCCGCCCACGGGCTGGAACATGGTGGCCGAGAACTCCGGAAATTCAGTGTGCAACAACGCGCCCCAGAGTTCGGGGTGCAGCAGCCGATCCAGCGCCAGCGGGCGGCGGCTGGCGGGCAAGGCGCCGGGATGGGCCGGTGAGTCCAGGTGGCCTGAGCGAAGCGTGCCTTCGAACGCCAGCTCTTGGGACAAGTCGCCATACACCTGCAAGAACGCCAGCAACCGGGTGCGTTCTTCGCCGCTCAAGACATCATCGAGGGCGTCGCGTTGCACCGCCTTCGCCAGCAAACCGGACAGGTGTCCACGCGCGTCGTTGATCGCCTGGCCCACCGTGAACGCCGGCTGTTGCAGGTCCGGTCGCACCTGGGCGCCATGGCTGCTGTTGACCAGCACTTCCAGCGGCACCCCCAGTTCGCTGCAATAGTCGAGTATCGTGCGGTGCTGGCTGGGAATCCGCGCCGGCCCCGCATTGAAGTAGTGGCCTTGGTCAAAGGCGGCGGTTTGCGTACGGCCGTCCAGGTAGTCCACGCGGTCGCCGTTACGGATTGTCCAGGTGCGCCCGCCGACTCGCTCGCGAGCCTCCAGCACTTGCACGCTGAACCCGCCGCGGCTCAGCTCCAGGGCGCTGACCAGCCCGGCGATACCGGCGCCGAGCACCAGCACGCGGGTGCCCTGCCCCAAGCCTGCGTTGAGTTTCAGGGGTTGCGGCCGGCGGTGCGACGAAGGCCCCAGGCCCAATACCGCCAGGGCATCCTTGACGGCGTGCTCGCCGCCTATTGCAGCAATCGTCGAGAGTGCTTCACGTCGTGTCAGTCCCATGTCGTTGCTCCTAGTCCGGCAGGCCCGGTGGGTTGATCCGTGACTGGTCGACACGCTCCACGTCCAGGCCCCAACGTTGCAGCACCTGTTCGTATTGACCACCGGCAATGGCGCCCTCCAACGCAGTGTGGATCGGCTTGACCAGACCGTTGTCCTTGCGGGTGGTCACGGCGATATCCGCCTGCAGCGGCCAGCCGCCATTCACGGTGCCGACACGCTTGATGCCGCCGGTGATCGCCGCCGAATAGGCATACACCGAATTGGGCCCGAACAACGCATCGCTGCGCCCCGACTGCACCGCCAGTTGGGCGGCGGCCTGGTCGTCGAAGTACTGCAACAACGCAGGCTTGATGCCGGCCTTTTCATTGGCTTCGTTCCAGGCCAGCAGGACTTTTTCCTGGTTGGTACCGGAGCCGACAATGATCTTCAGCCCGGCAATGTCCGAGGCCTGCTTGATCTGGCTGATCTGGCTGGTGCTCTTCACATAAAAACCGAGCACATCCTGGCGATATGTAGCGAAGTCAAAACGCTTCTTGCGCGCCTCGGTCACGGTGACGTTGCTGATCACCGCGTCGTATTTGCCCGAGCTGACGCCCAGGGGCCAGTCTTCCCAACTGGTCTGCACCACGTTGAGCTGCAGGCCCAAGCTGTCAGCGACCAACTGCGCGGTGTCAGCTTCGCTGCCGATGGTGGTCTTGTCGTCATTGGCCAGCAGCGCCAGGGGTGGCCCGGCCACGCCGGACACGGCCACCGTGAACTTGCCCGGCTGGGCGAACTTGAAGCCCGGCGGGATCTGCGCGATGGCGGCTTCATTGCGCGGCGCATGAATGCGCACGCGGTCGGGGCTGAGGTCGACCTGTTGCACGGCGTACGCGCTATGCGCGGTGCCGACGGCGAGCGTCAGCAAGGCCAGGCGGGCGGTGTGGATGAGCATGGGCAGTCACTCCTTGAACTAAAGCACCTTGCCGAGAAAGGCCACGGTGCGGGGATGTCGGGGTTGGCGGAAGATCTGTTCGGGCGGGCCTTCTTCGATCAGTTGACCGTCGCAGAGAAACACCACGTGGTCGGCCACTTCGCGGGCAAAACCGATCTCGTGGGTGACGATCACCAGGGTCACGCCCAGTTGGGTCAGGCCCTTGATCACGTCGAGCACTTCGCCTACCAGCTCCGGGTCGAGCGCCGAAGTCGGCTCATCGAACAGCAGCACCTTGGGGTCCAGCGCCAAGGCTCGCGCAATGGCGACCCGCTGTTGCTGGCCGCCGGAGAGCTGGCGTGGGTAGGCATCGGCCTTGTCCGCCAGGCCGACCTTGGCCAGCATCGCGGCCGCCTTGGCCGGCGCCTCGGTCTTGCTCCAGCGCTTGTGGGCCAGAGGCGCTTCGGCGATGTTTTCCCAGGCGGTGAGGTGCGGGAACAGGTTGAAGTTCTGGAACACGAAACCGACGTCGAGACGACGCTTGAGAATCTCGCGTTCCTTGAGCTCAAACAGCAGGTCGCCCTGGCGTCGATAGCCGACGTATTCACCATCGATGGTGATATGCCCGCTGTCGATCTTCTCCAGATGGTTGATGGTGCGCAGCAACGTGGATTTGCCCGAGCCGGAGGGCCCGAGGATCACCGTGACTTTGCCCGGGTCGATGGTCAGGTCGATATCCCGCAAGACCTGCTGGTGGCCAAAGCGCTTGCCCACGCCCTGGATCTGAATGCGCCCGGCGCGTGCTTCAGCCATGGGTTTTCTCCTTGAACCAGCCGCGCACGCGTTGCAGCGGTGTGGGCGGCAATACGCGCGCGGTGCCGCGGGCAAAGTGGCGCTCGACGTAGTACTGGGCGCTGGTGAGCACGGTGGTGATGATCAGGTACCACACAGTCGCCACGATCAGCAGCGGGATGACCGCCTGGGTGCGGTTGTAGATGACCTGCACGGTGTAGAACAGCTCGGGCAAGGCCAGCACGTACACGATGGAAGTGCCCTTGACCAGGCCGATGATTTCGTTGAAACCCGACGGCAGGATCGAGCGCAGCGCCTGGGGCAGGATGATGCGAAAAATGCGCCGCGAGGCGGGCAGGCCCAGGGCTGCCGCCGCCTCATGTTGGCCGGCGTCGACACCGATCAGGCCGCCGCGAATGATCTCCGCCGCATAGGCCGCCTGCATCAGGCTCAAGCCCAGCACCGCTACGGTGAATTGGCTGAGCACATCCACCGTCGACCACTCGGCGAACACCACCTCGGTGAACGGCACAGCGAGCACGATGTGGTCATACAGATAGGCGAAGTTGTAGAGGATGATCAGCACCAGCAGTGCCGGTATCGAGCGGAAGAACCAGATGTAGCCCCAGGCCAACGCCGCCAGCAGCGGCGACCCCGACAGCCGCGCCAACGCCAGCGCGGTGCCGAGGATGACGCTGAACACAGTACTGAGCAGCGTCAGCAGCAAGGTCTGGCCCAAGCCGCGCAGCACCGACGGCGAGAAGAACCACTGGCCGAACACACCCCACTCCCAACGCGGGTTGGTGGCCAGGGAATGCACAATGGCGAGTAACACCAATGCGGCGAATATCGACCCGGCCCAGCGCCAGGGATGCCGGGCGGGCACCACCTGCAGGGCCTTGATCGGCGGGGTGACGCGGGCCTGGCGAACCGGGCCGGCCTGATCAATCAGGTCATAGGATTTGGCGACGATCGGCATGTTCTGTTCCTCGCTCGGGCAGGCGTTAGAAGGCGTAGGTCAAACGGGTGTAGTAGTACCCGCCGGTAAAACCGTAGGGCGAATAGGTGCCGTAGCTGGCGAGCATGGTGCTGCTCGGCACGCCTTGTTTCTTGGGGTAGAGGTCGAACAGGTTCTTGGCACCGACGGCGATGTTCAGGGCTTTGGTGAGGTTGTAGCCAAGGTCGAGGTCGGTGATCCAGCGGGCGTTGTAGACTCGGTCGAGGTCACGATTGGCCGAGGAGTTGACCTCCTTGTACGACCCGTAGCGGGTCAAAGCCAGGTTGAGGTTGAAACGGTCGATGCTCCAGTCGCCGCCCAGGATCAGCTTGGTATTGGGTTGCACACCGGTGATCAGGTTGCGGGCCTGTCGATCCATCAGATCGTAGGCGGTGCCCAGAATGGTGGTGGATGCCTGGTAATTGAGGATCCGGGTCTGGTTCCAGTTGAACGCCGCCGTCCATTTCAACGCGCCGAATTGGCCGAGGTCCTGGTTGTAGTTGCCCACCAGGTCGAGCCCCTTGGTGCGGGTGTCGGCACCGTTGATGAAGTACTGGCCGCCGGACGTGGAATTGATGCCGTTGTTCTGCAAGACCTGGGTGACTTCGGGGCCGAGCAAGGTGCCGGTGAGGGTGATGCGGTCGCGCAAGTTGATCACGTAGGCATCGGCGGTGAAGTTCAAGCGGTCGGAGGGCGTGAAGGTGAAACCGAGACTGAAGTTGGTCGAGCGCTCAGGCTTGAGATCCTGCGCGCCGAGGGCTTTGGCCGCCGCCGAGCCCACCGGCAATACGCCGTAGTTGATCGATTGGTACACACCATCAACCACGCCGTATGTGGTGGAACGCGCACTGAACAGGCTGTTGGCCAGGGACGGCGCACGAAAGCCATTGCTGACCGTGGCCCGCACGGCCAGTTGCGGCGTGAAATCGTAGCGGGTGGTCAACTTGCCGCTGCGGGTGGCGCCCACGCCTTCGTTGTAATGCTCATAACGAAAGGCCGTGCCGACGTACCAGTCCGGCAGCGGGTTGAACCCCACATCGACGTAACTGGCCAGGCTGTTGCGCGAGGCGCTGCTTTCTTCCGCCGGCGAAATACCGTTGGTGACCTGGGCCCCCGACGAGGCGCAATTACCCGGCGCCACGCAGTAGCCGCCGTTGGCATAGGAGGCGTAGTCACCGGCCTGCACCTCATACGTGTCGCGTCGATGCTCGAAGCCGTAGGACAGATCGAGCGGCTTTTGCAGGCCGATATCGAAGCCGCGCTTGAAGTCCAGGTTGGTGGTCAGCTCGGTGGAAACCCAGGTGCCGGAGGTAAAACTGTTCGGCGTGGCTTCACCCAGGGATGGGTTCTGGTTATGCGTGGTGCCCTGCTCCGCTTCGTTGCGCCCGTAGGTGGTGGACAAGTCCCAGTTCCACTCACCGACGCTGCCTTTGCCGCCGACGGCCGCCTGGAAATCGTCTTCGTCGATGTACCAGGTAGGCGTGTAACCGGCCGGGTAACCATTGGGCCCGGTGGTGATGGTGTTGGTGATGGTCGGCAGGCGAAAGTTCTGGCCCTGCTCGGCCTTGCGCCGCGAATAGGTGGTGAAGGAGTACAGGCTGAGGCTGTCATCGACCGGCAGCTCGGCGTTGTAGCCCAGGGTCAGCAGGTTGGTCTTGGGCGTGCCGTAGCCGCCATAAGTAGCCTTGCCCGCCAGGCCATACGCCTGCTCATAGGTGTAGCCGTTGGCGCTGGCTTTGTTGTCGTCATTCTGGCTGCGCGCATCCAGCGCCAGTTGCACGATACCGCCGTCACCGATCTCGAAGCCTTTGTTGAGGCTTTGCTGCACGGTCTGCTTCTTGCCGTCGTAACCCTGGCCGATGTTGGTGACCGAGGTGCCGCCGGTGTCGGCCTTGAGAATCACGTTGATCACGCCGGCAATGGCATCGGAACCGTACTGGGCGGCGGCGCCGTCACGCAGCACTTCCACATGGTCGATGGCGCTGATGGGGATCAGGTCGAGATCGGCCGGCGCCGCCCCCGTGTTGATACCGTTGATGTTCAGCGTGGCGCTGGTGTGGCGGCGCTTGCCATTGACCAACACCAGCACCTCGGCGGCGCTCAGGCCACGCAGATTGGGCGCACGGGCAATGCCGCTGGCGTCCCAGCCGGTTTTTTCCGGCAAGGTGAGCGACGGGATGACCGCGCTCAAGGCTTCCATCAGGCCGGGCTTGCCGGTGCTCTGCAACTGCTTGGCGCTGACCACATCGATAGGTACCGGGCTGCTGGTGACCGTACGCTGCTCGGCGCCACGGTTGCCGGTGACGACCACCGTGGTCAGGGTACTGTCGTCCTGGGCTTGTGCAGCGTTGGCCAGCATGGCCAGTGCCAGCGCGGCGGTGGGTTGCAAGACTTGTTTCATATCCACTCCAGCATTTCCAAATCGCGAAGTCAGGCAGACACGCCGTCGTGGTGACGGCGCGGTGTCAGAAGGTGTTTCGGCGGTTTGGGCTAGGTGTGGCGAGGGGGTTGAATCGGCAACATGGGTTGAGCTCCCTTCCAACGATTCGCGGCGGGCTCAGGGGTTGATCACCCTGGCATGGTGCGCGGAATCTGAATCACGCTGGGTACCATCCGGGGTCAGGGGTAGGCTGTTGAGTCCAAACATAACGGAATGGATTTTAAAAATATAATGCTGTTTTGGTATAAGCTAATATTCTCTAATTTTATTATTTATAAAAATCTTTATTCATATTAAGAATGTTTTATGGGTGATCTGAGTCCTGATGACACCCGTGTGCTTTCGCGTTCGATCAAGTGGCACTCCAACCGACTTAATCGTTGCACCTCATGTTCAACCGGCAGTACGCCGAGACTTTCCAGCACGCGGGTTGCAGCCAGAACACCTATCTCCAATGCGGGCGGCTTGATCGTACTCAGGCTGGGCAACAGCATTTCGGCGAACGGATAATCGCCGAAACCCAGCACCGCGCAGTCCTGGGGGATGTTCACACCGGCGCGCTGACCGGCGAGCAATCCACCGGCGGCCAGATTGTCATTGGCAAAGAAGATTGCATCCGGCGGCGTGGCGTGGCGCATGAGCGCGTCCATTGCCTGCTTGCCGGCTTCGAACGGAGCGCTGCCGGCATCGGGGGTAAAGACTCTGGGTTGCACGCCCAGCTCGATCAGCGTCGCGGCAAACCCTTCACCTCGCTCCATCGCACTGAAGTCACCGATGGCGCTGTTCTGTACAAAAGCGATGCGGCGGTAGCCCTGGCCGTGCAGGTAACGCGCAGCGGTGACGCCCACTTCGTAATGGGAGAAGCCGATCTGTAACGGTTCGCGCTCGGGCACGTAATCCCAGGTTTCCACCACTGGAATATCGACGTCAGCGATCATCTTTTCGGTGCCGGCACTGTGAAAACGGCTCGTCAGCACCAGCGCCGCCGGCGACCAACCGAGGAATGCGCGCACTGCCCGTTCCTCCTGCTCGGCACTGAAGTAACTCGACGCCAACAAGAGCTGATAACCATGCTGAGCGAGGGTGTCGCTGACCCCCTGTAGAGTATTGGCGAAGATCGGCCCGGAAATATTCGGGATCACCATCGCCACGATGCGCCCTCGAGCCGACGCCAGCCCGCCAGCAACCAGGTTGGGCACGTAACCCAACTCAGCCACCACCTCGGCAATGCGTTCGCGGCGCTCCACCGAGACTTGCTCCGGCTGGTTGAAATAGCGTGACACGGTGATCGCCGACACGCCTGCCTGTCGGGCGACGGTGTTGAGGGTAACGCGCCCTGCGCCACGACGTTTACGCGGTTTCTCTTCGCTCACAAGGCCATCCTGATAAAAACCAAAAAGAATATAGGGCTAATTTTTAAATATTTGACGTTCTAAAACGCGCCCAACAATAATGTCGATGTTAGCGCTAACAAAGCGTAATGTCTGCTACTCGCTCGAGCGAATGCCAAAGACGATTTCACAGGCGTTACCGTCGTAGAACGGTAACGGTCCAGGGCATTTTTTGAGCGGGCAAAGCATGTACAACTTTCCAAGACACTCTCAACTGCTGTTTCTCGCCGGCCTCACCATGCTGCCCTCGCCGGGCGCATTTGCGGCCGACGAGCAGGAACCGACGCTCAACGCCGTGACCGTCACTGCCACTCGCCGTGAAGAATCGCTGCAGAAAGTCCCAGTGGCCGTCTCCGTGCTGGATGGCGAACAACTGGAGCGTGACAACCGCAACGGTGTGGCCAGTATCGCCCAGCAGGTACCGTCGCTGAATTTCCGCACCGGAGCCTCGAACAAGGACACCTCGCTATTCGTGCGCGGCGTGGGCACCATCTCCACCTCCCCCGGTGTCGAGCCGACGGTGGCTACGGTGATCGACGGCGTGGTCTACGCCCGCCCCGGCCAGGCCACCCTGGACTTGCTGGACCTGGAGCGCGTCGAAGTGCTGCGCGGCCCGCAAGGCACACTGTTCGGTAAAAACGCGTCGGCCGGTGTGCTGAACATCACCAGCAAAGCGCCCAGCGCCGAACCCCACGGCTATATCGACCAGTCCTGGTACAGCGGCAACGAAAGCCGCACCCGTTTCGGCATCGGCGGCAGCCTGGTGCCGGATGTGCTCAAGGGGTCGATCAGCACCTTGTTCGGCAGCTACGACGGTAATGTCGACAATAAGCATAACGGGCAAGAAGTAAACGGTTACAACCACAAGGGCATCCGCGGCAAGTTGGAATTTACCCCCAACGACGACGTGAAATTGACCCTGATCGCCGACTACATGCAGTCCCACGACGACGCGCCAAACGGCGTGGTGAGCAAGTCCCTGACCCCGGCGTTCGCCAACGCGCTGGCGCCGGTGCGCGCTTCCGGCGACAACCGCGACATCAACACCGACACCCGCAGCCATGTGGAAGACACCAACAAGGGGCTTTCGGCCCAATTGGACTGGAACCTTGGCGACTACACCCTGACCTCGATCACCGCGTGGCGCGGCTGGGATAACACTCAGTACCAGGACGGTGACCGCCTGGGCACGGTGACTGCCACGTTCCCCGGCACCGCCGACAAAGGCGAGCTGGCGTTCGATCAATACTCACAGGAACTGCGCCTGGCCTCACCCAAAGGTGAGTTTCTTGAATACGTCGGTGGTCTGTTCTACATGCACGGCAAGGATGAAGAAACCTATCAGCGTACGCTGACGACTCCCTCGCGCACCGACCGTGGCGTCGCCGACTACAGCACCACCAGCGACAGCAGTGCAGTATTCGGCGAGACCACGCTGAACTTCACCTCGCGCTTCCGCGGCATCGCCGGACTGCGCTACACCCACGACGAGCTGAAATATGCTCACCGTCGTGTCTCCACCTCGGCCACCACGGTCAGCGGGATTCAACCCGCCACGTCCAGTTCGGGCTCGGTGAACGAGGATGGATGGTCCGGCCGTCTGGGCGTGCAGTACGACATCAGCGACAACCTCACCAGTTACCTGACTTACTCGCGTGGCTACAAAGGCCCGGCGTACAACGTGTTTTTCAATATGCAACCGCGTGACACCAGCGCGCTCAAGCCAGAAACCTCCAACACCTGGGAAGCCGGGATCAAGGCCACGGCCTGGAACAACCGCCTGACGACCAACCTGGCGGTGTTTCACAGCGACTACGACAACTATCAGGCCAACTTCTTCGACACGGTTGCCGGCCAGGTCGTGACACGCTTGATCAACGCCGGCAGCGTCAGCACTGAAGGTGTCGAGCTGGATTACGCCTTGCAGGCCACCCAACAGCTCAAACTCTCCGGTGCCCTGGCGTATACCCGTGCGCGCATCGATGAGTTCGCCTGCCCGGCCGGCGCAGCGGCAACCTGCAACGTCAATGGCAAGCCATTACCCTTCAGCCCGGACTGGAAAAGCTACGTCCGCGCCGACTACAGCATCCCGTTGGACAACGGCCTGGATATCGAACTGGGTACCGACTACAGCTGGCAGAGCGAAGTGCAGTACGACATCAGCCAGAACGTCGACACCCGACAAGGCGCCTACGGGATCTGGAATGCCAGCGTCGCCCTGGCCGACTACAGCCATGGCTGGCGCGTGGCCCTCCTCGCCAAGAACCTTGCCGACAAGTCCTACTCGCCGCTGCTGGCCAGCGGTGGCAACTACATCTACCGCGCCGTGCCCCGTGACGATGAACGTTACTTCGGCGTGCAACTGCGCAAGGACTTCTGAGCATGAGCCGTCAACTGAAGCTTGGTGCCTTTCTCATGGCCACCGGTCACCACGTCGCCGCCTGGCGTCACCCGGATGTACCGGCCAATGCCGGGCTGGATTTCGCCCAATACAAACATTTGGCACGCGTGGCCGAAGCGGCAAAATTCGATGCCTTGTTCGTGGCTGACAGCATTGCAGCGGCCACGGGCGAGATTGCCAGTCATATGGCGCGTTCGGACCATTTTGAGCCGCTGACCTTGCTGTCGGCGCTGAGTGCCGTGACCGACCACATCGGCCTGATCGCGACAGCGACCACCACGTACAACGAGCCCTACCATGTGGCGCGTAAATTCGCCTCGTTGGATCACTTGTCCAATGGGCGGGCGGGCTGGAACCTGGTGACGTCTGACGCTGCCGCCGAGGCGCAGAATTTCGGCCGCGACGAACATCTGGGCCATGCTGAACGCTACAGCCGTGCGCGGGAATTCCATCAGGTGGTGACCGGGCTGTGGGACAGTTGGGAAGACGATGCCTTCGTGCGCGACAAGGCCAGCGGCACCTACTACGACCCGGCGAAGCGGCATGTGCTGGATCACGTCGGCGAGCACTTTCGCGTCAAAGGTCCACTGAATGTGGCGCGCTCGCCACAGGGCCAGCCCGTGATTGTGCAGGCGGGCTCATCAGAAACCGGTCGTGAGTTGGCGGCGCAAACCGCCGAGGTGGTGTTTACCGCGCAGACGTCACTGGAACAGGCCCAGGCATTTTACGCCGACCTCAAAGGGCGCCTGGAAAGCTACGGGCGTGCGCAGGATTCGCTGAAAATCATGCCGGGCATGTTTGTCGTGGTCGGGCAGACCGAAGCGCAGGCGCAGGCGAAATTCGAGGCATTCCAGGCGCTGGTCGAGCCGCAAGTCGGCGTGGCATTACTGGGGCGCATGCTGGGCAATTTTGACCTGTCAGGCTACCCCCTCGACGGGCCACTACCCGAGCTGCCCTTGACCGATAGCGGCCAGCGCAGCCGTCAGCAACTGCTCAGCGAGCTGGCCAGTCGCGAGCACCTGACCCTGGCGCAACTGGGCCGGCGCATTGCCGGTGGCCGCGGGCATTACAGCGTGATTGGCACACCTGTGCAGATCGCCGATGAGCTGCAGCGCTGGTTCGAAAACAACGCGGCCGATGGTTTCAATATCCTGGTACCGCACCTGCCGGGCGGGCTTGAAGATTTCGCCCGGTGGGTGGTGCCCGAACTGCAACGGCGTGGCCTTTTCCGCACCGAATACACCGGCGCTACCCTGCGTGAAAACCTCGGTTTGGCGCGCCCTGCCAATCGTTTTGAAAGGACCTGACATGGGGATTTGTCTGCCGGAACCGCCTGCTGCCTAAAGCCATTGAAGTCAAAAACGCTGTCGATGGCGGCATTCGTGGATAAGATGGCTTTGCTGAAAAAATGCCGTCACCCAAGGCCGAGCACCTTGATCGCATTCTCTTTCAGTATCAAAGCATGGACTTCCTCTTTAAAACCGGCCTGGGTGAAATCCTTCATCCAGCGGTCCGGGGTAATCAACGGATAGTCAGAACCAAACAACATCTTATGTTTCAGCAGGGTATTGGCGTACTGCACCAACTGCGGTGGGAAGTACTTGGGCGACCACCCCGACAGGTCGATGTAGACATTCGGTTTGTGCAGGCACACCGACAGTGCCTCATCCTGCCAAGGCCATGAGGGGTGCGCCAGGATGATTTTCATCTCGGGGAAGTCCGCTGCGACATCGTCCAGGTACATAGGGTTGGAGTACTTCAAGCGCAACCCTCCTCCCCCCGGCATGCCACTGCCGACACCTGAATGGCCACTGTGGAAAATGGCCGGCAAGCCATATTCCGCAATGACCTCGTACAGTTGATAGGCCATGCGATCATTCGGGAAAAAGCCCTGGCAGGTCGGATGAAACTTGAACCCCTTGATGCCGAAGTCCTCGATCAGACGGCGCATTTCCCGAACCCCCATTTTTCCTTTATGGGGGTCCACACTGGCGAACGCCATCATCATGTCAGCGTTGTCCTGAGCGGCACGAGCCACCTCTTCGTTGGGCACCCGCCTGCGCCCGATCTCGAACTCCCAGTCCACGGTGAACATCACCAGGCCAAGCTTGCGCTCACGGTAATAAGCAATGGTTTCGTCGATGGAGGGTGGTGAACCGGATTTGAAGTATTTGCGTTTGGCGTCTTCGAACTCGATGCGATAGTCATCATCCGGCTCATGACAGGAGAACTCGGCATGGGTGTGCACATCGATAGCGACCAGATCGGCGATGTTCATTTCAGCTCCTTCAACAGTCAGGCAAACGGCAAGCTAGCGGCGAACATTCGCCAGTTGCCGATCCGGAACGGTACCGGCATGCGGCGCCTCGGTTTTTTGGCGCGTCTACCGTTTTTGTTGAGGCGAAATTAGCTTTTCAAATTAGTTATGTCAATTAATTGTTTCCTACCGAAGAGCAAACCGACTGACTCGCCTTGACTCCAACACCCCTCCTCCAAACCTCGTAAATCTTGCAATACTAGACGACATCAGATCATTAAAATCAGGCTGACTTAACATTGACGAGGCCGTTTCCGACATCTAAAACCGAAAACTAGTTAATTAAATAAATCAAATAAAGGGCCCAGCGTTCATCTCCCGGGAGGGCAGCGGCTGCGACGCCTACCGCGAATGGCAAGTTTACGCCTGACCCGACCAAGCTCTCGTGCCAAACTCCAGCGACTCCTAAACCACAAACGGTGTTGAAATGGTGCGTTTGCTTGCTGTCTCGGGAAGTCTGCGTCAGGCCTCTTCCAACTCAATTTTGTTACGAGCAGCGGAGCGTCTCTGCCCCGAAGGGATATTGATCACGCATTACGAAGGCATCGGAGAATTGCCACACTTCAACCCGGACCTGCTCGAGGATCCCCCCGAGACCATCATGGCGCTACGCTCGATTATCGGGCAGGCGGATGGGCTTTTGTTTTCATGCCCCGAGTACGCCAGGGGTATTCCCGGCGCCTTCAAAAACATGCTCGATTGGCTCGTCAGCAGTGAAGAGTTCCCAGGCAAGCCCGTCGCACTTTTCAACGCTTCCCCCAGGGCCAGCCACGCGCAAGCCGCATTGCGGCTGGTCCTGGATACGATGTCAGCCCGCATCGTCGAGGAAGCGTCAATTACCGTTAACCTGCTGTCCAGCCAGTTGAGCGCCGAGGGCATCATCACCGATCCGGTGATGGGGCCACTGATGGGGACTGCGCTCGACGCGTTTAAACGGCACCTCGACAATCAAAACCTTATGGCCTGCTGATGAGGGTGTGGTGCCAGCGATTCAGCCGATATCGACATTCATGGCGATGTCCCAGGTGCCGGCGCCGTTTTTAGCCAAGCCGATCATCATCAGGCCGAGCCACTCGAGCGTCTGGGCCATCTGCAGGCCGCCAACATCCAACGGACGCAGCCCTAGACTCTCGAGGAAGGTCGAGACGCGCGCCTTGGCATCCGCATCGTCCGCCGCGATGAATGCGTCGAGGCGCTCATCCTTCACCAGTACATGGCCGAAAAGGGTATTGAACGCCTTGACGACATGCGCGCTGGCCGGAGCCCCCTTGGCGATCTCCTGCGCACCGGAACTGCCGTGGGGAGTAACGAGGCCCAAGAGATCGGGAGCGACCGGGTTGGTGATATCGATGATCACCTTACCATCGAGCGCTTGCCCAAAATCGGCCAGCACGGCAACCGCACTGGTGTACGGTACGGCGAGAATAACGATGCTGCCCGTCGGAGTGGCACCGTAAGCCCCTGTGATCGCTCCAGATGCGAGCTTGTCGACAAGCGCCTGCGCCTTGGCGGAGTCGCGGCTGACAATCTCGACGGTGTGTCCGGCCCTGGCGATACGGCCGCCAACAGCCGCTGCCATGCCTCCCGAACCGATGATGCTGATCGTGCTCATTGCAGTCTCCGTTTGAAATCGGGGCGTTTTTCATTGCCTGTGGACGGGTTACACCGTCACCTCATCAGGCGGCCGGAAAGTAATGACCGCTATCAAGGTCGGCGAAGAGTCCGGGTTGGGTCGGTTCCCAACCAAGCACCCGCCGGGTGATAGTGTTCGATGTCGGGGTATCCAGCGTGACCAGATTCGCAAGGAATCCGAAGTATCCGGGTAACATCAGCACGTCGGAGGGGATAGACACGGCCGGCAGATTCAACCGGCTGGCTATAGCTTCAGCGATCTGGCGATACGGGATAGCCAGGTCGGCGATTGCATGCCAGCTTCTGCCCGCCGCACCTTTTTCCAGCGCCAGGCGAAACACACTGGCAAGATCACGGGCATGCACGGCCCCCCAACGGTTGGCCCCCTCTCCCGGGTAGCCGACGACACCCTTTTCCTTGGCCAGCCCGATCAACAGCGGAAGGAAGCCCGCGTTATCGGTGGAGCTGTGCATGATCTCAGGGATCCGCACGATAGAAGACCGTATGCCCTTTTCGGCGAGACTGATCACCGTGGTTTCCACGATGTTCCGAACACGCAGAGTGTTCTTGTACGGGGCGCCGCCAGGCAGCGGCGGATCCTCCTCGGTGGCCGGCCGGCCCAAGCCTTCCCATCCGGGCGAGCCGACGCTTCCAGACACGACCAACGGTTTTCCGCTTCCGGCCAATGCTTCGCCATAGGCGAGCATGATCTCCAGCTCTGCGGCCGCAACAGCGTTGATCCCTCCAGTTGGAATCAGATCCTGCCGATGCGCGAGGTGAATGACGCCGTCCGCGGCCGCGGCCGCGTCCTTGAGCCCGTCGAGATCCTCAAGATTGCCGCGATGTACCTTGGCGCCAAGCGCAGCAGCCTCCGCTGCAGCCGTGTCGGACCGAGCCAGGGCAGTGACTTCATGCCCGGCGGCGATAAGGTCGGTGATGATGTACGGACCGGAATGACCGGTGCCTCCGGTAACAAAAACATGCATATGAGAGCTCCTCGTGGGTGATGGGGGCGGGAAGGCGCTATTGCGTCCAAGGCTGCTGGTGCAATCCAGCGAATCACTCAACGTGGGATCCATGCTGATCACTTTGCTTGCAAAAAACAAGTGATATAGAGAAATTTACTTGTTCCATGCAAGTGATGCTAAGATTCAGACATGAAGACAACTCTTAAAGAAGACCTCCGGTCGCATTGCGCAGTGAACTACGGCGTGGAGATTTTCGGCGACCGGTGGTCGCTCTTGATCATTCGCGACATCATTTTTGTTGGAAAGAAGACGTATGGAGACTTCCTGAAATCGGAAGAGGGAATTGCGACCAACGTCCTTGCTTCCCGACTCGCCTTTCTGGAAGAGCAAGGCGTTCTCTCGAAAGCGCCCAGTCCCGACGACAGACGTAAAGACTTTTACACCCTGACCGAGAAAGGCCTGGACCTCATCCCCATTGTGATCAGCATTGTGCTTTGGAGCGCGAAGCATGATTCGAAGTCGTACGTGCGACGACGCAAGGATTTTGTTGCTCGATTAAGTCAAGACCCGATGCAGGTGAGCGAGGAAGTGAAGGCATTGGTTCGTAATGGCGGATGCATCTTTCCCCAGAGCGGGGGATGACCAAGGTAGTAAACGCGCCCTGCCATAGGGCAATTGGTACGTGTCCGATCGTATAAGTTGTGGCCTATCAGCGAGGATCGGAAGCCGGCGGTGCCCTCTCTTTCATCAGACTGTGGCTGCCCTTCTACACGAGGGAGATCGCGTCAAAGTGCCGATCACGATCCATCAACCGAAGATCAAGTCGTTAAAGATCAACTGGTCCAGCTGCTGCAGCTGATTATGGAGGTAAACGGGTGTGAGCGACGGCTTCACGTGGGCCGGCGCTGAGCATTTTGAGGAGGGACGCAGATGCCCCCCCGCAAATTCCCCACGCATGAAAAAGCCCAACTCGCTAGAGTTGGGCTAAGTCATTGAAAAATATGGTCGGGACGGAGTGATTCGAACACTCGACCCCTAGCACCCCATGCTAGTGCGCTACCGGACTGCGCTACGCCCCGACTAGGCGTGTTACTGGGTTCGCTTCGCAACGAAGCGATGAGGAATATACCGCAAGCTTTTGAAATGTGGAAGTATTTTAAAAGCCGGAATTACTTCTTCAAAACTACCAGCACATCTTCGAGTTCGGAGATCATCTGGCGGATCAGTTGCTTGTATTGGGTGGTGTCGTCTTTGGCTTCATCACCGGACATACGCTGACGCGCGCCGCTGATGGTGAACCCCTGGTCGTACAGCAAGGCACGGATCTGTCGGATCATCAGCACGTCCTGGCGCTGATAATACCGACGGTTCCCGGTGCGTTTGACGGGGTTGAGTTGAGGAAACTCCTGCTCCCAATAGCGCAACACGTGCGGTTTTACCGCACAGAGCTCGCTGACTTCACCAATGGTGAAGTAGCGTTTGCCTGGGATGACGGGTAGCTCGTCGTTATGACTTGGTTCCAGCATAAGCCTCAACTCGGGCCTTCAACTTCTGCCCTGGACGAAAGGTGACCACACGGCGAGCCGTGATCGGGATTTCTTCTCCCGTTTTTGGATTGCGGCCAGGCCGCTGGCGTTTGTCCCGCAGGTCAAAATTGCCGAAACCGGACAGCTTGACCTGCTCATTGTCTTCCAGAGCGTGCCTGATTTCTTCAAAAAACAGCTCGACCAATTCCTTGGCCTCGCGCTTGTTCAGACCCAGCTCTTCGTACAGACGTTCCGCCATCTCAGCTTTCGTCAAAGCCCCCATACGTCACTTCCTTAACGTGGCGTTCAACCTTTGTTCGAGCGAGGTGAGGATATTTTGTGTCGTGGTATTCACCTCATCGTCATTAAGAGTGCGCGATGGATGCTGCCAGGTCAAGCCAACTGCAAGGCTTTTTCTATGCGGATCAATACCTTTACCCTGATAGACGTCAAATAGCCTGAGGTCTGTCAGCCATTCCCCTGCATTTTCACGGATTACATCCAGAACGGCAGTGGCGGCGACTTCACGGTCAGCGATCAGGGCCAGGTCGCGACGCACTTCAGGGAAGCGCGACAACTCGCTGAATTTAGGCATTTTGCCCGAAGCCACTTCAGCCAGGACCAGCTCGAACACGAAGACAGGACGATCAAGGCCCAGGGTTTTCGACAGCTCGGGGTGAATGGCACCCAGGAAGCCCACCAGGCGCCCTTCTCGCTCGATACGCGCGGTCTGGCCTGGGTGCAACGCCGGGTGGCTGCCTGGCACGAACGTAAAGTCGTCCAGTGCACCGGCGAAGCCCAATACCCCTTCCACATCAGCTTTAACGTCGAAGAAGTCCACGGCATCACGGCCTTGCGCCCAGCCTTCCGGCAAGCGGCTACCGCAGACGACACCGGCCAGCATCGGCTCTTGCTTCAGCCCGTCCAGTTGCCCTACAAACCGCAAGCCGCTTTCAAACATGCGCACGCGATCTTGCTGACGGTTCAGGTTATGCGAAAGTGCTTTCACCAGACCCGGCCACAGCGACGAACGCATGGCCGCCATGTCGTTGGAGATCGGGTTAGCCAGCAGCAGCGGTTCAACACCCGGGTTGAACAGTTCGAACTGTTTCGGATCGATGAAGCTGTAGGTCACCGCCTCCTGATAACCACGGGCGACCAGCAGACGACGCAGCTCAGGCAGGTGCGCACGCGCCTCGGCCTTGGGTTGTGGCGCCAGGCGCGCTTGAGGGTAACGAACCGGCAAGCGGTTGTAACCGTACAGGCGGGCCAGTTCTTCGATCAGGTCAACTTCCAGGCTGATATCGAAGCGATGGCTCGGTACTTCAACGTGCCACTGGCCTTCCCCACTCGAGGAAATGCCCAGGCCGAGGGCCGACAACAGCTGCTCGATTTCAGCGGGATCAATGACCAGGCCAAGCATCTGTTCAACGCTTTTGGCACGCAGGGTGATCGGCGCAACAGAAGGCAGGTGCTGCTCACTGACGATTTCAGTGATCGGACCGGCTTCGCCACCGGTGATTTCCAGCAGCAGGCCAGTAGCACGCTCCATGGCTTCACGGGCCAGCTTCCAGTCCACGCCACGCTCGTAGCGATGCGAAGCGTCGGTGTGCAGGCCGTAGGAACGCGCCTTGCCAGCGATAGCAATCTGATCGAAGAACGCGCTTTCCAGGAAAACATCGCGAGTGGTCGCAGATACGCCGCTGTGCTCGCCCCCCATCACGCCGGCAATCGCCAGGGCGCGGGAATGGTCAGCGATGACCAGGGTATCGGCGCGCAGGGCAACTTCCTGGCCGTCGAGCAGAACCAGCTTTTCGCCTTCCTCAGCCATGCGTACGCGGATACCACCGTTGATTTCGGCGAGATCGAAGGCGTGCAGCGGCTGGCCCAACTCCAGCATCACGTAGTTGGTGATGTCGACGGCAGCATCAATACTGCGCACGTCGGCACGGCGCAGACGCTCAACCATCCACAACGGGGTTGGCTTGGACAGGTCGACGTTACGAACCACACGCCCCAGGTAACGTGGGCAAGCGTTGGGCGCCAGCACTTCAATGGAACGCACTTCGTCGTGCACTGCCGCTACCGGGGTTACAACCGGGCGCGTGACGGGTGCGTTGTACAACGCGCCGACTTCACGCGCCAGGCCCGCCAGGGACAGGCAGTCGCCACGGTTCGGAGTCAGGTCGACCTCGATGCTGGCATCTTCCAGCTCCAGGTAAACGCGGATGTCCTGGCCCACCGGCGCATCAGCCGGCAGTTCCATCAGGCCATCATTGCCCTCGCCCACCTGCAGTTCAGCCTGGGAGCACAGCATGCCGTTGGACTCGACACCGCGCAGTTTGGCCTTCTTGATCTTGAAGTCGCCGGGCAATTGAGCACCGATCATCGCGAACGGAATCTTCAGGCCCGGGCGCACATTCGGTGCCCCGCACACGACCTGGAAGGTTTCGGCGCCATTGCTGACCTGGCACACACGCAATTTATCGGCATCGGGATGCTGCTCGGTGCTCAACACCTCGCCCACCACCACGCCGCTGAAAATACCGGCGGCCGGCGTCACACTATCGACCTCAAGGCCGGCCATCGACAGACGGGCAACCAGCTCGTCGCGATCTACCTGCGGGCTTACCCAGCCACGCAGCCATTGTTCACTGAATTTCATCCTGCTCTCCTAAAGATTCGTTACGACTAGCGAAATTGCGCGAGGAACCGCAAGTCGTTGTCGAAGAACAGACGCAAGTCGTTCACGCCGTAACGCAGCATGGCCAGACGCTCAACGCCCATGCCGAAGGCAAAGCCCGAGAACTCTTCCGGGTCGATCCCGGACATACGCAGCACGTTAGGGTGCACCATGCCGCAGCCCATCACTTCCAGCCAGCCGGTCTGCTTGCAGACGCGGCAGCCTTTACCACTGCACATCACGCATTCCATATCAACTTCGGCGGATGGCTCTGTGAACGGGAAGAACGAAGGACGGAAGCGCACCGCCAGCTCTTTCTCGAAGAACACCCGCAGGAACTCTTCGATAGTGCCTTTGAGGTCGGCGAAATTGATGTCGCGATCGACCAGCAGGCCTTCGACCTGGTGGAACATCGGCGAGTGGGTGATATCCGAGTCGCTACGGTACACACGGCCTGGGCAGACGATGCGGATCGGCGGTTTGTTCGCTTCCATGGTGCGGACCTGTACCGGCGAGGTATGGGTGCGCAACAGCATGTTCGCGTTGAAATAGAAGGTGTCGTGCATCGACCGGGCCGGGTGATGGCCTGGGATGTTGAGCGCCTCGAAGTTGTGATAGTCGTCTTCGACCTCAGGACCTTCGGCAATGCCGTAGCCGATATGGGTGAAGAACTGTTCGATACGTTCCAGAGTCCGGGTGATCGGATGCAGACCGCCCGAGGCCTGGCCACGGCCAGGCAAGGTTACGTCAATGGACTCGGCCGCGAGCTTGGCTGCAAGGTCAGCCTCTTCGAGCGACGCCTTGCGCGCATTGAGAACCTCTGTGACACGCTCCTTGGCGACGTTGATCAGCGCACCGACTTGTGGGCGCTCTTCAGCCGGCAAATTTCCCAGGGTCTTCATCACCTGAGTCAATTCACCCTTCTTGCCAAGGTAGTGAACCCGGATTTGCTCCAGGGCATTGATATCTTCAGCGCTTTGCACAGCCTCAAGAGCTTGAGCGACGAGCGCGTCCAGGTTTTCCATGTACAGACTCCAGATACAAAATAGGGGAAGAGCTTGAAGGCTCTTCCCCTATTTAAGACGTTTACCACCTTGGGCTGCAGGAGCAGCCCAGGGTGACTGTCGGGGGTACTTAAGCCAAGGTGGCTTTAGCTTTCTCGACAATCGCAGCAAACACCGCTTTTTCGTTCACGGCCAGTTCAGCCAGAACCTTACGGTCGATTTCGATGGACGCTTTTTTCAGGCCAGCGATGAAACGGCTGTAGGACAGACCGTTAACACGAGCACCAGCATTGATACGAGCGATCCACAGAGCGCGGAACTGACGTTTTTTCTGACGACGGTCACGGTAGGCGTATTGGCCTGCCTTGATTACCGCTTGCTTGGCAACACGGAATACGCGTGAACGCGCGCCGTAGTAGCCTTTAGCAAGTTTCAGAATTTTTTTGTGACGCTTACGGGCAATGACGCCACGCTTTACACGAGCCATGAGTTACTTCCTCTATTCTTGATCCAAAAATTAACGAAGGCGCAGCATGCGCTCGACTTTTGCCACGTCAGACGGATGCAGCAAGCTGCTACCGCGCAGTTGACGCTTACGCTTGGTCGACATTTTGGTCAGGATGTGGCTCTTGAAAGCGTGCTTGTGCTTGATACCGTTAGCAGTTTTCAGAAACCGCTTAGCAGCACCACTTTTAGTCTTCATCTTTGGCATGTTCGGATACTCCGCATTCAGTTGATAAACATAATCAGAAGGCCTGCCGTGCCCTGTTGATTACTTCTTCTTTTTCGGGGCGATGACCATGATCAGCTGGCGTCCTTCCATCTTAGGATGCTGTTCGACCGAACCGTACTCGAGCAGGTCTTGTTCAACCCGCTTGAGGAGTTCCATCCCCAGCTCCTGGTGGGCCATCTCACGGCCGCGGAATCGCAAGGATACCTTGGCCCTGTCCCCATCACTCAGGAAACGTACCAGGTTGCGCAGTTTTACCTGGTAATCCCCTTCCTCCGTCCCTGGACGAAACTTGATTTCTTTTACTTGAATCTGCTTCTGGTTCTTCTTCGCCGCAGCAATCTGCTTCTTCTTTTCGAAGATCGACTTGCCGTAGTCCATCACCCGGCAAACAGGCGGGACTGCGTCGGCGGAGATTTCCACCAGGTCCAATTTGGACTCTTCAGCGATACGAAGCGCTTCATCAATCGAGACGATGCCAATCTGCTCGCCGTCAGCGCCAATTAACCGAACCTCGCGTGCCGAGATATTCTCGTTGATCGGGGCTTTCGGTGCAGCTCGTTTATCTTGTCTCATTTCACGCTTAATAATAATTACTCCGAATCTGGGCGACCACGCCGGGAAACCGCTTGCGCGAGGAACTCAGCGAACTGGGCGACGGGCATCGAGCCCAGGTCAGCACCTTCACGAGTACGCACAGCGACAGTCTGCATCTCGACTTCCCTGTCTCCAATAACCAAAAGATAGGGAACCTTGAGCAAGGTATGCTCGCGGATTTTAAAGCCGATCTTTTCATTTCTCAAGTCGGACTTGGCACGAAACCCGCTTTCGTTGAGAGTTTTTTCAACTTCAGCGGCAAAATCTGCCTGTTTATCAGTGATATTCATGATCACTGCCTGGGTCGGAGCAAGCCACGCCGGGAACGCCCCCTCGTAGTGCTCGATCAGGATCCCGACGAACCGTTCGAACGAACCGAGGATCGCCCGGTGCAACATAACCGGGTGTTTACGGCTGTTGTCTTCGGAGACGTATTCGGCGCCCAGACGGATCGGCAGGTTAAAATCGAGCTGCAGGGTACCACACTGCCAGACGCGACCAAGGCAATCTTTCAGCGAGAACTCGATCTTCGGACCGTAGAACGCGCCCTCACCCGGCTGCAGATCGTACGCAAGCCCCGCACTATCGAGCGCTGCGGCCAGTGCCGACTCTGCGCGATCCCACAGCTCGTCGGAACCGACGCGTTTTTCCGGACGAGTGGACAGTTTCATCTCGACTTCGGTAAAGCCGAAATCGCGATAAACATCCATGGTCAACTTGATGAACGCGGCGGATTCGGCCTGCATCTGCTCTTCGGTGCAGAAGATGTGCGCGTCATCCTGAGTGAAGCCGCGCACACGCATGATGCCGTGCAGCGCACCCGAGGGCTCGTTACGGTGGCAGGCACCAAACTCCGCCAGGCGCATCGGCAGCTCGCGGTAGCTCTTCAGGCCCTGGTTGAACACCTGCACGTGGCAAGGGCAGTTCATCGGCTTGATGGCGTAGTCGCGGTTTTCCGACTGGGTGGTGAACATGTTGTCGGCATAGTTGGCCCAGTGCCCGGATTTCTCCCACAGGCTGCGGTCAACCACCTGAGGCGTCTTGATCTCCAGGTAGCCGTTTTCGCGCTGGACCTTGCGCATGTACTGTTCAAGCACCTGATACAGAGTCCAGCCGTTCGGGTGCCAGAACACCATGCCCGGCGCTTCTTCCTGGAGGTGGAACAGGTTCAGGCGCTTGCCGATCTTGCGGTGATCGCGTTTTTCGGCTTCTTCGATGCGCTGGATGTAGGCTGCCAGCTGCTTCTTGTCAGCCCACGCAGTGCCGTAGATCCGCTGCAGCTGCTCGTTCTTCGCATCACCACGCCAGTAGGCGCCGGACAACTTGGTCAGCTTGAACGACTTCAGGAAGCGCGTGTTCGGCACATGCGGACCACGGCACATGTCGACGTATTCTTCGTGGTAGTACAGGCCCATGGCCTGCTCGTCCGGCATGTCTTCGACCAGGCGCAGCTTGTAGTCTTCGCCACGGGCAGTGAACACGTCGATCACTTCGGCGCGCGGCGTGACCTTTTTGATCACGTCGTAATCTTTTTCAATCAGCGCATGCATGCGCTGCTCGATGGCCGCGAGGTCGTCCGGAGTAAAAGGACGCTCGTAGGCGATATCGTAATAGAAGCCTTCGTCGATGACCGGGCCGATGACCATCTTCGCAGTCGGATACAGTTGCTTGACCGCATGGCCAATCAAGTGCGCGCAAGAGTGGCGAATGATCTCCAGCCCCTCTTGATCCTTGGGCGTGATGATCTGCAGGCTGGCATCGCGGGTGATCAGGTCGCTGGCGTCAACCAGCTTGCCGTCGACCTTGCCGGCCACGGTGGCCTTGGCAAGGCCCGCACCAATGGATGCGGCGACCTCGGCTACGGAAACCGAATGATCGAATGAACGTTGACTGCCGTCGGGAAGAGTAATAGTTGGCATGGCGCCTCCTCTCCTAGTGGTGACCCCTACCAAAGGTCACGTGGGTTGGGATGAGCCAGTACAAGATCCAACACCAGGCCGTTCAGTGATGAACGCCTGCCTTACAGCGGCAGGAGCCTTTCGGCCAACCGATAATCGAACCAGAGTGACTGGAGTGAGCTAAAAAGACATGGCGAGGCGGCAAATGGCGCGCCTTGGAATAGCCAGGAGGCGGATGCTAGCACAGATGAACGGTCATCGTGCTGGCGCCTCTTCATGCAATAGCAAATTCCAGGCTTTATGGTCGCGAAAGTGAACTTGAGCTGTACGCTACCCCTCAAACCCACTGAGAATTGCCGTTCGTCCTCAAACCCCAGGAGCATTTCATGATGCGTTTTACCTCCAGCCTCGCCCTCGCTGCCTCCCTGACCCTCCTTTCGCTCGGTGCGCAGGCAGCAGCCCCCTCGAACTGGCCAGCGGGCGCACGGGACAGCTTTATTAATGACTGCAGCGCGGCAGCCAGCCAGAACGTGGATGCCAAAACCGCAAAGACTCACTGCGAATGCGGCGCTGACAAGATCAACGCAGAATTGAGCACCGCCGAAATCAAGGAACTCATGACCAACCAGAACGCCAGCCCGGAGCTTAAAAACAAAGCCGTCGCGGCAATTTCGTCCTGCAAAGTCGTGAAGAAAAAGTAAGATTTTCCACTGACACCACTGCTTTGCGCTGAGCAAAACAGCCCAAAAACTGCCATTTCTCACAAAATACGCAGCTTTTACGGCTTTTTTTATCAGTTGATATTTCGAGCCAAAGCCCCGTAGATCGGGGCTTTCAGCCGATCCAAACCCGCAATGCAGCGCTATTGATGAGCAAACAGTGCCTTGGGGGGGCTCCCAAGTCGAACATTTCGACTATGATAGCTCGGTGTGCCCAGTTGGCCTGAGCAGCACAGTACTACTGAAAATATATGTTTCTTGGAGATACACCATGTCTAATCGCCAAACCGGCACCGTTAAATGGTTCAACGATGAAAAAGGCTTCGGCTTCATCACTCCTCAAGGTGGCGGTGACGACCTGTTCGTACACTTCAAAGCTATCGAAAGCGACGGTTTCAAAAGCCTGAAAGAAGGCCAAACCGTTTCCTTCGTGGCTGAGAAAGGCCAAAAGGGTATGCAAGCTGCACAAGTTCGCGGCGAGTAATTCCCCGCTGAGCTAAAAAAACCCCGTCCATGTGACGGGGTTTTTTATGGGCGCTACAAAAGAGGCGCTATCAGCCGCAATTGACCCGCGTGATCACCAGGTTGTCGTCGGTGTTCAGGTTCAAGCGGTCGGAGCGATACTCCAGCGTGATCATATCGTTGGGCTTGAGGATACGTGCGTTCTGCGCGCCGGCACGCGTACGCGCCTGCTCCAGCAGTTGCGGCGAGGCTTTCTGGCCGATCGCGAACTCGGCGGCCTTCGACTCACAGCGGCTATGACCGGCATCGGTCACGGTGGCATCTTTGCCTGGCTCAGAGGCACCCGGGGTGCTGCAACCCGCCAACGCGAGTGCTGCCAACAAAGTACCGAATGATGCGAGCTTCCAAGGCATGAAGCCTCCTATGATAAAAAATGGACAGAGATCGTGCGACAGCAGTCAAGGCGATTGGTTTCAAGACGTTAACCGCCTGCGCGCAAGTCTGCCTGACTCACGGCCGGCAGGCGCCCGGTCAATCGTGACTAGATATGAACGTATTCAGTAGATGTCGATGTAGTCAGACGCTGGTTTTGGCCAGTTCTGTTTGAGCGCGTTGAAAATCTGCATGACCCAGACTTCATCGCTGGCCGCCACGATGCCGACATAGCCGGACCCTTTAGCCCAGGTCTCCAGGCGAAACAGCAGGCCATCAACCTCAGCCCCTCCGACCGCCCCTGACGAGATGTAGGCGATGCCCGCCTTGCTGACCCGCAATTGGGTATGTTCATCGTCACTGGCGCTGCCAAGCAGTTGGCGCACAGCCTCCAGCGTAAGGTTATCGGGCTTGTTCAAATCGATTTGCACGCGCAGTTTCCCGGCCGTTAAACAGGGCGCCAGTGTCGCACAGCCCCCTCCCTCATGCCTAAGTAGCAGTGCCAAATGCCCCGCAAAATGCTTAACTGCGCCCGCTGGAACCGCTTTCCAGTGCATTGCCTCGTATTTTCAGCCCGTGAGACTTCCATGACCACCGTAACGCTCCAAGCCGATATCAAAGCCAAATGGCCCCAAGGCCAAAGCTCCTACAGCCCTGGAAGCGCTGAAGAACTGGCGATCATTGGTATCGACCTGCTGGTCAAGGAACTGGGCACACAGGCGGCACAAGCGTTCATCGGCCAGGTATTCGAGAAATACCCGGCCGACTACATGGGGGCGCAAACGCGCGATTAAGGACCGGACGACGAACGTCGACCGGGTCAAGCACCCTACTTCAGACGCGCCAGGCGCTCGGTCAGCAGATCGAAAAAGCCCTGGGCGTCGCCGTTCTCGACCCAGAACACATTCTTCGGCTGCTTGAGGCCATCGTACCAGTCGACGATGGTCTGGCCGAAGGTGGGGCCCTCACGGCTGTCTACGACCATATTGGCCTCGCGACCGCTGAACAGCGAAGGCTTGAGCAGGTACGCCACCACGGTAGCATCATGGACCGGACCACCCGGAATCCCGTAGTGCTCCATATCGCCTTTGACATACTCATTCAGAATGGCGCTGACCACCTTGCTCGCGTTGTTATTCAGGTCGGCAATCTTTTTAAGGCGGGCGTCGCTGGTGAGGACCTTATGAGTCACGTCCAGCGGCAGGTAAGTCAGCTTCACACCACTTTTGAGCACAATCTCAGCCGCGACCGGATCGGCGAACAGGTTGAACTCGGCCACGGGCGTAATATTACCGCCATTGAAATGCGCGCCGCCCATCACAACCACTTCCTTGATGCCCTGGGTGATTTCCGGCGCCTGGGTCAACGCAAGCGCCAGGTTGGTCTGTGGGCCGAGCATGGCGATGGTGATGCTGTGCGGCGCGGCGCTGCTCAGGGTCTTGATCAGGTAGTCGACGGCATTGCCTTCGGCCAGGCCCTTCTTGGGCTCGTGCACGGTGACGCCGGAAATCCCTTCCTTGCCATGAATATTCTCTGCGTAGATCGGCGTGCGCAGCAGCGGTTTTGGCGCACCTGCATACACCGGAATATCTTCGCGCCCTGCCCACTCGCGTGCCAGGCGCGCATTGCGAGAGGTCTTGTCCAGGCGCACGTTGCCGGCGACGGTGGTCAGCGCACGAATCTTCAACTCGTCCGGCGAGGCCATGGCAAACAGCAACGCCACCACATCATCGGCCCCAGGGTCGGTGTCGATGATCAGGTCGATTTTTTCCGCCGCTTGGGCGCTTGCAGCAGTGAGCGCGGACAAAAGCAGAACACTCCGGAACAGGTTTTTCAGGGTATGCATAAAACACTCCTTGTCATAAGGGGGGACGCTAGAACGTTACGCCGGACACCAGCGCGATATTGCAATAAGGTTGGCACTCGCCCGTGCGCACGACCGCGCGGGCATTGCGGCTCAGTTGCTTGAATTGGTCATGGCTGAGCAGGCGCCTTTCACCCAGCGCCGCCTGCTCTGCGAGCGCATCAAGCTCGCCCAGTGCAGGCGGTTGTTTAAGCAGGATTTCCTCCGCCAGCACGTGGCTTTCAACCTGCATTTCGCTCAGCACGATGCGCAAGGTGCTGATGAAATCCGGAATACCCTGGGTCAGCGCCAGGTCGATCAGCTCCACGCCGGGAGGCACCGGCAGACCCGCATCACCGATAACCAGGATGTCACCATGGCCCAGCGATGCGATGACCCGCGACAGGGCGATATTCAGCAAAGGTGTCTTTTTCATGAGGGCACAAAACCTTGTACGTCTTGCAGTGTAGGAATGGATGGCTGAGCACCGGCACGGGTCACTGACAACGCCGCCGCCACCTGGCCGAAACGGATCGCCTCGGCCTCGCTCTTGCCGGCGGCCAGCGCGGCGGCAAAGCCACCGACAAAGGTATCGCCAGCGGCCGTGGTATCGACCGCCTTGACCTTCGGCGCCACCCACTGTTCGAAGCCTTTGCCGTCGGCAAACAGTGCTCCCTGGGCGCCAAGGGTGATGATGACCTTGCCCGCCCCCGCCTTGATCAGCGCGGTCGCGGCGACCTTGGCGCTGTCGAGCGAGTCGACCGTCACACCGCTGAGGGCAGTGGCCTCACTTTCATTGGGGATCAGGTAATCGATCGAGTGATACCACTCGGCAGGCAACGGTGCGCTTGCCGGGGCGGGGTTGAGAATGACTGTCTTGCCCAGCTCACGCCCCCGCTTGAGCGCCTGCCCAACGGTATCCATCGGCACCTCAAGCTGACAGATGATCACATCTGCCGCCTGTAACACCGCGTCGCAGCTTTTCAGAGACGCTGGCGTCAACTGGTCGTTGCTGCCCGCCACAATCACAATGGCGTTCTGGCTGCTGTCATCCACCACGATCAACGCCACACCGCTGGAGCCTTCCACAGCACTGACCGCCTGGCAATCGACCCCCTCCACCAGCAGCGCTTCCCGCAATTGGCTGCCGTAGGCGTCAGTGCCGACGCAACCGACCATCGCGACATCCGCCCCCAGACGGGCCGATGCGACGGCCTGGTTCGCGCCCTTGCCGCCGGGAACGGTGGAAAACGTCTGGCCGATCAGGGTTTCACCGGCACGTGGCAAACGACTGGCGCGGGTGACCAGGTCCATGTTCAAGCTGCCTATTACCACTACTTTTGCTGGCATACATCAGTACTCATCAATTCGGTTCAGCGGTATTGGGCGAACACATCGGCCAATGGCGCGGTCGACTCACGCAAAACAATGCTGGGCGTCACGATGCGTTGATCGATCGGCAGTTGGGGGGTTGCTATTCGTTGCAGTAATAATTCGGCCGCCGTCTCGCCCAATTGCAGGATCGACTGCCCGACCGTCGTCAGCGCGGGGTAGACATAGCGCCCCATCTGAATGTCATCGAAACCGATCACCGACAGCTCGCCCGGCACACGCAGATTGCGCTCCGCGGCGGCGCGCAGCACGCCAAAACCAATCATATCGTTGCTGGCGAAAATCGCACTGGGCGGGTTTCCCGACAACAACTGCACGGCTGCGGCATAACCTCCGGTGCTGGTGAAGTCACTTTCCAGGATACGGCTGGCCGAGACTTCGACGCCCGCCTCGCGCAACGCGCGCTGGTAACCCGCCAGACGCATCTGTGCTACCCGCGTATGCACCGGGCCACCGATACAGGCGATGTCCCGATGCCCCAATTCCAGCAGGTGGCGGGTGGCGAGATAAGCGCCCTCTTCGTGATCGATGCGTACCAGATCGACATCAATGCCATCCAGCGCCCGGTCGACAATCACCATGGGCGTGCGCACCGCACTCAAGCCGGCGGCAAGACCACTGTCATCGCCGCCCACGGACGTCACGATCAAGCCGTCGACGCGTTTTTCCAGCAACACGCGCAAATAACTGCGCTGTTTTTCAGCGTCGTCGTCGGAGTTGCAGAGAATCACGCAGTAGCCATTGCGCTCGCAGTAATCCTCGATGCCCCGCGCCAGCTCCGCAAAGTACGGGTTGAGGCTATTGGGCACCAGCAAGCCAATGGTGGCCGTGGTCTTGGCCTTGAGCGAACGCGCGACGGCGCTGGGCACGTAGTCCAACTGCTTGATCGCCGCCTCGACTTTGACGCGTACCGGCTCGCTGACCGGGCGCGTCTTGTTCACCACATGGGACACCGTGGTATAGGAAATACCCGCTAGCGCCGCCACATCCTTGATCGTTGCCATGGTTCAGCCCCGCCGACTGGCGCGCTGGCTGCGATAGGTATCGAGGACCACGGCGATCACAATGACGGCACCGGTAATGATGCGTTTAGTGGGTTCCGTAGCACCGATCTGCGCAAGGCCAGCCGCCAGCACCGAAATAATCAACACCCCGAAAAAGGTACTGATGACCGAACCGCGCCCGCCCATCAGGCTGGTACCGCCGATCACCACAGCGGCGATCACTTGCAGCTCCAGGCCGGAACCGGCGTTCGGGTCTGCCGCTTCAAGGCGCGAGATCTGGAACAACGCCGCAACACCGGCCAACAAGCCCATCAGGCTGAATACCAGGATTTTGTAGGGCTTGGGATTGATCCCCGCCAGACGCACAGCCTCCTCGTTTGTGCCGATACCAATGAGGTAACGACCGAATACCGTACGGGTCAACACCAGTTGCGCCGCGATGATCACCAGCAACGCAATGATGAACGACGGAGAAATACCAAAGGCAATCGGGTTGGATAACCAGGCAAACGAGTCACCGATGTAAGCGGTGCGCGAGCCGGTCATCTGATAGGCCACGCCCCGCGCCATTTCCAGCACACCGAGCGAGACGATGAACGACGGAATCCGCCAGGCCACGGTGATGGAGCCGGTGATGGTGCCAGCCAGCGCCGCGCAACCCATGCCGAGTATGGCGGCCGGCAACACGCTCCAGCCCCAGCCGAGAATCGCCACGCTGACCGCCGATGCGGCCAACGCCAGCACCGAGCCCACCGACAGGTCGATACCGCCGATGATCAGGATGAAGGTCATGCCCACCGCCAGCACCATCAGGTCCGGAATCTGGTTGGCCAGGGTGCTGAAGGTGTCATAGGACAGGAAGTGGTCGCTGAGCACCGAGAACAGCGCAATCATCGCCAGCAAGGCACCGGCCAGGCCCAGGTAGGTACCCAGGCCGTAGAAGTTACCGCCGGTTTTTCCGGGGGAAGTTGTTGTTTTCATGGGGTATCCCTAAGCACTGCGTCGTTGAGCAGCGCATCACGTTTTTGATAGCCGGCAAAGGCGGCGGCAAGCAGCTCGTCCTGGGTCCAGCTGTCGCGCTCGAAGGTTTCGATCAGGCGTCCGGCGGAGAGCACGCCGATCCGATCACAGATCAGCATCAGCTCTCTCAGGTCGCTGGACACCACCACCAGCGCCTTTCCCTGGCGAGTCAGCTCGCCCAGCAAGGCATAGATGTCGAACTTGGCGCCAACGTCGATGCCACGGGTCGGTTCGTCGAACAGCATTACCGCACAATCGCGCTCCAGCCAGCGACCAATCACGACTTTCTGCTGGTTGCCACCCGACAGCTCGCTGACCAATTGCGCCGGGCTGGAGCTGCGGATGCGCATGGCATCTACCTGACGCTTGGCCAAGGCGGTTTCGTCACGGTTGTTCACCACGCCACCACCGGAAATCTTGGGCATGTTGCCCAGCGCGATGTTGGCGCTGATGGATTGGGTCAGCAGCAAACCTTCACCTTTGCGGTCCTCGGTGATCAAGGCAATCCCATGCCCCACCGCGTCCACTGGCGAACGAATGCTCACTACCTGGGCAGGCGAGCCCAGGGCAATGGTGCCACTGTCGGCCAGGTCGGCACCAAAGATCAGGCGCAACAGCTCAGTGCGGCCGGCGCCGATCAAGCCGGAGATGCCATAGATTTCGCCGGCGCGCACTTCAAAGGACACATCGCGAACCTTGTCCGAACGCGTCAACCCTTTCACGGTCAGGGCGGGACCGCCGATGGTCCGCGGGCCCAGGTCAATTTGCTCACCCAGCTCACGGCCCACCATCAGGGTGACCAGTTGCTCGCTGTTGTAGTTGGCCATCGGCTCGACGCAGACCAGCTTGCCATCACGCAGTACCGCAATGCGCTGGGCAACACGGGCCAACTCCTCGAGCCGATGCGAAATGTAGATGATCGCCACGCCGCGAGCCTGCAAGCGGGTGATTTGCTCGAACAGCATCTCGACTTCACGCGCGGTGAGCATGGCCGTGGGCTCGTCGAGGATCAGCACATGGCAATCGCCGATCAGGTTGCGCGCAATCTCGACCATTTGTTGATGCCCGATACCCAGGCTGCCGACGAGGGTGTCCGGGTCGATGGCGTCCAGGCCAACCTGGGCCATGGCTTCGATTGCGGCCGTGCGCAGTTGCTTGCGGCTGATCCAGCCGCACCGGCTGGGCAGGTTATCCAGGAACAGGTTTTCGGCCACGGTCAGCGTCGGCAGCAAGTTGAGTTCCTGCATGACCATGCGCACGCCCAGCTCTTCGGCCTGGGTACGGCTGGCCGGGCGGTAGTCCTGACCGTTGAACTGCATGTGCCCGGTGGTCGGCGTGACCAACCCGCCGATAATCTTCGACAGCGTGCTTTTACCTGCACCGTTTTCACCGGTCAGCGCCAGCACTTCCCCGCGATTGAGCGTCAGGGTGATGTCGGCCAGAACCGGTTGGGCATAGGTTTTGCCGATACCGCTGACCGAGAGGACAGCGTTCGGGGCGGAAGATGACATAGGAAAATCTCCAGGCGCCCGCTCAGGACGAGCGGACGCTGTTGGGTACTGCCAGGATTACTTCTTGAGGACGAGTTCGACAGGGGTTTCGATCACGCCGTCTTTGGCATCGACTTTCTCACCCTTGACCAGCTTGAGCGCGTTCTGGATACCGAACACGGCTTGCTGGGCAGCAGCCTGGTCGGCGGTCGCCAGTACACGGCCGTCTTGCAGCATCGGCTTGATGGCTTCGATGTTGTCATAGCCGACCACCTGCACTTTGCCAGTCTTGCCTGCGGCACGTACCGCAGACACAGCGCCCAGGGCCATGTTGTCATTGCCGGCCAGCAGTGCCTTGAGGTCTGGGTGTTCGCTCAACATGGCGGACGCCACTTTCTGGCCCTGGTCGATTTCCCAGTTGCCGGACTGGGTGGAAACGATCTTCATACCGGCAGCGTCCATCGCATCCTTGAAGCCTGCGGTGCGCTGCTGGGCATTGGTGGTGGTGGGTACGCCTTCGATGATCGCGACTTTGTCACCCGAGGTCAGGTGCTTGGCCAGGTAATCGCCTACCAGCTTGGCGCCTTTGCGGTTGTCCGGGCCTACGAACGGAATGTCGAGGTTTTTGCTTTTCAGGACGTCAGGGTCCAGGCGGTTATCAATGTTGACGACCTTGATGCCCGCGTCCGAAGCCTTCTTCAGCACGGTAACCAGCGCCTTGGAGTCGGCAGGAGCAATCACGATGGCGTTAACCTTGGCGAGGATCATCTGGTTGACGATATCGATCTGCGCGCTGGTATCGGTTTCGTTCTTGATGCCGTTGGTGATCATGTCGAAGTCGGCGGCGTGGGCTTTCTGGTAGTCCTTGGCACCGTCCTGCATCGTGACGAAAAACTCATTGGCGAGGGACTTCATGACCAGGCCGACCTTGGGTTTGAGGGCGGCATCATCGGCAAATGCAGAGGAGAGAGGCAGGGCAGCGGATGCGGCGGCAAGCACAGCGACAGCAAGAAGGCGTCCAGCAAATGGCAGCTTCATGGGTTCACTCCGATCTTATGATTATTGTGAGCAACGCTTGCACCGAAACCCTCTTCGGCAGCCGCCCCACCCGGGGGGCTGAAACGAGCGGTCACGACACACCAGAAGCGCTTCGTGAAACATCTCGCAAACGTTTGCGTTATTCAAACTATGAGAACCTTGTCGAGGTTTGTCAACGGGGTAATCCGTCTTTCATCCAAGGTCCTCAGCGCCGCAGATGCGCACCCTGAGATGTGTTTGAACATCGACTCACCAGGTCCTGCGCCGAAACGACAGGCTGTGACACCAAGGTCATGCAGGAGCCAGGAATATTCCGTCATCTTTTTCGGACAACCGAACGAAATACCCGCGCACTGTTCGGAAAGCCGGACAAGCGTCCTTTTCGCACCGTCAGAAAGTCAAATTAAGTTGTTTTAAATCAATACGTTAATTTATATCCCTGCGCACAATCGGCCTGGTACAAATCCTGCTCTTTCTCAGCACCCGAGGCGTTCAGAGTCGCCCGGGTGTTCTGGATGAAACTGCCACCGCACTCATCAAAAACCAGAGAGAAAAATAATGAAATCTGCATTGAAGAACTTTGTTCCGGGCGCCCTCGCCCTTCTGCTGCTGTTCCCTGTTGCCGCCCACGCAAAAGAAGTTGAAACCAAGACCAAACTGTCCAACGTGGTGATCCTCGCCACCGGCGGTACCATCGCCGGCGCTGGCGCCAGTGCCGCAAACAGCGCCACCTATCAGGCAGCCAAAGTCGGTATCGAACAACTGATCGCCGGCGTTCCCGAGCTCTCCCAGATCGCCAACGTGCGTGGCGAACAAGTGATGCAGATCGCCTCCGAAAGCATCAACAACGAAAACCTGCTGCAACTGGGCCGCCGCGTGGCCGAACTGGCCGACAGCAAGGACGTTGACGGCATCGTGATCACCCACGGTACCGATACCCTCGAAGAAACCGCCTACTTCCTGAACCTGGTGGAAAAAACCGACAAGCCAATCGTGGTGGTCGGCTCCATGCGCCCAGGTACCGCGATGTCCGCGGACGGCATGCTTAACCTGTACAACGCCGTGGCCGTGGCCGGCAGCAAAGATGCGCGTGGCAAGGGCGTGCTGGTGACCATGAACGACGAGATCCAATCGGGTCGCGACGTCAGCAAAATGATCAACATCAAAACCGAAGCGTTCAAGAGCCCTTGGGGCCCGCTGGGCATGGTAGTGGAAGGCAAATCCTACTGGTTCCGCCTGCCAGCCAAGCGCCACACCATGGATTCGGAATTCGACATCAAGACCATCAAGAGCCTGCCTGACGTTGAAATTGCCTACGGCTACGGCAACGTAAGCGATACCGCCTACAAAGCATTGGCCCAGGCTGGCGCCAAGGCCATCATCCACGCCGGTACCGGTAATGGTTCGGTATCGTCCAAGGTCGTGCCAGCGCTGGTGGAACTGCGCAAGCAAGGCGTGCAGATCATTCGCTCCTCCCACGTCAACGCCGGCGGCATGGTGCTGCGCAACGCCGAACAGCCGGACGACAAATACGACTGGGTCGCCGCCCTTGACCTGAACCCACAGAAAGCCCGCATCCTGGCAATGGTTGCCCTGACCAAGACCCAGGACAGCAAGGAACTGCAACGGATGTTCTGGGAATACTGATTCCTGGTGACACTGCGGTAGAGGCAGATTTATCTGCCTCTACCCACTCGTAACCCCTGCAATAAAAGCGCTCGCCCTCCCCCCAAAAATCAACGCCAGACGCGCCACGATTGAGAGGGCGACGGCAGCTCCACTTGCTAACGAAGCAAATAGTAGTCTTGGGGGTCAGTCAGGTCCTGATTGAATCCGCCCTCAATCACGATGGACACCAGGTTCACCGCGATAACTGCTACAAACAATCCCGCGATACCTTTGCTAATCAGCGGCATCCGAGCGACGGAGCGGCTCTCTGGCAACAACATCAGCCCCGCGATATACACGATGGCTGCCACTGAGGCGATCGCACTCCAGGTGTACATGTGAATGCCGAATACCGTCTCTGCATAACCCGGATCTCCAGGTACGATATGCAACAGCATATGCCGAAGTGAGACACCACCTGCAAGCAGCGCCCCCACAATAGCGAAGCTATAGTGTTTATTCTTGATGCCCAACCTCAGGTTAAACAAGAAGCCCAGCCCCAGAGCAATCAAGCCTGCCCGAATCAAGTTGCACAATGTACACGGCAGACTATGGAGCGCAAATTGGTAAAAAAAAGCAACCATCAGGACAACACACATGCCTAATAAACCTAGGGCATTTAAATGCCTGTTCATCATCGCACCTCATCAGTCTTAGAATGACGCATTCACCATATCGGTTGCGTTATGCATAAAGAGCACCAACAGCACAATTACAAGCAGAGAGAATAGGCCATCACTGAGCTTTTCACGTCCATACATGGCAGCCATGGCGGCGCCAAGTGCTATAAAGAAAGGGGTAAATAGCATATTTTTTTCCTCAGTGCTTGTGCCCGACACTATGCAGGCACTCGACGTTTAATAGAACGGGCGCCTGGCTGATTACTTCTATCACATCAGCCCACCGATACGACGACCTGAAAGAAACACCACTTAAGGCCTTCCAGAAGTTATTGATTTAAATATTATTAACAACCAACCACTCACACAAGGAAAGTTCCGTGAAACAAATGACACATTCAACCGAATGATAAATAGCGAGCACGAGCATTAACTATATTTTACGCGCACCGGATGGACACAGGAGCAAGATCAATCAAAAGACCCACCTAGACAGCTATACCCCCAACCCTTTCTTGAAGTAGTTACGCGGCGTAGTCCCAGTCAAACTTTTGAAGAACGCGATCAATACGCTGTCGTTACAGAACCCCAGTTCAAACGCGCAGTAATCAAGGCTATGTCCGGTTGCAAGCAGTTCAAGGCAGCGCAACAGTCGCCATTGCTGCCGCCATTGCTGATACCCCATCCCCGTCTCACGCAGGAAGATACGGCTAATGGTCTTCCCGCTGGCCCCCACGCGAGTTACCAATGTCTGCAAATTTGGAGGTAATCGTTCAAGTTGTGCCAACAAAGGCGCAAGGCGCTTGTCTTGAGGCAAAGGTAGAGTAATCGGTTGCCTCGGCGCATCGGCGACCTCAACCAGGCACAAGGCCAACAAGTGGGCATACTTACCCTGGCTCCAATCGGCATCATTCGGTGCTTGCGTCATGCTTTCCAGCACCGCGCGCAGCAATGGGCTGACTTCGATCACTCGCACATCATCACCCAGGGGGACTGACAGCGCACGGTTAAAATACACCGAGCGATATTCTGCTGCTTGTATTACAGCACGATGCTTAACCCCCGCGGGTATCCACACAGCACGCATGGGTGGCAGCAAACACAGCAGGTTCTCCAGAGTGATTCGGGCGCTGCCCTGCTGGGTAAACATCAATTGCCCGCGGTGATGTTGGTGCATGCCGGAGTCATGGTAGCGGTGCATGATGCTAAGCCCGATGACGGGCGCATCACCGAAGCTGTCGGCATCGAAGCCACTATTGGGTTTGACGAGGGCCATGCTTTGTCCGATTTCAATGATTATTTGTCGAAAACAAGATAATACGCCAAAGTTCCAACACTTAGAATGCGCTACGTTTTTCCATCGAGTGCATGTATATGAATTCCCGAAGCTTTCTTGCGCTGACGATCACACTGATGATGTTCCCTCAAATTGCCCAGACGCTCTACAGCCCTGCGCTGGCGGATATCGAGCAAGTATTCAGTGTGGGCTCGCAGGCCACCTCCCAATTACTCTCAGTGTTTTTTATCGGCTTTGCCCTTGGCGTCCTGGTCTGGGGCCGGGTCAGCGACTGCCTGGGTCGACGCACCGCCATGCTTGCAGGCTTGGCGTTTTATACGCTCGGCTCCGCACTTGCATTGCTTGCTAAAAGCTTTGAGGCACTGATCATCGCTCAAGCGGTGGCGGCATTTGGTGCAGCAGTCGGCTCAGTGGTGACTCAAACACTGCTGCGCGACCGCTACTCGGGTACCGAACTGGCCCATGTCTATTCCATTGCAAGCATCGCCCTGGCTGCAAGCCCGGCAATTGGTTTGTTTATTGGGGCCAGCCTGGTGCACCTTCAGGGCTATTCAGGCGTGCTGACCTGCTTGTTAGTGCTCTCCCTGGTGTTATTGGCTTGGTGCCTGGTGAAACTGCCAGAAACTCGTCCGCAAGCACTATCCCCGACGCCACTATTGAACACGTTGGGTCAAATGCTCCAGGATCCAGGGATATGGCGATCCGCCGCATTGGTCGCGGCATTCAACGTTGCACTGTTCAGCTACTACAGCGTGGGGCCTTTCCTGTTTGATAACTTGGGAATGACGGCCGAATCCTTTGGCAACAGCGGCGTATTGCTGGCGTTGGGGTCGGGCCTCGGAGCGTGGTTAAACAGACGGTTACTCAAACGCGGTGTAGGCGGTTCCAGCGTGGTAGAAATTGCGAGCTGCCTGATGCTTTTCGGCGCCTTGCTTATGTTGTTACTGCAAGGCAGCTGGCTGTTCATCACCCCGATGCTACTGGTGGTCTTAGCGTTCGGCATGGCGATTCCTAATGTATTGGGAACAGCGCTGGTTAAGTATCAGGACCGCCTTGGTACAGCGGGAGCGCTGTTTGGTTTCTTGTATTACTTGATGATTGGTGGCGCGATGATGGTGGTGGCGTGGGCACAGGAACTGGGCTGGACCATCTTGATCTGTAGCTTGGTGGCACTTCTTTCGAGTATCGAGAGAGAACAAACGCGCGCAGCCTGATTAATGTGCTCAACCGTCAGTGGTCTCAGGCACGTTCAACACGTGTTCTGAATAACGATTTAGCCTCATTGACGGCCAATGCAGCAATAACCAACCCCAGCGCAATGACCTCTTTTGAGCCAAATGCCTCATCTCGGATAGCTACGCCTAGGGCCACCCCAACCAAAGGAACAATGAAGTTGGACAATGAGGTGAAGACAGAGCCACAACGCTGAGTCAACGAGGCGTACATGAGATAAGCCAATCCAGAGCCAATCGTGCCTAAGACCAGCACCGACAGTGCGCTTTCAAGGTTCCAGCTCAGCAACCATGGTTTGTCCAGTATCAATGCAGCGATGACTAACGGAACCGAGGACGTCCACAGGATGTTTCTGACTGATCGAATCGGACTGCTGTGCGGGATTCGCTCCAGTAGGTTAAGACTGAGTGCAAAACTCAATGCGCCAAGAAAAATCGCCATTTCATACATTAACTTTCCACCCGCACCGTCTGCGCTGGGGTTGACCAACACCACGATACCGGTAAAACCAAAGATCACACTCAGCGCAGAATACGCAGTAAACCCCTTACGCTTACTCATGAACACCGACAGGATCAGGGTAAGGATAGGCACACTGCCGATGATGACTGCCGTCACGCTGCTGTCCACGTGCTGTTGCCCCCAGGCAATCAGAAACAGCGGCAGTACTGCCTCAAACAAAGCGATGCATAGAAATAAACTCCAGACCGACAATGATCGCTTGGTACGTGGGGTCGATGGCTCCGAGATAAACCCCGTCAAAATGCTCAGGGTGATTGCCCCCAACAGCACCCGGGCCGCGGTGACTGTAACCGGTGGAAACGCCTGCAAAGCCTGTGCATTGAATAAAAACTGCCCACCCCAGACGATGCCGATGGCAAGCAGCGTCAGGTAATCTCTCAGCGATCTCTGAGCGTCCATACGTTTTTCCTTCAGTTATCAAGAGCGCCAGACTTGAAGCCTGTCGCGGGAGCTGCCTTAATAAGCAAGCTAACGGTTTCAATATTATCGAGCCCACAATGACTTATGCAATTAAAAACTTTGATAATTCGACGTCACGTTCATCCGAACACCTCTTGAGATACCTCAAAACGCACGGCGCCTGCAGTACGGCGAGCTTGTCAAAGGTGCTAGGAGTGACGTCCGAAGCGGTGCGTCAACAGATGGCTAAATTGGTCGAACAAGCCCTGGTCGATAGCGTGGTCTCACGCTCAGGCGTTGGCCGACCCAAACAGCTGTGGCAATTGACTGACTCCGGTCATGCTCGATTTCCCGATACGCACGCCCAGCTCACCGTGCAAATCATCGAATCGGTGACGCTGCTGTTTGGCCAGGGGGGCATAGATCAAGTCATCGAACTACGCGGCTCGCAGCAATTAGCCGAGTATCAAGCGCAACTGGAGTCGGCAAGCTCCTTGGCCGAACGCGTCCGGCGGCTGGCCGAGGCGCGTGACGCGGAGGGCTACATGGCACGGGTTGAAAACGATGGTGATGATTTCTTATTGATCGAGGATCATTGTCCTATTTGCGCTGCCGCAACCAAATGCCAAGGATTCTGCGCGTCGGAACTGTCGCAATTTCAAATGCTGATGCAGGGATGGGGGCAGGTGACACGCGAAGAGCATTTACTACGTGGCGGTCGTCGCTGCGTCTACCGTATCCGTAAAATCGTCGAGTAATGAATCAGCAGACCTTAAATGCCCCGCCCTTCAGCCTGCGAGTGCACCAGCCCGAACACCCGCATCACAGGCGGCAGGGCATTAGGGTTCAGCCAACATGCGTTTGTAGAAATTGTAGGAAAGCTGATTATGCATCCCTAGCTTTTCAGCGACACTCCACGACGCGGGGTTACTCTCATCGCAAGACCAGATCGGCTGGAGCCCAAGTCCAGAAAGATGACGCATGAGAAGACTGCAAAGCATGGTCGACAGGCCCTTACCTCGATAAGCAGGATGCGTCACGGTACCAATCTCTACAAACTGTTTTGAAGCAATCCCGTAAGCCTCGCTGGCGATGACGCCTGCAGCAGCGTCCCACAAAACCCAACCATAACCGCGCTTGAGAAAATGCTCAGTGCCGCCGAAAATACCACTCATGAAGTCAAACCAAATACAGTCTTTAAATAAAGCTTCACTGTCCAGCGGACGAACTAGATAACCCGACGTATTATTGACCTCAACGGACGTTGCAGTGGAATAAGCATATTGACGTCGAGGCGTCGGTTCCAAACCAAATCTATTGGCCTGATGCGGACTCAACGCAGGCAATACGAACTTTATTTCAGCCTTACCCCTTAATAGGTCAAGACAGGATTGTATCTGCTGCGTGCTGAATACCCCCGCCGCAAACGCATATGAGGCCGCGCTGACAACCATACAATTGCCAGGTTCAAAGGCATCATCAACAAAGACCTCACCAGGCAGCAAGCCCTCGATAACCCCATGCACAAATGGCAAATTAGGATAATCATCAGCAAATAATTTTCGCACGCACTCATCATGCAAAGATGAAATCTTTTTCACTAAACAATCCCTATATTTATTAAATGACTGCCGAGGCGTAGAACAGCGACTACAACAAAATGACACACTGTTTACCCCAGCACGCCCAGCAGTAGCGACTGGATTATCCTCGACACCCAAGGCACTGATAACTGTTGCCCGGCCGCTTCCTGAATGTCTATATAAACTGCCTGATTATAGGTGAGGGATCGATTGGAGAAGTGTGAAAAAATTATAAATAACATAACTGCACATCCACGCGGTGATAGCCTCATCGACCGGCAGTGAAATTATTTCTAGAACAGCACACCCGTCGGCCGTCATGAAATATTTTCCATCCTCCCCCTCCTCTATTTGATGCTCGCACGCCAAGCACCCAGCACGAAGCGCCCATCAGTAACCGACGGGCATGCCTGCACGCTGGGCTTAAGACAGGGCTCAAAAACCGCTCGCGTCCTCTAAGGCTTTTTGATATTATTGCAAGCAACAGCTTTTATATTTAAGGCGTCTCTTTTTCCAACATTGCAGCCGAATCAACACCGGCACGACGTTATCAAGCCATGCGGTCAAGCCCCCGCAACTGAAGACAGGCGAGTACATCGCAAAGGGCTGACGGGCATGCCGGCGACTGCCTGATCTCAGAATATTGTTCCCTTCCTCATAGGAGTTTCAATGAAATCGATCATGACTTTAGGCTTTGCGGCTCTTGTAGGCTCACTCCCTGTTGTAGCCCACGCCGAGAACGTAACCCCCTACCCGGATGTAGCCGATATTTCCCACGCCGAGCCGGAGACGGCTTCGCTTTTCAGGTCGTTTTTTTCTGTCAAGACACAGAAGAATATTGATGCAACCATGACCTATTTTTCTCCGCACCTTCTTACCTATACTGATGCCACGTTGGGATGGGACCAAAACAGCCTGGAAGCCATAAGAAAGGTTATACCTCACTCCGGTAAAGGCCTCTCCTACCCGACACGGATCCTGGGTGGTTCCATAAATGGCGCGGGCAGCGCGATTGTAGAATTCACGGACACGCCGGAGTTATTTGGCGGTGAGTTGAGAATCGTGGGCGCTGTAGATTTCAAAGATGGCAAAATCATCCGGTGGACGGACTATTGGGATAGCAGCAGTTACGACGACAAGCGCTACCATGAATTTCGCAAACCAGACGATAAATTCCCCACTGACTTCAAAGAGTCGGCAATAACGCAGAACGCCAGTAAAAAAATAACTGCAGTTGCACGCACATTACAATCTGCGCTGAACAGCGGTGATGCACGGGTAGCCGCTGAACTCTTTACTTACGATGCGGTGTTCGAAGATCTGGCGGTCCGTACACAAATACGCGGGCAAGCGGCCATTGAGCGTTATTTTGAGCGTGTTCGTTCCGCGGCGCCTTATATGACCGGGTCTAAATTGCGCCATGTGGTGGGCAGTGACCTGGGTGGCGGCTTTGAATGGCACGGTTCTGCATTAACTCCGGTGAAAACAGGGATTATGGAACTCACGCTGGACTCGGACGGCAAGATCAGCAGAGCGGTATCCATGTATGACGGGCGGCTACTTGGCAAATCCAACGCTACAGATCTTAGGTCGCTAGCAGCCGAGCCTTGAGCATATTGGCCGCAATAGCAAAACTCATAAAGATACGCGAGTTGGCGGCCAAACAATCTTGGCCATCGCCATCGCCGTAGCGCTGGCGGCGGCCGCCCCTTGCTTTATGGTGAATGGCGGCAGTCTGATTGAGAGTCACCTTGTCAACAATCGAGCGTCAGCCGGGCACCACCATATTCGCAAGTACCGACCTCCAGCTTGAATCCGTGCAAAGTGACAATAGCCGCAACTATCGAAAGCCCTAACCCCAGACCACTCTGTTGGCGATGGATGTCGGCACGATAAAAACGCCGGAATACCACCGACCGTTCCGCCGGTGGGATACCAGGGCCGGAGTCCAACACCTCGATGCGAGTGCTGCCCGCATGAGTGACCGCTCTGAGCACGACCTCACCGCCCTCGGGCGTGAATTTGATCGCGTTACTCATCAGGTTAGCCAACGCTTCAAACAACAACGCCCGGTCACCGATCAGGGGAGGTAGCGATTCCGATACCTGCAATTGCGACGTCAGGCGCCCCTGCTCGGCAAGCGGCAAGTAGAAGTCATAAAGCTCCTGCACCAACTGTCGCGGGTCGAATTCAACAAAGCCCGCACGACGCTGGTGATCTTTAAGTTCCGAAATACGTAGCAGGCCGTTAAAGCGCGCCATCAACACATCGGTTTCAGCAATCACTTGATCGATCTGCACAGCTTCGCCTGGACACTTGGCCGCTTGTTGTTGCAGACGGTAAAGCTGCGCCTGGATATGCGTCAGTGGAATACGCAGGTCATGGGCTATGTTGTCGCAAACATCCTTGATTTCGTTCATGAATCGTTCGATGCGGTCGAGCATGGTATTGGAAATGGCAGCCAGCATATCCAGCTCGTCGCGTCGATCTGACAGCGGCAGGCGATAGCTCAAATAGCCGGCGGCGATCAACTCAACGCGAGTTTGAATTGTTCGAATCCGGCGTAACGGGCAACTACGCAGCGAGTACCAAACACCCGCACCGCACAAAAGGATCAGGCACAGCCCCCAGGCCAACGCTCGCAAGATGATCCTGAGAACCCCGGATATTACCCCCTGATATTGAGCAAGGATCAGCCAATGACCATTCAAGGTCCGTATCGCAACGGCATCGCAACGGCTGTGCGGCGAGGCAGAATCGATACAACTGTTCAACTCATGAATCTGACCGTCCAAGGGCAGTCGCGCAGGGATCTGCTGGAGCGGGCCGTTCAGTGGCCTTTTCTGCTCATCGAACACCCCGTAGGTATCGGCATCACTCGCGCCGAACTTGATACCGGCGCTCAGGGCCTCAATCAATTGATCGCCCTCAAGTTGCTCGAAGAACTGCTGGCGCTGCATCAACGACTGTTTGGCAAGGTTTTCGAGGCTACTGAACACGTCGTAATAGAGCCAGCCCATGAGGATGCAGCTCCAAGTCACGAACAGAAAACTATACAGCGCTAGTAGTCGATTGCCGGAAAAGCGCCAGCCCTTAACGGGGTTCGGCAATAACATGGCTACGTACTCGAGACAGGAATGCAGGGCATTCTAAAAGCGGCCCCTTCCATGCATTACCTGAAGCTCGACAATTAATCCTCGAAATCGGACAGATCCTGAACGTCTTCGGAACATTCAGTCGCATTGACTGCTATCGCCCTCAGCGTAATCTTGAGTTACTGCACATGACCTAGCCACCTGATGACACCTCCAACAGGATCAGCACCTTTGCCAGCCCGAGTAAGGTGCCCGTTTCAGCTACCTCCAAAACCCCGCAAAAATCCTCCTGTCGCACACTGAAGCCCTCAACTGGCTGTCAGACGAACTTCTTGAATTTTAAGTAGTTGCGAAAACGCCCACAGTTAAATACTGTATGTGCGTACAGCCAACCAAGGAATTCTCTGTGGCAAAGTCTTCTTCCGCAGCACCCACACCGCCAGACGCCTACGAACGCCTGGCGCTACGCGTGCAAAAGATCATCAACTCAACCAACGCCCAGAAAGCCAAGGCAGCGTTGATCTTCCGTCTGCCGGATGAGCCTGTGGATGAGTGGGAGCGCCTGCTGGAAGAGATCGCCGAAAACGATAACGTCACCCTCGCCTATCGGGATGACGGTGGCGTGCAGATTTTCTGGGTTGTGCCGAAGGAAGATTGATTGAATGAGTGTCCGTTTTATCGCTGTGTGCTGCCTGTTTTTTGCCCTCACCGCCAACGCCCAAGCCCCTCGCACCTTCAGCGAAGCCAAGAAAATCGCCTGGAAGCTCTACGCTCCGCAATCCACCGAATTTTATTGCGGCTGCAAATACACCGGTAACCGGGTGGACCTGAAAGCCTGTGGTTACATCCCACGCAAAAATGCCAACCGCGCCGCGCGTATTGAGTGGGAACACATTGTACCGGCCTGGCAAATTGGGCATCAGCGCCAATGCTGGCAAAATGGAGGGAGAAAAAACTGCACGCGCCACGATGATGTGTTCAAGCGGGCCGAGGCGGACCTGCACAACCTGGTGCCGAGTATCGGCGAAGTGAATGGCGACCGTAACAACTTCAGCTTCGGCTGGCTGCCAGTGCAAAGCGGGCAATACGGCTCATGCCTGACCCAAGTGGACTTCAAGGCCAAGAAGGTCATGCCACGACCGTCGATTCGCGGAATGATCGCACGCACGTATTTTTATATGAGCAAACAATACGGGTTACGCCTGTCAAAACAGGATCGCCAGCTGTACGAAGCCTGGAACAAGACCTATCCGGTACAGACCTGGGAGCGCCAGCGCAATCAGACAGTTGCCTGCGTGATGGGCCGCGGCAATGAATTTGTGGGCCCGGTGAACTTGAAAGCCTGCAGTTGAACGTGGGCGGTATTCCCGCCCAGCCCGCCTACTATTGCGCGGCCTTGTGCTCGATGACTTGCGACTCGGTGTCGTTCTTCTTGGCGCGGGCCAGCTTTTCAGTCAGCAGTGCCTGCTTGGCTTCGGCCTCAGCTTTGCTGGCGAACGGCCCCAGAAACACCTCGTCCTTACCGTCCACTTTCACAATATAAAAACTGAAGCCGTGTTCCAGCAACCACGCGGTCAGGTCGGTGATCGCCTGCAGTTTGTGATCCGGCGGGCCTACCCACACATCCCATTCCTGAGCGGCAATCGCGCCGGTTTGTGGCTGGCTTTCGGTCACGGCAGGCTTGGCCTTGGGGGCATCGACAGGTTTGCCTTCACCGCAACCGGTCAATGCCAACACCGCAATTGCCATCGCTACTTTACGCACTGCCCTGCTCCTTTGAGGATAAAGAGGCAACTTTACCATTCACTGTCTATTCTGGCCGTCATAAACGTTGGCTTAAACAATGCGAATGATGTACCGCAGACCTGTATGATGCCGCCATGGGAATTAATGTCGCCTCTATGCGTCCTAAAAGAGGCAGTCACAGGGAAGCGCTTAGCAGTAAGCTACACACATCTGACACCTACCCTGTCTGGAACATGTGTCCTTAAAAGTAATCAAGGAGAAGTCCATGCTTATACTCACCCGCAAAGTCGGTGAAAGCATAAACATCGGTGATAACATTACGATCACCATCCTGGGCGTCAGCGGCCAGCAAGTTCGAATCGGCATCAACGCTCCCAAAGACGTCGCCGTGCATCGTGAGGAGATTTATCAGCGCATCCAGGCCGGCCTCACCGCGCCGGACAAAAACCAGACGCCTTGAAGCGCCCCGAGTAGCCAGCCTTTTCGTTCACAGTGACGGCTGGCGAAAACCCATTCAGCCTGCTCGCGTATGCTTACGCGTTCAGCGCGCCTCCTGCATTTCCCTCGCGGTGAGATAAAACTGTCATAAAGCCTGGAACTTGCGGCGTTATTTGTAGCCGAACCTTCTGACAATCACCCTGCCATCTGTCTGTGTGCATTCAGGAGCACGTCGATGAGGCATCGAGCAACGCCGCCGCTTATTTCCAGATCCTGGATGATCACTCTGTTGATAGGCCTGGTTTTCCTTGCTGCCGGATATGGCCTGAGGTTCGAAATTGACCGCGTCAGCGATCCCGGCACTCACTCTTCGCTGGACCTGGCGTTACTGCTCTGTGGCTACTTGCTGGTGTTTTGCATCAGGCCGATCCAAAAGACTGTTTTGCGCAAGTTGTGCCAACGCGCGGCCCATCGTGAGTATCGAAAAACCACACGCTGACGTTGCCACGCTAGCAGATTGCCGGTATTTACAGACCCACAGTAGCACCTATGCTTGGGCTGGCGCGGACAGTGAAAGGTGCTAAAAGCCGATGGACACCCTCAGCAAATCTCAAATCGAACAAGCGCTGGCGGCACGCCTGCCCAGCTACACGGTGACCTGCACGCTGCATGCTGACGGCACCCTGTCAGCCATTCTCAGCGGCCCGGAAACCGACCACTTTGCGATTACCGGAATCGTGCGCGCGCACTATCGCGGCACTGAAGCCATTGCCCGGCTCGCCAACGAGATACTCAGGGAAATGGTGCTCTCCCGCCAGGGAATGAGAAGCAGCCGGTTACAAGCGTCAACCGACCTGTGTGAAGACCACCGAGGCCGATGACCGACTCGGTGTATTCAGATCACCTTGCCAACGGCCTCAAAGACAACCAGCCGTCAGCATCACACCGGGCTTCTAATCCCTCATACCCTGCTATGCAAGCATGCGCTGTCGCCAGGGGCGTGAGGTGCGTTGAGGTGACCACCATCACATCCGCTCCCGCAGCCTCCCCCGCTCGGATCCCTACGGCAGCATCCTCGAAAACCAGACAGTCCTGTACCGGCACGCCCAAGCGCTGCGCGCCGAGCACATAACAGGCGGGGTCAGGTTTGCCGCGCGCGACATCTTCGGCCGTCACCAATACCACGGGCGCAGCAATGCCCGCCGCCTCCAACCGACGCAATGCCAAGGCCTTGGGTGCCGAGGTCACCAGCGCCCATCGATCGCTTGGCAGACTGTTCAGAAACTCGACTGCACCGGGAATTGCCACAACACCCTGGACATCGTCGATTTCAGCCTCGGTGATCCACTGCGCTTCGACCTCCGGATCAATGCCCGGCAACGCCTGGCGGGTGATGGTATCGATGGCCCTGGCACCATGGATCGTGGCGAGGAACGCCTCGACCTCCAAGCCATGCCGCGTCGCCCAGCGGCTCCACACACGTTCGGCAGCGGCAATGGAATTGAGCAGGGTCCCATCCATATCGAACAGAAAGGCACGGTAGCGTTGGGTCAGTAAGGAGGGGCCTGGAGCGGACACTGCTGGTTTTCCTTCTATTAGCGAACATTGGCTGACCCCGATGCAATCTACGGATCACGCCATTGCATCGCAACCTCGGAATAAAGCGGCAGGCCGCCCATCCCCCGGCCTGAAACGTTACGCGCCCTAAAAATCACCTCTCTGATCCTAGAAACCTTCGGGCCTCAGGCACTTCATTACAAACTTGTCATGATTCTGTTGGTTGGCTGTTCGGGGTGCCTGGTTACCGTGAACTCACTGCCGGAACCTGGCAGCAATCCCTTGGAAAGAGACACCATCATGAAACTGTTTACCCTCGGCTTTGCCACCTTGCTCGCCACCGGTTCGGCATTCGCCGCCGACACTGCCCCTGCAACAAACGTGATCCACGACAAAACCGGCTTCTTCGTTCACCTGGACATCGACAAAGTGTTATCGAGCACCGACACCTACGGGCAGTGCGGCATTGTCCCCGCTCGTCTCAACTACCTGGACCATCAGGGCCGCGAACACGTACTCGACTACCAGGTGCAAGGCATCGGTTGTGCCAGTGAGAATTGATCGGGCTACACTTGCGCCACACATCGAACCAAGGCACCTGCCATGAATATCCTCGTAGTCGAAGACGAACCCAAGGCCGGCAACTACCTGCTCAACGGACTGCGGGAGTTGGGTTACTCGGTGAGCCTCGCCCGTGATGGTGTCGATGGACTGCATCAAGCGCTGGAAGCGCCATTCGATGTGATCGTGCTGGATGTGATGATGCCGAAAATGGACGGTTGGGAAGTGCTGCGCCGCCTGCGCAAGGAAGCCGATACGCCGGTGCTGTTTCTCACCGCCCGCGATGACATTGCCGACCGTATCAAGGGACTGGAGCTGGGCGCCGATGACTATCTGATTAAGCCCTTCTCGTTCGCCGAGCTGGTGGCGCGCCTGCGCACCCTGACCCGCCGCGGCCCCAGTCGCGAAGAAGAACAGCTGCAAATCGCCGACCTGCAAATTGACGTCCTGAAACGCCGTGTCACCCGTGCCGGTACGCGCATCACGCTGACCAATAAAGAGTTTGCCCTGCTGCACCTGTTCGCGACTCATCAAGACCAGGTGTTATCACGCTCGATGATTGCCTCGCGGGTGTGGGACATGAACTTCGACAGTGACACCAACGTGGTGGACGTTGCCGTACGGCGCCTGCGCTTGAAAATCGATGATCCGTTCCAGCTCAAACTGATTCACAGCGTGCGGGGCATCGGCTACCGCTTCGATACCCAGCCATGAGCAACCGTCGCCATTATTCATTGACCCTGCGCCTGGCGCTGATCTTCGCCTTGCTCGCCTTCGCCCTGCTCGCCACATTAGGCGTGGCGCTTTACCGCGAGCTGGAACGTGAACTGATCAAGCGTGACGACGCTTCGCTGATCTATCGCGCCGACCAACTGCGCAAACTACTCAACGACAGCAACACCCTGGACCTGATCAAGACCAAGCCGGAGCTGTTCCAGAACATGCTGGGCAACAGCGAATCGGTGCTGAGCATCGCAGCACCTGGCCAGAAGCCTTTGTTGCTGGTCAACCCAGGAAACATTGAAATACCGTCCGTGCCCCCGGCGCCCAAAGACCGCGAGCTGGGCTTCGCCGACGTGCACCATCTGCCCGGTGTAAATGGCGTGCCCTTCGCCACCGTCGCTGCGTCGATCGACTCGGGAGACCTTGGCAGCCTGCAGGTCACCACCGGGCGTCTGATGACCGAACGCACCAGCATGCTCGCCAGCTATCGCTTGAACGTGTTTATCCTGGCAAGCATCGCCGCGATCATCCTCGCGGTGGTGGGTTACCTGCTCGTACACCGTGGCCTGCTGCCGTTACGTCGCCTGGCCAGGCACACTCAAGGCATCGGCGTGGGCAACCTGGCCGAACGGCTCGATAGCCACGGCACGCCGAAAGAACTGCTGCCCATGATCGACGCCTTCAACACCATGCTCGAACGGCTGGCCAAAGGCTTTGTGCAGTTGGGCCAGGTATCTACCGATATGGCGCATGAACTGCGCACACCGATCAACAACTTGCTGGGAGAAACCCAGGTGGCCCTGCAACAAGGCCGCAGTATTGAAAGCTATCAACAACTGCTGGCCTCCAATGTAGAAGAGCTTGAGCGCCTGGCACGGATGCTCGACAACATGCTGTTCCTGGCCCGCACCGACCCCGCCAGCGCGCTGCGCCAACGTCAGGAGTTGAGCGCGGCGGATGAAGTGGAACGCATCGCGGATTACTTCGAAGGGCTGGCCGGTGATGTGCACATGCCCATTGTTGCCACGGGCGAAGGGGTGATCTGGGCTGAACCGATGCTGCTGCGGCGTGCCTTGGCGAACCTGTGCGCCAACGCCATCAAGTACGGCGCGCCGGGCTCGGAACTGAGCATCCAGGCGATCCCTGATGACGCGGGCATCCATCTGAAAGTGAGCAACCACGGCCAGACCATTCCCGCCGAGCATCTGCCACGCTTGTTCGAACGGTTTTACCGGGTTGATGAATCCCGCGAACGGTCATCCCAGTCCAACGGACTGGGGCTGTCGATCGTGGCGACCATCATGCACTTGCATAACGGGCGATACCGTGTGAGCAGTGAAGATGGCGTGACGTGCTTTGAATTGTTTTTCCCTGGCCGTGAGGTCTGAGGGAAAGCCCGTCGTCAGCTTACCTGACCACCGCTCAGCACGATGTCGACGTGGGTTTGCCAGGCTGCCGAAACCGCAACACGCAGCCCCTCCACAACCGTCGATAACGCCATCGACGGCTCGCCCGATTCAGGCAGGCCCGGTACATGAATAAACCCACTGCGCACCGCAGACCCCGCCAGTGCATGCTGCAACCGATAAAACACCTGGTTGCACACAAACGTCCCCGCTGTCTGCGAAACCGAGGCCGCAATACCCGCCTCGCGCACCGAGCTGACCATGCTCTTGATCGGCAATGTCGAGAAATACGCGGCCGGGCCGCCGTCCAGCACTGGCGTATCAATCGGCTGCGCCCCCAGATTGTCGGGAATACGCGCATCGTTAACGTTGATCGCAATACGCTCGATGGAAATATCGCTACGCCCAGGGCCCAAGCCCGTGGCGATGACCATGACCGGGTGCAATTCGTGGATCCACCGGAGCAGGCTCTCGGCAGCGGTGGCGAATGCGCAGGGCAAGCAACGCGCAACTATCTGCACATCCTCGCTCAACAGCACGCCATCCAACTGGCGCACGGCCTCCCACGAGGGGTTCACCCGGTCGTTATCAAAAGGCTCGAAGCCCGTCAGCAGCACAATTTGCATAGTGGTCTCACATCAACAGGTAGAGCAGCACGATATTGACCAGAAGCATCATCAATGCAGTCGGTATCTGCGCCTTGATCACCGCATTTTTATCGGGCAACTCCAGCAACGCCGCCGGGACGATATTGAAGTTGGCCGCCATCGGCGTCATCAGCGTCCCACAATAGCCGGAAAACATGCCGATGGCGGCCATCACCGCAGGGTTAGCGCCGTAAATCCCTACCAGTACCGGCACGCCTACACCGCCAGTCATGACAGGGAACGCCGCAAACCCATTGCCCATGATCACGGTAAACAAGGCCATGCCCAGCACATAAACCATCACCGCCACCCACTTGTAATCCAGGTTGATATAGGTGGTAGTGACGTGGGCGACCGCTGTGCCTACCCCGGCCTCGTTGAACAGCAACCCGAGCATTGCCAGCATCTGCGGCAATACCATGGCCCAGCCCAGGGCTTCGGTCAGACGGCGCGATTCACGCAAGGCTTGTACCGGCGTATCACGGGTCAGCCAGCAAGCCAGGCCAAGCGCAATCAGGCAGCCGATGCCCAGGGAGACAAAGGTCGTGTTCTTCGGGTCCAACAGCGGGACGCCGCCGATTTCGGTGTGCTTGAGCAACACCGAGCCGATCACCGTGGTCAACGGTATGGCCAACGCCGGGATAAACAGCTTGTGGCCCAGGCGCCCGGCACTGGCGCGGGAAGCCTTGTCGTGCAACTCGGCGTGCTGGCCACGACCAACGCCGCCCAGACCCGCGATCAACGCCATCACCACCACACCAACGCCGATGGCCACCGAGGGCAGGCGCTCCCCTGCCAGGAACGGCACGGCAAACAACAACCAGAACAACGCGCTGGACCAGCGCTTGGGGTGGGTACGGTCGAGCAGGATCATGCCCGCGGTGATCAGCAACAGGACACCCGCCAGCCAGTAAAGGTATTGAATGGAAATGATCATTGAGCAGCCTCCACCGGGCCGCCGGCGGGGCTCATCTCGCGGGTCAGTCGTCGATCGAAGCGATGGAGCCGGATCGCATGAATGATGAAGGCACAGATCGCCGTCGGGATGCCCCATACTGCAATGTGCAACGGCTCCACATCAATTCCAGAACCCAGCAAAAAGGTGTGCATCAACGCAATCGCACCGAAGGCGACAAAGATATCCTCACCAAAAAACAACCCGACGTTGTCGGTGGCGGCGCACATGGCCAGAACCTTATGGCGCAGCTTATCCGGCAGCTTGCCAAAGCGTTTTTCCGCTGCGCCTTCGGCCATCGGCGCCAAGAGCGGCCGCACCATTTGCGGATGGCCACCCAGGCTGGTCAACCCCATGGCCGCCGTGGACTCACGCACAAACAGATACATGATCAGCAAGCGCCCGACCGTGGCACGTTCGAAGCGGGCGATCCAGTTTTGTGCATGCAGGCGCAAGCCATGGCGCTCCAACAAGCCGATCACCGCCAGCGGTAATAACAGAATCAATTGCAGGGCGCGGGTCTGAAGAAAGCCATCCCCCATGGAAGTCAGTATTTTTTCCAGCGGGAATTGGGCGGCGAGCCCGGTGGCGATGGCGGCGGCGGTGACCACCAACAACGGATTGAAGCGCAATACAAAGCCGACCACGATGACGAGTACGCCGATCAACGGCCATAAGTTCACAACTGTTTGCATGGCGGAGAGGTCCTTTAGTGCGCGCTGCGGCGCCATTACAGCAGGATGTGGGCAAAGGGCTCACAGCATGAAAGTGGCGTGCAGTCGGCTAGGTTTTTTTATTGTTGACCTGGAAGGTCGAGCGACAGTGGCGGCATCTTTGCCGCTTGGGCCGGGGGGTGTCCAACAAGAAAAATTGTTGCTGCAAACCAATAAATTTTGTGGGTGATCGAAGGCCGTTGAACACGAACTTACAACTTTATAGGCCACGGGAGATGGATATCCGTTGGGAACCCGAGATCCCACCCCGGCTCAGACTCGGGGCGGGTTCGGCTAAGAGCGTCAGTGCATCATCAGCCCGCCTGGCTTATCCATGAGCACCGATGGCGAACGTCCTACCCCTGTCGCTGCCGTAGACTGGCGGGTCGCATGTCTGTCCAGCTTTGCGCAATGTAGGTCACGCAGTCTTGACGTGGCGCTGCACCGAACAAGACTTGCCAGCCATCCGGAACCTGGGAAAAGGCCGGCCACAGGGAGTGCTGCCCTTCATCGTTGCTCAGGACCAGGAACTGACCATCTTCATTATCGAACGGGTTCATTGCTATTTCTCCAGACAGGATTGATCCAGCCATTTTCGTCGTAATCCGCCAAGCAGCGTTCAACCATCTGCGTCATTGCAGACAGAGAACCCTCCTGCTTGGCCATCAACTGCAGATGCAGTTTGATTTCCTCATGATTGCCAGCGTAGTTGCGCTCATACAGTTCATGCCGCCCAGCGAACTCGGTGCCGACGCAGTCCCACAGCAACTTCAGCAATTTGATGCGCTCACGGTGCCCGGTACCGTTAGAACCGCGCACGTAGCGGGCCAGGTAAGCGTCGATCTCAGGATTGGCAAAGTCCTTGGCCGACGACGGCAGATAAATCAGCGCCGAAGCCACTATCTTGTTGATGATCTCCTTTACTCGGCCATAGGCATCCGGCGCCATGGCTCTGTAGGCCAGCGCCGCATGCAGATTGGGCAGTACCGCGCCATCAAGCCAACGGTCCGGCTCTCTGGCCATGGTATTGGCCAGTGACCAGAACAGGTGACGCAGCGCAATAACTTCGCCCAGCAAGACCTGGTTGCCACGGAAGGCATCGCCGCTGGTGGCATGCAAGACCTTGGTGAGGAGGCCGACAAAGAAATCGAGCTTGACTGAGAGTCGGATACACGCCTGGAAACAGGTCCCCTGCAAGATGCCGGAATCGGTCGGAAAGCGCTCCGATAACCCCTGAGGGCCGTAGTGCAGCACCGCCGACCAAGGCACAAACACCCGGTCGAAGACCAGAATGGCGTCGTTTTCGTCGAATCGCGAAGACAGTGGCGCATCGAAGGGCGTCAAGTTAGAGGCCGATTGCCACTCGTAGGAACTGCGGCAAATCACCTTGATCCCAGACGTATTCATCGGCACCAGGAACATGACGTTCTTGCTATTGATGCCGGCATGGTGACTGACAAAGGCGTACTGGCTCAGCGCCGCCGAGGTGGCCACCACTTTGGCCCCCGAGATAATCAGGCCGCCATCGACCTCCTCTTCAACGTGGATGTAGACGTCGCCGGTCTGCTCGGGACACGCACGATCAACCGGTGGATTGGCGATAGCATGGCTGATGAACAGCGCCTGCTCCTGAGTGCGCTGGTACCAGTTGCGAGCATTATCGGCAAAAGAGCCGTAGTAGCTTGCGTTGATACCGAGGGTATTCATGAAGCACGCCTTGTAGTCCGGCGTGCGCCCCATCCAGCCATAATTGAGCCTTGACCAGGCCGCGATAGCCTTCTGTTGCGCGATCAGTTGTCCGGCATCTGCACAGTGAAGAAACGACCGGTGAGTAAAGCCGCCATTGCCGGTATCGGTCGGGCAGGTCAGGACCGACTGTTGGACCGGATCATGTAGCGCGTCGTACAACATGGCCACAGAGCGCGCCGCTTGACGAAAGGCTGAGTGTTGCGTCACGTCGACAACACGCTCGCCATTCAAATAGACACAGCGATCATCCTGCAGACTTCTGAGATAGCCTTCTCCTGTAAACGGTCTATCCGTTGCTGCGGGCGCAGGTGACAAACGATGAGGGTCGTGGATCATTCTCGTATCTACTCCATTAACAGGGACTGAAGGATGGGACCGATTTGCGCGACAGCGGCCGGCTGGGTCAGATCGTCGTGATTTGCCGGCACGTCATACAGTCGGAAACCGCCGCGGGTACTCGCTCGCCATGCATTGATCGAATGGGGGTCGGTCGCATTGGCCGCACGCAAATAGATCAGGGGAGCCTGGATAGCAGGCGGGCTAAAGTCCGCGGATAGCCTGTAGTGATGCAAACTCACGTCCAGCAACGTGTCGAATACGCTGATCGGCAAGAAAGCAAACGGGCTGTCGTGGGAGCCCAGATAGGCAGCAACCTCCTCCCACCGAACGGTTTCGCGTGTGGGTGCCGGTACGGGCGCCGGGTAACCAAGCACTCGGAACAGATTATCGAGATGCTCTGGCGCACTGATGCTCGGCAGTGGCTCAGAATCGGCCAACTGGCTGTCGAGCAGCACCAGCCAATCGACCTGCTCGCCCATCGCCTCCAGTTGTTGCGTCATGGCGTGCGCTACCAGCCCGCCAAATGACCATCCCAGCAGACGATAGGGTCCTGTCGGCTGAACCTGGCGGACCGCCTGGAGATACTGTGAAGCCAGCTCGCTGATCGAGCCCGCCAACGGCTGGGCACTTAACGCAGGCGATTGCAGTCCGTATAGCGAAGCGCTCGCGCCCACATAGGGGATGAAACTGGCGTAGCTCCAACTCAGACCATAGCCCGGATGCACGCAGAACAATCGTTGACCACCGTCGACCTGATGCAAAGGCAGCAACACGGGTAATGCCGAAACTTCCTCGCCATCGTTAAGCCTGGCTGCAAGTGCGGCTACGGTAGGTGAATCGAATAGCCATCGCAGGCTCAAATCAACATGAGTGATCTGACGAATGCGCTTGATCAAACTGGCCGCCAGTAACGAATGCCCTCCCAGTGCAAAGAACGAATCGTCTACCCCTACCTGCTCCAGCCCCAACACTTGGGCAAACAGCTGCGCCAACTGTACTTCCTTCCGCGTAGCCGGTGCCCGGCCCGTACCGGCCTCACTGCGCGGAGCCGGCAATGCCTTGCGGTCAAGTTTGCCATTCGGCGTCTGTGGCAGTGCGACCAGGGTCATGAACAGACGGGGCACCATGTAATCCGGCAGCACCAGAGCCAATCCGGTCTGAACCGACACTTCATCATAATCCTCCCCAGACACCACGTAGGCCGCGAGCCGTCCGTCCCGCACCGTCACGGCACACGCTGTCACTCCTGCCTGTGCCGACAGCTGCGCTTCAATTTCGCCCAGCTCAATGCGGAAGCCACGGATCTTCACCTGCTGATCGCTACGCCCTTGAAACATCAGGCTACCGTCTGCTCGCCAGCATGCCAGGTCGCCGGTACGGTACATGCGAGTCCCTCCGTCAGCGAACGGGTCGGCCACAAAGCGTTCCGCCGTCAACACCTGTTGCCCCAGATAACCGCGCGCCAGTCCTGCGCCCGCAATATAAAGGTCGCCGCTCACCCCCACCGGGCATGGCAGCAGGCCGCTATCGAGCACATACACCCGGGTGTTCCAAAGTGGCCGACCAATAGGTGGCGCCCCGGTTGCGTGGTGGGTGATCTCCTGGCAGGTCGACCAGATGGTGGTTTCGGTCGGTCCATAGACGTTAAACGCGCGTGTTGCATGGTTGCGCAGCCCGATCGCCAGACGTCCACCGATCGCTTCGCCACCAACCAAGGCAGTCTGCAACGATAACGACGGCTGCTCTGCCAGGATGGCCTCCCACAAGGCCGGCGTCGCCTGAATGACTGTCGCCCGATCCAGTCGAACACGTTCGACCAGGCGGCTCGGGTTGCGCACTTCCTCAGTCCTGGCCAGCAATATGACGGCCCCGACCAGTAAGGGTAAAAACAGCTCGAGACCCGCGATATCAAACCCAAGGGTGGTCACCGCCAGTAAACGATCCGACGCCGATAACGCCAGCGTGTGTTGCATCATCGCCAGGAAATTCGCCAGGGCGCCCCGCGTAATGGCAACCCCCTTCGGCCTGCCGGTCGACCCCGAGGTGTAAATGACATAGGCCAGTTGTTCTCGATCATTCCGGGGCAATACCGACGGCCGTGTCGTGGCCAAGGGCAGCACCAGGCTGTCCAACACGCGCTTAGGCCGTGCATCCTCGAGCATCGCCTGCAAGCGTTGCGGCGGGTAGCTGGGGTCGAGCGGCAAGTAAGCCGCGCCGCTCTTGAGCACCCCCAGTAATGCCACCACCATCGCCGGTGTCCGCGGTAGCATCACCGCCACCAGATCCTCGGCCCCGATCCCTTCTTGCAGCAGCGTCTGCGCCAGGCGGCTCGACTGATCATCCAGTTGCGCATAGGTCATGCACTCATCGCCCTGTTCAATCGCGATGGCCTGCGGCGTCAGCTTCGCCTGCGCCATGAAACGTTCGACCACGTCCCCTGCCCCAACCTCGCGGTCTGTTGCATTCCACTGCTGCAGCGCTGCCTTTTCCTGCGCGCTGAGTGTGTGCAACTGCGCCAACGACCGCTCACCCGGCTGGGCCAGGCCCTGCAAAATCGTTTCCAGGCACGTCAGCCAGGCCCGAGCCTGCACCGGCGTGACGAAATCCGGCCGATAATCCAGGCGCAACGTGAGTTGCTCTGCAGGTTGCACCATCAAGCTCACCGGGTAGTGCGTCGCATCGTGGGCATCCAATGCACTGAGCGTGACCCCACGCACCATCGGCCACTGGCCTTCGAACGGGTAGTTCTCGAACACCACCAGGCTGTCAAACAGTTCGCCGTAACCGGCCTGCCCTTGAATTTCTGTCAGCCCCAGGTGTTGATGCGCCAGCAGGTTCGCCTGAGCCGACTGAATGCGGCCCAGCAAGTCCATCAACGGCTCCTGCGGCGCCAGCACGACCCTTAGCGGTACGGTGTTGATAAACAACCCGATGCGCTGCTCCACTCGCGTCAATTCAGCCGGACGGCCCGAAACCGTGATGCCGAACACTACATCGTGCTGGCCTGTCTGACGGCTCAACAGGATCGCCCAAGCGCCCTGCAATACGGTGCCCAACGTCAACTCATGACGTTTGGCCAGAGCCTCCAATGCGCTGGTCAGGCTCGCATCGAGGTCCACGCTTACTGCCTGCTGCCGCAAGCCCGTCGGCGACACCGTCAACGCCTGCCCCGCCAACAGCGTCGGCCCCTCCAGCCCGGCCAATGCGTCTCGCCAGGCGCTGCGGGCCGCAGCTTTGTCTTGGGTCGCCAACCAGGCAAACTGCTCACGCAGCGCCGGCCCAGTCCCCAGCACCTCACCGCCGTACAAGGCCAACAGGTCCTGCACCAGGATCGGCATCGACCAGCCATCAAGCAACATGTGATGGTTGGTCATCAACAGGCGGTAGCGCGTCAGCCCGAACCGCACCAGCCGGAACCGCGCCAGCGGTGCCAGCGCCAAGTCCAGGCGTTCCCCTCGATCGGCCTCCAGGAGCGCTTGCCATGCAGCCTCGGGGTCGGCTTCTGCTGACAGATCAACCTCAAACCAGGGCACGCTCACGTGTTTGCACACCACCTGTACCAGCGGCTCCAGCCCCTCGACTTGCGGAATCGCAATGCGCAGCGCCTCGTGCCGGGCGAACAACGCCTGCACCGCCGCACGCAGCACGGCCACATCCAACGGCCCGTCCAGCGTCAGCGCCAGTTGCACCAGATACGGGTCCGGCCCTTGGGTTTCGTACAGCGAGTGAAAATGCAGACCTTGCTGCAATGGCGACAGAGGGAGTACTTCTTGGATGTCGGGCAACGCTGTGGACAACCGGTCCAGCTCGTCTTGTGTCAGCCCACCCAGCGGCACATCTGATGGGGTCAGCCCTCCGCTCTGCAAGCTTGCCGCCACGTTCAGGGCATCCACCCATCGCTCGGCCAGTCCTTGCACCCGAACCTCGTCAAGCAAGCCAGTGGCAAATGTCCAATGCGCCTCAAGCTCTACGGTCTGGGCATTTTCCACCACCAACGCATCAAGCGAGAGTACGTGCCCCAACGGCATCTGAGGATCAATGCCACCGTCCAGGGACAGACCACCAGCGACTGGAGACCATGCCCCCCCTGCACTGCCGAAGCGCCCCAGATAGTTGAAGGCGATTTGCGGCACCCGACAGGCCGCCAACGCAGGTCGGGTCTGCTCGTTCAGCCAGCGCAACAGACCAAACCCGAGACCGTGGTCGGTCACCCGGCGCAAGCGCTCCTTGACATCCTTGATCAGGCTGGCGAAAGCCGGACCTCCCGCCCATGCGTCGGCAAGGTCCATCGCAGTGAGATCAATACTGAGCGGGCTCAATGTTGTGAACCAGCCGATGGTGCGGGACAGATCCAGACCACTCTCCCCTGGCTCACGGCCGTGCCCCTCAATATCGATCAACATCGGCCCTGCCGTTTTACGCCAATCCGCCACAGCGAGAGCCAGGGCTGCAAGCAAGACATCGTTGACACCACAGTTGAACAACGCCGGCACTTCACCCAACAATCGTCTGGTCGCACGGGCATTCAGACGGCGCACCACACGACCGGCGTCGCCTGCCGTGTCTTGTGCGGATAATGGCCGGTCGCCAAGCTGGAGTTCGTCTACCGACAGCGTCTCGTGCCACCAGTCAAGCTCGGCCAGGCGTTCCGGGGCGTAGGCTTGAGCCTGCAGGTGTGTGGTCCAGTGTTTGAATGAAGTGGGCACTGGCGGCAAGGCAATGGCCGCCGCCGAACTGGCTTGGTCATACGCCTGCGCCAGATCTTCGATCAGGATGCGCCACGAAACGCCATCGACCACCCAATGATGCAGCGTCAATAACAGCCACCCGGCTGCATCGCCACGGTCAAACCAGGCAATGTGTGCCATCCGGCCTTGCTGCGGTGCCAGACGTTGTTCTGCATCCTGCTGGGCCGCAGCGATGGTGTCGGATAACGCCCGAGATATCAGCGTCGTCACATCGATACGCTTAACAGCCGTGTCGGTAATCGCCTGCTGCGCAGCCGGCACCTCCAACCCGCCATCCGGAGCCAATGTCGCCCCCAGCAATGCATGATGCTGCAGCACGGCCTGCAAGGCCTGGAACAACGGCTTTTGCTGAACGCCTTGAGGCAACTCGATCAACATCGACTGACTGAACTTGGCCAACGGTCCGCCACGCGAGCCAAACCATTGCATGACCGGCGTCGGTTCAATCCTGCCGGTTCCATCATCCCAACCCAGGGCAACCGGCGTTTGGCTACGAACCACCAGGGCCAGCCGGGCGGGCGTGCGTTGCATAAACACATCGGCAGGCGCGAAGGTAAGCCCGACCAGTCGAGCCCGACTTACCAATTTAATGGACAAGATACTGTCCCCGCCCAGGGCAAAAAACGAATCGTCCACCCCTACCTGCTCCAGCCCCAACACTTGGGCAAACAGCTGCACCAGCTGTGCTTCCTGTGCCGTTGCCGGTGCCCGGCCCGTACCCGCTGCACTGCGCGGAGCCGGCAATGCCTTGCGGTCAAGTTTGCCGTTCGGCGTCTGTGGCAGTGCGACCAGGGTCATGAACAGACGGGGCACCATGTAATCCGGCAGCACCAGAGCCAATCCGGTCTGAACCGACACTTCGTCATAATCCTCCCCAGGCACCACGTAGGCCGCGAGCCGTCCGTCCCGCACCGTCACGGCACACGCTGTCACTCCTGCCTGTGCCGACAGCTGCGCTTCAATTTCGCCCAGCTCAATGCGGAAGCCACGGATCTTCACCTGCTGATCGCTACGCCCTTGAAACATCAGGCTACCGTCTGCTCGCCAGCATGCCAGGTCGCCGGTACGGTACATGCGAGTCCCTCCGTCAGCGAACGGGTCGGCCACAAAGCGTTCCGCCGTCAACACCTGTTGCCCCAGATAACCGCGCGCCAGTCCTGCGCCCGCAATATAAAGGTCGCCGCTCACCCCCACCGGGCATGGCAGCAGGCCGCTATCGAGCACATACACCCGGGTGTTCCAGATTGGGCGCCCGATCGACAGTTGCGCCGATTCCTGCGCACACAAAGGCAGAGTCATGGTGGCACACACGGTCGACTCGGTCGGCCCGTAAGCGTTGATGAGCCTGCGTCCCTTTGCCCAACGCAGGACGGTATTGGCATTCGCGGCCTCACCTGCCATCACGATGGTGCAGTCGCTCGGAAATGATTTCGGATCCATGACTGACAGCAACGCCGGCGGCAATGTCGCGCATGTGATGTGCTGGCGCTCGACCAACCCGGCCAGCCTTTGCGCCGACATCAGTTGGGCATCGGCCAGCACGAGCCGGGCACCGCTGAGCAATGTGATAAAGACTTCAGAGACTGAAGCATCGAAGGACACCGACGCGAACTGCAAGACACGTGCTTTGCTATCGATACCGAAGCGCTCTGCCTGAGCCTCCACCAGGCTGGATATACCTCGATGTGTGACAGCAACCCCCTTCGGCCTGCCAGTCGACCCCGAGGTGTAAATGACATAGGCCAGTTGGTCTCGATCATTCCGGGGCAATACCGACGGCCGTGTCGTGGCCAAGGGCAGCACCAGGCTGTCCAACACGCGCTTAGGCCGTGCATCCTCGAGCATCGCCTGCAAGCGTTGCGGCGGGTAGCTGGGGTCGAGCGGCAAGTAAGCCGCGCCGCTCTTGAGCACCCCCAGTAACGCCACCACCATCGCCGGTGTCCGCGGTAGCATCACCGCCACCAGATCCTCGGCCCCGATCCCTTCTTGCAGCAGCGTCTGCGCCAGGCGGCTCGACTGATCATCCAGTTGCGCATAGGTCATGCACTCATCGCCCTGTTCAATCGCGATGGCCTGCGGCGTCAGCTTCGCCTGCGCCATGAAACGTTCGACCACGTCCCATGCCCCAACCTCGCGGTCTGTTGCATTCCACTGCTGCAGCGCTGCCTTTTCCTGCGCGCTGAGTGTGTGCAACTGCGCCAACGACCGCTCACCCGGCTGGGCCAGGCCCTGCAAAATCGTTTCCAGGCACGTCAGCCAGGCCCGAGCCTGCACCGGCGTGACGACATCCGGCCGATAATCCAGGCGCAACGTGAGTTGCTCTGCAGGTTGCACCATCAAGCTCACCGGGTAGTGCGTCGCATCGTGGGCATCCAACGCACTGAGCGTGACCCCACGCACCGTCGGCCACTGGCCTTCGAACGGGTAGTTTTCGAACACCACCAGGCTGTCAAACAGTTCGCCGTAACCGGCCTGACCTTGAATTTCTGTCAGCCCCAGGTGTTGATGCGCCAGCAGGTTCGCCTGAGCCGACTGAATGCGGCCCAGCAAGTCCATCAACGGCTCCTGCGGCGCCAGCACAACCCGTAGCGGTACGGTGTTGATAAACAACCCGATGCGCTGCTCCACTCGCGTCAATTCAGCCGGACGGCCCGAAACCGTGATGCCGAACACTACATCGTGCTGGCCTGTCTGACGGCTCAACAGGATCGCCCAAGCGCCCTGCAATACGGTACCCAACGTCAACTCATGACGTTTGGCCAGAGCCTCCAATGCGCTGGTCAGGCTCGCATCGAGGTCCACGCTTACTGCCTGCTGCCGCAAGCCCGTCGGCGACACCGTCAACGCCTGCCCCGCCAACAGCGTCGGCCCCTCCAGCCCGGCCAACGCGTCTCGCCAGGCGCTGTGGGCCGCAGCTTTGTCTTGGGTCGCCAACCAGGCAAACTGCTCACGCAGCGCCGGCCCAGTCCCCAGCACCTCACCGCCGTACAAGGCCAACAGGTCCTGCACCAGGATCGGCATCGACCAGCCATCAAGCAACATGTGATGGTTGGTCATCAACAGGCGGTAGCGCGTCGGCCCGAACCGCACCAGCCGGAACCGCGCCAGCGGTGCCAGCGCCAAGTCCAGGCGCTCACCTCGGTCGGCCTCCAGGAGCGCTTGCCATGCAGCCTCGGGGTCGGCTTCTGCTGACAGATCAACCTCAAACCAGGGCACGCTCACATGTTTGCACACCACTTGTACCAGCGGCTCCAGCCCCTCGACTTGCGGAATCGCAATGCGCAGCGCCTCGTGCCGGGCGAACAACGCCTGCACCGCCGCACGCAGCACGGCCACATCCAACGGCCCGTCCAGCGTCAACACCAGTTGCACCAGATACGGGTCCGGCCCTTGGGTTTCGTACAGCGAGTGAAAATGCAGACCTTGCTGCAACGGCGACAGGGGAAGTACCTCTTGGATATCGGGCAGCGCCGTGGACAACCGGTCCAGCTCGTCTTGTGTCAGCCCACCCAGCGGTGCATCCGAGGGTGTCAAGGCTGGTTCCACATCACGCGCCATGGCTGCCAGGGCGGCTGGCGTCTTGTGCCGGAAAACTTCCGCCAGTGTCAGGGCCAAACCTGCCGAACGAGCCCGGCTAACCAGTTGAATCGACAGAATGCTGTCTGCGCCCAAAGCAAAGAACGAGTCGTCGACTGACACGCCATCAATGCCTAGCAACGTACCGAACAACCGCACCAACTCGGCCTCGCGCGGAGTTGACGGCGCCCGGCCAGTACCCGACAACCGTTGCGGCGCGGGAAGCAGCTTGCGGTCGATTTTGCCATTCGCATTGATAGGCAGAGCACTCAGGGTGACAAAAGCAGCAGGCACCATGTAGTCAGGCAACCGTTTGCCTAGCGAAGCCTGAACCGCGGCCTCGTTGTACCCGTCGCTGACAACGACATACGCCACCAAACGCTTCTTGCCGGGCACGTCCTCGCGAACCATGACCGTGCATGCCCGCAAACCGGGCTCGCCTAGCAACGCAGTCTCTATCTCACCGAGCTCAATGCGAAAACCACGTATTTTGACTTGCGCGTCATCGCGACCGACGAACTCCAACTGCCCATCCTCGCGCCAGCGGGCCAGGTCTCCGGTACGCATCATGCGCTCACCCGTCGAAGCGAACTTGTTCGCCACAAACCGTTCGGCCGTTTTGACGGGTAACCCCAAATAACCGCGGGCAAGACCATTACCCGCTAGATACAACTCGCCTGTAACCCCGATTGGGCAATAACGCAGTTGCTCATCCAATACGTACACGCTGGTATTTAAACGCGCACTCCCAATGGGTATGGGATTGCGCATCCCCTGCGCCGGCGTGCAGAGGTAGCGAGTCGCATAGACCGTCATCTCGGTAGGGCCGTACATATTGATCAAGTTCAGGGAGGGGCAATGCCGGGCAACACGACTAAAGGAGGAAAATGACGCGGCCTCTCCGCCAGAACCCAGGTACTGCAACTGACTGAGGCTGTCGATATCCTCCTGTACGATCACATTCAGCAAACTCGATGTGAGGAAGATCGTGCTGGCGCCGTACGTCTTGCAGAGTGCGCGCAGAGACTCCGGCGTCATGGGGCCTGGCGGCGCAACGATCACTTCTCCACCGGTAAGCAGCGGCAACCACAACTCAAAGGTGCTGGCGTCGAAAGCATACGGGGAATGCAATACAACCCGATGGCGTCCCGCGCCCCAACAGGGGTCAGCAACCATGGCGATAATCCCCGACTGGGCCACCTCGATACCTTTGGGCTCACCGGTCGAACCAGAGGTGTACATGATGTAGGCCAGCGCCGACGGTGGCACCTCGACCTGCCGCTCTCGCTCATCGCCTTCGGCAAGCACGGTCGCGTTCACGAGCAACACGGCGGGACCATCGCCCCTGACAAACTCGGGATCATGGGTCAGTACCAGATGACAGGCGGTTTCATCCAGAATGCGCTGACGACGCTCCAGCGGTAGCCCGGCGTACAACGGCACATAACAGCCCCCCGCTTTGAGCACGGCCAGTGTCGCGACCACTTGCTCGATACTGCGTTCGATAGCAACCGCTACCCGTGTTTCGAGTGTGACCCCAAGGGATCGAAGGCGATTCGCCAGGCGATTGGCTTGGCGGTCAAGCTCACCATAAGTCAGCATTCGCGCGTTATCGCGCAGCGCCACGTGTTCGGGTTGACGCTGGACCTGCTGCTCAAAACAGGCATAAATACTTTGCGCCTGGAATGGCTCTGACTCTGCCCCTCGACTCCAGGCACTCACGCGGCCAAGCTCTTGTGGCGACATGATCTGAAAATCGCTGAGTTTGCGATCCGGGTCAGCGACCACCTGTTCCAGCAAATACAGAAAGTAATCAGCAATGCGTTGCGCCGTCGCCTGATCAAAGAGTTCCTTGGCGTATTCCAAACGTGCGCTGGCGTCGTGCTGACCCACGCTGAACTCAAATACCAGATCAAATTTCGCCTGGTCGGCGTTCACGGGGCGTGGCGCTACACTCAGGCCGGGAAGACTCAAGACCTCGGGGTCGGCATACTCGACATTGAGCATCACCTGGAACAGCGGGTGGCGGCTGGGCATGCGCTCAGGATTGAGCATTTCGACCACCCAGCCAAACGGAACGTCCTGGTGTGCAAATGCGCGAAGATCAACTTCACGGACCCGCTGTACCAATTCGACAAAACGGGGATTACCTGAGGTGTCAGTACGCAGCAGAACACTATTGACAAAATAACCGACGAGGTTTTTTAACTGATCGTCGGTGCGACCATCAGTCGGGGTACCAATCGGCAAATCGTGCCCAACCCCCAAGCGCTCAAGCAAGGCCGCCAGGGCGGCATGCAAGATCATGAATAAGCTGGCTCGACAGGCTAGCGCAAGCGCCTGCAGCCGTTGCAACAGCGCCGAACCGAGCCGAAAGTCGATGCTTCCTGCTGCGCGCAAGGCACCGGCCGGGCGCGTGCGATCCGTGGGCAACGCCAATTCCTGCGGCAAGTTGGCCAGCGTGTCACGCCAGAACGCGAGCTGGCGGTAAGCCAGGCTGGCGGGGTCATTGGGCGAACCCAGTACCTCGCATTGCCATTGGGAAAAGTCACGATACTGAACGGGCAGTGCAGCAAGAACGGGTTTGTGACCTGCACACCTGGAGGTATAAGCCTTGGCCAAATCCCCGAAGAACACCGGTATCGACGCGCCATCGGCGGCAGCATGGTGAAGATTGAACAACAACACACTGCGTTCCCTGCCCATACAGAACAGCCAGGCACGTAACGGCAAGTCATGCTCAAGATCAAATGGCTGACGTAGTGCTTGTGCCATTGACGGTACCAGTTGCGCGTCAGTGACATCCTGGGTCATCAACAGGCCAGACAGAGAATCCTGCGCAAGCACGGATTGATAGCTGACGGTCGCGGAGGGCTTGAACAGCGTACGCAGCACTTCGTGCCTTGCAACCAGATCACTCATGGCTTGATCAAGTGCGGGGATATCGACACAGCCTTGCATATCGAACGCGTAAGGAAGGTGGTAGCTAGTTAACGCGTCCTCCTCCAACCGCGACAATAACCACAACGCTTCTTGCCCGAAGGACAGTGGCACCTGAGCCCGCGCCTGGCGCGGTGCCAAAGCCGGTCGACCGCTTTCGGCCTGATCCAGTAGACACGTGAACTGCGCTACGGTTGGCGCGTCAAAGAGCGCACTGACGGTCAACTCCACGCCAAACACTCGGCGAACCCGGCTAACCAACCGGCTAGCCAGCAGCGAATGCCCGCCGAGCTCGAAGAAGTTGTCATCGATACCGACCTGGTCCAAATCGAGTATCTGCGCAAACAGATCCACCAACATCTGTTGCTGCCGAGTGCTAGCCATTTTTGTCCCGACTTGCCTTGTTGCTGCCGGCAAGGCAAGTCGATCGATTTTGCCGTTTGGCGTATGTGGCAGTGCGGCCAGCTCGATAAACGTCGCTGGAAGCATGTAGTCCACAACACGACTGGCCAACCAGGCCCTCACTTCATGGCGGTCATAATCCGCCCCAGGAACCAGGTAAGCGATTAATGCCATTTCGCCTGAACGGTGCTCACCCACGGTGACCACTGCTTGGGTCACCCCCGGAGCCTCCATTAAGGCAGACTCGATCTCGCCCAGTTCGATACGAAAGCCACGAATTTTGACCTGCTGGTCTTCGCGCCCAATGAACTCGAACTCGCCCTCGGCGCCCTTGCGCACCCGATCACCCGTACGAAAGAGGCACGACCCGATCGGGCCAAATGGATTGGCGACAAACCGCTCGGCCGTCAAGGCCGCGCGCCGTAGATACCCTCGGGCAAGATGGCGCCCACCCACATACAACTCACCGACCTCACCCGCCTGGCTGGGGCGTAATTGCTCATCCAGCACATACACTTGGTTATTCGGCACGGGTTGTCCGATCTGCGGTTCACCACCGCTGTAGACCGAATACAGGCAATCGCCACTGACCTCTGACGATCCATACAGATTGACCAAACGGGCATCCGGCAGCAATTGGACAAAACGCTCAGCCAGCGCCTTGGGCAGGCGTTCACCGCTGGTGAACCACAATTGGCACGTTCGCAGATCCTGGACACTCCCCTCATCCAACAGCGCTGCCAACAGGCTAGGCACGACGGTAATACGCCCGGCCTTGAAAGCTGCCAGCTCCCGTGCCAACCGTGCCGCATCCTGGCCGGATTTGGCCGACGCAAGCACGACAGTGGCACCAGACACCAGCGGTGCCAGCAACTCCGTGGTGCCATCAATGAAACTGAGGGAGCTTTTAGCGAAGACCACTTCTCCCGCACCGAAGGGGTAGTGACTGGCCATCCAGGCCAAGCGATTAATCAGGCCGTCGTGTAGCCCTATCACGCCCTTAGGCCGACCGGTCGAACCGGAGGTATAGATGATGTAGGCGGGGTGAAGTCGACTGGATGCAATCGTTCGCTGCGCTTGAGTCAGCGGGTAGTCGGGATAGTGCGCAAGGTTGTCTCTGAATGCCGAATCATCCAAGCATACGGCCGGCACACAGCCGACAACCTCGGCCAGGCTGACACGCAGTGCGTTGGTAGTCAGTAAACACGTCGCCTCGGCATCCGCCACCATAAAGCGAAGATGCTCCTGGGGATAGCTGGGGTCGAGCGGCAGATAGGCAGCACCCACTTTCAGGACGGCCAATAGCGCGATGACCATTTCTTCCGAGCGCGGCAGAGCCAGCGCCACGATTGCTTCCGGACCAACGCGCTGCCCAAGCAGATAGTGAGCCAGCCGGTTGGCCGCTGCCTCCAACTGGGCATAATTCAGGCAAACATTATCCTGGATCAGTGCAGTCGCTTGCGGTGTTCTTGCGACCTGCCGTTCAAAAAGCGCTGTAACGGTCTCTACCCCAGGATCTACGATTTGATCAGAGCGAGCCCAAGACTGTTGTGCCGCTGATGTTGTTGCAAAATACTGATCCATACACATCATCCCACTGCAATTAGGCCGCGAGCACGCAACTCAGGCATCACGGCATGCGCAAATTCATCGAACGTTCCAGGGAAATGGGTAGGGGTGATGACAAAACCGTCGCAGCTATCGGCAAACAACGCTTCTAACTGGTCGGCGATATCGGCCCCGGTACCCACCAGCCGCGGGGTGCCGGTACTGCCAGAAAACCTTCGTGCGGCCTCAATGACCGGCATGTTCGGGTCCTCATCCATCAGCTGTGCCAGCCACGGCATCAATCCGCCGGCATCGACCGTGCGTGAATACCCACGCATGTCCAGGAAAGACTGAAGCGTCATCTGCTTTTTTACGGAGGACAAATCGCCGCCAAACATGACGGCGAAGAACGACATCGCGGCGTCATCGGTGATCAGCGAGTCCAGATACGCCGCTCTTGCCTTGGCGATGTCCATTGTCTCGCCGATCACAGGCTGCACAGCCGCCATCAAGCGGATAGCTTCAGGGTCCCGACCATACCGGGCGGCACTGGCCCGGATATCGGCACGCAACTTACGCATTCCGGCGCCATCACTCTGGATCGCAAAAACGACCTCACCCCAGCGGGCGGCAAAATCACAAAAGCGCGCTGAGGTGCCCGCCATCATCAACACCGGCCCTGGCTCCGCCCCTGGTCCGCGCGGCAGGGTCAAGGGTCCCTGCACATCGAAAAACCGTCCGTTGTGCGCAATGGGATGGATGCGCCCCGTGTCGGCGTACACCCCGCTAGCCTTATCTGCCACGACCGCGTTCTTCTCCCACCCCCCCCAAAGTCCCCGACATACCTGGAGCACTTCGTCTGCACGGGTAAAGAGATCCTCGTGGCTGAGCGGGGGCAAGTGAGCAAAATTGAGGTGATTGCTGGGGCCGGCCGAGGTCACCACATTCCATGCCATTCGCCCATTACTGAAATGGTCAAGCGTGCTCAAGGTACGCGCCAAGTGATAGGGTTCGTTGAATGTCGTAGACAGGGTCACGGTGAACTTCAACTGGCGTGTCACTGATAGCATCGCAGATACGAGCGCCACCGGATCATGACGCACAGTGCCCACCCCACCGGCCTTCACCATGGTTTCGTAGTGACCATCAGCGCCCATTGGTAGCGCCAACGATTCAGGAATAAAGGCATAGTCAAAACCGCCCCGCTCCAACGACAACGCCAAGCTTTCGAATAACTCCCGGCGGCAGTAATCGACTTCACTATAGGGATGGCGCCACATGGCACCGAAATGACTACCGGGTACCAATACATAGGCGGACAAAAGCATATGTCTTTCAGTCATGCCGTTCTTCCTTACTGAGAGTCTTTGCATATGGCAGGCCTACAAACACTGGCCACCGCAGAATAAACCTGCTGTTTAAGTGGCTGGCGAACCCTTGAGCTATTACCTGGACAATCTCGTCACAGCAATAATGATGCGCCGACAACACTGTCAATCAGCGAATTAAACAGATGAGTTTCCATTCGAATCCAAGAACGCTCACGACAGACAATCCTCACAATCAAAACTGCAGGATGCCGCCAGCTACAACGCTAGCCAAACTACGGAAACTCAGAACTAAACGTCACTAAAATATATTTAATGATTTTGATTTTGCAGGCAGCACAGTTGACGTGCTAAAAATTCAATCAACCACGCCATTCATTCAGCACTAAAGACTCACCCTTCTTCAGCCCTCATAAAAATATCGTTAATCTTTAATATATAACCGCCTATATATTAGCTTCCAGGTATTTCACAATGAACAGATTTTCATCCCCCCCCATAACACCCTCCTCGAGCGCGATCCAACCCGCCGCCTTGCGAGAGTTTCTATACGACACCTACGCTGACACCCCGAAACTACTGCGGGTACTGGGATCACTTAGGCCTTATGTGTGCCCATTCGACCGGTTACTGCCTTTTGTGCCAGCAGGTGCTTCAGTGATCGATTTTGGCTGTGGTCATGGGGCATTGCTTGTCATGATGGGTGCGATTTCGCGCATATCCACAGGCATCGGCTGCGATATTGCAGTCCCGGCACTCGCCGCAGCGCGCGCAGCAGCACGGCGCCTGGGCTTGGAAGATACACTGACATTCCTACCGGTCCACACCATTGATGAAGTGCCCCAGGGACCGTTTGACGTGGTATCGATGGTTGACGTACTGCATCATGTTCCCGTCGCTGAGCGGGAAGCTTTTATCCACTGCGCAGCAAGCCGAGTTACTCCCGGCGGAGTGTTTATCTTTAAAGACATGACAACTCGCTCACGCGCGCGCCAGTTTGCTCATCAGCTGGATGACTGGATATTCACGCGGGAATGGGTTGTGCCTGTCAAATGCGAAGAAGTCGAACAATGGGCAAATACGGCCGGCCTCGAACTGCAGCATGATGCCTATATTCCAAGGCTGGTTTACGGTAACGAACTCAGGATATTCAAGCGTCCGCTGGAGTGACGACGTACGCACTCTACCGATGCTGTTCATTATTTTGCCGTATCAGACGGACAAGGCGGGACACATAAAAGCGTATAAAAAAATTCAACCCCACACATCTCATACAGGCGGCATGCAAAAAATATTACCCCCCAACATCAAACCAAAACTTCAACATCAAGCTTATTACTGAACATTTTCAAAAAACTATAACGACACTCTCTACGCACCTATACGGCACTTCCACAAACCTTATCAAATATTTCACGATTTTTTATATTGGAAACATTCAGATGCGTGTACTCACCCGCCCAATCCTGGCCCCTCCTCTTGCGCCGTCACGTCGAACAACATCTCGTTTATCCACTGCATCGGACCTGCTTGGGCTGAGCTCAATCGCCGCACAGGTCTGTTGGGCGTACTTCGGCTTGGGCTGCGCCCTGTCCTGGCCAGGGTCTTCAATTGAATCGCTGCAGCCGTGAAAACTCTAAAATGGGATCTATACTCAATTATGCAGCCGTGTGCTCTACCCATCCTGCATGGCGCTATTGCCGATAATGAGGTTCCTGCCATGTATGCCGGACAAATGAAAAGTATGGCGACAACCAATGGCGAGATACGCTGCCAGATGGTCGTACAAATTATCTGCCTACTGTCGGTGGCTACACTCTTCTGCTGATCATCCTTGATACATCGACGTGCGCCGCAAGGCGTCGCGGGGTTACCGTTACCAAAATTCCGAAATCGAGCAAAACGCAGCGGCGTATATGGCATTGCACGCTATGGGGTTAAGCCGTCTATCGTATTCAGTATCGAGACCCGTCACGCAGGAAGATAACCAGACACTATCAGGAGGGGCACGACGAAAAGAAGATCGAGTACTTGGAGGCTGGCACCGAATTGGCGATCTGAGGAGGGCGTTTTGCAAAAGTTTTGCAAATCGCAGTGTCTAGTCCTCTTGATGTCATAAGAGCACGAGCGCACACGCTGATTAATCAGTTGAGTGCCCGAGAGCTGGTCAATTGGCTTTCGCGCTCGTGTTACTAAGCCCACCGCCTCAGGCACCGAACTCTGCACGTTGAACGGCTTCGGTTGCGCAGCCGGGTCAACGAACTGTTTACGCAACGTCGAAGCGCTGGCGGTACGAACGGCGACGCCAAACCAGGGACATTACGATTGATTCAGGCCCAAGCAAACCATTAACTTTGGAACAATGAAGATAACGACGCAAATTATTAGTGGCAACATAAACACCTGCAAGTGCTTGCGCTGAATATCACCCCCAAATTTCGAGTTTATTATTGACGCCCCCCTTTACTGCAAGTGCCAAAAACAAAAACGAGCAACAGCGAAAGAATGATTGACATATCCCCACCAACCTGCAGAAGCACCGTAAAAACAATATGAAAATTTGATCAATACAATACAGCATCCCACGACACTCCATCATAAAATCGAAAGATCAAATTTACTATTTAACACCACTTTGGCTAAGAGCCATTGGTTAGCCGCCCCGCATTTCCGACGATAACACCTCCCGTAAAAGCGACACCCGCAGAAGCCAAGGTGCGGCCAATACTGGCGGGCCCCATAATCGCCCCACCCAATGCTCCCGACCCAACGGCTGCCATTAACTCACCTGCACTGAACGAGGCCCCGCCAATAAGCCCTCCAACATAAGCTGTAGCACCGGCAGCTGCGCCCCCAATGGCCCCCGGGACACCGTAAGCGCCAACCACGGCTTCCGCTTCCTCGATGGTAACTTCACGCATTTTTTACTCTCCCTGAATATAGATTAAATCACTTGAGCTTTGGCCTGCCCAAAGCAGTACATCATTTGAGATAACTTAACCCGCCAACCTTCAGGCATGTTAGGTGGAGCGCTAAAGGAGACATATTTTACGTAGCATCTTTACGTAGAATCCTGAGATGCAAAAAGCCTCGAGACCTTGATCTACGGGGCTTTTTTGTACGGCGCAGAAATAGCTGTTCGAATCCCAGATACCGATGAAGATACAACGGATTTCGAACCCGTCCGATTTGGCCAAAAGGGGCGCTCGCTAACGGCGTACCGATGATGCAGTTGCTGTCCAGAAGGTCCGCAACCGTACCGATACCCCGCCTCCAAATCCTTTCAGCGTTTGAGCGTACTCCGGCATTCACATTGCCCAGCGTGAACGAAGCCCATGAATTGTGAACGCTCTGCATAAATCCAAGACAACAAAAAAGGGCTCACCTTTCGGTGAGCCCTTCCAGACCGCCCAGCAGAGCGGATTTTGTTTGGTAGGCGCGATTGGACTCGAACCAACGACCCCCACCATGTCAAGGTGGTGCTCTAACCAACTGAGCTACGTGCCTGCTGTGAGGCGGCATTTTACGGAATTCCGGAGGGGTGTCAACATCTTTTTTGCAGCTAACCCTATGAATATGCGAATTTTTTATTTGCGGCGGGTATGCCCGTGATTTTTGGGTAGCTGGCAGGCAATTTTCAACTCAGGTAGGATCGGAGCACTCGTAAAAAATATAAAACAGAGGTTCCAGGATGGCGAACACCCCCTACCCCCAGTCGTATTACGCAGCCTCCGCCAATGCGGTCCCGCCTCGCCCGACGCTGCAGGGCGAAGTCGAAACCGATGTGTGCGTGATCGGCGCCGGCTATACCGGTCTTTCCAGCGCGCTGTTCCTGCTCGAAAACGGTTTTCGCGTGACGGTGCTGGAGGCCGCCAAAGTGGGGTTCGGCGCCTCGGGTCGTAATGGCGGGCAAATCGTCAACAGCTACAGCCGTGACATCGATGTGATCGAGCGCAGTGTCGGCCCCAGGCAAGCCCAGTTGCTGGGACAAATGGCATTCGAAGGCGGCAGGATCATTCGCGAGCGCGTGGCCAAGTATCAGATCCAGTGCGACTTGAAGGACGGCGGCGTGTTCGCCGCACTCAACAGCAAGCACATGGCTCATCTGGAGTCGCAGAAGCGCCTGTGGGAACGCTTCGGCCACACTCAGCTGGAATTGCTGGACGAACGCCGCATTCGCGACGTGGTGGCCTGTGACAACTATGTGGGTGGCATGCTGGACATGAGTGGCGGGCATATCCACCCACTCAACCTTGCATTGGGAGAAGCTGCGGCCGTCGAGTCCCTGGGGGGCGTCATTTATGAACAGTCGGCGGCGGTGCGCATCGAGCGCGGCGCCAACCCGGTAGTGCATACCGCCGAGGGCAAGGTCAGGGCCAAATTCATCATCGTCGCGGGTAACGCCTATCTGGGGAACCTGGTGCCGGAGCTGGCGGCCAAGTCGATGCCCTGCGGTACTCAAGTCATCACCACGGCGCCACTGGGCGATGAGCTGGCGAAGACACTGCTGCCGCAGGACTACTGCGTAGAAGACTGCAACTACCTGCTCGACTATTACCGTCTCACCCGCGACAAGCGCCTGATCTTCGGCGGCGGCGTGGTGTATGGAGCACGCGATCCGGCGAACATCGAAGCGATCATCCGACCGAAGATGCTCAAGGCCTTTCCGCAGCTCAAGGATGTGAAAATCGACTACGCCTGGACCGGCAATTTCCTGCTGACACTCTCCCGACTGCCGCAGGTCGGGCGCCTGGGCGACAACATCTACTATTCCCAGGGCTGCAGCGGCCATGGCGTGACGTACACGCACCTGGCAGGCAAGGTATTGGCCGAGGCACTGAAAGGCCAGGCAGAGCGTTTTGATGCGTTTGCCGACCTGCCGCACTACCCATTTCCGGGCGGACAACTACTGCGCACGCCGTTTGCGGCACTCGGGGCCTGGTACTACGGGCTGCGGGATAAGCTGGGGTTCTGACAGCACGGTGAGAGCCGGCTCGCCGGCTCTTCTGGTAGTTTTCCAAATCGCAGAAACAAAAAACCCCGGTCTTTCGACCAGGGTCTTTGCTATCGGATCAAAGTAGCCAGAGGCTTTCTTTGTGCTTCAAGGCGTTCAGTGGGCCTTGAGGCAGATATGGCGCAGCGGACGGGACTCGAACCCGCGACCCCCGGCGTGACAGGCCGGTATTCTAACCGACTGAACTACCGCTGCGTATCGCTTGACCAGCCAAGGCAAAACCTCAACTGTCTTGGAACATCTGATCGATCAGCCTTGGCTGTTCGATCTCAAGCCCGACATATCGGACCTGGAGAATATGGCGCAGCGGACGGGACTCGAACCCGCGACCCCCGGCGTGACAGGCCGGTATTCTAACCGACTGAACTACCGCTGCGCGTCGGTGCAACCTTTAACGTTGCGTCTTGCCCCAAGGCAAAACTCTCAAGAAGTGGTGGGTGATGACGGGATCGAACCGCCGACCCTCTGCTTGTAAGGCAGATGCTCTCCCAGCTGAGCTAATCACCCTTTGCTTCGTTGAGGCCGCGAAATTTACGCAGGTAACGGACCTAAGTCAATAGCCTGCTTGAAGTTTTTCTGAAAAAGACAAAATTACTTCAAGCCGGCCACCTGCCCTACTCGCTGTAAATCATCTTCTTGCTCATACCGCCGTCCACCACAAACTCCTGCCCGGTAACGAACCCCGCCTGGCGCGACAGCAACCACGCGACCATCGCTGCCACATCCTCCACCGTACCGACCCGGCCCGCCGGATGTTGAGCATGGTCGGCATCGGTCAGGGGCTCGGCACGCCGTGCGGCAGGATCACGCGCATCGATCCAGCCTGGGCTGACGGCGTTGACTCGCACTTCCGGCCCCAGGCTCATCGCCAAAGCGTGAGTCAGCGCCAGCAGGCCACCCTTGCTCGCCGCATAGGCCTCGGTGTCCGGTTCGGATTGACGCGCCCGGGTCGATGCCAGGTTGACGATGGCGCCACCATGGGCACGCAGGTACGGCGCGCAATGCTTGGCCAACAACATCGGCCCACTGAGGTTTACCGCCAGCACACGATTCCAATACGCCAGATCCAGGCTTTCCAGCGTGCTATTGCGCGGGTCGGCGACCGCCGCGTTGCACACCAACGCGTCCAGGCGACCAAACTGCCCCAAGACCTCGGCGACACCCTGGGCGACCTGTTTCTCGTCAGCCACGTCCATGCTGATAAACCAGGCATTTTCGCCCAGCACCTTGGACACCTTGGACCCACGCTCGCGGTCCAGATCGGTCAAGACCACCTGCCAGCCCTCGCTGATCAGCCAGGCGGCGATCCCGAGGCCGATCCCCCGCGCCGCGCCGGTGACCAGCGCGACACGCCCATTACTGGCGACCGCGGCTTCCATGGACCACTCGATCACAAGGCTGCCAGCCCGCGAGCCAGGTCCGCCTGCAGGTCGGCCACGTCTTCCAGGCCCACCGCGATGCGAATCAGGCTGTCACGGATGCCCGCCGCTTCACGCTCCTGCGGCGCCAGGCGGCCGTGGGAGGTGGTGCTCGGATGAGTAATAGTCGTTTTGCTGTCACCCAGGTTCGCAGTGATGGAGATCAGGCGCGTGGCATCGATAAAGCGCCAGGCGCCCTCTTTGCCGCCCTTCACTTCGAAACTCACCACGGCGCCGAAACCACGCTGCTGGCGCTGGGCCAACTCGTGCTGCGGGTGGCTCTTGAGGCCGGCGTAATGCACCTTCTCGATCCCTGCCTGCTGCTCCAGCCACTCGGCCAGGGCCTGGGCGTTGGCACAATGGGCCTTCATCCGCAGGTTGAGGGTTTCCAGGCCCTTGAGGAAGATCCAGGCGTTGAAAGGACTCAGGGTCGGGCCAGCGGTGCGCAAGAAGCCCACCACTTCTTTCATCTGCTCACTGCGCCCTGCTACCACGCCACCCATGCAACGGCCTTGGCCATCGATAAACTTGGTGGCCGAATGTACGACGATGTCCGCGCCCAGTTTCAACGGCTGCTGCAACGCCGGGGTACAGAAGCAGTTGTCGACTACCAGCATCGCGCCCTTTGCATGCGCCACCTCGGACAGCGCGGCAATGTCCACCAACTCGGCCAGCGGGTTGGATGGCGACTCGACGAACAGCAGCTTGGTATTGGGTTTGATCGCCGCATCCCAACCGGACAGGTCCGCCAGAGGCACGTAGTCCACTTCGATACCGAAGCGCTTGAAGTACTTTTCGAACAGGCTGATGGTCGAACCAAACACACTGCGTGATACCAGCACGTGGTCGCCGGCACTGCACAGGCTCATCACCACCGCCATGATGGCGGCCATGCCAGTTGCCGTGGCCACCGCCTGCTCGGCACCTTCCAGCGCCGCGATACGCTCTTCGAACGCACGGACGGTCGGGTTGGTATAACGCGAATACACATTGCCCGGCACTTCACCGGCAAAACGCGCAGCCGCGTCGGCAGCCGTGCGGAACACGTAGCTGGAGGTAAAGAACATCGGATCACCGTGCTCACCTTCCGGGGTGCGGTGCTGACCGGCGCGCACAGCCAGGGTATCGAAAGCTACGCCATCGAGGTCGCTGTCCAACCGACCGGCATCCCATTCCTGACTCATGCTGCGACTCCTTACTCAATGCTTTATTTAAGATACAAAACCGGCCCCTCAGGGCCGGTGTCTACTCAGTTGTTGTACAGATCGATGATCGCACTGACCGCCTGGGTCTTGATCTTCGAGGAGTCGTTACGCGCCTGCTCGATCTTGTTCAGGTAAGCCTCGTCGACATCACCGGTCACGTACTTGCCGTCGAACACGGCACAGTCGAACTGCTCGATCTTGATCTTGCCACCGCCAACCGCTTCGATCAGGTCCGGCAGGTCCTGGTAGATCAGCCAGTCGGCGCCGATCAGGTCAGCCACATCCTGGGTGGTGCGGTTATGGGCGATCAACTCGTGAGCACTCGGCATGTCGATCCCGTACACGTTCGGGTAACGCACGGCTGGCGCAGCGGAACAGAAGTACACGTTCTTCGCACCGGCTTCGCGGGCCATCTGGATGATCTGCTTGCAGGTGGTGCCACGCACGATGGAGTCATCCACCAGCATGACGTTCTTGCCGCGGAACTCCAGCTCGATGGCGTTGAGCTTCTGACGCACCGACTTCTTGCGCGCCGCCTGCCCCGGCATGATGAAGGTACGGCCGATGTAGCGGTTCTTCACAAAGCCTTCGCGGAACTTGACGCCCAGGTGGTTGGCCAACTCCAGTGCAGCGGTACGGCTGGTATCGGGAATCGGGATGACCACGTCGATGTCGTGCTCAGGACGCTCGCGCAGGATCTTCTCGGCCAGCTTCTCGCCCATGCGCAGGCGTGCCTTGTAAACCGAAACGCCATCGATGATCGAATCCGGGCGCGCCAGGTAGACGTGTTCGAAGATGCACGGGGTGAGTTTCGGGGCAACCGCGCACTGGCGGGTGTGCAGCTTGCCATCTTCGGTGATGTACACCGCTTCGCCCGGTGCCAGGTCGCGGATCAGGGTGAAGCCCAGCACGTCCAGGGACACGCTTTCGGAAGCGATCATGTACTCGACGCCTTCGTCGGTATGACGCTGGCCGAATACGATCGGACGGATACCATGGGGGTCGCGGAAACCGACGATGCCATAACCGGTGACCATGGCCACGACCGCATAACCACCGACACAACGGTTGTGCACGTCGGTGACGGCGGCGAACACGTCTTCTTCGGTCGGCTGCAGCTTGCCGCGCTGGGCCAGCTCGTGGGCGAACACGTTGAGCAACACTTCCGAGTCAGAGCTGGTGTTGACGTGGCGCAGGTCAGATTCGTAGATCTCCTTGGCCAGTTGCTCGACGTTGGTCAGGTTACCGTTGTGCGCCAGCGTAATGCCGTATGGCGAGTTGACGTAGAACGGTTGAGCTTCGGCCGAAGTCGAGCTACCGGCCGTCGGGTAACGCACATGGCCAATGCCCATGTGCCCAACGAGGCGCTGCATGTGACGCTGGTGAAACACGTCACGCACCAGGCCATTGTCCTTGCGCAGGAATAACCGGCCGTCATGGCTGGTCACAATACCGGCAGCGTCCTGGCCGCGGTGCTGGAGGACGGTTAGCGCGTCATACAGCGCCTGATTGACGTTCGACTTACCGACGATACCGACGATGCCACACATGCGACGCAACCCCTACTTAATGAATCTTGACTGAACACAACTTACTGAGGCGTTTTGGCCGGTAAGAGGTGCTCCTTGAACGGAAGATCAGCGGGTACGCTGATTCCGCTGGCCAGCCACTGACTGCTCCACCCCAATATGAGGTTCTTGGACCAATCTGCAACCAATAGAAATTTTGGCACGAGTACCGACTCCTGCCACCACGAATCCTGCTGTACCGGCCCCAGGCTCAACAGCCCGACCGCCACGACCACCAGCAACGCGCCACGCGCGGCACCGAAGGCCATGCCGAGAAATCGATCGGTCCCGGAGAGGCCGGTGACACGTATCAACTCGCCAATAAGATAATTGACCATTGCTCCCACCAGCAGCGTGGCGATGAACATGATGGCGCAGCCCGCGATGACGCGAGCCGAAGGTGTCTCGATGTATCCGGCCAGGTAGACCGACAATGAACCGCCGAACATCCAGGCTACGACTCCTGCGATGATCCAGGTCAGCAACGACAATGCTTCTTTTACAAAGCCGCGGCTCAGACTGATCAAAGCGGAGATGGCGACGATTGCAACGATCGCCCAATCAACCCAGGTAAATGCCACAGTGCAGCCTACATACGGATAAGGCGGCGCATTTTAGCAGAGCGTCGGGCTATCGGTAAGCGGTGATTGCGCGTGCTTTGCAAAACAATAGTTGGTGATGCAAAGGCCGCATTTCAACCCCACCCCAAAAGCACTGTGGGAGGGGGCTTGCTCCCGATGGCGCTGGGTCAGTCAAAAAATCTGAACTGACACACCACTATCGGGAACAACCCCCCTCCCACACTTGACTGCATTTCCAGCCGTAATCAGCCGCGCTCAGGCTGGAAACGGGTGACGAACCCCTTGAGGTTCTGCTGGCGGTCCAGCAAGTCGCGCAGGCGATCCGCCTCGGCGCGCTCGATCAGCGGGCCGATAAACACGCGATTCTTGCCGTCGGCGCTACGGATATAGGCGTTATAGCCTTGGCTGCGCAGCTTCTTCTGCAAGGCGTCGGCGCCTTCACGATTGCCCAGGCTGGCCACTTGAATCGACCAACTGACCGGCAAGCCATTCGGATCGATACGGCTCTGGCCCACATCCGGTTTGCCGGGTGCGGCAGGCTGCGGCACAACCGGCTTGGGTGCCGGCGCAGGCGCGGCAGGCTTGGCTGCCACCACGGGCGCCGCTGGAGCCGGTGCCGGCTTGGCCACGGGCACGCTTGGCTGTACCGGCATGGTCGGTGCCTGCTGTGTCGGTGCCTGCTGCGCCGCCACCTCAGCGTCGCTCGGCACGGGCTCTTCTTCAGGCAACGCCTGCGGTTCCGGCACCACCACCGGTTCGACCTGAACCTGCGGCATCACCGCCGCCTGCGGCGCAGCGGGCGCCTCGACAACCACCTGACGCTCTTCATCCTGACGGGAAAACAGCATCGGCAGGAAAATCACCGCCAACGCCACCAGCACCAATGCTCCAACCATTCGCTGCTTGTATGCGCTATCCAGTAATGCCATGTGCAGCTTCCTCCGTGGAGCGCCGGGACAACCACTCGAGCGCCTCGGCAACACAATAAAATGATCCGAACAACAGAATCTCGTCCTCGGCCGTAGCCACCGCACATTGCGCTTCGAGCGCGGCAGTGACGCTTGCATACGACGCCACTGGCGCGCCAAGGTTCTGCAACGCGACCGCCAATTCGTTGGCCGGACGGCTGCGCGGGGTATCCAGCGGCGCTACCGCCCAAGCCTGGACGCTGCCCAACAAAGGCGCAACCACACCGTCCAGATCCTTGTCGGCCAACAGCCCGAACACCGCCAGGCGACGACCGGCAGGCAGATCACGCGACAGACGCTGCGCCAGGTATTGCGCCGCATGCGGGTTATGCCCCACATCCAGCAGCAGGTTAAGGCGCTTACCCTCCCAGTCGAACGCACGACGATCCAGACGCCCGACCACACTGGTCGCCCGCAAGGTCTCGGCGATCTGCCGGGCATCCCAGGGCAGATCCAGCAAGAGATAGGCCTGCAGCGCGAGGGCTGCGTTTTCCATCGGCAAGTTAAGCAGCGGCAGGTCGCGCAGCTCTACGGCTTGGCCGCGCGCATCACGCCCGCGCCACTGCCAATGCTCAGCACCCACTTCGAGATTGAATTCACGCCCACGCAGGAAAAACGGGCAATCCAGCTCACGCACCTTGTCCAGCAAGGTATGCGGAGGGTCCAAGTCACCGCACAGGGCAGGTTTGCCCTGGCGGAAGATCCCGGCCTTCTCAAAGGCCACGGACTCGCGGGTGTTACCCAGGTAATCGGCGTGATCCACGCCAATGCTGGTCACCAGCGCCAGGTCGGCATCCACCACGTTGACCGTGTCCAGACGCCCACCCAGGCCAACCTCGAGGACCACCACATCCAACTGCGCACGCTCGAACAGCCAGAACGCCGCCAGAGTGCCCATCTCGAAATAGGTCAGGGAAATCTCGCCACGCCCCGCATCCAGCGCAGCGAACGCTTCGCAGAGCTGCTCGTCAGTGGCTTCGACACCCTCGATCTGCACCCGCTCGTTGTAACGCAGCAAGTGCGGCGAACTGTACACGCCGACCTTCAGCCCTTGAGCTTGCAGCAACGCCGCGACAAAGGCACAGGTAGAGCCTTTGCCGTTGGTGCCGGTCACCGTGATGACACGCGGTGCCGGCCGGCCCAACCCCAGGCGGGCCGCTACCTGTTGCGAGCGCTCCAGGCCCATGTCGATGGCGGACGGATGCAACTGCTCAAGGTAGGCGAGCCATTCGCCCAGGGTACGCTGGGTCATAGGTTTGCCGGTACCGGCGGAACCACGACAGGTTCCACTTTAGGCGCAACGTACACTGGCGTCGGCAGGCCCATCATTTGTGCCAGCAGGTTGCCCAGGCGTGGACGCAGTTCACCGCGCGGGATGATCAGGTCGATCGCGCCGTGCTCCAGCAGGAACTCACTGCGCTGGAAGCCTTCCGGCAGCTTTTCGCGCACGGTCTGCTCGATAACGCGCGGGCCGGCAAACCCGATCAGGGCCTTGGGTTCTGCGACGATCACGTCACCCAGCATCGCCAGGCTGGCGGACACACCGCCGTAGACCGGGTCGGTCAGCACGGAGATGAACGGGATACCTTCTTCACGCAGACGCGCCAGCACCGCCGAGGTCTTGGCCATTTGCATCAGGGAAATCAGGGCTTCCTGCATGCGTGCACCACCCGAGGCGGCGAAGCAGATCATCGGGCAGCGATTTTCCAGGGCATAGTTGGCGGCACGAACGAAGCGCTCGCCAACGATGGCGCCCATGGAGCCGCCCATGAAGGAGAATTCGAAGGCCGAAACGACCACCGGCATGCCCAGCAGCTTACCGCTGACGGAAACCAATGCGTCTTTCTCACCGGTCTGCTTCTGCGCAGCGGTCAGGCGGTCCTTGTACTTCTTGCCGTCGCGGAACTTGAGACGGTCAACCGGCTCCAGGTCTGCACCCAGCTCGGCACGACCATCGGCGTCCAGGAAGATATCGATGCGGGCGCGAGCGCCAATACGCATGTGGTGGTTGCACTTGGGGCAAACGTCCAGGGTCTTTTCCAGCTCGGGACGGTACAACACCGCGTCGCAGGACGGGCATTTGTGCCACAGACCTTCAGGAACCGAGCTTTTCTTCACCTCGGAACGCATGATCGAAGGGATCAGTTTGTCTACTAACCAGTTGCTCATGCTTTCTTTCTCCAGTACCGGTGGCTTGAACACAGCCCCGCGTATGCCCTTGAGCTAAATTCATATGTGGCGATGACACAGACTGGACGGGGTCAGACGTTCGACCTGCCATTTCCGGCCTGTATCCTCAGCCTTCCAGACAACCTGCCAGTGCAGGGTTGCCACTTCATTTCCGGGCCACCCACAGGCGGCGCCGGGCTGTTTTACACAGTGGTAGTTATGGACGGCGGCAGACTGCCAGCCGTCACATCCCGCCACTGCTGTTGCGCACAGCCTGCATGAATGCGCGAATCTTGCTGTGATCCTTGATGCCCTTGCCCTGCTCCACGCCGCCACTGACATCCACGGCATAGGGCCGAACCTGCTCGATTGCCGCCCCGACATTCGCGGGATTGAGCCCTCCGGCCAGGATAATCGGCTTGCTCAGCCCTTCAGGAATCAGCGACCAGTCGAATGCTTCACCGGTGCCACCAGGCACGCCTTCAACATAGGTGTCCAGGAGAATCCCGCGCGCGCCGGTATAGGCGGCACACGCAGCTGCAATGTCATCCCCGGCCTTGACGCGCAGCGCCTTGATATAAGGGCGCTGGTAGCTCTCGCATTCGTCCGAGTTTTCGTCACCGTGAAACTGCAGCATGTCCAGCGGCACGGCATCCAGGGTCTCGTTGAGTTCGCAACGGCTGGCGTTGACGAACAACCCCACCGTGGTCACAAATGGCGGCAGCGCAGCGATGATCGCCCGCGCCTGCAGTACATTCACTGCCCTCGGGCTCTTGGCGTAAAACACAAAACCGATGGCATCGGCCCCCGCCTCGACTGCCGCCAGCGCGTCTTCTATGCGGGTAATCCCGCAAATCTTGCTGCGAACGGCTGACATGTCGTGGAAACCTCAGGGTTGGACCGAGAAAGTCCCGGATGTTAACAAAAGCTTTTCCGGGCGTCAGCCGCCAAGTTCGCTGAAGCCTGTGAGGAAGTGCGGCCCGATGAAACGCTCCGGCAGTTCGAACTCGTCACGGTACTCGACCCCCACCAGGTACAGGCCGAATGGATGCGCGGTTACCCCTCCGGTGCGACGAATACGACTGTCCAGCACTTCCTTGGCCCACTCCACCGGGCGCTCACCGGCACCAATGGTCATCAGCACGCCGGCAATGTTGCGCACCATATGGTGCAGAAAGGCGCCGGCACGGATATCCAGCACGATCATCTTGCCGTGGCGCGTCACCCGCAGGTGATGGACTTCCTTGATCGGCGACTTGGCCTGGCACTGCCCCGCCCGGAAAGCGCTGAAATCATGCACGCCGACCAGATGTTGCGCGGCCTCGGCCATACGCTCGGTATCGAGCGGGCGATGGTTCCAGGTAATTTCTTCGTTGAGGTGCGCCGGGCGGATCTGATCGTTGTAGATCACATAACGGTAGCGCCGAGCGATGGCCTTGAAGCGCGCATGGAAGTGCGCAGGCATGACCTTGGCCCAACTGACACTGATGTCATGGGGCAAATTGATATTGGCGCCCATTACCCACGCCTTCATCGAGCGCTCGGCCTGGGTGTCGAAGTGCACCACCTGGCCGCAAGCGTGTACACCGGCGTCGGTACGCCCGGCGCACATCAGCGACACCGGCGAGTCGGCAACCTTCGACAAAGCGTTTTCCAAGGTTTCCTGCACGGTCAGCACACCGGAGGCCTGGCGCTGCCAGCCGCGATAACGCGAACCTTTGTATTCCACGCCCAGGGCGATGCGATGAAAGCCTGCGGCCGCCATTTCGGCGGCCGCGTTATCTATATTTGCCAAGAACTGAGAGCCCGATGAGTTGCGCAAAGGCCGCCATTATAAGGAAGCAGGCCCGCGCCAGGCGCTTTTTTTGCGATCAAGGAACGAGTGCCTTCTGCCGCAAAAGCCAGCGATCGGATCAGGCCAGTCGCCCGAGCATTTCCTTGGCTTCACCGCGTTGGGCTTCATCACCTTCGGTGAGCACTTCGGACAGAATGTCCCGTGCGCCGTCCGCATCGCCCATGTCGATATATGCCTGGGCCAAGTCCAGCTTGGTCGCGACCTCGTTGGTGCCGGAGAGGAAGTCATACTCAGGCTCATCACTGCCCAAAGCCGCATCCTGCTCCGTGAAGGACGGCTCGATCGGCGGATGCTCCAGGGTCTGGGACAGGCGATCAAGCTCGGCGTTGACGTCGCCCAGCTCAGTTGCAAAGGCATCGGGCTTGGTCGCCGCAGCGCCAGCAGGTTCATTCTCCAGGGACAGGTCGAAGTCTTCCGGCAGCTCGAAATCGTCCAATGCGCCGGCCGTGAGGGTCGGCGGCTCGACCGCCGGCACGTCCTTCATGGAGTCTTCAAGGCCGGAAAGGAAATCTTCATCGGCCTGCGAGGCTGGCGGATCAAGCTGCAGATCCAGGTCGAAGTCCGACAGATCGTCTGCATTGCTCTTGGCTTCAGTCTGCTGTTGCAGCAGCGCCTCGAACGTCTGTTGATCAGCCTTGACCTCGGCCGGCGATGCCGCTTCCAGGTCGTCCAGGCTCAAGTCAAAATCCGTATCGAACGGCTCTGGCTCGGGAGCTGGGGTTGGCTTGTCTTCCAGCAGATCCTTGACGTACTGGGCATCCAGGGCCGCCGCCGCGACGGCAGCACTGACGCCCGCCGCCAGCACGGCCATGGCCGGGAAGCGGCTCTTGAGCTGCTCGACCTGGGCGTGGTTTTGACCATTGGCCACCAGTTGACGCTCTTGGGTGACGAAACCGTCCTTGTCACCCTGCAGGCCGTAGACTTCCATCAGTTTCAAACGCAGATCGCTGCGCTTGGGCTCATGCTTGATCGCCTGCTCCAGTATGTCGGCGGCCTGGTTCAGATGGCCGCGATCGATATGGGATTGGGCCTGGGCCAACGCATCGCTGGAGTTTTCCGGGGCCACGGCCACGGCCAGCGGGGCCAGCACGGACGCCACCGTCGGCGCGACAACGGGCTCAACCACGTGGGCTGGGGCTGGGGCTGGAGCTGGAGCTGGAGCTGGAGCTGGAGCCAGCTTGACGCTCGGCGGTGGTACTTCCAGACCTTCAAAGCTGTCAGGCGGCAGGTCTTGGTCGATATTCGAGGCGAACACCGGCTCTTCCGCCAAGGCCCGCGCCATGCGCAGGTGCTTTTCTTCTTCGCGCCGGGCATTGCGATGACGTGCCCACAGCAGCAGGAGCAGCAACACCAGCAAACCCGCCGCCCCCCCTATTACGCCAAGCACAATCGGGTTGGTCAGCAGTTCGTTGAACGGTCCATCGGCGCTGGCGGGGGCCGCGCCAGGCTTGCTGGCTTCAGGCTTGGCCGCTTCAGGCGCCGGGGTCACGGTGGCCACGGGCGCCACAGGCTGCGCCGGAGCAGCGGCGGGCTCGCCGGGCAACTGCGCCGGCATTACCGCCGGCGCAGGCGCGGCCGGGTCAGCCTTTTCAGCCTGCAAACGCGCCAATTGATCATTTTTCAGTTGAATCAGCTTTTGCAGCTTGTCCAACTGGCTTTGCAGGTCCGCCGCACGGCTTTTCAGCTCGGCGTTGTCACGGCGGGTGGTATCCAGTTCTTCCTGGGTCATCGCCAGCTTGTCGCTCAGGCCGCGATTGTCACCCGCTTTACCCTTGGCACCTTTTTTCGCGGACTCGGCCGAGACCAGGCTCAAGTTGTCCTTGCCTGTGGTGCTCGATGGCGCGTTGCCCGCCTGGGTGCGCTTGGTGGCGTCCAGCTGGGGCTTGCCGGTGGCTTGACGGCTCGCGGTACGACGCCCCTCCCGCCACGCCGCGTTTTGCGCACGCACTTCTGCGATGGCTTTGGGTTGCGGCAGGCTGGTCGCTTGCACGCGATCGGGCAAGCGCAGGACCTGGCCGGTTTTCAGGCGGTTGATATTGCCATCGATAAAAGCATCGGGGTTGAGCGCCTGGATCGCCAGCATCGTTTGCTGGACCGACGCGCCATTGCGGCTCTTCTCGGCAATTTCCCACAAAGTGTCGCGGGACGTGGTCGTGTACTGGGCGGGCTTGCTGGCAGCGGGCGCAGCGCCTGCCGGTGCGCTCAAGCGCGGGGCGGGTGCACTGGCGACAGGCGCCGGCTGATCAAACTTGGCCGGGTCGAGCAGCACACTGTAGTCACGCATCAAGCGGCCGTTAGGCCATTGCACCTGCAACAGGAAACGGATGTAGGAGTCCGGCAGCGGCTTGCTGGACGTGACACGCACGACACTGCGACCGCTAGGGTTGACCACCGGGGTGAACGTCAGGTCATCGAGAAACGCCTGGCGATCCACGCCGGCATCCACAAACGCCTGGGACGATGCCAGGCTCGGCGTGATCTCGGAAGCCGTGAGGCCACCGACATCGAGCAATTCGATTTCCACCGACAACGGCTGGTTCAACTTCGACTTGAGGGTCATCTCCCCAAGCTGCAGCGCCTGCGCCATACCGGAGGACAGCGCCGAGGCGGCCGCTATTGCTAACACCAGTTTGCGAACTTGAACCATAGCCTCATCCTTTGTTTTGAACACTCCCCGGCCTGCGAGAAGGTTGGTAACCGCTGCCATAAGGCATGGCGAGCCGATAGGTCACCGACGCACTTCTATTGCGCTTCGGGCCAAGCATAGCGCTTAGTTAGAATCAATCTACAAATTGCCGCCAAGTATCTTTTACACAAGGCGTTTTATCAACAACTGCGCCAGCTCTACGGCGTTGAGGGCCGAGCCCTTGCGTACGTTATCTGACGTCAGCCACAGATTTAGTTCCGCAGGGTCGTCCACGCCTGCGCGAACCCGTCCTACGTACACCACATCCTGGCCGACGGCATCGCCTACCGCCGTCGGGTAGTCACCCTCCTCCACCAGCTCGATTCCAGACGCTGCGTCCAGTACACGGTTGATAGTGGCCAGGTCGACCGGCGCGCCCAGCTGCAACGACACAGTCAGGCTATCGCCAAAAAACACCGGGGCTTGAACGCAGGTTGCGGAAATCTTCAGCAAAGGGGTTTCCAGTACCGCTCGCAGCTCGTGTACGAGGCGTTTCTCCAGAGCGGTATGACCTTGGGTATCCGGGGTGCCGACTTGCGCCAACAGGTTGAAGGCCATTTGCCGATCAAAAAACTGCGGCTCCAGCGGACGCACATTCAGCAGCTCGGCGGTCTGCCGGGCCAGCTCGCTGACGGCCTCTCGCCCCAGGGCAGATACGGCCAGGCTGGCGGTAACGCTGACGCGCTGAATGTCCAGCACGTCGCGCAACGGTGCGAGCACTACGGCCAGGTTCGTCGTCGACGGGCTTGGGCTGCCGAGCTGGAAGGGCTTTTTCAAACCCTCCAGGACATGCGCATTCGCTTGCGGCACGACTTGAGGCGCCTGATCGGCCGGCAAGGCCCCGGACAGGTCGATCACCGCGCAGCCTGCCGCCGTGGCGCGCGGAGCGAAACTCAGGGTGACTGCCGGGCCGGCCGCAAAGAACGCCAGCTGCGCCTTGTTGAAATCGAACTCATCGACCTCCCTGACCCGCACGTTCTTGCCGCGAAACGGTACCGATGCGCCGGCGGAGTTGCTGCCCGCCAGCAGATACAAGGTGCCTACCGGAAAATCCAGCTCCTCGAGAATCTGCACCAAGGCTTCACCGACGATGCCGGTGGCGCCGATCACGGCAATTTCAAAGGTCTGGGTCATAGGGGCTGCCTCGGGCATTGCGGGGGGAGCCGCACTTTACCGGGTGGCTTGGGGTGAGGCAATTAAACTGGGGGTTGCGGTGTGGCTGATGGCCCTATCGGGGGCAAGCCCCCTCCCACAGTGAGTGTGTTCCCCCATCAAAATTGTGGGAGGGGGCTTGCTCCCGATAAGGCCCGCAAGAACCATAAAAAAACCCCGCGACTGTCACCAGCGCGGGGTTCTTCAACAGCAGCAAACGATCAACGTTCGAGCAGGATCCGCAGCATGCGACGCAGCGGTTCGGCCGCGCCCCACAGCAGTTGGTCGCCGACGGTGAACGCACCAAGGAACTGGCTGCCCATGTTCAGCTTGCGCAGACGCCCCACCGGTACATTCAGGGTGCCGGTCACCTTGGTCGGGCTCAGCTCCTGCATGCTGATATCGCGGTTGTTCGGCACCAGCTTGACCCATGGGTTGTGCTGGCTGATCAGCGCTTCGATATCCGCGATCGGCACGTCTTTGTTCAGCTTGATGGTCAGCGCCTGGCTGTGGCAACGCATGGCGCCGATGCGCACGCAGATGCCATCCACCGGGATCGGGCTCTTGAAGCGACCCAGGATCTTGTTGGTTTCGGCCTGGGCCTTCCACTCTTCACGGCTCTGGCCGTTCGGCAGTTCCTTGTCGATCCATGGGATCAGGCTACCGGCCAGCGGCACGCCGAAATTCTCGGTCGGGTAGGCATCGCTGCGCATGGCTTCGGCAACGCGACGGTCAATGTCGAGAATCGCACTGGCAGGGTCTGCCAGTTGATCGGCGACCGCAGCGTGGGTGGCGCCCATCTGCTTGATCAGTTCACGCATATTCTGCGCGCCGGCACCGGAGGCCGCCTGATAGGTCATGGCGCTCATCCACTCGACCAGGCCCGCTTCGAACAAGCCACCCAGGCCCATCAGCATCAGGCTGACGGTGCAGTTGCCGCCGACGTAGTTCTTGGTGCCGGCATCCAGCTGCTGGTCGATGACCTTGCGGTTCACCGGATCCAGGATGATCACGGCGTCGTCCTGCATGCGCAGGCTCGATGCGGCGTCGATCCAGTAACCCTGCCAGCCGGCTTCGCGCAGCTTGGGGAAGACTTCGCTGGTGTAGTCGCCGCCTTGGCAGGTCAAAATCACGTCGAGGGTCTTCAGCTCTTCAATGCTGTAGGCGTCCTTGAGCGGGGCAATATCCTTGCCCACGGACGGCCCTTGGCCACCCACGTTCGACGTGGTGAAAAACACCGGCTCAATAAGATCGAAATCCTGCTCTTCCAGCATCCGCTGCATGAGCACGGAACCGACCATACCGCGCCAACCGATCAGACCTACACGTTTCATCGCAACTACACCTTGTTAAAAAGTGGGCCGCCTTGCAGCAACAACTGCAAGTGGGCCCGAGAGATTACAGATTCCGCAGCGCGGCGACTACTGCGTCGCCCATTTCTTGCGTGCCGACCTTGGTGCAACCCTGCGACCAGATGTCGCCGGTACGCAAGCCCTGATCCAGCACCAGGCTCACGGCTTTCTCGATTGCGTCTGCCGCATCAGCCAGGTTGAAGCTGTAACGCAGCATCATCGACACCGACAAAATGGTTGCCAGCGGGTTGGCAATGCCCTGGCCCGCGATGTCCGGCGCCGAACCGTGGCACGGCTCATACATGCCCTTGTTATGGGTGTCCAGGGACGCCGACGGCAGCATGCCGATGGAACCGGTGAGCATCGACGCCTGGTCGGACAGGATGTCGCCGAACAGGTTGTCGGTGACGATCACGTCGAACTGCTTGGGTGCGCGCACCAGCTGCATGGCGGCGTTGTCGACGTACATGTGGCTCAGCTCGACATCCGGGTAGTCCTTGGCCACTTCTTCGACGATCTCACGCCACAGCTGGCTGGATGCCAGGACGTTGGCCTTGTCCACCGAGCAGACCTTCTTGCCGCGCACGCGGGCCATGTCGAAGCCGACGCGGGCGATACGGCGGATTTCGCTCTCGCTGTACGGCAGCGTGTCGTAGGCCTGGCGCTCACCATTGTCCAGTTCGCGCACGCCGCGTGGCGAGCCAAAGTAGATACCGCCAGTCAGCTCACGCACGATCAGGATATCCAGGCCCGATACCACTTCCGGCTTCAGGCTCGACGCATCGGCCAGTTGTGGGTAGAGGATCGCCGGGCGCAGGTTGCCGAACAGGCCCAGTTGCGCGCGGATTTTCAACAGGCCGCGCTCAGGGCGGATGTCACGCTCGATCTTGTCCCACTTCGGGCCACCGACGGCGCCGAGCAGCACGGCGTCGGCAGCGCGAGCACGCTCCAGGGTCTCGTCAGCCAGCGGCACGCCGTGCTTGTCGATGGCGGCACCGCCGATCACGTCGTGGCTCAATTCGAAGCCCAGGCTGTACTTGGTGTTGGCCAGTTCCAGAACCTTGACCGCTTCGGCCATGATTTCCGGACCAATACCGTCGCCAGGGAGAATCAGAATCTGCTTGCTCATGGGTTCCTCATTTCATCAAGCGACCCGCCCGCAGGCAGGTCGGGGAAAATTGATCAGCGTTCGGCCCACACCACCAGCACATCGGTGCTGAAGGTGCCGTCGGCTTGAATTTCGAAGTAATCGCGCACTTCCTGGCCCATTGCCTGCTGCAGCTCAAGGATCGCGGCGCGCAAGGCCTGCGGCGTGCGCATGCGCTCGACCCAGGAGGTGTATTCCAGTCGCAGGCGCTGGCGACTGCTGTTGCGTACATGCAAACCGGCTTCGCTGAGCTGGCGCATCCATTCGGCGGCGGAGTAATCGCGCACGTGGCTGGTGTCGCGCAGCACTTCGACGGTTTGCAGGTAAGTGTCCAACAGCGGGCTGCCCGGTGACAAGACGTCGACAAACGCCGCCACGCCACCCGGCTTGAGCACCCGACGCACTTCACGCAGGGCCAGGCCCAGGTCGCTCCAGTGGTGCGCCGAGTAACGACTGAACACGAAATCGAACTCGCCGTCGGCAAACGGCAAGCGTTCAGCGGCGCCGTGTACGGTACGGATATTGGCCAGGCCCCGGTCTTTCGCAGCGGCGGCGACCACCTCGAGCATCGGCTGGGACAGGTCGTAGGCCACCACTTCCTGGACCAGCGGCGCCACGTTGAAGCTCACATGACCGGCGCCACACCCCAGGTCCAGCAGGCGTGCACTGCCCTGCCCGGCCAGTTCGGCCTGCAGCAGCGCGAACTCGGTGCCTTGGGCGTGCACGGCACTGCTCAGGTAGGCCGAGGCTTGCTCGCCGAATTGTTTTTGCACGACTTGGGTGTGGGCGGTGGTGGTCATGGGGGGGTTCCTCAATGGACCTTGGGGTGTTGGTTCTGGCCTCATCGGGAGCAAGCCCCCTCCCACATTTTGTTTTGTGAACACCTTCAAAATGTGGGAGGGGGCTTGCTCCCGATGGCGGCGGTCCTGCCTACAGCGGTTTACGCGTCGCGAAACAACCAAGGCTGGCTGGCCCGGTGCTTGGCCTCAAACGCTGCAATCGCGTCGCCGTCCTGCAAGGTCAGGCCGATGTCATCCAGGCCGTTGAGTAGGCAATGCTTGCGGAAGGCATCGACCTCGAAGTGGTAAACCTTGCCATCCGGACGGGTCACGGTTTGCGCGGCCAGGTCGACGGTCAGCTGGTAGCCCTCCTCGGCCTCCACCTGCTTGAACAGCTCATCCACTTCGGCATCGCTCAAGATGATCGGCAACAGGCCGTTCTTGAAGCTGTTGTTGAAGAAGATGTCGGCATAGCTCGGCGCGATGATGCTGCGAAAGCCGTATTCTTCCAGGGCCCAAGGCGCGTGTTCACGGCTGGAGCCGCAACCGAAGTTTTCCCGGGCCAACAACACGCTGGCGCCTTGGTAGCGCTGGGCGTTGAGCACGAAATCCTTGTTCAGCGGGCGCTTGGAGTTGTCCTGGTAGGCGTAGCCCACGTCCAGGTAGCGCCACTCGTCGAACAGGTTGGGGCCGAAGCCGGTACGCTTGATCGACTTCAGGAACTGCTTGGGGATGATCTGGTCGGTGTCGACGTTGGCACGATCCAAAGGGGCGACAAGGCCGGTGTGTTGGGTAAAAGCACGCATCGGGTATTCCTCAGATCAATTCGCGAACGTCGATGAAACGACCGTTGACGGCGGCCGCAGCAGCCATGGCCGGGCTGACCAGGTGGGTACGCCCGCCGGCACCCTGACGCCCTTCGAAGTTACGGTTGGAGGTCGACGCGCAATGCTCGCCCGACTCCAGGCGGTCCGGGTTCATCGCCAGGCACATGGAGCACCCCGGCTCACGCCATTCAAAACCGGCTTCGAGGAAAATCTTGTCCAGGCCTTCCGCCTCGGCTTGCGCTTTGACCAGGCCCGAGCCCGGCACCACGATGGCCTGCTTGATGGTCGAGGCCACTTTGCGGCCCTTGGCGATCACGGCCGCAGCACGCAGGTCTTCGATCCGCGAATTGGTGCAGGAGCCGATGAACACACGGTCCAACTGGATATCGGTGATCGCCTGGTTGGCCTGCAAGCCCATGTATTTCAAGGCCCGTTCGATGGAGCCGCGCTTGACCAAATCGGCTTCCTGGGCCGGGTCCGGCACGTTCTGGTCGACGGCCAGCACCATTTCCGGCGAGGTACCCCAGCTGACTTGCGGCTTGATCTGGGCCGCATCGAGCTCGACCACAGTGTCGAACACCGCATCGGCGTCGGAGACCAGGTCTTTCCAGGCTTCGACAGCGGCATCCCAATCGGCACCTTGCGGAGCGAATGGACGGCCTTTTACGTATTCAACGGTCTTTTCGTCCGCTGCCACCATGCCCACGCGGGCGCCGGCTTCGATGGACATATTGCAGATAGTCATGCGGCCTTCGATGGACAGATCACGAATGGCGCTGCCGGCGAACTCGATGGCATGGCCGTTACCACCGGCGGTGCCAATCTTGCCGATCACGGCCAGTACGATGTCCTTGGCGGTAACGCCGAACGGCAGCTTACCTTCGACCCGCACCAGCATGTTCTTCATTTTCTTGGCGACCAGGCACTGGGTGGCGAACACATGCTCCACCTCGGAAGTGCCGATGCCGTGGGCCAGAGCGCCGAAGGCACCGTGGGTGGAGGTGTGGGAGTCGCCGCAGACCACAGTCATGCCGGGCAAGGTGGCACCCTGCTCCGGGCCGATCACATGCACGATGCCTTGACGCACGTCATTCATCTTGAATTCGGTGATGCCATATTCGTCGCAATAGTCGTCGAGGGTCTGCACCTGCAAACGCGAGACCTGGTCGGCAATAGCGTCGATGCCGCCCTTGCGCTCAGGGGTGGTCGGCACGTTGTGATCCGGGGTGGCAATGATGGAATCGACGCGCCAAGGCTTGCGCCCGGCCAGTCGCAGGCCTTCGAACGCTTGGGGCGAGGTCACTTCATGGATGATGTGACGGTCGATATAGATCAGCGACGAGCCATCGTCGCGCCGTTTCACTTCATGGGAATCCCAAAGCTTGTCGTAAAGCGTTTTGCCGGCCATCAGTCGGTCCTCATCAGCGGTCTTTCTATGCCCCGGGTCTTGAGACATTCAATAACCCTTTGGCTTGTGAGGCTGATGGTATGGCGCTACATTAAATAACTCAAATTCATATTTTTTATGCTTTGGATTACCAACTGGAATACATAAATGGACTTGGCCAACCTCAATGCCTTTATTGCCATCGCCGAAACCGGCAGTTTCTCCGGCGCCGGTGAACGCCTGCACCTGACGCAACCGGCCATCAGCAAACGTATTGCCGGGCTGGAACAACAATTGAAGGTGCGCCTGTTCGATCGCCTGGGCCGCGAAGTGGGTTTGACCGAAGCCGGGCGGGCCTTGCTGCCGCGCGCTTATCAGATTCTCAACGTGCTGGACGATACGCGTCGCGCCCTCACCAACCTGACCGGCGAGGTGAGCGGACGGCTGACCCTGGCCACCAGCCATCATATTGGTCTGCACCGTTTGCCGCCGATCCTGCGCACGTTCACCCGTGAATATCCCAATGTGGCGCTGGATATCCAGTTTCTCGATTCAGAAGTGGCCTACGAAGAAATCCTGCATGGGCGTGCCGAAGTGGCGGTGATCACCCTGGCGCCCGACCCGCACCACGTAGTGAAGGCCACGCCGGTGTGGGATGACCCGCTGGATTTTGTGGTGGCGCCGGAGCACAGCCTCATCAGTAACGGCAGGGTCAACCTGGCCGACATCGCCCGCCACCCGGCCGTCTTTCCCGGCGGCAATACCTTTACCCACCATATCGTCAGCCGCCTGTTCGAGGCCCAGGGCCTGACGCCGAACATCGCGATGAGCACTAACTACCTGGAAACTATCAAGATGATGGTCTCCATCGGCCTGGCCTGGAGCGTGCTGCCACGGACTATGCTGGATGATCAGGTGGCAAGTATCGCTTTACCGGGCATACAGCTCAGTCGCCAGCTAGGCTATATCGTGCACACCGAAAGGACGCTGTCGAACGCTGCGCGGGCTTTCATGAGCCTATTGGATGCACAGGTCGATCTGCCAGGGATACCGGCATGAAACCGTGCGGCCTCAAGGCCTGAACCAAACCGCGCCGAACGCCCATTGAGCCAAGGCCCTCGAATAATGCGCAACCCCGTCGATTCCGTGCCACCCCTGCCCCGCATCTACGCCTTGGACCCCAAGGACGCCGAGCAAAGCTGGGACAGCGCGCCCCAACTGCTGGCAGCGCTCAACGCGGCGCGGCTGGGTGCGTGGTGCTGGGAAATCGATACCGGCCGCATCAGTTGGTCACGGGGCACCCAGGCGCTGTTCGGCTTTGACCCCAGACAACCGCTGCCCCAGGACCTGGATTACCTGGACCTGCTTGCACCGTCCGATCGCACCCGGGTGATACGGGCCTTCCATGCCGTGGTGGCGGGCGAGCCATTCGAGCAGGCTATGCATCACCGTATCCAGTGGCCGGACGGCAGCCTGCACTGGCTGGAAATCAGCGGCAGCCTGGCCCCGGACAAAACCGGCCGACGCCGAATGATCGGGGTGATCCGCGAAATCACCCAACAGCGCGAGCGGGAAACCGCCCTGAGCCATTCCGAAAAACGTTTCGCCACGCTGTTTCACCTGTGCCCCAACATGGTCTTGTTGACCCGCCAGGCCGACGGGCTGATCAGCGAGGCCAACCAGTATTTCGAAATGCTGTTCGGCTGGCCGGTAGCCGATGCCATCGGCCGCACCACCCTGGAACTGGGCCTGTGGCGTGACCCGGAACAACGTGAAACGCTGGTCAAGGCTACCCAGCGCAAAGGTGAACAGATCACCATGGAAGTGCAGTTCTGCGCCAGCAACGGGCAGATCCATGACGGCACCCTCAGCGCGCAAAAGGTCGAGCTGGAGGGCGAGGCCTACCTGATCAGCACCTTTCTGGACACCACCGAACGCAAAAACGCCGAACAAGCGCTCAAGGACAGCCAGGAACGCCTTGACCTGGCGCTGGACTCGGCACAACTGGGCACCTGGGACTGGCACATCCCCAGCGGCATGCTCTACGGTTCGGCCCGCGCCGCCCAACTGCACGGCCTGCCGCCCAAGCCTTTTCACGAGTCTTTCGACGCGTTTTTTGAAGGGATGACCGATGAAGACCGCGAGGGCATGCGCAACGCCTACCGCAGCTTGCGCGAAGGTCCGGAAGGCAACTACCAGATGACCTATCGCGTGCTGATGGAGGACGGCAGCCCGCGCTACCTGGAAAGCCGCGCCCGTCTCTATCGCGATGAAGCCGGCAAGCCCCTGCGCATGGCCGGCACCTTGCTCGACATCACCGATCAGGTGGAACGCGAACAACGCCTGACGGCCTCCGAAGAAAAGTTTGCCAGCCTGTTCCAGGCCAGCCCCGACCCGATCTGTGTCACTTATCTGGACAGCGGCGCCTTTATCGAAATCAACCCGGCCTTTACCCAGACCTTTGGCTGGACCGCTGCCGAGGTGATCGACAGAAGCGCCGAACAGATCGGCCTGTGGGAAGACTCCAGCAAGCGCTTGCAACGCATCGAACAGGTGATCCGCGAACAGTCGTTAAACAATGTGGCCATCGTGGTCCATCACAAAGATGGCCAAAGCCTGACCTGCATGATTTCCAGCCGGCTGATCACAGTCGGCGACCAACCCTGCATCGTCACCACCCTGCGTGACATCACCCAGCAGCAACGCTCGGAAGCCGCCCTCAAGGCCAGTGAGGAGAAGTTCGCCAAAGCCTTTCACTCCAGCCCCGACGCCATTTCCATCACCGAGCGCGATACCGGCCGCTACGTCGAGGTCAACGACGGTTTCTGCCGCCTGACCGGCTACCGCGCCGAAGAAGCCATCGGTTTGACGCTGTACCAGATCGGCATCTGGGCCGACGAAAACCAGCGCACGGCGTTGCTGGCCGAGCTGCAGATCAAAGGCCGTATTCATCACCTGGAAATGCTCTGGCACAACAAGCGTGGCGATTTACTGGCCGTAGAAGTCTCGGTCGAGCCCATCACCTTGAATGAAACCCCGTGCCTGCTGTTGACGGCCCGGGACGTGAGCCTGCTGAAAAACGCCCAGGCACAGATTCGTCACCTGGCCTATCACGACCCGCTGACCAACCTGCCCAATCGCGCACTGTTGATGGACCGCCTGAGCCAGCAGATCGCCCTGCTCAAGCGCCATAACCTGCGGGGCGCCTTGCTGTTCCTGGACCTTGACCACTTCAAACACATCAACGACTCCCTCGGCCACCCTGTGGGCGACACCGTGTTGAAAATCGTCACGGCGCGCCTGGAAGCCAGCGTGCGCATGGAGGATACGGTGGCGCGCCTGGGCGGCGATGAGTTCGTGGTGCTGCTCAGTGGCCTGGACGGCACGCGAATGGAGGTCAGCGCTCAGGTACAGGAGCTGGCCGATACCTTGCGCGAATTGCTTTCGGAGCCGATGTTCCTCGATGGTCACCGCTTGCAGGTCACGCCGAGCATCGGCGTGGCGCTGATTCCCGATCACGGCTCCACGCCGGCCGACCTGCTCAAGCGCGCCGACATTGCCCTGTATCGGGCCAAGGATTCGGGGCGCAATACCACCCAGATGTTCCATAACAGCATGCAAAAAACCGCCAGTGAACGCCAGCGCATGGAGACTGACCTGCGCCTGGCGCTGTCACGCGGCGAGTTCAGCATGCATTACCAACCCCAAGTGGATGCACGGGGCAATGTGCTTGTCGGCGCTGAAGCCCTGGTACGCTGGCAGCATCCACAACTGGGCGCACAGTCTCCCAGCGAATTTATCAAGGTGCTGGAGGACAGCGGCCTGATCCTGGAGGTCGGCACCTGGATTCTCGATGAGGCGTGCGCCGCCTTTGCGCAGTTGATTGCCGAGCGCCTGATCGACCCGCTTAACTTCAGCCTGTGCGTCAACATCAGCCCTCGACAGTTTCGCCAGAACGACTTCGTTGAGCAGGTTGAGTACAGCCTCAGGCAGCACCAACTGCCCTACAGCCTGCTGAAGCTGGAAATCACGGAAGGCATCGTGATCCAGAACCTGGACGACACCGTCGCCAAGATGCGTCGCCTGAAAAAACTCGGGATCAGTTTTGCGATGGACGACTTTGGCACCGGCTATTCATCGCTGACTTACCTCAAACGCTTGCCGGTGGACACGCTGAAGATCGATCAATCCTTTGTGCGCGACGCAACCCATGACCCCAACGACGCGGAAATCATCCGCGCCATTGTGGCCATGGCGCGCAGCCTGAACCTGAAGGTGATTGCCGAAGGCGTGGAAACCCCGGAACAGCTGGCATTCCTGCAACTGCTGGGGTGTCACGTGTTCCAAGGGTATCTGCATAGCCGGCCGTTGCCGATCGACGAGTTCCGGCGGTTGCTGGAATGAGCCCGGCGCCTGTCAAACCAGCTTCAACGCACGGAACCCCGTGTTCATCCATTCGGACGAAGCCAAGTCATGTTTTTGCCCGTAAAAGTCGAGCACACCGTCAATGACGACCACCGAATGGTGGCCGTCCGCCAGTGTGCCGATGGCGCCTTTGGCCAATTCACTCACATCACTTTCCCGTAGATAACCAAACAGCCCCAGTCGGCGCAGGGCCTGCCCGGGAAATTCGCCATCGTTGAGCGTCTCCAAGGCGGCTGCATAGCTCTGGCCGGCACGGCAATCGTTGTTCTTCAACTGCGCACGCTTGGCACTTACGGCGTACAGGAAGTTGGCGTCGTCGAGCAGACGCTGGTCACTACCGGCCAGCCCTGAGGCGGCCCTGGCTTGGTTGATCTCTTCATGGGTGAGCCGCAGGCTGAAACTATCGCGCATGACCACTTCATACCCCCCAGGAATGGCAGTGACCTGTCGGAAAATAGTTTGGGGGCTTTGTCCGAACCGCATCATTGCAGCCTTGATCGCCGACACCGTCACGCAATTACCCGGCGCGCCCTGGAAGAAGCCGCTCCACACATCTTTCGGTTTCTGGCCCGCCAACACCTTATGCGCTGCTGCACCCGTGCGGGGCTTGTCGGCAAACAACCTGTAACCATAACGGTCCCCCACCTGGCACGGGCAGCCGTGGTCGTACCCCACCCCGCTCACCACCAGCGCACTGCCGAACTGTCGGGTGCCCATCACTGCCACTACCCCCTCGCCCATCATTTCGCTCGGCGGTACCGACTGGGACAGTCCATACACGCCCATGCCCTGCAAGCACCGCAGGGTGGTTTCGCCCTGGAGTGTCTTGGCCAGTGCAACCTCGAAACCGGGGTAATCGCCGACTTGCTGCTTGCGCTTCACAAACACCGCCAATGCGAAGTTGGCCGCCCTGACCGCCTCACTGTCATCACCGCTGAACCTGGATGCCTGCGCTGCCTGCCTCAGTTCATCCTGCGTGACATGAACCTTGAATTCATCCTTCATCGTGACGTCATAGCCGTTACCCGAAGGCGTCACTTGCTCGAACATATCGGCAGGCGTGGGGCCCAGTATCGCCATCATCAGCTGGATCACGGCGGCGTGGGTGCTGCCGTCGAAGTGCTCACCAAACCGCCGCTCGGCGACTTTGAAGGTGTTCACGACAGGCTGCGTCTTCCCGGCAGCCGGCCCAGTGCAGGACATCAATTGAGGATGGGCTGAAGAAACAGCGGGGTTTAGGCTTGAAGCATTCATGGGCCAGATTCCTGAGGTGTATGCCCTGATGTTCGTGGAGTGACGCGCTGTTCGGTTCCAACAGTTACGTTTCAGCATAAAAAAGGGCGCCAATGGCGCCCTTGCTAGAGGTGTCTGTGCGTTACGCGGCCGCGGCAGGATGCGGCATGCCCAACAACCGGCTGATCGCCACCAGCTCCGTCTCGCGACGCATCGCGGTGAATAGTTCCACCGCTTGCGGATAATTGCGCGTCAACATTGCCAGCCACTGCTTCAAACGGCCTGGCGCCTGACGCTCGGTCAGTTGCGCCACCGATTGGCTCCAGAAGTCCTGGAGCATGGGCTGCATCTGCGCCCAGGTCATTTCCACGACTTCTTCGCCGGCCCGCGCGGCGGCGATCTGCCGTGCCAAGTCTGGGCGTGCTACCAGGCCGCGGCCGAGCATGATGTCCTCGGCGCCACTGACTTCGCGACAACGCCGCCAGTCTTCCACGCTCCAGATATCGCCGTTGGCGAACACCGGCACCTTGACCACGTCCTGTACTCGCGGGATCCATTCCCAGTGGGCCGGTGGTTTGTAACCGTCGGTCTTGGTGCGCGCATGCACCACGATATGCGCCGCGCCCCCCTCGGCCAGGGCCGTGGCGCAGACCAGCGCGCCGTCCGGGCTGTCGAAGCCCAGGCGCATCTTGGCGGTGACCGGGATATGCGCCGGAACCGCACGGCGTACGTGTTCGACGATCTGGTTGAGCAGTTCCGGCTCCTTGAGCAGCACCGCGCCGCCACGAGACTTGTTGACGGTCTTGGCCGGGCAGCCGAAGTTCAGGTCGATCACCTCGGAGCCCAGTTCGCACGCCAGGGCAGCGTTTTCCGCCAGGCAGACCGGGTCGGAGCCAAGCAATTGCACGCGCAACGGCACACCGGCCGCGGTGTGGGCACCGTGCAGCAGTTCCGGGGCAAGTTTATGGAAATAGGCAGGCGTGAGCAGGCGGTCGTTAACGCGGATGAACTCGGTCACGCACCAATCAATACCGCCCACGCGGGTCAATACGTCCCGCAGGATGTTGTCGACCAACCCCTCCATGGGCGCCAAAGCAATTTGCATGGGAAACACTCAACAAAAATCGTCGCGCAGTTTACTGGGTTTCCTGCGGCAACCGTTAACCCCCTGTCAGGGCGGGGCCATAACCTTCAAGAAACTCGACGGGCATGCGTTTGGGCTTGCCGCTGGACAGCTCGATACAGACAAAGGTGGTTTGCGCACGCAGCAGCGTCACGCCGTCGCGGGGGCGCACCAGTTGGAAACGACGGGTCATTTTCAGGCGCTGGTCCCAATCGACGATCCAGGTGGCCAGTTGAAGCTCGTCACCTTCATAACCCGCCGCCAGGTAATCAATCTCATGGCGGACCACGGCCATGGCACGGTCCAGGCGACGGTACTCGGTGAGGTCCAGCCCCAGACGCTGGGAATGACGCCAGGCGCAACGCTCCAACCAGGACACATACACCGCATTGTTGGCGTGCCCCAGGCCATCAATGTCCTCAGGGGCAACCTGCAGATCGATGATAAACGGCGTTGCCAAATCCCAGCCCATGCCTTGCTCCAGTCGATTAATGTCGGCGGGAGCAGTGTATCAGGCGGTTTGCCGTGCCTGTAGATGACAACCGGCGAGCAGGCTCAGTACGCCGTCGATCACTCGGGGATCGGCCAGCACTTTCTGGTGCCCCCCACTTTCCAGGCGCAACAGCCGGCTGTCGAACCACGCCTCGTGGATGGCCTGAGAAGCCCTGACCGGCACGAACGTATCGTCTTCGGCATGCACGATCAGACCCGGCATATTCATTTGGTAGTGAGCGACATCCAGATGCTTGAGCGGCATGCCGAAGGCCCATTCGACCTCCTGGATAAAGGCCGAGCGTGCCCGTGGCGGCAAACCGACCATGCCGGCGAACCCGCGCAGCACATCCAGGAAACGCGACGGCGCAGCGATACTGACCAACGCCTCGGTCCGCAGGCCCAATTGAACAGCCAGCATGGCACTGGCACCGCCCATGGAATGACCGATCACCGCATGCAGCGGTGGCAATTCGGCTGCGGCTTCCAGCATGGCGCGGGCGAACAGCAACACATGCGCTTCACGCCCCGGCGAACGTCCGTGGGCAGGTCCTTCCAGCGCGATGACCGAATACCCCTCGCGCACCAACGCCGTGATCAAGCTGGCGAACTGCGTGGGGCGCCCTTCCCAGCCGTGCATCAGCAAAACGGCGGGCCCTTGCCCCCATCGCAGCGCAGACAGGCCGAAACGCAAAGTGATGCGCTCAGATTGGGCCAGCAGCGGCAACTCCCAATCACGCGCAGGCAGGTCACGCGGGGTCATGAAGGTGCGACGCATCTTGCTTGCCACGGTGTGCGGCGCCAAGCGGCCGACAGTGCGGTTGAAGCCACGAATCCAGGTCAGTGCGCCCATGCTGGAACTCCTCTCCTTATTTAGCGCACCGCCGACTTGGCTGCGCGTAACACACGGTCAGACAGCTCGCCCGGGCCCAGGGCACGCGCCAAGGCCAGGCCACCGATCATCAACGCCATGTCAGCCAGGGCTTTGTCGGTGTCTTCAGGACTGGCGGCCAGCTGCGCGGCCATCAGCTCCACGTGCTCATTCAGGGCATGGCGAAATTCGTCCGGCAGGCGGCTCATCTCGCCGACGGTCGCCGGTATGGGGCACGCCTGGGCGGTGGAGTCGCGGTGTTTGCGCGACAGATAAAACGCCGCCACTAGACTTCTGCGCTCCTCACCCGTTAGCTGCGCATCCATATCGTCAATCGAAGCACGCCGCCTCGCCAATAACTGGGTGAATGCCTCCAGCATCAGCGCGTCCTTGCTTTCAAAGTGCGCATAGAAACCGCCAACCGTAAGCCCGGCGGCGCCCATGACTTCACCCACACTAGGCTCGGCAGGGCCGCGCTGGATCAATGCAGCGCTGGCAGCTTGCAGAATGCGTTCGCGGGTTTGCGCTTTTTTATCACTCATCGTTGCCTCCCTCTCTCATGGGTTGAATATTATTACCATAATAATATTGCGCAAGCGACAGGCATGACCGCTGGTCAGAAGAGAAGATTGAAATAAAGGAGAGAGTTGGCTGAACGCCAGACAAACAAAAGGGCCATTCAATAATTGAATGACCCTTTAAAATCCCGCAGAGCGGGTAATCGTGGCGTCCCCTAGGGGACTCGAACCCCTGTTACCGCCGTGAAAGGGCGGTGTCCTAGGCCACTAGACGAAGGGGACACAAACCTTCTGTACATTGATCAGTGCTGAGAACTGATCGATTCAAGGACGGTGTGGCCAGACCTTGAACCTGTAAATTGGTGGAGCTAAACGGGATCGAACCGTTGACCTCTTGCATGCCATGCAAGCGCTCTCCCAGCTGAGCTATAGCCCCGGATTTTTCGCCTCGCGGCGCAGCAGACCTTTCGAACTGCTTGTTGAAACTGGCGTCCCCTAGGGGACTCGAACCCCTGTTACCGCCGTGAAAGGGCGGTGTCCTAGGCCACTAGACGAAGGGGACAAAACCTTCTGAACAACTGATCAGCGCTGACAACTGATCGATTCAAGGACGGTGTGGCCAGACCTTGAACCTGTAATTGGTGGAGCTAAACGGGATCGAACCGTTGACCTCTTGCATGCCATGCAAGCGCTCTCCCAGCTGAGCTATAGCCCCTCATCGGTGAGGACGGGGCGAATCTTAATGGCGGTTTGGAAGTGTGTCAAATTTATTTTCAACAATTTCCAAAATTTTTTGCCGGGATAACAAACACTTACCGGCGAAACCCCGGAAAACCTGGGTTTCGCCGTTACCACAGCCTGCTTAAGCAATCGCGACCAGCAGCTTTTCCCACTCTTTGTTTTCTTTCTTCGACACACCACCAAGCAAATCAAGGGCTTGGCGCAGACGGAAACGCGTGAGGTCCGGGCCGAGGATTTCCATCGCATCGAGCACCGACACCGAACTGGCCTGCCCGGTGATCGCGGCAAACATCAGCGGCATGGCATCACGCAATTTCAGTTCAAGGGATTCAACCACCGCCTGGATCGTTGCGGTAATCGCCTCTTTCTCCCACTGACGCAGGCTTTCGAGCTTCCACAGGATCAGCTGCATCAACTGGCGAACCTGATCGCCCGAAAGTTTCTTGGACTCGAACAGCTTGGCATCCGGGTTCACGCCACCGGCAAAGAAGAAGCTGGCCAACGGTGCGACCTGGCTGAACGTCTCCACCCTGCCCTGCACCAACGGTGCGATCTTCATCATGTACTCGGGGTTCAATGCCCATTGCTGCACACGACTGGCGAACTCTTCCACCGGCAGATCACGCAACCACTGGCCATTGAGCCACGAGAGTTTCTCGATATCGAAGATCGGCCCACCCAGCGACACCCGGGACAGGTCGAAGTTGTCGACCATTTCCTGCAGCGAGAACTTCTCACGCTCGTCCGGCATCGACCAGCCCATGCGGCCCAGGTAGTTGAGCATCGCCTCCGGCATGAAGCCCATACGCTCATAGAAGGTCACCGAGGTCGGGTTCTTGCGCTTGGACAACTTGCTCTTGTCCGGGTTACGCAGCAGCGGCATGTAGCACAACTGCGGCTGCTCCCAGCCGAAGTACTCATAGAGCAGGATCAGCTTCGGCGCCGACGGCAGCCATTCTTCGCCACGCAGCACATGGGTGATGCCCATCAGGTGGTCGTCGACCACGTTGGCCAGGAAGTACGTCGGCAGGCCGTCGGTCTTCATCAGCACCTGCATGTCCATGCGGTCCCACGGGATCTCGACGTCACCGCGCAGCATGTCCGGCACTACGCACACGCCTTCGCTCGGCACTTTCATGCGGATAACGTGCGGCTCGCCAGCGGCCAGGCGCCGAGCCACTTCTTCTTTCGACAACAACAGCGCACGACCGTCGTAGCGCGGGGTTTCGCCGCGTGCCATTTGCTCGGCACGCATCTGGTCCAGTTCCTCTGCGGTGCAGAAGCAGGGGAACGCGTGCCCCATGTCGACCAATTGCTGGGTGTACTGCTTGTAGATGTCGCTACGCTCGCTCTGGCGATACGGACCGTGCGGGCCGCCGACGTCCGGGCCTTCCGCCCAGGTAATGCCCAGCCAGCGCAGGGCATCGAAAATCTGCTGTTCCGACTCGCGGGTAGAACGCAGTTGGTCGGTGTCTTCGATCCGCAGGATGAATTCACCACCGTGCTGCTTGGCAAAGCAGTAGTTGAACAAGGCGATGTAAGCAGTGCCGACGTGGGGATCCCCAGTAGGCGATGGCGCAATGCGCGTGCGGACGGTGGTCATGGCAGGTCTCGAATGGGCGATAAAACTGAAAATTGAAACAAGGGGCGAATGGTAACAGCCTGGGTGATTTCTGGAAAACCGAGGGGATGCCATCGGGGGCAAGCCCCCTCCCACTCCGACCGATTTCCAACATGAGAATGCGGTCAACGTGGGAGGGGGCTTGCCCCCGATGAGGCCGGCGGACTCAGCGCAAATCAGACAGCCAACAGCCGCTCACGCAACTTGCCAATCTCATCGCGTGTCTGCGCCGCCGCCTCAAACTCCAGATCCCGCGCCAATTGGTACATCTTCTCTTCCAACTGCCGAATACGCTTGGTGATCTCACTCGGCGAACGCAGTTCGTTCTCGTACTTGGCGCTCTCCTCGGCCGCCTTGGCCATCCCCTTGCGTTTCTTGCTGCGCGAGCCGGGCACAGTGGCGCCTTCCATGATATCGGCGACGTCCTTGAACACGCCCTTGGGCGTAATGCCATTGGCGAGGTTGAAGGCAATCTGCTTGTCGCGACGCCGCTCGGTCTCGCCAATCGCCCGCTCCATGGAGCCTGTCATGCGGTCGGCGTAGAGAATCGCACGCCCATTGAGGTTACGCGCAGCTCGGCCAATGGTCTGAATCAACGAGCGCTCCGAACGCAGGAAGCCCTCCTTGTCCGCATCCAGGATCGCCACCAGTGACACTTCCGGCATATCCAGGCCTTCACGCAACAGGTTGATGCCCACCAGCACATCAAAGGTGCCCAGGCGCAGGTCGCGGATGATTTCCACGCGCTCCACGGTGTCGATGTCCGAGTGCAGGTAGCGCACGCGCACGCCGTGGTCGGCCAGGTAGTCGGTGAGGTCTTCGGCCATGCGCTTGGTCAGCGTGGTCACCAGCACCCGCTCCTCCACGGCCACGCGCTTGTTGATTTCCGACAGCAGGTCGTCCACCTGGGTCAACGCCGGGCGGATTTCTACCTGCGGGTCGACCAGGCCCGTCGGCCTGACCACCTGTTCGATCACGCGTCCGGCATGCTCGGCTTCGTAGTTGCCCGGCGTTGCGGAGACGAAAATGGTCTGCGGGCTGATGGCTTCCCATTCATCAAAGCGCATCGGCCGGTTATCCAGCGCCGAAGGCAGGCGGAAGCCGTATTCCACCAGCGTTTCTTTACGCGAACGGTCGCCCTTATACATGGCGCCGACCTGCGGCACGCTGACGTGGGACTCGTCGATCACCAGCAAAGCGTCGGGCGGCAGATAATCGTAGAGGGTCGGCGGCGGCGCACCGGCTTCGCGGCCCGACAAGTAGCGCGAGTAGTTTTCGATCCCGTTGCAGTAGCCCAGCTCCAGGATCATCTCCAGGTCGAAGCGGGTGCGCTGCTCCAGGCGCTGGGCCTCTACCAGCTTGTTATTGGCGCGCAAGTATTCCAGGCGCTCAGCCAGCTCGACCTTGATCCCCTCGATGGCGCCCATCAGGGTTTCACGGGGCGTCACGTAGTGGCTTTTCGGATAGAAGGTAAAGCGCGGCAACTTGCGGATCACCTCGCCGGTCAACGGGTCGAAAGCCGACAGGCTCTCGACTTCATCGTCAAACAGCTCGATGCGGATCGCTTCCAGGTCGGATTCGGCCGGGTAGATGTCGATCACGTCGCCACGCACGCGGAATGTGGCGCGGGCAAAGTCCATGTCGTTACGGGTGTACTGCAAGCTGGCCAGGCGGCGCAGCAGTTCGCGCTGGTCGAGTTTGTCGCCGCGGTCGACGTGCAGCACCATCTTCAAATAGGTTTCCGGGCTGCCCAGGCCATAGATGCACGACACCGTGGTGACGATGATCGCGTCCTTGCGCTCGAGCAACGCCTTGGTCGCCGACAGCCGCATCTGTTCGATGTGGTCGTTGATCGACGCATCCTTTTCGATAAAGGTGTCGGACGACGGTACGTAGGCCTCGGGCTGGTAGTAGTCGTAGTAGGAAACGAAGTACTCCACCGCATTGTTCGGGAAGAATGCCTTGAACTCGCCGTACAACTGCGCGGCCAGGGTCTTGTTCGGTGCCAGCACCAAGGTTGGGCGATTGATCTGGGCGATGACATTGGCGATGCTGAAGGTCTTGCCCGAACCGGTTACCCCGAGCAGCGTCTGGTGCGCCAGGCCGGCCTCGATACCCTCGACCATCTGGCGAATGGCTTCCGGCTGATCGCCGGCGGGTTCAAAGCGGGTGACGAGTTGGAAATCCGACATAACGTACCTCGTGAAGTCACCCCCAGACTGTAAACCCGTCGAGGACGAAATAGACCACCCTCCGCGAAGATTCAGCGCGCAGAGTAGGAAAAGATCATGATAGCCATAGAACTGGTGGCGAATGTGACGGGTTTCAAGGCAATCGTCCTACTTGCCGTTCAGAATCGATGTTGCAATAAGACTAACGGTCAGCAAATAAACCGAAAAACTTGGCCGAAAAGCCGTTTCGGTTGTCGCCTCAAGCGGTGATGGCCTCTATACTAGCTCCCCGTTTGTGCACCGCTCTAGTGCCTTCGGCCGGAGCGCGACACGTCCCTCCTTTCCCCCATAGAGCTGCCGCAAAAATGAGCCTGTTCTCCGCTGTCGAAATGGCACCACGCGATCCTATCCTGGGCCTCAACGAAGCATTCAACGCCGATACACGTACCACCAAGGTCAACCTTGGCGTAGGCGTTTACTGCAACGAGGAGGGGAAGATTCCACTCTTGCGTGCCGTTGCCGAAGCGGAAGCCATTCGCGTGGCGCAACACGCTGCCCGTGGCTACTTGCCGATCGACGGCATCGCCGCCTATGACAAGGCCGTACAAACCTTGCTGTTCGGCGCCGAGTCGCCACTGCTGAGCGCCGGCCGCGTCGTCACTGTCCAGGCCGTGGGCGGCACCGGTGCCCTGAAGATTGGCGCCGACTTCCTCAAGCAACTGCTGCCCAACGCCGTCGTCGCCATCAGCGACCCGAGCTGGGAAAACCACCGCGCGCTGTTCGAAACCGCCGGCTTCCCGGTGCAGAACTACCGCTACTACGACGCCGCCACCCACGATGTGAACCGTGCCGGCCTGCTGGAAGACCTCAACGCCCTGCCGCCACAGTCGATCGTCGTGCTGCACGCCTGCTGCCACAACCCGACCGGCGTCGACCTGAGCCCGGCCGACTGGCAGAACGTGCTGGACGTGGTCAAGGCCAGGAACCTGGTGCCGTTCCTCGACATGGCCTACCAGGGCTTTGGCGACGGCATCCACGAAGACGCCGCGGCGGTGCGCTTGTTTGCTGAATCGGGCCTGACCTTCTTTGTGTCCAGCTCGTTCTCCAAGTCGTTCTCCCTGTACGGCGAACGTGTCGGCGCGTTGTCCATCGTCGGCGAATCCAACGAGGAAAGCGCGCGCATCCTGTCCCAGGTCAAGCGCGTGATCCGTACCAACTACTCCAACCCGCCAACCCACGGCGCGGCAATCGTGGCAGCCGTGTTGAACAACCCTGAGTTGCGTGCCCAGTGGGAAGCCGAATTGGCCGAAATGCGCCTGCGCATCCGTGGCATGCGTGAGCAGATGGTCGCCGACCTGGCCAAAGCGGCTCCAGGTCATGACTTCAGCTTCGTCGGCCGCCAGCGTGGGATGTTCTCCTACTCGGGCCTGACCGTTGAACAAGTCACCCGCCTGCGCAGCGAGTTTGGTATCTACGCGCTGGATACCGGGCGTATCTGTGTGGCGGCGTTGAACCAATCGAACATTGATGCCGTCACAAAGGCAATCGTTCAGGTGCTGTAAACCTGTAGCCGTTGCACGCGAGGGGGAAGCCGATGGCTTCCCCTTTTTCGTCTGCAGCTCCTAGACTGAACCCCAACTGCCCCTTTGCTGTGAGAGCCTCATGAGAAACGATGACCTGGACCTGCGCGCAGACCGCGATGAACTGGACGACGACTACACCCCGCGCGCACCACGCGCCAAGCACCAGAAGAGCCTCGTGCTGCAAGTTGCGCTGGGGGTGTTTCTCGGTGGGTTGGCCCTGTGGCTGGTGCAACTGGGCGCCACGGCGCTGATGGCAAAGCTGGCCATGGGCACCTTGCAGTTCGGCGGCTGATTAAATCGTGTGGATCTCACATTGATCTACGAAATTTCCAGCCCACGCTCTTCCAGAAGTCTTACGAAGCTGTTCAAACTCTGCGACACCGTGCCCCGCCGCCAGATCAACCAGGTGTGCAAAATGCGGAAATTGTCCGCCAACGGCCACACACTCACGGCGGCAAATCCCGGCATGCTTTCCAGCATGCTGCGCGGCATCAATGCCAGGCCGGCCCCGGCGCTGACGCAGGCGAGCATGCCGTGGTAAGACTCGATCTCGAAGATCTTGCCTGGTACCGCGCCATCCTGGGAAAACCAGCGCTCCAAGTGGTGCCGGTAGGAGCAGTTCGAGCGAAACGTATAGATGCTTTCCCCGTTCACGTCCTGCCCCCGGTTGATCGGCGCGTGATGCAACGGCGCAATCACCACCATCTCCTCCTCGAATACCGGCACGCCTTCCAGCGTGGCATGCAGCACCGGCCCATCGACAAATGCCGCGGTCAGCCGACCTGACAGCACCCCCTCGATCATCGTGCCCGACGGCCCCGTGCTCAGGTCCAGCTCGACCTTGGTGTACTGCTGGTTATACGCCGCCAGCAACGTTGGGATACGCACCGCGGCTGTACTTTCCAGGGAGCCAAGGGCAAACGTGCCCTGGGGTTCCTCTCCCGCGACCGTCGCCCGGGCCTCCTGGACCAAGTCGAGAATGCGCCGCGCATAGCCGAGGAAATTCCAGCCGGCCGGTGACAGGCGCAGACGGCTCTTCTCGCGGATAAACAACTCGACGCCCAAGTCCTGCTCCAGTTGCTTGATGCGCGTGGTCAGGTTCGACGGCACGCGATGAATCAACTGTGCGGCGGCGCTGATGCTGCCCTGCTCGGCAACCGCCTTGAAGATTTCCAACTGCACCAGGTCCAAATCATTCTCCAAACGTGAACGTATTGCTTAATATTATTCAGTTTCCAGAAAACATACAGCCCCGTACGCTGACCCCATTCCACTCATTCAGCAGGACGGTGCCATGAACCCGACGACCCACGCCCTCTCGATCAACCCGGCCAATGGCGAAACGGTCGGCAGCTATCCCTACGAAACCGAGCAGCAACTGGACGCAGCCCTCGAGCGCGCCACCCATGCCTTTCGTACCTGGCGCCGCCAGCCGGTCAGCCAGCGTGCCGAGTTGCTGCTGGCCCTGGCCGCCACCCTGCGCGAACAGGCCGAAACCATGGCGCAGATGATTACTCTGGAAATGGGCAAACCTATCGCCCAGGCCCGCGCTGAAATCGAAAAATGCGCCCAGCTCAGCGAATGGTATGCCGCCCACGGCCCGGCCATGCTCGCCCCGGAACCGACCCTCGTGGACAACGGCAGCGCCAGGATCGAATATCGCCCACTGGGCCCGATCTTCGCCGTGATGCCGTGGAATTTCCCGGTGTGGCAAGTACTGCGCGGCGCCGTGCCGACCTTGCTGGCCGGTAACACCTACGTGCTCAAACATGCGCCGAACGTCATGGGCAGCGCCTACCTGATCCAGCAAGCGCTGCAGAAAGCCGGCTTCGCCGACGGGCTTTTTGAAGTGGTCAACGTGACGAACGAGGGCGTTTCCAAGGCGATTGCCGACCCGCGCATCGCCGCCGTCACCCTCACCGGCAGCGTGCGTGCAGGTATTGCCATTGGCTCCCAGGCGGGTGCCGCGCTGAAAAAATGCGTGCTGGAACTGGGCGGCTCCGACCCGTTCATCGTACTCAACGACGCCGACCTCGACGCCGCCGTGCAGGCCGCCGTGATTGGCCGTTTCCAGAACAGCGGCCAAGTCTGCGCCGCCGCCAAGCGCCTGATCATCGAAGCAGGCGTCGTGGAAGCTTTCACCGCCAAATTCCTCGAAGCCAGCCGCAAACTGGTAATGGGTGACCCGACCTCGTCCCAGACCTACATCGGCCCGATGGCACGCTTTGACCTGCGCGACGAGTTGCACGGTCAAGTGCAGGCCACATTGGAAGAAGGTGCGACCCTGTTGCTGGGCGGCAATAAAGTCGCAGGTGCCGGCAACTACTACGAGCCGACCGTATTGGCGAACGTCACCGACCAGATGACCTCATTCAAGCAGGAGTTGTTTGGCCCTGTGGCCTCGATCATCACGGCCCGTGACGCCGAGCACGCGGTGGCCCTGGCCAACGACAGTGAATTCGGCCTGACTGCGAGCCTCTTCACCACCGATGCGGCAAAGGCCCGTGATATCGCCAACCAACTGGAAACCGGCGGCATCTTCGTCAACGCATTCAGCGTGTCTGACCCGCGAGTGGCGTTTGGTGGCGTGAAGAAAAGTGGTTTCGGGCGCGAGTTGTCGCACTTCGGCGTGCGGGAATTCTGCAATGCGCAGACCGTGTGGCTGGATCGCAAGTAAACCCGGCCAGTCCCCTTACGACACCTTACCTGTGGCGAGGGAGCTCGCTCCCGTGGGGCTGCGCAGCAGCCCTCAACAGCCTCAGCCACGCACATGCCGGCGCACGCACTGCACCAACCCATCCAGCGCCTGGGACTTCACCGGCGCCAGCACACAGACCGTGTGTTCGCGCTGGCCCTCGGTCACGGTCAGGGTGTAGTGCACCTGGCCCGGGTTACCGGGCGCGGGCGGGTTGTTTGGCGGCAACTCAAAGAAGTCTGAAGCCTTGATCAGTTGCCGCAATTCCTGCTGGTCTTGCTCAGGCAGTGTGTCCAGCTCCACCGTACGCGGCTTGGCCAGGCCCGGAAAAAACCCCGGCCCGCCGTTTTCCTTGATTGAGATGTGCATGGCTGCTCCTCACGTCAAACAGCAATACCGACCGCTTGCCAACCGTCCTTGACCGCCTTCTGTTCGTCCTTGTTCACGCCGTACAGGCGCCCCGCAACATCGTAAGTAATACGCGCAAAGCGCACAAACCCCGAATTAGGCCGCAGCCGCGCATCACGCAGCGCGTCATACCAGATGCGCCCTGCGCGCTCCCAGGCAAACCCACCCAACCTGGTCGCCACCTGGTAGAACGCATGGTTGGGAATACCGGAATTGATATGCACCCCACCATTGTCCTCGTAGGTCTGGACAAAATCATCCATGTGCCCCGGTTGCGGGTCCTTACCCAACAACTTGTCGTCAAAGGCGGTGCCGGGCGCTTTCATCGAGCGCAGTGCAGTGCCTTTGATCTTTTTGGTAAACAACCCTTTGCCGATCAACCAATCGGCATCTTCAGCCTTTTGTTTCAAGGCATATTGCTTGATCAGTGAGCCGAACACGTCCGACAACGACTCGTTCAACGCCCCGGACTGATTGAAATACATCAGCTTGGCCTCATCCTCCGTGACGCCATGGGCCAACTCATGGCCAATCACGTCGAGGGCCACGGTGAAGCGGTTGAACAACTCGCCGTCCCCATCCCCGAACACCATCTGGGTCGAGTTCCAGAACGCGTTGTTATAGTTCTGGCCAAAATGCACGGTCGCGTCCAGCGCCATGCCCGCGTCGTCGATGGAGTTGCGGTCGAAGACCTGTTCAAAAAAATCGAAGGTGGCGCCCAGGCCATCATAGGCTTCGTCCACCGCCGCATCACCGCTCACGGGCTGCCCTTCACCACGGATCAGTTTTCCTGGCAGGCTGTCGCTGCCCTCGGCGCTGTAGATCGAGCGCTGTTTCTCGGCGCCCATGGCCAAGGCCAAGCGGGCCGGCCCCTTGGCGGGCACCGCGACCATGCGCAGCGAGCGGAACGTGCTGTCCTTGGCGCGGGTACGTAACGCGACGTCCCGCTGCGCCTTGTCGCCGTTGCGCGCGATCTGGTCGAGCATATAGGGCGGGATCAGGCAAAAAACCGGGTTACGCAAAGGGTGATCACACATGAACTGGCTCCTTGTTGGCATGGGGTGAACGTCCGGGTAACCGTTTCAGGATAGCCCCCAGGGGTTAACGCGTGTCATCAATTGTCATTAACCTATGTTGCAGTCGTGTTTATCCAAGGAGGACTTACCGATGCCCGCACGTAAAGCCAAGATTGACCTGTCGTACCGCCCACGGCTCGCTGACCTGCGCCCGTTGATCACTGCGAGCCCCACGCTGCTGGAGGCACGGGCGGCGACGCCCCGCGTCACCTCGGCCAACGACCTGAAGGACCGGCACGGCTACGCAGAGGATTTCCTCGGCAGTTTCGTGGTGCCCTGGCCCACGGCTGAAGGGGCCTTGGCGGATGATGTACAGGTCTTGAAGGGGGGTGGTGAGCGCCTGGACTACACGCACTTCTCGATCACCATGTCGCGCTCGAAACGGCTCGCGCTGTATGTCGGCGTCAACATCGACGGCAACCAGCACGTGGAGATTATTCGCAGCAACGACAGCTGGGCCTATGACGGTCGCTTGCCTATCGAAGCACAGGTAGGCGACGCGCTTTATGCCAACAATGGCCTGGATCGCGGCCATCTGGTGCGCCGCCAAGATCCCAATTGGGGTGACGTGGCGCAGACCGCCAACCTCGACACCTTCCACTTCACCAACTGCTCGCCGCAGATGAGCGGGTTCAACCAGAAGACCTGGCTGGAACTCGAAGACTACATTCTGGACAACACGCAACGCTGGAAAGCCAGGGCCACGGTATTTACCGGCCCGGTGTACGCCGACGATGACCGCGTATACCGCGGCGTGCAAATCCCCAAGGCCTTCTGGAAAGTGGTCGCCTACCTCAACGACGACGGCAAACCGTCCGCCAGCGCCTACATGATCGACCAAACCCGCGAACTGGGGCAGCTCGACCTGGTGTTCGGCCAGCTCAGGACCTACCAGCGCAGCGTGATCCAGATAGAACGCCTGACCGGCATCCGCTTCGCCAACCTGGCCGACTACGACGGTTTCAGCAACGAAGAACGCGCCACCGGCACGCGAATCGAAGCGCTGATCCAGGGCCCTGAGGACATTCGTCTGTGAGCAGGCCCACCTTGGGCTATTTCACCTCGCTCTAATCAACTACCATACCGCGCCGGTTCCCAAACGGGACTAATAGGGAATCCGAAGCGCGGTCCACCCGCGTCAATCGGAACTGCCCCCGCAACTGTAGGTGCTGAGCCTGCTCCTGGATGCCACTGGACCTTGTCCGGGAAGGCCGGAGCCTGGCGACGACGCATCAGTCAGGAGACCTGCCGGCTCAAGCTCGATCACTAACCGGCGGGGTGTCCGGGAAGGACATCCTTGCCCTGCCCCATCGGCAGCGTTAATGGCTGTATTTCCACGACCGTACCTCCCCAGCTACTTGTACGGTTCAAACGGAGATTGCCCCATGCTGCCACGCTTTAGCGCATTGCTCACCGGTCTTGGCTTCTGTGCCCTGGCCCAAGCCGCCCCCAGCCAGTACCCATTGACCGTGGAAAACTGTGGCAACCCAGTCACCTTCCAACAGGCCCCTGCACGCAGCGTGACCATCGGCCAGGCCGCCACCGAAATGCTCTACACCCTGGGTGTGGCGGATAAAGTGGTCGGCACCTCGCTGTGGTTCAACGATGTGCTGCCCCGGTTCAAGGCGCAGAACGACCAGGTCGAGCGCCTGGCCAACAACGAGCCGAGTTTCGAAGCCGTGATCGCCAAGCGCCCGCAACTGGTGGCCGCCGAGCTGGAATGGGTGGTCGGCCCGCAAGGTGTGGTCGGCACCCGCGAGCAATTTGCTGAACTGAAGATTCCCACCTACGTGCTGCCCTCCGATTGCGAAGGCAAGGACAACCTGGTGGGTGCCGACGGGACGCGGCTGGAGCCTTTCCGTATCGACACCGTGTATAAAAGCATCCGCCAACTGGCCGAGATCTTCGACGTGCAGGCGCGCGGCCAACAAGTGAACGATGAGCTCAAGGCACGCCTGGCAAAATCCGTTGCCACCGCGCAAAGCAAAGGGCTCAAACAGGCCAGTGCATTGGTCTGGTTCTCCAGCGCCGAAATGGCCAGCGACCCCTACGTGGCCGGGCATAAGGGCGTTCCGCAATTCATGCTGGACACCCTGGGCCTGACCAATGTGGTGCAGTCCGATGAAGAGTGGCCTGCCGTCGGCTGGGAAACCCTGGCCAAGGCCAACCCGACCTTCCTGGTAATCGCCCGCATGGACCGCCGCCGCTACCCGGCCGACGACCATGAAAAGAAACTCGCGTTCCTGCGCACCGACCCGGTGACCCGCAACATGGATGCGGTGAAAAACAACCGCATCATCATTATTGACGCCCTGGCCCTACAGGCCAGCCTGCGCACGTTCGATGGCCTGGAACAACTGGCCGGTGCCATCGACGGCTACGACCTGCCGAAATGATCCGTCCCTTGCTCGCCCTCATCCTGCTACTGCTCGCGATCCTCGCGGGCGTGGCCATTGGTGAAACCGCCATCGAACCGCAGGTGGTGTTGCAGGTACTCGCCAACAAACTGTGGGCGGCCGGCTACGCACTGGACCCGATCGATGAAGGCGTGGTGTGGAACTACCGCCTGACCCGCACCCTGGTCGCCGCCGCCTGCGGTGCGGGGTTGGCGACGTGCGGAGTGATCTTGCAGTCATTGCTGCGTAACCCGCTGGCCGACCCATACCTGCTGGGCATCAGCGCCGGCGCCTCGACCGGCGCCGTGCTGGTGGCGCTGATCGGCGTGGGCGGCGGGTTGATTTCGCTGTCGGCCGGCGCCTTTGTCGGCGCCATGGCGGCGTTTGCCCTGGTGATTCTGCTGGCGCGCGCCAGCGGTTCGGCCAGCGGTACCGGGCAGATCATCCTCGCCGGCATTGCCGGCTCACAGCTGTTCAATGCCCTCACCGCCTTCCTGATCACCAAGTCGGCCAGTTCCGAACAGGCCCGGGGCATCCTGTTCTGGCTGCTGGGCAACCTCAGCGGCGTACGCTGGCCCTCGGTAGGGCTGGCGGTGCCGGTGGCGGTCCTGGGCCTGGCGGTGTGCCTGTGGCATCGCCGTGCGCTGGATGCGTTTACCTTCGGCACCGACTCGGCGGCGTCCCTCGGCATCCCGGTACGGCGTGTGCAGTTCCTGTTGGTGGGCTGTGCGGCACTGGTGACGGCGGTGATGGTGTCGATTGTCGGCTCCATCGGTTTTGTGGGGCTGGTGATTCCCCATGCGGTGCGCCTGCTGCTCGGCACCGGGCATTCGCGTCTGCTGCCGGCCAGTGCGCTGGGAGGCGCGCTGTTTCTGATCGCCGCCGATGTGCTGTCGCGGACCTTGATCAAGGGCCAGGTGATTCCTGTCGGCGTGGTCACCGCGCTGGTCGGCGCGCCTGTGTTTGCGCTGATCCTGATCGGTCGGAGGAACGCGCGATGAGTGTGCTGAGCTGCAACGGCCTGGGCTTCAAGGTGCGTGATGCCGAGTTGCTGCGCGATATCCATCTGGATGTTCAACGGGGCGAAACCCTGGGCATCGTCGGGCCGAACGGTTCGGGCAAATCCACCTTGCTCAAACTGCTTGCCGGTTTGCGCACGCCGGCCAGCGGCGAAGTACGCTTGGGCGGCCAACGCCTGAATGAACTGTCACGCCGTGCCATCGCCCAACAGCTGGCGGTGGTGGAGCAACAGGCCGACACCGACGACGCGATCCGCGTGTTCGACGCCGTGGCCCTGGGCCGTACGCCGTGGCTGTCGGCGTTGAGCCCATGGTCCAGCGAAGACCACGCCATCGTCACCCAAGCCTTGCATGACGTCGACGCCACGCACCTCAGCCAGCGTGCCTGGCGCAGCCTCTCGGGCGGTGAACGCCAGCGCGTGCACATCGCCCGCGCCCTGGCGCAACGGCCGCAGATCCTGTTGCTGGACGAGCCCACCAACCACCTGGATATCCAGCATCAACTGGCGATCCTCAAAGGCGTGCAGGCGCTGCCCGTGACCACCTTGATTGCATTGCATGATCTTAATCAGGCACTGACCTGTGATCGCCTGGCCGTGCTGGATCACGGCCGATTGGTGGCGTTGGGCAAACCACTGCAGGTGCTGACGCCGCAACGGTTACAGCAGACCTTCGGGGTGCAGGCGCATTACCTGACAGACCCGTTCGATGGCGCGCAGATACTGCGGTTGCGCCCCAGTTGATGGCCCATTCGGTTGGCTATCCATTGGCGAGCGTAGCCGAGCACATCCCGCGCCATATCCACGGGAAAATGGATAAACCCATGCGCCGCCTCCGGCAGCAGATACGCCTCAGCGCCAGGCCATCGCTCGGCGATCAATAAGGTGTCATCTTTGAGCGGGTCCAACTCGCCGACAAACATCAACGCCGGCGGCAACCCTGCGAAATCGCCATATAACGGCGACCATCGCGGCTGGCGGCGCTCATCATCAGTCAACCCCGGCGTCAGCATACGCAGCGCTGCAACCATCCCCGGCCCGTCCAGCAACAAGGTCTGCGGCCCCGCCGTGCGCACGCTCGGCGTACCGGTCAAATCATAAACGCCGTAATACAACACCGCCCCGCTGACCCGCCGGAGCAAGTGCGGCCATTGCTTGAGCGCCAGTAACGTCGCTGCCGCCAGGTGCCCACCCGCCGACTCACCGACGACGATCACCGGCAAGTCGGCGAACTCCGCACAGTCCTCCAGCAACCAACGGGCGGCCGTCAGGCAGTCGTCCAGCAGGCCCTCGAGCGGCGTGTCCAGCGCCAGCCGATAGTCCACCGACACCACTGCCACGTCGCAGGCGTTGACCATGGCCAGGTTGAGGTCGTCATCCATCTGCGCATTGCCGATGACCCAGCCGCCGCCGTGGATATCCAGCACCACGCCCTTGGGTTGGCCGCGTGGGCGCAGGATACGCACGGGCACCGTCCCGATGAGCCGGGTTTCAGCCTCGGGGGCCTTCTTGAGCTTTTGGCTGACCCGCAACAACGCCTGGATCAAACGCGGCGTCACGCGATTGCGGATTTTAAAGCGTGGCATCCAGGCGAGTTTCTGGTTGAAGCGACGCATCTGGGCCAGTTCAGGCTCACTGGCGGACCAGGGTTTAGGCGCCATCAGCGGTTATTGCGCAGGATCGAGAAGTTCAGCGCCGCCGCCACACACAGCCACGCCAGGTAAGGGAACAGCATCAGGCCGGTGATCAGGTCCAGGCGCACCGCCAACACCACCATCGCCGCCACGGTCACCCACAGCACCGCGATAATCAGCATCCCGGCGAGGATCCGATGGGCACCGAAGAACACCGGCGTCCACAGCGTATTCAAGGCAATCTGCGCTGCCCACAAGGCCAGGACGATTTGGCTGCCGGGAATCAGGCTGAGACGATAACCGGCCCAGGCCAGCAGCAGGTAGATAAGGGTCCACGCGACCGGAAACAGCCAATTGGGCGGCGTGAAGCTGGGTTTGACCAGGGATTCGTACCAGGCGCCGGGCTTGAAAAGTAGGCCGGTACTGGCAGCGGCGATGCAGGCGAGCAGGAAGATGAAAAAAGTCATGGTCGGTCCTTGGCTGGGCATTTCATGCTTGGACGTACCGCACTCGGGTAAAAGTTCACTGGCGTACCCAAGCTAAGCAGGCGCCACAATCCTCAACCAAGGCCAACGCGCCTGGTAACTCCTGGCCTTCTGCGCAAACAATGCCGGCTCCGGATGCTGCGGGTTGATACGCAACACCCCCTGCGCCACATCCTCCAACCCGTACGGCGCATACACCTCGCCCGTCGCAATCTCCAGGCCGATGCACGTGCCCGCCACCAGGTAACGATCAATCCCCTGCCTGGCCGTGTGCAACTGCGGATAAGGCCGACCGAACCGCTGCGCGTACCAAAGGTGCACCCGCGCCTGATTCTTCACCTCAACGTTGACGCCCAGGTCCTGGAACAGCACTTCGGCCGAACGGATCACCGCATCCTCGGCCTCGTAGGACAAGTCCGTATCGAAATAAAAAACGTCGTAGTCCTTGACGCCCTGGTCAGCAGGCAGCTTCGCCTGATGATTCCACACCGCCTGGAACAGGCAGCCCGCCGTGAGGAAACACTGGTCCACCCCGAGGTCAGGCAGGCGCGCGGTGATTTCGGCGTTGATAGGGTTGGCCATGGCCAGGTCGAGCAGGGTTTTGACGGTCAATGTCATGGTCATCCCTTTCAATCGTTTTCCAGCGGCCAACTGTACAACAGGGCCACGACTCTTAGCGCAACAGATGCACCGCCAAACCGACCAGCGCGCAAGCGATCAACACCTGAATCACCCCGCGCTTGAAATAAAACAGGGCGACCGCCGCCATCAGTGCGATCAACGCGGAAGGCCAATCAAGGCTGGCGCTGAAACCCTTTGGCCACAGCACGTGATACCCGAAGAAGCACGCCAGGTTCAGGATCACGCCAACCACGGCAGCGGTAATGGCGGTCAATGGTGCGGTGAACCTGAGTTCGTTGTGGGTCGACTCCACCAGCGGGCCACCGGCAAGAATGAACAGAAATGAGGGCAGAAAGGTGAACCATGTCACCAGAGACGCGGCGACAGCCCCAGCCAGAAACATTTGATCGGCGCCAAACACCTGCGAGACGTAGGCGCCGACGAAGCCGACGAAGGCCACCACCATGATCAGCGGCCCGGGCGTGGTTTCCCCTAGCGCCAGCCCGTCAATCATCTGTGTCGGGGTCAGCCAGCCATAGTGCCCCACCGCTCCTTGGTAGACATAAGGGAGCACCGCGTAGGCACCGCCAAACGTTAACAGCGCAGCCTTGGTAAAGAACCAGCCCATCTGGGTCAACGTGCCCTGCCAGCCAAACGACAGGATCAAAACAGCCATTGGCAATGCCCACAGTGCAACGCCAAGCAGAGCGAGCGATGCCAATTTCAACCAACTGAACCGGGCATGCTCTGGGGACGGGGTGTCGTCATCGATCAAGGCCGGGCCAAACGTTCTCTTGGCGGCACTATGCCCCCCTGTTCTGAATTTCTCGGGTGCCAGGCGTCCCCCGACATAACCGATCAATGCCGCCCCCAGGACAATCAACGGGAATGGGACATTGAACGCGAAAATTGCGCTGAATGAAGCGGCCGCTATCGCCCATAGCCAATGGTTCTTCAGCGCTCGCGAGCCGATCCTGTGGGCTGCCTGCACAACGATGGCGGTCACGGCAGGCTTGATGCCATAAAACAGGCCCGCTACCACCGGCACTTCGCCGAACGCAACATACAGCCATGACAAAGCGATCAGGATAAACAGTGAGGGCAGCACAAACAGCCCACCCGCGACCACCCCGCCCCAGGTTCGATGCATCAGCCAGCCGATGTAGGTCGCCAACTGCTGAGCCTCCGGCCCAGGCAGCAACATGCAATAGTTGAGCGCATGCAGGAACCTGCGCTCGGATATCCAACGGCGCCGCTCGACCAGTTCCTGATGCATGATCGAGATCTGCCCCGCAGGCCCGCCGAAGCTGATGAAGCCCAACTTCAACCAGAACCAGAAAGACTCCCGCAAACTGACCGCCTGCGGCCTCGACAACGCTTCTTCACCCACGGGTCTCGACACCTTGCTCATTGCGCTGTTCCTCATTCACGAACCCGATGAGTTGCATAATTCGGGGGCGGTGCAATCGTTCGGCCCCGCAATGACAAGCGCTTCAAAAGTTGCGAATCAACGCCCCAAACAGATCGCCACGCGGCATTTTGTTCAACGGGATGTCGGCATTCTCGAACCATTCGCGACCGGCCTCGGGATGCGGGCCGCTCAGCACGACCACACCCTTTTCATAGATATAGCGCGCCGCCGCGACGTCGCCGTTGCGGTAGGTCGCGATGGTTTTGTAGGGCGCGGCCGGGTCGGCTGCGGGAATGTAAGGGCCGTCCTGGAAGAACACATGGTCAGGCTTTCCTTCCCACACGACCTGCACGGCCGCGTCGGCGATGCCGGGCACTTCAAAGCCGGGGCGGCCGGCTTCGCCGTCGAGGTCCTGGGGGATCAGGCCGAGGTTACCGTCATCCGCCAGATAGGCGCCCATGCACAACCCCAGGTAGCGCCCGCCACCGGCGACATAACCGCGAATCGCCTCGGCGCGCGCATCGCCCAGGCTGCGCAGGGCACCGGGAATGTCCTGGCCGCCGCCGGGCTGCACGTAGAGGTCATAGCGCGCCAGGGTTTGTGGCGTGATGTCGATGGCCTCCTGCGCGCCCACATAATCGATCTGATACTCGGGATTGAGGCGGCGCAAGGCATTCGCCACGTTCTCGGAACAGTCATCGCAGCCCGCCGGACCGCGGTAGATGGCGACGTGCTTGATGGGCGTCGCGGCCTCGGCCGGCGACGGCAGCAAAAGCGCGAATGCAATTAACGTGACGGCGACAGCTCGTAAGTTCATGACCGAAGGCTCCTGTACGGACAACGCAAAGCCTATAGCGATTGCGCCCTTCAATCCGTTAACAGTTGTAAACGCCGTGAAGCCCCTTACTTGGCAAACACATACTCCCCACCCTGCTCCACCGCCTTGCGATACGCCGGCCGCGCCTGGAATTTTTTCACCCACGCCGCCAGGTTCGGGTAAGCCTGCAACTTGCCCTGGGCCTTGGCGATTTCGCCGATGAAACTCATCTGGATATCCGCGCCACTGAGCTCATCGCCCAGCAGGTAGGCTTTATCCGCCAGCACGTCGTTCAGGTACCCCAGGTAATTGGCCACTTCCGATTCGATCCTCGGGTGCAACGGCGCGCCAGCGTCACCAAGGCGGCCGACGTAGAGGTTGAGCATCAGCGGCAGCATCGCCGAGCCTTCGGCGAAGTGCAGCCATTGCACGTATTGGTCATAGGTGGCCGTGGCGGGATCGGGTTGCAGGCGGCCCTGGCCATAATGGCGGATCAGGTAGTCGATAATGGCAGCGGATTCGATCAGAACTTGGCCACCGTCTTCGATCACCGGGGATTTGCCCAACGGGTGGATGGCCTTGAGCTCGGGCGGCGCGAGATTGGTCTTGGGGTCGCGCTGGTAGCGCTTGATCTCGTAAGGCAGGCCGAGTTCTTCGAGCAGCCAGAGGATGCGTTGCGAGCGCGAGTTGTTGAGGTGGTGAACGGTGATCATGGTAGCTCCGCTGAACGAAAGTGAGGTGTCCTGGAAAGAGACTACGCCACCGCCCGGGAGTGCCCACCTAATTTACTTGTAGTGAGCGGGCTCGCCCCGCGCTGGGTTGCGTAGCAGCCCCAAAACCAGGCACCTCGGTCTTTCTGAAACACCGCAGTGACAGGGTTTAGGGCGGCTGCGCCCCCCAGCGCGGGGCAAGCCCGCTCACTACAAACGCTCAGCCCAATCGAAAGCGCGCGGTGTTATCGCTCAATGCCCGGCTGCCTTTGCTCAAGGTGTCCGCCGCCTGATTCACGGCACGCGCGCCATCGAGCAGGCGCCCTGCCGCTTGGTCAACCTGCTGGATATTACCGCTCACTTCATCCGCCGTGGCAGCCTGTTCTTCCACCGCCGCGGCAATCTGCGCCAGGGTGTCGGTGACATTTTGTACCGCGCCTGCGATTTCGCCCAGGCGTGCCCCCAGGCCGGTGACTGACTCGGCGTCGGTCAGGGCTTGCTCGCACGCCGCGCCCATCAAGGTGACCGCCTGGCTGACGGTTGCACGCAGGCTGTCCACGGTGCCGGCGATCTGCGCCGTGGACGCCTGGGTGCGTTGCGACAGGCTGCGCACTTCATCGGCCACCACGGCAAAACCGCGCCCCTGTTCGCCGGCGCGAGCGGCTTCGATGGCGGCGTTGAGCGCCAGCAGGTTGGTCTGTTCGGCAATACCACGAATGGTATCGACCACCGATTGAATCTGCTGGCCTTGCTGGCTGACCTGTTCCAAGGCGTTGGCGGTGTCGGTCAGGCGCTGGTTGAGTTGCTGGATGCTCGCCGTAGTGCGCTGGCTGTCGCGACTGCTGTCCTCGGCAATGCTGCGGGTGTGCTGGGCACTTCCAGAGGCTTGCTCGCAACTTCTGGCGACACCCATCGAAGTGGCGGCCAGTTGGGTGGCGGCGGCGGCAATCTGGCTGATCTGGTGCTGCTGGTCTTCGACCTCGGTGAGGGTGCTGCCCGATTGTGCGTTGAGGGTGTGTACGGCCGAACCGAGTTGCTGGGTTTCGTGATTGACGCCCAACAGGCTGGTGCGCAGTTGCACCACGGCAGCGTTGAGTGCGGCGCTGATCAGCGCCAGTTCATCACGGCCTTCAACCGCCACTTCGATACACAGGTTGCCGTCGCGCAGGGACTCGGCCAGCGTGGTGATGCCGCTGGCGCTACGGCGGATCGAGGCTTGCAGGCACATGAACAGGTACAGTGCGGCCAACGCCAACAGACTGAACGTCGCCGCCACCGGAATAAACTGTTTGAGCGATTGGTCGTGGTAGTAACCCAGGCGCGCATCCAACGCGTGCAGCGACTGGCTGCGCAACGCGCCCAGGGCACCGAGCACGGCGTCGACACTGCTGTCGAACGCGGCAGTATCGAGCTTGATGGTGCCGCCGAATACGCCCTCGTCCAACGTCTTGAGTTGGTTGTCCAGCAACTGCAGGCTGCTGTCATATTGGGCAGTCCACGGCTCAAGACCCGGATATTGCTTGGCCTTGAGCGAAGCGGCGGCTTTGACCAACTGATCCCGGGCATCGCCGATACGGCCGCGCAGGTCACGCATCTGCAAGCGGCTTTGCAAGGTGAACTGCCCCGAGGCAATGGACGACTCACCGACGCTGGCGGTGCGGCCGATGCGCTCGATCAGGTCCGGCGTGTACTGGCTGGAAATCTGCATCAGCAGGTAGGTTTCCAGCCAGGGATCGAGGATCAGGCCGGTATCCAGGGTGATCTGCTCGCGCAGGGTTTGCATGGCGGTCAAGGCGGCGGTGAAGCGGTCATAACCGTCCGGCCACCAGCCCACGGCACGCAAGGACTGGGTGTCCATGCCCTTGACGGCGGCCTGCAACGCCTCGAAACGCGCCAGGGTGTCGGCGCTGGCGTGCTCAGTGTTGAACACATCGCCCAAGGCTTGCAGGCTCTGCTGGATCAGCGGGTTAGCGGCATCGACCTTGTCCATCGCAGCCTGGGCGGCAGGGGTTGGCGCACGCAGGATGTCCACGGCCTTCCAGCGCGCAGCGAGGTTGCGTTGTGCGGTGAGCTGGCTGTCGAGCGCGTCCAGGGCCAACAACTGGCGAACGCCGGACTGTTCGCTGGCAATCACCGCGAGCTTGTCGCGATAGCCCTGCCCGATCAGCCACACGCTCGCGGCCAACGGCAGCATGAACAGGAAAAACAAGACTTGGAACTTGCGTGCGAAACCGAAACGGCCGAGCAAACGGATACCCGGTGATAAAAGACTGTGCATCGCCGACCACTCCCCCAAACAGCTTAGAAATGACTAAAAGCAAAATGCCATGTCATTGATTAAACTGGCTCAAGCAAGATGTGGGCCGTTGGTGCCGAGGCCGAAAACAGGCGCTTCTACACCGACTGCCCACTCAGGCGCGCACGAAAATGGGGCGAAAGCACTCAGTGTTGCGTGCACGTCTGTAACCCGTCGAGACGGGCCTTGGAATTTTATGCTTTCAGCAAAGGATCTGCCCATGCAACGCATCATCATCCTCGGTAACGCCGGCAGCGGTAAATCAACCCTGGCCCGCGAACTGGGTAAGCGCCTGGCAGCACCGGTGGTACACCTGGACAAGTTGTTCTGGGAACCGAACTGGGTAGAGGTCGATAACGAAATCTTCCGCAAGCGGATCAGGCAAGCGATTGCCGCGGACAAATGGATCTGCGAAGGCAATTACGCACGACGTAGCTTCGACCTGCGCCTGCCGCGAGCCGACCTGATCATCTGGCTCGACACTCCGCGCACCACGTGCTTGTGGCGTGTGCTGGTACGCAGCCTGCTGGACCGACCACGTACAGACAAACCGACGGGGTGCAAGGAAAAGCTCGACAGAGAGTTCCTGGCTTTCCTGAGTTACTGCTGGAACTATGACCGCCTGAGCCGAGCAGGCATTGAGGCCGCACGCTTGACGGTCGCACCGCAGGTTCCGGTGATTCACTTACGCAATACGCGGGAGGTGGCTGAGTTTTTGATGAGACTGCCCATCCCAACAACGCTCGCTGAATCTTGCTATACGGCTAGGCCAGCACCGCTGCCGAAAACAGCCGCCCCCCGAAACTGGCATTCATTGGTCAGCAGTTGGGATGGCTTTGACCGCGAGGCCGGTCTACTGGCGATTCGGTCAGAACAAACCAGCGAGCGGTTATCAGCAATTATCGTACGACTCAATGACTGGGTGCCCCAAGTTCGCGAGGCCGCGAAAACCGCACTCGGTGACTATTTGACGCCCAAATATGCACCTTGGCTGATCGCTCAACTTCCCGCACTTCTCGCGCTCGAAATGCGCAAGCGCGAAAACCATCGAGTCACACTCGACAATCTCCAAGCGCTGCTGGCAACACCGGAATGCCTGCCACTGTGCGCCCCTGCCTTGCCCACCAGCCGTGGCCAGTGCGCTCGCTTGCTCTTTCGGGTCCTTGCTCAATCAATGACGGACGATGAACGGGAGCCGTTTCTGATAATGAGCTTGCATCACCCCGACTTCAGCGTACGTCGAGCGGCCCTTGGACGGGCCATGGAACTGCCACAAGCCGCGGCTCAACGGGCTGTCGCATTCGGACTCGCCAGCAACAGCAGCATTCTCAGGAGGCTTTCGTTTCTGGAGGCGGTCCGGATACCAACGGGTCGTACTCGGTTGATCGAAGACTTTTTAACGGACCCCTCACCGGCAACCAGGTCGACAGCGTTATGGGCCGCAAAAAAATATGGCGTCGAACCCATGCATGTCCTGCAGACGCACCTGCGTGGCAATACACCCGAGACGAAAGCGCAATGGCTGGGCGTCCTTGGACTGGCACAGGATTTGAACATGCCGGTCCCTGAAGACTGGTTGACTACGGCATTGGAGCAAAAGAGCGGCGCGGTTCGCTCACTGGTGCTGAACATCGAAGGCGGTAACCGACCTGCACGTTTAATTTGCGCGATCGCAGATCCTTCCAAGAGCGTATTTGAGGTAGCGGTCACAGGCTTGCGTTCTCAACCCTGGAGCGTCATAGCATCGGCATTTACCCGCCAACTTGAAGTCCTTTGGGCCACCTTGACCGCTGATAGACGCCAGGCGCTGCTTGGCTTGATGCCCAAATGGACTCAAGCTGGATTTCTTCTCCAGCAACTTCAAATCGCACCGACTGAGCCGTCTTCACTTGAGCAGATTCGCCTCTGGGCCGACGCCCAGGTCTATGCGATTACCGACCGCGATACGCCGAAAAACGAGCGCGACCCGATCATTGAACGGCTGATGACACTTGAGGCGGGCCGGGCATTGCCAGCCGGTATCATCTCCAGACTCACATAAGGTATGACGTGCAATACAGCGCGCACGGCCCGACGCTCCGCTTACCACTGGAAAAAAACGACAGGCAGACACCGGGACGCGGTGGGCGCAGTCAGTGCCGACGGCCTATTTGGCGAGCATATACCGACTGAAATTATTGATGTGATCATCCAGATTATCCTCAAGCATCATCCGGTACTGATCACAGAAATACTTCAGCATGGCCTCCCGCGCCTCGGCCATTTCTGCGCCGGACTTGAAATTGCGAGCACTGGCCCAGGCGTTGAAACGCGTGGTGCCGAACATCATCGAGGCACTGACCTCGCCAAGGTTTTCACAGGTCTTGAGCTGCTCGTTCGACAGTTCGATGTGCGCGTCGGCACGGTCGTAGAAGGCTTGGTCGGTGGTATCGGCCATGGCGGGGTCCTGGGTCAGCGAATGAAGGGCCGCATTGGAGCATAAGACGTCAACCTCAGGCGACCGAAGCCTGCGCCTTCACGCCAGCAATTCACTAATCCAGCGCACCTCTCGGGCCACTTCCTGCACCTTCGCCGGCGGCACCGCTTGCCGCGCCTGTTCAAAGCTGGCCAGGGTCTTGTGCTTCTGACGCAGCAGGCGTTGCCACTTGGCCAGGAACACCGGGCTGCGCGCTTGCATCTGCAAGGGGCCGAAATACAGTTGTTCGGCGCTGTAGGTCACGGGCCCGGCGCGTTCAGCCACGATGATTTCGTAGTAGAAGCGGTTCTCGTGCAACAGCTCTTCGTGCAGGATCGAGTAGCCATTGTCCATCAACCACTGGCGCAACGGTTGCTCACCACCGTTGGGTTGCAGGATCAGGCGTTCCAGGCCGCTCAGGCACGCCTTCCCGGCGTCGAGGATGTCGCGAATGGTTTCGCCGCCCATGCCGCAGAGGCTGATCGCGGTGATCCCGTCCCCCGGCTCGATCGCCGCCAAGCCATTGGCCAGGCGCACGGTAATGTGTTGTTCCAGGCCATTGTCGCGCACGGTACGTTGGGCGGCGTGGAATGGTGTGGTCGCGACCTCCCCCGCCACCGCGGCGGTGATCACGCCACGGTGCATCAACGCCACCGGCAGGTAGGCGTGATCGGAGCCGATATCGGCCAGGCGCGATTCGGCCGGCACGTTGGCGGCCACGCGCTCCAGGCGCATGGACAGCGTGTGTTCGTTCAACGGTTGGTCCTTTTCATTCCCCGGAAAATCGATCCCGGCTATTGGTCAAATGCAACACCATGGCGGCCCGCGCGGCGTCCGGGTCCTGACGCCTGATCGCGTTGAAGATCGCCTCATGCTCCAGGTTCGCCAGTTGCCCCAGCCTGGCAAAATCCGCCCCGCCGCGTTCGGCGCCCTTGACCTGGGTACGCGGAATCATCGCATTGCCCAGGTGCGCCATGATCTCGGTAAAAAACGTATTACCGGTGGCTTCGGCGATCAATTGGTGGAAGCGCTTGTCTTCCTCCACGCAACTGTCGTTATTGGCCAGTGATGCCTGATAGTCATCCAGCGCCTGGCGCATACGGGCCAGTTGTTCATCCGACCGGCGCAGTGCCGCCAGCGCCACAGCCTGCACCTCCAGGCCCAGGCGCAACTCAAGCATGTTGCGCACACTGGCGACCGTATCCACATGCAGGCGCAAGCCCTGCTGTGCGCGTGGCTCCAGCACGAAGGTGCCGATACCGTGACGCGTCTCCACCAGGCCGGATGCCTGCAATTTGGAAATGGCTTCGCGCACCACGGTACGACTTACGCCGTGCTCCAGCACGATGCTGGATTCGGACGGCAGTTTTTCGCCGGGCTTGAGTTGCCCGAGCAGGATGCGCTGGGTCAGCGCGTCGACCACGCCTTGGGCCAGGTTGCTGGAGCGTCTACGGACAAGTGTTCCGTTTTCAATGGGCATCACTGCAGGTCCACAGGGTTGGGCTGGAGGGAGCTTAACACTCCCTATCCGAGCCTGGCAGGCTAGGTTCACAAGACACTCAACTTGTATGACAACCAACTTGATCAATCTGCATTTCAACGCCCTCTGCCGCCAGCCCCAGATAACGTCGGCTTTGCTCGACAACGCTAAAAAAATCTATAACCACCAATAAACATGGGCAAATAACCATAAAATCTATTTCGATGGCGGCCTTATAAGCACAAAAACATCAATCACCCAATTGCGAATCCAAGAACACCACTTGTATGATGTCTATCAACAACACACAAACCCGCATAAAAATAAATCAGGGGGAGTTTTCGAGTCATGAGCCATTCAAATCCAGCATCCGCCGCTGCAGAAAACGAATCGGTGCTCAGCCGCACCGTCAGCAAAGTGAAGAGCCATGTGCTCCCCCTGTTCGTGATCATGTTCATCCTCAACTACATCGACCGGGTCAATATCGGCTTCGTGCGCACGCATATGGAGCACGACCTGGGCATCGGCGCCGCCGCCTATGGCCTGGGTGCCGGACTGTTCTTCATCGGCTACGCGCTCTTCGAAGTGCCCTCCAATCTGCTGCTGCAGAAGGTCGGCGCACGGATCTGGCTGACCCGCATCATGTTCACCTGGGGCATCGTCGCCACGCTGATGGCGTTCATCCAGAACGAAACCCACTTCTACATCCTGCGCTTTTTACTGGGCGTGGCCGAAGCGGGCTTTTTCCCGGGGGTGATCTACTACTTCACCCGCTGGCTGCCGGGTGTTGAACGCGGCAAAGCGATCGCCATCTTCCTCAGCGGCTCGGCCGTGGCCTCACTGATTTCCGGGCCGTTGTCGGGCGCGTTGTTGCAGATCGAAGGGTTCGGTTTCCACGGCTGGCAATGGATGTTCGCCATCGAAGGCCTGGCGTCCGTGGCGTTGGGGTTCTTCGTGTGGTTCTGGCTCGACTCCAAACCCCACGACGCCCAATGGCTGACCCGTGAAGAACAGGATGCACTGGTGAGCGCCATCGACCAGGAGCAGCGCGACCGTGAAGCGCTGACCACGGTCAAGCCGACCCTCGGCAAGCTGCTCAAGGACCGTCAGATCCTGTTGTTCTGCGCCTTGTACTTCTGCATCCAACTGACGATCTACGCGGCCACCTTCTGGCTGCCCAGCATCATCAAGAAGATGGGCGATTTGAACGACGTGCAGGTCGGTTTTTTCAACTCGATCCCGTGGTTGATCTCGATCATCGCCATGTATGCCTTCGCCGCGCTATCGGGCAAATTCAAGTTCCAGCAGGCCTGGGTTGCCGCTGCGCTACTGATTGCCGCAGCGGGCATGTTCATGTCCACCACCGGCGGACCGATCTTTGCCTTTGTGGCGATCTGTTTTGCAGCCATCGGTTTCAAGTCCGCCTCTTCGCTGTTCTGGCCAATCCCCCAGGGTTACCTGGACGTGCGCATCGCCGCCGCCGTGATCGCCCTGATCAACTCCATCGGCAACCTGGGCGGTTTCGTGGCACCGACCACGTTCGGCTTTCTGGAGCAGACCACCGGCTCGATCCAGGGCGGCCTCTATGGCCTGGCCGGCACCTCGGTGCTGGCGGCGATTCTGGTGTTCTTCGCCAAGACGTCGCCCTCTGCCGCGTTGCCTGCGCCAAGCGTTACACCAACGGCCACCGCTATCAGCAAACCTCTTTGAGCCCATTCAGGACATCACCATGACTACCCCCGTCATCACCCACTTCCAAGTCATCCCCGTGGCCGGCCATGACAGCATGCTGCTGAACCTGAGCGGCGCCCACGGCCCCTTCTTTACCCGCAATATCGTGATTCTCAAGGACAGCAGCGGCCATACCGGCGTCGGTGAAGTGCCCGGCGGCGAACGCATCCGCGAAACCCTGGAGGACGCGCGCAGCCTGGTAGTTGGCCACCCCATCGGCCAGTACCAGCGCATCCTCAACCAGATGCGCAGCACCTTTGCCTCACGCGATGCTGCGGGCCGTGGGCTGCAGACCTTTGACCTGCGCATCACCATCCATGCGGTCACCGCCGTGGAAGCGGCCCTGCTCGACCTGCTGGGCCAATACCTTGAAGTGCCGGTGGCTGCCCTGCTCGGCGAAGGCCAACAGCGCGATGCGGTAAAAATGCTCGGTTACCTGTTCTATATCGGCGACCGCACAACGACCAACCTGGCCTACCGCAACGAGGCGCACGCAGAGGACGAGTGGTTGCGCTTGCGCCACGAACCAGCCCTGACCAGTGAGGCCGTGGTGCGCCTGGCCGAAGCCGCCAAAGCCAGATATGGCTTCAACGACTTCAAGCTCAAGGGTGGTGTCTTGAGCGGCGATGCGGAAATCGAAGCGGTTACCGCCCTCGCCGAACGCTTCCCGGATGCGCGCATCACCCTCGACCCGAACGGGGCCTGGTCACTCAAGGAAGCCATCCGCCTGTGCCGTGACCAACACCATGTGCTCGCCTATGCCGAGGACCCATGCGGTGCGGAAAATGGCTATTCAGGCCGCGAAGTCATGGCTGAATTCCGCCGTGCCACGGGCCTCAAGACCGCGACCAATATGATCGCCACCGACTGGCGCGAAATGGGCCACGCCATCCAGTTGCAGTCCGTGGACATTCCCCTCGCCGATCCGCATTTCTGGACGATGCAAGGCTCGGTGCGCGTGGCGCAGATGTGCAACGACTGGGGCCTGACCTGGGGTTCGCACTCCAACAACCACTTCGATATTTCCCTGGCGATGTTCACCCAGGTCGCGGCGGCGGCACCCGGTGATATCACGGCCATCGACACCCACTGGATCTGGCAGGACGGCCAACGCCTGACGCGCGAACCGCTGAAAATCGAAGGTGGCTACGTGAAGGTGCCGGCCAAGCCGGGCCTGGGTGTGGAGATCGACATGGACGCGGTGGCCAAGGCCCACGAAGTCTATAAAGGCATGGGCCTGGGTGCGCGGGATGACAGCGTGGCCATGCAGTTCCTGATCCCGGGCTGGCGCTTCAATAACAAGCAGCCTTGCCTGGTGCGCTAGGCACGTCGTTCGATGCAGCGCATTGTAAGGTTGGCGGCTTGAGGTATCAGGGCTTGATATTTCTCAATATCGTGAATAAGTGACCAGGCCAGATCCAGCGCTGGGTGGGCTGATCGCGGGTCTCTGCGAGGGCATCCAAAATCGTGCGATTAGCCGCGTCGGTGGCAGGTACACCCAGGGTTGAGGGCGGCGGCGTTTTCTCGCCAGGGGAGTCCGACGGCGTGCTCAATCTGCCAGTGGCCGAGTCAATCGCATAACCGCAAGCCTTGCCATATTCGGTGAGGCTCCAGACACCGTTGATGACGACGGCGACTGATTTGTCGGGCGGCAGCCTTATGGCCTTGTTTGTGGTACGAACGGCATAGTCTTCGAAGCTGATTTTTTTGAAGGTGGCGAACTCGCTGCCAAGGGGCGGTTGATCATCGCCTTCATTGGAGAATTTGTTCACCATTCGCTCCAGGAACGGTATGCCGCCAAGGTTGGTGAACGCCCCGTGGTCCGGATGCAGGATGTACCGCAAAAAACCCTGATCGACACGGGTGCTGTTGATCGCCGAACCGTTCAGGATGCGAGAGGCGATCTGCGCCTCCTCTTTCTTGAAATCGAAAGTGACCCGGTAGCCGTCGGCGTCATAACCATTATTGCCACCCACCGTTTGCCGACCGTCACTGGAGCGCCGATAGTCACCCAGGATCACGGCCACTTGAGTGACATGAGCCAGGTTAGCGCCCTCCGCTTGAGCATAAGCAAACATATCCGCAATTAAGTTTCGATCCTCAATAGTAAGAAAGTCGCAGGGGTTTTGAGCCATGTTGTAGAAGGTGGCAGGTGGAAGGGCAACGGGTGGCTCAGTGCCGCGAAACAAGCGCGAAATCATCAGGTCTCGCCCGTTGACAGGTATCGACTTCAAGCTGGGCGCTGGCGTTGATTGCAACTCTTCCCATGCCGCACGCCGCTCATTGATGGTGAAAGAACCACCCGCGTCATGGGCAATCAAGCTGAGCTGGTCACGCACAACGCCTTTAAAAGGATTGCTGTCGACTCCGTTGACGAAACCTGTCGCTTGACGGGCCCGTGCCAGAAGCTCCGGATCAGTCGTGTCGGGAATCTCTACATCATGCTGTGTTTTATTGGCGAGATAGTAGGTGCCGATAATCGAATCGATTGGGTTGGTGTTCTTCTGGTCGATACGGGCTTCAGCACGCGTTGCGGCTTCATTCAACTGACGAGCAAGCGGCGAAACGCTGCTGGTTGCAGGGTCTCCACCCGTGACAACAGCGACATCCATCTTATTTTTATCAGGTAGAGCGAGGGACGGGATAGCAACGTTACCAGCCTTGCCTGCCACACGGCTGTCAGGCAAGGATGTATAAGAACTTAAAATAATCATGGGCATGCACCCCTGAACAACATTGCTATATAAGAACAACCCTGAATTATCACTACGCAAAACAGCTCACACTAAACTTGACCGAACACACATTACACTTCATTAATCCCTATATCTGAATGTTACCGAATCTACTCCCGCGGGGTGTGCCAAAGGTGGAATCCCTCCCCAGACAGAATGTCGGATAATCACTCGTGAACCGTGATTGAAAGCCTGATCATTAAAGTCCGACAGCGTTCCGGAGGTATTAGGATAAATAACGGCACAATTTTCTTGAGAGCTGTAGGGACGGTAGTAACACAGTTTCACCTCCTCCTTGATACTTTGAGGGTAATAGGTCGTTCTCCATTGGATCTCCAACAACTGCTTGGGATCGGTAAGGGTACCTGTGGGGATATCCGAGGTATTAACATAAAAACTTGTCGATCCGAAGCCTGGATCTTCATTCGAAGTCGACAGAACAAGGACAGAGCCAGGCGCACTTGTTTTAGTGATCAGTCGCTCCAACGCGAAAACTTCTCCGCTGGCAGAAATCAGCGCTGCCCCTAACAAAGCTAGAATAAAATTTCGCGCACTCACACAAAACCACAAAGCCGTCGAGCTTTTCATAATCATCACCATAGCGTCAAAAGTTGAGTACCTAAGGTTCCAATCAATCCAGCCGTATGAATCACGCTATTACCCTTGCACGTTTTATCAACTCAAGTAACCCCACAACTTCCTAAAAACACGAAGTCCTCATCTGTCATACTTGAAAGTAAGACTTCGTCAGCAACTTCCTAGTCCCGCACAGCCTCTACTCAACCCGCCCATTTCACGTCATGATGTGCCCCCCATATCAAGGACGTTAAACAATGAAAGTATCCCTCGCCGCCTGGGTACTGGTGCTTTTACCCGGTGTGGCCTGCGCGCTCCCCGTCCTGAAAGACACCACGCTCTACACCGACACCGCCCACGACTGCCAAGACGTCGATCTCGCCACCTGGCAACACCCGACCCGTGCGCTGCTGGAGAAAAACCATTTTCAGCTTGAACGCATCCAGCTCTGCAACGATGGGCACTACCCGGTTTTCCATGTGCAAGCGCCCTACGACCCGCGCGGCCAGACCAAGGATTTTTACCTGCCGTTGTATGAACGCATGCGCAAGGCCAACGGCAAATGGCCGTTCGCCCTGGTGGATAACAGCGATGCGGTAGTGGTGTATGTGAGCTACCCCAAAGACGATGGGATTTCCCTGAATTACGAGGGCTTCGAAGCGCCGTAGTCATTCGGAGCCCGAGACCTGCTGGATTTTGCTGCAACGTGAACCGGCGCCTCACGGCGCCGGTTTTTTTATCTCGCGATCAGAACGGTTTGGTCGGCAGGTATTTGCCATCCAGAGTGATCACGGCGCGGGAGCCGCCGTCCGGATCATCGACCTTTTTGACGTCCAGCTTGAAGTTGATGGCGCTGATGATGCCGTCGCCAAACTTCTCGTGAACCAGCGCCTTGAGCGTGGTGCCGTAGACCTGAATCATTTCGTAGAAGCGGTAGATCGTCGGGTCGGTGGGAATGCCGTTGCCGAGGCTGCCGCGCAACGGAATCGTTTGCAGCAGGGCGACCGCGTCCGCGTCCAGGCCCAGGGTGTCGGCCACCTTTTGCGCGGCGTCCGCCGGCAGTGGGTGCTGGCCTAGCAAGGCGGCGGTAACGAAGGCTTCATGCAGGCCGGTGCCTTCGGCAATCTGGGCGAACGACAGGTCTTTGCGGGCCTTGGCCAACAGGATGACGTCGGTCAGGGCAAGGCGGGTGTTCTGGCTGATTTGCGACTGGATCATGGTTTATCTCCGTGGGTAAACATCAGGGGTTAGTGCGAAACGGCCCGCACGCTCGGGTTGTCGGCGAGGGCGACGAATTTGCCGGTACGGTTGTCGAAGGCTTGGATGCCGCCGCTTTCGATGTCGTAGACCCAGCCATGCAGGGTCACCCGCCTCTCTTCAAGGGCAAGGCGAACCGAAGGGTGAGTCTGGATATTGGCCAATTGCGCGATCACGTTTTCACGCACCATGGCGGCGACTTTCGCGGGCACATCGACATGCTGGCGGGCCTCGTTGACCACCCGGCCAGAATCGGCGTAACGCAACCAGCCGGCTACGGCGGGCATGTGGTCCAGGCACGTGCAGGTGGCGATGGCGGTCATCGCACCGCAATCGGAATGCCCACAGATCACGATATCGCTGACTTGCAGGGCAGCCACCGCGTATTCCACCGAGGCCGACACACCTCCGGGCTCCGGGCCGTAGGACGGCACGATATTGCCGGCGTTGCGGATCACGAACAGGTCGCCTGGCTCGCGCTGCGTGACCAACTCAGGCACCAGGCGGCTGTCGGAGCAGGAGATGAACAGCGCTCGCGGGCTCTGCTGGTTGGCGAGGTCTTTGAACAAGCCGGCGCGCTCGGGGAAGGCATGGCGTTGAAACTTCAGGAAACCTTCGATGATGTCTTGCATGGGTGACTCCGTGGGTTCGCGATGCGATGGAGCAGAGGTTACGCAGCAGTCTAAATAAGGTAAAAGTCTCAAATATTATCCAGAGCATTAGATAATCTTATGAAATCAAACATGCTGGCACGGCACATCCAGTACTTTTTGGCCGTGGCACAACACGCAGGCTTTACCAAAGCGGCCGAGGCCTTGCATGTCTCGCAACCGGCGCTCTCACAGCAAATACGGCAGTTGGAGGAAAGCCTCGGCGCGCAATTATTCGATCGCTCGGGTCGCAAGACACGCCTGACCGATGCCGGCGAGGTTTACCAGCGTTACGCATTGAGGGCCGCGCAGGAGCTGCAGCAAGGTCAGCGTGCGATTCATGACGTAGGCGATTTGAGCCGGGGGTCGCTACGGATCGCGTTCACGCCCACCTTCACCACTTACCTTGTCGGGCCGCTGATGGAAGCTTTCCACCGCCGCTATCCGAACATCACCTTGAGCCTGCATGAGGTCGCCCAGGAAGCGCTGGAACGCCAGCTACTGGCCGACGAGCTGGACGTGGGGATCGCCTTTGATGAGGTGCACGCGCAGGACATCGAGGCCACCCCACTGCTGGTTGAAACCCTGGCGCTGGTGGTCGGCTGTCAGCATCCGCTGGCCGGGGAACGGACTATCGGCCTGCCGGCGCTGAACGCCGAATCCCTGATTTTGTTGAGCCAAGCGTTCGCTACCCGCGAGCAAATCGACCTCTACTTCAACCAACACGGCATTCGCCCACGCGTGGTGATGGAGGCCAACGTCATCGGCGCGCTGATTGAGGGAGTGCGCAGGACGACCCTGTCGACCCTGTTGCCCGCCGCCATTGCGCGGGCGCATCCGGGGTTGGTCGCGATTGAACTGGGGCCACAGCGCCTGCAACGCACGGCCGTGTTGATGCAGCGTAAAGGGGTGTACCCGTCAGCGGCGGCGCGGGCGTTCAGGGAGGTCGCCGAGGAAGTCGCGTCAGCGCTGGAGGCAAGCCGTTGAGCCTTCGATGGAACGCGGGCAGAGGTCACCTGTGATGAATATTCCAAGCCATTTCTTGACAAAATAAATCGCCGCATCGCAATATTCAAAGCTATTACTTGGCAAATCAAACCAAGCCCGACAGCACAACAAGGAATAGTCGATGCAAACCCATGACAGCAGTTGGGGCGAATTGCTGCGCGGCAAGAACGCCGCTCGTTCCATCGCCCTCTCCGGCGGCATAGCGCTCTATGCCACCAACACTTACATCGCCACCACTATCTTGCCGTCGGTGGTCGCTGAAATCGGCGGGTTGGCGCTCTATGCATGGAGCACCACGCTGTACGTGGTGGCCTCGATCCTCGGTTCCGCCCTCACCTCCAAGCTGTTGCAACACACCGGCCCGCGGCTGGCCTATACCGTCGCCACGCTGATCTTCATGGTCGGCGTGTTGATCTGCGCACTGGCGCCGAGCATGCCGGTGATGCTCGCAGGGCGTTTGATCCAGGGGCTGGGCGGCGGGATGTTGCTGGCCCTGTGTTATTCGATGATCCAATTGGTGTTCGAAGAACGCCTGTGGCCCCGGGCAATGGCCTTGGTGTCGGGCATGTGGGGCGTCGCAACGCTGGTAGGCCCGGCCGTGGGGGGCGTGTTCGCCGAACTGGACGCCTGGCGCTACGCCTTCGGCGCCATGGTGCCGGTGAGCCTCGCCTACATCGTGCTCACTCACCGTGCGCTGCCACCCCGTGACAACGCCACGGACAGCGCCAGCCGCTTGCCCGTGCCGCAACTGGTGCTGCTGGCCGCTGCGGTGCTGGCCGTGTGTGCGGGCAGCGTCTCGTCGCTGCCGAGCTGGAACCTGCTGGGCATTGCGGCCTGTGCCGGGCTGGTATTTCTGCTGATCCGGCACGAGTCCAGCGCCTCGATCCGCCTGTTGCCCAGGGACGCGTTGAGGTTCAACACCCCGCTTTGTGCGCTCTATGCGACCATCTGCCTGCTGGTGATCGGCATGAGCAGCGAAATTTTCATGCCGTACTTTCTGCAGCACCTGCACGGCCAGTCGCCGCTGTATGCCGGTTATATGGCGGCACTGATGGCCGTCGGCTGGACCGTCTCGGAAATCCTCAGCTCCGGCTGGACAGGCCGCAGTGCACAACGCGCCATCCTCGCCGGGCCGCTGTTTATCGTGGGCGGACTGGTGCTGCTGGCAATCACCACCCCCATGGCCAGCCTGGGCGGATGGGCACGGCTGGCGCCCATCTGCCTCGGAATGTTCCTGGTAGGTTTCGGCATTGGCCTGGGTTGGCCGCACCTGCTGACGCGCATTCTGCAAGTGGCGTCGGAGCAGGACAAAGACACGGCCGCTGCGTCGATTACCACTCTGCAACTGTTCGCCATGGCCATGGGCGCGGCACTGGCGGGCGTGATCTCCAACGTGGCGGGCATCAATGATGCGACCGGCAATGCCGGCATCGCCAATGCGGCACAATGGCTGTTCGCGCTGTTTACCCTGGCGCCGGTATTGGCTTGGGTGATGGCACGGCGCGCAACCCGAGCCCAGGCCAGCACCGGCGGGTTAACGGTGTCTTGAGCGTGGATTTCCGTATGGCATCGCCTTGCAGGATACTGGGCCGGACCAACCCCTGATGGGCGCGCCATCATTAGCGGTCGAACGCTTCGAGTGATCATGGAAAAAACCCAGCACAACTCTTTTGCCTATCAAGCCGTGTATCGCTACCTCGTCGAGTTGATCGAGGCGGCCCCTGTGCACACCGAGCAAAAACTACCGTCGCTGCGCCAACTGGCGCGGCGCCTGGGAGTGTCGGTGTCGACCACCAAGTACGCGTATGCGCTGCTTGAAGATGAGGGGCGGGTCGAAGCCAGAGCCAAGTTCGGTTACTTCATCAAAGCCCTCCCCGGCGGCACGTTGGCCCCCCGCCCTTCCAACCTGCTCGATCAGGTATTCGCCAACGCACGTCAACCGGGAATGCTGGCGCTGAGTAGCGATGCACCCGCCCTGTTGCTGTCTCTGGAAAACCCACTGTGGATGATCGAGCGCGAGTTGGCGCGGCAGTATCCGCGCTCGCTTGCGCCCCTGTACCTGCCATTCGGCGAGCCCGAATTGCGCGCCGCATTGGCCGCGCGCTACACCCACTCCACCGACCGCTACTGGCAAGCCGATGAGGTGTATATCGGCGCAGACCTGCACAGCGTGCTGGCCATTGCCCTCAATGCCCTGAACCTGGCGGGCACGGTAGCGCTGGTGGAGTCGCCCTGCTCGTGGGCGGTGTTGCGTCAACTGGAAGCGGCGAAGGTGCGTGTGATCGAGTTGCACCTCGACGCCGACGGGCGTTTCGACCTGGTGGCGCTCAGTGGCTTGCTCCGGCAAGAGCCGATTCGATTGGCGGTGTTCTCGTCGACCGTGAATATTCCCCAGGGCGGCCTGATGCCGGCGCAGGACAAGCAGCAGATCTGCCGTTGGCTGGCGGAACGGGATATCTGGCTGTTCGAGAACGACACCTACGGCGAGCTGTGTTTTGCTGCACACCCTGCGCGCTATCGCGACTTTGCAGACCCCAGCAGACTGCTGGTGTTCTCCACCTTCGACAAAGTGATCGGCTCCGAAGCGCCCTACGGGTACGTGCTATGCCGCGGGCAGCGGCCGGCGTTACAGCGGTTTTTTCTGGAGCGCGGGTTTCGCCTTTCGCCGATCCGTCAGAGAGCCATCGCCAAGCTGTTGACCTCCAAACGCATCGACGCCCATTTAAAAGCACTTCGTGCGCAGCTATTGACGCGGATGAACCAACTCAAAGCCCTGCTGGAGGTCCACGATCTGTGGCACGTTCAAGTGCCCCAAGGCGGCGCGAGTTTCTGGTTGCAGGCCAGGCGCCCGGTGCAGATGCGGCGGGTGTTCGAACCCTTGCTGGCCCGGCGCATCGTCATCGCCCCAGGTGAATTGTTCAGCCAGCATGGCGCCTGGCAGCAGCATCTGCGCCTGAGTTTTACCCTCGACTGGAACAAGGATATCGCCCAGGCGGTACACCAACTGGCCGAGGCGATCCGTCAAAGCCCGTAACAGTGACGCGCTTCGGGAAAGCGGCCATGGCGCACGTCGTCGGCAAAGCGGGCGCAGGCATCGCGAATCACTTCACTGACATCCGCATACTGTTTGACGAAACGCGGCAGGTGCCCGCTGCCCAGGCCCAGCACATCTTCGGTAACCAGTACCTGGCCGTCGCACGCCGGCGACGCGCCAATGCCGATGGTGGGCATGCTTGAGTCCAGGGTGATCTGGCGCGCCACGCCCTCGGCCACACCTTCCAGCAACAGGCTGAAGGCGCCCGCCTCGAGGTTGGCGCGGGCGTCTTCGGCAATCACCGCACCGGTTTGCGCCGTGAGGCCCTGGGCCTTGAAACCGCCCATCACATTGACGAACTGCGGCATCAACCCCACATGGGCCATTACCGGAATCCCTCGCGCCACCAGAAATTCCACCGTTCCCGCCAGCGCCTGATTGGCCTCCAGCTTGACCGCATCGCAGCCCGTGCGCGCCAGCACCTGGGCACAATTGCGGAAGGCCTGCTCGAAGGACTCCTGATAACTGCCGAAGGGCATGTCGGCAATCACACAGGCCAGCTGCGTGCTGTCGACCACGGCGCGGGTATGCCCGATGGTTTCTTCCAATTGCATGCTCAAGGTCGAGGCGCGGCCATAACCGACCATTGCGGTGGAGTCGCCGACCAGAATGAAGTCGACCCAGGGGTCGATCAGCCGGGCGATGGCGCTGGAGTATGCGGTCAATGAGACGATTTTCTGCTGGCCCTTCATCGCCACCAGTTGCGGGACCGTCATACGTTTTGTGCGGGTGTGGGTGCTCATCAGGGTCTTCCGTTTACGCTGGATACCCGACCGGATTATTGGCAAAAGGACTCGCGGTTCAATGTACAGATCGACGCTAAAAAGCGACTCAGGTAACGGGCCGTTTTTTTAAACTGATATCATCCGGGTCTGTACAACCCAGGTAAAAGACATGAATCGCCAAAAGAAACTCCAGCAGCTCTTCAAGGCCAAGGCCAAAAAGGCCAGCGCCAAATTGGCGCCGAAAAGCAAAGACAAATACATCAGCAAAGCCGACCGCGCGAAACTGGCGGCTGAAGCGGCTCAAGAGCCGACCACGTCCGCCGACACGTCCTGCTGAACCATCAGCCGGCATCAACCAGAAGGCGCAGGCTGGAAGGCGTGCCGGCTTCGTATTTGCTCCAGATGCGCCGCAGGTGGCGTGCCGAACCAAAGCCTGCGCGCTCAGCGACCGTTTCAATACCCAGGGCCGACTCGGCCAACAGTTCACGGGCCACGGCCAGTCGCAGCCGATGCAGGTAGTCGAGCGGGCTGCTACCGACGTGCTCGTGGAACAGCCGCGCCAGGTGACGACTGCTGGTGCAGGCCAACGCCGCCATGCGCGTGACGGTCCAGGCTTCACAGGGGGCGGCAGCGATGGCGTCCTGCACCCGATGCACGGCCGGATGCAGATGATTACGCCCGGCGATCCAGGGCGACAATTGCGGGTCGGCACCACTGCGGCGCATATACACCACCATGTCCCGAGCGACCGTGCAGGCCAGGCGTGGGCCGGCCAGCTCGGCAAGCAGGTGCAGCATCAGGTCGATCCCCGCAGTGACACCGGCGCTGCAACTCACCGGACCGTCAGTGACGTAAAGCCGGTTTTCCAGGACCCGGGCCTTGGGCGCCACGGCCTGCAATGTGGCGCACAGCGCATGGTGCGTGGTGCACTGGCGCCCATCCAGCAATCCGGCCCTGGCGGCACTCAACGCTCCCGCACAGACGCATACCAGCCGCTCGCCCGAAGGTGCATACACGTTCTGCAGCCACTGGGTCAGCGCCTGACTGGCCACCTCGAACGCCTGTTGGCGTGCCTTGCTCACCTTCGACGTGGAGCCCACCAACACCACCAGGGTGCCGGGTGCCAGGACCGCTGGAAGTGGAGCCAAGCCGGCCAGCGGCAAACCGATGGAGGTTTGCAGGGACTCCACCGGGCTGACGTACTGCAGGTCAAAATCGATGACGGCCGGGTCCTCGACCTGAGCCGCCAGGCGCAGCACTTCGGCTGGGCCTGCCAGGTCCAGCATCAGCACATTGGGCAGCAACACGAACAGCACCGGCACGCTCACGGTCAGGCCTCCAAGGCCTGGGCGACGGTGACGATGCGCGCAAAGCGGTCTTCGAGCACCAGCTCTGTGCGCTCGCGGATCTCGGCCGCAGTGTAGACCCGCGCACTGCGCGCGTGAGTCATGGGGAAGGTCAGCGTCGCCTCGCTGACAAAGTCGACGGTAAAGCCGCTGTCCGACGCCTGCCGCGTGGTGGTTTCGCAGCATTGTTCGGTGCGAATACCGCTGATGATCAATGTGTCCACCCCCATCTCCGTCAACCGTGCCGCCAGGGGCGTGCCGGCAAAAGCACTGTGGTAGCGCTTGTGGATGACCAAGGCCGGCTCGATCGACAACTCGCTCAAGGTTCTGACGTTGCCCGATGCCATCGAAAAATGCCCCTGGTCTTCAACATGGAAGACTTGTATCACCGGAATGCCTTGCTGGACACACCCATCAATCAGGGCCTGTTGTTTGGCAAGGTAGTCAGGCAGGTCATTTTCGGACCAGTAGGTGGAATGGCGGAACGAATGCTGGGCATCGATCACGATCAGGGCTTTGCGCTTCATGGACAGTCCTCGTGGTATGAATTTCAGACGCCATGGTAGGCGCGCCACCCGGTACGCAACAGGCACAGGCCGGACCAGCCGAGGACGGATTCGGACATCATGACATACCAGCTCTCGGCAACCGCTCGACGCCTCGCGTTGTATAGGGGGGCGGGGTATGCAATGATCCGCCCCATCATAGGTAGGGGGGGTATGCCATGGGCCATATAGCCGCGAACAAAGACAGCTTGATCAAACGCGTCAAACGCATCGCCGGGCAAATCCAGGCAGTCGAAAAAGCGCTGGAGTCAGACGCCGACTGTGCCAAGACCCTGCATCTGGTGGCCGCCACCCGTGGCGCCATCAACGGGCTGATGGAGGAAATCATCGAAGACCACGCCAGGGCCCATGTGGCCGATCCGTCCCTTAGCGAAGAAGCTCGCAACAAAGGGGTCGAAGAGTTGCTCGAAGCCATCCGGCGGTATTCCAAATGACTCTCACGCCCCACACCCACGAGCATGTATTCCTCGGTTCATCCCACGAAGAAAACGCCAGGCGCACCCTCTGGGTGGTGTTGCTGACCGTCGTCATGATGGTGGCGGAAATCGCCGCCGGCGCGTTGACCGGTTCCATGGCCCTGCTGGCTGACGGCTTTCATATGGCTACGCATGCCGGCGCCTTGGGCATTGCCGCTGCGGCCTACGCCTACGCCAAACGTCATGCGAACAGCCCGCGCTACAGCTTCGGCACCGGCAAAGTCGGCGACCTGGGCGGCTTCGCCTCGGCGCTGATCCTGGCGCTGGTATCCCTGGGCATTGCTATCGAGTCGGTGATTCGCCTGCTGCAGCCTGCCGAGGTGCAGTTCGGGACGGCGACGCTGATCGCCGTGTTGGGCCTGGCGGTGAATATCCTCAGTGCGCTGCTGCTGGGTCACGGCCATAGCCACGGGCATGACCACGACCACGATCATCACCCGCACGGCCACGACAACAACATGCGCTCGGCCTATGTGCACGTGATCGCCGATGCCTTGACCTCGGTGCTCGCCATCGCCGCGTTACTGGCGGGCCGCTACCTGGGTTGGGTGTGGCTGGACCCACTGATGGGCATTGTCGGCGCCCTCGTGATTGCGCGATGGGCCTGGAGCCTGATGAAGGCCACCGCCGGTGTGTTGCTGGACCAGACCGATGAACAGGTCGCTGCCGAGATCCGCGAGTTGGTTGAACAACCCGGCGATGCCAGGATTACCGACTTGCACGTCTGGCGAGTCGGCCCCGAGGCATATGCGGCGATTGTCAGCGTGGTCGGCCGCTCGACCAATGCCGAGAGCATTCGCGAGCGCCTTGAACCTGTCCATGAGGTGAGTCACCTCACGGTCGAATTTCACGCCGCCTAACGGCGGCCTTTACTGCGCACCCGGGTGAGACCTTGGCCAAAGATATTGAAAACCCCTGCATTTCCATCTGCCAGCTCAGCGGTGACCTGTGCGTCAGCTGCGGACGCAGCAAGGACGACATCCGCAAATGGAAACGCATGAAGCGTCCCGAGAAAATGGCCGCTGTGCAACGTGCGACGCAGCGGCTCAAGGCATTGAAGAAGGCCAGATAAGGTGGACGGATCAGGTCCGCCCGACGGACCCCGCGACCGGCAAATTACCCAGCAACCTGAGCCCGGTGCTTTTGACAAAAGTGTCGTAGTCCATCGGCTTCTGGATGCGAGTCTCGGCGTTAGGCAGCACATAGGCCCAGGCGCGTTTTGACGAAGCGTCGTACACCAGTTTGAACAGGCGCGTCGGCACCCAGACCTTGTGCGCGCCCATGGTGCTGTAGCCCGGGTCAAACAGCGGCCCAGTGAACACGAAGACATTGCCACCGGCACGGGTGGCAAATTTACGCACGTCCGCTTCGACCTTGCTCCAGATCTTGCGGTTGTTGGTCGGGTCTTGGGGCACCATGTTCGACAGCGCGAAGGATTGCGCCATGGCATTGGCACTCGGTGCGTCGGCGGCCGGGGACTGGTGACCGCGATCCATCGCCGGATGCTGGCCGCGATAGTCGCTCAGTTCTGCGCGACCGTCCTTGGGAATGCGTGGGTCCGGGTAGAACTGGTTGGTGCGCTCCTCGCCCTTGGCATCTTTCAACTGCACGGCATTCAGGCGTTCGACCACCACCAGCGGTGTCCTGCTGGTTTGCGAATAGAGCACTGCGAAGTTGTCCGAGCACAGCGCCAGGGGCTTCATCGAAACCGGCACGGTGGCAAGGTTGATCGGCGTCGCAGCGGGGAACAGATCGGCACAACCGTCAAACGTGGGCTTTTTCTGCTGGTTGGAATAGAGGTCGAGAGCGGCCCCCTGGCTGATCGAACCGGAGTGCGAGCTGTGTGCCTGGGCCGGTGGTTTGATAAAGTCCAACAGACTGCGGGCTTGTGCCCCGGTAGAGAGCAAAACAAGGGCCGACAGCCCAACTGCAATGTTGCGCAGGTGCATGGCGTGATTCTTCGCAAGAGAGTGAGGCGACAGGCTCCGAAATGCGGAGCCAAGTGACTGATATTGCCAGGATTACTGACCAGGCAAAGTCACATTAGTGCCCTGCTGCGAGCGGTTTTCCCGTCGCCCGTGCGCCGGGCTTGAAACCGTGGGCATGCGCGCCCCCGGCAATCGCAAACGACAGCACAATCAACACCAGCATGGCCCACGGAAACGATGCCACGCCCCATGTATCGAGCAATACCCCGCCCACCAGACCGCTGGCGGCGATTGCGCTGTTCCACGCCACCACATTCAGCGACAACGCCACGTCGGCCCCCTCGCCCGCCGCGTCCGCCAGAGCAGTTTGCAACAAGGTGGCGGCGCCGCCGAAACTCGCGCCCCACACCGCCACGCCAAAGTAAATCACCAAGGGCAACTGCCCCAACAAGCCGAATAGCACACTCACGGATGCAAACGTCGCCAGGCTGACCAGCACGGTCTTGCGCAACCACGCCTCGACACATTTTGCCGTAAGCCAAATGCCCGCCAGCGCGGCGATGCCAAACACCAGCAACACGCTATCCACACGCTCGGCCAGCCCGGCCGGTGCCACGAACGGTGCAATGTAGGTGTAGAGAATATTGTGCGCGAGCATCCAACTGATCACTACCGCCAACACCGGCCGCACACCCGGCGTGGTCAAGACCTTGCCCAGGGACAGACGCTGATGCGCGGCCTGCGGTGGATAGTCCGGGACCTTCGCCAGCACCCACACCATCAGCGCCAGCGTCAATCCTGACATCAGGCCGAACGTCGTGCGCCAGCCCACCAGCCCACCAACCCAAGTGCCAAGCGGCACCCCCAGGGACAGCGCAATCGGCGTCCCGACCATCGCCAGCGCAAGTGCCCTGCCCTGCTGGTGTGGCGCGACCATGCGCCGGGCGTAGCCGGCCAACAGGCTCCACGCCAACCCTGCGGCCACACCCGCGAAGAATCGCGCTACCAACGTGACGCCATAGTGAGACGACAACGCGGTGATCGAGTTGAACAGCAGGAAACCGACGATGGTCAGCAGCAACACATTGCGTCGACGCCAGCCCCGCGTCGCGATGGTCATAGGGATCACCGCCAGCACTGAACCCAAGGCATACGCGGTAACCAGTTGCCCGGCCATGGACGGGGTCACGGCCAGGCCTTCGCTGATTAATGGCAAGAGCCCGGCCGGCAAGGTTTCGGTGACGATGCAGATGAAACCGGTCATGGCCAGGGCGAGCAATGCGCCGATGGGCAAGCGGTCAGTTGACTCGGATAAGCTGAGTGAAGGTGTCACGGGGAAACTCCTCGGGGCGACTTAGATACTGATCGATACAAATATTGCGCAGCGTCGCGATGCGTTGTCAACGACTTATGTATCGACTAGTATTTATCTCGTCACCCAGAGGATTTTTGCCATGGCACAAATGGGGCGCCCCCGTAATTTCGACCGCGAACACGCCGTGGAGCAAGCCATGCACTTGTTCTGGCAGCATGGCTATGACGCCACCTCCCTGGCCCAGCTCAAGGCCGGCTTGGGTGGCGGTATCTCAGCTCCGAGTTTTTACGCGGCCTTCGGCTCCAAGGAAGCGCTGTTCGATGAGTGTGTGCAGCGCTACCTGGCAACCTACGCGCAAGTCACCGAATGCCTGTGGGACGAAAGCCTTGCGCCACGCCAAGCGATCGAAACGGCGCTGCGTCAATCAGCGCGCATGCAATGTGAAGATGGACACCCCAAAGGCTGCATGGTGGCGCTCGGCGTGATGAGTGCACCAAGCCCGGACAACGCGCGCGTTACGCAGGCATTGACGCAGTCACGCACGCGAACGCGGGCGGGCATTGTGCAGTGTGTAGAACGCGCGATCAGTATCGGGCAGTTGCCGAGCACACTGAACGCGGCGGCACTGGCCACGGTGTTTGATAGTTTTCTGCAGGGTGTCTCGATCCTGGCGCGGGACAACGTCCCCCATGAAAGCATCGACGCGGCTATCAACCATCTGCTGTTGACGTGGGATATTGCCGCCGCTACGGCGCCGCCGGTACGTCCCGGAACGCCATGACATCTGGAACGACAAACAGGCCATTACCCTCGCACGCAGCCAATCATCAGGCTTTACCCGTCACGCTGAACCTGCAATTCAGAGGCATGATCGGGGTTCTTGTACCCGTGGGCGCAGCCCGCCCTTAACTCTCCGACTCGACCACCAGCGAGTCCGTGAAGTCGAGAATGACAGTGAAACGATGTTGCACGCGAATCACTTCAATGTGCCAACCCAGTTTTGCGCATAGCTGGCGCATCAACTGCAGCCCAAGGCCATAGCCGAAGTCGTTGGACTCCTGTTGCGGCGGGATCTCCCTCATCTGATTGGCAATAAACAAACTGGGGTATTGGAAGCTGATTTCTACTTGCCCCTCCTGCGCGTACTGAAGCGCATTGCGCAGGAAGTTGCCGATCACGATGCGGCATGCGGTGGGAGGCAAGCGGCAAGGTTCGTGGCGGATGTCGATGATCAGCTCGATATCCCGGTTACCGATCAGGTAGCGATGTTTCTCAATCAATTCGCCCACCAGCTCACCCAGGTCAACGTCTGCTTCCGGCAATGGCTCGGGGCTCTCGCGGCTCATCCACAGCAATGTCTCGGCGATGAGCTGCATATTCAGCACGGAGCGCTCGATACGCTGCAAAGAGGTCGGCAGCACACCACCCGCTTGCAGGGTCAACAGTTCCATATTGGCTTTGAGCACCGCCAGTGGGGTGCGCAGTTCATGGCTGGTGTAGCGTAAAAGCCGACCTTCGCGCTGGCTGGCCGCCTGCACCTGCTCGACACTTTTGGCCAGCGCTTCGGCCAGCATATTGAATTCCTTGAAGCTGAAACCCGGTCGGCCGGCAGCCATTGCGTCAGCATTTTTCAACGTACTGGACCATTCGGCCAGGCGTCCCAACGGACGCACCAACCACCACACCAATAAGGCGATAATGAACAGCGCCGGCACGAATACCGCCAGGCTGATGAACGTGACGCTCTGCAACACCTGGTCAAAGTAGGCATCGGACAAGGGTGTTTCGACTTCACCGCCCTCCTCGTGGTCATGGTCGATGTCATACAGGTAAAGGGTTTTACCGTCCCCCAGGGGCTGCTCGAGGATGATCTGGAAGGGGGCATCGTCATCATCGGAGTAAAGATCGCCGAAGATGTGGACCGCGCCGAAGGACAGGCTCGGCGGGCTATCCAGCATCTGGCGGACGTTCTGCGGCAAAGCCTCCTTGCCGATGACGCCGGTATAGAAGTAATTGTGCGGAGGTGGCGTGCTCGGATCTTTCTTGTAGTGCCGGATAAAATATTGGGCTTCTTCTTCCATCATCGAGCTGGCGGTGTAGAGCAAGCCGCGCACGGTGAATACAGGCAGCAGGTGGCTGTAGATCAGCAACACCACCGCAATCAGTAACAGGAAACTCCCGCTGATCACCCACTTCAGGCTCAACCCATTACGCATAGGGTTTTACCTGAATACCGACCCCGGCAAGGGTATGGATCAACGGCCGGTCAAAGGGTTTGTCGACCGTCTTGCGTAGCCGATGCAGGTGCACTTTGAGCGTATTACTGTCCGGTGGCTCATCGCCCCAGACTTTTGCTTCCAGGCGCTCTCGGGGAACGGGTTCAGGACTGGCGCGCATCAGATGCTCCAACAAGGCCCAGCAGATCGGCGACAAATGCAGTTCCTGTCCTGCGCGACTGACCTTACGGGTGGACAGCTCCATCACCAAATCATCCACCTGCAGGCGGCTGGTCTGACCGCTGCGGCGCATGCTCAATGCGCGAATCCTGGCCACCAGCTCGGCCAGCTCGAAGGGCTTGACCAGATAGTCATCGGCTCCAGCGGCAAAACTTGCGAGCTTGTCCGACAACGCATCCAGCGAAGTCAGCATCAGGATCGGCGTCTGCACGCCTTGTTGGCGCAGTCGTTCACATAACTGCTGGCCATCCAGTCGCGGCAGCATGATGTCCAGGAGAATGACGTCGTAATGTTGGTTGAGAGCCAGATTAAGTCCGGCCTGGCCATTACTGGCGTGGTCACAGACGATACCGCTGAACGCCAGATACTCGATGACGGTGGTGGCCAGGTCCAGGTTGTCCTCGACCAGCAGCAGGTGAATATGCACAGTAAAAAGCCTCGGACAGGTAGTGCGCAGAGGCTTGAAGGATAACGGAAGCCGGCCGGCCTTCGAATGATGTTTACCTGATGTTAACCCTCCCCTGCTTAAGCTGAGGCTCTTCTTATCCAGAGCATCACAGCCATGAACCTGTCTTCGATGATCATCGGTGCCCTGCTGGTGTTGATTTTCTCCGCCCTGATGGCCGGCCTCCTCGCACCGAAAGCTCAGTTGATCCGCATGGGAGGCAGTAGCTGGTTTCTGGTGGGTCAGAACGTTGAGCGAACAGGGTCGTTTTATGTCGTCAGTGCGTCCTGATCACGTAAACATCAGCTATACCTATCAGTTGGTATTGTGCGTAGTGCTGATTGTTTGCGTGTCGTTGTCGATGGGGATCTATATCACTCGCGTGAATGCGTATGTTGATCAGCAACGAGAGCTGTCGCCGGTGTATCTGCACGAGTGCCATGAAGGCCGCGGCGGCTTTATTGTCTATGCTGATGGCAGACGCAGCAGTGACAAGTGTTATAGCTGCGATGAAGGTGAATCGGCGGGTGCCGACGAGGCGCAGGGCCTGCCAGGCTCACACCGTACCGGGTGGCTCGAGTACCTCCTGCCTACGGTTGAAGAGCCGCGGATTCTCAAGAGATGGGGCAACCCTCCTACCGACGCCCGGTAACACACCGGTCACAAACCGGACGGAAGGTATGTACCCCATCTAAAGTTAAGGCGCCGGGGACAGATAGACTTTATGTCGTTCACATCTGCAACACTGTTCAAGGACCGAACTCATGACTCAGCGTCAATCCGGCCGTACTTTACCCCCCGTTCCCTTGCCTTTTCGCTGGTTTGCGTTAATCCCGGTCATCCCTGCCATCGCATGGACACTCCTGCAATCAGCCTCGCCGGCCAATCTGGCGGCCTGTGCCGTACTGCTGCTGATCGGTCTTGGTGCATGCGCCTGGAGCACCCGTTCGCAGCGTGACCTGGTGCTGCGAGCGATTGCGCAGGCCAACGCAAACCCGGCAGATGCAGACGCGACACACCACGGCATGGCCGTGCGCGCCCAACTCGACGAGGTGTTGCTGGGCGCCATGCCCATCTGGGCCAAGCAAGTGGAAAGCTCGCGCTTGCAGACCGAAGACGCCATCGTCAGCCTCGCCAACCGTTTCACCGGTATTTCCACGCGCCTGCAGGACACCGTGCAGGCCTCCCAGCAAGCCGCCGGGGAACTCGATGGGCAGGCTGCCGACGGCGCGCTCAAGGTGCTGGCGCGCAGTGACAGCGAACTGAGCCAGGTGATCGACTCGCTCAAGGCCGCTCAATCGAGCCGAGACCAGACCCTCTCCCAGGTGCGCAGCCTCACCGCCTATACCGGCGAACTGCGCACCATGGCCGCCGACGTGGCGGCGATTGCGGCACAAACCAACCTGCTGGCCCTCAATGCCGCGATCGAGGCGGCGCGTGCCGGTGAAGCCGGGCGCGGGTTTGCCGTGGTTGCGGATGCGGTGCGCAGCCTGTCGAGTAAATCCAGCGAGACCGGCCAGCAGATGTCGGCCAAAGTCGACATCATTAACAACGCCATCACCCAACTGGTGCAGGTGGCCTCCACCAGCGCCGACCAGGACAGCCACTCCGTCGCCGCGTCCGAGCAGAGCATCCAGCAGGTGCTCGAACGCTTCCAGAGCATCACCGGGCGCCTGGCCGATTCCGCCGACCTGCTCAAGCAGGAAAGCTACGGCATCCGTGACGAAATGACCGAGGTGCTGGTCAACCTGCAATTCCAGGACCGGGTCAGCCAGATCCTCAGCCATGTACGCGACAACATGCACGCCCTGCATGAGCACCTGCTCCAGGCCAACCAGACGCCCGACCAACTGGCAGCCGTCGATGCCCGCCAGTGGCTGGCGCGCATGGAGGCCACCTATGCCACCGACGAGCAGCGGCGTAACCATCATGGCGATACCGCGGCGCAGCAGAGTTCACAAGACATCACTTTTTTCTAGGAGCACAGCATGGCGAAGAATGTATTGGTGGTCGATGACTCGAGCAGCGTGCGACAAGTGGTCGGCATTGCCTTGAAAAGTGCCGGCTACGATGTGATCGAGGCCTGCGATGGCAAGGATGCCCTGGGCAAGCTCAACGGGCAGAAGGTGCACCTGATCATCAGTGACGTGAACATGCCCAATATGGACGGCATCACCTTTGTAAAGGAAGTCAAGAAGCTGGCCAGCTACAAGTTCACCCCGATCATCATGCTGACCACCGAGTCGCAGGAATCGAAGAAAGCCGAAGGCCAGGCCGCAGGCGCCAAGGCCTGGGTGGTCAAGCCGTTCCAGCCGGCGCAGATGCTGGCGGCGGTGTCCAAGTTGATCCTGCCCTGACCGATGACGGCACGGAGGCCTTATGTCCATCACCTGCGAAACAGTCGACGGCACCGCCCGCCTGGGTATTGACGGCGAACTGACGATCTACACCGTGGCCGAGCTTGCCGCCGCGCTGCTGCCCCAGATTGGCGCGGCGCCACGCCTGGAAATCGACTTGTCACAGGTCACCGAAATCGACGGCGCCGGCCTGCAATTGCTCGCGGTCATCAAGCGCGAAGCCGCCGGCAATGGCACGGACCTGAGCCTTGCCGGGCAGAGCCAGGCGGTCACGAGCACCTTTCAACTGTGTGGCGGCGCGATCTTCTAGTGCGCAGCCCCGCTCAATGAGCGACAAGGAGTGTCCAGGTGAATATTGATCTCGATCAGGCACAGCAGACCTTTATCGCCGAGGCACGCGAGCTGCTGCAGGTCATGGAGCAATCCCTGCTGCAACTGGAGAGCGAACCCGGTGATGAAGATGCGATCGGTGCAGTGTTTCGCGCCGCCCATACCATCAAAGGCTCCGCCGGATTGTTCGGCTTGGCACCGATTGTCGGTTTCACGCATATCGTCGAAGACGTGCTCGACCGCCTGCGCGATGGCAGCGTAAAAGTGGATGCAGCGTTGATCGCACTGCTGCTCAAGTGCGGCGACCACATACTTGACCTGATCGAGGCGGTCGACCATCACGGTGGCGCGCTGCAGCCTGCGACACTGGAACACGGTGAGGTGTTGCGCGAAGCACTGAGCGCCTATCAGCCACTGCAGACGGCAATCGCCGTTGTGGAAAGCGCAGGCCAAGATGACGAGACCCGCGCCGAGGTGCTCTGGCATATTTCCCTGCGCTTCGGCGCAGAGGTGTTCCGCAATGGCATGGACCCGTTGTCCTTCTTGCGCTACCTCGCCACGCTGGGCCAGTTGCTACAGGTCACCCCGCTGACCGAGCGCATTCCGCCCGTGGACGCCTGGGACCCGGAAAGCTGCTACCTGGGCTTTGAAATCGACCTGCGTTCGAATGCCAGCCATGCCACCCTCAATGAAGTGTTCGACTTCGTACGCGATGACTGTGAGGTGCTCATCAGTGCCCTCGACGCGCCAGGCGACAGCAGCACCACAGCCGGCACCGAGTTGGTCACCCAGACCGCTGCCAGCCCGATGGCGACCACGCAACAGCGCGTCGCGACGACCAACGACGTCAAGCCGCGGGATGGCAACTATGTACGGGTCAATGCCGACAAGCTCGATGAACTGATCAACCTGGTCGGTGAGCTGGTCATCGCCAGCGCCGGCGCCAGCCTGTTGGCGCGCTCCTGCAACAACGACCCGCTGGAAGAAGCCGCCTCGACCGTCTCCGGGCTGGTGGAAGAGATCCTCGATGGCGCGCTGCGCCTGCGCATGATCCCCATCGGCGATACCTTCAATCGTTTCCGCCGCGTGGTGCGCGATGTCAGTCAGGAACTGGGCAAGGATATCGACCTGATCATCAGCGGCGCGGAAACCGAGCTGGACAAGACCGTCGTCGAGAAAATCGGCGACCCGCTGATGCACTTGTTGCGCAACGCGATGGACCATGGCATCGAGAACGCCGAGGCCCGACGTGCCGCCGGTAAATCGACCAAGGGTCACCTGAGCCTGAATGCCTACCACGACTCGGGCAGCATCGTGATCGAAATCGCCGATGATGGCGCCGGACTCAACCGCGAACGTATCCTGGAAAAAGCCCAGGAACGCGGGCTGGTCGCCAGCGGTGCGGTGCTCAGCGACCAGGAAATCTACAACCTGATTTTCGAAGCCGGCTTCTCCACGGCCGAGGCGGTGACCAACCTTTCCGGACGCGGTGTCGGCATGGATGTGGTCAAACGAAATATCACCCTGTTGCGCGGTACCGTCGACCTCGACAGCCGCCCCGGCCAAGGCACCGTGGTGCGCATTCGCCTGCCGCTGACCCTGGCGATCATCAACGGATTCCTGGTCGGCATCGACCATTGCACCTACGTGATTCCGTTGGATATGGTCCAGGAATGCGTCGAGCTGGACGAACTCCAGCGCCAATCCAGCCGCGACCAGGGCTACCTGGATCTGCGCGGCGAGGTGCTGCCGCTGGTACACCTGCGCGACCACTTCAACCATGAAGGCCCACCGGCCCGCCGCCAGAACGTGGTGGTGGTGCGCTATGCCGAACACAAGGCCGGGCTGGTGGTGGATGACCTGCTCGGCGAGTTCCAGACCGTCATCAAACCCTTGGGCAAGCTATTCGGTGCGCTACGCGGCATCAGCGGCTCGACCATTCTCGGCAGCGGCGCGGTGGCCCTGATCCTGGATATACCGGCGTTGCTCAACCAAATCGTACAACAGGAAGCCCGCACACCTCAGGCGCCCTCGTCGCCTGCGGTCGGCGTGCGCTGACGCATTCGCAATTCCATGGAGGTTCCCCGATGAAATGGTTCTACGATCTTAAGATTTCCACCAAATTGATCAGCGCGTTCCTGGTAGTCCTGGCGCTCACTGCGGCCATGGGCGTGTTCGCAATCCACCAGCTCGGTGCCGTCAACCAGGCAGCCCAGGAGATCAAGAGCGATTGGATGCCATCCATGCGCGCCGCGGCCGGCATGCGTTTTTTTGCAGCCAATTATCGCCTGAAGGAAAACCGCCACGTCACTACCGAGATCGCCGAAGAAAAGGCCCAGGCCGATCGCGAAGCCGATGAGACGCTGCAACAGTTCAATACCCGCATGGGCACCTACGAGCAATTGCTGTCGGGCGATGAAGAACGTCAGCTTTTGACCGGTTTGAAAAGTGCCTGGTCCACCTACCTGGCGACCAGCAAGCAGTTACTCGACTTGTCCCGGCAGAACCAGGAAGCCGCTGCGACTACCCTGCTCAGAGGGGAGTCCAGGATGCATTTCGATGAGGTGACCAGCCGCTTGCAGAAAATGGTCGAGTTCAATGAAGCCGGCGCGAGCGAAGCCGGTGACAAGGGCTTGGCGTTGTACGACAGCGCACGCGTGTCGATCATCGCGGTGCTGGTCGCCGCCCTGTTGATCGGCCTGGGCCTGGCGGTGTTCATCGCGCGGATTATTTCCCGTCCGCTGAGGCTGGCCGCGACCGCCGCCGAGCAATTGGCTGATGGCAACCTCAGCACCCCTATCGCGCCGGGCGGCAAAGATGAAACCGGCATGGTGCTCAATGCCATGCGCAACATGGTCGGCAAACTGGCGACTATCATCGGTGAAGTACGCAACGCTGCCGACAACCTGGCGAGCGCCTCGGAGCAAGTCAGCGCCACCGCACAGTCGATGAGCCAGGCCACCAGTGAACAGGCCGCCAGCGTCGAGGAAACCAGCGCGTCGGTGGAACAGATGAGCGCCAGCATCAATCAGAATACCGAAAACGCCAAGGTCACCGATGGCATGGCCAGCAAGGCGGCCAAGGAAGCCACCGACGGCGGAGAGTCGGTGCAACAAACGGTATTGGCGATGAAGAAAATCGCCCAGCGCATCAGCATCATCGATGACATTGCCTACCAGACCAACCTGCTGGCGCTCAACGCCGCGATTGAGGCTGCACGAGCCGGTGAGCACGGCAAAGGTTTCGCGGTGGTCGCCGCCGAAGTCCGCAAACTGGCGGAGCGCAGCCAGGTGGCCGCGCAGGAAATCGGCGAACTGTCGTCTAGCAGCGTGGACATGGCGGAAAAGGCCGGAAAACTGCTCGACGAAATGGTCCCGTCGATCAACAAGACCTCCGACCTGGTGCAGGAAATCAGTGCCGCGTCCGAAGAGCAGGCGGCCGGCGTGGCGCAGATCAACACGGCCATGACCCAGCTCAACCAGGTGACCCAGCAGAACGCCTCCAGCAGCGAGGAACTGGCGGCGACCGCCGAAGAAATGAGCAGCCAGGCCGAGCAGTTGCAACAGGCGATGAGCTTTTTCGTACTCGACGCCACCTCCGGCGCCGCGGTTCAAACCAGCAGTGTGGACAGCCCGGGCAACAAGCCCAGCCGCCAGCCACCCCGCCCGGCACCGCAGCCCGCCCGCAAAGCGTTTGCCTACACGATGGCCAGCGCACCGGACGAATCGGAATTTACCCGTTTCTGATGCGAGACATCGACGCGGGCTTACAGGGAGAGTGACATGGGTGCAGTGATGACTAACCGTCAGACCGCAGTGGCGACGGATGAGGATGCGCAATACCTGACCTTCATGCTCGGTGGCGAGATGTTCGCGATCGGCATTCTGGGCATCAAGGAAATCATCGAATACGGCAGCCTGACCGTGGTACCGATGATGCCCGCGTTCGTGCGCGGCGTGATCAACCTGCGCGGCGCCGTGGTGCCGGTGGTTGATCTATCGGCGCGTTTCGGCCGGGCGAACTCGCCGATTACCCGCCGCTCCTGCGTGATCATCATCGAAGCGAGTACCGAAGATGGGCAGCCGCAGGACATCGGATTGCTGGTGGATACGGTATCCGCCGTGCAGGAGATTCCGGCGGCCCAGATAGAACCCCCTCCCAGCTTCGGCGCGCGGATTCGCGCGGACTTCATCGGCGGCATGGCCAAGGTCGAAGGCAAGTTCGTGATTGTGCTGGAGGTGGGCAAAGTCCTTTCTATCGACGAGATGTCCAGCCTGGCCGAAAGCGCGCAGACACCGGCGCTCGACCTTGAGCAGCGTTGAGATACGATCATGGCCGACACTGCCTCGCTCGATGACCGTGAATTCGGTCAATTCCAATCCTGGTTGTACCGTGCGGCCGGCATCAACCTGTCGCCGGCCAAAAAAGCCTTGGTGGCCGGGCGCCTGTTCCAGCGCCTCCAGCATTATGAATTGGAGAGCTATGGGGACTATTTCAAACTGATCATGAACGACCAGCGCAAGGGCGAACTGCAAGTCGCGCTGGACCTGCTGACCACTAACGAAACCTACTTTTTTCGCGAGCCCAAGCACTTTGATTTCCTGCGTCAGCACGTCCTGCCCAAGGCCGCGCCGGGCAAAGTGTTTCGCGTATGGAGCGCGGCCAGCTCCTCGGGCGAAGAGCCCTACAGCCTGGCGATGACACTGGCCGAGGCCCTGGGCACTACGCCTTGGGAAGTGATCGGCTCGGACATCAGCACTCAGATGTTGGCCAAGGCGCGTACCGGGCATTACTCGATGGAGCGCGTCGGCACCCTGCCCCAGCCGCTGCTCACCAAATACTGCCTCAAGGGCATCGGCCGCCAGGAAGGCACGTTCCTGATCGACAAGAGCCTGCGCAACCGCGTCAACTTCGTGCAAGTCAACCTGAACGAGCCGCTGCCAGGCCTGGGCGAGTTCGATGTGATCTTCCTGCGCAACGTGATGATTTATTTCGACCAGCAGACCAAGAGCCAAGTCGTCGCACGCTTGCTGCCGCAGCTCAAGCCCGGCGGCCATTTCATCATCAGCCACTCGGAGAGCCTCAATGGTGTGAACGACACCTTGAAGCTGGTGGCGCCGTCGATTTACCGCAAGCCATGAAAAAGCCTCTCGGTGCAGCCGAAGTGGTGTTGGCGCCCGGCCAAGTCACTTTTGCGACGCGGCCGACTCGCCTGCGCACCTTGCTCGGTTCCTGCGTGGCGTTCACCTTCTGGCATCCGCAACGGCGGATCGGCGGCATGTGCCATTTCATGCTGCCGGCACGCTTGCGGCATGGTCAGCCACTGGATGGCAAATACGGCGACGAAGCGCTGGAGCTGCTGATTCGGCATGCGCGCGCCCATGGCACGCGGCCCCAGGACTATCAGGTGAAGGCGTTCGGCGGCGGCGAGATGTTCCCCACGCAGCATCGCCACCTACCGGCGCAAAATGTGGCCGCCCTGAACATCCGCGCCGCGCTGGCGCTTGCCAAACACCATCATTTGCACTTGGCGGCCCAGGACATGGGCAGTACCGGTTATCGCACTATCGTGTTCGACCTGTGGAACGGCAACGTCTGGGTCCGGCATCAACCTATGGGATTACTCAAAAACAATGCCTAACAAAAAAATCAGCGTATTGCTGGTCGATGACTCGGCCGTTGTCCGCCAAGTGCTGCTGGCGATTTTCAATGACACGCCGGATATCCACGTCATAGGCGCCGCCTCCGACCCGATTTTCGCCATGGACAAGCTCGCCCGTGAATGGCCGGATGTGATTGTGCTGGACGTGGAAATGCCGCGCATGGATGGCATCACCTTTCTCAGGAAAATTATGAGCGAGCGCCCGACACCGGTAGTGATCTGCTCGTCACTGACCCAGAAAGGCGCGGAAACCTCCCTGCAGGCTTTATCGGCCGGCGCCGTGGACATCATCACCAAACCCACCACAGGCCTGAAGAATTTCCTGATCGAATCGGGCCCGGAATTGATTGCGGCAATCCGTGCGGCGGCCAACTCCAATGTCAGTAACCTCGGCAAGCGCATCGCCAAGCCGACCCCGGCGCCCGCGGTCGCCGGCAAGCTGACGGCGGATGCGATCCTGCCCGCCGCCAACGGCCAGGCCATGGCCCAGACCACTGAACGCATTGTCGCCATCGGCACCTCCACCGGCGGCACCCAGGCGTTGGAGGCCGTGCTGACGGCACTGCCGAGGGTGTGCCCGGGCATGGTGATCGTGCAGCACATGCCGGAAAAGTTCACCGCCTCCTTCGCCGAGCGCCTGAACAGCGTATGCCAGATCGAAGTGCGTGAAGCGCGCAACAACGACCGTATCCTGCCGGGCCTGGCGTTGATCGCTCCCGGCGGCAAGCACCTGATGGTCACACGCAGCGGCGCCTACTATCACACTCAGGTCATCGACGGGCCGCTGGTCAACCGCCATCGGCCATCAGTGGATGTGTTGTTTCGTTCAGTGGCCAAATTCGCCGGCAAGAACGCCACCGGCATCATCATGACCGGCATGGGCGACGACGGCGCCCGCGGCCTCAAGGAAATGCTTGTCGCCGGCGCCGCGACGGTAGCCCAGGACGAGGCCAGCTGCGTGGTATTCGGCATGCCCAAGGAAGCCATCAAACTCAACGCCGCACAGCGCATCATGGCGTTGCAGGATATTCACCAGGCGATCCTGCATAAGTGAAGTTGGATGTAACTGCCTGGGCGACGGCACATGATGGGTTGACAGGTGCTGGCCTGGTTTTTCTCGGAGTAATAACGGGATTCGTCGGGACCAACACTGGGGCTCGTCCTTTCCGTGGGCTCACTCGCAAACGCCTTATGCGACAAGCACCGCGCTAAATACAGTCTATGGACTTGGCTCCGCTGGCCCAGTGGGCTGCGAAATCGGACGTGCGGACTGCTGGATCACAACCCAGAATGTCGAAAGTTGCCAACCTGTAAACATCGAACGGGTCCTCGGCGACTATTTGTTGAATGTCCGAGTGGCGCTCACCATACGCAAGGATGAAGCCCCCGCTCTCATCGGTGAGAGGGCCGGCAAACAGTATGATTCCGGACTGTATGTATTTGACCAGCCACGCTTTGTGGGCTTCCAAGTGAGCTTGAATTTCCTCAACAGGGCGAAGGTAGGTAAGTTTGATAGCAAACAGCATGAATTCAAGCCTCCAGACTGGGTGAGTTATTGAGCAGGGGCTGACAGGCTTGCAATGACCGCGGGCATTGCAGCTATGGCTTTTTCAACACCCTGGTCTCGTAATTGTTGACCTCTGGAGACGCCTTCGGCGCGGACGAAGTGGATATCACTAATTCCGAGAAAACCAAAAAATGCCCTGAGATAACTTTCTTGGAAATCCATTTTTTGCAGTGGCCCCTCCGAGTAGAAGCCCCCACGAGCCGAAACCACGATGACGCGTTTACCGCCGGACAAGCCTACAGGACCCTGTTCTGTGTATTTAAAGGTTCGTCCGACTTGGGCGATCCTGTCGAGCCAAGCCTTTAGCTGGCTCGATACGTTAAAGTTGTACATCGGAGCGCCGATGACCAGCACATCGCTCGCCAGGAACTCCATGACTAGAGTTTCTGACAGTTGATGCTCCTGCAAAGTGGTCTCCGTAAAATCATTGATCTCGGTTTGTCGGAATCCTGCTGCAATAGGACCGGTGAGATGCTTCAACTCATCATCGACCAGGTCGCGGTACTCCACATGCGTCTCGCGATGGCTATCTTGAAGATGTGCAACGATGGTTGAGGAAAGTCTACGGGTTATGGAGTTGCTGCCCATTATGCTCGAGTCAATATGCAGAATTTTCATGTTTGAGGACCTACTTGCTGTAGAAAACTTATGAGCACTTTTCATCGTCCGGCTTCCCTGGCGGCTTGATCGATGAACTTGGCTACCGTATCGGGATGAGAAACAAGGGACAGGTGGCTGGATCGGATTGATAAGGTCTGTGCTCCAATCTGTTTCGCGATAGCCAGCTGTACCGCTGGTAAAAGCGCCTTATCGTCAGTTGTCTGCAAGTACCAGCTCGGCTTGTCGTGCCACGCCGCGTGCTGGACCTTGCCGACAAAACAGGCTGCCGCTATAGGCTGTTGAACCGATGCAAGCAACTGCGCTTTTTTCATGGGTAAGTCCGCCGCCATGACTTGATGAAACTGCACGGGATCGTCCAGCCAAACCCAACCCTGCGCATCGGGTGTCAGGCCAGTCATAGGCGCATTCAGTCGCTGCAGAAGGCCCGCTGCTGATTCACCGCTGTCGGGCACTAAAGCGGAGAGATAGGCCAACCCCTTTACATTGGAGGCGTTACCAGCCTGCGTTATAACCGCGCCGGCCCATGAGTGTCCTACCAGCAGCACGTCACCTTGTTGTCGGCGAAGTACGCGCTGCGTTGCCAAAACATCATCTTCCAATGAGGTCATCGGGTTCTGTACGGCGGTGACGTGATAGCCCATATCATTCAGCTGCTTAATCACCGGTGTCCAGTTCGAGCCATCGGCAAATGCGCCATGTACCAGCACGATGTTGCGCACAGTGCCATCAGGTAACGCGGCCATGGCCGGGCCACCGGAGAACAACAGCGATAAACCCAGGGCCAAGCCAAGTCGGCTCAGCCAGTTCAGCGCACCGAGGCGTTTTTGTTCGTGAGGCTTCGTGTGGAGCGGCAGGTTCATGTCGGAGCGCCTTTGCAGTTGACTGTGCAAAGTTTAAGTAGGCCCAACGGGAACTGTTAGATAACAAATAAGCCACACTTCATGCAAAACTCGCCAACTTGATTGCCAAAGCAGGATTTGCCATGCGCGTTGCGATTGTTGCTGTGGAAGGTAGCCTGATGTCTGCCATCACTGGGCTGGCTGATCTGTTCTGGATGACCAATCAGGCGCTGAAATCACCACCGCCTGGTTTGGCTTCGGAAATGAGCGCCAAGATCGATGTTGAATTCGAAACGATCATCGTCAGTGCGGATGGTAAGTCGCTAAGGGATCCTCAGGGCAGGCTTATTCCCGTTGATGCCGATTTTTATGGCGCGGGGCCTCTTGATGCTGTGCTCGTGACTGGCATGGCCTTGGGGCCGGATAGGTTGCCGCCCACTTCCGACTCCCTCAAACACGCGGCAGCTTGGCTCAAAGTGAATCATCAACAAGGCGTACTGGTCGGTGGGGCGTGCGCGGGTACGTTTGTTCTGGGAGAGTCTGGGTTGCTCGACAACAGACGCTGCACCACGACCTGGTGGCTGCACCATGCTTTCAAACAGCGATTTCCAAAAGCCCAGCCGGTGTGGGGCACTGCGGTGGAGGAGCACGACGGCATCATTACCACTGGAGGACCGTTATCCTGGATTGATCTGGCCCTCTACGTGATTAGGCGCTTGGCCGGTGCCGATGTCGCCAAGTTGACCGCAGATATCTCTGTGACCGACAGCTTGCCTCTGCCTCAACTGGTTTATGCACCCCGAGGTTTTATCAATAGTGCCAATCCGCTGCTTCTGGAAACCGAGCAAATCATTCGTCATGCCAAACCCGGGCTGACGGCTGAAGAACTGGCCAAAACATTGAATCTGAGTGAGCGGACACTGCATCGGCGACTCAAGAAATTGACCAATGAGTCGCCTAAAGAACTCATTACCCGCGTGAGGATAGAAACGGCCTGCGTCCTCCTTCAGACACCGGGAGCCAGCGTTAAACAAGTGGCCCTCAAGTGCGGCTACAACGAAGATACCTCGTTCCGACGGGCTTTCATTCAACTTACGGGGATGACTCCTGCGGATTACAAGCGCTGGTCTAAAGGGCGTTGCTCCTGAGCCCAAGACTGGAGACGGAGCGGATCAGCAAGATCGGGCAGTTACCGCCGCGTCCGTTCAGCGAACTTGAAGTGAACCGGGAAAACGCTTGCAACTCAGCTACCCGCTAATGGGTAATGCTCAATACGGCACGCATGACTATGGCCATCGCCTTTACATGTCCCATCCAGATACCGGTAGTTCACACGCACCGACTGGCCTTTTTTGGGCCACTCTCGGCGTGGGATCTGGCTTTGGTAATCAGTAGTTTCTGGGATAAACGTGAGGGTCGCCCCCTCTTCCGGGCACTCTGCCGTGGTCGATGTAGGGCTCACCTTCAGGATCTGCGCCTGTAGCTTGGGGTATGGATGTTTCAATACATCAGTAACACGTAACTCCATACTGCAAATTTGCCACGATGCCGCTTGTACTGGCTGGCACAACATGAAGACAGGAAAAGCAAATAACGCGTAGCGAGCCACATGATTGCCCATTATTGATACTGCCTCGAATATTGATATTCAGGACACTATCAGATTTGAACTCATCGAATCATGGAACGATCAATCTCCTTATGCACATCCAGCCAAGTCGTTGCTCGAGCCGGCATCAACTGAAGCCGCACCCGCTGCGGCTCCTGCCGTGGGCCAGTCAGCGGCGCGGCGTCTGCAAGGCGTGGTAGCCGTAATCGGCGCGAGCTTTGTGTAAAGGAACGCCCGCCTCGATAGCGGCACGAATATGCTCTTCGGCCTGGTGGATTTCTTCGGCCACCTCCAGCACTTGGCTCAGTGAGCCGGCCGGAATCACTACCAAGCCGTCACCATCTCCGCGCAACCAATCATCTGGTTGTACCCGCACGCCGCCCAGCGTCACGGGCGCCTGGATCGCTTCGACACGCACGCGATCCTTGCCGGTGCGCATCCAGTTACCCCGGGAAAATATCGGGTAGTCAAGTTCCAACGCACGGTCGACATCGCGGCAGATACCGTCAATCACCGTCCCGGCCAGCTGCTTGCGGGCGGCAGTAGAGGTCAGCAAATCGCCCCACACGGTGGTGTCGAGCCGCGCCTGGTTGTCGATCACTACCACCTGGCCGGCCTCAAGGTCGTCGATGTAGTCACCCACCGAGCCGCCGTCCAGGCCAATAGGGCCGTAGCGCAGGGTCCAGGCTTTGCCTGTGAGGGTGAACGACCGGTCCAGAGGCATGATGTCGGTGCACTGGCAAACGATTTTCAGGCGGTCCATCGCATCGCTGAGGTCGGTGCAACTCAGGGCGTTGAGACGGGTAAAAATAGAGGTCTGCATGATGTAGCCTTCCTTGTGTCCGGTAGGTTAACGCACGATGGCGGCGGCACTGAATGCATGGATCTTGTCGACGATCTGACGGGACGCCACCCTGATTGCCGTGGTGGTATTGCCGGCGATATGCGGCGTCAGTTGCGCGTTGGGAATGTCGGTCAGTGGCGAGTCGAACCGGTCTTTTTCCAGGGAAAAGGTATCGATGGCGACCGCCTTGATGTGCCTGGGAAACTGGCGCATGAAGGCTGCCAGCTGGTGTTCGTCGACGATCCCGCCGCGAGCGGTATTGATGAGGATTGAACCTTGGCGCATCTGCCCGAACTCGGCGGTGCCGAACAAGCCGCGGGTCAACGTGGTGAGCGGCACGTGGATCGAGACGATGTGCGATTCAGCCAGTAACTGCGCAAGGCTTGCTCGTCGCTCAAGCTCAAGGCTGCGCGCCACCGGTTCGGTAAAACGCTCGGACCCGGTAGCGATCACCTTGATGCCCAGCGCCGCCGCCTTACGTGCCACCTGCCGGGCAATGCTTCCGGTGCCCACCAGCCCAAGCGTGAGTTCGGCGTATTCGGAGGTAGGTGCCAAGGTGCCTTTTGCCCAATGACCGTTGTGCGTTTCGGCGTTGTAATAATCCAGGTCACGAGATAGAAACAGCGCCTGGGCCAGGACGTACTCGGCAACAGCGACCGCGTTGGAGCCTGGCGTGTTGAGTATCGTAACGCCGCACTGCTCGCATTCGAGCCGATCAATATGGTTAACCCCGGCGCCGGCCTGGGCAATGGCGCGCAGTGGCGTGGCCAACGCGGGCGAACTGGCGGCACGGATCAGGCTGGCACCGAGGGGGATGTTCAGGCGCGTCTTGAACACGCTGTAACCCCTGGCTCGACTCACGGCGGCAATAAAGGCAGGCTCGTCGTGACAGTCGATCTCGGCATATTCAATACGCGTAGTGTAGTGCTGCCGGATGCGCTCTTTATCCGCGAAATAGTGCAGGTTGAGAGTGACGTTCAGGCCCAGCTCAAGAAAGCGATCGACTTCCTCAAACAGCAATGGCGGGCCGGGGGCATCGAGTATCAGGATAGTAAATGCCATACAGTTGATCCTCTTGGAGGGTAGCGCCTGCCGATACCCAGGCTGCCCTGGGTATCGGGGCTAATCACCAGTTGAAATGGTGGGCGCTGGTGGGATCGACCAGACCTGCATCGGTACTCACGGCCGCGAGGAACCCGCTGTAGAAATCATTCAGCGATGAGGACTGGATGAACGCGGGATTGCTTTTGGCGTAGATAAGAAACAACCGATAGATTCTCAGGTTCTTTTCCTTGCGGTAGACCTCTGCCTTGAGGCTAGGCCACAAGTTGAGCAAGCTGCTTTCCTTGATTTTCCAAGGATCCGCCGGCTCGGTGCCGGTGGTGGCCTTGTACACGAAGCGCTTACCTTCAATCACTTCCAGGTGCAGGCTGGCCAGCAGTTGTTCGGCCGTGCCGATGGCTTCGGTCTTCAAGGCTTCAGCCAGCGCCAGGATGTGGGCTTTCTCCGGGATGCTGCCGGTCAAGGTCAGCCAGGCGCATTTCAGGTCGGTTCGCGCAATGGCATAGGCCATGCCTTTGACGTAGGTGTGAAAGCTCTCATCCTCGTTGAAGGCCTTCGACAAGTGCGTTACCGGCTCTTGCGCAAACTGCCCGACGCCGATCAGTTCGCTGTGCAACCCACCGGCCAGCAAGGCGCGGGTCCAGGGAATCGCACGAATGGCATCGGGTCGCGACTCGAACACCTTGATGTTGAAGATACGAGAAGGCGGTCGGGTGCCCTTGGCTGTGGCCCTGACCACGTCAAATCGCGCCAGGTCACGTAACAGAGAGGGCAACGCCGGATGCTCGAAGAACGTCGCCTGGTAGCGGCGCACTACTTCCCCCCAACGTTGAATCCTCCCGGCAATGACCTCTTCTGACGGTTGCGGCTGGGGCTCGGCGTGCATACGGTACAACTGGCTGAGAAAGTTGGCGGACTGGTTGCGGGTCAGCAGATGAGCGCGCATCTCCGCGCACCCGGCCAGCATGAACCGGGTTTCCGGCCCCTCCAGCGCGCCGAACTCCTGCAAGGTTTCTGCAATCACTCCATTACACCGCGCGTGTTCCCCGCCCATGATGACGTGGACGACCACCTCGATACCGTAGCGGGCCGCGATCAACTTGTGCTGGTTAGCAATCGCCATATTCAGTTTGTGCATGGCCTTGCCGCCTTGCTTGCCCGTGTCGCTGGGGCCAAACGTGATGTATTGGCGGTTGCCGCGTGCTGCCAGATGCCGGCGGTACACTGGGTTTTCGTACACCTCATGCACCGTGGCAAGCGTGCGCTCGGCACCTGCCAGGTCTTCGGGTTGCAGGGCGATGTCTATACCGTCCCGCACCTGGGCCGCCTTCATCAGGAACAACACCTCCAGCGCGCTAAGGGCCGAAGTGTACTCGGCGATCCCGTGGATTTTCATGCGGTCGCGGTAACGGTCAATCATTTCAAACCGCTCGAGCGCGTTGCGCGCATCGTGCATACGGATATAACTCGGGTCCTGCTCCATCAGCGCAATGTAGTCCTGACCGGCGTATTGCTGAGCTTTCTTGGTGTAAATCGATGTGGTGCGTTGCAGATACCCTTGCCACAGGGCAGCCGGAGCCTGAGCCTCCTCGCCTTCCAGCGCAACCTCAAGCGCGGCCTGGCGCGCACGCTCATCCAGCTCGTGATAGTGCCGGCCCTGGCCCAGGCCGATGGTTTCCAGCCATTGACTGGAAAGAATCTCATCGACCACGCTACTGAACATCTCGGCGTTTTCACGAAACTCGATATCCAGGTAGTGAAAGCCAAACGCATGCACCCGCAGCAGCAGGCGGTCGATGGCAACCGGCTGGGTAAAACGGATGCTGCCCAGTGCCTCGATCAGCTCGGCGGGCTGTTCGAAACGCTCAGGGTGATCCTTACCCAGACGTGCACGAATATCTTCCAGGCGATGCTGTGCACCGCCGTCCTTTATCAGGCTGTCAATATCAGCGATGTAGCGGTTGCGCAGCGCGGTTTCCAAGGCCACAACCAGCGTTTCGGTGTGCTGGTTGGTGTCATAGGGGCGACCATCCTTGTCGCCATATAACCAGGTAAACAAGGTCAGCCATTTTTCCCGCGGCGCCAGGCCCAGGGCGTGATGTACGTCGGGCAACGCGTCATACACACTGTCGGCGTAAAAAATCTGCGACTCGATATCAGTGCCATTACTGCCCGACCATACGGCGTTGTACAACTCCAGCAGAAGCTGCGCAGTGACTTGGGGCTTTTTGAGGCCACGGTCTTCAACGTGTTGTGCCAGTTTCTGCAAGACCAGCACGACAGAATGCTTGAGTTGGTCGGTCTCTTTGCACAGCAGCCCCAGGCTGATATTTACCCCGGACGGCGCTGCAATCAACTGCGAGTCGAGCGTGAGTAACTGACGGGGCAGGCTGGCTTGCGAAGCAATCTGGGTCGCCACACTCCTGACCGATAATTCGAACAGCAGTTGCTTGATCAGCAACAACTTCCAGAACGCCTCGACGTCTTTGCTGGAGCGGGACTCGAAGAATGCCTTACCCAAAGCAGCCGCCAATTTCGAATCAGCCTTGTCCAGATACGACAGCGTATCGATTTCGGCGTAGATCCTCAGGCAGGCTCGGGTGTGCGGGGTCTGGGAAGCGTCGTCCGTGTTTGCCTTGAGTGCGTGCTCAAGTGCTCGCCATAGAATGTCATGTAGTAAAGCGGGGTTAGTATGGCCGAGTGACGGGCGAGTTGATGCATTTTCCAGTATGGAGTTGATCACATGATTCATGGGTTCGAGCCTCGATAATTATACAAATCCCTTGTTTCGCATTGCGCCGAACAGACGCACGCAAAATCATCACTGTCCCAGGCTCAACCCACTGCGCCGCAACGAACGGAACTCACCTGTTCGCCGACAGAAAGCCCTTTTGTCGGTGCCGAAAACGGCAAAAAATGAAACAATTTGTTACATTCGTGCGCAATAAAGCATGCTCCGAAATTTTCAACAAAAGACCTTTTTGGAATAGACGGTTAGGAAAAAATGATAGGAAACCAATAAAAACCACAGTACTGAATTCTGTTTCAGAGCCGATGTTTTTTCTAAAATCCTGATTATTCGAAATTTAAATCCATCCACTCAACAATGTTCGCCCCGGAAAAAATGTCGCGTAGGCACGATCTGCAAGCCCAACCTAAATAATTCTTCATAAACACGACTTTATGAAAAACAGCATAGGGTCCTTGGATATCAATCAGAATCAGATCAATTGGCGCCAACCCTGGTTTTAGTCGGCGTGCCTTGGTTGAAACCACTGCAGCGATTTTCATGTAATCGCAGGATTAGGGACGCAGTCACGCTGGTCGCGCTGCGCGCTTTGATCACCCCGAAGAAATCCAGGGCAAAAAAAAAGCCTGCATCGCTGCAGGCTTTTCTCTATCTGGCTCCACGACCTGGACTCGAACCAGGGACCCAATGATTAACAGTCATTTGCTCTACCAACTGAGCTATCGCGGAATGCGCCGTATGTTACTGATTAAAAAGAAGAAGTCAAGCATCGAGACGCATTTTGACGAATTCATCCTGATAACCGGTAGCCGCCCTACTCCGAATGGGCCATTTCCTTGGCCAAATCCAGCCAGGCACGCGCCGCCGGCGGCAGGTGGGCGCTGGCGCGCCAGGCCAGGGCGATGTGCCAGTCGGTGTGGGGTTCGTCCAAGGGGATCAGGGCGATACCGGTGGGTTGATGCATGTGCGCCAGCATGCGCGGCAGGAACGCGACGCCCAGGCCCGCCGAGACCAGGTCGACGATAAAGTCGATCTGCCCGCTGCGGGCCGTGACCTTGGGAGTCACGCCTTTGCGCTCGCAGGCGGCGAGGATCTTGGCGTTCAGGGCGAAGCCGGCTTCGAACAGAATGAACGGTGAGTCCGCAAGGTCGGTGAAGTCGATGCGCTTGCGCCAGGCCAGCGGGTGGTTCATGGGCAACACGGCCATCAGGGGTTCATTGCGCACGGGTTGGAAGTCGAACCCTTCATCCGTGGGCAGCAGCAACGCCGCGAGGTCAATCTCCCCGGCTTCCAGGCACCCGCGCAGTTTCTTGCTGCCGTACTCGGTGAGTTCGATTTCGATGTCGGGGTAGCGCCTGCGGTAGGTGGCGAACATGGCCGCGAACAGTACGCCGCAACCCACCGGGGGCAGGCCGATGCGCAGCTGGCCACGCTTGAGGCCGCGCAAGTCATTGATCTCGGCCACCAGGTCATTGCTCTCGGCGAGCAGCACCTGGGCGCGACGGTAGACAATTTCACCGGCGGCGGTGAGTTCGTTACGGTGGCCCAGACGATTAAAAAGCGGCGCGCCCAGTTCATCCTCCAGCGTCCTGACGGCCTTGCTCACGGAGGACTGAGTCAGCGACACCACCTCGGCAGCCTGGGAGAAGCCGCCCTGGCGCACCACTTCGACAAAGGCACGCAATGCTCGTAGGTTCATCGGTATTCCTTTTGCGACTGGCTACCATTGATAAAAGTTGTTTTTATCATGCCAGATTATTGCCTATCCTGAATCACCTTGCCCTGTGGAGCCCCTCTTCAATGATCATCTCGTCCGCCTCCGACTATCGCGCAGCCGCCAAGCGCAAGCTGCCGCGCTTCCTGTTCGACTACATCGACGGCGGTGCCTACGCCGAACACACGATGCGCGCCAACAGTTCGGACCTGGCCGAGATCAGCCTGCGCCAGCGTGTCCTGCGCAATGTGGATAGCCTGAGCCTCAAGACCACCCTGTTCGGCCAGCCCCTGGACATGCCGGTGATCCTCAGCCCGGTGGGCCTCACCGGCATGTACGCGCGGCGCGGCGAAGTGCAGGCGGCCAAGGCAGCCGCCAATAAAGGCATCCCCTTCTGCCTGTCGACGGTGTCGGTGTGTTCGATTGAAGAAGTGGCGTCTCAAAGCGCGCAATCAATCTGGTTCCAGCTGTATGTCCTCAAGGACCGTGGCTTCATGCGCAACGCGCTGGAACGGGCCCAGGCGGCCGGGGTGACGACACTGGTGTTCACCGTGGATATGCCCACGCCAGGCGCGCGCTACCGCGATGCACACTCGGGCATGTCCGGGCCATTCGCGGCGTCGCGGCGCATGCTGCAAGCCGTCACCAAGCCGCAATGGGCGTTCGATGTGGGGTTGCTCGGCCGCCCACACGACCTGGGCAATATCTCCAGGTACCTGGGCAAACCCACCCACCTGGAAGACTACATCGGCTGGCTGGCCAACAACTTCGATCCCTCCATCAGTTGGAAAGACCTGGAGTGGATCCGTGAGTTCTGGAAAGGCCCGATGATCATCAAAGGCATCCTCGATCCGCAGGATGCCAAGGACGCCGTGAGCTTCGGGGCCGATGGCATCGTGGTCTCCAACCACGGCGGGCGCCAGCTGGACGGCGTGCTGTCCACCGCCAAGGCCCTGCCACCGATTGCCGACAAGGTCGGCGATGACCTCACCGTGCTGGTGGACTCCGGCATCCGTTCGGGGCTGGACGTGGTGCGTATGCTCGCCTTGGGTGCCAAAGCGTGTCTGCTGGGCCGCGCCACCGCCTACGCACTGGCTGCCGACGGCCAGCACGGGGTGGAAAACCTGCTCGATATCTTCGCCAAGGAGATGCGCGTGGCAATGACCCTGACCGGGGTCACCTCGATTGAGCAGATCGACCGCACGACCTTGGTCTAAGCCCGCCGTCAGCCAAATAACTGACGCAAGCAGGCGACAACCCCACTGAGTTATAAAAGCAATTCATTGATTTGTAAGACGTTTTATACAGCCAAAAGGATTTGGCACGAATCTCGCTCTAATCCCTGCCAAGCAGGTTAAGCGATGACAAGACGTGCGGCAGTGCCCCGGGGTTATAACCCGGACTAAAGCGGTTTAAACTGTTCCTATTGTTTTACGCAACTGACGGAACAGTAAGACGCTTGGCTTCTGCCATTCTCATCCAGCCTGTAAGACAGTTCAGTGCTTAGAGGCCGTCCAACTATGAAAACACCCACCCAGACCAACGCAATTGACTTCGACAGTGCCAAATTGCAACGTCTGGGGTTTGGTCAACCCTCCCTGCGGCCGCAGCGTCCCATCACCCTTAACCAATTGCGCCAGCAGCTGAACCAGCAATTGCAGGTCAGCCTCGAGCCGGAGCGTATCCTCGGCCTGTTCTTTCGCGAAATCCAGCGCCTGGTCCCCGTGGATGCCCTGCAGTACCGTCACGCAACCAGCGACCTGCGCCTGGAGTTCGGCCATCGCGGCCATCATTCAGTGAGCTACAGCCTGAGCCACGAAGGCGAGCACTTGGGTGAGCTGATCTTTCGCCGCAACCAGCGCTTCATGGAAGACGAACTGCACCAGCTCGAATCCCTGCTGGCGACCCTGCTCTATCCGATGCGCAACGCCCTGCTCTACCGCGCAGCCACGCGCAGCGCCCTGCGTGATCCATTGACTGAAACCGGCAACCGAATCGCCATGGACCAGACTCTGCAAAGGGAGATCGACATGGCCAAGCGGCACCTGAGCCCGTTGTCCTTGCTGATGCTGGACATCGACCACTTCAAGCGAATCAACGATACCCACGGTCATGCGGCTGGCGATAGCGTGCTGCGCGAAATCGCCACCACGATCAAAAACCAGTTGCGCAACGTGGACATGGTGTTTCGGTTTGGCGGGGAAGAGTTTCTGATCCTGCTGTCGAATACCGGCCGAGAGGCCGCCGCCATGGTCGGCGAACGTTTGCGCCAGGCAGCACAGGCACAGGATTACTGGGTGGAGGGGACGCGGATCGAATTGACGGTGAGCCTCGGCTGCTCAACCTTGTTGGCCGCCGAGTCGGCTGAAAGCCTGCTGCGCCGGGCCGATAACGCTTTGTACGTGGCCAAGCGCGAAGGCCGTAACCGCTTGGCGATGGCGGGGTAAGCCCCCGCCATCACGCTTGCATCACGCCTCGCTGGCGACGCGTGCCGGCCGCTCGCGAACGGCCGCGAGCATCTTGTCGTTGTCTTTTTCCAACCGCATGCAGCTTTCCAGAAACAGGTACATGTAGTCGTAGCTCTTGCAGACGGCCTGGCGCAACTCGACCTGCAAGGCCTTGCTCGGGTTCATCCCGGCCAGGGTGCAGATGATTTCCAGGGCTTCCCAGGGGTGGGCGTCGTCGTACTGGGCGTGCATCTTCAGCCACTTCATCGCACGCTTGCGGTCTTCCTCAGGGAAGGCGGCGGCATACACACCGGTCGAACACACCACGGCGGACCACTCCCCAGTCGCCCCCTCGATGGCATAGTTGGTTGCGGCAATTGCAACGATCAGCGCATCGGACGAACTGGTATGCCAGCACCAATGGCTCAGGGCATGCAATTCCGGCGGTACATTCTGCGCCTGCAACTCCTCCAGGCTCACGCCATGGGCACGCGCCCAATTCACCCAATAGTCAGCGTGGTTCAGTTCCACACGAATATTGCGCATCAGCCAACGTCGCGCCATATCCTCCCCAGGATGGCGGGCAAACTTGGTCTTGGTGAGGTTCTGTGCCATGTACAAGGCAAACTGTTCCACCACCGGCCAGCCACCAATCAGGTAGTGGCGCATGGTCTTGGCGCTGAGCGTGTTGTCGCGCATGCGCTGGTACAGTTCGTGCTCGACAACTCGGCGCTTGCTCTCGCTACAGTCCTGGATCAATTGTTGCGCCCAGGCGGGGTAACTCGAGGCTTCCATAAGCGGGCCGGTTCTGTTGAATGTGTCGATCACTGTAGGGCTCCTTTTTTAGTGTGATAGTACAGACCAGCAAATGTTTCAGCGGAATGTGCCGGGCGCCTTGAATAACAGAGGCTGCGGACGCACAGGTCGACACTGCAAGCTATCAAAGGTAAACAATTGCGGGCGTTCAATCAGGTAGCCCTGAGCGTAATCCACACCGATCTCAAGTAACGCCTGTTCGATGTGCGTGGTTTCAACAAACTCGGCAATTGTGCGCTTACCCATGACGTGGCCGATGTGATTGATCACTTCGACCATGGCGCGGTTAATCGGGTCGTCCAGCATATCCTTTACGAAACTTCCATCGATCTTCAGGAAGTCTACAGGTAAATGTTTGAGATAAGCGAATGAGGACATTCCGGCGCAAAAGTCATCGAGGGAAAAATGGCAACCTAAGGCTTTGAGTTCATTAATAAAACGGATTGCACTGCCGAGATTGGCAATAGCACTCGTCTCTGTTATTTCAAAACATATCATTTCAGGCGGGATGTTATAAGCCGCGAATTTCTCATGTAAAAAACCCAGGAAATCGTCATCACCAATGGTAATGCCTGACAGATTGATCGCACACATGGCCATGGGCCGGCCCGGACGCTCATGCATGCACTTGGCGATGATCTTGAACACGTTCTCGACCACCCAGCGGTCCAGCGATGTCATCAGGCCGTAACGTTCGGCGGCCGGGATAAAGCTGTCGGGCAAGATGATGCGCCCCCCTTCATCGTGCAGTCGCAACAGGATTTCGATATGCCCACTGCCGGCGTCGGTATGGCCCAGCGGCGAGATTTCCTGGGAGTACAGGCAAAAACGGTCTTCCTCCAACGCCATGTGCAGGCGCTGCACCCAGGCCATCTCACCGAAACGCAAAGACAATTCCGAGTCATCGGCATGGTAGACCTGCACTCGGTTGCGGCCCTTTTCCTTGGCCATGTAGCACGCCATATCTGCCGCCCGCAACGACGTTTCGAGGGTGGTCGGGGTTTGTGAGATGTGCACCAGGCCGATACTGACGGTGGTCATGAAGGGCCGTCCCTTCCACACAAAATGCAGGCTCTGCACGGTATGGCGCAGGCTTTCGGCGATTCTTTCGGCCACCGGCGCCGGACAGTTCTCCAGCAGGATGCCGAACTCGTCGCCGCCCAACCGAGCCAGCGTGTCGCCTTCGCGCAGGTCCGACTGCAGCAGCGCACAAATATGACGCAGCAACTCGTCACCGGCCGCATGACCACAGGTGTCGTTGACCAGCTTGAACTGGTCCAGGTCGAGGAACATCAACGCATGCCGCCCACCCTGCTGGCGCCCCACTTGTTGCAGCACCTGCTCCAGGCGGTACTCGAACTCGCGACGGTTGGCCAGGCCGGTCAAGGCATCATGGGTCGCTTGCCACGACAGGTTGGCGATGTACTGGCGCTCCTGGGTCATGTCGTGCAGCACCAGCACCGCACCGCTGACTTTGCCGGCGCTGCGGATCGGCGCCCCCACCAGCGTCACCGACACCGTACTGCCGTCCAGGCGCTGGATCAGCTTGGAATGTTCGCTGCCGCCACCGAGCCGGCCCTTGATGATGCGCTCGATCAGGGTAAAGCCGTCGGGCTCGGCGCTTTCGTCCAGCAGGTTGAACAACGCCGCCAGGGGCAGGCCTTGGGCCTGGGGGTTTTTCCAGTGGGTCAACGCCTCCGCCGCTGGGTTCATGTAGGTGATGGCGCCATCGACGTCGGTGGTGATCACCCCGTCACCGATCGACTCCAGGGTGATCTGCGCCCGCTCCTTCTCGACTTGCAGGGCATTGGCGAAGGCATGGCGCTGGGCCAGAAGCTTGTGGGTACGCAGCAGCGCCAGAACAATCAGCCCCAACGCGGTGGCCAGGTTGGTGATCAGCAACAGCCGCAAAATCATCCGCGAGCCCTCGCCCAAGGCATCGCTGAATGCCTTGGCCGCCGGGGTCACGCCGTCATTGATCGCAATGATGTGCGCCTTCCAGTCGCGCACGTTGTCGCCACTGACTTGATTGGCGCTGATCGCCCGGTGCATCGACTGGGCCAGTTCATCCAGCTGTACCAGGTAGCCATCGCCCACGGTCCACAGTGCGATGGCTTTTTCCAGGTAGCTGAAATGGCGAAAGTTGAGGTACAGCCAGATCAGGCTGGAAACGTCATCCGGGTGGTTGCCACCCTTGAGAATACCCAGGCGCGCTGCGGTGAGGTCGGGGACGGGACGGTCGAGGGCAATGCGCAGCTCGTGCCCGCCCTGTGGCACGGCGATAGCGTGCTGATACTTGAGGTAAGTGGCTTCGTCGCGATTATCGGCGTAGAGGGTCAGGTAATAGATGGCATCTTTCTGCCCCTTGGACCAAAGACTTTCGCCAGCCACATAGCCACGCACCGCTGAAAGCACGTAGAGACTGACGCAACCCAACAATGCCTGGAACAGCACAACGGCAATAAAAGGCCAGACAATGCCCAACAACCGTGGTGTTCCGAGAGTTCGTTTTTGCTTCATGAAGTCCCTTGCACATGCACAGCTGAATACGCACGCGAAAATCCGCCCCCGACAGCACAGCCTAAGCTAACTCAACGCACTTGTTGCAGGTGACCATACAGCTTGGCGTACAACCCGCCATCGGCAATCAATTGCTGATGGTCGCCATCTTCGGCGATATGCCCACCATCGAACACCAGTACCCGATCGGCCTGTTTCACCGCCGACAGGCGATGGGCGATAATCAGTGTAGTACGCCCGCTGAGAAACCGCGCCAGCGCCTGATGCAGGTTGTACTCGGTGGCGGCATCCAAAGCAGAGGTCGCCTCATCCAGAATCACCACCTTCGGCTCGGCCAGCACCATCCGCGCTATTGCCAGGCGCTGGCGCTGGCCACCGGAAAAGCGCACGCCGGAACGCCCCACCACGCTGTCCAAGCCCAAGGGCAACGCCCTGACGGTAGCATCCAGCTGGGCGATCTCCAATGCCTGCCAGCAGGCCTGGTCGGAACGGGTACGGCCCATGGTCAGGTTGGCGCGCACGGTATCGTTGAACAACGCCGGATGCTGCAGCACCACCGCAACGTTTTCACGAATGGTTGCCAGGCCGATCTCCTGCTGGGTGGCACCGCCAAAACGGATACTGCCCGCCTGCGGGGTATACAAGCCCAGCAGCAGTTGTACCAAAGTACTCTTGCCGCCACCACTGGCACCGACGATGGCGACCTTCTCTCCGGGCGCAATACTCAGGTTAAGCTGGTCGAGGACTAAATCTTCGCCGTAGCCGAAATTGAGGCCCCGTACATCAATACCGACCGTTTCATGCCCGGTAAACGGATCTTCGCCACCGGCATATTGCGGCTCATCGGCGCGCGCCAGCAGCTCGTTGATCCGCGTCAGCGCCCCACCCGCCGCGTAGTAGGCGTATTGCAGGTTCAACAGCTGCTCCACCGGGCCGATCATGAACCACAGGTAACTGAACACGGCGAGCATCTGGCCAATGGACAGGTCGGAAAACAACACGGTGAGCATCGCCGCAGCCCGGAAGATGTCGATACCAAACTGGAACAACAACCCGCTGGCGCGGCTGGAGGCGTCGCTTTTCCATTGGGAATTGATCGCATAATCGCGCACTTCCAGGGCACGCTGGCCGAGGCGCCCGAGGAAAAAGCCCTGGCGGTTGCCGGCGCGCACTTCCTGGATGGCGTCCAGGGTTTCGGTCAGCGCTTGGGTAAAGCGTGAGGTGCTGTCGTTTTCCAGCTTCTTCAGGTGTTTGACGCGTTTGCCCAACTGCACCGTGGCGTAGATCACCAGCGGGTTGAACAGCAGGATCAACAACGCCAGTTGCCAATGCATCCACACCAGAATGGCCGAGGTGCCCACCAGAGTGAGCATGGCCACCAGGAAGCGGCTGAGGGTTTCACCGACAAATTTGTCCAGAGTATCGAGGTCGGTGACCAGATGCGTGGTGACCGTGCCGCTGCCCAGGCTTTCATATTCGCCAAGGGAAATGCGCTTGAGCCGTTCGATCAGGCGCACGCGGATGCGGTACACGATGTCTTTGGCCAGCCGTGCGAACAGCCGCGCCTGCACGACGTTGAATACCAGCGCACCGCAGCGCAGCAGCAGGGTCACCAGCAGCATCAGGCCGATATAACCGGCGGCTTTCTGCCAGCCCAGCGGTAAGACGTGGTTCATCACCTTGAGCGCGGCGTCGCCGTGGCCCAGCAGTACTTCATCGACCAGCAGCGGCAACAGCAACGGAATGGGCACACTGCACAGGGTCGCCAGCACGGCGACGCCGTTGGCGAGCCACAAGGATTTCTTGTGACGCAGGGCCAGGCGACGGATTTCCGCCCAGGTCAGGCGATCAGTGCGTTTGCTCGGCTCGAGGTCAGGCTGGTCATGCACAGGTTGCTCGCTCCAGCCATCGAGCCAGCAACGGCGACAGCTCGGACAGCGGCTGGTAACCATTGGTCAGCAAGGCCAACTGGCCATTGCGCTCGGCGAGCAGCGTCGGGAAACCGGCGATGCCCAGGTCCTGCACCCAGGTGAAATCGGCGGCCGTCGCCGCGTGTTGCTCGGCGCGGTCAAACTCACCGGCAAACTCGATGCGCGGGATGCCCGCCTTCTCCGCCAACTCCACCAGCACACTGGCGAGGGTCACATCGCGGCCCTCGACATAAAACGCACGCTGGATCAGCCCCAGCAGCTTCCACGCGCAATCCGGCGCCAGGCTGCGTGCAGTGACGATGGCACGGCACGCAGGCTCGGTGTCATAGACGAAACCGTCGGGCAATGCGCCTTCAAGCTTGAACGGCTGGCCGGTGGCCTCGGTGACCGCCTGCCAGTGCTCCAGGATGTAGCGTCGGGTCGTAGGCTCCAGCGCCGCGCCGCTGCCGGTGCGCAAGCCGCCCACCACCAGGTGCAGCTCCACGCCGGCGGCCTGGGCCTGCTCCACCAACGCCTCGGCCACCGGGGCAAAGCCCCAGCACCAGGAACACATCGGGTCCATTACATAGAGCAGGCGCGCGGACATGGCTCAGGCCTCGGAAGGGGTTTGCTTGTAGTTGAAGCCAATCGGGTGCGGCATATTGCGGGCCTTGGCCAGTTCAATCTGCTTTTGCCGGTCGATCGCACTGCGACGGGTCTTCTCCGGCAGCTTATCCCAGCAATGCGGGCAACTGATGCCGGCCACATAGTGCTCGGACGCACGGTCTTCGACGCTTACCGGCGTGCGACAGGCATGACATTGATCGTAGTCGCCTTCGCTCAAGTCGTGGCGGACCGTCACGCGATTGTCGAATACAAAGCAGTCGCCCTGCCATTTGGTTTCTTCCTGGGGTACCTCTTCGAGGTATTTCAGGATGCCACCCTTGAGGTGGTAGACCTCATCGAAGCCTTCGCTGAGCATATAGCTCGACGCTTTCTCACACCGAATGCCGCCGGTGCAGAACATCGCGACCTTCTTGTGCTTGGCTGGGTCGAAGTTGGCTTTGATGTAGTCGGGAAATTCGCGAAAACTGGTGGTTTTCGGGTCGATCGCGCCTTCGAAGGTGCCAATGGAGACTTCGTAGTCGTTACGGGTGTCGATCAACAGCACTTCCGGGTCGCTGATCAACGCGTTCCAGTCCTTGGGGTCCACATAGGTGCCGACTTTCTTGTTCGGATCGACGCCTTCGACGCCCAGGGTCACGATCTCTTTCTTGAGCTTGACCTTGGTGCGGTAGAACGGCTGCTCGTCGCAGTACGATTCCTTGTGGTCGATGTCGACCATGCGCGGATCGTTCTTCAGCCAGGCGATCAGGCCATCGATGCCTTCGCGGCTGCCGGAAACAGTGCCGTTGATGCCTTCTTCGGCGATCAGCAAGGTGCCTTTGATGCCGTTGTCGACCATTGCCTGCAGCAGGGGTTCGCGCAGAGCGACGTAATCTTCGAGGGTGACGAACTTGTACAGTGCCGCCACGACAATCGGTTGAGTCATGGGTGTTCTCTCCAGGTGGCTACCCTCGTAAAGGGTGAACCGGATGCAAAAAAAACGCGCCGGCTAAGCGGCGCGTTGCGGATTCTAACAAATGCCCGGTGTCAGAGACACCCGCTCATTAATCATGCCCGCCGGCGCAGGTCGGCGAGGCCGGGGCTGCGTCGATTTTCGCCCATTCGTCAGGCGTGTAGGTATGCAGCGCCAGCGCATGAAACTCGCTCATCAGATCACCCAGGGTGGCGTAGACCTTCTGGTGGCGCTTGACGCGGTTGAGCCCCTCGAACTGCGGGCTGACCAGCACGGCCTTGAAGTGGGTCTGCAACCCGCGGCTGTGCATGTGGCTTTCATCCAGCACACTCAGATGATCGGAGCCCAGGGCGGCAAGCGCCGTTTCGATACGCTGTTGCATGGTCATTCCTGCTTACTTCTTCTTGGCCGGTGCGGCGGCTTTCGGCATCAGCTCGTTGGTCATGTCTTCCAACAGCTTGTTCACGACCGGCACGGCGCTTTCCAGCTTGGCCTGGGTCATCTGGGCCGATTGCTGGGTCAGTTGCGGCATTTTTTCCAGGACTTTCTTGCCCAGTGGCGACTGGTAGAAAGCGACCAGGTCCTTGAGCTCGGACTCGCTGAAGTTGCTGGTATAGAGCTTGACCATGTCCGGCTTCAGCTTCGGCCAGCCGATGGCCTGGTCCAGGGCGGCATTGGCCTTGGCCTGGTAGCTGTCCAGTACGGACTGCTTGGCGGCAGGCGCCTTGGTCTGTTCGAAACGCTGGGCGAACATTTGCTGCACTTGCATGTACACCGGGGTACCCAGCTTGTCGGCGTGGGCCAGGGTAAGGAAGGCTTCGGCACTGGCGTTGTGGCTGGCGGTATCGGCAAGAACCTGGCCGCTGGCGCAAACCAGAGCAACCGCGGTACAGATGGCACGAAGACGAGTCATCGAGTTTCCTTTTCTAGCAGGCGAGGTAAGACCCCAAGGGCGCCCATTCTGCGCCTAAAAAACCTTATGGCTCAACCCCGCCCCTTGTCGGACGTGGATTTGCCGATGAAAAGTCTTTTAGGGAACCCGCCCGGCCGATCACAGCCTAAACTGCGCAAACGAACCTGAAGGAGTGTGCCCGATGAGCCGTATCGAAACCGACAGCCTGGGGGAAGTTCATGTCCCGGAGGACGCTTACTGGGGCGCGCAGACCCAACGTTCGCTGGTGAATTTCGCCATCGGTGAACAACGCATGCCGCTTGCGGTGCTGCACGCCCTGGCCCTGATCAAGAAGGCCGCTGCACGGGTCAACGACCGCAACGGCGACCTGCCCGCCGATATCGCCCGCCTGATCGAACAGGCCGCCGACGAAGTGCTCGACGGGCAGCATGACGATCAATTCCCATTGGTGGTGTGGCAGACCGGCAGCGGCACCCAGAGCAATATGAACGCCAACGAAGTCATCGCCGGCCGTGCCAACGAGCTGGCGGGCAACAAGCGTGGCGGTAAAAGCCCGGTGCACCCCAACGACCACGTCAACCGCTCCCAGAGCTCCAACGACTGCTTCCCCACGGCCATGAGCATCGCCACCGTGCAGGCCGTGCATCAACGGCTGCTGCCCGCCATCGCCAATCTTTCCGGCGGTTTGGCGGAGCAAGCGGCCAGGCACATGAAGCTGGTGAAAACCGGTCGCACCCACATGATGGACGCAACGCCGATCACCTTCGGCCAGGAACTCTCGGCCTTTATTGCCCAACTCGACTACGCCGAACGCGCGATCCGTGGCGCCCTGCCCGCCGTGTGCGAGCTGGCCCAGGGCGGCACCGCCGTCGGCACCGGGCTCAATGCGCCCCACGGTTTTGGCGAGGCGATTGCTTCCGAGCTGGCGGCGTTGTCAGGCTTGCCGTTCGTCACGGCCCCCAACAAGTTCGCCGCCCTCTCCGGCCATGAGCCTTTGGTGACCTTGCACGGCGCGCTGAAAACCCTGGCCGTGGCGCTGATGAAAATCGCCAACGACCTGCGCCTGCTGGGCTCCGGCCCCCGCGCCGGGCTGGCCGAAGTGAAGTTGCCGGCCAACGAGCCGGGCAGCTCGATCATGCCGGGCAAGGTCAACCCGACCCAGTGCGAGGCGCTGACCATGCTGGCCTGCCAGGTACTGGGCAATGACGTGACCATCGGCCTTGCCGCCAGCCAAGGGCATTTGCAGTTGAACGTCTACAAACCGGTGATCATCCACAACCTGCTGGAATCGATCCGCCTGCTGGCCGATGGCTGCAATAACTTCCAGGAGCACTGTGTCGCCGGTCTCGAGCCTGACGCTACGCAGATGGCCGAGCACCTGGAGCGCGGGCTGATGCTGGTCACGGCACTCAACCCGCACATCGGCTATGACAAGTCGGCAGAGATCGCCAAGAAGGCTTACGCCGAAGGCCTCACACTACGGGAGGCCGCGCTGGAGCTGGGCTACCTTACCGATGAAGAGTTCGAGCAATGGGTCCGCCCTGAGGACATGCTCGGCAACTAGGAGGCCATGCGCAAGCGCCGGGCCTTGAGCCCGGCGAGCAACGACGGAGCCAACGCCACCGTCGCCGAGCCCAGCACCACCACCAACGCCCCGGCATAGCCCAGGGCGTTGATCTCTTCGGCCTGCACAGCGTCCGGCCACCACCACGCGGCCAGGGCCACCGCGACAAATGTCACCAGGGGCGTGAGCGCCAGGGTCGCACTGACCCTGGACGCTTCCCAATGGGCCAACGCCTCGGCGAAAGCGCCATATGCCACCAGGGTGTTCATGCAGCAGGCCAGCAACAGCCAGCCTTGCAGCGGGCTCAGGTCCAGCGCTTCCAGTGGATGCGCCCAGGGTGTAAGCAGCAAGGCACAGAACAGGTAGATCACCATCATCACCTGCAGCGAATTCCACACCGTCAGCAGTTGTTTCTGGCCCAGGGCGTAGAACACCCAGATGGTGGTGGCCAGCAGGATGGTCAGCACCCCGGCGGTGTAGGCCCCAAGGGACGTCAGCAGTTCGTCCAGGCGCTGGTTGAAGAACAGGCCAAAGCCGATGATCAGCACCACCAGGCCCAGCCCCTGCCCCAGGCTGAAGCGCTCCTTGAACACAAACACGCTGGCGACCATCAGAAAGATTGGCCCCATCTGCACCACCAGTTGTGCGGTACCAGGGCTGAGCATCTTCAGGCCAACCAGATACAGCACGTAGTTGCCCACCAGGCCGCACGCCGCCATGACCACCAGCCAGCCGCCCCTGGGGCCGAGCACCTGGCGGCTGGGCAAGCGTTTGGTGAGGGCGAGGTAGACGAACAAACAACCGCCGGCCACCGTCAGGCGAAACCAGGTGACGGTGATCGGGTCCATGACCTGCAACACTTGCTTGAGTTTGATGGGCAGAATGCCCCACAGCAGCGCGGTCAGCAGGGTCAGGAGAAAACCATAGACCCAGCGGCCGGAAGAGATGTGCATGAGTGCCCCAGAAGCCAGAGGGAGTGGAGCCGCATTCTAGGGGCACCCGATGCACTTTGTGTAGCGAAGATCAGCGCACCGCTTCGAACAACCCGGTCGCGCCCATGCCGCCGCCCACGCACATGGTCACGATGCCATAACGCAGATTGCGTCGTTGCAACTCACGCACCAGGTGCCCCACCTGCCGCGAACCGGTCATGCCGAAGGGGTGCCCGATGGCGATCGAACCGCCGTTGACGTTGTACCTGGCATTGTCGATTTCCAGGCGATTACGCGCATACAGGCACTGCGAGGCAAACGCCTCGTTGAGTTCCCACAGGTCGATATCCGCCACCTGCAAGCCCTTGGCCTTGAGCAGCTTGGGCACCGAGAACACCGGGCCAATGCCCATCTCGTCCGGCTCACAGCCCGCCACCGTGAACCCACGGAAAAACGCCTTGGGCTTGAGCCCCAGCGCCAGGGCTTTTTCCAGGCTCATCACCAAGGTCATCGAGGCGCCGTCGGACAACTGCGACGAGTTGCCCGCCGTGACCGATCCATCCTCGGCAAATACCGGTTTCAAGCCTTGCAGGCTGGCCAGCGTGGTGTCCGGACGATTGCAATCATCACGGTCAACCACCCCCTCGAGCACCTGCACTTCACCCGTGTGCTTGTCCTCAACCTTGTACTTCACGGCCATCGGCACGATTTCATCACTGAACAGACCCTCAGCCTGGGCCTGGGCCGTGCGCTGCTGGCTCTGCAGGGCATACAGGTCCTGCTCTTCACGGCTGACGTGATAACGGCGCGCGACGATCTCGGCGGTCTGGCCCATGGGAAAATACAGACCCGGCACCTGCTCCTTGAGCAACGGGTTGATCAGGTGATCGGTGTTGACGCTTTTCATGGTCAGGCTGATGGACTCGACGCCACCGGCAATAATGATATCGCTGCAACCCGAAGCGATCTGGTTGGCCGCAATGGCAATCGCCTGCAAACCCGACGAACAGAACCGGTTGAGGGTCATGCCTGCCGTCCCGGTGCCCAACTGCGAGAGCACCGCCACGTTACGCCCGATGTTGTAGCCCTGGGCGCCTTCGTTGGAGCCGGCGCCGACAATGCAATCCTCCACACTCGCCGGATCGATGCCATTGCGTGCGAGCAGCGCGTTGACGCAATGGGCCGCCATGTCATCGGGACGGGTCTGGTTGAACTTGCCGCGAAAGGATTTGGCCAGGCCGGTTCGCACACTGTCGACGATCACTACTTCACGCATGGGCTACCTCGATCTTGTCATTATTGGGAGAGCCCTCGAGGATAGATCCGAGCCCTCCCAACCGCGACGATCATTCACCCCGCGTATGCAAAACCATGATGGTGTAGTGAGCGGCGGGGCAAGCCCTATGCCAGTCAATTAAGCGATAAAGCGGGCGATGAATAAATTGTGGGAGGGGCGGTGCGACGATTCGACTTGCTCCCGATAGGCCGCGCAGCGGCCTCAAAAATGGGCCTGCTACGCAGTCCATCGGGAGCAAGCCCCCTCCCACAGTGACCGCGTTAATCCTTAACTGACTGGCATTAGGGCAAGCCCGCTCACTACCGTTTCTTGTCGTGCTTGTCGGATTTGGCGAACGCTTCTTCCAGCGCCCGGTTGATCGTGCGCAGCACCTTGACCCGCGCCCAGCGCTTGTCATTGGCCTCCACCAGGGTCCAGGGCGAAACTTCGGTGCTGGTGCGGTCGACCATATCGCCCACGGCGGCGCGGTAGTCGTCCCACTTGTCGCGGTTGCGCCAATCGTCCTCGGTGATCTTGAAACGTTTGAAAGGGATATCTTCACGGGCCTGGAAGCGCTCCAACTGCGTCTCCTTGTCGATGGCCAGCCAGAACTTGACCACAATCACGCCCGCGTCGCGCAGTTGCTCTTCGAAATCGTTGATCTCGCCGTAGGCACGCATCCAGTCGGCCGGGGAACAGAAACCCTCGACGCGCTCCACCAGTACGCGGCCATACCAGGAACGGTCGAACACGGTGAACATGCCGCGTGCCGGTATTTTCTGCCAGAACCGCCACAGGTAAGGCTGGGCGCGTTCGTCCTCACTGGGCGCGGCAATCGGCACGATATGGTATTGGCGTGGGTCGAGCGCCGCCGCCACACGACGGATCGCCCCGCCCTTGCCCGCCGCATCATTGCCTTCAAACACGGTGACCAACGCGTGCTTGCGCATGCGCTTGTCGCGCATCAGGCCGGAGAAACGCGCCTGTTCGGTAATCAGCTGTTCTTCGTAATCTTCTTTTTCCAGACGCTGGGTCAGATCGAGGGCGTCCAGCACGCTCTTCTTGTCCACCGAAGCGATCAAGGGCGCCGGGTTCATGCCGCTGGATTTACCTTTGGCCAGCTTCAAGGCGTTTTGCAACCCTTCGAGCAGCAACTTGCCCACCGTGAGGCTGCGGTAATGGGCATCGACCCCTTCGATCACATGCCACGGCGCGTAGTCGCGACTGGTTCGGCGCAGGATACGTTCACCGAAATGCACGAACTTGTCGTAGGTCTTGGATTGCTGCCAGTCCAGCGGGCTGATGCGCCAGCTGTGCAATGGGTCATCCGCCAGAGCCTTGAGGCGAGCCTTCATCTGCTTCTTGGACAGGTGAAACCAGAACTTGAAGATCAGTGCCCCTTCATCACAGAGCATCTTTTCCAGGCGCTCGGCACCGGCAATGGCCTGATCGAGACGGGCGTCCTTGATCTCGCCGTGCACCCGGCCTTGCAGCATCTGGCTGTACCAATTGCCGAAGAACACCCCCATGCGCCCCTTGGCAGGCAACTGGCGCCAGTAGCGCCAGGCCGGAGGCCGGGCCAATTCTTCATCGGTCTGCTGGTCGAAGGTGCGCACCTCGATCAGGCGCGGGTCCATCCACTCATTGAGCAGCTTGACCGTCTCGCCCTTGCCGGCGCCTTCGATGCCGTTGATCAGGATGATCACCGGAAAACGCTTCTGCTGCTGCAGTTCATACTGCACTTCCAACAACGCTTCGCGCAGCGCCGGCACTTCGGCGTCGTAGGTGTCTTTGTCGATGGCGTGACCGATTTCGGCGGATTCGAACATGGGGCAGCTCCGTTTCAAGATGGCTCAAGACTAGCGGATTGGGCTGCAGTGCGCGGGAGGAAATTCGATGTGCACTTGCCTTGGGTCAATTCAACGCCCCGTGATCGGCTAGAATGGCCGCCTTGCCTTTGCCGCTGTTTTTTATGAGTTGCCCATGACCCCCATCACCCACGCCCAGCTCGACTGGGATGACCAAGGCCGCCCGCACTCGCGGGTGTTCGACGATGTGTACTTCTCCGATCAGTCGGGCCTTGAAGAAACCCGTTATGTGTTCCTTGAGCAAAATCGTTTGCAGGAGCGCTTTGCCGCCTTGCCGGTAGGCGGGCATCTGGTGATTGGTGAAACCGGGTTTGGCACCGGCTTGAATTTCCTGTGCGCCTGGCAACTGTTCGAGCAACACGCGGTAGCCGGTGCACGGCTGCATTTCGTCAGCGTGGAAAAATACCCCCTCAGCCACGCCGACCTGCGACGTGCCCTCGCCCTCTGGCCCGAACTGCAACCGTTCGCCGAACAACTGCTGGCGCAGTACATCGCCATCCACCCGGGTTTTCAGCGCCTGGTGCTGGATAATGGCCGCGTGACCCTGACGCTGTTGATCGGTGATGTACTGGAACAATTGCCGCAACTGGACGCGCAGATCGATGCGTGGTTCCTCGACGGTTTCGCCCCGGCGAAAAACCCAGAGATGTGGACCGCCGAGTTGTTTGCCGAACTGGCACGCCTGGCCGCGCCGGGCTCGACCATCAGCACCTTCACCAGCACCGGCTGGGTGCGCCGTCTGATCAATGCCGCCGGGTTCAAGATGAAGCGCACGCCGGGTATCGGCCACAAGTGGGAGATCCTGCGCGGGGAATTTATCGGTTGGCCGAGCGAAGCCCCACCACCACCGGCAACCAAGCCCTGGTTCGCGCGACCGGCGCGTTCTCAAGGCGAACGTAAAGCCCTGGTGATCGGTGGCGGCCTGGCCGGTTGCGCCACCGCCGCCAGCCTGGCTGCACGCGGTTGGCAGGTGCACCTGCTGGAGCGCCATGAGGCACTCGCCCAGGAGGCTTCCGGCAATCCGCAAGGCGTGCTTTACCTCAAGCTTTCAGCCCACGGCACTGCCTTGTCCCAGATGATCGTCGCCGGGTTCGGGTACACCCGTCGTTTGCTGGAACATCTGCAGCGCGGGGTGGACTGGGATGACTGCGGTGTGTTGCAACTGGCCTTCGATGCCAAGGAAGGTCAGCGCCAGGCGCAACTGGCCAATGCGTTTGCCCCGCAGTTGCTGCACCCGCTGAACCGGGAAGAGGCGCAAGCCAAGGCGGGAGTGGCACTGGCACACGGCGGGCTGTTTTACCCCGAAGGCGGTTGGGTACACCCGCCCGCCCTGTGTGACTGGCAAGCGCGTCAGCCTGGCATCAGCGTGCAGCCCCTTCACGAGGCGCTCGAACTGCGCAAGGTCGATGGTCAATGGCAGGCCTGGGGCGGTGAACAGCTGCTGGCCAGTGCACCGGTGGTGGTATTGGCCGGTGCGGCCGAAGTCCAACGCTTCGCCGACCTGCCCCTCAAGCGCATCCGCGGGCAAATCACCCGTTTGCCGCAAACTGTCGAGAGCGCCGCACTCAAGACGGTGGTGTGCGCCGAAGGCTATGTGGCCCCGCCGCGCCTGGGCGAACACACCTTGGGCGCCAGCTTCGACTTCAAGAACGATGACCTCACGCCCACGGCCGCCGATCACGCCGGCAACCTGGCGCTGCTCCAGGACATCAGCGCAGACCTCGCCCAACGGCTGCATGCCGAAGCCCTCGACCCTGCCCATCTGCAGGGTCGCGCAGCCTTTCGCTGCACCAGCCCGGACTACCTGCCCATCGTCGGCCCGCTGGCTGATCGCGCGGCGTTTGACCGGGCCTACGGCATATTGCGTAAAGACGCCCGCCAGGTGCCGGATACGCCCTGCCCCTGGCTCGACGGCTTGTACGTCAACAGCGGCCACGGCTCTCGCGGCCTGATCACCGCGCCACTGTCGGCCGAACTGCTGGCGGCCTGGATCAATGACGAGCCACTGCCGGTTGCCGCCAGTATTGCCGAAGCCTGCCATCCGAACCGCTTTGCCGTGCGCGCGTTGATCCGCGCAAAAGCAGGCTGAGCGCCCCTCAGGGCAAGGGGCAGAGCCCCAGGTCATCGATGCGCAAGGCATCCTCGCTCAGGCGCCGGATCTCGGCCGCCTGGGCTTGTTGCTGCTCGTGCAGGATCACGTTCATCTGGTCGCGATAATCGATGTCACTCAGGGTCAGGCTCAAGTCGAACACCTCGTTCACACGCCGGTTGTACGGCTCATTCAAACGCTCGAAACGGCTGCCGAAGACGCGCTTCAGATAGTCTGTCCAGAACGGCAGCTCGACCAGATAATTCAACAGGCTCGACGACATTTCAGCCGTCCTGACTTGCTGCTCGGCGCTGTCCAGCGCACTGGGCGTCACCCCACCCAGGCGCGCAAATCGCATATGCAGGGGTTGCCCCGGCAGGTGGAAGCGGTCGACCAGCCCAGTGCGATAAGCGAGGCTGACTTCCAGCGGATCTACCGCAGGGTTGCTGTCACTGTGGCGGCGCGCGATACCTTCCAACTGGTCCAGTCGAAACAATCCCCTGGCCAGTTTCAGCAACGGTTTGGCCGTCAGTACCCGGCCCTCGATCAAGCGCGTGGCGTCGCTGATCTCCGTGAGCACTTCCAGTGTGCTGAAATTGTTGGCCGCCGCATCATCGCAACGCAGCGGTGTAGCGGCGCGCTGAAACACCTCCTCGCGCAAATCCTCGTCGTCGGCGGCGGCCATCAGCACGCGCCACACTCGTCGATCGAGGTCTTCATGCACAAAGCGCGCATCCGCCGTGCCGCCCAGTTCGGCGAGCAAGTTGAACAGGCCGTCGGAGCCCGGCTCATCCGCGAGGCCTCGCCACACCCGGTTCTTTTCAGCGTAATAGCTCACGCCTTCATCGCCTAACCACAGCTCCCGGGCGCGCTGTTCGCTCAAGCGCGCAAGGTCATCCTCAAGGAAACCCATGCCGGTGCCGTGGTTGCGCCGATAATTCTTCAGCGCCAGTCGGCTGGAGAATGACAGCGGGTTGAGCCGCAGGTTGAATGCCTCGGTAAACCGTCGGGGCATGGTGAACAACCAGTCCGGCAATACCTGGATTTCGTTCTGGCGCAAGTCGACATGCTCCAGCCACGGCAACCGCCGGCAACCCTCGGGAAAGTCGGTGAGCCTGCAATTGCGCAGCAGCAGTTCGCGGAGGTCGAGCATTTTCCCCACTTGTGGCACATCAATCAGCGGGTTTTCGCTCAGGTTCAGCGAGTGCAGGTTGCGCAGGTCGGCCAGCTTGCGAAGGGTGTGTTCGGTCAACTGCAACTGATTGTTGGCCATGTGCAACCGCACCAACTGCGGCATTTGCCCGAGCACCTCGGGCAGCCGCGTGATGTGATTCTGTGTCAGGTCGAGGGTGTGCACCGCCTTGAAGTGCTTGAGAAAATACGCAACGTCATCGCCCAGGCGCATATTTCTCAAAGACAAACGCTGAACATGCTCGAATTGAATGGACGCCGGCAACGTCGGCAAGCCTCCCAACAGCATGCCGTCGAGTTCAAGGGTCGGCACACGCAAGCCGTGCTCGTCGCGCGCCAGGCTCATCCGCCGCCAGCACTGCTCGATCAGCTTCATGGCCTGGAGCCGGCTCAGGCGCTGATCCCAGGACGCAATCGCTGCGCTGTTACTCGGAGCCCGCTGATTGCTCCAGGTTTTCAGCGCCCCGTGCAGTGAGGCGAAGTCACGCTCAAGCGCCTCCACCCTCATGGCCCGGGACACGTGGTCTTGGCCGGCGCCCTCGATCAATTGTGAAACTTCCACGTCGCTCAAAAGCGGATACAACTTTTTAAGCTTACGCACCAGCGCCGGCGGATGCGCGGCGGGCGTCCTCAGTTGCGCTTGAATACAGGATGACGGCGCGGCTTCAGGCATGCCCCGCTCTGGCCACAGGTAGCCCTTCACGCGGTGCCGTTCGCCCTGGGACTTGAAACGCAGTTGGCTGCGCAGTTGACTGCCGGTGCGCGCGCCAGCCAGGCGCAAGGCAGTGCGCTGGGGATCCAACAGGCAATCGACGATTGCCTCATACAAACCGTCCGGGCCGGTGATGTGCGCGCCGAGAGTATGACCTTGCTCGTCAAACACCTGAAAACCCTCGGCGGACTCGACGATCGTACGGCGCACTGCCGCGCCGGCAGGCCCGACCTGCTCAAGGAGGCGTCCGGTCAAATGCCCTTCGCGCACCTGGAACGAAAAATCCCGTGGCCAACCCGGCAAACGCTCAAGCGTGCCCAGCGCAATACGTCGCGTCCCCGCGTTGGCCAATTGCGGCCAATAAAGGCCCATCAGCGCCTGGTCCTCGTGCAATTTATCCAGGATCTGTCGGGTTTTGCGCGCCAGGCGCAACGGAACACGGCCGCTCTCGTGCAAGACCCGGCGATCAGTCGTGCGGGCCTGGGAGGCCAGCTCCCAGGCCACTCGGCGTGGCAACTGGGGATACTGCGCGATCAAAGGCTCCAGTTCCCCCTGGGCAATACCTTCGTAATCCTGATAAAGACGATGGTGCAACTGCGCATGCTGTGTGTTGACGGTCGCCAGCAGCTGCTTTCGAAGCACCTCGGGCGCCTGTTCCCGCGCAACGGTTTGCCCAAGCAGCTGTGTACGTTCTTCACTGCTGAGCGCTTGCAGCAGCACGTCCATCACCTGACCCTCCTTGAGCTGTTGCTCGCTGATAGGAACAGGCAGGCCCTCATCGTCGAAGGGTTCCCGGAACGCCAGGCTTTCGAGCACATTGCCCGGCTCGTCGCGCACCTCAAAAAAGCGCCGCTTGGGCCACCCCGGCATCAACGGCAAGGCGAGCATTTGCACACGGGCGGTGGCAGCATCGGCGCGCGCGCCCTGCTCAAGCGTATAGGCCAGCGCGCCGATTTTATGATGCAGGCGCCAGCGCGCTACGGCGTTCTGAACACGCTCCGGCAAGGGTTCGTGCTCCAGGGCCAGATGTTGCACGTCGGCCAGTGCCAGTTCGGTGATGGCCGCGAGGCTGTTCAACGGGTCCTCGGGTACTGCACTCAAGGAGGGATCGATCCGCCTCAGGTTATAAGAGGGCGAATGCCAGTCCTGCGGACGCTCGAATGCGTGCTGCCAGCCACCCTGCCGGTTATGCTCCAGGGGCGGGCGCCAGGCCTCAGGTCGTCGCGGGTGCAGGGCGCGCCACTTGCCCATGACCGGATCAAAGCTGATCGCGTACAGCGCGCCATCGATGTTCGCATAGGCACTGCCGTTGGCCTGGTAGATGCCTCTGGAGTCGACGTCCCATCCGCGCTGGAACATTTCCGGCGGCTGACTGTACGGCGCCAGCCGCGGGCGCCACAGCCTCGAGCTCTGATCCTGCAAGGCGATGGGCTCGACTTTTTCAAAGAACCGCGAAGACCGGGTGAGCTGGCGTTTGAGGCTGCCAACGACTTTCCCGCCTGCGGCGAACAGCATCATGCCCACAATGTTTTCCGCCACGTTGAACAAGTGGTGGAGCGCCTCGTCCTTCTCGCCGTGAGCCCAGTCCTCGACGCCTTCAAACACCTCGCCGAGCAGTTGGCCGACAGCCACGCCCATCATCAGTTGGCCCAGTACCGGGACGACAAAACCCGCTACGTTGAGCATGTTCAGCCCGATATCCAGATAGGTTTGCCGGCGTTGCTGCCAGGCCTCTTCATCCACTTCGGCCTTGGGCACCGCCAATACCAGGGCATCGAGCTGGATCTTGCCGATACAGGCCTGAACCAGGAAATCCGACAACCGTACCTGTATCGGGATCACTCGTAACGGGCCGACCTTGCGCGCCGTATCGTAGCGCTGGAAAAACTCCAGGCGCTCAGACTCATCCAGATAAGCCCCGAACGTCTTGCGGTAAGACTGCGCTTGCAACATCAGGCTCAGATAAAGCTTGAAGTCCTCCAGGTGCGCGTATTCGTACCATGGGCGCAGCGGTTCGTTGGGCATGTAGACCACAAAATGCCTGGTCGGCAATTGGCCGGGGGGCTCCCGGCTGAACAACATGACGCCCCACAGGCAGACGCCGTCGATATTCAGGCCTTGCCAGATCCACGGCTCATTGGCCGGAATCGAACTGTGCGATTCATCCGCCGGCTGGTCAGCCTTGATCAGGTTGAGCAACCCGTCGTAGGTCGGCTCGCCGAGGTAACCCTTGGCATAGGCGATATGCAGGTCCATTTGCAGGTCGAGGCTTTTGGATTCGCCAAGATCAAAGATTGTCCGATTGAAACCCTGCCCATCGGCGCCCGGCCCCCGCAGGTTGAATACGCTGCGCACGTGAGCCTGGTAGGCCGCCCCCAGATCCAGCTCACGGCAGTAGCCGACAAACTCGGTAACCGTCATGCCGGCGATGGCCTGCCCGGTAGCCGCGCTGCGCAGCAGCGCCGAAGCGGACAAGCCACCAGGTTCGGCCTGGCTCTCGGAAAAGTTTTTCATCGCCGCCTGCACCAGGCTGAGGGTCTCGACCGTCACGGTCTCTTGCAGGGCGCCTCCCAGGTCCGCGCCGACGCCCGACAAGCTGCGTTTTGACAGCTCCAGCGTGTCACGCTCCACTTCCACGCCCGCTACGCCCTTGCCCAGTAAAAAAGTGCGTAATCGCTCAATGCAAAACCTGTCCAGCGACTGCAGGCGCCCGAGCCGTTGCTGAGCACGCAGGCGCGTCTCCTGGCTGTCACGGTGGGTTTGTTCGATCGCTCGCAGAGTAGTGGACTTGGCCTCCAGCAGCCAATGCGGCAGCGTGGCCTGCAGCGCCCGGGCCTTGCCCAGGTCGCCGGTCATCTCCAGCAGGGCAGCCTCCATCTCGGCTTGGGTCACAGGCTTTGCGGCATTGAGCAACTCGCGTCTCGGCACCATCGACAACGTCTTCCTTTGCGTTGAATAACGATGGATACGATAAGCGCGAAATACAGGAAAACAGATTCGAATACCCCCGCATTGTCCTGTGCGATCAATGCAGATTTTCTATGCAAACTTGCGTTATTTGACGCCAATTCGCTGCACACCGCGCCCGACAAGGACCGGGCAAAAACCGATCGCGGCCATTTGCCTTATAACTTATCGGTCTAAAACTCCCACAAATGCCTCGGGTCAGTTTCAGGGTATGCGCCCTCACGGCGCTGTGAGTTTTTAGTCTCCCCAACGGAAAAACCGGTAAGGAATTTATGTGTGGATTAGCTGGCGAGCTACGTTTTGATCATCAACCTGCCGACCTGGCAGCAATAGAACGCATCACCCATCACTTGGCCCCGCGCGGGCCGGATGCCTGGGGCTTCCACGCCCAAGGCCCGATTGCGCTTGGCCACCGTCGCCTGAAAATCATGGACCTGTCGGACGGCTCGGCCCAACCGATGGTCGACGCCCATCTGGGCCTGTCCCTGGCCTTCAACGGCGCCATCTACAACTTCCCGGAACTCAGGGCAGAACTGGAAGCCCTGGGCTACGCCTTCTACTCCGGCGGCGACACCGAGGTGCTGCTCAAGGGCTATCACGCCTGGGGCGAAGCGCTGCTGCCCAAGCTCAATGGCATGTTTGCATTTGCCATTTGGGAGCGGGATGCCCAGCGCCTGTTTATTGCGCGTGACCGTCTCGGCGTGAAGCCGTTGTACCTGTCGCGCACCGGTCAGCGCTTGCGCTTTGCTTCGGCGTTGCCGGCACTGCTCAAGGGCGGTGACATCAACCCGATCCTTGACCCGGTGGCACTCAACCATTACCTGAATTTCCACGCCGTGGTGCCGGCGCCGCGTACCTTGCTGGCCGGCATTGAAAAGCTGCCACCGGCCAGCTGGATGCGCATCGACGCCAACGGCAAGACCGAGCAGAAAACCTGGTGGACCCTGCCCTACGGCCCGCATGAGGATGAACGCAACCTCACCCTCGAAGACTGGACCGACCGCGTCCTCGACAGCACCCGCGAAGCCGTGGCGATCCGCCAACGTGCCGCCGTGGATGTCGGTGTGCTGCTCTCCGGCGGCGTCGACTCGAGCATGCTCGTCGGCCTGCTGCGCGAAGTCGGCGTAGAGGGCCTGTCGACCTTCTCCATCGGTTTTGAAGATGCCGGCGGCGAGCGTGGCGACGAGTTCCAGTACTCGGACCTGATCGCCCGGCACTACAACACCCGCCACCACCAGTTGCGCATCGCCGAAAGCGAGATTATCGAGCAACTGCCCGCGGCCTTCCGTGCCATGAGCGAGCCGATGGTCAGCCACGACTGCATCGCCTTCTACCTGCTGTCGCGGGAAGTGGCCAAGCATTGCAAAGTGGTGCAGAGCGGCCAGGGCGCCGATGAGTTGTTCGCCGGTTACCACTGGTATCCGCAGGTGGACGGCGCCAGCGATCCCTACAGCGCCTACCGCGAGGCGTTCTTCGACCGCAGCTACGACGACTACGCCGCCACCGTCGCCCCGAAATGGCTGACCGCCAACGACGCTGCGGGCGACTTCGTGCGCGAGCATTTCGCGATGCCGGGGGCGGATGCCGCAGTGGACAAGGCGCTGCGCCTGGACAGCACCGTGATGCTGGTGGACGACCCGGTCAAACGCGTCGACAACATGACCATGGCCTGGGGCCTGGAAGCGCGTACGCCGTTCCTGGACTACCGCCTGGTGGAACTGTCGGCTCGCGTGCCAGGCCAGTTCAAATTGCCCGATGGCGGCAAACAGGTGTTGAAAGAGGCGGCGCGCCGCGTCATCCCCAGCGAAGTCATCGACCGCAAGAAAGGTTACTTCCCGGTGCCGGGTCTCAAGCATTTGCAGGGCGACACCCTCAATTGGGTGCGCGACCTGCTGCTCGACCCCAGCCAGGACCGAGGCCTGTTCAACCCGGCCACACTGGACCGCCTGCTCACCGACCCGCAAGGTCAACTGACCCCGTTGCGCGGTTCAAAACTGTGGCAACTGGCGGCGCTGAACCTGTGGCTCAGCGAACAAGGAATCTGATCGATGAAACCCCATGCAGCGGCTTACAGCCAACGTTTGCTCAAGGGCCAGGCGCCGTCCTACGAGCGCCTGCAAGCCCGACTGGCCGAGGATGGCAACCCGCACCACGCTGAACCGATTGCCGTGCATTGCGGCTGGGGCCGGTTACTGATCGGCCATACGTTTCCCGACCCCGCCAGCCTGGCCGAAGAACTGCTCAAGGAGCAGCCTGGGGAGCGCGATATCGCGTTGTACGTGGCTGCGCCTCAGCAGATTCTCGGGCTCGACCCGCAACAATTGTTCCTCGACCCCTCCGACACCCTGCGCCTGTGGTTCACCGACTATCGCCCGGCCACCCGCGTATTTCGCGGCTTTCGCATACGCCGCGTACAGACCGATGCCGACTGGCAGGCGGTCAACCTGCTGTACCAGGGACGCGGCATGTTGCCCGTCGACGCGGCCCGTCTCACGCCCCGCCACCAAGGCGGCCCGGTGTATTGGCTGGCCGAAGACGAAGACAGCGGCGCGGTGATCGGCAGCGTGATGGGCCTCAATCATCAGAAAGCCTTTCACGACCCGGAACACGGCAGCAGCCTGTGGTGCCTGGCGGTCGACCCGCAGTGCACTCGCCCCGGCGTGGGTGAAGTACTGGTGCGCCACTTGGTCGAGCATTTCATGAGTCGTGGCTTGAGTTATCTCGACCTGTCGGTGCTGCACGATAACCGCCAGGCCAAGAACCTTTACACCAAGCTGGGTTTCAGGGCGCTGACCACGTTTGCGATCAAGCGCAAGAATGGCATCAACCAACCGTTGTTTCTGGGGCCGGGTCCGCAGGCGCAATTCAACCCCTATGCACGGATCATCGTCGAAGAAGCCCATCGCCGGGGCATCGATGTACAGGTTGATGATGCCGAGGCCGGCTTGTTCACCCTCAGCCATGGCGGGCGCCGTGTGCGCTGCCGTGAATCCCTCAGCGACCTGACCAGCGCGATCAGCATGACCTTGTGCCAGGACAAAAGCCTGACCCACAAAGTACTCAAGGCGGCGGGTTTGAACTTGCCGGCACAACAATTGGCAGGCAGTGCCGATGACAACCTCGAGTTTCTCGATGAGCACCAGCGCATCGTGGTCAAGCCGCTGGACGGCGAGCAAGGCCAGGGCGTGGCCGTGGACTTGCAGACCATCGAAGACGTGCAACAGGCCATCGAGGCGGCACGCCAGTTCGACAGCCGGGTGCTGCTGGAAAGCTTTCACCAGGGCCTGGACCTGCGCATTCTGGTGATCGGCTTTGAAGTGGTCGCCGCCGCGATCCGTCGCCCGGCCGAAGTCACCGGCGATGGTCACCACAGCATCCGCGCCTTGATCGAGGCCCAAAGCCGTCGCCGCCAAGCGGCCACCGATGGCGAAAGCAAGATCCCGCTCGATGGCGAAACCGAGCGCACGCTGCATGCCGCCGGCTATGACTACGACAGCATCCTGCCACCTGGCCAGACCCTGGCGGTGCGCCGCACGGCCAACCTGCACACCGGTGGCTGCCTGGAAGATGTCACCGCGATCCTGCATCCCACCCTGGCGGATGCCGCCGTGCGAGCCGCCCGTGCCCTGGACATCCCAATGGTGGGCCTGGACCTGATGGTGCCCGCGGCAGACCAGCCCGAGTACGTGTTTATCGAAGCCAATGAGCGCGCCGGCCTGGCCAACCATGAGCCGCAACCCACTGCGCAAAAATTTGTGGACTTGCTGTTTCCCCACAGCTGAACGATCCGACCTTAGGAGTCTTTATGAGCCGAACCATCCCCGAACCGGATCTGAACTACCTGCAAAAAGTCCTCCTGGAAATGCTCGCCATTCCCAGCCCGACCGGATTTACCGACACCATCGTGCGCTACGTCGCCGAACGCCTGGAAGAACTGGGCATTCCGTTCGAAATGACCCGGCGCGGCACCATTCGCGCCACCCTCAAGGGCCAGAAAAACAGCCCGGACCGTGCCGTCTCCGCGCACCTGGACACTATCGGTGCGGCGGTACGGGCGATCAAGGACAATGGCCGCCTGAGCCTGGCGCCGGTGGGGTGCTGGTCGAGCCGGTTTGCCGAAGGCAGCCGGGTCAGCCTGTTTACCGACAACGGTGTGATTCGCGGTAGTGTGTTGCCGCTGATGGCCTCCGGGCATGCCTTCAACACCGCAGTGGATGAAATGCCGGTGAGTTGGGACCATGTGGAACTGCGCCTGGACGCCTACTGCGCCACCCGCGCCGACTGCGATTCGCTGGGCATCAGCGTGGGCGACTATGTGGCCTTCGACCCATTGCCCGAATTCACCGAGAGCGGGCATATCAGCGCCCGCCACCTGGACGATAAAGCCGGCGTCGCGGCCTTGCTCGCCGCCCTCAAGGCCATCGTCGACAGTGGCGAACCGTTGCTGATCGACTGTCACCCGCTGTTCACCATCACCGAAGAAACCGGCAGTGGCGCGGCGGCCGCCCTACCCTGGGATGTCAGTGAATTCGTGGGGATCGACATCGCGCCGGTCGCACCCGGCCAGCACTCCAGCGAGCACGCCGTGAGCGTTGCGATGCAGGACTCCGGTGGGCCGTATGACTATCACCTGTCTCGCCACCTGCTACGCCTGGCCAATGACAACGAGCTGCCGGTACGCCGCGACTTGTTCCGTTACTACTTCAGCGATGCCCACTCGGCCGTCACCGCCGGCCACGACATCCGCACCGCCCTGCTGGCCTTCGGCTGCGACGCCACCCACGGCTACGAACGCACGCACATCGACAGCCTGGCCGCGCTCAGCCGCCTGTTGGGCGCCTACATTCTCAGCCCGCCGGTATTCGCCAGCGATGCACAACCGGCCCAGGGCTCTCTGGACAGGTTCAGCCATCAGCTGGAACACGAGACGCAGATGGAGAGCGACACTCGCGTGCCGTCGGTGGACAGCCTGGTCGGTCAGAAGTCCTGACGCTGCTGGTAACCAGGGCCCCGGCGCAGTAGGATCGCCGGGACCCTACCTCTGAGGCTTGTATGCTGATTCCCTACGATGCACTTGAAGTCGATACCCTGACCCGGCTCATCGAAGACTTCGTCACCCGCGACGGCACCGACAATGGCGACGACACGCCGCTGGAAACCCGCGTACTGCGCGTACGTCAAGCCCTGACCAAGGGCCAGGCGCTGATCGTATTCGACCCCGAGAGCGAGCAATGCCAGTTGATGCTCAAGCACGATGTGCCCAAGCATCTGTTCGACTGAGGACGTTTCAGGGGTTGGTGGCGGTGTGGGGTTGGGCTGCCTGGCGTTCGAGTATCTTCTGGTAGACCTCGGCACGGTGCACCTTGACGCCCACGGGCGCCGCGATACCGAATTTTACCTGGGTACCGTTCAGTTCGAGGATATGCAAAGCGATGTCATCGCCGATGGAGATGATTTCGCCTATGGCGCGGCTTAAGACCAGCATGGCGGTTGTCCTTTTGGAGTGACAGGACCTTGACCATGCGCGCTTGAATAGGGCCCAGCAATGGCTTGCGGTCAAATCAGGCACTACCTACATCAACAGGTAATTTGCCTGACAGACCGCACGCTAATCAGCCCTTAACGGCTTGCGCCTTGGCCCGCATCTTGTCGGCCATCAGCGTCATTTCGTCGTAGAGCAATTGCGGGTTCTTTTGCTTCAAGGCCCAGGCCATCCGCCCCTGCTCATGGGGCAGAATCATGAATTCACCTGCGGCCACGCGCTGGTAGATGTAATCGGCAATGTCTGCCGCCGAGATCGGCGAGCTTTCCAGCAACTTGCCCACCTGCGCCTTCATCGCCGGGGTCGGCCCCCGGAAAGAGTCGAGCAGGTTGGTCTGGAAAAACGACGGGCACACCACATGCACTCCCACTTCCTGCTGCTTGAGTTCCACCAGCAGACTTTCCGACAGCGCCACCACACCGGCCTTGGCCACGTTGTAGTTGCTCATCGCCGGCCCCTGCATCAGCGCCGCCATCGAGGCGATGTTGATGATCCGGCCCTTGCTCTTCTCCAACAGCGGCAGGAACGCCTTGCATCCCTTGACCACGCCCATCAGATTGATTGCAATCTGCCAGTCCCAATCCTCCAGGGACAATTCGGCGAAGAAGCCGCCCGACGCGACCCCGGCATTATTGACGATGACATCAATGCCGCCGAGCTTCACCTCGCACGCTTGGGCAAGCGCCGTGAGCTGGCTGTAGTCACGCACATCACAGCGCTGGGTAAAGCCATCACCACCGGCCTCGCGCACCTGCTTGAGGGTTTCCTGCAAGCCCGGCTCGCTGACATCCGACAAGGCCAACTGCCAACCTTCACGGGCCCAGCGCAGAGCGATTTCACGACCCAGCCCGGACCCGGCGCCAGTGATCATCATGCGATTTTGCATAGAGAAGTTGCCTTGTGTTCTCGGTAGTAGTGCTCGGCAGTGTAGCGAAGGTTTTTCCCGTACCCACGCACCATCCAATTGATGAATGCCTCGGGCAAACCGGCGAGCGGGTACGAGGCCGGCTTATCGGGTAAGTTCAATCTTTTTCAACTAAGCCTGGCTATTTGCGAGCGCATTAAAAGAAATAAGAAAGTTTGCAAAATGCTTTAAAGAAACAGGGAATTTTCTTTAAAGGGGCACAGTCGGAGTTATCAAGGCGTCCGTGAACAACTGGCGGGCCTCTCGTTAAACAACCGGTCTTTACCCAAGGCCAATAAGGAAGAAAACATGAGCCTCATTCTGATCATTATCCTGATCCTGCTGTTGGTCGGCGGCTTGCCGGTGTTCCCTCACTCGCGTAATTGGGGCTATGGCCCGTCGGGTATCCTGGGTGTCGTGCTGGTCGTTCTGCTGGTGTTGCTGTTGCTCGGTCGCATATAAGCGCGGCCCAAAAAAAGAGGCCTCATATAGAGGCCTCTTTTTTATTGCCGGTTAATTAGTCCGGCTTGCCATCCACCACACCTGCCGTGTTATCCAGCAGGCTCTTGGTTGCGGTTTGCAGGAACGATTCGAGCTTCTGCTTCAACGCCGCCTCATCCGGCGAGTCCGGAATGACTTTGCCGGTCGGGTTTTCGCCCAAGCCGTATTCCCACAGCTTCGGTGGCATGTCCTTAGGCAATACCAACACGCGGTCGTCGGTGAGCAAGGCCACGGTCTGGTCGCTGCCCGATGGCTTGATCACGCCGAAGCCTTTGTCGCCTTCCGGCAGGTTCAGCAAGTCACGGCCCCAGCACTGGTGCAGGGTGTCACCGCCGAGGCGGCCCATGATGGTCGGCACGATGTCGATCTGGGTGCCCACGGTGTGGTCACGCACGCCGAACTTCTCCTGCATGCCCGGTGCAATCATCAGCATCGGCACGTTGAAGCGGCCCAGGTCCATCTCGGTGATCTGCTGTTCGTTACCAAAACCGTGGTCGCCCACGACTACGAACAGGGTTTCCTTGAAGTACGGCTCTTTACGGGCTTTTTCAAAGAACTGGCCCAAGGCCCAGTCGGAGTAACGCATGGCGGTCAAATGCTCGTTGAGGCTGCCACGGTCGGTGACTTTCTCTACCGGCAATGGCGTCGGCAACGCGTACGGCGTGTGGTTGGACAGGGTTTGCAGCAGTGCGTAGAACGGCTTGCCGCCTTCGCGGGCTTTCAACTCTTCCAGGCCACGGTTGAACATGTCCTGGTCGGACACGCCCCAGGTCGGGTCGGAGAACACCGGGTTGACGAAGTCGTTACGCCCGATGAAGTTGGTCATGCCCTGGTTGCTGAAGAAGCCCGACTGGTTGTCCCAGGCGAAATCGCCGTTGTAGACATACACGTCGTCAAACTTGCGGGCACTGAGCAACTGCGGCAGGCCCGATAGCTTGTGGCTGCCTTCGGGTGTCTGCATCAGGTATTCGAAACCCGGCAGGTTCGGGAAGCAGGCCATGGTGGCGAACATACCCTGGTGGGTGTGGGTGCCGTTAGAGAAGAAGCGATCGAACAGCAAGCCTTCCTTGGACAGTTTGTCGAAGTACGGCGTGATATTGCCCGGACGACCCAAGGCGCCTACCGAGTGACCGGCAAAGCTCTCCATCAGGATCACCACGACGTTCTTGATCGGCAGGGTCTTCTCGGCCGGTGGCGTGAAGTCACGGCGCACGGCGGCGCTGGCGGTGTCTACCAGCTTCTCATGGGCCGGCAGCAGCAACATGTCGCGCACGGTCCGGGTCGCCAGCGGCTGGTCCAGGGTGGCCTTCCAGATGTTGGTACGCTCTTCGGAGAAACGCGCCTTGGCGGCGGCAATCAGCGACAGGGTGCCGTTCAAACCCAGCTGGTTGGCGAAATTCGAGTCGGTGGTGTAGACATCCCCCCAACGCAGCGGCGGGCCCTGGCGCAGGGTGCCGCGAATGGCGACGGTAGCAATCAACAGGCAGACCACGAACACCGCAATGCGGGCGTACCACGGCGCCACCTGGCGCGTGCCGATGCTGCCGCCGCTGAACGGGCCACGGGGGCGCGTTGCGCGGTCGGCACCTTTAAAGGCCATGCTCAGGATCAGCGTACCCACGGCCCAGGCCAGCAGGTAACGCACCACCGGGAAACCGTACCAGAGCATGCTCATCACGGTTTTCGGGTCTTCCTTCACGTATTGGAAGACCAGGCCGTTGAGGCGCTGGTGGAACTCGCGGTAGAAGTCCATTTCCATCAGGCCCAGGAACAGGGCAATGCTGGACGCGACGGTCAGCCACAAACGGAAGAAACCCCGCGCCGCCATGGCTCGCACGCTGAACAACGCCAGCAGCAGCGGCACCAGCGCATACATCACAAAGCGGATGTCGAAGCGCGTACCGTTGGCGAACGCTTCGAGGAAGGTCGAGGCCGGCGTATCGAGGATCATCTCACGGTTGTAGACCAGCAGCGCCAGGCGCAGCAGGGAGAACATCACCATCATGACCAGTGCGCAAAGCAGTGTGTACGCCAGATGGGATTTGACGGTCGGTTGCAGCAGGCGATTTGAAGCTCGCTGCTGATTCAGGGCGTCCGGGTTTGCCATGTCGTTTCAGGACCCATTGGAAGTTTAAGTTTCGAAGTAATGCAGTGGCGCGAATGGTGCCCGATCAACGGCGGCAAGGCTATTAATTACTGAACGCGCACCACTGCCCCACCGTGAATGGCACTCGAAATAGAGCCTTTGGATGGGAAATGAAGCCGGCGAATTGTCTTGGATGAGATGTGAAAATTTCGTGCACCGAATATTTCGACACACAAATTTCCCAACTACTGGGAAAGCAAAAGGGGGCTTGCTCCCGATGGCGGTGTAACAGTCAACGAATGTGTTAACTGAAACACCGCCATCGGGAGCAAGCCCCCTCCCACATTATTCACTGTAGCCATATATGGACTGTGGCCACTCCAATGGAGTGACTTGTCAGATCCGCACGTTGCCGCGCGGCCCGGCAATTGCCCAGATGATCAGGCCCAATACCGGCAGCAGAAGGATCAACAAGATCCACAACACTTTGGCGCCCGTGCTCGCGCCGCTTTTGAACACGTTGATGATCGCCCAGATATCCAGCGCCAGAATGATCAGGCCGATCAGGCCATTAAAAGTGGAACCCATGGTGTCGCTCCTAAGTGAGGGCATGCACTTGTAGGATAGTCAGCCCTGGCAGGGGTTCCGTTTTATTTCAGACGTGTACGGCAACGCGCAGGGCTTCCAGGGACGGCTCGGCCTTGATCCCCACTTGCGCGCACAGTTCCAGCACCCGTGGCAGGTCGTTGCCGTACACCAGCACCGCCTGGATTTCGTCATCGAGCAATTGGCTGAAATTCATCAGCACGTAACCGCCCTCTTCCTGGCTGAGGGCACTCATCTGGATCTGAATGCGGTTCAGCGCGGTGAGATCGTCGGTCTTGGCCAGTTGCTTGGGTTTGAGGTTGAACGCCACGCCCGGACCGAACGAGGCAACGATCTGCGCAAACAGGTCGCCGTAGGTGTCGGCCTGGAACAGTGCAGTCTCCGGCAAGCTGCCGACCACCACCCACTCACCCAACGGGATAGGAAACGTATCGTCGTAGTTGATATCCGGGTTGGCGGCCAGAAAAGCCACAGGGTCGGCGTAGGCCTGGGCCGCCTCGTTGGCGATGCGCGCCACTTCGTCCTCGCCCATGACGCCGGCGCTGATTTTGCTGATGAGTTCGACGAGGGCGGTTTTCATGGGCGGATCCTGTGGCGGGCGGGTTTTCGAGGGCGCGTAGCCTACACCAGTTTCTGCAACTGCGCCGCCGTATCCACCGCCCCCATGGTCTGCGCCGCCGCCAGCGCGGTCGCGCCCTGGGCATCGACCGCCTTGGGGTCAGCGCCCTGGCCGAGCAGGTAATCGACCATTTCAACGCGATTGAACATCGCCGCCATCATCAACGCCGTGCGGCCGTCCGAGGACGCGGCATCCACTGGCGTGCCGCCTTCGATCAGCGCCTTGACCACCGGCAGGTTGCCCTTGAACGCTGCGCCGGCGATCGGCAGTTGGTTCTTGTCATTGGCGATCTGCGGGTCAGCCTTGAATTCCAGCAGCACCTTAACCGCCTCGGCATGACCATGGTAGGCCGCGAGCATCAGCAACGTGTCGCCGTTATGGTTGCGAAAGTTGGCCGGCAAGCCTTTCGCCAGCAACGCCGCGAGCATGGCGGCATCGCCTTTGCGGGCCACATCGAAGACCTGTTCGGCAAATTCGGCGGCTTCGTCTTCGGTCATTTGTTTGGCGTGGTCTGACATGCGAGGGCTCCATAAGGGGTGCTGTATAGGGTGCCAGTGTGGCGGCTGAGTTCCTCACGGTCATGGCTTTTTTGTCAAAAGCCCTCATAGGCAGAATCAATAGCGGAACTGGCCACCCTGAATCTGCGCCAGCAATTGCCCGGTCATCGGCACGTAGCAGTCCGAACCCGGCAGCCACGCGTAGACAGGATCATTGCCCGACTTGCCAGGGTCGAAGGCCTCTTCCTTGAGCTTGACCTTCTGGTATTTGAAAGTGCCGGTGGTTTCCATCTGCACCTTGATCCGCAGGAACAACGGTACTGCATAGTGTGGCAACTGGCCGTGGGCGAATTGCAGCAACTCACGCATATCCAATGACGCCAAGGACTCGCTGGGCGTGATCGCGACCATGCCCGCACGGCCATTGGTGTTTTCGATCTCGACGCCGTAGGCCACCACTTCGGCGATCTGCGGGTGCTGCAGCAGCACGTTCTCCACTTCGGTGGTCGACACATTTTCGCCCTTCCAGCGATAGGTATCGCCGAGGCGGTCGACGAATTGCGCATGGCCGAAGCCGATACTGCGCAACAAGTCACCCGTGTTGAAATAGCGGTCACCCTTCTCGAACACGTCGGTGAGCACCACCTTGCGGTTCTTCTCCGGATCGGTGTAGCCGTCGAAGGGCGACTTTTCATCGATCCTGGCCAGCAGCAACCCCTGCCCGCCCGTTTGCACCTTGCGCATCAAGCCGTCGTGGCCACGCAGCGGCTCGCCCGAGTCGTGGGCGTAGTCCACCAACGCCCAGTGCTGCAGGCAAAAACCGATGGTGTTGTCGAAATTCAAGACATTGGTGAAGCCGATATTGCCGTCACTGGCGGCATACAGTTCACAGACATGCTCAACCCCGTAGCGTTGCTTGAACTGCGCCCACACCCCCGGACGCAGGCCATTGCCAACCATCTTGGTCACCCGATTGTCGCAGTCGTGCGCGCTGGGCGGCTGGTCGAGCAGGTAACGGCATAGCTCACCGACATAGCCCAGGGTGGTTGCGTTGAATTTGCGCGCATCGTCCCAGAACTGGCTGGCGCTGAATTTGCGGCGAATGGCGAACCCCGACGCCCCGACGATCGCCGAGCCCCAACACACACACAAGCCGGTGCCGTGATACAGCGGCAAGGTGCAATACAGGACGTCGTCCGTGCCCATGTCCAGGGCAATGCTGCCGAAGCTGACGGCGGTTTTGGTCCAGCGCCCGTGTTTCATGATCCCGGCCTTGGGCAAACCGGTGGTCCCGGAGGTGTAGATATAGAAGCAGGGATCGTTGCAGAAGATGTGCCCGGTGCTGTCGGGGTTGTCCACCGAACAGCCGACGCTGGCGGCCATCAGGTCAACATAGCCATCCGGTACCGCGCTCGTGGCTTGATCCGCGACAAACCAGGTCCTGGCCGCTTCGATCGCTACCTGATCACGCACTGCCGTGTGGGCGGCCACCAACTCCGCGCCCACCACGATCGCCACCGGGCTTACCAGGTTCAGGCTGTGCACCAGCGTCGCCTGGGTTTGGGACGTATTGAGCATGGCGCAAACCCCGCCCAGCTTGGCCACGGCCAGCACGGTCAGGAGCAATTCGGGACGGTTTTCGATAAACACGGCAACCACATCCCCCTTGGCGACGCCCTGGGCGCGCAGGTGGTGCGCAATACAGTTGGCGCGCTGGTTGGTTTCGCTGTAACTGAGCACACTGTCGCCGTACAACAGTGCGGCGCCGTGTGGATTGCGCAGCACCGCCTGTTCGAAATGCCAACCGAGCCCGCAAGGCTGTTGGGGGTCAGTGACATTCGCCGCACGCATGCCCCGCACCACCCTTGGCAGGGCTCGAACAATGGCAGGCACCTTACGCAGCATCATGCCCCAGGTGATCATGTCGTCTTGCTGATGGCTCATGGCGGACGTCCTTTTTCTTATTCTTGGTCTGACCCACAACAACGCTGCTCCTGTAGGCAGGAGCCCAAACGTCTTGCAGGAAAATACGCCAGCGATTCTGTGGGTGTACACGCAGGATTTGAAAAGTTTTGTATCCCGGCCAGGCAAGACACAAAAACGGAATTTTGCGGCGAGCCAGCAGTCATTAACCGTAAGCGCAGTACGAAATGTTCGGCCTCGATAACGCAAAATGCAGGATGCACGATGGCCATTCATGCAAATTGCACGAAACCGAAAATCTATAAATTTTATAACTTATTGATTTATAAAGACTTTTTAACCATCGCAATACTGGCACAATCACTGCACCTATCACTCCATGCTTGCCCACTTGAGCCAACGGAGCTGATAGACATGAGCCTGATCCAAGACAAATTCGCCTCTGTATTCTCCCAATACGAAGTCACCACTCAGCCGCGTCCCGATGGCGGTATCCTGTTGACCCTGCGCAACAGCGAAGGCAAACAGGTCAAGCGTTCGATTTCCTATCAGCAGCTGCACACCGCCGATCAACTGACCTGGGTGATCAGCGCTATTCGCCGTGACCTGGCCGAACAAGCCAGTGAGCTGCCGCAGATTTCGATGCTGCAAAGCCAGAACCGCTTTGCCCTGCCGACTTACCATTCGGCATAAACCCCACGTATAAAAAAGGGCCGCGACGCCATCCAGCGTCGCGGCCCTTTTTGCTGTGCGTCAGCATAAGCCCTGGCGGGCGGCTTCGTTCATCGCCTGTACCCGGTTGGTCACGTCCAACTTGCCATAGATGTTGCGCAGGTGGAATTTCACCGTCGCTTCGGAAGTGGCGCGGATCTGGCTGATCTCCCAGACAGTCTTGCCCTCCGAGGCCCAGCGCAGGATCTCCAGTTCCGCTGGGGTCAAAGGTTTGCCGGACAAACTCATGCGCTTTCTGATCGCCGTCGGCAGGCTGACCAGCGGGTGACCTGACTTGACGGGGCCACTCATTGCTCTCTCCTTTCGTTTACAGAATCCTTGTCACCCTTCGGATTCCTCCTATTGACAGGCGACATAAATATCGAATCCGGAGAGAGTTACATAACGAATGGAATGAAAGCGCAGAACACAAAATAAACAGCCAAACCTTACAAGTAATTAAGCTTGTTCCCACAGCAATTTCAAACTTACCGGGGTTGAACATTCAAATACTGGTGGTTAGTCATCCAGCCCTGGAAAAAGACGCGCAAGGGTGTCACCGGTAAAATCAGGCACTTGCCCTTCAACCGTGTTGAACAAGCGCAGCGTCACACAGTGCGGGTTGTCCCCCATATCGAACCAATGGGGCAGGCCGGCGGGGATCACCAGCAGGTCATTTTTTTCACAGCGCACACCGTACACGTAGTCGCCAATGTGCAGGCTGAACAGGCCTTGGCCCGCAATGAAGAAACGCGCTTCATCTTCTCTGTAACGGCGCTCGTCAAGGAACTGGGCGCGCAACTCATCCTTCTGTGGGTGGTCACGGGTCACGCTGACCACCTCTACGCCCGTATAGCCCAGGGTGTCGATCTGGGGCTGATAGGCCGCGATCATGGCCGTTTCGCTGGCGCCCTTTTCAATGACGCCAGGTTGCCAGCGCTCGAACCTCACGCCGTGTTCAGCCAGGGTCGAGCGGATATCGTCAAAGTGGGTCAGCACCTTGTTCGGGGTATCGGGTGTGGCGACGGGGTAGACGGCTACATAACTCATTGCACGGTTCCTTGGTTCGGCTCTTGCAATCGAAGGCCCATGATAACGGCAGCGGCCAGGGCCGCGACGCTGGCAATACTAAAGGTGAAGGTCGGCCCCAACAGATTCCAGCTATAACCGGAATACAGCGCGCCGACCGCCCCGCCCGTGCCGGCCAAGGCTGCGTACAGCGCCTGGCCCTGGCCTTGCTGGCGGTCGCCGAAGCTGCGTTGCACAAAGGCAATCGCCGCGGCATGAAAACTGCCGAACGTGGCGGCGTGCATCACTTGCGCCAGCAACAGCACCCAGAAAAACTCAGCCAGTGTCCCCAGCAGCAACCAGCGCAGCGCTGCCAACAGGAAACTGGCCAGCAGTACCCGGCGTACCGAAAAGCGCGCGAGGATGCGGCTCATGGCCAGGAACATCAGTACTTCGGCGACCACCCCCATCGCCCACAGCAGGCCGATCACACCTCGGCTGTAGTCCAAGTGTTCAAGGTGCAGCGTGAGGAAGGTGTAATACGGCCCGTGGCTCATTTGCATCAAAGCCACGCAGAGATAAAACGCCAGCACCCCGGGACTGCGCAATTGCCTGAGAAACCCGTCACCGGCCAGGCGGTTGCCCTGGGCGGCTGGCTGCGCGTTGGGCACCCACAGGCTGGCGCCGATGATGCCGGCCATGATCACCACGACCACCACCGGGTAAATATCCAGGCTCAGCCAGTCGAACAGGCGCCCCATGATGACCACGGTCAGGATGAAGCCGATGGAGCCCCACAGGCGGATCTGACTGTAACGCGAGGTCTGTTTTTGCAGGTGGGCCAAGGTGATCACTTCAAACTGCGGCAGTACCGCGTGCCAGAAGAACGCATGCAGCGCCATCACCATGGCCAGCCAGGCGTAGGTCTTGCTGACGAATATCAGTGAAAAGCTCGCCAGGGTGCACACCGCGCCAAACCGCACGATGGCCAGCCGCCGGCCACTGTAGTCGCCGAGCCAGCCCCACAGGTTCGGCGCCACGCAGCGCATCAACATGGGGATGGCCACCAATTCGCCGATCCGTGCGCTGGGGAAACCCAGGTGATCGAAGTACAACGCCAGGAATGGCGCCGTCGCCCCAAGCAGGGCGAAATAGAACAGGTAGAAGCTGGAGAGGCGCCAGTATGGGAGAGCGGGATTCATGCGTAGGGCTGCTTCGCAGCCCAGGGCGAGCAAGCTCGCTCGCCACAGGAGGCTCGCTCAACACCACTGGACGTCACAGCTGGCCCAGCACCGGGGTACTCACCTGTACATCGGCGTTCTGCCCACGATTGCGCAGCAGGTGGTCCATCAGCACGATGGCCATCATCGCCTCGGCGATCGGTGTGGCGCGGATGCCCACGCACGGGTCATGACGGCCCTTGGTGATCACGTCCACCGGGTTGCCGTGCACGTCGATCGAACGGCCAGGCGTGGTGATACTCGATGTGGCCTTGAGCGCCAGGTGCGCAACAATCGGCTGGCCGGAAGAAATACCGCCGAGGATGCCGCCTGCGTTGTTGCTCAGGAAACCTTGCGGCGTCAGTTCATCACGATGCTCGGTGCCGCGCTGGGACACGCAGGCGAAACCGGCGCCGATTTCCACGCCCTTCACCGCGTTGATGCTCATCAGGGCGTGGGCCAGCTCGGCGTCCAGGCGGTCGAAGATCGGCTCGCCCAGGCCCGGCTTCACACCCTCGGCGACCACGGTGATCCGGGCGCCGACGGAGTCCTGATCGCGGCGCAACTGGTCCATGTAGGCTTCCAGTTCCGGCACCTTGTCCGGGTCGGGGCTGAAGAAGGCGTTATCTTCAACGCTGTCCCAGGTCTTGAACGGGATTTCGATCGGGCCCAGTTGGCTCATGTAGCCACGGATGACGATGCCCTGGGTGGCCAGGTATTTCTTGGCGATGGCACCGGCCGCCACGCGCATTGCGGTTTCGCGGGCCGAGCTGCGGCCACCGCCGCGGTAGTCGCGTTCGCCGTATTTGTGATGGTAGGTGTAGTCGGCGTGGGCCGGGCGGAACAGATCCTTGATCGCCGAGTAGTCCTTGGACTTCTGGTCGGTGTTGCGGATCAACAGGCCGATGGCGCAACCGGTGGTGCGGCCTTCGAAGACGCCGGAAAGGATTTCGACTTCGTCGGGCTCTTGACGCTGGGTGGTGTGACGGCTGGTGCCGGGCTTGCGGCGGTCCAGGTCACGCTGCAAGTCCTCCAGGGACAGCTCGAGGCCAGGCGGGCAGCCGTCGACAATGGCGACCAACGCCGGGCCATGGCTTTCGCCCGCGGTGGTGACAGTGAACAGCTTGCCGAAGGTATTGCCGGACATGCAGGGCGCTCCGTGAAATCAGTTGAATCAAGTCAACCGTAATAACTTAAGGCGGCCAGTATACGCAGGCTATCGGACTAGTTCATCCTCGAAACCTTACCGGTAGACGTTGGTCCAACCGGCACCTTCCTGATAATGGCGCGATGATGCTACGAGTTTTGCTTTTGACCCTCACCCTGTTTTCCAGCCTTGGCTTCGCCGCCTCCCCTGTCGTGCTGCAACGGCCTATCAGCCTGGACACCGGCAGCGGCGAGTTATTCGGTTCGCTCCTGCTGCCCAAATCCGACAAGCCGGTGCCGGTGGTACTGATCATCGCCGGCTCCGGCCCCACTGACCGCAACGGCAACAGCGCCGACGGCGCACGCAACGACAGCCTCAAGCGCCTGGCCTGGGTGCTGGCCCGCAATAACATTGCCAGCGTGCGCTACGACAAGCGCGGGGTGGCCGCCAGCCTCGCCGCAACCCCGGACGAGCGCAACCTGACCCTCGACGCCTATGTGGCCGACGCCGTGGCCTGGGGCAAGCTGCTCAAGCACGACACCCGCCTGGGCCCGCTGATCGTGCTGGGCCATAGCGAAGGCGCGCTGGTGGCCGCCCTCGCCGCGCCGCAACTTGACCCCGCGGGCGTCATTTCCCTCTCCGGCAGCGCCCGGCCGGTAGACCAGGTGATTCGCCAGCAACTGGCCGACCATCTACCTCCGGCCCTGCTGCTGCGCAGTAATGAGATCCTCGATCACCTCAAGGCCGGTCAAGTGGATGCCGATGTGCCTCGCCCGCTGGAAGGTATTTTCCGACCCAGCGTGCAGCCTTACCTGATCAGCCTGTTTCGCGCCGATCCTTCGGCCGCGTTCGCCAGATTGAAGATGCCGGCGCTGATCATCCAGGGTACCCACGACATTCAGGTCGGCGTCGCCGATGCCCAACTGTTGAAAAAAGCCAAGCCGGACGCGCAACTCACGGTAATCGAGGGGATGAACCACGTGATGCGCATCATCCCCAAGGATGTGAAGGAACAACTGGAGTCCTACAACGACCCGCAACTGCCCCTCGCGGCCGAGCTGGGCCAGCGCATCGTGCGCTTTATCGACGGACTTGGGCCCCGTTAAGCGACTATTTGCCTCCAGTCCTGAAGAACGCGGCCGATAAGCCCAGAGTCGACAGTAAAAAGACTGCCGACTCGCAAGGCTTGGACAGGATCGCACCGCATGACAACCACCGAAGCTACACCAGAACCTACCGCCGACACCCCGGCTGAAAAAACCGAGGCCGTCGAGGCGGCGGCGCTGCCGTGGGCGGACGTACAGGCCGAACATTTCAAGATGCTGCGCCTGGCGCCGCTGACCACGGACCGCGCGACCGGCGCACGGCCCTTGCGCTTTGTGCAATTCGGTTATGCCGAGCGCCACGACAAACATCGCAGCCTGTTGCGCATGGTCATCCAGTTGCCGGCGCAACGCGTGCGCCGTGAGCAGAACCACCTGGATATCTGGGTCGATCACGATACCCACCGCGTGCACTTCGGCCCGGGCAACAGCCTGGAAATCGAACCGGCCAACCGCGGCCTCGGCCGTTTCCTGGTCGCCCAGGGCGCGGCGTGGGCCAAAAAGAAGTGGTCACACTACCGCGTCGACGGCGTGGACCTGGCCAACAAAGACGCCCTGAATGAAGCCACGCGCCTGCGCCGTGATCATTTCCTGCGCATCCAGGGTTTTGACGTGGCCTACGCCGACGTACAGCACCTCAAAGGCAACGTGCAGCCGGGCAAAGTCAGCGAAGTACTCGACAGCTGGAACACCGAGAAGGTGCAGTTCGTGGAGATTCTCGAGGCCGCACAGATGCTGCAACAGGCCGAGCACAACCTGGCCGAGCATGAAGTGAAGTTGCGCAAGGAAGAGGAAAAGGTCACCAAGTTCAAGCGTGAGGACAGCGGGTTGCGCTTCACCATCACTTGCCTGGTTGCGTTTACCGTGTTTCAGGCAGGCTTGCTGATCTGGATTGCCACGCACCGCTGACAGCGGGATGAAATGCAATAAACAGTGGGAGGGGGCTTTCCCCCTCCCACATTGATCGGGTTCACACTGACCGGCTTAGACCCTGGCAGCAAACACTGCCTGATGCGCCCGGCACTGTTCTGCCGTGAGCATGAATACGCCGTGGCCACCGCGCTGAAAATCCAGCCAGGCGAAGTCCACTTCCGGGTACAACGCCTCGACGTGCACCTGGCTGTTGCCGACCTCGACGATCAGCAAGCCCTTCTCGGTCAAGTGGTCCGCCGCCTCGGCCAGCATGCGCCGCACCAGGTTCAAGCCATCATCACCGCAAGCCAGGCCCAGCTCCGGCTCGTGCTGGTATTCCTCCGGCATGTCGGCAAAATCTTCAGCATCCACATACGGTGGGTTGGACACGATCAGGTCGAACCGCTGACCCGGCAGGCCGTCAAAGCCATCCCCTTGCACGGTGTAGACTCGCTCATCGACGCCATGGCGCTCGATGTTCTGGTTGGCGACTTCCAATGCCTCAAAAGACAAGTCGGCCAGCACCACCTCGGCCTCCTGGAATTCATAAGCACAAGCAATACCAATGCAGCCGGAGCCCGTACACAGGTCGAGAATGCGCGCCGGTGGCTGGGCCAACCAGGGTTCGAAGCGGTTTTCGATCAGTTCGCCGATCGGCGAGCGCGGGATCAACACGCGCTCGTCGACGATAAACGACAGGCCACAGAACCAAGCCTCTTTCAGCAGGTAAGCCGTGGGTAGACGCTCGTGGATGCGGCGATGCAACAAACGCTGCACATGGGAGATTTCCTCTTCTTCGAGGTTGCAGTCCAGGTAGCTGTCGGCAATTTCCCAGGGCAGGTGCAAGGCGCCGAGCACCAATTGCCGGGCTTCGTCCCAGGCATTGTCGGTGCCATGGCCGAAAAACAGATCTTCCCCATGGAAACGGCTGACAGCCCAACGGATATGGTCGCGCAAAGTGCGCAGGCGGGATGTAATCACGGGGCAGACTCCTGGAAAAAACGACTGGCGATTCTAACAGCCTTCGCCTGTCCCTTCGATGTACGAAAACACCTCACCACCCGTCGGATTTCATTCCATTTGCCATCATTGGACTCAACAAGCCACCCTCTTGACATCGCTGCACGTCAACAACGGCGTACCTTACGATGGTAGCGATTCACAGAACCGCTCAGCCAGTGGACAATGTCACAAAAGCCCCCCTCACAGGAGCCCCAGAATGTCCGTTCCAAAGACGATGTTTCAACTCAGCGGTCGTGGTTATGCAGCAGCCAACCTGAATCATGCGACCCTCGTGATCATCGACGCCCAAAAGGAATACCTCAGCGGTCCGCTTGCCCTCTCCGGCATGGATGCAGCCGTCAGTCATATCAAGCAACTGGTGTCATCAGCCCGCAACGCCGGGCGCCCGATCGTGCATGTGCGCCACCTGGGTACCGTCGGCGGCCTCTTTGACCCGCAAGGCGAGCGCGGCGAATTCATTCCGGGCCTGGAACCGCTCGGTGACGAAACCGTTATCGGCAAGCTGTTGCCCAGCGCCTTCCACGGGACCGGCCTGGAAAAACACCTGCAGGACCTCGGCTCCCTGGACTTGATCGTCTGCGGTTTCATGAGCCACTCCAGCGTCAGCACCACCGTGCGCGCCGCCAAGAACCTGGGCTTTCGCTGCACCCTGGTGGAAGACGCCTGCGCCACCCGCGACCTGCCTTACAAAGGTGGCGTCCTGAGTGCCGAGCACGTGCAACAGACCGAAATGGCCATCATGGCCGACAACTTTGCGACCTTGGCGTTGACCAAAGATCTGATCTGATCGACATCTGATGAGCGGCGTGGCGTGTTAATCGCCCCGCTCATCCGCAATGCCCTCTCATTTGGCGCATTTACCTCTCTCCCAGGAACAAGTTGTGTATCTTCCGGTCGAAGGGCCGATACCCTGGAGGAAAGGTCGGAATGAAGATATCCGATGGTTTTGATGCTCGTCGCTTGCGCCCCAAGGGCCCGAGCAACTGGCGTCTGCGCCTGGTCGCCGGCTTTGCCGCGCTGTTGGCGATAGTAGGTCTGCTGTTGGCCGGCGCTGGTGGTGCCGGTTTGTCGGGGCACTCACCCGCCCTGGGTGAGCTGAATACCAGCCCTGGCGGTTCGGCCATTTTGTTGGTGGCCGGCCTGTTGGTACTGTGGTTGGGCGTGTGGTTGTGGCGTCGCAGCCGTCGACGGATGCGCCAACCCTTGTCACTGAACATCGCTGCACACCTGATGAAAAAGCACGACTGATGGCGCTTGGATAGCGTTTCCTGCGCCCTGGCCGCCGCGATTTAGGTAAACTGCCCGCCCTTCGCGGAGGCCGACATGCAAGACGACGATTTTTCCCTGTTCAAAAACGAGCTGCGCGGCGTCAAGCCGATCAAGCACGACCGCGCCGACACCGGCAAACCCAAGACCGACCGGGCGCAGATTGCCAAGTTGCGCCAGGCCGCGACTGTGCGCGCCGATGCCACCACCGTCGACGGTCTGTCAGACCAGTTCGTGATCGATGTCGGCCCCGAAGACGAGTTGATGTGGGCCCGCGACGGCGTGCAGGAAAGCCAGATGCGTAAACTCAAGGTCGGGCAGATCCCGTTCGAAGGCAGCCTTGACCTGCACGGCATGAACGTCGAAAAAGCTCGCGAAACCCTCTGGGCCTTCCTGGCCGAAGCAACGAAATTCGAAATCCGTTGCGTGCGCGTCACCCACGGCAAGGCGGTGCGGCTCGACGGCAAGCGCCCGATGATCAAGAGCCACGTCAACACCTGGTTGCGCCAGCACCCCCAGGTACTCGGTTTTACCTCATGCCAGGCCCGCCACGGCGGCGCCGGCGCGGTGTATGTGATGCTCAAGCGCACCATGATGGAAGGGCGCGACGAGTAACCGGATAAGGCGAAAACACTGAGTTGTTCGTTTTTCGTAGCGGCCGGATAACGTGAAAGGCCGCACATTTACGAAAATCGAATGTTGAAGCTCAAAAATTGACCAAATAGTATTTCGCTCCAACCGAGCGCTCACCTTATGGATATCGTCCTGCACCCGCTCGGTGCCCAGGTTTGTGCGGACGATTAAACATTGAGGTTTGCCATGCGTCTTTCCAAGCTCGCTCCATCCGCAGCACTGCTGAGTCTGATCTGCCTCCCCATCCATGCCGCTGACTTGACCGCACTGACGGGCGCTCTCTCGTCTGCTCTGGGTGGAGCAAACACCAACAACAACACCAACAACGCCAGTATCGCCTCCTGCCAGCAACAGATCCGCGACCTGCAGGCGAACCTCAACGCGGCGAATGCCAAGGGCGATACGTTGCGCGCCAGCGCGTTTCAAGCCGCGCTGACGCAGACAAACAAAACCTGCAGCAATACCGGCTATAACGCCCAAGCCCAAGTGAACACCGACCCACAGCGACAGCAAAACGTGAATAAGGCCGCCGATGCGATCAATGCCATCGGCGGCCTTTTCAAATAGGCCCTGAGTCATCTGAAAAGCCCGCGATTGCGGGCTTTTTTTCAACTGCAAACTGGCTGGTCACGAGCAGCAGGTGCGTCACGCTACCGCACCGAAAAACGGGCATCCGGACGCATGCAGAAGGGGTTTTCTGACCGACAAACCCTGCACGCGGCGCTCGTCGCATTGAAGGGCAATACAACTGCCGCCACACTTACGCTACCATGTGCCCAATGGCAGGTATGAACCAACGCTTGATTGGTAAACATTTTTGGTACAGGCAGAAACCGTACCCTTCTAGAACCCATACGGAATAAAGCTCTGTGACATTGGAACAGAATTACACCGCGATCCTCGGCCAGCTCGGCGAGGACGTTTCCCGCGAGGGCCTGCTCGACACGCCAAAGCGTGCCGCCAAGGCGATGCAGTACCTTTGCCGCGGCTATGAGCAGACCCTGGAAGAAGTCACCAACGGTGCCTTGTTCAGCTCTGACAACAGCGAAATGGTGCTGGTCAAGGACATCGAGTTGTACTCGCTGTGCGAACACCACCTGTTGCCGTTTATCGGCAAGGCCCATGTTGCCTACATCCCGAGCGGCAAAGTGCTGGGCCTGTCGAAGGTCGCGCGGATTGTCGACATGTATGCGCGTCGCCTGCAGATCCAGGAAAACCTCAGCCGCCAGATCGCCGATGCCGTGTTGCAAGTCACAGGCGCCCTGGGCGTGGCGGTGGTGATCGAGGCCAAGCACATGTGCATGATGATGCGCGGTGTGGAGAAACAGAATTCATCGATGATCACTTCGGTGATGCTCGGTGAATTCCGCGAAAACGCGGCCACCCGCAGCGAATTCCTCAGCCTGATCAAATAACAGGTTGGGTAAGAAAAAACCGGCATTCATCGCCGGTTTTTTTTCGCCCGCGAAATTCAGGTAAGCTGCGGCCCCTTCTGTATCGGGCAAGAGGTTTCAGCCATGTTCGTCAAAGCACTTCGAGTGGGCCTCGGCCACGTCATCATCGCGGGCGACTTGCTTACCCGTCCGCGCAAAAAGCAGCGTTCCGCCGAACAACAGGCCACGGTCAACGCCGCCGCCAAGGACCTGACCCTGTATCAGTTCCATGCCTGCCCGTTCTGCGTGAAGACCCGTCGCACCCTGCACCGCCTGAATGTGCCGGTGGCGTTGAAGGACGCGAAGAATAACGAGCACGACCGCCAGACCCTGCTGGAACAAGGGGGCAAGATCAAAGTGCCGTGCCTGCGCATTGAAGAAAACGGCGAGACCACCTGGATGTATGACTCCAAGGTGATCATCGATTACCTGGACAAGCGTTTCGCCGCGATCTGACTGACCGATACCGATCAAATAGTGGGAGAGGGCTTGCCCTAACACCAGTCAGTTAAAGCTTAACGCTGTCACTGTGGGAGGGGGCTTGCTCCCGATGGCGGTGTGTCAGTCACGGTTTCTGAACCTGACACACCGCTATCGGGAGCAAGCCCCCTCCCACAGTTTATCCATCGCCCGCTCTATCGCTTACTTGCCCCCTCCCACAGTCAGCGTGTCGCCAAATCCAGATCCAATAACGCCGAACCCAGGCACTTGCCATGCGCATCCAGCGCCAGCGAACGGGTGACGCCACCGCGCAGAATCCCGGGCAACACGAAGTTCAGCGCCTGCACGTTCGGCAATTCATAACGGCGTACCGGCGCTGCACCCGGCTCGCGCAGACCGGCAAAATACTCGGCCACGCGTTCGGCTGTCAGCTGTTCACATAGCCATGGGTAGTCTTCGGCGCGGTAGGCAATGATCGAGATATTCGACGTATCGCCTTTATCCCCGGTGCGGGAATGGGCCAAGGTATGCAACTTCATGCCTGGATCCTCGGGTTGACCACACTACGCGGCACCATCAACGATGCCACCGCCACTACCTGGCGTACGCTCTTGCTCGCACCGCCGCCGCCTGACGGGCCGTTGGTGTAGAGGGTTTCCACTTCATTGCCGACCCGCACCGCCTCGTCGCGATCTTCGCAACGGGCAGCGACGCGCAGGCGGACTTCCCAGGGTTCGACGCTGCTGCGCGGGCCGTGCAGTGAATCCATGCCGATCAGTTCGGCCCGCACGTCCTGCATCTTCACGCCCGTCCAATCAAGGCGCTTGAGCACGATATCCCGGGCCAACTGCGCCCGTGCGACCGCACCCGGCCCGCCGTAGGACATCTGCCCCTCGCCAATCCAACCGTCCAGGTAACCGACGCTCACCTTCAACTGCTCGGGCCGTGCATGCCCAGCGGCACCCTGGGCGCGAACGCGATCAATCCCCTCCTCCACGAACGCCACCCGAGAGAAGTCCGCTGTCACGTCCGGGGTCAAGTACGCCGCCGGGTCATGCACTTCGTAGATCAATTGTTCGGTGCAGGTGGCACGGCTGACCCGCCCGCCGGAACCTGAGACTTTGGTAATCACCGCCTCCCCCTCGGCATCCACCTCGGCCAAGGGAAACCCCAGACGGGCGAGGTCTGCCACATCCTTCACACCGGGATCGGCAAAATACCCACCACTGACCTGCCCCGCGCACTCCAGCAAATGCCCCACCAACGTGCCGCGCCCCAGGCGCTGCCAATCATCCGCCGCCCAGCCGAACTCAAACATCTGCGGCGCCAGAAACAACGAAGGGTCAGCCACCCGCCCGGTAATCACCACGTCGGCATCCGCGTGCAGCGCCTGCAAAATAGCGTCGACCCCCAAGTAGGCATTTGCCGAAATCAGCCGCTTGCCCAAGGAGCCCAGGGTCTGGCCGTTATCCAGCCGTTGTTCGGGCCGCAGGGTCGCCAAGACATCGTCGCCGATTGCAGCCACTACCCTGAGGTTCAACCCCAACTCATCGGCAATTCGCCGCACTTCAATCGCCGCCGCGACCGGGTTGGCTGCGCCCATGTTGGTGATCACCCGCAGGCGACGACGCCCCGCGTGCCGCCCCACAAATGGCAACACACGGCGCATGCGCTCACTCAACAACGGGTCATAACCGCCCTGCGGGTCGCTGATGCGTGCTTGCTGCGCCAGCGCAATGGTGCGTTCAGCCAGGCATTCGAACACCAGGTAGTCCAGGTCACCCTGTTCGGCCAGTTCCACGGCAGGTTCGATACGGTCACCGGAATAGCCGGCGCCGGAACCGATGCGCAAGGTTTTCATCTCAAATCACTCCCAGGAGCAACGCGGTCAGGGTCATCAACACCGACGCGGCAAACAGAAAAGGGATGGTAAAGCGCTGGTGATCGGCCAGTTCTATCTTGCACAAGCCCACCAGCAGGAAGGTCGCCGGGGTCAGCGGGCTGACCGGGAAGCCGGTGGTGTGTACCCCCAGCAACGAAGCCTGGGCCACTTGCAGTGGGTCGACACCCAGTGCCTTGCCGACTTCGGCGATCACCGGCATTACGCCGAAATAGTAGGAATCGGGGTCAAACAGCAGACTCAACGGCATGGAGATAAAACCCACCACCGCCGGGATCAGCTTGCCGTGGCCCGCAGGAATCTGCGCCACCGCCACCTCGGCCATCGCCTTGAGCATGCCGGTGCCCTGCATGATGCCGGTGAACACGCCGGCGGCGAGCAGGATGCTGGCCATGGTCAGCGCGGTCTTGGCGTGGGCGTCGATGCGCGCACGCTGGGCGTCCACGTTCGGGTAGTTGATGCACAGCGCCACCACGGTGCCGAGCATGAACATCACCACCGGGTCGACCCAGCCGGCAATCATCACCACCATCACCAGCACGGTGAGAATCAGGTTGGCCCAGAACAGCCGAGGGCGGCGCAGCTGGATATCCGCGTCACTGAGCACCCGCTGCGGCACCGCATCCACCGTCGAGCCGGCGCCCAGGCCCAGGCGTTTTTCCTCACGCCGGCCCAGCCACCAGGCACACGCGAAGACAAATACCAGGCCGACGACCTGCACCGGAATCAGCGGCTGGAACAGATCCGCCACCGGCACATGCAGCGCGGCTGACGAGCGCAGTACCGGCCCGGTCCACGGCAGGAAGTTGACCCCGGCCGCCATGGCACATACACAGGCCAGGATGCGCTTGTCGATGCCCAGCCGCGTATACAGCGGCAGCATCGCCGGCACCGTGACCAGAAAGGTCACCGCGCCGGAGCCATCCAGGTGCACGAGCAGCGCCAGGGTCGCGGTGCCTACAACAATTCGCGTAGGACGCGTCCCTACCGTACGCAGGATGCGATCAATGATGGGGTCGAGCATGCCGGCATCGGTCATGATCCCGAAAAACAGGATGGCAAAGACAAACATGCCCACCACCGGGGCGACGTTCTTGATACCGGTGATGATGAAGGCGCTGGTTTGCAGGCCGAACCCGCCGAGCAGCGCGGCGATGATCGGCAAGGCGATCAGGGCCACCAGCGGTGAGAGGCGTTTGCTCATGACGGCAGCGAGCAGGCACAGGATAGTAATGACACCCAGGGTTGCGAGCATGGGGGACTCCAGAGCGGCCTGGTTGGCCGGTTATTGTTTTCCCTGGAGTATTGGAAGCGGGTTAGTCTTTGTAAATTGGAATATTCACCGACCAGCGTTCGGAAAAACAAAATGAAGCAATCCCAATGAAGAATTCAATCCAACACATCCAGGCTTTCCTTGCCGTGGCCCGCACCGGCAGTTTCACCAAGGCGGCCAACGAGCTGCACCTGTCACCTTCGGCCCTGACCGTGCAGGTGCAACAACTGGAGGACTGGCTCGGCGTCGCCCTGCTCGACCGCAGCCCGCGCCACGTCAGCATCACCGCCGCCGGCCGGGACGCGCGCGGCCCCATGGAAAAACTGCTGCTGGACCTGGACAACATCGTCACCGGCTCGCGCGATCTGGCGGCCCTGCGCCGAGGCGTGGTCACCATCGCCGCCCTGCCTTCGGTGTGTGCCGGTGCCCTGCCGCCGGCGTTGCGGCTGTTTCGTGAACGTTTTGCCGGGATCGAGGTACGCCTGCACGACTTGGTGGCCCATCGCATTCATGCGCAGGTGCGTGCAGGTGAAGTGGATTTCGGGATTGGCGTACGCGCAAGGCTCAGCCATGGCCTGGACTTCGTACCGGTGCTCAATGACCGCCTGTGTGCCTTCGTGCCGGTGGATCATCCCCTCACCCGCCATCGCCAACTGACCCTGGAGCAACTGGCGGACCAGCCGATCATCCTGACCGGCCGAGACAGCAGCGTGCGCGAGCAAGTGGATGAGCTATTCGATCAAACACGTTTGACGATGAATGCCGGCATGGAAGCCAACTACATGTCGACAGTGCTGGCACTGGTACGCCAAGGGCTGGGGATCAGCGTACTGCCGGAGTCGGCGGCGGACAGCCTGGAAGGCCTGAGCCGTATCCGTATCGATCATCCCGGGGTGAGCCGGGAGATCGGCTTGATCAGACGTAGCGGCCTGGGCTTGAGCCCGGCTGCGCAACGCTGTTTTGACCTGCTGGGCGAACAACTCGCTCCCTAGCGCCACGCCCGGCAAAGCGATGCTGGTGAGTCACTGCCCGCACGCCGCAATCGCGCACCTCAGCCCAGCATCGGCACATGCCTGGGATGGCTGGCAACGCGAGCCAACCAGGCCTGCACCCCCGGATAAGCGCCCAGGTCAAAACCACCTTCATGGGCCACATGGGTGTAGGCATACAAGGCTACGTCGGCAATCGAGAACTGCTCTCCCACCAGATACGGCGTGAGTTGCAGTTGACGCTCCATGACTCTGAGCGCCTTGTAGCCGCCCTTGTGCAGCTTCTGGTATTCCTCCAGGCGCTCTTGCGGCAGGCCCAGGTAAAACTGGATAAACCGCGCCACGGCAATGTACGGCTCATGGCTGTACTGCTCGAAGAACTGCCATTGCAGCACCTGGGTGCGCAGGCGCGGTTCGGAGGGCAAAAACTCGCTGCCATCGGCCAGGAAGTTGAGGATCGCATTGGATTCCCACAGGCAGGTGCCGTCTTCCAGTTCCAATACCGGAATCTTGCCATTCGGGTTCTTGGCCAGGAACTCGGCGGTCTGGGTGTCGCCGTTGAGGATATCGACATCGACCCATTGGTACGCAATGCCCAGCAGATTGAGCATCAACTTGATCTTGTAGCAGTTGCCCGACTTGTAATCGCCATAAACCTTGTACATGGGGCTCCCCTTATGCCGCTTGCGCGTGCTGTGCTTGACGGACCACCGCGGCCAGGCGCTTGAGACCTTCGTCCAGGCGGGCCGGGTCAATATGGCTGAAATTGAGTCGCAACGAGCCCGGATGCTGATCCGGCTCGGAAAAGAACGGTTCACCGGGCATGAACGCGACGCCCTGCGCCAATGCTTGCGCCAACAAGGTGCGGGTATCGAGGGGTTGTTTCAAGGTCAGCCAGAAGAATAATCCGCCCTGGGGCACTTGCCAGTCGGCCAGTTCGTTGAAATGACGCACCAACGCGGCCTGGAATGCGTCGCGGCGCTCACGGTAAAAACTGCGCAATTGCACCAGGTGCTGCTGGTATTTTTCAGTGCCGATCCATTGCATCGCCTGCCACTGGCCGACGCGATTGGTATGCAGGTCCGCTGACTGCTTGAGCTTGAGCAGATGCGGGAACAAATCCGGGCTGGCGATCAGATAACCCACGCGCAGGCCGGGCAACAATGTCTTGGAAACCGTGCCGGTGTAGATCCAGCTGGCTTTTTTCAGGCGCCCGACGATGGGCTGTGCGCTGCCGCCATCAAAGGTCAGTTCGCGGTAGGGCTCGTCTTCGATCAGGGTCACGCCGAACTCATCGAGCAAGGCGGCTACGGCTTCGCGCTTGGCCTCGCTGTAACGCACGGCCGACGGGTTTTGAAAGGTCGGAATCAGGTAGATGAACGCCGGTTGATGGCGTTCAAGGCTGGCGCGCAATTGCGCCAGGTTGGGGCCGTCGGCTTCCAGTGGCACGGTGAGGCAGTCGGCGCCGAACAGTTGGAAGATCTGCAGCGCGGCCAGGTAGGTCGGACCTTCCAGCATAATCGGCGTGCCCTTGTCGATATACAACTTGGCCGCCAGGTCCAGGGTTTGCTGGGACCCGCTGACCACCAGTACCTGGCTGGCCTGGCACGCCACGCCCAACGCACGGGCCTCGGCCGCCAGCAATTCGCGCAGCGCAGGCTCGCCTTCGCTCATGCCGTATTGGCCCATGTTCAGCGGCATATCGTCCCAATTCAACGCGGGCAACATCGCTTCGGCAGGCAGGCCACCGGCGAAGGACATCACCTCCGGGCGCTGGGCCGCCGCGAGGATTTCACGGATCAAGGAGCTTTTGAGGCGCGTAACACGTTCAGAGAAGGCCATAAGGTCACCGCTAGCGAAGCCTGTGGGAAATACGTCAAACTGGTTGACCGAAATTACGACGACTTGCACGGATACGTCAATATGCTTGACCTTAAAAACCCCACCGCCCAGCAAGCGGCCATGGAAGCGTTCTTCTTCGGCTACCAGGCCTTTACGGCCAAGGCCGACGAGATGCTCGGACGCCGTGGCCTGAGCCGTGTGCATCAGCGCATCGTGTTTTTTATCGCGCGCTACCCGGCAATCAGCGTGAAGCAACTGCTGGAATTGCTCGGCGTGAGCAAACAGGCGCTGAACATGCCCCTGCGCCAATTGCAGGAAATGCACCTGGTCAACAGCGTTGCGTCCGAGACCGACAAGCGCAAACGCCTGTTGGAACTGACCGAAGAAGGCCAGCGTTTCGAGCAGTCATTGCGCCGCGAGCAAGTGAAGTTGTTGCAGCGCGCCTTCAACGAAGCCGGGGAAGACGCCGTGACGGGATGGCTGGCGGTGAATCAGGCGCTGAGTGCGGCGAATTAGCCTTTCATCATCTTTTGCGCAGCTGATCGAAAACATTATTTGCTTTATTTGTATACAAAAGCATAATCCTCTGCGTGCGAGTTCCTGACCTATTGGTCAACAAAACCCGCCAGTACCTCAAAGCGCTGTTGCCCACATTCGTGACCGGCGCGGGAAATAACAATAAAACTCTTGAGGAGTACTCGCTGTGGATAGCCGCAAATCCGAAGCCCCTACGCTGGAAATCGCCCCGCCTGGCAACAGTTGGCTGGAACGCCTGTTCAAACTCAGCTTGCATGGCACCACAGTGAAGACCGAACTGATCGCCGGCCTCACCACCTTCATCACCATGGCGTACATCATCTTCGTCAACCCCAACATCATGGCCGACGCCGGTATCGATCACGGCGCGGCATTCGTCGCCACCTGCATCGCCGCCGCGTTGGGCTGCCTGTTGATGGGCCTGTACGCCAACTGGCCCGTGGGCCTGGCGCCGGGCATGGGCTTGAATGCGTTTTTCACCTACACCGTGGTCGGCACCATGGGCTACCACTGGGAAACCGCGTTGGGTGCCGTGTTTATTTCCGGCGTGCTGTTCATGGGCCTGACATTGTCCCGCGTGCGCGAATGGCTGCTCAACAGCATCCCGGTCAGCCTGCGCCATGCCATGGGCGCGGGCGTGGGCCTGTTCCTCGGGGTGATTGGCTTGAAAACCGCCGGCATCATCGTCGACAGCCCCGCCACGCTGATCAAGCTCGGCTCGCTGCACGAACCGGCACCGCTGCTGGCGGCCGTGTGTTTCCTGTTGATTGCCATCCTCAGCTACCACCGCGTGTTCGGTGCGATCCTGATCAGCATCATCGCCGTGACCCTCGCCGGTTGGGGCCTGGGCCTGGTGCACTACAACGGCATTCTCTCCACGCCGCCGAGCCTGGCACCGACCTGGATGGCCATGGATGTGAAGGGTGTATTCAATGTCAGCATGATCAGCGTGGTATTCGCTTTTCTTTTTGTACACATGTTCGACACCGCAGGTACACTGATGGGCGTCGCGCAGCGCGCCGGGCTGGTCAATGCCGACGGCAAGATCGATAACCTGTCCCGCGCGCTGAAAGCCGACAGTGCTTCCAGCGTGTTCGGTGCCATGGTCGGCGTGCCGCCAGTGACGAGCTACGTGGAAAGCGCTGCCGGTGTCGCCGCCGGCGGCCGCACGGGGTTGACGGCCGTGACCGTAGGCGTGCTGTTTGTGGCGGCGATGTTTTTTGCGCCGCTGGCCGGGATGATTCCGGCCTACGCCACGGCCGGGGCGCTGATCTACGTGGCAATGTTGATGATGGCGAGCATGGCGCATATCCATTGGGATGAAGCCACCGACAGCATCCCAGCGATTGTCACCGCGATCATGATGCCCCTGACTTTTTCGGTCGCCGACGGTATCGCCCTGGGCTTCATCACCTATGTGGCGCTCAAGGCAGGCACCGGCAAGTACCGCGAAATTTCCGTGAGCCTGTGGGTGCTGTGCGCGATCTTTATCGCCAAATTCATATTTCTATAAAAAGGGAGTGACTGATGAACCTGGAAACCTGGCTACTGTTCAGCGGCGCAGCGTTGGTGGTGATCCTGATCCCGGGGCCACTGTCATTGTTGATGATCAGCAACAGTCTCAACTACGGCCTGCGCCGTTCGTATCCAGCGTTTCTCGGTGGGGTGTTTGCCTCGATCTGCCTGTTAAGTGCCTCGGCCCTGGGCCTGGGCGCCCTGTTGCTGGCATCGGAGCAGTTGTTCAGCGCTTTGAAGATCCTCGGCGCGGCCTACCTGTTCTACCTCGCCTGGCAGAGCTGGCAGCAATCTCGCCAGCCAAGCCAGGCGGCCGTGGTGCCGCAGGCGGTAGCGACGCCGCGCTTTCGTGCGCTGTTTGGCCGAGCGTTTGTGCTCGGCGCCAGCAACCCCAAGGACATCCTGTTCTTCGCCGCCTTCCTGCCGCAATTTCTCAGCAGCCAGCAGCCGTTCCTGCCGCAACTGCTGATCATGATCGCCACCTGGACCCTGCTCGACCTGCTGTGCAAACTGGCCTACGGGCTCAGTGCCCATGGCGCTGCGCGTTACTTGCGCAGCGGCAAAGGCCAGAGCTGGTTCAACCGCGTCAGCGCCGGGCTGTTCGGCGGCGCCGGGATGGTGTCGTTGGTCAAGGCGACGGGGCCACTTTGACGAAATAAACGCTGGGTGGGATCTTGCCTGAAACAGGCCATTGAATGCCCGCCACGATCCGCACCAGGCGCCCCTCTTCCAGAGCACGCTTGACTCGCGCGAATATCATCGAGCTCGGATGACGGTTGATGGCTTTATTGAACCAATCATCCGTCAGCCCGCCACGCAATATGATGGACGCTCGCTCAACCCAATGAATGGCGATGTAGTACAGCTTGTTTGAAAGAGGATGGGTGGCGACCAATTCACTCGTGGGCTTTCTGCCATGCCTGACGCTCATCTCCTCTACATCGAAACCCTGCTGTTGCAGCACGCGCCGGACCGCCGGAAGCTGCGCATTGTTTCGTTCGAGTGCCAGCTTACTGCGGGCGGGCCGTAATGCGGGGTCTAACCCAGTCACGCGAAAATCGATACGAGTAAAGCCCGGGGTCTTGTCGTTGTAACCGACAAACAGAGACACCCCGCGCCTTTCGGTGGGCCGCAACATTCTCAGCAAATCATCCGTCTGACCGGGCCTTGCAGGGGCAGCAGGCAACCACTTGTCCAAGGTCGCACGGATATTGAGCAGGTGAGTGGCCGTTGCAGGGCGCCGTGGGCCTGACAACTCAATCATTCTTGCAACCGTGAAGTCTTGGCTTTTACGGGTCAGGGTGGGAAACGCCTCCCCCACGTACTGCGTCAGCGGCTTATCGAACAGCGGCAGATGAAGCTGCCACCCCTGGGCTGAAGTGCGTGAGGCCGGAAGAGGCTGCTCACTCGGCGCCGTGCGGGTCCAACGCTCGATGTCGGCACTGGCCAAGGACACCAGCGGTTCATCCCTTGTAATAAACACGATGCGGTTCAACGGTGCCTGATCGCCCTGGGGAAGCAGCCGGTAATAACCGCTCAAAGGATCCACCAGGCTGGTATTCGCGGGCGCCACTCGCAGGGCGTTGTAGGAAATGCCTGGGCTGGCCAGAGGTACATGAAACACCCCGGGCGCCGGGGAACTCAATTGCTCGGTAACCGGAATCTGCATGCGCCAATCCAGCCAATGGGTCGCCGGGTTGGATGACTGCAGGATGGCGTCCTCCGTCGCGGTGCGTAAAACCGGTGGCCACCAGTCAGGCGGTGCTGACGCGGGCGCACGCCAGGGGTTGAGCACGCCTGAACTCGTCCCGGCCACCGGTTGGGGGGCGTCTGCGCCGAGTAACCGCTCGCTCTGTCGAGGACTGTTCAAGATCAATTCATTCTGGCCGGCGACCCGGGGGTTCTTCAAGCGAAACGCCGGCTCGTTGCCGCGTCGGTAGACCGGATAATGGTGCGTGTCGTCAGCCACAAATGACGCGCCGTCCTTCACATGGATGCCGAACCGATCCGGCCCCTTCAACGCCACGGCCCCTTTGGGCACGCCCTTGATTTTGAAATGTTCCAAGGCTTTGAGCTGCATCACGGGGGGCGGCGCAAGCCGGGTTGAGCCACCCTGCGCGGACATGCGCAGGCGATGAATACGCCCCAACGCAGCTCTTGCGATGGGGCGAGCGACACGCGATGTGCCCTGCCCTGCCGGCTTCGGGCCGGGCATGACATTCACTAGCAGGTCGACGATCAAAAAACTGCTCATGAAGCCCACATCGACAGCATCGTGCGCATCGCCAAAGCGATGGTAGTGGCGCGCCGCAAGCAGCAGCTCATACACATCATTGAGCACGCCGAACAAGGGAAAGAAAAACTGCGAGAGAAACGCGACGATCCGGCGAATGCGAGTCTGGCCCTGCTCACCCAGCCGCTGCGCTCGGTACTGTTCCAGCTCTTGGCCGGAACGGCTGGATGCCTGAGCCTGGCGCTGCAGTTCGAGCACGTTGGCTTGATACAGCAAGGCCTGGGCATCGCTGTGGGAGGTGGCGACAATCGCCAGCCAGTCCTGCGGATCACTGGCGATCTGTTCATGGATGATGCTTTCTATCTCACTCAGTTGCGCCGTGGGCTCCAGGTGCTTGATGTTGAATGAGCGAATGAACTCGATCCCCTGCAGGATCCCCTTGACCATGGAAACGCCCGGCAAGGGATAGGGGATATCGAACACCCCAGCAGGCGTAGCGGCCCGAGCCGGATGATGAGTGAGCGCCTCAAACGCCCAGCCGGGTGCGACCTGCCGCGCCAGCAGCCTGACGTTGCCAGGCAGTGCGCCGACTCGATTCAACTGCGCTCGGGCCTGTTCCAGGCTGCCGTACTCAGTGAGTACCCACCCTTGCGGAGCTTCGGGCCAATAGACCACACACTGATCAGTGAGCAGGTCTTGCACCACCACCAGCCCTGCGATGTAGCGATCATGCTGCATGGTGTGCCCTACCAGGTGCACCACATGCAATTGCAGCGCGGGCTGGAGCGTTCGCGTCGCCAAGGCGCTGCGCAACAACGCCTGCGCACTCGCCGTCAGTCCCTGCTGAGCCGCCGAGTAGGGATGCTGTGCAGCACCCGCTTGCAACGTGCGATTCAATAACGCGGGAATACGCCCCTCAGTCGCTGTGGGGGCAGCACCGGCAGGCGGATAAAACACTGATTGGATCAACCTGTCGTACTCGCCACCGATATCCAGTGAAGCCACCATGGGGATCAGGTAGGCGGCGTTCAGGCGTTCTTGCCACTGGGGTTGCAGATAGCGGGCGCGGTTGAATCGCCAGTGTGTCCAGGGCGCCAACGGGTCCAGGTTATGCAGCGCCAATTGCAGCAGGCTGAACGTCGTGCGCTCAAGGGTAGCGGTCAATATGGGTTTGCGGTCCCCGACTGAGCAGCGGCTTTCCCACCCGCAAAAGCTGTCCTGCACATCATCGGGCAGATCAATCAACGGTTGCTCGATATCCAGCTGCGCCGGCATGCCATCCTGGCGCAGGCGGTCCGTCAGCGCACGGCGGGCAAACGAGCCGAGGTCAGGCAGGCAGTCTTGCAGGTGACGGGCGAAGGCGAAGGCGCTGCTCAACTGCAAACGCCACAAGCGCCTGAAATGCTTGCGCTGGGCACGGGATGCAGCGGCCAACCAGGCCGGTATTTTCTTCGACTCAGACGCGACCTTGCGCATCAGTTCAACATGGGTATGCGCCTGGTTCAGCGCGCTGTTCGCCGGGACCATCAATTGGCCTTGCAGCTCGAACATCAACAGCGAGCGGCTCAACCCGGCATCCGTCACTTCACTGAAAATACGCGCGATGTCCTCAGTGCTGCTGTGCAAACGGTCGTAGGTCCCAAGCAGTTTCTTGAGGCCGGTGAGGGCAGGCTTGCCGGGGATGTCGAGGTAACGCACGTTCAGGGTTTCACGCGCAGCGTGGGCGCGCAGGTCGCGGCGCTTATCGTGCTCCACGCAACCCCATAGCACCGAATCGTCACGGCTGCTCAAACTCACCTTGAGGCTCTGAGTCAAGGCATCCAGCCCGGAAAATGCAAGCAGGCCACCGGCTGCACCGAACGCGTACACCACCACAGGTCGCTGGCGGGTCGGGACCCTCACGGCGGCGGCGGTCGTGATGACCCAGACGTTGTGCAGGGGGTAATAGGCATCGGGTTCGTTGCCGATGGCGATGGACATCACTCGGGTCTGACTGCCCGGACGTCGGGAGGCCAGAGGCTGGTCTATGACTTCAATCATCAGCGCCCGATGCGCGCTACCCAGCAACTGGAGCCGGTGCTGCAGCTCAACCTCAGAGCGCAGCGCCTCGGCTTGAGCATTCAGGAACAACGAAACACGTCTGGGCGTACCTGCCCCGCCGGGCCGCTCGGCCCAAAAAACCAGGTCGAGTGCACGTTGCGGCGCATCCTGCATCAAGGCTTTCAACGCTTGCGCATGAACATCTCGCTGGCTCATCAGTGACCGCAACGCCTGATAGGCTGGCGTCTGTGCACTGGGATCATCCGTGGCCAACAGCGTGACCAAACCCTTTTCGTAGCGTTTGACCTGCCGCTCCACCGTCAGCATCGCCAGCGTGGACGCCGTGCTGGCAAACACAATCTCTGCCTGCCGGCGTTGGCGGTCCCAACGCAGTAATTGATCACGCAGCAGACCCAGCCGAGCGCCGCCGACCTGTTGTTGGCGTGCGCCTTCCACATATGCAAGAAGAGCCCTGGCCTGCAGCGGTTGAGGCCGAGGCCGAGCGGTTGAAAACACCTGCGCGAGATTGACCTGCATCGCACAGGCCAACTCATTGGCCCATTGCCCACTCAATAACGCCTCGGCCCCTTGCGCCAGGGCGTCGCCGGTCACTGCGTGGCCACGCACGAAGCGGGTTGTCGGGGACAAGTCCGCCGGCGGGCAGGCGCCATTGCGCTGATCCAGGGGTAAACACTGCCACAGTTCGTGAAAGCGCTCGCGGCCCAACTCCAGCAAGCCGCATTGAAGGACGTCGAAGCTGGGGTATTCATGAAAATTGCGCCCTCCACCCGGCAGGTAGAGGACATGGGGCGCATCAACGGGCTCGCCTTCACGGTATAGATGCAAGGCACCGGGAATCGCCAGCGCAGGTGAGCCGGGCCACAGCAACCGACCCACTTGCACACTGGCCCAGCTACCGCCGGCACGCTGCCGGGCTTCGGCGCTCGGGGCGTCGATGACCGCCTGGACCATCAGCATTCCCGCGCTCGATAACTCGTCGAGTTGGCGCGCGATGAAGGCGCGATCGGCGAAGAGCTGTGTGTGCAACGCAGCCCAACGTTCCCGCCGCGTCAGCCAGGAACCCTGCACCAGCGTGTCCCAGTAGGCTTTTTGCGCGCCGGCCAAGACCTCGAGCAGCCCCATCGCACACAGTCGTTGCAAGGCTTGCAATGGGGTGTAGGGCAAGCGCCGGCGCGGGCGGCCCTTGATGCTCAACGCGGTAAACGCGTTGACGTTGACCGCCACCGACGGCTGCACCAGCGAGAACAAGGCCCGATCAGTCAAGGTATCGACCTTTTGCGCTGCCCGGGGTGGCTTCGGTTCGGTAAAAATCAGGCTGTCCGGGTCCATCTCGAACGCTTTGCGCAGCTCGGTTCGCAACACATTCAGCACTTTGGGTGAACGACCGAGCAGATGAACCAGCGCTTGGGTCGATTCGCTGCACCGCAGGTCGGCAAGGGCGATCTGATTGATCAGGCGGCTGTGGTGTGGATGGGTGTTGATTCGCCAGCGCAATTGATCGCGGATGCCCTGGAGTGCGGCTTCGGCGGCCACTGCTGAATCATCGGTGTCGAGGAGCGGACCCATGGTGCTTTCTTCTCAATGAGGAAAGCACCCAGCCTAGGCAACGCCGTCGGCCCAAGGGCGCTAGATAATTGATCCCATGCCCCATAAAAAAGCCCGCAGTGTGGGCGGGCGAAAACCAACGAAGAGCTTTGGGGGTGTGAAGCGAGGTGACGCTAGCTACCGCGATAGGTGGAGTAGCTGTAAGGCGAAATCAGTAGCGGCACATGGTAATGCTCCTGTTCGGCGTTGATCCCGAAGCGCAACACCACCACATCCAGGAAAGCCGGCTCCGGCAGTTGCACGCCACGGGCGCGGTAGTAGTCACCGGCGCTGAATTGCAGTTGGTACACGCCGCTGCGGTAGGCATCGCCTTGCAGCAGGGGCGCATCGCAGCGGCCATCGCTGTTGGTGTGTGCGGTGGCGACGCGTTCAAGCTGCGCGCCTTCGACGCGATACAGCTCTATCTTGATCGCGCTGCCGGGGCAGCCGTGTGCGGCATCCAAAACGTGTGTAGTCAAACGTCCCATGGCGTCGGCGCGCCTCCCGTGGTCAGTTAAAGAGTGAGCCGCACTTTTTCAGGGCAGCGAAAAAGCCGGCGATGGCTGATTAAGACACTTTTTAAAAAAATTGTACACAATAAAAATCACAAACCTTTGCATCAGTCCGCGCCTGGTACTCAAACAGGCGATTCATACGTAATCCTTGCTTTTAAACGACCTTTTGTCCATTAGCTGACCAACCAGGCAAGTTTCTTGCTACACCATTCACACAGCGTCCCGCAGAAAAAATGCAGAAATGCGGGCTTACAAAGTGGCTGATAAGTTGTATACAATCACTCATCGCCAACACGACGAACAAGAAGGAAGACTGCAGTGAGCGCTGACTACCCACGCGACCTGATCGGTTACGGCAGTAACCCTCCTCACCCCCATTGGCCGGGCAAGGCGCGCATTGCGCTGTCTTTCGTACTCAACTACGAAGAAGGTGGTGAGCGCAATATCTTGCATGGTGACAAAGAGTCCGAAGCCTTCCTCTCGGAAATGGTCTCGGCCCAGCCGCTGCAGGGCGCACGCAACATGAGCATGGAGTCGCTGTACGAATACGGCAGCCGGGCCGGTGTGTGGCGCATTCTCAAGCTGTTCAAGGCATTCGATATTCCGCTGACCATCTTCGCCGTAGCCATGGCCGCCCAACGCCATCCGGATGTGATCCGCGCCATGGTCGACGCCGGCCATGAGATCTGCAGCCATGGCTATCGCTGGATCGACTACCAGTACATGGATGAGGCCCAGGAACGCGAGCACATGCTCGAAGCTATCCGCATCCTTACCGAATTGACCGGCGAGCGCCCACTGGGCTGGTACACCGGGCGCACCGGCCCCAACACGCGGCGTCTGGTGATGGAGGAAGGCGGTTTCCTCTACGACAGCGACACCTACGACGATGACCTGCCCTACTGGGAACCCAACAACCCCACCGGCAAGCCACACCTGGTGATCCCCTACACCCTGGACACCAACGACATGCGCTTTACCCAGGTGCAGGGGTTCAACAAGGGCGATGACTTTTTCGAGTACCTCAAAGATGCGTTCGACGTGCTTTACGCCGAAGGCGCCGAGGCCCCGAAGATGCTTTCGATCGGCCTGCATTGCCGCCTGATCGGCCGTCCTGCGCGCCTGGCTTCGTTGAAGCGGTTCATTGAATACGTCAAGGGTCACGAGCACGTCTGGTTCACTCGCCGGGTGGACATTGCGCGTCACTGGCAAGCGACCCATCCCTATGCGGGAGCGGCGAAATGACTGCATTCCAGAGCCTGAAACCCTCGACCCTGGGCCGCGACGAATTCGTCAACGCCTTCGCCGACATCTACGAACATTCGCCATGGGTGGCCGAAAAGGCCTTCGACCTGGGCCAGGATGCGTCGATCGACCAGATCGAGACCCTGCACCAACGTATGAGCGATATCCTGTTGAGCGCCGATCACGCCAGCCAGCTGGCCCTGATCAACGCTCACCCGGACCTGGCCGGCAAAGCCGCCGTCCAGGGCCAACTGACCGCAGCCAGCACTGATGAACAGGCCGGCGCGGGGATTCACCAGTGCACGGCCGAAGAGTTTTCTCGCTTCACCGAGCTGAACGAAGCCTATAAGGCCAAGTTCAAGTTTCCCTTCATCATGGCGGTAAAAGGCAGCAACCGGCACCAGATCCTGGCCGCGTTCGAAACGCGCATTCACAACCCGGTGGACACCGAGTTCAAATGCGCCCTGGCCGAGATCAACAAGATCGCGTTGTTCCGATTACTGACCCTCTAAACGACCATCCCCAGCCACTCAATCCAAGGCAGACAAGAAGAATGAAAGCGCAACCCGTACCTTTCGAAAAGTTCGTCAACCTGGCCGATGCCCGCCTGGGCACCAAGATCCTCTCGGTGACCGATGACTGGTTCGCCGACGCCAACCGCCTGTTCCAGCCGACCCCGGCCGTGTGGAAGGAGGGCGTTTTCGATGACAACGGCAAGTGGATGGACGGCTGGGAATCACGCCGCAAGCGCTTCGAAGGCTACGACAGTGCCGTGATCCGCCTGGGCGTACCGGGCTCGATCAAGGGCGTGGACATCGACACTTCATTCTTCACCGGCAACTACCCGCCGTCGGCGTCCCTGGAAGCTTGCTTCCTGGCCTCGGGCGACCCTGACGAAAACACCCAGTGGGTGGAAGTGCTGTCAGCCGTCGAGCTGCAAGGCAACAGCCACCACTACCATGAAATCAACAACGACCAGGCGTTCAGCCACCTGCGCTTCAACATCTACCCGGACGGCGGCGTGGCCCGTCTGCGTGTGTACGGTGTGCCGTTCCGCGACTGGTCGTCGGTGGGTGACAACGAACAGGTCGACCTGGCTGCCGCACTGAACGGCGGTCGCGCCCTGGCCTGCTCCGATGAACACTTCGGCCGCATGAGCAACATTCTGAACCCGGGCCGTGGCATCAACATGGGCGACGGCTGGGAAACCGCGCGTCGTCGTACACCGGGCAATGACTGGGTGATCGTCGCCCTGGGCCATCCGGGCGAGATCGAGAAGATCATCGTCGACACCCTGCACTTCAAGGGCAACTACCCGGACACCTGCTCGATCCAGGGCGCATTCGTGAAAGGCGGCACCGACAGCCAGATCGAAACCCAGTCGCTGTTCTGGCGCGAACTGCTGCCGGCGCAGAAGCTGGAAATGCATGCCGAACACACCTTCGCCGAACAGATCAAGGCACTCGGGCCGATTACCCACATCCGCCTGAACGTGTTCCCGGATGGCGGTGTGAGTCGCCTGCGTGTCCTCGGCAAAGTCGCCAAGTAACGCCTGAGCGGACGCGGAGCGTCCAGGGCAACGTTCCCACGCAGAGCGTGGGAGCGATCAATAGACAAGATTAAGAAGACAGCCATGCGCACACTGATGATCGAACCCCTGACCAAAGAAGCCTTTGCCCCTTTCGGAGACGTTATCGAAACCGATGGCAGCGATCACTTCATGATCAACAACGGGTCGACCATGCGCTTTCACAAGCTGGCGACGGTAGAAACCGCCACGCCAGAAGACAACGCGATCATCAGCATCTTCCGCGCCGACGCGCTGCCGATGCCGCTGACCGTGTGCATGCTGGAGAGACACCCGCTGGGCAGCCAGGCTTTCATTCCGCTGCTCGGCAACCCCTTTCTGATCGTGGTCGCGCCACTTGGCGATGCACCTGTATCAGGCTTGGTCCGCGCCTTCGTCACCAACGGCAGGCAGGGCATCAATTACCATCGCGGCGTCTGGCACCACCCGGTGCTGACGATCGAAAAGCGGGATGACTTCCTGGTGGTTGATCGCAGTGGCACAGGCAATAACTGCGATGAGCATTTTTTCAAAGAGGATGAGCGTTTGATCCTCGCCCCCCACCAATAAGAGAAGGTCTGATCACCCGACAACAAGGGTGACAGGCGAGAGGTAAAGACTGTGGAAGCACATCTGTTGGAATGGCTGAACCTGAGCGTGCGCTGGGTTCACATGATCACCGGCGTCGCCTGGATCGGCGCATCCTTCTATTTCGTCTGGCTGGAAAACAACCTCAACCGCGTCAACCCCAAGGACGGCCTGGCCGGTGACTTGTGGGCGATCCACGGAGGCGGTATCTACCACCTGGAAAAATACAAACTGGCCCCACCGACCATGCCGGACAACCTGCACTGGTTCAAATGGGAAGCCTATTTCACCTGGATGTCGGGCATTGCGCTGCTGTGCGTGGTGTTCTATTCCAACCCGACCTTGTACCTGCTCGCCCCCGGCAGCAGCCTCAGCGGCCCGGAAGGCGTACTGCTGGGCATCGGCTCGCTGTTCGTCGGCTGGTTCGTCTACTCCTTCCTCTGCGACTCGGCCCTGGGCAAGCGCCCTGCCCTGCTCGGCTTGATCCTGTTCGTGCTGTTGATTGCCGCCGCGTACGGTTTCAGCAAGGTGTTCAGCGGCCGCGGCGCCTACCTGCACGTGGGCGCCGTGATCGGCACCATCATGGTCGGTAACGTGTTCCGCATCATCATGCCCGCCCAGCGCGCATTGGTGGCGGCCATCGCGCAAAACCGCACGCCTGACCCGGCCTTGCCGGCCAAGGGGCTGCTGCGTTCGCGACACAACAACTACTTCACCTTGCCGGTGCTGTTCATCATGATCAGCAACCACTTCCCGAGCACCTACGGCAGCCAATACAACTGGCTGATCCTGGCCGGTATCGCAGTGGCGGCGGTGTTGGTACGGCACTACTTCAACACCCGGCACAACAGCCAGAAGTACGCGTGGACCTTACCGGTCGGTGCGCTGGCGATGATTTGCCTGGCCTACGTGACCGGCCCGAAACCGCTGGCCACCACCCCGGACGTAGCCAAGGCCCCCGCCGCCATCGAGTACCAGCCGTTGCCGGAAACAGCGTTGGGTGGCGGCCTGAAACCTGCTGCGCCGACGGCACCCGCAGCTGAACCGGCGGCTGCACCCGCCCAGGCCACGATTGATTTCGACAAGGTGCACGGGGTGATCCAGGAACGCTGCGCCGTGTGCCATTCGGCCAAGCCCACCAGCCCCCTGTTCAGCACGGCCCCGGCCGGCGTGATGTTCGACACCCCGGCGCAGATCCAGCAGCAGGCGGCGCGCATTCAAGCGCAGGCCGTGGCGAGCCAGATCATGCCGCTGGGCAACATCACCCAGATGACCCAGCAGGAGCGGGATCTGATTGGCACCTGGATCAACCAGGGGGCCCGCACCAACTGATTGGTTCACACAGTTCCAATGTGGCAGGGGCTTGCCCCCGATAGCAGTGTGTCATTCAAAACATCAGTGACTGAACCACCGCCATCGGGGGCAAGCCCCCTCCTACAGATTGCGCTCCAAACAACACAACAATAAAAAGATTCGAGGTGTTGCATGTCCCAGTTAGAAACGCAGCCCCCTGCCGCGCCCGCGATGGTGCGCCTGCCCCTCTTGCAACTGCTGCTGGTCGGCCTGCAACACGTCTTGCTCATGTACGGCGGCGCCGTCGCCGTGCCGCTGATCATTGGCCAGGCCGCAGGCCTCAGCCGTGAAGAAATCGCCTTCCTGATCAACGCCGACCTGCTGGTGGCTGGTATCGCCACCCTGGTGCAGTCGTTCGGCATCGGCCCGGTGGGCATTCGTATGCCGGTGATGATGGGCGCCAGTTTCGCGGCAGTCGGCAGCATGGTCGCCATGGCCGGCATGCCCGGGATCGGCTTGCAAGGGATCTTCGGTGCAACCATTGCCGCTGGGTTCTTCGGCATGCTGATCGCACCGTTCATGTCCAAGGTGGTGCGCTTTTTCCCGCCGCTGGTGACCGGTACGGTCATTACCGCCATCGGCCTGTCGTTGTTTCCGGTGGCCGTGAACTGGGCCGGTGGCGGCAGCGCCGCCGCCACGTTCGGCTCGCCGATTTACCTGGCGATTGCCGCGCTGGTACTGGCCACTATCCTGCTGATCAACCGCTTCATGCGCGGTTTCTGGGTGAACATCTCAGTGCTGATCGGCATGGCGCTCGGCTATGGCTTGTGCGGCATGCTCGGCATGGTCGACCTCAGCGGCCTGGCGCTGGCACCGTGGGTGCAAGTGGTGACGCCGCTGCATTTCGGCATGCCCAAGTTCGAATTGGCGCCGATCCTGTCGATGTGCCTGGTGGTGGTGATCATCTTCGTAGAGTCCACCGGGATGTTCCTCGCCCTGGGCAAGATCACCGGCCAGGAAGTCACGCCAAAAATGCTGCGCCGTGGTTTGCTGTGTGATGCCGGCGCATCATTCTTCGCCGGCTTCTTCAACACCTTCACGCATTCCTCCTTCGCCCAGAACATCGGCCTGGTACAGATGACCGGCGTGCGCTGCCGCTCGGTGACGATCATGGCCGGGGTCTTTCTGCTGGTGCTGAGCCTGCTGCCCAAAGCGGCCTTTCTGGTGGCATCGATTCCACCGGCAGTGTTGGGCGGTGCAGCGATTGCGATGTTCGGGATGGTGGCGGCGACCGGCATCAAGATCCTGCAGGAAACCGACATCGCCGATCGTCGCAACCAACTGCTGGTGGCGGTGAGCATCGGCATGGGCCTGATCCCGGTGGTGCGCCCGGAGTTCTTCGCCCAGCTGCCGCTGTGGATGAGCCCGATTACCCACAGTGGGATTGCCATGGCCACTCTCAGCGCATTGTCGCTGAACATACTGTTCAACATCCTCGGGGGGGCCGAACGACCCGCTGTCGCCCCTACCCACTGATTCCTTCGTTAACAATAAAAACAATAACGAACAGGGAACCTCCCATGCACGCCATTCACCTGGGGCCGGCCACAAGCCGCGCCCCATTCTCGCCCCACGCGCTCTGTTACGGCGCACTTGAGCCAAGGCCAGAGAGCCAGTATTCTCCGCGCCCGCTCGAATCGACTCAAAAAAAAACAGCGAATGTAAAAGCTGACTGCAAGGCCAACTTATCCGGGCCTAATGTCTGCGGCCAACGTGCACTGAAAACCACTGGACTCGACTGCATCAACTGCAGCCGAAGGCGTTTTATTGGTTTTTTAAACAGCTTGGCGCAGCTCTTGCTAAAAGCATTAAAGCTGACCAAACAGACGATTTTTGCAGCGAACCAAAGGCGCCACACCAGAGCGCCTGCGTAGAACAAAAAACCTAAAACTTTGACTCGGGAGCACCGAATGAAACCTATGTTGAAAGGCCTGATGCTGGCAGGTTCCCTGCTGGCCGGCGGCCAAGCCGTAGCCGGCGATTTGTTGCAGTGGCAGAACAACAGCCTGACCTACCTGTGGGGCAAGAACTTCACCATCAACCCGCAGATCCAGCAAACTGTCACGTTCGAACATGCCGATGCCTGGAAGTACGGCGATAACTTCCTGTTCGTCGACCGCATCTTTTACAACGGCAAGGAAGACGGCAACGTCGGCCCGGACACTTATTACGGCGAGTTCAGCCCACGGCTGTCATTCGGCAAGATCTTCGACAAGGACCTGTCTTTCGGCCCGATCAAAGATGTATTGCTGGCTTTCACGTATGAGTTCGGCGAAGGCGATAACGAGTCATACCTGTTCGGCCCGGGCTTTGACCTGAACATCCCGGGTTTCGACTACTTCCAGTTGAACTTCTACCAGCGCCAGACCGAAGGCAATCGCCCGGGCGACAACATCTGGCAGATCACACCGGTCTGGTCGTACACCATCCCGGTTGGCGACTCGAATGTGCTGATCGATGGTTTCATGGATTGGGTGGTGGATAACGACAAGACCTCCCGTGGCACCTACCACGCCAACCTGCACTTCAACCCACAGATCAAATATGACTTGGGCAAGGCGCTGCACTGGGGTGAAAAACAGCTGTATGTCGGTATCGAATACGACTACTGGAAGAACAAGTACGGGGTTGAAGACAGCGGCGCATTCAAGACCAACCAGGACACGGCGAGCCTGCTGGTCAAGTATCACTTTTAACTGAACCTGTGGGAGCGGGCTGCTCGCTCCCACATTCAGCTTGGGGACAACCCCAGGAACCGAGTGATTTCCGCGCGCTTGGCCAACGCATCGCGCCGCCCCAGCTCGATCAACTCGCTGCAATAACCGGCCTCGAACAGCAAGTAACTCAATACCCCCGCCCCGCTCGTCCTGGTCGCCCCCGGCCCACGCAGGAACAGGCGCAACGCCGCCGGCAATTCCTGGCGATGCCGCGCCGCGATTTCATCGATCGGCTGGCTGGGTGCAATCACCAACACTTCCACCGGCGCCACTCCGGGGGCGACCTGGCTGAATTGGTTCAAGCGCTCCAGCAGCTCGATATCACTCTCCAGGCTGTCGATGAAGGTGCTGTTGAGCATGTGCCCCCCAATCTGCGCCAGCGTCGGCTGTTGACCGGTGTAGGTGCGTTGCGTGGCAGGCTCATTGCCCCGTGGGTTGCCGCTCACGCCCACCACCAGCACCCGGCTCGCGCCCAGGTGCAAGGCCGGACTGATCGGCGCCGACTGGCGCACCGCGCCATCACCGAAATATTCTTCGTCGAGCTTGACCGGCGCGAACAGCAAGGGGATCGCCGAACTGGCCAACAGGTGCTCCACCGTCAACCGGGCGGGCACACCGATACGCCGATGGCGCAACCAGGCGTCGATGGTACGACCGCCCTGGTAGAACGTCGTCGCCTGCCCGGACTCGTAGCCGAAAGCCGTCACCGCCACGGCATGCAAATGCTGTTTGCGGATGGCCTCGTCAATACCGTGCAGGTGCAGTTTGTCGTTAAGCAGCTCGCGCAGTGGCGTGCTGTTGAGCAGCGCCACCGGCACCTGCGCTCCCAGGCCTAGCAGGCTGTGAATGAAAAAGCGACTGGCCTGGCGGATCACACCCGGCCAGTCGCTGCGCAGCACCAGATGGCTGCGAAAACCCTGCCAGAAGGCGGTAAGGCGTTGGATTGCGGCGGTAAAGTCCGTAGCGCCGCTGGCCAGGCTCACCGCGTTGATCGCCCCGGCGGAGGTGCCGACAATCACCGGAAAAGGGTTCGGCGCTCCCGGCGGCAACAGCTCGGCAATCGCCGCCAACACCCCCACCTGATACGCCGCTCGCGCCCCGCCGCCGGAAAGAATCAAGCCTGTGACCGGTTCAGCTGGGCGCATTGCGTCACTCCATGGGGGAAGTCAGGGTTTACCGACGGCGTTTTTCGTAGAGCTTGGGTTCACCCGGCGGCCGGCTCTTGAAGCGGCGATGCGTCCACAGGTACTGCTCGGGGCATTCGCGTACCGAGGCTTCGACCCACTGGTTGATGCGCAGGCAGTCGATTTCATCGGTTTCGCCGGGGAAGTCCGTCAACGGTGGGTGGATCACCAGGCGATAGCCACTGCCATCGGCCAGGCGCTCCTGGGTGAACGGCACCACCAGTGCCTTGCCCAGGCGCGCGAATTTGCTGGTGGCGGTGACGGTGGCGGCCTGGATGCCGAACAGCGGCACGAAGATGCTCTGCTTGGCGCCGTAGTCCTGATCCGGTGCGTACCAGATCGCGCGGCCGGCGCGCAGCAACTTGAGCATGCCGCGCACGTCGTCACGCTCGACGGCCAAGGAATCGAGATTGTGCCGCTCGCGCCCCCGCCGCTGGATAAAATCGAACAGCGGGTTCCCATGCTCGCGGTACATGCCATCAATGGTGTGCTTCTGCCCGAGCAGGGCGGCGCCGATTTCCAGGGTAGTAAAGTGCAGGGCCATCAGGATCACGCCCTTGCCTTCCAGTTGCGCCTGCTTGAGATGCTGCAACCCTTCGACATGGGCCAACCGTGCCAGGCGCGACTTGGGCCACCACCAGCTCATGGCCATTTCAAAGAAGGCGATACCGGTGGACGCAAAGTTTTCCTTGAGCAGCCGCTGGCGTTCCTTGGCGGACTTTTCCGGGAAGCACAGTTCCAGGTTGCGCTCGGCAATACGGCGACGATCGCCGGCCACGCGATACATGCCGGCGCCGAGTAAACGACCAATGGTCAACAACGCCCGATACGGCAACTGAGTGATCAGCCATAGCAGGCCGAGTCCCAGCCATAACAGCCAAAAACGCGGGTGAAAAAATGCAGCTCGAAAACGCGGGCGATCCATTACAGATTCCGGTAAAGACATGGGCCGCGCATTCTACAACGGTTCGACCCGGCTTGCGGCCCGCGGATGTTCTCGTTATAAGTCTCGACACTTTTCGTGACAAGCCGCTTTTGCCGACCATGAGCCAAACCGAACCGCTAGACCAAGATCCCGTGTTCCAGCTGAAAGGCAGCATGCTCGCCATCACCGTACTGGAACTCGCCCGCAACGACCTCGACGCCCTGGACCGCCAACTGGCCGCCAAGGTCGCCCTGGCACCGAACTTTTTCAATAATGCCCCATTGGTACTGGCCCTCGACAAACTGCCGGCCGGCCAGGGTGCCATCGACCTGCCCGGGCTGATGCGCGTGTGCCGCTCCCATGGTTTGCGGACCCTGGCCATTCGTGCCAGCCGTATCGAAGACATTGCCGCAGCCATCGCCATTGAACTGCCAGTACTGCCGCCGTCCGGTGCCCGCGAGCGTCCGCTTGACCCAACCGAAGGCGAAGTGAAGAAAAAACCGGAAAAACCGCCTGAGCCGACGATCAAGCCTACAAAGATCATCACCTCGCCCGTACGCGGTGGGCAGCAGATTTACGCCCAAGGCGGCGACCTGGTAGTGGTCGCCTCGGTCAGCCCGGGGGCGGAACTTCTGGCCGATGGGAACATCCATGTATACGGCCCAATGCGCGGACGTGCCCTCGCCGGCATCAAGGGTGATACCAAGGCCCGTATTTTTTGCCAGCAGTTGACCGCTGAGCTAGTTTCCATCGCAGGCCAGTACAAGGTTTCAGAAGATTTGCGCCGTGATCCGCTGTGGGGGGCCGGGGTGCAGGTCAGCCTGTCGGGCGACGTGTTGAACATCATCCGGCTTTAACGGATACTGCCGCATTTTCCAAGCATCTCTAGACTCTGATAGCACAGCGAAACCGGCAAGATTTGCGTAGGAATAAGTTAAGACTGGCGCTTCCCCTGCGGAAACAACGGTTTTTTCCTACAAAGGCTGTCCGCCTGCGGCGAGTTTCAAGAGATGTTTTTCAGGGGCTGAAAAGTCCTTTTTCCTTAGGGGTGAAACACCTTGGCCAAGATTCTCGTGGTTACATCCGGCAAGGGTGGTGTGGGTAAGACCACCACCAGCGCCGCTATCGGTACCGGCCTCGCTCTGCGCGGCCATAAAACAGTTATCGTCGACTTCGACGTCGGCCTGCGTAACCTTGACCTGATCATGGGCTGCGAACGCCGCGTGGTGTACGACTTCGTCAACGTCGTCAACGGCGAAGCCAACCTGCAACAGGCCCTGATCAAGGACAAGCGCCTTGAAAACCTGTACGTGCTGGCCGCCAGCCAGACCCGTGACAAAGACGCGCTGACCAAAGAAGGCGTAGGCAAAGTCCTGGCCGAGCTGAAAGAAACCTTCGAATACGTGGTATGCGACTCCCCGGCGGGTATCGAAACCGGTGCTCACCTGGCGATGTACTTTGCCGACGAAGCCATCGTGGTGACCAACCCCGAAGTGTCTTCCGTACGTGACTCGGACCGCATGCTGGGCCTGCTGGCCAGCAAGTCGCAGCGTGCCGAAAAAGGCGAAGACCCGATCAGGGAGCATTTGCTGCTCACCCGCTACAACCCTGAGCGCGTCAGCAATGGCGAAATGCTCGGCGTTGAAGACGTGAAGGAAATCCTCGCAGTGACCCTGCTGGGCGTGATCCCGGAATCCCAGGCCGTGCTGAAGGCTTCCAACCAGGGTGTCCCGGTGATTCTCGACGACCAGAGCGACGCCGGCCAGGCGTACAGCGATGCCGTCGATCGCCTGCTGGGCAAATCCGTGGAACATCGCTTCCTCGATGTCAAGAAGAAGGGATTCTTCGAGCGTATCTTTGGAGGCAACTAAACAATGAAATTTCTCGACTTCTTTCGCGCCAACAAGAAGCCAACGACCGCGTCGGTCGCGAAAGAGCGTCTACAGATCATCGTGGCGCACGAACGCGGCCAACGCAGTACACCGGACTACCTGCCAGCCTTGCAGAAGGAACTGGTCGAGGTGATCCGCAAGTACGTCAACATCGGCAACGATGACGTGCATGTCGCCCTGGAAAATGACGGCAGCTGCTCGATTCTGGAACTCAATATCACCCTGCCCGATCGTTGATCGAAAGGGCGGTCGCCACGGCGGCTCGGTCACCTTGATCCCTGTTGGGGAACGGGGTGGGCGAGCCGCCGTTGGCGTTTGTTACGAGGCTGTTTGATGCCGCTGTCCAATATTCACATCCTGCATCAGGACGACGCCGTCCTGGTGGTGAACAAGCCGACCCTGTTGCTCTCCGTGCCCGGCCGGGCCGATGACAACAAGGACTGCCTGATCACCCGCCTGCAGGAAAACGGCTACCCCGAAGCCCGCATTGTCCATCGTCTGGATTGGGAAACCTCCGGGATCATCCTGCTGGCTCGGGACGCCGACACCCACCGCGAATTGTCTCGTCAGTTTCACGACCGCGAAACCGAAAAAGCCTACACCGCATTGGCTTGGGGCCAGCCTGAGCTGGACAGCGGCAGCATCGACCTGCCCTTGCGCTACGACCCGCCGACCAAACCCCGGCATGTCGTGGACCACGAGTTCGGCAAGCATGCGCTGACGTTCTGGAAGGTGCTGGAGCGCTGCGGCGACTGGTGCCGTGTGGAACTGACGCCAATCACCGGACGCTCGCACCAGCTGCGCGTGCACATGCTGTCGATCGGCCACCCGCTGCTGGGTGACGGCCTGTACGCCCATGAACAGGCCCTGGCTGCCTGGCCGCGGTTGTGTCTGCACGCAAGCATGCTCAGCTTCACGCATCCGCAAAGCGGCGAGCGGTTGCGCTTTGAGTGCCCGGCCCCGTTCTAAGCCGGCAATGCGCTCAAAATGTGGGAGGGGGCTTGCTCCCGATGGCGGTGTGCCAGTCCATGGATTCAGTGACTGACACTCTGTTATCGGGAGCAAGCCCCCTCCCACATTTGTTCTGTGCACTTTTCGCCACCAACGGTAAACTCCGCGCATTGCTGTCTGGAGCTATTTATGCGCGAAGCGTTGAATCAAGGCCTGATCGACTTCCTCAAGGCCTCCCCTACTCCTTTTCATGCCACTGCCGCTCTCGCCCAGCGTCTGGAAGCGGCCGGCTATCAGCGTCTCGACGAGCGCGAAACCTGGGCTACCGAAGCCAACGGCCGCTATTACGTCACCCGTAACGACTCCTCGATCATTGCCTTCAAGCTCGGCCGTCATTCGCCGCTGCAGGGCGGGATCCGCCTGGTCGGCGCCCACACCGACAGCCCGTGCCTGCGGGTCAAGCCCCAGCCGGAGCTGCAGCGCCAGGGCTTCTGGCAGCTGGGCGTGGAAGTCTATGGCGGCGCCCTTCTCGCACCGTGGTTCGACCGCGACCTGTCCCTGGCCGGCCGCGTCACCTTCCGCCGTGACGGCAAAGTCGAAAGCCAGTTGATCGACTTCAAGCTGCCCATCGCCATCATTCCCAACCTGGCCATTCACCTGAACCGTGAAGCCAACCAGGGCTGGGCGATCAATGCCCAGACCGAGCTGCCGCCGATCCTCGCGCAATTCGCCGGTGACGAGCGCGTGGACTTCCGCGCCGTGCTCACCGAGCAACTGGCACGGGAACATGGGTTGAATGCCGATGTGGTGCTCGACTACGAGCTGAGTTTCTACGACACGCAAAGTGCAGCGGTGATCGGCCTCAATGGCGACTTCATCGCCGGCGCACGCCTCGACAACCTGCTGTCGTGCTACGCCGGCCTGCAAGCCTTGCTCACCAGTGACAGCGAAGAAACCTGCGTGCTGGTGTGCAACGACCACGAAGAAGTCGGTTCCTGCTCCGCGTGCGGCGCCGATGGCCCGATGCTGGAACAGACCTTGCGCCGCCTGTTACCCGAAGGTGATGAATTCGTACGCACTATTCAGAAATCACTGTTGGTGTCGGCAGACAACGCCCACGGCGTGCACCCGAATTACGCCGAGAAACACGACGCCAACCATGGCCCGAAACTCAACGCCGGCCCGGTAATCAAGGTCAACAGCAACCAGCGCTACGCCACCAACAGCGAAACCGCCGGCTTCTTCCGCCATCTGTGCATGGCCCAGGAAGTCCCGGTGCAAAGCTTTGTGGTGCGCAGCGACATGGGCTGCGGCTCGACCATCGGCCCGATCACCGCCAGCCACCTGGGTGTGCGTACCGTGGACATCGGCCTGCCGACGTTTGCCATGCATTCCATTCGCGAGCTGTGCGGCAGCCACGACCTGGCGCATCTAGTGAAAGTGCTGGGTGCGTTCTATGCGAGCCACGACTTGCCCTGATGCCTGATACTGGGGAAATGTGGGAGGGGGCGCGGTCACTGTGGGAGGGGGCTTGCTCCCGATAGGCCGCGCAGCGGCCTCAAAAATGGGCCTGCTATGCAGGCCATCGGGAGCAAGCCCCCTCCCACATTTTGATTTGGGTGAACCTGACCTGCATCATCTGCACTTTCTGCAATCCGACCTAGACTTGTCAGTATTCCCACTCCGACAAGGCCGTCGCCCCATGATCTCCATGTCCTCTTTCCACGCCATGCTTATCCCGATTCTGATCGGCATGATCATGCTGGCCGTGGGTTTCAACTTTCGTGACAAGCCCCTCGGCGTATTCGGCATGTGGATCGGCATGCTGCTGATCCTGGGTACCGTGGTGTACAAGATCCTCGCCAAACTGGCGGAATGACAAATGCACTCGCATTGGGCATAGCGGCCTCGTACACTCGGTCAATTCGTCGTTTCCAAGGTTGACCGCCTCGTGTTCTCCCGTCTGTTCGCCCTGCCCTGCTCTATCCTGATCGCCCTGCTCACGCTGTTGCCGCTGGCGCCTGCCCAAGCCGTGAGCTTGCCCGGCCTGCTGGGCAGCACCACCAAACCGCAACCCCAGGCCGAAGTGCCCCTGGGGCAGTCGCTGGATGAGGTGATCAAGACCCTGGAAAACGACCAGCAGCGCACTCAGCTGCTGAGCGACCTGAAGAAGCTGCGCGAAGCCACCCAAAAGGCTCAACCCGCCGCCGAACAAGGCGTACTCGGGCTGATCGGCGGCACCCTGGCGGGTCTTGAATCGCAGTTTTCCGGGGCCGACAGCCCGTTGGGGCGCTGGTCCAATGAAGTCGACCAGGCCAAGGATGAACTCGGCGCCCTGATGCTGCCGGCCAGCGAGTGGCTGCCGATCATTTTCGGCTTTGCCGTGATCCTGGCGGTCTGGAGCCTGCTGGCGGCGGCGCTCATCTGGCTCAGCCACCGCGTACGCGAACGTTTCGGCCTGCCGGAAGAACTGCCGCAACACCCGCGCACCTGGGACATGGTGCGTTTCGCCCTGCGCAAGCTGGGCCCCTGGATGATCGCCTTGATCATCACGGTTTACCTCAGCTACGCCCTGCCCTCGTCCCTGGGCAAATCCCTGGCGATGGTGCTGGCCTATGCGCTGGTGGTCGGCACCTGTTTCTCGGCGATCTGTGTGATTGCGTTCTCCGTGCTCGACGGTCCGCACCGCCACCGCGCCCTGTATATCCTGCGCCACCAGGCTTTCCGCCCGCTGTGGTGGATCGGCAGCTTTGCCGCGTTCGGCGAAGCCTTGAGCGACCCACGGCTGGTCCAGGCCCTGGGGCAGCACCTGGCTCATACCGCCGCGACCGTCGCCAATGTGATGGCGGCGCTCTCCACCGGCGTGTTTATCCTGCGTTTCCGTCGCCCCATCGCGCACCTGATTCGCAACCAACCGCTCTCGCGCCGCCTCACCCGCCGCGCCCTCACCGATACCCTGTCCATCATCGGCACCTTCTGGTATTTGCCGGCGCTGCTGCTGGTGGGCATTTCGCTGTTCGCCACCTTCCTGTCGGCGGGCGACACCAGCACGGCGCTGCGCCAGTCACTGTTGTGCACGGTGTTGCTGGTGCTGTGCATGGTGATCAACGGCCTGGTACGCCGCCACGCCCTCAAGCCGCAACGCGGGCACAAGCGTCATGCCTTGTACTCCGAACGCCTGAAAAGCTTCGTCTACACCCTGGCCCACCTGCTGGTGTGGCTGGTGTTCATTGAACTGGGCCTTCGTGTGTGGGGCCTGTCGCTGATCCGCTTTACCGAAGGCGACGGCCATGAGATCAGCGTCAAGCTGTTCGGCCTGGGCGGCACACTGCTGTTTGCCTGGCTGATCTGGATCCTCAGCGACACGGCCATTCACCACGCCCTGACCCGCTCGCGCAAAGGCCTGGCCAACGCCCGTGCGCAAACCATGATGCCGTTGATCCGCAACGTGCTGTTCGTGACCATCTTCATCATCGCCGCTATCGTCGCCCTGGCGAACATGGGCATGAACGTCACGCCACTGTTGGCAGGTGCCGGTGTGATCGGTCTGGCCATCGGTTTTGGTGCTCAGTCGCTGGTGGCGGACTTGATCACCGGCCTGTTCATCATCATCGAAGACTCCCTGGCCATCGATGACTACGTGGACGTCGGCGGCCACCTCGGCACCGTCGAGGGCCTGACTATTCGTACCGTGCGCCTGCGCGATATCGACGGCATCGTGCACACCATCCCGTTCAGTGAAATCAAGAGCATCAAGAACTACTCGCGGGAGTTCGGCTATGCGATTTTCCGGGTGGCGATCCCCTACAACATGGAAATCGACGACGCGATCAAACTGATGCGCGACGTCGGCCAAAAAATGCGCAACGACCCGCTGCAACGCCGCAATATCTGGTCACCGCTGGAGATTCAGGGGGTGGAAAGCTTCGAATCCGGCAGCGCCATCCTGCGGGCACGCTTCAAAACCGCGCCAATCAAGCAGTGGGAAGTGTCGCGGGCGTTCAACCTGTCGCTCAAGCGTCATCTGGATGAAGCCGGGCTCGATCTGGCGACACCGCGCCTGAGTGTGCAGGTGGTCACTGCCGGCAGCGTGCAGGAGAAAGATCCACAACAATAAAGAGGGAGAGGTCCTTATGCGTTTAACCGGTCTGACACACCCATGGGTTTTCGGCGTGTTGTGCGGGGTCGCCAGCAGCGCGGTGATTGCCGCCGGCGGCGGTCAGGAAAGTGCCCGGGAAGAAATCGCCGCCCAAGCCAAAATACTCGAACCGGCGTTGCTGGAAACCCGCCGCGATCTCCACGCCCATCCCGAGCTGGGCAATACGGAACAGCGCACCGCCGAACTCGTCGCCAGGCAACTGCGCGACTTGGGCCTTGAGGTCAAGACCGGCGTGGCGCGCACCGGTGTCGTCGGCATTTTGAAAGGCGCCCTGCCCGGCCCGACCGTGGCGTTGCGCGCCGACATGGATGCGTTGCCGGTCAAGGAAGTCGCCGACCTGCCGTTCGCCTCCAAGGCCAAGGGCACCTACCTGGGCAAGGAAGTCGACGTGATGCACGCCTGCGGCCACGACGCCCATACCGCCATCTTGCTGAGCACGGCGAAAATCCTCAGCGGTATGCGCGACCGCCTGCCCGGCACCGTTGTGTTCTATTTCCAACCCGCTGAAGAAGGCCCAAGCGACTTCATCCCCGACGGCAAAAACACCTGGGGCGCGAAGATGATGGTGCAGGAAGGCGTGATGAAGGCCCCCAAGCCGGACGCAGTGTTCGGCCTGCACGTGTGGGCCGGCGTGCCCGCCGGGCAGATCGCTTACCGTCCTGGTCCGACCCTGGCCAGTTCCGATGACCTGCGCATCAAGATCCTCGGCAAACAGACCCACGCCGGCCGCCCGTGGGACGGCATCGACCCGATCACCGTCGGCGCGCAGACCATCGTCGGCCTGCAAACCGTGGTCAGCCGCCGTACCGACATCTCGTCATTCCCGTCGGTGGTCAGCATCGGCACCATCAATGGGGGGACGCGCTATAACATCATTCCCGAATCGGTGGACATGAGCGGCACGATTCGCTCCTACGACTACGGCATTCGCCGGAAGCTGCACGCGGATGTGCGTCAGACGGTGGAGAAAATCGCTGAAAGCGGGGGCGCCACGGCCGAAGTCACGATCATCGAGAAATACGACCCCACCATCAACAACCCGGCCCTGACCGAAAAGATGCTGCCAAGCCTGCGCTGGGCGGCCAAGGATGATGTGGTGCAAGGCCCGTTGGTGGGCGGTGCCGAAGACTTCTCGTTTTATGCCAAGGAGGCACCGGGGCTGTTTGTGTTCCTGGGAGTGACGCCACGGGATCAGGACATGAGCAAGGCTGCGCCGAACCATAACCCGGGGTTCTTTGTGGATGAATCAGCGTTGGTGGTGGGCGTGAGGACGCTGGCGTCGTTGGCAACAGACTACCTGTACACCCGCTGAAACACCGCTGTGGCAAGGGAGCTTGCTCCCTTGCCACAAAACTGGATCAGCCGGCCAGCGCCGCACCGTCCATCTTCTGGCGCAGGCTCAGCGGGCGCATGTCGGTCCAGACCTCCTCGATGTAGGCCAGGCACTCTTTCTTCATGCCGCTCTTGCCCACGGTGCGCCAGCCTTCCGGCACGGCCTTGTAGTCGGGCCAGATGGAATACTGCTCTTCATGGTTGACCACAACCTGGAAGAGGATGTCGTCGCGGTCGAATACTGAGGTCATTGCTGTTCTCCATCGCTCAAAGGCTGGCTGCGCACCACGCGCAGCGCTGATATTTGTAGAAACGTACCAGGTGTACGAAAAATTAGAGGCTGGCGAGCGCTGCCACCACGGCACGCCCGAAGATCTCGGCCACACGGTCGATCTCGGCAGCGGTGATCACCAGGGGTGGCAGGAAACGCACCACGCCGCCATGACGGCCACCCAGCTCCAGGATCAGACCGCGCTTGAGGCACTCGCGTTGTACCAGCGGTGCCAATTGACGGTGTACCGGTGGATGGCCCTGGATATCGAGTGTGCCGTTCGGGTCCACCAGTTCCACCCCGAGCATCAACCCACGCCCACGAATGTCACCCAATTGCGGCACATCCCGTTGCAGGATGCGCAGGTGTTCAGCCAGGCGTTCGCCCATGGCGGCGGCGTGGCCGGCCAGGTCGTTTTGCTTGAGATGGCGCATCACTGCCGAACCTGCCGCCATCGCCATCTGGTTGCCACGGAAGGTCCCGGCATGGGCGCCCGGCAGCCACGTGTCGAGCCAGTCGCGATACACCACCACCGCCAACGGCAGGCTGCCACCGATGGCCTTGGACATCACCACCACGTCCGGGATGATGCCGGCGTGCTCGAAGGCGAACATCTTGCCGGTACGGCCGAAGCCGCTCTGGATCTCATCGACGATCAGGGCCACCCCGGCCCGTTCGGTGATGCGCCGCAGGCCGCGCAGCCAGTCGAGATCGGCGGGAATCACCCCGCCTTCGCCCTGCACCACTTCGACAATCACCGCGGCCGGCAGCGTTACGCCGGCTTCCGGGTCATTGAGCAGGTTTTCCAGGTAATGCAGGTTGACCCGCACGCCTTGCGCACCGCCCAGGCCGAACGGGCAGCGGTAATCGTAGGGGTACGGCAGAAATTGCACGCCATTGGCCAACAAGGCGCTCAACGGTTTCTTCGGCCCCAGGCTGCCCATCAGGCTCAGTGCGCCCTGGCTCATGCCGTGATAACCGCCCTGGAATGACAACACCGTACTGCGGCCGGTGGCGGTGCGTACCAGTTTCAGCGCGGCTTCCACCGCATCCGTGCCGGTCGGCCCGCAGAACTGGATTTTCGCTTCCCGCGCCAGCGCCGGCGGCAGCAGGCCGAACAGGTCCTGCACGAATTGGTCTTTGACCGGGGTGGTCAGGTCGAGGGTGTGCAGCGGCAGTTCATCGCTGAGTACCTGTTGAATGGCCTCGATCACCACCGGGTGGTTATGGCCCAGTGCCAGGGTGCCGGCACCGGCCAGGCAATCGATGAAACGCCGCCCCTCCACGTCCTCCACATAGATGCCCTTGGCGCGCTTGAGTGCCAGCGGGATACGGCGTGGGTAACTGCGGGCGTTGGATTCCTGTTGGCGTTGGCGGGCCAGCAGTGGCGTTTCCTCGAAGTGGTAGAGGGTTTCGTGCAGTTGGGTGTCTTCGGTGCGAATGGTGGCGACGGACATTTCTCGATCCCTCAATACGCGGGTGGGGTGAGCAGACGGGTGATCCGTGGGTCTACGGATGGCATGTTCTGAAGACGCACCAGCGGCGGGGGGATTTAGGGGAACGCAATGCTTATGCGTTTTTCGGTAACGCCCGCCCAGGCCATCAGATCCCCCGGTAGCGCTCATTCAACGCATACAGCACCGCACACGTTTCCCCATCCAGCTCCCCGCGATAATCCCGCGACCGAAAGTGCATCTGAAATGCCCGGGTGCGCTGTTCAAATGCCTGGCGATTCTTCGCCGGCGCATAGCCATAGCGCTGGAAAGCCCGCTCCACCTCGACCTCCGGCGGCAGCCCGAGGCAAAACCGGCGTTGGTACATGGCCCGCGTCGCCTCATCGAACCAGGCGCCGATCCCCGCTTCATACAAGCAACGCCAAGGCAGTTGCGGCCCCGGGTCACGCTTGCGCCAATACGCCACGTCCGAATGGCCCAGCACGTCGGCCGGCCCGATCTGTGGGTAGCGCCCCAGAATGTCACCCAACAAGGCAATCAACATATCGACCTGCGCCGCCGGGTATGCCGGAAAAGTAAACACGCCGCCGTCATCGCGCGCCAGGTTGACGATCTCGATGCCAATCGCCCGGCTGTTGAGATTGTCCCGCCCTTCCCAGTGACTTGCACCGGCATGCCAGGCGCGCTTGTCTTCGGGTACCAGGCGAAATACGCGCAACTCGTCATAACCGCTGGCGCGATAGCCGGGCTCATTCGGGTCGGGCAACAAATAGTGCGCGCTGACGCCGCCCTGGGTCAGCATATTCAGGGATGAGCCGAACGGCGCCGCGGTGTAATGCAGCACCACCTGCCGCACGGGCTCGCCGTGACGTTCATTGAAATCCTTGGAAGGGAAACTGCTATCGATGATCAACATAAGGACCGTCCTTTTTCACTACAGGCCGACTCATTCAGCCCGTTCGAGCACAAAAAAATTACCGCCATCCTGAAGCGCTCAAGCTCAGGCGGGCGGTAACTATTTGGCACTTGAAAAAGAACGGCTCAGCGCCGCAGTGGCATCCCCAAGTCGACGCGCAGGCCATCCGGCCGGCTGTCGAACTTCAACGAGCAGGAACAACGCTGGACGATGGCCTGCACAATTGCCAGGCCCAGGCCGCAGCCCTCGCTGTTGCCGTTGCGCCAGAAACGTTGCGTCAGGTATTGCAGGTCCTCGCTGGAGATCTGTTTGCCATGGTCACGCACCCGGAAGATCACGTTATCGGTCGCGGTCAGCACGCTCAGTTCCACCCGCGTATCCGCAGGCGTGTGACGCAGGGCGTTGTCCAGCAGGTTGCGCAGCGCCGCGACCGCCAGGCCCACCGGCATTTCAACCGGGGTGGCCGAGAGGTTGTCGGGCAGGATCAGGTCAATGCGCCGGTTGTCACCCGCATTGGCGTCCTGGATCGCCAGGCGTGCGACTTCCTCGGCACTGGAGTGCATGCCGTCATCGAACGACAGGTTGCCCTCCACCCGCGCCAACAGCAGCAGTTGCTCCAGGGTACGGTGCAGGCGGTCAGCGCCTTCCTCGGCATGGGCCAGGGACTGGTCGCGGGCCGCGCCTTCGGTCATGCGCGCCACCTGCAGGTGGGTCTTGATCGCCGTGAGCGGGCTGCGCAGCTCATGGGCGGCGTCGCCGGTCAGACGGCGTTCGCGCTCGATGGTCTTGGCGATGCGTTGCAGCAGTTGGTTCTGGGTGTCGAGCAGCGGCTTGAGTTCGCTGGGCAACGGGTGGATCTGCAGCGGTTCAAGGGAGTCGACACTGCGGCGCATCAAGGCATCACGCATGCGATTGAGCGGCACCAGGCTCTGGCCGATGCCCAGCCACAGCAGGCACAGGCAACCCAGCAAGGCCACACCGACCGGCACGGACGCCGCCAGCAGGATCGACAGGTTCAACGCCTCGCGCTCCACCTGGCGGTCGGCGGTGGTGATCAGCAGGTCGCCACGGGACAGGGTGAAACTGCGCCAGCTCACACCGTCGATGACCTGGTCGCGAAAGCCGCTCTGGCGCGACTCCAGCCCTTCATCCGGGGTGGTATGGCTGCGTGCGAGGATCTCGCCCCGCAACGAGCTGACCTGGCAAGCCATGCCGCCCGGTACATTCAGTTGTTCGGTGCGCAAATGTGCACCGCCACTCACACTGGCCAGGCCCGGCATCTGCTCGGTCAGCCCCGCCACCATGCGGGCCGACGCCACCAGGCGTTGGTCGAGAGAGAACATCATCTGGTTGCGCAGATCGTTGAGCATCCAGGCGGCCGCCAAGGCCCAGATCAACACAAAAGCGGCGCCCAGCTTGAACGTCAGGCGCAGGCGCAGGCTCATCACGAAGCGTTGTCTCCCGCCGCCGGGCCGTCATCCGCCGTGCCCAGGCGATAGCCCAGGCCGCGCACGGTCTCGACGATACCGTTACCCAATTTGCGCCGCAGGTGATGGATGTGCACGTTCAACGCGTTGCTTTCCAGTTCATCGTTGAAGCCGTAGACGCTGTCCTTGAGCTGTTCGCTGGAGAGCACGCGGCCCTTGTTGTGCAACAAGGCTTGCAACAGCGCCTGTTCGCGACGGGACAGGTCCACCGGCTGGCCGCCCAGGAAGGTCTCGCGACTGCTCGGGTCATACGCCAGCCGGCCATGTTCGATCAGGTTGACGCTGCGCCCCGCCACACGCCGCAACAGGGTTTGCAGACGGGCGGCGAGTTCGCGCAGGTCGAAGGGCTTGAGCAGGTAATCATCGGCGCCGGCTTGCAGGCCGTCGACACGGTTGGTCACCGAATCGCGCGCGGTGAGGATCAGCACCGGGATTTCCAGGCCCTGGCTGCGCTGTTGCTGCAACAGCTTGAGGCCGTCCTCATCGGGCAGGCCGAGGTCGAGCACCATGATGTCGAACGTCGCCGCCTTGAGCATCGCCCGCGCCGCCGCGGCCGAAGCGACGCGCTCGACGGTGAAACCCTGGGCGGTCAGGCCGGCCACGATACCGCTGGCGATCAGTTCGTCGTCTTCACAGACCAGTACGTGCATGCTGAACCCTTCATAAAAGATGGGGAGATTAAAGTCTGGGCGGATTAAGCGCAGATTATGCCGTGAAAAGAGGCGCGCTCAGACTTTCCCTACACTCTAGAATAGCGCCGGTTAATCATCGGTTAATCAACGCCACACATTGTGTGCCTCACTTGCATCGAACTAAGGCTTGACCATGCGGCATCTGTTTACCTTTTTGCTGGTGTTGTTCGCGGGGTTCGCCCAGGCCGCGCCGGGCAGTAATCCTTTCGAGACCAAACCCGACTTCCTCCCGGTGGGCAAAGCCTTCACGTTTACCTCCGAGCGCCTGGAAACTGGCGAGACCCAGCTATATTGGCAGATTGCCGACGGTTATTACCTGTACAAGCAGCGCATGAAGTTCGACGGCCTGGCCGACAAGCCCGCGCTGCCGCAGGGTGAAGCCCATAGCGATGAGTTTTTTGGCGAGCAGGAAGTGTATCGCCAAGGCCTGGAAGTGAAGATCCCGGCGGGTGTCACCGGCCAGGTCAAACTCGGTTGGCAGGGCTGTGCCGATGCCGGCCTGTGCTATCCGCCGCAGTCGATCACCGTGGACCTGGGCGGTAACCCTGCCGTTGCCGCCACCACCCAGGCCCCGGACCAGAGCCTGGCCAGCGGCCTGCAACAACGCAGCCTGGGCTGGAGCCTGCTGGTGTTCTTTGGCTTGGGCCTGCTGCTGGCGTTCGCGCCGTGCTCGTTGCCGATGTTGCCGATCCTCGCCGGCCTGGTCGTCGGCAGCGGCGCCAGCCCGCGTCGTGGTTTCGCCCTGGCCAGCAGTTATGTGGTGTGCATGGCCCTGGTGTATGCAGCGCTCGGCGTGTTGGCTGCGCTGCTTGGCGGCAACCTTGCCGCGTTGCTGCAAACCCCGTGGATCCTGAGCAGTTTTGCCGCGCTGTTTGTGATCCTCGCCCTGCCGATGTTCGGTTTCTTCGAGCTGCAACTGCCGGCCTTCCTGCGTGACCGCCTGGACAACGTCAGCCGCCAGCAAAGCGGTGGCAGCCTGGTGGGCGCGGGCATGCTCGGTGCGCTGTCCGGCCTGCTGGTGGGGCCGTGCATGACCGCGCCGCTGGCCGGCGCCCTGCTGTATATCGCCCAGAGCGGCAATGCGCTGCACGGTGGCCTGATTCTGTTCGCCATGGGCATCGGCATCGGCGTGCCGCTGTTGCTGCTGGTGACGGTGGGTAACCGCTTCCTGCCCAAGCCAGGCACCTGGATGAATGTGCTCAAGGGCATCTTCGGCTTCCTGTTCCTGGGCACCGCCGTGCTGATGATCCGCCCGGTCATCAACGAAAGCCTGTGGCTCGGCCTGTGGGGCGCACTGGCGCTGGTCATGGCCTACTGCGGCTGGATATTGGCCCGCGAATACGGGCTGGCCGCCAAGGTATTGGGTGCAGGCTCGCTGGTGCTGGGCCTGTGGGGCGCGGTGCTGGTGGTCGGCGCGGCCGGTGGCAGCGATGACCTGTGGCAACCGCTGAAGGTCTATAGCGGCTCGCGTGTCGCCGCCGCAACGACTGGCCATGATGCGTTCATGACCATTAACGACCCGGCCGTGCTGCAAAGCCAGCTCGACGCCGCCAAGGCTCAAGGCCAATGGGTGCTGGTGGACTACTACGCCGACTGGTGCGTGTCGTGCAAGATCATGGAAAAACAGGTGTTCGGCAAACCTGAAGTCATGGATGCCCTGAAAGACGTACGCCTGCTGCGCCTGGACGTCACCGCCGATAACGCGGCCAGCCGCGCCCTGCTCGGCCGCTACCAGGTGCCGGGGCCACCCAGCTTCGTGTGGATCGGCCCGGACGGTGAAGAACGCCGCGCCCAACGCATCACCGGCGAAGTGGATGCCGCCGGCTTCCTGCAACGTTGGACACACACCCGGGACGCGCTCTGATGCTGACCCTGACCATCGGCACCTTCGCCATCGCCCTGAATCACATCCTGTTGATCAGCGCGCTGATTCTCGCCACTTTGGTGGGTTGGCGCGTGGCCAAGCGTGGCGGGGAAAACCCGGAATCCGTGCTGTTCAGCCTGTTCCTGCTGGGCATGCTGGTGGCACGCGCCAGCTTTGTGCTGATGTACTGGAACGAGTACCGCAACGATTGGTTGCAGATGGTCGACCTGCGCGATGGTGGCTTTCTCGCCTGGCCCGGCGTGATCGCGCTGGTGCTCGGCGCGCTGGCCTACGGTTGGCGTCGCCCGCCCCTGCGTAAACCACTGAGCGCCGGGGTTATCACCGGGCTGGTGTTCTGGGGCATGGGCAGTATGTCCTTGAGCCTGTACGACAAAGGCGCGCAGTTGCCGGACATCACCTTGCGCAATGCCAATGGCGATGTGGTGCAACTGGCTGATTACAAAGGCGGCCCGCTGGTGATCAACCTGTGGGCCACCTGGTGCCCGCCGTGCCGCCGCGAAATGCCGGTGCTGGAACGCGCCCAACACCAACGGCCCGACGTGACCTTCCTGTTCGTCAACCAGGCCGAAAGCATGCAAAGCGTCAGCACCTTCCTCGCCACCCAGGGCCTGACCCTCGACAACGTGTTGTTTGACGCCAGTGGCCGCCTCGGCCAGGCCGTGGGCTCCATGGCGTTGCCGACCACCCTGTTCTACCAGGCCGATGGGCGGCTGATCAACAGCCACCTGGGCGAGCTGTCCCAGGCCAGCCTGGCCCGCGCCATGGAACCCTTCGACTCAGCCCCTGCCGCCACAAGGAAACCGACATGCCAAGCCTCCGCCACCTGCTGACCCTGCTGCCATTGACCCTGGCCGCTACCCTGGCCCAGGCCGAAGACTGGCCGGCGCCGATCAAACAGATCGAAGCCAAGGGCGCCAAGATCCTCGGCAAGTTCGACGCCCCCAGCGGGCTCACCGGCTACGCCGCGCAATACCAGAACCGCGGCATGGCGCTGTACCTGACCGCAGACGGCAAAAGCGTGCTCGCCGGCAACCTGTACGACGCCCAGGGCAACGACCTGAGCAGCGCGCCCCTGGAAAAACTCGTGTACGCGCCGATGGCCAAGGAAGTCTGGGCCAAGATGGAACACAGCAACTGGATTCAGGACGGCGATAAAAACGCGCCGCGTATCGTCTACCTGTTCAGTGATCCCAACTGCCCCTACTGCAACATGTTCTGGGAACAGGCCCGCCCGTGGGTAAAAGCCGGCAAGGTGCAGCTGCGCCACATCATGGTCGGCATCATCCGCGAAGACAGCCCCGGCAAGTCGGCCGCCCTGTTCGCCGCCCAGGACCCGCAAAAAGCCCTGGCCGAACACGAAGCCGCCGGCAAGGGCAGCAAGTTGCAGGCGCTGGAGAAGATCCCGGCCGCGATCGAAGCCAAGCTGGATGCCAATATGAAGTTGATGGATGAGTTGGAGTTGTCGGCCACCCCGGCGATTTTTTATCTGGATGACAAGGGCGGGTTGCAGCAACAGCAAGGGGCACCTTCGCCGGAGAAGTTGGGGAAGATTTTGGGTAGCAAATAATCGTCCCATCCCCCCAATGCAAAACGCTCCTGCCAATGACAGGAGCGTTTTCTCCTTCAGTACTTGATCGCAGCCCTATAGGTGCTCCACCTTGAGTTCCGTCATACCAAAGTCGTTACCGTCCGCCCCTGAGGCAACCAACGTATGAACTTGCAATACCATTGATGAGCCAGTGGCTACAAAGGTCCCCTCTATTTTTTTCCAAGACATTGAGAAGGTACTTGACGCAAGGTAGTTTCCATTAACCACCAGTGCCAATACTGGCAGTGGCGCTGCCCCGTTATAGGAACAGCCGAGCATGCTGAAACGGTAACTGCGCCCGACCTCAAGTCCAGTGAAGTTTTTATATAAAACGACGCCAGAACTGCCTGAACTGAGTGTGCCGTTGGCTATGCAATACTTACCAAGTTGGTATGAGAGTTGGTTTTCGCCTTGACTCGCAGGCCCGTCAAGCCAGCCATTGCGGCCGTTGCTGAACGGCGTGAAATCGTAGTACGACGATTGGAATATCAAACTCAACGACGGGAAAATTACCGTGTTACTTTCACTCGCACCACCGTCTGGAGTGCTATTGAACGTGAAGGTTAATCGAGAGCCGTGCTTCAAGACCGCCAAGTGCGATCTTGGCACTATATCTTTCATCCCCTCACTGACGTTTGTCACTGCTTTTGCCAGATACACATTGAAAGCGTAAGGACTGCCATTTTGGCGTGTCCCGACACCGCGCATCCAGGCTTTTTGACCAAGCAGAATGAACCACCATTTCTCTACCTCAATATCTGCGTTCCCGACGAACGTACCCAAGCTCAGGATGCCGTCCTGAGTCGCAACGGGTACTGCCTGTCGTACCACGGGAGTCGGTAACCGGTGGGGAATACCGACTTTCAGCCGCAAATCTTCCGAAGTGGCCAACTTGCAGGCACTGCTAACCGTGTAATTGATTGTGACCGTGGTACCGATAGCTTCAATCACTGCTTCACGCGGTAAAGGGAAGTTTACAGGCCCTGGTCTGGTGCCCGGCTTGGGCACCACTGGCCAACAGCTGCCATCCTTTTTCAACCAGCAAAGGCTGATTTCCTGCCGGTGGCTCATACGCTGAAAATCGACGACGACATCTACACCTTCGCGGCCATTGTAGGGTTCCAGGTCATCCTCCACCGCCTGAACGACTTTGGGCTTGCCTAATTGCAGGTCCTCTTGAGTAATATTGAACGTTGTCGTCGGCGCGTCGATGGCCTGTGCGCGATCAGTGACACCACAAAAGCTCGCCGCAAAGTGCAATTTAAAATCGCTGCAATCTGCCAGCTCTTGTAGCGCTTCCCTCAGGATGGGTGTATCAACCCCATGCATCTTCCAATCATCCGTGACAGGCGCTCCCATCAGTATGTCGATACGATGGTCGTTGCCGTCTTCATCTTCACCTGTGATCCACATCCAGCAGCATTCCGAGCATGCAGCGTAGCCCCAGACAGGTACAAAAGCTGTCGCGTCACCCGCGAAGGTATTCAGATCCAACGTGGCAAGGGTTGCGTCTTCAATCTCCGCCGCAGATAGCAGAGGGGCCATTACGTTGACCACCCTTTCAGGTGATGATTGTACTGCCTCACTATTGGGGAACTGAATGGTGTAGGACAGCGTCATCGGTTTGTTGAAGAAACAGGCGACAACACAGGATGGCAACTTGGCGGACGCCAGCTCCCCACCTTCATCAATCGTGACACAGCCGAGCGGCTCCGGTCCGTAACCGACCCCACTCGCATAGAAACAAACCTTATCCTGCGCATATGTATCCAGGTTAGCGGCGTCTATATCACCACCCCCCTTGGTGAGTTCGGGGTTAAGGCACCATTCTTCGTTGTAGGGCACCGACTGCCGAAGATGTGGAGGCGGCAAGTTTTTAAGCACATTATCCACAATGAAAGCAGCAGTTCGGCGCTTTTGGATTTCGAGAGCGTTTTCGGGCAGGAGCGTCTCCAAGTGAGGAGGAACAGGAGCAGGAGGCTTGGCCGCAAGTTTACTGGTGAGCCAGCCACACTGGAGGGTTAGCGACCGCCATGGCTTACGTCGTGCCAGCCAGCCACGCGCTATGGGAAATTGGAGTATGTAGCCCGGAGTTGCCTCTTCAGGAGTCAATTCATGGCCATTAGTCACAGTGTAGAAAACGTGCTTGAGGGCCTCCTGCTCGGTGGCAGCGGTGCAGTAAACTCTATCGCCCGCTTTGGCAAGAGGGGGCACCGGCACGAGGACGGTTTCATCGTCTGGGTGATCGTGCATGTCATAGGTAGGCGTGTTATTTACATTTTTTTCGTGTAGCAAATATGGAGCGAGTGCCTCACTTTCACTGGCTGAGTAAAACGATATTCCTACTTCTTTAACCGACGATGTAGCCGCCTGCCCTTGCGACTTCCCTTCATAGGAAATGAGAGCCGTGAACCCCATGAGTGGCGTCAGGTAATCTAGAGGGATGTCTATCTTCCTGGCGCCCGCCTCACCGCTTGAATCTACAAGATCCTCCAGCACCAACTCAGGCGCCTCCTTTGCGCGGAACTTGACGGTGATAGTCGAACTGTCCATTCGCGAATCAACGGTCAGATATGAACCCGGCATATTGGGGGGCGTAACGGTGCTATCCACCTCACTGGAAATGAGTGGGGCATCCACTTCCAGAGCCTTGGGTTTGACCGATTTGGACGTTTTCACAACGACCGGATCTGAAGGGACTTCGTGCGTTGTTTTTTCTTTTGTCATGACAAGAACTCCTTGTTCCATGGGAAATCCCCTCAAGTCAGAGACCGAGGGGTTTCCTCAAGTGAGCCCTTTTGACATCCGCCTGCCTACTGTCAGAATTGACAGTTCCGACACAACGTCACGCTATATCCGACTAACGGCCGCCTCACAATCCCTCCAATTCCGCCATCAGGTCACTCAACCGATCCACCTTCTCGGCACTGATCTCATTGGCCGCCAACCCGTCGATATATTCAGCCAACTCCGCCACCGTACTGCACTCGAACATCGCCCGCAGCGGCACATCGCGCTGCAAGGTCTTCTGCACCCGCGAGGCAATTTGCGTGGCCAGCAATGAATGCCCGCCCAGTTCGAAGAAGTTGTCCTGCACCCCCACCCGCTCAACCTTGAGGACCTCGGCCCAGATCCCGGCCAGGGTGGTTTCCAGTGCGTTGCGCGGTGCCAGGTAGTCCCGGCTGTGCAACTGGCCGATGTCCAGCGCCGGCAGGGCCTTGCGGTCGAGTTTGCCGTTGGCGTTGAGCGGCAGGCGGTCAAGCCAGAGCCAGTGCAGCGGCACCATGTATTCCGGCAGTTCGGCGCGCAGGCGCTGCTTGATGCGGTCCAGGCGTTCACTGGGGTTCAGTGTGGCATCAGCCGCCACCAGGTAGCCGACCAGATGCTTGCCGTTGACCCCTTCCTGCACGCCGACGGCCGCGTCGCGTACTTCGGGTTGCTCGTGCAGGCGGGCTTCGATTTCACCCAGTTCGATGCGGTAGCCGCGAATTTTCACTTGATGGTCGATACGCCCGACGTACTCCAGCACACCGTCACTGCGACGGCGCGCCAGGTCGCCGGTGCGGTACAGGCGCTCGCCCGGTGCGCCGAAGGGGTTCGGCACAAATACCGGGGCCGTACGCAGCGGATCGCTGACATACCCACGCCCCACCCCCGTACCCGCCACGCACAACTCACCGACCGCGCCCTGCGGCACCAACTCCAGCGCACCATCCAGCAGGTACAAACGATTATTGTCGGTCGGCGTGCCTATCGGTAGATAGCTGCCACGGGTCGACGCCAGGTCGACGCGGAAAAACGCTACGTCATCCGAACACTCCGCCGGGCCATAGGCGTTCACCAGCGCAATCTCGGGATAACGCTGCAACCACTGGTGCGCGAGCTCCGGTGGCATCGCTTCGCCGGTCGGCAGCATCCAGCGCAGGCCGTCGAGGCTGATGCGATCCTGGGCGAGCATACCCTGGATCAGTGACGGCACGCTCTCCAGCACTGTGATGCCTTGCGCCTGGACATGCTCCAGCAAACCTTGCGGATCATGGGCCAGCGCGTTCGGCACGATGTCCACCCGTGCGCCAAACAGCGGCGCGGTGAGGAATTGCCACACGGAAATGTCAAAGCTTTGCGAGGCAGTCTGGGCGATCACGTCCGCCTCACTCAGTTGCAGGTACGGCACCTTGCTCAACTGGTTATTGAGCATGCCGCGCTGTTCGACCATCACGCCTTTGGGCAGGCCGGTGGAACCTGAGGTGTAGATCACATACGCGAGGTTGTCCGGGCCGCTGTAGACACCTGGGTTTTCTCCACGGCCCGGAACGTCCTCCCATACCAGCAACGCGCAATCGGTGCCCTCCAGCAGTTCGATGGCCAGTTCGCGACACGCCTCGGTGCACACCAGCAGCGGTGTGCGGCTCAAGTCGATAATGCTGCGCAGACGCTGGCCCGGCAGCCCGGGGTCCAGCGGCAGGTAACCGGCACCGGCCTTGAAGCTGCCGATGATCATGCCCAGCAGGTCGAGGCTGCGTTCGGCCAGCAACGCCACCGGTTGATCCAGGCCGACACCCGCCGCGATCAGCGCGTGCCCCAGGCCATTGCTGCGACGGTTCAACTCGGCATAGGTCCAGCGTTGCGCCAGGCAACTGGCGACAATGCGTTGGGGATGGGCAGCCACCTGTTCCTCGAACAGTTCGATATAGCTGCGCTCCAGCGGGTAAGCCTGCTCGCTCTGGTTGCAGCCTTCCACCAGGAACTCGCGCTCTTGCTCGCCGATCAGGGGCAGCTCGGCCATGTCGCCATGGAAGCCCTGCACCAGCGCCAGCAGCAGGCGCTTGAACTCGCCAAGCATGCCTTGCACGGTGGTTTCATCGAAATAACGCTGGTCATAGGACAGGTGCAGACCGAGGTCATCGCCGGGGTAGCACACGGCGGTCAGCGGGAAGTTGGTGTGGGTGCGACCGGAGTCCGACGTGGCGTTCAGGCTTTGCGCATGGTCCAGCACCGAGACCTCCACCGGAGCGTTTTCGAACACGAACAGGCTGTCGAACAGCGGCTGGCCCTTGGGCAGCTCGCTGTGTTCCTGGATCGTCACCAGCGGCAAGTACTCGTACTCACGCAGTTGCATGTTGCTGTCGAGCAAGCCGGTCAACCACTGACGCACGCTGCAAGGCTGGTCGTCCTCGGGCAGTTTCACGCGCAACGCAATGCTGTTGATGAACAGGCCGACGGTGCGTTGCATCTCGGGCATTGCCACCGGGCGGCCGGCCACGGTGACGCCGAACAGCACGTCACGCTCGCCGCTCAGACGCCGCAACACCAAGGCCCATGCCGCCTGGGCGAAGGTATTGACGGTGAGCTGGTGGGCCTGGGCCAGTTCGCGCAATTGCGCGCCGTCACGAGCCTCCAGGCGGGTGTAGCAATCGCCGACCACCATGCCGCCGCTGTGGCCCGCGTGTTCACGCAGGAAGGGGCGGTCGCTGGGGATCGGTGTGGTGCGTTCGAACCCCTGCAGGTTCTGTTGCCACCATTGGCGCGCCTGGTTGAGATTCTGACGTTGCAGCCAGGCAATGTAGTCGCGGTAGCGCGGTGGCGTCGCCAGTTGCGCATCGCGGTGCTCGCCCAAGGCCATGTAGATCTCAAAGAAGTCATTCATCAACAGCGAACGGCACCAGGCATCGATGAGGATGTGGTGGTTGCTCATCATGAACCAGTAGCGCGCTTCACCCACGCGGATCAGGCGCAGGTGGAACGGCGCCTGCTTGAGCAGATCGAAACCGGCTTCGCGTTCGGCCTTGAGCAAGGCTTGCAGGCGCGGCTCCTGTTGCTCTTCGGCATCGTGGCTCCAGTCCAGGTATTCAAACGGTGTGCTGCCCGGCTTGTGGATCACTTGCAGCATGTCTTCGCCGACGTTCCAACAGAACGACGCACGCAAGGCTTCGTGACGGGCGATCACCGCCTGCCAGGCCTGGGCGAAACGCTGCGGGTCCAACGCGCTGTTGATACGGTAGCGGTCCTGCATGTAGTAGAGACCGGTGCCCGGCTCCAGCAGGGTGTGCAGCAACAGGCCCTCCTGCATCGGCGTCAGCGGGTAGACATCCTCGATGGCGTTGGCCGGCACCGGCAAGCCATCCAGTTGTGCCTGGGTCAGGTGCGCCAGGGGGAAGTCGGACGGCGTGAGGCCACCGGCGTCGTCCTTGAGGCAGTGCGCGATCAGGCTTTGCAGTTCGGCCAGGTAGCCCTCGGCCAATTCGCGGATGGTCTGGCGATCGTGACGCTCGCGGCTGAAGGTCCAGCGCAGGACCAGTTCCCCGCCATACACCTGGCTGTCGACGCTCAACAGGTTGGGCAGCGGCGCATCCGGGTCATGGGCAACACCTGCCGACTCGTCCAGCGGGTGGAACAGTGCATCGGCACCAAAGCTCTGGTCGAACTGGCCGAGGTAGTTGAAGGTGATCTCGGCGCTCGGCAGCGCAGCCATGGCCTGTTTGCACAGGTCGTCCGCCAGGTAGCGCAGCACGCCGTAACCCAGACCTTTGTGCGGCACGCCGCGCAGTTGCTCTTTGATGGCCTTGATCGCAGCACCCGGCTCCTCAAGTGGCGTCAGGCGCAACGGATAGGCACTGGTGAACCAACCGACACTGCGGGTCAGGTCGATCTCATCGAACAGGCTTTCGCGGCCGTGGCCCTCCAGCTGGATCAGCGCCGAGGCGTGGCCGCTCCAGCGGCACAGCACGCGGGCCAGGGCGGTCAGCAACAGGTCGTTGACCTGGGTGCGGTAGGCGCTCGGGGCCTGTTGCAGCAATTGAAGCGTGTGCTCGGCATCCAGGCGCACACTGACGGTATCGGCATCGCGATTGCGCAGCGAGCCGTGTGCACGATCCACCGGCAAGGCCACCGCCGGGCCTGCCAGTCGGGCCTGCCAGGTGCCCAGTTCTTCACGCAACGATTCGCTGCCGGCATACGCCTGCAGGCGTGCCGCCCAATCCCTTAGCGCACTGGTCTTGGCCGGCAGGCTGACGGACTGGCCATCGCTCAGTTGGCGATAGACCGTTTGCAGGTCTTCAAGCACGACGCGCCACGACACACCATCCACCACCAGGTGGTGGATCGCGATCAGCAGGCGTTGTTGACCTTGCGGACCATCCACCAACAAGGCACGCAGCAGCGGCCCATGGGCCAGGTCGAGGCTGCGCTGGGTGTCGGTGAACAGCGCCGTGCATTGATCCATATCGCGCACGTGCGCCTGCATCAGTACGCCGCCTTCGGGCACCGCCAAGTGCTCGGCGTGCCATTGGGCATCGCGCTCGGTGAAGCTCAGGCGCAGGGCATCGTGGTGTTCCAGTACCGCCAACAGCGCTTGCTCCAGGCGGTGCGGATCGAGCAATTGCTGCGGCGCAAGCAGCAACGCCTGGTTCCAGTGCTGGCGATTGGGGATATCGGTATCGAAGAACCAGTGCTGGATCGGCGTGAGCCCGGAACTGCCGGTCAATACGCCCTGCTCCGCCTTGACCTGCTGCGAACGCGTGGCGATGGCGGCCAGGGTGCGGACCGTCTGATGCTGGAACAGGTCGCGAGGGCTGAAATGAATGCCCGCCTGCCGCGCACGGCTGACCACCTGGATCGACAGGATCGAATCGCCGCCCAGCTCGAAGAAGTTATCGTCCAGTCCGACCTTTTGCACGTTCAATACCGCGCACCAGATCGCCGCCAGGGTTTGCTCCAGCTCGCTGCGCGGCGCGACATACTGTTGGCGGTTGGCCTCCGGGTCCGGTTGCGGCAAGGCCCGACGGTCGAGCTTGCCATTGGCGGTCAACGGCATGCTGTCGAGCACGATCAGGTGCGCGGGCACCATGTAGTCCGGCAATTGCGCCTTGAGGTGAGCCTTGAGCGCGTCACGCAAGCTGGCGTGCTCGGCGTCACTGGCCAGATACGCCACCAGTTGCTTGCCGCTCGGCGAATCCAGCGCCAGCACCACGGCTTCGCGCACGGCTTCGTGTTCCAGCAGGCGGGTTTCGATCTCGCCCAACTCGATGCGAAAGCCTCGCACCTTGACCTGATGGTCGATACGCCCCAGATACTCCACCTCGCCATCGGCGCGTTGGCGTACCAGGTCACCCGTGCGATACAGGCGGCCACCACGGCCAGCAAACGGATCGGCCACAAACCGCTCCGCCGTCATGCCCGCGCGCTGGTGGTACCCCAGGGCCAGGCCGGCACCGCCGACGTACAACTCGCCCGTCGCACCTTGCGGCACCAGGGCCAGGTCGGCGTCGAGAATGTACGCCAGGCGGTCACCGATGATGCTGCCGATCGGCACACTGCCGGCGCCCGCCTCCAACTGCTGCGGCGCCAGGCTGGCCAGCGGCATCACCACGGTTTCGGTCGGGCCATAGGCGTTGAAGAACACCTGCGGCTGGAAGGCCGCCCGAATGCGCTGCAAGTGCTCGCCGGTGAGCGCCTCGCCGCCGGTGATGCACATGCGCACCGGCAAGGTCTGCTGCTGGGTGGCCAGCCATTGCGCCAACTGGCTGCCGTAACTCGGCGTGAAGCCCAGGATGTTGATGCGATGGGTGCGGATCAGCGCGCAGATTTCCTCGGCGTCCCACTGGCCCTGGGCGCGCAACACCACCTGTGCACCGCTGAGCAGCGGCACCAGCAGACGCTCGGTGGCGGCGTCGAAGTTGATCGAATAGAAGTGCAGCTCACAGTCATCCGCACGCATCCCGAAACGCTCGATCACCGCCTGGCAATGCATGGCGATTTCACCATGGCACACCACCACGCCTTTGGGCTTGCCGGTGGAGCCGGAGGTGTAGATCAGGTACGCCTGATGCTGTGGCAGGTTGAGCAATGGCGGCTCGGTCGCCGGATAGTTGGCCAGTACCGGCAGATCCTCTTCCAGGCACCAGCACGCCAGCGTGGCCGGCAACTCGCCAAGGGCTTCGAACATCGCCGCATCGCTGAGCAACAGGCCAATGCCGCTGTCTTCGATCATGTAGTGCAAACGGTCGAGCGGGTATTCCGGGTCCAGCGGCACATAGGCGCCGCCGGCCTTGAGAATTGCCAGCAGGCCGATGACCATTTCCAGCGAGCGCGGCAGCGCCAGGCCCACGCGCACCTGTGGGCCGACTCCGCGCTCGCGCAGCATCCAGGCCAGGCGATTGGCGCGTTCGTCCAGTTCGCGGTAGCTGAGGGTCACCCCGGCAAAGGTCAACGCGGGCGCATCGCCCCGCTTCGCCGCTTGCTGGCTGAACAGCGTGTGGAGGCACTGGTCGAGACGATGTTCACCCGCCGCAACGCCCAGGCTGTGCTGCAATGCACGTTGCTCAGCAGCGCTGAGCAGCGGCAGCTCGCTGAGGCGTTGTTGCGGATCGCCGATCAAGGCTTCCAGCAGGTTGCGCCAGTGCTCGGCCATGCGCGCGATACGCGGCTCGTCGAACAGGTCGGTGCTGTAGGTCAGGCAGCAACCCAGGCGCTGGTCGAGGTCGGTGACTTCCAGGTTCAAGTCAAACTTGGTGGCGCGGGCATCGTTGGCCAGGTACTCGACGGTCATGCCGGCCAGTTGGCGGCTTTGCTGGAACTCCCAGCGCTGCACGTTGCACATCACCTGGAACAACGGGTTGTACGCCGCGCTACGCGTAGGTTGCAGGGCTTCCACCAGATGGTCGAACGGCAGGTCCTGGTGAGACTGGCCCTCGATCACCGTATGGCGAACCTGCTCGAACAACTCGCCGACACGCATTTGCCCGTCGAGTTGGCAACGCAAGACTTGGGTGTTGAGGAACGCACCGATCAGCCCTTCGCTTTCCGGGCGGATACGGTTGGCCACCGGCGCGCCGATGCGCAGGTCGGTCTGGCCGCTGTAGCGGTAAAGCAACACGGCCAGGGTGGCGGTCATGGTCATGAACAGGGTCAGGCCGCGCTCGGCATTGAAGGCACGCACGCGAGCGGCCAACGCATCGCTCAGGTCGAAGCGGTACAACTCGCCCTGGTGGCTTTGCACCGGTGGCCGTGGACGGTCGGCGGGCAGTTCGAGCAAGGGGTGCTCATGGCCCAGTTGCGCCGTCCAGTAATCCAGTTGACGCTGGCGCTCACCGGACTCCAGCCACTGGCGCTGCCAGACGCTGTAGTCCAGGTATTGCACCGGCAACGGCGCCAGCGGCGAATCGCGCTCGTCGATGAAGGCTTCATAGAGCGCGCTGAGTTCACGGGCGAAGATGTCCATGGCCCAGCCTTCGGTGACGATGTGGTGCAGGGTCAGCACCAGGTAGTGCTCCTGCTCACCGGCCTTGACCAGGCAGGCACGCAGCAACGGCCCGGTTTCCAGGTTGAAGGGCGTGTGGGCTTCATGCTCGGCCAGTTGTTGCAGGCGTTGCTGGCAATCGGCTGGAGCGAGTGCCGAGAAATCCCGCCAGTCCATGCGCAGGCCGGTCTGGCGCGAGACCTTCTGATACGCCACGCCATCGACACTCGGGAAGGTGGTGCGCAGGGTTTCATGGCGCATGATCAGGGCTTGCAACGCCGCCTCGAAACGCCCCACATCCAGCACGCCGCGCAGGCGCGCCATGCCGCCGACGTTGTAGGCCGGGCTGTCCGGTTCCATCTGCCAGAGGAACCACATGCGTTGCTGGGAATAGGACAACGGCACCGGCACGCTGCGGTCGACCCGGGCGATGGGGGCTTGCTGGTTGCGATGGCCCGCCGCCTGGATCAGCCCCACCTGCTCGGCGAAAGCGCCCAACTCGCTGGCTTCGAACAAGGTGCGCAGCGGCAGTTCGACGTCACACGCCTGGCGGGTGCGGGAAATGATTTGCGTGGCCAGCAACGAATGCCCGCCGAGGGCGAAAAAGTCATCGCGCAGGCCGATACGGGGCAGGCCCAGCACTTCGCGCCAGATCGCTGCTATCTGCTGCTGCAACGGGGTCTCGGGTTCGATATGTTCACGCAGCTGCCACACCGGCTCCGGCAGCGCACGCCGGTCGACTTTACCGCTGGGGCTCAGCGGCAGGGCATCCAGGCGCATCAGCAGCGCAGGCACCATGTATTCCGGCAGCTCGGCGGCCAGGGCGGTTTTCACGGCCTGCTCGTCCAGCCCGGCCGGCGCGGTGTAATAACCGATCAGCTTGGCCTCACGCACCAGCACCACGGCCTGGGCAATGCCCTCTTGGGCCAGCAGGCGCGCTTCGATTTCTTCAGGCTCCACACGGAAACCGCGCAGCTTGACCTGTTGATCAAGACGCCCCAGGTATTCCAGCACACCGTCGGCGCTCCAGCGGGCGCGGTCACCGGTGCGATACAGGCGGGTGCCGTGTTGGTCTGCGACAAAACGCTCAGCCGTCAACCCGGCGCGGCCGAGGTAACCCCGCGCCAGGCCGATACCACCGATGCACAACTCACCCGGCACACCCAATGGCACCAGGTTGAATTGCTCGTCCAACACGCGGCAGATCACGTTGCCCAAGGGTCGGCCAATCGGCGAGCGCTCGCCGTCTGCCACATGGCAGTGCCAGTGGGTGACGTTGATCGCGGTTTCGGTCGGGCCATAACGGTTGTGCAATTGCACGGCTGGCCATTGCGCCAGCACCCGGTTGCGCAGTTCGGCAGGCAACGCCTCGCCCCCGGAAAACACGCGACGCAGGCTGGTGCATTCACGCGCCAGGGGCTCGTCGATAAACAGCTGCAACAGCGCCGGCACAAAGTGCAGCGTGGTCACGCCGTGCTCTTGTACCAATTGTGCGATGCGCTGCGGGTCGCGATGTTCGCCGGGGCCGGCCAGCACCAGCCGGCAACCGGTGATCAGCGGCCAGAAGCACTCCCACACCGACACGTCGAAACTGATCGGCGCCTTTTGCATCAGCACGTCGGTTTCATCCAGGCAATAGGTGGCCTGCATCCACTGCAAGCGCTCGGCCAGGGCCGCATGGGTATTGCCCACGCCCTTGGGCTGGCCGGTGGAGCCGGAGGTGTAGATCACATAGGCGAGGTTGTCGCCGTTGAGGTGCAAGCCCGGCGCCTGGCTCGGCCAGCTGTCGAGGTGCAGGCTGTCCATGGCGATCACGCACACGCCGTCGGCCGCCGGGAGTTGCTCGAGCAAGGCAGTCTGGGTCAGCAGCAGTTCGACGCCGCTGTCGTTGAGCATGTAGGCCAGGCGCTCGGCGGGGTAGTCCGGGTCCAGCGGCACATAGGCGCCGCCCGCCTTGATGATCGCCAACAGGCCGATCAGCAGCTGCGGTGAACGCTCGGCGGCGATGGCCACGCACACATCCGGGCCAACGCCTTTGTCACGCAGGTAATGCGCCAGGCGGTTGGCCTGGTTGTGCAGTTGGGCGAAGCTCAGGCTGCCGTCCTGCCAGACCAGCGCGGTGTTGTCCGAAGCCTGCTGGCTGAACAACTCGGGCAGCCAGCGGGTGGCCGGCGCGCACGGCGCCTCACTCCAGGGAGCCTGCTCGTTGGTGTGCATCAGCGTCAGCTCACCAATGGCCCGCTGCGGCTGCTCGCACACCGCGTGCAGCAGGTTGATGAAGTGCTCGGCCAGGCGCTGGACGGTGCGGCTTTCGAACAGCTCATCGGCGTAGTCGAACGACAGGCTCAGGCGCCCATTGCGGTCTTCTTCGCTATGCAATTGCAGGTCGAACTTGGCTTCGCGACTGTGCCACGGCAACTCATCGGCCAACATCCCCGGCAAGCGGCGCAAAGCGCTCAGGTCACGTTGCTGATGGTTGAACATCACTTGAAACAGCCCTTGCTCACGGGCTTGCGGGAAGGCTTCGAGCAACTGCTCGAAGGGCAGATCCTGATGGGCCTGGGCTCCCAGCACCGAGTCGCGAGTGGCGGCCAACAGCTGATCGAACGACAGGCGCCCCTCCAGCTCGGCGCGCAGCACCAGGGTGTTGATGAAAAAGCCGATCAAGCCCTGGGTTTCCTGGCGCGGGCGGTTGGCATTCGGCACACCGATACGGATATCGCGCTGGCCGCTGTAGCGGTGCAGCAGGCTTTGGAACGCCGCCAGCAACAGCATGAACGGCGTCGACTCGTGGGCCTGGGCGGTCTGGCGAATCGCTTCGCTGAGGCCCGCGCTCAGGCGCACGCTATGGCGCGAGGCGCTGTGACGCTGCTGCGCGGAGCGCGGATGGTCGGTGGCCAGGCTCAGCGCCGGGTGCTCCTCGCCCAATTGCGCCCGCCAGTACGCCAGTTGCCGCTGGCCTTCGCCCTCGGCCAACCATTGGCGCTGCCAACTGCCGTAGTCGGCGTATTGCAGGGCCAGCGGCGGTAGCGCCAGGGGTTGGCCCTGAGTGGCGGCGGCATACAAGCGGGAGAATTCGTCGATCAGGATGTTCAGTGACCAACCGTCGGCGATGATGTGGTGCAAGGTCACCAGCAAGTGGTGATCTTCATCGTCCAGGCGCACCAGGGTCACCCGCAGCAGCGGGCCTTTCTCCAGGTCGAACGGCGCGCGCGCCAGGTCTTCACGGATCTGTTCGGCACGGGATTCACGCTCGGCAACCGGCAGGTCGCTGAGGTCGATCCGTTGCAGGTCGAACTCGGGGCTTTTGTCGACACGCTGGAACGCCTGGCCGTCACGCTCGTAAAAGCGTGTACGCAGGGCTTCGTGGCGCTGGACCAATTGCGCAAAACTGCTGCGCACCGCGTCTTCATCCAGCTCGCCACGCAAGCGCAGCCCACCGGGAATGGTGTAGGCGCTGCTGTGAGGGTCCAACTGCCAGGTGATCCACAGGCGGTTTTGCGCCAGCGATTGAGGCAACTCGTCCTGACGTGACAGGGCGTGAATCGCGCCTTGGGCAACGCCACCGTCCTGTTGCAATTGCGCTACGTCGGCGGCAAACGCCGACAGGGTCGGCGCTTCGAACAGCAGGCGCAGGTTCAGTTCCAGGCCCAGGGCTTCACGCAAGCGCGCCACCACCTGGGTAGCAGTAATGGAGTTGCCGCCGAGCAGAAAGAAATGATCATCCGCCGCGACTGTGTCGACCTGCAACTGCTCGCACCAGATCGCTGCGATCTGCTGTTGCAACGGCGACTCCAGCGCCGCATCACTGGCCTTGGCTTGCACCTCGGGGAACTGCGCATAACTGTCGAGGCTGCCATCGGCGTGGCGAAGCGCGCACGCCGCACGCTGCAGCTTGCCGCTGGAGGTCTTCGGCAAGGCGCCGGGGTTGAGCAGCACCACCACGCTCGGGGCTTCCTGGCAGGCCTCGGCCACGGCTTGGCGGATGGCCTTGATCAGCGCCTCGGGCGCCAGGATTTTCTGCACGCTGCGGCTGATTTCAGCGGCGATGCCGATGCCCTCCAGGCCCTGATGCTGCACCGCAAATGCAGCGACCCGGCCCTTGCGTATGCCTTGCACTTCGCGCTCGAGGGTTTGCTCGATGTCCTGGGGATACAGGTTGTGGCCGCGCACGATCAGCAGATCCTTGAGCCGGCCGGTGATGTACACCTCACCGTCGCGAATGAAGCCCAGGTCACCGGTGCGCAGCCAGGTACGGCCGGCCTGTTGCACAAACGTCTTGGCGGTGGCTTCGGGGTTGCGCCAGTAACCGTGGGCGATGCTCGGCCCGGTGGCCCAAAGTTCGCCGACGTGGTTATCGGCTAACGCCTTGAGCGTGTGCGGGTCAGCGATCAGCACCGCATGTTCCGGTTGGCTGGTGCCGCAACTCATGATCGCACTGCCCTGCCCTGGCTCAGCGCGGTTGGCGGCCAGGGCCTGTTCGTCCATGCGCATGGCCGGGATGCCCTGCCCTCGCGTGCCGCCGGCGACAAACAAGGTCGCCTCGGCCAAGCCGTAAGAAGCAAAGAAATGGTTTGAAGAGAAACCGCACGCCGCGAACTTCTCGGCAAAGCGCTCCAAGGTGTCGAGGCGGATCGGCTCGGAACCCGAGTACGCCACGCGCCAGCGGCTCAAATCCAGGCGCTCCAGGGCTGACTCGCTGACCCGCTCGCTGCACAGTCGATAGGCGAAATCCGGCCCGCCACTGATGGTGCCGCCGTATTCGCTGATCGCTTCCAGCCAGCGCAATGGTCGCCCGAGGAAATAGGCCGGCGCCATCAATACACAGGGCACGCCGCTGAAAATCGGTTGCAGCAGCCCACCGATCAGGCCCATGTCGTGGTACAGCGGCAGCCAGCTGACAATCACGTCATCCGGGTTCAGGTCGATACCAAACCCGCGCCGGATCAGCACTTCGTTGGCCACCAGGTTGCCGTGGCTGACTTGCACGCCCTTGGGCAACGCCGTGGAGCCGGAGGTGTATTGCAGGAAAGCGATGTCGTCAGCCTGCAATTCAGGCTCGATCCAGCCGTCGGCGACCGCGCTATCCAGGTTGTCGACGCTCAACACCGGCGGCGCATTCTCGATCCGGGCCAGGCCATCGGCGAGGCTGGCGATGGTCAGCAGCAGGCGCGGCTCGGCATCCTTGATGATCGACAGCAAGCGTTCCTGATGATGCCGTCGCGTGGACTCCGGCGGGTAGGCCGGCACCGCGATCACCCCGGCGTACAGGCAACCGAAGAACGCCGCGACGTAATCCGGGCCGCTGGGGAACAACAGCACCGCACGCTCACCCAGTGCCGCATTGGCTTGCAAGGCGGCGGCGATGGTGCGGGCACGTTGGTCCAGGTCACGGTAACTGAGCACTACGTTGTGCTCGGCGGATTCGGCGAGGAAGCGCAGGGCGACCTGGTCCGGGGTCTGCGCGGCGCGACGTTGAAGGGACTGGACCAGGGTGCGGGGAAGTTCGAAGGCGTCCATCATGGGGTTCCTGCCTGAAATCGGCTTACGGGAAAATCGAAAATTGGAAAGCGTTCAGCCGGCGATTCGCTGCCGCGTCGTGCCAGTGCGCCAACGGCTCAGGTGCTCATCGGCATAACGACGCAGGCAGCGCAGCACGGCGCTTTCGTGCTGCACGAGAAAGAAGTGATGGCCGTCGAACATGTCCAGGGAGAAGCCACTGGCGGCATCGATCTGCCAGTCCAGCAACTGGTCGGCACGCACGCTGTCTTGCTTGCCGCCGAACACATGGATGGGCATGCCCAGCGGCTCGCGCTCGCCATACTTGAAGCTGCCGCACAGCAGGAAATCGGCGCGCAGGATCGGCAGCATCAACTGCATCAATTCAGGGTTGGCCAGGGCTTCTTCGGCGGTGCCCTGTAGCTCACGCAGGCGGGCGAGCAATTGTTCGTCGGTCTTTTCGATGGCGTATTCACTGACATCGCGACGGGCCGGGCCAGCCGTGCCGGAGGCGAACAACGCCAGTGGCGCGGGCGCATCGCGCAGGCTTAGCGCATGGGCCAACTCAAAGGCCAGCAGGCCACCGAGGCTATGACCGAACAGCGCGTAGGGGCCATCCAGGTGGTGGCTGATTTCATCGGCTAGCTGGGCCGCCAATGCCTTGATATCACGCTGCAAGGGCTCGTCCATGCGCATGCCGCGCCCTGGCAACTCCAGCGGGCACACTTGCAGCCAGTCCGGCAAGGCACGGCGCCAGCGGGCGTAAACCGAGGCGCTGGCGCCCGAATGGGGCAGGCAGAACAGGCGCAGTCGGGTGGGTGTGCTCATGGTTTGAGGACTCCCCACTGAAACACGCTGTTTGCACGGTAAAAACCCATTTCGCCCTCCTGCGGGTGCTGATCCTTGGCCGTTTCGCTAACGGACCTGTCACCCATGAGAACGGACGGAGCCGGTAAATAATTAGTCGCCCGGGACGCGCGAGACGCGGTTCACACCTTGCAGAAAGGCATAGGATTAGTTCTTTCTCTCATTTGACAATAATTATCATTAAGCATAATTTGTTGCCCGATGTGTAGGAGGCTTCAGCACGGACGCCCTCCCCTAACCTCTTTTGCGACAAGGTGAATTTCCATGACGGAACCAGTATCCACAGGCAGGTGCGACTCACCGCTTCTCCAGGCATTCGTCGACAATCGACTGATCCTGGTGAAGATTGCGGCCAGAATTACCGGCTGTCGCTCCCGCGCTGAAGACGTCGTGCAAGACGCCTTCTTCCGCTTGCAGTCAGCGCCGACGATCACTTCATCGTTCAAGGCCCAACTGAGTTATCTGTTCCAGATCGTGCGCAACCTGGCGATCGACCACTACCGCAAGCAGGCGCTGGAACTCAAGTATTCGGGACCGGAAGAGGAAGGTCTGAATGTGGTGATTCACGGTGCATCACCGGAAACCTCGCACATTAATTTCAACACCCTGGAAAACATCGCCGACGCCCTGACGGAGTTGCCCCAGCGTACCCGCTATGCGTTCGAGATGTACCGCCTGCACGGCGTGCCGCAAAAGGACATCGCCAAGGAGCTGGGCGTATCGCCGACCCTGGTGAACTTCATGATCCGGGATGCGCTGGTGCATTGCCGCAAGGTGTCGGGCAGCCACAGCGATACGTTTGCGCGGCGGGTGTAGGTTCAGGGCACCGGCATCACATCGATGCGATACGGCTCGAAAATCTTCAGCATCTGGCCGTTATCGCGCAAATGCTTGAGCAACGCGGCGAACGCCTCCCCGGTGATCGGCGCTTTCGGCCGCAGCAAGGCATAGTGGTGATACACCTGGTCGATACGTTCCGAGACCAGGAATTTCCCCGCCATGTCCGCATTGCGCACCATGAAGTCACTCAGGTACGAACGCGTCACCAGCGCGATATCGGCACGCCCGCGCACGACCATCAGCAGGTTGCTGTCATGGGAATAGGTCAGCGTGGCGTTGAAATGTTCGGCCAGGTATTTGGGGTCGGCGTTGAAGTTGGCGAAGGCGTAGTGATAACCGCTGAACACCGCGAGGCGCTTACCGGTCAGGTCGGCGAAATAACGCTGGTCGCGCTCAGGCTCACGCTGGGCGACGAAAATTTCCGCATCCTCCAGGCCCATGTCGACACTGGTGTGAGGAATATCCTTCCAACCCCAAGCAGGGTTTTCGAAGATCGCCATATCGACCCGGCCCTGCTCGAAGTCCCTGAAACGCCGGGGGATCGAGGTCGGCACCAGGACAAACTGGTAGTCGCTTTGCAACGTATTCAGGGCTTCGACCAATTGCGGCAGTATCCCGGTGTCGGCCCCTTGTTCGGGACGCACGGTGTAGGGCGGAAAATGCGCGGCACCGATCCTCACCAGTTGCGCAGCAGAAGCCGGCATCCAGCCTCCGGTGCCCACGGCCCATAATGTAAGTCCTGCAGCCAGCCGCCATGGCGATAACATCAAGGCACACACCGTTTAAACTCTGATATCAGTAAGCTAGGCGTTTTTCTCAGGCGAGACAACTTTCGTCGCCAAATTAACAGCTTGCGCCTCAATCGGACTTCAGCACCATCAGCAGGGCTTCGTCAGCCAATTGCTCAAGTGTCAGGCTGCCCTGGGCACGAAACCAGGTGGTGGTCCAGGACAAGGCACCGGTCAGGAAGCGCCGCGTAATAAACACATCCCCCTTGATGTACCCGGCGGCCTTCGCCTCCTCCAGCACTTGCAGCCAGATATTTTCGTACACATCGCGCAGCGCCAATACCCTGGCCTGGCCTTCGGCCGACAGTGAGCGCCATTCGTAGACCAGCACCGCCATGGCCTCGCCACTGCCGCCCATGATCGACTGCAATTCGCAGCGGATCAGCGCCAGCACCCGTTCGCGCACGTTGCTCGCCTCCTCGAGGGAAGCACGCATCATCGCGGTGTTGTAGTGGATGGTTTCCTCCATCACCGCACGCAGAATCTCGTCCTTGCTCTTGAAGTGATGAAAGATGCTGCCGGACTGAATGCCCACGGCGCCGGCCAAGTCACGCACCGTGGTGCGTTCAAAGCCCTTGTTGCGAAACAGGTGAGCCGCGGTTTGCAGCAATTTGCCCCGGGCGCTGTCGGGGTCGGTCAATTGGCCGCCATCGACCATGGTGCGCATCACCCGCTGGGCTTTGTGCTCATCCATGCTGCTCTCCTTTATTTCTACTAACGTCTTGGGCGGCAATTTAGGCTGTGACCGCCACCCAAGCAAGCGCTTGGGCAGAACTTGTGTCGGGAGTTTACAAACCAAGCGCTTGCTTGGTAGTCTCGACCCAGCCATTCGAGGAAGGATTTCTCATGAGCAAGACGGTTCGTATCGGCTGCGCCAGCGCTTTCTGGGGCGATACCAGCACGGCTGCCGCCCAGTTGGTGCATGGCGGCGCGCTGGACTACCTGGTGTTCGACTACCTGGCGGAAGTCACAATGTCGATCCTCGCCGGGGCGCGCTTGAAAGATCCCCAGGCCGGCTACGCCACCGACTTCGTCGAGGTGCTCACGCCACTGTTGGCCGAGATCCAGCGCCAGGGCATCCGCGTGATCAGCAACGCCGGCGGCATCCATCCACAAGCCTGCGCTGCGGCGCTCCAGGCGGCCTGCGATGAAGCCCGGCTGCCGCTGAAAATCGCCGTGCTGCTGGGCGACGACCTGCAACCCCGGCTCAAGCAACTGCACGGCGTCACCGACCTGTTCAACGGCGCGCCGCTGCCGCCGGCCTGCGTGTCCGCCAACGCTTATCTCGGCGCTCCCGGCATCGTCCAGGCGCTGGCGCTGGGTGCCGATATCGTCATCACCGGCCGGGTGGTCGACAGCGCCGTGGTCAGTGCCGCACTGGTGCATGAGTTCGGCTGGTCCTGGCAGGACTATGACCGCCTGGCCCAAGCCGCCCTGGCCGGGCACATTATCGAATGCGGCGCACAGTGCACCGGCGGCAACTTTACCGATTGGCGCGACGTGCCGGACTACGAACACATCGGTTTCCCCATCGTCGAGGTGAGCGCCGACGGCCAGTTCACCGTGAACAAAGTCGAGGGTACGGGCGGATTGATCAGTGAACTCAGCGTGGCCGAGCAACTGCTGTATGAAATCGGCGACCCGCGTGCGTACCTGTTGCCCGATGTGATCTGCGATTTCAGCCAGGTGCGCTTGCAGCAACAGGGCAAAAACTGCGTACGCCTGCACGGCGCCATGGGCTTGCCGCCGACTGCACAGTACAAAGTCAGTGCCACTTACCTGGATGGCTTTCGCTGTACCGCCAGTTGCCTGCTGGCCGGGATCGATGCGGTGGCCAAGGCCGAGCGCGTCAGCCAGGCAATCATCAACAAGACGTCTGAGTTGTTCAGCCAGCGCGGTTGGGGCCCCTACACCGAAGTGAATATCGAACTGCTGGGCAGCGAAGCCACCTATGGCGCCCACGCCCGACGCCACGATAGCCGCGAAGTGGTGGTGAAGCTCGCCGTGCGCCACCCGAACAAGCAGGCACTGGTGCTGTTCGCCCGTGAAATCGCCCAGGCGGCGACCGGCATGGCGCCGGGCTTGACCGGCATCGTCGGTGGGCGACCTTCGGTCTACCCGTTGATCCGACTGTTTTCGTTCCTGGTCGATAAAACCGTGTGTGAGACGCTGGTCGAGTGCCAAGGCCATCGCCACGCCTGCGCGTTGCCGCCCGTGCATGCGCTCGCCACGCCGGCCGCACCGCTTGATCCACCCAAGCCTCAAGGCCGCGCAGATGCCAGCGTACCGCTGGTGAAACTGGCCGTGGCGCGCTCCGGGGACAAGGGCAACCACAGCAACATCGGCGTGATCGCCCGCGACCCCGAGTACCTGCCGTGGATCGCCGAAGCGCTGACCCCGGAAGTGATCGTCGATTGGATGAGCCATGTGCTCGACCCCCTGCATGGCCGCGTCGAGCGCTGGTATTTGCCCGGCAGCCACAGCCTGAATTTCCTGCTGGAAAATGCCCTGGGCGGCGGTGGTATCGCCAGCCTGCGCATCGACCCGCAAGGCAAGGCGTTTGCCCAGCAACTGCTGGAAATCCCCATTGCCGTGCCGCAGCACATTGCCGATCAACTTCGCTAAAGGACCGTTGCCGTGGCCTTCGACTCGATCTTCAAAGCCAACCTGTTCCAAGGGCAAACCGTGATTGTCACGGGAGGCGGCAGCGGTATTGGCCGCTGCACCGCCCATGAACTGGCGGCCCTGGGCGCCCAGGTAATACTCGTGGGGCGCAAACCGGAAAAACTCCAGGCAGTAGCGGCGGAGATAGCTCAGGACGGTGGCAACGCCCACTGGCAGGCTTGCGACATTCGCGATGAAGCGGCGGTCAAAGCACTCGTCAGCCAGCTCATCGGCGAGCACGGGCCGATCCACGGGCTGGTGAATAACGCCGGCGGCCAGTACCCATCGCCACTGGCCTCGATCAACCAGAAAGGTTTTGAAACCGTACTGCGTACCAACCTGGTCGGCGGCTTCCTGATGGCCCGTGAAGTGTTCAACCAATCCATGAGCCAGCACGGCGGCGCCATCGTCAACATGCTCGCCGACATGTGGGGCGGCATGCCTGGCATGGGGCACTCCGGAGCGGCCCGTTCGGGTATGGACAACTTCACCAAGACCGCCGCGTTCGAATGGGGTTACGCCGGTGTGCGGGTCAATGCCGTGGCGCCGGGCTGGATTGCCTCCAGCGGCATGGACACTTACGAAGGCGCGTTCAAGGCGGTGATCCCGACGTTGCGCGAACACGTGCCGCTCAAGCGCATCGGCACCGAGTCGGAGGTCAGCGCCGCCATTGTGTTCCTGCTCAGCCCCGCCGCGGCCTTTATCAGCGGCAGCACCCTGCGCATCGACGGCGCCGCCAGCCTGGGCAGCCGCGCCTGGCCGCTGCACAAGGCGCAGCCACCCAGCGCGTCGTTCAACGGTTTCCATCGTGCCTCTGTGCCCGATGTGCTCAAGGCGGAGCAATAAAACCATGCCGGTGATCGAAACCCAGATCGACATCCATAGCCCGCAATTCGCGCAAAACCGCGAAGCCCTGTTGACCAGCCTTCAACAACTGCACCAACTGCAACAGCAGTTGCTGAGCAAAGCGCAGGAGGCCAGACCCAAGTTCGAGCGGCGCAACCAACTGCTGCCCCGCGAACGCCTCAACCTGCTGCTGGACCCCGGCGCACCGTTCCTTGAACTGGCGAGCCTGGCCGGCTACAAACTCCACGATGACAAGGACGGTAGCGCCGCCGGCGGTGGCTTGATCGCCGGCATCGGCTACGTCAGTGGCGTGCGCATGCTGGTGGTGGCCAATAACAGTGCGATCAAGGGCGGGACTATTTCCCCCACGGGCCTGAAGAAATCCCTGCGCCTGCAACAGATCGCCATGGAGAACAAACTGCCGGTGGTGACCCTGGCGGAAAGTGGCGGCGCGAACCTCAACTATGCCGCCGAGATTTTTGTCGAAGGCGCCCGCAGCTTTGCCAATCAGGCACGCATGTCGGCCATGGGCTTGCCGCAGATTACCGTGGTGCATGGCTCCGCCACGGCGGGTGGGGCCTATCAGCCCGGGTTGTCGGATTACGTGGTGGTCGTGCGCGGCAACGCCAAGCTGTTCCTCGCAGGGCCGCCTCTGCTCAAGGCCGCCACCGGCGAAGTGGCGACCGATGAAGCCTTGGGCGGTGCGCAAATGCATGCGCAAACCGCCGGCACGGCGGAGTACCTGGCGGAAAATGATGCGGACGGCGTGCGTATCGTGCGCGAAATCGTCGCCCTGCTGCCCTGGAATGACCGACTGCCGCCCGCCCCGAAGCGGCCTTACACAGAACCGTTGTATCCCATCGACGAACTGCTGGGGTTGATCCCCGACGACCCGAAAAAGCCCTACGACGTGCGTGAAATCCTCGCACGCCTGGCAGACGGCTCCGCCTTTCTCGAATTCAAGGGCGAGTTCGACGCCCACACCGTGTGCGGGCACTTGCACATCCAGGGCCGTGCGCTGGGCGTGATCGGCAACAACGGCCCGATCACGCCCAAGGGGGCCAGCAAAGCCGCGCAGTTTATCCAGCTATGCGACCAGAGCCGCACGCCGCTGCTGTTCCTGCACAACACCACCGGCTTCATGGTCGGTACCGAATCGGAGCAGCAAGGCGTGATCAAGCATGGCGCGAAAATGATCCAGGCCGTGGCGACGGCGCGGGTACCTAAACTCACGATTGTGGTCGGCGGCTCCTACGGTGCCGGCAACTACGCGATGTGCGGCCGCGGCCTGGACCCAAGGTTCATCTTCGCCTGGCCCAACAGCCGCACGGCGGTGATGGGCGGAGCGCAGGCCGGCAAGGTGTTGCGCATCGTCACCGAAGCCAAGCAACTGAAAGACGGCCTGGTGCCCGACCCCAAGGTGCTGGCCATGCTGGAACAGGTCACCGCACAGAAACTCGACAGCCAGTCCACTGCGCTGTATGGCAGTGCCAACCTGTGGGATGACGGGCTGATAGACCCCCGCGATACGCGCACGTTGCTGGGGTTGCTGCTGGATATCTGCCACGAAGCCGAGGTCAGGCAGTTGCAGCCCAACAGTTTTGGCGTGGCGCGTTTCTAACAGGAGAACAACAACAATGATCTTCACCCAGGAACACCAGGAACTGCGCCGCACCGTCCGTGCCTTTGTCGACCGCGAGATCAACCCGCATGTGGATGAATGGGAAAAAGCCGGGCGCTTTCCCATCCACCACATCTTCCGCAAGGCCGGCGAGCTGGGCCTGCTGGGCATTTCCAAGCCTGAGGCATTCGGCGGCATGGGCCTGAACTACAGCTATTCGATTGTCGCCGCCGAAGAATTCGGCACCATTCGTTGCGGCGGTATTCCCATGTCCATTGGCGTGCAAACCGATATGTGCACCCCGGCCCTCGCCCGCTTCGGCTCCGATGAATTGCGCGACGAGTTCCTCCGACCAGCCATCAGCGGCGAACAAGTGGGCTGTATCGGCGTCTCGGAAACCGGCGCCGGCTCCGACGTGGCCGGGTTGAAAACCCATGCACGCAAGGACGGCGGCGACTACGTGATCAACGGCAGCAAGATGTGGATCACCAACTCCCCCAGCGCCGACTTTATCTGCCTGCTGGCCAACACCTCCGACGACAAACCGCACATCAACAAGTCGCTGATCATGGTGCCGATGAACACGCCCGGCATCCGTGTCAGCCCGCCCCTGGAAAAACTCGGCATGCACAGTTCCGAGACCGCGCAGGTGTTCTTCGATGACGTGCGCGTGCCCCAGCGCAACCGTATCGGCCACGAAGGCGCGGGTTTCATGATGCAGATGCTGCAATTCCAGGAAGAACGCCTGTTTGGCGCGGCCAATATGATCAAGGGCCTGGAGTACTGCATTGACAGCACGATCGACTACTGCAAGGAGCGCCAGACGTTCGGCAAGGCTTTGATCGACAACCAGGTGATCCACTTTCGCCTGGCTGAATTGGCCACCGAAATCGAATGCCTGCGCGCCCTGGTGTACCAGGCCACCGAGCAATACATCAAAGGCCAGGACGTCACGCGCCTGGCCTCCATGGCCAAGCTCAAGGCCGGGCGCCTGGGGCGCGAGGTCAGCGACAGTTGCCTGCAATACTGGGGCGGCATGGGCTACATGTGGGACAACCCGGTGGCCCGCGCCTACCGCGACGTGCGCCTGGTGTCGATCGGCGGCGGAGCCGATGAAATCATGCTGGGCATCCTCTGCAAACTGATGGGCACCTTGCCTGGTAAAAAGTCATGAATACCCTGTTGCTCGAAGCGCATCACGGCGTGCTGCACATCACCCTCAACCGCCCCGAATGCCGCAATGCGATGAGCCTGGAAATGGTCAATGAACTGCGCACAGTGCTGGCAGGGTTGGACAGCCAGATACGGGCGTTGGTGATCACAGGCGTCGGCGGGCATTTCTGTGCCGGCGCGGATGTGAAGGACATGCTCCACGCCGGCGATCAGTTACAGGCGTTGAATCGGGCGTTCGGCACGCTGTTGCAGCAAGTTGAAGCGCTGCCGCAAGTGGTAATCGTGGTGTTGCAAGGCGCGGTGCTGGGCGGCGGGTTTGGCTTGGCGTGTGTGAGTGATATTGCGATTGCCGATCATCAGGCGCAGTTCGGCTTGCCGGAGACCCGCCTGGGCCTGCTACCGGCGCAGATAGCGCCGTTTGTGGTCAAGCGAATCGGGCTGACCCAGGCACGCCGATTGGCGCTGACGGCGGCGCGGTTTGATGGGATGCAAGCTGAGCGGTTGGGCGTGGTGCATTTTGTCGAGACGGATCCGCAGGCCCTGGCGCAGCGCCTGGATGAGGTGTTGGGCGAGGTGCTCAAGTGCGCACCCGGGGCGAATGGACGGACCAAGGCGCTGTTGCTGGCTAGCGTGGATGAGCCGCTCGAGAACGTATTGGATCGGGGGGCACAGTGGTTTGCCGAGGCCGTCAGGGGGGAGGAAGGGATCGAGGGGACACAGGCCTTTGTACAAAAGCGCCAGCCTGAGTGGTGCAAATGATGCCATCGGGAGCAAGCCCCCTCCCACCGTTGGAATGCACTTCAACAATGTGGAAGGGGCTTGCTCCCGATGAGGCCCGAACCGACACCCCATCAACCAAGGGATAACTCAATGCCCGCATTCAGCAAAATCCTGATCGCCAACCGCGGTGAGATCGCCTGCCGTATCCAGCGCACCGCCCAAGCCCTGGGCTACCGCACCGTGGCCGTCTACAGCGACGCCGACGCCGAGGCGCTGCATGTCCAGATGGCCGACGAAGCCGTCAACATCGGCCCCGCTCCCGTACAACAGTCTTACCTGGACATCCCGGCCATTCTCGATGCCGCCAGGAAAACCGGCGCCGACGCCATCCACCCCGGCTACGGCTTCCTCTCCGAAAACGCCCCATTCGCCAAAGCCTGCCTGGAAGCCGGCTTGACCTTCATCGGCCCCAGCGTCGAGGCCATCGAACTGATGGGCAGCAAACGCCTGTCCAAACTCGCCATGCTCGACGCCGGTGTGCCCTGTGTTGCGGGCTACCAAGGCGAGCAACAAGACAACGCCACGCTACAACAGCAAGCCAACCGCATCGGCTACCCGCTGATGATCAAAGCCAGCGCCGGCGGCGGCGGGCGCGGCATGCGCCTTGTGCAGGATGCCGACGCCCTGCTGGAGAATCTGCACACCGCCCGCTCCGAAGCCAAAAACGCGTTTGGCAGCGACGAACTGATCCTCGAACAAGCGTTGATCGAACCGCGCCACGTTGAGATCCAACTGTTCGGCGACCAACACGGCAACCTCATCTACCTTGGCGAGCGCGACTGCTCGATCCAACGCCGTCACCAGAAAGTCATCGAAGAAGCCCCCTGCCCCATCATGACGCCCGCGTTGCGCCAGGCCATGGGAGAAGCCGCCCTCAAGGCCGGGCGCGCGGTGAATTACGTGGGTGCGGGCACCGTGGAATTTTTGCTCGACCGCGACGGCCGGTTCTACTTCCTCGAAATGAACACCCGCCTGCAGGTGGAACACCCGGTCACTGAACTGATCACAGGCCTGGATCTGGTGGACTGGCAGTTGAAAATCGCCGCCGGCGACCCGCTGCCGCTGGAACAGGCCGATGTGCGCCTGAGCGGCCACGCCATGGAAGTGCGCCTGTATGCCGAAGACCCGGCCCAGGGCTTTGTGCCGCAAACCGGCGAGGTGCTGCGCTGGGAGCCGGCCGCCGGTGTGCGGACTGACCACGGCGTACTGCAAGGCCAGCGCATCAGCCCGTTCTATGACGCGATGCTCGGCAAGATCATCGCCCACGGCACTACCCGTGAAGAGGCCCGACGCAAGCTGCTGCGCGCAGTGCAAGACACCCTTCTGCTGGGCGTGACCACCAACCAACGGTTGCTGGCCGACCTGCTCAAGCATCCGGATTTTATCGCAGGCGATTTCAGTACCGGCTTTATCGCCGAACACTTCAGCGAAGTCCCGCCTCAGGCCGCGACAAAAGAACAACTCGCGCTGGCCGCCGCGCTGTTTTATCAACACAGCGCCAGTGCGCATGCACCGGCTCTGGCGGGCTGGAGCAACAATCCCAGCGCCAGTGCGCCTTGGGCCTGCCGCCTGGAGGTCAACGGTGAAATCCACAACGTCAGTGCCGCCCCCCTGCGACTCAGCACAGATGGCGGGTATGCCACCCTGGAACTCGACGGCATTCGCCGACGTGTCGCCTACCACCTTGAGGGCACCCGGTTATGGCTGCCGGGTCTCAGCATTACCCACTGCACCCAGCCAGTCGCCGGCCGCCAGACGAGCGCCGGCAGCGGCACGGTCAAAGCGCCGATGGACGGTGCCATTGTCGACATCCGCGTGAGCGCCGGGCAAACCGTCACCAAAGGCCAACTGCTGCTGGTGCTCGAAGCGATGAAAATGGAGCATCCGCTCACCGCCGGCATCGATGGGGTCATCAAAGGCGTGCAGGTGATGACCGGCGATCAGGTGCGCAATCGCCAAGTGCTGCTGGAGATCGAATAGCGGCAGCCCTGGGCCTCGATGAAAAAACAGCGCGGAACTACAAGGTCACGCTACGCTCTATCCCCATCAGGAAACAAAGAGTACGGGAACCTGCGCGATGCCTCATTGGCTGATTATTGACCTTGAAGCCACAACGGATGAAGGCGGCTGGCCCGTGACGGAGATGGAAGTCATCGAGATCGGCGCCAGCCTGGTCAACCGCCAGGGCCGCGAACTGGATCATTTCCAGCGTTTTGTGCGGCCGCTGCGTCGCCCCTTGCTGACGCCCTTCTGCCGCCAACTGACCCATATCACCCAGGCCAATATCGATGCTGCCGCCCCGCTCAGCGAGGTGTGGCCACTGTTCGAGCGCTGGCTGGGCCAGCATCAGACACGCCTGGAAGGCTGGGCCAGCTGGGGCGACTACGATCGCGTGCAACTGGAACTGGAATGGCAGCGCAATGACCTGACCAGCGTCCTGGCGCAAACGACCCACGTCAATCTCAAGCAGCGCTTCGCCAAGGCCCGGCGCCTGGACAAGCCGCTGGGGCTCAATGGCGCCCTGCAATTGGCGGGGATGCAGTTCCATGGCCAGCAACATCGCGCGCTGGAAGATGCACGCAACACCGCGCGCCTGCTGCCGTTGATTTTGCCGGTCTAGGCAGCTCCTCCGGGCTTGGGCATACTGGCCGACCTTTCCAGACCCTTTTTCCGAGGATTCACCCATGTTTAAAGTCAATGAGTACTTCGACGGCACCGTCAAGTCGATCGCTTTCGGCACCGCAGAGGGTCCGGCGACTATCGGCGTGATGGCCCCGGGTGAATACGAGTTCGGCACCGCCCAGCGTGAAATCATGCACGTGGTATCCGGCGCACTGACCGTCAAACTGCCGGAAGCCAGCGAGTGGGAAACCTTCGCCGCCGGCAGCCAGTTCAACGTACCGGCCAACAGCAAGTTCCAGCTGAAGGTCGCGGTGGACACCGCTTACCTGTGCGAATACCGCGGCTGAGTTTCAGCCCGACAAAAAAATGCCCGTCTCGCAGGAGACGGGCATTTTTTATTCCAGGATCGTGACCGGCATGCCGACTTCGAGATAGCCGATGCCATCGTTGACCAGGTTCTGGCCGAACATCGCGCCACTTTCCGTCTTGCGATAGCTATCGAGCGTGGCGAAAGGTTCGCGGTCGGCGCTACGCTCGCCGGTGGCGGGGTCGATCGTAGTGAGAATGCAGCGTGAACACGGTTTGACCACGCGCAACTCGATGTCGCCAATGCGCAGGCGCTTCCAGCCGTCTTCGGCAAAGGCTTCCCCCCCTTCGATCACCAGGTTGGGACGAAAACGCAGCATCTCCATCGGGCGGCCAACGTGCCGCGAAAGATCGTCCAGAGAGCCCTGGCCGATCAGCAACAGCGGGTAGCCGTCGGCAAACGCCACTTGATCGTCGTCGTTGCCGAACCCCGCCTCGGTGGTACGGGCGCGGGCCAGCGGCATCTGCACCAGCCGCGTGGGCTTGCCGATAAACTCACTGACCCAGGCGGCGGCCGCATCCCCGGCATCCGGCACGCGCAAGGTATCGCGCCAGATGGTCACGCCGCGCAACTCGGCGTCACTGCCGGGCAAGGCCACCTCAAGCGACGCAACGCCTGGGGTGCTGAGGGTCAAGCCACCGGCTGCGTTCCACAGCGCCGATAGCTGGCTCATCTTCGCCACCGCCCGTTGCGTCAGGAAACGCCCACTGGCCTCGTCCACCAGCATCCAGCGTCGGTCCCCTTCCAGCCCCAGTTTATCCAGGCCGATCCGCTGCAAGACCTCGGCCTTGCCGGACTTCAAAGGGTAACGGTACAACGCGCTGAGACGAAGCATGAGCCTGCTTTCCTGGAGGATAAAGCGCCACCCTATACGAGCCGCCCCCCCAGAATCAAAACCACCCTTGTAGTGAGCGGGCTCGCCCCGCGCTGGGGGGCGCAGCCGCCCCAAATCCAGGCACCTCGGTTTTTCTGATACACCGCGGCGTCCCTGTTGGGGCGGCTGCGCCCCCCCAGCGCGGGGCAAGCCCGCTCACTACAGATCCAGCGTCAGGCGTTGGCGGACTACGTCCACCAGTTTGTCCGGCTGGAACTTGGACAGGAAGTTGTCGCAGCCGACCTTCTTGACCATCGACTCGTTGAAGCTGCCCGACAGCGAGGTGTGCAGCACCACATAGAGGCCGCGCAAGCGTGGATCGTTGCGGATCTCGGTGGTCAGGCGATAGCCGTCCATCTCAGGCATTTCGGCGTCGGTGAAGATCATCAGCAGTTTGTCGGTCATCACCTGGCCGCTGTCGGCCCAGGTCTTGAGCATATTCAGGGCCTTGAGGCCGTCGCTGGCGATGTGCATCTTCACGCCGAGCTGCCCGAGGGTGTCGCGCAGTTGCGCCAGGGCGACATTGGAGTCATCCACCAGCAGTACTTCGCGGCCACGGGCGCGCTCCAGCACCGGGTCTTCGAGTTTTTCCCGGGAGACCTTGGCGTTATACGGCACGATCTCGGCGAGGACTTTTTCCACGTCGATGATTTCCACCAACTGATCATCGACCTTGCTGATGGCGGTCAGGTAATGCTGACGCCCGGCGCTGGTCGGCGGTGGCAGGATGGCTTCCCAGTTCATGTTGACGATGCGGTCCACGCCCCCCACCAGGAACGCCTGTACCGAGCGGTTGTACTCGGTGACGATAATGGTGCTGTCGGGCCCCGGCACCAGCGGGCGCATGCCGATGGCCTGGGACAGGTCGATCACCGGCAGGGTCTGGCCCCGCAGGTTGACCACGCCACACACGAATGGATGGCGCTGGGGCATCAGGGTCAGCTTGGGCAGTTGCAGGACTTCCTGCACCTTGAACACATTGATCGCGAACAACTGCCGCCCGGCCAGGCGAAACATGAGAATCTCCAGGCGATTCTCACCCACCAGCTGCGTGCGTTGATCTACGGTGTCGAGAATGCCGGCCATTAAAAGCTCCTGATGTGCGCGTTGAATTCACGCTGAGAAATTGTGCAACTCAGTTAAGACTAGTTATCGGCGGCAATCGCCAGACCTTGACCCCAGTAAAATGCCACGTAAATCAGTTGATGTCACACTGACATCATGGTTTACTGAATTGCGCCTTCATCCGGCATTGCCGCAACGTCGCGCGACACCCGAATCGACTTAGGGTTCCATCGTATAAGGGATTCCCCTATACACAATCAGGTCCAACCTGATATTCGCGATATCTAATAGCCATTAATGTGACGCCATTCTCATTGCATGAATGGAGTCAGGCTTTTGTTTGCCACACCAAGCCCACATCCCACGGGTCTTCCAGGCACTCTGTCGGCGGCAACTAAAGTTGTGCAATCGCCCCGGACAGCGAGGGCCACGCGCGGCTTTTGTGGTCAATTCAATAACGTTCCTACTGCAATCTCAGAACCGACCTACAGATTCCAGTCATATTTCAGCAGTAGTTTTACGCCATTCACCCGGTGCGACATCTCATCACCCGACCTTATGTTGCGGAGACTTACATGATGAATAGCGCAAACGAATGGCAAACCACACTTCCCGAGTTCCTGCTGGAAGCCGAAATGCTGCTGGCCAAATCGGAAGAGTGCTTGAGCCACCTGCATTTGATTCGCAACGACAGCGATGCCATCGACTGCATGAAAGCCAGCCTCGCCAAGCTGGCGGAAAAAGCCGAAGGTCTGGCATTGCAGGCGATCAGTGAATTCTCCAGGCATCTGCAATGCCTGATTGCCAACGCCGTGAACCCCATGCAATTGCATGATCAGGCACTTGACGCCCTGCACGACTGCCTGACGCTGCTGGCCTGGCAACTGGAGTTGATCGACACGCGCACCGGCGAACTGGCGCTGGATGAAAGCGAACAAACAACGCTGATTGCGACGGTCACCTTGCAAATCCCACAAAAAGACTTCGGCAATAAGCCACAATCACGTTCGCACCACACGGTTTGAGCAATGACCAGGTCGTATTTAATCGGTTAGTTATCTAAAAACGACCTTGGGTTAGTCGGTCGAGGCGATCTTGCGCGGCCGATATATCAATTAGCCATGTCTGCAACCCGGTTCATTAATACAACTACTCACTCACTTTGAACTCTGGGATTACCACTCAGGGTATTGGCTTGGTTAATAAGCCAATCGAGCGAGGCGCCAGGCGACCGACGGTAATAGTGGTGGTACTATGCCCCGCTCGAAGTGACTCAACTTCATCATGTCCAAAAACGATTCGGCACCGTATTCCAAACAAAGGCCTGTCACCCCCCATGACCGGCTTTCCCGCAGCGAACCTTCATTGGCTCCATCCGCTATGTACGCCAGCCTCAAGTCACTCATCACAAGGTCCGTGTCCCGCAGCAATGCCCGCCGCCTGGTCCTCGCCTTGTGCCTGTGCTCGTTGCTGGTCAGCCTGTGGGCCTATAGCCACAACGCCCCCCTGCCGCTCTCGATCCTTCTGCTCAACCTCATCACCTTGATCGTGGTGGGCGTTCAGCAATGGCACTCGCGCAAATCCATCAAGTTCCAGCCCCAGGAACTGGCCGACCGCCTGCTGCAAGTCCAGGAAAACGAACGCCACCGGCTCAGCCGCGACCTGCACGATGACATCGGCCAATTGCTGACCGCCGCCAAACTGCAAAGCGAATGGCTCAAGCGCCGACTGCCGGACGACCTGCAAAGCCAATGCACGGTGCTGTGCAATACCCTGAATGAGACCCTGGCCAAAGTGCGTGACGTATCGGCGATTCTCAACCCGCGCCAGTTGGCCAGCCTGGGCCTGGAAGCCAGCCTGCGCGCGCACCTGCTCAAGACCCTGGAAAACACCCCGATCCACTGGAGCCTGGAATGCCAGCAACGGTTGACCGGCATCCCCGAAGAAATGGCCGTGGCCGCCTTTCGCATCACCCAGGAAGCGGTGACCAACATGCTCCGCCACGCCCAGGCGCAGAACCTGCGGGTGCGCCTGCAGCGCCTGCCCGAAGGCTTGTCGCTGATGATCTGCGATGACGGCCGTGGCTTTTCACCCGCGCCCAACCCGGGCCTGATGGGCCAGCGGGGCATGGCCGGCATGGTCGAACGGATCGATCAACTGGGAGGCTCTTTGTCCGTCAACAGCCAACCCGGCCAGGGCACACGGATCGACGCACTTTTCCCCTGGGCGCCCCGCGCCCTCGAACGGGCCAGCGCCCCTAAGGCTCTTGAGTGACTTGCACACTACTCCTGGTGGATGACCACGCTCTGATCCGGGCCGGCGTGCGCGCGCTGATCCAGGATATCCCCGGCTACACCGTGATTGGCGAAGCCGACGATGGCGCGCAAGTGCTGGAAGCCTTCAGCACCTTGCAGCCGGACATCGTGCTGCTGGACCTGTCGATGAAACACACCGGTGGCCTGGATGCCTTGCAGCAGCTCAAAGCGGCCTACCCCAAGAGCAAGGTGCTGATCCTGTCGATGCACACCGACCCCGAGTTGATCATGCGCGCGCTGGAGTCCGGCGCCCACGGCTATCTGCTCAAGGACACCACGGCCAACGAGCTGGAACACGCCTTGCTGGCCCTGCGCAATAATGAGCGCTACCTGAGTCCCGCCATTGCCCACACCGTGATCAACCAGGCATTGATCCGCAGCCAGGGGCCGGCCTCTCCCGTCGCCCACAACCACACCCTCACGGCACGCCAGCTGGAGATCCTGCGCTTGATCGTGCGCGGTAAATCTACCCGGGAAATCGCCCAGGGACTGGGCTTGAGCATCAAGACGGTGGAAGCCCATCGCTCGCAGATCATGAAACGCCTGCAGATCTATGACGTCGCCGGCCTGGTGTTATTCGCCGTTCGCGAGCAGATCATCAGCCTGGACGACTAGGGGCGAGCCCAGCGGCAAGTGCACGCGCAAGGCCTTGGGCAACGCACTGAAGCGCAAATCGTCGCCCTGCAGCGGCTCACCATCCAGGTTGATGTACAACCCTTCGGCCACCTTGATTTCGACCCAGGGCAAACGTGCCCGCACAAACATATTGTCCAGGCCCCAGCCGTCACTCATCAGGGTCAGCAAAGTGCCGACCACTTCCTGGGGCGCCGGCAGAATGCTGATATCCAGCAAGCCATCATCGGCCAACGCGCCCGGGCACAACACATGCCCACCGCCCGCTTGGCGACCGTTGCCGATACCGAGCGCGAGCAGATCACCTTTCCAGTGAAAGCCGGGGCCTTCCAGCTCACCATAGGCCGCCTTCAATTCGCTGAATCGGGTCAGGCCGGTGAACAGGTAGGCGGCGCCGCCCAGGACCTTTTTCAGGTCTTCCGAGGTATTGGCGGTGACCTGGCTGCCGAAGCCGCCAGTGGCCATGTTGAGGAAGATTTGCCCGCCGGCCTGGCCGAGGTCGATGGCCCGAGGTGGCACGTCCAGCAGTGCCAATGCCTGTGCAGGTTCCAGCGGCACGCCGGCGGCGCGGGCAAAGTCGTTGGCGGTGCCCAGGGGCATCAGGACCAGGCTGGCGTCGGTGTTGGCCCGGGCCATGGCTTCGGCGACGTCACGCAGCGTACCGTCGCCGCCACCGGCGATGATGTGGGTGTAGCCGTCAGCCAGGGCTTCATTGACCAGGCGTTGGGCGTCGCCGCCTTCCCATGTGACCCGCACGGCCAACTCATCACCCTGCTCGCGCCGAGCCTGTACGGCCGCGCGCACGTCCTCGTTCAAGGCTTGTTTGCCGTGAAGGATCAATAGAGCTTTGGGGCTGGTCATGGGTGGGTGACTCCAGGGGTTGAGGGTTCCTGAAGGATGTGGACATTCGGTGAGGGGGAAAAAGTCATTGGGTGAGGGAAATTAATTCGTTGGGCCCGAACAACGACACTGTACGAGGGGGCTGCCGATGAGGGTGGGCCAGTGGATGAATCGGGTGCCTGACCCACTGCAATCGGGAGCAAGCCCCCTCCCACAGGTAAGGACCCACTCAGCTCTTGTGAAGCTTGCTCATCAACTGCGCCTCCGCCTGGGTCAACCCACACGACTGCGTCAGCTCATCCACCGTAGCGCCCATGCCGACCAACTTCGCCGCCTGGGCGAACGACAAGCTCGTCGGGTCACGCTGTTCAATCTGCGCCAGCTTGTCCGGCAATGGCCCGAGGATGGCGCGCAGTTCATGCACCTCATCCCCCACCTTCACCGTCGTTTGCTGAAAGTGATCAACACGCTTGACCAGATCGATGATGCGTCGGTCACGCAAGGCATCGCGCTCAGCCTGCTGCTGGGCCAATTCCCGTTGCTGGCGCAGGTAGCGCAGCAGGAAAGCCAAAGTCCCAGCCCACAACAGGGCCAGGACAATCACCGCCGCCTCGAAGAACAATCAGATGCTCTCCAGTTCCGACCATTCTTCTTCGCTCATCATCTTGTCCAGCTCAACCAGAATCAGCAGCTCGTTGTTCTTGTTGCATACGCCCTGGATAAACTTGGCGGATTCTTCATTGCCCACGTTCGGCGCGGTTTCCACTTCCGACTGGCGCAGGTAAACCACTTCCGCCACGCTGTCGACCATGATCCCGACCACTTGCTTGTCGGCTTCGATGATCACGATACGCGTGTTGTCGCTGACTTCGACCGTGTCCAGGCCAAAACGCTGGCGGGTGTCGATCACCGTCACCACGTTGCCGCGCAGGTTGATGATGCCCAGCACATAGCTTGGCGCCCCCGGAACCGGAGCGATCTCGGTGTAGCGCAGCACTTCCTGCACGCGCATCACGTTGATACCGTAGGTTTCGTTGTCCAGTTTGAAGGTAACCCATTGCAGGATTGGATCTTCCGAACCTTGTGCGGACGCTGATTTGTTCATGCTTAGAACCCCTTCAATGCCGGCTCAACCGGCGTGTGTGCTTCGCTAACCGCATTCGCATGCGGGCCTTATTGTTCAATCAACTGCGCGGGTGCGCAGGCATCGACTTGACGGCACCGCTGGCGATCAATTCGGCCAGTTCGGCGACGTCGAGCAATGCGCACATATGTTCGATCACGGTGCCTGCCAGCCAGGGTCGTTGGCCACGGTGGCTGCGCCATTTGATTTCGTTCGGGTCCAGGCGCAACGAGCGGCTGACTTGATGCACCGCCAACCCCCATTCGTAGCCCTGCACCGAGATCACGTATTGCAAGCCCTGGCGAAAATCGTCGCGGTAGCGATCGGGCATCACCCAACGGGCGGTATCCAGCACTTTGAGATTACCGGCCTGGCTGGGCAGGATGCCGAGGAACCAATCCGGTTGCCCGAACAACGGTGTCAGTTCCTGGCCTTCCAGAGAATAGATCGAACCCAGGCACACCAACGGCACCGCCAGGGTCAGCCCGGCGACATCGAATAACAGGCATTCGAAGGGCTCGGCGGCCCAGTATGGGCGGCCGTCACCGGTGTCCGGCGGCGGTGTGATGCTCGGTGGCAGGTGCACATCTGCAACGGGCTCAACCACGACCGGCTCGACCGGCGCCACAACCGGCACTGCCGCCACGACCGGCGCCACCACAGGGGCGACCACGACATAGGCGTCACGCGCCTGCTCTTCCAATACGGCCAGCTGGAATTCATCCAGCATAGTGTCTGCGGCGATCGCCGGTTCAGGTTCCAGCACCGGTTCCGGCGAAGGTTCCTCGGTCGCATCCTGCAGCAAGGCGTCCAGGTAGGACTCCAGTGCCAATTGCGGCCGGGTCTTGAGTTTGACAGGACGGTTCATCAAGCCACCTGCGCTACAAGCTGCTGGGCCAGCAGGTGCTTGAGCAACGCACGATAAGCCAGCACGCCACGGCTTTTGCCATCGAACTGCGAGGGCGTCAGGCCCGCGCGGCTGGCGTCACGCAAGCGCGTGTCGACCGGGATGTAGCCATTCCAGATGGTGTCCGGGTAGGCATCGCGTAATACCCGCAAGGTGCCGAGGGACGCTTGGGTACGGCGGTCGAACAAGGTCGGCACAATGCAGAACGGCAGCGCCTGTTTACGCGAGCGGTTGATCATCGCCAGGGTACTGACCATGCGCTCCAGGCCTTTGACAGCCAAGTGCTCGGTCTGCACCGGGATCACCAGTTGCTGGCTGGCCGCCAAGGCGTTGACCATCAGCACGCCGAGCAACGGCGGGCTGTCGATAATGGCGTAGTCGAAGTCCTGCCACAGCTGCGCCAGGGTCTTGGCGATCACCAGGCCCAGCCCGCTCTGCCCCGGCGACTGGCGCTCAAGGGTCGCCAGCGCGGTACTGGAGGGCAGCAGGGAAATGCTTTCGTTACTGGTGGGCAGCAGCAATTGCCCCGGTAAGTCGCTGGGTACGCTGCCCTTGTGCAGGAACAGGTCGTAGCAACTGTGCTCCAGCGCATCCGGGTCGTAGCCGAAATAGCTGGTCATGGAGCCATGGGGGTCGAGGTCGACCACGACCACACGCTTGCCCGCTTCGGCCAGCAAGCCGGCTAAGGCGATGGAGGTGGTGGTCTTGCCGACTCCACCCTTTTGATTGGCAACTGCCCAGACTCTCATTCGGTTGGTTCCTCCCGGTGGGCAAAAGCGCGACCGAGACATTGCATCAGTTATTGAGCCAGTGACGGGGAATTGACGCTCCCCTGCCGAACCGGCGGCTTGACCACAGGCGGTGCAGTTTGTGTGCCAGCCCGCCTCAATGCCGCATCCGGTGTTGCATTAGCCGTTCCCGTACCCGTCAGGCTACGGCGTACATCGAGGTTGCGCGACACCACCAATACCACACGGCGGTTACGTGCGCGGCCTTCGGCGGTCGCATTATTGGCCACCGGCTGGAATTCACCATAGCCCACCGACGCCAGGCGCTCAGGGTTCACACCCTGCATCGCCAGCATGCGCACGATACTAGCGGCGCGGGCCGATGAGAGCTCCCAGTTGGTCGGGTACTGCGCGGTGTTGATGGGGAAATTGTCGGTAAAGCCTTCGACATGGATCGGGTTTTCAAACGGTTTGAGAATCGCCGCCACCTTGTCGATGATGGTGAACGCCTGATCGCTGGGCATGGCATCGGCACTGGCGAACAGCAGGCTGGAATTAAGCTCGATCTCCACCCACAGCTCATTGCCGCGCACGGTCATCTGGTTGGACTTGATCAGGTCACCGAACGCGGCGCTGATATCGTCGGCGATGCTTTTGAGCGGGTCGCTGGTGCCGCCGATACCGGCGGCGACTTCATCGCTGTCGTTGACCAGCGGCTTGGCCGGGGTCACGGTCTTGGGTCGTTCATCACCGATGGGAATCGGCTTGATCGAGCGATCGGTGTCGTTGAACACCCCGATCAGCGCCTGGGAAATGACCTTGTACTTGCCTTCGTTGATCGACGAGATGGAATACATCACCACGAAAAACGCGAACAGCAAGGTGATGAAGTCCGCGTAGGACACCAGCCAGCGCTCATGATTGACGTGTTCTTCAGGCTCGCGACGGCGACGGCTCACAGGCAGACACCTCTCTGACCAAGATTGACCGCTTCATTGTGATTGTGGCGAGCGAGCTTGCTCGCGCTGGGACGCGAAGCGGCCCCAAAACCAGGCGACGCGCTCCATCTGAAGAAATAGGTAGGCTGTATTGGGGCTGCTTCGCAGCCCAGCGCGAGCAAGCTCGCTCGCCACAGGTTGATAGCCATCGCCATCAATCCATGAAGCCCTGGAGCTTCAATTCGATGGAGCGCGGGTTCTCGCCCTCGGCAATCGACAGCAAACCTTCCAGCAGCATCTCCCGGTAACGTGACTGACGCATGGCGATCGACTTGAGCTTGCTGGCCACCGGCAACAGCACCAGGTTGGCACTGGCCACGCCATAGATGGTGGCGACAAATGCCACGGCAATGCCGCTGCCCAATTGCGACGGATCGGCCAGGTTGCCCATGACGTGAATCAGGCCCATCACCGCACCGATGATGCCAATGGTCGGCGCGTAGCCGCCCATGCTTTCAAAGACTTTGGCCGCGTTGATGTCACGGCTTTCCTGTGTGTAGAAATCCACTTCGAGGATGCTGCGGATCGCTTCCGGTTCGGCGCCGTCCACCAGCAGCTGCAAGCCTTTGCGCGCGTAGCTGTCGGGCTCGGCATCGGCCACGCCTTCCAGACCCAGCAGGCCCTCCTTGCGCGCGGTGAGGCTCCAGTTGACCACACGATCGATGCCACCGAGCAGGTCAATACGCGGTGGAAAAATGATCCACACCAGAATCTGCATGGCACGCTTGAACGAGCTCAGGGGCGATTGCAGCAAGGCTGCGCCCACGGTGCCGCCGATCACGATCAACGCCGCCGGGCCGTTGGCCAAGGCGCCGAGGTGGCCGCCTTCGAGGAAGTTGCCGCCGATGATCGCGACAAACGCCAGGGTGATACCGATCAAGCTCAACACATCCATCAGAGGCAGGCCTCCGCCAGGTGCTTGCCGATGTCGTCCAGGCTGTACACGGCGTCGGCCAGGTCGGCCTTGACGATGGCCATGGGCATGCCATAGATCACGCAGCTGGCCTCATCCTGGGCCCAGACCGTGCTGCCCCCCTGCTTGAGCAGGCGTGCGCCTTCACGGCCGTCGGCGCCCATGCCGGTGAGCACCACCGCCAGAACTTTGTCGCCGTAGGACTTGGCCGCCGAACCGAAGGTGATATCCACGCACGGCTTGTAGTTAAGGCGTTCATCGCCCGGCAGGATTTTCACCGCGCCACGGCCATCCACCATCATCTGCTTGCCACCCGGCGCCAGCAACGCCAGGCCAGGACGCAGGATGTCGCCGTCTTCGGCTTCCTTGACGCTGATGCGGCACAGCTTGTCCAGACGTTCGGCGAAGGCTTTGGTAAACGCGGCGGGCATATGCTGCACCAGCACTATCGGCGCCGGAAAGTTGGCCGGCAGTTGGGTCAATACGCGTTGCAGGGCGACCGGGCCGCCGGTTGAGGTACCGATAGCCACTAGCTTGTAGGCTTTGCGCTTGGGCGCGGGCGAATGAGCGCTCGGCGCCGAAGCACGGACGGGAGCCACGGCGGGCCGCGCCACTGGCGCAGGCGCCGGACGCGCGAATGAGGAACTGGTCGGCGCAGGTGCCGCAGGTGCCGCAGGTGCCGCCACTGGCGCAGGCGTGCTGAACAGGCTGCGGCGGTTGCTGCGGGAAATGCTGTGCACCTTCTCGCACAGCATCTGCTTGACCTTCTCGGGGTTGCGCGAGATGTCTTCGAAATTCTTCGGCAGGAAGTCCACCGCACCCGCGTCCAGCGCATCCAGGGTTACCCGGGCACCTTCATGGGTCAGCGACGAGAACATCAATACCGGGGTCGGGCAGCGTTGCATGATGTGGCGAACTGCCGTGATGCCATCCATCATCGGCATCTCGTAGTCCATGGTGATCACGTCCGGCTTCAACGCAATGGCCTGATCAATCGCCTCTTTACCGTTGGTGGCCGTGCCGACCACCTGAATGGTCGGATCGGCGGAAAGAATTTCCGAGACGCGGCGGCGGAAGAAACCCGAATCGTCCACCACCAGGACCTTGACTGCCATAAACACTCCGTTAGGTGGGGCGGCACGATTGCCCAACCCCCACCAGAATCAAATACGCCGAGCGGCGTAACGCTTGAGCATGCTCGGAACATCGAGAATCAGCGCGATCCGACCGTCACCGGTGATGGTCGCACCCGACATGCCCGGGGTTCCCTGCAGCATTTTGCCCAAAGGCTTGATGACCACTTCTTCCTGGCCCACCAGTTGATCGACCACAAAGCCGATACGCTGGGTGCCCACGGACAGGATCACCACGTGGCCTTCGCGTTGCTCTTCATGGGCAGCCGACGCAACCAGCCAGCGCTTGAGGTAGAACAGCGGCAGCGCCTTGTCACGCACGATCACCACTTCCTGGCCATCCACCACATTGGTGCGCGACAGGTCGAGGTGGAAGATCTCATTGACGTTGACCAGCGGGAACGCGAACGCCTGGTTGCCCAGCATCACCATCAGGGTCGGCATGATCGCCAAGGTCAACGGCACCTTGATCACGATCTTCGAGCCCTGGCCCTTGGTCGAGTAGATATTGATCGAGCCGTTGAGCTGGCTGATCTTGGTCTTCACCACGTCCATGCCGACGCCACGACCAGACACGTCGGAAATCTCGGTCTTGGTCGAGAAGCCCGGGGCGAAGATCAGGTTGTAGCACTCGGTGTCGGTCAGACGGTCGGCGGCATCCTTGTCCATCACACCGCGCTTGACTGCAATGTTGCGCAGGATGGTCGGGTCCATGCCCTTGCCGTCATCGGTGATCGACAACAGGATATGGTCGCCTTCTTGCTCGGCCGCCAGAATCACCTTGCCGCCGCGGGACTTGCCCGAGGCTTCACGTTCTTCAGGGGTTTCGACGCCGTGGTCGACTGCGTTGCGCACCAAGTGGACCAGCGGGTCAGCCAGGGCCTCGACCAGGTTTTTGTCGAGGTCGGTTTCTTCCCCCACCAGCTCCAGGTTGATCTCTTTCTTGAGCTGGCGCGCCAGGTCACGAACCAGGCGCGGGAAGCGGCCGAAGACTTTCTTGATCGGCTGCATCCGCGTTTTCATCACAGCGGTCTGCAGGTCGGCGGTGACCACGTCGAGGTTCGACACGGCCTTCTGCATCGACTCGTCGCCACTGCTCAGGCCCAGGCGTACCAGGCGGTTACGCACCAACACCAGTTCGCCGACCATGTTCATGATGTCGTCCAGCCGCGCCGTGTCCACGCGCACAGTGGTTTCGGCTTCGCTGGCCGGCTTTTCGGCCACTGGTGCAGCGGCGGCACGCGCCGGTGCAGGCGCTGCAGCGGCCGGCGCAGCAGCAGGAGCCGGCTTGGCGGCAGCAGGTGCAGCAGCAGGTGCAGCAGCAGGTGCAGCAGCAGGTGCAGGTGCAGGTTTCGCCGCTACCGGGGTAGCGGTCGCAGCCGCCGTCGGGGGTACTTCACTGAACTTGCCCTTGCCGTGCAATTCGTCGAGCAAGGCTTCGAATTCGTGCTCGGAGATCAGCCCGTCGCCGGCTGGCTGCGCACTGGCAGGCGGCGTAACAGGCGGCTTGGCAGCCGTCGGCGCAGCCGCTGTCGCGGCAACTTCCGGCAGGGCTTCGGCCGCGAACGTGCCTTTGCCGTGCAGTTGGTCGAGCAACGCTTCGAATTCGTCGTCGGTAATGTCGGTGCTGGCCGGGGCCGCAGGCGCTTCGGAAGCTGCGGCAGGCGCCACGGCATCGGCGGCGAACTGGCCCTTGCCATGCAACTGGTCGAGCAAGGATTCAAATTCGGCGTCGGTGATGTCTTCGCTGGTCGGCACGGCAGCAGGTGCCGCCGGAGCTTCGGCTTCGGCCTTCGCCGCGCTGAGGGAGTTGAGCAGTTGCTCGAACTCGCTATCGGTCACATCCGGCTCAGGCTCGGCAACCGGTTCCGGTTCCGGGGCGGCTTCCACCGCCGGCGCGGCCGAGGTGTCGGCAGGCTCTGCGTAGCGCGCCAGGGCGGCCAGCAGCTCGGGCGTGGCAGCCGTGATCGGCGCGCGTTCACGGACCTGGCTGAACATGCCATTGACCGCATCCAGGGCTTCGAGAATCACGTCCATCAATTCCGAATCAACGTGACGCTCACCCTTGCGCAGGATGTCGAACACGTTCTCGGCGATGTGGCAGCACTCCACCAGCTCATGGAGCTGGAGGAAGCCGGCGCCCCCTTTTACAGTGTGAAAACCGCGAAAAATTGCATTGAGCAGGTTCGCATCATCCGGGCGGCTTTCCAGCTCGACCAGTTGCTCGGACAGTTGCTCTAAAATTTCGCCGGCCTCTACAAGGAAATCCTGAAGGATCTCTTCATCGGCGCCGAAGCTCATGTGGGTGCTCCTTAGAAGCCTAAACTGGACAGCAAATCGTCTACGTCATCTTGACCGGATACGACGTCTTCACGTTTATCGGCATGAATCTGCGGACCTTCACCCTTGGCGAGATGTTTTTGTGGATCTTTTTCCGAAAGGATCGCTGCGCGGTCATGTTCGATACCGGCAAAGCGGTCGACCTGGCCGGCCATCAGCACCAATTTGAGCAGGTTGCTTTCCACTTCGGTGACCAACTGGGTCACACGCTTGATCACTTGACCGGTGAGGTCCTGGTAATCCTGGGCCAGCAAAATGTCGTTGAGGTTGCTGGAAACCGTACGGTTGTCCTGCTCACTGCGCGACAGGAAACCTTCAACCCGACGCGCCAATTCACGAAACTCTTCGGCGCCCACTTCGCGACGCATGAAGCGGCCCCAGTCAACGCTGAGGGCCTGGGCTTCGTTGGCCATGCCGTTGACCAGCGGCGTGGCGTTTTCCACCAGGTCCATAGTGCGGTTGGCCGCCGCCTCAGTCAGCCTGACCACATAGGACAAGCGTTCGGTGGCATCGGTGATTTGCGAAATTTCTTCGGCCTGGGGCATGTGCGGGTCAATCTGAAAATTGACGATCGCACTGTGCAGCTCACGTGTCAGCTTGCCCACTTCCTGATACAGGCCGCGGTCACGCGTCTGATTGAGCTCATGGATCAACTGCACCGCGTCGCCGAACTGACCTTTTTCCAGGCTTTCGACCAACTGGTGGGCATGTTTTTTCAGAGTCGACTCAAAGTCTTTCTGTGATGATTCTGTATGCTCCATAGCTCCCCCTGCGATGGCGTTAGCCGTGGATGCGCTCGAAGATTTTTTCGATCTTCTCTTTCAACGCCTGTGCAGTGAATGGCTTGACCACGTAACCGTTGACCCCGGCCTGGGCGGCTTCGATGATCTGTTCACGCTTGGCTTCGGCGGTCACCATCAACACGGGAAGGCTGCGCAATTTTTCGTCGGCGCGCACGTGGCGCAACAAGTCGATACCGGTCATGCCCGGCATGTTCCAGTCCGTTACCAGAAAGTCGATGCTCCCACTGTTGAGGATCGGGATCGCCGTAAGGCCGTCATCCGCCTCGACCGTGTTGGTGAACCCAAGGTCACGCAACAGATTTTTTATGATCCGCCGCATCGTTGAGAAGTCATCAACGATGAGGATTTTCATGTTCTTGTCCAATTCGACCTCCAAGCAGTCTTAAACGCGCCCAGCACCTGGACGCGCCATTTCAATCAACAGGCGTTACACAACAAAGGACTGCCCAGGGCACCACGGCACGACCCCGCAAAAGCCTTCGACTTTCGCGGCGCGTCTACAGTGTCCCCACACTGCCTGTCAGCGCGCGCGCCACTCCCCCAACCGCCCCCGCAAGCGGGCTGCGCACTGGCTATGCAGCTGGCTGACACGCGATTCGCTGACCCCCAGGACCTCACCGATTTCCTTGAGGTTCAGCTCTTCGTCGTAGTACAGCGCCAACACCAGTCGCTCACGCTCCGGCAAATTGGCAATCGCGTCCGCCAACGCCCTCTGGAAACGCTCATCTTCCAGGTCACGCGACGGTTCGAGATGTGCACTCGCGCCGTCCTCGTGCAGCCCTTCGTGTTCGCCGTCCTGCAACAGGTCGTCGAAACTGAACAGGCGGCTGCCCAAGGTATCGTTCAAAATCCCGTAATAATCATCGAGACTCAATTGGAGTTCGGCCGCAACTTCATGATCTTTAGCGTCACGACCGGTTTTTGCTTCAATTGCGCGAATGGCATCACTGACCATTCGCGTGTTGCGGTGTACCGAACGCGGCGCCCAATCCCCTTTACGGACCTCATCGAGCATCGCGCCACGGATACGGATACCCGCATACGTCTCGAAACTCGCACCCTTGCTCGCGTCATATTTGGTCGACACTTCGAGCAAGCCGATCATGCCGGCCTGGATCAGGTCTTCCACCTGCACACTGGCCGGCAGGCGCGCCAGCAAGTGGTAGGCAATGCGCTTGACCAAGGGCGCATAACGCTCGATCAATTCGCCCTGGCTGTCACGTGCCGATTTCTTGTAAAGGTTATAGCCGCTGGCTGTCATAGCACCGGTCCTGCGCTCGTCTGATGCACCAATCGCTCGACGAAAAACTCCAGATGCCCCCGCGGGTTGGCAGGCAACGGCCAGGTATCGACCTTCTGGGCAATAGCCTTGAACGCCAACGCGCATTTGGAACGAGGGAACGCTTCATAGACCGCACGCTGCTTTTGCACGGCCTTGCGCACACACTCGTCATAGGGAACTGCGCCAACGTATTGTAAGGCGACATCGAGAAAACGGTCCGTGACCTTGGTCAACTTGGCGAACAGATTCCGGCCTTCCTGCGGGCTTTGGGCCATGTTGGCCAGCACGCGGAAGCGGTTCATGCCGTAGTCACGGTTAAGCAGTTTGATCAGAGCATAGGCGTCGGTGATCGAGGTGGGTTCGTCGCAGACCACCAGCAATACTTCCTGCGCGGCGCGCACGAAGCTGACCACGGATTCGCCGATCCCGGCGGCGGTGTCGATCACCAGCACATCGAGGTTGTCGCCGATATCGCTGAACGCCTGGATCAGGCCGGCGTGCTGCGCCGGGCTCAGGTGCACCATGCTCTGGGTGCCCGAGGCGGCAGGCACGATACGAATGCCTCCGGGGCCTTGCAGCAGCACATCGCGCAGCTCGCAACGGCCCTCGATCACATCGGCGAGGGTGTGTTTGGGTGTCAGCCCCAGCAGAACGTCCACGTTCGCCAGGCCCAGGTCAGCATCCAGCAGCATGACGCGACGGCCAAGTTCTGCCAGGGCCAGGGACAAATTCACCGACACGTTAGTTTTCCCGACGCCACCTTTGCCGCCGGTCACCGCGATCACCTGTACAGGATGCATGCTGCCCATTTTATTTCTTTACCTTGTCTTGCTTAGACGCAGGCTACACGGCTTGGTCGCGTGAATCGCTTGCAGACCATCAATGTAGATACATTTCACAGTGCTCATCCTGCCTCACCCCACCCGTTTTGCCGGGTTGTGGTAAAGGTCGGCGAACATATCAGCCATCGCTTCCTCGCTAGGCTCTTCTTGCATTTGCACGCTGACAGCACGGCTGACCAACTGATGACGACGCGGCAGATGCAAATCATCTGGAATCCGCGGGCCATCGGTCAGGTAGGCAACCGGTAATTCATGACCGATAGCCAGGCTCAACACCTCACCCAAGTTTGCAGTTTCGTCTAGTTTGGTGAGGATGCAACCCGCCAGGCCGCAACGTTTGTAGCTGTGGTACGCAGCGGTAAGAACCTGTTTCTGGCTGGTGGTTGCAAGCACCAGGTAATTTTTCGCCTTGATGCCACGCCCGGCCAGGCTTTCCAGCTGCATGCGCAGCGCCGGATCGCTGGCTTGCAGGCCGGCGGTGTCGATCAACACCACGCGCTTGCGCAACAGCGGGTCAAGGGCATTGGCCAGGGACTGGCCCGGGTCGACGTGGGTCACCGGCACATTGAGGATGCGCCCCAGGGTCTTGAGCTGTTCCTGGGCGCCGATACGATAACTGTCCATGCTCACCAGCGCGATACTCGACGCGCCGTACTTGAGCACATACCGGGCGGCCAGCTTGGCCAGGGTGGTGGTCTTGCCCATGCCGGCCGGGCCGACCATGGCGATCACACCGCCCTCTTCCAGCGGTTCGAGCTCCGGGGTGACGATCATGCGGGCCAAGTGGGCCAGCAACATGCGCCACGCCTGGCGGGGCTCTTCGACCTCGGTGGTCAGCGCCAGCAGGTCGCGGGACAGCGGGCCGGACAGGCCGATACGCTGCAAGCGACGCCACAGGTTGGCCTGGTGCGGCTTGCTGCCTTGCAACTGTGTCCAGGCCAACGAACCCAACTGCACTTCGAGCAGTTCACGCAGGCCGTTGAGTTCAGAGCGCATCGAGTCGAACACGCGCTGGTCGACCGCAGCCGCCGGGGCCGGCGCTGCGGGACGTGGCGGTTCAACGAAGGTCGGCTCGACCAGCGGCTCGGCGGCCGTCAGCGGCAGGCCGGCGAACAATTGGCGATTGGTGGTAGCGTCGCTGTCGCCACGCATGCTCAGCTCGGCCTGGGCCGACACAATGCGCGAGGCGGTCTTGCGCAACTCGTCTTCGAGTTCCATGTTCGGCACGCGCGGCGCCAATGCCTGGGGGGTGTAATCCAGGGCAGCCGTCAGCTCGACACCGCCGGCAATGCGACGGTTACCGATAATCGCGGCATCGGCGCCCAGCTCATCACGGACCAGTTTCATGGCCTGACGCATATCGGCGGCGAAAAAACGCTTAACTTGCATAACCCACTACCCTCAGCCGTTGGGCCCTACTGTCGCGACGATAGTCACTTGCTTGTTGTCAGGAATTTCCTGATAAGCCAAAACGTGCAAATTCGGTACTGCCAGGCGTCCGAACCGCGACAACATCGCTCGAACCGGGCCCGCCACCAGCAGAATCACCGGATGGCCCGCCATTTCCTGGCGCTGCGCCGCTTCGATCAACGAACGCTGGAGTTTTTCAGCCATGCTCGGCTCCAGCAGAACGCCCTCTTCCTGGCCTTGTCCGGCCTTCTGGATACTATTGAGCAATATTTGTTCCAACCTGGGCTCCAAGGTGATCACAGGCAGCTCAGACTCAATGCCTACAATGCTTTGCACGATGGCACGGGACAAGCCGACGCGCACGGCGGCCACCAGAGCGGCAGTATCTTGACTCTTGGCGGCATTGTTGGCGATGGCTTCCGCGATGCTGCGAATGTCGCGCACCGGCACTTGCTCGGCGAGCAACGCCTGCAGCACTTTGAGCAACTGCGACAGCGACAGCACCCCCGGCACCAGCTCTTCGGCCAGCTTTGGCGAGGCTTTGGCCAGCAACCCCATCAATTGCTGGACTTCCTCATGGCCGATCAGCTCATGGGAGTGCTTGTACAGAATCTGGTTAAGGTGGGTGGCAACCACCGTGCTGGCGTCCACCACCGTATATCCGAGGGATTGCGCCTGGCTGCGCTGGCTGACTTCGACCCACACCGCATCCAGGCCGAAAGCCGGATCTTTGGCGGTAATGCCATTGAGCGTACCGAACACCTGGCCGGGGTTGATCGCCAGTTCGCGGTCCGGGTAGATCTCGGCTTCGGCCAGGATCACCCCCATCAGGGTCAGGCGGTAGGCACTGGGGGCCAGGTCGAGGTTGTCGCGGATGTGTACGGTCGGCATCAGGAAGCCCAGGTCCTGGGACAACTTCTTGCGGACCCCCTTGATGCGTGCAAGCAACTGGCCGCCCTGGTTACGGTCCACCAGAGGGATCAGGCGGTAACCCACTTCCAGGCCGATCATGTCGATCGGGGTGACGTCGTCCCAGCCAAGCTCCTTGGTTTCCTGGGCGCGGGCCGGCGATGGCAACAGTTCCTGCTGACGGGCGATTTCCTGCTGAGCCAGGACCTTCACCTGGTTCTGCTTGCGCCAGAACAGGTAGGCAGCGCCAGCCGCCATGGCCGCCATGCTGAGGAACGACACATGCGGCATACCCGGCACAATGCCCATGATCGCCATAATCGCTGCCGCCACCGCCAGCGCCTTCGGCGAGGCGAACATCTGGCGGCTGATCTGCTTGCCCATGTCTTCGGAACCCGAAGCACGGGTCACCATGATGGCTGCGGCTGTGGATAACAACAGTGATGGCAATTGCGCCACTAAACCGTCACCAATGGTCAGCAAGGCGTAGACCTTGCCCGCATCACCGAACGTCATGCCGTGCTGGAAGATACCGACCGCCATGCCGCCGATCAGGTTGATGAACAGAATCAGCAAGCCGGCAATGGCGTCACCGCGCACGAATTTGCTGGCACCGTCCATGGAACCGTAAAACTCGGCTTCCTGGGCGACTTCCGCACGGCGCGCCTTGGCCTGGCCCTGGTCGATCAGACCGGCGTTGAGGTCGGCGTCGATAGCCATCTGTTTGCCAGGCATTGCATCGAGGGTAAACCGCGCGCTCACCTCGGAAATTCGTCCGGCACCCTTGGTCACCACCACGAAGTTGATGATCATCAGGATCGCGAACACGACGATACCGACCACGTAGTTACCGCCGATCACCACCTCACCGAAGGCCTGAATCACCTTACCGGCGGCGGCGTGGCCGTCCTGGCCGTGCAGCATCACCACCCGGGTAGACGCCACGTTCAGTGCCAGGCGCAACAGCGTGGCAACCAGCAGGATGGTGGGGAAAACCGCGAAGTCCAGGGGCCGCAGGGCGTAGACGCACACCAGCAGCACCACGACCGACAGGGCAATGTTGAAAGTGAAGAACACGTCCAGCAAGAACGGCGGCATCGGCAACATCATCATTGCCAGCATCACCAGCAACAACAATGGCACACCCAGATTGCCCCGCGAGAGGTCAGTCAGGGTGCCACGGGCCGTGCTGAGCATTTGAGAGCGATCCACCGGTATTCCTCGTGTCCCTTGAAGCAAAGTTTTGACGCCGGGAGGCGTCCTGCAGGCCGGGTTGCAAGAAGCCTTCCAACTTTTGCTTCAAGGGACAGATCGCCCTCAGCGAGGGCATGTTGCCGGATTTACGCGGGGCGCACGTTTTCCGCCTGAGGGCCTTTTTGCCCCTGGGTTATTTCAAACTCCACTTTTTCACCTTCGCCAACGGTTTTGAATCCTTCACCTCGAATCGCGGAATAGTGGACAAAAACGTCAGCCCCGCCACCCTCCGGAGTGATAAAGCCGAAGCCTTTTTCCGCGTTAAACCATTTCACAGTGCCTGTTGCCATCGCCGTTCTCCTGACTTATCACTCAAGAACTCGCGGGATAACCCTGACGCCGACTGCATAAATACCGTCGGGTCGGTGTATCCCCTGAAACTCCACGTGCTGGCCCACCGCGAGCCGAATGCAGCGCGAACCGATGAGATCCACTTTCACGTCGTCCTCACCTTTCAGGGCAATCAAACCTTTTCCGGAGTGCGGGTCATAAGATTTGACCTTGCCTCTGAGTAGTTTCAAAACCATTCTCCCTGCATCTCGTTTACAGCCTGCGCGCAGTGCTTGAGGCAATAGAACCGCGAGGGGGCTTTGCTGACTACTGTCAAAGTTGACAGGTAGCGGGCATTCACGACGAGTGGTATGCAGCCCGCTCCTTCCGTCAAGGTTTGGCGAATTAGCGTGGCTTTCAGGAATCCCGACGCAATTCCGGCGGAATCGGCAAGTCCTTGAGGGGATCTGGACGCTTGCCCTTGCCCGCTCGGTATTGGCGGATCTGATAGACATACGCCAGCACCTGGGCCACGGCCAGGTACAACCCGGCGGGAATCTCTTGATCGAGATCGGTGGAATAGAAGATCGACCGCGCAAGCGCCGGCGACTCCAGCAGCAGGATGTCGTTGGCCACGGCGATTTCGCGGATTTTCAGGGCCGTGAAGTCGCTGCCCTTGGCCAGCAGCATCGGCGCGCCGCCCTTCTCCGGGTCGTACTTGAGCGCCACGGCGTAGTGAGTCGGGTTGGTGATGACCACATCGGCATCGGGCACCGCCGCCATCATCTTGCGCTGGGACATTTCGCGTTGCAGTTGCCGGATACGCTGTTTGACCTCGGGGCGTCCTTCCTGGTCCTTGTGCTCGTCGCGCACTTCCTGCTTGGTCATCAGCAGTTTCTTGTGGCTTTCCCACAGCTGGATCGGCGCATCCACCGCCGCAATGATGATCAGCCCGCAGGCCATCCACAGCGCACTCCAGCCCACCACTTGTACGCTGTGGATAATGGCTGACTCCAACGGCTCGTGGGCGATGCGCAGCAAGTCGTCGATATCGGACGACAACACCGTCAGCGCCACGAACAGAATCAGGATGAATTTGGCCAGCGCCTTGAGCAACTCAACCAGTGCCTTGCCGGAAAACATACGCTTGAGCCCCGGCCCCGGGTTCATCCGGCTGAACTTGGGCGCCATGCTGCCGGCGGCAAACAACCAGCCACCCAAGGACACCGGACCGATCAACGCCGCCAGCAGCAGCGTGATCAGCACCGGCTGCACCGCCAGCAGGGCGATCTTGCCCGAGTGCAGCAGGTACAGGCCCATGGCGCCGGGGCTCAGCAACACCTCACGGGGCAAGGCGAAGTTGAGCTTCATCAGCTCCATCAGGTCCAGCGCCAGGCCGCCGCCGTAGATCAACAGGCCACCGGCGCCGGCCAGCATCACGGCGAGTGTATTGAGCTCTTTGGAGCGGGCAATCTCGCCCTTTTCCCGGGATTCCTTCTTACGTTTCTCCGTGGGGTCTTCTGTTTTGTCCTGACCACTCTCGCTCTCGGCCATGGCTCAGCGCGCCCGTGCCAGATCACGTAAAAACTGCAAGGCGTCGGTCGCCAGCGGTTGATACTGATTGAGAATGTCAGCCATGCCGACCCAGAAAATCCCCATGCCCAGCACCAGGGTCAGCGGGAAACCGATCGAGAAGATATTCAACTGCGGCGCCGCACGGGTCATCACCCCAAACGCGATGTTGACCACCAGCAGCGCGGTGATTGCCGGCAGCACCAGCAACAGCGAAGCGCCCAGCACCCAAGTCAGGCGACCGACCAACTCCCAGAAATGGTTGACCACCAACCCCGAGCCCACCGGCAAGGTGGTGAAGCTCTCAGTCATGACCTCGAACACCACCAGATGGCCATTCATCGACAGGAACAGCAACGTCACCAGCATGGTCAGGAACTGCCCGATCACCGCTGCCGACACGCCGTTGGTGGGGTCGACCATGGACGCGAAGCCCATGCCCATCTGGATCGAGATAATTTGCCCGGCGATCACAAACGCCTGGAAGAACAGGGTCAGCGAAAAGCCCAGCAATGCGCCGATCAGGATCTGCTCGGCAATCAGCAACAACGCGCTGAGGTCCAGGGCATTCACCGGCGGCATCGGCGGCAGCCCGGGGACAATCACCACGGTAATGGCAACGGCAAAATACAGGCGGATACGTCGCGGGACCAAGGTGGTGCCGAACACCGGCATGGTCATCAGCACCGCCGTCACACGAAACATCGGCAAGATGAAAGACGCCACCCAGGTACTGATCTGGGTGTCGGTCAAAGCCAACACGGATTGCATGGGCAGGTCAGCCGATCAACTGCGGAATACTGCCGTACAACTGCAGGATGTATTCCATGAAAGTGCGCACCAGCCACGGGCCGGCGACAATCAGGGTGACCAGCATCACCAGCAGGCGCGGCAAGAAGCTCAAGGTCTGTTCGTTGATCTGGGTCGCGGCCTGGAACATCGCCACCAGCAGGCCGACCAACAGGCTCGGTACCACCAGCACGGCGACCATCATGGTGGTCAGCCACAGCGCTTCACGGAACAGGTCGACCGCAACTTCTGGAGTCATCGCGCTATACCCCTCCGAAACTGCCGGCCAACGTGCCGATAATCAGCGCCCAGCCGTCCACCAACACAAACAGCATGATCTTGAACGGCAACGAGATGATCAGCGGCGACAGCATCATCATCCCCATGGCCATCAACACACTCGCTACCACCAGGTCGATGATCAGGAACGGGATGAAGATCATGAAGCCGATCTGGAACGCGGTCTTCAATTCGGACGTGACAAACGCCGGCACCAGGATAGTCAACGGGGCCTGATCCGGGGTGGCGATGTCGGTACGCTTGGACAAACGCATGAACAGCTCAAGGTCGCTGGAGCGGGTCTGCGAGAGCATGAAGTCCTTGATCGGCCCCTGGGCCTTGTCGATCGCGTCCTGGGCGGTGAGCTTTTCCGCCAGGTACGGTTGCAGGGCTTGCTGGTTCACCTTGTCGAATACCGGCGCCATGATGAACAGCGTCAGGAACAAGGCCATGCCGGTGAGGATCTGGTTCGACGGCGTCTGCTGCAGGCCCAGGGCCTGGCGCAGGATCGAGAAGACAATGATGATCCGCGTGAAGCTGGTCATCAGCATGACAAACGCCGGGATAAAACTCAGCGCGGTCATGATCAGCAGGATCTGCAGGCTGACCGAATATTCCTGCGCCCCGGCGGCGTTGGTGCCCAGCGTGATTGCCGGGATCGACAACGGGTCGGCGGCCCACGCCAATGGCGCAGCCAGCAACAGCATGAGCGTCAATAAAACGCGCATTACTTCTTATCCTTCTGATCCTTGCCCAGCAACTCCATCAGGCGCTGGGCGAATTCTGGCGTGGCGGCCTCGGTCTTGGCCGCTTCCACCGGCGTCTTGAGCACATGCAGCGCAGTGATGCGGCCCGGTGTGATACCCAGCAGGATCTGCTCCTCACCGACCTGCACCAGCACCAGGCGATCACGCGGGCCGAGGGCCCGCGAGCCGATCATCTCGATGACCTGACCATTGCCCGGGCCGATGCGCTGCACACGACGCATCAACCAGGCCAGCACGAAAATCAAGCCGACCACCAGCAACAACCCCAGCACCAGCTGGGTCAACTGGCCGCCGATGCCACTGCTGACCACGGGAGCCGCTGCCACTTGCGCGACCGGCTCCGCCGCCAGGGCGCTCAATGGCAGCGCCAGTAACAGTCCCGCCATCGAAGACTTCATATCAGCGCAACTTCTTGATGCGTTCGCTCGGGCTGATCACGTCGGTCAGGCGAATACCGAACTTCTCGTTGACCACCACCACTTCGCCGTGGGCAATCAATGTCCCGTTGACCAGCACGTCCAGCGGCTCACCGGCCAGGCGGTCGAGCTCGATCACCGAACCCTGGTTGAGTTGCAGCAGGTTGCGGATGTTGATTTCGGTACTGCCCACTTCCATGGAAATCGACACCGGGATGTCGAGGATCACGTCCAGGTTCGGCCCGTCGAGGCTCACCGGGTTGTTGTTTTTCGGCATGCTGCCGAATTCTTCCATGGGCAGGCGAGTGCCGGCGGATGAGCTGGCGGCGTCGGCGGCCAGCAGCGCGTCGATATCGTCCTGGCCTACATCGCCGGTCTCTTCCAGGGCTGCCGCCCATTCGTCAGCCAGAGCCTGGTCTTCGGCGGAAGTGTTTTCGTGTTCGGTAGCCATTACATGTCCTCGGCGAAGCAAACATTCATCAATAAATTAGGGCGGGTCAGCGGCGGTTGATCGGTTCGATCACTTGCAACGCCAGGTTGCCCTTGTGGGAACCGAGCTTGACCTTGAACGACGGCACACCATTGGCCCGCATGATCATTTCTTCGGGCAAGTCCACCGGAATGACGTCCCCCGGCTGCATGTGCAAAATGTCGCGCAGACGCAACTGGCGACGGGCGACGGTGGCGTTCAGCGGCACGTCGACATCCAGCAGGTCTTCGCGCAGGGCCTTGACCCAACGCTCGTCCTGGTCGTCCAGGTCGGACTGGAAACCGGCGTCGAGCATTTCACGCACCGGCTCGATCATCGAATACGGCATGGTCACGTGCAGGTCGCCGCCACCGCCATCGAGTTCGATGTGGAAAGTGGAGACCACAATGGCCTCGCTGGGGCCGACGATGTTGGCCATGGCCGGGTTCACTTCCGAGTTGATGTACTCGAAATTGACTTCCATGATCGCCTGCCAGGCTTCCTTCAAGTCGATAAAGGCTTGCTCCAGCACCATGCGCACCACACGCAATTCAGTCGGGGTGAATTCACGGCCTTCGATCTTGGCGTGACGGCCGTCGCCACCGAAGAAGTTATCCACCAGCTTGAACACCAATTTAGCGTCAAGGATGAACAACGCGGTGCCGCGCAACGGCTTGATCTTGACCAGATTGAGGCTGGTGGGCACGTACAGCGAGTGCACGTACTCGCCGAACTTCATCACCTGCACGCCGCCCACCGCCACATCCGCCGAGCGGCGCAGCATGTTGAACATGCTGATACGAGTGTAGCGGGCAAAACGCTCATTGATCATTTCCAGGGTCGGCATGCGTCCACGGACGATGCGATCCTGGCTGGTCAGGTCGTAGCTTTTGATGCTGCCGGGCTCGGCAGCCATGTCGGTCTGTACCAGACCATCGTCGACGCCATGCAACAGCGCATCGATTTCATCCTGGGACAGCAGGTCTTGCACGGCCATGTCGTGATCCTACTGCAATACGAAGTTAGTGAAGAGCGCCTGCTCGACCACGACTTTGCCGAGCTCTTTCTGGGCCACTTCCTGCACACTGGCAGTGACCTTCTGACGCAGCATTTCCTGGCCCACAGGGGTGGCCAGGGTGTCGAAGCTCTGCCCGGAGAACAGCATCACCAGGTTGTTGCGGATCACCGGCATATGCACCTTGAGGGCGTCCAGATCTGCCTGGTTACGCGCCAGCAAGGTGATGCTCACCTGCAGGTAGCGTTGATGACCGTTCTGATTGAAGTTGGCGACAAAGGCCGGAAGCATCGGCTCGAAGATTGCCGGTTGCTTGACGTTAGTGGCGGTTTCGGCGGCGGGGGCCGGTTTGCTGGCACTGCTGTGCATGATGTACCACGTGCCGCCAACAGAGGCGCCAATGGCCAGGAGCAGGCCCAGCACAATCACCAGGATCAGCTTGAGCTTGCCTTTGCCTGCGGGTGGAGTTGCTGCGTCGTCGCTCTTCGCCATGCCAATAATCCGTCACTATTCGGGGATTCATAGATCTACGGAAAGGCAAGAGCAAGTGTTATGCCAGAGTTGTCTGCCATGCAGGCCCAGCACATCAAAGTGGGAGCAAGCCCCTCCCACAGGTGGTTACGAATCAGGCGTAGTAATCAACCGCGCTGGACCCGATCACGCTGGAAATGACGGGCGCCGCTGTTTCAGCCACGTCGATGTGCCCACTACTCTCGCCGCTGTCCCCGCGCCTGCCACTGCCACTCAAGCCGGCCTGGGCCTGAGCCTGAGCTTGTTGCTGCTGCTCCTGGCCACGGGACTGGTCGGAAACGTTGACGTCCACCTGCCCCATGCCCTGCTGGGCAAACATCTCCCGCAAACGTCCGGACTGGCTTTCCAGGGCCTCGCGCACCACGGCATGGCCGCTCATGAACTGGACCTGAGCCTGTTGGTCCGGCGTCATGTTGACCTTGATATCCAGGCGCCCCAGCTCTGCCGGCTGCAATTGGATCTCGGCCGACTTGAGGCCGGCGCTGGACAGGTACATCACGCGGTTGACCACTTCTTCGGTCCAGCCGCTCTGGTGCATGGCCAGCGGCGCATTGGCCACCGGCGGCAAGGCGTTAGCCGTTTTCGGCGTGGCGGCCTGGGTCAGCGCGGCCAGGCGGTTGGCGAAGTCATCGACGCGGGTATCGCTGCTGGCCTCTTTCAAATCCTTGAGGCCACTGTCTATCAGCCCGCTGAAGGCTTTTTCACCGCCATCGGTGCTGTCCTTGGTGGCCTGTTGATCGACCATTGTCGCCAGGCCGGCCGCGAAACTCTGCGCAGCGGTCGGTTGGTCCTGGGTCGGCGCCGATGGGGTTTTCTGCGGCGCCTGGCTGCTGGCCGACACGTGCCCGCCCTGCTCCATTGCCAAACGCACGGTCGGCATCGAGTCCAGTGGGTCGGCCGACGGATCGAACGCCGGCTGCGGGGTGTCATCCGTCGCCGCGACGGGTGCGGCAACCACCGGCTGGGCCTTGTCATCCTTGGCCGCGGCAGCAGGGGCCGGGGTTTCCACAGGAACAGGCACAGCTACCACCGGGGTGACGGCGGCAATCACCGCCGGGTCGACCACGGGGTCAACGGGAGGTTGCTGGACCAGGGACGGGTCGGTGGGCTTGGCGTCGTCACTGCCGGCGCTGTCATCGGACTTGGCCGGCGGGTTGGCAGGCAAGGGATTGCCGCTATCGGCAACCGCTGGCTTGCTGGCGGCAGGCTTGTCGTTGCTATCCACCGACGAGGCGCTGCTAACCGAAGGCTTGTCACGGGTGGATTGGGTCGGGGTGTCGCCGCTCTTCACCGACGACTTCGAACCTTGGCTGGCGAACACTTGAGCAAAGCCAGGGCCCTTGTCCTGCGGGGCCGCAGCAGCTGCCACAGGTGTAGCGGCGGGCGCTTGAGGCTTGGCTGCGGGGGCAGCCTGGAGGAGCGAGTTGGGGGCGACTGGCATAGGTAAAGGTCTCCACTGCACAGGGGTCGGGGATGCTGTGCCAGGAGGTAGAGCAAGAGTCGGGCCAGGTTTGTGTCTGTGCGTATGCAGGACGTCGACTTACGCTTCTTTAACAGCTAAAGCCCAAACCGCTGCTTCTCCGACTCATACATAGGCCGAACCAGAGCAAACTCACGGTCAATCTGATCCACCAGCGCCCCCAGGTCCGCCGTCGCCCCAACCGACTCCACTTCCAGCCGCTGGCACAGCTGCGCCAACCGTACCGCCCCGAGGTTGCCGCTGCTGCCCTTGAAACTATGGGCGATTCGCCCCAGCGCCTTGGCGTCATCGCGCGCCTTGCGCAGGGCTTCGACGCGCTTCTGCGAGTCGTCAAGGAAGGTGTCGAGCAACTTGGGGTACTCGCTCTCCATGACGTCCTGCAAACCCGACAGCACTTCAGGGTCCAGATGAATCTCAGCCACTTGCTCGCTCCTTGATCAAGAATCGGCGGATTATGCCAGAGCCTTCCAGCAAAACTCCACGCAGACACTGCGCCCGCCGTCCGTCCAGCGTACATCGCTGCTCAGCTGGCGCACCAGGCTCAAGCCTCGACCAGACAGACGGTTCAAATCCAGGGGCCGCTTCAGCACCTGATCCACGTCGAAGCCTGGGCCACTGTCTTCGACGCGCAGGATCAGCTTGCCGCCCGTGGCGGTCGGCATCACTTGCATATGTACCCGCACATGACCGCTGTCCAGTTGCGCCAGGCGCTCATTGCGCTGACGGTAGTAGTCGGCGAATCCCTGGGCGTCGCGCTTGAGCTGCGAGTCCAGGCCCAGCACGCCGTGCTCCAACGCGTTGGAATACAGCTCGGCCATCACGCTGTAGAGCGCCCCGCTCTGCTCACGCAGCCCCTGAATCTCCAGCAGCAGCTGCAACAGGTAAGGCAAGGGGTTGTAGCATTTGAGGGTCTGGGCGCGAAATTCGAAGCTCACCGACCAATCCAGGGGGCATGGCTGATTGCTGTCGGCGTATATGGGCTCGGCCGCACGCAACGGCTGGCCGGGCTGCAAGGTGATTTCCACCATGCTGACATCATCGCGCGCTTCACCACGAAAGGCCGCCAGGGCCTGTTCAATCTCTTCGAACAGGCGGTCGGGCTCGCGGTTGGCGGCGAATACCTGCTGCAGGCGCTCCGCGCCGAACAGTTGGTCGTTGGCGTCGGCAGTATCCAATACGCCATCGGAGAGCAAAAACACCCGGTCGCCGAGGGCCATGGGCAAGACCTCAATGCGGTCATCGAACGTCTCCACCGACAGCACACCCAACGGCAAGTGCCGCGACATCAACGGCGTGCGCCCGCCCGTCGCGACCTCATGCACATAACCTTCCGGCATGCCGCCATTCCACACCTCGACCACGCGCCGCTGTGCGCTCAGGCACAACAGGGTGGCGCAACAGAACATGTCCACCGGCAGGATGCGTTTGAGCTTGGCATTCATCTCCCGCAGGATCTGCACCAGCTCGTAACCCTTGGCAGTCATGCCGTAGAACACTTCCGCCAGGGGCATGGCACCCACGGCGGCAGGCAGGCCATGGCCGGTAAAATCGCCGAGCAGCACGTGCATGTCGCCAGACGGCGTGTACGCCGCCAGCAACAGGTCGCCATTGAACAGCGCATAGGGTGATTGCAGGTAGCGAATGTTCGGCGCGTGGTTGATGCATCCCGAATGGGCGACCTTGTCGAACACCGCCTTGGCCACCCGCTGCTCTTGCAGCAGGTACTCACGATGCCGGGCGATCTGATCGCGCTGCTGAAGAACCGTGGCCTGCAGGCGCCGCAAACGGTCCATGGCATTGATCTTGGCGGCCAGGATCAGTGGGTTGTAGGGTTTGGGCAGAAAATCATCCCCGCCGGCATCCAGGCACTCGGCCAGGTCGGCGCTTTCGCTGAGGGACGTAAGAAAGATCACGGGGACCAGCGCTTCCCCCGCCAATTGCTTGATCCACCGCGCAGCCAGGAAACCGTCCATCACCGGCATCATCGCATCCATCAACACCAGTTGAGGTCGCTCACGCGCAAACACTTCAACGGCTTCCTCGCCATTGGCTGCGGTGAGCACGTGATGCCCCTGGCGCCGCAAGATAGTCGCCAGCAGCAGCCGGTCGGTATCGCTGTCCTCGGCGATCAGGACAGTCAGCGGCTCGGACATCGGGGCCAGGACTCTCAATTGATGTCGAACAGCTTGTCGAAGTTAGAGATGGCGAGGATCTTGCGCACGTCGGGACTGCAGTTGATCAGCGTGACCTGCGAGTCGTCACCGCCTGCGTGGTCACGCAACAACAGCAGCATGCCCAAGGCCGAGCTGTCCAGGTAGGTGGCTTCTTTCAGATCGACGGTGTAGGCGTCGGGGACCTTGTAGAAACGCTCGTAAGCCTCACGAAAATGCTGGTGGCTGCCGAAATCGAATCGGCCCTTGATTGCGATCGTCAACTGCTTCCCATCCAGGGATACTTCTGATGTCACCGACATACGACTGTTTCCTTGTCATTGGCCATGTGTAACAAGGTTTAGCAGGCGAACCCGATCTCGGCAAATGCAGGAGCAGCCCCACACCTAATACTGCGACTGACGGGGCAGACGTTGTGACAGCTCATCCAGCAACTTTTGCTCGCGCTTGTCCTCAATCGCCCGCGCTTCGTCGATATAGCGCTGCACCAGCTTGCGCAGGCCCTCGACCCGGGCAAACGCCTGCTGCCAGCTTTCGCGGGCCTTCTCAAGGTTGTTCTGGTGCCAGGCCAGACTCTGGCGCTGCTGGGCGACCGCCGTCTCCAACTGATTGAGAAAGCCCTGATAGCCCATCAACCACTGGCCGGACACCCCTTGGCTGCCGCGCTCGATCCACTGTTGCTGGTATTCGCCGCGAAAGCGCTCCAGGTCGCCCAGCTTGCTTTCCGCCAGGCGGACCTGGCCTTGAAAATAGCCCAGGCGCTGGGCGGCGGTCTTTTCGGCCTTTTCGGCCATGTCCACCACCGGCGCCAGCCGTGAAGAGCGGGTGCTGGCCATAGCTTAGCCGCCTGGCGCCGGGGCGAAGATCGAGCCGAGGTGCGCTTCGCTTTCACCCATGCTGATTTTGTCGTTGAGCCCCTGGCGCAGGTAGGTCACCAACTGCGGTTGCAGGGCGATCGCCAGGTCGGTCTCGCGATCCCCGCCGGCCACATAGGCGCCGACGCTGATCAGGTCGCGGCTCTGTTGATAGCGCGACCACAACTGCTTGAAATGCTGCGCGCGGGCCATGTGCTCCGGCGTGACCACCGCCGGCATCACCCGGCTGATCGAGGCTTCGATGTCGATGGCCGGGTAATGCCCCTCCTCCGCCAGGCGCCGCGACAGCACGATGTGGCCGTCAAGCACGCCTCGCGCCGAGTCGGCGATCGGGTCCTGCTGGTCATCGCCTTCGGACAACACGGTATAGAACGCGGTGATCGAACCACCGCCCGCCTCGGCGTTACCGGCACGCTCGACCAGTTTGGGCAGCTTGGCGAACACCGACGGCGGATAACCCTTGGTGGCTGGCGGCTCGCCGATGGCCAGGGCGATTTCCCGCTGGGCCTGGGCGAAACGAGTGAGCGAATCCATCAGCAACAGGACGTTCTTGCCCTTGTCGCGAAAATACTCGGCGATGCGCGTGCAATACATGGCGGCACGCAGACGCATCAAGGGCGCATCATCCGCTGGAGACGCGACGACCACCGAGCGCTTGAGGCCCTCTTCACCCAGGCTGTGCTCGATGAACTCCTTCACCTCGCGGCCCCGTTCGCCGATCAACCCGACCACGATAATGTCGGCTTCGGTAAAGCGCGTCATCATGCCCAGCAGGACCGACTTACCCACCCCCGTACCGGCGAACAGGCCCAGACGCTGGCCGCGGCCGACCGTCAATAAACCGTTGATGCTGCGAATGCCCACGTCCAGCGGCACGCTGATGGGGTTGCGATTGAGCGGGTTGATGGTGGGGCCATCCATCGGCACCCAGTCTTCGGCCTTCATGCCGCCCTTGCCGTCCAGGGCGCGTCCGGCGCCATCGAGCACGCGACCCAGCATGCCCATACCCATCGGCAGGCGCCCCGTGTCAGCCAGCGGCACCACGCGGGCGCCCGGGGCAATGCCCGCCAGGCTGCCGACCGGCATCAGGAAAATCTTGCTGCCGGAGAACCCCATGACTTCCGCTTCGACTTGCACCGGGTGGTAGCTGTCGTCGTTGATCACCATGCAGCGGCTGCCCATGGCGGCGCGCAGGCCCTCGGCTTCGAGGGTCAGGCCCACCATGCGCAACAGGCGCCCTTCGAGGATCGGCTGGCCGGGCAACTCGGTGGCCTCGGCGTAGCTACCCAGGCGCTTGGCGAAGCTGGTGCGATCAAGGCGCATCAGGGGCGTCCAGGTCTACGCTCAGGTCAGGTTCGGCCGGATGCAGGGCCTGCTCATGGAGTTGATCGAAGAGCTTGGCCATGATCTGGGTGATACGGGTTTCCACCGTCGCGTCGATGCGGCTGTGCTCAGTCTCGACCCGGCAACCGCCAGGCTGCAACGTCGCGTCTTCAACGATGCGCCAGGTTTCTTCATGGCGCTCGCGCAAGGCTTTGACCTGCTCGAAATCCTGCGGGTTGATGTACAGCCGAACATTGCCGACGCCCAACGGCAGCAGCTTGAGGGCTTCGCGCATCACGCTTTCGATATGGCTGGAGTCGAGCACCAGTTCGCGCTGGATCACTTGGCGGGTCATGTGCTCCACCAGGCGGACCATGGCTTTTTCAAGCTGGGAATCCTGCTCGGCGATCGGGTCGAACAGGCTGCTCATCAAACGCTCAAGGCTGGCGAGCTGGACACTCAGCGCCGCCTCGGCTTCCTGGCGGACTTTGAGGGTGGTACTGCGAAAACCGTCTTTTTCCCCCGCCGCGAAGCCCTCGTTGTAGGCTTCCTGGCGGATGGCCTCCAACTCTTCGAGCGTCAGTGGCTGGACTTCCTCCAGCGGCACTTCTTCCATTTGCACTGGGGGCTCTTCGACCGGCTCAGGCTCGGGTTCCGGTACATGCGGATCGAAACTGGGCAACGACCAGATATCGAACCCGCCGACGTCCCGCGCGCGAATCAGATCGCTGGGCGCCTCATCTTTGCTCGACATGGGACGCGCCTTAGATCATTTCTTCGCCGCCCTTCCCGCCGAGAACGATTTCTCCGGCTTCGGCCATACGGCGGGCAATGGTGAGGACTTCCTTCTGGGCGGTTTCCACGTCGCTGACGCGTACCGGGCCTTTGGCTTCCAGGTCGTCGCGCAACAGTTCGGACGCACGCTTGGACATGTTCTTGAAGATCTTCTCTTTGACGTTGTCGTCGGAGCCCTTGAGCGCCAGCACCAGAACGTCCGAGGACACTTCGCGCAGCAACGCCTGGATGCCACGGTCGTCGACATCGGAGAGGTTGTTGAACACGAACATGAGGTCTTCGATCTGGCCGGACAGGGTGTCGTCGATCTCGCGGATCGAGTCCATCAACTGGCCTTCCATCGAGCTGTCGAGGAAGTTCATGATGTCGGCCGCACGCTTGATACCGCCCAAGGTGGTGCGCGAGGCGTTGGAGTTGCCCGAGAACTGCTTCTCCAGAATCGTGTTGAGTTCTTTCAATGCCGCCGGCTGCACGGTGTTCAGCGACGACACGCGCAGGATGATGTCCAGGCGCACTTTATGGTCGAAGTGGCCGAGGACTTCACCAGCCTGGTCCGGGTCGAGGTAAGCCACGACGATCGCCTGGATCTGCGGGTGTTCGTAGCGGATCACGTCGGCAACGGCACGCGGCTCCATCCATTTCAGGCTGTCGAGGCCGCTGGTGTTGCCGCCGAGCAGGATGCGGTCGATCAGGCCGTTGGCCTTGTCTTCACCCAGCGCCGAGGTCAGCATCTTGCGGATGTAGCTGTCGGAGCCGACGCCCAGGCTGGTCTGGTCGCCGACGATCTCGACGAACTCGCTCATCACCTGCTCGACTTGCTCGCGGTGCACGTTACGCATCTGCGCCATGGCCACGCCGACGCGCTGAACCTCTTTGGGCCCCATGTGGCGTAGCACCTGGGCGGCGTCGGTTTCACCCAGGGACAGCAGCAATACCGCCGCTTTATCGACCCGGGTGAGCTTGGCAACAGCGGCTCGATTATCACTCATCTGCGTTGATCCACTCTTTCACGACCTGGGCCACACGACCCGGATCTTCTGCCACCAGACTTTTGATTGCGTTCAACTGAGCGTCATAGCCTTCGCTCGGGCTTGGCAACAGGATGCTTTGCGGGCCGCCCAGGCTGACGCGGTCGTTGGCCAGTTCGCCATCCAGGCCGCCCATGCCACCCAACTCGACGTCGCTGCCACCGAAGGCCGCCAGTTGTTTCTTGCCGTTGCCGGTAATGTTGTTGAGCACCGGACGCAGCACGCCAAACACCAGCACCAGGATGAACAACACGCCCAGCACTTGCTTGACGATGTCCCAGAACCACGGCTGAGTATAGAACGCAGGATCGGCGATCACCTCTCCCCGTTCGGCGGAGAACGGCATATTGATCACGCTGACGCTGTCACCGCGGCTGGCGTCGAAACCGACAGCGTCCTGCACCAGGCGGGTAAAGCGCGCCAATTCGTCGGCGCTCCAGGGCGCACGGGTCACCGCGCCGTCAGCCGGGTTGACCTTGACCTGGTCATCGACCACCACCGACACCGACAGGCGGTTGATTTTGCCCTGTTGCTGCTTGGTGTGGCTGATGGAACGGTCGAGCTCGAAGTTCTTGGTGGACTGGTTACGCTTGTCCGCCGGGTACGGGGCGAGCATCGGCTGGCCGGTGGCCGGGTCCATGATCTGCTGACCATTGGCGTCCAGCAGCGGCTGGCCAGGCTGAATCGCGCCGGCAGTCGCGGCAGCGCCACCGGTGGTTTGCGGTGCCGACGCCGGGGCCGGAGGCTGATTGCTCAAGGCGCCCGGCACCCCTTGCGGGCCATTGCTGGCGGTGCGTTGTTCGCTGGTGGACTGCTCGCTACGCAGGGCGGGCTGGTCGGGGTTGAACTGTTCGGAGGTCGACTCGACGGCACTGAAGTCCACATCGGCGGATACTTCAGCCTTGTAGCGGTCATTGCCCAGCACCGGTTGCAGGATATTGTGCACACGCTGGGTGAGCATGCTTTCCATGCGGCGGCTGTAGTCGAACTGCTTGCCGGCCTGGGTCAACGCCGAGTTCTCGGCCTGGTCGGACAGCAGGTTGCCTTTCTGGTCCACCACGGTAATTTGCGACTTGCTCAATTCTGGAACGCTGGTGGCCACCAGATTGATGATCGCCAGGACCTGACCCGGCTCCAGGGAGCGACCGGCAAACAGTTCGACCAGTACCGAGGCGCTTGGCTTGCGTTCGTCACGCACGAACACCGAGCTTTTTGGGATCGCCAGGTGCACGCGAGCACCCTTGACGTTGTTCAGGCTGGAGATGGTACGCGCCAGCTCGCCTTCCAGGCCGCGACGGTAGCGAGTGGCTTCCATGAACTGGCTGGTGCCCAGGCCCTGGTCCTTGTCGAGGATCTCAAAACCGATGTTGGCGTCGGAAGGCGTCACGCCGGCGGCAGCCAGCTTCATGCGCGCGCGGGCGACGTCGTCGGCCTTGACCAGCAAGGCGCCGGAGTTGGGTTCCACGGTGTAGGCGATGTCGGCGGCGGCGAGGGTTTCCATGATCTGCTTGGAATCCATGCCCGCCAGGCTGCCGTACAGCGGCCGGTAATCGGGTTGCTGCGACCACAACACCACGGCAAAACCAATCGCCACGCTGGCTGCCAGGCCGACCAACAGGCCCACCTGACGCAACATGGTCATTTCGGAAAGGTTTTCCAGGAACGACAGGCCAAACAGCGGCGGCTTGCCGTCTGCCTTGGCGGGTGCGTTGTCCACGACTGCTTCTGCCATGACTTAAATCTCGTCCTTAAACCGGCATCTGCATGATGTCTTGATAAGCTTGAACCAGCTTGTTACGCACTTGGGTCAAGGCCTGGAAGGAAACACTGGCCTTTTGCGAGGCGACCATCACATCGGTGAGGTCCACGCCGCTTTTACCGATTTCAAAGGCGGTGGCCAACTGGTTCGACGCTTGCTGGGTATCACTGACTTTGTTGATTGCCTGACCGAGCATGTCGGCAAAACTGCTTTGGCCCAATTCCGGCGCGGGCGCGACGGATTTCGGTTGAGCCATGGCATCCATTTGCATGGAGCGCATATCCAACATCAACCGATTGAACTCAATACCCTGGCTCATGACCTTCTCTCTCTGACGACCCGCAATTTTTTGACACTACGCAGCGGTTACTACAGGTGGTAGCAACAAGGGTGCCAGATCCGTGGCGACTCGTAAGAAAAGGCGACAAGCCATGTCAGCCCAAGTATTTGTCAGGTAGCGAAAAGATACGCTTCCACATCCATACCGGCGTCACGCATCTGCGCCAGCTTGTAGCGCAACGTGCGCGGGCTGATGCCCAAGCGCTCGGCGGCCTCTTTGCGACGGCCACGCTCGGTACGCAAGGTGTCGATGATCATCTGGAATTCGCGGCGCCGCAGATCATCCCCCAGGGCACCGCCGGTTTCGGCTTCAGCGACCACCGGCGCGGGCGCCAGGGTGGGCAACGGTGCCGCCGCACTGCCCATGGCCAGGCAGAAGTCTTGCGGCTGGATCAGCCCGCCCTGCTGCAAAATCAGCGCACGCTGGATCGCGTTGTCCAACTCCCGCACATTACCGGGCCATGGATAGCCGATCAGGCAAGCCTGGGCTTCAGCCGACAGCCGCGCCTGGGCATGCTTCATTTTTTTGACGTGGTTATTCAGCAGGCGCTCGGCCAGCGGGATGATATCGGCCGGACGCTCACGCAACGGGCGCCAGGCCAGCGGAAAGACCGAGAGCCGATAGAACAAGTCTTCCCGGAACCGCCCCGCCGCCACTTCGCCCGCCAGGTCGCGGTTGGTCGTGGCCACCACGCGGATATCCAGCTGGATCGGCTTGCGCGCACCGACCCGCTCCACCTCACGCTCCTGCAACACCCGCAGCAGTTTGGCTTGCAGGCCCAGAGGCATTTCGGAAATCTCGTCGAGCAAGATAGTGCCGCCATCGGCCTGTTCGAACTTGCCGGCCTGGGCCGCGATGGCGCCGGTGAACGAGCCCTTTTCATGACCGAACAGGGTGGCTTCGAGCATGTTGTCGGGGATGGCCGCGCAGTTGATCGCAATAAAGGGTTGCTTGGCACGACTGGACTGCTGGTGGATATAACGCGCCAACACCTCCTTGCCGGTGCCGGACTCGCCGGAAATCAACACGGTGGAGTCGCTGCGCGCCACCCGTGCGGCCAGCTCCAGCAATTGAGCACTGGCCGGTTCAAAGGCAATCGGGCCTTCGCTTTCGACGGCAGGCATCACCCCCAGGGCATGCCGGGCAACCAGTTCCATCAAGGCTTTGGGCTCGAAGGGCTTGACCAGATAATCAGCCGCGCCCTGACGCATGGCGTCCACCGCGCGCTCCACCGCGCCATGAGCGGTCATCAGCAATACCGGCAACTGCGGCTGACGCGCGCGCAGCAGGCCGAGCAACTGATGACCGTCCATGCCCGGCATGTTGACGTCGCTGACCACCAGGCTGAACGCCTCTTGCTCGACCGCCTCCAAGGCTTCCTCGGCAGAACCGACTGCCCGGTAGTCATGGCCCGCCAACAGCAGCGTGTCAGCCAATGCTTCACGCAGGGCGCGATCGTCTTCCACCAATAAAACCTTGATAGCCATAGCTTCGTTACTCCGCGCTTGCCGGGCTGGTAAACAGCGGCAAGGTCATCAATGCACAGGTGCCACGCCCCAATCGGGAGTGCAGGTGCAATTCTCCCTGATGGGCACGTGCCACCGCCTTGACTACGGTCAGGCCGAGGCCGGTACCGTTGGTCTTGGTGGTAAAAAACGGTTCGCCCATCCGTTGCAACACGACTGGGTCGATGCCGCTGCCGCTGTCACTGATGCACAGCCGCAGGTTTTGCCCGCGCGGGTAGAGATGCACCTTGAGCCGCGCATCCGCGCCGCTGGCCTGGATGGCGTTTTCAATCAGGTTGAGCAAGGCACCCACCAAGGTGTCGCGATTGCACAGCAATTCGCCGAGATGGCTATCGCACTGCCAGCGCACATTGACGTCCTGGATATGGGTGGCAGCCGCCGATTGCAGCGATTGCATCAGCTCTGCCGGCGTGACGCGGTCGGTCAGCGGCAATTCGCCACGGGCAAACACCAGCATGTCGCGCACTTGATGCTCCAACTCGTGCAGGCGCTCCTTGAGGCGCCCGGCAAATCGCTGGTGGGTGGCAGCCGGCAACTGCTCATCAGTCAAATGACTGGCGTAGATCAGCGCCGCCGACAAGGGCGTGCGGATCTGATGCGCCAAAGAAGCGACCATCCTGCCCAGTGACGACAAGCGTTCATGACGGGCCAGCTGGTCTTGCAGGTGACGGGTTTCCGTCAGGTCGTTGAGCAGCACCAACTGTCCGGGCTCGGCGTCCAGGGAGCGGGTGGCAATGGACAGGCGGCGCCCGTCTTTCAGGGAAATTTCGTGGCCGTCATCTTCACGCGGGGCAAAGCAGCGGGTGATGACTTCTCGCCACAACTCGCCTTCCAGCGGCAGGCCGAGCATGTCGCAGGCGGCCGGGTTGGCTTCGCGCACACGCCCTTGGTCGTCGATGACGATCACGCCACCGGGCAACAGGTCGAGGAGGTTTTGCAGACGGTTGGCCAGGCGCTCTTTTTCCGCCAACTCTTCCATGCGCTGGGCGCTGACCACCGCCAGCTCGCCCTTAAGCTCGGAAACCCGGGCTTCCAGCAGGCTGTAGGAGTCGGTCAGTTGGCTGGACATCTGGCTGAACAGCGAAAACGCCTGCTCCAGGCCCTGCCGGCTCTGCTGCTCTACAGATGGGGCGCCCCCCGCAAGATCGGGGGACGAAGATAGTTGGGCGGCGTGGGGCATCATGCTCTCTCGCTGGCTGACCGTCAGTTAAACGGAACGTTGCGAGGGCTGTAGCAATACCCGTGCCGAAAAAAAACTACTGGAATATCAGTAGTTTAAAAAACAGGCGTCAATCATCCGCCTGTTCGTCACCTTCTTTGCGACTCATACCGTACTTGCGCATCTTCTCCACCAGGGTGGTACGACGAATGCGCAGGCGCTCGGCGGCCCGCGCGACGATGCCATTGGCGTCGTCCAGGGCTTGCTGGATCAAGCCTTGCTCGAGGTTGCCGAGGTAATCCTTCAGGTCCAGACCTTCCGGCGGCAGCATGGCCGTGGCGCCGAAGTCCGGGGTATGGCCATTGATGGCTACGCGCTCTTCCATGTCGCTGCGCAGGCTGTCCACCAACTGCTCGTCTTCGTCGTCGACGTAGCGGAATTTTTTCGGCAACTCGACCACGCCGATCACACCGTAGGGGTGCATGATCGCCATGCGCTCGACCAGGTTGGCCAGTTCACGCACGTTGCCCGGCCAGCCGTGGCGGCACAGGGACATGATCGCAGCAGAGTTGAAGCGAATCGAACCGCGCTTTTCGTGCTCCATGCGCGAGATCAGCTCGTTCATCAGCAACGGGATATCCTCGACGCGCTCACGCAGCGGGGCCATCTCGATCGGGAAAACATTGAGGCGGTAGTACAGGTCTTCGCGGAAGCTGCCCACCTCGATCATGCTTTCGAGGTTCTTGTGGGTGGCCGCGATGATGCGTACATCGACGCTCTGGGTCTTGTTGCTGCCCACGCGCTCGAAGGTGCGCTCCTGCAACACGCGCAGCAATTTGACCTGCATCGGCAGCGGCATATCGCCGATTTCGTCGAGGAACAGAGTGCCGCCATTGGCCAGTTCGAAACGCCCGGCACGGCTGGTGATTGCGCCGGTGAAAGCGCCCTTCTCGTGGCCGAACAATTCGCTTTCAAGCAGCTCCGCCGGGATCGCCCCGCAGTTGACCGGCACGAAGGGCCCGTCGCGGCGCTTGGAATGGTAGTGCAGGTTGCGTGCGACCACTTCCTTGCCGGTGCCGGACTCACCGAGGATCAGCACGCTGGCATCGGTGTCTGCCACTTGCTGCATCATCTGGCGCACGTGCTGAATCGCACGGCTGGTACCCACCAGGCTGCGGAACAGGTTGGGTTCGCGGTGGCGGCCACGCTCACGGGCTTGGTCGTACATCTCGCGATAGACCTGGGCGCGGTGCAGGGAATCAAGCAATTTGCTGTAGCTGGGCGGCATTTCCAGGTTGGAAAGCACACGGCGGCGCTGGTCTTCCGGCAGGTCCACGGAAGAAATATCGCCCATCAGCAACACGGGAAGGAACTCATCCCAGGTTGACAGTGTCTTTAACAAGCCCAAAACAGCGCCAGGAGCGTTTACCGTCCCGATCAGCACACAAATGACTTCACGGCTCGACGACAGCGAGCTGACCACCTGCTGCCAATCATGGCTGCCGCAGGGCAAATTTTCTTCACCAAGAAAATTTAAAATCACCGCTAAATCGCGGCGACGGACGCTATCGTCATCAATCAGCAGAATTTTGGTTTCACGCCACATGCAATAGCAACTTCCCTAGTAAAACTTCCTGCCCCAAAGTGAGGGCAATCTAGACGGCTGTAAGACTTCTTACCCTATAGACGTCTGAAATCTGAAAACAGCACTAGTTAAGTCAAAAATGCTGGCACAGTCAAATATATGACGCACCGTTCGGACCAACAGAGCCCGTTCAGCCGAACAGATGGTAAACCTTCGACGCACTTTCCGCTCGATTGATCTGCGACATCTCTTCGAAAATCGCCTGGCGTTCGCCAGTCGTCACCTCAAGCAACTGCTGATAAACCGCCAGCAGGCTTTCCAGCTTTTCCCGCAAGGCATCTTCGTCAACCGGCACATTGTTGAGCGCCTCATCGATTACCGCACGGCAACCCAGATCCAGCTCACCAATGGCATCCCAGTTGCGCTCAGCCAGGGCATCGACCAAAGCGTCGCGGGTCTCGTCAATCCGTTGCAGGGCGTGGCTCATGACATCATCCTCAGGCCCAAGGGCCTACAGTGTTGCAATACCGTCCCAGCCTTCCTTGAGCGTAATCATCAGGCCGGCTACTTCGTCGATCATGGTGACATCGTTCTTGCTGTTGGCTTCCAGCAGGCGCGTAGTCATATAGGCGTACAGATTATCAAGTTGCTGCAACGCGGCCGGATCGTCGGTTTTCTCCGGGTTCAGGCCGTCACGCAAACCGATCAGAATGTCGATCGCCTTGCCCAACAGCAGGCCTTTTTGCGCGATATCACCACGAGCCATGGCGCCTTTGGCCTGAGCCATGCGATCGAGTGCGCCCTCCATCAACATCTGAACAAGACGGTGCGGGCTGGCCTCGGAGACTTGGGCATGGGAATTGACCTTCTGGTATTGGCGAAGGGCTCGCATGGGATTCATGTTTCTACCTCGTGACAGGCAACAGCTAAAAAAGATGGGCTCTGATTATTATGTCGACGGCGCCGCAAAAAACTTTAAGCCGACGGTCTGGCGAAGGGCACGCCCGAACAAGGTAATCACCTTGCCGGGCGACCTCAGTGAGGATCAACTGGTCTTCGGATTATTCAGTGCGTTAAGTGTGGTCATGACGCTGGAGCGCTGGCTGGTAAGCTGAGCGACCAGGTTGTTCATGGTGGTGTACTTGGCCGTCAGGCTCGTCTTCAACGCAGCCATACGCGCCGTCAAAGTATCCTGCTGGGTTTGCAGATCCTTGATGTTGCTCGACAGCGTCGACGAACGCGTAGCCAGAACCCCGGTACCACTCAGCGCATAGCTGTCGGTCGCGGACTTCATGCGCGCAAGCAAACCCGTGTCACCGTTAAAGATACCGCCGATGTCGGTAGGATTGGTCAGCACTGCGGCATTGAAGATCTTGTCATCGATACTCAGCTTGCCGGTTTTCTGATCCGTATTCACACCGAACTGGGCCAGGGATTTCAACGCCCCTGTCCCGCCCATTGCGTTCAGCTCAGTACGGATGGCCGACTGCAAAGTGCGCATGGTGGCATCGCCCGTCAACGCAGAAGACGTTATGGATCCGTCGGCGTTGGTGGTCACGGCGGTTTCAGTGTTGATTGCCGTCATCAACGCGTTGTAGGTGTCGACAAAGCCCTTGACCGAACTCTTGAGGGTGTCGTTGCTTCTTGCCACTGTGATGGTCGAAGCGACGCGTTGAGCCGTTGGATCGGTAACCCCGGTCGGCAACGGCGACACTGCCGTCAACTTGATGCTCACACCACTGATCGCATCGGTCAGGGTATTACTCTTTGACTCCTGAGCCGTACCGTCAATGGTGTACTTCGCGTTCTGTGGAGCGCTACCGACGACCGACGTACCGGCTTCCAGGCCAGAGTTGCCCCCCACTGTAATATCAGTACCGGCGCCAGTATTGGTCGACGTCAGCACCATACGAGAGCCGGTGGAGTCAGTCAGGATGTTGGCACTCAAGCCCGAACTGCTCAGCTGTGCGTTGATAGAGTCCCGCACCTGCTGCAAGGTGGCGCCCGGTGGCACGCTGACAGCGTAGTTCTGGCCCGACTGCGAAATCGTCAGCGACGTGGATGTGGTGCCGGTATTGACGACCGTCTTCGCACCGCCGGCGTAAGTCTGGGTCGCAATCTTCGAGGCCGTCGCCAATTGGTTGACCACCAACTGATAACTACCCGCAGAGGCACCCGCACCCAAGGTAACGCTGGAAACAGTGGCATCCGATGTGGTTGCCGTCAGGCCGCCGATACTGGCGTCCTTGGCCATGTTGTCCATGGCTCCACGAAAAGCGTCGAGCGCCGCTTGAATTTTGCCGATCGAGGACAACTGGGCAGTCGACGTCTGCGTCTGCTTATTGATCTGCGACTGCTTGGGTGCCTGTTCCGCGTTCACCAACGCCGTCACGATAGCTTGGGTATCGATGTTCGTAACTGGGCCGCTAACCGATATATCACCCATGACTGTTCTCCTGATCCGGGGGCTGGCGCTTTCTTGACGGACGACGCCTCAAGCAGCAACAGCAACAAAATTCATGCCAGCTCAGACTTTCGCGTCAAACAGCACGCTACTGGCGTCGTGAAGGCTTTGCGCGAGCTTCAATGCGGCTTCCGAAGGGATCTGACGGATCACTTCACCGCTGTCGGTCGCAATGACTTTGACCACCACTTGATGGGTAGAGTCGTCGATTGAAAATTCCAGGTTGCGCTGGGCATCCTGAACAAATTTGCGAATATCCGCCACCGCCTGTTTAAGGTCGGACGGTTTCGAGTCCTGCTGGGTTTCGACCGCGGCAACCGCAGGCTTGACCTTGGTTGTCTGCGAGTCGTTGCTCACAGGGGCAGGCGCGCTCTGCGGCGGCGCCGCAGGATAAGACAGGTTCAACTTGACGCTCATGTCCATGTCCAGTCACCTCATCACGCAAAAGACAAAAGGGCACGTAAACGCGCCCTTCCGTCAGTCATCTACCCATGGCTATTACTGAAGCAGCTTCAGTACAGCGGAAGGCAGTTGGTTGGCCTGGGACAGGATCGCAGTGGAAGCCTGTTGCAGGGTTTGTTGCTTGGTCAGCTGAGCGGTTTCAGCAGCGTAGTCAACGTCCTGGATCTGACCGCGAGCGGCGGTGGAGTTGTCTGCAATGCTCTGCAGGTTGGCAACGGTGTTGTCGAAACGGTTTTGTACAGCACCAAGGCCGGCACGCTGGGAGTCGATGTCCGAGATCGCCTGGGTGATCACGTCGATCGCGTTTTGCGCGTTGGCAGCGGTAGTAACGTCGGTGTTGTTGACGGTGGTTTTGGTGGAGTTGGCAGCGGTAGCAGCACCGGCAGCGAACACACCGGCTACACCCGCGCCGTTCAGCGCGTAGCTGCTGGAGGAGTTCAGCGAAACAGCACCGGTAGCAATGATAGCGGTGGCGGCCAGTGCAGTAGCAGTACCGTAGGTACCGGTGCCGTCTTTGGTTGCAACCGAGATACCAGCAGCACCGGCGTCACCAGCGTTGAAGGTCAGGTTCTCACCGGTGTCGGACTTGACCGACAGAGCGTTGGTCGCCGAATCGTAGTTAACGCTGATGCCCAGCTTGGCAGCGTTGGACTTCAGTTGGTCAGCCAGGTCGGACGTTTTGGTCACGCCAGTGAACTGAACGGCTGCACCGCTGCCCACTTGCAGGGTGAAGTTAGCGTTCGGAGGAGTAGCCGCAGCAATGGTAGCCGCGTTCACGGTGAACTGAGCTTCGGTGCTGGCGGTAGCAGCCAGGCCGCCGACGGCGCCGTTCATTTGAGCAGCGATCTGCTTGGCGGAAGCGCCAGCTGCCAGGGTAACGGTTGCAGACTGGCCACCACCGGTAACGGTGATAGCACCACCGGCGATACCGGTTGCGGACGGCGTCTGGGCCTGGGTTTTCAGCTGTTGCGAACCGATGTTGTTGGCCGCTACGTTACCGATGCTCATGTCGATGGTCTGGTTGGCGTTGGCGCCGACCTGGAACGACGTGGTACCAAAAGAACCGTCCAGCAGGTTCTTGCCACCGAAGGTGGTGGTGGTTGCAATACGGGTCAATTCAGCAGTCAGAGCGGCGTATTGAGCCTGGTTCGACTTACGGTCTTCAGCACTTGGCGAGCCGTTGGCGGATTGCAGAGCCAGGGTACGCATGCTTTGCAGGATGTTGGTGGACTGCTGCATCGCGCCTTCAGCGGTCTGGGCAATCGAGCTACCGTCGTTGGCGTTTTTGATCGCAACGCCCAGGCCGTTGATCTGGCTGGTCAGACGGTTGGAGATTTGCAGGCCGGCCGCATCGTCTTTGGCGCTGTTGATACGCAGACCGGAGGACAGACGCTGCATGGAAGTTTGCAGAGCGCCGGAAGCCCTGTTCAGGTTGTTCTGAACGGTCAAGGAAGCAAGGTTAGTGTTTACTGTTAAAGCCATGACGAAATCCTCGTGGGTGGTGTACTGCGGCTTCCGGCCCTGGCAACCGCCGGGTGTGGCCTAGAGAACCTTCGTAATAGTTATCGTCGTGAAAGCAAGTTGCTTGAGGACTTTTTTGATTTTTTTTACTAGCACGATGCCACCCTTTGCAATTCAAGCAGTTACGATAGCTCAACCCCCCGCATTTGCTGGGTTTTCTGGCGCCAAATAAAAAACGCCCAGGTTCTTTCGAGCCTGGGCGTCTTTTTGTGCAGTGCTATCAGAGCATCACGAACGATAGAGAATCGCCGAACCCCACGACAACCCCACTCCAAAGCCGCTGATGGCGACACGCTTCCAGCTGCCGTCCAGCATGTGCTTTTCCAGCAACAGCGGAATGCTCGACGACACGGTGTTGCCGGTCTCGACCATGTCCTTGATGAACTTCTCAACCGGTGCATCTTCGAAACGCCGGGCCACCGCGTCGACAATCGCCGCACTGCCCTGGTGAATGCAGAAGGCATCGATTTCGTCAGCTGCAAGCTTCGACTCGTCGAGCAACTCGTGCAAATGCGCCGGCACCTTGAGCAAGGCAAAGTTGAACACCTGGCGACCATTCATGAAGAACACGCCGTCGCTGACCTTCAGGTGTGGCGCACCGGAGCCATCGGTGCCGAACTTCGACTTGCCCAGTAACCACGGTGCATCCTCGCCCATCCAGGTGGCGGTGGCAGCATCGCCAAAGAGCATGGTGGTGTTGCGGTCTTCCGGGTCGACGATCTTCGAATACGGGTCGGCGGTGATCAGCAGGCCGTTTTTCAGGCCAGTGGCTTCCATGAAGCCCTTCATCGCATAGATACCGTAGACGTAGCCGGAGCAGCCCAGGGAGATATCGAACGCGGCCACATGGGTCGGCAGGCCCAATTTGTCCTGGACGATGGCGGCCGTGTGCGGCAAGCCTTCCTCGTCGCCGTTCTGGGTCACGACGATCAGCGCGTCGATGGATTCGCGCTTCAACTGCGGGTTGTTGGCAAACAGAGCGTTGACCGCCTCGACGCACAGGTCGGAGGTTTCCTGCGCAACATCCTTGCGCGGCAGGAACGCCGAACCGATCTTGCCAATGATGAAATCTTCATCCTTGGCGAATTTGGCGCCCTGGGCGTAGTTATCCACCCCGTCTGCCGGCACGTAACTGGCGATGCTTTTTATGCCAATCATTGTGGCTTCCCAATACTAAATAGCTGGAGAACACCCCAGGAACTGCGCCCGGAGTGCTGACAATAAAGGGGAAAACCCCGTAAAAAACTCGCTGAAAGCCGCCTCGCAAGGACCCTGTGACGACTTATCCTTTTCACACGATACAGTGAAGATGCGCTTAATGACTCACAGGTCACTCAATTTTGTTCGCTTTGTGCAAAACCGCGCAACGTTCCTGACACCCGAAACGACAACGGCCCACCCTGTTGCCAGGGTGGGCCGTTGGTCTGGACGCCGATTACATGCGGCTGAACAGGCTCAACTGCGAGATTTTCACGAAGGCCAGCTGCGAGGCTTGCAACATGGTCTGCTGCAAGGTCAGGTCAATGGCCGCCTGCCCCATGTCCACGTTCGCCAGTGACGACATGGTGGTGGTGTTGGCCAGGCCCAGGCTGGTGTTTTCCTGGCTCTGGATATCCAGGGCATTGTTACGCGCACCGATGGAGCCACGTACCTGGTCGATCTGCGCGGTCGCATTCGCCAGGTTGGCGATGCTGGTATTGACCACGTCCTTGAGCTGATTCATCGCCACCTGGCTGCCATCCGACGGCGTTTCCAGGGCCTTGCGCAACTGGCCCAGGGTATCCAGGGCATTCATGTTCTTGTTACTGGTGGCGCCGACCGAAAACTGGTCGCCGGCACCCGGCGTGCCACTGATGCCGAAGGTCACCCCGGCCGTGGTGACCGAAGTGGCGCCGGCGGCGATGGTGCCGCTGGCAATGGCCTTGCTGTCAGTGCTGTAAGGCTGGGCGAACACCTGGTAATCGGTACCACTGGTGAACTTGATCACCGCACCCGAGTTGGGAAAGGTGCTGGCATACGCCGCCTGGTCCGTCACACTGCCGCCGGTCAGCTGCGCCGTGGACGGGTTGCTGGCCGTGCGCGAGACACTGAACGTATCCGGCTTGCTTTCCAGGGTGAACACCTTGCCCGCTACCAGCGCATCCGAAGCGGCACCGGGCGCGACACTCGCCCCCAGGTTCAGCGAGATGTCGAACTTGACCCCACGCAGGTTGACGCTGGAAGCGCCCTCCTTGGTGGCGTCAAACGTGCCGTTACCGGGGATCTCGGACGTCACGTCGTTACCGTCCTTGTCGGTCACGCTGTATTGAGTGCTGCTGGCGAAGGTCAGCTTATACGGCTGGCCGTCGGCAAAGTTCTTGATGTAATTGGTGCTGGAGGTGACCAGGCCTGCCGAAATCGCCACCTTGCCGTCATTGACCGCCGGCGGCAACAACGTGGTCTGGGTACGACCGGTGTTGGACGAACTTTCGAGCAGGGCCTTGCCGGTATCGCCCATGGCGATCGACAGGTTGCTCGATACCTGCAGGCTCAGCGGCGTCTCATCACCCTGGTAGGTGTAGGTGCCGTCGTTGTTGCGTATATAGGGCGGCGTGTCGGTCTTGGACCCGGAGAACATGTAGTTGCCACTGGAGTCCTTGCTGTTGAGCAGGCCCAGCACGTGATCTTCAAGCGCGCCGACCTTGCTGGCCAGCGCCTTGCGGTCGTCATCGCTGAGGCGCTGGTTACCGGCCTGCAACGCCAGCTCACTGGCCGACTGCAACGCAAGGTTGATGCTCTGCAGTACCGTTTCTTCGTTACCGAGCGAGTTCTGCAAGGTGGTGATGTTGCCGTTGAACTGGCCCAGCATGTCCTTCTGCTGCTGCAACATCAGCAATTGGGCGGCCGCCACCGGATCATCCGAGGCAGTTTGCACCCGAATACCGGAACTGGCCTGGTCCTGAGCCTTCACCACGCCCGAATAGTTATCCTGGTACTTGCTGGAGCTGGTGTCGAAATACTGCTGTGTAGAGATACGCATCGTTCCAGACTCCTTTAAAGGGCGTTGATCAGCGTGCTGAAGGTTTCTTGCGCGGCCTTGATGATCTGCGACGACGCGGTGTAGTACTGCTGGAACTTGATCATGTCGCCCGCCTCCTCGTCCAGGTTGACCTGGGACACCGAGTTGCTGGCCGCCTTGTTCGCCGCCAGCAAGGCGCCGGTGGCGGTGGTGTCGGTGTTGGCCTGGGCGGCCTTGGAGCCCACCTGGGACACCAGCCGGCTATTGGCGCTGACCAGGCTCACGCCCGCGTTGCCATCCACCGCACCGACCGTCGCCTTGGTCTGCAAACCCAACAACTCCTGAGCGTTGCGACCATCGGAGGTGGCGCCGCTGTTGAAAGAAAAGGTCGTGCTGTCGCCATTGGCCGGCGTGCCGGCCACCGTGGTATCGAAGTTGAAGCTCTTGCCCGGAATCAGCGCCCCGGTGGCATCGCGCATGGGCACATTGATGCTGATCTTGTTGCCCTGGCCCGGGATGATGCTGCCGGTGCCGATCGGGTTGCCTTGTGCATCGCTGACGGTATATGGCTGGGTACCGTCCGCCGCCGGCTTGCCGAAGACCATCTTCACCGGCATCGAGTTTTCGATCCCGGTGCGCAATTGCGCGGTCGCGGCACCACCGTTGATATCAATGGGCACGGTCAAGGTAGGCGGTGTGAACGTGCCGGCGCCAGTGTTGGTCTTGCTGGCATTACCAGCCAAGGGTGCCGCAAACGCGAGCTTGTTCGGATCCTTGAGTTGGACGCCGATATTACTGGCCCCCGTGGCCGTCGGGCTGACTTTGAAACTGTCACCGGCCGCTACGGGACCGGCGCCGTTCAACGCCAGGGTAAAACCATCAATCACCGGCGGCGGCGTGGTCGTGGTGTCGAACGAGCCCATCGCCTTGCCGTCCGAACGCACCACGTTGTACAGGTTGCCGCTGGTGAAGGTGACCTTGTAGTCGAAGGTCGACAGCTTGCTGGTGTCGGTAATCGTCACATTCAGATTGCCGGAGCCTGCACTGTTACCCGCAGCCGCCTGGCTGCGCTGGGCAATGGTGGCCGCAGTGTTGATATCACTGAACAGCGAGGAGCCGAAATCACTGTTCAGGTCCAGGCCCTGCCCCAACTGGGCGTTGACGCTGTCGGCGGTAGCAATGGCGATGCGTCCCAAATCGTTGATGGCCGGCATCAGCACATCACCGCGATAGCGCAACAGGCCACCGATGCTGCCGCCGGAAATCACCGAGCCGATGTCCATCTTCGTATCGCCCATGTTGAGCTGGATGGTGTACTGGCTGTTATCGGTCTTGCTCGGCACCGCTGAAATGGTATTGGCGATATTGCCCTCTACCAGCGACTGTCCGGTGCCGGTGGTGATACTGAACTGGCCGTTCTTCTCGGTAGCAGTGACGCCAATCAGCTCATTGAGCGAACGCACCGCCTCGTTACGCGCATCCAGCAGGTTGGCCGGCGCACTGGTCGATGATCCCTGGGCGGTTGTGATCTGGTTGTTGAGCGAGGCGATCGACGACGTCAGCTTGTTGACCTGATCACTCAGCGTACCCAGTTGGCTGTTGATGCCTTCTTTCTGCTGGGTCAACTGTGTGGAAATCGAGTTGAAGCGGTTGCTCAAGGTCTGCGCGCTGGTCACCAACAGTTGCCGCGCGGAAACATCGCTCGGCGTGGCGGCGGCGGTTTGCAGGGATGAAAAGAATGCACTGAGCGCAGCGGACATACCCGTGGATTTGTCCGACAGGGTTTTGTCGATCGCCGCGGCCTGGCCCGCGTACGCGGTGGCATCGCTGTTGAGCGCGGTACTGCTCTGGTAGGCGGCTCCCAGAAAATCGTTATAAATGCGGCGCACGTCCGCCAGGGTCGTACCGCTGCCGATGAACACCCCACCGTACTGGTTGTTGGCGCTGGCGTTCTGGGTGGTCTGCTGGCGCGAGTATCCCGGAGTATTGACGTTGGCAATGTTGTTACTCAGGACCGACAACGATCCTTGAGAGGCGTTAAGCCCTGACATCCCGATACTGAGCAAACTCATGATTCAGACCTTATAAATGTGTGGTCGCGCCCGCGGCAGCGTAATTCTGGTAACTGTTCATCGTTTTAGCGATCTGCGAAATCTTGCTGGCGTAGTCCGGGTCGGTTGCATATCCGGCTTTTTGCAACTCGCGTACAAACCGCTCCGGGTTGTCGGCTGATTTCACAACTTCTTTATAGCGATCATTGCTTTGCAGCAATGTCACGAGATCATGGAAGCTGTCCTGGTAGGAGTTATAGGAACGGAACTGCGCCGTTTCCTTGACCATCGCGCCATTGCGAAACTCACTGGTGATCGCGCGTGCCTGGCCACCCTGCCAACTCTGGCCGGCCTTGATACCGAACAGGTTATGGCTGCTGCTGCCGTCTTCGGCGCGCATCACCGATTTACCCCAACCGGTTTCCAGGGCGGCTTGCGCCACCAGGTACTTCGGATCGATACCGATACGCGCCGCCGCCGCCTTGGCCATCGGCAACATGGTGGCGACGAACTCATCCTGCGAACTGAAGGCTTTCTTCGCCGGCGCCAGTGGCGGCTGGGCGATGGCACGGCCATACACCTGCATGCGCCCGCTCGGTACGGCGAAGCTATGGGCGGCACTGTTGACCACGTTGTCATCGGCAGCGCTGTTGCGCAGCGGCGCAGTCTTGGCGACGGTGGCGACCTCCGTACTCGGCACGATGCCCGCCAGCAGGCGATCGGTCAGCTTGCTCGGCAAGGCAATACGGCGCTGGTTCATCAGTTCCATATCATTGGCGTGGGCATTGCTGCCTTCCGGCACCGCCACACGGTAAGCCCACAAAGGACGCTGGCCGTTGGAACGACCCAATGGGCCTTCGGCTTGCGTGCCTGCGGCAATTTCAGTCGGCACATCGACTTTCTTGACCGGCGCATCCGCTGCCGGGCCTTGCAAGGTGGCCGCCTGGGCGTCCACCGGTTTGTTCTTCTGCATCTGACGCATGAGCACGTCGGCCAGGCCGATACCGCCACCTTCGCGCGACAGCGAGACCGCCAGTTGCTGGTCGTACATTTCCTGATACTGCTTGGCGGCCGGGGTGTTCATCGGGTTGTCCTTGCCCAGGGCGTCGGTGGCCGAGCGCATGGACTTGAGCATCTCGTTCAAGAACAGCGACTCGAACTCCTGCGCGACTTTGCGCATGTTGCCGTCGCTGTTCTTATCGCCCACCTTGAGCTGGTTAAGCCGGTTCAGGTCGGAGTAAGCCCCCGAATCCGCCGTGCTGCTGATCCCACTCTTGCGCATATCCATGGCCATGGCCTCAGATCACTATCAGGTCGGCTTGCAGGGCGCCGGCCTGTTTCAGAGCTTCAAGGATTGCCATCAAGTCGCCGGGCGCTGCGCCCACCTGGTTCACCGCACGGACAATCTCGTCCAGGGTGGTGCCGGGGCCGAATTTGAACATCGGCTTGGCTTCTTGCTGGGCATTGACCCGAGAACGGGGCACCACCGCCGTCTGGCCATTGGACAATGGCCCAGGCTGGCTGACGATCGGGTCTTCGGTGATGGTCACGGTCAGGCTGCCATGGGTCACCGCCGCCGGCGACACCTTGACGTTCTGACCGATCACGATGGTGCCGGTACGCGAGTTGATGATGACTTTGGCCACCGCCTGGCCCGGGTCGACTTCCAGGTTTTCCAGGATCGACAGGTAATCCACGCGCTGGCTCGGGTCCAGCGGCGCGGTCACACGGATCGAACCACCGTCGATGGCCTGGGCCACGCCAGGGCCGAGCATGTCGTTGATCTTGTCGACTACGCGCTTGGCCGTGGTGAAGTCGGAGCGGTTGAGGTTCAGGGTCAGGCTGTTGCCCTGGTTGAAGCCGCTCGGCACGGTACGTTCCACCGTGGCGCCGCCAGGGATGCGCCCGGCCGACGGCACGTTGACGGTGATCTTGGAGCCGTCGCGGCCCTCGGCGTCAAAGCCGCCCACCACCAGGTTGCCCTGGGCGATGGCGTAGACGTTGCCATCGATACCCTTGAGCGGCGTCATCAGCAAAGTGCCGCCGCGCAGGCTTTTCGAGTTACCGATGGACGATACGGTAATGTCGACCACCTGCCCCGGCTTGGAAAACGCCGGCAGGTCGGCGCTGATGGACACCGCCGCCACGTTCTTCAATTGCACGTTGCCCGAGCCCGGCGGCACCTTGATGCCGAACTGCGAGAGCATGTTGTTGAAGGTCTGCAGGGTGAACGGCGTCTGGGTGGTCTGGTCACCCGTGCCATTAAGCCCGACCACCAGGCCGTAACCGATCAACTGGTTGGAGCGCACGCCGGAGATACTGGCGATGTCTTTCAGGCGCTCGGCCTGGGCGACTGCGCTCAGGGACAGCAACAGTGCCGCCGCCATCAGCTGTTTGAGTTTCACAATGACCACCTAGAAAGGGAACAGCGGGCTAAGGAAGAAACGGTCGAACCAGCCCGGCTGACTCGCATCGGCAAACGAACCCGTGCCCGAGTAGGTAATGCGCGCATCGGCAATCCGCGTCGACGACACGGTGTTGTCGGTGGAAATATCATCGGCCCGCACCATGCCCGCAATACGCACCAGCTCGTCACCGGTGTTGAGGGTCATCCATTTCTCGCCGCGTATGGCGATGATGCCGTTGGGCAATACGTCGGCCACGGTCACAGTGATCGAACCGGTCAAGCTGTTGCCCTGCCCCGCCGCACTCTTGCCGTTGGTAGCGCGGTCACCGGAATAACCGGCGTTCAGGCTCAGGTCACCGCTGCCCAGTGGGTTGTTGGTATTGGGCACACCCCCGAACAACGAGGTCAGGCCGATGCTGGTCTTGCTGGTCTTGCCGACCTGCGAGTTGGCGTTCTTGCTGGCCTGGGTCTTCTCGTTCAGGGTGATGGTGATGATGTCCCCCACCCGGAATGCCTTGCGGTCGCTGTACAGGTTCTGTTCAAAACCGGCCTGGTAGATCGAGCCATTGTTGGCCGCCGCCGGCAACGGTGTACGAGGCAACACCGGCGCGTAGTACGGGTCATTGGGTTTCGGCGTCGGGGCGACACAGCCCGCGAGCACGGCGATCCCACTCAATGCCAGAACAGAAACATAGCGATTCATGACCCTTACCTCACGGTGTTGCAGGCGCCCTCAAGAGCGCCCCATAGACTTGATTACAGATTCTGCGTGACGAACGAGAGCATCTGGTCGGCAGTGGAAATCACCTTGGAGTTCATCTCGTAGGCGCGCTGGGTGGTGATCATGTTGACCATCTCCTCAACCGTGCTGACGTTGGAGGTTTCCAGAGTGCTTTGCAGGGTGGTACCAAAACCGTTCAGGCCCGGGGTGCCGATTTGCGGCGCGCCGCTGGAAGCGGTTTCCAGGAACAGGTTGTTACCCATGGCTTGCAAGCCGGCGGGGTTGATGAAGTCCGCGGTTTGCAGGTTGCCGATCACTTGCGACGCCGGGTTACCGGCCACGGTGATGGACACGGTGCCGTCGTTGCCCACGGTGAAGGTCTTGGCGTTGGCAGGAACCACCACGGCCGGCTCCAGGGCGAAACCGTTGGCGGTGACGATCTGGCCGTTGGAATCGAGGTGGAACGTACCATCACGGGTGTACGACGTAGTGCCGTCCGGCTGCAGGATCTGGAAGAACCCCCGGCCATTGATGGCCATATCCAGTGGCTGACCGGTTTGTTGCAGGTTACCGGCATTGAAGTTCTTCTGGGTGCCGACGATCTGCACACCGGTACCCAATTGCAGGCCCGACGGCAGCTCGCTGTCCTGGGTCGATTGAGCACCTGGCTGGCGCTTGATCTGGTAGAGCAAGTCCTGGAACTCGGCGCGATCACGCTTGAAACCCGTGGTCGACACGTTGGCCAGGTTGTTGGAAATGGTGGTCAGGTTGGTGTCCTGGGCGGACAGGCCTGTCTTGGCAACCCATAGAGCCGGAAGCATGTTGTTCTCCTTCGTGCGCCTGTTTGTTGGCGCCGCGTTGCAAAATTAGTCGTCAGTCGTCGCCGGCTTCAGCTCATCGATAGAACGCGAGTCATGGCCTGGTCGTCTTCCTTGGCGCTGTTCATCATCTTGATGTGCAGCTCGAATTGTTTGGAAAGCGCCAGCACCGAGGTCATCTCTTCCACCGCATTGACGTTGCTCGCCTGCAGGAAACCCGAGGTCAGCCTGACGTTCGCGTCGGCCTGGGCCGGCTTGCCGTCCTTGGTGTGGATGGTGCCATCGAGGGCCTTGGTCATGTTCTTGAGGTCGGGCTGAACCATCTTGATACGGTCTACTTCCGCCATCACCCGTGGGCCTTCGCCCATGGCGCGGATACTGATGGTGCCATCGGCGCCCACTTCGATTTTCTGCTGGGGCGGCACGGCAATCGGGCCACCGTTGCCCATGATCGGCATACCGTTGCCGGCCCGCAGCACGCCCAGCGCATCCACATTCATGCTGGCGCTGCGCACGTAGGCTTCGCCGCCATCCGGGGTTTGCACGGCCATCCAGCCGTCGCCGCTGACAGCCACGTCCAGGTCGCGGCCGGTTTCGATCATGGCGCCCGGGGAAAAGTCGGTGGCAGGCCGCTCGGTCATCGCAAATGCCCGCGCAGGAAAGCTGTCACCGAACACCGGCATCGAACGCGCCTGCTCCAGGTCACGTTGGAAACCATTGGTGGAAATGTTCGCCAGGTTGTTGGCATGGGCCTTCTGCGCCAGTGCATTCTGGCTGGCGCCGGTCATTGCCACATAAAGGTACTTGTCCACGCTCTTTCCTCTTTCTGACGGACGCTTGCCGCCCACCGCTGTACTGACGAGGCTTAAGCAATTTGCGAACCAACTTTTAAAAAGAACCTGAAGTCCAGGCGGGGCGGGGGTTTTCGGGGGTGTCTTTAAAATTCAGGATCAGGGAGTAGTCGGAAAAACGGCGGACTTATGCCGCCTGCGGCAAGCGCCGGTCTTATCGGCGATAGAGATCAAATGTGGGAGCGGGCTTGCTCGCGAATGCAGTAGACCTGTCACACATGTACTGACTGACACTCCGCATTCGCGAGCAAGCCCGCTCCCACATTTCTGACGGGGTTTTGTCAGTGAGTTATTTGTCGGACTTGAGGATTTCGTAATCACGCAGCTTATTGGCGATGGTGGTGTGAGACACCCCCAGACGCTTGCCCAATTGCCGGCTGCTGGGGTGCTCGGCGTACAGGCTTTCCAGCACCGCCTTCTCGAACCGCCCGACGATCTCTTCCAGGCCGCCGTCCAGGGAAAAATCGCCAAGCGGCTGACGCACGCCGTAGTCCGGCAAACGAATGTGCTCGGCCTTGACCGTGCCGCCATCACACAACGACACCGCCTGGAACAACACGTTTTCCAGCTGCCGCACGTTACCCGGCCAATGGTAGTGACTGAGGCGATCCATGGCAGCCGGCGCCAACTTAGGCAATGCACAGCCGATTTGCCGGCTGGCCTGATCGAGGAAGTGCTCGACCAACGGCGCCAAGCCATCAAGGCATTCGCGCAAGGGGGGGATGTGCAGGGACAGCACGTTGAGACGGTGATAAAGGTCCTGGCGGAACTCGCCGCGCGCGCACAACTCGGACAAGTCCACCTGGGTGGCGCAGATCACGCGCACATCCAGGTACACCTCCTCATCACTACCTACACGGCGGAAGCAACCGTCCTGCAAAAACCGCAGCAACTTCACCTGCAAGCGCGCACTCATTTCCCCCACCCCGTCGAGAAACAGCGTACCGCCTGCCGTCAACTCCAACAGCCCCAACTTACCCTCGGCCCGTGCGCCTTCAAACGCACCAGGGCCGTAGCCGAACAGCTCGGTCTCGGCCATCGACTCCGGCAAGCCTGCGCAATTAAGCGCCATCAACGGCGACTGCCCACGCGGGCTCGCCAGGTGGCAAGCCCGGGCCAGCAGTTCTTTACCGGTGCCGGTTTCCCCTTCTATTAATAGCGGCGCATCCAACGGTGCCATGCGCCGGGCTTCACGCACCACCGCAGCCATGACCTTGGAGCTCTGGAAAATACTGTCAAAGCCGCGCAGTTCCTGCTTGCGCACGTTGTAGATGCGTTCACCGACACGGTCGGCACGGTGCAGCGTCAACACCGCACCGGCCATGGCCTCGCTGTCATCGTGCTCGGACGATTGCAGCGGTGCGATGTCCGCCAGAAACACGTCACCCTTGACCTTGACCCGCAGGCCGTTGATCCGCGACTTGCTGGCGCGCACCAACTCCGGCAGATCGAAGTCTTCGGCATAACGCGACAACGGAATCCCCGGCACCTCGTCCACCCGCACCCCGAGCAACTGCGCGGCGGCACGGTTGGCGGCAACGATGGAACCGCCCATGTCGATCGACAACACCGGAAACTCCAGGGCGCCGAGCAGCGCGTTGAGTTCCATGTGCCGCCGTTCGCTGGGCATCAGCCCGACGCGCTTGACCCCAAACACCCCGGCTATCGCCTCGAATTGCGGGCGCAGCGCCTGGAATTGCATGTTCACAAGGTTGGGGCAAAACAGATAGATCGCGTTGCCATGCTCACCGCCGACTTCGCCCTTGGCGACGTTGACGCCGTACTCTACCAGCAGGTTGAGAATGTCCCGCAGGATGCCGATACGGTTCTGGCAGTGCACTTTGATACGCATGAAAGGGCTCGAAAAGTGGGAAGGCGCCGCGTCTTTTTGTCACTGGGCGCAGATATTCGTCAAGATTATGTGACACCTTGCGCACGTTTCACAGCCCAGCGCAAAGATTAGCCTTACACCTGTAACGAATACTTTACGAAAACCGGTATATTTTCCTACGCATCACCGCTGAAGGTAGGTGGAATCCAACGCCCAGCAGGTTATCAATAGCTCATCGCAGGACATAACAAGAACGAATGCCTAGCAGGAGAGCCGTATGAAGCAGACGCAATACGTGGCCCGCGAGCCCGATGCGCAAGGTTTTATCCACTACCCGCCGGAAGAACACGCGGTGTGGAACACCCTGATCACTCGCCAGTTGAAAGTGATCGAGGGCCGCGCCTGCCAGGAATACCTGGACGGCATCGACAAGCTCGGCCTTCCGCTGGATCGCATCCCGCAACTGGGTGAGATCAACCAAGTGCTGGCCGCAACCACCGGCTGGCAGGTCGCCCGCGTACCGGCATTGATCCCGTTCCAGACCTTCTTCGAACTGCTCGCCAGCAAGCAGTTTCCAGTGGCGACCTTTATTCGTACCCGTGAAGAACTGGACTACCTGCAAGAGCCGGATATCTTCCACGAGATCTTCGGCCACTGCCCGCTGCTGACCAACCCCTGGTTCGCCGAATTCACCCACACCTACGGCAAGCTCGGCCTGGCGGCCACCAAAGAGCAACGGGTATACCTGGCGCGCCTGTACTGGATGACCATCGAGTTCGGCCTGGTAGACACGCCGCAAGGCCGACGTATCTACGGGGGTGGCATTCTGTCTTCGCCCAAGGAGACGGTGTACAGCCTGTCGGACGAGCCCGAGCATCAAGCCTTCGACCCGCTGGAGGCCATGCGCACCCCCTACCGTATCGACATCCTGCAACCGCTGTATTTCGTACTGCCTGAGCTCAAGCGCCTGTTCGAAGTGGCGCAGGAAGACATCATGGCCATGGTCGAGCGCGGGATGCAGTTGGGCCTGCATGCGCCGAAATTCCCGCCCAAGCCCAAGGCTGCGTGAACCTCATCGATTAAGGCCAGGTGAGTCTGTTCCCTGGCCCCGCGTTGCTTTAGGGTGACGCTACTGACCTTCAAACATTCGAATTCAGGACACCCCCATGACCAACTTGAACCAAGCCCACTGCGAAGCCTGCCGCGCCGACGCCCCGCAAGTCAGCGATGAAGAGCTGCCGGTACTGATCAAGCAGATCCCCGACTGGAACATCGAAGTCCGCGACGGTGTGATGCAGCTGGAAAAGGTTTTCCTGTTCAAGAACTTCAAGTTCGCCCTCGCCTTCACCAATGCCATGGGTGAAATCTCCGAAGCCGAAGGCCATCACCCAGGCTTGCTTACCGAGTGGGGCAAAGTCACCGTGACCTGGTGGAGCCACTCCATCAAGGGCCTGCACCGCAACGACTTCATCATGGCCGCACGCACTGACGAAGTGGCCAAGACTGCCGAGGGCCGCAAGTAATGCACTTCGATGCCATTGGCCGCGTGCCCGGCGACCCGATCCTCGGACTGATGGACCTGTACGCCCAGGACACCCACCCGAACAAGTTCGACCTGGGCGTGGGCGTCTATAAGGACGACCAGGGCCTGACGCCGATCCCTCATTCGGTCAAGCTGGCCGAGCAACGCCTGGTGGACACGCAGACCACCAAGACCTACATCGGCGGGCACGGCAACCCTGCGTTCGGCAGCCTGATCAGCGAGCTGGTGCTGGGCGCCGATTCCCCGCTGATCCGTGAACGCCGTGCCGGCGCCACCCAGACCCCTGGTGGCACCGGTGCCCTGCGCTTGAGCGCCGACTTTATCGCCCACAGCCTGCCCGGTCGCGGCGTGTGGCTGAGCAACCCGACCTGGCCGATCCACGAAACGATCTTCGCCAAGGCCGGGATCAAGGTCAGCCATTACCCCTATGTGGGCACTGACAATCGCCTGGATGTGCAGGCGATGCTCGCCACCCTGTCGACTGTGCCCAAGGGCGACGTCGTGCTGCTGCACGCCTGCTGCCATAACCCGACCGGGTTCGACCTGTCCCAGGAGGATTGGCGCCAGGTGCTGCAGATCGTGCGCGAGCGCCACTTGCTGCCACTGATCGACTTCGCCTACCAGGGCTTCGGCGACGGCCTGGAGCAGGACGCCTGGGCAGTGCGGCTGTTTACCGCCGAGCTGCCTGAGGTACTGATCACCAGTTCCTGCTCGAAGAACTTCGGCCTGTATCGCGACCGTGTCGGCGCCTTGATCGTGTGCACGGCAGACGCCGAGAAACTCACGGATGTGCGCAGCCAACTGGCGAATATCGCACGCAACCTATGGTCGACGCCGCCGGATCATGGTGCGGCAGTGGTCGCGACTATCCTGGGTGACGCTCAACTTAAAAAGGTGTGGAGCGACGAAGTCGAAGCCATGCGCTCGCGGATTGCCCATTTGCGCGCGGGCTTGGTCGAGGCATTGGCGCCCCATGGCTTGGCCGAGCGGTTTGCGCATATCGGCGCGCAGCGCGGGATGTTTTCCTATACCGGCTTGAATGCCGAACAGGTGAAACAACTGCGCGAGAAGCACAGCGTGTACATGGTGAGTTCGGGGCGTGCCAGCGTTGCAGGGATTGATGCCAAGCGGCTGACCCTGTTGGCCCAGGCCATCGCCGACGTTTCCAACTGAAGAAACCCGGACTGAAAATGTGGGGCTTGCTCCCGATGGCTGTCTTTCAGCAACTGAAGTGCTGACTGACACAGAGCTATCGGGGGCAAGCCCCCTCCCACATTCGGACAGGGTTGAACACTAGCCGGCAACCATCTCGGCTTTGAGCTGCGCCTCTTTCGCCTGCGCATCCGCCAAGCGGTACAACTCGATACTCCCATCCCAGTGCTCGATCAACGCCGTGCACGACTCTACCCAGTCCCCGCAGTTGAGGTAGTCCACCTCGCCCACCTTGCGAATTTCGGCATGATGAATATGCCCGCACACCACGCCATGCAGCTCGCGCCGGGTCACTTCGTGGGCAATCGCTTCTTCGAAATCGCTGATAAAACTCACCGCCGTCTTGACCTTATGCTTGAGGTAGGCCGACAGCGACCAGTAGCCATAGCCATACCGCGCGCGCCAGTGGTTGAGCCAGCGGTTCAGGGTCAGGGTAAATTCGTAGGCCGAGTCGCCGAGGAACGCCAGCCAGCGGTGGTAACGGGTGATCACGTCAAACTGATCGCCGTGGATCACCAGCAGATGGCGACCATCAGCGGTCACATGCACCGCTTCATCCACCAGTTGGATATTGCCCAGGATCAGCTTGGAATAGCGGCGCAGGAATTCGTCGTGGTTGCCGGTGACGTAAATCACCTCGGTGCCGCGCTTGGCCATGGTCAGCAGGCGCCGGATCACATTGGTATGGGCCTGGGGCCAATACATGCCGCCGCGCATCTTCCAGCCGTCGATGATGTCGCCGACCAGGTACACCTTATCGGCGTGGTACCCCTTGAGGAACTGCGACAGGTGTTCGGCCTGGCAATCCCGGGTGCCCAGGTGCACGTCGGAAATCCATAGGGTACGAACCCGTTGTTTGCGGCTGGGTCTGGCGAACTCGGCACTGGTCATGGGCATCCCTCGACGGTGTTTTCGCGAGCTTGCGCCCTCGCGATTAATAGCCCATGACAGCTTTGCGTCAGTGCGATGACAGCGCCGGGCACCTGCGAAGCGTTGTAGACTGCGCACTTGTTGCTCTGGAGACCGCGATGAGACCGTCCCTCACGCTGCGCCACTACGTCGAAGCCCCCCTCGCCCACAGCCATGACCATGCGCAATTGGTGTTCGGCCTGTCCGGGCATTTGGACCTGGAGGTGGATGGCCGTGGCAGCCAGGTGCACGAAAGCAGCGTGATGGTGCTGCCCTTCAACGCCCATCATGCCTGCGGCAGTCGCGACGGCAGCCGCTGCCTGGTGCTGGATGTGCCGACTGAGCACTGGCTGCTGCAATCTCTGGGCGAACACGCCGATGCCAGCCGCCGCCTGCTGGATCAGCCGACGCGCCTGGCGCTGGATGCCCGGCAAAACCAGTTGGTGCAATGGCTGGCCCACAGCCCGGTGGAAGACCCGTTGATTGTCCAGCAAGGCGCCGTGTTGCTGCTCGCCAGCCTCAATCATCCGCAGGCCCAGCCCTTGCCTGGCCGACGCCTGCCGTATGCAGCGTTCAATGCGCATATCGAGCGGCACGTCGCGCATCCCCTGCAAGTGGCGGACCTTGCGCGAATTGCCGAGCTGTCGGTGGCGCGCCTGCATGCGCGCTTCATGGCCGAATGCGGGCAGACGCCGATGGACTACATTCGCACCCGCCGCCTGCAGAAGGCGTTGAAGCTGCTGCGCGAGACCGTGCTGCCTATCGGAGAAATCGCTGATTGCGTCGGCTACAGCTCACAAAGTGCGTTTGCCGCCGCGATGCTGCGGGAGTTCGGCGCATCGCCCGGCAGGTTGCGTCGCTCATCCTAGGGAAGAGCCTTGCGATAAAAATCGCGAGCCGCACGACAGACGCCCCCCTCGGCAACCCTCTAGACTGCGTTTCTGTTACCCGTCGGTTCAAAGGATCGCAATGACTCCCCGCTCAGCCCTCGGCGCCCTGCATATTGGCGCATTGATGTTTGGCCTCACCGGTGTTTTCGGCAAACTGGCGGCCGCCTCGCCGGCCATCATCGTGTTTGGCCGTGCCGTGTTTGCCGTGATCGCCCTGGCCCTCTTCGCGCGGCTTGCCAGCAACACGGCCTGGAAAAGCCTGGAGCTGCGCGACTGGCGTCGCTTGCTGGTCAGCGGCGTGCTGCTGGCGGCGCATTGGGTGACCTTTTTCATGGCGGTCAAGGTGGCGGGGGTCGCCGTGGCGACCTTGGGGTTTACCGCATTCCCGGCGTTTACAGTGATCCTCGAAGGGTTGATCTTCCGCGAGCGCATTCGCCCCAGTGAATGGCTGCTGGTCGCGCTGGTCAGCGTTGGCCTGGTGCTGGTGACGCCGGACTTCAACCTCGCCAGCGAAGCCACGGGCGGGTTGCTGTGGGGCATCGCCTCCGGCCTGCTGTTTTCCCTGTTGTCACTGAACAACCGCGCCAGTTCCGGGCGGATTCCTGCGGTACAGGCGGCGCTGTGCCAAAACATGGTGGTAGCCGCCTGCCTGTTGCCCGTGGCCGCGCCAGGGCTGGCGGATGTGCGAGCCATCGACTGGCTCTGGATCGGACTGCTGGGCGTGTTCTGTACCGGCCTGGCCCACAGCCTGTTCGTCGCCAGCCTCGCCGTCATCAAGGCGCGCACCGCCTCGGTGGTATTCGCCATGGAGCCGGTCTACGGCATCACCGTGGCCTGGTTGCTGTTTGCCGAGACCCCAACGCTGCGCATGCTGCTGGGCGGTGCGCTGATCATCGCCGCCATCGTGCTCTCCGGCTTGATGGGCAGCGCCAGCCAGGCCAAGCAGCCCGCGGCTACGGCCTGATCTATACTTCAAACATCCGCAACAGTCGGTAGTCGTTCAACGGATAAAAGACACCTCGACGACAGCCATGGCCGTTTCTGAAGTTGCTGCACGCGAGTGGTCACTCCCTTTACGCGATGCAGGGGTTTCACCATGGAAATGTTCATCAGTTTATTGGTTCAGATCATCAGCGGTGCCATCGGCGGCAACCTGGCCGGCATGACCCACCAGAGCCTCGGCAGTACCGGGCTCAACTCAATGGTTGGCGGCTTGGGCGGGCTGGTACTCGGCCAGTTGCTCTCCTGGCTGCTTGGCGCACCGGCAGGCGACGCACTGAACGTTGCGGCGCTCGGCAGCAACATCGTCGGGAGTGGCTTCGGCGGCCTGGTGCTGACGTTTATCATCGGTTTCATCAAGAACAAAATGGCTGCCAAATAGCAGCGCCACGCGGGGTCACCGTTCGTAGGTGGCGGTGACCTCGGTATTCAGGATGCCCGATCGTTATGGCCCAGGTCGCGTTGTGGGTCGATCTGGTCGCGTACGCGCTGCTTGAGTACCTTGGCCTCCGGGAAGCCCCCATCCACCTTGCGCTCCCAGATCTGCACGCCCTCACAGGTGATGCGAAAAACGCCGCCGGTGGCCGGCTCCAGTACTACACGCCCCAGGTCGTCGGCAAAGGTGCTCAACAACTCCTGGGCCAGCCATGCCGCGCGCAACAGCCACTGACACTGGGTGCAATAGGTGATGACGATCTCGGGTTTGCTTGCAGACATAATTTGAGAGGTTCCTGACGTAACGGGCTCGGAAGATCGAGTGGCTATAATACCGACCTTTATCGCCCAGCCTTGAGATTCATGATGCGCCGCCTGCTGTCTTGTCTGTTTCTATGTCTGCTCCCCCTCCTCGCCAACGCCGTTGAGACGCCCCGCCCCAAGATCGGCCTGGTGTTGTCCGGCGGTGCCGCCCGTGGTCTGGCGCATATCGGCGTGCTCAAGGCACTGGAGGAGCAGGGTATCCAGATCGATGCGATTGCCGGCACCAGCATGGGCGCAGTGATTGGTGGGCTTTACGCATCAGGCTATAAAATCGATGAGCTGGAAAAACTCGCGCTCGATATCGATTGGCAACAGGCACTGTCCGATGCACCCCCACGGGAAGATGTGCCGTTTCGCCGCAAACAGGATGATCGCGACTTCCTGGTCAAGCAGAAGCTCAGTTTTCGCGACGACGGCAGCCTTGGCCTGCCACTGGGCGTGATCCAGGGCCAGAACCTGGCGTTGTTGCTGGAAAGCATGTTTGCCCACACCAGCAACATCCGCAATTTCGACAAACTGCCCATTCCTTTCCGTGCCGTGGCCACCGACATCACCACCGGCGAGAAAGTGGTGTTCAACAAAGGCCACCTGCCTCAGGTGATACGCGCCAGCATGTCGATCCCTGCGGTGTTCGCCCCCGTGGAACTGGACGGCCGGCTGCTGGTGGACGGCGGCATGACCGACAACATCCCGCTGGATGTGGCGCGAGAAATGGGCGTCGACATTGCCATCGTGGTGGACATTGGCACCCCGCTACGCTCACGCAAGCAACTGGCGACGGTGGTAGATGTACTCAACCAATCCATCACCCTGATGACTCGGCGAAACTCCGAAGAGCAACTCAAGGCCCTGCATCCCAAGGATGTACTGATCCAGCCGCCGCTGGCGGCCTACGGGGTGACGGATTTCGGTCGCGCCAGGGACATGATCGATGCCGGCTACCGCGCCACTCGTGCCCTCGACGTCCGTCTGGCCCACCTGCGCCCCGCAGCCCCCGTGGACCCGCAACTGGTGAGTGCCCGCACACCGGGCGAACGCACGCCGATCATCACCGCGATCCAAGTGGAGAACGACTCGAAAATCAGCGATGACGTGATTCGCTACTACATCCGCCAAGCCTTGGGTGAACCGCTGAACCTGGGTCGCCTGCAAGCGGACATGGGCACTTTGTACGGCCTGGACTACTTCGAGCAGGTGCAATACCGCGTGGTCAAGAAAGGTCACGACAACACCCTGGTGATCAGCGCACGGGGCAAGCGCAGCGGCACCGACTACTTGCGCCTGGGCTTGAACCTGTCGGATGACCTACGCGGTGACAGTGCCTTCAACCTCGGCGCCAGCTACCGCATGAATGGCATCAACCGGCTTGGCGCCGAATGGCTGACACGGGTACAGATCGGCGATCGCCAAGAGTTGTACAGCGAGTTCTACCAGCCAATGGACACCGGCTCACGCTATTTCATCGCGCCTTATGTCAGGGCCCAGGCGCAGAACGTTGAACTGATTCTGGACAACGACCCCATCTCCGAATATCGCCTGGAGCGTTACGGTTTCGGCCTGAACGTAGGGCGGCAGATCGGCAACAGCGGCGAGATCCGCTTCGGCGTCGGGGAAGCTTGGGGCAAGGCGGACGTGCGCATCGGTGACCGGGACCTGCCGAGCGTCAGTTTCAGCGAAGGCTTCTATGAACTGAAGTACTCGTTCGACTCCCTGGATAACGTGTACTTCCCCCACTCCGGCGAAGACATCGGCCTGGCCATCCGCGAATTCGAGCCCGGCCTGGGTTCGGACCAACGCTACCGCCAATGGGAATTCAAGCTGGACAAAGCCATGAGCCACGGCCCGGACACGCTGATACTGGGCGGGCGTTATGGACGCACCCTGGATAAATCCGATGTAGTGATTTCCAGCTTCCTGCTCGGTGGCGCACGACAACTGTCGGGCTTTCGCGAGGATGCTATCTCGGGCCAGAACATCGCCCTGATGCGGGCAGTGTACTTCCGCCGCCTGACGCCGCGTTCGTACCTGCCGCTGGACTTCCCGCTGTACCTCGGCGCGTCAGTGGAACGCGGGCGGGCGTGGAACAACGACAACCAGTTCGACAGCGGGTACATCAACGCCGCGAGCGTTTTCCTCGGGTTTGATACACCGCTGGGGCCCCTGAATTTCAGCTATGGGTTCAATGATGACAAGCAGCAGGCGGTGTACCTGAACCTGGGGCAGACCTTCTAGCTTGGTAGTGAGCGGGCTTGCCCTAATGCCAGTCAGTTAAGGCTTAACGCTGTCACTGTGGGAGGGGGCTTGCTCCCGATAGCGGTGGGTCAGTCGATAAACTGCTGACTGGCACACCCTCATCGGGAGCAAGCCCCCTCCCACAAGTTATTCATCGTCCGTTCTATCGCTTAACTGACTGGCATAGAGCAAGCCCGCTCACTACAGCCGGGTCAGGACTTTTCCAGGTTCGCCAGGATGTGCCCATGTACACGCATGCACACGCGCATGTCCTCTTCATCCACGCCCACAAACAGTTCATGGCGCAAGGCCGTGGCGATGGTTTCGATCTGATCGATCAGCGGCCGGGCGCTATCGCACAACAAGATGCGCTTGGCGCGGCGGTCTTCCAGCACCGCTTGGCGCTGGACCAGGCCCTGGCTTTCCAGGCTGTCGAGCAGGCGCGCCAGGGTCGGCCCTTCTACCCCGACGCTTTGTGCCAGCTCACGCTGGGTGGGAGCTTCTTCAAAACGGGCCAGGTGCAACAGCACCAGCCAACGCGCCTGGGACAAGCCCAGCCCCGCCAGGCGACGGTCCAGTTCGGCGCGCCAACCTCGGGACATTTGCGCCAACTGCATGCCAAAACGGTGTTGATCGGTTAACGGCATAAAAAACTCATGATTTAGACTGAAAATAAAGTGTGGCTAATTATTAGTCAGCTAAGCATGAGCCATGCCAGTAGGCAAGCCTCGCTATGTACTGATTCGTTACATTGTCGCAATTGGCACACTAAATCTCGAATTCAGACTGCAAAGCGGCACGCACACAGTACAGAACACCCTCCGGTACACGCCCGATAAACAGCGGCGCAATTTCAGCAACCGATGGCAACTCGCCTTCACCGTCCAGGAACGCATCCTGGATTTCACCGAGTAAATCTTCCGGCAAATCAAGGGCCTGCTCCAACGACAATTGCTGCTTGCCGATGGACTCGGCGAGCAAGGTATAGACGTTCTTTTCCGAACACTGCAACTGCCCGGCGATCTGAATCGGGGTCATCCCGGCACGAGCCAGGCTGATCAGCTCATGGCGAATATCGGTGACTTCCTTCGGTGCTTCGGCCTCGCCACCGAGCACTTCCAGGAAAGCCTGGCCATAACGCTCCAGCTTGCGCGCACCGACGCCGCTGACCCTCGCCATTTCGGCCAGGGTGGTGGGTTGCTCACGCAGCATTTCCAGCAACGTGGAGTCGGGGAAAATGACATAAGGCGGCACGCTGTGTTCCTGCGCCAGTTTGCGGCGCAGGGTGCGCAAGGCTTCCCATTGCTCGCGCTCCTCGCCACGCACCAGTTGGCTGGCCTGGCTGGTACTGCTCTTGGCAGTGGCCTGCGGCTTGAGGTCGCGGCGCAGCTCAAGGCTCACTTCGCCCTTGAGCAACGGCCGGCAGCTGTCGTTCAAACGCAGGCCGCCGAAACCTTCAATGTCGATATCCACCAGCCCACGCGCAACCATCTGACGAAACAACGAACGCCACTCGCCTTCGGCGCGGGCCTTGCCGACACCGTAGACCGAGAGTTTCTCGTGCCCGAAGCTACGTATCTTTTCGTTGTCCTTGCCCAGCAATACATCCACCAGATGACCCACGCCATAACGCTGGCCGGTACGGTAGATGGCGGACAGGGCCTGACGCGCCGGCTCGGTGGCATCCCAGGTCTGCACCCCATCCACGCAATTGTCGCAATGGCCGCACGGCTGCGGCATGTCTTCGTCGAAATAGGCGAGCAGCGTCTGGCGGCGGCAGCGGGTCTCTTCACACAGCGACAGCATGGCGTCGAGCTTGTGCTGCTCCAGGCGCTTGTGGCGCTCATCGCCTTCGGAGTTCTGCAGCATCTGCTTGAGCATCACCACATCTTGCAGACCGTAGGCCATCCAGGCATCCGCCGGCAGGCCATCACGGCCGGCACGACCGGTTTCCTGGTAATACGCCTCGAGGGATTTGGGCAGGTCCATATGAGCCACGAAGCGCACGTTGGATTTGTCGATGCCCATGCCGAACGCGATGGTTGCCACCATGATCAGGCCTTCCTCGTTGAGGAAGCGCTTCTGGTGGTAGGCCCGCAAATCGTTGGGCAGGCCGGCGTGGTACGGCAGCGCCGGGTAGCCTTGCTCACACAGGAACGCCGCCACCTCATCGACTTTTTTGCGCGACAGGCAGTAGACAATGCCCGCATCGCTGCGCCGCTCGGACAGGAATGCAAGCAGTTGCTTGCGCGGCTGCTCCTTGGGCACGATGCGGTAGAAAATATTCGGCCGATCGAAACTCGACAGGAAACGCTCGGCGTTCTGCAGGTGCAGACGCTCGACGATTTCTTCGCGGGTACGTTTGTCGGCGGTGGCGGTCAGGGCGATACGCGGCACGTCGGGGAACAGCTCGGCCAATTGGCCCAACTGCAAATATTCGCGGCGAAAATCATGACCCCACTGCGACACGCAGTGAGCTTCATCGATGGCGAACAGGGCAATTTCCAGGCTCTGCAGGAAGGCCAGCATGCGCGGCTGCACCAGCCGCTCGGGAGCCAGGTAGAGCATCTTCACTTCGCCACGCCGGATACGAGCCGCCAGGTCGCGCTGCTGTTCGGCGCTGAGGGTGGAGTTCAAGGACGCGGCGGCGACGCCGAGTTCTTCGAGCGTGGCGACCTGGTCATCCATCAAGGCGATCAACGGCGACACCACCACCGCCAGGCCGTTGCGCAACAAGGCCGGCACCTGGAAGCACAATGATTTGCCGCCACCGGTAGGCATCAACACCAGGGCGTCGCCGCCACTGGCCACGCGCTCAATGATCGCACCCTGGCGGCCACGAAAACTTTCGTAGCCGAAGATGTCCTTGAGGACGCGTTGAGCCTGCTCGAGCATGTAAAACTCCAAAATAGTGCCGAAATCCCTCTGTACAGGCTGGCCGAGAAAAGACGATTTCACGGAAAATAATCCGTAAGCGAAGTTTTCTCGGAGGGGCGCTTGGCCTGCGGGGCATCACAAAACGCGGCAGTATACCCGAGCGTTATCCGGCAAAGGGGGCGTCTGACGAATAGTCCCGTCGCTCTACCCCGGCAGCCAAACCCGGTAAATGTGGCGTTGCGGCTGGCCTGGGCGCTCAAGAAGGCCTAGAATTCAGCATCGTTTATTCCCAAGGTAGTCCTTCAATGTCCTTCGCTGAGCAACTAACCCGCCTGCAAGCCTTCCTCGACGCCGATGAGCTGCATGACGAGGCGCTGGACTACGTGGCCGCCCACGGTTACCTGACCGCCCTGTCGATCTGCGCCGATGTCGTGCCTGACCGTGAATGGATCGACGCGCTGTTCGCCGAAGAGCCGCACTACAAGGATGCCGCCCAACGCGAGGAAATCGAATCCACGCTGATCGCCCTCAAGGCCCACATCAGCCGCCAACTGGCCTCCGACGAAGAGTTCGAGCTGCCATGCGACCTGGACCTGGGCGATGAGCCGGATGACTCCGACCTGCGCGGCTGGTGCATCGGGTTCATGGAAGGCGTGTTCCTGCGCGAAGCCGCATGGTTCGAGACCGCCGAGGAAGAAGTCAGCGAAATGCTGCTGCCGATCATGGTCGGTTCCGGGCTGTTTGAAGAAGAAGCCGAGTTTTCCGATATCGCCGCCGACGCCAACCTGATGGACGACATGATCGTACAGATCCCGGAAGCCCTGACCGCCCTGTACCTGCTGTGCAACGCGCCTGACGAGAAACCGGCGATCCTCAAGCCACGTCACCACTGAGTCGTTTGCCCATGCCCCCCATGGGCAATCGCTCGCTGCTCCTGCGCTATGCACTGCTGGCCATCGGCTGGCTCAGCGTAGCGCTGGGAGTGATCGGTATCTTCCTGCCGGTGTTGCCGACCACCCCCTTCCTGCTCCTCGCCGCCGCCTGCTTCGCCCGAAGCTCCCCGCGTTTCTATCAGTGGCTGGTGGAACACCCACGCCTGGGCCCATGGATTCGTGACTACCTCGACGGCAATGGCATCCCGCTCAAGGGCAAGGTCTATGCCATCGGCTTGATGTGGCTGAGCATCGGTTTTTCCTGCTACCTCGTCCCTTTGCCTTGGGCACGTGGATTCATGCTGACCAGCGCGGTGCTGGTAACGATCTATATTCTGCGCCAGAAGACCCTGCCACCCCGCGACACCAAGTCGCGCTCAGACCTTGGTCGACACTGACTAACCCCAAACATCATGCGAGACTGTCCAGCCGGGCCTGGAATGCCCGGGTGTTCTCAGTTTCGGAGTTACCATGACGCTGTCCAGCGGGCTGATCGCCGCCGTTGCCCTGGCCTATATGGCCATTATGTTTGCCATCGCTTTTTACGGGGATCGCCGCCACGCGCCTTTGCCGCCGCGCATGCGTGCCTGGGTGTACAGCCTGTCGCTGGCCGTTTACTGCACCAGCTGGACCTTCTTCGGCGCCGTAGGCCAGGCCGCCGAACAATTGTGGGCGTTTTTACCGATTTATCTGGGGCCAGTGCTATTGCTGGTGCTGGCACCCTGGGTGCTGCAGAAGATGATTCTGATCAGCAAGCAGGAAAACATCACCTCCATTGCCGACTTTATCGCCGCGCGCTACGGCAAGTCCCAATCCCTGGCCGTGGTTGTCGCACTGATTTGCCTGGTCGGGGTACTGCCCTATATCGCCCTGCAGCTCAAAGGCATTGTGCTGGGCGTGAACCTGTTGATCGGTTCCGGCCCTGACACCACGGGCACTCGCGCCCAGGACACGGCCTTGGTCGTATCGCTGGTGCTGGCGCTGTTTACCATTGTGTTTGGTACGCGCAACCTCGATGCCACCGAGCACCACCGTGGCATGGTGCTGGCGATTGCCTTTGAATCCCTGGTCAAGCTGTTCGCGTTTCTCGCGGTTGGCGCGTTTGTAACCTACGGCCTGTACGACGGTTTCGGCGACCTGTTCACCCAGGCGGTACTCGCCCCACGCCTGGAGGAGTACTGGAAAGAGACGATCAACTGGCCGTCGATGGTGGTGCAGACCGGCGTAGCCATGATGGCGATTATCTGCCTGCCCCGGCAGTTCCATGTCACGGTAGTGGAGAACATCGACCCCCAGGATCTGCGCCTGGCCAAGTGGGTGTTTCCGGCTTACTTGATCCTCGCCGCACTGTTCGTGATTCCCATCGCCCTGGGCGGCAAAATGCTGTTGCCCGGCTCGGTATTGCCAGACTCCTACGTGATCAGCCTGCCCATGGCCGAAGCCCATCCGGCCCTCGCGGTACTGGCGTTTATCGGCGGTGCATCGGCCGCCACCGGCATGGTGATCGTCGCCAGCATCGCCTTGTCGACCATGGTCTCCAACGACATGCTGCTGCCATGGCTGCTGCGACGCTCCAGCGCCGAACGGCCATTCGAAGTGTTCCGTCATTGGATGCTGTCGGTACGTCGGGTCAGTATTGTGCTCATCCTGTTGCTGGCCTATGTGAGTTATCGCCTGCTCGGCTCCACCGCGAGCCTGGCCACCATCGGCCAGATCGCTTTTGCGGCCGTCACCCAACTGGCCCCGGCGATGCTCGGCGCGCTGTACTGGAAGCAGGCCAACCGTCGGGGCGTGTTTGCCGGGTTGGCAGCGGGCACTTTCCTGTGGTTTTACACCTTGGTCCTACCGGTTACCGCGAAGAGCCTGGGGTGGTCTCTCAGCCTTTTCCCAGGGCTGACGTGGATGCATTCCCACCCGCTCGGCCTGTCCGTCACGTCGCTGACCCTGGGCACCGTGTTTTCCCTGGCAGGTAACTTCACGCTGTTCGTATGGGTCTCGATGCTGTCGCGTACACGGGTTTCCGAGCATTGGCAGGCCGGGCGATTTGTTGGCCAGGAAATCCACCAGCGCGCCAGCGCTCGCTCCATGTTGTCGGTGCAAATCAGCGACCTGCTTAGCCTCGCTGCGCGCTTTGTCGGTGAAGAACGCGCCCAGCAAAGTTTTATTCGCTTCGCCTATCGCCAGGGCAAAGGCTTCAACCCTAACCAGAACGCCGACAATGACTGGATCGCTCATACCGAACGCCTGTTGGCGGGTGTGCTCGGCGCCTCTTCGACGCGCGCCGTAGTAAAGGCTGCAATTGAAGGCCGCGAAATGCAGCTGGAAGACGTCGTACGCATCGCTGACGAAGCCTCCGAGGTCTTGCAATTCAACCGGGCATTGCTGCAAGGCGCGATTGAAAATATCACCCAGGGCATCAGCGTGGTCGACCAGTCGCTGAAGCTGGTGGCCTGGAACCGCCGTTACCTGGAGCTGTTCAACTACCCCGAGGGCTTGATCAGCGTCGGCCGGCCCATTGCCGACATCATTCGCTACAACGCCGAACGTGGCCTGTGCGGCCCCGGCGAAGCGGAAGTGCATGTGGCGCGACGCCTGCACTGGATGCGCCAGGGCCGTGCGCATACGTCCGAACGCCTGTTCCCCAATGGTCGGGTGATCGAGCTGATCGGCAACCCGATGCCCGGCGGTGGGTTTGTCATGAGCTTCACCGACATCACTGCATTCCGCGAAGCCGAACAAGCCTTGACCGAAGCCAACGAGGGCCTGGAGCAACGGGTGACCGAGCGCACCCATGAGCTATCGCAGCTCAATGTCGCGCTTACGGATGCCAAGGGTGTGGCGGAATCCGCCAGCCAGTCGAAGACCCGCTTCCTGGCTGCGGTGAGCCATGACCTGATGCAGCCGCTGAACGCGGCACGACTGTTCTCCGCCGCCCTCTCCCACCAGCACGACGGCCTGTCCACCGAAGCCCGGCAATTGGTGCAACACCTGGACAGCTCGCTACGTTCCGCCGAGGACTTGATAAGCGACCTGCTGGATATCTCACGCCTGGAAAACGGCAAGATCAATCCGCAGCGCCAGCCCTTTGTCCTCAACGAACTGTTCGACACCCTGGGCGCTGAATTCAAGGCGCTGGCCCAGGAGCAAGGCCTGCGTTTCCGGCTGCGCGGCAGCCGGTTGCGGGTCGACAGCGACATCAAGCTGCTACGGCGGATTCTGCAGAATTTTCTCACCAACGCGTTCCGCTACGCCGACGGCCCAGTGCTGCTGGGCGTACGCAGACGCCAAGGCGAGCTGTGCCTGGAAGTCTGGGACCGCGGCCCCGGCATTCCACAGGACAAGCAAAAGGTGATCTTCGAAGAGTTCAAGCGCCTCGACAGCCATCAGACACGTGCCGAAAAGGGGCTGGGCCTGGGCCTGGCGATTGCCGATGGCTTGTGCCGTGTGCTGGGCCATACCCTGAGTGTGCGTTCGTGGCCGGGCAAGGGCAGTGTATTCAGCGTGCGCGTGCCCTTGGCGCGCAACCAGGCCAGCCCGCAGCTCAAGGCCACGCAAGACAATGGGCAACCGTTAAGCGGCGCGCAGGTCCTGTGTGTGGACAACGAAGAAAGCATCCTGATCGGCATGCGCAGCCTGCTGACCCGATGGGGTTGCGAAGTGTGGACGGCCACCGACCAGGCGCAATGCGCGGCCCTTCTGGCGGACGGTGTACGTCCGCAACTGGCGCTGGTGGATTACCACCTGGACCGCGGCGAAACCGGTACCGAACTGATGAGATGGCTGCGCGCACAAATGGCAGAGCCCATCCCCGGAGTCGTGATCAGCGCCGACGGGCGGCCAGAAACGGTGGCCGAGGTGCATGCGGCAGGCTTGGATTACCTGGCCAAGCCGGTCAAGCCGGCGGCATTGCGGGCGCTGCTGAGCCGGCATCTGCCGCTGTAATCAGGCGGCAGAGGCCGTGCGCTTACTCAGGTAAATGCACCACACCATCGGCATCAGTCATCGCCCTCTCGAGCAAATCCGCCGGCAGGCTTTTACTCGCACGCGCACCGAGCAGTTTTAATTGCTCGGTACGGCTGACCAGATTTCCTCGTCCATCCGTCAGCTTGTTTCGTGCCGCACTGTAAGCTTTATCCAACTGTTGCAGACGGTTGCCCACTTCATCCAGGTCCTGGATAAACAGCACGAACTTGTCGTAGAGCCAACCGGCACGCTCGGCAATCTCCCGCGCGTTCTGGCTTTGGCGCTCCTGCTTCCAGAGGCTGTCGATCACACGCAAGGTGGCCAAGAGCGTCGTGGGGCTGACAATTACGATATGACGGTCGAAGGCCTCCTGGAACAGGTTCGGTTCGGCCTGCAATGCGGCGGAAAATGCCGCCTCGATGGGCACGAACAGCAACACGAAATCCAGGCTGTGCAAGCCTTCCAGGCGCTTGTAGTCCTTGTCGGCCAAGCCTTTTACGTGATTGCGCAAGGACAGTACATGCTGCTTCAACGCCGCTTGGCGGATCACCTCGTCATCTGCCGCCACATACTGTTGATAGGCGGTCAGGCTGACCTTGGAATCCACCACCACCTGTTTGTCGCCAGGCAACATGATCAGCACGTCCGGCTGGAAACGCTCGCCATCCGGGCCTTTGAGGCTGACCTGGGTCTGGTATTCGCGGCCCTTTTCCAGCCCTGCATGTTCCAGCACGCGCTCCAGGATCAGTTCGCCCCAATTGCCCTGGGTTTTCTGGCCCTTGAGCGCACGGGTCAGGTTGGTGGCTTCATCCGACAGGCGCAGGTTCAGTTGCTGCAGGCGCTCCAGCTCTTTAGCCAGGGAAAAGCGTTCGCGGGCTTCGTTCTGGTAGCTTTCTTCCACGCGCTTTTCAAAGGATTGGATACGCTCCTTGAGTGGGTCAAGCAATTGGCCAAGGCGCTCCTGGCTGGTTTCGGCAAAGCGCTGTTCACGCTCGTCGAAAATCTTGCCGGCAAGTTCAGCGAATTGCGCGCGCAGTTCATCGCGCGAACCTTGCAGATCCGCGAGGCGTTGTTGATGGCTGTCCTGTTGCTCACGCAGCTCGGCACGCAGCGCCGCCGAAAGTGCGTCGAGACGGCGCAGTTCGGTGTCCTTGGCATTGCGGTCGAGGTTCCAGGCATGAGCGGCGTCGCGGGCGTTATCACGGTCGATCTGCAATAGCTCGACTTCGCGGCGCACGGCGGCGAGCTCGGCTTGCTTGGCGGCATTCGCCTGGCTCAGGTCACTGATCTCATCACGGCTGGCATCCAGTTGGGCGGCAAGTCCTTCTTGGGCCAATTGTGCGTTCGCCAAGCGCTCTTCGAGCAATTCCCAGCCGGCCATGCGCGCCGTCAGCCGACGCTGAATCTGCCAGCACAGCGCCAATAACGGTACTGCTGCACCAGCAAGACCCAAGGCAATACTGGTCCAGTCAAAAACCATAGCCATTTCTGCCTTCACCGAAATAGAGCAAGGTTAACCAAGCACAGGGCAGGAAGACAGCTCAGTCTTCGACTTGACCCAGTTCGCGTTGAGCACGCCGGTCACCGGCGCGAGCCGCCAGGCGCAACAGGTCGTGGCCGATGCGGCGGTCGCGGGCGTTGCCGCATTCACGGCACATCAATTGCCCCAGGCGGCTTTGTGCGGCCACCACGCCTTCACGGGCCGGCTGCTTGAGCAAGCGCCCAGCGAAGTGCTTGATGTTGGTGCTCTGCCCCAGGCGCGGGCTATCGAGCAGCCACAAAGCGACCTTCAAGGAGAAGCGCTTGGGTGCGGTAACAGTTTGAGGGGTATCGGTAACAGTGGGTGATACTGAGCGAAACTTCATAAAGCACTGTGGGACAGAACGGAGGGCGCGCCACTCTACTCTTTTTTTCGTACAGGTAAAGCTGAAAAAAACCTGCCGGCCCGTTCTAGAGCAAGCGCTTGGGACAATCCACAGAAGCTGTGGATAACTCAGTGGACAACCTCTCTTTAACTCTCCCAAAGGCCCATGGAATGGGGGCCGCAGTCAAACTGACGATTTTTTCACCAATAAAAAAAAGCGAGATTTTTCATTGACTTAAATTTCCAATACAGGCTAACGAAGCCCCTTGCGGACGGTTGACAAACCGGTTACACACTCCGCAACTAATGTGCACAAGTCCCCTTCCAATGGTTATATCAAGGGAGCTTTTTGGTCCCACACCGCCTGAAAATGTTACCGACAAGGCAGAGCCAGGGACTTTTCAAATCCGTCCCGCCTCGCCACACTGCCCACCGACAACGCAACCGTGAAAGCATCCATGAAAGGCATTCTGTTATTCGCCGTGCTATTGCTGGCGGTATGCGCGACCTCTTTGGGAATCAATGCAGTATTGCCTTCACCCGACGGCGCGCTGTTTGCCGGCGCCATCCTGCTATCGGCCGCCTTTACCGCGACCAGCCTGTGCATCGAACTGGGCGAAGGCAGGATCAGCGACATGCGCGACGTGATGAAGGTGATCGAAGCCGGCCAGTCCCTACGCCTGACACTGGCGGCTTACGGCCTCGGCTGCGCGCTGGCCGCATCCCTGACCGTACTGGTCTATCGTGGCCTGCTCGGTGCCTGATTGAAGTTTTTCAGCTAGCACACTTCCCTTCCTTGTTTCAATCCGTTACTATCCGCAGCGTTAGTACCAAGCTGAAAGTCAATTCTGGTCGAACAAGTCCCCTGAAAAGCACGGGATCGACCACCTCGATGGTTTCCAGGTATCACTTGCGACGACACTGCCTTTGAACAAGCAAAGGGTGCCGCCAAGTCTCAATACTCTGACCGAACCAACCTGCAAATTGATCAGGATCTTCACCCCGGGCCCAGAACCTTTGCCCTTGTTGTGTCGCCTGCCCTCCTAAGTACCTACCTGCCAGCCCAAGCGCGCCAAACTTATCAGCGCTTCAACTGGCTGCTTTGTTCCAGTCGGGTTCTTCGCTTGATCAATGGTGATCAGCGTTACTGGAACGTTTTAACGTTGCACGGTTCTTATCCGTGTCATTTGTAGGAACACCAATAATATGCACGCTCAAATCCACACTCAGGATGCCATTCGCACCCTCACTAACGCTTTTGCCCCAATGAACTGCCTGATCATGGCTGCTCGCAAAGGCTGCTTCAGCTTCACTCTGGTCAACGAACATGGCATCGCACGTCACAGCGAACGCCTGTACCCCGATCAATACTCCAGCGCGGAACCGCTGCAGGCTGTGATCGATCGCACCCGTCAGGCATTGACTGCCTGATCGACCCAGGTCGCTGAAATACAAAAACCCTGTCTGACGACAGGGTTTTTTATTGCCTGAAATTCGATAGTTGAGCATTTGTACTAAGTTCAAATAGATATAAACGTTATAACTAAATGAAGGAAATATTTTAAAAACAGACCTTTACATCGTAAATATGACACTACACTTCAACTCAAGCGGCATGATCCGCTTCCGACGGGGCCTGAGATCCAATTCACCGCTGCCAAGCCCTCCTCTCTCAGGCCTCGTCATCCACTTTCATGGATTGAGGCTTGTATGGGTATCGCCGCCAGCGAATTGTGTCGTTATGTGATCCGGCCGACGTTGATGTACCTCGGCCGCCAGGATCCGACAGCCGAATCCCTGCTGCTGGGCATTGCCGCCAGCCAGTCGGAACTGGGTTCCGCCCTGCATGATCGGCGCGGCCATGGCCTATACAGCATCACCGAACCTCGGCACCGCGCCCTCTGGGACAGCTACCTGGCACTCGACCCCGAACGTGCCAGCCTCGTGCGTGGGCTGGCCAGCCAGCATGCATTCCTGAGCGCCCCGCAGCTGGAGCTGACGGTGAACTTGCGCTACGCCACGGCAATCGCCTGGTTACTGGTGGAACAACACAGCCAAGCCCTACCCCCGCCAGGTGATGTATTGGCGATGGCGCGTATCTGGAAAGAAATATTTCACCCTCAAGGCCGCCTGCGGGATTTCACCCGTGCGTGGCAAACCTGTGTTTCACCCATGAATCAGGTGACTTGTTGATCAGGCGTTTTGCAAGATTCGGCTAAAAACGGCGAATCTGGTCGGATTGTCCTACAAAACCACTCTATCTCCTGATTTACGGCCTATAGCGCTAACTCAAATTTATTGCTACTTTCCGCAGCGGTGATCACCACGGAGTTCTAATAATGAAAAAAGTAATGCTCAAGACCACACTTAGCCTCGCCGTTACCATGGCATCTTCCCAACTGTTCGCAAGCGGCTTTGCCTTGAACGAGCAAGACGTTGCCGGGATGGGTACGGGTTTCGCAGGCCGCTCTTCTTCTGCGGATAACGCAAGCACTGTCTACGGTAACCCTGCTGGTATGGCTCGCCTGCAAGGTCAGCAAATCACCGGTGGTGTTGCTGCCATCGATGCCTCCACCGATATCAAAGATGCCGGCGGCCGTTCTTTCGGCAGCAACAAAGGCGACATGGTGCCGTTCACCGGCGTCCCATTCGGCTTCTACACTAATAAACTCAATGATCAGTGGGCCATCGGCTTCGGTGTGTATGCACCGTTCGGCCTGGTGACTGATTATGAAAGAGGGTTCCAGGGTCGCTCGTTCGGCAGCTACAGCAAAGTGTCTGTCATCACCCTGCAGCCGACCGTCAGCTACGCCTTCAACGACCGGGTTTCCATCGGCTTTGGCCCGACCATCAACCGGATTTCCGGCAAACTGGAATCCGAGCTGGCCCTGACGCCAAACCCAGCCGTCCCGAACACCAACGTCACGATCAAAGGTGACGATACCGCTGTCGGCTTCAACGTTGGTGTGCTGGTACAAGCCACCGACACCACGCGCGTGGGCCTGACTTACCACTCCAAAGTCAGCTACAAGCTGGAAGGCCACACCGAAGTGAGCGCGCCGACACCTACCGCTGCGCTGTTGGCCAGCGGTAAATACGACGCCTCATTGAAAATCGACACGCCCGAGTCCTACGACCTGTCCGTCACCCAGGACATCAACGATGCCTGGAAAGTCTATGCCGGTAGCACCTGGACTCGCTGGAGCCGTCTGAAAGACATCACCGTCAACAACGAAGGCGTCACCCGCGCCGGTGGCCTTGCAGCACCGCAAATCGTGGGCTCTATCTCCGAGCCGCAGAACTGGCATGACACCTGGGCATACGCCGTGGGTACGTCGTACCAGGTTACCAAACAAGTGGTACTGCGTACCGGCCTGACCTTCGACCAGTCGCCAACCAACAACACTGACCGTTCGCCACGTATTCCTACCGGCGACCGTACGATCTTCAGTGTGGGCCTGGGCTATGAAGTCATGCCAAACATGATGGTCGACCTGGCTTATTCCTACCTCAAGGAAGAGCCGGTCAAGGTCAACAAGACCAACGCTCTGGGTTCGTCCTATAGCGCCAAGTACGAAAACAGCGCCAACGGCTTCGGCCTGGGCGTGACGTACAAGTTCTGATTCACGCTGTATAAAAAAGCCCCGCTCTCCCGTAAAGGAGGCGGGGCTTTTTCGTGGCCGAAGATCAGGGTTTGGACGCCAGCGCCTGCTCAACCGCCTTGATCAGATCCGGGCTGTCCGGCTTGGTCAAACTGGAAAAGTTGCCGATCACCTTGCCTTGTCGGTCGACCACGTACTTATAGAAATTCCACTTCGGCGCGCTGCTCTGTTGTGCCAGGATCTTGAACAGGTGCACCGCATCCGGGCCTTTGACTGTCTGCGGTTCGGTCATGGTAAAGGTCACGCCGTAGTTCACGTAGAAGACCTTGGCGGTCTCTTCGCCGGTCTTGGCTTCCTGCTTGAAATCGTCGGAGGGCACGCCAATCACTTCCAGCCCTTGGCCCTTATAGCGTTGGTACAAGGCTTCGAGCCCTTTGAATTGCGGGGCGAACCCGCAGAAGCTGGCGGTATTGACGATCACCAGGGGTTTACCAGCAAAGCGCTGGCACAAATCGATGGACTCCTTGGCCCGCAACTTGGGCAATTGCCCCTCAAGCAGCGCCGGGCAATCGGCGGCCATGGCCACACTGCCAACAGCCATCAGGACGGGTATAGCGAGCCAGCGCATCAACATGTCGAAGGTCCTTGTTCAGTTCAGACACCGAACTTAACAGATCGCCATGCCTAACTGCATCAACGCCAAGCCGCCGTTCTGCCAGCCCCACCAGGCCAGCAACAGCAGGAATACACCTGCCGCCACTGCCAAACACCGCGCCGTTACACTCATGCTGTCCCCATTTGTGCTTCCAGCCGCGCCACCGGCCGTTCACGGACCGGCCAGTTCAGGGCCGCAGCGAGCAGGCTCAACAGGATAGCCACCTGCCAGATCAAATCGTAGTTGCCCGTCCGATCATAGACCACGCCGCCCAACCAGCCACCGAGGAACGAACCGAGCTGATGGAACAGGAACACAATCCCGCCGAGCATCGACAGATTTCGCACACCAAATAGCGTCGCTACCGTGCCATTGGTCAGCGGCACGGTCGACAACCACAGGAAGCCCATGGCCATGCCAAACAGGTAAGCCGTGATCTGAGTCACCGGCGCCCACAGGAACAGCACGATGACCACCGCACGCAGCAAATACAACCCGGTGAGCAAGCGCGGCTTGGACATGCGCCCACCGAGCCAACCGGCTGTGTAGGTGCCAAACACATTGAACAGGCCAATCAGCGCCAGCACCGTGGTGCCTACGGTCGCCGGCAAGTGCTGATCCACCAGATAGGCCGGCAGGTGCACGCCGATAAAGACCACCTGGAAGCCACAGACAAAGAAGCCGAAGGCCAGCAGCCAGAAGCCGGAATGGGAGCAGGCTTCACTCAAGGCTTCGCGCATCGTTTGCTGGCCGGCCAGGGTGGGCAGCGGTTTGTCCTTGAGCATCGCGACCAGCGGCAGGATCAACGCCACCATCATGCCCAGCGTCAGCAAGGCGGCCGACCAGCCCAGCCAGCCGATCAAACCCAAGGTGCCCGGCACCATGGCGAATTGGCCAAAGGAACCTGCGGCGCTCGCAATGCCCATGGCCATACTGCGTTTTTCCGGTGGCACGGCGCGCCCCACCACCCCCAGAATCACCGAGAACGAAGTACCCGACAGCCCGATACCGATCAACAACCCCGCGCTCAGGGACAACGACCACGCCGAATCGGACATGCCCATCAGCACCAGGCCGACGGCGTATAACACGCCACCGACAAACACCGCCTTCGTCGCGCCAAAACGGTCGGCCAAGGCTCCGGTAAAGGGTTGCGCAATGCCCCAGATCAGGTTTTGCAGGGCAATAGCGAAGGCGAACGTCTCACGCCCCCAGCCGAATTCGGTGCTCATCGGCGCCAGGAACAGGCCGAAGCCATGCCGTACACCCAGGGACAACGCCAGGATCAGCGCACTCCCCAACAAAACCCAGCCACTGGTGCGCCACATCGTGGTCATTTCTTATTCTCCGCTCGCGGGTATATACCCGCTTGTATTCGAACAAACTCGCTTTCAAGCGAGTTCGTCCAGCAAGGCCAACAAGGTTTCGCGTTTTTGCGCACCCAGTCGATCGATCAGTTTCTGCTGCGCCGCCTCCCAGGCCGGCAAGGCGGCGGCCAGTCGTTCCTCACCCGCCGCAGTCAGCAGCACCAGGCGGTTGCGCAGGTCATCGCCCTCGACCAACTGCACCAGCCCTTCCCCTTCCAGCACTCGGAGATTGCGCCCCAAGGTGCTGCGATCCAGCCCCATGGCCTCGGCCAGGCTGGAAATACTCGGCTGGTCGAGACGTTGCAGGTTACACAGCAGAGAATACTGGGCGACGTTGATCCCGAAGCCGTCGAGAGCGCCGTCGTAATGCCTGCTGACGCCACGGGCGGCACGTCGCAGGTTGGTGCATAAACACTGGGAGGCAAGCATAGAGCGTGTATATACCCGGGATTAAGAAAATGCAAGAAAGTGTTACAGCACCAGCGCGATCAGAACGATCATTTCCAGTAGCTCCAGCAGCGCCCCGGCGGTGTCGCCAGTGGTGCCGCCCAGCCGGTTGACCATCAATTGACGCAAGCCGAAAAAGCTCAGCGCAGCGATTAAAACGGCGACACCGCCGCTGAAGCCGCCGATCAGCAGGCAGGCCAAGCCACTCAGGATAAGTACTTGCTGGCCGACGATCCGCGGTAAATGATCCGCCAGCGCCTGCCCCAGACCGCCGGCACGCACATAACGCGTGGTCAGGAACAACGCCAGCATCGAAGCCCGCCCGATCAACGGCGCGAGAATCAGCGCCACGCCATTGCGCTGCTCAATCAAGGCCACCAAGGCGGTGAACTTGAGCAGCAGCACCAGGCCCAGCGTCACCACGGCAATCGGGCCGCTGCGTGGATCTTTCATGATGGCCAGCGTGCGCTCGCGGTCGCCGAAGCCACCGAGCCAAGCATCTGCGCTGTCGGCCAGGCCGTCCAGATGCAAGCCGCCACTGAGCAACACCCAGGCCGTCAGCAAAAGCGCGGCGTGCAATAACAGCGGCGCGCCCATCAGCGCGATATTCAGGCCCCACAACAGCAACCCGAACAGTAAGCCCACCAATGGATAAAACAGCAGCGAACGCCCCAGCTCCTGAGGCTGCGGCATGCCTGGCAAACGAATCGGCAGGCTGCTCAGAAATTGCAAAGCGATCCAGAACGGCAGCATCGTCAGGCTCCTTCCGTCAACACGCCATCGGCCGCCACGTGCAGGCTGAACAATCCAGCGTGGCCGACTTCGACGTTCAGCAACTGTTCCCGAGGCAAACCGCGCGCCTGCGCCAGCAGCAGGCGCATCACACCACCATGGCTGATCAGCAATACGCGCTCGCCGGCATACGCCTGATGCAAGCGTGAGACGGCGCCGAGCACCCGCTTGGAAAAGTCGCTGACCGGCTCGCCCTCAGGCGGCGTGAAGCGGTACGGGTCGGCCCAGAACAGGCCCAGCCCTTCGGCATCGGTTTGCATCAGCGCCGCCGCGCTCTGCCCTTCCCAGGCGCCGAAGTGCAACTCTTGCAGATCCTTTTCCAGACTCACCGGCAGATTGAGGCGTGCGCCCAGCTCCTGAGCGAACAGCGCGCAACGCTGCAGCGGTGAGCTGATCAACCGATCCCACGGCCCCCGCTCCACCACGGCGCAGCGCATCTGCTCCCAGCCCTTGGCGGTCAGCGCGTCGTCCAGGCTACCGCGCAGGCCACCGCCCAACTCGGTTTCGCCGTGGCGCAGCAGGTCCAGGTACAAGGTCATGCCGGGCGGTCTGCCACAGCCGCTTCGGCAAAGGTCGCCATCTGCCCATGCAGCGCGCAAGCCAGTCGCAACAACGGCACCGCCAGCGCCGCGCCGCTGCCTTCGCCCAAGCGCAGACCCAGCGCCAGCAACGGTTGTGCCGCGAGGCTTTGCAGCACCGGCCGATGGCCCGGCTCCGCCCCCCCATGGCCGAACACCAGCCACTCCCGGCACGCCGGGTTCAGGCGCGTAGCGACCAATGCGGCAACCGTGCAGATAAACCCATCCACCAGCACCGCCACGCCCTCCTGGGCACAGGCCAGATAGGCACCGACCAACGCTGCAATTTCAAACCCGCCGAGGTTGAACAGGGTCTGCAATGCATCGTCACGCTGATCGGCATGCAATGCGAGTGCACGCTCGATGACGGCGACTTTATGGCTGACCCCCTGGGCATTCAGACCGGTGCCCGGGCCTGTCAGGTCACTCACCCGGCAATCGAGCAAGGCACACGCCAAAGCGCTGGCGGCGGTGGTATTGCCGATGCCCATTTCGCCGCCGATAAACAATTGTGCACCGCCTTCCAAGGCACGCCGGGCGCTGTCACGACCCGCTTGCAGGGCCAGGCGCCCTTGCGCTTGAGTCATCGCCGGGCCGCTGACGAAATTGGCCGTGCCCGCACCAATGTTCAGGTGGCGCACGCCGGGCAAATTCAGCGAGGGCGTCACGGTGCCGAGGTCGATCACTTCCAGCTGCGCATCCAACTGCCGCGCCAGCACGCTGATTGCCGCGCCGCCGGTGACGAAGTTATGCAACATCTGCCCGGTCACTGCCTGCGGGAACGCCGACACGCCTTCGGCTACCACGCCATGGTCACCGGCGAAGATGGCGATCCACACGTGATTCACCGAGGGTTTGAGCTGGCCTTGCAGGCCGGCCAACTGCACCGCCACAGCCTCCAATTGGCCGAGGGAACCGGCCGGCTTGGTCAATTGCTGCTGGCGAGCCAGCGCTTGTTCATGCGCAGAGGCATCGACGGCCTTGCAGGGGTTGAGCCACCAGGTGTCAGTCATAACGCAGTACCTTTCAACGTCAGGGGCAAGCCGGCAACCGTCAGGACAACGCGCTGACACCGCTCGGCCAAGGCTTGATGCAGCCAACCGGCTTCATCCACATAGCGGCGAGTCAATTCGCCCAGCGGCACGACACCCAGACCGGTCTCGTTGCTGACAAAAATGATTTCCCCCGGCAGAGACGCCAGGGTTTCCAGCAACTGTTCGCGCTCACGCACCAGGCGCTCGGCATCTTCGAGCATCAACAGGTTGGTGAGCCACAGCGTCAGGCAATCCACCAACAGGCAGCGCCCGGGCGCGGCGTTTTCGCGCAACACCTGGGCCAGTTCGACAGGCTCCTCGATCAAACCCCAGTGCACGGGCCGCCGCTGGCGATGCTGGGCGACGCGCTCACTCATTTCACCGTCCAGCGGCTGGCTGGTGGCGATATAGATGACGGGCAACCGGCTGTCGGTGGCGAGTTTTTCAGCAAGGCGACTTTTGCCGGAACGGGCACCGCCGATAATCAGTTGGTGCATGCTGCCACTCCACACAAAGTGCGCAATAAATCGGTATCCAGATGCTGCTCCACCAGGTCCGCCAGACGCTCGATATCGCGCTCGCGCAGGGCGTGGTAATCCACGGCTTGCACGTCGACCAGACCGGCCCAGCGCAGCAAGGCACTGCACGCGGCGGGCGTCTCGAACAGGCCATGCAGATAGGTGCCGAGAATCTGCCCGTCCGCACTCTGGGCACCGTCATGACGACCATCGTCCAGCAACACGGCCGCTTTCGACAGCGCATCGCCGGACGTCACCCCCGCATGAATTTCATAACCACTGACCTCGGCGTCTTCCAGCAATAAGCGCCCGCGCACGTTGCGCAATTGCTTCTCGGCTGCCAGCGTCGTGCTGAACGCCAGCAGCCCCAAGCCCTCGCTGGACCCGGCCTGCCCCTCCAGCCCGAGCGGGTCATGCACCTGCTCGCCGAGCATCTGCAGGCCGCCGCAAATCCCCAACACCTTGCCGCCGTAGCGCAGATGCCGGGCCACGGCAGTGTCCCACCCATTGGCGCGCAGATACGCCAGGTCGCTACGCACACTTTTGGAGCCCGGCAGGATGATCAGGTCGGCAGCCGGGATCGGCTGGCCCGGCCCGACAAATTGCAAGTCCACCTGAGGGTGCAGGCGCAGGGGGTCGAAATCCGTATGGTTGCTGATGCGCGGCAATACCGGCACCACCACCTTGAGCACTTGGGCCGCCTTGTCGATCTGGCGCGAATCAATGCCATCCTCGGCTTCCAGGTGCAGGTCCATCACGTAGGGCAGCACGCCCACGACCGGCTTGCCGGTGCGCGCTTCCAGCCAATCCAGCCCGGGCTGCAACAACGCGATGTCGCCGCGAAAACGGTTGATGACAAAACCCTTGACCCGGGCCTGCTCGGTGGGCGACAGCAGTTCCAGGGTGCCGACCAGATGGGCGAACACACCGCCGCGATTGATGTCGGCGATCAACAGCACCGGGCAATCCACAGCTTCGGCAAAGCCCATGTTGGCGATGTCATTCGCCCGCAGGTTGATCTCCGCCGGGGAGCCCGCGCCTTCCACCATCACCACCGGGTAGGCGGCGCTCAACCGTGCGTGAGAGGCCAGCACCGCTTGCATCGCGATGGCTTTGTAGTCGTGATAGGCCACTGCATTCATGCTGGTCACGGCGCGCCCCTGGATGATCACTTGGGCGCCGGTGTCGCTATTGGGTTTGAGCAGCACCGGGTTCATGTCCGTGTGCGGCGCCAGGTGGGCGGCCTGGGCCTGCACTGCCTGCGCGCGACCGATCTCGCCGCCTTCGGCCGTCACCGCGCTGTTGAGCGCCATGTTCTGTGGTTTGAAGGGTGCCACCGCCACGCCCTGGCGTACCAGCCAGCGGCACAGCGCGGTCACCAGCGTACTTTTCCCGGCATCGGAAGTGGTGCCTTGCACCATCAGCGTACTCATGCGGCTTCCTTGTAGGCCGTCAGGGCTGCATCGAGTCGCAGCCAATCCGCCTCGGTGTCAGGCAGGCCGAAACGCAGGCTGCTGTCGTGGACAAACAGGCGCAACAAGATGCCGCGATGAGCCATGAACGCATGCAGGCGTTCGGCGTGCGGTGTGATCAACCACTGGAACAACGCGCAGCCGCCGTGCGGCTGAAAACCATGACGCTCAAGCAGCTCATACAAACGTCGGCCGGCGTCGATGCACCGTTGACGCTGACGCGCGTGCCCGGCGCTGTCACGCAGGCACACCTGGCCCAGCACGCGTGTCGGCCCGCTGACCGTCCAGGGGCCAAGTTGCTCGGCCAACAACTTGAGCAACTTGCGTTCGGCCAGTACGAAGCCCAGGCGCACACCGGCCAGGCCAAAGAACTTGCCGAACGAGCGCAACACAATCAGGCCAACCTGATCGGCCTGCCCCGCCAGGCTCAGTTGCGGGGTAACGTCCATGAACGCTTCGTCCACCACCAGCCAACCGCCGCGCTGGGCCAGGCGTGAATGCCAGTCCAGCAGGCGTTGCGGAGCCAGGCTCAGGCCGGTGGGATTGTTCGGATTGACCACCACCAGCACGTCGAGGGCATCCAGGAAAAAGTCGACTTCCTGCTCCTGCACCTCGCGCACCACATACCCGGCGCGGCGCCAGGCTTCGGCGTGCTCGGCATAACACGGCGACAGCACGCCGACCTTACCGGTACGACGCAGGCGCGGCAGCAATTGGATCGCCGCCTGGGAACCCGCCACCGGCAGGACATGCGTGGTGCCGTAGTACTCACTGGCCGCCGCTTCCAGGCCATCATCGGTTTCCGGCAACCGCGCCCAGGCCCGCAGCGGGATCTCCGGGATCGGCCACGGCCAGGGCGCCAGGCCACTGGACAGGTCGAGCCAATCGGCTTCGGCAATTCCGTACTGAATCGCTGCCTTACGCAGCCGGCCACCGTGCTCAAGCATAGAATTGCGCCCCCGCGCAGAGAATCAGCAGCCATAACCATACGCCGCGCTGCACCAGTTGCCAGCCACGCTCGATGGAATCGGCATCGGCCGCCGGGCCTTCGCCCAACGGTGGACGCTGATGCAACTCGCCGTGATAAATCGCCGCGCCGCCCAGCTCGACACCCAATGCCCCCGCACCGGCCGCCATCACGGGCCCCGCATTGGGGCTGTCCCAGGTTCGGCCCTGGGTGCGCCAGCATTTCAGCGCCAGGCGGGTCTTGCCCAGCACGGCGTAAGTCAACGCCACCAGGCGTGCAGGAATATAGTTGAGTACATCATCGATCTTTGCGGCCGCCCAGCCGAAGCGCTCGAAGCGTTCGTTGCGATAGCCCCACATGGCATCCAGGGTATTGCTCAAACGGTAGAGCACCACGCCCGGCACACCGGCCACCACGAACCAGAACAACGCGGCGAACACCGCGTCACTGCCGTTTTCCAGCACCGACTCGGTGGCGGCGCGGGCGACTGCGGTGGAGTCCAGCTCACTGGTCTGACGGCTCACCAGGTAACTCACACGTGTACGCGCCTGTTCCAGGTCATCACTGCGCAACGCCTGAGCCACCGGCATCACGTGCTCGCCAAGGCTGCGCATGCCCAGCGCACAGTACAACGCGAGAATCTCCAGCACCCAACCCATGTAGGGAGCCCAGGACAACGCCGTGGCCAGCACGGTCAGCGGCACCACTGCGAGACACCACGCGGTCACGCCATGGCTGCGCCAGCCACGGCCACCGGTATTGAAGCGCTGCTCGATGCGCCCGGCGAAATTGCCGAACGCCACCAGCGGATGCCAACGCCTGGGCTCGCCCAGCAACGCATCCAGCGCCACCGCAGCGACACACAGCAAGGCCACACTCATTGACTCACTCCCCACACATTTTCATACAGCATGTCACTCAGCGGCCGTGGTTCGGTCCAGCCTTCGAGCTGCAACATCGGCGCCGGGTAGAACTCGGTCACCGGCCCCAGGCACAGCACCGCCAAGGGTTTCGCGCCGGGCGGCAGGCCCAGCAGTTCGGCCAGGGCCTGGGGCTCGAACAGCGAGACCCAGCCCATGCCCAACCCTTCGACGCGGGCCGCCAGCCACAGGTTCTGGATCGCGCAGGACAGCGACGCCATGTCCATTTCCGGCAAGGTGCGCCGCCCGAAAATATGCCGCTCGCGGTCATCCATCAACGCTGCCACCAAGACTTCGGCGCAGTCGTGGATGCCTTCGACCTTGAGCTTCATGAATTCGTCGGAGCGCTCACCGAGGGCCTCGGCGGTGCGCACGCGTTCGTCCTCCACCAGTTGTTGAATCTGCCCACGCAGGGAGCGGTCGCTGATGCGGATAAACCGCCAAGGTTGCATCAGCCCGACACTGGGCGCCTGGTGCGCGGCCTGGAGCAAGCGGTGCAACAACTCAGGGGCGACCGTGCCGCCGTTGAAGTGACGCATGTCGCGGCGTTCGGCGATAACGCGGTAGACCGCGTCGCGATCGGCCTGGGGGAAAGCGTTGTCACTCATGGTGTGGTTGCGACCTCGACATCGGGCGCAAACAGCGCGGCAACGGCTTGGGGGTTGGACGGAAAGTAGAAGTGTACGTACGAAGCGGTCATCCGCCCCTGACGATAAACCGCTTCGGCGCCGCGCCCACCATTGGGGCTCAAGCCTCGGGCAATCGGCTGCCACTGGGTGCTGGTCAGGGAATGGTGATAGGTGTGGCCGCGCAGCACCCCCTCCGGCAAGTCGACACTTTGCAGGGCCAGGGCGGCGAGTTTCTTTTGCATCACTGCGTCACCCTGCAGCAGGCCGACCAGTTCGGCGCGGGTGCCCTCAACGTCCGTGAGCGAGTCCAGCAGGTAGAGCATCCCGCCGCATTCGGCGAGCAAAGGCTTGCCGGCAGCGTGGTGGGCGCGGATGGCGTCGAGCATCGGTGTGTTGTCCGACAGCGCGCGGTGGTGCAGCTCCGGGTAACCGCCGGGCAAGTAGAGGCTGTCGACGTCAGGCAATTCACGATCGTGAATCGGCGAAAAGAAGCGTAGCTCGGCGCCCATCGCCCGCAGCACGTCAAGGCTGGCGCCATAGGTGAAGGCGAACGCTTCGTCGCGCGCCACGGCAATACGTACGCCGGCGAGCAGCGGTTCGGCCTCGATCAGCTCCGGGGCGGCAAAGCTCACCGGCGGCGGCAGAGCCACCTCGCAGCTGCTGCCCAGGGCCTGGGCGGCAGCATCCAGGCGTACATCCAGGTCATTCAATTCGCTGGCTTGCACCAGCCCCAGGTGACGGCTGGGCAACTCGATCCCGGTTTCCCGGGAGAGTGCGCCGTACCAGCGCAGGCCCTCAGTGAGACTTCCTTCAAGCAGTTGCGCATGGCGCAGGGTTCCCACGCGGTTGGCCAGCACGCCGGCGAACGGCAAGTCCGGCTGGTAACGCGCCAGGCCCAAGGCCAGGGCACCAAAGGTCTGAGCCATGGCGGTGCCGTCGATCACGCCCAGGACAGGCACGCCGAAGTGACGGGCCAGGTCGGCGCTGGACGGGGTGCCGTCGAACAGGCCCATCACGCCTTCGATCAGGATCAGGTCGGCCTCCCCCGCAGCTTCCCACAGTAGACGACGACTTTCCTGCTCGCCGACCATCCACATGTCCAACTGATAGACCGGCGCACCGCTGGCACGCTCGTGGATCATCGGGTCGAGAAAGTCCGGCCCGCACTTGAACACGCGTACCTTGCGCCCCAGGTTGCGGTGCAAACGGGCGAGCGCGGCGGTGACGGTGGTTTTGCCCTGGCCGGACGCCGGTGCGGCAATCAACACGGCTGGGCAATGACGGGGCTGGTTCAAAGTTCGACGCCCTTCTGTGCCTTGATACCGGCCTGGAACGCGTGCTTGAGCATGCCCATTTCGGTGACGGTGTCGCCCATTTCGATCAGTTCAGGCTTGGCACCGCGCCCCGTCACGACCACGTGCTGCATCGGCGGGCGGGCTTGCAGGTCGCTCAGTACCTGATCCAGGTCGAGGTAGCCGTGCTTGAGGGCAATGTTCAACTCATCCAGCACCACCAGGCCAATGCTCGGGTCTTGCAGCATTGCGCGGGAAACCGCCCAGGCAGCCTCGGCAGCGGCGATGTCGCGCTGACGGTCCTGGGTTTCCCAGGTAAAGCCTTCGCCCATCACATGAAAACGCACTTGTTCGGGGAAGCGGCGGAAGAACAATTCCTCGCCGGTGCTGTTACGCCCCTTGATGAACTGCACCACACCGCATTGCATGCCGTGGCCCATGGCGCGAGCGAGCATGCCGAACGCCGAACTGCTTTTGCCTTTGCCGTTGCCGGTCAGCACCAGCAGCAATCCGCATTCGTTGGGGGAGTTGGCAATCCGCTCATCGATGACGGCTTTTTTGCGCAACATGCGCGCCAGGTGGCGTTCATCGCGGTCAGGGGAATCAGTCATGGCAGCTCTCCGTTGGGGCTGAACAAAAACGGCGGGCAGAAAAAAGACCAAACAGACAGCCAAGCATCGCCCACCGTGATGCTGTTGGATGTTTCAGGCCGGTCTCCGGGCTCATGAGTGGCGCTCTACAAAAGAGCAAGCCGACGTTGCGCCTTCCCATATCGCGGGGCGATACAGTGGCAAAAGGCAGCGTCTTGACTCATTTACCGTTGCGGGGGCAGCGCCGGGATCGCGGCAGCACTGTGTACAAGCGCGCTCACTCACCGGCTTCCCTGTTTCACCCTGTCGACCCCTAGGTCACAGAGCACCTGGAACAAGCCGCGAAGGTTAGTGGGTTGGGGGTGGAGCGTCAATTAAAGCTGGCCGGACAAGCCAAAGCGGCAAGCGGGCATTGCACCCGCTTGTTGCAGCGTTGGGCGGTGTTTATGGATTACGAGCCAGGTTTGCCGGCAGCACGCGCTTGGCACTCAAGTAAGCATTTTGCCAATACGCTTTGGCCAACGTATCCAGCTTCACTGTACCGCCAGTCTGTGGGGCGTGTACAAAACGCCCCTCACCCACGTAGATACCGGCATGGCTGACCTGCGAACCGCCGCCCGTGGCGAAAAACAGCAAGTCACCGGTTTGCAGGTTTTCCTCACTGACATTCTGCGCACGCATCACGATCAATTCGCGGGTGGTACGCGGCAACGAGATGCCCGCCGCATCACGGTAGACGAAACCGATCAGGCCACTGCAATCAAACCCGGAATCTGGCGTGTTGCCGCCCCAACGATAAGGCGTGCCGACCAGGCCCAGCGCACGGAAGAGCACGTCTTCGGCAGCTGGCGAGAAACTCTGTGTGGAGTAATTGAACACCGGCTTGGGCTTGACGGCCACTGGAGCGGGTGGTGGGCGGCTTGCGCAGGCGCTGAGGAGCGCGGCACAAACAAGCAGAATGAGGCGGGCTGAGGTCGACATGGGCAGAACAATCCTGGTCTGGATGCGGCTTTTCGCTGCCGAACGCTGAAAACCAGAACGCGCAAGCAAAGCTTGCGCGAACGGATTCCAACAATATCCAGGGATTCTAGCGCTTACACGTCAAACTTCAAGTATCACTTTAACTTTACTTGCTAGCGGTAACCGTAGTCGGGGCCATCGCGAGTGCGCGCTTGGCTTCGATGAAGGTTTTGCTCCAGTAGCTGTCACCCAGGCTGTCGACGCGAACACCACCGCTGCGACGGCTGCTGGAGTGAATAAACTGGTTATCGCCCAAGTAGATACCGGCGTGGCTGACACGACCACGACCCGCTGTGCTAAAGAAAAGCAGATCACCCGGCTTGAGGTTGTTGCGTGCGACCAACGGTGCATTCACGTTGATCATTTCGCGCGTCGAGCGTGGCAGGTTCATGCCGGCTTCTTCACGAAACAGATAGCCGATGAAGCCGCTGCAATCGAAACCGGCTTCAGAGGTACCGCCGAAACGGTAACGGGTACCGATCAGGGACATGCCGCGTTCAAGAATGCTGTCGGCCAGAACTGGGAGCTGGTAAGGCTTGTTGCCGGCGAAGTCGGCCAGTTCCTTTTCGGTTGCCACTTCTTCTTCATAGACAGTCGAAGACTGGGAAGCAACGAATTTTGCCTGGGACTGCTGTTGGGTTTTGTGCTGCTCAGCCACTTGTTGAGGGTGGGAGGCGCAACCAAACAACAGGGTAACAAGTGCGAGGGGCACGAGGGGTGCGAAGCGATTTAGCATGGGCACGACCGTGGCTGATGTGTAAAGAAGTCGAGACTATGCCTTCTATCACATCGATTTGCAAATTCAATCGTGCTCTATGTGACTTCTTGTTTTGACCATGACATCTAAGCCCTTAACACCCCATACCTGCCTTTTGCGCGGCCAAAGTGGCCAAGACGCAGGTTTTCTGGCGCCTGAAATATGCCGAAAGCACCGAAATGACTGGGCTGGCTACCAGCCAAGGGTTTCTTTGAGGAAGGGGATGGTCAGCTTGCGCTGGGCTTGCAAAGAGGCTTGATCGAGCTGTTCGAGCAAATCGAACAACGCGCTCATGCTGCGGGTGCCACGAGTGAGGATGAAGTGCCCGACTTCGTCGGTGAGGTGCAGGCCGCGACGGGATGCACGCAGTTGCAAGGCCCGCAGCTTGTCTTCGTCGGACAAGGGGCGCATCTGGAAAATCAGCGCCAGGGTCAGGCGTGATTTAAGGTCGGCCAGCTTGACCGGCAATTCACGCGGCGATGTAGAGGCGGCAATCAACAAGCGCCGACCACTGTCGCGCAAGCGGTTGAACAGGTGAAACAACGCCTCTTCCCAGTCCGCCTTGCCGGCGATCGCTTGCAGATCATCCAGACACACCAACTCGTACTGCTCAAGATGGTCGAAGATCCCGATACCACGGTCCATCAACTCAGCCAACGGCAGGTACACCGCCGGCTCCCCCATCTGCTCGAAACGCAAGCACGCGGCCTGCAACAGGTGAGTACGCCCCACACCGTGCTTGCCCCACAGATAGATCAGGCTTTCAGTCCACCCGGCGTCGGCTTCGCAGAGCCGCTCGACATAGCCGAGTGCAGCGGCATTGGCGCCTGGGTAGTAGTTGATAAAGGTGGCGTCATCACGCAGACGCACCCCTAGGGGCAGCTGAATCGGTTTCATGCTGACTGAACGGCTCCAAACGAACCGTGAGTGGCCTCTGTGTAAAGTTTGCAAAGTTTATACCCGTGACGCCAGGCGCACAATGCAGCAGACAACAAGCAAAATCAAAGGTTTGCGTCAGCCTGGGGCTGTTTGCGCAAATTGTTTGACACCCTGCCTCCCAGAAACAACAAACCCGGCCGAGGCCGGGTTTGTCATGCAGAGGTTACAGCTCAGGATCTTCGACCCCCGTGTACACATCGGAATCCTTGTACAGATCGTGCACATGACGCACCAGCACCATGATCACCGCCGCCACCGGCAGCGCCAGCAGGATGCCAGTGAAGCCGAACAGTTCACCGCCCGCCAGGATCGCAAAGATCACCGCCACCGGATGCAGGCCGATCCGGTCGCCTACCAGCAATGGCGTCAACACCATGCCTTCCAACGCCTGCCCCACCATGAACACCGCGACAATCCCCAGCATCGGGTACAAGTCACCGCCAAACTGGAACAGCCCTGCCACCAGCGCCGAACCAATCCCGATCACAAACCCCATGTACGGCACGATAGCCGCCAACCCGGCGATCAAGCCGATCAACAGGCCGAGCTCCAGACCAATCGCCATCAAACCTGCCGCGTAGATGATTCCGAGCGCGAGCATCACCAACAACTGACCGCGCACGAACGCGCCAAGCACCTCATGGCACTCGTTCGCCAGGGACACAATGCGTTCCTCACGATCACGCGGCAGCAGGCTGCGGATCTTGGCCATCATGAGGTCCCAGTCGCGCAGCAAGTAAAACGCCACCACCGGGATCAGCACCAGGTTGGTCAGCCAACCAATCAGCGCAAGGCTGGAGGCCGTGGCCTGGCTGAGCACCGCACCGACAATATCGGTGGTCTGCCCCATATGCTCACTGATTGCCGCCTTGACCTTGTCGAACTTCCAGAAGCCATCCGCCAGCCCCAACTTGGCCTGGGCCCACGGCATCGCCGTGTGCTGCAACCAGTCGAGCATTTGCGGCGCCAGTTCATACAAGCGAAACAACTGCTTGGCCAGCATCGGCACCAGCACCAGCACCAATGTGGTGATGATCAAGGTAAACAGGACAAACACCGTCACCACACCCCAGGTGCGTGACATGCCGACTTTCTCCAGGCGATCCACCACGGGATCGAACAGGTAAGCGAGCAGCAACGCGACCAGGAACGGCGTCAGGATCGAATGCAGCAGGAATACAAAAACGCATAGCAGGACAATCCCGCCAAGCCACACCCAACGACGCGTATCCGCCATACACCACTCCATCTGTCAGTGACTGCCTTCCTCTATATAGAAGAAGGACGATTATTTACCAATGAAAACGTAGTTGCGCCTGCGGCTCGGGAGTTGCGGGCGCCTGGGTGCCGTCTGCCACCGGTTGCTGGGCCGGCGCCTGACCGGCAGGCACTTCCTGCAACTTGGCCAGGCTCAACTGAGTACGCAGTTGATCGGCACTGCCATTGACTCGATACACAATACGGCTGCCATCCACGAGCAGCGGCTGGCCCCCAAAGGGCTCCAGAAGATGGCCCAGGGCTGCGTAGCGCTCCAGGTTCATGCCCTGCACTTCCAGCAACTGCTCGGTACTGACACCGGGCTTGACGGCAAACCGTGGCGCCAGCTTTTCGCTGACGGCCAACATGACGGCATCGGCTACCGCTCCGGTATCGGCCCCCTGGGCGGTGCCCTGCTCGCTTTTGTCACCCAGCCACAGGCGCCATTTGGCCTGCCACTGATTGCCATCCTGGCGGGCGTGCACCGCCAGCAATGCATCGGCGCCGTAACGCTCGGAGGCTGCGCGCAGTGGCGTGGCATCCGCGCTTTCAAGATTGGGAGCGGTGGCGACCACCTGCTCATCCAGGTCGCCCAGCGGCAGACGCAACGGCAAGCCACGATGCTGCGCGGCCCGGCGCAGGGCCTGGGCAACGGCTTGACCATCGCCGACCAGGCTGCTGCCGTCCGTGGAATCGTTGAGCCACCAGCCGAGAATCGACGGTCGGTTGCTGCCCCAGATTGCCAAGCCAGCCTGTCGCAACGCGCGATCGGTGCTGACCGGGTCGAAATCCACCTGCAGGCTTTCCGGCGGACCGGCGTCGTAGCCGTACTGGGTAATGATCTGCTGCGGGTCTTTGCGAATCGCCGCCAGGCCCGGGCCATCGGCGGCCTTGGCGTCGCCGGTCAGGCGGATCACCAGGGTCTGCACGGCGCGCTGGGTCGCCTGGTCGCGTTCTTGGGGCGACTGGCTGCTGACAGGTTCAAGTACTTGGTAGAGGCCATTGAGGGTTTCGGCATGACTCGCCAGGCTGACCAACGACAAACAGCCTGCAAAAAAGAATTTACACAAACGCATGGAAGATTCCCGAACGACAAAATTAACGGGTAGAACAGGCCGCCTGAACTCGGCTCGACAAGGCTGTGACCACACCGACCGACAAAACATTCACAGGAGCCCGGTAAGTTTTCGTACTGTCATAACGATAGCGGGTTAAGGCTATACCTTAATACACACGACGAGAGCGGCGATTAGCATTTTTAACCGCGTTTTTTAACCTTTATAGCCCTGCCCGTCGGCGCGAGGATGGCCGCTGCCCCTCAAGCCTGATAAAATCGCGCGCCTTCGCAGACCGTCAATGGCTGGGCCTTTTACCAAAAGCCCCTGGCCGCTCGGTCGTTACCCCTGAATCCCCCCTAAAGGCCTGGATCATGAGCAAGCAACCCTCCCTGAGCTACAAGGACGCCGGTGTAGACATCGACGCCGGTGAAGCATTGGTCGAACGCATCAAGAGCGTCGCCAAGCGCACTGCGCGCCCTGAAGTCATGGGCGGCCTGGGCGGTTTTGGTGCCCTCTGCGAAATCCCGGCCGGCTACAAGCAGCCTGTGCTGGTCTCCGGCACCGACGGCGTGGGCACCAAGCTGCGCCTGGCCCTGAACCTGAACAAGCACGACAGCATCGGCATCGACCTGGTTGCCATGTGCGTCAACGACCTGGTGGTCTGCGGTGCCGAGCCCCTGTTCTTCCTCGACTACTACGCCACCGGCAAGCTGAACGTGGATACCGCCGCGCAAGTTGTCACCGGTATCGGCGCCGGTTGCGAACTGTCGGGTTGCTCCCTGGTCGGCGGCGAAACCGCTGAAATGCCAGGCATGTACGAAGGCGAAGACTACGACCTGGCCGGCTTCTGCGTTGGCGTCGTGGAAAAAGCCGAGATCATCGACGGCTCCAAAGTCGCCGCCGGTGACGCCCTGCTGGCACTGCCATCGTCCGGCCCACACTCCAACGGTTACTCGCTGATCCGCAAGATCATCGAAGTGTCCGGCGCCGACATCGAAAACACCCAGCTCGACGGCAAGCCACTGACCGATCTGCTGATGGCCCCGACGCGCATCTACGTCAAGCCACTGCTCAAACTGATCAAGGACACCGGCGCAGTCAAGGCCATGGCGCACATCACCGGCGGCGGCCTGCTGGACAACATTCCACGCGTTCTGCCAAAAGGCGCCCAGGCGATCGTCGACGTGGCCAGTTGGCAGCGTCCTGCGGTATTCGACTGGCTGCAAGAAAAAGGCAACGTCGACGAAACCGAGATGCACCGCGTGCTGAACTGCGGCGTCGGCATGGTCATCTGCGTGGCACAGGACCAGGTTGAAACCGCGCTGAACGTACTGCGCGAAGCCGGCGAGCAGCCTTGGGTCATCGGCCAGATCGCAACCGCCCCGGAAGGCGCGGCTCAGGTTGAACTGAAGAACCTCAAGGCCCATTGATGTCTCAGACCTGTGATGTCGTGGTGCTGCTTTCCGGCACCGGCAGTAACTTGCAGGCCCTGATCGACAGCACGCGCACCGGCGACAGCCCGGTGCGCATCGCTGCGGTGATTTCCAACCGCAGCGACGCCTACGGCCTGCAACGCGCCAGGGACGCGGGTATTGAAACCCGGGACCTGGATCATAAGGCTTTCGACGGCCGCGAAGCCTTCGACAGCGCCTTGATCGAACTCATCGACGCCTTCAACCCCAAACTCGTGGTCCTTGCCGGCTTCATGCGCATTCTCAGCGCTGGCTTCGTGCGCCACTATGAAGGGCGCCTGCTCAATATCCACCCTTCCCTGCTGCCCAAGTACAAAGGCATGCACACCCATCAGCGTGCGCTCGACGCCGGCGACACCGAGCATGGCTGCAGCGTGCACTTCGTTACCGAGGAACTCGATGGCGGACCTCTGGTCGTACAGGCAGTGGTTCCGGTAGAGTCGACAGACTCAGCGCAGACGCTTGCGCAACGGGTTCACGCCCAGGAACACAAGATTTACCCGCTGGCAGTTCGCTGGTTTGCCGAGGGTCGGTTGATTCTTGGTGCGCAGGGTGCATTATTGGACGGCCAGTTACTTGCGGCCAGCGGCCACTTGATTCGAACCTAGGAGATTTTATGCGTCGCGCCTTGCTCTTCGCTTTTGCGCTGTTTGCTTTGCCAGCCGTGCAAGCAGCAGATTTACATCCTTTCTCCGCCAGCTACACCGCCGACTGGAAACAGTTGCCCATGAGTGGTTCGGCTGAACGCAGCCTGACCCACAACAGCGATGGCACCTGGACCTTGAACTTCAAGGCGTCCATGATGATCGCCAGTCTCACCGAAACCAGCGTGATCAAGGTTGAGAAGGATGCTCTGCAACCCAAGAGCTACACCTTCGAACGCGGCGGCCTGGGTAAGGCGAAGAAGATCAACCTGGACTTCGACTACTCGACCAACAAAATCACCGGCTTCGAAAACAAAGACCCGGTCAACGTCACCCTCGAAAGCGGCATGCTCGACAAGTCGACCTATCAGTTGGCCTTGCAACGCGATGTGGCTGCCGGCAAAAAAAGCATGAGCTACCGCGTGGCTGAGGGCACCGACACCGACACCTACGACTTCCGCGTGATTGGCCCGGAAAAAGTCCAGACCAAGGCCGGCTCGATTGATGCAATCAAGGTTGAGCGCGTGCGCGATCCGTCGCAGACCAAACGCATCACCCAAATGTGGTTCGCCAAGGACTGGGGCGGCATCCTGGTTGCCCTGCGTCAGGTCGAAACCGACGGCAAGGAATACAACATCATGCTGTTGGACGGCACCGTTGACGGCAAGCCTGTCAAAGGCAACTGACCGAACGACACGACGAAGAGCCTCGCGAATGCGGGGCTTTTTTTCGCCTGTCGATTAGCCAATGGGCGGATGCCAACATGAAACTTCTGTCATAAATCACCAGCCTCTGCGACGCAATGTCGCTATTTGCGCGGCCTGCAGGACTGTTGCAGTTTCTGCAATTAATTGTTGCGCGCAAAATCAGTTTACTTAGCAAGCTAACAAAACATATAACAAAGGCCTGCGACGACTTGCCGCAGATCAACCAGAGATTGGAGCAAGCAGATGACTGTAAAAGTAACTGAACGCGACGACGAACATATGTCCCACGAAGCGGTAGCTCACGGGATTCACATCTGGGATGTCCATCAGCAAGACGTATTGGTCGGTATGTTTCACAACGAGAGCGATGCCAACAATTATAAAAACGAGCTCGAAATTCTCGAAATGAAACGCCAGGCACAAAGCTCCTGAAACTCTGAAATTCGAGTAGGCCCCCAGCCCACGCAGCTGAGGCCCCTACCGCCCAAAAACCCCGCCCTCGAGCGGGGTTTTTCGTTTTGGTCATCGGCATCGCGCATAACGATTCAGTTGTATGCAGCAACAAATAGACAACTGGTAATGATTCTCGATAATATTCGCGCACTTTTCAGCCGCCACATGACCAAAGGGAGTTCATCATGTCGAATGAATACAGCAGTGCACCGGAGCAATCATTGCTTAAACGCTGGGGGGAAGCCCTGGCTACTCCGCAATTTCTGGCTCATCGTATAACTCTCGACACACTGATCGACACCCTCGTACCCGCAGCGCAACGCAGCTTTCAACGCCTGATCCAGGCCCTGTTTCGTGAAGGGCTGCTGGACTCCAACGCACTCACCTATGACCAGCAAGGTCACTGCCGGCTACCACTGTCCGATCACGCCCATCTGCATTTCGAGCACCTGCGCCCAGGTCGCATGGCCAGTTGGGACCTGCGTGGCCCGATCACGCTTTGCCAAGTCAATCTGGCGGACCAGAAGATCCAATTCCCCTCGCAGTTGCTGACGTTGCTTAACGACGCCCTCGAGACGCCTGCCGACCCGCAGGTTCTGAACCGCCTCAATACCGAGATCGACGACAGTTTCGTCAACGACACGCTGTGCCTGGCGTTTCACGAGCAATGGAGCCTCAGGCTGCACGCCTCGATGAGCGCGACCCATCAGGCCAACCTGCTGCGCTACCTCAAGGACGAGCCCAGCGTTGCCAACCCGACTTCCGTGCTTGAACAGTGGGGCACGCTGGGTCACCCCTGGCACCCCAACTACAAAACCAAACTGGGCCTGGGCACCGATCAAGTGATTGATTTCTCACCCGAGTTCGAAGCGCGTTTCCCGGTCATCCTCTGTGCGTTGCACCGCCAGTACGCCCACGTCGAAACGCTGGCGGGTACCGCGGATTACTGGCAGTGGTGGCAAACCCAGTTTCCCCACGCGGCGCAACAACTGGTGACCGAACTCACCGCCCAGGGCCTTGAAGCCAGCGACTATCTGCCGCTGCCCGCCCACCCTTGGCAAGCTCGCCAGGAGCTTCCCCAGTTGTTCGCCAACGAGATAGGTGACCGTCTGCTGGTGCTGACCGATATCGTCGCGTTTACCGCCCACCCCACCATGTCATTCCGGACGGTCTTGCCTGAAGGCCGGGCTGACGCCCCTATGGTCAAGCTTCCTGTTTCGCTGCGCCTGACCAGCGTACAGCGCACGGTGTCGCCGCGTTCGGCGCGCATGGGCCCGCGCATTAGCCAGTTGCTACTGACGATCCTGGCACGCGAGCCCGCGATTCAAAAAGTGCTGAGCATCGTGCCCGAGCGGATCGGTGTGCATTTCAAGCCTCAACCAGCCAATGACGAACATTCCCGCCATCTGGCCGTGCTCTACCGTGACAACCCCTTGAGTCAGCTTCAACCGGGAGAGCTGGCCATTCCGGTAGGCAGCCTGTTTGCCATCGACCAACACGGACAGCCACTGCTGAGGCAGTGGATACGCCTGAGCAAAGGCCGGGACGACGCCGACGCCATGCTCGGGTTCTTTCGCGACTACGCCTCAATCGCCGTGCCAGCCCTGCTCGGCATGTACCTGCGCTATGGCGTCGCATTCGAGGCCCACCAGCAGAACTCCTTCATGGTCATGGCTGCGGACGGGCAGTTGAGCCGCCTGCTACTGCGTGATTTCGGCGATATCCGCATCGACCGCCAGACCTTGCACGCCCAAGGCCTGGACATCGAGCTGCATGATCCCAAGATGACCCTGTACGACGATGCGGGCTTTGTACGCGACAAACTGTTGCACACCGTCTTCATGTGCCACTTGGGCGAACTGGTGCTGCTCAGCGCACGTTATTTCGATATGCCCCAGGCGCTGCTCTGGAACGAACTGGCGGCCCAAGTCAGCCAGTGCTTTGACCAATTGCGCGACGTCGTCGCCCCCCAACGCTGGGAAACCGAACGCAAAGCGCTGCTGGAGCAGGCATGGCCGGCCAAGTCCTTCATGCGCATGCGTTTGCTGGAGAGCCACGCGGATATCGTCGGGCGCCTGCCGAACCCGCTGAGTGCCGACACACATGCCCACTAACAGCACAGCGCTGCGGCTGCTGGTAGTGATCCAGCTGGTATCGATGGGGGCGATGGAAATGAGTGGCCCCTTCTGGCCCCTGCAGATCCAGAAGTTGCTTGGCGACGCCAATGCCCACTACACCGGCCTGCTTTCGTCGCTGGTGTATGCCGGGCCGATGATGGCGGCGATGATCCTGACGCCCCTGTGGGGGCGCCTGGGTGACCGCACCGGCCACAAGCCCATGATCATTCGGGCCCTGCTCGCACTGGCGGCCTGCCAGGCGCTGGCCGCCATCACCTTCGATCCCTGGCTGTTGGTGGCCATCCGTGTGGCGCAGGGCGCGCTGGCCGGCTTTATCGCGGCGGCTCAAGCCTACGCATTGGCCTGCTGTGGCGACAGCGGGCGCGGTCACATCATGGCGCGCCTGCAGTCGGCGACCGCCGTGGGTTCATTGGCCGGTCCTGTATTGGGCGGCTGGCTGATGGATGTCTCGGGGTTCGCCCTGCTCTGCTACAGCGCCACGGCCGTCTGCCTGTCGTGTGCGGTGGTCAGCCTGTTCTTGCCCGGCGATACCCGGCGCGTGCGCTCGAAACACAAGTCCACGCCCACCGCCCTGCCCAAAGGCTGGCTTGGGGCGATGCTGGGGATCATCGTGCTGATCCAGGCCGCCAAGATGATGCCCCAGCCGTTTTATGCCTTGTACGTCGCCGATGTCTTACACGCACCGGCCTGGTTGATTGGTGCCAGCTATGCCGCCAGCGCATTGACCCTGGCGCTGTCGGCGCCCCTGTGGGGCCGCCTGTTTGACCGGCACCCACCGGCATACACGCTGCGCATCATCGAATGGGTCACATGGGCCTGTGCCTTGACCCTGGCGTGCACCGCAATCGCCAGCGAATGGTTCGGCTTCCTCGCCAGCCGGTTGCTCTGGGGCCTGTGGCAAGGCGCGCTGTTGCCGGTTGCCTACACATTGATCGCCAACACCGTCGCGCCCGCGCAACAAGGTTTTGCCCTGGGCCTGGGTAACAGCGCCGCCAAGGCGGGTGCCCTGTGCGGCGCCTTGCTGGGCGGCATCGGCATGGGGATGGTCGGCCTGGCCCACAGCTTCTGGCTGGTCGCGCTCACCTACGCCCTGGCTGCCCTGGGCATCCGCGCCATCCGCTCGTACACCCGCACACCCGTGATATCCGTTTTTTCTGTCAATACTTCTAATAATTGAAAGGCATGGTAATGAAAAAATCGCAATGGGCAGCACTGTTGCCTCTGATCGGCTCCATCAGTACACCCGCTTGGGCCGACTCATCCGAAGCTGCGCCCACTAACCTGCAATTACAGGCCACCGTCGTCTCGGCCACGCGCAGTGAAACCAGCATTGCCGCGATCCCAGGCTCGGTGCAGGTGATCGATGAAGCCCAGATCCGCCAGCAAGCGGGCGCAGGGCGACGGGTTGCGGATATCCTCGGGCAATTGGTACCCGGCATTTCGCCGTCCAGCGGCGGCATGAGCAACTTCGGCCAGACCCTTCGCGGGCGTAACACGCTGATCCTGATCGACGGCGTATCCCAGAACGCGACGCGCGACAACTTCCGCCAACTCAACAGCGTGGCACCGGAAAGCATCGAGCGCATCGAAGTGATCTCCGGCGCGAGCAGCGTCTACGGGGCCGGAGCTTCGGGCGGCATCATCAATATCATCACCAAGCGCAACCAAGGTGAAGACCTCGCGTTCAGCAGCAAGATCGGCATGACCGCCGGTAACAATCTAAGCCACAAGGGATTCGCCTACGAGGCGTTCCAAAGTGCCACGGGGCGCAAGGGTCCCGTGGACTGGTACGTGTCGGCCAACGGCGTACAACGCAACGACCAGTTCGATGGCAACGGCAAGCGCATCCCCCAGGACACGTCCCAGGGCAGCAACATGGACACCGATACCTACGACCTTCAAGGCCGCTTCGGCTACGAGCTGGATGACGACAAGAAGATCAGCCTGTCGCTGCAAGACTATAAAGATGAACAGGACACCCGTTACACCAAAGACCCACGCAACAGCAACACCGCCGTTGCAGTAAAAGGCCTGGACCTGGACGACCAACCGTTCACCCACAACCAGGCGGTCAACCTCAATTACACCGACAGGGATTTCTACGGCCAGGGCCTGCAAGTCGAAAGTTACTGGCGCCGTGCCGACGCGCTGTTCTTCCCGGACCTGTCGCGGGGCCGCGCCGGTGTTTCCGATAACAACAGCGTGCAGGACGTCTACGGCTTGCGTGCAGCCATCGACACACAGATGCCCGACATCGGCCCAGCGACCGGCAACCTGGTCTGGGGCGCTGACTATGACCACGAAACCTCACGCCAGCGTGGCGATCAATACCGGGTCAATGGCCTGACCTACACCAAGACCGGCACCACCTTCGAGCTGGGGCCGGACATCACGACCACCACCAAGGCGATTTTTGGTCAGCTGTCCTACGACATCGACGACTGGACCCTGCGCGGCGGCGTCCGGCGCGAGTGGATCGAAAGTAACGTTGCCGACAGCATCGCCTATGGAGAAATCGTTCAGACCGGCAACCGGGCAACCTTGCCGGGCGGCACCCTGAAATATGACGATACCCTCTACAACCTCGGTGCGGTGTACCACCTGAGCGAAAACCAGGATGTGTTCGTCAACTTCAGCCAGGGCTTTTCCCTGCCGGATATCCAGCGTTTCCTGCGGGACGTCAACAGCAAGTACGACATCCAGAAACTCAATGCCCAAGCGCTCAAGGTCGACAGCTATGAACTGGGCTGGCGCGGCAACTGGGACAAGTGGCTGGCCAGCGTCACGGCATACGAAAACACCTCGGACGTCACCCAGTTCTATGACGCGAATGACCGCGTATTGCGCCTGATCAACCAGAAAGAACGTGTACGCGGTATCGAAACCAGCCTGACCTACAACGTCACTGATCAGTGGTCCGTCGGCGGCACGTACGCCTATGCAAAAGGCGAGACCCAGCAGAACGGTAAATGGATCGACCTGCCTGCCACACGCATCTCCCCGGCCAAGACCACCGCCTTTGTCGGCTATAACCACGACGATTACAGCCTGCGCCTGCAAGCCATGCGCCTGGACGACTATGATGCCGCGTTCAAGGACAACAACGGTCGCGATATCCAGGGTTACACCCTGGTCGACCTGCTGGGTTCGGTCAGGCTGCCGGTGGGTCGCCTGGAAGGGGCCATCTATAACCTCAGCAACCGCAACTACCAGAACATGTTCGCCCAGGCCAACGCGCGTGCGCCGTACCCGAATGCCGAGGGTCGTACCTTCAGCGTGAGTTACGCCGTGGATTGGTAATACGCTTGGCTGAAAACACAAACCCCGCCTTTTGAGCGGGGTTTGTTGTTTCTAGGGCTTTACCACATCAGATCATCCGGGATCTGGTAGGCGGCGTACGGGTCATCCTCATCCGGCACCTGGCTTTCAGTCAGGATGTTGAGCTGCACGATACGCTCCGGTGCGCGCTCCTGGATCTTCAGCGCCGCTTCACGCGGGATCACTTCATAACCGCCGCCGTGGTGGACGATCGCCAGGGAGCCATTGCTCAGCTTGTTGCGCATCAAGGTGTTGACCGACAGGCGCTTGACCTTCTTGTCATCCACGAAGTTGTAGTAATCCTCGGTGGTCAGCTTAGGCAGGCGCGACGTCTCGATCAACTGCTTGACCTGCGCGGTGCGGGCCTTGGCCTCGGCTTTTTCCTGCTGCTGGCGGTTCAATTCCTGGTCGCGCTTGACCTTCTCGGCTTTCGCCTCGGCAGCCAGGCGGGCCTGGGTGTCATCGGCCTCGGCCTGGCCTTTGTGGACCAGGCGCTGCTGCTTCTGTTTCTCTTTGCCGACCTGCTTGGCCTGCTTTTGGTTGACCAGACCTGCTTTGAGCAACTGGTCGCGAAGGGAAAGGCTCATGGTGCTTACTCACTTAGGCAACTGCTCAACCGCAGTTGGACACGTTCTTTTCCTGACGTTTGGCTTCGCCCCACAGGGCGTCCAACTCTTCGAGGGTGCAATCTTCTATGGGACGCTGGGTATCGCGCAATGCCTGTTCGATAAATCGGAAACGTCGTTCAAACTTGGCATTGGCGCTGCGCAGCGCGGTTTCCGGGTCAACCTTGAGATGCCGGGCGAGGTTGACCGCTGCAAACAGCAGGTCGCCGACTTCATCCGCGATCGCGGCCGAGTCGTTATCAGCCATGGCTTCAAGCACTTCATCCAGCTCTTCGCGCACGTTATCCACCACCGGCAAGGCGGAAGGCCAGTCGAAACCGACCTGGCTGGCGCGCTTTTGCAATTTGGCGGCACGGGACAACGAAGGCAGTGCCGTGGGCACATCGTCCAGCAGGGAAAGCTGCAGCGGTGTATCGGACTTTTCTGCGCGCTCCTCAGCCTTGATCTGCTCCCAACGCTCCTTGACCTGCTCTTCGCTCAACCGCGGAACATCCAGCGGCGCATACAGATCGCCCGTCGGGAACACGTGAGGATGGCGACGAATCAATTTGCGCGTGATGCCGTCGATCACGCCGGCAAATTCGAAACGCCCCTCCTCCCGTGCCAACTGGCTGTAATACACCACCTGGAACAACAGGTCGCCCAGCTCACCTTGCAGATGGTCGAAGTCGCCGCGCTCGATGGCGTCGGCGACTTCATAAGCCTCCTCCAAAGTGTGCGGGACAATGGTCGCGTAGGTTTGCCTGATGTCCCACGGGCACCCGTATTGCGGGTCCCGCAGGCGGTTCATCAGGTACAGCAGGTCTTCGAGTGAATACATCATGGTGTGCGGTTGCGCCGGGTCTCGATGATGTTCGGCAACTGGGAAATACGCCCCAACAATCGCCCCAGCGCATCCAGGCCCGGGATCTCGATCGTCAGGGACATCAACGCAGTGTTGTCCTCTTTGTTCGAACGGGTGTTGACCGCCAACACGTTGATCCGCTCGTTGAGCAGCACCTGGGACACGTCACGCAGCAGGCCGGAACGGTCGTACGCACGAATCACGATGTCCACCGGATAGGTGAGCACCGGTACCGGCCCCCAACTGACCTGGATGATCCGTTCAGGCTCGCGCCCGCCCAACTGCAGCACCGAGGCACAGTCCTGCCGGTGAATGCTGACACCACGGCCCTGGGTGATGTAGCCGACGATGGCGTCACCCGGCAACGGCTGGCAGCAGCCGGCCATTTGCGTCATCAGGTTGCCCACACCCTGGATCTGGATATCGCCACGCTTGCCGGGCTTGTAGCCGGCGGCTTTGCGTGGAATGAGTTCCAGCTGTTCGCTGCCGCGCTCCGGCTCGACCAACTGCTGGGCCAGGTTGACCAGTTGCGCCAGGCGCAGGTCGCCAGCGCCCAGGGCGGCAAACATGTCTTCGGCAATCTTCATGTTGGCCTTTTCGGCCAGCTTGTCGAAGTCCACCTGCGGCAAGCCCAGGCGCGCCAGTTCGCGTTCAAGCAAGGTTTTACCGGCCGCGACGTTCTGGTCGCGCGCCTGCAATTTGAACCAATGCACGATCTTCGCCCGCGCCCGCGACGTGGTGATGTAGCCCAGGTTCGGGTTCAGCCAGTCACGGCTCGGCGTACCATGCTTGCTGGTGATGATCTCGACCTGTTCACCGGTCTGCAGGGTGTAGTTGAGCGGCACGATCCGCCCGTTGATCTTGGCGCCGCGGCAGTTGTGGCCGATTTCAGTGTGCACGCGGTAGGCGAAGTCCAACGGCGTGGCGCCCTTGGGCAAGTCGATGGCATGGCCGTCGGGGGTGAAGATATAGACCCGGTCCGGTTCGATATCCACGCGCAGCTGTTCGGCCAGGCCGCCGATGTCGCCCAGTTCTTCGTGCCACTCCAGCACTTGGCGCAGCCAGGAGATCTTCTCTTCGTACTGGTTGGACCCGGCCTTGACGTCGGTGCCCTTGTAGCGCCAGTGCGCGCACACGCCCAGCTCCGCCTCTTCGTGCATGGCGTGGGTGCGGATCTGCACTTCCAGCACCTTGCCCTCGGGGCCGATTACCGCAGTGTGCAGCGAGCGGTAGCCGTTTTCCTTGGGGTTGGCGATGTAGTCGTCGAACTCCTTGGGAATGTGCCGCCACAAGGTGTGGACAATGCCCAGCGCGGTGTAGCAGTCGCGCATTTCCGGCACCAGCACGCGCACGGCGCGCACATCGTAGATCTGGCTGAAGGCCAGGCCCTTGCGCTGCATTTTGCGCCAGATCGAATAGATATGCTTGGCGCGGCCGCTGATATCGGCTTCGACGCCGGTGGCCTGCAACTCCGAGCGCAGCTGATTCATCACGTCGGAGATAAAGCGCTCGCGGTCGAGCCGCCGCTCATGCAGCAGCGTAGCGATCTGCTTGTATTGTTCGGGCTCGAGGTAGCGGAAGGACAAGTCCTCCAGCTCCCACTTGATATGGCCGATACCCAGGCGATGCGCCAGCGGCGCATAGATATCAAAGACTTCGCGCGCAACGCGGTTGCGCTTTTCATCATCGGCCGTCTTCACCGCCCGGATCGCGCAGGTACGCTCAGCCAGCTTGATCAGGGCGACGCGCACGTCGTCGACCATCGCCACCAGCATCTTGCGCAGGTTTTCCACCTGGCCCTGGGTGCCCATCACCATCGATTGGCGCGGGCTGAGGCTGGCACTGATGGCCGCCATGCGGGCCACGCCGTCGATGAGCTTGGCGACCAAGGCGCCAAAGCGCTGGCTGACGGTGGCCAGTTCGATATGCCCTTCACGCACGCCGCGATAGAGCACGGCGGCGATCAGCGAATCCTGGTCGAGCTTGAGATCGGCGAGGATCTCGGCGATCTCAAGCCCGGTACGAAAGCTCGAAGTGCCCTCGGCCCACAGGTTCTTGGCCGCATTGTTTTGCTGCTCGGACTCACGAGCGAACTCGCAAGCGGCCTTCAAGGCTTCACGGTCCAGTGCCGGGTCGACACTGACGGCATGATCCAGCCATGCCTCGAGATTGATACTGCCGTCGGTGTTGATCGGCTGGTGTGCTCTCACCTGTACCATCTTGCTTACCTTCCCTACGACGCACCTTCGATGCGTCAAAAATCATCGCCGACCTTGTACTGCACTCTCCCCGGCAGGTCACAGGCCCTGGAGACTACAAGGCCGGTCGGATTAAACGGGCATCCTAGCCCGCTTCAAATAACGCCATGGCCTCGACATGCGCGGTTTGCGGAAACATGTCGAGGATCCCGGCACGCTTTAGCCGGTAGCCTTGCTTGACCAACTCAACGGTGTCCCGCGCCAGCGTGGCCGGGTTGCAGGACACATACACCAGACGCCTGGCCTTGAAGGTCGCAAGCTTGCGCACAACTTCCAGGGCACCGTCACGGGGTGGGTCCAAGAGTACCGCAGAAAAGCCTTGTTTGGCCCATTCTGTGTCAGTCAAAGGCTGGGACAAATCGGCCTGAAAAAACTGTGCGTTATGCAAATTATTGCTGACGGCATTGGCGGCCGCCCGGTCCACCATGGCCTGCACACCTTCCACCGCCACCACTTCACGCACCTGACGCGCCAGTGGCAGAGCGAAGTTGCCAAGCCCGCAAAACAAGTCCAGCACCCGCTCGTCGGGTTGTGGCGCCAGCCATTCCAGGGCCTGGGCGACCATCGCCGCGTTGACTGCGGCGTTGACCTGGACAAAATCGCCAGGCCGGTAAGCCAGCTCCAGATCCCACTGTTCCAATCGAAACCCCAAGACGGCATCGGCTTCGACCGGCTCCGGCTGTCCTTCGCCATGCAGCCACAGCTGGGTTTCATGGAAGGCACAAAATTCTTTCAAGAGCTGCAGGTCCGCTTCCGACAACGGCGCCATATGCCGCAGCAACACGGCGATGGAGGTACCACTGAACAACTCGACATGCCCCAGGGCCTGCGGTTTGCTCAGCCGGCGCAACAGGTTCGGCAAGCGCTGCATGATCGGCTGCAAGGCCTGTACCAGCACCGGGCAATCATCGATGGCGACGATGTCCTGGCTGGCCACGGCGCGAAAACCCACTTCAAGTTTTTTCGCCTTGGCATCCCAGCGCACGGCCACGCGGGCGCGGCGACGGTAGCCAAATTCCGGGCCGCTCAAGGGCGCCGCCCATTCCTGCGGCTCAACACCGGCCACACGCGACAATTGCTGGGCGAGCATGCGCTGTTTCAGGGCAAGTTGTTCGGCATGGGGCAAGTGCTGCACGCTGCAGCCACCACAACGCCCCACGTGGGCACAGGGTGCCGGGCGCCGCAGTTCGCTGGCGGTGAATACGCGCTCGGTGCGCGCCTCGACGATCTTGCCATGAGCGCCCAACACCCGCGCTTCCACGTCCTCACCGGCCAGGGCGCCATTGACGAACCAGGTACGGCCTTCAAAGTACACAATGCCACGGCCGTCATTGGCCAGGCGCTCGATGGTCAGGCGTTGTTTCTTGCCCACCGGAATCTGCGGGGCCCGACTACCGCCCGTCGGTTGGAAGCGCAGGCCTCTTTCGTGCTTGGCCATCAGTTGGGTTCGTCGAAAATGCCGGTCGACAGGTAACGGTCGCCTCGGTCACAGATGATCGCGACGATCACCGCGTTTTCCACTTCCCTGGACAAGCGCAGCATGCCCGCCACCGCGCCACCGGAAGACACGCCGCAGAAGATGCCTTCTTCACGGGCCAGACGGCGGGTGGTGTCTTCGGCTTCACGCTGAGCCATGTCGATGATGCGGTCTACGCGCGTCGCGCTGTAGATCTTCGGCAAGTACTCTTCGGGCCAACGGCGGATACCCGGGATCGACGCGCCCTCCATCGGTTGCAGGCCGACGATCTGGATCGCCGGGTTCTGCTCCTTGAGATAACGCGAGTTGCCCATGATGGTGCCGGTGGTGCCCATGGAGCTGACGAAATGGGTGATGGTGCCCTGGGTCTGGCGCCAGATTTCCGGGCCGGTGCTGGTGTAGTGCGCCTCTGGGTTATCGCCATTGGCGAACTGGTCCAGTACCAGGCCACGACCTTCGGCGGCCATGCGCTCGGCGAGGTCACGCGCGCCTTCCATGCCTTCTTCCTGGGTGACCAGGATCAACTGGGCGCCATAGGCGGTCATCGCCGCCTTGCGTTCGGCGCTGCCGTTGTCGGGCATGATCAGGATCATCTTGTAGCCCTTGATCGCGGCGGCCATGGCCAGGGCGATCCCGGTGTTGCCGGAGGTGGCTTCGATCAGGGTGTCGCCGGGCTTGATCTGCCCGCGCAACTCGGCGCGGGTGATCATCGACAGCGCAGGGCGGTCTTTGACCGAGCCGGCCGGGTTGTTCCCTTCGAGCTTGAGCAACAGGGTATTGCTGGTTTCACCCGCCATGCGTTGCAAGCGGACCAGGGGCGTGTTGCCGACGCAATCGGCGATTGTTGGGTACTGCAAGGTCATGGCGTATTCGCAATCCAGACTGCGGGGGCGAACATCATACCGGGAAAGGTCGGCGGGCCATATCACGCAAAGTGTGGTGTTTATTACTTATTGGAATATGTGGATTGATGGGCGCCTGTACCACCGCTATCGGGAGCAAGCCCCCTCCCACAGATGACCGCATTCCAATGGTGTCACTCGATTCTCTGTGGGAGGGGGCTTGCTCCCGATAGCCGCACCTCGATCTCCGGGCTAACCCGACTGCCCATCACCATGATTTCTCTGAAACACCTCCTCACCCATCGCCGCAATCTGCCCCTCGATCAGCGCTTCAAAGGGTTTGAGCAACGGTTCGAACGATACCGGTGCTTCCAGCACCTGCAGCGCTTGCACAATCGCCTCCAGCGTCGACAGCGCTCCCGGCCCCGGTGCCTTGCGCAGCCGGTAACGCGAAACACCGCCCTCGGCCAGCGTCACCCTCGGCAACGCCGCCAACAACGGATTGAGGTGCAACAGTTTACGCGCCTTGCGCCAGGTGCCATCGGGCACTACCAACAACAAGGGCTGCTCGTCCGGCGCATAGGCCTGCAAAGGCTGGGCATCATCCGCCGGGAACAACAACCGCGCCCGATAACCGGGCGGGTTCAGTAAAGTCGGCAAATCTGCAAACACCTCGCCCACTACCAACTGCGCATTGTTCAACCCCAACGCCGCCAAGCGTGCGGTATTCAGCGCATGGTTGACCTCGCTCGGGTGCTGCAACAGCAACACTCGCGTGCGACTGTCGAGGCAGGGGATCAACGGGCACAGGCAATGGGTGACGGGCCTGAGGCAACGGGAACATTGGGGTCTGGACATGATTTTTCAGGCCTGGTTGAGCTGGGCTTTGAGCAAGTCGCGGAACGTCTGGATCAACGGCTCGCGGCTGCGGCCCCGACGCATGATCATGGAGAACGGCGCCTGGTAGCCGAAAGTCGCCGGCAGCAACACGCGCAGGTCGCCCTTGTCGGCCCACGCCTGGGCATAGTGCTCGGGCAGGTAGCCGATGTAAGCACCGGACAGCACCAGGATCAGTTGCGCCTCCATACTTTCCACCGTGGCGGCGCTGTGCTTGAAGCCATGGCGCGCCAGTTCCGCCTGGCTCCAGTAGCCGCGGCCGACCATGCGCTGCTGGGTAATCACTTGTTCGGGGATGCGCCGCTCGTTGAACAGCGGGTGCCGCGTGCTGCAATACAACCAGTGCTGCTCGCGATACAGCGGCATGTAGATCAACCCGCTCATGCGGTTGGAAAAAGCGCCGATGGCCAGGTCCAGGCGATTGTCCTGCACCCCCAGTTGCAATTCGTACGGGCTCATCACCGACAGATGCAAATGCACCGCCGGGTGTTCCAGGCTGTAGGCGCCGATCGCTTCGGCAAATGGCAACGCCTTGTCGCTGACAGTGGAGTCGAGCACGCCCAGCTTGAGGGTGCCGCGCAACTCGCCTTTCAACGCGGCGGCGTATTGCTCGAAACCTTCGAGTTCACCGAGCAGGCGCAGGGTTTCCTGATGGAACAACTCGCCCTTGCTGGTCAGGCTGAACCCGCCCCGCCCGCGATGGCACAGCACCAGGCCCAACGCCGACTCCAGTTGGCTCATGTAGGTGCTGATGGCTGACGTCGACAGGTTGAGTTCGTGCTGAGCATTGGCGAAGCCCTGATGGCGCACCACGCTGACGAAGATGCGCAGCAGTTTCAAGTCGGGCAAGGCGTTGGCCATGGGCTCTCCACAGTGTTCAGTTGGCTTGTAGTGAGCGGGCTTGCCCCGCGCTGGGGGGCGAAGCCGCCCCAAACCCGGGCTCCTCGGTTCTTCTGAAATACCGCGGCGTCTTTGTTGGGGCGGCGTTGCCACCCAGCGCGGGGCAAGCCCGCTCACTACAACCCAGAGAGTTTAACCGCTGGGGATTAGTTTAGAAAAACCTGAACTAAGTATTTGCCCCTGCCGATTCTTCCCGCCACGGGCTTTTCGCAGAATCGGCCGCTAATAAACAAAACAACGATGAGGCACTCCCGTGGACAAGATTTTCCACCAACCACTGGGCGGCAACGAAATGCCGCGCTTCGCCGGCATCGCCACCATGATGCGCCTGCCCCACCTGCAAACGGCCCAGGGCCTGGACGCCGCCTTTATCGGCGTGCCCCTGGATATCGGCACCTCACTGCGTGCCGGCACGCGCTTCGGGCCGCGTGAAATCCGCGCCGAATCGGTGATGATCCGCCCCTACAACATGGCCACCGGTGCCGCCCCATTCGACTCGCTGTCGGTGGCCGATATCGGCGACGTGGCGATCAACACGTTCAACCTGCTCGACGCCGTGCGCATCATCGAAGAAGCCTACGACGAGATTCTTGACCACGACGTGATCCCGCTGACCCTGGGCGGTGACCACACCATCACCTTGCCGATCCTGCGCGCGATCCACAAAAAACACGGCAAGGTCGGCCTGGTGCACATCGATGCCCATGCTGACGTCAACGACCACATGTTCGGTGAGAAAATCGCCCACGGCACCACCTTCCGCCGCGCCGTCGAAGAAGGCTTGCTCGATTGCGATCGTGTGGTGCAGATCGGCCTGCGCGCCCAGGGCTACACCGCCGAAGACTTTAACTGGAGCCGCAAACAGGGCTTTCGCGTGGTCCAGGCCGAAGAATGCTGGCACCACTCCCTCGCCCCCTTGATGGCCGAAGTACGTGAAAAAGTCGGCGGTGGCCCGGTGTACCTGAGCTTTGATATCGACGGCATCGACCCGGCGTGGGCGCCCGGTACCGGCACCCCGGAAATCGGCGGGCTGACCACCATCCAGGCGATCGAGATCATCCGCGGCTGCCAGGGCCTGGACCTGATTGGTTGCGACCTGGTGGAAGTTTCGCCACCGTACGACACCACCGGCAACACCTCGCTGCTGGGCGCCAACTTGCTGTACGAGATGCTCTGCGTACTGCCTGGCGTGGCGCATCGCTGATGAGCACGCAAGCCGTGCTGAAAGCTGCCGCCGACCTGGTGTCGGCGTTTGCCCGCAATGACCGCGCCGCTTATTTCGACGCGTTCACGGCCGATGCCACCTTTGTGTTCTACACCCTCCCCGAGCCGCTGCTCAGCCGCGACGCCTACCAGGCGTTGTGGGACAGCTGGCGCCAGGACGAGGGGTTTGAGGTGCTGTCCTGCACCTCAAGCAACGCCACCGTCAGCCTGCAAGGTGACGTGGCGATATTGATTCATGACGTGGCCACCGAGCTGCGCATGAACGGGGAGCAATTCAATAGCCAGGAACGCGAAACCATTGTCTTCAGACGGCAACGGTTGCGCGCAGAACAACAAGAGGGCCTGTGGCTGGCCTGTCACGAACATTTATCCGCTATGCCGGAAGGGCTGCCGCCCCATTAGCCAATGTGATCGGAGCTGATCATGAATAATAAAAACAACGATAAAAGTATTCGAAAAATAGAAACCAACGGGGTCGAACAGATCCCGGACCACGAACGTACCGCCAGCCCCAAGGATCTGTTCCGCCTGATCTTCGGCGGTGCCAATACCTTTGCCACCGCCGTGCTGGGCTCATTTCCCGTGCTGTTCGGCCTGTCGTTCCAGGCCGGCGCCTGGGCGATCGTACTGGGCGTGCTGGTGGGCGCGTTGATCCTGGCCCCCATGGGCCTGTTCGGGCCGATCAATGGCACCAACAACGCGGTGTCTTCCGGTGCGCACTTCGGCGTGCACGGGCGGATTGTCGGCTCATTTCTGTCGCTGCTGACCGCGATTGCCTTCTTCTCACTCTCGGTGTGGAGTTCGGGTGATGCCTTGGTCGGTGGTGCGAAACGTCTGATTGGCCTGCCGGAAACCGATCTGACCCTGGGTTTAGCCTATGGCCTGTTCGCCCTCCTGGTGCTCACGGTGTGCATCTACGGCTTTCGCTTCATGCTGTGGGTCAACCGTATCGCCGTATGGGCGGCGAGCCTGTTGTTCCTGCTGGGGATCTTCGCGTTTGCGCCGGCCTTCGACAGCCAGTTCGCCGGCACTGTAGCGCTGGGTCAGCCGGGTTTCTGGGCGGCGTTTATCGGCGCCGCATTAGTGGCCATGAGCAATCCGATTTCCTTCGGGGCGTTCCTGGGTGACTGGTCGCGCTATATCCCGCGTGAAACACCGAAAGGTCGAATCATGCTGGCGGTGGTCCTCGCGCAAATCGCCACTTTGATCCCGTTCCTGTTCGGCCTGGCCACCGCGACCATCGTGGCGATCAAGGCGCCGGACTACATCGCGGCCAACAATTATGTCGGCGGTCTGCTGGCGGTGGCGCCGAGCTGGTTCTTCCTGCCGGTGTGCCTGATCGCAGTGATCGGCGGCATGTCCACCGGCACCACCTCGCTGTATGGCACCGGGCTGGACATGTCCAGCGTGTTCCCACGCCTGCTGTCGCGGGTCAAGGCCACATTGCTGATCGGGGTGATGTCGATAGCCTTCATCTTTATCGGACGTTTCGCCGCCAACCTGGTGCAAAGCGTCTCGACCTTCGCCGTGCTGATCATCACCTGCACCACGCCGTGGATGGTGATGATGATCATCGGCCTGATCGTACGCCGGGGCTTCTACTGCCCGGACGATCTGCAAGTGTTTACCCGTGGTGAGACCGGCGGTCGCTACTGGTTCAACCATGGCTGGAACTGGCGCGGGCTCGGGGCCTGGATCCCGAGTGCACTGGTGGGCCTGTGCTTCGTCAACCTGCCGGGGCAGTTTGTCGGGCCGCTGGGCAACTTGGCGGATGGCATCGACATCAGCCTGCCGGTGACGTTGGGGCTGGCTTGCGTGGTGTACCTGACCTTGCTGCGGCTGTTTCCCGAACCGGCCTCGGTTTATGGGCCGGCTGTCGTGGCGAGAGAGCGTGCACCCTCACCCCAGCACGTTCCCTCGCCACAGCAAGCGCCTTCAGCACAATAAAAAATAATCGGAGAACCGCCGTCATGGCTTTGGATTTATTCGTCGTACTCATCTACGCCGCCGGCATGCTCGTGCTCGGCTATTACGGCATGCGCCGCGCCAAGACCCACGAGGACTATCTGGTGGCCGGCCGCAACCTGGGGCCGTCGCTGTACATGGGCACCATGGCGGCCACCGTACTGGGCGGTGCATCGACCGTCGGCACCGTGCGCCTGGGTTATGTGCATGGTATTTCCGGTTTCTGGCTGTGCGCCGCGCTGGGCGCCGGGATCATCGCGCTGAACCTGTTCCTGGCCAAGCCGCTGCTGAAGCTGAAAATCTTCACCGTCACCCAGGTTCTGGAAAAGCGCTACAACCCCATGGCCCGTCAAGCGAGTGCGGTGATCATGCTGGCCTATGCCTTGATGATCGGCGTGACCTCGATCCTGGCCATTGGCACCGTACTGCAAGTGCTGTTCGGCCTGCCGTTCTGGGTCTCGGTGCTGCTGGGCGGTGGCGTGGTGGTGGTGTACTCGACCATCGGCGGCATGTGGTCGCTGACCCTCACCGATATCGTGCAGTTCGTGATCAAGACCGTCGGCCTGATGTTCATCCTGCTCCCCATCTGCCTGTACCGCGTCGGCGGTTGGGATGAGCTGGTCGCCAAGCTGCCGGCATCGAACTTCAGCTTCACCGAAATCGGCTGGGACACGATCATCACCTACTTCATGATCTACTTTTTCGGCATCCTGATTGGCCAGGACATCTGGCAGCGAGTGTTCACCGCCCGCGATGAAAAGGTCGCCAAGTACGCAGGCACTTTCGCCGGTTTCTACTGCATCCTCTACGGCCTGGCCTGCGCGCTGATTGGCATGGCGGCGCATGTACTGCTCCCCAACCTGGACAACGTCAACAACGCCTTCGCCGCCATCGTCAAAGCCTCGCTGCCGGATGGCATCCGCGGCCTGGTAATTGCTGCGGCCCTGGCCGCGATGATGTCCACCGCCAGCGCCGGCTTACTGGCGGCCTCCACGGTATTGACCGAAGACCTGCTGCCGCGCTTGCGTGGCGGCAAACCGTCGAGCCTGGCGGTCAACCGCCTGTTCACCATGCTCACCGGCATTGCCGTACTGGGGATCGCACTGGTGGTCAACGATGTGATCAGCGCGCTCACCCTGGCCTACAACCTGTTGGTAGGTGGCATGCTGATCCCACTGATCGGTGCGATCTTCTGGAAGCGGGCAACCACCTCAGGCGCGATCACCTCCATGACCCTGGGCTTTGTGACGGCGCTGGTATTCATGATCAAGGATGGGTTGGACGCGAATACGCCGATCTACTACAGCCTGGCGATTGGGCTGGTGAGCTTCGTGGTGGTGAGTATGTTGTCGCGCAGCCCCCAGGCATCAGTAGCCCGGGCGGTTTGAGGCGCAACAGGATTTAAAGCGGTTGCTTCAGCGGGTGCGACGTCGGGTGTCGCGCCCGTTTTTTTGGGGGCTACTGCCAAGCCTTCTCAAACAGATCGCCGCAGGTCTTGCATTCGGAACACGATAATAAAAAACGCGGCCGCGTAAGGCATAAGGAGCACGGAAGGCACTCCGAAGAGAACCCACGCCCTCAACGCCCGCATGATCACGGCCACGATCACGTGAGCGCCTCAGGGCTTACCTGCGACGGGGACGGCGTTGCTCATCATCCGTACGAATAGGCACCGGTTGCAGCGGCGGCTCGATCAAGCCGAGTGCCACGCCGAGGTCATGGAGCCAGTTCTGAATTTTCTCTTTCATGGTGGTGCCCCCCTTTGAGGGTAATGCGGGTCGGCGCTAATTCTGTCGCCGCTTCCTACAGATAGTAGCCTTAAGTCTTACGTATTGCTTGTACGAAAACACAACGAACTATTACTGAATTCATCTAAATCCTGACGGATCGCTCAAGCGATCGCACGCGTGTCTTGCAGGATCTCGGCTCTGGCTGCCTGCTGCAGGTCAATCCATGCATTGAGGTTAGCGCCGAGCATCCCCTTTCGCCACATGAGCCAGGTAGTCGCAGTGGCAAAAGGCCCGGTCAGGGGATGAACGGACACACCGTCCTTGCCCGGCAGGCTGTCGAGCATGGATTCAGACATCAATGCCACACCGGAACCGGCAATCACGCAGGCGAGCATGCCTTGATAAGACTCGATCTCGATCGCCCGGCCCATGGCCACACGGTCGTGGGAAAACCAGGTTTCAAGGCGTGCGCGGTAAGCACAACTGCGGCGGAAGGTGAATACCGAGCGGCCCGCCACATCCTGGGGGCCGCGCACGGGTGGGTGATCGGCTTCGCAGATCAACACCAGCCGTTCTTCGCACAAGGGCACACCATCAAGGGTGGCGATGGTGATGGGGCCGTCCACCAGCGCCGCGTCCAGGCGACCGGCGATCAGGCCCTCCAAAAGCTCGCCGCTGGGCGCCGATTGCACCTGCAGGTTCACCATCGGGTAGGCCTTGTGGTAACGCGCCAACAACTTCGGCAAATGAATCGCCGCAGTGCTGTACATACTGCCCAGCACAAAATCGCCGGCCGGTTGCCCGCCTTGCACAGCGCCGTGGGCTTCGTCGTGCAGCGCCAGCAGACGGGTGCTGTAGTCCAGTAACACTTTGCCCGCTGGAGAAAGCTGCAAACGCTGGCGCTCGCGCACGAACAACTCAACACCGAGCTGCTCTTCCATCTGCTTGAGGCGTGTCGACAGGTTCGACGGCACTCGGTGCAAGCGTTCGGCCGCACGGGTGATGGAACCCTCCTCCGCCACGGCCTGGAAAATACGCAATTGACTGAACTCCACGCCTTTCTCCAAAACTGAACAAGTTACTCAATATTATTCATTTTTACAGAAAGTAAACTCGATTTAGCCTGAAGGTCAATCGCTGCCTTGCAGGAAACCTGAACATGTCCCCCCTGATCCGCTTACTCGCCAGCTTTATCGCCTTGATGATGGCCATGGGCATTGGCCGCTTCGCGCTGACCCCGCAGATGCCCCACCTGCTCAGTGAAGGCCAGGTCGACCTGACCGGCGCAGGGCTGATCGCGGCGGCCAATTACCTGGGCTACTTCGTGGGTGCAGTGGATTCGATCTTCGCCCGCAGCCATCACCACGTACGAGGTCGGATGTACGGCGGGCTGTGGCTTTGCGTGCTGCTGACCCTGGCGTCGTATTGGGCACAGGGCTTCTGGCCGCACCTGTTGCTGCGCTTTGGCACCGGCGTCGCCAGTGCCTGGGCGTTGGTGATGATCACCAGCTTGAGCCAGCCCCTGGCGATTGCCGCCGGGCGAGCACGCCTGGGCGCCTTGGTGTTTGCCGGACCGGGGCTGGGCATTCTGCTGACCGGGCTGCTGGCATTGGGCTCGAACCGCCTGGGGCAAAGCTCGGCAACGCTGTGGCTGGTGTATGGCGTGGTGGCGCTGGTGATGCTGCTGGCGACACTGCCGTTCCTGCCTCAACCGATCGCGCCAGTTGCCCACGCCCATCACGCGGGCAGCAACGCCAGCATCGCGCATCTGTGCTGGATTTACTTCCTGTATGGCCTGGGCTACATCATTCCGGCAACCTTCCTGTCACAAATGGCCAGCGCGCAATTCAACGGTGCCTGGCAAGCCGATCTGTTCTGGCCATGCTTTGGCCTGGCTGCCGCGATGGGCGTGGTGATCGCCAGCCTGCGCCGCAAAGACCCGCACACCACCCGCCGCTGGCTGATGAGCACGTTATGGCTACAAGCGGCCGGGGTGTTCGCCTGCTTGCTGGGCAATGGCTGGGGCTTGGCGCTGGGCGTATTGCTGTGCGGTGCACCGTTCCTGGCTTGCATGCAGTTGGTGATGGCACGCTTGCGGGAAGTCGCCCCCCACGGCTACCAGCGCAGCACCGGGCTGTTGACCGCCAGCTTTGCCGTCGGGCAATTGAGCGGCCCGTTGCTGGCGTCGCTGAGCAGTCACTGTAGCGGCGGCCTGCAACCGGCCTTGCTGATTGCCGGCGGCGGCCTGATATTGGCGGGCGTAATACTGATCAACCGGCAACCAGCGGCGTCGGCGAGCGAACCTGCTCGCGCCGGGCAAGCACCAGGAAAAACAGCCCTCCCAGGAAACAGCCGGTAAACCAGGCAAAGTTGGCCATGCCGTGCAGCGCCGGCGTAAAGGTGATTGCAACCCCCACCAGCGTCGCGGGCACCAAGGCTTTGACCGCCGTCCAATTCACCCCGCCGTCGAAGTAGTAGCGCCCGCTCGGGCTGTCATCGAACAGCGCATCCACATCGATCTTCTGCTTTTTGACCAGGTAGAAGTCCACCAGCAGAATCCCGAACAACGGGCCAATGAACGCTGCAAGGATGTCCAGGGTGTAGTGGATCATCAGTGGGTTATTGAACAGGTTCCACGGGGTGATGAAGATCGATGCCACGGCGGCGATCATCCCCCCGGCCCGCCAGCTGATTTTGCTCGGTGCCACATTGGCAAAATCAAACGCCGGCGACACGAAATTGGCCACGATATTGATGCCGATGGTCGCGGTGACGAAAGCAAAGGCTCCCAGCAACACAGCCAGGCTGTTGTCGATGCGCGAGACGGTGGCGATCGGGTCGTGAAGCATTTCGCCAAATACCGGCAGCGTGCCCGAAACGATCACCACGGTGACCAGGGAAAATGCCAGGAAATTCACCGGCAGCCCCCAGAAGTTACCGCGCCGTACGTCGCGCATGCTGCGGCAATAGCGGCTGAAATCACCAAAATTCAGTGTGGGGCCGGAGAAGTACGACACCACCAGCGCCGTCGCCACGATCACCTGACCGAAGGCTTGCCAGCCCGACAGGGATTTTTCCGCCAGGGTGAAACTGATATTCGCCCAGCCGGCCTTCCATACGATCCAACCGGCCAAGGCAAACATCACCGCGTACACCACCGGCCCAGCCCAGTCGATAAAGCGGCGGATCGACTCCATGCCGGCCCAGAACACCGCTGCCTGCAATACCCATAAGCTGAGAAAGCCAAACCAGCCCAGATAGGACAACCCTGCAAAATGCGGCTCTGCATACACCGCCATCTGTGGGAAAAAGCGCAGCACCACGATGATCAAGGCACTCGACGCCAAGTACGTCTGAATGCCGTACCACGCTACAGCGATCAACCCACGAATCACCGCCGGAATATTCGCTCCGAACACACCAAACGCCAGCCGACAGATCACCGGATACGGCACGGCAGCCTGCTGGCTCGGCTTGGCCACCAAGTTGGCGATCAACTGCACGATGCAGATCCCGGCCAGCAAGGCGATCAACACCTGCCAACTGGCCAGGCCGAGCGCGAACAGGCTGGCGGCGAAGACATAGCCGCCCACGCTGTGCACATCACTCATCCAGAAGGCGAAGATGTTGTACCAGGTCCATTTTTGCGGCAAAGGCCCCAGGTCCTGGTTGTACAGGCGCGGGCTGTAGCCTTTGGGGTGTTGTTCGGTCATCGCTGGGCTCCTCGAAATACCGGCCTGCGCTGTCGTCGCAGCGTGCATACGTTAGGCGGCGCGGTTTGTATACGAGGCATTCAGCAGAATACGTGCCAATGGCACACAATCCCTCTGAATCAGCGTTCCACAGGGACTACAAAGGCTTTACAAGCAGGACGGGCGCTCAGCAACGGTGCATAAGAATCCTGTACACAATCAGTGTTGCACCCGATGTGCACACAGGTACCCGGCAGCACAACAGACCGCCGTGAGAAAGGTGCCCCAGGCCATGTCCATCACCGCCAAACCGGCAGACCAGCCTTGCAGCGTGGCCCAGTTGCTCAAGTCATAAGTGCCGTAGGCCACCAGGCCGAGCAGCGCCCCCAGGCGTGCGGCGCGTTGCCAGCTGGCGCTCGGCAGCACCACTAACACCACACAACCGGCGGCATACAGGAGATAGAACAGCACCGCCGGCAATAGGCGGGGTTGATCGAGCATCAACGAGCCGAGCAGGGACTTGTAGGTAGGGCCCATCAGGACGCCGAGCCAGAGGCCGTCGAGCAGCAGAAAGGCGAGCAAGGTGCCGAGGTAAGCGAAGAGTGTTTTGCGCATCATTTATGTAGCCTCTGTAGGCGCCGATGGGCGCCGATGGGCGCCTACAGAAGAGCAAGCCGGGCTCAGCTTAGTTCAATGCGATCGGCATGAATCACAATCTGGCCTTGCTTGTAGAGCGCACCAATGGCCTTCTTGAAGTTGCCCTTGCTGACGCCGAACAAGTTGCTGATCAGCGCCGGGTCGCTTTTGTCGCTGACCGGCAAGGTGCCGTTGTTTTCGCGCAACTTGGCAAGGATCTTCGAATTGAGGCTGGACGCTGCTTCCTGGCCAACCGGCTGCAGGCTCAGGCTGATGTTGCCATCGGCACGGATCTCTTTGATAAAGCCTTTTTCCTGCTTGCCGGGGCGCAGGAACTTGAACACTTCGTTCTTGTGGATCAGGCCCCAGTGCTTGTTGTTGATGATCGCCTTGAAACCCATGTCGGTGGCTTCGGCCACCAGCAGGTCGACTTCCTGGCCTACCTGGTAGTTGGCCGGCGTTTTGTCCAGGTAACGATCCAGGCGTGCAGTGGCGGTGATGCGTTTGGTGTGCTTGTCGAGGTAGACATGCACCACGCAGTAATCACCGGCACTCAATTGGCGTTTTTCTTCCGAATACGGGAGCAACAGATCCTTGGGTAAGCCCCAGTCGAGGAATACACCAATGCTGTTGACTTCCACCACTTTCAAACTGGCAAATTCGCCCACTTGAACTTTCGGTTTTTCAGTCGTGGCAATAAGTTTGTCATCGCTGTCCAGATAAATGAAAACGTTAAGCCAGTCTTCATCTTCGCTGGGAATATCTTTGGGGATATACCGATTCGGCAAGAGGATTTCACCATCTTGCGCGCCATCCAGGTACAAACCGAAGTTAGTATGTTTAACCACTTGCAAACTGTTGTAGCGCCCGACTAAAGCCATGTCCAATACCCTCATTACGTCGGCGGCATTCTACCCGAGTTGCGCCTACCACGCGCGTGCGCCTGAAAAATCGCGGGCTGGCACGGGCTTCCAGCGGCGACGCCCCGCTCGTCTGATCAAACGCCTGAGTTTTTCCAGGGATGCGAAGCGCCGTATACCCCGTGGTTTCGAGTTAAAACAGTAAGTTAGGCGATTATTTGATAGATAGACTTCGGCTATTTTCCGCCGCGCCAGTTATTCCCAGGGGATATTTGCCAAGCAATTGTCAAGTATTTCCTGTACGATGCCTGGCCAAGTTAATTTTCTACAGGTTAGTGGCCGCCATGCGCGTAAAAGCATCCAACAGCAAAGCAAAGCCAGCTCCCGCCGTTGAAACCAGCGAATCTATCAACAGCCAGATTGCAGCGTTTCTCAAGTCCGGTGGCGAAATCCAGCAAATTGCCAAGGGCGTAAGCGGCCAGACTTTCGGCCCGTCCAAGCAGATCAGCCTGGGCAAGAAATAACACCTGTCTACCCATCTGGTCCCTAAGCGTCTTGCCTTCAAGGCGCTAGGACTGGAGCCCGAAACACCTTCTCCATATTTGTGCCAATCGACGAACGGGGCTCACCGCCTGGCATTCGCCGGTATGCTTGCACACGTCTAGCACGGGCACTTGCCCGATTTTTCCGTTACGGCTCCTCGCTTTTTATGGAGTGAAGCGTGCTCAAACCCTGCATTGTATTGATCAGCATCCTGGTGGCGAGCCCACTGGCCGAGGCGCAGATTTTCCAGCGCGAACTGGGCGACTTCGATCTCAAATTAGGCACCACCCCCAGCCGCAGCATGGCCCAAGGCCTGGTCAAACCCACCTCGCCAGGCAGTGACTCGTTCCACGGTGGCCTGGACCTGAGCCATGACAGCGGCCTGTATTTCGGCCAGTTCTCCCCCAGCATGGGCTTGTCCTCCAGCAAAAACTTCGAAGTCGATTCCTACATGGGCTTCAAACGCCCCTTCGACCAGACCCTGGGCTACGAAGTCGGATTGATCCACTACAGCCATCCCAAGCTCAGCCCGCTCGACAGCCAGGAGTTGTATGGCGGCCTGAACCTGCTGGGCAACCGCTTCGGCGTGTCCTTGAGCAACGACCCGGACCGGCAGGACAGCACCCTGTTCGCCGACCTCGGCGGCACGCAGCCCTTCGGCATCGGCGTCAGCATGAAGTACACCACGCATCAGTTGGGCAGCCCGGTCTCAGTGGAGGGAGGCTCGATCAGCAGCTTCAACGATTGGTCGGTACAGTTCTCGCGCGAATGGAAAGGCATCGACCTGGACCTGATCTACAGCGGCTCCAGCCTCAGCGGCAGCGACTGCTCGGCATATTCCGGACACAACTCACAATGCGATGGCCTGTTGACCTTGAAGGCTGCGCGGTCGTTTTATTAATCGGCTGAACTGTCGCGCCCGGCGTGGGTTCACATGCATGAACCCCACTGCGCAAGGACCTGCCCATGCTGCGTCGGCTCAAACTTCTGGTGATACTGCTGAGCCTGAGCCTGATACTGGCCGGCTGCAATCGCGTAGGCCTGGCCTACCGCAATCTCGATGTGATCATCCCCTGGACCCTCAGTGACTACCTGGAGATGAACGCCGGGCAGAAGAGCTGGTTCAACGACACACTCAAGCAACACCTGGCCTGGCACTGCACCACGCAATTGCCCGGCTACCTGGATTGGCTCGACCGCCTGCAACAGATGGTCGACGACAACAAGGTCAACGACGCCGCTCTGCAATCGCGTACCCTGGAGGCCAAGCAGGCGATCGCCGAGATTGCCCGGCAAATCACCCCGTCAGCGGTCGAGCTGTTACAAGGCCTGGATGATCAGCAAGTCAAGGACATGCAGGACGCCTTTGCCAAGGACCTGAAAAAACGCCAGGACGAATACCTCAAGCCACCGCTGGAGCGGCAGGTCAAGGAGCGCGCCGAGCGTATGAGCAAACGCCTGGACGCCTGGATCGGCCCGTTGAGCACCGGCCAGCAGAACCGCGTGACAGCCTGGTCCATCGCATTGGGCCCGCAGAACCAAGCCTGGATCGACAACCGCGCGCGCTGGCAGGCGCAATTTATCGAGGCCCTGCAACAACGCCGCAACGCCGACTTCCCGCAGAAGATCGAGCAATTGCTGGTGAACCGCGAAAGCCTTTGGACCCCGCAGTACCGCACCGCCTATACACAAACAGAAGCGGCAGCGCGCAGCCTGATCGTCGACCTGATGGCCGAAAGCAGCGTGCAACAACGTCAGAAGCTCACCCAGAAAATCGACAAGGTGCGCGCCGATTTCCAAGCGCTCAAATGCCTGAAGAGCACGCAGCCCTAGGTCGGCGCCAGCGTCCCGAGCCAAGCCACCAACGCCAGGATCAACAGCACCGCCGCAAACTCCAGGACGATGCTGCGGCGTAAGGCTGTACACGCGGCGGCGTGGTCGCCCTGCGCCAGCGAACGCTGGAGCAACGGCGTCAGATGGGAACGATTGAGCGTCGCCAGCCCCAGCATCAGGCCGAACAATCCCAACTTGAAACACAACAGGATCGCGTAGACGCCACCCGTGATGCCATCCAGGTTCGGCCCGACCACAAACAGATAGTTCGCCACGCCCGTGGCAATCAGCACCGCGACGAATGCCACACCCACGCGCTCGAAGCCCGCCAAGGTGTGTGCCAATACCTGCACCGCCGGCGCGGACCTGCGCATCAGCAATAAACCGAACGCCGCCAATGCCCCGACCCAGCCCGCCGCCGCCAACAGGTGAGCACTGTCACTGAGCAGATGCCACACCCCAAGCGCGCCCTCATGCATCACCCCATGCCCGGTCCACGCCAGCGTCACCAACGCCAGGCCCCCGAACCAAGTGGCCAAACGGGTGCTGAGCACCAACCAGAACAGCGCAACAATCCGTAGCCACCAGCTCCAGCCCAGTTCGGTCTGCCAGAGCATCATCTGCAGGTGTGGCCACAGCGTCGACCAATCCTCGGCACCGCTCATGGCCTGGGTCATCGACAACAGCGACGCCATCGAAAGCAGCACCCCCAGGCTTGCCAACACCCGCAGCAACCACTTCAGATCCAGCGGCCGGCTATCGGCATACAGGCCAAACAGCCCCAGGCCAAACACCAGCATCAAGTCCAGATAAAGAGCAAAGCGCAGAACAACCGGAAGCAGTTCACTCATGGCTGGACGCTGAACACCACGTTGCCGAGGATCGGGTGGGTGTCGGCCGACACGGCACGCCAGTCGACCCTATAGGTACCGGTCGCCAGTGTAGAGGCCGGCGTGATCAGCATCACCTTGGGGTCGGCACTGGCCGCGACACTGGCTTTTACCGGCATCGGCGAATTCGGCATACCGGGCATATCGGTCATGGTCAGCTTGGCGCCGGAAAACTGCGTCAGCAGGTTCTCCGAAAAACGCAGCTCGATCACGGCCGGTGGCGCCCCCTTGGCCCCCTCAACCGGGGTCGACGACAACAGTTTCGGATGGGCCGAGGCCGCCTGGCTGGCGATCAGTCCCGCCCACAGCACAGCGCCCGCCAGGGTGGTTTTCAACATTGACATGCAAGGCTCCAGGCCGCTCGTGGCGGCGAGTTATAGAAAGAGTAAAGCGTCAGAACCACAGGCGTACGCCCACCACCCAGCGCACCTGACGGGTGTCTGCGCCTTCATCCCGTGCGTATTGCGCAGTCTGGCCGTAGCTGCGGCTCCAGGTGACACCCACGTAGGGCGCCCATTCGCGGCGGACTTCATAACGCAGCCTCAAGCCCAGCTCACTCTGCGCAAGGCCAGAACCGATGCCGCGCTGCGGATCGTTACGGCCATAGAAATTGAGTTCGGCGGTGGGCTGCAGGATCAGCCGGTTGGTCAGCAGGAGGTCGTAGTCGCCTTCCAATCGGGCTGCGGTACGCCCCGCCTCGCCGACAAACACCGTGGCTTCAGCTTCAAAGTTGTACAGCGCCATGCCCTGTGTACCAAACGCTGCCCAGGTTTGCCCGTCCCCCGGCTTGAAGTCCTGGCGCACACCGCCCACCAGATCCCACCATGGGCTGATGGCATGCCCCCACAGCACCTGGGCTTCGGCGCTTTCAGTACGACCGGCACTGCGCTCGCCTTCACTGCGCAACCACAGGCGGTCGATGTCGCCACCGACCCAACCCTTGATATCCCAGTTCAGCGCACCCTCGCCGTCGCCGTCTTGCCATTCCAACTGGTTGATCAGCAATAGTGAGTTGATCGCACTGTCGTGAACCTTGTGCCCACCGGGAGCGTTGTACACCGCGGCGCGATCAGCGTCGGTCAAGGTCGGGATCGGCGTGCGGCTCTCGCTGAGCGCGGGTATCGCCGGGCTCATGCCTTGAAACTCATCCGCCAGGGTCAGCGGGCTGAACGCCAACCCGATGAACGCCCATAAAACATGCCGGCTTATGCTCGCTTGCTCATTCATGCACGCGCACCTCGCGGAACATGCCCATTTCCATGTGATACAGCAGGTGGCAGTGATAGGCCCATCGCCCCAGCGCATCAGCGGTTACGCGGTAGCTGCGCCGGGAACCCGGCGGCATGTCGACGGTATGTTTGCGTACCTGGAACTGGCCGTTTTCGTCTTCCAGGTCACTCCACAGGCCATGCAGGTGAATGGGATGGCTCATCATGGTGTCGTTGACCAACACCAATCGGACCCGCTCGCCATAAGTCAATTGCAAAGGCTCGGCATCGGAAAACTTCACCCCATTGAACGACCAGGCGAACTTCTCCATATGCCCGGTGAGGTGCAATTCAAGGGTGCGGCTGGGGTCGCGGCCGTCAGGATCCTCGAAGGTACTGCGCAGGTCAGCGTAAGTCAGAACACGCCGGCCGTTGTTGCGCAGGCCGATGCCGGGGTCATCGAGCTTGGGGACCGGGTTCATGGCTTGCATATCCACCAACGGGTTGTCCTGCTCGCTGGCGGGGTGGGCCTGCATCGGCATCGCACTGTGGTCCATGCCTTCCATACCCGGCATATCCGCCATGGCACCGTGATCCATACCGCCCATGCCCATATCACCCATGGTGATCCAGGGGCGCGGATCCAAGTCGGGGACTGAGGCAATCGCCCCGGGCTGACAAGCCAGGGTGCCGCGGGCGTAGCCGCTGCGGTCCATCGATTGGGCAAACAGCGTATAGGCTGGCGCCGTCGGCTCGACCAGCACGTCGAAAGTCTCCGCCACGGCAATGCGGAACTCGTCGACACTCACCGGCTGCACCGGCTGGCCATCAGCGGCAATCACGGTCATCTTCAGCCCCGGGATGCGCACATCGAAATAGCTCATCGCCGAGCCGTTGATAAAACGCAGCCGAATCGTTTCCCCCGCCTGAAACACGCCAGTCCAATTGCGTCCGGGAGGCTGGCCGTTGAGCAGATAGGTGTAGGTCTGGCCACTGACGTCGGCCAGGTCCGTAGGGTTCATCTTCATCTGTGCCCACATCAAGCGATCGTCGACGGTCGCTGACCAGCCCTGCTTGCCCACATCCCGCACAAAATCGCCCACGGTCGGCTTGTGCCGGTTGTAGTAATCCGACTGTTTCTTGAGGGTTTTCATCAGCGCAACGGGGTCTTCATCGGTCCAGTCCGACAGCATCACCACGTAATCGCGCTGGTAGCTGAACGTCTCGGGCACCTTGGGATCGATCACCAGCGGGCCATACACCCCCCTTTGCTCCTGGAACCCTGAATGACTGTGGTACCAGTACGTGCCGTGCTGCTTGACCGTGAACCGATAGACAAACACGCCACCCGGCTCGATGCCCTGGAAGCTCAGGCCCGGCACACCATCCATGTTCGACGGCAGGAGAATGCCGTGCCAGTGGATCGACGTCGGCTCAGCCAGGCGGTTTTTCACGCGCAGGGTCACGGTGTCGCCCTCGCGCCAGCGCAACAGCGGGCCGGGCAGGCTACCGTTGATCGTCAGCGCGGTGCGGTCGCGGCCTGTGAGGTTGACCGGGGACTGGTCGATAAACAGATCAAATTGCGTGCCCGCGAGCACGCTGGGCTGGCCGGGGCTGGCCAACGCCCAGACCGGGGTGCGCCAGAGCCCGAGGCCGCCCAGCAAGCCGCCGGCGGCCAGGCCTTTGACGAATGTTCGTCGGGTGGTTTTGGAGTGCATGCCAATTCAATTCCATACGTTGAATGGCAGCAGATTAGGCACGCACGGCTGTCAGCCACCTTAGCGGCAGATTACCGATCTGACAGTTTCGCCCGACACCCCACAGCGGCGCGCGCGTTGGGCATCAGGCGATCTGGGCCTTGGACGCAACGGTGGCAAAGGTTGCCGGGTCCAGTGCATCGGGCTGCTCGTCGAGTACCTGGCGCGGGTGGTCATTGCCCGGGATCGAACTGTCGATCAACGCCAGCAACTGCGCACCGAGCGCGGTCAGGATGAAGTTTTCGCCATTGCCGCCCTCCTCCTCCGGACGCGACTCAATAAAACCACGCTTGAACAGCAGTGCTTCGTAATCCGCGGCGGTCTTTTTCAGCGCATCCAGATTGCCGGTAGGCTCACCCGCCGTAGCCTTCTCGGCCGCCTCCTGCTCGGCGTATTTGCGTGGGGCGAAGCTACCTTCGCCGTTCTGTACTTCATGCAGCAGACGTTCGATCAGATCCCAGTTGTAAGTCGTCATCCTGATTCCTCCCGCAGGCCGATGGAAAGTAGCCCGTCAAAAGGTGTGACAGGCCACGTCAGCGGCCGTTCAGCTGAGTAGACAGGCGTCATTTCTATGAACTTTCCACGCCCCCGTCACCTCCACTGAACATCACTGCCAAGGAGGTCCGACCATGAATGCCCTGATAAAACTGGCGATTGCCGCCACGCTGCTGTCCGCCCTGCCCGCCTGGGCCTGCACCCCCGAGGAAGCCACCGCCAAGCGCGAACAACTGGCCCGGGAAGTCACCCAGCTGACACAGCAAAACCCGGCCAAGGCCGAGCAAATCAACGCCGAGCTGAAGAAAATGGACGTGGACACCACCGCGGCCGACTTGCCCGACAAGTGCCAACTGATCGATCAACGCCTCAAGGATCTGGAAGAGGCCGCCGCCAAAAGCAAAAACTGAGGCCATAAAAAAACCGGACAATGTCCGGTTTTTTCATTTCACCCCTGCCTTACTCGGCAGCTGGTGCTTCTGGCTTGCGGCGCTTGAGCGGGGCCATGCCGTCCTTGCTGACGAGCGACAGATTGTCGGTCTTCGGCCGGTTGGCGATCCTGCGTTTGGTCGGCGACTTGGCGCCGGTCTTCTTCTTGTCGCCCTTGGCGTCGGTTTTTTTCTTCTTCACACCGACAGCCTTGCCCGACGCCTTGACCTTCTTCGGACCGGTGTAGGTGCCTTTGACTTCCTTGATGGTACGACGCTCGAACGACTGCTTCAGGTAGCGTTCAATGCTCGACATCAGGTTCCAGTCGCCGTGGCAGATCAGCGAGATCGCCAAACCATCGTTACCGGCACGCCCGGTACGGCCGATACGGTGCACGTATTCGTCGCCGCTGCGGGGCATGTCGAAGTTGATCACCAGGTCCAGGCCGTCGACATCCAGGCCACGGGCGGCAACGTCGGTGGCCACGAGGATTTTCACGCCGCCGGCCTTGAGACGGTCGATGGCCAGTTTGCGGTCCTTCTGGTCTTTCTCGCCGTGCAGCACGAACGCCTTGTATTCCTGAGCCACCAGGCGGCCATAGATACGGTCGGCGGCAGCACGGGTGTTGGTGAACACGATGGCCTTCTGATAGGTCTCGTTGGCCAGCAGCCAGTTGAGGATCTGCTCTTTGTGCACATTGTGGTCGGCGGTGACGATCTGCTGACGCGTGGTCGCGTTCAGGTCGCTGACGTTGTTGACCTGCAGGTGCTCAGGGTTTTTCAACACCTGGGCGACCATGTCGCGCAGGGTCGAGCCTCCGGTGGTGGCGGAAAACAGCATGGTCTGCTGGCGATTGACGCACTCGCCCACCAGGCGCTGCACATCATCGGCAAAGCCCATGTCGAGCATGCGGTCGGCTTCGTCGAGCACCAGCACTTCGACTTCCTTGAGGTCGAGGTTGCCGGCGTTGAGTTGCTCGATCATGCGGCCTGGGGTGCCGATCAGGATGTCCGGCACCTTGCGCAGCATGGCGGCCTGGACCTTGAAGTCTTCGCCGCCGGTAATGATGCCGGACTTGATGAAGGTGAATTGCGAGAAACGCTCCACTTCCTTCAAGGTCTGTTGGGCCAGCTCACGGGTCGGCAGCAGGATCAGGGTCTTGATACTGACGCGAACTTTGGCCGGGCCGATCAGGCGGTTCAGTACCGGCAGGACGAAAGCGGCGGTCTTGCCGCTGCCGGTTTGAGCCGTCACCCGCAGGTCACGCCCTTCGAGCGCGAGCGGGATGGCCGCTGCTTGCACCGGCGTAGGCTCGACAAATTTAAGCTCGGCCACGGCTTTGAGCAGGCGTTCGTGCAGGGCGAATTGGGAAAACACGGGTGCTACCTCGAAGAAATACAAAATATCAGCTGCATAGGGTAACGGTTTCGGGCGCCCAAACCGAGTTTCTTTACGCGAACGGTGCTAATCAGCTGCTTTTTTGTTAGAGCTTTTGTCCATAAAGCCAACATTGTCGCCGTTAAATGCTCTAATCGGCCCCGTCTTGCATTTAGAGGAATCGGTTTTACCCATGGATATCAAACAGCTCTGGCTCAACGTCCAAGGCCTCTGGGGCACCCTCGACGAACATCCGATGCTGCACGCCGGCCTCGGTCTGCTGGTGCTGCTGGTAGCAGCCTTGCTGGTCGGGCGGGTCGCGCGCTACCTCATCCTGCATGCGGTCAAAATGCTCGGGCGCCAGCCGGCACTGCATTGGCTCAACGACTTTCGCCATAACAAAGTCTTCCACCGCCTGGCACAGATGACGCCGTCACTGGTGGTCCAGTTCGGCCTGTACCTGGTGCCGGACCTGAGCAAGACCGCCGCCCTGTTTATCGGCAACGTGGCGCTGGCGTTCACCATCCTGTTCATGACGCTGGCCGTGAGCGCCCTGCTCAACGCCCTGCTGGACATCTACGCCCGTACCGAACATGCGCGCACCCGCTCGATCAAGGGTTATGTGCAATTGGCGAAGATGGTGCTGTTCGTATTTGCCGCGATTATCATCGTCGCCACACTGATCGACCGTTCACCGCTGTTGCTGCTGTCCGGGCTTGGCGCCATGTCGGCGGTGATTCTGTTGGTGTACAAGGACACCCTGCTGTCGTTCGTCGCCAGCGTGCAACTGACCAGCAACGACATGCTGAGGGTCGGCGACTGGATCGAAATGCCTCAAGTAGGCGCCGATGGTGATGTGGTGGATATCACCCTGCACACGGTCAAGGTGCAGAATTTCGACAAGACCATCGTCTCCATCCCAACCTGGCGATTGATGTCCGAGTCGTTCAAGAACTGGCGTGGCATGCAGGCCTCCGGTGGGCGTCGCATCAAGCGCAGCCTGTACATCGACGCCAGCGGTGTGCGCTTCCTGCGTGACGATGAAGAAGTGCGCATGACCCAGGTGCATCTGCTCACCGACTACATCAGCCGCAAGCAGGCCGAACTCAAAGCCTGGAACGAAGCCCAGGGGCACAGTGCGCAGCTGTCGGCCAACCGCCGCCGCATGACCAACCTCGGCACCTTCCGTGCCTACGCCCTGGCGTACCTGAAAAGCCACCCCGACATCCAGCCGAACATGACCTGCATGGTGCGCCAGATGCAAACCACCGCCCAGGGCGTGCCGCTGGAGATCTACTGCTTCACGCGCACAACGGCGTGGGCGGATTACGAGCGCATCCAGGGCGATATCTTCGACTACTTGCTGGCGGTATTGCCGGAGTTCGGCCTGAGCCTGTATCAGCAGCCGAGTGGTAATGATCTGCGTGCCGGGGTTTTACCTGCCGTGCTCGGCGCCAGCCATCTGCCGCCAGCGGAAAAAGCCGCGGTTTAGAACGGTCCAGGCAGCGGACAAGATCGACGCGTTAATTGTCCGCTTGCTCGACAAGCCAATCGATTAGCGCCTTGAGCCTCCTCGGCATCGTTTCGTGAGTAGGATGAACCAGATAGTAGCCATAATTGACGACCTCTCTAAAACCACCGAACGGCAGCACGAGTTCGCCATTCTGTACACGCTGACGAACCAGTTGCTCTCGGCCAATGGCCACGCCCGCATGGTTTATCGCCGCAATCGTACTTAAGTCGGATCGGTCAAACGTCATGAAACGGGTGGGCAGTTCGCAGGTATTGCCCACCGCATCCCGCCACAAGCACCACTCCGCATCGAAGGAAATGTTGTCCCACGCGGCCACATCGTGCAGCACAGTGCATTGTGACAGGCGCTCAGGATGATTAAATAAATCATGCTCCTCGGCATACTTCGGACTACACACCGGAGCAATCCTCTCTGGCATCAAGCGGACGCTTTCCAGACCAGGATGTTCGCCATTTGAGTAACAAAGTACCAAGTCGATCCTACGCGTTCGATAGTCGACAGGTTCATTACCGACCCGAATATCCAGTTGAATACCAGGATAGCGTGAAATGAAATCGGAAAGTCTTGGCACTAACCAACATTGAGCGACTGAAGGTCTCGCGTAGAAGCACAGATCGCCTTCGATCTGAGCATGCGAGCGCTCCTGCACCGCCTCAGACAGCGTATCCATGGCATGCTGCATGACCTTGAAAATTCGCTCACCGTCATCGGTTAACTCCACCTTTCTGGGCAAACGATGAAAAAGTTTGAGTGACAACTCATCCTCGAGTCGCGCTATCCGATGACTAACCGCACTGGCGGTCAGATACAACTCATCTGCTGCGCGAGCGAAGCTGAGGTAGCGGGCGGCGACAAGAAAAGTGTGCAAGTTGGACAGATGAGCACCGTCTAGCTTAGGCGCTTTCGTTAGACCAATTGCCTTCATACCAATTCCTCTTCTAGTCAACCGCTTTCGATGAACTGTGCGTGGTCGCCCCTAGCTGCTTTTTTGCAGAGCGCGCCCCTTGTCCAGGTAGCTAGCGAACTCTTCGGTAGGCACCATGCTTCCGCCTGTTCCCCAAATTAAGTGCGTTGAGTTGACCAACTGAGTCGAAGAAACGCCTATGCGTCGCAGATACTGCTCGTCGTTAAGTACTCGCACGATGCCTGGCGCGCCGGCTAGAGCCGAGGGTTCCAGCTTTACATTTTCGAGCTCATGGGCCAAGAACATCAGACGATAAAGCTCTTCATCCGTGACGGTGTAGTAGCCATCAATAAGTCGCTGCATTGCCTTCCCGACGAAGCCGGATGGACGTCCAACCGCCAGACCGTCGGCTGCAGTAATATTATCGATGCCGAACTCCTGAACGCTTACCTTGTCATGCAGTCCGGTATAGACACCGAGTAACATGCAGGGTGAGTGAGTCGGCTCGGCAAAAATACAATGAACCGCGTCACCAAAAACAAGCTTCAATCCAAACGCAACGCCCCCTGGGCCTCCGCCCACACCGCAAGGTAAGTAAACGAAGAGGGGATGGTCGGTATCCACCCGCACACCCGACAAACCAAATTGTCGAGCAAGGCGCTCAGCTGCAACTGCATATCCTAGGAACAGGTGGGGCGAGTTTTCATCATCGATGAAATAGCAGGCGGGATCGTTTTCGGCTTGGAGCCGTCCGTTTTCTACCGCAACGCTGTAATCGGACTCGTACTCGACCACCGTCACGCCACTAGCCCGAAGCTTGTCTTTCTTCCATTGACGAGCATCCGACGACATGTGGACAGTTGCTTGGAAACCAAGTTTGGCGCTCATGATACCGATGGACAATCCAAGATTGCCGGTAGAACCGACCGCAATTTTGTAGCGGCTGAAGAACTCAAGCGCAGTGTCGCTGGCCAGTACCTCATAGTTATCATTCAGCTTGATCAACCCTGCTTGAAGAGCCAAATCCTCTGCGTGTTTGAGCACCTCATGGATTCCCCCTCGCGCCTTGATCGATCCAGATATAGGCAAATCGCTGTCTTTTTTGAGCCACAGGGTGCCGACGCCAAGAACGCCGGATTCCCTCAAAAGCCTTTGCTGGAAATCTTTCAGTGGCTGGATACCGGACTCAATGATACCGCCCGCCTCTGCTGTTTCCGGAAACACCTTAGCGATATAGGGTGCAAATCGACGGAGACGCTCACTGGCGTCCTTGACGTCATCCTGGCTCAACCCAACATCCACAAGCGCCTCGGAGGCCGGAGCGATAGTTGGATTGAACCAGGTGACCTCCTTTAGCGAAATAAGCTCCCTGATCACAGGATGGCTTTTGTACCAAGCGTCTAACGTTTTACCTTGAATCATTTGAACTACCTTTCGATAAATCGTAGGTGATATTGCGAGGGGCTCATCACACAAACTTGGAAAGTATTAGCGTGAATACCAGTGCCGCAACAGAGGCAAGTACGGTTGCACCAGTAAACTTCTTGATGGCTTCAGACAACGAAATACCTAGGTACTCTTTTACCACCCAGAACGCTGAGTCAGTCACATGCGTCCAGCCTATTGCGCCGGCACCGATGGCGATAACGAGAATCTCGCGACTGTATTCCGGATGCTGTCCCAAGATAGGCAGAATCATTCCTGCGGTGCTAATCATTGCGACCGTGGCGGAGCCAACAGCGAAGTGCATCAAGCCTGCGATCAACCATGCCAAAATGATCGGGTTGATTTGAGATTGCCCCAGCACATCTGCCAGCGCTTTCCCGATCCCGCTGCCGACCAACATGTCATTGAATGCACCACCTGCGCCAATGACTAGAAGAATGCCGGCCAATGGAGGAAAGCAACGATTGGTCAGATTGAGCAAATCTCCCATGCCGAGTCCCCGGCGTAGGCCAAGCGACCAATAGGCGAAGCAAATCGACAGCGCTAGCGCAATCAGAGGGTTGCCGAGGAAGGACACCCATTCAAGCGCCATTGAGCCTTTTGTGAGTAGCGGAGTTGCAAGCGTTTTGCCCACCATCAGCACTAGCGGCAACAGCACCGTCACCATCGCTGTACCGAAGCTTGGCGTCTTGCTGTCGTCTATTACTGCTTCGCTACGGTCGGCTAGAAACCGATCCTGGTATTCAGAGGCCTGCCGAGTGCAAGTCAACTTTACCCAGATAGGCCCGGCAATTACCGCGGTTGGCAAGCCGACGAAAAGACCATAAAGAATTACCTTGCCGATATCGGCATTGAGCATGCCTGTAATGGCAGTGGCCGCTGGGTGCGGGGGAAGAATGCAGTGGACAACCATCAGCGAGGTCGCCAGAGGCACTCCCAGATACAAAACGTTGATCTTGGTCTGACGGGCGACGACATAGATCAGGGGGATCAGTAGGACAAATCCAACCTCAAAGAAAACTGGAATACCTGCGATGAAACCGACGAACATCATTGCCCAGGAGGCATTTTTCTCGCCCAACGCCCTTAAGAGCGTTGTCGCAATGCGCTTAGCGCCACCAGACTCCTCAAGCAGCTTGCCGAGAATACTGCCTAATCCGATGATGCCCGCTAGGAACCCGAGCGTGCTGCCCATTCCCTTCTCAAAAGCCAAGACGATTGCTGTTGGGGTCATTCCTGTTCCGATACCCACTAGTAGACTTGCTGCGATGAGGGACAGGAAAGGATGAATACGGAATTTACCGATCAGGACTACTATCAGTAGGATTGACGCGGCAAGGATAAGTAGAGAGAACGTAGGGGTCATGTCTGGACCTGCTCCATCGCGGTTCACATCCTTGCGAGTTATTGTTAGTTGTTTGTGATGGATTAGATTTCAGACATATCGCTGGTACAAACGATGATTCGTCAGCATATAGATGAGCCCCCTTCACTTATCGTCATGAAACTCGTCGCAGCCCTGATGAACTAAGGTTGCGCACTCGAACTGATGCGCTAAGACGACCTATTTGATATGCGTAGATGACTTCGCAGAGCGTTACACCTCAACGGACTTTGTGCATAAAATTTAGAAAATCCCAGTGCGCTTAACTTTGCGAAAAGCTTCTGCAAAAAAAGCATGATTCGAGTAGTAAGCCGCACTCTCAAAAACAAAAGGGCCTTACCGGCCCTTTCGAACGCAACCAAAATCACGTGGCTAGCCAGGACTCAACAGTTGCGGCACCGTGCTCTGCTTTCCATTCTTTCAGAGTCCTCGGCACCTTCCTTGCCCACGAGCTGGCGTATCTGAAAAGCCACCCGAACATGACCTGCATGGTGTGCCAGATGCAAACCACCGCCCAGGGCGTGCCGCTAGCGCCCCACCCCGAGAATCGCGCCGGCTAAGCCACGCGACGATGGGGGGCCTTGGCGCCCAACCGGCTGATCCACACCGCCCCCAGAATCACCAAGCCGCCCAGGGCCAGACGGCCCAGTGGTTCGTGCTGGTTCCAGATCAGCAGGTTGAGCAGCAGGCCCACCGGCACATGCAGGTTATTCACCACCGCCAGGGTGCCGCCATTGACCAGGCAGGCGCCCTTGTTCCACCAGTACATGCCCAATGCGGTGCTGACCAACCCGAGAAATAACAGCACACCCCACTGCAGTGGCGCTTCAGGCAGGAAGTTGGCCTTGCCGAACAGCAAGAACGCCGGCAGCACCACCAGCAGCGCACCCAGGTAGAAATAACCGAAGCGCCGATAATGCGGCTGATCACTCGGGTAGCGAGCCACCAGATGCTTGTACATCACCTGCCCGGCGGCATAGGTGAAATTGGCCAGTTGGAGCAGCAAAAAGCCCATGAAGAAATTCGGCGTGATCTGATCGAAGCGGATCACCGCTGCGCCGCCCACCGCCACCAATGCGGCAATCAGCGCCCAGGGGTTGAAGCGCCGGTTGAGGGCGTCTTCGATCAGGGTCACGTGCAACGGCGTGAGGATGGTGAACAGCAGCACCTCGGGCACCGTAAGCACGCGAAAGCTCAGGTACAGGCACACGTACGTGACGCCGAACTGCAATGCGCCGATGATCAGCATGCCGCGCATGAACGCGGGTGCCACCGAGCGCCAGCGGGTCAGCGGGATGAAGACCAGCCCGGCCAACAGCACGCGCACCAGCACGGCGAAGTAACTGTCGACGTGGCCGGCGAGGTATTCGCCGATCAAGCTGAAGGAAAATGCCTGAATCAGAGTGACAACCAGTAGATAACCCATGCGCGCCTCGTTTCGAATGGGCGGGACATTAAAGGTTTTCGGCGCGGCACGAAACTCGACGCAAAAAAAAGCCCGACCTCGCTATAGCGGCAGTCGGGCAGGAGCACTCAGGAGCAAAAAGTGCAAAGGGAGGTTCGATACGCGTACTTGAAGGGTTGGCGTGGAGCTAGATAAACACCGCGCGATTATCTGACGATTAACGGATCAAGCAACTTGGGCCAGCAACGCCTTGGCGTGGTTGATGCCTTTTTCCTGGAAGTCACCGCTCAGGTTCACCCCTTCAGCGTGAATGAACGTCACGTCGTGAATCCCGATGAAGGCCATGACCTGGCGCAAATACGGTTCCTGGTGATCAGATGTCGCGCCGGTATGAATGCCGCCCCGCGCAGTGAGCACGATGGCACGTTTACCCGTCAGCAAGCCCTGGGGCCCGGTGGCGGTGTACTTGAAGGTCACACCGGCGCGCAACACGTGGTCCAGCCAGGCTTTGAGCGTACTGGGGATGGCGAAGTTGTACATCGGCGCAGCCATCACCAGCACATCGGCGGCGAGCAATTCGTCGGTCAATTCGTTGGAGCGGTCCAGGGACGCCTGTTCAATGGCGCTGCGTTGCTCGACCGGTTTCATCCAGCCGCCCAGCAGATTGGCGTCCAGGTGCGGAACCGGGTTGAGCGCCACGTCTCGCACGCTGATCTGATCCGCCGGATGCGCGGCTTGCCATTGGCTGATGAATTGCTGAGTCAGTTGGCGGGAAATCGAATCCTGCTGGCGGGCACTGCTTTCGATGATCAGAACATTGGACATGGCTATGTAGGCTCCATCTGTACTTGCTGTAAGTCGATGGAGAAAAGATTAAACAACGCCCATTCGATAAAAAAGCGCAAAAAACTGCTATAACCCATCTAGAAATTTGTTAATAAGCGGAGTATTGCTAAGCGCAGGCTCCGCTGTCGCCTCATTTGGGAGCGCAGGCCAGGGCGATACGCATTTTGATAATGGCGCGGTTGAACTTGACCGTCGTGTTGGTGCTTTTACCCGCCAGCACCGTAACCGTACGACGACGTGGAGATTCCGGGCCGTTGGTAAAGGTTACCGAACAGACGGCGTCATTCGTGCCGTAGTTATTCAACTGGATCGAACTGATGTCGCCGTCCACATCGGACGCGGTGTAATCCACGCTCACACCGTCGATCTTCTTAGTCACGTCGATCGGGTAGGCAAACGCGCTCATCGGCAACAGCGCCAGCCACACACAACAGAATTTTCTCATTCGGCAGTCTCCATAAAGGCTGCCAGCTTAGGACAAGAGGAGCTCATCTTGAAAGCGCCCCGCGTTACCCTCGATCAATGGCGCACGCTGCAAGCCGTGGTCGACCATGGCGGCTTCGCCCAGGCGGCTGAAGCGCTGCACCGTTCGCAGTCCTCGGTGAGCTACACCGTGGCGCGTATGCAAGATCAACTCGGGGTGCCATTGCTGCGCATCGACGGGCGCAAGGCAGTGCTCACCGACGCCGGTGAGGTGCTGTTGCGCCGCTCGCGGCAACTGGTGAAAAACGCCAGCCAGCTGGAAGACCTCGCCCACCATATGGAACAAGGCTGGGAAGCGGAAGTGCGCTTGGTGGTCGATGCGGCTTACCCCAATGCGCGTCTGGTGCGCGCCCTCTCCGCCTTTATGCCGCAAAGCCGCGGCTGCCGCGTGCGCCTGCGCGAGGAGGTGCTGTCGGGTGTTGAAGAACTGCTGATTGAAGGCGTGGCCGACCTGGCGATTTGCGGCTTCAGCATCCCCGGTTACCTGGGCACGGAAATGAGCGATGTGGAGTTTGTAGCCGTGGCCCATCCCGAGCACACGCTGCACCGCATGAACCGCGAACTGAGCTTCCAGGACCTGGAAAGCCAGATGCAGGTGGTGATCCGCGATTCCGGACGGCAGCAGCCGCGGGATGTCGGCTGGCTCGGTGCCGAACAGCGCTGGACCGTCGGCAGCCTGTCCACTGCCGCCACGTTCGTCAGCAGCGGCCTGGGCTTCGCCTGGCTGCCCCGACATCTGATCGAACGTGAACTCAGGGACGGCCTGCTCAAGCAGCTACCCTTGGAAAAAGGCGGCAGCCGCAACCCCACGTTCTACCTTTACTCAAACAAGGACAAACCCCTGGGGCCGGCCACGCAGATCCTCGTGGAACTGCTGCGCACCTTTGACACCGCCCCTCTGGATGCGCCTTTCGCCGCCCCACGACAAGCCTGAAACGGAGTTTATGCATGCCCTGGTTCGACCACGAAGGCTGCAGCCTGCACTACGAGGAATATGGTCACGGCGCACCGCTGATCCTGATCCACGGCCTGGGCTCCAGCAGCCAGGACTGGGAATTGCAGGTCCCGGTGCTGGCCAGGCATTACCGCCTGATCGTGGTGGATGTACGCGGTCACGGGCGTTCCGACAAACCCCGTGGGCGCTATAGCATCGCAGGCTTCACCTTCGACCTGATCGCCCTGATCGAACACCTGGACCTGCCACCCGCTCATGTGGTCGGCTTGTCCATGGGCGGTATGATTGCCTTCCAGCTGGCAGTGGACGAACCCGGCCGGGTCAGGAGCCTGTGCATCGTCAACAGCGCACCCGAGGTCAAGGTGCGCAGTGTCGATGATTATTGGCAATGGGCCAAGCGCTGGAGCCTGGCGCGCCTGCTCAGCCTCGCGACCATCGGCAAGGCGCTCGGCGACCGGCTGTTCCCCAAACCGCACCAGGCCGACCTGCGCCGCAAGATGGCCGAGCGCTGGGCAAAAAATGACAAACGTGCTTATCTCGCCAGCTTCGACGCGATTGTGGGCTGGGGCGTACAGGAACAACTTTCCAGGATTACCTGTCCAACCCTGGTCATCAGCGCCGACCACGACTACACCCCCGTGGCGCATAAAGAAAACTATGTAAAACTGCTGCCCGATGCGCGTCTGGTGGTGATCGAGGATTCCCGCCATGCCACGCCGTTGGACCAACCCGAAGTCTTTAACGCGACCTTGCTCGATTTTCTGAAGACTGTCGAAACCACTACCCAGGATCACTGACCCATGTTGAAAAAAATCGCCTTCTTTACCGGCTCCGTTCTGTTCGCAGCCAACCTGATGGCCGCCGAACCCGCCAAGGCGCCTCACGTGCTGATCGATACCACCAACGGCCAGATCGAGATCGAACTGGACCCGGTCAAGGCGCCGATCAGCACCAAGAATTTCCTGGCCTACGTCGATAAAGGTTTCTACACCAACACGATTTTCCACCGTGTGATCCCGGGCTTCATGGTCCAGGGCGGCGGGTTCACCGCGCAGATGTCGCAGAAGCCCACCGACGCACCGATCAAGAACGAAGCCAGCAATGGCCTGCATAACGTACGCGGCACCTTGTCCATGGCGCGTACCAATGCCCCGAACTCGGCCACCAGCCAATTCTTCATCAACGTGGCCGACAACGCCTTCCTCGACCCGGGTCGTGATGCCGGTTATGCCGTGTTCGCCAAAGTCGTCAAGGGCATGGAAGTCGTCGACATCATCGTCAACTCCCAGACCACCACCAAGCAAGGCATGCAGAACGTGCCAATCGATCCTGTCGTGATCAAGTCGGCCAAGCGCATCGACTGAGGCCGGCAGGCCGCTTCGCGCGCGGCCCCCAAGGCCGCGCGTACCTTTGAAAGGAGAGCCCGCACGGCGGGCGTCAAACTTAATGCTCTATCGTCGCTTTGAACAACTGATCGATATCTTCCGCGACGCACCCAGCGCGGCCCCTCCCGATAAAGTCCTTCCCTTCTACCTCTACTACCTGCGCCAGGTGTGGCCGCATTTCGTCGCCTTGCTGGTGGTGGGCCTGATCGGTGCGCTGATTGAAGTCGCGCTGTTCAGCTACCTGAGCCGCATCATCGACCTGGCCCAAGGCACGCCACCTGCCAACTTCTTCCAGATGCACAGCGCCGAGCTGATCTGGATGGCCGTGGTCGCGCTGCTGCTGCGCCCGATTTTCGGCGCCTTGCATGACCTGCTGGTACACCAGACCATCAGCCCGGGCATGACCAGCCTGATCCGCTGGCAGAACCACAGCTACGTGCTCAAGCAGAGCTTGAACTTCTTCCAGAACGACTTCGCGGGGCGCATCGCCCAGCGCATCATGCAAACCGGCAACTCCCTGCGCGACTCCGCCGTGGCGGCGGTGGATGCGATCTGGCACGTAGCGATCTACGCCATCAGCTCCCTGGTGCTGTTTGCCGAGGCTGATTGGCGCCTGATGATTCCGCTTGTGACCTGGATCGTCTGCTACAGCCTGGCGCTGCGCTATTTCGTGCCGCGGGTGAAGGAACGTTCGGTGATTTCCTCCGAGGCGCGCTCCAAACTGATGGGCCGTATCGTCGACGGCTACACCAACATCACCACCTTGAAGCTGTTTGCGCACACCCATTTCGAACAGGAATACGCCAAGGAAGCGATCATCGAGCAGACCGAAAAGACCCAGCTGGCCAGCCGCGTGGTGACCAGCATGGACGTGGTGATCACCACCATGAACGGCCTGTTGATCGTCACCACCACCGGCCTGGCCCTGTGGTTGTGGACCCAGTCGCTGATTTCCGTGGGCGCAATTGCGTTGGCGACCGGCCTGGTGATTCGCATCGTCAACATGTCCGGCTGGATCATGTGGGTGGTCAACGGCATTTTCGAAAACATCGGCATGGTGCAGGACGGCCTGAAAACCATCGCCCAACCGCTGGCGGTGACCGACCGCGACAACGCTCCACGCCTGAGCGTGCCCCGCGGTGAAGTGCGCTTTGAGCAGGTGGATTTTCACTACGGTAAAAAGAGCGGGATCATTGGCGGCCTGGACCTGAACATCCAGGCCGGGGAAAAAATCGGCTTGATCGGCCCCTCGGGCGCCGGCAAGTCGACCCTGGTCAACTTGCTGCTGCGCCTTTATGACCTGCAAGGCGGGCGCATCCTGATCGATGGCCAGAACATAGCCGAGGTGGCCCAGGAAACCCTGCGCGAACAGATCGGCATGATCACCCAGGACACCTCGCTGCTGCACCGCTCGATCCGCGACAACCTGCTGTATGGCAAGCCGGATGCTACCGATGAAGAGCTCTGGGCCGCCGTGCACAAGGCCCGCGCCGATGAGTTCATCCCATTGCTGTCGGATGCCGAAGGCCGCACCGGGCTGGACGCGCATGTGGGGGAACGCGGCGTGAAGCTGTCCGGCGGGCAGCGTCAACGCATTGCGATTGCCCGCGTGCTGCTTAAAGACGCGCCGATTCTGATCATGGATGAAGCGACTTCGGCACTGGACTCGGAAGTCGAGGCGGCGATTCAGGAAAGCCTGGAAACCCTGATGCAGGGCAAGACGGTGATTGCGATTGCGCACCGGCTGTCGACTATTGCGCGAATGGACAGGTTGGTGGTGCTGGAGAAAGGCCGGATTGCCGAAAGTGGCAGCCATGCCCAATTGCTGGCCCATGGCGGATTGTATGCACGTTTGTGGCAGCACCAGACAGGGGGTTTTGTAGGCATCGACTGACCCCGACGGGTCATGGCTGCGCCACCAAATCCGAACAATTCTGACAGTTTTCTCTATCGAACGGGTGATGGGCCACAATCCTGCTGTACTACAAGCAGGAACCAGGATGGCCCTGACGTAACACTGCAAGGAAGCATCACCTACCCGTTAACTAGATAGAGCAATCTACTAAGGAAGTGTTCATGTCTACTTTGTTGAAACGTTCCGTTACGGAAGGATTGGGCACGTTTTGGCTGGTACTGGGTGGCTGCGGGAGTGCGGTGTTGGCCGCAGCGTTCCCCAACGTCGGGATCGGTCTGCTCGGTGTGGCCCTGGCATTCGGGCTCACGGTGCTGACCATGGCCTTTGCTATCGGTCATATCAGCGGTTGTCACCTCAACCCGGCAGTATCGGTGGGGATGGTCGTGGGCGGAAGGTTTCCGGCCAGGGAATTACCGGCGTACATCGTGGCCCAAGTCATCGGCGGCATCGTCGCCGCGGCACTGCTGTACTTCATTGCCAGTGGCAAACCGGGTTTTGAACTGGCCGGCGGCCTGGCTTCCAATGGTTATGGCGAGCACTCACCCGGTGGATACTCGATGGCGGCAGGCTTTGTCACCGAACTGGTGATGACGGCGATGTTTGTGCTGATCATCCTCGGCGCCACCGACCGCCGTGCCCCTGCGGGCCTGGCCCCCATAGCCATTGGCCTGGCCTTGACCCTGATCCACCTGATCTCGATCCCCGTCACCAACACCTCGGTCAACCCGGCCCGCAGTACCGGCCCGGCATTGATTGTCGGCGGGTGGGCGATCCAGCAGCTGTGGATGTTCTGGCTCGCGCCGATCCTCGGCGCAATCGTCGGCGGTGTGGTTTATCGCTGGCTGGGCAAAGAAGAGACGGCCTGAAGCAAAGGAGTTCAGCCCTGCCGATAAGGCAGGGCTGCCGTGAATCACATCATCCTTGGTGGGCCTGCATGTACTGACGCAAGAGCTGATTGATTCGCGTCTGATACCCGGTACCCTGGCCTTTAAACCACTCCAGTACATCAGCATCAAGTCGAATCGTGACCGTCTGTTTCACCGGGACACGCAATTCGGCACGCCGGAAAAAGTCGGCGTCGAGCTCCGGAATATCGCTGGTGTCAATTTCGTCATCATTCATCTTGGCCAAGCGCTCCCAATCAGTTTTCGATGTTTGCGTCATAATATTTGGCCTCCTTCTTGGTTGCTTTTCGGGCGGAGATGATACGGATCACATCACCACACCGTTCGGTGTATACGACTACACCCATTAACAATTTGATCCAGCCAATACTGACCCAACGCTCCTCACCATAATCCGCTCGATCATCGCGCAAGGCCAGCATTGGATGACTGAAGATATCCGGAACGTCATTAAAATCGATGCCGTGCTTCAATATATTGGCTTTATTCTTGGATTCATCCCACTCAAAAAGCATGGCACGCCCTGTATTTACTTTTGTACATACAGAATAGCGACGTACCAGCGTCTTGGAAGTATTGCCTGACCGATGGTTCAGCCCTGCCGATAAGGCAAAGCTGCCCTCGCCTCTTCGGCATACGCCAGCACTCCCACCCGCTCACGCGCCAGGAAATCCTCCACGGCGTGCTTCAAACCCGGATGGCGCAGGTAGTGCCATGAACGGGTTATCACCGGTTCGAACCCGCGTATCAACTTGTGCTCGCCCTGGGCACCGGCGTCGAAACGCTGCAAGCCGTTGGCGATCGCGTAGTCCATGCCCTGGTAGAAACATGTCTCGAAATGCAGACGATCGAACTCCGCCAGGCAACCCCAATAGCGACCATAGAAGCTATCGCCACCGATCAAGCTGAAAGCCATGGCCACCGGACGCGCCCCTTGCCTGGCCAACACCACGCGGATCGCCTCGGGCATGCGCTCGGCCAGCAGGCTGAAAAAGGCGCGGGTCAAATAGGGGGATTGGCGGCGCACGGCGTAGGTATTGGCGTAGCAGGCGTAGACAAAGTCCCATTGGGCCTCGCTCAGTTCATGGCCTTGCAGCCATTCGAAATCGATCCCCTGCCCCGCCACTTGCTCACGCTCTTTTCGCATCTGTTTGCGCTTGCGCGAACTGAGGGCATCGAGGAAGTCCTGAAAGTCGCGATAACCCCGGTTCTGCCAATGGAACTGACAGCCCAGGCGCTGCAACCAGCCCTCTTGCCGGGCCAGTGCGCTGTCGGCCAGTGGGTCGGTGAAGTTGATGTGCGCACTGGAAAGCCCTTCAACTTCGAGGTAGCCCGGCAGGCTTTTGAGCAATTCAAAACCGTCCTCGGCATTCGCTGCCAACAACCTTGGCCCGCTCACCGGGCTGAACGGCACCGCCGTCAACAGCTTGGGGTAATAGTCGATACCGGCGCGCTCACAGGCGTCCGCCCAGCCATGATCGAACACGTACTCGCCGTAGGAGTGCCACTTGCGGTAACTGGGCAAGGCCGCCATCAATCGATCACCGTCCCAATGCAGCAAGTGCTCAGGCTGCCAACCCGACTGCGCGCCCAGGCTGGCGCTGTCCTCCAACGCACTTAGAAATGCATGCCGCACAAAGGGCTGAGCATGCGGCACCAAGGCGTCCCAGGCACTTGGGGCAATTTCGGACAAGCTGTCCAGACGTTGCAGCGGCATCGGCGTCCTCACGGGTGTTGGGCGTAAAAGCCTGGCGAGTATCGCCTATCACAGCGCCGGGCACACCTCGAACCGCAAGGACAAACCTCGAAACAATTAGTCCCATTCTTAAATAATTTGTCATGCAGATGAAATCACTTCGCCACTACCCCGTCATAAACGATCGCAATACTGACGCCTGTTTTTTAGAGCGCCTGGTTCTATAAGGCGGCTATTTTCCGTCCGTCATCGGTCGGTTGTGTCCTGGATGGTTTGCCATCCCTCCTCACTTTCGGAGATTGATATGCGTCTTGCTTCCACTAAAACTGCGGCGGTCCTGTGCGGCTGCCTGCTGATGGCCCTGAGCATTCCAGCCAGCGCTGCAGTCGACGCTAAATTGCTCGACATGCTCAAGGCCAACGGCCAGATCACTGCAGCGCAGTACACTGAACTGCAAGCGGAATTGGCCAAAGACCAGAAAGAAAAGCAGATCGCACAGCAAGCTCAACAAGAGACCAACGAGCAGATCGCGGCCACCGCGAAAAAAACCAACGACCTCAGCGTTTTCGACCAGAAGCTGGCCTGGGCCGCGCGCACCCAACTCAAGGGTGACGTGCGTTTCCGTCAGGAAACCGTGAAGATCCAAGGCGAATCCAACAACGGCGGCCGTGACAAAGACCGCCAACGTATTCGCGCACGCCTGGGCGCCTACACCGAAATCAACTCGCAAGTGGACACCGGCATCCGAATCGCCACCGGCAGCAACGACGATGCCCGCTCCACCAACCAGGACCAGGACAACTACTTCGACAAGAAGTCGATCTGGCTGGACCTCGGCTACATCGACTACCACCCGGACCAGATCAAGAACTTGCACGTGATCGGCGGCAAGATGCTCCAACCCTGGGTGAACATGGGCGACGTGATCTGGGATAGCGACATCAACCCGGAAGGTCTGGCCCTGACCTACAAGTACCCACTGGGTAGCAGCGCCGAACTGTTCGGCAGCATCGGCAACTACAACCTCAAGGACAACGTTGACGGCGACGGCGTGCAGTTCCGCCACGACCTGCGCCTGACATCCGGCCAGCTGGGCACGCGCTTCTCAGTCACGGACAACCTGAAAATGACCCTGGGCGGCAGCGTTTACGCCTACCAGAACGATAAAGACAGCCGCTGCACCACAACCACCACGCCTTGCGCACTGGCGGTCAACGGCAACTCGCCCGACAACCAGTTCCGCCTGTACGAAGGCTTTGCCCAAGCCGATATCGGCGGCCTGGCCGTGCCTCTGGCGTTTTATGGTCAGTACGTGAAAAACAACGATGCCGTGACCGATCAGGACACCGCCTGGTTGCTGGGTGCCAAATCCAAAGTGTTCGGTTTCAACCTGGACTACAACTACCGCGATACCCAACGTGACGCGGTCGTTGGCGCTTTCACCGACTCGGACTTCGCCAACGGCACCACCGGTTCACGCGGTCACAAGTTCAAGGTCAGCTACGACATCGACAAGAACTTCGCCCTCGGCGCTACGTATTTCCTGACCAAGGCCGACTACGCCAGCCGCACCCAGCGTGATGCCAACACCAACACCCTGCAGTTGGATGCTGAAGCCAAGTTCTAAATGTGTGTGTAACAAGCCTTGGGCCAGGACGGCCCGAGGTGGTTTCAACAGCCTTGCGTGGGTGGGTCGCCCCTCATCCGTTCGACTCCCTACGCAAGCCTGTCTTTACCCGCCTTTAATGATCTGGCGCCGCTCGGCAGCCAGTCGCTCAGCCAACGCATCGGCATCCTTGACCGGGGCTTGCGGCATGATCTTCAACGTCGCCTGCAACAAGCGCATCTGACGGATAAATCGCCGGCAGTTGGGGCAGAACATCAGGTGATGACGCACCAGCAAACGCTCGCGAAAGGTCAATTGCCCATCGAGGTAGTCACTGGACCGCGCCACTTGTTCTTTACACGTCAACATTCGCCCGTTTCCTCAAAATGCTCCACCGTGGCGAAGACTTTAAGCCGCGCTCGATGCAACAGCACACGGACATTGGAGAGCGAGAGCGTCAGAAGATTACAGATTTCTTCCAATTCCAGGCCCTGGCGTTCACGCAGCACCAGCACGCTACTTTGTAACTCCGACAGACTCAGAATCGTATGCTCCAGGCATTCACGCAGCTCGTCCTCGGTCAGCAAGGCTTCCGGGGTGTCCTGGTGCCAGGCGTAGGGGGCGACAGCCCAATGGCCGTCGTCGGGTACGAAGCGATCATCACCGATGGTGCCGTGGGGCGAAGGCAAATCGTCGAGCAAGACTTCACGACGGTTCTGTTTGTAGCGGCCTTTGGCGGCGTTGGCGGTGATGGTCAGCAACCAGGTCTTGAGGCTGGAGCGCCCTTCGAACTTGGCCAGGTTGCGCACCACCGACAACCAGGCGTCCTGCACCACCTCGTCGGCGTGGCGCTGGCCGACGATGGCATAGGCCACCGCCCGCATCGCGCTCTGGTAGGTGGTGACCATGTCCTTGTAGGCCCGCTGCTCGCCCTTGAGCAGTCGTTCAAGCAGGTGCGCGTCGTCCGCTGCCGCCATTCAAGACCTCGATGTTTATCGCTTGCGCAGGATCACGCTGCCGATGGAATACCCAGCGCCAAACGAGCTGAGCACCGCCACGGAGCCCTTGGGCAGGTCGTCCTGGTAAGTATGGAACGCAATCACCGAACCCGCCGAACTGGTGTTGGCGTAGGTATCGAGAATGACCGGGGCCTCTTCCACCGTGGCTTCGCGGCCCAACAGTTTCTTCACGATCAGGTGGTTCATGCTCAGGTTGGCCTGATGCAGCCAGAAGCGCTTCACGTCGGTGACATTCAACTGGTTCTGCGCCAGGTGGGTGCTGATCAATTCGGCAACCATCGGGCAGACATCGCGGAACACCTTGCGACCTTCCTGCACGAAAAGCTTGTCGGGCGCGCCGATGCCCTCTTCCGCCGCGCGGTTGAGAAAGCCGAAGTTGTTGCGAATATTATTGGAGAACTGGGTCAACAGCTTGGTGCTCACCACCTCGAACTGATGCTCGGAGGTCGCAAGGTCAGCGCGCTCAAGCACGACGGCAGTGGCCGCATCACCAAAAATGAAGTGGCTGTCACGGTCACGGAAGTTCAGGTGGCCGGTGCACACTTCCGGGTTGACCATCAGGATCGCCCGCGCCTGGCCCAACTGAATGCTGTTGGCGGCGTTCTGGATGCCGAAGGTGGCCGAGGAACACGCCACGTTCATGTCGAAACCGAAACCTTCGATGCCCAGTGCGCTCTGGACTTCGATGGCGATGGCCGGGTAGGCACGCTGCAGATTGGAACAGGCAACGATCACACCGTCGATGTCGGCGGCAGTCTTGCCTGCGCGCTTGAGGGCCTGTTCGGCGGCGCCGACCGCCATCTGGCAGAGCACCGACCACTCGTCATTGGAGCGCTCGGGCAAGCGCGGGGCCATGCGCTGCGGATCAAGGATGCCCTCCTTGTCCATCACGAAGCGGCTCTTGATGCCTGACGCCTTTTCAATGAACGCCGCGCTGGACTCGGTCAACGCCTGCACTTCACCGCGCTCGATAGCAGCGGCATTGTCGCTGTTGAACTGTTGCACGTAGGCATTGAAAGACTGCACCAGCTCTTCGTTGGAGATGCTGTTGGCCGGGGTGTACAGGCCAGTGCCGCTGATGACGACGTTATGCACGGTCGTTCCTCTAAATCTGTCAGGCAGAAGATATTGGTACCGTCGTACCAAACTGTAAGTAGTCCGATTCCGCGCGGCGGACATCAGACTGGCAACGCTTTATTCCATCGCGCCGCAGCTCTGTGCGACGATCCCGGCATTTATAGCGGCGAAGTTTGCCACAAATGCCGGGATTTGGCGCCACGTCCCAGACAAGCACCGTTTTAATGTGCAAGTGAGCCAGCCCGACCCACGTCAGAATCAGGGCTCCACCTGGCTCCACTGCTTGCTCAGGCGCTTGTCGGAAATTGGCACTTTAGTGCCCAACTGCTGGGCAAACAACGACACCCTGTACTCTTCCAACCACCAACGATAAAGCTCCAGTTGCGGGTCGCGCTTACCTTCCTGGGCGTGTTTTTTCAGGCGGTTTTCGTACTGGGTCCACAAGCCTGCCAACTCGCCGCTCCACACCCGGTCCTTTTGCACCTGGCTCGGCAATTTCTCCAGGCGCAACTCGATGGCCTTGAGAAAACGCGGCAATTCCTTGAACCACTGCGCCGGGGTTTCCCGGACAAAACCGGGATACACCAATTGGCTCAGTTGCTGCTTGATATCGTTCAACGCCACGGCCTGGGCCAGGTCGATCTTGCCTTTGAAGCGTTTCTGCAAACCGTGCCAGAGCTTGAGCACTTCCAGGGTCAGGCGCGCCAGGCGTTCGGCGTGTTCGGTCCAATGGCCGCGCTTGCGTTCGGCCAAGGCGGCCAAGCCCGCCCCATCACGGGGCAGGCTGGCTTCACCTTCCAGCACGCAGGTATCGAGGCTGGCCAGCAGAATGTCTTCCACCAACGCGTCAATGCGCCCCAATTCGCGGTACATCAAACCCAGCTCGGTCAGCCCGGGTAATTTTGCGCGCAGGAATTTTGCCGGTTCCGCCAATTGCTGCATCAGCAGGCGCTGCAAAGCACGGCGGTGCTGGAACTCGGCCTCGGCAGCGGTGGAGAAACGCCCTTCCTTGACGGTGCCATTGTCCTCCACCAGCGCCGGGTAGACGGTCATCGACAGGCCGGCGATGTTTTGCTGGGTTTTCTCGGCCACCGCCGCAAACACCTTGGCCTGCACCGGTTGCTGGCTTTTTGCAGTTTGCGGCACGGCCAAGGCGGCTTGGCTGGCTTGTGCAAAGCGGGCGGTCAACTCCGCCAGATCGCGGCCTTCACCCAGGAACTTGCCCTGGCCATCGACCACTTCGAGGTTCATCTTCAAGTGGTTTTCCACCTGCTGAGCCGCCTGCGCCCAAGCCTCATCGCTGACCCGTGCGCCGGTCATGCGCAGCAATTCGTGCCCCAGCGCCTGGGGCAATGAACCCTGGCCAAATTCGATGCGCTGCAGCGCCGCCTTGACGAAATCCGGCACCGGCACGAAGTTCTTGCGCAGTGCCTTGGGCAAATTACGCACCAGGGCAACGCATTTGGCTTCGATCAGCCCCGGCACCAGCCACTCCAGACGCTCCGGCGGCAGCGCCGGCAGCAGCGGTGCTGGCACGCGTAGGGTCACGCCGTCACGCGGATGGTTGGGCTCGAAGTGGTAACTCAACGTCAGGGCCAGGTCGCCCAGGTGCAGGGTATCCGGGTAATGCGCGGCGGTGACTTCACTGGCTTCGCGTGCCAGCACGTCTTCTTCGCGCATGATCAGCAGTTGCGGGTTTTTCTGGCTGTTGACCTTGTACCAGCTGTCGAAGGTCGCGGTCTGGTGGATCTCCGCCGGCAGGCGTGCGTCATAGAAGGCGTAGAGGGTTTCTTCATCGGCCAGGATATCGCGGCGGCGGGCCTTGGCTTCCAGTTCGTCGAGCTGCTCCAGCAACTGCTGGTTGGCCGCCAGGCACTTGGCACGGGACTGGATTTCCCCACGCACCAGGCCTTCGCGGATAAACAGCTCGCGCGACACCACGGGGTCGATCGGCCCGTAATGCACCGGCCGACGTCCGACCACGATCAACCCGAACAGGGTGATCTGCTCAAATGCCACCACCTGGCCACGCTTCTTCTCCCAATGCGGCTCAAAGTGGTTTTTCTTGATCAAATGCCCGGCCAGCGGCTCGATCCAGTCGGCGTCGATCTTCGCCACCATGCGTGCATACAGCTTGGTGGTTTCCACCAGTTCGGCGGTCATCAACCATTGCGGGCGCTTTTTGCCAATGCCCGAGGACGGGTGAATCCAGAAACGCCGCTGACGCGCACCGAGGTAGTCACCGTCTTCGGTCTTCTGGCCAATCTGGCTGAGCAGGCCGGACAGCACCGCCTTGTGCAGCTTCGGGTAGTCCGCCGGGGCCTGGTTGATGGCCAGCTGCATGTCGCGGCAGATCAGGCTCAACTGGCGATGGGAATCGCGCCATTCACGCAGGCGCAGGTAATTGAGGAAGTTCTTGCGACACCAGTTGCGCAGCGGGCTGGCGGTCAGCGCCTGGCGCTGCTCTTCAAAGCCGCGCCACAGATTGACCAACCCGGCGAAGTCGGAATCGGCATCCTTCCACTGTGCGTGCGCCTGGTCGGCCGCCTGTTGGCGCTCCGGTGGGCGTTCGCGCGGGTCCTGGATCGACATTGCGCTGGCGACGATCAGCACTTCCTGCAAGCTGCCAAGCTTGGCGGCTTCAAGCAGCATGCGCCCCATGCGTGGGTCCACCGGCAAACGCGCCAACTGGCGGCCCAACGGCGTGAGCTGGCTATTGCGGTCTACCGCCGAAAGCTCTTGCAGCAGATTGAAACCGTCGCTGATGGCTTTGCCGTCCGGCGGTTCGATAAACGGGAAGTCGGTGATCTCGCCCAGGCGCAGGTGCAGCATCTGCAGGATCACGGCGGCGAGGTTCGTGCGCAGGATTTCCGGGTCGGTAAATTCCGGACGCGCCATAAAGTCTTCTTCGCTGTACAAGCGTACGCAAATGCCCGGCTCGACCCGGCCGCAGCGGCCTTTACGCTGGTTGGCGCTGGCCTGGGAAACCGCTTCGATCGGCAGGCGCTGCACCTTGGCGCGGTAGCTGTAACGGCTGATGCGCGCAGTGCCGCTGTCGATCACATAACGAATGCCCGGCACCGTCAGCGAGGTTTCCGCAACGTTGGTCGCCAGCACCACGCGCCGCCCTGGGTGCGACTGGAAAATCCGCTGCTGCTCGGCCGGTGACAGGCGCGCATACAACGGCAGGATTTCGGTGTGCTTGAGCTGGGCCTTGCGCAGCATCTCGGCGGCATCGCGAATCTCGCGTTCACCCGGCAGGAACACCAGGACGTCGCCTGGGCTGCGCCGCTCGCTGCGTTCATAGGCGGCGATTTCATCGAGGGTGGCGAGGATCGCCTGGTCGACGGTCAAGTCGTCCTCGACGCGGTTGCCCTCCTCGTCCTGTTCCAGGGTCAGCGGGCGATACCAGGTTTCCACCGGGAAGGTACGGCCCGAAACCTCGACAATCGGCGCATCGTCGAAGTGCTTGGAAAAGCGCTCCAGGTCGATGGTCGCCGAGGTGATGATCACCTTGAGGTCGGGGCGGCGCGGCAGCAGGGTTTTCAGGTAGCCGAGCAGGAAGTCGATGTTCAGGCTGCGCTCGTGGGCTTCATCGACGATGATCGTGTCGTAGCGTTCGAGGTAGCGGTCGTTCTGGGTTTCCGCCAGCAGGATGCCGTCGGTCATCAGTTTGATCAGGGTGTTGGAATCGCTCTGGTCTTCAAAGCGCACCTGATAGCCGACCAATGCCCCCAATGGCGTGCCCAACTCTTCGGCGACGCGGGTGGCCACGCTGCGCGCGGCGATGCGACGCGGCTGGGTATGACCGATCAGGCCGAATTGGCCACGACCGATTTCCAGGCAGATCTTCGGTAGCTGGGTGGTTTTACCCGAGCCGGTTTCACCGGCAATGATCAGCACCTGATGCTTGTTCAGTGCAGCTTTGATCTCATCGCGCTTGGCGGCAATCGGCAGGCTGTCGTCGTAGCGAATCACCGGCAGGCTGGCCCGCCGCGCCGTGACCTGGGCACAGGACGCCTGCATCCGCGCCACCCACTGCGCCAGCTTTTCCTCGTCAGGCTTCTTGCGCAATTCAAGCAACTGCCGCCGCAAGCGGTGGCGGTCGGCGAGCATGGCGTGGTCGAGGGTCTTGAGCAGTTGATCGATCGTGGGTGCTTGGTCAGTCATCAGGTGCGTTTGGGTCATCTATTTATGCAGGGGGCGGATTGTCGCAGAAAACCACCCACGCGCGCGCCCCTCATTCGTTCTCGCGCTCTTTGCGGCGATACGGGAATACATCAATGACCTTGCCGGCTCGAATCGCTTCCTGCAGCCCCTTCCAGTAATCGGCGTTGTACAGCTCGCCGTGCAACTCATCGAACAGCTTGCGCTGGGCGGCGTCGGCAAACAGGAACGGCGGAAACTCTTCGGGGAAAACATCCAGCGGGCCGATCGAATACCAGGGCTCCGAGGCCATTTCATCCTCGGGGGTGCGCGGCGGCGGGATGTGGCGGAAGTTGGCTTCGGTGAGAAAACAGATTTCGTCGTAGTCGTAGAACACCACGCGACCGTGGCGGGTGACGCCGAAGTTCTTCAGCAGCATGTCGCCGGGAAAGATATTCGCCGCCGCCAGTTGTTTGATCGCCAGGCCGTAGTCTTCCAGGGCTTCACGCACCTGCGCCGGGTTGGCGTTGTCGAGGTAGAGGTTGAGCGGGGTCATGCGTCGCTCGGTCCAGCAGTGGCGGATGAGTACAGTGTCGCCTTCCACCTCGACAGTGCCCGCAGCGACTTCCAGCAGCTCGGCCAGGCAGTCGGGCTCGAACTTGCTCAGGGGGAACCGGAAGTCGGCAAACTCCTGGGTATCGGCCATGCGCCCGACCCGGTCGACGCTTTTGACCAGGCGGTACTTCTCGATCACCGTGGCGCGGTTGACGTTTTTCGAGGGCGAAAAACGGTCCTTGATAATCTTGAACACGGTGTTGAAGCCCGGCAGGGTAAACACACTCATGACCATGCCGCGCACGCCGGGAGCCATGATGAAGCGGTCATCGGTGCTGGCCAGATGGTTGATCAGCGCACGATAGAACTCCGACTTGCCGTGTTTGTAGAAGCCGATCGACGTGTACAGCTCGGCGATATGTTTGCCGGGCAGGATGCGCTTGAGAAAGCCGATGAACTCGGCGGGCACCGGCACATCAACCATGAAGTATGAGCGGGTGAACGAGAAGATGATCGAGACTTCGGCCTCGTCGGTGATCAGCGCATCGATCTGAATACCGCGCCCTTCGCGGTGCAGCAATGGAATCACCAGCGGCCACTGCTCGTCGTGCGTGTAGAGACGGCCGACCAGATAAGCGCCTTTATTGCGGTAGAGCACCGAGGAAAACAGCTCGACGCTCAGGTCCGGGTCTTTGCACACCCAGTCCGGCAGGTTTTCCCGCAGTTGGGCTTCCAGGCGGCGCAGGTCGGCGGGCAGGTCGGCGTAAGGTTCGCTGAAGCTGTAGTCGGCAAAGATCTGCGCCAGCATCTCGGCCACCTTGCCATCCGGCGTGTACAACCGCGTTTGCGCCGCACGCGCCCGGCGCAGGCTCGGCCGCGTGGTGTGAATGAACATACAGCCGTCGCTGATCAGGTCATGGCTGAACAGGCCGCAGAAGATCGAGTTGTACCAGGTCTCCGACAGCTCATCATCGAAGCGCAGGTCGATCAGGCCGATATACGCGCTCTTGACCAAGGGCCACTGATCGACCTCCAGCAGCACCGCTGCCGGGAAACCGGCCCGCAGGCGCGCCGTGACTTCGCCGACTTTCTCTTCATACAGGTTGATACGCGCCGCCGACGCCGCCTGGCCTTGCTGCCATTGAGCCTTTTCGAAACGCTCGCGGGCACCATCGGTGATACGGCGGAAGTGCTCACGGTAATCGTCGAAGCCATCCAGGATCATCCGGGCAATTGCGAGGGCGTGCTGCGACATGCGGAAAACCTCAAGCGGCGTCAGGGAAACCTGAGCTTAGCCAGTGAACCGTGGCAGGAGAAGGATGATTTTTCCAACCTCGCTGTACAGCCTTAGTGGTTTTGTACATTTATTTTCAATTTTTATAACTCGACCAAGCAGTCAATAAATGCACTTGGCGCAGCCGCGCCCTCCGCGCTGTGAGCCAGCAACGGCGGTGCCTGAGGTTTGTGCGCTGCAAAACAACCCGGCTTCGCAGATGAAAGTCTCGGCAAGGGTGGTGATACAGCGTAAGGGAAACCCTGATTACTACATTGATGGCACTTTGATATACAGCGCCCCCTTCTCCCACCCTAACAAGGTCAGAAGACCGATCCGGGAACAGGTACTAATCACCCAAGGAGCGTTGAGATGTCATTGAGGAATATGCGGATCGGTCTACGTGCCAGTCTGAGTTTTGGGGTGCTGGCCGGCTTGCTGGTGATTGTCGGGATGTTCGGCCTGGGCCAGATGGCCAAGTTGCGACAAAGCGCGCAGGTCATCGAAGCGTCGTGGATGCCCAGCATCGAGAACATTCACGACAGCGCGGCCCTGGTGGCCAGTATTCGCCTGGAGGCCCTGCGCCTGGCGACCACCGACGAATCACGCATCCGCGACAACAGCAAAGCCCTGATCACGCGCCAGCGCGCCGAGCTGCAAACCCTGCTGGACCATCACAAGGCCCTGCTCAGCGACGACGAAGAGCGCGGCATGCTCAAGCAGCTCGAAGACAACGTAAATACTTATCTGACGCTCGTCGCACAGATCGTCGCCCTGGTCGACAAGGATCAGCAACAGGATGCCATTGACCTGCTCAACAGTCGTCTCGCACCACAGGGCCTGATCCTCGGCAAGAGCCTGGAGGACATGATTACCTTCAACCAGAACGGCGTGGAAACCGCAGTGAACGCCTCCGCGCAGACCTATTTCAGCGCGCAGTGGATTGTCGGCCTGATCATCCTGTGCGCATTGATCGCCACCTTGCTGCTGGCGTGGCTGCTGACCCGTAGCATCACCGCCCCGCTCGCCCAGGCGCTGACCGTGGCACGCAGCATCGCCGGCGGCAACTTGAGCCAACCGATCAGCGTCAGCGGCAAGGACGAGCCCGCCCAACTGCTGTCGGCCCTGGCCACCATGCAGGCGCAGTTGCAGGGCACTATCCGTGGCATCAGCGAATCGGCGCAACAGCTGGCCTCGGCGGCCGAAGAGATGAGTTCGGTGATGGAACAGAGCACGCGTGGCCTGCAGGCGCAGAACGACGAGATCGAACAGGCCGCCACCGCCGTCACTGAAATGAGCACTGCCGTGGACGAAGTGGCCGGCAATGCGGTGTCCAGCGCCGAGGCCTCCAAGGCGTCGGACGAAGACAGCAAGCACGGTCATTACCAGATCAGCGAAACCATCAGCTCGATCCAGAACCTGGTCGACGAAGTGCTCGGTGCCTCGACCAAAGCCGAGGGCCTCGCGGTACAGGCGCAAGACATCAGCAAGGTGCTGGAAGTCATCCGCGGTATCGCCGCGCAGACCAACCTGCTGGCGCTCAATGCCGCCATCGAAGCGGCGCGTGCCGGTGAGGCCGGGCGCGGGTTCGCCGTGGTGGCCGATGAAGTACGCTCCCTGGCGCAGCGCACCCAGGACTCCACCGAAGAAATCGAACAGATGATCAACGGCATCCAGCAAGGCACTCAGAACACCGTCGACGCCCTCAACAGCAGCGCCGAACACGCGGGCCAGACCTTGCAGCGAGCCAACAGCGCCGGCAGCGCGCTGGAGAAAATCACCGCCGCCATTTCACAGATCAGCCAGCGCAACCTGGTGATCGCCAGTGCCGCCGAGCAGCAGGCGCTGGTTGCCCGCGATGTGGACCGCAGCCTGGTCAACATTCGCGACCTGTCCACCCAGACCGCCGCCGGTGCCACCCAGACCTCGGCAGCCAGCCATGAGCTGTCACGCCTGGCCGTGGACCTCAATGGTCTGGTCACGCGGTTTGTCGTGTAATCCGTCACGGGGTCATGCAACACTCGCCGCCTTATTGATGTAGGAGTGTTCCGTGAGACGCCTCGACACCTTGTACCTGTTGGGGCTGGCTGCCATCTGGGGGGCCAGCTTCCTGTTCATGCGCATCATCGCGCCGGAAATCGGTACCGTGCCGACCGCGTTCTTTCGCGTGTCGATCGCCGCCGCCGGCTTGCTGGTGATCCTGACGATCATGCGCGTCAACTGGGACTTCCAGGGCAAGTTCAAAACCGTGCTGCTGCTGGGTGTGATCAACTCGGGGATTCCCGCGACGATGTACTCGGTGGCGGCCCAGGTCTTGCCGGCGGGCTACTCGGCGATCTTCAATGCCACCACGCCGCTGATGGGCGTACTGATCGGCGGGCTGTTCTTCAGCGAACGGCTGACGTCGGCAAAAATCGCCGGTGTCAGCCTGGGTCTGCTGGGCGTGGGCGTGCTGACACGCGCCGGGCCGGTGGCGTTTGACCTGCAATTGTTGATGGGCGCGCTGGCCTGCCTGCTGGCGACGACTTGCTATGGTTTTGCCGGTTTCCTGGCGCGGCGCTGGCTGGATCAGCGTGGCGGGTTGGACAGCCGGCTCGCCGCATTGGGCAGCATGCTGGGGGCTACGCTGTTTCTGCTGCCCCTATTCGCCTACAGCGCAATCAGCCATCCCCCGGCCAGTTGGGGTGGTTGGCAGGTGTGGTTGTCGCTACTCGGGTTGGGGTTGGTGTGTACGGCGTTCGCCTACATCCTGTACTTCCGCCTGCTGTCGTCCATCGGGCCGGTGAAGTCGATGACCGTGACCTTCATGATTCCGCCGTTCGGGGTTTTGTGGGGCGCATTGTTGCTGGATGAGCCGCTGTCGATGGCGCATCTGTATGGTGGAATATTGATCGCCGGGGCGTTGTGGCTGGTACTGCGCCCGAAAAAACCTTGAACACCTCTGTAGTGAGCGGGCTTGCCCCGCGCTGGGTGGCGCAGCCGCCCTAAACCGGCCACCGCGTTCTTCCAGGCAGAACTCAGGCGCCTGGTTTTGGGGCGGCTGCGCCCCCCAGCGCGGGGCAAGCCCGCTCACTACATGCGTCAGTTTTTACGGAAGACGAAGACCAGGCCGATGATGATCAAGCCCATGCCTGACAGGCTCAACACTGCGAGCTTATTGCCGAAGATCAGGTAGTCCATGACCGCCGTCACCGCCGGCACCAGATAGAACAGGCTGGTGACGTTCACCAGGTTGCCCCGGGCGATCAGGCGGTACAGCAACAGCGTCGCCAACAACGACACCACCAGCCCCATCCACAGCACCGGCAGGTAAAAGCCGGCGCTGTGTTCATAGTGGAATGGCTGAAACGGTACAAACACCGCGCACAACAACAAGCCAGCCAGGTATTGCACCGGCAGCGTGCCCAAAGGGTTGTCGGTGATGCGCTTTTGCATGATCGAGCCAAAGGTCATGCTCGCCAGCGCCAGCAGCCCGAACAGCATCCCCGCCAGGGACATCCCGGACAAGCCGATGCCTTGATAGACCACCATGATCAGCCCCGCCAGCCCCAGGCCCAGGCCGAGCATCCGGCGCAATGAACGCTGACGTTCCATCAGCACCACGGTGAGGATCGGTTGTACCCCCATGATGGTTGCCATCACCCCCGGGGTGACTTTGAGGTCCAGGGCCAGCAGATAGAAAATCTGGTACGCGCCCAACAACACCAGCCCGGTTGCCACCGCATACCACAGCGGCTTGCCGGGACGCGGCAGTTTCAGCTTGAAGAGCGGTATCAGCAGTACCAGCCCGACCAGGGCGATAGCAAAACGGATCAACAGAAAAGCGAAGGGCGATGAATGGGCCAGGCCCAACTTGGAGAAAATCGCCCCGCTGCTCCACAGCAGCACAAACAGGCTCGTCGAGGCCGCCGCGGCCACGGATTGTTTCGAAAGAACAGACATGTTTACCACCTGTAATCAGGCAAAAAAAGCCGACTCAGCAAAGGCTGAAGTTCAATGGTTTTTTTCAGGCGGGCAGAGGGGAACAGCGATCAGCTGATCAGCCCGCGATGCCAACACCCGGCGGTGATACGACTGCGTACACCGGCGTGCTGCTGACAGGTGGGGGGGTAATGACCGAACTGCACAAGCTGTTGGTTCCCGCACGGCACGACCACAGCGTTGACCGCTGAATCGACTACCGCTGTGCGTGGGGAAGCTGGCATGTGCTGATCTTTTTGAAGGGATAAAGACGCACCGACTATAACCAGCCGCAAACACATTTTGCAATCACCTGATCGCAACTATTGCGTGGAGGAGTTTTCATGCCTGGCTGGACTTGCGGCCGTTATAATGCCGCCCAGTTTTTTCCAAGGATGTCCCATGATCACTCTGCCCTGGCTGTACCTGGCGCTTCTTTCCATCGGCTACGTACTGGCCTTGACCTACGGGCAACTGGGCCTGCTGGCGGTCGTCTCGGTCGCCCTGCTGCTGATCGCAGGGTACGCCGTACGCCAGCAACGCACCCCTTGGGCGCGCTACCTCGGCCACGGTCTGTTCATAGTGCTGGCCCTGGGCCTGGCCATGCATTGGCTGCCGGGTTTCTACAATGGGCGCGGCATTGCCCCGCAGCGCTTCACCGCCGATGCAGTGCCTTTCTCGATGTACCTGAATCAGGACAAACCCCTGATCGGCTTCTGGCTACTGCTGGCCTGCCCGTGGATCGTGGCACGCCGTTCGCTGCGTCTGTCGATCTGTGTCGCCGCCCTGGCGCTGGTGCTGACAGCGGTTGCCGCGCTGGGTGGAGCGGCGTTGCTGGGCATCGTCAGCTGGGCACCGAAATGGCCTGAACAGGCCTGGCTGTGGGTACTCAACAACCTGCTGCTGGTGACCCTGGTGGAAGAGGCGCTGTTCCGGGGCTACATCCAGGGCGGTTTGAGCCAACGCTTGAAGCACCTGCCCTACGGCGAAAACCTCGCGCTGCTGCTGGCCTCGCTCCTGTTCGGCCTGGTGCACCTGGGCGCAGGCTGGCAGTGGGTGCTGCTGGCGACCATTGCGGGTGCCGGATATGGCCTGGCTTATCGCTTTGGTGGCTTGGGCGCCGCAATCGCCACGCATTTTGGCTTGAATCTGCTTCACTTCGGGTTGTTTACCTACCCGATGCTGGCCGGCTGATTGTTACAAAATTAAGTTAAATAAAAGCCTGCCGCGACCGATAACCCCTGAAAGCCTTGCGGATTGAACAATCATGCGTAATAACCAACCCGTTACACAGCGCGAACGTACCTTCCCCGCTCAGCAACGGTTGATCTCCACCACAGATGCCAAAGGGGTCATCACCTACTGCAACGACGCTTTCGTCGAAATCAGTGGGTTCTCCCGCGACGAACTGCTCCGTGCTCCGCACAACCTGGTGCGTCACCCGGATGTGCCGGCTGCGGTGTTCGGGCATATGTGGTCAACGCTCAAACAAGGCTTGCCATGGATGGGCATTGTCAAGAACCGCTGCAAGACCGGCGATCACTACTGGGTTAACGCCTATGTGACGCCCGTCTTCGAGGGCAACCAGGTGGTCGGCTACGAATCGGTGCGCGTCAAACCCACCGCCGAGCAGATCCGCCGGGCCGAAGCGCTCTATCAACGCATCAACCAGGGCAAGTCGGCGATTCCCCAGCGTGACAAGTGGCTGCCGGTGCTGCAGGACTGGCTGCCGTTTATCCTGGTGAGCCAGTTGAGCTTCATGATCGGTGCGTCACTCAACTCCCACTGGGGCTTTGCCCTTGCGGCGGGGTTGTCGGTGCCACTCGGCCTGCTGGGCCTGAGCTGGCAACAGCGCGGCCTCAAGCGCCTGATGCGCCTGGCCGAGCAGACCACCTCCGACCCGTTGATCGCGCAGATGTACACCGACAGCCGCGGTTCACAGGCGCGCCTGGAGATGTCGATCCTCAGCCAGGAGGCACGCCTGAAGACTTGCCTTACGCGCTTGCAGGACACGGCCGAACACCTCAACGACCAGGCCGCACAGTCCAACACCCTGGCGCATAACAGCTCCAGCGGCCTGGAACGCCAGCGCGTGGAAACCGAACAGGTGGCGACCGCCGTCAACCAGATGGCGGCGACGACCCAGGAAGTGGCCAGCCACGTACAACGCACCGCCGACGCCACCCAGGAAGCCAATCGCCTGACCGGTCGTGGCCGCGACATCGCCGGGGAAACCCGCGAGGCGATTCAGCGCCTGTCCGTTGCCGTGGGTGAAACCGGCGTAACCGTCACCCAACTGGCCAAGGACAGCGATGAAATCGGCGGCGTGGTCGATGTGATCAAAGGCATCGCCGACCAGACCAACCTGCTGGCACTCAACGCCGCCATCGAAGCGGCCCGCGCCGGCGAAATGGGGCGTGGTTTTGCGGTAGTGGCCGACGAAGTACGCCAGTTGGCGCAACGTACGGCTGAGTCCACCGGGCAGATCCACACGTTGATCGCCAAGCTGCAGCAGACCGCCAGCGCCGCAGTACAAACCATGGACGCCGGGCATCGCCAGGCCGAAGAGGGCGTGGCACGGGTGATGGAAGCGGATCAGGCGTTGGTGGGCATCAGCGAAGCGGTCGCCCATATCACCGACATGACCACCCAGATCGCCGCCGCCACCGAGGAGCAAAGCTCGGTCGCCGAAGAGATCAGCCGCAACATCAGCACCATTGCGCTGTTGGCGGACCAGACCTCGGAACAGGCACTGAACTCGGCGCAATTGAGTGAAGAGCTGACGCATACCGCCAATACCCAGTACTCGTTGGTAGAGCGTTTCAACCGGTAGATCGCGATCGGGGGCAAGCCCCCTCCCACATTGGATCGGGTTCACAGATTGCTATGTGTGACGACAGTCCAGTGGGAGGGGGCTTGCCCCCGATTGGGCCCTATCAGGCACCGAGAAACTCAGCAACCTGCACCGCCGCAGCCTCCAGATGCTGCTCATGGCTGAACCCCGACGCCTTCAACGGCTTCAAATCATGATCACCCGCCACCAGCCACATCACCTCGATGCTCGGCGATAACGCATACCCCTCGACCGCCTCCCGATTACCCAGGGCATCGCGCTCGCCCTGCACAATCAACGTCGCGGTGTTCAACCCGGCCAGGTGCTCGACCCGTGGCTTTTGCGGCTTGCCCACGGCATAGAACGGATAACCCAGGCACACCAGCCCATCGGCAGCCAATTCATCGGCCAACAAACTGGCCATGCGCCCGCCCATGGACTTGCCGCCAATCGCCAGTTTCCCAGCGACATGACGTCGCACCTCGACATACACCTCACGCCACGCCTGCAGCAGTTTCGGTGCCGGGTTCGGTGGGCGCTTGCCGCCGTCCAGCCGGCGCTGGGCCATGTAGGGAAATTCAAAGCGCAACACGTTCACGCCATGCCCGGCAAGGCGTGCAGCCATGTCGTTCATGAACGAGGAGTCCATCGGCGCACCGGCACCGTGGGCCAGGATCAGGGTCACAGGCTCACGCGCGCCCGCCCCTTGCGCGACATCCCACAACCAGCCGCGTTCCTGCACGCAGTGCGCCCATTGATCCCCGTCAATACTGGCCTTGTGCTCTTTGCCCATGCTTGCCTCGCTTTTTAGTCTGCCTATAACTCCAGCCCAAGTGCCGCATTGGCTTGGGTTGAACCGTGGATGGGGAACCATGAACACTACTTTAAGTACCGCCTATAACTACAAGGTGGTCCGCCAATTCGCCATTATGACGGTGGTGTGGGGCATCGTCGGCATGGGGCTCGGGGTTTTTCTCGCCGCCCAATTGGTCTGGCCTGCACTCAACTTCGATTTGCCCTGGACCAGCTTCGGCCGCTTGCGCCCGCTGCATACCAATGCGGTGATCTTCGCCTTCGGTGGCTGCGCGCTGTTCGCCAGTTCCTTTTACTCGGTACAACGCACCTGCCAGACGCAGCTGTTCGCGCCGAAAATCGCCGCGTTCTGCTTCTGGGGCTGGCAACTGGTGATTGTGCTGGCGGCCATCAGCCTGCCGTTGGGCTACACCACCTCCAAGGAATACGCCGAGCTGGAATGGCCGATCGCCATTTTGATCGCCATCGTCTGGGTCGCCTACGGTGTGGTGTTCTTCGGCACGGTGATGAAGCGCAAGACCAAGCACATCTACGTCGGCAACTGGTTCTTCGGGGCGTTCATCATCACCGTGGCCATCCTGCACATCGTCAACCATGCCTCGCTGCCGGTGAGCTGGACCAAGTCCTACTCGGCCTACGGCGGTGCAACAGATGCCATGGTGCAATGGTGGTACGGGCATAACGCGGTCGGCTTTTTCCTGACGGCGGGCTTCCTCGGCATGATGTACTACTTCGTGCCCAAACAGGCCGAACGCCCGGTGTATTCCTACCGCTTGTCCATCGTGCACTTCTGGGCGCTGATCACCCTGTACATCTGGGCCGGCCCTCACCACCTGCACTACACCGCGCTGCCGGACTGGGCGCAGTCCCTGGGCATGGTGATGTCCCTGGTGCTGCTGGCACCGAGCTGGGGCGGCATGATCAACGGCATGATGACCCTGTCGGGCGCCTGGCATAAGCTGCGCAGCGACCCGATCCTGCGCTTCCTCGTGGTGTCCCTGGCGTTCTACGGCATGTCGACCTTCGAAGGCCCGATGATGGCGATCAAGACTGTCAACGCCCTCTCCCACTACACCGACTGGACCATCGGCCACGTACACGCCGGCGCCCTCGGTTGGGTGGCGATGATCTCCATCGGCGCGCTGTACCACATGATCCCGAAAGTCTTCGGCCGCGAGCAGATGTACAGCCTCGGCCTGATCAACGCGCACTTCTGGCTGGCCACCATCGGCACCGTGCTCTACATCGCCTCGATGTGGGTCAACGGCATCGCCCAGGGCCTGATGTGGCGTGCAGTCAACGAAGACGGCACCTTGACCTACTCGTTTGTCGAGACCCTGGTGGCCAGCCATCCGGGCTTCATCGTGCGCTTGGTGGGCGGTGCGGTGTTCCTCACCGGCATGTTGCTGATGGCTTACAACACATGGCGCACCGTGCGTTCGGCACAACCTGTCGAAGTCGCCGCTGCTGCGCAGATGGCCTGAGGAGTCCGTGATGAAACACGAAACGATTGAAAAGAACGTCGGCCTGCTGATGCTGCTGATGGTGTTCGCCGTAAGCATCGGCGGCCTGACCCAGATCGTCCCGCTGTTCTTCCAGGACGTGACCAACAAGCCGGTCGAAGGCATGAAGCCCTACACCGCGCTGCAACTGGAAGGCCGCGACATCTACATCCGCGAGGGCTGCGTACAGTGCCACTCGCAGATGATCCGCCCGTTCCGCGCCGAGACCGAGCGTTACGGTCACTACTCGGTAGCCGGCGAGAGCGTGTGGGACCACCCGTTCCTGTGGGGCTCCAAACGCACTGGGCCGGACCTGGCGCGCGTCGGCGCACGCTACTCGGACGATTGGCACCGCGCGCACTTGTACAACCCGCGCAACGTGGTGCCGGAGTCGAAAATGCCGGCCTACCCGTGGCTGGTCACCGCCCCCGTGGACAGCAGCCACACCGAAACCAAGTTGAAAGTGATGCGCACCCTCGGTGTGCCGTACACCGACGACGACATCAGTGGCGCCGTCGCCAGCCTCAAGGGCAAGACCGAGATGGATGCGCTGGTTGCGTACCTGCAAGTACTCGGCACTGCCATCAAGAGCAAGAGGTGAGCCATGGGATTTGAATTCGATGCGGGCACCATCCGCGGCCTCGGCACGCTGGTGGTCGCCATCGCCTTTATCGGCCTGTCGCTGTGGGTGTTCAACAACCGGCGCAATGCGGAATTCGAGCAGGCACGCCTGCTGCCGTTCGCCGATGAACCCTCTCCATCCGACGCTCAAGAAGAGCCTGTAACAAGGAGCACTCGGCCATGACTACCTTTTGGAGTACATGGATCTGCGTACTGACCCTCGGCAGCCTGATCGGCCTGACCTGGCTATTGATCGGCACCCGCAAGGGCGAGACCAAGGGCAGTGTCGACCAGACCATGGGCCATGCCTTCGATGGCATCGAGGAATATGACAACCCGCTGCCCCAGTGGTGGTTCATGCTGTTCGCCGGCACCCTGGTGTTCGCCGTCGGCTATCTGATCCTCTACCCGGGCCTGGGCAACTGGAAAGGCGTATTGCCGGGCTATGAAGACGGTTGGACCCAGAATAAGGAATGGGACAAGGAAATGGCCAAGGCCGACGCCAAGTTCGGGCCGATCTTCGCCAAATTCTCAGCCATGCCCGTGGAAGAAGTCGCGAAAGATCCGCAAGCGCTGAAAATGGGCGGCCGCTTGTTCGCCTCCAACTGCGCGGTGTGCCACGGCTCGGATGCCAAGGGTGCCTATGGCTTCCCGAACCTGGCGGACAATATCTGGCGCTGGGGCGGTTCACCTGAAGCGATCAAGGCCACGATCTTGAACGGTCGTCACGCGGCAATGCCGGCCTGGGGTGAAATACTCGGCGAAGACGGGGTAAAAAACGTCGCCGCCTATGTGCGTCATGACCTGGCCAAGCTGCCATTGCCGGCCGACAGCACTGCCGACCTGGCCGCAGGCCAAGCGGCCTTCAACACCACGTGCGTGGCCTGCCACGGTCCGCAAGGCCACGGCATGGAAGCCATGGGCGCGCCGAACCTGACCGAGCCTGCCGGGTTTATCTACGGCACCAGTCTGGCGCAGCTGCAGCAGACCATCCGCCACGGCCGCCAAGGCCAGATGCCGGCGCAGGACGTGCTGCAAGGTAATGACAAGGTGCATCTGTTGGCCGCCTACGTTTATAGCCTGTCGCACAACGCTGATGGCGCAACGCCAGAAAGCCAGTCGCAATAACCCCTGAACGCCGCCCCACTGCGGGGCGGCAACTTACCAGTGGCGAGGGAGCTTGCTCCCGCTGGGCTGCGAAGCGGCCCCAAAACCTTAGGAGCGCTTCGCACTCCAGCGGGAGCAAGCTCCCTCGCCACAGGGGGACTTTTAACGCGACCAAGTGTCACACCCTTCCAAAGCACAACTTTCCCCTCTCGCCATTCGGGTCTACGCTTGCTTGCACAGCGGACTGATCCTGGCGTACGCACGACTATTGTTGCGGCCCCCAAATTTTCTTGTCCACTCGATCAGCTTTTGATTTCGGATTTTGTCCTTACACCAAACATGGAAAGGGCGCAGAATCTGGCGTGGAACGCATTGATACAGGTCAGTCATTGCGTTGCAATGACCCCTCGCTTTCTACATACTTGCGGCCGATTTTACCTATAAAAAAACCTAAACCGTGGAACCTTAGAATGAGCACAGCAATCAGTCCGACTGCTTATAACTATAAGGTAGTCCGCCAGTTCGCCATCATGACGGTGGTCTGGGGGATCCTTGGCATGGGGCTCGGGGTGTTCATCGCCTCGCAACTGGTCTGGCCGCAATTGAATTTCGGCTTGCCATGGACGACCTTCGGCCGCCTGCGCCCGCTGCACACCAACCTGGTGATTTTCGCCTTCGGCGGATGTGCATTGTTTGCCACCTCCTACTATGTCGTGCAGCGAACCTGCCAGACGCGACTGATCTCCGACGGCCTCGCCGCATTCACCTTCTGGGGCTGGCAAGCCGTGATCCTCGGCGCCATCATCACCCTGCCGCTGGGCTACACCACCACCAAGGAATACGCCGAGCTGGAATGGCCGATCGCCATTTTGCTCGCCATCGTGTGGGTGACCTACGCCGTGGTGTTCTTCGGCACCATCGTCAAGCGCAAGACCAAGCACATCTATGTGGGTAACTGGTTCTACGGCGCGTTCATCCTGGTGACGGCGATGCTGCACATCGTCAACCACGCCTCCTTGCCGGTGAGCTGGTTCAAATCCTACTCGGCCTACGCCGGGGCAACGGATGCGATGATCCAGTGGTGGTACGGCCACAACGCCGTAGGCTTCTTCCTCACCACCGGTTTCCTGGGGATGATGTACTACTTCGTGCCCAAGCAGGCCGAACGGCCGATCTACTCGTATCGCCTGTCCATCGTGCACTTCTGGGCACTGATCACCCTGTACATCTGGGCCGGCCCGCACCACCTGCACTACACCGCGCTGCCGGACTGGGCGCAGTCCCTAGGCATGGCGATGTCGATCATCCTGCTGGCCCCGAGCTGGGGCGGCATGATCAACGGCATGATGACCCTGTCGGGCGCCTGGCATAAATTGCGCACCGACCCGATCCTGCGCTTCCTCGTGGTGTCCCTGGCGTTCTACGGCATGTCGACCTTCGAAGGCCCGATGATGGCGATCAAGACCGTCAACTCGCTGTCGCACTACACCGACTGGACCATCGGCCACGTACACGCCGGCGCCCTCGGTTGGGTGGCGATGATCTCCATCGGCGCGCTGTACCACATGATCCCCAAACTGTTCGGCCGTGCGCAGATGCACAGCGTCGGGCTGATCAACACGCACTTCTGGCTGGCCACCATCGGCACCGTGCTCTACATCGCCTCGATGTGGGTCAACGGCATCACCCAGGGCCTGATGTGGCGTGCGATCAACGATGACGGCACCCTCACCTACTCCTTCGTCGAAGCGCTGCAAGCCAGCCATCCGGGCTACATCGTCCGTGCCCTGGGCGGTGCGTTCTTTGCCGCCGGCATGCTGTTCATGGCCTACAACGTCTGGCGCACCGTGCGTGCCTCGGACCCTGCAGAAGCCGAAGCCGCCGCCAAGATCGCCGTTGTGGGAGCCCACTGATGAAGCATGAAGTAGTCGAGAAGAATATCGGCCTGCTGGCCTTCTTCATGGTCATCGCCGTCAGTATCGGCGGCCTGACCCAGATCGTCCCGCTGTTCTTCCAGGACGTCACCAACAAACCGGTCGAAGGCATGAAGCCGCGCACCGCCCTTGAACTGGAAGGGCGCGACGTCTACATCGCCAACGGCTGTGTCGGCTGCCACTCGCAGATGATCCGCCCGTTCCGCGCCGAAACCGAACGCTATGGGCACTATTCGGTTGCTGGTGAAAGCGTGTGGGACCACCCGTTCCTGTGGGGTTCCAAGCGTACCGGCCCGGACCTGGCCCGTGTCGGCGGGCGTTACTCCGATGACTGGCAGCGTGCGCACTTGTACAACCCGCGCAACGTTGTGCCGGAGTCGAAAATGCCGGCGTATCCGTTCCTCGTGGAAAACAAGCTCGACGGCAAGGACACCGCGAAGAAGATGGAAGTCTTGCGCACCCTGGGCGTGCCCTACACCGATGAAGACATCGCCGGTGCAGCCGCCGCAGTGAAGGGCAAGACCGAAATGGACGCATTGGTGGCCTACCTGCAGGGCCTTGGCACCCTCATCAAAAGCAAACGGTGACCTACATGGATATCGGGATGATTCGAGGCCTGGGCACCGTTGTGGTGATGGTGGCCTTTATCGGCCTGGCGTTGTGGGTGTTCAGCCCCAAGCGCAAGTCGGAGTTTGACGACGCGACCATGCTGCCCTTTGCGGATGATCCCGAAGCCATCAAGCACGTCGAGCAAGCTTCTAGGAGTAACAAAGAATGACTACGTTCTGGAGTCTGTACGTCACAGTCCTCAGTCTGGGTACCATCTTCGCCCTGACCTGGCTGCTGCTGTCCACCCGCCGGGGCCAGCGCGCCGAGCAGACCGACGAAACCGTCGGCCACTCGTTCGACGGCATCGAGGAGTACGACAACCCGCTGCCCAAATGGTGGTTCATGCTGTTCGTCGGCACCATCATCTTCGCCCTCGGCTACCTGGCGCTGTATCCCGGCCTCGGCAATTGGAAGGGCTTGCTGCCCGGCTACAACTATCTCGACACCGACAAGCAAACCCCATTCGCCAACGGCCAGACCGGCTGGACCGGTGTGCACGAATGGGAAAAGGAAATGGCCAAGTCAGACGCCAAGTTCGGCCCGATCTTCGCCAAGTTCGCCGCAATGCCGATTGAAGAAGTCGCCAAGGACCCGCAAGCCCTGAAGATGGGGGGTCGCCTGTTCGCCTCCAACTGCTCGGTGTGCCACGGTTCCGACGCCAAGGGCGCCTACGGTTTCCCCAACCTGACCGATGCCGATTGGCGCTGGGGTGGCGAACCGGCCACCATCAAGGAAACCATCATGAAAGGCCGCCACGCGGTGATGCCGGCGTGGGCCGAGGTGATCGGCGAACAAGGCGTGGCCGACGTGGCAGCCTTTGTGGTGACCAACCTCGACGGCCGCAAGTTGCCGGAAGGGGCCAAAGCCGACGCGGCCAACGGCGCGAAACTCTTCGCCGCCAACTGCGTGGCCTGCCACGGTCCCGCCGGTAAAGGCACCCCGGCGATGGGCGCCCCCGACCTGACTCATCCGGGTGCATTCATCTACGGCTCCAGCTTCGCCCAACTGCAGCAGACCATCCGTTACGGCCGCCAGGGCCAGATGCCTGCCCAGGAGCAACTGCAAGGCAATGACAAGGTGCATCTGCTGGCGGCATATGTCTACAGCCTGTCCCATGGGGATAAGCAGACCGAAGAGCAGTAAACCTGACTATCAACAAAGCCCTGCGCAGCGACAGCTACGCAGGGCTTTGTTGTTTGTTCCCCCACAGAATGACCACTCGTAGCCTCGGACTTGCTCCTGCTAGAACCTAAGTAGTAACGTGCCTACATAAAATCTGACGAAGGGGGATACCCCATGACCATCACCACCATTTCCAGCCGGGAATTCAATCAAGACACAAGTGGTGCCAAAAAAGCCGCTCGCCAAGGGCCGGTTTTTATCACCGATCGCGGCAAGCCTGCCCATGTCCTGCTAAGCATTGAGGACTACCAGAAACTGACAGGCCTCGATGCTGACATCGTTGACCTGCTGGTGATGTCGGAAGCGGCCGATATCGAGTTCGAAACCGAACGTGCCGTGATCATCCATCGACCTGTGGACCTCTCTTGATGTACCTGCTCGACACCAACGTAATCTCTGAACTTCGTAAACCCCAGGCTGACGCCAAAGTCGTCGCCTGGGCAAAAAGTGTCATTGCTCCACGCATGTTCATCTCGGCTATCACCCTCAAGGAGCTGGAGACCGGCGTCTTGCGCATTGAACGTCGAGACCCAATGCAAGGGAAGGTGTTACGAACCTGGCTGAAAAAGCACGTAATGCCCGCCTTTGATGCCAGGATCCTGCCTGTCGATGCCGCAGTTGCGCTGCGTTGTGCGCAATTGCATGTACCCGACCAGGCTAATGAGAGTGATGCACTGATCGCCGCGACAGCGCTGGTGCATGGGCTGACCGTCGTGACGCGCAATGTCTGCGACTTTCGATCCAGCGGCGTTCCGTTGCTCAATCCATGGAACGAATGACCCGCCTTGACGCAAAAACCGTCCATACTTCCCAAGTCAATTGATCCAGATCACATATACCATCAATTGAATTCCCCCCAACGCGACCAAAGGTCGCACCCTTGCAGCACCACCGGGGGCGTATCATTAGGCCACTGCCACACCCCAATTTGACCCCGGCCGGCACGTACTGGCCGAGGCAAGTCTCCACCGCCGTGGGATGCAATGATGAGCAACCAGATACCGGTACATGACGTTACCCCGCCTGCCAAAAACGCCAGCAACACGGTCGATCTCTACGCCTCGCGAGAGAAGATCTACACCCGCGCCTTCACCGGCCTGTTCCGTAATTTGCGCATGCTCGGCGGTGCCGGTCTGTTCCTGCTCTATTTCGGCACGGTATGGCTGAACTGGGGGGGGCCACCAGGCGGTGTGGTGGAACCTGCCGGAACGTAAATTCTTCATTTTTGGCGCGACCTTCTGGCCCCAGGATTTCATCCTGCTGTCGGGCCTGTTGATCATTGCCGCATTCGGCCTGTTCTTTATCACGGTGTACGCCGGTCGCGTGTGGTGCGGTTATACCTGCCCGCAAAGCGTGTGGACCTGGATCTTCATGTGGTGCGAAAAGGTCACCGAAGGCGATCGCAACCAGCGCATCAAGCTCGACAAAGCGCCGATGGGCATCAACAAGTTCCTGCGAAAATTGAGCAAGCACAGCCTGTGGCTGTCGATCGGCTTTGTCACCGGCATGACCTTTGTCGGCTACTTCTCGCCGATCCGCGAGCTGGTGTTCGACTTCTTCACCGGCCAGGCCGATGGCTGGTCCTATTTCTGGGTGGGCTTCTTCACCCTCGCCACCTATGGCAACGCCGGCTGGCTACGTGAACAGGTGTGCATCTACATGTGCCCGTACGCACGCTTCCAGAGCGTGATGTTCGACAAAGACACCTTGATCGTCTCCTACGACCCGCGTCGCGGTGAAGTGCGTGGCCCGCGCAAAAAAGGCGTCGACTACAAGGCCCAGGGCCTGGGCGATTGCATCGATTGCACGATGTGCGTGCAGGTCTGTCCGACCGGGATCGACATCCGCGACGGCCTGCAAATCGAATGCATCGGTTGCGCCGCCTGTATCGACGCGTGCGACAACATCATGGACAAGATGGACTACCCACGCGGCCTGATCAGCTACACCACCGAGCACAACCTGTCCGGGCAGAAGACTCACAAGCTGCGCCCACGGTTGATCGGCTACGCCCTGGTCCTGCTGGCGATGATCAGCCTGCTGGTCACGGCATTTTTCATGCGCTCGCTGGTGGGCTTCGACGTCAGCAAAGACCGCGTGCTCTACCGCGAAAACGCCGAAGGCCGCATCGAAAACGTCTACAGCCTGAAGATCATGAACAAAGACCAGCGCGACCACACCTACGTGCTCGACGCAGCGGGCCTGCCGGACCTCAAGCTGCAAGGCCGCCGCGAGATCAAAGTCGCCGCCGGGGATATCTTCAGCATGCCGGTGGAACTGTCCAGCGCCCCCGAGCAACTGCCGTCGAGCACCAACGAGGTGCAATTCATCCTCAAGGATGCCGATGACGACAGCGTCCACGTTGAAGCCAAGAGCCGATTCATCGGCCCCCAGGTCCGATAAACAAAAAGCCCGTTAAAAGAGAGCGCCACAATGCCCGCAGCAACTGCCGCAAGCCCTTGGTACAAGCACCTTTGGCCCTGGATCATCATTGGCATCCTGGCCTGCTCGGTGACCTTGACCCTGTCCATGGTGACTATCGCGGTGAAAAACCCCGACAACCTGGTCAACGACAACTATTACGAGGCCGGCAAAGGCATCAACCGCTCCCTGGATCGCGAACAACTGGCGCAGACCCTGCAACTGCGTGCATCGGTGCACCTGGACGAGCTGACTGGCGAAGTCGACCTGCGCCTGACCGGCAACAGCAACCCGAATACGCTGGAGTTGAACCTGATTTCGCCAACCCAGCCGCAGAAGGACCGCAAGATCATCCTGACCCGTAGCGACAGCGAACCCGGGCGCTACATCGGTCAGGTCACCGACAAGGTCGACGGCCGACGCTTCGTGGAACTGCTCGGCGTAGAAGGTGACAAGACCTGGCGCCTGTTCGAAGAAGAGCAGGTCAGCCACGACAAGGACCTGCTGTTGGGTGACGAACCGCTGCAAGGTGCTGAAGACCAGTAACCCGACCATGACCAGCCCCATCCCCTGCTACCACTGCGCCCTGCCCGTCCCGGCGGGCAGCCGGTTTACCGCGCAGATCCTGGGTGAACCCCGTGAGTTGTGTTGCCCAGGCTGCCAGGCGGTGGCCGAAGCCATCGTTGCCGGTGGGCTGGAAAGCTACTACCAGCACCGCAGCGAAGCCTCGGCCAACCCCGAGGCGTTGCCGGTGCAACTCGTGGACGAATTGGCGCTGTACGACCGCGCCGACGTGCAAAAGCCCTTTGTACGCCACGAAGGCGAACTGGCGGAAGCCACCCTGTTGATGGAAGGCATCAGTTGCGCCGCGTGTGGCTGGCTGATCGAAAAACACCTGCGCAGCCTGCCCGCTGTGGCGGAGGCGCGGCTGAACCTGTCCAACCATCGCTTGCAAGTCCGCTGGGCCGACGCTCAATTGCCGTTGAGCCGGTTGCTCGGTGAACTGCGTCATATTGGCTATGCCGCCCACCCCTATCAGGCCGACCGCGCAGCCCAGCAATTGGCCGGCGAGAACCGCCTGGCCCTGCGCCAACTGGGGGTGGCCGGTTTGTTGTGGTTCCAGGCGATGATGGCAACCATGGCGACCTGGCCTGAATTCAACATCGATTTGAGCCCGGAACTGCATGTGATCCTGCGCTGGGTGGCGATGTTTCTCACAACCCCCATCGTGTTCTACAGCTGCGCGCCGTTTTTCAAGGGCGCCCTGCGCGACTTGCGTACACGTCACCTGACCATGGATGTGTCGGTGTCCCTGGCGATTGGCGGCGCGTACCTGGCGGGCATCTGGACCGCGATTACCGGGTCCGGCGAACTGTATTTCGACGCGGTGGGCATGTTCGCGCTGTTCCTGCTGGCCGGCCGCTATCTGGAACGCCGCGCTCGTGAGCGCACCGCCGCCGCCACCGCGCAGTTGGTCAACCTGTTGCCCGCCTCGTGCCTGCGCTTGAACAGCGGTGGGCAGAGCGAGCGCATCCTGCTCAGTGAGTTGGCGTTGGGTGATCGGGTATTGGTACATCCGGGCGCCGTCCTGCCGGCCGACGGTGTGATTCTCGAGGGTCAATCGAGCATCGACGAATCGCTGCTGACCGGCGAATACCTGCCGCAATCGCGCTTTACCGGTGACACCGTCACCGCCGGTACGCTGAACATCGAAGGCGCACTGACCGTCGAGGTGCGCGCCTTGGGCCATGACACCCGCCTGTCGGCCATCGTGCGCCTGCTGGAGCGCGCCCAGGCCGAGAAACCGCGCCTGGCGCAAATCGCCGACCGCGCGGCGCAGTGGTTCCTGTTGTGCTCACTGGTCGCCGCGCTGCTGATCGGCCTGGCGTGGTGGCAACTGGACCCGACGCGGGCGTTCTGGATCGTCCTGGCAATGCTGGTGGCGACCTGCCCTTGTGCGCTGTCGCTGGCCACCCCGACCGCCCTCACCGCCGCCACCGGCACCCTGCACAAACTCGGGCTGCTGCTGACTCGCGGCCATGTACTGGAAGGTTTGAACCAGATCGATACGGTGATTTTCGACAAGACCGGCACCCTGACCGAAGGTCGCCTGGCGTTACGTGCCATACGCCCCGTGGGCGCGTTGAACAGCGATGACTGCCTGAGCCTCGCCGCCGCCCTCGAAAACCGCTCCGAACACCCCATCGCCCGAGCCTTCGGACGCGCGCCGTTGGCCGCTGAAGAGGTCATCAGTGCCCCAGGGCTGGGGCTGGAGGGGCGCGTGGGCGAACGCCGCCTGCGCATCGGCCAGGCCGCCTTTGTCTGCGAACTGAGTGGGTGCCCGCTGCCTGAGGCACCGGACGCAGCCGGCCAATGGCTGCTGCTGGGCGACAGCCATGGCGCCCTGGCCTGGTTCGTGCTGGATGACCGCTTGCGCAGCGATGCAGCGTCCCTGCTGGCTGCGTGCAAGGCCCGTGGCTGGCGCACGCTGTTGCTGTCCGGTGACAGTTCGCCAATGGTCGCCAGCGTCGCCGCCGACCTGGGCATCGACGAAGCCCACGGCGGCCTGCGCCCGGATGACAAGCTGCGGGTGCTGCAACGCTTGCACCAGGAAGGCCGCACCGTGCTGATGCTGGGTGATGGCGTCAACGATGTACCGGTGCTGGCCGCCGCCGATATCAGCGTGGCCATGGGGTCGGCCACGGACCTGGCGAAAACCAGCGCCGACGCCGTGCTGCTGTCCAACCGCCTCGATGCCCTGGTGCAAGCCTTTAGCCTGGCCCGGCGTACCCGGCGGGTCATCATCGAGAATCTGCTGTGGGCCGGGCTGTACAATGGCCTTATGCTGCCGTTTGCCGCCCTGGGTTGGATCACCCCGATCTGGGCCGCGATCGGCATGTCCCTCAGTTCCTTGACTGTGGTGCTCAATGCGCTGCGCCTGGCTCGCCTGCCGAATGTGCAGCCAGCCGGCGCCCCCTTGGTAACCCGCCCGCTGCCGGTTTGAGGCCTGCGGGCATGGAGTGCAGATGCCAGCTCTATACGTGATGATCCCGGCGGCGCTGCTGTTAGTGGGCGTGGCCATTTACATCTTCTTCTGGGCCGTGGACAGCGGCCAGTACGAAGACCTCGACGGCCCGGCCCACAGCGTGCTGTTCGACGATCAGGACCCGAACCACCTGGCCGCCATCGACGAAGCGAACGGCCCGGAACAACCGCCCAAAGACCCTCCCCATGCTTGAGCTGGCCCCCCTGCTGGTCTCGGCGCTGATCCTCGGTTTGCTCGGTGGCGGCCATTGCCTGGGCATGTGTGGCGGGCTGATGGGTGCGCTGACCCTGGCGATTCCCAAGCACCAACGCGGCCACAGGTTCCGCCTGCTGCTGGCCTACAACCTGGGGCGCATCCTCAGCTACGCGACGGCCGGGTTGTTGATCGGCCTGGCCGGCTGGGCGCTGGCCAACAGCCCCGCGGCGATGTTCATGCGCGTGCTTGCCGGGCTACTGCTGATCAGCATGGGCCTGTATCTGGCCGGCTGGTGGAGCGGCCTGACCCGCATCGAAAGCCTCGGACGCGGCCTGTGGCGCTATATCCAGCCCGTCGCCAGCCGTTTGCTGCCGGTGTCCAGCCTGCCCCGTGCCCTGCTGCTGGGCGCGCTCTGGGGCTGGTTGCCGTGTGGCTTGGTCTACAGCTCCCTGCTGTGGGCGGCGAGCCAGGGCAATGCGCTGGACAGTGCACTGCTGATGCTGGCGTTTGGCTTGGGCACTTGGCCGGTGTTGCTGGCGACCGGCCTGGCGGCCGAACGCGTCACCGCCTGGCTGCGCAAACGCAGCGTGCGTGTGGCCGGTGGCGTATGGGTAATTGTGTTTGGCTTATGGACCCTGCCTGGCCCGCATCAGCACTGGTTGATGGGCCATTAACGGCCATGTGGCATAGCGCCGCTCCCCGTTGATGCAAATCAACATGCCACCTGCGGCTCGCCCCTAGACTCGGCCCACTAGCCTATCCGGGGGACCGCCCGCATGCTCGACGCCATTCGTTGGGACACACATCTGATTCACCGCTACGACTTGGCGGGGCCGCGTTACACGTCCTACCCCACCGCCGTACAATTCGACAGCCAGGTCGGCACCTTCGACCTGCTGCACGCCCTGCGCGAAAGCCGCAAAGCCGCCCGGCCTTTATCGCTGTATATCCACGTGCCGTTCTGCGCGAACATTTGCTATTACTGCGCTTGCAACAAGGTGATCACCAAGGATCGTGGCCGCGCCCAAGCCTACCTGCAACGCCTGGAGCAGGAAATCCAGTTGGTGGCCTGTCACCTGGACCCGAAACAGCCCGTGGAGCAGCTGCATTTCGGCGGCGGCACCCCGACCTTTCTCAGCCACGACGAACTGCGCCAGGTGATGACACACCTGCGCCAGCACTTCAATTTGCTCGATGATGACTCGGGCGACTACGGCATCGAGATCGACCCTCGCGAAGCCGACTGGGCCACCATGGGCCTGTTGCGTGAACTGGGTTTCAACCGCGTGAGCATTGGCCTGCAGGACCTTGACCCGGAGGTGCAACGGGCGGTCAACCGCCTGCAAAGCCTGGAAGAAACCCGCGCAGTGATCGACGCCGCGCGCACCTTGCAGTTTCGTTCGATCAACATTGATCTGATCTACGGCTTACCCAAGCAAACGCCGTTGAACTTCGCGCGCACGGTGGAAGAAGTGATCAGCCTGCAACCGGATCGCCTGTCGGTGTTCAACTACGCGCACCTGCCCGAGCGCTTTATGCCGCAGCGGCGCATCAACACCGACGACTTGCCTTCGCCTGCGGCAAAACTGCTGATGCTGCAAACCACCATCGAGCAATTGACCCAGGCCGGTTACCGCTACATCGGCATGGACCACTTCGCCCTGCCGGATGATGAATTGGCTATTGCACAGGAGGAAGGCAGGTTGCAGCGCAATTTCCAGGGCTACACCACCCACGGCCATTGCGACTTGATCGGGCTGGGGGTATCGGCGATCAGCCAGATCGGCGACCTGTACTGCCAGAACAGCAGCGACTTGAACCAGTACCAGAACGCCCTGGCCGGCGCGCAACTGGCAACCAGCCGTGGCTTGGTCTGCACCACCGACGACCGCTTGCGACGCGAGGTGATTCAGCAGTTGATCTGCAACTTCAGCCTGGACTTCGAGCAGATCGAACTCGCCTTCAACATTGATTTTCGCGGCTATTTCCTTGAGCTGTGGCCACAGCTGGAGACCATGGCGGCAGACGGCCTGATCGAACTGGATGCCCACAGCATTCGCGTGCTGCCGGCCGGACGTTTGCTGGTGCGCTCGGTGTGCATGGTGTTCGATGCCTATCTGGAGCACCAGAACAGGCAGCGATTCTCGCGGGTCATCTGAGCCCGGTTAGCGCGAGGCCAGGCTCATGGCTTCCAATTGAGCCGACGGTGGCTGGTCTTTCATGGCCTTGGCCAAAGCGGTCTGAGCCAAGGTCAAGCCAGCCTGTAATGCCGACACGCCAGCCTGCAGGTTGCCCACCTTCACCAGGCGCGCCTCAGGCGTCATGGAATTATCGGCCATGACCGCTGCCATTTCGGCCATTTTTTCGGCAAGCTGCTTTTTGAGTTCACGGATCATTTTCAGCAACTGCTTGACGCTATCGCTCAGGCTGCTGTTGTCGATATCGCTATTGGCCGATTGCTCGGCCTTCGATGCGCCCATCGCCTCTCCGGAGATGACGACCTTTACCCCCTCGGTGGTCTTGGGTTCAGCGGTTTCTGCCGCGTTGGGTGCCTTGGAGGCGGCGTCTTTGTCCTTGGAGGCATCGGCGGCCTTCCAGACCGACACTGCAGCCACATTAATCTGTGGGTTCTGGACACTGCTGACGGACATGATCTGAGCTCCTGCTCGTTGAGAGACAACAATGTATCGGCAGCGATACAAAAACCTGTATACCGCTGCCGCTTTTTTGTACACGCTGGCCTCAGCTACCCTCGGTGCGTTACCCTTACGTCTTATGTGTGATTTCCCACAAGGATTTAAGAAATGTCCGAGCCAGTTAAACTGCGCGCTCACAGCCAGGCCCATTGCAAGGATTGCAGCCTGGCTCCCCTGTGCCTGCCACTTTCGTTGAATCTGGAAGACATGGATGCGCTGGACGATATCGTTAAACGCGGCCGCCCGCTGAAAAAGGGCGAGTTTCTGTTTCGCCAGGGCGACAAGTTTGACTCCGTCTATGCAGTGCGTTCGGGGGCGTTGAAGACGTTCAGCCTGAGCGACAGCGGCGAAGAACAGATCACCGGTTTCCACCTGCCCAGCGAATTGGTAGGGTTGTCCGGCATGGACACCGAGATTCACCCGGTATCGGCCCAGGCTCTGGAGACGACGTCGGTATGCGAAATCCCCTTCGAGCGTCTGGATGAATTGGCCTTGCAACTGCCGCAACTGCGCCGCCAGTTGATGCGCGTGATGAGCCGCGAGATCCGCGACGATCAACAAATGATGCTGCTGTTGTCGAAAAAAACCGCCGACGAGCGCATCGCTACCTTCCTGGTCAACCTGTCGGCACGCTTCCGCGCCCGTGGCTTCTCGGCCAACCAGTTCCGCCTGAGCATGTCGCGCAATGAAATCGGCAACTACCTGGGCCTGGCGGTGGAAACCGTGTCCCGGGTGTTTACCCGCTTCCAGCAGAACGAGCTGATCGCCGCAGAGGGCAAGGAAGTGCACATCCTTGACCCGATCCAGCTGTGTTCGCTGGCCGGGGGGGCGCTGGAGAGTTGATCCAGCCACCTGCGGCCGCGCCAATCGGCGGGGCCGCAGGTATACTTCGAGTCCGTTTTCCGCTCCCAGGACTCTTCGACGATGACCTTCGATTCGTTCGACATCAAATCCCTGATCCGCCCTGTCATCGACTTCCCCAAGCCTGGGGTGATCTTTCGTGACATCACGCCGCTGTTCCAATCACCCCGCGCCCTGCGCCTGGTGGCCGACAGCTTTGCCCATCGCTATGTAGAAGCCGACTTCACGCATATCGGCGCGATGGATGCGCGGGGCTTTCTGATCGGCTCGATCATCGCCTACCAGTTGAACAAACCGCTGATCCTGTTCCGCAAGCAAGGCAAGCTGCCCGCCGATGTGTTGGCCGAGGGTTACCAGACCGAGTACGGTGAAGCTTTCCTGGAAGTGCACGCCGACAGTCTGTGCGAAGGCGACTCGGTCTTGATGTTCGATGATTTGATCGCCACCGGCGGTACCCTGATCGCTGCCGCCAACCTGGTGCGTCGCATGGGCGCGAAGATCTTCGAAGCCGCGGCGATCATCGACCTGCCGGAGCTGGGCGGCTCACAGCGCCTGGAAGACATGGGCATTCCGACGTTCTGCCTGACCCAGTTCGCATTGACCGAGCGCTGATCAAAGCCCCATCTGCTTGCTGATGATTTCATTCATCACTTCGCGAGTGCCACCCCCGATGGACAGGATGCGGTTGTCGCGGTACAGCCGCTCCACCAGGTTGCCACGCATGTAACCCTGGCCACCGAGGATCTGCACCGCGTCATAAGTGACGCGGTCGGCCGTGTCGGTGGCGAGGTTCTTGGCCATGGAAATCTCCTTGATCACACTCTTGCCGGCGGCCATCTTGGCCGCCTGGCGATAGGTGAACTCGCGGGACACTTCCACGGCAGTGGCCATTTCCGCCAACCGATGCTTGAGCACCTGAAACTTGCCGATGGGCTTGCCGAACGCTTCGCGCTGGGCAGCCCACTCAAGGCTTTGCTCCAGTGCCAGCTGCGCGGTCATATTGGCCATCAACGCCAGGGCCAGGCGTTCGCTCTGGAAGTTGCCCATGATGCAGGCAAACCCCATATTCTCGGCGCCGATCAGGTTGCTCACCGGCACCCGGCAATCGTCGAAGAACAGTTCAGCCGTGTCCGACGCCCACCAGCCCATCTTCTTCAGGGGCTGACCGACCGTGAAGCCTGGGGTGCCTTTTTCAATGAGCAGCAGGCTGATACCGCCAAAGCCCGGCCCGCCGGTACGTACGGCGACGGTGTAGAAGTCGGCGCGGCTGCCACTGGTAATAAAGGTTTTGCTGCCGCTGATGCGGTAATGCTCGCCCTCACGGACCGCACGGGTTTGCAGGTTGGCCACATCAGAACCGCCGCTCGGCTCGGTTACGGCCAGGGCGATGATCTTCTCGCCGGACAACACCTGCGGTACGACACGCTCCCGCAACGCGGGCCTGGCCCATTTGACGACGGGTGGCAAGCCGATATCCAGCGAACCCAAGCCGGCCACCACTCCGCCAGAGCCGCAGCGCATCAACTCTTCACTGGCGGCCACCTTGGCGAACAGGTCACCCTCATGGCTGCCGCCAAGCGCTTCGGGATAACCGATGCCCAGAATCCCCGCAGCACCTGCCTTGCGGTACAACTCGCGGGGAAAGCTTGCGGCCTCCTCCCATTGCTCGATGCCCGGCAACATCTCGCGCTCGACAAAACGGCGCACGCTGTCGCGGACCAAGAGATGGCTGGGGTCGAAGTAGTCCTGATAGGCAGACATCGGCAAACTCCACGCAGAGGTAGAGCGAACTTACCAAGCGCTTGCTTGGTTATCAAGCCGGACGCAAATACTGCCAGCAATGCAAAACCATTGTGGGAAGGGGATTGCTCCCGATAGCGGTGGTTCAGTCAATCAGGTATCGACTGTAAGATCGCCATCGGGAGCAAGCCCCCTCCCACAGGTTTTGCTGCGTTGTTCTTTAGAGGGCGATGGGCTTGCGACCGGCAAAGGAGTGCGCCAAGGTGCCGCCATCCACCAGTTCCAACTCGCCACCCAACGGTACGCCATGGGCAATACGCGAGGTGACCAGGCCTTTATTGGTCAGCAGCTGCGCGATGTAGTGCGCCGTGGCCTCACCTTCCACCGTCGGGTTGGTGGCCAGGATCACTTCGGTGAAAGTGCCCTGCTCTTCAATGCGCGCCACCAGTTGTGGAATGCCGATGGCTTCCGGCCCCAGGCCATCCAGGGGAGACAAGTGCCCCTTGAGCACGAAGTAGCGCCCGCGGTAACCGGTCTGCTCCACCGCGTACACGTCCATCGGCCCTTCCACCACACACAACAGCGTGTCGTCACGGCGTGGATCGGCGCATTGCGGGCAGAGTTCTTCCTCGGTGAGGGTGCGGCACTGGCGACAGTGCCCCACACCCGTCATGGCCTGGCTCAGGGCCTGGGCCAACCGGGTACCGCCGCTGCGATCACGCTCCAGCAATTGCAGCGCCATGCGTTGGGCGGTTTTCTGACCCACGCCCGGCAAGGTACGCAAGGCGTCGATCAGTTGGCGAATCAGGGGGCTGAAGCTCATGGGCAATGGGTCCGACAAAACAACGAGACGCGGTTTATACCCGCGCCCCGGATTAGCGTCAAATGGTCAATCCTGCGCGAGGCGCACCACCAACTTGCCGAAGTTGCGCCCCTCCAGCAAACCAATAAAGGCTTCAGGCGCCTGCTCCAGCCCGTCGACCACGTCCTCGCGGAACTTGATCTTGCCGTCGCGCACCCACGGCGCCATCGCACTGAGGAATTCGGGCTGGCGGTCGCCATAGTCGTCGAACACGATAAAGCCCTGGATACGTACGCGCTTGGTAAGCAAGGTCCGTTGCAATGCCGGCAGGCGATCCGGCCCACTCGGCGCCTCATGGGCGTTATAGCCGGCGATCAGGCCGCACAGTGGAATACGTGCCTTGGGGTTGAGCAGCGGCACCACCGCATCGAAAACCTTGCCACCGACGTTTTCAAAGTAGATGTCCACGCCCTTGAAGCACGCCTGGGCCAGTTCATCGGCAAAGTGCTCGCTCTTGTGGTCGATACAGGCATCAAAGCCCAACTCGTCCACCACATAGCGACATTTATCCGCACCACCGGCAATCCCCACCACACGCAAGCCCTTGAGCTTGGCCACCTGCCCCACCACCGAACCCACCGCGCCGGACGCCGCCGCCACGACCAGGGTCTCGCCAGGCTTGGGCTGGCCGATATCCATCAAGCCCATATAGGCGGTCATGCCCGGCATCCCCAGCACGCCCAACGCCATCGATGGGCTCGCCAGGCCCTTGGGCACCGGTATCAGGTTGCGACCGTCGGAAATGCTGTGGCTCTGCCAGCCGGTAGAGCCGACCACCAGATCGCCCACCTCGAATTTGGGATTACGCGATTGCTCAATACGGCTGACGGCGCCACCGGTCATTACCTCGTCGATTTCTACTGGTGCTGCGTAGGACGGTGCGTCGCTCATGCGTCCACGCATGTAAGGGTCGAGGGACAGGTACAGCGTCTTCAACAGCACCTGGCCGTCCGCCAAGTCCGGCAGGGTCACGCGTTCCAGACGGAAGTTTTCCGGCGTCGGCGCGCCTTGGGGGCGAGAAACCAGGACAATGCGCTGGTTCAGGACCGGTTCTTGAGGCATGAGGGGGCTCCTTTATCGAGTGCGTCGGTATAGGGTGCAGACCTTGCGCACCCCGCCAGGGTTCGATCGGATCACACAAACAAAAATGCCAGGCACGCGGCCTGGCATTGGAGTCTAGCTAACGCCGCCCGATCAGAACGGCAGCTTCATGCCCGGCGGCAGTTGCATGCCGGCGGTCACGCCGGACATTTTGTCCTGGCTGTTGGCTTCGATCTTGCGCACCGCGTCATTGACGGCGGCGGCGAACAACGCTTCGAGCATTTCCAGGTCATCTTCGCCGACACCTGGCAATACGCTTGGGTCGATGCTCACGCGCTTGATGTCGTGACGACCGGTCATCACCACGCTGACCATATCGCCACCGGCTTTACCGGTGACTTCGGCGTTGGCCAGTTCTTCCTGCATCTTGGCCATCTTTTCCTGCATCTGCTGTGCCTGCTTCATCAGGCCGGCCATGCCACCTTTCATCATGGGAATCACCTCAAAGTACGTGGATCAATTTAGTAGCCCGGTGTCAGGATGCCTGGGGCACCGGGGCTTCGACAGGTTCAATTGTATCTTGGCGAACGACTGCGCCGAACTGTTGCATCATTTGCTGGATGAGCGGATCACCATGGATCGAGTCTTCCGCTTCGCGCTGGCGGTTGATACGCCGACGCGTGGCGGCCTGCGCCGGCGTTTCCTGCTCGGGCTTGATCAACTCGATGCTGATCGTCAGCGTACGCCCATGGTACTGGTTCAGGGCATCGTTGAGGCGACGCTGCTGTGTGGCATTGAACAGCGCACTGTGGGCCGGGTCCAGGTGCAGCAGCCAGTGATCGCCTTCGATGGAGATCAGCGTGCAGTTGGCGGCGATACTGCCGGTCATGCCGGAAATCGGCAATTTCGGGAACAACTCCAGCCATTGCAACGCCAGGCCGGTGGCCGGTGCCGCAGCGGGCTCGGCTTCGGGCTCCGGGGCCGGCTCGGCAGTGTGTTCGCTGGCCAGGTCATCCAGGTAGCTGTAGGCCGAATCCATATCCGGCTCAATGTAGTCTTCATCCAGCGGCGGTTCGTCGTCGAGGTCCATGCCTGGCGTGGCGGCATCTACCTGGGCCACGGTCGGCTCGGGAACCGGCGCGCTGACCCACTCAGGGGCGTCGGGCACCACGCTGTCCGGGGTCGGCGTGGGCATCGGCGTCAGTTCCGGCTGTTCGCCGGTGGTTTCCAGCACGGGCTCCACGGCCGGCGCCATCTCGGCTTCCACCGGGTCATTCCAGGGCAGGTCGACGACCGGCTCGGGCTCGACGACAGGTTCCGGTTCCGGTTCAGCTACCGAAGCGGGCACAGGTTCAGGCTCAGGTTCATGAACCGGCACAACCGGCGCGGGCGCAGCAACCACTGGCGCGACCACCGCCGCGCCAGCCACTGGTTTGGCGGAATCAACTGTGGCCTGGCTGATCCCCACTGGCTTTAGCGGCTGTCTCGGCGCGTCTGCCGAGTCCGCGGGCCGGAAGGCCAGCATCCGCAGCAGGACCATCTCAAAACCACCACGTGGGTCCGGTGCCAGGGGCAGGTCCCGACGGCCGATCAGGCCCATCTGGTAGTAGAACTGCACATCTTCGGCTGGCAATGCCTGGGCCAGGGCCAGCACGCGGTCGCGGTCGCCATGGCCGTTGTCGACGCCTTCAGGCAGCGCCTGGGCAATGGCGACCCGGTGCAGCACATTGAGGATTTCCGAGAGCACGCCGTTCCAGTCCGGGCCTTGTTCCGACAGGTGGCGCACGGCTTCGAGCAACGCCTTGGCGTCGCCTTCGATCAGCGCGTGCAGCACATCGAAGACCTGGCCGTGGTCGAGGGTGCCAAGCATGGCGCGCACATCGGCGGCCATGACCTTGCCTTCACCAAAGGCGATGGCCTGGTCTGTAAGGCTCATGGCATCGCGCATCGAACCATCGGCAGCGCGACCGAGCAGCCACAACGCGTCGTCTTCGAACGGCACGTTCTCGACGCCCAGCACGTGGGTCAAATGCTCGACCACCCGCTCGGGGGTCATGTTTTTCAGGGAGAACTGCAGGCACCGCGACAAAATCGTTGCAGGAAGCTTCTGCGGGTCGGTGGTGGCCAGGATGAATTTGACGTAGGGCGGCGGCTCTTCCAGGGTTTTCAACAAGGCGTTGAAGGAATGGCTGGAGAGCATGTGCACTTCGTCGATCAGGTAGACCTTGAAGCGGCCACGACTCGGTGCGTACTGCACGTTGTCGAGCAGCTCGCGGGTGTCTTCGACCTTGGTACGGCTCGCGGCGTCGATCTCGATCAGGTCGACGAAACGCCCTTCATCGATTTCCCGGCACACCGAGCAGGTGCCGCAGGGTGTCGAGGTGATGCCGGTTTCACAGTTCAGGCATTTGGCGATGATGCGCGCAATGGTGGTCTTGCCCACCCCACGTGTACCGGTGAACAGGTAGGCGTGGTGCAGCCGCTGGCTGTCCAAGGCATTGATCAGAGCCTTGAGCACATGGGTCTGGCCGACCATTTCGCGGAACGAGCGCGGACGCCATTTACGTGCAAGAACCTGATAACTCATCGAAAACCGTCGCAACTGGAGAGCAGAGGCCGGTAATGCTAGCGGAGCAAGGGGGAAATTGCATCCGGCACGCTCGTCTAATCTGATTTGGCAGGCCTGGCAGGCCCTGCAACAGGCTCGACACGCTCCTGACAAGAACTGACAGCACGGTCTTATAGACTCGGTTTCCCTTATCCCCCCGTGCTCAAGGAGCCTGCATGAACACCGTCGGTCACTATTTCCTGCTGTACGTCGACAGTCCCGCCACCAGCGCCAACTTTTACAGCCGCTTGCTGGACAAGCCGCCGGTAGAGCTGGGCCCGACGTTCGCTCTATTCATCCTCGACAACGGCGTCAAGCTGGGCCTGTGGTCGCGGCACACCGTAGAGCCGGCCGCCCAGCTCACCGGGGGCGGTGGCGAAGTAGGCTTCTCGCTGCCTGACAAAGCAGCCGTCGATACCCTGCACGAGCATTGGCTGGAACGCGGCGCGACGATCATCCAGTCACCGACCGCCATGGATTTCGGCTACACCTTTGTCGCCCAGGACCTCGATGGCCATCGGCTGCGGGCGTTCTGCCTGAGTGACTGAGCCCCAGCGCCCTTCCAGGCTGATGGCAGCCACGCTGGCCAATACGACCACCCCGCCGAGCATCACCTGCAACGCAATGTGCTCGCCCAGCAGCGTTGCCGCCATCACCATCGCCACCGGTGGGATGAGGTACATCGCCACCGCTGCGCGACTGACGTCGACATGCTTCAACACATAGCCCCAGGCCAGGTACGCCAGGGCGCTGGGGAAAATACCCAGTACCAGCACCGAGAGGTTCTCCGGCCACGGCGCCTGCATCACCGCGGCCGGCAGGCCCGGCAGGTTCACGCCCAGCATCAACGTGCCGAACCACACCATGTAGCACGCCATGGTCAGCGGGCTGTAGTGGTGCGCATAGTGTTTCTGGATAGCGAAATAGACGCTCCACGAAACGGCCGCCAACAGGAGCAGCAAGCCACGCGGATCGATCTCCCCCACCCCCGCATCGCCCCAGATCACCATCAACACGCCGACCAACCCCAACAGCACACAGCCCCAACGCCAGGCACTGACACGCTCCTTCAAGCAGAACGCTGCGATCAACACACTGAACAAAGGCGCCGACTGAGCCAGCACACTGGACGCCGCCGCCGTCACCCACTGCTGCCCGTTGTTGAGACTGGTGTGATGCAGGAACACGCCAAAAAAGCCCAGCACCAGCAACCACGGCAGGTCGCGCAGGCGCGGCCGATCAATACCCACTGCCAGCGCAACGCCGCCCATGAAGACCGACGCGATCAGAAACCGCAGCAATGCCAATTGGCCAGGGCTGTAGCTGCGCAGCCCCATGTGTATGCCGATCGGCGAGTAGGCCCAGCAAAGGATGACGCTGGCGATGACTAGCGTAAGCTTGAAAGGTGACGGGGTATTCATTGACGGCATCCGCAAACTGAGTAGGAATGCACTCAGTCTTGGCTGGCACGGGACGCAGGACAATTAACCGTTTCTGACTTCTGAAATCACTGGAACTGAGCAATGGAACTGGCCCAACTGAAAATGGTGCAAGCCGTGGCGCAAACCGGCAGCGTGGCCCAGGCCGCCCTGCAACTGCACTGTGTGCCGTCCAACATCACCACGCGCATCAAGCAACTGGAAAGCGAGTTGGGCACGCCGCTGTTCATCCGCGCCGGACGTGGCCTGGCGATCAGCGCCGCCGGTGAAATCTTCCTGGAGTACTGCGAGCGCATCCTGGCGTTGGTGGAAGAATCCAAACGCGCGGTGGACGTCAACGCGATTCCCCGTGGCACCTTGCGCATCGGTGCCGTGGAATCCAGCGCCAGCGGGCGCCTGCCGCCCTTGCTGGCGGAATACCACCGGCGCTATCCCGAGGTCAGCCTGGAACTGGTCACCGGCGCCTGGGCGCAACTGCTGGACGACCTGCAACACCACCGCCTCGATGTGGCGCTGGTGGCCAGCGGCAACAAGCGCGCCAAGCTCGAACACAGTGTGGTCTACAGCGAACGCCTGGTGCTGATCGCCAGCGCCTCCAGCGAACCGATCAGCAGCGCCAAAGACCTGGCCGGACGCACCTTGCTGGTGTGGCCACCCGGCTGCCCCTACCGCGCCGCACTGGAAAACTGGGTCAAACCCCACGACTTCAAGCCGAGCATCGCCAGCTATGCCAGTTGGGGCACCATCATCGGTTGCGTGAGTGCGGGGATTGGCGTGGCGTTGGCGCCGGAGGGCATCCTGGCCCGCTATGAGCAGGCCAATGAGCTGGCGTCGTACCGGTTTGAGGAACTGCAGGCGGTGGACAACCTGCTGTTCTGGCACAAGGACACCCAGCGGCATCTGGCGCGAGATGCCTTCGCCGGGTTACTGCGGGAAACCTTTGGCTGACGCCATTGGGTCCGTGTCAGCTCTTCGGGGCGGCCAGGCGTGCGTACTGGTCCTGGCTGATCCAGCCGGTGAACGAACGATCGTCGGCATTGATGAACTCGACTTGCGCCCAACCATCCTTGAACGCCAGCACGCCGACCACGTCATTCTTGACGATGTAAGGGCGCTTGGTCGCCTTGGCGCTGGGGGTCTTGAGCAGGTAAGCCTTGTCGGCGGACACCTTCACCAGGCCGATCCATTTGGTGTTGGCGGTCTGGGTCAGGTCCAGGCCGGTGGCGATCTCCGGCATCAGCACATTGAGGCAGCCAGGGTGCTGGCGGCCTTCTGCCACGGTCAGGGTCACACCGTCCGACGAAGGTGCCACGCTGCCAGGGTAGGCGTTGTCAAGCCAGGTCGTCAGCGCAGCGGGCTTGCCTTGCAGGTAGAACGCACAGCTGCGGGTCACGCCCTCGCCCATGGCTTCTGAGTAGTAGCCTTCAACCTGGTGTTCAGGGGTCACAGCCAGCATCAGCCCTTCGTACTTGCCTGAATGCAATGCGGGCGAACCGGCAAAGGCCGGTACCACCGCGCACAACGACAACACACCCATCGCTAGAAAACGCATCATCTTATTTTTTCCCTTCCAGTTTCTCGTAGGCTTTTTGCATCAGCACGTCGTAGTTGCCGTAGTCCTCGCCGTTATAGTTGCGCGCCATGCCGGTAAAGTCCTTGGCCTTCATGGCTTTCATCAACGCCGGGCTCTTGCTGCAAAAACCGAGGAACGCCTTTAGTTGGTTACCGGCATTCACTTTCAATGCCGCGGCGAATTCAAACACCGTCTTGTAACCGCATGACGCGTAGTTGAAGCCCATGATCTGAAACATACCCCAGGACGCCGACATCAACGCCGCTTCCTGATCCAGCGCGAAGGCGGTGGCCATGGTTTCCCAAGCCTTGGTCTGGTCCTTGTTATTAGCCTGCCACTGCGGCCCGGCCTTTTTCTTGTAGGGGTAAGACAGCAGCGGGTGCGCCTGGTCGTAGATGTGCTTGGTGTACTTGCGAAACAGGTGCCCTTCGAAGGCGATCACCGGCAACTTGGCCGGGCCGAACCCCGAACGGCCGCCGGATTCCACCGTGGCAAAGGCCTTGATGATATTTACCGAAATGCCGCCACCCAACTGCGTGGCGGCGTTCTGGAAATCGGTATCACTGAGGGTCATGCCCCCGTCGCACGCGGCCTGGAGCATCAACTGGCGGTTACGTCGCTCGGCCTCGACCATCGCGCGCATGCGGTCCAGGTAGACGTTGACCGTGGCCTGCACGGCGTCCCCCTGGTTGTTGCCGAACACATTGAGAAAGCTCGGAATGCGCACGCCCGGAAAGGCTTTGACCGGCACCTTCACCGCTTCTTCGATGAGGCTGTTGAAGGTGCGACCGGTGGGGTCGATCACGCCATCGGGGTGGGCATACTTGAGATGACGGAACTGGTACTGGCTGATGCACTGCACCAACTGGCCATCGCACTTGCCGTTTTCGGCCAGCGGAAAACCCATTTTGGGAATGATCAGATTGAATAAATACTGGACGCACTGCACATCGGCGGGCAAGTTGCGGGCTTTACCGGGAGCACCTACCGAAGCACTGATAAGTGGAGGCAAACCTTGCAGGCTTTTCATGACAGACATCCTTGTTAGTTAAAGAAGTGATAGCACTTCAATATCAAGTCCATACCCTTGTCATATTCTGAAACAAGCGGCTGGCGAAAACTAACAAGGCGGTTTTAGGTTGTCCAGAGGCGGATTGGAAAGTTGTGAATCAGCCACACTTAATCCGTCAGCAACCATGGCTCTCGCGAAACTTCTGGCCGCTCTGGTAATCGATCCATTCGACCACATCGTAGGGCAGGTAAAGCTGCGACCTGGCCCGGGAAATCGCTATATAGACCTCGCAGAGGCGCTGGTCGAACGCGTAGGCATCCTTGAACGGGACGTTGGTCAGCAATTCGGGGGTCAGCAGCACCCGTTCGAATTCCATCCCGCCCGCTTCGAGCGCCCGCATCAACAGGCAACGTGTGCCGGGACCGCCGCCAAGACGATTCAAACGCGTGACATCCGCGACATTGAAGCCTTTTTCCAGCTGGCCCTCGACCCACCGGAACGACTCATCGAACTGGCTGGCCTCACGCACCTGCTGCCAGTCGCCCATATCGGCGAAATAAGCGTGCGCGCCTTTTTCGTTGTGTTCGTCGCTGTAGAAGTCCGGTTTGAACAAACCGATGACGCTGATCATGAAGCGTTCCAGATCCTGCTGCGCCGCGTTGCTCGGCAAACCGAAGGGGCAGTTGGCCTGGTGCAACTGGATCGCCCACTTCATGGTGTCCCAATAGGATGCGGTCAACACCACACAGCCTTCCGGCGGCACGAAACCTTGCGGGTAGTGCTCGATGCCGACGTCGGCATCGCGCGCGCCCTCGAAAGGCGTCTTGCACTTTTGCGAGTGCACGCTGATCAACGGGTTGACCAGACGCTCGACGTTGCGCCCCGAACGTACGGAGTAGCTGATGTCGCTTTGCCGGACCTCGCGCTTTCGCCTCACCATCACACCACTGGCCGATTGGTATTCATCGCCGAGGGTAATCAGCACCTGACGACCACGCTCGATGATCTGCAGCAACGACGCCGGGATGTCCTGGCTTTCATCGATCAGTACATGGGTGTAACGGGGTGGTACCACACAACCGGCGAGGCTGGCGCGCTTGATCAGCAACAAGGTGGCGAAGCCGGTCTGGCTGGCCCATTGCGGGTTGCTTTCCAGGTAGGTCCACACACGGCTTGAATATTCCAGCAGCACCTGTGCATCCATGCCGCTCAGCGCTTGCTTGAAATGCGGGAAGTGCCGGGCCGACAGGCTGTGATGAGCGGTGTGGCAATAGTTTTCCAGCACCTTGAGGCAGACATCCACGGTCGCCTGGCCGTCATGCCCGCGCCAACCGTAGATGTCCAGTGCCTGGGCCACCGCCTGCCGGGTGGGTAACCTGGTCGATGTATTCGCCACGGGCGGTCGTGGGCCGTGCAACAACGCCTTGGCGAAAGCGGCAAAAGTGGAACCGGCCTTGCTGTCGCGGGGCAACCCCATGCGCTCGCGCAGCGTTGCCAGCTTTGCCCCCGTGCGCGCCAGTATCAACGTCTGAGCAGGGCGCAGGCACTCGATCAGGGCACCCAGCAGATGGCTCTTGCCGACGCCGGCATAACCTTGAACGTGCAGGTCTTCATTGAGATTGGCGCGAAACGTGCGCACCAGTTTGTCCTGGGCCGGGCTTAGCCAACGTTCACGATGCCGGGGCGTAATCATCTGCTGGCTGAACGGATCATTGCCGCGCAGGTGACGGACCTTGTAGTCCATATCCCATTGGCCGCTGGGCAGCAGGTAATCTCGCGCCTGGACTTCTTCAACCGACAACAGGCGCAGGTTGATGCTTTTGAGCGCGTTGCAGCCAAAGTACAGTTTGCGCGGGTCGAACAACCGCTGTGCTTCGGACAGCAATGTGGCTGCGCCCTCTGCCTGTGTGTCCACCGCCCAGCCGATCAACTTGGCCAGGATGCGCTCGGCGCCCGTACAGGTCAGGTCTTTTTGCGTGGCCTGGGCCAGGTTCTGGATGACCAGCACCGCCGCCAGCTCCGGGTCCGTCAGGCCGAGCAGCGCCCTGGCGCCCTCGGCCCCCAGCAAGGCGGCGCAGGTTTCGTCAGTGACCGGCAGGAACACCGGGCTGGATAAATCAAAATGTTCCGGTTGCATACTTCCTCACAGCGTCGCGGGCGTCAGGCTTCGCCGGGTTCAACCTGAACACCCAGCTCAAAGCGATACTCGCCCAGAGATCCCGCCATGCCTCCGGGATACCGCCCCGCTGCACCGGCTGTATTGATCTGCTGCTGCAGTTCGAAAACCGCCATCTCGAACAACCTGCGCAAATCCTCGGTGCTCTGCGCGGCCACATTCAATTGCAGGGTGTACGCGCCGCTCAGTACGGGCGGCGTCGGCTCGGCGGCGGGAGTCGCCTGCGCGACCTGGATCATCTCGGCCTGGCTCAGGATTTCAGCGTGCTCGTCATCCATAAGGTCCAGCACCTTGGATAATTCCAGGGTCTGTTCCGGATGCGATTGAATACGGTCCTTGATTTCCAGGCGCCGCATCTGCCACTCGCGCAATTTTTCGCGAGTGAGGTCGTCGACTTTTTCCACGGGTACTGTCTCCAAATGCCAGGCACTGGAGTATGCCGCCATGGACTGCTCGATGGCAGATGACGTGAAAGCATTTTTTGAATTGAATTGAATTTGATGCGGTGCTGCCCGAAGGCATTAGGAGAAAGAGCGTTATGGAGGCAACCCCACCAGCCACACCCCGGCACACAATGTTCCCGCTGTGGCTGCTCCCTTCCGGGCCTGACCAGGTTAACGGGTAATCGTTGCGGGGGGACCGATGGGGTCACCATAACGACGCCTGCCTCTCGGCAAGCCGCGCCATTGTACCGATCTCATCGGAAGTTACAACTGTTGGTTCCCGATTAAAATATTAAGGGCTTCAAGTACTTGCCCTAGCCACCAGCCTCCTCCCCGATTGGCTGATCATTGTGCCTGCAACACCTCATCCGCCCGGCCGCCCTCCTCCTGAATCACCAGATGGATAAAGTGCAGCTTGGCGATCACCGCCGGCGGCAACACAAAGGGATAGAAATCCGGCTGGCCCATGCTGCGCGACAGCTCGTTGAGCATGCCGGCCAGTTCGATCCAGGCGTTGACGAACGCCAGGAACGCCGGTCCGCCAGGGTGTTCGGGGTCGTAGAGGGTGGTGAGCGGGAATGGCTGGTAATCCAGTTCCATCTCACGCGCGCGCATGCCGAAGCCGAGGGCGGTGTCGACGGCGTCCATCATGTGCAGATAGTGCGCCCAGGTTTCCGCCCAATCTTCCCAGGGGTGCATGGTGGCGTAGGCGCTGACACAGGTGAGCTGCCAGTCCGGGCGCGGCCCATTCTGGTAGTGCTGGTCGAGGGCTTCGGCATAACTGGCGCGTTCGTCGCCGAACAGTTGGCGGAAGGCTGGCAACCAATGGGAATTGGCAATCAGGCGCTCCCAGTAGTAATGGCCGACTTCATGGCGAAAATGGCCCAGCAGGGTGCGATAAGGCTCGCGCATCTGTACCCGGACTTGTTCGCGGTGGGCATCGTCGGCCTCCTTGATGTCGAGGGTGATCAAGCCGTTGGCGTGGCCGGTCATGGGCGCGTTGCCTTCGAGGTCGATGCCGATGAAATCGAAGGCCAGGCCGGTGTCTTCATCGACGCTTTTGGGCACGACTTGCAGGCCCAGGCTGATCAGTTGCGCCACCAGGCGCCGCTTGGCGGTTTCCACTTTGCGCCAGCGCTCGGGGTTTTCCGCAACCGAAAGATCGGGGATGGTGCGGTTCAGGCTGCAAGCCACGCACAGCGGCGCGGTGCTGTGGGCCGGGATCAACCAGTTGCAGGCGGCGGGGGTATCGAGGTTGGCACAGCGGCGGAAGGCGCCGGCGTCGGGATGGCCATCCTGTAGCCACGTGCCCTCCACGGGGCCGGGTTGCAGCGAAGCTAGGCGACTTTGCCGGGGTTCATAACCCAGCAGCGCCTGGCAGGCCAGGCATTGGCTGTTGCGAAAGAACAATGACTGACCGCAACGGCACTGCCACACCTTGCTATCGCGAGACGTATTGGCCACGAAGGGCGCCGCAATGCGTGAACTGAGTTGCTCGAAGTAGCGGAACATGGCGATCTCTCCCTGGGTGACTGAGACTAGATCATTTGCGGGTTGAGATCGTTCCACTTTCCTACACTGTCGCCTGTAGTGAGCGGGCTTGCCCCGCGCTGGGCGGCGCAGCCGCCCCAACAGGGACGCCGCGGTGTTGCAGAAAGACCGAGGTGCCTGGGTTTGGGGCGGCTGCGCCGCCCAGCGCGGGGCAAGCCCTAATGCCGGTCAGTTAAGCGATAAAGCGGGCGATGAATAAATTGTGGGAGGGGGCTTGCTCCCGATAGGCCGCGCAGCGGCCTCAAAAATGGGCCTGCTACGCAGTCCATCGGGAGCAAGCCCCCTCCCACAGTGACCGCGTTAATCCTTAACTGACTGGCATTAGGGCAAGCCCGCTCACTACAAGCCACGTTTTCAGACTGGGATGTTGTGCTTGGCCAGGAAGGCAACGAAGGCTGCCTCATCCAGCACTTTCAAGCCCAATTCACTGGCTTTGGCCAATTTCGAACCGGCGCCTGGCCCCGCGACCACGCAGTGGGTTTTCGCCGAAACGGACCCTGAAACCTTGGCGCCAAGGCTTTCGAGCTTGTCCTTGGCCACATCGCGGCTCATCAGTTCCAGGGAGCCCGTCAGCACCCAGGTATGGCCGGCTTCCGGCAAGCCTTCGATGACCTTCTTCTCGCTCTGCCAGTGCATGCCGAAGTCCTTGAGCTGCTGCTCAATGGCCAGGGCATGCGTGGCGTTGCCTGCGTTATCGAAGAAATCGCGCACCGCCTTGGCTTGCTTCTCGGGCAGTGCCTGGCGCATATCCAGCCAGTCGGCCTTGATCACGCCCTCAAGGGTGCCGAATTTGTCCGCCAGTTTCTGCGCCGCCCCCGGGCCGACGCTCGGCACGTGAAGTTTGTCGAGCAGACCGCCCAAGGTCGTGCTGGCCGCGAATTCAGCGCTCAGCTCGCCCTGATCCTGCAATTGCAGGCCGCACTCCTGCGGTGACAGCAGCGCGCCGATCACGTCCTGGTTGTGGCTGTCTTCAAAGAAACTACGGATTTCATGCGCCACCTCCAGGCCGACATCCGGCAGGTACGTCAACACCTCCGGCAAGGCTTTCTGCACCCGCTCCAGGGACGCCAGGGAGCGCGCCAGTACCTTGGCGGTCTCCTCGCCCACGTCGGGAATGCCCAGGGCGTAGATGAAGCGCGCCAAGGTCGGCGTCTTGCTGTTTTCAATGGCCGTGATCAGCTTCTTGCTGGAGATGTCGGCAAAGCCTTCCAGGTCGATGATCTGCTCGTACTTGAGTTTGTAGAGGTCGGCGGGCGAGCCGATGAGTTTTTCATCCACCAGTTGCTCGATGGTCTTGTCGCCCAGGCCATCGATATCCATGGCACGCCGCGAAACAAAATGAATGATCGCCTGCTTGAGCTGCGCCCCACAGGCCAGGCGGCCGACGCAGCGGTACACCGCGCCTTCGCTGACGGTCTCCTTGCCTTTGCTGCGCTTGACCAGCTGCGTGCGTTCAACATGGGAGCCACACACCGGGCAGCTCTCGGGCACCTGCACGGCGCGGGCGTTTTCCGGGCGGCGCTCAAGTACCACCGAAACCACCTGCGGGATCACATCCCCGGCACGACGGATAATCACCGTATCGCCGATCATCAGGCCCAGCCGCGCCACCTCATCCATATTGTGCAAGGTCGCATTGGACACGGTCACACCGGCCACCTTCACCGGTTTCAGGCGCGCCACCGGTGTCACCGCACCGGTGCGACCGACCTGGAATTCCACGTCGAGCAGCTCGGTCAACTCTTCCATGGCCGGGAATTTATGAGCGATGGCCCAGCGCGGTTCGCGGGCACGGAAGCCCAGTTCACGCTGGGAGGCAATGCTGTTGACCTTGAACACCACACCGTCGATTTCATAGGGCAGGCTGTTACGCCGCTCGCCAATATCGCGGTAGTAATCCAGGCAATCCTGAATGCCCTTGGCTAGCTTCAACTCGCGGCTGATCGGCATGCCCCACTTCTGCAACTGCTGCAGGTTGCCGATATGGGTGTCGCTGATATCGGTGGTCACACCGTAGCAGCAGAACTCCAGCGGACGGCTGGCGGTGATCTTCGAGTCCAGCTGGCGCAGGCTGCCGGCGGCGGCGTTGCGCGGGTTGGCGAAGGTCTTGCCGCCCACTTCCAGTTGCGATGCGTTGAGACGCTCGAAACCGGCCTTGGACATGAACACTTCGCCGCGCACTTCCAGGGTCGCCGGCCAGCCGCTGCCGTGCAGCTTCAGCGGGATATTGCGCACGGTGCGCACGTTGACGCTGATATCTTCACCAGTGGTGCCATCGCCACGGGTTGCGCCGCGCACCAATTCGCCGTCTTGATAAAGCAGGCTGACCGCCAGGCCATCCAGTTTCGGTTCACAGCTGTACTCCACCGCCGCGCCGCCCCCGAACAGATCGCCCACCGGCAGATCGAGGCCCTCGGTGACCCGGCGATCGAATTCAAGCATGGTGGATTCATCGAACGCGTTGCCCAGGCTGAGCATCGGGATCTCATGCCTGACCTGGGTGAACGCCGACAACGCCGCACTGCCGACCCGCTGCGTCGGTGAATCACGCGTCACCAGTTCCGGATGCTCGGCCTCCAGGGCCTTGAGCTCATGGAACAAGCGGTCGTACTCGGCGTCCGGAATGCTCGGCTCGTCGAGGACGTGGTAGCGGTAGTTGTGCTGATCCAGTTCAGCGCGCAATTCGAGGATACGGGTATGGGCGGCGGTCATGGGTGTTCTCTCATAAAGCAAAAGAGCAGCCGAAGCTGCTCAATATGTTAGTGCACGGATTCTACAGGCAACGCTTAAGATCGGACCTCAGCGCTTCTGTGTCAGGGCGCGACGCTCGAACTCGACGATGCGCTGACGGTAGTGCTCGATGGTCTGGGCCGTCAGGACGCTGCGCTGGTCATCCTTGAGCTCGCCGTTGAGTTCCTGGGACAGCTTGCGCGCCGCAGCCACCATCACGTCGAACGCTTGTTTCGGATGACGAGGGCCTGGCAAACCGAGGAAGAAACTCACCGCCGGAGTGCTGAACAGATCGATGTCGTCCAGATCAAAGGTGCCTGGCTTGACCGCGTTGGCCATGGAAAACAGTACTTCGCCATTACCGGCCATGCTTTCGTGACGATGGAAAATATCCATCTCGCCAAAACGCAGGCCGCTTTCCAGGATGTTCTGCAACAGCGCCGGGCCTTTGAAGCCGGCAGCGTCACGGCAGATCACGCTGATCACCAAGACTTCCTCAGCGGCCGGCTGATCGTTGACCGACTGGCGCGGAGCATTGCTTTTGGTCGCAGTCTCGTCCGGGAAATCGCCGTCACGGCTGCTGAAGCTCGGGCCGTCGTCGACATCGAGGTTCAGGTCGCCCTGATGCGGCTCGGCGACCGCGGCGGCGTTGCGCTTGCCGCGCTTGGAAGATGGCTCGCGGGCTTCACGCACCGGCGCACTCATCGACGGCAGGTCGTGCTCGTCCAGCTGCGGCTCTTTATGGGTATCCAGCACACGGGGCGGCCCCAGCAGCTCGGCGTTGCCGTCGTCGTCAGGCAAATTGGACAGATTGCGGTCCAGACGGAACTTGAGCTTGCCCTTGCCACCGCGCATGCGGCGCCAGCCATCAAAAAGAATACCGGCAATGACAATAATGCCGATGACGATCAGCCACTCGCGCAGACCGATTTCCATGTAATCCCGTGCCTCTAATAAAAAATGCTGATAAATAAGGGGCTTAGCAACGTGCAAACCGCTTTAAAACGTGGCGCCAACTCTATGTTCTGACTGACGTTTTGCCCACGCATACGAAAAATTGACATTAAACTAGCACGACCAAAGATAACTTTACACCGTCTGTCAAAATGCCTTGAACAAATATGTCCATTTGCCACTTTCGCCAGACCGGTAAATCATCCTACGCAGCGCTAAGAATTATCCCTCATGACGAGGTTTAAGATTCCACCATCGCCATTGCTTCTTCCACATCCACGGCCACCAAGCGAGAACACCCGGGTTCGTGCATCGTCACCCCCATCAATTGATCCGCCATTTCCATGGCGATCTTGTTGTGGGTGATATAGATGAACTGCACCGTCTGCGACATCTCTTTAACCAGTCGGGCGTAACGTCCCACGTTAGCGTCATCCAGCGGGGCATCAACCTCATCGAGCATGCAGAACGGCGCCGGATTCAACTTGAAGATGGCAAACACCAGGGCCAATGCCGTCAGGGCCTTTTCGCCACCGGACAACAAATGGATGGTGCTGTTCTTCTTGCCCGGAGGCCGCGCCATGATCGTCACCCCTGTATCGAGTAGATCTTCGCCCGTCAGTTCCAAGTAAGCGCTGCCACCACCGAAAACTTTCGGGAATAAGGCCTGTAAACCGCCATTAATCTGATCAAAGGTATCTTTGAAGCGGTTGCGGGTTTCCTTGTCGATCTTGCGGATCACGTTTTCCAGCGTGTCCAGGGCCTCGACCAGATCGGCATCCTGGGCATCCAGATAACGTTTACGCTCGGACTGCTGCTGATACTCATCGATGGCCGCGAGGTTGATCGCACCGAGCCTTTGAATACGTGCGGCAATGCGCTCGAGTTCTTCTTCGGCGTCTTTTTCGTTGGCCTGGGCGTCCAGGGTGTTGAGCACGCCGTGCAGGTCGTAGCCATCTTCCAATAGTTGATCTTGCAGAGCCTTGCGGCGCACGGTCAGGGCTTGCCATTCCATGCGCTGCTGTTCGAGCTGGCTGCGGATCAGCTGGGATTGCTGCTCGGCCTGGGTCCGACGTTTTTCCGCATCGCGCAGCTCGCGGTCGGCGTCCTCCAGGGCGATCTGGGCGGTCTTGAGTTCTTCGTCGACGCTCATGCGTTTGTCGAGCAACTCTTCGAGCTTGAGCCGCAACTCTTCCAGCGGGGCTTCGCCCTCCTCCAGGTTGAGGCTCAGTTGCTCGCGTTTTTCGGTGAGCCGTTCGGACTGCATCTCCAGGCGCTCAAGGGCCTGGCGCGTGGCATCGTGCTGGGTGCGCAAGGAGCCGAGGCGAACCGCCAATTGGTGCGCGTGGTCCTTGTGCTGCCGCGCTTCCTGGCGCACGCGGTCGAGGCGTTCGCGCAGGCTGTCGCGCTGGGCCAGCAGCAGTTCGCGCTGCTCGGTGTCGAGTGCCATGCTGTCGAGCGCCTCCTGCAATTGCAGGCGCGCTTCGCCGATCTGCTCGTGCTCCAGGGCACGCTGCTCGCCGATCTCGGCCACTTCTTCGTCAAGGCGGGTGCGGCGCAGGGTCAGCTGTTCCGCCTTGGCTTTGCTCGCCGAGAGCTGGGCTTTCAACTCGCCTTGCTGGCGCGCTTCATCCTGCAACAGACGGCGTAAATGCTCGCGGCCGGTCTCCTGTTGGCGCTGGGTGGCGCGCAGGGTTTGCAATTCGGTTTCAAGGCTTTCCAGGGTGGCTTCGCGCTCTTCACGCTCGGCGATCAGGTTGACGATCTCCTGACCACGGGCCAGAACGCCGCTCTGCGCTTCACTGGCGCGGCGCACGCGCAGGAAGTGGCGACCGACCCAGTAACCGTCGCGACTGATCAGGCTTTCGCCGGCCGCCAATTGACCACGCAAGGCAAGGGCCTGCTCCAGGGAGTCCACCGGTTTGACCTGGCCCAGCCAGGGCGCCAGATCAATCGCCGCCTCAACCTTATCCAACAAACTGCCCGGCACACGCACGCCATCGGCTGCCGGGCTGAGCAAACGCAGATCGCCCTGGACGAAACCGGCCAGGTCGAAGCCGCCGAAATCATCGACCAGTACGGCTTGCAGGTCGGCGCCGAGCACGGTTTCCACCGCCAGCTCCCAACCCGCTTCAACCTTCAAGCCTTCAGCCAGGCGCGGGCGCTCGGCCAGATGTTGCTCGCGCAGCCACTCGGCAGTACCGGTGCCCGGATCCAGCGCGGCTTGCTGCAGGGCTTCAAGGGACGCCAGGCGACCGTTGAGCCGCTGTAGATCGCCCTGTGCCTGCTGCTGGGCCTGGGTCGCCTGTTGCAGTTGCTGGCGCAGTTGCTCCAGGCGCTCCACCTGTTGTTCTTCGCTGGCCTCCAGCTCTTCCAGGGTCATTTCGCTTTCAGCCAGTTGCTCGCTGAGCTCCATGATCGCCGCGTCTTCCGGGTCGGCGGCGAGCAAGGCGCGCTCTTCCTGCATCCGGCGCTGGCGCTCGGCCAGGCGCTCCATACTGGCTTCCAATTGCTGGATGCGTGACTGCTGGACCTCGGCCTGGCGGCGCGGCTCGGCGGACTTCAGGTTGAACGCATCCCACTGTTCCTGCCAGCCATGCATGGTGGTTTCGGACTCTTCCAGGGCCGCGGCAGCTTCTTCGGCGGCGGCGCTGGTGATTTCCTGCTCAGGGGTGAGCATGTCCAGCTCTTCGCCGAGGGTCAGCAGCAAGGTACGGTCATGTCCCAGGTGCGATTCGGTCTCCAGGCGCGCCCGTTCGGCCTCCTTCAGGTCGTCCTGCAATTGGCGCAGACGCTGCTGGCCATGCTGGATGCTCTGCTCGACGCGGGCGATATCGCCGCCCACCGAATAAAACCGGCCTTGCACCAGATTGAAGCGCTCGGACAGGTCATGGTGCCCGTCACGCAGGCGTTCGATGCTGGCGTCGGCGTTACGCTGTTCGGCAACCAGGGCTTCGAAGCTGATCTCCTGGGTGCCGATGATCGCTTCGCGCTGGCCGACCTGGTCATTCAACGCCTGCCAACGCAGGGCCGAGAGTTGCGCCTTGAGCTGGCGCTCCTCGCCCTTGTATTCCTGATACTTCTCGGCGGCCTGGGCCTGGCGGTGCAGGCGCTCCAACTGGCGCTCCAGCTCTTCGCGCAGGTCGGTCAGGCGGGCGAGGTTTTCATGGGTGCGGCGGATACGGTTTTCGGTCTCGCGGCGGCGCTCCTTGTACTTGGAGATGCCGGCCGCTTCCTCGATAAAGTTACGCAGGTCTTCAGGCTTGGCTTCGATCAGCTTGGAGATCATGCCCTGTTCGATGATCGAGTAGCTGCGCGGGCCCAGGCCCGTGCCGAGGAAGATATCGGTAATGTCGCGGCGCCGGCATTTGGTGCCGTTGAGGAAGTAACTGTTCTGGCTGTCGCGGGTCACTTTGCGGCGGATGGAGATTTCCGCGTAGGCCGCATACTCGCCGATCAGGGTGCCGTCGGAGTTATCGAACACCAGCTCGATACTGGCCTGGCTCACCGGCTTGCGGCTGGTGGAGCCATTGAAGATGACGTCGGTCATCGACTCGCCGCGCAAGTTCTTCGCGGAGCTCTCGCCCATCACCCAACGGACGGCGTCGATGATGTTCGACTTGCCGCAACCATTGGGCCCGACCACCGCCGCCATATTACTGGGGAAGTTCACCGTGGTCGGGTCGACGAAGGATTTGAACCCCGCCAACTTGATGCACTTGAGCCGCACGCTTAGGCGTCCGCCAACGCAGCGATCACCAGCGAGCTGCTGCGCTGGCAGTAGGCCGACAACACCAGGCGAATCTGTACCAGATCACGCGCCAGCACTGCGGCGAGCAATTGCTCGAACAGCGCCAGGTATTCACTCATGGAGGCCTTGCGCTGATCCAGGGCCAGGTAATACGCACGGTTCATCGCCGGTTGCAGGTTTTCGACGGTTTCCTGCAGGTACGGGTTGTTCGCAAACGGGTACGCGGCACGCATCACATTGAAGCTTTCTTCGACGAAGGCGCGGATGTCCCCCCGCTCATAACTGCCCTCCAGGCGTTGCTGGATTTGCAGGAATGGCGCCATGTCGGCCTGGGTCTGCCAGCCTTCGGCAACCGCATTGCCGAGCAGGATGTACATTTCGCCCATCAGCGTGCACAGGCTCTGCACCTTGTGCGCGGTGAGTTCGGTGACGTGTGCGCCACGGCGCGGCAGGATCGCGATGAGATGACGGCGTTCGAGGATCAGCAAGGCTTCGCGCACGGAACCACGGCTGACATTGAGCGCCAGCGTGACTTTCTGTTCCTGGATTCGCTCCCCAGGCTTGAGATCGCCGCGAATGATACGTTCGGCGAGGTGGTGAGCAATTTGCTCGGCGAGACTGTCCGGCGCCTTGAACGTCATGTTTTCCCTTCAGAATCTTCTGTCAATACAAGCGCGGCAGTGTAGCGCATTGGTCCATTGATGGCGCTATGTCCACCAAGGCGAATTTGGCATGAAACACGCAAGCCTCAAAGCCCACAAGCCCCGAAAAACACCGGTCCCAGAAGATTGGACCATAATTGAAAGTGTTGTGACCGAAGTTTCTTGACCTTCTGGTCAGAAAATCATTGACCGAAAAGTCAGACATGACTAGATTCGGCGCAAAGCGGTTAACAACAATAATGAGTCTGCGAGGCCTTCCGTGATCCAGTTTTTACTCAACCAGGAACTCCGTAGCGAGCACGCCCTGGACCCCAACCTGACCGTGCTCAACTATTTGCGTGAGCATTTGGGCAAATCCGGTACCAAGGAAGGCTGCGCCAGTGGCGACTGCGGTGCCTGCACAGTCGTGGTCGGCGAACTGCATACCGATGCTCAAGGTGCCGAGCAGATCCGTTATCGCAGCCTCAACTCATGCCTGACCTTTGTTTCGTCACTGCACGGCAAGCAACTGATCAGCGTAGAAGACCTCAAGCACCAAGGCCAACTGCACAGCGTGCAACAGGCCATGGTCGAGTGCCATGGCTCGCAATGCGGCTTTTGCACCCCAGGTTTTGTGATGTCGTTGTTCGCGCTGCAAAAGAACAGCGATGCGCCCGACAGCCAGAAAGCCCATGAAGCCCTAGCCGGCAACCTGTGCCGGTGCACCGGCTACCGCCCGATCCTGGCGGCCGCCGAGCAGGCGTGCTGCAACAAACCCGCGGATCAGTTCGACAGCCGCCAAGCCGAGACCATCGCCCGCCTCAAAGCCATCGCGCCAACGCAAACCGCTGAACTCAACAGCGGCGACAAACGCTGCCTGGTGCCGCTGACAGTAGCCGATCTGGCCGACCTCTACGACGCGTATCCGCAAGCCCGCCTGCTGGCCGGCGGCACCGACCTGGCGCTGGAAGTCACCCAGTTCCACCGCACCCTGCCGGTGATGATTTATGTCGGCAACATTGAAGAGATGAAGCGTATCGAGTCGTTCGACGACCGCCTGGAAATCGGCGCGGCCACCGCGTTGTCCGATTGTTATAGCGCGCTGCACCATGAGTACCCGGACTTCGGTGAGCTGCTGCACCGCTTCGCGTCCCTGCAGATCCGCAACCAGGGCACCCTGGGCGGCAATATCGGCAATGCCTCGCCAATCGGCGATTCACCCCCGCTGCTGATCGCACTGGGCGCGCAGATCGTGTTGTGCAAGGGTGAAACCCGCCGCACCCTGGCCCTGGAAGATTACTTCATCGACTATCGCGTCACTGCCCGCCAGGACAGCGAATTCATCGAGAAAATCATCGTGCCCAAGGGCCACACGCTGTTTCGTGCCTACAAGGTGTCCAAGCGCCTGGACGATGATATTTCCGCCGTCTGCGCCGCCTTCAATCTCAAGCTCGACAACGGTGTGATCAGCCAGGCCCGCGTCGCGTTCGGCGGCATGGCCGCCACGCCCAAGCGGGCGAAAAGCTGCGAAGCGGTGTTGGTCGGCGCCACCTGGAATGCCGCCACCGTGGAAAAAGCCTGTGCCGCCCTGGCCGAGGATTTCACCCCGCTCTCGGACTTCCGCGCCAGCAAGGAATACCGCCTGCTCAGCGCCCAGAACCTGCTGCGCAAATACTTCATCGAACTGCAAACGCCGCACATCGAGACTCGGGTGACCGCTTATGTCTAACCATCACGCCGTCGTTAAAACCCAGGCCGAACTCGCCGAGCTGTTTGCCCAGGACCTCACCTGCGGGGTTGGCCGCAGCGTCAAGCATGACAGCGCCGCCAAACACGTCAGCGGCGAAGCGCAGTACATCGATGACCGCCTGGAATTCCCCAACCAGTTGCACCTGTATGCGCGCATGTCCGACCGTGCCCACGCCAGGATTCTGAGCATCGACACCGCCCCCTGCTACGCCTTTGACGGTGTGCGCATCGTCATTACTCACGAAGACGTACCGGGCCTCAAAGACATCGGCCCGCTGATGCCCGGCGACCCCCTGCTGGCGATCGATACGGTGCAGTTCGTCGGCCAGGTGGTCCTGGCCGTCGCCGCCCGCGATCTGGAGACCGCCCGCAAGGCGGCGATGGCGGCAGTCATCGAATACGAAGACCTGGAGCCGGTGCTGGACGTGGTCGAAGCGTTTCGCAAACAGCATTTCGTGCTCGACAGCCACACCCATCAACGGGGTGATTCGGCAGGCGCGCTGGCCACTGCGAAAAACCGCCTGCAGGGCACGTTGCATATCGGCGGTCAGGAACATTTCTACCTCGAAACCCAGATCTCATCGGTCATGCCTACCGAAGACGGCGGCATGATCGTCTACTGTTCCACGCAAAACCCCACCGAAGTGCAAAAGCTGGTGGCGGAGGTGTTGGACGTGTCGATGAACAAAATCGTCGTCGACATGCGCCGCATGGGCGGTGGTTTTGGTGGCAAGGAAACCCAGGCCGCCAGCCCGGCGTGCCTGTGCGCGGTGGTCGCGCGCCTGACCGGCCAGCCGACCAAGATGCGCCTGCAGCGTGTGGAAGACATGCTGATGACCGGCAAGCGTCACCCCTTCTACATCGAATACGACGTGGGCTTTGATGACAGTGGCCGCTTGCAGGGCATCAACCTGGAACTGGCGGGGAACTGCGGCTGTTCGCCGGACCTGTCCAACTCGATTGTCGATCGCGCCATGTTCCACGCCGACAACGCCTATTACCTGGGCGATGCCACGGTCAACGGCCACCGCTGCAAGACCAACACTGCCTCCAACACCGCCTATCGCGGCTTCGGCGGCCCGCAAGGCATGGTCGCCATCGAGGAGGTGATGGACGCCATCGCCCGCCACCTGGCGCTGGACCCGCTGGCCGTGCGCAAGGCCAACTACTACGGCAAGACCGAGCGCAACGTCACCCATTACTACCAGACCGTCGAGCACAACATGCTCGAAGAAATGACCGCCGAACTCGAGGCCAGCAGCCAATACGCCGAACGCCGCGAAGCGATCCGGCTGTACAACGCCCACAGCCCGATCCTTAAAAAAGGCTTGGCGCTGACGCCGGTGAAATTCGGCATTTCGTTCACCGCCAGCTTTCTCAACCAGGCCGGTGCGCTGATCCACATCTACACCGACGGCAGCATTCACTTGAACCATGGCGGCACCGAGATGGGCCAGGGCTTGAACACCAAGGTCGCGCAAGTGGTGGCCGAAGTGTTCCAAGTGGATATCGGCCGTGTGCAGATAACCGCCACCAACACCGACAAGGTGCCCAATACCTCACCGACGGCGGCTTCCAGCGGTGCCGACCTGAACGGCAAGGCCGCGCAGAACGCGGCCGAAACCATCAAGCAACGCCTGGTGGAATTTGCGGCGCGCAAATACGACGTCAGCGAAGCGGATGTGGCCTTCCACAACGGCCATGTGCGGGTGCGCGATCAGATCCTGACCTTCGAGGCGCTGATCCAGCAGGCGTACTTCGCCCAGGTGTCGCTGTCGAGCACCGGGTTCTACAAGACCCCGAAAATCTTCTACGACCGCAGCCAGGCGCGCGGCCGGCCGTTCTACTACTTCGCATTCGGCGCGGCCTGCTGTGAGGTGATCGTCGACACCCTGACCGGCGAATACAAGATGCTGCGCACCGACATCCTTCACGACGTGGGGGCCTCGTTGAACCCCGCTATCGACATCGGCCAGGTGGAAGGCGGCTTTATCCAGGGCATGGGCTGGCTGACCATGGAGGAGCTGGTGTGGAACAACAAGGGCAAATTGATGACCAACGGCCCGGCGAGCTACAAGATCCCGGCGGTGGCCGACATGCCCCTGGACCTGCGGGTGAAGCTGGTGGAAAACCGCAAGAACCCGGAGGACACGGTGTTCCACTCCAAGGCCGTGGGTGAGCCGCCATTCATGCTCGGGATTGCCTCGTGGTGTGCGATCAAGGATGCCGTGGCGAGCCTGGGTGATTATCGCCATCAGCCGAAGATCGATGCTCCGGCGACACCGGAGCGGGTGTTGTGGGGGTGTGAGCAGATGCGGCAGTTGACCACTGCGAAGACGCAGGAGACTGAACTGGCCTGATCGTTCCCACGCTCTGCGTGGGAATGCCGCCCTGGACGCTCGGCGTCCGCTCTTGTGACGCCGAGCGTCACGGTATGCATTCCCACGCAGAGCGTGGGAACGATCTGACTGGAGGTGACTATGAACAACTGGATCAGCGCCCTCGCCGACCTGCAGAACCAGGGTGAACCCTGCGTGCTGGTGACCATCATCGAAGAGCTCGGCTCTACGCCGCGCAATGCCGGCTCCAAGATGGTGATCAGCGCCGCGCAAAGCTTCGACACCATCGGCGGCGGGCACCTGGAATACAAGGCCATGCAGATCGCCCGCGACATGCTCGTGCGGGGTCAGCAGAACACTCATCTGGAACGCTTCAGCCTGGGCGCAAGCCTGGGCCAGTGCTGCGGCGGCGTGACGGTGCTGCTGTTCGAACCCATGGGCCAGGTGCAGGCGCAGATCGCGGTGTTCGGCGCCGGCCATGTCGGCCGTGCGCTGGTGCCGTTGCTGGCGAGCCTGCCGTGCCGGGTGCGCTGGATCGATTCGCGTGATCAGGAGTTTCCGCAGCACATCCCCCAGGGCGTGCGTAAAATCGTCAGCGAAGAGCCGGTGGACGAAATTGCCGACCTGCCGGTGGGTAGTTACTGCATCGTCATGACACATAACCATGCGCTGGACCTGGAACTGACCGCCGCCCTGCTCAAGCGCAATGATTTTGCGTATTTCGGCCTGATCGGTTCGAAGACCAAACGCGTCAAGTTCGAACACCGCCTGCGTGATCGCGGCTTCGACACCGCACAACTGCAACGCATGCGCTGCCCCATGGGCCTCACCGAGGTCAAGGGCAAGCTGCCGGCAGAGATCGCCATCTCCATCGCCGGTGAAATCATCGCCACCTATAACGCCCATTTCGGCCAGCACACCGCGAGCGCCGAACCCATTGCCAAGCTGCTGCCGGCGTCCCGTCGCAGCCAAGCTTCGACTCCTTTTGCCAAGCATTGAGATGACCATGCCTTTGACTCGCAAAGCCTACCGTGCCGCCCTCCTGCACAGCATCGCCGACCCCGCTGAAGTCGGGATCGAAGCCTCCTATGAGTATTTCGAAGACGGCCTGCTGGTGATCGAAAACGGCAAGATCAGCGCGGTCGGCCATGCCGGCGACCTGCTGCCGACCCTGCCCGCCGATATCGACATCACCCATTACCAGGATGCGCTGATCACTCCCGGCCTGATCGACACCCATATCCACTTGCCGCAGACCGGCATGGTCGGCGCCTATGGCGAGCAGTTGCTGGACTGGCTCAACACCTACACCTTCCCGTGCGAAAGCCAGTTCGCCGACAAGGCGCACGCCGAGGAAGTCGCCGATATTTTCATCAAGGAACTGCTGCGCAACGGCACCACCACCGCATTGGTGTTCGGCAGCGTGCACCCGCAGTCGGTGAATGCGTTCTTTGAAGCAGCGGAAAAGCTCGACCTGCGCATGATCGCCGGCAAAGTGATGATGGACCGCAATGCGCCGGACTACCTCACCGACACCGCCGAATCCGGCTACCAGGAAAGCAAGGCGTTGATCGAACGCTGGCATGGCAAAGGCCGCCTGCACTATGCCGTCACGCCGCGCTTCGCGCCGACCAGCACACCGGAACAATTGGCGCTGGCCGGCCAACTGCTCGGCGAATACCCGGACCTGTACATGCAGACTCACATCAGTGAGAACAAGCAGGAAGTCGAATGGGTGAAAGCGCTGTTCCCGGAGCGCAACGGCTACCTGGACGTGTACGACCACTACAAGCTGCTGGGTGAGCGTTCGGTGTTCGCCCATGGCGTGCATCTGTGCGATGAAGAGTGCGCACGGTTGGCCGAGACCGGCTCGGCGGTGGCGTTCTGCCCGACGTCGAACTTCTTCCTCGGCAGCGGCTTGTTCAACCTGCCGATGGCCGAGAAACACAAGTTGAATGTGGGGCTGGGCACGGACGTCGGCGGCGGCACCAGCTTCTCACTCCTGCAAACCTTGAACGAAGCCTACAAGGTCATGCAACTGCAGGGGGCGCGGTTGAGCCCGTTCAAGTCGCTGTACCTTGCGACCCTGGGCGGCGCGCGCGCACTGCGCCTGGAAGACAAGATCGGCACCTTGCAACCGGGCACCGATGCGGACTTCCTGGTACTGGACTACAACGCCACGCCACTACTGAGCTATCGCCTGAAGCAGGCCAATAACATTGCCGAGACGTTGTTTGTGTTGATGACGCTGGGGGATGACCGCACGGTGTTGCAGACGTATGCAGCCGGCCAATTGGTGCACCAACGCTGACTCAACCAACACCCCACAACAGTGTGGGAGGGGCCCCCTCCCACATTTGATTGGGTTTACAACTTTATGGACGAGCGCCCCGGCTTCTTGGTCTGCAGCAGATGCGAGAACACCGCATGCAGGTCATCCGATGCACTCTCTTCATCGAGGTTGAGCTTGCTGTCGATGTGATCCATGTGGTGCATCATCAGGTTCACCGCCAGCGTCGCGTCGCGCGCTTCGATCGCATCGATCAGCTGGGTGTGCTCATCATAGGAACAGTGCGAGCGGTTGCCGCTTTCGTACTGGGCGATGATCAATGAGGTCTGGGACACCAGGCTGCGCTGGAAGCTGATCAGCGGCGCATTCTTCGCCGCTTCGGCCAGCTTCAGATGGAATTCACCGGAGAGGCGGATGCCCGCGCCACGGTCGCCACGCGAGAAACTGTCGCGCTCGTCATTGACCATCTGACGCAACTCGGCCAACTGATCGGCAGTGGCGTGCTGCACCGCCAACTCGGTGATCGCGCGTTCCACCAGACGCCGGGCCAGGAATACCTGGCGCGCCTCTTCCACACTCGGGCTGGCCACCACCGCACCGCGATTGGGCCGCAACAGCACCACGCCTTCATGGGCCAGGCGCGAAAGTGCACGACGAATGATGGTGCGGCTCACGCCGAAGATCTCGCCCAGTGCTTCTTCACTCAATTTGGTTCCGGGCGCCAGGCGCTGTTCGAGGATCGCCTCGAAGATATGCGCGTAGACGATATCGTCCTGGGTTCCGCTGCGACCGGCCTTGCCGGCACGCGGTTGTTTCTTGAGAGGTTGCAACTGTTCGTTCATGGGCACTCGGGTTTGGAGAACGGCGGCGAATTAACGGTGATACGGCAGCTTCAGGGTAATACGGCAACAACGGGTCGCTGGCAAGTATCACCTAAAAACAACGCACATTGTACACAACCCAGTACGCCAACACACTGTACGGCTGTTTGCGGTGTCGGCTGTATTGCAATGCCTTGTCACGTTTGAGTTTAGGCTTGAATCCGCTATTTCTCCGGTAAAAGGAACACCCCCCACATGTCCAACGCCACCCACGCGCCTTTGCGCCCGCTGGCCGACACTTCCGCGTCCGCCGTCGTCGCCGGCTTTATCGCCATGATGACCGGCTACACCAGCTCCCTGGTGCTGATGTTCCAGGCCGGACAAGCCGCCGGTCTGACCAGCGCACAAATTTCTTCGTGGATCTGGGCGATCTCCATCGGCATGGCGGTGTGCAGCATTGGCCTGTCGCTGCGCTACCGCACACCGATCACCATCGCCTGGTCCACACCCGGCGCGGCGCTGTTGATTACAAGCCTGGGTGGCGTGAGTTACGGCGAGGCCATCGGCGCCTTCATCACGTGCGCCGTGCTGGTGACGATCTGCGGGATGACCGGCAGCTTTGAAAAGCTGGTCAAACGCATTCCCGCATCGTTGGCGGCGGCATTGCTGGCCGGGATTCTGTTCAAGATCGGCAGCGAGATTTTTGTCGCCGCACAGCATCGCACCGGCCTGGTACTGGGGATGTTTTTCACTTATCTGATCATCAAGCGCCTGTCACCGCGCTATGCGGTGCTGGCCGCGCTGATCATCGGCACGCTGCTGTCGGGGTTGATGGGCCTGCTGGACTTCAGCGGTTTTCATCTGGAGGTGGCGGCACCGGTATGGACCACGCCGCACTTCTCGCTGGCGGCGACCATCAGCATCGGTATCCCGCTGTTCGTGGTGGCGATGACTTCGCAAAATATGCCCGGCGTTGCCGTGTTGCGAGCCGACGGCTACAACGTGCCCGCCTCGCCGCTGATCACTGCCACCGGCCTGGCCTCGCTGGTGCTGGCGCCCTTCGGCTCCCACGGCATCAACCTGGCGGCGATCAGCGCGGCGATCTGCACGGGCCCCCACGCCCATGAAGACCGCAACAAGCGCTATACCGCTGCGGTCTGGTGCGGTGTGTTCTATGGCATAGCGGGCGTATTCGGCGCCACGTTGGCGGCGCTGTTTGCGGCCTTGCCCAAGGAGTTGGTGCTGTCGATTGCCGCCTTGGCGTTGTTTGGCTCGATTATCAATGGCCTGAGTATCGCCATGAATGAACCGAAGGAACGCGAAGCGGCGCTGATCACCTTTATGGTCACCGCGTCAGGCTTTACCTTGTTTTCCATCGGTTCGGCGTTCTGGGGGATTGTGGCAGGGGTATTGACGCTGCTGATTCTGAACTGGCGCACACGCACTTGAGGGCATGGACGGCTTCAAGCACGCCGGCCATGTCTTGCGCGGGACGGTGTCAGTGGCGCAGAAGCTTGCGCAACGGCACACCGTCCTTCAACACCGGTGACTTGATCACGATGTAGCTGAAGTACTTGGAGATGCCGATGTTCTTGTCCAGCAAGCCCTCCACCACTTCCTGATAGTGCTGGATGCTGCGGGTCATGAAGCGCACCAGATAGTCGTAGCCGCCACTGATCAAGTGGCATTCGAGCACTTCGTCCACCAGGCGGATGTTGGATTCGAATTTGGCGAAATCTTCACGCTTGTGGTCGCTGAGGGTGATTTCGGTGAATACCGTGACCGAATCGGTGATCTTGGCCAGGTTCAAATGCGCCTTGTAGCTGGAGATATACCCGGCTGACTCCAACCGCTTGACCCTTTGCAGGCACGGGCTTGCAGACAACCCCACGGCATCGGCCAGGCTGACGTTGGTCATCCGGCCGTCTTTTTGCAATTCCACCAGAATACTGATGTCGATCCGGTCCAGCTTGACGAGCCCTTCCATTGCGTACCTCTTGACTGCCGTTTGTAAGACAATCTTCTAGCAAGATCAGCGCCGTAACGACAACTGATGCTGAGCCACCAAGTCAGCCATGCTGTTGATGCAATAGTCGGCCGCGCACGGCACGGGCTGTCGAGCCCGCTGACGGCCGATCAGGCAGCGATCCAGTGCCAGGTCGGCGTCCACTGAAGGTCGGGTCACATGCAATACAGGCTGGACCTGCGGGCCTTGCTGGTCAAGCCATTGCTGGGCATCGACCAGTGAGATGAAATCGTCGGTTTCTATACCCAGGCGCTCGCACAACAGCCCACGGTCTTCGAAATTGCGGTCGCCACGCACCAGCAGGCGATAGAACTTGCGCAAGTACAGCATTGCCCCGGGCGCATCTTCGAACAGCGACCAGTTGCCTGCCGAACGAGCAAAGCTCATCCCCTCCTCCCAATTGGCCGCCAGCCCCCAACGCTCAGCCAGCTGCCGATGGGCGAAACACAACATGCCGCTGACGCCAAGCTCGGCAAAACGTGGGTACAGGCCCGTGATCACCGTGTGGAACTCGGCCAGTACCTCTTCCCGAGGCGGCGGCTTGCCACCCCGGCTGTCGAGCAGCGGCTGCAACGCCGCCAGCACGCCCGAGTCGCGATCCACCAGGACGCCATCACAATCGATCAGCAACGCGCGGTAATCGGTCAGTCCCATGCGGTTCAAGCCTCCAATGATGCAGTGTGGTCGTCCGTGCGCCATAACGGTTCACGGACGGTGCCGCCATCAGGTCCCGAGGCGGGCCCTGGCTCAGTTCAAGACCCGTGCCAAGGCCGCATCGAGAATCTGCACGGCCTCGTCGACCTGTGCCTCGGTCGCCACCAGCGGCGCGAGGAAGCGCAGCACGTTGCGGTGCACGCCGCATTTGATCACCAACAAACCACCGGCGCGGGCTTCATCGATCACCCGTTGATTCAGCTCGGCATCCGGGGTGCGCGCCGAATCCTCTTTGATCAGCTCGATCGCCAGCATAAAACCGGTGCCGCGCACATCACCAATCCGCGGGTAGCGCGCCTGCAAGCCCAGCAGGCCCTGGCGCAGGCGCTCGCCCAGCACTTGGCTGCGCGCCAGTAATTGCTCCTGTTCGAACGCCGTGATCACCGCCAGCGCCGCCGCGCACGCCAAGGCGTTGCCGCCGTAGGTGCCGCCCAGGCCACCGGGCAACGGTGCATCCATGATGTGGGCCTTGCCCACCACGCCGGACAACGGCAAACCGCCGGCCAGGCTTTTGGCCACGGTCACCAGGTCAGGCTGGATCCCGGCGTGCTGGAAACCAAACCAGGTGCCGGTGCGGCCGAAACCGGTCTGGATCTCATCCAGGATCAGCACAATGCCGTGCTTGTCGGCCAACGCACGCAAGGCCTGGAGAAACTCGGCCGGCGCCGTGAGGAAGCCGCCATCGCCCTGCACCGGTTCGATGATGATCGCCGCCACGCGCTCCGGGGCAACCTGGGTGGCCAGCAATTCATCCAGCGCCTGGAGCGCCAGTGCACTGGTCACGCCGCGATAAGCATTGGGATAAGGGGTATGGAAAACCTCCGGCGCAAATGGCCCGAAGTTCTGTTTGTACGGCTGGCTCATGCCGGTGAGCGTGGTCCCCAGCAACGTACGGCCATGGAAACCGCCGCGGAAGGCGATGACCGCCGAACGATTGGTATGGGCGCGAGCGATCTTCACCGCATTCTCCACCGCCTCGGCGCCGGAGGTGAAAAACGCCGCCTTGTAATCGTCCTCCCCACCGACCAGTTCACACAGGCGCTGGGCCAGGTCGAGATAAGGCTGGTACGCCACCACCTGGAAGCAGGCGTGGGAGACTTTCTGCAACTGGGCATGCACAGCCGCCACCACTTGCGGATGGTTATGGCCGATGTTCAACACGCCGATACCGCCGACGAAGTCCAGATAGCGCTTGCCTTCCACGTCCCACAACTCGGCGCCCTGGGCGCGATCGATCACCAGCGGATGCGCGGTGATCAGACCGCGAGGTACGAATTGATCGCGCTGGCGGAGCAAATGTGGGGTTTCGTCGACTCTGCTGTTCATGGCATTTCCCATTGTGAGACCGGCAACCTGAGACGGTTGCGATGCCACTCAGAGTACGACCTGGCGGAAACGAACTGCACCGAACTTGCCCCGTGAGAAATTCGGATCAACTGTTTTGCCCCTGTGTTTCAACAGATCCTGCGCCGTGCCTGGAGGATGATGAGGGCTACTTTCAACCCTGCGGAGATGCCCATGGCTCTGCTTTACAAATCCGACCCGGTACGCGGCGAGCGCTGGCAGGCACTGTTTGCCGAGCATGCACCGGACATCGAATGGCGCGCCTGGCCCGACATCGGCGACCCCGCCGAGATCGACTACCTGGCCGCCTGGCTGGCACCCGACGATCTCGAGCAACTGCTGCCCAATCTGAAAGTGCTGTTTGCGGTATCGGCCGGGGTGGATCAACTCGACCTCGCGCGTTTGCCGGCGCAGCTGCCCGTGGTGCGCTTGCTCGACCCCGGCATCACCCGCGGCATGTGCGAATACGCCAGTTGGGCCGTGCTCAGCCTGCACCGCGACATGCTGCGCTACCGCCAGCAACAGCTGGCGCGCTGCTGGCAGGCGCACCTGTTGCAACCGGCGGCGAACCGCCGCGTCGGTGTGATGGGCCTGGGCGCCCAGGCCCAGCAGATCCTCGCGACGCTGGCGCCGTTGGGGTTTGCCTTGTCGGGCTGGGCACGCAGCCCTCATCAGTTGCCGGGTGTGGACTGTTTTGCCGGTGAAGCGCAATTGCCGGCGTTCCTCAACCAGTGCGATATCCTGCTGTGCGTGCTGCCGCTGACCGAGCAGACCCAAGGCATTCTCAATCGGCGCCTGTTCGCCCAACTGCCCAAGGGCGCAGCGCTGATCAACATGGGGCGTGGCGGGCACCTGGTGGAAGAGGATTTGCTGCAAGCCCTGGCCAGCGGGCAACTCAGCGGCGCAGTACTGGATGTAGTGCAAGAGGAACCGGCGCCGGCGGACCATCCGTTCTGGGGCCACCCACAGATCCTGCTCACGCCCCATATTGCCGCGATGACCCAACCGGACAGCGCGTTTGCGGTGTTATTGGAGAATATTCGGCGGCATCAGCGTGGCGAGCCGATGCTGGGTGAGGTGGATCGCAGCAAAGGTTATTGATTGCCCCCCTATCCGTTACCACGGCAACGGATAGGGGCCCCGGGCGTCGTCAGCGCACCAGCCTCTGGGTAATCGCCGCGCCCACTTCCTGGGTCGATGCCTTGCCGCCCAGGTCTGGCGTGATCAACCCCTCGGCAATCACCGCTTCGATCGCCTGCAGGATGGCGTCATGGGCCGCCCGATAGCGCGCATCGCCATTGCCGAGGAAATCCAGCATCAGCGCCCCCGACCAGATCATCGCAATCGGGTTGGCGATGTTCTGCCCGTAGATGTCCGGCGCCGAGCCGTGCACCGGTTCGAACAGCGAAGGAAAGCGGCGCTCGGGATCGAGGTTGGCCGACGGTGCAATACCGATAGTGCCTGCACACGCCGGCCCCAGGTCCGACAAAATGTCGCCAAACAGGTTGGACGCCACGACCACGTCGAAACGATCCGGCTGCAGCACGAAGCGTGCGCACAGGATGTCGATGTGCTGTTTGTCCCACGTCACCTCTGGGTAGTCAGCCGCCATCAGCGCGGTACGTTCATCCCAGTAAGGCATGCTGATGGAGATGCCATTGGACTTGGTCGCCGCCGTGAGCTTCTTGCGCGGCCGGCTCTGGGCCAGATCGAAAGCGAACTTGAGGATGCGATCGACGCCGCGCCGGGTGAATACCGACTCCTGCAACACGAACTCATGTTCGGTGCCTTCGAACATCTTGCCACCCACCGATGAGTATTCACCCTCGGTGTTTTCACGGATGACCACGAAATCGATATCACCCGGCTCACGCCCGGCCAGTGGGCATGGCACGCCAGGAAACAGCCGGACCGGGCGGATATTCACGTACTGGTCGAAGTCGCGGCGGAACTTGAGCAGCGAGCCCCACAGCGAAATGTGATCCGCGACCTTGGCCGGCCAGCCCACGGCGCCGAAGTAAATGGCGTCGAAATCCTTGAGCTGCTCGAACCAGTCGTCGGGCATCATCTGCCCGTGTTGCAGGTAGTAATCACAGTGGGCCCAGTCGAACACTTCGATGCTCAGGTTCAGGTCCCAAACCCTGGCGGCCTGCTCCACTACCCGCAGCCCTTCGGGCAACACTTCCTTGCCGATGCCGTCGCCGGCAATGGCGGCGATTCTGAATGCCTTGCTCATGGATCCTGCCTCACTCGTTCAACCCGCCAATGTGAAAAGCTTTGACTTCAAGGTACTCGTCCAGCCCGTACTTGCTGCCTTCGCGCCCCAGCCCCGATTGCTTGATGCCGCCGAACGGCGCGACTTCCATCGAGATAATCCCGGTATTGAGGCCCACCATGCCGAACTCGAGGGCCTCCCCAAAGCGCCACGAGCGCGCCAGGTTCTGGGTGAAATAGTAGGCGCCCAGGCCGTACGGAGTGGCGTTGGCCAGGGCCAGTGCCTGTGCCTCGTGGGTAAAGCGCATCAGCGGCGCCACCGGGCCGAACGTTTCTTCGTTGGCCAGCAGCATTCCGGCGTGAGCGTCGCCCAGCACCGTGGGCTGCACGAAGGGGCTATCGTCAGTCGGGATTGCGCCGCACAACAACGTCGCGCCCTGGCTCAACGCATCCTCGATATGCCGCGTCACTTTGGTGACCGCCGCCGGGTTGATCAACGGGCCAATGCTCACGCCCTCCTCCAGGCCGTGGCCGACCTTGAGTTTGTTCACCTCTTGCACCAGGCGCGCGGCGAAGCGCTCGTAAATACCGTCCTGCACCAGGATGCGATTGGCGCACACACAGGTTTGCCCGGCATTACGAAACTTGCTGAGCATGACCCCCGCGACCGCCTGCTCGAGGTCGGCATCGTCGAACACCACAAACGGCGCATTGCCGCCCAGTTCCAGGCTCAACCGCTTGATGTGCTCGGCGCTTTGGCGCATCAGCAGGCGGCCGACGGCGGTGGAACCCGTGAAGGAAATCTTGCGCACGCTCGGGTTGCCGGTCAGTTCCGTGCCAATACCGGCAGGCAGCCCGGTGATCACGTTGAACACGCCGGCCGGGATGCCGACGCGCTCGGCCAGTACCGCCAGGGCCAGGGCCGACAACGGGGTGAGGTCCGATGGCTTGACGATGATCGGGCAGCCGGCGGCCAAGGCCGGCGCGCACTTACGGGTGATCATCGCATTGGGGAAATTCCACGGCGTGATAGCGGCACACACGCCCACCGGCTGCTTGAGCGTCAGCAAACGCCGGTCGCCGCTGGGTGCCGGCATGGTTTCGCCATAGATCCTGCGCGCCTCTTCGGCGAACCACTTGACGAAGCCTGCGCCGTAGCGGATCTCGCCCTTGGCTTCATTGAGCGGCTTGCCCTGCTCGCGAGTCATGATCAGCGCCAGGTCATCGAGGTTATCGAGCATGGCCTGGTACCAGCGCTCCAGCAGCGCGGCGCGTTCGGCGGCCGGGCGTGCACGCCAGGCGGGCCAGGCACGCTCGGCGGCTTCGATGGCGCGGCGGGTGTCGACCGCATCCATGGCCGGTACCCTGGCGAGCACCTGGCCGGTGGCAGGGTCGAGGACGTCCAGAGTGGCGCCGCTGTCGGCGGCGATCCATTGGCCATCGACATAGGCGAGTTCAGTAAGGAGGCTGGGGTCTTGCAGGCGAGTAGTGAGCATGGTCGGGTCCTGGTTCGAGACACGCTCCAGTCTAGGGAGGTGCCACGAACAAGGATGCCGAAAGCGTCGCGTGGGCAGCGTGGCCTGCTGAAATTGCGCCCAGGACGGCAGGCTCTGCTAGGCCTTCAATGAACCGAGCAGGCCGTGCAGGAACACCTCTCCAGCCTCCATCTGGCTGATCTCGATAAACTCATCGGGCTTGTGCGCCTGTTCGATCGAGCCCGGCCCGCACACCACCACCGGAACATCCAGGCGCTGCTTGAACAGGCCGCCTTCGGTGCCGAAAGACACCTTGGCAGTGCCCGTGTCCGGCGCGGCAAACTGTTTGAGAAAGCGCACCGCTTCGACGCTGGGATGGGTATCCAGGCCCGGGTAGACGTTGAGGGTCTCGATCTCGATAGCCGCGACGCTCGACAGTTTCTTCGCCTCCTGCACGATCACTTCGGCCCGCTCGCGCAGTTGCTCCAGGAAGTGCTCGAGGTCGTCGGCCGGCAAGTTGCGCACCTCGAAATCCAGGGTGCACAGGTTCGGCACGATATTCAGCGCCTTGCCCCCGACAATCTGCCCGACATGCACGGTGCTGTAGGGCACGTCGTAATCGGTGTCCTGGGCGCCATGGTGCTGCAACTGCTGCTGGCTCTCACGCAGCGCGGCGATAAAGTCGCAAGCCACATGGATGGCGTTCACCGAACGCGGCGCCAGCGACGAGTGCGCCTCCAGGCCACGGCAATAGGTGCGGTAGGAACCCTTGCCCTTGTGGCCCAGCACAAATTGCATGTTGGTCGGCTCGCCCACCACGCACAGAAACGGCCGTACCGGCGCCAGATGCAGCACATCCAGCAAACGTCGCACGCCGACGCAGCCAATCTCTTCATCATGGGACAGGGCCAGTTGCAACGGGCGACTCAACGGGTGATCGGCCGCCTCGAGCATCGCGTCAATGGCCAGGGCGATAAAGCCCTTCATGTCGCAACTGCCACGCCCATAGATCCGCCCGTCCTGGACGGTGGCGGCGAACGCCGGAAAGGTCCAGGCCTGCCCTGCCGCCGGTACCACGTCGGTGTGCCCGGAGAGCAACACGCCAGGCTGGCCCTCGGGGCCGGTGCTGGCGAACAGATTGGCCTTGCGCCCGCTGGGGTCCTTGACGATCAGCGACTCGATGCCGCGAGTCAGCAGCAGGTCGCGCACATACTCGATCAAAGCCATGTTCGACTCCGATGAAACGGTGTCGAACGCCAGCAGTTTTTTCAGGATATCCAGTACGCGAGGTTTCATCAGACCTGGCTCCGTTGCTGGGCAAAAAGGGCAAGGTGCCGACTCATGCGCAGGCTCCCGAGGTTTCAATCACCCGGCCTTGCTGGGTCTTGAGCAACTGGGCAGCGTCATGGTGGCAGAGAATTTCACTGCCATTGTCCAAGACGCGCCGGCTGGGCGGCACGCTGTTGCACAGGCCGTCGACGCGCATCGGGCAGCGATTGAGGAAGCTGCATAGTTGCGGCCCGCCGGCGTTTGCACCCACCGGCGGCAACGTGCCGCTGGTCGCGCCGCACGTTTCCAGCCAGCCCTGGCGCAATTCCGGCACCGAGTGAATCAACAGGTCGGTGTAGGGATGGAACGGTGGCTCGGCAAACGTCTGGCGGCTGCCGGCCTGGACTTTCTGACCGCTGTACATCACCACAATGTCATCGCACAGCGCGCGCACGGTGGAGATGTCGTGGCTGATAAACAGGTAGGACACACCCAGTTCCTGGCGCAGGTCGCGCAACAGTTCCAGGATCGCCGCCCCCACCACGGTATCCAGGGCCGAGGTGACTTCATCGCACAGGATCAGGTCCGGCTCGGCGGCCAGCGCCCGGGCCAGGTTGACCCGCTGCTTCTGCCCACCGGACAACTCGCTGGGGCGCCGGCCGGCCAAAGTGCGTGGCAGGCGCACCAGATCAAGCAATTGCTCGGTGCGCTCGCGCAACGCCTTGCCCTTGAGGCCGAAGTACATTTTCAACGGCCGGCCGATGATGGCCTCCACGCTGTGCATCGGGTTGAGCGCGGTGTCGGCGTTCTGGAACACCATCTGGATGCGTCGGAACTGTTCCGGCGTGCGCTCGGAAAGGCAGCCTCCGAGCGGCTGGCCGTCGAACGTGAGGCCACCCAGGGCGGGCGGCAACAACCCCGCGACCACCCGCGCCAGGGTCGACTTACCCGAGCCGGATTCGCCGATCACGCCAATCGCCTGGCCCCTGCGCACGGTGAGGTCGATGCCTTCGAGCACACGGATCAGCGGCAGGCCCTGCGCATTTTTGTTGCCGTAGCCGGCCGTCAGGCCGCTGATGGTCAGCAGTGGCGTGTCTTCGGCGATGCCGGACGGCGGACGGATCGTCGCGTCCGGCTGCGCGGCCGCCAGCAGGCTGCGCGTGTAGTCATGCGCCGGGGCTTCGAGCAGCGGCGCGGTGGCGCTCTGTTCGAGAATCTGGCCATTGTTGAGCACCACGATACGGTCAGCCATTTGCGCCACGACCGCCAGGTCATGGGACACATACACCGCCGTCGCGCCGCGTTCGCGTACCACGCGCTTGAACGCCCGCAGCACGTCGATCTGCGTGGTCACATCCAGCGCCGTAGTCGGCTCGTCGAGCACCACCAGCAAGGGGTCGCTGATCAGCGCCATCGCCGCCATCACCCGTTGCAACTGCCCGCCGGAGACCTGGTGCGGGTAGCGTTGGCCGATGCGCTCCGGGTTGGGCAAGGCCAGGTCACGGAACAGACCGATCGCCTTGGCCTCCAACTCGACGCGGCTACCCAGCCCGTGGATCAGGGCGCCTTCTACCACCTGGTCGATGAGCTTTTTCGCCGGGTTGAACGCGGCGGCCGCACTCTGCGCGATATACGACACGCGGTTGCCGCGCAGCTTCTGCAACTGGCTTTCGCTGGCGGCCAGCATGTCGTGCTCACCGACACGCACCAACCCACCGGACAACCGGCACCCACGTCGCGCGTAGCCGAGCAGCGACAGGGCAATGGTGGTCTTGCCGGAGCCGGACTCGCCGATCAACGCCAGCACCTGGCCCTGCTCCAGCGAGAAGCTCACGCCTTTGACGATTTCCACTTCGCCGTGCTCGCCACAGGCGACGACACGCAAGTCTTCGACACTAATCAATTCAGTCATTTCAATGGCCTCCCGCACGTCGACTGCGTCGGGAAGACAGATAGTCGATCAACAGATTCACGCCGATGGTCAAGGTGCCAATGGCCAGCGCCGGAATGACGATAGCCAACGCACCCTGGCTGAGGCCGCCGATGTTTTCGCGCACCAGCGAGCCGAGGTCGGCGTCCGGTGGCTGCACGCCCAGGCCCAGGAAGCTCATGCCGGCAAGCAGTAGCACGATGTAGCCGAAACGCAGCCCCAGGTCGGTCAATACCGGGTTGAGCATGTTCGGCAGAATCTCCCGGCACGCCACATACAGCCGGCCCTCGCCGCGGGTGCGCGCAACCTGCACGTATTCCAGGGTCTCGATATTCACCGCCATGCTGCGCGCGACGCGGAACGAGCCGGGGATGTAACTGATCACCGCCGTGCAGATCAGCAGCGTCACCGACGAGCCGAATGCCGAGACCATGATCAGCGCGAACATTTTGCTCGGGATGGAAATGAAGGCATCCATGATGCGACTGAGGATTTCGTCCAGCCACTTGGGCGACACCACCGACACCAGCGCACACAAGGTGCCCAGGGTACTGGCCAGCACCGCCGCCACCAGCGCCAGGCCGACGGTGAAGCGGGCGCCGACCATCACGCGGCTGAGCATGTCGCGGCCCAGGTAGTCGGTGCCGAACGGATGAGCCAGGCTGAAGCCGTCGAAGACGTTATCAGACACCACTTCGCCCACCGGGTGCGGCGCCAGCCAGGGGCCGACCAGCGCCAGCAGTAACCAGGCCAGGCACACCACGCCACCCAGCAGCCCCAGCCAGGACGGGCCGCTGGACGCTTTGGCCAACGCCAGGGCGGAGGAAGCAGGCTTGCCTTTCGCAATGAGCATATTCATTGGTTTCTCAGCCTCGGATTGGACAGGATGGCGCACAGGTCGGCGATCAACACCAGGCCCAGATAGGCCGCGCAGAACAGCATGCTGCACGCCTGCACCAACGCCATGTCGCGGTTGGTCACGGCATCGACCATCAAGCTGGCGATGCCGGGATAGTTGAAGATGGTTTCGACGATCACCACACCGCCCAGCAGATACGAGAGGCTCAGGGCGATGGCATTGGCAATCGGGCCGATCGCATTGGGCAGCGCATGGCGCAGCACAATGCGAATCGGGCCGACGCCTTTGAGACGCGCCATTTCCACATAAGGGCTGTCGAGCTGATCGATCACTGCCGCGCGGGTCATGCGCGCCATTTGCGCGACGATCACGCAGCACAGCGTCATCACCGGCAAGGCATAGGTGCGCATGAACTGCCAGGGGGAGCTGATATCACTCGCATAAGACAGCGACGACAGCCACCCCAGGTTCACCGCAAAAATCAGCACCGCCAGGGTCGCCACCAGAAACTCCGGCACCGCGACCATGGCCAGGGTGATAAAGCTCAGGATGTTGTCGATACGCCCGCCCCGCGCCATGGCCGAACCGATACCCAGCACCATGGCCACCGGCACCGACACCAAAGCCGTGGCACCCGCCAGCATCAAGGTGTTGGGCGCCCGGCCGCCCATCAGTTCGCTGACGGGCATGGCACTGGAGGTCGACATGCCCAGGTCACCGCTGAGCAGGCTGATCAACCAGTGCAGGTAGCGCAGCACACCGGGCTGGTCGAGCCCCAGTTTCAGGCGCAATGCCGCCACCTGTTCCGGGGTGGCGAACTGGCCCAGGGACTGTTGCGCTGCATCCCCCGGCAGTACCGCCGTGATCGCGAACACGACCATGGACACGATCAACAACGTCACGGCCCCGGCGCCGATGCGCCGCCCGATCAACCACAGTGTAGTGCTATTCATCGTCCTGCCCTCGCGGTGCTTAAGCGTCCAGCCAGACTTGCTCGGCAAACATGTAGCCCATGAAACCACCGAGCGGATTGGCCACGTAGCCCTTCACACGCTTGTCCACGCCATCGATGTTGCTGATGAACACGGGCACCCCGATACCGCAATGGTCGTGCACCAGTGCCTGCATGTCGTGGTACATCTGGGTGCGCTTGGTGTCATCGGTTTCGGCACGGGCCAGCAACAGCAACTGGTCGAACTGATCGTTCTGCCAGCCCGACTCGTTCCAGGGCGCCTTGGACTGGAAGAACTGCGAGAACATCACGTCGGCGTTCGGCCGTGGGTTGATGTTGCCGAAACTCAACGGGTGCTTCATCCAGTGGTTGGACCAGTAGCCATCGGTGGGCAGGCGGTTGACGTCAAGCTTGAGCCCGGCCTGTTTGGCCGATTGTTGCAACAGCACGGCGATGTCCACCGAACCGGTCGCGGCCGGCGAAGCCACCAGCGGCATGGTGATGCTCTCCATGCCGGCTTTCTTGAGCAGGAACTTGGCCTTTTCCGGGTCGTATACGGTTTGCGGCAGGTCGCTGTTGTAGTAGCGTGCGCCCGGCGAAATCGGGTGGTCGTTGCCGACAACCGCATAGCCGCGGAACACGGCGGACTTGACCTGTTCGCGGTCCAGCAGCAGCTTCATGGCCTGGGTGAATTCCGGGCTTTTGCCGGGCATCTGGTCCTGACGGATGATCAAGTCGGTGTAGTTGCCCGACGGCGCATCGACGACCCGGTGCTTGGGGCTGGCGCTGATGCGCGTGGTCGAACGCGGGTTGACTTCGTTGATCATGTGCACGTCACCCGACAGCAGCGCGTTGATCCGCGATGGCTCATCGGCGATGGCAATGAACTCGATCTCATCGAGGTAAGGCAGGCCCGGCTTCCAGTAGTTCTTGTTACGCACGGCAATCGAACGCACACCGGGCTTGAATTCGCCGACGGTGAACGGCCCGGTGCCGATGCCTTTGTTGAAATCGGTGGTGCCCTCCGGAACGATCAAGAGGTGCGACACCGCGAGGATCGACGGCAGCTCGGCGTTGGGCGCGCTGAGGCGGATCTGCACTTCATTCGGCCCAGTGGCCTTGATCTCGGTGAACTGCTCCACCAGCGCCATGACTTTGGAACCCGTCAACGGGTCCTTATGCCGGCTCAGGGAGAACACCACGTCGGCGGACGTCAGCGGCTTGCCGTTGTGAAAGGTCACGTCCTTGCGCAGCGTGATGGTCCACAGCGTGGCGTCGACATTGTCGATGCGTTCGGCCAGCTCCAGGTGCGGGGTCATGTGGCTATCGAAGCGCGTCAGGCCGTTGTAGAACATGTATTGGCGCGCATAGTCGGTAGACAACGCGCCCTTGGCCGGGTCGAGGGTGTCGGCGGTAGACGTGGACATACCGGCCACGCGGATCTTGCCGCCCGGCTTGCCCTTGCCTTCGGCCGGTGCTTCATCGGCCCACAATTTGCCGGCCGTACCGAACAAGCTGCCCGCACCGGCCGCCGCTACACCGGCGAGGCCGAGCATTTGCAGGGCATTGCGCCGCGACATGCCGCGATTGAGGCTTTCGAATACCCGCAGGCTCTCTTCACCGGAGATGAGCGAGGGCGTGGTCTTGTTGTCTGTCATGGCAAGGCTACCTGTCGAAAATTAAAAGGTTCGAGTGCTCACGGTTATCCGGAGCGTTCTGGAAACACACACGACGGTGAGGCAACAGCGGCAACTCAGTGTAAGTAGTCCTGAAAGCGGTAATAGGCGCCCACGAACGGCAGGAACCAGGGTTTGCCGAAATGCCCGGGGATCGCCGGCCACTCGAGTTCACGCCACGGGTTCGCCGCGGCATTGCCGGCCATCACCTCGGCCATCACCTGGCCCATGTGCACTGACATCTGCACCCCATGGCCGCTATAGCCCATGGAATGAAACACGCCGCCATGTTGCCCGGCACGTGGCAGGCGGTCGGAGGTCATGTCCACCAGGCCGCCCCAGCAGTAATCGATCTTCACCTGCGCCAACTGCGGAAACATGTTCAGCATCGCGGCCTGCAGTACCTTGCCGCTCTTGGCATCCGACACGCTGTTGGACATCGCAAAGCGTGCACGCCCGCCGAACAGCAGACGGTTATCCGGGGTCAGGCGAAAGTAATTGCCGATCATGCGGCTGGTCACATAGGCGCGGTGCTGCGGCAATAGCTGATCGATGAGCGCCTGGGGCAACACTTCGGTAACGATGACAAAACTGCCCACCGGTACGATGCGTCGGCGATACCAGCCAAGCCCACCGTGCTGGCAGGCACCGCTGGCCAGCAACACTTGACCGGCGTGCAGCGAGCCGCGCGCGGTGTTGACTTGATAACCCCCGGCCTGCGCTTTCCAGTCATTGACCAGCGTGTGCTCATGGATCATCGCGCCGCGTCGCGCCGCCGCCTCGGCCAGGCCCACACCAAAACGCCCGATGTGCATTTGCACGCCATTGCGTTGCAGCAAGCCGCCGTGAAACTGCGCCGAATGGACTTCGGCTCGGGTCTGGCCGGCGTCGAGCAACTCGACATCAGCGTCGACTTCACGGCGGATCAACTCGCAGGTGCGCGCCAACCCTTCGTAATGCAGGGGCTTGGCCGCCAGCTTGAGCTTGCCGTTACGCACCATGTCGCAGGCGATCTGCTCCTGGTCCACCAACGACACCACGGTCTGCACCGCGCTTTCATAAGCCTGGTAATAGTCCCGCGCCTTGGCGGCTCCGAGGCTGGCATGCAGCCCGGCATAATCCTGGGCCACCCCGGTATTGCATTGCCCACCGTTGCGCCCCGAGGCTTCGCCGACCACCCGCCCGGCATCCAGCACCACCACACTGGCGCCGCGCATGGCCAACGCCCTGGCCGCCGACAGGCCGGTAAACCCGCCACCGACCACCGCCACGTCGACCTGCCTGGGCAGGTCACCCAACTGCGCGCCGGTGAAGGCGGGTGCGGTGTCGAGCCAATAGGATTCACTGCCCATGTTTAACCTCGTACGCCGATGACGTTGGTGTTTACAGACCGACCAGGCCCGGCAAGCCACCGATATCGGTGATCTGCTGGTAGCCATAGGCGGCATTGCCTGCGGCTTCATGTCCGCGGGCAACAAACGCCTTGTGCTTGATCTTCATGTCGTGGGCCGACATCAGGTCGTAACGGAAGCTGGACGACACATGCAAGATGTCTTCCGGCCCGCAGCCGAGGTTGTCGAACATGAATTCGAACGCTTGCAAGCGTGGCTTGTAGGCTTGGGCCTGCTGGGCGGTGTACACCTTGTGAAACGGCGCACCGAGCTTTTCGACGTTGGACATGATCTGACTGTCCATGGCGTTGGAGAGAATCACCAGGGGAATCTTGTCGGCGATCTTCGACAGGCCGGCCGGCACGTCCGCATGGGGACCCCAAGTCGGCACGGCGTCGTAATACAGCTGACCTTCTTCACGATAGTCGATGCCCCAGCGCTTGCAGGTACGTGCCAGGGCGGTCTTGAGAATTTCGTCGTACGGCCGCCAGTCGCCCATCACCTGATCAAGGCGGTAGGCGGCAAAATCCTTGACGAACTGATCCATCTGCTCAGGCGCGATGCGGTCCGCGAACAGCTCGCGGGTCAGCGGGCCCATCTGGAAGTTGGTCAGCGTACCGTAGCAGTCAAACGTAATGAATTTGGGACGAAGAAAGCTCATGGGGGTGCGGTCCTGGAGTCAGTGGAAGGTGGCAAGCATTCGCGGCTCTGACGGCGCGTCGGCCTCGTTGCAGCACAGCTTCATTACACCACTGTGAAATCAGCAGATGGCGTCAAAAAAGCGCCCGCCTCAATACAAAGCACCGTTTTTGCCGCCGGCGCCAGCAGAGTTTGCGGCGCGCTCCAGGCTTGGGCGAAGCCCGTATTCATGCGCTTTAATGGGCCTTTTTGGGCACGAAGGCTCAAGGCTGGGGGCGATCAGCGGCAGAATGTGTGGTGGACAACCTTTCTATAAAGAAGCGCTGCGTGCACAGCGCTGAACAGGTCCATCAGCCGTGAGGCATTTGCTGCTGAGCACCCCCTCCGATTTGGTAGTAACTATGGTGGCGTTACCCTCCCGCACGGCAAATCTACCGAATGCTGCGCACCCTCTTGCCAGCCCGCAAAGCAGGTGGGATACAGGCGTTTCAACGACCCTCAACCCGTGCTCAACGGAGGCCCGCCATGGCTGCCCTGCCACACCCTGATTACCTCTATCGCTCAATGACGGTCGCCGACCTCCCAGCCGCCCATGACCTGTCGGTGCAACTCAAATGGCCACACCGCCTGGAAGATTGGGCGATGCTGCAACGGGTCAGCGATGGTTTTGTGGTACTCGACGGTGAGCGCCTGATCGGCTCGGCGTTCGCCTGCCCCCAGGGTGATTACACAACGATCGGCCTGGTGATCGTCAGCGACGACTATCAGGGCAAGGGCATCGGCCGACGCTTGATGGAAATGGCCCTGAAGGCCTGCCGAACCAGCACGCCACTGCTCAACGCGACCCTGGCCGGTGCACCGCTTTATGCCAGCCAGGGGTTTGTCGAATTTGGCTATGTGCAGCAGCATCAAGGTCAGGTGCAGGTTCCCGAACTGACCGCTCTGGCCGCAGGCGAAACCTGCCGCACGCTGAATGCCGATGATCATGCCGCCCTGATCGACCTGGCCAGCGCCGGTAGCGGCCTGGACCGCCGCGAGATCCTGCGCGACCTGCAAGTGGAGCACGCGGTAGGCATCGAACGCGACGGCCAGTTGCGCGCGATTGCACTGCTGTACCCCTTTGGTCGCGGGCGCTGCATCGGCCCGGTAGTGGCCGAGACGCTCGAGCAGGCCAAGCACCTGATCGGCACGCTGCTGGCCGAGGTACCGGACGCCTTTGTGCGCATCGATATCCCGGCCGAATGCGGCCTCAACGACTGGCTCGAGCAGGCCGGTTTGAAGTGCGTCGACAAGGTTGCACGCATGGCCAAGGGTGAACCGCCCAAAGCCCGCGCAGGCATACATGCATTTGCCCTGATCACCCAAGCCGTCGGCTGATTTCTCCTGGAGTATTGCCCATGTTTCCCCCCCGTATCCTCATGCTCGCTCGCGCTGACGGCAGCCCTGTCGACACGCCCTTGCGCAACGCGGCCCTGAGCACGCTCGACCCCTTCGGCAACACCCGCCGGCTGGCCTGGCTGAGCGACGACGGCGTGTCTGCCGGCCTGGTCGCGTTCAGCGGCGAAGCGGTGATCGAAGACTTCCCCCACAGCGAAACGCTGGTGGTTCACGCAGGCTCAGTCCTGCTGCACAGCGCCGAGCAGACGTTGGAACTGGGCGTCGGCGACAGCGCGGTCATCGGCCGTGGCACCCGCCTCACCCTGCAGGCGACTCCAGGCACCTGCTGGGCCTTCTGCGCCGTGGACCTCGCCGACGCCCCGCTGCGCCCCGGCCTGACCTGGCTCGACCCGCGTGCCCAGCTCAACCCGTCAGCCGCACCCGACGCACACATCCTGATCGGCCCTGCGCCGCAATGCCGCGCCAACAACCTGTTCGACGACGCCAGCACCGAACTGCGCGTCGGCATCTGGGACTCGACGCCCTATGCCCGCCACGGCCGCCCGCACAAGCTGCACGAATTGATGTACCTGATCGAAGGCAACATGACGCTTCAGGACGCTGAGGGTGTCGATCTGACGGTCAACACCGGAGACACCGTGTTCGTCGCCAAAGGCGCGCCCTGTGCCTGGCGCGGCTCGGTGTATGTGCGCAAGGTTTACGCGGTGAAATGAGTTCGCAACGCCCGTTATCGCTCCAGGGAGCCCGTTGAACATGACTACACACTCTTCGAACCACCCCAGCGTCGATGCCCACGTATTGGCCAGGTTCTACATCAATGGCCAGTGGGTTTCGCCGGCTGTTCCGGCCAGCCTCGGGGTGATCAACCCGGCCACCGAACAGGAGGTGGCGCAGGTGGCGCGCGGCACCGCCGAAGATGTCGATCGCGCCGTTGCAGCGGCGCGTGAGGCGTTTCCCGGTTGGGCGGCTTGCGCCCCTGCGGAGCGCGCCCGCGTACTGGGCAAGATCCATACGCTGATCCTGGAACGCAAGGAAGAGCTGGCCCAGGCACTGTGCCTGGAGATGGGCGCGGCGATAGGTTTCGCACGGGCCATGCAGGTGCCACTGGCGGCCGAACACGTGCGCGTCGCACGTGATCTGTTGGCCGACTATCGCTTCCAGACGCTGGAAGGCAGCACCGCGATCGAGCGCGAACCCATCGGCGTATGCGGGCTCATCACCCCGTGGAACTGGCCGCTTTACCAGATCACCGCCAAGGTTGCCCCGGCGATTGCCGCCGGCTGCACCGTGGTGCTCAAACCCAGTGAGCTGTCGCCGCTGAGCGCGTTGCTGTTCGCCCAGTTGGTGCACGATGCCGGCCTGCCGCCCGGGGTGTTCAACCTGGTCAATGGCAGTGGCCACGAGGTAGGTGCTGCCATGGCGGCGCACGCTGACATCGATATGATTTCCATCACCGGCTCCAACCGCGCCGGCGCGCTGGTGGCGCAAGCGGCCGCGCCGACGGTGAAACGCGTGACCCAGGAGCTGGGCGGCAAATCGCCGAATGTGCTGCTGCCCGATGCAGACTTTGCCAAGGCCGTGCCGCTGGGCGTGATGTCGGCATTTCGCAACGTGGGGCAATCCTGCAGCGCACCGACGCGGATGATCGTGCCCCGGAGCAGGCTGGCGGAAGTCGAAGCGCTGGCAGCGGCCACCGCCAATGGCATCGTCGTCGGTGACCCGCAATCGGAGGACACCGTACTCGGCCCGATTGCCAACCAGGCACAGTTCGAGCGTGTCCAGAGCATGATCGAAGCCGGCATCGCCGAAGGCGCGAAACGGGTCTGCGGTGGCCCCGGGCGCGTACCGGGCTTTGACAAAGGCTTCTATGCCCGCCCGACCGTGTTTTCCGATGTCTCGAGCAGCATGCGCATCGCCCAGGAAGAAATTTTCGGCCCGGTGCTCTGCATCATCGCGTATGACAGCCTCGATGAAGCCGTCGCCATCGCCAATGACACGGTGTACGGGCTGGGCGCGCATGTGCAGGGGCAGGATATCCAGCTTGCGCGTGCCGTGGCGTCGCGCATTCGCGCCGGGCAGGTGCACCTGAACCATCCGGCCTGGGACCCGATGGCGCCCTTTGGTGGTTATAAGCGTTCGGGCAATGGCCGCGAGTATGGCGTGCAGGGTTTTGAAGAGTACCTGGAGACCAAGGCCATTGTCGGATTCGGTGCCTGATATCCACTGTAAACAAGAGGGGGCTTGCTCCCGATAGCAGAGGGTCAACTGACCCACCGCTATCGGGAGCAAGCCCCCCTTTTCAGATATTCACTTCAGATATCCACGATTTCAGAAATCCGCGACTTTGCCCCACGCCGATGATTTGAACCGGTCCGGATGATAAGGCGTCGGGTCCACGATAGGCTGCGCGCCACTGACAATGTCCGCGATCAGATGCCCCGCCCCCGGCCCGATACCAAACCCATGCCCACTGAACCCTGCCGCCAATATCAGCCCGGGCAGGTTGGCCATTTCACCGATGCCGGGGACGCCGTCGGGCGTGCTGTCCACATACCCCGCCCAGGCGGCAGTCACCGTTGAGTCTTTAAGCGCCGGTATCAGTTGCGTCCCGCGCTGGTAGGTCAGTTTGACCGCCGAGGCGTCCGGAGTCGGATCCAGAATCCGCATCTTCTCCATCGGCGTCGGCGCGTCCAGGCGCCAGCGCTTCCAGCCTTCATGACCCGCCCTCACCCCCTCGAACCCACCCACGGCGAGGTTGCGCCAGCGGCGTTGAAACATCGGCAGGAACTGCGGTGCAAAGCTGAGCAACTGCGGAGTGGGGTCGACACGCCCGCGCCCACTGATCGCCAAGGTGTAGCTGCCATCGAAACGGCGTGTCATCGAGGCATAGGTAGTGTGCAGCGCACTCGGCAGCTCCAGGCTTGGAGGCGACACGCGAAGCACGGTCTGGCGAATGGTCGCCTGGGGAAAACGAATGCCGTATTGGCGGCAGAACGAGGAAGCCCAGGCGCCTGCGGCGAGCACGGCAAGCCGGGTGCGGATAGTGCCTTTTTCGGTGACCACCGCAGACAGTCGACCACCTTCGGTTTCCACGCCCCGTACAGCGCAGTCCTGATGCACCGTGCTGCCGAGCGCCATGATCGCGCGGGCGACCGCCGGGGCGGCGCGGGAGGGATCGGCGATGCCGTCGGTGGGTGAGTAGACCCCACCTTTCCACGGTTTGCCGGTCACCCGCCCGCGGTCAGCGGCTTGCTGTGCCGTCAGCATATAAGTCTCGACGTTGACCGAGCGGGCGAACTCGCCCCAACGTGCCCAAGTATCGAGCTCCTTTTCGTCGTTGCTCAGGTAAAGCAGGCCACAACGGGTAAAGCCGGTTTGCTCGCCGGTCTCGGCGGCGAACTGCTCCCACAGATCCAGGCTCTTGGTAGACATCGGCAGCTCGCGCGCATCGCGATTTTGCTGACGGCACCAGCCCCAGTTACGGCTCGATTGCTCGGCGCCTATGCGGCCCTTTTCAACCAAGGCAACCTTCATGCCGCGCTTGGCCAGGTAATAAGCAGTAAAGGAACCGATGATTCCACCGCCAATCACCACGACATCAGCATCCGTCGGCAAGTCGGGAGAAGTTTCTACAGCAATCAAGGGAGCTGGCATAAGTGGGTATCCGTCAAGGGTCAGTCATGGCATCGCGGCAGCATGGATTTATTACACCACCATGAAGCCATGCATAAACGGTTAAAAAGCCCCGCCGAGTGGTACAAACCACTGTTTATCAAGCCCACCCCGGCAGACTTTACCGCCCCGGCAAACATCGGTTTTCTGCCCGGCGGCAGACGGTGATAGCACGCAAATGGGGCAGTCAGGCCTATTAACTGGTAGAGTGCGCACCGATATTTATTAAGAGGAATGTTTTCATGGCCACTAACCGCTCCCAGCGTCTGCGCAAAAAACTGTGTGTGGACGAGTTCCAGGAATTGGGGTTCGAGCTGAATCTGGAATTCAAGGAAAATCTGGCTGACGATAAAATCGATGCATTTCTCGACGCGTTCCTGAAAGAAGCCATGGAAGCCAACGGCCTGGGCTACGTCGGCGGTGACGACTACGGTCTGGTCTGCCTGCAGAAGCGTGGCTCGGTCAGCGAAGAGCAGCGCGCCAAGGTTGAAGCCTGGCTCAAGTCCCGCGATGAACTGACCAAAGCCGAAGTCAGCCCATTGCTGGACGTGTGGTACCCGGAAAAGCCGATCAACCCTGTTGCTTGATCGCCATCAGGGCCATCCTTCGTGATGGCCCTGTTTGTTTAAGCCTCACCCCTCGCTACAAGCCGCACGCCGCAGGGCTGCCCTTCCAAAGCCTTCAATCCTTGATATCCAAAGCGCTCACCAGCCGAATTCGCCGGCAGAGCGGTCCCGTGCCTGAAAAAAACGCCAATTACCCGCTATCGTTCAGCTACAACGGCATGCACCTTGGGGCATAATGCCGACACTTTCATGACCATTGAGGGATTTTTCTTATTTACCCCTCACCTTTTCACCCTCCTCAGCAGCAGGGTTTTATTCCTTATGATCAAATCTTTACGTTCAGTGCTCATTGCCGGTCTTTTCCTCCCACTGGCCTTTTCCGTCTCCGCTGCCCCCGTCAATAACACCCTGCCCCCGAATGTTCAGCAGGCCCTCCAGAAAGCCAAAATCCAGAACACCTCGCTGTCTCTGGTGATGTTGCCGTTGAACGGTCCAGGCACGCCGACCATTTTCAACGCTGACGTCTCGGTGAACCCGGCCTCGACCATGAAGCTGATCACCACCTATGCGGCCCTGGAAATGCTCGGCCCCAACCATCAGTGGAAGACCGAGTTCTACACCGACGGCACCCTCAGCGGTGGCGTGTTGCGCGGCAACCTGTACCTCAAGGGGGGTGGCGACCCCAAGCTGAACATGGAAAAACTCTGGCTGCTGATGCGCGATCTGCGTGCCAACGGCGTACAGCAAGTGACCGGCGACCTGGTGCTGGACCGCAGTTTCTTCAACCAGCCACAACTGCCGGAATTCAATGACGACGGCAACGACGAAAACAAACCGTTCCTGGTCAAGCCCGATGCCTTGCTGGTCAACCTCAAGGCCCTGCGCTTTGTCACCCGCAACGACTCAGGCCGGGTGATCGTGTCGGTCGAACCACCGATCGCGAGCATCCGCATCGACAATCAGGTCAAGGCGAACAATGCCAAGCAATGCACCGGCGACGTACGCTACAACCCCACGACTGCGGCCGATGGCAGCGTGACCGTTACGGTCAGTGGCCAGTTGGGTGATGGCTGCAGTTCGCAGACTTACCTGTCGCTGTTGGACCACGCCACCTACACCGCCGGCGCCGTACGTGCGATCTGGCAGGAGTTGGGCGGTACGATCCAGGGCCGCGATATCCAGGCACCGGTGCCCAAGGATGCGAAGGTGCTGGCCCGTGCGTTCTCGCCGGACCTGGCGGAAATCATCCGCGACATCAACAAATACAGTAACAACACCATGGCCCAGCAGTTGTTCCTGAGCCTGGGTGCACAGTTTCGCAACGATGCCGATGGCGACGATGCCAAGGCGGCGCAACGCGTAGTACGCCAATGGCTGGCGAAGAAAGGCATCACCGCCCCTCACCTGGTAATGGAAAACGGCTCCGGCCTGTCCCGTGCCGAACGGGTCAGCGCTCGCGAAATGGCGGCCATGCTGCAAGCCGCCTGGAAAAGCCCTTACGCGGCCGAATACATCAGCTCACTGCCGATTGCCGGTACTGACGGCACCATGCGCAAACGCCTGAAGACCACGGCCCTGCGCGGCGAAGCCCATGTCAAAACCGGCACCTTGAACACCGTGCGCGCTATCGCCGGGTTCAGCCGGGACAACAATGGCAATACCTGGGTCGTGGTGGCCATTCTCAACGATTCGAAGCCGTGGGGCGCCTCGTCGGTGCTGGATCAGGTATTGCTGGACCTGTATCGCCAGCCGAAACTGAGCGCTGCAGCGCCGGTGCTCTAACCCGGCAGGAGCGACTCGCGAATTCGGGCGGTCAGTCACCCCAGATTTTGGCTGACTCACCGGATTCGCGAGCCAATCGACTCGGCGCACCGCCCCTGCCACACATTTCCACCCGGTCCCTGCCCGCCTGCTTGGCCACATACACCGCCGAGTCCGCGCGCAGCAACAACCCATCAACCCCTTCGTCGACCCGCCAGTTGGCCACACCAAAGCTGGCGGTCACGATGCCCACCGTCTCCATCGGCACACAGCGCAGCGACTCCCACAGAGCCATCGCAAGGCTGTAGGCCTGGTCGCCATCGGTATTGGGGCACAACACCACGAACTCTTCGCCACCCAGGCGGCAGAACACATCGCTGCGACGCAGACGCTGAAGAATGCGTTTGCACAGCTCCTGCAGAACCCCGTCGCCCACACCATGCCCGTACTGATCGTTGATCCGCTTGAAATGGTCGATATCGAACATGATCAATGACAATGCGCCGCTGGTCCGGTTCAGCCGGATCATCTCCGCCTTGACGCGATCCTGGAAATAGCGCCGGTTATGGATACCCGTCAGGGCGTCGGTAATCGACAGCGTGCGCAGCTCTTCCTCGACCCGCTTCAGATCGGAAATATCCGACACATAGCCATGCCACAACGTGCCGCCTCCCGGTAACTCTTCCGGCGTGGCCTCGCCGCGAATCCAGCGCAGGCCCCGGTGCGGCAGTTGCACCCGATACTCTTCGCGCCAATGGCTCAACTGCAATGCCGACAGACGAATCGAGTTGCGCACCCGCTCCACGTCCAACGGATGGATACGCTCGAGAACGCTGCTCGCATCCTGCTGCAACACGGCGGGTTCGATTTCATAGATATCGCGCATGCCGTCACTGGCATAGATGAAGCGCCAGCGGTCCTGAGGCTCCACGATGAACTGGAAGATTCCACCGGGCACATGGGCGCTGAGTTTTTTCAGCAAACGGTCGCGTGCCGCCAGGGCCTCGTAGGCACGTTTTTGCTCAGTGACATCGCGGTAAATCGCCAGGTGCCCGATCCACAGACCGTGCTCATCGAGCAACACCGTCGGCAGCATATTGGCCGTCAAGTGACTGCCGTCCTCGCGCCTCAAGGTCCACTCACGGGCTTCATGCTGGCTGTCCGGGCTTTCCACCAGCATCGCCTGGCAGGGCGCGATACGTTTGCCCAACGCCGCGCTCAAGTACCCGGCCCGGGCTTCCAGTTCCGAAGGCAGGTGCAGGCTGTCCAGGCTCAGTTGCCCCAACACCTGTTCGGCCTTGAACCCCAGCATTTGCTCGGCACCAGCATTGAAGGTGTTGATCACGCCACGCAAGTCGGTGGCGATGATCGCAACCTGGGTCGCCGCATTCAGCACACTGCGCAATTGGCCATGCGCGCCGCGCAATTCTTGCTCGCGCAGGCGCAACTGCACGGTGCGCTGCTCCACCAGTTTCAAGGCGCGCTGGCGTTGGCTGACCAGTACGTAAAGCAAGGCACTGAGCAAGAGACTGAGCAGCACGCCCATGGTCAGGATCATGTTCATCGAAGAGTGGTTGGCCTGGTCGAATACCTTACTGGCACGCAGGCTCAGGATGTAGACATGGTCGCCCAGGGTGATCCGGCGGGCAGCGGCCAGGCCGCTGTCGCCCACCGAATTACTGGAGGCATACAGCACACGTTCCTGATCATCTGAGGTGTCGACGATCTGCATCACCAGGTTGTCGCGTGTCGACTTGGGCAAACCTTCGGCCACCAGCTGACGCATGCTGATCACCGCCATCACAAACCCGTAGGGCTCGGCGTCCGGGGTTTTGCTCACCGGCGACACCAACAACACGCCGGCTGCGTAGGCGGGCTCCACCCCCACCAGTTGCATCGGCTGGGACACTGCCGGCTTGCGACTTTTTTGCGCACGCTCAAGGACCGAACGGCGCAGGGGCTGGGCCAGCAGGTCAAACCCCAGGGGTGAGCCCAGCAGGCTCTGGGTCTGGCTGTACAGCACCGGGACGTACTCATCGCGCTCGGGTGCCGCAGCCAAATTGCCCGCCGCATTGAGTTCACGGATCACAAAAGGGCTGCCGCGCTGTCGGGAGATCTCTTGCTCAAACGGAGCGCGTTGCTCGCGAAATACCCGGGGCGCCCACGCATAGGCGCGGGTATGCAACAGCAAGGGCTGGGCGAAGCCGTCGAACTCTTCGCGAGAGACATCAGCGGAGTTGATGAAGAAACGCCGCAGGCTGCCCAGGCGTTGCTCCTGGTCCTCGAAACGTTCCTGAATGCGTGTAGAACGCTCATTGACCAGCAACTGGAAACGTTGGCGCACCTGTTGCTGATAAAGGTCGGCAGCCGCCCACGCGACAACCGCCGTCAGCGCGCAGCCTGCCAGTAATACCACCAATGCCACCAGCCAAGCCGACGCCTGCTCACTGATAAAGCCTAGGATTTTCGGGCGGGCAGCGGGTAAAGGCATAGGCAACACTCACAACGCCAGCGTGCGGGGGTGTCACTTTGGCTAGGGATTAAGTTATAGCCATCGGTCCGGAATTTGACCAGCGTAAAAAAGCCGCAAACCTGGAAAATTCAGGTTTGCGGCTTTCAGGTGCACTGCGCTGCGGCAATCAGCGCGCGGTGATTTTCCAGGCCCGGTGGATCTTCGCGTTACGTGCGAAATCCGGGTCGATGGTCTTGTCGCTGATTTCCTCGACCGCATAGCGTTCGCTGAGGTTGTCCTCCAACTGGAACTTGCGGAAGTTGTTGGAGAAGTACAGCACGCCTCCCGGTGCCAGGCGGGCCATGGCCAGGTCAAGCAACTGCACGTGGTCACGCTGCACGTCGAAGATGCCTTCCATGCGCTTGGAGTTGGAAAAGGTCGGCGGGTCGATGAAGATCAGGTCGAACTCATCGCGGCTGGCCTCCAGCCAGGCCATCACATCACCCTGCTCCAGGCGGTTCTTGTCGGAGAAGCCATTTAGGGAGAAATTGCGACGCGCCCAGTCCAGGTAGGTCTTGGACAGGTCGACGCTGGTGGTACTGCGCGCGCCGCCCTTGGCCGCGTGCACACTGGCGGTGGCGGTATAGCAATACAGGTTGAGGAAGCGCTTGCCGGCGGCCTCTTTCTGGATGCGCAAGCGCATCGGACGGTGGTCGAGGAACAGACCGGTGTCCAGGTAATCCGTGAGGTTGACCAGCAACTTCACGCCGCCTTCGCTGACTTCGGTGAACTTGCCCTGGGCGCTCTGACGCTCGTACTGCTTGGTGCCGCTCTGACGCTCGCGACGCTTGACCACGACGCGGCTCTTGTCGACGTTCAGCGCCTGGGGAATGGCCGCCAGCGCATCGAACATGCGCGCGGAGGCTTTTTCCGGGTCGATGGATTTCGGCGCGGCGTATTCCTGCACGTGCACCCAGTCGTGGTACAGGTCGATGGCCATGGAGTATTCCGGCATATCGGCGTCGTACACGCGGTAGCAATCCACGCCTTCGCGCTTGGCCCACTTGCCCAGCAGCTTGAGGTTTTTCTGCAGGCGGTTGGCGAACATCTGCCCGCCTTCACTCAAGCGTGCCTGCTCGACCACAGGAGCCGGGGCCGGCTTGATCGGGTTACCGTTCTTGTTGTACTGGCGCTCTTGCGGCTCGGCCGGGGCTTGATCGTAGGCGGCTTGCTCACGTTCGGCCTGACGCTGCTCGGGCGTGCGGCGCTCGCCCGTGACGAATTGGTCCGGGTTGACCTTGATCAGCAGCAATTTGCACGGCAAGGCACCGTTCCAGAACGAATACTGCTTGTGGCTGCGGATCCCCATGCGCTTGCCCAGGTCCGGCGCGCCGGTAAACACCGCCGCTTCCCAGCCCATACAGGCCTGGCGCAGGCGCTCGCCTAGGTTCTGGTAGAGGTACAACAGGCTGGCTTCATCACCCAGACGCTCACCGTAGGGTGGGTTGCAGATCACCAGGCCTTTCTGGTTCTGGTCCGGGCGCGGCTCGAAGGTGCCGACTTCGCCCTGGTACACCTTGATCCAATGGCTAAGGCCTGCGCGTTCGATGTTATTGCGTGCCGGCTGGATAAGACGAGGATCAGCCTCGTAGCCCCGAATCCACAGCGGGGTTTTGTTCATGCCGACGGCGGCACGTTCAGCGGCCTCGGCATGCAGTTTCTTCCACAATGCCGGGACGTGACCCAGCCAGGTGGTGAAGCCCCACAGTTCACGATTGAGGTTGGGCGCCATGTCGGCAGCGATCATCGCGCCTTCCACCAGGAAGGTGCCCACACCGCACATCGGGTCGGTCAGCGCGCCGCCCTCGGCGGCAATGCGCGGCCAGCCGGCACGGATCAGGATCGCGGCCGCCAGGTTTTCCTTCAACGGTGCGGCGCCCTGCTGCAGGCGGTAACCGCGCTGGTGCAGGCTGTGGCCGGACAGGTCGAGGGACAGGATCGCCTCGCCACGGTCCAGGCGCAGGTGAATACGCAGGTCCGGGTTGATCTTGTCGATGGACGGGCGTTCGCCGGTCGGGGTGCGCAGTTTGTCGACGATCGCATCCTTGACCTTCAGCGCGCCGAAGTGGGTGTTGTCGATACCGGAACCATGGCCACTGAATTCCACCGCCAGGGTGCCATCCGGGACCATGTGGTCAGCCCATTCGATATCCAGCACGCCATGGTAGAGGTCTTCGGCGTCCTTCATCGGGAAGCGCTTGAGTACCAGCAACACACGGTTGGCCAGGCGCGACCAGAGGCACAGGCGGTAGGCGGTTTCCATATCGGCCATGCCGCGCACGGCCGAGGTGTGCTCACGGGCGTCCTCAAGGCCAAGCCCGACGGCTTCCTCGATCAGCAGGCCTTCAAGGCCCTTGGGGCAGGTGAGGAAGAGTTCAAAACGGTCCGACATGGGCATTCCAGGCTTTTCAGCAATCAGTGAACGGGCGACGCATCGCCGGCTCGGTTTTCAATCAAGCACTTTTCTCGAAGAGTGCTCGCGTGGCACGAATGTGCCGTTCCACCCCGGCTGCCGGGCTTTTGGGCCTTGAATTGACGGGGCAGATAAACAATTGGCTGTAACAGAAAGTAATATTCCGACCCTTCGTCGAATAATAACCGACTGCAACGGGCGGACATTCTCACTAAAGGATTAAACCTATCCGCTTCGCAAGGCACATCATAGCTGGCTTTGCCCGATAAATGGGGCGAAAAGCCATCCCAGCTTATGGCTATAGCATCGTTATCGTTACGTGCTTATGACAAAACGATCATTGAATCCATGTGACCTATTGGTTAGAACTCAACACAGGTTGGCGCCGTAACGACGCCGACACATTGGCTCGCCACGCCGGCAGCGAGCCCACCAACGGCAGAAAAACTCTGCCCGGCCTCGGATGAGGCTGAAGGATATCAAGACAGTCAACAAGTGAGGGAAACACCCTATGAGAAGACTTAAGCGTGATCCGTTGGAAAGAGCATTTTTACGCGGATATCAATATGGCGTTCATGGAAAATCCCGTGAGCTTTGCCCTTTTACTCTACCGTCGGTACGCCAAGCCTGGATCAACGGCTGGCGAGAAGGACGCGGCGACAACTGGGACGGTATGACTGGCACTGCGGGCATCCACAGACTCAACGAACTTCACGCCGTCGGCTAATCAGGGCACTTAACTCCGACACGACACTTTTGAAGCTGTAATGAATTAACCACGCACGCCCCATTCGGGCGGCGGGCTTCGGCCCAGGGGCTCCTTATGGAGCCCTTTTTATTGCTGCTCTTGTAGTGAGCGGGCTTGCCCCGCGCTGCGGTGTGTCAGGTAAGTTTGAGCCGCCTGACACACCGCCGCGCGGGGCAAGCCCTAATGCCAGTCAGTTAAGCGATAGAACGGACGATGAATAACTTGTGGGAGGGGGCTTGCTCCCGATGAGGGTGTGCTAGCCAGCAGTTTATCGACTGACCCACCGCTATCGGGAGCAAGCCCCCTCCCACAGTGACAGCGTTAAGCCTTAACTGACTGGCATTAGGGCGAGCCCGCTCACTACAAAGAGCGCGGTGAGCTCAGCGCGACGCAAGCCCGCTCGCCGCGATCGCATCCACCGCCTCGCGAATCAGTGCCGGCCCTTTGTAGATGAAACCGGAGTACAACTGCACCAGACTGGCGCCGGCCGCGATCTTCTCGGCAGCATGCTTGCCTTCGGTGATACCGCCCACGGCAATGATCGGCAAACGCCCGGCCAGCTCAGCCGCCAGCACCTTGACGATGTGCGTGCTCTTGTCCCGTACCGGCGCACCCGACAGGCCACCCGCCTCATCCCCATGCGCCAGACCCTCAACACCGACGCGGCTGAGGGTCGTGTTGGTCGCGATCACCGCGTCCATGCCCGAGTCCATCAGGGCCTGAGCCACCAGCACGGTTTCTTCATCACTCATGTCCGGGGCAATCTTGATTGCCAAAGGCACGCGCTTGCCATGACGCACCGCCAGGTCTTCCTGGCGCTGGCGCAAGGCTTCGAGCAATTGCTTGAGGGAGTCACCGAACTGCAGGCTGCGCAGGCCCGGGGTATTCGGCGAACTGACGTTGACGGTGACGTAGCTGGCATGGGCGTAGACCTTGTCCAGGCAGATCAGGTAGTCATCCACCGCACGCTCCACGGGCGTGTCGAAGTTCTTGCCGATATTGATCCCCAGGACGCCCTTGTACTTCGCCGCCTGCACCCGCGACAGCAGATGATCGACCCCCAGGTTGTTGAAGCCCATGCGGTTGATGATCGCCTCGGCTTCCGGCAGGCGGAAGATGCGTGGCTTGGGGTTACCCGGCTGCGGGCGCGGGGTCACGGTGCCGATTTCGACAAAGCCGAAACCCAGCTGCGCAAAACCGTCGATGGCCGCGCCGTTCTTGTCCAGGCCCGCAGCCAAGCCGACCGGGTTAGGGAACTCGAGCCCCATCACCGACACCGGCACTTTCGCCGCAGCCTTGCATACCAGGCCATTGAGACCCAGGCGGCCACCGGCACCGATCAAGTCCAGGGACAGATCATGGGAGGTTTCCGGGGAAAGTTTGAACAACAGCTGGCGGGCCAGGGTATACATGGGCGGGCTAGACTCGGATGGCGGCGAAAGGTGGCGGCGATTATAGCCGGGGTCATAGGCCGCATGCGAGGCGTGCGGCCCAATCGTCAGTAGCGATTGGCGACCAACGCCTCATAGCGCGCCCAGATCTTCTGCGCGTATTGCAGGCGCAATGCATCGCGCTTGGGCCCTGCCCCCGCCCCCACGTTGTATGAGCCGACAGCCGTCCAGTTGTAGCCGAAGCGTTGGATAAACTCGGCGAGTATCGAGGCGCCGACCTCGACAGACAGGCAAGGCTCATTCAGCAGCCGCTCTTCGGTGATGCCCAGCTTGCGCAAGCGCGGCAAATGAATGCTGTTGATCTGCATCAAGCCGATATCACGCGTGCCATTACGGTTGGCGTAGTTCATCGCCCCGGCACGATAACCCGACTCGACGGCAGCAATGGCCTGGAGCAACTCCGGTTCGAGGTCATAGCGACCGGCAACCTCCTCCCAGCAATAAGCCAACGCCGTCTGGCTGCCCATCAACAGGCTCAACAACACGGCTTGGCCCCACCGCTTATACATGGCTCAACTGCCCACAGCCCGGACACACGTGCGTCAATCGCCCACGCTCAGACCCTTCAACCTGCACCGGACAGGTAAAACGATAGCCTCGGCCGTAGATCGTCTTGATAAACGCCTTGTCGCCGCGCAAATGCTTGCGCAAGGCATAGATGCAGCGCGTGAGTGACTCCTCAGCCACTTCCCCGCGGGGCCACACCCGCTCCAGCAAACGGTCCTTGGTCACCAGCGTGCCGGCCGAGGCCAGCAGCAATCGCAGCACCTGCCCCTCCTTGGGTGGCAACTGAATATCCGCCTCCCCGCCTGTCAACCGGCCATCAGGGTGCAGGGTCCAGTGAGCAAAGACGAGGGTCTGCGTCGCGAGCTCAATCATCACGGGCATGCGTACCTCTGCATCCGACTACTGACATTCCAATCCTTATTTCCTGTACCGGCTCGCCGCCAACCTCACGACTATAAAAACCTGTCTTACGGCCCGCGTTAGGAAAAAACCCATTCGAACGGCGCTTTTTGGCCACTCCCGGTAAGACAATTCGCTGCCGAGCGAATAAACCACGCTGGTTCACGGAGGCGGCTCGCGCCCGGGTCGGACAAACGCACGCTGCACGCGCTCATACTGCGCCGCAGTCAAGGGCGGCGGCCCAGACGCCGGCGTGGGCTCACCTTGAGCCATGCCCACTCGCCAGACCGAAATCTCATTCGGTCGCTTGGGGACATCCAGTTCGGCAACCAGCTTTTCGATCAGCCGCACCTGGACAGGCTTGCCCTTGATCAACAGGCTGTTGGTATCCGGGTAGGCGGTCAGGGCAAGGCTCCCGTCGGCCAGTAACCTTTTCTGCTCGCTGGACAACAGCGCCAGAATCATTGATGCCATCCCCGGCGAACGCACCGGGTTGGCGCCGGCCCCGTATTGGCGATCCTCCACATGCGTGTTGAACACCTGCACCACTGCCAATGAGAACTTACCCAGGCGCACATCTCGGCGTGGCCGGTCCATCAATTGGGCCAGCCGCAACACTTGCTCGACATAGTTCGGCGGCCCCCACACATAAAACGTGCGCGCCCCGTTCTCACGCAGCGGATAGCGCGACTCATCCAACCCCGTACGCCGCATTGCCCGACGCATCGCGTCGACAGCAATATGGCGCAGCCCTACCGCCAGGCTTCTCGCCTCTGCGGCAGCGTAGACGTACAGCCCTTGCCCATCGCTATGCCAGATCAGGTCTTCCTGCCGGGCCAGCGCCTCCAGGGCCTGTTGCGGCGCGCTGAAATCGAACGTCCCGCTCACCCGTCTGCCAGACGCTTCCCGGCTGGTCACGACAGGCATGCCCAGTGCCACCGACAGCTCGCCCAACAGCGCCTGTAGGCTTTCATCCCTGGCCTGATAAGCCTCGGCCCGGGCCGCGAAACTGCCCAGCAACAGCACCGCGCACAACAGCCCGTTGCGCAACCGGAGGCGGAGCCTCGTTGCAGGGAAATCAGCATGCACCTTGGGTTTTCCTCGGCAGAGCGGCGTTAAGAGGCGGCCATACTGAAAGGCAGGCAGCGCTCAATCTTGATGAAAAACTGACGGCAGCCCGTGGCATGTGCCTTGCTATGCACTCTGTATCTGAGCGCGCACCAACGACGGAGCGGGCTTACGGACAAAGGCGTCGTTACCCTGCAATGGCCTGCGCGGCCATCTGTAGGAACGGCGCTTTTTTGTGAGAGAAAAAGGTAGGTGTTGATGAAGAGTTCAGATCCGCTGGCCTGGGTCAACGGCAGCGACGCTCCGGAAAAAAGCAGCCTCGACCTGGGCTTCATGGCCTTGACCGATTGCGCCTCCCTGGTGGTCGCGGCCACTCAGGGGTTTGCCCAGCCGTATGGGCTCACACTCAACCTCAAGCGCCAGGCATCCTGGGCCACTCTGCGCGACAAACTGGTCAGCGGCGAGCTGGACGCCGCCCACAGCCTGTACGGGCTGATCTATGCGGTACACCTGGGCATTGGCGGCGTAACGCCTACCGAGATGGCCGTGCTGATGGGGCTCAACCAGAACGGTCAGAGCATCAACCTGTCCCCCGCTTTGCAGCAGCAAGGCGTGGTCACTCCTGAGGCATTGGAACGCCACGTGCACCAAAGCCGAACAAAACTGACATTCGCCCAGACCTTTCCCACAGGCACCCACGCCATGTGGCTGTATTACTGGCTGGCGAGCCAGGGCATTCATCCCCTTAAGGATGTCGACAGCGTGGTCGTACCGCCGCCGCAGATGGTCGCGCACCTGCAAGCCGGGCGAATCGATGGTTTTTGTGTCGGCGAACCCTGGTGCGCCAGCGCGGTACAACAGCGCCAGGGCTTTACGCTGGCTACGACCCAGGCGATCTGGCCGGACCACCCGGAAAAAGTGCTCGGCTGCACCCAAGCCTTCGTCGACCAGTACCCCAACACGGCGCGTGTGCTGGTGATGGCCATCCTGGAAGCCAGCCGCTTCATCGAAAACAGCCAGGAAAACCGGCGCTCCACCGCACAGCTGCTCAGCGCCCGCGACTACCTCGACGCACCGCTCGATTGCATAGAGCCGCGTCTGCTCGGTGTGTATGACGATGGCCTGGGCAACCGTTGGCAAGATCCCCACGGGTTGCGCTTTTTCGCCGAGGGCGAGGTGAACCTGCCGTACCTGTCCGACGGCATGTGGTTCATGACCCAATTCCGCCGCTGGGGCCTGCTGCGGGAAGACCCCGACTACCTCGGCACGGCGCGTCAGGTGCAGCAACTGAAGCTGTATCGCCAAGCCGCCCAAGCGGTGGGCGTGCACGCGAACAACGAAGACATGCGCAGCAGCCAGTTGATCGACGGCAAGGTCTGGGACGGCTCCGATCCCGCCGCTTACGCTCGCAGCTTCCGCCTGCACGCCATGGCCGAACCTGCGAACCGCCAGGCTCTGCGCTGACAGGAGGTGCCCGATGTTGCGAATCCTGTTGATCAACGACACCCCGAGCAAGGTCGGCCGGCTCAAGGCCGCACTGACCGAGGCCGGTTTCGAGGTAATCGATGAGTCCGGCCTGACCATCGACCTGCCCGCGCGCGTCGAAACGGTGCGCCCGGATGTGATCCTGATCGATACCGAGTCGCCCGGCCGCGATGTGATGGAGCAAGTGGTGTTGTTAAGCCGCGATCAGCCACGGCCGATCGTGATGTTCACCGACGAGCATGATCCGAGTGTGATGCGCCAGGCGATCAAGTCCGGCGTCAGCGCCTATATCGTCGAAGGTATCCAGGCCCAGCGCCTGCAACCGATCCTCGACGTGGCCATGGCGCGCTTTGAGAGCGACCAGGCCCTGCGCGCCCAGCTCCAGGCGCGTGACCAGCAGTTGGCCGAGCGCAAACGCATCGAACTGGCCAAGGGCATGCTGATGAAAATGAAGCACTGTAATGAAGAAGAGGCCTACACCCTGATGCGCCGCCAAGCCATGAGCCGCCAGCAAAAACTGATTCAGGTGGCGGAACAGATCATCGCCATGAGCGAGTTGCTTGGCTGAACTGGCGCAGCTCTTGCTAAGCATTCATCACAGGTAACCAACGGCGGTTGCCCCTCCACGACAAAGACGTCGCCCACCCGGTTTGCCCTCGCAAACCCGGTGGCGGCGTTTTTTCGTTTTGGCCCCAGCGCATGGGGCGGATGGGGCGGCCACGGTCGGCAGCTCCATCACTCGGCCTTCTTACAGACTCCCAACCGTTGAGGTGCGTGATGAAATCAAGCTTCTGGAAATCCGGGCACACCCCGACCCTGTTCGCCGCGTTCCTGTATTTCGACCTGAGTTTCATGGTGTGGTACCTGCTCGGCCCGCTGGCGGTGCAAATCGCCGCCGACCTGCACCTGACCACCCAACAACGCGGCCTGGTGGTGGCCACGCCGATCCTGGCGGGCGCGGCTCTGCGCTTTGTCATGGGCATGCTGGCCGACAGGCTGTCGCCCAAGACCGCCGGACTGATTGGCCAGGTGATTGTGATCAGTGCCTTGTTCGGTGCCTGGAAACTGGGGATCCACAGCTACGAACAAGCCTTGTTGCTGGGCGTATTCCTGGGCATGGCCGGTGCGTCGTTTGCAGTGGCGCTGCCCTTGGCGTCCCAATGGTACCCTGCGGAACACCAGGGCAAGGCCATGGGCATCGCCGGCGCAGGTAACTCAGGCACGGTGTTCGCCGCCTTGCTGGCACCGGTCCTCGCGGCGGCGTTCGGCTGGAGCAACGTGTTCGGCTTTGCGCTGATTCCGTTGGTGCTGACCCTGATCGTCTTCGCCTGGCTCGCCCGCAACGCCCCTGAACGCCCGAAACCCAAAGCCATGGCCGATTACTTCAAGGCGCTGGGCGACCGTGACAGTTGGTGGTTCATGTTCTTTTACAGCGTGACGTTCGGCGGTTTTATCGGCCTGGCCAGCGCCCTGCCCGGCTACTTCAACGACCAGTACGGCCTGAGCCCGGTGACCGCCGGCTACTACACCGCCGCCTGTGTCTTCGGCGGCAGCCTGATGCGCCCGCTGGGCGGTGCCCTGGCTGACCGTTTCGGCGGGATTCGCACCCTGCTCGGCATGTACAGCGTGGCCGCGATCTGCATCGCCGCGGTGGGCTTCAACCTGCCCAGTTCCTACGCTGCATTGGCGCTTTTCGTGTGCACCATGCTCGGCCTCGGTGCCGGTAACGGTGCGGTGTTCCAGTTGGTGCCCCAGCGCTTTCGCCGTGAGATCGGCGTGATGACCGGCCTGATCGGTATGGCCGGCGGCATCGGTGGTTTCGCCCTGGCGGCGGGCATGGGTGCGATCAAGCAAAGCACCGGCAGTTATCAGATGGCACTGTGGTTGTTCGCCAGCCTTGGCGTATTGGCCTGGTTCGGCCTGTACGGCGTCAAACGGCGCTGGAGAACCACCTGGGGCTCGGCTGCCGTGACCGCCGCGCGCGTCTGATGAGCCTGCAACTGAGCGTCGCCCAGGCCAGCGCCATCGGCCCACGGGCGGAAAACCAGGACGCACTGCGGGTGGTCACTCCCGTGGCGGAGTTGGCCGCAAGCAAAGGCTATTTATGTGCCATGGCCGATGGCGTCAGCCAATGTGCCGACGGCGGCCTGGCCGCACGCTCGACCTTGCAGGCCCTGGCCCTGGACTACTACGCCACGCCGCAAACCTGGGGCGTGGCCCAGGCGCTCGAACGGTTACTGCTCGCCCAGAATCGCTGGCTGCAAGCCAATGGCGGCGGCCAGCCGTTGCTGACCACCCTCAGCGCCCTGGTGTTTCGTGGGCAACGTTTCACCCTGGCCCATGTGGGAGACTGCCGGGTGTATCGCTGGCTCGACGACCAATTGTTGCGCATCAGCGAAGATCACGTGTGGGAACAACCGGGCATGCAGCATGTGCTCAAGCGTGCCCTCGGCCTGGACCAACACCTGGTGCTGGATTTTCTCGACGGCGAACTGCGTGCAGGCGAATGCTTCCTGCTGCTCAGCGATGGCGTCTGGGCCACCCTGGGCGACCACAGCATCCGTGCCATCCTGCGTGAGCAAAGCGATCTCGATACGGCGGTCAATACCCTGGTCAACGCCGCGCACCTGGCCGGCAGCCTGGACAATGCCAGCGCCCTGCTGGTGCGTGTCGACCAACTCGGCGGCGCCACGCTCGGCGATGCGTTGGTGCAGTTGCAGCAATGGCCGTTGCCGCCGCTGCTGAAAGCCGGGCAACGGTTTGAAGGCTGGCAGGTTGAAGGGGTGCTGGCACAAAGTCGACAGTCCTTGCTGTACCGGGTGCACGACACCCAGCAGCAGCCGTGGTTACTGAAAACCCTGCCGCTGGACTGCGACGATGACAGCGATGCGGGCCAGGCTCTGCTGTCGGAAGAATGGTTTCTGCGCCGGGTGGCCGGGCGCGCCTTTCCTGAAGTTCACGCGGCCGGCGGCCGTCAGCATTTGTACTATGTGATGCGTGAATATCCGGGGCAGACCCTGGCCGAGCTGTTCCGGCGCCAGGGCCCTCTGCCCCTGGCCCAATGGCAATCCATTGCCGAGCGTTTGCTGCGCGCGGTGGGCCTGTTGCACCGGCGGCAGATCCTGCACCGCGACATCAAGCCGGAAAACCTGTTGCTGGGCGACGATGGTGAGCTGCGTGTGCTGGATTTCGGCTTGGCCTACTGCCCGGGGCTCTCGGAAGACCGCGCCCACCTGCTGCCCGGCACGCCAAGCTTTATTGCGCCCGAGGCGTTTAACGGCGAACGCCCTACCGCCCAGCAGGATTTGTATAGCGTTGGCGTCAGCCTGTATTACCTGCTGACGGGGCACTACCCCTACGGCGAGATCGAAGCTTTCCAACGCCCCCGATTCACCCAGGCCATCAGCGCCAGCCGCTATCGCCCTGACCTGCCGGACTGGCTTCCGCTCAGCCTGGAGCGAGCCGTGGCGGCGTCACCCGCGCAACGTTATGAAACCGCCGAAGAATGGCTGCTGGTGCTGGAACAGGCCGAGCGCCGTGAGTTGAGCGTGCGGCCACGCCCGCTGCTGGAGCGTGAACCGCTGAAAGTCTGGCAAACCCTGGCGATGCTCTCGTTGCTGATCAATCTGGTGCTGGGCTACTGGCTGCTGCACCACTAGAGGGCGATTCGTCCTCGCCGTTCGACAGTAAACCCAATAAAACCGGGGGTGGGCCAACTTGGCACAGCCACTGCATTAACTGATTCAAGAACATACATATAGCCCGCCCTTCAACGTTGAAGGGCGAGCTTCCCGAGAGAACGGGACCGGACAAAGGCGTCCTCGCTAGATCACTGGCGGGGGCGCCTTTTTTGTTTGCGCACGATTTGTCGAGCCATTGCGGAGAACGACATGAAAAAACTCAAATTGGTCATGATCGGCAACGGCATGGCCGGGGTTCGCACCCTGGAAGAATTACTCAAGCTGAGCAGCGAGCTTTACGACATCACCGTGTTCGGCGCCGAGCCGCATCCCAATTACAACCGCATCCTGCTATCGCCGGTGCTCGCCGGTGAACAGACCTTCGAAGAGATCGTACTCAACGACCTGAGCTGGTACCTGGACAACGACATCAAGCTGCTGCTCAACCGCAAAGTGGTGCAGATCGATCGCGTCAAACGCATCGTCATCGCCGAGGACGGCACCGAGGCAGAGTACGATCGCCTGCTGATCGCCACCGGCTCCACGCCATTTATCCTGCCGATTCCCGGCAACACCTTGCAGGGCGTGATCGGCTATCGCGACATTGCCGACACCCAAGCCATGATCGACACCGCCAAGACCCACAAGCACGCGGTGGTCATCGGCGGCGGCCTGCTCGGCCTGGAGGCCGCCAATGGCCTGATGCTGCGCGGTATGCAGGTGACCGTGGTGCATATCGGCGAATGGCTGCTGGAGCGGCAACTGGACAAGACCAGCGGCCAGTTGTTGCAAACCGAATTGGAAAGCCGTGGCCTGGTGTTTCGCCTGTGCGAACAGACCCAGGCCCTGCACGACGCCGGCAATGGTCGCGTCGGCTCGGTGCAGTTCAAGAACGGCGACATCATCCCGGCCGACCTGGTGGTAATGGCGGCCGGCATCCGCCCCAACACCGAACTCGCGGAAAAATCCGGCATCCCCTGCAACCGTGGGATTCTGGTCAACGATACCCTGCAAACCTATGACCCGCGCATCTACGCCATCGGCGAATGCGCCAACCATCGGGGTACCGCTTACGGCCTGGTCGCGCCGCTGTTCGAACAGGCCAAGGTCTGCGCCAATCATCTGGCCCAACTCGGCTTTGCCACTTACAAAGGCTCGGTCACGTCGACCAAGTTGAAAGTCACCGGTATCGACCTGTTCTCCGCCGGCGATTTCATGGGCGGCGAAGGCACCGAGACCATCACCCTCTCCGACCCGATTGGCGGCGTGTACAAGAAACTGGTGATCAAGGACGACATCCTGGTCGGCGCCTGCCTGTACGGCGACACCGCCGACGGGGGTTGGTATTTCCGGCAGATCCGTGAGAACCACGCCATCAGCGAGATCCGCGATCACCTGATGTTTGGCGAAAACGCGCTGGGAGACGTCGGCCATCAAGGCCAGGACAAGGCCATGAGCATGGCCGACAACGCCGAGGTCTGCGGCTGCAACGGCGTGTGCAAGGGCACCATCGTCAAGGCGATTCAGGAACACGGGTTGTTCAGCGTCGACGACGTCAAAAAACACACCAAGGCCGCCAGCTCCTGCGGTTCCTGCGCCGGGCTGGTGGAACAGATCCTGATCAACACCGTGGGCGGCGCCGCCGACGTCAAACCCAAAAGCGAAAAAGCCATCTGCGGTTGCAGCGACCTCAACCACGGACAGATCCGCCAGGCCATCCGCGACCAGCACCTGCTGACCATCGCCGGCACGATGAGCTACCTGAACTGGCGCACGCCCAACGGCTGCGCCACCTGCCGGCCGGCGTTGAACTACTACCTGATCTCGACCTGGCCCGGCGAGGCCAAGGACGATCCGCAATCGCGCCTGATCAACGAACGTGCCCACGCCAACATCCAGAAAGATGGCACCTACTCCGTCGTCCCCCGGATGTGGGGCGGCGTGACCAATCCGTCGGAGCTGCGCCGTATCGCCGACGTGGCCGACAAGTACAACGTGCCGATGGTCAAGGTCACCGGCGGCCAACGCATCGACTTGCTCGGCATCAGGAAACAGGACCTGCCTGGCGTGTGGAAAGACCTCGACATGCCGTCGGGCCACGCCTATGGCAAATCCATCCGCACCGTGAAGACCTGTGTCGGCAGCGAGTTCTGCCGCTTCGGCACGCAGAATTCCACACAGCTGGGCATCGAGCTGGAGCACGACCTGTTCAATATGTGGTCGCCGCACAAGGTCAAGCTGGCCGTCTCCGGTTGCCCACGCAATTGCTCGGAAGCAGGCATCAAGGACGTCGGCATCATCGGTGTCGACTCCGGGTGGGAGATGTATATCGGCGGCAATGGCGGGATCAAGACAGAAGTCGCGGAGTTCTTCGTCAAGCTGACAACCGCCGAAGAAGTGCGCGAGTACAACGGCGCGTTCCTGCAGTTGTATCGCGAAGAAGCCTTCTACCTGGAGCGCACCGTGCACTACCTGCAACGGGTCGGCATGGAGCACATCAAGAAAGCCGTACTGGAAGACCCGGCCCGACGCCGAGCGTTGAATGAGCGCCTGCAATTTTCGCTGTCGTTCGAACAGGACCCGTGGAAGGAGCGCCTGGAGCAGCCCCAATTGAAAAAGGAGTTCGAGGTCATCCCCGTCAAACAGCTGGAGGTGTCGGCATGAACTGGCTGGATATCTGCGCCCTCGATGAAATCAACGCCCTGGGCTCGCGCATCATCCAGGGGCCTAAAGGCGATATTGCGATTTTTCGTACCAGTGACGATGAAGTCTTCGCCCTCGACGACCGTTGCCCGCACAAGGGCGGGCCGCTGTCCCAGGGCTTAATCTACGGCAAACGCGTGGCCTGCCCGTTGCACAACTGGCAGATCGACCTGGCGTCCGGCGAAGCCCAGGCGCCGGATATCGGCTGCGCCCACCATCACCCCGCCCGCGTGGAAAACGGCCGGGTGATGCTGGCCCTGCGGGACGCAGGTTGATGAACCGCCAGGTTACCGCGTCCACCTGCTGTTATTGCGGGGTGGGTTGTGGCGTGCTGATCGAGCATGACGGCGTACAGATCCTCGGCGTGCAAGGCGACCCGAGCCATCCGGCCAACTTCGGCAAGTTATGCAGCAAGGGCGCCAGCCTGCACCTGACCGGTGACCTGGCTGCCCGTGCCTTGTACCCCGAACTGCGCCTGGGCAAAAACCTGGCCCGTGCGCGCACCGATTGGGACACGGCCCTGGAACACGCCGCCAACGTATTCGCCGACACGATCGCCGAACACGGGCCGGACAGCGTGGCGTTCTACATTTCCGGGCAATTGTTGACCGAGGATTACTACAGCTTCAACAAACTGGCGCGGGCGCTGGTGGGCACCCACAACATCGATAGCAACTCGCGGCTGTGCATGTCTTCGGCAGTGGTCGGCTACAAACGCAGCCTGGGTGCCGACGCCCCGCCGTGCAGCTATGAGGACCTGGAAAGCAGCGACTGCGTGATGATCGTCGGCAGCAATATGGCCTACGCGCATCCGGTGCTGTTCCGACGCCTGGAAGAAGCCAAGGCACGGCGCCCTCAAATGAAAGTGCTGGTGATCGACCCACGGCGCACAGACACCTGCGACTTGGCTGACCTGCACCTGGCGATTTTACCGGGTACGGATGTGGCGTTATTCCATGGGATCTTGCATCTGTTGCTGTGGGAAGACTGGATCGACCGCGACTTTATCCAGGCCCATACCGACGGGTTGACGCCGTTGAAGCGGCTGGTGCATGACTACACGCCGCAAATGGTCGCGCAGTTGTGCGGGATCAGCGTTGAGCAACTGCGCCTGTGCGCGCAATGGGTGGGTACTTCCAGTAGTTTCCTGTCGTTGTGGTGCATGGGGCTGAATCAATCCACCGCCGGCAGTGCGAAAAACAGCGCCTTGATCAACCTGCACCTGGCCACCGGGACCATTGGCCGGCCGGGCTGCGGCCCGTTTTCCCTGACCGGCCAACCCAACGCCATGGGTGGCCGCGAGACCGGCAGCCTGGCGAATCTGTTGCCGGGCCATCGTGAAGCGGCCAATCCGCAGCATCGGGCCGAAGTCGCCGCGTATTGGGGGGTTGATTCATTGCCGCAGCCAACCGGGTTGACCGCGATCGAACTGTTCGAGCAGATCCAGGCCGGCAAGATCAAGGCGCTGTGGGTTGCCTGTACCAACCCGGCACAATCGCTGCCGGACCAGAACCGCGTACGCGCAGCCTTGGCCGCTTGCCCGTTTGTGGTCCTGCAGGAAGCTTTTCGCACCACTGAGACGGCCGCTTATGCTGACCTACTGCTGCCTGCGGCCAGTTGGGGAGAAAAGGAAGGCACCGTGACCAACTCCGAGCGACGTATTTCCCACGTCCGCCAAGCCATCGTCCCACCGGGAGAAGCACGACCCGATTGGGCCATTACGCTGGATTTCGCACGGCGCCTGGAAAAGCGCTTGCGGCCGGGCTTGGCCAGCCTGTTTGCGTTCGAACAACCGGCGCAGATCTTTGATGAGTACAAAGGGCTGACGCGCCATCGTGACCTTGACCTGTCGGGTATCAGCCATGCCCTGCTCGACCGGATCGGGCCGCAACAATGGCCGTTTCCGACGGGTGCGCAATCCGGAACAACGCGCCTGTACAGCGATGGCGTGTTCCCAACCGATAGCGGTCGCGCGCAGTTTGTCGCTGATCCTTACCGTGCGGCCAAGGAGCAACGCGACGCCCGCTTCCCGCTGACCCTGATCACCGGCCGCCTGCGCGACCAGTGGCACGGCATGAGCCGCACCGGCACGGCGGCCCAGTTGTTTGGGCATGTCAGCGAAGCGTTGTTGGGCCTGCATCCGGATGAATTACGCCGCCATCGCTTGAAGGATGGTGATCTGGTCAGCCTGAAAAGCCGCCGTGGCAGCGTGATCGTCGCGGTCAGCAGCGATGACAGCGTGCGCCCAGGCCAGGCGTTCCTGCCCATGCATTGGGGCGACCGCTTTCTCAAGGGTGGCGTCAACACCCTTACGCAGCCGGCGTTTGACCCGTTATCGAAACAACCGGAACTCAAGCACAGTGGCGTGCGCCTGGAGGCAGTACAACTGCCGTGGCAGCTGTTCGCGCTGATCGAAGGCAATGTGCAACAGCACTTTGAGGCGCTGCGCCCGCTGTGCGAGGACTTTGCCTACGTCAGTTTGACTCTGGTCGGACGTGAACGCCCGGCATTGCTGGTGCGCGCCGCGCATGGCGAGGCGCCCGACTTGTCACTGCTGACCCGTATCGACGCACTCCTCGGCCTCAATGACGGCCCTGTCATGGCTTATGACGACCCACGCCGCTCGATCGGCAAACGCGTGAAGATCGAGAAAGGCCGCATCACCACCCTGCGCCTGGCAGGGGAAACCCTGGCGCGGCACTGGTTGCAAAGCCTGTGGCTGGAAGGTCGCGCCGATGATCAATTGCGGCGCTGGCTGCTGGCCCCATTAAGCGCACCGCCGGGTGGTGCGGCGGCCAGCCTCAAGACCCTGTGCAACTGCAAGAACGTCAGCGAAAGCGCGGTATGTGCCGGCATCGCCCGCGGCCTGGGCCTGGAAGGGCTCAAACAAGCGCTGGGCTGCGGCACCCAATGTGGTTCCTGTGTACCGGAAATCAAACGTCTTTTGGCCGGCAACCCGCAGCCATTCGCCATTAATGTGTGAGGAGAAGAACATGAACGCAAAAGTCTGGCTGGTGGGCGCAGGGCCTGGCGATCCGGAACTGTTGACCCTCAAGGCGGTGCGGGCCTTGCGTGAGGCGGATGTGGTGCTGATCGATGATCTGGTCAACCCACAGGTGCTGGAGCATTGCCTGGATGCGCGGGTGATCACCGTCGGCAAGCGCGGCGGCTGCCGTTCGACGCCACAGGATTTTATTCATCGCCTGATGCTGCGTTATACGCGCCAGGGAAAATGCGTGGTGCGGCTCAAAGGCGGCGATCCGTGCATTTTTGGCCGGGGCGGTGAAGAAGCGCTGTGGTTGCGCGAGCGCGGTGTCGATGTGGAGCTAGTCAACGGGATCACGGCAGGGCTGGCGGGTGCGACGAATTGCGATATCCCGTTGACCTTGCGCGGTGTGAGCCGTGGCGTAACGCTGGTCACGGCGCATACCCAGGACGACAGCAGCCTGAACTGGCGGGCACTGGCCGAGGGCGGGACGACGTTGGTGGTGTACATGGGGGTGGCGAAGCTGGAGGAGATTCGTCAGCAATTGCTCAACGCTGGCATGGTCGCCGATATGCCGGTGGCGATGATCGAAAATGCCTCCCTGCCCCAGCAGCGCGAATGCCGCAGCACGCTGGCGCGCATGCATTGGGACGCGCAGGCATTTGCCTTGAAGAGCCCGGCGATTCTGGTGATCGGTAGCGTTGCCGCGGCTGCGCAGGCGGCGTGCATTGCCGTGCCAGCCAGCGCCTGAGGCATATATTGCAGGCAAAAAAAACCCGGCCTGAGCCGGGTTTTTTCTACTACTCAGTAATTACTGAGCAGCTTGAGCTTCTACCGAGGCTTCTACGCGACGGTTGATAGCACGACCAGCTTCAGTTGCGTTGTCAGCAACTGGGCGGGATTTGCCGTAACCAACCGAGCTTACACGGTTAGGAGCAATACCGTCTTTGACCAGAACTTGCTTAACAGCGTCAGCACGACGCTGGGACAGCTTCTGGTTGTAAGCGTCTGGACCTACGGAGTCAGTGTGACCTTCAACCACGGTGGTGGTGTTAGGGTACTGCTTCATGAAGTCAGCCAGGTTTTTCACGTCAGCGTAGCTGTTAGGCTTAACAACGGACTTGTCGAAGTCGAACTTAACGTCCAGCTCAACACGAACAACCTGAGCAACTGGAGCTTCTGGCTCTGGAGTTGGCTCTGGAGCTGGTGCTGGGGTAGGAGCTGGAGCGACTGCGCCAGCGTTACCGCCGAAGTTCACGCCCAGGCCGACCAGTGCGGAGTAGTCCCACTTGCCGTTGTCCAGTGCGTAGTCAGCTTCAACACCGGCACGAGCGTACAGGTTGTTGGTGAAGTAGTACTTCACGCCAGCGCCAGCGATAGCCAGGGTGGACTGGTCGCGACCGCTGTGGCCGTCAGCTTTGACGTTGGTACGGCTCTGGTGACCGAAACCGCCTTCTACGTATGGACGCAGGCTGTCTACGCCAGCTTGACCGAAGTGATACTGGGCAACCAGGCTGCCGGTATCGCCTTTGATCTTCTGGTTACCAGTACCGTCGTTCGAACGGGTGTGGTTGGTAGTGTCGTAGGACAGGTTCAAGGACAGGTCGTCGGTCAGGAAGTAACCGATGCGAGCGCCAGGGTTGAAGCCGTCTTCGATGTGCTTAACGCTATCGTTGTACTGCTTCTTGTAGAACAGCTCGCCTTCAACTGCGCCTTGGCCTTGTGCCAGTGCGCCGAAAGAAGAAGCGGCAATAAGAGTACCAATGGCCAAGCCCAAGGTGTTTTTCAGTTTCATCCGTTAAATCCCCATCTGGTGATTGTAAAGCAGTCCCACAAACCGGGGGACAACTCGGCGACAAGTCTAACAGAACTTGCCTACACGTAAGAGATATTTGCCACGCACTAAGTTTCAGTCTCGCCCGCAAATTTCTCACGTAATTTATCAAGAGCACGCTTGTAACGCATTTTTGTAGCACTCAAACCCATATGCATGATGTCAGCGATTTCCTGAAACTCCAGCTCTGCGACAAATCGTAGCACCAGAATTTCACGGTCAATCGGGTTCACATGCACCAACCAGCGATCAAGTCCGCCCTTCTCCTCGGGTGCCGGCGCCTTCTCTTCAGACGCCTCCTCAAGGGGGTCAAGACTTAAAGCGTCCATCAACCGACGCTTTCGCCGCTCCTTACGATACTGCGTGATGCACTCGTTGTACGTGATGCTGTAGAGCCATGTCTTGAACTTCGATTTGCCCTCGAAGTTCTTCAGGCCATACAGCACCTTGAGCATCACTTCCTGACAGACATCATCCGCATCTCTATCGTTCCCTAAATACCTTGAACAAACGTTGAACAGAGTGCGTTGATACCTGCGCATCAATTCTTCGTACGCACGTGTTACGTGAAACAGCTCCGTGTGCGAGCGCGCGACCAACTCCTCATCAGAGAGCTCACGGGGGTCGTAGCGCGTAGACAGCGTTTGGGCTTTATTCAAAACAAGTCGTGCCGACAGTCAGGTCAATGTCCGCCACAATCCGGTCAGCCGGGTTTGCGGCGGCGTACATTAGCAGGATTTGCCGTATTAGCGGCTATTGACCTGCTGTTCCAGGAGAATCCGATTGGACAGCGACACCAGGTCGCCGTCATCGGTCAGCACCGTCGTCTTGACCGTGCCGATCTCCTCGATTTGCCCTTCAACCTCGCCAACACGCACGTGTTGCCCAACCTGATACAGCTCACGCACATAGATTCCCGCAAGAATCTGCCCGGCAATTTCCCGGCTTCCCAACCCCATTGCCAGCGCAACGGCCAGACCAACGGTAATCAAAACAATCACAATCACATGGTTGAGCAGGTCAGTCTTGACCTCCAACTGGCTGATCGCGACGGAAATACTGATGATGATCACCAGCCCCTGGGCGATTCGCCCCAGGCCCGCCGCGTAGTCCAGGCCCACGCCTTCAGCCGCTCCACGCACCAGCCCATTGGCCAGTTGTGCCAGCAGAACGCCCACCAGCAGCACCAGCGCGCCGCCAAAAACCTTCGGCAAATACAGCGCCAGCATGTCGAGCGTAGCTGAAACTCGCTCAAGTCCAAGGGATTGCGCCGCAGAAACCAGGAAAATCAGCAAAACAAACCAATAAACGATCTTGCCGATCAACGTGGAGATCGGCACTTGCAGCCCTGCGCGCCCCAGCAGTTTGGTCAGGCCGGTGCCTGCCATCAAGCGGTCGAGCCCCAATTTGGCGAGCAATTTGGACAGCAGGGTGTCGAGCAGCTTGGCCACGACAAAGCCCAGCAACACCAGAACCAGGGCACCAAACAGGTTGGGAATGAAATTCGCCACCTTGGTCCATAGTGCGGTCATCGCGGTGACCAGGCTCTGGGTCCAGAGATCAAGTTCCATATTCAATCAGCCTTATCAGCAGTGCGAGCAAGAGGTTCACGGCGGGAAACCGGCGACACATGGGCCGAACCATTGTTCAGGGCCATCATCAGCGCCGGCAACCAGCGACCCAACAGACCGAACAGGTCGCCCGCCCCTACCTGGCGGTTGGCGGTTTTCAAAACGCGGCCCAGGCAGGCATCGTCATCACGGTTGGATGGCGATGCATTGAGCATGTCACGCAAAGACTGTTCGAACGGATCGTGCATAAAGACCTCTCGCAAGTGTTTTAAAAGACGAGGGTTAAATTCTTGAGGTCACATAAGACCCTTGCTGCGTTCAGGTCATATTCAGGTCAAACCCAGCGTAATCGTCGAAAAAGCCACCATTGCCCCAGTGCAACGGCCACCATCATCAGGCAGGCAATCAAGAATCCGTAGGGGTTTCCCGCAAAGGGTATTCCACCCACATTGATTCCCAGCAGGCCGGTCAAAAAACTCATCGGCAGAAAAATCCCGGTGATGATCCCGAAGCGGTACATGGTGCGGTTCATACGCACGCTCAAGCGCCGGTCCTCGGTCTCAAGCACAAGCCCCACGCGCTCCCGAGCCAATTCGAGCTCTTCCAGGTAACGGGTCAGGCTGTTGTGTAATTCGTTCCAGTAGTCGGCGTCGTCATCACAAAACCACGGCAATTTGATGCGCGTCAGTTGCGCAAAAATATCCCGTTGTGGCGCGAGAAAACGCTTCAGCCCGGCTGCGCGTCGGCGAATCTGCAACACGCTGCCATGCTCCGGAGTATACCGTTCGTCGGCATCGAGTTTTTCTTCCTCGGAATCGACGATTTCAGACAGGTCCGTGACTAGATCCTGCACTTTATTGGTCAGGTACTGCGCCATATAAAGGATGAGCTCGGACGCCGTTTTCGGCCCATTGCCCTCCGCCAATTGCACCAGCAACTCATCGGTGGCGCGCAACGGCCGCAGACGCAGGGAAATGACCCGGTCGGCCGCCGCAAAAATACGCACCGAGACCATGTCTTCAGGCTCGGCACCTGGATTGAGGTTGACCCCACGCAGGAACAGCAGCAATTCGGCATCCGGCAACGGCAACAGGCGCGGACGAGTGTTCTCCTCCAGCAGCAGGTCACAGGCAAACTCGCTCAGACCACTGGATTTACGCAGCCAGGTCTGGGTCTGGGGGTGACTGCGATCCCAATGCAGCCACAGGCTTTCCTGGGGCTGCAAGTGCAAATCATCGAGCTCAGTCCGGGCAATCGAACGCGCACCGCCTTTACCGTCCAGCACCAGGGCATGTACCAAACCCCACTGCGCGTTTTCTTCCTCGAACATCCTGACCCCTATGGCTACTGCGGTTTATTCAGGCATTTTCAGCGGGCTGGGCGACACAATCACGCCGTTGTTATCGGCGTAGATGTACTCACCCGGGCGGAATGTCACGCCCGCAAAGGTCACCACCACGTTCAGGTCGCCGATGCCGCGCTTGTCGGTCTTCATCGGATGCGACGCCAGCGCCTGCACCCCCAGGTCGGTCTGGGCGATAACGTCGACGTCACGGATACAACCGTAGATCACCAGCCCTTCCCAGCCGTTTTTCGCGGCTTTCTCGGCGATCATGTCGCCCAGCAACGCCCGGCGCAGCGAGCCGCCACCATCAACCACCAGCACCTTGCCGGCGCCTGGCTGGTCGGCCTGTTCCTTGACCAGGGAGTTGTCTTCAAAGCATTTGATGGTGACGATTTCGCCGCCAAAGGAGTCTCGCCCGCCGAAGTTGCTGAACATCGGCTCAACCACCTGCACCAGTTCCGGGTAGGCGTCGCACAGGTCGGGGGTCACGTAATGGTTCATCGAGAAACTCCTGTCATCAAAGTAGAGGTTCAACATCCCATGCTGTACATCAGGAAAACGCGTCACAACAGGCTTTCTTTAAAGACTGCGCGGTTGACGGCGGCCATGATCAGACCCGCTTGGCCGCAACGCAATACCCGTTGCGCGACTGAATATGACCAGAAGCGTTTAACGCGTCATATCTTAGCCGCAACTACTCACAAGTGAAACGCCCTTGGCAGAGCGCTTCGTCAAACCGCTGCGTCAACTTCGGACTGTGCGCCGGACAAGGGTGTCAGCGGGTCTCTCAACCAGCGTGCCACCAATGGCCAGACCTCGGCCTGCGCAGGCTTGCTGACCAGCATCTGCACATGCCCGAAATCACCGCTAAACCCTTGCTGACGCCCCAGGCAGAGGTACTGGCGATGTTCAGAGCCGACCTGCTCGAACAGCTTGCGGCAGGCCCAGTCCGGGTCTTGCCGATCACCTGCGGCGCTCACTGCCAGCAGTGGCACATCAACCTCGGCCAAGCCTTTCCACCAGTCGCGCTCGGCATCGCCAAAGCGCCCGAACAGGCCATGCCAGCGCATGGTTTCAAGCATGATACCGATAGGCTCGTCTTCCGGGCCGCGCTTGAGCCTTGGCCCGGACAACTGGCCCAGGCGCTTCAAGATCAAGCGCGCGCCCCACTCCACCGCAGGGATTTTCAGCGGCCAGTAAGTGCGGCTGACCTGGCAACCAAACAATGCCACGGAAGTCGCTGCAGGTGCGCCCAAGTGCTGGCCACCCAGGGCCGCCGCCAGAGTCGTAGCGCCCAGGGAATGCCCGATCCAGTGGGGAATCTGCCCACTCTGCTCACGCACGAAAGCGCCAATGGCCGGCACGTCGTAGCGCGCGTAATCGGCGACACGGTTTTTGGCGTAGTCGTGATTGCGCTTGGACAGGCCATGGCCACGCATTTCCGGGATCCATACATCAAACCCCTGGCGTGCCAGATAGGCACCCAGGCCGATACCTTTGGGCGAGTACCAAAAGCGCCGATTGGAAAAACTGCCGTGCAGCAAAATAATCGGCGTGCCCCGGTTTTCCGGGACATCAGCCAGGCCCAAGCGGGTCACGGCCAGCTCGACAGTACCGTCCGGGCTGTTGCCGGGTTTGAGGCGATACACATCTTCACTCAGGTCGCCGCGACGTTCAGCGCTGATCAGGGCGACGGGAAACAGGTTGCTGCTGCTTTGCATAATGCTCTTGCACAAAAAAGGGCGGCGTCCGCAAGGATTCCCGCCCTGTACAGATAAGAATGCCGGTCACCCGCAACGAGTGACCGGCACTTTTGACGCGTCGACCTTAGGCGGACGCTTGGCCTTCAGCCAGGAAGAACCAGGTTTCCAGTACGGAGTCGGGGTTCAGCGAGACACTTTCGATGCCCTGTTCCATCAGCCACTTGGCCAGGTCCGGGTGGTCGGAAGGCCCCTGGCCGCAGATACCGATGTACTTGCCGGCCTTGTTGCAGGCCTGGATGGCGTTGGCCAGCAGCTTCTTGACCGCCGGGTTACGCTCGTCGAACAAGTGGGCGATGATCCCGGAGTCACGGTCCAGGCCCAGTGTCAGCTGGGTCAGGTCGTTGGAGCCGATGGAGAAGCCATCGAAGAACTCCAGGAACTCTTCGGCCAGGATGGCGTTGGACGGCAGCTCGCACATCATGATCACGCGCAGGCCGTTTTCGCCACGGGACAGACCGTTTTCAGCCAGCAGGTCGACGACCTGGCTCGCCTCGCCCAGGGTGCGCACGAACGGCACCATGATCTCGACGTTGGTCAGGCCCATCTCGTTGCGCACGCGCTTGAGGGCACGGCATTCGAGTTCGAAACAGTCACGGAAGGTTTCGCTGATGTAACGCGAGGCGCCACGGAAGCCCAGCATCGGGTTTTCTTCTTCCGGCTCGTAGAGCTTGCCGCCGATCAGGTTGGCATATTCGTTGGACTTGAAGTCCGACAGGCGCACGATGACCTTTTTCGGGTAGAACGCCGCCGCCAGGGTGCTGATGCCTTCCACCAGCTTCTCGACGTAGAAGCCCACCGGATCGTTGTAGCCGGCGATGCGCTTATCGACGCTTTCCTTGATCTCCAACGGCAGGCCGTCGTAGTTCAGCAGCGCCTTGGGGTGCACGCCGATCATGCGGTTGATGATGAACTCCAGGCGGGCCAAGCCCACGCCGGCGTTCGGCAGCTGTGCAAAATCGAAGGCGCGATCGGGGTTGCCGACGTTCATCATGATCTTGAACGGCAGGTCGGGCATGGCGTCGATGGAGTTTTGCTTGATGTCGAAACCCAGCTCGCCTTCAAAGATAAAGCCAGTGTCGCCTTCGGCGCAGGACACGGTCACGCCCTGGCCGTCCTTGAGCAACTGGGTGGCGTTGCCGCAACCCACCACAGCAGGGATACCCAGCTCACGGGCGATAATCGCCGCGTGGCAGGTACGCCCGCCACGGTTGGTCACGATGGCGCTGGCGCGCTTCATGACCGGTTCCCAGTCCGGGTCGGTCATGTCGGAAACCAGCACGTCGCCTGGCTGGACTTTGTCCATTTCGGACACGTCCTTGATGATGCGTACCTTGCCTGCGCCGATGCGCTGGCCAATCGCACGGCCTTCAACCAGCACAGTGCCGGTTTCCTTGAGCAGGTAGCGCTCCATGACATTGGCCGACGTGCGGCTTTTCACGGTTTCCGGACGGGCTTGCACGATGTACAGCTTGCCATCGTCACCGTCCTTGGCCCATTCGATGTCCATCGGGCACTTGTAGTGCTTTTCGATGATCATCGCTTGCTTGGCCAGTTCGCTGACCTCCTGGTCGGTCAGGCAGAAGCGCGCACGCTCGGCCTTGTCGACTTCAACGGTTTTCACCGAGCGACCGGCCTTGGCCTCGTCGCCGTAGACCATCTTGATGGCCTTGCTGCCCAGGTTACGGCGCAGGATGGCCGGGCGGCCTGCTTCGAGGGTGCCCTTGTGTACGTAGAACTCGTCCGGGTTGACCGCACCCTGTACGACGGTTTCACCCAGGCCGTAGGCGCCGGTGATGAACACCACGTCACGGAAGCCCGATTCGGTGTCCAGGGTGAACATCACGCCGGCGGTACCGGTTTCCGAACGCACCATGCGCTGCACGCCAGCAGACAAGGCCACCAGTTTGTGGTCGAAACCCTGGTGTACGCGGTAGGAAATCGCGCGATCGTTGAACAATGAAGCAAACACTTCCTTGGCGGCCCGAATGACGTTTTCCACGCCACGGATATTCAGGAAGGTTTCCTGCTGGCCGGCGAACGAGGCGTCGGGCAAGTCTTCGGCGGTAGCCGAGGAACGCACGGCGACCGCCATGTCCGGGTTGCCGGCGGACAGGGCGGCGAAGGCGGCACGAATTTCTTCGTTAAGTTTCTCGGGGAACTCGGCTTCCATGATCCACTGGCGGATCTGGGCACCGGTCTTGGCCAGCGCATTGACGTCATCAACGTCCAGGGCATCCAGCGCGGCGTGGATCTGAGCGTTGAGGCCGCTCAGTTCGAGGAAATCGCGGTAAGCCTGGGCCGTGGTGGCGAAACCACCGGGCACCGACACACCAGCGCCTGCAAGATTACTGATCATCTCGCCGAGGGATGCGTTCTTGCCCCCCACGTGCTCTACATCATGGACGCCGAGCTTATCGAGGGAAACTACGTACTCTACCAAGGTGATCTCTCCACTAACTGTGTTGGAAAAGCTCAGGACGCTGGCGGCTCATAGAGGAGCAAACGCCTGCGCTTGTGGCCTGGACCTGGAAAATAAGTGAGAATGCGGCCCACTGCGGGACAGCAAAATCGCGCCTATCATATCCAAGATTCGCCATCAGCTTAAGGCCCAGAGCTCAAATGAAACGATCTGCTTTCTTTATTTCCGACGGCACGGGCATCACCGCCGAGACATTGGGTCAGAGCCTGCTCGCGCAGTTCGAAAACGTTACCTTCGCCAAATTCACGCGGCCCTATATCGACAGCGTGGATAAAGCGCGGGCCATGGTACAACAAATCAATCTGGCGGCTGAAAAAGACGGTTTCCGTCCGATCATTTTCGACACCATCGTGAATCAGGATATTCGTGAGATCCTGGCGACTTCGAATGGTTTCATGATCGATATTTTCTCGACCTTCCTGGCCCCTCTGGAACAAGAGCTGAGTGAACATTCCTCATACTCCGTGGGCAAATCCCACTCCATTGGGCACAACTCCAACTATATGGAGCGTATCGAGGCGGTGAACTTCGCCCTCGACAACGACGACGGCGCCCGCACTCACTACTACGACAAGGCCGACCTGATCCTGGTGGGCGTGTCGCGCTGCGGCAAAACGCCTACCTGTCTGTACATGGCCATGCAATTCGGTATCCGCGCCGCCAACTACCCGCTGACCGAGGACGACATGGAACACCTGACGCTCCCGGCAGCCTTGCGTGCGCACTCGCACAAGCTGTTCGGCCTGACCATCGACCCGGACCGTCTCACCGCCATTCGTAACGAGCGCAAGCCTAACAGCCGCTACTCCAGCTATGCCCAGTGTGAGTTCGAAGTGCGCGAAGTGGAAAATCTGTTCCGTCGGGAGAACATTGCGCACATCAATTCCACGCATTTCTCAGTGGAAGAGATCTCGGCAAAGATTCTGGTAGAAAAAGGCGTAGAACGCCGCTTCAAATAACCCCGCTGATGCTCGTAGTGAGCGGGCTTGCCCTAATGCCAGTCAGTTAAGCGATAAAGCGGGCGATGAATAAATTGTGGGAGGGGGCTTGCTCCCGATGGACTGCGTAGCAGGCCCATTTTTGAGGCCGCTGCGCGGCCTATCGGGAGCAAGCCCCCTCCCACAGTGACCGCGTTAATCCTTAACTGACTGGCATTAGGGCTTGCCCCGCTCACTACAATCAATGCCTACAGGTGAAAACGACCGCCGCCCTGGCCCAATGCGGTGGCCAACGCGTCAAACCCCTCTCGCAACAACTGATCATCCCCTGACGTATTGCAGATGCTCGCCCGAATGAACTGCGGCACTGCGGTTTGCCCCACCGCAAATGCCTCGGCCGTGGCGATCAGGTAGTTGTTCTGCTTGAGCTCCGCTTCGATTTCCGATGCACGCCACGGCTCCGGTACCTCGATCCAGAAGTGTGGGCTGTTGGGGTGGGTGCGATATTGCAGGCCCGCCAACAAACCTTGCACCAGCGCCTTGCGGCGGCTGATCTCATTGATCTGCTGGCGCAGCAGGTATTCCGCCGTGCCGTTTTCAATCCACTGGGTGGCCAGTTCCAGGGTCACCGGCGTGGCCATCCAGCAGGTAGAACGCAGCGCCGCCGAGATACGGCTGACCAGGGCCGGCGGCGCATGCACATACCCCACACGCAGCCCGGCAGACACAGCCTTGCTCAGGCTGCTGATCAGAATCGTACGCTCAGGGGCGAAATAGCTGAGGGGCGGTGGCCGGTCTTCCACCAGCACACCGTGGGCTTCATCTTCAAGAATCAGCAGATTGTGTTCACGACACACTTTGGCCAACGCTTCCCGACGCGCCACCGAGAGCACCGCAGTGGTGGGGTTCTGGATGGTCGGCGTGCAGTACAGCGCCGAAACCCGGTGATTACGACAGACTTCGTCCAGCGCGCTCGGCAGCACGCCCTCCTCGTCCATTTCCAGGCCGATGAGGCGGATGCCCAGCATGCGCGCGGCGGTAATGAGCCCCGGGTAAGTCAGCTGTTCGGTGACCACTGTATCGCCGGCCCGTAACAGCGCCATCATCGAGCACAGCAAGCCATGCTGGCCGCCATTGACGCAAATGACCTGCTCGGGAATCGGGTGGAAATCGCGCTGCACCAGCCATTGCGCGCCGGCCTCGCGATAGCGTGGCAGGCCGGCGTCCGGCGTGTAGGCACTGATGTCCTGGAGGAACTTGGCGTTGGTCGACAGGGTTTGGAAGCTCTGGGCCAGGAACACCGTCTCCTGCCCGGGGATGTGCATATTGCGGCTCATGTCGAAGTACTGGCGCGGCTCCTCGCTGAAGTTGCGAAAACCTTCATCGCGCTGGCGCTCCATCCCACGCTTGCGCACGAAAGTGCCGTCACCGACCCGCGCCACAACCAACCCCAGGCGTTCCAGTTCGCCGTAGGCCCGGCTGATCGTGCCGATCGTCACACCCAGGTTGTCGGAAAGCACCCGATGGGGCGGCAGTTTTCTTCCTGGTTCAATCAAGCCTTCGAGGATGCCCCGTTCCATGACATCGGACAGGCGCTTGTACTTCACGCCCTGCCCGTTGGACAACCCCTCACGCATAATTGACACCATGTCAATATTTGTTTTGACAGCCATCTTTCGCCCTAATAGTGTGCTTTTACGGGTTCAATCGCCGAATTTTACAACTCATTACAAGCTCAATATAGAGTTCAATTCCGGCTCAGGGAAGCAATAAACGATGCCAATGTCCGCCGTTCTCGAAAACACCGCCAAGACCAAAACCCAAAAACAGTGGCTGGCCGGGTTGATCACCAGTGTGATGTTCCTGATCGTGTGCCTGAGCTGGGGCACCACGTGGCTGGGCATCAAGATCGCCGTGGAGAGCGTGCCACCGCTGACGTCCGCCGGCCTGCGCTTTCTGATCGCTTTCCCGTTGTTCCTGTGCTTTGCGCTGGTACGTCGCGAACCGATCCTGTTTCCCCGGGAGAGCCGCTGGTTCTTCGTGTTTGTGACCCTGTCCTATTTCAGCGTTCCTTATTACTTGCTCAACTACGGCGAGATGCACGTCTCGTCCGGCCTCACCGCCCTGCTGTTCAGCTGCATGCCGGTGTTTATCCTGATTTTCTCGGGGCTGTTCCTGCGTGAGCGCATCTACTTCTCCCAGGTGGTCGGTATCGGCATCGGCTTCGCCAGCCTGTACATGATCATCAAGAGCCAGGGCCTGCACCTGGACCACGCTGAATTCCTCGGCGTGCTGGCGATCCTGAGCGCGGCGATCATGCATGCGCTGTGCTATGTCATCACCAAGCAAAAAGGCAGTGCCATCAGCGTGATCACCTATAACACTCTGCCCATCGGCATCGCCGGGCTGATGTTGTTCGTCGCCGGCCTGTGGTTTGAGACGCCCACGTTTGACCAGATCACCCTGCGCTCCTGGGGAGCCCTGTTCTACCTGGGGCTGGTCGCGTCGGTGGGCGGGTTCATCGTGTACTTCATGCTGCTCAAGCGTTTGAGCCCGATCATCCTGTCGTTCGTGTTCATTATCTTTCCGGTGTTCGCGGTGATCATCGGCGCGTGGTACGAGGGCGTGGCGATTTCCCGGGACCTGATGCTGTACTCGGCCATTCTGCTGGCCGGCTTTGCAATCACCAAGTTGCCGATTGAAAAACTCCTGGCCAAGAAACCTTGAACGTCCCCCCGGCCCCTCAACATCAGCCACGCGAGAGAAACATGGACGTCCTGCGCCCAACCGCCCTGGAACAGATCTACGCCCACGCCAGCCGCAGCTACCCCGAAGAATGCTGTGGTTTTGTCTTCGCCGACGGCAGTGTGTACCTGGGCAGCAATATCCAGAACGAGCTGCATCGCAAGAACCCAGAGATGTACCCACGCAGCGCGGCCAACGGCTACACCTTTTCCGTAGCCGACACCCTGCTGATGAACAAGGCGTTTCGCAGTGATAACCCGGTGGTGGTGATCTACCACTCCCACCCGGATGTGGGCGCCTATTTCAGTGACGAAGACCAGGACAAGGCGCTGTTCCTGGGCGAGCCAATCTACCCCGTCAGCTATCTGGTGGTGGACGTTCGCCAGGGCCAGGCCCTGGGATCAAAGCTGTTTGCCTGGGATGGCAAGCATTTCGCCCTTAACCCTTTCAACGACCTGCACACGGAGTTGTCCATGAACGCTGTCTCTTTCCCCGACATTCTGGTTCGCGTGGCCAAGCTGCCGGAATCGACCCTTGAGGGCGCCGGATCGACATTGCGCGAAGTCATTGAAAACCTTTGCAGCCACTATCCACAGTTACGCGCGCATCTGTTTCATGAAAAAAACAACCAGCTCAAGGAGCACTTCCTGTTCACCGCCGAAGAAGAACTGATCGGTGCCGATGAGCCCCTGCCGGAACAGGCCAGGATCGAAGTGCTGTTGGCCACCTCCGGCGGCATGGATATCGATGCCCTGAGCAACGAGGAAGTGCAGCGCTACGTGCGCCACATCACCCTGCCCGGCGTCGGCCGCGAGGGTCAGCTGAAATTGAAAAACGCCAAGGTGCTGATCATCGGCACCGGCGGCCTGGGCTCGCCCATCAGCCTGTACCTGGCGGCGGCCGGCGTCGGCACCCTGGGGCTGGTCGACTTCGATGTGGTGGAAAGCAGCAACCTGCAACGCCAGATCGTCCACGGCAACAGCACGCTGGGCATGCCCAAGGTCGAGTCCGCCCGGCAACGCTTGCTGGACCTCAATCGCCACATCCAGGTCAACGCCCACGACACCGCCCTGAATGCCGACAACGCCCTCGAGTTGGTGGGCGCCTACGACCTGGTGATCGACGGCACCGACAATTTCGACACCCGCTACCTGGTCAACGATGCCTGCGTGCAGTTGGGCAAACCCCTGGTGTACGGCGCCATCTACCGTTTCGACGGGCAAATCAGCGTGCTCAACTATCAAGGCGGGCCGTGCTACCGCTGTCTGTTTCCCTCAGCCCCTCCCGCGGAGCTGGCGCCCAATTGCAGCGCCGGCGGTGTGATCGGCGTATTGCCGGGGGTGGTGGGGATGATCCAGGCCACCGAGGCGATCAAGTTGTTGATCGGTATCGGTGAGCCCTTGTCCGGCCGCTTGATGCGCTTCGACGCGCTGGCGATGAAGTTCAGCGAAATCCGCTTCAAACGTCGCGCCGACTGCCCCTGCTGTTCGGACCTGCGCCACAGCGAAAGCGTCGCGCCGGCCGTCTGCGCCGACGCCATGCCGAGTCACCCCTCCCTGGCCGAAGAACGCTACATCAAGCCACGCGTACTCAAACAAGTGCTCGACCACCACCGCAGCGCCGACGTCCTGCTGGATGTTCGCGATGCCAGTGAACTGGAGGTGTGCAAACTGCCGGGCGTGGTGCACATCCCCCTGGCCGAACTGGATGGGCAGCTCGACAGCCTCAGTCGCGACAACACCCACTACCTGATCTGCTACGCCGGCACCCGTGCCGAGCAAGCGGCAAGCACTTTGCTGGCGGCAGGTTTTGCCAATACCAAGGTCCTGCAGGGCGGTATGAAACACTGGGTGCGCGACGTCGAACCCGACATGCCGTTGTATTGATCCGGGGATCGACTGATGTTGCATAACTCCATTCTCGACGTCATCGGCCAGACGCCTATCGTGCGCCTGGCGCAGTTTTCCGAAGACCTCGGCATCGAGGTCTACGCCAAGCTCGAATCCCTCAACCCAGGCGGCAGCCACAAGGCGCGCATCGCCCTGGGCATGATCCTCGACGCCGAACGCCGGGGCGTGCTGATCCGCGACTCCGGGCAAACCATCATCGAGCCCAGCGGCGGCAATACCGGCATTGGCCTGGTGATGGCCGGCAATGTGCTGGGCTACAAAGTCGTGCTGGTGATCCCCGACAACTACAGCCCCGAAAAGCAAAAGCTGCTGCGTTTGTACGGGGCCAAGGTGGTGCTGTCGGACAGCCGCCTGGGTAACAACTCCCACGGCGAAAAATGCATGGAGCTGCAGTTGGAGAATCCCAGCTACGTGATGCTCAACCAGCAACGCAACGGCGCCAACCCGCAAACCCACCGCGACACCACCGCGCCGGAAATCCTCCGCGCCTTCGGTGAACAGCGCGTGGATTACTTCGTCAGCGGCATCGGCACCGGCGGCCATATCACCGGTATCGGCGAAACCCTCAAGGCGGCCTGGCCGCATATCCGTGTCATGGGGGTGGAACCTGAAGAATGCGACCTGCTCAAGGACCGCCACGCGCCGCACGGTATCCAGGGTCTGTCGATCGGGCTGATCCCGAGCATTCTCAACCTGGAGGTACTGGACGGCATGCTCAAGGTGTCGCACCAGGCCTGCGTCGACATGATCAAACGCATCATGCGCACCGATGCCATCAGCCTGGGTTTGTCGTCGGCCGCCAACATGGTCGCCATCGCCCAACTCGCTCCTGAATTACCACCCGAAACGGTGGTGTTGACCATGGTCTACGACAATGCTGACAGCTACCTGCCCAGTTTCGAATAACCGGTTACCCAACCAACCAGAATGCGGGGGGACCTCCATGGGGGGCTTTATCGACATGCAACAGTTGCACGATGAGTTGCTCACCCATCTCATCAAGACCCTGACGCCTGCGCAGATGAAGCAACTGGAACCGCATCTGGCACCCTTGATCCAGAATGCCGCCCAATCGGTTGCCGAAGACCTGATCGCCTACGCCTATCGCGACCCGGCTTCGCGTGGGCGCGGCGAGTTGATCCTGGAGTCCTATGCCTCGTTCAAGGCGGTGCTGTTCTACCGGCTCGCGCATTTGGTATGGCACTTCCCCGACAACCCCAACAGCGTGTTTTCGCGCATAGCCCTCAAGCTCAGCAACCAGGGCAAGATCCTCTCCGGTGCCGAGATTCATCCGGCGGCGCGTATCGGTCGGCGCTTCGTGCTGGACCACGGCTACGGCACGGTGATCGGCGAAACCTGCGAGATCGGCAACGACTGCTACATCCTCTGCGGCGTCACGCTGGGCGCTCGGGGTATCGCCAACAACCCGGATGGCAAACGCCACCCACGCCTGGGCAACAACGTCGAAGTCGGCTCCGGCGCCCGGGTGCTGGGCTATGTCTTGATCGGCGACAACGTGTTCATCAGCCCTTCGTGCGTGATCACCCAGGACGTTCCCGCAGGCACTCGGGTCAGGGTGGTCAACCAGGTGCAACTGCAAAAAAACGTTGAAACGGACCACACCCACTATCTCGGCGCCTTTGCGCTGGATGAACGCCTGCATGTGGTGGGCGAGGTCAACGCCAGCCACAACGTGACGGTGCTGGATGCCGACTTTCATCCGTTGCGGGGCGTGATGCTGGAGCCCACGGTAAAAGAGCGCCACCACCTGCAATTTCGCCTGCGCCGCACCGACATCGGCGAACAACTGCCGCGCCTGCCGCTGAACCTGAAAATCTGCGGGTCGGAATTTGAAATCACCCTGCTCTCCCCCCCCTGGCTTGAGCGCAATGGTGCGTCACCTGTTGCAAGCCAGCCCATTGATCGTTGGAGGATGAACATGTCCGTACACACCATGGAAACCCTGGCGCTGTTCGACAGCGCGCCCTACCAGAACGCCTTCAGCGCCCGGGTGATTGCCGTCAGCGAACAGGGCATCGCCCTGGACACGCTGTTCTACCCCACGGGCGGCGGGCAGCCGGGCGACACTGGGCACCTCACCCTGGCCGACGGCACGCGGGTCGACGTGGTGGGCACCGTGCGCGACCCGGTGCTGCGCTCGATTATCTGGCACCAGGTGGAGCACTGCCCCGAGCAATTGACCGCCGGCGTGCAGGTAGACGCCAGCCTCGATTGGGAACGGCGCTACCAGCACATGAAGATGCACACCTGCCTGCATCTGTTGTGCTCGCTCATCGATGCGCCCGTGACCGGCTGCAGTATCAGCGCCGACAAAGGCCGCCTGGATTTCGACCTGCCGGAAATGACCCTCGACAAAGACAGCCTCACCCGCGACCTCAACGCGCTGATCGAGGCAGCCCACCCGGTTAAAACCCTGTCGATGCCCGCCTCGGAATACTCGACCTTGCTGCAGATCACCCGCACCCAGGCGGTAGCCCCCCCAGTGATCCAGGGTTCGGTGCGGGTCATCGAGATTGCCGGCATCGACATCCAGCCCTGCGGCGGCACCCATGTGATCAACACCGAGGAAATCGGCAAGGTGTTCTGCGAGAAAATCGAGAAGAAGAGCAAGCACAACCGCCGGGTCATCCTGCGGTTTGAATAAGGCCCAACTGATAGTTCGTACAGGAAACTGACAGCAAATTTACGCGTTTGTAACATTCAGAAACGTACAATTCCCCCAGCAGCGCATCTTCCCCAGGTGCGCCGTCCTGACTCATGGAGAGAGAGCCCCCAGCCTTCTCCGTGGGTGCTTGTAGAGAAGCTAAGCTCAAACCCACCACGCCCTTCTGAACCTGAACGCTGCAGGAACGTCTGCCTATGAGCAACTGCATATGAACAAAGTGTTCCGTCATTACATTCCGGCGTCCTCTCTGCGCCTGCTGCCCAACCGCTGGGACCTGGTCGCCCTGCCGTTGGTGATCGGTTTTCTGCTGTTTTTCTCCATCACCGCCCGGGAGACCTGGGCTCCCATCGCCACCCTGCAAAGCGAAGTCATCTCCCTGGACCCGGCCAACCTGCCGGAATACGCGATGCGCACCACACTGCGCATGCTCGCGGCGATGGTGGCAGCGCTGATTTTCACCCTGCTGTACGGCACCCTGGCCGCCAAAAGTCGGCGAGCCGAGAAACTGCTGGTGCCGGTGCTCGATATTCTGCAATCGGTGCCAGTACTCGGTTACATCTCGTTTACCGTGACGTTCTTCCTGTTGCTGTTTCCCGGGCGCGTGCTCGGCGCGGAGTTCGCCGCCATCTTTGCGATCTTCACCAGCCAGGCCTGGAACATGACTTTCAGCTTCTATCAGTCGCTGCGCATGTTGCCCCATGACCTGGTGGAAGTGTCCACCAGCCTGCGCCTCTCCGGCTGGCAGAAATTCTGGAAGCTCGACGTTCCTTTTGCCATGCCGGGGCTGGTGTGGAACATGATGATGAGCATGTCCGGCGGCTGGTTTTTCGTGGTGGCTTCCGAAGCCATCACCGTCGGCGACAAAACCATCACCCTGCCGGGCGTAGGTTCATACCTGGCCCTGGCCATCGCCCAGAAAGACCTGCACGCCGTGGGTTATGTGATCCTGGCGATGATCGCGGTGATCCTGATCTACGACCAGTTCCTGTTCCGCCCGCTGGTAGCCTGGGCCGACAAATTCCGCATGGAAACCACCGCCTCCCAGGGCAGCGCGCCGCAATCCTGGGTGCTGAACCTGATCCAGCGCACCCGCGTCGTGCAACGCATCCTGCGCCCAATCACCCGTACCTTCAGCCGCCTGGGCAACAAGCGTTTCAGCCTGGCGGGGAGTGCATTCAAGGCATTGCCGACCGAGACGCCTGCCGCGTCGAAGCTCATCGACTGGGCCTGGGGCACACTGATCGCGCTGATGGCCGCGTATGCGCTGTACCACATCGTGCAGTACGTCGGCACCGAAGTGACCCTCGCCGAAGTTGGCCACGTGGTGGTGCTGGGCCTGATTACCTTGCTGCGGGTGGCCGGGCTGATCCTGATTGCCTCGTTGATCTGGGTGCCCCTGGGCGTGATGATCGGCCTGCGTCCGAGCCTGGCGGAGAAAATCCAGCCGCTGGCACAGTTCCTTGCGGCGTTTCCGGCGAACCTGCTGTTCCCGGTGTTCGTCATCGTGATCCTGCATTTCCATCTCAACCCGGACATCTGGCTGAGCCCGCTGATCGTGTTGGGCACCCAGTGGTACATCCTGTTCAACGTGATTGCCGGCGCCAGTGCCTTCCCCAATGACTTCAAGGAAGCCGCCGCCAACTTCCGCATTCGCGGCTGGCTGTGGTGGCGCAAGGTGATGCTGCCGGGGATTTTCCCGTACTACGTCACCGGCGCGATTACCGCCTCGGGCGGTGCCTGGAACGCCAGCATCGTGTCCGAGTACGTGTCCTGGGGCCAGGACAATGTGGTCGCCCACGGGCTGGGTGCCTATATCGCACAAACCACAGCCGCCGGGGACTTCCCCAAGATCGCCCTGGGCGTGGTGGTGATGTCGATCTTCGTGGTGGCGTTCAACCGCGCGGTCTGGCGACCGATGTACGCCATTGCCGAAAACAAACTTCGTCTGAATTAATGGGATTCGCTGTGATGAATACCTATACCGAACACACTGCCGACACCCCAGAAATTTACTCGCTGAAGAACGTGAACCGGGTCTTCGGCAAAGGCAAGGAAGAGCTGCAAGTGCTCAGCGGCGTAGACCTGAGCCTGCACGAAGGCGAGATCGTTGGCATGCTCGGCCGCTCCGGCTCAGGTAAATCGACACTGCTGCGCATTATTGCCGGCCTGATCCAACCGTCGTCGGGGGACGTGAAATACCACGGCAAACCGCTGACCGGCCCGGCCGAAGGCGTCGCCATGGTGTTCCAGACGTTTGCGCTGTTTCCCTGGCTGACCGTTCTGGAAAACGTGGAAGCCGGTCTGCAGGCCCTGCAAGTCGAGCGCAAGGAAGCCCGCAAGCGCGCCTTGGCCGCCATCGACCTGATCGGCCTGGACGGTTTCGAAAACGCTTACCCCCGTGAATTGTCCGGCGGCATGCGCCAGCGCGTAGGTTTTGCGCGTGGCCTGGTGGTCAACCCGACCCTGTTGCTGATGGACGAACCGTTCTCGGCCCTCGATGTACTCACCGCCGAAACCCTGCGCACCGACTTGCTGGATTTGTGGAGCGGCAAGCAACTGCCGATCAAGTCGATCCTGATCGTGACCCACAACATCGAGGAAGCGGTGCTGATGTGCGACCGCATCCTGGTGCTGTCGTCCAACCCCGGGCGCGTGGTCGCCGAGATCAAGGTGCCGTTTGCGCACCCGCGCAACCGGCTGGACCCGACTTTCCGGCAAATGGTCGACGACATCTATGCCCTGATGACCGACCGACGCAGCGCCGATGCGAGCGTCGGCAAGCCCGAACTGAAGATGAGCAGCCTGCTGCCGGAAGTGTCCACCAACCTCATGGCCGGCCTGATCGAAACCCTGGCCGCCGAGCCCTACAACGGCCACGCCGGCCTGCCCAACGTGGCCGAACGGGGCCTGTTGGAAGTCGACGACCTGTTCCCGGTCGCGGAGATGCTGGAACACCTGGGCTTTGCCGAACTCAAGGGCGCCGACATCACCCTCACCGACGCCGGCAAGCTGTTCGCCGACTACGGCACCCAGGAACGCAAGACCCTGTTCGCCGAACATTTGATCCAGCACGTACCGCTGGCCGCGCGCATTCATCAGGTATTGCTTGAACGCAGCGGGCACCGCGCCCCACGGGTGCGCTTCGAGCAAGAGCTGGAAGATTCGATGACCGAAGCGTTCGTGGAAAAAACCCTGGAAACCGTGGTGGCGTGGGGACGCTATGCAGAGATTTTCTCCTACGACGACCACACCGAGACGTTCAGCCTGGAGGATGTCGAGGGCAGCATGTAAACCGAGAACACCATTCTAAAAGTGGAAGGGGGCTTGCTCCCGATAGTGGTGGGTCAGCGAAAATTGGATTGGCTGGCACACCGTCATCGGGAGCAAGCCCCCTCCCACACTGGATTGATGTCGGGCTTTAGAACGCATCGCCGCGTGGGGACGCTATGCGCTGTCGAGGGCAGCGTATAGACCGAAGTGAACACCAGCTAAAAGTGGGAGGGGGCTTGCTCCCGATAGCGGTGGGTCAGCGAAAACTGGATTGGCTGACACTCCGTCATCGGGAGCAAGCCCCCTCCCACACTGGATTGATGTCGGGCTTTAGAAGGCGTCGCCGGGGATGCGCACGTAGCCTTCCATCAACACGCGTGCACTGCGGCTCATGATGGCTTTCTTGACGACCCATTCACCCTCTACCTGGCTGGCCTCGGCGCCCACGCGCAACGTGCCGGACGGATGCCCGAAGCGCACCGCATTGCGCGCCACGCCGCCGGCCGCCAAGTTGACCAAGGTGCCGGGAATCGCCGCCGCCGTGCCAATCGCCACCGCCGCCGTGCCCATCATTGCGTGATGCAACTTGCCCATCGACAGCGCGCGCACCAGCAGGTCTACATCGGCAGCCTTGATCGCCTTGCCGCTGGATGACACGTAATCCGCAGGCTTGGCCACAAACGCAACCTTCGGCGTGTGTTGGCGTTGAGCGGCCTGCTCCAGGTTCTCGATCAGCCCCATGCGCAGCGCGCCGTAGGCCCGCACGGTCTCGAACATCGCCAGGGCTTTCGGGTCGCTGTTGATCGCGCCTTGCAGCTCGGTGCCGGTGTAGCCAAGATCTTCGGCGTTGATGAAGATCGTCGGGATACCGGCATTGATCAACGTCGCCTTGAAGGTGCCGACACCCGGCACCTCCAGGTCGTCGACGAGGTTGCCGGTGGGGAACATCGAACCGCCGCCGCCCTCTTCTTCCGCCGCCGGGTCCATGAATTCCAGCTGGACCTCGGCGGCCGGGAAGGTCACGCCGTCCAGTTCAAAGTCACCGGTCTCCTGCACGGCGCCGTCGGTGATCGGCACATGGGCGATGATGGTCTTGCCGATATTGGCCTGCCACACCCGCACCACGGCCACGCCGTTGTGCGGGATGCGGGCCGGGTCGACCAGCCCGGCGCTGATGGCGAACGAACCCACCGCCGCCGACAGGTTGCCGCAATTGCCGCTCCAGTCGACAAAGGGTTTGTCGATGGAGACCTGGCCGAACAGGTAGTCCACGTCGTGATCGGCGCGGGTACTTTTCGACAAGATGACCGTCTTGCTGGTGCTCGATGTGGCGCCGCCCATGCCATCAATCTGTTTGTCGTACGGGTCGGGGCTGCCGATCACCCGTAGCAGCAAGGCGTCGCGCGCGGCGCCCGGCACCTGCGCCGCTTCGGGCAGGTCCTTGAGGCTGAAAAACACCCCCTTGCTGGTGCCGCCACGCATGTAAGTGGCGGGGATCCTGATTTGCGCTGCGTGTGCCATGGTTATCCTCTTCAGGCGGTGGCCGCCGATTCCAGGAAGTCCTGGGCGAAGCGCTGCAACACGCCGCCCGCCTCGTAGATCGATACTTCTTCGGCGGTGTCCAGGCGGCAAGTCACCGGCACTTCGACACGTTCGCCATTTTTGCGATGGATCACCAGCGTCAGTTGCGCACGCGGGGTGCGTGCACCGACCACGTCATAGGTTTCGCTGCCATCGATGTTCAACGTGTGACGGTCGGTGCCCGGCAGGAACTCCAACGGCAGCACGCCCATGCCCACCAGGTTGGTGCGGTGGATGCGCTCGAAACCCTCGGCGACAATCGCTTCCACACCGGCCAGGCGCACGCCCTTGGCCGCCCAGTCGCGGGAGGAACCCTGGCCGTAGTCGGCCCCGGCAATGATGATCAGCGGTTGCTTGCGCTCCATGTAGGTTTCGATGGCCTCCCACATCCGCGTGACTTTGCCTTCCGGCTCGATGCGCGCCAGGGAGCCCTGCTTGACCTTGCCGTTTTCAACCACCATTTCGTTGAACAGTTTCGGGTTGGCGAAGGTGGCACGCTGCGCGGTCAGGTGGTCGCCGCGATGCGTCGCGTAAGAGTTGAAGTCGACTTCCGGCAGGCCCATTTTCGCCAGGTATTCGCCTGCGGCGCTGTCGAGCATGATCGCATTGGAGGGTGACAGGTGGTCGGTAGTGATGTTGTCCGGCAGCACCGCCAGCGGGCGCATACCCTTGAGCGGCCGCGCACCGGCCAGCGCGCCTTCCCAATACGGCGGGCGACGGATATAGGTGCTTTGCGGGCGCCAGTCGTACAGCGGCGCGACTTTCGGCCCGGTGTCTTCGTGGATGGCGAACATCGGGATATAGACCTGGCGGAACTGCTCCGGCTTGACCGAAGCCTTGACGACCGCGTCGATCTCTTCGTCGCTCGGCCAGATGTCTTGCAGGCGGATTTCCTTGCCCGAGGCATCCAGGCCCAGCACGTCCTTCTCGATATCGAAACGGATGGTGCCGGCAATCGCATAGGCCACCACCAACGGCGGCGAGGCGAGGAAGGCTTGCTTGGCGTACGGGTGAATACGCCCGTCGAAGTTGCGGTTACCCGAGAGCACGGCCGTGGCGTACAGGTCGCGATCGATGATTTCCTGCTGGATCACCGGGTCAAGGGCGCCGGACATGCCGTTGCAGGTGGTGCAGGCAAACGCCACCACGCCGAAGCCGAGTTTTTCCAGTTCATGGCCCAGGCCGGCTTCTTCCAGGTACATGGCCACGGTTTTCGAACCCGGCGCCAACGAAGATTTGACCCAGGGTTTGCGCGTCAGCCCCAGCTTGTTGGCGTTGCGCGCCAGCAGGCCGGCAGCGATCACGTTGCGCGGGTTGCTGGTGTTGGTGCAACTGGTAATGGCCGCAATGATCACCGCGCCGTCGGGCATTTGGCCGGGAACCTCGTCCCACTCGCCGCTGATGCCTTTGGATGCCAGGTCACGGGTCGCCACGCGCGCATGCGGGTTGCTCGGCCCCGCCATGTTGCGCACGACGCTGGACAGGTCAAAGGTCAGGCCACGCTCGTATTGCGCGCTCTTCAGGTCATCGGCCCACAGGCCGGTGTGGCGGGCGTATTGCTCCACCAGGGTGACCTGTTCGTCTTCGCGGCCGGTGAGCTTCAGATAGGCGATGGTCTGTGGGTCGATGTAGAACATCGCCGCCGTGGCGCCGTATTCCGGGGCCATGTTGGAGATGGTCGCACGGTCGCCCAGGGTCAGTGCCGAAGCCCCTTCACCGAAGAACTCCAGCCACGCCCCCACGACCTTTTGTTTACGCAGAAACTCGGTCAGCGCCAGCACCATGTCGGTGGCGGTGATGCCCGGTTGCAGCTTGCCGGTCAGTTCGACGCCGACGCTTTCCGGCAGGCGCATCCATGAGGCGCGGCCGAGCATCACACTTTCGGCTTCAAGGCCGCCGACGCCGATGGCGATCACGCCCAGTGCGTCGACGTGAGGGGTATGGCTGTCAGTACCGACGCAAGTGTCCGGGAACGCCACGCCGTCGCGCACCTGGATCACCGGAGACATTTTCTCCAGGTTGATCTGGTGCATGATGCCGTTGCCTGGCGGGATCACATCGACGTTCTTGAACGCCTTCTTGGTCCACTCGATAAAGTGGAAACGGTCTTCGTTGCGACGGTCTTCGATGGTGCGGTTTTTTTCGAATGCCTGCGGATCATAACCACCGGCTTCGACGGCCAGGGAGTGGTCGACGATCAGTTGGGTCGGCACCACCGGGTTCACCTGAGCCGGATCGCCGCCTTGCTGGGCGATGGCATCGCGCAGTCCGGCAAGGTCGACCAGGGCGGTCTGGCCGAGGATGTCGTGGCATACCACGCGCGCGGGGAACCAGGGGAAATCGAGGTCGCGCCGGCGTTCGATCAACTGGCCCAGGGAAGCGTTGAGGGTGGCCGGGTCGCAGCGGCGCACCAGGTTCTCGGCGAGTACGCGAGAGGTATAAGGCAAGGTGGCGTAGGCGCCGGGCTTGATTGCATCGACTGCCGCACGAGCGTCGAAGTAATCCAGGCGACTGCCGGGTAGCGGTTTGCGAAACTCAGTGTTCATCGTCAGGACTCGGTCACGGTGGCTACAAAAGGAGAACCGGCGTGCATCCGGAATTGGAATGAGATCCAAATGTGGGAGCGGGCTTGCTCGCGAAAGCGGACTGTCAGTCGATACATCTGTAGCTGACCGCTATCGGGAGCAAGCCCCCTCCCACATTTGATCCGGTTACCCATTCAGGACCGCCAATCTCCCATTCAGCGACGTTCGATTGGCACGAACTTGCGCTGTTCGACGCCTATGTATTCGGCGCTTGGACGGATGATGCGGTTGTTGGCACGCTGCTCGAACACATGCGCGGCCCAGCCGGTCAGGCGCGAGCAGACGAAGATCGGGGTGAACAACTTGGTCGGGATCCCCATGAAGTGGTAGGCCGAGGCATGGTAGAAGTCGGCGTTGGGAAACAGCTTCTTCTGATCCCACATGGTCTTGTCGATGGCTTCGGACACCGGGAACAACACGGTGTCGCCCACTTCGTCAGCCAGCTTTTTCGACCAGCCCTTGATCACTTCATTACGCGGGTCGCTGTCTTTGTAGATCGCGTGGCCGAAGCCCATGATCTTGTCCTTGCGCGCCAACATGCCGAGGGTGCCTTCGACGGCCTCCTGCGCAGACGAAAAACGCTCGATCATTTCCATCGCAGCTTCGTTGGCCCCCCCGTGCAGCGGGCCGCGCAACGAACCGATGGCCGCCGTGACGCAGGAATACAGGTCGGACAGGGTCGACGCACATACGCGGGCAGTGAAGGTCGACGCGTTGAATTCATGCTCTGCATACAGGATCAGCGACACGTTCATCACTTTGACGTGCAGGTCGCTGGGCTTCTTGCCGTGCAGCAGGTGCAGGAAGTGACCACCGATGGTCGGCTCATCCGTCACGCAGTGGATGCGTTGGCCGTCGTGGCTGAAGCGATACCAGTAGCACATGATCGCCGGGAAAGCAGCGAGCAGGCGGTCGGTGACGTCGTGCTGCACGCTGAAATCCTTCTCCGGCTCGATATTGCCCAGGAACGAGCAACCGGTGCGCATCACGTCCATCGGATGGGCATCGGCGGGGATACGCTCCAGCACTTCCTTGAGGGCTTGCGGCAGGTCGCGCAGCTTGCTCAACTTGGCGCTGTAGGCGGCCAATTCGGCTTTGCTCGGCAACTCGCCGTACAGCAGCAGGTAGGCGACTTCTTCAAACTGTGCCTCGGCGGCCAGCTCGCGCACATCGTAGCCGCGATAGGTCAGGCCGGCACCGGCCTGGCCCACGGTGGACAGTGCGGTCTGCCCGGCGACCTGGCCACGCAGGCCGGCGCCACTCAGTACTTTTGCTTCAGCCATGTTCGTTCTCCAATCTTGAATTTATTAGGGAGGCATGCCGCGTTACTTTTTCGCGGCAAACAACGCGTCGAGCTTTTGCTCGAAGGTGTGGTAATCGATGCGATCGTAAAGCTCCATGCGGGTTTGCATGGTGTCGATCACGTTCTGTTGGGTACCGTCGCGACGGATCGCGGTGTAAACGTTTTCGGCGGCCTTGTTCATGGCGCGGAAGGCCGAGAGCGGGTACAGCACGATGGAAACATCGGCAGATTTCAACTGTTCGGTGGTGTACAGCGGCGTCGCGCCGAACTCGGTAATGTTAGCCAGGATCGGGGCCTTCACACGGGAGGCGAACAGCTTGTACATCTCCAGCTCAGTGATGGCTTCCGGGAACACCATGTCGGCACCGGCCTCGATACAGGCGGCGGCACGTTCCAGGGCGGACTCCAGACCTTCCACCGCCAGCGCGTCGGTGCGCGCCATGATCACGAAGCTGTCGTCGGTGCGCGCGTCCACGGCGGCCTTGATGCGGTCAACCATTTCCTGCTGGGACACGATTTCTTTATTCGGACGATGGCCGCAGCGCTTGGCGCCCACCTGGTCTTCGATATGGATGGCCGCCGCGCCGAACTTGATCATCGACTTGACGGTGCGCGCCACGTTGAACGCCGAGGACCCGAAACCGGTGTCCACGTCCACCAGCAGCGGCAAGTCGCACACATCGGTGATGCGGCGCACGTCGGTCAGCACGTCATCCAGGCCGGTAATCCCCAGGTCCGGTACGCCCAGGGAACCTGCAGCCACCCCGCCACCCGACAGGTAGATCGCCTTGAAGCCGGCGCGCTTGGCCAGCAGCGCGTGGTTGGCGTTGATCGCGCCGACCACCTGCAAAGGCTGTTCGCTGGCGACCGCGTCACGGAAACGCTGGCCTGGAGTGCTGTTGTTAGTGGAACTCATGACTCACCTCGTTAGGGGGTAGTGTCTGGAAAGTGACGGGCGATGTTGCGTTTGGAGGCACCGATATGACGGCGCATCAACAACTCCGCCAGTTCACCGTCACGATCGGCGATCGCGTCAAGAATGCGGTGATGCTCGGCAAAAGCCTGGCGTGGACGATTGGGCGTCGCGGAGAACTGGATGCGGTACATGCGCACCAACTGGTACAGCTCGCCGCAGAGCATTTGGGTCAGGGTGCGGTTGCCGGCGCCCTGGATGATCCGGTAATGAAAGTCGAAGTCGCCTTCCTGCTGGTAATAACCGAGGCCGGCCTGGAAGGCTTCGTCGCGTTCATGGGTGTGCAGTACCTGGCGCAACTCCTCGATTTCGGCGTCGGTCATGCGCTCGGCGGCCAGGCGACAGGCCATGCCTTCGAGGGACTCGCGGATTTCGTAGAGTTCGATCAGCTCGGCATGGCTCAGGGACACCACCCGGGCGCCGACATGCGGCACACGCACCAGCAGGCGCTGGCCTTCCAGACGGTGGATCGCCTCACGCAGCGGGCCACGACTGATGCCGTAGGTGCGCGCCAGTTCCGGTTCGGAGATCTTACTGCCGGGGGCGATCTCACCCTTGACGATGGCGGCCTGGATACGCCGGAAGACGTTCTCGGACATGGTCTGGGAATCGTCTTGCGCCATCACTGGGCTTTCCAGTTGATCCAGCATATTGTCGACACCTTTAAAAGCAATGCCGCAAAAACTAGCTAATCAGCCCCTGATAGTCAAAGAATAAATACACATTGTCGACAATCGTCTAATAACCCTGCCGCACCTTCCAGGGGCATGGCCGCCTGCCAGCGCTGGCGTCGCAAAAGCATCATGTTAGAATGCCCGCCGCTTTCGCCTGACATCTCCTGATGAAACGGCGCACGAGGGAGTTTGCGCAGCAATGCCAGTCGCCTTGAATTGAACATCGCATGGCACCGCCTCAGGATTTATGAGACTCAAGCCCTTCCTTCTATTGATTTGCCTGATGTGCGTATCGGGTCTTGGCGCTGGCGCCGAGAAGACCGTGTATGGCCTGAATGAATACGCCAAGCTGACCGGGATCGACCTGGAAGTGGCGGCCAAACTCGATACCGGCGCCAAGACCGCGTCGCTCAGCGCCCGCGATATCAAGCGCTTCAAGCGCAATGGCGAGTCCTGGGTGCGCTTTTACCTGGCTATCGACACCGCCCATTCCCACCCCATCGAACTGCCCCTGGCCCGCGTCAGCAAGATCAAGCGCCGCGCCGGTGACTACTCACCCGATGAGGACAAACACTACACCGCCCGCCCGGTGATAGCCCTGGATGTCTGCATGGGCACCACGATACGCAGCATCGAAGTGAACTTGACTGACCGCAGCGCATTCCAATATCCGCTGCTGATCGGCTCCGAAGCGTTGAAACGCTTTGATGCGCTGGTCGACCCCAGTCTCAAATACGCAGCGGGCAAACCTGCCTGCGCCGCCGACGCTTATACCGCCGAGTAAACCGAATGCGCTCTCTGACCCTGCACCTGAAAATCCTGATCACCATTCTGGTGGTGCTGGGTATTTCGGTCACCGCCTACCAGATTTTCGTGTTGGGTATCCCGGTGACCGAGGACGCCACTGACGACTTGTGGAACATCGACGCCAAGGTCGAGTTCGTCGCCAACCCCAAGGACCCGGTCAAAATCTCGATGTTCGTGCCGCCGCTGAGCCGCGACTTCGTCAGCCTCAATGAAAGCTTCATCTCGAACAACTATGGGGTGAGCGTCAACCGTACCGATGGCAACCGCAAGGTGACCTGGTCGGCACGCCGGGCCAAGGGCAAGCAAACCCTGTACTACCGCCTGGTGCTGACCAAGCGCTACAGCGGCGAAAAGCTCAAGGTCAAGGGCCCGACCTTCCGCGACAGCATTGCCGTGGAAGGCCCGGAAAAGATCGCCGCCGAAGCCTTGCTCGCGCCGATCCGCCAGCACTCGGCCGACGTCGAGACGTTTATCGGCGAGGCCATCAAGCGCACCAACAACCTCAACGACGATAATGTGAAGCTGCTGCTGGCCGGCGACCCGTCGACACCGCACAAGGCCAAGATCGTCGAGCTGCTGCTGTCGATTGCCCACGTGCCGATCGAAAAGGTGCACACCCTGCGCCTAGTGGCCGACCAACCGCAGACCCCGGAGCTGTGGCTGCGCAGTTTCAATGGCAATGACTGGCTGTACTTCAACCCGGAAACCGGCGAACAGGGCCTGCCGGCCGACCGCCTGCTGTGGTGGACCGGCGATGAAAACCTGATCACGGTAGAGGGTGGCAAGAAAGCCGCCGTGACCTTCAGCCTGAACAACAGCGAAATGAACGCCATTCGCCTGGCCAAGCTGACCGATGAGAACACCGACGCCAACTTCCTCGAATACTCACTGTACGGGCTGCCGCTGCAAACCCAGCAGACCTTCATGATCATGGTGATGATCCCGATCGGCGTGCTGGTGATCCTGATCCTGCGCAACTTGATCGGCCTGCAGACCCTGGGCACCTTTACCCCGGTGCTGATCGCCCTGGCGTTCCGCGAGACGCAGCTGGGCTTCGGTATTGTGTTATTCACCATCATCACGGCGCTGGGCCTGTCGCTCAGGTCGTACCTGGAACACTTGAAACTGCAGATGCTGCCCAGGCTGTCGGTGGTGCTGACCTTCGTGGTGGTGCTGATCGCGGCCATCAGCCTGTTCAGTCACAAGCTAGGGCTGGAACGCGGGCTGTCGGTGGCACTGTTCCCGATGGTGATTCTGACCATGACCATCGAACGCCTGTCGATCACCTGGGAAGAGCGCGGCGCCACCCATGCATTGAAAGTGGCGATCGGCACACTATTCGCCGCAACCCTGGCGCACCTGATCATGAGCGTGCCGGAACTGATCTACTTTGTGTTCACCTTCCCGGCGATCCTGTTGATCCTGGTCGGTTTCATGCTGGCCATGGGGCGCTATCGCGGCTACCGCCTGACCGAACTGGTGCGTTTCAAGGCCTTCCTCAAGGCTGATTCATAATGTTCGGCTTCTGGAAAACCTGGAAGGCCCTGGAGGCGCGGGGGATCATGGGCATCAACCGGCGTAACGCCGACTATGTGCTCAAGTACAACAAGCGCAGCCTGTATCCGATTGTGGATGACAAGATCATCACCAAGGAGCGCGCTATCGCCGCCGGCATCCATGTGCCGGAAATGTACGGGATCATTTCCACCGAAAAGGAAATCGACAAGCTCGACGAGATCCTCGATGGGCGCAGCGACTTCGTGATCAAGCCGGCCCAGGGCGCCGGCGGTGACGGCATCCTGGTAGTGGCGGACCGCTTTGAAGGGCGCTATCGCACGGTATCCGGCAGGTTGCTGACCCATGAGGAAATCGAACATCAGATTTCCAGCATCCTCACCGGCCTGTATTCCCTGGGTGGCCACCGCGATCGCGCCTTGATCGAATACCGCGTGGTGCCCGACCAGATCTTCAAAAGCATCAGCTACGAAGGCGTGCCGGATATCCGCATCATCGTGCTGATGGGCTACCCGGTCATGGCCATGCTGCGCTTGCCCACTCGCCAGTCGAGCGGCAAGGCCAACCTGCACCAGGGCGCGATCGGCGTCGGCGTCGACCTGGCGACCGGCGTGACCCTGCGCGGTACCTGGCTGAACAACATCATCACCAAACACCCCGATACCACCAATGCCGTGGACGGTGTGCAACTGCCCTACTGGGACGGTTTCATGACACTCGCCGCCAGCTGCTATGAGTTGTGCGGGCTGGGTTATATCGGCGTGGACATGGTGCTGGACCAGGAAAAAGGCCCGCTGATCCTTGAGCTCAATGCCCGGCCAGGGCTGAATATCCAGATCGCCAACGACTGCGGCCTGACCCTGCGCACCCATGCGGTAGAGGCGCGGCTGGAAGCATTGAAGTCGGCCGGCGTGACGGAAACCCCGCAGGAGCGGGTGAAAATCGTGCAGGAAATGTTTGGGCATATCCCACCGGTTGAAGGCTAAATGCTGACTTGTTCCGTACACCCACTGCCCTACCGGGCCAACCCCGCCGAGTATTTTGCGGCGATTCGCCACGCGCCTGGGGCCGTGCTGCTGGACAGCGGCCGACCTGCGGCCGAGCGTGGGCGCTATGATCTGCTCAGCGCTTGGCCGCAAGCGACGCTGACGGTATTACCTGACGAACGTGGTGACGGTTTCCTGCAGCGTTTGCGGGAAAACCTTGCGCAACTGGGTCGGGCGGATCTGCCTGCCGGTTATGAACTGCCCTTTACCGGCGGGCTGATCGGCTACCTGAGCTATGACTTTGGTCGGCACCTGGAGCCGATGCCGCACCTTGCGGCGGATGACTTGCACCTGCCGGATGCGCGCTTCGGCCTGTATGCCTGGGCGTTGATCAGCGATCATCAGGCACAAACCAGCCAGCTTGTATTCCATCCGGCATTGGCCGACAGCGAGCAACAACGCTTGATCACGCTGTTCCGCCAACCGGTGGCCGAGCCAGGGGCGCCCTTCACGCTGCTGGGGCCCATGGCGCCCGACCTCAGCGCCGAAGCGTACCGGCAGGCCATCGTGCGCATCCAGGATTACATCCAGGCCGGCGACTGCTACCAGGTCAACTTCACCCAGCGCTTCCGGGCCTCCTGCGCTGGCGACCCGTGGATCGCTTATTGTGCGCTGCGCCAAGCCTGCCCAACGCCCTTCTCCGGCTTCCAGAGCCTGCCGGACGACGGCGCGGTACTGAGCCTGTCGCCCGAACGTTTTGTGCACATCAGCGAGCGCCGGGTCGAAACCCGCCCGATCAAAGGCACGCGCCCCCGCGGCTTGACGCCCGAAGACGACGCCGCCAACGCCGCCGAGTTGCTGGCCAGCCCCAAGGACCGTGCCGAAAACCTGATGATCGTCGACCTGTTGCGCAACGACCTCGGCCGCACCTGCCGCATCGGCTCGGTGAAAGTACCGGAGTTGTTCAGCCTGGAAAGTTACCCCAACGTGCATCACTTGGTGAGCAGCGTCACAGGGGTGCTGGCCGACGACAAAGACGCCCTCGACCTGATCGCCGGCAGCTTCCCCGGCGGCTCCATCACCGGCGCCCCGAAGATCCGCGCCATGCAGATCATCGACGAACTGGAACCGACGCGGCGCGGTTTGTACTGCGGTTCGCTGATGTACCTGGACGTGCGTGGCGAGATGGACAGCTCCATCGCCATCCGCAGCCTGCTGGTCAAGGACGGGCAGGTGTGCTGCTGGGGCGGCGGCGGGATAGTCGCTGATTCAGAGTGGGAGGCGGAGTATCAGGAATCGCTGACGAAGGTGCGGGTGTTGCTGCAAACGTTGGAAAACCTTTAGCGTCCCGGCCAACCCAGCGTCTCGAAAGAAAAGATCCCGGCAAGAAAAAATCTGAATCAGAACACCCGTGGACCGGGTGCGAGTTGCAGGTTAGCGTCCAGCTCTGACCGTCCAACCGCCGTCTGTGAAGGATCACATGAAGCGATTAAACACTCGCCAGAAATCATTTCCGAGATTGCATCCCAACCTGACCCCACCTATCATCTCCCAAACTGGGAGGTGTCAGCGATGCGGATAATCGCTCTATCAACCTTACGGGTATTCTGGGAAAGCCACCCAGCGTATAACGATGCCAAAACGCCACTGGTCGAACTGTTTCGTCATATGGAGAAGGCCATTTACCCGACACCCCAAGCACTCAAAGCAGAGCTCAGAACAGCGAGTATTCTCAAAGGTGGTAGGGTTGTTTTCAACGTGGGCGGCAACAAGTATCGAGTGATCATGGCGATCGATTATCAGCGTCAGCTGGGGTTCATACGTTTCGTAGGAACCCACGCGCAGTACGACCAGATCAACGCGGAGACCGTGTGATGAACATCAAACCTATTCATTCTCAGGAAGACCTGACCGCTGCGCTTACGCGTATTGAACAACTCTGGGGAGCTGAAAACGGCTCACCGGCGGGAGACGAGCTGGAAATCCTCGCAATACTCGTCGAAAAATACGAGGCAGAACATTATCCCATGCCGCCTTCCAACCCAGTGGAGGCCATCAGGTTTCGCATGGAACAACTTGGCATGACCGCCCGCGACCTGGAGCCCTTTATCGGCACCAGTGGGCGGGTGTCTGAGGTGCTGAACCACAAGCGTAAGCTCAGCCTGTCAATGATCAAACGCCTGCATGAAGGCTTGCGCATTCCCTATGAGAGTTTGCTGGCAGACGCCTGATCGAGGGTGTCGTTACAGGCTCAACGCCCGATTCGACGCCTTGATAAATTCTTTCTTCAAATCCTCAAACGTATGCACCGCCGGGAACAGCGGGAACTCACGAATCACGTTTTGCGGCGCATGGAATAGAATCCCACGGTCCGCTTCGCCCAGCATGCTGGTGTCGTTGTAGGAGTCACCTGCGGCAATCACGCGGTAGTACAAGCTTTTGAAGGCCAGTACCGACTGGCGCTTGGGGTCTTTCTGGCGCAGTTGGTAGCTCACTACCCGGTCATTTTCATCAGTGATCAGGCGGTGGCACAGCAAGGTCGGGAACCCCAGTTGGCGCATCAGCGGCTGGGAGAATTCGTAGAAAGTGTCTGACAGGATCACCACCTGGAAACGCTCACGCAGCCAGTTGACGAACTCGATGGCGCCGTCCAGGGGCTTGAGCGTGGCGATCACTGCCTGGATGTCGGCGAGCTTGAGCCCGTGTTCGTCGAGGATCCGCAGGCGTTGCTGCATCAGCACGTCGTAGTCGGGAATGTCGCGGGTGGTGGCCCGCAGGGATTCAATACCGGTTTTTTCGGCGAAGGCGATCCAGATTTCCGGAACCAGCACCCCTTCCAGGTCAAGACAGGCAATTTCCACAAGACACTCCCATTGGTTGTTATAAGTTGAGCGAGTACAAGGACTGCCGAACTCTAGCGATTCAAGCCCGTCGCCGCAACGCAGGGTGGATTTGATACCATCACTCCCCTATAGAGCGCTCAGCGCCACTGACCTGTAGGAACCGTCCTGATGAACCAAGCCTTCGACGTCGCCGAACTCGCCGCGACTTATGCCAACAAATCCGCCCAGGATATTCTCAAGCTGGCATTCAGCCAGTTCGGCGATGACCTGTGGATTTCCTTCAGCGGTGCCGAGGATGTGGTGCTGGTCGATATGGCTTGGAAGCTGAACAAGAACGTCAAGGTCTTCAGCCTCGACACCGGCCGCCTGCACCCGGAGACCTACCGGTTCATCGAGCAGGTGCGCGAGTTCTACAAGATCGACATCGAATTGATTTCGCCCGATCAGAGCAAGCTGGAACCTTTCGTCAAGGAAAAGGGCCTGTTCAGCTTCTACAAGGACGGCCATGGCGAATGCTGCGGCGTGCGCAAGATCGAGCCGCTGCGCCGTAAACTCGCCGGCGTGAGCGCCTGGGCCACCGGCCAGCGTCGCGACCAGAGCCCCGGCACCCGCAGCCAGGTGGCGGCGCTGGAAATCGATAGCGCGTTTTCCACACCGGAGCGCACCCTGTACAAGTTCAACCCGCTGGCGCAGATGACCAGCGAGGAGGTCTGGGGTTACATCCGCATGCTGGAGCTGCCGTACAACAGCCTGCATGAGCGCGGTTTCATCAGCATCGGCTGCGAGCCCTGCACCCGCCCCGTACTGCCTAACCAACATGAGCGCGAAGGCCGCTGGTGGTGGGAGGAGGCAACCCAGAAGGAATGCGGGCTGCATGCGGGGAATATCATCAGCAAGGCATGAAGCTGAGGCTGTAAAAAGACTGTGGGAGGGGGCTTGCTCCCGATAGCGGTGGTTCAGCCAGATTACTGGTTACTGACACATCGCTATCGGGAGCAAGCCCCCCTCCCACATTTGTTTTGTGTTACCCATGAAAATGTACACATAGATGTAACGATCGGTGCCATTTATGTGTGCATCTTTTTCGTCACAGCACCAAAACGTAACACCCGCGCCCTTGCATTATTTTGCTCGGAATCAGCTTCGCGCTGCCTGCAAAAATAAATACCTGTTCAAATGGTCAATTTATATCTATTAAAATTCAGTTAGTTATCAAAAATCCTTATAAAAACGAAATTAGACAGCCGTTTAATAGATCGAAAACTGGCACGCATGTGGCTTAAGGTGAAATAGGTTTTGTATACAATAAATACAAATCATACATACACTTTGCCATCCGCGGCTCGATCGCAGATGCGCTGGAGCCTGCCGGAATGCGTACAAGTCTTTCGAATAACATCGCACTGGATCTGCCCTCCTCCGCCCTGACCCCCGAGGCTACAAGCCCTGGCCCCCTGGTGCTCAGCCCGCGCCTGCACAACAAAGACCTGGCACCCACCAAGCGCGAAGGCCGGCGCTGGGGGCGCTACAGCATTTTTGCGCTGTGGACCAACGATGTGCACAACATCGCCAACTATTCATTTGCCATCGGCCTGTATGCGCTGGGGCTCGGCGGCTGGCAGATCCTGTTATCCCTGGGTATCGGCGCGGCACTGGTGTACTTCTTCATGAACTTGTCGGGGTTTATGGGGCAGAAGACCGGTGTGCCGTTTCCGGTGATCAGCCGTATCAGCTTCGGTATTCATGGCGCACAGATTCCCGCGTTGATTCGCGCGGTCATTGCAATTGCCTGGTTTGGTATCCAGACCTACCTGGCGTCGGTGGTTTTCCGCGTGTTGCTATCGGCGATTCATCCAGGCTTTGCCGACTATGACCACAACTCGATCCTCGGCCTGTCCACCCTGGGCTGGGTGTGTTTCGTGACGATCTGGTTCGTGCAGTTGGCGATCCTGGCGTACGGCATGGAAATGGTGCGTCGCTACGAAGCCTTCGCCGGGCCGGTGATCCTGGTGACCGTGGCCTCATTGGCCGGTTGGATGTATTTCCAAACCGCAGGTGATATCGCCTGGTCGATCCGCGAGCCGCTGAGCGGCGGCGAGATGTGGCGCAATATCTTTGCCGGCGGCGCGTTGTGGCTGTCCATCTATGGCACGCTGATCCTTAACTTCTGCGACTTCGCCCGCTCTTCACCGTGCCGCAAGACCATCCTGGTGGGCAACTTCTGGGGCTTGCCGGTGAACATCCTGGTATTCGCGGCGATCACCGTGCTGCTGTGCGGCGGCCAATTCCAACTCAATGGCCGCGTGATCGAAAGCCCTACCGAAATCATCGCCGCCATCCCCAATACCTTCTTCCTGGTGCTGGGCTGCCTGGCCTTCCTGATCGTCACTGTGGCGGTGAACATCATGGCCAACTTCGTGGCACCGGCCTTCGTGCTGAGCAACCTGGCGCCCAAGTACCTGAACTTCCGTCGCGCCGGGTTGATCAGCGCCACCGTGGCGGTGCTGATCCTGCCGTGGAACCTCTACAACAGCCCGCTGGTGATCGTGTATTTCCTCTCCGGCCTGGGTGCGCTGCTGGGGCCGTTGTACGGAGTGATCATGGTCGATTACTGGCTGATCCGTAAAAGCCGGGTGGATGTGCTGCAGCTGTACAGCGAAGATCCCAACGGTGCTTATTACTACAGCCACGGGATCAATTTGCGCGCAGTGGCGGCGTTTGTGCCTGCGGCGGTGATCGCGATTCTGCTGGCGCTGTTGCCTGGTTTTGCCGGTGTCGCGCCGTTTTCCTGGTTGTTTGGCGCCGGTATTGCAGGGTTGCTGTACCGGTTGATCGCCAAGCGCCAAGCGTTCTACGCCGATGTCAGCGGCGAAAGCATTGCAGTCGATAACGTCAGTCACTAATCAAGGACACTCCATGCGTATCCTCGTGGTCAACGTCAACACCACCGAATCCATCACCGACACCATCGCCCAACAGGCGCGGGCCGTGGCTTCGCCCGGCACCGAGATCGTCGGGCTCACCCCCTACTTCGGCGCAGAATCGGTAGAAGGCAATTTTGAAAGTTACCTGGCGGCCATTGCCGTGATGGATCGAGTGATGGCCTATGACCAGCCGTTCGACGCAGTGATTCAGGCCGGTTACGGCGAGCACGGCCGTGAAGGCTTGCAGGAGTTGCTGAATGTGCCGGTGGTGGACATCACCGAAGCGGCCGCCAGCACTGCGATGTTCCTGGGCCACGCCTATTCAGTGGTAACCACCCTGGACCGCACCGTACCGCTGATCGAAGACCGCCTGAAACTCGCAGGCTTGTACCAGCGTTGCGCCTCAGTGCGAGCCAGTGGCATGGCGGTATTGGAGCTGGAAGAAAACCCGTTGGCCGCGATGGAGGCCATCGTGCGTCAATCGGAACTGGCCATCAGTGAGGACAAGGCCGAGGTGATCTGCCTGGGTTGCGGCGGCATGGCCGGGCTGGACGAACAGATCCGCCGGCGCACGGGCGTACCGGTGGTGGATGGCGTGACAGCGGCGGTGACCATTGCCGAGTCGCTGGTGCGACTGGGGTTGTCGACGTCGAAGATCCGCACCTACGCAACGCCACGGCCGAAGAAAGTGATTGGCTGGCCGGGCCGGTCCTGATGCCCGTCAGTGGAGGCTTAACGCTGTCACTGTGGGAGGGGGCTTGCTCCCCATGGGCCGCGCAGCGGCCCCTGCTTTGGGTTTGAAAGGGCTGGGCCTGCTGCGCAGTCCACCGGGAACAAGCCTCACATTCAAACTGCGCTGAACCTCTGCCCCAGCCCCTGCTCGGCAAACTGCTCGATGATGAAATCCACAAATACCCGGGTCTTGCCGGGCAGCAGTTTGTGTTCGGCGTAATAGAGTGAAATGTTGCCGTCGTCGACGTACCAATCAGGCAGTACCCGCACCACCTCACCGCTGTCGAGGAACGGCACTGCCATCGGCATGCTCACCAACGCAATGCCTAAACCCTGGGCACTGGCGCAGCACGCCGCCTCGGAGTCGCTCATGGTCATGCCCGGCTTGAGCACCAGCGGGCGGTGCTCGCGCTCCCGACTGGTGAGTTGCCAGGAGCGCACGCGGCCTGTCTGCGGCGAACGGATCAAGATGCCGCTGCAGCTCGCCAGATCTTCGGGATGCAAAACGGGCGGGCACTGTGCGAGGTAGGCCGGCGCCGCCACCAACACCCGATGGGCCGGCGTGAGCTTGCGTGCAACCACCCCTTGGGGCAATTCGAATCCACCGCCGATCGCCGCGTCAAAACCCTGGCCGATCAAATCGACTTGGCGGTTATCAAAATGCCAGTCCGGCCTGATATCCGGAAAGCGCTGCATGAACTTGCCCAGCAACGGCACCACGTACCGATTACCGAACACCGTGCCCATGCTGACCTTGAGCGTGCCCACCGGGCGCCCCTGCGCACTGGCCAGGTTGGCCACGGCATTTTGAATGGTGGTGAGGCTGGCGCCGACTTCTTCGAGAAACAGCTGGCCGGCTTCGGTCAAGGTCAGGCGCCGGGTGCTGCGCTGGAACAAGCGCACCCCCAGGCGCGCTTCCAGCTTGGCAACACTTTTGCCCACCGCCGCCGGGGTCAGGCTCAGGTGCCGGGCGGCTTCGGCAAAACTGCCGCCTTCAGCGCTGCGCACAAAGCATTCGATACCGCCAAAGCTCTCCATATCGCCCCACTCTAAACTTTTGGTTTACACAGACTATAGCAATCACGGTCTACCGGGCGCGATGGCCCAGGCCGATACTCGCTTCCAACCACAAGGCATTCCGCCTTGAACAGCTCGGAGATCGACATGACCGCACAAAACCTCAGCGGCAAAGTTGCCTTGATCCAAGGCGGTTCCCGCGGCATCGGCGCCGCCATCGTCAAGCGCCTCGCCGCGCAAGGTGCAGCCGTTGCCTTTACCTACGTCAGCTCGGCCGACAAGGCGCAAGCATTGCAAAACAGCGTGATCAGCGAAGGCGGCAAAGCCTTGGCGATTCATGCCGACAGCGCCGATGCCACGGCGATACGCCAGGCGGTCGACACCACCGTCGCAGCGTTCGGCGGCCTGGACATCCTGGTGAACAACGCCGGTGTGCTGGCCATCGGGCCGCTGGAAGAGTTCAAGCTGGAAGATTTCGACCAGACCCTGGCGATCAACGTGCGCAGCGTGTTTATCGCCACTCAGGCAGCCGCCAAACACATGAAAGACGGTGGCCGCGTGATCAACATCGGCAGCACCAACGCCGAGCGCATGCCGTTTGGCGGTGGCGGGCCGTATGCCATGAGCAAATCCGCGCTGGTGGGGCTGACCAAAGGGCTGGCACGGGACCTAGGGCCGCGTGGCATCACCGTGAACAACGTGCAGCCTGGGCCGGTGGACACCGACATGAACCCGGCGAACAGTGATTTTGCAGATAGTTTGATTGGGTTGATGGCGGTGGGTCGGTATGGGCATGTGGAAGAGATTGCCAGCTTCGTCGCTTATCTTGCGGGGCCGGAAGCCGGCTATATCACAGGCGCCAGTCTGACTATCGATGGTGGTTTCAGCGCTTAAACCACTGTGGGAGGGGGCTTGCTCCCGATGGCGATGTGTCAGTCACTGTATCTGGTGACTGAACCACCGCCATCGGGAGCAAGCCCCCTCCCACAATGACCGCGTTAATCCTTAACTGACTGGCATCAGGGCATGCCCCCTCTCACACTATTTGATCGTGTTTGTTCAGGACATCGGCGGTAGGCCATAGGCGGCGAGATCGAAGTCTGCAAGTTTGCGAATGATCTGGTCAGCATGCTGGTACTTGCTGTCAGCCATGGCTTCATCCGGCACGGCGATGGCGGTCATATGTGCGGCTTTCGCGGCGGTAACGCCGAACGGCGAATCTTCGAATACCAGGCAATCCTCGGGCGCGACGCCCAGGCGGCGGGCGGCGGTGAGGAAGATGTCGGGGGCCGGTTTGGCGGCGCCGACTTCCGGGTCATCGGCCGTGACGATGGTGTCGAACAGAGCAAACCACTCGCGGTGCAGCGTGGTCTTGTGGCCAAACGAATTACGCGACGAACTGGTGCCCACGGCAATCGGAATATGGTGCGCTTTCAAATGCCGCACCAGCGCTTCGGCACCGGGCATGCCCAAAGCTTTGGGGAAACGCTCGCTCATCAGCGGTTCACGGATGGTCAGGAACTGCGCCGGTGTGATCGGCAGGTCCAGCGCCTTGACCACATAATCGGCCAGGTCCTGGGCGCCGCGGCCAATGATGTGCTGCTTGATGCCCCAGTCATAGGTACGGCCGTAGCGTTCGGCGATGATCTGCGTCACTTCGGTGTAGATGCCCTCAGTGTCCAGCAACAACCCGTCCATATCGAATATCACGGCCTTGATCGGACCGACAGCGCTAAGCGGTGCATTCATCACAACAGAACCTGGAGGAAGGACTAAAAGGATTCAGCACAATAACGGCCACGCTTGTCGGCAGGCAACCCTTTGCCATGACCGCCCGCACTGCAACGGCGCAGGGAACGGCAGTGGAGCTGTTCAACCTCGCGGTGTAGATGCGCTTGATCAGGCGGGCTCAGACAGGCAGCCCAAACCGTCCAATGTGGCCTCCACCGCCTGGTCCAGCGGCGTATGAGGTTCCCTGCCCAACACCGCGACCAGGCGTTCGTTGCCCATGCGCAATGGGGTGCGCCAGAGGTAACGCATCTCCTGCATCTCGCGGAAAGTGACGACAAAGGGCGCCGCCAACCTCAACAGCCACCAAGGGAACCGGCCTACGCGAGGTTGCTGACCCGTCCTGCGCAAAACCACGCGCTGGATGGCCTCGCTCATCTGTGTGCCATCGGCATCGACGAAGCCCTCCATGTGAAAACGGGCGAACGCCGCAAGGGTGGCACGGCGCTCAAGCAACTCGACCATCGTGCGCGCCACGTCCGGCAAATAGGCCCACTGATGCAGCACGCCACGCGCGCCCGGATAACTCACTTTGGCGACCGGTTTTCCAGGCTTGATCAGCCCCATGGAAAACCAGTTATTGGACGCACGGGCGCCGAAAAAATCCCCGGCGCGTACGATCAAGACCCGCGCGCCCTGGCGGGAGGCGTCGAGCAAGCGTTGCTCCAGTTGCACACGGATCGCCCCTTTGCGCGTCTGCGGGTGCTGGGGCGCATCCTCATGCGGCAGCGCAAACGCATCCGGCCCGAAGTTATACACCGTGCCCGGCAACACGATAGTCGCGCCCTCGGCAACCGCCGCCGCAATGGTGTTGTCGATCATCGGCAGTACCAGTCCGGCCCAATTGCGATAGCCCGGCGGGTTGACCGCATGGACGATCACCTCGCAACCACGCGCTGCCGCCAGTACTTGCTGCCGATCGAGTGCGTCGCCCTTGAGCCAGGTGAGGCCAGGGTTTCGCCGGCGCGCTTTGTCGACATCCCGGGTCAACGCAAGCACGTCCCAACCCGCCGCTGCCAGTTGCTGCGCGACCTCGCCACCAATGCCACCGGTTGCACCCAATACCAGAACCTTGCTCATCACACTCTCCCACGTTGGTTGGTGAGCGCATTCTGTTCCGGACCCGGCTATAGAGGAATTGCCTAAGCCCCACCAGTCGCTATACATTTATGCATGGCATCGAATATTGGTTGGGAGCTTTACCGGTCGTTCCTGGGTGTACTCAAGGAAGGATCGTTGTCGGGGGCCGCGCGGCTGCTCGGCATCACGCAGCCTACGGTGGGCCGGCATATCGCTGCGCTGGAAACGGCGTTGGACGTGGTGCTGTTCACACGTTCACCGACAGGGCTGCTGCCGACGGCGGTGGCGCATACCTTGCGCGCCCACGCTGAAACCATGGAACGCACCGCCGCCGCCCTCGAGCGCGCCGCCTCCTCCCACGGTGACGAGGTGCGCGGTGTGGTGCGGGTTTCCGCGAGTGAAGTCGTCGGCGTGGAATTGCTGCCACCGATTATCACTCAATTACGCCGTGAACATCCGCACCTGCGGGTCGAACTGGTGCTGACCAACCGCCTCAGCGACCTGCTGCAACTGGAAGCCGATATCGCCGTGCGCATGGTCCGGCCCAGCCAGGAACAACTGCTGGCGCGGCGCGTAGGCCTGATCGAAGTCGGCCTGCACGCCCGTGATGATTACCTGCAACAACGGGGCGTGCCCCTGCACATGCAAGACTTGGCCAACCATTCGGTGATCGGCTTCGACCAGGAAAACGCCTTCATCCGCAGCCTGGCCATCAAGGGCTTCGAACGCAGCGCCTTCGCCCTCTGCAGCGACAGCGACCTGGCACAACTGGCACTGATCCGCGCCGGTGCCGGCATCGGTGGCTGCCAAGTGCAACTGGCCAAGCGCGACCCACGCCTGCAGCGAGTGCTGCCGCAGTTTTTCGCGCTCAAACTGGACACCTGGGTGACCATGCACGAGGACCTGCGCAACAGCCCACGCTGTCGGGTGATGTTTGATGCATTGGTGGCCGGTTTGCAGCGTTACGTACAGCGTTGAGACAGCTTCACTGGTAAAGAATCAGGCTTCCCACATTCCGTGTGCAGAAGCCCCCATGTCCGAAGCCTTCGAAGTCCCCAGCCCCCACGAAAAACACATCGAACACACCACCGAACATGCCCACGGCCGCGGTGACAATTTCGCCAGCCGCATTGCCGTGATGACCGCGCTGATGGCCACCCTCGGCGCCATGCTCAGCTACCAGGCCGGCTCCACCGAAAGCGAAGCGGCAATGGACAAGAACAACGCCGCCATCATCAAGACCGAAGCCGCCAACCAGTGGAATTACTACCAGGCCAAATCCAGCCGGCAAAACCTCGCCGAACTCGCCGCACACATCCCCGGCGTCGACGCGGCGCACTACAACGACGAAGTGCAGCGCTACAAAAGCCAGAAGGAAGAAGTGCGCAAACAAGCCGAAAAACTGGAGGCCACCTCCCGAGAGTGGGATCAGAAATCCGAAGAGGCACTGCACCAGCATCACCGCTGGGCCCAGGCGATGACGGCGATTCAGATCGCGATTTCGTTGGCGGCGATTACCTTGCTCACGCGGCGAGAATGGTTGAAGCGCATGTCCTATGCGGCGGCGGGTGTGGCGGTGGTGCTGGGCAGCCTGGCGTGGTTGCATATCTGACGCCAAGCACGTCCCGATGCGCGGGTATCCGCGCCTGTCAGCCTGGGCGTAAGTGCGGGTATGAAAGTGAAACCTTTGGCTGGCGGATTTCAATCTGCCAGCTGAGCGATTAGAGTGTCGCGCCCCGGGAAATTGGATCCCGGGCTTGAGTTCATGGAGTTATTCAGTGAAGTACGTCAGTAAAGTGGTTGCAGCAGCAGTTCTGGGTTTCACCCTTGCAGGTTGCACCGGTACCGCGATCAAATCCCCGCATTACGACAGCAGCCAATACACCGTTTTGGGTCACAGTGAAGCCAGCGCCACCGGCATCATGCTGTTCGGCTTGATCCCGATCGGCCAGAACAGCCGTTTCGTGCGCGCGCAGGACGCGGCCATCAAGGCCAAAGGCGGCGATGCACTGATCAACACCCAAGTGCAAGAAAACTGGTTCTGGGCCTGGGTGCTCAGCGGTTACACCACCAAGATCTCGGGTGATGTGGTCAAGCTGAAAACTGCGCAATAAATGATTGTGAAATAGTCAAAATCGCCAGGGCTCAGGCCCGTGCGCGACGTATCATGGGCCATACCTTCGAGGATGGCCCATGAACCTCAGTATCCTTTACGCCCTCGCGGCCGCCGCCCTGTTCGGCGCCAGCACCCCACTTGCCAAAAGCCTGGGCCTTGGCCTCTCGCCCATACTCCTCGCCGGCCTGCTCTACCTTGGCAGCGGTATCGGTCTGGCCGGTGTGCGCTGCATACGTGATCGCGGCTGGAAACCTAGCGGATTGGCCCCCTCGGAATGGCCCTGGCTGCTCGGCGCCATCGTCTTCGGCGGCATCCTCGGGCCCGTCGCCCTGATGTTCGGCCTGACCCGCACCGCCGGGGCCACGGCTTCATTGATGCTCAACCTCGAGTCGGTGCTGACCGCGGTGATCGCCTGGCTGGTGTTCAGGGAAAACGCCGACCGCCGTATCGTGCTCGGTATGCTCGCCATTGTGCTGGGCGGCGTAGTGCTGTCCTGGTCCGACGGCGGCGCTACCAGCCAGGACTGGACGGGACCGTTTGCCGTTGCGCTGGCCTGCCTGTGCTGGGGGATCGACAACAACCTGACGCGCAAGGTATCCGCATCTGACGCCCTGTTTATCGCAGGCGCCAAGGGTTTGATTGCCGGATGGGTGAATTGCAGCTTGGCGCTTTATCTCGGCGCGCAGCTCCCGAGCGCCGTGCAACTTGCGCCCGTGTTGCTGGTCGGGTTTCTCGGCTATGGCATCAGCCTGGTCCTGTTCGTACTGGCACTCCGCGGGCTAGGTAGCGCCCGCACCGGCGCCTACTTTTCGACAGCGCCCTTCCTCGGGGCTGCGGTTGCCTTATGGGTGATGGACGAGTCGGTCACCGTCGCGTTCTGGATAGCGTCGGCGTTAATGGCTATCGGCGTGTGGCTGCACCTGACAGAGCGACATGCCCATGAGCATCTGCATGAAGCGACGGAACACGGGCATCGCCATGTGCATGATGAGCATCACCAGCATGACCATGACTTTGAATGGGACCCGGCGGTGCCGCATAGCCACGTGCATGTGCACAGTGCGATGAAGCATAGCCATGCGCATTTTCCGGACGTGCATCATCGGCATAGGCATTGAGGAGTGGCGTATTCAGGGAATGTATCTAGGCCGCTCAGAGCGGCCCTAAAAGCAGCGTTCGTTCAAGCGTGGTCGCCGTTGTGAGCTTTACGCTCGTACTCCCAGCCTTTGCACGCCAATCGCCTCTGGAAATACTGCTAGACGCCGCGACCTATCGACTTCGCGCCGTGCCCCAGGTCCTTGAGAATCTCGCACTCTGCTGCGAAATAAGCAGTGATGCCGTCGTGCTCAGTGATTTTGCCCTGCTCTGCTCAATTCCACTACGCGATGGTTGCGATCTGCTGGATGTCATTGGGCGTCGGCTGGACATGCCGTGTACGTGATCTAGAACGGGAAATTTCCAAGCCCAGAAAGCACAAAACCCCTGGTTTCTTTCGAAACCAGGGGTTTTGTTTACATCGAATTTGGCGGTGAAGGAGAGATTCGAAACTACCCGCAACCACACTATCAAAAGGTAAGTGTACGGATTTAAAGGGCTGCAGAGGCGATGGCACTTCAAAAAATCGTCCTTCTCAGTCCCATGGCGGTCCCATGAGTTTTGCACCAACTTAGTGCGAACGGGGTTGAGAGGGGTAAAAACGGCATCTTGGCCGGTTTATGTTGAGGCACGGGAAAAAGGTAATATTGGTAATACGCTCAAAAAATCATAATGAAACCCTTTAATTTCAATAGTTTGAAGGATATTTAGAAAGGTAATAATTTGGTAATTTATAGGTTAGGTCATTACCTTTTCATCAAGTAATTCCTAATCCTCTTCATCCCCAACAAAACCGGGCACTTGGCCGAATATTACCTTTGCCATTACCAAATATTACCCCTCCAGGTAATGCGCTCAGCCTAAGGAATACGTGGGCTACAGCGAACCTAATACCCTTCCTAACCAAAATTACCTTTTTCCCGGCCCTGGTTCCAAAATAGCCATCCGTTGGGCAAGTCTTCCCGCTGGGGTCTAGTCTGTGGGCTTACGACTGGAGCCTCATATGGAACATGAATATTCGCTCTCAGATGTGCTTGAGAGAATGTATGAAAATCAGCTGGCCCTTGAAGCAGCCTTGATGGAGCTGACGCTCAGCGTCGAAGAACAAGGCTCAGTAGAGGCAGGCAAAAATGTGCGTGGTGCCTTGGAGAGGATTGGTGAGAACGCAGGCCATATTAAGCAAGGGTTGGCCCGGCTCAAACGTCAAGAAGCCAAATAGACCCAAGACAGGTTTTGAAATGCCCTTCTTTCGCTGAAACCCATACGTCTCGCGGCCTATAGCAGCTTTCCGTCCAAACCGATGGCCATCATGAAAGGTGATGAAATAGATCTATCTCGTCTAGGAAAATACCTGTATTCCTGGATTTTTTCCTTTTTCGATCAATGAATCCGGGGATGCTTTCTCCCCTCCCCGGGAATGATCGCTTCTCAAAAATTTGGAAGCACACTGCATTTTTTCGCAAAACTTTGCATTTCGTGAAATCGCTATTCACACCGGCGAGCCCTTAGCGGGCCTGGTCTGCCGGGGCGATTGCACCTCCTTTGACCTTTGCACAAAAAACACAGGTAAAGCCCGTCGGCGGGAGGGGGATAAGTGGTTTTACATAGAATTTTTTTACGCAACCACCGTTTACCGCACGCGCCTCACAATCTGCACGCTTCGAGATTAATTTGCCATTACTCCATTTTCATAGCCGTGCTAGCATAAAAGCTTGAAACTTTGCATGGAAGCCAGCAGGAAATGAAAAAAAAATACCCCTCATTAAAATACTTGGAAGAAAATAAGAGTTTTAGCATCTGCCATTTGCCACAGGCTACTAACCATCTATGTTTTATGTACTCTAAACAAAACTTACATATTGACATGCAACCAAAATGAAAATTGCCATTTGCATAGACTATGACAATCTCAGCAAGCTGCAAAAAACGGCGGGCATAACGTCTATTATTTTTAATGCTCTACTTAAATCACCTGATATAACAAGCAGCGACTTTGGAACTTGCGAAGTACGTCTATACGGCGGTTGGTTTGAAGGAGAAACTTTAAGCAATTTATCCCAAGATATTTCCGCGAGCATTCAGAAAGATTTCCCACAACTGATAAAAATCCCGAGCGACCGAGGCACCTCCAAGTTTAATGTTAATGTTGAACTAGCTTACTCCCTTCTCGAGGAGCCGAGTCATCAACTTTTCAATACTTACCGCAGGAAAGGCAAGCCTAATAACTTAAGAGTAGAGAAACAGGTCAATATAGGCTGCGCCGTCCCCACATGCCCACTACCTATGGCAAGAAAACTTTTAGAAAAAGGAGTATGCCCGTCAGATGGGTGCGACAACAAAAGCAAAAACATAGTGTATCGACACGAACAAAAACTTGTGGACACCATGTTGACTTGCGATTTAATTTACCTCGCAAATCGCCTTTATGATTACCTGATGATCATAAGTGCCGACGATGACTTTCTCCCTCCGATTAGAACACTTTTGCTTCGCGGCCTGAAAGTAATAAGAGTTCATCCGCGGATGAGCATAGATCACACACCTGTAATGGTAGGTGGAAAAAAATTAATTGAAATAGGGCTTTGAAATGCAAATTGACACATTCAAAACTATCATTTCAACATTTGCAGATCCCGGCGCGGAAATAATTTTTGACCGATCTAGAATAATGTTTTCCATAAACGGAGATATCATAGATGCGGCAATAACATCCCGCAGCGGAGATATATACGTAGATGAGGGCGCAGGTTTTATACACGCAAGTAAGTGGATAGTTACGCGCTTAGCAAATCTTCCTTTACTGGCAAATAGAATTAATGAGCAAATACCTGTTCAAGATGATTTTGTTGCGCCAACAGCGAATATTTTACCCTCCTTGAACTCTAACCCTGATGACAAAAAAAAGGAGGTTAGTAACGCCCTTGATGAATTGCTGACAAATCTTAGCAATAGATCCCCATTTGAAACTACTGTAATGTATCTTACAAGCGACGCAGGCGAAGGTAAGACATCTCTCATCAATAAAGCAGCCCGTGAACAAGCTAAAAATTTCTCCTCTGGCAAATCAGACTGGTTGCTGGTTCCGGTTATCTTAGGTGGTAGACACTTTCTAAGATTCGACGATATTACAGTCGGAGCACTACAAAATAAATATCGATTCCCATTCCTTTACTACAATTCATTTCTAGCTTTGGTGAGAATGGGAGTAATCGTTCCAGCTTTCGACGGATTCGAAGAAATGTTTGTTGAAAACAGTTCCGGCGAAGCTCTCTCCGCGATGGGGATACTGGTTAGTGCACTAGACTCTACAGGCGCAGTAGTTATTGCTGCAAGGAAAGCTTATTTCGAATTTGAAAACTTGCGATCACAAGAAAAACTTTATGACACTATTAGTAATTACTCAGTCGGCTTTTCAAAAATTGAGATTAATCGATGGAGCCGAGATCAGTTTTTAGCCTTTTGTAAAAACAGGGGCATTTCAGCAGGTGAGGATATCTATGATCGCGTCTCCGAAAGACTTGGAGCAGAACACTCACTCTTGACGCGTCCAGTATTGGTCACTCGGCTTCTGGACATTGCTAGCACTAGCGACTCTCTTGAGAGCTTTATAGAACGAATCCAATCCTCAGGGTCTGACTTTTTCTCAGTGTTTGTTCGCGGTATTATAGAGCGGGAAGCCACGGAAAAATGGATCGATAGATCAGGAGAAATGGGAGCTAGCCTGCTAACAGTTGATGAACACTGCGAGCTTTTGTCTTTAATTGCAATTGGTATGTGGGAATCGCGGACGGAGTATTTAAAAAAAGACCATCTTGAAATGATTGCCGAGTACTTTTGCGATAGTAAGAAAAAAAACTCTCTTCAGTCACAGCAGGTCATTGATAGAATTCGAGGGCACGCGCTGCTAATTACTTCAAACGATACTCCCACAGCTGTTGAATTCGACCATGATGAATTCCGGCAGTTTTTTCTTGGAGATGGATTAGCAGCTACCATTGCGCCCATGGACAAATCTGCAACTGTAGAAGCATTCGACATTCTGCGGCGAGGAATACTACCTGAGCACGTTCAACTTTCTTTTATCAGAGCGGTGAAACGCAAAAACCAAACTAATTCACTTTGCTTAGACACTGCCAATTTTATTGCAAAAATCAGCACTTTGGATGGTCAGGCATCCTACACCAAAGAAAACTGCGGCAACCTTATTGCCCGTCTTCTCAGCGAACTTGATGTTGATGATGCTCACTTTGAGGACATTGTTTTTGGCATTGACTGTTTGCGCGATTGCAAAATCACAGGTGTAGCCTTCAAGAATTGCCATTTCTCACAAGGGAGCTATGCATTTACGACCTTAAGGAATTGCTCATTTGACAACTGCACTTTCGGTCAAATTAGAATTTATTCAACAACTGTGTTTGACAATAACCACTTTGACAACTGCGCAATTGATTCATTGAAGCTTGAAGTCACAGGATTGGAAATTTGGGAACCAAATGCTATCAAGGTTTTCCTTACTTCTCTTGGAACTACATTCGATCAACCGGTTGATGCCAGCCTTGATAACCTCCCCCCAGAAATTGAGGAAAATTTAGTAAACATCGAAAAATTGCTTAGATACTTTATGCGAAGCACTCATATCAGCGAGTCTGTTATCAAAATTAAGTTAGGTGATCGCGGACAATCATTTATTGATAGCAACTTACCTCAACTTCTAGATAAAGGTATTGTAATCGAAATTGATAATCGAGGATCTGGCCAGCAGCGTCGCTTCAAACTTGGAAAACCTCTGCAACAACTTAATACAAAATTGGCTGAAGCTCGGGGTTCTTATGAGAAATTCCTTGAGACATTCTAAGATCTAAGAGGTTAATCTTATTGAGCAACCCAACATCTCTTCCTCATTAAAGTTGAGTGTTGGGTTACATCGTGACGGATGTGAGAGCCTCATTAAGTTTGGCTATCGCAATTGCTTTTTCTATAAAAACCGCAGCATTCGTAGGTACGGGGGTAACCCCATGGGAATGGATTGCTAACTGCGTGTTCATCTCCTGAATTAACACTAGCAAATCGCTGAGTATGTTTAATACATTTAACTCATCGGATCCTAGCCATGTTTTCGGCGCCGTTAGACGTTGGCTGATCGATGAGACACTCTGACGCATGCCATGAATCCTTTCCTCCACATCGCCCCCCACCGTGGCGTTGTACTTCTGCCCCACCACCAGGTTCAAGTCGCGCCCGGTCGCTTGGTGCAGATCATCCACCGCCGCCAGGCTGGCAGATCCGCCCGACAGTAGCTTGAGCGCGCCCAGGGCCTCGATCGTCTTGATCCCGCCCACTGACTCGGTTGAATGATCGTCCACCGTCCTGGTGTGGCTCTGGAACCGTTCGGTGTTGCCCATCGCCTCTACTTCCCGCTCGATCGCCTTGTCGCGGATCTTGCCGTCAGTCTGGCGCAGCCAATTGCCATCGGCGTCCACACGCTGTTGGCATGCCTCGCTGTGCTGCCACACCTGGTCACCCTTCGGCACGCTGGGCATGCTCAGGCCGTGGGGCAGGATGCTTTGGATATAGGGCTTGTGCGGCAAACCGTAGGCAAAGCACACCACCACTTGGGTGCCTTCCTCGGGGAACGCGTAGATGCCCATTTCCTCGCCACCGGTGGGCAGCGGCAAAGGCACGCCGGCCAGGATCGGCAGCTTGGTATCTGGCTCGCCGTCCGGCCCCATGACCTCGATGTCGACCGCGTAGCGTGGACGGAAGTCGTCGCAGATCCCGGCGCTGGCAGGGGCGTCAGCCACGGCCACAACCCGGGCAAAGCGTGGCAGGTGATAACCGCCGGTGAGTTCAGGGAATTGTCGTTCTACGCTGCGGCGGATTGCGTCGTCCATCGGATGGCCATCTGGTTGTCGATGAGCGCCACACTGGTGATGCGCTCCCCGTGGTTGATTGTTGCACCTGGCCGCAACCCGGGAAGGGCCGCAATCATCGCGCTTTGGTTGCCCTGGTAATCGTCGAACAGCTCCACGGGCAGCTGCAGCGGCGAGCGAACGCCAAAAAAGCTGTCGGCCCAACTGCCCACGAACACTTCCCCGTCCCCCTGCTGCTGCCAGATGAAGTCAGGGATGTTGAAAACCCGGGCCAGGCTGTCCATGGCTTGGTAGCCAGCGGCCAGGCTGTAGAAGAACGGCGCCTTAACGCTGGCGTAGGGCCGGTCCGGGACACGAAAGCGCAACCCAGTGTGCTGACTAATCTCGACCAGGACGGCACGCAAGTCGACGTGGCGCAGGTTCAGCGGTAACGGGTTGGCCAGAATCGCGGCCAGCTCGCGGCAGAACAGCACCTGTTGGCTGCTGCCGGCCGTGGTGGAGCGCTCGACGTAGCCAATGAAGTGGCGCTGCAACGTGTTGCCGTTGTAGCCGATATCGAGCGTGACCAGCCCCTTGACCGGCTTTGTGGCCTGAATAGTGAACGTCGCCCTGCCTGGACTTTTCGCATCCAGCCGCACTTCGTTTTTGACCAAGACGTAGGGCTGGCTGTTGATGGCCAATTCCTTGTGCAGCTTCATTGCTTGTCACTCCCGCCCAACCAGGTGTCGACCTTCTTCAAGGTCGCTTCAAAACCGGTCAGCTCTTCGGGCGCACCAGGTGAGTCGCTGCCGGCGCCGCCGACCGCACCGCCTGGGCCCGACTGCGCGGTGACCGCGTTGCCCGATCGTCGGCCCTCGACTTTCTCAGGGTTCGACAGTTTTTCAGTCAGGGTGAACTGGATCAGCCAGCCGCGCAGATTGTCGTCTTCCCGGGCGCTGACGCCTTCGGTGAACGTCACCTGGCGCATGCCGAACGCGGCGGCGGTGTCATTGACGATTCGGTAGGTTTTGAGCTGGCCACCGCCTTCGGTGGCTTCCACCAGGCGCATCAGGTCGCGCAGTTGCACCTGGTCAACGAAAGGAATCATCAGGCTGACGGTCAGGGTCTTGGGCTTGAAGCCCTTGTGCCCCTTGTCTGTGTTGCTGGTCTGGCCTGACAAGTCGTCGCTCTCAATGCGCAGATTGCCGGTGACCTTGAGGTTTTTCCCGCGCACCTCTTGCCCATCCAGTAACAGCGTCATAAGCCCACCAGCTCGCGTACAAAGCTCAATCCCTGCTCAGATCCGACCAGCAGCGCGCCGGCGCACAGCACCCATTCATGCCCCGGGGGATCGCCGGCCAACAACGCCTTGCGTAGCTCCGTGGCATTACCAGGGCCGATCAAACGGGCGCGCATGCTGCTATCGGGGTTGCCATCAGCCAGCAGGGCTTTGAGGTCGGCCAGTTGCTGATCACGGCCCTGTTGTTGAGCTACTTTGCGGGTAGCCAGGGCGGCAAGGTCAGCCATGGGCGAGCTGTCGGCGGCGTAGCTCTCCAGGACGGCGAGTTGGCCGGCCATGGATTGCTGCGCCGCCTTGACCACCGTGCAGCGCTCCAGGGGCAGCGACTGCCAACGCGGCAAGGTGCCGGCGGCGGGGATCTCCCATTTTTCTGTCTCCAGCTTGGACAGGTGCCGCGCGCGCCGTTCGGCTCGCACCAGGTCGGGCATGGGCAACAAGGCATTGAACCGTGCCAGGCTCGCGGCCAACTGATCAAAGCGCGTGGACAGGAACATCAGGCACAGCGCGAACTGGGGACCGACTGGACGGCCGGTGTCGCTCACGTCCACCAGTTTGCCGGCCAGCTGCTGCAGCAAGTTCGGTGCAGACAGGAAGCGTTGGTAGCCACGTCCCTGGCCAATGCCACTTTGAAACGGCGTCACTACCAAGCACGCCGGGGCTTCTCCCATCTGATCAGTGATTGCTGCACGGCCTGCAGCGATCACTCCCTGGGCAGCGTCACCCACGGGCCCGGGACTGGTGGTGGTTTTGCCATTGAGGTCTGCCAGGCGTTTCGCGGTACCGGCCAGTTCGCCGCTGGCCATTCCTTGGGCCGCTGACAGTTGCCCCATCCATTCGGTGGCTTGGGCAGGCCAACGCATTGTCACCGGTGACCAGGTCATGTCAGGCATTCGGGAGCACCAGAACAGGCAGTTCGGCCACCAGATCAGAGCTACTCGGTGTTTTGCGATTGCCCTGCTCGATCGCCGTCAACTGGTCGTAGCAATAGGCCCAGCACAACGAGCGCCAGGTACGGAACGCTACCCCGTCAGCCTGGAATTTTGGCACTGCAGGTTCATCTGCGTAGCTGATCGCGTCCTTGAGGTCGGAGTAACCCGCCTTCTTGGCTGTTTGGTCCAGAAACAGCTGTACGCTGGTTACGTGTCCCGCTCTGACCTGCTCCCAGGTCAGAGGTGGCGGGTCCAGAGCCACGGGCCGGCCTTCGACGGCCTGAATGACCTTACCCTGTGCCTGGGCGGCGAATAGTGCCTGATATTCCGCCTGGGTGATCTCCAGCAGCTGGCCCGCCGGCGGAAGGTTGCAGTCAGGATTCGGCACCTCTACCAGGGCCGGTTTGGCTTTTGGGTCTTTGGCCTTGATCATCGGGGCTTTAGCCGTTGAGCCTTCGGGCGCCATCCAGTCCGGGTCAGGTACGCTGATCATGGGGTGTTTCCACTTCGGATCAGCGATAACAACGGTGCGCTCCCCGTGGGCGCGAGTGTCGTAAAAACCAGCTGTTGCAGCGTGAAAATAGATGCTCATGATCAGTAGCCAGTGGCCTCCCAGTAAATGTCATCGGGCGAATTGAAAGGACCGGATATCACCGAAAACTGAGAGTTGCTGACAATCAAGGTGTTAGTACCGGTCAAATTATCGGAATAAAAAAGACTGGTCCGAGATGCGACCAAAGACGTGCAGCGGTTTGGGAACGCTATGGGAAAACTGCGGTGGGTCACGGTATCCGAGGCACCTAAAGTGATGCCCCACTGCTTGATAACGCCCGTCTGCGCACATTTCCACCAGCCGTTCGGCCCCAAGGACGCAGTGTTTTTCAGAACGGCACCTGGCACATCAGGTGTAGCCTGAGGCAGGTTTGTTAGGCCAGCGGCACTTCCGAAGTAAGCGCCGGCTACCGAAAGGTTGCCTCCCTCCGTCAGCGTCATGGCATTGTTGGTCCCCCCTACATGAGTCACTACCTGGGCAGGAGTGCTTGAGCCTCCGCCGGCGTAGGCTTCCATTGATGCCAAATGCCGTTCGTTCCACTTGGTAGCGCGCCAAACCATGTACGCGTAGCTATTGGCAGGACAATCCACCTGCATCGCTGGCGACCGGCTGCGCCAATCAACAAAGCCACCGCCCAGTTGTGGAAAGTCAAACCGCGCAGTGCCCGTCAGCGTGCCGCCGGCAAGCGGCAATTTGGAACCATCCCCAATAGCAATGTTCTGGGTACCATCAAACTCCACGCCATTGATCAGTCGCGGAGTCGCCAACTTTGAGGCGCTGCCCGCATTGCCCGTAACAGCAATACTGTAGGTGCCTGAAAGGCGCGCAGCGGGAACGGTGCCCAAGGCAAGCGCGCCGGCGTTTAAACCGCCCAGCGATCCACCGTCACCGATGTAAGACCCCTTGATGGTGAGGGAGCCAGAACCATCGAAGGTAAACGCGCCAATAGCCCCTCCTACATGCATCACTACCGTGGGTTGGGATGTGGAGGAACCACCGGCGTACACCTCCATAGCAGCCAGGTGACGATCTCCCCAGCGAGTGCCTCGCCATACTTGATAGGCAGCTGTATTCGTCGGGCAAGATATCTGCAGGGCCGCGCTGCGCTCTTTCCAATCCACAAAGTAACCAGCCATCCCGGGAAAGTCCGCATAGAGCGATCCGCTCAGTGTCCCGCCAGTGAGGGGCAGCTTTCCGTCATCGGTGATCTGAATATCTTTGGAACCGTCGAACGGTATGTTGTTGATACGCCGAGCGGATTCAAGACGACTCGCTGTTTTGGCGTTGCCGGTCACACTGATGTCATAGGTTCCAGCCAGACGGTCTTTAGGGACTGTTCCCGTCGCCATCTCGCTGGCATTCAAACCCTGCAACAAGGCCCCGCTGCCTTTGTAGCGGCCGAGGATCGCCAGGTCACCGCTACCTTCGAACGTGAAGGCATTATTTTTTGGATGGACATGCAGCACCACAGAGGGGATGGAATCTGTGAAGCCTCCGGAATAGACATCCATCGCCGCCAGATCGCGCTCATCCCAGTTGGTCCCTTTCCAAATGGAGTAAGCGTACTGATTAACAGGGCAATCAATTTGCAAGGCAGGGGTTCTTTTCCGCCAATCCACAAAGCCGCCACCCATCGCGGGGAAACCAGCGCGGACGCCCCCAGTCATCGTGCCACCGGAGAGGGGCAACTTGGAGTTGTCCTCTACCGCCACGTCCGTCGAACCGTCAAATGCCACTCCGTTAATCTTGCGCGGATTGCTCAGCTTGTCTGCATTGCCCGAACGCAGTTGAGGGTAATGGCCGACCTGAGCGGCGAAGTGGTCAACCAGCGGGCCATCAATTTCGGCAACCTTGCGTAGATCGGTCACCAGCCCTGAGCCCGCGATATGGCCCAACTGAATGCAGTAATTGCGGGTTCCAGCGGCATCCACATAGTCGACTTGGTTAGGATCAAAAACTACTTTCCAGCTTGCCACTACATCGTTCATTTCACCGCGTAACGAAACGTGCAGCCACACGGGTGCCGGAGCGCTGGCCGGAGCGATCTGATAGGCGCTGGTCAGCTCCAGACGAATGCCTTCGATGTAGGCCAATCCCGGATTGAGTTGATACCAGGTCCCGACCTTCTGCACCTGCCAGCCGTTGCGGTAGAAGCACGCTCGGCCAAACATGTCGCGGTTGCTCAGGCGCTCGCGCTCATCAATACCTTTGAGGCGCACGGTAAAGTCATGTTGCCAGGTGCTGGCATCAATCGTAATGCCAGTCAGTGCCTGGGCACCGTCGAACATCACCAGGATGTTACGGGTCACGTTGTTGCCGATCTGCTGCGGCGGGATGTTCTTGCGCTTCTGCTGCAGTGGTACATAAGCCACGGCCAGCAACACGTTCTCGGCGGTTTCCAGGCCGATCCAGTTCCAGTCAAAGTCCCCGATATCGCTGCCCAGCATTGAGCTGTACACCACCTGGTTGGGGTTCACGAAGCCGATGTTCTGCGCTGGGATCGTGTAGGTGTGGACGATCTGTGCCGCCGGCGGCTTCGGCGCGGCACGATTGACCGGGCTGTTCGGGTTCAGCCCGGGCACGTTGGCAAAGATAAAGCGCACGACATCGAGGCGCTGTTGCGCACCCAGTTTTTGGGCGATCAGGCTTTCGCCTGCAAGGGTAATACTGGCTCCCACAAGAGGCTCCTACAGGCTGGCAATCAGCGTTTGCTGATCGTCGTTAAAGTCAGCCGCGACGAGGCGCAGCGATACCGGGGTGAGGGTCACGAAGTCATAGCGCCGGCAGGTGCGGCCGTATTGCTGAATCAGCACGCGCAACAGCTCCGGGTTCTGCGATAGCTGGGAGTCGGAAAGGCGCAACATCACTACGTCCCAGTCCCGATCGGGCATACGCTCGTCAATCTCGACATAGCCGACGCCCAGGCGCTGCAGGATGCGTTTGAGCCCAGCCGTGCTGCCGGCGTCGACCGCGTTGATGAAGGCGAACTTGACGCGCAGGCGGTACAGACTTTCCGGCTCATCCTTGAAGCGACTGATATCGCGCTGCCAGGCCAGCAGGTCCAGGACGGTCAGGTGGCAGGTGTCTGCATCCATCTGCAGCAGCGGCCATTGCAGCCAGCCTTCTACCTTTTCCCACCAGGACTGCGCGGCAGCTTTCAACTTGGTCAACTGCGGGCCATCGAGCCAGAAAGGCAAATTGAGCTTGATCATGCCGGCACCACCTGCAGGCTTTTGATCCTGGGAATGCTTAGCTCTGACACGATGTCGGCATTGTCAAAATGCAGCGACTCAATGCCGGGGAACTGCTGGTGTAACTCTTCGCCCAGGCGGCTAAACGAGAACCGCGATTGGGGATAGGTCAGCGTCGGCTGATAGTCGCTGGTGCCGCTCTCGCGGAACGCGGCACGAATGAACTGTTCCACTTCCGCCTGCAGCTTGGTGCGCTGCTCAACCGTCAGCAGTGGCCGTGGCCACAGGGCCAGGCTCAACGCGTGCTGGGTTTCTGGCATGACCATTACCAGCAGGTCATCACCGTGGCCATGATTGCCCTGGTCGCGAATATGCGCGTTGATTTGCTCCAGGTACGTCGCGGCCGGCACGTCAGCATCAAACAGCACGTAGGCATTGGCGCTGCCCGGACCACGTGGGGCCCCATGCAGGAAATACACGCCGTCCGGCCGAACACCTGGGAAGGCGGAAATCATGGCGCGGTATACCGAGTCGGTGTGCCACTGGTTGACCGCCGAGAATTGGTTACGCGTACGCAAACGCAGCTGATCGTCCGGCTCAGGATCTGCACCTGGTGCAATCAACCAGCCGTCCGCGTTGACCACTTGAACGATGCCGGCAATGGGCACGGGGAGGATCGCGTAGTAACCCGGGGCCAGGTTGTAGCCGCTGCCCACGTCCTCGGCTTCTACCGGGACTTCCAGCTGCAGCACGCCGTCCGCAAAGGTCACGGCCTGGGTAGTGATCAACTGATAGACATGCCCATTGATCGCCGCGGACTGCACTACAACGCCGGCGGGCAATTCCAAAGCACCGCCCGGTACATCGCGGGTAAACAGCAGCACGCCTTTGGCCTTGGTTGCGCCTTTACGCTCGACGTTGACCGCCCAGGCCAGCATGTCCAACCACTTGCCAACGGCGGTTTTCACAAAGAAGTTGGGCAGGATCGTGCCGCTGACAAAGTTGATCAGCCACAACACCGGCTTGGTCACCAGGGCGGTAATCACCCGCCAAAAGGGCGAATAGGCGCTGGTGTTGCTCATCTTGCTGCCCTGGGCCGCAACTTCCTTTTCCCATGCCTGGCGCAATCCTTCCTCGGTGACCGGAATTCCGCCGTCAGCCAGGGCCTGCTTAAAATCTACATCGCTCACAGGGTCACCTCGACGTCGCCAAATTTCAGCGTTTTCGCCGTGACCAGGTACTGGCCAGACTCCACTTGTTTAATCAGTGCCGTTCCCGGTACCAGGCGCTCGTCGGCTTCCACCAGCAGTTCCAGTTGCTGGATGCAGTCGCGCTGACGCAGGCGGCTGCGCTCGGCCACCAACGTGACCAGCAAACCGCTCTCGCGGATCATGTGGGCGATGTCCTGGGCGATGCTGGCCCGGTCCTCGATCAGCAGCGGCTGACGCGAAGGGTCCAGCACCAGGTCGTTGTCCATGATCAGCAGATCGACGTATTCGCTCATCCGCCCACCGCCATGGCCAACATGCCTTCCAGCTCCAGCGGGTTCATCGGTTTGCCGGTGTGAATGTTGACGTTCTCCACATGCGTGCCCTTGTTTTGGGTTTGGTTGTTGTTCTGAATGCTGGCCAGGAAGCCGCCCCGGGGCACAGCGTCCGGCCGTTTGGGTGACAGGTTGGTCACCGCGCTATTGATACGCTGCTGGCTTTGTTCGGCCTTCTCGGTCGGCTTCGACGCCGTGACCAGTGCCGGCGGCTGTACAGGCTGCGGGAGGTTGAGCTGCGGCCCGATCGGCGCCGGTTTTTTCAATGCCGGCGCGGTCACCAGTGCCGGCACCGTGCGTGGGACTTCGGGAGCGCTCAGCGGCTGGGCGATCGGCGCGGAGGCTTTTGGCACCGGTGCGAGCACCAGGGCGGGGGCTTGGGCTTGCGGTTGCAGTGCGTTGAGTGTTGGCATGGCCGGCGCCGGTGCTTTCGGCGTAGCAGCCATGACGAGGGGCGGCGCCTGGATGGGTTGCTGGGGAGCGCTCACCAACTGCGGCAGCAACGGCGCCTCGACCTGAGGCGCGCTGATGGTCGGCAATTCCGGCGTTGCCGGCATGTCACCAAACGCCGCCTCAATGTTCACGCCGGGAATCTTGTTCAGCATCTCGATCAAGCCATTGATAGCGCTTTTGAAGATGCTGACGATGCCGTCCCACGCGGCGCTGGCCATACCCGACCAGCCGCCCATCGAATCGAACCACTCAGACAGCGCGGTCAGTTGCCCGCTGACCCATTGGAACGCCTCGCTATTGAGTAGTGCGCTGGTCCACTCGTCCCAGTAGATGATCGCTGCCGCCACGGCGGCAACCAGGGCAACAATGCCGACCACAATCCAAGTCACCGGGTTGGCCAACAATGCGGTGTTGACCAGCCAGATCGCGCCCTGCCATAGCAACATCGCGCCTTTAACCAGCCCCATCCAGGCGACCATCAGCACCAGGCCGGCCACGAACCCGACTACCATCACGGTGTGGTAGAGGAACATGGCGATACTGCGATAACCCGACCAGGTGAGCGCGTTCCACACGACAACGGCCCCGAGCCACGCCATTTTCGACAGGCCCACCGTGAGAGTGAGTAACGACATCGCGGCCGTGATCGCCAAGAACGATAGCGTGACAATCCCCATCAAGCGGGTGATGTTGGGGAACAACTGGGTCCAGCGGGTCAGCGTGCCGGCAATACCCACCAGGCGATCCATTAACGGTGTCAGGATGGGAATCAACGACTGGCCAAAGGCAATACGCAGGGCCTGCACGGCGGCGCTGAACTGCTGCCACGGATCCACCATGTTTTTGGCCATACGCTCGGCATTTTCCAGGCCGCGCACATTGCCCAGCTGTTCCATACCGTTCTTCAACCGCTCGGTGTCGCCCATCAAAGTGGTGATCAACCGCGCCGCTTCTCCGCCAAAGGCGTCGCGTAGCTTCTTCCCATTGGCCTCGATTGTCAGATCCCCGAACTTGCCTTTGAGCTTGTCCAGGACGTCCATGATCGGCAGTAACTTGCCCTTTTGGTCCACAAAGGACATGCCCAGCTTTTCCGATGCACCGCTGACGTTCTCAAAGAACGACTTGTAGAGACCACCGGCCTCCCCGCCGTCCATGGTGTTGCCAAGGGCGCCCAGCACGGCCATTTGTTCGGCCAGGCTTACTCCAGCGGTGCTGGCTAAGCCGCCGGCAGCTTTGAACGCTTCGCCAATCTGCTCGCCACTGGTGCGAAACAGCTGCACAGCCGTAGCAGTTTGGCCTGTCAGGGTTTCGACCCACTGACCTTTGCCCATGGCGTCAGCCTGGCCCTTGAACAGGTTGTACATGGTGCCAACGTAGGTGCCCATGGTGCTGGCGTCGGACTTGGTGGCCTTGGCCAACAGGTTGCTGGCATTGGTGAAGGTGGCCAGCTGACTGCCCGCCAGCCCCTTAATAGCGCCCTCGATGTGATACGCCGAGGCAACAAAGTCCTTAGCGTTCTCGCCGTAGGCCACGGAAAACTCCAGGGACTTGCGATTCAGCGCATTCAGCGCGTCTTCGGCCACGTTCAGCGACCGGACTTCGCCCAGGGCGCGGTTCATCTCCAGCGCCGGCTCCATTGATTGAGTGATACCGACATACGCACCTGTAATGCCCGCCAGGCCGAACCCCATGGTCTTAATGTGCTTTTCGCTCTGTTCGGCCAGGTCAGAAAAGCCCATTTTCACCTTGCCCATAGGGGCGGTGACCTTATCGGTCAGGCTCAAAATGAAGGCAAGGCGGGCACTTTTGTCAGCCATCAAAATTCATCCGTTCAGTGCGTAGGCGATACCGTTGGCAATGGCAATTTCCATACGGCGCCAGTGCTCGTCCTCTAACCACTTGGCCGTGCCCATCACCTCGGCGGTGGGCTCGGCACCAGGTAGCCAGCGACTGGCCAAGGCCACCAGTTGGCCAAGGCCGTTTTCGGTCAGTCGTTCGGCGTGGTCGAGGGCTTTTTTACGGTGATTTCAACGTCCGGGCCGTACTCTTCCAGCAGCGCACCGGCCAGTTGCATGACCAGCACCGGGTTGCCCAACTGGGCCTTGAGCGTGGCGCGTTGTTCCTGCTTGACGGTGGTCACCAGCAGGTTGTTGGCCGGCGACACCTTGTTGGCCTGGGTCACGGCGTTGAAGTACTTGGTCACGTCTTGCGGGGTCAGTGCGAAGGTGAATTCCTTGTCGCCTACTTCCAGGGTGATATCGCGTGTATCGGTCATGGGTGTTGCTCCGTTCAGGGTTCAAAGTGGGATGAATCAGCGCAGGCAAACCCGGCGCACGTGGTCCTGCAGGCCCAGGATCATTTGCCGACTGAGGGCAAGCTGATCTCTGAGGGTGAAATAATCTTGTCGAGCGTCGTCTGTGAGTTCGGCGGTTCTGCCATCAGCCAAGCCGCCGGCGCCGGTGGTGTCGGTCGCGGTGGCGCTGCAGGTGGCGTTGACGCGCAGCCGCTTACGGCCATCAGCAACATCAACGCGCAGAACGTCGTTTTTAATGCGTTCATCGTTCAGTTCCTGGGTACGTTTGAGGTCTATAGCGTCACGCTCGGCCAGCATTTCGCCGCTGATAAGCGCCGCTTCACGCAGGCCGCTGGCTTCGAATAGCGCAGCGTCACGCTCGGTACGTGCCGTGTCGCGCTGCTGCTGCAGCAGGTCGAAGCCGAAAAAGGCCACCAGGCATAGCACCAGGACAAAAATGCCTTCACGCATCACAGGCCCGCCTCACACAGCGCGGCTTCTGCCAGGCGACGAGCGTGCAGGCCCGGGACAAACACCTTCTTGCCCTGGGCAGTGGTGATGAAGGCCCATACGGGCGTCTTGCCGTCCGGCGCCCAGGCCAGGGCCTTGCAGCCGTCTTTGATGCGACCGGCATTGATCAGGCCCACGGCGCGACTGGCGCACGTACTGGGCATGCCGAAGTTGTGGCCATGGCTGCTCAGGGCGTCGAAGGTGTTCTGACCCACGTCCTGGTTGGTGATGCAGTCGGCCAGTTGCAGTTGGCCCTTGCTGATCACCAGTTGCTCTACCTCGCTGCAGCGGGCGTCTGACCAATAGTCACCGACAACCACCGGGTAGGGGCTCGTATGGCGGGTGATGCCCATGCATACGGTTGGCAGCCCACGGGCCAACTTGTCGGCGTAGACGATGTTCTGGCCGTTGCCTTCCCAGGTGCCCAGGAACACCACCAGCGTGGAGCTGCAGAGCGCGATAGCGCCGGCAGCGATCTTGCCGCGCAGGCTCATGGCTTCACCTTCCAGTCGCGCAACATCTGGCGATACTTGGGCACCAACAGCAGGATCTGCAGCACCATGTAGAGGGCTGTCAGCATGTAGGCGACAGCCGACCAGTCGACGGCCCCTGTCGCTCCAGTGGCCGCTACACCGATCGCAGGCGATGCCTTTGCCAGTGCGATGGCGGTGTCCTGGGCCGCCTGATTCGTGCTCATCGCTGCATTCCTTTTTCGAAAAAAGACTGGCACGGGACGCAACGGGTCTTGCCGCCCAGCGCCTGGCGCGCTGCGGGAATCTCGTTATCACAGTCCTGGCAGTGGGTAAGGCTTGGGCCCGCTGACTCACGCCGGGCCTGGGCCAACTGGGCGTTGATAGCCTGGTCCCGCTGACGTTGTTCCAGGGCTTGGGCGCGATCGAACGGGCAAACCATCAGCTAATGCCCTCGATCTCTGTGGCATCCAGGTAAGGCACGCCATTGATGCGGATAAAGTCCGAGCTGGTGACCTCGAAAGGCACTTTGTGTTTGGTCTTCTCGCCGCCCTTGGGGTCGATACTCAGCAGGCTGGACACCTTCAACTTGCAGCCGAAGGCTTCAATGCGCAGCTCGTCGTCGCCAGCTTTGGCGAAAAACACCACGTCGAACGCCCCCAGCTTGCGAAAGCTGCCGGCAGTTCGCGCCGCCTCAACGACCAGGTTGAAGTTGGTAGAGTCCAACTCCATTTCACCGGCGCCGGCCACATCGCCGTCGACGTAACCGTCAGGCACGCCCCGGGTCTGCGCGGTCTTGCTGTTGTCGGTGATATCCAGGGTGCAGCTCTCGACGTGGACCTGCAGGTCGCCCAGGTTCACGTCAAAGTTCTTGCCGCCAATACGTGACATGGGGGGTTACTCCGAAGCGTCGTTGGAAAGGTCCAGGGCGATGTTCGCCGTGAGGTCTTTCGGGCAGTTGTGGGGCTTGAGCTTGATGTACGCCTCAACGGCGGTTTTGCTCTTCCAGACCAGGACGATGTCGCCGTCCTTGGGCGTTTCGATCTCGCCCGGGAATACCTCGCCGGCGAACTTGACCGACTTGGCCATGCGGCGCAGGGGTGCCATCAGCGCATTGGTGTTTACAGCCATGCTGTTGGGGGTGCTGTTCAAGCGGCGATCGGCCACGCGGCGGATCAACAACGGCCGCACCTGGCGCGCTGCCTTGTCGGCAAGGCGTAGGTATTCAATGACCTGGTAGTCGCTACCTGGTGCATCCAGCATGTTGCCGTCGCCCCAGTACACGCCCGGGTAATCTGAATAGGTCTGCGAAACCGAGAAGCGCGCCTTGTCCAACTCCGCACGGATCGAGGACGGCAGCGGCACACCTTCGGAGTCGACAGGTACGGGGCCAAGCCCCAGCACCGCACCGGTGGCCACACGCATAGGGCTGTCAGCGATGCTGACCGCCGCGTTGGCCAGCCGGCCGCCCAACACGCCCAGGTCGTTACCGTGCAACTGCGGCACCACCAGGACACGCGGCGCGGATACGCCGGCGGTGATCGCTTTTTGGGCCACCAGGTACTCGGCCCAGCTTTGGAATGGGCTCAACGACAGGCCGGCCGTGGCGGCCATGACAAAGGCGCGACGGCCGTAGGTGTCATTCATCGACACGGCCGCATCGTTCATGGCCGAAAGTTCAGCACCGGCGGCCACCGGTTTGGTGATCACCACCGCCTCGACGGAAAAACCCTGTTGCTGGGACATTTCCAGGGCTTTGGACCAATCGCCATCTGCTGCGATAGGCGCCGCCAGGCACGCCCAGCGATCGCCGCCGTTCAAGCGCGCTGCAGTGATCTGAGTTTTCAGGTCGCTGACGGTGACGCCCAGTTGGGCGTCCAGATCGCTGTCGGTGTTGAGGGCGATCAATTTGCCGGTGTTTTTCGGGCCGGGACCGATGAAGAGAAAATAGCGCTCGATCTCAGTCACGGCGCCTTGGCCCAGATTGAGATTGTTAACGCTGACTTTGCCAAGTGCCATGCTGTGCCTCGTTAGCGGGGTGAATTAAGGATTTGTTGGAACACCTGGTTAACCAGGTCGCGGGTTTCGCCGCTGGTTTCCACGCCCAGGAACTGGCGTTTCGGCAGGGTGATGTCCCAGCTCTGTGCGCCAGTCGTCACCGTGCGTTCATCGTTCAAAATGCGGATCAGCAAGCCGGCCTTGGCGTAGTTCACATGCTCTTGAATCCATGCCACTGACGGCCTGGTCAGCGCCCTTTTGCCTTTTTGCCGGATACGGAAACCCAGCCGTCGTAGGCGCTTGGCCTGTTTGTCGGTGCATGCAATACCAGGCGGGACTTTGTTCCAGCGCCGCATCTGCGCAGCGGTACGTCGCTCGCTGACGCCGTTGTGCTGCTGGGCAGCGACCCAGCGGGTCAGGGCGTTTTTCCAGCCCAGCTCGGCTTCGTCCGAACTGACGCGGGTCACCTGCAGAAGCTTGGCCAGACCGGCTTCCATCTTCTTTTTGCCCTTGGCACTGCCCTTGCGCTCAGCGAAGGGGGTGCCGTCGGTGTTCCGCTGCTCACGTACGCGTTTGCGGCTCATCGTCCGCACACGTGTGGTCACTCTGTTCAGCAACCGCCGGCGCAGTTGGGGCGGTAGCTCAAGCAACGCCAACTGGGCATCGACATCGAGCAAGCCCCGGATATCGAGGGCGAGCGGGCTAGCGGCCATGACTGCCCACCTCGCCGTGTTCGGCAACCCACAGATCAAACGGGACAAACGCCCAGGTCTTGCCGAACGCCTCGATCTCGCCGCCAGGGTCTTCAGCCAGGTATTGCGGCTCGACAAATTCAAGCGACAGCTCCACGTCGAAGCTGTCCTGGTCGAGAGGCTCTACGGTAAACATCGGCTCCGGCAGCTCGTGGCGATCGCGGTTGGTGTCGTGGGTCTCCAACCAACTGCCCACCAGGGCCATCAGTCGTGCCGGGTGATCGGTGAAACGCTCGAGGGAGAGCACAGCGCGGTAGCGCATATCGGCCATGTGCAGGCCGTCGCGGTCGGGCTTCCAGATAAGTTGAAGGCTGACCTGCTCCGTCCAACTGTCGAACTGCTCAGGTGCCACCAGGTTGCGGGCCATCAGGTAGGCGGTCAGCGCCTGCAGCTGGATCATTGCAGCGACGCCGTGATGCGGCCACGGCCCTGCAACGCACGGACGGCCTGTTGGCTGAAAGCCAGGAAGGTTTCTGCGCGCTCGGGCGCTTCCTTGCCGGTGTTTTCGGCGCTCTCGCGACGGGTAACAGTGGCGAACTGTGGAAGCGAATTACCCTTGGCGCGGCTGTAAACAGCGCGCTTGTAGAGCGTGATTTTGTGGGAGTAGGCCCATTCGGCCGGGGTGGCCAAGCCTGCCGCTGCCTGCAGGTTCGATACACCTGCCGCCTGCAGCTTGGTCTTCACACGGGCCAGGTCGGTGTTCACATCGAACATGGCGCTTTTCAGTGTGTCGGCCAGCAGCTCCACCAGGTACTCCGCCGGCAGGCGTTGTTCCTTTTGAAACTCAGACAGAGAGAGGTCAGGCCAGAAGCCGTCATTCTCGATTGTCAGTTCCACAAAGGTGGTGGGTTTCCCGGAAAAGCTCATTGCTGGCCGCTCAAATAGGGCGGGAAGCCTGTTTTCAGTGGGACGATCCATAAATGGGCGGCTCACTTCCACAGGTTCCCGCTGGGGGGGTAGTCGGTTATTAGGAAGCCGCGTTCGCAGCCGCTTGTTTTGCCAGGGCCTTGCGGACCTTATCGATGCGCGTGTCATTGCCGGCTTTCGGATACAGCTCTGTGGAGCGCTCCAAATGCTTGAGCGCGGTTTGCCACTGCTCAGCCTCCATGGCGCGCATGCCGATCAACTTGTGGTACTTGCTGGGGATCTGCTCCGTCAGCTGCCACTGGCCATCAACGCGGGGCAGCAAGTCGGACAAATAAGGCTCAGGACTGCGGCCGGCGTTGTACTCGGCATAAGCCCACTCGCACACGGCGTCGGCCACAAAGGTCTGGATGTCACGGCGCTTGAAGCGCTCCGGCATCTGCTGGCCCTGCTCCATCAGAAAGTCGGCCAGCTCCAAGGCGTCATCAAACTGGACGGTATCGAACAGCCAGACCATGACCTGCACAGCAACGCGGTTAGGGAAGTTCAGGCCCGACTCGCAGTAGCGCTGCACGTATTCCTGATACTTGGGCAGCAGCTCTTCACGCTTGAGAGCCTGACGACCTGCCAAGCCGTTGATGGCGCTAATACGTTCCAGGTCTTGGTCCAACGCCGCTTCCTGCAACAGCAAATGCTTGCGCGCATTCGCGGGGCTGCTCAGGGCCTCAGCCGGGGAGTACGGCAGAGCTGCGGCAGATGCCGCCGCTACTAACGCTGCACCACCCAACGCTAAGGTGCGGCGCTTGTGCGCGAGGGCCAGGCTCACTTCACCAGCTCCACATTTTCAGTCATGGCGAACTTTTCCAGCTGCTCGATCACGTAACCTTCGTTGCGGCTGTTGTAGTCCTCAACACGAGAGCGCTTCGGGTTGTCGATGGTCTGTTTGCGCCAGCTGGAGTCCTGGTAGTAGATCGACAGGTTGTCGAAGCTGGTAACCACCACGCCGTTGACTGGGAAGAAAGGCACGCTGAACGCTGGCAGACCGCCGTAAGTCGCGATCACCTGGGCGTCTTCGATACGCTCTTTCTCGGTCGGCACGTCGCCTTGTTTTGCGTACAGCTTCGCTTTGTCAGCGGCCAACAGGTCGGTGCCGATGATCGCGATCAGGTCGCCGGCATCACGCAGGCGTTCGTCCACCAGTTGCTTGGTGTCGTGCACCAGGGCATCAAGATTGGCGTAGTCGCCACCAGCGCCGAGGGTGACTTTGCCGGCAACCTTGCCTTCCTTGAGTACCTGGGCCGGGATCTGTTCACGCGCCTGTTGGAGCCAGCCTTTGTTGACGTCCTGCAGCATCGGGTATTTTTCGATGTCGGTCTGCACGGCAGCGTGGGTGCCGTGGAAACCCACCATGATGCGGTCCAGGGCGATCTGCTTCTGTACAGCTGCCGAATAGCGCTGATGGAAGTCCGGAAACTTGGCCCAGGCATCGATCTTGGCGTATGGCATGCCTACATCGGATTCGGTCGACGACAGTTCGTAGGTCGACTGATCCAGCGCGGAGGCGTCTTTGGCTTCACGATCGGTGGTTTTGGTGTTGGTTCGGCCGGTGACTGGACCCGACACGCCAATGAAGACTTTCTGGCCCTTGATCTCGCTGACCGGAATGATGTTGATCCGCTCCAGGAAGTCCGACTTGGCCGTGATGGCGTCGTTCAGTTCCTGGGCAATAGTCGGATCGACGCTAAAGTGCTTGCTGGCCAGCTCTACGCCATAGCTTTCGGCGATGGCCAGTTGCAGTTCGGCGTACATCTTTGCGCCGTAGGCGCTCAGTGAATAGGCCATATCAGAGCACCCGCTTTTTGACGGTGGTCACCGGGCCGGCGTTGCGGGGCAACTGGCGACCGACTGAGGTTTCCTGCAGAGCCGAGAATTGCTTTTGCAGCTTCTCCAACTGGATCAGTACTGCCTTATTCGAACCACCATTACGGCGGAACTCACGTTCTTCCTCGGCTGTAGTGACGATGTCGTCTACGGCCGCGCTCACATCGTCGATGGGTGCCTGGTCGGGTTCTGGTGCATCTGCGGCGGCGGGTTCAATCACAGCCTGAATGCCGGCAGCGACGACAAGCAGCTGCTCCAGCAGGGCTTTGAGGGCCGTTGCGGTAGCTTCATCCATTGGGGGTTTGCTCTCTGTTTGGGGTGGAGTGGTTTCGGCGGGTAACGCATCAGCGGCGAAACGCTTGAAGAAGCTAGTCAAGGCATGAATCAGCCCCGTTTCGGCGGTGCTGGGGCTGTCGTCCTGCAGGCGGCCGAGTTCGACCGAGGCGGCGTAATAGGAGGCGCGGTTGTTCTTGTGCGAAAAGTAGAGTTCCTGGGTGCCTACGCTGGCGGGCTGGTCGGTAACGCCCAAACCAGTCAGGTAGGCTTTGCCACTGCCACGGAAGTCCGGGGTGATCTCAATGCTGCTGAACAGCTTCTGGCCTTGGTCATTCAGGTACAGCAAGCGATCGTTGGGCTTCAATTGCGCTTCCAGCGCCACTTCGCCCGGCTCCAGGTCTTCGGCTTCTTCAACCAGGCGTACGGCGTAGACGGTGCCGTGGGAACCTGGCCAGCGTTCGTGATCGCACCAGATCACTGCCGTGTAAAAAGACGGCTTGTAGGTTTCAGCGATATCGCGCAGTTCCTGGGGAAGGATCACGCGCCCATCAACGGTGGCTCCGCTGGTGGCGACACGTTTCCAGAACGAAACAAGGGAACGGGGCATGGATTTGACTGCGCTCAATCACTGAATGAGCCGCCACGATAGGGAGCCGCCAAGCCCCAAACAAACGGTTCACATGCGCGTTTCTCCTATATCCGTCATATAGGTGAATCGCGGAATTTAACCCCGCGTTCCCAGCGTTTTCGCCGCATAGACTGCGGCCCATGTACTACTCGACCGAAGTTAAAGAAGCCGCCAAACGCCTGTTTCTGCGCCGCTGTAAGGCCAAGGAAATTCAGGCGCAGCTCAACCTGCCGAACATCCGCATCGTGTACTACTGGATACGCCAGGGCGGATGGGAAGACATGCTGTCGGACGAGGAACCGCTGACTGCTGTCGGCCGGCGAATCACCCTGCTCCTGGACAAAGCCAGCAGCCTGACCAAGGACGAACTCAACGAGCTGGACCGGCTGACGACTGTGCGCGAACGCCTGTTAAAGCAAGCGATCAAACCGTCGCCGGCAACTGCCGGAGAATCAGCCGGCGAGCCCCAGGAACGCCGCCAGAGCGGGCGTAGCGAACGTTCGGGCCGTGCGGAAAGCGGAGGGAAGAAACGCGAGAAGAAAGCCAAGAACGACATCAGCGGGCTAACCGAAGTCGATTTCCTGGATAAGTTCATCAGCAAGATGTACCGCTATCAGCAGGAGCTGTTCGCCGCCAAGCAAAATCCGCTGACGTGCCGAATCCGCAACATCCTGAAAAGCCGCCAGGTGGGCCTGACGTACTACTTCGCCGGCGAAGCGTTCATGGATGCGGTGCTGACTGGCGACAACCAGGTGTTCCTGTCCGCCAGTCGCTCGCAGTCGGAGATTTTCCGCAGCTACATCATCCAGTTTGCGAAGCAGTGGTTCGACATCGAGCTGACCGGCAACCCGATCACGCTCAGCAACGGCGCCGAGCTGCGCTTTCTCAGCACCAACAGCAGCACCGCTCAGGGCTACCACGGCCACGTCTATGTCGATGAGTACTTCTGGATACGTGACTTCGAAAAACTCAGCACCGTGGCCAGCGCCATGGGCACCCATAAGAAGTGGCGCAAAACCTACTTCTCGACGCCCAGCGCGGTGTCACACCAGGCATACCCGTTCTGGTCGGGCGAGGAATTCCGTAACAGCAAGCGCGGCAAGAAAGCCGGCGGCGTCTGGCCCACCGAGGCGTCCTACACCCAGGGCGCGCTATGCCCCGACGGTCAATGGCGCAAGACAATCACCCTGGACGACGCCATCGCCGGCGGCTGCGATCTATTCGATCTGGAACAGCTGCAGTTGGAGTACGACGAGGACAAATTCCAGCAGTTGTTCTACTGCAAGTTCATCGACAGCAGCCAGAGCGCGTTCGGCCTCAAGGATCTGGAGCGGTGTTATTCCGACCTGTCGCTGTGGGAGGACTACAACCCGGAACTGGATCGACCGTTCGGCAACAGTCCGGTATGGCTTGGCTACGATCCGAGCCGTACCCGCGACGATGCCACCTGTGTGGTGGTCGCGCCACCACTGGAACCCGGGGCGAAATTCCGCATTCTGGAGAAACACAGCTGGAGGGGGCATTCGTTCACCTTCCAAGCAGCCCAGGTCAAAAAGCTTACCGAACGATTCAACGTGCAACACATCGGCATCGATATCACCGGTGTGGGCTATGGCGTATTCGACCTGGTGCGCGACTTCTACGCGAAAGCCACGCCGATCCATTACAGCCTGGAGACCAAAAACACATTGGTGCTCAAGGCCCAGGACACGATCCAGGGCAGTCGCATCGAGTGGGACGCCGGCTGGACCGATATCGCCCAGGCATTCCTGACCATCAAGCGCGGCACCACTACCAGCGGCCAGGTGACTTACAGCGCTTCGCGCACCGATGCCACCGGCCACGCCGACATCGCCTGGGCGGTTATGCACGCCCTGGCCAATGAACCCCTCAACACCAACAAGCGGCGCCGTAGCCGCTACGTCACGAGCGGAAACAATGCCCAAGCCACGACACAGAAAGCCCCAAGCCAACCAGCAGGCGCGACAGCAGCAGCCCATGCGAGCGTTCACCTTCGGGGAGCCGGAACAGGTGCTTTCCGGCAACATCGGCGAGTACCTGGGGGTATTCCTCAGCGACGACGGCGAAATCTACAAGCCTCCAGTGTCACGGGCCGGCCTGGCCAAGTTGTTACGTGCTAACGCGCACCACGGCGCCATTCCCAAGTTCAAACGCAACCTGCTGTTGCGTGAGTTCATTCCGTCCGAAGGCTGCAGCACGCAGACAATGGGCCGGGCGAGCCTGGATTACATGGTGTTTGGCGAAGCGTATTTCTATCGCGATACCAATGCCTTTGGAGAAGCGCTCGAGATGCAGCACCTCCCCGCTATCAACATGCGTGTGAAGGTCGACGGCGGGTTCAGGATGCTGCTGCCAGACAGTGAGTACATGGACTTTCACCAGGACGAAATCGAACACGTCCTGGACTACGACGTGGAACAGAACATCTACGGCGTGCCCGACTACCTGGGCGGCCTGCAAGCGCTGTTGCTCAACGAAGCCGCCACCCTCTTCCGCCGCCGCTACTACAGCAACGGCGCGCATGCGGGTTACATCTTCTACACCAACGACCCAGACCTGACTGAGGAAGACGAAGAGAATCTACGTGCACAAATCAGCGCCAGCAAAGGCGTGGGTAACTTCCGATCGATGTTCGTCAACATCCCTAACGGCAAGGAAAACGCGATCCAGATCATTCCCGTGGGGGACTTTCAGGCCAAGGACGAACTGGAGAAGGTGAAGAACATCACGCGCAATGACGTAATCGCGGCGTGGCGTATGAACCCAGCCCTAGCCGGGATCATCCCGGAAAACAACGGCGGGTTTGGGGATATCGAGAAGATCGATCGCGTGTACACCAGCAACGAGATTAGACCCATCTGTCAGTTGTTCAATCAGCTGAATGACACGCTTCGGCGTGACAGGCGTATCGACTGGAGAAAAATCGAAATGGCAGATGAAAGCGCTACCTAACACTTCAAACATAGAGAAATATCCTGCATCACATGCAAGAATAGTGGCAATTCGCTGCACCCTGGGGAGGGAACCATGAGAGTGACTTGTAAGTGCGGACACAAAGGTCGGATCGCATCTCGTGAGGTGCTATCTGCTGATTTCGCGAAACTTTACTGCCAGTGTCTCGACGCAAAATGTGGGCACAGCTGGGTGGCAAACCTCACGTTTTCCCACACGCTTAGCCCATCAGCTCAGACCTTCGAAAGGCTGCTGATCGATCGCCTACGGGATATGCCTAGAGCACAGCAGCGGGAGCTATTCGACAAGCTCGGATCGCAGGCAGTCGCATGATGCAAACCGCCGACAACCACATGCCGGCGGCTCAGGAATCAATCGTCGTCGGACTGGTCCGGGTTGCTTATCAGCGCCTCGGTCAGCCTGCGCAATTGCTCCTGGTCACGTCGGCTCAATTGGCGATAGAAGCCAATCAAGCGTCGTTCAATGTGCGAAAGCTCATACCGCGCAGATGCAGCTATTTCAACGTAACCGACATCGGCGTTAGTGCGATCCAACATGCTTACCACTCCATAAAATCTATTGCTGACGCAGTGATATGGGGGCGAGCTGGTGGTAAGGCAGAATCAGCCTGGTCAGTTGACTCCCTTGGCCGCATCGTCTGCCATGGCCTTAACGAAGCGTCGAATAGCTCTTTGATCATCCGCAGGAATGCTTCGGTACTGTTGAACGATGTTGTCTTCCAACTCATCCAGGGAATCGTGCGCAAGCGTAGTGCGCTGACCGGTGAGGATGTACGGCACGTCGAAGCCGAACTGAACGGCAACGTTGCTCAGGTAGGAGGCCGTGGCGTCACTCGATCCGGACTCGTAGTTGGCTTGGGTCCGTTTAGAGATGCCCAACGCCTCCGCAAGTTGGTTTTGCGTCATGCCACACCGCTTTCGTTCTTCTTGCAGCCGAGAACCTATTTCTTCAGAAAGATGCACTTATTTTCATTCCCACTCTTTACAAGTGCACCTAAGTGCATCATTGTGCATCTCACACCACATGAAACTGCACGGATCTGCACTATGCCGAACACACGCATCACCGAGCAAGCCCGCATGCAAGCGCGGGAAGCTTTAGAAAAACGTGGACAGTCAGCGAAAGACTTCGCGGCCCAGCATCAACTGAACCCAAGTACCGTCTATGCCGTTCTGAGCGGCCAAAGCCAATGCCGTCGTGGGGAAGCACATCGCGCCGCCGTGTTACTCGGTATCAAAGACGGCGTGATCGCACAGTAATGGCCAGGTCTCTGAGGGAACAGCAGAAGATGAAAAATCAGGTTCTAAAAACACGCCGCGAAGTCGTCAGTGCAATTATTTGCACCTTTGAAGGTGGCCGCGAACGCGCCGCTGCTCACATCGGCCTGCCACTCAAAAAGTTTGATAACCACGCTTACGAGAACAACAACTGCCGCCCGCTGACGGACCTGCAGATTTTCGACCTGGAACAAGTCACGGGCACACAGCACCTGGCCAACTACGTTGCCGCAATGTACGGCGGCATGTTTGTGCCAATCGTCCATCCGGAAAACTTGGACAACGTTGAGATGTATGCCCGAGCAGTGCAGACCTCAGCCAAGCGGGGCACAGTGGATCAGATTATTGCCCAGGCGCTTGATGACGGCGTAATCACCGAGGATGAAGCCGAACTGATCCTGAACGCCCATATCTCGCACATGGCCGCACGCACTACCGAAGTCCACGCCGCTATCGACCTGTACTGCGCCAAATCAGGGAAAGGCCAATGAACACTCAACCCAACACCCTGGACTACCAACAATGCGTACAGAACGCTGCACTGGCATTTCTTGAGCGCCATCAAGCCGAACACCTGGGCGACACACGGGCACTACACCGCCGTGTAATCGATCACTTGATTGACCGCTTCAACGTGTCCGAACCAGTGGCAGACAAACTGACCGCACTCGCCTACACCGAGCTGGTGGACATCGCACGCTGTAAGCGCCCCGCCAATCCGTAACACCTAACCCAACCAATCGCCGCCCCCACGTGCGTGGGTTTGGGTGAGCTGCGCCCGAAATTGAGGTTTAACGATGACAAATGCCGTAATTGTCACCACACAACTGCCCCCAGCCGAGGCCGAAGCGTTGCTGGCCAACCTGCGTGAACAGTATCGCTTGAGCCTCAACGAACACTGGTACGACGACCAATTCCGCCTCGTAGCGGCCGGTCTGCGTCACGGCGCGATTCTCGCTCACATTCCGGTTATGGCTGCGCAAAAACGCCTTATGGCAGCCCTGTCCCACAGCCTCAAAGCAGTGAAGTAACCCCATGAAAGAAGATCTTCGTCACGACGTGCTGCAACGCCTGCAGGCCGACTTCGGGCTCAAGCACCGCACGGGCACAGACTATATGCGCGGCGGCACCTGCCCGAAGTGCAAAAAGAAGGAGCTGTATTCACGGTTTGATACGCCATGGATGGTGATTTGTGGTCGCCCTGAAAAGTGTGGCCATACCCTGCACGTAAAAGAGCTTTACGACGATCTGTTCGAAGACTGGAGCAAGCGAGCGCCGGCGACAGACCAGCATCCCAACGCAACAGCACGCGCCTATCTAGAGTTCGCCCGAGGCTTTCGGTTTGAGCTGATCCAGGGTTGGTTCACCCAGGAAACGTTCTATTCCGTTGAACACAACGCCGGCAGTGCCACTGTTCGCTTCGCCCTGGAGAAAGGTGGCTGGTGGGAACGCCTGATTGATCAGCCTCACCGCTTTGGAAAGATGAAAGCCCGCTTCAAGTCCAAGGACAGCTATCGCGGCGTTTGGTGGTGCCCGCCCTGCGTCGACCTGCTTGAAGCCAAGGAAATCTGGATTGTTGAAGGCATCTTCGACGCCATCGCCCTGGTGCACAACGACATCGCCGCCGTGTCGGCCATGTCTTCCAATGCGTTCCCCGGGGACTCACTCAAGGCACTGATTAACATCCGCGAGGGCGGGAAGTTGCCGAAGCTGGTTTGGGCGCTTGATAACGAGCCCGGCGCTAACGCCTACACCCGACGTTGGGTACGCGACGCCCGTGCCCTGGGCTTTGTGTGTGAGTCTGCGCAGATCCCGCAACGCGACGGCCGCAAAGCGGACTGGAACGACCTTCACCAACGCTGGAGCTTCATTCAGGACGACACTAAACGCGCTGATCAAATCGCCACCGACCTCAAACAAGCCCGACACCTGGGCGCCCTGCTGCTGGCTGAAAGCGCGGCGGAAAAAGCATTGCTCATGTACGACTGGAACAAGCGAGGGGAATTTCACCTGGGCTTTGGGAACCGCCTGTACTGGTTCAAATTGGACATGGAGAAATTCAACCGAGCCATGTCCGACATCGAGGACAGCGAGAACCACGACGACCAACTGCTTAACCAAGCTCAACAGCGCGAAAAGGCGCTGCAGCAGTCCGGCAGCGTTGTGGAGATTGCCAATTGCTACCCACAAGCCCTGTATTTCCAGCGTAACGAGGTAACGGACGAGTCCTGGTACTACCTGCGCGTGGACTTCCCCCACGACTCTGAAAGCGTGAAAAACACCTTCACCAGCGGCCAGCTGTCGGCCGCCAGCGAATTTAAAAAGCGCCTGCTCGGCATGGCAGCGGGAGCGATGTTTACCGGCAGCGGCCAACAGCTCGACAAGCTTATGAAAGATCAGCTGTTCGGCATCAAAACCGTCTCGACCATCGACTACGTGGGCTACAGCAAGGAATACGCTTGCTACGTCTACGGCGATATCGCGATCAAGGACGGCATTACCTACAAGGTCAACAGTGAGGACTATTTCGAGTTCGGCAAGCTACGCCTAAAAACCCTCCAGAAAGGCGTTCCCATCAAGCTGCAGCGCGACGCAAAGGGCTTTGATGAAAAGTGGGTGCAGTTGCTGTGGACTTGCTTTGGCGCTCAAGGCTTTGTCGCCCTGGTGTTCTTCTTCGGTTCGCTGTTCTGCGAGCAGATCCGTGCTCGCTACCAGTCTTTCCCGTTCCTGGAGGCCACCGGTGAAGCCGGCGCTGGCAAAACAACCCTGCTGAACCTCCTTTGGAAACTCCTCGGCCGCGAAGGCTATGAAGGCTTCGATCCGATGAAATCGACCAAGGCCGGTCGCTCTCGACTGATGGGCCAGGTCTCCGGCATGCCGGTTGTATTCCTGGAAGCCGATCGCCACAGCGATGATCGGGCACACGCTAAAACCTTCGAATGGGACGAGCTGAAAGACTTCTTCGGCGGCGGAACCTTGGCGACCAAGGGCGTCAAGACAGCCGGTAACGAGACGTACGAACCGCCGTTCCGGGGGACGATCGCTATCAGCCAAAACGCGGCCGTAGTGGCCCACGAAGCGATCATGACTCGCATTGTAAAACTGCACTTTGTACGCCCGACCGTGACCCTGGAAAGCCGTGCTGCAGCTGACCAGTTGAACGCACTGGATGGCGGCACCCTTAGCCATTTCCTATTGCGGGCCGTGGGCAAAGAATCCGCGGTGCTTGAGCTGTTCGCTCAGCGTATGCCACAACACGAAGCCAAGCTGCGCCGCCTGCATACCCATTGCTTCGCCTGTGGCACCGCCTACAACAGCGACGCGGGCAACTGCAACAGCTGCGGCTATGACTTGCGTGGCTATATCCGCGTCGAGCGCATCAGCAAGAACCACGCGCAACTGCTATCGCTGCTGGATAGCCTGCGCCTGGTGCTGAAATTGAGTGATCCCCAAGTCGCTGCCACCCAACGCCAGATCGTGCGGATGGCTATCGAGCGTCAGACCTCGATCAGTTCCGACCATTCAGCCGTGGCCGAGTTTTGGGAGGTCTACGACTACCTCGAATCCTTAAGCGAAGACCCAGTGGTCGACCATAGCAGCGACCCCACCGTGATCGCTATCAACCTCAACGAATTCTGCGAGCGCGCCGCCGAACACAAACAGAAGTTGGCAGACGTGGCCACGTTGCGCGATCTGCTCAAGGAGTCCCGTTCCCGCAAGTTTCTGGACAGCAACAAGGCGGTGCACAGCGCTGTTCGTGCTGCTTTCAACAACCGCAATCCGTGTTCACAACCCCGGCCGACCACAGTTAAGTGCTGGACATTCAAGGCGTAAAGGAGAGCAAGACCGATGCAAATCCAAGTGTTTATGGGCAGTGCCAGCGAAGGAAAAACCAGCAAGCTCCAGTCAGTTCAGGACCGTCTGGACTTTACGGGAGAAAGCGCGCCGATCATCCGGGCTGAGGCTTATGGGGAAGATGGCTTGCTGGAGATTTTGGAGGTCCGCGCAGCCGGTGGCCAGCGCGAAATATTGGTGGACGACTGCAGCCGGCAACAGATTCTGAGGGTGCTGGAATGGCAATCATGTGTCGAGCATGAGCCAAATTTTGGTGACCTGGTGATCCACCTGGCCCGCAAGGACTGACCTTTAAAAAACAGTGCCGAGGAGTTGCAGCTCCTCGACACCCAACCGCAACAGAGGGCTATACCATGCAAGCACAGAACCTAAGCAGCGGCGCCGCGAAGGCTACCACACCGGCGCGGCACCTGGTGGCCACCGCGATTATCGGCGCGGCAGTCATCGGCTACCTGGTGCACAAAACCCCGGAATCACGCACCCGCCTTGAAAGCCTTAGCCAGATGGCCAACACCCTAGGCGAACTGAGCGAAACGGATGCGGCAGTCGTCGCTCAATTGCTCGCCAACACCGCATCCAGGGGGGCGGAACGCCATGCCTAAGCAAACCCATGCAACCCGCGCACGACGTTTCCCCTGGAACATCAACTACACCAGCGTGTGCGACCTGTGCGGTCGATGGCGTGCGCAGGGCAACCATGAGCAATGCAGCCGGCAACGCCAACGGTTGAATGCCCACCTGCGCATCCACAAACCCAAGCTATAAGCCGCGTCCACCAGAAGATGCGCTTCCAGATACTTGGCCCGGAAACGGGCCTTTTTGTTTCCGATCGTCAGACTGTCGCTACACGAGTACAGCGTTAGGGGTTTACATGAGTGGGGTCGAAGCTCGCGGTAATTCCGTGAGAATCTATTTTCAATACGACGGCGAAAAATGCCGCGAATCGTTACCTGGAGGAAACACACCGGCGAACGTTGCCCAGGCCAAGCGCTTGCTCGCCATCATCGAATACGAAATCCAAGCAGGCATCTTTGACTACGCACGCCACTTCCCCAATTCAACCCGGCTGGTAGAAAACACCTTCGGTCATTACTTGGACATCTGGTTGCGCATCAAAGCCAACAGCGTCGCGGCATCGAGTTATCGAGGTTATGCCAACAAGGCCGAGGTACATGTACGACCGCGCTGGGGCAAAGTGCAGATCAATGCGATCGATCACCTGGACCTGCAGGAGTGGATCCAGGGCCCGCTGTCGAAAACCCTCAAAAATAAGACCATCCGCGACATTATCAGCAACGTGCGCCAGGTTTTCAGGCTCTACCGTACGCGGATGAAAGTCGCGCACGATCCCACCGAAGGTTTGATGGTGCGCCTGCCCGACCCCGAAGCACCGGACCCATTCACCAGGGCGGAAATCAAACAGATCCTCGACACACCGACCACTCGTACGCTTGAGTTACTGATGGTGCAGTTCATGATTTGGGCAGGTCCTCGGGTGTCTGAAACCATTGCTTTGGCGTGGGAGGACGTCGACCTTGAACAAGGGATGGTGACCTTTCGCCGATCGAAGGTACGCGGCGCCTATCGCGTCACGAAGACCCGTCGTTCGATGCGCAAGGTTCGCCTCTTGGCGCCAGCGTGGGATGCATTGCGCAAGATCGACGCATTAACCCGAAAACGAAAAGCGGAAACCGTGGAAATCGTTGAGCGCGACAACAAGACGGTACGCAAGCACACGCTGCACTTCGTATTCCTGAACACGAAAAGTGGCATGCCGCATGCGAACGATTTCGTGGTGCGTGACCGCTTCTTTAAGGCGCATTTGCTTGCAGCAGGGGTTCGTTACCGTGGACCTGGTCAATGTAGGCATACCTACGCCAGTCAGTTGCTGACCACAGGCATCGCCTCGATTGATTGGATCGCCGAACAGATGGGGCACACCAACGGCAACATGATCCGCCAGCACTATGGGACGTGGATCAATGAGGACGGCCCGGACGTGGTGGGTATGCTTCAGCTAGCATTAAAACTATAGGGTTTGAGATAGCTCAGAGAGCTCTATCTACCAGTGCTCGTACTGCAACTGCGGGGGTTACTAGAAAAGTATATGGCGATGCTTCGGAAGCGAAGCAAGCATTGCCCCACTTGCGGCACTGGCAAAGCCACCGTAATCTACGGCCCACTATCAAGAAAATGGGAAGTAGAAACGACAGCCGATTTTTGATGCTTACCAAAAAGCAAAGAACATTCTTCTTCAAGAATCAGAAACATATGATATCGAGCTTGCACTTAGTACAGGGAATTACATAATGGCTGAAAATGCTAGAGATCAAGCTGATATTGAACCCAACCCGTCAAATGAAAACTCTCTTGAAGTAAGCAAATCTTCACAACAGAGAAAGTCATTTTCAAAACTTCGCAGAGAACTGAGTGACGATGAACTATTATCTCCGGCCGTTCAACGACTACTAATAGATGAAATAGAAAGACTTGAAAAAGTCACAACCGATCTTTCTTACTTTAAAGACGAGTTTCATAAGTCAGATAAAAAAGCTGGGGTGCTCGAGGAGCGATTCAAAACCAAGATCAGTGTTGAGCTTATACATTTCGCTTCGCTTTCTGCCGGTGCGGCTCTTTTGGGCTTTGCCCCTGCAATATGGGTTAACCAACCGACCGCGACCGTTTTAGCAATCGCAGGTGGTCTTCTCGTGCTAGTAGGAATTTTAGCAAAGGTGGTAAAACCATGAACTTAATTATTCTGAGAATTGCGGATAACGGGATTCTCGACAAGGAAAGAATAGTCTTGAAGGCCGTTGCCGACGTTGACGTAGGCGCCTTTATTCTGGCACAAACTGGAGTAGGTGTTGACAGAGTCGTGACGAACAAGATCCACAACAATTTTTGGTTCCCAGATACAGACATTGTTGCTGGCGACTTGGTTGTTTTATATACAAAATCGGGGAAAAGTTCCACAAAGGAAAACGGCACAAACAAATCATATTTTTACTACTGGGGCAAAACTAGTCCCGTATGGAATATACCGGATAGAACTGCTGTAATCATGGAAATAAGCGCTTGGGAAAGACTAGCAGAAAGCGACGAAACAACTGAGTAAAGCCAAAATAATTTAGTACTCTAACCGTCAACAACAGCTCCTTCTTACCAGGAAGGAGCCAGTTACTACGAGCTCAAAGAAACACCACGCCCCAGAGAGCGATCTGGTCGCCTCGCGCAACAACTACCATCTAGCTCATTAGAAAATATATCGAAATACTGCACACAGCTCTAACTTACGACTCACGTATCTGAATAACCGGTATCACCTACCAGTGAATTCCTTTCATTACCTGGACCGCAGAGGTGTGAAGGTGTAGTCAAAACAACCTATAAGGTTGATAGCCTCTGCCACCCTAAACGCTGTTTGCTGGGAATTCGAAATACTACTGTGCTCTCACACGACCATCACGATCACTCCGGGACCCTCCCGGTTTAGACAAATTTTATCTACAAAAATATGCGCCCTCAACGACCGCTTTGGACCTTAATCTTTTCGCACCAAAATGAGGCTCTAGTCCCATGGTGGTCCCATGGCGCTATTTTGAGGGCGCCAAAAACCACAAACCCCCGACTTTCTCTAGGAAAATCAGGGGTTTGCGTTTTAGCAATTTGGCGGTGAAGGAGAGATTCGAACTCTCGATACAATTTCTTGTATACACACTTTCCAGGCGTGCTCCTTAAGCCACTCGGACACTTCACCGTATCTCGTCAAACCAGTTCAGTCTGTCGAGGCGCGCTAATGTAGTCGAAAGCCTTTCCGATGGCAAAGGTTTTTTTCAGAATTTTCATGCGGTTAGACGGTTATGTCATAACCCGCCTGGTGAGGGACGGTGATTCTGCCATTCTTGGGCATGGGCAACGTGAGCCTGGGACGCTCGGTGCGCCCTGCTCCGGGCCGTCTAACCTTGGGTGTGGCGTAAAAGCCTGACTGGGTAGTCAGTCACGGCGCTTTACCGGGGCGGGCGTGGTGGGTAACGTCTGCGTATGCATTTCTATCCATAGCTTCTCTATAACAAGTCTTACAAGGAACCGCGTCATGAGTGAGTTGATTGCCTACCACCTCGAAGACGGTATCGCGACCCTGACCTTGAGCAACGGCAAGGTGAATGCCATTTCTCCGGCGGTGGTCAGTGAGTTCAATGCGGCGCTGGATCAGGCCGAGAAAGACCGGGCCGTGTTGGTGATCACCGGGACGCCGGGGATACTGTCGGGTGGTTATGACTTGAAGGTGATGACCGCCGGCCCCAAAGAGGCGATCAGCCTGGTGACGTCGGGTTCGACGTTGGCGCGTCGTCTGTTGTCCCATCCGTTTCCGGTGATCGTCGCTTGCCCTGGGCATGCGGTGGCCAAGGGCGCGTTCCTGTTGTTGTCGGCCGATTATCGGATTGGTGTGGAAGGCCCGTTCAGCATCGGCCTGAATGAAGTGGCGATCGGCATGACCATGCACCACGCCGGTATCGAATTGGCGCGGGATCGCCTGCGTAAGTCGGCATTTCAGCGTTCGGTGATCAACGCCGAGATGTTCGATCCGCAGGGCGCCTTGCATGCCGGCTTCCTGGATAAGGTCGTCGCCCCTGAAGAGTTGCACGCAGCGGCCCTGGAAGCGGCGCGTCAGTTGAAGAAGATCAATATGAACGCCCACAAGCACACCAAGTTGAAAGTGCGCAAAGCGCTGCTGGAGGCGTTGGATGACGCAATCATTCAGGATCAGGGTCATGTCCTGAGCTAAATCCTCACAACTGCAGCATCAGAGCCCGACCTTGAGTCGGGCTTTTTCTTACAGATAAATCAGAATCATCTTTAGGCGCTCTAGTCGGGCGATGTCGGTGCATATTGAAACATGTGCTTAAACATCGCCTATCTCCCACGTCTGCAGGGGCAATTGCCGAACCCAGTGCACACCCGTACACTGCGCCACCCTTGTCCCGATGGACCGTGTCGATGCTTTTTCTGCTACGTATGCTGCTGATGGGCCTGCACTTTATCGTCGCCGGTGTGCTGGGCGTACTGTTGGGCCTTTGCCGTCCGTTCAACCCGGACAACAGTCGCCTGTGTGCCCGCCTCTATGCGCTGCCGGCCATGTGGCTGTTGGGGCTGAACGTGAAAGCGCAGGTCGACTCGCTGCGCAACAATCCCGGCACCTGCGTGATCATCGCCAACCACCAGTCCAACTATGACTTGTTTGTGTTCGGCACCGTGGTGCCCCACCGCACGGTGTGCATCGCCAAGAAGAGCCTGAAATGGGTGCCGCTGTTCGGCCAGTTGTTCTGGCTGGCAGGCAATGTGCTGATCGACCGAGGCAATGCCTACAAGGCACGCCGGGCAATGCTTACCACCACCCATACGTTGCAACATGAGAACACGTCGATCTGGGTGTTCCCGGAGGGCACACGCAACCTGGGCAAAGGCTTGTTGCCGTTCAAGAAGGGCGCATTCCATATGGCGATTGCGGCCGGGGTGCCGATCGTGCAGGTGTGCGTCAGCAATTACATCACCCATATGCAGCTCAATCGCTGGAACAGTGGGGATGTACTCATACGGTCGTTGCCGCCGATTCCTACGGTTGGGCTGACTTCGGATGACATCCCCCGGTTGATGCAAAGTTGCCAGGTGCAGATGGATGAATGCATCGCGCAGATGGATCGTGAGTTGCGGGCTGCTTGAATACCGCCCGGGGGGCGCTTCGTCCCCCAGCGCGAGCAAGCTCGCTCACCACAAAAAGCTCGTCGCAATGACAGCTACGACGGAACGTCATTCAGGCTAAGCTGCCCAACATCTGTCATCCCAATAAGAAGCGATCAGCACCATGGGTAGAGTTGTTGCGGCTGCCGTCTACAGCGCCGGCAAGAAAGTCACCGATATCACCCTCGACGAAGGCGCCGCCTGGGCCGCCAAACCTGACCACTTTGTATGGATCGGCCTGGAAGCCCCCAACGCTCAAGAGCTGGCCAACCTGCAACGCCAGTTCAACCTGCATGAACTGGCCATCGAAGACGCCCTGGAAAAGCACAGCCGCCCGAAGCTGGAAACCTTCGGCGATGCACTGTTTATCGTCACCTACTCACCGGTGCGCGAGAACGGCAAGCTGGTGTTTATCGAAACCCATATCTTTGCCGGCAACGGCTACATCATCACTGCACGCAATGGCCACTCGGCATCCTACGGGCTTGTGCGCCAGCGCTGTGAGGCGCGGCCACTGTTGCTGGAGCATGGGGAAGATTTCGTACTCTATGCGCTGCTGGATTTCGTCACCGAGAATTACCAACCGGTGAGCGAGGCGATCCATGCCGAGATCGATGAACTGGAACGCAACGTATTGTGCAGCTCGCTGAATGAGCGTGATATCCAGAACTTGCATGGCTTGCGCCGCGACGTGCTGCGGCTCAAGCGCTACGTCGCGCCGATGGTGGAGATCAGCCAGGAGCTGCAGAAACTGAGCTTCCCGTTCATCGACAAGAACATGCGCCCGTATTTCCGCGATGTGCAGATCCATGTGACACGGCAAATGGAAGACCTCACCACCCTGCGCGATATCGCCAGCCAGACCATCGAGATCGGTGTATTGCTGGAGGCTTCGCGCCAAAGCGTGGTGCAGCGCAAGTTCGCCGCATGGGCGGCGATCCTCGCCTTCCCCACAGCGGTGGCGGGGATCTACGGGATGAACTTCCAGAATATGCCCGAGCTGCAATGGCACTACGGCTATTTTGCAGTGCTCGGGTTTATCGCGGTGGGCTGTACCGGTTTGTGGGCCAGCTTCAAGCGTTCGGGCTGGCTTTAACGCTTGGCCTCGGATTTGTGGGCCACGAAACGCATCATCCATTCCGCCACGGTGACGCCGTGGTGGTCGCGTTCCAGGCTGGCGACGCCATGGTTGTAGACCTTCTCGCCCAAGGTCGTCTGAAGAATCTCCAACAGCTCGCGGGAATAGTCATGGACAAATTCCGGGTGGCCCTGGAAGCACAGCACCTGATCGCCAATGTGGTACGCCGCAAACGGGCAAAACGCGCTGGAAGCAATCACCGTGGCGTTTTTCGGCAGCGTGGTGACCTGGTCCTGATGGCTGATCAATAGCGTCAGTTCTTCCACTTCAGGGCTCATCCACGGCGCCTTGGCATCGAGCTTGTAATCGTGGATGCCCATGCCCCAGCCCTGGCCGGCGCGCTCGGTCTTGCCGCCCAGCAGCAGTGCCAGCAATTGGTGGCCGAAGCAGATCCCCAGCAGTTTGTCGCCGCGCTCATAACGCTCGAGCAGATAAGTCTTGAGAGTCTGGATCCAAGGGTCGGTGCCAAAGGAATCGGCCTTGCTGCCAGTGACCAGGTAGGCATCAAACACTTCATCTTCCGGCGGGTATTCGCCCTGCACAACGTTGTAGACAACGAATTCGGCGGCAATCGGCTGCTTGGAGAACAGGCGCTTGAACATCTGCCCGTACCCTTGGTATTGATCGATCAAGCCTGGACGCAGGATATCGGTTTCCAGGATACAGACGCGTAGCGACATAAAAAATACCTGACACGGTGATGGGAATAATGCACACCCCAGAGCCTGCCTTGAAACACCCTCCAAGGCAAGCCCTTGTGGGAGGGGGCTTGCTCCCGATAGCGGTGGCACAGTTACTGACTCGTCAGCTGATACATCGCCATCGGGAGCAAGTCACCTCCCACATTCGGGTCACCGAAATATTTCGCCTTGTGCAGCCTTTTCCAACAACAACGCCGGAGGAGAGAACCGCTCCCCATATTGCTCCGACAGGTAGCGCGCCCGGGCGATGAAGTCGTTCAACCCGTACTGGTTGATAAACTGCAACGCACCGCCACTCCACGCGGCAAAGCCAATGCCGAAGATCGAGCCCACATTGGCATCCGCCGTGGACATCAACACCCCCTCCTCCACACACCGCACGGTTTCGATGGCCTGGATAAACAGCAGGCGGTCACGTACATCCTGTGGCGAAATCTGTTTACCCGACTGTTCGAAACGGGCTTTCAGTTCCGGCCACAGGTGTTTCTGCCCGCCTGCCGGATAGTCATAGAACCCACCACCCGCTGCCTTGCCGGCGCGTTTGTACTCATTCACCAGCAGGTCGATCACCCGCGTTGCCGGATGCGTCGGCATCTCCTTACCTTCGGCCTGCAGATCCTTGGCCGTTTGCTGTCGGATATGGCTCATCAAGCTGAGCGATACCTCATCGGACACCGCCAACGGCCCCACCGGCATGCCGGCCTTGCGCGCTTCGGTCTCGATCATCGGTGCGGCCACGCCTTCACCGAGCATAGCGATGCCTTCATTGGTGAAGGTGCCGAACACCCGCGAGGTGAAGAAGCCGCGACTGTCGTTGACCACAATCGGGGTTTTCTTGATCTGCAGTACGAAATCAAAACCTCGGGCCAGGGTTTCGTCGCTGGTTTGCGTGCCCTTGATGATTTCCACCAACGGCATCTTGTCCACCGGGCTGAAGAAATGCAGGCCCAGGAACTTGCCTGGATCGGGCACGGCGTTGGCCAGGCCGCTGATGGGCAAGGTGGAGGTATTGGAGGCGATCACCGCGTCGGCGCCGACGACGCTTTGGGCGGCGGCCGAAACCTGGGCCTTGAGCTCGCGGTTTTCAAACACGGCCTCGATGATCAGGTCGCAACCGGCCAGATCGGCATCAGAGGCCGTAGGATGAATGCGCGCCAGGGTGGTATCGCGCTGCTCGGCGGTCAATTGCCCACGCCCCACCTTCTTGTCCAATAGCGCGGCCGAGTGCGCCTTGCCTTTCTCGGCGGCGGCGAGGTTGATGTCCTTGAGCACCACGTCGATGCCCGCGCTGGCACTGACATAAGCGATCCCCGCGCCCATCATCCCGGCACCGAGCACGCCGACTTTGCGTGTCACGTAAGGGGCAAAGCCTTGGGGGCGCGAGCCGCCGGCGTTGATTTCGTTGAGCTGGAACCAGAAGGTACCGATCATGTTCTTCGCCACCTGGCCGGTGACCAGTTCGGTGAAGTAACGGGTTTCGATCAGGTGGGCCGTGTCGAAATCCACCTGCGCGCCTTCCACGGCGGCGCAAAGGATTTTTTCCGGAGCCGGAAAGCAGCCGTTGGTTTTGCTGCGCAACATCGACGGTGCAATCGCCAGCATCTGTGCAACCTTGGGGTTCGACGGCGTACCGCTGGGGATTTGATACGCGTTGTTGTCCCAAGGCTGCCTGGCCTCGGGGTTGGCGAAAATCCAGGCGCGAGACTTGGCCAACAGTTCATCACGGCTCAAGGCCAGCTCATTGATCAAGCCCGCTTGCAGCGCCTGTTGCGGCCGTAGTTTTTTACCTTCCAACAAATACGGCAGGGCCTTTTCCAGCCCCAGCAGGCGCACCATGCGCACGACCCCACCACCGCCCGGCAACAGGCCCAGGGTGACTTCCGGCAAGCCGAGCTGGGTGGATTTATCGTCCAGTGCGACGCGGTAATGACAGGCCAGGCAAATCTCCCAGCCACCGCCCAGGGCCGCGCCATTGATCGCGGCCACGACCGGTTTGCCGAGGGTTTCCAGGCGGCGCAACTGGGCCTTGAGCACGCGCACGCCGTCGTAGAAATCCTTGGCGTGGTGCTTGTCGACCTGGATCAGCTCATTGAGGTCGCCACCGGCAAAAAACGTGTTCTTGGCCGAGGTGATGATCACACCGGCAAGGCTGTCCTTTTCCGCTTCCAGGCGCGTGACGGTGGCCGCCATGGCCTCGCGGTACGCGGCGTTCATGGTGTTGGCACTCTGGCCGGGCATGTCGAGGGTCAGTACCACAATCTGGTCCTGGCCTTTTTCGTAACGAATAGCGTCGCTCATGACGGGTTCCTTCGGCTCAGAGACGTTCGATGATGGTCGCGATGCCCATGCCACCGCCGACACACAGGGTGGCCAGGCCGTAGCGCTGACGGCGTGCTTCCAGCTCGTCGAGCAAGGTGCCGAGGATCGCGCAGCCCGTGGCGCCCAACGGATGGCCCATGGCGATGGAGCCGCCGTTGACGTTGACCCGAGCGGGGTCGATACGCATGTCCTTGATGAACTTGAGCACTACAGAGGCGAAAGCTTCGTTGACCTCGAACAGGTCAATGTCTTCTACGCGCAGCCCGGCCTTGGCCAGGGCCTTGCGTGTGGCCGGGGCCGGGCCGGTGAGCATGATGGTCGGGTCGGTGCTGGTGACGGCAGTGGCGACGATACGCGCCCGAGGTTGCAGCCCCAGTTCACGGCCTTTGGCCTCGGAGCCGATCAACATCAAGGCGGCCCCATCGACGATACCCGAGCTGTTGCCCGGCGTGTGCACATGGTGGATACGCTCCACGTGGCTGTAGACCCGCAGCGCAGTGGCATCGAAGCCCATTTGCCCGATCATTTCGAAGCTGGGTTTGAGTTTGCCCAGGCCATCTAAGGTGGAGTCGCCGCGGATGAACTCGTCATGGTCCAGCAGCACGATGCCATTCTGGTCCTGCACTGAAATCAACGATTTGCTGAAGGAGCCGTCTGCACGCGCCCTCGCCGCTTTCTGCTGGGACTGCAGGGCGAAGGTATCGACGTCCTCGCGACTGAAGCCTTCCAGGGTTGCGATCAAATCTGCACCGATGCCCTGGGGCGTGAAATGACTGTGCATATTGGTTTGCGGATCGAGTACCCAGGCTCCCCCATCGCTGCCCATCGGCACCCGCGACATGGACTCGACGCCACCGACCACCACCAGGTCTTCGAAGCCTGAGCGCACTTTCATCGCGCCCAGGTTCACCGCTTCCAGGCCCGAGGCGCAGAAACGGTTGATCTGCACGCCGGCAACGCTGATGTCCCAGTCCGCCACCAGCGCGGCAGTCTTGGCGATGTCGGCGCCCTGGTCGCCCACCGGGGTGACGCAGCCGAGGACGATATCATCCACCTGATGCGTATCAAGATCGGCGCGTTGCGCCAGCGTCGTAAGCAAGCCGGCCACCAGGTTTACCGGCTTGACGCTGTGCAGGGCACCCTCGGCTTTGCCTTTGCCCCGGGGCGTACGTATCGCATCAAAGATCAAAGCTTGTTGGGTCATGACATCCTCGAACCGCTGTGCGTGTGTGCCTACCTTAGGCCCGATTGACACGGTTTCAATGACGGATGCGCTCATTGCTTTTGACCCCCTCGCTCGGACGAACGGTAGGTACCTAAGGGAAACCGCTGATTAATCGTTTTAGCGGTCTAGCCCTAGGGCTGGCGCCAAGATGGCGATTGGCCTCATGCCGTTTTAAGCTCAAATACTGCTTAGCTGATATGAAATGGATCTAAGCCGCGCAGAACAGGGGCTCTAAGGTTGAATCTGTAAGAGGCTGCTGCCGGGTTTTGCTGGAGCAGCTGTAAGAAAAGCGACACGTCATATCGGCATAGTGAAATTTTCCGGCACGCATTTGACGCTCAGGAATAACAACAAAAGGCAGTCAGCCATGTTCAAACATTCGAAAGTACGTCAGGCGGGACTCATTCTTTTCGCCACCACACTGATTTTGATCTTGCCCAATCTCACCAAGATTATCGGGTGACGGCTCAACCCTCGCATTCAGTGCACACGCAGCATCACGACTGCAGTTTTTGGCGGCACCTGCCGGGACATTGCGTATAGCGGTCCTGTGCAGGCGCTGCCGTTTTGCGTGCGATTTTCCGCTATTGTTGGGTGTCTTTGCCCATCACATCGAGCCCATATCGTGAAAACGATCGTCGCCCTATTCATTGCATTACTGACTCTGCCCGTCTCTGCAGCGCAATTGACCATCGAACTGGACCACACCAGCAAGACTTGGCAGACCGCCGACTTGCTCAAGCGGCCGGATGTACAGACGGTGCAGATCGTCGATGACGTTTCCTACAAGCGCAATATGACCTATCGCGCAGTGCCACTAGCCGCCCTCCTACCGGGACTAAAAGCGGAAAACCATCTGCAAGCCGTCGCCCTCGATGGCTTCGCTGCCGAACTTGCCGCCGCGCCGTTTCTGCAAAACCACGGCGCCCGCGCCTGGCTTGCCATTGAGGACCCCGATCACCCTTGGCCGGCGCTGGCGCAAGATAAACCGAGTGCCGGGCCGTTTTATCTGGTGTGGACCGATCCGCAAGCCGGCTCCATCAGCCCTGAGCAGTGGCCGTTCCAGATCTCCGGGATCAAGCAATTGAAGACCGTCGCCGAACGCTTTCCCGCCTTGCTGCCCGATCCGCAGCTGGCGGCGAATGACCCCGTGAACCAAGGCTTTGCGTTGTTCCAGAAAAACTGCCTGGCCTGTCACCGGCTCAATGGCGCCGGCGACGCCCAAGTGGGGCCGGATCTGAATATTCCCTACAACCCCACCGAATATTTCAGCGGGGATTTCCTCAAGCGCTATATCCGCGATCCCCAGAGCCTGCGGCATTGGCCACAGGCGAAGATGCCGGCTTTTGCAGCCAGTGTATTGCCCGATACTGAGCTGGATTTGCTGGTGGGGTATTTGAGGCATATGGCGGGGCGTAAACAACACCCCTGAACTTCGCGACAATGCCTATGTGGGAGGGGCTTGCTCCCGATAGCGGTGTGTCAGCTAAAAATCACTGACTGGCAACCGCCGATCGGGAGCAAGACCCCTCCCACATTGCATTATTGCTGCTGGACAGCGATCACCGGGGCCGGCGCCATGCATAACACCTTGGCATGCATCTGTTCATGCCCGCCGCCCCGACGCATGCCGCGTACCGGGCAGGCATCCAGGTAATCCAGGCCCACGGCCAGTTTCAAATGCCGCTCCGGCCGCGCCAGTTGGTTGGTCACGTCAAAGCTGTACCAGGCGTCATCCAGCCAGGCTTCAGCCCAGGCGTGGCTGGCCAGGTGCGTGCTGTCTTCGGTGTACAGATATCCCGACACATATCGCGCCGCAATCCCCAGGCTGCGTGCGCAGGCCAGGAAGGCGTGGGTATGGTCCTGGCATACGCCTGCCCGCCCGGCGAAAGCCTCGGCGGCACTGGTGTCAACTGCGGTTGCACCCGGCGTGTAGACCATCGACTGGTTGAGCGCGTGCATCAGGTCGATCAACGCGCTGCGGTCGCGACGTTGCCGGCAGTGCTGCTCGGCAAAGCTGCGCAACGCTTCGTCGGGTTCGGTCAGGCGCGTGCTGCGCAGGAACGGGAAAGCCGACTGGCTCTCGTGTTCAGCCTCGCGTAACTCATCGATATCCACCTGGCCACGGGCACCGATGATGACCGCGTCGTGGGGTTCGTCCAGCGTCAGCACATGCAGGATATTGCCGAACGGATCGACCTGTGCCCGCACCGGGCGTGGCAGGTCTAGCTGCCAACTGATGACGTGCTGGCGCTCGCTGTCATGGGGCGTGAGGCGCAGGTACTGGATACTGGCGCGCACCGGGTCTTCATAGTGGTAGGTGGTTTCGTGGCTGAGGGAGAGTCTCATGCGGCCTCCAGGTAGGAGCTGTAGATGGCGTCGCCCAACTGGCGGACCAAAGGGATAAAGTCGGTCAGCCAGGCGTGCAGGCCTTCCTCAAGGATTTCGTCGATGGCGGTAAAGCGCAGGCGTGCGTCCATTTCGGCGGCCAGGCGCTGGGCCGGTCGCCCGTTGAGGCCGGGCAGGCTGGCGAGGATCTGGTCGATCTCTTCGCTGCAGGCGCGCAGCGAGCGTGGGACATCAGCGCGTAACAGCAACAACTCGGCCACTTGCCGGGCGCCGGGCGCGTCGCGATAGATCTCGGTGTAGGCCTCGAACGACGATAACGCGCGCAGCAAGGCGCTCCACTGGTAGTAGGCGTGGGCTGTGCCGTCGCTGACGGCGGCGGCCTGGTCGCCGGCCATTTCATAACGTGCGTCCAGCAGGCGCAGGGTGTTGTCGGCACGCTCGATGAAGGTGCCCAGGCGGATAAAGCGAAAGGCGTCGTTACGCATGATGGTGCCGTAAGTGGCGCCCCGGAACAGGTGCGAACGCTCCTTGACCCACTCGCAAAACCGGCTCATGCCGTAATGGCTCAAGCCTTGCTGGGCGATGTCGCGGATATCCAGCCAGGTGGCGTTGATGTTTTCCCACATGTCGGCGGTAATTCGCCCACGAACCGCATGGGCGCTGGCCCGCGCGGCGCCGAGACAACTGTAGATGCTGGCCGGGTTGGCCGCGTCCAGCGCGAAGAAGTGCAGCAGGTGTTCGGCATGCAGTTCGCCGTGGCGTTCACGGTAGTCATCCAGGGTGCCGGTGATCAGCAACGGCATGGCCAGTTCATGCAGACCGTCACCGTGCCCGTCTTGAGGCATCAGCGACAGCGAATAGCTGACGTCGAGCATGCGTGCGAGGTTTTCCGCACGTTCCAGATAGCGCGACATCCAGTACAAATCCGAGGCAGTTCTACTCAACATGGCATCAGTCCTCGACCACCCAGGTGTCTTTGGTGCCGCCGCCCTGGGACGAGTTGACCACCAGCGAACCTTCACGCAGCGCCACACGGGTCAAGCCGCCGGGCACCACGCGGGTTTCCTTGCCGGATAACACGAAGGGACGCAGGTCGATATGGCGCGGTGCGATACCGTTTTCGACAAAGGTCGGGCACGTGGATAAACACAGCGTTGGTTGGGCGATATAGGCGTGGGGCTTGGCTTTGATGCGGGCGCGAAAGGCTTCGATTTCCGCCGCGGTAGACGCCGGGCCGACCAGCATGCCGTAGCCGCCGGAGCCTTGGGTTTCCTTCACCACCAAGTCCGGCAGGTTGGCCAGCACGTGGGATAGTTCGTCAGGCTTACGACACTGGTACGTCGGAACATTCTTCAGGATGGGTTCTTCATCCAGATAAAAACGGATCATCTCGGTGACGAAGGGGTACACCGACTTGTCATCCGCCACCCCCGTGCCGATGGCATTGGCCAGTACCACGTTACCCGAACGATAGGCGGCGAGCAGGCCGGGCACACCCAGCATGGACTCGGGGTTGAACGCCAACGGGTCGAGGAATGCGTCGTCGAGGCGGCGGTAGATCACATCCACCGCCTTGGGGCCGTCGGTGGTGCGCATGAACACGCGGTCATCGCGCACAAACAGGTCGGCCCCCTCCACCAGTTCCACGCCCATCTCGCGGGCCAGGAACGCATGTTCGAAGAATGCGCTGTTGAAACGCCCTGGCGTCAGCACCACCACGCTCGGGTTATCCAGCGGGCTTGAGCTTTTGAGGGTATCGAGCAGCAGGTTCGGATAATGATCGATCGGAGCAATGCGCTGGGCCGCGAACAGTTCGGGGAACAGGCGCATCATCATCTTGCGATCTTCGAGCATGTAGCTGACACCGCTCGGGGTACGCAGGTTGTCTTCCAACACGTAGTAAGTACCGTCGCCATCGCGTACGAGGTCGACGCCGGAGATGTGGGAATACAGATCGCGGTGCAGGTTCAGCCCCTGCATCGCCAGTTGGTATTGCTCGTTGGCCAATACCTGTTCAGCGGGAATGATCCCGGCCTTGATGATGCGTTGGTCGTGATACAGATCGGCGAGGAACATGTTCAGCGCCTTGACCCGCTGGATGCAGCCGCGCTCGACCGTGCGCCACTCGCTTGCCGGTATGCTGCGCGGGATTGTATCGAAGGGAATCAGGCGTTCGGTGCCCTGCTCGTCCCCATACAGGGTGAACGTGATCCCGGCGCGGTGAAACAGCAAATCGGCCTCACGCCGGCGCTGGGCCAACAGCTCGGCGGGTGTTTCAGCCAACCAGCGGGCGAATTCGCGGTAATGGGGACGGACCTGCCCTGCCCCATCGTACATCTCGTCGTAATAAGTGCGGATCATGCCGTACTCCTTGTCCCCCGGACGCAAGAACCTTCGCAAGGCCCGTGCCATCGGCATAAACACTTATAAATCAGTGAGTTGGATAAGCAGCGGAATCTAACCGCACCGTCCTGGTGCGCAGAATGCCCGCCGCCTTGCGTCACGCTTCATCCCAATGCGGGCTTTGGCTATCAACAGCATAGCCAGAGTTGATTTCATTGCCCGGCTGCCCCCAGGGATAATCGCCCCATCTGCTGAACTGCCTTCAGCGCTCCGCTCTTCCCTTTAGGCCACCCTTGTCGGGTGGCTTTTTTTTGAAGCTGAGAAAGTACCGCGCAAGTTCCACACATTTTCAGACGGCACAAACAAAATCGGCCGACCCGAAGGTCAGCCGATACGCTGAGACTCTATGCAGCTACATGGGTAATCCACGCACCTCCTGCTTCACGCCCCATCCCTCGATGATCCCGCCCAGCGGCTCGACCACCGCTTCAAAGTCTTGTTCGAAGTCTCCTATGCCGTCGTAGGTTGCGGACATGATTTTGCTCAGTTCCAAGTACCACGCGCCATCGTCGCGCGCGCTGACCTGGGCATTCAGCGATTCCCCACGAAATCGACCCGCAGCCCGGCGCGCCCGTTCCTCATCCGGGAAAATGGCGTAGAACTCGATGGGGTGAAAACGCGAGAAGTCAAAGCCGCCTTCTTTCATGCGGCGCAGAACATGGGTGCTGATATCTTCTTGATAGGCTGTGCTCATGAAACGTCCTCCTCAAACCGATGGATAGACTTTCCGTGCTTCCCGAAGCCTGCGCCCTACTGGCGCAGGTACTACGGCAATAACAACACCGCTGGAAAACAAGCATGTAGCTGACAAGACCAGACCTTAGCGATTCATTCGCTGATCTCGTTTGCAGAGTAGCGCGAAGCTATCACCTCTACCAGAGGGGGTTGAATGAGTTACAGGGATTGTTCAGGCAGCCGGAGAGATGTCGAGGATCTGGATGCTGTTCTGGTCTTTGAGGATCTTGACCGTAGGCTCAGGCTGGCGTCCTTCAAGGTCATTGAGGTCGAGCTCGGCGGCTACCGGCACCAGCTTGCTGCGAATCATGTGCGCCGCCTCTTCGAGGCTGGGCTTTTGCGTGCAATCGAACTGCTCTACGGACTTCACGCCGTGGTCATCAACAAAGGTAATCTGCCACTTTTGCATCGGTGCTTCCTCGATAAAACCCAAGTGTGGGCTCACATCCATCTGGACCTTGAGGGCTTGGCAAATGTTCCACTCAAGGTCGCAGGCACCTGATCGGCTGTGCTTATTTTTCAGCGTGTTCTTTCAAGGCTTTCAAGGTCTTGAACGGGGCGTCCACCACGAACTTGTTGGCCAGCCACGACGGCACGCTGCCGCCAGGCTCGGTGTGCACCTGGTAGGTCACTTCGGTCTGGTTGTCACCTTTGGGAACGAGCTTCCAGAAGCCATCGACCTGGGCGACTCGAACGTAGCCTTTTTCTTCAGGCTTGTAGGTTGGCACACCTTCCAGTTTACGTGTCAGCGTGCCGTCGGCCGCCTTGGTCGTCGTGATATGCAGGTAGGAATCGCGGTCAGTCACCGGGAACGGGGCCTTGAATTGGGTGTAGGTCCAGCTTTCGTCACCTTTCTTATCGACCAGCTTCTGCGATTTGCACTCATGGATCCATGAGCAGGCGCCCGCCACGTCTTCTTGCAGAGCCTGGATCTTGGCGACTGGGGCCTTGATCACGGTGACACCGCGATAAGCCTTGTACTTGGAGCCGGCAATTTCGCTCAAGGACACTTTGATACCGTCTTCGTCCTTGGCAACCTGCCAGTCTTCCGCCTGGGCAGTGGCAGCGAACAACACTGTAAAACCGCACAACACAGCCATTCGTTTCAGTGAACCCATTGTTGTATTCCTTATTGTTGAAGTTCCAATAGTAAAGCCCATCAAGCCGCCGTCATCTGCTCCCACCAGCCAATCAGCCGGATCGCATCGGCCTGGTCGTTGCCGCAGACTTCGATATCCGCCTTGAAATCACTGCACACCGCCGGGCGCTCCGGGCGGCCGAACAGCAGGCATAGCTGTTCGACCGACAAGTGCACACAGCGTTCTCCCGCAGGTTTGCCGTTGGGCATTCCCGGCAGCGGTGAACTGATGGAGGGGGCGATGCAGCAAGCGCCACAGCCTTCACGGCATTTCATGACCAACAGGTCCTCGACGGCTCAATAGGGATGGCCGGGCTAGATTACGCCCTAAAACAGCCGTTTTAAAATGGTCCAACAGGGGTTTTTCGCGCAAAACAAAAGTGACTGACCAGTCTGCGACAGATGGTCGAGGGCAAGCGTCACGTGCGAGGGAAAAGTTTACTGCTTGAATTCGAAATCCAGCGCTGCGCCTTCCACTTCACGCCGCTCTTCATTGCGCAATTGCAGCTTCATCTCGTTGCTGAGCAAGCGGCCGTTGATCTGGAACGCGCTGTTATCGGTTGGCTTTTCGCCAAACATCGGTGGCAACAATGGCACGCTCTTGGGCTTGGGCATGGTGCCGATCGGCTGCAAGTGCCGCACCATGTCCGCAGGCAAAGACAGGTCCAACTGTGCCGGTGGCAACTTGGTCTGGGCCACTTCGTGGGCCGACTTGGATTTGCTGGCGATCGGTGCACGCTTCTTTACTGGCGCGGCTTTCTTTTTAACGGGGGTCGCTTTTTTCGCTGGCGTCTTCTGTTGAGTCTGGGCGGCGGGCTTGGTTTCAGTCACGGGCGACGCGGCCAGCACGGCGCCGACGTTACACAGGATCAACAAGCCAATCATCCAGACAGCGCGAAAAATAGAGGTCATATCGCCAACAGCATTAACGGCAGAAAGCCATATGCTCGCTTGTTGTGCATTGCATGACAAGCGCGGTGATCAGCCATGCAGGCGAACTGTCCCCTTTCTATGCCTCAAAAGCCTGCCGCCGTTTCCTGGCATAACTGGCTGGCAAGCATGCCAAGGGTCATCAGTGCCCGCTCGGCCTCGCGATTCCACGGCGTCCCACAGTTGAGGCGAATACAGTGGTTGAACTGTTCCGTATTACTGAAAATCACCCCAGGTGCAATGCTGATGCCCTGTTGCAAGGCACGCACGTGCAGTTCCTGGGTATTGACCCGCCCCGGCAAACTGACCCACAGGATAAAGCCGCCGGTTGGGCGGGTCATTTGCGTGCCTTCAGGGAAATACTGCTGCACGGCCAGCTGGAACGCGCTGAGATTCTTACGGTATTCCTGGCGGATGTAGCGCAGATGCCGGTCGTAACCACCGTTCTCCAGGTAAGCGGCAACGCCCATCTGGGTGACGCTGCAGGCGGAATGGGTGCTGAACATCTGCAGGCGCTGGATTTCCTGCTGGTACTTGCCGGCGATCATCCAGCCGATGCGCACACCGGGCGATAATGTCTTGGAAAAACTTGAGCAGTAGATCACTCGATCCAGGCGGTCATAGGCTTTGAGGGCCTTGGTGCGACCGACCTCGAACATCAGTTCGCCGTAGATATCGTCTTCGACAATCTGGATATCGAAATCCGAGGCCAGGCGCAGTAACTGCTTCTGCCGCTCTTCCGGCATGGTCGCGCCCAAGGGGTTGCTCAGGCGGGTGGTCAATACCAGGGCCTTGATCGACCATTGGTTCGCCGCCAGTTGCAGGGCTTCCAGGCTCATGCCGGTGGCGGGGTCGCTGGGGATCTCGATGACCTTGAGGCCCAGCAGATCGGCCAGTTGCAGCAACCCATAATAAGTGGGCGATTCAGCCGCGATCAGGTCGCCGGGCCGCGTGAGCACACGCAATGACATCTGCAAGGCATCCACACAGCCGTGGGTGATCACCACTTCGGAGGGGTCCACCACGACGCCGGCGTCGCGCATGCGAATCGCCACCTGGCGGCGCAGCGGTTCGAAACCGGGGCTGAACATGTAGCTGAACGCCCGCGGGCTCTGGAAGCGCGTGACCTTGGCCAACTGCTGGTGCAGTGCGCGTACCGGCAGGTAGTCGACGCTCGGCACCGCAGCGCCCAACGGGAATACACCTTCGCGGCGCGACTCGACCAATACCTGCTGAATGATGCTGCTGCGGGTGACCAACCCTGGGCGCTCGACCCGTGCGATGTCCGGCGTGGGCGCCGTCAGCGCAGGTGTCTGGTGCACGTAGTAGCCCGACTGTGGCCGCGCGCGGATCAGCCCCTGATCTTCCAGGTTGGCGTAAGCCTGCAACACGGTGGCATGGCTGACGTTGAGCTGGGAGCTCATCTTGCGCACCGACGGCACGCGCTCTCCCGGTTGATAAACACCGCGCCGGATGTCCTCAGCCAGTTGCTGGGCAATACGTTGGTAAAGCAACAGATTGGTCATGACGCAGCACTCGATTTCACGGGTATTTTATTTTTGTGTGAAACATACCGGCACAGTTTAGAAGTGTACGGGGACAGTTGCCACAATAGTCGAGCGCAGGCGGGAGTGACAGCAAAAACTGTAGGGGTGTGTCGCGTGTAGGAGCGAGCTTGCTCGCTCCTACAGTTTCATTGGAGACGAGTTCTCAGCGAGCGGCGCCCAGTTGGCCCTTTTCGTCCGAAAATACAATTTCCACCCGGCGGTTCAGCGCGCGGCCACGCTCGGAGGCATTGGCTTCCACCGGGTACTGGTCGCCGTAACCCTCGACCTCGATACGGTTGTCATCGATACCCAGGTCAATCAACAGGTCTGCCACCGATTGGGCACGGTCGCGGGACAGTTTCAGGTTCTCCTGCTCGCCCCCGGTGTTGTCGGTGTAGCCCTCGACGCGCACCCGACGCTTGGGGTTCAGTTGCAGGAACTGCACAATTTTCAGCACTGTACGGCTGGCCGAGTTCTGCAGATCAGCTTCGCCGGTATCAAACAGCACATCCCCCAGGGTCATCACCAGGCCCCGGTCCGTCTGGGTGGTGAGGCTGGCGATCTGTGCTTCAACCCACTTGCCCTGCTGCTGCACGCTGGCCAGTTTATTTTCCCGCAGGGCCAATTGCAGGCGCTGGCGTTCCAGTTCGAGCTTGGTGCCGCGCTCGGCGTTGAGACCCTGCTCGGCATGCTCACGGGCGATCGCGCTGTAGCGTTGGCTCAGGTAGGCGTAGTGCACCACGTCGGCACCGCTGCCCCAATAACTGGACAGGCGGTCGGCGCGAGCCAGCGACTCACCGGCACGAATCACGTCTTTAGGCGCGAAACGCAGCACATTGGCGTCTTCCTTGACCTTCTGGAAGTCACTGCCGGCCTGCTGCAACGCCTGCTCGCTGTTAGGCTGGCTGGCACACCCCCCCAAGGCGGCACTGCCCAGCAACAGAGCACAACTCAAACCACGGATGATCGGGCTCATTGGGCTTCTCCCAACTGCAATTGCTTGCGCAGGCGAGTGATGCGGGTGTTGAGCACGTTCAGTTGCTCCTGGCTTTTGCGAGTCAGAATCCGCGCTTCGGCGAGGCGCGCGTCCAGCTCGGCCTGTTCGGCCTGCATGCGCGCATCCTTATAGGATTGGCCAGCCATATCAGCCTTGGCCTTGGCGAACTTGTCTTCAGCCAGTTTCAGGTCAGGTGATTCATCGGTATTGGCACCCACGGCGCTGGCTTGTTCCAAGGCTTGCTGGGTGAGGCGAATCTGTTCATTCGGCGCAGGATCAGCGGCACATCCCGCCAAAGCGACAACGGCGAGGGCCGCGAAAAAAGGTCGAAGAGTCACGGTAAATCCTTACTTTGCTGAGGTGCCGACGGGTTGCTGCAGTTGCGCTTTCCAGCGCTCAAGATTGCGCTGCAGCGCGGTGTGCGCGACGTCGGACGTGGGCAATTCTGTCATCTTTTTGGCCAGCTGTCCGCGCAGCCACGGATCATTGCAGGCCGAGTTGTGGGAAACCGCCAAGTACAATCCGGGCTGGTCGACCGGGGTTTCGCGCGCAACCAGATCGTTGCTCATGCCCAGACTCTGGGCCATGGCCATCCCGGAATAGCGCCCGGCAATGACGTAGTCCACTTCCCCGAGCAGCAATTTCTGGAAGGCCGGCGTCAGGCTGGGCAAGCGTTGCAGGTTCAACTGCTGGCCCGCGAACGTTTCCAGGCCTGCACTCAGGCGGGCACGTTCCGACACCGCGCCTTTATGGCCGTGCAGATCGGCGGCCGTGGTGTAGACCAGGGGCGAGTCCTTGCGGGTCCAGACCAGGTAATCGATCTGCACCAACGCCGGGTGGATATAATCAAGAGTTTCCAACTCACCCAGGTTCAGCGGCGCATCGGCAAGCAGGTCCATGCGCCCGCTGCGCACCTCATCCAGGGCCAGGGAGCGTTTGCCGCCGTAGAGCAGGTCGATTTTCAGGCCAAGGTCCTTGCCGACTTGTTGCAGCACGTCGGCGGTGGCGCCGATCAGATGCGTCGGGTCCTGGGGATCGCGCCACAACAAGGGCGGTGCGTCCGGGCTGCCGGTAATCACCAGGCGCTCACACTTGCCGGCGGCCAGCGCCAGGCTTGGCAGCAGCGTGAGGCCCAGCAGTACCACCCAGGGGCGCAGTTGCATGGCGAAGCTCTCCGAATAGTCAAAAAAAAGCCCGGTCACAAGGACCGGGCTCTTTATAAGTGAAGCCGCTGGATTAGACCAGCTTCTCCAGCTCAGGCACTGCTTCGAACAAGTCCGCCACTAGGCCGTAATCAGCCACCTGGAAGATCGGGGCTTCTTCGTCCTTGTTGATCGCAACGATCACTTTGGAGTCTTTCATACCCGCCAAGTGCTGGATCGCACCGGAGATACCGACGGCGATGTACAGCTGCGGCGCAACGATCTTGCCGGTCTGGCCGACCTGCATGTCGTTGGGTACGAAACCTGCGTCGACAGCAGCGCGGGAAGCGCCGACCGCCGCGCCCAGCTTGTCGGCCAGGGCGTACAGGTGCTTGAAGTTGTCACCGTTCTGCATGCCACGGCCGCCCGAAACGACGATCTTGGCAGCGGTCAGCTCAGGACGGTCCGACTTGGCCAGCTCTTCGCCAACAAAGCCGGAAGTACCGGCGTCGTGGGCAGCGGCAACGGCTTCAATGGCAGCCGAGCCGCCTTCTGCGGCAACCGGGTCGAAACCGGTGGCACGCACGGTGATGACTTTGACCGAGGCGTTGGACTGTACGGTCGCGATAGCGTTACCGGCGTAGATCGGGCGCTTGAACGTGTCAGCGCTTTCTACCGAGATGATCTCGGAGATCTGGTCAACGTCCAGCTGCGCGGCAACGCGTGGCAGGATGTTTTTGCCGTTGGAGGTCGCGGCAGCCAGGATGTGGCTGTAGCCCTTGCCCAGTTCTGCAACCAGCGGAGCAACGTTTTCCGGCAGCTGATGCGCGTAGGCGGCATTGTCAGCGTTCAGGACTTTGCTCACGCCCGCGATTTTCGCGGCGGCTTCAGCTACGGCACCAGCGCCCTGGCCTGCAACCAGTACGTGGATATCACCACCGATTTTCGCAGCGGCAGCCACGGTGTTCAGAGTGGCCGGGGCCAGCACTTTGTTGTCGTGTTCAGCGATTACCAAGATAGTCATGATTAGATTACCTTCGCTTCGTTTTTCAGTTTCTCGACCAGTTCAGCCACCGACTTGACCTTGATGCCCGCGCTGCGTGCAGCCGGTGCTTCGACTTTGACAGTCTTGTTGGTGGAGGCGGTGGAAACGCCCAAAGCATCCGGAGTCAGCGTTTCAAGCGGCTTCTTCTTGGCTTTCATGATGTTTGGCAGCGACGCGTAGCGCGGCTCGTTCAAACGCAGGTCGGTAGTGACGATGGCCGGCAGTTTCAGGGAAACCGTCTGTGCACCGCCGTCGATCTCACGGGTGACCGCTACGCTGTCGCCGCTCACTTCGACTTTGGAGGCGAAGGTGCCCTGGCCGTAACCGGTCAGTGCAGCCAGCATCTGGCCAGTCTGGTTGTTGTCGCTGTCGATGGCCTGTTTGCCAAGGATCACCAGCTGAGGCTGTTCCTTGTCGACAACGGCTTTGAGCAACTTGGCAACGGCCAGGGAAGTCAGCTCTTCAGCGGACTCGACCAGGATGGCGCGGTCGGCGCCCAGTGCCAGGGCAGTACGCAACTGCTCTTGAGCAGTGGTCGGGCCGATGGAAACCACCACGATTTCAGTCGCCACGCCTTTCTCTTTCAGGCGCACGGCTTCTTCCACGGCGATTTCGCAGAAAGGGTTCATCGACATTTTGACGTTAGCGAGGTCGACGCCGGAATTGTCCGCCTTGACGCGAACTTTCACGTTGTAATCGACAACGCGTTTGACAGCTACAAGAACCTTCATGGATTCCTCGTTACTCTCCGGTGAAAAGAAAGTCGCCTAGGCGAACCTGGCGGTTGATGCTCATCGGCACACAAGGGCACCTCCAAAGACGGCAGAGATGGCACGACAATGGGATAGCGATGACCGTTCGTCAGTGGTGACCGGGAGGTCATTCTTTATCGCAGCGTGTAAACTGCGCGCCATCGCTGAGGCACGCTTCACCTTTCCTGCCTTTGGACGTGCTCTTGAAACCTGCAGTCTGCCTACGGTAAGCGCAAAACCGACCGTATATTGACCGGAACGCCTATTCTGGTCAATACGCCAAAGTAGCCTGTCATAAGCCGCGTTGCTTTGATTTACCTAGCTTCCAAGCAATTCAAACAAACGTTTGTATTGGACGCTGACAGTGGTCTATATATAATGCGCCACCTAGAGAGCAAGGTGGGTCAGGCCTAGGCGCCAGACGTCACCGAAACCTCCACCCATTAGAAAAAAAAGCCTGTTGAGCCTTGAGTAGGAGATAGCCTGTGGAACGCGAATACATGGAATTCGACGTGGTCATCGTCGGCGCCGGCCCGGCGGGCCTGTCTGCCGCCTGCCGACTGAAGCAGAAGGCCACCGAAGCCGGTAAAGAAATCAGCGTCTGCGTGGTCGAGAAAGGCTCCGAAGTCGGCGCCCACATCCTCTCCGGTGCCGTGTTCGAACCACGTGCCCTGAACGAACTGTTCCCGGACTGGAAGGAACTCGGTGCCCCGCTCAACACCCCCGTGGTGCGCGATGACATCTATGTACTGCGCAGCCCCGAAACCTCCACCAAGGTGCCCGACTTCTTTGTGCCCAAGACCATGCACAACGAAGGCAACTACATCATCTCCCTGGGCAACCTGTGCCGCTGGCTGGCCCAGCAGGCCGAGAACCTGGGCGTTGAAGTCTACCCAGGCTTCGCCGCCCAGGAAGCGCTGTTCGACGAAAATGGCGTGGTCCGCGGGATCATCACCGGCGACCTCGGCGTCGACCGCGAAGGCCATCCGAAAGAAGGCGTCTACACCCCAGGCATGGAACTGCGCGGCAAGTACACGCTGTTCGCCGAGGGTTGCCGTGGCCACATCGGCAAGCAACTGATCAAGCGCTTCAACCTGGACAGCGATGCCGACGCGCAGCACTACGGCATCGGCCTGAAGGAAATCTGGGAAATCGACCCAGCCAAGCATCAACCTGGCCTGGTGGTGCACACCGCCGGTTGGCCGCTGGACATCATGAGCGCCGAAAACACTGGCGGCTCGTTCCTCTATCACCTGGAGAACAACCAGGTGGTTGTCGGCCTTATTGTCGACCTGTCCTACAGCAACACCTTCCTGTCGCCCTTCGATGAATTCCAGCGCCTCAAGCACCACCCGGTGCTGGCCCAGTACCTCGAAGGCGGCAAGCGCATCAGCTACGGCGCCCGTGCCATCTGCAAAGGCGGCCTGAACTCGCTGCCGAAGATGGTCTTCAAAGGTGGCGCGCTGATCGGTTGCGACCTCGGCACCCTGAACTTCGCCAAGATCAAAGGCAGCCACACCGCGATGAAGTCCGGCATGCTCGCCGCCGACGCCGTGGCCGACCGTCTGTTCGCCGAATCCGAAGGCGGCGATGAACTGACCGCTTACGTCGACAGCTTCAAGTCCAGCTGGCTCTACGAAGAATTGTTCGCCAGCCGCAACTTCGGCCCGGCGATGCACAAGTTCGGCCCGATCCTCGGTGCCGGCTTCAACTGGTTCGACCAGAATATCCTCGGCGGCAAAATGCCGTTCACCCTGCACGACACCAAGCCGGACTACGCCTGCCTGAAGCTCGCCAAGGACAGCAAGAAGATCGACTACCCGAAACCCGACGGCAAACTGAGCTTCGACAAGCTGAGCTCGGTGTTCATCTCCGGTACCAACCACGAAGAAGAGCAACCGTGCCACTTGAAGCTCAAGGACCCGAGCATCCCGATCGGCACCAACCTGCCGCTCTACGATGAACCGGCGCAACGCTACTGCCCGGCGGGCGTGTATGAAGTGATCACCCAGGAAGACGGCGAGAAGCGCTTCCAGATCAACGCCCAGAACTGCGTGCACTGCAAGACCTGTGACATCAAGGACCCTTCGCAGAACATCACGTGGGTCACGCCGGAAGGCGCGGGTGGGCCGACTTACCCGAATATGTAAGCCAGCCGTATAAAAAAGCCAACGCCCTTCGGCGTTGGCTTTTTTGTATCAGCGCAACAAATACACCGGAAAACATTCACACAAATGCATCACCCGGCGCCGAGTCTTATCCAGCAGCGCCGCGTTATTGGGCTGCTCCAGCAAGTCAGCGATAAGGTTCGCCGCTTCGGCGCACTCCGCTTCGCCAAAACCACGAGTGGTCAGCGCCGGCGTGCCGATGCGAATGCCGCTGGTGACCGCCGGTTTCTGCGGGTCATCAGGGATCGCATTCTTGTTCAGTGTGATGTGGGCGCTCTCCAGCAACGCCTCGGCATCTTTGCCGGTGATGTTCATCGAGCGCAGATCGAGCAGGAACATATGGCAATCGGTGCCACCGGACACCACGCGCAAACCACGGCGCGTGAGAATGCCGGCCATGGTGCGGGCGTTGTCGATCACCCGTTGCTGGTAGTGCCTGAACCCATCGCTTAACGCCTCATTGAACGCCACGGCTTTGGCGGCGATGACATGCATCAGCGGCCCGCCCTGATAAACGGGAAAAATGGTCTTGTCGAGCAGCGCCGCGTATTGCGCCTTTGCCAGGATCAAGCCGCCGCGCGGACCACGCAAGGTCTTGTGGGTGGTGGAGGTGATGAAATCGGCGATACCGACGGGCGATGGGTACACCCCTGCCGCGATCAACCCGGCGTAGTGCGCCATATCCACCATCAAGTAGGCGCCGACTTCGTCGCAGATCTTGCGAAAACGCTGGAAATCGATGGTTCGCGAATAGGCAGAAGCCCCGGCGATGATCAACTTCGGTTTGTGTTCTCGGGCCAGCGCTTCCATCTCGGCGTAGTCGAGAGTCTCGGTTTCACGCTCCAGGCCGTAGGAAAACGCCCGGTAGAACTTGCCCGAAAAATTCACCGAGGCGCCGTGCGTCAAGTGACCGCCATGGGCCAGGGACATCCCCAGGATAGCGTCGCCCGGTTCAAGCACCGCCAGAAACACGGCCTGGTTCGCCTGGGACCCGGAGTGCGGCTGGACGTTGACGTACTCGCAATTGAACAGTTTGCGGGCGCGCTCTATGGCCAGGTTTTCGATCTCGTCGACAACGCCGCACCCGCCGTAATAGCGCCTGCCCGGATAGCCCTCGGCATACTTGTTGGTGAGCACCGAGCCCTGGGCCTGGAGCACTTCGTCGCTGACGTAGTTTTCTGACGCAATCAGTTCCAGGTGGGTTTCCTGACGGTTGCGCTCACGCTCGATCAAGCGGGCTACGGCGGGGTCAAAATTTTGCAGGCTCATGCTGTGATTCCTCAGGTGAACTCGTCGGCCAGTGCCGCAGGCACGGAATGCGACTGCACCCGTGACAGGTTTCTGGCCGAGTCGGATAGAAAAATGGAAGTGTCTTTCAAGCCGCTGCCGGTGATCAGGATCACGGCAGTTTGCGCAGTGCCGGGATTCTCCTCGGCATATTTGAGCAACCCGGCGAACGCGCTGGCGGCGCCCGCTTCGGGAAACACCCCGGTACTGGCGGCTAGCCGGGAAGCGGCGGCAACAATGCTCGGGTCACTGACGCAAATGAACTCACCCTCGCTGGCGGTTACCGCACGCAGGGCTTTGAGACGGTCGCGCGGCAGGGCTACGTTGATGCTGCTGGCCAGGCTGGTGGGGGGAATGCGTTCTACCTGCTGCATGGGCTGGCCACTGCGCCAGGCGCGGTACATGAAATTACTGTGCTCGGCCTGCACGCCGATCAGGCGTGGAATACGCTCAATCCAGCCCAACTGCAGCAAGTCGAAAAAACCCTTGTAGACCGAGCCGAGAATGCAGCCATTACCCACCGGCACGAACACCAGGTCCGGGACTTGCCAGTTGAGCTGTTCGCACAGCTCGAACGCTACGGTTTTCTTGCCTTCGCTCATGTACGAATTGATTCCGGTGGTGCGGTTGTACCAGCCGTGGGTTTCGCAGGCGTCAAGGCATTGCTCGAAGGCTTCGTCGTATTGGCCGTCCACCAGCACAATCTCGGCGCCGTAGCCTTGCATCTGCGCGAGCTTTTCCCGGGGTGCAGTCTTGGGCAGGTAAATCACATTGCGCAGGCCCAGGCTGGCGCTCATTCCGGCCAGGGCCGAAGCGGCGTTGCCGGTGCTTGCCACCGCGATGGTGCGTGCGCCGGATTGCATGGCGTGGGCCACAGCCAGGGCACTGGCGCGATCCTTCAGCGACCCGGTGGGCTGGCGGGATTCATCCTTGATAAAGACTTTGATTCGCGACCCCTTGCCGAGAAGTTCCGGGCGCGAATACAGCGGCGTGTTCCCCACCAGTAACGGCGGAATGAATTGCGTCGAACTCAACGGCATCAACCGGTCATAGCGCCACATGCCACGGGCATGATCGTGGGCCAGACGGCCCCTGGACCATTCGCGTTTGAGCGTCGGGTAGTCGTAAAGCGCATCGAGCGCCCCTTCAGTCTTGCAATGAGGGCAGTAATAGCTGACCTCATGCGGCTGGTAGCTGCGATCACACACCAGGCACTGCAACACATACTCTCTACACGAATGATTCATAGCCCCCTCCTGAAAGTATGACGTGCGGGTGGTTCCCGCCGAAGCCGGCCCCTTTGGGCCGGCGGGCACTTCACGGACGCAAGGTGTTTCAGACCACCATGATCGCGTCGATGGCAACCAGGGTGTTGCGTGCCAGGGCACTGGCGCCGGCAGTCGTACGGGCTGGATACGGTTTGGTGAAGTACTCCTCCATCACCCGGTTGAGCGTGGGAAATTCGCTCAGGTCAGTGATGAACGCCGTGACCTTGACCACATTCGCCAAGGTGCCACCCGCCGCTTCGGCCATTTGCTGCAAGTTGTCCAGGGTCTGGCGCAACTGGCCTTCGAAGTCCTTGGCCAGCACCTCATTGCTCAACGCCGAGACCGGGGTCTGCGCCGAGAGGTAAATGGTTTGCCCGTGGCTGACCTTGATACCCTGGGAATACGTCCCCAGTGGCAGCGGCGCCTTGTCAGTGAAAATCACGTTGTCTTCGCCCAGGAAAGGCTTGGCGACAGGCTGGAGCTGAGCATTTGTCTGCATGGTGACGTTCCTTGTTAAGCGGGTTGGGGTTAGTGCAAATCGGCAACCTGTGTGACGGCCAGGCCTGAAAAATCCTCGTCACGGCAACGGGACGGGGAAAAATGCTGGTAGTTGAGTTTCAGCGCCGCGAGGTCCGCCGGCATGGCGATGCCCAGCGCTGCGTGGCTGCACAACCGGGCAATGGCCGGCGCAGCCTGAATGCCGTAGCCACCCAGCGCGGCCAGCCAGATAAAGCTTTCTTGCTGCGGGTCTTGGCCGAGTACCGGGGAGCGGTCAGCGACAAAAGTGCGCAGGCCCGCCCACTTGTTGATGATCGAGCGTGGACGCAAACGCGTTGTGCTTTGCAGGCGGTCCATCGTGATGGCCAGATCCAGTTCTTCCGGCAACGCATCGCAGGGCAGCGAGGGGCTTTCATCACAGGGCGAAACGATCAGACGCCCGGCTTCGGGCTTGATGAAAATATCTTCGTCAATGGTGCCCAGGTAAGGCGTGTGGTGCACGTCACAGTGCGGGTCAACGGCCAGCACCGTGCGACGCAGCGGCCGCACACCGACCTTTTCCATACCGCAGCGCTCGGCGAGCTCATCGGCCCAGGCGCCGGCGGCGTTGACCACGACGGCCGCTTCCAACCGTTGGCCGTCAGCGGTATGCAGGGCCCAATGACCGTTACGATGTTCGCCGCGCACCACCTCGGCCTCACGCTTGATCACACCGCCGCGAGCTCGAAAGCCACCGAGGTAGGCGCCGTGAATGCCATGCACATCCAGATCGAAAGCGCTGGGTTCGTAGATACCGGCGCTCCAGACGCCTTCGGCCAGGTACGGCGCCAGCTCCAGCACCTGCTTATCGTCAAGGAGCCTGGCGCTCGGCACCTGCTCGAGCACGGCACGCAAACGCGCCGTCAGTGCCTCCACTCGCGTGGCCTGCGCCACGATCAACGCGCCGCGTGGCGACCATAACGGGTGTTCGGCCAGGCCTTCGGGCGGGCTCTCGAAAAAACGCCGGGAAGCACAGGTCAGCGAGCGGATCTGCTGGTTGCCATAGCTTTCCATGGAAATGGCCGCCGAGCGGCCGGTGGTGTGATAGGCCAACTGCTGTTCGCGCTCGAGCAGGCAGACACTGCCATGGGCCGCCAGCTCATACGCCGCAGACACCCCGGCGATGCCACCGCCCACCACAATAAAGTCATAACAGGCGCTCATGGTCGGCTGCCCTCGGCCAATGCGGCAGCTTTGCTTTCCCGGGTGTACGTCAACACGAAGTGCGCCACCAGGCCAAAAATCAGGCCCCAGAACGCTGCGGCCAGACCGAGGAAACTCATGCCCGACGCCGTCACCAAAAAGGTAATCAATGCCGCCTCCCGTTGTTTCTCGTCCGCCATGGCACCGGTGAGCCCGGCACTGATTGCACCGAACAGCGCCAGGCCGGCCAGCGACGCAATCAATTCTTTGGGCAGTGCGGAAAACACGGAGGCCAGGGTCGCGCCAAAGGTCCCCATCAGGATGTAGAACACCCCGCATGCGATCCCCGCGATGTAGCGTTTATCGCGGTTTTCATGGGCTTCGCGGCCGGTGCAGATAGCGGCGGTAATCGCAGCGAGGTTGAAGCCGTGGGAGCCGAACGGTGCCATCAGGACCGAACCGATGGCCGTGACCGAGATGATCGAACGCGCCGGGGTGTTGTAGCCCGAAGTGCGCAACACGGCCATGCCCGGCACGTATTGGCCGGTCAGTGTCACCAGCGCCAGCGGCAGGCCGATGTTGATGATCGCGTGCCAGTTCCACTCCGGCGCAATAAACACCGGATGTGCCACGGCGATGGTGATTGCACCGCTGTTGAGCTCGCCAAACGAGGCGGCTACGGCACACCCGATAATCAACACCGACAGAATGGCGTAGCGCGGCGAAAAGCGTTTGAACATCAAGTAGGCCGCGATCATCGACAGCACCAGCGCCGGCTGCAGCTTGATCGAGGTAAACAGTTCAGCGCCAAAGCGAAACAGAATGCCCGCCAGCATGGCGGCGGCGATCGCTTTGGGCAGTCGACTCATCAGCTTGTCGAACGCGCCGGACAAACCGACGAGCGCAATGATCACCGACGCCACCACGTACGCACCGATAGCCTGCGGCAGGGTCACAGTGGGCAGCATCGACACCAGCAGCGCCGCCCCCGGTGTTGACCATGCCGTAATGACCGGTACCCGCAGGCGCCAGCTCAGGAACAGACCGGTGATGCCGCTACCGATGGAAATCGCCCAGATCCATGAAGACACCACGTCATTGGGCAGGTGCGCTTCCTTGGCCGCCTGAAACACGATGATCAAGGGGCCGGCATACGAAATGATCACGGCGATGAAGCCCGCGATGACGGCTGACAGGGATAGATCCTTTCTGAGTGTGTCCATGATGTCTCGACTTGGCGCGGCGGAGTCGCGCAGTGATCAGTGGATTGATTGAGTCGATTGATTCGATTCGAGACGAGTGTATTTGAATGAATTGAATTGATTCAATAGGCAGCGAGGTTGTTACGAGATGTTTTTTTGCCGGCGGTCTTGATTTTCGCCCAATAAACATAATAACAAGTTGATTTAATTAGCTATTTTATTAAAAAAAAATATCACCCTTGCTGAATCCCCTGCGACTCAATCACGATATCAATCGACTCAATCCACAAATTAGCTCGATTTATCAGTTGTCTAACCTCCATGTGATATGCTCGGATATTCATCATTTCTACGATGGGCAGTGATCATTCATGTGGGTTCCCCAGCTAAGCGAGTTCAACCAGCCGATGTATTTGTCGATTGCCGATGCGTTGGCGCGCGATATCAATAACGGCGTGTTGAGCGAGGGTGACCGTCTTCCGACCTTGCGGGAGCTGGCCACGACGCTGAATGTCACACCGGGCACCATCAGCCGGGCCTATAGCGAAGCTCATCGGCGTAAGCTGGTGCAGGGGGAAGTGGGGCGCGGCACGTATGTGCTCAATCAAAAACAGCTGGAGCTGCCCGCCAGTAACAGCGCTGCAACACTGAACCTGGGTCAGTCCGAACTGCTCGATCTTTCGATCATCAAGCCCTCCAGCGAAACCCTGGAATACTGGCTGCGCGATGCACTCGTGGGTTTGGCCAAGAGCACCGATTTCGCCCGAGCCCTGGATTACGCGCCAGACGGCGGGCACCCGGCACACCGTGAGGCGGGGGCGCAGTGGCTGCGGCATTCGTTGCCCGACGCACAATGGCAGCAGGTGATCATCACCGCCGGCGCCCAGCACGGCTTGATGGTCGCAATGAGTGCCCTGACCAACGCCGGCGACTTGGTGCTGTGCGAAGAACTCTGCTATCCCGGCATCATTTCCCTGGCCCACGGCCTTGAACGCCGCCTGCGTGGCGTGCCGATGGACGATGAAGGGATCATTCCCGAGGCGTTGCGCGAGCTGTGCCAGCGCGAAAAACCCGCCATGCTGGTGTGCGTGGCGACCTGTCAGAACCCGACGGCGGCGATCATGTCGCAACGACGCCGGGCACAAATCGCGGCGCTGGCGGAGGAGTTCGACTTCATCATTCTCGACGATGACATCTATGGTTTCCTCGCCACCGACCCGTCAATCAAACCCCTGTCGGCGTTTGCCCCGGATCGCTCGGTGTACCTCACCAGCCTGTCGAAGTCAGTGATGCCCGCGCTGCGCATCGGCTATCTCTATAGCCCGCCAAAACTACTTTCACGCCTCACGTCGATGGTGCGCAGCAGCGTATGGATGCCATCGCCGCTGACCGCGCAACTGGCCAGCAATGTCATCACCGAAGGCCTGGACAAAAAACTGATGCGCATCCAGCGCAACGAAGCCGCCGGCAGGCAGGCGATTGCCCAGGAGATCTTCGCCAACTTCGAACTCAAGACCCAGCCGTACTCCTACCATGTCTGGCTGACACTGCCGGAGCCTTGGACCAGCGACGAATTCACCATGCTGGCGCGCGCCAATGGCGTGCTGGTACTCAGTGGTACGCAGTTCCAGGCCGAACGTTCCGGGGTCACGCGCAGCGTGCGACTGGTGCTGATGTCATCCACCAGCCAGGACGAACTGCGCTTTGCCCTGACCAAATTGGCCAGCCTGATCGAGTCCGACCCGCGACGTTATTACTAGGCCGCTCGCTCTTCGCCCGGATTGCGCAAAAAGTAGCGTTTGTATTCCCGGCTGAACTGCGACGTGCTCTGGTACCCCACACTGTGCGCCGCCTGCGCCACGCCCATGCCCTCCACCAACAGTAACTGCTGGGCCTTGAGCAAACGCAGACGCTTCAGATACTGCACCGGCGACAACAAGGTGCAGCGCTTGAAGTGCTCATGAAACGTCGACGCACTCATGTGCGCATAGCCCGCCAGGGTCTCGATATTCAGCGGCTCGGCGTAATGGGCATGCAGGTGATTGAGCGAGGTGGCAATCCGTGAAAACTGCCCCTGCTGTTCCACCAGTGCGCGCAGTACATCGGCCTGCGGCCCGCGCAACGCAGTGAACAATAACTCGCGCACCCGCGCCGGCCCCAGGATCCGGCTTTCCAGCGGATCGTGCAGGCACTCCAGCAGCCGCTCGACACATCCGCGCATGGCATCATCCAACACCACCGAACTCATCGACTCCAGCGTCTGCGCCGTCGGCGGCGGCCCGGCCTGAATGCCCATGGCCATGACCAACTCGCCCAGCACGACGCGGTCAATGCCCACCGTCACACCCAGCAGCGGCGCATCCGCAGCCATGGCGAACGTCTCGCACTCGAACGGCACCGGCATCGCCTGGATCAAGTAGTGCCCGGCGCCGTACTCCAACGTGCGCGGCCCAAGGTAGGCGACCTTGCTGCCTTGGGCGACGAACATCAGGCTCGGTTCATAGATCTGCGGCCCACGCGCCACATCACAACTGGCGCGCAGAAGCTGCACGCCAGGCAAATGAGTGGGCGAAAAACCGTCGCGGGGCGCCAGCCCCTCAATCAAGGCAACCAACGTCGCGTTGGCATCGAGATGGCGAGTCAACAACATGGCAAAAAACTTCGTGAACAAGGGATGAGAACATCATCGCAGGTCTGGCGGCCAATGAATCCAAACCGGGGGCACTCCCGGACGAATAGGCATGAGACTCGGAGCATTTGCCATGTTCGCTCCCAGGGTCGGCGCGCAGAATGCGCCACCTCCCTGTTCATTCCTTTTGCGAGGTTCACCATGTACACCGCCATCGGTTATGCCGCCCAGTCGGCCACCACTCCCCTCGCCCCCATGTCGTTCCAGCGCCGCAGCCCGCGCGCCGATGACGTGGCCATCGAGATTCTCTACTGCGGCGTCTGCCACTCCGACATCCACCAGGCCCGCAACGAATGGGGCATCGCCGTGTACCCGCTGATGCCGGGCCACGAGATCGTCGGCAAGGTCACCGCCATCGGCGCCAACGTCACCGCGCATAAAGTCGGCGACCTGGTCGGCGTGGGCTGCATGGTCGACTCGTGCCGCCACTGCGAGGCGTGCAAATCCGACCTGGAGCAATACTGCCTGGAAGGTCCGACCATGACCTATGCCACCCCGGACCGCGTAGACGGCAGCAACACCATGGGCGGCTACTCGGACAGCATCGTGGTCAGCGAGCACTTTGTGGTGAAGATCCCGGCCACGCTCGACCTGGCCAGCGCCGCGCCGATCCTCTGCGCCGGCATCACCACCTACTCGCCGCTCAAGCATTACGGCGTGAAGGCCGGCGATAAAGTCGGCGTGCTCGGCATGGGTGGCCTGGGCCATATGGGCATCAAGTTCGCCAAGGCCATGGGCGCTGAAGTGACCCTGTTTACCCGCTCGGCGAGCAAGGCCGAAGAAGGCCGTCGCCAGGGCGCCGATCACGTGATCGTGTCCACCGATGCCGAGCAGATGAAAGCCGCCGCCGGCAGCTTCGACTTCCTGCTCGACACCATCCCCGTGCAGCACGACCTGAACCCCTACCTCGACGTACTGCGCTTTGACGGCGTGCACATCCTGGTCGGCCTGATCGAGCCGGTGGACCCGCCAGTGAATGCGGCCAAGTTGGTGCTGGGGCGCAAGGTGCTGGCCGGTTCGTTGATCGGCGGCATTGCCGAAACCCAGGAAGTGCTGGATTTCTGCGCAGAGCACAACATCACGTGCGATATCGAAATGCTCGACATCCGCCAGATCAACGAGGCTTACACCCGCATGATCGCCGGTGATGTGAAGTACCGCTTTGTCATCGACATGGCGACCCTGAAAGCCTGATCAGGCTTTCGCGCCCAACTCCGCCGACAGCCGGGCTGCGACCTGTTTGACCACAGGGATCAGCTCGGCCATTTTTTCCAGCGGCATATAGGGCACGGTACTGGCGATGCTGATGCCGGCGACGATTCGCCGGCTGGCGTCGCGCACCGGGGCCGCCACACAACGGATCGACGGTTCGTTGTCTTCCAGATCGAACGCATACCCTCCCACCACATATTCCCGCATGCGCTGCTCGAACTGCGCCCAGGATTGCTCCGGATGTTGCGGCCATGCCTGGCTTTTACCACTGGCCGGCAAGCTGACTTCGTACAGGCGCTGCCACTCTTCTACGCTGTCATCCAACAGCAGCGCCTTGCCGATACCGGTACGCGCCAACGGCATGCGATGGCCGACCCGCGAGCGCATTTCCGGGCCATTGCGGCCGGGGTTCTTATGCAGGTAGAGCACGTCGTCGTATTCACGAATCGCCAGGTGGATGGTGTCTCCGGTCAGGGCCGACAGCTCGTCCAGATACGGCACGGCCAAGGTCACCAACGGCAACTCTTCGCGGGCCTGGAACCCCAGTTCAATCAACTTCGGCCCCAGCAGATAACCGACTTGCGGCACCACGCGCAGGTAACGCTCCTCCACCAGGCAACTGGCCAGGCGGTGGGTGGTACTGCGGGTGGTGCCAATGCGCTTGGCGATTTCCTTCAAGTCGCGCGCACCGGCCGCCACCGCCTGCACCACGCCCAGGCCACGCAGCAGGGTCTGGGTGCCGGTGGGGGCGGCGTCTTTGACGGGGGTGTGGGCGTTTTCCTGCATATCGGGCCTATGTGGTGGTACGAAAACGAGCGGCATTATGGCAAATACCGGGCGTCAATACAGTGCAGATCCAATGTGGGGTCAGCGTTGTTTCAGGCGGTCAATGATCACCGCCAGCAACAGGATCGAACCGCGGATCACGTATTGGTAGAACGTGTCGATGTTTTTCAGGTTCATCGCATTCTCGATGATCGCCAGAATCAACACCCCGGCAATCACATGCCGGATCATGCCGATACCGCCACTCAACGACACCCCGCCCAGCACGCAGGCGGAGATCACCGTCAGCTCGAACCCCTGGCCGATCATCGGTTGGCCCGAGGTCATGCGCGAGGCCAGGATCACCCCGGCCAGGGCGCCGATCAGACCGTGCACGGCAAAGATGATGATCTTGGTACGATCGACGTTCACCCCAGCCAGCAACGCCGCTTCCTGGTTGCCACCGATGGCCATGGTGTTGCGCCCGTAAGTGGTGTAGTTGAGCAGCCAGCCGAAGAACACAAAACACACCACGGTGATGATGATCGGCACCGGCACGCCCATCAATTGGCCGTTGCCGAACACGAAGAAGCCTTCATCCATCACCCCCACCGCCTTGCCGTTGGAGAAGATGTAGGCCAGGCCGCGCACGATCTGCATGGTCGCCAGCGTCGTGATCAACGCGTTGATGCGCAACTTGGCAATGACGATGCCATTGATCAGCCCGACGATCAGCCCCATCAACAAGGCCGCGCCGATGCCCAGCATCACGCTGTCGGTATCGCGCATGACGATGGCCGCGACCACTCCGGCGCAGGCGATCACTGAACCCACCGACAAGTCGAAGTGCCCCGACGCCAGGCAGAACAGCATGGTGCACGCCGCAATGCCCACGGTGGAAATCGCCAGGCCCAGGCCACGCATATTCAGGGGCGAGAGGAAGTTGTCGATAAACAGCGCACTGAGCACAAAGATGCCCAGCGCCGCCAACAGCATCACCCAGTCATCGAGGAACTTGCGCTGGTTGAAGCCCGGCCAGAAGCCTTTTGCAGTTTTTACTTCGGACATCATTCACCTCGCATTCTTCAAGCCCGCGAGCGCGGGAGAGCCAGTTGCAACAGCCGTGCTTCATCCGCCTGCTCGCGGGGCAATGCGCCGGTCAGGGCGCCTTCGCTCATCACCAGGATGCGGTCGCTGATGCCCATCACTTCCATCAAGTCGCTGGACACCACGATCACCGCAATACCGCTCGCCGCCAGGTTATGGATGATCTGGTAAATCTCCGACTTGGCGCCGATATCGATGCCGCGCGTGGGCTCATCCAGCAGCAGCACTTTCATCGGCATCGACAGCCAGCGGCCGAGAATGGCCTTCTGCTGGTTGCCGCCGGAGAGGTACAGGATTTTCTGCTCGGCATTCGGCGTCTTGACCTTCATCGCCTTGATCTGTTGGTCGGCGTTGCCTTTTTCCCAACCTTCGCGCAGTAACCAGCCAAACCTCGAATGCGCACCCCGGGCACTGATGTTGATGTTCTCGGCCACGCTGGACAGCGGGATGATGCCTTCCTTCTTGCGATCCTCCGGGCACAGCAACACCCCGGCGGTGATCGCGTCGCGAGGTGAATGCAATTGCAGTGTTTCCCCGCACAGCGCCAGGCGCCCGGCGCTACTGCGGGTCAAACCGCTGAGCAAGCGCAGCAGCTCGGTGCGCCCTGCCCCGACCAGCCCGAACAGGCCGAGGATCTCGCCCTGATGCACCTGGAAACTGACCGGCTCACGCAAGCCGGGGCCAAGCAGCTCATCGACCTTGAGCGCCACCTGGCCCTGCTCACGCGGGCGATAATCGTAGATGTCCTGGATGTCCCGCCCGACCATGCAGGTCACCAACTGGTCATGGGTCAGCGCCCGCATGTCATCAAACGTGCGCACGAAGCGGCCGTCCTTGAACACCGTCACCGCGTCGCAAATACGGAACACCTCTTCCATGCGGTGCGACACGTACAGCACCACTTTGCCCTCATCACGCAGGCGCGTGATGATCGCCATCAAGCGGTCGATCTCCCGCGCCGACAGGCTGCTGGTCGGCTCGTCGAAGGCAATCACATGGGCGCCACGGGACAATGCCTTGGCGATTTCCACCAGTTGGCGCTGGCCGAGCGACAGGCGTCCCAGCTTTTCGTCCGGGTCGATCTCATCGGCCAGACCCTTGAGGCACGCCAGCGCCTGCTTGCGCAGCTGGCCTCGATTGACCACGCCAAAGCGCGTCGGCAAATGCCCGAGGAACAGGTTCTCGGCCACGCTCATTTCCGGCACCAGGTGCAACTCCTGGTGGATCACCGCGACACCACTGGCAATGCTGTCGGCGGCGCATTTGAAGGCCATGGTCTGCTCGCCGATCTGCACCGTGCCGCTGCTGGGGATGTAGGCACCGCCCAATATTTTCAGCAGCGTCGACTTGCCTGCGCCGTTCTCGCCCATCAGCGCGTGGACCGTGTGCGGCCGTGCTTCAAAGCTGATCTGCGCCAGAGCCTTGACCCCGGGAAACTCCTTGCCGATGCCATTGAAGCGCAAGGCCGCGCCGGTCATTTCCACAGACCGATCTTGGTCAGTTCCTGCTGGAAGTTGGCGCGGGTGATCAGCGTCACTTCATCCATGGCCGTGTACTTTGCCGGTTCTTTACCCGTCGTGACCCACTCGTACATCGCCAGCGCCGTGTTGTAGCCCTCGATATGCGGGCTGGGCAGCATGGAACCGAAGAAGCCGCTGTCGGGCTTTTTCAACTCGCCAATGGCATCGGTGCCATTGATACCGATGCCGATCACGTTGGCCGCCTTGAAGCCGGCGCTTTCGGTGGCGCGCACGCCGCCGAGCACGGTGTTGTCGTTCATGCCGCCGATGATCAGGTTCTTCGCGCCGCTGGGCAGCTTGACCAGGGCCGAGTTGGTGGCGTCCATGCTGCCGGGAACGTCGAGCGTCTTGAGCGCGGCGGTGAGGATGTGGTCCTTGGGAATGCCCGCCTCTTCCAGGGATTTGATCGAACCGTCAGTGCGTTTCTTGCCGGTATCGAGTTCGTTATAGGTGTTGATGATCGCGTACGTCTCCTTCCAGTCCCAGCCGCGTTTTTTCGCTTCGGCGGCCATCGCGGCGCCCTGCTTCTGGCCCACTTCGAAGGCCGCCATGCCCAGGTACGGCACGTCTTCCATGAAGTTGCCCTTTGCATCGACAAAGCGATCATCCACGGCCATCACTTTCAAGCCATTGACCTTGGCCTTGCTGACGATAGCCGGGCCAAGCGACACATCCGGCGGGCAAATCACAAAGCCCTTGGCGCCGTTGGCGGCCAGGCTGTCGATGGCCGAGAGGGTTTTCTCGCCGTCCGGCACGGCAATCTTGATCACGGTAAAACCGTGCTCCTTGCCGGCCTTCTCGGCAAACGCCCATTCGGTCTGGAACCAGGGCTCTTCGGCCTGCTTGACCAAGAAGCCGATCTTCACTTCTTCGGCCGATACAAAGCCGCTGAAAGCGACGGCGAGCGCCAGCGTGCCGAGTGTTTTCTTAAGCATGAACCACCTCCTTCTTATTCTTGGGAAACGCTTTAGTCGTGGTACATCACAGAACGCCCGCCATCGATCATCAGGCAGGTCGCATTGATAAAGGGCGCTTCGTCAGTCGCCAGGAACAGCGCGGTCATCGCCACCTCGATGGGCTGGCCGATGCGCTTGGGCGGGTGCAGGTCGAAGGCGCGCTGGCGTTCGGCCTGGGGGTCGGGGAAACCGTTCCAGTAGTCGACGTTGAGTTGGGTTTCGATATAGCCCGGGGCGATGGCATTGACGCGGATGCCCTTGGGCGCATATTCGATGCCCAGCGCACGGGTCAGGCCGAGCAGGCCGTGTTTGGCCACAGGATAAGGAAAGCAACCGGGAATAATGTGGCTGGAATGGGTGGAGGCGATATTGATGATGTTGCCGATGCCCTGCTCGATCATGTGCGGCAACACGGCGCGACAACCGAACCAGGCACCGTCGAGGTCGATGGCGAAGCAGCGGCGCCAGTCCTCGTCGGTCATCTGCAGTGGGTCACGGAACACATTGACCCCGGCGCAGTTGACCAGCACATCGACGCGACCGAAACGCTCGATGGCCACATTGACCAGTGCCTGCCACTGCTCTTTGGAAGTGATATCGACCGGCTGCGCGACGATTTGCGCGCCACGCTCACGCCAGTGGGCGGCGACTTGCTCGACCTTTTCCGCCTGCACATCGGCAATGACCAACCGCGCCTGCTGGGCCTGGAAGCAGGCCACGATCGCCTCGCCAATGCCTTGGGCGGCCCCGGTGACGATCACCACTTTGTTGTTCAGGCGCTCGCCATAGGTAGGCTCGGGCACCGCAGGCAATGACAACGGTTGGGACTGCATCGCTTCACCTGTTTTATTTTTGGTAGTGAGTGCTGATGCAGGCGACTATAAACCCATCTTTCGAGACATCTCAATATATAAATTTACATCCCATATAGTGAGAAAAAATAAAAATAATGTGAGAGGAGGCAAGCCCTAATGCCAGTCAGTTAAAGCTTAACGCTGTCACTGTGGGAGGGGGCTTGCTCCCGATAGCGGTGTGTCAGTCACGGTTTCTGAACCTGACACACCGCTATCGGGAGCAAGTCGAATCGTCGCACCGCCCCTCCCACAATTTATCCATCGCTCGCTTTATCGCTTAACTGACAGGCATTAGGGCAAGCCCCCTCTCACATTAGGGCGGGTCAGCCCTGGGCGAAGTCGCGCAGAGCGTCGCCTTCCATGCGGTAGCGCACCCATTCTTCCTGCGGTTGGGCGCCGATGGATTTATAGAAGGCGATGGCCGGTTCGTTCCAGTCCAACACGCTCCACTCGAAACGCCCGCAACCGTTGTCGCAGGCGATCTTTGCCAGGTGGCGCAACAACTTCTTGCCGGCTCCGCCTCCGCGCTGTTCGGGATTGATGTACAGGTCTTCGAGGTACAGGCAGTTGCTGCCAAGCCAGGTGGAGTAGCTGAAGAAGAACACCGCAAAGCCGATCGGCAAGCCGTCGCGCAGGCACATCAAGCCATGGGCCGTGGCGCCCTCGCTGAACAGGCTGCGCTCGATATCCGCCACGCTGGCGATGACTTCATGCCGGGCCTTTTCGTATTCGGCAAGCTCGGTGATAAACGTCAGGATCTGCGCAGCATCGCTGGGCACGGCGGGGCGAATCTCGATGGTCATGGGCAGGCCTTGGACAATTTCAAAGCACACATACTAAGGGGCTTTGATGACTGATTGCAGGGCAATTGGCGGCCTGCCACACAAAATTTTACAGGTGCCCCGCTACCGCTCGTCGTCAGCAAGGCACGATCCACAAACCGGGGCGGACCAATAAGAGGTAAGGACATTAACTCTATGGAGACATCCCCATGAAGCATTCCAAGTTTGCCGCCCTTGCCCTCACCGGCCTGCTGTCTGCCACTGCGCTGAGCGCGTTTGCCGCGACCTCCTCCACAGGGCCGACCAACCCGGCCACCAGCGAATCGCAAAAATCCATGGGCACCGGCATGGACACCAACGGCGGCGCGATCATCGATAACGGCGCCGGTGCCGACCCACGTACCCAGGGCAACGATACCCAGCGCCAGGCGCCGCCTGCCGTGGGCAATGGCAAGATGGGCCCGGGTGTGAATGCCGAACCCAAAGTGAACAAAGGCGACGACAGCAATATTCCTGGCGCACCGAAACAGCCTGCGCCTTGACCCCGCGAGCATGACGAACACCCGATCATTCCCCAGTGAAGAGGTACACATGAACGTCGATAGAAACCTTGAGAAAGAAGTCCTCACCCGCCTGCTGCACGCTCACCCGAACGGTCTGGGCAAGGAGGTGCTGGATAACTACCGCGGCGAAAAGGAGGTGGCCAGTGTCCTGGCCTTCCTGCAGGAGCGCGGGTTTATCAAGGATGGGCATGTGACCACCGACGATGCCGGTGAATATTCGTTGAACCTGCCGATCAAGCTGACCGCTTCTGGCGTTGATGAAGCGCGCAAGCTCGACGGTAACCGCCCGCAGTAATTCATTTTGTCTGGTCTGGCCCCGCTGCCGGGGCCAGGAGGAGTATCGCAATGCCTCTTGGAAGCAAAGCCAAATACACCGCCGCACAAAAGCGTAAAGCCACGCGTATCGAGGAGAGTTATGAGCACAAGGGCCTGTCCAAGGAAGAGGCTGAAGCCCGCGCCTGGGCCACTGTGAACAAGCAGTCCGGCGGTGGCGAAAAGGCGGGCGGGTCGGGCCGGCGCAAGCCCTCTGCCCAGAAAGCCGAGGACCGGCATGAGTCGGCCAAGCGCGCCGCCGCCTCGCGTCAGGGGCACCCGCGCAGCAGCCGTGCTTCGCTGGAAACCCAGACCAAGGAGAGCTTGTTGAAGGAAGCGCGGGCCAAGGATATTCCTGGTCGGTCGAGCATGCGCAAGGATCAATTGATCGAAGCGCTGCGTAAAGCGGGCTGAGCGCAGTTCTAAAGCCGTTCCAAATAAGGGAGGGGCATGCCCCCTCCCCCATTTATTGCGCGACTAACGCGTCGACTTCAGCGGTGCCGGGAGACGTCGCCGGCCCCCAGCGCGTTACCGCCAATGCCGCCGCCGCATTCGCCCGTCGTGCCGCCGAAACAGGATTCAGGCCATTGGCCAAGCCGGCAATCAACACGCCCGCATGCGCATCCCCGGCGCCGTTACTGTCCACGGCCTGCACTTTAAAACCGGGCACCTGCTCCACTGCTCCCGAGCGCCCGACCCAGCATCCATTCGGCCCATCGCGTACCACCAGCAATGCTCCGGCAGGCAGGAGTCGGCTCAGCTGTGGCAATGCGCCTGCAATCTGCGGCGCACCGGTAAATGCCAGGGCTTCGGGACCATTGCTGGTCCAGATATCGATACGCGGCAACAGTGCACGCATCGGGGCCGAGTCTCGCGTCTTTACCAGCGGGCCAGGGTCAAACACCACCGTGATCGCCCGGGGCAGCGCCAGCAACCAGTCCACCAGCGGCTGCGCCTTGCCCTCCAGCAACAAGCTGTAGCCGCTGACGTACACGTAGTCGTCCAGCTGCGGTTGAACCCTGGCCAAGTCCTCGGCGCTCAATTCGCCCTCGACGCCGATATGGGAGATGAAGGTGCGCTCGGTGGTGGCTTCGGTCAGGCACACGCACAAACCGGTGTCCTTGCCCGCACTGGCCGCAAGGGCCATCTCAATGCCCTCGGCCTGCATCGCCGCACGGGCCAAGTCGCCAAAACGTCCGTCACCGTGTCGGCCCAGATAGACCGCCGCCATCCCATTACGTCGAGCGGCGGCCATGACATTGAAGCCACCACCGGTTTCAAAGCTGGCCGATTGCGCCAAGACATCGCCGCCCGTGGCCGGCAAGGTATCCAACGCCATGACCAGATCGACGATGACCTGGCCGGTGTGCAGCAATCTAGACATTGTGGTTCTCGACAAGTAACGCGGGGCGACGGTCGGCCGCGCCGCCCAGTACCGCATAGATCCCGCCGGCCACCAGGAAGGTGACGATCCAGCCCAGGCCGTTATGGCCCAGCCAGGAGTCGGACAACGGCCCGGCGAACCAGATGTTTTCGGCGGTGGTACCGATAGTGGTGAAGCTGAAGCCCAGCACAATCGCCACGGCCCAGGCGCCGAATGCACGCCACTCCACGCCACCGCGATACCAGTAGGCACTGCTTGGGCTCACGTCCAGCAAGTCTTTGGCGCTGTAGTAGTGACGATGGATCAAGTCCACCACGAAAATCCCGACCCACGCGGTAATCGGCACCGCCAGCAGCGAGATGAAGGTGATGAACGGGCCATAGAAACTGTCGGCGATCAGCATGAAGTAAATCGAGCCGGCGAAGATCGCCACGATGTCGACGATCACCGCATGCACGCGCTTGACCTTGAGGCCGAGGGTCAAGGTGGTGAGCCCGGCCGAGTACACCGAGAGGTTGTTCGACAGCAGCAGCCCGCCAAAGGCGGTGATCAGGTAGGGCACGGCCATCCAGGTCGGCAACATGTCGCGGATCGCAATGATCGGGTCGGTGGCCGAGGCCAGGTCATGATTACCCACCGACAACAGCCCCCCGAGAGTGATCAACAGCACCAGCGGAATCCCCGCGCCAAACGCGGCGGACGCCACCAGGCGCGCGGCCTTGACGCTGCGATGCTGGTAGCGCGACATGTCGGCCCCCGCGTTGGCCCAACCGATCCCGGTACCGGCGGCCATGGTGCCGACGCCGATGATCATCGCGCTCAGCGGTGCCGGCGTGGCATTGAATACCGCGCTCCAGTCGATGGTGGCACAGAGGAAGCCACCCACCAGAATGTTCAAGGCGCCAAACACGTAGGTGGCCCACTTCTGGATCACCAGCAACGTCGCATGCCCGAGGCCGGAAACCGACAAGGTCAGCAACACGAAAATCGCGATGAAGATCAAGGTCAGCACGGGTGCGCTTTTCGCTTCGACCGGCGACTGGAACAGGATCGAACACAACGACAGCAACACAAAGGCCGCCGTGGTGGTGTTGACGGTTTCCCAGCCCAGGCGCGACATCAGCGACACCACCGTAGGGCCGATATTGCCGCGCACGCCGAAGATGGCGCGGGACAAGGTCAGGCTGGGCGCCCGGCCACGACGCCCGGCGATCGAGATAATGCCCACGACCGCAAAGGAGCCGGCAGCGCCGAGGATGGCGACAATGATCGCCTGCCAGATGGACAAGCCACGGAACGCCACCAGGGTCGCCCCAAGCGGCAAGCCGAGGATGCTGATATTGGCCGCGAACCAGACCCAGAACAGTTGCAGCGGATGGCCGTTGCACTCGCTCTCAGGGACGGGCTCGATGCCGCGTGTTTCCAGTTGCCCGGCGCTCTGGCCGGAAGAAGTGCTGCTCATGGGGAGCTCCTGGTGCCGGTATTGTTATGGTTGTTTTATTCATGTGGGAGCAAGCCCCCTCCCACAGGTTTGCCTGCGGCGCTTAGCGCATGGCGAGCAAGGCTGTGACCAACGGCTGTAGATCCAGACGATTGACGACCTTCACCTGTTCGATCATCGCCTCAGGCCAACACTGCAGCCCCAGGCACGCGCCGAGCATGGCGCCGAGCATCGCGGCGATGGTGTCAGTGTCGCCGCCGAGGCTGGCGGCCAGGCACAGCGCTTCGAATGCGCTCATATCACCCACCGCCACTTGCTGGGCCAGGGCGAACGACACCACTACCGATTCCTGGGACGCCACGGAGGTGCCGATCAACTCATAAAGCAGGTCGGCGAACAGCGCCTTGTCGCCGCTGCCCACGCTCAAGGTGCGCGCCCAACTGATCCGCGTGGAAATGCGTCCGCCAGCCACCCAATAGCCATGGTCCTGCGCTTGTTGGGCGATCTGGACGCCGATGTTCAAGGCTTCACCCAGGTCCACGCCGTTGATGCCGGCCGACACCACCGCCGCCACCGACGCCGCACTGGAGATACCCAGCGTGGTGTTATGGGTGACCTGGCACGCCTGGATCACCGCCTGGATAAACTGCGCCGGGTCGCGGATGTCGGCGGCAATGCCCACCGGCGTAATACGCATGGCCGCACCATTGGTGGTGCCGTAGCGTCCGGACTCTTGCGGCGTGTGGCCGGCGAGGATCATCTCGATCGCGCGCTTGGTCGACGGGCCGAGCAAATCCTGGGAGCCCTTGGCGCGCATGGCTGCTTCCCAGTCGATCAGGCGTTGGGCGAGCACCTGGGGGTCGATCTTGCCCTGGCCTTCGACCAGTAACTCACCGACCAGGATCGCTTGCTCGGTGTCATCCGTAATCGAACCGGCCGGCATGTTCGGGGCGATAGGCTGGTCGGCGTGAGCGTCTTGCAGAGCGGTGATGGCACCAAATTGCATGCGCACTTGCTCTCGACTCAGGGACTGGGTGGGCATCCCCAAGGCATCGCCCAGGGCCAAGCCGTAGAAAGCGCCAAGCGCGCGGTCTTGCGGGCTCATTTCGACGCTCCAAACTGCAGGTGCAGACGAAAATGCAGAGGGTCCAGCCAGCTTTCGACATATTCCATGAAACGCTCGCGACGGTCGTAGGTAGTGCGTGCGGCTTTGAGAAACACGCAGCCGGCGGGTCGCCCGAGCAACTCGGCATCGTCGTCACTCAAGGCTTCGGCGCCGATCCATTGGTCTCCGTTGGCGCCTATGTAGCCAAAGGCTGCCAAGGTGATGGTCAGTGAGTTATCGATCAGGCCGACACTGGGCAAGCTTTCCAAACCACCGCAAGCGGGCATCAGCGAGCGCTCCAGGGACACCGCGACACCATCGGGGGTGCGGCGCAGGCGGTCGAGCGCAATGAACTGGTCGCTGCCGAAACGGCTGAGCAGGTCAGGACGGGTTACGGCTTCCAGGCGCAGGATATCGGTGGTCACCTGCGCGCCCGTATCGGCCAGGGCCTGGGCCCACCCGCTGCGTTGGTCGAGCGCCATGCCGTCAAAGGTGACGATGGAGCCGACACCGCTCTGAGTGGCGATGTAGTTGCGCCGCTTGAGTTCGGCCAGCGCTTCGCGCAGGGTGCCGCGGCTGACCGCGAACTCTTCGGCCAACTGGTGCTCGCCGGGGAGCAGGAAACCGTCGGCCATCACTCCAGCCTCGATCCGGCGGATGAGTTCGTCGACGACGCGTTTTTTCTTATCAAATCGAACATGTTTAATCATGTACAAATTGATAGCCGAAAGCGCCGGTTTCCCGCAAGCAAATTATTTCAGGGAGATGAAAAAACGCGCCTCAGGGTTCCAGGCCAATGGGGAAAAACTCCCCGCCGCTCCAGACTCCCAGCCAGTTCTGACCGTTGATCGGGCGGCTGACCGCCAGCTCGACCAATTGATAGAACGCGTTGCGATGCACGAGGGCCTCCAGGTTGGTACGTACCCGCAGATAGGGGGCCGGTTCCTGGGTGACCGGATCGATCACCACCCGCAACGGGTGGTCGAGGCCGGCGTCGATCTGCTCGTCGACATTGGTCGTAAAGCGCAGCACCTGGTCTTCGCCCTGCCCTTGCACCTCCAGGGTCAACGCGACAAACGGCGCGTCATCGACGCGGATGCCGACCTTTTCCACGGGCGTGACCAGAAAGTACTCGTCACCGTCACGGCGGATGATGTTGGAGAACAACTTGACCATCGGCTTACGCCCAATCGGCGTGCCCTGATAAAACCAGGTGCCGTCGCGGGCGATGCGCATGTCGATGTGGCCGCAGAAATCCGGATTCCACAGGTGCACTGGCGCCGGTCCCTTACCCTTGGGCAGTTGGGCCAACAGATCATTGGCCTTGGCGGAATCGGTCATCGGGTTCTCCTGCTCTTACTGATTGCTCATACCCAGCAAGCCTCGGGCGTACTGCGCCAGCGGGCGGGCAATCAGATCTTCTGGCTTGTTGTCGTGGAACGTCAGTAAACCGCCACGACTGCGAATGCGTGCAGTATCAATCAAATACTGGGTGCTGGTCTCGATCAACATGATCTGGATCACCCCGCTGTCCAGGCCCAGCCGGTCCAGGGCCTGCTGATCGGTCCACTCATCGGCGTTGCCGATACGGTCATCGGCTGCCGCAAAGCGGCAATACAACAGGTAATGCGCCCCTGCGGCCCGCGCCTCAGCCATGGCTTGTTCGAGCCCTTCCGGCTTGCGGGCGCGGCGCACCATGGGGAAATACTCGACGAAGCCATTGAAGGCTTCCTCGGCCACCACGTTGGGGCGCGGGTAGGCGCTGCCCGGCGGCACAAAGGCGCCCTGGGCGATAAAGACAAAGGAGTCCGGCTGTATGCGAACCGAGGCCGTACGGCGTGTATCACTGTGGTCCAGCAACCCGGCGTCGCTCATCTGATAACGGGTGCCTTCGGCCATATCGCTGACGGTCATGCAACCACTCAGCGTCAACGACGCCAGCAACAAAACCAGACTACGCATCCTAATCCTCCAGAAGCCGGTGACGGAAAACCGGCGAATGGGGGTCAGATGCAGGTTTTGCGCCATTTGGTAGCAACACATAACAAATGTGGGAGGGGGCTTGCTCCCGATGGACTGCGTAGCAGGCCCATTTTTGAGGCCGCTGCGCGGCCTATCGGGAGCAAGTCGAATCGTCGCACCGCCCCTCCCACATCGGGTGTTGGGTTGCCCTGGGGGTGGGTTAGCCGCCAATGATCTTCATGATTGTCGCGCCGCCGGAGAAGGCGACTTCCTGCTTGTCGCCCAGGGCTTTCATCAACAAGCCTTGCAGGGCCGGCAAAGCCTGGTGGCGCGGCTTGTCCAGCAGGTCACCGATGTAATGCCGGTTACTCGACGACAGGCAACCATGCAACCAACCGGTAGAGGACAGCCGCAGTCGCGAACACGTGCGGCAAAACGGTACGCTTTCATTGGCGATCACACCGAAGAAGCCTTTGCCCGGCACCTCATAACGCACCGCCGTAGCATCCACGGGGGCATCGGCCTGCAGATAGTCGTGATGTTCGCCGATCAGGCTGAGCAGTTGCTGCAGGCTGACAAATTGCTGCAGGAACGCGTTGGAGTCCTTGGCCAGGTGGCCCATGCGCATCAGCTCGATAAAGCGCAGCTCGTAGCCACGCTCCAGGCAGTAGTCGAGCAGCGGCATGACCTGGTCCAGGTTCTGCCCGCGCAGTGGCACCATGTTGACCTTGATCTTGATCCCGGCCGCACGGGCCTGGTCCATACCGGCGAGCACGCTGGCCAGGTCGCCGCCACGGGCAATGCCGCGAAAGGCGTCGGCGTCCAGGGTATCGAGGGAGACGTTGATGCGCCGGATACCGGCATCCAGCAACAGCGGCAGTTTGCGCGCGAGCAACTGGCCGTTGGTGGTCAGGCTGATGTCACTCAGGCCCATCTGCCCTACCGCGCCCATGAAGGCTTCCAGCTTGGGGCTGACCAACGGCTCGCCGCCGGTGATACGCAGGCGGTCGATGCCCGCCGCTTCGATCAGGTAGGCTACGCCACGCGCCATCGCCTCAGCCGAGAGTTCATCCTGGGCAGCCACCAATCGCTTGCCATTGGGCACGCAATAGGTACACGCATAATTGCAGGCTGAAGTCAGGCTGATCCGCAAATTGCGAAACCGCCTGCCTTGACGATCAACGATCATGGATCACTCCGGCAGAGGATAATGTGGGCGCGCTAGAAGCTGACTCAATAATCAGCTTTTAGCAAGATCCCTGCCTGAGTATATTCCCGGGATACCGCGCCAGGCAGAAAATCATCAGGGTGCGGGCGGCAGGTCCGTCGAGTGTTTGCGCTTGTTGCCCATGCGCACGCCGATGTCCATCAGGAACTGGAAAAAGCCTTCCTGATCTTCCAGCACATTACTCCAGAACGGCGAGTGGTACAGCGCCACGGCGCCGTGCACCAACGCCCAGGCGGCGCAGTAGTGGAAATAGGGCGGCACATCTTCAAGCTTGCCTTCGCTGATGCGGCCCTTGATCAGCAAGGTCAGGCGTTCGAAGTTCGAGGCACGGATCTTGTGCAGCTCCTCGACCATTTCCGGCACCTGATGCCCCTTGACCACCTTTTCTTCCAGGCGATCGAACAGGCGATAACGCTGCGGGTCGCGCATGCGGAACTCGAAGTAGGCCCGGGACAGGGCTTCCTTGTCCTTGTCCACGTCGGCCGAGTGCAACAGCTCGTTCAAGTCGCGCTCGTAGTCGAGCATCAGGCGCAGGTAAATCTCGGCCTTGGACTTGAAGTGCTTGTAGATGGTGCCTTTGCCGATACCCACGGCATCCGCAATCATCTCGACGGTGACGCTGTCTTCACCTTGTTCGAGGAACAGCTTGAGTGCGGTGTCGAGAATTTCCTGCTCGCGGCGGCGAAACTCACGGACCTTACGGGGTTCTTTTTGCATGAGGAAAAGGTCTGCAGAGTGAATAGGTGAAGGGTTGCGCAGGGCCAGGGATACCTGGCGATACGATTTACCCGGTTCGAGGGATTATCCCGACTGAACGGTCGTTGGGCAACGCCTATGTGAACCCGCTCCGCACTTAACTTTCAGCACGCCAACGTTTTTACCGATATCAGTCAGAAATAATACGCAACACCTGCACCTGCCCATCAACCCAATGAGAACTCAAGGGAAGCGCGTGTATTCCAAATCTGTTTAAAAAACGATCAGATCCGACTGGACTGAATAGGATAGTGATCAATACTTCAACTGTCGGCGTGGCATCTCCCCCAAGTGGCGCGTCGACCCGGGTACCGACGGACTGCGTACCCTTGTTTACTCCTAATGGTCTTAGCCCGGATTCACCCCCCAGAACCCGGGTTTTTTTTGCCTGCCGTTTAAGCCTCTTACACAGCGACGTGAGCCAACGGAAACAGGCGCCGGAAATTCTCGGTGGTCTGTTCGGCAAAATGCTCGTAGGACTCGCCCCGCAGCATCGCCAGATAATCCGCCACGTCGCGCACATATTCCGGCAGGTTCGGTTTGCCACGATGAGGAATCGGCGCCAGGTACGGCGAATCGGTCTCCACCAGCAAGCGGTCGGCCGGCACTTGGCGCGCCACGTCACGCAAAGCGTCAGCATTGCGGAAGGTGACGATGCCTGACAGGGAGATGTAGAAACCCAGGTCCAGAGCGGCCTTGGCCATGTCCCAGTCTTCAGTGAAGCAATGCAGCACACCCGCCTGGGGCAGTGCGGCTTCGCGCAGCAAGGCCAGGGTGTCGGCGCGGGCGCCACGGGTATGGACAATCACCGGCTTGGCGGTTTGCCGGGCGGCTTGCAGGTGCAGGCGGAACGACGCTTGCTGCAATTCGGCCGCTTCAGGCTCGTAGTGGTAATCCAGCCCGGTCTCGCCGATGGCCACCACGCGCGGGTGGTTGAGTTCACTCAGCAACCAATCGAGGGCCGGCGCTTCGCCGGGCTTGAGGTCGAGCGGGTGAATACCCACCGAGCAATCCACATCGGCGTAACGCTCGGCCAGGGCCTTGACGTCGGCGGCGTTCTCGGCGCTGACGCCAATACACAGGAAGTGCCCTACCCCGCGCTGGCGCGCCGCTTCAAGGGCAGCGTCAAGGGAGCCGCCGTGCTGGGCAAGGTCGAGTCGATCAAGATGGCAATGGGAGTCTACGAGCATAGGAAGTTACAACTTGAGTCACGATAAGTGTCTGGCCAACGATACACCCGTCAGCCACGGAAATTAACGACGGCCGAGCAGACCGGCCCATTGCACCAGCAGTGCTTCGAGCAACAGCACACGGTTGAGGTTGGCCTTGCCGAGGACCTTCTGGCGCTGAGCGAGAATCCAGTCCTGGATATTCAGTACCTTGTCCTGTGCACTTTTCTGCGCGAGGTACTGCACAACTTTGCGCATATCGGGCAGCCCCAGGCCGCTTTCATCCTGGGTCAACTGGTAGCGCAGGATCAGGCTCGACCAGTCGCAGAACCAGTCGAACAGCAGCAGCAGGGGAACATCCTTCCAGGCGCTTTCAGCCAGCTGGGTGGCCGAGAGTTCCTGCTTGAGCAGTTTCTTCACCCCATCGACCACCAGCGCCCGCTGCTCACGCACGCCCTGGGCCTGCAGCTTGACGGCGGCCAAAGGGGAACCGGCGGCCAGGGTCAACAGCTCGACTCGCTCATCCGCGGAACAGTCCGGCAGTGCCTGCGCCAGCCACTCAAGGCTCATCGCCTCACTCGGCAATGGGCATGCCTGCTGCACGCAACGACTACGAATGGTCGGCAACAAGCGGCTGGACTGATGGCTGACCAACAGAAGTACCGTATCGCCGGACGGTTCTTCCAGGCTCTTGAGCAAGGCGTTGGCAGCATTGATGTTCATGGCCTCCACCGGCTCGATCAAGACCACCTTGCGCCCGCCCATCTGTGCGGTCTGCACCACGAAGCTGACGAGGTCGCGCACCTGGTCGACCTTGATCGCCTTGTCGGCCTCCTCGGGTTCCAGCAGGTAGTTATCCGGGTGGCTGCCTGCCTTGAGCAACAGGCAGGACTTGCATACGCCGCAGGCGTCCAGGTTGACCGGTTGCTGGCACAACAGGCTCGCCATCAAACGCTCGGCCAGATCACGCTTGCCGATACCTGCCGGCCCGTGCAGCAGGTAGGCGTGGGCGTGCTGGGCACGACCGGCCAATTGCTGCCAGAGGCTATCCTGCCAGGGGTAGGCTTCAGCCACGGGTGCGCTCCAGCAATGCAGGCAACAGCGCATCGATGGCGTGTTGCACTTGAGTCAGGGGCTGCGCCGCGTCCAGCAAATAGTAACGCGCAGGCTCGGCGGCGGCGCGCTTGAGGAACGCCGTGCGCACGGCATCAAAAAAGGTGCGGCCTTCCAGTTCGAAACGGTCCAGGCGACCACGGGCACTGGCCCGCGCCAGGCCGACTTCAACCGGCAGGTCGAACACCAGGGTCAGGTCAGGGCGCAAATCGCCTTGCACGAACGTTTCCAACGTGGCGATACGCTCCACCGACAAACCCCGGCCGCCGCCCTGATAGGCATAGGTGGAGTCGGTGAAACGGTCGCAGATCACCACGGCACCGCGTGCCAGCGCCGGGCGAATCACTTCGGCCAGGTGCTGGGCACGGGCGGCGAATACCAGCAATAGCTCGGTGTCCGGGTTCATCTGTTCTTCACCCGGCACCAACAACACTTCACGAATGCGCTCGGCCAGCGGCGTGCCCCCTGGCTCACGGGTCAGCACAACCTCGATGCCCTCTGCGCGCAGCCGTTCGGCCAGGTAATCGCGATTGGTGCTTTTGCCGGCACCTTCCGGGCCTTCCAGGGTAATAAACAAGCCAGTCACAGGCAGTCCTTAGTCAGAGTCATTGCAGGCTTTGCGGCGCGGCAGTGTCCGGCGCGGGCTCAGTGGGCGCATCGGCCGGTGGCGTTGTGTCTTGCGGCGGCTTGACCACCGGCGCCGGGCTGGAGCGATAGTCGGCACGGCGCTTGAGTTGAAACTCACGCACGGCCGCATTATGCGCATCCAGGTCATCGGAAAAAATATGGCTGCCATCGCCACGCGCAACAAAATACAGGCTGCTACCCGGCACCGGGTTCAACGCCGCGTGGATGGCCTCGCGGCCGACCATGGCGATCGGCGTCGGCGGCAGGCCGGCGACCATGTAGGTGTTGTACGGGTTGGCCTCCTTGAGATGCGCCCGCGTCAGCTTGCCGGTGTAGCGTTCGCCCAGGCCATAGATCACCGTCGGGTCGGTCTGCAGCAGCATGCCCATCTTCATGCGCCGCACGAACACCCCGGCAATCTGCCCCCGCTCCTCCGGCACCCCGGTCTCTTTCTCCACCAGCGAGGCCATGATCAGCGCTTGATAGGGATCGGTGTAAGGTGCATCGGCAGCCCGCTTGCTCCACTCCTGGGCGAGTACATCGTCCAGGCGGTTGTAGGCTTTTTTCAGGAATTCGACGTCGGTCATGCCGCGCACGAAGCGATAGGTGTCCGGGAAGAAGCGCCCTTCTGGAAACACGTCCGGGTGGCCGAGTTTTTCCATCACTTCCTTGTCGCTCAGGCCGGACAGGGTCTGCACAATTTTTTCGTGCTTGGCCAACGCCGCACGCACCTGGCGGAAATTCCAGCCTTCGACCAGCGTCAGGCTGTATTGCACCACTTCGCCACGCTGCCATAGACCGATCAAGCCTTCAGCAGTCAGGCCAGGGGTCATGCGGTATTCGCCGCTGTGCAGTGGCTGGCCGTCAAGGTTGAAACGCCAGTACAGGCGCAGCCAGAAGGCACCGTCAAGCACACCCTCGGCCTCCAGGCGATTGAAGGTGCCCGTCGGGGTTGCCCCGGCCGGTACATCCAGCAATTGCTCCTGGCTCAGCTTCAGGGGTTGTTTCAGGGCAGAATCGAGCTTCCAGGCCGAAAAGCCCAGCACAATGCCTGCCGAGACCAAGCCTATCAGCAGCAATAAAAGCAGTTTTCGTATCAACTCAAATATCCAATAGTGCGCGAACAATGCCCTGCAGTTTACGGGTGAGCGGCCCAACCGACCAGCTCATCGCAGCGCAGCCACGCACCGGCCAAATGCCATAAACGCTGTTGCACACAAACACTTCGTCAGCCTGCCGCAACTGCTCCAGGCTGATGTCGGCCACGGTAACAGGGAGGCCCAGTACCTGCGCCTGGGCCAAAACCTCAGCACGCATGACCCCGGCAACCCCGCAACGATTCAGATCAGCGGTCAGCAACCCGCCGTCGCATACCAGGAACAGGTTGCTGAACACGCCTTCGATCACGCGACCGGACATATCCAGCATCAAACCTTCGGCATGCTCGGCGTCCTGCCACTCGGCGCGAGCGATCACCTGCTCCAGGCGATTGAGGTGCTTGAGCCCTGCCAGTAATGGCTGTTCGGCCAAGCGGGTGGCGCACGGAAACAGGCGGACACCTTCAAGTCCATGGGCCGGGGGATAGGATGCGGGCGGACTGCCCTGCAAGATACGGCGCACGGGAGCGCCAGGGTTGATGCCGTAACCGCGCAGGCTGTCGCCGCGGGTAAGGATCAACTTGAGAACGCCGTCGCCGAGGGCGGCGGCATACGCCAGCACTTCGCTGCGGATCAGTGACTGATCCGCAACCAGCGCCAACCGCCTGCACCCCTCATCCAGGCGTTGCAGGTGGCGGTCGAGCAACACAGGCTGCCCGGCCCTGACGGCGATGGTCTCGAACAGCCCGTCGCCATACGCCAGGCCGCGATCTTTCAGAGGCACGCTGCCCGCTGGCTGACCGTCGACCCAGCTGTGCATCACTCGGCGAACCGGCGGAACACCAGGGAACCGTTGGTACCACCAAAACCGAACGAGTTGGAGATCGCCACATCGATCGGCATGGGCTGCGCTTCGTGGGGCACGAAGTTCAGGTCGCAACCTTCGTCCGGCTCATCGAGGTTGATGGTCGGCGGCGCGACCTGATCCTTGATGGCCATTACGCTGAAGATCGCCTCAACCGCGCCCGCCGCACCCAACAGGTGGCCGGTCATGGACTTGGTCGAGCTGACTGCCAGCTTGTAGGCGTGTTCGCCAAACACCGACTTGATCGCCTCGGCTTCCGCCAGGTCACCCGTCGGAGTCGAAGTGCCATGGGCATTGATGTACTGCACCTGGTTGGCATTGACCTTCGCGTCACGCAGGGCATTGGCGATGCAGCGGGCAGCACCGGCACCGTCGGACGGTGGCGAGGTCATGTGGTAGGCGTCACCGCTCATGCCGAAGCCGATCAGCTCGGCATAGATGGTGGCACCGCGCGCCTTGGCGTGCTCCAGCTCTTCCAGTACCAGGGCACCGGCGCCGTCGGACAGTACGAAACCGTCACGGCCCTTGTCCCACGGACGGCTGGCACGGGTCGGTTCGTCATTGCGGGTCGACAGTGCGCGAGACGCGCCAAAGCCGCCCATGCCCAGGCCGCAGGCCGCCATTTCGGCGCCGCCGGCGATCATCACGTCGGCTTCGTCATAGGCGATGTTGCGCGCCGCCATGCCGATGCAGTGCGTGCCGGTGGTGCACGCCGTGGCGATGGCGTAGTTAGGCCCCTGTGCCCCCAGATGGATGGACAGGAAACCGGAAATCATATTGATGATCGAGCCCGGCACGAAGAACGGTGAAATTCGACGAGGGCCGGAATCGTGCAATGTGCGGCTGGTTTCTTCGATATTGGTCAAACCGCCAATACCCGACCCCATGGCCACGCCGATGCGGTCACGGTTGGCGTCGGTGACTTCCAGGCCGGCGTTACGCACTGCCTGAAAACCGGCTGCCAGGCCGTATTGAATGAACAGGTCGAGCTTGCGGGATTCCTTGACCGAGAGGTACTCCTCGACATTGAAACCCTTTACCGAGCCGCCAAAACGGGTGGAATAGGCAGAAAGGTCCGTGTGTTCGATCAGACCAATACCACTGCGGCCAGCCAGAATGCCCTGCCAACTGCTCGGCACATCCGTGCCCAGTGGCGACAACATACCCATACCGGTGACTACGACGCGTCTACGCGACACAGCACTCTCCTTTTTCTAATGACGACACTTTTGCTTCATCGCTTACTTTTCATCAGAGCTAAAGAAAAAACCGCACGCCGTTACAGCAGTGCGGTTTTTCCCTGACAGCAAGCGACGACTACAAACTATTACGCCTGGTGGGCAGTAACGTAGTCGATAGCAGCTTGAACAGTAGTGATTTTTTCAGCTTCTTCGTCCGGGATTTCGGTCTCGAATTCCTCTTCCAGAGCCATCACCAGCTCAACGGTGTCAAGGGAATCGGCACCCAGGTCTTCTACGAAGGAAGCAGTGTTGACCACTTCTTCTTCCTTAACGCCCAGTTGCTCGGCGACGATTTTCTTGACGCGCTCTTCGATGGTGCTCATACCTTGTTTAACTCCTAATGGACAAATTCAGGCAGCTGGCCAGTGGGTAAGTGTATAGAAAGCCATTTCAGCTTTTCAACTGAAAGCTTCACCCTGTACCCAGTCGGCCACCTGCCTATAAATTAAGTTGCAGCTTTATAACGGATTTTAGACAGCTCGTATGACATTTTTTTGAAGCGATCCGTCACAATTTAACTCATGTACATCCCGCCGTTCACCGGGATTGTAGCCCCAGTCACGTATGCCGCACCGTCGGATGCCAGGAAAGAGACCACATTCGCGATCTCTTGAGCCTGGCCCAGACGGCCCAGCGGAATCTGCGTCAGCAAGGCTTCACGCTGCGCCTCAGGCAGTTCACGGGTCATATCGGTGTCGATGAACCCAGGGGCCACCGAGTTGACCGTAATCGACCGCGAACCGACCTCACGCGCCAGTGCACGGCTGAAACCTTCCAGGCCGGCCTTGGCGGAGGCATAGTTTACTTGGCCTGCGTTGCCCATGGCACCCACTACGGAGCCAATATTGATAATTCGGCCCCAACGCGCCTTGGTCATGCCGCGCAAAACGCCCTTGGACAAGCGAAACAGACTGTTCAAGTTGGTGTCGACCACGTCGTACCACTCGTCGTCTTTCATGCGCATCATCAGGTTGTCGCGGGTGATGCCGGCGTTGTTTACCAGGATCGACGGAGCGCCGAACTGTGCAGTGATTTCAGCCAGTACGGCAGCCACGGACTCATCGCTGGTCACGTTCAGCTCAAGGCCAGTGCCCTGAACGCCGTTTTCCTTCAGGGTCGCGGCGATACGCTCGGCGCCCGAAGCGGAAGTGGCGGTGCCGATCACGACCGCGCCCTGACGGCCCAATTCCAGGGCGATCGCCTGGCCAATGCCACGGCTTGCGCCGGTGACCAGTGCAACTTTACCTTGCAGACTCATGCAGGCTTCTCCTAAGTGTGGGGATCAGGCCAGTGCCGCGCGCGCGGCAGCGAAGGCATCCGGGGTATTCAGGTTGGCAGTCGACACGCCGTCGGCACAGCGCTTGTTGAGGCCGGCCAGGACTTTGCCCGGGCCACACTCGACCAACTCGGTGGCGCCGTTGGCAGCCAGAGCCTGGACCGATTCAACCCAACGCACAGGCTTATAGAGCTGCTCCAGCAGGTCGCGCTTGAGGGTGCCGAGGTCGGCAGCCACGGCGGCGCTGACGTTCTGTACCAACGGAATCTGCGGCGCCTGCCAGTCGATCGCATTGATGGACTCGGCAAAACGCTCGGCGGCCGGGCGCATCAGCTCGCAGTGGGACGGCACGCTCACCGGCAAGGGTAGCGCACGCTTGGCGCCACGGGCCTTGCAACCTTCGATGGCGCGCTCAACGGCAGCCTTGGCGCCGGCGATCACCACCTGGCCCGGGGAGTTGAAGTTGACCGCACTGACCACTTCGCCCTGGGCGGCTTCGGCGCAAGCCTCGATCACCACAGCATCGTCCAGGCCCAGGATCGCGGCCATGCCGCCCTGCCCGGCCGGAACGGCTTCTTGCATCAACTGCCCCCGACGCTCGACCAACTTGACCGCTTCGGCCAGGGTCAAGCTGCCCGCGGCAACCAATGCACTGTATTCACCCAGGCTGTGGCCGGCAACGAATGCCGGGCGCGCGCCACCTTCTGCCAACCACAAGCGCCACAGGGCGATCGAAGCGGTCAGGATGGCCGGCTGGGTTTTGTCGGTTTGATTGAGTTGCTCTTCCGGCCCTTGCTGGGTCAGTGCCCACAGGTCGTAACCCAGGGCATCGGAAGCTTCCTTGAAGGTTTCCAGAACCAGCGGATATTGCGCGCCCAGCTCGGCCAACATGCCGAGGGACTGCGAACCCTGCCCTGGAAAGACGAATGCGAGGGATGTAGACATGTAACAAGCCCCTAATGATCTGGTCGTCAAAAAATGGTCGCTCCTACGGTGGGAGCGAACGAAACTGACAGATTGGATGGTCAATTGAACTGGCCGGTCACATTTAAGCATTCCCGGGCCGATTCGCCTAAGACAACAAATCCTCAAGCCGGCCGTGCAAACGCTGCGGCAGGTTTTCCTGGATTTCGATCACCGCACGCGCAATCGCACTTTGAAAGCCTTCCACCCCCGCCGAGCCATGGCTTTTCACCACGATGCCCTGCAAACCGAGAAAGCTGGCGCCATTGTGCCGTGCCGGGGCCAGGTCAGCCTGCAAGCGGCGCATCAACGGCAATGCCAGGGCGCCGACCACACGCGACGCCAGGTTTCGCCTGAACAACGCTTCAATACGCGCGGCGATCATGGTCGCCAGGCCTTCGCTGGATTTAAGCAGGATATTGCCAACAAACCCATCGCATACCACCACATCCGCTTCGCCCCGGTACAAACCATCACCTTCGACAAAGCCGATGTAATTCAAGCCCCGCGCGCCCTGCAGCAACGTAGCCGCCAACTTGACCTGCTGGTTGCCCTTGATGTCTTCGGTGCCAATGTTCAGCAGGGCCACCCGCGGCCGGGCCACGCCCAGCGCTTCGGCGGCCACCGCGCCCATCACGGCGAACTGGAACAGGTGCTCGGCGCTGCAATCGACGTTCGCGCCCAGGTCCAGCAACTGGCAATAGCCCTTCTGCGTCGGAATTGCCGCCACCATCGCCGGCCGATCAATACCGGGCAGCGTCTTGAGCACATACCGCGACAACGCCATCAAGGCCCCGGTGTTCCCCGCACTGACACAGGCTTGCACCTTGCCATCGCGTAACAGCTCCAGGGCCACCCGCATCGAGGAATCAGGTTTGCCACGCAAGGCGGTCGCAGGCTTTTCATCCATTCCGATGGTTTCGCTGGCCGGCGTAATCGTCAGGCGCGCGCGATCCACTGCCGGATGGCCAGCAATCAGTTCTTCAAGTAAGGAGGGTTGACCGACGAGGGTCAGGTGCAGCGAGGGCGTAGCAGACAGGCTGGCAATGCAAGCCTGAACAATGCTGCGGGGACCGAAGTCCCCGCCCATTGCGTCAATCGCGATGACTTGAGCAGACAAGTGATTACTCGTCAGCGCCCTTGTCGATCACTTTACGGCCACGGTAAACGCCTTCTGGCGATACGTGGTGACGCAGGTGAACTTCACCGGTGGTCTTTTCTACGGACAGGGTGCTTGCCTCGAGAGCGTCGTGCGAACGGCGCATGTCACGGGCGGAGCGGGATTTTTTGTTCTGCTGAACAGCCATAATTGATTAACTCCTAAACGTTTGGGTCACGCTTTAACTGCGCCAATACACTGAACGGGTTGGACCGCGTTACCTCGTCCTCGCTCGGTTCGGGCTCGTCATCGAGGCCCGCCGGCTGCTGGCATTCTTCCGGATGATGAGCAGGCACAATGGGCAAGGCGAGCAAAAGCTCCTCCTCGATCAGTGCATGCAGATCCAAAGGATCTTCGCCCAGTTCCAGCACGTCATAACCTTTCGGCAACGACTGGGTATTCGCACCCTCCTTCACCACAGCATAACTGCACTCGCTGTGGATCGGCAGGGTGACCAGCTCAAGACAACGCTGGCAAACCATTTTGACTTCGGTGTCGATAAAACTGTGGATTACCACAGCCTTACGCTCATCTCGTTCAAAAACGAATTTGGCCTGCACCGTACCGACACTGTCGGAAAGCGGGTCGCAGAGTCTCTCCAAATCGGCCAGCGGCAATTCACCTTGAAGGGAAGTGCCACGATCTGCCAATTTGCGCGGGTCAACGTGAGGTGGAATCGGGTCATTCAACATAGGCGCAGCATTATAGGGATGCACCCAGCCATGTCAAAGGAAATTCAGCCCTGTGCGTCAGCCGGTCGCCCCGCTAGAATCGGCGACTGCCTTGAGGAGACGTCCATGCTGCCTTTATTACTCGCATCCAGCTCGGTTTATCGCCGGGAATTGCTGAGCCGACTGCACCTGCCGTTCATCTGCAGCTCGCCGGATATCGACGAAACCCCTCACGCAAATGAGTCCGCCGTGGCGCTGGTCAAGCGCCTGGCCGAAGACAAGGCCCGCGCCCTCGCCACTACCCACACAGGGCACCTGATCATCGGTTCGGACCAGGTAGCCGCGCTTGACGGCCAGATCATCGGCAAACCGCACACCTTCGAGAAGGCTCGCGAACAGTTGCTGGCGGCCAGCGGCAAGCGCGTCAGCTTCCTCACCGGCCTGGCGCTGCTCAACAGCCAAACCGGGCAGTGCCAGGTGGATTGCGTGCCGTTTACCGTGCACATGCGTGTCCTGGACGCGGAGCGCATCGAACGCTACCTGCGGATCGAGCAGCCGTATGATTGCGCAGGCAGCTTCAAAGCCGAGGGTTTGGGCGTGAGTTTGTTTCAGAGCACAGAAGGGCCGGATGCGACGAGCTTAGTGGGCCTGCCGCTGATCCGACTGGTGGACATGCTGCTGGCCGAAGGCGTACAGACCCCCTGACAACACCACAAAACCACTGTGGGAGGGGGCTTGCTCCCGATTGCAGTGGGTCAGCTACAAATAAAGTGACTGATACACCGCTATCGGGAGCAAGCCCCCTCCCACATTTTAAGCTGCATACACCTGGAGGTATCAGCGCAAAGTCGGGCCCTGGAAGCCCATATACAAGGCCAGCTTCTCCGCCACACTGGCACCGAGCTTCTTGGAGAACCGATCGAACGGCGATTCTTCAACCGTGAAATCTACCAACTCCTTCTCGCCGACCACATCCCGCGCCACCGAACTGGCACTGCCCAACCCATCGATCAAGCCCAGCGGCAATGCCTGCTCGCCAGACCACACCAACCCGGAGAACAGCTCCGGATGGTCTTTATCCTTCAGGCGATCACCACGCCCCTGCTTCACACTGGCAATGAACTGACGATGAGTGGTGTCGAGCACGCCCTGCCAGAACTGGGTTTCGTCAGCTTTTTGCGGTTGAAATGGGTCCAGAAACGCTTTGTGCTCGCCCGAGGTATAGGTGCGACGCTCCACCCCCAGCTTCTCCATGGTGCCGACAAAGCCGTAACCGGCAGCCGTCACACCAATGGAGCCGACCAGACTGGCCTTATCGGCGTAGATCTGATCAGCGGCGCTGGCGATGTAATAAGCACCCGAGGCACCCAGGTCGGCGATCACTGCGTACAGCTTGGTATCCGGATGCAGCGTGCGCAGGCGGCGAATCTCGTCATACACGTAGCCTGATTGCACAGGGCTGCCACCTGGGCTGTTGATGCGCAGGATCACGGCCTTGACCTTGGGATCTTCGAACGCAGCGCGCAGGCTGCTGACAATGTTGTCGGCGCTGGCCGACTCCTTGTCGGCTATTACCCCGCGCACTTCGATCAGCGCAGTGTAGTGACCGCCACGGGTAGCGCTCTTTTCCACGTCCATCAAAGGACTGAACAGCGCCAGCATGGCGAGTAGGTAAACAAAGGTCAGCAATTTGAAGAAAATCCCCCAACGTCTTGAACGACGCTGCTCCTGGACACTGGCCAGCAGCGTCTTCTCCAACAGCTTCCAGCTTTTATCGTCGCTGCTTTCGGCCTTTTCGGGCGCTTTCCACTCGTCACTCATGCCATCAACCCCAGCAAAGACTTATCGGGCCTGACCGAGCCAGGCCTGCAATTCAGAAAAATGATCAATCATCAGCCTCGGCTCGTAGGGCTGCAAGGCCTCGGCCGACTGGGCACCATAGCTGACGGCCACACTGTCCATCCCGGCATTGCGCGCCATCATCAAGTCGAAGGAAGCATCCCCCACCATCAACGCCTGGCGCGGCGCCACACCACAGTGAGCCAGGATCTGCTCCAGCATCAGAGGGTGAGGCTTGCTGGCAGTTTCATCCGCAGCGCGGGTGATATCGAAATAATCCTCAAAGCCATGGGCCTTGAGCACACGATCGAGCCCGCGCCGTGCCTTGCCGGTCGCCACGGCGAGGTGATAGCCCTCGGCGCGAAAGGTCTCGAGGGATTGCCGCACGCCATCAAATAGCGGCGAAGGCTGCGCCTCCAAGGCAATATAATGATCGGCATAGTGCTGGCGAAACGCGATCAGCTCTTGATCGTCGATCTCCGGATACAACGTGCGTATCGCTTCAGGCAAGCCCAGGCCGATGATGCCCTTGACCGCCGAGTCGCTGCACAGCGCGAAGCCGGAGCGGGTCGAGGCCATGTGCATGGACTCGACAATGCGGCCAATGGAGTCAGCCAGCGTGCCATCCCAATCAAAGATCAGCAGCTTGTAGTCAGGGTGCGGCACTCAAACGCTCCACGGTCTGGGCCCACATCTCGTCGACCGGCGCCTGCAGCTTCAGCTCGCCACCGTCCGGCAGCGGCACGGTCAGCATGTAGGCGTGCAGGAACAGGCGCTTGCCGCCCAGGTCGCGGATTTCCTTGGAGAAATCTTCGTCCCCGTACTTGGTGTCACCCGCAATACAGTGGCCCGCGTGCAAGGTATGCACGCGAATCTGGTGGGTACGCCCGGTCACCGGCTTGGCCTCGACCATGGTGGCGAAGTCGCCGAAACGGCGCAGCACCTTGAACAGAGTCAGCGCCTCCTTGCCCTCCTCGTCCACTTCGACCATCCGTTCGCCAGAGCGCAGATTGCTCTTCTGCAACGGCGCCCGGACGCTCTTGAGGGAGCTGGCCCAGTGACCGCGCACCAGCGCCATATAGCGTTTGTCCACACCGTCACCCCGCAGGGCGGTGTGCAAGTGACGCAACATGCTGCGTTTCTTGGCGATCATCAGCAGGCCGGAGGTGTCACGGTCCAGGCGATGAACCAGTTCCAGCTCCTTGGCATCCGGGCGCAACTGACGAAAGGCTTCGATGACCCCGAAATTCAGGCCGCTGCCACCGTGGACCGCAATGCCACACGGCTTGTTGATCACGATCAGCTTGTTGTCTTCGAAGACAATCGAGGCTTCCAGGCGCTGCAACAAACCCTGGGCCAACGGCACAGGTTCGTCACGCTCCGGCACGCGAACCGGCGGCACACGGACGATATCGCCCGCCTGCAGCTTGTACTCGGGCTTGATCCGGCCCTTGTTCACGCGCACTTCACCTTTTCGCAAGATGCGGTAAATCAAGGTCTTGGGCACGCCTTTGAGCCTGGCCAGGAGAAAATTGTCGATGCGTTGGCCGGCATATTCCGGCGAGACCTCAAGCAGCTGGACGCTGGGGGTCTGGGGGGCGGTAGTCGTCATGGCGGCGATGATAACAATTTTTTATGGAATTGAAGCACTTAATCATTACTGCTATAGTCGCGAACGCCGCCAAAAGCGGCCTGGCCAGAGGACTTGCGGCAAACTGCCGGCCCTGACCATCGCAATTCATCAGGACGCGAGGCCGTCCTACGGGGCTTTCGCCACGTTGGAAGACTCGGGATTGTAACAAGCGCAGGTGACATGAGGCCTGAAGCGAGTGCAGAAAGCAGAGTGAATACTCGCGTTTTGCGCCGATATTTACGGCCAGTTCACAAAGTGCAGTCAGTCTTGAGCCAGACCATGGCGAATGCTTCGGAAATAACGCCTGTTAAGAGCTGAGTGAGAGCGCAATCGCCCACACCCAGTCCTGTTTAGCCATGAGCGTGAACTCCCCATTGGAGAACACGGTAAATGCCAACCCGCTGCGGATTCTGCGCGCGGCAGCACCCGAATTATCAGGGATACGTGTAGGGTGGAGATGCACAACCGTCGGACCGTGTAGCACTAGGCTTATATTTAGACGCTTCATCTCGTCCACAGTCGCCGGTTGATTCCTCCTCCTGACCTTAGCTTTTGTTGAAGTGGTGCCTTTGTCACCACCGCTAACAAGCAGGACGCGTCCGTCGCGATACCGGCCCAATTGGCTGGTGTTTGCTGGACACTGGAGTGGCCAACCACTCTTGACGCACCTGACACCGACCGTGAGAAGTCGTGTGTGCCGAACGCCGTTTCCGGCAGCCCGGAAACCGACGGTACAACATGAAAAGAATGCTGATTAACGCAACTCAACCCGAAGAGTTGCGTGTTGCACTGGTAGATGGCCAACGCCTCTACGACCTGGACATCGAATCCGGTGCACGCGAGCAAAAGAAGGCCAACATCTATAAAGGCCGTATTACTCGCATCGAACCAAGCCTTGAGGCTGCCTTTGTCGACTTCGGCTCCGAGCGCCACGGCTTCCTGCCCCTCAAGGAAATCTCCCGCGAATACTTCAAGAAAGCTCCTGAAGGCCGCGTGAACATCAAGGACGTCCTGAGCGAAGGCCAGGAAGTCATCGTCCAGGTCGAGAAAGAAGAACGTGGCAACAAGGGCGCCGCCCTGACCACCTTCATCAGCCTGGCCGGCCGTTACCTGGTCCTGATGCCGAACAACCCACGTGCCGGCGGCATTTCCCGTCGCATCGAAGGCGAAGAGCGCAACGAACTGCGTGAAGCGCTGAACGGCCTGATCGCCCCGGCCGACATGGGCCTGATCGTGCGCACTGCCGGCCTGGGCCGCAGCAGCGAAGAAATGCAGTGGGACCTCGACTACCTGCTGCAACTGTGGACCGCCATCAAAGAAGCGTCCCTGGATCGTTCCGCGCCGTTCCTGATCTACCAGGAAAGCAACGTGATCATCCGCGCCATCCGCGATTACCTGCGCCAGGACATCGGCGAAGTGCTGATCGACAGCGTTGAAGCCCAGGACGAAGCCCTGACCTTCATCCGCCAGGTGATGCCGCAGTACGCCAGCAAGATCAAGCTGTACGAAGACAGCGTGCCGCTGTTCAACCGTTTCCAGATCGAAAGCCAGATCGAGACCGCCTTCCAGCGCGTGGTCGAACTGCCTTCCGGCGGCTCCATCGTGATCGACCCGACCGAAGCCCTGGTGTCCATCGACATCAACTCGGCGCGTGCCACGAAAGGTAGCGACATCGAAGAAACCGCCCTGCAGACCAACCTGGAAGCGGCTGAAGAAATCGCCCGCCAGTTGCGCCTGCGTGATATCGGCGGCCTGATCGTGATCGACTTCATCGACATGACCCCCGCCAAGAACCAGCGCGCCGTGGAAGAGAAAGTCCGCGAATGCCTGGAAGCTGACCGCGCCCGCGTACAGGTCGGCCGCATCTCGCGCTTCGGCCTGCTGGAAATGTCCCGTCAGCGCCTGCGTCCGTCCCTGGGCGAAAGCAGCGGCATCGTCTGCCCGCGCTGCAACGGCACCGGCATCATCCGTGACGTTGAATCGCTGTCCCTGGCGATCCTGCGCCTGATCGAAGAAGAAGCCCTGAAAGACCGCACCGCCGAAGTCCGCGCCCAGGTGCCGATCCCGGTCGCCGCATTCCTGCTCAATGAAAAACGCAACTCGATCACCAAGATCGAACTGCGCACCCGTGCCCGTATCGTGATCCTGCCGAACGATCACCTGGAAACGCCGCACTTCGAAGTGCAGCGCCTGCGTGACGACAGCCCGGAAGCCCACAACAACCAGTCCAGCTACGAAATCGCGGCTGCCGCTGCCGAAGTGGAAGAAGTCCAGCCGGCTGCCGCGACGCGCACCCTGGTTCGCCAGGAAGCCGCCGTGAAGACTGCGCCGGCGCGTGCCAATGCACCGGTCCCGACTGAAGCGGCTGCCCCGGTTGCTGCTCCAGCCGCCCTGCCTGAGCCGAGCCTGTTCAAAGGCCTGGTGAAATCGCTGGTCAGCCTGTTCGCCACCAAGGAAGAGCCTGCTGCTCCGGTTGTGGTTGAAAAACCGGCCACCGAACGTCCGGCGCGCAACGAAGAACGTCGCAACGGCCGCCAGCAGAGCCGTAACCGCAACGGTCGTCGCGATGAAGAGCGCAAGCCACGCGAAGAACGTGCACCGCGTGAAGAACGCGCGCCACGTGAAGAGCGTGCACCTCGCGAAGCCCGTGAAGAAACCCCGACCGTAGCCCGCGAAGAACGCGCACCGCGTGAAGAGCGTGCACCGCGCACGCCACGTGCACCGCGTGAAGATCGCAAGCCACGTGGCGAGCGTGAAGAACGCGTGCGTGAACTGCGCGAACCGCTGGACGCAGCGCCAGCCGCTGCCGCTGCCGTTGCCGGTGCTGCGGTCGTCGCCGAAGAGCGCCCGGCTCGCCAGCCACGTGAAGAGCGTGCGCCTCGTGAGGAGCGCCAACCACGCCCACCGCGTGAAGAGCGTCAACCGCGTGCCGAACAAGCCGCTGCCGCCAGCGAAGAAGAAGTCCTGAACGGCGAAGAGCAACTGCAGGAAGACGGCCAGGACAACGCCGAAGGCGATCGCCCACGCCGCCGCTCCCGTGGCCAGCGTCGTCGCAGCAACCGTCGTGAGCGTCAACGCGATGCCAATGGCAATGTGATCGAAGGCTCGGAAGAAGCCGGCGAGAACGCCGAAGCCGCTACCAGCGAGCCGACGGGCGCCGAACTGGCTGCCGGCCTGGCCGTGACTGCCGCGGTTGCCAGCTCGGTCATCAGCGCACCTGCTGAAGCCCAGGCTCACGAACAGGCTGAACGCGCAACTGCTGCTGCTGAAGAAACTGCGGTTGTAGAAGCACCTGCTGCCCAGACCCCAGTGGTTGAAGCGCCGGTTGTTGAAGCACCTGTTGTTGAAACCCCAGTCGTAGAAGCACCAGTAGTCGAAGCCACTACCCCAATCGAAGCGCCGGTTGTTCCGGAAGTGGAAGTTGCCCAGGCTCCTGAAGCCCAGCCAGAAGCAGAAGTGGCGGCTGTTGAGCCGACACCTGTAGCTGAGCCTGAGCCAGTGGTCGAAGCTGCTGTTGAAGCTCCGGTTGTCGAAGCGGCTCCAGAAGTACGAGAAGTTCGCGAAGAACAGACCGCCTTCCAATGGACTGCCGAGCCAGCCGCTCCGGTTGAAGCGCCAACGCCTGCCCCTGCGGTAGAAGAAGTGTCGGAACCGGTTGCCGAAGTCGTGGCTGCCGAGCCAGCCCCAGTGGTTCAGCCTGCTCCGGTCGTAGAACCTGCAGCAGTAGTTGAGGCGCCGGTAGCTGCCGAAGTGGCCGCCCCTGCGGTTGAAGCCGCACCGGTCAGCGCCCTGACCGAAAACGGCCGTGCACCGAACGATCCACGTGAAGTGCGCCGTCGTCGCAAGGAAGCTGAAGCCGCAGCTGCTGCTGCCGCAGCACAGGAAGCAGAGCACGAGAGCAAACCTCTCGCCTGATTCCAGCCGCCACAAGAAAGCCCCGCCTGAGTGATCAGGCGGGGCTTTTTTATGTGATCTGTCCCGTCCTGAATAAGGCTTAACGCGGTCATTGTGGGAGGGGGCTTGCTCCCGATGGACTGCGTAGCAGGCCCATTTTTGAGGCCGCTGCGCGGCCTATCGGGAGCAAGTCGAATCGTCGCACCGCCCCTCCCACAGGTTATTCATCGTCTGCTCTATCGCTTAACTGACAGGCATTAGAGCTTGCCCCCTCCCACACTCAGATCGGCTTGAAGTTCAAGGATTGCGGAACATCGACATCCCAGAGCACACCCGGGTCTTCAACCGCCACTTCGCTGACCAACGCGTGCGCAAACAATGATCGTCCTCCACGATCACCGGTCAATGCCATCAGCTCAAGCCCAAATGCCTGGTCAAACGCTACAGGATGCCCATACCGCCCATCCTGCACCGGCACACGGATACCGCCCGCCTCCAGCCCCTCGATCACCCGCTCAATGCTCGAGGGCCGAATAAACGGCATATCTCCCAGCACCACCAGCCAGCCATCCGCCGCACCGCTGGCCGCGACCGCCGCGGCAATGCTGTCGCCCATGCCCGCCGATTCCAGCAACACGACTTTGCAACCCTGCGCCTCGGCCAACCGAATGACCTCCAGGCGCTCCGGCGAGGTCACCACCCAACGCTCAACGAGCGTCGCCGGCAGGTTCACCAGCACCTGCTCGAGTACCGGCCGCGTCACGCCATCCAATCCGCTGCAATCGGCCAGCAGCTTGTCCTGGTCGGCACCGGCTTCGGCACGGAAACGACTGCCCTGCCCTGCCGCCAGTACAATCGCCGTCACCGTCACTCGGCGACCACCGGCAGCGGCTTTTTCTGCATCGGCGCAACACCGTTCTTGATTGCGACGACTTCAGCCATCAGCGACAAGGCAATTTCAGCAGGCGTGTGGCTACCGATATGCAAGCCGATCGGTCCATGCAAGCGCGCAATCGCCTCGGCCGTCAGCCCGAGCGCCGCCAGGGTTTCCCGGCGCTTCTGGGTATTGACCCGCGAGCCCAGCGCGCCGACGTAGAAGGCATCGGAATTCAATGCCGTCAGCAACGCCATATCATCCAGGCGGGGGTCGTGGGTCAGGCAGACGATGGCTGTGCGCTCGTCGGTCTGAATGTTCAGTACCGCCTCATCCGGCATGCCCGGCACAAACCGACCATGCTGTTCTTCCCAGCCGTAGACGAACTCTTCACGCGGGTCGCAGACCAACACTTCGAAATCCAGCAAGCGCGCCATTTGGGCCACGTAGCGCGACAACTGCCCGGCACCGATCAACAGCAGGCGCCAGCGCGGGCCATAGATGGCGCGCAGGCGCTCCCCGTCAAATGTCACCACATCCGTCTTGCTTGCGCTGCCGAGGGTCACAGTACCCGTGGCCAGATCCAGCTCCCGGGCGACAATCTGATGGTCCTCACAACGCGCCAGCAGCTGTGCAACCCATTGCCAGTCGCCTACCCGTTCTTCGGTCAGGCGCAACGTGCCACCGCACGGCAGGCCGAAGCGCGCCGCCTCATCGCGGGTGACCCCGTATGTCACCAACTGCACGGGCGGGCCGTCTTCCGGCAGGCGACCATCCTGCAGGCGCGCAATCAGATCATCCTCAATGCAACCGCCAGACACCGAGCCGATCACGACCCCGTCGCCCCGCAATGCCAACATCGCCCCGGGCGGACGCGGTGCACTGCCCCAGGTCTGGACCACGCTGTACAACACCACCCGCTGCCCGGCGCGACGCCATTCGAGCACACTGCGCAGGACATTCAGATCCACGCTATCCATCCAACCTCCTGCCGGCCTTACAACGATTACTCACCCAATCACTGTAAAGCAAAAGCCTCCAGAGTGACCGGCCACAAACGCAAACGCCCCGAAACAGTCGGGGCGTTTGTGGAGGGCTTCGGCGTCAGTTCACGCCAGCAGCGAGTTACTTGATGACAGGAGCAGGGCCTTCGGCCACACCCAGGTCATCTTCCGGACGGGTATCGGAGATACCGGTTCCACCGGACGCCAGCTCGCTCCGCAGCTTGTCGGTGTCCAGCTCCTTGACCCACTTGGCGACAACGATAGTGGCAACGGCGTTACCGACCAGGTTGGTCAGGGCGCGCGCTTCGGACATGAAGCGGTCGATACCCAGGATCAGTGCCAGGCCGGCAACCGGCAGGTGGCCGACGGCCGACAGAGTAGCAGCCAGTACGATAAAGCCCGAACCGGTCACGCCCGCAGCGCCTTTGGAGGACAGCAACAGCACCAGCAGCAGGGTGATCTGGTGGGTGATATCCATGTGGGTGTCAGTCGCCTGGGCGATGAACACGGCAGCCATGGTCAGGTAGATCGAAGTACCGTCGAGGTTGAAGGAGTAGCCGGTGGGGATCACCAGGCCGACTACGGATTTCTTCGCGCCCAGGCGCTCCATCTTGATCAGCATGCGTGGCAGCGCGGATTCGGAAGAGGAAGTGCCCAGTACGATCAGCAGTTCTTCACGGATATAGCGCACCAGCTTCAACACGCTGAAACCGTGGGCGCGGCAGATGGCACCCAGCACCACCACCACGAACAGGACGCAGGTGATGTAGAAGCAGATCATCAGCTGACCCAGTTGCACCAGGGAACCTACACCGTAGGCACCGATGGTGAATGCCATGGCACCCAGGGCACCAATTGGCGCGAGCTTCATGATCATGTTGATGATGTTGAACATGACGTGGGCGAAGCGATCGATGAAGTCCAGCACCGGCTTGCCGTAGGCACCCAGGCGATGCAGGGCAAAACCGAAGATCACCGAGAACATCAGCACTTGCAGGATGTCACCGTTGGCAAAGGCGCCGACGATGGTGTTCGGAATCACATTGAGGATAAAGCCAACCACGCTCTGGTCTGCACCGGCAGTCACGTAGGCCGCGACTTTCGAGGCGTCCAGGGTAGCCACGTCGATGTGCATGCCGGCACCCGGTTGCACAACGTTGACCACGACCAGGCCGATCAGCAGGGCGATGGTGGAAACGATTTCGAAGTACAGCAGCGCGTAGCCGCCGGTTTTGCCGACCGATTTCATGCTTTGCATGCCAGCGATACCGCTGACAACGGTGCAGAAGATGATCGGGGCGATGACCATTTTGATCAGCTTGATAAAGCCGTCACCCAGTGGCTTGAGCGCCACGCCGGTCTGCGGGTAGAAATGACCGAGCAAAATACCGATAACGATTGCAACGATCACCTGGAAATACAGGGATTTGTACAGTGGCTGACGAGTCGTCATTGCAAAGTTCCTCAATCGTCCCGTGTAGCAAATATCCGCCATTGCCCACGACACTTGAATTGCGAACCCTCCTGCACTGGAGGGATTTGTTGTTTGCGAGGCTGGTAGGACCAGGCCTGCGCTGCCATCTCTTATCGCAAACGCCGTGCCACTTTCTGCAAATCCGCTGAAGGCCTTTAGACATCAGGCCTGGGCGCGCTCAACCTTCCTTCACGCGCCCTGAACAAGTGGCGGGTTTCCGCCATGTAGCCAAATCCCGTCCTACAATTTGGCGGATATCCGCCTTGTCGCACCACCCAGTGATGGCTAACATCCGCCACTCCATGGACGAGGCCCTCACATGCGTGAACGCACCATCGCCAGTCACTACGCCCGAGCGGCCCTGGTCGGTGCCCGTCGGGCGGGCTATGACTACTCGGCCCTGCTGCAACAGGTGGGCATTACCCCTGAGTTGCTGACCGAGCCCCGCGCCCGCATTGCGCCTGAACAATTTACCCGGCTGTTGCAGATGCTCTGGCTGGAGCTCGACGACGAGTACCTGGGGTTCGCTGAAGGTTCGAGTAAACGCGGCACCTTCGCCATGATGTGCCACGCGCTGATTCACTGCCGCACCCTGGAGAAGGCTCTGGAACGCGGTTTATTATTTTATAGCTTATTCCCACAGGGTCCGCGCTGGCATCTGACAAGAGAAGGCGACATGGCTCGTCTGAGCCTGGATGACTCACAGCTGTGGGACCCGGATCACTTCCTGAGCGAATGCCTGCTGGTGATCTGGCATCGCCTGGGCAGTTGGTTGATCGGCCAGCGAATCCGGTTGCATCAGGCGACGTTCCACTACCCGATGCCGGCCCATGCAGGCGAATATGACTTGCTCTTCCCCTGCCCTCAGGTATTCAACGCACCGAGCAGTAGCCTGGTATTCCCCTGCCGCTATTTGAGCCTGCCCTTGCTGCAGGACGAACGTACGCTCAAGCATTTTCTGCAGCGCTCGCCCGCAGACTTGCTGTCACGACCGGACGAAGGCGACAGCTTGAGCAGCCAATTACGCCGCTTGTTAAGCCGTGACCGCACGCCTTGGCCGGACCTGGAGGCCGTGGCGCAGCACCTGCACATCAGCCCGCAGACCCTGCGCCGACACCTGCGCGAGGAAGGCACCAGTTTCCAGGCACTCAAAGATGAATTGCGGCGAGACATCGCCATTTATCACTTGGGGCGGGCCAATCTGTCGCTGCAGGAAATCGCCGAGCAGTTGGGGTTCTCCGAACCGTCGGCGTTTCATCGGGCGTTCAAGAAGTGGACGGGGCTCACGCCAGGCGCCTACCGGGCGCAGGAAAATTAAGGTGGCGCCAGTACTGACGCCATCGGGAGCAAGCCCCCTCCTACCCTTGAATGTGTTCACAAATCAAAATGTGGGAGGGGGCTTGCCCCCGATGAGGCCAGTTCGGCCACCAAAAAATCACACAGCCGGGAAGTGAATCTTGAACGCCGCGCCGCCCAACGCCGAATCACCCAAAGTCAGGCGTGCGCCATAACTTTCGATAATGTCCTTGACCACCGCCAGCCCAATGCCCTGCCCCGGATGCTGACGGTCCAGCCGTTCGCCCCTTTGCAGAATCCGTGCGCGCTGATCCGGTGGCACACCGGGGCCATCGTCCTCGATACACAGCTCAGTGCCGGCAAGATTTTCTACCAGGCTGATACGCACTTCGCTCAGGCACAGGCGATAGGCGTTTTCCAGCAGGTTGCCGAGCATTTCGAGCAGGGCGCCTTTCTCGATGGGCACATAACCCTCGTCCGGCAAGTCGAAGGACACGGTAACGCGCTTGTCGCGGTACACCTTGCCCAGTGTGTCGCAGAGGCTTTGCAGCACCGGCGCAAGATGCACCTGGTGGCGCACCAGGCCACTTTTGCGCAGGCTGGCACGTTGCAGCTGGTAGCCGATCTGCTGGCTCATACGTTCAATCTGCGATTGTAGAACCATGGCCTGACCACGTTCTTCGGGACGCTGCGCCATGTCTTCACTCACGCCCTGCAATACCGCCAGCGGGGTTTTCAGGCTGTGGGCGAGGTCGTCGAGGGAATCGCGATAGCGGGTACGCTGCTCACGCTCGCTGTGCAGCAACCGATTGAGGGAGCCGGTGAGGCGCAACAGTTCGCGTGGGTGTTCTTCGGTGAGGCTTTCGCGCGTGCCACTTTCAATCTGGTCCAGCTCCTGGCTCAGGCGTCGCAGGGCTTGCAGCCCCCACGTCAAGCCCAGCCAGAGCAAGGTCAACAGCACCAGCAAGGCCGCGCCGAAGCCCAGGTAGAGGTTTTCCCGCAGCCCCTCAAGGGTCAGTTGATATTCGCGTACCGGTTGCAACGCGACGATGCTGAACGCGGCACTTTTGCCTCCCAGCAGCTTGACCTCGACGTCATACACGAAGAACTCCTGGCCACCGGCTTCGCGGATACGCGCAAATTCGTTGCCACGCCCATCGTAACGCGGCCGGTAGTTGATGTTTTCTTCCTGGGTTGCCCGCGACCGCCACACCAGATGGCCTTCGCGGTCATAGATATAGCCCAGCAGCCGGCTGTCGGTGAGGTTGAAACGCTCATCGGGCAACTGCGCGGGCATCAGCAAGCGGTTGTTTTCGACGCGTGCCGCAGAAATCAGGGTGGTCACATCCGACGCCAGGCGCTGCTCGATGGAGTCCTGCAACGCCAAGCTGAAAGCGCCTTGCATGGCGGGCAACAAGCCCAACATAAACAGCACGGCCAGGGTCGCGGCCGCCAGCATCAAGCGCACACGTAGCGAGCGAATCAACGGCAGCGCTCATTGAACAGGTAACCCAAGCCACGCACGGTATCGATCGGCTTGAACCCCGCCGGGCCTTCCAGCTTGCGACGCAGGCGGCCCACCAACACTTCGATAACGTTCGGATCACGCTCGTCATCATCGGGATAGAGCTGCTCCATCAGGCGATCCTTGGCGACCACCTGCTGATGGTGGCGCATCAAGTACTCGAGAATACGGTACTCATAAGCGGTCAACGCCAAGGGTTGCTCATCCAGGGAAGCCTGTTTGCGGTTGAGGTCCAGCAACAGCGGCCCCGCCACGATCGTGGACTGGGTGAAACCACTGGAGCGGCGCAACAGGGCATTCATGCGCGCCTCCAGTTCTTCGAACTGGAATGGCTTGACCACATAGTCGTCGGCACCGGCGGCCAAGCCTTCGACCTTGTCCTGCCAGTTGCCCCGGGCCGTGAGGATCAGGATCGGGAAACTCTTGGCCTGGGTGCGCAATTGGCGGATCAGGTCCAGACCGCCCATGCCGGGCAGGCCGAGGTCGATGATGGCCAGGTCGTGATTGAACTGGCCAGTCTGGTACAAGGCTTCTTCGGCATTGGCCACGGCTTCGACCACATGCCCACTGTCGGTCAGGCGGGTCAACAGGTGATGACGCAACAGCGCCTCATCTTCCACCACCAGCAATTTCATAAGGCTCTCCAAGGCGATTCAACTGTCCGACAGAGGGATATCATAGCGGCCCTGCAGGTCTTGCGGGCGCAGTTTAATGCCATTGTATTGGCCCGTCAGGTGTTCGTAGCCGGTGCGGTAACCCGGCTGCGGGGCAGTCTGCCCCAGCGACTGGCCCCACGGCGCAGCCTGGCTGCCTGCGTCGTCGAAACTGACACGGTGGATCAGGTTGCCGGACTTCTTGGTTTTCTCGCCGCCGAACGCGGCAAAGGAGCCGTCCGCAGCCTGCACTCCGGCAGTGGCGCTGAGCATGGTTAAGGCCAACAGCAGCTGTTTGATCGCAGTCATGGGGTTACCTCTACGCATTTGGCTATGGGTGCCAGACTACGCAGGCGCCCCTGAACTCCCCCTGAACGGGCTCTGAACCGCACCTGAACCGTTGCGGGCTATCCACTGACGTGCCAACTGAAGCAAAATACCGCCCATGACGCCCCTACCCGCTTGCTGCACCCCGCTCGATGCACATTGGCCCCTACCCGAACCCTTGCCGGATACGGTGTTTCTCAGCACCCGCTTCGACCCCACCTTATTAAAGGCCGGCGACTTCCAGCGCAGCGCCGTGCCGCCACCGGCTAGCATCCAGCGCTCGGTGGCCAAGCGCCAGGCCGAGTTCCTTGCCGGCCGGCTGTGTGCGCGTACGGCGTTGCAACAACTGGATCAGCTCGATTGCGTCCCGGCCATCGGCGAAGACCGTGCGCCGGTGTGGCCAGGGCATATCAGCGGCTCCATCACCCACAGCACCGGACATGCCGCCGCCATCGTCGGGTACAAGGCGCAATGGCGTGGGCTGGGGATGGACCTGGAGAACCTGCTGAGCCTGGAGCGGGCCGAGCGCCTGGCCGGGGAAATTCTCACCGCCGATGAACTGCAACGCATGGCCGCCCTGCCGCGTGAGCAGATCGCCCGGTTGGTGACGCTGACGTTCTCGCTCAAGGAAAGCCTGTTCAAGGCGCTCTACCCGATTGTGCAGCAGCGTTTCTACTTTGAGCATGCCGAGGTGCTGGAGTGGTCCGAAGCCGGCCATGTGCGCTTGCGCCTGCTGACGGACCTGTCGGCCGAGTGGTGCCACGGCAAGGTATTGGAGGGGCAGTATGCGGTGGATGGGGATCAGTTATTGAGCCTGGTGGCTATCGGCGCTTGATAGGGCGCTATCGGGAGCAAGCCCCCTCCCACAGGAGATCGCGGTTTCAGGATTTCTCCTGATCCCTGGGCCAACTCAGACTGAAGCATGCCCCGCCCAGGTTGTTGCTCTTGCTGATCAAGGCGCGCCCGCCGTGCCAATAGATGATCCGCCGTACGATCGATAAACCCAGGCCGTGCCCACCCGAGGCCCGGGTGCGACTGTCATCCAGGCGCAGAAAGGGTGTGAAGATCCGCTCCCATGCACTTTCCGGCACGCCCGGGCCGTCATCTTCCACATCGATACGGCAGCGCACCTGCCCCACCTGATAGCTGATCAACACTCGGCCCTGAGCATGGCGCATGGCATTGCTCACCAGGTTCTGCAAAGCCCGATGCAGGTAACGCGGTTCGGCGTCGACCCAAGCGTCGTCCCAATGCGCCGAGGACAGGCAGGCCCCCCGACTCACGCTGATCTGCGGGCGCAGTGGCGACAATTCGCCGATGACCTGATCGAGCAACGCGCTGAGGTCGATCCGCTGGAAACTCAGTTGCGGCGCACCTTGCTCCAGGCGTGCATAGGTGAGCATTTCGTCCACCAGGCCATCGAGGTCCTGGATATCACTGTCCATTCCGTCCACGTACTTGCGCCGCGCCTCGGGGGTGGCGGCGTCACCGATCATCTCCAGGCCAAAGCGCAGGCGCGCCACCGGGGTACGTAGTTCGTGGGACACCGCGCGCACCAGTTCGCGCTGGATCGCCAGCAACTGCTGCAGATGCTCGGCCATGCCATTGAAGGCTGCCGCCAGACGCCCGACCGAGTCCGCCCCGCGGGCCGGCACACGCACCTCCAGGCTGCCTTTGGCAATACGCGTGGCCGCCGCTTCCAGCCCGCGCAGGCGCTGCTCGAGCTGGCGCACCAGGAAATACACGATCAAGCCGATCAGGGTCAGGCTGACCAACGCGATCAGGATCAGCCACTGCGCCGGGTAAGGGTTCATTTGATACAGCGGGCCGAGTTCCAGGACCCATGGCGTACCGACCATACCGGCGAACACGCGAATCGAATCACCGCCTTTACCCAGCGCCATCACCGTATCGCCTTCCGACACACGACGGCGCTGATCCTCATCCATATCAGCCTGATCGAGGGTCATCAGGTGCATTTCGAAGCCAAAGCCCTTGGCTTCCTTTAGGTCGGCCAAACGCTGCGGCTGCTCCGCCACCGGGTAACGCACCAGTTCATCGGCCAACAGGTAGATCGTTGCACGCGCCAGCTGCTCGCTGATCTGCTGCACTTCGCCGGTCAGCACCAACGACTCTTTCTCACTGACCAAACGCAGTACCCGCGCGGCATGCGGCCCGGTCTGCTGCACCAGGACCTGGCCGCGTTGCAGGCGATTGCGCTGGGCAAGGTCCAGCTGCGCATCGCTGAGGCTGCGCAGTTCCAGGGGGATGCCCAACAAACGCTCCCACACCGCCAGGGCACGCTGACGCTCGATGGCGCTCATGGGTTGCAGGTTGTCCCCCATCAACGCGAAGGTGCCGTGGGCCAGGCGCTCGCGGTATTGCCCGCTGCGCACCTCGTTGAGCAGGTGCAGCGCCAGCACGCTCAGCAGCGCCACCAGAATCAGCGCCGCACACATGCCGCCGTAGATGCGCAGGAAGATCGAGTTCACAGCGGCATATCGGCAGCGGCTTCGGGGACGAACAGGTAGCCTTTGCTGCGGATGGTCTTGATCAGCCGTGGGTGGATCGGGTCGTCGCCTATTTTCGGGCGAATACGCGAGATACGCACATCAATGGAGCGGTCCTGGCCGTCGTAGCCGATGCCGCGCAGGGCAATGAAGATTTCTTCGCGGGACAAGATACGCCCGGCATTCGCCACCAGCAGCCATAAAAGGTCGAACTCGGCACTGGTCAGTTCGATGCCGCCGTCATGCAGCCAGGCTTCGCGCAGGGCGTTGTCCACGACCAAGGGACCAAACTGCAAGCGACGCTGGTTCTCCACAACGCCGGCTTCCGTCGGCTCGCTGCGCCGCAGCAGGGCTTGAATGCGCGCCAGCAGCAAGCGTGGGCGCACGGGTTTGCACACATAGTCATCCGCCCCCAAGTCCAGTCCCTGCACCTGATCCATGTCATCGGTACGGGCGGTCAGCATCAGGATCACCCCGTCGTAGCGCGCACGCACCTTGCGACAGATACTCAAGCCGTCTTCGCCGGGCAGCATCAAGTCGAGGATCACCAGGTCCGGCTGTTCGTCGATAATACGCGCCGCAGCCCGGGCGCCATGGCCCTCCACCGACACCTGCAGGCCGTTGCTCTGCAGGTAATCACGGGTCAACTCGGCCAATCGCTCGTCGTCCTCGACAATCAGTATTTGCCAGGCCTCTTGCTCCACGGGTGATCCTCGTCGCGATAGAGAGTCGTTATGACAATGCGGCCGGATAGGGGAGCAAGCGTGTCTATCTCCCACATGCTTCTCTCACATGCTTCTCCCACATGCTGATCTTCGCCGGCCACACCTTATTTGTAATGTTCAGAGGGCATAACAGAGGCCGATTGTAGCCACGGGCCTGCCCTTGCGCACAAGCCCGGAAATCCACTCGGTGATCGCATTTTTTTGTGATAGGGTTCGCGCCCTTCGAAAAAGGCTCGGTTGTTTTGCACCCGAAACATTTAATGACAAACGGTGCAATCCAGCAGTAACGCGGCCTACACGGGCATTCGACCTTTCTTACACATTTTACTCACAACCTTATCCACAGGTTACTCCGTTGCTAACCCCTCAAAAACGCATTATCTTGTACCTCGAGGACAAACGAGACCCTACATGTAGGGTTTTCGAGCAAAGTGCCTAACCACACAAGTGGCTCGAAACTCAAGCGCTTTATTTGTTAGCGCGACGTGGAACCAACAGATTTTCAGTAGACCAAACCGCTCACGCGGATGGCATCTGTTCTCCATCCCCGACATGGAAAACGGTACGGGTGTTGCAGGAAAAGCCTGGCACTCGCAATCAAATATAGAACGTGGAGACAACCCCCCATGCAAACCGACACAACTCGCGAGAACCCGCAAGGCTCCGTGCCGCAGGCCGCTGATTCAAACCTGGATCTGTCCGCCACTGCACCCGGCCAACTGCGTGTGATCAAGCGTAACGGCACTGTCGTTCCTTACACCGATGACAAAATCACCGTCGCCATCACCAAAGCGTTTCTTGCAGTTGAAGGCGGCACCGCTGCTGCCTCGTCGCGCATCCACGATACCGTTGCCCGCCTGACCGAACAGGTCACCGCGACTTTCAAACGTCGCATGCCTTCGGGCGGCACCATCCACATCGAAGAAATCCAGGACCAGGTCGAGCTGGCCCTGATGCGTGCCGGCGAGCAGAAAGTCGCTCGCGACTACGTGATCTACCGTGACTCGCGCGCCAAGGAACGTGCCGTGCGCTCCCCCGCTGAAGAAGCTGCGGTGCAAGCTCACCCGTCGATCCGCATCACCCTGGCCGACGGTTCGTTTGCACCGTTGGACCTGGGCCGCCTGAACACCATCATCACCGAAGCCTGTGAAGGCCTGGAAGAAGTCGACGGCGACCTGATCCAGCGTGAAACCCTGAAGAACCTGTACGACGGCGTGGCCCTGACCGACGTCAACACCGCCCTGGTGATGACCGCCCGTACCCTGGTCGAGCGTGAGCCGAACTACTCGTTCGTGACCGCGCGCCTGCTGATGGACACCCTGCGCGCCGAAGGCCTGGGCTTCCTGGGCGTGGCCGACAGCGCCACCCACCACGAGATGGCCGACCTGTACGCCAAGGCCCTGCCGGCCTACATCGCCAAGGGTATCGAATTCGAATTGCTGAACCCGGTCCTGGCCTCCTTCGACCTGGAAAAACTCGGCAAGGCGATCAATCACGAGCGTGACCAGCAGTTCACCTACCTGGGCCTGCAAACCCTGTACGACCGTTACTTCATCCACAAGGACGGTGTGCGCTTCGAACTGCCGCAAGTGTTCTTCATGCGCGTGGCCATGGGCCTGGCGATCGAAGAGAAGCACAAAGAAGACCGTGCGATCGAGTTCTACAACCTGCTGTCGTCGTTCGACTACATGTCGTCAACGCCGACCCTGTTCAACGCCGGTACCCTGCGTCCACAGCTGTCCAGCTGCTACCTGACCACCGTGCCGGATGACCTGTCGGGCATCTACCACGCGATCCACGACAACGCCATGCTGTCCAAATTCGCTGGCGGCCTGGGTAACGACTGGACGCCGGTGCGCGCACTGGGTTCGTACATCAAGGGCACCAACGGCAAGTCCCAGGGCGTTGTACCGTTCCTGAAAGTCGTGAACGACACCGCCGTCGCGGTCAACCAGGGTGGCAAGCGCAAAGGCGCTGTGTGTGCCTACCTGGAAACCTGGCACATGGACATTGAAGAGTTCATCGAGCTGCGCAAGAACACCGGTGATGACCGTCGTCGTACCCACGACATGAACACGGCCAACTGGATCCCTGACCTGTTCATGAAGCGCGTCTTCGATGACGGCAAATGGACCCTGTTCTCGCCATCCGAAGTACCGGACCTGCACGACCTGACCGGCAAAGCCTTCGAAGAGCGCTACGAGTACTACGAAGCCCTCACCGAGTACCCAGGCAAGGTCAAGCTGTTCAAGACCATCCAGGCCAAAGACCTGTGGCGCAAAATGCTGTCGATGCTGTTCGAAACCGGCCACCCATGGCTGACGTTCAAGGACCCATGCAACCTGCGCAGCCCGCAACAGCACGTCGGCGTGGTCCACAGCTCGAACCTGTGCACCGAGATCACCTTGAACACCAACAAGGACGAGATCGCCGTTTGCAACCTGGGCTCGATCAACCTGCCGAACCACATCGTCAACGGCAAGCTGGACACCGCCAAACTGGAACGTACCGTCAACACTGCCGTTCGCATGCTCGATAACGTTATCGACATCAACTACTACTCGGTACCACAGGCGCAGAACTCCAACTTCAAGCACCGTCCAGTGGGCCTGGGCATCATGGGCTTCCAGGACGCGCTGTACCTGCAGCACATTCCGTACGGTTCGGATGCCGCGGTCGAGTTCGCCGACAAGTCCATGGAAGCGGTCAGCTACTACGCGATCCAGGCGTCCTGCGACCTGGCCGACGAGCGCGGTGCCTACGAGACGTTCCAGGGTTCGCTGTGGTCCAAGGGCATCCTGCCGCTGGACTCGCAACAGATCCTGATCGAAGCCCGTGGCCAGAAGTACATCGACGTTGACCTGAAAGAAACCCTGGACTGGGCACCGGTACGTGCCCGTGTGCAGAAAGGCATTCGTAACTCCAACATCATGGCCATCGCACCGACCGCCACCATCGCCAACATCACCGGCGTGTCGCAGTCGATCGAACCGACCTACCAGAACCTGTATGTGAAATCGAACCTGTCGGGCGAATTCACCGTGATCAACCCGTACCTGGTTCGCGACCTCAAGGCCCGCGGCCTGTGGGACTCGGTCATGATCAACGACCTGAAGTACTACGACGGTTCCGTGCAGCAGATCGAGCGCATCCCGCAAGAACTCAAAGAGCTCTACGCGACGGCCTTCGAAGTGGACACCAAGTGGATCGTTGACGCCGCCAGCCGTCGTCAGAAGTGGATCGACCAGGCGCAGTCGCTGAACCTGTACATCGCCGGTGCATCGGGCAAGAAGCTGGACGTGACCTACCGCATGGCTTGGTACCGTGGCCTGAAAACCACTTACTACCTCCGTGCCCTGGCCGCGACCAGCACCGAGAAGTCGACCATCAACACCGGTAAGCTGAACGCTGTTTCCAGCGGTAACCACGGTGATGATTCGGTTCTCGCAGCGCCAGCCGGCCCGGCCCCCGTGCCAAAGGCTTGCGCGATCGATGAGCCGGATTGCGAAGCTTGCCAATAAGCTGAACCGGTCCCGGGCTTGAACAGCCGGGATTGAAAAACCCCCGATAGACCCTGGCTGCAATGGGGTTTATCGGGGGTTTTCTTTTCGGGGGTTTTCTTTAGTCGGACAGGCCGCTTAGAACAAGACGGTCGCCAGCCCCGACCTGGGCGCTCCACCTCGCTGCCCCCACAGCTCGATCCGGCCATTGATCACGGCCATCGAGTGACCGTTGTACTCCACCGTGCCCACCTTGCTGTTTCTCAAGTCCGAGTCAGTTGCCGGCCGGTAACGTCCTTTGAGCCCCAAACGATCCAAACCTTCCCGGCTGTCTTCCCCGTTGTTCAAGCTGTTCAATGCAGCCCGGTAACTGCGTCCGGCAGTGCCATCGTTGTTTTCCATTTGAGCCCGCTTTGCGCTCACGGCATACATGAAGTTTGCGTCGGTCATCATTTGCGGGTCATCCCCCCTGAAGCGTGCCTCTCGCGCTGCAAGTTGCAACTCGCCCTTGGACAAGTACAGCTTGAAGCCATCGCGCATGGTCACGTCATAACCGTCGCCATTTTCCTTGACCTCTTTGTACACATCGGTGGGCTTCTGGCCGTACTGCATCATCGCCGCCTTTATCGCGGAAACCGTGATGCAATTGCCGTCCGGCCCCTGACTGAACCCACTCCAGATGTTGTCCGGTTTCTTCCCCGGATTACTGTAGTCCGGCTTGTAGTTGAAATGTTTCGCCCCTTCGGTAATGGGCTTGTTGCTCATGGATTCACTGGGGCCGAAATCGCTTCTAGGCACGCCAGGACCACGACCACCACTGCCTGGCGACACCGGTGATGGGCTGGGCGGGGCGTCATCCGCATCCGGAAACCATTCCTTCAACAGTCGCTTGAGAAACTCACGAAACTGCGCGGAAGCCTCTGCGATCAGCTCGTCAATCAGCGCCTTGAATTTCTCGTCGCCCAGCTTCTCGCGCAGCGCATTGAGTTTGTCGCGCACGTCCCGGGCCGTCTGGGACTTGGAACCTTGCTCGGCGTCAAACAGCTCGTTGAGCAGCTTCTTGATCGCACCCGCTTCATCAACAGGCGCGACAGGTGGCGACGGTGCTGGCACTACACCCGGCGTGGAACCCACGCGCCCATATTCGAACCCCACTACACCTGAATTCCACATTCCCAAGCCTCTCCATTGAGTCACTGGCCTACTCAGTGGCGATTCAGGACTCAGGCGTTCCACAGCATTCCTTTACTCCTCAGCGGGCGTTTTCCCACGCAAAAAAAAGCCCCTCAAACGAGGGGCCTGTTCAGACTGCATGCCAACCCAGATGCATCAGGTCATCTGGATAATGGTTTGCATGATCGTGCTCTGGGTGGAGATGGTCTTGGCGTTCGCCTGATAGTTGCTCTGGGCCTTGATCAGGTCCACCAGCTCGTTGGTCAGGTTGACGTTGGAGCTCTCCAGGGATTTGGATACGATCGAACCCAGGGTACCGGCTTGCGGGTTGTCATAACCCGGCTGGCCCGAGGCGAAGGTCTCTTTCCAGGTGGTGCTGCCGGCCGGCTGCAGGCCTTGCTCGTTGTTGAAGCTGGCCAAGGAGAGCTGGCCGATCGCCTTGCTCTGCTGGTTGCTGAATGTTGCGAACAGCACGCCGCTACCATCAATGTTCAAGCCGGTAATCTGGCCGGTGGCGTAACCATCGGTGACCGGTGGGTTACGGTAGGTGGCCGAGTTGTACTGGGTGATGTTAGCCATGTTGATGGCGATACCGGTCGGGTTGGCCGTCGCGCCGTTTGGCGTCCACACACCATTGGTCACTGTACCTGGGGTCCAGTTGGCAATGGTCAGCGTAGTGCTGGACGCGCCACCAGTAACGATCCCGGTGAGTTTGCCTGCGCCGTCAAAGCTCAAGGTCGAAGCAACCGGCGGTGTGGAGCCCGTGCCCGTCGGCGCCGTACCATCGGGGTTGCGGCCATCGATTAGGGTGTAGGAATTCCAGGTATTGCCACCGGTCTTGACCAGGTACTGCACCATCGAATGTGAGTTGCCCTGATTATCATACAAGGTGGTGTTGTATTGGGTCGTGAAGGTTTCGGACTTGGTGGGATCGAACGGTGTGGCCGTCTGGTCGATCACCGGCGACGATGAGTTCAGGTTGCTTTGGGAGTCCACTTTGGTGGAGGCCTTGGGCGGCAGGTTCGACAGGTTCAATTGCAAGTCGGTCAGGGCGCCCTTGATAATGTTGCCATTGGCATCCGCCGCGTAGCCTTGCAAGCGCGAGGTACCGGTGTTGTTGACGATGAAGCCGTCTTTATCCGAGTGGAAGGAACCGTTACGGGTGTATTCCAGCGACCCGTCACTGCCCTTCTGGACGAAGAAGCCGCCCCCCTGGATCGCCATATCCAACAGGCCGCCGCTGCCGACGACATCACCCTGGGTGAATTGCTGGGACACGGCTGCCAGGCTCACACCGCTGCCGACACTGTTCTGGCCAGTACCCAGCTTGGAAGCTGCGTAGATGTCGGCGAATTCTGCACGCGACGTTTTGAAGCCGGTGGTCGCAACGTTGGCGATGTTGTTACCGGTCACGTCCAGCTGTTTGTTGGCCGCATAGAGGCCGCTAAGGCCGATATTAAAAGACATGTTTCTCTCCCTCTGCCGTATTTAGCCGGCTCTATGTACCGATAGTCTGAATTTGCGACAGCTTGACGCTGCCCATGCCACCTGCAAGGTTGAGCAGCATCTCGCCGCCGGTCTTGCTCAATGTCACGCTGGTCACCGTGGCGGGCAGCGAAGTCAACAGGGCAGCAGAGTCGCCCTTGTCATTCTTGTAGGTGGCGTTGAAGGTGTAGGTGCCCGTTGGAGCGACTTCACCCTTGTCGTTCTTGCCGTCCCAGATAAAGCTGCTATTACCGGCACTCTGGGCGCCCATATCGATGGTGCGCACCACGTTCCCATCCTTGTCGGTGATCTTGACGGAGACGTTACCCGTCGCTGCCGTCACCGCCACCGAGCCGGTCATGCTCTTGCTGGTATCGACCAACGCTTTGTCGGTCTGGGTGATGATCGAGCGCCCGACCAACGACGAGGCTTGCAGCGCCTGCGACGAGCTGAAGTTGCTGGAGATCGCATTCACCGAGTCATTCAGGGTGTTGATGCCTTCCAGGCTGCTGAACTGGGCCAGTTGCGCCACGAACGCGCCGTTATCCTGGGGCGACAGCGGGTTCTGGTTTTTCAGTTGGGTCACCAGCAGTTGCATGAACGCATCCTTGCCCAGTGCCTGGTTACCCGTGGCGGCCTTGGCAGCGTTATTGAGACTGCTGTTGTCTGTCGCCGTCTTGACCTTGGTATTGAACAGGTCCTGAACCGGCGTGTTGGCTGGATTAGTGGTATCAACAATGGCCATTATTTGGCGCCCCTTATCACTGACCCAGGGTCAGGACCTTCTGCATCATGGTTTTGGCGGTGTTCATCATTTCCGCATTGGTCTGGAACGAGCGGCTGGCGGAGATCATGTCAGCCATTTCCTCGACCACGTTGACGTTGGGGTAGTACACGTAGCCCTTTTCGTTCGCAGCAGGGTGGTTGGGCTCGTAGCGGGCCTCAAGGTTGCTCTGGTCTTCGACCACACCCAACACCTGCACGCCGGAGCCTGCGGCATCCTGATTCTGGAACAGCGAATCGCTGCCGTTGCCCTGGCCACCTTGGAACATGGTGGCGAACACCGGGTGACGGGCGCGGTAGGTCTGGTCGATGCTCGAAGACACGGTCTCGGCGTTGGCGATGTTACTGGCGACGGTGTTCAAACGCGTGGTCTGCGCGCTCATGCCACTGCCGGCAATATTGAAAACACTGGACAGGGACATGGCTTACTCTCCACGCAGGGCTGACATCAGCCCTTTGAATTTACTGTTGAGCAGGGTGAAGCTGGCCTGAAAGTTCACCGAGTTCTCGGCATAGGCCGATTGCTCCAGCTGGGCGTCGACGGTGTTCTGGTCGATCGACGGTTGCATCGGCGTGCGATACAACAACGCCTCATCACCACTGCTCAGGCCCTGTGCTTCGATATGCCGGCTATTGGTCATATTCAAGGCAAAGGTGCCGTTCTTGGTCTTGTCCTGCTGCGCCGCGAGCACAGCGGAGAAATCCAGATCCCGAGCCTTGTAGTTCGGGGTGTCGGCGTTGGTAATGTTGTTGGCCAGGACTTCGGCACGCTGGGCGCGGAAGCCCAGGGCTTGTTCGTGGATACCGAGCGCTTTATCGAAGCTGATGCTCATGGCGGAAACCTTTAGGCTGACCTGCTTTTCGTATCTGGGTTATAGCAAGGCTCATGCCAATTCTTCGAAGGCCCGTATTTCAAGGGTTTGCTGGATGCTGTTAAGCGGCAATGCCAGAAAAGCGGCAATGGACTTCCGCGTGAAGCCAGTAAAGCGGCAATGCATGTTGCCGCTTTGAGGCGAAAAAATGGGAGGCCTGTGTGGGGCCTCCCATTTTTTTGTTCAAGGGTGCATCACTTCGCCTGGTAGATGATCCCAGGGCTGCATTGCACCATCTGGTAATGATCCGGCAAACCGTTCAACGCTTCTGAAGCCCCCAGGAACAGGTAGCCGCCACGCTTGAGGGTGCCGTGGATGCGCAACAGGATGTCTTTCTTCACTTCGGCCGAGAAATAGATCAGCACGTTGCGGCAAAACACCATGTCAAACTTGCCCAGACTGGCATAGCTGTCGAGCAGGTTGAACGAGCGAAACTCCACGCGATTCTTGATCGGCGCCTTGACCGCCCATCGCCCTGCCCCTTTAGGCTCAAAGTAACGCTGCAGGCGCTCCTGGGAAAGCCCACGCCCCAGAGCAAGGCTGTCGTATTCGCCGGTCTTGCAATTGGTCAGCATGGTGCCGGACAAGTCGGTGGCAACAATTTGTGCCCCCGCCTTCAGCTGGCCCATGTTGGTTCGCTCAAACTCATCGATAGACATCGAGATCGAATACGGTTCCTGCCCCGAAGAGCACGCCGCCGACCAGATGCGCAGGCGCTGGCCCGGGCTGGCCTTGATAGCCTCCGGCAGCACTTTGCTCTTGAGCACCTCAAAGGGGTAGGTGTCGCGAAACCATAGGGTCTCGTTGGTGGTCATCGCATCGACCACCATTTCCTTGAGCCCACTGCGCGGCTGTCCCTGGATGCGCTGAACCAACTCGCCCAGCGACTTGATACCCTGCTGCTCCATCAGCTTGTTGAGACGGCTGGATACCAGGTACTGCTTGTTTTCACCGAGCAATATGCCACAGGCCTTTTCCAGGAAGACCCGGAACTGTTCGAAATCCAAATTACCCGTAGACAATGATACCGCCTCTTAAATCGTGTGATCGCTAGGGAAATCCCCTAGCCGTGATCTGCAGCCTTGATCCGGTCGACTACCCGGGATGCCAGGTCATCAGGGCGGAATTTGGCCAGGAAGTCATCAGCGCCGACCTTCTTGACCATTGCCTGATTGAATACACCCGACAATGAAGTATGCAGGATGATATGCAATTTTTGCATGCGTGGATCGCTGCGTATTTCGGCCGTGAGGGTATAACCATCCATTTCCGGCATCTCGATGTCGGAAATCATCATCAAGAACTCCTCTTCCGGCTTCTTGCCCTCATCGACCAGGTTACGCAGGTAATCCAGCGCCTGGCGACCATCATTAAGAGCCACCACGTCCACGCCAACGGTTTGCAGACAACGCGTGACCTGCTTGCGAGCGACCGAGGAGTCATCCACGGTCAGTACGCGCAGGGATACCGCCTTGTGCGCGGTTTCCGCGTCGACCACGCCTACCGAGATAGACTCCGAGGTCGGCGCCACTTCGGCGAGGATCTTCTCCACGTCGATGATTTCCACCAACTGGTTATCAACCCGCGTCACCGCCGTGAGGTAGTGATCGCGCCCAGTGCCCTTGGGTGGCGGATGGATCTCTTCCCAGTTCATGTTGACGATACGTTCCACCGAGCGCACCAGGAAACCCTGGGTCTTGGTGTTGTATTCCGTGATGATCACGAACGGGCTTCCGCGGTCCTGCAAACCGGCGGAACCTGTGGCCAGTGCCAGGTCAAGAATCGGGATGGTCGCACCACGGATGTTGGCTACACCACACACCACAGGGCTGGATTTGGGCATGATCGTCAATTTGGGACACTGCAACACTTCCCGAACTTTAAACACGTTGATGCCATATAGCTGGCTGCCGTCCAGGCGAAAAAGCAACAACTCCAGGCGATTCTGCCCTACCAGCTGTGTACGCTGGTTTACTGAATCCATTACACCTGCCATGCCTGCACTCCTACGCTAAAACCTTGGGCCATACCTACAAGGCGGCGCGCGCCCTAACACGAAACGGCACGAGCTTTGCTATTTATTGGCCATGGACATTAAAACGACAGTTTCCCGACACCCCCGCCCTCGCTACCGCAGACTGCTCTGCGCCACGATGGTTTTGCTTGCCTTGACGGCAGGCGCTACGACCCGTGCCGACAACGTCACATTGCCTGATCTACTTATCGGCGTCACTCAGGGCTTTCTTGAGTTCACTGTAGAAGATTATCTGACAACCACACAAACGCCGGGACGCTACGAGATCCAAGTCAACCAGTTAGACCCTCGCCTGCGCATGCCAATGTGCGACAAGGAATTGACTGCCACCTTGGAAAGCCCTGCCCAGCCTATTGGTCGCGTCACGGTCAAAGTCCGTTGTGAAGGCGCTTCGCCCTGGACGGTGTTCGTGCCCGCTCAAGTCAAATTGTTCCGCGATGTCGTGGTGGTGACACGCCCGCTGAAGCGCACCGGCATCATCGGCTTCGAAGATGTTGCCCTGCGCGAACGTGATATCAGCCAGATCAACCAGGGCTATCTCACATCGGTGGACCAAGCCATCGGGCAGAAATTGACCCGACCAATGGTTACCGATCAAGTCATCACGCTGGTCCATCTGGAACAGGCCGAGGTGATTCGCAAGGGGGATCAGGTGGTGATTTCCGCCAGTAGCGGCGCATTGACAGTAAAAATGCCGGGGGAGGCACTGTCCAACGGCGGCATGAGCGAACAGATTCGCGTCAAGAACCTCAACTCCAACCGTGTGATCAAGGCGCAGGTGACCGCACCGGGACAAGTCGAGGTGGCGTTATAGAGTTCACTGGCATAGGACGCTGGCTTTTCCTACACTGTGGGCTGAACATCCGCGCATTCAGGTTTATTCTCAATCGCGCCTAAAGTTTATCCGGGTATGGCCGAAAACATGGCAAGCGTCCAAATACCCAGAGGTTTTTTAACATGGTCATTGATTTCAGTCGTTTGAATAACGCCCCGGCTTTGCCCGGTTCTACGCGCACCGGTGGTGCCAAGGACAGTGTAGAAGCCAAGTCCCAGCCTGCGCCTACCAAGGCAGAACCGGCCGGTGTCAGCCAGAGCGGGGAATCGGTACACCTGAGCAATGAGGCTCAACAGTTGCAGAAGGTCACTGACTCGCTGCGCGATCAACCGGTTGTCAATAAAGCCCGTGTGGCCGAGTTGAAACAGGCTATCGCCGATGGCAGCTATAAAGTCGACAGCAACCGTGTAGCCAGCAAGCTGCTTAACTTCGAAGCCGAGCGCTAGGCAAAGGCCTGCGCTGGGCTTTTGGACGCTTAAAACCCAAGGCCAGCCATGCACCACGACGAACATTTGCTCCAACTGATCATTGATGATCTGGCGCCGACGCAACATTTGCTCGAGTTGCTCAAAGAGGAATCCCTGGCCCTGTATGGCCGGGATATGCGTTTGCTGGAAGAAATCCTGGCACGCAAACAGTCGCTGATTGTGCTGCTTGAACAACACGGCAAGAAGCGCAGCGAAATTCTCATCAGCCTGGGCCTGCCGGCTGATCACGACGGCCTTGCCCAACTGGCCAGCCATTCCTCGGTCGGTGATCAACTACTGACCCAGAGTAGCGCGCTCAATCAATTGCTCGCCCAGTGCCAGGAAGCCAACCTGCTCAACGGTCAGTCGATCCAGCTTCAGCAAGCCACGACCGCCAACCAGTTGCGCATACTCCACGGCGGAGAACCTCCGGCCCTCTACAACGCCCAAGGCTCGACCTCGCGCCTGGTCAAACCAAGCACCCGCAGCCAAGCCTGACGCCGGTTCACCGCGCGCCTATCCAAGGCACGCTACATACTGGCAAAATGCCCCTTCTTGCGTGTAGTCGTATTTTGTCTGGAGATGGAAGAACCGTGTTCAACGCCCTTAATGCGGAAGATGCCCCGCAGCCACCAAAGGTCCTCACCACGCCTCTGGAAATCGCCAGTACTTTGCGAATGCTGCAGGAAAGCCATGATCCACTGATCATCACTTTCCACGAGCGCAGCCAGCGCTTTCAAAGCTACCTGGTAGACGTTGACCGGGACAGCAAGACGCTGGCCTTGGACGAAATGATTCCCCGCGATGGCGAACGCTACCTCGAGAATGGCGAGTCCTTCCGCATTGAAGGCTTTCATGAGGGTGTGCGGGTTGCCTGGGAAAGCAACGGTACGCTGGCCATCAGCGAGAAAGGTGGTCACCGCATTTACACCGGTAGCATACCTGGCGAAGTGGTCTATCATCAGCGACGCAATGCCTTCCGCGCTGCGTTGAAGCTGGCACAGCTGGTGAACATCGAGCTGGGCGGCGAAAAGCTCAAGGCCCCTATCAGTGGCAAGCTACTGGATATTTCCGCTACCGGCTGCAAGCTGCGCTTTGAAGGCGACATATCCGAGCGCCTGCAACTGGGTCAGGTGTATGACCGCTTTATCGCTGCCCTGCCCTTTGGCAGCATGAGCACGTCCGTCGAACTGCGTTATCTGCACTTCGAAGACAAGATCAATACCACTTTCGCCGGCGTGCGCTTTCATAACATGAGCGGCCTGGTGCAGCGCCAGGTAGAACGGTTTGTGTATCAGCTGCAGCGTGAAGCGAGACGCTTCGACAAGGATGATGATTTTTAAGCCTTGAAACTCGCGTCAAAAAACGGGCAGATCCTGATGGGATCTGCCCGTTTTTATATTCAGGGGCGTGCCTTGCTCAGGTCATGAGGATGATTATCCGGGTCTGGATGCTCGGGTGGAGTATCCAGTGCATCCCCCTCGGTCGGTGCTTGCGGATTAGCGTCGGCCCCAGGCTCAGCTACGGTGGTTTGCATCTGCTCCTGCACCACCGCCTCATCGACACGAGGATCGAGCGCAGCCACCAAGGGTGAACTGGACATGCTGTCGGGCATCGCTACGTGGTGCAGCGGAGCATCATCAACCTGATGCAGGTTAGTCACGGCTTTCGGACGGATACGCCAGACCAGAATCAGCGCGCACAGGCTGAAAAACGCGTACAGCATATGGCTGCCAAACAACTTCATCACCACGCCCGCCAACAGCGGCCCGACACTGGCGCCGATGCCGTAGGTCACCAGCAGCATGGCAGTCAGCGATACCCGACGGTCCCCTTCGACATGGTCATTGGAAAACGCCACGGCCAGTGGGTAAAGGCAGAACTGCACCAACGAACACAGGAAACCCGCGACAAACAGCACCTCCAATGGTACCTGGGTCAGGATCGCCAGCGGCAGAGCTGCCACCGCCAGGCACAAAGCGAAACAGCGAATCAATAATGCGCGGTCATAACGATCAGACAACCAACCCAACGGCCACTGCACCACCAAACCTGCAAAAATGCAGCACCCCATGAACACACCGACCTGTTCAGTCGTCAACCCCTGCTGGGACGCGTACAGCGGGGCCAAACCGTAAAAGGAGCCCACAATCAGCCCGGCCCCCAGCACCGTACTCAACGACTGCGGCACACGCTTGATAAAGAATCGCGGTTCCATCGGTGCCGGATGTAGCGGCGCAGGGTGAATGCGCCGGGTCATGGCCACCGGCACCAGGCACAAGGCAAAACAGACCGCTACCAACATCAACAGCTCCAGGCCAAGCTGAGGATGCAACACGAGAATCAACTGGCCTAATACCAGGCCCAGATAGGAGGCGATCATATAGCCACTGAACACTAAGCCGCGCTGCTTGGCGTCTGCCTGCTCGTTCAGCCAACTTTCGATAACCATGTACTGACACATCATCCCCAGGCCTACGATCATCCGCAGCACGATCCAGGCCGGCAACCAGTTGACCAGCCCGTGACCCAGCACGGCGGCCCCGACAATTCCGGCACAAGTGGCATACGCACGGATGTGTCCGACGCGGGCGATCAGGCGATGCCCGATCTTGCCACCCAGCACCAGGCCAAAATAGTTGGCCGCCATCAATGCCCCCACCCACAAGCTGTCAACATGGTCTGCTGCCAGGCGTAATGCCAGGTAAGTACTGAGCAGGCCGGAGCCGATCAGCATCATCAAGGAAGCGAAATAAAGGGCTCGAAAAGATTTCCAGATCTGGCGCATCGGCGTTCCGAGCGGCTCCTTGTAGTGAGGGACAGGGTTATCGGCATGATAGTCCTGGGTGACTGTGTCCGGACAGGCGATATGAGCTGTTTCCGGGGATTATTTTGCTAAACACTCAGACGCCGCATCGCAGTCTGAAAGGTACACAACGATAGCGATATATACGCGGCGCACTATCTGATCGCAGCCCAGCCGCCAAAACCTGGTGAGGTATTTGGGCTCTGTGGGTACAGCCGTAGAAGCGGCCAGCTTGCCACTTTTCGATCGCCCAAAACAAAACCCCATCTGCTTTCGCAAATGGGGTTTCGGAATTTAATCTTGACGATGACCTACTCTCACATGGGGAAACCCCACACTACCATCGGCGATGCATCGTTTCACTGCTGAGTTCGGGATGGGATCAGGTGGTTCCAATGCTCTATGGTCGTCAAGAAATTCGGGTACTGAGTCGCAGCCAGTCGGCTTCGCTTCAGCAAATTGGGTATGTAATAGAAGTCGGTGTCTTGTGAGCGTCGAACTTTCGGTTCATAGCGTCTTCACACACCGCAATCTGGCCTTTCGACTCAAATTGCTTGGGTGTTATATGGTCAAGCCTCACGGGCAATTAGTATTGGTTAGCTCAACGCCTCACAGCGCTTACACACCCAACCTATCAACGTCGTAGTCTTCGACGGCCCTTCAGGGAACTCAAGGTTCCAGTGAGATCTCATCTTGAGGCTAGTTTCCCGCTTAGATGCTTTCAGCGGTTATCTATTCCGAACATAGCTACCCGGCAATGCCACTGGCGTGACAACCGGAACACCAGAGGTTCGTCCACTCCGGTCCTCTCGTACTAGGAGCAGCCCCTCTCAAATCTCAAACGTCCACGGCAGATAGGGACCGAACTGTCTCACGACGTTCTAAACCCAGCTCGCGTACCACTTTAAATGGCGAACAGCCATACCCTTGGGACCGGCTTCAGCCCCAGGATGTGATGAGCCGACATCGAGGTGCCAAACACCGCCGTCGATATGAACTCTTGGGCGGTATCAGCCTGTTATCCCCGGAGTACCTTTTATCCGTTGAGCGATGGCCCTTCCATACAGAACCACCGGATCACTAAGACCTACTTTCGTACCTGCTCGACGTGTCTGTCTCGCAGTCAAGCGCGCTTTTGCCTTTATACTCTACGACCGATTTCCGACCGGTCTGAGCGCACCTTCGTACTCCTCCGTTACTCTTTAGGAGGAGACCGCCCCAGTCAAACTACCCACCATACACTGTCCTCGATCCGGATAACGGACCTGAGTTAGAACCTCAAAGTTGCCAGGGTGGTATTTCAAGGATGGCTCCACGCAGACTGGCGTCCACGCTTCAAAGCCTCCCACCTATCCTACACAAGCAAATTCAAAGTCCAGTGCAAAGCTATAGTAAAGGTTCACGGGGTCTTTCCGTCTAGCCGCGGATACACTGCATCTTCACAGCGATTTCAATTTCACTGAGTCTCGGGTGGAGACAGCGCCGCCATCGTTACGCCATTCGTGCAGGTCGGAACTTACCCGACAAGGAATTTCGCTACCTTAGGACCGTTATAGTTACGGCCGCCGTTTACCGGGGCTTCGATCAAGAGCTTCGCGTTAGCTAACCCCATCAATTAACCTTCCGGCACCGGGCAGGCGTCACACCCTATACGTCCACTTTCGTGTTTGCAGAGTGCTGTGTTTTTAATAAACAGTCGCAGCGGCCTGGTATCTTCGACCGGCATGGGCTTACGGAGCAAGTCCTTCACCCTCACCGGCGCACCTTCTCCCGAAGTTACGGTGCCATTTTGCCTAGTTCCTTCACCCGAGTTCTCTCAAGCGCCTTGGTATTCTCTACCCAACCACCTGTGTCGGTTTGGGGTACGGTTCCTGGTTACCTGAAGCTTAGAAGCTTTTCTTGGAAGCATGGCATCAACCACTTCGTCATCTAAAAGATGACTCGTCATCAGCTCTCGGCCTTAGAATCCCGGATTTACCTAAGATTCCAGCCTACCACCTTAAACTTGGACAACCAACGCCAAGCTGGCCTAGCCTTCTCCGTCCCTCCATCGCAATAACCAGAAGTACAGGAATATTAACCTGTTTTCCATCGACTACGCTTTTCAGCCTCGCCTTAGGGACCGACTAACCCTGCGTCGATTAACGTTGCGCAGGAAACCTTGGTCTTTCGGCGTGGGTGTTTTTCACACCCATTGTCGTTACTCATGTCAGCATTCGCACTTCTGATACCTCCAGCAAGCTTCTCAACTCACCTTCACAGGCTTACAGAACGCTCCTCTACCGCATCACTTACGTGATACCCGTAGCTTCGGTGTATGGTTTGAGCCCCGTTACATCTTCCGCGCAGGCCGACTCGACTAGTGAGCTATTACGCTTTCTTTAAAGGGTGGCTGCTTCTAAGCCAACCTCCTAGCTGTCTAAGCCTTCCCACATCGTTTCCCACTTAACCATAACTTTGGGACCTTAGCTGACGGTCTGGGTTGTTTCCCTTTTCACGACGGACGTTAGCACCCGCCGTGTGTCTCCCATGCTCGGCACTTGTAGGTATTCGGAGTTTGCATCGGTTTGGTAAGTCGGGATGACCCCCTAGCCGAAACAGTGCTCTACCCCCTACAGTGATACATGAGGCGCTACCTAAATAGCTTTCGAGGAGAACCAGCTATCTCCGAGCTTGATTAGCCTTTCACTCCGATCCACAGGTCATCCGCTAACTTTTCAACGGTAGTCGGTTCGGTCCTCCAGTTAGTGTTACCCAACCTTCAACCTGCCCATGGATAGATCGCCCGGTTTCGGGTCTATTCCCAGCGACTAGACGCCCTATTAAGACTCGCTTTCGCTACGCCTCCCCTATTCGGTTAAGCTCGCCACTGAAAATAAGTCGCTGACCCATTATACAAAAGGTACGCAGTCACAGAACAAAGTCTGCTCCCACTGCTTGTACGCATACGGTTTCAGGATCTATTTCACTCCCCTCTCCGGGGTTCTTTTCGCCTTTCCCTCACGGTACTAGTTCACTATCGGTCAGTCAGTAGTATTTAGCCTTGGAGGATGGTCCCCCCATATTCAGACAAAGTTTCTCGTGCTCCGTCCTACTCGATTTCATGACTAAGAGATTTTCGCGTACAGGGCTATCACCCACTATGGCCGCACTTTCCAGAGCGTTCCGCTAATCTCAAAGCCACTTAAGGGCTAGTCCCCGTTCGCTCGCCACTACTAAGGGAATCTCGGTTGATTTCTTTTCCTCAGGGTACTTAGATGTTTCAGTTCCCCTGGTTCGCCTCTTGCACCTATGTATTCAGTACAAGATAACCATCTTATGATGGCTGGGTTCCCCCATTCAGACATCTCCGGATCAAAGTCTGTTTGCCGACTCCCCGAAGCTTTTCGCAGGCTACCACGTCTTTCATCGCCTCTGACTGCCAAGGCATCCACCGTATGCGCTTCTTCACTTGACCATATAACCCCAAGCAATCTGGTTATACTGTGAAGACGACATTCGCCGAAAATTCGAATTTCTCAACTAAGAGAACTCACAAATTTTACCTTAGCCTGATCCGTTACCAGTGAAAGTAACGTTCAGTCTATCTTTCTATCACATACCCAAATTTTTAAAGAACGATCTAATCAAAGACTAGAAATCAACATTCACCATCACCTTGATGGAATGCTCATTTCTAAGCTTTAAACGTCAGAAGCAGTAGTGGTGGAGCCAAACGGGATCGAACCGTTGACCTCCTGCGTGCAAGGCAGGCGCTCTCCCAGCTGAGCTATGGCCCCGTATTTCTACAGGCGTTTCCCACACAAAATTGGTGGGTCTGGGCAGATTCGAACTGCCGACCTCACCCTTATCAGGGGTGCGCTCTAACCAACTGAGCTACAGACCCAATTTCGGGCTGCTTCTTATCGTCTTCTTCAATGAATCAAGCAATTCGTGTGGGAGCTTATGGAGCAGCTGATGTCGTCGATTAAGGAGGTGATCCAGCCGCAGGTTCCCCTACGGCTACCTTGTTACGACTTCACCCCAGTCATGAATCACACCGTGGTAACCGTCCTCCCGAAGGTTAGACTAGCTACTTCTGGTGCAACCCACTCCCATGGTGTGACGGGCGGTGTGTACAAGGCCCGGGAACGTATTCACCGCGACATTCTGATTCGCGATTACTAGCGATTCCGACTTCACGCAGTCGAGTTGCAGACTGCGATCCGGACTACGATCGGTTTTATGGGATTAGCTCCACCTCGCGGCTTGGCAACCCTTTGTACCGACCATTGTAGCACGTGTGTAGCCCAGGCCGTAAGGGCCATGATGACTTGACGTCATCCCCACCTTCCTCCGGTTTGTCACCGGCAGTCTCCTTAGAGTGCCCACCATAACGTGCTGGTAACTAAGGACAAGGGTTGCGCTCGTTACGGGACTTAACCCAACATCTCACGACACGAGCTGACGACAGCCATGCAGCACCTGTCTCAATGTTCCCGAAGGCACCAATCCATCTCTGGAAAGTTCATTGGATGTCAAGGCCTGGTAAGGTTCTTCGCGTTGCTTCGAATTAAACCACATGCTCCACCGCTTGTGCGGGCCCCCGTCAATTCATTTGAGTTTTAACCTTGCGGCCGTACTCCCCAGGCGGTCAACTTAATGCGTTAGCTGCGCCACTAAAAGCTCAAGGCTTCCAACGGCTAGTTGACATCGTTTACGGCGTGGACTACCAGGGTATCTAATCCTGTTTGCTCCCCACGCTTTCGCACCTCAGTGTCAGTATCAGTCCAGGTGGTCGCCTTCGCCACTGGTGTTCCTTCCTATATCTACGCATTTCACCGCTACACAGGAAATTCCACCACCCTCTACCATACTCTAGTCAGTCAGTTTTGAATGCAGTTCCCAGGTTGAGCCCGGGGATTTCACATCCAACTTAACAAACCACCTACGCGCGCTTTACGCCCAGTAATTCCGATTAACGCTTGCACCCTCTGTATTACCGCGGCTGCTGGCACAGAGTTAGCCGGTGCTTATTCTGTCGGTAACGTCAAAACAGTTACGTATTAGGCAACTGCCCTTCCTCCCAACTTAAAGTGCTTTACAATCCGAAGACCTTCTTCACACACGCGGCATGGCTGGATCAGGCTTTCGCCCATTGTCCAATATTCCCCACTGCTGCCTCCCGTAGGAGTCTGGACCGTGTCTCAGTTCCAGTGTGACTGATCATCCTCTCAGACCAGTTACGGATCGTCGCCTTGGTGAGCCATTACCTCACCAACTAGCTAATCCGACCTAGGCTCATCTGATAGCGCAAGGCCCGAAGGTCCCCTGCTTTCTCCCGTAGGACGTATGCGGTATTAGCGTCCGTTTCCGGACGTTATCCCCCACTACCAGGCAGATTCCTAGGCATTACTCACCCGTCCGCCGCTCTCAAGAGAAGCAAGCTTCTCTCTACCGCTCGACTTGCATGTGTTAGGCCTGCCGCCAGCGTTCAATCTGAGCCATGATCAAACTCTTCAGTTCAAACATCTTTGGGTTTTTAAGAAACCCTAAACTTGGCTCAGCAATCGTTGGTTACATCTTTGATTTCTCGCGGAGTAACTTGTGATGCTGATAATCTTGTTGACTATCAGTCTGACTCCACAAGCACCCACACGAATTGCTTGATTCAGTTGTTAAAGAGCGGTTGGTTAAGTCTTTCGTCTCAACCGAGGCGCGCATTCTACAGCAGCCTCATTTGCTGTCAAGTGATTATTTTCAGAAGCTTTCGAAGATTTCTTCAACAACTTCAACCACTTGCGCTTCCGATCTCTCGTTAGCGGGAGGCGAATTCTACAGACACCAGCAGAGGCGTCAAGCGCTATTTCAAAAAATCGGAATTTTCTTTCTGGGCATCCCCCTCTATCGCTCCCCTCTATATATAGAAAGAGAAAATGACTCTCAGCGAACGCGCTCCGATACTGGAAAGCACGGAGCGAAGCCCACTCGAAAGCGACCAGGAAGCGAAAGAAGATCAAGAGAGGAAAAGAGAAGAAGAAAGACGCGCAAATCAACATGCATCTATAGCGCAACGCCTGGCGTATAGATGGTGTCCCAGGGCCGGTTCGAACGGCCAACCTTCCCCTTAGGAGGGGGATGCTCTATCCAATTGAGCTACTGGGACAAATGGAAGCCGTCAGGCTAAGAGCCCAGTGACGGACGGCGTGCATGTTAACGGCCAAGATAGATTTTGTCATGTCGTCCGTAGGCATTTTGAGTGTAGGCCTAAGCTTGCAGAAGCAAACGCAGTTCAACCCGGCAAATTCGGGCTGCAAATGGAATCGTGCAAATTGCATTGACCCAAAAAGCGAATACATTGCAAATTGCATTCTCTACCCTCACAAAACCAATGCAACCAGTTGATTTTAAAGCATTAAAATATTGGCACGACACCTGCTATACGTCTCCTATAAGCCAGCTTTGCAAAAACTAGTCAGCGGAGAATAGAACCATGAATAGCGCCGCCCTGTTAGCCCTGAATACCGTAGCCTTGGCCGCGCTGGTGATATTTCATTTTCAGTCCACGAATGCCCAGAACACGACACAGATCAACCAGCCGGTTCCACATCACCTCCAGCAACGCCCGCAATTGGCTGTAATGACCGCCGCCCCGCCCTCCCCCGTTTACACGGCTCAAGGCGCTCAGACTTCGACCACATCCAAACATTGGATCTTCTAAGAGAGCCACCAGCCCCGATCCCGGGTTTGGCGTTCATGCAATTCTGTACCCCTATGACCCAGCCGGGGCATTTATGGCCGGCGTAGCGTCCAGTAGCTTCACGCCGACCCGGTCTGCCGGATGAAATCTAGCCAATACCGCACAGAACCACTTCAGCTCGACCTTATGTCGCCTGACGCTAGCAAATCGGCAAACTGCCACTAGTCTTAAGATTGAGGGCAAAAGGCCATATTGCGGTAGGATGTGCGCCCTCAACCCGCGTGCAGCCTGGGCTTGCGCGACGATCTGAATTCCAGATGCTGCGCAATTTTTTTTCCAACCAGTCCGCAGAATTGAAAATGAGTGCTGGCATAAAGCCTGTAGGCGGTTCAATATTTGTCACAGAATTGACGCCAAGTAAACGTCAAATCTGAGGCATGATGCGGCCTCTTTGCAATTCGGGTTGAACTTTGGTCGTGAGCCTTGTCTTAACACTCATCTTGCGGCCAATTCCAGAAACCGCTCCTCTGAACTAACCGGTTAAATATATGCGCCCATTGAAACAGGCAATTTATTCCAGCCGTACGGCTGACAAGTTCGTCGTACGTCTGCCAGACGGAATGCGGGAACGCATTGCCGAGGTGGCTCGCAATCATCACCGCAGCATGAACTCCGAAATCATCGCCCGCCTGGAGCAGAGCCTTATTCAGGAAGGGGCGCTGGGTGAGGAGTTGAGCATGCGCATGGACAGCCCAGAGCTGTCACTGCATGAACGCGAGTTGCTGCAGCGTTTTCGTCAACTCTCCCACCGCCAGCAAAATGCTCTCGTCTCGCTTATCGCACACGATGTTGAGGCAGCCGCAGAAGCCAATTGATTCACCATTGAAAGCAGAAGCCAGCCAAGTGCTGGCTTTTTTTTGTGCGAAATCTGGGAAAGGAGTATGGAACGAGGGGCAGAATTGCCCCCCGCGAAAAGGCATCAGAGCAGGAAGATCGTTGCCAGGCCCAGGAAGATGAAGAAACCACCACTATCGGTCATGGCGGTAATCATCACGCTGGCCCCCATTGCCGGGTCGCGACCCAAGCGTGCCAAAGTCATAGGGATCAGTACCCCCATCAGAGCGGCCAGCAGCAAGTTGAGCGTCATGGCAGCCGTCATTACAACGCCGAGCGACCAACTTCCATAAAGCATGTAGGCCACAATACCGATCACCCCACCCCATACGACTCCGTTAATCAGCGCCACCGCCAGCTCCTTGCGCATAAGGCGTGACGTATTACCGGTGTTCACCTGATCAAGCGCCATGGCTCGTACGATCATGGTGATCGTCTGGTTGCCGGAATTACCACCAATACCGGCAACAATAGGCATCAACGCTGCCAGAGCCACCAGCTTCTCAATCGAACCTTCGAACAACCCAATCACTCGCGAAGCAATGAAGGCGGTAATCAGGTTGATAGCAAGCCACGCCCAACGGTTACGCAAGGAACGCCAGACCGAAGCAAAGATATCTTCCTCTTCACGCAGACCCGCCATGTTGAGAACTTCGGTCTCACTCTCCTCACGAATCAGGTCAACCATTTCATCGATGGTCAGACGACCGATCAGCTTGCCGTTCTTGTCGACCACCGGAGCAGAAATCAAGTCGTAACGCTCAAATGCTTGAGCGGCATCATAGGCGTCTTCGTCCGGGTGAAAACTCACCGGATCACTGGCCATTACCTCCGCAACTTTCTTCTCAGGGTCGTTGACCAGCAGGCGCTTGATCGGCAGTACGCCCTTCAGGATACCTTCGTAATCAACGACAAACAGTTTATCAGTATGGCCTGGCAGCTCTTTAAGACGGCGTAGGTAACGCAATACTACTTCCAGGCTGACGTCCTCGCGGATGGTGACCATCTCGAAGTCCATCAAAGCGCCGACCTGGTCCTCGTCGTAAGACAACGCGGAACGCACGCGCTCACGTTGCTGGCCGTCAAGCGCTTCCATCAGCTCATGGACAACATCACGGGGAAGCTCTGGAGCAAGGTCCGCCAGCTCGTCCGCATCCATCTCCTTGGCCGCTGCCAGGAGCTCGTGATCGTCCATGTCGGCGATCAGGGTTTCACGGACCGAGTCGGATACTTCAAGGAGGATATCACCGTCGCGGTCAGCCTTGACCAACTGCCAGAGCGTCAGCCGGTCATCCAGCGGCAAGGCTTCGAGGATATAAGCAACGTCGGCAGAGTGCAGGTCATCGAGCTTGCGTTGCAACTCGACGAGGTTTTGCCGGTGGACCAGGTTTTCGACGCGGTCGTGATGCGGACCTTCCTGGCGGTGCGTGAGGTCTTCGACCACGCGCTGGCGCTGCAGCAGCTCGATGACTTGAGCCAGACGATCCTGCAGGCTTTCCTGTGTTTTCTTTACTTCTACTTCGGTCATAGGCGAACTCCACTCCCAGCAGCGGGGCACGCCGGAAGGATCAATCAGTCAATTCATGATTGGTAAAGCGGGGTACTGAGTAACTACTGGGTAAGTCCATGGAGGTATTCCACAAGCCCCGGCGGGGCTGACGGGCACAATGATACACGCTGCGTGCGCTTTTAACGTTAAAAAACTGGAAAGAACAAGCGCTTGCGAGACAAAGCTCAGATTGGCTGCATCTATGAACTGCGACGACGCAGCTCGAAGGGAAAACACATGAAGCAGGAGAAAAAGATAATGCCTGCGAGAAAACCTACACAAACGCCAGACGGCAAAAAGCCCGCACTAGGCGGGCTTTTTGTTTGTATGGTGCACTCGACAGGATTCGAACCTGTGACCGCTCGGTTCGTAGCCGAGTACTCTATCCAGCTGAGCTACGAGTGCAAGTTGTGTTTTTAGACCAGATCACAACTGGTTGAAGCCAAGCCACCTGCATCGCTGCAACTGACTCTTAAATGGTGCACTCGACAGGATTCGAACCTGTGACCGCTCGGTTCGTAGCCGAGTACTCTATCCAGCTGAGCTACGAGTGCATTTGTTGCCGCGCATTATAGGCCGTTCAATCTCTATGTAAAGCTATTTTTTCGAGTATTTTCAACAACTTACCGAAAAAACCAGATTGCAACGTACTAAGCAAATAATGGCGGAGAACGGGGGATTCGAACCCCCGACACCCTTTTGAGGTGTACTCCCTTAGCAGGGGAGCGCCTTCGGCCACTCGGCCAGCTCTCCGCAACACGGGGCGTATATTAACCACGTTCATCCCCGTTTGCAAACATAAAAAACGATAAAAATTAAAGGCTTGGTTCTTCGTCCTTCTCTTTCTTGATCCGCAGGTAGATTTCCTCGCGGTGAACAGCCACCTCTTTCGGAGCATTAACCCCGATGCGCACTTGATTACCTTTGACGCCGAGCACGGTCACGGTGATTTCGCCATCACCGATAATCAGGCTTTCTGCGCAACGACGAGTCAGAATCAACATACCTTTCACCTCACGCATTTCAGTTCAGGAACAACAGTCTGCAAAAAAAAGGCCCTCGACCTACAACCCGAAGGCCATAGCCCTACCACCTAAGTATTGTCGAGCCCACACAAAAGAACATGCGCCCCACAAAAAAATGAAAGGCGCGGTAAACCGCGCCTTCCTGGCATCACATCACTCGCCCTGTCGGGCCGGAGCATCCAGCTCGAAAGCGGTATGCAGCGCGCGTACAGCCAGCTCCAGGTACTTCTCTTCGATCACTACCGAGACCTTGATTTCGGAGGTAGAAATCATCTGGATATTGATGCTTTCCTTGGCCAGGGCGCCGAACATACGGCTGGCAACGCCGGCATGGGAACGCATGCCCACACCTACGATCGACACCTTGGCAATCTTGGTATCGCCAATCACTTCACGGGCGCCAATTTCGTTAGCGGTGTTCTGCAGGATTTTCAACGCCGCATCGTACTCGTTGCGGTGTACGGTGAAGGTGAAATCGGTGGTGTTATCGTGCGAGACGTTCTGCACGATCATGTCGACTTCAACATTCGCATCGCTGATAGGGCCCAGAATCTTGAAGGCCACGCCCGGGGTATCCGGTACGCCACGGATCGTCAGCTTGGCTTCATCACGGTTGAAAGCGATACCGGAAATGATCGGCTGTTCCATGGATTCCTCTTCATCAATAGTAATGAGGGTGCCCGGACCCTCTTTGAAGCTGTGCAATACGCGCAGCGGAACGTTGTACTTGCCGGCGAACTCTACTGCGCGGATCTGCAGCACCTTGGAACCGAGACTGGCCATTTCCAGCATCTCTTCGAAGGTGATCTTGTCCAGACGCTGGGCGACCGGTACCACACGTGGGTCGGTGGTGTAGACGCCATCCACATCGGTGTAGATCTGGCATTCATCAGCCTTGAGGGCCGCCGCCAGAGCCACACCGGTGGTGTCCGAACCGCCACGCCCCAGGGTGGTGATGTTGCCGTGCTCGTCCACGCCCTGAAAGCCCGCTACAACTACCACGCGCCCGGCTTTCAGATCAGTACGGATTTTCTGATCATCGATTTGCAGGATGCGTGCCTTGGTATGCGCACTGTCGGTCAGGATGCGCACCTGGCTGCCAGTGTAGGACACCGCCGGCACGCCACGCTTGTTCAGCGCCATGGCCAGCAACGCAATGGTCACCTGCTCGCCAGTCGACACGATCACATCCAGCTCACGCGGCAGCGGCTGTTGATCACCACTGATTGCCTTGGCCAGATCGATCAGGCGATTGGTCTCGCCGCTCATGGCCGACAGCACCACCACCAGGTCATCCCCGGCATCGCGGAATTTCTTAACCTTGTCGGCGACCTGCTCGATTCTTTCGACAGAGCCGACCGAGGTGCCTCCAAATTTCTGTACGATCAAAGCCATTTCTAAGCCGCCTCAGCCCGTAAAGGGGCGCCCAATAAACAAATCTTGCAGCACCGCAGCGAGCCCACGACTAGACCATGGGCTCATTAACAGCGCCTTAAATACCGGCCTCGACAAACGGTACGGTCAGGCCCAGGGCCGCGTCCAGGCTGCCGGCATCTACACCACCGCCTTGCGCCATGTCCGGACGACCACCGCCCTTCCCGCCCACTGCCGCGGCGGCTTGTTTCATCAAATCACCGGCTTTGAGTTGGCCAGTCAGGTCTTTGGTTACACCGGCAACCAGAACGACCTTATCCTCATGGACACCGCCGAGCAGGATCACTGCGTGGCCGAGTTTGTTCTTCAACTGATCGACCAAGGCCAACAGCGCCTTGCCGTCCTGGCCGTCCAGACGCGCAGCCAGCACTTTCACGCCCTTGACGTCCAACGCTTGAGCAGACAAATCGTCACCCGCCGCGCTGGCTGCCTTGGCTTGCAACTGCTCCAGCTGTTTCTCCAGCGCACGGTTGCGCTCAAGCACCGCAGACAGTTTGTCGATCAGGTTGTCGCGGCTGCCCTTGACCAGGCTCGCCGCTTCCTTGAGTTGTTCTTCGGCCGCGTTGAGGTAGGCCAGGGCCGCAGCCCCGGTCACCGCCTCGATACGCCGCACGCCGGACGCCACACCGCCTTCACTGATGATTTTCAGCAGGCCGATGTCACCGGTACGGTTGGCATGGATACCGCCGCACAGCTCCACCGAGAAGTCGCCGCCCATGCTCAGTACGCGCACGCTGTCGCCGTACTTCTCGCCGAACAGTGCCATGGCGCCTTTGGCCTTGGCGGTCTCGATGTCGGTTTCTTCAGTCTCGACCGGAGTGTTCTTGCGCACTTGCGCGTTGACGATATCTTCCAGTGCCTTGATCTGCTCCGGCTTGATCGCTTCGAAATGGCTGAAGTCGAAGCGCAGGCGCTGACTGTCGACCAACGAACCTTTTTGCTGAACGTGCTCGCCAAGCACCTGGCGCAACGCAGCGTGCAACAAGTGAGTGGCCGAGTGGTTCAGCGCGGTAGCGTGACGCACGTCGGCATCGACCTGGGTATCGACCGGCGCACCGACCGTCAAGTTACCCAACACCAGCACACCGTGATGCAGGAAAGCCCCGCCGGTCTTGGTGGTGTCACGCACTTCAAAGCGACCCGACGTCGAACTCAGGAAACCACAGTCACCCACTTGCCCACCGGACTCGGCATAGAACGGGGTCTGGTCCAAGACCACTACCGCTTCGTCGCCTTCATTCAACACGTCGACCGACTTGCCGTCCTTATAGAGGGCAACGATCTTGGCCGACCCCACGGTCGCCTTGTAGCCGATGAAATCGGTAGGCACGTCCACCTTGACCAGGGTGTTGTAGTCCAGGCCAAAGGAACTGGCGGAACGCGCACGCACGCGCTGGGCCTCCATTTCGCGCTCGAAACCGGCTTCATCGATGGTCAGCTCGCGCTCACGGGCGATGTCGGCGGTCAGGTCCATCGGGAAGCCGTAGGTGTCGTACAACTTGAACACCACGTCGCCCGGCACCACGGTACCTTTGAGCTCAGCCAGGTCCTGCTCGAGAATCTTCAGGCCGTGCTCCAGGGTCTTGGAGAACTGCTCCTCCTCAGCCTTGAGCACGCGCTCGATGTTTTCCTGCTGCTGCTTGAGCTCCGGGAAGGCGTCGCCCATCTCGGCGACCAGCGCGGCCACGATCTTGTAGAAGAAGCTGCCGGTGGCGCCCAGCTTGTTACCGTGACGGCAGGCGCGACGGATGATACGACGCAGCACGTAGCCACGGCCTTCGTTCGACGGCAGCACGCCATCAGCAATCAGGAAGCCGCAGGAACGGATGTGGTCCGACACGACCTTGAGCGACGACTGGTTTTCATTGGCGCAGCCAATCGCCGCAGCCGATGCGCTCAGCAGGTTGGTGAACAAGTCGATTTCATAGTTGGAGTGAACGTGCTGCATCACCGCACTGATCCGCTCCAGGCCCATGCCGGTATCCACCGACGGTGCCGGCAGCGGATGCAACACGCCGTCGGCGGTGCGGTTGAACTGCATGAACACGTTGTTCCAGATCTCGATGTAACGGTCGCCATCTTCTTCCGGCGAGCCCGGTGGGCCACCCCAGATGTCGGCACCGTGGTCATAGAAAATCTCGGTGCAAGGACCGCACGGGCCAGTATCGCCCATGGTCCAGAAGTTATCGGACGCGTAAGGCGCGCCCTTGTTGTCGCCGATGCGGATCATGCGCTCGACGGGCACACCGACGTCCTTGGTCCAGATGTCATAGGCTTCGTCGTCTGTCGCGTAGACGGTGACCCAGAGCTTTTCCTTGGGCAGCTTCAACACACCGGTCAGGAAGGTCCAGGCGAACGTGATCGCATCTTTCTTGAAATAGTCGCCGAAGCTGAAGTTGCCCAACATTTCGAAGAACGTGTGGTGGCGAGCGGTGTAACCGACGTTTTCCAGGTCACTGTTCTTACCGCCGGCGCGTACGCATTTCTGGCTGCTGGTAGCGCGGGTATAAGCGCGCTTCTCCTGGCCCAGGAAGCAGTCCTTGAACTGGTTCATCCCCGCGTTAGTGAACAGCAGGGTCGGGTCATTGCCAGGGATCAAGGAGCTGGAGGCTACACGGGTGTGACCTTGCTCTTCGAAGAAGCGAAGGAAGGCTTCACGGATTTCTGCGCTTTTCATTAGGTTCTTCCACGGAGTCTGCGGCCAAAGGCCAGTGCGCAACATCATCAGACGGAGCGACGGCAAAGGGCCGCATTATATCGGCCCTTTGCCGGTGGTACAGCGTGTTTATGCGATAGAAGCATTCAATTAGACGGCCAGCACTGTCATTTTCGGGAAAACTCGACGAATGCCTGCACGACTTGCTCGATCTGCGCCCGGCTGACATCCATATGCGTGACCATGCGCAGACGCGGCGCGGCGACCAACTTGATCCCCCGCTCGGCGGCAAACGCCCTCAGGGCCTGAGCCTGCCCACCGATCTGCACGTAGACCATATTGGTCTGCACCGGCTCCACTTCATAACCGGCTTTGCGCAGTTCATCGCCCAGCCACTGGGCATTGGCATGGTCGTCGGCCAGGCGCGCCACCTGATGATCCAAGGCATACAGCCCTGCCGCCGCCAGCGAACCTGCCTGACGCATACCGCCGCCGACCATCTTGCGCAAGCGACGCGCCTTGGCGATCAACGCCGTAGAGCCGCACAACACCGAACCAATTGGCGCGCCCAGCCCCTTGGACAAGCACACCGAGACCGAGTCGAAATACTGGGCAATTTCCCGCGCCTCCACACCGAGCTTGACCGCCGCGTTGTAGAGCCGCGCACCGTCCAGATGCAGGGCCAAACCACGCTCACGGGTCAACGCGCGGGCCTTCGCCAAGTACTCCAGCGGTAGAACCTTGCCCTGCATGGTGTTTTCCAGCGCCAGCAAGCGGGTGCGGGCGAAGTGGAAATCGTCGGGCTTGATCGCCGCCGACACCTGGTCCAGGTCCAGGGAGCCGTCCGCCTGCGCCTCCAGCGGCTGCGGTTGGATCGAGCCCAATACGGCCGCACCACCCCCTTCGTATTTGTAGGTGTGGGCCTGTTGGCCGACGATATATTCCTCGCCGCGCTCACAGTGAGCCATCAACGCCAGCAGGTTGCTCATGGTGCCCGTGGGCACGAACAGCGCCGCCGCAAAGCCCAGGCGCCTGGCCAGCTCAGCTTCAAGGTGGTTGACGCTCGGGTCTTCACCGTAGACGTCATCACCACTGACCGCACTGGCCATCGCGTCCCGCATGCCGGGGGTGGGTTGGGTCACGGTGTCGCTGCGCAGGTCGATCACTGACATGAAACTGGCCTCTGTGAGTGGGTAAGCCCCTTAGAAGGAGATTACTGCGGGCAAAGCCGCGAGATATCAAGCCCTACGTGTATTCAAATGAATACCAACCAAACAAACCGATATAGCTTATCGATACAGCGGCCGTGCAGTTTTTGAAAAACCGTGTTAAAAACTCTCCGCCGCCAGGGTTCTGGCGGCAACGTTCTCAGGGCGGGGTGTAATTCCCCACCGGCGGTAATTGCACGCAATGTGCATAGCCCGCGAGCGCTTGGCGCCTTGAACTGCTCACGCAGGACGGCGACAAGGTCAGCAGACCCGGTGTGATCCCGGGGCCGACGGTCATAGTCCGGATGAAGAGAGAACGGGATTGGCACCTAAGGGCCGTTCGCTGACCTCATGCGTGCATGACCGGCGTTGCGCACCCTTAAATCCCATTCGATTCATAACGCCCTGTTTTTTTCTTAAACAGGAGTCAGAACATGCAACCCACCGCAATCGACAGCAAAAGCAAAAACCATCACGGCGAGCGTATCGCGTTTATCCAAGCCTGCTGGCATAAGGATATTGTCGACCAGAGCCGTAAAGGTTTCCTTGCCGAAATCATCGCCCAGGGCTACCAGGAATCGGACATCGACTTCTTCGAAGTCGGCGGCGCGTTTGAAATGCCCCTGCACGCCAAGCTGCTGGCCAAGACCGGCCGTTATGCCGGTATCGTGGCTGCCGCGCTGGTGGTGGACGGTGGCATCTACCGTCACGAATTCGTCGCCCAATCCGTGGTCAGCGGCCTGATGCAGGTGCAGCTGGAAACAGAAGTGCCGGTATTCTCGGTTTCCCTGACCCCGCACCACTTCCACGCCGGCAGCGAGCATCATGCATTCTTCCATGATCACTTTGTGCATAAAGGCCAGGAAGCTGCGCGCACTTGTGCCGATACCCTGCACAAGGTGCGTGCGATCCGTCGCAGCGAACCACGTGCCTTAGCAGTCTAAACAACACCACAAAAACAATGTGGGAGGGGGCTTGCTCCCGATGGCGGTGTCTCAACTACAGATGAGTTGACTGTCACACTGCCATCGGGAGCAAGCCCCCTCCCACATTTGGATCCTGGTATGCCTTGAGACCTATATCAGGCCCGCATCCGTCGTCGGCACAATCAATATCCCCGCGCGCAAACCATTCTTCACCTTCGGGTTGGGGAAGATGATGCGTGCACCCTCCTCCTCGATCACCCAGCGGGTCTTGGCCACGTCTTCGGCCAGCAGGTAGCCCTTTTCCAGCTCCGAAAAATTTTCCACGTCTGCCGGCAGGTGCAGCAGGAAAGCGTCGCTGTGCTTGATCACTTCACGCGCAACGGCGAACAGTTTCAGGCCGTCGAGGCTGTCGGTCTCGGGCTCGGTGCCTTCGATGATGTGCTTGAGGCGAGCTTCCAGGCGCGACACATCCACGCCGTCGTTCTGCCCGAACGGCCGCGCCTTGCCCAGCTCCAGGGTGAAAGCCTCGGCGCCCAGTTGCTCATAGGTAAAAGCGGAGAAGGTAATCGAGGTCTTGTTCTGCATCAGCACCGCTTCCATGCCGGCCGCACGCAGGCGCGCAAGCTCACGACGCGAATGCTGGCGCCCCTCCTTCCAGGGGTACAGGGCGAATTGCTCGATCTTCGAACCCCGAATCGCCGTATGCAAGTCGTAATGCAGGCGCGAACGGCCTGGCTGGCTGAAGAAGCTGCGGGCCAGTTGCTCAAGTTCAGCGGCACGCATGGCTTCGGGGCCGATATTTTTTTCATGACGGCCGTTGAACAGCCGATTGATGTCCAGTTCGAGGTAACGCTCACCGCGACGCATCGCCTCGGGGTTGCCGAACAGGAACAGAATACGGTTGCGGGGTTTGATCTCCCCACGGGCGATGCCATGCAACAGGCGGTCGAGCAGTTCGATCGGCGCGGTTTCGTTGCCATGGATGCCGGACGACAGCAGCAGGTCGCTGCCGTTGTCCTTCGCTTCAGGCGGGCGGACTTCAAGTGCGCCCTCGCTGAGCCAGCGCATCTGCACGCCGTCGACAGTCAGTTGAATTTTTTGCGCCGGTTCGCGACCGGCGAGGGTCAGTTCAAGCAGTTTGCCGAGGGCGAGCATAAGCAGCTTCCTTAGTGGTTGCAGCCAGGACCGTGGACGTGATCGTCGTCATCGCCGTCGACGTCGGCCGGCTCCATTTCCAGTTGCAGGCTCATCAGGTTGGTGGCCAACGGGCGCATCAGCAGGTTGGCGTACTCGGCGTCGCCTTCTTCCACATCCACGCCGATCAGCAGCTGGCCACGGCCGTCGTGCTGGATCCAGATCTCCTTGCCCTGCCACACCACGGCAACGCGGGTGCAGGAGGTTTCCAGCTGGGTGCCGTCGGTATCTTCAAGGATCAGTTTCAGGGTGTCGGTGGTCATAAATAACTCTCGGTGGTGCGGCGTTAATTGAGCTGGAAAGGATAAACCGAGCCCAGTTTAAGGATTTGCGTCAGTTCATCCAGTGCCGTCCGGCACTCAAGCAGCAATTGCGGGTCAGCCAGGTCGGATTCACGCAGGCTGTCGCGGTAGTGCTTGTCGACCCATTGGGTCAGCGTGCCGTACAACGGTGCCGTCATGATAACGCCTGGATTCACCGCCGCCAGTTCCGTTTCATTCAAGGCCACCCGCAAGCGCAGGCACGCCGGGCCACCGCCGTTCTGCATGCTTTGCTTGAGGTCGAAGACTTTCACTTCGCGGATCAACCCACCGGACGCGGTCAAGCCTTGCAGGTACTGCCAGACGCGTTCGTTGGCGCGGCACTCTTCCGGCACGATCAGCAGCATCGAGCCGTCGGCGCGGCTCAGCAATTGGCTGTTGAACAGGTAGGAACGCACAGCATCTTCAACGCTGACCTGGGCCCGGGGTACGCACACCGATTGGAAATTGCCGCCCAGCTTGCCCAATTTGCCCTGCAACTCGGCCAGCATCTGTTCGGTATGGAGGAACGCGTCCTCGTGATAGAACAGCACCTCACCGTTGCCCACCGCGATCACGTCGTTGTGGAACACGCCGGCATCGATCACCGCAGGGTTCTGCTGAGCGTAGACCACGCCGTCATCGCTCAGGCCGTGCAGGCGCGCAACGGCTTGGGACGCTTCAAGCGTCTGGCGCGCCGGGTACTTCTGCGGCGCCGGGTAACGGGTGTCGAACGCACTGCGGCCGAACACAAAAAATTCAACGCCAGCTTCGCCGTACTCGCGGCAGAAACGCGTGTGGTTGGCCGCGCCTTCATCGCCGAACTGCGCCACCGCCGGCAACGCCGCGTGGTGGGCGAAGTGTTTGGCATCGGCAAACATCGCCCCCAGCACGCGGCTGGTGGTCGGGTGTTCGATACTGCGATGGTATTTGCAGTTGAGGTTGGCGGCGGTGAAATGCACGCGGCCATCGGCCGTATCGGCGCTCGGGCTGACCGTGGCGGCGTTGGCCACCCACATGCTCGACGCGGAGCAACTTGCGACCAACAACGGCATCGCCTGCTTGGCCGCCTGCTGGATCACTTGCGCATCGGTACCGCTGAAGCCCAGGTTGCGCAAGGCCGCCACGTCGGGGCGCTCCTGTGGCGCCAGCACGCCCTGCACAAAGCCCATGTCCATCAGCGCCTTCATTTTCTGCAGGCCCTGCAACGCCGCTTCCTTCGGGTTCGAAGACTGCTGGCTGTTGCTCTGGGACGCGACGTTGCCGTAGGACAAACCGCCGTAGTTATGGGTCGGCCCCACTAGACCGTCAAAATTGACTTCATAGGATTTCATCGGCGAGGCTCCACGAACATCTGTTTTTATAGGCATCAAATTACTTGAACACACCACAAATCAAGTGTGGGAGCGGGCTTGCTCGCGAATGGGGTGGTTCAGTCACCTGAGATGTCGAATGACACACCGCTTTCGCGAGCCAGCCCGCTCCCGCATTTAGATAAGCGTAATCCCTGGCGTCAGGGTTGCCGGGACCACCAGGCTCGGGGTCTCAAGCGATGCCACCGGGTACGCACAATAATCCGCCGCGTAATACGCACTGGCGCGATGATTGCCCGAAGCCCCTACCCCGCCGAACGGCGCCGTGCTGGCGGCGCCGGTCAGTTGCTTGTTCCAGTTGACGATACCGGCACGGCTCTCCAGCCAGAACTGCTGGTAGCGCGCTTCGGAATCGGACAATAAGCCCGCGGCCAGGCCGTACTGGGTGTTGTTGGCCTCGGCAATCGCCGCGGCGAAATCAACGTAGCGGATCACCTGCAACAGCGGGCCGAACAGTTCCTCGTCCTCGCGCTCGGTCACGCCCGTCACGTCGATGATGCCCGGCGTCAGCAAAGCGGCTTGATCCTGCGGCTGGGTCATTTCCAACAGCGCCACGGCGCCATTGGCCAACATCAGCGCCTGGGCGTCCATCAAGGCCTTGGCCGCGCCGAGGGAAATCACCGAGCCCATGAACGGCGCCGGTTGCTGGTCGAACGCGCCGACCTCGATGCTCGAAGCGACCGCCACCAGGCGCGCCAGCAACGCGTCACCCCAGGCACCTTGCGGCACCAGCAAGCGGCGAGCACAGGTGCAGCGCTGGCCAGCGGAGATAAACGCCGACTGGATTATGGTGTAGACCGCCGCATCCACATCGGCCACTTCGTCCACCACCAGTGGGTTATTACCGCCCATTTCCAGGGCCAGGATCTTGTCCGGGCGCCCTGAGAACTGCTGGTGCAAGTGGTTGCCGGTACGGCTGGAACCGGTGAAGAACAACCCGTCGATACCGGGGTTGGCAGCCAAGGCAATACCGGTTTCCCGAGCGCCCTGCAGCAGGTTCAGCACGCCCGCCGGCAAACCGGCTTCAATCCAGCATTGCACGGTCAGCTCGGCGACTTTCGGGGTCAACTCGCTCGGTTTGAACAATACGGTGTTACCCGCCAGCAAAGCCGGCACGATATGCCCGTTCGGCAAGTGACCGGGGAAGTTGTAAGGGCCGAACACCGCCACCACGCCGTGTGGCTTGTGGCGCAACACGGCAGTGGCGTCGCCCAGCGGGCCGCTCTTCTCGCCGGTACGCTCGCGGTAGCTCTGCACCGAAATCGCAATCTTGTTGGCCATGCTGGTGACTTCAGTCGCCGATTCCCACAGCGGCTTGCCGGTTTCTTCACCGATGCAGCGGGCGATTTCATCGGCACGACGCTTCAGGGTGGCCGCGAAGGTTTCCAGCACGCCGATGCGCTCTTCCAGCGGGCGCCTGGCCCACTCCGGGAATGCCTGGCGCGCAGCCTGCACGGCGGACTCGACTTGCTCAGCGGTGGCGCCATTGCCGGCCCACAGCACTTGCTGCGTCACCGGGTTGCGCGACTCAAACAGCTCACCCTGGCCGGCCAGCCAGCTACCTGCGATATACAGCGAATTCATTATTTCGACTCCCGAGCAGCAGACAACGGTACGGCGCGCACTTGATCACCCACGACCAGTTGCAGGCGCTTGGCGGTTTGTGGATCGACCACCAGGGTGCCTGCGGCCAAGCGGGCCGGTGCGGCGGTGATGCGGCAATCCTCGCGTTTGCGGTTATGAATCAGGAACGGCGTGGCGTCGTCCCCTGGCGTGCCGATGGCCAACACCAGCGACTGGCTGTCACGCACCGCACGGATCTTGCTGGTTTCACACTCCACCGCCGGGCCGGCGTCGAAGATGTCGACGTAACCCTGGTAGCTGAAACCTTCGCTCTTGAGCATGCTCAATGCAGGCTCGGTATCCGGATGGACCTTGCCGATCACATTGCGTGCGTCTTCGGACAGGAAGCAGCTGTACAGCGGAAACTTCGGCATCAACTCAGCAATGAACGCCTTGTTGCCCACGCCGGTCAGGTAATCGGCCTGGCTGAATTCCATCTTGAAGAAATGCCGGCCCAGACTCTCCCAGAACGGCGAGCGCCCGGCATCGTTGGACACGCCACGCATCTCGGCGATGATCTTGTTGCCAAACAGTTGCGGGAATTCGGCGATAAACAGCAGGCGCGCCTTGGCCAGCATGCGGCCGTTGAGGCCGGTGCGGTAATCGGCGTGCAAAAACAGCGAGCACAGTTCGGAATTACCGGTAAGGTCGTTGGCCAGGAACAGCGTTGGAATCTCGCGGTAGATATTCAACTCCTGGGAGGCGCTGACGGTCAGGCCCACCCGGAAGTTGTACCAGGGCTCGCGCAGGCCGACGGCGCCGGCAATGGCGGAAATGCCCACCACGCGGCCTTCGTCGTTTTCCAGCACGAACAGGTAATCGGCATCGCCGCGACCGGCGTCGCCGCGAAAGGTTTTTTCCGCCCAGCCAACCCGATGGGTCAGGCGCTCTTCGTTGGCCGGCAAGGTGGTCAGACCGGTGCCGGTGCTGCGTGCCAGATCAATCAGGGCCGGTAAATCGCTGCTGCGTACGGGACGAACGATCATGCTATCTCCTCGAACGGGCCGCCGTTGTCAGCCACCCGCGAAACTCTGTTTAAACCGGCTCTCAAACCGCAACGAGGCGCACGCTCGCGCCCTCGCCAACACCCAGGGCTTCGGCTGCCGCCAGGTCCAGGGTCACCGGTTTGCCGGGCGCGTAGTCCAACTCCAGCATCACCGCGCGGTAATCCTGCAACTGCGCATTACTCACCAGGTACTGGCGGCCAACACCCTTGGCCATCTCGCCGATCTTGACCGGCACCACACGGCTCTGGGCGATGGAACGAATGCCCGAAACCCGTGCGTGCAACGTCGGGCCGCCGTCGAAGATGTCGATGTAATGATCGGTCTCGAAGCCTTCGCGCATCAGGATGTCGAACGTGATCTGCGCACGCGGGTGCACCTGGCCCATGGCCTCCTGGGCTTCGTCTGGCAGCAATGGCACGTAGATCGGGTAGTGCGGCATCAGCTCGGCCAGGAAGGTGCGGCTTTTAAGCCCGCACAGGCGCTCGGCGGCGGCGTAATTGAGATCGAAGAAGTTGCGCCCGATGGCGTCCCAGAACGGCGAGTCACCGTGTTCGTCGCTGTAGCCGACAATCTCGGTCACCACCGAGTCGGCAAAGCGCTCGGGATGGCTGGCGACGAACAGCAGGCGGCCACGGGAATTGAGTTCCGACCACGGCGAACCGACCAGCTCCGGCACCACGTAGAAACTGGTGAGCAGGCTATTGCCGGTGAGGTCGTGGCACTGGGAAAGCACGTGGATCTTGTTGTGGATCTTCAGCTCGCGCGAGGCGTGAACGAAGGTCTCATTACGAAAGCTGTAGAACGGCTCGGAATAACCCGCCGAGGCGACGATGGCCGAGCAGCCGGCGAGCTTGCCGGTCTCGGTGTCTTCCAGCACGAAGAAATAGCTCTCTTCACCGTTGAAACTCACCTCGGCCGCGAAGGACGCTTCGCTGGCGGCGATCTTGTCGCTCAGGCGTTCCACATCATCCGGCAAGGAGGTGACACCAATCGGGCTGTCCGCAGCCAGACGCTTTACCTCGCCCAGATCAGCCATTTGCGCGGGGCGCATCACCAGCATGGTGTCACTCCTTAACTCGAAAAACTCATAGGAAAAAAATACCGGACAGGTCCGGCTTCAACACAGGTCAACCGGTGGGAGGAGTTCGCCCCCTCCCACATTGGCTCCGGTTCAGCCAATCAGCCTTGGGTCAGTGTTTTTACCGCACGCTCGAAACGATCCAGGCCTTCCTGGATGTCGGCGTCTTCCACCACCAGGCTCGGGGCGAAACGCACTACGTCAGGGCCAGCTTGCAGGATCATCAGGTTTTCTTTCTCGGCCGCGTTGAACACGTCCTTGGCCTTGCCCTTGAAAGCCTCACTCAGTACGCAACCGAGCAGCAGGCCCATGCCACGCACTTCGGTGAAGATGCCGTACTGCTTGCCGATCTGCTCCAGGCGTGCCTTGAACAGCGCATGCTTGGCGTTCACACCGGCCAGCACTTGCGGGGTGTTGATCACATCGATCACCGCTTCCGCCACTGCGCACGCCAGCGGGTTGCCGCCGTAGGTGGTGCCGTGGGTACCGACCACCAGATGCTTGGCCAGCGCTTCGGTGGTGAGCATCGCCGCGATCGGGAACCCACCGCCCAGGCTCTTGGCGCTGGAGAGGATGTCCGGCGTCACGCCGTAATGCTGGTAAGCGAACAGATGGCCGCTGCGGCCCATGCCGGTTTGCACTTCGTCGAAGACCAGCAGTGCGTTGTGCGCGTCGCACAACTCGCGTGCGCCTTGCAGGTAAGCCAGCTCGGCCGGCAATACGCCGCCTTCGCCCTGGACCGGTTCCAACACCACGGCGCAGGTCTTGTCCGAAACAGCGGCTTTCAGCGCGGCCAGGTCATTGTAAGGCACGTGGGTGATGCCGGTGATCTTGGGGCCGAAACCATCGGAGTACTTGGACTGGCCACCGACGTTGACCGTGAACAGGGTACGGCCGTGGAAGCTGTTCAGCGCAGCGATGATCTCGTATTTTTCGCTGCCGAACCGGTCGAACGCGACGCGACGTGCCAGCTTGAACGCGGCCTCGTTGGCCTCGGCGCCGGAGTTGCAGAAGAACACGCGCTCGGCAAAGGTGGCATCGATCAACTTATGCGCCAGGCGCAGGGCCGGCTCATTGGTGAAAACGTTGGAGACGTGCCACAGCTTGTTGGCCTGTTCGGTCAGCGCACCGACCAGCGCCGGGTGGGCGTGGCCCAATACGTTGACCGCGATGCCACCGGCAAAGTCGATCAGCTCGCGACCCGCCTGGTCCCACACGCGCGAACCTTCGCCACGCACAGGAATGAATGCGGCCGGTGCGTAGTTAGGCACCATGACCTGGTCGAAATCGGCACGTTGCACCGGGGCTTGCTCAACGGACATCGGAGTCTCCTGAAGAGGAACGCCTGCCTGAAACTGGCGGGCGATGCAGGGATTGTAAGGACAGTTTTCAGTAGGGCCTTGTCGCCAAGCGACAACTTCTTATAGCGCCAACCCCCGATTTTCAAGGGTTTACGTCAATGCGACAAATAGCGTCGCAATGGCGCAGTTTAAACCGCCCGGCGTGTTTGCGTCAGGGTCAATGGCCGCTCTAATTATCTAGGGCCAAGTGCTCCACACCGGCTGATTTACTGGTGCCCTTTCCATGGCACCAAGAGATTCGCCCCATGAGTACTCCTCCCGAGAGCCATTACGAACGCCTGAAAAATGCTATGCCCCAGTGGCTGGGCCAGGCGAGCGCGGCCAAACATCAGGCTCTGCGCCAAGCCAAGCCGCACCTGGGCAAACCCTTGCAGGCGGCCACAGCCCGACAACAAGCCTTGTTCAAACAAGCCACTGCCCACCATTGGCGCGCACAGAACACCGTCGATGACGCGCTGAAAAACCTGCAAGATCCCAAGACCTACGCCAGGCCCCTGCTGCAAAACCTGCTGCGTCAACGCTTCGCGCTGAACCTGGACGTCGACGAGGTGTTCATCCGCCTCTATATCCCGCTGACCATTCCCTGGTTTGCGATCCGCTCTGGAGCGGCGCGCACCTGGACGGTGTCACTGCTCGATGCAGCGCTGCATAACTTCGATTACAAGGAAGCAGATGCAGGTTTCTACGAGCCCGACTCGACATTTATCAGCCGCCCCTCGGCCACCGGCCAATTCACCACCCTGCCCCATATCCGCGACGTCATGTCGATCAACGCGTTTGTGCGCCTGTGCCGCGAGTTGAACCTCGGCGCCACGTACGCGCACCACCTGCGCAACGCGCTGGGGTTGAACACTCCGAGCGCCGGCAACAGCCTGGCGCTGAAAGTCGATACCAGCCAGCGCGCGGCCTTGCGCGCCGCACTGCAACTGGCGGACATCCGCGGCGACATCAAGCCGGACTTCGCCCAGGTGATCAGCGCCATGCTCGAAGGCGCCCCGCGCCTGAGCCTTGGGCAACTGCCGGTGCTCTGCCATACGTTCACCCTGTTGCAGACGCCACTGTGCGGCATCCTGTTGTTCGCTCCGGACCTGGAGCAGGCGCGCAGCTCACAACGGATCGTCGCCTACGTGCCGGACGATCCGCAGCACCCACTTAAGGAATACATCTCGCCCCTGGAGTTCAAACGCGAGCTGACCCGCCAACTGCGTAACGAGGACTACCAACTGTTCTTCAGCCGCTTTGTGCCCCATGAGCGTCTCGGTGTTTTTTTCTCCGGCCTGAGCCAGCGCCTGTCGAGCATCAACTGGCACCCACCGGAACCCGGCGCCAAGCATGGCATGTGGCGCAAAGAACCCACCCTCGACCCCAAACTGCAATTTGTCGCAACGCCCATTCCCGACGAGCCTTGGCGTTATCTGTATCGGCAGAAACTCAACAAGATCCTCAATGACGCACGCTCCCAGGCCGTCTCCACCGCCAACGCCGACAGCCAGGCACGCTGGGCCTTGTGGGACTCCTTCGTGGATATCGCCTCAACAATTCTCAACGTCGCACTGCTGGTGGTCACGCCGTTCATTCCCGGGCTGGGCGAATTGATGATGGGGTACATGGCCTATCAACTGCTCACGGACGTCTTCGAAGGCGTGATCGACTGGGCAGAAGGGCTGACGGACGAAGCGCTCACCCACCTGGTCAACGTGGTGCAATCCATTGCGCAATTGGGCGTATTTGCAGCAGGTAGCAGCCTCGCCGGCATCGCGATGGACAAACTGTTATCGGCCGAACAACGGGCCTTCATCGAGCGCTTCAAACCCGTGAGCCTGGCTGATCGCAGCCAGCGCTACTGGCAACCAGACCTCGGCCCGTACCAGCAACACCTCGACATCGCCCCGACGCTGAGCACCGATGAAAAAGGCCTGTACCCTGTGCGCGGTGAGTCAGTGCTGCCCCTGGAGGGCCGGCACTACAAGGTCGAGCCCGCCGACGACGGCCATTACGCAATCAAACACCCGACCCGCGCCGACGCCTATCGTCCCAGGCTGCGGCACAACGGGTCCGGGGCATGGCACACCGAACTCGAACAGCCCCTGACATGGGATCGCAAGACTCTGTTGCGGCGCCTCGGCCCCATCGCGCAAGGCTTGAGCGAAACCGACTGCGAGCAAGCCTTGCGCATCAGTGGTGTCAGCGAAGACACCCTGCGCAAGATGCATCACAACAGCGAGCCCATCCCGCCCATGCTCGAGGACACCCTGGTGCGGCTGCGCATCGACCGTGAGATCCAACAGTTGATCCAGCGCCTGCGCAGCGATGACCCGGCGCAGTACAACGCCATCGACCCTCAAGAGCAACTGCACTTGATGACCAGCTTCGGTTACTGGCCCAAGGACAAGACTCTGCAACTGCTGAACGCCCGCAACGAAGTGGTCTGGCAGATGGGTGAAAGCGATCAGCCGCTGGTGCAGATTCACGAAGCGCAACTGCAAAATGGTGACTGGCCCAAAACCGTATTGCAGGCCCTGAGCCCCGAGGAACTCAGCCGCCAGTTCGGCGAACGCACCGGCGACCCACAATTGAGCCTGGAGGCCCGCACCCGACACCTGCGCAAAGCCCTCGCCGATATCGCCGAGCGCAAGCGTGCATCGCTGTTCGAATCACGTTACGGCCCCTCGCAGACCGCCGGCGACCCTGCGGCCCAGCGCATCCTGGACACCTCGCCCGACCTGCCCGCCAGCGTCGCCCACCACCTGCTGCGCCAGGCCAGCGGCGCGGAACTTGCCCAACTGGACGCCCGTCGTGTCCCGCCACGCCTGGCCGACCTGGCTCGTGCGGCGCTGGACGAGGTACGCGTGACCCGCGCCTACGAAGGCCAGCAACTGGACAGCGTGCCGACCATCGACAGCGACCGCCTGGCCCTCAACGCTCTGCGGCTGCTGCCCGGTTGGTCGGACCAGGTGCGCCTGGTGGTGCGCCATGATTCACCCGGCGGTTCGATCTGGAACGAGGTAGGCGTCGAGGACGCGCCGTTGCGCCGCACATTGGTACGCCGGGATAACGGCCGTTATGTCGCCTATGACGAGGACACCGCGCTGTGCGCTGAAACCGACCTGTACAGCGCCATCCTGCACGCCGTGCCCGATCGCCAGCGCGAGGCGCTGGGCATTCAGATTGATCAGGGCGCCGAATTGCAACGGCGTTTGCGTCGACACCCACTGGCACGCAATGAAGTACGCCGTGTCTTGGCCAGCGGCGCTCCCAAGGAGCCATCGACCGACACCCTCAAGCACCTTGGCAGCGACGATGGTTACCGCGCACACACCCCAAGCCCGAACGCCCCGCTGCTGTACCCGCGCGCCCGGGCATTGTATCCAGCGTTGAGCGACGAGCAGATCGGCGCCCTGCTCGAACACCTGCAAAGGCAGCCCGGCGGTGCATCAGTGCGGCTCGAGGCGCTCACCGAGGAATATCAGCAATTGGAAACCGAGCTGCACAACTGGCAGCAAACGGTGCCCACCGAACATCCGCAAACCGGTGCCGCGCTCACGCCGCGCCAGCAAGCCTACGAACGCCAGAATCGCCAGCGCATCGCGCAATTACTCAAGCGTTGCTGGCGCCGAGGCACCGAGTTCGACGATTACTTCGAAGACCCGAGCCGGGACGGCTATATGTTGCGCCTGGATTTTCCGATCATCGGCGAGCTGCCCACACTGAATGCCAATTTCGAACATGTGTCGTTGCTGTCCATCAGCGGCAACGAAGGCACCCAAGGCGTGACCGCCTTTATCAACCAGTTTCCACGGCTGCGGCACCTGGAAGTCAAAGACGTCCCCATGGACGATCTGCCGCCTCAACTCAGCAGCCTGCCTCACCTCAACACCCTGGGGCTGTCCAACTGCAACATCACCCTCACGCCTGCCAGCCATGCCCGCCTGGCGAGCATGAGCCACTTGCAGACGCTGTCACTCAATGGCAATCCCCTGGGCCTGACGCCCAGCGTTGAGGCGATGCCGGAATTGGTGGCCCTGGACCTTGCCGACACCGGTATCGATCGCCTGCCGCCCGGCCTGCTGACCCGCCCGGAGCTGCAGGCCGCGCTGTTGAACGGCAACCAGATCCGCGACGTACCCGCCGCGCTGTTCGAACTGCCCCCTGAGGCCAGCGTGCACTACGATCTTTCCGACAACCCGCTGTCACGGGCGAACCTGGAGCAGGTCAAGGAGTACTACCAACGCCACGGCACGTTCTGGGAGGTCGATGCTATGCCCGTCGACCTGCAAGATACACAACGGCTTTACCCGTCGATGGACAAGGACGAAGCCACACGCTTCATCTATTCACTCCCCGGTGATATTGAGGCGGGTAAACGCGAGCTGGCGCGCCTGGCTGGAGAACTGGAAACCTTGCAGCAGGAGCTGGGCGCCTGGTCACAGGCCCCCGACCTGACCTCCCTGGAACTGGCGCGCAGAATGGCGCTGCATGTGCAGCTGGAAAAAGCCTGGCGCCGCGAACCCGCCCAGGAAACCCGCCACGTTCGCACCCTCAACATCAGCCAGACCTTGGCCGGTGAATTGCCGCGCCTGAGTGCACGGTTCAAGCACATAGGCTCGTTGATCATGCACGGCAACGGTGGCCCGATGGACGTCGGCGAGTTTCTCCAAAGCTTTCCGGCCCTGGATATCCTCGACATCGAACACGCGACGCTGGAGGACATCCCGCCGCGTATCTTCGAGCTGGAAACACTGACTTTCCTGGGCCTGCCGGACTGCTCGCTCAAGCTCAGCGACACCAGCCGTGCGGCCCTGCAAAACATGAACCGCCTGGAATACCTGGACCTCAGCCAAAACCCCAACCTAGGGCAACTGCCGGAGTTCAAGGCGATGCCGGCACTGTCCAGCGTCCTGCTGAAAAACGTCGGCCTCACGCAAGTGCCCTCCGACCTGCTCATCGACGTGCCGCGCAGCGCGGTCAACCTCAGCGACAACCAGATCACCGAGATGCCGGCGGCGGCTTTCACCCTGCGCGCCGAAGCCGCCAGCGCGTTCGACCTGTCCGGCAACCCGTTATCCAAAGTGACCCTGGAGCAGATCAAGAGTTACTGCCAGCGCACCCAGGAATCCTTCAATGCCACGGCTCCCGAAGCCGAGCGTGTGCGCCTCCAAGAGCTATACCCGACGCTGGTCGAAAGCGAAGCGGACCGTTTTATCTTCCGCCTGCCCGGCGATATGGACGCGATCACCCCGACCCTGGCGCGCCTTGAAGCCGAGTATGCCCAGCTCAATACCGACCTCGATCAATGGGTGCTGGATGTGCCACAGCGCCATCCTGTCGACAACAGCCCGCTCGATGACGCTGCCCGCGCCCACCAACAGTTGCTGCGCGATAATTTCAAAATGCTGGTGGAGCAAGCCTGGCGTCGCGAGAGTGCGGAAGATGAAGAGAGCCTGGTGGATGAATTCACCCATTCATTACTGCTCGACACCCCGGTGATGGGAGAGCTGCCGTCACTGAATGCACGGTTCGAGCATGTGTCGTGGTTTGAATTGACGGGCAACGGCACCACCACCCAGGTTGACGGTACGCTGCGCTGTTTTCCGGCGCTGCAAACCCTGGCACTGAGCCAATGCCCGGTGGGCAGCCTGCCCGAACCGATCTTCAGCATGCCCAAGCTGGCCAGCCTGGAATTGACCCAATGCGGCATCCGCCTGACGCCGTTGTCAGCCCGCTCCTTCAACGACCTGGCGGCGCTGGAGTTCGTCGACATGAGCGATAACCCGCTGGGGGAAACCCCAGACGTCAGCAGCTTGCACAACCTGAGCTCGCTGCACCTGCGCAATGCCGGGCTCAAAGCGATGCCGGAGGGGGTTTTCCAGCTCAAGGCGTTGCACACGCTGGACTTGAGCGGCAACCAGATCGAAGACATCGGCGCGGGTTTGCTGGAGACCGATACGGTGTTTCATGAAGACAGCGACCTGAGTAACAACCCGCTGTCGGCACAGAGCCTGGCGTACCTGCGCGAGTATTACCAACGTACCGGCATTGACTTCAATGTGCCCCAGGCCACGCTGGATGAAACCGGCGCACCACTATCGCCCGCGCAGCCCCGGCCACAGGAGGAATAACCGCCCCTTCGGGCTAGCCAGGGTGAGCCGTGCTCAACCGCGTTCGGACGGTACCGAGGACAATTCGAACGGGCTGCTGCTGCGACGCTGGTTGCGGTCTTCACGCGGGGTCGCGCCGAAGAAGTTGCGGTAGGCGCTGGAGAAATGCGGCCCTGAGGAGAAACCGCACGACAGGCCGATCTGGATGATCGACTTGCTGGTTTGCATGAGCATCTGGCGGGCCTTGTTCAGGCGCAGTTCCAGGTAGTACTGGCTGGGGACACGATTGAGGTACTGCTTGAAGATGCGTTCGAGTTGTCGTCGCGACACGCAGACGTGCTGGGCAATTTCGTCAGTGGTCAGCGGCTCTTCGATATTGGCTTCCATCAACAGAACCGCCTGGGTCAGCTTGGGATGGCTGGAGCCCAGGCGGTTTTGCAGTGGAATACGCTGGCGCTCGCCGCCTTCGCGGATGCGCTCCACCACCAGTTCCTCGGACACCGCGCCGGCCAGTTCGGCGCCGTGGTCACGGGCCAGCACTGCCAGCAACAGGTCGAGCACCGACATGCCGCCACAGGCGGTCAGGCGGTCGCGGTCCCAGTCGAACAGATGGCTGGTGGCGATGACCTTGGGGAAGCGCTCGGCGAAATCATCCTGCCAGCGCCAATGCACGGCAGCGCGGTAACCGTCGAGCAGGCCGAGCTGGGCCAACGGGTAGACACCTGCCGACAAACCGCCGATCACGCAGCCTGCCCGCACAAGCTGCTTGAGCGCCGTGCTCAGTTGAGAGGCGATCACCGTCGGCGGCTCGTCCGCCAGCAGGAACAGCTTCTGGAAACCTTCGAGCTTGCCCGCCCAAGCCTCGCCCGGCAATTGCCAGGCGCCGTCGGCAGCCGGTTCCGCGTGCAGGAACGACAGTTCGTAGACCACGTCCGGATGCACCCGTTGGGCAATACGCAAGGCCTCCTCAGCCAGCGCCAGCGTCAGTGCTTTTGTGCTTGGCCAGATCAGGAAACCAATTCGATGGGCAGTCATGGAAGGCTATCCGAAGCGAGTAACAATAATGAAGACAAGGGCCAATGCTAGCCCGGAAACGAACACAAATCTCAAAAACTGATGAAGATCAATGTGGGAGGGGCTTGCTCCCGATGGCGGTGTGTCAGCCAACAGATTGGTATCTGATTTACCGCTATCGGGAGCAAGCCCCCTCCCACAGGGTAGCTATTTCAGGCTGCCGGACAGGAACTGCTGCAAACGCTCGGACTGCGGGTTCACCAACACCTCACGCGGGTTGCCGCATTCTTCGACGATGCCTTTGTGCAGGAACACCAACTGGTTCGACACTTCACGAGCAAAGCCCATTTCGTGAGTCACCACCACCATGGTGCGGCCTTCCTGGGCCAGGTCCTGCATCACCTTGAGCACTTCGCCGACCAGTTCCGGGTCAAGCGCCGACGTCGGCTCGTCAAACAACATCACCTCCGGCTCCATCGCCAGGGCACGGGCAATCGCCACGCGCTGCTGCTCGCCGCCGGACATGTGGCCGGGGAATGCATCCTTACGATGGCCCACACCCACCTTGGCCAGGTAGTGCTCGGCCTTTTCACGCGCTTCTTTCTTCGACACACCCAGCACGTGCACTGGCGCTTCCATCACGTTTTCAATGGCGGTCATGTGCGACCACAGGTTGAAATGCTGGAAAACCATGGACAGGCGCGAACGCATGCGTTGCAGTTGCTTGGGGTCGGCGGCCTTCATGGCGCCGTCCTTGCCGGCGACCAGCTTCAGCTCTTCGTTGTTGAGCAGGATCTTGCCGGCGTGGGGTTGCTCGAGCAGGTTGATGCAGCGCAAAAAGGTACTTTTGCCCGAACCACTGGAACCGATGATGCTGATCACATCACCGGCCGCGGCGGCCAGGGACACGCCTTTGAGCACTTCATGACTGCCATAGCGTTTATGCAGGTCTTGGACTTCAAGTTTGTACATGCGGTCGGTTCTCACAAAAACAGGTGGTCAGTCGTTGAGCAAGCGCCCGTGACGCAGCGCTTCGCGCCCCGCCACCTTGGCCAGCCAGAAACCCGCTTGGGCATAACGTAGCCGTTCAACGGCAAACAACACCCCGGACGTGCCCGCGCAAACCATACTCACGCGGTCGGTCAGGGGATCAATCACTTCAAAAATCGGTTCGCCGGTTTCCACCCATTCGCCGGCTTGGCGCAGGTAACTGATCACCCCGGCGTGGGGTGCAAACAACAACTCGGTACCTTCGAAAGGCACGCCTTCGCACGGTTCGTACTGTGGCGCGGGCCATTGCCCCTTGATCAGGCCCTGTTCAGCGAGAAACGCGAGGATGCCTTCAGCGTGGAAGATGGCTTCGTCACGGCCGGTATCGGCCTGGCCGCCCAGCTCCAGCGTCGTCGCCAGGCACGCCAGCGGGATCTGCGCCTCAGGGAACAAGCGGGACAGGCGCAGCCACGGCAGCGAACAGGCTTCATCAAACGAGCTGCCGCCGGAATCCTCGGCCAGCAGGCCGACTTTCACATTCAAGTGCGCCGACAACGAACGCCACTGCGGCCAGTGCTGGGGCAGCGCATACATGTGCAACGCCGCCTCCGCATCGCAGTGCAGGTCCAGGACCACATCGGCGGTGCAGGCATGGCTGAGCAAGACGCGCTGCATGCCTTGCAGCTGGCTGCTCGGCACCGGCAGGGCGTCGAGTGCATCGGTCATCGCCTGGCGAATCATGCGCACATTGGCGTGGGGGTCATCGCCCAGCTTGCCGGCGAGCAACGCGGCGACCGGCTCGCTCAACTCGACGAAATCGCGGTTGAAATTCTTGCCGCTGCCCACCTCGAAACGGCCCTGGTGAGCACCTTGCAACAGTTGCCCCAGGCCCATCGGGTTGGCCACCGGCACCAGCTCGATCACACCGTTGAGGGCGCCCTGGCGCTCCAGTTCGATGAGACGCTTTTTCAGCTCCCAGGCGGCGCGCATCCCCGGCAACTCGTCGGCGTGCAGGCTGGCCTGGATATACGCCTTGCGCTCGCCGCTGCCGAAACGAAAGACGCTCAGTTGGCGCTCGCAACCCAGGTGACCCCAGGGCAACAGGTGATCGATACGTTCCATCTCAATGCTTCCTTGGAGCCAGGTAGCTCAGCCAGCGGCGCTCGGCCAACTTGAACAGGCGCACCAGGATGAAGGTCAGGCACAGGTAGAACGCGCCGGCCGTGATATAGGCTTCGAACGGCAGGTAGAACTGGGCGTTCACCGTGCGCGCGGCACCGGTGATATCGATCAGCGTGACGATGGATGCAAGGCTGGTGGTCTGCAGCATCATGATCACTTCGTTGCTGTACTGCGGCAGTGCACGACGCAGGGCCGACGGCAGCAGGATGCGGCGGTACAGTTTAGAACGCGACATGCCCATGGCCTTGGCCGCTTCGATCTCGCCATTGGGCGTGGCCTTGAGGCTGCCGGCGATGATTTCGGCGGTGTAGGCGCTGGTGTTGATCGCAAACGCCAGGCACGCGCAGAACGTGGCGCTGGACAGCAGCGGCCAGAGGAAGCTTTCGCGTACGGCGTCGAACTGCGCCAGACCGTAGTAGATCAGGAACAGCTGCACCAGCATGGGCGTGCCGCGAATGACATAGGTGTAGAGCCACGCCGCGCCGTTGACGATCGGCTGCTTGGACACCCGCATCAAGCCCAGCGGCAAGGCGGCGAGCAGGCCGAAAAACAGCGAGATGGCGAGCAATTTCAGGGTGGTGACCAAACCGCCGAGGTACAGCGGCATGGCCTCCCAGATGACGTTGTAGTCGAAGATCATAGATCAGCCGCCCTTACGCCTACCGAGTAGCGCTTCTCAAGATGACGCAAGGCCAGCAACGACACGCTGGTGATCACCAGGTACATCGCCGCCACTGCGAGGAAGAAGGTAAAAGGTTCGCGGGTGGCGTCTGCCGCCTGCTTGGCCTTGAACATCATGTCTTGCAGGCCCACCACCGAAATCAGCGCAGTGGCCTTGGTGAGTACCAGCCAGTTGTTGGTGAAGCCGGGGATCGCCAGCCGGATCATCTGCGGCACCATCACCCGGAAAAACACCTGGAAGCTGCTCATGCCATACGCCAGGCCGGCCTCGGCCTGCCCCTTGGGAATGGCCATGAAGGCACCGCGGAAGGTTTCCGACAGGTAGGCGCCAAAGATGAAGCCCAGGGTGCCGATACCGGCCGCCAGGGGGTTCAAGTCAATATAGTCGTCGTAGCCGAGCATCGGCGCGACGCGGTTAAGCAGGTCCTGACCGCCGTAGAAAATCAGCAGGATCAGCACCAGGTCGGGAATCCCACGGATGACCGTAGAGTACAAGTCACCCAGCCAGGCCAACCAGCGCACCGGCGACAGGCGCAACGCGACCCCGATCAGACCCAGAACAATGGCCAAGGCCATGGACGACAAGGCGAGCTGAAGCGTCAACCATGCGCCATCGAGGATGACGGCCCCGTAGCCTTTCAACATGATTCAGGTCCTCGAAAAGGGGGATGAAAAAATGGCGCAAACCGCAGGAATTCTGTTGCTTGCGCCATTCTGGACAGACAGCTGCGACGAGTTATTTAGGGTCAGCGCCGTAAATATCGAAGTCGAAGTATTTGTCCTGGATTTTCTTGTATTCGCCGTTGGCACGGATCGCCGCGATGGCCGCGTTGATCTTGTCCAGCTCGGCCTTGTCGCCTTTGCGTACAGCGATGCCGATGCCGTCGCCAAAGTACTTGGCGTCGGTGAACTGTGGGCCTACGAACGCGTAGCCTTTACCGGCCGGGGTTTTCAGGAAGCCGTCCTGCAGCAGGGTGGCGTCAGCCACGGTGCCGTCGAGGCGACCTGCTTCCACGTCCAGGTAGATTTCGTTCTGCGAGCTGTAAGGCACAACCGTGGCGCCTTTAGGGGCCAGGACTTCCTTGGCGAAGCGATCGTGGATCGAACCGCGTTGCACGCCGATTTTCTTGCCTTTCAATTCATCCAGGCTGTCGCTGACCGTGGTGCCTTCCTTCATCACCAGCTGCGCTGGGCTCAGGTAGTAGCGGTTGGTGAAGTCCACGGACTTCTTGCGGTCGTCAGTGATGGACATGGACGACAGGATCGCGTCGATCTTGCGCACTTTCAACGCCGGGATCAGGCCGTCGAATTCTTGCTCGACCCACACGCACTTGACCTTCATCTCTGCGCACAGGGCGTTGCCGATGTCGTAGTCAAAACCCACGATGTTGCCATCCGGCGCCTTCGAGGCAAACGGAGGGTAAGCCGCTTCGATACCAATCTTCAGGGGCTTTTCATCAGCGAAGGCCTGCATGGACAGCACGGACAGCGCCAGGGCGCCCAACAGCACAAGTTTCTTCATCTTGGGACTCCATCGGTATAGGGCAAAAAGCAGTATGAGCCAGGGCCCACGATGCGACTTAAGTGAAACCGAATAGCGGTGCTGCGCCCTACGCGGTGTAAACCTGCGACGACGAGCGAGTGATCGGCATTCTAACGACAGGCCGGAAGCCGATATTTCCTCAATGCGACAACAATTTACAGAAGCACCGAGAAAGCGGTTCCAGCACATTGACAGCCTCTGTTTTTTATGCAGAGACAAAAGATATTAAACCTGTTGATGCTGCAAGTTGCGGGCCTATTATTCGCAAACCCTTCTAGCACGGCAAGTCTGGCGTTTAATCTTATTTCCTGGGGTGTCTAAAACGCGGTTTTTCGGGGCATTGGCGTAGCACATTGCCCCAGGTTTGGGCGGCAGGTTACACATCCAGGAGCGACGGTAACATTCAGAAACGTCCTACGAGAGAAACCGATATTTATTGAACTCCACCCGATCGTCCCCACGCTCCGCGTGGGAACGCCTCCTGTGACGCTCCGCGTCACGACCCCAAGAGCAGACGCGGAGCGCCCAGGGCTGCACTCCCACGCAGAGCGTGGGAACGATCACCCATGTAAAAAGCCCCACTCGGCTCACACCGAATGGGGCTTTGTCCAACCTGCCTCGCCTTACGCGGCGTTCATGGTCTTGTGGGTTTCAATCAAATGCGCCACCACGCCTGGATCCGCCAGCGTGGAGATATCGCCCAGCCCGTCATACTCAGCCGTGGCAATCTTGCGCAGGATACGCCGCATGATTTTGCCTGAACGCGTCTTCGGCAAGCCTGGCGCCCACTGGATCACATCCGGCGATGCAATCGGCCCGATCTCCTTGCGCACCCAGTTTTTCAACTCCAGGCGCAGCGCTTCGGTCGGCTCTTCGCCATTCTTGAGGGTGACATACACGTAGATGCCCTGCCCCTTGATGTCATGGGGCACACCCACTACCGCCGCTTCCGCGACTTTAGGGTGGGCAACCATGGCGCTTTCGATCTCGGCGGTGCCCATGCGGTGGCCGGACACGTTCAACACGTCATCCACGCGCCCGGTGATCCACCAGTAGCCGTCTTCATCGCGACGGGCGCCGTCACCGGTGAAGTACATGCCACGGAAGGTCTTGAAGTAGGTGTCGACAAAACGGTCATGGTCGCCGTACAGCGTACGCGCCTGGCCTGGCCACGAATCGAGGATCACCAGGTTGCCTTCGGCAGCCCCCTCGATGATGTTGCCCAGGTTATCCACCAACGCCGGCACCACACCAAAGAACGGACGCGCCGCCGAACCCGGCTTGAGCGCGTGGGCACCCGGCAGCGGGCTCATCAGGGTGGCGCCGGTCTCGGTTTGCCACCAGGTATCGACAATCGGGCAACGGGATTGGCCGACGTTCTTGTAGTACCAGTCCCACGCTTCAGGGTTGATCGGCTCACCCACCGAACCGAGCAGGCGCAGGCTGCTGCCATCGACGCCTTCGCAGGCCGCAGTGCCGGAGGCCATCATGGCGCGGATTGCGGTCGGCGCGGTGTAGAGGATGTTGACCTTGTGCTTGTCGACGATCTTGCCCACCCGGGTAATGTCCGGGTAGTTCGGCACGCCTTCGAACAGCAAGGTGGTCGCGCCATTGGCCAGCGGGCCATAGACAATATAAGTGTGGCCAGTGACCCAGCCGACGTCGGCGGTGCACCAGTAGATTTCACCCGGGCGGTAGTCGAACACGCGCTCATGGGTCAGGGCAGCGTAGAGCAGGTAGCCGCCGGTGGTGTGCTGCACGCCCTTCGGCTTGCCGGTGGAACCCGAGGTGTAGAGGATGAACAGCGCTTCTTCGGCGCCCATCTCCTTGGGCGCACACACGGTGCCTGCCACTTTCATCAGGTCTTCGTACCAGATGTCGCGATGCTGGTTCCACTTGATCGCGCCATTGGTGCGCTTGCACACGATGACCTTCTGGATGCTGTTGGTTTCCGGGTTGGTCAGGGCGTCGTCAACGTTGGCCTTCAGCGGAATCTTCTTACCGGCACGAATACCTTCGTCGGCAGTGATCACCACCTTCGAGCGACAGTCGATAATGCGACCGGCCAGGGCTTCTGGGGAGAAACCGCCGAAGACCACCGAGTGAATCGCACCGATGCGGGTACACGCCAGCATGGCGACCACGGCCTCGGGGATCATTGGCATATAGATAGTCACCACGTCGCCGCGGTGTACATCTTGGCCGCGCAGGGCGTTGGCGAACTTGCAGACTTGTTCATGCAGCTCGCGGTAAGTGATGGTGCGGCTTTCGGAAGGGTCATCGCCCTCCCAGATGATCGCTGCCTGGTCGCCACGCTCGGCAAGGTGACGGTCCAGGCAGTTGTAGGAAACGTTCAGGGTGCCATCGGCAAACCATTTGATATCGACATGGTGGTCGTCGAAAGAGGTCTGCTTCACCGCGGTGAAAGGCTTGACCCAGTCAAGACGTTTGGCTTGCTCGCGCCAGAAGCCATCGGGGTTGACCACCGACTGCTGGTACATGGCCTTGTAGGTCGCCTCGTCGGTCAGCGTATTGGCTGCTACTTCGGGGCGAACGGGGTACAGGGAAGCCGCACTCATCTTTCTTACCTCGGTGACAATCGTTGTTTTTGTATGGCCCCTGTTTTAGCCGGGGCCGGTCTATAGAACCATTCGACGATGGTAGTAACAAGCCCCTACAAATTGCCCTGATATGCCGATTTGCCGCTCTGGCCCGCGCCCTGCGGCGCTTTCACGGTTTGTGAAAAAACCTTTACCACGGGATTGTTACAAAAACCGCCAAAAGTGTTTATCAAAACCACGGGTATATGAATATAACCCGCAAGCCTAAAATCAACTTCGCCAACCAAGGCGCTGTGCTCGACACAGCAGTGATTAACAACGCAACAGCCCCCACGAAGGCAACGTTAATCCGAACTTCCAACTTTTAAGTTACACACGTGGCCTCACAAGGGCCCCGTGCCCCCTTTCGCCCTGAAGAAGGTAAATGAAGAAATGAAAGTGTTCGCAGTCATGGCTCTCAGCAGCTTGTTCGCCACCGCCGCCCTCGCCGACGAGGCCCCGACAGAACTGGCCAGCCAGAATGCTCCCATTGTTGAGGATTACACCTACAGCACCCACTTGGACGTGGCAAAAGTATTGTCCATGAGCAATATCCCGGAAGTCTGTGAAGTTGTACCGGTAAAAATGGAATATGAAGACTCGCAAGGTCAACGGCATATTCTGAACTATCAAGTCATGGGTAACGGCTGCTCTAACGGGTAATAACTTCTTTAATTAGATTCAATCCCGGATCTTGGTCGCCGCAAGAAATCATTCTTGCGGCCAAGAACCCATCGCTGCCGCACCACCATCAACCTGTGGGAGGGGACTTGCTCCCGATGACCTGAGCCGCCACACCCACCTTACAAAGCCCTACCCTGCCCTACCTGCCCCCGCTTACAAAATCCCCTCACCGCCCGTCAAAAAAATCCAATCCCGGCAAAGCCTTGCAAACACACGCTTTGGCCGCAGACCACGGCATTTTGGTGCCCCCAAGTGACCATCCGCCGCAACACAAAGCCGAATTTTTCCCTATAATGCGCGGGTAAATCGGGCCTGCAATATCCCTTTACACAGGGATGAAGAGCCAGACCTGAGGCCTCCCCTGGAGCAAGCATCTGTCGCTCCACGCCTCAAGCCTCACGCAGAGCACCCGAACACCTGATTGCGTTTAATGCGTGCGCTAGCTGCAACAAACGATTCCTTAAGATCCACCGCGGCCTCTGGGCCGTGTGAACACCCAACCATCCGGTTTCACACGGGCACTTTGAGCCCTCACGCAGGAGACGACACGTCATGCTGAGCTGGGACGAATTCGATAAAGAAGAAGACGGCGAAGTCGCCGCCAAAGGCGCCAACGCCGGCCACGCCACCGAAGCCAACATGGACCGCCTTGACGGCGCCGGCGCTGCCGCCGCGGTTGAAGCCCGCGCCGTCACCGCCAGTGACTCCGCCGCCATCGTGCGCGCCAAGGCCGCCCTCGACAAACTCGACATCGCCGAAGGCCTCGCCGAACTCGAAGGCGCCTCCGCCCGCGTCGCCGTTGACGAAAAACGCATGATCAACTGCCGCGCCGACCTCAACCAGCTCGTGCCTTTCAAGTACGACTGGGCCTGGCAGAAGTACCTCGACGGCTGCGCCAACCACTGGATGCCGCAAGAGGTCAACATGACCGCCGACATCGCCCTGTGGAAAAACCCCGAGGGTCTGACCGACGACGAACGCCGCATCGTCATGCGCAACCTCGGCTTCTTCTCCACCGCCGACTCGCTGGTCGCCAACAACCTGGTGCTGGCCGTGTACCGCCTGATCACCAACCCGGAGTGCCGCCAGTACATCCTGCGCCAGGCTTTCGAAGAAGCGATCCACACCCACGCCTACCAGTACTGCATCGAATCGCTGGCCATGGATGAAGGCGAGATCTTCAACATGTACCACGAGATCCCATCGGTCGCCAAAAAAGCCGCCTGGGGCCTGAAATACACCCGTTCGATCTCCGATCCGAAGTTCGAAACCGGCACCGTCGAGACCGACAAGGAACTGCTGCGCAACCTGGTCGCCTACTACTGCGTGCTGGAAGGCATCTTCTTCTACTGCGGCTTCACCCAGATCCTCTCCATGGGCCGCCGCAACAAAATGACCGGCGTCGCCGAGCAGTTCCAGTACATCCTGCGCGACGAGTCGATGCACCTGAACTTCGGTATCGACGTGATCAACCAGATCAAAATCGAAAACCCACACCTGTGGGATGCCGAGATGAAGGAAGAAGCGACCCAGATGATCCTGCAAGGGACTCAGCTGGAGATCGAATACGCTCGCGACACCATGCCTCGCGGCGTGCTGGGGATGAATGCGGCGATGATGGAAGACTATTTGAAGTTCATCGCTAACCGTCGGTTGTCGCAGATTGGTCTTAAGGAAGAGTATCCAGGCACTACCAACCCGTTCCCGTGGATGAGCGAGATCATGGACTTGAAGAAAGAGAAGAATTTCTTCGAGACTCGGGTGATCGAGTACCAGACCGGCGGCGCGCTGAGCTGGGACTGATTCTCCCGAAGCCAGGCAGTATCAAAAAGCCCTGACTCGTTCAGGGCTTTTTAATTTCTAGTGAACTCAAAGTTGGCGTTGAATCGCCATCTCTTGAAGCACATCACATCAAGCACCTCGCCCAGAAGGGTTCGGATCGCATCACCAATGCTGTAGCCTTATGCCCCAATTGCCATCAGCGTTGTCACCGGTCGAGTGATCGGGAGGCTTTTACCGAAGGGCTTTACGCCAAGATCGGAAGATTGGCACGGGAGTAGACTCCTGCTGTCACACCTGATGCACGCTTAAACATTTAGATAGGACCGAGGCCACCCGTGAACCCAGACATGCTCGAAGCCGGCCCCGCTGACGCCAAAGTACTTTCCGTCTTTGACTTCGACGGCACGCTGACCCACCACGACAGTTTTGTGCCCTTCCTCAAGTTCGCCTTTGGCCCCGGTGAGTTCTATGGCCGGATGGTCAAGCTGGCGGTGCCGGGGCTGCGCTTTTTGGTGCGGCAGATCAGCCGGGATGAGTTGAAGGCACAACTGATTCGCACCTTTATGACCGGGGTGGAGAAGGCGTGGGTTCAGCAGCAGGCCGAGGCGTATTGCCAGCGCTATTGGAGCAAGTTGATGCGCCCCAAGGGCTTGCAGTCGGTGGCCGATGAGGTGAACTCGGGGGCCGTGGTGACGCTGTGTTCTGCGTCGCCGGCGTTGGTGTTGCAGCCGTTTGCGAATCGGCTGGGGATCAAGTTGATTGGCACTGAGCTTGAGGTGGTTGATGGCGTATTGACCGGCAAGCTCACCGGGAATAACTGCCGCTGTGAGAACAAAGTGCTGCGGCTTGAGGCGGTGTATGGCGACCTGGGGGAATACCGGCTGCGGGCCTGGGGCGATACGCGCGGGGATCGGGAGTTGTTGGCAGCGGCGCAGGATGCGCATTTTCGGCATTTTCATGCGAAGAAGAAAAAGCGGGATCGGTTGCAGTGATGACGTGGGTGGGGTTGGCAGGAAGTCTGCACTAGACGCCTAACCAGTTTTCCACAATCAAGCCATTTACGCGCTTGAACTCACCTTCATTGTTAGTAACCAAGACCAAGCCTGAGCTTCTAGCGTGCCCGGCAATGTGTAGGTCATTGACGCCGATAGGCGTGCCCTTTTTCTCCAGATCTGAACGTATCGAGCCGTAGTGAAAAGCGGCCTTGTCGTCGTAGCTAAAGACATTGAGCCGGGAAGAGAAGTCTTCCACGGCTCGCGTATTTTTTTCTACGAACTGACTCTTTTCTGCGCCATGCATCAGCTCAGCAGGGTGATGAAAGAGAGATCACCATACGCCCAACATTGGCATTGAATTTTTCCAATATTTCGATCGGACGACGCTTGATGATGTAGATCACGATGTTGGTATCAAGCACGTACTAATCATCAAAAGACTCTCGTTCTTGCTGGGTTTGATCGGCACGTTCCTCCATGAAATCTTCAGATACCGATTCACTGGCAAGAAAAAAGCTGTCCCAAGTGTTTTCAACAGGCGAAATGATCAGCTCTCTTCCCACAGCACGGACCTCCACGGTCTTCACTCCCGCAGGAAAACGCATGTCGGCAGGGATGCGAATATTTTGCGTACGGTTGTTAGTAAAGACGGTTCCAGAAGACATAGAGAACACCTCTCTGGGTAAGGAAAGACTGGGAAGAATGATGATTCGAGAATGCTCTATTTCAAAGCTATCTGGCAAACATCCGAAGAATGCCAGCGTTATCGCACTAGCATGGGCTGCTACGAGTCGAGGCGATACGGGTTTATGGGCTCGACAGGGAAATCGCGTCGATCTCTTCGCAGCCTCGCTGGGGCTCGACAGCTCCCACATTTGATCTTTGCCAATCCGATGATTTGTGGTCGGCAGGTATTTATGTCGCGGCTTTCAGGTCTACGCCCAGGGCTGTGGCGAAGGCTTTTACCATGGGGCTGCGCGGTGCGTTGTGGCGCAGGATGAGGTTGAATGCCGTGCTCAGGTGGACCTGCTCCGAGCACAGTACGCGCAGGCGGCCTTCTCTCACTAGCGGCGTTGCGTAGTGTTCCGGCAGGAAGCCGAGGAAGCGGCCGGTAAGGATCAGGATGGCCACGGCTTCAACCTGGGAGGCCGAGGCTGACTGGCTGTCGTAGTTGACGAAGTTGGCCTTGTCGCGATGGATCGCATACCGATGGTTCACCACTTCGTATTGGCGCAAGACTTCGGGCGTGATATCGCTCGCATTGAAGAGTGGATGCCCTGTTGCGCAGTAGGCGTGGGCCTTTTCTTCGTACAGCGGGAAGTAGTCGAATTCCTCGCGGCGTTGGTAGACCGGGACGATGCCGGCAACCAGGCGCCCTTCCACTACGCCGCGCTCAACTTCATCCAGTTGTGAGGCGTGCAGGCGTAATCGAATCTTGGGCGACTCACTATGTAATTTTCCCAGGGCCGCAATAAGCGGTGAATTAACGTCCGATACGGTGTTATCAATAACGCCCACACTAAGGTCACCGATCAGTTCATTTTGCGCTGAACTAAGCTTGTCGCGAAAACTGTCGACCGAGGTAAATAACTCGATGGAAGCTTGATACACCAACTTGCCTTCTTCGGTCAGCCCGAAGCCTTCCCTGCCCCGGGTGCACAGGCGCATGCCAATGCGGATTTCCAAGTCGGAAATCTGTTTGCTGATAGCTGCCAAGCCCACATTCAGCTCGTTTTGCGCGGCGCTGAAACCGCCGGCCTCGACCACAGCCATGAATACCCGCAGCAACTTGAAGTCCAGCCCGCTCAATTGCAGCGGCGGTCTTGTGCCGGGTTTGGGTGGCAGGTTTCCAGAAGTGGAAAGTGGGGTTTCCATAATACGCGTTGACCTCTAGTGCCATATTCAACAGGCTTGAACCCAATCCTTGAATATAGCCAGGCGGCGATAATGAACATAAACATCCGCCCTTGGCAACCTTGAATACGGCGCGTCAGACGCCGGTTCTACGCCGTTATAAATTTATTTTTACTGCCTCCGACTCTTCTAAAAACAAGCGTGAGGAACCTCCATGTCCCAGCCCACCGACCGCCTTTGGGGCGCTCGTTTCAAGACCGGTCCGTCTGCAGCATTGGCCGCGTTGTCGCGTTGCCCTGAGCGCTATTTTCGCCTCACGCCCTATGACCTGGCCGGCTCCCGTGCCCATGCCCGTGAGTTGCAGCGCGCCGGTTTGCTGGATGAGTCGGAAACCTTGCGTACCCTGCAAGCCTTGGACGGCATCGGCGCAGATTTCGCCGCCGGCAACCTGCATCCGACCCTGGATGACGAGGACGTGCACACCTTCATCGAACGCGTACTGACCGAGCGCCTCGGCGCCCTGGGCGGCAAGCTGCGTGCCGGGCGCTCGCGTAACGATCAGACGGCCAATGATCTGCGCCTTTTCCTGCGCGACCATGTGCGCACCATCGCCACTCAAGTGCTGGCTTTGCAGCAGGCGCTGGTGCAACAGGCCGAGCAGCATGTTGAGAGCATCTGCCCGGGCTTCACGCACTTGCAGCAGGCGCAACCGATTGTGTTCGCCCATCACTTGTTGGCCCACGCCCAGTCAATGCTGCGCGATGTGCAACGGTTGATCGATTGGGATGCGCGTACGGCGTTGTCGCCCCTCGGCGCAGCGGCCATGGCCGGTTCGGCGATTGCGCGTCAGCCGGAGCAATCGGCCAAGGAAATGGGCTACACCGGGCCGTGCGAAAACTCTATCGACGCCGTAGCAAGCCGTGACCATGTGGCGGAGTTTCTGTTTGTGGCGGGCATGCTCGGGGTGAATATTTCGCGGCTGTCGGAGGAGTTTTGCCTGTGGTCTTCGCGCCAGTTCCGCTGGGTGGTCTTGGATGATGCCTACGCCACTGGCAGCTCGATCATGCCGCAGAAAAAGAACCCGGACATTGCCGAATTGGCGCGGGGCAAGGCCGGACGATTGATTGGCAACCTGACCGGGTTGATGTCGACGCTCAAATCCTTGCCGCTGTCCTACAACCGCGATTTGAGTGAAGACAAACACAGTGTGCTCGACAGCGTCGACACCCTGCTGCTGGTGCTGCCGGCGCTGGCCGGTATGGTCGCGACCATGCAGGTGCAGGTGCAAGAGCTGCGGCGGCAGGCGCCGATGGGTTTCACCCTGGCGACGGAGGTGGCGGATTGGTTGGCCACGCGGGGTGTGCCGTTCAAGGAGGCGCATGAGATTACCGGCGCGTTGGTACAAGCCTGTGAGAAGCATGAGATTGAGTTATGGGAAGCCTCGCCGGCGCTGCTGGCTGAGGTGGATGCGCGGTTGACGCCGCAGGTGCGCGACTGCCTGACACTGGAAGCGGCGATTGCGGCGCGCAGTGGGTGGGGCGGGACGGCGCCGGAACAGGTTAAAGAGCAGATTGAGCGGTTGAAGGTATCGTTGGCCGCTCAACAAAAATGGGCTGACAGCTACACCGGATTTCGAATTTAACTCACACCTGTGACGATCATTCCCATGCTCTGCGTGGGAATGCCGCCCCGGACGCTCTGCGTCCCGTTCGTGCGCAAGGGTGACGCGGAGCGTCACAGGATGCATTCCCACGCAGAGCGTGGGAACGATCAATCTGCGGTGTGTGGGCTAGCGCCTTCGCAGGCAAGCCAGCTCCCACATTTGGACCGAGTACAGCCGTTAGAGCGTTGTTAGTTTTGGAGTAACACCATGAACCAAACCCCGGCAGAGCGCTTGGAAGCCGAGCGCAAGTTGTCCGAAAACCAGTTCGATATCACGCAGTACGAACACGTGCCGCGTCGCTATTACGGACGGATGTTTTTTGCCACGTTGATCGTGATTGTGCTGGTCGCGTTGTTGCGCGCCTTCGCCAATGGCCAGATCGAATGGTCCTACATCGGCCAGTTCCTCACGTCCGAGGCGATTCTGTGGGGCCTGGTGAATACCATCGTCATGTCGATCCTGGCGATGGCGCTGGGCGTGGTGATCGGGGTCATCACGGCGATCATGCGCATGTCGGCCAACCCGATCCTGCGCTACGTGGCCATCACTTACACCTGGTTGTTCCGGGGTACGCCGCTGATTCTGCAACTGTTGCTGTGGTTCAACCTGGCGTTGATTTTCCCGGTGATCGCGATTCCCGGCCTGTTCAGCATCGACACCGTCGACCTGATGACGCCCTTTGTGGCCGCCCTGCTCGGCCTCAGCATCAACCAGGGGGCCTATACCGCCGAGGTAGTGCGTGCCGGTTTGCTGTCGGTCGACACGGGCCAGTACGAAGCGGCCAAGTCCATCGGCATGCCGAGCTTGCAGGCTCTGCGTAGGGTGATTCTGCCGCAGGCCATGCGCGTGATCATTCCGCCTGTAGGCAACGAGTTCATCAGCATGGTGAAAATGACCAGCCTGGCCAGCGTCATCCAATACTCGGAGCTGCTGCACAACGCGCAAAACATCTATTACGCCAACGCGCGGGTCATGGAGCTGCTGATGGTTGCCGGCATCTGGTACCTGGCGGTGGTGACTGTTCTTTCATTTGGTCAAAGCCGCCTCGAGCGTCGTTTTGCCCGCGGCGCCGGCAAGCGTTCGTAAGCCTGTTGAGGAGATTTGCCCCATGAGAAGCATCGTCAAGGCCGTCAACCTGAACAAGTATTACGACCAGTATCACGCGCTGCGTGACATCAATATCGAGGTCGAGCAAGGCGAGGTCATGTGCATCATCGGCCCATCGGGCTCGGGTAAAAGTACCCTGCTGCGCTGCGTCAACCAGCTGGAAAAAATCGACAAGGGCGGCCTGTGGGTCGACGGCGAGCTGGTCGGTTACCGGGTGGTCGGCAACAAGCTGCATGAGATGAATGAAGCGCAGATCGCCCGCCAACGCCTGGCGACGGGCATGGTGTTCCAGCGCTTCAATTTGTTCCCGCATATGACCGTGCTACAGAACATCATCGAAGGCCCGTGCCAGGTCCTCAAGCGTTCGCCCAAGGAAGCCACCGAAGATGCGCTGGAGTTACTCGCGCGCGTGGGCCTGGCGGACAAACGCAATGCCTACCCGGTGGAGTTATCCGGCGGCCAGCAACAGCGTGTGGCGATTGCTCGTGCGCTGGCGATGCGCCCCAAGCTGATGTTGTTTGATGAACCCACATCAGCTCTCGACCCGGAGTTGGTCGGTGAAGTGCTGTCGGTGATGCGCGACCTGGCGACCACCGGCATGACCATGATCGTGGTCACCCATGAGTTGGGCTTTGCCCGCGAAGTCTCCAACCGCATGGTGTTTATGGACGCCGGCCAGATTGTGGAAGCCGGCAGCCCCGAAGACATTCTAATAAGCCCACAAAACCCGCGTACCCAAAGCTTTATTTCTGCCGTTCGCACTTAACTAGAAAACTAACGAGAACGCCTCCATGAAAAAATTGTTTATCCCCACCTTGCTCGCGGGCCTGATGGCCTCCACTGCAGTTTTCGCGGCATTGCCGGCGGCAATCAAGGAGAAAGGCGAGATCAGCGCGGCCATCGTGCCGAACTACCCGCCAATGGATTTCAAGGACCCGGCCACCAACAAGATCACCGGCCTGGACTTTGACCTGGGCAACGCCCTGGGCGAACGCCTGGGCGTGAAGATCAAATGGCAGGAAACCGCCTTCGAGCAAATGCTCAGCGGCCTGACCACCAAACGCGTGGACATCGTGCTGTCGGGCATGAGCGATACCGCCGAACGCCAGAAGTCAGTGACCTTTATCGACTACTTCACCAGCGGCCCGCAGCTGTACACCCTGGCCAAGCGTGAAGACCTCAAGGAATTGACTGACCTGTGCGGTAAAAAAGTCGGCACTAGCCGCCGTACCACCTGGCCGTCGGAAATTGCCGCGTGGAGCAAGCAAAACTGCGAAGCGGCGGGTAAGCCGGCAATCGTGGTGATCGGCACCGAAGGCTCGGCGGATGCACGGGCGCAGTTGCAGCAGAACCGCCTGGATGCGGCCATGCAGGGCAGCGAGACGATTCCTTATCTGATGTCGTTGGATAAAGGTAAATACAAGCCGGTGGGGCTGGCGATTTCCAAGCAGTTCACCGGGCTGGGCATCGAGAAGAGCAATACCGAGCTGGTCAGCGCGATCAGTGCAGCGCTGCAGGGCATGATCGATGACGGGACCTACGGCAAGATCCTGAAGAAGTGGGACCTGGAGCAAGGTGCGGTAGAAAAAATCAGCATCAACGCCGGGCAGTAACCCGGCCTGACTGTGGGAGCGGGCTTGCTCGCTCCCACAGGCGGTCTGTTTTCCCATTCGACCGGTGTTGTCTCAAAGCAATAACAAGGACGCTCGCCCCACCGTGCCCACCTACTCTTTGGTAATCCGTCGCCTGATGATTTGCTCGGTGACCATCGTGGTCAGCCGTGCCATGACCAGCCCGTTGCTGGCGCTGCTGTTGAGCACCCGGCTGGGCCTCAACCAGCAAGACATCGGCCTGCTGATGGGCATTGCCGTGTTTACCGCCACGTTGCTCGGCCTGTACGGCGGCTACATCATCGACCGCCTGGAAAAGCGCAAGCTGTTGATCCTGGCCATGCTGTCCAGCTCCATCGGTTTTCTGTTGCTGACCTTTGCCAGCAATCTCTACCTCACCACCTTGACACTTGTGATCACCGAGGCGGCGTCGGCGCTGTTCCTGATCGGCTCCAAAGCCATCATCAGCGAGAACCTGCCGGTGGCGGAGCGCGCCAAGGTATTTTCGCTGCGCTACACCCTGACCAACGTTGGCTACGCCACGGGCCCGATGCTTGGTGTGGTGATTGCCGGTCACATGCAACTGGCGCCCTTTCTGATCGCCGGTGCCATTGCGTTTGGCAGCCTGTTCCTGATGATCGGCATCCCGCCGACGCAACAGGATGACAGCAACAAGCCCTTGAGTTTTCTCACGACCCTGCGCACGTTGCGCAGCGACCGCACGCTGATCCTGTTCACCGGCGGTAGCTTGTTGAGCACCATTGTCCACGGGCGCTATACGTTGTATCTGTCGCAATTTCTGCTGGTGGCCTACAAGCCTGCCGACGCGTTGAAGATTCTGTCTGCGGTGCTGGCCTGCAACGCTATCACCGTGATTCTGATGCAGTACCAGATCGGCCGCTTTCTCAAACGCGAACAACTGCGCTACTGGATTGTACTGGGCACCTTGCTGTTCATCCTCGGGCTGGTCGGTTTCAGCCTGGCAGACAGCCTGCTCACCTGGTGCCTGGCGATGTTTGTGTTCACCTTGGGCGAGATGATCATCTACCCGTCGGAATTTCTGTTTATCGATACCATCGCCCCGGATGCGCTGCGCGGCAGTTACTACGGCGCGCAAAACCTGGCCGCGTTCGGCGGGGCAATGAGCCCGGTCATCTGTGGGTATTTATTGATCAACGCCGCCCCTACCAGCATGTTCTATGCCCTCGGCGCACTGACTGCGATCGGGGGCACCTTGTGCTTCTTGAGTGGGCGACGGGTAGCAGGTTCTTGCTGATATTTGTGCTGGATCCCGCTATTAATAGCGAAACATCTCACGGACCCGAGCCCCATGAAATTCGACACGGCCTACAGCCTGAGTCTCGATGACAAGCTGTCGATCTACGATGTACGAGACCTGAATTTCGACGAAACCGCTGACTTCGACTCCGACAAGGACCGCTTCCTGTGCCCCAACGATGAATGCCGTGGGGCATTCGACACGGGGAATGCGCTGAGTACCTTCAACGCCAAAAACGTCAATTATCAGCGCACACCGCACTTCAAGAACAAGACCAGCACCCGGCATATCGACGGCTGCCGCTATGCCAGCACCCACAAGGCGGCGACGGGTGAACACGACGACGAGCGAGAGGACAACTTCCCATCGGAGTTTGTACTGACGCGGCGTCAGTACGAACGCAAGAAACCGCTGGCGGGCACTGAGGGAAACCTTGCGCAAGACTCAACACAGCCATCGCCAACCCGGCCCGGTGCGCTCGCCGGCACCAGCGATGCCGCACCGGACAAAACCAGCGTCTTTGCCCACCCGGTGGAATGTTATGTGTCGAATATCGACGACAAGGACAAGCTCAAGCGCATGCCGTTGAAGATCGGCGATCACACGGCAACCTACTGGACGTTTTTCAAGAAAATCGAATACCTGCAAGACAACAAGGGCCTGATCTACTGGGGCAGGATCAAGGCGATCAAGGACTACACCAGCAGCTTTCGCATCGACTTCGAAAAGAAAGTGTGGCTCGACAAGAAGCCCTACTCGGTCAACGTTTACCTGAGTAAAAAACTCATCGAGAACTACCGCAAGCGCAAAGCGTTCCTGGAGCAGATCAAGGCAGCAGTGGACAGTGAGCAGGCATTGTATTGCTTCTTCTACGGGGTGACGCCGACGCTCAAACAGGTGCCCAGCAAGAAGAACCCCGAACAGACGTTCGGGGTGTTCAGCGCGAATATTGAAAACCTGGATCACCTGATCATTCGGGAGGCGCCAGGGGTGGAATAGTGGGTTGTCCAGCATCCAGTTGATGAGCGGTCAAAACAACTGTACAAAAACACAGTATAGTTTGCCTTCCCCCGTCGAACCTGGAGAAACCCCATGTCCTCTCTGGCAATGAGCTCTTTCGTAGAACAGCAGATCGTCCTGCACCAATTCACCCCCAAGCACAGCGTGCAGGCTCGCGCCATACTGGGCTGGAGCCAGGAACAACTGGCCCGCCTGGCAGGTGTGACGGTGCAGGCGCTTCAACAGTTTGAAAGCCAGGGCGACGTGGGTGATGACACCCGCCTGGCATTGGCGTTTCGCCTGGAGGCCGAAGGGTTGGTGTTCTTCCCGGGGTTTGCGCCGGGTTGGGGGATGAGTGTGCGGGGCGGTACGCCTCAGCCAACGCTCCAGGTCGTTCATGAGACAGCAGAGTAAATTTTTTACCTGCACTGCCACTTATCCCTATTTAGGTATAACCTCTCATGAGCTCATGGAAGCCACTGCTGTGGGTGGGCGCCAGCAAAAAAGACCTTCAGTTGATGCCGGGTTCAGTTCAAGACATTTTCGGTTTTGCACTGCATCTTGCTCAAGAAGGTGGAAGGCATTCACAAACAAAAGCATTGAAAGGATTTGGAGGTAACGCAGTACTGGAGATCATCGAGGATTTCGACGGCAACACTTATCGAGGGGTGTACACCGTTCGGTTTGGCTCCGCTGTTTATGTCCTCCATTGTTTTCAGAAAAAATCCACAAAAGGCATTGCAACCCCGCAGCACGACATACAACTGATCAAACAGCGACTCAAGGCGGCGCAGGATCATGCACAAGCATCACGAAACCATTGAGATCGAAGAAGGCAGCGGCAATGTCTATGAGGATATTGGTCAGCCCAACGCTGCCGAAATGCAGGTCAAGGCGCAGCTCGCAGCCAAAATCGGCGAGATCCTCAAGGCACGTAATCTCACTCAAACCCAGGCTTCAGTGATTCTCGGGTTGTCACAACCCAAAGTGTCGGAAATGCTTCGTGGAAAATTCCGAGGCATCAGTGAGGCCAAGATGTTGGAATGCTTGTCGCTGCTAGGGCGCGATGTGCAAATTGTCATCAGCACCGCTCCCGCGTCGCGTGTTCAGGGTCGAATTGAAGTGCTATTTGCTTGAGCACTGGTTTCACGCAACCTTTCAAGCAATTGCCCCACCAACGCCTCAACCGAATGGTGCCTGACATCCAACCGGATCACCGGGCAGCTCAGCGCCTTTAACCAGGTCTCATGCCGACGCAGGCTGCGTAGGCTGTGGTTGCCGTCGTCGTAACGGGCGGCCAGGGCGAGGAAGGCGAGACTGTTGGCGTGGCGGTTGCCGCCCTCCAGCACTTCATCGCCGTAGCGTTGCACTTCTCGCAGGCGCAATCGATGCAGGCGGGTTTCGGCGTCCAGACGCAGGAACACCACGTGGGTGAACTGCGGGAGCATCGGGTCGCCCCAACCGCACAGCGAACCTGATAGCACCCAGCTTTGCAGGCCCGCCGTCTGCTCTTGTAGCAGGCGGATGCGTTCATCCCGGGGCCGGGCAACGGTAAAAGGGTCGGGGGTTTGCTGCCAGTAGAAGAAATCCGAATCGAAGTAGGCAACCCCCAGGCGTTCGGCCATGGCCTTGCCCAGGGTCGTGGTGCCGGCACCCGCAGCGCCGAGGATGTGAATTCTGTAGGCCATGGTGTTCTTTCCTCGGCACTGAGTCTGACCGTCGATACGCCAAACCTTAAGTTGCAACTGCCCGGCGCATCATTGAGGCCAAAACCAGCACGCCTGCGAACGTGCGCGCCTGGTCCTGGGCCCTAGGCTGTCACACCACAGCCCGGCAGCACGCTACGAGTTGGCAAGTGCATGCGGGGCCGAAAGCTTCGGCTTGATGGCGGCCTGGGAACCCTGCTCATAGCCATACGCCACGGCCAGCAGTTGAGCTTCGGAACCGGCGGTGCCGAAAAAGTAGGCGCTGCCAGGCAGGCCGTCCTCGGTCGCGCCCGAGGGGACCGTGATTCCCGGGTAGCCAGCAGCTGCAACGCCAAAGTAGCTGTTGCTGTCGAAATCCGACACGATGGCATCCAGATTATCCTCTTTGATGGGCTCATCCACCGTACCGCGAAAATCCCGCAGAAGCTCATCCCAGGCTGCCTGGCTTTGTTCCGGTGTGAGGGTGCATGCGTCGATCTCTTTGAGAACAGGCTGGTGATCGGCCTGTGTCCCCTCACGCGCATCGTTGAATCTGATCAACTCTTTGAGCGACTTGACCGGCAGTCCCTCTCGCTTGGCCAAATAGCCGTTCAATTCTTCCTTCACATCGCCAAGCAGCAGTTCGTCGTAGCGTGAAGCATCGGCCAGGCGCATGTTGATCGGAACCAGAATCGCACCTTGTTTGCGCAGTACTTCCAGTGTCTGGTTGAACTGTTCGCTGTTAACCACCGGCAGGGTTGTAGCGCCGTCCGAAAACGTCGTGGGGTAACCGATACGCTTGCCGAGCAAGGCGCCTGGCACCAGTTGTCGGGTGTAATCGACAGCCTGCGCCCCGGCAGGAGCCTGGGGGTCGTTGGTCATGGCGTTGAGCATCAGCGCGGCATCCAAAACCGAACGGGTCATCGGCCCCGGCGTGTCCTGCCGCCGGCTGGCAGGCATGATCCCCTCGCGATTCAACAAACCGACGCTGGGCTTGAGGCCAACCACACCATTGAGCGCCGCCGGCACGATGATCGAACCGTTGGTCTCGGTCCCCACTGCCAGGGGGGCCAGCCCAGCCGCGACCGCCGCAGCCGAGCCGGAGCTGGAGCCGCCCACGTCCGCGTCCGCACCATGCGGGTTGCGGGTTTGGCCGCCGCGGCTGCTGTAGCCATCGGGGCCGCCACGGAAACCCGCCATTTCAGTCAGGTTGGTGGTCCCCAGAATCACCGCGCCCTGCTCGATCAGGCGCTGAACGATCGGGGCGCTCTTGCTGACGGGAGCTCCGACAAGTCCCCATGCCCCTGCACTGGCTTGCATGCCTTCAACTTCCACGGTGTCCTTGACCAGAATGGGAATGCCATGCAACGGCCCCCGCACCTTGCCGCTGGCGCGTTCGCGGTCCAGCTCGCGGGCCGCTTCCAGGGCCTTGGGGTTTAGCTCAATCACCGAGTTCAACGCAGGGTCCAGCATGCGAATACGCGCTTGCAGGTAACCGACCAAATCTGCCGCAGTGAACGCCCCGAGCCTGCCCATTTGCTCGCCCAGTTGCTGAACCGTGGCGTACTCCGTTCCGGGCGGAACAGGGTTCGACGCCGTCTTGGACTTTTGCGCGGCTACAAACGGCGCAGCGTGACTGACAAACACATTCAGACCATGGCCAATTCCAAACATGAATCACCTCTAGGGAAGGGTAAGAAATAACCACGAATCAACGTTGATCCGTATGCCAGTCTAAAAACATCTCTCCTTCCCAACAGCGAGACCCTGCCCGTTCACAGCGTGGGATTATTCAACGCCAGCGGTAGCTTTGCTTCTGCCCGCCGCAAGGCAAGCGACACTATTTTTGTAGCCCTGCACCAAGGCCATCAGCGAATCCCGTGCCCGGCGCGAGGCGTAGAAGTACAACGTGCCCCCTCCTTCGAGCGGCGCCTCCAGGCGTGGATAGCCGCTCGCGCAAGCACCATGAAAGGCCGCGCTGCTGCCATCGGATACCAGGGCATCAAGACGATATGCCAACGTGAGGTCGTCGATTTCATTACGGGTATGCGCGCAAAACCTGGCCGTGTCATCCATGCGTTGTGCGGCCACCGGCACCAACTGCGCAGCGGTCTGACGCAGGGTGTCCAGTGCACACAGGAAGGCGACACTGTGCTCAATCGGTTCGTGATCACTACTACGGACATAGCGGTCGGCAAAGCCTACACGCCACCCCGCCAGTGATTGCGCGGTGGCGAACGAGCTGTTGTTCCGCACCAGCGGCACCGCCACCATCACCGGCGTCTCGGGCTCGACGCCACTCAAGGCGATCAGCGATAACGAAGGGTCACGCACGGGTTTGATGGAAAACCCCGGCACGCTGTATCCGGGGGTGAGCACACCGATTGGCGCATGGGGGTGGGAGTCGATATCGAAAGCAATACCGCGGGGGCTCGCACTGTCGGCAGGAGCGTTGGACGCTGTAGCGGGCGGTGCACAGGGTTCTGCGAACGCTGGCAACAGTTGCCCAGGCCGGCAAGGCGAAGCCTGCGGCCAGATTTTCCTACACTTGTCTTCCATCAGAATTACCCCCGAAGCATGATGTTTCGGGGATCATCGCACCCTCTTCCTGCCGCTGTCGCAGCGCTGAAACACGCTGAAAAATCCTTTTTCGGTTACCTCGGTGTTCAGCTCACGAGCGGCTCTTGCGTGCCTTGGGTTTCCACGTCCAGCCACCATGCATGCCCACGCTCCGGCTGGTTCAGATTGAACATCTGTCCCATCGCCGGCGTGGTGATCGACACACTGCGCTCCCACGCCAGGGCCATGATGCGATCGAAGGGCTCGTGCCACGCATGGAATGCCAGGTCAAAGGTGCCATTGTGGATGGGCAGCAGCCAACGGCCCTTGAGGTCGATATGCGCTTGCAGGGTTTGCTCCGGCTGCATATGCACGTGGGGCCAGTCGACGTTGTAGGCGCCGGTTTCCATCAGCGTCAGGTCGAACGGACCGTACTGCTCGCCGATACGTTTGAAACCGTCGAAATAGCCGGTATCGCCGCTGAAAAAGATCCGCCGCGGGCCATCGATCATCACCCAGGAACACCACAGCGTCTGGTTGGCATCGAACAGGCCGCGCCCGGAAAAATGTTGCGCAGGGGTGGCGACAAAACGTATGCCCTCCACCTCGGTGCCCTGCCACCAATCCAACTGACGCACTTTGCTGGTGTCGACGCCCCATTTGATCAGGATGTCCCCCACGCCCAATGGCGCGAGAAAGTATCGCGTCTTGTCGGCCAGTTGCACGACCGCCTTGCGGTCAAGGTGGTCGTAGTGATTGTGGGAAAGAATCACCGCCTCCAATGGCGGCAGCTCTTCGAGACTGATAGGTGGCTGGTGGAACCGCTTGGGGCCGGCCCAACTGAACGGTGAGGCGCGCTCGGCAAACACTGGGTCGGTTAGCCAGAACTTACCGCGCATTTTCAGCAGCACGGTGGAATGCCCCAGGCGGAACACGCTGTGGTCCGGGGCGGCCAACAATTGCTCGCGGGTCAGCGGTTGCACCGGGATCGCGCCTACCGGGCGCGTGCTGCGCGGTTTGTTGAACAGCATGTTCCAGAAAATACGCAACGTCTTGCCAAAACCACCGTGCTGTACCGGGGCGTCGTTGCTGAAGTGTCCCTGGTCCTGCTCGGCAGGTTTGAGCGCTGCCGGCGCCGGGTCGAGTCGGGTTGAGAGGGTGGCCATTGCAGAGTGACTCCTGGGGGTCCGCGCATAAATTACACTGCGCGGCAAACTTACACTGCACAGTGTAGTTTCTACATTGCAACAAATCTCGGAGCAAGTAAACTACCCAGTGTAATTTTCCTTTCAGAGCCGAATGCTATCCATGACTGCGACTGCACCTCAACGCCTCACTGACCGCAAACGCGAAGCTATCGTAGTGGCGGCCATCGCCGAGTTCCGGGCAAATGGGTTCGAGGTCACCAGTATGGACAAGATCGCCGCCACCGCCGGTGTTTCCAAGCGCACGGTGTACAACCATTTCCCCAGCAAGGAAGAGTTGTTCGCAGAGATCCTCCACCAGCTCTGGGCCAGCACCGTCGCGCAACTGGATGTGATCTACACCAGCGACCGCCCGCTGCGCGAGCAATTGCGCGGGCTGCTGGAAGCGAAGATGAAGATGATGTCGGACACCAACTTTCTAGACCTGGCCCGCGTTGCCATCGCCGCCACCATCCATTCACCGGAACGTGCGCAAGACATGGTCAACCGTCTGAGCCAGCGCGAAGAAGGCTTTACCCAGTGGGTGCGAGCAGCCCGGGACGATGGCCGCCTGTCTTGCACCGACCCGGCCTTTGCCGCCCACCAGATCCAGAGCCTGCTCAAGGCCTTTGCCTTCTGGCCGCAGATCACCCTGGGCCAACCCACCCTCGACACCGCCGCCCAGGCCCATGTTATCGAGTCGGCAATCGACTTGTTCCTGGCAGGCTACGAAATACCTTCGGCCCACCTGCGCTGATACTTGCCCTGGAACGACACTTAAGGTCGCTTTTAATGTATTCGTACGCTTCTCGGCACAAATGGCCTGGAAGGACACTAATTATTCCCACACGAATCACTGACAATATTCACATCCCTAATCCGATCAGCGGTTTAAACCACTGACACTTGCTGCCGTATCTGCAAAAACAGAGCTGACCCAAGACCTATGGAAAACAAACGAGGCAAAGGGCTTTCATTTGCCAGGCGTATCTACAAGCCAAGGATTATCGGCCTGGGTATCGGCAGCATCAGCGTGATCGGAGCGTTGTCCCCCTTGTCGATGCCCGGCTGGGTGTGGGCCTTGCTGTTGTTCAACGGGTATGCCTGGGCACATGTGGCCTACCTGCTTTCTACCCGCTCGCCTTTCCCCTATCAGGCCGAGCAACGCAACATGCTCTATGACTCACTGTTTGGTGGCTTCTGGGCTGCCGCCATCCAATTCACACCACTGGCAACCGTGACCATTCTGTCGATGATGACCATGAACAACGTCGCGGCGGGCGGCAAGCGTTTGTTCCTGCGTGGGCTGGTGGCACAAGCGGGCGGAATCGGCATCGCGTGGTGGTGCTTTGGGATCACGTTCAATCCCAATGTCAGCCCCGTCCAGGTCTACACCTGCCTGCCGATGCTGACGCTCTACCCGATGGCCATCGGCATGGTCTGCTATCAACTGGCGATCAAACTGTCGGAGCACAAACGCACCCTCAGCGCCCTTAGCCGTATCGACAGCCTGACCGGCCTGCTCAACCACGGCTCGTGGAAAGACCTGCTGAACCTCAAGTTCCATAAGTGCCAGCAGCAACAAGGCCAGGCCACCATCGCATTGATCGATATCGACCACTTCAAGCAGATCAATGACACTCACGGCCATATCGTCGGCGATACCGTGCTGCGCCAACTGAGCCAACTATTGCGCCAGCACCTGCGGGAAAACGACTTCGCAGGGCGTTACGGCGGCGATGAATTCTGTGTGATTCTTCCGAAGATGCCCCTGCAGGAAGCGGTGCTCGTCATGGAGCGCATGCGTGAAACCTTCAGTAACTATCGCAACCCGCAGATCCCCGAGTTGCGCATCAGCCTGAGCATCGGCCTGGCGGACTTCCAACCGGTTTTCAGCGATGCCGTCATGTGGCTCAACGCCGCCGACCGTGCCCTCTATGTGGCCAAGAAAACCGGGCGCAACCGGGTCAAGGTCAGTGAATACGCGGTCGCCTGTTCCGCCTGAGTTGTCCTACAACTTCCCGTCTGAATCCTCTGTCGCAGCGCCAAAGCAATAGCATAATGCCGCCATTGGTCGGCTGCCCAATAATGGTCCTGCTCCAGGGGCGAACTTCTTGGCAAGCTGAACACTCTGAATCCGCTGTTCCACTCCCGCTGTCAGCACAAGGAAGCTGACAATGAGCACGTCAACCGTGAGGCCCCGCGCCCTACGGGGTCAGGCGCATATACATGGATGCCTTCTCCTACGCATGCTTGCCCGAGCCCCCCGACATGCTATTCAACGCCCATAAAAAAACCATCAGTACCCTGCAGCACACCAACGCCCAGCAAGCCAGCCTGCTGGACGCCATCGAGCGGTCCATGGCGGTGATCGAATTCGACCTGCAAGGTCGCGTGCTGCGGGCCAACGACAACTTCCTCAAGACCATGAACTACCGCGCCGAGCAGATCCTGGGCCAGCCCCATCGGATGTTTTGCACCCCGGCGTTCGCCCGCAGCGCCGAGTACAACCAGTTGTGGACGCACCTGCGTAATGGCCAATTCCAGTCCGGCACCTTTGAGCGAGTCGCCGGCGATGGGCAGTCGGTGTGGCTGGAGGCCAGCTATAACCCGGTACGCGATGAGTCCGGCAGCGTGATCAAAGTGGTGAAGTACGCCATGGACGTCACCCCGCGCCTGCAGGCCGAAAGCGAAGCCAATGCCAAGCTGCAGGCCATCGACCGTGCCATGGCGATGATCGAGTTCAACCTCGACGGCACCATCATCACCGCCAATGCGAACTTCCTGCAGCGCATGGGCTACACCCTGGCGCAGATCCAGGGCAAGCATCACCGCCTGTTCTGTAAGCCGGAGCTGGCCAACAGCCCCGAATACAGTGCGTTCTGGAACCGTCTGAACCAGGGCGAACTGTTCAACGGCCAGTTCGAGCGCATCGATAAACACGGCCAGACCCTGTGGCTGGAGGCCAACTACAACCCGGTGTACGACGCCAGCGGACGCCTGTGCAAAGTGGTCAAGTTCGCCTCGGACGTGACCGCCCGGGTGCTGCAACATGCCGCCGATGCGCAAAGCGCTGCACAGGCTTACCACCTGTCCCTGAACACACAGGACATGGCGGAAAAAGGCGCTGAAGTGATTCAGAAAACCGCCACGGGCATGCGTGAAATTGCCGTGGACATTGATGCCTCTTCGCAACTGATCGCCAAGCTCGGCGAGCGTTCGCAGCAGATCACCGCCATCGTCAATACCATTCGCGGCATTGCCGACCAGACCAACCTGCTGGCCCTCAACGCCGCCATCGAGGCCGCACGGGCCGGCGAGCAAGGCCGTGGTTTTGCCGTGGTGGCCGATGAAGTGCGGCAATTGGCGGCACGCACCAGCGGCTCGACGACGGAGATCTCCAACATGATTGCGATGATCCAGGAAGAAACCCGCCAAGCCATCGACAGCATGGGCACCACCCGTGATCGCGCAGCCCAAGGCGTGGAGTTGGCCAACCAGGCCGGCACGGTAATCCTGCAGATTCGCGAAGGCACCGGCGAGGCGGTGCAGGCGGTCAGTGCGTTTGCCAATGAGCGGGGCCACAGCTGACTCGTTCTTCATGTGCCTGGCCGGGGGCTCGGTTTATAGTGCTGACTGTGTTCACGCCAAGGATTCGCCCCCGCCATGACCCCAGACAAACCAGAAGCCGCGCCGGTCGACCACCTGCGCTTTCACCGAGGCCACGCTCACCTCGCGCCGACCTTCGGCAACGATACCTTTGCCCTCAAGGCGGAAGCCTTTGCACGCTTCTTTGGCACGCCGACCTTCCTCGGCGCGCAAACCGCAATCGTGGTGCTGTGGGTCGCGCTGAACATGAGCGGCGTCACGCACTTCGACGTGTACCCGTTTATCCTGCTCAACCTGGCCTTCAGCCTGCAGTCAGCCTACGCCGCACCGCTGATCCTGCTGGCCCAGACACGCCAGGCGGCGCGAGACAAAGCCCAGTCCGACGCCGATGCGCAGCACCGCGAAGCCCTGGCCATCGCCAATACCGAGCGCCAGGCCCAGGCCGCGCAGACCACCAGGCAGCTGCTGGAACTACTGGAGCAAAACACCCGGCTGACGGAAATGACCAAGCAACTGACCGAGCGTATCGAAACCCTGACGTGCGAAATGCATGAGCAGTTTGTGCGAAAAACCTAACGCCGCGGCCAGCGTACATGCCGTCCCAGCTCATCGAACAACGCCACCACCGAGCGCAGCGCCCGACAATCCGGGCGCGTCAGCAGCCATAGCGCGGTGTCACGCCCCTCCAATGCAGGGCTCAGGGGTTGCAGGCCATCGCCCAATAGAAAGTCCGGCAGCGCTGCAACGCCCAATCCCGTGCGCACCAGTTCGGTCACCGACAACATACTGTTGCAGCGGTAGCTGGGGCGTACACCCGGCAAGTGCTCGCGGCGCCAGGTCACCGTGGGGTGATCCGGCAGAAAATCATCCGGTGCGATCCAGGCCAGGTCGGCCAACTCACGCCCCGCGTGCCGGCGCGCATACTCGGCGCTGGCACACACTTGATAGCGGACGGTGCCCAGGCAGCGCCCCACCAGATGCTCCGGCGGCGTCCTGGTCAGGCGTAGGGCGATATCCGCATCACGCCGACTGAGGTTGGCGAAATCATTGGAGGTGCTCAACTCCAGGGTCAGCGCCGGGTATTCGGGCATGAACTGCGCCAGGGCCGGCAACAGCAAGCCTTGCAACACCGAATCGGTACAGGTCAGGCGCACCGTGCCGCTGATCACTTCACCGCCCTGCTCCACACCGATACGCGCCGCCTCCAGGGCCTGCTCGGCACGTTCGGCCTGTTGCGCAAGATGGCTTGCCAGGCTGGTAGGCAAATAACCGCTGCGGCTTTTTTCAAACAATGTCTGGCCCAAGGCGGCTTCCAACCGGCGCACGGCTCGGAACACCGTGGACACATCCACCCGCAGCAATGTCGCCGCCCGCGCCAGAGTGCCACCGCGTACCAGCGCGAGAATCAGTGACAGGTCGGGATAGTCGATTGAATAGTGCGTCGCTGCATTGAGCATGTGGGCAAACGCCAATATTGATTGCGTGAACGCCAATCTATAGTGCGCCCCAGAACACCACAAGCCATAGGCCGTACCCGATGAAACCCAGCGTTTTGCACCTCGCCCTGATCGGCGACTACAACCCCGACGTGATTGCCCACCAGGCCATTCCGATCGCCTTGCAACAAGCGGCCGACGCCTTGAAACTCAAGATTGACGTGCAGTGGCTGGATACCGACACCCTCACACCACACACAGCCCTGCACCGCTTCGATGGCTTCTGGTGCGTGCCCGCCAGCCCCTATCGCGACGCCGACGGCGCACTGCGGGCGATTCGATTTGCCCGCGAGCAAAAGCGCCCTTTCCTCGGCACTTGCGGCGGTTTTCAACACGCCGTGCTGGAATATGCGCGCCATGTGCTGGGCTGGGCGGATGCCGAACATGGCGAACTGGCGCCCGATGCCAAGCGCGCCGTGATCGCCCCCCTGAGCTGTGCCCTGGTAGAGGCGACCGACAGCGTGCGCCTGACGCCTTACACCCGCATTGCCGAGGCCTACGGCGCCCTGGATATCGATGAAGGCTATCGCTGCCGCTATGGCATCAACCCCGAGTTCGCCAACGCGCTGCTTGAAGGCGACCTGATTGCCAGCGGCCATGACTCGGCAGGCGATCTGCGCGCCGTGGAGCTGCTGGACCATCCGTTTTTCGTCGCCACCCTGTTCCAGCCGGAGCGGGCAGCCCTCAAAGGCACCCCACCACCACTGGCGACAGCGTTGCTGCAAGCTTGCCAAGGAGCGTCGCGATGATCGCCACTACCCCGTCCCCGCCCTACTACGCGGTTATTTTCAGCTCCCTGCGCACCGAGGGTGATCAGGGCTACGGCCAGGCCGCTGCACGCATGCTGGAACTGGCACGTGAACAACCCGGGTTCCTCGGCGTGGAATCGGCACGCGAAGACGGCCTGGGCATCACCGTGTCCTACTGGAGCAGCGAGGCGGCCATCCTGGCCTGGAAGCAGCAGGCAGAACATTGTGCGGTGCGCGAACAAGGCCGCGCTACCTGGTACTCGGCGTTTCAAACGCGGGTGTGCAAGGTGGAGCGGGCCTACGGTTTTGCGCGCAATTAACTGACCAGACTGCGCAAGGCACTGATCGGCGGGATTTCCACCCGGCGCATATACACACGCAACGGCTCGGTGATGTTGAAGCGGTCATCGATATTTTGATCCAGCAGCAACTGAATGCGCTCGCGGGACAAGGTCATGGTGTGGTCGACCGCGGGCAGCCAGACAAATTCGGCCGTCGGGATGATGCCGTCATCGGCCACGTCCATGCCAAAGGCATCTTCGCTGAAACGCACGATGTACTGGCCGCTTTTACGGTTAAGGCCGACAAAACCGTGGAGTTGGTCGGCGGCCTGGCAGATAAGCTCGGAGGTGATGCGCATGGTAAACCTCACTGAAAAGTCCCACTGGGACTGGAAAGATGGTTTACACGCGTGGCACAAAAATTCGGCCCTCTGACGGGGCAGCTTGGGGCAAGAGTACTGCAAGACTGCACAAAAAAACCCAAAAATCGGCGCGTGCGCACGTTAATGTCGGTTTGGTGATAGCGCCATTCGCAATCAATTGTTAAAAAGGACGCCTTCTCAAAGTTACCTCCACGAAAGGACTTCGCATATGCCTGTCACGTTTTCCAACGGCCCGGTGCCCACCACTATCGGCAGTGCCTTGATGCTCGCACTGATGCTCGGCCTTGGCCCCGCACAGGCAGCCGAACCGATCAGCCCGGCTGAATTGGCGACAAGCGAAGGCATTCCGTACCCGGCGGTCATCGCCCACCGTGGCGCTTCCTACGACGCTCCTGAGTCCACCGCCGCCGCCTACAAGGTGGCACGCGATTTGGGCGCCGACTACCTGGAAATGGACCTGCAGCGCAGCAAGGATGGTGTCCTGTTCGCCCTGCACGACAACAACCTGCAACGCACCACCGACGTAGCCAGCAAATTCCCGGAACGCAAAGATGCCCCGGCCAACGAATTCACCTGGGCCGAACTGCGTACCCTGGATGCCGGCAGCTGGTTCAACGCCGCCTACCCGGACCGCGCCCGTCCAGGGTTCGTGGGCCTGAAAATCCAGAGCCTGGATGACATCATCAAGATCGCCGAAGGCAACCCGCAGCACAAACCCGGCCTGTACATCGAGACCAAGGAGCCCAAGCAGTTCCCGGGCATCGAAGCCGACCTGAAAAACAAGCTGCTGGATAAAGGCTGGTTGAGCTCCGCCGGCTCCAAGCTGGGCAAGAGCAACACTGGTGTCGGCCAGGGTAAAGGCCGCGTGGTGCTGCAGACGTTTGAAAAAGACAGCTTGAAAGAGCTGCAAAAAGAAATGCCCAACACTCCGAAAATCTTGCTGCTGTGGGTCGGTGCCGGCAGCATCGAGCCAAAATCCACGCAGACATTCGCCGAGTCCGGCGAGCCGACCAAGGCCGCCTACTACGCCAAGCAAGAGCCGAAGGACGCCGCCGAGTTCGAAAAATGGGTCGACGACGCCAAGAGCCTCGGCGCCATCGGCACCGGCCCTTCGGCCGAGCTGACCCATCATGGCGACCAGAGCTACACCGACCTGGTCAAGCCTGAAATGAACAAGCTGACCCACGACAAGGGCCTGCTGGTGCATGTCTATACCGTGGATGAAGCGGTGGACTTCAAGAAAGTCATGGACGCCGGGGTTGATGGCATCTTCACCAACCGCGCCGCTGAACTGTTGAAGTTCTACAATCGCTTCCCGTCGTCGAACGTGAAGCAGTTGCTGGCCGATCACGGTTATTAAAAAACCATGGGCATGGCAGATTGAACGAACGGCGCAATGGCTTGAACTAATTAAGGGTGAATTAAGTTGCACTGGATAACCTGAGCCCACTTAAACAGCTCACCCGCAAAAGGAAATACACGATGAAAAGTCTGACCGCCCTGTTCGCCGCCGCCGCCCTGACCCTGACTGCCGGCCTGGCCCAAGCCGATGTGCGCCCGGACCAGATTCCCAGCCTGCTCAAATCCGGCGACGTGATGGCGTTCGAGAAACTCAACGCCGCCGCCCTGGCCAAACACCCTGGCGCGACCATCACCGATACCGAGCTGGACCACAAAAACGGTGTGCTGGTGTATGAGGTGGACATCACCGATACCACCGGCAAGAAGTTTGAAGTCAAGCTCGATGCCAAGACCGGCACCGTGCTGGAAGACAAGCAAGACACTTGAGTCGAACTTGAAAAAACCGCGTCACCTTCGGGTGACGCGGTTTTTTTATGGGCGTTTGAACGCCTGAAGCAGAGCCTGTTTGCTACCCTCGGATGAAATGACACCTACGGCGCGCAAGGTCGTAGAATCTCACTGTCTGGCCAGGGCATAACGCCCGACGCCCACAAGGTCGAGGCTGCCGCATGGAGCAAAGGATCGCCGACGTCGCCATGATTGGCCGAATCAATGCCGTGCCCGCGATGCTCAAGGTCATCTGCGATATGGCCGGCCTGCGCTTTGCCGCCGTATCCCGGGTGACCGACGATAACTGGACCGCATGCGCCGTGCTCGATCAACTGAACTACGGCATCGGCGTGGGCGGCGAGTTGGACCTGACCACCACGATCTGCTACGACATTCACCGTTCACATGATTGCGTCGTGATCGACAAGGCCAGCGAAGATCCGATCTACCGCAACCACCACACCCCACGTATCTACGTGTTTGAAAGCTATATTGCCGTGCCGGTATTCCGTACCGACGGCAGTTTCTTCGGCACGATCTGCGCACTCGACCCCAAGCCCGCGTCCCTGCGTGACAGCCCCCTCCAATCGATCATGGAGGGGTTTGCCCGGGTGCTCTCGTTGCAAATCGAAGCCGAAGAAAACCGGCCACGAACTGAAACCGACTCGCAGGAAGAACGCGGCACCGCCGAGCTGCGCGAGCAACTCATCGGCGCACTGGGGCACGACCTGCGCAATCCGCTGTTTGCCGTCAACTTCGGTGCCGAGCGGCTGCTGGACAAACACCCCAACCCGACGACCGACTCACTGGTGCGCCATATCCTCGCCAACGCGCAACGTGCGTCACAGCGGGTCGAAGATGTATTGGACTTCACCCGTAGCCGAATGGGCAGCGGCATTGCCCTGCGCCTCACCGACTGCGTGGATTTGCAGGAGGCTCTAGGCCAGGTGGTGGCCGAGGTGCAAAGCGCGCACCCGCAGCGGCTGATTCACGCCGACATCGGCGAACTGCACGGCGTGTATGGCGACCGCGAGCGCCTGGCGCAACTGCTCTGCAACCTGCTCGTCAACGCCCTCCATCACGGCAACCGGAATAGCCCGGTGTATGTCACGGCGAAGATCGAGCATGGTCATTTGATAGTGGCGGTGAAAAACGCCGGTCAGATCAGTGAGCAAGCATTGCCGCGCCTGTTCCAGCCTTTCTCACGCCCGCTTCCCGGTACATCCCAGACCGGCCTGGGCCTGGGGTTGTATATCGTCCAGCAGATTGCCGACGCCCATGGCGGTGAGCTGAACGTGACCACCCATGCACAGCACGGCACCCAATTCAGCTTCCACTTGCCCCTGCCCTGATCACGCGCCCAGGCGCGCCGTCACTTCATTCAACTGCGCAGACAAGCTGCGCAGGTTCTGGCTGGCCGCTTCAGTGCGCTGCACGTTGTCCATGTTTGCCGTGGCAACCGTGGTGATCTGGGTGATGTTGCATGAGATATCTTCGGCCACCGACGTCTGTTCTTCCGCCGCCGTGGCGATCTGACGGTTCATGTCACGGATCGCTTCCACTGCCTGGGTGATATGAGTGAGCATCTCGCCAGCCTGGGTGACTTTCAACACGCTGTCGTCACTGCAGGACTGGCCGCTGACAATCGCCTCGGCCGCATCCACCGCACCGGTTTGCACCGCCTCAATAATCTGGTTGATCTCGATGATCGACGCCGCCGTGCGTTGCGCCAGGCTGCGGACTTCATCGGCCACTACCGCAAAGCCACGCCCGGCTTCACCCGCCCGCGCCGCTTCAATGGCTGCGTTGAGCGCCAGCAGGTTGGTTTGTTCGGCAATGCCGCGGATCACTTCCAGGACCTTGCCGATACGCACACTGTCGGTTTCCAGGCGGCGGATGATGGTGCCGGTATTGAGGATTTCAGTGCGCATCTGGCCGATGGTGGCAATGGTCACTTGCATCACTTCGCCGCCTTCACGGGCCGACTGGTCAGCCTCATCCGCCGCACGCGAAGCGCTGGCGGCGTGGCGGGCAACTTCCTGGGCGGTGGCGGACATTTCAGTCATGGCCGTGGCCACCTGGTCGGTGCGGTTGAATTGTTCATGAGTGCCGGTTGCCATTTGCCCGGCAATCGAATTCAACTCACCGCTGGCGCTGACCAGATCGGTGGCGCTGCGCTGCAGGCGGCTGAAAGTTTCGGCCAGAAAGTCGCGCAGGGTATTGGCTGCCGCAGCCAAATGGCCCAACTCATCCTGACGGCGACTGGCGACGCGTTCGGCAAAGCGCCCATGGCTGAGTTGGGTGACGTAGTCGATCAAGCCACGAATCGGCAGAATCAAATTGCGGTTGATCAAGAACAGGCTGAACACACCGATGAGCACGCCCGACAGCAGCATGATCGCCAGGCCCAGCATCACCGTGCGCTCGGCATGGGCGCTGATGCTCAAGGATTGTTTCTGGCCTTGCTCACGCAGGTCGCTGACCAGCGCGCTCATTTGCTCACTGGCGGCGCGATCCACACCTTTGACAGCGTTGTCGCCGGCGGTCGGGTCGGCGCCCGCGGCCACATAGGCGTCACGCCCTTTTTCGTAAGCCAGACCCAATTGCTGATGTTCCTGACGCAGGGTCTCGATCCGTTTGCTCAAGGCCGGGTCTTCCCGGGTCTGGGCCACCAGCCGCGTGAGGATGCCTTGCACATCACGTTCGCGGTCCTGGAACTGGCCCCAATATTTGTTCATGTCCTGAGGCTGCTTGCCGCGCAACAACACGTTTTTCCATTCCTGCACCTGCACCTTGAATTGCAGGTTGGCTTCATCGATCAACTGTGAGGTGAGCAAGGGCCCCTCGATCAAACTGCGATAACTCTGCACCCCATTGGAGAGGAAATTGAAACAGGCCAGGGCGATCAACAACGTCGCCAACAAGCTGCCACCGAGCAGCGACAGGATTTGTGCTCTCAAGGAGGTTCGCAAAACATTCATCGGGGTAACGCCTCGATACAAGGGAAATGGTGCATGCACGCCGCAACGTCCCTGTCATCAAAGGCACCGCTGCTGCACAGGGTACTCATACGCTGGATCGGCTGTTCCAGACGCATATTGAGCCTAGCTGACCAGTGGTCAAAAAATTGTCTTCACGTACCGCCCGAACCTTGAAACGGTCACAAAATTGTCAAATATCCTTGCAATGATTCGCCCACGCGAACCTGTGAAACGTCCTACAGGCGCTTTCTCTGCGAGCCTCCATGAACCACAGCATCGACCACGGCCATCAGGATTCCGACCTGTTTGGCCTGCTTTACGGTTTTCGTTTTCGACCCGGCGAAAAAGGCGAGCAGATCGATTCGGCCACCGCGCTCAAGGCCTTGCAGGAACCGTCCGATCCAGACGAGTTCCTGTGGTTGCACTTGAACCTTGCCCACGCGGCCTGCCAGCGTTGGATGCAGGCCCATCTGGCATTGCCCGAGGAGTTTTTCGAGGCGCTGCACGAAGGCTCGCGCTCCACGCGTATCGAGCACGTCGACTCGGCGTTGCTGGCGGTAGTCAACGACGTGGTGTTCAACTTCAGCAGCATGGTTTCATCGGATATTTCCACGCTGTGGGTCTGCGCCCACAGCCGTTTGCTGGTGAGCGCGCGCCTGCAACCGTTGCACTCGGTGGACAAACTGCGCTCATCGGTCAAGGCCGGTGAACACTTCCGCTCCCCTCTGGAGTTGCTTGTGCATTTATTGCGCGATCAAGGCGAAGTGCTGACACAGATCGTGCGCAAGACCAGCCTCAGCGTCGACCAGATCGAAGACCAGTTGCTGTCCTCGCGGTTATCCACCAACCGTGCCGAACTGGGGGCCGCGCGCCGCGTGCTGGTGCGCCTGCAACGCCTGCTGGCCTTGGAGCCGGGGTCGCTGCTGCGCCTGCTCAATCGCCCGCCGCAATGGCTGCAAAAGGAAGACGTGAAGGAGTTGCGTAAATCCACCGAGGAGTTCGCGCTGATCATCAACGACCTCACGGCCCTGGGTGAACGCATCAAGCTGTTGCAGGAAGAGATCGCGGCCAACCTCAACGAACAAAGCAACCGCACGCTGTTTACCCTCACTGTGGTGACGGTGCTGGCGCTGCCGATCAACATCATTGCCGGTTTTTTTGGCATGAACGTGGGCGGAGTGCCGCTCTCTACCGACCCGGAGGGGTTCTGGATCCTGGTGGCACTGGTGGCGACGTTTACCCTGATTGCCGGGCGCTGGGCGTTCAGAAAACGCAAAGACTATTGAGTGTGGGAGGAAGCAAGCCCTAATACCAGTCAGTTAAGCGATAGAGCGGAAGACGGATAACATGTGGCGAGGGAGCTTGCTCCCGCTGGACTGCGTAGCAGGCCCATTTTTGGGGCCGCTTCGCGGTCCATCGGGAGCAAGCCCCCTCCCACAATGACCGCGTCAAGCCTTAACTGACTGGCATTAGGGCTTGCTCCCTCCCACAGGATCAGGCGGTGTTTTGGGATCAGCGGTACGCTCAATGGCCGAAACACTGATTTGCGGCAGCATCTCTGTAACATTCAGCAATGATCATGAACGGCATCCTCCTCACACTGGATGCTCCGGCATGGCCACCCCTTCCCTGACTGCCTCCACCACCGCGTCACGCACAGACCCCAAACCCAGGCTGGACAAGAAACCTGGCCTGGTCACGGTGATCATTTTCTTCGCGGTACTGGCCATGGGCCTGTTGTTCACCGCCTACAGCCTGATGCACGACATGCATGAACTGGGCACGGTGGTCACCACCTGGACGCCCTTCCTGCTGCTGGGTGTGGCGTTGTTGATCGCCCTGGGCTTCGAGTTCGTCAACGGCTTTCACGACACCGCCAACGCCGTCGCCACGGTGATCTACACCAACTCACTGCCGCCGCATTTTGCGGTGGTCTGGTCGGGCTTCTTCAACTTCCTCGGCGTGCTGCTCTCCAGCGGTGCGGTGGCGTTCGGCATCATTGCGTTATTGCCGGTCGAGTTGATTTTGCAGGTCGGTTCGTCGGCCGGCTTCGCGATGATCTTCGCCCTGCTGATCGCGGCGATCCTGTGGAACCTCGGCACCTGGTGGCTGGGGTTGCCGGCGTCGTCCTCCCATACCTTGATCGGTTCGATCATCGGCGTCGGCGTGGCCAATGCCCTGATGCACGGGCGTGACGGCACCAGCGGTGTGGATTGGAGCCAGGCGATCAAGATCGGTTACGCATTATTGTTGTCGCCGCTGATCGGCTTCGCTTTTGCCGCGATGCTGCTCCTGGCCCTGCGCGCCTTTGTGAAAAACCGCTCGCTGTACAAGGCACCGAAGGGCGACACCCCACCGCCTTGGTGGATTCGCGGCATGCTGATCGCCACCTGCACCGGGGTGTCCTTCGCCCACGGTTCCAACGACGGCCAGAAGGGCATGGGCTTGATCATGCTGATCCTGGTGGGCACGCTGCCGATGGCCTACGCGCTGAACCGCACCATGCCCGCCGAACAATCGCTGCAGTTCGCGGCGGTGGCCGAGGTGACCCAGGTGGCACTGGTGAAAAGTGCGCCGCAGGTCTTGCCGGGTGATCCACGCCCGATCCTTTCGACCTACGTACGCACCAAGGAAGCCACGCCGGAGCTGGTACCCGCCCTCGCCGCCCTCGCCGGCCAGATCGGCGACGAAGTCAAAGGCTACGGCTCCCTGGCCAAAGTGCCTGCCGAAGCCGTCGGCAACGTGCGTAACGACATGTACCTGACCAGCGAAACCATTCGCTTGATGGACAAAGGCAAGGTCGGCAATTTCGACGCCGATACCCAGAACAAACTGAAGTTGTTCAAAGAGCAGATCGACAACTCCACGCGCTTTATTCCACTGTGGGTGAAGATCGCCGTGGCCATCGCCCTGGGGTTGGGCACCATGGTCGGTTGGAAGCGCATTGTGGTGACGGTGGGCGAGAAGATCGGCAAGACCCACCTGACGTACGCCCAAGGCGCCTCGGCCGAAATGGTCGCGATGCTGACCATCGGCGCGGCGGATATGTACGGTTTGCCGGTGTCGACCACCCATGTGCTGTCCTCCGGTGTGGCCGGGACCATGGTGGCCAATGGCGGTGGGTTGCAGATGCGCACTATCCGTAATCTGGTGATGGCGTGGGTGCTGACGTTGCCGGCGGCAATCCTGCTGTCAGGCAGCCTGTACTGGCTGTTCACCCAACTGTTCTGACACAACACAGGGCAAAAAATGTGGGAGGGGGCTTGCTCCCGATAGCGGTGGTACAGTCAGCAAATCATTGACTGACCCACCGCTATCGGGAGCAAGCCCCCTCCCACCAAGCCCCCTCCCACATAGTCCTCTGTGTTCTTCAGGTATTGAACAACCCACCCATTATTTTCAGGCGCTTTTTATAGACCCGCCGCGCCTCCAACGCCTCCTCCAAAGTCACCGCGATAAACCCCGCGCGCTGGTTCGGCTGCATCTGCCCGATCAGATCCAGGTCGGCGCTGATCACCGTGCCGATCATCGCGTAGCCGCCACCCGATACCGCATCCCGATGCAGCACAATCGGCTCCAGCCCGGCCGGCACCTGGATCGAGCCAATCGGGTAGCAACTGTCGACGATATTGGACGGATCCGACCCGGCACCAAACGGTTGCTCCCTGGGTTGAAAGCTCAACGCACTACCGCCCTTGAATCGGTAGCCGATACGGTCCGCCTCGGACCCGACTGTCCAGGGTTCGGCAAAGAAGCTGCTTTTCGCCGCGTCGGCCAACCGCTCGTAATACAACCCCGGCACCACCCGTAACGTCACATCACCGCCGACCGACCGCCGCAGGGCCATCGGCAGACTATTGCCCGCCCGCCCCCGCCCACTGGCCTCGCCGATCGGCAGTTCATCGCCTTCCTGCAAACGTCGCCCGGCAAACCCACCGAGCCCGCCAAGGGTGTAGGTCGAGCGGCTGCCGAGCACCAGCGGCACATCAATGCCCCCGGCCACGGCCAGATAAGTACGTGCGCCCGCCTTGGGAAACTCAAAGCGCAACACCTGCCCGGCACGGACCTGGAACGCAGTGTCCTGATGCACCACTTCGCCATCCAGGCGCGGCGACATCAGCGCGCCGCTGAGCGCCACCAGCGCGTCCTGTTGAAACTCAAGCTGCGGGCCGATCAACGTGCACTCCAGGCCCGCCGCACCGATCGGGTTGCCCACCAGGTGGTTGGCCGCACTCAACGCATACTGGTCCAGCGCACCCGACGGGGGGATGCCCAAGTGGTAATAACCTTCACGCCCCAGGTCCTGCACTGAGGTAGCCAGGCCGGGTTTGAGCACCTTGATCATGCCAGTGCCTCCTGCAGGGTTTTCGGGTAGCCGATGGGGTCGGCGAGAAATGCGTCGAGGGAAAATTCCACTGGGCGAATGCGCAGGTCGAAACGGCCGGCCTCGACCTCGGCGACGGCCAAGTCGTAGGCCTCGCGGTCCAGGGGCTTGAACTGCACGATGTCACCCGGCCGGAAGAACACCATGCGCTCCTTGAGATAGGCCAACTGCTGCGCCGGGTCATAGATGGGGGCCGGGGTCACGCCGAACATCTGGTAACCGCCGGCGCCGCGCACCGAGTAGATGCAGCCAAAGCATCCGCCATGGCCCAGGGTCAGCTTCGGCGTGTCGGTGCGTGGGCGCAGGTACTTGGGCACCTGCAATTGGCGCTCGCGCTCGACCATCTGGAACATGAACGGCAACCCCGCGACAAACCCCACCATCGACACAAACCACGGTGCGCCACTGTGCGCGGCGATAAACGCGGCCACATCGGCCAGGCCATTGATGCGGGCGGCGTACTCCAGATCGGTGCTGCCGGGGTCTTGATGGCGGTCGCGAAAACGCATCAGGGTTTCATGGGTCCAGGGGTCGTTGTAGAGCACCGGGATTTCGATGATGCGCGTGTGCAAGGTGCGTTCGGCCACCGCCTGGGCTTCGGCGCTCTGCACCGCGTCAAGCAGCACATGGGGCGCGATGCGGTCAGGGTCGAAGCGGATCTGGAACGACGCATTGGCCAGGCACACATCCAGCACGCCTTCCAGGGCCAGGCGTTCAACGGCGCGGGTCACCGCCATGCCTTTGAAAAATGCCTGCAGGGACATGCTGTCGCTGACCTCGGCAAACAGGTGTTCATCACCGCCGAAGCTGTAGCGGATGGGGGACGTTTCAGCCATGTCTGTTCCTCTTGGAATCATTGTAGAAAGGCAGGCAAAAAATAATCGGGCGTTTTTTTAGTGTGGCGTTCTGACGATGATGCCCGCCTCGTCCAAGGCTTCACGGGTGGCTTCCACCAGCTCCAGCGCACCCGGGGTGTCGCTGTGCAGGCAGATCGAATCGAACTCGATAAACAGATCCTCACCTTCTACGGTACGCACCAGGTTGGTCTGACAGGCACGCAGGACGCGTGCCGCGACCGTTGCAGGATCGAGCGCACGCACCTGGCGGGTAAATACGATGGAGCCGCTCAAGTCGTATTCACGATCGGCATAAAACTCGCGCACCACCGGTTGCCCCAACTCCTTGGCCACTCGCCAGATCACCGAATTGGGCATGCAATACAACCGCAACGTCGGCTCGATGATTTGCAGGTTCTGCACCAGCAGCCGCGCCGCGGCTTCGTCGCGGGCCAGGTGCATATAAAGCGCGCCATGGGGCTTGATGTGTTGCAGGGTCAACCCTTGGGCGCGAGCCATTTCGCGCAGGGCGCCGAGTTGGTAGAGCATGTCATCCACCAGCTCCTGGGCCGGTGCGTTGATATGCCGGCGACCGAAACCCACCAGGTCGCGAAAACCCGGATGGGCACCGATGGCAACGCCCAGTTGCTTGGCACGCTCGACCGTACGGCGCATGGTGCCGGGGTCGCCGGCGTGAAAGCCGGTGGCGATATTCGCCGAGCTGATGTAGGCCATCAACTGCGCATCGACACCGTCGCCAATGGTCCAGGGGCCGAAGCTTTCGCCCATGTCCGAGTTTAAATCCACTGCCTGCATCGGGGTCGCTCCGCCAAAAGATGATGGCTGAAAGTAGGCTGTGTCTTGACCCCTTGGGAAGATCTATTATCAGATGGCTCATCTTCTGAAAAACAGATAGCTCACTGCATTGGAGTGGCAGATGTCCCTGACCTTGCGCCAAGTCCGCTACTTCGTGGCCACCGCCGAGATCGGCCAGATTTCCCAGGCGGCGATTCACCTGAACATCTCCCAGTCGGCCGTGACCACCGCAATCAAGGAACTGGAGGCCATGCTTGGCGTGCAACTGTTCGTGCGCTCGGCCCAGGGCATGAACCTGACCGACGCCGGCCGGCACTTTCTCAACCGTGCCTACGTGATCCTGCGCAGTGTCGACGACGCGCTGAACAGCCCCTTGCCCGACTACCGCGCCAGCGGTGTGCTGCGCGTAGCCGCCAGCTACACGGTGCTGGGTTATTTCCTGCCCCACCACCTGCAACGCATGGAACACTGGCACCCGGACGTCAGCATCGAGGTCTTCGAGCAGGAGCGCCAGGCGATCGAACAGGGCCTGCTCGATGGCCAGTTCGATATGGCCGTGGTGCTCACCGCCAACCTCACCCATGCCGATATCGTCTCTGAAACCCTGTTCAACTCGGAACGCCGCCTGTGGCTGCCCAGCCATCACCCGCTGTGCGAACGCAGTGCCGTAAGCCTGGCGGATGTGGCGCAGGAACCCTACATTCTGCTCACCGTCGACGAGGCCGAACACAGCGCCATGCGCTACTGGGAACAGGCCCGGCAAACGCCCAAGGTGCGGCTGCGCACCAGTTCGGTGGAGGCGGTGCGCAGCATGGTCGCCAACGGCAGCGGTGTGGCGATTCTGTCAGACCTGGTCCACCGGCCGTGGTCCCTGGAAGGCAAGCGCATCGAAACCCTGACCGTCACCGACCCGGTCACCCCCATGAGCGTGGGCCTGGCCTGGCACCGCGAGCGTGCCTTCACCCCGCCGATGCAGGCGTTCCGCGATTACTTCCACGACGCCTTCCTGGCGCCGCAGCAATTATCGGCACGTCGTTAATACCGAGCTTGCAGGATGGCCGCCAGCCAATCCATGAACACCCGCACGCGCAACGGCAGATGGCGCTGGCCGGCGTACAGCAAGGACACGTCCAACGGCGGCGCCGGGTAATCCGGCAGCACCGCCACCAGTTCTCCACTGCCCAGTAACTCTTCAATACCGAGGCGCGGCACCTGGATGATGCCGAATCCGCCCAGGCACGCGGCCTGATACGCATCGGTGCTGTTGACGGTGACGCGCCCGGCCATCGCCACGCGCTCCACCTTGTGGCCCTGCTGATATTCGAACCCTGTCGAGCGTGCGCCCAAGGGTCTCACGTAGTGCACCAATTGATGCTCGGCCAGGTCAGCCAGGGTCGTGGGCATGCCATAACGTTGCAGGTAGGCAGGGCTGACGCAGTTGACCATCGGCATGCTGCACACGCGGCGTGCGACCACGGTTTGGTCGGGTTGCGCGCCGACACGCAACACACAATCGAAACCTTCGGCAATCAGGTCGACCTGGCGGTCCGTACTGCTGATTTCCATCTCGATCAGTGGATGGCGCTCCAGGAATGCGGGCAGGTGCGGCAAGAGCATGTCCCGCGCCAGCACGTTGGGCAGGTCCACGCGGATACGCCCGGCCAGTTGCGTTTCATCCTGGCGGAACAAGCCTTCCAGCTCCTCCATATGGGCCAGCAGGTCCTTGCTGCGTTCATACAAGACTCGGCCGTCCTGGGTCGCCTGCACCTTGCGCGTGGTGCGCTGTAACAAACGTGCGCCGAGCAGTTCCTCCAGTGCCTGCACATGTTCGGAGACGGTGGAGCGCGGCAGGCCGAGGCTGTCGCCGGCCTGGGTGAAACTCGACAGTTCGGTCACGCGCACGAAGGTGCGCAGCAGCTCAAGTTTGTTCATGGGATTGTTCGCCTTATCCGGCCAGTGATTCCGGTATAGCGCTGTTTATCACGTTATGAACGGACAAATACACTTCCTCTCACTGATCACCTGAGAGGACATCACCATGACCCGTAAAATCGCACTGATTACCGGCGCCAGCCGCGGCCTGGGCAAAAGCGCCGCGCTGCACCTGGCCGCACAAGGCATCGACATCATCGGCACCTACCATAGCGCCGCCGCCGAAGCCCAAGCGGTGGTCGAGCAGGTTCAAGCCTTGGGCGGCCGTGCCGCCATGCTGCAACTGGATGTCAGCCGCAGCGACAGGTTCGAGGGCTTCGTCGGCGAAATCACCACTGTGCTCAAAGATGTTTTCGCACAGGATCACTTCGATTTTCTGATCAACAACGCCGGCATCGGCGCCCACGCCAGTTTTGCCGAGACCACCGAGGCACAGTTCGATCAGTTGGTGGCAATCCAATTCAAGGGGCCGTTTTTCCTGACCCAGAAACTGCTGCCGCTGATCCGCGATGGTGGCCGCATCATCAATATCTCCAGCGGCCTGGCGCGGTTCAGCCTGCCGGGGTATGCGGCGTATGCTGCCATGAAAGGCGCGATGGAAGTCCTCACCCGCTATCAAGCCAAGGAATTGGGCGGGCGTGGCATCAGCGTGAATGTCCTGGCGCCCGGCGCCATCGAAACCGATTTCGGCGGTGGCGCCGTGCGCGACAATCAGGCGCTGAATGCGATGGTCGCCCAAAACACCGCCCTGGGCCGCGCCGGCCTGCCGGACGATATCGGCGGGGCCATTGCCAGCTTGCTGGCCGATGGCAGCCACTGGATCACCGGCCAACGTATCGAAGCCTCGGGCGGCATGTTTCTGTAAGGTTCAAACGCCGCTGCGTTGCACCCACTCGCCAAGCACCGTGCCCAGTTCGACCGTGCCTTGGCGAGGGGTGCCTTCGAATTCGATCCAGCCTTCGTTAAAGCCGTTGATCATCTGAATCCGCGGTAGCGGGTTGCGCATGCCTTGGCCGCTGAACAGTGCATGCCAGGTCGCCTGGGGAACCGCTTCTACGTCGACCGGTTTGCCGAGCACGCGGGCGAATTCGGCGGCCAGCTGGTACGGGGTGATGCGCTGCGGGCCTTCCAGTTCCACGATACGCGGGCTGGGTTCCAGCAGCAGTTCAGCCGCCACGCGTCCGACATCCGCCGTGGCAACCATCGGCACCGGTTTGTCCAAGGGTTGCAGGAAACTTGAGATCCGCCCTGCCACCGCCGCCTCGACATCCCACGATGCATTTTCCATGAACCAGCCGGGGCGCAAAAACGTCACCGGCAACTCCAGGCTGCCCACCGCTTCCTCCAGCAGGTGCAGTTGGTTGAGCAGGTTCGGTTGCGTGGCCTGGGCGCCGATGGTGGACAGGCATACCACCTTGCCAGGGCGTGCGCACGCCAGGGCCTGACGGATGTTTTCCACCACCCGGCGGGTTTCCGGAAAGCCCGGCGATGGGTCGAAATTCGACGGCAGCATGATGAACACGCCCGTCACCCCGGCGAAGGCTTCCGCCATGGCTTGCGGGTCATCCACCTCCGCCACGGCCACCTCACAGCCGCGCGCGGCCCAACTGACGCCCTTGTCGGCGCTGCGCACTACGGCGCGTACCGGCTGCCCAGCGGCGAGCAGTGTGCGGGCAACGGCTCCGCCGACTTTTCCAGTGATACCTGTGACTGCATACATCAGTGTTCTCCCCTGCAAAGGCGACTCGTGTCGCGATGGGGAAATTATCCTGCGCAACCGTAGGATTCTTCGATAGCATCAGTGTCATTGCATACCTGACGGAAAATCATCAATGAGCTTTGATCCGAGCCTGGCCGGTGGCATGGGCGTGTTGGCGGCGGTGGTCGACAGCGGCAGCTTCGCACGCGCTGCCGACAGCCTGGACATGACGGCCTCCGGTGTCAGCCGGGCGATTTCGCGCTTGGAGAAACGCCTGGGTATTCGCCTGTTCGACCGCACGACACGGTCGGTGCAATTGACCGATGAAGGGCGACGTTTCTATCAACACATCGCGCCTCTGCTGGCGGGCCTGGAAGAGGCGGCCAGTTCGGCGGCCGACAGCGCCCTGACAGTGCGCGGGCGCCTGCGGGTCAATATCGACCCGTATTTTTCGCGGCTGGTGCTGGGCCCAGTGCTGGGTGACTTCATGCGCCGCTACCCGCAATTGCAGTTGGACCTGCACACCCGCGACCAACTCGGCGACCTGGTGGCCGACGGTTTCGACCTGGCGGTTCGCTTCGGCATCCCGCAATCCTCCTCGCTGATCGCCCGTCAGTTGATGGAGGTGCGGGTGCTCACCGTCGCCGCCCCCGCTTACCTTGAACAGTACGGCCGACCTGCCGTGCCCCAGGATCTGGAACACGGCCATATGTGCCTGGATTTTCGCGACTCACAAACCGGTCGCCCATTTGCCTGGGAATTCCACCGCCCCGGCGAGCGACTGACCGTGCGTACCGATGGTCGCCTGGTGGTCAACGATGCCAGCACGTTATACAGCGTGTGCGAGCACGGCCACGCGGTGGCCCAGATGCTCGACCTGGGCCTGGCCCCGGCGCTCAAGGCCGGCAGTCTGGTGGAGTTGTTTCCCGACTGGCCTGACGAGCGTTTTCCACTGTATGCCTACTATCCTTCGCGGCATTTGCCCGCCGCCAAGGTGCGGGCATTCCTGGACTTTGTCGGCTCGCTTACCTGTCTGTAGGCGCTCGCTTGTTGTGGCGAGTAAGCTTGCTTGCGCTGGGGTGCGAAGCGCCCCTGAAAGCGGGCGCCAGCTGCGCTGTCGTACGGGAGCAAGCTCCCTCGCCACAGCATGCTAGCTCCTACATGGGATAGCGTTTTTGTTGCGGATTTTTTCCCGAATGACGTCATACCCCCAGTGATACACATAGGTGTACGGCAGGAAGAACAGCAGTACGCCGATGTCGAGCATGAACGCCTGCATCAGGCTGATATTCAGCCACGCCGCGATCAAAGGCACCGCGACGATAATCAACCCGCCCTCAAACAACAGCGCGTGCAACACCCGCGTCCATGCGCCGCCGGCCAATTGCAGGCGAACCTTCAGGCGGTCGAACAGGCTGTTGAAAATGATGTTCCAGGTCAGCGCCAACAGGCTCAGCCCGAGGGTCACCGCGCCCATTTCCAGGGCCGGCCGGCCGGTGATCCACACCAGCAGCGGTGTGCAGATCAACAAGGCCAGGCCCTCAAAACCCAGGGCTTGACCGATACGTTCAGTAATCGACTTGGTAGGGTGCATAACCTGCGCTCCGTGAATGGCGATGGTTGCGATAATCCCGCATCGAACCGATACTTCATAACCAGTAACCATCGATAAAGGCGATAGTCATGGCCTCCAATGAAGTGCTGCAGGCGTTTGTGCAAGCGGCCACCCAAGGCTCGTTCTCCGCTGCGGCGCGCAAGCTGGGCAAGAGCCAGTCCACCGTCAGCGCGGCGGTCGCCAGTCTTGAGATTGATCTGGATGTGGTGCTGTTCGATCGCAGTAGCCGCAAGCCGACGCTCACGCCTGCCGGCCATGTGCTGCTGCAACGGGCCGAGCAGGTGCTGGAGGCCAGCAGTCGCCTGGAAATGGCCGCCAATCAACTGGCCCAGGGGTTGGAGCCCAAGCTGAGTATCGCCATGTCCGATACCTACCAGTCCGACCGTTTCGAGGTCGCCCTCAGCGCGTTTGAACAGCGCTACCCGGACCTTGAGCTGGAATGCCTGATCGCCGAATGCGAAGACCTGATCGCCTTGGTGCAAAGCGGTCGGGCCCAGATAGCGTTTATCGAGCACCAGGAGGTGTATCCGCCGGACCTGACCCGTGCGCCCGTGGAAGAGAGCACGGAAATTGCCCTTTTCGTGTCACCGAAACATCCACTGGCCGGGCTCGACACGCTGACCGCGCACGCCCTGCAACAACACCGCGAATTGCGCCTGGCAAGCATCATCAACCCGAATGAAACCCGTGCCAACGGCCGCGTCTGGTCGGCTCCCAGTTACCTGATGCTATTGGAGATGGCTCAATTGGGCTTCGGCTGGGCACCGATTCCGCGCTGGCTGGTGGAACGCTTTGGCGGCGGGCAATTGGTCGAGCTCAAGGCCCGCGGCTGGCCGCGTTCGGTGGCGGTGGATGCGCTATGGTCACGCCACCACCCGCCGGGCCCTGCCGGGAGTTGGTTGTTGGCCAAGATGTTGGAATGATATTTCCCACCCAATAAAAATGTGGGAGGGGGCTTGCTCCCGATAGCGGTGGGTCAGTCACCCAATACTGTGACTGACACCCTGCTATCGGGAGCAAGCCCCCCTCCCACATTTGATCTTTATCGCGCAAGGGATTCGAGGTTGGCCAGGCGGTTTTCGAGGAAGCGTTTCTCGGGGATTTGCTGGGTCAGTGACAGGGCTGTTTCATAAGCCGAACGTGCTTCTTCCACCCGCCCCAACTGTCGGTAAAACTCCCCCCCGCGCCGAATGCGCCAAGTGGTAATCCAGCAGCTCTCCACGCGCCAGAATCGTCTCGACCTGCTGTAGCCCCGCCCCCGGCCCCTCGCACATCGCCACCGCTACGGCGCGGTTCAACTCGATCACCGGCGACGGCACTTGCCGAAGCAATACATCGTAAAGCCCGACAATCTGCAACCAGTCGGTGTCCTCGGCGCTGGCCGCCTCGGCGTGCACCGCAGCAATCGCCGCTTGCAGGCAGTATGGCCCGAAACGCCCGGTGGTCAGTGCCTGTTCCACCAGCGCGCAGCCTTCAGCGATCAAGGAGGCGTCCCACAAATCGCGGTCCTGCTCCTGCAACAACACCAACTCACCCGCGGCCGAGGTGCGCGCCGCTCGGCGGGATTCATGCAACAGCATCAACGCCAGCAAGCCCATGACTTCTGGCTCCGGCAGCAACTGCGCGAGCAGGCGCGTCAGGCGGATGGCTTCGCGGGTCAGCTCTTCGCGGGTGAGATCGGCGCCCATGGACGCCGAATAGCCCTCGTTGAACACCAGGTAAATCACCTGCAATACGCTGTCCAGACGTTCGGGCAACTCCGCCAAAGACGGCACCTGATAGGGGATTTTCGCTTCACGAATCTTGCCCTTGGCGCGCACGATGCGCTGGGCGATGGCGGTGGGCGAAGCCAGAAAAGCGCGGGCAATTTCCTCGGTGGTGAGGTCGCAGATCTCACGCAACGTCAGCGCCGCCTGGGCATCGGCCGCCAACGCCGGGTGACAGCAGGTGAAGATCAGGCGCAGGCGATCGTCTTCCACGTCTTCCTCATTCCAGTCAACCGCTTCCAGCGCGTCAGCCTGCTCCCGCAGTAAGGGGGTAAACCGGGCCTGGCGGCGCAGGCGGTCGATGGCTTTGAAGCGGCCGGTGGAGACCAGCCAGGCACGCGGATTGTCCGGCACACCGTCCTGTGGCCAGCGCTGCACCGCGACAAAAAACGCTTCGTGCAGGGCCTCTTCGGCGAGGTCGAAATCACCGAGCAAGCGAATCAGCGTCGCGAGTACGCGCCGTGATTCGCTGCGGTATATCGCCTCGATCGGCAGCGTCAATCGGTCATGCCCTGGGTCACCAGCGTCACCAGGCGGTCCAGGCTCTGGCCCCAGCCATCATGAAACCCCATGGCCTCGTGGGCCTGTTTGTCTTCAGCATTCCAGTGCATGGCGCGAGCGGTGTAGCGGGTTTTACCGTCGAGCTCTTCGAACGTGACCTCGGCGGTCATGAACGGCTTGCCTGAGGGAATCCAGCCAGGCATGAAGGCATCGGTAAACACCAGCCGGTTGGGCGCATCGATTTCCAGGAAAACGCCCTGGGTTGGATACTCACTGCCATCCGGGGCACGCATGAGGGTGCGAAACAGGCCACCGACCCACAGGTTCATTTCGCACTCGGGGGTGGTCATGCCATGCGGTCCCCACCATTGTTTCAACAATTCAGGCGTGGTCCAGGCGCGGAAGACACGACTGCGCGGGGCGTCGATCACGCGGCTGATGGACAGTTCGAAGGGAGCTTGGGTACTCATCGCCAATCCTCTTGGGTTTTTATGATTATGCTGGTCAGAGTTTCAATTCACGCACGGGACGCACTTCCACACTGCCGACCCGCGCCGCCGGAATACCGCCGGCCACCTGGATCGCGTCGTTCAGGTCCCTGGCGTCGATCAGGTAGAACCCGGCCAATTGCTCCTTGGTTTCAGCAAACGGCCCATCGGTGATCGACAACTTGCCATTGCGCATGCGCACGGTAGTGGCGGTGGTCACCGACTCCAGCGGCTCGGCGGCAAGCATGCGGCCGCTGGCCTGCACGGACTGCGCGTAGGCGAAACACTCCGGGTCCTGGGGGCTGTCCGGCGAGCTGTGCAACACCTGTTCGTTGCTGTAGATCAGGCAGAGGTATTTCATGTGCGTCTCCATTTGCGGACTCATGACTATAGTTCGGCTCAAGGTTTCAGCTCGAACAAGGCGACGCCGCTTTGCATATCGAAGGGCGCCGACCAATGCTCATGCACCACCTTCCATTGGCCATCGAGGCGCTGGTAACCGGCCGTCACCCGCATCCAGCACGCCTTCACCACGCCATCCGGCCCGGCACCGCCGCAATGCGCCAACCAATGGGCAAAGGCGCTATCCGCGGCTTCTACAATGCGCAGTTCATGAAACTCGAAAATACCCGGGCCGGGACAGTGCTCCATGCACGCTTCCCAGTGGGCGCGATAGGCGGCCTTGCCCTTGAATTGCAACGCGGCAACGGCGTCGAACGAGACGATATCGTCGGCGTAAAAGCTGACAATTTTATCGATATCCCGGGCAAGCACAGCTTGCTTCCATTGATCGATCAGAGAGTGGATGGCAGTGCTCATAGTGATACTCCTTTTTTTTGTGGGGAGAGAGGTAAACATCACGAAGTGCACCCTTAGTCGAATCAGCCCTGGCTCAATCGACAGCCCGCTGAAAAATAATTTAGCCGCCTGCAAAACCGTTAGAATTCGCGCCTCTCTGTAGTCTTTGGGATGCACCGCCAATGGAAACCCGCCTCGTCCCCTATGAGACGTTGAGCCTTGTGCAAAAACAGCAGCTCAATACCCTGCAAGTGCATCCCGAGCAGTTGGCATTTTCCGGCGACATCGGCTGTGCGCTGAACAGCCTGCTGGTCAATCCCAACCCCGCCGCGATCAAAGGCTTCGCCCTGCTTGCCGACGACCGGCCTGTGGCCTTCATGCTGCTCAAACGCCCACCGTGCCTGCCTCATTGGGCTGATGAACACAGCGCCACGCTGCACGCCTTGCAAGTGGAACGCACCCAGCAAGGACGCGGCTTCGGCAAGGCATGCCTGCACGCGCTGCCGGCAGCGGCGATACGGGCCTGGCCGCAGATCAAGGGCTTGGAGTTGTCGGTGGACGCGAACAATGTGGCGGCGATGGGGTTGTATCGGGCGGCTGGATGGGTGGATAGCGGGGAGGCCTACAAGGGCCGGGCTGACTATGAGCGCAGGTTGAGATGGACGTTCAGCCCGTCGATGTAACGTAAACATGACTGTTTGACGGCCAGGTCATGTTTACGTGACATCGACCCACAGCCGTTTCAGGACTTGGTTTCAACCGGCAACCAGATCTCCACCGTCCCCGTGCCCTTGCGCACATCGAAATCCGCGCTATAGCGCTCGAAATCCGCCCCGGCCACCTTGAAGCCCGAGTGCGGCAACCACTCGAACATGATGCGCTCGTAGGTCTGCTCAAGCGCTTGCACAGGGCCGTGGTGCGAGAATACGGCGTAGTGATGCGGGGGAATTTCCAGGGTTTCGAAGTTGCCCGGTGCATCGCCCTTGCTCGGGACTTCCACCCCGGCCATGTAATCGAACTCGCCGTGGTGAGGGTTATGACACACCCCATAGGTCACACCGCCAACGCGCTTCTTGATGTCCTTGATGCAGCTATCAAACAGCTCCCACAACTTGGGGATATCCCCCACGGTAGCTTTTGAATAGCGCCCCTGCACACCCGCAATCACCAGCGCTTTACCGTCCTCCATGCGTGGCTCGAGCGGTTGTTTTATCTGCTGATCCATACGAACAGTCTCCTTCTTGTGAGGGAACAAGCCCGCATCGAGTATAGGGGTATATCCGCGCTGCACACCATGCAGAAAATTTTCCTACGCATCTGGACAACCGGCCATCATCGACCGTATTGTCTGCCCCGCAGGCCACCGCAGTGGCCGACGTCGCTCGGACGGTTCCGGGCGCTTACGTACCTCGAGGCAACAATGGCAGACCAAGGTTCGCCGCGCCGCTTTGCGCGCATAGATCGACTCCCCCCCTATGTTTTCAATATCACTGCCGAGCTGAAGATGGCTGCGCGTCGGCGCGGCGAAGACATCATCGACTTGAGCATGGGTAACCCCGACGGCCCTACTCCACCGCACATCGTGGAAAAACTGGTCACCGTCGCCCAGCGTGAAGACACCCACGGCTACTCCACCTCCAAAGGCATTCCGCGCCTGCGCCGCGCCATTTCGCGCTGGTACAAGGACCGTTATGAAGTGGACATCGACCCCGAATCGGAAGCCATTGTCACCATCGGTTCCAAAGAGGGCCTGGCGCACTTGATGCTGGCCACCCTGGACCAGGGCGATACCGTGCTGGTGCCCAACCCAAGCTACCCGATCCACATCTACGGTGCCGTGATTGCCGGCGCCCAGGTGCGCTCGGTGCCGCTGGTGCCCGGCGTGGATTTCTTCGCCGAACTGGAACGCGCGATTCGCGGCTCGATCCCCAAGCCGAAAATGATGATCCTGGGCTTTCCGTCCAACCCCACCGCGCAGTGCGTGGAGCTGGACTTCTTCGAACGCGTGATCGCCCTGGCCAAGCAGTACGACGTGCTGGTCATCCATGACCTGGCGTATGCCGACATCGTCTACGACGGCTGGAAAGCCCCGTCGATCATGCAGGTGCCGGGCGCCAAGGACATTGCGGTGGAGTTCTTCACCCTGTCCAAGAGCTACAACATGGCCGGCTGGCGCATTGGTTTCATGGTGGGTAACCCGGAACTGGTCAGCGCCCTGGCGCGTATCAAGAGCTACCACGACTACGGCACCTTCACCCCGCTGCAAGTGGCGGCGATTGCCGCGCTCGAAGGGGACCAGCAGTGCGTGAAGGATATTGCCGAGCAGTACCGCCAACGCCGCAATGTGCTGGTCAAGGGCCTGCATGAGCTGGGTTGGATGGTGGAAAACCCGAAGGCATCGATGTACGTGTGGGCCAAGATTCCCGAGGCGTATGCCGCCATGGGCTCGCTGGAATTTGCCAAGAAACTGCTGCTGGAGGCGAAGGTATGCGTGTCGCCGGGGATCGGCTTTGGTGAGTATGGGGATGATCACGTGCGCTTTGCACTGATCGAGAACCAAGACCGGATTCGCCAGGCCGTGCGCGGGATTCGCGGGATGTTCAGGGCGGATGGGCTAGCCCCGAAAACCGGCGCCTGACTCGGTCAAAATGTGGGAGGGGGCAAGTCGAATCGTCCCACCGCCCCTCCCACATGTGCATTCGGTTTAACCCCAAGTTCTGGGGTTTAGACCACCAGCGACAACAGCATGATGAAGATCAACGCCACCACCGACAGGATGGTTTCCATCGCCGTCCAGGTCTTGAACGTTTCAGCCACGGTCATATTGAAGTACTGCTTCACCAGCCAGAACCCCGCATCGTTGACGTGAGACAAGATCAACGAACCCGCCCCCGTCGCCAACACCAGCAGCTCACGGTTGACCCCTGGGATCATCCCGACCACCGGCACCACGATCCCGGCGCCAGTAATCGTCGCCACGGTTGCCGAACCGGTTGCCACGCGAATCACCGCCGCCACCAGCCACGCCAGCAGAATCGGATTGATCTGCGCAGTCACCGCCATATGGCCGATCACGTCACCCACGCCGCTGGTGACCAGCATCTGCTTGAAACCACCACCGGCACCGATGATCAGGATGATCGCGGCGGTCGGAGCCAGGCTGGCGTCGAGCAGCTTGAGGATCTGCTTGGAACCGATGCCCTGGCGATGGCCGAAGGTGTACAGCGACAGCAGCAACGCCAGCAACAACGCCGTGATCGGGTGGCCGATCATGTCCATCCAGTTGCGAATGGCATGGCCATCCGGCAGGGCGATGTCAGCGAAGGTTTTGAGCAGCATCAGGAACACCGGCAGCAGCACGGTGATCAGCGTGACGCTGAAGCTGGGCAGCGACTTGTTGTCCGTCTCGCGGGCCAGTTGGTCGACCAACTCCTGGGACGGGTTGCCGGGGATGTACTTGGCGATGAACGTACCGAAGATCGGGCCGGCAATAATGGCCGTCGGCAATGCGACGATCAGGCCGTAGAGGATGGTCTTGCCGATGTCCGCGCCAAACACGCCGATGGCCAGCAACGGACCCGGGTGCGGTGGTACCAGGCCGTGCACCGCCGAGAGGCCGGCGAGCAACGGGATGCCGATCTTGATCAGTGAGACGCCGGTACGCCGGGCGACGATAAACACCAGCGGGATCAGCAACACAAAACCGATCTCGAAGAACAGCGGGATGCCCACCAGGAACGCGGCGAACATCATGGCCCACTGCACCTTCGCCTTGCCGAAGGCACGGATCAGGGTCTGGGCGATCTGATCGGCGCCACCGGATTCGGCCATCATCTTGCCGAGCATGGTGCCCAGCGCGAGGATGATGCCGACAAAGCCGAGCACCCCGCCGAAGCCGTCCTGGAACGCCTTGATGATCTTGTCCACGGGCATGCCCGAGGTCAGGCCGAGGAAACCTGCGGCGATGATCAACGCGATAAAGGGGTGAACTTTGAACCGGGTGATCAAGACGATCAGTCCGATAATGGTGACCACTGCATCTAGCAGCAGGTAGGACTCGTGGGACATGCCAAACATGGGGGGTCTCTCCTGTTTGTTGTTGTTATTAAAGCGGGTGTTGAATTTCCTGCCGGGGATAGCGCTATCTTTTCCGGCAAAAAATTAATGAGTAGGTTCAAAGCCGTGTTGCAGCCACCAGGCATGGGTCTGCCGGGCCAGGGCCTCGACGCTGTCTTCACTGGCGTTGAGCGCCAGGGTCAGCGGTTCGCCCTTCGGCGACTCAAGGGTGGCGAACTGGCTGTCGATCAGGCTGGCCGGCATGAAATGCCCGGGGCGATGGGACACACGGTCGGCGGCCACGGCCCGGGTCAGTTCCAGGAACACAAAACCCAGGCCCGGCGCGGCTTCACGCAGGTGGTCGCGGTATTTCTTTTTAAGCGCCGAACAGGTGAGCACGGGATGCTCGCCGGCCTTGAGTGCGCGGCGCAGTTCATCGCAGAGGATGTCGAGCCAACCGGCACGGTCGTCGTCGTTGAGAGGGTGGCCGGCGCTCATCTTTTCGATGTTGGCGGCAGGGTGAAAGCTGTCGCCTTCAATGGCGGTGGCGCCGTTCAGGCGGCACAGGGCCTCGCTGACGCTGGACTTGCCACAGCCGGAAACACCCATGATGACCAGGGCGGTAACAGGTTGACTCATGAAACACCTCAGGACGCAGATAGCGCTACCTTTGCACGCTGTAAGGCTAGTGCAAAAACAGGCTTTTCCCGCGCCGTCTTGTCTTTTTTTATGGAGTGACGCGTGCATCCTCTCCAGCGATTTGAACGGGATCAGGCAACCCTTCGTTCAAGCATTTGCAGCCTTTTGGAGACAGCGCTACCTTAGTGCCTCGATTTTTGTTTGGCAAGCCGCCTGATGACCTCCAAGAACGATAAAAAAATGCGTACCACGGGTCGCCCGACCCTCAATGAAGTCGCCCGCCTGGCCGGCGTCAGCCCGATTACCGCCTCGCGCGCGCTGCGCGGCATCAGCACCGTGGCCACTGAACTGGTGGAAAAAGTGCAACACGCCGCCAGTGAACTCAATTACGTCGTCAACCCCGCCGCCCGCGCCCTGGCCTCGGCGCAAAGCCATTCGGTGGTGGTGCTGGTGCCGTCGCTGTCCAACCTGTTGTTTATCGAAACCCTCGAAGCCATCCACCAGGTACTGCGGCCCAAGGGCTTTGAAGTACTGATCGGCAACTCCCATTACTCGCGCGATGAAGAAGAAAACCTGCTGCGCAACTACATGGCCTACCAGCCACGGGGTTTGCTGCTGACCGGCTTTGATCGGACTGAAAGCGCGCGACGAATGGTCGAGTCCAGCCAGGTGCCTTGCGTCTACATGATGGACCTGGACCCGCACGCCGGCGTGAACTGCGTGGGGTTTTCACAGTTGGCGGCCGGTGAAACGGCGGCCGCGCATTTGCTCTCCCGCGGGCGCAAGCGCCTGGCCTACATCGGCGCGCAGCTGGACCAACGCACGTTACTGCGCGGCGAAGGCTTCCGCCGCGCACTGCAACAGGCAGGCCTGTACGACCCGGCGCTGGAGCTGCTGACACCACGCCCCTCCTCCGTGGGCCTGGGCGGCGAGCTGTTCTTGCAGATGCTGGCAAGCCATCCCGATGTGGACGCGATCTTCTTCGGCAACGACGACCTGGCCCAGGGCGCACTGCTGGAGGCCCTGCGCCACAACATCAAGGTACCGGAGCGCGTGGCGGTGCTGGGCTTCAACGACTTGCCGGCATCGTCCTTCATGGTGCCGCGCCTGAGCAGCATCAGCACCCCGCGTGAGGCGATCGGGCGACGTGCAGCGGAGCATTTGTTGAGCATCATGGCGGGTAACAAGATCGCCAAGCCGGTGGTGGATATGGGGTTTGAATTGCAGGTGCGGGAAAGCACGTAGGACGCCTGTAGGACACGGCCGACATTGCGCCAGGCGCCTTGCCCGGCTGCCTACGCTTAGGTCAGAATCCGCCGGCTTGTGCGCCTGGAAGGGGGTCTCTAAGGTTTGCCGGTCGCTGAATTTCTCGGTGACCGGGTTTAGTAGCCCATGTTCGGACTTCTCAGTGCACAAGCCTCAGCGAAATGTTTGATGGCGGCTGTGCGTAGGGCACCCTTGGGTGCGCCGGCTTTGGAGTCCACCGGTCTACTAACCTGCGTACAGCTGCCACCCTCGTTTAGTAGCGAAGAGGCGGTGGCCAATTCCTGGACTATCCAATGATCAAAGAAATCGATACGCCGCCAACCACCCTCTTCACCCTCATCCCCGATGTCCCCACCGAAACCCTGCTGATCAACAGCTACGAAACCGTGTGCTCCGTCAGCACCTTGCTGCTTGACCTGTCCGATGACCTTGAAGGCAAACACCGCGATGTCGCCCTGGCCATCCACCAGCTCAGCGAACTGAGTGTGTTGCTGGTGGGCAAAGCCATGGACCAGCACACGCCCCGCTACTGACACGCCCTCTGCAGGAACGAGCTTGTGTGGCGAGGGAGCTTGCTCCCGCTGGAGTGCGAAGCACTCCCAGACCGGTTGACGAAGTGTATCTGACACATATCGATCGCACGGTTTGGGGCCGCTTCGCAGCCCAGCGGGAGCAAGCTCCCTCGCCACGACAAGCTCGCTCTACAGGGTATTGCTTACAAATTGTTTCGTCGTGCTAGATTGGCCTCTCTCCACTGCAAGGGAAGCACCATGGGACACTCACTGAAAATCCTCGGCCGCACGTCCTCCATCAACGTACGCAAAGTACTGTGGACCTGCCAGGAACTGGGCATCGACTATGTGCGCGAGGACTGGGGCATTGGCTTCAAGCCCACTCAAGCCGCCGAGTTCCTCGCCCTCAACCCCAATGCCCAGGTGCCGGTGCTGATCGATGACCACGGCGTGCTGTGGGAATCCAACACCATCTGCCGCTACCTCGTCGGCCTGTACCAACGCCATGACTTGCTGCCCGCCGAACCCGCCCCCCGCGCCAGGGTGGAGCAATGGATGGATTGGCAAGCCACCGAACTCAACCCCTCCTGGGGTTATGCGTTCCATGCCCTGGTGCGCAAGAACCCGGATTACCAAGACCCGCAACGCCTCAGCGCCGGCGTGCAGGCCTGGAATGAAAAAATGGGGCTGCTGGAACAGCAACTGGCCAAAACCGGTGCCTACGTCGCCGGTGATGAATTCACCCTGGCCGATATCCTCGTCGGCCTCTCGGTGCATCGCTGGTGGAATGCGCCGCTGGAGCATCCGCCCTACCCTGCGGTCGCGGCCTACTACCAGCGGCTCAGCCAGCGCCCAGGCTTCCAGGCCTATGCGCTCGACGGTCACAACTGATCAATCACGCCATGACGTTCGGAACCACGCCCATGCATTCACCTTCCGCCACCGACGGTATCGACCCGATCCGCGCCGCCCACATCAGCGCGCGCATCGACCGCCTGCCTGCCGTGGCCAGCGTCTGGCGCCTGGTGGCGTTGCTGTCGATCGGTGGTTTTTTCGAGCTGTATGATTTGTTCCAGACCGCCTACATCAGCCCCGGCCTGATCAAGGACGGCCTGTTTGCCACCGGCAGCGGCGGCGTGTTCGGGTTCTCCGACCAGGCCGCGTTCGCCTCGGCGACCTTCCTCGGCCTGTTCCTCGGCGCCAGCCTGCTCAGCCCCATCGCAGACCGCTTCGGGCGACGGGCGATCTTCACCTTTGCATTGATCTGGTACACCGTCGCCACCGTGTTGATGGGCATCCAGACCTCGGCGCTGGGCATCATCTGCATGCGCTTTCTGGTGGGCATTGGCCTGGGCATCGAGCTGGTGACCATCGACGCCTACCTCTCGGAACTGGTGCCCAAACGCATGCGCAGTTCGGCGTTTGCCTTCGCGTTTTTTATCCAGTTTCTGTCGGTGCCGGCGGTGGCATTGATGTCGTGGTGGCTGGTGCCCCAGGCGCCGTTCGGGGTGGCCGGTTGGCGCTGGGTGGTGCTGTCGAGCGCGGTGTTTGCACTGTTTATCTGGTGGTTGCGTAAACGCTTGCCGGAATCACCCCGCTGGCTCGCCCAGAAAGGTCGATTCGAACAAGCCGATGCAATCATGGACAGCCTGGAGGCACGCTGCCGGAAAGACCACGGCAAACCGCTGGACCCACCCGAGCCCGAGGCGGTCAGCGTGCAAGGCAGCGGCCGTTTTGCCGATATCTGGCAACCGCCCTACCGCCGCCGCGCCTTGATGCTGATCGTGTTCCATGTGTTCCAGGCCATCGGCTTTTTCGGTTTCGGCAACTGGTTGCCGGCGCTGCTTTCGGGCCAGGGCGTCAGCGTGACCCACAGCCTGATGTACGCCTTCATCATCACCCTCGCCTACCCGCTGGGGCCTTTGCTGTTCGTGAAGTTTGCCAACCGGTTTGAAAACAAATGGCAGATCGTCGGCTCGGCCCTGGGCGCGATGCTCTTCGGCAGCCTGTTCGCCCTGCAGACCACGGCGGTGGGGCTGGTGCTCTGCGGGGTGATGATCACCTTCTGCAATGCGTGGCTGAGCTTCAGCTATCACTCGTATCAAAGCGAGCTGTTCCCCACCAACATCCGTGCGCGCGCCGTGGGGTTCTGCTACTCCTTCAGCCGCTTGTCCACGGTGTTCAGCAGCCTGCTGATCGGGTTTATCCTCGAACACCTGGGCACACCAGGGGTGCTTGCGTTCATTGCCGGCAGCATGCTGATCGTGATGCTCACCATCGGTGGGTTCGGGCCGCGTACGCGTAACCTGGCGTTGGAGAATATTGCTCACTGATCAGCGGGTTGAACGCTGCGAGCGATAGCGCACACGATACGAACCTTTGATCGTCTGAGCGGGTTGACTGCCCGACTGAACGATTGAAGAACCCTCAAAATCGGCATGCAGAGCATCCGCTTCGGCGACTAAACGCATCTGCCCTTCGTAATGGGTAGTTTTTATTCCACCAGGAATCTCGTGAGAGAACATTAACCCGGCCTGTCCCTCTTTTTCGGGATTCTCGACCAGCGTGTAAAATTTTGTCGGCTCGAACTCAAATGTGCTGAATACAGTCAGAGTCGGCAGCCCCTCCTTTGTAGTCCCCATGATTTGGTAGTAGCGGCCCGAATAGAAGTGTATCGCCTCCTCAGTGTGAAAGGCTTTGGGTTCGCCCGAAAATTGAGCCTTCACATAGACGCTACCAATAGGGCCTCGTTTATCAGTCATTTCATTTCTCCTGGTTCCGGATTAACCACACAGCTGATTCAACGGCAAGTCGAAGCGGTTGAATACTGTGAAATCCCACAGAGAAACGTTTCAGCCAGACAGTCCCCGGCCATTGCCAGTCTGCGGCAACGAATGACCGCTGAACGGACGAAGATTGCCTCTTGGATAAGGCTACGCCCCCATAAAACCGGGCCCATCGCCCCCGGCACACTATTTGCTCCAGCTGTGCCACCGAACATTTGCACAGGTGAGCGATCATGCTGGTTAACAACAACGCCCAAGCCGTATCGACGATCCAACACATCAAGCGCCCCGACATGGACCCCGCCAACGCGGCCGCCAGCACGCTGTACAGCGGCGCCCTGCAGGCGGCGCAGCAAAGCGTGACGGTGCCGGCCGCGCAGAAGGACCTGGACAAGGCCAATGACCGTATCGATGAAGCCTTCGCCAAGACCCGCGTACAACTGCAGGCCAGCACGGCAGCGACGAGCGCGACCTCTGACGTGCCGGCCACCGGGTCGACCGGCAAGACCGCCCGCGAAGATTTCACCGACTACATGAGCAAATCGCCGGCCGAACGCATTCGCGAACAGCTCCTCAAGGAGCAGGGTTTGACCGAAGAGGATGTGCAGAAGCTGCCACAGGAAAAGCAGGACGCGATTTCCAAGGAAGTGGCTGAGCGCATCAAGCAACAGCAGGATCAGCAGGTAGCGGCGAAAACCGCCGACCCACAGGTGCAGGCGGTGAAAGAAACCCTGGCGGCGATCTAAGCCGCAAATCGTTGCTCGCGAAAAACCTCAACGATAACGCGGGCTTGCTGGATTTCAGGACGCGGTTCAGTTAACCAGCATGTTCAACAAAGCCTGCGCAGCAGCACCCGGCTCCCGGTTCGGCGGCCCCACCAGGCAGAACTCACGCTGTACCGGGGCCTTGAGCGGCATCACGCGCAACCCCTGGCGTTGAGCCGGCAGGGTCATTTCCGGGACCAGCGTGACACCAATCCCTTCGCGGACCAGGCTGAAGGCGCTGCTCCATTCGCGCACTTCCACGCGGGCATCGCGTAACGCCAACCCGGCCTCGGCGCTCAGGCTGCCGGCGTTGACGGTGCAGCCGCCGGTGGCGAGTACAAAGGGTTGTTCCAGCAATTCCTCCAATGTCACCACCGCTCCGGCCGGGCGCTGGGCCAGTGCATGCTGCGCGGGCACCACCGCTGTCCAATGGTCGCGCCCCAACACCGTGGCCTTGCGCTCGGGCTTGGGGTTGAGCACCACGCCCAAGTCGATCAGCCCGGCGTCAAGCAAGGTATTGACCTCGTCATCCGTGACTTCCAGGGTGGTGACCTCGATGCCGGGATACAGCTGCTTGAAACGCTGCAACAACGGGCTGAGAAAGGTCTGCAGCACGATGGGGAAACTGGCAATGCGCAGTGTCCCACGCAACATGGGCCGGGCTTCATCGACGGTGCTGCGAATCGCCTGCAGCGCGCCCATCATGACTCTCGCCTGTTCGATCACACTCAGCCCCAGTGCGGTGGGCAGCGTCTTGCGTGGCTCACGGGTAAACAGTTGCGCGCCCAGCGTCGCCTCCATCCCGGCCATGGCCTGGCTGGCGGCGGACTGAGTCATGCCCACGCATTCGGCAGCGGCAGTGATGCTGCCATGGTCGGCGACAGCGACCAGCAAGCGCCAGTGCATCAGGTTCATCATGACAGTAGCTGTCCTTATGGCAGGGCTCTGAAGGTTTAATTTTACGCACGGTGCCATGCCCGTGAAACTGGCGCAAATCCCACGGAGCTGTCCCCGATGAAACTGTATTACGCCCCCAACGCCTGCTCACTCGCCCCGCATATCATATTGCGCGAATTGGCCCTGCCGTTCGAGTTGGTGCAGGTCGACAACAGGGCCAAGATCACTGCCGACGGCGAGGACTTCCTGCAGATCAACCCCAAGGGCTACGTGGCTGCGCTGCAACTGGAGAACGGCCAGGTACTGACCGAAGCCAGCGCGATCCTGCAATACCTGGCCGACCTGAAACCCACGGCCGGCCTGGCTCCCGCCAATGGCAGCTGGGAACGCGTGCGTTTGCAGGAATGGCTGAACTTTACCGCCAGCGAAATTCATGGCGGGCTGGGCGTGTTCTTCAACAGCGCCATCCCGGATGACGTGAAGGCGCTGTTCAAGGCCACGCTGCTCAAGCGCCTTGCGATTCTGGTGCACACCCTGGCGCGTCAGGATTACCTGCTGGGCACCCGATTCTCGGTCGCCGATGCCTACCTGTTCGTGGTGCTGCGTTGGGCGGCCTTTCACACTATCGAGCTGGACCCGGTATTGCAGGCGTTCATGCAGCGCGTGGGTCAGCGCCCGGCGGTCGTTGCCGCACTGGCAATCGAAAATCCATAAGTCGAAATGAAGGCACTCAACACCCGCACATCTGCCGAGCCTGGGCGATCCTGGTCCAGATGGGCCACCTGGCTGCGCACGGTGTCATGGATCTGCCGAGTGCCCTGCCCCAGCCGCAATTCGCCGCGCAGATCCACCGCCTGCGCGGCAACGATCAGTTCGATACTGGCCAGCCACAACACCCGCTCCGTCAACTGGCGGGTCTTGTCCACGACGGCCAGGGCCTGCCCTGCGTAGTCCTCGACGCGATCCGCCACCGGCACAGTCACTGCCGGCAGCGGGTTGGCCAAATGCCCGATCTGCGCCACCAATGCCGAACTGGTGCGCTGCAACGCCGCCATACCGACATGCCCCGGTCGAGCGATCAAGAATCGCGGCAGATCGCTGGAGGCAGGCGACAGCAATTTGGCAATGCGCTCAGCGCTGCACGCCGCCGCTCGATTCAGGGCCAGGCCCAGGCTTTCGGCGGCCAACGCCAGGTGGGTGCTGTCGAAGTTCGCGGTGGCCAATACCAGCGCCTCTTCGCTGATCAACGCCGGATTGTCGGCACCGCTGCGCAGTTCCAGTTCAATCAGTTCATGCAAGGGGTGCAACGCCTGCTGCGCCGCCCCTTGTACCACCGTGGCACAGCGAAAGCTCAAGGGGTCTTGCAGGCGGCGCGGACTGTCCGCCAACTCACCGCCCGCCAGCAGTTGCAACAAGGCCGCCGACTGCTCGGTTTGCCCCGGTGCCGGCCGCAGGCGCGAGGCCCACGGCTGGAAGGGGCTGAGGTTGGCCCGGTAGCCTTCGCAGGACAACGCCAACGCGGCCAGCAAAGCCTCTAACGCCCGCTGCGCCTGCGCCACCAGTAACGCGCCCAAGCCGACACTGGCGGCATTGGCGGAGACCAGCGCCAAACCATCTTTACCGGTCAGGGGCACCGACAGCGCCAGGCTCAGGTGCGCCAGCGGCGCCAGGTCGCTCTCGCCCAGCGAGCCGATCAACGGCACATCCGGCTCGACACCGCTATTGAGCAACGCCAGTAAAGCCTGCGCCGCGCCCGGCGAAATGCCTGAACGCCCCTGGGCCAACCCGGCCAGACGCGCCGCCATCATTGCACGCAATTCCTGGCGATTGGCAAGGCGCCCTAACCCCACCGCCCGTCCCAACGGAATGTTCGCCTGCACGGGGGCGACCAACGTATCCACCGCTGCGCCAAGGCCGGTGTTCACCCCATAAATCGGCGTGCCTTCAGCCGCCAGTTTCACCAGCAGGCGGTGGCCTTCATCGATACGTTGACGGGCCTGCGCGGTGAAATCCGCCGCTGCATCCTCGCGGGCAATCGCCAGCAAATCCGCGAGTGCCAGACCTTGAGGGCCGAGATGAATCATGCCCAACGCAACCGCTGGCCAATCCCCAACTGCCTGGCTTTTTCCAACAGCGCATGGCCCAGCGCGATATCACTGAGGCTCAGGCCACGGTGCCAGAACAGGATGGTTTCCTCGGGCGTTTCCCGGCCGTTTTTCAAGCCGGCCACGATCTGCCCCAGTTCGGCATAGAGGGTCTGGGCGCTGAGTTTGCCGGCATCCACATGGGCACGCAGCGAACCAAACAGGCCGCCCTTACACTGGCCCCAATCGTCCACCACCAGCTTGCTCATGATGTCGGTGAGCGACAGTTCCACCGCGCTCATGGTGCCGTAGGGCACCACAAACGCGCCGGGCCTGATCCAGTCGGTGCGCAGCAACGGTTCGGGCTGATCCAGGCGTGACGCCTCGACCACAATATCGGCGCCACGCACGGTGGTTTCCCAATCCTCGGTGACGATCACCGATTTACCCAGGTCCTGGCGCAGGCGTTCGGCAAAGGCTTCGCGGCTTTCACTGCGCCGCGAATGCACGCGGATTTCGTCGAAGTCGAACAGGTGGTCGAGCAGGCGCACATTCCAATATGCGGTGCCACGCGCACCGATGTGCGCCAACACTTTGCTGTCGGGTCGGGCCAGGTACTTGGCGCCGATGGCAGTGATGGCGCCGGTACGCATGTCGGTGATCGCCGAGGCATCGAGGATCGCCTTGGGAATCCCGGTAGCCGGGTCCAGCAGGTTGAGGATCGCCAGTTCAGAGGGCAGCCCCTTGCGATAGTTGTCGACAAAGTCCCCCACCACTTTGACGCCCGCGTAGCCGATATCGCCGCCCAGTACACCGCGCAATACGTTGAAGTGGCCGTTGATCTCGCCGCCGGGAATCAGGTGGGTACGTGGCTCAATCACCGCTTCGCCGCGGCCCTGGATCGCCAGGCTGGCTTCAATGGCGGTAAGGATTTCATCGTTGGTCAGGCCCAGTTCGTCGATATCGAGGCCGTTGAGAAAATCAATGTAGATCGGTTGCATGATCAGGGCGCCTTGAACACGGCTTGCTGCACATCGACCTTCTTCGGGATCAGGCCGTTGGCAAGGAACAGGTCGGCAGTGCGTTGCTGGTTGCCGATGTCGACGGCTTGCAGCGGACGAATCGGCGCGGACGAGCGGTGTTCGAAGTAGCTTTTGACCACCGCCGGTTGCAGGCCCAAGGTCTTGGCCATCAACGCGATACTCTGCTCGGGCTGGTCGAGGGACAGGCGCTGCGCCTTGGCCAGCGTCTTGATGATCGCCCCGATGGACTGCGGGTACTGCCTGGCAAACGGGCTACTGACCACGAAGAAACTGCCCGCAGGATTGAGGCCCTGACCGTCACCCAGCACGCGGGCGCTGCCGTCGATTACCGCAGCGGAATAGTACGGGTCCCACACCACCCACGCGTCGACCTTGCCCTGCTCGAACGCAGCACGCCCGTCCGATGGCGACAGGTACACCACATTCACATCCTTCCACTGCAAACCCGCACGCAACAGGCTTTTGAGGAACAGGTTGTGAGCGCTGGAGCCCTTGAGCAGCGCCACACGCTTGCCCTTGAGCTGCGCCACGCTCTGCACGCTGCTGGCTTTGGGCACCAGCACCGCTTCGGTCTTGCCCTCGTTGGGCTCTACCGCAAAGTACTGCAAGTCGATGCCGGCCGCCTGGGCGAAGATCGGCGGGATGTCGCCAATGTTTCCGATGTCCAGGCTGCCGCCGTTCAGCGCTTCGATCAAGGGAGGGCCGCCGAGGAATTCAATCCACTGCACCTGGGTGCCGGGCAACGCTTCTTCGAAGAGTTTGTGTTCGCGGGCCAGCACCATGCTCACCGAGCTTTTCTGGTAACCGATGCGCAAGGTGGCGGGATCGGCCGCCGACACCTGGCCGGCCAGCAGGGAAAGAACCACCGCCGTGAAGACTTTAAGCATTAGAGTGCCTCCTTGATTTTGGTCGCCACAGCCGCCGGAACCCATGGCTGCCAGACCTGCGGATGGTCTTTGAGGAACGCCTCAGCCACCTGGCGTGGCGGTGTGCGTTTCTCGCTCATTTCGCCGAGCACACTGTTGAGCAGGTCAATCGGCAGGTCGACCTTTTCAAACACGCTGACCAATTGCGGGTACTGCGCCTTGAACGGTGCCGAAACGCCGATTGCCAGGCGAGCCGGCATCGAGCGGGTGCCGATGGGGTTGGGGTTTTTCGCGTCGGACAGGGTTTTCCAGGCCTCGGCGTTGAAGGGCGGCTCTTCCAGCTTGACCAGCTTGAAACGGCCCAGCAGCGGCGTGGGCGACCAGTAATAGAACAACACCGGCTTGCCACGACGGATCGATGACGCGACTTCGGCATCCAGCGCCGCACCGGAGCCGGTGCGGAAGTTGACGAAGCTGTCGGTGAGCTTGTAGGCCTTGAGCTTCTGGCTGTTGACGATCTCCGAGGTCCAGCCGGTGGGGCTGTTGAGGAATCGCCCACGGCTTGGGTCTTCGGGGTCGCGGAACACGTCCTTGTAACGCGGCAGGTCGGCCACCGATTTCAGGTCCGGCGCCAGGGGTTTGATGCCCCGCTCGGCATCGCCCTTGATCACGAACTCCGGTACCCACCAGCCTTCGGTGGCGCCTTTTACGGTGTCGCCGAGGCCGAATACTTTGCCTTCGCTTTCTGCCTTGACCCACGCCGGGCTGCGCCCGGCCCACTCTTCGCCGATCACCTGGATATCATCCTTGGCCAGGGCGGCTTCCAGGCTGACGGTGCTGCCCGGCAAGGTGTCGGTGGGCAAGCCGTAGCCTTTCTCGACGATCAGGCGCAGCACCTCGGTGATCAGGCTGCCGCTTTCCCAGGTGATGTCACCGAAGTGAATGGGTTTGACAGCCTCGGCGGCCATGGCCGGCTGCGATAAAACGGCCAGTGCCAGCAGCGAACCACCGAGCAGCGTTTTAAGTCTTTTCATGCACAACCTCGTGATGAATCATTTTTCAGAACACAGAGAACCCAATGTGGGATTGGGGATCGGTTAAAAGTCATAACTGAGCCGCGTGTAGTAGAACGCCCCTTCCGGCGCCGATGGCGACAGGTAGCTGTATTGCTGGCCAGGGGTCTGGCGCAGGCGGGTGTTGAAGTCATCGGGTTTGCTGTCGAACAGGTTGTTGGCGCCGACAGACACACGCAGTTGCTTGGTGAAGGCGTAGTTCACGTCCAGGTCTGTGTTCCATTGCGCAGCGAAGGTCTGGTCGTATTGAGCGTTGGCTTCGCTGGCGGCGTATTTGCGGTACTCGCCGTAGCGGGTTTCGCTGAGGGCGATGGTCCACGCGCCGATGCGGTGAGTCGCGCCCAGCACCCACTTGTCTTGCGGGTAGCCGTGCTCCAGGAAACCACGGGCTTCACGGGTGAGAACGTCGAAACCGTTGGGGTTCTCGTGGACCTTCTCGATCGTGGTGCGTGACTGGGTGTAACCGGCCGACAGGCTCAGCGCGCCGTATTGCGCCAGGTCCAGGTTGTACTTGCCGACGATGTCCACACCGCGCGTGCGCGTGTTGGCCGCGTTGGTCATGAACTGCGCCCAGGTGTATTGGCCAAAGCCGGCCTGTTGCAGAATCTGCTCGGCCCGTGGGCCGGAAATCCCCCCGCTGTAGAGCAGACGGTCACGAATCGAGATCTGATAGGCGTCGATGGTCAGCGAGGCTTGTTCGATCGGACGCAGCACCAGGCCCAAGGAGTAGTTGGTGGACTTTTCGGGCTTGAGCGGCTCGGCGCCCAGGGCACGGGCGGCCGGGTTGTCGGCGGGCAGCATGCGCGTGAGGACCGGGTTGCCGTTGATGTCGACGTTGGTGGTGGTGGTCCACGAGGTGCCGATCTGGCCCAGGGTCGGTGCGCGGAACGAGTTGTTCACCGTGGCGCGCAAGCCCACTTGCGGGGTGAAGTCATAACGCGCCGAAAGTTTGCCGGTGGTGGCCGAGCCGAAGTCCGAGTAGTGCTCGGTACGCCCGGCGATGCCTACCTGGAATTTGTCGGTGAGCTGATGCTCAAGACCGAAATACACGCCGCCCACATCACGCTTGTAGGTGCCGGCGTCGTCCGGTGTCAGGCCAGAGGCTTGTACCGCCCCCACCTGCACGCCGTTGATGCCACCAAACGAGTAGGACTCATAGTCGCCCTCCTCCAGACGATATTGCTCATGACGGTAGGCAATACCTGCCGAGACTGTCAGAGGATGGCTCGACCAATTGACGTCCAGATCCTTGGCGTAATCCAGGCCGATATTGGTCTGGTCATTGACCAGCGTGGCCACGTCGAATTTGGTCGGGCTGTTCAGACCATAGCTGGGGTTGACGGTGTTGAAGGCCAATTCATCGTGTTTGTCGCGACCGTAGGTGGCACTGAGATCGAAGCGACCCAGGGTCTCGTCCTCAAAGCGGGTACCGACGGTGACTGCGCCGTCTTCGTAGCGATAGCGGTACTTGGGAATGGTGCCGTTGGGGTAGATGCCCGGCACGTTGTTCGGGTTATTGGCCAGCAATGGCGGCGTGTTGTTCACCGACTTGTCCTGGCCGAAAGTGGCGAAGCTGTAGAGGCGCCACTGGTCGTTCAGGCCAATCTCGGCGTTGGCCGCCAGGTTGAATTTATCGCGCCCGGCGCCGCCCCAGCGGGGGTCTTGCACCTGGCCGTTGGCGACATACTGATCGCCAATGTCGGTGGGTTTGTTGTTAAGGGTGTTGAAACTCAAGGTCAGGAAACCATCCCCCGGCAAGCCCAGGCCGTACCAGCCGTCCGTGCTTTTGCTGAAACCGTCGCCCTGCGCATATTTGCCCAGCTGGGTGTTCACCTGGCCGCCGCTGTCACGTTCCTTGAGCACGATGTTGATCACGCCGGCCACCGCATCCGAACCATATTGAGCCGAGGCGCCATCACGCAGCACTTCGACATGGTCGATGCTGCTGATAGGGATCATGTCCAAGTCCACCGGCTGCGCGCCAATGAATGGCACGCCACCGGAGATGTTCACCACCGCCGAGGCATGCCGGCGCTTGCCGTTGATCAGCACCAACGTCTGGTCCGGCGCCAGGCCACGCAAGGACGCACCCTTGGGGTTCTGCCCACGGGTGGCGCTCTGGTTCTGCGGGAAGTTGAACGACGGCAGCAGTTGAAAGAGTGCCTGGTTGAGGCTGATGGCGCCGGTCTGCTTGAGTTCTTCGGCGTTGATCACGTCCACCGGGGCCGCGCTGGTGAGTGCGGTGGCGTCACTGCGGCGGGTGCCGATGGCGACCACGCGGTCCAGGGTCGGCGCTTGCGCTGCAGTGGTTTGCGCCTTGGCATTGCTGGTGGCGTTTTTGCTCGCGCCTTCCTTGATGATGAACGCACCATCCGGGCTGACCTGGACTTGCAGGCCGGTGCCCTTGAGCGCGGCGTCCACCGCCTGTTGCGCCGACAGCGAACCGTCCACGCGGGCCGAAGAATAGTTGCCCAGTTGCGGCGTGAACGAGATCACCTGGCCGCTTTGGCGGCTGATGTTGAGCAGCACTTCATCCAGCGGGCCAGGTGCGATGTGGTAGACCTGACGCGCCTCTTCGGCGCTGGCGGTAAACGAGAGAAACAGACTGGCCAATGGCACCAGGGCAAAGGTTCTAAGCGGCACACGGTTGAACTGACTCACTTTGGCTCCCCCCAAGGAAACGCGAGAACGCTGCTCCCCGCAGCGCTTACGCCAGTGATGTGCAACGGCGTGGGGAAACCTTGCAGATCGTTTGGTTATGTCTTTAGAACCCACACTGGATCCTGAAGCGCAGACACAACCCCTGTGGGAGGGGGCTTGCTCCCGATTGCGGAGTGTCAGCCAATGCACTTGGCACTGATACACCGTTATCGGGAGCAAGCCCCCTCCCACATCAGCGCCATCACGCAGCACTGACGGTCACCCACAAACCGGTGCGGCGGGTGATATGGATCGGCAAGGTCTGCGCCAGGGTGTCGAGTATTTGCTGGGGGTTGTCCAGACGGTACAGGCCACTGACACGTAGACCCGCCACGGCGGGATCCAGGCGCAGCACGCCGTTGTGATAGGGGCGCAGTGCGTCGATGACGTCGGCCAGCGGGCGGTCACGCACTTGCAGGAAGCCATCGACCCAGGCGGTGGCTCCGGTGGAACTGGCCTGCACCGGTCCGAAGCCTGCGCGGTCGTAGCGCACCTCATGGCCGGCAGCGAGTTGCAGGCGCTCACCGTTCTGGCCGTCGATTTGCACCACACCGTTCAGGGCGACGACTTGGCCCTGCCCTTCGCGCTCGCGCACCAGAAAGCGGTTGCCGTGGGCGCGCAGACGCGCCTGGTCGGTGTAGATCAGAAAGGGCCGAATGCGGTCGCTGGCGACCTTGGCCAGTAACTCGCCTTCGCGCAGGCGCACAAGCCGCCGTTGCGGGTCGAACTGGATATCCGCCGTACTTTGCGCGTTGAGCAATAACTCGCTGCCATCCTCCAGCGTCACCGCGCGGCGCTCGCCGGTGCCGGTGCGGATATCCGCCGTGAGTTCCATCAACGGCAAGCCCAGCGGCTTGGCCAACCACGCAGCGCCGAGCGCGACACCGCCGCCTGCCAGCGCAACCTGCAACACCTGGCGACGGCTGGACGGTGCCTCCAACGCCTGCTGCAACACCTGGCCACTCACCCCCTGCGCCAGGGGCACCTGGAATACGCCAAGGCGTGCTTCCAACTGTTTACACAGTGCGTCGTGGCGCGGGTCGGCGGCACGCCATTGTGCGTAGCGCTGCCAGTCGCCCGCCGTAGCCTGGCCGGAACGCAGCAGCACGTGCCAGCGTGCGGCGCTGTCGATCAGTTCGTCGTTCATTCCAGGCACAGCCGCAGGCAACGGTTGAAGGCACGGGTCATGTAGTCGCTGACCGAGCGCTGGGAAATCCCCAGCTCGGCGGCGATTTCCGGGTAGGTCAGGCCATTGAGCTGGGACAGCAGGAAGGTCGCCTTGACCTTGGCCGGCAAGCCGTCGAGCAACTGGTCAATGGCTTGCAGCGCCTCAAGCATTTGCGCGAGCTCTTGTGCAGACGGTGCAGTTGAAGCTTCGTCGTTATCAAGTGCACTGAGGTAGGCACGCTCCAGATCACGGCGGCGCCACAATTGGTACACCAGGCGCTGGGCAATGGTGGTGAGCAAGGCGCGAGGCTGGCGGATGGGTACCACACCCGGTGCACTCAGGAGCTGGACAAAAGTATCCGCGGCGATGTCTTCGGCATGTGCGCGGGAATCGAGGTGACGGTGCAAGCGGCCGCACAGCCAGGCGTAATGACTGCGGAATAACCCGCCCACGTAATCGCTGTGAGAAGTGTCGGCGCCGGACATAGTGGCTCCATCTGAGTAGGTTGCACGTTATGTCCGGTGTTCCGGTGAAACGATCCTAGCAAGGCTGCTTATTCTTTAATAATACTTAAAAAGTATTTTTATATAACCTTATCTTAGATTCGCATAGCCACTGGCAATGGCCTGTCGCTGGTAGTCCAGCAGCACCCTGTAGTCGTCCTCGCTGGCCGCAAGTACTTCCTGCACGCCCAGGATTTCAGCGACCTGCGGCAAATCTTCCAGCGCTTGATTCATCGCCAGGCGTATTGCCGTGACCTGTGCATCCTGCAAGCCCCGCGCGCCGATATAGGGCAGGGTCGGGCTCGGCGCGCTGTGCGCGACGATACGTAGCCCTGCCACTTCCTGCGGGGAGAATCGAGCCAGGTAGTCGTAGGTGACACTGTCGATGGCGGCAAGGTCGGCGCGGTCTTCCCGCAGCCAGCGCAGGCTCTCGCGGTGGGCACCACTCATGTCGACAGTGGCGAAGAAACGCCCATCGCGTTGCAACGGTGCCAGGCGCTCACGCAGCAGGTTCATGCCGCTGTTGGAGTCATGGCCGTTGATCACGCCACGGCTGTTGTAGAAATCCGCCAGGGTGTGGCGAGGGTTATCATCGCGGGTCAGCAGCAGGCTGCAATGTTCGCCGCCACTGCTGTGGGGCAGCTCATAGCGGGGGCGGCCGATCACTCGGACCTGGCCACGCAGTTGGGTCATCAACGGATAGCCGCAGGTTTGCGCCATCAGCAACTGGGGTGCGAGCCATACGCCAGGCAAGTCAAGGTGGTCGGCGTTGAGACGACGCAGCGCCAGGTGCTCGAAAATCCGCGTCAGCCACTGGTCATTGGCCTGCTGGATCGCCTCGGGCGCGACATACATCCGCAGCTCGGCATAGTGCTCACTCATCGTCATCTCTCACGCAAAAGGGTGCCGGGGGCTATCGATGGCCCTGAGGCCATGGCGGCTGATCAACTCGCCGTAGCCTTGCACCAGGAAACCACCGCTGCGGGCCACCCATTGATCACGCCGCGCACGGTAGACCGTGGGCAGCAAGTACCAGGGCAGTTTCGGCAAGTCGTGATGCACCAGGTGCAGGTTGTTGTTGAGGAACAGCCAGGTCCACGGCCAGGACGCTTCGTTGAGGACGGTGCGCTGCTCCGGTTGCGGATGCGGGCGGTGTTCATAGTAGGAACGGATCGAGGCCAGGGACAAGGCCGGCACACTGACCAGCAGCAGGTAGTGCCACACCGACAGCGCGCTGTAGTGGGCGATAAAACTCAGCATCAGCACGGTAACGCCGCCGTGGGCCAGCCACATGGGCCAGACCTGGGGCAGGCGTTGGAACTCGTGACGGGCCAGCCGGCCAATCGCCAAGGGCGCCGCCAGCAGAAAGCGGCCGAGCACGGTCTTGGTCAGCCAATGCACGCCACGTTCCAATAGCACACTGTTTTCCCATTGCCGCTGGGTGAGGTAGCGGCTTTCCGGGTCGATGCCGGGCAAGGTCAGGTCTTCATCGTTGTGGTGCAGCAGATGGCTGTCGCGATACAGCGTATAGGGATACCACACGGCAAACGGCGCGTAGCCGAGAATCTTATTGAACAGCGGCGATCGGGTGGGGTGGCCATGAAGCAGTTCATGTTGCACCGATAGCCACAGCGTCACGAGCGGAATCAGCAACAGCGTACTCAACCACCGGCCCAGCCAGTGGCTGCCGAACATCACAGCGAACCATCCAGCGTACACGCCGATCAACAACAGCCAGGTCGGCCATTCGGTTCTGACGGTGAAGGTGTTGGCCAGGGCTTCGATTTCCCGGCGTTGGGTCGGATCAAGGTAATGGGCCATAGGCAGCTCGGAGCAGGTGTTTCCTGCTCTGTGCAATGAGCCGCAAAAATCTTGCAGATCATTGGGTGCTGAGCTTAGAAGCAAACGCATCAAGCGCTACAATCGCCGCCCTCGCCCTCTCACTGGTTTGAACATGCTTATCCAATTGCTCGCAGAACCCCTGTGGCCGCTGCTGAACAAGTTTTATCGCAGCCACAATTCGTCGATGAAGGCGCTCAAGGGCGGGCGTCTATGGGTGGCGCGGGACAGCGAAATCGTTGCCGGTTTATGCCTGACGCCGGTGGTCGGCGGGCAGTGGTTGACCGGCGTGTTCGTAGACCCGGCGTATCGTGGCCAGGGGTTGGCCGCGAAACTGATTCTCGAAGCGGTGGCAGCGTGCGAAGGCAGCGTGTGGTTGCTGTGTCATCCGGACCTGGAAGGCCTGTACCAACGCATGGGTTTCACCCAGGACACACTGCTGCCGCAGTCCCTCAGCGAACGGCTGGTGCGCTACAAGCGCAACAAGCCGATGATCGCGATGGGCTTGGATCGTGGGTGATGCGTGATCCGTGCGTCCCCGGTCTTGTATCAGGCCGTCAGTCGTCGGCGGCTGGGTCCATATCGGGAAACATCACCTCGATAAAGCCGAATTTGCTGAAGTCGGTAATCCGCGACGGGTACAACCGGCCGATCAGGTGGTCGCATTCGTGCTGCACCACCCGCGCGTGGAACCCATCGGCAAACCGCACAATCGGCTCGCCCTTGGGGTCGAAACCTTCGTAGCGAATCTGTTGGTAACGGTTCACCGCGCCACGCAAGCCTGGCACCGACAGGCAGCCCTCGTAACCCTCTTCCAGCACCGGGCTGAGCGGCGTGATCAACGGGTTGATCAGGATGGTCTGCGGTACCGGCGGCGCGTCCGGGTAGCGTTCACTGGCCTCGAAACCAAAGATCACCAGTTGCAGGTCGACGCCAATCTGCGGCGCGGCCAGGCCGACACCGCCGACGTGTTCCATGGTCTGGAACATGTCGTCGATCAGTTGCCACAGCTCGGGGCTGTCGAACATTTCCGGTGGCACCGGTGGCGCGATACGCAGCAGGCGCTCGTCGCCCATTTTCAGGATTTCACGGATCATCGATCAGACTTCGTCGGTAGTGGGTTTGGAATGGTCCCGGCCCAGGCCTGAGACGTGGCGTTTTTCATCCGTGCCGGCGGGTTCGTCGAACTGCTTTTCGCCGGGGTCCTTGCCCTCGGCCGACATGTGCTCGATCACCGCATTCATCTCCGCCCCCAGCAACAGCACGGCGGCAGAAATGTAGAAGTACAGGAGCAGCACGATAATCGCACCGATACTGCCGTACATGGCGTTGTAGTCGGCGAAGGTTTTCACGTAATAGCCGAAGCCCAGGGAAGCGACGATCCACACCACCACGGCCAGCACCGAGCCCGGAGTGATGAAGCGGAATTTCTGCTGCACATCGGGCATCACGTAGTACATGAGGGCCACGGCGAACATCAGCAGGATCACGATCACCGGCCAACGCAGGATGGTCCACAGGGTGACCACGAACTCTTCCATGCCGATCTGCCCGGCGAGCCATTCCATCACTTGCGGGCCCAGTACCATCAACGCGGCAGCGGCGAGGAGCATGCCGGCGATACCGATGGTGTAGAAAACCGACAGGGGAAAACGCTTCCAGATCGGCCGGCCTTCAACAACATCGTAGGCGGCGTTCATCGCGCTCATCATCAGGCGCACACCGGCGGAGGCGGTCCACAAGGCGATCACGATACCCACCGAGAGCAAGCCACCCTTGGACTGCTGCAACTGGTCGATCACCGGGTTGACCTGCTCCAGCGCCTGCGGCGGCAACACCAGTTCCGACTGCAGGCGCAGCCAACTGAAAAAGTCCGGCAGGTGCAGGAAACCGATCAGGGCGATCAGGAACAGCAGGAAGGGGAACAACGAAAACAGCATCTGGTAGGCCAGTGCCGAGGCGTAGGTGGGCATTTCGTCATCGACGAATTCCGTGACGGTGCGCACCAGCACTTTGTGGAGCTTTAGACCGTTCAGTACCGGAAAAATCATAGCGTCTCCTTTCGCCGCAAAAGGTTGAGTTCGTGGGCGACTCAGGGGCCGTTTTCTACATCAAGGTAGCCCATTTGGCGACCTTGAAACAATTTCGAAACTTTAACCGCAGCACATGACACAAAAACGGCCATCCGTAGATGGCCGTCGAGCTGCGCAAAACCAGCCTGCGACTCAAGACTACTTGGTCGCTTTTTTCACCGCATCCTTGGTATCACCGACTGCCTTTTCGACCTGGCCTTTCTTTTCCTGCACGACGCCTTCGGCGCGCAGTTTGTCGTTGCCAGTGACCTTGCCGACGCCTTGCTTGATGTTGCCGACGAGCTCGTCTTTCAAACCTTTTGCCTTGTCCGATGTACTGCTCATGGTATCTCTCCGAAGAACAATCAGGTGTTTTGGGCATTGCAAGAAGATGGACCCGAAGCGGTACGGCAGAGTTTCAATTATTTTTTCGGTGCGCATTTCATCGAAAGCGGCAGGTTTGGCTTTATGTTTTGCGGCCAACCCCTGAGAATGCCCGGCACATTCAGGCTATAACGCTGAATAACAGATCCCGTAGGAAGGTTATGAAACTCAATAAAGCACAGGCCATCGCCCGCCGAAACACCGAACTGGGCGGTGCCGTACTCGGCGTCAACAACTGCCACTTCACCGACCTGGACCGCAAGCGCAACATCTGGTGGTTCGACCTGCCGGTAGGCCGCATTGCCGTGGGCCAGTACGAGTGGATTCACCTGCTGATGCACAACGCCGAGAGCGACCAGTTGCTGCACCTGAAGGTGCCGACGGTATTCCTGCGCGAAAATCTCGAAGGGCTAGTGGTGCGCAACGCCGGCAAGCGCAAGCCGGAGATCACCCTTGAGCTGAGCGCCGACAAAGATTCGTTCCTCAAGGACGTACGCCCGGCGGGTGCGGGTATCAGCTTTGCCGAGTTCGCCCAGTAATGGCTTCGCGCCATTAATCGTACGCAACTAATGAATATCTGAAGTGATCTCGCGACTGTATTAACGCAGTCGCAAGTTCTTCTTGCCTATATATATTTCAAAATGTAAATATAGAGCCCTGCATTTTTTTTGAAAATGGAGATACACGTATATGGAGCGGTATTTGTCATGGATAAGACAACTCAGTCAGCACAGCCAAACACCTCCAACCCTTACCCGTTTTATTGAATCAGCCACCTTATTCAGCCACACCATCGGGTTTGACTTTTTCTCCTACGCAGTGTGTGAAACCACACCTTTCACGCGCCCCAAGATTCATATATTCGGCAATTACCCCCGCGCCTGGCTGGATCGATATAAAGAACAGAACTATGCAGTCATTGATCCGACAATACGCCATTGCAAAGTCTCTTCCGAACCTGTGCTCTGGAGCACAGATTTTTTTGAAGAGTGCCCCCAACTGTGGAAAGATGCCCGGGCCTTTGAGCTAAACATCGGACTTGCCCAACCCTCTTTCAATGCCCGCGGGTATATCGCACTACTTTCCCTGGCCAGAAAAGATAATGCTATCGAAGAGGCAGAGTGGGAAACGCTCAAGCCGTTGATAAAAGCCTTCTCCGAAACGGCGGGTTACCATATCTTCGAATTGGAAGATGCACTGACCAGTACGCTGGATATCGAGTTCGGACAAAAAGAGAAAGAAGTATTGCGGTGGACCGCTGATGGAAAGACCTCTGAAGAAATTGGTCGCATATTAAACGTGACCGCCGACGCGGTGAACTTCCACCTTCGCAACATCCAAAAGAAGATCGGTGCCTGCAATCGGGTTCAAGCGGTCACCTATGCTGTAGCCCAAGGCCACATCTAAGGTATGGCGGCGCAGCTGCCGTCGGCAGCTACGCCAGCGCACCTCTCACACAAACGTATCGATAGCGGCCTGGTCGTACAGCCAACGCACCACGGCGAGCACCTCATCAGTATCAGCCGGCACCGCCAGCACTTCGCCCAACACCACAGCCCCCCCACGCTGCAAGGCACTGATCAGGGCACGCACGGTGCTTAACTGCTGCACTCGCAGCATCGCCCCCGCCGCAAACAGCAACCCTGCCTGTTCATTCAGGACCAGGAGGTACAACGGGCTATCGGCTCTTGCCTGAATCGCCGCTTGCGAAAAATCCACATCCGCCGAGCGCCCCAAGGCGCGGTCACGAATAATGCCGTTGGCGGACAACTTGAGCAGCATCTGGATTTTGCTGTTGTCCCGGATCGTGTCGATAAACTGTGCTACCGGCGCCGGCAGCTCTACGTCGGCCAACGACCCGAACACGCCCGCCGGCACAGGGGCGATAGCGCCCGTCTGCGTACTGGCGGCGTTGGATGCCATCGCGGCTTTGATCGGGTTTTCACAGAAACCCTGCGCCGTACCGTGACTGAACATACCCACCGACACGGTGAGGGTTGTCTCCAGCGCCTCCAGCTTGTTGTAGTGCCACCAACCGGCCGGGATGAAGAAAATCTCACCAGCCTCTACTTCATAAATAGTCGCATCGGCAGCGTAGGGGCTGACATCGATGTGCCCGAAGCACACCCCATTGAGCGCAGACTTTCTTTCCAGGGCCATCTCGTCGAAATACGCCGGCGGCCAGATCATCATGCGTTTGCGGCCATACAACGGAAGCAGAAAGGTATCGCACGAATCGTTATGCAGGCCGATCCAGGTGGAGCGGTAGCGCCCGCCGATAAATACCGCATTAGCCCCGGGATAAGGCATACCGTATCGCTCGATGTAACCGTGGGTGAATGCGCGTAACTTCTTGGCCACGGTACTGGAATGCTTCAGGCAGTAGTCGCGGGTGAAGGTAATGCCCTCGGCGTCATTGAGTGCGGCAAAATCCCGGACGAACTGCTCGAACCCGTCAAATGCCTGGGGAAACCCGGGCACAGACGGTTGCTTGAGCATTTGGCCGTCCGCGTTGACGGTCATGTCGCCTGACTCGACAACATTCCGGGCCAGTTCAAAAACGTCTTCAAGGCTCAGGAGCGGCTCGATCAGGGCGCCCTGCTCAATCACCACCGGTTGCGTTTTGTCTTGGGAGAGACTGACGAAGTGCTCCCAGAAAGCAGCCGGTACCGTCGGCGTATTCTTAGCGTCGCAAAAATGTGCGCGAGTCGTGGCAGTCATCATTCGTCACCTTCAATCCGGGAAAGCATCAGGGTAAAAATCCTTGTAGACGTTTTTGATCTGGTCATCGCTCAGGCCCAGCACACGCACCAGCACTGCACTGAACATGCACGGGACAACGGCCAGGATGATGAGCAAACCCAGGGCCGCCATGGCGTAGCTCACACCCAGCACACCCGAGAACGCCCCGCCGACCAGCGCACCAAAGGGAATGACCAGGCCGGAAACAAACGATGTTGCCGAGCCGATCCGGTTGCGGTAGTTATCAGGCGTGGCCAGCATGCGTACCGTTGACGTGTTGACCGTGACCATGACCAGGCCGACTCCGCCCATGAACAGCAAGGGCACGGTAACGCTGGCGAACCAACCGGGCCGGGCGTGAAAGAACTGGCTGAAAAGCCCGCAGCCCAGCATCGCCAGCCCGACCAGCAGGAACCCGGCAAACACCACGTTGGGCCGGCCCCAGCGTCCGTTGGCACGCTTGACCAGAAACAGGCTGCCGATCAGCAACCCCACTGCAAAAGCCCCTTCCGTCACAGCGATAAGCCACAGGTCCTGGGGGAAATACCGGTTGATCAATACCGGAAACAGCACCGCAAAGAGCGGGTACAACGAAAAGTTGACGACGAAAGCCAGCAGGCTCAGGTTCCACTCCGGCTTGACCCGATACAGGGCGGTAAAGCCTTCACGGGTGCGCGAGTACCAGGCAGCCAGATAAGAAAGCTGGTGCGCACCGGGCACTTGGCTGGCAACAGGCGCCCTGACCATGACGATCAACACCAGCGCCACCAGCACCGCCATCGCATTGAGCCAGAGGGTACCCAGCACGCCCAGCGGCCCCAGCAAAATGCCGGCGGCCAGTGGCCCCATCAATGCAGACGATGAGCCGACGATGCTTCTCAGGCGCACTGCATCGCTGACCCTGTGAGTGGCGACCAATGCGGGGGTCAGGCTCATCTGGATCGGATCACGGATACCGATGGCCACGCCGGAGATGGCCAGGCAACCCGCGATCAACCACGGCAGATACAGGTCCAACGTACCGAGAGCCGCCAGTACCAGCGTGGTTGCAGTGCTGATGGCATAACAGCCAACCAGCAGGCGATGGCGATCATATTGATCGCCCAGCCAGCCAAACAAAGCGCGCGACAACACATCCGCGAGCGTGGCAACCGCGACAAAGCCTGCAAAAGTGAGCGGGTTCGCGGTCTTGCCCAGCACCCACCAGGCGATCGCAAACTGCCCACAACGGGTGCCCACCGCGTTGAGGAACGCAGCCCATTGGATCAAATAGAAATCGCGCCCCAAGCCATTGAGGGACGAACCGCTCATTGCACCGCCCCATCACGGCTCAAGCGCTCCCGGCAACCGGCAGCCATGTAGGCATCCAGCCCACCGGTCAAACTGCGGCATTGCCCGTCACCAACGATGGCGTTGAGGGCGTGCAGCGCTTTCATACTGCGCACACCACTCTTGCAATAGATCACCGTTTCGATGGCCGGCTCCGCCTGAGTCAGGCGCTGTGAGAACTGGCTCAAGGGAATGTTGATGCCTCCCAGGGAAAGCGCCAGGTGCTCGTGCTCGTCTCGCACATCGATCAATTGCAAAGGAACGTCACTGCGCAGCCGTTGCTCCAGTGCCAGGGCAGAAATGGCATACCGCTCGCCGACGGCCACCGCGCAGCTGGCTTCGATGGCCTGGGGCTGGTGGATCAGTGGTCGCTCGCCGCTCAAGGGGTTGCTCGCCCGATGACGCACCGAGACTTGGCGCAAATGCAGGCCCAACGCATCGAACAACATCAAGCGGTTGGCTGAAGGCTCGCCCACCTCGACCAGAATCTTGATTGCCTCCAGTGCCTGGATTGAGCCGAGAATGCCCGGCAGAACCCCCAACACACCCGCCTCGCCGCAATTTTGTGCCAGGCCGGCCGGAGGTGGCTCGGGGAAAATATCGCGCAGGTTGGTTGAGCGTCGACCCTCGGCATCCAGCAGGTTGAACACCCCGACCTGCCCCTCGAACTGGCTGATGGAGGCATAAACCAGGGGTTTGCCGGCAAGGTAGCAAGCATCGTTGAGCAGATACTTGGTGGTGAAGTTATCCGTGGCATCGACAATCACGTCGTAGTCTTGCACGTAGGCCAACACGTTGCTTTGGCTGAGCCGCTCGGCGTAGTGGCGGATGTCGATGTGCGGGTTGTTATCGAGAAGCTTCTGTCGAGCGACGGCCCCTTTGGGCGCGCCGATATCGCCGACGCCGAACAACAACTGCCGATGCAAGTTGCTGACGTCTACGGTGTCATCTTCCACGATGCCGAGATGGCCGACACCCGCGGCCGCCAGGTACATCAACGCCGGGCAGCCAAGCCCACCCGCGCCCACCACCAGCACCTTGCCAGCCTTGAGCCGCGCCTGGCCTTCGGGGCCAAAGCCCTTGACCAGGAAATGCCGCGCGTAGTGAGCCTGTTCGTCCTGACTGAAGCGTGCTTGGTTCATATCAGCCTCCAGCCACGGCGCTGATGATCAGTGCTGTGGAATGAGCGTTCAGGGGAATCTCACTCCACTGTTCTTCATCGGCGTAAGGAATGTCATCGATCACCAGGCTGATAAACGGCTTGAGGCGGTAATCGCCCTCAACGATGGCGCTGTACAACAGGGGCTCGTCGACACGCAGCCCCTCCATCAGTTGCAGGGCATTGGCGCAGGGTAACGCCCAGGTTTTGCGACCATTGGTCAGGTCTGCGAACTGGCTGGCAATAATGATTTGGGGCATGGCTGGTTTCCTTGCGGGTACACAATCAGATCGTGATGGCAGTCGGTCAGTGCGTTGAACACTAATCGCCCCATCGGCGTGAAATACGGGCGTTCGGCAGCAGTCTCCAGGCAACCGGCCACATAGCGTTGCAGGTACACCTGGCGTTTGGTGTCCGGCGTCGAAGGGTGCAAACAGCGGTAATACTTCAAGGCGGCGGCGGCAAAATGTGCGGCCGCCATCACCCCCCGCAATGTCTTGCCAGGCGTGCCCGAGGGCAGCACATAGTCCCTGGGCGCTTGCGACGTTTGCAGGTCATAGACCTCCATCACGAAGTTGAGCCAGATATGCGCGTGCTCATGCACGAGGGTCTCTTCCAGCGGAATGGCCGAATCGAAGGCTTGCTCGCCCAGGTAAATGGTTTGGGGAATCAATGCGCTGGTGGAACTGCTCATGCGTTGCAACAGCTTGCGGTAACGAATGGGGATGTTGAAAAAACCACGCCAGGTAGGGCTCACTTCGCAGATTCGGGCCGTGGCCGTATAGATTTCCTGTTGCTCCAAAGCCGAACATTCCGTCGAGTCGAACTCCTCGACCTGGCTAGTGGCCAAACGCTTGAACAGCGCACGCGCATTGCCCGGCTCCAGATAATCGGTCAAAGCGCCATGGGCCTGCGGAGCTGCGTTACGCCGGCTGCAGGCGACGGCAGTCAACAGCGTCGCCGGTCGCACAGCCTCATCAATAAAAGGCAGGCCGCCAATCGTCTGGAAAAAAGTGCTTGGGGTCATCAGCCGTCAACCCGCCGATTCGGCGTGCCAGCACCGAGACGTGAGAAAGCCTTGCAGATCCTGGCTCTTGACCCGGAATTCGTTGAAACCAGCCAACGCCTCATCCACTGCCTGGCGCGTCATTTGATCGGTGGCCAGTAACAGCTTTTTCAGTCGGGACAAGGTTCGCTCGGCGTACCAGCGTTCCTTCAGATCCTGGATGATGGCCTGCGCGTGATGCGCAGAAATTTTCTGCTGGTTTTGCAACGCACTGACAAACCCACGCAGATGGATCAGCGGTTCGGACATCGCGCGATACGGCGCATCAATTTCATGCACCAGCGTGACTTCATCGTCGTCGAACTCCGGATCATCGCGATAGTGTCCATAGACAACCCCGTAGCCTTGCATGCCAAGAAGGCGCATTTCGCCCGCCCTGATCGCCCCCATGGATGCCAAGCCCCATACTTTCCAGCCCCGCTGGATGGCATGGCGGATCTCGATATGCCCCACGGAAGGGAAGCTGTGGAACGTACCATCCACAATGGCGATACAGCCCGGCTGCGGGTACTGCGCAACCAGTGTCTGTATGTCGCCGCGCCTGGCGGGCGCATGCACTACCACCTCACTCTGCCCGGCCAGGGCCTGCTCCATTCCGGATGCCGTTGGCCCTACGAATAAATGCAGCTTCATGCTTGCTCCTACCCTAGCGTGCGATATAGCGCGACAGGCGAGGACCTGCACGCTTGAGTGCCGGCTGGAACGACTCCATGCCTGGGATAACGATCTTGACCACCGCCAACGGTGAATCATTTTTACTCAGCACCACCCGCAGAACCTGACTAAACCCCGCGTCGCGCAGACGCTGGAGCAAACATTCCAGCGCTGAATCAATGCTGTGGATCTGCGCGTTGGCGTCCTCGATGTCGGAGTAGGCAATGGCCTGGCGCGTGTCGTTGACGTGGCCGCGCAAGCGCGCAACGGCGTCGAGCTCGGCCTGGCGATCACTGGCGCTGAAGTACTTGAAACGCTCGATCAGGTCATCCCGGCCACCGTGGATATAGGAAAGCCGCGACTGCGCGGCTTCGGCGAGCCCCCGGACGGCCGCAATATCACGGCACAAATGCAGGCCCGAACCACAGGAGATCGCAATGGGCGCATCGTCGGACGGCTCCATGATGAACCCCTGCACATACGGCAGCCCGATCACGCTGGGGGTATAGCGCACAACGGCGCTCAGCCCGGCGGCCTCAACCCTGGCGAACAACGGGTCAAGGGTTTCGACCGGACAATCGCGCAAGACGTGCCGCGAGGTGTCTTTCATGAAATTGAAGGCTTGCACGTCGCGCTCGACGATTTCAGCGATGCCATGCACGCTGGCCTCATCCACGGTGTTGCCGGAACTGAGGCCGTTGGTGCTGGTGCCAAAAATACGCTGGTACTGATTTTCGCTGAATGGCGAAAAGATCAGCTCGGCCGGTACTGCGAATGTTTGCCCGGTGGCAATATCCTGCGCATGGACACAGGCCAATGGCCCGTCAGGGTCGATCGGCGCCCCGAGGATCGGGCAAAAATCAACGAAATCGTAGGCAAAGCCGGCTTGAGCCGCGACCTTGCGGGGTGTTGAGACAAAAACCTCGATGTTTCGATTACGGTATTCGGCGATCGCAAACTCGATGGCTTCCATGTAGGCACCGACTCGCGCCTCTTCCATGCGCATGCCCTTACCGGCACTGACACAGAGCGAGCCCTCAACGGCATCGGGACGAATACTGGCAAACACCGGAATACCAATCTTATCCAGCCAAGTGGTATTGGTGACCCGCGTAATACCAAACTCCAGGGCAAGTTTCCTGGCATGGCCCAACGTGTCGGACAATGATGCCTTGCGCAAACTTGAAGTCATGCGATACATAAAGTGGCCCGTTGAATTCCTGATCGCTAGTTGCGTGCTATTCGATCAGCCGAATAGCACGCAGTGTATTACTTAGCGGTATCTTCAATATCAGCGGAGATATTGTTGTTTGATTCGTGAATAACGAAGCCAGCGCGCATTTGGCCTTCATCGTTCAGGATGTCGGCAAAGGCATCTACAGCAGAAGCGTCGAGTGCGAAAGTTTCGTTAGTTGCGTTATTCATGGTTATTTCCTCGAATAATAGAATGCCGTTATCGGCTATCACTTTTCGGGGGCTGACGCATTCGAAAAACCAATGCGACATTGTGTCGCCCCTAAAACAGCCCTGAGAGTTTTAGAGCACTCGACGACGACGCTCAACTACAAGATTTGGTAGGTCCATCGGTGTAAATTTCTTCAAGGAGGGACGCAAGTCCAGCAGGGCTGGCGGCTAATCGGAAAACATGAAACTTTTGTCACTTGGGTTGGGAGGGCTAAAAAACCCTTTATTTATGTTTTTTCCACAGTGGTGGCTATATGCAACTAACGAAAACAAGCAGCACATTAAACAGCACCCAATAAAAAACCCGTACTTCATCGAAGTACGGGTCTGTTGAAGCCGCTGGAGAGCTTACTTTTTGAGGCCGAGTTTCTTCAGCTCTTCATCGCGCAATTCACGGCGCAGGATCTTGCCCACGTTGGTGGTCGGCAACGCATCGCGGAACTCGACGGCCTTGGGCACCTTGTAGCCGGTGACGTTGGCGCGCATATGCTCCATCACCTGGTCCTTGGTCAGGGTGGCCCCTGGCTTGACCACGATGAAGATCTTGATGTGTTCCCCGGACTTCTCGTCCGGCACGCCGATGGCCGCGCATTGCAGCACGCCCGGCAGGGCTGCCAGCACGTCTTCCAGCTCATTGGGGTAGACGTTGAAACCGGAGACCAGAATCATGTCCTTCTTGCGGTCCACAATGCGCATGTAGCCGTCCGGCTGGATGATCGCGATGTCACCGGTCTTCAGCCAGCCTTCGCTGTCGAGGATCTCGGCGGTGGCGTCTTCGCGCTGCCAATACCCCTTCATCACCTGCGGGCCTTTGATGCACAGCTCGCCGGTTTCGCCCAGCGGCAACTCGGCGCCGTCGTCGGCGATGACTTTGCATACCGTCGACGGTACCGGAATACCGATGGTCCCGATCTGAATGCTCTGGCTCGGGTTGACCGTGGCCACCGGGCTGGTTTCGGTCATGCCATAGCCTTCGCAGATGTTGCAGCCGGTGACGGCCTTCCAACGTTCGGCGGCGGCGAGCTGCAAGGCCATGCCGCCCGACAGGGTGACTTTGAGTGCAGAGAAGTCCAGCTTGCGGAAGCCTTCGTTATTGCACAGCGCCACGAACAAGGTATTCAGCCCGACAAAACCGCTGAACTTCCACTTCGACAGTTCCTTGACCATCGCCGGCAGGTCGCGTGGGTTGCTGATCAGGATGTTGTGGTTGCCGATCAACATCATCGCCATGCAATGAAAGGTGAACGCGTAGATGTGGTACAGCGGCAGCGGCGTGATCAGGATCTCGCAACCCTCGTTGAGGTTGGAGCCCATCAGCGCCTTGCACTGCAGCATGTTGGCGACCAGGTTACGATGGGTCAGCATCGCGCCCTTGGCCACGCCGGTGGTGCCGCCGGTGTACTGCAGAACGGCCACATCGCCACTGGCCGGGCTGACGTCGTTGACCGGTTGCCCCTGCCCCTTGGCCAGCACGTCGTTGAACTTGATCGCCTTGGGCAAGTGATAGGCCGGGACCATTTTCTTCACGTACTTGATGACGCTGTTGATCAGCAGGCGCTTGAACGGCGACAACAGGTCAGCGACTTCAGTGACGATCACGTGCTTGACGGAGGTCTTGGGTACGACCTTTTCCGCCAGGTGCGCCATGTTGGCCAGGCAGACCAGGGCCTTGGCCCCGGAATCATTGAATTGGTGTTCCATTTCCCGCGCGGTGTACAGCGGGTTGGTGTTGACCACGATCAGGCCGGCGCGGATGGCGCCGAATACCGCGACCGGGTATTGCAGGACGTTGGGCAGTTGCACGGCGATTCGGTCGCCAGGCTTCAAGTCGGTGTGCTGTTGCAGGTAGGCGGCAAAGGCGCCGGACAATTCGTACAGTTCACCGTACGTGATCGTCTTGCCCAGGTTGCTGAAAGCCGGTTTGTTGGCGAAGCGCTGGCAGGACTGTTTCAGTACCGCCTGAATATTCTGATACTCGTCTGGATTGATTTGTGCAGCAATCCCGGCGGGGTACTTATCCTTCCAAAAGTCTTCGTTCATGGAAGCCCACTCCTCAGCGACGCGAATTCATCATCGCATTTGATGCGATTATTATTGGTGTATGTTTTTTTAGGTGAGTCTGGCGCTTTCAAGCAGGCCGAGAAGTCACAAAGCGCGCCGAGAGTAGCAGCTTTGCCAAGGGCCGCCTAGAGCCAAAAGAGAGCCCTACAGTCATAAACACGACTGTCCTACAATATTTGGTCACACTTGAAATAGTCACCGAATAACCGGGAGAAAGGCTCTGGAATAAGCTTTTCAGGGAAAATTAAAACAATGTGGGAGGGGGCTTGCTGTGGCGAGGGAGCTTGCTCCCGTTGACTGCGCAGCAGTCTCCGGCTGTATGGAGCCGCTTCGCCCCCCAGCGCAAGCAAGCTTGCTCGCCACAGCAAGCCCCCTCCCACATAGAGCTCATTTCAAATCAGGCGATATCGCGAAGCTCGCGCCGCAAGATCTTGCCCACCGGCGTCATCGGCAACGAGTCGCGCAGCACGATATGCTTGGGCACCTTGTACCCCGTGAAGTTGTTCTTGCAGTACGCCTTCAGCTCTTCAAGGCTAACCCCCTGGGCACGTGCCACCACGAACAGTTTCACGGCCTCCCCAGTACGCTCATCCGGCACGCCGATCACCGCACAGTTGGCCACCGCAGGGTGCGCCATCACCACGTCTTCGATCTCGTTGGGGTAGACGTTGAAACCCGAGACGATAATCAGGTCTTTCTTGCGGTCGACAATGCTGACGAAACCATCGGTGTCGATCACCGCAATGTCGCCGGTCTTGAGCCAGCCCTCGGCGTCCAGGGTCTCGGCAGTGGCTACCGGCTGTTGCCAGTAGCCTTTCATGACCTGCGGGCCCTTGATGCACAACTCGCCCCGCTCGCCCAATGGCAACTCATGGCCGTCATCGTCTATGACCTTCATGGCGGTGCCCGGCACCGGGATCCCCACGGTGCCCAGCCGCGAAAGGCTGCCGTAAGGGTTGGTGCTCGCCACGGGTGAGGTTTCGGTCAGGCCGTAACCTTCGCCGATGGAGCACCCGGTGAGCGCCTTCCAGCGCTCGGCCGTGGCCTTGACCAGGGCGGTGCCGCCGGAGTTGGTGATCTTCAGGTGGGAGAAGTCCAAGGTCTTGAAATCCGGGTGGTCCATCAGTGCGACAAACAGCGTGTTGAGCCCCAGCAGGCAGGAGAATCGCCACTTCTTCAATTCCTTGATGAAGCCGCCGATATCCCGCGGGTTGGTGATCAACACGTTGTGGTTGCCGGTCACCATCATGCACATGCAGTTCGCCGTGAAGGCGTAGATATGGTAGAGCGGCAGCGGCGCGATCATCACTTCCTGCCCTTCCTTCACCAGCGGCTGCCCGTCATCGGTGACCTGGGACATGCAGGCCCGCACCTGTTGCATGTTCGCCACCAGGTTGCCGTGGGTAAGCATCGCGCCCTTGGCCAGGCCGGTGGTGCCGCCGGTGTATTGCAGCACCGCGATGTCATCCAGGCTCACCGGGTGACGCGTCACGCCCAGGCCCGCGCCCATGCGCAAAGCGCGCTTGAAGGACACGGCCCGAGGCAGGTTGTAGGCCGGGACCATCTTCTTGACCTTATCGACCACGGTATTGACCAGCCAGCCTTTGGCGGCGGGCATGAAGTCGCCCATTTTGGCTTCAATCAGGTAATCGATCTCGGTGTCGCTGCACACCTCCTGCACGCGCGAGCCGAACAGGTTGAGGTAGACCAGCGCACGCACGCCGGCATCCTTGAACTGGTGGCGCATCTCGCGTGGGGTGTACAACGGGTTGGTGTTGACCACGATCAGCCCGGCGCGCAATGCACCGAACACAGCGATGGGGTAATGCAGCACGTTGGGCATCTGCACCGCGATGCGCTCGCCCGGCTTGAGGTCGGTATGCTGCTGCAGGTAACCGGCGAACGCCGCGCTCTGGCGCTCAAGCTCGGCGTAGGTCAGGGTAATGCCCATGTTGCTGAATGCCGGACGGTCGGCAAAGGCCTTGCAGGAACGCTCGAAGACTTCGATCACCGACTTGTAGCTGGTGAGGTCGATATCATTGGAAACGCCCGCCGCGCGTTTGTCATTCCAGAAATCAGGTTGCATTATTCTTGTCCCCTTACCTGAGTATGTCCGGCCGCTGTAGCGATCACTGCAGTGATGAAAAAGCAGGCTGCTATAAAAAGCGGAGCTTTGGGGACGTTAGCAGCTATGGCCAACCAGGCAAATACGCCAAACCGTTTCATTGATTGTATGAATCTTGTCTCTGAGGCGTAGGCAGATGTCCGGCCCTCGGCGAATGAGCTATACATTGCATCGACCCCGAGCAAAGGAAGCGCCATGAACCACTGCACCTTCTGGCTGACCGCGAATGACCACAGCCGCCTGTACGTCAATCAATGGCTGCCGGACCGCCCTGCCCGGGCCATCATCATGCTGTCCCATGGCATGGCCGAGCACAGTGGTCGCTACGCACGCCTGGCCCAGGCCCTGTGCGCAGCCGGTTACGGGCTGTATGCGCCGGACCAGCGTGGCCATGGCCGTACGGCGGATGAAGGCACCCTGGGGTTGTACGCCGAGCATGACGGTTGGAACAAAGTCGTCGGCGATCTGGCCAGTCTCAACCAGCACATCGCCCTTCAACAGCCGGGGCTGCCGATCATTCTGCTGGGTCACAGTATGGGCAGCTATATCGCCCAGGCCTACCTGTTGCACCACAGCGCCAGCCTGGATGGGGCGATTCTCAGCGGGTCGAATTTCCAGCCCGTGGCGTTGTACCGTGCCGCCAGGGTGATCGCACGCATCGAGCGCGCGCGCCAGGGTTTGCGCGGGCGCAGCGCACTGATCGACTTTTTATCGTTCGGCTCATTCAACAAGGCATTCAAGCCCAACCGTACGGTGTTTGACTGGCTCAGCCGTGATCCGGATGAAGTGGACAAGTACGTCAACGACCCGCTGTGCGGTTTCCGTTGCACCAACCAATTGTGGATCGACCTGCTGGGCGGCTTGCAGCAAATCAGCAAAGCGTCCAATCTCGCCCAGATCGATCCGGGCCTGCCGATTCTGGTAATAGGTGGCGAATGTGATCCGGTGAGCGAGGGCAAGCGTCTCAAAAGCCTGGCCCGTGCCCTGCGTGAGGCCGGCTGCCAGCACCTGCAATTGAATATCTACCCGCAGGCGCGTCACGAAGTATTCAATGAAACCAACCGCGATGAAGTCACCGCGGATGTGCTGACGTGGCTCGAACAGGCGCTGACTTTACGCCGGCCGACCCGCTGCGAGTAACTTCTTGATAAGTCGTTTAAAATCAGCCAATTAATTTACCGATTAGCCACAGGATGCACCCCTAGATGACCCAGGTTACCAACACCCCGTACGAAGCCCTCGAAGTCGGCCAGACCGCCAGCTACAGCAAGACCGTCGAAGAGCGGGATATCCAGTTGTTCGCCGCGATGTCCGGCGATCACAACCCGGTGCACCTGGATGCCGAGTACGCCAAGGCCACCATGTTCAAGGAGCGCATTGCCCACGGCATGTTCAGCGGCGCCCTGATCAGCGCGGCGGTAGCCTGTGAGTTGCCTGGGCCGGGCACCATCTATATCGGCCAGCAGATGAGCTTCCAGAAACCGGTGAAAATCGGCGACACCCTGACCGTGCGCCTGGAAATCCTCGAGAAACTGCCGAAATTTCGTGTACGTATCGCCACCCGCGTGTTCAACCAGAACGATGAGTTGGTAGTGGACGGCGAGGCGGAAATTCTTGCACCGCGCAAGCAACAGGTCGTGACCCTGACAGCGCTGCCGCCGATCAGCATCGGCTGACAAGCCCGCCCTTACACAGGCTTGCTCCCAATAAAAAAGGGTCAGTCACCCGATAAAGTGACTGACCCTCTTTTTATTGGGGGAGCAAGCCCCCAGCAGCACTTACGACTGGGCGCGAGCCTGGTTACGCAGGGCTTTTACCTGGTCGTGGTTGCGCTGTACGCCGTGGTACTGACGCTCAACCAGGTCACGAATACCCAGCAGGTTGTGCTTGTTGATCTTCTCGATCGCTTCCCGGTAAGCCTTGAGGGCATGGTCTTCACCGCGCTCGGCTTCGTTCAGCACAGCTTCCTCATCTTTACCGGTCACCATCGACTTCACGTCGACCCAACCACGGTGCAGTGCACCGGCTACGCTACCGGAGTTTTCCGGATCGCCGCCCAGCGCACGCACGGCGGTTTTCAGTTCTTCAGCGGCTGTACCGCAATCGACAGAACGCTTGGCGAACAATGCCTTGAGTTCTGGGTGCTTGATGTCTTCAGCGCACTCCTTGAAACCTTTTTGACCGTCGATGCTGGTTTCGATCAGGTCATTGAGTACGGAGATCGATTCTTTATTGATGTCAGTCATTTTTCAATTCCTTGGGCAGGTTTAAAGAAGCTTGTTTAAAGCTTGCATGAGGTATTGCAGCGCCCGTGCCAAGTTTTTCAATAAAAAATTCTGTTTAATTTTCAATTAGTTACGAAATATTGAACCATCTGTATGGACGTTATTTGCATGATCTGTCATTTGGCCTTCATGCAAAATACCTGTATTTTTCAGGCTCTCCCCTCAATCGCTTGATGCTCATGAACCCGGAAAAACTCGAACTGCTGATCACCCGCGAAATGCCTTTTGGCAAATACAAGGGACGGATCATTGCCGACCTGCCGGGGCCCTACCTCAACTGGTTCGCCCGCGAAGGTTTCCCCCATGGCGAGCTGGGTGGCTTACTGGCATTGATGCAGGAAATCGACCACAACGGTCTGTCCGACCTACTCGAACCGCTACGCGTGAAACACGGTAAACCCGCCCCTCGCCATTAGAGCCTCGCCATGCCACGGAATGCACACAACGAACACCACTGGCACACCATCGCCCAGCGCTATGAGCTGGAACCCGGTCCGATCAATCTGGAAAACGGTTACTTCGGGCGCATGAGCCGTGCGGTGCGTACGCAATACCTGGAGCACGTCGCCTTTATCAATCGCAGTAACTCGGTGCATGTTCGCCAGCAGTTCGAACAAGGCGAAAACGTCGAGATACGCCGCCAACTGGCCGGGCTGATCGATGCCGAACCTGGATCCATCGCCTTCACGCGCAACGCCACCGAGGCCTTGCAGTCGCTGATCCGCAACTACAATCGCCTGCAGCCGGGCGATCAGGTGCTGATCAGCGACCTGGAGTACGACACGGTCAAGGGCGCCATGCGGTGGTTGGCGGGTTATCGCGGCGTGGACGTGATCGAGGTGTCCCACACCCACCCGGCCAGTTTCGACAGCCTGCTACAGACCTATCGCGAGACCTTCAGCCGGTACCCGCGTTTAAAGCTGATGGCGCTGACCCACGTTACCCACCGCACCGGCCTGGTCATGCCCGTTGCGGCGATCGCCAAGGCTGCACGCGAGCAAGGCATCGACGTGATCCTCGACGGGGCCCACGCGCTGGGCCAGATCGAGTTCAACCTGGCCGAGCTGGGCATCCAGTTCGCCGGCTTCAACCTGCACAAATGGATCGGCGCACCGCTGACGTTGGGGTTTCTCTACATCGCTCCCGAGCGCCTGGCGGATATCGATCCGGACATGGGCGAATTCCACTACCCCAGCACGGATGTACGCGCACGCACGCCCTACAGCACGCCGAACTTTCCGGCACTGATGACGCTGCCGCTGGTGCTTGAAGAACATCGCGACCTGGGTGGCGCCGCCGCCAAGGGTGCGCGCGTTAATTACCTGCGGGATCTGTGGGTGAGCCGGGTGCGGCCATTGCCGGGGATTGAAGTGCTGACGCCGGATGATCCGCGGCTGTATTGCGGGATCACGGCATTCAAGTTCATAGGGCGGGACCAGCAGGTGATGGCGGACCGCTTGCTCAAGGATTACGGCCTGTTCACCACGACTCGCGTCGGCGCTGCGTTTGGCACCTGCATACGCGTGACGCCCGGCCTGGCGACCTCGGCGGCGGACATCGATGCCCTGGTCGACGCCATTACCGAACTGAGCACAGATTAAAAATGTGGGGTTGGCAGCAGGTTTTTCAGGCAAAAAAAAGCGGCGCACCGACCAAGTGCACCGCAAAAATGCCGTTAAGCACAGCAACAACGATTCAGTAAAAGCGGATCAATCCAGCAGCGCCAGCGCTTGCGCGGTAACTTCCTGGATGCGGGCCCAGTCGCCGTTCTTGACCCACTCAGGGTCCAGCATCCAGCTACCGCCCACGCACATCACGTTTTTCAACGCCATATAGTTTTTGATGTTGGCCGGGCCAACACCGCCGGTCGGGCAGAATTTCACTTCGCCGAACGGGCCACCGAGGGCCTTGATCGCGGCAACGCCACCGCTGACTTCGGCGGGGAACAGCTTGAAGCGGCGATAGCCCAGGCCATAGCCTTCCATGATGCCGGAGGCGTTGCTGATGCCTGGCAGCAGCGGGATCGGGCTGTGCACCGAGGCTTCCAGCAGGTCACGGGTAATGCCGGGGGTGACGATAAATTGCGAACCGGCCACCTCGGCCGCTTCGAGCATATGACGGTCGAGCACGGTGCCGGCACCGGTGCACAGTTCCGGGCGTTGCTCGCGCAAGACCTGAATGGCCTTGAGGCCGAACTCGGAGCGCAAGGTCACTTCCAATGCGGTCAAACCACCGGCTGCCAGGGCATCGGCCAGCGGCAGGATGTCCTGTTCGCGGGCGATGGTGATCACCGGCAGAATCCGCGCCTTGGCGCAGAGGCTGTCGATCAGGGCAACTTTATCCGCCATGGATACGGTCGGTTGAGGGCTGTTCATAGCGGCTGATCCTTGGCTCATGGGCACCAGTAAATCTCTAGAGTGGGTTGCAAAAACGCGCGAATCGGCATGGCAGCAATGTCATCACTGGCCAGCGCGGCGCTCAAGGTGGTCAATTTCGAACTGCCGGCAATCGACAGTACGGTGTAGTTCGCCGTGGACAGCAAGGCGCGACTCATGGTCAGGCGCTGGTGCGGCACGGTCGGCGCCAACATCGGCCAGCAACGGCGGGTACCGTTGGGTTGCAGGGCGTCGCTCAGGTTCGGGCTGTTGGGAAACAGCGACGCGGTGTGGCCGTCATCGCCCATGCCCAGCACCAGCACATCAATGGCTGGCAACTCGCCCAGCAAGCGATCGGCCTGCAAGGCTGCCTCTTCAAGATTGGCCGCGGCGCTGTACAGGCTCAGGAACCTGGCCTTGGCCGCCGGGCCTTGCAGCAAGTGCTGCTTCAACAGGCCGGCGTTGCTGTCGGCATGCTCCACCGGCACCCAGCGCTCATCGGCCAGGGTGACGGTGACCTTCGACCAGTCCAGGCCCTGCTTGGCCAGGCTCTGGAAGAACGCCACGGGGCTGCGGCCGCCGGACACGACCAGGGTCGCATCACCACGGGCACTGATGGCCGCACGCAGTTGTTCGGCCACGTCGTTGGCCAGGCCATCCGCCAGCAAGGCGGCTGTACGGTACTCATGGGCCGTCACGCCCTGAGGCAGTTTCAGTTCAGATATCGCCATACCACGACCTCCCATCCCGCGTGATCAGTGCAATCGAGCTCATCGGCCCCCAGGACCCCGCCGCATACGGCTTGGGCGCATCACCGGACTTCTTCCACCCGGCGATCAACTGGTCACACCATTTCCACGCGGCTTCGATTTCATCTTTGCGGACAAACAGGTTCTGATTGCCGCGCATCACTTCCAGCAACAACCGCTCGTAGGCATCGGGAATGCGTGCGCTGCGGTAGGTATCGGAAAAATTCAATTGCAGCGGGCCACTGCGCAGTTGCATGCCCTTGTCCAGGCCCTGCTCCTTGGTCATCACACGCAAGGAAATACCTTCGTCCGGCTGCAGGCGGATGATCAGTTTGTTGCTGATCTGAAGGCGCTGCTCGGGAGCGAAGATGTAGTGCGACGGTTCCTTGAAGTGGATGACGATCTGCGACAGCTTTTGCGGCATGCGCTTGCCGGTACGCAGGTAGAACGGCACGCCGGCCCAACGCCAGTTACGGATATCGGCCCGCAGGGCGACGAAGGTCTCGGTGTCGCTCTGGGTGTTGGAATTCTCTTCTTCCAGGTAACCCGGCACCGGCTTGCCGGCGCTGTAGCCGGCGATGTACTGGCCGCGCACCACTTGGGTGGTCAAGCCATCCGGGCTGATCGGTGCCAGCGCCTTGAGCACCTTGACCTTCTCGTCTCGAATACTGTCGGCGGACAGGTCGGCCGGTGGGTCCATGGCGATCAGGCAAAGCAGCTGCAGCAAGTGATTCTGGATCATGTCCCGCAGTTGGCCGGCCTTGTCGAAGTAACCCCAGCGGCCTTCAATACCGACCTGCTCGGCCACGGTGATTTCCACGTGGGAAATGTAGTTCTGGTTCCACTGGGTTTCGAACAGGCTGTTGGCAAACCGCAGTGCGATCAGGTTCTGGACGGTTTCCTTGCCCAGGTAGTGGTCGATGCGATACGTGCGGTTTTCCGGGAAAAACTGCGCCACGGCGTCGTTGACCTTGCGCGAGGACTCCAGGTCGGAGCCGATGGGCTTTTCCAGGACCACACGGGTATTTTCAGCCAGGCCGACCTTGGCCAGGTTTTCGCAGATCGCGCCATATACCGCCGCCGGTGTGGCGAAGTAGGCGATCAGTCGTTGCTCGCCTCCGACTTTTTCAGCGAGGGCGACGTAGTCGTCAGCCTGCATGAAATCGACATGCACATAGACCAGGCGCGCCAGGAAGCGCTGGGCCACGGTCTCGTCCATTTCCTTGCCGACGTAGTTGCGCAGTTCTTTTTCGATGTGGGCCAGGTGCTGTTGCTCGGACCCGGCTTCACGGGCCAGGGCCAGGATGCGCGTGTCGTCGTGCAAGAGCCCGGCGCCATCGAGTTGATAGAGGGCAGGAAATAACTTGCGCAGCGCCAGATCACCCAAGGCGCCAAACAGGGCAAAGGTGCAGGGTTCTACGGTTATCGAAGGCATGATGTTTGTTCTTTTATCAAGTTAAGCTACAAATACCTTTTTTCAAGGCATCACTCAAGGAAAAATGTAGTAATAACCACAACATTTTCCCAAAATACGCATTCCGAGTGGTGGTGTTCAGCTACCCTCAGTAGGATAGGCCACCTCAAAGGGCCGCTCGTCGATTGGTTGCTGCCCTTAATATTTGCATCGTCGCCCGAAGGAAAGACTGAATGGACCGCGTGCGAAATCTTCTGGAACAGATCCAGAACCGCCTCGAAGAATTAAACAAGGCCGAGCGCAAAGTCGCTGAAGTCATCCTGCTTAACCCGCAGCAGGCCACCCGCTTCTCGATCGCCGCCCTCGCCCAGGCCGCCTCGGTCAGTGAGCCGACGGTCAACCGTTTCTGCCGTTCGTTCGGTGTCAGCGGTTACCCTGAACTGAAATTGCAGTTGGCGCAAAGCCTGGCCAGTGGCGCGGCCTATGTCAGCCGCGCAGTGGAGGCCGATGATAACCCTGAGGCGTATACCCAGAAGATCTTCGGCAGCGCCATTGCCTCCCTGGACAGCGCCTGCCAGGCCCTGGACCCGGCCCTGATCAGCAAGGCCGTGGATTTGCTGATCCAGGCGCGGCAGATCCACTTCTTCGGCCTGGGCGCCTCGGCTCCGGTGGCCATGGACGCGCTGCACAAGTTTTTCCGCTTCAACCTGGCGGTGACCGCGCATGCCGACGTGCTGATGCAGCGCATGATCGCTTCGGTGGCCCATACGGGCGAGCTGTTCGTAATCATTTCCTACACCGGGCGTACCCGCGAGCTGGTGGAAGTGGCGCGTATCGCACGCAGCAATGGTGCTTCGGTGCTGGGCGTGACTGCCGAAAACTCACCGCTGGCCAAGGCCAGCACCGTGAGTCTTAACATTCCGCTGCCGGAAGACACCGACATCTACATGCCGATGACGTCGCGGATCATCCAACTGACGGTACTGGATGTGCTGGCGACCGGCATGACCTTGCGTCGCGGGGTGGATTTCCAGCCGCATCTGCGCAAGATCAAAGAGAGCTTGAATGACAGCCGGTATCCGGTGGGCGACGAATTCAACTAGCCACTGATCGTTCCCACGCTCCGCGTGGGAACGCCGCCCTGGACGCTCCGCGTCCGCTGCTGAAAGTCGTGACGCGGAGCATCACTGGATGCATTCCCATGCGGAGCGTGGGAACGATCTAAAGCCCACACATGACATCTGATCGTTCCCACGCTCCGCGTGGGAACGCCGCCCTGGACGCTCTGCGTCCGCTGCTGGAAGTCGTGACGCGGAGCATCACTGGATGCATTCCCATGCGGAGCGTGGGAACGATCTAAAGCCCACACATGACATCTGATCGTTCCCACGCTCTGCGTGGGTACGCCGCCCTGGACGCTCTGCGTCCGCTGCTGGAAGTCGTGACGCGGAGCGTCACTGGATGCATTCCCACGCGGAGCGTGGGAACGATCTAAAGCCCACACATGACATCTGATCGTTCCCACGCTCTGCGTGGGTACGCCGCCCTGGACGCTCTGCGTCCGCTGCTGAAAGTCGTGACGCGGAGCGTCACTGGATGCATTCCCACGCGGAGCGTGGGAACGATCTAAAGCCCACACATGACATCTGATCGTTCCCACGCTCTGCGTGGGAACGCCGCCCTGGACGCTCCGCGTCCGCTGCTGAAAGTCGTGACGCGGAGCGTCACTGGATGCATTCCCACGCGGAGCGTGGGAACGATCTAAAGCCCACACATGACATCTGATCGTTCCCACGCTCCGCGTGGGAACGCCGCCCTGGACGCTCTGCGTCCGCTGCTGGAAGTCGTGACGCGGAGCATCACTGGATGCATTCCCATGCGGAGCGTGGGAACGATCTAAAGCCCACACATGACATCTGATCGTTCCCACGCTCCGCGTGGGAACGCCGCCCTGGACGCTCTGCGTCCGCTGCTGAAAGTCGTGACGCGGAGCATCACTGGATGCATTCCCACGCGGAGCGTGGGAACGATCTAAAGCCCACACATGACACCTGATCGTTCCCACGCTCTGCGTGGGAACGCCGCCCTGGACGCTCTGCGTCCGCTGCTGGAAGTCGTGACGCGGAGCATCACTGGATGCATTCCCACGCGGAGCGTGGGAACGATCTAAGCTCCGGCTCTGGCCTGCAAGCTCAGATGCGCCCTCTCCCCCGGCGCCAGGCTGGCTCCGGCCATTGCCGACTCCACGCACACAAAGCCCGACGCCTCATTGAAACTCACGCCCAGCAACGGCCGGCTCCCCGGATGCCACACCACGGTGTCCGCGCTGTCGCCGGTGTCGATACACAGTTCGCGCTGCCAGGCATGGTCTTTGAGATGCAATTCGCCCTCATGCTGGAACACCCGCTGGCAGCCACCGTCCACTCGCAACTCACCTTCCTGCTGGCAGACCTGACGGTTGAGCTGGTCATAACCTTGCGCCCCATCGAGCCCAGACAGCGCTACCTCATCAACGTGACCAATACGCCAGTAAGCGTGCAAAGCATGGCTCAACTGGCAAGGGAGTTCGTCCTGATGTTCAGTGCTCAGGCGCAATTCCAGGGTTTCGCCCAGGTGCGCATGCAAGTCGACCTGCCAGTCGCACAGGCGTAATTGCCAGTGCAGACGCACACCATCGTCGTCGCTGCTGCTGTCGAGCAGCTTCCAGTCGATCAGCCGCGCCCAGCCATGGGACGGCCATGCGTTTTCACTTGGATGGCGGCCATACCAGGGCCAGCACACCGGCACACCACCACGAATGGCACCCACCTGTGGCCACTTGGCTGCACACCACAACCAGGGTTTCTGGCCGTGCGGCTGGAAATGCAACAGTTGCGCCCCCTGGCGACTGAACACCGCCTGGCACAGCGGATGGTCGATCACCAATACGTCGCGCATCTGAAAGCGCTCCCAGGCGAACACCGGACGCTCGCGCAGGGATTTGAAAAAGCGTTGCAGCGGATGCTCATGCATGTGCCACGGTCCTGAAGATCATCACAGTGCGCCCCAAAAAAAGCGGGTAGCCATGGCTACCCGCAAAATGCGCACAGAGAGAAGGAGCTTATCGCAACAGCGTTAGAACGTAGACTGAATTTTCAGGCCCGCTACCAACGCGTTGTCGACTTGGTCGACGCCACCTGGGTTCTTGATGTATTGCAGGTTAGGACGCACGGTCAGCCAGTTGGTGACGTGGATGCCATAGTTGAGCTCGACGTTGTACTCGGTGTTACGCAGAGGCGCGTAACCCGCCTGGCTGTAGTCGGTGAAACCACCCGCCTCATTGAGCAACTCGGAGTTTTTCTTCACATCACTGTTGGCGTGGATACGGGAAATACCAATACCGACGTCATCTTTGGCACGGGCATCAAATGGCCCTTTGTACACCAGCATCAGCGACTGGTAGTTATCGACCAGGTTGGTGTCTTTATCGTGGAAGGTCGCGTTGGCGGCAATGTTCAAGCCGCGCGAAGCATCACCGTTATGGGTGGTGAGTTGCTGTTGCGCAACGAACCAGTAACCGGTTTTGCTGCTGCGCAGACGGTAGGCTGCGCCGGTGGTGGCCGCATCGTTACCATTGACGTCTTCACGTACATCGCTGGCGTCGGCCGCGCTCTTGTAGTAACCCACACGGTATTCGCCCGGCAGGTTGTTCACCTTCGGCGACCAGACCAATTCCACCGGAATCACAGTACCCTTGGTACCGCTGCCGCTGAGCTTGAAGCCGTTACCGTGCTCCAACTGCGACGGGTTCTGGTTGTACGCACCGATTTGCGCATACAGCTCTGGCGTGATGTTGTACTTCAAGCGGATAGCGGCCTGGGCCACCGGCCAGTTGTACCAGGTGTTGACGTAGTTACCCACTTGCGAGCCGCAGAACGACAGGTTCTGGAAGTCGCATGGGAAGGTGTTGAAGTCTTCGCCTTCGCCGAAGTAGCCGAGTTTCACGTCCAGCTTGTTGTCGAACATCTGGTGCTGGATCCAGAACTGGGTCAAACGCACCATGTGGCCACGGCCGTAGACTTCCATGGACGAGCTCAGCGTGCCGGCACGCGGGTCGCCAATACGGTCGTTGGAGATGTTCTGGCCATTACGGTTGGTCAACTGGATCTTGGCCTGGGTGTTGTCCCAGCCCCACAGCTTCTGCAGGTCCAGCGCCACGCCCAGACCGAACTGGTCGGAGTAACGGCCAGTCTTGTCGTCGTTGTAGCCGCCATGCAGGTTGGCGCCCATTTCACCCACGTAGTCAGCCTTGATGTCGATACCTTGCTCGATCAGCTTGGTCCGCTCGCCGCCCCAATCACCGGTCATCCACTTGGAGTCGGCACTGAATGCATCGGCCGCCATCGCATTGGCGGACAGTACAAGGGCTGCTGCTGCTGACAGTTGGCAGATCAGCCGGGTGTTGTTGTGTTGCTTTTTCATCCCTACATCCTCGTCTTTATTGTTATTAAACTGTTTTTATCTAACGCGGGTTACATTTTTTTATCTAAAACAACAAGTTATAGACTCAACGACCTTTGAATTGGGCCACGTTGCCGGTGTGCCCGAGCGCAGGCGATGCGGCAGCAGTGCCCAGACGCTCGCCAGTGTTGGCGTCGAACAACAGGACCTTGGCCGGATCGAATTGCAGGGTCAGGGTCTCACCGACCTGGGGCGCCACATCGGGTGCCAGGCGGCAGCAGACCTTGGTGTCGTTGAGTTGCACGAACACCAAGGTGTCCGGGCCGGTCGGTTCGGTGACCTGGACTTCGGCACGAATGCTCGACGCGCTGTCGCCCTCGCCGTTGGCCAACATGATTTGCTCCGGGCGCAGGCCCAGGATCACGTCGCGGTCTTCCAGGCCGGCATCCGACACATTGAGCGCCAACTCGCAGCGGGCCTGGCCGCTATCGAGCAGCGCCACCAGGCGACCGTCCTTGCGCTGCAAGCGCAGCGGTACGAAGTTCATCGGCGGCGAACCGATAAAGCTCGCGACGAACTGGTTGGCCGGGTCGTTATAAATCTCTTTCGGCGTACCGAACTGCTGGATGATGCCGTCCTTCATCACCGCCACTTTGTCGCCCAGGGTCATCGCTTCGATCTGGTCGTGGGTCACGTAGACCGTGGTGGTTTTCAGGCGCTGGTGCATCAGTTTCATTTCGGTGCGCATCTCGACCCGCAGCTTGGCGTCGAGGTTGGACAGCGGTTCGTCGAACAGGTAGATCTTCGGCCGACGCGCCAGGGCACGGCCCATGGCCACGCGCTGTTGCTGGCCACCGGACAACTGGCCCGGCTTGCGATTGAGCAGGTGTTCGATCTGCAGCAGCTTGGCCACGCGCGCCACTTCGGCATCGATATCGGCCTGGGGCATCTTGCGGATTTTCAAGCCGAACTCGATGTTCTCGCGCACGCTCATGGTTGGATACAGCGCGTAGGACTGGAACACCATGGCGATGTCACGGTCCTTGGGGCTCATGCCGCTGACGTCCTGATCGCCGATCATGATCGCACCGCCGGTGATGGTCTCAAGCCCGGCGATGCAGTTCATCAGCGTGGATTTACCGCAACCCGAAGGGCCGACCAGGATCAGGAACTCACCTTCCTTGATCGACAGTTCGATGTTCTTCAAGGTGTCGGGCAAGCCGGCGCCATAGGTCTTGTTTACATTGCGAAGTTCAAGCGTAGCCATGATTACCCCTTGACCGCGCCAGCCGTGAGGCCGCGCACGAAATACTTGCCTGCGATCACATAGACCAGCAGGGTCGGCAGCCCGGCGATCATCGCCGCCGCCATATCCACGTTATATTCCTTGGCCCCGGTGCTGGTGTTGACCAGGTTGTTCAGCGCCACCGTGATGGGCTGGGAGTCGCCGCTGGAGAACACCACACCGAACAGGAAGTCGTTCCAGATCTGGGTGAACTGCCAGATCAGGCAGACCATGATGATCGGCGTCGACATCGGCAGAATGATCTGACGGAAGATGGTGAAGAAACCTGCACCGTCCAGCCGTGCGGCCTTGATCAGCGCGTCAGGAATGCTCACGTAGTAGTTACGGAAAAACAGTGTAGTAAACGCCAGTCCGTAGACCACGTGTACAAACACCAGGCCGGTGGTGGTGCTGGCCAGGCCCATCTTGCCGAGGGTGAACGACGCGGGCAGCAGTACGGTCTGGAACGGCAGGAAGCAGCCAAACAGCAGCAAGCCGAAGAACAGCTGCGAGCCTTTGAAGCGCCAGAACGACAGCACATAGCCGTTCAGTGCGCCAATGGCGGTGGAAATCAGTACGGCCGGAACGGTGATCTTGATCGAGTTCCAGAAGTAGCCGTCCACGGTGGCCCAGGCCTTGACCCAGCCGATACCGCTGACCACGGTCGGCCAGCTCAGCAGGTTGCCGGTGCTGATATCTTCCGGGGTCTTGAAGCTGGTCAGCAGCATCACTACCAGCGGCACCAGGTACAGCAGCACCGCGAGGATCAGCACCGCATAGATCGCGATGCGGCTCAGGCTGATGGCAGGTTTGGAAGCGAGACTAGTCATGACGCTTGGTCCTCAGCTCGGAATACAGGTAAGGCACGATGATCGCGAGGATCGCGCCGAGCATCAGGATTGCACTGGCCGAGCCCATGCCCATCTGGCCACGACTGAAGGTGAACGAGTACATGAACATGGCGGGCAGGTCGGACGAGTAGCCCGGACCACCGGCCGTCATGGCGGCGACCAGGTCGAAGCTCTTGATCGCAATGTGCGCCAGGATCATCACTGCACTGAAGAACACCGGGCGCAGGCTGGGCAGCACCACGCTCCAGTAGATGCGCGGCAGGCTGGCGCCGTCGATCTGCGCGGCACGGATGATCGATTGATCAACACCACGCAGGCCCGCCAGGAACATCGCCATGATAAAGCCGGAGGCTTGCCACACGGCGGCAATCACCAGGCAGTAAACGACGCGATCAGGGTCGATCAGCCAGTCGAGACGGAAGCCTTCCCAGCCCCAGTCCCGCAGGAGTTTGTCCAGGCCCATGCCCGGGTTGAGCAGCCATTTCCAGGCCGTACCGGTGACGATCATCGAAAGCGCCATCGGGTACAGGTAAATGGTGCGGATAAAGCCTTCACGACGGATCTTCTGGTCGAGGAAAATCGCCAGTGTCACGCCGATCACCAAGGTGATACCGATAAACATCCCGCCGAAAACCGCCAGGTTTTTGCTCGCCACCCACCAGCGGTCGTTGTCGAACAAGCGCGCGTATTGCGCAAGGCCGGCCCAGGTGTAGTTAGGCAGGAACGTGGAGGTGGTGAACGACAGCACGAACGTCCACAGGATGTAGCCGTAGAAGCCCACCAGAACGATGAACATGCTGGGCGCCAGCACCAGTTTGGGGAGCCAGCGCTGCAGTGCATCGAACGGCGAGGCCTTGCTGAACACAGCAACAGAACTCATGGGAAAATCCAGTACAGGGAAAAAGGACTACAAGAGCATGCCTCGTGAGGGGTCAGGGGGTTTCCCCTCACAAGGACCAGCCGTGCTAACCGTTACTTCGCAGACTTGATCGCAGCGCCAAGTTTCTTGGCGGTGTCGGCCGGGTCGGCTTTCGGGTCGTTGATGTAGTTGGTTACGACATCAAAGAACGCACCTTGCACGGCCAGGGTGGTGGCCATGTTGTGCGCCATGCTTGGTTGCAAGCCGCCGGTCTGGGCGTCAGCCAGGAAGTCCTTGGCCGCAGTCTGGGCGCAGGAGTCGAAGCCAAGCTTGTCCATTTCATGGAGCATGTCGTTGCGCACAGGGATCGAGCCCTTGTTGATGCTGAACACTTTCTGGAAGTTTTCACCCAGCACCACTTTGGCGATGTCCTGCTGACCGGCCTGAGTGCCCTTGTCTTTGACCTTGAACACCGCCAGGGAGTCGATGTTGTAAGTAAAGGCTTTGTCGGTGCCCGGGAAGGCTACGCACTCGTAGTCTTTGCCGGCGACTTTCTTGGCGGCAGTCCATTCGGACTTGGCCCAGTCACCCATGATCTGCATGCCGGCCTTGCCGTTGATGACCTTGCCCGCTTCGAGGTTCCAGTCCTGGCCTTTACCGTCGACGTCCATGTAGGTCGCGACTTTCTTCAGCTCAGTCAGGGCCTTGACCATTTCCGGGCCGGTCAGCGCGGCGTTGTCCAGGTCAACCAGGGCTTTCTTGTAGCCATCAGCCCCCATCACAGACAACACCACCGCTTCGAATACGGTGCTGTCCTGCCAAGGCTGGCCACCGTGGGCGAGCGGAATGAAGCCCGCGGCCTTGAGCTTGTCACCGGCAGCGTAGAATTCTTCGAGGGTGGTCGGGTTCTTGGTGATACCGGCTTTCTTGAAGACTTCCGGGTTGATCCACAGCCAGTTCACGCGGTGGATGTTGACCGGCACGGCAACGTAGTTGCCCTCGTACTTCACGGTATCGGAGACTTTCTTGTCGAGCAGGGAGTCCCACTTTTCTTCTTTGGCGACGTCTTTGAGCACGTCAGTGTCGAGCAGGCCGGTGGATGCCCATTCCTGGATGTCCGGACCTTTGATCTGAGCAACGCCTGGTGGGTTGCCGGCGACTGCACGGCTTTTCAGCACGGTCATGGCAGTGGCGCCACCGCCACCTGCAACAGCACCGTCCTTCCAGGTGAAGCCGTCTTTCTCAACTTGGGCCTTCAGGACATCTACGGCCGCTTTTTCACCGCCGGAGGTCCACCAATGCACAACTTCAACCGTGCCTTTCGAGTCGGCGGCAAATGCACTGAGGGGAAACAACGAGGCAATGGAAATAGCGACGGCGAGGCGATTAATCGCGTTCATCTGAGTACCTTTTCTTGTTGTTATGCATGCAAGTCTAGAGCTTGCGCTGCACGGAGTTTAAACAGGGATGTTCAGGGCGCAGGTAACAAAGGGACGCACAAATGTCACCACCTTGTGACATACAGGCCCCGACCTAAAGCACTGGTCATACTGGGTGACAGAGGGAGTGCGGGCAGCACCACCGCTTGCCAGGCATGGTACAGGTCCGGCTTGCCACCCCAAATGTTGCTGCTGGGTTGGTTGTGCGGGTCGAGTTCGTGGTGCCAGCTGCCGTGGGTCCTGTCGATAAAGTGGGTCTCGCAGAACTCCCAGAAGCGTCGGTACCACATCTCGTAATGCGCATCAGCGGTACGCTTGAGCAGTGCCTGGGCAGCGGCACTGGCTTCGGCGTGGGTCCAATGCAAGCGTTCGCGTACCACCGGGCGCTGGTTCCAATCCAGGGTGTAGACGATGCCGGGGGCGCCATCCACGGCCCAGGCGTGCTCGCAGGCGCTGGCGAACAGGCCTTGAGCATCGCTCACCAGCCAGTCCGGCGTGACCAGCCCGGCTTGCAGACGCGCAGCCTCCAGGTGCAGCACCAGCCGCGCCCACTCAAAACCGTGACCGGGGGTGATGCCGTAAGGGCGAAAGCCGTCAGCAGGGTTGTCTTCGTTGTAACCGGGCAGCGGTTGCCAACGAGTGTCGAAATGCTCGATCACCATGAACCGATTAGCCGCCGCGTGGGTGTGGATAACCCGCTCGACGATACGCAGCGCCCGGTCCAACCAGCGTCGATCACCGGTGACATCGGCCAGGGCCAGGAATGCTTCGGTGGCGTGCATGTTGCTGTTGGCACCGCGATAGGCTTCGACACCGGTCCAGTCCCGGGCAAAGGATTCGAGCATCACGCCCTCCTCCTCGCTCCAGAAGAATTGGTCGATGACATGGATGGCATCGTTCAACAGGTCCTGTGCACCTGGCGCGCCGGCCACCACCGCCGAGCTGGCGGCCAGGGCGACGAAGGCATGCAAATAAGCCGCTTTACCGTGGTTGCCATCGCGGGCATTGGGGGTGGCGAACCAGCCGGCGTGCTCACTGTCGCGCAGTGGCCCTCTGAGCGCCGCGACGCCGTGGGCGACCAGGTCGGCGTAACCCGGCAGCCCCATGACCTGGGCCATGGCGAAACTATGGGTCATGCGCGCGGTGTTCATGGTTTCGGCGTAGGCATCGGCCGGCAGTTGGCCTTTGTCATCGAGATTGCCGAAGCCGTCAGGCAGTCGAGAGGCTTTGGCAAATGCCAACAGGCGCTGTCCTTCGCCGGCAAGCCAGGCGTGATGGGCAGGTGCATTCAGCCAACTGCTGGCAGGCAGTGGTTGGGTGGTCATGGGTGGCCCTTGTTTTTTTTATGGGATGACCGAGTCTAAACAAGGGCGAAAGAGGGGCAAGTAACGAAACTGATGGTAAATGTCACCAAGCGGTGACATTTACCAACAAGCTTTACTGACCGAGCGGCGTAGCGGCCGCTGGCGCATTGAGACGTTGATTCAAGTTCTGCACCTGGCTCTGCAAGGTGGTGATGTTGCGCGTGGTCTGGATGCGGAACACGTCGAACTCTTTATTGGTGGGTGCGTCGCTGTTGGCGGGCTGGTTTTCCTGTGCGCTCTTGAGTACCAGCAGGTCCTGCTCGAGGCGGGCGATGGCCGCGCTCGGATTGCCCTGTTTCTTCAAGGCCGCCACGTCGTTCGCCAGCTCCTTGGTCTCACCCTGCGCCGCCTTGAGGCTGGCGACGGCCTCGGTCAACGCCTGGACCTGGCCCTGCAACTTGGCATTGGCATTCGCAAGCTCCGTGGCATTGGTGGTCATTTGCGCCAGGCGCTGGTCCAGTTCGCTCGCCTGACCGGCCACGCCCACTTGTTGCTTGCCCTGCTCCAGCAATTGGGTTTCCAGCTGCTTGATCTGCAACTTCAGCGCTTCGCTGCCGTTGTTGACGTTGGCCTCACTGGCCACGACCTTGCCGGAAATATCCTGCAGGCGCCCCGCCGCTTCCTCGCTGATGCGCGCGAAACTCTCCTGGGTGGCGACCAACTGCTGGCCCATCAGGGAAATCTGCTGGAAGCTCCACCAGGCCAGGCCGGCAAAGGCGATCAGCAGCGCGCCGACCAAGGCCCACAATGGGCCGGTGCTGGCTCTTTTGACATTGACCACCTTGGTGTTGCGCGAGCGCACGGAGGTGGCGGGAGTCGGCACGAAATCATCGTCATCCCCTTGATCGGCCCGCAGGGTGGGAACGTTGTCGAATTCGTCGTTGGCATCGTTACGCATGAATCTACCTTGAATCAATGAGATGGCTAGCTGGAAGGCCGAGCGCCGGGATTATAAACCGCGTTCCCCGCGCACTGGTCGACCCGGAACCACGAATTCGGTTCCCGATGTGTCGCTGCTGGTGAAACTACTTCAGGCCGGGGTCCTGGGCCTTCCACCAAGCGCAGAACTCGTCGAGCGCGGTCCACAGGCTGACCTTGGGCTCGTAGTCCAGATAATGCCTCGCCTGACTGATGTCGAGGGTGAAATCTTTGTTCATCACCTGCATGCCCAGGCGTGACAGCGCCGGCTCCGGACGACCCGGCCACATCGCGCAAAACGCTTCGTTCAACGCCGCCACGCTGTAGGACAAGCCGTAAGATCGATAACGGGTGACCTGCGGCAGGTCCATCTGGCGCATCACGTAGTTCACCACATCCCACACCGGCACCGGCGTGCCGTTGCTGATGTTGTAGGCCCGGCCCAACGCCGAACCTGGGGCCAGCAAGCTACTGAGGAGAGCTTCGTTCAGGTTGTGCACGCTGGTGAAGTCGACCTTGTTCAGCCCGTCGCCGACAATGGCCAGGCGATTCTTGCGCTGCATCTTCAGCAAACGCGGGAAGATGCTCATATCGCCGGCGCCGGTCACAAATCGAGGGCGCAAAGCCAGCACTTCCAGGCCGAACTCCTGGGCCCCGAAGACTTTCTGTTCCGCCAGGTATTTGGTGGCGGCATAGGGGTGCTTGAAACGCTTGGGCACCTGTTCTTCGGTCAACCCCAGATGATCGCGCCCGTCAAAGTAGATCGACGGTGACGACAAGTGCACCAGGCGCCCGACCCGTTGCTTGAGGCAGGCTTCAACGACATTTTCGGTGACCAGCACATTACCCTGATGAAAATCCTGGTACTTGCCCCACAGCCCGACAGCGCCGGCGCAGTGCACCACGGCTTCGACGTCACGGCACAGCTCGCGCACCAGGTCGGCATCATTCAAATCACCCTGGATAAACTCGGCACCGCGCCTGACAAGGTGCTCGACCCCCTCGGCACGTCGCCCGTTGACCCGCACGTCCAGGCCCTGCTCCAGGGCGAAACGCGCAAAACGCCCGCCGATGAAGCCGCTTGCGCCGGTGACCAGAATTTTCATGAAGCCTCCTACGGATGCAGCTGCCAGCGTCAAGCCTCAAGCTACAAGTTAAAAACGATCCGCAAGCTTTTCTTGCAGCTTGCAGCTTGACGCTTGTTACTGCTGATAGGGCACCAACCATTGGCCACAGGCCTGGGCCAGATGGTCGGTCAACAGCCCCAACAACTGCCCGCCACTGCGCCAATGATGCCAGTACAGCGGCACATCGATGGGCTTATCTGGCAACAACTCGACCAATACGCCTTTCTCCAATTGATCACGCACCTGCAATTCGGGCACCAGGCCCCAGCCCAGGCCGGCCTCTGTCAGGCGAATAAAACCTTCGGACGAGGGGCACAAATGGTGCTCAAAACCACCGTCCACACCGAGGGATGCCAGGTATCGGTGTTGCAGGAAATCATCCGGACCGAACACCAAAGCCGGCGTACGCGCCAGTTGTTCGGCCCGCACGCCCTCGGGAAAGTGCCTGGCAATAAAGGCCGGGCTGGCCAGCGCGCGATAACGCATGGCGCCGAGCAACAGGCTGCGCGCTCCCGCCACAGGGCGTTCGCTGGCGCAGATACAGGCCGCCACTTCGCCGGCCCGCATGCGCTTGAGGCCCACGGTCTGGTCCTCCACCACCAAGTCCAGCAACAAATGCTGCTCGGCGCAAAAATCGCTGACCGCCTGCGCCCACCATGTGGCGAGGCTGTCGGCATTCAGGGCGATGCGCAGCCGCTCAGGCATACCTTCCTCGTCCAGTGCGGGCACCTGGCTTTGCAGGTCACGCTCCAGCAACCGCACTTGTTGGACGTGGTTGAGCAGCCGCCGGCCGATATCCGTAGGCGTCGGCGGCGTAGCCCGCACCAGCACCGGTTGGCCGATGCGCGCCTCGAGCAACTTGATACGCTGGGAAATCGCCGACTGCGACAACCCCAACACCTGCGCACCGCGCTCAAAGCCCGCCTGTTCCACCACCGCCGCCAGGGCGGAGAGCAATTTATAGTCGAACATCAGTTTCTCTAATGAGCGATCAGCAATATTGGTTTTTCTTATACAGCCTACCCGATGAAAATGACCAGCATTGCTTCGTCGTATTTCACCTCTTCACGTTCGAAAGGAACCTTCACATGGCTGGCGAAACCGCCCTGGCAACCCTGCTGCGCAGCATGAGCCCGCAGTTGCATGAGGGTGACTACGTGTTCTGCACCCTGCCCGACCGACGTATTCCCGAAGGCTGCGAGATCATCGGCAGCTTTCGCGAGCAGGAAGGCCTGACCCTGATCCTCGAGCGCCAACAAGCGCAACAAGCCGGCTTGGCTTTCGAGTATGTCGCGGCCTGGATCACCTTGAACGTGCATTCGGCCCTGGAAGCCGTGGGCCTGACCGCCGCTTTCGCCGGCGCGCTGGGCAAGGCCGGCATCAGTTGCAACGTGATCGCCGGCTACTACCACGACCACCTGTTTGTCGGCCGCGCCGACGCCGAGCGCGCGCTGCGGGTTTTACGGCAATTGGCATCGGACGCGGAGTAAACCTTATGTGGCAAAGTTATGTGAACGGACTGCTGGTGGCGCTTGGCCTGATCATGGCGATCGGCACGCAGAACGCCTTTGTATTGGCGCAAAGCCTGCGCCGTGAGCATCACCTGCCGGTGGCGGCCCTGTGCATTGTGTGCGATGCCATCTTGGTGGCCGCCGGGGTGTTCGGCCTGGCCACGGTGCTGGCCCAGAACCCGCTGCTGCTGGCGATTGCCCGCTGGGGCGGCGCGGCGTTCCTGTTGTGGTATGGCACCTCGGCGCTACGTCGGGCGTTTTCAAAGCAAAGCCTGGAACACGGCGACGCCTTCAAGGCGCGTTCACTGCGCGCTGTCTTGCTCAGTGCCTTGGCGGTGACGCTGCTCAACCCCCATGTGTATCTGGACACCGTGCTGTTGATAGGCTCCCTGGGCGCTCAGCAAACCGAACCGGGCGCCTATGTGGCCGGTGCGGCCAGCGCCTCGTTCCTGTGGTTCGCCACCCTGGCGCTGGGCGCGGCGTGGCTGGCGCCCTGGTTGGCACGCCCGGCAACCTGGCGCCTGCTGGATCTTTTGGTCGCGGTGATGATGTTCAGCGTGGCCTATCAATTGATCAGCGCCTGACGAATATTCCAAAACGCTCTGGAACCTCTATCCCACACAGTTGTTGCGTGGTTTTGCCACACCCCCGGTGCTATGATCCGGACCCTGCGCCGCAAAGAGTTCAAACTCCCCGGCGCTTGTTTGGCCGCCCGTGATCGGCCTTGCGCTCACCGCAACTGACCTGATTAGGAGAATCATCATGGCTTTCGAATTGCCGCCGCTGCCGTACGCACACGATGCCCTGCAGCCGCACATTTCCAAGGAAACCTTGGAATACCACCACGACAAGCACCACAACACCTATGTCGTGAACCTGAACAACCTGGTGCCTGGCACCGAGTTCGAAGGCAAGACCCTGGAAGAGATCGTCAAATCCTCTTCGGGCGGCATCTTCAACAACGCCGCTCAGGTCTGGAACCACACCTTCTACTGGAACTGCCTGGCGCCAAACGCCGGCGGCCAACCGACCGGCGCCCTGGCTGAAGCCATCAACGCTGCGTTCGGTTCGTTCGACAAGTTCAAGGAAGAGTTCACCAAGACTTCCGTCGGCACCTTCGGTTCCGGTTGGGGCTGGCTGGTGAAAAAGGCTGACGGTTCCCTGGCCCTGGCCAGCACCATCGGCGCCGGCAACCCGCTGACCAGCGGCGACACCCCGCTGCTGACCTGCGACGTGTGGGAACACGCTTACTACATCGACTACCGCAACGTGCGTCCAAAGTATGTGGAAGCGTTCTGGAACCTGGTCAACTGGAAGTTCGTGGCTGAGCAGTTCGAAGGCAAGACCTTCACTGCCTAAGCAACACTTGCAGTAGAAAAAGCCCGGCGAATGCCGGGCTTTTTCATGGGCGACGGAACTGAGCGAACCGGCAACGCCACCCAGGCATGCAGAGGAATTCGCCTCTCATACCTGTCGGAGAATTAACTATGTCCATTGGAGCACTCGCCGCGCTGCCCCTCATCGGCGACGTCGCCAAAGCCGCTGGAGATATCACCAGCGCCGTCACCCCGCTTGTCCAACCCTTCGCCGATGTACTGGCCAAGGCGCTGGGCAACGCTCTGGAGCCTCAAAACAAAAACCTGGATTTTTCGAGTCTTCAAGAAACGACAAAGCGTACGTTGACCTTCTGATACCGACTGCGCCCCTTGCAGGCGGATGCAAATCCGCCCTGCACCACCTGATGACCGACTTCAAACCTGCTTTGCCCCAATGTTCCTTTGACTGACACCCCGAGATTGCCAATACTCATGGCATATTGAGGCTACCCGCATGGAACAAGGAATGACCCTTTGAAGCTGGAACTCAAAAACAGCTTGTCGGTGAAGTTGCTACGGGTTGTGCTGTTGTCGGCATTGATCGTGGGCGTGGCGTTGAGCGTGGCGCAGATCGTTTTCGATGCCTACAAGACACACCAGGCCGTGGCGGGCGATGCCCAACGCATTCTCGACATGTTTCGCGACCCCTCGACCCAGGCCGTCTACAGCCTGGATCGCGAGATGGGTATGCAGGTCATCGAGGGTCTGTTTCAGGACGACGCCGTGCGCATGGCCTCCATTGGCCATCCCAACGAAACCATGCTCGCGGAAAAAAGCCGCGCCTTGCAGCAATCGCCCACCCGCTGGCTGACCGACCTGATTCTGGGCCAGGAACGCACCTTCACCACCGCATTGGTCGGCAAAGGCCCCTACAGCGAATATTACGGCGACCTGAGCATCACCCTGGACACGGCCACCTACGGCAAAGGTTTTATTGTCAGCTCGGTGATCATCTTTGTGTCCGGCGTACTGCGCGCCTTGGCCATGGGCCTGGTGCTGTACCTGGTGTATCACTGGCTGCTGACCAAACCGCTGTCGCGGATTATCGAACATCTGACATCAATCAACCCGGACCGGCCCAGCGAACACAAAATCCCCCAACTCAAGGGCCATGAACGCAATGAGCTGGGGTTGTGGATCAACACGGCCAACCAGTTGCTCGAATCCATCGAGCGCAATACCCACCTGCGCCATGAGGCCGAATCCAGCCTGCTGCGCATGGCCCAGTACGACTTTCTCACTGGCCTGCCGAATCGGCAGAAGCTGCAGGAGCAGTTGGACAAGATCCTGATCGACGCCGGCCGCCGACAACGCCGTGTGGCAGTGCTGTGCGTCGGGCTGGACGACTTCAAGAGCGTCAACGAACAGTTTACCTACCAGGCCGGCGACAAATTGCTGCTGGCACTGGCCGACCGTCTGCGTGCCCACAGCGGCCGCCTCGGCGCCCTGGCCCGCCTGGGGGGCGACCAGTTCGCGCTGGTTCAGGCCGATATCGAGCAGCCTTACGAGGCCGCCGAGCTGGCACAAAGCATCCTGGATGACCTGGAGGAGGCATTCGCCCTCGACCAGGATCAGATCCGCCTGCGCGCTACCATCGGCATCACGCTGTTCCCGGAAGACGGCGACAGCACTGAGAAGCTGCTGCAAAAAGCCGAACAAACGATGACCCTGGCCAAGAGCCGCTCGCGTAACCGCTATCAGTTCTACATCGCCAGCGTCGACAGCGAAATGCGCCGCCGCCGCGAACTGGAAAAAGACCTGCGCGATGCCCTGAGCCGGGACCAATTCCACTTGGTGTACCAACCCCAGATCAGTTACCGCGACCACCGCGTGGTCGGCGTGGAAGCGCTGATCCGCTGGCAGCATCCGGAACACGGCCTGGTACCACCCGACCTGTTTATCCCCCTGGCGGAACAGAACGGTACGATTATTCCGATTGGCGAGTGGGTACTCGACCAGGCATGCCGACAGTTGCGCGAATGGCACGACCTGGGTTTCACCGAGCTGCGCATGGCGGTCAACCTGTCCACCGTGCAGTTGCACCACACCGAGTTGCCGCGGGTGGTCAATAACCTGATGCAGATCTACCGCTTGCCACCCCGTAGCCTGGAGCTGGAAGTCACCGAGACCGGCCTGATGGAAGACATCAGCACCGCCGCCCAGCACTTATTGAGCCTGCGACGCTCCGGCGCGCTGATCGCCATCGATGACTTCGGTACCGGCTATTCGTCGCTGAGCTACCTGAAAAGCCTGCCTCTGGACAAAATGAAGATCGACAAGAGCTTCGTCCAGGACCTGCTCGATGATGACGACGATGCCACCATCGTGCGCGCCATCATCCAGTTGGGCAAAAGCCTGGGCATGCAGGTGATTGCCGAGGGCGTTGAAACTGCCGAGCAAGAGGCCTACATCATCGCCGAGGGCTGCCATGAGGGGCAGGGTTACTACTACAGCAAACCCCTGCCGGCCCGTGAGTTGGCGGTGTACTTGAAACAATCCGAGCGCAATAACGCGGCGATTCTTTGACCGTGCAAAGCAATACCAAATATTTCCCGCGTATAACGCTTTACACAAAATGCAAATCTTTCGCATTATGTCGCAGTTTTGCGCGCCCTCGCGTGCCCCAACCCCAACCGAAGCAGGATGTTCGCCATGATTCGTATGCCCCTGGCCACCGCCAGTCTGCTGGCCCTTGCCATTTCTCTCGCCGGTTGCGGCGAAGGTAAAGACAAGGCGGCCGCGCCTCAAGCACCCGCAGCCGCCAGCAGCACCGCACCTGCGGCGGCTCCGGCTGGCCAGGTCGACGAGGCAGCCGCCAAGGCCGTGGTCGCGCATTACGCCGACATGGTGTTCGCGGTGTACAGCGACGCCGAATCCACCGCGAAAACCCTGCAGACCGCAATCGACACCTTCCTCGCCAACCCGAACGACGAAACCCTGAAAGCCGCCCGCGCCGCTTGGGTTGCCGCCCGTGTGCCGTACCTGCAGAGCGAAGTGTTCCGTTTCGGCAACACCATCATCGACGACTGGGAAGGCCAAGTGAACGCCTGGCCTCTCGATGAAGGACTGATCGACTACGTCGACAAATCCTACGAGCACGCCCTGGGCAACCCGGGCGCCAACGCCAACATCATCGCCAACACCCAGATCCAGGTGGGCGAAGACAAGGTCGACGTGAAGGACATCACCCCGGAAAAACTCGCCAGCCTCAATGAACTGGGGGGTTCCGAAGCCAACGTCGCCACCGGCTATCACGCGATCGAGTTCCTGCTCTGGGGCCAGGACCTCAACGGCACCGGCCCAGGCGCGGGCAACCGCCCGGCGTCGGACTACATGACCGGCGACGGCGCCACCGGCGGCCACAACGAGCGTCGTCGCACCTACCTGCGCGCCGTGACCCAATTGCTGGTCAGCGACCTGGAAGAAATGGTCGGCAACTGGAAGCCCAACGTCGAAGACAATTACCGCGCCACCCTGGAGTCGGAACCTGCCACCGACGGCCTGCGTAAAATGTTGTTCGGCATGGGCAGCCTGTCCCTGGGTGAGCTGGCCGGTGAGCGCATGAAAGTCTCCCTGGAAGCCAACTCGCCGGAAGACGAGCAGGATTGCTTCAGCGACAACACCCACAACTCGCACTTCTACGATGCCAAAGGCATCCGCAACGTCTACCTGGGCGAGTACACCCGCACCGACGGCACCCAAATGACCGGCGCCAGCCTGTCGTCGCTGGTGGCCAAGGTTGACCCGGCGGCCGACGCTGCGCTGAAGGCTGACCTGGCTGCCACTGAAGCGAAGATCCAAGTCATGGTCGATCACGCCAACAACGGTGAGCACTACGACCAACTGATCGCCGCCGGCAATGACAAAGGCAACCAGATCGTGCGTGACGCGATTGCCGCGCTGGTCAAGCAGACCGGCGCGATCGAAACCGCCGCCGGCAAGCTGGGCATCAGCGACCTGAACCCGGATAACGCGGATCACGAGTTCTGATCCGTGCCGCATTGAACAAGGCGACCTTCGGGTCGCCTTTTTCATACGCCCTATCTACCACCACAAATCCCTTGTGGGAGGGGGCTTGCTCCCGATGACGGTGGCTCAGTGAAAGATCTATCTGCTGACCCGCCGTCATCGGGAGCAAGCCCCCTCCCACATTTTGACCCGGGTCGCCCTGCCCCCCTCGGTTTACAAGACTCGCACCACGGGTAGAATGGCGCCACTCCCACATCCGAGCTTTCTTCATGGCGTTGCCGACCCTACGCATCATCGGTTTCATCATCGGCATCTTCCTGATCACCCTTGCGATCGCCATGGTCGTCCCGATGGCGACCCTGGTGATCTTCGAACGCACCAGCGACCTGCCCTCGTTCCTGTGGGCCAGCCTGATCACATTTCTCGCGGGCCTGGCCCTGGTCATCCCTGGCCGCCCCGAACACGTCCACCTGCGTCCTCGGGACATGTACCTGCTGACGGTCAGCAGCTGGCTGGTGGTGTGCATCTTCGCCGCGTTGCCGTTTCTGCTGACCCAGCACATCAGCTACACCGACTCGTTTTTTGAAAGCATGTCCGGCATCACCGCCACCGGTTCCACCGTGCTGAGCGGCCTGGACAGCATGTCCCCAGGCATATTGATGTGGCGCTCGCTGCTGCACTGGCTGGGCGGCATCGGCTTTATCGGCATGGCGGTGGCGATTCTGCCGCTGCTGCGCATTGGTGGCATGCGCCTGTTTCAGACCGAATCCTCTGACCGCTCGGAGAAGGTCATGCCACGCTCGCACATGGTGGCGCGGCTCATTGTGGCCACTTATGTCGGTATCACCATCCTCGGCAGCCTGGCGTTCTGGTGGGCGGGAATGGGCTTGTTCGACGCGATCAACCATGCGATGTCGGCGATTTCGACCGGTGGGTTCTCCACCTCCGACGAATCCCTGGCGCACTGGAAACAACCGGCGGTGCACTGGGTTGCCGTGGCGGTAATGATCCTCGGCAGCTTGCCGTTCACCCTGTACGTGGCCACCTTGCGTGGCAACCGGCGAGCGCTGATCAAGGACCAGCAGGTGCAGGGCTTGCTGGCGTTGCTGGTCGTGACATGGCTGGTGCTGGGTACCTGGTATTGGTGGACCACCGATTTGCATTGGCTGGATGCACTGCGCCATGTGGCGGTGAACGTCACCTCGGTGGTCACCACCACCGGCTTTGCGTTGGGGGACTACAGCATCTGGGGCAACTTCTCACTGATGTTGTTCTTCTACCTGGGTTTTATCGGCGGCTGCTCGGGCTCCACGGCCGGCGGGATCAAGATCTTCCGCTTCCAGGTCGCCTACATCCTGCTCAAGGCCAACTTGAACCAACTGATTCACCCGCGAGCGGTGATCAAGCAGAAGTACAACGGCCATCGCCTCGACGAAGAAATCGTGCGTTCGATTCTGACGTTCTCGTTTTTCTTCGCCATCACCATCTGTGCCATCGCCCTGGCCCTGTCGCTGCTGGGCCTGGACTGGATGACCGCATTGACCGGCGCGGCGAGCACGGTCTCGGGCGTCGGCCCGGGCCTGGGTGAAACCATCGGCCCGGCCGGCAACTTCGCCAGCTTGCCCGATGCGGCCAAGTGGATCCTGTCGTTCGGCATGCTGCTGGGACGGCTGGAGATTATTACGGTGTTTGTATTGTGTATCCCGGCGTTCTGGCGTCACTGACCTGCGATGTCTGCAGCAGCCGCGTACGGTATTCGCCGGGCGTGGCGTCGAACCAGCGCCGGAATGCGCGAAAGAAATTGCTCGGGTCGGCAAACCCCAGCAAGTAGGCAATTTCCAACAGGGTCATGCTGGGCTGCGCCAGGTATTGCTCGGCCAGTTCACGACGGGTGTCGTCGAGCAACGTCTGGAAACTGGTGCCCTCCTCCTGCAGACGGCGCTGCAAGGTGCGTTGCGAGAGGTGCAGGGTCTGGGCCACCGCTTCACGCTTGGGCTCGCCCTGGGGCAACAGGCGGCACAGCACCTGGCGGGCATTATGGGTCACGCGGCTCTCGGAAAAGCGCGCCAGGTACTCACCGGCAAACCGATCGTGCAGCAGCGCCATCGCCTCGTTGGCCGTGGGCAACGGTGCATCCATATCGGCACGCTCGAAAATCAGCGCGTCGTAGGGCGCATTGAACTCCAAGGGCGCATGAAATGCTTGCTTGTAGGGCGCCAGGTCCAGTGGCTGGTCGCCTTGCAACATGACTTTACGCGGTTGCAGGGTGCGGCCGCTCAGCCAGCCGCATAGCGCCAACGCACAGGCCAACGAGGCTTCGGCGCTCTGCCGGGTGGGCGGCAGATGATCACCGTGCACGGTCAGAATCAGTGCATAACCTTCGGACAACAGCCGAAAGCTCAGGTCGGCGCTTTCGGCGATGATGCGCTGGTAACGCACCAGGCGCATGAAGCCTTCAGCCAGCGTGTTGCTGGACATCAGCGCATAACCGGCCACATGAAACGACGCCGGGCGCACCACCTTGCCCATATTCAGGCCGATGGCCGGGTTGCCCGACAACTCCACGGCCCGCTGCCAGAGGCGGGTCATGGAGTCTTGCGTAAAGCGTGCATCAGGGTCACTGAGAGCGCTGTAATCCAGGCCCAACTGCTTGAATAACGCACGGCAATCCAGGCCGTCCATTTCCAATGCCTTGACTATACCCATCGCCCAGCTTGCAGAAGTGGTTCGTTCACTCATGGCGTCGTCTTCTAGAAAGCAGGCTTATCCGGCAACCAGCAAGCCAAGGATACTAAAGTGGCATCTATTGTCACTGGCTGTTACCACTGATCACTCTAGACTCAAATAAGCTACCCACCGAACATCTGCCGAGCGGCATCACCGTCAAAGGCCCGACCAGCATGGAAAACGTCAAGCAATTCAACAGCTTTGCCGAGTTTTACCCTTACTACCTGCGCGAGCACGGCAACAGCACCTGCCGTCGCCTGCATTTTATCGGCACCACCCTGGTGATCGGCATTCTGGCCTATGCCATCGGGCGCGGCTCGCTGGGCCTGCTGCTGGCCTTGCCCGTCGCCGGCTACAGCTTTGCGTGGATCGGCCACTTCTTCTTCGAAAAGAACCGCCCGGCAACCTTCCAACACCCGTTTTACAGCCTGTTGGGCGACTTCGTCATGTACCGCGACATGATTCTGGGCAAGGTGCCGTTCTGACCACGCGACCGTCTGGACGATGAAAGTTCATGCATCCAACGACATTAAAATCTTTTTGTCATTTTCAGTGCTGTATCCTGCCAAGGCTTTTTGAGAGCGCGCAATTACCTGCGATTGAAAACAGACCTTGCGAGGAGCGACCCACATGCACGAGATCCCTAATCTCCCCTTCCCAAGCCTGCACCCGACTGAGCAGCCAACACCGCAGCAGGCCGGCAACAAACAGCCTGAGACCCAACAAGCAAAACCAGCCGACAGCAAACGCCAAGGCTGAAGCCGTACCAGACCGTATGGAAAGCGCAACGTTGAAGCGCTTTCCACACGGCCTGCATCACCCGAGATACCCGCTATGACCGATACCCTCCCTGCTTCCCCCGACGCCGCCGTACTCGACGCTGCCTTGCAGATGGTCGAAGTCTGGAACCGCCTCAGCCCCGAAAAACAAGCCGTGCTGCTCAAGCGTTTCGGCACCCAGGAAAACGCCTTGGCGGCCTTGGTGACCACGCAGTTACTGGCGCCCGCTAAATCCTGATGGGGGCTTGATCCAGCCTTTTTGAGATTAGCCGCCCTGCCCGCGCCCAGCGACAGGTATCATTAGCAGCCTATCTTTACCTGCTGCGACAGTGGATCCCTCTCATGCCAGATACCCAGCGCCCCATGGCGGTCACGCTGCAAGTCGTTTCCATCGTGCTGTTCACCTTTATCGGTTACCTGAATATCGGCATCCCCCTGGCCGTGTTGCCGGGCTATGTGCATAGTCAGTTGGGCTATGGCGCGGTCATCGCTGGTTTGGTGATCAGCGTGCAATACCTGGCCACCCTGTTGAGCCGCCCGTACGCCGGCAAGATCATCGACAACCTGGGCAGCAAGCGCGCCGTGCTGATCGGCCTGGTCGGCTGCGGGCTGAGCGGCGTGTTCATGTTGCTGGCCGCCTGGTTCTCCAGCCTGCCGGCCGTGAGCCTGGGCAGCCTGCTGATCGGTCGACTGGTGCTGGGCAGCGCGGAAAGCCTGGTCGGGTCGGGCGCGATCGGCTGGGGCATCGGCCGGGTCGGCGCCGCGAATACGGCCAAGGTCATTTCATGGAATGGCATCGCCAGTTACGGCGCGCTGGCCGTCGGCGCGCCGCTGGGGGTGTTGCTGGTCAGCCAGTTCGGGCTGTGGAGCATGGGTGTCAGCATCGTGTTGCTGGCGGTGCTGGGCGTGCTGCTGGCCTGGAACAAGGAAGCCGCACCGATCGTGGCCGGTGTGCGCCTGCCGTTCATGAATGTGCTGGGCCGCGTGCTGCCCCACGGCTGCGCATTGGCGCTGGGCTCGATCGGCTTTGGCACCATCGCCACCTTTATCACCCTGTATTACACCACCCAGCACTGGGATAACGCGGTGTGGGCCTTGAGCCTGTTCGGCGCCAGCTTTATCGGCGCGCGCCTGCTGTTCGGTAACCTGATCAACCGTATCGGTGGTTTTCGCGTGGCGATTGCCTGCCTGTCGGTGGAGGTCCTCGGCCTGCTGTTGCTGTGGCTCGCACCGAATGCCCACCTGGCCCTGGCGGGAGCGGCGTTGAGCGGCTTCGGCTTTTCCCTGGTGTTTCCGGCGTTGGGTGTGGAGGCTGTCAACCTGGTGCCCGCGTCCAGCCGCGGTGCGGCGGTGGGGGCTTATTCGCTGTTTATCGACTTGTCGCTGGGCATCACCGGCCCGCTCGCCGGGGCGGTGGCATCAGGCTTCGGCTTTGCGTCGATCTTCCTGTTCGCCGCCCTCGCAGCCGCAGGTGGCTTGCTGCTGAGTGTGTACCTGTACCGCCAGGCGCCCAAGGCTCGCGAGACACGGGACGCCTAGAAGTCGACCTTGCCGCGCCCGGCCTTGATACTGCCGCGCTTGGTCTTGGATTCCAGCCTGCGCTTCTTGGAGCCCAGCGTAGGCTTGGTCGGACGGCGCTTCTTCTCGACCTTGGTGGCGCTGAGAATCAGCTCCACCAGACGCTCCAGCGCATCCGCGCGGTTCTGTTCCTGAGTCCGGTATTGCTGGGCCTTGAGCACCAGTACACCTTCGTTGGTGATGCGGCTGTCACGCAGCGCCAGCAAGCGCTCCTTGTAAAACTCCGGCAAGGACGAGGCCGGAATATCAAAGCGCAGGTGCACCGCGCTCGACACCTTGTTGACGTTCTGCCCGCCGGCGCCTTGGGCGCGAATGGCAGTCAGCTCGATCTCGGCGTCGGGCAGGTGGACGGTGTTGGAAACCTTCAGCATTGCATTCTCATGATTGCGAAAACTCTCGATCGCCATAAACCCTGTTTGATCATTTGGGTTCAGGCGTTCTTTGATTGTCTCAGTATTTCACTCCACAACGTGGTTTTTCAGGCAAAACGGGAAAGCCGCCCGAACAATTGGCCTGGCGCTTAAACTCTGTTTTGATGTCGACAGCGCCAGACACAGGCGGGCCGTTGGCATCCAAGGAAAACTGGGACGCAAGGAGCATCAATGTGACGCTCCGTGCGAATCAATCAGGGAGACGTATGATCAACATTCGTGAAGCAACTAAAGCCGACCTCGACGCGCTACGGGAAGTCGGCTGTGCGACCTACCGAGAGCATTTTTCAAGCATCTGGTCGCCTGCCGGCATGCAGGACTTTCTCAATCAAGACTTCTCACCGAGCGCACTCGGCCAATCACTCGAATCCGGCGCGAGTCATTTGTGGCTTATTGCCTCAGACGACAGCGGTAAGGTCGTAGGCTTTTCCAAAGTCAACTGGTCAACACCTGCGCCGTTGACTGGCGAGGTGGGCGCAGAACTGCAAAAAATCTACTTCCTCCAATCCGAAGCAGGACGAGGGTATGGGAAACAGCTGCTGAGCTTCATTTGCAACCGAGCGATAGAACGCGGCGCACGTTTGCTCTGGCTCGACGTACTCAAGACCAACTCGAATGCGCGCCGCTTCTATGAAGGTTCCGGTTTCCAGGAAATCGGTGAAATCCCTTTCAAAACCGATCTGGCTGAAATCGGCATGGTTGTCATGGGCCGTCGCCTGACAAGTCCCACGGGCTAGCACCTTGGCGGCACTGCCTTTGGAATTGCGCGAAAAATAACACCGATAACCGGCAGAAACCGGCCAGGAGTCGCCCTTAGTCGGAGGTAGACGATACCTGGGCGAGATACCCCAAGTACCCCTGCGCAAAATCCAGGTACGCCCGCACAATGGCAGACGGGTGCCGATGCGACGGGTAGAGCAAGTTGATGTGCTGCTCGGGTAGCGGATGCTCGGGAAGTAGCGCAAGTAACGTCCCTTCTCGAATGGCGCTCGCCGCCAGAAATGGCGGAAGCTCCGTTACCACATCACCGACCAACGCCCGCCTGCGCAGGTGCGCATAGTCGTTGGTGGACAGAATCGCTTCAGGTTTGAATACCACGGTGCCCAACTGCCATGTCGCATGGGCACCCTGGGTCCAGACCGCACATGGATAACCATGTAACGCTTCGACACCACTGGGCGCACCCAGCCGCTCAATCAATGTCGGGCTGGCGACGAGAATGTGACGATAGGTCAGCATGCGGCGAGCGACCATGGTCTCGTGCGCAATCATGCCTACGCGCAGCGCCACATCGACACCATCCTCGATCAGATCGATGCGACGCTCAGTGGTATAGACGCTGACCTGGATCTGCGGATAGCGATCCTGGAAAGCCGACAGTACGTCCCACCACGGCTCAAACGACGGCGGCAGAGACAGCCGCAAGCGCCCCTTCAATTGTGCCTGATCACTGATCACGGCCTGTTCGCTTTCAATCAACGCCTCAATGCCACGACTGGCGTGTTCGTACAAGCGCGTCCCCGAGTCCGTAAGTTTGGTGCCACGTACAGAACGTTCGAGCAATTGCACCTTCAACTGCTGCTCAAGCTCGCGAATGCGTCGGCTCAAGGTCGGTAGCGGAATGTCCAGACGCTCGGCTGCGGCCGAAAGGCTACCGGTCTGGGCCACGCTGACAAACATCCGGACGGCGTTTAAGTCCATGACATTGCTCCTCTCATTTTTGAAAGCAAGCCTATCCATTCCGAGGATTATCTTCCACATTCGAGTAGTGGATAGTGCACTCACTGGCTTGTAAAGCAACGTTTCAATCAACCAGCCAGGTACCTGAGGAAACGACCATGAAAGCTTATGTGATTGAACAACCGGGCGGCCCGCAAGTCCTCCAACTGCGAGATATCCCATCACCCGAGCCAACCTCGGACGAAGTACAAATCCGTGTCCGTGCATTTGGACTCAACCGCGCAGAAACGTATCTGCGCGCTGGAAAAATGGGCGAAATCAATGCACCTCGCGTACCCGGTATCGAAGCTGTGGGCGAAGTTATCCATGACCCCGCCGGTATCTTGCGTACTGGCCAGCGCGTAGCCACGGCCATGGGCGGCATGCAGTTCAGCCGCAATGGCAGCTATGCCGAGCAGGTGACGGTGCTGCGTAGCAACGTGATCTCACTGGATGACACCTCGCTCTCGTGGGAAGAGCTCGCCACGCTGCCGCAAGCGTATCTGACGGTCTGGGGGGCGCTTGACAAGAGTTTAGCCATTCAAAAAGGCCAGACTTTGCTGGTACGGGGCGGCACTTCATCGGTTGGCCTGGCTGCCATCACCTATGCCAAGTCCCGTGGGTTAACCGTGATTGCGACTACACGTACCGCGACGAACATCCAACGTCTTTATGATATGGGAACTGATGAGGTGGTCATCGACAACGGTGACATCGCCCAGCGAATTCGCGAAATCGCTCCTCTAGGGGTGGATGCCGCGCTCGAAGTTGTCGGCGCCACAACACTGCGCGACACGATCAAGACACTGCGACCGTTTGGTGCAGTGAGTGTCATCGGCCTGCTCGGCGGCCCGCCGATCATGGAGAATTTCCATCTGATGCAAGACCTCCCTGCCGGGGTGCGACTGAATTTCTTCCCGAGCGCCTTGCTGGGGACTCCCGCCCTGCCATTGTTGGCTACGCCGTTGCCGTGGCTCGCAAAGGAAATTGCTGCCAAGCGAATGCCTTCCATCCATACCCGAACCTTCGCCTTCGACGAGGTCCGCCACGCGCACCGCTTGATGGAAAGTGATCGTGCACTCGGCAAGCTTGTCGTCTTGCTCTGACATTCTGGAGTACTGCCATGCGTACCACATTGATTGCACTGGTTCTCAGCGCTTTTTTACTACCCATAACCGCCCAGGCCGCCCAATCCGCCCCCGAGGATGCGGTGAAAACTGCCATAACCCAGCAACTCAACCGCTATGAAGCCGCATTGAACTCCTCTGATATCGACCGAGTCATGACCTTGTATACAGACGATGCCGTGTTCATGCCGCAGTACAGCCTGCCGGCAGTAGGCCGTGACGCAGTGCGCGCGGCGTATCGTCAGGTCTTCAACACAATCAAGCTCGACATACGCTTTACCATCGATGAAATCCGACCGCTGTCACGTGATTGGGCGTTTGCGCGTACGCGCTCTAACGGTACGGTCAAGCGGCTGTCCAGCGACCAGCAAAGCAGTGCCGAAGGCAACCAGGAAATCTTCCTGCTACATCGAGAAACCGGTGGTCAATGGCGCTTTGCGCGCTACATCTTCACGACCACCCAGCCGCCCAAATTGCCGTGAGGTACACGAGCGCATCCTCGCTCAAGCCCTTAAACAACAAACCCGGCACATGGCCGGGTTTGCTTGATCACACCTTGCGCTTACTTCGCCACGGACACCGATACTGTCGCGTCCAGCGCCTGCTGCGCACTGCGTTTGTGCTTGATGGCGTAGCACGCCGCCATGAACGCCACCCATACCGGGATCGCATACACCGACACCTGGATGCCGGGAGTCATCAACATGATCACCAGGATAAACGCCACGAACGCCAGGCAGAGGTAGTTGCCGTACGGGTACCACAGCGCCTTGAACAATGGCACCTGGCCGGTGCGGTTCATGTGTTGGCGGAACTTGAAGTGGGAGTAACTGATCATCGCCCAGTTGATCACCAAGGTGGCCACCACCAGAGACATCAGCAGTTCCAGCGCATGTTGCGGGATCAGGTAGTTCATCAGTACCGCCACCAGGGTGATCGCCGCTGAAGCGAGGATCGAACGCACCGGCACGCCGCGCTTGTCGATCTTCGCCAAAGCCCGTGGCGCATCGCCCTGCTCGGCCATGCCCAGCAGCATGCGGCTGTTGCAGTAGGTGCCGCTGTTGTACACCGACAGCGCCGCGGTCAACACCACGAAGTTGAGGATGTGCGCGGCGGTATTGCTGCCCAGCATCGAGAACACTTGCACGAATGGGCTGCCGCTGTAGGCATCACCGGAGGCATTGAGGGTCGCCAGCAGGCTGTCCCAGGGCGTCAGCGACAACAGCACCACCAAGGCACCGATGTAGAAAATCAGGATGCGATAGATCACCTGGTTGATCGCCTTGGGGATCACCGTGCGTGGTTTGTCGGCTTCGGCGGCGGTAAAGCCGAGCATTTCCAGGCCGCCGAACGAGAACATGATGATCGCCATGGCCATCACCAGGCCGCTCACGCCGCTGGGGAAAAAGCCACCGTGATCCCACAGGTTGCTGACCGAGGCTTGCGGGCCGCCGTTGCCGCTGACCAGTAGGTAGCTGCCCAGGGCGATCATGCCGACAATGGCCACGACCTTGATGATGGCGAACCAGAACTCCGCTTCACCAAAGACTTTGACGTTCGCCAGGTTGATCAGGTTGATCAGCACGAAAAACACCGCCGCCGAGACCCAGGTCGGGATCTCCGGCCACCAGTAGTGCACATATTTGCCGACAGCGGTCAGCTCCGACATGCCCACCAGAATGTACAGAATCCAGCAGTTCCAGCCCGACAGGAAGCCGGCGAAACCGCCCCAGTACTTGTGGGCAAAGTGGCTGAAGGAGCCGGCAACCGGCTCTTCGACGATCATTTCGCCGAGCTGGCGCATGATCATGAAGGCGATGAAGCCACAGATGGCATAACCCAGGATCATCGACGGGCCGGCGGACTTGAGCACCCCGGCCGAGCCCAGGAACAGGCCGGTGCCGATGGCGCCCCCGAGGGCGATCAACTGGATATGCCGATTTTTCAGGCCGCGTTTCAGCTCGCCTGAAGAGGAATGGGGTCCACTCATGAAAAGGGTCTCACGCAAGGTTTGATGATGTTGAATGCACGTTGCTGTCTTGAATCTCGACTCAAGCAGCGCCGCTCAAACCCCAGCGTAGGCACCAGGAGTACAGCGTCTTTCTAACGGTCATGCGTCACCTGTTTGTTTTTATCTGTGACGAAATCGAACCCGACCGGCTCGTGGCCGGGCGGAGTGATCAGGGGTGATAACCCTGAGGTCTTGGCCTTTGGCGTGGGTACGCAAGGGAGTCACAGTAAAACGCGGCGCATTGTACACCGCTCGACAGCTTGAGGCCGACCTCTGCAAGCGACCGCGACAATCTGTCAGAGATTCCTTACGGCCAGCCCATGCCCCCCAATACCCGGCATAACCTGTAAATATGTCGTTACAACCCGTAAAACCAGCGTTACAGGCAGCTCAATCTGTCATCTAACGGAAAATTGTCGGTAGGAAAAACCTGATCAATCGGTTCAGCCAGCTTGCTGTTTTTTCAGAAAAAAAAACAACGCCGAAAAAACAGAACAAAAAATTCAAATGAGACCGTGTCAATAAATTTTTTGCATTCTGAAACGCTCTCGCCTAGGTTCTTGAACTTGCCCAGCGAAGCCCGCTGGCATGCCCGTTCTCAAACAACGTCCTCTAGGAGATACACCATGCAAGCACTGGAAAACGACCTGGAAACCGAACTGCAACTCGACGATTGGTTTGAAGCGCCGACCCATGAGGCCGCCGTTGAAATGATGCAAGCCGATGCCGTGGTGCCGTTCGGCACCGCGATGTGGCCTTTCTAAGAAACGGCAGGCATCCGGCAGGTGCTGTGCACGGCACCTGCCCCCCTTACCCAAGGCATCAAAGGACGTACGTCATGGACAAGGCCCGCGCCGTCGAACACTTTCTCTACTACCTCGCTCATCATCCGGCCCTGAACGGCCTGAACCGCCCGACCGTGCTGCTCGGCCATACCGACCGCTACGACGCCATCGCCCAGGCAATCATCCAAGGCAGCGCCGCGCGCTTCAACTTCCAAGTACAGCGCCTGGACCTGGCGCCCAGCGAAGCCCTGGCCCAAGCCATCGAGGCCTGTGACCTCTACCTGTTTCTCTACGACTCTTCGACTCTGCCTAACCCACGCGCCGAAGGCCCGGACTTTATCCGCGCCCTGCAAGGCGTGATGGCCGAGCACTGGAAGAAATCCCTGTTGTTCAAGGATTATGGCGACTACTTCTACGACACTTTCAGCGTCGAGCCCCAGCGCATCGCCGACCTCAACGCCACGCTGATCCGGCGCATGTCCGATGCCCGCGTGCTGAGCTTTACCGACAAACACGGCTCACGCCTGGAGGCGCCGCTGAGCAGCATCAAGAAGTGGACCAATATCAACGGCGTGGGCAACCACGACCTGGCCCCCGGCGAAATCGCCACCCACAGCGAGGCCATCAATGGCCAGGTGCGCTTTGTCGGCACCTTCCTCAGCACCATCCCCTTTGCGCGCAAATATGGCGTTCTGCAATCGCCGTTGGAGCTATGGATCGAAAACTCGACCGTTTGCAGCGTGGCCAGTGACGTGCCCGGGCTGGCGGATGACTTCAACAAATACCTGAACGCCAACCCGTCCAACCGTCGTGTGGAGGAGCTGGGAATTGGCACCAATGAAGGGGTCAAGGATTTGTATGCGCGCAACGCCGGCTTCGAAGAGCGCCATTGCGGCTTGCACCTGGGCTTGGGCGGCGGGCAGAAAGGCAGCCATCACCTGGATTTGATCTTCGCCAGCGGGGTGCTGGCGCTGGATGACAAGCCGGTGTTTGACGGCGCCTTCGCCTTCTGAACACCGACTTCAACCTCCACAGAGATCAATTGTGGGAGGGGGTTTGCTCCCGATGGCAGTGGGTCAGTTTATGGAGGTGTGGCTGGCACACCGCTATCGGGAGCAAGCCCCCTCCCACACTTTTTGACCTGATTCCAAGGCAAAAAACAGCCATCACTTGGATTGGACGGCGCCTTTGCCTTCTGAACACTGACTTCAACCTCCACAGAGATCAACTGTGGGAGGGGGCTTGCTCCCGATGGCAGTGGGTCAGTTTATGGGGGTGGTGCCTGGTACACCGCTATCGGGAGCAAGCCCCCCTCCCACACTTTTTGACCTGATTCCAAGGCAAAAAGGTAGCCATCACTTGCAGTTGACGGCGCCTTTGCCTTCTGAACACTGACTTCAACCTCCACAGAGATCAATTGTGGGAGGGGGCTTGCTCCCGATGGCAGTGGGTCAGTTTATGGGGGTGGTGCCTGGTACACCGCTATCGGGAGCAAGCCCCCTCCCACACTTTTTGACCTGATTCCAAGGCAAAAAAAACGCCAACCCCTAGGGTTGGCGTTTTTGTGCAGCACTTACCTTACTGCGGCTTCTTGCGACCAAAACCTGGGCGCTGACCTGAACCGGCCGGTGCGCCACGGCGCTTGCCCGACGGCTCGTCGGCAACCAGTTTAGGGCCGGGGCGCTTGTTCGCCGCCGGCTTGGAAGGACGCTTGGTGTTGGCGCTGTCGGCGGGGCGATCCGCTTCACCACGGTTGCTGCGACCACCGGCCGGAGCCGGACGCGGCGCGCGTGGTGCACGTTCACCTTCCTGACGCGATGGCGCGGTTGGGCGACGCTCGCCTTCGATGTGCGGCTCACGGGAAATACGACCACCGGTTGCCGGCGCATTGAGTGCCGGGCGCAGGGTCCGGGCCACGCGTTCGGTACGGGCCACAGGGCGCGACGATTTACGCTGCATGCGCTCGAGCTTGTCTTTGCTCTTGGCGTTCATCTGTGGCATTGCCACTGGCGTCAGGCCGACTTCGGCACTGAGGATGTCGACTTCGTACTGGCTCATTTCGCGCCAGCGCCCCATCGGCAGGTCGGAGTTCAAGAACACCGGGCCGAAACGCACGCGCTTCAGGCGACTGACCACCAGGCCCTGGGATTCCCACAGGCGACGCACTTCACGGTTACGACCTTCCATCACCACGCAGTGGTACCAGTGGTTGAAACCTTCGCCACCTGGCGCCTGCTTGATGTCGGTGAACTTGGCCGGGCCGTCTTCCAGCACCACGCCCGCCTTGAGACGTTCGATCATCTCGTCATCGACTTCACCGCGTACACGCACCGCGTATTCACGATCCATCTCGTAGGACGGGTGCATCAGGCGGTTGGCCAGCTCACCGTCGGTGGTGAACATCAGCAAACCGGTGGTGTTGATGTCCAGGCGACCGATGTTGATCCAACGGCCTTCCTTCGGCTTGGGCATCTTGTCGAACACGGTCGGACGGCCTTCCGGGTCGTCACGGGTGCAGATCTCGCCATCGGGCTTGTTGTACATGATCACGCGGCGCACCGACTCGGCGGCCTCTTCACGCTTGATGACCTTGCCATCAATGGTGATTGCATCGTGCAGGTCGACGCGCTGGCCGAGAGTGGCCTCGACGCCGTTGACCTTGATGCGCTTCTGGGTGATCCAGGCTTCGACGTCGCGGCGCGAGCCCACGCCGATACGCGCCAGCACCTTTTGCAGTTTTTCGCCTGCTGGGCCGATTTCCTGGCTGTCGTTCTGGTCTTTGTCGTTCATCTTAAGCACCTCCCGGTGGGTCGATTCAGGCGTGGCCTGAAGAGTGTTGAAAGCGGGGCTTTGGCCGAATAGGTCGGCAAAGGGTCGCGAATCATACGCGCATGGCGCGTGTTGCGCACCACAGAGTAGTCGATTAGCGCCAAGTCATTCACTTTTCCGCCGACCGGTGAGGATTGTGGGAGGGGGCTTGCTCCCGATTGCGATGTGTCAGTCTCAATCTCCTTGACTGAGCCACCGCTATCGGGAGCAAGCCCCCTCTCACATAAGGTCCTTGAGTCAGTCTTCGAACTGGCGTCGCTCGGCCTCGATGGCTTCGGCCAGGGCTCGGGCTTCGTCCTCTTCGTCGCTCAGCGGCGGTTGTTCGAGGGCAGCGACGGCGGCCAGGAGCTTTTCCCGGGCCTGGGCAACGCCGAGGATGTCTTCCTCTGACTCTGGCTCTGGTTCTAGCTCTGGCTCAACCTGTTCCTGGGGTTGCGCCTGCACAGTATCCTCGCGCAGCAAATCGTCGAAGTCCGTCTTGATGCCCTGTTCCATGTCGTCCAGTTCCAGCAACAACGTATGGAAACTGGTTTCGTCCTTCGGCTCTTCCGGCTCGGCCGTGGCGTCCGCCAACTCCTGCAGGCCGGGGGGAACCGGGGCATCGTCGAAGTCGAGCACCGGCTCGGCCTCCATCTCGCGCAGTTCGGCCAAGGGCGGCAAGTCGTCGAGATTTTTCAGGTTGAAGTGGTCGAGAAACATCTTGGTGGTCGCGAACATCGCCGGCTTACCGGGTACGTCCCGGTAACCGACGATGCGAATCCACTCGCGCTCAAGCAACGTCTTGACGATATGGCTGTTGACCGCCACGCCCCGCACATCCTCGATCTCGCCCCGCGTGATCGGCTGGCGATAGGCGATCAGTGCCATGGTCTCCAGCATGGCCCGCGAATACCGCTGCGGGCGTTCCTCCCACAAGCGGCCGACCCATGGGGAAAATTTCTCACGGATCTGCAGGCGATAACCCGAAGCCACTTCCAGCAGCTCAAAGGCACGGCCCTCGCAGGACTTGCGCAGAATCTCCAGCGCCTTCTTGAACACTGGCGGCTCGGGGCGCTCGGCTTCTTCAAACAGTTCGAACAGGCGCTCCAGGGATTGCGGCTTGCCCGAGGCCAGGAGAAAAGCTTCCAGCAACGGCGCCAGTTCGCGGGGTTCAGTCAGATTCATCGATTCAGCTCTTTATTCGGCTCGCGCCCGCACGTGGATAGCCGCAAAAGGCTCATTCTGGACCAGCTCGACCAACGATTCCTTGACCAGTTCGAGGATCGCCATAAAGGTCACCACGACTCCCAGGCGCCCTTCTTCAGCGGTGAACAGTTCGACAAAGGGCACAAAACCACCGCCTTTCAGACGTTCAAGCACATCGCTCATGCGTTCGCGCGTCGACAGCGCCTCGCGACTGACCTGATGGCTTTCAAACATGTCGCCACGGCGCAGCACCTCGGCCATGGACATCAACAGTTCTTCCAGGCTCACGTCCGGCAACAGCTTGCGCGCCCGGGCCTGCGGGGCATCCAGTTTGGGGACCACCACATCACGACCGACCCGGCTCAAGCCATCAATGCCTTCGGCGGCGGCCTTGAAGCGTTCGTACTCTTGCAGACGGCGGATCAGCTCGGCACGCGGGTCGTCCTCTTCGGCCTCCACCGTCTCCGAGCGCGGCAACAGCATGCGCGACTTGATCTCGGCGAGCATGGCCGCCATCACCAGGTATTCGGCGGCCAGTTCCAGGCGCACCGACTGCATCAGCTCGACATAGCCCATGTATTGGCGGGTGATTTCCGCCACCGGAATATCGAGGATGTTGATGTTCTGCTTGCGGATCAGGTACAGCAGCAAGTCGAGCGGGCCTTCGAAGGCTTCAAGAAAGACTTCCAGGGCGTCCGGCGGGATGTACAGGTCCAGCGGCATTTCCATGACCGCCTGGCCATACACCATGGCGAACGGCAGTTCCTGCTGGGCGCCCGCCTGGGGGTCAACGGTTTCCACGACCGACATTCAGGCCTCGACCATGAACGGCGCCGGGTCGCCACAGCCCACGCGGACCACTTCGGGCTCGCCGTCGGCCAGGTTGATCACGGTGGAGGCCTTGTTGCCGCCGTAGCCGCCGTCGATGATCAGGTCGACATGTTTTTCCAGCAAACGGCGCATCTCGTAGGGGTCATACAAGGGCTCTTCTTCACCCGGCAGGATCAGCGACACACTCATCAATGGCTCGCCCAGCTCAGCCAACAGCGCCAGGGCAATCGGATGCTCCGGCACCCGCAGGCCGATGGTGCGTTTTTTCGGGTGCAGCAACAGGCGCGGCACTTCGCGGGTGGCGTTGAGGATAAAGGTGTAGGGCCCCGGCGTGTGTGCCTTGAGCAGGCGGAAAGTGCCGGTGTCGACCTTGGCGAACAGCCCCAGTTGGGACAGGTCGCTGCAGATCAGTGCAAAGTTGTGGTTCTTGTCCAGATCCCGCAGGCGTCTGACCCGCTCGACCGCACTTTTGTCACCGATCTGGCAACCGATGGCGTAGGACGAGTCCGTGGGGTAGATCACCACACCGCCGGCGCGAATGATCTCCACGGCCTGTTTTATCAGGCGCGCTTGCGGGTTTTCCGGATGAATCTGGAAGAATTGGCTCACGTGTTCTACCTGTTCAGACGGTGGCAGTAATGGGGTCATGCTTGAATCGCCCCCACAGGAGCGGCAGGTCTTCCGGGACTTGGCGATACTCGCCGATCTCAGACCAGCCGCCTGGGCCATGAAAATCACTGCCGGCGCTGACCAGCAGACCAAATTCGCGGGCAAGGATCGCCAGGCTGCCGACTTGTTCGGCGGGCTGATGCCCATTGACCACTTCGATTGCGTGGCCACCCGCTCCAATATAGTCGCCAATCAGCTTGCGGCGCTTGCTGCGGGTGAAATCGTAATGCCAGGGGTGCGCCAGGCTGACCCAGGCACCGGAGGCGCGCAATGTCTCGACGGTGTCTTCCAGGGTCGGCCAATGCAGCTTCACATCGCCCAGCTTGCCGGCGCCCAGCCATTTGCGGAAGGCCTCGGCACGGTCTTTGACAAACCCTTCACGCACCATCCAGTCGGCAAAATGCGGCCGGGCCGGCGCGTTGCCGCTGTCACCCAGCTCCTGCTGGATGGCGCGGGCACCGTCGAGGGCATTGGGCATGCCTTTGAGGCTGAGTTTGCGGCTTATTTCTTCGGACCGCAGCCAGCGGCCATCGTGCAATTGGGCGATGGCTTTCACCAATGGCGGGGCTGCCTGGTCGAAACCGTAGCCCAGCACATGAATAGTGGCGCCGCCCCAAGTGCAGGACAATTCCACGCCGTTGACCAGTTGCATGCCCAGGGCATGGGCGGCTGCGCGGGCTTCATCCAGGCCCTCGAGGGTGTCATGGTCGGTCAATGACAAGACTCGCACGCCTTTTTCAAACGCTCGCGCAACCAGTGCCGCGGGCGCCAGGGCGCCGTCGGAGGCTGTGCTGTGGCAGTGCAAATCAACATTCACGGGACTGTGTAACCTCAAGTCAGCTGGCGCTTTCGCTACCAAGGATGTTTGTTATTATGCCGCCACATCCAGCTTCTGGCTCTTACTGTGAAACAATTCATCGACTTCATCCCGCTGTTGCTGTTTTTCATCGTTTACAAACTCGACCCCAGGGTCATCGATCTAGCGGGCCACGAGCTGACCGTCGGAGGCATCTACAGCGCCACTGCCGTGCTGATCATCAGCTCAGTGGTGGTCTACGGCGCGATCTTCATCTCCCAGCGCAAACTGGAAAAAAGCCAATGGCTGACCCTGGTCGCCTGCCTGGTCTTCGGCAGCCTGACCCTGGCCTTCCACAGCGAAACCTTCCTCAAGTGGAAAGCCCCGGCGGTGAACTGGCTGTTCGCCCTGGCGTTCATCGGCAGCCACTTCGTCGGCGACCGCCTGTTGATCAAGCGGATCATGGGCCATGCACTGACCCTGCCGGAGCCGGTCTGGACACGCCTGAACGTGGCCTGGATCGTGTTTTTCCTGTTCTGCGGCGCCGCCAACCTGTTCGTGGCCTTTACCTTCCAGGACTACTGGGTGGACTTCAAGGTGTTCGGCAGCCTGGCCATGACCGTGCTGTTCCTGGTCGGCCAGGGTATCTACCTGTCCCGTCACCTGCATGACACCGACCCTACCACGCCGAAAACCGAGGACTGACATGCTCTACGCAATCATTGCCACCGACGTCGCCAACTCCCTGGAAAAACGCCTGAGTGTGCGCCCAGCCCACGTGGAGCGCCTGCATGTGCTGCAAGCCGAAGGCCGCCTGGTGCTGGCAGGCCCGCACCCTGCGGTCGACAGCAACGACCCGGGCGCGGCCGGCTTCATTGGCAGCCTGATCGTCGCCGAGTTTGCGTCCCTGGCCGATGCCCAGGCGTGGGCGAAGGCCGATCCGTATGTCGCGGCCGGCGTCTACGCCGATGTGCTGATCAAGCCGTTCAAGCAAGTCCTGCCGTAATGCAAGGAGCGTCGAACCTAATCGGTTCGGCGTACTCCTAATGGCTCATTATTCCCGGTAACCTGCCGACAACGTTCTGAATATTCGTGTGGAATCAGGAGTTCCGATGCGCTTACGTCAGTTGTGTCTGTTGGCAGTGTTAACGATCGGGGCTACGGCCCACGCTGAAGAAACCTCGAGCACCGGCAGTTCCACGCCCCTGTCCTTGAGTGCCGGCAGCCAGATCACCGAGTTGCAGCAACGTTTGCAAGAAAGCGAACGACAACGGGAAGAACTGAGCAAACAACTGCAAAGCGCGGATGCCGCACGCGAAAGCGCCCAACTGAATCGCTTGCGCCAGGAGAACCAACGCCTGGCCCAGCAACTCAAAGAAACACAGGGTGGCGCCTTGACGCGCTGGCTGACCGAACAACAACAGTGGTTCGTCACGGGTGCGGCCGTCGCGCTGATCGCCTTGCTGTGCGGGATCTTCGCCAGCGGTGGGCACCGTCGCCGTCGACAATGGCTAAATTGAGTAAGTCATGAGCGAGCTGTTACTGATAGATGATGACCAGGAGCTCTGTGAGCTGCTGAGCAGTTGGCTGAGCCAGGAAGGCTTTCACGTACGCGCCTGCCACGATGGCTTGAGCGCCCGCAAAGCCTTGGCCGACGCCGCCCCGGCGGCGGTGGTGCTTGACGTGATGCTGCCCGACGGCAGCGGCCTGGAATTGCTCAAGCAATTGCGCACCGACCATCCAGAGCTACCGGTACTGATGCTTTCGGCCCGTGGCGAACCGCTGGACCGTATCCTCGGCCTGGAACTGGGCGCCGACGATTACCTGGCCAAACCCTGCGACCCTCGGGAACTCACCGCCCGCCTGCGCGCCGTGCTGCGCCGCAGCCACCCTGCGGCCGTATCCACGCAGATGGAACTGGGTGACCTGTGCTTCAGCCCGGTGCGCGGCGTGGTCAGCATCGATGAACAGGAATTCTCTCTCACCGTCTCCGAAAGCCGTCTGCTGGAAGCCTTGCTGCGCCAGCCCGGCGAACCGCTGGACAAGCAGGAACTGGCGCAGATCGCACTGGGGCGCAAGCTGACGCTCTACGACCGCAGCCTGGACATGCACGTCAGCAACCTGCGCAAGAAGATCGGCCCGCACCCGGACGGTCGGCCACGGATCGTGGCATTGCGTAGCCGCGGTTACTACTACAGCCTCTGACTACAGATCGTTCCCGTGCGGGAACGGCCTGTGTAAAGCCAGCTTCGAAACCTCTTTACCCAAGCTTTACCCTCAGCTGACCGCCGCTGACCTTGATCTCCTTAATCTACCCACATCCGGACTCACCGGAATAGAGACAGGAGAATCACCATGCGCAAGACCCTTATCGCTCTGATGTTCGCCGCTGCCCTGCCGACCGTTGCCATGGCCGCCATGCCGGAAGGCCCAGGCCCGATGGGCGGCCCTGAAGGTCACATGATGGGTGGCCCGGGCCACGGCGGTGAACACGGTCCACGCGGCAGAGGCGGCCCATTCCGCGAGCTGGACCTGAGCAAGGAACAACGCCAGCAAATCGGTAAGTTGATGGGTGAGCAATGGCACGCTCGCAAAGACCTGGTCAAAAAGTACCTGGACAAACTCCCGGCCGCCGACCAGAAAGCCATGCAGGATGAAATCGAGGCGGGCAAGCTGAAAACCCAGGCCGACATCCGCGCCGTGCTGAAACCCGATCAGCAGAAGAAATTCGACGAGATCGTCAAGAAACAAGCCGAGCGCCGTGCCGAATGGAAGGAATTCCAAGCCTGGAAAGCCCAACAGCCGCAAAAAGCGCAATAATGCTCTAGCTTTACTTCCCCAGCCCAGCGGCGCACCCGCTGGGCTTTTCCTGTTTGAGGGTTTCCTGTGCGCTCATTGTTCTGGCGGATCCTGGCAAGTTTCTGGCTGGCCATCGCCTTGGTTGCCGGGTTATCGATCCTGCTTGGGCACATGCTTAATCAAGATGCCTGGATTCTCAGCCGCCACCCCGGCCTCAACAATCTGGCGCAGGAATGGACCCAGCTCTATGAGGCCCAGGGCGAAGACGCCGCGCAGGACTTGCTGCAGCAGCGCAAACGCCAGTACCACATCGATGTGCAAGTGCTGAACGAAAGCGGCGATCCGGTGGTGCGCGGCACCTTCCCGCGCCGCGCCGCCGCTTTCGAAGCCAGACAGAACGACAGCAAGGACGGCCACCTGCCGTGGCGGCGCCTGACCGCCGAGTACACCAGCGAAAAAACCGGTGACACTTACCTGCTGATCTACCGCATCCCCCACCCGGAACTGGACGCCTGGCATCGGGGCAGCCTGATGTGGCCGCTGAGCGCCTTGGCGATTGCCCTGGTGGTGCTGACCCTGTTCAGCCTGCTGGTGACGTTGTCCATCACCCGCCCGCTCAGCCGTCTGCGCGGGGCTGTGCACGATCTTGGCCAGACCACCTACCAGCAGAACAGCCTGGCGAAACTGGCCAACCGCCGCGATGAGTTCGGCGTACTGGCCAACGACTTCAACCGCATGGGCGCACGCCTGCAAAGCCTGATCGGCAGCCAACGCCAGTTGCTGCGCGATGTGTCCCACGAACTGCGTTCACCGTTGGCCCGCCTGCGCATCGCCCTGGCCCTGGCCGAACGCGCCAGCCCCGAAGAGCGCGAGCGCCTGTGGCCGCGCCTGACCCGCGAATGCGACCGCCTGGAAGCGCTGATCAGCGAAATCCTGGTGCTTGCCCGCGTCGATGCCGACAACGCCAGTGCCGAAGAAATGGACCTGGTCCCGCTGCTCAAAACCCTGCAAAAGGACGCCCAGCTCGGTGCACCGGAGCAGGTAGTCGCGCTGAACGCCGACGCCGACCTGCACCTCAAAGGCTGGCCGACCATGATCGAACGGGCGGTGGATAACCTGTTGCGCAATGCCCAACGCTTCAACCCACCGGGGCAGCCTATCGAGTTGCAAGCCCAACGCCAGGGTGAGCGCATTCTGATCAGCGTGCGTGACCATGGCCCCGGCGTCGAAGCCGAGCACCTGAGCCAGCTGGGCGAACCGTTTTACCGCGCCCCCGGGCAGACCGCCCAGGGCCACGGTCTTGGCCTGGCCATTGCGCGCCGCGCCGCCGAACGCCATGGCGGCAGCCTGCTCCTGAGCAACCATCCCGACGGCGGTTTTATCGCCAGTATCGACCTGCCGTTGCAACCTGGGGTTGTCACGCCGGTGTGATGATCTTCTATAGTGGCCCTTCTCTTACGGAGGGCCTTTGATGATTGACTTGCTGACACCCATCCAAGCCGCACTCGATTTACCGCCGACCCCACTGGCCAGAACCTCGGCCGGTGCCCTGCCCTCGACCTTCGCCGTCACCGAACTGGCCGTTGCCAGCATCGGCGCCGCCGGCCAGGCCGTCGCGCAACTGGTCCAGCAACAGACCGGGCGCTTGCCTGCGGTCACGGTGGACCAGCGCCTGGCGTCCTTCTGGTTCTCGTCGTCGATTCGCCCGGTTGGCTGGCAGGTACCGCCGCTGTGGGACCCGGTAGCCGGTGACTATGCCAGTGCCGATGGCTGGATTCGTTTACACACCAACGCACCCCATCACCGCGCGGCCGCCGAAAGCATACTGGGCAAAGTCACCGACCGAACCGACATGGCCGGCAAAGTGGCAACCTGGAACGCTGCAGACCTGGAGCAGGCGATCGTCGATGCGGGCGGTTGCGCCGCGCAGATGCGTAGCTGGCAGGCCTGGCAAACCCACCCCCAAGGGTTGGCGGTGAATGCCGAGGCGTTGGTACAGCGACGTACCTTCGACACGGTGACTGAACAACCCTGGCTCGGCTCCGTCGCGCGCCCACTGGCGGGGATCAAGGTGCTTGACCTCACCCGGGTTTTGGCCGGCCCCGTGGCCAGCCGCTTCCTGGCTGGCCTCGGCGCCGATGTGCTGCGTATCGATTCACCCAGCTGGAACGAACCGGGCGTGGTGCCGGAGATGACCCTGGGCAAACGCTGCGCCCGTCTGGACCTGAAAAGCGCCGAAGGCCGGCAGATCTTCGAGACGCTGCTCAAAGATGCGGACATCCTGTTCCACGGCTATCGCGCCGACGCCCTGGAGCACCTGGGCTACAACGCCGAGGAACGGCAACGACTCGCCCCCGGCCTGATCGACGTGAGTCTCAACGCTTACGGCTGGAGCGGGCCGTGGCGCAATCGGCGGGGTTTCGACAGCCTGGTGCAGATGAGCAGCGGGATTGCCGAAGCCGGCCTGGCCTGGCAACAGGCGGACAGACCGGTGCCGCTACCGGTACAGGCGCTGGATCACGCTACCGGGTATCTGCTGGCGGCCGGTGCGATTCAAGCCTTGAGTGAGCGCTTGAAAACCGGGCGTGGCAGTTCGGCGCGGTTGTCATTGGCCCGCACGGCGAAGTTGCTGGTGGACGCCGGGCAAGTGCCCGCGCAACCGGCGCTACGCGCTGAAGGGCCGGATGATCAAGGCTTGGTGGTGGAGCCGACGGCCTGGGGCCCGGCGCATCGGTTGCTGGCGCCGTTGAGCATCAGCGGGACGCCATTGCAGTGGGAGTTGCCGGCTGGGGAACTGGGTTCGCATCGACCGCAGTGGTGACCTTAAGACTGCTATCGGGAGCAAGCCCCCTCCCACACTCGACTGCATTGCAAATCAAGTGTGGGAGGGGGCTTGCTCCCGATGAGGCCAGTACTGCCACACTCAATCCCCCCCGGCTCAGCGACGTCCACAAATGCTGCGCCGCATAGGCCCTCAAAGGCCGCCATGCCTCGGCGCGGGCCAGCAATTGTCGCGCCGAAACCGGCCCGCCCTCTAACGCTGCCAACGCATTGATCAAGCCGATATCGCCGGAGGCAAACGCATCCGGCTCGCGCATCTGACGCATGGCGATGTACTGCGCGGTCCAGTCGCCGATGCCCGGCAAAGCCACCAGCCGCGCCACGCCCTCCTTGAGAGTGGCCTTGGGCTCGAATACTTGCGGATCATCCAGCCACGCCTGGGCCACTCCCGACAAGGTCCGTCCCCGCGCCTTGGGCATGCCCAGGCTCGCCAGGTCCGCTGCGGCGAGGACCTGGGCCGTGGGGAACGCATGGGTGATGCCCGGGTGCGGTGTTTGCAGCGGCCGCCCATAGTGCGCCACCAACTTGCCTGCCAGGCGGATAGCCGCAACCACTGTGATCTGCTGCCCCAGCACCGCGCGAATCGCCAGCTCCAGCCCATCCCAAGTGCCTGGAACCCGAAGCCCCGGGCGAGCGGCGACCAATGCGGCCATCAGCGGATCGGCAGCCAATTGCGCGCCGATCAACTCGGGCTGTGCATCCAGATCAAACATTGCCCTCAAGCGTCGCTCGATCTCGGGCAGGGCCTGCGCGTCGGGAAACGCCACCTCAACCTCCAACCAATCGCCCGAACCCGGCGCCACACAGATCCAACCCAACTGCCCATTCACACTGATGCTGCGCCGATACACGCCGTCGACCAGGGTTTCCAGGCCGGTAATTGCACGCATCGTCAGAAAATCCACCATCGCAGCCCAATCATATGGCGGCTGATACACCAGTCTCACAACGACAACACCCCGCTGTACAAGCCATACGCCGCCAGGCCTGCGCCAGCGATCACGCCGCTGAAAATGCCTTTTTCCATCAGCGTGAACAAGGGGCGGCCCTGTTCGCGCTTGGCCTGGGCGAACAGAATCACCCCCGGTGCGTAAAGCAGTGCTGACAACAACAGGTATTTCAGGCCCGCGGCGTAGAGCAGCCAGAGGGCATAACCGAGGGCGATCAGCCCGACCAGTAAATCCTGCCGGCGTCGGCGCTGGGCGCCTTCATAGGTTTCGCCGCGCCCACTCAGCAACACGGCATAGGCCGCCGACCAGAGGTAGGGCACCAGAATCATCGAAGACGCGAGGTAAATCAGGGTGGTGTAGGTGCTTTGGGAAAACAGCGTCACCACCAGAAAAGCCTGGATCATCACGTTGGTCAGCCACAAGGCGTTGACCGGCACCTGGTTGGCGTTTTCCTTTTTCAGGAAGGCCGGCATGGTCTTGTCCTGCGCCGTGGAGTAGAGGATCTCGGCGCAGAGCAACGCCCACGAGAGCAAGGCCCCCAGCAATGACACCGCCAGGCCGAGGCTGATCAGCATCGCGCCCCACGGGCCAACGATATGTTCCAGCACGCCGGCCAGGGACGGGTTTTGCAATTGCGCCAACTCCGGCCGGCTCATGATGCCCAGGGACAACACATTCACCAGCACCAGCAGCGCCAGCACGCCAAGAAAGCCGGTCACCGTGGCGCGCCCCACATCCACGCGTTTCTCGGCCCGCGCCGAATACACGCTGGCCCCTTCGATGCCGATGAACACAAACACGGTGACCAGCATCATGTGGCGCACCTGGTCGACCACGCTGCCGATCTTCGGGTTGCCCAGGCCCCAGATATCCCGGGTGAAGATATCCGCCTTGAACGCCACGGCGGCGATCACGATAAACATCAGCAGCGGCACGATCTTCGCCACGGTAGTGATCTGGTTGATGAACGCCGCCTCCTTGATCCCGCGCAGTACCAGAAAATGCACCGCCCACAGCAACAGCGACGCACAGCCGATGGCGACCGGCGTATTCCCCTGGCCGAACACCGGAAAAAAGTAGCCGAGGGTGCTGAACAGCAAGACGAAGTAGCCGACGTTGCCCATCCAGGCACTGATCCAATAGCCCCACGCCGATGAGAAACCCATGTAGTCGCCAAACCCGGCCTTGGCATAGGCATACACTCCGGAATCCAGCTCGGGCTTGCGATTGGCCAGGGTCTGGAACACGAACGCGAGGGTCAGCATGCCGACGGCGGTGATGGCCCAACCAATCAATACGGCACCCACCTCGGCGCGGGCAGCCATGTTTTGCGGCAGAGAAAAGATCCCGCCGCCAATCATCGATCCCACCACCAAGGCAATCAGGGCACTGAGTCGCAGTTTCTGCGGCGATTGGGACATGAACACTCCTGATGAACAACAACTTGAGCTGAAAACTGTGCACTTCGCTCATTGACTCGGCGAGCGCAACGTTTATTAGAAACCGCGATAAAACTTACTTACTCATAACGTAGCGGCATTTCAACTAATCCGATTCGGGTTTATTTAGAATTTAAATACTGCAATCTATGGCCTATCGCCATCTTTCTGTCAAAAGTTTGCACAATCGAGAATACAGACTAGTTTAAAACATCCATACCGCTGCCCACTGATTAACCACAAAGAAGAGAGCGCTCTAGAAAGCGTTTCTCCGAGGATTTTCATCGCCCGCGAATCGCCATCCTAAGTCATTAATTCACAATGGAATGTGCCAATGAAGTGATCTGAGTCAGCTGTTTGATTAGCGCACAGAATTATTCTGTGGTCTCTCTTCTCCTGCATTGGAGTCATGCAATGTCTGAAACTCCCGGAAAACTTAGGCTGGGTGCACTGGTTGCACTTGTCGTGGGTTCGATGATTGGCGGCGGGATCTTTTCTTTGCCGCAAAACATGGCCGCCAGCGCCGACGTCGGCGCCGTATTGATTGGCTGGTTCATCACCGCCATCGGCATGCTGACCCTCGCATTTGTGTTTCAGACCCTGGCCAACCGCAAGCCCGACCTCGACGGCGGGGTGTATGCCTACGCCAAAGCCGGGTTCGGCGACTACATGGGCTTCTCATCGGCGTGGGGCTATTGGATCAGCGCCTGGCTGGGCAACGTCGGCTACTTCGTCTTGCTGTTCAGTACCCTCGGTTACTTCTTCCCGATCTTCGGCGAGGGCAACACGCCGGCGGCCGTGATCGGCGCCTCGGTGCTGCTGTGGGCCGTGCATTTCCTGGTGCTGCGTGGCATCAAGGAAGCGGCGTTCATCAACCTGGTGACTACCGTCGCCAAGGTGGTGCCGCTGCTGCTGTTCGTGTTGATCGCCCTGTTCGCGTTCAAGCTGGAGATCTTCACCGCTGACATCTGGGGCGTGAAAAACCCCGACCTGGGCAGCGTGGCGAACCAGGTGCGCAACATGATGCTGGTCACCGTGTGGGTGTTCATCGGCATCGAAGGCGCGAGCATCTTCTCGTCCCGTGCGCAAAAGCGCAGTGACGTGGGCAAGGCCACCGTGATCGGCTTTATCACCGTGCTGCTGTTCTTGATGCTGGTGAACGTGCTGTCCCTGGGGATCATGACCCAGCCGGAACTGGCCAAGCTGCAGAACCCGTCGATGGCCGCCGTGCTGGAACATGTGGTGGGCCACTGGGGCGCGATACTGATCAGCGTCGGCTTGATCATCTCGCTGCTGGGAGCATTGCTGTCGTGGGTGCTGCTGTGTGCGGAGATCATGTTCGCCGCGGCCAAGGACCACACCATGCCGGAGTTTTTGCGCCGCGAAAACGCCAACCACGTGCCGGTCAACGCGCTGTGGTTGACCAACGCGATGGTGCAGCTGTTCCTGGTGATCACGCTGTTTTCCGCCAGCACCTACCTGTCGCTGATCTACCTCGCCACCTCGATGATCCTGGTGCCTTACCTGTGGTCGGCAGCCTACGCCCTGTTGCTGGCGGTACGCGGCGAGACCTACGAAAACGCCCTGCGCGAACGCAGGAAAGACCTGTGCATCGGCGCCATCGCCCTGATCTACGCGATCTGGCTGCTCTACGCCGGCGGCACCAAATATCTGTTGCTCTCCGCCCTGCTCTACGCCCCCGGCGCGATCCTGTTCGCCAAGGCCAAGCATGAACTGGGCAAACCGATTTTCACCAACGTCGAGAAGCTGATTTTCGCCGCTGTGGTCATAGGCGCCCTGCTGGCTGCCTACGGCCTCTACGACGGCTTCCTGACCCTATAGCGCTTTATCCAAAAGAAGTGTTTCTACTGGAGGATCTGTAATGACCACCGAAAAAGTGAAGTACGGCGTACATTCCGAAGCCGGCAAACTGCGCAAAGTCATGGTGTGCTCCCCAGGCTTGGCCCACCAGCGGCTGACCCCCAACAACTGCGATGAACTGCTGTTCGATGACGTACTGTGGGTCGCCCAGGCCAAGCGCGACCATTTTGATTTCGTCACCAAAATGCGCGAGCGGGACGTTGATGTGCTGGAAATGCACAACCTGCTCACCGATATCGTCGCGATCCCTGAAGCCCTGGATTGGATCCTGGAACGCAAGATCACCGCCAATACCGTGGGCCTGGGCCTGGTCGATGAAGTCGGCTCGTGGCTGCGCAGCCTTGAGCCGCGCAAGATCAGCGAATTCCTGATTGGCGGCGTGTCGGCCGATGACCTGCCGAGCAGCTTCGGTGGCAGGACCCTCGAGATGTTCCGCGACTTCCTCGGGCATTCGAGCTTCATCCTGCCGCCGCTGCCCAACACCCAGTTCACCCGCGACACCACCTGCTGGATCTACGGCGGTGTGACGCTGAACCCCATGTACTGGCCGGCGCGACGCCAAGAGACGCTGCTGACCACCGCCATCTACAAATTCCACCCTGAATTCACCAACGCGGACTTCCAGATCTGGTACGGCGACCCCGACCAGGAGCACGGTGCCTCCACCCTGGAAGGCGGCGACGTGATGCCTATCGGCAACGGCGTGGTGTTGATCGGCATGGGCGAGCGTTCGTCCCACCAGGCGATCGGCCAACTGGCGCGCAACCTGTTCAAGAACAAGGCGGTGGAGAAAGTGATCGTTGCCGGCCTGCCGAAATCCCGTGCGGCGATGCACCTGGACACCGTGTTCAGCTTCTGCGACCGCGACCTGGTCACCATCTTCCCCGAAGTGGTCAACCAGATCGTGCCCTTCACCCTGCGCCCTGACGAGAGCAAGCCCCACGGTATCGATATTCACCGGGAGAAAACCAACTTCCTCGACACCGTCGCCGCCGCCCTTGGCCTCAAGGCCCTGCGCGTGGTGGAAACCGGCGGCAACAGCTTCGCCGCCGAACGCGAGCAGTGGGACGACGGCAACAACGTCGTCGCCCTGGAGCCGGGAGTCGTGATCGGCTACGACCGCAACACCTCCACCAACACCCTGCTGCGCAAGGCCGGTGTGGAAGTCATCACCATCAGCGCCGGTGAACTGGGCCGTGGCCGTGGCGGCGGCCACTGCATGACCTGCCCGATCATCCGCGACCCTATCGACTACTAAACGACCATCTTCCCGGCGGCGTCCACCCGAAGCCGACCGGGCCGATTACCGAATCCAAGGAGAATCATCATGGCGTTCAACATCCACAACCGTAACCTGCTCAGCCTGGAACACCACACCCCGCGCGAGCTGCGCTACCTGCTGGACCTGTCCCGCGACCTCAAGCGCGCCAAGTACACCGGCACCGAACAGCAGCACTTGAAGGGCAACAACATTGCGCTGATCTTCGAAAAAACCTCGACACGCACCCGCTGCGCTTTCGAAGTGGCAGCCTATGACCAGGGCGCCAATGTCACCTACATCGACCCGAACTCCTCGCAGATCGGCCACAAAGAGAGCATGAAGGACACCGCCCGCGTGCTCGGGCGCATGTACGACGCCATTGAATACCGCGGTTTCAAGCAGGAAATCGTCGAGGAGCTGGCCAAGTTCGCCGGCGTGCCGGTGTTCAACGGCCTGACCGATGAATACCACCCCACCCAGATGATCGCTGACGTGCTGACCATGCGTGAACACGCTGACAAGCCCATCCACGAGATCAGCTACGCCTACCTGGGTGACGCACGCAACAACATGGGCAATTCGCTGTTGCTGGTGGGCGCCAAGCTGGGTATGGACGTACGCATCTGCGCGCCCAAGGCTTTGTGGCCTCACGACGACCTGGTGGGCCGCTGCAAGCAATACGCGCAAGAAAGCGGCGCACGCATCACCCTCACCGATGACCCGAAAGCTGCGGTCAAAGGTGTGGACTTCATCCACACCGACGTATGGGTATCCATGGGCGAGCCCGTGGAAGCCTGGGCAGAGCGTATCGAGCAATTGCTGCCGTACCAGGTCAACAGCGAATTGATGAAAGCCACCGGCAACCCGCGCACCAAGTTCATGCACTGCCTGCCGGCGTTCCATAACAGCGATACCAAGGTCGGCAAGCAGATCGCCGAGCAGTACCCGCACCTGGCCAACGGCATTGAAGTGACCGATGACGTGTTCGAATCGCCGGCCTGCATCGCCTTCGAACAGGCGGAGAACCGCATGCACACGATCAAGGCGATCCTGGTCTCGACCCTGGCTGATTTGTAAACCATTGAAGGAACACGGATAAAACTGTGGGAGGGGGCTTGCTCCCGATGGCGGTGGGTCAGTTAACAGATTTGCTGAATGACACACCGCTATCGGGAGCAAGCCCCCTCCCACACTGTGTTCACAACGCAGAATTACAGAGGGACTTTTGTATGCGTATCGTCGTTGCACTGGGCGGTAACGCCCTGCTCCGCCGTGGCGAACCCATGACAGCGGACAATCAACGCGCCAATATCCGAATCGCCACCGAACAGATCGCCAAGATCCACCCCGGCAACGAGCTGGTGATTGCCCACGGCAATGGCCCGCAGGTCGGCCTGCTGTCGTTGCAGGCGGCGGCCTACACCCAGGTTTCGCCGTACCCGCTGGACGTGTTGGGTGCCGAGACCGAAGGCATGATCGGCTACATCATCGAACAGGAACTGGGCAACCTGCTGGACTTCGAAGTGCCGTTCGCCACCCTGCTCACCCAGGTGGAAGTCGACGCCAAGGACCCGGCCTTCCAGAACCCGAGCAAACCCATCGGCCCGGTGTACTCCAAGGCCGAAGCCGAAAAACTGGCGGCCGAAAAAGGCTGGGCCATTGCTCCGGACGGCGACAAGTATCGTCGTGTGGTCGCCAGCCCACGCCCCAAACGTATCTTCGAAATCCGCCCGATCAAATGGCTGCTGGAAAAAAGCAGCATCGTGATCTGCGCCGGCGGCGGCGGTATCCCGACGATGTACGGCGAAGACGGCAAACTGCGCGGCATTGAGGCAGTGATCGACAAAGACCTGTGTTCCTCGCTGCTGGCCTCGCAACTGGACGCCGATTTGCTGGTGATCGCCACCGACGTCAACGCCGCCTTTATCGACTACGGCAAGCCGACCCAGAAAGCGATCGCCCAGGCACATCCGGACGACATCGAAAAACTCGGCTTCGCCGCCGGCTCCATGGGCCCCAAGGTCCAGGCGGCCTGCGAGTTCGCCCGCCGAACTGGCAAAACCGCGGTCATCGGTTCACTCTCGGACATCGAAGCCATTGTCCAGGGCCACGCCGGTACACGCATCAGCACGGCAAAACCTGGCATCACCTATCTGTGAAGTAGAGGAGAGACGCCTATGGCTACCTTTGAACCCGGTCACTTGCACGTTGAACGTCACGCACTCAACAAGGATGACTACAGCTACAACCTGTGCATCGACTATGAAGTCAGCCAGGATCCAAAGGAAGGCAAAGGAATGCTGTTCAAGCTGCACGGTTCGGTGCAGGGCAAGGAACTCAAGGAAGAGTTCTACCTGCCCAAGGACCAGGCTTTCGACTTTGCGCGCCATGCGATGAACATTGCGCAGAAGTACGGGATGCCGAAGATAGCCGTACTCAATGGCTCGATGCACAAGCAATACGACTTGATGTTCGAGGATGTACGGCATCAGTTGGATGTGAAGTCCGGCGATCCGATCAAGCCAGAGCACCTGGCCTGACCGCCACGACCAAGCTCTTGTATTGAGCGGGCTTGCCCCGCGCCGGCTGGCGCAGCCGCCCCAACAAGGACGCCACGGTGCTTCAGAAAGACCGAGGTGCCTGGGTTCAGGGCGGCTGCGCCACCCGGCGCGGGGCAAGCCCGCTCACTACAGATCGCCCGCAGTTTGAACTCCATCGTCTGCAAGGCATACTGGCCACCTTCCGCATCACAGAACCCAACACCACCCCATGCGTATCCACGTCAGCTTCATCGACCGCGTCGGCATTACCCAGGAAGTCCTGGCCCTGCTCGGTGGGCGCAATCTCAACCTGGATGCGGTGGAAATGGTGCCGCCCAACGTCTACATCGACGCACCGACTCTCAGCGCCGAGGTGCTGGAAGAGCTGCGCGATGCGCTGTTCAGCGTGCAGGGGGTGCAAGCGGTGACGGTGGTGGACATCCTCCCCGGCCAGCGTCGCCACCTGCAGCTCGACGCCCTGCTGGCCGCCATGACCGACCCGGTATTGGCCCTGGACAGTGCCGGCAAGATCCTACTGGCCAACCCCGCACTGATCGCCTTGTATGGTCGCGAACCCGCCGGGGAAAGCATCAGCGAGCTGTTCAACGACCCGGCACTGCTGGAGACCTTGCTGGAACAGGGCTTTCGTTTGCCCCTGCGCGAGATCAGCGTCAACGGCCAGACCCTGCTGCTGGACGCCACGCCGATCACCGACGCCGGCGCCCTGCTGACGCTCTACCCACCCAACCGCATCGGTGAACAGCTGTCGGCCTTGCACCACGACCATGCCGAAGGTTTTGATGCGCTCCTGGGCGAGTCCCCGGTGATCCGCACCCTCAAGGCGCGCGCGCAGCGGGTGGCCGCCCTGGATGCACCGCTGTTGATCCAGGGCGAAACCGGCACCGGCAAAGAGTTGGTGGCGCGGGCCTGCCATGCGAGCAGTGCGCGGCACAGTGCGCCGTTCTTGGCCTTGAACTGCGCGGCACTGCCGGAGAACCTCGCCGAGAGTGAGTTGTTCGGCTACGCCCCGGGCGCCTTCACCGGTGCCCAGCGCGGCGGCAAGCCGGGGCTGATGGAACTGGCCAACCAGGGCACGGTGTTCCTGGATGAGATCGGCGAGATGTCGCCGTATTTGCAGGCCAAGTTGCTGCGGTTTCTCAACGATGGCAGTTTCCGTCGTGTGGGCGGCGACCGTGAAGTGCGGGTCAACGTGCGCATCCTCAGCGCCACCCACCGTGACCTGGAGAAGATGGTCAGCGAAGGCACCTTTCGCGAAGACCTGTTTTATCGACTCAATGTGCTCAACGTCGAAGTGCCGCCATTGCGCGAACGCGGCCAGGACATCCTGCTGCTCGCCCGCTATTTCATGCAGCAGGCTTGCGCGCAGATCCAGCGCCCGGTGTGCCGCCTGGCGCCCGGCACCTACCCGGCGCTGCTCGGCAACCGCTGGCCGGGCAATGTGCGCCAACTGCAAAACGTGATCTTCCGCGCCGCCGCCATCTGCGAAAGCAGCCTGGTGGACATCGGCGACCTGGACATCGCCGGCACGTCGGTAGCACGCCAGAGCGACGGCGAAGTCGACAGCCTGGAACAGGCCGTGGAAGACTTCGAGCGCAACCTGCTGGAGACGCTCTACACCAGCTACCCCTCGACCCGCCAACTGGCGAGCCGCCTGCAAACCTCCCACACGGCCATCGCCCATCGCCTGCGTAAATACGGCATCCCCAACAAACCCTGACTGAACAGCGATCCAATTGTGGGAGGGGGGCTTGCTCCCGATGGCGGCAAATCAGACACCTCATGTGTTGGCTGATACACCGCTATCGGGAGCAAGCCCCCTCCCACAGGTGAGCGCACTGCAAATTAGGTCCAGGAACGACATCGGCTGTACTGAAAGCGCTACAGCGTAACGATATCGCTACAACCCTGTTTTTTGCGCGCCATGCAAGGCTTTGATCCGCATAGGCTTTTTTTTCGCAGGTCGCGCTGTAGCGAAATCGCTACAGCCAAAACGCATAGCGCTATAACCATTTTTAATAACTGACTGATTTATAACGGTTTTATAAGATTGGCCGCAATATTGCTAAGCAACTCCCCATTATTCCAATCCCGTCCACCAGACGAATCTGGCCCTGAGGAGTTTCCATGAGCGAGTTGCGTTTCACTGAAGATCACGAATGGCTGCGCGCCGAAGCTGACGGCAGCGTCACCGTGGGTATCACCGCTTTTGCGCAGAATGCGCTGGGTGACGTGGTTTTCGTGCAACTGCCGGAGTTGCAGAGCTACGACAAGGGTGCCGAAGCGTCCACCGTGGAATCGGTAAAAGCCGCAAGCGGTGTGTACATGCCGCTGACCGGCGAAGTGCTGGCAGTGAACGAAGCCTTGAGCGACAGCCCGGAACTGGTCAACGAAGACCCGATGGGCGAAGGCTGGTTCTTCCGCTTCAAACCGGCTGATGCCGGTGCAATGGCTAAGCTGTTGGATCAGGATGCGTACGACCGCCTGATCAAAGCCAACGCTGACGCTTGAGGAGCCCGCCATGACGATCAATCTCAGCACCGCCAACGAATTCATTGCCCGCCACATCGGCCCGCGCCAGGCGGATGAGCAGCAAATGCTCGCCAGCCTGGGTTTCGATTCCCTGGAAGCCCTGAGCGCCAGCGTGATCCCGGAAAGCATCAAGGGCACCAGCGTGCTCGGCCTGGAAGATGGCCTGAGCGAGGCCGAGGCCCTGGCCAAGATCAAGGCCATCGCCGGCAAGAACCAGCTGTTCAAGACCTACATCGGCCAGGGTTACTACAACTGCCACACCCCCTCGCCGATCCTGCGCAACCTGCTGGAAAACCCGGCCTGGTACACCGCCTACACCCCCTACCAGCCGGAAATTTCCCAAGGACGCCTGGAAGCGCTGCTGAACTTCCAGACCTTGATCAGCGACCTCACCGGCCTGCCGATCGCCAACGCTTCCCTGCTCGACGAAGCCACCGCTGCCGCCGAAGCCATGACCTTCTGCAAGCGCCTGAGCAAGAACAAGGGCAGCAATGCTTTCTTTGCCTCGGTGCACAGCCATCCACAAACCCTCGACGTCCTGCGTACCCGTGCCGAGCCGCTGGGCATTGACGTGGTGGTGGGCGATGAGCGCGAACTGACCGACGTCAGCCCGTTCTTCGGCGCCCTGCTGCAATACCCGGCCAGTAACGGTGACGTGTTCGACTACCGTGAGCTGACCGAGCGCTTCCACGCCGCCAACGCACTGGTGGCCGTGGCGGCTGACCTGCTGGCCCTGACGCTGCTGACCCCACCGGGTGAGTTCGGCGCAGACGTGGCGATCGGCAGCGCACAGCGCTTCGGCGTCCCACTGGGCTTTGGTGGCCCGCACGCGGCGTACTTCTCCACCAAGGATGCGTTCAAGCGCGATATGCCGGGGCGTCTGGTCGGCGTGTCCGTGGACCGTTTCGGCAAGCCGGCACTGCGCCTGGCCATGCAAACCCGCGAGCAACACATCCGCCGCGAAAAGGCCACCAGCAACATCTGCACCGCCCAAGTGCTGCTGGCCAACATCGCCAGCATGTACGCCGTGTACCACGGTCCAAAAGGACTGACCCAGATCGCGCAGCGCGTTCACCAGTTGACCGCGATCCTGGCCAAGGGCCTGACCGCCCTGGGCCAACAGGTCGAACAAGCGAATTTCTTCGACACCCTGACCCTCAACACCGGCGCCAACACCGCAGCCCTGCACGACAAGGCCCGCGCCCAGCGCATCAACCTGCGTGTGGTGGATGCCGAGCGTCTGGGAGTCTCGGTGGATGAAACCACCACCCAGGCCGATATCGAAACCCTGTGGGCGATCTTCGCCGACGGCAAAGCCTTGCCGGACTTCAACGCCAGCGTTGAAAGCAGCCTGCCGGCCGCCCTGCTGCGCCAGTCGCCGATCCTCAGCCACCCGGTGTTCAACCGCTATCACTCGGAAACCGAGCTGATGCGCTACCTGCGCAAGCTGGCCGACAAGGACCTGGCACTGGATCGCACCATGATCCCGCTGGGCTCGTGCACCATGAAGCTCAATGCCGCCAGCGAAATGATCCCGGTGACCTGGGCCGAATTCGGTGCCTTGCACCCCTTCGCCCCGGCCGAACAAAGCGCCGGCTACCAGCAACTGACGTCCGAGCTGGAAGCCATGCTCTGCGCAGCCACCGGCTACGACGCGATTTCGCTGCAACCGAACGCCGGTTCCCAGGGTGAATACGCTGGCCTGCTGGCCATCCGTGCCTATCACCAAAGCCGTGGCGAAGAGCGCCGCGACATCTGCCTGATCCCCTCGTCGGCCCACGGCACCAACCCCGCGACCGCCAACATGGCCGGCATGCGCGTGGTCGTCACCGCGTGCGACGCGCGTGGCAACGTGGATATCGAAGACCTGCGGGCCAAGGCCATCGAGCATCGCGATCACCTCGCCGCGCTGATGATCACCTACCCGTCTACCCACGGCGTGTTCGAAGAAGGCATCCGCGAGATCTGCGGCATCATTCATGACAACGGCGGCCAGGTGTACATCGACGGCGCCAACATGAATGCCATGGTCGGGCTGTGCGCGCCGGGCAAGTTCGGCGGCGACGTGTCCCACCTGAACCTGCATAAAACCTTCTGCATCCCCCATGGCGGTGGCGGCCCGGGCGTCGGCCCGATTGGCGTGAAATCCCACCTGACGCCATTCCTGCCGGGCCATGCGGCCATGGAACGCAAGGAAGGCGCGGTGTGCGCGGCGCCGTTCGGCAGCGCGAGCATTTTGCCGATCACCTGGATGTACATCAGCATGATGGGCGGCGCGGGCCTCAAGCGCGCTTCGCAGTTGGCGATCCTCAACGCCAACTACATTTCCCGTCGCCTGGAAGAGCACTACCCAGTGCTGTACACCGGCAGCAACGGCCTGGTCGCGCATGAATGCATCCTGGATCTGCGCCCGCTGAAAGACAGCAGCGGCATCAGCGTGGACGACGTGGCCAAGCGCCTGATCGACTTCGGCTTCCACGCGCCGACCATGTCGTTCCCGGTCGCCGGGACCTTGATGATCGAGCCGACCGAAAGTGAATCCAAGGAAGAACTGGATCGCTTCTGCAACGCGATGATCGCCATCCGTGAAGAAATTCGCGCGGTGGAAAACGGTACCCTCGACAAGGACGACAACCCGCTCAAGAACGCGCCGCACACCGCGGCGGAACTGGTGGGTGAATGGTCGCATCCGTACAGCCGTGAACAAGCGGTGTACCCGGTGGCGTCGTTGATCGAAGGCAAGTACTGGCCACCGGTGGGTCGTGTGGACAACGTGTTTGGCGACCGTAACCTGGTGTGTGCGTGCCCTTCGATCGAGAGCTACGCATAACCGAAAGGTCCACTCGGTCCCCTGTGGGAGGGGGCTTGCTCCCGATAGCGGTGGGTCAGCTACAGATAAGCTGGCTGAACCACTGCAATCGGGAGCAAGCCCCTCCCACACTGACCCAGCCAAATAATAAGAAACCGGAGAACAACCATGTCTCTCAGCGTGTTCGACCTGTTCAAGATTGGCATCGGCCCCTCCAGTTCCCACACCGTCGGCCCGATGCGCGCCGCCGCTCGCTTTGTCGAGGGGCTCAAGCGTGACAACCTGCTGAGTGCCACCGCCTGCGTCAAGGTGGAACTCTATGGCTCCCTCGGCGCCACCGGCAAAGGCCACGGCAGCGACAAGGCCGTGCTGCTGGGCCTGGAAGGCGAACACCCGGATACCGTGAATACCGACACCGTGGCTGCCCGCCTGGCCCACATGCGCCAGGATGGCCGCCTGAATCTGCTCGGTGAACACAGCATTGTGTTCAACGAGAAAGAACACTTGGCGATGATTCGCAAACCCCTCGCCTACCACCCCAACGGCATGATCTTTCGCGCCTTCGACGCCGCCGGCATCCAGATCCGCAGCCGCGAGTACTACTCGGTCGGTGGTGGTTTCGTGGTGGATGAAGACGCGGCCGGCGCCGACCGGATTGTCGAAGACGCCACGGCCCTGACCTTCCCGTTCAAGAACGCCAAGGAGTTGCTGGGCCATTGCACCACCTATGGGTTGTCCATCAGCCAGGTGATGTTGACCAACGAAAGTGCCTGGCGGCCCGAAGTGCAAACCCGCCTCGGCCTGCTGAAGATCTGGCAGGTGATGCAGGACTGCGTGGACGCCGGTTGTCGCAACGAAGGGATTTTGCCCGGTGGCTTGAAGGTCAAGCGCCGTGCGGCCGCCCTGCACCGGCAGTTGTGCAAGAACCCGGAGTCCTCGCTGCGCGACCCACTGTCGGTGCTCGACTGGGTCAACCTCTACGCCTTGGCGGTCAACGAAGAAAACGCCAACGGCGGGCGCGTGGTCACGGCGCCCACCAATGGTGCAGCCGGGATCGTGCCGGCGGTGCTGCATTACTACATGCGCTTTATTCCGGGCGCGAATGAAGATGGCGTGGTGCGCTTTCTGCTCACCGCCGCCGCCATCGGCATTTTGTACAAGGAAAACGCCTCGATCTCAGGCGCCGAAGTCGGTTGCCAAGGCGAGGTCGGCGTGGCCTGTTCCATGGCGGCCGGCGCGTTGTGCGAGGTATTGGGCGGCACGGTATCCCAGGTAGAAAACGCCGCCGAGATCGGGATGGAGCACAACCTCGGCCTGACCTGCGACCCGATCGGCGGGCTGGTGCAGGTGCCCTGTATCGAGCGCAACGCGATGGGCTCGGTCAAGGCGATCAATGCCGTGCGCATGGCTTTGCGTGGCGATGGGCAGCACTTTGTGTCCCTCGACAAGGTGATCCGCACCATGCGCCAGACCGGCGCCGACATGAAAAGCAAATACAAGGAAACCGCCCGTGGCGGTTTAGCCGTCAACATTATCGAGTGCTGACGCCCCACGGCGCGCCGGCACGTTTTTCAGGAGCTGAATATGTCCACCGAAACCCTGTTGAAAACCCCACTGCATGCGCTGCACATCGAACTCGGCGCACGCATGGTGCCCTTCGCCGGCTACGACATGCCGGTACAGTACCCGTTGGGCGTGATGAAGGAGCACCTGCACACCCGTGAACAGGCCGGGTTGTTCGACGTGTCCCACATGGGCCAGATCCGCCTCACCGGCGCCAATGCCGCCAAAGCCCTGGAAACCCTGGTACCGGTCGACATCATCGACCTGCCGGTCGGCATGCAACGCTACGCGATGTTCACCAATGAGCAAGGCGGCATCCTCGACGACCTGATGGTGGCCAACCTGGGTAACGACGAACTGTTCCTGGTGGTCAACGCCGCCTGCAAGGACCAGGACCTGGCGCACCTGCGCAAGCATATCGGCGAGCAGTGCAGCATCGAGCCGCTGTTCGAAGAACGCGCCCTGCTGGCCCTGCAAGGCCCGGCGGCAGTGAAGGTGTTGGCGCGCCTGGCGCCGCAGGTCACCCAGATGACTTTCATGCAGTTCGCCAGCCTGCGCCTGCTGGGCGTGGACTGCTATGTCAGTCGCTCCGGCTACACCGGTGAAGACGGCTTCGAAATCTCGGTGCCGGCCGCCAACGCTGAAAGCCTGGCCCGCAGCCTGCTGGCCGAAACCGAAGTACAGCCCATCGGCCTGGGTGCCCGCGACTCGCTGCGCCTGGAAGCCGGCCTGTGCCTGTATGGCCATGACATGAACACTGACACCACGCCGATCGAAGCGAGCCTGTTGTGGGCGATCTCCAAGGCTCGTCGGGCCGACGGCGCACGTGCCGGTGGGTTCCCCGGCGCAGATCGCATCTTCACCCAGCAGCAAACCGGCGTGAGCCGCAAGCGCGTTGGCCTGCTGCCCCAGGAGCGCACACCGGTGCGTGAAGGTGCGGAAATCGTCGACGCCCACGGCACCGTGATCGGCAGCGTGTGCAGCGGTGGCTTTGGTCCAAGTTTGGGCGGCCCACTGGCCATGGGTTACCTGGACAGCACACACACCGCACTGGACACCGAAGTCTCTGCGTTGGTGCGTGGGAAAAAGGTGCCACTTCGTGTAAGTAAAATGCCATTTGTGCCACAACGTTACTATCGTGGCTGAGTGACTGTTCCTATAAGTAACGCGGTTGCGTTAACGTGCACTAAACTGTAACGCAACCGCCATAAAACAGTGCATTGACGATAGTCAATGCACTAGAAGTAAACCTATAACAAGTGATCCTTTCTATCGAATAAGCCAACCGGGCACTGTTGATCAAAGTGTCATGAAGCCAAGCAAAACCTGGGCTTTTGGCGGGGCTTGTATTTTCTGTCTTAGTTGGCGTAGAGTTTGGTTACTGTGTTTGCATGGGTCGCTTTGAACCTGGACCTGGGCAGTAGCCAAAGTTTGCTACAACCCGTTCGACGTCTCTTACTTTCCTGCAACTCAGCCCAGTACTCTTTCATGTGAAAGGGGCTGTCATTAATTTTTAGCGTCAAAGGAAAGAAGAAAATGTCAGATCGTCAGAGCGGCACCGTCAAGTGGTTTAACGACGAAAAAGGGTTTGGTTTTATCACTCCAGAAAGCGGTCCGGATCTGTTCGTGCATTTCCGCGCTATCCAGGGCAACGGCTTCAAGAGCCTGAAAGAAGGCCAGAAAGTCACCTTCAAAGCCGTGCAGGGCCAGAAAGGCATGCAGGCTGATGAAGTACAAGCAGAAGGCTGATCCTTCCTGCGACAAAAAGCCCCTGATGGTGACATCAGGGGCTTTTTTATGCGCGTTTGTTCGTAGAATGGCTTTTTTATCTTGAGAGCCCTGCCATGTCCAAACCCCTGCTGAGTCCCCAAGGCGAATTCCCCGCCGTTGGCCTGGGCCGTCGACTGGCAGCAATGTTCTATGACTTCCTGCTGTGCACCGCCCTGCTGATCGTTACGGCGTTCATCTACAAGCTGGTGTGGATCGCCTTTATCGGCGAAGCCAGGATGCGCACCCTCACCGAGTCCGGGGCACTGGACGGTGACCCGTTGCTGTCGACCCTTCTGTTCTTTGTGCTGTTTGGGTTCTTCGCCAAGTTCTGGACCCATTCGGGGCAAACCCTGGGCATGCAGGTGTGGGGCGTGCGCGTACAAAACGCCGACGGCTCACGCATCAGCCTGTGGCAGGCGCTGCTGCGCTTTGTGGTAGCGATTGCGTCGTGGTTGTGCGTAGGGCTGGGGTTTGTCTGGTCGCTGTTCGACAAGCGTAAACGCAGCTGGCATGACATCTATTCGGATACGCAGTTGGTGCGAATCCCGAAGCAAAAGAAATAATCCCAGGGACACCTATCAACTGTGGGAGGGGCAAGTCCCCTCCCACAGTTTGACCCGACTCAAGTCAGGCGTTACCGGCCAGTTTGAGACGCGCTGCCTGGGTGAAATCCAGCATGCGCTTGAGCGGCCGCACGGCCTGCGGGATCACCGAAGGCTCGACGAAGATCTCATTGCTGCCCTCACGCAGGCATTGCAGCGTGCGTTCCAGCGTGTTCATCGCCATCCATGGGCAGTGTGCGCAACTACGGCACGCGGCACCGTTGCCGGCGGTAGGCGCTTCGACAAAGACCTTGTCCGGGCACAGCTGCTGCATCTTGTAGAAGATGCCGCGGTCGGTGGCGACGATAAAGGTCTTGTTCGGCAAACGCTGGGCAGCGGCAATCAGTTGGCTGGTCGAGCCCACGGCGTCGGCCAGCTCGATCACCGACGTCGGCGACTCCGGGTGCACCAGGATGGCGGCATCCGGGTACAACGCCTTCATGTCCTCCAATTGCTTGGACTTGAACTCTTCGTGGACGATGCAGGCACCGTCCCACAGCAGCATGTCGGCCCCGGTCTGGCGCTGGATGTAGGTGCCCAGGTGCTTGTCCGGCCCCCAGATGATCGTCTCGCCGTTGTCCATCAGGCTTTCGACGATTTCCAGCGCGCAACTTGAAGTCACGACCCAGTCCGCCCGGGCCTTGACCGCCGCCGAGGTGTTGGCATACACCACCACGGTGCGTTCGGGATGCTGATCGCAGAACGCCGAAAACTCATCCACCGGGCAGCCCAGGTCCAGGGAGCACGTGGCTTCCAGGGTCGGCATGAGAATGCGCTTTTCAGGGGTGAGGATTTTCGCGGTCTCGCCCATGAAACGCACACCGGCGACCAGTACGGTCTTGGCCGGGTGAGCGGCGCCGAAGCGGGCCATTTCCAGGGAGTCGGAAACGCAGCCACCGGTTTCTTCGGCCAGGGCCTGAATCACCGGGTCACAATAGAAGTGGGCAACCAGCACCGCGTCTTGAGCTTTAAGCTCAGCGGCGATGGCGGTTCGCAGGCTCGCCTCTTCATCGGCGCTAAGGGCCTTGGGCTGCTTGGCGTCGAGGTGGGCTTGAACCAGTAGGCGTTCGGAAATTTGCGTCATGTTCGCAAGACCTGCAGGCGCAGTTGCGCGAAAGTCGAGTGTACCACCGGCTCTGGAGCCCTTCGGGCACCGCCGGACGAAGTGATTGTATTCATCAAGCACGGGTGAAGCTGCGCAAGGCTACAGAATATCCAATGGATTCAAAAGCCTAATCTGGCTTTCTAAAGGCGCGCCTGTCGGGCAATAACGGCGGGGCCGTCCTGCAGCAGAATCGAGTCTTGCAGACTGGCCGGGATTTCCTGGGATTTTTTGCCGGCCCGGGCCGCATGCTCAAACAGCGCCAGGTAATCGCGCCTGGACGAACCTCCGAAATTGACAGCGCGGGCGGCAACATTGACGCAAAAGAGCCATATTCGAACTGGTTGATTGCCGTAGCCCTGCTCAGAAGCGGCAAGCAGTGGGTCAGCACACTGCCGATAAACGCGGCGATTAAGATGATTCAACGCAACAATCAAAACCATCCCGCAAGCTACTTCCCGCCAGACTCTCCCGAGAACAAAGACCAAAAAGGCATAAACCCAGCCTGAGCGCACCAAAACTGTGCGATTTTTTACTAAATAACGCGGCATTCCTCACGTTTTTTGCAATAAATCCTACAACCCATGTAACAATTCGTTTAATGATGGCTCAAGTATGGCAAGTCCCCCGGCTTCACGATTTGGCTCAGGGGCATCGTTTGTGTGATTACGTTAAGGAAGTCGAGTGCCGAGTCAGCCCTCAACCGAACGCCTGTGGGGTATCCAGAAACTGGGCATCGCCCTGCTCTGCCTGTGCGCGCTACCGGCAGGTGCCGCCGATGGGCCGCAGCCCGATCTGGAAGCCCTGCGTTTGCAGCAACAACAACAGCGCGACCTGCAGCAATTACAACTGGAACAGCGCCAGCGCCAACTGCAACGCGGCAGTTTCGCTCCCGCCGTGGCAACGCCGGCCTTGCCTGCGACCGCCAAAGATGAGCGTTGCTGGCCCCTGAGCGGCACGCGCCTGGCCGGTGTCACCTTGTTCAGCAAGGCGCAGTTGAACAAACGCATCGAGCCCTACGTGGCCCCCTGCATGGGCGTCGCCCAGATCAACCGCCTGTTGGCCGAGATTACCCGCCTGTATGTCGCCGCCGGCTACATCGCCAGTCGTCCGTACCTGGTCAGTAAGCCGATTGCCGGCCAGCCGCTGGCGATTCACGTCGAAGAAGGCTACCTCGAAGCCATCGAACTGGCCGACCAGAGCCTGCCGGTGTCGCTGGGCGGAGCGTTCCCCGGCATGCTGGGCAAGCCGCTGAACCTGCGCGATCTGGAACAGGGCCTGGACCAACTCAACCGCCTGCGCTCGGTCGACCTCACCGCCGACATCGCACCAGGCAGCGCGCCCGGCGCCTCGCGCATCCTCCTGCGCCCACGCAGCAGCGCCTCGCGCTGGGCGCTGGGGCTTGGGCTGGATAACCTCGGCAGCGCCGGCACCGGGCGCGATCGCAACGCCGTCAACCTGAGCCTGGACAGCCCACTGGAGCTCAACGACTCGCTCAACCTGAGCTTCAGCGACACCCTCAACCATGGCCCGCGCTACAGCCGCAGTCACAGTCTGTTTTATTCGATCCCCTACGGGTACTGGACCTACAGCCTGTTCGCCAGCCATGTCGAATACCGCTCGCCCTATACCGTCGGCCGCACGACGCTCTACAACGGCGGGCGCACCGATCAGGTCAGCCTGCGCAGCGACCGGGTGTTGTGGCGCGACCAAGGCCATCAACTCAGCGCCAACCTGCAATTGGCCTACAAGGACGTCGACAGCTACCTGCAAAAAGCCCATCTGGAGATTCAGAGCCCCACGCTGACCGTGGCCCAGGCCGGGGTGAACCTGTTCTGGCTCAACAGTGCCGTGTGGAACCTCGACGTCAATTACGCCCAGGGCCTGACCTGGTTCGGCGCTGATCGTGACGCTGACTCAACACAGAAGAATCTGCCCAAGGCGCAATTTCACAAGTACCGCGCCAACCTGACTCAATGGCGCAACGGCCAATGGGTCGGGCAACCGTGGCAGTGGCAGAGCCAGTTATCCGCGCAATACAGCCCCGACGCGTTGCCCGCTATTGAACAACTGCTGGGCACCGACGATTCGGCGGTACGTGGCTATCGCGAAAACAGTGCGTCCGGCGCCATCGGCGCGCTGTGGCGCAACACCCTGAGCCTGCCGCTCAACAACAACTTGCCAGTGAAGATCACCCCGCGACTTGGCCTCGACAACGGCTGGGTCAAGCGTGAACACGGTGCCCCGGGACAACGCCTGAGCGGTGCCAGTGCCGGGCTCAACCTGAGCTGGAAGAACGTACAGCTCGACTTCGATTACCAACGCAGCCTCAACACACCCGCAGGTTTCGGCCAGGAGCCCGAAGTCTGGCTGACACGCCTCAGCCTGCAGATTTAACCCGGATCAGCCTGAAACAACCGCTGCACCTGACCACCACAGTGACGTTGCAACGAACAACGCACGTTGCGGATCAGCCAACACAGAGCGAAATTTTATATGCCCAATGACACCCCCACGTTTCACCTCTCTCCCCAGGGCAAACTGCGCTGGGCCATCGCCAGCCTGTTCCTGCTGCCCCAACTGGTACTGGCCGGTGGCGTGATCGTCGCCGAAGGGCCCGGCGGTACACCGCAACTGCAAAACCAGGGCGGCGTGCCGATCGTCAACATCGTCGCGCCGAATGCCGGCGGCCTGTCGCATAACCAGTTCCTGGACTACAACGTCGACCGCCAGGGCCTGGTGTTGAACAATGCCTTGCAGGCCGGCCAATCCCAGCTCGCCGGGCAGTTGGCGGCCAACCCGCAGTTCCAGGGCCAGGCGGCCAGTGTGATCCTCAATGAAGTGATCAGCCGCAACGCCTCGAACCTCAACGGCGCCCAGGAGATTTTCGGCCACGCCGCCGATTACGTGCTGGCCAACCCGAACGGTATTTCCGTGAATGGCGGCAGTTTCATCAACACCCCGAATGCCAATCTGGTGGTGGGCCACCCAGAACTCAACGACGGCAAACTGCAAGCCTTGAGCACCCGCGACGCCCACGGCCAACTGACGGTGCACGGCCAGGGGCTGCAAAACCGCGAAGGCTCGATCAACCTGATCGCGCCGCGCATTGACAGCGACGGTCGCCTCAGCGCCCGTGACCAATTGAACCTGACGGTCGGCCGCAACCAGGTCGACTTCGCCAGTGGGCAAGTCCGCCAGGTGGACCCGGCCGGCAAGGCCCAGGACCAGCGTATCGACGCCAGCCTGTTCGGTGCGATGCAGGCCGGGCGCATCAACATCATCAGCACCGCCGAAGGCGCGGGCGTGCGTGTGGGTGGGGTGCAAGTGCAAGGCCGCGACGGTGTGAAGATCAGCTCGGCCGGCGACCTCGATATCAGCGGGCAGGTCCACGCCAACAGCCTCGACGCTACCCGTGCCGGCGTGCAGAGTCATCAGGGCGATGTGGACGTGCATGCAACCCGGGACTTGAGCCTGGCCGCCGCCGATGTCGGCGGGCGTAATGTCAAACTCGATGCCGGACGCAACCTGACCCTCAGCAGCCTGGAAAGCCGCAAGCTCCAGCAAAAGCGTGAGCAGTGGAACAACAGCAACTTCCTGTTCACCTACGAAACCTACGACCGCACCACCACCGACAACGACTCGCGCCAGCACGGTAACAACGTCGTCGCCCAGCAGGATGCTGCACTGTCGTCCGGCGCCACCACCCAGATCAACGCCAGCCATGTGAACGCGGGGGCGGACTTGCGCGTCAACAGCGGCGCCGACCTGCAGGTGAATGCCGCCACCGAAACCCATGAAACCACCGATCAAGGCAAGCATCGCAAGCACCTGTGGACAGCCAACTGGGACAAGTCCACCCGCGAACAACGCAGCGTCACCAGCAACCTCAAGGCCGGCAATGCGCTGGAACTGAACAGCCAACAGACCCTGCAATTGCAAGGCGCCGAGCTGAAAACCCCTGGCGACATTCAATTGGCCGCCCGCCACGTGGCTATCACCAGCGCCGCCCGCACTCAGAGCAGCAGCGACAATGCGTACTCCGGCGACCTGGTCGGCGGCAGCTTCTTCGGCCAGAACGGCGATGGCAACCAAGGCAAGACCTTGAACACCGCGAGCCAGGTGAATGCCGACGGCAGGTTGATCGTCAAGGCGGACGACGTCCGCATCAGTGGCAGCCAGGCGCGGGGCGGCAAACAGGCCAGTGTCATCAGTGACAAGGGCTCGCTGGTGATCGACGGCGTACAGAACACCTCCCACGACAATCGCTACAGCAACGACAGCAAGTTCTTCGGTATCTCCAAAGATGAAAGCCGCAAGAACCTCAAGGACAGCACGGTCGTCGCCAGCCACCTGCGCTCGGACAGCAACCTGAAGCTGCAAAGCGCCAAGGACATCGAAGTCAGCGGCTCAAAAGTCTCGGCCGTCGCTGAACTGCAGGCCGATGCCAAGGGTGATATCAAGATCGCGTCGGCTGAAAATACCGCCCACGACACTACCGGCACGCACACTCGCGGTTTTGACGCTTACGCCAAGGAAACGGCCCCTGGCACCCGCCAGTACCGGGCGGGCGTGAACTATGCAGACCAGCAGCAAACCCACAAGACCGATACCACCCGGCAGCAGGCTTCCAGCCTCAGCGGCGGCAGCCTGGTCGTGACGGCCGGGGGCGATGTGAGCATCCAGGGTTCCGACCTCAAGGCCACCGGCGGCGATGCGACCTTGAGCGGTAAAAATGTCGAACTGTTGGCGACCGACGACACCGTCCACAGCGACACGGACAAGACCACCCTCAGCGGTGGCGTCTACTACACCGGCGGCCTGGACAGAGCCGGTAACGGCGCACAGTTCAGCCATCAAAGCAGCCACGACACCCGCAGCACGACCACGGCGCAAACCAGCAGCCTGGCGGCGACGGGCAAACTGACCGTCAACGCCGGCAACACCCTCACCAGCCAGGGCGCACAGGTCAAGGCCGGTTCCGAGTTGCAGGTCAACGCCGGCCAGGTCGATAACCAGGCGGCGCACAACAGCCAGACCAGTACCCACAAGGAGAATGGCTGGACGGCCGACATCGGCGCCAATCTCGAATACCGAGGCCTCACCCGGCCAATCGAAAAAGCCGTCGAAGGGGTAGCCCAGGCCAAATTCCATCAGCCTGGCCTGCTGGATGCGCTCGAACAACCCAACGTCGGGCTGGATGTGGAAGTCGGCCATACCCACAAGACCGGCACACAGCAGGACAGCACAGCGGTGGTCAGCCAGTTCAGTGGCGGTGCGGTGCAGGTCAACGTCGCGGGTAAATTGCAGGATGAAGGCACTCAATACCAGGCCACCCAGGGCGCGCTGAAGATCCAGGCTGACGAGCATGTCGCCACGGCGGCGACCGATACCCACAGCAATAGCGAGCAGGGTGTAGACGCCAAGGTTGGCGTACGGGTCTATACCACCACCGGTGAAGACCTGAACGTGCGTGGCAGCGGCAGTGGCGGCAGCAGCGATGTGCGCGAATCGCGCAGCACAGCGGTGGTTGGCAGCTACGTCGCCACTCAAGGCGTTAACATCGAGGCCAAGGGCGACGCGCGGTATGCAGGCAGTCAATTCGATGGCGGCCAGGCGGGCGTCAACCTCAAGACGGGCGGTGAGTTGGCGCTGAATCAGGCCAACGACAGCCAAAGTACCGCCAGCAACAGCCTGCGCGGCAGTGGTTCGCTGACGGTCGGCACGGCGCCAGGCACCAGCGGTACCAACGTCAACCTCGGTGCCGGCGTGCAATTGGACCACAAACAGCTGGACACGCAAGACAGCCAGGCCCGGGTTGCAACGATTCAGGGCAGCGGTCCGATCCAACTCAGCAGCGGCGGCGACATGACCCTGCAAGGCACCCGGATCGGTAGCAGCACCGATAAAACCGGCGACATCAGCCTCAGTGCCGGCGGCAAGCTGGACCTGCAAGCTGCCACCCACACCCATCTGAGCCATGGCAACAACCTGGGCGGCGGCCTGACCGTCGGCGCCGGCAAGACCAGCAGCGCCGAAAGCAGCAGCACGACCGGCAGCCTGAGCGCCAATTTCAACCTGGGCAAGGTGGCGGAAAATGATAGCGGCGTGAGCGTCGGGCAGTTGCACAGCAACGGCAATGTCGCCCTGCACAGTGGCGCCGGCGCAACCGATGCCATCCACTTGCAAGGCACTCAGGTGACGGCGGCCAGCGTCAATCTCACTGCGCAAAACGGCGGCATCCTGCAAGAGTCGGCGCAATCCACGCAGGCCCACAACAGTTGGGGCGTGGCTCTGGGCGCGGGCGGCAGTGGCGGAACAACCACCTTGGCCGATGCCGGTGAGCACGACACCCCCAAGACCCAGCACGGCATCAATGCGCGGGCCAAGGTCGACGTAGACCACCTGCAAGGCACCACGCAACACAACAGCCTGGTCAAGGCGGCTAACGTGGTCATCGACAGTGCCGGTGATACCCGCCTGGCAGGGGCACGTATCGAAGCCGATCAGGTGAGTGGCAACGTGGGCGGCGACCTCATCGTCGAGAGCCGCAAGGACCAGGTCAACAGCACCCAGGTCAATGTCGACGCCAAGCTCGATGTCGAGAAGAACCAGCCCGGCGTGGTCAACAAGCTGGCCAAGGCCACCGGCCCGCTCAAGGACAAGGTGCAGGCCAAGGCGGAAGGTGCGTTCGACAAGCACCGGGAGAAGCTCGAAAACGCAGTCGACAAAGGCGTCGACCACCTGGCGTCGGCCAAGGACAGCGTGGTCAACGCCAAGGAACGTTTGGCTGAAAAACTCACCCGCAGCGGCAGTTACGACGTCAACCCTGAGCCCCGCGGAGCCTTCGGCACTCGCGTGGACCAAGCCAAGGCCTACCTCGCCGACAAGAAGGATGCGTTGGGAACTCGCCTGTCCAGCTTCAAAGACAAGGTTTGGCCAAAAACCAGTGACAGCTACACCGTCAGCGGCAAGAACACCACCGGCAGCTCGGTGGCTGATACCACGCAAAACGTGCTGTTCGGTGACAAGAGCGGCAACACCAACTACACCCCTACGCTGAACCTGGACGTCAGCCATGTGGTCAAGGACAGCGTCGCTCAGGCATCGGGCATTCTCGGTACCCACGGCGTCAGCCTGCAGGTGAATGGCGATACTCGCCTCACAGGCAGCCGGATCAGCGCGCAGAACGGCATGGTCGATCTGGGGCGGTCCACGGTCACGGCGACAACCTTGGCAGGTAGCGACTATCGCGCCGATCTCGGGCTGAATCTCTCGAAGTCACCGGTCAACCTGCTGTTGGGTGCCAAGGACGAACTGACGCAGAAACAGGACGACGCCACGCGCAAGGATCAGGCATTCAACCTGGGGCCGCTGCGGGTCGGCGGGCACAGTGATAGCCAGGCGTTGCAGGCCGGGATCGATCAGGGCATCAACTAAGTAGCACTGCTTCGGTGGAAATGGGCAAGCCTGGCTCCACCGAAGCAAACATTTCTAAATGTTTCTTCATAAAGCCAATCGGTCATTAAACAGACATATATCAGGAATTAAATCGTCACGTCTTAGACAGGTGGACCCTTCCACTTACCCCTTCCCACGAGGTGTTGTCGTGATGTTGCCGACTAAAAAAAGTCTGTCTGTTTTGTTGACCGCCCTGTGCCTGAGCGGCGTGGCCCACGCCACTGACGTGACCGGTGCCGGCTCCAGCTTCGTCTACCCGGTGCTGTCCAAGTGGTCCCAGGACTACAGCAAAACCTCCAGCAACCGTATCAACTATCAATCGATTGGCTCCGGTGGCGGCATTGCCCAGATCAAGGCAGCGACCGTTGACTTCGGTGCTTCCGACGCCCCGCTGTCGGCCGAAGATCTCAAAACCGCCGGCCTGGGCCAGTTCCCCAGCGTGATCGGCGGTATTGTCCCGGTCATGAACGTCGAAGGCCTGACGGCAGGTCAGCTTAAGCTCGACGGCGATACCCTGGCGAAAATTTTCCTCGGTGATATCAAGGCCTGGAACGACCCGGCCATCGCAGCGCTTAACCCCGGCGTGAAACTGCCAAGCGCAAACATCACCGTCGTGCACCGTTCCGACGGCTCCGGCACGTCGTACAACTTCACCAACTACCTGGCCAAAGTCAGCGACAGCTGGAAAACCAAAGTGGGTTTCGGCACCACCGTACCCTGGCCGGTCGGCGTTGGCGGCAAGGGCAACGAAGGCGTTTCGGCCTACGTGAAGCAGATCAAGAACTCGATCGGCTTTGTGGAATACGCCTACGCCCTGCAGAACAAGATGGCCTACGCCTCGCTGAAGAATGCTTCAGGCAAGTTCGTCGAACCTGACGCCAAGGCGTTCCAGGCCGCAGCCGATACCGCCGACTGGGCCGGCGCCAAGGACTTCAACCTGATCATGACCGATGCACCGGGCGAAGGCGCATGGCCGATCACGGCCACCACCTGGATCATCATGTACAAGCAGCCCAAGAATGCCGAGCAAAGCCAGGCAGCCTTCAACTTCTTCAAGTGGTCCCTGGAAAAAGGCCAGCAACAGGCCGCAGCGCTGGATTACGTAGCACTGCCGTCCTCCCTGGTGACGCGAATCGAAGACTACTGGAAGTCTGACTTCACTCACTGATTCGCCCTGCAACCCCCTTCCTCCTTCACTTGCGGTGATCGAGGAAGGCGGTGAGTACATCTGATATGAACGACACGGTCCAACCCCTGGTTATGCCTACTCACGCGAGCGACACACGGGGCGACAGCCGCGCCGCCCGCGATCAACGCCACGACCTGTGGTTCAAGCGCTCGATGTTTGGCGCAGCCATGCTGGTGTTGGTGTTGCTGGGCGCCATTGCAGCCTCCACGCTCTGGGGCGGAGGCTTGGCGTTCAAGACCTTCGGTTTCGATTTCCTTACCAGCACCGAGTGGGATGCCGTCAATAACCACTTTGGTGCCGTGGTGCCGATTTACGGCACGTTGGTCACCTCGTTCCTGGCTTTGCTGATTGCCGTTCCGGTGAGTTTCGGCATTGCGATTTTCCTCACAGAGGTCGCGCCGCCCTGGCTGAAGATGCCGGTGGCATCAGCCATCGAATTACTGGCGGGTATTCCTTCGATCATCTATGGCATGTGGGGCCTGTTCGTGTTCGGGCCCTTTATGGCCGAACATCTCTCGCCGCTGATCAACGACTACCTGGGTGCCCTGCCCTTTGTCGGCTCGCTGTTCCAGGGCCCGCCACTGGGGATCGGCATGCTGACCGCCGGCATCGTGCTGGCGGTGATGATCATGCCGTTTATCACGTCGGTGATGCATGAAGTGTTTCGCAGCGTGCCCACGCAATTGAAAGAATCGGCCTACGCCTTGGGCAGCACCACTTGGGAAGTGGTGTGGGACATCGTCCTGCCCTATACGCGCTCGGCAGTGGTCGGCGGCATCTTCCTCGGCCTGGGCCGCGCCCTTGGCGAGACCATGGCCGTCACCTTCGTACTGGGCAACGCGCAACAGTTTTCCGCCTCATTGTTGATGCCCAGCAGCTCGATTGCGTCGGTGATCGCCAATGAATTCAGCGAGGCCTACACCGACCTGCACCGTTCCGCGCTGATCGCCCTGGGCTTCCTGCTGTTTATCGTGACCTTCGTCGTGCTGGCGGCGGCGCGGTTGCTGCTGATGCGCCTGTCGCGCAAGGAGGGCCTATGAACACCAACGAACGCCTGTACCGCAAACGTGCGCTGAAAAACGCCGTGGCCATGTTCCTCAGCTGCGGCGCGACAGCCTTCGGTTTGCTGTGGCTGGCGTGGATTCTGCTGACCACCGTCATCAATGGCTTCCAGGCCCTCAACCTGCGCCTGTTTACCCAGATGACGCCACCACCCGGTACCGAAGGTGGCTTGGCCAACGCGTTTTACGGCAGTGCGCTGATGTCCGGGATTGCCTTGCTGATCGGCACGCCCATCGGGTTGATGGCCGGCATCTGGCTGGCGGAATTCGCACGGCACTCGCGCCTGGGTACCACGGTGCGCTTTATCAACGACATCCTGCTGTCAGCCCCGTCGATCGTGCTGGGGTTGTTTGTCTATACCGCCGTTATTCTGCCGCTGAACCAACTGAGCCATCACCAGCTGGGGTTTTCCGCGATCGCCGGTGCCTTGGCCCTGGCGCTGCTGGTGATTCCAGTGGTGGTGCGCACCACCGATGAAATGCTTCAGTTGCAACCCTCGACCCTGCGCGAAGCGGCCCTGGCGCTCGGTGTGCCGCAGTGGAAGTTGACACTGCAGATCGTGTTGCGAGCGGCCAAGGCCGGTGTCGTCACCGGCATCCTGCTCGCCCTGGCCCGGATCACCGGGGAAACCGCGCCCCTGCTATTCACCGCCTTCGGCAACCAGTTCTGGAGCAGCAACCTGCTCAAGCCGATCGCCAGCGTCCCGGTGGTTATCTTCCAGTACGCCATGAGCCCATTCGACGACTGGCACTCGCTTGCCTGGGCCGGCGCCCTGGTCCTGACGCTGTTCGTGCTGGTACTCAGCCTGATCTCTCGCCTGATTCTTTTACGCAATAGGTCCCACTGATGGACACCACCCGTATCGAACCCGAAAAAACCAAAATCCAAGTCCGTGGGCTGGAGTTTTTCTACAACCAGCAACGCTCCCTGAAATCCATCGACATGGATATCCCGGAAAAACGCATCACCGCCATCATCGGTCCTTCGGGCTGCGGCAAATCCACGCTGTTGCGCGTGTTCAACCGCATCTACTCGATGTACCCCAAGCAGGAGGCCCGTGGCGAAGTGTTGCTCAATAACGAGAACATCCTCGCCCCCGGCTACTCGATGAACCGCCTGCGCAGTCACGTCGGCATGGTTTTCCAGAAACCCGTGCCCTTTCCGATGTCGATCTACGACAACATTGCCTACGCCGTACGCCACCACGAAAAGCTCTCACGGCGGGAAATGGATGAACGCGTCGAGCAGGCCCTGCGCGGCGGCGCCCTGTGGGATGAAGTGAAGGACAAACTCAACCAAAGCGCACAAAGCCTCTCCGGCGGCCAGCAACAGCGGTTGTGCATCGCCCGCACCATCGCGCTGCGCCCGCAGGTATTGCTGCTGGACGAGCCCACTTCGGCACTCGACCCGATCTCCACCGGGCGCATCGAGCAACTGATCACCGAACTGAAGACCCAATACACAGTGATCATCGTGACCCACAACATGCAGCAAGCGGCGCGGGTATCGGACAACACCGCGTTCATGTTCATGGGGGAATTGATTGAGTATGGCAATACCGATGAAATCTTCACCAAGCCTAAGATGAAGCAGACGGAGGACTATATTACCGGGCGGTTTGGCTGAAACCCTGCGCGCCGCCCATTGCAGGCGGCGCTTATTCACAAGGCAAAAAAAAACCCGGAAATCCTCACTTTCGTGGGCCTTCCGGATTTTCTAAACCGCCAAATATGGTGGGTCGTGTGGGATTCGAACCTACGACCAATTGGTTAAAAGCCAACTGCTCTACCAACTGAGCTAACGACCCGCTGTGTGGTGGCGCGTATAATACTGATTTTTAAGGACTATTCAACACTTTATTTAAAATAAATCAGAAATAATGCGTAGGGTGCGTAATTCCGGCCGTTTTGACGCCTTCCGCACGCCGTCGGCAGGCGTTCTATTCCCACAAGCACGGCCGGCATCATCAGGCCGGTAGCAGGATGACCGCGCCCTTTTTGATAAGCAGAGCGACCAACCCTGTCAGCGACCTGGTTCGTCGTTCCACAGGTATTTATGCAACTGCAACTGCAGGCGCACCGGCAGGTTATCGGCCACGACCCAGTCAGCCAGATCACGGGCGTTCAAGTCATGGTGGCTTGGCGAAAACAGCACCTCGCCCGCCCGACGCTCCAGGCCGTATTGAATCAGCTTGGAGGTCGCCCAGTCGTAGTCCTCGCGGGAGCAGATCACGAACTTGACCTGATCGTTAGGCGTCAGCAGGTCCATGTTCGCGTACAGGTTGCGGTGCGCTTCCTTGGAGCCTGGGGTCTTGAGATCGACCACGCGGCTTACACGCGGGTCAACGGCCGAGATATCCAGGGCGCCACTGGTCTCCAGCGAGACCTCGTAACCGGCATCACATAGCTGCTTGAGCAAAGGGATAGCATTGGGTTGAGCCAGGGGCTCGCCACCCGTCACACAGACGTAGCGCGGCTTGAAACCCGCAACCTGCTCCAGGATGTCGTCCAGGGTGCGCACCGTGCCGCCACTGAAGGCGTAGGCGCTGTCGCAGTATTGGCAACGTAAAGGGCAGCCGGTCAACCGTACAAATACGGTGGGCAGGCCAGCAGTTCGCGTTTCACCCTGCAAAGAGTAAAAAACTTCGGTAATGCGTAATGTGTCTTGCATAGTCGCCACGGGCGTAACAGCTAAACAGGCTGTCCGCCTCCGTCAGGCACTTCAAGGGATTGCGACAACGCGTCAACCCCAGGAAGCGTGTTTCAATAAAAGGGCGTGGATTCTAACGAAAAAACCCGCGTCAGGCGCGGGTTTCTTCTAAACGGCTGCATGGCTTACAAGCGTTGCAGATCCCGTTGGGCCAACTGTGCGGCGGAAGTGCCCGGATATTGGGCAACCACCTGCTGCAGAATGCCCTTGACCTTGTCGGCATGACCCAGGCGGCGTTCTACGTCAGCCAGCTTGTACAGCGAATCCGGCACCTTGGCATGCTTGGGGTACAGTTGGCTGACCTTGGCGAACGCCTGGCCCGCTGCTTGTAAATCACCCTTGGCTAGGTTGACCTCGCCCAGCCAGTACTGGGCATTACCCGCGTATTGGCTGTTCGGATATTTGCGCAGGAATGCGGTAAAAGCCTGGCTGGCCTTATCGAAATCCTTGGCCTTGATCAGGTCGAAGGCTGCATCGTAATACAGCTTTTCCTTCGCCGGATCACCCGGTTCGCCGCTGGCGGCAGGGGCTTGGCTGGCAGCCGCGGCCCCTGCTGCTGCACCACCGGCGGCAGCGCTTGGCGCGCCACCGGTAGAAGAATTATCAGGAGTAGCGGCTGGTGAAGCGCCGGCTCCAATGCGTCGATCAAGATCCTGGTAACGCTCCAGGCCCTCTTGCTTCAGCTGGTTCACTTGGTTTTGCAGTACTTCAATGGCGCCTTGTTGCTGCGCAATTTGATCCTGCATGCGTTGCAGCTGGTTGAACAGTTCGCCCTGTGCCGAGGGGGCGGACGTAGCCGCTCCCCCAGCATAGGCGCCGTTCGTGCCATAACCTGCCGGCGGATAACTGCTCCCGCTATTGTTATAGCCAGAGTTGCTATCTTCCACAGGAACCGCAGCCCACACCGCAAGCGGCGCGAGGCTGAGAGCCAATACAGTCAGAGCACGACGGCACGTTCGCATGACGAATTACTTACGCAGTTCGACGCGACGGTTTTGAGCCCAGGACTGCTCGTCGTGGCCAGTAGCAACTGGACGCTCTTTACCGTAGGAAACCAGTTCCAGTTGGCCTGGAGCAACACCTTGCAGTACCAGGTAGCGCTGAACGGCTTTCGCACGACGCTCGCCCAGTGCCATGTTGTACTCACGAGTACCACGTTCGTCAGTGTTACCTTCCAGAACAACGCGAGCGCCGTTAGCTTTCAGGTCCTTGGCGTGAACGTCCAGAGCGCGCATGGCTTCTGGCTTCAGGTCAGAACTGTCGTATTCGAAGTAGAAAGTGGTGATAGCGCGCAGAGCAGCTTCTTCGCTCAGGGAGCCGTCAACTGCACCAGTGTTAGCGCCGTAACCAGCGTTTGGATCAACAGCTGCGCCTTCACCGGCATTGTCGCCGCCTTTAGACGAGCAACCAACGGCTACGGACAGAGCCAGAGCCAGAGCAGCAAACTTACCAAACTTCAGCATTTCCATCGTGAAACTCCTAATGAACCCCAGTGTGTTAAGCAAATCTTTTTGTAGCGCCGCGTCAGTTCAGGTAAGGGGACCAGGATGGTTCTCTGACTTCGCCTTGTGCGGTAGGAAGCGGGAGCCTTACACGTCCATTAATGGACACGAGCATCAAGACTCCCCGGCCCTGCTGGCGGGTGGCGTAGATTACCATGGTGCCGTTGGGCGCAACAGTGGCTGACTCATCAAGGTTGGTATCTGTAAGGATTTTTACGGTTCCGCGCTGCAAATCCTGGGCCGCAACCCGGAAATTAGTGAAACCATCCTGACGGTGAATCATCACCAACGTCTTTTCATCGGCCGAAAGCTTAGGGTTGGCGTTGTAGTTACCGATAAAAGTAACGCGCTCTGCGCCCCCGCCATTCACGTTCGCCTTATAGACCTGTGGCTTGCCGCCACGGTCGGAGGTGAAGTAGATGGTCGAACCATCCTTACCCCAGAACGGTTCGGTGTTGATGCCAGGGCCTGCGGTCACGCGATTGATCTGGCGCGAAGCCATGTTCATCACGTAGATGTCCGGGTTACCGTCCTTGGACAGTACGAATGCCAGGCGCGAACCATCCGGCGACCAGGCCGGGGCACCGTTGAGGCCTTCAAAGTTGGTGATCTGCTCACGACGGCCAGTATCGATGTGCTGGACGAAGATACGCGGACGTTTCTGTTCAAACGACACATAGGCAATACGCTTGCCGTCCGGCGCAAAACGCGGCGACAGGATTGGCTCACGCGATTGCAGCAAGGTCACGGCGCGAGCACCGTCGTAGTCCGAACGCTGCAAGGTATAACGGGTGTTGTCTACCGAGAAACGCTCTGCGGTTACGTACAGCAGGCGTGTCGAGAAAGCACCTTTGATACCGGTGAGCTTTTCAAACGACTGGTCCGAGATGTAGTGAGCCATGTCACGCAGTTGTTCGGCGGTGCCCGAAACGCTGCCGGTCAGGACCTGCTGCTCGGTGGCCACGTTGAACAATGCGTACTGGATCTGCAGGCGACCGCCGGCCGGCGTGATGCTGCCGACCATCAGGTACTGGGCGCCCACGGCCTTCCAGTCGCGGAAGATGACTTCGCTGGCCTGGGTCGGCTGGCTGATCATGTTGCCTTTCGGAATCGGTGCGTAGTAACCGGAATTGCGCAGGTCGTCGCTGACGATCTGGGCCATGTCGTCCGGCAATACGCTGCCGCCCTGCCAGCCAAACGGTACCACCGCGATCGGAGTGGCCCGATCGCTACCGCTGGTGACCAGGATGTTCTTTTCATCCGCCGCCGCTATCCCTGCCATACAGCAAATAACGACAAGCATTCCTCGAAGAAGGTTTCTCACAAGGCTAGATCCTCAGGTGTGAATGTCATCTTGAATGAACGATAGGGAGCGAAGTCGCTTGGTTTCATTCCCTGCATCTCGGTCAACCGGCCAATATTCTTGACTGCGGCAACCGCTGAACTGTCGAACGAACCGTCACCACTGGACTTGGCCACGCTGACCGAAGTCACCGTACCGTCCGGCAACATGCCGATCTGCAGCACTACTGTCATGCCTTTGCGTGCCGAAGGTGGACGTGTCCAGCCTTCTGCTGCCCGTGCCCGAATCAGGTCGTCGAAACTGCCCGCGACTTCATCACCACGTTCATCGGCCAGGGCTTGCTGACGCTGAGGCGTGTCGGAAAGCAAATCTGCCAAGGCCTGGGCCTTTTTCTCTTCGGCGGATTTACGTGCTGCTTCCTGGGCCTTTTTCTTCTGGGCGTCGGCGGCAGCTTTCTTCTTCGCTTCGTCGGCGACTTTCTTCTTCGCCTCGTCTGCTTCAGCTTTTTTCTTGGCGTCTTCGGCGGCTTTCTTCTTCGCGTCTTCGACTATCTTTTTCTTGGCCTCTTCAGCGGCCTTTTTCTTGGCCTCTTCTTCGGCAGCCTTTTTGGCTTCTTCTTCAGATTTCTTCTTGGCTATATCAGCCAATTGTTTCTCTTCGGCCTTTTTCGCTTCGGCAGCTTTCTCGGCTTTCTTGGCTTCATCAGCCTTTTTCGCCTCGTCCGCTTTCTTGGCTTCGTCAGCCTTTTTCGATTCCTCGGCCTTTTGAGCCGCCTCTTCTTTCTTTTGTTCCGCAGCAGCCTTCACCGCTTCCTGCTCGACCTTCTTCTGTTCCATCTGCTCGACTTCAGTCTGGCGCGCAGCCGACTTCTGGGCTTCACCCGCAATCTTCTGATTGGTCTGGGTGGTGGCCTGACTTTTCGATTTCAGCTGATACAGGGTCGCCTGCACGATCGGCTTGGCTGGCGGCAGGTCCGGGGTCATGGCAAAGCTTACGAACAGCATGCCAAACACCAGGACGTGCAGGGCGATTGCCCAGACGCTAGGCCAGAAGTAGCTTTCCGAGGCGGACGGCTCTCGCTGTTGCTGCATCAGGGCGCCTCGGTAATCAAGCCAACGTTACCGACGCCGGCCTTCTGCAGCCCGCCCATGGCACCCATGACGGAGCCGTAGTCGACCGCCTTGTCACCGCGGATGAAGACCTGGGTGTGCTTGCCGCCTTCGTTGCCTGCGCGAATGATCTTGGTCACCGCATCGGTCATCGCCGGCAAGGTCATCGCCTTGTCCTGCTGCTTCTGCGTGTCGACTTCGCTGCCAAGGTTCCAGTAATAGGTCTTGTCGGACTTGATCGAAATGGTCAGCACCTGGGTGTTGTTGTCCTGGGGCAAGGCTTCGCTGGAAACCTTGGGCAGGTCAACCTTCACACCCTGGTTGAGCATCGGCGCGGTCACCATGAAGATCACCAGCAGCACCAGCATCACGTCGATGTAAGGCACCACGTTCATCTCGGCGACCGGCTTGCGCTTGGTTCGAGCTCGAGTGATTAAAGCCATCGGGAAGTACCTGCTTATTCTTCGCTGGTGTGCACTTTACGGTGCAGGATCGCCTGGAACTCGTCGGCGAAGGTGTAGTAACGGCCAATCAGGTTTTCGCCGCGAGCGGCAAAACGGTTGTAGGCGATTACTGCGGGGATGGCAGCGAACAGGCCGATCGCGGTGGCGACCAGGGCTTCGGCGATACCCGGGGCCACGGTGGCCAGGGTCGCTTGCTGCGCCTGGGCCAGGCCACGGAAGGAGTTCATGATCCCCCATACGGTACCGAACAGGCCGATGTACGGGCTGACGGAACCTACGGTGGCGAGGAACGGCAGGCTTTGCTCCAGCTTCTCTTCTTCGCGGGAGATAGCGACGCGCATGGCACGGGCCACGCCTTCCATCACCGCTTCCGGGTCAACACCTGGCTGCTGGCGCAGACGGGAGAACTCCTTGAAACCGGCGCGGAAGATCTGCTCGACGCCCGAGTCCGGGTCCGGGTTGCTGCCGGCCTGGCGGTACAGTTTGGACAGGTCGATACCCGACCAGAAGCGCTCTTCAAAGCTCTCCAGGGCACGTCGACCGGCACGCAGCAAATTGCTGCGCTGAAAAATCATGACCCAAGAGGTAACCGATGCGGCTACCAGGGTCAGCATGACCAGTTGAACCACGACACTGGCATTGCTGACCAGGCTCCACATGGAGGAATGGTCGACGACGGTAGGTTCCACGCTAAATCTCCTGCTTTGATTGTTTACCCGCGCCGCTTACGCCGGCAAAGGCCGCACGCAGAGCTTCGGGAATGGCCCGGGGTTTCAAACTATTGGTGCGCACACAGGCCACCAGGAACTGCCCCTCACAGAGCAGCGTTGCATCCGTAGCCCGCCTGACCTGCTGCTTGAAACGCAGGCTGACACGGTTCAATTCGATTACTTCAGCGCTTACCAGCAGCTCATCGTCCAACCGCGCCGGCGCGTGATAGCGCGCCTCGCTGGAATGCACGACAAACAACAGGTCCTCTCCCGCCAGCTCGGATTGGGCAAAGCCCAGCTCTCGTAGCCGCTCGGTGCGGGCCCGCTCCATGAACTTGAGGTAATTGACGTAATACACGATGCCGCCGGCATCGGTGTCTTCGTAATAAACGCGACAGCGATGTACGAACGACTGATCCCCGTTTTGCGCGCGCATACTCTAGTGCTTACTCCTCAGGTTGCCAATCCGGCTGGGCAACTGTTTTTTCGTTGTCTGAAACATTTCTACTGACTGAATGACGACACCAGCCACTAGGACAGCACAAACCTCGGATAAATCGTCTGGCGTGAAGCTTTTAATCGTCCACTGCATCGAGAAATTCGTCTACTACAGGCATCTCGCCCAATCGTGACGGAATGTTTAGCCCAAAGTGCAAATAGGCATGCCGCGTCACCACTCGCCCTCTTGGCGTACGCATGATGTAACCTTGTTGGATCAGGTACGGCTCGAGCACGTCCTCGATGGTATGACGCTCTTCACTGATCGCAGCCGCCAGGCTGTCCACACCGACCGGGCCACCGTCGAACTTCTCGATCAGGGTCAAGAGTAGACGCCGATCCTGGTGATCGAAGCCATGTTCATCCACATCCAGCAGGTTCAAGGCCAGGTCCGCGACGGCCTTGGTGATATGCCCCTTGGCCCGCACCTCGGCAAAGTCGCGAACCCGGCGCAGCAAGCGGTTGGCAATCCGTGGCGTGCCCCGGGCCCGACGGGCAATTTCAAACGCACCGTCCGGGTCCAGCGGCAAGCCGAGAATGCTCGCCGAACGGCTGACAATGGTCGCCAGATCGGCAGTGCTATAGAACTCCAGACGTTGAACAATGCCGAAACGGTCTCGCAACGGGTTGGTCAGCATGCCGGCGCGCGTGGTCGCCCCTACGAGGGTAAAGGGCGGCAGGTCGAGCTTGATCGAACGTGCGGCCGGGCCTTCGCCGATCATGATATCCAGCTGGAAATCTTCCATGGCCGGGTACAGCACTTCCTCGACAATCGGCGACAACCGATGGATTTCGTCGATAAACAGCACGTCGTGGGGTTCAAGATTGGTCAGCAAGGCCGCCAAGTCACCCGGACGCTCCAGCACGGGCCCCGAGGTCGACTTGATCGACACGCCCATTTCCTGGGCGATGATATTGGCCAATGTGGTTTTACCCAGCCCCGGCGGCCCGAAGATCAGCGTGTGGTCCAGGGACTCAGTGCGCCCGCGTGCAGCCTGGATGAACAGCTCCATTTGCTCGCGCACGGTCGGCTGGCCGATGTATTCGGCCAGGCTCAGGGGGCGAATAGCCCGGTCCTGGACTTCTTCACGGTCACGCGGGCCGGTGGCCGCGATCAGACGATCAGCTTCAATCACTTAAATCATTCCCTTCAGGGCTCGGCGGATCATGTCTTCGGCGCTCAGGTTCTTGTCCTTGATGGCCGACACCGCCTTGCTCGCTTCCTGGGGCTTGTAGCCCAGGGAAATCAGCGCATTGACGGCATCGCTTTCTGCACTGGCGACCTGGGCCGCCGGCATATCCGGCTGGTTCGGCACCAGCGCGAACATGCTCGGTACGACCTCCCAGGCTTTGAAACGATCCTTGAGTTCCACCAGCAGGCGTTCCGCAGTTTTCTTACCGACACCCGGCACCTTGGTCAAGGCCGAGGTGTCCTGGGCCGAAACCGCACGGACCAACTCGTCCACCTCCAGGCTGGACATCAAGGCCAAGGCAAGTTTGGGCCCCACGCCATTCAGGCGGATCAGCTCGCGGAAGAAGTCGCGGTCGCGCTTGCCGATGAAACCATAGAGTAATTGCGCGTCCTCACGAACCACCAGGTGAGTGTGCAACGTAATCGGCTCGCCGACCGACGGCAGGCGATAGAGGGTGGTCATGGGCACTTCCAGCTCATACCCCAGCCCATTGACGTCCAGAATCAGGTGCGGCGGCTGTTTCTCAGCCAGGGTGCCGCGCAAGCGTCCAATCACGGTTCAGATCCTTAAAGCTTGGGGTCAGATCAAAGCCTGACCGGAAATAACGATTGCGCTGATGCTATCAGAGACGCAGCCGCCCGCCACGACTGCGTGCGGTGCCGAGGCCATGGGGCAGCAGACTGGAACGGGTGTGCGCATGGCAAATGGCAATGGCCAGGGCGTCGGAGGCGTCGATTTGCGGTTTGGCGGTGAGCTTGAGCATGTGCATGACCATCATCTGTACTTGCTCTTTATTGGCCGCGCCGGTGCCGACCACGGCCTGCTTGACCTGGGTCGCGGTGTATTCGGCGATCTCCATACCCTCCTCGGCACCGGCGACGATGGCGGCGCCACGGGCCTGGCCGAGTTTCAGGGCTGAGTCGGCATTTTTTGCCATGAACACTTTTTCGATGCCCATCGTCACCGGGCCATAGGTCTGGATGACCTCACGCACGCCGCGATAAACGATCTGCAGGCGCTCGGCCAACTCGCCCGCACCGGTGCGGATACAACCCGAGGCCACATACACGCAGCCACGCGGGGTCTGCTGCACCACGCCAAAACCGGTGATGCGTGAACCGGGGTCGATACCTAGGATTAAAGTCATAACGCCTGCGGGTTGAATAAAACAAATGTTGATACATCAACGTGCCAATGTGGGAGGGGGGCTTGCTCCCGATAGCGGGGTGTCAGTTATCCATAAGTCGACTGAACCACCGCTATCGGGAGCAAGCCCCCCTCCCACATGGACCTACATCGCTTTTCAGCCTAGCTGTTCGGCGACGGATTCCGGGATGTCCGCGTTGGAATACACGTTCTGTACATCATCCAGGTCTTCAAGCATATCCAGCATCTTCAGCACTTTCTGCGCGCCGTCCAGGTCCAGCTCGGCGCTGGTGGTCGGCAGCATCACGATTTCCGCGTCGGTGCCTTTGAAACCAGCGGCGTCCAGGGCGTTGCGCACAGCGTAGAAACTGGCGAACGAGGTGAACACGTCGATGGAGCCATCTTCGTTGGTCACCACATCGTCGGCGTCCGCTTCCATCGCGGCTTCCATCAGCGCATCTTCATCCGTTCCCGGTGCGAAGCTGATCTGCCCCTTGCGCTCGAACAGGTAAGCCACCGAACCGTCGGTACCGAGGTTGCCGCCGCACTTGCTGAATGCGTGGCGCACGGCCGCGGCGGTGCGGTTGCGGTTGTCGGTCATGCACTCGACCATTACCGCCACACCCCCCGGGCCGTAGCCTTCGTAGCTCAGTTCGACCATGTCGTCGGTGTCGGCGGCGCCGGCGCCACGGGCCACGGCGCGATCAATGATGTCACGGCTCATGTTCGCGCCGAGGGCCTTGTCGAGCGCCAGGCGCAAGCGCGGGTTGGAACCCGGATCCCCACCGCCTTGACGAGCCGCAACGGTCAGTTCACGAATCCACTTGGTAAAGATCTTGCCCTTCTTGGCATCCTGACGCTCTTTGCGGTGCTTGATGTTCGCCCACTTGGAATGGCCAGCCATAACACAACTCCGAAATTCTGTAGAAACCTTATCAACCCCGCCCCAGGGCGGACTTTTCTTTTTAAAGTGCAGCCCTTGTAACGCAAAGGCGCATCCGAAGATGCGCCTTTTTAGACTGCGTAAACCTCAGTGCGCTTTCACGCAGCGGCCTTACTCAGCCTTCGGCGTCTCACGCAGGCGGATGTGCAGCTCGCGCAGTGCCTTGGCATCCACCACACCCGGCGCCTGGGTCATGACGTCCGCAGCACTCTGGGTTTTCGGGAAGGCAATCACTTCACGGATCGACTGGGCGCCGGTCATCAGCATCACCAGACGGTCCAGGCCGAACGCCAGGCCACCATGGGGCGGCGCGCCGTACTTCAGGGCGTCGAGCAGGAAGCCGAACTTCTCTTCCTGTTCCGCTTCGTTGATGCCCAACAGGCGGAACACCGCTTGCTGCATCTCTTTACGGTGGATACGGATCGAACCGCCGCCCAACTCCGTGCCGTTGAGCACCATGTCGTAGGCACGGGACAGAGCGCCCGCCGGGTTGGCTTCCAGCTCGGCCGGCGAGCACTTCGGCGCGGTGAACGGGTGGTGCAAGGCGCTGAAGCTGCCGTCGTCGTTCTCTTCGAACATCGGGAAGTCAACGACCCACATCGGGGCCCACTCACAGGTCAGCAGGTTCAGGTCATGACCGAGCTTGATACGCAGTGCGCCCAAGGCTTCGCTGACGATCTTGGCCTTGTCGGCCCCGAAGAACACGATGTCGCCGTCGACGGCACCGACGCGATCGAGGATCGCGTTCAGGTTCTCCAGCGGAATGTTTTTCACGATCGGCGATTGCAGGCCATCAACACCGTTGGCGCGCTCGTTGACCTTGATGTAAGCAAGGCCCTTGGCACCGTAGATGCCGACGAACTTGGTGTAGTCGTCGATCTGCTTGCGCGGCATGCTCGCGCCGCCAGGCACGCGCAGGGCGGCAATACGGCATTTCGGATCGTTGGCCGGGCCACTGAACACCTTGAAATCAACTTCTTTGAGCTGATCGGCAACGTCCACCAGTTCCAGCGGGTTACGCAGGTCTGGCTTGTCGGAACCGTAGCGGCGCATGGCTTCTTCGAAGGTCATGTGCGGGAACTCGCCGAACTCCAGGCCCAGCACTTCCTTGAACAGGTTGCGGATCATTTGTTCGGTCAGGCCCATGATCTCTTTTTCATCGAGGAAGCTGGTCTCGATGTCGATCTGGGTGAATTCCGGCTGGCGGTCGGCGCGCAGGTCTTCGTCGCGGAAGCATTTGGCGATCTGGTAGTAACGGTCGAAGCCGGCCACCATCAGCAGTTGCTTGAACAACTGCGGCGATTGCGGCAGGGCGAAGAACGACCCCGCGTGGGTACGGCTAGGCACCAGGTAGTCACGTGCGCCTTCCGGCGTGGCACGGGTCAGGATCGGTGTTTCAACGTCGAGGAAGCCGTTCTCGTCGAGGAAGCGACGGATGCTGGTGGTCATGCGCGAACGCAGGCGCAGCTTCTCGGCCATTTCCGGGCGACGCAGGTCCAGGAAGCGGTAGCGCAGGCGGGTTTCTTCGCCCACGTCGGAGTATTCGTTGAGTGGGAACGGCGGAGTTTCGGCCTCGTTCAACACTTCCAGCTCATAGCCCAGCACTTCAATACCGCCGGACGCCATGTTCTTGTTCACGGCACCAGCCGGACGCAGGCGCACCTTGCCGGTGATCTTCACGACGTATTCGCTGCGCACACGGTCGGCGGCGGCGAAGCTCTCGGCGCGGTCCGGGTCGAACACCACCTGGGCCAGACCATCACGATCACGGATATCGAGGAAGATCACCCCGCCGTGGTCGCGACGACGGTGAACCCATCCGCAAAGGGTGATTTCCTGACCTTCCAGGGTCTCGTTCAGTTGGCCGCAATAGTGGCTGCGCATCATGGTAGTGGTTTCACTTCTCGTAATTCGAAATTCGGTGGAGGCCCGCCTCGTCACCGTACATTAAAGCAGGGGACGGATAATGCAGGAGCCTGCGCGTAGAGTTCAACTCAGTCTGCTTTGTCGCCGCCCGCCAGGTTCTTCTTCGAACCGGTCTTGAAGTCGGTTTCGTACCAGCCGCTGCCACTCAGGCGAAAGCCCGGCATCGACAACATCTTCTTCAGCTCAGGCGCCTGGCAGGCAGGGCAATCGACCAGCGGTGCTGCGCTGATCTTTTGAATGGCTTCCAACTGATGACCACAGGAAGCACATTGATAGTCGTACATGGGCATGGAGATGTCTCGGCGATCAGATCGTTACGGCGCCACGCCTGCTCACTGCTCCATGGAGCACGAAGAAAGCCGGCATGCGCGGCAAAGCGCGGGATTATATCTGGTAAATCGGCACAGCGCAGCCGCCTTTCTGCCCGAAGCCCGGCCCGCCTTGACAGTGGGCCGGCTTCGCTACCGCCAGGCTAATCGGGGGGCATGAGGGCAACGCGGCCTTTTAACAGGTGAACCACGCATACCACCCTGACCAGCCCGCTGAAGTTTTTCACCCCCCCATACCGCAAGTGCACTTCCCGATCGACATAGGACAACAATGCACTGACCGAGCAGGCATTGATCCTGGCTATTTCCGTGAGGATATTCCAATAGATCTGTTCAAGCCGCAGGCAGGTGGAAAACCCATTGAGCCTCACCGACCGCGACAGCGGTTTGGCCAGCCCCATGTCGAACCCCTTGGCGAAGGGGTCGACCTTTATCTTGTGAAAACCGCAGGTCTCCATCACTCCCTTACCCATTCCGCGTGACATACACCTGACACTCCATTGCCAAACAGCAGCCCATGGGCTTGTCCCATTGGGCAGTGGGCCTATAAAACAGCAGGACGCGAGGAGCAGCCAGAAGACACGGCGTTGATAATCGTAGGACAACGCCAGGAAGTGCACGGAAACAAGCGGGCAGCGCCAGGAAGGCGCCACCCGGGTTTAACCTTTACTGGTTTTCAAGCAGGGAGCGCAACATCCATGCGGTTTTTTCGTGGACCTGCATGCGCTGGGTCAACAAGTCCGCCGTCGGCTCGTCGCTGACCTTGTCGAGCAATGGGAAGATGCCCCGCGCGGTGCGCGTTACCGCTTCCTGGCCGGCGACCAGTTGCTTGATCATCTCTTCGGCGCTCGGCACACCCTCCTCCTCCTTGATGGAAGAAAGACGGGCGTAGATCGAATAAGCACCCGGTGCCGGGAACCCCAGGGCACGGATGCGCTCGGCAATGGAGTCCACCGCCAGCGCCAGTTCGTTGTACTGCTCTTCAAACATCAAGTGCAGCGTACGGAACATGGGGCCGGTGACGTTCCAATGGAAATTGTGGGTTTTCAGATACAACACATAGGTATCGGACAGCAGCCGTGAAAGTCCGTCGACGATGGATTTACGATCGTCTTCACTGATACCAATATCGATTGCCATGTTTTTCCCCTTCAATTGACGAGCATTCATTGATCAGGTGCAGGACCACTCTAGCAAGAGTGCCGGCGGCGTGCAGCCCGCCCTCCCGAGGTGGAGTGCGGCAAATCGTCCCTGTGCGGCTTGTCGGCCCGCGACCGGCAAGCCTTCAGGGAGTAGGAAAATGCCGAAAATGCCGCTCAAAAAACCCGCACCTGTCTAGGACAAGCGTTTGACGCAGAAATGCCCAAGCAGCCGCAACACCCCGAAATGCTTGATTTGAGTAGGCACAGCCTTTGCTGTTAAATAGGTGACGTGGGGCGGCCGTTCATTTCTGCGGCACATCCCATAGGCTGATACCCGCGCACGTGCTCAACGCCTCCCATTGTTCAGAAGCGAACCGTGCCGGTCAGCTCTTCCTTAGTGTTCCGTCTTAACGTGAGTTAATCAAAATGTTGAAAATCGTCCACCTGCTAACGGGCGTTGCAGCTTTGCTGCTGTCGTTTATCCCGAGCCTGCAGCCTGAAAGCCTGCCCTATCTGGAACAACACGATGCCCTGTACCTGGCCTTGTTCGGCCTTCTCAACCTGGCGCTCGCACCGGTAATTCCTTACTGGAACAAAGGCACGCGTCATCAACTGCAAAACCTGGTCAGCGCGCTGCTGGTACTGACCGTTGTCGTTCAAACCCTCACCCTCCTGGCACCGATGCCTGAAGTGGGCGGCCATCCGGCCATCCTGCTCAGCCTGGTGATTGCTGTGGTCGCCATCGTTCTTCACCTGGCCATCAGCTTCTACCGCTCGTCCCCTGCGGCCGCGTCGCAAAACTACGACATGACCAACCGGGATACCGGTACCGTCAAGTGGTTCAACACGTCCAAAGGCTTCGGCTTTATTTCCCGCGACTCGGGCGACGATATTTTCGTCCACTTCCGGGCTATCCGTGGCGAAGGCCATCGCGTCCTGGTCGAAGGCCAGCGCGTGGAGTTCTCTGTCATGAACCGTGACAAAGGCCTGCAAGCCGAAGATGTCATCGCTGCACTGCCGCGTCGCTGACCCCAGCCTGCGCAGCAAAAAAAACCGCGACCCAGCCTGCTGGATCGCGGTTTTTTTATTCGCGCCGATTGATCAATAGTGCGGCGGCGGCGCTTCTTCTTCAGACGTCTCGAACTGGCCACCCATTTCTTCCTGGCGCTTGAGCAGCGCGGTCATCTGCAGTTGCAGGCGCTCGACGGCCCGCTGCTGGGTAACCAGAATGTCATTGAGGGTTTCGATGGTGTCGTCCTGGAAGGCCAGGCGGCTTTCCAGGTCAGTGACGCGGTCTTGCAGGTCCATGGTTCAATCCTGGGTAAAAATGAAGCTGGCAGGCAATAGCTCGCGCAATCGACTACGGATAGCCGCCACTTGCTCTTCAGTGTAAGGCTGCGCCGGATGCTTGCCCCAGACCGGTGCAGGCCAGGCGGCGTCATCGTGTTTACGCACGATCACATGCACGTGCAACTGGCTGACCACATTGCCCAATGCACCAATGTTCATCTTATCGGCCGCCAGCCCTTCATTGAGCAGCTGCGCCAGGGCGGTGGTTTCCTGCCACAGGGTCTGCTGATCGGCAACATCCAGTTGAAACACTTCACTGATACCTTCAATACGCGGAACCAGGATGAACCAGGGGTAATGGGCATCGTTGGACAGCAGCAGGCGGCAAAGCGGGAAATCCCCTATGACCTTCGTGTCTTGTTGCAGGCGTTGATCCAAGGCGAACACGTGAGTACTCCGTTGCGCAGGTCGATTTCAGGCGCCCAGCATACCTTCGATTGCAGGCGGCTTCACGGCGAATGCGCTGGGCCTTGAGTCAACCGACGAAAATTCATGCCCTGTTTCGATGCAAGCAAATAGTTGAGCTACGCTGATCCTGGTCGCTAGCAGTTGCACCAAAATGACCCACTTGTGCCTCAAAGAGATCCGCCGATTACCCACCAAGGAGTGTGAACCGGTAACGTTTTGCTCTGGCACAGGATTCATGGACCACCGAAGGGGTAAACGGCACGTGCGTCAAGCCCAAACCAAACGGCGTAAAAAGCCCGTGCTTATGCGGTTTTTACAGGGCCGTAATGTTTTTCACGAAAAAATGACATTCGGTTACCCCTTTGTGCACGCTTGTTGCATTCACACCCACATCGTCGGCAACGACACCCGCCTGGAAGCCGGTGTTTCGCGATAAAAAACAGCAGCGTTTCAATGCACGCCAAGGATGAGTTCAAACTTCGAAGGGTGGTTTGAAAGAGTATTGAAGTTGTCAGCCCAGTTACAGTCGGGCTGTGAATTTGCGACATGGAGCTAGCGATTTACGACAGCCTCGTAAAGAAGCTGAAAGGATAGATGGGTAAGTATCGTCAATAACGTCTGCGTGATATAACTTTGCGCCGACACAAAAAAGAAAGAGCCGCCCAGATAAAAATACAGGTGGGACGGCAGTACTCTTCCTAAAACCAAAGGAGCAAATCACGATGCGCGTGATGAAGTGGAGCATGATCGCCCTGGCTGTTTCAGCAGGCACCTCGCAGTTCGCAATGGCGTCCGCCCAGGACGATTCCAAGGGCTTTATCGAGGACAGTACAGCCAGCATTCTGACTCGTACTCTGTACTTCAGCCGTGACTTCCGTAACAACGCGCCAGGCACCCAGAGCCGCCGCGAAGAAACGGGTCTTGGCTTCCACGGTCTGTTCAGCTCGGGCTACACCCAAGGCACCATCGGGGTCGGTGTCGATGCCATCGGCTTGCTGGGCCTCAAACTCGACAGCGGCAAGGGCCGCGCCGGTACCGGCCTGTTCCCTAACGGCTCCGACGGCCGTGCGCAGGACGACTATTCCAAGGGTGGCGCAGCCATCAAGTTCCGTATTTCCGATACGGTCCTGAAAGTGGGCGACCAATACACCACCGCTCCGGTATTCGCATCCGACGACAGCCGCCTGCTGCCAGAGCTGCCGCAAGGTATCTCGATCACCAGCAACGAGATCAAGGGCCTGAAACTGGAAGCCGGTCACTTCACCTCGATCGTTGCCCAGGACCACACCTACAAGGACAGTATCGCCAGCGCCGAGCCAGGCACCGGTACCGGCCTGCGCGATGCCAACTTCGTCGGCGGCGTGTACTCCTGGACGCCTGAGTTCACCACCAGCCTCTACTACTCGAAAGTAGAAGACTACTGGAAGAAGCTCTACGCCAACGTGAACTGGACTCACGCGCTCGACAAAGATCAGTCGGTAGCCGTTGACTTCAACATCTACAGCACCAAAAGCGACGGTGCCGGCCTGCAACGCGCAGAAAAAGACGGCACCACCAAACTGGATAACCGTGCCTACAGCTTGCAAGGCGCGTATACCTACCAGGCTCACACATTCACCTTGGCCTACCAGAAGGTCAGCGGTGACGGTGACTACGGCTATGGCGTAGACGGTGGCGGCACGATTTTCCTGGCCAACTCCGTCGCCCGTTCCGACTTCAACGCTGAAGACGAGAAATCCTGGCAAGCTCGCTATGACCTGAACATGGCCACCTTCGGCGTGCCAGGCCTGAGCTTCATGACTCGTTACGTCAGCGGTAGCGGCGCCAACACCGGCACCACGTCGAACGGTAAAGAGTGGGAACGCGACATCGAAGCCAAATACGTGATCCAGAGCGGCCCGGCCAAAGACCTGAGCCTGCGCGTACGTCAAGCGACCTATCGTTCGTCTGACGGCGTGTACTACGGTTCGGCGTCCATCGACGAACTGCGTCTGATCGCGCAATACCCGCTGAACATCTTGTAATTAGCCGCTTGATTACAATGATGACCTAAGGCATCCGCCTTAACTAAAAAGCCGCTCCCCTGTTCACAAGGGAGCGGCTTTTTTATTGCAGTTATATTTCACTGGAAAAATAGCAAGCTAACTAACCAGATAAAAACCCGCACACCTGACCTGACCGTTCAGCCAAGTTTTGCAGCATCACACTTAGTTACTTAGTAGCACTTTCCTGCATTACACGAATAACCCGCTGCGGAAACGGAATATCAATACCTGCCGCTTTCAAACGATCACGCGCCAGTTCATTGAGCATGAACATCACATCCCAATAATCCGCCGTCTTGGTCCAGCAGCGCAGCGAAACGGTGATCGAACTGTCGCCCAAGGTCGACACCACGGCTACCGCCGCTGGGTCGGCCAATACTCGAGGGTCCTTGGCCAGCTCCAGCAGCACTTCACGAGCTTTCTGCAGATCAGCGTCATAGTCCACACCCACATCAAACACGACCTTGCGGGTCGGCTGACGGTTGGTGTTGGTGATGATGCCGTTGGACAGGCTGCCATTAGGGATGATCACCGTCTTGTTGTCGCCGGTGCGCAACACGGTGTGGAAGATCTGGATACTGTCGACGGTACCCGAGGTGCCCTGGGCTTCGATCCAGTCACCAATGCGGAACGGGCGGAACAACAGAATCAGCACGCCACCGGCAAAGTTCGCCAGGCTGCCTTGCAATGCCAAGCCAATGGCCAAGGTCGCGGCACCAATCGCCGCCACGAACGAGGTGGTTGCCACGCCGATCATCGAGGCCACGTTGACCACCAGCATCACCTTGAGCGCGATGTTCGCAAGGCTGGTGATGAAGTGCTGCAGCGCCAGGTCCGCATTGCGCAGCGCCAGCAAACGCCCGACCCGATGGGTCAAGACGTTGATCAGCCACCAGCCGATGGCCAGGGTGACCACCGCCAGTAAAAACCGGCTGCCGTATTCCATGATCATCGGGACCCACGACTGCGAGGTCTTGATCAACTGATCCACTTCTGCGTTTAAATCCATGTAGCTTCTCCTGTTGGGCGGTGTGCGGCTTTATCAACTGCCTGAAAACGCAAATGAGCCCCTTGGGGCTCAATGGCAGGCGCAGGTTCCGGGGCGTGGGACGTCAAAAACGCCGACGGGTTCCCCGCAGAGCCATCAGTCGCGGAAGTTATTGAACTGCAGCGGCATGTCGAAGGACTTGGCGCGCAGCGCTGCGATCGCTTCTTGCAGGTCATCACGTTTCTTGCCCGTGACCCGCACCTGCTCACCCTGGATGGCAGCCTGCACTTTGAGCTTGGCATCCTTGATGTGGGCGACGATTTTCTTGGCCAGCTCTTTGTCGATGCCTTCCTTGAGGACGGCTTCCTGCTTCATCAGCTTGCCCGAAGCGTAGGCATCCTTGATTTCAAGGCATTGCGCGTCGATCTTGCGTTTAACCAGGGACAGCTTGAGGATCTCGATCATCGCTTCCAGCTGGAAATCGGCTTCAGCGGTCAGGTTGACGGTCAGTTCCTTTTCCTTGAATTCGAAGCTGCCCTTGCCTTTCAAGTCATAGCGACGGTCCAGCTCCTTGACGGCGTTCTCGACGGCGTTGGTGACTTCGTGTTTGTCCAGTTCGGATACCACGTCGAACGAAGGCATGTCATTTCTCCAATATAAGGGGCGGGCTCAGTAGAGATGGAGCGCGCCCGAGCTAAAATGCCGGGGCATTATAGCGGTTCTTTCGCCGCGTTCACTGCGAGCAGCCCTACGGAGTAAAAACTGATGTCGACCACCTGGCATATTCTCGGCGCCGGCAGCCTGGGCACCCTCTGGGCTGCGCGCCTGGCACGCGCTGGCCTGCCCGTACGGCTGATCCTGCGCGATGATGCACGCCTGGCCAGCTATCGGGCGGGGCCGGGGTTGACGCTGGTCGAACAAGGCATAGCGCACACCTATCCGGTAATCGGCGAAACGCCTGACAGCCCGGAACCGATTCATCGCCTGCTGGTGGCGTGCAAAGCCTACGACGCGCAAAGCGCAGTAGCCCAGTTGCAACATCGATTGGTACCGGACGCCGAACTGGTCCTGCTGCAAAACGGCCTCGGCAGCCAGGACGCCGTCGCAGCCCAACTGCCCCAGGCCCGCTGCATCTTTGCCTCCAGCACCGAAGGCGCATTCCGCGACGGCGACTGGCGCGTGGTATTTGCCGGCCATGGCTATACGTGGCTGGGCGATGCCGCCCACCCCACGCCACCGCTATGGCTGGATGACCTGCACGCCGCGGGCATCCCCCACGAGTGGAGCACCGCGATTCTCACGCGCCTCTGGCGCAAGCTGGCCCTCAACTGTGCGATCAACCCTTTGACCGTGCTGTACCAGTGCCGCAACGGCGGCCTGCAAAGCCATCAATGTGAAGTGGCGACCCTGTGCGCCGAGCTGACCGAGTTACTCGAATGTAGCGGCCAGCCGGCCGCTGCCGAGGATTTGCACAGTGAAGTGGAACGGGTGATCCAGGCCACCGCCGCCAACTACTCGTCCATGTACCAGGATGTGGCCAACCGCCGCCGTACCGAAATCAGCTACCTGCTGGGCTACGCCTGCGAAGCCGCTGCCCGCCATCAATTGGCCCTGCCGCACCTGCAACAGGTACAGGCGCGCCTGGTCGAGCACTTGCGTGCACACGGATTGGCCAGCGACTGAGGCACGCGCTACCCTGCCTACCTGTCTATCACCTGGGAAAACCCTGATGCCACTGCGCCAGCGTCTTGAAAATCTACCGGTAGGGCAGAAACTGCTGGCCGCCTTGCTGGTGTTGTTGACCACCGTATTGTTGGTGGCCAACCTGACGTTCATCAGCGCGGCTTACTGGATCTCCCAGGAAAGCATGGCGCCCCAGGCGCTGCAGGCCATCGGGCGGTTGGTGTCCAACCCGTCACTGGCCGCTGAAGCCCTCGAATCGTCCACCAAGGCCGAAGCCCTGCTCAATGAACTGACCAGCTATTCACCGCTGCGCGCAGCTGCGTTGTATGACGGCGAAGGCACTCGCCTGGCGCAGATGCAGCACGCCAATCGCCTGCACCTGCCGGATAATTACCGGCATATCGAGGCTTGGCGCCTCACTGAGTTTCGCAGCAACCAGGTCATCACCCTGCCCCGTCCCGGCCAGCCTCCCGGGCATCTGCTGCTGGTGGCCAGCAGCGAACTGCCGATGGCCTTTTATACCGGCACGCTGACGGCTAGCCTGGGCATCCTGATTTTCAGCGTGCTGCTGTGGCTGGTCATTGCCCGACAGATCAAGCGCCTGATCACTCGCCCCATCCACGAACTGGAAGAGCTGTCGCGTCAGGTGACTCGCGAAGAGAACTATTCCTTGCGCGCCGGGCGCGGCAACCATGACGAGATCGGCAGCCTGGCGGAAGCCTTCAACACGATGCTGTCGCGCATCGAAGCCCGCGAGCAGCAGCTCAAACGCGCCCGTGATGACTCCCAAGCCGCTTACGACCAAGCCCAGGGCCTGGCCGAGGAAACCCGTCATACCAACCGCAAACTCGAGCTGGAAGTACAGGTTCGCAGCAAGATCGAGAAAAAACTCACCGGTTTCCAGAACTACCTGAACAGCATCATCGACTCGATGCCGTCGGCGCTGATCGCCTTGGACGAACAACTCTACGTCACCCAGTGGAACCAGGAAGCCAGCGCCCTTTCCGGGACACGCCTGGATGAGGCGCTGAATCAACCGATCTTTCTCGCCTTCCAGCCGCTCAAACCCTACCTGAGGCAACTCAAGGCCGCGGTCGAGCAGCACAGCGTGGAACGCATCGAGCGCGTCACCTGGGTCAAGGATGACGAGCCCAAGCATTACGCCCTGACGTTTTACCCGTTGATGGGCGGTGCCGGGCGCGGCGTGGTAATCCGGATCGACGACATCACCCAGCGCCTGTCGCTGGAGGAAATGATGGTGCAGTCGGAAAAAATGCTCTCCGTCGGCGGGCTTGCCGCAGGCATGGCCCATGAGATCAACAACCCGCTGGGAGCCATCCTGCACAACGTCCAGAACATTCGCCGCCGCCTGTCTCCCGACCTGCCCAAGAACCTGGAACACGCCGAACAGGCGGGCATCGAGCTGGACACCGTCAACCGCTACCTGCAAAGCCGCGAAGTGCCGCAGTTGCTCGACGGCATCCAACAAGCCGGCGCTCGGGCTGCGAAGATCGTCACCCACATGCTCAGTTTCAGCCGCCGTAGCAATCGGCAGATGGCGCCCTGCGATCTGCCGGCGCTGATCGACCAGGCAGTGGAAATTGCCGGTAACGACTTTGACCTGACCATCGGCTTCGACTTCAAGGGCCAGGCGATCATCCGCCAATTCGATCCACTGCTAGGCCCGGTACCGGGCACCGCCAACGAGCTGGAACAGGTGTTGCTCAACTTGCTGAAAAACGCCGCCCAGGCCATTCACCTGCGTGAAGACGACAGCGAGCCGGGGCGCATTATCTTGCGCACCCGCCTCAACCCGCCGTGGGCCGAAATCCAGGTGGAAGACAATGGCATCGGCATGAGCGAAAGCGTGCGCAAGCGCACCTTCGAACCGTTCTTCACCACCAAGGAAATCGGCCAGGGCACCGGGCTCGGGCTGTCGGTCTCGTACTTCATCATCACCAACAACCACAAGGGCCAGATGGAAGTACAGTCGACCCTCGGCCAAGGTACCTGCTTCACGCTGCGCCTGCCCTTGGCGGGCAGCCAATTGCCACCCTACGAACTCACCCAACTGGAGCAATGACCATGGGCTTTCGCCTGTCGAAGATCTACACCCGTACCGGCGACCAAGGCGAAACCGGCCTCGGCGATGGCCGGCGCGTACCCAAGGACCATCCGCGGGTGGAGGCTATTGGCGAGGTCGACACTTTGAACAGTCAATTGGGCCTGCTGCTGGCCAATCTTGAGGAACAGAGCGGCAAGCACCCTGAACTCAAGGATGTGATCGAGGTGCTGACGCCTTGTCAGCATCGGTTGTTCGACCTGGGCGGTGAACTGGCAATGCCGGTGTACAAAGCCTTGAATGCAGCGGAAGTGGATCGGCTGGAAGCGGCGATTGACCGCTGGAATGAAGAAGTCGGGCCGCTGGAGAACTTCATCCTGCCGGGTGGTTCGGCGCTGATCGCGCAAGCTCATGTATGTCGCAGCCTGGCGCGCAGTGCAGAACGGCGCTGTCAGCAGTTGAATGCGCTTGAGCCGCTGGAAGGCGTGGGGCTTGCGTATATCAATCGGTTATCGGATCTGTTGTTTGTGGCGGCGCGAGTGATTGCCAGGCGCCAGGGTATTTCGGAGGTTTTGTGGCAGGCGGCGGCTAAACCACACTGAGGGTTGTGTAGTGACTGATCGGGCCCTATCGGGAGCAAGCCCCCTCCCACAGTTGAACAAGTTGCCCTTGTGGGAGGGAGCTTGCTCCCGATGAGGCCATCAATGGCTGATCAGACTTCCGGCCAGAACGCCCGGATCCCTGCCACACCCTGAGCCCCGGCTTCCCAGGCCTGCTCTCGCTCGGCGGGCCCAAGCCCACCCAACAGAAACACCGGCTTGCTGAACCCACTGATCAACTGCGCCGCCTGCTCCCAGCCCAACGGCTGTGCATCTGGATGGGTCAGGGTCGGCTGCACCGGCGACAGCGTGACGAAATCCACATCCATCATTTGCGCCAGAGCCAGTTCTTCGGCGTTGTGGCACGAGGCCGCCAGCCAGCGGTCCTTCGGCAACGGTCGCCCCTTACTCGCGTATTTACGCAGTTGCGCCGAAGTCATGTGCCAACCGGCCGAAGGAAAGTCCCCCAGCCACTCGAACGGCCCCTTGAGCATCAACTGGGCCTTGCCGGCACACAGGCCAACCGCATCCACCGCCAGGTCACGATACTTGGGGTCGTAACCGTTGGGCGCACGCAGTTGAACCAGCTTGATACCACCGGCAATGGCTTTCTGAAGGCCGCGCAGCAGCGTGGGAGTTTCCAGCTCACCCGGGGTGATCAGGTACTCGGCAGGCAAGCGCGCAGCGGCAACGATCGGTGCATTGGCCGCCGGGAACTCATAGTTGATCAAGTCCCGAGGCGCTACCCATTCCAGCGGTTGCCCTTCGGCACCATGAGGCTCGCCGGTAAACGCCGAGACCTCCCAGACATCCAGTAACACCTGCTTGTCCGGGTAGTCGTGTTGCACCTTGATCAGCGGCCGGGCCGTGGTGACCCGGATGCCCAGCTCTTCGTGCAGCTCGCGCGACAAGGCGGTTGCCACCGACTCATCGGCCTCCACCTTGCCCCCAGGAAACTCCCAGAGGCCGCCCTGATGCTGGGTATCGGCACGGCGCGCCAGCAGAATCCTGCCGTCGGCACCGCGGATCACCGCTGCTGCTACATGCACTCGTTTCACCGCGTTTATCCTCTTGGCTATCAGGTACGGTATTCCGCGTTGATCTTCACGTACTCGTGGGACAGGTCGGTGGTCCAGATGGTTTCGCTGCACTCGCCGCGACCCAGCTCGATACGGATGGTGATTTCTTCCTGCTGCATCACCGCCGAGCCCTGGGCTTCGGTATAGGTTTCAGCACGGGCACCACGGCTGGCAATGCACACGTCGCCCAGGAACACGTCGATCTTGCTCACGTCCAGGTCCGGCACGCCGGCACGGCCAACGGCCGCCAGGATGCGACCCCAGTTCGGGTCAGAGGCGAACAGTGCAGTCTTGATCAGCGGCGAGTGAGCCACGGTATAGCCCACATCCAGGCATTCCTGGTGGTTGCCGCCGCCGTTGACTTCAACGGTGACGAACTTGGTAGCACCCTCGCCGTCGCGCACGATGGCCTGGGCCACGTCCATGCACACTTCAAACACCGCCTTTTTCAGCGCGTCGAACAGAGGGCCTTCGGTGGTGGTGATTTCCGGCAGGTTGGCCTTGCCGGTCGCGATCAACATGCAGCAATCGTTGGTGGAGGTGTCACCGTCGATGGTGATGCGGTTGAACGACTTGTTGGCGCCGTCCAGCATCAGCTTGTGCAGCACCTCGCGGGAAACCTTGGCATCGGTGGCGATGTAGCCGAGCATGGTCGCCATGTTCGGACGGATCATGCCGGCGCCCTTGCTGATACCGGTCACCGTGACGGTCACGCCTTCGTGCACGAACTGACGGCTCGCGCCCTTGGGCAGAGTGTCAGTGGTCATGATGCCAGTGGCGGCGGCAGCCCAGTTATCCACAGACAGGTCGTCCAGGGCGGCTTGCAAGGCGCCTTCGATTTTCTCCACCGGCAGTGGCTCACCGATCACGCCGGTGGAGTACGGCAGCACTTGGCTGGCGTCTACGCCCGCCAATTGGGCCAGCTTGGCGCACGTGCGCGCAGCGGCAATCAGGCCTGGCTCGCCGGTACCGGCGTTGGCATTGCCGGTGTTGGTCAGCAGGTAACGAATCGAACCGGCAACGCGCTGCTTGGCCAGGATCACCGGAGCCGCGCAGAACGCGTTGAGGGTGAACACGCCCGCCACGGTCGAGCCTTCGGCACAGCGCATCACCACCACATCCTTGCGCCCCGGACGCTTGATGCCGGCCGAAGCGATACCGAGTTCGAAACCGGCAACCGGGTGCAATGTGGGCAAAGGACCAAGACCAACAGCCATGAATGCGCTCCTCAAAAATAGGGGGTGTCTGTGCCGTCGTAAGCGACGGTGAAATTAATGGCAAAACGCCGCGACGGCAAAAGCCGGTCGCGGCGCGGAGTATTGCAGCGTCGGGCGAAAATCTTATTCGATCTGGCCGTGGCAGTGTTTGAATTTCTTGCCCGAACCGCAGTAGCACAGTTCGTTGCGGCCCAGCTTCTGATCGTTGCGAACCGGCGTTTGAGCCAGCGCCACATCCACCTCTTCGCCCAAGACTTCAGGCGCTTCCAGGCCCGGTGCCTCGTCATGCTGGAACTGCATGCGGGCGGCCAGCGCTTCGGCTTCCTGACGCAGGCGAGCTTCTTCCTCGGCCGGATCTTCGCGACGCACCTGAACATGGGACAGCACGCGAATCGAATCGCGCTTGATCGAGTCCAGCAGTTCGGAGAACAGCGTGAACGACTCGCGCTTGTACTCCTGCTTCGGGTTCTTCTGGGCGTAGCCACGCAAGTGGATGCCGTGACGCAGGTGATCCATGGTCGACAGGTGGTCTTTCCACAGGTCGTCCAGCACGCGCAGTACGATTTGTTTTTCGAAGGTGCGCAGTGCTTCGGCACTCGCCTGCTCTTCTTTTTCGTTGTACGCGGCCAGCAGCTCGGTCATCAGCTTCTCGCGCAGCGTCTCTTCGTACAGGTGATCGTCTTCGTCCAGCCACTGCTGAACCGGCAGGTCAACACCGAAGTCGCTCTTCAAGGCCGCTTCCAGGCCGGCGACATCCCACTGCTCAGGCAGGGACTGTGGCGGGATATGGGCGCTGACGGTGGCGTTGAGCACGTCCTGACGGAAATCGGCGATGGTCTCGCCAATGTTGTCGGCGGCCAGCAACGTGTTACGCATGTGATAGATCACTTTACGCTGTTCGTTGTTGACGTCGTCGAACTCAAGCAGTTGCTTACGAATGTCGAAGTTGCGGCCTTCGACCTTGCGCTGCGCCTTCTCGATGGCGTTGGTCACCATGCGGTGCTCGATCGCCTCGCCGGACTGCATCCCCAGGGCTTTCATGAAGTTCTTCACCCGGTCCGAGGCGAAGATACGCATCAGGCTGTCTTCCAGGGACAGGTAGAAACGGCTGGAACCGGCGTCACCCTGGCGACCGGCACGGCCACGCAGCTGGTTGTCGATACGACGCGATTCATGACGCTCGGACGCAATCACCTGCAAGCCACCGGACTCCAGCACGGCCTGGTGGCGTTTCTGCCAGTCGGCCTTGATCTGGGCGATCTGCTCGGGGCTCGGGTTTTCCAGTGCCGCGACTTCCACTTCCCAGTTACCGCCCAACAGGATGTCGGTACCACGACCGGCCATGTTGGTGGCAATGGTCAGCGCGCCTGGGCGACCGGCCTGGGCGATGATCTCGGCTTCTTTTTCGTGGAACTTGGCGTTGAGGACCTTGTGCTCGATACCTTCCTTGTTGAGCAGGTTGGACACGTGCTCGGAAGTCTCGATGGTAGCGGTACCCACCAGGATCGGGCGACCCTTGGCCATGCCGTCCTTGATATCGTTGATGATTGCCGCGTATTTCTCTTCGGCAGTCAGGAATACCAGGTCGTTGAAATCCTTACGCGCCAGCGGCTTGTTCGGTGGAATCACCATCACGGCCAGGTTGTAGATCTGGTGGAACTCGAACGCTTCGGTGTCGGCCGTACCGGTCATGCCGGACAGCTTGTTGTACAGACGGAAGTAGTTCTGGAAGGTCGTCGATGCCAACGTCTGGCTTTCAGCCTGGATGTTGAGGTTTTCCTTGGCTTCGATGGCCTGGTGCAGGCCTTCGGACAGACGGCGACCCGGCATGGTACGCCCGGTGTGTTCGTCGACCAGCACGACCTGGCCGTCCTGCACGATGTATTCAATGTTGCGATGGAACAGCTTGTGGGCACGCAGACCGGCGTAAACGTGGGTCAACAGGCCCAGGTTGTGTGCCGAGTACAGGCTTTCGCCCTCAGCCAGCAGGCCGATCTGGGTCAGCATGTCTTCGACGAACTGGTGACCGGCTTCGTTGAGTTCGACCTGACGGGTCTTCTCGTCGATCGTGAAGTGACCTTCTTTGGTCACGACGCCTTCCACTTCTTCGATGTGCTGGGTCAGACGCGGAATCAGTTTGTTGATTTCGGTGTACAGGCGCGAGCTGTCTTCGGCCTGGCCGGAGATGATCAGCGGAGTACGGGCTTCGTCGATCAGGATGGAGTCGACTTCGTCGATCACGGCAAAGTTGAGTTCACGCTGGAATTTTTCTTCCATGCTGAACGCCATGTTGTCGCGCAGATAGTCGAAACCGAATTCGTTGTTGGTACCGTAGGTGATGTCGGCAGCGTAGGCGGCGCGCTTCTCTTCCGGCGGCTGGAACGGCGTTACCACGCCGACGGTCAGGCCGAGGAATTCATAGAGCGGGCGCATCCAGTTGGCGTCCCGGCGAGCCAGGTAGTCGTTCACCGTCACCACGTGCACGCCCTTGCCGGACAGTGCGTTGAGGTAAACGCCCAGGGTTGCCACCAGGGTCTTGCCTTCACCGGTACGCATTTCGGCAATCATGCCTTCATGCAAGGTCATGCCGCCGATCAACTGAACGTCGAAGTGGCGCATGCCCATGACACGCTTACCGGCTTCACGGGCGACCGCAAAGGCTTCGGGAAGCAGTTTGTCGAGGGTTTCACCTTTGGCTATGCGGGCCTTGAACTCTTGGGTCTTGGCGCGCAATTGGTCGTCCGAAAGGGCAACCATCTGCTCTTCGAGGGCATTGACCAGCTGCACCGTCTTGAGCATGCGTTTGACTTCGCGCTCATTCTTGCTTCCAAAAAGTTTCTTTAACAAAGGCGCAAACATATCGGCAGGTTCTTCCACACATAGGGATGGAGGGCGCACCGTGAGTGGCCCGAGCAGCCCTCACGGCCGCATGCGAACGCGCATTCTACCCGGAATCGTGGGTGAGGAAAGTGGCGTTATTGCACGAGGCAGGCATGGCACTGTGAGAGGCCCTTTTTAAAATAAGGGCTTTTACTGGAACTTCAACCCATGGAAGGCAGAAGTTACCGATTGATTTTACGGGAAAACTACGCGGACGCATGGCCAGGGGGCTTACGGGCGCTTTCTGTTAAGATGACCACTCTGTTACTTCAGGTGTCTAGATATGGCGTTACGCCATCAACCAGCCCGCGCGCCCGGCGCGTTGCTTCGCGAAGCCAAGCCGTTGAAAGCCATCTTTGGCCATGCGCAACGCCTGGGCCTGCTGCAACGCCTGCTCGAAAGCCAGTTGCAACCGGCCGCGCGTGAACATTGTCATGTAGCGTCGTGGCGGGAAGGCCATTTGCTGCTGATTGTCACCGATGGCCATTGGGCGACCCGGTTGCGCTATCAACAAAAACGCCTGCAACGACAACTGATGGCCTTTGACGAGTTTGCCGGCCTGACGCGCATCCAGTTCAAAGTGCAGCCCCCAGCCGTGCAGCCACGCGCAGAGGGGCATACGGTGGACCTCTCGGAAAATGCGGCCGAAACCATTCAGGCTACGGCCGATGAGATCAGTGATCCGGGCCTGCGCGCGGCGCTGGAGCGGCTGGCCGCCCACGCCAGGCGCAAACCCTGACCCGCTATTTGCGCTTGCCGCCGCCCAACAGCGACCCCAACAACCCACGCACCAACTGACGACCCATCTGATTGGCGGCCTGCTGCATCGCTGATTTCAGCGCCTTGCCTGCCGTCGTGCCCAGAAATGCGCCGGCCTTGTCGGTAAAGCTCGGCTCTTCGGCCGCCGGCTTGCTTGGTTCCTCGGGCCCCAGGTCCTTGCGAGCCATCAGCACTTCATAGGCCGACTCACGATCTATCGGTTTGTCGTAGCGCCCGAGCAAAGATGAACGGGCGATCAACGCAGCCCGTTCGGTCTCAGTGAGCGGCCCGATCCGCGATTGTGGCGGTGCGACCAGTACCCGCTGGACAACTTCCGGCGTGCCTTTTTCCTGCAAGGTGCCCACCAGCGCCTCGCCGGTGCCCAGTTCGGTCAGCACCGCCAAGGTATCGAACGCCGGGTTGGGGCGAAAACCCTCGGCTACCGCCCGCAGGGATTTCTGTTCCTTGGTGGTAAAGGCTCGCAAACCGTGTTGTATGCGCAGCCCCAGTTGCGCGAGCACTGTGTCAGGCAGGTCACCCGGGGACTGCGTGACAAAGTACACGCCCACCCCTTTGGAGCGAATCAAGCGCACCACTTGCTCCAAACGGTCCTGCAGGGCCTTGGGCGTGTCCGCGAACAACAAATGCGCTTCGTCGAAAAACAACGCCAAGAGCGGCTTGTCGGCATCGCCACGCTCAGGCAGCTGCTCGAACAACTCAGCCAGAAGCCACAACAGGAAGGTCGCGTAGACCTTCGGCGCCTCATGTACCAGGCGGCTGGCGTCCAGCAGGTGGATCCGCCCACGCCCGTCGCCGTCGGGCTGCAAAATATCTTCGAGCTGCAGGGCCGGCTCGCCAAACAAGGCTTCGGCACCCTGCTGCTCCAGCACCGCCAGGCGCCGCAACAGCGCCTGGCTGGAGCCGGTGGTCATCAACGCCGCATCGTCGCCCAGCAGTTCCGGGTGATAGCGCAGGTGGTTGAGCAGTGCCTTGAGGTCCTTGAGATCCAACAGCAGCAAGCCCTCACGATCCGCTACCTTGAAAGTGGCATAGAGCGCCGACTGTTGGCTGTCAGTGAGTTCCAGCAGGCTGCCGAGCAACAACGGCCCCATTTCGCTGATCGTCGTACGCAATGGATGGCCGGATTGTCCGTGGATATCCCACAGCGTGACCGGGTAAGCCTGCGCGGTGTAATTGAGAAAGGGCATGCCTGCAATGCGCTCGGCGACTTTACCCTGGGGGAAGGCTGCGGCACCCAGGCCGCAGAGATCCCCCTTGATGTCGGCGGCGAATACCGCCACGCCCGCATCGCTGAAGGCTTCCGCGAGGCGTTGCAGGGTGACGGTCTTGCCCGTACCTGTGGCACCGGCAATCAGGCCATGGCGGTTGGCCAGGCGCATGGCCTGAGCAATGGGCTGGCCGTCAGGGCCGGCACCGATAAGAAGTTGCGTGGAGTCAGGCATTTCGTCACCTATGGTTAATCTTTAGTGCAGCCAAGCCGATACAGGCCAATGTGAGACCCACAAAGTCTAAAAATAGGTCGGAGGGTTCCTACAAAAACCCACAGAGCTATCACCAGAAGTACCACACCTTTTTTGACGCTGCCATTTTGCGCCTCCCAAAAGGACGCGCTTTGGATATTTAAGACCTTAGCGGACCCTACAAGCCATGAATAAAAACCTGCGCTTCAGCCACAAAATCCTGCTTGCAGCCGCCCTTATCGTCATCGCCGCCTTCGCGTTGTTTACCCTCTATAACGACTATCTGCAACGCAACGCGATACGCGACGACCTGAATAACTACCTGCATGAAATGGGCGGTGTCACCGCCAGCAACATTCAAACCTGGCTTGCCGGGCGTATCGTGCTGGTGGAAAACGCCGCACAAAACATCGCCATCAATCCCGAACCGTCCGCCGTCGCCAACTTACTGGAACAGAAAGCGCTGACCTCTTCCTTTATGGCGACCTACGTCGGCGACAGTAAAGGGGCCTTTACCATCCGCCCCGATGCCAAGATGCCGGACGGTTTCGATCCGCGCGTCCGTCCCTGGTACAAAGGCGCCCAGAGCAGCAACGGTTCGACCCTGACCGAACCCTATATCGATGCGGCCACCGGGCAGTTGATCATTTCCATCGCCACCCCCAGCGCCAAGGGCGGCCAGAGTATTGGTGTGGTGGGCGGCGACCTGAGCCTGCAAACCCTGGTGGATAACATCAGCGCGCTGAACTTCGGCGGCATGGGCTACGCGTTCCTGGTCAGTGCCGACGGTAAAGTGCTGGTGCACCCGGACAAAAACCTGGTCATGAAGACTCTGGCAGAGGTGTACCCGAAGAACACCCCCAAGATCAGCGCCGACTTCAGCGAAGTCGAGGCCAACGGCAAAACCAATATCGTGACCTTTACACCGATCAAGGGTTTGCCATCGGTGAACTGGTACCTGGGCGTTTCGGTAGATAAAGACAAATCCTTCGCGATGCTCAGCCAGTTCCGCACGTCGGCGGTGATCGCCACGATCATCGCCGTGGTGATCATCATCGCCCTTCTGGGCATGCTGATCCGCGTCTTGCTGCAACCGTTGAATGTGATGACCCGGGCCATGCAGGACATCGCGGATGGCGAGGGCGACCTGACCCGACGCCTGACCATCCAGAATCATGACGAATTCGGCACCCTGGGCGAGGCGTTCAACCGGTTCGTGGAGCGTATCCATACTTCGATTCGCGAAGTGTCCTCGGCCACCGAACAGGTCAACGAAGTGGCCTTGCGGGTGGTCAGCGCCTCCAACTCGTCGATGGTCAACTCGGACGAACAGGCTAATCGCACCAACAGCGTCGCCGCCGCCATCAACCAACTGGGCGCCGCCGCCCAGGAAATCGCGCGCAACGCGGCACAGGCTTCGCAGCAAGCCAGTGACGCGCGGAGTTTGGCCGAAGACGGTCAGCAAGTGGTGGAAAGCAACATCAAGGCGATGAACCAACTGTCCGAGATGATCAGCGCTTCCGGCAACAATATCGAAGCGCTTAACAGCAAGACGGTCAATATCGGCCAGATCCTCGAGGTGATCACCAGCATCTCCCAGCAGACCAACCTGTTGGCGCTCAACGCCGCCATCGAAGCGGCGCGGGCCGGGGAGGCCGGCCGAGGGTTTGCGGTCGTGGCCGACGAAGTGCGCAACCTGGCTCATCGCACCCAGGAATCGGCGCAACAAGTGCAGAAAATGATTGAGGAGCTTCAGGTCGGCGCTCGGGATTCCGTCAGCACCATGAGTGAAAGCCAGCGCCACAGCCAGGACAGCGTGGAGATCGCCAACCTGGCCGGCGAACGGTTGAGCAGCGTGACCCAGCGCATTGGCGAGATAGACGGTATGAACCAGTCAGTCGCTACCGCCACCGAAGAGCAGACCTCCGTGGTGGAGTCGATCAACATGGACATCACCGAAATCAACACCCTCAACCAGGAAGGTGTGGAAAACCTGCAATCAACCCTGCGCGCCTGTACCGACCTGGAGCAACAGGCATCGCGCTTGAAACAACTGGTGGGCAGTTTCCGGATCTGACGCCCAGGCCCGTCGCTGATACAGCGGCGGGCCGCTATTTTGCCGGGGGCTCGTCTTTACGCCGCTCCTGCTCCCACAACTCGGCGGCGCCAGGAAACTCGGTGCCGTCTTCTGCGTCCAGCGCGTCCGGGTCATACCGGCTCAAACACCCCTCCCCCAATGTTGCCGGGGCTTTTGACGTGGCTTTATCCAGCGGGTCGCTCATCACTCAGTCCTGCGCAGATGTAAAAAGGGCCTGGGTCGATTTAACGCCCAAGCCCTTCTGACTTCAATCACAACGCTGGATCAGAACACGACGGTCTTGTTGCCGTGTACCAGTACGCGATCTTCCAGGTGATAACGCAGGCCACGCGCCAGCACCATCTTCTCGACGTCACGGCCGAAACGCACCATGTCTTCAATACTGTCACTGTGGCTGACACGCACCACGTCCTGCTCGATGATCGGACCTGCGTCCAGCTCTTCGGTAACGTAGTGGCAAGTTGCGCCAATCAACTTCACGCCGCGCAGGGATGCCTGGTGATACGGCTTGGCCCCGACGAACGACGGCAGGAAACTGTGGTGAATGTTGATCACCTTGCCGGCGTATTCGCGGCACAGTTCCGGCGGCAGGATCTGCATGTAGCGCGCCAGCACCACCACGTCGGCCTCGTGCTGCTTGACCAGACGCGAGACCTCGGCGAACGCGGGCTCCTTGTCCTGCGGATTGACCGGTACGTGGTAGTACGGGATGCCATGCCATTCGACCATGCTGCGCAGGTCGTCATGGTTGGAGATCACACAGGCGATCTCGCAATCGAGCTCATCGCTGTGCCAGCGGTGCAGCAGGTCGGCGAGGCAGTGGGACTCACGACTGGCCATCAGCACGACACGCTTTTTCTGTTCGGTGTCGGTGATGTGCCAGGTCATCGAGAACTCTTCGGCGATCGGCGCAAACGCCTCGCGGAAGGCCTCAAGACCAAAGGGCAGCGTGTCGGCACGGATTTCGTGCCGCATGAAAAACCAACCGCTGAGATCGTCCGAGTGATGGCTCGCTTCGGTGATCCAGCCATTATGGGAGGCAAGAAAGTTACTGACTTTGGCAACGATGCCAACCCGGTCCGGGCAAGCAATCACCAGCCGAAAAGTGCGCATTAGGGGGAAACTCCAGAACTTCGCAAAGGCCGCCATTCTAGCGATTGCGCAGAAAAACTGCAGTATTCCTTGCACCTTATTCTGAATCCAGACCGAGAGGACACCCCTTAATAGCGTAAGGTTTTACCTCGTCTATATGACCGTACAACGGCCAGCTCAAGGAATTATCAAAAAATAAACGGGATTATCTTTAGGCCGGCGACCGACTAATTAACTCGACTGCGCAGCTTTACCACAAACATTCAAAGTAATTCACATAAATGCCTGCTTAAATGTTTACTTGATGAAATTGCCTGACTATTATTAGCTCACTGTCCCTGTCAATCAGCGCTCTACATAAGGTAGTCCCCATGTCACTGATCAACGAATACCGCGCCACCGAAGAAGCTATCAAAGAGCTGCAAGCGCGTTTGAAAAACCTGTCCCAAGACGACAAGCTGAAAACCGAGCTGGAATTCGAAGGCAAACTGCGCACTCTGATGGGCGAATACTCCAAGTCCTTGCGCGACATCATCGCGCTGCTGGATCCAGAGTCGAAAGTTAAAGCACCGCGTGGCGCCGTGAAAACCACCGGTACCAAGCGTGCGCGCAAGGTCAAGCAATACAAGAACCCGCACAACGGCGAAGTGATTGAAACCAAAGGCGGCAACCACAAGACGCTGAAAGAGTGGAAAGCCAAGTGGGGCGGCGACGTGGTTGAAGGCTGGGCTACCCTGCTGGGCTAAGCCGAGTCGGGCTCTCGCCTGATACGCGATACATAAAAAACGCCAGCTTGCTGGCGTTTTTTTATGTCTGAATATTCTGCAATTTCTGACTACGAGTTCAAACGCGCGGCCAGCGAATCGGCATACTCCTGCCATTGGCCCAGTACCTGGCACTGAAACGGTGTAGCACTAACAGCCAACTCCTCGCACGCCTGTTTAAATGCCAGCAGAGTATTCGGTGCCCCCCATTGCGGATTTGACAAACGCTGCTGACAGAAAAGTTTCCAACGCTGTTGCTCGTCCTTGTCCAGGGTTTCAGGAAAGTTACGGGCACGGTAGCGAAATAATAATTCCGGCAAACGATGATCATCGAAAGGCCACTGCTGGCGTGCTAGTTGTGCAGGCTCTGCCGCGCGGACTTGTTCACATAAACGGCGATCGCGGTCGCCAATAAAACCATCGTAGAGCTGCTGCTCCGGGTCGGCACTCGGTGCAAAATCCTCCTCGCTGTAAATGGCGGCCAACTTGTCACGCCAAACTTCCTGTGCGTCAGTTAGTCGCAGCGCCCGCGCCTGACAGGTGTCCATATCCAACTGAAGCCGCTCACGATCCTGCGCCCGCAATACATTCAGTGGGGCAACGACCGGGCAACGGTTGATATGCAACAACTTGAGCGGAACCGGTAGCTCACCTTCCTTCAAGTCATCACGACGCGTATAGAGGCGCTGACGCAACACATCGGCATCCAGGTCCAGCAAGGCCTGGGGGTCGAGCCCAAGGTCACAGACGATCAGTGCATTGCGATTGCGCGGGTGCCAGGCCAGCGGCAGCACCACCCCCACGTAGTGGCGCTCGGCGGAAAAGCGCCCGGAGATATGCACCATCGGTTGCAACAGACGCACCTGGTCCATCACCCGCTGCTTACTGCGCAATTGAAACAGCCATTCGTACAGCTTGGGCTGTTTTTCTCGCACCAACCGCGCCAAGGCGATGGTCGCACGCACATCGGACAACGCATCGTGGGCCTGCCCGTGATCGATACCATTGGCCTGGGTCAGCCGCTCAAGCTTGAGGGTGACCCGCCCATCCTGCTCCGGCCAGACAATTCCCTCGGGACGCAGGGCGTAGGCGGTGCGAACCACATCAATCAGATCCCAGCGACTGTTGCCCCCCTGCCACTCGCGCGCGTAAGGGTCGAAAAAATTTCGATACAAGCTGTAGCGCGTCATTTCATCGTCGAACCGCAGGGTGTTATAGCCGGCACCGCACGTACCGGGCGCAGCCAGCTCGGTATGCACCCGCGTCATGAAATCGGCTTCGGCCAAGCCCTTCTCCGCCAGTACGCCCGGAGTAATACCCGTGATCGCGCATGCCGCCGGATGGGGCAGGATATCGTCGCTGGGCTGACAATAAAGATTGAGCGGCGGGCCGATCTCGTTGAGTTCGAGGTCGGTACGAATGCCGGCCACCTGGAGCGGACGATCGCTGCGCGGGTTGATGCCGGTGGTTTCATAGTCGTACCAGAAAATGGAGGTCACGGGCTATTCCTGTACTGAAGATCGACAAAGTCTAGGCGCAGCGAGGCGTCCGGGGCCAGCGCTACATGCACTGTACAAACATCCAGCAAAGCCTTGAATGGTTGCTTCCGGCGTCGACACTGCTAGCATCCGTGTCTCTGAACCGCTCAGCACTGCCAAGGATCGCAATGTCATCAGCCCCGCTGGACACCCGCTACCAGATCGAGACCCCGGAGGGTATCGACCTGCCCCTGCGCCCCGCCGGCTTGCTGGTACGTGTATTAGCCTTCGCTTTTGACCTCGGTTTGCGTGGGCTGCTCATGGGCCTCCTGCTCGTGCCACTGGCGCTGCTCGGCAACATCGGCATCGGCCTGGGCTCGTTGCTCCTGTTCCTGGTCAGTTGGTGGTACATGGTGCTGTTTGAAGTCCTCAACCAAGGCAGCTCCCCAGGCAAGCAGGTCATGGGCCTGCGTGTCGTACAGGACGACGGTACTCCCATCGGCTGGTCGTCCTCCCTGATCCGCAACCTGTTGCGCTTTGTCGACATGCTGCCTTTCGGCTACTTCCTCGGCGCCATCAGTTGCCTGCAACATCCCCATTTCAAACGGCTCGGCGACCTGGCCGCCGGGACGCTGGTGGTCTATCGCGAGCAGCCGCTGGTTCGGCCCCGCATACCTCAAGCCGCCCCCCTGCGCCTGCCCTTTGCACTGGACCTGAACGAACAACGTGCAATCCTCGCTTTCGCCGAACGCCAGGGCGAACTATCGGCCGAGCGCGTGCATGAACTGGCCGCAATCCTTGCCGTGCCCCTGCACGTGTCCCCGGCTCGTGCCGCCGAACAACTCAATGGCGTGGCCCGCGGCCTGTTGGGGCCGACATGAAGCAGAGCCAATTTGAAAGCCGCCACCAGCAGCAATGGCAAGCCTTCGCCAAACAACTGGAGCAGTTGGAACAAGGTAGAGCCAAGGCCGCTGATGTCACCGACTTCCCCTATCAGTACCGGCGGTTGTGCCAACACCTGGCCCTGGCCCAGGAGCGCGGCTATAGCAGTTACCTGGTGGACCCGCTGCAGCAACTTGCGCTGCGTGGCCACCAACAACTCTATCGTCATCGCAGCCAATTGGCGGCGAACGTACTGGCCTTCATCCTGGCCGACTTCCCCCGCCTGGTACGCGAACAGTGGCGTTTTGTGCTGATCGCCGGCCTGTTGTTCTTCGGCAGCCTGGTGGCTATAGCCCTGCTGGTCTATCTGTTCCCTGACCTGATCTACAGCATCGTCAGCCCCCAACAGGTCGCTGAAATGCGAGGCATGTACGACCCTGATGCCAGCCACCTGGGCCGTGCGGCCGAACGGGCCTCCAGCGAAGACTGGATGATGTTCGGCTACTACGTGATGCACAACATCGGCATTGCCTTCCAGACGTTTGCCGCCGGCTTGCTGTTCGGCGTGGGCAGCGTGTTCTTCCTAATTTTCAACGGTTTGATCATCGGGGCGATATCCGGACACCTGACCGAAATCGGTTACGGCCAGACGTTCTGGTCATTTGTGATCGGTCATGGCGCATTCGAACTCAGTGGCATCGCCCTGGCCGGTGCGGCAGGCTTGCAACTGGGCTGGTCGTTGATAGCCCCCGGGCATTTGACGCGCAGCGAATCCCTGCGCCTGGCAGCGCGCAAAAGCGTGCAGATGCTCTGTGGCGTGATGATATTCCTGCTGATCGCGGCGTTCATCGAAGCGTACTGGTCATCCATCGCCACGATCGCCCCCTGGATCAAATACCTCGTGGGCGCCACATTCTGGTGTTTGGTGCTCGCTTATCTGAGCCTGGCTGGACGGACTCGTCATGCGCCTGACTGACGCCAGCGTGGCCATTCGCCCGCGCACTTCCTGGGAAGCCATGGACCTTGGTGGATTGATGGCCAGAGAACATCGTCGTCTGCTGATGAGCAGTTGGGCGATGATCACTTTGCCGATATTTACCTTGCTCACGGTGTTGCTCTGGGAGTATCCGTCTTTTTCCCTGTTGCTGTTCTGGTGGCTCAAGCCAGCCTTCGACCGCCTCCCGCTATACATCCTTTCCAAGGCGCTGTTTGATGAAATACCAGGCATCAGGCAGGCCGTACGCCATTGGCCGCGCCTGCTCAAGGGCCAACTGCTGGCCAGCCTGACCTGGCGCCGACTGAGCCTGAGCCGCAGCTTTGTGCTGCCGGTCAGCCAGCTTGAGGGCCTGGACGGCCCGGCACGTCAGAAACGCCTGGGGGTATTGCTGCAACATAACGCTGGAGCCGCACGCTGGCTGACCCTCATAGGGATGCACCTGGAAATCGGCCTATGGCTGGGTTGCATGGCCCTGTTCTACCTGTTCATTCCAAAACAGATAGAACTGGATTGGGACTGGCAACGAATGGCATTGGCAGCAGACGCCAACGAACTGTGGCTGGACCATCTGGGCAATGCTTTCTACGCCCTGATCCTGGTGTTCTGGGAGCCCATCTACGTTGCCTGCGGCTTCAGCCTGTATCTCAATCGCCGTACCGTCCTGGAAGCCTGGGACCTGGAGTTGATATTCCGCAACCTGCGCCAGCGCCTGAGTAGCACCGTACCGCTGTTACTGCTAGTGGTCGGGTTGATGCTGACCCCTTTCACTCCACCCGCCATGGCGAACGAACCGGTTGTTTCCAAACCGCTCAGCACTCACTCGGCCAGCCAATCCATTCAGTCGGTGCTGGAAAATCCTCCCTTCAAGAACCCTGAAACCGTCACCCGTTATCGCTTTGGCGAAGAAAAAACAGCCGTCAAAAGCAAAACAAAAGGCGATGGTAAATTGCCAGCCTGGTTGCAGGCACTTTTGGATAACCTCAACAGCAATGCCTTCAAACACGTTGCCCAAGGCTTGGAGATACTGCTGTGGAGCCTGGTGCTCGGCACAGTCGCCCTGCTGCTGTGGCGCTACCGTGAATGGCTGCGCACATTCGTCAGCCGTGGCCGGCAGCCTTTATCCAAGACGCTCAAACCGGTTCCCGCTCAGTTGTTCGGGTTGGAACTGGGAGTTGAAACCTTGCCGGAAGACATCGCCGGCGCTGCCGAACAGCTATGGGCCAGCCAACCACGGGAAGCACTGGGCTTGTTGTATCGCGGCCTGCTCAGCCGATTACTGCATGAATTCAATTTGCCGCTGAAAAGCGCCGATACCGAAGGCCAGGTACTGGAACACATTCATCATTTGAGGCAACCGCAATTGCTGGCCTTCAGTGATGAGCTGACGCGCCACTGGCAAAACCTTGCATACGGTCACCGCCTTCCTCCCGCCGCTACCCAACAACAGCTTTGCAACGATTGGCGCGCACTCTTCAGTTCGGGAGTGCGCCCATGAACAGGCCGTTACTGTGGGTCGCGCTGCTGCTGGCTGGGCTGCTGGGAGCCGGCGCTTTATACGCCTGGCACAAGGCGATCCCTTATGAAGAAGTGGTGGACCACGGTCCGTCTGCGCAAGCGCTGGCCAATCCCTACCTGGCAGCCGAGTACTTTCTACGCAGCCAAGGCCTGGCAGTGGAACATGCCTATGGCATCGAACGGCTAACCGATCGCCCAGCTAAAGGCCAAAGCCTGTTACTGCTGGGTGAGCGCAGCAACATGACCCCGCGCCAGGTTGAACAACTGCTGGATTGGGCAAAAGCCGGTGGCCACCTGCTGGTGGTGGCCGAGGCGTTATGGGATGAGGAAACGGGCAAAAGCGGCGACCTGCTGCTCGATCGCCTGAATATCCATCAGGCCCTGAGTGACACGTTCGACGAGCCGGCATCACCGCGTAAAAAGAAAGCACCGGACCTGACCAAGCTTTACGTCGACAACGAAACCGCCCCGGCCTACTTCAGTTTCGATACCGACTTCAACCTCACCGACCCGAGACACCTTGCCCAGTTTTCAGCCAATAGCGCCAAGTCCAGCCACCTGATGCAACTTGACCTGGGGCAAGGTCATGTAACGGTGGTCACCGACAGCGACCTGTGGAAAACCCCGAATATCGGCAAGCACGATAACGCCTGGCTGCTGTGGTACCTCAACCAGAACACCGACGTCACCTTGCTGTTCAACAGCGACGTGGAAAACTTGCTGACCCTGTTGATGCGTTATTTCCCACAGGCATTGGTAGCGCTCGTCGCACTGATAAGCCTGGCGCTCTGGCACGTCGGCATGCGCCAAGGCCCGATACAGGCGCCCGTCCCCCGAGCGCGCCGGCAGTTGCAGGAACACTTGAAGGCCAGCGCCGATTTCCTGCTGCGTCGCGGTGGGCAGGCCGCACTGTTGCAAGCGCTCCAACGCGACATCCTGCGCACCGCCCGCAAGCGCCATCCAGGCTTTGAACACCTGGACACGGCAGCACAATGGCAGGTACTGGAACACCTGACTCGACAACCCTCCGATGCCATCCGCCAGGCACTCGGCCCACTCCCGTTGAAACGGCTCTCCAGCGCCGATTTCAGCCGCCAGGTGACCAGCCTGCAAACTCTCAGGAATGCCTTATGAGCGAATACCCACCGTCCACCGTCCTGAACACCACAAGCCTGCAGCAGGCCAGCCAGCAAGCCCAGGCTTTGCGCGTTGAATTGCGCAAAGCCGTGATCGGCCAGGATCCGGTCATTGATGACGTGCTCACGGCACTGATCGCGGGAGGCCATGTATTGCTCGAAGGGGTGCCTGGCCTGGGCAAGACCCTGCTGGTACGGGCCCTGGCCCGCTGCTTTGGTGGCGATTTCGCACGCATCCAGTTCACCCCCGACCTGATGCCCAGCGACGTCACCGGGCATGCCGTGTACGACCTGCAAAGCCAACAGTTCAAGTTGCGCAAGGGGCCGTTGTTTACGCACCTGCTACTGGCCGATGAAATCAACCGCGCTCCGGCCAAGACGCAAGCGGCGCTGCTTGAGGCCATGCAGGAGCGCCAAGTCACGCTTGAAGGGGAAGCCTTGCCCATCGGCCAACCGTTCATGGTGCTGGCGACCCAGAATCCCATCGAACAGGAAGGTACTTACCCGCTGCCGGAAGCCGAGCTGGATCGCTTCATGCTCAAGGTGCGCATGGATTATCCCGACGCTCGACAAGAGCTGGATATGGTGCGCGAAGTGACCCAGTCATCCAGGGCCGACATGCTGGACGTGCAACCATTACGCACTGTGCTGCAGGCAGACGATGTGGTGCAGCTGCAACAGATCGCCAGTGAGATGCCCCTGGATGAACAAGTCCTCGATTATGCGGTACGGATAGCGCGTGCCACACGCAGTTGGCCAGGGCTGACCATCGGCGCCGGCCCACGGGCCTCGATCGCTCTGGTACGTGGAGCTCGTGCCCGGGCCCTGTTGCGCGGCGGGGAATTTGTCACGCCAGACGACATCAAGGGCTGCGCCCTGGCGGTACTGCGTCACCGGGTACGTATTGCGCCTGAGCTGGACATAGAAGGATTGGAAGTGGACCAGGTACTCAAGCAGTTGCTTGATCAGATTGCAGCACCAAGGCAATGACCCGGCAATGAAACCAACCCGTCTGCTTCTGACCTGGCTTGGCGTGCTGCTGGGCTTGAATATTGTGCTGGGTGCTGCGGCTGCCTTGCAGCTCAAGGTGCCCGACACGTTGCATTCGGTGGCCTGGGGCTTGTTGCTGGCGTTGCTGCTGCTCTCGCTGCTGGACGCTTTACGCCTGCGCCGCCGCCCTTCGCCGCGAATAGAACGGCAATTACCCGGCAGCCTGGCGTTGGGACGCTGGGGGGAAGTCAGGCTGGCAGTGCAGCACAGTTATCCACAACCCATCACCTTGACGGTGTTCGATCACGTACCGGATGGCTTGAGCCTGGAGAACCTGCCGCAGTCCATCGAGTTGCGACCTGGCGAGCGCTGCGAGCTGGGCTATCGCGTTCGCCCCTTGCGACGAGGGCATTTCAGCTTCAGTCGTTGCGAAATCCACCTGCCCAGCCACTTAGGGCTATGGTCGGCTCGACGCTTGATCGACGCTCGGGACGCTACCCGCGTTTACCCGGATTTCGCCCGATTGTACGGCGCACAGTTGCAGGGTGTGGATAACTGGCTGAGCCAACTCGGTGTACGTCAACGCCCGCGACGAGGGTTGGGGCTTGAGTTTCATCAGCTGCGCGAGTTTCGCGAGGGTGACAGCCTGCGCCAGATCGATTGGAAAGCGACGGCACGGCAACGCACGCCAATCGCCCGCGAATACCAGGATGAGCGCGACCAGCAAATCGTGTTCATGCTCGACTGCGGTCGACGCATGCGCAGCCAGGACGATGAGCTCTCCCATTTCGATCACGCCCTCAACGCCTGCCTGTTGCTCAGCTACGTCGCGTTACGACAGGGCGATGCCGTGGGTCTGTGCACCTTTGCCAGTGACCAGCCGCGTTACCTGGCACCGGTCAAGGGTAGTGGCCAACTGAACGTATTGCTCAATACGGTTTACGACCTGGATACCACCCGTAAAACAGCCGACTATGAGGCCGCCGCAAGCCATCTGCTGGCTCGACAAAAGCGTCGGGCGCTGGTGATCGTGGTGACCAATCTAAGGGATGAAGACGATGAGGCACTCATGACTGCCGTCAACCGTATCAGTCGGCAGCACCGGGTGATGGTGGCCAGCCTGCGAGAACATGTCCTCGATGAACTGCGCCAAGTCCCCGTGCAGACCCTGTCGGAAGCATTGGCCTACAGTGGCGCGATTGATTACCTCAACACGCGCAATGAACTGCATGATCGTTTGAACGCCCATGGGCTATCGGTGCTCGATGCCCTGCCGTCCGAGTTGGGAGCCAAGTTGGTCACGCGCTATCAGAGCTGGAAAAAAGCCGGGGCTTTCTAAAAAAAGCGTACGGCCCGGTCGAGGACAAGCGCCTGACCGAGCCGACAACACGTCGTGTTCAAGCGGAGGCCTGCAGCGGATCGAAGCTGAAATAATGCAACAACGCAGTGATCAACTGCCGATACTCTTCGGATGCCTGACGTATGCAGAAGCCGGAATCATAATGCTGTGGGTTGATGTCCTCATAACTCCACAAACAGGTGGCCGTCAGGTCAACGTACTGAAACTCGCCGTCAGACCCGGGGATCTTCAAGCGCAACTCAAAATCCGCATCGACCATCATGGGTAATTGGCTGATCAACATCAGCCCTTCTTCAGAGAGGTTGCCCAGAAAGCCGACAGGCTTGTCGGTCAGACGATTGAACACCTGCAAAAAACAAGATAACTGATGCCGTTCGATCCTTCGTTCGGTAATCATGATGAAATCGCCATCCAGTGGCCATGAATCTGGCCGTGCCAGTGATTCGGAACGAGCCCATTGCCCGCTCTGCCTGGATATCGGTGTGGCAACAGCTACTGCATTGCCACTAAACAACGGCCGAATCCGGGCGCCTCATCCGTTTGAATGGAAACTTGTACAAACGGACATTCAAAGGATAGCCCACGCCTGGCAACAGGCCAGCAATCAAATCACAAATATCATTACAAAGATGCGGGACGTGGCTGTGCCACGCTGGCACCCGAGTAGTGCCCCAACTGCTGCAAGGTATCGAGCCGGGCGCGGGCACGATAGGCGTACTCACTCGATGGGTATTGGCTGATGATGAACTGATAGGTTTGTGCCGCATCGACGAACAGTTTCTGCCGCTCCAGGCATTGCCCGCGCAACATCGAGACCTCCGGTTGCACATAGCGGCGGGTACGGCTTTCACGGTCGACCTGGGACAGCTCAAGGGTGACACGCTCGCAATCACCCACCCCGTAGGCACGGTAGGCATTGTTCAAATGATGGTCCATCGACCAACGGGTACAGCCGACTACACTGACGGCCAAGGCGGCAACGAGCAAAATTCGCATGGGGGTTCTCCTGTCTTGTGCAGTGTATCGACCCCTTGTCGAAAATCTTCAAGGGCGTTCGCCTATTCAGCCGCAACGAAAACAAGTCAATCGCCGATAAGTAGTGCAAACGAACAATGACTACAACGAAAGAGCATAGTAGCCTTCCCCAGCGCTTGAACTCAGGAGTCTGTGCATGTCCGTCCGTCGTACCAAAATCGTCGCCACCCTTGGCCCGGCCAGCAACTCGCCGGAAGTCCTCGAACAGCTGATTCTGGCTGGTTTGGACGTCGCCCGTCTGAACTTCTCCCACGGCACCCCGGACGAGCACAAGGCTCGCGCCAAACTGGTGCGTGACCTGGCCGCCAAGCACGGTCGCTTCGTTGCATTGCTGGGTGACCTGCAAGGCCCGAAAATCCGTATCGCCAAATTCACCAATAAGCGTATCGAGCTGAAGATCGGTGACACCTTCACCTTTTCCACCAGCCATCCGCTGACCGAAGGCAACCAGCAAGTCGTGGGTATCGACTACCCGGACCTGGTCAAGGACTGCGGCGTCGGTGACGAGCTGCTGCTGGACGACGGTCGCGTAGTGATGCGCGTCGAAACCGCGACCCCGACTGAACTGCACTGCACCGTGATCATCGGCGGCCCGCTGTCCGACCACAAAGGCATCAACCGTCGCGGTGGTGGCCTGACGGCGCCGGCGCTGACTGACAAAGACAAGGCCGACATCAAGCTCGCCGCCGAAATGGAAGTGGACTACCTCGCCGTGTCCTTCCCGCGCGACGCCGCTGATATGGAATACGCGCGTAAACTGCGTGACGAAGCCGGCGGCACCGCCTGGCTGGTGGCGAAGATCGAACGCGCCGAAGCCGTGGCCGATGACGAAACCCTCGACGGCCTGATCAATGCCTCCGACGCGGTGATGGTTGCCCGTGGCGACCTGGGCGTGGAAATCGGCGACGCCGAGCTGATCGGTATCCAGAAGAAAATCATCCTGCACGCCCGCCGCCACAACAAAGCGGTGATCGTGGCGACCCAGATGATGGAGTCGATGATCCAGAACCCGATGCCGACCCGTGCCGAAGTGTCCGACGTGGCCAACGCCGTGCTCGACTACACCGACGCCGTGATGCTCTCGGCTGAAAGCGCCGCCGGCCCGTACCCGCTGGAAGCCGTTCAAGCCATGGCGCGTATCTGCGTCGGTGCCGAAAAGCACCCGACCAGCAAGACCTCCAGCCACCGTATCGGCAAAGTGTTCGAAAGCTGCGACCAGAGCATCGCCCTGGCCGCCATGTACACCGCCAACCACTTCCCGGGCGTGAAAGCGATCATCGCCTTGACCGAAAGTGGCTACACGCCGTTGATCATGTCGCGCATCCGTTCCTCGGTGCCGATCTACGCGTTCACCCCCCACCGCGAAGCCCAGGCCCGCGCGGCGATGTTCCGTGGCGTATACACCATTCCGTTCGATCCGGCTTCGCTGGCACCTAACGAAGTCAGCCAGAAGGCGATCGACGAACTGGTCAAGCGCGGCGTCGTCGAGAAAGGCGACTGGGTCATCCTGACCAAGGGCGACAGCTACCACACCACCGGTGGCACCAATGGCATGAAGATCCTGCATGTGGGCGACCCGCAGGTCTGAGTGACACGCTAAAAAACAAAAGCCCCGCCATGTGAATGGCGGGGCTTTTTGCTTTGCAGATCGGATTTTGTATTGGCTTCATAGCCCCATCGGGAGCAAGCCCCCTCCCACACTTGAATGTGTTCACAAATCACAATGTGGGGGCTTGCTCCCGATGAGGCCCACCCAGACAACACACCTTCACCGCAGCAGCGCAATTCAGCCCTCAACCACGGGGCACAAACACATCGGCCAGCAGTTGATTGCGCGGTAAGCCGGCCAGGAACAGCCGCTTGGAAAACTCCTCGACACTGGCAGGATGCCCGCAGAGTAGAGCCAGCGTTTGCCGCGAACCAAGCCGCAGTTGCGCCAATGCCTGGGCCAGCTCAGCCGCCGTCCATAGTTCCACAGTCAAGTTGGGATGCTGCGCGGCCAGCTCCGCCAGGGGACCGGCCAAGTAATGAGCCTGCGCATCATGGGCCAGGTGAATCACGCGGATGGCGCCTTGATGATCCTGGCGCAACGCCTCACGCAGCACGCCCCACAAAGGCCCCAAGCCGGTGCCGGAAGCCAGCAGCCACAACGGCCGGGTGTGCCAGTCGGGATCGTATTGCAGTGCTCCCCCGCGCAACTCGCCCAATCGCAGCACATCGCCCACCTGCAACTGCCGGGCAATATCGCTGAACTCACCCGGCTGGCGGCAATCGAGGTGAAACTCCAGGAACGGATCTTCCTGGGGCAAGCTGGCCAGGGAATAGGGGCGCGCTACCTGCCCCGCCCACAACACCAGATGTTGCCCGGCCCGATAACGCAGGCCGTGTTCCGGTTGCAGACGCAGGCGCAGCACATTTGTGTTCAACCAGTCGGCGCCCACCACCCGGGCCGCCAAACCGTCACGCAGCGGATCAAAGGTCTCAACCTCAAGATCGCCGATAACCTGGCACTGACACGCCAAACGCCAGCCGTCCTGGCGTTGCGCCGGGCTCAAGGCGTCTGGCTGCTGGTCGTCGACCTGTCCCAGGCATCGCACCAGGCACGCATGGCAACTGCCCGCCCGACAACTGTAGGGCACGCCCACACCCGCCTGGTTCAGGGCATCCAGCAGGTTGCTGCCGGTGGTGACCGACCAGTGGCGCTCACCGACGTACAGTTCAGGCATGGGAGGACTCAATCATAAGGGGCACACAGGGAATCACGCCTGCGACAGTTTGACCATAGTCGGGTGTATCGGCCACCGTGCCGGGTTATACTGCCGCGCCTTTTTAGCGTCGCGCCTGCACCACTTTGGCGTGCCTTGGAAAGGTGGTTTCAGCCGACCGATGCAACACTGAAGCCACCTTTATTGAATGTTCCCTTATAGAGGAGCGCGACTCATGACCGTGATCAAGCAAGACGACCTGATTCAGAGCGTTGCCGACGCCCTGCAATTCATTTCCTACTACCACCCCGTTGACTTCATCCAGGCCATGCACGAAGCCTACCTGCGCGAAGAATCGCCAGCGGCTCGTGACTCCATCGCCCAGATCCTGATCAACTCGCGCATGTGCGCCACCGGCCACCGCCCGATCTGCCAGGACACCGGTATCGTCACCGTGTTCGTGCGCGTGGGCATGGACGTACGTTGGGATGGCGCCACCATGGGCCTGGACGACATGATCAACGAAGGCGTGCGTCGCGCCTACAACCTGCCGGAAAACGTCCTGCGTGCATCGATCCTTGCCGACCCGGCAGGCGCGCGCAAGAACACCAAGGACAACACCCCGGCCGTGATCCACTACTCCATCGTCCCGGGTAACACTGTGGAAGTGGATGTAGCAGCCAAGGGCGGCGGTTCCGAGAACAAGTCGAAGATGGCGATGCTCAACCCGTCCGACTCGATCGTCGACTGGGTACTGAAGACCGTTCCGACCATGGGCGCCGGCTGGTGCCCTCCGGGCATGCTGGGCATTGGCATCGGCGGCACCGCCGAAAAAGCCGCCGTCATGGCCAAGGAAGTGTTGATGGAATCCATCGACATCCACGAGCTGAAAAAGCGCGGCCCGCAGAACCGTATCGAAGAGATGCGCCTGGAGCTGTTCGAGAAGGTCAACCAACTGGGCATCGGCGCCCAGGGCCTCGGCGGCCTGACCACCGTGCTCGATGTGAAGATCATGGACTACCCGACCCACGCCGCGTCCTTGCCGGTGTGCATGATCCCCAACTGCGCCGCCACCCGTCACGCCCACTTCGTGCTCGACGGTTCCGGCCCGGCATCGCTGGAAGCGCCACCGTTGGACGCCTACCCGGAGATCGTCTGGGAAGCCGGCCCGTCGGCCCGCCGCGTCAACCTCGATACCTTGACCCCGGAAGAAGTGCAGAGCTGGAAGCCGGGCGAAACCGTATTGCTCAACGGCAAGATGCTCACCGGTCGCGACGCGGCGCACAAGCGCATGGTCGAGATGCTGAACAAGGGCGAAACCCTGCCGGTGGACCTCAAGGGCCGCTTCATCTACTACGTCGGCCCGGTTGATCCGGTGCGCGAAGAAGTGGTTGGCCCGGCAGGCCCGACCACCGCGACGCGGATGGACAAGTTCACCCGTCAGATCCTCGAACAAACCGGCCTGCTGGGCATGATCGGCAAATCCGAGCGCGGCCCAACCGCCATCGAAGCGATCAAGGACCACAAAGCCGTGTACCTGATGGCCGTCGGCGGCGCCGCTTACCTTGTGGCCCAGGCCATCAAGAAGTCGCGCGTCGTGGCTTTCGCCGAACTGGGCATGGAAGCGATCTACGAGTTCGAGGTCAAAGACATGCCGGTCACCGTCGCGGTGGACAGCAAGGGCGAGTCCGTCCACATCACCGGTCCTGCCATCTGGCAGAAAAAGATCAGTGACAGCCTGGCGGTAGAAGTCCAGTAAGCCCGTAGTGAGCGGGCTTGCCCCGCGCTGGGTGGCGCAGCCGCCCTAAACCCAGGCGCCTCGGTCTTTCTGATACACCGTGGTGTCCTGATTGGGGCGGCTTTGCCACCCAGCGCGGGGCAAGCCCGCTCACTACACCCGATGGCGCATGGTATGGTGCTCACCCCTTACCGTGCCTGCCCATCACCGTATGATCGCGATCCCTCGCCCCCTTCGCCTGACTTTCTACTGCCTGTTGATCATCGCCGGTGCGCTGCTCGCCGCGACCTTCGCCACCCGCCATGCCGAACGCCAGGCCCTGGTGGACGACGCTTCACGCGCCAAACAACAGCTCACGCTGTATGGCAATTCCCTGCACACCCTGATCGAACGTTACCGTGCCCTGCCCGCCGTGCTGGCGCTGGACTCGGAAATGATCAACGCGTTGAAGGGCCCGCTGGATGCCACCACCCAGGCTGTGCTCAACCGCAAGCTGGAACGCATCAACAGTGCGGCGCAGTCCTCTACCCTGGAACTGATGGACCGCACCGGCCTTGCTGTCGCTGCCAGTAACTGGAACCTGCCCAGCAGCTATGTCGGGCATAACTACGCATTTCGTCCCTATTTCAGCCAGACCCTGAGCCAGGGCGCCGGGCGCTTTTATGCGGTGGGCGTGACCACCGGTATTCCCGGCTATTTTCTCTCCAGCGCGGTAGTGGACGAACACGAGCAGTTTCTCGGTGCCATGGTGGTGAAGCTGGAGTTCCCCGAGCTTGAGCGCGAATGGGCCCAGGGCAATGACCTGCTGCTGGTCAGCGACGCGCGCGGCATCGTATTTATCGCCAACCAGCCGGGCTGGCGTTATCGCAACCTGCGCCCGTTGTCGGACGGTGACCTCGCCGAGCTCAAGGCCACACGCCAATACGACAAAAAGCGCTTGCAGCCACTGGAGACCCAAGCCCTGCAGCGTTTCGACGACAACAGCCACCTGATGCGCGTCAATGGCCCCGACGGCAGCGCCGATTACATCTGGGAATCGCTGCCGCTCAAGGCCGAAGGCTGGACGCTGCACCTGCTGCGCAAACCCCAGCCCGCCCTTGAAGACCAGCGTAATGCCGGCCTCGCCGCTGCCGGCTCCTGGCTGGCATTGGTGTTCCTGACGCTGTTTCTGACCCAGCGCTGGCGCCTGGCCCGTTTGCGCCAGCGCAGCCGTGAAGAACTCGAACAGCTTGTGGCGCAACGCACCCAAGCCTTGCGCATGGCCCAGGACGGTTTGGTGCAATCGGCCAAGCTGGCGGCGTTGGGCCAGATGTCCGCCGCCCTCGCCCATGAAATCAACCAGCCTCTGACCGCCCAGCGCATGCAATTGGCAACCCTGCGCCTGCTGCTGGATCATGGCCGCGTGGACGATGCCTACCAAGCGCTCACCCCACTGGACGACATGCTCACACGCATGGCTGCGCTGACCGGCCACCTCAAGACGTTCGCCCGTAAAAGCCCCAGTGGCCTGCGTGAACGCCTGGACCTGGCCACGGTGGTTGACCAGTCCCTGCACCTGCTCGACGCGCGCCTGCGTAATGAGGCCATCGGCGTGGTGCTGGACCTGACCCGCCCCGCCTGGGTACGCGGCGATGCGATCCGCCTGGAACAGGTACTGATCAACCTGTTGCGCAACGCCCTTGACGCCATGGCCGATAAACCGCGCAAACGCCTGGAAATCCGCCTGCAGGCCGATCAGCAGCTGTGGCAACTGACCGTCAGCGACAGTGGCGGCGGGATTGACGATGAGCATTTGAGCTGCGTGTTCGACCCCTTCTTCACCACCAAGCCGGTAGGTGACGGCCTGGGCCTGGGGCTGGCGGTGTCTTACGCTATCGTGCACGAACTGGGCGGGCGCCTGATCGCCGGCAACCGTGGCGACGGCGCCGTGTTCACCCTGACCTTGCCTATCGCACTGGAGACACCCGACCTATGTTGAACGCGGTGATTGTGGTCGATGACGAAGCCAGCATCCGCACGGCCGTCGAGCAATGGCTGAGCCTGTCGGGGTTTGACGTGCAGTTGTTCAGCCGCGCCGAGGCCTGCCTGGCGCAACTGCCCAGGGACTTTCCCGGTGTCATCTTGAGCGACGTGCGCATGCCCGGGCTCAGCGGCCTGGAGCTGCTGGCCGAAGTGCAGCGCCGCGATGCCGACCTGCCGGTGATCCTGCTGACGGGCCACGGCGACGTGCCGATGGCGGTAGAAGCCATGCGTGACGGTGCCTACGATTTCCTCGAGAAACCCTTCAGCCCTGATACCCTGCTCAATAGCCTGCGTCGCGCCCTGGACAAACGCGGGCTGATCCTGGAGAACCGCCGCCTGCACCAGCAGGCCGATCAACGGGCACAGCTTGAATCCAGCCTGCTCGGCGTATCCCGGGGCTTGCAGACCTTGCGCCGGCAGGTGCTGGACCTGGCCAGCTTGCCGGTCAATGTGCTGATCCGTGGCGAGACCGGCAGCGGCAAGGAGCTGGTTGCCCGTTGCCTGCATGATTTCGGCCCGCGGGCGAAGAAGCCATTTGTGGCGCTCAACTGTGCGGCGATCCCCGAGCAGCTGTTTGAAGCCGAGCTGTTCGGCCACGAAAGCGGCGCCTTCACCGGCGCCCAGGGCAAGCGTATCGGCAAGTTGGAATACGCTCACGGCGGCACACTGTTCCTGGATGAAATCGAAAGCATGCCCCTGGCCCAGCAGGTGAAACTGCTGCGTGTGTTGCAGGAGCAGAAACTGGAGCGGCTGGGCTCCAACCAGAGTATCCACGTCGACCTGCGCATCATTGCCGCCACCAAACCCGACCTGCTGGAAGAGGCCCGCGCCGGGCGCTTTCGCGAAGACCTGGCTTATCGCCTGAACGTCGCACAGTTGCGCCTGCCGCCCTTGCGTGAGCGCCGTGAAGATATTCCACTGCTGTTCGATCACTTTGCCCAAAATGCCGCCGAGCGCCTTGGCCGCAGCGCCGAACCGCTCGGCGGCGCGCAATTGGGACGCCTGCTCAGCCATGACTGGCCGGGCAACGTGCGCGAATTGGCCAACGTTGCCGAACGCCAGGTGCTGGGGCTTGGCGAACCTGAGCCTGAGGGTGTCGAGGCCGGGCAATCGCTGGCCGCGCAGCAAGAAGCCTTCGAGGCTCATTGCCTGAAGGCCGCATTGACCCGGCACAAGGGCGATATCAAGGCGGTCCTGGCGGAACTGCAACTGCCGCGCCGGACTTTCAATGAAAAGATGCAGCGTCATGGGTTGGTGCGGGAGATGTTTCTCTAAGCCAGGCTTTGCGGTGCCTTTCAGGCCGTCATCGGGGGCAAGCCCCCTCCCACACTTGAGTGTGTTCACAAATCACAATGTGGCAGGGGGCTTGCTCCCGATGAGGCCTGCCGCCATAAGCGGATTTCCGCTCAGCCATCAAGAATCATCGGCAACTTTCCGCTCAAAATAATCCTGCAACCCTTCTAGACCGGGCCTTCATCCCCTTGGCACAGCTCCTGCTATAGCCGAACCAGGCTGCGCACGCGCTGCTCCATAAAAACAACTAGATGAAGGATCCTTCAATGGATAACTCCAACACCCTGCCTCTGGGGTCGGCGGCCGTGCCGGCAAAAGAGCGCACTACCTCCAGCCGGATCAAATCGATTTTCAGTGGCTCCGTCGGCAACATGGTCGAGTGGTACGACTGGTACGTCTACGCCGCCTTCTCGCTGTACTTCGCCAAGACCTTCTTCCCGGCAGGCTCCTCCACCGCGCAATTGATGAACACCGCTGCGATCTTCGCCGTGGGCTTCCTGATGCGTCCTATCGGCGGCTGGCTGATGGGCATGTACGCTGACTACAAGGGCCGCAAGGCTGCACTGATGGCCTCGGTATTGCTGATGTGCTTCGGCTCGCTGCTGATCGCCCTGAGCCCTGGCTACGACACCATCGGCATCGGCGCGCCGATTCTGCTGGTCTTCGCCCGCCTGCTGCAAGGTTTGTCGGTCGGTGGCGAATACGGCACTTCGGCCACTTACCTGAGTGAAATGGCGACCAAGGAGCGTCGCGGTTTCTTCTCCAGCTTCCAGTACGTGACCCTGATCTCCGGCCAGCTCATCGCGCTGGCGGTATTGATCGTGCTGCAACAAGTACTGACCACCGAGCAACTGTATGCCTGGGGCTGGCGCATCCCGTTCGCCATCGGCGCCCTGTGCGCGGTTGTCGCGCTGTACCTGCGTCGTGGCATGGAAGAAACCGAGTCGTTCACCAAGAAGGAGAAAGCCAAGGAAAGCGCGATGCGCACGTTGCTGCGCCATCCCAAAGAGCTGATGACCGTCGTCGGCCTGACCATGGGCGGCACCCTGGCGTTCTACACCTACACCACCTACATGCAGAAATACCTGGTGAACACCGTCGGCATGAGCATCTCCGACTCCACCACCATCTCGGCGGCGACGCTGTTCCTGTTCATGTGCCTGCAACCCCTGGTCGGCGGGCTGTCGGACAAGGTTGGCCGTCGGCCGATCCTGATTGCCTTCGGCATCCTCGGCACGCTCTGCACAGTACCGATCCTCACCACCTTGCACACCATCCAGACCTGGTGGGGTGCGTTCTTCCTGATCATGGCGGCGTTGATCATCGTCAGCGGCTACACCTCGATCAATGCCGTGGTGAAAGCCGAGCTGTTCCCCACCGAGATTCGTGCCTTGGGCGTGGGCCTGCCGTATGCGTTGACCGTGTCGATCTTCGGCGGTACCGCTGAATACATCGCGCTGTGGTTCAAGAGTATCGGTATGGAAACCGGCTACTACTGGTACGTGACTGCGTGTATCGCGGTGTCGTTGTTGGTCTATGTGACCATGAAAGACACCCGCAAGCACTCGCGCATCACCACCGACTAAAACGGTGCGAGGGGGCTTGCTGCCGAAGGCGGTGTGTCAGCCATAAATCGGTTGACTGAACCACTGCTATCGGGAGCAAGCCCCCTCCCACATTGAGTTCTATCTTGCCAGGATAGTCGGATCAGGACAGCTCTGCTGCCGGCTGACGCCCATATCGCCGCTGCGCATACGACGCCCCGGCAATCATCACCACCAGTACACCCGCCAATACCGCCGACGAACCGATGGTGCCGAAATCCAGCCCACCCTTTTCATAGGGTTTGGTAAGGAAGTCACCCAGCGTCGCACCAAACGGCCGGGTCAAGACAAACGCCACCCAGAACAACAGCACCGACGAGATCCGGGTGAAGCACTTGAGCGCCACTACCCCGGCAATCGCCGAGCCGATCAACAAGGCGCCACCGGCAAAGCCGAGCCCCGAGTCATCGGCCAGGAAGTCGCCCAGCGCGGTACCCAAGGTGTTGGAGAACAGGATGGCCATCCAGTAGAACAACTCGCCCCGGAAGGTTTGCACTTTGTTCACGTTCAGCGAGTCGCCGCTGACATGCCACAACGCGAAGATGATCATCAGGATCGCGATCAGGATCATGGAGCCCGTGGCGTAGCCCAGCCCCAGGGTGCGGTCCATGAAGTCAGACATGGTGGTGCCCGCGGTGCTGGTGGACAAAATCACGATCCAGTACAGCACAGGGTTGTAGGTTTTCGACCAGAGTTGCGTCAGCAAGGTGACGAGGAACACGCTGATCAAGATCATCGAGCTGATGGCGTAGCCAACGTTGAGGGTCATCGACAACAAATCCCCGGCGGTTTCGCCCAGGGTGGTTGCGCAGATTTTCATGACCCAGAACGCCAGGGTGATCTGAGGAAGTTTGTTCATGGTACAGAAGGCTCCGAAGCTCAGTCTTTCAACGCGCCGACTTAGAGGGGTGTCGGCCTGGCGCGCAGACTGAATGCAGAGCTGTGAAAATTCGGTGGGCAATCAATGAAAATTCCATACGGTTGATGGAAATTCAGCGCCATGCCTTGCAGTATGGCCTCCTTCCCGAAGCCAATAGCAGGAACTCCCGGTCATGTCTGACGATATCCATTTCTACGAGCCTGCCAACGGTCACGGCCTGCCCCATGACCCGTTCAATGCCATCGTCGGGCCAAGGCCGATCGGCTGGATTTCTTCCCACGATCGCGAAGGTCGCCTGAACCTGGCGCCCTACAGCTTCTTCAATGCGTTCAACTACATTCCGCCGATCATTGGTTTTTCCAGCGTCGGGCGTAAAGACAGCCTTAACAACATCGAACAGACCGGCGAGTTTGTCTGGAACCTGGCCACCCGCCCGTTGGCCGAGCAGATGAACCAGAGTTGCGCCGCCGTATCGCCGGAGGTGAACGAATTCGAGTTATCCGGCCTGACGCCGGTGGCCTCGAAAATCGTTGGCGTACCGCGGGTGGGCGAGAGCCCGGTCTCGTTTGAATGCAAGGTGACCCAGATCATTCAACTGCAGCGCGCCGACAAGCAACTGGTGCCGAGCTGGCTGGTACTGGGCGAAGTGGTCGCGGTGCACATCGCCAAGTGGTTGCTCAAGGATGGCATCTACGACACCGCCGCCGCCGAACCGATCCTGCGCGGTGGCGGCCCGGCGGATTACTTCCAGTTGGGGCCAGAGGCGCTGTTCAAGATGTATCGCCCTGGTGCCAATAGCCGCTGATGGCATGCAATAAAACCTGTGGGAGGGGGGCTTGCTCCCGATAGCGTGGGTGAAGTCAACACATGCATCGACTGACTCTCTGCTATCAGGAGCCCCCTCCCTGATCGACGGCGCTTTCTAGTTTGCGGCAGTTGTCCAAGCCAGTTGGCCGTCTTCGTCTACGTCGACCAGGTATTCAAGCTGCAGCGCGGCTGCATCGTCGGCGTCGGAGGCGGTCTTGAACTTCTGGCCATCAAGGATCTTGTGAAACCTGGGTGCGCCCATGCCATCGAGTGCCTTGACGGCGACGGCGGCGCTGTAGCCCCCTTCCCCCGGTACTACGGCGGAAACGGCTTCGTGGTGGGCAAATTGTTTACGTGCCATGTTGCAGGTCCTGGCCAATGGAAAGTCGGCCATTCTAACCCTCAACCGGCGAGTTGCAGGTACTCGCCGTAGGCATGTACGGCAGATGCATCGGTGAAGGTCTGGAAGTCCATGCTGCGCACTACCATGTCGTTCAACAACTCGGTAAAGATCATCAGGGCCGGCGAGTTGAAGTAGGCGCTCATCGCCTGTTCGCTACTCCAGAAACCCGAGATCAGCCAGACATCGGGGTCGACCTGGGAATGCTGCAACGAAAACTGCAGGCAACCCTGAGCCTGACGGCCCGGTTCGATCAAACTGCTCAAGCGTGCACCGAGTTCGGTGCTGCACCCGGTACGGGCACGGATAAAGGCCATATGGCTCGCGGGAATGGGGGTGGACATGTTCGACTCTCCCGTTGAGAAGTGATACTCGGCAAACACGCTGAGGGCGTGTTGCCACAGGATCAAAGATAACGGCGCGGGTGCAAACGCGGTTAGTCAATTCCTGCAGGCTTATTGCACAATCCTGCGAGAAGCGTAGATAAGCCACTCGGCCCGCAGGTCGTGTTCCAGGCACACACTCAGTGTTTCAGGGAGATGACGGGCCTTGCGCTTGCCTGATTCACGCCATATCGCAGGATCAGGCAAGGATTGTGCAGAATCGACGTAACACTTTTTGAAAAGCGCCCACTAAGCTGAGCCCATCGAAGAAGCGTGTAGAGGTCACTCCATGTCGTCGCCTGAACATCCGCTGATTCCCCTCGATGCCGAGATGGAAAAGCAGCGCGCCGAACTGGCCAGCATCGTGCAACGCCATACCTGGGAAGACGGTTCCTATGGCACGGCTATCACCTCGCTGTATCTGAACCGCCACAACACACCGCGCGATTTCATGCCGGTGCTGGTGGAGCCGGCCTTGTGCATCCTCGCCAGTGGCAGCAAGGAAGTCCGCCTGGCCGACGAAATCTTTGCCTACGACCCACTCAACTACCTGGTGTTCTCGGTCGCTATGCCCGTGGCGGGCCGGATCATCGATGCCACGCCGCACGATCCCAACCTGTCGGTACGCATCAATATCGACCCGGCGCAGCTCACCGCCCTGATCGCCGAGGCCGGGCCGATGGGCGTGCCCTCGCGCCCCACCTCCCGTGGCATGTACGTAGACCGCATCGACAGCCAACTGCTCGACGCGGTGCTGCGCTTGACGCGCCTGCTGGACTCGCCCAAAGACATCGCCATGCTCGCGCCATTGATCAACCGCGAGATCCTCTATCGGCTATTGCGTGGCCCGCAGGGCTATCGGCTGTATGAAATCGCCGTCGCCAACAGCCAGAGCCATCGGGTCAGCCAGGCAATCACCTGGTTGAACGGCAACTACGAACAACCGCTGCGTATCGATGACCTGGCCAAGGAAGTGAACCTGAGCGTTTCGACCTTGCACCATCGCTTCAAGGCGATCACCGCGATGAGCCCGCTGCAATATCAGAAGCAGTTGCGCTTGCAGGAAGCGCGGCGGCTGATGATCGCCGAAGGGCTGGAAGCGTCGGCGGCAGGGTATCGAGTCGGGTATGAAAGCCCGTCGCAGTTCAGCCGCGAGTACAGCCGGTTGTTTGGGGCACCGCCTTTAAGAGACCTGGCCCGATTGCGCCAGAGCATCTGAGCCCATGCAGATCAAAAATGTGGGAGGGGGCTTGCTCCCTCCCACATTTTGACCTCATGTATTCAGTCCAATCCACGAGGCAGTTGCAAGGTCACCCGCAGGCCACCCTCACGCAGGTTCTGCAGGCTCACCTCCCCGCCATGGCTGTGTGCGATGTTGCGCGCAATCCCCAGGCCCAGGCCATAGCCCTGTTGCTGCCCGGCCAGACGGAAATGCGGTTCGAAGACTTGTTCCAGGCGCTGCTCCGGTACGCCGGGGCCTTCGTCGTCGACGTGCAGGATAAAATCCACGCCATCGTCCTCGATATGCAAGTGAGCTTTCTGCCCGTACTTCAAGGCGTTGTCGATCAGGTTGCCGATGCAGCGCTTGAGCGCCAGCGGCTTGCCCGGATAAGGCGCCAGGGCACGGCCGTCCTGGGTGATGCGGCCATTGCCATTGGGCGCCAGGTACGGCTCCACCAGGCAATCGAGCACGTGATTCAAATCCACCGGTTCGATGTTCTCGTGGATGTCAGTGTCTTTCACACATTGCAGCGCGCCCTTTACCAGCAGCTCCAACTCATCCAGGTCGCGGCCGAATTTGGTTTGCAGGTTCTCGTCTTCCAGCAGCTCCACGCGCAGGCGCAAGCGGGTAATCGGCGTGCGCAGGTCATGGGAGATCGCGCTGAACAACTGGCTGCGCTCGGTCAAGTAACGGCTGATGCGCTCACGCATGGCGTTGAAGGCACGCCCGACTTCCACCACTTCGCTGCCGCCGCCTTCGGCTACCGGCTCCACATCGGCGCCCAGGGACATGTCCCGCGCCGCCCGCGCCAGGCGCTTGAGCGGCCTGCTTTGCCAGTGCACCAGCAGGCCGATGAACAGCAACAGCAAGCCGCTGGTCAGCACGATAAACCACACCTGCTGGGCCGGCAGGCCCTGTTCTTCCAGGCTGGTATAAGGCTCGGGCAGCAGCGAGGCGATGTACAGCCACTCACCGGGCGCAAGCTGGATCTGGGTCACCAGCACTGGCGGGTTCACCGGCTCCAGGGTCAGTGCGTAATGCGCCCAGGAGCGCGGCAGTTCATCGAGCTTCAAACCGGCGTTGAAAATCCGCAGGTCTTCGGCACTGACGAACTCCACCGAGATATGCACATCGGCGCCCAGGGTCTGGCGCAGCACTTCATCCACGGCCTCAAGCACGGCCTGTTTGCGCGGCGTCTGCGGCAATATCGCCATGTCCAGCGGCCGGTCATTGAGGGTCACCACGAAACGGGTGCCGCCCATGCTGCGCAGTTGGTCGAGCACCAACGGGCGATAGGCCACGGGCAACGAGCGGAAGTAACTGACACTGGCGGTCATCGAATGCGCCAGGCTACGGGCACTCGTGACCAGGCCTTCAAGCTGGGTAGCGCGCAATTGCGAGACCCAGATCACGCTGGACAGTGCCTGGGCAAACAGCACCACGAGCAGGGTCAGCAGCAACATGCGCCCCAGCAGCGAACGGGGTACGGGAAAGCGGACGCGGCGCTCGGTCAGACGCTCAGTGGGCATTGCCGGCAACCACGCTGGCTGCCAGTTGATAACCGCTGCCACGCACGGTGCGGATCAGCCGCGGGGGTTTCTCGGTATCGCGCAGGCGCTGGCGCAAGCGGCTGACCGCCATGTCGACGATACGGTCCAGCGGCATCAGGTCGCGGCCACGGGTGGCGTTGCCGATGGTGTCGCGGTCGAGAATCTGTTGGGGGTGGTCAAGGAACAGCTTGAGCAGGGCAAAGTCGGCGCCGGAGAGGATCACCTCCTCGCCATCCACATGGAACAGGCGGTGGCTGATCATGTCCAGCCGCCACTCGTCAAACGCCAGCACATCACCTGCGCCGCTGCGCTCCTGGCCAAACTGGGCACGACGCAACAGGGCCTTGATCCGCGCTTGCAACTCGCGGGGGCTGAAGGGCTTGCCGATGTAATCGTCGGCGCCCAGCTCCAGGCCGATCACCCGGTCGGCTTCGTCGGAACTGGCGGTCAGCATGATGATCGGCACCTGGGCCTGACGTGGGTGCTGACGAACCCAACGACACAGGCTGAAACCGTCTTCGTCGGGCAGCATCACATCAAGAATCACCAGGTCGCATGGTGCCTCGCTCATGGCCTGGCGGAACCCCGCACCATCCGACACGCCACGGACTTGGAAACCGGCGCGGCTGAGGTAGGTTTGCAGCAATTCGCGGATTTCCTGGTCGTCGTCGACGAGGAGAATCGATTTACTGATTACGCTCACGGGGTCCTCCTTGTAGTTATGGCCAAGCTTGAGTCATGTGTTGCTTAGGGCCACCATCGGGAGCAAGCCCCCTCCCACATTTTGAATGTATTCACACATCAAAGTGTGGGAGGGGCTTGCCCCCGATGAGGCCATCAAGGTCTATGCAAAAGCCTGCTCAAGCGCCACACCCGCCCCGGTCAACCCGGAATACGGCGCGGTCACCAACCACACCGGAATACCTTTGAAGTAGTCGCTCATGCAGCCTTTGTCACTGAAGCTCTTGGTAAAACCACTGTTGATGAAGAAGTCGGCAAACCTCGGGATCACCCCGCCCACGATATACACACCGCCGCGCGCGCCGGTGGTCAGCACGTTGTTGCCCGCTACGCGGCCCAACCAGATGCTGAACTGGTTCAAGACTTCCACGGCCACCGGGTCACCGGCCAACCCCGCCGCCGTAATGGCTTCGGGCGTGTCCAGCACCGGCGTATGGCCATCCACCGCACAGATTGCGCGATAGACACGCGGCAGGCCAGCACCGCTCAGGGCGGTCTCGGCGCTGACGTGGCCGATCTCATTGTGGATGTGCTGCCACAGCTGGGTTTCACGCGGGCTGCTCAGGGGCAGGTCGACATGGCCGCCCTCCCCCGGCAACGCCGCCCAACGGCCGCCCCCCAGATCCAGCAACGTACCGACGCCAAGGCCAGTGCCCGGGCCGATCACCACCGCAGGGCGAAACGCTTCCGGCGTGCCTTCGCAGACCACGCGAAATTCGTCGGGCTTGAGCCGTGTCATGCCCAGGGCCATGGCCGTGAAATCATTGACCAGCAGCAGGTTATCCACCTGCAGGGTTTTACAGAATGCAGTCTTGCTCAGGCGCCAGTGATTGTTGGTGAATTTAAATTCATCACCGCTCACCGGCCCGGCGACCGACAGGCACACCGCGCCGATGTCGCCGATTTGCAGGCCCTCTTCCTTGAGGTAGACCATGATGGCCGCCTCAGGGCTTGAGTGATCCGCCGTGGCGTGCACCCGGATCGAATGCAGCTCCTGATCCTGCCACAACGCAAAACGGGCGTTGGTTCCCCCGATGTCACCGACCAGCGCAAGCTTCACTTAAGCGTCTCCAAGGCAGAGGTAAAGGCGCTGGCGCCCTGCTCTGCGGAGCTTGCGGCCAAGCGCATAAATGCAAACAGTTCGCGACCAGCCCCCACGTTGTTGCCCAACAGGCCCGTGGCAGGTGTGCGCGCTGCGAATTCTTCGGCGTCCACCTTAAGCTCCAAGGTGCCCTTCACGCCATCCACGCGAATGATATCGCCATTCTGCACCCGCGCCAGCGGCCCGCCGCTCTGTGCTTCGGGGTTGACGTGGATCGCGGCAGGGATCTTACCCGAGGCGCCGGACATACGCCCGTCCGTGACCAGTGCCACTTTGAAGCCTCGGTCCTGCAGCACGCCGAGGAACGGGGTCATTTTATGCAATTCCGGCATGCCGTTGGAGCGCGGGCCCTGGAATCGCATCACCGCGACAAAGTCCTTTTCCAACTCGCCGGCCTTGAATGCGTCGGCCAGGTCCTGTTGGTCCTGGAACACCACGGCCGGCGCTTCGACGATTTGATGCTCCAGGGCCACGGCCGAGACTTTCATCACCCCACGACCGAGGTTGCCTTCCATCACGCGCAAACCGCCCTCGGCCGAGAATGCACGGGCCACGGGACGCAGGATGGTTTCATCGAGGCTCTCGATCGGGCCGTCGCGCCAGATCAACTCGCCGTCGACCAGGAACGGCTCCTGGGTGTAGCGGCTCAAGCCCTTGCCGGCCACGGTGTTGACGTCTTCGTGGAGCAGGCCGGCCTCAAGCAGTTCGCGAATCAGGAACGACATGCCGCCCGCCGCCTGGAAGTGGTTGATATCGGCCTTGCCGTTTGGATACACGTGGGACAGGGTCGGCACTACCTCGGAGAGATCGGCCATGTCCTGCCAGGTGAGAATGATGCCCGCCGACATGGCGATGGCCGGCATGTGCAAGGTGTGGTTGGTAGAACCGCCGGTCGCGTTGAGGGCAACGATGGAGTTGACGATCGACTTCTCATCGACGATCTCGCCGATCGGCATGAAATTGCCGTTGGCCTTGGTCAGGCGCGTCACTTGATGCGCCGCTTCACGGGTCAGTGCGTCACGCAGCGGCGTGTACGGGTTGACGAACGAAGCGCCCGGCAAGTGCAGGCCCATCACTTCCATCAGCAACTGGTTGGTATTGGCGGTGCCGTAGAAAGTGCAGGTGCCGGGGCTGTGGTAGGACTTCATCTCCGATTCCAGCAGCTCTTCGCGGGTGGCCTTGCCTTCGGCATAGCGCTGGCGCACATCGGCCTTCTGTTTGTTGGAAATGCCCGACGGCATCGGCCCGCCCGGGACGAAGATCATCGGCAGGTGACCATAGCGCAGCGCGCCCATCATCAGGCCAGGGACGATCTTGTCGCAGATGCCCAGCATCAAGGCGGCGTCGAACATGTTGTGGGACAGCGCTACCGCCGTGGACATGGCAATCACTTCGCGGCTGAGCAGGCTCAGCTCCATGCCGGGCTCACCTTGGGTCACACCGTCGCACATGGCGGGGGTGCCGCCGGCGAACTGGCCGACCGAGCCGACTTCACGCAGGGCTTGCTTGATCTGTTCAGGGAAATGTTCGTACGGCTGGTGTGCCGAGAGCATGTCGTTATATGAGGAAACAATTGCCACGTTGGCGGCATTCATCATACGCAGACTATTTTTATCTTCAGCACCGCAGCCGGCCACGCCATGGGCAAAGTTGGCGCATTGCAGCTTACCGCGCATCGGACCGTCGCTGGCGGCGCCGCGAATGAGCGCAAGGTAGGCCTCGCGGGTGGCGCGGCTGCGGGCGATAAGCCGTTCGGTGACCTCAAGAACGCGGGGATGCATGTGTAGAACTCCAGGCTAACGGATGTGGCGACCCTCGTTCCTATGTTGACCAAACGCCCGCAGCTCATGGGATGGCAGGGTGTCGTTCGGATCATCGGACCAGTTGATTCAGGTCACTCGTTGTAGATTGAACAAAATATTGCCACTAAAAAGGCTTGTTTTCTATTTTTATGCGAATAATCTTGTAATTCTTACAACAAATCGACGACAGGCACTTTCCAATGACTCTTCGCATCGCAATCAATGGTTTTGGCCGCATCGGCCGTAATGTCCTGCGCGCACTGTATACCCAAGGCTACCGCAAGGATTTGCAGATCGTCGCCATCAATGATCTGGGCGACAGCGCGATCAATGCCCACCTGCTCAAATACGACACCGTGCATGGCACTTTTGAAGCAGAGGTCGCCCACGATCAGGAAAGCCTGACCGTCAACGGCGACCGGATTGCCGTCAGTGCCATTCGCAACCCGGCCGAACTGCCCTGGGCCGCGCTGAAAATCGATGTGGTGTTCGAATGCACCGGCCTGTTCACCGACCGTGCCAAGGCTGCCGCCCATGTTACCGCCGGTGCGCGCAAGGTGATCATCTCCGCACCGGCCAAAGGCGCGGACGCCACCGTGGTCTACGGTGTGAACCACGACATTTTGCGTCAATCCCACCAGATCATCTCCAACGCCTCGTGCACCACCAACTGCCTGGCACCGGTCGCCCAGGTGCTGCATCGCGAGCTGGGGATCGAAAGCGGCTTGATGACCACCATTCATGCCTACACCAACGACCAGAACCTGACCGATGTCTACCACACCGACCCGTATCGCGCGCGTTCGGCCACCCAGAACATGATTCCGAGCAAGACCGGTGCGGCCGAAGCCGTCGGCCTGGTACTGCCGGAACTGGCAGGCAAGCTGACCGGCATGGCGGTCCGTGTACCGGTGATCAATGTGTCGCTGGTCGACCTCACCGTGCAGTTGAAGAAAGAAGCCACCGCCGAGGAAGTCAACGCACTGCTCAAAGAAGCCAGCCAACACTCGAAAATCCTCGGCTACAACACCTTGCCGCTGGTTTCCAGCGACTTCAACCACAACCCGTTGTCGTCGATTTTCGATGCCAATCACACCAAGGTCAGCGGCAAGTTGCTGAAGGTGCTGGCGTGGTATGACAACGAATGGGGTTTCTCCAACCGTATGCTGGATAACTGCCTGGCGCTGTGTAACGCCGAATAAGGCGACCTGCAGGTTCCCACGCTTTGCGTCCCGGTCCCAAGGTCGTGACGCGGAGCGTCACAGGATGAATTCCCACGCAGAGCGTGGGAACGATCAAATACCGCACTTGCCATTTCAGTTGATGATAAGCATTATCATTAACTGCAAATCGGTCTGGTATCACTGTGAGCCAATCTCGCTTCAACCAAGTCTTTCTCACCCAACGGGTGATTCTGCTACGCACCTTGCAGCGGATGGTGAATAACCACAGCACCGCCGAAGACCTGTTGCAGGAAACCTACCTGCGCGTCACCCGTGCCCTCAGCGAGCGGCCGATCGACCACCTCGAACCCTTCGTCTATCAGACGGCGCGCAATCTGGCGCTGGATCATCTGCGTGCGCGCAGGATTCAAGCCCGTACGCTGCAGGAAGATGTCCCACTGGATATCCTGCAAAGCGTCGCCGCCCCCATCAGCACCCCGGAAGATGCAACCCAGGCCGAGCAACTGCTTGAACACCTGAGCGTCAGCCTCGGCCAGTTGAGCGCCCGCCAGCAGCAGATCTTTATCCTCAGTCGCCTGCACGGTTGCAGCTATCAAGAGATTGCCGACCAACTCCACGTGTCCTTGAGTACTGTGCAAAAGGAACTGAAATTGATCATGGCCATCTGTGTAGGTGTGGCCGACCGGCTGGATCAGCCTTAAGCTGCACCCGACAGAAATGTTGATCCAGGCTGTAGGAAAGACCAATAAAACGTGGCGAAGCCCCGAGGAACACCGTGACGGACCCGAATAAACTGCGCCCTCATGAGCTGGCTCATGAGGTGCTGCAAGATGCGGCCATGAACCAGGCGCTCGATTGGCTGGTCGCCTTGCAGTGCCCACATCCCGGGCAACAGGCCGAGTTCAACGCCTGGTTGGCCAGCGACCCGGCGCACCCGCACGCCTTCGCCAAAGCCGAGGCGGCGTGGGGTAGCGCGCCGGTGCACAGCGCCGCCGTAGCCCTGGCCGCACCCCGCAAGCCGAGTGCCTGGCGCCGCCTCAAGCCGCATTGGAAACCGTTGGCCACCGCCGCCGTGCTGCTGCTCGGACTGTTCAGCTTCAGCAATTTGCCCATGCGCCTGCAAGCCGACCACCTGACCGTCGTGGGCGAACGCCAGCGCCTGCAGTTGGACGATGGCTCGAAGGTATTGCTGAATACCAATTCGGCACTTTCCAGCAGCATCAAGGATCACCAGCGCGTCGCACGCCTGTATCAAGGCGAGGCGTTTTTCGAAGTCGTACCCAGCCGCGGCCTGCCCCTGGAGATTGATGCCGGCCCGGTGCGCGCCAGTGTGCGCGACACCGACTTCGCCGTGCGTTACCTCAATGGCGAAGCGCAGGTGCAGGTGCAACGCGGCGATGTCGACCTGAGCACCACCGCAAACGATGCCCGGGTGCGCCTGAGCGCCGGTGAAAGCATCCGCATCGGCCCCCAGGGCTTTGGCCAACCGGCCAAACTAGATGCCAGCAAGGACCTGGCCTGGGTCCAGGGCCGACTGGTGTTTGAAAACTGCCCGATGGGCGAAGTACTGGCTGAACTGCGCCGCTATTACCCAGGCTGGATCGTCAACAACAACGACAAGCTCGCCAGCGTCGCCGTCACCGGCAATTACCGGCTTGACCAGCCCTTGGACGTGGTGCGCTCCCTGGCGCACATCACCTCGGCCAAGCTTTCGGAGTACCCGGCACTGGTCATTCTGAACTAAATGAGAATTAATTTTACTCGATAGCCCGCAGTGGTACGTCTCGTCTTAGCCAATGCAACTGATTCCTATTTGGTTCAGTGCGCAACTATAAGATTCGTACCTCCGGAGCGCTCTCGATGTCCTCTCGTTTCAACCGCCGGTCTTCCTCGCCCGTCCTGTCCTTGCTGACCGCCGCCATCCTGCTGGCGGGCGCGCCCATGACGGTCGCCATGGCTGCCGAGCCCATCGCCCGCAGCCATGGCAATTACACTTTCAGTATCGAGCAGCAACCCCTGGTCTCGGCGCTGAATGCCTTTAGCGCGGTGACCGGCTGGCAAGTCGGCCTGCCGGCGGAACTGGGCCAGGGCGTATCTTCCCCGGGTGTACGCGGCCCGCTGTCAGCGGAAAAAGCCCTGGACCGGCTGTTGGTGGGGACCAACCTGAGCTACCGCAAACTGGGCAATAACACCATCGTCCTGGAAAAACGCGCAGCCGGCAGCACCCTCAATTTGCAACAGGTGACCATCAGCGCCACCCGTAATGAACAGGACGTCAACAGTGTGCCGAGCACCGTCACGGTGCACGACCGCGAGGAACTGGACCGCCAGAACGTCAGCACCATTCGCGAACTGGTGCGTTACGAACCTGGCGTTTCCGTCGGCGGCGCCGGCACCCGCTCCGGCAATGCCGGCTACAACATTCGTGGTATCGACGGTGACCGCATCCTCACCCAGGTGGACGGTGTCGAAGTCCCTGACAACTTCTTCAACGGCCCCTACGCCAAGACGCGTCGCAATTATGTCGACCCGGAAATCGTCAAGCGTGTGGAAATCCTCCGCGGCCCGGCCTCAGCCCTGTACGGCAGCAGTGCGATTGGCGGCGCGGTGAGCTATTTCACCCTCGACCCGGACGACATCATCAAGCCCGGCCAGGATGTCGGTGCCCGCCTGAAAACCGGCTACAGCTCCGCCGACGATAGCTGGCTGACCTCCGGCACCGTCGCCGGCCGCGTGCAGGACTTCGACGGCTTGCTGCACCTGAGCCAGCGCAATGGGCATGAAATGGAGTCCTACGACGGCAACAATGCCACCGGCCTGGCCCGCACCGGCGCCAACCCGGAAGAGGCACGCACCACCAATGTCCTCGCCAAGCTGGGCTGGAACTATGGCGATGACAACCGCCTGGGCCTGACCTACGAGAAGTTCAAGGATGACCGCGACGTCAACCTGAAAAACGCTGTAGGTGGCCCGTTCGTTGGTGGGCGGGGCTTCAATCTGTACCGTGACCGCCGTGGCAACGACACCATCACCCGTGAACGCTTCGGCCTGGAAAACAGCTTGGCTCTGCAATCGCCGATTGCCGACCGCATCAAGACCAGCCTCAATTACCAGATCGCCAAGACCGACCAGACCACGGCTGAGATCTATCAGTCCGGCCGTCGCGTCCTGCGTACCCGCGACACGCTTTACGAAGAACGCCAGTGGGTGTTCGACGCCCAGTTGGACAAGGCTTTCAGCCTCGGTGAGACCGATCACCAGGTGACCTACGGCACCACGCTCAAGCAGCAGAAAGTCACCGGTTCGCGCGAAGGCTCGGCGACCTGCCTGGCCGTCGGCTCCGGCTGCACCGCCATCGGTGCGCCCAGCCCTTCAGCCGGCGACAGCGTGAAAAAGTCCAGTGACTTCCCGGACCCGACCATCAACACCTATTCGCTGTTCGCCCAGGACCAGATCTCCTGGGACAAATGGACCTTCCTGCCGGCCTTGCGCTACGACTACACCCAGCTCAAGCCCAAGCTGACCCAGGAATTCCTCAACACCGTCAACCCGACCGGCCAGGATACGGTCAACGACAAGGACAAAACCTGGCACCGCGTGACGCCCAAGTTCGGCCTGACTTACGCCCTCACCGATCAATACACCTTGTTCGGCCAGTACGCCGAGGGCTTCCGCACGCCATCGGCCAAGGCGCTGTACGGCCGCTTTGAAAACCTCAACCTGGGTTACACCGTGGAGCCCAACCCAGACCTCAAGCCGGAAACCAGCAAAGGCATTGAAACCGGGATTCGTGGCAAGTTCGACGCAGGTTCCTTCGACATCGCGGTGTTCTACAACAAGTATCGCAACTTCATCGACGAAGACAACGCCGTGGTCGGCGGCACCGTCGAACAGTTCCAGGCCGTCAATATCAAGCGTGCCACCATCAAGGGCGCGGAAGCCAAGGGTCGCCTGAACCTGGATGCTTTCGGCGCGCCTCACGGCCTTTACACCCAAGGTTCGGTGTCCTATGCCTACGGTCGTAACGACGAAACCAGCGAGCCGCTCAACAGTGTCAACCCGCTCAAGGGCGTGTTCGGCCTGGGCTACGACCAGGACAATTACGGTGGCCTGCTGAGCTGGACCCTGGTCAAACGCCAGAACCGCGTCGACAGCAGCACCTTCCACGCACCGGATGGCAACGGCCCGTTCAAGACACCAGGCTTCGGTGTGCTCGACCTGACCGGCTACTACAAAGTCACCCGCGATGTGACCCTCAACGCCGGCCTCTACAACCTGACCGACAAGAAGTACTGGAACTGGGATGACGTACGCAGCTACGACAGCGTCGGCGAAGCCGCGGTGACCGGCCCGGCCAACCTGGACCGCCTGACGCAGCCTGGCCGCAACTTTGCGATCAACGTGATCTGGGACATCTGATCGAAGCGCCTCACCTCGCCGGCCTCAGTCGCCGGCAGGTGAGGATTTTTTACTGTGCCGCGTCTTCCTGTTCGTCTAGTTGATAACCGCTCTCTTTAGAGCCACAAGGCGCTCCCCCTCTCAAGGACTTTTTCGATGACCGCTTCCCCTACCGCAGAACGCCCAAGCCTGCGCTCCCAGCGCCTGAACCAGATCACCCACGCCCCACATGCCCAGCTCGACACGCTGGTCAAAGCCCACGCGCCATTCGAAACCCAGGCCAACTTCGCCCGTTTCGTAGTGGCGCAATACCTGTTCCAGTCGGAATTGGTGGCCCTGTACAACGACCCGCAACTGATCGAGATCTTCCCGGACCTGGCCGAGCGCTGCCGTGCCGAAGCCGCCAGGCTGGACTTGGGCGACCTGGACACCGACGTGCCGGCACCGGTCGCAGGCGCAGTGAAGAACCCCAGCAAAGCCCAAGCCCTGGGCTGGCTGTTCGTGTCGGAAGGCTCCAAGCTGGGAGCCGCGTTCCTTATCAAGCGCGCCGTGGGCCTGGGCCTGAGTGAAACCTTCGGTGCCCGTCACCTGGGTGAACCGGCCGGTGGCCGCGCCGAAGGCTGGAAGCGCTTTACCCGCACCCTCGACGGCCTGGAATTGAACGCCGAAGAAGAGGCTGCGGCAGAAAAAGGTGCAATCGATGCATTCGTGCGCTTCACCGTGCTGCTGGAACAGGCGTACGCTAGCGCCCCCGAACTGGCCTGACGCCTGAATTGAAATGCCATCAACCTGTGGGAGGGGCTTGCTCCCTCCCACAGCTAGATCTCATTGCTCCCTGATTTTCTGTGACCATCACATCCATGACCGGCAAAACCCAATCCCCCTCGAAAATCGCCCGGATCCTGTTCGGCCTGCTGGCCTACGTCAGCCTGGGCATCGGGTTGGTGGCGATTGTCATACCGGGTTTGCCCACCACCGAATTCATCCTGCTCGCCGCCTGGGCCGCCACCAAAAGCTCGCCACGCCTCAGCGCCTGGCTGGAAAACCACCGGCTGTTCGGGCCGATCCTATTCAACTGGCGCAATGGCAAGATCATCGCGCGTCGCGCCAAAGTCAGCGCCACGGTGAGCATGCTGTTGTGTGCGGGCCTGATGCTGGTGATGCTCGATCACGGCTGGCCGATCTACCTGGCGATTGCCGGAATGACCCTGGGCAACTTATGGATCTGGTCGCGTCCGGAACGCCTCGCAACCCCCGTCTAACGCTGCGTGTAGGGTTTTTCCTACCACTCATCGCCTCCGCCTCATGAATCATCCGACTGCGCCGATGCTCCGGATATAGCGCCGAATGGATTTGGCTTGCCTTGCTTGCATTCCAACACATTCATTCACGAGTGAACCTATGTTCGACACCCTCTCCATTCGCTTGAAAATCGTGCTGCTGTCCGGCCTGTGTCTGTTGGGGGTGATCGCGCTGGTCGTGAGCCTCAACCTCTATAACACCCATCAAAACGACCAATTAGTCAGCGACTCAAGCTCGCGCATGCTCACCTCCAGCGTGGAGCAGTTGCTGCAAGCCAAGGCCGGCGAACAAGCCGCGCAATTGCAGAAAACCTTCAGCGACAGCCTGGTGGCCATTACCGCACTGGCTGACCAGATCAAGGACCTGCGCAACACCGGCGCCAAGCGCGGGCTGGAGGCTGGGGCATTGCGTGAAGAACTCAATCAGAGCCTGAAGACGGCCTTTGAGCGCAACCGTGGCGTGTTGGGTGTCTGGCTCTCGTTCGAACCCAATGCCCTGGATGGCAAAGACAGCGAGTTCATCGATGACAAGGCGCGGGTGTCCAACGAAAAAGGGCGTTTCTCCAGCTATTGGAGCCGCGCCGGCGGTGAAGGCTTGAACACCATCATGGTCGAAGAGGATCTGACCAAGACCACCCTCAACCTCAGTGGCATCCCCTACAACAGCTGGTACACCTGCCCACGAGACAGCCGCAACACCTGCCTGCTTGACCCCTACGAGGACACCGTGGCCGGTAAGCCGGTGCTGATGACCACCATTTCCCTGCCGCTGATCGTGGACGGCAAAGTCATCGGCGTGATCGGCGTCGACATCGCCCTCAACGCCTTGCAAGCCAACACCGACGCCGCGCAGAAAAGCCTGTTCAACGGCGCGGCGCACCTGGAATACCTCTCCAGCACCGGTTTGATCGCAGCCTACAGCGGTGAACCCGCCAAGGTCGGCAAGAACCTGATCGATACCCTGGGTGCGGAAGGCAAGGAGATCGTGCAACTGCTGGCCACCGGCAACCCAATGATCCGCGAACAGGACGACACGATTCGCGCCGTCTACCCGTTCAAACCGATTGCCGACGCCAAGAACTGGGGCGTACTCATCAAACTGCCCAAGAGCGTGATGCTCGCCGATAACATCAAACTGCAAGCGGTACTCGACGAAGCCCAGGCCAGCAGCCTGATCAAGACCTTACTGATCGCCGCCGCCGCCGCGCTGCTGGGCCTGCTGCTGATCTGGCTGACCGCCACCGGCGTCACCCGCCCGATCAACAACGTGGCAGCCATGCTCAAGGATATCGCCAGCGGCGAGGGTGACCTGACCCAGCGCCTGGCGTACGCCAAGAAAGATGAACTGGGCGAACTGGCGAACTGGTTCAACCGCTTCCTCGACAAGCTGCAACCGACCATCGCGCAGATCAAGCAAAGCATCGCCGAAGCCCGTGGTACGGCAGATCAGTCATCCGAGATTGCCCGCCAGACCAGCGAAGGCATGCAAGTGCAGTTCCGCGAAATCGACCAGGTGGCGACGGCGTCCAACGAAATGAGCGCCACCGCCCACGATGTAGCCAACAGTGCCTCCAGTGCCGCCAATGCCGCACGCGGGGCTGACCAGTCGGCGCGTGAAGGCATGTCGATCATCGAGCAGAGCACCCGCGACATCACCACACTCGCCGAAGAGGTCAGCAAGGCGGTGTCTGAAGTGGAAGCCCTGGCGGTGAACAGCGAGCAGATCGGTTCGGTGCTCGAAGTGATCCGCAGCATCGCCGAACAGACCAATCTGCTGGCGCTCAACGCCGCCATCGAAGCGGCGCGGGCCGGGGAAAGCGGCCGTGGTTTTGCGGTGGTGGCCGACGAAGTGCGCAACCTGGCTAAACGCACCCAAGACTCGGTAGAGGAAATCCGCCAGGTGATCGAGCGCATCCAGAGTGGCACCCGTGGCGTGGTGGCGACCATGCATTCCAGCCAGCACCAGGCCCAGAGCAACGCCGGGCAGATCCATCAAGCCGTGCAGGCACTGGGCAAGATCAGCGATGCGGTGACGGTGATCAGCGACATGAACCTGCAGATCGCCAGCGCCGCCGAAGAGCAGAGCGCGGTGGCCGAAGAGGTCAATCGCAACGTCTCGGCGATCCGCACCGTGACTGAAGCTCTCACCGGCCAGGCGACCGAATCGGCGGCCATCAGCAGCCAGCTCAATGCGCTGGCCGGTCAACAGATGAAGTTGATGGATCAGTTCAAGGTCTGACCCCATGTGGGAGGGGGCTTGCTCCCGATGGCGGTATGTCAGTCAACTTATTGGTAGCTGACACATCGCTATCGGGAGCAAGCCCCCTCTCACTGGGATCACTTCAGACTTGGGGTCCCAGCCACGCCTGGACAAACGGCGCCACATCTTCTTTCGGCGCGGTACGCGGCGGGTTCTGCGGGGTGCCCAGGTAGAGGAAGCCAATCACTTGCTCATCCGCCGTCAGCCCCAGGCCTTTGGCGACGTGGGCCGAGTAGGACAATTCGCCGGTGCGCCACACGGCGCCAATCCCTTGGGCATAGGCCGCCAACAGAATGCCATGGGCCGCACAGGCGGCTGCCAGCAACTGTTCGGACTTCGGCACCTTGAAGTGTTCCTGCAAGCGGGCAATCACCACCACGACCAACGGGGCACGCAACGGGCCGTTCTGGGCTTTGTCGATGACGGCTTGCGGAGCATCGGCATCTTGCAGGCGGGCGGCTTCGGCCAACAACGTGCCCATTTGCTCACGGGCGGCGCCTTCCACGGTAAGGAAACGCCAAGGACGCAACTGGCCATGGTCCGGCGCGCGCATGGCGGCGGCGAACAGCACATCGCGCTGCTCCTGGGTCGGTGCCGGCTCAAGCAAACGCGGCACGGAAACACGGTTGAGCAAAGCGTCGAGAGCCTGCATTGGCCACCTCCAGAAATAAATGTGCGGCCATTCTAGCGGGAATGAATCGGGTTCCACCAAACGATAATTGCTCTTATTCAATCTGCCCTGCCCTGTTAGACTTTGCGGCCTCATTTTCCGCCTTGTTCCAGGAAACTCGATGTTCCGTTCGTTTTTTCGCCTGTCGGCAGCGTTGATGGCCTTGAGCCTGACCGCCTGCGATGCCCCACCCAGGTTTACCCAGGCAGAGCCGGGGGAATCGCGGGCCGGCGGCGCGACGACGGTGAACAAGCGCGACCAGAATGCGTTTTCCCTGCCCTCAGCCAACCTGGCGCCGAGCCGCCGTCTGGATTTCAGCGTCGGTAACAGCTTTTTCCGCAGCCCATGGGTGATCGCACCGTCCACCACCACCGCGCGTGATGGCCTGGGGCCTTTGTTCAACACCAACGCCTGCCAGAACTGCCATATCAAGGACGGGCGCGGGCACCCACCGCTGCCCGACGCGCCGAATGCGGTGTCGATGCTGGTGCGCCTGTCGATTGCGCCTACGCCGATCGATGCCAAGCTTATCGAGCAACTCGGCGTGGTGCCCGAGCCTGTCTACGGCGGGCAGTTGCAAGACATGGCCGTGCCGGGCGTGGCCCCCGAAGGCAAGGTGCGGGTGGACTACACGCCGGTCAACGTCAGCTTCAAGGACGGCACGGTGGTTGAGTTGCGTAAGCCCACCTTGCAAATCACCCAGCTCGGCTACGGGCCGATGCATCCAGATACACTTTTTTCAGCGCGAATCGCACCGCCGATGATCGGCCTGGGCCTGCTCGAAGCCATCAGCGACGCCGACATCCTGCGCAACACCGACGCGAAAACCGCCGACCAGGAAGCCCTCGTCGGCCGCGCCAACTGGGTGTGGGACGACGCCCAGCGCAAGACCGTCCTCGGGCGTTTCGGCTGGAAAGCCGGGCAACCCAACCTTAATCAACAAAATGTTCACGCGTTCTCTGGTGACATGGGCCTCACCACGTCCCTGAGACCCTTTGATGATTGCACGGATGCCCAGATTGCCTGCAAACAGGCCCCCAACGGCAATGGCCCCGATGGCGAGCCGGAAGTCAGCGATAACATCCTGCGCCTGGTGCTGTTTTACACGCGCAACCTTGCGGTCCCCGCACGCCGTGACGTCAATACGCCACAGGTGCTGGCCGGCAAAAACCTGTTCTACCAGGCCGGTTGCCAGGGGTGCCATAAACCGACGTTCACCACGTCCGCCTCTGCGTCCGAACCCGAACTGGCCAACCAGACGATCCGCCCCTACAGCGACCTGCTGCTGCACGACATGGGCGAAGGTCTGGCTGACCAGCGTAGCGAATTCAAGGCCGGGGGCCGCGACTGGCGCACACCCCCGTTGTGGGGCATTGGCCTGACGCAAACCGTGAGTGGCCACACCCAGTTTTTACATGACGGCCGCGCCCGCAACCTGCTCGAAGCCGTGCTGTGGCATGGCGGTGAAGCACAGGCGGCGCAACAACAGGTGTTGTCTTTCAACGCCGAGCAGCGCGCCGCGTTGCTGGCGTTCCTGAATTCTCTATAAGCTTCGCCCCAATTACAGAAGGGAGCTCTACATGTTCCGTCCCAAGTTGTTGTTCACCAGCCTGGCCGCACTCGCTCTCGGCGCCTGCTCGCCCCAGGACCCGCAAGCAGTGACCTCGGCGGCCATCGCCAAGCAAGTCATCCTGCCGACCTACAGCCGCTGGGTTGAAGCCGACCGCCAACTGGCCGTCAGCGCCCTCGCCTATTGCCAGGGCAAGGAAAGCCTGGACACCGCCCGCGCCGATTTCCTCCACGCACAAAAAGCCTGGGCCGAGTTGCAACCGCTGCTGGTCGGCCCGCTGGCCGAGGGCAACCGTTCGTGGCAGGTGCAGTTCTGGCCGGACAAGAAAAACCTGGTGGGCCGCCAGGTCGAACAACTGGTCAGCGCCCAGCCGCAGATCGACGCCGCTGCCCTGGCCAAGTCCAGCGTCGTGGTACAGGGCCTGTCGGCCTACGAATACATCCTCTACGACGCCAAGACCGACGTCGCCGATCCAACGCAAAAGGCGCGCTACTGCCCACTGCTGGTGGCGATCGGCGAGCGCCAGAAAAGCCTCGCCGAAGAGATTCTCGCCAGCTGGAACAGCACCGACGGCATGCTCGCGCAGATGACCAAGTTTCCCAACCAGCGCTACGCCGATTCCCACGAAGCCATCGCCGACCTGCTGCGTGCCCAGGTGACCGCGCTGGACACCCTGAAAAAGAAACTCGGCACGCCGATGGGCCGCCAGGCCAAAGGTATCCCGCAACCGTTCCAGGCTGACGCATGGCGCAGCCAGTCGTCCCTGCAAAGCCTGGAAACCAGCCTTGCCGCCGCGCAAACCGTCTGGGTGGGGGTCGACAACAAGGGCCTGCGCAACCTGCTGCCGTCGGAGCAAAAGCCGCTGGCCGACAAGATCGACGCCGCCTATGCCGCCGCCCTGAAACTGTTCGCCAGCAACCAGCGCACCCTCAGCGAGTTGTTGAACGATGACGCCGGGCGCCAGCAGCTCAATGACCTCTACGACAGCCTCAACGTGGTCCACCGCCTGCACGAAGGTGAGCTGGCCAAGGCGCTGGGCATCCAGCTGGGCTTCAACGCCAACGACGGTGACTGATGATGCTCAGGCGACAGGCTTTGGCGATTGGCAGCGTGCTGCTCAGCGCGCTCACGTTGGGTGGCTGGACGCTATTCAAGCAAAAGGACAAAAGCCCACTGCTGCTCTCGGCACGCGATGATGCCGAGGGCAAGCACTACGCGGTGGGTTTCCGCCTGGATGGCAAGCAGGTGTTTGCCACCCAGGTCGGCCAACGCTGCCACGACATCATCAACCACCCGGCGCTGCCGATTGCGCTGTTTGTGGCCCGCCGCCCGGGCACCGAGAGTTATCTGATCGACCTGCGTGATGGCGCGCTGCTGCAAACCATCACCTCGAACGCCAACCGCCACTTCTATGGCCACGCGGTGATTCACCAGAGCGGCGAATGGCTGTATGCCACCGAGAACGACACCTCCGATCCCGGCCGCGGCCTGCTCGGCGTCTACCGGTTCGAAGGTGAGCGCCTGGTGCACAGCGGCGAGATCTCCACCCACGGCATTGGCCCGCACCAGGTGTCGTGGATGCCCGACGGCGAAACCCTGGTGGTGGCCAACGGCGGTATTCGCACCGAAGCCGAAAGCCGGGTGGAGATGAACCTCAACGCCATGGAGCCGAGCCTGGTGCTGATGCACCGCGATGGCACGCTGATCAGCAAGGAAACCCTCGGCCAGCAGATGAACAGCGTGCGCCATATGGGCATCGCCAACGATGGCACTGTCCTCACCGGGCAACAATTCATGGGGCCTTCCCACGAACGCTCGGAACTGCTGGCGATCAAGCGGCCGGGGCAACCGTTCGTGGCGTTCCCGGTGGCCGATGAGCAATTGCAGGCCATGGGGCACTACACCGCCAGCGTCGCGGTGCACAGCCAATTGCGCCTGGTGGCGCTGACTGCGCCACGGGGCAATCGGTTTTTTATCTGGGATATCGACAGCGGTGAGCTGCGCCTGGACGGCCCTTTGCCCGACTGTGCCGGCGTGGGGGCAGTGGCGGATGGCTTTGTCGTCACCTCAGGCCAGGGACGCTGCCGGTTCTACGATTGCCGTCAGAAACCATTGGTCGCCACACCCTTGGAGTTACCGGCGGGGCTTTGGGATAACCACCTGCATCTGATTTGAAGGCAAAAAAAAGGGCCTCGCATCGCAAGGCCCTGTTTCGGGGGGGTGAATTTTTTAAGGTTCATCTCAACTCTGTGGCCTCATCCCTTGAGACATCCCGAACATGAACAACAGCAGATCATGATCGGGCCTTGCCTTTACGTTCGCCTTGGCGACACGCGGTAACAGGCATTGCCCGTTACCGTCCACCGCACTGAGCACTTGTGTACGAGGTTGCTCCCACGCAGCCAGGGCCAGGGCTGCAACACCCAACGCACCGACCAGAAACAAACCTCGTGCTATTTCTAGCTTCATCTGGTTAAACCCTTGATAGCGCTGCCAAACGCCGTCTCGTAAAAGTAGCTGAGTTTTTTCCAGTCGGCATCGCTCCACGACGAATGGCGACGCAGTTGCAGCATGTCGTGGGAAGCGGCCCGATAGGCGGTCAAACGCTGGCGACACTTCTCGAAGTCCAGCAGCGCAACTTCCACATTGGCCGAATCACCTTCACCCGTTACCCGCACAAAGATGTGCTTGATATACAGGCAACCGTGCTGCCAACGGCCCTTGTGCATGCGCGCCAGGGTGCCGGCCAGTTCCTTGAGCAGGCGCTCATGGACAAGCTCGCCGTACTGTTCGCGGCCACCGGCGGCATACCAGTTTTCAATCTCGTCGAAACCGTCCAGCGACGCCGTGACCAGCAGTGCTTTCCATCGGTGTTCCGGGTCGCGACGGGCTTCGCAAAACACCAGCTCCGGTACGCGTACATCGAGTAAACGCAAGCCCTTGAGGGCGTCACGCTCACGTAGCACGGTCGGGCGTCCGAACGGGTGGAACCAACTGCGGTAGATGTGCCCGGTCTGGCGTTTGCTGTAGAGCAAGCGCCCATTGGGGCTGATGACCCGCTGCACACCACTTTCACCGCCACGCCGACGATTGGGTTCCTCGACCCATTCCCCTTTAAGGCGCCAGAAATAATCAAACCGCTCCTCGGGAGCTACATGACTACCTGCTACGCACTCAACTGCCATCCTGTCACCTCTTACGCAATACATAGACTCGCCACATGGCGTAGAGCGGCATGAAGTCCAGGGATTCCTGAACACGGAAACCGGCCTGCTCAAATTCTGCCTCGACAGTAGCCGCCGGTAACACAAACCGATTTTGGTAACCTTCCTGCTCACCTCTTTCGCGACGCCGGGACTCGGCGCGCTTGCGTCTCCAGGCCTTGAAATTGCCATCGACCCACAGCGAGAGGATCACGCTGTCGCGCGTCACACGCTGAAACTCCTGCAATATCGCCAGCCTATGCTCCGGATCACCAATGTGGTGCATCAAGCGCATGCAGAAAATGCTGTCGACCGAGTTGTCCGGCAAATCGATATCAAAGGCCGATGTCTGCAAAGTGCGTACCCGTTTCACCACATCCGCCGGTTGGGCGACTGTGGCGACCTTCAACATCGATGCCGAATTATCAGCGCCGATAATCACACGGTTGGGTTTTTCGGCCAGTAATGGCCAGAAGCGCCCGGCACCGCAGGGCAGGTCCAGGACCAGCCCAGGCTCACCGGCCATGGCCAGCGCACCACGCGCCAATTGCTCGTCGCGTTTGTGGGACAACCGGCGAGCCAGATTGTCCTGATGCTTGAGCAAATAATTCTGCGCGTGTTGGTCGTCGTACTTTTCGGAAAATTCGAGCTTGATCGGGGAAGGCATCTAAACATCTCCAGTTGCTGATGCCTACAACCTTAAGCAGCAAACTGTGATCGACAGGTCAACTGGTTGTGAAAAACTTGTCCTGTCCAACCCCATACATTTCAAGACTTTACAGACACAAACGGTGGCATGGGGCCATCTTCGCCGAAAAGCACGTTAACTGCCGCAGCATAGCGGCAGGCTGGCGAATCAGGGTTTGACCTGGCTCAACTCGACATGAAAGCGGCAGCCGTTGGGCTCCATGGTGCTCAGGCTGACGCTCCAGCCCTGGCTCTCGCAGATGCGTTGCACCAGCGACAAACCCAATCCAAGGCCCTCACCGCGCTTCTCGCTGCCACGCACAAAAGGCTCGAACATCGCTTCACGTTTTTCTTCCGGTATACCGACGCCGGAGTCTTCAACGATAAAACCGCTCGGCTCCAGGGTGAGGCGGATAAACCCTTGCTCGGTGTAATGCAGCGCGTTGCGCAGCAAGTTACCCATCACCGCATGCAAGAACGTGGTGTTGTAGCGGGTCGCCAAGGGGTTGCCAGGAATGTAGATCAACTCAAGCCCTTTTTGCTCGATGGGCTCGCGCCAGATACCGAGCAAGTCATCGGCCACCTGTTTGAGATTGACCTGCGGCGACATGGCAGCATCATCATGTTTGGCACGGGCGAGCATCAGGAAGGTTTGCACCAGCTCGCGCATTTCCTCACTGGCGCGGGCGATGCGCTCGACCTGGGCACGGCCGCGCTGATCAATCGCCGGGTTCTCCAGCAACAGTTCGCAGGAAGTCGCCAACACCATCAAGGGTGTGCGCAATTCATGGCTCACGTCGCTGGTAAACAACTGCTCACGGGACAACGCCTGACGCAAGCGGCCGAGCGTGGCATCGAAAGCCACCGCCAGTTCACCCACTTCATCGGCCGCATAATCCGGGGCCAACGGCGGCGCCAGGCCAAGCAACTGGTCACGATGGCGTACCTGGCGGGCCAGGCGTACCACCGGTGCCATCACCTTGCGGGCCAACACCCAACCCAGGAACACCGCCAGCGCCAGGCTGAGCACGAACCCCACCAGCACCACCGCAAACAACACGCGCTCACGCTCTTCAAAGTCGCTCTGGTCTTGCAGCAGGACATAGCGCCGACCGTCGACCACTTCGACCATGGCGTGGTACGACAGCGCTTCGCGAAACACCTCATGAAAGCCTGGGTCCAGGTGTCGCAAATCCTTGGGCAGTTCGAAATCGCCGCGCCCACCGCTGAAATAGAACAACTGGTCCGGCTCCGGCCGGTGGCTCCAGTCTTCGACGCTGTCCATCAATAGCAACCGTTGCAGGTCGCCACCCAGGCCCGCCGAGATCAATTTCTCTTCCACCAGGTGCACCGTCGCAACAATGCCCATGGCGAAAGCCCCCGCCACCAGCGCGCTCATCAAGGCAAAGGCGATGATGATCCGCTGGGCAAGGCTTTGCTTAAACTCCATCACGCCCCTCGGCCAGGCGATAACCGACGCCGTGCACCGTCTGCAGCAATGGCTTGGCGAAAGGTTTATCGATCACCTGGCGCAACTGGTGAACGTGGCTGCGCAGGCTGTCGCTGTCCGGGCAGTCATCGCCCCACAGGGCTTCTTCGAGCACTTCGCGGCGCAACACATGCGGACTCTTCTGCATCAGCACCGCCAGCAACTTCAGGCCCACCGGGTTGAGCTTGAGCAGGCGCCCTTCGCGGGTGACTTCCAGGGTATCGAGATCGTAGTACAAGTCGCCCACCTGCAAGGCGCGACGACCACCGCCCTGGGCGCGGCGCAGCACAGCTTCAATGCGCGCAGCCAATTCGGACAAGGCGAACGGCTTGAGCAGGTAATCATCGGCACCGGACTTGAAGCCCTGCAATCGGTCATCCAACTGATCGCGGGCAGTGAGCATGATCACCGGTGTGTCACGGCGCGCGTCTTCGCGCAGGCGTTTGCACAAGGTGTAGCCATCAATGCCTGGCAGCATGATGTCGAGCACGATCAGGTCGTAATGCTCGGTGGCCGCCAGGTGCAGGCCCGACAAACCGTCCTGCGCGCAGTCAACGGTATAGCCCTTGAGCCCCAGGTAGTCTGCCAGGTTGGCCAGAATATCGCGGTTGTCTTCAACCAATAGAATTCGCATGAGCAGTGTCTCCGTACTGTCGTGCCAGCCGTGCTGGCTCGCGCAGCTTAAGGCCTGGCGTGGCTCAGGGATAGACCTGTCGGACTTATCGATTAATCCTCTCAACCAGCTTTATGATCTAATGAGTTTTTCACTATAGATTCACAGGCCGCCAACAAGGCCTGGCCGAAGATCATCGCCCATTAATAGAAGGATTATGCTGGACATGGGGTTTCTCAAAACCGCGCCTATGCGCTACCTGCTGCTCGTCACCGGCGCATGGTTGGTTATTTTCCTGCTCACCCGCAGCGTCCTGCTACTGACTCACCTGAGTGAAGTCGGAGGCAACGTACTGCCGGTGTTTGGCGTGGGCTTGCTGTACGACTTGGGCTTCCTGACCTATGCAGCCTTGCCGCTGGGCCTGTATTTGCTGCTTTGCCCACCGGGGCTGTGGCGCCGTCGCGGCCATCGCTGGTTCCTGCAAGCGGTGTTGACGGTCAGCCTGTTCGCCATGTTGTTTACCTCGGTGGCCGAATGGCTGTTCTGGGACGAGTTCGGCGTGCGCTTCAACTTTATCGCCGTGGATTACCTGGTGTATTCCGACGAGGTGCTGAACAACCTGCTGGAGTCTTATCCGATCGGCAAGTTGCTCAGCCTGTTGGCGATGCTGGCGGTGGTGCTGAGCGTGGCACTGCGCAAACCCTTCAACGCCGCCTTGAATGCACCGCTGCCGCCGATGCGCGGCCGCTTGCTGAGCGCCTTGAGCCTGTTGATCGCCGCCGGCCTCAGCCTGCAACTGATCAGCCAGGACAGCCCGCGTACCCAAGGCGGCAACGCCTACAAGAACGAACTGGCGAGCAATGGCCCGTATCAGTTTTTCGCGGCATTTCGCAATAACGAGCTGGACTACACGCAGTTCTACAAGAGCCTGCCAACCGAGGTGGTCGCCCAGCAGCTACGCACCGAACTCAGCGAGCCCAACGCGCGCTTTATCGGCAAAGACCCGCTGGATATCCGCCGTGCCATCGAGAACCCCGGCACCTTGCGCAAGCCCAATATCGTGCTGGTGACCATCGAAAGCTTCAGCGCCAAATACATGGGCAGCAACGGTGATGGGCGCAACCTTACGCCCAACCTCGATGCGCTGCGCAAGCAAAGCCTGTACTTCAATAACTTCTATGCCACCGGTACGCGTACCGACCGTGGCCTGGAAGCCATCACCCTGGCCATTCCGCCAACGCCAGGGCGTTCGATCGTCAAGCGCATAGGGCGCGAAAGCGGCTTTGCCAGCCTGGGTCAACAACTCAGCGCCATCGGCTACGACAGTGTGTTTGTCTATGGCGGGCGTGGTTACTTCGACAACATGAACGCGTTCTTCAGCGGCAATGGTTATCGGGTCGTGGACCAGAGCAGCGTGGCCGAATCGGATATCTCGTTTAAAAATGCCTGGGGCATGGCCGACGAAGACCTCTACCGGCAGACCCTGAAACTGGCCGATGCCGACTACGCCAAGCAGCAGCCGTTTCTGCTGCAATTGATGACCACGTCCAACCATCGCCCCTACACCTACCCGGACGGGCGTATTGATATCAAGTCCGGCAAGGGCCGAGACGGTGCGGTCAAATACACCGACTACGCCATCGGCCAGTTCCTTGAGGCTGCACGCCAGAAGCCCTGGTTCGATAACACGATCTTCGTGTTCGTCGCCGACCATACGGCCGGCAGCGCGGGCAAGGAAGACTTGCCGATCACCAACTACCAGATCCCCCTGTTCATCTACGCCCCGAAATTGATCGAGGCACGGGAAACCGCGCAACTGGCCAGCCAGATCGACTTGGCGCCCACCTTGCTGGGCCTGCTCAACCTGAGCTACGAGTCCACCTTCTTTGGTCGCAACCTGTTGCAAGACAGCCCATTGCCACCGCGTGTGGTGGTCGGCAACTACCAGCACCTGGGGTTGTTCGACGGCAAGGACCTGGCGATCCTCAGCCCGCGCCAAGGGTTGCGTCGCCATGATCAGGCGCTGGGTGAAAGCCAGGAGTTACGCGTGGGCAGCGATGATCCGTTGATCCAGCGGGCGATCACCTACTATCAAGCTGCCAGCTACGGTTACACGCAACAACTACTGGGCTGGAAAGCCCCCAAGAACGCGGCACCGGCGCTCACCGCCGACTGATAAACCCACGAAGTGCGCGTCCCGCCCTTGCCTCCTCCCAGGCAAGGGCGTAACACTTGCGGCCTTGCTTCGGCGACGGCCCTTTTTCATGTCCGACACCCTCCTGCTGATTGAAGACGACCGCCCACTGGCCGCGTTGACGGCCGAGTTCCTGCGCGCCGAAGGTTTTACCGTTGCGGTGGAGCACCGTGGCGATCATGCAGCCCAGCGCATTCTCGATGAACAGCCGGCGCTGTTGATCCTGGACGTGATGTTGCCGGGTATCGACGGCTTCACTCTGTGCCGACAGATCCGTGATCACTACCCCGGGCTGATCCTGATGATGACGGCATTGGATGAAAACGCCGAACAATTGGCCGGCTTCGATGTGGGTGCGGACGACTATGTGGTCAAGCCCGTCGACCCGCTGCTGTTGCTGGCGCGTATCCGCTCACTGCTGCGCCGCCGTCCGCAAACGCCCCGCGCCACTTACCAATGGGGCAGTTTCCGATTGGACTTGAACAGCCATTTCGCTTGGCTCAAAGAAACCCCTTTGCAGTTTTCGGTGGCCGAGTTCGAATTGCTGGCGATTTTCGCCCGCCATTGCGGCGTGTTGCTGACCCGCGAAAAACTCCTCCAGAGCCTGCGGGGCCTGGAGTACGACGGGGTCAACCGCTCCATCGATATGCGCGTGTCGCGCCTGCGTAAAAAGCTGATGAACCTGGCTTGCCCGGTGACCATCCAGACCATCACGGCCCAAGGCTATCTCTTTGTCGAAATCCCACAGGACGGCCAAGATGCTGTCTAAAGTGCGCCCCTGGATGGCCGTCGTGGCGGGCACCGCTTGGGCGGCCTTGACGTGTTATCTGTTGTGGCTGTGCGCCAACGCTTCGGTGTTCGTCGGTGAGGACAGTTTTTTACGCTTGATGGCCGGGCCGGGCTACCTGGTGGCCGAGCAGCTCAAGGCCTTGCCGGCCGACCAACGCGAATCGCACATGGACACCTTGCGCGCACATTTCCAGTACCCGGTGGCACTGGTCGCGCTGGATGACGTCGAGCTGCCGCCGGAAGCCTTGGTGATGCTGGAGCATCACCAGCCGGCGCTCAATAGCGACGAAGACATCACCTACTTCCCGCTGGACGACGACACCGTGATCCAGTTCGGCCCCATGTGGGGCACGGCTGAGGTCGATGACCTGCTGAAATTTCCGATTTACTGGATAACAGCAGGCGTCGCCGGCCTGCCGGTGTTACTGCTGCTCTGGCTCGGCTTACGCGCACACAGCCGGCGCGCCAGCGAACTGGGCAAGCTCAATGCCTGTCTCGGTACACTGGCGCACACGCCGAATGTGATGTTGCCCGCGATGGGCAAGGAATGGGCGCCGTTGCTGCAGACGCTGCAACAACATGCCCAGGCCATCAGCGCCATGGGCGAACGCCACCGCGAAGTCTCCCAAGCGGTGTCGCATGAACTGCGCACGCCCCTGGCACGCATGCGCTTTGCCCTGACCCTGCTGGGCAAAAGTGAAGACCCGCCCACGCGCACCCGACTTCAGGAGCGCTTGCTCACCGACGTCGAAGAACTGGAAGCCTTGGTGCGGGCCAGCCTGGCTTTCGCACGAATGGCCGGTTCTGCATCAGACCTGCACTACGAGCCCATCCGCATTCGCGAGTGGCTGCATCAGGAATTTGCCTTGCTGGACGGACATCAGCGCCACCTGAGCCTGGAGACCGACCCACCGGAGCTGGAGCTGATCGGCGACCGTGCGCTGCTGCACCTGATCGTGCGTAACCTGCTGAGCAACGCCATCACCTATGCCCGCGACCAGGTGTGTGTCAGCGCGGCCTACCATGGCCAACACCACCTGATACTGCACGTCGACGATGACGGCCCTGGCGTCGTGGCGGAAAACCGTGAAAAAATCTTCGAGCCTTTCGTACGGCTGGCCATGGGCGGTGACGCCCCAGGCGGCTTCGGCCTTGGCCTGGCGCTGGCCAAACGGGCGACGCAGTGGCACCGCGGTGAACTCTCGGTGGCCCGCAGCCCGCGGGGTGGCGCACGCCTGAGCCTGGTCCTGCCGCTGCGCCCACCTCAGTAGCGCAGCGCGTGTTACAGCCTGTGACAGCGAACAGTTCGTATCGCCCGTAACCTCGCCACCTGAATTCCAGGTTGGAGAGCCCGCCCATGCGTCCCCCGAATAAGCACCTGTACCGGCTGATGGGGTCATTGTGCATTGCCGCCAGCTCATTGTTCGTCAGCGATGCCTGGGCTTTTGCCCAAGCGGCGCCTTACCACGCCGGCTCGATCAAGCCGAACCACCTGCCCCAGGCGGTCATGGACCAGCAACTGACCCGGTTCTACACAGAATGGAAGGCGCTTTATCTATCCGCCGAATGCGGCAACGGGCGCTATTTCATCAAGGTCAATGCCGACGGCAAGCCGGTGGGCGGCGGCACCGCCCCGCACACCATTACCGTATCCGAAGCCCACGGCTATGGCATGCTGCTCAGCGTGATGATGGCCGAGCAGGACCCGGACGCGCAGCAGATCTTTGACGGCATGGTGCGCTATTTCAAAGACCACCCAGCCAAATCCGATCCCGGGTTGATGGCCTGGAACCAGGTCGAAGGCTGCGGCAACTCCACTGGCCGGTTCCGCGGCAACGCCAGCGCCACCGACGGTGACCTGGATATCGCCTACGCCCTGCTGCTGGCAGACCAGGCGTGGGGCAGCCAAGGTGCGATTGACTACCGCAGCCAAGCCAACCAAGTGCTGGCGGCGATCATGCACCATGAGGTACACCCGCGAACCCATCATCTGCTGCTCGGCGACTGGGCCGGCACCGATGGCGATTCCGAGCTTGAATACGCCACCCGCAGCTCGGATTTCATGCAGTCGCACCTCAACAGTTTTTTTGCGATGACCGGTGACAGGCGTTGGCTGGCTGTTCGTGACAAAACCTACTCGATCATCCACACCTTCACCGAGCGCTACAGCGCAGGCAGCGCCCTGCTGCCAGACTTCATCAGCCACCTCGACACCTCGATCACACCCGCCCGCGCCGACCTGCTGGAAGGCAAGCACGACGGCGATTACGCGTGGAATGCGGCCCGCTACCCGTGGCGGGTCGGCCTGGATTACCTGATGTACGGCGACGTGCGTGCGCTGGAGGCCCTGACTCCGTTCAACCACTGGGCGCGCACAATCACCGGCGATCAGCCCGCGGCGTTCAACAACGGTTACCGGGTCGATGGCAGCGTATTCGACGAAGACCACGATGACCCGGTGTTTATTTCCGCCTTGGGGGTCAGCGCCATGATCAGCCCCGGCAACCAGCCATGGCTCAATAACATCTGGGACAACCTGCAACACCGTCCACTCAAGGCCCATGACTACTACGCCAATACCCTCAAGTTGCTGGGGATGGTGATCATGTCCGGCCACTGGGAACGGCCCAGGCCTGCGCCCCCTGAAAGAACCGCGCACCTGCCTGTTCATCAGCCGCTCGACCAAGCTCTATCGCAACCCATGGCCCTCATGTCGAGTACCCGACTGACCTTGGCACGGGGGTTCACGTTCAAGAAACTGCTGAGGCGCCGCTCAATAGGCTGAGCGCTGGCGCTGCATAAAAAAACCCCGCCTGCATCACTGCAGACGGGGTTTTTCAGGTGCCGGGTAAGGCTGGCTTACATCATGCCGCCCATGCCACCCATGCCGCCCATGTCTGGCATACCGCCGCCAGCTGCGCCTTCTTTCTTCGGTGCATCAGCGATAGCCGCTTCGGTAGTCAGGATCAGACCACCGATGGAGGATGCGGCTTGCAGTGCGGAACGGGTTACCTTGGTTGGGTCCAGGATGCCCATTTCGATCATGTCGCCGTATTCGCCAGTAGCAGCGTTGTAACCGTAGTTACCTTTGCCGTTCTTGACTTCGTTGACCACAACGCTCGGCTCGTCGCCGGAGTTGGCAGCGATCTGACGCATCGGAGCTTCAACAGCGCGACGCAGAACAGCGATACCGACGTTCTGGTCAGCATTGTCGCCGGTCAGGCCAGTCAGGGCTTCCAGAGCACGGATCAGCGCAACGCCACCGCCAGGTACCACGCCTTCTTCGACGGCTGCGCGGGTTGCGTGCAGGGCGTCTTCAACGCGGGCTTTCTTCTCTTTCATTTCAACTTCGGAACCAGCGCCAACCTTGATCACTGCAACGCCGCCGGACAGCTTGGCCAGACGCTCTTGCAGTTTTTCACGGTCGTAGTCCGAGGAAGTTTCAGCAACCTGGGCACGGATCTGAGCGATACGGGACTCGATGTCGCCGTCAACGCCAGCACCGTCAACGATGATGGTGTTTTCCTTGGAGATGGTCACGCGCTTGGCGCTACCCAGGTTTTCCAGGGTGGCGCTTTCCAGGCTCAGGCCGATCTCTTCGGAGATAACGGTACCGCCGGTCAGGACGGCGATGTCCTGCAGCATGGCCTTGCGACGGTCGCCGAAGCCCGGTGCCTTGACGGCTGCGACTTTGACGATGCCACGCATGTTGTTCACAACCAGCGTCGCCAGGGCTTCGCCTTCAACGTCTTCGGAAATGATCAGCAGTGGGCGGCCGGCTTTGGCAACGGCTTCCAGCACTGGCAGCATTTCGCGGATGTTGGAGATCTTCTTGTCGACCAGCAGGATCAGCGGGCTGTCCAGCTCGGCAACCATGGTGTCCGGCTTGTTGACGAAGTACGGGGACAGGTAGCCACGGTCGAACTGCATGCCTTCTACAACCGACAGTTCGTTTTCCAGGCCGGTGCCTTCTTCAACGGTGATCACGCCTTCTTTACCGACTTTTTCCATGGCTTCGGCAATGATGTCGCCGATGGAGCTGTCGGAGTTGGCGGAGATGGTACCTACCTGAGCGATAGCCTTGGAGTCAGCGCAAGGCTTGGACAGGTTCTTCAGCTCTTTGACGATGGCGATGGTCGCCTTGTCGATACCGCGCTTCAGGTCCATCGGGTTCATGCCGGCAGCGACGGCTTTCAGGCCTTCGTTGACGATCGACTGAGCCAGAACGGTGGCGGTGGTGGTGCCGTCGCCCGCGTCATCGTTGGCACGGGAGGCAACGTCTTTGACCAGCTGCGCGCCCATGTTTTCGAAACGGTCTTCCAGTTCGATTTCTTTGGCGACGGAAACGCCGTCTTTGGTGATGGTCGGAGCGCCGAAGCTCTTCTCGATGATCACGTTACGGCCTTTCGGGCCCAGGGTCGCTTTTACCGCGTCAGCCAGGACGTTGACACCGGTGAGCATTTTCTTGCGGGCGGAATCGCCGAATTTAACTTCTTTAGCAGCCATGATCGATATTCCTTAAATTCTTTGGAGTAACGGAAAAATGAGCGGGGAAATCAGGCTTCCAGTACGGCGAGAATCTCGTTCTCAGCCATTACCAGCAGGTCTTCGCCGTCAACTTTCACAGTGTTGCTACCGGAGTAAGGGCCGAAAACAACCTTGTCACCGACTTTAACGGCCAGCGCACGTACTTCACCGTTTTCCAGAGTCTTGCCTGGGCCCGCAGCGACGATCACACCGTGGTTGGCTTTTTCAGCAGCCGAACCTGGCAGAACGATACCGCCAGCGGTTTTCTTTTCTTCTTCGCTGCGACGGATTACGACGCGGTCGTGCAGAGGACGAAGCTTCATTGTCGATCTCTCCTAATTGTGTTTTTCATCGGCCGGTATCAATTCCGGCGGGTTAAATTCCGGCGGGGCCGGTCGCGGTTCGCAAAGCAAACCGCTGAAGTCTGTCTGGTGTCGCCACCAGAAACCTTGCGGTGACCGTTACATAAGGGCGCCTGGGCTTATTACAAGGGGCCATGAATGAAATTTTTTGTGTCTACGGTCGGGTAAAAGCAACACGGCACCCGAAGGTGCCGTGCCGATAAAGCGCTTATTTGGAGTCGCGGTGTTCGAACTCGCCTTCGATCACGTCACCTTCACGCCCCAGGGGCTGGCGCGGAGCCGGACCGCCACGGGGTTGCAGGTCATCGGCGAAGGCACGCTGGCGAATCGCAGCCTCTTCGGCGCGCTGGCGCATCTTGCCGGCCAGCAGCTTGCGGGTGAACGGCAGCAGCATGACCAGGCCGACCACGTCGCTGACAAAACCTGGCAGGATCAACAGGCCACCGGCCAGGGCCATCATCAAGCCTTCGAGCATGGTCTGGGCCGGCAACTCGCCGCGATTCAGGCTTTCACGGGCACGCAGGGCCGTAGCCAGGCCCGCGACGCGCAGTACCAGCACGCCGAGCATCGAGCCGGCAATAATCAGCAACAACGCCGGGAAAAACCCGATTGCGCTGCTGACTTGAACGAATACGAACAGCTCCAGCACCGGGAACAGCAGAAAGAGCAATAAAAAAGGGCGCATCAAATGGTTCCTCAACGCAAGAATGCCTTGCTAGTCCACCTTAGATGACGTCGCCATTTCGTGAATTCAAGCACCGGCCGCTGCTTTTTTCGGCCAGACCTCGGCGTGAGCCAATGAAACCAAGGCCTCGCGCACTTGTGTCGGAGTATTACAAGACTCGGCAAACGGCAACCAATGCAACGCTTGGCCGATGCGCAAGTGCATGCCTTCACTGTCGATACCGACCAGTTGCGCAGGCTCGGACGTCGGCAAACCGGCCAGGTCGACGTAATGGGCAATCGCCTTGGTGTGATCGCTGTTCATGTGCTCGATCATGCTGCGCTCAGCCTTGCCCGCGAAGGGGTTGGCCAGGGTCAACTGGTCGACCCAGTGAATCGCGCCAAAACCACCGATATAACGGTGGCGTACCGGCTTGAGTACCCAGAAATCAAAATCATGGGCCTTGTGGTAGTTGGCCGATTCGGGGAAGTAGCGGTAATAACGTTCGGCCGCCGCGTCGATCGCCGCCTGATCGTCCAGTTGCTCGGCTTCGGCAAGGTAGGTCAGGCGCCCGACGGCCTGCACATCATCGGCCTCGCGCTCACCCACCAGCAGCGAGCATTTCGGGTCCTTGTGCAGGTTATGGGTGTGCTGGGCGATGCGGCTGATCAGGATCAGCGGGCGGCCCTGCTCGTCCAGGCAATAAGGCACGACCGAACCGAAAGGGAAGCCGGGCATGGCTTTGGACAGTGTGGAGAGAGCCCCACGGTATTCCTTGAGCAACAGCTCTCGGGCGTTCTTGGCAACGTGCGCGCTCAACGTATGACTCCTCGGGTATTCGGTCGCCCATGGCACATGGGAATGGATCTCAACACAAGGTAATCAATATCCGCGCAGGTTGCCAGCGCCGCCCCGGCAGCTTTTGCCGTGTGGGTTACCAGGCCACGCCAAAGCCCGCGGTGTAGCGCGTCTTGCTCAAGCTGCTTTCCGAATCGCCACTGATAATGTCGCGCTCGGCCTTGAGATTGAGCGAAGCCCACTCGGTGACTTTGTAGCGCAGGCCCATTTGCGCATCCACGGAGTATTCGGACGGCCCGGCCAGCGGCTTGCCCAATTCACCGCTGGTGAAGAACTCAACGGTCTTGCCCACCAGGTAGCGGTTGTAGTTCCACTTCATGGCCAGGGAGTAGAAGTTGTCCTTGCCGCCGTCGGCATATTCGTAATCGGTGCGGTTGACCAGGGAGCCGAGGGAGAATGCGCCCAGCTCATCATCCCAGAACTGGTAGCCGGGGCCGGTACCCACGGTGCGTTGCCGCGACAGGTCTTCCACCTTGTCGCGCTTGTAGGTCAGGCGGCCCTGCCAGAACCAATGTTCGGTGATGAAGCGGTCCAGGTCATATTCCAGGGCCCAGTTGTCGGTGGTGGTGACGTCGTCCTGGAACTCGCGGTTGTACTCACCCTTCCCGGTATGACGCCACTGGCCGTGACGGGCGGTGGTCTTGAAGTCAATGTCGTAATCGTTGGTGTCTTTGTCGGCCCGCTTGTAGTCCAGCGCCAGGTCGACATTGCCCTTCCACACCAAGTCCTCGATCACTGGCTTGGGCTTGATGATCTGCTGGATGCTCGCCAGGTCCACGGTCTTGGGCGCTTCACCGTTGGCCAGGACCACCTTTCCATCGTCTGCGGCCTTCAGCGACTTGGCTTTCTCACCGGTATAGGCGTCCTGCTTGACCAGCAACTCCTGGTCGCTCTCCAGGGTTTTCACCTGCTTCCAGTCCACCGGGATCGAGCCGGCGTAGTCTGTCTGGATCAGCAGTTTGCCGCCGTCAAAGACTTTGATCTTGCCGGTCAGCCGGTCGCCGTTCTTCAACCACACGGTGTCGGCGAGCAAAGGGGTGGAGGCACTTAAAACAGCAAGGCACAGCAGGGTTCTGGACAACATAAGCAGATTCGGGGCTCGAGGTTGGCGAAAAAAGGGCGCTATCGTGTTAGATAGCTACGACTGACTCAAGGATTTATATTGAGTTCAATTCTCATCGCCATGTTTACAGACGTTTCTTACAAATACGCGAAGATCTCAACGGATATATCCACAGTGAATCCACCTGCCGATACGCCGCAAAACCCCGCCGAGATGCGCCGTACCGCGCTGTACCTGACGCTGGCGCAAGTCCCGCAAGGTTGTGTCGTGAGTTACGGCGAATTGGCGCGCCTGGCCGGCCTGGGTCGGGCGGCACGCTGGGTGGGGCGCACCCTCAGCCAACTGCCCGAAGACACTCGACTGCCCTGGCATCGCGTGCTGGGCGCCGGTGGTCGGATAAGTCTGCCGGTGGGCAGTGCTTCAGGTGACGAACAACGTGCGCGTTTACGCAGCGAAGGTGTCAGCATCCTGAACAATCGCGTTGATATTCAGCGTCATGGCTGGCGCCCGGTAGAGCACAGCGGTTAGAGTGCGCGCTTTGTTTCCGCAAATCTGAGGCAGATTCCAGCCCATGCCCCGTAAAACCTGGCGCGCCGCGCTCGCCGCCTATGCCAGCCCTTCGACGTTGGTGCTGTTGTTGCTCGGCTTCGCCGCCGGCTTGCCTTACATGTTGGTGTTCTCGACGCTTTCCGTATGGCTGCGCGAGGCCGGTGTGGCCCGCGAGACCATCGGTTATGCGAGCCTGATCGGCTTGGCCTATGCCTTTAAATGGGTCTGGTCACCGCTGCTCGACCAATGGCGCCTGCCGCTCCTCGGAAAACTGGGGCGCCGCCGTTCGTGGCTGGTGCTTGCCCAGTCGCTGGTGATCCTCGGATTGATCGGCATGGGGTTCTGCGACCCGCAAAAACACCTGTCCTGGTTGATCGCCATTGCGGTGATCGTGGCCTTCGCCTCGGCCACCCAGGACATCGCCGTAGATGCCTATCGCCTGGAAATCGCCGACGACAGCCGCCAGGCCGCACTGGCCGCCAGCTACATGTCCGGTTATCGCATTGCGGCGTTGCTGGCCACAGCCGGCGCGCTGTTCTTTGCCGAAGGTTTCGGCTCTACCGGCTTCAACTATAAGCATTCGGCCTGGACCGGCACCTATGTCATGTTCGGCGTGCTGATGATCCCGGCACTCCTGACCACCTTGTTCATGCGCGAACCCGATGTGCCACTGCGTACCCAACTGCAGGCCGGCCGCTACAGCTTCTCGCACCAACTGGTCTCGGTATTCGTCTTGATCGTGCTGCTGGTGTCGGTCCCGGCGATGTTCACCCAGCTGTACAACACCGATTTCGCCAGCGTGCTGTTCCACGGCGTCACCCTGTGGGAGCTGTTGATGGAAGATCGCGCCTTCCTGCGTGCCATCCTCTATATCCTGCTCACCACCCTGTGCCTGTCGACCATGGGCCGCCGCGGCCTGGCGCCGGTGCTGACACCGGTCAACGACTTTATCCTGCGCTACCGTTGGCAGGCGTTGCTGCTGCTCGGGCTGATCGCGACCTATCGCATGTCCGACACCGTAATGGGCGTGATGGCCAACGTGTTCTATATCGACCAGGGCTTTACCAAGGACCAGATTGCCGGGGTCAGCAAGATCTTCGGCCTGATCATGACCCTGCTCGGCGCCGGCATGGGCGGCCTGCTGATCGTGCGCTTCGGTATCTTGCCGATCCTGTTTATCGGCGGCGCGGCCTCGGCCGCGACCAACCTGCTGTTCGTGATGCTGGCCGATATGGGCCCGGACCTGCAGATGCTGATCTTCACCATTTCCCTGGATAACTTCAGCTCGGGCCTGGCCACTTCGGCGTTTGTCGCCTATCTGTCGAGCCTGACCAACCTCAAGTTCTCCGCCACCCAATATGCGCTGCTCAGTTCGATCATGCTGTTGCTGCCGCGCCTGATTGGCGGGTACTCCGGCGTGATGGTGGAGAAGTTCGGTTATCACAACTTCTTTATCATCACCTGCCTGCTGGGCGTACCGACGTTGTTCCTGATTGCGTTGCACTGGTTTCAGGAAAGTCGACGGGCGCGGTTGAGTCCTCCTGTAGAAGACTGACAAGCACTCCGTGGCGAGGGCGCTTGCCCCCGGTGGGGTGCGCAGCGCCCTCAAAAAAAAAGCGGGCGACTGCTGCGCAGTCGAACGGGAGCAAGCTCCCTCACTACAGACAGCCCTTTATTCTGATACCTGTACGGCGGCGGCTCACGCCCGTACAATCCCAAGTCATTTCAAGTCCAAGCAACCGACAACGGCCTACCATGCGTACCAGTCAATATTTGCTCGCCACACAGAAAGAAACGCCTTCCGACGCGGTTGTGATCAGCCATCAGTTGATGCTGCGCGCCGGCATGATCCGCAAACTGGCCTCCGGCCTGTACACCTGGCTGCCCATGGGCTTGAAGGTGATGCGCAAGGTCGAAGCCATCGTTCGTGAAGAAATGAACGCCGCCGGGTCTCTGGAAGTGTTGATGCCGAGCACCCAACCGGCTGAGCTGTGGCAGGAATCCGGGCGCTGGGAAGAGTATGGCCCTGAGTTGCTGCGCTTCAAGGATCGCCATGGTCGCGACTTCTGCGCCGGCCCGACCCACGAAGAAGTGATCACCGACCTGATGCGCAACGAGCTGAGCAGCTACAAGCAGCTGCCGCTGAACCTGTATCAGATCCAGACCAAATTCCGTGACGAAATCCGCCCACGCTTCGGTTTGATGCGCGGCCGCGAATTCATCATGAAGGACGCCTATTCGTTCCACGCCGACCAGGCGTCCCTGCAGGTCACTTACGACTGCATGCACACCGCTTACTGCAACGTGTTCACGCGTCTGGGCCTGAAATTCCGCCCGGTTGAAGCCGACAACGGCTCCATCGGCGGTGCCGGCTCCCATGAGTTCCATGTGCTGGCCGAGTCCGGCGAAGACGATATCGTATTCAGCAACGGTTCGGACTACGCGGCAAACATCGAGAAAGCCGAAGCCGTGCCACGCGAAACCTCGCGCCCGGCACCGACTGAAGAACTGCGCCTGGTGGACACCCCGGACACCAAGACCATCGCGGCCCTGGTGGAAAAATTCAATCTGCCGATTGAAAAGACCATCAAGACCCTGATCGTGCGCGCCGAAGAAGAAGGCAAGCTGATTGCGCTGGTGATCCGTGGCGACCACGAACTCAACGAAATCAAGGCGGCCCAGCAACCTGGCGTCGCCAGCCCACTGGTCATGGCCACCGATGCCGAACTGCGCGACGCGATTGGCGCCGGCGCCGGCTCCCTCGGCCCGCTGAACCTGCCGCTGCCGATCATCATCGACCGCTCGGTCGAGCTGATGAGCGACTTCGGTATTGGCGCGAACATCGACGACAAGCACTACTTTGGCGTGAACTGGGAACGTGACCTGCCGGTTCCGACCGTGGCTGACCTGCGCAACGTTGTTGCCGGCGACCCAAGCCCGGACGGCAAGGGCACCCTGGAAATCAAGCGCGGCATCGAAGTCGGGCACATCTTCCAGCTGGGCAACAAGTACAGCAAGGCGATGAAGTGCGAAGTACTGGGCGAGAACGGTAAGCCGATCACCCTGGAAATGGGCTGCTACGGCATTGGCGTGTCGCGCGTGGTGGCCGCTGCCATCGAGCAGAACAACGACGACAAAGGCATCATCTGGAGTGACGCCCTTGCGCCGTTCCAGATCGCCCTGGTGCCGCTGCGTTATGAAACCGAGCAAGTACGCGAAGCCACCGACAAGCTGTACGCCGAACTGACGGCGGCCGGTTTTGAAGTGCTGCTGGATGACCGGGACAAGAAGACCAGCCCGGGCATCAAGTTCGCCGACATGGAGCTGATTGGCATCCCGCACCGGATCGTGGTCAGTGACCGCGGCCTGGCTGATGGCAATCTGGAATACAAGAGCCGGACCGAAGCCGAAGCCCAACCGTTGCCGGTGGCTGACGTGCTGTCTTTCCTTCAGGCGCGTATTCGTCGCTGAAAACCAGATCAAGAGAAGTCATGTTCAAGCGAAACACCAGAGCCCTGGGGGGCGCCGCCTTGTGCGGCGCCCTGCTGGTCAGCGGCTGTGCCAACCATATGTCACAGCGCAGTGAGCACGAGGAGCGGATCGAGCGCAAGTTGCTCGACCACAGCCTGCAGATCGATGTAGGCGAGCCCAAAGTGCTGGAACTGCCGCAACGCCGGGTTCGGATTCACGAGCAAAAGACCTTTGAGGTCACCGAATTCGAAGTGACCCGCCGTTACGATCGCTATACCCCCTATCAACCCTGGCGCAAGGTCTACGAGATGCCTTTGGGCGCGGTAGCCCTGGTGGCGGGCGCGGGAGCCAACGTGGCGAACATCTTCGCCCTCGGCAACCTGCCCACCAGCATGACCCGTGACTGGCTGAGCTACGGCGTGGACGGCATCAACCCGTTCATGAACGTGCAATCCCATGGCCGTGCGCAACAGAACCTGGCGGGTATCGATGAAGTCCAGCGCGACAAGCGCCTGGAGTATTCGAGCCTGCCTTGGAGCGAACGCCCGGTACAAGTCACCGCCGGCAAGCAAACCCATGAACTGACCACCGACCGCAACGGCGTCTTGCGCCTGAACCTGTTGGACAGTCCGTTTGCCGAGCAAGACCTGAACCGGATCAGCACCCTGAAAATCAGCGTCGAAGATGGCCAGGACGACGTGCACTCAGACTCCACCTTGGCGATCAGCAGCACTCTGCGCAGCAAGTTGCTCGAAGCCCATGGCCTGATTTACGACGACCTTGAAGACGACGAAGTCAACCAGTGGGTGCATCGCGTCAAGCGTCTGTCAGAGCTGGGCCTGGAAGAAGAAGCCAGTGAGCTGGAGCAAAGCCTGATCGAGCTGACCCGCAATGATCCTGAATTGCAGCAGGAATTCCTGCAGGCACTGACCAAGGATGCGGGGCGACTTGTCGCAGATCCTGGGACTCGCTGACATTCCTGGGCCAATGTAGATCCAAATGTGGGAGGGGGCTTGCTCCTGATAGCAGTGTGTCAGCTATGCATAAGCTAACTGATAGACCGCAATCGGGAGCAAGCCCCCTCCCACATGTTGCTCCCGGTGTTTACCAGGAGAACTCTAATTGCTCGTTGCCACCGCTCAAGTCCAGTAAGCGCACACCTATACCGAGCAAGCGCACCGGTTTCCCACCCCGATTGAACGCCTGCGTCAGCAACTGTTGATAACTCTCCAAATCCCGCCCTGCCCCCGCCTGCTCCAAGGTCGTCTGGGTAAAGTCATGAAACTTCACTTTCACGAACGGCTTGCCCGCACGGTAGCTGCTGTCGATGCGCGCCATGCGCCCGGCCAGGGTTTCCATCAGCTCAGGGAGTTTTGCCAGACAACTTGAGAGATCCGGCAGGTCCACATCGTAGGTATTTTCCACACTGATGGACTGCCGTCGGCTGTCGTTGTGTACCACGCGGTCATCGATCCCACGCGCAAGGCTCCAAAGCCGCTCACCAAAACTGCCGAATTCGCGCACCAGCGCCAGCTTGTTCCACTCACGTAGTTGCAGGCAGTCCTCAATGCCCAGGCGCGCCAATTTGTCGGCCGTCACCTTGCCCACACCATGCAACTTGTTCACCCGCAACTGGGAAACAAAGTCTTCGACCTGGTCTGGGGTGATCACAAACAGACCGTTGGGCTTCTTCCAATCGCTGGCGATCTTCGCCAGAAACTTGTTCGGCGCTACGCCGGCCGACACCGTGATGTGCAATTGGTTGGAGACGCGGCGACGAATGTCCTGGGCTATACGTGTGGCGCTGCCGCCAAAATGCTGGCTATCGGAGACGTCCAGGTAGGCTTCGTCCAGCGACAGTGGTTCGATCAGGTCGGTGTAGTCACGAAAGATCGCCTGGATTTCCTTTGACGCTTCCTTATAGGCATCCATACGCGGCTTGACGATGGTCAGGTCGGGGCACAGCTTCAGGGCGTGACGTGACGACATCGCGGAACGCACCCCGTACGCCCGAGCTTCATAGTTACAGGTAGCGATCACGCCCCGGCGATCGGCGGAGCCACCCACGGCCAGGGGCTTTTGCGCCAGGCTCGGGTCGTCACGCATCTCAATGGCGGCGTAGAAGCAATCACAGTCGATGTGGATGATTTTGCGCTGCGTCATATAAACGGGGGTGTGGCCCAACGGGTGGTCAGTATCGCACTCGTCACTGTATATAGCACCAGTAGTTTGAAACTTCCGTTTGAGCGGTAGGAAATCTCCCAAAGGAATTTATTTTCTCAATCGAATCCAGCGCCCCAATAGAGCTGAAAGCCTCGGCCAGACTGGCCCCGCGCCCATCCAGAGCTGACTTTTCAGAGCTAACCGATTGAACCACAAGCGCTTTTTTTAGAATCACGGGTTGACACGGTGACATTCCTCTGTAGAATGCCGACCCACAGACGCGGGATGGAGCAGTCTGGTAGCTCGTCGGGCTCATAACCCGAAGGTCGTCGGTTCAAATCCGGCTCCCGCAACCAAACATCAAAAAAGGCTACTCGAAAGAGTGGCCTTTTTTGTGCGTGCTGATTTTTCCTTGTTAAGCCACTACGTGCTGCGGCATAACTCTGTAGTAGTGAGCGGGCTTGCCCCGCGCTGGGTGGCGCAGCCGCCCCAACAAGGACGCCGCGCGATTTCAGAAAGACCGAGGTGGCTGGATCTAGGGCGGCTGCGCCACCCAGCGCGGGGCAAGCCCGCTCACTACAAAGCGTTTTCAATCGCGGACTTAGGCCAGCCCGAGCGGCTGATTCACACTTATTTGACTCATTAGCCCATTAACGGTTGACACCTCGTCGCTGGACTGTAGAATGCCGCCCACAGACGCGGGATGGAGCAGCCTGGTAGCTCGTCGGGCTCATAACCCGAAGGTCGTCGGTTCAAATCCGGCTCCCGCAACCAAATATCAAGAAAGGCCACTCGAAAGAGTGGCCTTTTTTGTATCCTGTGAAAAAGTTCTTCTGAAACAATGGCATGGCATCTTTCATGAAACCGTACACGGTTTGCAGAGTCCATGTCATTGCAAGCTATGCTCAGTACTCAAGCAAGACCCTCTACGACCAATGGCCGCAGTCGCCGCTCCCGGCGATACGCGTTAATATTTGTAATTATTTTGTCCATAGGGATTGGTAACTTGGCTCGATACCTCCATCCTGTCGCGCACGATCCACGAGGTGATTGATGCGCGCCAACTCGTCTGAACCACAAGACACCGTCACAGCAGAACAACCGATCCCACCCACCCGCTTGCGCTGGATAGATCTGTTGAGCAAGTACCGCCAACCCATCGGGCTGGCCGTCACCCTGTTGCTGTTCGCAATCGCCCTGATCGCCTGCCGACACCTGTTGCTGGAACTGGACCTGTACGCCCTCCACGACTCGATCCTGGAAGTGCCCAAGCCGGCGCTGCTGGGTGCGTTTGCCGCAGCGGTCGCCGGCTTTATCATTCTATTGGGCTATGAATTTTCCGGCGCACGCTATGCCGGCGTGACACTGCCCGCCAAAACCCTGGCCATGGGCGGTTTCACTGCCTTTGCGATCGGCAATGCCATTGGCCTGTCGATGCTCTCGGGCGGTTCGGTGCGCTATCGTTTATATGCCCGCCACGGTATCGGGGCCTCTGAAGTCGCCCACATGACCGTGTTCGCCAGCCTGGCCCTGGGCACCGCCTTGCCGCCGCTGGCCGCATTGGCCACGCTGAGCAACCTGCCGGCGGCGTCCACCTACCTGCATTTGCCGCAAAGCTTGCTGGGCGGTATTGCCGGCGCGGTGCTGGTGCTGTCGGCGGTGCTGTGCATCGGCATTTATCGCCGCCGCCTGCCCGAACAGCCTTACCCGGACAATCTGCTGGTCAAGGCCGGGCGTCGTACCTTGCGCCTGCCAGGCCGTCGCCTGACCTTCCTGCAATTGATTATTACCGCATTGGACGTCGCCGCTGCCGCGACCGTCCTTTATATGCTGTTGCCGGAAGCCCCGCCGTTTGGCCCGTTCCTGCTGGTGTACCTGCTGGCCCTGGCCGCAGGCGTGCTCAGCCATGTACCGGGCGGTGTCGGCGTGTTCGAAGCCATTCTGCTGGCCGCGTTCGCCGACAAACTCGGCGCGGCACCGCTGGCGGCAGCCTTGCTCTTGTACCGCATGATCTACGTGGTACTGCCGCTGTTGATCGCCTGTATCTTCCTGCTGGTCAACGAAGCCCAACGCCTGTTCCAGACCCAGCAGAGCCTGCGGGTGGCATCCGGTCTCGCGGCGCCCGTACTGGCCGTACTGGTTTTTTTGTCCGGCGTGGTCCTGCTGTTTTCCGGCGCAACCCCGGAAATCGACTCACGCCTGGAAAACATCGGTTTCCTGATTCCCCACCGCCTGATTGACGCCTCGCACTTTGGTGCCAGCCTGATCGGCGTACTGTGCCTGCTGCTCGCCCAAGGCCTGCGTCGACGCTTGTCCGCCGCCTGGATGCTGACCATGGTGCTGCTGTTGACCGGCGCCCTGCTCTCCCTGCTCAAAGGCTTCGACTGGGAAGAAGCCAGCCTGATGATCATGACCGCCGTGCTGCTGGCGATCTTCCGTCGTTCGTTCTACCGCGCCAGCCGCTTGACCGAACTGCCGTTCTCGCCGTTGTACCTGGTGGCCAGCGTGTGCGTGCTGGGGGCCTCGATCTGGCTGCTGCTGTTCGCCTATCAAGACGTGCCTTACAGCCACCAGCTGTGGTGGCAATTCACCCTGGACGCCAACGCCCCACGCGGCCTGCGCTCGCTGCTGGGCGCGGCGGTGCTGCTGGTGATCGTCTCACTGACCTGGTTGCTGCGTACCGCACGCCCGGTCATTCATTTGCCGACACCGGATGAACTGGAACGCGCCACCAGGATCCTGATGGCCTCCTCCCAGCCCGACGGCGGCCTGGCGCTGACCGGCGACAAGGCGTTGCTGTTCCACCCCAACGACGAAGCCTTCCTGATGTACGCCCGTCGTGGGCGCAGCCTGGTGGCCTTGTATGACCCGATCGGGCCGACCCAGCCGCGCGCCGAAATGATCTGGCAGTTCCGCGACCTGTGCGACATCCATCATGCCCGCCCGGTGTTCTATCAGGTACGTGCCGAGAACCTGCCGTACTACATGGATATCGGCCTCACCGCCATCAAGCTGGGCGAAGAGGCCCGCGTCGACCTGAAACGCTTTGACCTGGAAGCCAAGGGCAAAGAGATGAAGGACCTGCGCTACACCTGGAACCGTGGCACCCGGGACGGTCTGTCCCTGGAGATCTTCGATCAGGGCCAGGCCCCGATGGATGAACTCAAAGTCATCTCCGATGCCTGGCTGACCGGCAAGAACGTACGGGAAAAAGGCTTCTCCCTGGGACGCTTCAGCGACGACTACCTCAAGCACTTCAGAATTGCGATCGTCCGCTTCGAAGGGCGCCCGGTGGCCTTCGCCAACCTGCTCGAGACTTACAACCACGACCTGGCCAGCCTCGACCTGATGCGCGCCCACCCCGACGCGCCCAAGCTGACCATGGAATTCATGATGGTTGGCCTGATTCAACACTATAAGAACCATGACTACGCCCGCTTCAGCCTCGGCATGGTGCCCTTGTCAGGCTTGCAGCCACGCCGCGGTGCCCCGCTGACCCAGCGTCTGGGTTCGATGGTGTTCCGTCGTGGCGAGCAACTGTATAACTTCCAAGGTTTGCGCCGCTTCAAAGACAAGTTCCAGCCCGACTGGGAACCCCGTTACATGGCCGTGCCCGCAGGACTTGATCCGCTGGTGGCACTGGCCGATACCGCCGCCCTGATTGCAGGCGGCTTGACTGGATTGGTGAAACGCTGATGATTCGACGCTCCTGGCGGTATGTATTGGCCATCGTAGTGCTGCTCGTCCTGATTGCAGGCGGTGGCTATTGGTACTGGAACCGCCCTGCCCCGCAACCGATCCTGGAACAATTGCCTCAGGCCGATGGTTCGGTGATGACCCGCGTAACCCCCAACGGCACACCGAAAGCCCGCGTGGCGGTAGCCGTGCTGGCCGATGAAGTCCTGAGCGACAGCCAGCTGATTGCCCTGAGCCAGGGCGGCAAGGCACAAATCGTTCAGGTCATCCTGCCAAAGGGTGACTGCACGTTGCAGGAACAAGCGCTGCAAAGCGCTCTGGGCCAGCTTAAAGGCCCGGCGACCCTGGTCAGCGGTATCGGCCCGGGTGCGGCACTGGCATGGCGCTGGCTCGCCACACAGAACGATGACAAGGCCAACGCTATCTCCGTCGGTTTCGCTTTAGTGCAGGAAGGTTGCAAGGACCCGCTGCCGAAAACCGCCGCCCATGGCAACTGGCTGGTGGCCTGGAACGACAACCCCGACGACGAGAGCGCCAGTTTCGTACGTGATACCCCGCGCGCGACCACCAGCATCAGCGACTACGACATTCACTACCCACAAGTGCTGAACAACGAACTGCGCAAGCAACTGGTGGGTTCGGACAACGGCGGCCTGGCGATTCCCGTGGTTGAAGTGCCGGCCGGCCAAGCCAAGGACACCGTCACCCTGTTCCTCTCCGGTGATGGCGGCTGGCGCGACCTGGACCGCGACGTAGCCGGTGAAATGGCCAAGATCGGCTACCCGGTCGTCGGTATCGACACCCTGCGCTACTACTGGCAGCACAAGACCCCTGAGCAAAGCGCCAAGGACCTCACCGAACTGATGCAACACTACCGGCAGAAGTGGGGCACCAAGCGCTTCGTACTGACCGGCTACTCGTTCGGCGCCGATGTGCTGCCTGCCATCTACAACCGCATGCCGGAAAACGAACAGCAACGGGTTGACGCGATCATCCTGCTGGCCTTCGCACGTACCGGCAGCTTTGAAATCGAAGTGGAAGGCTGGCTGGGCAACGCGGGCAAAGAAGCCGCTACCGGCCCGGAAATGGCCAAGCTGCCGGCTGACAAAGTGGTGTGCATCTACGGCGCCGAAGAAGTCGACGAGAGCGGCTGCACCGACAAGACTGCCGTGGGCGAAGCCGTGAAGCTGCCAGGCGGGCATCACTTCGATGAGAACTACCCGGCACTGGCCAAGCGCCTGGTGGATATCATCGTGAAGCACCAGGCCAAGGACAAAACCGAGTAACTTCTTTACACCCAACAAACTGTGGGAGGGGGCTTGCTCCCGATAGCGGCAAGTCAGTCACATCATCGTTGACTGACATACCGCAATCGGGAGCAAGCCCCCTCCCACAGTTGTTTTGGGTGTTGCTCGGATCTAGCGCGGTTCTATGTGTGCAATCATCAACTGCACAGTTTCATTGCCTCGAAACTCGTTCACATCCAGCTTGTAGGCCAACTCAACCCAACGCACGGTCGGGTTCGGCCAGACCTCTCGGTCAACACCAAACGCAATGCCATCAAGCTTCACCGACCCGCATTCGCTCTTGAGCACTACTTTCAGGTGCCGCTCACCGACCACACGCTGCTCCACCAACTGGAACACCCCGTGAAACAACGGCTCCGGGAAGTGTTGCCCCCAAGGCCCGGCATGTCGCAGTGCGCGTGCCAGCTCCAGATGAAATTCTTCCACCGCCAGCGTGCCGTCAGACAGCAGGCGCCCCGTAAGGTCTTCCTCACGCAGTTGCCGACGTACTTCAGCATCAAACGCTTGGGCAAACAGTGGGAAATTCGCCTCGGGCAACGTCAGGCCAGCCGCCATCGCGTGGCCGCCGTATTTGGTGATCAGGTTGGGATGCTGGCTCGCCACGACGGCCAAGGCATCACGGATATGAAAACCCTGTACGGAGCGCCCAGAGCCCTTGAGCAACCCATCACCGGCATCGGCAAAAGCGATGGTCGGGCGGAAATAGCGTTCTTTCATGCGTGACGCCAGAATGCCGATGACCCCCTGGTGCCATTCCGGGTCGAACAGACACAAGCCGTAAGGCATCGACTCCACCGGCAAGTCCTTGAGCTGAGCCAGCGCCTCGCGCTGCATGCCTTGCTCAATGGATTTGCGGTCCTGGTTCATGCCATCGAGTTGCGCAGCCATTTCCCTTGCCGCGGCAAAGTCGCTCGTGAGCAGGCACTCAATGCCCAGGCTCATGTCATCCAGGCGCCCGGCAGCGTTGAGCCGTGGCCCCAGGATAAAACCGAGGTCGGTGGATGTAATGCGCGCGTGATCACGCTTGGCGACTTCGAGGATCGCCTTGATCCCCGGCCGGGCGCGACCGGCACGGATGCGCTCCAGCCCCTGATGCACCAGGATGCGATTATTGGCGTCCAACGGCACCACGTCGGCGACACTGCCCAGGGCCACGAGGTCGAGCAATTCACCGATATTCGGTTGCGGCTGGCTGTCGTACCAGCCCAGGCTGCGCAAACGGGCGCGCAGGGCCATCAATACGTAAAAGATCACCCCTACGCCGGCCAGCGCCTTGCTGGGAAACTCGCAGCCCGGCTGGTTCGGGTTGACGATGGCATCCGCCGCCGGCAACTCATCCCCGGGCAAGTGGTGGTCAGTGACCAGCACCTTCAAACCCGCCGCCTTCGCCGCCGCCACGCCTTCGACGCTGGAAATCCCGTTGTCCACGGTAATCAGCAACTGCGGCTGACGCTGCAGCGCCACCTGGACAATTTCCGGGGTCAGGCCGTACCCATACTCGAATCGGTTCGGCACCAGGTAATCCACATGGGCCGCCCCCAGCAGACGCAGGCCCAGGGTGCCCACGGTACTGGCCGTGGCGCCGTCGGCATCGAAGTCACCGACGATCAGGATGCGCTGGCGCTGCTCCAGGGCCGTCACCAACAGGTCTACCGCCGCGTCGATGCCCTTGAGCTGCTGGTAGGGAATCAACCGCGCCAGGCTCTTGTCCAGCTCGGCTTGCGACTGCACCCCGCGTGCGGCGTACAGACGGGTCAACAACGGTGGCAAGTCACCGAGAAACGGCAGGACAGCAGGCAACGGGCGAGGATCGATACGCATGGGATGCTTGGGAAATCTCTTTGGGTAAATGAGGAACTGGCTGGCTTGTTTTCAACCGCGCTCGCCGGCCAGCCATTGCAATTGCACTTCGTGCTGCCCACGGTCGTCGGTGACGAACATCGTGCCTTCGCTGATCATCACATCCCACTTGATAACGCGGGGCATGTCCTTGGCCAGGGTCTCAAGGACGTCCTGCGGCACGGCCGCGATATTTACGTTCTTCAGGTTGTTCGCCACCGGGACCACCTTGCCTTCCCACACACGCAGGCTGCCATAGGCCAAAAGGCTGGTGCGCTCGGTACGGCGTGAACACCAGGTCAGGCGGTCGGCGTCGGGTTGGCCGACTTCTATCCAGTGCAGAACACGGTCATCCAGACTTTTTTCCCACAGGGCCGGCTCGTCTACATCTGACAGACCGCGGCCAAACGTCAACTGCTCGTTGTACCAGAGGGCATAGGCCAGCAGGCGCACAGTCATGCGTTCTTCGGTTTCCGAAGGGTGGCGGGCAATGGTCTGCTTGACGTTTTCGTACACCGAACGGTCAAGGTCGGTGAGGTTGAGTTCGAATTTGTAGGTCGTGGACGGCTGGGCCATGAACGGGCTTCTAGTAGACTGGGAAAGGTTGCCAGTCTACCCGATGCGAGGGCCATTCAACGAATACTGCGCTGCATCATCCTTATCCGTGCGCCGCTCGCCTATGTTAAAAGGCATCACACCACCGTCCTGAGCAGACAAGGAACCTCATGTCGTTTAATGCCAAACCACTCGCCGGCTTGAAAGTCATCGAATTGGGCACCCTGATCGCCGGCCCGTTTGCGTCGCGTATCTGTGCCGAATTTGGTGCAGAGGTCATCAAGGTCGAATCTCCGGACGGCGGCGACCCGCTGCGCAAATGGCGCAAGCTGTATGAAGGCACCTCGTTGTGGTGGTTTGTGCAGGCGCGCAACAAGCAGTCACTGACGCTGAACCTCAAGCATCCGGACGGCCTGGCGATCCTCAAGCAGCTGTTGGCGGACGCCGACATCCTGATCGAAAACTTCCGCCCCGGCGTCCTGGAGAAACTCGGCCTCAATTGGGAAACCCTGCACGCACTGAACCCAAAACTGGTGATGGTGCGTCTGTCCGGCTTCGGCCAGACAGGGCCGATGAAGGACCAGCCGGGGTTCGGCGCGGTGGGTGAGTCCATGGGCGGCTTGCGCTACATCACCGGCTTCGAAGATCGTCCGCCGGTGCGTACCGGGATTTCCATCGGTGATTCGATTGCCGCGTTGTGGGCGGTCATCGGCGCGTTGATGGCGTTGCGTCATCGGGAGGTCAACGGTGGCCTGGGGCAGGTGGTGGACGTGGCGTTGTATGAAGCCATTTTCGCGATGATGGAAAGCATGATTCCGGAGTTCGACGTGTTCGGGTTCATCCGCGAGCGCACCGGCAACATCATGCCGGGCATCACACCCTCCTCGATCCATACCAGTGCCGATGGCAAGCACGTGCAGATCGGCGCCAATGGCGATGCGATCTTTAAACGCTTCATGGTCGCCATTGGCCGTGAGGACTTGGCCAACGATCCGCAACTGGCCGGCAACGATGGGCGCGACAGCCGTCGTGATGAGCTCTACGGCGTGATTGATCGCTGGGTCAATTCGCTGCCGCTGGCTCAAGTGATAGAGGTCCTGAACCAAGCCGAGGTGCCCGCCAGTCGCATCTACAGCGCTGAAGACATGCTGGGCGACCCACAATTTCTGGCCCGCGAGATGTTCCTCAAGGCACAGCTGCCGGACGGCAAGGACTTCAAGATGCCGGGGATCGTGCCCAAGCTCTCGGACACACCGGGCAGTTGTGAATGGGTCGGGCCGCAGTTGGGCGAACACAACAACACGGTTCTCAATGAGCTGGGCTACGACGCCGCCGCCATTACCCGTCTGCGTGAGGATGGCGCGATCTGATGACTCGCCGCGCCCTGCGCAGGTTCATGCACGCGTGCCTGGCCAGCGTGATAACCCTCGGCTGGCCCCCGTCGGCCAGCGCCGAAGACACACTGACTTGGCTGCTGCGCGACCTGCCACCACTGACTATCTTCGAAGGACCGCAAAAAGATCATGGGGCACTGGACCACCTGATACCGATGCTTGAAGCGCAGCTGCCGGAATATCACCATCAGGTGCTGCACGTGAATCGTGCCCGCGGCATGCAGATGCTGCGCAACCCATCATTGACCTGCGACCCCTCAGTGCTGTGGACCCAGGAGCGAGCAGCGTACGTGGCCTTTTCCGAACAGGCATTCGTGGTACTCAGCAATGGGGTGATGATCCGTCGCAGCCAGCGGGAAGCGATGGCACCGTTTATCGTCGATGGGAAGTTTGACCTGCAGGCATTCCTGCAAACCCCCGACGCCCGCCTTGGGGCCATCGCTGAGCGCAGCTACGGACCGGCGATCGACGAGCGCCTCAAGCAGACCGATTCGCACAAGCTCGCCCTGCATTACGGTAATGACGCCCTGGGCAGCCTGCTGCAAATGCAACGCCTGGGCCGGTTGGAAGCCGTGCTTGGTTACTGGACGGAAATCCGCTACCAGGCCACACGACAGGGCATAGCCCCTGATGACCTGATGTTCCTTGCGATAAAAGGCGCTGCGCCTTACCAACGCATCTACATCGGATGTTCGGACACCGTCGAGGGGCGCCGGGCCATCGCGCGGGTCAATCAGGCACTGGAAGGCCTGCCACAGGCCGATGTGCAGAACGCCTATGCGCTATGGCTCGACCCGCACATGCGCGAGCGGTATTTGAAGGACAACCCGCACTTTTTCCAGGTTTCGCCGCTGCCCTGACAAATTTCAGGCAAAAAGAAACCCCGAGCAGTGGGGAGACAACTCGGGGTTAAACGTGGCCTACAAAGACCAGTACAGCAAGCCACAAACACCGGAGCACAATGTTTGCTCTTGCTGTTAAAAAATCTGACCGAGCTTGCTGTGGGAAGTTTCCACAGATGAACAATTCTTCATGCGCAGGCTGTGCTGCGGGTCTGGGCAGCGTTGCGCAAGGCCGCGATCACCGACGGCTCCAGGCGCCCCTCAGCAATCTTCAGGTCACGCAGCAGGCAATCCACCACGTCCACCAGGACGCGCTTATCGGTCAATTGTGCGCGATCGACTTCACGCTCCACCACGATGGCGCCGGCAGGGTTCTTCACAGTGACCAGGCACTCGTCCTGCACACCCGCCGTGGTCAACGTAACCTGATAAGGGCTCAGTGCTTCTTCGAGCAATAGGCTGATACTTTCCATCTCGATCACCACTCAATAGTTCGGGAACAATCGTTTCAACGGGAGCTGCATCTATCCTAAGTGACTGGTCGTGACGTAGGAAAGTTCGCTTTTTCGTCTTTTGGGGCCGCCAGGGTGTGACTTGGACCAGCATGCGCTTGCAACATGACAACGAAAAAACGGCCGCACCTAAGCGCTTACGCACGGGTGGCTATTTCCCGGGGTTTCCGAAGACGCCAGAAACAAAAAAACGCCGCTGACCCAGGGAAGGGAAAGCGGCGTTTTTGCCTACGTGGTTTGCCTTACAGCGGCTTACCGCGGTTGCCATGCTGACTGACAAACGCCTGCACAGCCTTCAGGTCATTGGCCAACACCGTGCAACGCTCTTCACGCTCGAACAGGTCAGTCAGGTGCGCCGGCAGTTCCAGCGCCTTGCCCACCCCGGCCTTCTCCACCGCTTCCGGGAATTTTACCGGGTGAGCAGTGCCGAGGATCACCATCGGGATATCCAGGCTGCGACGGCATTCACGGGCGGCCTTCACGCCGATGGCGGTATGCGGGTCAAGCAGTTCGCCAGTCTGGGCATAGACTTCAGCGATGGTTTCGCAGGTCTGCACATCGTCCACGGCCAGGGAGTCGAACAGTTTGCGGGTCTCGGTCCAGCGCTCCTGCTCGACGCTGAAACCACCACCGCTTTTGAAGTTGTCCATCAAGCCGGCAATGGCTGCGCCGTTGCGCCCGTGCATGTCGAACAGCAGGCGTTCGAAGTTCGACGACACCATGATGTCCATGGAAGGCGACAAGGTGGCGTGCAGGGTTTCCTTGACGTACTGGTTGCCGCTCATGAAGCGGTGCAGGATGTCGTTGCGATTGGTGGCAACGATCAACTGGTTGATCGGCAAGCCCATATTGCGCGCCAGGTAACCGGCGAAGATGTCGCCGAAGTTGCCGGTTGGCACAGAGAACGACACCGAACGCGCCGGCCCGCCCAACTGCAGCGAGGCGTGGAAGTAGTAGACGATCTGGGCCATGATGCGCGCCCAGTTGATCGAGTTCACTGCCACCAAGCGGGTGCCTTTCAGGAAGCTCTGGTCGGCGAAGCTGTTCTTGACCATTTCCTGGCAGTCATCGAAATTGCCTTCGATGGCGATGTTATGGATGTTGTCACCCAAAATACTGGTCATCTGGCGACGCTGCACCTCCGACACGCGCTTGTGCGGGTGCAGGATGAAGATGTCGACGTTTTCGCAGTGCTTGCATCCCTCGATAGCCGCCGAGCCGGTATCACCGGAGGTCGCGCCGATAATCACCACACGCTCGCCGCGCTTCTCCAGCACGTAGTCGAGCAGGCGACCCAGCAATTGCAAGGCGAAGTCCTTGAACGCCAAGGTCGGGCCGTGGAACAGCTCGAGTACCCACTCGTTGCCGTTCAGTTGACGCAATGGCGCGATGGCGTTGTGGGAAAACACACCGTACGTCTCTTCCAGGATCTTCTTAAAATCCGCGTCCGGAATGCTGCCGGTAACGAACGGGCGCATCACCCGGAACGCCAGTTCGTGGTACGGCAGGCCGGCCCACGAAGCGATTTCTTCCTGGGTGAAACGTGGCAGGTTTTCCGGCACGTACAGGCCGCCGTCAGTGGCAAGGCCCGCCAGCAAAACGTCTTCGAAATTCAGGGCCGGTGCCTGGCCGCGGGTGCTGATATAACGCATGGAAGCAAACCTTTGGTTTGAGCTTCAAGCTTCAAGTTACAAGCGGCAAGCCAGAGCCAATCGGCTCTTACTTGCAGCTTGCAGCTAACGGCTTGCAGCTGGATTAATTCAAATGTTCGACGCGAATACGAACGACCGGTCCAACCACGCCTTGGAGAGCTTCGAGTGACCGAATGGCATCGTTGATATGCTGCTCGAGCACGCGATGGGTCAGCAGGATCATCGGCACCTGGCCGTTCTGTTCCTCGACTTCCTTCTGCATGATCGACTCGATGTTGATACCGCGCTCCGACAGGATGCTCGCCACCTGGGCCAATACGCCCGGGTGATCCTTGGCCTGGATGCGCAGGTAGTAGGCACTTTCGCAAGCCTCGATCGGCAGGATCGGATGGGCCGACAGCGAATCCGGCTGGAAGGCCAGGTGCGGTACACGGTTTTCGGGGTCGCTGGTCATGGCGCGAACCACGTCCACCAGGTCGGCGATCACCGACGAAGCGGTCGGCTCCATGCCGGCGCCAGCGCCGTAGAACAGGGTCGAGCCCGCCGCGTCACCGTTGACCATCACCGCGTTCATCACGCCATTGACGTTGGCGATCAGGCGATCGGCCGGGATCAGGGTCGGGTGTACACGCAACTCGATACCGGCCGCAGTGCTGCGCGCCACGCCCAGGTGCTTGATGCGGTAGCCCAGGGCTTCGGCGTAATTCACGTCGGCGGTGGTCAGCTTGGTGATTCCCTCGGTGTAGGCTTTGTCGAACTGCAGCGGGATACCAAAGGCGATGGACGCCAGGATGGTCAGCTTGTGGGCGGCGTCGATGCCTTCGACGTCGAACGTCGGGTCGGCCTCGGCATAACCCAGGGCCTGGGCTTCGGCCAGCACGTCTTCGAAGGTACGGCCCTTCTCGCGCATTTCGGTGAGGATGAAGTTGCCGGTGCCGTTGATGATGCCGGCCACCCAGTTGATACGGTTGGCGGAAAGGCCCTCACGGATCGCCTTGATCACCGGTATGCCGCCCGCCACGGCGGCTTCGAACGCAACGATCACGCCCTTCTCGCGGGCCTTGGCGAAGATTTCGTTGCCGTGTACGGCTATCAGCGCCTTGTTGGCGGTGACCACGTGCTTGCCATTCTCGATGGCCTTGAGCACCAGCTCACGCGCCACGGTGTAGCCGCCCACCAGTTCGATGACGATATCGATTTCAGGGTTGGTGGCCACTTCGAAGACATCGTTGGTAATCGCGATACCGGTCGTTTGGAACTGAGGCTTTGGCGAACGCGTGGCAATTTGCGCCACTTCAATCCCACGCCCTGCGCGGCGGGAAATTTCTTCGGCGTTACGCTGAAGTACGTTGAAGGTACCGCCACCGACGGTCCCTAACCCACAGATGCCTACTTTGACCGGTTTCACTGAAGAACTCCCCATGAAACGGCCGACGCTAGGTCGGCCGTGGAAAACAGCCGCACGACTGCGGCTTTCAATTTGATAGCCCGTCGATCTGTCGGCGGGCCATGGTCGTCAAAGGTTCGACGACGCTGATTTACTTGGCGCTCAGAGCCAGTTTGGCAACTTGTGGTGCTGGCTGGTAGCCCGGAATTACCTGACCGTCAGCCAAAACGATGGCCGGTGTACCGTTCACGCCGATTGACTGGCCCAGTGCGAACTGCTTGGAAACCGGATTGGCACATTTGGCCGCCTTGATTTCCTTGCCATCGACCATCTTGTCCATGGCCGCCTTCTTGTCGGTCGAGCACCACACCGCCTGCAATTGCTCGTCACCCGGCGAGCCCAGGCCCTGGCGCGGGAACGCGACGTAGCGGACTTCCACGCCGAGCTTGTTCAGCGCAGGCACTTCGGCATGCAGCTTGTGGCAGTACGGGCAGGTGGTGTCGGTGAATACGGTGATGTGGGTCTTGGTCTCGCCAATGGCCGGGTAGACCACGGTTTCAGCCACCGGGATACCGTTGATCAGCTTGGACACACCCAGGCGCTCGGCTTTTTCGGTCAGGTTGACCGGCTTGCCGTCCTTGAGCTGGAACAGGTAGCCCTGGACGATGTACTGGCCATCGGCACTGGCATACAGCACACGGCTGCCCTTGAGCTTGACTTCATACAGGCCGGCCATGGGGCTGGCGCTGATGCTTTCGATCGGGGTGTCGAGTTGCAGGTTGGCCAGGCTTTTGCGGATGGTCTGCTCGGCGGCGTCATCGGCGAATGCGAAGGTGGAAACCAACGCAATGGCTGCGGCGGCAATAATCTGGGTCAAGCGCATGGGAACTCCTGAAGGCAGATGCAGGGACGGGTGCGGAGCACCGCTTGAAGACACCGGGCTATAAACACAGGCGCCGTCCCCCTTACTAACCGGCAAAGCCTACCACAGTTGGGCCGCAGGGCAGCCCGTAGCCGGATAAATTGGCGGTTTTCAGCCACGCGGGTGATGTTTGGCATGCATGTCCTGCAAACGCGCACGCGCGACGTGGGTGTAGATCTGGGTTGTGGATAAGTCGCTGTGGCCCAGCAACATTTGCACGACCCGCAAATCCGCCCCATGGTTGAGCAAATGGGTGGCAAAGGCGTGACGCAATGTATGGGGTGACAACGCTTTGCCAATCCCGGCCACTTTGGCCTGGTACTTGATGCGGTGCCAGAAGGTCTGGCGGGTCATCTGCTCGCCGCGCAGGCTGGGAAACAGTACATCACTGGGCCGCCCACCGAGCAGTTCGCTGCGGGCATCGCGCATATAGCGCTCGACCCACACGATCGCTTCCTCGCCCATCGGCACCAAGCGCTCCTTGCTCCCCTTGCCCATCACCCGCAATACCCCCTGGCGCAGATTGACCTGCTCCAGGGTCAGGCTGATCAGTTCAGTCACCCGCAGGCCGCAGGCATACAGCACTTCGAGCATGGCACGATCACGCTGGCCGATGGCCTCGCTGAGGTCGGGCGCGGCGAGCAAGGCATCCACATCGGCTTCCGACAAGGATTTGGGAAGAGGCCTACCGAGTTGCGGCATATCGACCTGCAGGGTCGGGTCGACAGCGATCAGCTTTTCCCGCAGCAAGTAGCGATAAAAACCACGCACACCAGAGAGAAATCGTGCAGTGGAACGCGGCTTGTAGTTTTGCTCCAGGCGCCAGGCCAGATGATCCAGGATCAACTCGCGACCGGCATTGATCAGTTCGAGATTTTTCTCCTGCAACCAGCCATTGAACAGGGCCAAATCGCTGCGGTAGGCCTGGCGGGTGTTGTCCGACAAGCCTTTCTCCAGCCATAAAGCGTCAAGGAAGCGGTCGATCAGCGGGTGGTCAATGGCAGGCATGGGCACTCAAGCGGCGCAGCACAGGGCTTTGCGCGAATTATTTAGTGAACTGTGACAAGGCCCACTAGTCTTTCATAGCCTGCTATTTCAAGGAACAGGGAGCTTCAATGAACGAACAACAGATCCTGCTGGCACTGGGCGGCATTGGCGTGGCCGCACTGGCCTGCCAATGGCTGGCATGGCGCCTGAAACTTCCAGCCATCCTGTTTCTGTTGTTGAGCGGCATCCTGGTGGGCCCGGTGCTGGGCTGGCTCAATCCTCAGGAAATGTTCGGCCCGCTGCTGATGCCCCTGGTATCCCTGGCCGTGGCGCTGATTCTGTTTGAAGGCAGCCTCACCCTGCACCTCTCGGAATGGAAGGAAATCGGCAGCGTCGTCCATCGCCTGGTCACGCTCGGCGCCCTGTCGACATGGGCGGTGATTACCGTTGCCACCCATTGGCTGCTGGGGTTCGACTGGCTGCTCGCCCTCTTGTTCGGCACCCTGACCCTGGTCACCGGGCCCACCGTGATTGTGCCCATGCTGCGGGTGGTGCGCCCCAAGGCGTCCATCGCCAATATCCTGCGCTGGGAGGGCATTGTCATTGACCCGATCGGCGCGCTGCTGGCCGTGGTGGTCTACAGCTTCATCATCGCCCGCGCATCGGGCGACGGCCTCAGCCACAGCCTGCTGACCTTCGGTGGGGTCATCCTGTGCGGCAGCCTGTTCGGCATTGCCGGCGGCTGGGTGCTGGGGCAGATCATGCGTCGGCAATGGCTGCCCGAATACCTGCACAACCTGGCCACCCTGGCGGGGGTATTGGGGATATTCATCGCCGCCAACCTGGTGATGCATGAGTCCGGCCTGCTGGCGGTGACCCTCATGGGCATGTGGATGGCCAATATGAAGGGCGTGGATGTGCGGCACATCCTGCACTTCAAGGAAAACCTCAGCGTGCTGCTGATCTCCGGGCTATTCATTCTGCTGGCAGCGCGCCTGGACCTGAATGCCTTGATCGCCTTGGGGCCGCTGGTGCTGATTCTGTTGCTGGTCATTCAATTTATCGCACGCCCCTTGAACGTCGCGCTTTCAACCTGGGGTTCCGGGCTGAATTGGCGCGAGCGTGCGCTGCTGTCATGGATCGCCCCACGCGGGATCGTGGCCGCAGCGGTTTCAGCGATCTTCGCCATTCGCCTGGATGAGGCGGGCCATGAAGGCGCATTACTCCTGGTTCCACTGACGTTCGCCGTGATCATCGGCACCGTGGTCCTGCAAAGCGCCACGGCACGCCCGCTGGCCCGTCTGCTGAAAGTCGCCGAGCCTGCGCCCAGCGGTTTTCTGATCGTCGGTGCGAATGGCCCGGCGCGCATCCTGGGCAAGGCCCTGCAGCAACTGGGCAGCCGCGTGTTGCTGACCGACTCAAGCTGGGAAAACATCCGCGCCAGCCGCATGGAAGGACTGCCCACTTACTTCGGCAATCCTGCTTCACAACACGCCGAATCGCATCTGGATCTGGTTGGGCTGGGCCACCTGTTGGCACTCTCCCCCTCCGGCGAGCTGAATACCCTGGCCGCCATGCGTTTTCGCCACGACTTCGGCCATCGCCTGTTCGCCTTGGCCAGCAGCCAGGAAAGCCGCCGCACCGATAAACACAAGGCCAGCCACGAGCACCGCGGGCACTTGCTGGGCAGTCAACCCTTGAGCTATACCAAACTCGCCAGCCTGTTGGGCCAGGGCGCCGAGCTATACAGCACGCATCTCACGGAGGGGTTTGGGCTGGAGCAGTACCAGGCACTGCATGGTGATCGCGCGACACTGCTGTTTGCCCGCGATACCAGCGGCTGGGTGCACGTCATCACCCCGGACAGCAGCTTGAAGCCCACCGCCGGCTGGACCTTGCTGGCAGTGATCCAACCGCAAACCTGCGCAGCCGGATAAATCAGTCAACAAACCCAGGCAACACCGGCACCGGGCGTTTGTCGGCATCGATCGCCACAAAGCTGAATACGCCCTGGATCGCCTTCTCGCGGCCATCGGCGCTCATGCTCTCGACGAAGACTTCCACTTCGACCTTGAGACTGGTATTGCCCACTTTGATCACGCGGCCGATCAACTCGACGATGGAACCGGCCGGTATCGCATGGTTGAAGTCAATCCGATCAGTGGAAACCGTCACCAACGGCAGGCGGCAAAAACGCGTGGCGGTGATGAACGACACTTCGTCCATCCAGGCCAAGGCAGTGCCGCCGAACAAGGTGTTGTGGTGATTGGTGGTCGGCGGGAACACCGCCTTGGTGACGTGAGTAACGGACAGGTCGGTGCGGCGCTGGATTTCTTCGAGGCGGGTGGTCATGGACAATACCGGCAAATAGACAAATTTCAGGCACAAAAAAGCAGCCCGTAGGCTGCTTTTTTCTGCATCGGGAAGCTGGACTTAAGCCAGTTTTTCCTTGATGCGAGCTGCTTTACCGGACAGGTCACGCAGGTAGTACAGCTTGGCTTTACGTACGTCACCGCGACGCTTGACGGCCATGCTGTCGATTTGCGGGCTGTAGGTCTGGAAAGTACGCTCTACGCCAACACCGTTGGAGATTTTACGAACAGTGAAAGCACTGTTCACACCACGGTTACGCTTGGCGATTACCACGCCTTCGAACGCTTGCAGACGCGAACGGTCGCCTTCCTTCACTTTCACCTGAACGACAATGGTGTCGCCCGGGGCAAAGGTAGGGATCTCTTTGGTCATCTGCTCTGCTTCGAGTGCAAGGATGATTTTGTTAGTCATGCTGTGCTCCTAAGGTAAGTCAATGGACCTACCATCGATACGTTGTTAACTATCGTCCCGCGCGAGGATGTATTCCTCGAGCAGCTTCTTCTCTTCTCCAGAAAGCGAGCGGCTTTCCAGAAGATCGGCGCGTCGTTCATAGGTCCGACCAAGGGACTGCTGTAAACGCCAACGCCGGATGTGTGCGTGATTGCCACTTAGCAATACGTCGGGAACACGCTGATCCGCATACACCTCCGGTCGGGTGTAGTGCGGGCAATCCAGCAAACCATCCGTGAAGGAATCTTCCTCCGCAGAGTCCACATGCCCTAAAGCTCCAGGCAGCAGTCGTGTAACCGCATCTATCAGGACCATCGCCGGCAGCTCGCCGCCAGACAGGACATAGTCCCCAATCGACCACTCTTCATCGACATGAGCTTCAATAAACCGCTCGTCAATGCCTTCATAGCGACCGGCAATCAGGATCAATGCTTCCTCATTCGCCAGTTCGCGTACCGCAGCCTGTTTCAGCTGACGGCCTTGAGGGGACAGGTAAATTACCTTCGCCTTCTCCCCGGCTGCTGCCTTGGCCTGAACCAACGCGTCTTCCAGGGGCTTGATCTTCATCACCATGCCCGGGCCACCGCCAAATGGGCGATCGTCCACAGTGTGATGTCGATCCGTCGTGTAGTCTCGCGGGTTCCAACAGGTAAGCTGCAACAGCCCCTGTTTCACCGCCCGACTGGTGATGCCGTACTCGCTGATGGCAGAAAACATCTCGGGAAACAAACTGATCACTTCAATGCGCAAATTAGCCACGCTTAGAAGTCCGCGTCCCATTCCACCTTCATCTCGCCTGCGACCAGGTCGACGGCCAACACGCATTGCTCCGTATAGGGCAACAGACGTTCGCGATCATCCAGGCTGCCAGCGCAAGGCTTGACCACCATTACATCATTGGCGCCGGTTTCCAGAAGATGATCGATTTTCCCGAGCAGTTGCCCAAGTTGATCAATAACCTTCAGACCTTCCAGCTGGTACCAGTAGTACTCGCCGTCGGTCAATTCAGGGAACAGGTTGCGCGGCACGCAGATCTCATAACCGGCCAGAAGACGAGCTTCTTCACGATCATCAAGACCCTTGAGCTTTGCGACCAGGAACTTATCGCTCCCGCGTCCACTGACCAGCTCGACCTGTTTCACACTCCCTTCGCGCTTGAGCGTCCAGGTTTTGTACTGCAACAGGTTTTCAGTCGGATCAGTAAAGGAATACACCTTCACTTCGCCGCGAACGCCATGAACAGAATAAATCTTGCCGATAACGATCAAATCATCAGCAACAGCTGGCGTCGCGCTCATATTGCTCAGGCCGCGGCCTTAGCCGAGTCCTTCAACAGCTGAGCAACACGCTCAGATGGTTGTGCACCAACGCTCAGCCAGTAGGCTACGCGCTCTTGGTTCACGGACAGACGAACTTCTTGACCACGAGCGATCGGGTTGAAGAAGCCAACTTGTTCCTTGTGAGAGCCGTCACGTGGGTTGCGGCTGTCAGTTACGGTCAAGTGGTAAAACGGGCGCTTTTTGGAGCCGCCAAGGGCAAGACGGATTGTTAGCATGTGAACATCGTTCCTGTAGTCGGTGCTGCAAATCTAAATGCACAGCGGGCATAGGTGCCCGAAAGGCCGCATATTCTAAGGAATATCCGGACTTTTGCAAATGTCTTTTTCTGGCGCCTATCGGCGTGCCATTCAGATCTGCTATAGGGCCGTCGGTTAAAACGGCGAGTCAGCCCCCGCCAACGGCGGGTTTGCTGGAGATCCCACATCCTTGTGGGGCGGAGCAGGAGCACGCTCCCGCTCGAAACTTTTACATTTTTGGCATGCCGCCGCCGGGCAACATACCGCCCATGCCGCGCATCATCTTGGCCATGCCGCCTTTGGCGGAGAACTTCTTCATCATCTTCTGCATCTGCTTGTGCTGCTTGATCAAGCGACCGATGTCCTGCACCTGGGTGCCGGAACCCATGGCGATCCGGCGCTTGCGCGAACCGCTGATCAGCTCAGGGTCGCGGCGCTCGGCCGGGGTCATGGAGTTGATGATGGCTTCCATCTGCTTGAACTGCTTCTCTGCCGCACCCTGGGCATTGCCCATCTGCGCCAGGTTCACACCGCCGATGTTCGGCAGCTTGTCCATCAGGCCGCCAAGGCCGCCCATGTTCTTCATCTGTTGCAGTTGGTCGCGGAAGTCTTCGAGATCGAAGCCCTTGCCCTTCTTCAGCTTCTTGGCCAGCTTGTCGGCCTTGTCCTTGTCGAGGGTGGCTTCGGCCTGTTCGATCAGGCTGAGTACGTCGCCCATGCCGAGGATGCGCGAAGCAATACGCTCAGGGTGGAACGGCTCGAGCGCTTCGCTCTTTTCGCCCATACCGATGAACTTGATCGGCTTGCCGGTAATGGCACGCACCGACAACGCGGCACCGCCACGGGCATCACCATCGACCTTGGTCAGGATCACACCGGTCAGCGGCAGCGCGTCACCGAAGGCCTTGGCCGTGTTGGCCGCATCCTGGCCGGTCATGGCGTCGACCACGAACAGGGTCTCGACCGGGTTGATCGCGGCATGCAGCGCCTTGATCTCGCCCATCATCTCTTCGTCGACGTGCAGGCGACCGGCGGTATCGACGATGACCACGTCGATGAATTTGAGTTTTGCTTCTTTAATAGCAGCGTTAGCAATGTCGACCGGCTTCTGGCTCAGGTCGGACGGGAAGAAGGTCACGCCCACTTCGCCCGCCAGCATTTCCAACTGCTTGATTGCCGCCGGACGGTATACGTCGGCCGACACCACCATGACCGACTTCTTCTTGCGCTCTTTAAGGAAGCGCGCCAGCTTGCCGGCGGTGGTGGTCTTGCCCGCACCTTGCAGACCGGCCATCAGCACAACGGCCGGAGGCACGGCGCTGAGGTTCAGATCTTCGTTGGCCGCGCCCATCAGGCTTTCGAGTTCAGCCTGGACGATCTTCACAAAAGCCTGGCCCGGCGTCAGGCTGCGCGACACTTCGGTGCCGACCGCGCGCTCCTTGACCGAGTTGACGAAGTCCTTGACCACAGGCAAGGCCACGTCGGCTTCCAGCAACGCCATGCGTACTTCACGCAAGGTGTCTTTAATATTGTCCTCGGTCAGCTTGGCCTTGCCGGTAACGTGGCGCAGCGTCTGCGAGAGACGGTCAGTCAAGTTTTCAAACATGCGCGATCCTTTCAGGCCCTATTCATCGAAGTGCAATGGTAGACCGAGGTAATGGCAGCCCAGGCTGTGATAAATCGCTATTAAAAACAGCGCTCGGCGAGCCTGCGGCGTGGGCAGATCGCGGATTATAGCGAAGACTGCGCCCATGCACACCCGCTGTCTGGCCCGGGAGTCTTTCGTGGAACGCGGGGGTATGCCAAACTCAACGCCTTTCGGGCTTGTCTATCAGGATTTATGCTCCCTTTGTCACCCAGCTTGCTACCCAGCCTCGCCGCCGCCATCTTGTACGCCGCTGCGACCCTCTATCAGGGCACTCGTCTGGCCCAAGGCACTAAAGCGGACAAACGTCTGCTCGTCGGCCTTGGCGTCCTGGCCCTGCTGGCCCATGCCACGAGCCTGTTCATCCACCTGATGACACCGGTCGGCCTGGGCCTGGACTTTTTCAGCGCCGCCAGCCTGATCGCCGCCGCCGTCATCGCGCTGACCCTGCTGGCGTGCTACCGCATTCCCGTCGAGAACCTGCTGGTCCTGTTATTCCCGCTGGGAACATTGACGGTACTGCTGGCGCACTTCACGCCGACCGGCACCGTGCAGGTCATTGATGAAGGGCCCGGCATCCTGACTCACATCCTGTTGTCGGTCCTGGCCTACGGCATGTTCACCATTGCGGTGTTCCAGGCTCTGCTCCTGCTGTTGCAGGACCACCAGCTGAAAAACAAACATCCGTCCGGGCTGATCAAGAACTTCCCACCGCTGCAAACCATGGAAAGCCTGTTGTTCGGCTTCCTGTGGGCCGGCTGGACGCTGCTGTCGCTGTCACTGATCTCCGGCTGGCTGTTCGTCGAAAACCTGTTCGCCCAGCACCTGGTGCACAAAACCCTGCTGGCGTGCCTGGCCTGGGTGGTGTTCAGCGTGCTGCTGTGGGGGCGCAACCGCCTTGGCTGGCGCGGGCACAAGGCGATCCGCTGGACCCTGGCCGGGTTCTGCCTGCTGATGCTGGCCTATTTCGGCAGCAAGCTGGTTCGCGAATACATCCTGCATATCTGACGGGCAGCAAAAATGGACAACTTGCCCCTGGGGCCGATGCTCGCGGTAATCGCCCTGCTGATTTTATGGGCGGCGCTGTTTACCGCCATCGAAGCCGCACAACAGCACCTGCTGGCCCTGCGCCCCGGTACACGCCAGGGCGACAAGGCCGCCGCCCGCCTGAGCTTCCCGCGTAACAGCCTGATCCTGTGCAACAGCCTGTGCCGCGCTGGCGTGGTGATTCTCTGCACCTTGCTGGCCATCTACGCCTGGGCGCAGAACGGCCCCTGGCTCGGCTGGCTGATTGCCTGCGCGCTGTTGCTGATACTCGCCGACTACCTGCCCCGCGCCCTGGCCACCCGCCACCCGCAGGCCGTATTGGGGTTTGGCAATGCGCTGCTGGGCATCCCCCTGAAAATCCTCTACCCCCTGGCCTGGCTGCTCAATGGCATCAGCCTGTTGCTGCTGCGCCCGTTCGCGCGTAAATCCGGCGTGGTAAAAAACAGCGACCAGCCGTTGCCCGAGCATGACGATGAGCCGCAACCAGACTCGGACGAAGGCCGAACGCCTGGCTTGCCGGGTATCCACGCGCTGGACAACATCACGGTCAACGACATCCTGGTGCCTCGCAGCGAGGTGGACGGGATCAACCTGGACGACTCGACCGAAGAGATCATCGAACAACTGCGCACCTCCCAGCACACCCGCCTGCCGGTGTTCCACAGCGACATCAACCAGGTCGAAGCCGTGCTCAACACGCGGCAGATCCAGCACTTGTTGCCCGATGCCAGCCTGACCAAGGAAGCGTTGCTCGCCGCCTGCCATGAGCCTTACTTCGTACCGGAAAGCACGCCCCTGCAGCTGCAACTGCTGAACTTCCACAAACAGCAACGCCGCCTGGGCATGGTGGTGGACGAATACGGCGAAGTGCTGGGCATCGTCACCCTGGAAGATATCCTCGAAGAAATCGTCGGCGAATTCGAAAGCGAGCAAAGTTCGGACAACCCGCATATCGAAGCCCAGACAGACGGCCGCTACATCATCGACGGCGCCGCCTCGATCCGCGAGCTGAACAAGAGCCTGGGCTGGCACCTGCCCAGCGACGGCCCCAAGACCCTCAACGGTCTGGTGACCGAAGCGCTGGAGACCATTCCCGACTGCGCGGTGTGCCTGAAAATCGGCCGTTATCGCCTGGAAATCCTCGAGACCGAGGACAACCGAGTCAGCAAAGTGCTGATCTGGCACACCAGCCGGGTGCCGGTCGCCGCCTGACCCTCTTGTTGGAACTGCAACCCCCTTCCTATAATCGGGCGGCTTATCCAAGCCCCGCCCGACCGCGTGCTACCCGCACTGAGCGCGTCCAGGCACCGCACCATCCTGTCTGACCGGTGTTTGCTCCCATCCCGAGCCACTCCGCGCACTGCCCTGAACCCTGGGTGTTCGACCAATAAAAATCCGCGTCCAAACGCGCAATGACTGTCAGGGATACTGCCATGAGCACCACCTACAACGAGGCCGCGAGCGCCGCCCCGAGCAACTCGACCGCACGGGTCGCCACGGCGAGCATCGTCGGCACTGCCATCGAATTCTACGATTTCTACATCTATGCCACCGCTGCGGCGCTGGTGATCGGCCCGGTGTTCTTCCCACAGACCTCCGGCACCGCACAGATGCTGGCGTCGTTCCTGACCTTCGGTATCGCTTTTATCGCCCGCCCGCTGGGTTCGGCGCTGTTTGGCCACTTTGGCGACCGCATCGGCCGCAAATCCACGCTGGTCGCGTCCTTGTTGCTGATGGGGGTGTGTACCACGCTGATTGGCTTGCTGCCCGGCTATGACAGCATCGGAGCGTGGGCGCCGATCCTGTTGTGCGTGCTGCGTTTCGGCCAGGGCCTTGGCCTTGGCGGGGAATGGGGTGGCGCAGCGTTGCTGGCCACCGAGAACGCGCCGAAAGGCAAACGCGCCTGGTTCGGCATGTTTCCGCAACTGGGGCCTTCGATTGGGTTCCTGGCCGCCAACGGCTTATTCCTGATTTTGGCCATGAGCCTGAGCGACGAGCAATTTCGCAGTTGGGGCTGGCGCATCCCGTTCATCCTCAGCGCCGCGTTGGTGATGGTCGGCCTGTATGCACGCTTGAAGCTGCACGAAACCCCGGTGTTCGCCAACTCCGTGGCCAAAGAGGCCCCGGTGAAAGTGCCGTTGGTGGAGTTGTTCAGCAAGCATTGGGCGCCAGTACTGCTGGGGGCCGCGTCGATGGTGGTGTGTTATGCCCTGTTCTATATCACCACCGCATTTTCCCTGAGCTATGGCGTGTCGACACTGGGCTACAGCCGCGAGACATTCCTCGCCCTGTTGTGCTTTGCCGTGCTGTTCATGGGGTTGGCGACGCCACTGGCGGCCCTGGCCAGTGACCGCTATGGGCGCAAGCCGGTACTGATTGCCGGGGCGATCCTGGCGATTTTGTCGGGTTTCACCATGGAGCCGCTGCTGACCCATGGCTCAACCTGGGCCGTGGCGCTGTTCCTGGCGCTGGAGCTGTTCCTGATGGGCGTGACCTTCGCCCCCATGGGCGCACTGTTGCCGGAATTGTTTCCGACCCGCGTGCGTTATACCGGCGCTTCGGCGGCGTATAACCTGGGTGGGATTGTCGGCGCGTCGGCCGCCCCCTTCTTCGCGACCAAGCTGGTGGCGATGGGCGGGCTGAGTTATGTCGGCGGGTATGTCTCGGCGGCGGCGCTGCTCAGCTTGATTGCGGTGCTGTGCCTGAAAGAGACGCGGGATAATGATTTGAACAAGGTCGCCTGATGATCGTTCCCACGCTCCGCGTGGGAATGCAGACCGGGACGCTCTGCGTCCCAAAGCGTGACGCAGAGCGTCACAAGAGGCATTCCCACGCAGAGCGTGGGAACGATCTGTACGTGATTACAGCTCTACAACGACAGCCTGGGAAGCACGGGTCGCTTTAGCCCGTGCCGCTTCAATCGACTCATCCCGCGCCAACGCCACACCCATGCGGCGCTGACCATTCACTTCTGGCTTGCCAAACAGTCGCAACGCCGTGTCCGGCTCGCTCAGCGCGGCGCCCAGGTTGGCGAATGCGGCCGATGATCGTTCCCACGCTCCGCGTGGGAATGCAGACCGGGACGCTCCGCGTCCCAAAGCGTGACGCAGAGCGTCACAAAAGGCATTCCCACGCAGAGCGTGGGAACGATCTGTACGCGATTACAGCTCTACAACGACAGCCTGGGAAGCACGGGTCGCCTTGGCCCGTGCCGCCTCAATCGACTCATCCCGCGCCAACGCCACACCCATGCGGCGCTGACCATTCACTTCTGGCTTGCCAAACAGTCGCAACGCCGTGTCCGGCTCGCTCAGTGCGGCGCCCAGGTTGGCGAATGCGGTCGATGATCGTTCCCACGCTCCGCGTGGGAATGCAGACCGGGACGCTCCGCGTCCCAAAGCGTGACGCAGAGCGTCACAAAAGGCATTCCCACGCAGAGCGTGGGAACGATCTGTACGCGATTACAGCTCTACAACGACAGCCTGGGAAGCACGGGTCGCCTTGGCCCGAGCGGCCTCGATCGACTCATCCCGCGCCAACGCCACACCCATGCGGCGCTGACCATTCACTTCTGGCTTGCCAAACAGTCGCAACGCCGTGTCCGGCTCGCTCAGTGCGGCGCCCAGGTTGGCGAATGCGGTCTGGGTCGACTGCCCTTCCACCAGGATGACCGCCGAAGCCGAAGGCCCGAACTGACGGATCAACGGGATCGGCAGGCCCAGAATGGCGCGCGCGTGCAGGGCGAACTGCGACAGGTCCTGGGAGATCAGGGTCACCAGGCCAGTGTCATGGGGGCGTGGCGACACTTCGCTGAACCACACCTGATCACCCTTGATGAACAACTCCACGCCAAACAGGCCACGCCCACCCAGCGCCTCGGTGACCGCCTTGGCGACACGCTCGGACTCCGCCAGGGCAATCGGGCTCATCGCTTGCGGCTGCCAGGATTCCTGGTAATCGCCCTTCTCCTGGCGATGGCCAACCGGCGCGCAGAAGGTCGTGCCGCCGATGTGGCGCACGGTCAGCAAGGTGATTTCGTAGTCGAAGTCGATAAAACCCTCGATGATCACGCGGCCTTTGCCGGCGCGCCCGCCCTCTTGCGCGTAGTCCCAGGCTTTCTGCACGTCGTCAGTGCTGCGCAGCAGGCTCTGGCCCTTGCCCGACGAACTCATTACCGGCTTGACCACGCAGGGGAAGCCCAGGTCCTGGACGGCCTTGCTGTAGTCTTCGAAGGTATCGGCGAAGTGGTACGGCGAGGTCGGCAGGTCCAGCTCTTCGGCGGCCAGGCGACGGATGCCTTCGCGGTTCATGGTCAGCGAGGTGGCACGCGCGGTCGGGATCACAGTGAAGCCTTCGGCCTCCAGTTCCACCAGGGTGGCGGTGGCGATGGCTTCGATTTCCGGCACGATGAAGTGCGGTTTCTCGGCCTCGATCACTGCGCGCAGGGCCGCGCCGTCGAGCATGTTGATCACATGGCTGCGATGGGCGACCTGCATGGCCGGCGCGTTGGCGTAGCGATCCACGGCAATCACTTCAACGCCCAGGCGTTGCAGCTCGATCACCACTTCCTTGCCCAGCTCACCGCAGCCACACAGCAAAACGCGGGTCGCGGTTGGCGACAATGGAGTTCCGATTCGGGTCATCTCAGGTCCTCAGGGGAGCGGATCATGGGGGAGAAAGGCCGGCATTTTACATGAACTGTAAAAATTGGCCTCAGTTGGCGACGGCACGCTTGCGCAGGCGCCACGCCATGACCAGCCACACCACCGTGACCCCGGCAAATTTCGACACCAATGCCGTCCCCACCACCGCCGGTGTGAGCGCACCAATCAGGCCGAAGAAAATAAAGGTATCGAGCGGAATGCTCAGCGCCGAACTTATCCACAGGCGATCGTGGAGGGGGCGCTTGGTGATGGTGAACACCAGCCAGTCAATACACTCGGACACCGCGAACGCCGTGGCACTGGCCAGGGCAATCGCCGGGTCGGACGTCACATATGACAGCACCAGCGCCGCCAGCATGGCGACGATCGCGCCATGGCCAAAGCGCGTCTGCACCATGTCGCGCAGGATAAACACCAGGCCACCCCAGGCGGACCAGATGACATCCAGGTGCGGGGCGGTGGAAAAGGCGAAATTGATCAGCACGACGCTGCTGATGTAGGCGATCAGGAAAAGCATGGGAAGGGACCTGTGGGTAATGCCACACAGGGTACACAAATAAAGACATATCGTCTGGGAGTGCCTCTTCGCGAGCAAGCCCGCTCCCACAGTTGACTGTGTTCACCCTGCAGGAACGCGGTCAAAATGTGGGAGCGGGCTTGCTCGCGAAAGCGATCTATCAGGCGCCGGATTTGCCGGGCATCATCCACACCAACCCACTCGCTTTCGCCCGCTCATGGCACAGCCCGAGTACCACCCGCCGCTCGGCATTGTCCATGCGGCTCCAGCGGGTGATTTCATCCACGGTGCGCTGGCAACCGGTGCAAATGTCATCATCATCCAGCGCACAAATGCTCACGCACGGTGAGGCGACGGGGCGTTCAACGGGGTTCATTCTGCCTGCTCGACCAGGTCACGCGCATAGCGTTGCGCGTTATGCACATAGTGCGCGGCACTGGCTTCGAGCATGCGTTTCTGCGCCTCGGTCAGCTCACGCACCACCTTGCCCGGCGAGCCCATCACCAGCGAGCCGTCGGGAATCTCCTTGCCTTCGCCAATCAGCGAGTTGGCCCCGATGATGCAATGCTTGCCGATCCTGGCGCCATTGAGGATCACCGCGTTAATGCCGATCAGGCTGTAGTCGTCGACGGTGCAGCCATGCAGCATGGCGTTGTGGCCAATGGTCACGCCGGTGCCCAGGGTCAGCGGGTAGCCCATGTCGGTGTGCATCACACTGCCGTCCTGCACATTGCTGTTCTTGCCGATCAGGATCAGTTCGTTGTCGCCACGCAATACCGCGTTGAACCACACGTTCGCGCCCTCCTCCAGCTTGACCTTGCCCACCAGCGTGGCATTGGGCGCCACCCAGCTGTGGGGATGGGTCTCGACGCGGGCTTCGCCCAGGCGGTATTTCATGGTGTGTCCTCACGGCGTTGCCACTCAAGCGGTGGCTCAGGTGTTGATGAAACTCTTGGGGGGTTGGTGCAGGCTGATCTGGGCGTCGTCGTACAGCAGGTTGATCAGTTCGACAATCATGATCGCCGTCAGGCCCCAGATCTTGTATTCGCCAAACCGGTAACTGGGCACGTACCAACTGCGTCCCTGGTAATCGATTCGGTGGGTGTGTTCGCGCGGGTCCTGGCGGAAAAACTCCAGGGGCACGCTGAAGACTGCGGCGATCTCGGCATCGTTGGCCAGGTATTCGACGTAATCCGGGATCACCCCGACGTAGGGCGTGACCCGAATGCCATGCAGGGAAATCAATGGACTCAACGGCCCGATCACCTCCACCAGACCGGGTGGCAGGCCGATTTCTTCTTCGGCTTCGCGCAACGCGGTAAAAATCAGGTCGGGGTCTTCCGGATCGCGGCGCCCACCGGGAAAAGCCACTTCACCGCCGTGGGTCGACAGGCCGCTGGCGCGCAAGGTCAGGATCAGCTCCGGTTCGTCACTGCGGGTAATCGGCACCAGCACGGCGGCCTCGGGGAAACGCCCGTCAGTCTCAAGCGTGTGGGGAGTGTGATTGCTTACCCGGCGAAGTAGCTCGTCCAGCATGAGTCATCTCGGTCTGTTGGCTACCTTGCATCATGCACCAAAGCGGGCAGGCACCCAACCCCAAAACCCGGTGCATGTCGCGAAACGACAACTTGCAGGGCCCTGCCCGCCAAGCCAAGATAGGCCCACTCTCCAGGAACCCCAGCATGAACTTCTGCAGCCAGTGCGGTAAACCGGTCACCCAGCGCATTCCCGAAGGCGACAGCCGCCTGCGCTATGTATGCGACCACTGCTCGACCATTCACTACCAGAACCCCAATATCGTCGCCGGCACGGTGCCGGTGTGGGGCGACAAAGTGCTGCTGTGCCGCCGCGCCATCGAGCCGCGCCTGGGCTACTGGACGCTGCCCGCAGGCTTCATGGAGAACGGCGAGACCGTGGAGCAGGCGGCCATGCGTGAAACCCTCGAGGAAGCCTGCGCTCGCGTACGCAACCTGTGCATCTATACCCTGATCGATGTGCCGCACATCAGCCAGGTGCATATCTTCTACCGCGCCGAACTGCTCGACCTGGATTTTGCCGCAGGCCCCGAAAGCCTTGAAGTGAAGCTGTTCGATGAAGCCGAGATCCCTTGGTCAGAGCTGGCTTTCCGCACGGTCGGGCGTACCTTAGAATGCTTCTTCGCTGACCGCCGCCAACACGTATTCCCGGTGCGCAGCGAGTCGGTGCCGCCCATGAAGCCACCGGCCAAATAACACTCAAGGCGGCATCGTCCACAATGGAAACCGTTTCAATGCGTTGGTTGCTCGCTGTTATCTGCCTGTCATTCGCTACGTTGTCTTCGGCCTCCACGGTGGAAATCATCGGCGGCAAGCCGGTCGAAAAAATCCTGGTGCTCAAGTCTGCCCGTCAGTTGCAGTTGATCAACGACGGCAAGCCTCTCAAGACCTACCGCATTTCCCTGGGCCGCAACCCCAAGGGTGCCAAGCTGATCGAGGGCGACCGCCGCACGCCGGAGGGCCTCTACTGGATCGACTGGCGCAAGACCAGCGACAAGTTCAACCTGTCGATGCACATTTCCTACCCCAACATCAGCGACGCCGCCCGCGCCCGCCGTGAAGGGGTGAAACCGGGCAGCATGATCATGATCCACGGCACTCCCGACAGCGAGGACTACCCGGAGCAGTTGTTCCACACGCTGGACTGGACCGACGGTTGTATCGGCATGCGCAACGTGGACATGCGCGAAGTCTGGAACCTGGTCAAAGATGGCACCCTGATCGAGATTCGTCCGTAATCTCGCACCATTCGTAAAATAATTCGAAAAAAATCCTGCCCCCCTACAGCGCCTGCCGGTGAATACCAGTTCACCGCGCCGCGCTGCGCCGTTCTGCACGCGGCAAAGACCTCTCTAATACCACTTCATACAAAGCCCCATTACATGGCCTTAAAACCGTGGTTTGCACTGTTTTTGGCGCATTGACATGGTATTTAAGTGGTATTAATTTCCGGCCAATACCGGGCGACAACACTCCAATAACCGCATCGGACACCTGAAAGATGAATGCCATCCAGACCCTGCGCCCCGACGACAAACAATCCACGCCGCTGTACCTGCAACTGGCGCGTAACCTGGAAGCGGCGATCCATGCCGGCCAGTGGAAATCCGAGCAGGCGTTGCCATCGGAACGCGTCCTCAGCGAGCAATTGGGCCTCTCACGGGTCACCGCCCGCAAAGCGCTGGAGGTGCTGCTGGCCCAGGGCCTGATCCGCCGTAGCCAGGGCTCCGGCACCTTTATTACCCCGCGCCTGGAACAGCCGCTGTCACGCCTGTCGGGCTTCAGCGAAATGTTAAGGCTCAAGGGCTTTGTGCCCAGCTCCCAATGGCTGGAACGCGAAATCACCCCGCCGACCCACGAAGAGCTGATCCGCCTGGGCCTGTCGCCCACCGACAAAGTGGCGCGCCTCAAGCGTTTGCGCAAAGCCGATGACACCGTAATGGCAATTGAAATGACCGCGATGCCCGCCTCGGTGCTGCCGCAACCGCAGGCCATCGGCAATTCGCTGTACGAATACCTCGAAGGCATCGGCAAACCCATCGTGCGTGCTCTGCAACATATCCAGGCGATCAACGCATCGGACGAGTTCGCCAGGCTGGTGGGCATTGCCCCCGGCACCGCCATGCTGCTGATGACTCGGGTCGGCTACACCGCCGATAACACGCCGATTGAAATCACCGACACCTACTGCCGCAACGACTACTACGACTTCGTAGCCGAGCTGCGCAGGTATGACTTCGCCGCCGAGTTGCGGCCTTAGAGAACTGCCCATGTCCGAAGACAATATCCTCACGCCCGGCGGCTGGATTCGCGGCCGCCTGGTGCACGCACACGGCAAGGTGATCGCCGTCGAAGGCACGCCGTGCGACCCGGCGCAAAACGATTTGCCGTACCTGCTACCAGGTTTTATCGACCTGCACGTACACGGCGGTGGCGGCGCTGACATCATGGAAGGCAGCGACGCCTTCGAGACCATCACCCGCACCCACGTGCGATTTGGGACGACATCGCTGCTGGCCACCACCATGACTGCGCCGGTAGACGAAATCTCTCGCGTGCTGGGCCAGCTCGGCACGTTCTGTGAGCAGCGCCCGACAGGCGCCGCCCGAGTGCTTGGCGTACACCTGGAAGGCCCCTACATCAATCCAGGAAAACTCGGCGCCCAACCCAATTTCGCCCACACCGCGCTGATGGCCGAAGTGGAAGCCTACCTGCGCCTGGCGCCGATCCGCGTGATCACCATCGCCCCGGAAATCGCCGGGCATGACGCGCTGATCCGCGCCCTCAGCGAGCGCGGCGTACGCATGCAGATCGGCCACACCCTGGGCAGCTACGAAGAAGGCGTCGCCGCCCTCGCCGCCGGGGCCACCAGCTTCACCCATTTGTACAACGCCATGAGCCCGCTGCATCACCGCGAGCCGGGCATCGTCGGTGCGGCGCTGGCCCACGCCAAGTACGCCGAATTGATCCCGGACCTGCTGCATGTCCACCCCGGCGCCATGCACGTGGCGCTGCGCGCGATCCCCTGCCTGTACTGCGTCACCGACTCCACCGCCGCCGCCGGCATGCCCGATGGCGAATACAAGCTGGGCAGCCACACCGTGACCAAATGCCTGGGCGGTGTGCGCCTGCCCGACGGCACCCTCGCCGGCAGCACCCTGACCATGGATCAGGCACTGCGCAACCTGGTGAAAATCGGCCTGCCGATCAGCGAAGCCTCACAACGCCTGTCGCAGTTTCCCGCGGACTACCTGGGCCTGGAAGAACGCGGTCGCCTGCAACCCGGCAGTTTTGCCGACTGCGTGCGCCTGGACCGCTCCCTGCATCTGACCGACGTAATGGTCGAAGGAGAAACCATTGACTTCAAAAATGCTTGAAGAGGCCCTGGCCTCATGTGACGCCGTCGCGGCACAACTGCAGCGCCTGGATCCGCTGCTGGAAGAAGTCGCCGGCCGCCTGCGCCGCCAGCCGCCGCAAGTGGCGATGACTATCGCCCGCGGCAGCTCGGACCACGCCGCCAGTTACTTTGCCTACCTGGCCATGCAGCACGTGGGTATCCCGGTGGCGTCGTTGCCGATGTCGGTGGTGACCTTGTTGCAGGCGCCATTGAAGGTCAGCGGCCAGGTGGCGTTCGGTTTTTCCCAGTCGGGGCAAAGCCCGGACCTGGTCAACAGCCTGCGCCTGTTGCGCAAACGCGGCGCCCTGAGCATCTCGCTGGTCAACGCCGAGGGCTCGCCACTGGAGGCCGCCTGCGAATTCCACGTGCCGCTGTGCGCGGGGCCGGAACAAAGCGTTGCCGCGACTAAAAGCTTTATCGCCACCTTGAGCGCCAGCGCGCTGCTGATCGGCCACTGGAACCAGGAAGAGGCTTTGCTGCAAGCCTGCCGCGCCTTGCCGGACGAGCTGCGTACCGCCGCCCAGCAGGATTGGAGCCTGGCGATAGATGCCCTGCGCGACTGCCGGCAACTGATGGTGATCGGCCGTGGTGCCGGGTTTGCCATCGCCCAGGAAGCTGCGCTCAAGCTCAAGGAAACCTCGGCGATCCAGGCCGAAGCCTTCAGCAGCGCCGAAGTGCGCCACGGGCCGATGGCGTTGATCGACAAGAACTACCCCTTGCTGGTGTTTGCCCCCCGCGGCGCCGAACAGGCCGGCCTGCTGAGCCTGGCCGCCGATATGCGCCAGCGTGGCGCCCGCGTGTTGCTGGCCGCGCCGGATGATATCGGCGAACGCGACCTGACCCTGAGTCGCGCCGAACACCCGAGCCTGGACCCGATCCTGGCGATCCAGAGCTTTTACGTGATGGCCGCCGGCCTGGCGGTGGCACGGGGCATGGACCCGGACCAACCGCGTCACCTGAGCAAAGTTACCCGCACCCACTGAGTGGTGTGCACCGTTTTCCTGATGAGTACCGTGTCCATGTCCAACAACAATAATGCATTGACCCTAAGCGCCCCCTTAAGCGGACCGGTGCTGAGCCTGGGCAACGTTCCCGACGAAGTGTTCGCCAGCCACGCCATGGGCGATGGGATTGCCATCGACCCGCTGAATGATCGCCTGCACGCGCCGTGTGACGGGGTGATCATCCATGTGGCCCGCACCGGGCATGCACTGACGATCCGTGCCGAGAACGGCGCCGAAATCTTGATGCATGTGGGCATCGACACGGTAGAACTCAATGGCGAAGGCTTTGCGCTGTTGGTTGAGAACGGCGCACGGGTGAAACTGGGCCAGGCGCTGGTGCAGTTTGATCTGGACCGCATCGCGCGCCAGTGCAAAAGCCTGGTCAGCCTGATCATTCTGACCAATGGCGAGCGTTTTGAACTACGCGCGCTCGCAGGGCAAACCGTTGAGGTCGGCCAGCCGTTGCTGCAGATCACTGCGCGCTCGACGTCAGCGCTTGAAACGGCTGTGGATAACTGCGCCTTGGAGGCCAGCGCCAGCGTACGCATTACCCACCGTGGCGGTTTGCATGCCCGCCCTGCAGCGTTGATCCGCAAGACCGCACAGGGTTTCAGCAGCACCGCCCATCTGCGCTTCGGCGAGAAATACGCCGCGTGTGACAGCCTGATCGGTTTGCTGGGGCTGGGCATCGGCGAAGGCGATGAGGTGCAGGTGACCTGTCGTGGCAAGGATGCCGAGGCGGCTGTGCAAGCGTTGGTCGCCGCCCTGTCCGCCAGCATTAAAGAGGAGCACCACGCGCCAGCCGTCGCCGCGCCGCGCCGCGCCAACACCGAAGCCGGTGTACTGCAAGGCGTGTGCGCCGCGCCGGGGCTGGTCTGCGGGCCGTTGTTCCGCCTGGCCGGCATCGAACTGCCGCACGATAGCGGCAATCACATCGTCGATGAACAACTGCGCCGGCTGGACACTGCGCTGGAGCAGGTACGCGGTGAAATCCGCAGTACGCTGGACCACGCCCGCCAGCGCAAGAGCATCGAAGAAGAAGACATCTTCGCCGCCCACCTCGCCCTGCTCGAAGACCCGGCCCTGCTGGAAGCCGCCACTGCCGCCATCGAACAGGGCAGCGCCGCCACCCACGCCTGGCGCGACGCAATCCAGGCGCAATGTGCCGTACTGCTGGCCCTGGGCAAGCCGCTGTTTGCCGAGCGCGCCAACGACCTGCGCGATTTGCAGCAACGTGTGCTGCGTGCGCTGCTGGGCGAAGCCTGGCATTTCGAACTGCCCGCCGGCGCGATTGTCAGCGCCCATGAGCTGACGCCATCCGACCTGCTGCAACTGACTGCGCAGAACGCCGCCGGCATTTGCATGGCTGAAGGCGGCGCCACCTCCCACGTCGCCATTCTGGCCCGTGGCAAGGGGCTGCCGTGTGTGGTCGCGCTGGGCAGTGAAGTCCTCGACGTGCCGCAAGGCCAACGCGTCGTGCTCGACGCCGCCAACGGCCGCCTGGAACTGGCGCCCAGCGAAGCGCGCCACGCCGAAGTGCACCAGATTCGCGACGCACAAAAACGCCGCCGCCAGCAACAACAGGCACAGGCCCGGGAACCGGCATGCACCACCGATGGCGTACGCATTGAAATTGCCGCCAATGTCGCCTCCAGCGCCGAGGCCCAGGTGGCGTTTGAAAACGGCGCCGACGGCGTCGGCCTGCTGCGCACCGAGTTCCTCTTCGTTGACCGCCGCACCGCGCCGGATGAGCAGGAACAACGCCAAGCCTATCAAGCCGTGCTCGACGCGATGGGCGATAAGTCCGTGATTATCCGCACCATCGATGTGGGCGGCGACAAGCAGCTCGACTATTTACCGCTGCCTGTGGAAGCCAACCCGGTGCTGGGCCTGCGCGGCATCCGCATGGCGCAGGCGCGCCCCGAATTGCTCGACCAGCAATTGCGCGCCTTGCTGCAAGTCAACCCGTTGGGACGCTGCCGCATCCTGTTGCCGATGGTCAGCGAAGTCGACGAACTGCTGCAGATTCGCCAGCGCCTCGATGAGTTATGCACAACGTTGGAACTGACCACGCGTCCGGAACTGGGGGTGATGATCGAAGTGCCGGCCGCTGCGCTGATGGCCGAACAACTGGCCGAGCACGCGGACTTCCTGTCCATCGGCACCAACGACCTGTCCCAATACACCCTGGCCATGGACCGCGACCACGCCGGCCTCGCCGCCCGGGTCGACGCCTTGCACCCGGCCCTGCTGCGATTGATCGCCCAGACCTGTGCCGGCGCGGCCCGGCATGGGCGTTGGGTGGGTGTGTGTGGCGCCCTCGCTTCCGACCCGCTGGCCACGCCGGTATTGGTCGGCCTGGGGGTCAGCGAGCTGTCGGTGAGCCCGCTGCAGATTGGCGAAATCAAGGACCGCGTCCGGCACCTGGACGCAGCGCAATGCCGGCAACTGAGCCAGGGCCTGCTTGACCTGAGCAGCGCCAGGGTGGTTCGCCAAGCCTGTCAACACCACTGGCCGCTGAGCTGACAACAACAAGAAAAAAGGAGACACGCCATGTACCAACACTTTATCGAAGGTCTGCAACGCCTGGGCCGCGCCCTGATGCTGCCGATTGCGATCTTGCCGATCGCCGGCCTCTTGCTGCGCCTGGGCGACACCGATCTTTTGAATATCGCGGTGATGCACGACGCCGGCCAGGCGATCTTCGCCAACCTGGCGCTGATCTTCGCCATCGGCATCGCGGTAGGCTTTGCCCGTGACAACAACGGCACCGCGGGCCTGGCCGGCGCGATTGGTTACCTGGTGATGATCTCCACCCTCAAGGTGATGGACACCAGCATCAACATGGGCATGCTCGCCGGGATCGCCAGCGGCTTGATGGCCGGCGGGCTGTACAACCGCTTCAAGGACATCAAGCTGCCGGAGTACCTCGCGTTCTTCGGTGGACGACGGTTCGTACCGATTGTGACCGGGTTCAGTGCGGTCGGGCTGGGCGTGATCTTTGGCTTGATCTGGCCGCCCATCCAGCATGGCATCAACAGTTTTGGCGTGCTGCTGATGGAAAGCGGCAGCCTCGGCGCGTTTGTGTTCGGCGTGTTCAACCGCCTGCTGATCGTCACCGGCCTGCACCACATCCTCAACAATATGGCGTGGTTTGTGTTCGGCAGCTTTACCGACCCGGCCACCGGTGCGGTCGTGACCGGCGACCTTACCCGCTATTTCGCCGGCGACCCCAAAGGTGGCCAGTTCATGACCGGCATGTTCCCGGTGATGCTGTTCGGCCTGCCTGCCGCCTGCCTGGCGATGTACCGCAATGCACTGCCGGAGCGCCGTAAAGTCATGGGCGGGATTTTCCTGTCGATGGCACTGACCTCGTTCTTGACCGGGGTGACCGAGCCGATTGAATTCGCGTTCATGTTCCTGGCGCCGTTCCTGTACCTGATCCATGCGGTGCTGACCGGCCTGTCGATGGCGGTCACCAATCTGCTGAATATCCACCTCGGGTTTACCTTCTCCGGTGGGTTTATCGACATGGTACTGGGCTGGGGCAAGTCCACCAACGGCTGGTTGGTGTTCCCGGTGGGCCTGGCCTACGCGCTGATCTATTACAGCGTGTTCAATTACTGCATTCGTCGGTTCAACCTGAAGACGCCAGGGCGTGAAGATATCCAGGTGGCGCAGGCAGAGGTCATGAGCGACAACCAACGTGCTACGGCTTACATCCAGGCCTTGGGCGGTGCAGAGAACCTGCTGAGCGTCGGCGCCTGCACCACGCGCCTGCGGTTGGACATGGTGGATCGCAACAAGGCGGTGGATGCGCAACTCAAAGCGCTGGGCGCCATGGCTGTCGTGCGGCCGGGCAACGGTGGGAGTTTGCAGGTGGTGGTCGGGCCGATGGCCGACAGCATCGCCGATGAGATTCGCCTGGCCATGCCGTCGTTTGTGCCCAATACGCCGGTGAGCGTTGTGCCTGTGGATAAACCGATGACGGTGAATGTGCAGGAAGCCGAGAAATGGTTGAATGCGCTGGGTGGTCGGGCCAATGTGCGGCAGTTGGAAACGGTGGCGATGACGCGGTTGCGGGTGGAGTTGGGGGATGATTCAGTGTTATCGGAAACGGACCTGACTGCGCTGGGTTGCCAAGGCGTGAGCCAACTCGATAGCGGTATCTGGCACTTGCTGATTGGTGACAAAGCTTCAGGATTGGGTGAGGCACTGGAACGCTTGGTCAGTGGCCGTGTAGTCAACGCAAGAGCTTAGCTTCTCAGGCGACAGCTGATCATTCCCACCCACACGGGTAGGAATGATCAGTGGTCGTGGCTACGTTACTGTCACCACCCATGGCGCCGAATGATGTGTATCACCTCGCGTCGAAGCCACGAAATTGTAAGTCATTGCCTTCAGGTTAGAGACTTCGAGAGAAAAATCACCATTCACAGGTTCCTTGGAAATCACTAGAACGGGCCCGCCAACGCCATCAGTGATCTTGATGTATTGATTGGCCACCGTTGACTCTCCGACAATTCTGAGCGTTCTAGCAGGCGTCGTGCCGGGGTTCGGGATGGCTGTTCCCCCATCGGCGACTCTGATGATAGAAACTGACATGTCACTTCTCCTTTCCATTAGATGAAAAGCTAGTAAACATGACTGGAACTCCTACCGTAACTGTCAAAGTTAACAGGTGCGCGAGGTATTCCGACAAGTGGAAAAAGGTGTGAACCGTCGATGTCAAAAGCCAGATTAAGCACCGGCGATGGGATTTCACCGTCAACAAAAAACCCGCTGACCAAACTGGCCCAGCGGGTTTCTTGTTTATGCAGCGTGCGAATCAAAAATCCGCTAACTGCCACACCTCATACGCCGGCGTTTCGTACGGATGGCTGAGTTTGAGCGCAGCCACGACAGCCACGATCAACTCATCCGCCACCACCAGCTCAACCTTCCACTCTTCAACCACTTCAACCTGGCCCACCTGCCCGATAAACGGCTGACTGCCGTCCAACGCGCGGAATTGGCCCTGGCCCGGCACTTGCCAGGCGCAGCTGTCGTAGTTGCCGATGCGGCCGCCACCTGCGGCGAAGACGGCGTTTTTTACCGTCTCCACGTGGCTGGCGGGCACAAAGAAGGCGAGCTTGTACACAGCCTTAGTTCACCCACACGCGGGCGTTGCGGAACATGCGCATCCAGGCGCCGTCTTCGTTCCACTCTTCCGGACGCCACGAGTTCTGCACGGCGCGGAACACACGCTCCGGGTGCGGCATCATGATGGTGACGCGACCGTCGCGGCTGGTGAGGCCGGTGATCCCGCGCGGCGAGCCGTTCGGGTTGGCCGGGTAGGCCTCGGTGACCTTGCCGTGGTTGTCGACGAAACGCATGGCCACGCAACCGGACAGGTCGGCTTCAAGCAAGGCTTCTTCGCTGGCGAACTCGGCATGGCCTTCACCGTGAGCGATGGCGATCGGCATACGCGAACCGGCCATGCCTTGCAGGAAGATCGAGTTGGATTCCTGCACCTGCACCATGGCGACACGGGCTTCGAACTGCTCGGAACGGTTGCGCACGAAGTGCGGCCAGAACTCGCTGCCCGGGATCAGCTCGTGAAGGTTGGACATCATCTGGCAACCGTTGCACACACCCAGGGTGAAGCTGTCGTTGCGTTCGAAGAAGCCCTGGAACGCATCGCGGGCACGGCTGTTGAACAAGGCCGACTTGGCCCAGCCTTCACCGGCACCCAACACGTCGCCGTAGGAGAAACCGCCGCAGGCGACCAAGCCCTTGAACTCATTGAGGTCAACGCGACCGGCGAGGATGTCGCTCATGTGCACGTCGATCGCATTGAAGCCGGCACGGTCGAACGCAGCCGCCATTTCCACCTGGCCGTTGACGCCTTGCTCACGCAGTACGGCAACTTGTGGGCGGATGCCTTTCTTGATGTAAGGCGCGGCGATGTCCTGGTTGACGTCGAAGCTGAGCTTGGTGCTCAGGCCCGGGTTGTCTTCTTCCAGGATCACGTCGAATTCCTGCTGGGCGCAGTCGGCGTTATCACGCAGGCGTTGGATCTGGTAGCTGGTCTCGGCCCACTGGCGCTGCAGCAAGCGGCGCTGACCCGAGAACACCGTGTCGCCATCAAAGGAGATATTGATTTCGCCGTTGTTGACCGGCTGGCCAATCACCGCCACGCAGTCGTCCAGGCCGGCGGCGCTGAACTGTGCGAGGACATCCGGGGTAGCGTCCTGGCGAACCTGGATCACCGCGCCCAATTCTTCGTTGAACAGGATGCCGTTGATTTCAGCCGCCGCCTCGGCAACGCTGTCGAGCACGATGTTCAGGCCGCAGTGGCCGGCGAAGGCCATCTCGACAACGCTGGTCAGCAGGCCACCGTCGGAACGGTCGTGGTAAGCCAGCAAGTGGCCGTCGGCGTTGAGGCCCTGGATCACGGCGAAGAAGGCTTTCAGGTCTTCGGCGTCATCGACGTCCGGGGCCTGCTTGCCGAGTTTGCCATGGGTTTGCGCCAGGATGGAGGCACCCATGCGGTTCTGGCCACGGCCCAGGTCGATCAGGATCAGATCGGTGGTGCCCTTGTCCATGCGCAGTTGCGGGGTCAGGGTCTGGCGGATGTCGGTCACGGGTGCGAAGCCGGTGACGATCAGCGACAACGGCGAGGTGACGCTCTTGTCCGTACCGTTCTCGTTCCAGCGGGTGGCCATGGACATGGAGTCCTTGCCCACCGGGATGGTGATGCCCAGCTCAGGGCACAGTTCCATGCCGACCGCTTTAACCGTGTCGTACAGACGTGCATCTTCACCCGGGTGACCGGCAGCGGACATCCAGTTGGCCGACAATTTGATGTCGGACAGCTTGCCGATGCGCGACGCGGCAAGGTTGGTCAGGGTTTCGCCAATGGCCATGCGCCCCGACGCCGGAGCGTCCAGCAGGGCCAGCGGGGTACGCTCGCCCATGGCCATGGCTTCACCGGTGTAGACGTCGAAGCTGGTGGCGGTGACGGCAACGTCGGCCACCGGAACTTGCCACGGGCCGACCATCTGGTCACGCGCAACTAGGCCGGTGATGGTGCGGTCGCCGATGGTGATCAGGAAGCTCTTGCTTGCCACGGACGGGTGGTGCAGCACGCGTTCGATGCTGTCGGCCAGGTCCAGGGGGCTTGGGTCGAAATCGTCGCCCAGCTCGGTTTCACGCACGGCCGAACGGTGCATGCGCGGGGCCTTGCCCAGCAGCACTTCCAGCGGCATGTCCACCGGGCTGTTGCCGAAGTGGCTATCAGTCACGGTCAACTGCGGTTCGGCAGTGGCTTCACCGACCACGGCAAACGGGCAACGCTCGCGTTCGCAGATGGCCTGGAAGCGCGCGAAGTCTTCGGCGCCAACGGCCAGCACGTAACGTTCCTGGGATTCGTTGCTCCAGATTTCGTGCGGGGCCATGCCCGGCTCGTCGTTTGGAATATTGCGCAATTCGAAACGGCCACCCCGGTCGCCGTCGTTGACCAGTTCCGGGAAGGCGTTGGACAGACCACCCGCGCCAACGTCGTGGATGAAGCTGATCGGGTTCTTGTCGCCCAACTGCCAGCAACGGTCGATGACTTCCTGGCAGCGGCGCTCCATCTCCGGGTTTTCGCGCTGTACGGAAGCGAAGTCCAGGTCCGCCGAGCTGGTGCCGGTGGCCATGGAGGAAGCGGCGCCGCCGCCCAGGCCGATCAGCATCGCCGGGCCACCGAGCACGATCAGCTTGGAGCCGACCAGGATCTCGCCTTTCTTGACGTGTTCCTCACGGATGTTGCCCATGCCGCCAGCCAACATGATCGGCTTGTGGTAACCGCGTACTTCATCGCCACGCGGGGTGGTGATGGATTGTTCGAAGGTACGGAAATAGCCGGTCAGCGCCGGACGCCCGAACTCGTTGTTGAACGCCGCGCCGCCCAGCGGGCCTTCGATCATGATGTCCAGTGCGTTGACGATGCGCTCAGGCTTGCCGTACGGCACTTCCCACGGCTGTTCGAAGCCCGGGATCTGGAGGTTCGACACGGTGAAACCGGTGAGGCCCGCCTTTGGCTTGGCGCCACGGCCGGTGGCGCCTTCGTCGCGGATCTCGCCGCCGGAACCGGTGGCTGCGCCCGGGAACGGGGCAATCGCGGTCGGGTGGTTGTGGGTTTCAACCTTCATCAGGATGTGCACCGGCTCCTGCACCGCGCCGTACTGGCGGGTTTCAGGGTCCGGGAAGAAACGGCCGGCGACGGAGCCGACGATCACCGAGGCGTTGTCCTTGTAAGCCGACAGAACGCCTTCGCTGTGCATCACGTAGGTGTTCTTGATCATGCCGAACAGGCTTTTTTCCTGGCTTTCGCCGTCGATGTCCCAACTGGCGTTGAAGATCTTGTGACGGCAGTGCTCGGAGTTGGCCTGGGCAAACATCATCAGTTCGATGTCGTGCGGGTTGCGCTTCAAGCCGTTGAAGGCGTTGACCAGGTAGTCGATCTCGTCTTCGGCCAGGGCCAGGCCCAGTTCGGTGTTGGCCTTCTCGAGGGCGGCACGGCCACCGCCGAGCACGTCGATCGCGGTCAGCGGCTTGGGTTCGGCATGGCTGAACAGGCCGGCAGCCTGTTCCAGCTGGCTGACGATGATCTGGGTCATGCGGTCGTGCAGGCTGCTGGCGATCAGCTCGGCTTCGGCCTCGCTGAACTGGCCGGCGACGTAGAAAGCGATACCGCGTTCCAGGCGCTGGATGTTCGAAAGGCCGCAGTTGCGGGCGATATCGCTGGCCTTGCTCGACCAGGGCGAGATGGTGCCGAACCGTGGCAGAACCAGGAACAAGCGGCCGGTCGGCTCTTGAACGGGAACGCTGGGGCCGTACTTCAGAAGGCGTGCGAGCACTTGCTGTTCGTCGGCGGTCAAGACGCCGGTAACGTCGGCGAAGTGAGCAAATTCAGCATACAGGCCTGTAACAGCTGGAACCTTCTGGCTCAGTTGCTCAAGGAGTTTGCTGTGGCGAAAGGCAGAAAGGGCAGGAGCGCCGCGCAGGATCAACATCTTCGGGACAGCCTCGGGAAGGGGGTGTGCTTTGAGGCCGTGCATTCTAGCGTAAACCGCCGCCAACGGCACCCGAAACGCTACGGCCGGCCGCTGCCGAACGTCAGTTGGCAGGTAATGCACGCTCCCGGGGCGTTTTGCCGGGCCGCGCATGCAGTTATTTTAACCGTCATAAACCTTTGCCAACCCGCGTTTCTGCGGGCTGCAGCCCGGTTTTACGGGCGCTAGCAGACAAGTCCCCTGCTGTCGAGATATGGCGCCGAGGGCCGTTTGCGTATACTGCGCCAATGTTCTCCCCAACTGCTTTGCGCCAGCGATGCGCCAAATGGCTCTTCGTCACCGGACTCTTCCTGCTGCTCAGCGCCTGTGTTGATAAACCCAGCACGCTCGAGCGAATCAAGGAGGATGGTGTGTTGCGGGTGGTTACCCGAAACAGTCCGGCGACTTATTTCCAGGATCGCAACGGTGAAACCGGTTTCGAGTACGAACTGGTCAAGCGCTTTGCCGACGAACTGGGGGTGAAGCTGGAAATCGAGACCGCCGACAATCTCGACGACCTGTTCGGCCAGCTGGGCAAACCCAAAGGCCCGGTGCTCGCCGCCGCCGGCCTGGTCAGCAGTGAACAGCGCCAGCGACAGGTGCGGTTCTCCCATCCTTATCTCGAAGTAACCCCGCAGATCATCTACCGCAACGGCCAGTCGCGCCCGACCAACGCGGCGGACCTGGTCGGCAAGAAGATCATGGTGCTCAAGGGCAGCACCCACGCCGAACAACTGGCGGCGCTTAAAAAGCAAAATCCTGCAATCGAATACGAAGAATCCGACGCCGTTGAAGTGGTCGACCTGCTGCGCATGGTGGACGAGGGTCAGATCGACCTGACCCTCGTGGACTCCAACGAAGTGGCGATGAACCAGGTGTATTTCCCCAATGTGCGCGTGGCGTTTGACCTGGGCAACGCCAGCAACCAGAGCTGGGCCGTGGCGGCGGGTGATGACAACAGCCTGCTCAACGAGATCAACAGCTACCTGGACAAGGTCGAGAAGAACGGCACCCTGCAGCGCCTGAAAGACCGCTACTACGGGCATGTCGATGTGCTCGGCTATGTCGGCGCCTACACCTTCGCGCAGCATCTGCAGCAGCGCCTGCCCAAGTACGAAAAACACTTTCGCACCTACGCCAAGGAAGAAAAAGTCGATTGGCGCCTGTTGGCGGCCATCGGCTATCAGGAATCCCTGTGGCAACCGGCCGTCACCTCCAAGACCGGCGTGCGCGGCCTGATGATGCTGACCCAGAACACCGCCCAGGCCATGGGCGTGTCCAACCGGCTGGACGCCAAGCAAAGCATCATGGGCGGTGCCAAGTACCTGGCGAGAATCAAGGATGAATTGGACGACAGCATCGCCGAGCCCGATCGCACCTGGTTCGCCCTCGCCGCCTACAACGTCGGCACCGGCCACCTGGAAGATGCGCGCACCCTGGCCAAGCGCGACGGCCTGAACCCGAACAAGTGGCTGGATGTGAAAAAGATGCTGCCGCGCCTCTCGCAGAAGCAGTGGTACAGCAAGACCCGCTACGGCTATGCCCGCGGCGGTGAGCCCGTGCATTTTGTGGCGAACATCCGCCGTTACTACGACATCCTGACCTGGGTAACCCAGCCGCAGCTGGAGGGCAACCAGGTGGTCGAGGGCAACCTGCACGTGCCGGGTATCGACAAGACCAAGCCGCCGGAAGACACCCCGCAGCTATAAGAATGTTGCAAACAGCCATGTGGGAGGGGACAAGCCCCCTCCCACACTTGGATCTTCACTTGGCTATAAGCCGGTGAGCAGATGCACCACCCCACCCGCCAACACCATCACGGCAGGCACACCCGCCGCCTTCAACCTCATCTCATCCAGGCGTCCCACATCCTGCAACTGTACCCGCACCCGCGTCAGCGCCACACGCTGCTGCGACTTGAGGTTATCGGCCCCACCCAATGCGCTCAGCACTTCGGCCGACAACAGACTCTGCGTCGGCGCAGTGGCCGTCTCGGCAACCAGATCCGGGGTCAGGGCTTTCCAGAACGCCCGCTGTATTTTCTCGAACATGCTCAGTGCTCCACAACAGGTGAGGTTTCAACGGTAGCCGCGTGGTACAGGCGCAGGGCTTCACGCACTTGGGCGGCTTCTTCCAGGCCCAGTACCTGGCGGGCGATAAGCTGGCAGTCAGCCAGGTCCAGATCGCGCACAGTGGCCTTGATGGTCGGGATCAACGGCACGCTGACCGACAGCTCATCCACCCCCAGGCCAATCAACACCGGCACCGCCAGCGCCTCGGACGCCAACGCGCCGCACACCCCTACCCACTTGCCGTGGGCGTGGGCGGCCTTGACGGTGGTGGCGATCAAACGCAATACCGCTGGGTGAAAGCTGTCGGCCTGGCTGGCCAGGCGCGGGTGGTCACGGTCCATGGCCAGGGTGTATTGGGTCAAGTCGTTGGTGCCGATGGAGAAGAAATCCACATGCGGCGCAAACACATCAGCCATCAAGGCGGCAGACGGCACTTCGATCATGATGCCCAGCTTCGGCAGCTCGGTGAGCCCGAGCGCCAGCGCTTCTTCCTGAAGCATCGTGCGGGCCAGGTGCAACTCCGACAGCAGGCTGACCATCGGCAACATGATGTGCAGGCGTGCGAAACCGGCACTGGCAAGGATCGCGCGCAACTGTTCACGCAACAACTGCGGGCGCTCCAGGCATAGGCGAATACCGCGCAAGCCGAGAAAGGGGTTGGCCTCGCTGTCCATCGGTACATAGGCCAATGGTTTGTCGCCGCCCACATCCAGAGTGCGGACCACCAGATTGCGCTCGGTGCCCAAGGCACAGGCAATGGCGGCGTAGGTGCCGGCTTGTTCGTGCGGGCTCGGTGCACGGCTGCGGTCCAGGTACAGAAACTCCGAACGCAGCAGCCCGACGCCCTCACCACCGAGGGCCAGGGATTGTTCTACCTCCTGCAACGAGGCGACGTTAGCCGTGACTTCGACGTGATGGCCGTCGCGGGTAGTGGCCGGCAAAGCCGCCTGCGCCACGTCACGCTGACGCCTGAGCACTTGCTGCTGGCGCGCCGCTTCCAACTGTTCGATTTCAGCCAGGTTCGGCTCCAGGTGCAGTTCGCCTTGGTCGGCGTCGAGCAGCACCTGCTTGCCGTTGGCCAGCGCCAGTGCCTGCACCGGCACGCCGCAGATCGCCGGCAACCCCAACGCCCGCGCAAGAATTGCGACGTGGCTGGTCGCGCCACCGCCGACGGTGACAAAGCCGAGCACCTTGTGCGTGTCCAGGCTGGCGGTTTGCGAGGGGGTCAGTTGTTCGGCGATCAGGATCGTGCGCTCGGGTAAATCCCAGGCGCGGTCCTGAATGCCGAGGATCAACTTCAAGACGCGCTGGCCGACATCGGCCAGGTCAGCCGCACGCTCGGCGAGCAATGTACTGCCCAGGCCCTGGAATAATTTGCCGGTGGTCACCGTGGCACTGTGCCAGGCAAACGCAGCGCTCTTGCCTTGCGCCAGCAGGTCGTGGGCTTGTTCCAGCAAGCTCGGGTCTTCGAGCAACTCCTGGTGGGCGCGGAAAATCTCGGCCTGGGCACTGCCTGTCGCGTTGTCTTGCAACCTTTGCAGGGCGACGGTCGCCGCCAGCAGGCCACGGTCCAGGGCCGCGCGCTCGAGCGCTTCGCCAGCGCCGGCTTCGGTGATCGTCAGTTCAGGCTCGGCCACCTGCACCACTTGGCCAAACGCCGACCCTGGCGAGGCACAAACGCCGCGCAGCACTGTCGATGACGCCGCAGGCGCCGACGGCTCAGCCACCTCGACCGTCGCCACGCCCGCCTCACCACAGCCCTCATTCAACAACGTCACCAGCGCCTTGATCGCTGCCTCGGCATCTTCGCCAGCAGCGCTCACCTGCAAGGTATCGCCCTGTACGGTTTGCAGCGCCATGATCGCCACCAATGACTTGGCATTGGCGCTCTGGGTTTGCTTGTGCAAGTAAATGCTCGCCTTAAACCCTTTCGCCGCCTGGGCCAACACCGCCGCAGGGCGGGCGTGCAGGCCGTTGGCATTGGGCAAGGTCAACGGCTTGGAGAACAGCGCCTCGCCCTCCTCTTCAACCTCCTCATCAGCGGGTTGAGAGGCTGAAACCCGCAGCAGCGGCTGGCCCACCTCCACTTGTCCGTTAGCCAGGAGCGTGAAGGGTTCGCCGCTGACCACCAACATCAGGGTCAGCAAACTACGCGCATTGAGCGCCAAGTAGTCGGCATCGAATTCGATCAGCGGCTGCCCCAGCAGCACCCGCTGGCCTTCCTGCACCAGTCGGGTGAAGCCCTGCCCCGCCAGGTTTACGGTATCCAGGCCAATATGCAGCAGCACCTGGACACCATTGTCGTCGGTCACGCTGACGGCATGCCCACTGTCCTGGATATTGCTGATAACCCCGGCCAACGGCGCGCAGAGGGTCTGCGAGGTCGGGTCGATGCACAGGCCGTCGCCGATCAGGCGACTGGCAAACACCGGATCGGGCACCTGATCCAGCGCCAGCAGGACACCGGACAAGGGCGCCAGCAGTTCCAGGGGTTGAGTTGTGGTCATGACTTCACCTGCTGTCTTGTTCTTTAAAAATCATTGGGTGGGAGCTAATCCCATCAGTGACAGGAATCAAATGTGGGAGGGGGCTTGCCCCCGATGGCAGTGGTTCAGCCTGCACATTTGCCACTCGATATACCGCTATCGGGAGCAAGCCCCCTCTCACATGGGGCCACGCTATTTCCACCAGTATTCGACTTGCACACCCACATTCGAGCCATGCCGTGCCGTGCCGTAGGCGCCGGTGTCGGACAACGCCGAACCCGCCGCCAGTTCATTCGCCGCACGCTTGGCCGCCTCGTTCCAGCTTGCATAGGTGTAGTACAAGCGCACCTCCGGTCGCGCCCAGAAGTCCGGGCCTTTAGGCGACCAGGTCGGAGCAAACGTGAATTTGCTCAGTTTGCGCGTGCCACCACTGGCCTCGACCTGATCATGGCCAAGCTCGGTGACCAGTTTGAATTGTTCGCTGATCGCATACGCCGGGCGCACGCCGATGGACATCCAGGTCTGGTCCTGGCTGCCGGGACGGATGTCTTTCTGGTACACCGCTTCGACCTGCCCGCCGAAGCGCGGGGTCACCTGCCAGTCGAAAAACTCCACGGCACGGTAGCTCTTGCTGCTTTTGTCCAGCGCCGTATCGCCGGTATAACCGAGGCCGGTGCCGGGGCCTTCACCGTATTGCAGGGCGAATTTGTTCTTGCCACCCAGGAAAGGTTTTTGCACATGCTGCGCCGTGATCGCCCATCCGCTGTGAGCGTCGCGGCCGCCCGCTTTGTCGATGTAGCTCAAGCCGAACTCCAGCTCACCGCCCGGGTTGGTCTTGAAGCCCGCAACGTTGAAGTCGTGACGGGTGGCGTATTCCTTCTGGTACAGGTTGTCCTTGCGGGAAATCGCGTAGCTGTATTTGAGGTCGCCGATCAATACGTCCTCGACGCCACCGCCCGTGGCGCTCTGGTTCCAGTAGTAGAAATCGGAGATATGGATATCGTTACGCTTGTAGTAACGCCGCCCCGCCCACAGCGAACCACCATTGAGGCTGGGCAGGTTGGACCACTGCGCATACATCTGCGGCATACGTGCCGAGCCGTTGTCCTCGCCCTGGAACTTCAGGGCACGGTCGTACCGGTTGTAGAGGGACGCCATGGCATCGACGCTCAACACCGAACCGTCATCCAGGGTGAGCAGGTCCTGGCGCAATTCCAACTCGGCGTACTGCTCACATTCATTCCCCAAACGATATTTCGTTTGCGCCCCCGGTAATTGAAAGCACTGCTGTTTGCCACTGCCGGTCGAAGTGCCCGCGCCGCTGCGCAGGTAGCCGGCGAACTCCAGGGCCTGAGCGGCAAAGGGGGCAGTGAGACACGACGCAATAAGGCCCAGCTTGATTGTTGTTTTCATGAAGCACTCCACTTTTTTTATTATGTTTTTTGAAGCGCCCCTGCACTCCCATACAGGGGTTCCAGCCGGTCTCAATCCTTGAGGTGCAGCACGAACGATTCATAGGGGCGTAACACCACCCGGTTCGAACGACGCGGGCAGTCCGGGTAGTTGCTGATCAGCAGGCGTTGCTCAGTCGCTGCGGTGATGAGCGTTTCCGGCAACTGGATTTCGCAGTGCTCGCCGTAGAAGTTGTTGAGCACCAGCAAGCGCTCGCCATGGCCTTCGCGCACATAGGCCCAGACTTGCGGATGGTCTTGCAGCAGTTGGCGGTAAACGCCTGCCTGAATCAGCGGCTCGTGGCGCCGCAGAGCGATCAGCGCACGGTAGTGATGCAGCACCGAATCCGGATCATCCAGCTGGTTGGCAACGTTGATGTACGCCGCGTTGGCCGGAATGCCGATCCACGGTTCACCCGTGCTGAAACCGGCATTCGCTTCGTTGCTCCACTGCATCGGTGTGCGGCTGTTATCGCGGGACTTCTGCATGATCGCCGCCATGCTCGAAGCCTCGGACTCTCCGGCATCGCGCTTGAGACGGAAGATGTTCAGGGTCTCCACATCGCGGTACTGCGAGATGTTGTCGAAACCCGGATTGGTCATGCCGAGTTCTTCACCCTGGTACACAAACGGCGTGCCCTGCAGGAAGTGCAACGCAGTACCGAGCATCTTGGCCGAGACCACGCGGTGCTCGCCGTCATCGCCAAAGCGCGAGACCACACGGGGCTGGTCGTGGTTACACCAGAACAATGCGTTCCAGCCACCACCGACCTGCATGCCCAGTTGCCAGTCGGAAAAGATCTGCTTGAGTTGCAGGAAATCGAAGTCGGCCTTCACCCACTTCTGCAAGTTCGGATAATCGACTTTCAGGTGATGAAAGTTGAAGGTCATCGACAGCTCTTTCGACTCCGGCCGTGAGTAGCGCACGCAGTGCTCCAGGCTGGTGGAGGACATCTCGCCGACATTGATCAGGTCGTGCCCTTCGAAGACTTCGCGGTGCATTTCCTGCAGGTATTCGTGCACGTTCGGGCCGTCGGTGTAGAAGCGCCGGCCATCGCTGTTGTCTTCGGGAAAATCGGCAGGCTTGGAGATCAGGTTGATCACGTCCAGGCGGAAACCGCCCACGCCCTTGTCGCGCCAGAAGCGCATCAACTTGAACACCTCGGCGCGCACCTGGGGGTTATCCCAATTGAGATCGGCCTGGGTGTGGTCGAACAAGTGCAGGAAGTACTGCCCGGTTTGCGCTTCGTATTCCCAGGCCGAGCCGCCGAACTTGGACTCCCAGTTGTTCGGCTGGTCGCGCCAGATGTAGAAGTCGCGGTACGGATTGTCGAGGCTGCTGCGCGCTTGCTGGAACCACTCATGTTCGATGGAGGTGTGGTTGACCACAATATCCAGCATCAGCTTGATGCCGCGCTTGGCCGCTTCGCTGATCAGCAGGTCGCAGTCGGCCATGGTGCCGTAGCTGGGGTCGATGGCGTAGTAGTCGCTGATGTCGTAGCCGTTGTCGCGTTGCGGCGAACGCAGGAACGGAGTGATCCACAGGCAATCCACGCCCAGCCATTGGAGGTAGTCGAGTTTGTCCACGATGCCCAGCAGGTCACCGGTGGCGTTACCCGCGTGGCTGTGGAAGCTTTTGGGGTAGACCTGGTAGATCACCGAGTGTTGCCAGTCTTGCATGGTGGGTTCCTTCAGTTGATTGGGGGACTGGCCTCTCGGGCCTCATCGGGGGCAAGCCCCCTCCCACACTTGAATGCATTCACACATCAAACAGTGGGAGGGGGCTTGCTCCCGATAGCGGTTGATCAGGCGACGCGATACCCGGGCCGAACAATCTTCATGCTCAACGCACAGGTCAAAACAAACGGCACCACGATCGCGACGACCATCCCGATCACAAACATCGGAATGGCGCTCGGTACGATCGAGATAAAACCAGGCAATCCCCCTACCCCAATGGCCGACGCCTGCACCTTGTTCAGCGATAGGAAAATGCTGCCCAGCGCCGAGCCCACCAGGGCGGCATAGAACGGAAACTTGAAGCGCAGGTTGACCCCGAACATCGCCGGCTCGGTGATGCCGAAGTACGCGGAGATCGCCGAGGTGGATGCCATGCTTTTGTCCCGCGCATTGCGGGTGGTGTAGAACACCGCGAGTGCGGCGCTGCCCTGGGCCAGGTTGGACATGACGATCATCGGCCAGATAAAGGTGCCGCCCTGGGTAGAGATCAGTTGCAAGTCCACGGCGAGAAACATGTGATGCATGCCGGTGATGACCAACGGCGCATACAGCAGGCCGAAAATCGCCCCGCCGATCATCGGTGCCAGATCAAACAGCGTCACCACGCCTTCAGTGATCAGGATGCCCAGGTGACGGGTCACCGGGCCGATGATCGCCAGCGCCAGCACACCGGTCACGACGATGGTGGTGATCGGCACCACGAGCAGTTGAATCGCATTCGGCACCCGCGCCCGCAGCCATTTCTCGATGACGCTCATCACATATGCCGCCATCAGGATCGGCAGGATCTGCCCCTGGTAGCCCACCTTCTCAATCTTGAACCAGCCGAAAATATCGAAGTACGGCAGGCTCTGGCCGTCGAGCCCGGCCACTGCCTTGCCGTAGTTCCAGGCATTGAGCAGGTCCGGGTGTACCAGCATCAGGCCGAGCACGATGCCGAGGATTTCACTGCCGCCAAAGCGCTTGGCCGCTGACCAGCCCACCAGCGCCGGCAGGAACACGAACGAGGTGTTGGCCATCAGGTTGATCAGGCTCCACAAGCCATCCAGGTTCGGATAGGCCTCCAGCAGCGTCTTGCCCTCGATGAACATGCCCTTGGCGCCCATCAGGTTGTTCACGCCCATCAACAGGCCGGCGATGATCAGCGCGGGCAGGATCGGCATGAACACGTCGGAGAACACCCGCACCAGGCGCTGCATGGCGTTGGTCTTGTCGGCGCCCTTCTTCTTCACGTCGGCGATGGTGGCGGCCGCAAGACCGGTCTGCTCGCGCAAGGCGGCGTAGACCTTTTCCACTTCACCGGGGCCGATCACCACCTGGAACAGACCGCCGGTGAAGAACGAGCCCTTGACCAGATCGACCTGGTTCAACGCGCTGCTCTTGACCAGGCTTGGGTCCTTGAGCGCCAGGCGCAGGCGGGTCACGCAGTGGGCAGCTTGCTCAAGGTTTTCGCTGCCCCCGAGGTTTTCGAGAATCTCGCGGGCAATCGTCGAATAGTCGTGGCTCATGCTTGGTTTCCACTTTGATTTTTTTATTGGAGGGCAGTCATTGGCAGCACGCCGAGGGCAAAAGTACTCGTCTGTACGAGTTAAAGCAACAACTCGTACAGACGAGTTACAAATTGTTTACTTTTCCGAACCTTGAGTCAGACATTTCAGCTCTTACGCAGGCCTGCAATGGACAAACCCCACCTCTGCCACTAAGGTTCCTGCCTGAACGCGCAGTCACCTTCATCAGTCGGGCACAGAGCCATCTCCATGAGCAAATACAACCAGATCTATACGGATCTGCTTGCCAGCATCACCACTGAACGCCTGCAACGCGGCACGCGCCTTCCCTCCGAAACCGAATTGATGGACAGCTACCAGGCCAGCCGAGGCACCGTGCGCCGGGCCATCGAGCAGTTGCAGGAACGTGGTTTTGCACAAAAGATCCACGGCAAGGGCACCTTCGTGCTGTCGCCCAACCCGATCGAGTTCCAACTGGGCGGTATCGTCAGCTTCCACGAAACCCACGCCGACCTGGGCGATGACGTACGCACCGAAGTCGTCGAGTTCACCCAGTTCCCATTGGAAGGCACACTGCTGCAACACATCGAAGCAGAGCCCGGCACCCTGATCACCCGCATCAAACGGGTACGGCGCATCGGCGGCAAACGCGTGATCCTGGACATCAACCACTTCGTCGCGGACGTGATCCCGGGGCTGGATCGCGACATTGCCGAACAATCGATCTACGCGTTTATCGAACAGACCCTGCAGTTGCAGATTGCCTACGCCCAACGCACCATCGAAGCCCTGCCGCGCGGCAAAGACGACCAGACTCACCTCGACCTCGAAGGCCAGAGCCATGTGATCGTGGTGAGTAACCAGACGTTTTTGCAGGACGGGCGGCAGTTCGAGTACACCGAGTCGCGGCATACGTTGGATAAGTTTTATTTTTCGGATATTGCACGTCGATAAGCCGGAAACAAACATGAAAATCCCAAGCAAATGGCATAGACAATACCCCCATGCACTCATCGAGCAGCAAGCCATCGGCGAGTCGCGGGCAGACGTCTTTCGCCTGCGCCAGGATGGCCGCACGGATCTGTTCCTGAAATCAGAGCGGCTCGATGAACACAGCGAGCTGGCAGACGAAATCGAACGGCTTCGCTGGCTGCGGCAAATGGATCTGCCTGCACCTGTGGTCCTGGATGAAGTGCAAGACGACCATCGCCATTGGCTGCTGATGACCGACGTGCCGGGACAGGACCTGGCCAGTGCCATCGGGGTTTCTGCCGCGCAGGTCATCAACATACTGGCGACGGCGCTGCGGACTTTGCATCAAGTCCCCGTCGCGCTTTGCCCCTTCGACCATTCAGTTGAGCAACGTATCGCACGCGCCCAGAAGCATGTCAGCGCCGGGCTCGTGGACGAGGCGGACTTCGACGATGAGCGACTGGGACGAAGTGCTGAGGACGTGTTTGCCGAACTGCTGTCGACTCGGCCAAAGATCCAAGATCAGGTTGTCACCCATGGCGATGCCTGCCTGCCGAACTTCATGACGGCAGACGCTCGCTTCAGCGGCTTCATCGACTGCGGCCGCCTGGGAATCAGTGACCGTTATCAAGACCTGGCCCTGGCAGCGCGAAGTATTGAACGCAACCTGGGGCAGGCATGGGTGAAAGCCTTTTTTGAGCTTTATGGTGTTGAACCCGATGAACAGCGCATGAAGTTCTATTGTTTGCTGGACGAGTTTTTCTGACCTCGCCTGCCACCTGAAACACAAAACCCCGGCATATGGCCGGGGTTTTGTTATTCAGCACTCACCTGCTATTGCAGGATCACTCCCACTCAATCGTCGCCGGCGGCTTGCTCGACACGTCATACGTCACGCGCGAAATGCCTTCGATTTCATTGATGATACGGCCGCTGACCGTTTCCAGCAGTTCGTATGGCAGGTGTGCCCAACGGGCGGTCATGAAGTCGATGGTTTCTACGGCACGCAGGGCCACGACCCACGCGTAACGGCGGCCATCGCCTACAACACCCACCGATTTCACCGGCTGGAACACCACGAACGCCTGGCTGACTTTGTGGTACCAGTCGGCCTTGCGCAGTTCTTCGATGAAGATGTGGTCGGCGCGACGCAGCAGGTCGGCGTATTCCTTCTTCACTTCACCCAGGATGCGCACGCCCAGGCCCGGGCCCGGGAATGGGTGGCGGTAGACCATGTCGTACGGCAGGCCCAGCTCCAGGCCCAGACGGCGGACTTCGTCCTTGAACAGTTCGCGCAACGGTTCTACCAGCTTGAGGTTCATTTCCTCAGGCAGGCCACCCACGTTGTGGTGGGACTTGATCACGTGGGCCTTGCCGCTCTTGGCGCCGGCCGACTCGATCACGTCGGGGTAGATGGTGCCCTGGGCGAGGTACTTGATGTTGTCCAGTTTGTTGGACTCGGCATCAAACACGTCGATGAAGGTGCGACCGATGATCTTGCGCTTCTTCTCTGGGTCGGACTCGCCGGCCAGGTTGTTCAGGAACTGCTCTTCGGCGTTGGCGCGGATCACCTTGACGCCCATGTTCTCGGCGAACATGGCCATCACTTGCTCGCCTTCATGCAAGCGCAGCAGGCCGTTGTCGACGAACACGCAAGTCAGTTGGTCGCCGATGGCCTTGTGCAGCAGTGCTGCAACCACGGAGGAGTCTACGCCGCCGGACAGGCCGAGCAGCACGTTGTCGGTGCCGACCTGGGCGCGAACCTGGGCGATGGCGTCTTCAGCGATCTTCGACGGCGTCCACAGGGCTTCACAGCCGCAGATGTCGAGGATGAAGCGCGACAGGATGCGACCGCCCTGCTTGGTGTGGGTCACTTCCGGGTGGAACTGCACGCCGTAGTAACGACGCTCGTCGTTGAACATGCCGGCGATCGGGCAGCTCGGGGTGCTGGCCAGGATGTGGAAGTCTTCCGGCATCTTGGTGACCTTGTCACCGTGGCTCATCCACACATCGAGGCCGAACAGGCCGTCGGCGTCGATGTGATCTTCGATGCCGTCCAGCAGGCGGCTCTTGCCGACCACGTCCACACGGGCATAACCGAATTCACGCAGCTCGGAACCTTCAACCTTGCCGCCCAGTTGCTCGGCCATGGTCTGCATGCCGTAGCAGATACCGAAGACCGGCACGCCCAGGTCGAATACCGCTTGCGGGCAGCGCGGGCTGTTGGCTTCGTGCACGGACTCGGGGCCGCCGGCGAGGATGACACCCTTGGGGGCGAATTCGCGGATCGCTGCGTCGTCCATGTCGAACGGATGCAGTTCGCAGTACACGCCGATTTCACGCACGCGGCGGGCGATCAGCTGAGTGTACTGGGAACCGAAGTCGAGGATCAGGATGCGGTGGGCGTGAATGTCGAGGGCCATGAAGTCAGTCTCGTCTAATGAATCAGAAACAACTCGGGGCTGAAGAACAGCCCCGGTTACTTAACGTTTTGCTGGAAGCCTCAACCTACGCGGTAGTTTGGCGCTTCCTTGGTGATCTGCACGTCGTGGACATGGGATTCAGCCATGCCGGCGCCGGTGATCCTTACGAACTCTGGCTTGGTGCGCATTTCTTCGATGTTGGCGCTACCGGTGTAGCCCATCGAGGAACGCAGGCCGCCCATCAGTTGATGGATGATGGCGCTCAGCGGGCCTTTGTACGGTACACGGCCTTCGATCCCTTCCGGTACGAGCTTCTCGGCGCCTGCCGAGGAGTCCTGGAAGTAACGGTCGGAAGAGCCTTGTGCCTGGGACATGGCGCCCAGCGAACCCATGCCGCGGTAAGCCTTGTACGAACGGCCCTGGAACAGTTCGACTTCACCCGGGGCCTCTTCGGTACCGGCGAACATCGAGCCCATCATCACGCAGGAGGCACCGGCAACGATGGCCTTGGACAGGTCACCGGAGAAGCGGATGCCGCCGTCGGCGATCAACGGCACGCCAGTGCCTTCAAGGGCGGCGGCGACGTTGGCGATGGCGCTGATTTGCGGCACGCCGACACCGGCGACGATACGGGTGGTGCAGATCGAGCCAGGGCCGATACCGACCTTGACGGCGTCGGCGCCCGCTTCGGCCAGGGCCTTGGCGGCTGCGCCGGTAGCAATGTTGCCACCGATCACCTGCACTTCAGGGAAGTTCTCTTTGACCCAGCGGACGCGGTCGATCACACCTTTGGAGTGACCGTGGGCAGTGTCGACCACCACCACGTCAACACCGGCGGCGACCAGGGCCGAAACGCGGTCGCCGGTATCTTTACCGGTACCGACGGCGGCGCCCACGCGCAGACGACCTTGGTCATCCTTGCTGGCCAGCGGGTAAGCCTTGGCTTTTTCGATGTCGTTGACAGTCATCATGCCTTTGAGGGCGAACTTGTCGTCGACGATCAGCACGCGCTCGATGCGGTGCTTGTGCAGCAGTTCGCGCACATCGTTCTTGTCGGCGCCTTCCTTGACGGTGACCAGACGCTCTTTAGGCGTCATCACTTCGCGGACGGTGACTTCAAGACGGTTCTCGAAACGCACGTCACGGGAAGTGACGATGCCGACCAGGTCGCCATCGTGCAGCACCGGAACACCGGAGATGTTGTGCGTGCGAGTGAGGTCGAACAAGTCACGCACGGTAGCGTCGGCTTCGATGGTGATCGGATCTTTCACCACACCGGCTTCGTAACGCTTGACCTTGCGCACTTCGGCAGCTTGCTGCTCGATGGTCATGTTCTTGTGGATGATGCCAATGCCGCCTTCCTGAGCCATGGCAATGGCCAGACGGGCTTCAGTGACGGTGTCCATGGCAGCGGAAATCAGAGGAATATTCAGCTCGATGCCACGGGTTAGGCGGGTCTTGAGACTGACTTCGTTAGGAAGCACCTCGGAATAACCAGGCACTAGGAGAATGTCGTCGAATGTCAGAGCTTCTTGGCTGATACGCAGCATCGCGGGGGCTCCCGAGCGGGAAAATGGAAGCGCGCCATTATATACACGCACCCTGCTAGGCTCAATGTAAAACTCTGACAAACTTGGTAATACTGATAGATGGAGAAAACCTGCAGCTTTTCAGGTGGGTTACAGCTCGACTTTGACCCAACTGATCTTCTGGTCCAGCCAGTCGGCAAATTCGTCGATAAAGCTTTGCTTGAACCCAGCCTCCGCCCAATTGTTGAAAATGAATCCCAGGTTGGAAAATCCGCATTCCTGCAGGAACAGAAAACCGTTGATGTCATCCTCATGCCCACACAGCGGGCAAGTGAAGTTGTCAGTGTGGCCAGGCATCCAGTCTTCCAGGCTTTCGAACAATGCCTCGCCGACCTCCTTAAGGCATTCCGGGCAGCCGGCTTCTTCGAGAAAACCTTTGGCTGGCGTATAGATGCAACGCTTGTAGATGATCTCCAGGCCGTTGACCGGCTCGTTGAACGGCAGCGCTTCGGGGTGCAGCACCACGGCGCGGGCGCCATCGGCCAGCGCGTAAGCCATGCGGTTGCCGGTACGCCCGCAGGTGCTCAGCTCTTCCTTGATGATGTTCTTACGCACCAGCCAGCGCACGATCGCGCGGGCGCGGGGTTCGTGGACGGGCAAGGTGGAGATTTTCGGGACAAGGATGCTTTGGGAGTTCATGGGAGTCCTGCGGTATGGCCACTGGCCTCATCGGGGGCGAGCCCCCTCCCACCTTTGAAGGTATTCACAATTCAAAATGTGCGAGGGGGCTTGCCCCCGATGAGGCTCTAAAGGCAGGCAGCTTAATCCCTGCCTCACACAGGTCAAGTACTCAAATACCGCCCGATCAAGGCAATACCACTGGCCAGCACCAGCCAAGTCACCAAACGCACAAAAGCCTCACGGGACATGCGCATCGTCAGCCTGCGCCCACACCACAGCCCGAGCGCCATCGCCGGCAACAAGCACAGCGCCAGCATCAGCAACGGCCCGTCGGCGTACACCCCGGCGATCAGGAACAGGCTCAGGCGCACCACCGTGCTGCAACTGATCAACGCGCTTTGTGTGGCGCGCGCCGCGTCCTTGGGCAAACGACTGTTCAAGTAGATCGCGTATAAAAAGCCGCCACTGCCGAACAGCGCGCCAAACAGACCGCCGACAGTGCCCATGGGCACCGACCAACCCGCCGCCAACTGAGTGGGCCGGGCCTTCACGGCCAGGCTGTAGATCGCATAGGCGCTGATGAACAGCCCCATCAACAGCAGCAACAGATCCGAATGCAGATTGAGCAGAAACACCACCCCGAGTGTGCAGCCCACGGCCATGCACGGCAGCAAGCGCAACAGCTCCGGCTGGTTCACATCACGCCGCGACTGCAGCAGATTGCCAAACGCCGCGACGAAATCCAGCAGCACCAGCAGCGGGATGATCTTCGACAGCGGCATAAACACAATCAGGATCGGCCCCGCCACCAGCGCCGTACCGAAACCGGCAATACCGAACACGATATAGGCCACGACCACGCCCAGGCCGATCACCGCCCAATCGATCCCACCAAACGACCACTGGCTCATCAACTCGACCGGGCTCATGGGTTATTCCTTTAAAGAGAAGGTCATCACTTTAGCCATCGGTGAGAGATGCGACTAATATCTTCAAAGCCCTTCACCTATCTCTAAAAGGCATGACTTGTGATCTCCACCCGCCAACTGCGCTACTTCGTCGAAATCGCCGACAGCGGCAGCTTCAGCGCCGCTGCCGAACGCCTGTTTGTAGCGCAATCGGCCCTGAGCCGACAGATCAAGGAGCTGGAAACCCAGCTGCAAACCCCACTGTTCGAACGCACTGCACGCCAACCTCGACTCACCGCCGCCGGCGAAGCGTTCTATCCACGGGCGCGCAACCTGCTGAATGAGCTACTCAAGGCCAGCGAAATGGCGACACAAGTGGGTCACGGTCAACTTGGCACGTTGCGCCTGAGCCACTCAAGTACCGTGCCGATGAGCGGCCCATTGTTACAGGGCATCAGCACCTGGCTGGAGCGCTGCCCCGGGGTGTCGGTGGATATCGCCAAACTCTCCTCCGAAGCGCAACTGGAGGAAATCGCCAACGGCCGCCTGGACGTTGGCCTGTTACGCCTGCCGGTGCTGCGCCAACGTGAAGGCGTACAGGTGGAGCCTTTATATAGTGAGCAACTGCTGCTGGCGGTGCCGCCGAACCATCCACTCGCCCGCACAGACGGGCCGATCGAATGGGCGCAGCTCAAGGATGAAGCGTTTATCTCGATCCCTCATCCCCAGCGTGGCGGCCTGAGTTACCTGTCGGCGGAACTGTGCATGCGTGCTGGCTTTTTCCCCAGGGCGGCGCGGGTGATGTCGCGCAAGACCACCCAACTGCAACTGATCCAGGCCGGTTTCGGTATTGCCTTGTTACCAAAATCCATGCAAGACATTGCGCCACCCAACCTGCACTTTTTGCCCCTCGCCGAACCGGATTGCCTGAGCACCGTGGCCCTGGCCCGCGCACAGACGCCCAGCGCGCTGGTGGAGCAATTCTGTCAAACCCTGCACGAATGCCTATAAACTGCCGCCATGATTAAAGATCCCTTTGCCCGTCTGGGCCTGGACCGCGAAGTCCTGACTGTCAGCCAGCTCAACGGCCGCGCGCGGGTGTTGCTGGAAGACGTGTTCACCAATATCTGGGTGGAAGGCGAGATCTCCAACCTCGCCCGCCCAGCCTCCGGCCACGTGTACTTCACCCTCAAGGACAGTGGCGCCCAGGTGCGTTGCGCGCTGTTTCGCAACAATGCCGCACGGGTGCGCCAGGCGTTGAAGGATGGCTTGGCGGTCAAGGTGCGTGGCAAGGTCTCACTGTTCGAGGGCCGCGGTGACTATCAGTTGATCCTCGACACGGTGGAGCCGGCCGGTGATGGTGCGCTGCGCCTGGCTTTCGATGCCCTGAAGGAAAAACTCAGCGCCGAGGGCCTGTTCAGTGCCGAACGCAAAGTACCGCTGCCGGCGCACCCTCGGCGTATTGGCATTATCAGCTCACCAACCGGTGCGGTGATCCGCGACATCATCAGCGTGTTCCGCCGCCGTGCACCACAGGTGCAATTGACGTTGATCCCCACTGCCGTACAAGGCCGCGAAGCGATCCCGCAGATCGTGCGGGCGCTGAAACTGGCCGACGCCCGCGGCTTTGATGCGTTGATCCTGGCCCGTGGCGGCGGCTCACTGGAAGACCTCTGGTGCTTCAACGAAGAAGCCGTGGCCCGGGCGGTGGATGCCTGCGTCACACCGATCGTCAGTGCCGTCGGCCATGAAACCGATGTATCGATCAGCGACTTTGTCGCGGACGTTCGCGCCCCAACGCCCTCGGCCGCTGCTGAATTGCTGGCCCCGGATGCCAGCCACCTGGTGCGCCAGGTCGAAAGCCTGCACCGAAGGCTGGTGATGCTGATGCGCAACCGCCTCACCCACGACCGCCTGCGCCTGGAAGGCATGGCCCGCCGCCTGCGCCACCCCGGCGAACGCCTGCGCCAGCAAGCCCAGCGCCTGGATGACCTGGACATGCGCCTGCGTCGTGCGTTCGAACGCAGCCTCAATACCCGCCGCGAACGCCTGATTCGCCTGGAAACCCGACTTGCCGGCCAACACCCGGGGCGCCAACTGGCCTTGTTGCGCCAGCGCCTGGACAGCCTCGCCGAACGCCTGCCCCGCGCCATGCGCGAAGGCCTCAAGGCCCGCCGCCTGCAACTGCAAAGCCAGGTGCAGACGCTGCAGGTGGTCAGCCCGCTGGCGACCCTGGGCCGGGGTTACAGCATTCTGCTGGACGAACGCGGCCAGGCCATCCGCAACGCCGCACAGACCCACACCGGCCAGCGGCTGACCGCGCGTCTTGGTGAAGGCCAATTGCAGGTGCGGGTGGAAGACAACCACCTGACACCAGTCACCCTTTCGTTATTGGATTGATCGATGCCACGTTTACTCAGCCTGTTAATGCTGCTGTGCCTTGCCTTTAATGCCCATGCCGACAGCTACATCACCCGCACCCTGAACAAACCGGTGCCCGGCGGCGTTGCGGTGGTCGATCTCGGCCCTTCGGCGACGGCGCCCAAAGCCACTTACCAAGGCAAACCGGTGCTGGTGGTCAAGGAGCAGGACAACTGGCTGGCGATTGTGGGTATCCCGCTGACCGTCAAGCCGGGCAACGAGCGCATCATCAGCGGCGGGCGCAACCTGCCATTTATCGTCGGTTACAAGAAATACCCGGAACAACGCATCACCTTGAAAAACAAAAGCCAGGTCAACCCCGACCCGGCCCAGCTCAAGCGCATCGAGGGCGAACTGGCGGTGCAGATCAAGGCCTACCGCACCTTCAGCCCCAACCTGCCGAGCAACCTCGTACTGGATAAACCGGTGAATGGGCCGCTGTCGAGCAAGTTCGGCGTGCGCCGCTTCTTCAATGGCGAGGAGCGCAACCCGCATTCCGGCCTGGACTTCGCCGTCGGTGCCGGCACCCCGATCAAAACCCCGGCAGCGGGCAAAGTGATCCTGACCGGCAACTACTTCTTCAACGGCAACACTGTGTTCGTTGACCATGGCCAGGGTTTTATCAGCATGTTCTGCCATATGTCGAAGATCGACGTGAAAACCGGCGATCAGCTGGCACGCGGCGCCGTGGTCGGCAAGGTTGGCTCGACAGGCCGCGCGACCGGGCCGCATATGCATTGGAACGTCAGCCTCAATGATGCGCGGGTGGACCCGGCGATCTTTATCGGCGCCTTCCAACCTTGATCGGCTCGATTGCGCGCTCGCCAAAGGGCGCGCAATAAATACCAGGCCGCAGATAATTACCCACTATAAAATCTCGTTTTCTGCAGCAATAGCAGAACTTCTCTCAATTTTTCTCGACTGCTTGCCATCTTTCACCTCGGCGGTTAGGGTTGAGCTTATGAAAACCTCTCACACCCTCATTCAGCTCCGCCAGCACCGCAGCCTGTGCCTCGTCAGCGCACGACTGCCAGGCTGAATCGATCTTTCTCGTCCCCGGTTTTATCCCTAATAAACGCTTTCCGGCAGGCCGCCTCTTCTCGGCCCTACAACAAGGATTTTTCTGATGAGCATGCTCAAAGACCCGTCTTCCAAGTACCGTGCGTTCCCGACCATCGATATCCCGGACCGCACCTGGCCTTCGAAAACCATCACCAGCGCGCCGATCTGGTGCAGTTCCGACCTGCGTGATGGCAACCAGTCGCTGATCGAGCCAATGGACGCGGTTAAAAAGCTGCGTTTCTGGAAGACCCTGGTGGCGGTCGGCGTGAAGGAAATCGAGGCTTCGTTCCCGGCGGCCTCGCAAACCGACTTCGACTTTGTACGCACCCTGATCGAAGACAACCACATCCCTGAGGACACCACCATCCAGGTGCTGACCCAGGGTCGTGAAGACCTGATTGCGCGGACCTTCGAATCCCTGCGCGGTGCCAAGAAGGCCATCGTGCACCTGTATAACGCCACGTCGCCGTCGTTCCGTCGCATCGTGTTCAACCAGGATAAGGAAGGCATCAAGGCCATCGCGGTCAACGCCGCCAAGCTGTTCGTCAAATACGCCGCCCAGCAGCCTGAAACCCATTGGACCTTCGAATACTCGCCGGAGACCTTCAGCGCCACCGAGCTGGAGTTCGCCAAGGAAGTGTGTGATGCAGTGATCGAGGTGTGGAACCCGACACCTGAGCACAAGATGATCCTCAACCTGCCGGCCACCGTTGAATGCGCGACGCCGAACATCTATGCCGACCAGATCGAGTGGTTCGGTCGCCATATCAACCGTCGTGACAGCGTGATCATCAGCCTGCACACCCACAACGACCGTGGCACGGGCGTTGCCGCCACCGAGCTGGGCCTGATGGCTGGTGCCGACCGTGTCGAAGGCTGCCTGTTCGGCAACGGCGAGCGTACCGGTAACGTCGATCTGGTCACCGTGGCACTGAACATGTACACCCAGGGCCTCGACCCACAGCTGGACTTCTCCGACATCGACGGCGTGCGTAAAGTCGTCGAGGAGTGCAACCAGATCCAGGTGCACCCACGTCACCCCTACGTCGGCGACCTGGTGCACACCGCCTTCTCCGGCTCTCACCAGGACGCAATCCGCAAGGGTTTCGCCCAGCAGAAAGACGATGCGCTGTGGGAAGTGCCGTACTTGCCGATCGACCCGGCCGACATCGGCCGCAGCTACGAGGCCGTGATTCGGGTGAACAGCCAGTCGGGCAAAGGTGGTATCGCCTACCTGCTGGAGCAGGAATACGACATCAGCTTGCCGCGCCGCATGCAGATCGAATTCAGCCAGGTGGTGCAGGCCGAAACCGACCGCATCGGCCTGGAGATGACCGCACAGCAGATCTACGCGTTGCTGCAGCGCGAGTACCTGCAAGCCAACACCCCGTACGCGCTGGTCAGCCACCGCCTGCAGGAAGAGAACGGCAACAGTTCGGTAGAAGTCGAAGTCTCGGGCAAGGGCCAGGGTGAAACCAACCTGCGCTGGCACGGCAAGGGCTACGGTACCCTGGAAGCCCTGGTCGCTGCCCTGCCGATCACGGTGGAGATCATGGACTACAACGAACATGCCATCGGCGCAGGTACCAATGCCAAGGCGGCGGCCTACATTGAACTGCGTGTGAATGGCGAGCGCCCGGTGCACGGCGTGGGCATTGACGAAAACATCACTACGGCGAGCTTCAAGGCGGTGTTCAGTGCGCTGAACCGCTCGTTGAGCCAGCTGGAAGCGAAAGCGGCGTAAGCCCTACCGCTGAAATGCAAAAGGCCCCTGGGTGAGAATCCAGGGGCCTTTTTTGTTTGAGATATCAGGGCGTTCGGTCTGGCCTCATCGGGAGCAAGCCCCCTCCCACCCTTGGAATGCATTCCAAATGGTGGGAGGGGGCTTGCTCCCGATGGCGAAATGACAAACAGCGAGAACCGATCAGACAAACTGAAAACTATCGGCATCCAGGTTCGCTGGAAACCGGGTGCGATAATCCGCCAGCTCCGCCGCGACCAGGCACACCTGGAACACCCCATCCGCCTCGCCGGCACTCAGCAAGGTCTCGCCCTGGAAATCCAGCACCTGGCTGTCACCGGTATAGGCAAAGCCTTTGCCATCGGTGCCCACCCGGTTCACTGCAGCCACGTAACACAGGTTTTCGATGGCTCTAGCCGGCAGCAGGCGGTTCCAATGCAGGCGGCGGGCACCCGGCCAGTTGGCGGTGTACAGCAGCAGATCGGTGTCCTGGGCGTCGCGGCTCCACACCGGGAAGCGCAGGTCGTAGCAAATCAGCGGGCGAATACGCCAGCCTTTCAATTCAAACTGTACCTGGCGCTCGCCCGGCGTGTAGTGGTCATGCTCGCCCGCCATACGGAACAGGTGGCGTTTATCGTAATGCAGCACCTCGCCATCCGGGCGCGCCCACAGCAGGCGGTTGCGGTGGCTGCCGTCCGCCGCCTGGATGATGACGCTGCCGGTGATTACCGCGTTGTGCTTCGCTGCCTGGGCCTGGAGCCATTGATGGGTAGGCCCCTGTTCCGGCTCGGCGAGCGTGGCCGACTCCATCGAAAAACCGGTGGTGAACATTTCCGGCAACACGATCAGATCAGCCCCTGTCGCCTGCTCCAGCAACAGCTCGAAGTGTTCAAGGTTGGCCTGGCGGTCATGCCAGGCCAAGTGGGTCTGGACCAGGGCAATATTCAGATTCGGCAATGTACTCAGATCACGCATAGTTTTTCGGCCGCTTGTCGCAGCGTCTCCTCGCGTTTGGCAAAGCACAGGCGCACCAGGCGCTGGCCTTGGGGTGGGTGCTGATAGAACACCGAGACCGGGATGGTCGCCACACCGTGTTCACGGGTCATCCACAGAGACATGGCGACGTCATCCAGGTCCGGGCGAATCTGCGAATAATCCACCAGTTGAAAGTAAGTACCGCTCACCCGGGTAAAGCTAAAGCGCGACGGGGTCAGCAGGTCGCAGAACAGATCACGCTTGGCTTGATAGAACGCCGGCAGTTCGTCGACGTGCTCCGGATGTTCGGCCATGAAGTCGGCCAAAGCATACTGCAGCGGGGTCACTCCGCAGAAGTTGACATATTGATGCACCTTGCGCAGTTCGGCCGTCAGGGCCGGTGGCGCGACGACGTAGCCGGTTTTCCAGCCGGTGACGTGGTAGGTCTTGCCAAAAGAACTGACCACGAACGCACGCGAGTACAGCTCTGCATGGGCCAATACGCTGACGTGGGGCACGCCATCGAATACCAGGTGTTCGTAAACCTCATCACTGACCAGATAAATATCACGGTCGCGGATCAGTTCGGCCAACTGGTCCAGCTCGGCACGACTGATCAATGCGCCAGTAGGGTTGTGCGGGGTATTGAGGATAATCATGCGCGTGCGCGGCGAAAGTGCAGCCTTGATCTTTTCAAAATCCAGGGCAAAACCTTGCAGGCTCAACTGCACATGGATGCACCGACCGCCGGCGAGCTCGACGGAGGGCTCGTAGCTGTCGTAGCAAGGGTCGAACACGATGACTTCATCACCCTGGCGAATCACCGCCTGGATCGCGCAGAAAATCGCCTCAGTGGCGCCGGGTGTGATGGTCACCTCAGTGTCAGCATTGACCGTGGCGCCATAACTGCGGGCGATCTTGGCGGCCACCTGCTGACGCAGCACCGGCAGGCCGGTCATTGGCGCATATTGGTTGTGACCCAGGGCGATGTGCTTGCCCACCGCGTCGAGCAAACCCTGGGGGCCGTTGAAGTCCGGAAACCCTTGGGACAGGTTGAGCGCGCCGGTTTCGGCAGCGAGTTGCGACATGGTGGTGAAAATGGTCGTGCCGACATTCGGCAGCTTGCTGGTGATCATCGAAAGGCCCCTGCAGGTAAGCCTCAAGTTTTAAGCTGCTGGTTGCATCGGGTCAAGGCACAAACCACCGCGCACAAAAAAGGGCTCATCAAGAGCCCTTTCTGTGTGGTCGAAATCAGCGCTTATCGCGGCGCTTCTTGTCGGCCTTCTTATGGTGGCTCATCAAACGACGCTTCTTGTTCACCTGACGGTCAGTCAAGGTGTTCTTGTTGCCTTCGTATGGGTTCTCGCCACCTTTGAACTCGATACGGATCGGCGTACCGACCAGCTTCAAGACACGACGGTAGGTGTTTTCCAGGTAACGCACATAGGATTTCGGCACCTTCTCGATCTGGTTACCGTGGATCACGATAATCGGCGGGTTGGCACCGCCCAAGTGGGCGTAACGCAGTTTGATCCGGCGGTTGTTGACCATCGGCGGCGCGTGCTCGCCAACGGCGTCTTCCAGGATCTGGGTCAGGCGGCTTGTGGGCCAGCGGGTGACCGCAGACCTGAACGAGTTCTGTACGGACGCATAGAGGTTGCCCACGCCAGTGCCGTGCAGTGCCGAGATAAAGTGGATATCGGCGAACTCGACGAAGAACAGGCGACGCTGCAACTCGGTCTTGACGAAATCGCGCTCGCTCGGCGTCATGCCGTCCCACTTGTTGATCGCGATGACCAGTGCGCGACCGGCCTCCAGGGCAAAGCCCAGCAGGTTGAGGTCGTGGTCTACCACGCCTTCGCGGGCGTCCATCACAAAGATCACCACGTTGGCGTCCTTGATGGCCTGCAGGGTTTTCACCACGGAGAACTTTTCAACTTCCTCGTGGATCTTGCCGCGCTTGCGCACACCGGCGGTGTCGATCAGCGTGTACTTTTCCTCGTTACGTTCGAACGGGATGTAGATGCTGTCGCGGGTGGTGCCGGGTTGGTCGTACACGATAACCCGGTCTTCACCGAGCATGCGGTTGACCAGCGTCGACTTGCCGACGTTCGGGCGGCCGATGATGGCGATCTTGATACCGTCTTTCTCGCTCGGGCCTGGAATGCGCTTGGCTTCCTCACCTTCGGCGACGATCTCTTCCTCACCCTCTTCTTCCTCGACATCATCCTTGGGGAAACTGCTCAGGGCAATTTCCAGCATCTGGCTGATGCCGCGACCGTGGGCACCGGCGATCGGGATCGCATCACCCAGGCCCATCGGGCTGAATTCGGCGCGGGCCAACTCAGGATCGATGTTGTCGATCTTGTTGGCGACCACATAGGAACGCTTGTTGCGCTTGCGCAGGTGCTCGCCAATCATCTGGTCGGCAGCGGTATAGCCCGCACGGGCATCCACCAGGAACAACACGACATCGGCTTCTTCAATGGCCAGCAGCGACTGCTCGGCCATTTTTTCGTCCATGCCATGCTCGTCACCGGAAATACCACCGGTGTCGACAATAATGTAGGAGCGCCCTTGCCACTTTGCCTCACCGTATTGGCGATCACGGGTCAGACCGGACAAGTCGCCGACGATGGCGTCGCGAGTCCTGGTCAGGCGGTTGAACAAGGTGGACTTGCCGACGTTAGGTCGGCCCACCAGGGCGATTACGGGAACCATGCGGCTCTCCACTTCGTTATTTCAGAAAATACAAAAGCCGCTGCAAGGCAGCGGCTGGTGCTCGACTGTAGGGGCGAGCTTGCTAGCTCCTACAGGTGAAGCTGCTTGAGGGGCTAGCCCCAAGCATAGTTCTTACTTGATGGTCAGGGCTTCCAGCTTGCCGCTGTTGCCGAACACATAAAGCATGTTACCCACGACCAGCGGACGAACACGCAGGCCGTCGCTGTCGATACGCTCGCGACCGACAAAACGACCATCCACCTGGCTCAGCAGATGCAGGTAACCTTCGAAGTCACCTACCGCCACGTAGCTGGAGAACACTTCCGGCGCCGACAGTTGACGGCGAGCCAGCGAGTCATTGCTCCAAAGTGCAGTAGTGGAACGCTCGTCGACACTTTCAACGGTGCCGGACGCCAGGCTTACGTAGACGCTGCCAAAACCTTGGGCGACACCGGCGTAGCTGGAAGCATCACGCTGCCAGTTGATCCGGCCGCTTTGCAGGTCCAGCGCAGCAACGCGCCCCTGATAAGTGGCCACGTAGATCGTCTCGCCCGACAGCAGCAAGCCGCCGTCGATGTCGACCACGCGATCCAGCTCGGAGCGACCTTGCGGGATGGCAACACGGGTTTCCCAGGCCGGCACGCCGTTCTGGGTATCCAGGGCGACCACTTTACCGGTGGACAGCCCCGCAACGGCCAGGTTATTGGTCACAATCGGACCACTGGTACCGCGCAAGGTCAACACCGCCGGGGTGCTGTCATACAACCAGCGCTGGTTGCCGGTCGCGGCATCCAGGCCGATCAGACGGTCATCCTGGGTCTGCACCACGACGATATCGCCGTTGGTGGCAGGCGCGGCGAGGACTTCACTGGTCACGCGAGCGCGCCATTTCTCTTCACCGTTGCTCGAGTCCAAGGCGACCACTTCGCCTTTGAGCGTACCGATCAACACCATGCCGTAGCCGACGCCCACACCACCGGAAACCGGCATGTCGAGGTCTTTCTTCCATTTGACGTCGCCGTTCATGCGGTCCATGGACATAACGACGCCAGTGGAGTCAGTGGCCACAATGTTGTCGCCGTCGATTGCCGGCTGCAACAGGTTGTAGAGATCACCCTGGCCGTCACCGACGGAGCGGCTCCACTGCTTTTGCAGGACCACTTCTTCCTTGAAGCTGGTCAGCTCGGCCGGAGGCAGTTCTTTTTTGCTGTTGCTGCTGCAACCCGCGGCCAGAACGGCCAGAGCCAGCAATGCTGCATGTTTCCAACGGATCACGTCACGCATCCCCTTTGGCCAAGTCGTCCAGCTTGATTTGTAAGCCACCGACCGCCGCTTCATCAGACAGCGCCGCCTTGGCTTTTTGGTACGCAGCATGGGCTTCGTCGGTACGACCCAATTGGACCAACAGGTCGCCCTTGAGCTCTTCACGAGTGGCCACAAATGCCTTGTCAGCATCGCCGTCGAGCAGTTTGAGTGCTTCGTCAGCCTTGTTCTGTGCCGCCAATACCTGTGCCAGGCGCTGACGTGCGATCTCACCCAAGGTCGGGTTGGTCGGCTTGTCGGCGATGGCCTTCAGCTCAACGGCTGCATCATCCAGCTTGCCGGTGTCGACCGCGACTTTCGCGACGAACAGGCTACCGTACTGGGCGTAGGTGCTACCGCCAAATTCGCTTTTCAGCTTGCCGGCCAGGTCGGCAACCTGCGCCGGGTCAGGCTTGCCATTCGGGGTCAGCGTGGTTTCCAGCAATTGCTGATAGAGGATCGAGGCGCCTTGAGACTGGTTGGCCTGATACTTGTGCCAGGCTTGCCAGCCGAACACCACCACTAACGCCAGCAGACCGCCAGTAACCAGGGGCTTGCCGTTACGCTGCCACCAGTCCTTGAACTCGGCCAGTTGCTCATCATCAGTACTCGACACCCCAATACTCCTTAATCGCTAAATTCGGCTGTTCGACAGCTCAACCCTGCACGACGCAGGTGGCCAAGTGCGCGGCGAGCGCATCAAAGGCAATGTTTTGTTGTTCGCCCTGGCCACGCAGGGGTTTGAAACCTATCACTTGCTGGGCCAGCTCGTCATCGCCGAGGATCAGCGCATACAGTGCACCGCTCTTGTCAGCCTTCTTGAACTGGCTCTTGAAGCTGCCGGCACCGGCATTGATCTGCAGGCGCAGGTTCGGCAGTTGGTCGCGTACTTTTTCGCTCAAGGCCAGGGCCGCCAGTTCGGCGGCCTCGCCAAAGGCGCACAGGTACACGTCCACCTGACGGGAAATCTCTTCAGGGATCTGCTCCAGGGTTTCCAGCAGCAGGATCAGCCGCTCGATACCCATGGCGAAACCCACGCCGGTAGTCGGCTTGCCGCCCATCTGCTCAACCAGGCCGTCGTAGCGACCACCGGCACACACGGTACCTTGGGCGCCAAGCTTGTCGGTGACCCACTCGAACACGGTCTTGCTGTAGTAATCGAGGCCGCGAACCAGTTTCGGGTTGATCACGTAGGGAATACCGGCGGCATCCAGGCGAGCCTTGAGGCCCTCGAAGTGCGCACGGGACTCGTCGTCCAGGTAGTCGGCCATTTTCGGCGCGTCGACCAGTACGGCCTGGGTGTCGGCGTTCTTGGTATCCAGTACGCGCAACGGGTTGGTTTTCAGACGGCGCTGGCTGTCTTCATCCAACTTGTCCAGGTGGGCGGACAGGTACTCGACCAGGGCTTCGCGATAGCGGCCCCGGGATTCGCTGGTGCCCAGGCTGTTGAGTTCGAGCTTGACCGCATCGCGGATGCCCAACTGCCCCCACAGGCGCCAGGTCAGCACGATCAGCTCGGCGTCGATGTCCGGGCCGTCCAGGTTGAAGACTTCGCAACCGATCTGGTGGAACTGGCGATAACGCCCTTTCTGTGGACGCTCGTGGCGGAACATCGGGCCGATGTACCAGAGCTTCTGGGTCTGGCCACCACCGGTGATGCCATGTTCGAGCACGGCGCGCACGCACGCGGCGGTACCTTCCGGACGCAGGGTCAGGGAGTCCCCATTGCGGTCTTCAAAGGTGTACATCTCTTTTTCAACGATGTCGGTTACTTCACCGATGGAGCGCTTGAACAGCTCGGTGAACTCGACGATCGGCATGCGGATCTGCTTGTAACCGTAGTTATCCAACAGACGCGCGACCGTGCTCTCGAAGTAACGCCACAGTGGCGTCTGCTCCGGCAGGATGTCGTTCATGCCACGGATGGCTTGCAGAGACTTGCTCACATCTAATCCTTAAATTCGTTCTTAGCCGCGCGCGATCAGCGCTGCGTCAGCCGCGACCTTCTCGGCCGCTTTCTCGCGGATCAGCCTTTCAAGCTCATCCACCAGATTGTCATTCGTCAACTTCTGCGCCGGCTTGCCGTCGATGTAGATCAGGTTCGGTGTGCCACCGGTCAAACCGATGTGCGCCTCTTTGGCTTCACCGGGGCCGTTGACCACACAACCGATCACCGCAACATCCAGCGGCACCAGCAGGTCTTCGAGGCGTCCTTCAAGATCGTTCATGGTTTTCACCACGTCGAAGTTCTGCCGCGAGCAGCTCGGGCAGGCAATGAAGTTGATGCCACGGGAACGCAAATGCAGGGATTTGAGAATGTCGTAACCGACCTTCACTTCCTCTACCGGGTCTGCCGCCAGGGAGATGCGGATAGTATCGCCAATCCCTTCGGCGAGCAGCATACCGAGACCCACCGCAGATTTCACTGTGCCTGAACGCAAACCGCCCGCTTCAGTGATACCCAGGTGCAGCGGCTGCACGATTTCCTTGGCCAGCAAGCGGTAGGCTTCGACCGCCATGAACACGTCGGAGGCCTTTACGCTGACCTTGAAGTCCTGGAAATTCAGGCGCTCAAGGTGTTCAACGTGGCGCAACGCCGATTCAACCAGCGCCGCCGGGGTAGGCTCGCCGTATTTCTTTTGCAGGTCTTTTTCCAGCGAACCGGCGTTGACGCCGATACGGATCGGAATGCCACGGTCACGGGCCGCATCCACCACGGCACGCACCCGGTCTTCGCGACCGATGTTGCCCGGGTTGATGCGCAGGCAATCCACGCCCAGCTCGGCGACGCGCAATGCGATCCTGTAGTCAAAGTGAATGTCGGCGACCAAGGGCACCTTGACCAACTGCTTGATGCGACCGAACGCTTCGGCAGCGTCCATATCCGGCACGGAAACCCGCACGATGTCGACGCCGGCGGCTTCCAGACGGTTGATCTGGGCAACGGTGGCGGCCACATCATTGGTGTCGCTGTTGGTCATGCTTTGTACCGCGATGGGGGCATCACCACCCACCGGCACCGAGCCGACCCAGATCTTGCGCGATACGCGACGTTTGATTGGAGATTCGCCGTGCATGACTATTGTCCCAACTTGAGGCGAGCAGTCTCGCCACTGGTGAACGGCGCCACGTCCACAGGCTGGCCGTTGTAGGCCACTTGCGCGCCACGGGCATAGCCCAGACGCAGCGTCAAAGGAGGCTTGCCGCCTTGGTCGAGCGTATCTCCCTTACGCTTCAGACCGCTAAACAGCACTTTGCCATTGCCATCGGTGACTTGTGTCCAGCAGTCAGCGATGAACGTGATCTGAATGTGGCCATCACCGGCGATCAACGCAGGCGTGGTCGGCGCGGAAACCGCCGGAGCAGACGGGGTAGCCGGCACGGCCGCGGCTTGCGCCGGCACCGGTGCGACCGGCACATGAGCCTGGGCAGCTGGAGCGGCAGGCGCAGCAGGTACGGCTGGCGTCGGTACGGCCGCCGTCGCAGCAGGCGGGGTTTGCTCTTGCTGGGCCGGCTGATCGGCGACGGCCGGCGCTTGTGGCGCAGCCTGGGCTTCGGTAACGGCCTGGTCTTCCGGCTCATCCAACGGATGAATCTGGGTGGTGCCGTCGGCACTTTCGACTTCGACGTGCTCCAGGGCGTTACTGGTCAAATCCTTGTTGCGCTGGGAGGTCTGGTCCTGCCACCAGACGAAACCACCGCCGATCACGGCGACCAGCAGCAACAGGCTGACAATACGCAAAATGGTGTGGGATACACGCACGGGCTCTTCGATACGCCCCAGGCCATGGACATTGCTGCCCTGGGAGTCGGTACCGGTGAACTGGTCGAATTCCTGGACCAGCACGGCCTGGTCGATGCCCAGCAACTTGGCGTAGGCACGGATATAGCCGCGGGCGAAGGTATGCCCCGGCAACTTGTCGAACGCGCCGGCCTCCAGGTTGGCCAGGGACGTGCTGGTCAAATTGAGCTTGAGGGCCACTTCTGCCAGCGACCAGCCATTGCTTTCGCGGGCCTGACGCAAGGTCTCGCCTGGGTTTACGCGATTAGCTGCTACAACTTCCGGGGGCGCCGCTTTCATCATTACTCCGACAGGTATTGCTGATATTCCGGCGTACCGGGATAGAGTCGTTCGAGTTGCTGGCCAAAACGTGCGGCGGTATCAGGTTCGTCATGAACCGTCGCCAAGCGCACACCGAGCAATAGACTACGTGCATTTTGCCCGCTGAGCAGGCTAAAGCGCTCGTAATAGTCACGTGCCGGCACATAATGCCTGTCTTCGTAAGACAACTCAGCCATTTCGAGCAAGGCCCGTGGCTGGCGACTATTCAAATGCAGGGCTTTTTCCAGTTGCTGGCGGGCATTGTCGCGCTGACCGAGACGCACCGAAGTGACGCCCAGGTTCTCGAATACCCGCGACCGCTCCGGGTAAAGAGTATCGGCGGATGCCTGCTGGAAATAACTTGCGGCCTGGTCATAGCGTTTCTGCTCGAACAGGAAGCTGCCGTAATTGTTCAGCAACCGTGGGTCAGCAGGTCGGGAGGCCAGGGCCTTGAGAAAATACTGCTCGGCCAATTCAGGCTCGGCCTGGGCCTGGAACACCAAGGCGAGGGCGGCATTCGCGTCGGCATCGCCACCGTCCAGTTCAAGGGCCTTTTTCAAGGGCATCTTGGCCTGCTCGCTCATGCCTTGGCGCAGGTAACCCAAGCCCAGTTGCACATAGGCAACACGCGCCTCATCACGGCCTTTACCGGTCTGCAACGGGCGCTCATGGCCCGATGAAACACAACCGGCCGCAAGGCCGGCAACAAGCAAGAGCAGCGCAAGGCGCAAGGGCATAGAGATCCTCTCTCAGATTCGATTCACAGCAATTTGCGGCAAATCGTCGGCGGCGTTCAATTCACGCACCGCGATGTAGCGCTCGCTGCGGCGGGTGCGGTCCATCACCTGCCCTACCAATTGGCCACAGGCGGCGTCGATGTCTTCGCCACGCGTGGTGCGTACGGTGACGTTGTAACCGGCCTGGTGCAGTTGATCCTGGAAACGACGGATGGCGTTGTTGCTCGGCCGTTCGTAGCCAGAATGAGGAAACGGGTTAAACGGAATCAGGTTGATCTTGCACGGGATGTTCTTGAGCAACTCGATCATCTCGACCGCGTGTTCGACCTTGTCATTGATGTCTTTGAGCAAGGTGTACTCGATGGTCAGCACGCGCTTTTCGCCCAGGGACGACATGTAGCGCTGGCAAGATTCGAGCAGCATCTTAAGCGGATACTTCTTGTTGATCGGCACCAATTGGTTACGCAATGCGTCATTGGGTGCGTGCAGCGACAACGCCAGGGAGACGTCGATGTGCTTGGACAGCTCATCGATCATCGGTACCACGCCGGAGGTCGACAGGGTCACACGGCGCTTGGAGATACCGTAGCCCAGGTCGTCCATCATCAGGTGCATGGCCGAAACAACGTTGTCGAAGTTCAGCAGCGGCTCACCCATGCCCATCATCACCACGTTGGTGATGGCACGGTCGACGGTCGCCGGGACGCTGCCAAAGGATTTGTTGGCAATCCACACCTGGCCGATGACTTCGGCGGCGGTGAGGTTGCTATTGAAGCCTTGCTTGCCGGTGGAGCAGAAACTGCAGTCCAGGGCACAGCCTGCCTGGGACGAAACGCACAAGGTGCCGCGCTTGCCCTGGGGAATGTATACGGTCTCGACGCAGCTGCCGGACGCCACGCGCACCACCCACTTACGGGTGCCGTCGCTGGAGATGTCCTCGCTGACCACTTCAGGACCACGGACTTCGGCAATGGCCTTGAGCTTGTCGCGCAGGGCCTTGCTGACGTTCGTCATGGCATCGAAATCGTCGACGCCAAAGTGGTGAATCCACTTCATTACCTGACCGGCACGGAAACGCTTCTCCCCGATTGAGTCGAAGAATTTTTCCATTTCCTGTTGAGTCAGCCCCAGCAGGTTGGTTTTAACAGTCGATGTAGTCATGGATTCACCCTCACTCTTTAAGCCGATGCTTAGCGAGCGGTTACTTCAGTAGCAGCGAAAAAGTAAGCGATTTCGCGAGCAGCAGCGGCTTCGGAGTCCGAACCGTGAACAGCGTTGGCGTCGATGGACTCGGCGAAGTCAGCACGGATGGTGCCGGCAGCGGCTTCTTTAGGGTTGGTAGCGCCCATCAGCTCACGGTTCAGAGCGATAGCGTTTTCACCTTCCAGAACCTGAACAACAACAGGACCGGAGATCATGAAGGCAACCAGGTCGCCGAAGAAACCACGAGCGCTGTGCTCAGCGTAGAAGCCTTCAGCTTCAGCCTTGGACAGTTGCTTGAGTTTCGAAGCTACAACCTTCAGGCCGGCTTTTTCGAAACGAGTGGTGATCTCGCCGATGACGTTTTTTGCAACAGCGTCAGGCTTGATGATGGAGAAAGTACGTTGAACAGCCATGGTGTAACTCCAGAAACGGTAATTTACGAAAAATTAAACCCGCGAATTATACGCGGGTTATTGGGTATTGCCTAACTGCGTGAGGAAGGCGTCAGTCCTGTTCTTCTTTCCAGGCGGTCTGGATAGCTTCCAGGACCTTTTCGCCGCCACGGTCCCGCTCATCCTCAAACCCCGGCAAAGCCATGACCATGTCACGCAAAGCGACAAAGTTCAGCGAATAAGGGTCCAGATCCGGATAACCATCAGCCAGCAGAATGGCGATTTCTTGTACATCAACCCATTTCAGGCTCATGACATTTCCTTGAATCAATGCGGCGCTTCGGCCGCATGGTTGAGCGAATACTTCGGAATTTCGACAGTGATGTCTTCAGTCCCGACCTTTGCCTGACAGCTTAGGCGCGATTGCGCCTCAAGGCCCCACGCACGATCAAGAAAGTCTTCTTCCAGCTCATCGGCTTCTTCAAGGGAGTTGAAACCCTCGCGGATGATGCAGTGGCAGGTGGTGCAGGCGCAGACACCGCCACAGGCACTCTCGATCTCGATGTGGTTGTCATGGGCAACTTCGAGGATGGACTTGCCGGTCTCAGCCTCCACGACCATACCGTCCGGGCAATGCTCGGCGTGTGGCAGAAAAATGACCTGCGGCATTAATTATTCCTCGATTTCATTCAGGTTGCGCCCGGCCAGCGCGGCTTTCACCGTCTGATCCATGCGGCGGGCGGCAAAAGCGTCGGTCACTTGCGACAGGCGCTTGGTCTGTTGCTCGATGGCGTACCCATCGGTGCCTTTCATCAGTTCGGCCAATTCCTGCATCTGCAGGTCGATGACCATGCGCTCTTCGGCATCCAGCAGGCGTTCGCCATCCGCATCGAGGGCGCCCAGCACCGCTTCGAGCAGACGTTGGGCATCCACCTGCTGCTCACGCAAGACACGGGCGACCTTGTCATCACCGGCATATTGGAACGAATCCTTGAGCATCTTGGCGATTTCGCCGTCAGTCAGGCCGTAGGACGGCTTGACCTGGATACTGGCTTCAACCCCCGACCCCAGCTCACGCGCAGCCACATTCAGCAAGCCGTCGGCGTCGACCTGGAAGGTCACGCGAATCTTCGCCGCACCCGCCACCATCGCCGGAATGCCGCGCAATTCAAAGCGCGCCAGGGAGCGGCAGTCGCTGATCAGCTCGCGCTCGCCTTGCAGCACATGAATCATCATGGCCGTCTGGCCATCTTTGTAAGTGGTGAAGTCTTGAGCGCGGGCGACCGGGATCGTGGTGTTGCGTGGAATCACCTTCTCCATCAGGCCACCCATGGTTTCCAGCCCCAGGGACAGCGGAATCACGTCAAGCAACAGCAGTTCGCCGCCGTCACGCTTGTTACCCGCCAACGTGTCGGCCTGGATCGCTGCGCCGATAGCGACGACCTGGTCCGGGTCGATTTCAGTCAACGGCTGACGACCAAAAGCTTCGGCCACCGCCTCGCGGACACGCGGCACGCGGGTAGAACCGCCGACCATCACCACCGCGCCGACGTCTTCCAGCTCGACACCGGAGTCACGCACCGCGCGACGGCAGGCTTTCAAGCTACGGGCCACCATCGGCTCGATCAACGCATCGAAGGCTTCGCGAGTCAGCTCGGCCGACCAGTCGCCGTAGGACACTTGCACAGAGGCCGCATCCGTCAGCGCTTCCTTGGCCGCGCAGGCAGCTTGCAGCAGGTTGCGCTGGGCGCCCGGGTCCAGATCGGCGGACAAACCGGCATTGGTGATGATCCAGCCAGCAATAGCGTGATCGAAGTCATCGCCGCCCAGGGCGCTGTCGCCACCGGTAGCCAGCACTTCGAAGACGCCGCCGGTCAGGCGCAGGATCGAGATATCAAAGGTGCCGCCGCCCAGGTCATAGATCGCAACCAGGCCCTCGGCGTGCTGGTCCAGGCCGTAGGCCACAGCCGCAGCGGTCGGTTCGTTGAGCAGGCGCAGCACGTTCAGGCCGGCGAGCTTGGCCGCATCCTTGGTGGCCTGGCGCTGGGCGTCATCGAAATAAGCAGGAACCGTGATCACCGCACCGACCAGTTCGCCGCCCAAGGTGTTTTCCGCACGCTGGCGCAGCACCTTGAGGATATCGGCCGACACTTCCACAGGACTTTTCGGGCCCTGCACGGTGTCGATGAACGGCATGTGCGACTCGCCGCCGACGAAGCGGTAAGGCAGCTGGTCGCCCAATTGCTTGACGTCGGACAGACCACGACCCATCAAGCGCTTGACCGACAGCACGGTATTCAAAGGATCGGTAGACGCTGCCAACTTGGCCGACTCACCGACTTCGGTGCGATCGGCGTGGTAGCGCACGGCGGACGGCAGGATAACCTGGCCGTCAGCGTCGGGCAGCGGCTCGGACAGGCCGCTGCGCAAGGCAGCAACCAGGGAATTGGTGGTGCCCAGGTCAATCCCGACCGCCAGGCGACGCTGGTGCGGTTGAGGGCTTTGGCCGGGTTCGGCGATCTGCAGTAGAGCCATGGTAATCAGGTCTTATCTGTCTATCAGGCGTGCGACACGGGCAGCACTGGGTTAATCGTCGAGGCGCTCTTCTAGCTGGCGCACTTCGTAGGTGAGCTTGTCGAGGAACTGCATGCGCCGCATCAGGCGTTCGGCCTGCTCACGTTGCGCTGCATCATCCCAACAGGCTGCGAAGCTTTCGTTGAGCTCATCCTGGGCCGCTTTCAGACGACGCTTGAAGACCGCAACACCGGCCAGATCGGCTTCGTTCTGCAAGTCTTCAAGCTCTTCGCGCCACTGCATCTGCTGCATCAGGAAGTCCGGATCGTGCACCGTCACTTCCAGCGGCAACTCGCCACCCTTCATCGCGAGCAGGTAACGCGCGCGCTTGGGCGGGCTCTTGAGCGTCTGATAGGCTTCATTGAGGCTGGCAGACTGCTCCAGCGCCAGGCGTTGCTCACGCTCGGAAGCGTCAGCGAAGCGGTCCGGATGTACGCCGCGCGCCAATTCTCGGTAGCGCGTGGCAAGCTGCTCAAGGTCCAGCCGAAAGCTCGGCTGCAGCTCGAATAAAGCGAAATGACAAGGAGTACCCACGAATAGCCTCAGATGTTGAAGCTTTCGCCGCAGCCACACTCACCGCGCACGTTGGGGTTGTTGAACTTGAAGCCTTCGTTCAACCCTTCCTTGACGAAGTCGAGTTCGGTGCCGTCCAGGTAGGTCAGGCTTTTAGGGTCGATGATCACTTTCTCGCCGTGACTTTCGAACACCTGGTCTTCCGCAACCACCTCGTCGACAAACTCCAGCACATAGGCAAGGCCGGAACAGCCCGTGGTGCGCACACCCAGACGAATCCCCTCACCTTTACCGCGCCCATCCAGGGAGCGTCGCACGTGCCGTGCAGCCGCTTCTGTCATGCTGATAGCCATCGTTGACTCCTTACTCGTCGCCAAATGCTTAGATCAAGCCTTTCTTCTGCTTGTAGTCGCGAACGGCCGCCTTGATGGCGTCTTCCGCGAGTACCGAGCAGTGGATTTTCACGGGCGGCAGGGCCAGTTCTTCGGCCAGCTGAGTGTTCTTGATGGTCTCTGCTTCATCCAGAGTCTTGCCTTTCATCCACTCGGTCGCCAGGGAGCTGGAAGCGATGGCCGAACCGCAGCCATAAGTCTTGAACTTGGCATCTTCGATGATGCCCTGCTCGTTGACCTTGATCTGCAGGCGCATCACGTCGCCGCACGCCGGAGCGCCGACCATGCCGGTGCCGACATCAGGGTCTTCCGCGTTCATCTTGCCGACGTTGCGCGGGTTTTCGTAGTGGTCGATGACCTTTTCGCTGTAAGCCATGGTACTGAATCCTCACTCATCAGGGCCGCTCTGGAACCCTGTAGAAACGCCTGCGTTTTCCGCCACGTTCCTACAGAGCTTGGGTGGCGGCTTCTATATTTAGTGTGCCGCCCACTCGATCTTGGAGATATCGACACCGTCCTTGAACATGTCCCACAGCGGCGACAGAACGCGCAGCTTGTTGACGGCTTCGCAGACTTTCTGCGCGGCGTAGTCGACTTGTTCTTCAGTGGTGAAGCGGCCGAAGGTAAAGCGGATCGAGCTATGTGCCAGTTCGTCGTTGCGGCCCAGGGCGCGCAGCACGTAGGACGGCTCAAGGGAGGCCGAGGTGCAGGCCGAACCGGACGAAACCGCCAGGTCCTTGAGCGCCATGATCAGCGACTCGCCTTCGACGTAGTTGAAGCTCAAATTCAGGTTGTGCGGTACACGAGCGGTCATGCTGCCGTTGATGTACAGCTCTTCAAGGTTTTCGACCTGCTTGTAGAAGCGATCGCTCAACGCCTTGATGCGCACGTTTTCGGCAGCCATGTCTTCCTTGGCCACACGGAACGCTTCGCCCATGCCGACGATCTGGTGGGTCGCCAGGGTACCGGAGCGCATGCCGCGCTCGTGACCGCCACCGTGCATGGTGGCTTCGATGCGCACGCGAGGCTTGCGGCTCACGTACAGCGCGCCGATGCCCTTAGGGCCGTAGGTCTTGTGGGCAGAGAACGACATCAGGTCGACTTTCAGCTTCGACAGGTCGATATCGACCTTGCCGGTGGACTGGGCAGCGTCGACGTGCAGCAGGATACCTTTGGAGCGGGTCAGCTCGCCGATGGCCGCGATGTCGTTGATGGTGCCGATTTCGTTGTTCACGTGGATCACGGAAACCAGGATGGTGTCTTCACGCAGCGCGGCTTCGATCATGGCCGGGGTGACGATACCGTCGGTGGTTGGCTCAAGGTAGGTGACCTCGAAACCTTCACGCTCCAGTTGGCGCATGGTGTCCAGGACAGCCTTGTGCTCGATCTTGGTGGTGATCAGGTGCTTGCCTTTGGTCGCGTAGAAATGCGCGGCGCCCTTGATTGCCAGGTTGTCGGACTCGGTAGCACCGGAAGTCCAGACGATTTCACGAGGGTCGGCGCCAACCAGGTCCGCGACCTGACGACGAGCGTTCTCGACCGCTTCCTCGGCTTTCCAACCGAAAACGTGGGAACGGGAGGCTGGGTTGCCGAAGTTTCCGTCAACCAGCAGGCATTCGCTCATCTTTTGCGCGACACGCGGATCAACCGGGGTGGTCGCTGAGTAATCAAGGTAAATCGGCAATTTCATGGACTTTCTCCTAAATCAGGCTGGCTGGCGCACCGTTAGCTCTTCGGCTGTCACTCGACGGCGGACGCTTCAATCTTGTCCAGACGCGGCGCCTTGGTGTTGCAACGGCGCTGGTCCTGACGCTGGGCTACTTCTTGCACCTCACGGCGAGTCACAAGATCAGCCAAGCTGATACCACTCAAAAACTCATGGATCTGCAGGCTCAAGTCGCACCACAGGTGGTGCGTCAGGCAGGTGTCGCCGGCATGGCAATCACCCAGGCCCTGGCATTTGGTTGCGTCGACGGATTCGTTGACCGCATCGATCACCTGGGCTACCTGGATGCCCTGCATATCGCGGGACAGTTGGTAGCCACCACCCGGCCCACGCACGCTGGAAACCAAGTTACTCCGACGCAATTTGGCGAACAGTTGCTCGAGGTAGGACAGGGAAATGCCTTGGCGCTCGGAGATATCGGCCAGGGACACCGGCCCAGTTTGCGCGTGCAAGGCCAAGTCGAGCATGGCGGTCACCGCGTATCGGCCTTTTGTAGTCAGTCTCATGGACAAGTACCAAGGTGTTTCAGAATGGGAGCAAGTATGCGATTCCCGAGTATTTAAGTCAACTATAAGACCTAGTACTTTAGTCAGGATTACCCGTAAAAAGGGCGCGCGAATCATAGCAGGATGGGCTGGGGACGAACAGCGCGAACAAGGCCGTGTAGAAACCCAGGGACCAATGGAGATCAAAATGTGGGAGGGGGCTTGCTCCCGATAGCGGTGCATCAGTCATAAATGTAGTGACTGACACTCCGCTATCGGGAGCAAGCCCCCTCCCACACTGGATTTTTGGGGCTCATAGAGCCTCAGCTGGCCTTGGTAGCGGCTTCGCTCTTGATCTCGGCGAAGTCTTCTTCGCGCAGCTCAGGAAGATCTTTCGCACAGTAGCTGCTACCCAGCTCCTTCAGCGCACCACACATGCCATCCAACTTGCCATCGACCGCCTGCAGGTGGTCGAGCAACTGACCAATGGCACGCGCCACCGGGTCAGGCATGTCTTCGCTGACGCCGTAGGCATCGAAGCCGATCTTCTCGGCCATGGCCTTGCGCTTGGCTTCCTGCTCGTCGTCAGCCTGCGGCTTGACGATAATTCGGCCCGGAATGCCGACAACGGTAGCCCCCGGTGGGACAGCCTTGGTCACCACCGCGTTGGAGCCGACCTTGGCACCGGCACCGACGGTAAACGGCCCGAGCACCTTGGCCCCAGCCCCGACCACCACGCCATCACCCAGCGTCGGGTGGCGCTTGCCTTTATTCCAACTGGTACCGCCGAGCGTCACGCCCTGATAGAGAGTGACGTCATCACCAATCTCGGCCGTCTCGCCAATCACGATGCCCATGCCATGGTCGATGAAGAAGCGGCGCCCCACCTTGGCCCCCGGGTGAATCTCGATACCGGTCAACCAGCGCCCGAAGTTCGAGACCAGTCGCGCCAGCCACTTCCAGCCCGCGCCCCACAAGGCGCCGGACAGGCGGTGAAGCCAGATCGCGTGCATGCCCGGATAGCAGGTCAGCACTTCAAAGGCGTTGCGCGCCGCCGGGTCACGGTGGAAAACACTCTGGATATCTTCTCGCAAACGCTCGAACATTTTTAATCCTTCCGCTCAAGAAGCTCACCACGGGCCGCTTTCTGGGTTTCCGTGAGGATGCCACGCAATATATTCATTTCTGCCCGGCTCACCGAGCTACGCCCGTACAAGCGGCGTAGGCGCGCCATCAAGTGCCGTGGTTTTTCAGGATCGAGGAACTCGATGGCTACCAGGGTTTGCTCCAGGTGCTCATAGAATCGTTCCAGCTCGTCCATGGTGGCCAGTTCGCCACTTTTGGTCGAGGCAACCTCTTCCTTTTCCACTTTGCTCGGCTGGCCGGCAGCCGCCAGCCAGGCCATGCGCACTTCATAGGTCAACACCTGCACGGCCGCCCCAAGGTTCAGCGAACTGAACCCGGGGTCTGATGGAATGTGCACGTGGTAATGACATCGCTGCAGCTCTTCATTGGTCAGGCCGGAGTCTTCACGGCCGAACACCAAGGCGATTTCAGCGCCACCAGCCGCCTCCTCCACCACTTTGGTACCGCATTCACGCGGGTCCAGCAGTGGCCATGGGATACGACGGTCACGCGCACTGGTGCCGAGCACCAGGTTGCAGCCGACCAAGGCGTCTTCCAAGGTGGCAACCACCTGGGCCTTCTCAAGAATGTCATTGGCGCCCGAAGCGCGAGCATCGGCCTCGTGGTGCGGGAACACACGCGGTTCGACCAGCACCAGGCGCGTCAGCCCCATGTTTTTCATGGCTCGCGCCACCCCGCCGATGTTGCCGGGATGACTGGTATTGACCAAGACGACACGAATGTTTTGCAGCAAGGGAGGCGCTCTCGGACACGGGAAAGGGGAGCAAATCTTACAGAACAGCCTAAGGTTATGCCACGAAAGCGAACGTCGTCCTTCACCTGAAGAAAGTTTCTGCTAGAATGCGCGGCTTTCTTTAACAACCTTAGGTGACACATCCATGCAGCCCATGCTGAATATCGCGCTGCGCGCCGCCCGCAGCGCCAGTGAATTGATCTTCCGCTCCATCGAGCGCCTGGATACCATCAAGGTCGACGAAAAAGACGCCAAGGATTATGTATCCGAGGTGGATCGCGCCGCCGAACAGAAAATCATCGACGCTCTGCGCAAGGCCTACCCTACCCACGGCATCCTCGGCGAAGAAACCGGCCTGCACAAAGGTAGCGGCGAAGGCGAAGACTACCTGTGGATCATCGACCCACTGGACGGCACCACCAACTTCCTGCGCGGCATCCCGCACTTTGCCGTGAGCATTGCCTGCAAATACCGTGGCCGCCTGGAACACGCCGTTGTGCTGGACCCTGTGCGCCAGGAAGAATTCACCGCCAGCCGTGGCCGTGGCGCCCAACTGAACGGTCGGCGCCTGCGCGTCAGCGGCCGCACCAGCCTGGAAGGCGCCCTGCTGGGCACCGGCTTCCCGTTCCGCGATGACCAGATGGACAACCTGGAAAACTACCTGGGCATGTTCCGCGCCCTGGTTGGCCAGACCGCCGGCATCCGCCGCGCCGGCGCAGCCAGCCTGGACCTGGCTTACGTCGCAGCCGGTCGTTTTGATGCATTCTGGGAGTCGGGCCTGTCCGAGTGGGACATGGCCGCAGGCGCCCTGCTGATCCAAGAGGCCGGCGGCCTGGTGAGCGACTTCACCGGCGGTCACGACTTCCTGGAAAAAGGCCACGTCGTTGCCGGCAACACCAAATGCTTCAAGGCAGTACTGACGGCGATCCAGCCGCACCTGCCGGCTTCGCTGAAGCGCTAAGCCAGCGAGCACAAAAAAAGCACCCCTCGGGGTGCTTTTTTTATGCACTGCGTTTGACCCACACCTGACGACCAGCAACAACCAAATAGCAAATGTGGGAGGGGGCTTGCTCCCGATGGCGATGGTCAGTCAGTTATGCACTAATTGACCTACCGCTATCGGGAGCAAGCCCCCTCCCACACTGGAACTGAACCAGGCTTGGAATTACTGCTGGTTCTGACCCAGGATCAGGCGACCTTCTTTGTCGACCGGAATCTGGCCACCTGGATCGCGATCCATACGCACGGTGCCTTCCTTGCCATCCAGGTTGTAACGCACGTCATACCCGACAACCTTGTCGCTGATGTCGTTGACGGTGTTACAGCGAGTCTGCGTAGTCGTGTAGGTATCACGGTTCTGCATGCCTTCCTGAACCTTGTTACCGGCATAACCGCCACCGACCGCACCGGCCACGGTGGCCAGCTTCTTACCATTACCGCCACCGACCTGGTTGCCCAACAGGCCACCGGCCAAGGCACCGACCACGGTACCGACGATCTGGTGCTGATCCTGTACCGGCCGCTGCCGAGTAACTGCAACGTCCTTGCACACTTCGCGAGGCGTTTTGATCTGGGTTTTGACCGGCTGCACCGCCAACACTTGCGCATACTCAGGGCCGCTTTTAACCAGGCTGTAGGTGGCAACAGCGCCCCCGGCAGTCACACCGACAGCACCCAGTACCGCACCAACCAGCAACGACTTGTTCACGTTGAACCTCCTGACCATCACAAGCGGACCGAAACGTCCGCGCTATACCCAGCCTTGGAGCAAAAAAAAAGGCGCGAGTTCAATACTCACGCCTTCTTTGTAACAGCAGATCAACGAATACCCATCAAGGGCGGTCGTCGACCTCCTTGCCGGTAGCGGCCGGAGGGATCAAGTCTTCGCTGTTGAGGTTCAGCCAGATCAACACCACGTTGGCGATGTAGATCGACGAGTAGGTACCCGCCAGGACGCCGATGAACAGCGCCAGGGAGAAGCCCCACAGGTTGTCGCCACCGAAGATCATCAGCGCAGCGATCGCCAGCAAAGTGGAGATCGAGGTCGCCATGGTCCGCAGCAGCGTCTGGGTGGTGGAGACGTTGATGTTCTCGATCAACGACGCCTTGCGCAGTACGCGGAAGTTCTCACGAACCCGGTCGAATACCACGATGGTGTCGTTGAGCGAGTAGCCGATGATCGCCAGTACGGCGGCCAGTACGGTCAGGTCGAAGGTCACCTGGAAGTACGCCAGGATACCCACGGTCACGATCACGTCGTGGATCAGCGACACAATGGCGCCGACACCGAACTTCCACTGAAAGCGGAAGGCCAGGTAGATCATGATGCCGACCAGCGCCATCAGCATGCCGAGGCCGCCCTGGTCGCGCAGCTCTTCACCCACCTGCGGGCCTACGAACTCGACGCGCTTGACCGAAGCCGGGTTGTCGCCACCGACCTTCTGCAAGGCATCGGCAACCTGGTGACCCAGTTGCGGGTCTTCGCCAGGCATACGCACCAGCAGGTCGGTCGTAGCACCGAAGCTCTGCACGATGGCCTCGTGATAGCCGGCCTTGACCAGCTCGTTGCGCACCAGGGTGACGTCGGCCGGCTTCTCGTAGGTCAGCTCGATGAGCGTACCGCCGGTAAAGTCCAGACCGTAGTTCAGGCCCTTATGGAACCAGCTGAACAACGCCAGAACGGTAAGGAGCATGGTGAAGCCGAACGCAACGTTGCGAACGCCCATGAAGTTGATTGTACGTAACATGGCAGCCCCTTAAATCCACAACTTCTTGAAGTCACGCCCGCCAAAGATCAGGTTGACCATTGCGCGGGTCACCATGATGGCCGTGAACATCGAGGTAAAGATACCGAGGGACATGGTGACCGCAAAACCCTTGACCGGGCCTGTGCCCATGGCAAAGAGAATCCCGCCGACCAGCAAGGTGGTCAGGTTGGAGTCGAGAATCGCGGTAAATGCCCGGCCGAAGCCTTCGTTGATTGCACGCTGTACGCTCATGCCCGCCGCGATCTCTTCACGAATCCGCGAGAAGATCAGCACGTTGGCGTCTACCGCCATACCCATGGTGAGCACGATACCGGCGATACCCGGCAGGGTCAGCGTAGCGCCCAGCAACGACATCAGCGCCAGCAGCATCACCATGTTGCCCGCCAGGGCCACGGTGGCGATGATGCCGAAGAAGCGGTAGATGGCGATGATGAACAGCGACACGAACAGCATGCCCCACAAGGCGGCGTCGATACCCTTGGTGATGTTGTCGGCACCCAGGCTCGGGCCGATGGTGCGCTCTTCAGCGAAGTACATCGGTGCAGCCAGGCCACCGGCACGCAGCAGCAGTGCCAGTTCGGACGACTCGCCCTGGCCGTTCAGGCCGGTGATGCGGAATTGAGCACCCAGTGGCGACTGGATAGTCGCCAGGCTGATGATCTTCTTCTCTTCCTTGAAGCTCTGCACCGGTACGTCTTTCTCGACACCGTTGACCACTTGCTTGGTGTAGGTGGTCACCGGGCGCTGCTCGATGAAGATCACCGCCATGCTGCGACCGACGTTGCTGCGCGTGGCGCGGCTCATCAGTTCGCCGCCATGGCCATCCAGGCGGATGTTCACTTCAGGGGTACCGTGCTCGCCGAAACCGGCCTTGGCGTCGGTCACCTGGTCACCGGTGATGATCAGGCTGCGCTCGATCAAGGCTGGAGGACGGTTGCCTTCACGGAATTCGAATTCCTCGGCAGTAGCGCGGGAAGCCCCCGGCTCAGCGGCCAGACGGAATTCCAGGTTGGCAGTTTTACCCAGGATACGCTTGGCTTCAGCGGTGTCCTGTACGCCCGGCAGCTCAACCACGATGCGGTTGGCGCCCTGGCGTTGAACGATCGGCTCGGCCACGCCCAGCTCGTTGACGCGATTACGTACCGTGGTCAAGTTCTGCTTGATGGAGTATTCGCGGATTTCCGCCAGCTTGGCCGGGGTCATCGCCAGACGCAGTACAGGTTGACCGTTCAGGTCGGCCGGTACGATGTCGAAATCGTTGAAGTTCTTGCGGATCAGCGCACGGGCCTGTTCGCGGGAAGCTTCGTCAGAGAAGCCCAGCTGGATGGCACCGTTGAGCTGCGGCAGGCTGCGATAACGCAACTTCTCTTTGCGCAGCAGGCTCTTCACGTCGCCTTCGTAGACTTTCAGGCGAGCGTCGAGGGCCTTGTCCATGTCGACTTCCAGCAGGAAGTGCACACCACCGGACAAGTCCAGGCCCAGCTTCATCGGGTGCGCGCCGATCTTGCGCAGCCAGGTAGGCGTGGTCTGTGCCAGGTTGAGCGCGACAACGTAGTCGTCACCCATGGCCTTGCGCACCACGTCTTTGGCCGGCAATTGGTCTTCGGCCTTGGTCAGGCGCAGCAAGCCGCCCTTCGCATCCGCCGACAGTGTTGCCGCCTTGACCTGGATACCTGCGTCGGTGAGCGCTTTGCTCGCGCGTTCCAGGTCAGCCTGATTGACTTGCAGCGAAGTGCTGGCACCGGTGATCTGGATCGCCGGGTCATCAGGATAGAGATTGGGAGCGGAATAAATAAAACCGATCGCCAGCACCGCCAGGATCAGTACGTATTTCCACAGAGGGTATTTGTTCAGCATCACGCCGCCCGCTTATAACGCGGGGCGCCTTGCGCGCCCCGTCGATTGGTAAAGGTTGTTACTTAGATCGCTTTGAGCGTGCCTTTTGGCAGCGTGGCGGCGATAGCGCCCTTCTGGAACTTCATTTCTACAGTGTCGGAGACTTCCAGTACCACGAAAGCATCGGAAACCTTGGTGATCTTGCCGGCGATACCGCCAGTGGTCACCACTTCGTCACCTTTCTGCAGGCTGCCCAGCAGGTTTTTCTGCTCTTTGGCACGCTTGGCCTGTGGACGCCAGATCATCAGGTAGAAGATGACCAGGAAGCCGACCAGGAAAATCCACTCGAAACCACCGCCCATAGGGCCGGCAGCGGCAGGCGCAGCGGCGTCAGCCATGGCGTTAGAGATAAAAAAGCTCATTTAGCACTCCAGTTGCAAATAGTGAATCTTAGGGTCGGAAAACTCAGTCCAAGGGCGGCACAGGCAGCCCGCGCTTGGCATAGAAGGCATCGACGAAGGCGGCCAATGTACCCTGTTGAATAGCCTCGCGCAAACCAGCCATCAGGACTTGGTAATGACGCAAATTGTGGATGGTATTCAACATGCTACCCAGCATTTCTCCGCACTTGTCCAGATGGTGCAGATAAGCACGGGAGAAGTTCTGGCAGGTGTAGCAATCACAGGTGGGATCCAGCGGCGAATCATCATGGCGATGGAACGCGTTACGGATCTTCAGCACGCCGGTGTCGATGAACAGATGCCCATTGCGGGCATTACGGGTTGGCATCACGCAATCGAACATGTCCACCCCGCGGCGCACACCCTCTACGAGATCCTCCGGTTTGCCAACGCCCATAAGGTAACGAGGTTTGTCAGCCGGCATCAGGCCCGGCAGGTAATCCAGCACCTTGATCATCTCGTGCTTGGGCTCGCCCACCGACAGACCGCCGATGGCCAGGCCGTCAAAGCCGATCTTGTCCAGGCCTTCCAGCGAGCGTTTGCGCAGGCTTTCATGCATGCCGCCCTGCACGATACCGAACAGCGCCGCAGTGTTGTCGCCATGGGCATTCTTCGAGCGCTGGGCCCAACGCAACGACAGCTCCATGGACACCCGCGCCACGTCTTCGTCGGCCGGGTACGGCGTGCATTCGTCGAAAATCATCACGATGTCGGAGCCCAGGTCGCGCTGCACCTGCATCGACTCTTCCGGGCCCATGAACACCTTGGAGCCATCCACCGGCGAGGCGAAGGTCACGCCCTCCTCCTTGATCTTGCGCATGGCCCCCAGGCTGAACACCTGGAAACCACCGGAGTCGGTGAGGATCGGGCCTTGCCACTTCATGAAATCGTGCAGGTCGCCATGCTTCTTGATCACTTCCGTGCCCGGGCGCAGCCACAGGTGGAAAGTGTTGCCCAGGATAATCTCGGCGCCGGTGGCGACGATATCGCGCGGCAGCATGCCCTTGACGGTGCCGTAGGTGCCGACCGGCATGAAGGCCGGGGTCTCCACCGTGCCACGCGGGAAGGTCAGGCGCCCGCGACGGGCCTTGCCGTCGGTGGCGAGCAATTCAAACGACATACGACTCATGGCTGTTCCTCAGGGCCGGCTTCTCCAGGAGCAGTCGGCGCCGGGTTGCGGGTGATGAACATCGCATCACCGTAGCTGAAAAAACGGTACTCGTTGGCGATGGCGGCTTGATAAGCGGCCATGGTTTCCGGGTAACCGGCAAATGCCGACACCAGCATCAACAGCGTGGATTCCGGCAAATGAAAGTTGGTGACCAGGCAATCGACCACATGGAACGGCCGGCCTGGGTAGATAAAGATATCGGTGTCACCGCTGAACGGCTTGAGCACGCCATCACGCGCCGCGCTCTCCAGCGACCGCACACTGGTGGTGCCCACCGCCACGACGCGACCGCCACGGGCCTTGCAGGCGTTGACCGCATCCACCACATCCTGGCTGACTTCCAGCCACTCGCTGTGCATATGATGGTCTTCGATGTTATCCACACGCACCGGCTGAAACGTGCCGGCCCCCACGTGCAGGGTCACATAGGCGGTCTCGACGCCCTTGGCGGCAATCGCCTCCAGCAGCGGCTGGTCGAAATGCAGCCCGGCCGTGGGCGCGGCGACCGCGCCCGGGCGCTGGGAGTAAACCGTCTGATAGCGCTCGCGGTCCGCGTCTTCGTCGGGGCGGTCTATATAAGGAGGCAGCGGCATGTGGCCGACACGCTCCAGCAACGGCAACACTTCCTCGGCGAACTTGAGTTCGAACAGCGCATCATGACGCGCCACCATCTCGGCTTCGCCACCGCCATCAATCAAGATGGCCGAGCCCGGTTTCGGCGACTTGCTGGAGCGCACATGGGCCAGCACGCGATGGCTGTCCAGCACCCGCTCCACCAGAATTTCCAGCTTGCCGCCGGAAGCTTTCTGGCCAAACAGCCGCGCCGGAATCACCCGGGTATTGTTGAACACCATCAGATCGCCTGGGCGCAAATGCTCAAGCAAATCAGTGAATTGACGGTGTGCGAGGGCACCACTGACCCCGTCCAGGGTCAGCAGTCGACTGGCGCGACGCTCGGCCAAAGGGTGGCGAGCAATCAGCGAATCCGGGAGTTCAAAAGTAAAGTCAGCAACGCGCATGATGGGGTTCGTCTAGCAGGGCCGGGAAGTCTAGCGGAAATAGTGAAAATAGACCATGAAACGTGATTGACCAACGGTAATCTCATCTCTATACTTCGCCGCCATTGAGCCCTGATGGCGGAATTGGTAGACGCGGCGGATTCAAAATCCGTTTTCGAAAGGAGTGGGAGTTCGAGTCTCCCTCGGGGCACCATCTTAAAAAAAGACCTTGAAATTCAAGGTCTTTTTTTTCGCCTGCAGAAAAGTGCGCGGCCACCGGAATGACTATTCACCGCCCACAATCAACCTGAAACACGATCCCTTTGTAGGAGCTGGCTTGCCTGCGAAGACACCCGCCCCAACACCTCAACTTCCCCGCCTACACACCACCCGCATCCCCCTCCTCCACCACTCCATTTGGCAACATCCCATTCGCCAAATCACCCACCACCGCCTTCGCCATCTCCCCCAAATAATGCGCCGCCCAGGCAAAGCGATCGGCACCTGTATCCATGGCGGCATCCAATGCGAGCATTTTTGAACAGTGGAGCAGTTCGGAGGCGTGCTCCAGGGCATCGCGGATGGGGACGCCGGAATTGACGCGGAATAGGCGGTGGAGATTGGGGTGTTTGCCGCAGGTGGAGAAGGTGATGATGCCGAGGGTTTTGTTTTGGGGTGGGTTGATCATTGGGCACCTCCCAGCTGGCTGGGGGCGTGGGCGGCAGAATTACGAAGGTACGATTGATTAGAACTACTCATTGATTAAGCTCCTAGTTAAGTGAGCCTATTGTTTCTCGGATTATCAGGTCCGATCGCTGGATTGGAAGCGAAGGTGGAAGGTAGCGTAGGCGCGGTTGGGACTGGAAGGTCGGATCTGTGGCGAAAGGTTTCTGGTAGGTTGTGCCGGGATCAGGGAAAAAATATTGGTCGCCAACCTTTCACGCCTCAACAGGTAGGAAAGCTCCGGACGGCCGCATTCGGCCAAAAGGAGCCAGTCGACGGCGTCTAGGAAATTAGGGGCGACTCAATACATCCTGCAGAGATTTCAAACAAATTTGCTGCACGCGAAAAGTGAAATGAGTATTTTGAGCTGGCCATACGAGGTGTTGATACTTTTATGCGAGACATCTAACTACTGAATGCTGCCGACTCACTAAAGCGGCTGGCTGATTTCTGGCATCGTGGGAGCCTGGTAAATGTTTACATATTCAGACCGCGACTTTATGTCGAAAAACATGAAGGTAGTTGTTGAGTCAATTGAGTCAAAGCTGAGTATGCCATTCTTTTCGGAGTTCAAGGACGTCGCGATAGCCGCAACATCAAGATCCATAGAAGCAATTAAGGCATTTGAGGCGTCAGGGTTGTACCGAGACCTTTCATGCTTCAGAGGCAATCAGGCCGAAGATTTGATAAATGCGCTTTTCTGCGAGATCACTGACGATATAGTAAATAGCGAAGCGCTTCAGGTGCTCGACGCCTTGCGACATTCATTTGTGTGTTATGCATACAATGGTCTGCATCAACTTTATACGCGTCAAGAAAATGAGTGTTGGCACCCCCAAATAGTGCTCACAGAAGTGCTTGAGCCAAACGATATTGACTCATTGCCTAGGGTTTTGACCCTATATCGAGGCTGCGATAGAAGCGAGCTTGAAAACCGCTCCTTCGGGCAAGCGTGGTCTACATCGTTAGAGTCTGCCCAAAAATTTGCGTATGTTCATTATTTAGGCCAGGACTGGTTTGATGAAAATAACAGGGTCGTATTGGAAACGAGATACCGAAAAGACTATGTTTTATTTTCGGATCAATCAATAGAATATGAGGTGGTAGTTGATGTCAACAAATTGGATGGTGTACGTGAACACGCTTAATAATTCGCTGTAGATGCGACGCCCGATAACGGTTATACCTCCTAACCGACCGACTGCCCTTCATTGTCTCGACTCAAACCGCTCCGCTAGACGTCACGAGTCTAAATCGACCCACTAAATAATTGATTACCAGAGTGCCACTAGAAGTTTCGCCTGCTTTCCTCCCGCACGTTTTGTGTCGTCAAGTCGATGCAGGCGACTTCAATTTTCACTCTTTGCCGAAAAGGGCTCTTGCCAATTTCTGCATACGCCCTTTGTTGCCATGCTGCTCGGACAGGTTGGTGTAGATATTTGGGAGGCGTTCCTTAAGCTTTGTTACCTGGGAAGCGTACGTGTCTTTATGTTCATTAGAAATTTTCCACTCAGCGAATTGAGACGCTATTGAATCTATAAAATTCGCTGCGGATCTTGTGCCCTCAGGGTCACTGTTCATCTGCAGTAGTATCTGAAGAAGGCGCTCCTCCTCTTCAGGTGTTCTAGGAGTGATGTTCGGTAACAGCTCGCCGTATTCGCCCAAGATAAGGATTGAGGCCTCCACAGAAACCTTCAGATCGTATACAAATGGCCGAAGCATGGTGCCAATGATGGCGCGAGTGTCTCCTTCAAAGAGGTTGAGCAGTAGCTTTGAATTCTGAATGCTCGTGGAGGACGGTTTGGCGAACGTGGCTTGTTTGACTGCAGCAGTAAGCCAGGCCGACACGGTTTGGTGAGCTGACGTCTCACCAGCAAAATCGATTTTGTGGTCGATCATGTATCTCAATGCAGTTCGCTCATTGGTGCTGGCAGCTTCAATGAGGTTCATCCATCCAGAAGTATCAATATCTGTCCCAAAGCTCCGATCAAGTATGGTGGCTCGCAACTCCAGCAACTTGGCGTTGGCCCCCTCAAGGGCGTGGCTCAAGAACAGCGTATCGATATCCGGGAGCGCCGGTACTTTCTCGGATGCCAAATTGAACGAGGTGAACCATTCAAGGAACTCATTATCCGTTAGTCCGTAGCCACTTAGCCTATCCGCAAGGATGGAATATGACTCATAGACGTGGCCAGAGGCAACGTTTCCGATGGCTCCAACCTTAATCAGCCTAGACAGTATCGGTGCGACTAGGTGTGCAGACTCATCTTCAATCGTTAGTTTGAAGAGGTTTTCAGAGGTGATCGCTGCCCGAACCAATGCGTACAGATATTCCTGCTCGGCTTCAAAAGCCTCCTTGATGCCTGGAATCTCGCTGAGCGGTACTCCAGTGTTCAGCCTCATGTACATGACTGCAATTGAGACTTTGATGCGGTTGGATTTCACGTTAGGTAGATGCTGCAGAATCAGCTGCGGCATCGCGCTGGAAAGCTTCCCGAACAGGGCTGCTGCGAACCAGACCCTATGTTCAGCGGGGTTCAAATCAATTGCCGTCGTAACTGCCGCAGTAGACTCAACACCTATGAAATAAGGCCTAGGGGTAGTGGTCAATCTTATTTGGCCAAAATAGGCTGTGAAACATGGCAGCCAATCGCTTTCATCGAGTGGAACTCGATTTAGGGTTGCATGCTCAGTCGCTGCGAGTTGCAGGACCGCGTCCCTCAAACCATTGTCGTTGAGGCTAATTTTACTCGTATCAATCTTTTTGAGATCTGGATCCGGTACTACCATATGGAACAACAGTTCAGCGCCACCCATGGTCGAGGGTTCAAATGGGGCGCTTACAGAATCCAAGTAGCTGTCGTACTTGAAAATGGTCTCTGTGTAGCCTTCAACAGACTCTGGATCATAGGCCTCTTCCATCATTTCTTCGAACGCAGTTTTGGAAGCCGCCAGTGGCTTCTCGAAGATGTCTTCGCGCAGGCCTAACCCAATCAGTCCCTTGATGGAATCAAAGTAACCGGGATCTGTGCTTACCGTTTCCAGCTGATCCCCATTTCCAAATTTCGCACTCACGTGAGGGAGCAGGTCATCAATGCTGCACCCTTCCATTTGAGACGCTTGATGGAGGGTTTTCAGAAGACTGACCGGGGAAACCGGTGTCTCCAAGCGGCGAACAAAAGAGTCCTTAAATCCAAAGTAAGGGATGAGTGCAGCGAGCCTTTTACCGTCTTGGGAGTCGATAGCATCTTCAAGTGGCTGGTCGATCAGCTCAGCGATGGCGATATCCGGAGATGTCTGGAAATGGATCTGTAGGATCTGGATGGGCCAGCCTGTTTTCATGTCCTCTCCCAGAAGTGCCTTCAGGGAGCGTTTGGTTTTATCGATGTTCAGCGCCACGGCTTGGGCGTCTTCATCTTCAGCCTCTGTGGCGCTCTTAGCACTCTCACCGACCGTCGGAGCATCTGGGTCTTTCAGCATCTCCTCGATGGCCACGCCATTATATTTACAGATTGCCAGGTAGGCAGCGATGCAGACTACGCTTGGTCTATCTGCAGTGACCAGCAGTGTGGTTGCGATGTCGTTGATGAATCTTTTCTGTAGGCGAGGAGTCACCAACCCGCCAGCCATGGGGCTATGACGCTGGAGAATCACGCTGCACGCATCAGCATCCAACAGGTTGGACGCACCAAAACTCTCACTCCAAAGTTTCCTGAATGCATCTTTCCAGCCGGATGTGATGATCGGCGGGGTACGGAACACCACAGGGAACTTTTTGGCGATGAAGTCCTTCGAGTCGTAGCTCTGCTCGTTGTCACCATTGAGATATTTGGATACCTTTGTGGAGCAAAATGGCACAATGACACTGAGGTTTTCCTCGCCTGTGACGGACGTGAAAATTTCTAGATCGCTCCATACCGCTCGTAAGACATCCCGTGGGAGCCTGTCCAAGTTATCGATCACAATGATAATGTGGTAATCCCTCACTGCATGTAGCTGCTTGCGGAGGGCCTGCTTCAAATCGAGAGGGCTTACCTCTTTGCTGACTTCGATAGTTTCGGTGATTCGATCATCGGAGCTGCCTTTGAGCAGACTGGCCAAGTTCCAGCGTTTCTTAGGATCCTCTTCTCTTCGGCTAGCCAAATACGCGAGCAGAAGAATAATGCCAGGCGCTGTGCACGCTAGCAGGTAAAGAGCATGAAGCCCTAGGGCGAGAGAATCGCTGCCATGAAGGCGAATTAGATAGTCACGAATAAAGGTCGGTGTAAGTACACCACTTGCGATCAGTAGCACTGCCCAGATACTGATATGACTGCGGGTGTCCTTCGTGTAGCTGTAGTGCCGACCTAAGGCGATGTCGCGGCTGGTTTCGACCTCCGCGATTTGCTTTTCTCGACCCAATGTCTTGAGCAGTTCTGTCACTTGCTCGGTCAGTTGTTGGATAAAATTGCTTTTGATCGAGCCTTGATAATTCTGCTCGCAATCAAAGAGCCACAGCTTCGTCTTCGACTTCTCCGTAACGATCTTCTTTTCGAGCATCTGAAGGATCGAGCTCTTCCCTGAGCCAAATTCACCGTCCAATCCAATCACCCGGTGATTGGTTTTAGGCTTTAGATAATCATGCATCGCTTGAGCCACGCGGTCGTGACTCTCGCCCTTGAAAACATCGACATCGGACGGGCTTTCATTTTGGAAGTTTAGGTTGTTCATCAGTCCCTTGCACCTCGGCCGGCCAGTACCGTATGGCCAATGGCCTCCAGCATACGACTTTGACGGCAATTTGCACCAGAGTGGTTAGATGCGTCGCGCGCTAGGATTGCACGGTAATCGTGCTGGGTCTGGAGAGAGTTGGCAGCAGGTCTTCTGCACATCTTACAGGTATGCCCTTTGCTGTATTCAAGGTAAAGGGCAAAGCCTGAGGTGAGGCGATGATCGCTTTCGGCCAACAGCCGTCCTTCGCGGATGAATACAGTTGAATCGCCCCCTGTTCTCCTCAGTGAGAGAAAAGCTCGCGTACCCGAATAAATGGCAACCCTGTTTCAGCAGCCCTACGCACCTTTAGTTCCAAGACCCGCGTCCAGGGGATCTCCCTATCTAGCATCTCGTAGAGATCAAGCCCGTCGATGCAGATGACGCGTTTTCCCCTTCCAAAAGCTAGTATTCCATCGTCAGTAAATCCGCTGTTGCTGACGAAAATTCCCCTCGTCCAAGCTGCCTTCTGCTCTAGCTTCCCATGGAATGAGTGAAGTTCAGCTACCCCTATCTTGTTTCCATGCCACTTCGCTTCGATCAGATACGTCTCTCCGTTAAGTTGGAAACTCCCATCAATCTGCTCTCCTCGTAGCCTGAAGGGCTCACGAGGATCCATATCGGAAGCCTTAAACAGATCCTGAAGGAATCTTTCAAATGCGTAACCGCGTGGATGAGGATCCAGCTGGCTCAGGGCGATTAAGTCGTTCTTGAGCTGAGAGATTATCTCCCGATTAAATGCTTGAACGGGAGCCTGTTGAAAGCTCGGCGGAGCGGAGTTGTGACCTTGGAGCTGGCCCATGAGGGTCATGAGCCGGCCATTGGCGTTCTTTACTGACTCCTCACTTCCTGTATTCAGTCGAACTGCTTCCCGGTACTCCCAGAGCTTTTCGAGGGCGCGGATCAGCGTTGGCTTATCCACAGACTGAAGAAAGCAGCGCAAACGCTTCGCCTTGGACGTTCCGTTTCTCTTGTAGACTTCAGCATCGATGTCGATGTTTAGCTCTTCTGCGAAGAAAAGAGCGAAGGTACGATCTGAGAAATTCAGAACATAGCCGGAACCCATCTCGAGTATCTCCTCGAGAAACATCATATCGATCGCACGAATGTTGCTCATACTGGTTTCCTTGCTTAGCGAGAGGTGAATCGCCCCAGTTTAGTAGACGTTCGATTGACGGTTTTCGACGCAAAACAGATGTCAAAGACTATAGTTTTATACAGCTCAAAAAACGATTTCGCACCGTGCTTCAGCGGCCTGTCCTCGTAATGTCAGACCAGACTCGAAGCACATGACAAGGTGATGATCTGGTTGGATGTTATCCGTAAGGTAGAAGGCTTGTGTCTCGGAGTCGGACGCCACTGCTCCAATCGAATGAATAACACAACCGTCGCCGTCAGCGGGTTTTTCATCCCGCCCACTCGCTGAAAAGTAGTCGACCTCATGGAAGCTGATAGTAATCTTGCGTGCTTCTTCGGTCGGCACCCAAGGCTTCAGTCCGTCGAGTAAAGCTGAGCACAAACGACCGACCCACGATGTCGTAATTGATAGCGCGGGATTGATAGATGTTATGCAGATCGTACGCATGGTCGTGAATCTCAACCTCGATATGCCCCAACGCGAAGCCACGGAATTGCATGGGTTAACTCTAATGATCTAACGGTAGGCGTACATCGTAATGCATCTTCGCAATGGCAGCTTCTGGCCGAGAGCGGACAAACACGTCCTTATAAGTGATCGTCCCCCGCCGTCACAATCTTGCAGGATCATTCAAGCCCTGCCGCTCCCTCCCTCGCTAACCTGACAGTCCTCACCCACCCGAGCACCCGTCATGGCCCACCCACACCATCCCACACACCCCATAAACCTCACCCAAAAAGCCTCCCTCATCGACCAACAATGGAGCCCCCGCGTCGTCGCCGAGATGAACGACTACCAATTCAAAGTCGTACGCATCGAAGGCGAATTCATCTGGCACTCCCACCCCGAAACCGACGAGGCTTTCCTGGTGCTGGAAGGTACGCTGCGTATCGACCTGCCAGACGGCCCGGTGTATGTGGCGCCGGGCGAGTTGTATGTGGTGCCGCGTGGCGTCGAGCATCGGACGGCTGCCGAAGGGGAAGCCAAGCTGATGATGATCGAGCCACGGGGGATCTTGAATACCGGGCATGAGGGGGGTGACCGTACCGCGGTGAATGATCTGTGGATCTGAGGGTCGGCATTTGTCTTGAGGTCGCAGGCCGTCTCAAACCGTTGATCTTGCGTCTGCCCGAAGCGAACAGATGCAGGTCTTCAATGGTTTACGGGTGCGCGAGCCAGGCGGTTCGCGGCATTGGGGTCTTTTTTTTCCGGTGCGGAACAGTGATCATCGCCCTCCCCCAAAGCCCTAGGAACCAAGACCATGGAGTTGACGCTGGAAGCGGTTGCGCTGTTTGCACTGAAGCTGGTGCACGAGACGGACGGCGGCAGCCCGCTTCTGCGGGATGATCAAGCGATGGGCGGGTATGAGCGGGAGGTGTTTGGGTTGCTGGTGCGGCAGGGGAACCTGGCCGCTACTCAATCCAAAATAGCGGAGTGTATCGATCAGGCACTTGAGGCATTGGGCGGTGCCGACACGGTCATGGGCCGTGAATTGCAGCGGTTGGCGGCGGATGTACAAAACGTAGGTCAGCTGGATGAACTGCGCGAGCCGCTGGCTACCCTCAAGCATTACCTCAAAGACATTCAGTGAAACACTGACCCGCTGTGCGGCGACCTACCGCCGCCCTTCCACCGCCATCCGCACGGCCAGCCCCATCAACACCGAGCCCATCATCCAGCGCTGCACCACCTGCCATCCCGGCCGGGTGACGAAAAACACCGCGATGGAACCCGCCATGGTGGCAATCACGGCGTTGACGCTCACGCTGATCATGATTTGCGTAAAGCCCAGCACCAGTGATTGCATCAGCACACTGCCGTGGCCGTTCGGGTCGATGAACTGCGGCAGCAGCGACAGATACATCACCGCCACCTTGGGGTTCAACAGGTTGGTCACCAGGCCCATGGTGAACAGCTTGCGCGGGCTGTCCTGGGGCAAGTCGCGCACCTGGAACGGCGAGCGCCCACCAGGCCTGACCGCTTGCCAGGCCATATAGGCCAGATACAACGCACCGCCGAAACGCAGCGCGTCATAAGCAAACGGCACCGCCATGACCAGTGCCGTGATCCCCAACGCCGCGCACACCATATAAACCAGAAAACCCAACGCCACGCCGCCCAGGGAAATCAACCCGGCGGTGCGGCCCTGGCAGATCGAGCGAGAAATGAGGTAAATCATATTCGGACCGGGCGTGAGCACCATACCGAGTGAGATCAGCGCATAGGCCAGCCAGTTGGACATTTCAGGCATTGTTGGGCTCCTGGATTGTTATTCGGCCGGCGTGAAATGCTTGGCCTGCGATGCGGTGTTGGCCACCATGTTAGGGCGTCCAAAAGCGGGCCGTTAGATACAGATCTGCGAGCAAAACGTCATACAGGTGCGAGCACTTATTGCAGTACTTACACAAGGACAGGCACATGATCGACCTTAACAACGAAGGCGAACACCTCGTCTGTCGTATCCCATTCCCAACTCCTGGGCCTGTTGCGCCAGCGCTTCCATTGCCTCTTGGCTTTCTTCGTCACGTCGCCGCTTGAACGCCATCAAATCCGAAAATCGAATCCGTCGATGACGACCCGTTTTTGTAAAAGGAATAGCACCTTCCTCCTGCATCTTGACCAGATGCTGGCGTGAAACATTGAGCAGGTCGGCTGCTTCATGCGAAGTCAATTCGGCATGCACCGGAACTACCTTCACGGCATTGCCGCTGGCCAAATCGCCCAGGATATCGACAAGCCGATGCAGCGCTGAAGTTGGGAGTATGAGGGTGTGAGGTTTGTCTTCTTTGTCAAAGATATCGATGCGCCGGGTTTGAAATCCGGTCGACAGGCGCGAGGCCACTTCGCGTAGGTCTTGCACAGCCGCTTCGACTTCTTTTTCCAGCGGAATGATCGTGTGGGTAATCATGATGCAGCTCCGGCGTTACGCAATTCGGTGGGATTCAACGCAAACGCAGCAAACGATAATCGAAGTATTCGGAACAGAGACACCCGCTCAAGCATCAGTCCACTTTTCCCACATCAACCACCGAATTAAGCCGACATCAGCCTCTGAGCCCCCCTCTTAGGCTCACTCCCTCGCACAAGGAAGTGAGCCGGTCATGTCAGAGCGCTTTTACCCACCCACCGAAGAACAGCTACTCAAACATCGGATTCTGATCCCGCAGCCATCGCGCGTGCCTTACTCGCCGGCTGTTGATTTTTTCGAGCCGCTCCCTGCCCCGGCCCCTACGCTAGCCAAGCCTCCCGGCTGCGTTTTCATCAAGCCCTGCCAACTGCCTGACGGCGTCACCCACTACTTCAACCCCACCGGTTACATCCCGTTGGAGCTGATTCACGTAACCGGCGAGCAGCTAAAAGGGCCGAAGAAAAAACGAAACATCAAAAAATACCTATGAGGGCTACATGGGACTGAAAGTGAGATTGGAATGGTTCGACAGAACCACAGAGTTGCTGCGCGGAACGCAGGATTCGGCGGATTTAGGAGATGACTATTCCGTGATTTCCAAGCTGGGGCTGTCGGCAGCCAAGGACGTCAATAACGGCATGTTTGAACTACGCAGGGAGTGGCTAGCAGTGATACAGGCTCACTTCGCTCATGAAATTGCCCTGTCAGAGAGCGACTACTTCATCGCCTTTGATTACGAAGACGCGAACGAATAACACACATCTGGAGAATTCAGCTTCATGCGCAGGCTGTCACTGACAAACAAAAAACTTCGCAACATCCCCAGGCACCTCAGAGCCCTGACGCGTTGGGCAGACAGCTACGAAGGCTGCTTTTACGACCCCTTACCGTCGCCCCCGGACTACGTGGACCTGAAAATTCCCGTTATCGAAAACCTTGTTGAAGGCCATCAAACCACGCCGGAGATTCTGGCGCATTGCGCTCAACAGTTGATCAAGGTTGCAGGCCACTTGGTCGAAGCACGGACAAACGATGACCCTGAGTGCTGGATCGTCGCCTGCATCATGGTCCCGGACATGTTCTCAAGCCGAGTCTGTGTCTACACCGATAAAGCCCGCTATCTCGGGCACACCCAACCCTTCGATTACGAGTACTTCCGTCAAACCCGCATCACGGACCGAAGCCTTGCCCGCGAATGGGGGTTGGTCGTTCCGCCAGGGCTCCAGGAAGTTGGCTTTCACTTTACCCACGAGAACGAAAACGCAGAGGTCTTCGAGTCAGAGCATTGGTACTTCGGCGAAGTCAGCACGACCGATGATGCCCCTGGCGCAGAGCGTTGGAAATATAAAACCTTCAGGTCCTTCCAAGCGCAGCATCCGCATTTGTTCGGTCCGTCCAAACTGGCGTAATTACCGCCGCAAAAGCAACCCAAGAAGGCGTCGTGATGCAATGAAACCTACACCGAAAAAGCCTCTCCTCTACCGCTCGGTCAACACCCGAACCCATGGCGTGCGCCACGGCAGTTGTCGGGCTTACCGATATGAACGACACACCAAAAGCGAAAAAGACAAACTGTCAAACCGTGGGTCAATGCACAGCCATCAACAACACGGTTTTGATTACACCCCACTCTTCCGGTTTCTTCTATCCAAGGTCGGCCACCCATGGGATCAGGTTTTCAGCGAAGCCAAAGCCCGCCTGGATCGCCCAGAGCCCATATTCTGGATGGTTGCGCTACATGAAAGCGACAAGCAGGATGACGTGAGAACGGATGAAAACAGCTACTACAGCGGCCTGTGGGTCGACGAAGCCGGGCTGTTGCAAAAGGTCAATCCACAGCTGACGGCTGAGCAGATGGAACCGTCCTGCGACTGCTGTACCCACACCTTCAACGGCGTGGTGTTCGCATAGCCTTTCGCGCGCAAACGGCGAAGGACAGCGATACGAGCATCGGGGCCTGCCAGGCATACCGAGGTGATCCCATCGCAGCCTCGCTGGGGCTCGACAGCTCCCACAGGGGATAGGAGGTGCGGCCGCTTCAGGTGTTCTCAAATACCAACCGCGCGCACAACCCGCCCCGCTCGCGGTTATGCAGCGCCAAGCGGCAGCCGATCTTGCCGACGATCATCTGCACAATCGCCAACCCCAACCCCGCGCCATTGGCATTGCCTCGGCTGTAAAACCGCTCGAACAGGCGCTCCATCTGCGCCTCGTCAATCCCCGGGCCCTGGTCTTTCACGCTCAGGCAATGGCTGCCGATCACGACTTTCACTTCGCTGCCCGCCGGGGAGAAGTTGAGGGCGTTGGTGACCAGGTTCTGGAACGCAATGGCCAGCGCCACCGGTTCGGTGGCGACCCAGCAAGCCTCATTGCCTTCGAGCACCAGGTCCACGCCTTTTTCCAGGGCCAGCGGGGTCAACTCGGCGAGTTCTTCGCGCACCAGTTCGGTCAGTTGCACCCGTTCACATACGGGGTTGTTCAGTTGCGGTTCGATGCGTGCCATGGTCAGCAGCTGGCTACCGATGCGGGTGGCGCGGTCGACGCCGTTGACCAGAAACTCCAATGCCTCGCGCCGTTGTTCTTCAGTGACGGCGCTCTGCGCGTTCTGGGCGTGAATGCGCAAGATCGCCAGCGGCGTGCGCAGTTCGTGGGCCGCGTCGGCGATGAAACGGCGTTCACGGTCCAGCAGTTCATCCACTTGGACCAACAGGCGGTTGAGCGCGGTTTGCATGGGCTCCAGGTCGCCAGGCAAGGGCTTGAGGTGCAAGGGTTGCAAGGTCTCGGCGGTTCGCCCACGGATGGACAGGGCCATGCGGCGCAATGGTTTGAAGCCCCAGCCAATCACCAGCCAGATCAACAGCGCCAGCAGCGGTACGCCGATCAGCGTGGGCCAGAGGGTGTGGCGCACAATGCGCTGGATCAGGTCCTGGCGGATGTCATCGCGCTCGCCGACCCAGATCAACAGACCCTGCTGCGGGTCGGCCAGAAGGAAGGCGCACCAGTCGTTGCCGTTGTCCATCAGGTCGTGGGAACCGAGGGTCGCGGGCGGCGCCGCCAGCACGGGGGCTTCGGCGGAGCGCACGAGCAACTCACCCGCGCTGTTCCAGACCTGGAACGTCAGGCGGGTTTCATAGGGGTGGGCCACGCCATCGTCGCCCACTCGGCTCATGGCCTGGTCAAACGCCTGGTACAGCCGGTCCCAATCCGCTTCGCCGGGGTCACGCTGGCGCAACACGCCTTGCAGCAGGCGCGCACTCTGGGCGAGTTGAGCGTCGTAGACTTCTTCGATTTCGTGGTGGCTGTCACGCAGCACCAACCAGCTGATCAGGGCGTCACCCGCCAGGATCAGTAGCAACACAGGGACGAGGATGCGCGCGCGCAGCGAGGTCATGGTTTGAGCGCCAGTACATAGCCAACACCGCGCACGGTGCGGATCAGCTCGGTGGATAACTTTTTGCGCAGGTTGTGGATCAACACTTCCAAGGTATTGCTCTCGACCCGATCCTGCCAGCCATACAGCGCACGGGACAGGCGTTCACGGGTCACCACCTTGCCGGGGCGCACCATCAGTTGGTGCAGCAGTTGGTATTCCATCGGGGTGACGATGATGTCGGCGTCCTGGTAGCGCACTTGCTGGGTGGCCGGGTCGAGGCTGATGCCCGCGTGCTCGAGCATCGGTTGCGCACGCCCCTGACTGCGGCGCAACAGAGCGCGCACGCGGGCTTTGAGTTCTTCGACATCAAAGGGTTTGATCAGGTAGTCATCCGCGCCGGCATCCAGCCCGGCGATGCGCTCGGCGGTGCCGTCGCGGGCGGTGAGGATCAGCACCGGGATATCGTGCTGCGCGGCGCGCAATTGCTGCAACAGGTCGAGACCATCGAGGCGCGGCAAGCCGAGGTCGAGCAGCAACAGGTCGAAGCTCTCCGTGCGCAGGGCATGCAGGGCCGCGAGGCCATCGTGCAGCCAATCGAGGGTGTAGCCTTCGGCGCCCAACGCCACGCGAATGCCCTGGCCGAGGGCACGATCATCTTCGACGAGGAGTAGGCGCATAGCGAAATCTCTGTAGGAAACGGCCGCATCATGCCGGGTTCTGACCCTGGCTATTTCGGCAAAGATGTTACGGCGCATTGCCAACTAAGGTTGCGCTAAGGTTGGTTTTGCACTGTGAAACCTCCCACATTTGCTGAGAGCTTTTCCATGCGCAAAATTCTCCTGCTGTCCCTGATTCTTGCCAGCCCGCTGGCCGTCGCCGGCCCGCAGTGCACCACCGCCGAGCGTTCACAGTGGCAAGACGAAAAAGCCTTCCAGGACAAGCTCAAGGCCGACGGCTACACGATCAGCAAATTCAAAGTCACCGACGGCAATTGCTACGAGATCTACGGCTTCGACAAAGACAAGCGCAAGGTCGAGATCTACCACGACCCGGTCACCGGCAAAGCCGTGAAGACTGAGATCAAGGGCTGATATGCCGGGCGACTCCCTGCGTCTGTGGGACCCGCTGGTCAGGCTGTTTCATCTGTCGATCGCCGGGGTCTTCATCGCCAACTACGCCTTGAATGAGGCGGGCGATACCTGGCATGTCTGGCTGGGCTATTACGCCATGGCCTGGCTGCTGGTGCGCACCGTGTGGGGGGTCGTCGGGCCGCGCAGCGCACGCTGGGCAGACTTCTGGCCCACACCAAAACGGCTGAAGGCCCACGTGCGCTCCCTGCTCGACCGCAACCCGCAACATCGCTTGGGCCATTCGCCGCTGGGTGCGCTGGTGATGGTGTTGATGCTGACGGCCCTTCTGACACTGGGTGTCAGCGGTTTCCTGATGCAGGAAGTGGACGCGCTATGGGGCGCCGACTGGCCGCTGCAAGTCCACGCGAGCGCCGCCAATGTGTTGCTGGCGCTGGTGTGCGTGCATGTGCTGGCGGCCGTATTTGAAAGTATCCAGGTGAAGGACAACCTGCCGTTATCCATGCTCACCGGCCGCAGGAAGCGCTTGCCGGATGAGCGTGCGCAGTAATCTTTTCCGACAGGTTCTCTATGCGCTCCGCCTTAATCATTTGCAGCCTGCTCGCGGTATTTTTCGCCGCTTGGCAAAGCCATCCGCCGCATACCCTGGCGCCATTTGCCCAAGCCGGCCCGAGCGATACGCCAGCCGCCACGACGCCGCACTACACCAGCCGTTTTGTGTCCTCGCAGCTCACCGACTTTGTGCACTCCTCTTCCGTGACGGCCCTGCCCGGCGGTGATCTGATGGCGGTGTGGTTTGCCGGCTCTCGCGAAGGCGCCGCCGATGTGCAGGTGCGCACTGCGCGGTTTGATGCGCGTAGCGGCGAATGGGGCGCCGAGCAGGTATTGGCCACGCGTGAAAGCACCCGCGATGGCACCCAGCGCTACATTCGCAAGCTGGGCAACCCGGTGATCGCGCTAGGGCCGGATCAACGCCTGTGGATGTTTTATGTGTCGGTGTCGGTCGGCGGTTGGGCCACCAGCGCGATCAACGTGATGGTCTCGCAGGATCTGGGCGCGAACTGGTCGGCGCCGCGCCAACTGGTGACCTCGCCTTTCTTCAACATCAGCACGTTGGTGCGTGCCGCGCCGGTGTTTCACGCCGACGGCTCCATCGGCCTGCCGGTTTACCACGAGTTCATGGGCAAGTTTGCCGAGTACTTGTACTTGAGCGCCGACGGTGCAGTGATCGATAAATTCCGCATCAGTCGCGGCAAGCACTCCCTGCAACCGACCATCGTGCCGCAGGATGGCCAACGCGCCGTGGCGATGCTGCGTTATGCCGGTGACACCCATCACCGGGTCCTCGCCAGCCGCACCGAAGATGCCGGGCAAACCTGGAGCGAACCCTACCCACTGGCCCCCGCCAACCCCAATTCGTCGCTGGCAGCCGTCGCCACCCAGGACGAGGGCCTGCTGGTGGCCCTCAACGACCTGCAAGACGGTCGCTTCAAACTCAGCCTCTACGGCACCGACGCCCGCCTCAGCCAGTGGCGCAGCGTGATCGAGTTGGACCAGTCGCCTGACCCGCAGGGCCAACCGTTCGCCCCCGAGGTGTACAAAGAGATCATCGGCGAAGGCTTTCGCGCCTCCAGCGGGGCCCGGCGCCTGCCGCTGGCACAACGTTTCCTGAGCAACCTGGACTACCGCGTGTGCAAGCCGCGTGGCTGTGAATTCGAATATGAATACCCCTACTTCAGCCGCAGCCCGGACGGCATGTACCACTTGGTGTACTCCTGGAATAACACCTTTATCAAACACGTCAGCTTCAACGAAGCCTGGCTCGCGGAGCGTCTGTGATGATGTCGTTGTGGCAAGCCCATTTGAGTTTTGTGCTGCTGGGCTTTGTGCTCTCCAGCACGCTGGGATTCACCCGGCGATGGAGGCCATGGTTGTTGCCGATGTGGGCAGGGCTCAGCTTCATTCCCGTGCATGAACTGCCGCTGGCTGCCTACGTGCGCAGCTTCACCGATGACTTGGCCATCAGCACCCTGGTGTTGCTGGCGTGGGTCGCGCTCTGCCGTTTGGGGCTGCGGCAACCGCTTGAGCCCAGGCATCAACTGCAACTGCTGATGCTGTTCGGTGGGCTGAGCCTGCTGCTGTATCCGGCCACGCTGGGGCTGACGTATGTCGACCCTTACCGTTGGGGTTTCAACCCGCGCCCGATGATCGTGATGCTGGCAGCTACGGCGTTGTTACTGGTTTGGCTGCGCAATGCCCTGTGCGTCTGGATGCTGGCGCTGGGCACCCTGGCGTTCGCCCTGCGGCTCAAGGCTTCGGAGAACTACTGGGATTATCTGGTCGATCCGCTGTTGGCGGGTTACTGCCTGGTCGCGGGTCTATTGCAACTCAAACTGTGGGAGCGGGCTTGCTCGCGATGGCGTCGGCACGGCCAGAGCCGCTTTGGCTGATACACGCTGCATCGATTCAAAAAATGAGGACGAAACATGGGTGCGTTGCAATCACGCCGCCTGCGCTATGGCGTGGGTGCGATCGGGTTGGTGTTTGTGTTGCTGGCGGCACTGCGGCTGGTGTTTGTGGTGGGCTTTTCGGGCCTGGATCTGAACACGCCAGGGCTGATGGAAACCCTGGGCATCGGCCTGCGGTTCGACCTGCGCCTGGCGGTATTGATCCTGTTGCCACTGGCCGTGCTGGCCTGGCTGCCACGCTGGAACCTCACCACGCTGCCGGCCCTGCGCTGGCTGGCACGCGGCTATCTGGTGCTGGTATTGGCGCTGGTCGGCCTGGTGTACATCATCGATTTCGGCCACTACGCCTACTTGGGGACACGCATCAACGCGACCGTGCTTCGCTACCTGCAAGACGCGCAGATTTCTCAACAGATGGTGTGGGAAACCTACCCGGTGCTGTGGATAACGGCCTGTTGGCTGAGCGCCGTGGGCCTGTGGGTGTGGGCGCTGGTCTGCCTGGAACGACTGACCCTGGACCGCAAACCCCAGCCTATCGGCAAACTGGCGCTGGCTTCTGTCTCAGTCATCGGCGTCATCGCGGTACTGCTGGCCCTGCTCGGCCGCGTGGCTAACCTCAACCTGGAAAACCCGGTGCCCCTGCGCTGGAGCGACGCCTTCTTTTCCGGCAACAGCCAGGTGGCTGCGGTGGGCCTGAACCCGGTGCTGTTTTTGTACGACACGCTCAAGGTCGGCCAGGCGCAATTCGACGAGGCCAAGGTGCGCGAGCTGTACCCGCAAGTCGCCCACTACCTGGGCGTAGACCAACCCGATGCCGAGGGCTTGAACTTTACCCGCGAACAGGCCGTACAGCCCTATCGCCTGGCCGGCGAGCGGGCGCCCAACGTGATCTTTGTGATGCTCGAATCCCTCGGCACCAGCGCCGTGGGTGCCTACGGTAACCCGCTGAACCCCACGCCGAACCTGGACAAACTGGCGACGCAAAGCTGGTTGTTCAAACACTTCTATGTGCCCGTCACCGGCACGGCGAAAACCGTTTGGGCGAGCATCACGGGCGTGCCCGACGTGACCCGCCGGGAGACCGCCACCCGCAACCCGTTGATCACTCGCCAACACACGTTGATCAACGCGTTCGAGGGTTACCAGAAGTTCTACATGATCGGCGGCAACGCCGGTTGGGCGAATATCAACGCCCTGATCCGCCAGAGCATCGACGGCGTGCAACTGTTTGAGGAAAGCCACTGGCGCTCGCCACGCGTGGACGTGTGGGGTATTTCCGACCTGGATCTGTTCAAGGAAAGCGATCGGCTGCTAAGCGCTGTTCCCAAGAACCAGGCGTTCTTCGCCTACCTGCAAACCTCCGGCAACCACCGTCCCTTCACCATTCCTGAGCAAAACGATGGTTTCCAGGTAAACGACGTCACGCTGGAGCAGGCCCAGGCGGCCGGTTCACGTAGCGTCGAGCAATACCAGGCGGTGCGGCTGCTGGACTACAACATCGGCCGCCTGATGGAAATCGCCAAGGCCGGCGGCTGGTACGACAACAGTATTTTTGTGTTCTTCGGCGACCACAACACCCGCATCAGCCAGATCCCGCACATGGCCCCGGCTTTCGAGCAATTGGGCCTGGAAAGCAACAACGTGCCGTTGCTGATCCACGCGCCCGGCCTTGCGCCTCGCGTGATCGAAGAAGCGGTGGGCCTGGCCGACCTGCTGCCCAGCGTGGCCGGCCTGGCGGGCGTGCCGTTTACCAATGGCGCAATGGGCCGGGATATCCAGCAACCGGCGCCGGAAGGCGAACGCATGGTGCCGTTAGTACTGCAGGAAGGTACGTTTCCGATTATTGGCGGGGTCACCCAGCGCTTTCTCCTGCAAATGCAGCACGACGGTAGTTCACCCACCTTGCATGATTTGGCCTCGCCGACGCCTCGCGAAGACGTCGCCCAGCAACATCCCGAAGCGTTCCAGCGTTTACAGGCGCTGACACGGGGTCTGCATGAAAGTGCACGGCTGATGCTGTTCAGGAATGTGCGCGAGTAATCACTTGGGCTGGAAGGTTTCCAGGTACGCCAGGATGTCCTGGATTTTTTGCGGGTCACTGATGCCCCAGAAAATCATGCGCGTACCGCTGACCACTTTCTTCGGCGCCTCGATATAGGCGGCGAGTTTGTCGCGGGTCCAGACCACGCCGGAGTTTTTCATCGCATCGGAGTACTGATAGTCCGTAGTGGTGCCGGCGGGCCTGTCGATGATGCCGTTGAGCTGCGGGCCGAAACCACCCCGCGCGCCCTCGCCGATGCTGTGGCAGCCGCCGCAGGTCTTGGTGAAGAGCTTGCCGCCCGCCTCGGCATCCCCGGCAGCGAAGGCCGGGCCGGTGGTGAGCATCAGGGCGCAGGTCAATAAGGCGTACTTCATGGGCGACTCCACATCAGGTGTAGCGGGCGATTATGCCTGTTTGTCAGTCGGCCATGCCTTGAGGCGTGCGCGCCGATGACCACTCATCGTTTTGGATAGCCTGGATCGAACCTATTCGAGCCGGTCCCACTCCATCTAGTTGTTATCAGCGGGTGAAGTAAAAATCATGGCTCAGCCAGCAATTTTAGTGTTGGAAGACGACGAAATCATTCGGGCGTTGATGGTGGATGTACTGGAAGATTTCGGTGCTCGAGTGACGTCGTTTCCGTCGGCTGATGAAGGCATGATTTACCTGGAACGCGGCGATGCCCCGGTGGACCTGATTGTCAGCGATATCCAGATGCCAGGTTTACTCAATGGGTATGACTTGAGCAAAGTCGTGGCCCATCGCTGGCCCTCTGTGCCGGTGGTGCTGACGTCCGGCAATACCAAGTTGGCGGCTGAGTTGGGCAAGTCGGTGAGATTCCTGCCTAAACCCTGGAGCGTCGAGCATTTACTGCAATGCGTGCAAGGAGCTCTGACCCCGCAGGGTTTCTCGATGCATTAATAGCACCGCGACATCATTTGAACTGAACTTTGCGGTATTCGCCAGGGTCGTTGGTGAGACTAGGAGCGATTTTTTCTGATCCGCCGGTCAGTGTTTTCGTGTTTCGCGCAGAACCCGGCCATGAGTTGTGTAGAATCGTCGCCCATTTCCACGCGTCATTCATGGCCGAGAGGCCCACAGTTCGAGCTTATTGAATGCATTCACAGGCCCATGACGTCAGTGCGCCCTCGTTGCTGGAAGCGTTGCGCACAGGCACCGGCTTGTTGCATGTCGCGTTGGAAAAGCGCTTGCCGTTTTTTTCCGAACACCTGGACGCGCAGTGGTATCAGCGCTTGCTCCAGGCGTATTACGGATTTTATGCACCGATGGAAGTCAGCCTGTACGCAAGCGGCCTGATCCCCGCAGGCTTTGACCCGGCACAGCGTGTGAAAACCCCGACACTGGTGAACGACCTGAAAGCCCTCGGCCTGGATGACGAAGCCATAGCGGCCTTGCCCTACTGCCGCCAACTGCCGACCTTCGACACACCCGCCGCGTGCCTGGGCGCCCTCTACGTGCTGGAAGGCGCGACGCTCGGAGGCCAGGTATTGCGCCGGGAAATGGCCCAGCGCCTGGCGGTGAATGCCGACAACGGTGGCGCATTTCTTAACGTCTACGGCGCCGAAACCGGTCGACGCTGGAAAGACTTTCTCGATTACCTGGGTTGCCTGCCACTGGACGCTGACGCCAAAGCGCGCGCGGTCATTGCTGCCCGCTCGACATTCAGCGGCTTTGAGCAATGGCTCGAACGCCAGGAGGTACTGCTATGAAACCCGATGATTTTGAAGAACTGCTGGCCAACTGCGCCGACGAACCGATCCGCTTCCCCGGCGCCATCCAGCCCCACGGCGTACTGCTGACCCTGTCGGAACCGGGCCTGAATATCATCCAGGTCAGTGCCAACGTCGGCAGCCTGTTTGGTCACGCGCCAGAGTCACTGCTGGGCCAGCCGTTGCACACATTGATCGGGATGGACCACGCCCAGGCCGTGCAATCGATAGCCGAGCACGATACGTTTTTCGACGCGCCAGCGCTGCACGTCACCTTCAATGGCGAGCCCTTCGAAGGGTTGCTGCATCGCCACCAGAATGTACTGGTGCTGGAATTCGAACCGCGGCTGGAGCACTTCAAGCCGCGCGCGCTGAATGGCCGCACCAGTGACCTGGGCAAGATGCTCAAACGCCTGCAATCGGCGAAAACCCTGCAGGCGCTGTACGAAATCAGCGTGGCCGAAATCCAGGCCATGACCGGTTACGACCGCGTACTGATCTATCGTTTCGAAGAAGAAGGCCATGGCCAGGTGATCGCCGAAGCCTCGGCACCGTCGATGGAGCTGTTCAACGGGCTGTTCTTCCCGGCGTCCGACATTCCGGAACAGGCCCGCGAACTGTACCGCACCAACTGGCTGCGCATTATCCCGAATGCGGCCTACGAGCCAGTGCCCTTGGTGCCCAAGTTGCGCCCGGACACCGGCCAGCCGCTGGATTTGAGTTTCGCCACCCTGCGCAGCGTGTCGCCGATTCATTGCCAGTACATGCAAAACATGGGCGTGCTGTCGTCCATGAGCATTTCGCTGATGAAGGGCGACAAGCTTTGGGGGCTGATCAGTTGCGGCAACCGCGAGCCGTTGCTGGTGCCCAACGAACTGCGCAGCGCCTGCCAGACCATCGGCCAGGTGCTGTCACTGCAGATCAGCGCGATGGAAGCGTTGGAGCTGAACCGGCAGCGCGAAGAAAAAATCGACGCCTTGGCCACCCTCGACAAAGCCATGAAAGCCTGCGACGGCAACGTGTTCGACGGCCTGGCCCAGCAAGGCCAAGTGCTGATGGACCTGACGCTGTCCGGCGGCGTGGCGATCATCGAAGACAGGCAACTGCACCGTTTCGGCAATTGCCCGGAACCGGCGCAGATCCGAGCGCTGCATAAATGGCTGCAAGACAGCGGCGAAGCGGTTTTCTCCAGCCATAACCTGGTGTCGGTCTACCCACCCGCCGCAGCGTTTCAACAGGTCGCCAGTGGAGTCTTGGCCATGAGCCTGCCGAAGCCTGTGGATAACGGCGTGTTGTGGTTCCGCCCGGAGGTCATCGAGAACGTCAACTGGAGCGGCGACCCGAACAAGCCCCTCGACCTGGAAAGCTCTGACGCCGGCTTGCGCCTTCGCCCGCGTACGTCCTTTGAAATCTGGAAGGTGGAAATGGCCGGTATCTCCACCAAATGGAGCCATGGCGACCACTTTGCCGCCAATGACCTGCGCCGCTCGGCCCTGGAAAACGACCTGGCCCGCCAGGTTTTGCGTGAACAACAGGCCGTACGCGCCCGTGATGAGCTGGTGGCGGTGGTCTCCCACGACCTGCGTAACCCGATGACCGTCATCTCGATGCTCTGCGGCATCATGCAAAACGCCTTCAGCTCCGATGGCCCGCACACGTCACGGCGGATTTCGTCGGCCATCGACACCATGCAACAAGCCGCCGGACGTATGAATACGTTGCTGGATGACCTGCTCGACACCTCGAAAATCGAGGCGGGGCGTTACGTGGTCAAGCCGGTGGCGCTGGATGTCAGCCAGATGTTCGAGGAAGCCTATGCCCTGCTGTCCCCACTGGCGATGGAGAAAGGTATCGACCTGTCGTTCAACGCCGAGCCGGGACTTCGGATCAACGCTGACCCGGAGCGGCTGTTCCAGGTCCTGTCGAACCTGATCGGCAACGCCATCAAGTTCACCCCGCGCCAGGGCAATATCGGTATCAGCGCCATGAGCCATGGCGAAGAGATCGTGTTTTCGGTACGCGACTCCGGCGAGGGCATCGAACCCGAGCAATTGCCTCACGTCTTCGACCGTTACTGGACCAAGACCGAAAACAACCCCACCGGCACTGGCCTGGGGCTGTATATCAGCCAAGGGATCGTGCAGGCTCACGGCGGCAAGATCGTTGCTGAAAGTGAGGTGGGGCGTGGCAGTGAGTTCCGCTTTACGGTGCCACGCCTCCACGACAACGCTCAGGCCTGACCCAAGCGGTCGGGCGACGCTTGTGCCCGCCCGCTCTTGTTAAGGATGCCGAACGCATTACGCGTGAGCCGGGCCAGCGCATGTTCGCCACGCGCGGCCAGGGAGAAGTGTTCCAACTCTCCCCACAGCTCAATGTCACCCACCAGGTAGACCCGATGCCTGGCGCGGGTCAGCGCCACATTCAGCAGGTTGGGTTTGGAGGCGGCCCATTGCGCGCCTCCCGCGTGGTCCCTGTCCGCGCCCAGGATCATGAACACCGTGTCCTGCTCTTTGCCCTGAAACGTATGCACCGTGCCGACGTTACGCTTGAGCCACTCTTTAAGGTCCGTGCGCCGGGGCTCGGCCCCCGCCCATTTGACTTGCATCAGGTGCTGGCGCAACGCCTGGCGCACGGCCTTGAAGGGCGACACCACATACAATCCGGGCAACGCCTGGTCGCGCTGGAACAGGCACACGATCACCTTCGCCATGAATTCAACCTGCTCGTACACCACTTGTTTGCGGGTCACGTTGCCGCGGATGTCGACCCAGCCGCTGGGCAGGTCGATCAGCGGCGCGTCCGGGGCGTTTCGCTGCGCAAGGCCCAAGACCATCTTGTCGTCATAAGCCATGCGATTGGCCAGGGAAAACATCGGGTCATAGCAACGCCGGTGCACGCGCAACGGGCTGCCAATCCAGAGACGCTGCCCCATCATCGGCGCATAGGTGCCAAAACGGCTGGCTTGATCCGCCAGGCGTTGCACCGACACCTGATGGGGCGCATAGCTGTCGTCCTGGGTAAACGGTGACAGTTGCCCCAAGGCCGTGATCAGTTGCCGTGGCAGGGTAAACACCGGTTCAATTTGCAGCGGGTCGCCTACCACCACACAACGTCGGGCTCGCCATAGCGCACCGACCGCCGCCTGGGGCACCGCCTGCCCGGCTTCGTCGATAAACACCCACCCCAGCGCGTCGTGTTGCAAGCCTCGGAACTGATTGGCAAAGGAGGCAAACGTGGTGGACACCACCGGCACAATCATGAACAGGGTTTGCCAGATCGGCAGTACGTGGCCGGCGTCTTCCGGCTGCTTGTTGTTCAGCAGGTTGGAGATGGCCCATAGATTGGAGCGCATGCGGTTTTTGGGCTGCCCGGCCTCATGCAACCAGGCTTGCTGCAATTGCAGGGCAGCCGCGAACAACGCCGAGCGCAGTCGAGCGAACTGAGCGTCATGCCACAGACCGTTGATCTGAAACTGCGGCAACTCCAAGTCAGCCAGGGCGGCAGGCAGCACAGGAACACCCAGGCGTTGCTCAAGTACCGCACGCTCTGCGGTTTTGGTTTCCCAGTCGCGAGACCTTTGCGCCAGGCTGCGCTCACCGGCTTGCCGTTGAGCGTCAAGCTTCGCGAGCTGGCAGGAAAGGGTCACCGCTTCGCTTTTGAGCGCTCTGAGACGAGCATGCGATTCGAGCTGCAACTTGGCATTTTCAGCGCATTGGCCCATGTAGGTCTTGGCAGACTGGGTGCGCCACAACCGCGCCCACCAACCAGGCGAGGTGCGATCGATCAGTCGTTGCTGTTCGACGAGCAACAGGCACTCCTGCCCCTCCACGTGCTGCAGGCGCAGATTCTCGCGTACAGCCGCGTCAGCAGCCTCCACGCCCGCTCGCAATTGCGTATGAGCTTGCTGCGCCTGCGCCACGTAGCTGGCCTGGGTACCATCGCCCAGCTCTTCGAGCAATTGCGCCAGGCGCTCGCGCTCAGCCAGTGCGGCGCTGACGGCCTTGTCGGCCAGGCTGAAAGCGGCGCGAGCCTCAGCAAAACGGGTCGGCTGCGCCTGATCGAACCACTTCCAGAGGGTCTGCGGCCGCTCGGTTTTATCGGACTCGAATTCGTTGAAAAACAGCCCTTCGCGAAAGCGTCGCCGATTACCGGCGTTGCCCAATGCACAGCTGACAAGGCCCCAGGGAACGTCCCGGCCCTCGGGGAAAACCGGGCCGGATTTTTTGACCTTCACGGCCAGGTTATGAGCCACCGGTTGCAGGTAACCGACCGATTGCCAGGCAGCGTCCAGGGCGCTGCGCTTGGTCAAGTCCACCGAGATGTTTTCCACCGCGGCATTATTCGACGATGCCACGACCATCTCGAAACCGGTCAGGGCCTCGATCAAGGGCCACACCTTGCGCTGTTCATCCATGAAACGAACAGTCAGCGGCTGCGTACTGAACGCATCATTGACGCTCGACAGGCCCGACAGCACCCGCGCACGGCGCACGATGTTGTCGGCAAACAGATCTCGCAACAGTGTCGTCTTGCCGGTACCCGGCGGCCCGTTGACCGCAAACAAGCCGCTGTACTGCAAGTCTGCGCCGGCTTGATTGAGCGCGAACTGTTGCATCAGGCTCATCGGGTGTTCGGCGTTGCCCAACCAGTGGCCGATGCTCAAATGGCGCGGCCGCAGCCGTTGGTACAACAGCTCGCGCCCGGCGTTGGAATACAGGTCCAGGCGTTGATCGTCGGCAAGCGGGGTCAGGTACTGCCGCAGGGCGGCGGGCACGTTGCCTGTCCGCACACTGTGCATCGCCCGCTCGAGATCGCCGATGTAAAAGCTGTTGAGGATGTCGAGGTCGTCGACAGGGTCATCCTCATCCTCCTCCTCTTCTTCCTGGAGTGTTGCGGGCTCCTGATCGCTTGCATCATCAAGCGCCTGGGTGGTCCTGGCCTTGGTCTTGACCTCAAGTACGGCCAGCGGCTGGTCAGCCCCTGGGTAAAAACCCGCCCACTGGCACAGGGTCTGGTGCAGCGAAAGCACTTCACTCGCCGTCAGCGGGCCGCTGGCATTATCCACACGGGTGGCGAAGAAGTTGTTGAACCGGTTGACCAAGTCGTCGCGGGCAGACTCGAACTCGGCGGCTCCCAGCGCTCCCAACCCGTGGGACAACGCCTGGCCCAAGGCCCAAGGTGCGGTAGAAATGGAGATGGAGCCGGCGAGGGGGCAACCAGACTTATCCAGGCTGATCCTGGCAAAACAGGTCTGCCCCTCAAGGTCGGCACGCGCCTCTTCCTCGAAGCGCGCGGCGACACTCAACGGTGCGGGAACCGGTACTAACTTCTCACACAGCGAGAGCACTGCAGACTTGTCGAACACGCCCAGGAAGAGGCTGTAGCTGATGATCTCCTGATCAACAGGGACATCCATGCGATTCCACTGGGTAGAGCCGGCGTCGAGACAGGCTTGCGGCAAGATCACCTTAGATTGCCAGTCCTCCAACTCATCCAGGCGCTGATCCAGGCCATAGGGCACAAAAAATTCGACCTTGTGCCAATAATCCAATATGGCTAAGAGTCTTTGCTGATCAAAGGGTGCCAACGTCCTGTATCCCGAATATCCATAATCGAAGGGTGAGTGTACACGCCCCCTCTTCGCAGCGGAGCAGCGCCATCGCCACGCTCGGTCATCTTTTGACGCGAGACGTTTATAGTCCAGTCGCCCAGTGCTCTGTAGGTTGGGTACGCGTCGACCCGCTCGACACGTTCCCACCAACGGAGATCGCCATGATCGATTTGTTTTTCAGCATTCCGCCCAGCTATGCCTCCCTGCATCCGGATCGCAGTGTCACGCCTGACCGGCCCCCAACCGTAAAACCCAAGCCTGCGCCCGAGCCTGGCCCCGCCATCGATTTCAGCGGGCGCCGAAACAAAGCGGCTCGCCCAGGCAATCTGGATAGCCTTGGAGGCGGAAGCGTTCTTTAAACGCTGCTTGAGATTTTTGGCAGGAGCGAGCTTGCTCGCGAAAAACTCACAGGCGCCGCGCTCATTCAGGCAAGCCGCGTTATCGTTGACGTTTTTCGCGAGCAAGCTCGCTCCTACATCGGCATGAGTGATGGCTCATAGCCACAACTCTAAAGCAGTATTCTCGCCCTATTCAAAGCCCACGGCCCACGAGGTAAAGTAGCGCCAGCCACGGAGTATCGGCGTCAACCATGACTGGCCCTCAGAGCCAATCCAAGCAGGGAGCGCGCATATGGACGATACCTCCGACAACCCGCCGCTGAGGAACGATTTTTCCGACCTCAACAGCGAACTGCTTCACGCGGTCATGGAGTTGGTCAGCGATGGGATCTGGGATTGGAATGCCAATACCGGCTTCGTCTACCGCAACCCCGGCTGGTACGACATGCTCGGCTACCCCCGCCACTCCATGGAGAACAGCGTATTCACCTGGGAGAACGTGATCCACCCGGATGATTACCCGCAAGTCATGATGCTGTTCGATGACTACATTCATCATCGTGCGCCCTTTTACCGAACCGAATACCGCTGCCGCAAGGCCGATGGCACTTACCTGTGGATCGAAGACCGCGGCTACATCATCGCGCGCAATGACGACGGCTCGGTGGCGCGCATGGTCGGTGCCCATCGCGATATCCAGATACGCAAATCCTCGATCGAACAGCTTGAGCGACGTAACCAGTCCCTGGAAGCCCTGGTAGCCGAGCGCACCCGCGAGCTGTCACGGGTCAACCAGCAACTGCAATTGCAACTGGAAGAAAACCGTTCCCTGGCTGAACGCGACGCCCTGACCCACGTGGCTAACCGCTACTGCCTGGAGAAAGTGCTGCTGGAAGAATGCGAGCGCGCCGAACGCTTTCGTTCGCCGCTGGCGCTGGTGGCCATGGATATCGATGACTTCAAGCCGATCAATGATCAGCACGGCCACGCCGTCGGTGACCAGACCCTGGTGCGTGTGGTGGAGAGCCTGTCGGCCTGCGTACGCGAGGGCGACCTGCTGGCGCGCTGGGGCGGCGACGAGTTCATGTGGGTCTTGCCCAAAAGCTCGCTGGCGGTTGCCAGGGCGCTGGCCGAAGAGGCCCGCCGCGCCATGCACGAGGCTCCGGCGGTCGGTGCGTTCGCCCTCACCTTGAGCATGGGGGTGGTCGAACGTCGGCCGGGTGAGTCTCCCGCCGCCCTGGTGGCAAGGGCCGATCAAGCGTTGTATCGGTCCAAGGCGGCGGGAAAGGACAGGGTGTCGGAATAACGATCAGCGCACCGGCGGCGCGTACTGGATGCCGCCTTCACTCCACAATGCATTCAGCCCGCGCTTGATCTTCAATACGCTGCCCTGGCCGATGTTGCGCTCGAACACTTCGCCATAGTTGCCCACCTGCTTGACGATCTGCACCACCCAGTCCTTGCGCAGCTTCAGGTCCTTGCCATATTCACCGTCGGCGCCGAGCAGACGGGCGACGTCGGGATTGCGGGTGGTCTTGGCTTGCTCTTCGACGTTCTGCGAGGTGATACCCATTTCCTCGGCATTGAGCATGGCAAACAGCGTCCACTTGACGATGCTGAACCACTCATCGTCGCCCTTGCGCACCAGCGGCCCCAACGGTTCCTTGGAGATCACTTGCGGCAGCACGACGAATTCGTCCGGGTGGGCCATCTTGATGCGCTGGGCGTACAGGCCCGACTGATCGGTGGTCAACACATCGCAACGCCCGGATTCCAGGCCCTTGGCGCTTTCATCGGCGGTATCGAAGGTGATCGGCGTGTACTTCATGCCGTTGGTACGAAAGTAATCGGAGACGTTGAGTTCGGTCGTCGTGCCGGCCTGGAGGCAAATGGTCGCACCGTCCAGTTGTTTGGCGTCGGTCACGCCCAACTTGTGGTTCACCAGAAAGCCGATCCCGTCGTAGTAGGTCACGCCGGTGAACACCAGGCCCATGCCCGAATCACGCGAACTGGTCCAGGTGGTGTTGCGTGAAATCACATCGACTTCACCCGATTGCAGCGCGGTGAAACGCTCCTTGGCGGTCAGCTGGCTGAACTTCACTTTCGAGGCATCGCCAAATACCGCTGCGGCGACGGCATGGCACACATCGACGTCGATCCCGGTCATCTTGCCCTGGCTGTCCGGTACGCCGAAACCCGGCAGGCCGTCGCTGACCCCACACTGGATAAAACCCTTCTTCTGAATCGCGTCCAGTGTTGCGCCCGCGTGCGCAGTACCGGCCAAGGCCAAGGCTGCAGTGGTGCCGATCACGGCCAAGGTGGTTTTGAATGGGTTCATGCAAGGCGCTCCCTGTCATTCCTTTTTATTCGGCGCTGCACAGCCCGCGCCGGTTTATAGTGATGCCAGGCAGTATCGGCGGGTTTCCCGCCTGCCACAAACGACCTTTCGGCAAAGGCTCCTTCCGATTTGGAATGAACTGCATGATTTCAAAACGCTTGACCCCTTCGATGACCGCCTTGCAATGCTTCGAAGCGGCCGCCCGCCACCTGAGTTTCACCCGTGCCGCTGAAGAACTGCACCTGACCCAAAGCGCAGTGAGCAAGCAGGTGGCGCAACTGGAGGAGATGCTGTGCCACAACCTGTTCGAACGGGTGCGCCAGCGCTTGTACCTGTCACTGGCAGGTTCGCTGTACCTGGCCGAAGTGCACAAGATCTTGACCCAGGTGGATATCTCCAGCCGCTATATCCTCACCTACGGCGGCGAGACCGAAGTACTGCGCATCGCGACCCAGCCAACGTTCGGTGACCGTTGGCTGGTGCCCAAGCTCAAGGATTTCGCGGCCAAACATCCCAATATCCACTTGGACGTACGCAACGAGCTGGAGCCTTTTGACGTGCTGCAGGCCAAGGCGGATATCGCGTTTTTCTTCGGCCAGGGCTCATGGCCGGGGGCGACCTGCATCGAGTTGTTTCACGAGGCGGTGGTGCCGGTCTGCGCACCGGGGTTCGTCGCCGAGGGCAGCGATGCCTCTTCGCGCCATACCCTTCTGCAGTGCACCTCGCGCCCGGAAGCCTGGCACGAGTGGTTTCTGGAGCAGGGCCTGCACTCGCAGAACAGCTACCACGGGCCGCGTTTCGATACGTTCTACATGTGCATCCGTGCGGCGCAGTCGGGTTATGGCGTGGCGTTGGTGCCGCAGTATCTGGTGGCCGAGGAGTTGGCCAGCGGCAGCTTGATGATCCCGTGGAACTACGCAATGCCCAGCGCTGGCGCGCATTTTATTGCCCATGCCGAACATGCCGGCGATATCCCCAAAGTGAAGGCCTTCCTGAACTGGATGGTCGACTACGTCGGCGCACATCCTGACTTTTAATAATGACCCGGCGACTTTATTTCGTTTGCGACAGGGCCGGGCGTGCGGCTTAGATAAAAAACGCCCGCCACTGCCGAGTCCGAGAGTCATGAGCCACGCCACCATCAGCCAGTCGATTTCCATCGTTCACCCGATCAGCCTCAGCCACGGCAAGAATGCCGAGGTGTGGGACACCACGGGCAAACGCTATATCGACTTTGTCGGCGGCATCGGTGTGCTCAACCTCGGCCATTGCCACCCAGGCGTGGTCGAGGCCATTCGGGAACAGGCCACGAAGCTGACGCACTACGCATTCAACGCCGTGCCCCACGCGCCCTACCTCCAATTGATGGAACGCCTCAGCGCGTTCATTCCGGTGAGTTATCCGGTGAGCGGCATGCTCACCAACAGCGGCGCGGAAGCCGCTGAAAATGCCTTGAAGATCGTGCGCGGCGCCACCGGGCGCACGGTGGTCATCGCCTTTGACGGCGCCTTCCATGGCCGTACCCTGGCCACCCTCAACCTCAACGGCAAGGTCGCGCCCTACAAGCAAAAGGTCGGCGTACTGCCAGGCCCCGTGTATCACCTGCCCTACCCCAGCGCCGACAACGGCGTCACTTGCGCCGAAGCGCTGAAGGCCATGGACCGCTTGTTCAGCGTGGAAATCGACGTCAGTGACGTCGCCTGTTTCATCATCGAACCGGTGCAGGGCGAAGGCGGCTTCCTGGCCCTGGATATCGAGTTTGCCCAAGCCTTGCGGCGCTTCTGCGATACGAACCACATCCTGCTGATTGCCGATGAAATCCAGTCCGGCTTTGGTCGCACCGGCCAACGCTTTGCGTTCTCGCGACTGGGCATCGAACCGGACCTGATCCTGCTCGGCAAAAGCATCGCCGGCGGCGTGCCCTTGGGTGCCGTAGTCGGCCGTAAACCTTTGCTCGACAACCTGCCCAAGGGCGGCCTGGGCGGCACCTATTCCGGCAACCCCATCGCCTGCGCAGGCGCATTGGCTACCCTCGATGCAATGACGGATGCCCACCTGAAAACCTGGGGCTCACAGCAGGAAGAAGCCATCACCCGCCGTTATCACGCCTGGCGCACCCAGGGCCTGTGCGCGTACCTGGGCCGCATGACCGGCGTGGGGGCCATGCGCGGCATCGAGTTGGTCAATGCCGACGGCACGCCGGCCTCCAAACAACTGACCCAACTGCTGGAACTGGCGCGGGACGCGGGCTTGCTGCTGATGCCCAGCGGCAAGTCGCGGCACATCATCCGCCTGTTGGCACCACTGACCATCGAGCCTGCGGTGCTGGAGGAAGGGCTGGATATCCTGGAGGCGTGTCTGCGGCAGTTGGCTTAAAGTGATACAAGGAGCACTCTGAAGGCTTCGGAAAACCTGAACCGCTTCAGCGCTACCTGAGCCTTCTGAGAATAAAACCCACACATTTCTGCAAGGACGCACACCATGCTCGACATCCTTCAAGGCACGCCCCTGTGGGTGTACGCCGTTTATGCGTGGATTTGTTACTACGGCATCAAAGCCTGTATGGGTGGCCGTGAGAATCGTCGCTCGCTGATGATTCTGCCGGTGGTTTTGGTGGTGTGGTCACTGACGTCATTGGCGCCGTCAATACTCTCGAGCAGCGCCTGGGCGGGCGGCGCTGTGGTGGGGAGCCTGCTGGGGATGTCGTTGTTCAACGCCAATGGCGCCCGACTGGATGCCAAGGGTGAAACCCTGGTGCTGGCAGGCACATGGAAAACCTTGCTGGTCTCACAGCTGTTTTTTGCAGTGAAGTACTATTTCGGCTACCAGCAGGCGGTGCACCCGCTACTGTTGAGCACGCCACAGATGCTGGCGGTGGTCGGTGGCGTCTCGGGGCTTACCGTTGGTCTGTTCTGCGGACGGGCCGTACGGCTGCAGCGGGCGCTGAACGCTTTGCGTCGCGATAAGGGCATTGTGCTGCCTTGACCTGACTCCCCTGCCCCTTGAAAATGCGCGACGCTTTTTTGTCCCGCTTACTGAAGTAGTGAAATTTCAATGTCCGATTCGCACACCGAAGAATCCGTAGTCGCCTTGCACTCCAAAGCTGAATACGAAAACGCCATCAATCTTTCACAGCATGTGCCTGCCGCCAAGATCATCAGCGAGATGGTGTTGGACGCGTTCCACACCTCCAAGGAAAGCGACCAGATCCGCGAACTGCGCGTCGCTATCCGCCAGGCCCACGATGCCTTCGACGATGACAAAGCCTACGACCTGATGGGCCAGCTCAAGCAACTCAAGGACGCCGAAGCCGCCGACAACGCTGCGCTGGAAAACCTCAGCAGCCAGTTTTCGATCAGCCGCATCCTGTCCAGCTTCAAGGACGACCCCGAGTTTCAGGAACTGGTCTACGGCCTGGCCCTCAAGGTGCTGAACCAGAGCCACCAGGCCATCAGCAACCCAAGCGCCGGCAAGGGCAAGGCGGCCCGCGCCAAGAAAGAAGCCGAAGTGTTTGTGATCAGCAAAGACGGCATCAGCGTCACCCTGCCGCTGCGCACGCCACGCTCCAAACTGAACGTGGACCGTGAGGCGCTTGAGTTCCTTGGTTTTGCGTTTGTGGGTGAAGGCAGCGAAGCCGAACTGGAAAGCGAAACCTTCATCGATAACAGCGGCGTGGAGCAGCCGGTCACGCGCAAAAGCATCGTGACAGCCCTGCAACAGCAGAGCGCCTTTGACGGCTACGCCATCGCCGCGCAATAAGGGCGTTCATGCCTGTGGTGAGGGAGCTTGCTCCCGCTGGGCCGCGCAGCGGCCCCAGCTTTGGGTTTGAAAAGACTGGGCCTGCTTCGCAGTCCAACGGGAGCAAGCTCCCTCGCCACAGTCGCAGCGTTGCGCCTTTGGCCGACTAAGCGTTCATCACCTGCCCCGCGAACACTTCACGAAAGCGTTCCATCTCCTGCTGGGTGCCGACTGTCACCCGCACCCACTGCGGCCAGTTTTTCCAGACCCGCCCCACCATCACGCTCTGTGCCGCAAGCCGCTCGATGACGTGCTCGGCGGGCTGTTTCACGTCGATCATGAAGCAGTTGCTCTGCGAGAGCGTGCAGGTGAAGCCGCGGGACTTGAGCCAGGCCAGCGTTTCTTCGCGCACCCGGGCATTGAGCGCCTTGCGCTGCGGCAGCAGCGTGACATCTTCCAGGCTCGCCCGGGCGCCGAGCAAGGAGGACGCGGCCGGTACGTTATCGCCACCGAACACTGCCAGCCGCTCCAGCAACGTCGGGTGGCCGATTGCCAAGCCCAGCCGCGCGCCGGCCATGCCATAGATTTTTGAGAATGTGCGCAGCACCAGCAAATCGTCATGGTCCTTGACCCAGCTCACGCAACTGGGGGCATCGGAGAAATCGATATAAGCCTCATCCACCACCAGCACGCAGCCTTCGGGTTTGTTTGCCAGCGCTTGGCGGATCGTCGCGCTGGGCGTCAGGGTGCCGGTCGGGTTGTTGGGGTTGCACAGGTAAAGCAGGCCCGCCTGGGGATCAGCTGCGAGCATGGCGGGCACATCATGGGCGTGCCTGGCATCGAGGTTCACTTCGTGCACCGGCGCCTTGTGCGACTCGGCAGCCTGGCGCGGCAGTTCGTAGGACGGCGTGGCCATCACCAGGCTGCGGGCTTCGCTGGTGAACGCCACCAAGGCGTAGCGCAGTGCGGCCATGGAGCCGGCAAACACGGCCACGTGGTCTTCCGGGATGGCCTGCTGCTGGGCGAATAAAGCGGCCAACGCGTACATGTCCGGGTAGGGATAACGCCCGGACGTCGCGATCCCACGCTGCATCGCCTCACGAGCAGCGCCCGAGGGGCCGTAGGGGCTTTCGTTGTAGTTGAGCAATACCTTGTCAGACGCTGCCGCCGCCGGGCTGGCGAGCGCCCAATCCAGACGCCCGAGTATCGGCAGGGCCGCGCCGACGGCAAGAAGGGAACGACGACTCACGCTGACCATGGTAACGACTCCTCGTAGGCGGGGATGGATTCGCACAGCTCATACAGAGGAGTATGACGAGGAGAACACCGGCTGATTTAACCGGGCACTTGGCGATCAGCGCTCCAGGTAGTCGATGATGGGGTAGCTCGCACACAACGCCTGCACCTGCGAACGCAGCTGTTCGCGCACCGCAGGGTCCTGCCGGTAGTCCTCCTCGCCCAGCGGGGTCACGCTGTCCAGCACCTGGCAAATCAGCGCGACAACCTGCCGGCAGCCGGGCGGGTCGATCATGCGTTGCGCCATGGAACCGGTACCGATACACACACCGCTGGTGACCCATGACGAGCGCGTCTCACCCGGTACGCGATGCTTGTTCACCAGCAGGCCGCAGCCCTCCAGCGCCGACTCCGCGATGGCGCCGGTCATGGCGCCGCGCAACCGGATCAGCACCGTGTGGTTTTCGCTTCGCCCACCCACGACGTCATAGTCATGCGCCTGAAAAGCGCGGGTCATTTCGTCGGCAAGTGTACGAACCCGCTCCATGCAGGCGTCGAATGCCGCCGACTTGGCGTACCCCAGGGCGGCCGCTTTGGCCGCGATCATATTGACCGCCGGTGCCCCCTGCATGCGAGGGAAGACGGCCTGGTCGAGGACGCGGCTGAAAGTCGACTTCAAGCCGGGCACCTTGGTATTTGCATCGCGCCCGGACAGGATCAGCCCACCACGAGGGCCACCCAATTGCTTGTGCGTGCAGGTAATGGTGACATGGGCCGCGTTGATCGGGTTGGGATGGCGTCCGGTCACGACCAGCCCGGCAATGTAGGAAATGTCAGCGAGCAGGATGGCGCCGGCCTCATCGGCAATCTCGCGAAACCGCTCGAAATCCACCACCCGCGAGTAAGCCTGCGCCCCGCAGATGATAATGCGCGGACGATGCGCGAGGGCCAGGCTGCGCACCTGCGCGTAATCGATGAGGCCATCGGCGGTGGTGCCGTAGCGGATGGCTTTGTAATAGGTGCCCGTGAGTACAGCCGGGCTGCCGAGGGCGAGATCGCCGTCATGGTCGTGGGCCATGCCCAGCAAGGTATCGCCCGGTTCAAGCAGCGCTGACAGGACTTGGGAGATCGCACTGGAGGCTGAGTGCGACTGCACGCTTGCGTAGTGGGCATCGAACAGTTCCCGCGCCCGGCGAATGGCCAGGGCTTCGACTCGATCAACGTTCTCGCAGCCCGTACGATGACGCCTGCCCGGCATGCCTTCCGCCGTGACGTTGACCAAGGCCGAGGCACTGGCCACCAGCGTATGCGGCTTGACGGCGCAGGATGAAGAGACCAGCGATAAGGTGCGGTGCTGTCGCGTGACTTCCGCATCGAGGATGCTCGCCAGCTCAAGGTCTTCAGCGTGCAGATCCGCCAGGCCACGACGCAGCAGGTCGGCCTGGTCTTTCAGTGGTGCGGTATTGAGTGCCATCAGTGCGGTTCCCTTCCTGGGTGTTGCGAGCCGATTCGTCCTGAACCGAAGGCATTCAATTAAACAGAAATTTAAACATTTTCCCAATTAAATGTTCATTTCTGCGCGCACAGATGACGGCAAAGCAGCGAGGCAGAGCATGCGGGACTTTATTGTTGTGGCCGACGCATGCAACACTCGCGACGCCGTGCAACTGGCGGTGTGGAAAACGGACGTTTATACCTAAAGGGAAGTGGTGAGCACGTGATACACAAACGGGAAAAAACCGAGCACTTGAAGAGCAACATCAAGTACTTGATCAAAAGCCGTGGCGAAACCCAGCTTTCGCTAAGCAGTGCCGCCGGCCTGACCAGGACCACTATCTACAACATCCTGGAAGGCAAGGTCGTCAACGTACAGCAGTCGACCATTCGCAAGATCTCCGACTTCTTCGGTATCTCCTACGACGAGATCGAGACCGTCGACTTCGAAGCCAAGGAAATCATCGAGAGCAGTGTTTCCCCCCAGGGCAACATGAATCCCGCAGCCGTGCCGGTGCTCAAGGAAAGCCAGGTAATGCAGAACCTGGACAAGCGTATTGGCGAACTGGCCACGCGGTATCCGTTGACCTACTACTTCGGCACTTGCTGCAACCTGATCGGCGTGCGCCTGGAGCGCGGCATTCCCGGCATCAACGAAGCGGGTGATTTATTGATCGTGCAAAAAGGCACGTCGAGCCCCGGCAAGGAAAAGTTGGTGTACGACAGGGCCATCCGCAAGCTGTTCATCACCCTTGACGCCTGTAGCCCTTCGGAACGCCTGTGCGTGATCGGCGACATCATCGAGGAGCGCTTCAATGACAACGTATGAAGCGAGTGCTGAAAACAGCAACTACAAGCTGCTGGGGTTTGAGAATGACAAGAGCCTGGCGATCATCATGGTGATTGCCACCGGCAAGGTCATCAAAATGAAACTGAGCGAAGTCATCAACAGCGAAATAATGGACAACCTGAACAAAATGGAAGTCAAGAACCTGTACAAGAAGTTCTATTCGCAGGGAGGCACGCTGACCGCCTATGACTTGAACGATCGTAACGAGAACTCCTGGATGATCTACATCATCCTCAACCTGCTGTTGTTCACCTTCTATATTTTTACCAGCATCGCCGCGACCAAACCCATTTACCTGGAGTCGCTGGGCATCATCGTGACGCCGGGCACCTTCCTGTATCCGCTGACCTTCCTGATCGTGGACCTGCTCAACGAGCAGTTCGGCCTGCGCCTGGCCAGAAGGGCCATTCTGTTTGCGTTTGCCAGTAACGCGATGATCATCATCCTGCTCTACGGCTCGACCTTCCTGCCGGGGCTGCCGGGCTGGAAGCTGGATGGGCCGTACAACGACGTGATCATTCAGGTGTCTTCGGTACTGGTCGCCTCCTCGGTGTCGTTCCTGGTATCCGAGAATATAAACTCGTACCTGCTGTGCAAAATCAAAGAGCTGACCAACTCCCAGTACCTGTACCTGCGCATCTTCCTCAGCACATTCTTCGCGGTCATCATCGACAGCTTCCTGTTTTGCTTCATCGCCTTCTACGGCGCGATGCAAACCAGCGATATCCTGAGCATGATCTACGTGCAGATCGCGATCAAAGTCGGCTTTGCCTTCTTCAATATCCTGCCTGCCTACGGTGCGCGCGCGCTGTTCAAGCGCTGGATCACCGGCACCACGGCAACACTGTAACCTGTGGCGAGGGAGCTTGCTCCCGCTGGGTCGCGTAGCGGCCCCAGCTTTTGGTTTGAAAAGACTGGGCCTGCTACGCAGTCCAGCGGGAGCAAGCTCCCTCGCCACAAGTGAGCGGTTGCTCGCGGGAATTACTTAATTCAGCTGCAACTTCTGCTTCAGGCTCTGCATGACTTCAGCCTTGTTCTGCAGGTAGTCATTCAAGCCCCGTGCACGCAGGTTGCACGCGTCGCAGTTACCGCACCCCGTGCCGATGATGCCGTTGTAGCAGGTCAGGGTCTGGTGGCGCACCAGCTCCAACTGGTTGTGATAGTCGGCCAGTGCCCAGGTCTCGGCCTTGTTCAGCCACATCAACGGGGTGTCCAGGTGCAGCTTGTATTCCATGCCCAGTTCCAGCGCCTTGTTCAGCGCCTTGACGAACTCGTCGCGGCAATCCGGGTAACCCGAGAAGTCGGTTTCGCAGACGCCGGTAATCACGGTTTCAGCCTTCACCTGGTAGGCGTAGATCGACGCCAGGGTCAGGAACAGAATATTGCGCCCCGGCACAAACGTGCTCGGCAGGCTTTCGCCCGAGCTGTTCACGGTCGGCACCGGGATGTTGTCGCGGGTCAGGCTGCTGATGGCCAACTCGCCGAGCAACGACACATCCATCACTTTGTGAACGGTGGCGCCCAACTGCTTCGCAAGCTGCTGGGCGACTTCAATTTCCGCCACATGGCGCTGGCCATAATCGAAGGTAATGCAGTGCACTTCGTCATACCGCGTCAAGGCCTGGATCAGACAGGTCGTCGAATCCTGCCCGCCACTGAAGACCACAACGGCTTTTTTACTCATCTCTGCGCTTCCTGCATTTGTAGAATGTGGGTGTAGGAGCAAGCTTGCTCGCGAAAAACGACAACGATAACGCAGCGAGTCCGGTTTGGCACGACGCCCTCAGGTTTTTCGCGGACACGCCAAAATATAAAAAACCCCGCACTTCTTTCGAAGGCGGGGTTTTTCATTGCTCCAAGACTCAGTGTGCGTAGGTCAGCAACAGCTCTTTCGGTACTTGGAAATCCAGGGACATCATCACGCTCAGCGCGGTGATGGTGAAGATCGAGAACACGAACAGCTTGCGCGCCCAGACGGTGTCATCCACCGCCTTGTAACCGGTCCAGGCCATGTACAACCAGTACATGCCCATGGCGGCCGCAACAGCGAGGTAGCTCATGCCGGCGTAGCCACTGAAGGTCAACATCAAGGTCGCCAGGAGGAAGGCCAGGATGTAGAGCAGGATGTGTTTCTTGGCCACCTGGATGCCACGCTTGACCGGCAGAACCGGAATCGAGGCAGCCAGGTAGTCATTGAAGCGGAAAATCGCGATGGCGTAGGAATGCGGCATCTGCCACAGGCTGAACATCACCAGTAGCGTCAGCGCGGCCATGTCGAAGCTATTGGTCACAGCCACATAACCAATCACCGGCGGCATCGCCCCCGACAGACTGCCCACCAGCGTGCCGTGAACCGACTTGCGCTTGAGGTACAGGCTGTAGAGGCCGACGTAGATGACAAAGCCGATCACGGCAAACAGCGCCGCCAACGGGTTGGCCACCTTGTACAACAGGGCCACACCGGCAACACCCAGGACGGTCGCGTAGACCAGTGCCAGTTTCAGGGAAATAAGCCCCTGCACCAGCACGCGGTTCTTGGTGCGTTCCATCTTGATATCGATGTCACGGTCGATGCAGTTGTTGAAGACACAACCGGAAGCTACCACCAGGGACGTGCCGATCATTGCAGCCAGGAAGATGGCCAGATCGACATGTCCCTTGGAGGCCAGGAAGAAACCGCCCGCCACAGAAAGCACGTTACCGAAAATGATCCCCGGTTTGGTGATTTGGATAAAGTGCTTAAGCGACATCGGGTCTTACCTCACTTCGCCATCATGTAGGTGTGGATGCTGAACATGATCCACAACGACAGACCAACCAACAGAACGATCACCAGGCCTGCGAACACGAATGCAATCACGTTCTCACGCTGGGCCGCAGAGCGGTCCAGGTGCAGGAAGTACACCAGGTGAACCAGAACCTGAATCACCGCGAACGCCAGGACGATCATCAAGGTGATCGACTTCGGCAAGGTTGGGTACATCACCAGGCCGAACGGGATCAGGGTCAGGATGACCGACAGGATGAAGCCGATAGCGTAAGACTTGACGCTGCCGTGGCTTGCATCGTGGCTGTCATGGGAGTGTGCATTAGCCATTACAGAGTCCCCATCAGGTAGACAACGGTGAATACGCAGATCCAGACCACGTCCAGGAAGTGCCAGAACAGGCTCAGGCAGCTCAGGCGAGTCTTGTTGGTGTTGGTCAGGCCGTGCTTATTGACCTGATACATCATCACCGCCATCCACAGCAGACCTGCCGACACGTGCAGACCGTGGGTACCTACCAGCGTGAAGAACGCGGACAGGAAGCCGGAACGGTGCGGGCCGTAGCCTTCGGAGATCAGCAGGTGGAACTCGTTGATCTCCATGCCGATGAAGCCCAGGCCGAACAGGAAGGTCAGTGCCAACCAGCTCAGTACGCCTTTCTTGTTGCCCTTGTAGAAGGCCAACATGGCGAAGCCGTAGGTGATCGAACTGAACAACAGCAAGGCGGTTTCGCCGAGCACGTAAGGCAGTTCGAAGATGTCGTGGCCCGACGGGCCACCGGCAGTGTTGTTTACCAGTACCGCGTACACCGCGAAGATCGACGCAAACAAGATGCAGTCGGTCATCAGGTAGAGCCAGAAACCGAAAACGGTCATCGGCCCCGAGTCGTGGTGATGGTCATCGTGCCCATGGTCATCGACATGGGCGTGTCCAGCATTGGTCACTAAGTTCGACATGGTTTAAGCCTGTTCCAACGAGGTTTCTACACGGTTGGCCGGAATCTTCTTCTCGGCTACCAGGCGAGCGTGCTGCTCGGCTTCGATGCGCTCGATCGTCTCGACCGGCACCATGTAGCCTTGATCATCACGGGCAGCGTGAATGATGAAGTAACCGATAGTGCCGACCAGGCTCACGATTGCCAGCCACCAGATGTGCCAGATCATCGCGAAACCGAATACGGTCAACAGGCCGCCCATCACCACGCCAGTGGCGGTGTTGCTTGGCATGTGGATCGGTTCGTAGTGCTTAGGCTTCTGGTACGCAGTACCGTTTTCCTTGGCTTCGGTGAACGCATCAATGGTGTTCGCAGTAGGGATCACGGCGAAGTTGTAGAACGGAGGTGGCGACGAGGTCGACCATTCCAGGGTGTGGCCGTTCCATGGGTCACCGGATTCGCACATGTTCTGCTTGCGATCACGCACGCTGACATACAGCTGGATCAGCTGGCAGGCGATACCCACGGCGATCATTACCGCACCGAACATGGCGACGTACAGGTACGGCACCCACTCAGGGTTGGTAGTGGCGTTCAGACGACGGGTCATGCCCATGAAGCCCAGAGCATAGAGCGGCATGAATGCAACGAAGAAGCCCGAGATCCAGAACCAGAACGCAGCCTTGCCCCAGCCTTCGTGCAGCTTGAAGCCGAACGCTTTCGGGAAGTAGAAGGCGAAACCAGCGATGTAGCCGAATACCGCACCACCGATGATCACGTTGTGGAAGTGAGCGATCACGAACAGGCTGTTGTGCAGTACGAAGTCAGCACCCGGAATGGCCAGCAGTACGCCGGTCATGCCGCCGATGGCGAAGGTCACCATGAAGCCCAGGGTCCACAGAACCTGGCTGGTCATGCGCAGACGACCGTGATAGATGGTGAACAGCCAGTTGAACAGCTTCACCCCCGTCGGGATGGAAATCAGCATCGTGGCCAGGCCGAAGAAGGCGTTGACGCTGGCACCCGAACCCATGGTGAAGAAGTGGTGCAGCCAAACCATGAAGCCCAGGATCGAGATCGCGCCGGAAGCGTAGACCATCGAGTGGTGACCGAACAGGCGCTTGCCGGTAAAGGTCGAGATCACTTCGGAGAAGATACCGAACGCCGGCAGGATCAGGATGTACACCTCAGGGTGACCCCATGCCCAGAACAGGTTCACGTACATCATTGGATTGCCACCAAGTTCGTTGGTGAAAATGTGGAAATCCAGGTAACGGTCAAGCGACAGCAGCGCCATGGTAGCGGCCAGGATCGGGAACGAAGCCACGATCAGGACGTTTGCCCAGGTGCAGGTCCAGGTGAAGATCGGCATGTCCATCAGTTTCATGCCAGGGGCGCGCATTTTCAGGACGGTGGCCAGGAAGTTGACCCCCGTCAGCGTCGTCCCGAGCCCTGATAGCTGTAGCGCCCAGATGTAGTAGTCCACACCCACGCCCGGACTGTACTGAATGCCCGACAATGGCGGATACGCAACCCAACCGGTCTTGGCGAATTCGCCGACGCCCAGAGAAACGTTGATCAGCACCACGCCGGAAACCAGCAGCCAGAAGCTCAGGGAGTTCAGGAACGGGTAGGCAACGTCACGCGCACCGATCTGCAGCGGCAAGGCAAGGTTCATCAAGCCGGTGAAGAATGGCATCGCCATGAAGATGATCATGATCACACCGTGAGCGGTGAAGATCTGGTCATAGTGTTCAGGTGGCAGGTAGCCAGGCGAACCCTCGGTGGCCATGGCCAACTGGGTACGCATCATGATGGCGTCGGCAAAACCACGCAGCAGCATGACCATGGCAACGATGACGTACATGACGCCGATTTTCTTGTGGTCGACCGAAGTCAGCCATTCGGTCCACAGGTAGGACCACTTCTTGAAGTACGTGATACCTGCAACCAGTGCCAGACCACCCAGCGCGATCATGGCGATGGTCACCATCACGATCGGCTCGTGGAACGGGACCGCATCCCAACTTAATTTACCAAACATCGTTTACTCCTCTGCCCCAGCAGTTGAATGCGAGCCCGTGTCAGCACCTTCAACCACGGCCACTTCTTTCTTCTCGTGCTTGACCGGCTTGCCTGGCTTCATACCTTCGTACTTGTCGACGATTTTCTGAAACAGGTTCGGCTCATACGTGGAGTACAGAGCGACTGGGTTGTTCTGGCTTGGTTTGGCCAGGGCGTCGTATTCAGCTTGATCAAGCTGTTTAGGTGCGGCCTTGACTTCGGCTACCCAGGCGTTGAAATCTTCCTGGCTCGTCGAGATCGCTTTGAATTTCATGCCGGTGAAGCCAGCGCCGCTGTAGTTGGCGGAGATGCCTTCCATTTCAGCTTTCTGGTTGGCGATCAGGTGCAGCTTGGTCTGCATGCCTGCCATCGCGTAGATCTGACCGCCCAGGGCTGGGATGAAGAACGAGTTCATCACGGCGTCGGAGGTGATCTTGAAGTTAACCGGGGTGTGCTCCGGGAATACGATCTTGTTGACGGTGGCGATACCCAGGTCCGGGTAGATGAACAGCCACTTCCAGTCCAGCGCGACCACTTCGATGTTGATCGGCTTGGCGTCGGATTCCAGCGGACGGTATGGGTCCAGTGCGTGGGTGGACTTGTAGGTCACATAACCCAGGGCAATGATGATGAGGATCGGGACCAGCCACACCGCGATTTCGATCTTGGTGGAGTGCGACCACTTCGGCGCGTAGGTGGCGCTGGTGTTCGACGCGCGGTATTTCCAGGCGAAGGCGAAGGTCATGATGATCACAGGAACCACGACCAGCAGCATCAGCAGGGTGGCGGTGATGATCAGGTTTCGTTCATCCAGACCGACCTGTCCTTTTGGGTCGAGCAAGGTCCACTTGCAGCCTCCCAGCATTAACAACATGCCAAGCAGCGGCAAAAAGCCTAGTAATCGGGGGTACCTGTTTTTACTCATCTCACGACCTCTAAAGCAGCTTGCGCAATGCAGTTGGGTTTTGATCGCCAACACTTCACCCTGCCAAGGGTTGGCATTTCTCTTCGATTGAATAAGAGCCTGCCCATCACGTCATATATGTACGTTTCACGGACCTGCAGTGAGTTCTTATTCGATTTCGTGGTTAAAGGCCTTGTTACAGACCAATTCCATTTGGTGCGGATAGTTGAAAGGCTGCCGGAACCTGGGGTCGCACAGAGCCTTCCATCTGCTCCTCGACCGCTCCAATGCTCAAATATTGAACAGCACCGGACATTCAGTGCGGGCGATTGTAGTTAGCTAGCGATGTATAAACCATGTCTTATAAAGAAATAATTTTTATCGATTACAGCAATAATCCTTCACCATTCTTGCAACGGTTCGCGATCTTATCGCGTTCGATTCTCAACAAAAACCACAAAAATTGCCGTGTTATTGGGCAAAGGGCCACATCCCTTACAGCCTGTAAGGGCATGCCAAACGCGGGCAAGTGCCCATAAAACAAGGCATTCGCAGACCGCTCCGACACTCGAACGCTGCACGCTTTGCGCGGTCTTACACGCCACGAATTGACAGCACAATTTGCGCGTTTGGCGCAAATTTAATGGCCTGTGGCACGGCTCGGAAACGTCCTGCGACAGCCTCCGTGTGACAACATGTCGCACACTGCGCGCACCTGAAATTGCTCCTTGTCACGGCAGTTTCACAAAATCCCTACAAAGCAAAACGCCCCGGCCTTCCTTCAAGAAGAACCGGGGCGTTTTCGTCAGCGACTCAGTGGTTGCGTTGACGGTTACGGTAAATGCCCAGAGGCACCAGGATCACCGTAAGCACGAACGCCACCAGTGCCCATTGCGCCAGGGACAGGCCGAGGATCGGCGGGTACGGCGTGCTGCAAAAGCCATCGACCTGGAAACCCAGCGGGAACACCTTGGCCAGCGGCAGTTCATCGACAATCGGCTGCAATACATCCACACCGCAGCTGACCTCGGGGAACAACTGGGTGTACACATGATGCCCCGCGGCGGCGACGCCACCCAGCGCACTGAGTACGACCAACCCTTCGAAGAACGTGAGCGCGCCCTTGGTACGCATGGCTGCACCGATGAACGCGAACACCGCGATCAACAGCAAGGCATAGCGTTGCAGGATGCACAGCGGGCACGGCGCCTCGCCCAGCACCACTTGCATGTACAGCGCCCCGCCGATCAGCGCCAGGCAGATGATGCCCAGCAACACCAGAAAGCGTCGCTCCCTGCCTAAACGCAATTCATCACTCATCCCCGTTTCCCTTTGTCGTTGTGCCAATGGCCGCAAGTTTACACACAGGGAATGGTTTAAACAGACAAGGGTTAACAGCAGATTAATCTGGGCAAATAGAGATCCAAATGTGGGAGGGGCTTGCCCCCTCCCACACATTGAACAGCGTTGTTCCCGCGAAATTACTCCAGCGCCGCCGCCGGGCCGAAGAATTCATAGCGGCTTTGCTTCTCCGGCACACCCAATGCCTTGAGGTGACGCTTGATCGCCGCCATGAAACCTTTAGGCCCCAGGAAGTAGGCATCCACATCACGCTGCTCAGGCAACCACGCCGCCAGTTGCTCCCGGGTCAGCATGCCGACTTTGTCCGCCGCCGCGCTCACGCCGTCATCCTCGGCATAGCAGTAAAAGCGCTTGAGCTGGGGATGTTGGGCAGCCAGGCCATCCACCCAGTCGCGGAACGCATGCACCCCGCCGTTACGTGCACAGTGAATAAAATGCACCGGCCGCGCTGTCGCCAGGGCCGCTTCGAGCATCGGCAAGGTCGGCGTGATACCCACCCCGCCGCTGATCAGCACCAGCGGCTTGTCGCTGGCCGCCAGGGTGAACTCACCCGCCGGCGGGAACAGCTCGATAGTCGCGCCGACGTGCATCTGGTCATGCAGGTAATTGGAGACCCGCCCATTGGCTTCACGCTTGACGCTGATGCGGTACAGGCCTTTATCGGTCAGGGCCGACAGGGAGTAGTTGCGGCGCACTTCCTCGCCATCAAGCAGCAGCTTCATGCCGATGTATTGCCCAGGTGCGGCTGCCAGGATCGGGCCGTTATCCGCCGGGGCGAAATAGAAGGAGCTGATCTCATCGCTCTCCTCCACCCGTTTGACCAGGATAAACGGCCGCGCACCGCGCCAGCCGCCCGGGGCCTGGGCTTTCTCGTCGTAGATGGCGGCTTCGGCGCCGATCAGGATGTCCGCCAACTGGCCATAAGCCGCCCCCCAGGCACTGAGCACTTCAGGGGTGGCGATCTCGCTGCCCAGCACCTCGGCGATGGCGCGCAGCAAGCAGCCACCGACGATCGGGTAGTGTTCCGGCAGAATCTGCAAGGCCACATGCTTGTTGATGATCTTCGCCACCAGATCGCCCAGTTGGTCCAACTGGTCGATATGCCGTGCGTACATCAACACGCCGTTGGCCAAAGCCCGAGGTTGGTCGCCGCTGGCTTGGTGGGCCTGGTTGAACAATGGGCGAACCTGCGGGTATTCGCTGAGCATCATGCGATAGAAATGCGTAATCAGGGCTTCGCCGCCGCTTTCCAGCAGGGGCACAGTGGATTTCACGATGGCACGGTCTTGGGCACTAAGCATGGCTGACTCCTGGGTCTTCTTACTGATTACCCTTACCTACTCAGCATTCGTGCCAACTTTTTATTGGTTATTTTTCAATGAGTTAAATATTTTGTAGTCAGTATGACCTCCTACAACTTATAGTCATAAGGACTACAAGGAGTCATTATGACTGCACCATCGTTGCTCACGACCCTGCTGCCTCTGGTCGCCGACTTGTCCCGCGAGCTGCCTGAGGGCGAGCGCTACCGCCGCTTGCTACAAGCCATGCGCGCCCTGCTGCCGTGCGATGCCGCCGCGTTGCTGCGCCTGGACGGCGAATGGCTGGTGCCCTTGGCGGTCGACGGCTTGAGCCCCGATACCCTCGGGCGGCGTTTCAAGGTCAGCGAACACCCGCGCTTTGCCGTGCTGTTGAGCAGCCCCGGCCCGACCCGCTTCGACAGCGACAGCGAACTGCCCGACCCTTACGACGGCCTGGTCGATGGCGTGCATGGGCATCTGCAAGTGCACGACTGCATGGGATGCCCGCTGTTTGTCGACGATCACCCCTGGGGCCTGCTGACCCTCGACGCCCTGGATACCGAGCGCTTCGAGCGCGTCGAACTGGATGCCCTGCAAGCCTTCGCCAGCCTCGCGGCCGCCACCGTCAACGTCGCCGCACGTATCGAACACCTGGCCCTGCGTGCCGAAGATGAGCACCAGCGCGCCGAGATTTATCGTCAGGCCAGCGGCCAGCAGCACAAGGAAATGATCGGCCAGAGCAAGGCCCACAAGCGCCTGGAGGAGGAAATCAAGCTGGTGGGCAGCAGCGACCTGACCGTGCTGATCACCGGCGAAACCGGGGTGGGCAAGGAATTGGTCGCGCAAGCCCTCCACGCCGCTTCGCAGCGCGCCGAAAAACCACTGATAAGCCTCAACTGCGCGGCGCTGCCGGAGACGCTGGTGGAGAGCGAACTGTTCGGCCATGTGCGCGGTGCCTTCACCGGCGCGTTGAACGAGCGCCGGGGCAAGTTCGAGCTGGCCAATGGCGGCACCTTGTTTCTGGACGAAGTGGGCGAATTGTCGCTGACCGTACAAGCCAAACTGCTGCGCGTATTGCAAAGCGGCCAGTTGCAGCGCCTGGGCTCGGACAAAGAGCACCAGGTGGATGTGCGCCTGATCGCCGCCACCAACCGCGACCTGGCCGAAGAAGTCCGCAATGGCCGTTACCGCGCCGACTTTTACCACCGTCTGAGCGTATACCCGCTACAAGTGCCGGCGTTGCGCGAGCGTGGCCGCGATGTGCTGCTGTTGGCGGGGTTCTTCCTGGAGCAGAACCGCTCGCGCATGGGCCTGGGCAGCCTGCGCCTGAGCAGCGACGCGCAGGCGGCGCTGTTGGCCTACAACTGGCCGGGCAATGTACGCGAGCTGGAGCATTTGATCGGACGCAGCGCCCTGAAGGCCCTGGGCAACTGTCGCGAACGCCCGAAGATCCTGAGCCTGAGTGCCCAGGACCTGGACTTGCCCGACATCAGCACGCCACCTGAGGTCGAAACGCCACCCGCAACGGCCCCCACGGTGACTGGCGACCTGCGCCAGGCCACCGAGCATTATCAGCGCCAGCTGATCAGCGCCTGCCTGGAGCGCCACCAGCACAACTGGGCCGGCGCCGCCCGCGAACTGGGCCTGGACCGCGCCAATCTGGGCCGCCTAGCCAAACGCCTGGGCCTCAAACCGTAGTGAGCGGGCTTGCCCCGCGCTGGGGGGCGAAGCCGCCCCAAACTCAGGCACTGGATATCTGTCTGAAAGAATGCGGTGGCCGGGTTAGGGCGGCTGCGCCCCCCAGCGCGGGGCAAGCCCGCTCACTACTTCAAGCAGTGGCGCGCGCTGGAGTCAATGTCGGCTTGGGCTTTCTGAATACCAGCACATTGCCCAACATCACCAGCACCAACCCCATCAGCGCAGGCGCGGTCCATTGATAGCCCTCGGCAAACGCCGACACGTTCAGCGCCACCACCGGGAACAGCACCGTGCAATACGCCGCGCGCTCCGGCCCCATGCGGCCGACCAGCGTGAGGTAGGCGGTAAAGCCGATCACCGAACCTGGAATCACCAGGTACCCCAGCGCGCCGATGTAACGCGCACTCCAATCCATATCGAATGGGATACCGCGCACGGCACAGTAGGTCGCCAGCATCGCCGAGCCATACGCCATGCCCCAGGCATTGGTGGTCAACGGCTTGAGCCCGGCCTTTTGCTGCAGGCTCGACAACATATTGCCCGCCGAAAAACACATCGTGCCGAGCAACGCCAGGCCCAGGCCGAGCAAGGTCTGCGGGCTGGCGGTATGCCCGACCAGCTCCGGCCAGAACAGCAGGCCCAGGCCCAGTAACCCCAGCGCGCCGCCCATCAATACGTTACGCGCGACCCGTTGGCCGAAGAACACCCGAGCATTCAAGGCGTTCCACAGCGTGGCCGTGGAAAACACCACCGCCACCAACCCGCTGGGAATCCACTGGCTGGCGGTGAGAAAACACATGAAGTTGACGCAGAACAGGCACACCCCCTGGGCCAGGCAAATCAGGTGTCCGCGCCGGTTCATCACCTGCAGCTTGCGGCTGAGCAGCAACAGCGCGAACAACACCAACGCCGCCAGGCCGAAGCGATAGACGATCGACACCGGAATCGCCACTACGCCCAACTGCCATTTGAGGGCGATCCAGGTGGTGCCCCAGATCAGCACCGTGAGTAAATACAGGAAAAGGTTCATAGCGGGCTCCGTCGATTGAGCCACAGTGTCGCCGCCTCCCTGGCAACTGCGCTTGCACATTCTTGCGCTTTTGTCGGGCGGTGGGATCACAGCGCCGATCGCCCGGAGTAGGATGCAAGGCGCCGGAGAATACGCCATGCCAACCCTGGAATCGCTGCAGGTCTTTCAATCCCTTAACCGCTCGCCCAACGCACGCCTGGAAGCCTGCGCCGAGCTCGGTGACGGTTTGTCCGCGGCCTTGTGGAGCAACCACCACGATGCCCAGGATTACCAGGCGCCCGACCATCACACCTTGTCTTGCTACATCGGCGGCGGCACCGGCACGTTTCGGCGTGACCAGCCGGGCACCAAGGGCGGGCCTGACAAGCTGTGCATCCTGCCCGCCGAGCATCAGTCGGCCTGGGTGATCAACGGCGAAATTCGCCTGGCCCATGTGTATTTCAGCGCGGAGCAATTTGCCCTGGGCTGCGTCACCTTGCTTGACCGTGAGCCACGCGCGCTGCAACTGCGCGAAAGCACCTTTCTGGAAGATGCCGCCCAGGCCCGCCGCTTTCACCACTTGATCGCCCTGAACTGGTATGAGCCCGGCGAACGCCTGCTGACCAGCAGCCTGGCCCATGAAATGCTCAGCCACACCCTGCTCAGTCAGGTTGGCGCACGCGACGGGCTGCGGTTGAAAGGCGGGCTGGCGGCCCATCAGCGCCGGTTGTTGATCGAGTACATCGACCAGCATCTGCAAGACCCGATCAGCCTGGGCCAGCTGGCCGGGCTGTGTGCGCTGTCGGAATACCATTTTGCGCGGATGTTCCGCCAGAGTTTCGGCCTGCCGCCCCATCAGTATCTCTTGGCGCGACGCCTGGCGCGTGCACAAGCCCTTCTGCGCGGCGGCGCGCTGCCCTTGGGTGAGATCGCCTGGATGTGCGGCTTCTCCAGCGCCAGCCACTTCACCCATCGTTTTCGCCAGGCCCTGGGCGCCACGCCCGGTGAATACCGCCAGGCCTTGCGCAGCTAGGCCATCAAGCCCAAGGTCTTGGCCTTGGCCACCGCTTGGGTTCGTCGCTCCACGCCCAGTTTGCTATGGATACGCCGGGCATGGGTCTTGACGGTGTGCAGGGAAATAAACAGTCGGTCGGCGATTTCCAGGTTGGAGTTGCCCAGGGCGATCAACTGCAACACTTCCAGCTCACGCTGACTCAGGGGGTTATCCGCCGCGCCCGCTGGTGACACTGGCGCCTCCAGGCCCAATTCGCTCAACAGCCCAGGCGAGCGCAAACGCAGCTCGCGCAGCGCCTGCTGCACCTGGCAACGCTGCGCCAGGTCCTGCCCGGTTTGCAGCGCATGGCGGGCCAGCGCCGGGTCGCCCAACTGCCAGGCCACTTCACCCAGCACCAGGTGCAATTCGGTTTCCAGGCACAGCATGCCGCGTTGGCGAGTGGTCTCGAGCAGGGCATTGAGGCGTGCGATAGGTTGATCGGCGCAACCCAGCTTGACCTCGGCCAGCACCAGCAGGTACTCCAGGCGCGGCACCAGTTCCAGGGTGGCCGGCGGCGCCTGGCGAGCCTGGGGGCCACGAAAGTGACGCAATACCCGACGCACCGCCTCTACCGTCAACTCGGCACGCCCCTGCTGCAACCAGAAATGCCCACTGACCAACAACAGCACGGCGCGGTACACCGTGTCCGGCACCTGGCGTTGCTGCATCAGCCGTTCGGCGTCACGCAACTGGATAAAGGCCTGGGCGTAATCGCCATGGTTGGCCGCCAGCAACGCCAAGCCGAGAAATCCATACAGCACGCGCTTGTCGTGGCTGTGCAGGCACAGGTTCAACCCTTCGGTGAAACACTCGGTCGCCAGCGCGTCGTGCCCTTGGCGCAACGCCAGGTGCCCACGTCGCAGGGCGATACGCCCGGCCAGTGGCCCGGCCTTGAGCCGCTGGCGAACCAGCATGGCCTGTACCGTCTCCAGCAGGCTCTGGGCCCGATAGGGCGCACCGCGCTGCTCCAGCAATTGAGCGTGGTCCAGCTCAAGCAGGGCCTCCAGGATCAGCGAGCCATGGGCACGGGCCAGGCACAGGGCTTCACGATTCAAGGCTTGAGCCACGTCCAGTTCGCCGCGCAGCAAGGCTTGCTGGGTCAGGCCCGACAGGCACATCAAACGTGAGGTCCAAGCGCTGTCGGGCAAGGCTTGCAGCGCTTCCAGAAAATGCTCGCGGGAGCGCTCGGCATCGCCACCCAAATGCAACAGCCAGCCCCATTGGGCCTGCCAGCGGGCCAGCAAATGGCACTGTTGCGCCGCCGTCGGCTGCGGCGTAAACCGTGCGAGCTGGTCGATACACACGCCTGCTTGTTCAAAGCGGCCGGCAAACAGCAAGGCAGCCGTCATCAGCCCGACCCGTTGCGCCGAGCCCAACATCAATTCATCCCCGTGCTGCTCGTGCAGGCGCAACAACAGCACGGCGTTTTCCCCGCGGAACAAATCCTCGAAACTGAAATGCTGCAACAGGCTGACCGCCACTTCGTACTCTTCGGCCAGCAGCGCCTGTTCAAACGCGGCTTGCCAGTCGCTTTCTGCGCTGAACCACTGGCAGGCGCGTCGATGCCAGGAGCGCTTGGCCGGCCAGGGCATCTCACGCAGCAGTCGCGCCAAAGGCGGAAATACCTGCAGCCAGTCCGGGGTGTCTTCCCAGGGCTGGATAAACGCACCGAGGGCCTGCAACTCGCGCAGGTAGCGGTCACCGTCACCGAAGCCGAACAGGTGCCCACACAACCCCGGATTGAAGCGTGGCATGTGGGCCAGCACGCGCCAGGCTTCGGCCAATTCAGCAGGCAGGGTGCTGAATAGCTCATGTTGCAGGTAGTCGAGCAAGGTCTTGTCGGGATGACCGTCGCCAAGCAAGGCGATGCGCACCCCGGCGCACCAACCGCCACTGAACTGCATCACACGCTCAAGGGTAGGCCCGGCGCCGAGCAATCGCTGGATTTCCGCTGGGCTGAACAGCAGCTCGTGGCACTCCCACAGTTCATCGTCGAGCAGCAGGCGTGGCCAGTTGCACGCTGGGCGCCGCCGTACGCCCAGCCACCAAGTGAGTGCCGGGCTGGCGGCGCTGAGCAGGCGGTCAAGCAAGGCGTCCAGTTCGGGCGCGGGCACACGGCAAAAATCGTCGAGGAACACCCAACCCGGCGGCTGCCAGCGGCCAAGGTCGAGCAACAAGGTAGCTTCGTCGCTAAAGGGCAGGCCCAGGTTCTGCGCCAACCGCCGGCAGAACTCCAAGGGTGTGAGCGCGGCGCCATTGAGGGGCAGCCAATAGACCTGGCAGCCTGCCGGCGCCTGCAAGGCACACTCGGCCAGCAGCGCACTTTTGCCGCTGCCACCGGGCGCGCACAGCAGCTTCACCCGGGCCGACGCGGCCAGCAACGGCTCGGCCAGGCGTGGTCGCAACAGATGATGGGCGGACAGCCGGGGCATGAATCCAGGACGGTCCAGGCAGCGTGTCATGGCAGTCATTGCTGCATCCTGCTTTTTTATTGTTATGCGATCTGGGGCCTACCCTAGTCCTGTGGTGAGGGGTTATTGAAGAAGTATTCAGCACGCTGATTGACGGGCATGCATAAAACCAAATGTGGGAGGGGGTTTGCCCCCTCCCACATTTTTATTGCGCTTCAAACAGGCATTATCGAACGCCCTCGGACCTCAACGCCGCCGGGGTGTAATCCGCAGCCTTGGCCGCAAAGCCGAACACGAAGCTGCTCTTCTCCTCGTTCTTCATGCCCAAGGCGATGTAGCGCCCGGCGATGATGTCGTACAGGGTTTCCACGGTATAGGCCGGCACCTGGTGGTCGTAGTAAAACTGCGCATGGCCTTCGGCGACACGCCACAACTGGCCACGGCCGTCGTAGTGGTCCACCAGCGCGACTTGCCAACTGTCTTCGTCGATGTACATGTGGCGCTTGGCGTAGATGTGCCGCTCACTCGGCTTGACGGTGCCGACCACTTCCCACACGCGGTGCAGTTCGTAGCGGGTGAGGTCCTGGTTGATGTGCCCGGCCTTGATGATGTCGTCGTACTTGAGGGTCGGCGAATCAAGCTTGTAGCTGTTGTAGGGGATGTACATCTCTTTTTTGCCGATCAGCTTCCAGTCATAACGATCGGGAGCGCCGGAGAACATGTCGAAGTTGTCGGTGGTACGCAGGCCGTCGGAGGCCGTGCCCGGGCCGTCATAGGACACCTGCGGTGCACGCCGCACGCGGCGCTGGCCGGCGTTGTAGATCCAGGCCAGGCGCGGTTCCTTCACCTGGTCGAGAGTTTCGTGCACCAGCAGCACGTTGCCCGCCAGGCGCGCCGGCGCGGTCACCGACTGCTTGAAGAAGCTCAGCACGTTGGCCGCTTTGGCCGGGTCGATATCCGGAATCGCTTGGGGTACCGCCACCTCTTCCTCGAAGCGTATCGGCGTGTAGCTGCCGTTGGTCTGCGGGGTGGCCTGGGTGATGATGCGCTTGAGGTTACCGCCGTGGTAACGGGTGATGTGGTTCCACAGCACTTCCACGCCGTTCTTGGGGATCGGGAACGCGTAGTAACGGTTGCCGGTGAAGTTCTCCAGGCCGTTGCCGTCGTTGATGGCGTGCACGTTCAGCGCGCTGCGCTTGATCGACTCGTAGATGTCCGGTGGCAGGTTGACCGTACGGTGGCTGGGGTACACCGGGATCTTGTAGGTTTCGGGGTAGCGCTTGAACATCGCCACCTGGCCATCGGAGAGTTTGTCCTTGTACTTGTCCACCGTCGCTGCGGTGATCACGAACAGCGGTTTTTCACTGGCGAACGGGTCGGCCAGGAAGCCCTTGCTGTCCACCGCTCCGGCATTTTTCGGGATGCCGCCGGTCCAGGCGGGGATCGAGCCATCGGCGTTGCCGGCTTTCTCGGCGCCGACCGGGGTCAGGGTCGTGCCCAGCTTGGCGGCTTCTTCAGGCGACACCGCCGCCATCACGTTGGCGGCCAATACACTCAGCGCCATCACTGCAAATAGCTTACGCATAGGTTCTTGTCCTTCCTTAAAACCAGATCAGAAGTTCACGCCGAAGCTGAGGGCGATAAAGTCGCGGTCGGTCAGGGTGTTGTAGTCGCCACCAAAGAAGTCGGTGTAGCTGAGGCTGGCGGTATAGGTGTTGCGGTAGTCCGCATCCACCCCGACGCTGATCGCCTTGGCGCCTTCGTTGAAAATGCCGTTGGGGCCGTAGCCACTGACGTCATGGGACCACGACAGGTTGGGCTTGAGGTTCACCCCGGCGAACACGTTGTTGTAGTCCAGGATTGCCCGGGCGCGGTAGCCCCAGGAGTTGGCGGTGACGAAACCGTCAGTATCGCCCTGGAACCCGTAGGCACCGAATACCGAGTCGCGGCCATAGCGCAGCTTGGTTTTGGCTTCCAGGCCGCCGACGTGCACGAACGCCGCCTCACCCACCAGGGTCAGGCGTTCGGCGCCCAGCACCTGGTCGAAGAACTGGGTCATGGTGCTTTGGATCTGGGTGATTTCCTTGCGGCGGTAGCCTGAGTTGTCAGAGCCGAACGAGCTGCGGATCGGCGAAGCGGTATTACCGGCAATCGGGTTGACCAACGCCAGGGTCAAGTCGGTGGTGTTGAGTTGCACCGGTGCGTTGGGGCGGTAGCTGATCTCTCCGGTCCAGGCGGTGCCGGTGGGCAAGGTGGTGGAGAAGCTGGCGCCGTACAGGCGGATGTCTTCCGGGTAGTCGAGGTAATACTGGCCACGACCGAGCATAGTGCTTTGGGCCAGCCCCGCGCCGGAGCCGGGGGCAATCGCGTTGGCAGCGTTGGCGATACGCCCGATGGTCGCCAGGCTGGTGTTGGCGGTAATCGTTCCCACGGTGGGCGTACGGCTGTGGTAGTTCATGAAGTACAGGCCGTATTCGGTGTCATCCCCCAGCCAGCGCAACGCCGCGCCGAACTGGCCGCCATCGCGGGCTTCGCGGTCTTTGGCACGCTGCACCACCACGCCTTCGCGGGTGACCTGGAAGCCCTGGCCGAACGCCGCCGCCACCGGCTGCAACGGCGCGATCGCCGGGCTGCCGACGGTGTAGTTGTTGTTGCAGCCATGGGCAACCACGTCGTTGCCGAAGAAGGTGCCGCAGTTATCCACCACGGTGTTTTCCCAGTTCAACTGGTAGAAGCCTTCCACCGACAGTTGATTGGTCAGGCTCTGGGAAGCGAACAGCATGTTGACCGGGATCAGCCCCTCCTTGATTTCAGCGCCCGGACGGCGAAAGGCCGAGACGTCGATGGGGTTGATGCTGTTGATCGAGTTACCGATAAACGTACTCTCGCCCCAGCTCACTACCTGTTTACCGACGCGCACAGCGCCCGGCAGGTCGCCGATGGAGTAGTTGTGATACACGAAGGCATCGAGCAACTCATAGCCGGAAGAGCGCGCGCCCTCGTCGCGGTGGTTATTGCTGATTGGCTTGAATTCGCGGTCTTCGTCTTGCAGTTCGAAGTCGTACCAGTACTTGCCGCGCACGAACACGCCGCTGTCGCCGTACTTGAGCTCCAGGTCGTGAATGCCCTTGAAAATCTTGGAGAAGGTTTCGCCCTTTTTGAAGTTCAGCCGCCCGTCATCCCCCGTGGACGCCTGCCCCGTCCCACCGTTGGAAACGCCGACCAGCTTCTTGTCGGCATCGCGCATGCCCCAGCTGGCGCCGACCGACAGCGAAGAATCGAATTGCCCTTCGACCTCGCCAATATTGAACGAAACCGCCTGGGCCTGGGCACAGCAGCCCAGTGCAACCGCTACGGCGAGCGCCTGTGGCGTGAAGATGGCGCGCATTGTTGTTTTTGTCATGCGTCTTCCCCGGTGAGTGACAGAAGGCTCCACCCTACTGCCGCTCGCCAGGAGGGATAAGCGCACCAAGGAGGTATTCGCGTTGTCGCTCGAAAGGATGAACAGCCGCTCTGGCCGGGCTGCGGGCAGGGCCATGGATCGGGTAGATGACCCGTTATCAGAGGGATGGATGGCACACCGACAACTGTTGCCAATCCGGTAATAGTCCTTGTCCCGATCCGCTATTACTCATTTAGTTACAACGGATTATTCTAAGCGGGCTTTCAGGGCAAACCGCCCGCTCCCACCTTCGGGAGAAAAGTCTGATTTCAACGGATTGGCTAATATATTCAATCTGTTACAGGTGTTCACCGACGTTGATTTATCGCTCCTTGATCCAACGTCTTACTTCGGCCGCTGCTTTTGCAGCGGCCTTTTTTATGCCCCCAATAAAACGGGGCGCCCTCAGCGCCCCGTTGGATTGTATATTTTTCGAACAACGATCAGAGGCTGAACTTCTGCAAGTTGGCCATCATCTCTTTCAAGGCTTCGATATTGTCCTTGGGGTGTGCGGCGCCTTCAAAGTCGCAGATCTGCGCCCAGTGCGCCGCGACATCCTCGGGTGAGAAGCCGGCGTCGGGGTCAAAGCCCACCCCGAGGCTGCGCTCCCAGCGGGTTTTGCCGATCCAACCGCCCCCCACTTCGAACAACCCGGCCGTTTCCTCGCAGGCCTCGCTGCCCAAGTACACCACCAGCGGGCTGACCAGCTCCGGCTTGAGGCGCTCGAACACCTGCGGCGGGATCAGCCCTTCGGTCATGCGCGTGCCGCCGGTGGGCGCAATGGCATTGACCAGGATATTGTTCTTGCGCCCTTCCAGCGCCAGGGTGCGGGTCAAGCCGTACAAGCCCAACTTGGCCATGCCGTAGTTGGACTGGCCGAAGTTGCCGTAGATACCTGAAGTGGAGGCGGTGAAAATCACCCGCCCGTAATCTTGTTCACGCAGATGCGGCCAGGCGGCGCGGGTGACTTTATAGGCACCTTCGACATGCACCCGATACACCAGGTCCCAATCGCTGTCGTCCATTTTATGGAAGGTCTTGTCGCGCAGGATGCCGGCGTTGTTCACCACCACGTCGATGCGGCCGAAAACGTCGAGGGCGTTCTGTACGATCTTGTCACCGTCGGTGACGGAGTCATGGTTGGCTTCGGCAATCCCCCCTGCCGCACGGATTTCAGCCACCACCCGATCGGCCGCCGAGGCATTGGCGCCTTCGCCCTGGGCCGAGCCGCCCAGGTCATTGACCAATACTCTGGCCCCATGTGCAGCGAACAGCAGCGCATGGGCCCGGCCCAACCCACCGCCGGCACCGGTGACGATCACGACCTTATCCTGGAACTGCACTGATTCACTCATACCGAACTCCGCTGGCGACAATGGGCAATGGACTGAGTGTCAGGCACCCAGCCTCTGGTCACAATAAAGTCGGCCGGGGCTGAATGGTGCGCGATAAGGCAGCGGGATGATTGCGCCGCTCAGGAATAGGCCGCACGCGACTCAGACGGGCCAATACGCTCGCGAAACGCCAAATAGTGTTTGAGCACCTGTACGGGGGCTTCGATCTGCGGATAGTGGCCGATGTTGGCCAGCAACACCGTATCGGCATGGGGCACCAACTGCTCATAACGCGCCACCATGTGGGCGCCGGAGATGGGATCGACCTCGCCGTCGATCACGCGCAGGGGCACCTCGCCACGTTGCATCGCGCCCACCCAGCGCTCACGCAGGCGGCGGCGCTGCGGGATGTAGGCGATCAGCTTGTGCAGGATACGCGGGCCGTCGTTGCAATTGAGCAGGCTCCAGAAATCATCCAGCACGCTTTCACTGGGCCGTGTGTGCGGGCCAAAAATCTGGTTGAAGCTGTTGGCCATCGCATTGCGTCCAAAGGCACGGCCGATCATCCAGCCAAGGGGGCTGAGCAACAATTTCTGCACCAGGGCCGGGCGGTGGGTTTCCGGGAACAGCCCGCCATTGAGGAACACGCAACTGGCCATCTGAAACCGACCTTCGTAGTGGCGGGCGAGCAATTCCTGGGCGACGCTGTCGCCATAGTCATGCGCCAACACATGCACGGGTTGCTCTATTCCCAAGTGTTCGAGCAATGCCTGCTGCAGATCCGCCTGCTCCAACAGGCAATAGTCGTGGTCCAGGGGTTTGGCCGAATCGCCAAAGCCCAGCATGTCGCAGGCGATCACCAGGTTGCGCTGCGCCAGGGGCTGCCACAGGTAATGCCAGTCCCAGCTACCGGTGGGGAAGCCATGGATCATCAAGAGCGGTTCGCCCTGCCCGGCCACCCAATAACGAATCGAGTAGCCACGAAAGACGAACTCCTGGCTACGTTTGCGCCAGGCTCTGAGGGGGATTTCGGCAAGAGGCATCAGCTTTTATACCCAGGGTCCTGCAGGTCCAATTTACGCAACAAGGCCGGCCAGGCCAGTGCACCGCCCATACCTTGTGCGCTCTTTGTGACTGCTGCCACCATCGCCTTGGCCCCGGCAAGGATCTGCGGCTCGATGGCAATCAATTCGGCGCCGCCGTTTTGCGCCAGTACCTGGATATCGCAGGCGCGCTGGAAGGTGAACATCATCAGGAAGGTGTCGGCAATGCTGCTGCCGCAGGTGAGCAGACCGTGGTTGTGCAGCATCAGGAAATTGTTCTCGCCCAGGTCGGCCTGCAGGCGGGCCTTTTCCTCGTGGTTCAGCGCCACACCTTCATAGGCGTGATACGCCAGGCTCGACAGCACGAACAACGATTGCTGGCTGATGGGCAACACGCCCTGCTTCTGCGCAGCGACGGCAACACCGGCCGCAGTGTGGGTGTGCAATACGCACACCACGTCGTGGCGCACCTCATGAATGGCACTGTGGATGGTGTAGCCCGCGGGGTTGATCTCGTAGGGGCTGTCCATCCGCTTGTTGCCGGCCTGGTCGACTTTGACCAGGCTCGACGCCGTGATTTCGTGGAACATCAGCCCGTACGGGTTGATCAGGAAATCATCGGTGCCCGGCACCTTGGCCGAAATATGCGTGAAGATCAGATCATCCCAGCCATGCAACGCCACCAGGCGATAGCAAGCCGCAAGGTCGACACGGGTCTGCCATTCGGCAGCGCTGACCTGATCTTTGACATTCTGTGGCGCTTGAACAGGGGCTAGGCTCACGGCAACGACCTCCTTGGTGCATTTCTTATTATTTTTTGAGTGAGGGGCCAGTCTAGTCAGGCGTCGTGGCGTGCGGAGTCGCCTTGCCAGCCAGCTTGATGACTGAACGAGTCAGCCATGAGAATAGTACAAGTCGTGTCAGAGAACCGCCGCCAATAAAGGCGCGGCGGACGCTGGCATTGTTGCGCGCTTGCGATCAGCCGCGCAGTGCGATGATCAACTCGGCCAACCACGGTTCGGCGTCGGCTTCCGGGGTCACGCTTTCGCTGGCGTCCAGGCGCAGCATCGGCAGTACCTCACGTACGCCCAGTTCGCCGAACAGCTCGCGCATTTGCTCGCCACCGCCGCAGAAGGTGTCGCCATAACTGGCGTCGCCCAGGCCGATCACGGCGCCGGGCAAGCCACGCCAGGCCGCCGGCAACTGGTCGCGAATGCTCGAATACAGGGGTTGCAGGTTGTCGGGCAATTCCCCCATGCCGGTGGTGGAGGTCACCGCCAGAAACGCCTGGGGGGCAAACGCCTGCACATCGGCCAGGGTGGCGCGAGGGTTGTGCCAGGCTTCAAAACCGGCCGCGTTGAGGATGCCGACGGCGTGGCGGGCGACTTCTTCAGCCGTGCCGTACACCGAGCCGGAAAGGATGGCGACTTTCATCAATCTGATCCTGTCATTGAGCGAAAGCGTGGGATATTAGCAGTAGGCGCAAATTTTTCAGCGCGCCACGTGCAACATTCAAGACTTGCCATAAACTCCAAACTCCAGAACACGCCACGGACCGCTCGATGATTAACGCCAAGCTGATGCAAATGGTGGTCAACGCTTCCAACGACGGTATCGTCGTCGCCGAACGCGAAGGCAAGGACAAGCCGCTGATCTACGTCAACCCGGCGTTCGAGCGCCTGACCGGCTACGCGCTGGACGACATCCTGTATCAGGACTGCCGTTTCCTGCAGTCGGGTGACCGCGACCAACCCGCCCTGATGGCCATTCGTGAAGCCCTCGACAACGGCGGTGCCTGCCGCGAAATCCTGCGCAACTACCGCAAGGACGGCACCCACTTCTGGAACGAGTTGTCGCTTTCCACGGTGTACAACGAAGCGGATAAGCAGACCTATTTCGTCGGCGTGCAAAAAGACGTCACCACCCAAGTCAAAGCCCAACAGCGCGTGACACAGCTGGAAGCCGAGGTGGCCGAGCTTAAACGCGAGCTGGCGGCGCTCAAGGCGACGAGTGGATTTAACAAACTGTAAAAAATGCAGTCTTTAGAGCGATAATGGCTTTTTAATGCCTCACCCTTGAGCTACATCAATGCACCGCGACGCTCTCTTGACGCAGGACGAACTGGATTTCATCCAAGATATGCAACACAACCCGCAACTCAACTTGCGGGATGCCGGGTCGAGCCTGACCGTCAATGGCGGTGCACAGATCCGCGATTTGCTCACGCGGCTGGCCGCCCATGACCATGTCACCATCCAGGCGCAGTTCGACAACCAGCAGCTCACCTTTCCCCTGCAATTGGTTGAAGACGAGTTTCATGCGGTGCATCTGCGCCTGGGCGTGCCGAGCATTTTCGAAGATGGGCCGATGGTCCGCCCCTGGCGCCTGGCCCTTGAAGCACCGGTGCCGCTGGAAAATGTACGCGGCAACCCGGGAGCGCTCTGGGTGCATGAGGTGTCATTCAAGGGTGTGCTGGTGGAGTTTCGAGGCCGGGCCAAGCCGCCGAAAACCTTTTCCCTGTGGTTCAGCCCGTCAGGTTACGAACGCATTGCCTTGCGTGGCGCGCTGGAGCGGGAAACCGCCCGGGGCTTGTTCGCTTATCGCTTGAACCAGAGTAACGCGGATGAAATCGAGCGCTTGCGCCAGTTCATCCTGCATCAGCATCGCCTGGTCCACCCCCACGTACATGCCTGACTTCAGGTATCCAACTGCCCGTTGAGGAACTGCTGCAAGCGGCGCTGCATCAAGCGCCCTTCGTTGCCCAGGCAGCCGATGGAGGAGCCTGCGAGGTCGTCTTCGGCCAGTTCCGAAGCCGCACCGGCCAGAAACAGCGGGCAATCGAGCGTCAACGCCAATCGGTTCAGACGCTTGTGCAGGTCATGCCGTTGTGAATGGTTGGAGAAGACAACGAGCGCGCGCGGATGGGTCTTCTCACAGATCAGTGTCAACTCATCAAAAGGCTGGCCCATCGCGAGCACCTTGATGGCCAAGTCATCACGACTGATCAGTAATGCCGCGACCAGCAACTCCAATTTACGACACTCGCCGGGAATCGCGGCCATCACCACCCGCGGCGCCGAAGAGGCGCAGGCCACCTGCAGGCGCTGCAGGGCCTGCAGGCGCAGGAAGGCATCGTAGAACAACCATTCGCTGGCCTGACCGAACTGGTTCTGATGATGCAGCAGCTCGCCCCAAAGCGGCATCAGGATGTTCTGGAACGCCACACTGAGGGGGTAGGTGCCCAGGATCTGGCCATACAACTGCTCCAGCACGCGATCGTCGAAAACACTGACGGCCTGCATCAGGCGTGCCTGCCATTGCGACCATTCTGCGTTTTCGACCGTGCCCCGCTCGGAACGTACGACTTTTGCCTGCTGCTCGTCACGCGCGAGGATTTTGCCCACCTTGCTCACTGCCACACCGCGTCCGACCCAATCGAGAATGCGATGAACGGTTTCAATATCGCTCCTGGAGTAGAGCCGATGCCCACTTTCGGTGCGTGTGGGCTGAATCAGGCCATAACGGCGCTCCCAGGCGCGCAGCGTGACCGGATTGATGCCTGTCAATCTCGAGACTTCACGAATCGGAAACAGCTGGTCTGAATCGGTCGGATCTAGAAGCGAAGTGCTATCTATCGGAGCAGTATTCACGGGCATTTTGAACAAAAACCAACGGTAACTGGGCATTCATTTAACGCCTTTAGAACTGTCTTTTTCAAGGTGTGTGCCCTTCAGACCAATGTCACTGGCGCATTTTTGCAAAACAGGAATAATCCTTGCCTGTTTTTTCCACGTAGCTGCAACACCCCCGCAGCTTCGTTCGTGCGCCACCTACCCGGTGCCGCGCACCCGTTATCTGGAGATACACAATGTCTACCTCCCCCGTTACCTTGATGGTCGCGCGTCGCGTGGCCAAAGGACGCTACGAAGAATTGATGGCCTGGCTGCGCGAAGGCGAGCAACTGGCCACCGACTTCCCGGGTTACCTGGGCTCCGGCGTACTGGCCCCGCCACCCAATGATGACGAATTTCAGATCATCTTCCGCTTCGCCGACGAAAAAACCCTGCATGCCTGGGAGTTCTCCGCTTCGCGCAGTGCCTGGTTGAGCCGTGGCAGCGAGCTGTTTGCCGACCCGTCCGAGCATCGCGTCAGAGGTATTGATGGCTGGTTCGGCGCCGCGGGCGCACGCCCTCCCCGCTGGAAACAGGCGGTGGCTATCTGGCTGGCGTTCTTCCCGGTGTCACTGCTGTTCAATTTCGGCCTTGGGCCATTGCTCAGCGAGCTGGACCTGTTCAGCCGCGTGCTGGTCAGCACGGCCGCACTCACGCCATTGATGGTTTACTGCTTTATTCCGTTGTCGACCCACCTGCTGGCAAACTGGCTACATCCCACGCCACCGCGCAAGGCCACTGAAGCCGCCGCGTGAGTACAGGGGGGCCGGTCGCTGGTATCATTTCAACCTGCCAGCGATTTGAGTCCCCCCATGACTGCAACCAACGCCCCGATCCTGATCACCGGCGCCAGCCAGCGCGTCGGCCTGCACTGCGCCGAGCGCCTGCTGGATGACGGTTACCCGGTGATGTTCAGCTACCGCAGCGAGCGCGAAGGCATCGAGACGTTGCGCGAGCGTGGCGCGATCGGCCTGTTTGCCGATTTTTCCAGCGAAGCCGGGATTCTTGCGTTTATCGCGCAGTTGAAGACTCACACCGACAGCCTGCGTGCGATCGTCCACAACGCCTCGGCATGGATCGCGGAGACGCCAGGCGATGAAAGCCGCGCCTTGCAGGACATGTTCAGCGTGCACATGCTTGCGCCCTACCTGATCAACCTGCATTGTTCAGCGTTGCTGCAGCGCTCGACGCCTGCCGATATCGTGCATATCAGCGATGATGTGGTGCGCAAGGGCAGTCGCCAGCATATCGCCTACTGCGCCACCAAGGCCGGGCTCGACAGCCTGACGCTGTCGTTTGCCGCGCAGTTCGCGCCGCTGATCAAGGTCAACGGCATCGCCCCGGCAATGGTAATGTTCAACGAGGACGACGACGCCGCCTACCGCGCCAAGGTGCTGGCCAAGTCCGCTCTGGGCATCGAACCTGGACCGCAGGTGATCTACCAGAGCCTGCGTTACCTGCTGGACAACCCCTATGTCACCGGAACCACCCTGACCGTCAACGGTGGGCGGCATATCAAGTAAGCCGTTTTTGAGGATGTCGTATGACCTTATCCCTGCCCCACCATTACCGCGAGATCCTCAAGGGCCTGGGCGAAGACCCGCAGCGCGAAGGCTTGCTCGACACGCCCAAGCGCGCCGCCAAGGCCATGCAGTACCTGTGTCACGGCTACGAGCAGAACCTGGACGAGATCGTCAATGGCGCACTGTTCGCGTCCGATAACGACGAGATGGTGATCCTCAAGGACATCGAGCTGTATTCACTCTGCGAGCACCACCTGTTGCCCTTTATCGGCAAAGCCCATGTGGCCTATATTCCAACCGGCAAGGTGCTCGGCCTGTCGAAGCTGGCGCGCATTGTCGACATGTATGCGCGGCGCCTGCAGATCCAGGAAAACCTCACGCGGCAAATTGCCGACGCGATCCAGCAGGTCACCCAGGCCGCCGGCGTGGCGGTGGTGATCGAAGCCAAGCACATGTGCATGATGATGCGCGGTGTGGAGAAACAGAACTCAACCATGAACACTTCGGTGATGCTCGGCGCGTTCCGCGAGTCGAACACCACGCGCATGGAGTTCCTGCAACTGATTGGACGGAGCAAATAGCAATGCCACAACTTCAACCAGGCATGGCGCGCATCCGGGTCAAGGACCTGTGCCTGCGCACATTTATCGGTATCAACGAGGACGAAATCCTCAACAAGCAGGATGTGCTGATCAACCTGACGATCCTGTATGCCGCCCAGGAAGCCGTGCGTGACAACGACATCGACCACGCGCTGAACTACCGCACCATCACCAAGGCCATCATCGCCCACGTCGAAGGCAATCGCTTCGCCTTGCTGGAGCGCCTCACTCAGGAACTGCTGGATCTGGTGATGAGTAACGAATCGGTGCTGTATGCCGAAGTCGAAGTGGACAAGCCGCATGCGCTGCGTTTTGCCGAATCGGTGTCGATTACCCTGGCGGCCAGCCGTTAACCTCCCCTGAATCTGCGTGAACCCTATGACCGATCAACAACGTCTCGAACTCGAAGCCGCCGCCTTCCGCCGTTTGGTGGCCCATCTGGACAGCCGCAAGGACGTGCAGAACATCGACCTGATGAACCTCGCCGGCTTCTGCCGTAACTGCCTCTCCAAATGGTACAAGGCCGAGGCTGACGAGCGCCGGATCGAGCTGAGCCTCGATGACGCGCGTGAAGTGGTGTACGGCATGCCGTATGCCGAGTGGAAAGCCCAATACCAGAAAGAAGCCAACGCCGACCAACAAGCGGCGTTCGCCAAAGGAAAACCCCATGACTGATTTGAATACCCTGCGTGCCAGCCTGAACAGCGGCGAACATGCTTTTGCCGATACCTTGGCGTTTGTCGCTGCCGGTTATGACTACCAGCCGCAAGCGTTCACCAACGGCAACGTGGAAAACGCGGCCGGGCAGAACGAAGGGTCGTGCAAGACGCTGGGTTTGGCCCTGCTGGAGGGCTTGAGCGATCAGGAAGCACTGCTGGCATTTGGTGAGCATTACCGCTCGGTCGTGGCGACGCCTGAGGGCAGCGACCATGGCAACATCCGTGCGTTGATCGCCAACGGCTTGGCCGGTGTGAAGTTCAGCGCACAGCCACTGACTCGCCGCACCTGAGTCAGGCATTAAGCAAAATGTGGGAGGGGACAAGCCCTAAAATGCCAGTCAGTTAAGCGATAGAGCGGACGATGGTTAACATGTGGGAGGGGGCTTGCTCCCGATGGGCCGCGAAGCGGCCCCAGCTTTGGGTTTGAAAAGGCTGGGCCTGCTGCGCAGGCCATCGGGAGCAAGCCCCCTCCTACATTGGTTTTGCGGCGTTGGTTAGAACGAAGCGTCCTTCAAGCCGTCGAGGTAGCGCTCGGCATCCAGGGCCGCCATGCAACCGGCACCGGCCGAGGTGATGGCCTGGCGGTACACGTGGTCGGCCACGTCACCGGCAGCGAAGATACCTTCAATGTTGGTCGCAGTCGCATTGCCTTCACGGCCGCCTTGCACCACCAGGTAGCCATCTTTGGCTTCGAGCACGCCTTCGAACAACGAAGTGTTCGGCGTATGGCCGATGGCAATGAACACGCCGTCGACTTTCAGCTCGTCGAAGCTGCCGTCGTTGTTCTTCAAGCGCGCACCGGTCACGCCCATGTTGTCGCCCAGGACTTCGTCCAGGGTGGCGTTGAGCTTGAGGATGATCTTGCCTTCAGCGACACGGGCATGCAGCTTGTCGATCAGGATTTTCTCGGCGCGGAAGGTTTCGCGGCGGTGAATCAGGGTCACGGTGCTGGCGATGTTGGCCAGGTACAGCGCCTCTTCAACGGCCGTGTTCCCGCCGCCGACAACGGCGACCGGTTTATTGCGATAAAAGAAACCGTCGCAGGTCGCGCAGGCGGAAACGCCTTTGCCCATGAACGCCTCTTCGGACGGCAGGCCCAGGTAACGGGCGCTGGCGCCAGTGGCGATGATCAAGGCGTCACAGGTGTAGACACCGCTGTCGCCGGTCAGGCTGTAAGGCTTCTTGGAAAAATCGACCTGGTTGATGTGATCGAACACGATCTCGGTTTCAAAACGCTCGGCGTGTTCTTTCATCCGCTCCATCAGCGCCGGGCCGGTCAGGCCGTGGACATCGCCCGGCCAGTTGTCGACTTCAGTGGTGGTGGTCAACTGACCGCCCGCCTGCATGCCGGTGATCAGCAGCGGCTTGAGGTTGGCCCGGGCAGCGTAGACGGCAGCGCTGTAACCGGCAGGGCCGGAACCGAGAATAATCACTCGCGAATGACGGGTATCAGACATGACTCACTCCTGTCGACCGCCCGGACAACAAGGCGGCTGGAATAAAAAAGGACCGCGAAGCACTTGGGGAAGGCTTGAACTCGCAGGCCCTGAAAAATAATGGGTGCAGCGTATCGAGGGGGGCAAGATTAAGGAAATACGGAATAACAATCCAGCTCATAGGTGGTCTCTATGCAGTCGACTCGGTTGATCGAGACGTTTGTTACTGCTGATGTCGCCGCTTTCGCCCAACCGGCAAAGCCGGTAAGGTCGGCGCGTTTGTCCCACTGCTCGGAGTTCTCCATGCCCGCCCCTGCTCTTTCCGGCCCGCAATACCTGCGCGAGGGCCTCAAACTGGTGTTGAGCCCCGGCCTGCGCCTGTTTGTGCTGCTGCCGCTGGCAATCAACCTGGTGCTGTTCGTCGGCTTGATCTATTTCGCCGGCCATCAGTTCAGCCTGTGGGTCGATAGCCTGATGCCGACGCTGCCCAGTTGGTTGAGCTTCCTCAGCTACATCTTGTGGCCGCTTTTTGTGGTGCTGGTGGTGTTGATGGTGTTTTTTACCTTCACCATGCTCGCCAATATCATCGCGGCACCGTTCAACGGTTTTCTCGCAGAAAAAGTTGAAGTGGTGGTGCGTGGCACCGATGACTTCCCGCCGTTCAGTTGGGGTGAGCTGGCCGCGATGGTGCCGCGCACCCTGGCTCGTGAGATGCGCAAACTGGGCTACTTCCTGCCACGCGCCATCGGCTTGTTTATCCTGTCGTTCATCCCGGTGGTCAACCTGATCGCGGCGCCGTTGTGGCTGCTGTTCGGTGTGTGGATGATGGCGATCCAATACATCGACTACCCGGCCGACAACCACAAGCTGGGCTGGAACGAAATGCTCGCCTGGCTGCGCCAGAAGCGCTGGCAGAGCATGAGCTTCGGCGGCATCGTCTATCTGGTGCTGCTGGTGCCGGTGGTCAACCTGCTGATGATGCCGGCAGCCGTGGCCGGGGCCACGTTGTTCTGGGTACGCGAGCAAGGCGCCGAGGCGATGACGCGGCAAAACATGGCCAAGTCATAAATCCATCATCCCAATGACACAATGACGACATGGCCCGCGGAGACACTGTGGGTCATGACGACAGCCTCGCTTCACATCACCTTAATTACCGAAACCTTCCCGCCGGAAATCAACGGGGTGGCCAACACCCTTGGCCGCCTGTGCGAGGGGTTGCGTGCGCGCGGCCATCAAGTCGAGCTGGTACGCCCTCGCCAGGGCGCCGACCAGAGCCGCCCCAACGACGAACAACTGCTGCTGTGCCGCGGCTGGCCGCTGCCGGGTTACCCGGGCCTGCAGTGGGGCCAGTCGTCGATGCACAAATTGCTGCGGCGCTGGACGCGCCAACGCCCCGATGTGCTGTATATCGCCACGGAAGGGCCGTTGGGGCTATCAGCCCTGCGTGCGGCACGTCGCCTGGGTATCAGTGTGGTCAGCGGTTTCCACACCAATTTCCAGCAGTATTCGAACCAATATGGCCTGAGCATGCTGAGCCGCATGGTCACCCATTATCTGCGCTGGTTTCATAACCGCTCGACCTTGACCCTGGTGCCGAGCGCCAGCCAACGCCTGGAGTTGGAGCGCCGCAATTTCGAGCGCCTGGGGATGCTCGCGCGCGGGGTCGACAGCCAATTGTTCCACCCGGCCAAACGCGATAACGGGCTGCGTGAAAGCTGGGCGTTGAACAGTGAACAGATCGCCGTGTTGCATGTAGGCCGCCTGGCCCAGGAAAAAAACCTGGGGCTGCTCAAACGTTGCTTCGAAACCCTGCAAGACAGGTATCCACTGCACCAGATGAAACTGATCATCGTCGGTGATGGCCCGCAGCGCGCAGCGATGGAAAAAGCACTGCCCGAGGCGATTTTCTGCGGCACTCTGCGCGGTGAAGAATTGGCCCGGCATTACGCGTCGGGCGACCTATTCCTGTTCCCCAGCCTGACCGAAACCTTCGGCAACGTTGTGCTGGAGGCCATGGCTTCAGGGTTGGGGGTAGTGGCATACGATCAGGCGGCGGCGACCCAGCACATCCGCCACGGCTACAACGGTGTGACTGCGATGCCGGGGGATGAAGAAGCCTTCTGCGATGCGGCCAACTGGTTGCTTGAAGAGCGCGAGACCTTGCGCAGGGTGCGCCTGAATGCGCGTCAGCATGCCAGTCGCCAAGGCTGGCCGGCCATTATCGAGCAATTCGAGAACCAGTTACGTGGTGTGTGCGCGCAGGGTTTTACCCCATCCAAACCCGCCACACCTGCACTGAACGATCTGCGAGTGCCGTAAGTCGGTTCACCACGCCTCCCGGCACGCCCCCTAAAACCGGTCCCAATCTTCACAATCGTCTCTGCGCCCCCCCCGAATCACCGAGCTACAACGGCATATTTCGGGAACGTCGCGCTGCCAGTCACCACCCACATGACACCTGCTATCGAAGGTGTTTTCCTGTTGGATCACCCCGAATCAGGCAGGTATTTCTCACGAAAAATTGATAGAGAGCGTTATGTCGACACTGATCAATGGGCCAATGGCTCCGCAATTGCTGCACCACAACACGCAGACCCAGAACACTGCACAGGCTCCCGAATTGAGGCGATCCGGCGGCGGATATGAAATGGCGATGTATGGAAAGGAAACCCCGCCCAATTGGGGCCAACCACGGCCTGAACGTCCGGATTACGGCTGGAATCAGCCACTGCCTACCCACCCGGATTACGGCAGTTACCGTCCGCGTCCTACCCGCCCGGAATACGACAATCACCACCGTCCGTACGCAACCCGCCCGGACTATGACAATCATCGTCCTTACCCAGCCCGCCCGGACTACGACAATCACCGTCCTTACCCAAGCCCCCCGGACTACGATAATCACCGTCCTTACCCAACCCGCCCGGACTACGATAATCACCGTCCTTACCCAACCCGTCCGGACTACGATAATCACCGACCGCAATACACCCGACCTGATTATGGCTGGAACCGCCCGCTACCTACCCGACCGGATTACGACAGTCACCGTCCGCACTACCCCCGCGCGGATGACGGCTGGAACCAGCCGCAACATACCCGCCGGGGGGAACAACCCATACCGCGACCTGTGACAGGACAACGCAGTAAATAGCTGAAACAAAACGGGAGGCAGGGTCTTCCACCCCTTGCCTCCCGTTGAAAGCCGCATGTTTACCTGCCATTCAAACCAGGGTCGTCAATGCCTCACGACTGAACGGCAGAATGTCACTCTCGCGCCCTTCGCGCACCTTGACCGCCCAATCCGGGTCCACCAGCAGTGCTCGCCCTACAGCCACCAGGTCAAACTCCTCGTTGTTCAGGCGCTCCAGCAGTTTTTCCAGGCTCGCCGGCTGTGCAACTTTATCGGTGTTGACCATGAACTGCAGGAACTCGCCATCCAGGCCGACGCTCCCGACGGTGATGGTTGGCTTGCCGGTGAGCTGGCGGGTCCAGCCGGCCAGGTTGAGGTCGGAGCCTTCAAACTCCGGCTCCCAGAAGCGACGGGTAGAGCAGTGGAAAATATCCACACCGGCGTCGGCCAACGGCTTGAGGAATTCTCCCAGCGCCTGCGGGGTGTGCACCAGGCGCGCGGTGTAGTCCTGCTGCTTCCATTGGGAGAAACGGAAAATGATCGGGAAATCAGGGCCGACAGCGGCGCGGGTCGCCTGGATCAACTCGATGGCAAAGCGCGAACGGTTGGCCAGGCTGCCGCCATATTCGTCGGTGCGCTGGTTGCTGCCTTCCCAGAAGAACTGGTCCACCAGATAGCCGTGGGCACCGTGGATCTCCACGCCGTCCATACCGATGCGTTGGGCATCCTTGGCGGCTTGGGCGAAGGCATTGATCACGTCTTTGATGTCTTGGGTGGTCATGCCATGGACAACGACGGCGCCATCCTTGAGTTTTTCCATCGGGCCATATGCCGGCACGCTGGCGTCCGGTTCGGTGCCGATGCGGCGCACACTGCCCACATGCCACAGCTGCGGGACAATCTTGCCCCCTTCTGCGTGTACGGCGTCGACCACTTTTTTCCAACCGGCCAGTGCGGCATCACCGTAGAAATGCGGAACATTCGGGTAGCCGTTGGACGCTTGATGCCCCACCACGGTGCCTTCGGTAATGATCAGCCCCACGCCGGCGGCAGCGCGGCGGCGGTAGTACTCGATGACCTTGGAATTGGGCACGCCACCTGGGGAGAACGAGCGGGTCATCGGCGCCATCACTACGCGGGTCGACAGCGTCAGTGCACCGAGCTGGAACGGTTTGAACAAGGCTTGGACAGGCATGGGAGCGCTCCACGGGAGACTGGATTTATGATGCCGATAATATGGTGAGATCAGGGTGCTTCATAGCACTATTGATCTGGGTGATTAAGGGCTAAAAGCGAAGGCCGCTAACCTGTGGCTAGGGAGTTTGCTCCCTGGCCACAAGTAAGGGAGATGTTCAGCTCAGGGCTTTTTCGATGGCATGGACGATCGTTGGATCGTCCGGCGCGGTGCGCGGCGAAAAGCGTGCAAGCACTCGCCCATCCTTGCCCAGCAGGAATTTTTCGAAGTTCCAGGTGATATCCCCAGGAAACTCTGCGCCCTCGCCCGCCAGCAAGCGGTAGAGCTGATGGCGATCATGGCCATTCACATCAAGCTTGCTGCCCAATGGAAACGTCACGCCGTAGTTGAGGCTGCAGAACGCCTGGATTTCTTCCTCGGTGCCCGGTTCCTGGCCTGCAAACTGGTTGCAAGGCAGGCCAAGCACGGTAAAACCCTGGTCCTTGTACTGCTGATAGAGGTTTTCCAACGCCGCGTATTGCGGGGTCAGGCCACATTTGGAGGCCACGTTGACCACCAGTACCACTTGCCCCTTGAAAGGCGCCAGCGGCAGCTCATGTCCGTCTAAAGCTTTGAGTTTCAGGTCGTGGAAAGCGCTCATGACGAACTCCAGATATCCCATGTTCTTCGCATTGCGGCTCTGCGAGATTACAACCCGCAAGCCTGCAATCATAGACGCCGATTGCAAAACTCGCCTGCGAGTTACTGAGCGGTAGGCCAGGGCAAAATCGGAATCGCGGTCACCGCATTCTGCGGGCTGCCTTCGATCAAACGGTCGCTGTAGACCAGGTAAACCAGGGTATTGCGCTTCTTATCGAGGAAGCGCACCACTTGCATGGTCTTGAACACCAGGGAGGTGCGCTCCTTGAACACTTCGTCGCCGTCCTTGAGCTCGCCCTTGAAGCGAATCGGCCCGACCTGGCGGCAGGCAATCGAGGCTTCGGCGCGGTCTTCGGCCAGGCCCAGGCCGCCTTTCACACCGCCGGTCTTGGCGCGGGACAGGTAGCAGGTCACGCCATCAACCTTGGGGTCGTCAAACGCCTCGACCACAATGCGGTCGTTGGGGCCGACGAACTTGAACACCGTCGACACCTGGCCGATTTCTTCTGCGCTGGCCAGCAGCGGCATGGCCAACAGCAGACCGAGCAATCCCTTCATTACGCGCATCGTGTATTCCTTTGGTTAAACCAGGATCAGGTTATCGCGGTGAACCAGTTCCGGTTCGGCCATGTAACCCAATAGTCCGACAATCGCGTCAGACGATTGCCCAATGATTTTCTGCGCTTCCAGCGCGCTGTAGTTGGCCAGGCCGCGGGCGATCTCACGGCCGTCCGGCGCGACGCACACGACCATCTCGCCACGGCGGAAACTGCCTTGCACCAGCTTGACGCCCACCGGCAGCAGGCTCTTGTTGCCTTGAGACAAGGCCGACACAGCGCCATCGTCCAGCACCAGGGTGCCACGGGTTTGCAGATGGCCGGCCAGCCACTGTTTGCGCGCAGCCAGCATGCCGCGCTCCGGCGACAGCAGCGTACCGATGCGTTCACCGGCCTTGAGGCGGTCCAGCACACGCTCCAGGCGCCCGCCGACGATGATGGTATGCGCCCCGGAGCGTGCAGCCAGGCGTGCGGCACGCAGCTTGGTCTGCATGCCACCACGGCCCAGGGCGCCACCGACGCTGCCGGCCACGGCGTCCAGGGCCGGATCATCGGCACGGGCTTCGTAGATCAATTGCGCGTCGGGGTTATTGCGCGGGTCGGCGTCGAACATGCCGTCGCGGTCGGTGAGGATCACCAGCAGGTCGGCTTCCACCAGGTTGGCTACCAGGGCGGCCAGGGTGTCGTTGTCGCCGAAGCGGATTTCGTCGGTGACCACCGTGTCGTTTTCATTGATCACCGGGATGACCTTGAGCTCCACCAGCGCACGCAGGGTACTGCGGGCGTTGAGATAGCGCTTGCGGTCGGACAGGTCGTCGTGGGTCAGCAGGACCTGCGCGGTGTGGCGGCCGTGCTCGGCGAAGCTGGATTCCCAGGCTTGCACCAGGCCCATCTGGCCGATGGCGGCGGCGGCTTGCAGTTCGTGCATCGCGCTGGGTCGCGCGGTCCAGCCGAGGCGGCTCATCCCGGCGGCAACCGCCCCGGACGACACCAGCACCAACTCGACACCGGCCTCATGCAAGGCCACCATTTGCTCGACCCAGACGCTCATGGCTGCGCGATCGAGCCCCTTGCCATCCGCCGTCAGCAACGCACTGCCGATCTTCACGACCCAGCGCTGCGCACCTGTCACTTTGCTCCGCATCATCTTCAACCTTAAAGTGAGGGCCGCGCGACCCAGCGCCGCCCATAACGTTATACCCGGATACCAAAACGCCGCTCTACAAGGAGCGGCGTTCAAGTTTATCGCAACGAATCAGTCGCGCACGTAAATGATTTCCGGGCCATCTTCATCATCCACGTCTTCTTCGTCCCAATCATCGTCGCCGATGTCATGGACCGACTTCACGCCGCTGCGGCGCAGGGCACGCTGGTCATCCAGGGCCTGCAGCTGAGCACGGGCTTCGTCTTCGATGCGCTGGTCGAGCTCGGCCAGTTCGGCCTTGTACACCGGGTCGGCCGCCAGGCGGTCGGCGCGGTCTTCGAGGTAGCGCATGATGTCGCGGGTCAGGCGCTCGGTGCCTTCTTTGGCGATGGCCGAGATCACATAGACCGGGCCTTCCCACTCCAGGCGGTCGACGATTTCCTTGACGCGGGCCTCGTGTTCTTCTTCGAGGATCTGGTCGCACTTGTTCAGTACCAGCCAGCGATCACGCTCAGCCAGGGACGGGCTGAACTTGGTCAACTCGTTGACGATCACTTCGGCGGCGTCCGGCGCGCTGGTGTCATCCAGCGGGGCCATGTCGACCAGATGCAGCAGCAAACGGGTACGCGACAAGTGCTTGAGGAAGCGGATGCCCAGGCCAGCGCCATCGGAAGCACCTTCGATCAGGCCGGGAATGTCGGCGATCACGAAGCTTTTCCAACGGTCGACGCTGACCACGCCCAGGTTCGGCACCAGGGTGGTGAACGGGTAGTCGGCGACTTTCGGCTTGGCCGCCGAGACCGAGCGGATGAAGGTACTTTTACCGGCGTTCGGCAGGCCCAGCAGGCCCACGTCGGCGAGTACTTTCATTTCCAGCTTCAGGTCACGCTGCTCGCCCGGCTTGCCCGGTGTGGTCTGGCGCGGCGCACGGTTGGTACTGGACTTGAATCGGGTGTTACCCAGACCGTGCCAGCCGCCCTGCACAACCATCAGCTTCTGGCCGGCCTTGGTCAGGTCGCCAATCACTTCCTGGGTCGCGGAGTCGATGATCGTGGTGCCGACCGGTACGCGCAGTACCAGGTCCTCGCCTTTTTTACCGGTGCAGTCGGTGCTGCCGCCGTTGGAGCCACGCTCGGCGTCGAAGTGCCGGGTGTAACGGTAGTCGACCAGGGTGTTGAGGTTTTCGTCGGCCATCATGTAGATGGAACCGCCGTCACCGCCATCACCGCCGTTGGGGCCACCGTTTTCGATGAATTTTTCGCGACGGAAACTCATGCAACCGTTACCGCCGTCGCCTGCTTTTACTCGGATGGAAACTTCATCAACGAACTTCATAACAAAACGCCTCTCGCCTCTTGGACGAGCTTAAGAAACCAAGACATAAGACTCTTGCAAAAATGAGCGCAGCGACCTCAAGCAACGACCGCAAATCCTGCTGCTCTCGCCCATTACAAACAGCTTTGCAAGAGACTCACTCCACAAACGAAAAAGCCCCGTCGCAAGACAGGGCTTTTCCAGCGATCTCGCGATTAAGCTGCGACAACGCTCACGTAACGGCGGTTGAAAGCGCCTTTTACTTCAAACTTGATCACGCCTTCGATTTTCGCGAAGAGGGTGTGATCTTTACCCATGCCTACACCGTAACCGGCGTGGAATTGGGTGCCGCGCTGACGCACGATGATGTTGCCCGGAATGATTTTCTGGCCGCCATACATCTTCACGCCAAGGCGTTTGGCTTCTGAGTCGCGACCGTTACGGGTACTACCACCAGCTTTTTTGTGTGCCATGAGTCAATTCTCCTAGTGAGGAATTAGGCTGAAATTAAGCCTGAATACCGGTGATTTTGATCTCGGTGTACCACTGGCGGTGGCCCATACGCTTCATGTGGTGCTTACGACGACGGAACTTGATGATGCGGACTTTATCGTGACGACCTTGGGAGATCACTTCAGCCACAACGGTAGCGCCAGCAACAACTGGAGCGCCGATGTTCACGTCATCGCCATTGGCGACCAACAGAACGCGATCAAAAGTAACGGATTCGCCGGTAGCGATTTCCAGTTTTTCGATCTTCAGGTATTCACCTGGGGCGACCTTGTATTGCTTGCCACCAGTAACAATTACTGCGTACGACATGGTATTTCTCCGATAATCCTGCTCACCCAGCTCTTTATAAGAAGAGGTATTGGCTGGCATGGCTGCATGGGATGGACGTCCCGAATGCAATTGCGTAAGGCAGGTGCTGCCCAGGAAGTTCAGGGTGCGCGATTGTACGCAAGCTATAGAGGCCTTGCAAGTGGCCGTCCATCGCGCCTTGACACTGCGGGGTCAGGGTCCTAGCATGCCGCGCAACCCTTCTGGAGCGACTGTCGCTGATGCAACCCCAAGCTTTCTACCGCGCGGTCGCGGACGATTTTAGCGCCGTCGACGGCATCATCAAGCAGCAGCTGACGTCTAAAGTGCCGCTGGTCTCCAAAATTGGCGACTACATTACGTCGGCGGGCGGTAAACGCCTGCGTCCTTTATTAGTGTTGCTGTGCGGCAAGGCCCTGGGCCGCCAAGGCGATGACCTGCGCCTGCTGGCAGCAACTATCGAGTTCCTGCACACCGCCACCCTGCTGCATGACGACGTGGTCGACATGTCCGGCATGCGTCGGGGTCGCGAGACCGCCAATGCCATGTGGGGCAACGCTCCCAGCGTGCTGGTGGGCGATTTCCTTTACTCGCGCTCGTTCGAAATGATGGTCGAACTGGGTTCGATGCCCGTGATGAAAATTCTTTCACAAGCCACGCGCATCATCGCCGAAGGCGAAGTATTGCAGCTGTCGAAGGTCCGCGACGCCAGCACCACCGAAGAAACCTACATGGAAGTCATCCGCGGCAAAACCGCGATGCTCTTCGAAGCTTCGACCCATAGCGCAGCCGCCCTGTGCGGCGCGACCGCCGCACAGGCCGAAGCCCTGCGCACCTTTGGCGACCACCTGGGCGTGGCGTTCCAACTGGTGGATGACCTGCTCGACTACCGTGGCGACGCAGAAACCCTGGGCAAGAACGTCGGCGACGACCTGGCCGAAGGCAAACCGACCCTGCCGCTGATCTACACCATGCGTGAAGGCACGCCGGAACAGGCTGCGCTGGTACGCAAGGCGATCCAGAAAGGCGGGATCGAAGACCTGGAAGCCATCCGTGCAGCCGTTGAAGCCTCCGGCTCCCTGGATTACACCGCGCAACTGGCGCGCGACTTCGCGGCCCGTGCCATCGCGTGCCTGGAAGCCCTGCCGGCCAGCGAATACCGGGACGCCCTGGTCGAACTGAGTGAGTTCGCGGTCGCGCGTACACACTGAAATACCTGCATGTGGGAGCCCCCCTCCCACATTCAAGCCTATTACCCATTCCCGCCCCTGGCCCAATTCCCTATATAATGTGCGACTTTTAGCCCTCCTGACTTTCAAGGAACTTTAGTGAGCACGTTGCCACCCTGCCCAAAATGCAATTCCGAATACACCTACGAAGACGGCGCCCAGCTGATCTGCCCGGAATGCGCCCATGAGTGGTCCGTCAACGGCGAAGCCGAAGCGGCCAGCGACGAAACCGTGAAGAAAGACTCTGTGGGCAACGTCCTGCAAGACGGCGACACCATCACCGTGATCAAGGACCTCAAGGTCAAAGGCACGTCCCTGGTGGTCAAGGTCGGCACCAAGGTCAAGAACATCCGCCTGTGCGACGGCGACCACGATATCGACTGCAAGATCGACGGCATCGGCCCGATGAAACTCAAGTCCGAGTTCGTCCGCAAGGTCTGAATCTGCTGGTTCCATCCCGCGCCCGCCGCGGGGTGGCGTTTCGCCATCTCCTTTGACCGAACGCAACGGTCCATCCAGAAAACCCAGAAAACCGCCAATAGACACTTGCTATTCGACGAATAAGAATTATTCTCATTGAAACCCATCAAGGAGAATGAACCATGACTTATTTGATCGATGCCTGGCTGGACCGCCCACACCCCTACCTGCGGATTCTGCATCGGGAAACCGGTGAGGTTTGTGCAGTACTGGAAGAGGAAGCGCTGAACGAACTGCAGGATCAGGGTGACCTGGACGTCAATGGCTTGAGTTCAAGTGAACCCGGAGTGCTGAAAGAGGTGGTGAGAAACCTGTTTCTATTCTGCTATGCCCGAGCGTTGCGCCCGGCGACGGAGCTCAATGGCAAGTTCCATCCATGAACACACCCGCAAAACACTGTGGGAGCGAGCACGCTCGTTCCCACAGATAATCAGCAGGTCTTACAGAACGTCGAGCAGCTCGACGTCGAATACCAGAACGCTGTGCGGTGGAATGCTGCCAACGCCTTGAGCGCCGTAAGCCAGTTCACTCGGCACGTACAGACGCCATTTGCTGCCGGCATTCATCAGTTGCAGGGCTTCGGTCCAGCCGGCGATCACACCCCCTACCGGGAATTCTGCAGGCTGACCGCGCTCGTAGGAACTGTCGAACACAGTGCCGTCGATCAGGGTGCCGTGGTAGTGGGTACGTACTTGATCTTCACGGGTTGGCTTGGCGCCGGTACCGGCAGTCAGCACTTCAAATTGCAGACCGGAAGCGAGGGTGGTGATGCCATCACGCTTGGCGTTTTCCGCCAGGAATGCCAGGCCGGCGCCAGCAGCGGCTTCAGCCTTGGCGGCGGCTTCGGCTTGCATGATCTCGCGGATGACTTTGAAGCTTGCAGCCATTTGCTCCTGGTCCACACGGCTTGGCTTACCGCCGAAGGCGTCGGTCAGGCCGGCCAGGATCGCGTCCAGGCTCACGCCCGGTGGTGGGTTGTCGCGCAGTTGGTCGCCCAACTGACGGCCGATACCGTAGCTGACGCGGGTTTCGTCGGTGGACAGATTAACTTCGGACATGAAGAGGCTCCGCTGTAGGGCCACACAGGAAAACGCCGTTTCCCGCGCCGCCCAGAACTAAAAGGGCCAGCAGACTAGCACACATGCGTCGTCTGTGATGAGCCCTGCGCACGTACCTATCTACCGCCGTCGTTCCAAGCCGGCATCTCATGCTGAGGCTCCTTCCATCACATTGGAGACGGTGCCATGAGCACACCCTCTGCATCCCAACTTGAGCAACTGCACGCGCAGTTGCTTGAGATTGATCCAAGCCTGCGCAGCCAAGTCAGCAAGCCTGCCCCACCGCCCCAGGAGCTGACTGACCTGGAAAAATTGAACGCCACGCTCAAGCAAGCCAACCACACTTTCCTCGACCAGGCACGCGCGCTCTATCAGGACCTGGCCCAAGTCGACCTCAGCCAAACCGGCGGCAAGGCGTTGTTGACCCGCCTGCGGGCCAAACTGAACGAACAGTTGCAAGACCTTGATGACACCAGCTCCGTCACCGGTCAAGGCCGTCAGACCTTCATGCGCTACGCCGCCGGCAGCACGGCACTGGAACGGGAGGCCAGCCTCAATATCAAGGACCATCTGCTGAACCCGGTCGACCTGCGCATGCTTGAGGATTGCTCACGCGTGCCGTCGTTACGACCGGGCATCTATGCATTGACGTTCACCTATCAGGAGCAAAGCGTCGAATTCGCCGGCGCATTTGTATTGACGCGCCAGCCGAGCCCGGTGGTCGATAGCCTGACCAGCGATGCCGCGCTCGGCCCGGTACTGCTCTTTACGCCATCGGCGGGCCTGTATGGGTTCGATACCCTGCTCGAACTCGACCAGAGCCTGAAAGCGAACATGGCCGAGCGCGGAGAAATCCTCCGGCACTTGCCGGTGCGTTATCAACACTTGGGCGTCGCCGACATCTGGCCGCTGGAGCTGCGGCCGATCGACGACCTGCTGGTGTTCGAACACAGCTACCAGGCGCTGCTCGACAAACGTCGCCTGGACATCGACCTTGCGCTGAGCCTGGTCAATAACCCGCGAACTGACAGTGCGCAGTTGATCGAAGAGCTGGACGCCGCTATCAGTGCGGCCCAGCCCGACCTGTCCCAGCGCCTGGCAATGCGGCGCCAGCGCCTGCTGGAGTGGGCGTTGCATAAAAGCTTGCCCGACTGGTACCGCAACGCCGATGACGCGAAGCAAGCCAACCTGGCGGACTGCATCGTCCAGTACAACCAGGCCCGGCAGACATTTCTCGAACTGTTCGGCCCCTGGATAACCCCTGGCGCCCTGGCCCATTACCAGTTGCTCGAACAATTGGCCGACCAGTTGGAGATCCATGACCTCGACCCGCAGCAACTGCTCGTCACCACCCGCCGCGAAGTGGCGGACGTGGGCGCCTACGTGCAACAGCGCAGCCTGGTGGATGTCGCCCTCGCGGGTTTGCACAGCGACGACCGTCTGCCCGGCTCAGCCTTTCTCAAGCACACCACCCTGAGCTACGCCGGCGCACCGTTGCAAGGTCGCCACGCGCACCTCACGCCACACAGTCTGCTCGACCTGTTGCAACCGCTGGACCCGCGCCTGGAGTTTGCCGCCCAGCAGAAAAAAGCCATGGCTACGCCCGAAATCCGCCAGGCGACCAAAGCCATGCTCGATCGACGCCTGGCACTGTTGGCCTATACCGCCAACCTGCAAGGCCACCTGAGCGCGGCCGACTATCAATTGTTTGAACAATTGCGCAGCACGCCCGGCTCGGCGCTGCGTGCGCAGACCGTGCTGCTGCATGGCGCGCAGCTCAAGGACCTGTGGCTGCTGCGCGAGAACGACGCCAACGGGCAACCCAAACGCTTGCTGCTGTGCACTCCCGACTCACCAAGGGGGCAAATGTTTATCGCCTTCAACAGCCTGCGCGAATGCCAGACGCACATTCTCGCCTGGGCGGCGGACACGACCCGGCATAACGGAAAAACCATGGCCGACTACCTGCTAGAGCAAGTGCCACAGCGCTTTCGGCCGACCATGCGCATTGTCGCCGGCAACCTGGGTTTTCGACCGGATGCCATGGAGCACGAGGAAGTCACCCTGGGTACGCCCTGCACGCACAATGCCTGCATGGACGCCATGGTCGAGCACCTGATGGCGCAATTGATCGACGACTATGAATACAGCAGCCCGCTCTGGCTGCGCTCCGCCTCTCAAACTGAGCGCATCCGCCTGACAAGCCTCGCCGAAGATGCCGAAGGCGCCTTACGCACCTACAACGCCCGGCCGGATGCGGAGGCCAACTTCCCGACCTTTGCCGCGTATGTGCATGAGCAGGCCACCCTCAGCCTCAACAAGCTGTTGGGTCGGATGCACAACAAGGTCGACCCGGACCTGGTTTTTGCCTACACCCCCAAAACGTTGTTGGGCCAAGGGCCGAAACCTCTGTCCTATACCGAACTGTATCGCGACGGGTACGCGGACAACGTGGGGTTTATCAACGAAGACTTTTCCAGCTCTGCGACGTTTCGTGGCCCGCCCGGTGTCGACCTGAGCGCGCTGACCCCGCAGAAGGTCGCAGCCGCGGTAAGAGGCGTATGGATCGGCAAACGTTACACCGACCTGGTACACACGCAATTGCAGGCCGCCAACAGCCCGGGCTATACCGAAAGGCGCAATGCCACGCTGAAGATCACCCAGTTGCAAATGCAAAATGCCGCTCTGCAATCACGTCTCGAAGGGCATATCGCCAGTGTCGACCTGAGCTGGTTGACCCAGGCGATCAGCAGCCTGGGCCAGAGCGCAGTGACCCAGCGCACCACCTACAAAATACATCGCCTGTTTATCGACGGCAGTTGGGTCATGGGCGTTTACCTGTTCAGCCACGCGGATAACCCGGTGCTGCTGTACACCCCGAATGCCCCGGATGGCATCAGTTTTCGTGAAGCGAAACTGTTCAACTACCTGCTCAAGACCCTCGATGGTGCGGTGGAATATTTCTGTAGCCGCACCGCGCAGCAGTCCCAGGCACGTATCCGGGATGTACTCGAAACCGCCAAGAAGGGCCTGCCCGACGACATCAACCGCACCAGCCCCAGCCGCCCCCATTACGACAGCATCGAGCGCGTCACGCCCTTGACCGACCTGCGTCACGAGTTCTACAACATGGTATTGCAACGCCGGATCGACGACGTCCACGCCACTACGGTGAACCGTACGCAGATGATCATGGGCATTGTCTGGACCTGCGTCGAATGGGTCACTGCCATCGCGACCATTCCCTTTCCGATTCTCAGCCTGACCCTGGGCGGGTTGCTCGCCTTCAAGGATGCGCTGCTCGCGCTCAACGCGTGGCACCAGGGTGACCGCGACGGTGCATTGCTGCATTACATCGGGTACCTGGCCAACCTGGGCGGTGCGCTGCTGTTTGACCTGAGACCTGCCTTTCGCGGGCCGTTCAACGCACTGCGTCCGACACTCAAAACCGGCAAACAGGCGGCTGACAGCGCACTGCTCAAACAACTCGAACCCACCAGCCCGCCAGACATGCAACCGCTGCTGTTCGATGGCCAGCCCTACTGGGTCAAGCCCACCCCGGACGCCCTGGGCCGTCACCTGCTCTACCGCCAGGACCCGGCCTCCGGCCAGATGCGCTCGACCGCACGCTTGGTCAACCAGGATACCGAGGGTCGCTGGGTGCGTTCCGGCGTGACCGGTGGCGGGCGCAAGAAATATGAGCTGCTACCCGAAGAGGTCGACGACTCTCTGGCGAAATACGAGATTTCGCCCAGCGAAGGTAAATATTTCCGAGCCGTACTCGATGAAGGCTTCAAAGCCCGGCTGGTCACCAATTGGGATCCCGACGTCATCGGCGCTACCCAGCGCTACGTCTACGACCAGTTGCAGCCGCTACGCAATGCCTACGTCGGCCAGATCGAGCAACTGACGAAGGATGCCGAGGCTTTCTTCCTGCGTCCCCGCGTACACCCCATCAAGCCGCAAGTCCCCCCAGTGGCCGCAGAAACCGCGCACGCCGAACTGCTCAAGCTTTTGTTCTCGCCGGGTAAACAGCTGCTCATCGGCGCCCATAATGCGTCCATCGCCAGCAAACAATTGTTGATCGAAAACATGCAGTCCCTGGCCGAGCAAGGGCTCAAGCGGCTGTACATCGAAAACCTGCCGGTTGACGTGTTTCGCAGCAAACTGAAGATCCTCAACCGCGAAGTCGAAGGCAATGTCGCGGTGGCACTTGAACGCATCACTGAGCATCTGGCCAGGGTCGATCAGGCCTTGGGGTTCGCTGCCGATGCGCCTTTCAGTTTCCGCAAGCTGGTGCTTGAAGCGCACAAACACAACGTGATCATCGATGGGCTGGATGCGTCGAGCTCCTACCACATGGAGCACGTGCTGGCCCTGGGCGACGGCGAGCGGCTTATCCCACGCTCGAGCCGGCTGCGAAATTTCTATTCGCACCAGGCAATTGCGCGCAACGTGAAAAATCGCCCCGGGGAAGGCTGGATCGCCCTGGTCGAACAGGACCGCATGGGAAGCCACGCGATGACCACCGGCCTGGCCGATCTGCAAAACACCTTGGCGCTGCGCGTTCAAGACGTGGCACCTGACCAGCCCGTGGGCGTCTGGGTCGACACCTTGCCTGCGACGCAGTCCAGGGGGCACCTCACGTTGTCGCTGTCGACGAACCTGCACGTGCGCGCCCAACCGGCAGTGGCGCAGGCCCCTGCGGTCACGGCCGGCGCCACGCACTTCAACGAGTTCGACATGCCCCACGCCATGAAGAAGCAGGCCGGGCAATTGGCAGCGTCTCATCGTGGCCTGGATACACGCTACGCCTTGCATCAGGACGACCCCCGCCAGGCCACGTTCGCTGAGTTCATGCGTATTCGCGAGCGCTTGATCGAACGCGCCGAAGCCTTTTTTGCCGGGTACACAGCGCCACGACGCAGTGCCCTGGCTTACCTGGCCAACCTCACGAACGAAGAGGACCTGATCAAGCGCCTCTTTCAACAAAAACTCGGGCTTGTCATCGGAGAGGCGCACTCGGCGCAGTCGAGTAAGGAGTTCCTGATCAAGCACATGAAGCTGCTGAAGAAACAGGGGGTAAAAACGCTCTATGTCGAACACCTGCTGACCGACCTGCACCAGCACGAACTGGATATCCTGCATGACACGCTGAAAATGCCCAGCGGCTTGCAGGCCTACCTGAATGCCCAGGACCAGGGCCATATGCTCATGTATACCGGGCCGAACACTTATACCAACGTGATCAAGGCCGCCAACAAATACGGGCTGCGCGTGCGCGCCCTGGATTGCACTGCCAGCTACCACACCAAAGGGGCCAGGGGCAGCAGCCCGCGCAACACGCTGTTCAGTTATTTCGCCAACGAAGTGATCAAGGCCGACCAGGCGGCGTTCGGGCCCCATAAGTGGGTGGCGTTCATGGGCAGCGGGCACACCGATATGAACCTGTTGGTGCCCGGTATTGCCCAGTTGCAGGATGCCGTCAGCCTGCATGTGCGCGATGCCGCCGCCGGCACTGCACGCACCCTGCAACAGGGCGGCTGGGTCGTGGATGAGACCAGCTCATTGGCCTTGCGCAGCGACTTCACACTGCAGGTCGGTGTCGCCGGCAGGCGCGCCATTCGTCCACCCGCGCCGCCAAGCCGCGAGCGGTTGCGCCTCAAGGGACACTTCATCATCGAGCGGCCATCGGCCTACGAGACGAACCTGGTGCACCATTCCAACAGTGGCGACATCGTGGTCACGCCGATTCAGATCGATGACATGGGCCAGTTCTTCATCGACCGGTGGGAGGGGATTCGCGACAAGCGTTTTGTCTATCAAAGCCAGCTGATCGAAGCGCTCAAGTACGAGATCCATCTGACACCGGCACCGTGATGCCTCGGGGGCTCCTGCCCGCACGTCGGCCGGGGGCCCCCTTTCGATCTACCGGACAAAAGACATTTCAGATTCTGGCCGTGCTGCCGATATGGCCTACATACCTCAGCTGGCTCAAACAACAACACCGCCCAGCATTCAGATCACACTTTGCGGAGCTTTCAATGAACAGCTGGTTCGGTAACATCAGCGTCAACCTCAAACTGGGCCTGGGCTTCGGCCTGGTGCTTGTCCTCACCTCGATCCTGGCATTGACCGGCTGGACCAGCCTCGGCGGCCTGATCGACCGCAGCAACTGGATGAGCGACATTACCCAGCTCAACGCCTCGCTGACCAAACTGCGCATTGCGCGCCTGCAGTACATGCTCGCCAACGGCGACGAAACCGTGGCCCAGAACGTACAAGCCAACCTGGATACGTTCGCCGCCCAGCAACAGAAGCTGCTGGACAGTTTCAAGAGCCCGGAAAACCTCAAGCTGCTCAACGAGCAGAAAGCCGTCATTACCGCCTATCAACAGTCCCTGAACAAGATGCGAGAGGCCTACCGTAACGGCAACGCCTCACGCCAGGTGATGGGCGACAAGGCCGATATCGCCAACGCCCAGATCAACGCGTTGGAAGCCTCGGTGAAGCAAATGCCTGACAGTTCGGAGCACCTGGCGCAATTCCAGGCCGTGGCCGAAGCCAAGATGCAATTCCAACTGGCGCGCTTTGAAGTGCGCGGCTACACCGGCGATGTCAACCCAGACACCGAAGCCCGCGCCGTCGCACAGATTGAAAAAGCCATTACCGGCCTGAAAGACCTCAACAGCGTCTTCGGCGCCAGCCAGCAAAGCGCACTGAGCGCGCTGGAAACCGCGCTCGGCGCCTACCGCAGCGCCCTGCAGAACTACAAGGCCGCTAACGCGAATATCGTCGCTGCCCGCGCCGAAATGACCACCCAGGGTGCCGACATCGTCACGCTCAGTGACAAGCTGTATGACATCCAGCTCACTCGTCGCGATGCCGAAAGTACCCAGGCGCGCAGCCTGCAACTGATCAGCACCCTGCTGGCGTTGCTGGTTGGCATCATCGCTGCCTGGGTGATCACCCGGCAGATCACACGCCCATTGCAAGACACCCTGGCGGTGGTCGAGCGCATCGCCTCCGGCGATCTCAGCCACAACATTCAGATCACCCGCCGGGATGAACTGGGCGTGCTGCAACAAGGTATCCAGCGTATGGGCACCACCCTGCGTGAATTGATCAGCGGCATCCGTGACGGTGTGACGCAAATCGCCAGTGCCGCCGAAGAGTTGTCGGCCGTTACCGAACAGACCAGCGCGGGCGTCAACAGCCAAAAGGTCGAGACCGATCAGGTCGCCACCGCCATGCATGAAATGACCGCGACGGTGCAGGAAGTCGCGCGTAACGCAGAGCAAGCCTCCCAGGCGGCCTCCGACGCTGACGGCCAAGCCCGCGAGGGTGACAAGGTGGTCGCCGAAGCTATCGCCCAGATCGAACGCCTGGCTGACGAAGTGGCGCGCTCCACCGACGCCATGTCGCATCTGCAACAAGAGAGCAACAAGATCGGCAGCGTGATGGACGTGATCAAGGCCGTGGCCGAGCAGACCAACCTGTTGGCCCTCAACGCCGCCATTGAAGCCGCCCGTGCCGGTGAAGCCGGGCGTGGCTTTGCCGTGGTCGCCGATGAGGTGCGCGGCCTTGCTCAGCGCACGCAGAAATCCACCGAGGAAATCGAAGGCCTGGTCGCCGGTTTGCAGAACGGCACCCAGCAGGTGGCCAACGTGATGAACAACAGCCGCAGCCTCACCGACAGCAGTGTCGAGCTGACCCGCAAGGCCGGCGCCTCCCTGGAAAACATCACCCGTACGGTGTCGAACATCCAGTCGATGAATCAGCAGATCGCAGCGGCCGCCGAACAGCAAAGTGCCGTGGCTGAGGAGATCAGCCGCAGCATCGTGAATGTGCGCGATGTGTCGGAGCAGACGGCGACCGCCAGCAACGAGACCGCCAAGTCGAGCGTGGAGCTGGCGCGATTGGGGAGCCAGTTGCAGCAGATGGTCAGTCATTTCCGGGTGTAAATAGCGCTATCACTGTGGCGAGGGAGCTTGCTCCCGCTGGGCCGCGAAGCGGCCCTGATCAAGTTGATGCCGATTCGGACTTGAAAGCCCAGTGAATGCTTTGGGGGCTGCTACGCAGCCCAGCGGGAGCAAGCTCCCTCGCCACAGGCAAACTTAGACATACTCGGCCCTCCCTATGTTGGGCCTTACCTCCAGCGCACTTACCGGAACACGTGAGCCTTGGGATGCACATCACTGCTTCCTTTGAGGCTGCAAACCCGGCGACCAAGCGGGTTTGCAAAAAAAACCGCCCTACTAAGGCGGTTTTTTATTGCCTGCGATAAAACGCATGACAACGCCCCTCGTGAAAGCAACTCTACTACAGAGACGAAAACCCACCGCCCAGCGCCCCGCTACGCGCCAGGAAACGCCCCGAGCGCTGACCATTGGCCTGCCCCTCGCTGTAGCTCAACACGCCATTGACCCACACCCGCTCAATCCCCTGCGCCGCCCGCTGCGGCTCCTTGAAATCCGCCACATCCCGTACGCGCAATGGGTCGAATAACACCAGGTCAGCCCAATACCCCTCACGAATCTCACCACGTTCGGTCAGGCCAAACCGCGCCGCCGACAGGCCGGTCATCTTGTGCACCGCCGTGTGCAGCGGGAACAGCCCTACGTCCCGACTGAAATGCCCCAGCACACGGGGAAACGCGCCCCACAAACGCGGATGAGGGAACGGGTCTTCAGGCAACCCATCGGACCCCACCATCGACAGCGGATGCGCGAGGATGCGTCGCACATCCGCCTCATCCATCCCGTAGTACACCGCGCCAGCCGGTTGCAGGCGACGGGCCGCGTCCATCAGCGAAAGCCCCCATTGGGCGGCAATGTCCTGCAGATCGCGCCCGCCCACTTCCGGGTGCGGCGTCGACCACGTGATGGTAATGCGAAACGCATCGGTGACTTGCTTCAAGTCCAGGGTCGATGAGCTGGCCGCATAGGGATAACAATCACACCCTACCGGATGGGTTTTCGCCGCCTGCTCCAGCGACGCCAGCAATTGCGGACTGCGCCCCCAGTTCCCCGCACCGGCGCATTTGAGGTGAGAAATGATCACCGGCGCCTTGGCGTGCCGACCAATCAGAAACGCCTCATCCATGGCCTCCAGCACCGGTTCGAATTCGCTGCGCAAATGGGTGGTGTACACCGCACCGAAGGCCGTCAGCTCTTCACTCAGTTGCAGCACCTCATCGGTCGTTGCATTGAACGCGCTGGCGTAGGCCAGGCCTGTGGATAAGCCCAGGGCACCCGCCTCAAGACTCTCCTGCAACTGCCCACGCATGGCAGCAATTTCATCCGGTGTGGCGGTACGCTGCAAATCGTCCATGTGGTTGCTGCGCAGCGCCGTATGGCCAATCAATGCAGCCACGTTGACGGCCGGCTGGGCGCCTTCGACTGCAGCGCGATAATCGGCAAAGCGCGGGTAAGTGAACGCAGCGCGCGTGCCCAGCAGATTCATCGGGTCCGGAGGATCGCCGCGCAAACTCACCGGCGAGGCGCTGATGCCGCAGTTGCCGACAATCACCGTCGTCACGCCCTGGCTGAGCTTGGGCAGCATCTGCGGATGGCGGATCACCACCGTGTCATCGTGGGTGTGCACATCGACAAACCCCGGCGCCAGTACCAGGCCGCGGGCGTCGACTTCATGTGCGGCAGTAAGCGTTGCCAGATCACCGATCGTCTCGATACGTCCAGCCAACACCCCCACATCGGCGAGATAGCCCGGCGTGTTGCTGCCATCAATGATCAGCGCCTGACGTATCAACGTGTCGTACTTCATCTCAATCTCCAAGGGGCAGGCTGTCGGGGCCGCCGCGATAATCGTCCAGGGCCAGCTTGATCCGGCGCAGCCGCTCCTGGTTGTCGTCCGGCTGGGCCAACGCCAGCTCGGTGGCAAGCAGATCTATGGCCAGCAGCATGCCGTAGCGCGCTGCGGTGGGCTTGTAGATAAAACTGGTTTCGGCCGGTTGCAGCGCCAGCACGACGTCCGCCAACTGCGCCAATGGCGAGTTGGCCAGGGTGATCGCGATGATGCGTGCCTCGTAGTTGCGCGCCAGTGCGACCACGTCGAGCAATTCAGGGGTCAACCCCGTGAGCGAGCAGACGATCAGCGCCTGTTCCGGCCCCAGTGTCGCCGCCGTGACGCGCATCATCACCGGGTCATGGCTGGCGGCAATCGAATAACCCAGGCGCACCAGACGCACCTGCAACTCATCGCTGCACAGGCTTGATGGGCCGCCCATACCGAAGGCATGGATCATCCGCGCCTTGCTCAACACACTGACCGCATCGGCAAAACTCGCCTGGCTGAACCCTGACAGGTGCTGACGCAGCGTGGCCTCGATATCGCCCAGGATCTGTCGATGAAAGGCCGATTGCTCCGGCAGACCCGCCGGGTCCAGGAAGCGGCTGCCGACGCCGCTGGCCTGCGCCAGTTGCAGGCGCAGGTCACGCAAGTCGCGGCACCCCACACTGCGTGCAAACCGCGATAACGTGGCCGTGCTGACCTCGGCCCGCAACGACAACGCCTCCAGGCTGGCCGACGCCGCAAAGCCCACATCATCGAGCATCAGCTTGGCGATACGCCCTTCACCGGCACTGAATGAATCCTGGCGGGCGCGAATCTGGTAAAGGATGTCCATGGTGGCTCCGGGTTACACAATCAGGCTCGTAGGACCAGAGACAAGCCGTAGGTCAGGCCGAACGCAATCACCGAAATCAGCGTCTCCAGCACGGTCCAGGTCTTGAAGGTCTGGATGACCGTCATATTGAAGTATTCCTTGATCAGCCAGAAGCCGCCGTCGTTAACGTGGGAAAAGATCACCGAACCTGCGCCGGTAGCCAGCACCAGCAACTCGGGATGTGGATAACCCAAGCCCATGGCAACCGGTGCCACCACGCCGGACGCGGTGGTCATGGCAACGGTGGCCGAGCCAGTGGCAATACGCATCAACGCAGCAAACAGCCAGCCCATCACCAGCGGCGACAGCTGGAAAGCATGGGCCAGGCCGAGAATTTCATGGGTGACGCCTGCGTCCACCAGAATCCGATTCAAACCGCCGCCCGCCCCCACCAGCAAGGTGATGCTCGCAGTCGGCGCCAGGCATTCGTTGGTGAACTTGAGGATCGATTCGCGGTTGAAGCCTTGGGCAATCCCCAAGGTCCAGAAGCTGACAAGGGTCGCCACCAGCAGCGCGATCACCGAGTTGCCGATAAACAACAGGAACTGATTGAACCCGGTGCCTGGCGTGGAAAGCACGTTGGCCCAGCCGCCGATCATCATCAGCACCACCGGCAACAGGATGGTGCCCATGGTCAGCGTGAAACTCGGCAAGCGCGTACGCGGTTCGCGCTCGATGAACTGACGTTCCAGCGGGTTTTGCGCCGGCAACTGAATACGCGGCACGATGAATTTGGCGTAGACCGGGCCTGCAATGATCGCCGTCGGAATACCGATCAGGATCGCATACAGCACGGTCTGCCCCACCGACGCGTTATACGCCAGCACCGCCATCATCGCCGCCGGGTGCGGGGGCACCAGCGCATGCACCACCGACAGGCCGGCCACCATCGGCAGGCCGACCATCAGGATCGACACGCCCACCCGCCGCGCCACGGTAAACGCGATGGGCACCAGCAACACAAACCCGACCTCGAAAAACAGCGGCAACCCCACCAGAAACGCAATACACACCATCGCCCAATGCGCGTTACGCTCGCCGAAGCGGTTGATCAACGTACGCGCCACCTGCTCGGCACCACCGGACTCGGCCATCATCTTGCCGAGCATGGTGCCCAACGCGACCACCAGTGCAATATGCCCCAGGGTTTTACCAACGCCCGCTTCATACGAGCCCATGATCGTGTCCGCCGGCATCCCGGCCATCAGCGCCAGGCCGATGGACACCAGGGTGATGACGATAAACGGGTTGAGTCGGTAACGTGCAATCAGCACGATCAAAGCAATGATGGCGATGGCAGCGTATGCCAATAGCCCGAAGCCCGGTGATGCGGCCATGCGGTACTCCTCGGAAAGGGTCACGTCGAATAGGTTGTGAAACTCATAAATCATTCCTCGGTGGTATTTTCAATTTTTATGAAATTAATTTTCGCCCACGGATAAGCGCCGTCGCGTTGGGACATGCCCAACACCCGTGCATGAAAATCCGGGGGGTGTTCTTACATGAAGATCAGAGAACAGCGGAAACTCAGGCGCCCGCCCCAAGTCATAGAATGCGCATTCACTCACGCCCAGGAAAACCGACCATGATTCGCCCATCCCTCGCCGCCGGCGCCCTGCTGCTCGCCCTGTGCGGCACAGCTTCAGCTGCCGATAACGCCGTGTTGAACAAGTGCATGGACAGCGCCAACACCACCGCCGACATGGTCGGTTGCAATACCCAGGCCGCCAAAGTGCAGGATGAACGCCTGAACAGAGCTTACAAGACTGCGCTTGCCGCTCAGGACGGCCCACGTAAACAGCAACTGCAAGACGTGCAGCGCCTGTGGATAAAGTACCGTGACGCCAATTGCGCCTTCGCCGGCAGCGCAACCGGCGGCAGCATCGATCAGGTCAATGGCTCGGGCTGCGTGGTGGACATGACCCAGACCCGCGCCCAGGAATTGGAAGACCTGGTCGGGCCCTGATCAATCCGGTTGAACGCGGGCACGCTTGAGCAGCTTCTTGCAGCGCTCCGACAAATGCAGCACCCGCAGGTGCTTGCCCGCCTTGGCGTAACGCTCGCGTAAAGTCATCAACGCGGCAATCGCCGAATAGTCGACAAAGCTCAGGTGACGGCAATCCAGCGTCACCTGGGCCGGGTCATTGGCCGGGTCGAACTGGTTCAGAAACGGCGTGGTCGAGGCGAAAAACAATGTGCCGTGCAGGCGGTAGAGTTTGCTGCCATCGGCCTCCAGCGACGCATCGGCGTACAGCTCACGCGCCTGTTGCCAGGCGAAGTTGAGCGCCGCAATCACAATGCCGCATAACACAGCGGTCGCCAGGTCAGTGAACACCGTGATCACCGTCACCGCGAGAATCACCAGCACATCGTTGAACGGCACCTTGTTGATCACCCGCAGCGACGCCCAGGCGAAGGTCTGCTGGGACACCACGAACATCACCCCGACCAGCGCCGCCAGCGGAATCCGCTCGATCAACGGCGACAGAAACAGAATGAACAACAGGATCATCACCCCGGCAAACACGCCGGAAAACCGCCCGCGCCCGCCCGAGCTGAGGTTGATCACGGTTTGCCCGATCATCGCGCAACCGCCCATGCCGCCGAACAGTCCCGAGACCATATTCGCGGCGCCCAGGGCCACGCTTTCGCGGTCAGGGTAGCCACGGGTTTCGGTGATTTCGTCGGTGAGGTTCAGGGTCAGCAGGGTCTCCAGCAGCCCGACCATGGCCATCAGGAACGCATAGGGCGCGATGATGCCGAGGGTTTCCAGGGTCCAGGGGATTTGCGGCAGCGCAAAGGTCGGAAGGCCGCCGGCAATGTGGGCCATGTCGCCCAACGTGCGCGTCGGCAGGCCAAGCAGGTACACCGCCAGGCCCACGCCAAGAATCGCCACCAAGGCAGGCGGCACCGCACGGGTCAGGCGTGGCAGCAGGTAGACGATGGCCATGGTGACCAGCACCAGCCCCGCCATCACGTACAACGGTGTGCCGCTGAGCCAGGTGTCACCGCTCTTGAAATGCTCCAACTGCGCCAGCGCGATGATGATCGCCAAGCCGTTGACGAAGCCGAGCATCACCGGGTGCGGCACCATGCGCACCAGCTTGCCCAGGCGCAGGACGCCAAAGGCAATCATGATCAGCCCGCCCAGCAACACCGTCGCCAGCAGGTACTCCACGCCGTGCTGCACCACCAGTGCGACGATCACCACCGCCATTGAGCCGGCGGCGCCCGAGACCATACCCGGCCGGCCGCCGAACAACGCGGTGAGGGTGCAGATGATAAAGGCGCCGTAGAGCCCCATCAGCGGGTTGAGGTGGGCCACCAGGGCAAAGGCGATGCATTCGGGCAGCAGCGCGAAAGACGTGGTGAGGCCGGCCAGGGCATCGGCGCGCAGACGGGAGAGCTTCATGAGGTACCAGGGCATTGCGGGGATAAGGCGGGGAATGGTACGGAAATGAGGCGGGTGGGGATAGCCTTATGGACCGCGTCGTGCCTATCGGGAGCAAGCCCCCTCCCACAATTGACCGCGTTCCAGCTTTGGAATGCAGGCAACTGTGGGAGGGGGCTTGCTCCCGATAGGCAGCGACCCGGTATCAAACGAACATCAAACCATCTCGTGACGAATCCACTCGATCACCGACTGACGCTTTGGCTCCCATCCCAACAACTCACGGGCCTGTTTGCCCCGCACCCGGCTGTTGGAGCCCAGGCCATAGTTGGCCATTTCATAGCCCCACTCGGCTTCAGCTTCGGCCAATGGCCAATCCTGGGGCTGACCCAGCTTCAGGGCTTCGGCCATGGCGCGGGTCATGTCGGCAAACGCCGCTTCGCCGCTTTCCACAAAGTAGAAAGTGCCCGGTTCGTTCCGGGTCAGGGCCAGCAGGTACAGCGCCACCACGTCTTCAATATGCACGTTGGACCAAATGTTCTGCCCCGGGCCGACATGGCGCACCACCCCACTCTTGCGCGCCTGCTTGAGCAAACGCGGCAATTGCACGCTGTCACGCTTCACGCCCAGGCTGTGTCCGTAGATCAGGGTGTTGCAGATCACCGCCGAGTTGACGCCCTCTTGGGCGGCAGCGAGGATCAGATTGTCGATGGCCACCCGCGCGGCCTTGTCGACCGTCGGCTCCGGCAGGTTGTCTTCAAAATAGATCACATCGCTGGCCTTGCCGCCCGACGCATCACCCACGATGCTCGAACCGCTGGTGTGCAGGAACGGCTTGTTCGAACCTTTCAACGCGGCGAGCAACGTTTCTACAGCGCCACGATGGTCGCTGCTGGCGGCGTTGATCACCGCATCCGCTTGCCGGGCTTGCGCGGTCAACAGCGCGGCATCCTCGAGCGTGCCGATCACCGGGGTGATGCCCAGGGCGGTCATTTCAGCGGCCTGTTCGGCGCTGCGCACCAAACCGGTCACGGTGTGGCCGGCCTTGACCAGGCCGGTGGCGATGGAGCCGCCGATAAAACCGGCTGCACCGGTTACGAATACGTTCATGGAGTGTGCTCCTGACGAGATCAATGTGGGAGCCAGTATCTGCCCCCCCTCCCCGTCGAATAAGCCCTCCGCACCCAATTCACTCTTGCGCTCAAGTCACGAATCAGCGGGCATACCGCGCCAGCTTGGCCTGGATAAAGTCCAGGAAGCACTGGATGCGCAGCGCCAGTTGCGAGTTGCGGTAAAACACCGCGTTGATCGGCTGGCGGTAACCACTGTTGAATGTTTCCAGCACCGGCACCAGGCGCCCGGCGTGGATGTCTTCGAAGGTCATGAAGTTGGACAGGCAGCAAATGCCCTGCCCTTCCAGCGCCAGATGCCGCAGGGTCTCGCCGCTGGAGGCGGCGATGCCGGGTCGGATCAGCCAGCGGTCGCCTTCCACGTGGCGCAGCGGCCAATGGTTGAGGGTTTCGGTCTGGGTGAACCCCAGCAAGGTGTGATCCGCCAATTCGGCCACCGTGCTCGGTGTGCCGTACTGCTTGAGGTAGGTGGGGCTGGCCAGGATGTGCAACGGCGACCAGCCCAGGGAGCGCGCATGCAGGGTCGAGTCGGCCAATACACCGATGCGGATGGCAATGTCGGTGCTCTGCTCCAGCAGGTCGATGATCAGATCATCGCTGTTCAGTTCCAGCTGGATATCGGGGTAGAGGCTGCGAAATTCGGCGATGTACGGCAATATCCCATGCAGCATGAACGGTACGGCAGCATTGATGCGCAGGCGCCCGGCAGGTTTTTTCTGGCGTGACGACAGGCGTTCTTCCAGCTCATCCATCTGCGCCAGGATCACCTTGGCCTGCTCAAAGAAGTACTTGCCCTCTTCGGTCAGGTCCATACGCCGCGTGGTGCGATTGATCAGCGTCGTCTCGAGCTTGGCTTCCAGGCGCGACAGGGTGCGGCTGACCGCCGACGGCGTCTGCCCGACCTGCTCCGCCGCAGCGGAAATCGAGCCGCATTCAATCACGCTGACGAAGGTTTGTAGCTCATCGGATCGGGCTTTCACAGACTGTCCTCTTTTCGGGTCCCTGCAAAAATACCCTTAACGGGAACGCACGAATAAGCCTTTTCAACCGCCAACCAGCAAATGACCGCCCAATAGCGCCATGCCGACAAAAAACACGCGCTTGAACACCGTCGCACTGATGCGTTGGCGCACGACCTGGCCGAGCCACATCCCCAGCAACGCAGGCACCATGGCCAACAGTGACGCATTGATTTCCCCAGCGCCCAACGTGCCACGCCAAAGCAGCCCGGCCGCCAGTGCCAGTGTAGAAACGCTGAACGACAGCCCCAGCGCCTGCACCAGTTGATCGCGATTCAAGCCCATGGCCTGCAGATACGGCACCGCCGGGACCACGAAGACGCCAGTGGCCGAAGTGATGACCCCGGTGATCAGCCCACACACCGGGCCCAGCCAGCGTTCGGTCTCGGGCTTGACCTTGAACGTGGGCAAGCACAACCCGCTCAGTGCATACACCAGCAACGCAGCGCCCAACGCACGCACCGCCCCATGGCCACCGTCCATTCCCAGCCACTGCGTGCCGAGCCCGGTGCCGAGGAAAATCAGTAGCAGCATCGGCCACAGGCGCTTGAGCAAGTCACTCAAATGGCCGCCAAAGGCCAGTTGCCAGAGGTTGGTGACCATCGAGGGAATGATCAGCAATGCCGCAGCCTGTGTCGGTAACATAGCCAGGCCGAGCAATCCCATGGCCACCGTGGGCAGCCCGAGGCCGATCACGCCCTTGACGGTACCGGCCAGCAAAAACGTGCCAGCTACCCACAACGTCAGGGCCGGGCCTATGTTCTGGTAGAACGCGAGGAAAGTATTCATGCCGCGATTGTGGCGTTTTTCGAGCTGGCCGAAAATTCGCCATATACTGAGGCAGACTCTTGTTTTTCCGTAGGCACATGCCATGCACTTTGACCTGATCGACCTGCGCCTCTACTTGCATATCCTCGACACCGGCAATATCACCGCAGGCGCGGCGCGCAGCCATTTATCGCTGGCGGCGGCCAGCGCACGCATCCGCGCGATGGAGGCGTCGCTGGGGATCGCGTGCCTTGAGCGCGGCCGTCGCGGTGTCACGCCCACCGCCGCCGGCAAAGCCCTGGCCCGGCATGCCCGCTTGCTGTTGCAACAGGCCGAGCACTTGCAACAGGACCTGGCGGAATACGCCAAGGGGATCAAGGGCCAGGTGCGCCTGTTGTGCAACACCACGGCCTTGAGCGAATACCTGCCGGAATTGCTGGCGGACTTTTTGCGCGAACACCCCAACCTCGAGATCGACCTGCAGGAACTGCCGAGCCTGCGTATCACCCAGTCCTTGCGCCAAGGCACGGCAGACCTGGGGATCATCTCCGACGCGGTGGATACCCACGGCCTGCAAACCCTGGCGTTTCGCGATGACCCGCTGGTGTTGATCCTGCCCCTCGATCATCCCTTGGCAGCCGGCACCGTGAGTTTTATCGACAGCCTGCAACACGACTTCGTCGGCCTGAGCGCCGACAGCGCGCTGTCGATCTACCTGGAGGAACAGGCGCTGCACAGCGGGTTTCGCTTGCAGACGCGCATCCGTGCCGAAGGGTTTGAGGGGGTGATGCGCATGGTCGCCCGCGGTGCCGGCCTGGGCATCGTGCCCCAGGCCGCCCTGGACCGCTGGCCGTCGCAACAGCGCTTCAAGGCCCAGCCATTGCGCGAAGCGTGGGCCTGCCGACAGCTGCTGCTGTGCGCACGCTCGTTTGAGCATCTACCGGGTTACGCCAAGGCTTTGTTCGACGCCTTGGCCCTGCCCTTGCGGAAAAACCCGTAATACACCGCTGACAGAATCAGCAGGAACGGCACGCCGAACACCAGGGTCATCTTGAACGCCTCAGTGAAGTACGTGGTGATCATCACCGCCCCCATCAGCACCAGGCCCAGCAAAGTGCTGTAGGGAAACAGCCGCAGTTGGAACGACAGCTTCGGCCCGCCATGGCGTTGGCGATAGCGGCGGAAGAACAGGTGCGTGAGGAAGATCATGAACCAGGTGAAGATCGCACCGAACATCGAAATCGCCATCATCAGGGTGAACGAGCTTTCCGGGTACACCACGTTCAACAAGGTCGCCAAGGCAATCCCCGAGCTGGACAACAGCAAGGCATTCAGCGGAATGCCGCTCTTGCTCAACGCCCCCATGGACTTGGGGGCAAACCCTGCACGCGACAGGCTGAACAGCATGCGCGTGGTGATGTAGAGCTGGCTGTTCATCGCCGACAGCGCCGCGATCAGGATCACGAAATTCATCACGCCGGTGGCGCCGGGAATACCGATGGTCTGCATCACCGTGACAAACGGACTCTGGGTTTGCCCGGCCTGGCTCCACGGCACGATGGCAAGCATCAGGGCCAGGGTCAGCAGATAGAACACCACCAGGCGCACGATGGTCGCACGAAAGGCCTTTTTCACTGCCTGCTCGGGGTCTGCCGCTTCACCGGCGGCGACTGCGATCATCTCCACGCTCAAATAGCTGAAGATCGACACAATCACCGCGATCCACATACCGCTCAGGCCATGCGGGAAAAAACCGTCGTGAGACGTGTAGTTGTGCACGCCGTATTCCGGGTTGCCGGAGCCGAACACCACGTACACCGCAAGGATGATGAAGCCGACGATGGCGCTGATCTTGATCGTCGAGAACCAGTACTCGAAGTTGCCGAAGGTTTTCACGCTGATCGCATTGAGCAGGATCAGCACACTGGAAAACGACACGATCCACACCCACTCCGGCACATTGGCGAACCAGTACTTCATATACATCGCCACCGCAGTGACCTCGGCACCCACCGCCAGCACAATCGCCGCCCAGTACGCATAGCGCACGAGGAAACCGGCCAGCGGGCTGATGTAGAACTCGGCATAGGCGCCAAAGGAGCCCGAGGTGGAATGAGCCACCGTCATCTCCGCCAGGCAGCCCATCAACAGCAAGGTGATCAACGCGCCGATGGCGTAGCTCACCAGCACACTGGGCCCGGCGTAGCCGATGGCATAGGCGCTGCCCATGAACAGCCCTGTGCCGATGGCGCCACCGATGGCGATCATGCTCATCTGGCCGGAGGTGAGCTGGCGCCTCAGGCCCAGTTCGCGGTGGGTGATCTCTGCAAAGCCCTGGTCTGGCGTGGTCACGTGGTGTGCCCCTTTATTATTGTGATTGCACAGTGGGTGTGGTGTTGGCGCAGTTACTGTGGGAGGGGGCTTGCTCCCGATGGCGGTCTGAAGTCAAAGCATTGGGTGACTGACACACCGCTATCGGGAGCAAGCCCCCTCCCACATTTAGACCTGCATGCCTGTCAGGTGACGCTGTTGCGCACCTTGAATTGCGGCTGGTCCCAGGTGCGGTTGTCGAGGATTTCGCCAAGGATCTGCACGGCGTCAAATACCTCGGTAAAGCCGGTGTAAAGCGGGGTAAACCCAAAGCGCATGATGCGCGGCTCGCGGTAATCACCGATCACGCCACGGGCGATCAACGCCTGGATCACCGCATAGCCTTCTGGGTGTTCGAAACTCACATGGCTGCCACGCCGGGCATGCTCACGGGGCGTGATCAACACCAGGCCGTGGGCGGCGCAACGGGTTTCAACCAAGGCGATAAACAGGTCGGTCAACGCCAGGGATTTTTTGCGCAGGCTGGCCATATCGGTCTGGGCAAAAATCTCCAGGCCGCATTCCACCATGGCCAGCGAAGTGATCGGCTGGGTGCCGCACAGATAACGCGCGATGCCGACGCTGGGGGCGTAGGTCGATTCCATGGCGAACTGTCGGGTATGCCCAAACCACCCCGACAACGGCTGGCGCACCACATCCACCAGCGCCGGGTTGACCCACACAAACGCCTGGGAACCCGGCCCACCGTTGAGGTACTTGTAGGTGCAGCCAATCGCGTAATCGGCCTCGGCCTGGTGCAGATCAATGGGGACTGCACCCGCAGAGTGAGCCAGGTCCCAGAGGCTCAGCGCGCCGCATTCGTGGCTCAAGGCAGTGAGCGCCTGCATGTCGTACATGTAGCCGGTCTTGTAGTTGACGTGGGTGAGCATCACCACCGCGACATCCTGGTCGATGGCCTGGGGCAGTTCATCCGGGCTGTTCACCAGGCGCAGGCAATAGCCCTGCTGCAGCAACTCGGCCAGGCCCTCGGCGATATACAAATCAGTTGGGAAGTTGCTCGCCTCGCTGACGATGACCTTGCGCTGAGGCTGGCGTTGGCGCTGCACGCTCAACGCGGCGCTGAGCACCTTGAACAGGTTGATGGACGTGGTATCGGTGATCGCCACTTCGCCCTCCCGTGCGCCGATCAATGGTGCCAGGCGATCGCCCAGACGCAGTGACAACTGTGCCCAACCGGCGCTGTTCCAACTGCGAATCAAGCCATCGCCCCATTCCTCGGCGATCACCTGTTGCGCACGCTCAAGGGCCGCCACCGGGCGGGCGCCGAGGGAATTGCCGTCGAGGTAGATCACCCCCGCAGGCAGGGCGAACCGGTTGCGCAACGGGGCAAGGGGATCCTCGGCATCGAGGGCTTGGCAGTGGCTTCGAGTGGTCATGGGCGGTCCTGGTTTTTATAAGTGACGTTGAGCCAAATAATGAACGAAGTTTTAGAGAATTTTCGTGCAAAGTGCCGCGCAACAGGCTAATTAAGCTGTAGGAAATTCGAATTTAACCCCCAAACACGCGGATTTATTCTAAGCATGATTCTCGACGCCACCGACCTGCGCCTCCTGCATTTCCTGCAACAGGATGGCCGTATCAGCAATCAGGAACTGGCGGAAAAAGTCGCGCTGTCGCCGTCCGCCTGCCTGCGCCGTTTGCGCCTGCTGGAGAGCGAGGGAATCATCAGCGGCTACCGCGCCGTATTGAATGCCGAGCGGTTGGGCATCGAGCTGGAGGCCATCGTGCACCTGTCGCTGCGCCAGGATGTGGAGGACTGGCATGAGACGTTCATCAAGAAAGTGCAAGGCTGGCCGGAGGTGGCCAGTGCCTACGTGATTACCGGAGCGAGCAACTATGTGTTGCGCGTGCAGGCGCGCAACCTCAAGCACTTTTCGGACTTTATCGTGAACCACCTGAACCGCACGGCGGGGGTGATGGATATACGTTCGGAGATTGTGTTGCAGAAGATCAAGGATCGGGACGAAGTGCTCGATCTGGTAGTGCGCAAATGACAGCAACACCACAAAACCCTGTGGGAGGGGGCTTGCTCCCGATCGCGGTGTATCAGTCGACATATCAGCCACTGACACAGCGCGATCGGGAGCAAGCCCCCTCCCACATTTTTTGACCGCGTTCAGTCTTCCAGGGCACGCACTCGCTGCATGCGCTTTTGCTCCACCGGCGCGGCGGCGGTTTGCAACTCAAAGTCAAAATCAATCTGCGCAAACCGCCCTTCCACACCCAGCTCCCGTGCCAACTGCGGGTCGTCACTGAAACGGATCTCGGCAATCAACTCATCGCGTGTCGCATAGGCAAAGTCATCATGCAGGTACGGGTCATCCGACAGGTTGATCTGCGTGGTCAGGTGCCGGTACCCAGGCGCCGAAATGAAGAAGTGAATATGCGCCGGCCGCTGCCCATGACGCCCCAGTTGATCGAGCAAATGCTGAGTCGGGCCGGTTGGCGGGCAGCCGTAGCCGGACGGCACGATGCTGCGAAAACGGTAGTTGCCCTGGGCATCGGTCTCGATGCGCCGGCGCAGGTTGAACTCCGATTGCGTGGGGTCGAACCACGAATAAGTGCCGCCGGTATTGGCCTGCCACACATCCACAATCGCCCCCGCCAGCGGCTTGCCGTCGGTGTCGCGCACCTGCCCGCGCATAAACAGCGGCACCGCGTCGTCCAGGCCATCATCCAGCCGTGCTTCGTACTTGCTCAGCGGCGCCCCGGCCACATACAGCGGGCCTTCGATGGTGCGCGGCGTGCCGCCGGACTTGCCCGCTTGCTCATCGGCAGCGTCCATCAGCAGGTCCAGGTAATGCTCAAGGCCAAGTCCGGCCGCGAGCAAACCGGCTTCCTGGTGCTTGCCCAGCTCATTGAGGTAATTGACCGCCTTCCAGAACTCTTCCGGAGTCACTTCCAGGTCTTCGATGATGTTTACGGTGTCGCGCAAAATACGGTAGATCAGGGTCTTGGTGCGCGGGTTGCCGCCGTCATTGAGGTTACCGCTGACTTCTTCAAGAAACTGTTGGGCGTGCAGCGTCTGGGACAGTCGGATGGACATGGTGCATTCCTCATCTTGTAGTTATTCGGTGTAGAAGCAGGCTTAACGGTCGTCGTCATGGATCGACGATGGGTGACGACACAGAGCGTTCACCTCGATCGTCATATAAGGGAACAGCGGCAATTGCATCAGCAGGTCGTGCAGCGCTTGCACGCTGTCGACATCGAACACGCTGTAGTTGGCGTAATGCCCGGCGATCCGCCACAGGTGGCGCCACTGGCCCTCTTGCTGCAGGCGCTGCGCCAAGGCTTTCTCTTCGGCCTTCAAGGCCGCTGCACGTTCGGGGTTCATGTCCAAAGGCAGGTTCACGGTCATTTTTACGTGGAACAACATGGCAGGCGCCTCTTAGTGTTTATCACGACGCGAGAACGCCAGGCGCCCTTCATCGATGGCCAGGCCCAGGCCCGGTGCGGTGGAGACATGCAGTTGGAAATCGCGATACACCGGTGGCTCGGTCAGGATGTCCTCGGTGAGCAGCAGCGGACCGAACAGTTCGGTGCCCCACGCCAACTGGTTCAGCGTGAGAAAGGCATGGGCCGAAGCCAGGGTGCCGATTCCCCCTTCGAGCATGGTGCCGCCATACAGGCCGATACCTGCCGCTTCGGCAATCGCAGCGGTGTGCAATACGGCGCGCGGGCCGCCATTCTTGGCGATCTTCAGGGCGAACACCGAGGCGGCGCCTTCGCGAGCCAGGTTGAAGGCGTCTTCCACACACTCGATAGACTCATCGGCCATGATCGGCGCCGGGCTCGACAGGTTGAGTCGCGCCATGCCGCCACGGTTGTTACGCGAGATCGGTTGTTCGATCAGATCGATACCGTTATCGCCCAGCACCCTGCACGCGCGCAGGGCCACCGCCTCGTCCCAGGCCTGGTTGACGTCGACCCGCACACTGGCACGATCGCCCAGGGCCTTTTTGATCGCGATCACATGGGCCAGGTCACGGTCCACCTCACCCGCGCCGATCTTCAATTTGAACAGGCGATGGCGACGCAGGTCGAGCATCTTCTCGGCCTCGGCAATGTCTTGCTCGGTATTGCCGCTGGCCAGGGTCCAGGCCACCGGCAAGGCATCACGTACGCGCCCGCCGAGCAGTTCGCTGACCGGCAGATCGAGGCGTTTGCCGAGGGCGTCGAGCAAGGCCGTTTCGATGCCGGATTTGGCGAAGGTGTTGCCGCGAATGCTGCGTGCAAGGCGCAGCATGGCCGCGTTGATATTGCTCGCGTCCTGGCCGATCAGCAGCGGTGCGAAGTGCCGGTCGATGTTGACCTTGATGCTGTCCGGGCTCTCGTTGCCGTAGCTCAGGCCCCCGATGGTGGTGGCTTCGCCGAGGCCTTCGATACCGTCGCTGCAACGCAGGCGGATGATCACCAGGGTCTGGTTCTGCATCGTGTGCATCGCCAGCTTGTGCGGGCGGATAGTCGGGAGGTCGACGATGATCGTCTCGATCGACTCGATGGTACAAATCGGCATAACTATACCCGCTGGGTTCTTTATGGGTTTGAGCCGATTCTGCTGCGCAACTTCACGGGCTTCCAATATAGAATTGGTCTCAAGCGATACCCTAAAGGTATCAAAGGAGTCGATATGGAACTGCGTCATCTGCGCTATTTCCGGGTACTGGGTGAAACCCTGAACTTCACCCGCGCCGCCGAACGCCTGCACATTGCCCAGCCGCCCCTGAGCCGGCAGATCCAGCAGTTGGAAGATGAGCTGGGCGTGACGCTGCTGGAGCGCGGCCGGCCGCTGCGGCTGACCGAAGCCGGACGGTTTTTCTATGAGCACGCCAAGGTGCTGCTGGAGCAGTTGAACACGGTCTGCGACAACACGCGGCGCATCGGCCTGGGCGAGAAAACCTGGCTGGGCATCGGCTTTGCACCGTCGACCCTGTATGGCGTGCTGCCGGAATTGATCCGCCGGCTGCGCAATCACGAGACGCTGGAACTGGAGCTGGGGTTGTCGGAGATGACCACCTTGCAGCAGGTCGAAGCCCTCAAGGCAGGGCGCATTGATGTGGGCTTCGGGCGTATTCGCATCGACGACCCGGCCATCGTCCAGCGTGTGCTGGTGGAAGATCGGCTGGTGGCCGTGCTGCCGGCCGGCCACCCGTTGCTCGACGCGCCCGCGACCCTCGCTCAATTGGCCGCCGAACCTTTCGTGCTCTACCCCGGCAACCCGCGCCCCAGCTATGCCGACCATGTGATCGCACTGTTCGATGCGCAGGGTTTGAGCCTCAAGGTTGCGCAATGGACCAACGAACTGCAGACCGCCATCGGCCTGGTCGGCGCAGGCATGGGCGTGACGCTGGTACCGGCCTCGGTGCAGGTGCTGCACCGCGCCGATATCGGCTACACACCGATAGTGGAAAGCACCGCGACCTCGCCGATCATTCTCAGCCGGCGGGTGAATGACCAGTCGCCTGGGCTCAGTCATTGCCTGCAACTGGTGGAAGCGTTGACAAACTAATGTGGGAGGGGGCTTGCTCCCGATAGCGGTGGTTCAGTCAACGCTGTATCGACTGGTACCCCGCCATCGGGAGCAAGCCTCCTCTCACATTGGATCTTCATGGGCTTCATAGACTGCGCATCCGCTTGCGCTGCTGGGTCTGGCTCGGCGACTCATCGAACAGCTTGCGATACTCCGCCGCAAACCGCCCCAGGTGGGTGAAGCCCCAGCCCAGGGCGATTTCGGAAATGGTGCGGGTAGCGCCGTGTTCGAGGATTTCCTGGCGCACCGCGCCCAGCCGGTATTTTTTCAGATAGGCCATGGGCGACAGGGCAAAGTACTTGCGGAAAGCGTCGAACAGCTTGAACCGGGAGACACCCGCGGCGGTTTCCAAATCTTCCAGGTGCACCGCTTCGCGGGCATTGTCGTGGATGTATTGCCGAGCACGGATCAGATAGTGCGGCAGTTTCACCCCGAGCACGTCGCGCAATTCTTCGGAGTAATTATTCGGCTGGGCCAGGATCAACCCCTTGATCAACGAGCTTTCCAGGTCCCGGGTAAACGCCGTCTGCTCATACAATTCGCTGCTGTGCTCCAGCTCCGCAATGAAGTAGCGCGCCATGCGCCACCAGGATGCCGAGGCGCCCTCCACCGCGTCCATCACCGACTCAAAACGCAGCGGTGCCTCAATCGGCCGTTGCAGCAGCCCCTCCAGCGACTCACTCATCGCCGCCCGCGTAATCACGACCTGCAACTTGCGGCAATCACCGGAAATCGCCAGTACCTGATGCTCGTTGGGCGAGATGATCACCCCTTGGTCGCGATTGGAGCTCAGGCGCTCACCGTTCTTGCTCAACTCTTGCTCGCCCACCAATGGCAGGCTGAGGCTATAGCTGCTGAAGTGCTCGGCGTCTTCGATGTCGATAGTCACATCCGTGCCGTATTCGATCACGCCCAGGGTGGTGGCGCGGGACTTGAGCACATTGGCGCTGTGATGGAAGCGCAGGCGTTCGGGCGTGGCCGTCACCAGGCGATGCGGCCCGCAAATACCGGACATCCAGCTGCGGGCGCCTTCCAGGTCGAAGCGTTGAATCGTTTGGCTGCTCATCAGGGTGCACCCACGGCGGTTAGGCATTTGCGCGCTCTGGCGGCGCGTCGTTGTGGTTTGACAGCAAGTAATGCGCCACGCCCGCGCAATTGCCAGCGGGTGGATAGCAATGGACGACTAAGTGGATAAGCGGCCGGCTTTTGCGACCATCGCCCTGCAAGACAGTAGCGCATCCCGTCACCGCCATGCACTGGGTTGGGTATTTGCTGCCCACTTATCCGGGGCAATTTTCCGGAGCAGGTTCCCCCATTAAGCGGATAGCCCACGCCCTGCCCTGCTGCCTCTAATAAACCACCGATTAGCCCTATCAAAAAGGTGCCTCCCATGAGTGGTGCAAGAAGCGTCGAGCAGTGGAAAACATTTATTGAAGGCTGCCTGGATTTTCGCCCGGTGGATGAAGTGTTCCGCATCGCCCGCGACATGTTCACCGAGCCGCAACTGTTCGACCTGGAGATGGAACTGATCTTCGAAAAGAACTGGATCTATGCCTGCCACGAAAGCGAACTGGCCAACAACCACGACTTCGTGACGATGCGCGCCGGGCGCCAGCCGATGATCATCACCCGCGACGGCGAAGGCCAGCTCAATGCACTGATCAACGCCTGCCAGCATCGCGGCACGACCCTGACGCGGGTCGGCAAAGGCAACCAATCCACCTTCACCTGCCCCTTCCATGCCTGGTGCTACAAGAGCGACGGCCGGTTGGTGAAGGTCAAGGCGCCAGGGGAATACCCGGAGGGTTTCGACAAGGCCACGCGCGGACTGAAAAAGGCACGTATCGAGAGCTACAAGGGCTTCGTGTTTATCAGCCTGGACGTGAATGGCAGCGACAGCCTGGAAGACTTCCTCGGCGATGCCAAAGTGTTCTTCGACATGATGGTCGCCCAGTCGGCCACCGGGGAGCTGGAAGTGCTGCCGGGCAAGTCCGCCTACACCTATGACGGCAACTGGAAGCTGCAGAACGAGAACGGCCTGGACGGTTATCACGTCAGCACCGTGCACTACAACTACGTGGCCACGGTGCAGCATCGCCAACAAGTGAATACCGAGAACGGCAGCGGGTCTGCCGCCACCCTGGACTACAGCAAGCTCGGTGCCGGCGACGCGAATACCGATGACGGCTGGTTCGCCTTCAACAATGGCCACAGCGTGCTGTTCAGCGATATGCCCAACCCCAGCGTGCGCTCCGGCTACGCCACCATCATGCCGCGCCTGGTGTCCGAACACGGCCAGCAAAAGGCCGAGTGGATGATGCACCGCCTGCGCAACCTGAATATCTACCCGAGCCTGTTCTTCCTCGACCAGATCAGCTCGCAGCTGCGCATCATCCGCCCGGTGGCGTGGAACAAGACCGAGATCATCAGCCAGTGCCTGGGGGTGAAGCACGAGTCTGACGCCGACCGTGAAAACCGCATCCGCCAGTTCGAAGACTTCTTCAACGTGTCCGGCATGGGCACCCCGGATGACCTGGTGGAGTTCCGCGAAGCCCAGCGCGGTTTCCAGGGCCGCCTGGAACGCTGGAGTGATATTTCCCGCGGCAGCCATCGCTGGGAAACCGGGCCGACGCCGAACAGCGAGGCCATCGGCATCCAACCGGCCATGACCGGCACCGAATTTACCCACGAAGGTTTGTATGTGAACCAGCACCGCAACTGGCAGCAGTTCCTGCTCAACGGGCTCGATCAAAAAGCCTTGAAACTGCGGGAGGTGAACTGATGAACGCGCAATTGCAGTACCGGATCGAGCAATTTTTCTACCGCAAGTCCGAACTGTGCGACGCCCAGGATTGGGACGCCTATGTGCAGTTGTTCGACCCGCAAAGCGAATTCCACCTGCCGCAATGGGATTCGGAACACGTCTATACCCGCGACCCCAAGCGGGAGATGTCGTTGATCTATTACGCCAACCGTTCGGGCCTGGAAGACCGCGTGTTCCGCTTGCGTACCGGCAAGGCGGCTTCGGCGACCCCGATGCCACGCACCTTGCACCTGATCAATAACGTGCGGATTGCCGAGCAGGCGGACGGCACGTTGGAGGTGCGCTTGAACTGGCACACGCTGTTCTACCGCCTGGCCACATCGGAGCAGTTTTACGGGCACGCTACATATCGCCTCAAACCCCATGGCGACAGCTGGTTGATCATGCGCAAACACACGTTGCTGCTCAACGACACCATCAACTCGGTGCTGGATTTCTATCACCTCTAACCACGTGTAGTGAGCGGGCTTGCCCCGCGCTGGAGTGCGCAGCGCTCCTGTTTTTTGGGGCCGCTATGCAGCCCAGCGCGGGGCAAGCCCGCTCACTACAAGTTCGCATGCTGATGTGGAGCACAATGGATGAATCACAAAGTGGCCTTCAGTTTTGCCGACGGCAAGACCTTGTTCTTTCCCGTAGGCGCCCATGAAATCCTGCTGGATGCGGCCTTGCGCAACGGCATCAAGATCCCGCTGGATTGCCGCGAAGGCGTCTGTGGTACCTGCCAGGGACGTTGCGAGTCCGGCGAATACACCCAGGACTATGTGGACGACGAGGCGCTTTCCAGCCTCGACCTGCAACAGCGCAAGATGCTCAGTTGCCAGACCAGGGTGAAGTCCGATGCAACGTTCTATTTCGATTTTGACTCAAGCCTGTGCAACGCTGCGGGGCCGGTGCAGGTGCGCGGCACAGTCAGCGCGGTGCAGCAGGTGTCGGCCAGCACCGCGATCCTGCAGGTGCAGCTTGATCAACACCTGGATTTCCTGCCCGGCCAATACGCCCGCCTGGCGGTGCCCGGCACCGACAGTTGGCGTTCTTACTCCTTCGCCAACCGTGCGGGCAAGACGCTGCAATTCCTGGTGCGCCTGCTGCCGGAAGGGGTGATGAGCAACTACTTGCGCGAGCGCTGCCAGGTCGGTGATGAAGTGCTGATGGAAGCGCCCTTGGGGGCGTTCTACCTCAGGCACGTCACTCAGCCGCTGGTGCTGGTAGCCGGCGGTACCGGGCTGTCGGCGTTACTAGGCATGCTCGATGAGCTGGTCGCCAACGGTTGTGAGCAACCGGTGCATCTGTATTACGGTGTGCGCGGCGCCGAAGATTTGTGCGAAGCGGCGCGTATTCAGAGTTATGCCTCGAAAATCGCTGATTTTCGCTACACCGAGGTCTTGAGTGACCCGTCCCCCGAGTGGCCTGGCAAGCGCGGCTACCTCACCGAGCATTTCGACCTGGCCGAATTACGGGACAGATCGGCCGATATGTACCTGTGCGGCCCCCCTCCAATGGTCGAATCCATCCAACAATGGCTGACGGATCAGGCGCTTAACGACGTTCAGCTGTATTACGAAAAGTTCACGCAGAGTAATATCTGACCCTCAGTACTTCTGAGGGGCGGATGCGGCGTGCACTTACCCTAAGAAAAACAAGCAGAAGGGAATGTTAATGGCGGATGACATGGTTAACCCGGTGGGCCTCAAGCGTGGCCTGAAGAACCGGCATATTCAGCTGATCGCCTTGGGAGGGGCGATTGGCACGGGGTTGTTCCTCGGCTCGGCCGGGGTACTCAAGTCGGCGGGGCCGTCGATGATCCTCGGTTACGCGATTGCCGGTTTTATCGCATTCCTGATCATGCGCCAGCTCGGCGAGATGATCGTCGAGGAGCCCGTGGCCGGTTCCTTCAGCCACTTCGCGCATAAATACTGGGGCGGTTACGCAGGCTTCCTGGCCGGCTGGAACTACTGGGTGCTCTACGTCCTGGTGGGCATGGCCGAACTGACGGCGGTGGGCAAGTACATCCAGTTCTGGTGGCCCGAGATCCCGACCTGGGTCAGTGCGCTGGTGTTCTTTGTCGCGGTGAACCTGATCAACACCCTGAACGTGAAGTTCTTCGGTGAGGCCGAATTCTGGTTTGCGATCATCAAGGTGGTGGCGATTGTCGGCATGATCGTGCTCGGCTGCTACCTGCTGTTCAGCGGCAGCGGCGGCCCGCAGGCGAGCGTCAGCAATCTGTGGAGCCACGGTGGTTTCTTCCCGAATGGCGGCATGGGGCTGCTGATGTCCATGGCCTTCATCATGTTCTCGTTCGGCGGCCTGGAGTTGGTGGGTATTACCGCCGCCGAAGCCAGTGAGCCGCGCAAGGTAATCCCGAAAGCCATCAACCAGGTGGTGTACCGGATCCTGATTTTCTACGTCGGCGCCCTGACCGTACTGCTGTCGCTGTACCCCTGGGACCAGCTGCTGCAAACCCTCGGTGCCTCGGGCGATGCCTATAGCGGCAGCCCGTTTGTGCAGATCTTCTCGCTGATCGGCAACGACACGGCCGCGCACATTCTCAACTTCGTGGTGCTGACGGCGGCGCTGTCGGTGTACAACAGCGGTGTGTACTGCAACAGCCGCATGCTGTTCGGCCTGGCCGAGCAAGGCGACGCGCCGAAGTCGCTGATGAAGCTCAACAAGCAAGGCGTGCCGATCCGCGCCCTGGCGATTTCGGCCCTGGTGACGATGCTGTGTGTGGTGGTCAACTACGTCGCCCCGAAAAGTGCCCTGGAGTTGCTGTTTGCGCTGGTGGTTGCCTCGTTGATGATCAATTGGGCGCTGATCAGCATCACCCACATCAAGTTCCGCAAGGCCATGGGTGAACAGGGCCTGACACCGTCGTTCAAGACCTTCTGGTTCCCGTTCAGCAACTACCTGTGCCTGGCGTTCATGGTGATGATCATCAGTGTCATGCTGGCGATTCCTGGGATCAGCGAGTCGGTGTATGCGATGCCGGTGTGGGTGGGGATTATCTACATTGCCTACCGGTTGCGGATCAGAAACGCGAAAGTAGCCGTGACGCAGTCATGATCGTTCCCACGCTCCGCGTGGGAATGCCGCCCAGGACGCTCTGCGTCCGCCTTCAGAGACGTGACGCGGAGCGTCACAACCTGCGTTCCCACGCAGAGCATGGGGACGGTCAAATGCGAAAGTAGCCGTGACGCAGTCATGATCGTTCCCACGCTCCGCGTGGGAATGCCGCCCTGGACGCTCTGCGTCCGCCTTCAGAGACGCGACGCGGAGCGTCACAACCTGCGTTCCCACGCAGAGCGTGGGGACGATCAAACGCGAAAGTAGCCGTGACGCAGTCATGATCGTTCCCATGCTCCGCGTGGGAATGCCGCCCAGGACGTTCTGCGTCCGCCTTCAGAGGCGTGACGCGGAGCGTCACAACCTGCGTTCCCACGCAGAGCGTGGGGACGATCAAACGCGAAAGTAGCCGTGACGCAGTCATTATCGTTCCCACGCTCCGCGTGGGAATGCCGCCCAGGACGCTCTGCGTCCGCCTTCAGAGACGTGACGCGGAGCGTCACAGCCTGCGTTCCCACGCAGAGCGTGGGGACGATCAAACGCGAAAGTAGCCGTGGCACAGTCATGATCGTTCCCACGCTCCGCGTGGGAATGCCTCCCTGGACGCTCTGCGTCCGCCTCTAGAGACGTGACGCGGAGCGTCACAACCTGCGTTCCCACGCAGAGCGTGGGGACGATCAAACGCGAAAGTAGCCGTGGCACAGTCATGATCGTTCCCACGCTCCGCGTGGGAATGCCGCCCAGGACGCTCTGCGTCCGCCTTCAGAGACGTGACGCGGAGCGTCACAGCCTGCGTTCCCACGCAGAGCGTGGGGACGATCAAACGCGAAAGTAGCCGTGACGCAGTCATGATCGTTCCCACGCTCCGCGTGGGAACGATCAGCTCCGGTTCATAGCGTTGAACGCACTCGCCACAACTCGGGGAACAGCACAGTATCGAGCATCTTGCGCAAATAGCCCACGCCTTCGGTACCGCCGGTGCCGGGCTGGAAACCGATAATCCGCTCCACCGTGGTCACATGCCGAAAGCGCCACTGGCGGAACGAATCCTCCAGGTCGATAAACTTCTCGGCCAACTGATACAGGTCCCAGTAGCGGTTCGGATCGCGGTAGACCTCACGCCAGGCCGCTTCCACCGACTCATCGTGAACCGTCGCCGCCGTCGGGTCGCGCTCGGCGCGTTTCGGGTCAATCGCCAGGCCGGCCTTGACCATCAGGTTGATCGCCTCGTCATACAGCGACGGCGTGGCAATCGCCACTTTCAACTCGTTCAACAACTCAGGCCGATGAGCGTGGGGCCGCAACAGCGCCGCGCTTTTGTTGCCGAGGATGAATTCGATCTCGCGGTACTGGAACGACTGGAACCCCGACGACTGGCCCAGGAACGGACGGATCGCCTTGTACTCCGACGGCGTCATCGTCGCCAGCACCGCCCAGGCATGTACCAGTTGATCAAAGATCCGCGACACCCGCGCCAGCATCTTGAACGCCGGCGGCAGTTGGCCCAGGCGCACGTGTTCACGGGCGGCCTTGAGTTCGTGGAGCATCAACTTCATCCACAGCTCGGACGTCTGGTGCTGGATGATGAAGAGCATTTCGTTGTGGTCCGGCGACAGCGGATGCTGGGCGCTGAGGACTTTGCCCAGGTCCAGGTAATCGCCGTAACTCATGGACTCGGAAAAATTCAGTTCGGCGTTGTGCCATTCTTCCGGGGGTTGGTAATCAGGCGAGAAAGGGCATTGGCTCATCGCGTGGGCTCCTTGAGCGGGCGGAGAATGGCGCGAACCGGGCTCGCGTCGAGGTTGGCAAACCGCAGCGGCAACGCGATCAACTCGTAGTCGCCCTCCGGTACGTCATCGAGCACGATGCCTTCGAGAATCGCCATGCCATGGCGCGCCACGGCGTTATGGGCATCCATGGTCTTGGATTGTTGCGGGTCCAGGGACGGGGTGTCGATACCGATCAGACGTACTCCCAGCCCGGCCAGTCGTTCGATGGTTTGCGGGGCGATGGCGGTGAAGTTCGAATCCCACTCAGTCAGCGGCGCCTGTGCATAAGTACGCAGCAACACGCGCTCCGGCAAGTTATCCACACGCCCGTCCAACTGATGCGGCTGCACCAGCGCGCCGCTGTCCAGGCAATGCAGCACACGGCACGCGCCCATGTACACCTCCAGCGACACCTCGCCAATGGGTGCGCCGTCCGCGCTGTAATGCAGTGGCGCGTCCACATGGGCGCCCGTGTGCGGTGACAGGGTGACGCGCCCGACGTTCACCGGGCACTCCGGGCCGAACTGCCACACGCGCTCTTCCTGGAATGGCGTGTCACCCGGCCAGGTCGGGGTCGCCGTGCTCAAGGGTGGGCTGATATCCCACCACGTTTTTATTGGGTTCATCGCAAGGCTCTCACTCGTTATGCGGTGAATGATACGAGGGCCTGCTGCGAATTTTCTTGCGAATTCTGGCGTGAGGCGGGAAATCTTTCGCACTTACTGCGAGGAAAAAGCGGATTGACGGTGGGTTATATCAAATAAACACGGCTGCGCTTCTGGGCATCCCGATGTCGAGTTCAGACCACTGGTGCAGCGCCCAAGGCCGTAGGGTTGAGCTTTCCCTACCTTGCCTCGGAGACATCATGTCCAAGCCCATCACCGTACTGCGCGACACCCACCCACTGCCGGTCCTGGACGCGTGTAAATGGGAAAAGCTCGAAGGCGACCCGCACACCGTCAACCTCAACGCCTACACCAGCGAAGATGGCAGCAAGATCATGGGCACCTGGATCTGCACACCGGGCAAGTGGTATGTGGAATATGTGAAGTGGGAATACTGCCACTTTCAGGAAGGCTACTGCGTGATCACCCCGGACGGCATGGAACCGATTCACCTGCGCGCAGGGGATATCTTTGTGGTGGAGCCGGGGATGAAGGGGACGTGGGAAGTGGTCTAGACGGTGCGTAAGTATTTTGTGTTTGCTTGAGCCGCAAAAACCCGGGAGCCGCCAAAGGCAGGCTCCCGGAAAACGCCCTACTCGGGCTTGCGATAGCTGTTGATGATCGCCGAGAAGTCCTTGCCCCCTTCCCCGCGCTGGCTCATCGATTGGTACAACTGCTGGGCCACGGCGCCCAGGATCACAGGTTGCTTGGCCTGGCGCGCGGCTTCGGTGGCCAGGCCCAGATCCTTGAGCATCAGGTCGGCACCAAACCCACCGGTGTAACCACGGGACGACGGTGCGGTTTCGATCACGCCCGGCCAGGGGTTGTAGGTGTCTGAACTCCAGCAGCGCCCGGTGGAGCTGTTGATGATGCCCGCCAGCACCTGAGTGTCGATGCCCAACGCATCCCCCAGCGCCATGGCTTCGCTGACGCCGACCATGCTGATGCCCAGCAGCAGGTTGTTGCAGATCTTGGCGATCTGGCCGGTGCCGACGTCGCCGCAATGCACGATATTACGGCCCATCTGCGCCAGCACCGGTTGCAGGGTGGCGAACAGTTCCGGGGTGGCGCCGACCATAAAGGTCAGGGTGCCGGCACTGGCGCCACCGGTGCCGCCGGAGACCGGGGCGTCGGCCATCACCACGCCTTGCCTGGCAGCCGCAGCGGCAACATCGCGCGCGGTTTGTGGGTCAATGGTGCTGCAATCCACCGCCGGCACGCCTTGGCCGATACCCGCCAAAACGCCGTCATCATTGAGCCACACGCTGCGCACATGAGCAGCGGCCGGCAGCATGGTAATCACCAGTTCCGCGCCTTGGGCGGCGTGACGTGGCGAGTCGCTGACGGTGCCGCCCAGCTCGGCCAGTTCCTTGAGCACGCTCTGGTTGAGGTCGAACAGGCTCAGCGCGTGGCCGGCCTTGATCAGGTTGCGGGCCATGGGCGCGCCCATATTGCCCAGGCCGATAAATGCAATCTTCATGGTCGTCTCCCGGAATCAGCGCAGGTTGATGGTGGTGTTGACGCCATCGTTGACCGTATCGTCGTCGAACCAGCGGCTCGTCACGGTTTTGGTCTGGGTGTAGAACTGCACCACTTGCTTGCCGTACGGGCCCAGGTCGCCGAGTTTGGAGCCACGGGAACCGGTGAAGCTGAAGAACGGCACCGGCACCGGGATCGGGATGTTGATGCCGACCTGGCCCACATCGATTTCGCTCTGGAACTTGCGCGCCGCCGCGCCGCTCTGGGTGAACAGCCCGGTACCGTTGCCGAACGGGTTGGCGTTGACCAGTGCGATGGCTTCATCAAGGGTCGCGACTTCGATCACCACCAGTACCGGGCCGAAGATTTCCTCGGTGTAGATCCGCATATCGGTCGTCACGCCCGAGAACAAGGTCGGGCCGACAAAGTTGCCTTGCTCGAAGCCCGGCACCTGGATGTCGCGGCCGTCCAGCTCCAGCTTGGCGCCTTCTTTGACGCCGCTTTCGATCAGCTCCAGGATGCGCGCCTTGGCCCGCTTGGAAATCACCGGGCCTACATCAGTGCCCGCTTCGCTGCCGGCATTGACCTTGAGCTTTTGTGCCAGCGCCTTGAGATCCGGCAGCCATTGCTTGGACGCCCCCACCAGCACCACCACCGAAGTGGCCATGCAGCGCTGGCCCGCCGCGCCAAAACCGGCACCCACCAGCGCATTGAGGGTGTGTTCGCGGTTGGCGTCCGGCAGCACCACGGCGTGGTTCTTGGCCCCCATCATCGACTGCACGCGCTTGCCGTGTTTACCCGCCAGGTCGTACACATGCGTGCCCACGGCGGTCGAACCGACGAAGGACACGGCCTTGATGTCTTTATGGGTGCACAGCGCATCCACGACATCCTTGCCGCCGTGCACCACGTTGAGCACGCCGGCCGGTACACCGGCTTCCAGCGCCAGCTCCACCAGCAGCAGGGTCGACAGCGGGTCCTGCTCGGACGGTTTGAGGACGAAGGTGTTACCGCAGGCGATCGCCATCGGGAACATCCACAACGGGATCATCGCCGGGAAGTTGAAGGGGGTAATCCCCGCACAGACGCCGATAGGCTGGCGCAGGGTGTAGGTGTCGACGCCACCGGCGACGTTTTCAGCGAACTCTCCCATCTGCAGGGTGCCGATGGAGCACGCGTGCTCAACCACCTCCAGGCCACGGAAAATATCGCCCTCGGCATCGGCAATGGTCTTGCCCTGCTCGGCGCTGAGTACCACGGCGATGCGCTTGGAATGTTCGCGAATCAGGGCTTGCAGCTTGAGCATGATGCGCATGCGTGCACCGATCGGCGTCAGCTTCCAGGTCTGGAAGGCACGGTGCGCGGCGTCGATGGCGGCGTTGACTTCATCAGCGGTGGCAAACGGGACTTTGGCCAGCACTTGTTGGGTGGCCGGGTTGACGATGTCTTGCCAGTGGGTGGTCTTGGACTCGACCCATTCACCATTGATCAGCAACTTGACCTGTTGCACGGAAATATCGGCGGAAGCGTTCATGGGGTCTCCAAATCTTATAGTTATGCAGAGAACCAAGGCGTTGAATCGCCTTGAAGAATGAGGCGTTCGGACTGTTTTTGGAGTATAGATGTGCAAATCTCTAATAAGAACGCACATAAAAGCCGGACCAACATGCAAAAAAACATCACGTCGCTAGGCTCCCTGAACTGGGATGACCTGAAGTTTTTCCTCGAAGTGGCCCGCACCCGAAAGGCCAGCGTGGCCGCCAAGCGCCTGGCGGTGGACTACACCACCGTATCGCGGCGCATCAGTTCACTGGAAGTGTCGCTCGGCACGTTGCTGTTCGAAAAATCCCGGACCAACGGTTTTGTGCTCACCCCCGAGGGCCAGCGTTTGCTGGGCTACGCGGAGTCCATCGAAAGCACTCTGCACATGGCCTGCGAACAGGTTTCCGGCTCCGGCGTGGCGCTGTCCGGCCACGTGCGCATGGGCTGCACCGAAGGCTTCGGCAGTTTTTTCGTCACCCCGCAGTTGAGCCACTTCGTCGATACCTACCCGGCCATCTCGGTGGACATCCTGCCGCTGCCCCACTTCATCAGCCTGTCCAAACGCGAGGCCGACATCGTCATCGCTTTGGAGCGCCCGGAGCACGGGCCGTATGTGTGCTGCAAACTGTGCGACTACAAATTGCAGCTGTACGCGACCCAGGAATACCTCGATCAACACCCGCCGATCCAACGCCCGGCGGATCTGGCTGAGCATCCGTTTATCAGTTATGTGGACGACTTGGCGTTCAGCTCGGAGTTGCTGTACTTGGCGAATGTGGTGCCTGGCGCCAGCGCCAGCTTGCGCAGTACCAGCGTGATTGCGCAGTACGTGGCGGCGCAGCAGGGGCGTTCGATGGCGATCTTGCCGTGTTTTCTGGCGGCGCAGGATCCGCGACTATTGCCGGTACTCGGCGAGCAGATTTCCATCACCCGCCAGTTCTGGATGTATTGCCGCGAGGATTTGCGCAAGTTGAAGCGGATCACCCTGTTATGGGACTACATCCGCGAGGTGACGGAGCAGAATCAGGGGTTGTTGATGGGCAAGACGCGGGAGATCAGGTTCGCGGACTAAAGGCTCGCCATTCAAATATGGGAGGGGGCTTGCTCCCGATTGCGGTGGGTCAGTTGCCGATGAGTTGGCTGATCCACTGCTATCGGGAGCAAGCCCCCTCCCACACTTTGATTGCATTTCAGATCGAAGAGGCTCAGTCGGCGATCACTACGATCGATACCCGCCGATTCTCGGTGCGCCCGGCTGCCGTGGTATTCGGCGCCACCGGCTCGCTGCTGCCCAGGCCGCGTAGCTGGATGTTTTCTTCCTTCATGCCCACGCTCTTCAACACGTTGCCCACGCTTTTGGCGCGGCGCAGGGACAGTTGCTGGTTGTACGGTTCCTTGCCCGAGGCATCGGTGTGGCCGTCCACGCGCACGCGGTTGATGCCCGCGCCCACCAGGGCTTTGCCGATGCGTTCGACGATGTCGGTACTGGCTTTATTCAGGCTTTCAATATCGCTACCGAACAGCACTTTGCCCGACAGGCCAAATGTCCAGCCGTCGTCAGCCAGCTCAAAGCCTTGTTGTTTGAGCACGGCCACTTGTGCCGGGGTCAGGCCCTTGGGTGGGGCTGTCTGGCAGCCGCCGAGGGCAAGCAGTGCCACCAGCAAGGTGATAAACATAAAACGTGCGGTCGAGAACAAGGGATCAACTCCTGTGTTGAATGTTGACGACGGGGCGCTCCGGCTCCGCCGTTTGCTGGCCGCCCGAAGACATGCGTTTGGCCTGGTACATCGCCGCATCGGCGGCATTGAGCAAGGTGCCTGGGGTGGCGCCATGCTCGGGATAAATGGCAATGCCGATACTGAGGGAGGTCACTACTTGGGTATCGCCGGGCAGCGGGATCGGCACGTCCATGCTGGCAATGATCTTGTCGGCAATGCGCCGGGCATCTTCGGCCTTGTGCAAGGGCGCCAGCAGGATCGCGAACTCATCGCCGCCCAGACGCGCTACCAGGTCATCCTCCCGTAATTGCGCGCGCACGCGCTCGGCGACGGCCACGAGCACGGCGTCACCCGCCGCATGACCGAAGTTGTCGTTGATGTCTTTGAAGCGGTCGCTATCGAGAAACAACACCGCAACCTGCTCATTAACCTTGGCGGCGCTGCGCAGGGCACGGATCAAGCGGCCTTCGAAGAACGCGCGGTTGGGCAGGCCGGTGAGGCTGTCATGGCTGGCCTGGTGGGCGAGGGTTTCGTTTTCGCTTTGCAAGTGGCTCTGCCAGGCTTCCATCTCGCCAAGCAGGGCGTTGAAGTCGCTGCCCAGGCTGTCGAGTTCGGCGATTTGCGCCGGTGGCACACGGCGGTCGAAATCGCGCTCGCTGCGGGCAGCGTGAGCCACGGCGGCAAGGCTTTGCAGCGGTTGGGTGATGCCCCGTAACAGGCGCCGCGCCAGGTACAGGGCCACCCAGGCGCTGAGGGCGGTGCAAATCAAAATGCCGGCCAGGCCGCTGAGTAAAAAGCGCAGGAGGCTGCCGCCGTGGCCGACTACGTGAATGCTGCCGACGATGCGCCCCTGGTGCAGGATCGGCTGGCTGATGGGCTGTTCGAGCAAGGTGCGCGCCAATACCAGTTCAACCTGCGACAACATTCCGGTTTCCGGGCGGATCCACTGCGCCAACAACTGCCCGTTGGCATCGAAGACTTCGGCCTGGGCCACCTCTTCGGTGGAGGCGATCAGGCTGAGGGCCTCGGTGGCGGCGGCGCTGTCGTTGAACACCACCGCGGCTTCCACGGTGTAATTGATGGAACGAGCGATCAGGTGCAGGTTGTGATCGGCGTACACCCGCAGCGCCAACACCCCGAGCAGAGTCAGGGATACGCTGGCCAGCGTCACTGCCACCAACGCCAGGATCAGGTGCCCACGGCCGATGACCGAACGCAGGGTCGGTCGCACTTTGATAGCGGTCATGGCACTGGCGCCCGGCGCCGGGATAGTTGCAATACGCTTGGATGAATGCGCACGCCGCTGCGTGCGACGGAGTCCAGGTTGACCTCGAACGACACCTGCTCATCGCCCACACGCAGGCAGAACAGGCTGCCCACGGTGCATTGGTCACCGCCTTCACTGATGCTGAGCACCGGGTGACCGATCAATGAAGTAAACAACCGAGTGCGCTCATCGACGCTGAGCTTGCCGATGTACACGGCGTCGCAGGCACTGACGATATCGGGGTGATCGGCCAGCAGGCGTCGCACCACCACCGGACGACCGGTGGCCTGGGTGGTGCCTTTGATCAGGTCATCGGTGTATTGGGTGGGGCCGACGATGCACAGGCGCAGTTGCGCGGGCTCCGTCGGCCAGCGTGCGTAACTGAGGATGCCGAGTACCACTTGAGTGACTGCCTGGGCGCGGTGATCTGCGGGGCTGGGCGACTGTGCAAAGACCGACGGCACGAGCAGGCACAGTACCGCTACCAGTAACAGGCGTCTCCAGCTCGAACTACGCGCTGTGGACCGGACAGCCACGTTCATGCAGCGATTCTCTCAGGTATTTTCAAGGTGATGCCGCAACGATAGCACAGTGGCGGAAAACCCTACGAGGCAAGGCTTACGCGGGGTGCGCTATTTTTTCAGAAAAGCCCTACGATTGAATCAGAAATATTTCATGACCAGACAGTCAGTTTATTCAGTCCCTGCGTCCAGCTCCAGCATCAGTCCGCTCAAGCGCTTGACCTTCCGTCGCACCGCTTCCTCGAACACACCACCACGCGGCTCGATCAGGCTGAACCAACGCTTGGCCCGGGTGATGCCGGTGTAGATCAGCTCCTTGGTCAGTACCGGGTTCAGCGTATCCGGCAGGATCAACGCGGTATGGGTGAACTCCGAGCCCTGGGATTTATGCACGGTCATGGCGTACACGGTTTCCACATCATTCAGACGGCTGGGCAGCACAAAGCGCACACCGCCCTGGCCATCGTTACGTGGGAAGGCCACCCGCAATACCTGCGGGCCGCCGTCGCTTTCCGGCAGTTTGAGGGCGATGCCGATATCGCCGTTCATCAAGCCCAGGCCGTAATCGTTGCGGGTCATCAGCACCGGACGGCCTTCATACCACTGGTCGTCACCCTCGATCAGCCGCACTTTGCGCAGCGCGGCGGTGATGCGCAGGTTCAGCCCCTCCACGCCCCAGGGGCCTTTGCGTACGGCGCAGAGCAGTTGAAAGGCGTCGAAGGCTTGCAGCAGTTGTTGCGCCCAGAGAGTCCAGGCGGGGGCTTCGCGGGGGGTGTCCAGGGCCGGGCGGGCACTGCGCAACAGGTTGAGGTAATAGCGATAGCCTTGGGCTTCATCGCCCTGCCCGTCCAGTACCAGGCGCTCCAAGGCGTGGTCGTGCTCGCCCTTGAGGCGCAGGCAAAACAGGTCAGCGTGAGTGCGTGCAGCCAGCAATTTGCGCGCCTCCTCAGCATTCTGCTGGTTGACCCAACGTGCCATCTGGCCGATGCCGCTGCCTTCACCAAACCTGCGCGAGTAGCGCAGCATAACCACTTGCTGGGCCAACGGATGGCTGCCGTCGACGTCTTCCTGCAGGCCACTTTTACCCAGGTCCTCGCCGCTGACGGCTTGCAACCATTCACGGGTTTCGGCGCTGTACCAGCCCGCTTCAGCGTCACGGCACAAATCGCCGAGCACCGCACCCGCCTCCACCGAAGCCAGCTGATCCTTGTCTCCCAGCAAGACCAATCGCGCATGCGGTGCCAAGGCATCCAGCAGGTTGGCCATCATTTCCAGGTCGATCATCGAGGCTTCGTCGACCACCAGCACATCCAGGGGCAGCGGGTTGCCAAGGTGGTGACGAAAGTGCCGCGTGCCCGGACGACTGCCCAGCAGGCGGTGAACGGTGGTGACCTGGGTCGGGATTTTTTCCCGCACGGTGTCCGGCACATTCAGCGACAGGACCTGTTGGCTGATGGATTCGGTCAGGCGCGCAGCCGCTTTACCGGTCGGCGCCGCCAGGCGGATGCGCAACGGGTTGCCGGCCTCGACGGCCGGTGCCTGCAACAGCGCGAGCAAGCGCACCACGGTGGTGGTCTTGCCGGTGCCGGGGCCGCCGGTGACGATGCTGAAAGCCCCGCGAGTGGCCAGGGCGCAGGCGAGTTTTTGCCAGTCGATCACGCCATCCGGGGGGGGTTGGTCAAACAACCGATCCAGGCGTTGCGGCAAATCGGCAGCGAGGCTTTCCTGAGTAGCCAGACGCAGGCGCAAGGCCATGTCGATGCGCCGTTCGTAGGTCCAGTAGCGCCGCAGGTACAAGCGAGTGCCGGACAGGACCAGCGGGCGACTGTGGGCAGCCTCACTGCCATCCACCGCCAACGCCACCAACTGGCTGGCGGCCAGTGCATGGCACCAGTGCGCGCCGTCAAGGCCATCCAGCAATTGCGACGGCAGCAGCATGGCGCCGGTTTGCACGTCGCCTTCGGGCGGTAATGACAGGGCAAAGTCCGGCGCCTTGAGGGTTTCGAACAGGTCGAGGCATACGTGCCCGTGGCCCAGTTGATGGCTGGTCAACGCTGCCGCCAGCAGTACCAGAGGGTCGGCCTGTGGGTCGAGTTCGTGCAGGAAACCGACAAACGCTTTATCCAGGGCTCGCAACCAGCCACGCTCTACCCAACGATCGAGGAGTTGCACCAGGTCGGTGGCGCGTTCGAGCGGTTTCAATGCCTCAAGCGGCTGGGGCGACAGGCTCATAGCAGAACTCCTTGTTCCCAGGCGGGTTCAACCTTGGGCGGGATGGGCTTGCCCTGGAACAACAGGTCCAGGCCTTCGATCAGCGCCCGTGGCGGTCGGGTGAAATACGCGCCTTTGCTTGCAGACTGGGTGCCACGCAGGAACACATACAGCGCACCGCCGACGTGCCGGTCATAGTCGTAATCCGGTAGTCGGGCCTTCAACTGGCGGTGCAGGGCCAGCAGGTAAAGTACGTATTGCAGGTCGTACCGATGCTCCAGGATCGACTGCTCCATGGCTTCCAAGGTGTAGGACGAGTCGTCGGGGCCAAGCCAATTAGATTTGTAATCGGCCACGTAAAAGCGCCCGGCGTGCTCGAAAGTCAGGTCGATAAAACCTTTGAACATGCCATTGAGCAACACCGCTTCGGCCGCCACGCGGGAGGCACCGTTGTGGGTGAACTGGCACACCCACTTATCGAGGGCGAGCACGTCGACCTTGTGGCTGGCGAACCAGAACTCCATTTCGATCTGGTAGTGCTGCAGGCTGTTGAGCGTGACCAGCGCGTTATCCAGCGCAAACGGCGTGCGCAGTAACTGGCCCAGCCAGCCGCTGAGCGTCACGATCCAGCCCTCCCAGTTGCGTCGGTTACAGCGCGCACCCACGGCTTTTTCAATGGCTTCGGGGGTTACGTTGAAGCCCTCCTCTCCCGCCCATTCCAACAGGCCGTGGAGGAAGGTCCCAGGATTCGGGCCGCGTGGGAAACGATGAATGTCACCGCCAGACGCTACCACTTCACGTGGTGCGTCGGGGTCGAGGCGTTCATCGTCGAACAGTTTCTGGGCTTGCGGGCTTTCCGGTGCTTCAAGGCTTGCGGCGCTCATGCTGTCGCCGATTCTTAAAGCGCTGTAGGAAGCGATCCACCAGTTTTCGGCAGCCTTGCGCTTCGGCAGCAGAGGCGCGAGCAACGTGGCTTCATTGCGTGGTGGGTAGAACACGCTATCTTGCGCTTCGGGCACGTGGCCATAGTCGATAGCGGCGCAGCCCGCCTGTAAATCCAATAGCCAGCGCGCTAACGCAGCAGACTCACCCAGGGAGGCGCCCGCTCCGAGCAGGTAACCCAGCGCGGACAGGTGCAAGACCGAGCTGCTGTTGTTACCGCGCTTGAGGTCGGCGATACCGAGCCAGCAAGCGTGCTTGGCACGGGTCAGGGCGACGTAGAGCAAGCGCAGGTCTTCGGCCAGACGCTCATCGTCGGCCTGGGCGATCAATTCGGCGGTCGGCCGCAGACTGACCTGGGCCTTACCCTTTTCATCGTGATAATGCAGCGGTAGGCGGCTGCCATCCACCGGCTTGGCCGAACAGATAAAGGGCAGGAATACCAAGTCGTATTCCAGGCCTTTGGATTTGTGGATGGTCACGACCTTGACCAGTTGCTCATCGCTTTCCAGGCGCAGGATCTGTTCTTCACCCGCCTGGCCGGATAGCGCCAGGTGTTCGGCCAGATGGCGGATCAACGCCTGCTCACCGTCCAGCTCCGAGGCGGCCTGTTGCAGCAGTTCGCTCAGGTGCAGCAGGTTGGTCAGCACACGCTCGCCATCGCTACGGGCGATCAGGGTTTGCGGCAGTTTGAAATCATGGAGCAGGCGTCGCAACATCGGCAGCACGCCCTGGGTGCGCCAGATCGCGCGGTAGCCGCGGAACTGCATGACGCGGGTTTCCCACGCCAGTTCGTCCTGGTTCAGACGTTCAAGTTCATGCAGCGACAGGTTCAAGGTGACGCAGGCCAGCGCCGCCCGCAGCGGGCGCTCGACGTCAGGTTCGGCACATGCCTTGAGCCAGGCGAGCAGGTCATGGGCTTCCTGGGCGGCGAAGACTGAGTCTTTATCCGACAGGTACACGCTGCGCACGCCACGGGCGGCCAATTCGGCGCGTACGGCCTGGGCTTCCTTGCCGTCGCGTACCAGAATGGCGATGTCTGACGGAAGCACGCCTTTGAAGCTGCCGTCCGGTTGCAGGAAGCCTGCACTGCCTTGTTGCCCGCCATTGAGCAATCCAACAATGTGCGTGGCACAGGCGGCCGCCAGTTGTTGACGATACACCGCGTTGGAAATCGGTTGATCGGTGGGCAGGTGCCAGAGGTTCATGGCCGGCAGTGTTTGCCCATCGACCTGCAATTGCTCCTTGCGGCCTTGGGACAGCACTGAGTGGAACGGCACGGGGTTGTCGCCATTCGGCTTACGGAACAGGAACGCGCCACGCCCGGTTTCCGCCCGTTGGAACACATGATTCACCGCCTCAACCATTGCATGGCTGGAACGGAAGTTGGTGCCCAGGGTGTGGTGACGGCCAGTGGTGGCCTGACGGGCACGCAGATAGGTGTAGATATCGGCGCCACGGAACGCGTAGATCGCCTGCTTGGGGTCGCCGATCAGGAACAGGCCGCTGTCGAGGTGGTTGTCCTCGATGCGGTAGATCCTGTCGAAGATGCTGTATTGAACCGGGTCGGTGTCTTGAAACTCATCGATCAGGGCGACCGGGAACTGCTCGCGGATCACGTTGGCCAAGCGCTCTCCCCCCTCGGCGTGCAGGGCGGCGTTCAGACGGATCAGCATGTCATCGAAGCCCATTTCGGCGCGGCGGCGTTTTTCATCTTCGAAGCGTTTACCTACCCAGCCGGCGGCGTGTTGCAACACGGCGGCGTCGGGGGTGGGCAGCGCGTCGAGAGCCGCCTTGAGCCCGGCCATGGCATCGATGCCCGGGTGGCGCGGTGGCTCGCCCTTCCAGGCTTCGGCCATTCCGTCGGGCGTCAGCCGTGTAAAACCGGTGCCAATGTCGAGTTGCTCAAGGGTTTCGTCGGCGGCCCAGGCACTGATTTTCTCAAACCAGGGTTCGAAGTAGCGGGCTTGCATCTTGCGGCCATCGACGGTTTTGGCGGCCACGGCTTGCAGGCAGATATCGCGCAGCTCGGCGGCCCATGTTTGCCAGGGCGCCTTGAGTTGGATCAGCGCCTCGCGGCGTTCTTGCAGGCAGGCGTTGATCAACTCGGCCGGCTCGCGGGTTTCGTCCATCGGCCGCTCGCTGCCGAACAGCGCGCGAACCCGTGGCATCAATGCGGCCGGGCCACCCCAATGATTGCGCACCCAGTTGAGCGCGTCGTCGCGCATCGGGTAGCAGAACAACCGCCAGTAGTCGCGCAGCACTTCGCCGAGCAAGTCGCTGTGGTCGGTTTCCAGGGTCTGGGTGAACAGGCTGCCGCTGTCGAAAGCGTGCTCACGCAGCATGCGCTGGCACCAGCTGTGGATGGTCGAGACAGCGGCTTCATCCATCCATTGCGCGGCAATGTCCAGCCGGTTGGCACAGGCGGGCCATTGCTCGGGGAGGTATTGATCGCGCAGGTCGGCGATCAGCGTATCCGGGGGCTGGATTTCATCGCGAAAGAAGCGTGCGGCTTCGGCCAGGCGAATGCGGATGCGTTCACGCAGTTCTTTGGTCGCGGCGTCGGTGAACGTTACGACAAGGATTTGCGGCGGCAACAGTTCACGGCCGAAGCCTGACTCTGCGTCACCGTGACCGAGGACCAGGCGCAGGTACAGGGCGGAAATGGTAAAGGTCTTGCCGGTGCCGGCGCTGGCTTCAATCAGCTGGCTGCCTTTGAGCGGGAAGGCCAGGGCCAAGGGTTTGCTGCTCATGTGCTGGCCTGCGAACTGGTGAGCGATCGCCATGGGGCGTTGATCAGTGGGCGGTACAGGGTTTCGCACCAACCTTCGAATTCTTCGCTGGCGATAAGCGTTGCGTAGTCGGGAAATTGTCGGGTGAGCGCCGGGGTTTCGCGGCGTTCGCCGTCGTGGGTCAAACCATCGCCTTCGTAGGCTTTGCTTGCAGCCGCCTGGGCCTTGGCGGGATCGGTCTGGCCGAGCCATGCGAACGCGGTTTTTACGGCTACCGGAAGCGGTTTGCGCATGCCAGTGTGCCAGGCCAACAGCAGGTTGCCGAGGATTTCCTGGGCCGCCGATGGTTCCAGCGGGGCCAGTAGCAACGTGTCATCGCTCGCCACCAGAGCGGTACTGAGTGACAGACCGCACGCACAGGCCACCACATGATTGACCCACGGGCGAATCAGGCGATGCCACTTGCGCGCCTTGATCGAACCGATGCTGTTGGGGATGGTGGTGACGCTTAACAGGCCACCATCGTTGCGCCGATGCAGACCGCTGATCCAGCCTTCCAACCGAATGCCCTGATGCTCAAAACTGACCGGTTCTGCCCCTGTGTGTGGGGTGGGCCAGAGCGCCAGCAGTTGCTGGTAGCGTTGCAACAGGCCGGGTAAGGGCTCGATCAACTCGTTGCGCAGGCACTCGCCAAAACCGACCATGGGCAACAGGCCACTGCCTTGCAGACGCAGGGCTTGGGCATTGAGCGCGTGGTCCACGTGATCGGGCCTGACCAGCGCGGCGTTCAGCAGGCTGTCGCTGAGGCTGTAGCGTTGCAGTGCGTCGAGGACGAAGGGTTCTTCATCGGCCAAGGGCACTTCGGCGGCCTCAAAGAAGACTTTCAGACGCTGGCTGAAGAAATGTTTGACCGGGTTACGCAGGAAGTCCTGCAACTGGCCGAGGCTCAGGGGTTCTTCCTGTTGGTGATCGGCCAGTTCGTATGCTTGCGCCATGGCGTCAGGCGTTTCGTGCAGCAACTGCCATTCGCGGGCGTAGCTGAAGAGCGGATCGCCTGCGTGAAAGTAACGAGCGCTGAAGGGTTGGAGCGGGTGTTCCTGGGTCATCGCGTCGATCAGCGGTGTGTGTGGTTGTGCGTTCTGCCAGCCACTGGCGAGATGGTCACGCAGTTGGCCGATCAGTACCGAGGCCGGGCGATCGCTGTTGTCACGGATGCTGCGGCCCACCCAACTGATATAGAGCTGGTCGCGGGCCGACAGCAACGCTTCGAGCAGCAGGTAACGGTCGTCTTCGCGACGTGAGCGGTCACCGGGGCGGTAGTCGCTGCCCATCAGGTCGAAGTCCAGCGGCGGTTGGGCACGTGGGTAATCGCCGTCGTTCATGCCGAGCAGGCAGACCAGCTTGAACGGGATCGCTCGCATGGGCATCAGCGTGCAGAAATTGACAGCGCCGGCGAGGAAGCGCTGGGACAGACGCCCCTGGTCAAGGCCGGCCAACCAGGCTTCACGGACGACAGTGAGGGGTAACTCGTCGTATAGGCCAACGGACTCGCAGGTCTCCAGCCAGGTCTCCCTGAGTTGTTCGAGTTGGCCCAACAGGTAGTCATCGTGTTCGCTGCTGGCCAGGAAGAAGCGTTGCATCAGACGTTGCAGGCGCTCACCCCATTCTTGGGGAGCCGCAGGTTGCGAGAGTGCGTGATGTGCATCACTCAGCGCGTCAAGCAAGGCCACCAGCGGGCCAATCAGGGCAGCGTCGAGGCCACCGATTTCATCATAGGGCTCGATGCCTTCGTAGGCTCCACCGGTGCCGACCGCATAGCCCAGCAGCATGCGGCGCAAGCCAAATCGCCAGCTGTTTTGCTCCAACTCATTCGGCAGACCCAGGCCGGCACGCTGTTCGGCGTTGAGCCCCCAGCGCACGCCTGCGCCTTCGATCCAGCGGTGCAGCGTCGGCAGGTCGCGTTCCTTGATGGCGAAACGTTCGCGCAAGGCGGGGACATCGAGCAAGTCGAGGATTTCACTGACGGGGAAGCGGCTGTCGGGAAGTTTCAGCAGATGCTCGACGGCGATCAATAGCGGATCGCGACCGCGTTGGCCCTGGTCGGTGAGGGTGAAGGGGATAAAGCGTGGGTCATTTCGCTCAAGCTGTCCGAATACGGCGCGAATGTGCGGCGCATAGCTGTCAACGTCGGGGACCATGACGATGATGTCTCGGGGGCGCAACGTGGGGTCGGCACTGAAGCGTTGCAGCAACTGGTCGTGGAGGATCTCCACTTCGCGTTGGGCACTGTGGGCGATATGGAAGCGGATTGAAGTATCGCGCTCCAGATCAACAGCCGGCCATAGCTCGCGTGTTTCATTGAGCGGGCGCAGTTCGAGAATGTCGTCCTGCAATTGATTGAGCAACGTGCGGGGTTCACTTTCACTGAACAGATCGATGCGGCCGTCACGGAATGCGGCGCGGTAGCTGTTGGGGTCGTCGTAGCTGTCCAGCAGGCTGATGTAGTCACGGCCTTGTTTACCCCAGGCGGCAAGTAGCGGGTGTGCGTGCTGATGCAGGGTTTGCGGGTCGAGGGTGACCGGCATCCCGGTTTTACGTGCCTGGCGTTTATATTCGTTACGCAGCAAGTCTTTGTCAGCGACGATGTCGGACCAATGGTGACGGCATGGGTTGTGAACGCACAGCAGCACCTGGCTGAAGCGTGCCAGACCGGAGAGTGCTTCCAGCGCTTGGGCGGGCAGCGATGAAATGCCGAACACGATCACCCGCGACGGTAGACCTTCAGGGGCCGTCTCCAGTGTATTGATGCGCTCGATGAAACGTTGGTGGACGCCTGCACGACTCTCGGCCATGCCTTCTTCCCCCACATCCAGCAACAACGCTCGCCACAATTCGGCTTGCCAGCAATTGGCGGGGTTGAGCGGCTTGGATTCGCCTCGTCCGTTACGCAGTTGATGCCGGCCGGCTGCCCAGTCCTCCAGCCAATCGGCGCGGTAAACCTGGTATTGGTCGAACAGGTCGGCCAGGCGTTCGGCGAGTTGGTAGCGCTTGCGCAAATCCGTGTCGTGGGTAAGGAAGCGCTGTAGCGGCTCGAAATGCGGCTGGTCGATGAGTTCCGGGAGTAGGCGCATGAGACGCCAGGTCAGTGGAGCTTTATCGAGCAGGGATTTAGGCGGGATTTCGTCACGGCCCAGGACCATTCGGTAAAGCTGCCACATAAAGCTGCCGGGGAGCTGCACATCGATTGCGGCGGCGATTCCGCAGCCGCCCATGTCGTCATCTTCCGGATCTTCAGCCAGGGCTAGCTTGAGCCACTGGGCGATGCCGTTGCTTTGTACCAAGGCGATCTCGTTTTCCAGAGGCGCCAGAGGGTAGCGCCGCATCCAACTGACCACCAGGCTGCGCAGTTCATCCAGGCGGTTGCCGTGAACCACCATGAATCCAGCGCTGAGGGACGTCGCTTGCGGCATAACGGCTTCCTTGGGAAAAGCAAAATCGAGGCGTGGACTTTAGCATTGAAGACCGTCTCGATGAGCCCCTACGCATTTTCGATCGCCCAAAACAAAACCCCATCTGCTTTCGCAAATGGGGTTTCGGAATTTAATCTTGACGATGACCTACTCTCACATGGGGAAACCCCACACTACCATCGGCGATGCATCGTTTCACTACTGAGTTCGGGATGGGATCAGGTGGTTCCAATGCTCTATGGTCGTCAAGAAATTCGGGTACTGAATCGTAGCCAGTTGGCTTCGCTTCAGCAAATTGGGTATGTAATAGAAGTCGGTGTCTTGTGAGCGTCGAACTTTCGGTTCATAGCGTCTTCACACACCGCAATCTGGCCTTTCGACTCAAATTGCTTGGGTGTTATATGGTCAAGCCTCACGGGCAATTAGTATTGGTTAGCTCAACGCCTCACAGCGCTTACACACCCAACCTATCAACGTCGTAGTCTTCGACGGCCCTTCAGGGAACTCAAGGTTCCAGTGAGATCTCATCTTGAGGCTAGTTTCCCGCTTAGATGCTTTCAGCGGTTATCTATTCCGAACATAGCTACCCGGCAATGCCACTGGCGTGACAACCGGAACACCAGAGGTTCGTCCACTCCGGTCCTCTCGTACTAGGAGCAGCCCCTCTCAAATCTCAAACGTCCACGGCAGATAGGGACCGAACTGTCTCACGACGTTCTAAACCCAGCTCGCGTACCACTTTAAATGGCGAACAGCCATACCCTTGGGACCGGCTTCAGCCCCAGGATGTGATGAGCCGACATCGAGGTGCCAAACACCGCCGTCGATATGAACTCTTGGGCGGTATCAGCCTGTTATCCCCGGAGTACCTTTTATCCGTTGAGCGATGGCCCTTCCATACAGAACCACCGGATCACTAAGACCTACTTTCGTACCTGCTCGACGTGTCTGTCTCGCAGTCAAGCGCGCTTTTGCCTTTATACTCTACGACCGATTTCCGACCGGTCTGAGCGCACCTTCGTACTCCTCCGTTACTCTTTAGGAGGAGACCGCCCCAGTCAAACTACCCACCATACACTGTCCTCGATCCGGATAACGGACCTGAGTTAGAACCTCAAAGTTGCCAGGGTGGTATTTCAAGGATGGCTCCACGCAGACTGGCGTCCACGCTTCAAAGCCTCCCACCTATCCTACACAAGCAAATTCAAAGTCCAGTGCAAAGCTATAGTAAAGGTTCACGGGGTCTTTCCGTCTAGCCGCGGATACACTGCATCTTCACAGCGATTTCAATTTCACTGAGTCTCGGGTGGAGACAGCGCCGCCATCGTTACGCCATTCGTGCAGGTCGGAACTTACCCGACAAGGAATTTCGCTACCTTAGGACCGTTATAGTTACGGCCGCCGTTTACCGGGGCTTCGATCAAGAGCTTCGCGTTAGCTAACCCCATCAATTAACCTTCCGGCACCGGGCAGGCGTCACACCCTATACGTCCACTTTCGTGTTTGCAGAGTGCTGTGTTTTTAATAAACAGTCGCAGCGGCCTGGTATCTTCGACCGGCATGGGCTTACGGAGCAAGTCCTTCACCCTCACCGGCGCACCTTCTCCCGAAGTTACGGTGCCATTTTGCCTAGTTCCTTCACCCGAGTTCTCTCAAGCGCCTTGGTATTCTCTACCCAACCACCTGTGTCGGTTTGGGGTACGGTTCCTGGTTACCTGAAGCTTAGAAGCTTTTCTTGGAAGCATGGCATCAACCACTTCGTCATCTAAAAGATGACTCGTCATCAGCTCTCGGCCTTAAGATCCCGGATTTACCTAAGATCTCAGCCTACCACCTTAAACTTGGACAACCAACGCCAAGCTGGCCTAGCCTTCTCCGTCCCTCCATCGCAATAACCAGAAGTACAGGAATATTAACCTGTTTTCCATCGACTACGCTTTTCAGCCTCGCCTTAGGGACCGACTAACCCTGCGTCGATTAACGTTGCGCAGGAAACCTTGGTCTTTCGGCGTGGGTGTTTTTCACACCCATTGTCGTTACTCATGTCAGCATTCGCACTTCTGATACCTCCAGCAAGCTTCTCAACTCACCTTCACAGGCTTACAGAACGCTCCTCTACCGCATCACTTACGTGATACCCGTAGCTTCGGTGTATGGTTTGAGCCCCGTTACATCTTCCGCGCAGGCCGACTCGACTAGTGAGCTATTACGCTTTCTTTAAAGGGTGGCTGCTTCTAAGCCAACCTCCTAGCTGTCTAAGCCTTCCCACATCGTTTCCCACTTAACCATAACTTTGGGACCTTAGCTGACGGTCTGGGTTGTTTCCCTTTTCACGACGGACGTTAGCACCCGCCGTGTGTCTCCCATGCTCGGCACTTGTAGGTATTCGGAGTTTGCATCGGTTTGGTAAGTCGGGATGACCCCCTAGCCGAAACAGTGCTCTACCCCCTACAGTGATACATGAGGCGCTACCTAAATAGCTTTCGAGGAGAACCAGCTATCTCCGAGCTTGATTAGCCTTTCACTCCGATCCACAGGTCATCCGCTAACTTTTCAACGGTAGTCGGTTCGGTCCTCCAGTTAGTGTTACCCAACCTTCAACCTGCCCATGGATAGATCGCCCGGTTTCGGGTCTATTCCCAGCGACTAGACGCCCTATTAAGACTCGCTTTCGCTACGCCTCCCCTATTCGGTTAAGCTCGCCACTGAAAATAAGTCGCTGACCCATTATACAAAAGGTACGCAGTCACAGAACAAAGTCTGCTCCCACTGCTTGTACGCATACGGTTTCAGGATCTATTTCACTCCCCTCTCCGGGGTTCTTTTCGCCTTTCCCTCACGGTACTAGTTCACTATCGGTCAGTCAGTAGTATTTAGCCTTGGAGGATGGTCCCCCCATATTCAGACAAAGTTTCTCGTGCTCCGTCCTACTCGATTTCATGACTAAGAGATTTTCGCGTACAGGGCTATCACCCACTATGGCCGCACTTTCCAGAGCGTTCCGCTAATCTCAAAGCCACTTAAGGGCTAGTCCCCGTTCGCTCGCCACTACTAAGGGAATCTCGGTTGATTTCTTTTCCTCAGGGTACTTAGATGTTTCAGTTCCCCTGGTTCGCCTCTTGCACCTATGTATTCAGTACAAGATAACCATCTTATGATGGCTGGGTTCCCCCATTCAGACATCTCCGGATCAAAGTCTGTTTGCCGACTCCCCGAAGCTTTTCGCAGGCTACCACGTCTTTCATCGCCTCTGACTGCCAAGGCATCCACCGTATGCGCTTCTTCACTTGACCATATAACCCCAAGCAATCTGGTTATACTGTGAAGACGACATTCGCCGAAAATTCGAATTTCTCAACTAAGAGAACTCACAAATTTTACCTTAGCCTGATCCGTTACCAGTGAAAGTAACGTTCAGTCTATCTTTCTATCACATACCCAAATTTTTAAAGAACGATCTAATCAAAGACTAGAAATCAACATTCACCATCACCTCGATGGAATGCTCATTTCTAAGCTTTAAACGTCAGAAGCAGTAGTGGTGGAGCCAAACGGGATCGAACCGTTGACCTCCTGCGTGCAAGGCAGGCGCTCTCCCAGCTGAGCTATGGCCCCGTATTTCTACAGGCGTTTCCCACACAAAATTGGTGGGTCTGGGCAGATTCGAACTGCCGACCTCACCCTTATCAGGGGTGCGCTCTAACCAACTGAGCTACAGACCCAATTTCGGGCTGCTTCTTATCGTCTTCTTCAATGAATCAAGCAATTCGTGTGGGAGCTTATGAAGCAGCTGATGTCGTCGATTAAGGAGGTGATCCAGCCGCAGGTTCCCCTACGGCTACCTTGTTACGACTTCACCCCAGTCATGAATCACACCGTGGTAACCGTCCTCCCGAAGGTTAGACTAGCTACTTCTGGTGCAACCCACTCCCATGGTGTGACGGGCGGTGTGTACAAGGCCCGGGAACGTATTCACCGCGACATTCTGATTCGCGATTACTAGCGATTCCGACTTCACGCAGTCGAGTTGCAGACTGCGATCCGGACTACGATCGGTTTTATGGGATTAGCTCCACCTCGCGGCTTGGCAACCCTTTGTACCGACCATTGTAGCACGTGTGTAGCCCAGGCCGTAAGGGCCATGATGACTTGACGTCATCCCCACCTTCCTCCGGTTTGTCACCGGCAGTCTCCTTAGAGTGCCCACCATAACGTGCTGGTAACTAAGGACAAGGGTTGCGCTCGTTACGGGACTTAACCCAACATCTCACGACACGAGCTGACGACAGCCATGCAGCACCTGTCTCAATGTTCCCGAAGGCACCAATCCATCTCTGGAAAGTTCATTGGATGTCAAGGCCTGGTAAGGTTCTTCGCGTTGCTTCGAATTAAACCACATGCTCCACCGCTTGTGCGGGCCCCCGTCAATTCATTTGAGTTTTAACCTTGCGGCCGTACTCCCCAGGCGGTCAACTTAATGCGTTAGCTGCGCCACTAAAAGCTCAAGGCTTCCAACGGCTAGTTGACATCGTTTACGGCGTGGACTACCAGGGTATCTAATCCTGTTTGCTCCCCACGCTTTCGCACCTCAGTGTCAGTATCAGTCCAGGTGGTCGCCTTCGCCACTGGTGTTCCTTCCTATATCTACGCATTTCACCGCTACACAGGAAATTCCACCACCCTCTACCATACTCTAGTCAGTCAGTTTTGAATGCAGTTCCCAGGTTGAGCCCGGGGATTTCACATCCAACTTAACAAACCACCTACGCGCGCTTTACGCCCAGTAATTCCGATTAACGCTTGCACCCTCTGTATTACCGCGGCTGCTGGCACAGAGTTAGCCGGTGCTTATTCTGTCGGTAACGTCAAAACAGTTACGTATTAGGCAACTGCCCTTCCTCCCAACTTAAAGTGCTTTACAATCCGAAGACCTTCTTCACACACGCGGCATGGCTGGATCAGGCTTTCGCCCATTGTCCAATATTCCCCACTGCTGCCTCCCGTAGGAGTCTGGACCGTGTCTCAGTTCCAGTGTGACTGATCATCCTCTCAGACCAGTTACGGATCGTCGCCTTGGTGAGCCATTACCTCACCAACTAGCTAATCCGACCTAGGCTCATCTGATAGCGCAAGGCCCGAAGGTCCCCTGCTTTCTCCCGTAGGACGTATGCGGTATTAGCGTCCGTTTCCGAACGTTATCCCCCACTACCAGGCAGATTCCTAGGCATTACTCACCCGTCCGCCGCTCTCAAGAGAAGCAAGCTTCTCTCTACCGCTCGACTTGCATGTGTTAGGCCTGCCGCCAGCGTTCAATCTGAGCCATGATCAAACTCTTCAGTTCAAACATCTTTGGGTTTTTAAGAAACCCTAAACTTGGCTCAGCAATCGTTGGTTACATCTTTGATTTCTCGCGGAGTAACTTGTGATGCTGATAATCTTGTTGACTATCAGTCTGACTCCACAAGCACCCACACGAATTGCTTGATTCAGTTGTTAAAGAGCGGTTGGTTAAGTCTTTCGTCTCAACCGAGGCGCGCATTCTACAGCAGCCTCATTTGCTGTCAAGTGATTATTTTCAGAAGCTTTCGAAGATTTCTTCAACAACTTCAACCACTTGCGCTTCCGATCTCTCGTTAGCGGGAGGCGAATTCTACAGCGTTACACGCTGCTGTCAACACCTCTTTTTCTCCGCTTTCGACCGAGAAGATCGAACCGTTGATAGAGCCAAACAACATCGCCCGATCAACTCCTTCTGGGCTTCGATGAACTGAAGCTATTCGCTGCCTGAATCTTCGTAACTTCTTGTTTACCAAGGAGTTTTCAGTTTCGACTGCGCCGGAAGTGGGGCGAATTATAGACAGATACAATTTGCCGTCAAGCAATAATTACGTTTTTGTTGCAGAGGGGGCTTTTTTCGCAATAAGACGAGGGATCCGGCGCATCACTGGAGGCAAACGCAACATTAAAAGCAGAGCACCTATAGATGCATAGATAGCCCATTCCTTCAGATCAGCCCGCACGATCCACAACATATGCAGCAAACCGAGCCCCAGAATGACATACACCAGACGGTGCAGCTTCTTCCAACGGCTACCCAACCGGCGCTGGCTATAGCGGTTTGAGGTCACCGCAAGCGCCAACAAGGAAATGAACCCCAGCGCACCGACAATAATGTAAGGCCGCTTACGCAGCTCCACTCCCAATTGCGACCAATCAAGCCCAAGGATAAACACGCAGTAAGCCGCCAGGTGCAGAACCACATACGCAAAACACCAGAGTCCCAACTGTCGCCGCACCGCAATCCACCCGGCCCACCCGCTAAGCTTCTGCAGCGGTGTCATGCTCAAGGTGATCAATAGCAAGATCAGCGTCCCAAGCCCCAACCGATCCATCAGCACTTTCCCAGGATCAGGCCCCAGCACAGAACGCCATGCTTCATACAGCCAGTAAAACGGCCATATCGCCGCCGCTATAAAAACGCCAATGCGCCAGATGGGATAACGCATCAATAGTTCTTCCGCAAATCGAGACCTGTATAGAGAGAAGCGACCTCATCCGAATAGCCATTGAACATTTGCGTTTCGCGCACATTCGGGCTGAACAAACCGCTCGGCAAGCGCCGCTCCCGCGCCTGGGTCCAGCGAGGGTGATCGACTGTAGGGTTCACGTTTGCGTAGAACCCATATTCGTTGGCCGCAATACTCTGCCAGGTAGTCTTAGGCTGTTCGCTCACCAAGCTGATCCGCACAATGGACTTCACACTCTTGAAGCCATACTTCCACGGCACCACCAAACGCAATGGCGCGCCATTCTGGTTAGGCAACTCCCGCCCATACATGCCCACAGCAAGGATCGCCAAGGGATTCATCGCCTCATCCAGGCGCAGCCCTTCTACATAAGGCCAATCGATCAATCCAAAACTCGACCGCTGACCCGGCATACTCTTAGGGTCCTGAAGCGTTTCAAACCGGATGTACTTGGCATTTGATGTCGGCTCAACCTGCTTTAGCAAAGCAGAGATCGGAAAACCGATCCACGGAATAACCATCGACCACGCTTCAACACAGCGCAAACGGTAGATCCGCTCCTCCAATTGATAAGGTTTCATGAAATCTTCCAAGGCATAACGCCCCGGCTTCGCCACCTCGCCGTCGATGACCACACTCCAGGGTTCGGTCTTGAGTGAGCCTGCGTTCGCCGCCGGGTCGCCCTTGTCAGTACCGAATTCATAAAAGTTGTTGTAGTGGGTGGCATCCTTGAACGGCGTAATAGCCTCGTCCTTTACCGTAACCGCCTGCCATTTGGCTCCCGACAGCTTTTCGGCAAACCAGGCCGGCGCCTTGCCCGGCTCAACATCAGCATAACGCGAAGCATCACCAGCACTAGCCCAACGCGGCAGACCAGTGGCGGCGATGCCGGCCAGCGCACCACCGAGCAAGCTACGACGAGAAAGGTAGAAGGATTCAGGCGTGACATCCGATTCGTGACAATCGGAGGCTTTGGGAAGTTTGATTAACATGGCTACTCCGCAGTGTTGGAGGACTGATGCACCAATAGACTGCGGAGTATGGGGGAAATTACATTAAGGCAACGTTTTGTCCCGACGCAGATGCAGTAAATACTGAATCGGCCCCGAAGCCGCGTAAACCAGGAAGGCCAGCAGCAGAATGCGCGGTGGATCGCTGAAAACTACGGCGAACACCAACACCACTATCAGGATCGCCACGAAAGGCACCCGCCCCTTGAGGTCGAACTCCTTGAAGCTGTTGTACTTGATGTTGCTGACCATCAGCATGCCGGCCGCAGCCACCATCAAGGCGACCAGGAACGACATTTTCGAACCCTGGATGCCGTAGTCGCTGAATGCCCACACGATACCCGCGACCACTCCCGCTGCAGCAGGGCTGGCCAAGCCAATGAAGTAACGCTTGTCGGCCGTTCCCACCTGTGTGTTGAAACGCGCCAGGCGCAAGGCAGCCCCCGCGACATAGATGAAGGCAACCATCCAGCCGACCTTGCCCATATCACCCAGTGCCCAGGCAAATGCCAGCAACGCCGGAGCAACGCCAAAGGCAACCATGTCCGATAGCGAATCGTACTCTGCACCGAAGGCGCTCTGAGTATTGGTCATGCGCGCTACACGACCATCAAGGCCGTCGAGCACCATGGCGACGAAAATCGCGATGGCAGCAAAGCCGAAATACTTGCTGGCACTCGCCGCATCCCCCGCCGCCAGGGCGCTTTGGGCACTCATGGAATTGATGATGGAATAAAACCCGGCAAACAGGTTCGCCGTGGTGAACAGGTTGGGCAGAAGATAGATACCACGATGCCGGACCTTGCGGCCTTCCGCGTCATGCCCTTCTTCGACATGCTCATCGATCGGCAGCAGGCTTTCGGCGTCAGAAGCCTGGTTTGGCTCTTCGGGACGTTCGCTCATGGACTTTACCTTACAACGGTGTGAAAAAAATTCGACAAGTACTTGCGGCGAGTGTTCGCACGCAAAGGATGCAGCTTTATACCAGAACCCGTCCTCCCAAACGAAAAAACGCGGCCTAGGCCGCGTTTTCTCTTGATACATACGACTTAGTTTTTGGCTTTGTCGACGATCTTGTTGGCACCGATCCACGGCATCATGGAGCGAAGTTGCTCGCCGATGACTTCGATACCATGAGCGGCGTTGTTACGACGCTTGGCGGTCATCGAAGGGTAGCCGGTTGCGCCTTCGCTGATGAACATTTTGGCGTATTCGCCGTCCTGAATACGTTTCAGGGCGTTGCGCATAGCCTGACGGGACTCGGCGTTGATCACTTCCGGGCCAGTCACGTACTCGCCGTATTCGGCGTTGTTGGAGATCGAGTAGTTCATGTTGGCGATACCGCCTTCGTACATGAGGTCAACGATCAGCTTCAGTTCGTGCAGGCATTCGAAGTAGGCCATTTCCGGCGCGTAGCCAGCTTCAACCAGGGTTTCGAAACCGGCTTTTACCAACTCAACGGTACCGCCGCACAGAACGGCTTGTTCGCCGAACAGGTCAGTTTCGGTCTCGTCCTTGAAGGTGGTTTCGATGATGCCGGTACGGCCGCCGCCCACGCCGGAAGCGTAAGACAGTGCAACGTTCTTGGCGTTGCCCGACGCGTCCTGGTAGATCGCGATCAGGTCAGGAATACCACCGCCTTTGACGAACTCGGAACGTACGGTGTGGCCCGGGGCCTTCGGCGCGATCATGATCACATCGAGGTCGGCGCGCGGCACAACCTGGTTGTAGTGAATCGCAAAACCGTGGGAGAAGGCCAGGGTGGCGCCCTTCTTGATGTTCGGCTCGATTTCGTTCTTGTACAGCGTGGACTGGAACTCGTCCGGGGTCAGGATCATGACCACATCGGCAGCAGCTACGGCGGAAGCCACGTCAGTGACTTTCAGGCCATGGGCTTCAGCCTTGGCAACAGTGGCCGAGCCCTTGCGCAGGCCGACAGTCACGTCAACGCCGGAATCTTTCAGGTTGCAGGCTTGTGCATGACCCTGGGAGCCGTAGCCGATGATGGCGACTTTCTTGCCCTGGATGATCGACAGGTCACAATCTTTATCGTAATAAACTTTCATGAGGTTCCTCTATATATCCAGGCCGTAAGGCCATTCGCTAATTTGGGTTAGATGCTGAGTACTTTGTCGCCACGGGCAATCCCGGTGACACCACTGCGTACCGTTTCCAGAATCGAGGCCGTCCCGATCGACTGGATGAAGCTGTCCAGCTTGTCGCTCGTACCGGTCAGTTGAACGGTATAAACGCTGGCACTCACATCGACGATCTGCCCGCGATAAATGTCGGTGGTGCGTTTGATCTCGGCACGTTGAGCACCCGTGGCCTTGACTTTAACCAGCATCAGCTCGCGCTCGATGTGGGCACTTTCCGACAGGTCGACCAGCTTGACCACTTCGATCAGCTTGTTGAGGTTCTTGGTGATCTGTTCGATGACCTCATCGTGACCCACGGTGGTCAACGTCAGGCGCGACAGGGTCGGGTCTTCGGTTGGCGCCACAGTCAGGCTTTCGATGTTGTAGTTACGTTGCGAAAACAGGCCGACAACACGAGACAGAGCGCCGGGTTCGTTCTCCAAAAGCAGGGAGATAATATGCCGCATGATTAAGTACGCTCCGTCTTGTTCAACCACATGTCGCGCATAGAGCCGTCTTTGATCTGCATCGGGTAGACGTGCTCGCTGGTATCCACCTGAATATCGATGAACACCAGGCGGTCCTTCATGGCGAACGCCTCTTCCATCTTCGGCTTCAGATCTTTCAAATCCGTGATGCGAATGCCGACGTGGCCATAGGCTTCAACCAACTTGACGAAATCTGGCAGCGACTCCATGTAGGAATGGGAGTGACGGCTGTTGTAACTCATGTCCTGCCACTGACGAACCATGCCCAGCACGCCGTTGTTCAGGCACACGATCTTCACCGGCAGCCCGTACTGCAGGCATGTCGACAGCTCCTGGATATTCATCTGAATACTGCCCTCACCGGTGACGCACGCGACGTCGGTGTCAGGGAAGCTCAGTTTCACACCCATGGCGGCAGGGAAACCAAAGCCCATCGTGCCCAGGCCACCGGAGTTGATCCAGCGGTTAGGCTTGTCGAACTTGTAGTATTGCGCGGCGAACATCTGGTGCTGGCCCACGTCGGAGGTCACAAAGGCGTCGCCCTTGGTCACTTCGCACAGGGTCTCGATCACGGTTTGTGGCTTGATGATGCTGCCGTCACCCTTGTCGTAAGGGAACAGGCCGCGGTCACCGCGCCATTCGTCGATCTGTTTCCACCAACTGGCCACGGACTCTTTGTTCGGCGCTTGGCCGATGTCCTTGAGCGCGGCAACCATTTCGGTCAGTACGCTTTCCACTGGCCCCACGATCGGCACATCGGCCTTGATGGTCTTGGAAATGGACGCCGGGTCGATGTCGATGTGGATGATCTTGGCATTCGGGCAGAATTTGCTCGCGCCGTTGATCACTCGATCATCGAACCGTGCGCCTACAGCCAGAATCACATCGGCGTGGTGCATGGTGAGGTTGGCGGTGTAGCTGCCGTGCATACCGAGCATGCCGACGAACTGACGGTCCGTCCCAGGAAATGCGCCAAGGCCCATCAGGGTATTGGTGACCGGCAGGTTAAGCAGTTTGGCCAGTTCGGTGAGCGGTGCTGAACCGCCCCCCAGAATCACGCCACCGCCCGAGTACAACACAGGGCGCTTGGCCGCCAGGAGCATTTCTGCCGCCTTGCGGATTTGACCCGAATGCCCACGAACGGCCGGGCTGTAGGAACGCAGCTTGGCTTTCTTCGGGAAGACGTATTCGAATTTTTCCGCCGGGTTGGTCATGTCTTTCGGGACATCGACCACCACAGGGCCCGGGCGACCGGACTGTGCGAGGTAGAAGGCCTTCTTCATGACTTCCGGGATTTCCGACGGATGCTTGATCATGAAGCTGTGTTTCACGATCGGCCGGGAGATACCGATCATGTCGGTTTCCTGGAATGCATCGGTACCCACCATGGTGCTTGGCACCTGGCCGGAAATGATCACCATCGGGATGGAGTCCATATAGGCAGTCGCGATGCCGGTAATGGCATTGGTTGCGCCTGGGCCGGACGTTACCAGTACCACGCCGGCTTTACCGGTGGCACGGGCGTAACCGTCAGCCATATGGGTCGCGGCCTGTTCGTGGCGAACCAGGATGTGGGTAACAGCCGGTTCCTTGAACAGTGCGTCGTAAACATGCAGCAGAGCACCACCTGGGTACCCGTAGATATAGTCGACGCCTTCGTCACGCAAAAAGCGGACGAGCATCTCACCACCAGATAAAAGCTCCACGTTGTTCACCTCTAAAACGCCAGAATACCGTCCGTTGAAAACCGACGGGTCTTAATAGGTTTACTTCTCAACAGAGCATGAGCGACGGTGGTCGCCGACTACGTCAGCACTGACTGAGCAAGTATTGGGATCGTCCCAAGTGTTGCGGGCTTTTCCCACCCAGCGCGAGGTAACGCGTTGCGGGTGTTACAGGTCGGCGCGGATATGCGCCTCATGATCTGCCGAGCGGGCCTGCTTCTGGCAGTCCCGATACAGCGGACTTTGGATTCTTCTGTTTCAGCCCCTTCAAGTCAAGCAATAATTGCGCTTTTTTCCAACTAAGCGCACGAGAACGTAGAAGAAAGGGGTTTGAGGAGGGATAAAACTCGCCTGAATGTCGTCAAGCGGTAGAAATATGCGCAAGACTGCCGGAAAAACCGGCAGTCAGGCAATTAACGAGCGTCGACGATCAGTTGGTCGAACTTTTTCAGCGCATCACGCAAGCCAAGGCTCTCCGACGGCCGATCGGCGTAGACCATCTCGGCCATCTCCAGGATTCCCGACGCGTTGGGCAGCGGCAGATCCTGCTCGAGAATCTGCTTCATGCGCACCAGGAAGATCCATTGCAGCCACTGATGAAAATCCAGGGTATCGACCGAAAAGGGCTCCGTGCTGCCAAGCGCCTCGGCGCTGGGGGGCACTTCGTCCCACCAGCCCTGCACACGCAACTCGCGCTCAATCAGCAGCAGCTGTTCGGCAATCGCGGGAAAACGTGCATCCATCAGAGGCTGACCTTGGCTTTCTGCCGCGCTTGGGCGGCACCGGCGGCATCACCTTGCGCCGCACGCGCATCACCAATCAAAGCCCACAAGTTGGCCTGCAGGTCAGGGCGACCGTTGGCCAGAGTCAGGCCGCGACGTGCGAACTGTTCGGCTTGCGGTGCATCCCCCTGGGCCAAACGCACCTGGGCGAGTCGATACAGCACTTGCGGCTCGCGAGGTGCAACACGTTGGGCACGCTCAAGGCTCGACGATGCGCCGTTCAGGTCACCACCGGCCTGCTGTTGCTGGGCGGTGGTCAGCAAAGCCAATACCGGCCCGTCCAGTTGCTCGTCAGCCGACAGGCCGCCGGCATTCGACGATGGAATGCCGCTCGGCGTCGAAGGCGGCATGTTGTAGGTGCCCTGGTTGATCGGTGCGGCCTGGATCGGCGTCGAATCCACTGGGCCCGAAGTGCTCGGCCCTGGCGTCCACGGCTCGGCACTGATCGGCGCCGAGGTAGCGGCTCCGGCACCCGGCACCATGACGACCACGCCCGAATCCTGCGGCACGGCTTGAGGGGCCTGGGCAGGACGCTTGACGACAGTCTGGCGGAAACCGCCGTTGGCCGAAATCCGGTCGTTATTGGAAACGGTCGTGCTCGAATCCACTACGGGAATGGAGCCACGTTGCACACTGGAGCAACCGTTGAGCAAAGCCAGAGCTGTAATAGCTGGAATCCACCACTTGTTCACTTGAAACCCTCTTTGCTTAATTCATCCAGCCCTTGACCCAATCCATCACCGACTCCGCATCAGCAGGCGCACTGCCACCGCACGCGGCGCCAGGTGGTGGCTCGCTGCCGCGAATATACGGCATCTGTACCGCACCCGGACAGTTGGCATCGGAACCCTGGCCGGTGTGCGGATCAATCCATGCCTGCACGATATTGTCCGGCTGCGGCATGTTCAACGGCAGCGGGTCGGCCTTGCGCATGAAACTGGTCCAGACCTGCAATGCACCAGTGGCACCGGTGAACGGCGTTTTGCCGTTGTCATCTCGGCCCAGCCACACCACCGCCAGCACATCCTGGCCGAAGCCAGCGAACCAGCTGTCGCGAGAGTCGTTACTGGTGCCGGTCTTGCCCGCCAGCGTCAGGTTGGACGGCAACACGCTATAGACCGAGCGCCCCGTACCTTCACGCATTACGCGCTGCATGGCGTTCTGAATCAGGTAGATGGAGCCCGCGTCGAAACGCTGCTGGATCTGGAACGGATAACGTTTGAGCGGCTCACCGTCGGCGGTCAGTACGCTGCGAATGCCGCGCATCGGCGTATTGAACCCCCCGTTGGCGAGGGTCTGGTACATCGTGGCCACTTCCATCGGGGTCATCGCACCGGCGCCCAGCAGCATCGATGGGAACGCCGGGAACTCACGGTTGATGCCCAGGCGCCCCAAGGTTTTCAGCACGTTCGGCACGCCCACTTCAAGCCCGAGGCGCGAGGTGGAAATGTTGTAGGAATGCGCCAGGCCTTGATACAGGAACACCGTGCCGTGGGAGCGGCGATCGAAGTTCTGCGGCGTCCATACCTGGCCATCGGCACCCTTGACCGACAGCGGTTCATCCGACAGCCAACTGGTCAGGGTGTATTTGCTTGGTTTCTCCAAGGCCGTCAGGTAGACCGCAGGCTTGACCAGCGAACCGATCGGCCGCACGGCATCCAGCGCACGGTTGAAACCGGCGAAACTGGCTTGGCGACTGCCGATCATGGCCTGGACTTCACCGGTTTCCGGGTTGGTCACAACCATGGCCGCTTCCACTTCATCCGAGCCCTTGCGACCGGTCAGGCGCTTGAAGGTGTCATTGACGGACGCTTCGGCCTTCATCTGCAGAATCGGGTCGAAACTGGTGAAAATCCGCAAGCCTTCTTCGGTCAAGTCTTCGTCGCGGTAGTCTTCACGCAATTGGCGTTTGACCAGGTCGATAAAGCCTGGGAAGGAACTGTCGGCAAGCTTGCCGCGAGTAGTCACACCCAGTGGCATTTTCTTCGCCGCAGCCACCTGCTCGGCGGTAGCGACGCCCTGCTGTTCCAACACATCGAGCACCAGGTTGCGGCGCTCAAGGGCGCGCTCCGGGTTACGACGCGGGTTGTAATAGGAAGGCCCTTTGACCATCCCCACCAGCAACGCGACTTGATGCAGCTTCAATTCGGACAACGGCTGGCCAAAGAAGAACTGGCTGGCCAAGCCAAACCCGTGCACAGCACGCTGGCCATCCTGGCCGACGAATACTTCGTTGAGGTACGCCTCAAGGATTTCCTGCTTGCTGTAGTGCAGCTCCAGCAACATCGCCATCATGGCTTCGGTGAGTTTGCGGGTCAGGCTGCGCTCGTTGGTCAGGTAGAAGTTCTTGACCAATTGTTGCGTGAGCGTACTGCCGCCCTGAGTCATCTTGCCGCCGGACGTGTTGACCCAGATGGCACGGGCAATCGACTTGGGCGACACGCCCCAGTGGCTGTAGAAGTCGCGGTCTTCTACCGCAACCAGGGTTTCCAGCAGATACGGTGGCACCTGATCGAGCTTGATCAGGATGCGATCTTCAAGGTTTTTCGGGTAAATACCGCCGATCAACAGCGGTTCCAGGCGGACTACAGGCAGTTTCGAGCCATTGAGCGACGAAAGCTCGGCCACATAATCGCCGGAGAAGCGCACGCGCACCGGCTGGGCTTTTTCCAGGCCCTCATAGAACTGGAAGCCACGGGTATTCAAGTCGACGGTATTGCCACTGACGGCAGCCGCACCCGGGCCATTGCTTACGGGTTCGCGACGATAGCCCAGCGCATCGAGCTCAGTGAGGAAGTCATCCTTGCTCAGCTTCTGGCCGGTGAACAACTCCAGCGGGCGAGCGTATACCTTGGCCGGGATGGTCCAGCGCTTGCCGGAGAACTTCTCCTGAACCACAGCGTCGAGGTACACCGCGAAGCCGGCAAGCACCACAAGGCCTACCAGGCTGAGCTTGAGCGCCCAGCCCAACCAGGGACGCAGGCCGCGGGAAGGAGGTTTTTTACGGGAACGGGGAGATCGGGTTCGAGTCATGGCGGCGGATTATACGCACTTTATTGATGATCAACATGAGCCGGACAGCGGTTTGCACGACCGGCTGTAGCCGCCATAATGCCTGCCATGATTTCTCCCAGACTTTGAAGGATCGCCCGTGAGCCAGTCCCTGATCGCTGCCCTGCAAAACCCGGCTTTATACCCTCACCCGGTTGAAGCGTTTCAAGTCATCGAGACCCATATTTCCTGGGTGATACTGACCGGCGCTTATGCTTATAAGCTGAAGAAACCGATGAACTTCGGTTTTCTGGATTTCACCAACCTGGCTGATCGCGGCCACTTCTGTCGTGAAGAACTGCGCCTCAACCAGCGTCTGACCAAAGATTTGTATCTTGAAGTGTTGCCTATCACCGGTACCGCTGACGCCCCGCAAATCGGCGGCGACGGCCCGGTGATCGAATACGCGCTGAAAATGCGCCAATTCCCGCAAAGCCAGATGCTCAGCACGTTGCAGGCGAACGGCGAGCTGACCAGCGCGCACATCGATGAAATGGCCCGGCAAATCGCGCACTTCCACCTCAACGCGCCAAAGGTGCCGCAAGACCACCCTGCCGGCACCCCGGATGAGGTAATGGCACCGGTACGCCAAAACTTCGAACAGATCCGCCCGTTCCTCAGTGACAAGGCCGACCTGGTTCAACTGCAAGCGCTGCAAGCCTGGGCCGAAAGCAGCTTCGAACGCCTCAAACCATTGCTGGCACAACGCAAGCTTGATGGCTTCACCCGCGAATGCCACGGTGACATCCACCTGGGCAACGCCACCTTGATCGATGGCAACGTGGTGATCTTCGACTGCATCGAATTCAATGAACCGTTCCGCTTCACCGATGTGTACGCCGACACCGGCTTCCTGGCCATGGACCTGGAAGACCGCGGTCTCAAATCCCTGGCCCGACGTTTTATCAGCCAGTATCTGGAATTGACCGGCGATTATCAGGGCCTTGAAGTCCTGAACTTCTACAAAGCCTACCGGGCCCTGGTACGCGCCAAGGTTGCGCTGTTCAGCATGCCGAGCGAAGCCGACCCGGTGCAACGCGCTACCACCCTGCGCCAGTACCGTAACTACGCCAACCTGGCGGAAAGCTACAGCACTATTCCGTCGCGCTTCCTGGCAATTACCCATGGCGTTTCGGCCGTCGGCAAAAGCCACGTCGCCATGCGTCTTGTTGAAGCCCTGGGTGCCGTGCGCCTGCGTTCGGACGTCGAGCGCAAGCGCCTGTTTGGTGAGCAGCAGATTGAAAACACGCCGCAGGCCGGGATCTATAGCCAGGACGCCAGTGCTGCGACTTACGCGCGCCTGAACGAAATCGCCAACACTATATTGCGCGCGGGCTTCCCGGTGGTGCTCGATGCCACTTTCCTGAAGCGAGAACAGCGTGACGCAGCCGCCAAGATAGCCGAAGCCACGGGCGCGCCTTTCCTGATTCTGGACTGCAATGCACCACAAGCCGTTATCGCCAACTGGTTGGCGCAACGTCAGGCAGATAAAAACGACCCGTCTGACGCAACACTCAGCGTTATTGACGAACAGCAAGCCCACCGCGAACCGCTGACTGCCGAAGAACTGCTCCTGAGCAAACGCGTAGAAACCAATGAGAGCGGAACGCTTGACGCACTCGTGGCGCACATTCGCCAGCGTCTGCCCGGCCTGTAAGAAATATTTCTTGGTCGTGTCACCGACCTACGGTGCACGGCCAAGAAATAGTGGCACTATAATGGCATTATAAATCCAATCGGAGTCGCCATCATGAGTCAGCCCAAGCTTCTTGATACTCCGCTCTTCGCTCTCCTGCATAAAGACGATATCCGCGGCTTTAACCAGGAGCGCCCCAAAGAGGGTGTCATCAACCTGCGCGGTGGCGACTTCCGAGGGCTGGACCTGCGCGACCTGAACGCCACCGGCGTGGACTTCACCGATGCCTATTTCCGCTCGGCCGACCTGCGCGGCCTGGATCTACGCGACTGCTCGCTGGAAGGCGCCAGCCTGGCGCATGCGCAGATCTCCGGCACCTACTTTCCAGCCGAATTGACCGCTGATGAAATCCTGATGTCCGTCAACTTCGGCACCCGGCTGCGCTACCGCACCAAGTAACAGCGCCTGCCCCCTTCCCCCCCCGGCACGCCCTCAAGCGCGCCGGTAGTCCTCGCCTGCTTGTGGCTGAAGCGTGTTCGTCACTCTTATAGCTTTTCAGCCGTTTCTGCCCAATGAACTACGCTTTTCCTACTGAGCGCTACACTCCTTTCAGGCTTGCCTGGTCACGATACCCACCGCACCATTCGGCCGTCGCAAGGAGGCTTGATGAACGATGAGCTGCAACACCTGAAAAACCTCGGCAAGACCTCCGCGCAATGGCTGCATGCAGTGGGTATCCACAGTGCGTCGGATTTGCGCCGCCTGGGAGCGGTTGATGCCTACCGCGCCGTGCGGACTCGTGGCTTCCGGGCCTCGAAAGTACTGCTGTATGCAATCGAAGGTGCATTGATGGATGTGCACTGGAACGACATCCCCGCGGAGCGCAAGGAAGCGTTGAACCGTCAGTTGGATGCGATTTCAGCGCGCCAGAAAAATTAGATCGGCCACAAACCCCAAGGTTTACAAGCGTTCCAAACAGCTGTTTGAGAAAATTCGATAGGCAGCCAAAACAACTGTTGACTCACAAATGAGAATCGTTATGATTATCACAACTGGTCGCGAGATCAGCCGATAACTGAAAGACCCTTGGTTCGGACTCTCAGATTATCTCCTCATCAGGCTAATCACGGTTATTTGACCCGGCTCTTGCCGGGTCTTTTTTTGCCTGATAAAAGCCGCCTGTGAGAAGCTGCTTTCAGCGCGCAATTATCAACGGATGCCCAAGCTCCGGATGCGGCTGAACCAGCACATCCAAGCCAAACACAGCCTTGAGCAATTCCGGCCGCAACACGTTTGATGGCGTGTCCAAGGCCTGTGGGCAGCCGTTTTCCAGCAACAGGATACGATCGCAGTAGCGAGCCGCCAGGTTCAGATCGTGCAGAATCACCAATACGGCCGCCCCTCGATCGGCAAAGCGGCGGATGGCCTGCAGCGTCGTGTGTTGATGCAGAGGGTCCAGCATCGATGTCGGCTCATCCAGCAGCAAGGTTTGACCCGCTTCGCCCGGCCATAACTGCGCCAGCACCCGTGCCAAGTGCACACGTTGACGCTCGCCGCCGGACAACGCCAAATAGCTGCGACCACTCAAATGCCCGGCGTCCGCCGCGTGCAAGGCTGCGGCGATGATTTCATCATCGCGTACCCGTCCGGTCTGATGGGGCAAGCGGCCCATGCCCACGACCTCTTCGACACGAAAAGCGAAGTCCAGGGTCGACGTTTGCGGCAACACCGCCAAACGCTGCGCACGATGCGGGCCACTCCAATGCGTCAACGCCTGCTCAGCCAGCCAGACGCTGCCTTGGTCCGGATGCAGCTCCCCGCACAACGCACCGAGCAAGGTACTTTTACCGGCGCCGTTGGGCCCCAGCACACCGAGCACTTCGCCCGACAACAGATCCAGCGTGATATCCGTCAGCACCACCTTGCGCCCGCGCCGAATCTGCAGCCCTTCCACACGTAGCATCAGGCGCGCCCCCGCAACAACAGATATAAAAAGAACGGTGCGCCAATGAACGCGGTCACGATGCCGATCGGCAGCTCTGCAGGTGCCAGCGCCAGGCGCGCCACCAAGTCCGCAAACAGCAGCAAACTTGCGCCTGCCAGTACCGAGGCCGGCAACAACACCCGATAGTCCGGGCCCGCCAGCAACCGCACCAGATGCGGCACTACCAGGCCGACAAAACCGATCATCCCCGCCGCCGCTACCGCAGCGCCCACACCCAGCGCGGTGCAGAACACCAATTCGCGCTTGAGCCTTTCGACATCGATGCCCAAGTGATTGGCCTCGGACTCACCCAATAACAGTGCATTCAACGCCTTGGCCCGGCGCGGCAACCAAAGCGCCACACCCGCGCTCACCAGCAGCAATGGCCATAACCGCGAATAACTGGCGCCATTGAGGCTGCCCAGGTTCCAGAAAGTCAGGGTACGCAACGTAGCGTCATCTGCCAGATAGGTGAACAGGCCCACAGCCGAACTGCCGAGAGCCGTAAGAGCAATGCCGGCCAGCAACATCGTCGCGACATGGGTCTGGCCATTACGGCGCCCCAATCGATATACCAGCGCGGTAACCCCCAAGCCGCCAAGAAATGCACACAGCGACAACAAATAGGGCCCGAACGCGTCCGGTAACCCGCCAAAAAACGAACCACCGACAATCGCGATCGCTGCCCCCAGCGCTGCGCCACTAGACACCCCCACTAACCCGGGATCAGCCAACGGGTTGCGAAACAGGCCTTGCATCGCCACGCCCGACAGCGCCAGCACGCCGCCCACCGACAAACCCAGCAACGTGCGCGGAAGACGGATTTGTCCCAAGATCAATTCGGCCTGCTCCAGGCCTTGCGCATCAATCGGCAACCCCATCAAGCGCAAAGCGGCCTTGAGCGTATCCAGCAAAGGCAGACTGACGGGCCCCAGCGCCAATGAAAGCCAAGTCGCGAATACACACATCAGCGACAACCCGATAAACAGTGTCTTCGGCTTTACCAGTGTGGTCATGGGGCAGGCTTGGCCTGGGAGGGATAGAACCCGGCAGACAGCTCAACCAAACTTTTTGGCAGGCGAGGCCCAAGGCCGCCGACCAGCAGGGTCGGGTCCAACTCAAACGCTCGCGCCTGCTTGGCCGCCGGGGTTGAAGCCAGGATCGGGTTCTCTTTGAACAGAGCCGCACGCGCTGCATCGCCGGTCAAAGCTCGGTCGGCAAACACCAACACGTCAGGGCTCAGCCCCGCCAGCGATTCGACCGAAAACGGTTTGTAACCGGTGTGAGTCGCCAGGTTATGGCCGCCTGCCTGCTGCAATATCCAGTCGGCGGCAGTGTCTTTACCCGCAATCAGCGGCTTGCCACCCGCGTGGCCCAGCAACAACAGCACACCCGGTGCCTTTTGCGTAGCCTGCGCCTTGGCGACCCAATGCTTCTGCTGCTCAAGAGCCTGCTCATACTCGGTAAACAGCTCGCTGGCCTTGGCTTCACTGCCCAGCAATTTGCCCAAGTGCTGCAGGTTGCCTTTCAAGGTTGGCAAATCCGGCTGGGCCGAGAACATTTCCACCCGCACACCGGCGTCACGAATCTGCGCCAGCACCGGCGGCGGCCCCATCTCCTCGGTACCGACGAGGATCTGCGGGCGCAGGCTGAGAATGCCTTCAGCCGACAGCTGCCGCTGGTAACCAATACTCGGCAACGCCTTGAGCGACTCCGGGTGCTGGCTGGTCGTGTCGACCCCCACTAACTTCGACTCAGCACCCAGGGCCGTCACCCATTCCGACAACGCCCCACCGGCACTGACCCAACGTTGTGGCTGTTCAGAGGCTTGTGCCCCGTGGTTGACCAGCAGTGAGACAACAAGCGCAAAAACGCTGGTACTCAAGCGCATAACAGGGTTTCCTTCCAAGGGCAGGGCCACTCAAGCGCACATCGATGTGACAGATAACACCCGCCTTACATCGTATGAAGCACCCGGTCAGCCGACGGGCGAAGCGGGCATTTGATAATTGTTTGCATTTGAACGTCAAGGCACTTAAGGATTGAAATGAAGTTTCTCTGCCCCTCCGAAACCCTCGCGCCCAACAGCAGCCGCGGCTTTGATATCGACGGTCGCAAGCTATTGGCCGTGCGCCGGGACGGCATTGCCTACTTCTATATCAACCGTTGCCCCCATCGCGGCATTCCACTGGAGTGGCAACCCAACCAGTTCCTGGACTCCAGCGCCAGCCTGATCCAATGCGCCACCCACGGCGCGCTGTTTCTGGTTGAAAGCGGCGAGTGCATCGCCGGCCCTTGTGCAGGCGAAAGCCTCACCCCCCTGCTCGGCCGCGAAGACGAACAAGGCTTATGGGTTGAACTCTAGTCGCCCAGCAGCACCTCCAACCGACGGTCGACGTACATTTCCTCAGGCGTCACCCGCACGCCATAGGCCAACACCTCAACGCCGGCGGCCTTGGCCTCACGCAGCGCAGCGGCATAACCGGCATCAATCTCCACCGCCGGCCGCACCGCATCAACCCCCGATAGACACACGCAGTACAACTGCACCGCCCGCACACCTTCACGCGCCAAGTGCGCCAGCTCACGCAAATGCTTGGCACCGCGCTGGGTCACGGCATCAGGAAAGGCCGCCACGGAAGAGCCGTCAAACCCCAGCGTCACGCTTTTCACCTCCACATAAGCTGCGCCCTGGGGATATTCCAGGCGAAAGTCGATACGGCTTTTCTCCTGCCCGTAAGGCACCTCGCGCTTCAGCGCGGTAAAGCCGTTGAGCTCAGTGATTACCCCAGCACGCAACGCTTCTTCGACCAGCTGATTGGCGCGCGCCGTGTTGATGCATGCCAATCGGCCCTGAGGCGTTTCGGCGATTTCCCAGGTGCCTGGCAGCTTGCGCTTTGGGTCATCGGAACGGCTGAACCAGACCTGCCCACCCTCTAGCATGCAATTGAGCATCGAGCCGGTGTTCGGACAGTGAATAGTCAGCAACTCGCCGGCATCCGTTTCGATATCGGTGAGAAAACGCTTGTAACGGCGAATCAGCCGCCCTTGTTCCAGAGGAGGATGAAAGCGCATCAGCCTTGCCAACTCTGCAAGCCGCGAGCAATGCGCTCCACAGCCTCTTCTAGCCGTTCAAGGTTTTGCGTGTAGGCAAAACGCACATGGTGACCGGCTTGATGGCGGCCGAAATCCAGCCCCGGTGTAAAAGCGACATGTTCGGTTTCGAGGAAGTGGCGACAGAACGCGAAGGCATCACCGCCGAACGCGCTGATATCGGCATACAAATAGAAAGCGCCCTCAGGTTCTACGGCAATACCGAAGCCCAAGTCGCGCAATGCCGGCAGCAGAAAGTCCCGACGGCGACCGAATTCAGCGCGGCGCGCCTCCAGAATCTCCAGGGTTTGTGGGGTAAAGCAGGCCAGCGCCGCGTGCTGGGCCATACTTGGCGCGCTGATATAGAGGTTTTGCGCCAGCTTCTCCAGTTCCCCGACAGCGGCGGGAGGCGCTACCAGCCATCCCAGGCGCCAGCCGGTCATACCGAAGTACTTCGAAAAACTATTGAGCACAAAGGCATCATCGTCGACTTCCAGTACGCTGGCAGCCTCAGTGCCGTAGGTGAGGCCGTGATAGATCTCGTCTACGACCAAGTGGCCCTTGCGCGCCTTGATTGCCCTCGACAACCCGGCCAATTCGTCACGCGTAAGAATCGTACCGGTCGGGTTGGCAGGCGAAGCCACCAGCGCGCCGACGCTGTCGTGATCCCAATACCGCTCAACCAGATCGGCATTCAATTGGTAACGCACCTCCGGACCTACCGGCACCAGCTGCGCAGCCCCCTCCACCAACCGCAGGAAATGCCGGTTACAGGGGTAGCCGGGGTCCGCCAGCAGCCAGTGCTTGCCGGGGTCCACCAACAGGCTGCTCGCCAATAACAAGGCGCCGGAGCCACCGGGCGTAATCAGAATGCGCTCAGGATCGACATCCAGCCCGTAGCGCTGCCGATAGAACCCGCTGATGGCCTCACGCAGCTCAGGCAACCCACGAGCCGCGGTATAGCGGGTCTTGCCGTTGGCCAAGGCCGCCTGCCCCGCCTGAATGATCGGCTCGGCCGTGGTGAAGTCCGGCTCACCGATTTCCAGATGGATCACATCATGACCCGCCGCCTGCAGCTCATTGGCGCGCGCCAGCAACGCCATGACATGAAAAGGTTCGATGGCGCGACTGCGCGCACTATAGGGCTGAGCCATTAGCCTTCCTTAACCGTGAGGACAAAATCCGGATTCTACCGAACCCACGCCGTAAAACATGTTCTATTGCCTGCTCGGCCACTTGAACGGTGCGGGCACACACGCGCAAAACGACTAAAATCAGTATTCGAGACGATTCATACCCAGCCACGACGGGCCGCTGCTATTTACGCCCCCGTGCGATGGGCCTCGACAACCGGGAGTGGCGCACCCCGAATCTATCTGGTAAGTTCGCCCGCTTGCAGCCGCAGGGCCGGCAGGTGTCGGTGACGTTGCAATCCTGCGCAATGGATTAGAAGAGTGAGAGGCGGTCTATTCATGTCCACCCAAGCAAAGCAACAACAATCCTCAGCCCTCAGCGGCTTCACACCTTATGTCGAGACAAAAGGTGAGGAGTACATGGGTGAGCCCATGCGCAAACACTTCTCCAATATCCTGAAGAAGTGGAAGCAGGACTTGATGCAGGAAGTCGACCGTACGGTTGACCACATGAAGGACGAAGCCGCCAACTTCCCGGACCCGGCCGACCGTGCCAGCCAGGAAGAGGAATTCGCCCTCGAGTTGCGCGCCCGTGATCGCGAACGCAAGCTCATCAAGAAAATCGACAAGACCCTGCAACTGATCGAAGACGAGGAATACGGCTGGTGCGAATCCTGCGGCGTCGAGATCGGTATTCGCCGCCTGGAAGCTCGTCCTACCGCAGACCTCTGCGTAGACTGCAAGACCTTGGCTGAAATCAAGGAAAAACAGGTCGGCAAGTAATTCCTGCCGAGCTGAACGAATGGGGCGTGCGAACGCCCCATTTTGGTTTCTGGGATTTACCGAATTCCAGTAGTATCCGGCCCATGACAGCCTCTACCTATATCGGGCGCTTCGCCCCCACGCCCAGCGGCCACCTGCATTTTGGCTCGCTGGTTGCAGCCCTCGCCTCCTACCTCGATGCTCGCGCCAACCATGGCCGCTGGCTGATGCGCATGGAAGATCTCGACCCTCCGCGTGAAGAACCCGGCGCCCAGGCGGCCATTTTGCATGCCCTGGAAAGCTACGGCTTTGAATGGGATGGCGAACTGGTCCGACAAAGCGAGCGGCATGATGCCTACGCCAAAGTGCTGAATGACCTGTTCAGCCACGGCTTGGCATACGCCTGCACCTGCTCACGCAAACAGCTGGAAACCTACAACGGGATTTACCCGGGCCTGTGCCGCAATGCCGGTCACGATCAGCAGGACGCCGCCATCCGTTTGCGCGTTCCAGAGTTGGAGTACCACTTTACCGATCGTGTACAAGGCGAATTCCGACAACACCTGGGCCGCGACGTGGGCGACTTCATCATCCGGCGTCGAGACGGCCTGTATGCCTACCAATTGGCCGTGGTGCTCGACGATGCCTGGCAAGGGGTGACCGATATCGTGCGCGGAGCCGACCTGCTCGACTCCACACCGCGCCAACTGTATCTGCAAGAGTTGTTGGGGCTGCGCCAGCCGCGCTATCTGCACGTGCCGCTGATCATCCAGCCGGACGGTAACAAACTGGGCAAATCCTACCGTTCTCCACCGCTGGCACCCGACCAGGCCACGCCGTTGCTATTGAGAGCATTGCGTGCCCTTGGCCAGCAACCGGGCGACGAACTGCTCCACGCCAGCCCACGGGAGCTGCTCGATTGGGGCATTGCGCACTGGGATGCCGCAAAGATCCCGCGCACACTCACGTTGGCGGAAGCGCAATTAAGCTGAAGGCGCTTGCAGCTTGCCAGCCATCCGTTACCATCGCCGCACGTTTTCACACAGAGGCCAACATGTACATCTATCGATTGGTCCTGCTGCTGGTCGTCGGGATCTACCTGTTTTCCCCCGCCATCATGGATTGGTGGATCGACGCCACGGGCGCCTGGTACCGCCCTTATCTGCTGTGGCTGATCCTGATCGTCGTGACTTTCATCCTGCAGAGCCAAAAAGATGCCGATGAGCTTTAGCCTCACCCAGATGCTGCTGATCAGCGCCGCCTACCTGGCCGCGTTGTTCGGCGTCGCCTGGATCAGTGAGCGCGGAATGATTCCGCGGGCGATCATTCGCCATCCGCTGACCTACACCTTGTCCCTGGGCGTCTACGCCAGTGCCTGGGCGTTCTACGGCACCGTGGGCCTGGCCTATCAGTACGGTTATGGCTTCCTTTCCAGCTACCTCGGGGTCTCCGGCGCATTCCTGCTGGCGCCCGTGTTGCTGTATCCGATCCTGAAAATCACCCGCACCTATCAGTTGTCGTCCCTGGCAGACCTGTTTGCCTTTCGCTTTCGCAGCACCTGGGCCGGCGCGCTGACCACCGTATTCATGTTGATTGGCGTCCTGCCCTTGCTGGCCCTGCAGATCCAGGCGGTGGCCGACTCCATCAGCATCCTGACCCGCGAGCCGGTGCAGCATCGCGTTGCCCTGGCCTTCTGTGCGCTGATCACCCTGTTCACGATTTTCTTCGGCTCGCGCCATATTGCCGCCCGTGAAAAACACGAAGGCCTGGTATTCGCGATAGCCTTCGAGTCGGTCATCAAGCTGATCGCCATCGGTGGCGTCGGCCTCTACGCACTGTATGGCGTGTTCGACGGCCCGCAACAGTTGGAGCTGTGGCTGCTGCAAAACCAGACCGCCCTCGCCGCCCTGCACACCCCCTTGCAGGAAGGTCCGTGGCGCACGCTGCTGCTGGTGTTCTTCGCCTCGGCGATCGTAATGCCGCACATGTACCACATGACCTTCACCGAGAACCTCAACCCGCGCTCACTGGTCAGCGCCAGTTGGGGCTTGCCGCTGTTCCTGCTGCTGATGAGCCTGGCGGTGCCGCTGATCCTGTGGGCCGGCCTGAAGCTGGGAGCCACCACCAACCCGGAATACTTCACCCTCGGCGTCGGTATCGCCGCGAATAACCCGGCCCTGGCGCTACTCGCCTACGTGGGCGGCTTATCGGCGGCCAGCGGCTTGATCATCGTGACCACCCTGGCCCTGTCGGGGATGGCGCTCAACCATCTGGTACTGCCGCTCTACCAGCCGCCTGCCGAAGGCAATATCTACCGCTGGCTGAAATGGACGCGCCGCGCACTGATCGTCGCCATCATCATGGCCGGCTATGGTTTCTACCTGCTGCTGGGCGCAGGCCAAGACCTGGCCAACCTCGGGATCGTCGCGTTCGTCGCCACCTTGCAGTTCCTGCCGGGAGTGTTGTCGGTGCTGTACTGGCCAACCGCCAATCGCCGTGGTTTTGTCGCCGGGCTGCTGGCCGGCATCCTGGTGTGGATCGTCACCATGTTGTTGCCGTTGGTCGGCAACCTCCAGGGTTTCTACATCCCGTTGCTGAACATGATTTACGTGCTGGATGACACCAGTTGGCACATGGCGGCGATCGCGTCCCTGGCCGCCAACGTGCTGATGTTCACCCTGATCTCGCTGTTCACCAACGCCAGCCCCGAAGAAACCAGCGCCGCTGAAGCCTGCGCAGTGGATAACGTACGTCGCCCGCAACGCCGCGAGCTGCACGCCGCCTCACCCCAGGAGTTCGCCACGCAACTGGCCAAGCCACTGGGTGCCAAGGCGGCACAAAAAGAAGTCGAACAGGCATTGCGCGATCTCTACCTGCCGTTTGACGAGCGCCGCCCTTATGCGCTGCGCCGCCTGCGTGATCGTATCGAAGCCAACCTTTCCGGCCTCATGGGGCCGAGCGTGTCCCAGGACATGGTCGAAACGTTCTTGCCCTACAAGGCCGGCGGTGAAAACTACGTCACCGAAGACATCCACTTCATCGAGAGCCGGCTGGAGGACTACCACTCACGCCTTACCGGCCTCGCCGCCGAACTCGATGCGCTACGCCGCTACCACCGCCAGACGCTGCAGGAACTGCCGATGGGTGTGTGCTCCCTGGCCAAGGATCAAGAGATCCTGATGTGGAACAAAGCCATGGAAGAACTCACCGGCATCGCCGCCCAGCGAGTAGTGGGTTCACGCTTGAATACCCTGGGCGAGCCGTGGAAAGAACTGCTGCAAGGCTTCATCAACCTGCCCGACGAACACTTGCACAAGCAGCATCTGGCCCTCGACGGCCAGACCCGCTGGCTCAACCTGCACAAGGCGGCGATTGACGAACCGCTCGCCCCCGGCAACAGCGGCCTGGTGCTGCTGGTGGAAGACCTGACCGAAACCCAGATGCTCGAAGACAAGTTGGTGCACTCTGAGCGCCTGGCCAGCATCGGCCGACTGGCGGCGGGTGTCGCCCACGAAATCGGCAACCCGATCACCGGTATCGCCTGCCTGGCGCAGAACCTGCGCGAAGAACGCGAAGAAGACGGCGAGATCACCGAGATCAGCGGGCAAATCCTTGAGCAGACCAAACGTGTTTCGCGCATCGTGCAATCGCTGATGAGTTTCGCCCACTCAGGGGCGCATCAGAACCAGGATGAAGCCGTGTGCCTGGCCGAAGTGGCGCAGGATGCCATTGGGCTGCTGGCCTTGAACCGGCGCAATTTCGAAGTACAGTTTTTCAATCTGTGCGACCCGGATCACTGGGTCGACGGCGACTCCCAACGTTTGGCGCAGGTGTTGATCAACCTGCTGTCCAACGCCCGTGACGCATCACCGGCCGGCAGCGCGGTACGTGTCAAGAGCGAGGCTTTCGAGCACACGATCGATCTGATCGTGGAAGACGAAGGCAGCGGCATTCCACAGAACATCATGGACCGATTGTTCGAACCTTTCTTCACCACCAAGGATCCAGGTGAAGGTACCGGTCTGGGCCTTGCACTGGTCTATTCCATCGTTGAAGAGCATTATGGACAAATCACCATCGACAGCCCGGCTGACACCGAAAGCCAACGCGGCACCCGTATCCGGGTGACCTTGCCGCGTCATGTCGAAGCGACGTCCGCTGTGAACTGAGACCGTCGAGAGAATTGAATCAATGCCGCACATTTTGATCGTCGAAGACGAAACCATTATCCGCTCTGCCTTGCGTCGCCTGCTTGAACGTAATCAGTATCAGGTCAGCGAAGCCGGCTCGGTGCAGGAAGCCCAAGAGCGATTCAGCATTCCCACGTTCGACCTGATTGTCAGTGACCTGCGCCTGCCGGGCGCACCGGGCACCGAGCTGATCAAGCTGGGCCAGGGCACCCCGGTGCTGATCATGACCAGCTATGCCAGCCTGCGCTCGGCGGTGGACTCCATGAAGATGGGCGCGGTGGACTACATCGCCAAGCCCTTCGACCACGACGAGATGCTCCAGGCCGTGGCGCGTATCCTGCGCGACCGGCAGTCGGCCGGCAGTGCGCAGGCCGAAGCGCGCCCCGCCGGAAAGGCCGCCAACGGCGCGGACAAACCTGGGGTCGACAACAGCAATGGCGAGATCGGCATCATCGGCTCGTGCCCACCGATGCAGGACCTTTACAGCAAGATCCGCAAGGTTGCGCCGACCGACTCCAATGTATTGATCCAGGGTGAATCGGGCACCGGTAAAGAACTGGTGGCCCGTGCACTGCACAACCTGTCCAAGCGCGCCAAGGCACCGATGATTTCGGTGAACTGCGCGGCGATCCCCGAGTCGCTGATCGAGTCCGAACTGTTCGGCCACGAGAAAGGCGCGTTCACTGGCGCCAGCGCCGGGCGTGCGGGCCTGGTGGAAGCGGCGGACGGCGGCACCTTGTTCCTCGACGAAATCGGCGAACTGCCCCTGGAAGCCCAGGCGCGATTGCTGCGGGTACTGCAGGAAGGCGAGATTCGTCGCGTCGGCTCGGTGCAGTCACAGAAGGTCGACGTGCGATTGATCGCCGCGACCCACCGTGACCTCAAGAGCCTGGCCAAGATCGGCCAGTTCCGGGAAGACTTGTATTACCGCCTGCACGTCATCGCCCTCAAGCTGCCGGCGCTGCGCGAGCGTGGTGCCGACGTCAACGAAATCGCCAACGCGTTCCTGCTGCGTCAAAGTGCGCGCATCAACCGCACCGACCTGAAATTCGCCGCGGACGCCGAGCAGGCGATTCGGCATTACTCGTGGCCGGGTAACGTGCGAGAGCTGGAAAACGCTGTCGAGCGTGCGGTGATCCTGTCGGAAAGCCCGGAAATTTCCGCTGAACTGCTGGGCATCGATATCGAACTCAGCGATCTTGAAGACGACGACTTCCTCGACATGGCCCCACAGCCAGGCGGCGGTAGCAATACCAGCCATGAGCCGACGGAAGATTTGTCACTGGAAGACTACTTCCAGCATTTCGTCCTGGAGCATCAGGACCACATGACCGAGACCGAACTGGCCCGCAAGCTTGGCGTGAGCCGCAAGTGCTTGTGGGAACGGCGCCAGCGCCTGGGTATTCCACGGCGCAAGACCGGGGTGGCCAGCGAAAGCTGAGTATGCGCGCCTGCGGGTAACACCCTCAGATGTGAAAAAACTGTTACCGCAGAATTTTTACGTAACAAAAGCCGGGGCTTACGGTAACGAAGCCCCGGCTTTTTTTCGTCCAACAACCTCTCGAAAACCCAGCAAACCCCCGGTTTTGCTGGGCGGTGCAAAAGTTGGCACGCACCCTGCTATATGCTTAGTACAAAAACAATAACAAGCTTTGTACAAGACAATAAAAATAAGACGAATCGACTCACGCATAACAAAAACAACACGGCGGAGGCGCAGCTAACTGATTCTTTTGGAGAGGCGTTGCATTTGGGGCTTGCCCCGCAACCAGGCCGAGAACAACAAAAAACTGCCCTAAGGCAGAGCCTGAACTGGTTGGATCGTAGATCAGCAACACAGCGACCAAAGCAATCCGTTTGCTCTTGACTCCCGATTGGGAGTGTCATGAAGGTAAAGCTTCCTGACGAGGGCGATCAACAAAAACAAGAAGCCCGCAATCAATAATAAAAATAGAGCACGCAACTACTTCTGGGGGAGCTTCGGCTCCCCTTGTAGTTTCCGGCGTTTAGCTTGAGCGCTCTGGCGATTTAAGGCTTATGGCGCAAGGCCGCAGCTTGTTCCTACACCATCCCCTGACTAAATGCTAGAATCCCCGCCCATCATGCGGTCATTCTTCGTTATGGCCGAACATTCCTTCAAACAGTGCATCCCATGCTGAAGAAGTTGTTCCAGTCATTCCGTTCTCCCTTGCGTCGAACGCAACAAATTCGCAGCACGCCTGAAGTGCTTAACAGCAATCAGCATTCATTGCAGCGCGCTCAATTCAGCCGTTATGCGGTGAACATCGTCGAACGGTTGCAGAACGCCGGCTACCAGGCTTATCTGGTGGGCGGGTGCGTACGCGACATGCTGCTCAATATCACGCCCAAGGACTTCGACGTTGCCACCAGCGCCACGCCTGAGCAAGTGCGCGCCGAGTTTCGCAATGCGCGAATCATCGGCCGACGCTTCAAGCTGGTGCACATCCACTTTGGTCGCGAGATCATCGAGGTCGCGACGTTCCGTGCCAATCACCCGCAAAACGACGAGGAGGAAGACACCAACCAGTCTTCCCGCAACGAGAGCGGGCGCATTCTGCGGGACAACGTCTATGGCACCCTGGAAGAAGACGCGCAACGTCGCGACTTCACCATCAACGCCCTGTATTACGACCCGGTCAGCGAGCGCATTCTCGATTACGCCAATGGCGTCCATGACATTCGCAATAACCTGATTCGCCTGATCGGCGATCCGGTCCAGCGCTACCAGGAAGACCCGGTCCGTATGCTGCGCGCGGTGCGCTTTGCCGCCAAGCTGAACTTCGGTATCGAGAAGCACACGGCCGCGCCGATTCGTGAACTGGCGCCAATGTTGCGCGAGATTCCTTCCGCGCGCCTGTTCGAAGAAGTGCTCAAGCTGTTCCTCTCGGGCTACGCCGCCGACACGTTCGAAATGCTGGTCGACCTGCAGTTGTTCGACCCTCTGTTCCCGGCCAGCGCCGAGGCCCTGGAATACAACCCGACCTACACCCACACGTTGATCAGCGAAGCGCTGATCAACACCGACCTGCGCATCAAGCAGAACAAGCCGGTAACCCCGGCGTTCCTGTTTGCCGCCCTGTTGTGGCCTGCCCTGCCCAAGCGTGTACTGCGCCTGCAAGAGCGCGGCATGCCGCCGATTCCTGCCATGCAGGAAGCCGCTCACGAGCTGATCGCCGAGCAGTGCCAGCGCATCGCCATCCCGAAACGCTTCACCATGCCGATCCGCGAGATCTGGGACATGCAGGAACGCCTGCCACGCCGCAGCGGCAAACGCGCCGACCTGCTGCTGGACAACCCGCGTTTCCGCGCCGGCTACGACTTCCTGTTGCTGCGCGAAAGCGCTGGGGAACAGACCGACGGTCTGGGCGAATGGTGGACTGACTATCAGGACGCCAATGACAGCCAGCGCCGCGACATGATTCGCGACCTCGGCAGCAAAGGTGACACAGAAGGCCCGAAAAAACGTCGCCGCAGCGGTGCCAAACGCAAGCGCAGCGGCGCCGATGCCGCAGGCGAATAACCGTGGAACGCATCTACATCGGCATGGGCAGCAACCTCGCTGCCCCGCAGCAGCAATTGCGCAACGCCTTGCAGGCGTTGGCGCTATTGCCCGGTACCACCCTCGCAGGGGTGTCGGCGTTCTATCAAAGTGACTCCCTGCTACCAGGCCAGCCGCGCTACACCAATGCCGTTGCGGGGCTGGACAGCAGCCTGGCGCCACTGGAGCTGCTGGATGCGCTGCAAGCCATCGAGCATGACCAGGGCCGCGAACGCCTGGAACGCTGGGGGCCGCGCACGCTGGACCTGGACATCGTGCTGTTTGGCGATCGCCTGATCGACGAGCCCCGCCTGAAAGTACCGCACTACCAGATGCACGTTCGACCGTTCGTGCTGTACCCATTGGCCGAATTGGCCTCTGCCGATCTGCAACTGCCGGATGGCCAGCGACTCAGCGCGCTGCTTGAAGCTTGCCCGTTTGTCGGCCTGGAACGCCTGCCTGATTGAATCCAGGAGCAGGCCCGCCTTGCTCGCGAAATACGTCAAAACACCGCGTTTATCCAGGCACGGCGTATTGTCGTTAACGATCTTCGCGAGCAAGCTCGCTCCTACAATCGCATCAGTAACACAGGTAACACCCCGCTCGTAACAATGCGGTAACACATCCAATTGACTTCCCGTGTCCTCCTCACGACTATAGGCGTCCCGCCGCCGCCAACCCGGCGCTGAAGGGCGCAATCCAGGCCATATAAGCACTGCTTTCAAGACAGTGCGCCTGTATAAACGAAGACTCACGCGCGTTACTCGCTGTTTCCAAGCGCCTGAACGAGGACCCTTTTCATGCCAAGCATTACCCTGACCACCTTGCAGAGCCTCAAGCTCAAGGGTGAAAAAATCACCATGCTGACCTGCTACGACGCCACCTTCGCCCACGTCAGCTGCCAGGCCGGGGTCGAGGTGCTCCTGGTGGGCGACTCCCTGGGCATGGTTCTTCAAGGGAATGACAGCACCCTGCCGGTGACCACCGATGAACTGGCCTACCACACCGCCAGCGTCAAGCGCGGTAACGACGGCGCGTTCATCATCGCCGACCTGCCATTCATGGCTTACGCCACCCCCGAGCAGACCTTCCAGAACGCCGGCAAACTCATGCAAGCCGGTGCACACATGGTCAAGATCGAGGGCGCCGTATGGCTCGCCGACTCGATTCGCCTGCTGGCTGAGCGCGGAGTTCCGGTGTGTGTGCACATGGGGCTGACGCCGCAGTCGGTGAACATCCTCGGCGGCTACAAGGTTCAAGGCCGCAATGAAGCCCAGGCACGCCAGATGCGCGCCGATGCCATTGCCCTGGAACAGGCCGGCGCCGCGATGATCGTGCTGGAGTGCGTACCGAGCGAACTGGCCGCTGAAATCACCCAAGCCGTCAAAGTGCCGGTGATCGGCATTGGTGCCGGGTCCGCGACCGATGGTCAGGTACTGGTGGTGCACGACATGCTTGGCCTGTCCATAAGCGGCCATGTGCCTAAGTTCGTAAAGAACTTCATGGACGGCCAGGACAGCATCCAGGCAGCACTGAGCGCCTACGTTCGTGAAGTCAAAGCAGTAACCTTCCCAGGCGCCGAACACGGGTTCTCTGCATGAACACTGTCAAGACCGTACGTGAACTGCGGGCCGCCGTGACCCACGCGCGCAGCGCCGGCAAGCGCATCGGCTTCGTGCCGACCATGGGGAACCTGCACAGCGGCCATGCCACCCTGGTCACCAAGGCGGCTCAGCAGTCGGACTTCGTGGTCGCGAGTATCTTCGTCAACCCGCTGCAATTCGGCGCCGGCGAAGATTTGGACAAATACCCTCGCACCCTCGCCGCCGACCAGGAAAAGCTGCTGCAAGCCGGCTGCAACCTGCTGTTTGCACCGACCGTCGAAGAAATGTACCCAGGCGGCATGACGGGCCAGACCCGCGTCAGCGTCCCGCAGCTGTCCGAAGGCCTGTGCGGGGCCAGCCGCCCCGGGCACTTCGAAGGCGTGGCGACGGTGGTCAGCAAGCTGTTCAACATGGTCCAACCGGACATGGCCGTATTTGGCCAGAAGGATTACCAGCAGTTGGCGGTGATCCGTGCCATGGTCCATGACCTGAACATGCCGATCCAGATCATCGGCGAGCCCACCGTGCGTGCCGAAGACGGCCTCGCGCTGTCTTCGCGCAACGGCTACCTCACCGAGGAGCAGCGTGCCATTGCCCCGGTGCTCTATCGCAGCCTCAGCCAGATTGCCGCGTCGATCAAGGCAGGTGACAAAGACTTCGCCACGTTGCGTGCCGAACAGGTACAGCAGATCGAAGCTGCCGGCCTGCGCGTCGACTACCTTGAAGTGCGCCAGGGCGTGCATCTGCGTCCAGCCACGGCCGAAGACCGCGATGTGGTGATTCTGGTAGCCGCCTATCTGGGCGCCACTCGCCTCATCGACAACCTGCATCTAACCCTCAACTGAACACCTTCATTTGCCCTCCTCGCTGAGCCGGTATAAAAAAGTACCGGCTACAGCGCAGACAAAGCCAAGACATATCGACACGCTAGGTTTAATGTAATCGCCCTGCGCTCTTGGTTAGCGCTGTCCGGCATCGGCCGCTTGATCAAAGACAGGACGTTCCGGACTTTTAAGTGTCCTAAAGGCAGTCCCCGTAATAAAAAGGAAACCCGCAGCGATGGCGTACTACCGCACTCCTCATGACGTTACCGCTCTGCCCGCCTGGCAAGCGCTCAATCAACATCGCCAAGCCATGCAGGATTTCAGCATGCGCGAGGCATTCAATGCCGATCCCCAGCGCTTTTCCCAATTCACTTTGAGCAGCTGCGGGCTTTTCCTCGATTACTCGAAAAACCTGATCACTCGCGAAACCCGTGACCTGCTGGTGGGTCTGGCCAACGAAGTCGGCCTCAAGGACGCGATCAACTCGCTGTTCGCCGGTGAGCCGGTCAACTCGTCCGAAGGCCGACCTGCCCTGCACACCGCCCTGCGCCGCCCGGTGGGCGACAAATTGTCGGTCAACGGCGTGAACATCATGCCGGACGTGCACAAGGTGCTGAACCAGATCACGGACCTGGTCGGCCGCATCCACGACGGCCTGTGGCGGGGTTACACCGAGAAGCCGATCACCGACGTGGTGAACATCGGCATCGGTGGCTCGTTCCTCGGCCCGGAGCTGGTCTCCGAAGCGCTGTTGTCCTACGCCCACAAAGGCGTGCGCTGCCATTACCTGGCGAACATCGACGGCAGCGAGTTCCACGAGCTGACCATGAAACTGCGCGCCGAGACCACGCTGTTCATCGTCTCGTCGAAATCCTTCAACACCCTCGAAACCCTGAAAAACGCCCAGGCCGCCCGCGCCTGGTACTTGGCCCAGGGTGGCTCGGAAGCGGAGCTGTACCGCCACTTCATCGCCGTGTCGAGCAACAACGCAGCGGCGGTAGCTTTCGGTATCCGCGAAGAAAACATCTTCCCGATGTGGGACTGGGTCGGCGGCCGTTACTCGCTGTGGTCGGCCATCGGCTTGCCAATCGCCCTGGCCATCGGCATGTCCAATTTCAAGGAACTGCTGTCCGGTGCCTACACCATGGACCAGCACTTCCAGAACGCGCCATTCGAAGCCAACATGCCGGTACTGCTGGGCTTGCTGGGTGTGTGGTACGGCAACTTCTGGGGTGCGCAGAGCCATGCGATCCTGCCGTACGACCACTATCTGCGTAACATCACCAAGCACTTGCAACAGCTGGACATGGAATCCAACGGCAAGAGCGTGCGCCAGGACGGTACACCGGTGTCCACCGATACCGGCCCGGTGATCTGGGGTGGCGTAGGCTGCAACGGTCAACACGCTTACCACCAGTTGCTGCACCAAGGGACCCAACTGATCCCGGCCGACTTCATCGTGCCGATCGTCAGCTTCAACCCGGTGTCCGACCACCATCAGTGGCTGTACGCCAACTGCCTGTCCCAGAGCCAGGCATTGATGCTGGGCAAAACCCGCAGCGAAGCCGAAGCCGAACTGCGCGACAAGGGCCTCCCGGAAGCCGAAGTACAGAAACTGGCTCCGCACAAGGTGATCCCGGGCAACCGTCCAAGCAACACCCTCGTGGTTGAACGCATCAGCCCGCGCCGCCTGGGCGCCCTGGTGGCGATGTATGAACACAAAGTGTTCGTGCAGAGCGTGATCTGGGGCATCAACGCCTTCGACCAATGGGGCGTGGAGCTGGGTAAAGAGCTGGGCAAAGGCGTCTACAACCGCCTGACCGGCACCGAAGAGACCTCCGCCGAGGACGCTTCGACCCAGGGCCTGATCAACTACTTCCGTGGTCGTCACCGCGGCTGATAGCGGTAGTACAGGGCCAACGTCCGCTTGGACGTTGGCCTTGAACCCTCCCCCCACAGGGTGCATCTTTATGACTTGTCGCAAAACAAGAATAAGGAGCGCTCATGTTCGATATCAGCCAGTATCCCCACGCCGATGCCGTCCGCCGGGCTGCGCAACTCAGTCAAGAGGACTACCAGCGCCTCTATCGTCAATCCATCGAGCAACCCGATGCCTTCTGGGCTGAACAAGCCAAGGGCTTTCTCGACTGGATCACCCCCTGGCATATCGTGCACAGCGCCGATATCCGCAGCGGCGCCGCCCAATGGTTCGCCGGCGGCCAACTGAACGTCAGTTACAACTGTATCGACCGTCACCTGGCACAACGTGCCGATCAACCGGCCTTCATCTGGGAAGGCGATGATCCTGCCCATGCTTGCAGCATTACCTACCGCCAACTCCACCAGAAGGTCAGCCGCCTGGCCAACGTACTGAAAAGCCGTGGCGTGAAGAAAGGCGACCGGGTGTGCATCTACATGCCGATGATTCCCGAGGCCGCCTACGCCATGCTGGCCTGCACGCGAATCGGGGCCGTGCACTCGGTCGTGTTTGGCGGGTTCTCGCCGGATGCCCTGCGCGACCGCATTCTCGACGCCGACTGCCGCACCGTGATAACCGCCGATGAAGGCGTACGCGGCGGCAAGCCGGTCGCACTGAAGAAGAATGTCGACAAAGCCCTGGCCAGTTGCCCGAACGTCAGCACGGTGCTGGTGATACAACGCACGGGCGCTGCCGTGAACTGGAGCGAAGGCCGTGACCTTGCGTACCAGCAAGCCCTGGATACCGCCAGCGAGCACTGCCCGCCTGAGCCGATGGATGCCGAAGACCCATTGTTCATCCTCTACACCTCCGGCAGCACCGGCAAACCCAAGGGCGTCCTGCACACCACCGGAGGCTATCTGCTGCAGGCGGCGATGACCTTCAAATACGTGCTCGATTACCGCGACGGCGAAGTGTTCTGGTGCACGGCCGACGTGGGCTGGGTCACCGGGCACAGTTACATCGTGTATGGTCCGCTGGCCAACGGCGCCACCTCGCTGATGTTCGAAGGCGTGCCGAGCTACCCCGACAGTTCGCGCTTCTGGCAGGTGATCGACAAACACCAGGTCAATATCTTCTATACCGCGCCCACCGCGCTGCGTGCCCTGATGCGTGAAGGCCACGGCCCGCTGGAGCACACCTCGCGCGCCAGCCTGCGCCTGCTGGGCAGCGTCGGCGAGCCGATCAACCCGGAAGCCTGGGATTGGTATTTCAACGCGGTGGGCGAGCAGCGCTGCCCGATTGTGGATACCTGGTGGCAGACAGAAACCGGCGGCATCATGCTCAGCCCACTGGTCAGCGCTCAGCGCATCAAACCCGGCTGTGCGACCCGGCCAATGTTTGGCGTACAGCCCGTGCTGCTGGACGAGCACGGCAAGGAACTCAGCGACGCCGGCAGCGGCATTCTCGCGATCAAAGCCAGCTGGCCGGGGCAGATCCGCAGCGTCTACGGCGACCCGCAGCGCATGATCGACACCTATTTCAAACCTTACCCCGGCTACTACTTCACCGGCGACGGCGCACGCCGCGATGAAGATGGCGACTATTGGATCACTGGACGCATCGATGACGTGATCAATGTCTCCGGGCATCGTATCGGTACCGCCGAGGTGGAAAGCGCCCTGGTGCTGCATGACCAGGTGGCCGAGGCCGCAGTGGTGGGCTACCCCCATGATGTCAAAGGCCAGGGCATCTACGCGTTCGTTACGCCGATGAATGGCGTGGAACCCAGCGACGCCTTGAAGCAACACCTGCTGGACCTGGTAAGCCAGGAAATCGGCAGCTTTGCCAAGCCGGAACTGATCCAATGGGCGCCGGCCTTGCCGAAAACCCGCTCGGGCAAGATCATGCGACGCATATTGCGCAAGATCGCCTGCAACGAACTGGACAGCCTCGGTGATACCTCGACCCTGGCCGACCCCAGCGTCGTGGACGGCCTGATCGACAAACGCCTGAACCGATAGGAAACCCCGAGTCGCCATGGAATTTATCCGCAGCCGCATCGAATCCCAACTGATGAGCCTGACCGGCCTGTCACTGGGCCAGCTGGATCTGGAAAACCCCAAGGGCGATCCGGGCCTGTTCGGGCCGAACTCGGTGAGCTGGCAAGTGCATGGCGACTTCAGCAGCATGCTCATCGGCGGCATCAGTGCATTGATGCTGCAAGCCTTGCATCCCCTGGCGCTGGCCGGCGTGTGGGACCACTCGAATTTCCGCCAGGACATGCTCGGGCGCCTGCGCCGGACCTCGCAGTTTATTTCCGGCACCACCTTCGGCTCGCGTAAAGATGCCGAATGGCTGATCGAAAAAGTCCGCACCATTCACCTGCAAGTGGTCGGGCATGCCCCGGACGGGCGGCCCTATGCGGCCAGCGACCCGGAGCTGTTGACCTGGGTGCATGTGGCTGAGGTCAGCAACTTCCTGGCCGCGCACCTGCGTTATTGCAACCCGCATCTGTCGGGGCGTGATCAGGATCGTTACTACAGCGAAATCGCCTTGGTCGCCGAACGGCTGGGCGCCAGGCATGTGCCGCGTTCACGGCAGGACGTTTCAGATTATCTGGCACGCATACGTCCGCAGTTGCTGTGCGACGAACGCAGCCGTGAAGTGCTGCGCCTGCTGCTCAATGCTCCCGCCCCAAGCACCCTGGCCAAACCCTTCGGCAGCCTGATGATGCAAGCCGGGATCGACCTGCTACCGGACTGGGCCAGTACCCTGCTTGAACAACACCAGAGCCCGCTGCAGCGTCAGATGATCCGCGCGGGGGTCAAGCGCAGCGCGCCGCTGCTGCGTTGGGCAATGCGCAATGGTTCGGTGCAACGCGCCCATCGGCGGATGGGGCTGATGTAGGCCGGCGCCTATAGCTGTTAAACTCCGCGCCCACCTTTACCCCATTGACCCAGCACGCAAGGCGCGTTCCATGTATTCCCTGAATCAGGCGCTGCGCGCCGCCCTCGATCAACGCCAAGACCTGATCCATGAGCTGCACGCCCAAGGCACTGACTGCTACCGGTTGTTCCACGGCAGCCAGGAAGGCGCCGGCGGCCTGACCATCGACCGCTATGGCCCGCAATTGCTGGTGCAGAGTTTTCACCAGCCGTTGGAAACGGCCGAGTTGCTGGACATGCATCAACTGATCAATCAGTTCATGGGGTTGGAATTGCTGCTGGTGTACAACGACCGCTCCCGGGGCAATTCACGGATCGACCGCGAAGACACGGTGTATCGCGCCGAACCTGCGGCACTGGAAGACCTGGTCGGCCATGAGTGGGGCCTCAACTACCGCGTGCGCGGGCGCCATGCCGGGCAAGACCCGCTGCTGTTCCTCGACTTGCGCAATACCCGCGGCTGGGTCAAAGACCACAGCGCCGGCAAGAGCGTGCTGAACCTGTTCGCCTACACCTGCGGCGTGGGCTTGAGCGCCGCCGCCGGTGGCGCACGCGAGGTGTGCAACCTGGACTTCGCCGAGGGCAACCTGGCAGTCGGTCGTGAAAACGGCCTGCTGAACCCGCAGCTGCCGAGCATGCAGTTCGTGCAGTCCGATTACTTCCCGGCCATCCGCCAACTGGCGGGTTTGCCGATTACCCAGCGGCGTGGGCAAAAACTGCCGAGTTATCCACGCCTTGAGCCGCGCCAATATGACCTGGTATTGCTCGACCCACCGGCCTGGGCCAAGAGCGCCTTCGGCACCGTCGACCTGTTGCGCGACTATCAAAGCCTGCTCAAGCCTGCACTGCTGGCCACCGCCGACAACGGCGTACTGATCTGCTGCAATAACCTGGCAAAAGTCAGCATGGACGATTGGCGCGAGCAGGTGCTGCGCTGCGCCGAAAAAGCCGGCCGTCCGGTACGCGACTGGCAGATCATGACACCGGGGGCGGATTTTCCCTCACAGGACCAACAGCCACCGCTGAAGACCCTGATCCTGCAACTGTAGGCCTTATCCCAATAGCCCCGGTTCTTCGGAACCGAAATCCCGTGCCATACTCCAAGGCACTCTCGTTCGATATAGATGCCGCCACCCATGCCCAAAGGATTGATTCGCGCCATCGGCGCCGTGTTGACTGCTCTTGCTCTGTACAGCTTGCTGGGCTTCCTGATTTTGCCGGGCATCGCCCTTCGGATCGCCAATCAACAGCTGGCCAATTACGCCACGGTGCCGGCACGCCTCGAGCGTCTCGAACTCAACCCGTTCAGCCTGGAAGTCACGGCATGGGGCCTGCAGATCGGCGAACCGGGCAAGGAACAGGTCGGTTTCGAACGCCTTTACGCCAACCTGCAGATCGACAGTCTCTGGACTCGCGCCCTGCACCTGGCCGATGTCCAGTTGGATAAGCCCAAGACCGAGTTGCTGTTCGACAAGTCCGGCCAACTGAACCTCGCGCAGTTGTTCAAACTGCCGCCGAGCGAACCCACTCCGGCCGACCCGAACGCCAAACCATTCCCTTTGCGCATCGACAGCATCAAGCTGGCGAGCGGTTATGTGCACTTCCAAGACCTGCGCCCCAGCGAGCCCATCGAGTTTCTCTACGACAAACTCGACTTCGAGCTGAAAAACCTCAGCACCTTGCCCGAAGACAACGCCGACATGACCTTGGTGGCCGCAGGGCCTCAAGGCGGGCAGATCGACTGGAAAGGTAATTTCAGCCTGGTACCGATCACGTCCGAGGGCACGCTGAAAGTCACCGATGGCAAGATGAAAGCCTGGTGGCCCTATGTCCGTGACGCCTTGCCGCTGGTGCTGGAAGACGGCGTGCTGAACTTCAGCACCGAGTACACGTTCAGCCTGGCCAAGGAAACCGAACTGAAACTGACCAATACTGCGGCCAGCATCGCGCCCTTTGCGATCAAGGCCCCGGACGGACGCCCATTGGCACGCCTGGAGCGCCTGGACGTCAGCGAGACCACGGTAGACCTGGCCAAGCAGCAAGTGGTGGTTGGCAAGATCCGCAGTAACAAGCTGGAAACCTGGGCGGCCCGCGAGGCTGACGGGCAATTGGACTGGCAGAAACTGTTCGCCAGCCAACCGAGCAAACCGGCCAAGGCCCCGGAGCCGGCAGCCGCGCCGGCCACTGCCGACTCGCCAAAAGCTGAACCCGCAGCCCCAAGCAAACCCTGGCAAGTGCTGCTCAAGGACGTGCAACTGCGTAATTACCAGGTGCACCTGGCTGACCGCGCGGCCAAGCCTGCGGTAGCGCTGGAGCTGGGCCCGTTGAACGTCGACATGCAGAACTTCGACAGCCTCAACCAGAGTCCCTTTACCCTGAAGGTCGACAGCGGCCTGGGCAAGCAAGGCAAGATCCAGGCAACCGGCGAGGTCAACCTCAACCCGGTCAGCGCCAAGCTGAAAGTGAATACCCAGGACATCGACCTGCGGGTCGCCCAGGCCTATATCAGCCCATTCATTCGTTTGGAACTGCGCAGCGGCATGCTGGGCAGCAACCTGGATGTAAACCTCAAAAGCACCGCACCGCTGGCGTTGCAAGTCACCGGTCGCGCGCAAGTCGACCAGTTGCATACGCTGGACACCCTCAAGACCCGCGACTTCGTCAAATGGCAGCGCCTGATACTGGAAGGCGTGAACTATCAGCACGGCGAGAGCCTTTCAATCGACAAGGTCAACCTGCTGCAGCCGTATGCACGCTTCATGATCAACGATGACCGTACCACCAACATCGACGACCTGCTGATACCACAACCGGCCGACAGCGGCGCCAAGTCTGGTGCCAAACCTGCAGCAAGCAACGAGAAGCCGTTGGGCATTCATATCGGGCAAATTGCGATCAACGATGGCTCGGCCAACTTTGCCGACTTCAGCCTCACACCCAATTTCGCCACGGCCATTCAACAGCTCAACGGGCAGATCGGCACCATCGACAGTCGCCAGGCCAAACCGGCCAGTGTCGACATCAACGGCAAGGTCGACCGCTACGCACCTGTGACCATCAAAGGCAGCGTGAACCCGTTTGATCCCATGGCGGCATTGGATATCGCCACCAGCTTCAAACGGGTCGAACTGACGACATTGACGCCCTACTCAGGCAAATTCGCCGGTTTCCGCATCCGTAAGGGTCGCCTGAACCTGGACCTGCACTATGTGATTACCAAAGGCCAATTGAAGGCCGAAAACAAAGTGGTGGTTGAACAGCTGCAACTGGGCGAGAAAGTCGACAGTGCCGACGCCGTGGATTTGCCGATTCGCCTGGCGATCGCGTTGCTCAAAGACAGCGACGGCAAAATCTCTATCGAACTGCCGGTGAGCGGTGATTTGAACAACCCTCAATTCAGCGTAATGCCGATTGTGTGGCAGACCCTGCGCAACCTGGTGGTACGCGCGGCAACAGCACCATTCAAATTCATTGGTGGGCTGATCACCGGCAGCGGCTCGGAAGACCTCGGCAGTGTGTCCTTTGCCGCAGGTTCCAGTGAGTTGAGCAAAGATGCAGAAGGCGCCCTGAACACGTTGGCCAAGGCACTTAAAGAACGCCCTAGCCTGCGCCTGGAAATCGAAGGCACGGCAGCGGCCAGCAGCGACGGCCCGTTCCTTGCCGCCGAGCGTCTGGAGCGTGAATACCAATACAACTACTACAAGATGCTGCAACGCCGTGGCGACAAAGTCCCGGCCCAAGCCTCGTTGCTGGTTGTACCGGAGAAGGAAAAAGCGCCTTTGCTGGAAGGCATCTACCGCACGCGCCTGAAACAACAACCACCAGCCGAATGGAAAGACCTGAGCAGCGATGAGCGTACCGCCAAGCTCAAAGACGGCGTGATCAAGTTCTGGAGCGCCAGTGATGTGCTGCTGCGCCAACTGGGGCAGGACCGGGCCAGCACCATCAAGGACTATCTGGTGGATAAAGCGAAACTGGAAGATGACCGGGTGTATTTCATTGATGCCAACCTGGGGCAGGCCGAGAAAGACGGCCGCGTAGTGACGCCGATGCATCTGGATGCCGAATAATCTCCCCAAATAGAACAGGCCCCGACACAAGTGCCGGGGCCTGTAATGACCACATCCGTGTGGTCGGTCGCATGAACCTCGGAGGTGCATTGAGTGGATATCTAACTCACGCGCCGCCGCCGCCTAGTTCAGACGATTCCTCAAGCGTTACTGAACGGTAAGACCATCAGCCGATACAGATTTAACGCCTTTAATTTTCTTGGTAATCGCTACTGCAGTCTCTTTCTGCGCTTGGGTCAGAGCGGCAGTGGACGACAGCGATACTACGCCGTGGTTGGTTTCGACTTTGATGTCGGTACCAGGAATACCTTTTTCGGTAACCAGGTCGGATTTAACTTTGGTAGTAATCCAGGTATCCGAGGTGCTGGTCTTGGCTTTGTCGATGTTGTCAGCTTTAACTGCGCCGCCTGCCAGCAGGCCATCAGCAGAAACAGCGGTTACACCTTTGATTTTCTTGGTAATGGCTACAGCGGTCGCTTTCTGCGAATCCGAGATAGCGACTTCGGAGGACAGGGAAACCACGCCTTTGTTGGTTTCAACCTTGATATCCGAACCAGGAATACCTTTCTCGGTCAGCAGATCAGCTTTCACTTTGGTGGTGATCCAGGTGTCCGAAGTAGACTCTTTAGCCTTGGTCATTTCACCGGCCGCCAAAGTCATAGGGGCTTGGGAAGTCTGAGCAAAGGCTACGTTAGCACCCATGGCCAGGGTCAGAGCGGTAGCAGTAGCGAGAGCGAACTTCTTCATACGAGTAACTCCTGTTTTATTGAAAGTCTGCAGCGCATAGACCTTGATGCTGCAGTGTTAACAGGGTTATTGCAGGCAGTATGCCAATTCTTGATGCCAGATTAATTCTTTATAAAACAATAACTTATGAAATCAGGCTTTTTTCGAAATCGTGCAACTTGCATGAAGTCACTCAGGCCTGCATGCAAGTTGCGGGTTTCAGGATTTACTAAGCGCCTGATTTCCTGACCTTTTCCCACGCGCATAAAAAAAGGACTCCTGAGAGTCCTTTTTTCAGCTTAGCGCTAAGGCTGGGTGGTTAAACGCCCGACGCCTTGGCTGCTGCTACGTCCTTGATGGACAGCTTGATACGGCCGCGGTTGTCCACGTCCAGTACCAGCACTTCCACTTCCTGGCCTTCTTTCAGAATGTCGGTCACTTTCTCGACACGAGCATCGCTCAGCATGGAGATGTGTACCAGACCGTCTTTGCCCGGCAGGATGTTGACGAATGCGCCGAAGTCGACGATGCGCTCAACTTTACCGACGTAGATCTTGCCGATCTCGGCCTCGGCGGTGATGCCCAGAACGCGCTGACGTGCAGCTTCAGCCGCTTCCTTGGTTTCGCCGAAGATCTTGATCGAGCCGTCGTCTTCGATGTCGATCGAAGCCTTGGTTTCTTCACAGATCGCACGAATAGTCGCGCCGCCTTTACCGATGACATCACGGATTTTGTCGGTGTCGATTTTCATCGCGATCATGGTCGGAGCGTTTTCCGACAGTTCGGTACGCGACTGACCAATGATCTGGTTCATCTGGCCGAGGATATTCAGGCGCGCTTCCAGGGCTTGGCCCAGGGCGATTTCCATGATCTCTTCGGTGATGCCTTTGATCTTGATGTCCATCTGCAACGCGGTCACACCTTTGGCGGTACCGGCTACTTTGAAGTCCATGTCGCCCAGGTGGTCTTCGTCACCCAGGATGTCGGTCAGAATGGCGAACTTCTCGCCTTCTTTAACCAGGCCCATGGCGATACCGGCAACCGGCGCCTTCATCGGCACACCAGCGTCCATCAATGCCAGGGAAGCACCGCAAACGGAAGCCATCGAGCTGGAACCGTTGGATTCAGTGATTTCCGACACAACACGGATGGTGTACGGGAACACGTCAGCCGCAGGCAGCATGGCCTGAACCGAACGGCGCGCCAGGCGGCCGTGACCGATTTCGCGACGACCAGCACCACCCATGCGACCGCACTCGCCCACCGAGAACGGAGGGAAGTTGTAGTGCAGCATGAACGGGTCTTTTTTCTCGCCTTCCAGGGTGTCCAGCAGCTGTGCGTCACGGGCAGTACCCAGAGTCGCGACTACCAGGGCCTGGGTTTCACCACGGGTGAACAGAGCCGAACCGTGGGTTTTAGGCAGAACGCCGACTTCGATGTTCAGCGGACGTACGGTGCGAGTGTCACGGCCGTCGATACGTGGCTTGCCGTTAACGATGTTTTCGCGAACGGTACGGTATTCGATTTCACCGAATGCAGCTTTGACGTCGCTGGCGGAAGGCTGGCCTTCTTCACCGGACAGCTTGGCCACGACCTGGTCCTTCAGTTCGCCCAGGCGAGCGTAACGGTCGGCCTTGACGGTGATGGTGTAGGCATCGGAGATCGCAGCACCGAACTCGGAGCGGATAGCGCTCAGCAGTTCAGTCGCTTCAGCTTGTGGAGCCCAGGTCCAGGTTGGCTTGGCAGCTTCGGCAGCCAGCTCGGTGACGGCCTTGATGACAGCCTGGAACTCGTCGTGAGCAAACAGTACAGCGCCCAGCATCTGGTCTTCGGTCAGCTCTTTGGCTTCCGATTCAACCATCAACACGGCTTCCGAAGTACCGGCAACGACCATGTCCAGGCTCGAAGCTTTCAGTTGTTCGTAAGTCGGGTTCAGCAGGTAGCCGGTGCTTTCGTGGAATGCAACGCGGGCAGCGCCGATCGGACCATCGAAAGGAATGCCGGAGATGGCCAGGGCCGCCGAGGTACCGATCATCGCAGCGATGTCCGGATCGGTCTTCTTGCTGGTGGAAACGACGGTGCAGACAACCTGCACTTCGTTCATGAAGCCTTCTGGGAACAGCGGACGGATCGGACGGTCGATCAGTCGGGAAGTCAGGGTTTCTTTCTCGGAAGGACGGCCTTCACGCTTGAAGAAACCGCCAGGAATCTTACCGGCAGCGTAAGTCTTTTCCTGGTAGTGAACGGACAGAGGGAAAAAGCCTTTGCTCGGGTCAGCGGTCTTGGCACCTACAACGGTCACCAATACGGTGACGTCGTCGTCAACGGTAACCAGCACTGCGCCGGAGGCTTGACGGGCGATACGGCCTGTCTCGAGGGTAACGGTCGACTGACCGAACTGGAATTTTTTGATAACCGGGTTCACGGTGTCCTACCTTCTTTGTGGCTCTTGGGGGAACGTGTCTTCTTGCGAAATTCTTGGGCAATGCCGGGAATCGGCCCGACTCTAGTCCAGGGTAAAACGTGTATCCAGATAAAACTTGAGGCTGGGAGCCTGCCATGGGCCAGCGGGAAACCCACTGGCACACGGCAGACAACCAACCTCTAGCGCAATCGCTTATTAGCGACGCAGACCCAGGCGACCGATCAGAGTCTGATAACGACCCAGATCCTTGCCTTTCAGGTAGTCCAGCAGCTTACGGCGCTGGTTTACCATGCGGATCAGACCACGACGGGAGTGGTGATCTTTACCGTTGGCCTTGAAGTGACCTTGCAGCTTGTTGATGTTGTGGGTCAGCAGTGCAACTTGCACTTCTGGCGAACCAGTGTCACCAACAGCTTGCTGATAGTCAGCTACGATTTGTGCTTTTTCTTGAACGTCGAGAGCCATGAGGCAATCCTTTTTTTCAGGAAACCACCCAAGGGTGATCTCAACAGGCCAGGGACAAATCCCTGTATCTAAAAATGAGTGTTGACCGTGCCTGTTAACAGCCACACTCGTCCGGTCATTCTGACCGAATCAGTCGACGTGGCGCGATGCGCCCGTCTTCGCTCACTTCACCGATACCGATAAAGCGACCGTTATGATCCTGTACCCGCACCATACCGAACTTCGGAGCGTCCGGGGCACGTACCGGCTGGCCGTTGAGCCAGTAGAACGCGCTGTGCTCCGAAAAGTGCAGCAATGGCCAATCCTGCAAACCGCTGTCCGATGGCATGAGGAAGCGATCAACCGCTTCGTTGCCGCCTTCGGCGTGTACGGCTTCCAACTCTTCCAGCGTTACGGTCTGCGCCAGGCTGAAAGGTCCGGCCTGCGTGCGTCGCAGTTCTGCAACGTACGCGCCGCAACCGAGCTTTTCACCAATATCTTCCACCAGGGTACGGATATAGGTGCCTTTGCTGCAGTCCACCGCCAAACGCGCGGTATCGCCTTCGCAGGCGAGCAATTCCAAGCGGCTAATAGTAACAGAACGCGGTTCGCGCTCCACTACTTCACCGGCACGTGCCAACTTGTAAAGAGGCTGCCCATCACGCTTGAGCGCCGAGTACATCGGCGGTATCTGACTGATTTCCCCACGAAAAGCGGGTAAAGCGGCCTCGATATCAGCACGACCAACGGTCACGTCACGAACCTGCAAGACATCACCTTCGGCATCGGCCGTGGTGGTGGTCTTGCCCAGTTGCATCAGGGTTTCGTACCCCTTGTCGGAGTCGAGCAAGTATTGCGAGAACTTGGTGGCCTCGCCAAAGCACAACGGCAGCACGCCGGTGGCCAGGGGATCGAGGCTGCCGGTGTGCCCGGCCTTCTCGGCATTGAGCAACCAGCGGACCTTCTGCAACGCGGCATTGGAAGTAAAGCCAATGGGCTTGTCGAGCAGAATGATGCCGCTGACGTTGCGACGGATACGTTTGACCTGAGCCACCCGCTTACTCCTTGGCGTCTTCAGGTGTGGACGAATGCTGGCTGTCTTCAGCCACGGCACGTTCGATCAGGGCCGACAGGTGCGCACCACGCACGACGCTTTCGTCGTAGTGGAAGTGCAACTGAGGAACGCTGCGCAGCTTCATTTCACGGGCCAACTGCATGCGCAGGAACCCTGCGGCGGAGTTGAGCACCTTGATGCTTTGCGCAATTTCTTCGCTGCTGTCCTGGCCCATCACGGTGATGAAGATCTTGGCGTGCCCGACGTCACGGCTCACTTCAACTGCGGTGATGGTAACCAGGCCAACGCGTGGGTCTTTGACTTCGCGACGGATCAGTTGGGCCAGCTCGCGCTGCATCTGATCGCCGATACGCTGGGTACGGCTGTATTCTTTTGCCATGTCTTGTTACCTGTTACTGCCACACGGTGAAACCCGTGGGGTCTGAAAGCGGCAAACGCCCGGCCTGACAAAAGCCAGACCGGGCGTTGCGTTTAGAGTCCGTACGCGGTGTTGGGCATCTGCATGCCCACACGCTGCGTGGCTCCTGAAGTGCGCGAGTTAGAGGCTGCGAGCAACCTGAACCTTCTCGAAGACTTCGATCTTGTCGCCAACCTTGACGTCGTTGTAGCTCTTGACGCCGATACCGCACTCCATGCCGGCACGTACTTCGGAAGCGTCATCCTTGAAGCGGCGCAGGGATTCCAGCTCGCCTTCGAAGATAACGATGTCTTCACGCAGTACACGGATCGGACGGTTACGGTACACGGTGCCTTCGACAACCATGCAGCCAGCGACCGCGCCGAATTTAGGCGAGCGGAACACATCACGCACTTCGGCGATACCCAGGATGTTCTCCCGGACGTCACTGCCAAGCATGCCGGTGAGGGCTTTCTTGACGTCTTCGATGATGTCGTAGATGACGTTGTAGTAACGCATGTCCAGGCCTTCCTGCTCGACGATCTTGCGAGCGCCGGCATCGGCACGCACGTTGAAGCCGAACAGTACAGCGTTGGAAGCCAGTGCCAGGTTGGCGTCGGACTCGGTGATACCACCGACACCGCCACCGACGACACGCACTTGCACTTCGTCGTTACCCAGGCCGTTCAAGGCGCCGTTCAACGCTTCGAGGGAACCACGTACGTCAGACTTGAGGACGATGTTAAGCGTCTTCTTCTCTTCCTGGCCCATGTTCTCGAAGATGTTTTCGAGCTTGCCGGCGTGAGCGCGAGCCAGTTTGACTTCGCGGAACTTGCCTTGACGGAACAGAGCCACTTCACGGGCTTTCTTCTCGTCGGCAACCACGCTCATCTCGTCGCCAGCGTCCGGAGTACCGTCCAAGCCGAGAATCTCGACCGGGATAGCCGGGCCGGCTTCCTTGATTGGCTTGCCGTTCTCGTCGAGCATGGCACGTACACGGCCGTAGTTCGAACCGACCAGCACCATGTCGCCTTGGCGCAGGGTACCGTCTTGAACCAGAACGGTGGCAACCGGGCCACGGCCCTTGTCGAGGCGCGATTCAACCACCACACCACGGCCCGGGGCCGAAGGCGTAGCGGTCAGTTCCAGAACCTCGGCTTGCAACAGAACGGCTTCGAGCAGTTCGTCAACGCCAGTACCCATCTTCGCGGAGACTGGTACGAATGGAGTGTCGCCACCCCACTCTTCGGACGTCACGCCATGAACCGACAGTTCGCTACGGATGCGATCGAGATCAGCGCCCGGCTTGTCGATTTTGTTCACGGCAACCACCAGTGGCACGCCAGCCGCCTGAGCGTGCTGAACAGCCTCGATGGTTTGTGGCATCACGCCGTCATCGGCTGCAACCACCAGGATCACGATGTCGGTCGCTTTGGCACCACGGGCACGCATCGCGGTAAACGCGGCGTGGCCAGGGGTGTCGAGGAAGGTCACCATGCCACGGTCGGTTTCAACGTGGTACGCACCGATGTGCTGGGTGATACCGCCGGCTTCGCCAGCAGCCACCTTGGCACGACGGATGTAGTCGAGCAGGGAAGTCTTACCGTGGTCAACGTGGCCCATTACGGTCACAACCGGCGCACGGGAAACCGCCTCACCTTCAAACTTCAGGGACTCGGCCAGGGAATCTTCCAGGGCTGTGTCGCTGACCAGGGTCACTTTGTGGCCCAGCTCTTCAGCAACCAGTTGGGCAGTTTCCTGATCCAGTACCTGGTTGATGGTGGCCGGAGTACCCAGCTTGAACATGAACTTGATGATTTCAGCAGCCTTGACCGACATCTGCTGGGCGAGATCGCCCACAGTGATGGTCTCGCCGATCTTCACTTCACGCACGACAGGACCGGTTGGGCTCTGGAAACCGTGGGCGTTGCGTTTTTTCAGCTTGGCCTTGCCGCGGCCACCACGACGGAAGCCATCGCTTTCTTCGTCAGTGGTACGCGGGGCAACGCGTGGAGCAGGTGCTTTCTCTTTGACCGAAGCGCGATGTGGAGCATTTTTACGCTCACCATCGCCGCCGCCACCGCGACGATTGTTATCGTCGGCACGTGGCTTGTCCGGACGACGAGGTTCGTCACGCTTGCGCTCTGCTGCAGGCGCAGGTGCAGCGGCAACCGGAGCGGCCTCACGCACAGCCTCAACAGGCGCGCTAGGTGCGACAACCGCTTCGGCAGCAGGTTGCACAGCCGCAGGCTGGCGACGCGCTTCTTCTTCGGCGCGACGCTTGGCTTCTTCTTCAGCCTTCTGGCGAGCAGCATTTTCTACTGCGCGACGTTCTTCCAGCTCGCGTTTGCGCTCGGCTTCGATTTCTTCCGGGCTGCGCTGTACGAAGACTTTCTTCTTGCGTACTTCAACGCTGATGCTTTTGCTACCAGCAACACGCAGGGTGCTGGTGGTTTTGCGCTGCAATGTAATCTTGCGCGGTTCTTCCACTTTCGCCTTGTGGCTGCTCTTCAAGTGAGTCAGCAAAGACTGCTTCTCACTGTCGCTCACACCTTCATCGGCGGCGGTGTGCGGCAGACCTGCCTCACGCATCTGCTGCAACAGGCGCTCTACCGGTGTTTTGACCTCATCGGCCAGTTGTTTCACCGTGACTTGCGTCATGCACTTCTCTCCTCAGGCCGCGCCTATTACTCGAACCAATGGGCTCGGGCGGCCATGATCAACTTGCCGGCACGATCATCGTCAATGCCGTCGATGTCGAGCAGATCGTCAATAGACTGCTCGGCCAGGTCTTCGCGGGTAATTACGCCGCGCACCGCCAGTTCCATCGCCAAATCCTTGTCCATACCCTCAAGCGAGAGCAGGTCTTCGGCCGGATGGGCGTCTGCCAGCTTTTCCTCAGTAGCGATGGCTTTAGTCAACAAACGATCCTTGGCCCGAGCGCGAAGCTCGTTGACGATGTCCTCGTCAAAGCCGTCGATGTTGAGCATTTCTTCCAACGGTACGTAGGCAATCTCTTCCAGGCTGGTGAAGCCTTCATCTACCAGCACCTGAGCCAGTTCTTCATCGACTTCAAGCTCTTCGATGAAGTTGCGCAGGATGTCACCGGTTTCAGCTTGCTGCTTAGCCTGGATGTCCGATTCGGTCATCACGTTCAGGGTCCAACCGGTCAGTTGGCTCGCCAGACGCACGTTCTGACCACCACGACCAATGGCCTGAGCCAGATTGTCTGCGCCGACGGCGATGTCCATTGCATGGGCATCTTCGTCAACGATAATTGCCGCCACTTCAGCCGGCGACATGGCATTGATCACGAACTGCGCCGGGTTATCGTCCCACAGAACGATATCCACACGCTCACCGCCCAATTCGCCCGACACTGCCTGGACACGCGAACCGCGCATACCAATGCAAGCGCCTTGCGGGTCGATGCGTTTGTCCTTGGAACGGACCGCGATCTTGGCGCGCGAACCCGGGTCTCGGGACGCAGCCATGACTTCGATCAGGCCTTCGGCAATTTCCGGCACTTCGATACGGAACAGCTCGATCAGCATTTCCGGCGCGGTACGCGACAGGATCAACTGAGGGCCGCGGTTCTCGGTGCGGATTTCCTTGAGCAGCGCACGCAAACGCACGCCGACACGGAAGGTTTCGCGAGAGATGATGTCTTCGCGGGCCAGCAACGCTTCGGCGTTGTTGCCCAGGTCAACGATCACGTTGTCACGAGTCACTTTTTTCACGGTGCCGGAGATGATTTCACCCAGGCGCTCGCGATAAGCGTCAACGACTTGAGCGCGCTCGGCTTCGCGAACCTTCTGCACGATGACCTGCTTGGCGGTCTGTGCAGCAATACGGCCGAATTCGATCGATTCGATCTTTTCTTCGACGACATCACCGACCTTGGCACCAGGATGCGTTTCGGCAACCTTGCTTGGCCAGGTTTCGATGGCCGGATCATCAAGATCGGCCTCTTCGACGACCGTCCAGCGACGGAAAGTCTCATAGGCACCGGTGTGGCGGTTGATTTCCACACGCAGATCAACTTCGTCTTCAAAACGCTTTTTGGTCGCAGTGGCCAGGGCCAGCTCCAGCGCTTCAAAAATCACGTTTGCCGGTACGCCCTTTTCATTGGATACCGACTCAACAACCAGCAGTACTTCTTTGCTCATCGTACGCCTCGCCTTTCGCAAGCCATTGGATCCGCGGGATCCGCGTCTCAGTCAAAACTGGGAATAATGTTGGCCTTGTCGATCATATCGATCGGCAACAGGAACTCATGGTCTTCTACCTGCACCACGACATCCTGCTCTTCTACACCGCGCAGAAGGCCCTGAAAGTTGCGTCGCCCTTCAAAGGGAGATCGCAGCCTGATCTTCACTTGTTCACCGGCAAATTTTGCAAACTGCTCAATAGTGAACAGTGGGCGTTCCATGCCTGGCGAGGAAACTTCGAGGGTGTATTCAACGGAGATCGGATCTTCAACATCCAGCACACCGCTGAGCTGACGGCTGACAATGGCACAATCGTCCACCAGCACGCCGCCCTCTTTATCGATATAAACGCGCAACATTGAGTGGCGACCTTGAGCCGAAAACTCAATACCCCAGCATTCATAGCCTAGGGCCACGACCACCGGGGCCAACAAGGCCTGCAACTCTTCTAGCTTGCTCGACACCTGAACCCCCTCGTGCATGTATGTGCATGCTGTGCAAAATAAAAAAATGGGCGAAACGCCCATCCTTGAAACGCCGTCGAACAGCGGCGTTGAAAGTGTCCAGCTAACAAAAAGCCCCTTAAAAGGGGCTCCGCTAAAACTGGTTGCGGGGGCCGGATTTGAACCGACGACCTTCGGGTTATGAGCCCGACGAGCTACCAGACTGCTCCACCCCGCGACAAAGCTGGGGCGGAAGTATACGACCGATCCCTTACAGGGTCAATGTAACCTTCCACCTACAAGAAAGCCCGCAACAGCGGGCTCTCCTGATAATTGGTACCGAGAAGGGGACTCGAACCCCTACACCCTATGGGCACAACCACCTCAAGGTTGCGTGTCTACCAATTCCACCACCTCGGCAATACAGCGTTTACAACCCTTCTTACTTCTGCTCTTGAGCTGGAGGTACGTCAGTCGCTGGAGTAGCCGACTTTTGCTCTTGAAGCACCGGGACATCATCAGAAGCCGGTTTTGCTTTTGGTACTTCCAACACCGCCGGATTTGGGAGACCTACTTGAGTCAGCACATGAGCTTTCTCTTTAGCAAAGTAACCTAACCCTAAGCTGGTTATGAAGAAACCTGCGGCAAGTATAGCAGTAAACTTACTAAGAAAGGTAGAGGAACCTTGGCTTCCGAACACAGTATTTGAAGCACCTGCACCGAAAGACGCACCAGCATCCGCACCTTTACCCTGTTGCAACAAAACCAGGGCAACTACGCCCAGGGCAGCCAACAGATGAAAAACGACTACGACTGTTTCCAGCATTTTTTCAGTTTCCCGCGGCGCGACAAATCGCACCGAACTCATCTGCATTCAGGGAAGCTCCACCAATGAGCCCCCCATCGATATCCGGCATGCCGAACAGTTCGACCGCATTGGCCGCCTTCACGCTGCCGCCGTATAGAAGACGCACACCTTGTGCAACTTCAGAATTCTCTGCCGCCAACTGCGCGCGAATGGCTGCGTGCACATCCTGCGCTTGTTGCGGCGTAGCAGTCAGCCCGGTGCCAATGGCCCAGACCGGCTCGTAAGCAATTACCGCCTTTGCAAATGCACCAACACCCAGCTCCTCGATGATGCTGCCCAGCTGACGCGAGACAACTTCAAGAGTCTTGCCCGATTCACGCTGCTCAAGGGTCTCCCCTATGCACAACACCGGAACCAAGCCACAAGCCTGTGCGGCAGCGAACTTGCGATTGAGTGTCCCATCACGCTCGCCCATCATCTGACGACGCTCGGAGTGCCCGACAAGCACATAGGAACAACCCGCATCAACCAGCTGACTCGGCGATATCTCGCCGGTCAACGCACCTTGCATGGGCTCCACCGCAGAGTTCTGCGCGCCGACCTGAATCGACTTGCCCTTCAAGCCTTCAATCACTTGATTGATATGCAAGCAAGGCGGGAAAACCGCAACATCAACACCGCTAGGCAAGGCCAGGTGACGAAGGCCATTGATCAGCTCAGCGACACTGGCGCGGGTACCGTGCATCTTCCAGTTACCAGCTACCATAGTGCGACGCATGCTGTACCCCGTCGGTCAAAGTGGGCGCAGATGTTACCCAACCACACCCTCACTGGCAAGCCGAATTCAGCCGCAAACTTCAGTTACCAGTTTTGCCAGGTCTTCGGCATGGCCGCGGACCTGATTTTCATCATCACCCTCGACCATAACGCGCACCAAAGGCTCTGTGCCGGACTTACGCAGCAGCACACGGCCACGCCCCGCCATCGCCAGGGTCACGCGCTCGCAAGCCTCCTTAACAGAAGGGTGTTCGATTGGGTTTTCACCCCCAGCGAAACGCACATTGAGCAAAACCTGCGGGCACTTGCGCAGAGCCTGACGCGCCTGAGCCAGGCTCTCATCACGACGGCGCAGGGACAGCAAAACCTGCAAGGCCGCAATAATCGCATCACCCGTGGTGGTGTGATGGAAACAGACCACGTGCCCGGAGTTCTCACCACCCACCTGCCAGTTGCGCTCAAGCAACTCGGCGATGACATAGCGATCCCCCACGTTGGCCCGCACGAAGGGAATTCCCAGATCCGCCAGTGCCAATTCCAAGCCAAGGTTGCTCATCAGCGTACCGACGACCCCCCCTTGCAGCTTATTACGCTCATGCAGGTCGCGAGCAATGATGAACAACAGGTCATCACCATCGACCACCGCACCGGTGTGGTCCACCATCAGAACCCGGTCGCCATCACCGTCAAAAGCGATCCCCAGGTCAGCATGCTCCGCAAGAACTGCGGCCTGCAGCTGCCCCATGTGGGTGGAGCCACAGTTTTCATTGATGTTCAAACCGTTGGGCTGGGCCGACAGCACTGTCACATCAGCGCCCAACTCCTTGAACACGCTTGGAGCTACCTTGTAGGTGGCCCCATGAGCGCAGTCCACAACAATCTTCAGCCCAGCGAAATTGGTACTGGTGGGTACGCTGCTCTTGCAAAACTCGATGTAACGGCCAGAGGCGTCGTTGATACGCGATACCTTACCCAGCTTGCTGGATTCGACCACCGTCATTGGCGCGTCCAGCAACTCCTCAATCATCAACTCGATCTCGTCCGGCAGCTTCGTGCCCTGCCCCGAGAAAAACTTGATGCCATTGTCATCATGAGGATTGTGCGAAGCACTGATCACGATACCGGCTTCAGCGTGAAATGTACGGGTCAGGTAAGCGATTGCCGGTGTCGGCATAGGCCCCAGCAACATCACATCGGCACCTGCGGCGGACAAACCGGCCTCCAGTGCAGACTCAAACATATAACCTGAAATACGGGTGTCCTTGCCTACCAGGATGCGGCACGCGCCCATGCTACGGAACGCCATACCTGCCGCCCAACCCAGCTTCAGCATAAAGTCAGGAGTAATAGGGAATTCGCCGACACGACCACGAATGCCGTCGGTGCCAAAATACTTTTTAGTCATAAATACTCCATCATTCTTATTTGGCGGACTCTACAGCCTCAATCATGCGCACCACATCGACAGTCTCTGCGACGTCATGCACACGCAAAATACGCGCGCCCTTGGCCACTGCGAGCGCTGCAAGCGCAAGACCGCCATATAGCCGCTCGCCCACCGGGCGATTCAAGGCCAGCCCTATCATGCTCTTACGCGAAACACCGACCAACAAAGGCCGACCCAGCACATGCAAGGATTCCATGTGCTTAAACAGACTCAAATTGTGCTGTAACGTTTTGGCAAAACCAAAACCGGGGTCAAGGATGATCTTCTCGGGTGGAATTCCCACAGTGGCACATTGAGCAATACGCTCAGCAAGAAACCCACTGACCTCACCGACCAAGTCATTGTAATGAGGACTGTCCTGCATATTGCCGGGCTCCCCCAGCATATGCATCAAGCAGACCGGCAAACCGGTCGCCGCTGCCGCATCCAGTGCGCCATCCCGTTGAAGAGATCGCACATCATTGATCAGCCCCGCCCCTAAACGCGCTGTTTCGCGCATCACAGCCGGAGTCGATGTATCGACCGAGATGATCACATCCAGCTCACGTGCAATACGCTCGACGATCGGCGCCACCCGCTCCAGCTCCTCCAATGGAGAAACCACGCGAGCACCAGGCCGAGTCGACTCACCGCCGACATCAATCAGCGTCGCCCCCGCAGCCACCATTGCTTCAGCGTGACGCAATGCGGCATCCGACTGGCTGAAGCGGCCGCCATCGGAAAAGGAGTCGGGGGTTACGTTAAGAATACCCATCACATGAGTATGGGCCAAATCAAGAACCCGGCTGCCGCAAGGCAACCGGGTGGTAGAGGACAACGCAGAAGTCATTTCAAACCTTAGTGGTCAGCTGCCGGGCCGCCGATCGGGGTTTCAGGGCGCTCATTCTGTACCACTGGCGGGGTGCCCGAGGTACCCGAACCACCCTCCCAATCGCGAGGTTCACGCGGTGCGCGCCCGGCCATGATGTCGTCAATCTGGTCGGCATCAATGGTTTCATACTTCATCAGCGCATCAGCCATCGCATCCAGCTTGTCGCGATTGTCGGTCAGGATCTGCTTGGCCGTGCCATAGCACTGGTCGATGATGCTGCGCACTTCGGAGTCGATCAGCTTGGCTGTCTCGCCGGAGAAGCTGGCATTCTGACCACCACCGCCACGTCCCAGGAACACTTCGCCTTCTTCCTCGGCATACATCAGTGGGCCGAGTTTTTCCGACAAGCCCCACTTGGTCACCATGTTCCGCGCAATCTGGCTGGCACGCATGATGTCGTTGGAGGCGCCGGTGGTTACACCATCGAAACCAAGGGTCATTTCCTCAGCGATCCGACCACCGTACAGCGAGCAGATCTGGCTGATCAACGCACGCTTGGAGAGGCTGTAACGATCCTCTTCCGGCAGGAACATGGTGACACCCAGCGCCCGGCCACGAGGAATGATCGATACTTTGTAGACCGGGTCGTGCTCAGGCACAACGCGACCGACAATGGCATGACCGGCTTCGTGATAAGCGGTGTTCTGCTTCTCTTTTTCGGACATGACCATGGTTTTGCGCTCTGCGCCCATCATGATCTTGTCTTTCGCCAGTTCGAACTCTTTCATTTCGACGATGCGCTTGCCGGTACGAGCAGCGAACAATGAAGCTTCGTTCACCAGGTTGGCCAAGTCAGCACCGGAGAAGCCTGGAGTACCACGGGCAATCACCGCCGGAGCGACGTCATCGCCCATCGGTACTTTGCGCATGTGCACTTTAAGGATCTGCTCGCGGCCACGAATATCCGGCAGACCGACGACAACCTGACGGTCGAAACGCCCCGGACGCAACAGCGCAGGGTCCAGCACGTCCGGACGGTTGGTCGCGGCAATGACAATGATGCCGTCATTCATCTCAAAGCCATCCATCTCGACCAGCAACTGGTTGAGTGTCTGCTCACGCTCATCATGACCGCCGCCCATGCCAGCACCACGATGGCGACCAACGGCGTCGATTTCGTCGATAAAGATGATGCATGGCGCGTGTTTCTTAGCCTGTTCGAACATATCGCGAACACGGCTGGCACCAACACCGACGAACATTTCGACGAAGTCGGAACCGGAAATGGTGAAGAACGGCACCTTCGCCTCGCCGGCAATCGCCTTGGCGAGCAAGGTTTTACCAGTACCTGGAGGACCTACCATCAGCACGCCACGAGGGATGCGACCACCCAGGCGCTGGAACTTGCCCGGATCACGCAGGAACTCGACCAGCTCACCCACTTCTTCCTTGGCTTCATCGCAACCGGCAACGTCAGCCAGCGTGGTTTTCACTTGGTCCTCGGAGAGCAGGCGCGCCTTGCTCTTGCCGAAGCTCATCGGCCCGCCCTTGCCTCCCGCGCCACCTTGCATCTGGCGCATGAAGAACATGAACACGGCGATAATCACCAGGATCGGGAAGCTCGCCACCAGGAGTTGAGTCCAGATGCTCTGCTGTTCAGGCTGCTTGCCTTCGACAACCACGTGGTTATCCACCAGGTCGCCGATCAGACCGTTATCCTGAATGGCCGGACGAATGGTCTTGAAGCTGTCGCCATCGTTGCGCTTGCCGGTGATCACGTAGCCATCAACCGCCACGCGCTCGACCTTGCCATCCTTAACTTGCTGGATGAAGTCGGAATAGTTGAGGGTCTGCGGCTCGTTAGGGCTGGAGAAGTTGTTCATCACCGTCACCAGGACAGCCGCGATGATCAACCACAGGATCAGATTCTTTGCCATATCGTTCAATTAACTACCCTCTGAAGCAAGCTCCGCTACTGGCGCGCGCTTCGCATGATATTCACCGGCCTAACTTACTACATTACCTACAACTCTGGCAGGCGCCGTCTGTAACCCTTTGTGAAACTTTGACTACACAATATTCGTAAAGCTTCGTGACGAAAGCGATATAAAAAAACCTATCGGCTCTCTTAAAAACCTCAAAGACGCTCATCACTGGCGGCGCCTTCGATACCGCGGAACCCCCGCGCCAACAGATACTGCTCGCGAGATCGGTCCCGGGAGGAGTCTGGTTTGCGCATCTGCACCTTGTCGAACAGCTTGCGGATGTTCTTGTGGTACTCGTCGAAACCTTCACCCTGGAAAACCTTGACCAGGAAATCACCACCCGGACGCAATACCCGCCCCGCCAGGTCCAGTGCCAACTCGCAGAGAAACATGGCTCGCGGCATATCAACAGCCGGTAATCCACTCATATTGGGGGCCATGTCGGAAATCACAAGGTCTACCTGCGAATTTCCCACAGCCTCCAATATCTCGGCCAGCACGGCATCCTGGGTAAAGTCGCCATGCACGAAGGTCACATCCGGGATGCTGTCCATCTCAAGGATGTCGGAAGCGATCAACCGGCCTTGCCCACCAATCAGACGACTGGCCACCTGGGACCAGCCACCCGGGGCAGCCCCGAGGTCGATCACGCTCATGCCGGGGCGAAACAATTTGTCTTTGTCCTGGAGCTCCAGCAGTTTGTAACTGGCCCGGGAACGATAGCCATCCTTTTGCGCCTTTTTGACGTAAGGATCGTTGAAATGCTCTTGCAGCCACTTAAGGCTAGTTTTGGAACGGGCCACGGGCCACCTCGAAAAATAAAACGGGTCGTGATTAACTGGGCGGTCCCGGACTCGCTCGGGTAAACTGGCCGCCGCTTTTTTACAAGATCAGACGCAGGGGTCAGATTATGCCGCTCACTCAAGAGCAGAAGAAACAGTACAAATCCATTGGCCACCATCTGAAACCAGTTCTGATTGTGGCAGACAACGGTTTGACTGAAGGTGTGTTAGCCGAATTTGAACGCGCACTGAACGATCATGAACTGATCAAAATCAAGGTCAACATCCTTGATCGCGAAGCACGCCTGGCCGCCATTGCAGAACTGTGCAAGGTCGGTAAAGCGGACCTGGTTCAGGTCATCGGCAAGATGGCGCTGCTGTATCGCAAGAATTTCAGCGTCAACAAGCAATTGTCGAACGTTCATCGCTTCAAGTAACAAGGGTCACGGGCGCGCTTCGCGCGCCCCGCCACTCCACCCTGGCGCCGGCTGTAAAACCAGCACCAACCCGCAGAACCCTAGCACAAGATAGCTGAATAGCTGCCAGCGCAACGCTTCCGGCAACCATACATGCACCACGCAAAACATTGCGCATGCATACAGCGCCACCAACAGCAGTTGGCCGCGAATATCCCGCCATAAACTCCCCAAGCCTTCGGCCTTGATCAGCACCAGCACCTGGAGCGTCACGCACGCCGCCGCAAAATCCACCAGCAGCGCACTGAGCAATCCGTCGATCTCATCGATCAGCAACGGCGCCAGGCCAATCAGGCCCAGCACCGGTAACACGCCAACATGAAACAGCCACAGGCCACCCACCCAAAGCATCTGGGCAAGCTGCCAAAGCATGGCGCCCACACTAAATGGGCGCCGTCTTTCAGATGTGACGAACTTCAACAATCTCGTACTCGATCACGCCACTTGGCGTTTTCACAGCCACCACATCACCCTCTTCCTTGGCAATCAAGGCACGGGCAATCGGCGAACCTACAGAGATCTTGCCCTGCTTGATGTCAGCTTCGTCCTCACCCACGATGTGGTAAGTCACGCTTTCATCGGTCTCGACGTTGGCGATTTCAACGGTGGTGCCGAAGATCACCTTACCCGTATGGGGAATGGTCGTTACATCGATAACCACCGAGTTCTGAAGACGGCCTTCGATATCGCGAATACGCGCCTCGACCATACCCTGCTGCTCACGAGCAGCGTGGTATTCGGCGTTCTCCTTCAAGTCACCCAGCTCACGGGCCGTACCAATGTCCTGGCTCAGCTTCGGACGGACGACCTTGGTCAGATGGGCGTGCTCCTCTTCCAAGGCCTTGAAGCCCTGGACAGTCATTGGGTATTTGGTCATGCCTTCAATCCTGCGTGTAGATCCTGCAAGCGACGCACGGTCTTTTCCGGACCGAACTTGAGCGCTTCGCAGATGGCTTCGCCAGCAGCAATAGTGGTGGTGCAGTAGATCTTGTGCTGCAAGGCGTTACGACGGATGGAGTAAGAGTCCGCGATCGACTGGCGACCTTCGGTGGTGTTGATGATCAGAGTGACTTCGTCATTCTTGATCATGTCGACCACGTGCGGACGGCCTTCCGTCACCTTGTTCACGCGACGCACTTTCAGGCCCGCAGCCTCGATCAGCTTGGCGGTCCCGGCAGTGGCCACGACTTCGAAGCCCAAGTTGATCAGATCACGTGCCACGCCTGCAACCAGCGGCTTGTCATCATCACGCACGCTGATAAACGCAGTACCGCCGGTCGGCAGCACTTCGCTGGCACCCATCTGGGCCTTGGCGAAAGCTTCACCGAAGGTATCGCCCACACCCATCACCTCACCGGTGGACTTCATCTCTGGGCCCAGGATCGGGTCCACACCAGGGAATTTGGCGAATGGGAACACCGCCTCTTTCACGCTGTAGAAGTTCGGAATGATTTCCTGGGTGAAACCGATTTCCTTCAGGGTCTTACCGGCCATCACGCGGGCAGCGATCATGGCCAGAGACACACCGATGCACTTGGAAACAAACGGCACGGTACGCGAAGCACGCGGGTTGACTTCAATGACGTAGATATCCTCGCCTTGCAGCGCCAACTGTACGTTCATCAAGCCGACTACACCCAGCTCCAGGGCCATTTTCTTGACCTGTTCACGCATCACATCCTGGATGTGTACCGGCAGCGAATAAGGCGGCAGCGAGCAAGCGGAGTCACCGGAGTGAACACCGGCCTGTTCGATGTGCTGCATGATCGCGCCGATCACTACGTCGGTGCCGTCGCAAACAGCGTCCACGTCCATCTCGATGGCGCAGTTGAGGAAGTGATCCAGCAGCACCGGGCTGTCGTTGGACACTTTCACCGCATCACGCAGGTAACGCTTGAGTTCTTCTTCTTCGTAGACGATTTCCATCGCACGACCGCCCAATACGTAGGACGGACGCACCACCAGCGGGTAGCCGATCTTGCTGGCTGCACGGATCGCTTCGTCTTCGCTGCGCACAGTAGCGTTGGGTGGCTGACGCAGGTTCAGGCGCTCAACCATCTGCTGGAAGCGCTCACGGTCTTCAGCGCGGTCGATGGCATCAGGGCTGGTACCGATGATCGGCACGCCGGCAGCTTCCAGGGCACGCGCCAGCTTCAGCGGGGTTTGGCCGCCGTACTGGACGATCACGCCTTTAGGCTTCTCGACGCGCACGATTTCCAGCACGTCTTCCAGGGTCACTGGCTCGAAGTACAGGCGATCGGAGGTGTCGTAGTCGGTGGAAACGGTTTCCGGGTTGCAGTTGACCATGATGGTTTCGTAACCGTCTTCGCGCAGAGCGAGGGCGGCGTGCACGCAGCAGTAGTCGAACTCGATACCCTGGCCGATACGGTTCGGACCACCACCCAGGATCATGATCTTGTCGCGGCCCGACGGCGCGGCTTCGCACTCTTCCTCGTAGGTGGAGTACAGGTAGGCGGTGTCGGTGGAGAACTCGGCAGCACAGGTGTCAACGCGCTTGTAGACCGGGAAGATCTCCAGCTTGTGACGATGAGTGCGCAGGTTTTTCTCGGTCACACCCAGCAATTTGGCCAGGCGCTGGTCGGAGAAGCCCTTGCGCTTGAGGCGGAACATCATGTCGCGGTCGATGCTGGCCAGGCCCAAGGTCTTGACCTTCTCTTCTTCCTTGATCAGATCTTCAATCTGGACCAGGAACCAAGGGTCGATCATGTTCATGCCGAAGATGTCTTCAACGGTCATGCCGGCACGGAAGGCGTCAGCCACGTACCAGATACGCTCGGCGCCCGGCACGGTCAGCTCGCGCTTGAGCACGCTCATGCTTTCCGGGCTGGCCAGGTCGAGCTTCTCGTCCAGGCCGCAAACGCCCACTTCCAGGCCGCGCAGGGCTTTCTGCAGGGATTCCTGGAAGGTACGGCCGATGGCCATGACTTCACCCACAGACTTCATCTGAGTGGTCAGGCGCGCGTCGGCCTTGGCGAATTTTTCGAAAGCAAAACGTGGCAGCTTGGTCACGACGTAGTCGATGGACGGCTCGAAAGACGCCGGGGTCTTGCCGCCGGTGATGTCGTTCGACAACTCGTCCAGGGTGTAACCCACAGCCAGCTTGGCCGCGACCTTGGCAATCGGGAAGCCGGTGGCTTTCGAAGCCAGGGCCGACGAACGCGATACACGCGGGTTCATTTCGATCACGACCATGCGGCCGGTGTTCGGGCAGATGCCGAACTGTACGTTGGAACCACCGGTTTCCACGCCGATCTCGCGCAGTACCGCCAGGGAGGCGTTACGCAGGATCTGGTATTCCTTGTCGGTCAGGGTCTGTGCCGGAGCCACGGTGATCGAGTCACCGGTGTGCACGCCCATCGGGTCGAAGTTTTCGATAGAGCAGACGATGATGCAGTTGTCCTTTTTATCGCGGACAACCTCCATCTCGTACTCTTTCCAACCGATCAGGGATTCGTCGATCAGCAGCTCTTTGGTCGGCGACAGGTCCAGACCACGGGAGCAGATTTCTTCGAACTCTTCACGGTTGTAGGCGATACCGCCACCGGTGCCACCCATGGTGAAGGATGGACGGATGATGCACGGGAAACCCAGGGTCTCGAGGACCGCATTGGCTTCTTCCATGCTATGAGCGATACCCGAACGTGGGCATGCCAGGCCGATGGACTTCATGGCCTTGTCGAAACGCGAACGGTCTTCAGCCTTGTCGATGGTGTCGGCATTGGCACCGATCATCTCTACGCCGAATTTCTCCAGGACGCCTTCGCGCTCCAGGTCCAGGGCGCAGTTCAGAGCAGTCTGGCCGCCCATGGTCGGCAACAGTGCGTCCGGACGCTCTTTCTCGATGATCTTGGCAACGGTCTGCCACTTGATCGGTTCGATGTAGGTAGCGTCGGCCATGGCCGGGTCGGTCATGATGGTGGCCGGGTTGGAGTTCACCAGGATGACGCGGTAACCCTCTTCGCGCAGTGCTTTACAAGCCTGGGCGCCGGAGTAGTCGAATTCGCAGGCCTGGCCGATCACGATCGGGCCAGCGCCGAGAATCAGGATGCTTTTTATGTCTGTACGTTTTGGCATGGGTTTGTCACTCAAATCCGCAGGTCAGTCGGCAAGCCGTCTTGAACAATCTTTGAAGCGCCTGCGGGGGCCACCGAGGTCCGGGGCCGCCCGCAAGCCGCTCAGTCAGCGTCGCTTGGCCATCTCATTGATGAAACGGTCGAACAGCGGCGCGACGTCGTTCGGGCCCGGGCTGGCCTCAGGATGGCCCTGGAAGCTGAACGCGCTCTTGTCGGTGCGCTCGATACCCTGCAGGGAACCGTCGAACAGCGACTTGTGAATAGCGCGGACGTTGCTCGGCAAGGTTGCCTCATCCACCGCAAAACCGTGGTTCTGGCTGGTGATCATCACAACGCCCGTGTCCAGGTCTTGTACCGGGTGGTTGGCACCGTGGTGGCCGTGGCCCATTTTCAGGGTCTTGGCGCCGGAGGCCAGGGCCAGCAACTGGTGGCCCAGGCAGATACCGAATACCGGAATCTCGGTTTCCAGCACGTCCTTGATTGCCTGGATAGCGTAGTCGCATGGCTCGGGGTCACCCGGGCCGTTGGACAGGAACACGCCATCCGGTTGCAGGGCGAGCACATCGCTGGCCGGGGTTTGCGCCGGAACCACCGTCACGCGGCAGCCGCGCTCGACCAGCATGCGCAGGATGTTGTACTTGACGCCGTAGTCGTAGGCCACTACGTGGTAAGGCAACTCAGCGGCTTCGATGGCCGCATGGTCATCAGTCTTCAAATCCCAGACCGTGGAGCGCCACTCGTACTTCTCTTTGACGCTGACGACCTTCGCCAGGTCCATGCCTTTCAGGCCAGGGAAACCTTGCGCCGCGGCAATCGCTGCCTCTTCGGAGATATTGTCACCGACCATGATGCAGCCGTTCTGCGAGCCTTTTTCACGCAGGATGCGTGTGAGGCGGCGAGTGTCGATACCGGCGATCGCCACAACGTTGTTGGCTTTCAGGTAATCGGACAGCGACATCGTGTTACGCCAGTTGCTCGCAACCAGTGGCAGGTCACGAATCACCAGACCCGCCGACCAGACACGATCAGACTCGACGTCTTCCGGTGTAGTACCGGTGTTGCCGATGTGCGGATAGGTCAGGGTAACGATCTGCTGGGCGTAGGAAGGATCAGTAAGGATTTCCTGATAGCCGGTCATGGCAGTGTTGAACACTACCTCTCCAACGGTTTGACCGTCGGCTCCAATGGCATCGCCGCGAAAAATGCTGCCATCAGCAAGGGCGAGTATGGCTGGCTTAGTCAAGAAGACCTCCCGTAAATAAAGCCTGAAAGGGCGATCGCAGGTTGTAAAAAAGCGGAGTGACGTATGGACACGTCACCCCGCTTGTTCACTGAATTATTCTGCGCGCTTTTAGTGGACACACTAAAGCTGTAGCTTACAGAAAAAGGCTTTTTTGGTCCACCGCTAATGAGCCTTAAAGGCAGGGGAATGCGACAGGACGTCGCCTAGCGGGTAAAAACGGGGCCTAAGCATAAGCTTGAGGCCCCCTTTTAGCTACTGATTAGTGCAGATCCAGCACGTCACGCATGTCGTAAAGGCCAGGCTCACGCCCTTCCAGCCAAAGCGCGGCACGTACCGCGCCCTTGGCGAACGTCATACGGCTGGACGCCTTGTGAGTGATTTCCAGGCGCTCGCCTTCAGCGGCGAACAACACAGTGTGATCTCCCACCACATCACCACCGCGAACCGTGGCAAACCCGATGGTGTCATGCGCGCGCGCACCGGTATGGCCTTCACGACCGTAAACGGCGACTTTCGACAAATCACGCCCCAACGCATCGGCAATTGCCTCACCCATACGCAGCGCGGTACCGGACGGCGCATCGATCTTGTGGCGGTGATGAGTCTCGATAATCTCGATATCCGCCTCATCACCCAGCACGCGAGCCGCCAGATCCAGCAGCTTGAGCGAAAGGTTCACACCCACGCTGAAATTGGCGGCGAAGACGATAGGAATATCCTTGCCCGCCTCCACCAACAACTGCTTCTGCTCGGCACTCAAGCCCGTGGTACCGATCACCATGGCCTTGCCGGCCTTGCGGCAGAACGCCAGGTTCTTCAGCATGACGTCCGGCAGGGTGAAATCGATCAATACGTCGAACTCGTCAGCCACCTGTTCCAGGTTGCCGGACAGCGAAACGCCGATACGCCCCAACGAGGCCAGCTCACCGGCATCCGCACCGATCAGCGTGCTACCGGGGCGCACGATGGCCGCGGTCAGCCCGGAAGCCGGTGAGCGCTGCTGCACCGCCTCGACCAGCGTCTTGCCCATGCGCCCTGCAGCGCCCATTACGGCTATACGTCGCATAATCACTTCCTTACAGGTCGCCGAAGAAGCGCTTCACGCCATCGAAAAAGCCAGTGGTCTTCGGAGAGTGGGAGTGATCCCCCTCCAACGAACTGCGGAATTCTTCAAGCAATTCACGCTGACGGCGATTCAGGTTGACCGGCGTTTCCACCGCCACACGGCACATCAGGTCACCCGCGCCACCGCCGCGCACCGGCGCAACGCCTTTGCCACGGATGCGGAACTGTTTGCCGGTCTGCGTGCCTTCAGGAATCTTGAGTTTCACACGCCCATCAAGTGTCGGAATCTCGATCTCGCCACCCAAAGCCGCATCGACAAAACTGATCGGCACTTCACAGAACAGGTGCTTGCCATCACGCTGGAAGATCGAGTGCTCACGCACGTTGATCACCACGTACAAGTCACCCGTAGGGCCGCCCTGAGTACCCGCCTCGCCCTCGCCCGACAGGCGAATACGATCACCGGTATCCACACCCGCCGGCACTTTCACCGACAGGGTCTTGTACTCTTCGACACGCCCTTCGCCGTGGCAGGAGTCGCACGGGTCGGAAATGATCTTGCCCTGGCCATGGCAGCGCGGGCAGGTCTGCTGCACCGAGAAGAAACCTTGCTGCATGCGTACCTGGCCGATCCCCCCACAGGTCGGGCAAGTAATCGGCGAGGAGCCCTTCTTGGCACCCGAGCCATCACACGGCTTGCAGTTGACAAGCGTCGGCACACGGATATTGACACTGGTACCGCGTACGGCTTCTTCCAGGTTCAGTTCCAGGGTGTAGCGCAGATCGCTGCCGCGCTGGGCACCGCCACGCTGGCCACCACGGCCACCACCAAAGAAGTCGCTGAAGACATCGCCGAAGATATCGGAGAAGTTCTGACCACCAAAACCGGCGCCACCACCGCCCATGCTCGGATCGACGCCGGCATGGCCGTACTGGTCGTAGGCCGCACGCTTGTTAGGGTCAGATAGGCATTCGTAGGCTTCGTTAGCCTCTTTGAACAGTTCTTCGGATTCCTTGCTATCCGGATTACGGTCCGGGTGATGCTTCATCGCCAGGCGACGGTAGGCCTTCTTCAGGTCCGACTCGCTGGAGCTGCGCTCCACACCCAATACTTCGTAATAGTCACGCTTTGCCATAAGTCTTTGCACTCTTAAGGACGTTCAGCCAGACCCTCCTGAGCCTTGCCAAACTCGTTGAGCCCCAATACAGGCCCGGACCCAACTCACGTCAATTCAACGATCCTGGTCATTACTACTTTTTAACCGGAGCCCCGATCAAAAACGCGGTATTTACTGCTCGGGAAGCAGGAGCATTCCCGATCACACCGCCAGCATCCGAACGCTGTCGCATACTGTAAAAATTCGCGTACCCCAGACACGCCAACGCGGGAGCAAGCTCCCGCGCGGCGACATCCTACCAGTCACCGCTTGATAGCGGTCAACCGGACGACCAACTTACTTGTTGTCTTTGACTTCTTCGAACTCAGCATCGACAACGTCGTCGTGCTTGGCTTCAGGCTCAGCGTGTTGCGCGCCGCCTTCAGGCTGGGCCTGTTGTTCGGCGTACATTTTCTGAGCGACTGGCGCGGAGACTTTCGACAGCTCTTCGATCTTGGCTTCGATGGCAGCCTTGTCGTCGCCTTTGACAGCGGCTTCCAGGGCAACCACGGCAGCTTCGATTGCAGTTTTCTCTTCAGCAGTCACTTTATCGCCAGCATCAGCGACCATTTTGCGGGTCGAGTGAACCAGGGCATCACCTTGGTTACGCGCACCGGCCAATTCTGCAAACTTGGCGTCCGCGTCGGCATTGGCTTCGGCATCACGAATCATCTGTTGAATTTCTTCATCAGACAGGCCGGAGTTGGCCTTGATGGTGATCTTCTGCTCTTTGCCGGTCGCCTTGTCTTTCGCACCGACGTGCAGGATACCGTTGGCGTCGATGTCGAAGGTCACTTCGATTTGTGGCACGCCACGTGGTGCTGGTGGAATCTCGGACAGGTCGAACTTGCCCAGGGATTTGTTCTGTGCCGCCTGCTTACGCTCACCTTGCAGCACGTGAATAGTCACGGCGCCCTGGTTGTCGTCGGCAGTCGAGAACACTTGCGATTTCTTGGTAGGAATCGTGGTGTTTTTCTCGATCAGCGCAGTCATCACGCCGCCCATGGTTTCGATACCCAGGGTCAGCGGGCTGACGTCCAGCAGCAGTACGTCTTTCACGTCACCAGCCAGTACCGCGCCCTGAATAGCAGCACCCATGGCAACCGCTTCGTCAGGGTTCACGTCTTTACGTGCTTCCTTGCCGAAGAACTCGGTGACTTTCTGCTGTACCAGTGGCATACGGGTCTGACCGCCCACCAGGATCACGTCGTTGATGGAGCCAACGTCGATACCTGCGTCTTTCAGGGCGATGCGGCAAGGTTCGATGGTGCGCTGAACCAGGTCTTCAACCAGCGCTTCCAACTTGGCGCGCGAGATCTTCACGTTCAAGTGCTTCGGACCGGTGGCGTCTGCAGTGATGTACGGCAGGTTCACGTCGGTCGACATGCTCGAGGACAGCTCGATCTTGGCTTTCTCAGCGGCTTCTTTCAGGCGCTGCATGGCCAGCGGGTCACCCTTGAGGTTCATGCCACTTTCTTTCTTGAATTCGTCAACGAGGTAGTCGATCAGACGAATGTCAAAGTCTTCACCACCCAGGAACGTGTCACCGTTGGTGGCCAACACTTCGAACTGGTGCTCGCCGTCGACTTCCGCGATCTCGATCACGGAAACGTCGAAGGTACCGCCACCCAGGTCATAAACGATCACAGTGTGGTCGCCTTTGGCCTTGTCCATACCGTAGGCCAGAGCCGCCGCAGTAGGTTCGTTGATGATACGTTTTACATCCAGGCCCGCGATGCGGCCGGCGTCTTTGGTCGCCTGGCGCTGGCTGTCGTTGAAGTAGGCCGGAACGGTGATCACCGCTTCAGTCACGGTTTCACCCAGGTAATCTTCGGCAGTCTTCTTCATCTTTTTCAAGACTTCAGCCGAGATTTGCGGTGCAGACATCTTGTTGCCGTTTACTTCAACCCAGGCGTCACCGTTGTCAGCCTTGGCGATTTTGTAAGGCACCATCTTGATGTCTTTCTGTACGACTTCTTCGTCGAACTTACGACCGATCAGACGTTTTACCGCATACAGCGTGTTATGCGGGTTAGTCACGGCCTGACGCTTGGCCGACTGGCCGACGAGGATTTCACCGTCGTTGGCGTATGCAATGATCGACGGCGTGGTACGCGCGCCTTCGGCGTTTTCAATGACTTTTGCAACGCCGTTTTCCAGCACGGAGACGCAGGAGTTGGTAGTCCCCAGGTCGATACCGATAATTTTGCCCATGATTTACTCTCCCGAAACTTGAATTTGGATGCCGCAGCAGTGGTGGCTAACCGCGGTAGCACTTAAACGCTTGACTTATAGATGGGGCCGTTACGACTGATTTCAAGCCTGCTCATCAATAGAAGGTGAAACGGGTGCAGGAGCCTTGCTCACCACCACCATTGCCGGGCGCAGCAAGCGACCGTTAAGCAGGTAACCCTTCTGGAACACTTTCAACACACTGTTAGGCTCAAGGTCATGGCTCTCTTGCATGGCCATGGCCTGGTGATGCTCGGCGTTGAACGGCTCGCCGCCCTGTGGATCGATCGCTTCCAACTGATAACGCTTCAGGGTGTCCTGGAACATTTTCAGGGTCAGCTCGATCCCTTCACGCATCGCACGGATGTTTTCGTCGTCCGGGTTGGACAGCTCAAGGCCACGCTCCAGGCTGTCGATAATCGGCAGCAAATCGCCGGCAAATTTTTCCAGCGCGAACTTGTGAGCCTTTTCTACATCCTGCTCGGCACGGCGGCGGACGTTCTGCAGATCGGCGGCAACACGCAAAGACTGATCCTGCGCAGCGGCCAATTGCTCTTCAAGCACTTTTACACGAGTTGCCAGCTCATCGCCGACAGCCGAATTGGCGTCTGGAGTTTGCGTATCCTGCGTCTGTTCGTCAGCCATAGATTTCTCCTTTCAAAATCATGCGCGAACTCGACTCGCGCTTCTGTTCCGGTATATGGGGTCACAATTTCCAGGTTCAAGGGCGCAGGCGTTACCAAAAGTCTTTCACAGGCCCGGGAGCATTTCCGTCGCATCCATTCCGTATCGCACTAAGAAAAAACAATACTCAAGCAAATCGAGCTAAGCGCCAGGATTGTCAGGCCCGAACAAAACACTGTATAAATAACCAGACCTAAAGCCTGGGAGCTGCCGTCATGCTGGTGCACCTGTCCGTACATAACTACGCCATTGTTGAACACCTTGATCTTGAGCTGGATCGCGGAATGAGCGTAATCACAGGCGAAACCGGCGCCGGCAAGTCGATCATGCTCGACGCGCTGGGCCTGACCCTGGGCGACCGAGCCGACAGCGGCGTGGTCCGCCCCGGCGCGGACAAGGCCGATATCCTGGCCACCTTTGATCTGGCGGACATCCCGGAAGCGGAAGCCTGGCTGGCTGAACGCGACCTCAATAACGAAGGCCCATGCATCCTGCGCCGGGTCATCACCGCCGAAGGGCGTTCACGCGGCTACATCAACGGCACGCCCTGCCCCCTTGGTGACCTGAAAGCGCTGGGCGAGCTGCTGATCGACATCCACAGCCAGCACGAACATCAATCCCTGCTGAAAACCGATACCCACCGTCGCCTGCTGGACGAATACGCCGGGGCTACCGACCTGGCCCGCCAAGTGCAGCTTGCCGCCCAACGCTGGCGCCAGACCCGCCAGGAGCTGGAGCGCCTGTCCAACTCCGGCGACGAACAACGCGCTCGCCACCAGTTACTCAGCTATCAACTTGAAGAACTGGAAAGCCTGGGCCTGGGCGAGACGGAGCTGGAGCAACTGGAACAGGAACACAAGAACCTCACCAACGCAGAAACCCTGCTGGGCATTTGTCGCCAGGTAGTGGAGCAGTGCAGCGAAAGTGATTCGGGCAATGTGCTCAATGCACTCACGGCCAGCCTCAATCGACTGTCCAGCGTAAACAGCGCTTCCGGCTCATTGAGCGAAGCCACCACCCTGCTGACCAGCGCACAGATCCAGGTTGAGGAGGCAGTGGGCGAACTGAATCGCTTCCTGGATCACTTTGATGCCGACCCTGCTCGCCTCCAGGAAATAGAAGAACGCCTGGACACCATCTACACCCTGGCGCGCAAACACCGGATCCAACCCACTGAAGTGGCGACGATGCAGCAGAAATTGCTGGATGAAATCGAAACCCTCAACGCAAATGACGAATCCATCGAACGCCTGGGTGAAGAGCTCGCTTCGTTTGCCCGTCATTACCAGGAGAAAGCACGAGAACTCAGTGACCTGCGCCGTCAAGCGGCCACTGGCCTGGCCGCTGCGGTGGAACAGGAAATCCAGCGCCTGGGCATGCCGGGCGGTCGCTTTACCATCGAGTTGCGCACCAACGCTACTAATGAACTGCAACCCCACGGCCTGGAGCAGGTAGAGCTGCTGGTGAGCGCCAACCCAGGGCAACCGCTCAAGGCACTGGCCAAAGTGGCGTCCGGCGGCGAGCTGTCGCGCATCAGCCTGGCCATACAGGTGATAACGGCCCAGACCTCACGCGTCCCCACCCTGGTGTTCGACGAAGTGGACGTTGGGATCGGCGGGCCGACTGCTGAGATTGTTGGTCAGCTGTTGCGACGTTTGGGAGATCGCGGCCAGGTGCTGACGGTGACCCACTTGCCGCAGGTAGCTGCCCAAGGGCATCAGCACCTGTTTGTACATAAAGTGCGGGGCAGTGATGCAACGCATACCGCAGTGTCCAAGCTGAACAAATCGGAACGCGTGGAAGAAGTGGCACGCATGTTGGGCGGTATAGACTTGACCAAAGAGTCCTTGGCTCACGCCAAGAAAATGGTGGTAGCCGCCAAGGCTTAGCCAAGCCTTTCTTTATATAGAGGTAGAAAACACGAAGGCGACCCTGAGGTCGCCTTCGATCGTTGCGCGGAGTGAATCCGCGTCATTTTACTTTTTCTTACGGATGTACAGAACCAGATTGTGGTCGACCAATTCGAATCCATGGTCCTCGGCAATCTTATGTTGCAGAGCTTCGATCTCGGGGCTGGTGAACTCGATAACCTCATTGGTATCCAAGTCAACCATGTGGTCATGATGACCACCGTCAGCCAATTCAAACACCGCATGACCGCCGTCGAAATTATGGCGAACCACCAGCCCTGCGGCTTCAAACTGGGTCAGCACACGATAAACCGTGGCCAGGCCAACGTCCTCGTTAGACTCCATCAGCGCCTTGTAGACATCCTCGGCACTCATGTGGCGCTGCTCAGCAGAATCGAGCATTTGTAGAATTTTGACTCGTGGCAGAGTCACTTTGAGACCGACTTTGCGTAGTTCGCTATTTTCAACCATGGTTAGCTTTCTCGCGGATGCTGCTTCGCAGCTTCTCTTAATACGGGTATGATCGGCGTTTAACGTTGTCCCAGCCAAGATAGTGGAAGTCGCCCACCGATGCAAAACACCAAGCTCTTGCTAACCAGTTTCACCTTTGTGGGACTGCTCGCACTCGCCGGTTGTTCATTCCCCGGGGTTTACAAAATCGACATCCAACAGGGCAATGTCGTCACGCAGGACATGATAGACCAGTTACGCCCGGGAATGACCCGACGGCAAGTACGGTTTATCATGGGCAACCCCCTGCTGACCGACACTTTCCATGCCGATCGCTGGGATTATCTCTACAGCATCCAGCCTGGTGGCGGTGAACGCCAGCAGGAGCGCGTCAGCGTTATTTTTAATGGCAACGATCAGCTTGTCAGCCTGTCAGGTGACTTCAAGCCCGGTGTAAGCCGCGATGACGCCCTGCTCGGCAAGGATAACGGCACGAACGTGAGCGCGCCTGCACAGGACGCCGAGAAGCCGAAGTCCGAAGAGCCTGCCAAGCCCGGCTCCTTGCTGGACCAGATCCAGAAGGACGTCGACGGCGTGAAGACCGTCCCGGTCCCGACACCAGAACCTCTGGACGCCAGCCCGCAGTAACTGTGCGGCAAGCAACAAAAAAGCCCGGCATGCCGGGCTTTTTGTTGCGTGTCATCTGGCGAACCTATGTGCCTTGCTGCCTGGTCATCGCAGCCTTGGCCGCACGCAGCCTACGCACCTCTTTAGGGTCTGCCAGCAACGGCCGGTAGATCTCGATACGATCACCCGCGTTGACGGTACGCTCATCCGGCTTTTCGACCACCTTGCCGAAAATACCCAAGGGATACTCAGCCAGCTCCACCCCGGGAAATTGCGCCGCAATCCCCGACGCCCGCACCGCGCCCCTTAAACTCGTGCCCACCGGTACCGTTACCGCCAACAACACCTGGCGGTCCTCGGCGGCATACACCACTTCAATCTCAACCATGCAGTTGTTTGGCTCGCTGGCAAAATGCGTCCACCAGCGTATTGGCGGCCTGATTGAACAGAGGGCCCAATGTCGCCCGCACAACCGGGCCCGCGTAGTCAAAGGACAGGTCCAGGCTGATCTTGCAGGCTTTGTCGGTCAGCGCCTTGAAGACCCACACCCCGTGCAATTGAGTGAAGGGGCCTTCCTGCAGGTTCATTTCAATGGATTGCCCAGGCACCAGCACATTACGCGTAACAAAGTGCTGGCTGAGACCACCCTTGGCCACCCCGACACTGGCAACCATATGCTCATCAGTGCTTTCCAGCACTTGCGCAGTAGAACACCACGGCAGGAACTCCGGGTAACGCGCCACGTCGTTGACCAGGTCATAGAGCGCCTGCGCCGGATAGGGCAGCAGGGCCGAACGTTGAATATGCGTCGTCATGTGAGCGTGATTTCCACTGCTGAGGCAAACATCGCGAAAAGAACAGCCGGATCCGCGAGCGAAAAAGATCAAAGAACTGTCTGCATTGTCCGGGATTCGTCGAACACGCTCAAGCACGCAGGTTGACCGTAGCCGACACGCTCGCAACTCCCTATAATGCCGCCCCTATGGCTAAACAAAAGAAACACCCCACAGGGACCATCGCGCAAAATAAAAAGGCGCGACACGATTACTTCATCGAACATCGGTTCGAGGCTGGTCTGGTCCTGGCCGGCTGGGAAGTAAAAAGTCTGCGCGCCAGCAAACTGCAACTGGTCGACAGCTACGTATTGCTCAAGGATGGCGAGGCATGGCTGCTTGGCAGTCATATCACCCCGCTGACCACCGCGAGCACCCACGTGATTGCCGACCCGGTACGCACGCGCAAACTGCTGCTCAATGCCCGCGAGATCGATAAACTCGCGGCAGCCGTACAGCAGAAGGGCTATGCCTGCGTCTGCTTGTCCTGGTACTGGAGCAAGCACCTGGTCAAGTGCGAGATCGCACTGGGCAAGGGCAAGAAGGAATACGACAAGCGCGATACCGAGCGCGAACGCGACTCCAACCGTGAGCTGCATCGCGCCGTGCGCAACAAGGGCAAGGAAGAGTAGCCCTTGCGAGGCTGTAGCCTGGGGTGGCTCACCCCGGCTACATGCCTTTACGCCGCTCCGCCCGCGCCACGCGCTGAACCTCCTGACGTACTTCCTCCAACACTTCCTGCACATACAGCAGGTGACGTGTTGAGACTTCCCGTGCCTGCTCGGCCCGCCCCTCGATAATTGCCAGATACAAGTCCCGATGCTGACTGATGAGCATGTCGCGCGTCTCGGTACGTTGCTGGTACATGCCACCGATATTGGTCACCACGTTGCGCTTGAGCAGATCGAACAGCCCCCGAATGGTGTGCAACAACACCGCGTTATGGCTAGCCTCGGCAATCGCCAAATGAAACCGCGCATCGGCCGCCCCCTCTTCCAGGCGGCTCACCTCGTCGGCCCGCGTGTAGCAATCCTGCAACGCGTCAAACGCTGCGGTCAGCCGCTCACGGTCGACCTCGGTGGCACGCAGCGCCGCGTAATAGGCACAGGACGCCTCAAGCGTCTGGCGAAACTCCAACAGGTCACGCTGCGCCTCTGGGTTGTTTTCCAACAGATGCAGCAACGGATCACTGAAGGTCGACCCCAGCGACTCCGCCACATAGTTACCCCCGCCCTGGCGACTGACCAACAACCCTTTGGCCGCCAGCTTCTGGATCGCCTCACGCAACGACGGACGCGACACGCCGAACCGTTCCGCCAGAGCACGCTCTGCCGGCAAGCGTTCGCCTGACTTCAACGTGCCCTCGAGGATCATGCCCTCAAGCTGCTCGACAATATCGTCAGACAAACGGCGCTGCCGCACCTGATCAAACCCCATAACTCACTCCCCACAACCCCGACCATTCGCCGGGGCCTCTATTCTCGCCTATCGCCGCGCTTGCAGCACCTATCAGAACTCCCTCGATTGACCCAACCAGAAACCCCTCGCCGACGACGCTACGACCAAAGTTTGCCAAGCGGCAAATTGACACACCCACGCCAAGGCTTTTACTCTAGCCGACAGCGCTTGTAAATTGGTCTTACCAATTATCCAAGATGACTGAATCGCGCCTGACCAACAACAATTAGGGGCCACCCCATATGCAAACCTGGCAACAGCTCTACAGCCCTCTCGGCAGCCTCGGCCTGTCCGCATTGGCCGCCGTTATCCCGATCGTATTCTTCTTCCTGGCCCTGGCCGTGTTTCGCCTCAAAGGCCACGTCGCCGGGAGCATCACCCTGGCGCTGTCGATACTGGTGGCAATCTTCGCCTTCCAGATGCCGGTAGACATGGCGCTCGCCGCCGCAGGCTACGGTTTCGCCTATGGGCTGTGGCCAATCGCGTGGATCATCGTCGCCGCGGTCTTCCTCTACAAACTGACGGTCAAAAGCGGCCAGTTCGAGATCATCCGCAGCTCGGTGCTGTCGATTACCGACGATCAACGCCTGCAGGTATTGCTGATTGGTTTCTGCTTCGGCGCCTTCCTGGAAGGCGCCGCCGGTTTCGGTGCGCCGGTGGCGATCACCGCCGCCCTGCTGGTGGGCCTGGGCTTCAACCCGCTGTACGCTGCCGGCCTGTGCCTGATTGCCAACACCGCGCCGGTCGCCTTCGGTGCGCTGGGCATTCCGATCATTGTCGCCGGCCAAGTGACCGGTATCGATGCGTTCAAGATCGGCGCCATGACGGGCCGCCAACTGCCACTGCTGTCGCTGTTCGTTCCGTTCTGGCTGGTGTTCATGATGGACGGCCTGCGCGGCGTTCGCGAAACCTGGCCGGCAGCGTTGGTGGCGGGCGCAAGCTTTGCGGTCACGCAGTACTTCACCTCCAACTTCATTGGCCCTGAACTGCCGGACATCACCTCGGCCCTGGCCAGCCTGATCGCGCTGACCCTGTTCCTGAAAGTCTGGCAGCCCAAGCGCACTGCCGGCGCACAGATCGCCGGTGTCACCCCCAGCGCGACGATCACCGCCAGCGCCGGGGGCTTCGGCCAGCCGCGCAGCACAGTGGCCTCGCCTTATAGCCTGGGGCAGATTTTCAAAGCCTGGTCGCCGTTCCTGATCCTGACCGTACTGGTCACCATCTGGACCCTCAAGCCCTTCAAGGCAATGTTCGCCGCAGGCGGCTCGATGTACAGCTGGGTGTTCAACTTCGCTATTCCCCACCTGGATCAAATGGTGATCAAGGTCGCGCCGATCGTCACCAACCCGACCGCCATTCCCGCCGTCTTCAAACTGGACCCGATTTCGGCTACCGGCACCGCGATTTTCTTCTCCGCACTGATCTCAATGCTGGTGTTGAAAATTGATATCAAAACTGGTCTGACCACTTTAAAAGAAACCTTTTACGAGCTGCGCTGGCCGATCCTGTCCATCGGCATGGTGCTGGCGTTCGCCTTCGTCACCAACTACTCCGGCATGTCGTCGACCATCGCCCTGGTATTGGCGGCCACCGGCGCCGCTTTCCCGTTTTTCTCGCCGTTCCTCGGCTGGCTGGGGGTTTTCCTGACAGGCTCCGACACCTCGTCCAACGCCCTGTTCAGCTCGCTGCAAGCCACCACCGCGCATCAGATCGGCGTCAACGACACCCTGCTGGTGGCCGCCAATACCAGCGGCGGCGTGACCGGCAAGATGATTTCGCCGCAATCGATCGCCGTGGCCTGCGCGGCAACGGGCCTGGTGGGCAAGGAATCCGACCTGTTCCGCTTCACCCTCAAGCACAGCCTGTTTTTCGCCACGATCGTGGGGCTGATCACCCTGGCACAGGCCTACTGGTTCACCGGTATGCTGGTGCACTAAAGACCTGCACGTAATAGGGTAAGCATCGACGCCGGACCAAGGTGCGGCGTCAACTATTCCTGGAGGACCGATGAGCCTGCCTGCTGCTTTTCTGCGTGACGTCGCACAGCTGATTTCGAAAGATCGACGCTTCGACGACCCGCTTTCCACCCTGGCCTTCGGCACCGACGCCAGCTTTTACCGACTGATCCCACAGTTGGTGATCCGCGTAGAGTCGGAAGACGAAGTAGTGGCGATGCTGCAACTGGCCCAACGCGATCACGTCCCCGTGACCTTTCGCGCGGCAGGCACCAGTTTGTCCGGCCAAGCCATCTCTGACTCGGTGCTGATCGTGCTGGGCGACAACTGGAATGGCCGCGAGATTCGTGGGCAAGGCACGCAGATCCGTCTGCAACCCGGCGTGATCGGCGCTCAGGCCAACGCCTGGCTGGCGCCGTTCGGGCGCAAGATCGGCCCTGATCCTGCGTCGATCAACGCCTGTAAAATCGGCGGTATCGTTGCCAACAACGCCAGCGGCATGTGCTGCGGTACGGCACAAAACACCTATCACACCTTGGCGGGCATCCGCCTGGTACTGGCTGACGGCAGCCGCCTGGACACCGAAGATCCAGCCAGCATCGCAGCCTTTGAGCAGCAACATGGCGCACTGCTCGAGCGCTTGGCGACATTGGGCCGCGAGACGCGAGCCAACGCCGAACTGGCAGCCAAGATCCGCCACAAATACCGTCTGAAAAACACCACCGGCTTGTCACTCAATGCCTTGGTCGACTTTGATGAACCCCTGGATATCCTCAGCCACCTGCTGGTGGGCTCCGAGGGCACACTGGGCTTTATCAGCGCGGTCACCTACGACACGGTGATTGATCACCCGAACAAGGCATCGGCGCTGATTGTCTTCCCGGACGTTGAAACCTGCTGCAACGCAGTGACCGTCTTGAAAACCCAACCGGTCTCGGCGGTCGAATTGCTCGACCGGCGCAGCCTGCGCTCGGTACAGAACAAACCGGGTATGCCGGCTTTCGTACAACACCTATCGGAAAGCGCCTGCGCGCTGCTGATCGAATCCCGTGCGGCATCGCCATCGCTGCTGCAGGAACAGATCAGCCTGATCATGGCCTCCCTGGCGCCTTTCCCTGTGGAAAAACAGGTCGACTTCACCGAAGACCCAGTAGAGAACGCCCGGTTATGGGCCATCCGCAAAGACACCTTCCCCGCCGTCGGCGCCGTGCGCAAAACCGGCACCACGGTGATCATCGAAGACGTGACCTTCCCGGTCGAACAACTGGCCATCGGCGTCAATCGCTTGATCGAACTGTTCGACAAGCATCACTACGACGAAGCGATCCTTTTCGGACACGCCCTGGAAGGCAATCTGCACTTCGTGTTCACGCAAGGCTTCAACAGCAGCGAAGAAGTCGCACGCTACCAAGCGTTCATGGACGACGTCGCGCAGCTGGTGGCCGTGGAATTCGGTGGCTCGCTGAAAGCCGAACACGGCACCGGCCGTAATATGGCGCCCTTCGTCGAACTGGAATGGGGCAGCGACGCCTATCAATTGATGTGGCAGCTTAAACGCCTGCTCGACCCCAACGGCATTCTCAATCCGGACGTGGTGCTCAGCGAAGATCCGCAAATCCACCTCAAACACCTCAAGCCCTTGCCCGCCGCCGATGAGCTGGTGGATAAGTGCATCGAGTGCGGTTTCTGCGAGCCGGTGTGCCCGTCGAAGGGGCTGACCCTGAGCCCGCGCCAGCGCATCGTGATCTGGCGCGACATCCAGGCCAGACGGCGCGCCGGCGTCGACACCACCGAGCTGGAAGCGGCGTACCACTACCAGGGCATCGACACCTGCGCCGCCACCGGGCTATGCGCCCAACGCTGCCCTGTAGGCATCAATACCGGTGACCTGGTGAAAAAGCTGCGTTCTCGCGACGCCAACCGTACGAAAACAGCCGAATGGCTGGCCAGCCATTTCGCCACCGCCCTGCAAGGTGCACGCTTCACCCTGCACGTTGCCAACGGTGCGCGCATGCTGCTGGGCGCACCGCGCCTTGCAACACTCTCGGCGAACCTCACCCGGTTGTCCCAAGGCCAGATCCCGCAGTGGACCAACGCCATGCCGCAGCCGGAGAAAGCCATTCGCTTCAGCCCACCTGTGACCGACGAGCGCCCCCGCGTGGTTTACCTGGCGGCTTGCGTCTCGCGTGCCATGGGGCCCGCAGCCGGTGATAAAGAGCAGATATCGCTGTACGACAAGACCCGTGGCCTGCTGGAAAAGGCCGGCTATCAAGTCGTACTTCCCGAGCACCTGGACAACCTGTGCTGCGGGCAGCCCTTCGCGTCCAAAGGCTACGCCGAACAGGCCGAACACAAGCGCCAGGAAATGCTCGGCGCCCTCCTCCACGCCAGTCGTGGCGGCCTCGACCCGATCTACTGCGACACCAGCCCCTGCACCCTGCGGCTGATGCAGGACCTCGGCGAAACGCGCCTGGACCTCTACGACCCGGTGCGCTTCATTCGCACCCATTTGATGGACCGCCTCGACTTCACCCCCCAGGAAGCGCCCATCGCCGTACACGTCACCTGCAGCACCCAGCATCTTGGCGAAAGCCAGGCGCTGATCGATCTGGCGCGACGCTGCGCCAAGACCGTGGTGATCCCGGAAGGCATCCACTGCTGCGGCTTTGCCGGCGACAAGGGCTTCACCACGCCGGAGCTCAACGCCCACTCACTGCGAACCCTCAAGGACGCTGTGCAATACTGCAGCGAAGGGATTTCCACCAGCCGCACCTGCGAAATCGGCCTGAGCCAGCATGGCGGCATCGATTACCACGGGTTGGTGTACCTGGTGGACCGCGTCACCCAGGCCCGCGCAGATTAAACCTGCAAAAAAACAGAACCCCGGCGCGCCGGCGTAGTCATCTGCATAGGTCTTCGCGACGAAGGCCCTCAACGACTTCGCTGGCTGCCCCAACCCTGGAGCAGCATCGAGCCTTACGTGTACAAGGAGAATACCGATGAAGCGCACTGCTCTTGCTGGCTTGTTCATCACTGCGGCGATGCTGGCCTCCCCTGTTTTCGCGGCCGGTGAACCTGATTTGTGCAAAATCAACCTCGACAAAATCAACAACGGCAAAGCCCTGCTGGCCACCGACACCTCCGGCAAAAGCGGCGAAATCGACACCGCCGTCTCCCAAGCCAAGGCAGCCCATGCCGCCGGTGATGACAAGAAGTGCATCGAGATCACCTCCAAAGCCCTGCAAGACCTGCAGAACAGCGACAAAGGTGGCAACCAATAGCGCGCCGACGCTCAAGGCCAACCTTCGGGTTGGCCTTCTGTGACCGTTTGGCGTACACTGCACAAGCTTGTCACTCACTATGAAACAACGAGTTACAAGCACGGGGCCGTTTAGGATTCGACGCCGGTCGCGAAACTTTAGGTGCATGCCGAGTTGGTAACAGAACTCGTAAATCCACTGTTGCAACTTCTTATAGTTGCCAATGACGACCAATACGGTGCTGCTCTCGCTGCTTAATTGCAGCTGACATGCACTCCTGATGCCTTCGGGCTCAGCAATCATCAGGGGATGTCTGTAAACCCAAAATGATTGTCATATAGAACAGAATCGCCGTGCAGTACGTTGTGGACGAAGCGGCTAAAACTTACACAACTCGCCCAAAGCACCCTGCCCGTCGGGTCGCTGAGGGTTAACTTAATAGACACGGCTACGCATGTAGTACCGACAGCGGAGTACTGGCGGACGGGGGTTCAAATCCCCCCGGCTCCACCAAATGATCAAAAAAAGACGTCCATGGACGTCTTTTTTTGTGCCTGCGATTCGGTAAATACGCGGCTTCTTTTGAGGTTTTTGAGTTCCCGCCGCTCGGGTCTTCCAGACGGTATCCAGCCACAAGCGGTCATTCCGCCTATCCATCAAGCTAGGGGCGATTCAGACCGCGCAATACTTTGAAAGCCGACTTGCCAGGCACAGTAACGGCTGATGGCCCGCCAGTAGGATGTCACTATCCAGGGTTCAGCCTCACAAAAAACGTAGGTTGAACACAGTAGAAAACTAAGGCTCGATTACCCATCGCCCGCGCAACATTCCTTTCAGCTCATCAACGCTCAGAGTCATATGCCGCTTGCGATGGACCACCGCGTGACAGTTCGCACACAACGTAACGAGGTCAGTCTCAGGATTCACGGCTTTCTCACCACCAAAGTCCGAAATCGGCACTATATGGTGAACGTGAATGAACCCCTTCGCGTGCTCGCCGTACGCCTGTTCGAAATCAAAACCACATGCCTTGCAGTCAAAGCCGTGGATAGCAATGGCCTTCACCCTCAGATCTTTCCGACGCTCGTAACGGGTTCCAAAGTAACTTAATTTGCTGCCTTCATTGGCCGATTCAAAGGTCAATGGATCGCCGTCGGAATTTGGCGCGACCTGGTCAGCCTGGGAAGACAGGAGCTTCGCATGACTTAGGATTGCATCGTAATCCAGTTGGGAAATGGACCGAACCCCGTCACGCCAATAGTTGTTCACTCGAGTAGCGGGGATCGTCTCTAGGTACACTCCGTTAACTTTTGAGGGGATAGCGACTTCAAACGGAGTGAAGTTTTCGATCAAAGCAAAAAAGTCACCCTTATCACTCCTCCGGTCTGCGTAGACCTTGCCGATGCGTGCCATACCAAAATAATGCGGATCGGCGCTGAGGCGGACAGAAGCAAAGGTTTTGTCCTTTATGCGTCCTTTGTAATAGATCACTTCGGTTCCTTCAGCAAGCCAGGCTTGGTACCGCTTGGGGAAGTGATAGACAGCACCGGTTTCGTCTTGCCATTGCGATGTGTCGTTTTCAACGATGACTGCGGGCATTCCATTTCCTCTAGGCTGATGGCAAAAGCCTACCAAAAATGAGGAAGTTTCTTACAAGATATTTAAGATTTACATCCTTGCTTAACGTCGGCTCCGATCTGGTGAACTCATACCGCCGATCGTGGTGAGTATCGCCCGGCAGAGCGGTATTCCAATTGGTATTCCGGCAACAATTTAAGATTATTATTCTTTATATAAATTAATAAGATGAAAAAGCTTTTCAGCTTCCCCCGGCTCAGCAAAAAAAGACGCCCCAAGACGTCTTTTTTTGTACCCACCATTCAACCCACCATATCCTCCCAACCTCCACCATCAAACGCACCCGCGCATAAATACCAAGCCAACCTCCTCGATGCACCTCACCCCGCCAAAAGGTTCACCCAATGCTCCGCCGCCTCATGCGCCTCCTGGAACGCCTGCTCATAGCTGTCCCAGTGATCGCCCTCCACATAAACCGTGAGTGGCCGTGGGCCGACCAGGGTCAATGTCGCACCAACAGGAACATCCAGCGGCGGGCTCCAGCTGAAGCCGATCTGTACCGTGATACCCCTCTTCGTCTTGTATTCAACAGGATGGGATTTATCAATGCGTGCCGACATAAGTGCCTCCTTGAGCCGGCGCCACCTCTGGCGCCGGATCTTGATTGGGTTAGATATGCCTCAATGGCTGGTCATGCCGGCCATGTGCATCATCCAGCGCATCGCACTGGCGACGACGCCGAGTGCAATCACGCTGAGGAACCAGATAGCGACCAGCCAAAACACGCGCTGGTACCAGGGGCCTGCCTGACGTGGCCTCTGTTTTTTCGTCTCAATGGTAGCCATCGCCGATCCTCACTTTTCCGCGGAACACGTAGTAACTCCAGCAGGTGTACACCAGGATGATCGGCAGGATGAACAGCGTGCCGATCAGGATGAAGAGCTGGCTGGAAGGCGGTGATGCGGCGTCCCACAAGCTGATGGATGGCGGCACAATGTTTGGCCAGATGCTGAAGGCCAGGCCGATATAGCCCAGGAAAACCAGTACCAGGGTCAATACGAATGGCCAATGGGAGTGATGCTGGCGCAAGGTCTTCAATAGCCCGACCAATGCCAGTACGCCCAGCAGCATCAGCGCCCCGAACACCACGATGTGTGCATGGGTGAACCAGCGCGTGGCAATCTCCGGGTGCAGCCAGGGTGTCCATACACATAGCACGGCCACCACTGCCATCAAGGCGAATGCCAGGTAGTGGCTGAACAGGCGCATCCGCGATTCCAGCATGCCTTCGGTCTTGACCAGCAGCCAGGTGCTACCCAGCAATGCGTACGCCACCACCAGCCCGACGCCGCAAAACAATGGGAAGGGTGACAGCCAGTCCCAGGTGCCACCGGCAAATTGGCGGTTCACCACTGCAATGCCGGCGATGTAGGAACCGATCACCACGCCTTGGCAAAAGGTCGCCAGGAACGAGCCGCCGATAAACGCCATGTCCCAGATATGCCGCTTCTGCGGGCTGGCCTTGAAGCGGAATTCAAACGCCACCCCGCGAAAAATCAGCCCTGCCAGCATGAAGATCAGCGGTAAGTACAACGCTTCCAGGATCACCGAGTAAGCCAGCGGAAACGCACCATACAACGCCGCCCCGCCAAGGATCAGCCAGGTTTCATTACCGTCCCACACCGGCGCCACGGTGTTCATCATCACGTCGCGCTCCTGCTCGTCCGGGATCAACGGAAACAGGATGCCCAACCCCAGGTCGAAGCCATCCATGATCACGTACATCATCACCCCGAAGGCAATGATCACGCCCCATATCAACGACAGGTCTATGCCTTGAATGCCCATGTGCAATCCCCTTGATCAGTTGGTGTGGTCGCCGGACGCCAGCGTCTCGGTGACAGCGGACAGGGGACGGCGTGGTGTGCGCTCCTGGCCGGGGCCGCCGTGGGGCGGGTGGTCTTGATGGGGCTGCGGCCCCTTGCGTACCAGCTTCATCATGTAGCCGATGCCCACGGCGAATACCGAGAAGTAGATCAGCACGAATAACGCCAGCGAGATGCTCAGTTGCGTGACGGTATGATTGGACGCCGCATCAGCGGTGCGCATCAGCCCGTAGACCACCCACGGCTGGCGACCCACCTCGGTGGTGATCCACCCGGCCAGCATCGCGATCAGGCCGGTTGGCCCCATGAACAGCACCAGGCGCAGAAACAGTCGGTTGCGATACAGCGCGCCATGACGCCGCAAAGCCAGCCCAAGCAATCCGGTGACGATCATCAACATCCCCAGCCCGGCCATGATCCGGAAGCTGAAGAAAATGATGGTCGAGTTCGGCCGGTCTTCTTTGGGGAAGCTCTTGAGCGCCGGGATCTGCTTATCCAGGCTGTGAGTGAGAATGAGGCTGCCCAAGTAAGGTACCTCGATCGCATAACGCGTCTTCTCGGCCTCCATGTCGGGAATACCGAACAACACCAGTGGCGTCGCCTGGTTATCGACGTTTTCCCAATGCCCTTCAATTGCGGCAATTTTCGCGGGTTGGTGCTCCAGGGTGTTCAGGCCATGGGCGTCGCCGACCACTGCCTGGATCGGCGCCACGATCAACGCCATCCACATCGCCATCGACAACATGGTGCGGATTGCCGGCGTGTCGTTCTTGCGCAGCAAATGCCAGGCCGCAGAGGCCCCGACAAAGAACGCCGTGGCGACAAAGGCGGCGATCGCCATGTGCATCAGACGGAACGGGAACGACGGGTTGAAGACGATGGCGAACCAGTCCAACGGCATCACCCGACCATCCACGATGGAAAAACCTTGCGGTGTCTGCATCCAGCTATTGGAGGCCAGGATCCAGAACGTCGAGATCAACGTACCGATGGCAACCATCACCGTGGAAAAGAAGTGCAACCCACGCCCTACCCGGTTCCAGCCAAACAGCATGACCCCAAGGAAACCCGCCTCGAGGAAGAACGCCGTCAGCACTTCATAGGTCAGCAAAGGCCCGGTGATACTCCCGGCGAAATCCGAGAACCGGCTCCAGTTGGTGCCGAACTCGTACGCCATGACCAGGCCCGAGACCACGCCCATGCCGAAGTTGACTGCGAAGATTTTCGACCAGAAGTGGTACAGGTCCTTGTAGACCGAGTTGTTGGTTTTCAGCCATAGCCCTTCCAGCACGGCCAGGAAACTGGCCATGCCGATGGTGATGGCGGGAAAAATAATGTGAAACGAGACCGTAAACGCGAACTGAATCCGCGCCAGGTCGAGCGCCCCAGGATTTAACATGACGATACCCTCATTGAGCCTCGCGGCCCGCAGCGAACAGATGTCTGGTGATCAGCAAAACCCGGAGCGGCGCCGAGGCCGCCCCGGCCCGGCTCATGCGCCGATAGACTGAATCAGGTTGCTGGCCGGCGCGGGCTCAAGGCGGATCGCGATGAACTTCGACGTCGGGGTATAGGTGCGGTCGCCGTAGCTCTCCAGCGGCACCAGAGGGTTGGTCTCCGGGTAATAGGCCGCCGCCTGGCCAGGCGGGATATCGTAGGCAATCAAGGTAAAACCACTGACTCGACGCTCCAAGCCATCCCCCCAGAGCGAAACCATGTCGACCTTCTGCCCAGGCTCGTAACCCAGCTTGCGAATGTCCTGCTCGTTGACGAACACCACATCGCGCATGCCATAAACACCGCGATAACGGTCATCAAGCCCGTACAACGTGGTGTTGTATTGATCGTGGGAGCGCATGGTTTGCAGGATCAGGTCCGGTTTTACATCAAGGTCACGCACGCCTTCGCTGACCAGGTGTGCGGGCAGCACACTGGAGGCAAACTGGGCTTTCCCACTGGCGGTTTTCCAGATGCGCTGAGCGGCGTTGTTGCCCAAGTGAAAACCACCTGGGTGCAGCAGTTTCTTGTTGAAGTCCTTGAAACCAGGAATGGTGTCGGCGATCAGGTCGCGGATGCGCGAGTAGTCGGCCACCGCCCACAGCCAGTCGATCGGGTGTTTCCCCAAGGTCGCATTGGCGATCCCAGCGATAATCGCGGGTTCCGAGCGCATCAAAGATGACTTGGGTTTCAGTTGGCCGTGGGAAATGTGCACCATGCTGAAGGTGTCTTCCACCGTCACGCCCTGCGGGCCCTCTTCCTGCATATCAATATCGGTGCGACCCAGGCACGGCAGGATCAAGGCTTCGCGGCCCGTCACCAAATGGCTGCGATTGAGTTTGGTGGAGATATGCACGGTCAGGTCACAGTTGCGCAGTGCCTCATGGGTGCGTGGACTATCTGGCGTCGCTTGCGCGAAGTTGCCGCCCAGGCCGATGAACACTTTGGAACGCCCCTCCTCCATGGCGGCAATCGCCATCACTGTGTTGTGGCCATGGTGACGCGGCACCTGGAAGTTAAAGCGTGCCTCCAGTGCATTGATCAGTTCCGGTGGCGCCAGTTCGTTGATACCCATGGTACGGTCGCCTTGCACATTACTGTGCCCACGTACCGGCGACAGCCCGGCCCCTGGCCGTCCGATATTGCCGCGCAACAACTGCACGTTGATGATTTCCTGCACAGTGACTACGGAGTGTTTGTGCTGGGTCACCCCCATCGCCCAGCACATGATCACGCGTTTGGCACGGCGATACATGCGCGCGGCCAGTTCGATCTCCTCAAGGCTCAGGCCGGATTGCTCGACGATGTGCTCCCACGAGGTCGCGTCCACTTGTTCCAGGTAGCTGTTCAGACCCGAGGTGTGTTCGGCGATGAAGGCGCGGTCGAATACCGCCTCGCCATTGTTTTCCAGGGCCTCGCGCTCCCACTTCAGCAAAAACTTGGCGATACCACGAAAGGCCGCCATGTCGCCGCCCAGTGCCGGACGAAAGTATGCCGACGAGGTAGGTTCGGAGCCGTTGGTGAGCATCTCAAGCGGGTGCTGGGGATGCTGGAAACGCTCCAGCCCACGCTCTTTAAGCGGGTTGAAGCAAATCACCTGGGCACCGCGCTTCACCGCCTCGCGCAATGGCTCGAGCATGCGTGGGTGGTTAGTGCCGGGGTTCTGCCCGATAACAAAGATCGCGTCGGCTTCCCCCAGGTCTTCAAACGTCACCGTGCCTTTACCCACGCCGACGCTGTCGTCCATGCCCAGGCCGCTGGCTTCGTGGCACATGTTCGAGCAGTCGGGAAAGTTGTTGGTGCCATAGGCACGAACGAACAACTGATAGAGATAAGCGGCTTCGTTACTGGCGCGTCCCGAGGTATAGAACTCTGCCTGGTCCGGCGACTCCAGCTGTTTCAGGTGCTTGGCGATCAGGGCAAAGGCGTCGTCCCAAGTGGTTTCGACATAACGATCCAGCGAGTCGTCATAACGCATGGGGTGAGTCAGGCGCCCTTGGTACTCGAGCCAATAATCACTTTGCGCCGCCAGCGACGACACCGTGTATTTATTGAAGAATGCCGGGTTGACCAGGCGCCCGGTGGCCTCCCAGTTGACTGCCTTCGCGCCGTTCTCGCAGAACTTGACCATACCGTTTTCCGGCGACTCGCCCCAGGCACAACCTGGGCAGTCAAAGCCGCCATTCTGGTTGGTCTTGAGCATCGCGCGGATGTTCTTGAAGGCGTTTTCACTGCCCAGCCAGTTTTTCGTCACCGCAATCAGCGCGCCCCAACCTGCGGCCGCCCCCTTATACGGTTTATAACGCTCAACTTCGCTCATGATTTTTCTCCAAGACTTCACGCATAGACGGCCTAACTGAAAGCCATTATTGATGATTGTTTTTCAGCCGGTGCGGAACGCAAACCTATTTGAAACTTGTCCAACATGGTTCGCACCGGCCTGTTCCACGGGCTTGCTATCGGGTTACGCTTTCAGACTATGTCGCGCGCAAACAACCTGTCTAATCACAAATAATGACCAAACAATCGAGACAATCTATCAAGGAAATTATTTTTAATTTTCAATAGCTTATTTAATTAAAATTCGCAAAAAAAGCCCAATTAACCCCTCATAGATTCCCTCGATCATCCAGTTGTTAATAGTGATTAGACGGCGATAAAAAACAACTTTAGCCTCCACTCAAAGATTCACTTACTTACACCCCCAACACTCATACAGTGCGTATATGCACTGAGTCGCTGCCGGAGGTTTTAATGACCGCGCCGATTTTGACGGACCGTTTTTCTCGTCAGGTTGACTACCTCAGGATGTCGGTGACCGACCGCTGCGATTTCCGCTGTGTCTATTGCATGGCCGAAGACATGGAGTTCCTGCCGCGCCAACGCGTTTTGACGCTGGAAGAGCTTTATCAACTGGCCGAACGTTTTGTGGCGCTGGGCACGCGGAAAATTCGCCTGACCGGCGGAGAGCCGTTGATTCGTCCCGGCGTCGTTGAATGGTGCAAGCGCATCGCCGCACTCCCGGGCTTGCGCGAGTTGTGCATGACCACCAACGGCTCGCAGTTGGGCAAGCTGGCAGCACCGCTGTTCGAGGCGGGCCTGAAACGTTTGAACATCAGCCTCGATAGCCTTGACCCCCAGCGCTTTCGTGAGCTGACGCGCACGGGCAACCTGGCCACCGTCATCGCCGGAATCGACGCTGCGAATGCTGCGGGCTTTCAACGCACCAAACTCAATTGCGTGGTGATGAAAGGACGCAACGATCATGAGATCAATGACCTTGTAGCGTTCGCCATCGACCGTGGTTTGGATATTTCGTTTATTGAAGAAATGCCCTTGGGCGTCATCAGCGAACACAGCCGTGCCGAGGCGTTCTACTCCAGCGCGCAGGTACGTGAGCGTATCGCCGAGCGCTACACACTGATCGACTCCGCAGAGTCGACCCAAGGCCCCTCACGCTACTGGCGTCTGGCCGAGGCCCCGACTATTCGCCTGGGCTTTATTTCGCCCCACAGCCACAACTTTTGCGGTACGTGCAACCGCGTGCGGTTGACCGTTGAGGGCCGCCTGCTGTTGTGCCTGGGCAACGAGCACTCGGTCGATCTCAAGGCGGTATTGCGCCGCTATCCGGGTGAACCGAAACGCCTGGAAAACGCGATCACCGAGGCGATGAAGATCAAACCCTATCGGCACAATTTCGAGCTCAACGATGACGTGCAGGTTGTCCGTTTCATGAACATGACGGGCGGCTAGCCGTTCTGATCTCCCCTTTGCTGGAGGCTGTTGCCCATGATCGTCAGAGCCCAACCCAACCTGATCGGCATATTGATTTCACTCAAGGGTTCCGTGGCCAGGCGCATTGCGCTGCGCAGCCTGCTGGTAACCCTATTGGCCTCGGCAATTGTGCTGATCGAAACCCTTCACCCGGCGTATTTCTCCAAGGTCAATGCCACGCCCTTCACATTGCTGGGCTTGTCGCTCTCGATCTTCATGAGTTTTCGCAACAACGCCTGTTATGACCGCTGGTACGAAGGGCGCAAAGCGCTTGGCGCCATGGTGATGGATATACGCGCCATGATCCGGGAAACCCAGGTTATCGAGGATGCGCACCAGCGCAGCGCCATCCTGCGCAACCTGTGCGGGTTCGCCCACGCCTTGAACGCCAGGTTGCGCCACGAGGACGAGTCAGGCGTGGCAGAGATCTGGCTGGACAGGCTGCCGTTGCCCGGCACCCCCAATATCCCGGAAAGCATCCTCAGCCGCGTCACCCAACAGTGCTCAGCGCTGGCCGTATCAGGCGCCATCAGTGAATGGCGCTATCAACTGATGGCCGGCCATTTGAGCAACCTGACCCGGACGCAGACGATGTGTGAGCGCATCAAAAATACCCCGTTGCCCTTCCCCTACACACTCTTGCTGCACCGCACCAGCTACATGTTTTGCATCTTGCTGCCCTTCGCCATGGCCGAGCCATTGGGTTGGCTGACGCCGCTATTCACGGCGATCGTGAGCTACACATTTTTCGGCCTGGACGCGATTGGCGATGAGTTGGAAGACCCGTTCGGCTACGACGAAAACGATCTGCCGACCGATGCGATCGTGCGCACCGTCGAACGCGAAATCCTTCATGCCAACGGCGCGACGGAGCTGCCCGCAGTGCTTCAACCCATCGACTTTATCTTGAACTGATCCGAGGTCACTCATGAACCAAAGCTCCTCTACATTGACGCACCTGGACGCCGCAGGGCGGGCCAGCATGGTCGACGTCACGGACAAAGCTGCAACCACGCGTGAAGCGCAAGCCCAGGCCTGGGTGCGTATGCAGCCGTCGACATTGCGCCTGATCCAGCATCATGGGCACCCCAAGGGCGACGTGTTTGCGGTCGCGCGTATCGCCGGAATCATGGCGGCAAAGAAAACCCACGAACTGATCCCGCTCTGCCATCCGTTGCTACTCAGTTCGATCCACCTTGAACTGAGCGCCGTCGAACCCGACCGCGTGAAAATCGTCAGTACCTGCCGGCTCAACGGCCAGACCGGCGTCGAGCTGGAAGCCCTGACCGCCGCGAGCGTGGCGGCATTGACCCTCTATGACATGTGCAAGGCCGTGGATCGCGGGATGATCATCGATCAGATCCAATTGCTCAAAAAACAAGGTGGAAAGTCGGGCACCTTTATCGCTGGAGACGCCTGATGATTCTGATCAGCTACTTTGCGCGCTATCGGGATCAGTTGGGGACAGGCGGTGAGAAGATTGCGCTGGACAGCTCGTTGCGCACGATTGAAGACGTGAGACAGCAGTTGTGCGCCAGAGGCCCGATCTGGCAGCAGGTGCTTGGAGAAAGCAGCCTGATGTGTGCGCTGAACCATGAACTGTGTACGCCCGCCGCGGTGATAGAGGACTTCGACGAAGTCGCGTTCTTCCCTCCAGTGACAGGAGGCTGAGCCATGTCGGTTCACGTTCAGACCGCGCTGTTTGACCTCGACGAACTGACCCGCAGCGTCCACGCCGGCGACACGGGCGTGGGCGCCGTCGCCACGTTTGTGGGGTACGTCCGCGATATCAACCAAGGAGATCAGGTTAGCGAGTTATTCCTGGAGCATTACCCAGGGATGACCGAGCGCTCCTTGCAACGGATCGTCGATCAATCCCAGGCACGCTGGCCCTTGCAGCGGGTAACCGTCGTGCACCGCGTGGGGGCGTTGAAGGTGGGCGAACCCATCGTGTTTGTCGGCGTTGCCAGCGAACACCGCCAGGCGGCCTTCGACGCCTGCGCGTTCCTGATGGATGCCCTGAAGACCCGAGCGCCCTTCTGGAAACGTGAACAGACGCCGGCCGGTGAACGCTGGGTAGAAGGCCGGGAAAGTGATCAGCAGGCAGCCAAGCGCTGGGATGCATAAGCCTCAGAACAAATCGCAGAACGGAATGAAACGCGCCGTGTCGCCGGAGCGCAGGGTGCAGCCCTCGGGGATTTCCACCAGCCCATCCGCCCAAGAGGCCCCCAACAGCACACCTGAACTCTGGTTCGGATACAGCACGGCCTGCCCGTGCTCCAGCCTGGCGCGCAGGAATTCGCGGCGGTTGCCAGCTTTCGGCCAGTCAAACCCTACGCTGACCGCAAAGCTCAGGGGTGTGACGTCTTCGACACCCTGGATACGCAGCAAGTAAGCCCGCGCCAACAGACCGAATGTGACTAGTGCCGAGGTCGGATTACCGGGCAGGCCGATGACCGGCACATTACCGAAATAGCCCACGGTCAGCGGTTTGCCCGGTTTGATCGAGAGTTTCCAGAATAACGGCTTACCGCACTCGCGCAGCACTTGGCCAAGGTAATCGGCATCGCCGGCAGAGACGCCGCCGGTGGTCAGGATCAGGTCGGTGGCAGGCGGCAATTGTTCCAGTTTGAGCCGGGTAAGTTGCGGCTCGTCAGGAAGAATGCCGCCATCGATCACTTCACACCCCAATTCGCTCAACCAATGGCTGAGCAACGTGCGATTGCTATTGTAGATACCGCCCGGCCGGAGGGGCGCCCCCGGCTCCACCAGTTCGTTGCCCGTAGACAGCAGCGCCACCCGTGGCCGGCGCACCACCGGCACATGCGTGCAACCCTGTGCCGCCGCGATGGCCAGTTCGAAAGGCCCGAGGCGCTTACCGGCGTTGAGCAACACCTCGCCCGCTTTGTTCTCCTGGCCTCGGGGGCGAATATTCTGCCCCACGCGCAGCGGCTGCCTAAAACGCACACGACCGCCCTGCAGCACCTCGACGTTTTCTTGCATCTCGATGCAATTGGCGCCTTCGGGCAGCGGTGCGCCAGTGAAGATGCGCGCACAGGTGCCAGGCAGCAGGGCCTGGGGCGCAACACCGGCGAAGATCTGTTGCGATACCGCCAGCGGCTCACCCTGCCAATCGCCGAGATTCAGGGCGTAGCCGTCCATGGCGCTGTTTGGCCACAGCGGCAGGTCCAGGGTCGCAACCAGGTCACTGGCCAGCACCCGTTGCCGTGCATCACTCAGGGCAACCGACTCGCTGTCTTGCAGGCAGTGCTCCTGCGCCATAGCCAGCAGTGACGCAATGGCCGCCTCCACTGACATCAACGGCGCCCCCTTCATCCTCGCGTCCCGCACAGCGCCACGGGCTTGAGGTGTGGCACAAAATTGCACGGCCGGTGGCGGGCATCGAGCTGCTCGGCAAGGATGCCTTCCCACGCGGTGCGGCAGGCCCCCGTGGAACCCGGCAGGCAACACACCAACGTTCCGTTGGCCAGCCCGGCCAAGGCGCGGCTTTGTACTGTGGAGGTGCCGATATCGAGAATGGAGATTGCGCGGAACAACTCACCGAAGCCCTCAATCTGCTTATCCAACAAGCAGCTCACCGCCTCGGGTGTACTGTCGCGGCCGGTGAAGCCGGTGCCGCCAGTAATCAACACCACCTGAACCTGCTCGCTGGCGATCCAGGTCGCAACCTGTGCGCGGATCTTGTAGAGGTCATCCTTGAGCAGGTTGCGTTCACTGAGGCTGTGCCCCGCTTCCAACAGGCGACTGACCAGCAATTGCCCGGAAGTATCGTTGGCATATTCCCGGGTATCACTGACGGTTAACACTGCAATATTCAACGGTACGAACAACGCATCCGACGTTACGCTCATGGGACCCTCCGGCAGACTTTTAACAAAACCATTTGCTTGAGGCTAAGGCGCTCAAACCAAGGCTGTCTAATCGTTACGGCTGACTGAGTTATCGAGCGTTTCTATCACTGGTTTTCCTGCAATGAATTCTTCGGTTATCGAGCGAATCGATCACGCCTTCAATACAGGCGATTGGACGCACGGGCCTTACAATGAGATGGTCTGCTCTCTCGCTCGCTGCGCTTTGCAAGCTTCAGACACTGGCACTCATAACGACCTCTTACTTACCCAAGCAGGCGCCTTAATGGACATAAAGCAACTCAAATTCCTAATCGCACTGGAGCAGACCCGCCACTTCGGCCAGGCGGCCGCGCGCTGCCATATCACGCAACCGACGCTGTCGATGCGCTTGCGCAATCTGGAAGATGAGTTGGGCCTGGAGCTGGTTACCCGTGGCCAGCGCTTCGAAGGCTTCACCGAAGCAGGGGAGCGTGTGTTGGCGTGGGCCAGGACCTTGCTGGCCGCGCATGATGGGTTGTTCGCCGAAGCGGCGGCGTGTCGTGGTCAGTTGGTCGGTAACTTGCGCCTGGGCCTGGTGCCGCTTAGCGGGTTCAACCCGATCAGTTACATCCAGGGTCTGTCTCAGTCGTTTCCCGAACTCAAGTTCAGCCTGTCGTCCATGAGTTCGGACAAGATCATCGAAGCCTTGGGCACCAACCAACTGGACCTGGGCGTGTGCTACCTGGAGCACGTGAACCCCAATTACCTGGACTTTTTCGAGCTGGGTGAGACCCGCGTCGGGCTGTTGTACGACACCCGGCACTTTCATTTCGAAGGCACCGAGATGAGTTGGGAAGACGCCGCCGAGTTGCCCCTGGGGATGATCAGCAATGGCATGCACTATCGTAAGTCGATTGACCTGAGTTTCCGCAGTCGCGGTCTCGACCCCCAGCCCATCCTCGAGAGCGATTCGACCTATCAGTTGTTCCAGGCGATCCACGAAGGTTTTTGCTGTGCGATCATGCCGTTGGACAGCGGCCTGGAAAGCCCTATCGAGAATCTGGCGTTTATCAACCTGCCCGATGCCAGTGTGCTCGCGCCGTTGGGCATGGTCATGCGCAAGACCGAGCCGCGCTCGGCCATCGCCGAAAAATGTTTTGCCGAAGCCAGGAAACTGCTCACCGCCAAGGGCGCAGGCGAGTAACGGAGGTTTGCCCATGATTTGCCGAGTCGAACACGCCGCTGAAGCAGGCGATGCCAATGCACCGGCACCGCAGCCACGCAACGTTGCCTATCGGGAGTATGACGAAGGCGCGCAGGTCGCCGAGGCGGCGCTGGCGGCGGAAATCGCGCTGGCCATCAGTTACAACGGCTTGAGCCAGGCGGTGATGATGGTTTCACCTGGCGACATCGAGGACTTCATCCGCGGCTTCAGCGTGAGCAATGGGATCATCGACAACCAGGGTGAAATCTACGATATCCAGCTCACGCATTTTGATCAGGCCTGCCAGGCAGACGTCAACATCTCCAGTCGGGCGTTCTGGGCGCTGAAAGATCACCGGCGGCAGATGGCGGGCACCAGCGGCTGCGGGTTGTGCGGCGTGGAGGCGCTGGAACAGGCACTGCCCCAACTGGACATCCTGCAACCGGCGCCCCTGCCGCCCGCGCACCACCTCAAGGGTTTGCGTGAGCGTATCGACGCCGCTCAGGTCATGGGGAAAAGTACCGGCGCCCTGCATGCGGCGCTGCACTTCGACGCTGACGGCTCAGCCTTGTTCTGCCGTGAAGACATTGGCCGGCATAACGCACTGGATAAATTGATCGGCGCGATGCAACAGGCACAGGTCGATGCGCGCAGTGGGTTCACGGTCGTCACCAGTCGTTGCAGCCTGGAGCTTATTCACAAGGCCGTGAGGGCTGGGCTGGGCACCTTGGTCAGTTTGTCGGCGCCCACCAGCCTGACGGTGCAATGGGCACGCAAACACCAGCTCAACCTGATCCACGTACCGCATCGAAGCGCACCACGGATCTACAGCCCGGCCTGAAAGGACGGCTGGAATCCGGCCCCACGACGCATTACCCTGACGGCCTTTATCAGACAACCGGAAGTCAGATACCCGTGCTCAAGCCCCTCGCCGTCATTGCCCTTGCCTGTACGCCTTTGTTGACCAGCGCCGCCGACCTGGCCGGGGTGTGGAAAGGCACCCTGGGCAAATCCGCCATCGTCGCCTGTTTCAACGGCGCCGATGGCGAGCACGGCAGTTATTACTATCAGCGCATCCTCACACCGATCCAGCTGACTCAAGCCAGCGACAACGCGCCCTGGGTGGAAGCCGGAAATACCGGTTTCTGGGCGTTGCAACCCCCGCAAGGCGATACGCTTTCAGGCGCCTGGAGCAAAACCCCGGGCGGCACACCGCTGCCACTCAACCTGCAACGCGTCGACACGCAAGGCTGTGGCAGCGACGCCTACAACGCGCCCATGGAAGCCGCGCCGCTACCGATCAAGACCGAGAAGAAAACCTTTGGCGAGCACCGCTATCAGCTCAAGACCCAAGGCGCCCAGGTCACGCTCAAGCTCGAGGGCAATGGCCCGGCCATCCAGAAGATCAACCAGCAACTCGCGGCCCTGGCCGTGAGCGACGATGATCAGAAGGAGTATTTGCAGGAGCGGCGCGAGTACCTGGGCCGCAACGGCTCGGCCTACACCAGCGAAATTGAAGTGGCGCCCACGTATTGGTCATCTCAATTCATGACCGTCAGGTTTTACCGATGGGCCGCAGGCACCGGCGCCGGCGGCATCAGCTGGGGCCTGCACTCATGGGATCTGCAAACCGGTGAAAGCGTCGATCCCTGGGCATGGCTTGGCGGGCGCCAGGAGTGGTATGACGCCTACGCCGGGCACGTGAAGCTGCCGGCCAAATTCAGCCAATGGCTAGCCGGGCAGACCAGCACCGACGAAGACTGCCCGGCGATCACCAGCTACTCCACCTTCGACCTGAGCTTCAACACCCAAGGCTTGCAGCTCGCGACGCGCGCCACGGGTGACGGTTGCGATAACGAGCTGAATTTCACCTGGGAGCAATTGACACCGGTGCTGACCGAGGCAGGCAAAGCGGCGTTGCCCCGCTTGAAACAGCCCTGAACGGCAAGCTCGGCCAGCCTTACAAAAACCCCACATTGATTCACCAAATATTAAGAATCGCTTTCGTATACTGCTGGATCGCCCAGGACCGATCCCCCGATCGGTCCCCTTTTCCGGTAGCCAGATTCCATGACGCGCCCCGCCTCTCTGCTGCTTCTTCTCGCTGGACTGTTATTTTTCTGCGCCCTTGGCGGCCATGAGCTGCAAGGCTCCACCGAAGCCCGCGTCGCCGGGATCGCCATGGCCATGCACCTGGACAATGACTGGGTGATCCCGCGCCTGTTTCGCGAACCCTTCCTGGAAAAACCGCCCCTGAGCCTCTGGCTGGATGCCGGCGCCATTCACCTGTTTGGCGCGTCGACCTGGGCGGTGCGCCTGGCTTCGGCGTTTGCCGGCTTGTTCAGCGTGATGCTGTTCTACGGCATGCTGCGCAAGTTTGGCCGGCCCAAGTCGCTGGCGTTCTGCGCCGCGTTGATCCTGGCGACCATGGCCAGCTACTGGGGCAATGTGCGCGGCGTGGGTGAAGACTCATTGCTCAGCCTCGGTGTGACCACCGCGCTGCTGGCGTTCTACCAGGCGATGCGGCCCGAGTCCGATCGCCAGGGCTCCAACACGTGGGCCTGGGCACTGTTTACGCTGGGCATGGTCATCGCCACCCTGAGCAAGGGTGTGCTGGGCCTGGCGATGCCGGGCATCGTGATCTTCGTGTACCTGGCCGCGACCAGCGTGATGGACAAGCGCTTGCGCATCGGCGATTGGCTCAAGCCGGCGCTGTTTACGCTGTTGGCGTTGGTACCGCTGCTGATCTGGCTGGGGTTTCTTTACCAGCGTGGCGGGATGCAGGCGGTCGGTGAGGTGCTGTGGACCAACAGCGTCGGGCGCTTCAGCGGTTCATTTGTGGAAGCCGGGCATTACGAGCCGTTCTACTACTACCTCGCGAAATTGCCCGAAGCGTTTTTGCCCTGGAACATCCTGGTGTACCTGGGCCTGTGGCACTTTCGCAAAAGCCTGATGCGCAATCGCTACCGTCTGTTTTTCAGCGTGTGGCTGTTGGCGCAATTCACCCTGCTGACCCTGGCCTCCAGCAAGCGCACCGTGTACCTGATGTCGCTCACACCGGCCGCGGCCGTACTCGCAGCCGAATACGGGCGGGTGCTGCTGGAACGCTTGAAAGAGCGCAAGCCTGGCGTGTACCGCTACCACCGCCAGGTGATCGGCGGCGTATTCGGCGTGCTCATTGCCTGCTATATGAGCGCTGCATTCTGGTTCGCGCCCAAGGCGGACGCCGTGGAGTCATTCGTGCCGGTGATCAGCCAGCTCCAGGCACTGCAGGCAGAAGGCCGGGAAGTCGCAATATTCCAACCTAACGAACGGATCTTCGGTGCCGGGGTGTTCTACATGCAAGCGTACGTGCCCATCCTGCAAACCGAAGCCGAGTTGCGCGCCTTCCTCACGGCCAAACCGGGTAACGTGGCGCTGATGGATCACACCGACCGACTGAATGAAAAGGTCACGGTGATCAAGCAGATGGCAATCGGCCGCCAGCCTTACTACTTCGCGGAGCAGTAAGACCGGCGCGGGTCATCAGTGCTTGGTGACCTTGTCCAGGTAACCCATGGCGAACGCCGAGATCACGAAGGTCATGTGGATGATCACGTACCACATCAGGTGTTGTGGGTCGACGTTCTTGGCGTCCATGAAGATGCGCAACAAGTGGATGGAAGAAATCGCCACGATGGACGCCGCCACTTTCATCTTCAGCGAGGAGGAGTCCATGGTGCCCAGCCAGTTGAGCTTTTCCTTGTTCTCATCGATATCCAGCTGCGAGACGAAGTTCTCGTAGCCGGAAATCATCACCATCACCAGCAAGCCGCCAACCAGGGCCATGTCGATCAACGACAGCAGCACCAGGATCAAGTCGGACTCGGCCATCGAGAACACGCTCGGCAGCAGGTGCACCACTTCCTGGAAGAACTTCAACGCCAGCGCCAGCAACCCCAGGGACAAGCCGAAATAGATGGGCGCCAGCAGCCAGCGCGAAGCGTACATAGCATTTTCGATAAAACGTTCCATTGGATCTCACACAGCTTGGCTAAAAATGGCCGCGAGTATACCAGCCGCTACCTGATCGCTGTCACCGCGAGAAAACTGACCCAGGTGGCATCTGTAAGAGATTTTTTCTGCTAGTGTCGAGCCCATGAACTCGGCTCGATGATGTCGGACAGGAAGACTCAGATGATGGATGTGCGATCCCCTTTGGCCAGCCTCGGCCTGTGTGCGGCGTTGCTGATAGCCAGCGGCTGCTCACCCAAAGAAGAGCAGAAACAGGCGACCCTCGAAGAGAAAACCGCAAAATTCGAACAGTCGCTGGACAGCATCCAGGACCCCAAGCTGCGGGACGCCATCGCCGACCTTGGCGGTTCGTTGCTGCTGCTGGAACGGGCCCGCGTCAAGCTCGCCAACAAGCCGATCGAAGCCGAATACGGCGAAGACACGCTGGCCTTGCTCAAGCATTACCCCACGCCCCAAGCCTTGGTGGACACCTACATCAACGGCCTGTTCGTACTGCGCAAGACCTCCCATTCCGACTACCTCACGGATTTGCAGCCGGTCTTCCCGTTCAGCTTCAACAGCCCCGACCAGTTCCCCTTCCCTCACAGCCTGGAATGGCAGTCGGTGACGTTGAGCAACAACAAGGTGATCCCCTTCCAACCGGAATGGTCGGAAACCGATCCCGGCATTCAACTGAGCCCGAGCAGCTCCAACCTGACCAACCCCGACGACCTGACGGTGAGCTACCCGTTTATCGAAGGGATCGAGACGGACAACAAGAGCCAGCCCCAACCGGTCAGCCTCAAAGGCACGGTTGACGTGGTGGCACCGGGCAAGGTGCTGACCTTTGACTTGTCAAAAAAGGACGTGGGCCGCAAGCGCACCGAAGGCAACATCACCCTCAACCTGGTGTTGCTTGAAAAAAACTACGCCGAGATCGAGCTGACCAACAGCGAGCCCCTGGCCGCCGAAGTCGGCGACGACTCGCCTAACCCGTTGCTGGTGCAGGCACGCGACAGCACCGGGCAGTTTCTGACACGTTCGGGCTCAATCAACGAAAGTGCCGCGCAAGTGGCGTTTTATGAGCAGCAGTTGGCCGAGATGCGCAAGCAGAAGGCGTGGTCCGATGCTTTCGAGAAGCAGCTCACCGACGAGCAAAAAGCCTTTGAGCACAATCAGACCAGCCATTATGCCAAGGTGTATTTCAATGGCCTGATCGACACGCTACAGGTCAACGTCCTGGATTTTTCCAAAGCCACACTGACGCATAAGGACCTGGACCTGCCGGTGATGCGCTTCGACAAGAACAGCCTGCAGAATACGGTGCAAGCCTTGCCGATGCCCGTCACGGTGTACGACGACAGCGCCGCCGGCTGGCTCAAAGACGCAAGCATGAGCGAGGACCAGCTGAAAAAAAGCATCACGATCAGCCAGTCGACCGACGACGCCAGCGCCGCCAGGATCGTGTTTGACCACCCCTTCACCTTCAATGACGAACTGGTGGGCAACGACCACAGCAGCAGCGACGAGCCCATCACCTTCTTCACTGCGGACGAAAAAGGCGAACGTGGCGAACCCATCGAGCTGCCCAGCGAAGCCTTTGAGCTAGACCCTGCGCGAGGCACGCTCACCTACGACCTCAACCTGTTCCCGGAAACCCCGGCATACGTGGTGGGCTCGATTCCGTTGTTCCTGGCGAACATCGAGAAAAGCACGATGGACGTCGCCAAACTGCCCAAGGGCCTGACGCTTAAAGACAACGCCCTGATCGTCGACCAGAAGGCGTTCCCTTCCGACAGCTGGCGCTTCTACGCCAAGGACGCCAGCGGCAACTATCTCAAGGAAATCCTCGGTGTCAGCCACCGTGCAGAGGAATACGGCACGGCCATGTTCGACGTGCATTACTTCTATGGCCAACCGACCACTCTGGAAAGCTACCAGCGCACCGACCTGAGCACCGTGCAATACGGCTTTGAGGTCAAGTTGGACAAGCCTGAGAGCCAATAACCTGGCTACAGCGCCAGGCGTTCCTGGCTACCGTTGAGCTGTCGCAGGTGTGCCTGCATATGCAGGCACCAGATCTGCGGATCGTCCGCCTGCTCGTAACCGTGCAGGGTCAGGCTGTCGACAATCGACTGAAGAATGGTTTCTGCCACGAAGGGTCCATGAAACGGGCCTTGGGACTTGATGGTGGAAGGCTGTTCGCCGGTCATTCCGGCGGCAAACAACAACGTCCACATCCCGTTATCCCCTGCCAGAGGACGAATGGAGCATTCGATACGGGTGACCAGGCCCAGGCACTGGCGGGTAAGGCTGAGGTTGCGCGACATGGCGGCGACCCTCGGTAGATCGGTGTTCAACCTCAGGCACATGGCGAGGCTGTTTCTATCCTGCGACTCCTGTGGATATCCCTTAAGTTGAGAATAGAGGAAAACCACAACAAACCAAGGTTGTAGGGACCAACGGGCATGCCTCTCCGAGAAGTGTCAATTTATTGGCTAGCCACCCACCAAAAATACACCGCCAACCCAATGTGGGAGGGGGCTTGCTCCCGATAGCGGTGTGTCAGTCAACCTATTCAGTGATGACCTACCGCTATCGGGAGCAAGCCCCCTCCCACACTTGCCGCGTCAAACCCAAATTCAGGTGGGTTTGGCTTCAGCCAGCGCTTGCTGTGCCAGCTCTTTCTCGGCTTCCTTCAGGTCTTCCTCGCTGATCATCTCCGCAATCGCCCGCAGGCGCTCAACCACTCGCGCATTCACGCTGCCTTCCGGGAATTGCCCTTCGGCATCCGGCTCGCCGGCGGGCTCGCCCACCAGCAGGCTCAAGGCCTCATCCGCCTGACGCACGGCATAGATGTGGAATTGGCCGTTGCGCACCGCCTGCAATACCTTCTCGTCGAGCATCAGCGTGGCGACGTTGGCCTGGGGAATGATCGCCCCTTGCTCGCCGGTCAACCCACGGGCCTCGCAGAGGCGGAAGAAGCCTTCGATCTTCTCGTTGACCCCGCCCACCGCCTGCACTTCACCAAACTGGTTGATCGAACCGGTGATCGCAAAACACTGCTTGAGCGGCGTTTTCGACAACGCCGAAATCAACGTGCACGCCTCGCCCAGGGACGCGCTGTCGCCGTCCACGTAACCGTAGGACTGCTCCAGCGCGATACTCGCCGAGATCGCCAGCGGGAATTCCTGGGCATACCGGCTGCCCAGGTAACCGGTGAGGATCATCACGCCCTTGGAGTGAATCGGCTGGCCGAGGTTGACTTCACGCTCGATGTCGACGATGCCACTGCCGCCGGGATACACCGTGGCGGAAATCCGCGCCGGCACGCCGAAGGCCGAATCGCCGACTTCCAGCACTGTCAGCCCGTTGCACTTGCCGACGGCTGCACCGGCGGTGTCGATCAGGATCACCCCGGCGAGCATGTCGTCGAGAATCCGCGCCGACACACGCCCGGTGCGCGTGGCCTTGGCCTTGAGCGCACGTTCGATATGGCCGGCGTCGGTCATTTCGTCACCCGCCAGATGGCGAATGAAGTCCGCTTCGCTGACCAGTTGGAACAAATCGCCAATCCGCGCCGACAAACGCCCCTGATGCTCCGCCAGCCGCGCACTGTAGGTGGCCAGGCGCGCCACCGCATCCGACGTCAGCGGTGCCATGCCTTCTTCTGACGTGCGGGTTTTAAGCAATTGGGCGAACTGCTCCAGGCTTTCGTCGACCATCGGGATGTCTTCGTCGAAGTCCACCAGCACGCGGAACATCTCCTGGAAGTCCGGATCGGCGTCCTGCAACGCGTAGTAGAGCTGGCGCGAACCGATGATGATGACCTTGACCTGCAACGGAATCATCTGCGGGTTGAGGGTCACGGTGGCCAAGCGGCCCAGCTCGCCCAGGGGCGACTCCATCTTCAACTTGCGCGATTGCAGGGAACGCTTGAGCGCGTCCCACACAAACGGCTCGCCGAGCATTTTTTCCGCTTCAAGGATCAGGAAACCGCCATTGGCACGGTGCAGGGCACCCGGGCGCAACTGGCGATAAGTGGTGTAGAGCGCGCCCTGGTCGGTGCTGTATTCGATACGACCGAACAGGTTGTCGTAGGTCGGGTGCGGTTCGAAAACCACCGGCGCGCCACCGTTGGTCGGGTGGCCCACCACCAGGCTCGGGCAGTATTGCTCCTCGAGCAGCTTGCGGGCCTGGGCGTCGGTCTTGGCATCGTCCACCAGTTGCTCGACCACGGTCTTGAGCAGGTACACCTGCATGGCTTGCAGGTAACCGCAGACGGCGGCGTTTTCCGCGTACTTTTCCGACAGCGGAGCGAGCAATGGCTGCAGGGCCAGGGTGATGGTTTCTTCGTTGAATTGGCGCAGTTGGTTATTCGACTCACGCTTCCACTGCGGCAGGCTGGCCAGCTCCTCGTTGAGGCGTTCTTCCAGCTCGGAAATGTCCGTGTGGAAGCGCTCGCGGTCGGCTTCCGGCAATTGCGAGAACTCGGCTTCGTCCAGCGCCTTGCCGTCGAGCATCGGCGTGAAGGCGATGTTGGAGCTGTCGCGATACAGCGCTACGTCTTTTTCCAGGGCCAGGCGTTCGATGACGTCCAACGCCTTGTCGTAGCGCTGGTTGAAGGCGCGGTCGATGGCGCTTTTGCGCTGTTGATAAGTCGGGTGTTCGAAGACCGCCGGGAAAGTCGCCACCAGGTTGTCGACCAGAGCGTTGATATCGGCGATGAACGCTGCGGCGGCGCCGCCTGGCAGCTCCAGGGCGCGCGGTTCGCGCGGCTCATCGAAATTATTCACATAGACCCAGTCCGCCGGGGTCTGCAGGCGTTTGCCTTCGGCCTTCAGGTAGCGTTTGACGAACGAAAAGCGGCCAGTACCGGGCTCGCCCATGACAAACACGTTGTAACCGGGGCGTGGCATGGCCACACCGAACTGCAAGGCTTCGACCGCACGTTCCTGGCCAAGCACACCGCGAAAAGGCTCCAAATCATTGGTGGTCGAGAAGCTGAACTGTTCAGCGGAGAAAGGGCGAGTCAGCGCTTCGGGCGCTAGACGCAAGCTGGCAGCAACAGGATCAGGCATCGGGCTTCCTTACATCAGGCGGGGCAGATGACGGCATTCTGGCTCTCGCTTGCGCGCTATGGCAAGGCGCGCCGTTGGGAAAGCTGCGCTGCGGTAGGCGCCCTGCAAAAAAAATCGCGATAAGGCCGATTGTTTTATAAAAAATAACGGAACCCCAGGATCATGCCTAAACTCCAAACTGCGCGGGTTGGACTAATAACTGGCCCCTTAGGGCGCTGCGAAGCGCCTGAACCCCTTGTCCATTGGTTTGCACACAAAGAGAACAAAGCTATGAAACGGATCCTTCTTGGTACTCTCTTCACCGTTGTCTCCCTCAATGCTATGGCAGAAGCACCAGGCGGCCCGAACTGCGGTTGGGGCAACATGCTGTTCGAAGGCCAGCGCGGTACTCCGGCGCACTTCCTCGCGTCGACCACCAACGGCACCTCGGGTAACGCCACCTTCGGCATGACCTCGGGCACCAACGGCTGTAACACCAACAGCAAGCTGACCTACGGCGGCAAGTCCTGGATTGCCATGAATGGCATGATGAACGAGCTGTCCGAAGACATGGCCAAAGGCAATGGCGAAGCACTGACCACCTACGCGGTGGTACTGGGCGTAGCCCCTGAGGACCGCGAGCACTTTGCGGCAGTGACCCACGAGCACTTCCAGCAGATCTTCAGCAAAGCTGACGTGACCGCCGACGACGTGCACACCAACACCCTCGCTGTACTGAAAGGCGATGCCCGCTTGGCGAAATACGCGACCCAAGCTTAAGCTCGACCCGCCCGCGTCTTGCGAGACGCGGGCCTTATTTTTTGGACCCGCCCCCCTTTGGGTCTCACTTATTCCGACTTAAGTTGCCCCTATGCTCAAACGCTTTGCCTGGTTGGCACTCTTCGCTTGCGCCCCGCTGTATGCGGCCGCGCCTATTGATGATCAACGTTTGCAGCAGTTGGCCAACGACCCGTTCTGGCTATCTTTGGGCCATTACGAAGCCGGCAAAATCAGCGGCTGGCGCAGTTATGTCAGCGACAAGAAATTCTTCATTGCTGCCGATGGCGCACACCACCCGGATGCCGAACTCAAGGCCACCGTCCAGGCGCTGTACCAACCTGCCAGCCTGGGTGAAAAACACGCCCAATGCGTGTACCCCGCACGCACCCGCTGGCTCAAGGACCAGTTGCACCTGACCGACCTGCCCGCCGTGGACTGCGCTGAGTTCAAGCAATGGTTCAAAGACGTCGCGCCCCACAGCGCCGTGATGATCTTCCCGGCGGCCTACCTCAACAGCCCGTCGTCAATGTTCGGTCACACGCTGCTGCGCATCGACCAGGCTGACGTGCAAAGCAACAACACCGCCCTGCTCAGCTATGCAATCAACTTCGGCGCCTATATCGAAGGCTCCGACAACAGCATTCTTTATGCCTGGAAGGGCCTGATGGGCGGTTATCCCGGCCTGTTCGCGCTGGTGCCTTACCAGGAAAAACTTTCGGAGTACCGCAGCCTCGAAAACCGCGACCTGTGGGAATACCGCCTTAACCTGACCCAGGTCGAAACCGAACGCATGGTCGAGCACGTGTGGGAGCTCAAGCAGATCCAGTTCGACTACTTTTTCTTCGACGAAAACTGCTCGTATCGCCTGCTGGAGCTGCTGCAAGTGGCCCGCCCCGGCTTGCGCCTGACGGAGCAATTCCCGCTGACCGCCATTCCAACCGACACCGTCAAGGCGGTAAAGGATGCGGGGTTGGTCGAGAAGATCGACTATCGCCCGTCCCGCGAGCGCGAGCTGCTGGAGCGCGCCAAGCCACTGGATGGCGATGAACAGCAATGGGTGCTGAAAATCAGCGACGACCAGAAGCAATTGCAGGCGCCGGCCTTCAAAGCCCTGCCCCGCGAGCGCCAGGCGCTGATCATCGACGCGGCCTACCGCCTGGGTCGCTACCGCGCCAATGGCCTGGAGCGCGACACCGAACGCTCCCAGCGCAGCTTCGAACTGCTGCGCGCCATCAACCAGAACCCGGCGCCCGACCTCAAGATCGAACGCCCCGGCCTGCCCGAGAACGGCCATGAGTCACGCACCTGGCAGGCCGGTGTCGGCACACGCGGCAGCAAGACCTTCGGCGAATACGGCCTGCGCATGGCCTACCACGACCTCAACGACAACGCCGAAGGCTTCCCGCTTGGTGCACAGATCGAAATCCTGCAAATGAAACTGCGCCAGTACGAAGGCAACCACTGGCAGCTGCAGCAACTGGACCTCGCCACCATCCGCTCCCTGACCCCGCGCAACGCCCTTTTGCAACCCTGGTCATGGCAAGTCACCGGCGGCCTGGAACGCGTGCCGGGCAAGCACGACGACCAAACCCTGGTGGCCCACGTCAACGGTGGCGCCGGCAGCACCTGGCAACTGAGTGACGACATGCTCGGCTTCGCCCTCGGCACCGTACGTGTGGAGCATAACAATGACTTCAGCGAAGCCATCTCCCCTGCAGCCGGGTTCAACACCGGCGTGCTGTGGAAAAATCCGTTGGGGAATCTGAGCCTGGAAGCCAAGGGGGATTTTTTCACCAATGGTGAAGTGCGGCGCAGTATCAGCCTGAACCAGCAATGGGAGTTGTCACGTAACCTCGGATTACGCTTGAGTGCGCAGCGCGAGTACAGCCACCTGTCGACGCCGATGAATGAAGTGATGCTTGAGGTGAAGTGGTACCACTACTGATTCAAGGTGTGGGAGGGGGCTTGCTCCCGATAGCAGTGTGTCAGTCACTGGCTACTTGACTGATGCCATGCCCCCTCCCACATTTCGGCTCGCGTATATTCAGCTACATCGCATCGCCCGCCCATTCAGGAGCTCAACCAACATGGCTGTTACCTGCACCACCCTCGAAGAAGTCAGAACCCACATCGACCACCTCGACCAACAAATCGTCACCCTGCTGGCCGAGCGCGGCCGCTACGTCTCCCAGGCCGCACGCTTCAAAAAAGACACCGATGGCGTCAAGGCGCCCCAGCGGGTTGAACAGGTGATCGCCAAGGTAAGAGGTTTATCGCAGACCGTGGGCGCCAACCCTGAAGTCACTGAACAGGTGTATCGCGCGATGATTGGGGCGTTTATCGAGCAGGAATTGGCGGAGCATGCGGCGCTGACGAGCAACCCTACACAATAAACTTCTGTGGCGAGGGAGCTTGCTCCCGCTGGACTGCGCAGTAGTCCCAATCTTTTGGGGCCGCTTCGCGCCCCAGCGGGAGCAAGCTCCCTCGCCACACGGGCAGTGCAGGTCTTTAACCCAACGCCCTTTAACCCAACACCGTTCTCACACCCCTTTCACGCCGCCCCGACAAATTCCCTTCTAGACTTCCCCTATCAGCCGTGAAACGGCCAGGGAGCAAGCGATGTGGCGGTATGCGGTAATGCTGTGTGCGGCAGTATGGTTGTCGGGTTGCCAGTCCACCCATCAAGAGTTGCTGGCCAAGGGTTATCCACCGGCCTTTGCCGATGGCTTCGATGATGGCTGCAGCAGCGGGCGCCAGGCTGCCGGGGTGATCACCGGGGAGTTTCGCAAGAACGTGCCGCGTTATCTGAAAGACCGCGAATACGCCGCGGGCTGGGAAGATGGCTTTCGCCAGTGCAAGGCCATGCGTGAGAACGAAGAGCTGCGTGACTACAAGGACAACCACTGGGACGAGCGTGAGCGCGCCTGGCAGCAGGAAAAGGACCGCGACGCCGCCCGGGCTTATCGCTCGCAATAGGTCGCTTTCAGACATCCGCCGAAACTAAAGCGCGGCGAACATGGCCCAAGCTCCATAGAGGGAGAATGTCATGAGCCGAGCTTTTGTTAATGAAGACAGCGCCGCCGCCCAGGCCGACCAGCCGGTGGAGCGTCAGGTCAGCGGCCAGCCCAATCGCCTTACCGCCCAAGGGCTGGCGCAGTTGCAGGCCAGGGTTGCGCAATTGCAGCACGCGTACAGCGCCGAAGCCGCCAAGGGCGAGCAGGCCGACAAACAGCGCCAGGCCGACCTTGAGCGGGATTTGCGTTACTTCAACCAACGCGTCCAGAGCGCTCAGGTGGTGCCTCCCGCCTTGTCGACCGACAAGGTGCAGATCGGCAGTTGGGTGACCTTTGCCAATGAGCAAGACGAGCAGCAACGCATTCAACTGGTCGGAGAAGACCAGGCCGATGCCCACGCCCATTTGATCAACTGGGGCTCGCCGCTGGGCCGCGCATTGCTGGGCGCCCAAGTGGGCGACGAGGTGCTGTGGAAACGCCCCGTCGGCGATCAGTTGATCGAAGTGATGCGTATCGAGCCCGAGGCTTAGACGATGCCTTGGGCCAGCATCGCGTCGGCCACTTTCACGAAGCCTGCGATGTTCGCGCCCTTCACGTAGTTGACCCGGCCGTTTTCTTCGCCGTAGTGCACGCAGGCGTGATGGATCGACTGCATGATGTTGTGCAGCTTGCTGTCCACCTCACCGGCGGTCCACAACAGGCGCATGGCGTTCTGCGACATTTCCAGGCCACTCACGGCCACCCCACCAGCATTGGACGCCTTGCCCGGCGCAAACAGGATGCCCGCGTCGATGAAGATATCCACTGCCTCCAGCGTGGTTGGCATGTTGGCACCTTCGGCCACGCAGAGGCAGCCGTTGCGCAGCAGGGTACGGGCGGCCTCGGCGTCGAGTTCGTTCTGGGTGGCACACGGCAGGGCAATATCGCAGGCCAGTTCCCAAGGGGTTTTGCCCTTACGGAATTCCAGGCCGAAGCGTTCAGCCAGCTCACTGATGCGACCGCGCTGCACGTTTTTCAGCTCCAGCAGCGCCGACCATTGCGTCTCGCTCAAACCGCTTTCGGCGTACAGGGTGCCCTCGGAGTCGGACAGGGAAATCACCTTGCCGCCCAGGTCCATCACCTTACGCGCCGCGTATTGCGCGACGTTGCCGGAACCCGAGATGGCCACGCGCTTGCCTTCAACGCGCTGGCCGTCGCGCTTGAGCATTTCTTCGGCGAAGTACACGCAACCGAAACCGGTGGCTTCAGGTCGGATCAGGCTGCCGCCGTAGGTCATGCCCTTGCCGGTCAGCACGGAGGTGAACTGGTTGCTCAGGCGCTTGTACTGGCCGAACAGGAAGCCGATTTCACGCGCACCCACGCCGATATCGCCGGCGGGTACGTCCACGTCAGCGCCGATATGGCGGTACAACTCGCTCATGAAGGCCTGGCAGAAACGCATGACTTCGGCATCGCTCTTACCTTTCGGGTCGAAGTCCGAGCCGCCTTTGCCGCCGCCCATGGGCAACGAGGTCAGGGAGTTTTTGAAGGTCTGTTCGAAGGCGAGGAATTTCAGTACGCCGAGGTTCACCGACGGGTGAAAACGCAAGCCGCCTTTATAGGGGCCGATGGCACTGTTCATCTGGATGCGGAACCCGCGATTGACCTGGACCTTGCCGTGATCATCCACCCAAGACACCCGGAAGGTAATGGCGCGTTCCGGCTCACAGATGCGCTCGAGAATGCCCGACGTCAGGTAGTGGGGATTGGCTTCAAGAAACGGCCACAGGCTGCGTAGGACCTCTTCCACGGCTTGGTGAAATTCCGGCTGGTCGGGGTCGCGTTTCTTGAGGCGAGCGAGGAAGGATTCGACGGATTCGATCATGAAAAGTCTCGGCAATTTTATTGTAATCAGGGTCGATTTGACCCGGACCTTAACAATTCATATCGCACCTGAAAAGCGCAAAATGTCGCCTTTGTGAATTTAAATGGTGCATTGGATATAAATAACTGGGCTTATTTGCACCAAAAAAGTGATTTCAACCTGGAGCACGCACCAACAGTTGGAGCGCTATCGGGAGCAAGCCCCCTCCCACATTTGATTGGGTTCCAGCCTTTGGAATGCGGTCGAATGTGGGAGCGGGCTTGCTCGCGAACGAATCCACCTCAGTCCCCCTGGAAAAAAGCAAAAAAAAACGGAGCCCGAAGGCTCCGTTCCTTTATCCACCCGCCGAATCAGGCCAGTTTCTTGTGCCGCACACGGTGCGGCTGGGCAGCTGCTTCGCCCAGGCGCTTTTTACGGTCCGCTTCATACTCGGTGTAGTTGCCTTCGAAGAACACCGCTTGGGAGTCATCTTCGTACGCCAGGATGTGGGTCGCGACGCGGTCAAGGAACCACCGGTCGTGAGAGATCACAATGGCGGCGCCCGGGAAGTCCAGCAGGGCTTCTTCCAGGGAACGCAGGGTTTCAACGTCGAGGTCGTTGGACGGTTCGTCGAGCAGCAGCACGTTGCCGCCCTCTTTCAGGGTCAGGGCCAGGTGCAAGCGACCGCGCTCACCACCCGACAGGTCCTTGACGAACTTCTGCTGGTCACCGCCCTTGAAGTTGAAGCGCCCCACGTAGGTACGCGACGGGATTTCATAGTTGCCGATGCGGATCTGGTCGGAACCGTCGGAGATCTGCTGGAACACGGTCTTGCTGCCGTCGAGGTCGTCGCGGCTTTGGTCCACACAGGCAAGCTGCACGGTTTCGCCGATCTCGATGCTCCCGGAGTCCGGTGTCTCCTTGCCCATCAGCATGCGGAACAGCGTTGACTTACCCGCACCGTTACCACCAATAACGCCGACGATCGCGCCTTTTGGCATGGAGAACGACAGGTTGTCGATCAACACGCGGTCGCCATAGCCTTTGGTGACGTTCTTGAATTCGATGACCTTGTCACCCAGGCGCGGGCCGGCCGGGATGTAGATCTCGTTGGTCTCGCTGCGCTTCTGGAATTCCTGCGATTGCATTTCTTCAAAGCGTTGCAGACGTGCCTTGGATTTGGACTGGCGGGCCTTGGCGCCTTTGCGCACCCATTCCAGTTCTTCCTTCATGGCTTTTTCGTGGGCCGATTGCTGCTTGGATTCGGCGGCCAGACGCTCGGACTTGGCTTCCAGCCAACCGGAATAGTTGCCCTCGTAAGGAATACCGGCGCCGCGGTCGAGTTCCAGAATCCAGCCGGCAACGTTGTCCAGGAAGTAGCGGTCGTGCGTGATCGCAACCACGGTGCCCGGGAAATCGTGAAGGAAGTGTTCCAGCCAGGCGACGGAGTCGGCATCCAGGTGGTTGGTCGGTTCGTCGAGCAGCAGCATGTCGGGAGCCGACAGCAGCAGGCGGCACAGGGCCACGCGACGCTTTTCACCACCGGACAGGTGTTCGACCTTGGCGTCCCACGCCGGCAGGCGCAGCGCATCGGCGGCGACTTCCAGCTGGCGCTCCAGGTTATGGCCATCGCCCGCCTGCAAGATGGCTTCGAGCTTGGCCTGTTCGGCGGCAAGCTTGTCGAAGTCGGCATCCGGTTCGGCGTAAGCGGCGTAGACCTCGTCCAGGCGCGCCTGGGCGTCCTTGATCACGCTGACGGCCTCTTCGACCACTTCACGCACGGTCTTGGCCGGGTCCAGTTGCGGCTCCTGCGGCAGGTAGCCAATGTTCAGTTCCGGCATCGGGCGGGCTTCGCCTTCGAACTCGGTGTCGACGCCGGCCATGATTTTCAGCAGCGTGGACTTACCCGAACCGTTGAGGCCGAGCACGCCGATCTTGGCGCCAGGGAAGAAGGACAGCGAAATGTTTTTCAGGATTTCCCGCTTCGGCGGAACAACTTTTCCCAGCCGATGCATGGTGAAGACGTATTGAGCCATGGTAAACCTAGCGTCAGTGACTGATGGATTAAGCGGGCGAAGCCCGTGCAGGCCATGCGCCACGCGGGCCGTTGACGGAAATCAATGCCTGCGTGCGGAAAAAGCCTGAATGTCTGGGGCTGGAACGCCCCCGCGTAACCGGCAAAGCTACCTCAATGCGCTTGGTCAGTCCAGCCAAGCGGGACTGGCACTTTGCCACAACTCAAGGCATGCTAGCCGCCCTTCGGGCGTCCGGCTTATAGTGCACGTCGCGCGCCAGTCCAGCCAAACCGCAGGATCACAGCTTGTCCAAAGTCACGCCGCCAACTCCCTTGCGCGCCGCTCATATTGCGCCGGGAGCGCCCCTGCACGGCACCCTCAAAGGCGCGTTGGCGACGCTTGTCCTCATGCTGCTCGCCCTATTGTTCTGGCAGTTGCTGGACCAACTGCAGCAAAACCAGAAAAACCAGCAGCAGTACACCATCGACTACAGTGCCGACCTGGCTGAACAGATCAGCCTGAACATGGCCCTGAGCGCGCAGATCGCCCTCAACCTGCTGCCCATCGTCGAGCCGCCAAGCACTCCCGAGCAGCAACAGGTCTTGATGCGCAGCTTGCAGCGCTCCTTGCCGGAGCTGCGCAGCTTCGCCCTGCTCGCGCCCAGCGGCGTGATGATCAGCGATACCGCCAGTGACAGCCAGGACAGTGCCTGGCTGGAAGAACTGGTCAAGCGCAGCCATTCCCAGTCCTATTACCTGAGCAACAACAAGGACGGCACCCTCATCTATCTGCTGCTGCACCAGCCCAGCGGCGGCTCGAAGGTGTATTGGGCCTTGCGCCTTGCCCCCGGCTACCTGACCAACCTCACGCCCCAGGACGGCCAGGGGCCGCGCCCGATGTGGGCGATCGAGAATCGCCTGAACCAGCGTGTGGTCAGCCGTGACAGTGGAATGCCGGCTCACTGGCCTGCTGCGCTGACCCCGGACGAGTTGGATAAAAGCGTGCTGGTCACGCCCTTGAGCAAAAGCGACTGGCAATTGCGCGGGCTGTTCGACCGCAGTGCGGTGCTGGAGCAACTGCTGCCGGCGTTTATCGGCAAATGCCTGCTGGGCCTGGCCTTCTCGCTGGTGCCGGTGATCGTGCTGCTGAACATGCGTCGCCGCCAACGCCAGGTGCATGAAGGCCGGCGGCGCTATCAGGACATTTTCGAAGGCACCGGCGTGGCCCTGTGCGTGCTGGACTTGTCGGGCCTCAACAGCTTTTTTGACAAACCCTACCTGCAGACCCGCGAGCAACTGAATCTTTGGTTGCAGGACAACCCCCACGGGCACAAGCAGTTGCTCAAAGAGTTACGCATCACCGAGGTCAACCAGGTTGCGGTGCGCCTGCTCAACGTGTCGTCCTGCGAGGAAGCCTGGCAGCGGTTGATCAATGACTGCCCGGACAACGCCACGTCCATCGGCCACCAGATACTCGAAGCGTTGCGCACTCACCAGAACCAGCTGGAGCTGGAAATCCGCTGCAAGGACCTGGCCGGCAACGAGCAATACCTGTGGCTGGTCATGCGCCTGCCGGAGCAGCAGGACGATTTTAATGCGGTGATCCTGAGCATCAGCGATATCACCAGCCGCAAGCTGATCGAGCTGTCGCTGGTGGAGCGCGAAAGCTTCTGGTCGGACGTGGTGCGCACCGTGCCCGACCACCTGTATGTGCAGGACGTCATCAGCCAGCGCATGATCTTCAGCAACCACCATTTAGGCCACACCCTGGGCTACAACAAGGCCGAACTGCAGCAAATGGGTGAGTATTTCTGGGAAATCCTGCTGAACCCCGAAGACGCCGAGTACTACCACGACCTGCGCCAGCAACAGCGCCAGGCCGGTTATTCGACCCAATTGCAATGCCAGCTGCGCTTTCGCCATCGCAATAACCAATGGCGGCGCTTCGATATCCGCGAGCAAGCCCTGGCACGCGACAAGAGCGCAGTGGTCACGCGGATCATCGGCGTGGCCAAGGACATTACCGACCAGATCGAAGCCAGCGAATCCCTGCGCGACAGCGAGCAACGCTACCGCATGCTGGCCGAGAGCATCAGTGACGTGATCTGCTCCACCGACAGCCAACTGGCCCTCAACTACATCAGCCCGTCGGTCAACGCCGTGCTCGGGTATGACGTGGACTGGGTGTTCAAGAACGGCTGGCAGTCGATTATCGCCAACCCGCAGCAATTGACCGGCATTTATACCCTGATGGAGCAAGTCAGCCGTGCCCTGGGTGATGCCGACGCCCTGAATACCCTGCGCGATGAAGTACAGACCCAGTTGTTCCTGTTCGACTGCCTGCGCGCCGATGGCCGCAAGGTGCCGATCGAGTTGCGCCTGGTGCTGGTGTGGGATGAGCACGGCGCGTTCGAAGGCATCCTCGGCGTGGGCCGCGATATCAGCCAGCAACGCCGCGCGGAGAAAGACCTGCGCATGGCGGCCACGGTATTCGAACACTCGACGTCGGCGATCCTGATTACCGACCCGGCGGGTTATATCGTGCAGGCCAACGAGGCGTTCAGCCGGGTCAGCGGGTATGACGTGGCGGATGTGCTCGACCAGTTGCCCAACATGCTCACCGTCGACGAACAACAGGAAGCTCACCTGCGCTACGTGCTCAAGCAGTTGCACCAGCACAGCACCTGGGAAGGCGAAGTGTGGCTCAAGCGTCGCAACGGCGAACATTATCCGGCCTGGGTAGGCATTACCGCCGTGTTCGACGATGAAGGCGACCTGGCCAGCTACGTGTGCTTCTTCAGTGATATCAGCGAGCGCAAGGCCAGCGAACAACGCATCCACCGCCTGGCGTATTACGACGCCCTGACCCACCTGCCCAACCGCACGCTGTTCCAGGACCGCCTGCATACCGCGTTGCAGTCGGCCGAGCGGCAAAAGTCGTGGGTGGTGCTGATGTTCCTCGACCTCGACCGTTTCAAGCCGATCAACGACTCCCTGGGCCACGCCGCCGGCGACCGCATGCTCAAGGAAATGGCCACCCGCCTGCTGGGCTGTGTCGCCGAGGACGACACCGTGGCACGCATGGGCGGCGACGAGTTCACCTTGCTCCTGCAACCGCGGGTCAGCCGTGAGATGGCGTTGAACCGTGCGATCACGGTGGCCGAGCAGATTCTCGCCAGCCTGGTGCGGCCTTTTGTACTGGAAGGCCGTGAGTTTTTCGTGACCGCCAGTATCGGCATCGCCTTGAGCCCGCAGGACGGCAACGAGCTGAGCCAGCTGATGAAAAATGCCGACACCGCGATGTATCACGCCAAGGAGCGCGGCAAGAACAACTTCCAGTTCTACCAGGCCGACATGAACGCCAGCGCCCTGGAGCGCCTGGAGCTGGAAAGCGACTTGCGCCACGCGCTGGAGCAGAACGAATTCGTACTTTATTACCAACCGCAATTCAGCGGCGACGGCAAACGCCTGACGGGCGCCGAAGCCCTGTTGCGCTGGCGCCACCCCCGTCGCGGCCTGGTGCCACCGGGGGACTTCATCCCGGTGCTGGAAGAGTTGGGCCTGGTGGTGGATGTGGGCGACTGGGTGCTCAGTGAAGCCTGCCGTCAACTCAAGACCTGGCACCACAACAAGGTACGGGTGCCCAAAGTCTCGGTGAACATCTCGGCGCGGCAGTTCTCGGATGGCCAGTTGGGTGAACGCATCGCCACCATCCTCAAGGACACGGGCCTGCCGCCGGCGTGCCTGGAGCTGGAGCTGACCGAAAGTATCCTGATGCGCGAGGTCAACGAAGCCCTGCAAATCCTCGCCGGCCTGAAAAACCTGGGCCTGAGCATTGCGGTGGATGACTTTGGCACCGGCTATTCGTCGCTCAATTACCTCAAGCAGTTTCCCATCGACGTACTGAAGATCGACCGTACCTTTGTCGACGGCCTGCCGTCAGGCGAACAGGATGCCCAGATCGCCCGCGCCATTATCGCCATGGCCCACAGCCTGAACCTGGCGGTGATCGCCGAAGGCGTGGAAACCCACGAGCAACTGGACTTCCTGCGTGAGCATGGCTGTGATGAGGTGCAGGGTTATCTGTTTGGGCGGCCGATGCCGGCCAACCGGTTCGAGGCGCAGTTCAGCAATGATGCGCTGTTCATGTTCGACTGAACTGGCCTCATCGCGAGCAAGCCCCCTCCCACACAATGGCACCGCTGATCCGTGGATGAGCCCCACTTGTCCGCGACATGATGTCCTTTCATATGCCATCTAAAACCCATTGAGTTAGAATGCCTTCCTTTTCTGCCCCCCGATCCTTGAGGACCGCCATGTTCAGCCGTGATTTGACTATTGCCAAGTACGACGCCGATCTCTTCGCCGCCATGGAGCAAGAAGCTCAGCGCCAGGAAGAGCACATTGAGCTGATCGCTTCGGAAAACTACACCAGCCCTGCGGTGATGGAGGCTCAAGGTTCGGTTCTGACCAACAAATACGCCGAAGGCTACCCAGGCAAGCGCTACTACGGTGGTTGCGAGTACGTCGACGTGGTCGAGCAGTTGGCGATTGATCGCGCCAAAGAACTGTTCGGTGCCGATTACGCCAACGTCCAGCCGCACGCCGGCTCCCAAGCCAACAGCGCGGTGTACCTGGCCCTGCTGCAAGGCGGCGACACCATCCTGGGCATGAGCCTGGCCCACGGCGGTCACCTGACCCACGGCGCCAGCGTTTCCTCCTCCGGCAAGCTGTACAACGCCGTTCAATACGGTATCGATGCCAACGGCCTGATCGACTACGACGAAGTCGAGCGCCTGGCGGTTGAACACAAGCCGAAAATGATCGTGGCCGGTTTCTCTGCCTACTCGCAGATCCTGGATTTCCCACGCTTCCGCGCTATCGCTGACAAAGTCGGCGCTTACCTGTTCGTCGACATGGCCCACGTGGCGGGCCTGGTCGCCGCAGGCGTCTACCCGAACCCGGTGCCTTACGCTGATGTGGTCACCACCACCACCCACAAGACCCTGCGCGGTCCACGTGGCGGCCTGATCCTGGCTCGCGCCAACGCCGACATCGAGAAGAAGCTGAACTCCGCCGTCTTCCCAGGCGCCCAGGGTGGCCCGCTGGAGCACGTGATCGCGGCCAAGGCGATCTGCTTCAAGGAAGCCCTGCAGCCTGAGTTCAAGGCTTACCAGCAACAAGTGGTGAAAAACGCCCAGGCCATGGCCAAAGTGTTTATCGACCGCGGCTTTGACGTGGTATCCGGCGGTACTGAAAACCACCTGTTCCTGCTGTCGCTGATCAAGCAGGACATTTCCGGTAAAGATGCTGACGCTGCCCTGGGCAAAGCCTTCATCACCGTGAACAAGAACTCGGTACCGAACGACCCACGTTCGCCGTTCGTCACCTCCGGCCTGCGCTTCGGCACCCCGGCTGTGACCACTCGTGGCTTCAAGGAAGCAGAGTGCAAGGAACTGGCCGGCTGGATCTGCGACATCCTGGCTGACCTGAACAACGAAGCCGTGATCGACGCGGTCCGTGAGAAGGTCAAGGCCATCTGCAAAAAGCTGCCGGTATACGGCGCTTGATTGCAGTGGTTTGAATAAGAAGCCCGGCTCCAGAGCCGGGCTTTTTTATGCCAATTTGAATATGAAATGCCATCAACTGTGGGAGGGGGCTTGCTCCCGATTGGCGGTATGTCAGTGATAGATAACTGCCTGGCACCCCGTCATCGGGAGCAAGCCCCCTCCCACAGTTGCCTGTATTTCAAGTCAGGATTGGTAAACCTGCTGGAACCCGTCGCGAATTTTCTGTTCCGGCAACTCATCGGCAATGAACACGATCACACTCTCCCGCGCCTCGTCCTCGGCCCATTCGGTATCCCAATCGAACCCGTACAGCTTGAGCACGCCCTGGAACACCAGGCGTCGATCCTCCCCGGCAATGTTCAGCACGCCTTTGTAGCGCAGCAGTTGCTTGCCGTGATCTTCGAGCAATTCGTTCATGAACGCGCTGAGACGATCGATATCCAGCGGCTGGTCGGTGCGCAGCACCAGGCTTGAGATGCGGTCGATGGAAGGCGCGGCACTCACCGGGCGCAGTGTCATGCCGGCGTTGAGGTTGAAACCGCGAACATCGAGCAGTTCGGCCAGATCGATGGCGCCATGGTCTACCACACGAATCGGCGCACGGCGGTTGATGCGGGTCAGGCGCTGGCTCAGGGCGTCAAACGTCGCGTCATCCACCAAATCACGCTTGCTCACCAGCAGGCGGTCGGCGAAACCGATCTGGGCCTGGGCGATGGTCTGGGTCAGGTGATGTTCGGCGTGGGCGGCGTCCACCAGGGTGATGATGCCGTCGAGGATGTAGCGCTCGCGCAGTTCTTCGTCGATGAAAAACGTCTGGGCGACGGGCGCGGGGTCGGCCAGGCCGGTGCATTCGATCACCAGGCGGTCGAAGGCGATCTCACCGCTGTCCAGACGTTCCAGCAGCAGGTACAGGGCTTTGGTCAGGTCGGTGTGGATGGTGCAGCACACGCAGCCGTTCGACAGGGTCATGACTTGCACCGGCTCATCACCCAGGAGTTGGGTGTCGATACCGGCGTCGCTGAATTCGTTTTCGATCACGGCGATTTTCAGGCCGTGCTCGGCTTTTAGCAGGTGCCGCAGCAAGGTGGTCTTGCCGGCGCCCAGGAAACCGCTGAGGACCGTGACTGGAATGGGAGAGGACAAGCGCAATTCTCCTGAAGCAATACATAAACAAATGTGGGAGGGGGCTTGCTCCCGATAGCAGTGCTTCAGTTAACACATTCGTCGACTGTCACACCGCTATCGGGAGCAAGCCCCCTCCCACAGTAGAATCACCGCCAACCCGAATTAACGGGTCAGCAGCACTTGGGCCCACCCTTGCCGCCGTAACGGGCCTCCTGGCGTTCCCGGAAGAACGCCTTGTAGTCCATCACCGGTTTGTCCGGGTGTTTGGTTTGCATATGCTCGACGTAAGTGTCGTAGTCGGGCATGCCGACCATCAGGCGCGCGGCCTGACCGAGGTATTTACCGAGGCGACTGATGTCATTGAACATGGTTGCAACCCTCGATTACGCGTCTGGTACAGCCTGGAATGGGGCTTCTTTATCCGTACGTTCCTTGTTGCCCCAGGCGGCGACACCCACCTTGAGCGCATAGAACAGGATACTGAACACCACAAACAGGAACAGCGCCGTCAGCGTTGCGTTGGTGTAGGCGTTGTAGATCACGTGCTGCATCTGGTCGATGCTCTTGGCCGGGGCCAGGATCTGGCCGTTCGCCAGGGCATCGCTGTACTTCTTGGCCAGCGACAGGAAACCGATCGCCGGGTTCGCGTCGAACAGCTTGATGAAGCCTGCGGTGGTCGTGCAGATCAGCAGCCATACCGCCGGCAGTAGGGTGACCCAGATGTAGCGTTGGCGTTTCATCTTGATCAGCACCACGGTGCCCAGCATCAGCGCGATACCCGCGAGCATCTGGTTGGAGATACCGAACAGCGGCCACAAGGTGTTGATGCCGCCCAGTGGGTCGATCACGCCTTGGTACAGCAAGTAACCCCACATCGCTACGCACCCTGCGGTGGCGATCAGGTTGGCGGTCCAGGATTCGGTGCGTTTGAGCGCCGGCACGAAGGAACCCAGCAGGTCCTGCAGCATGAAGCGACCGGCACGGGTGCCCGCGTCGACGGCCGTGAGGATGAACAACGCTTCGAACAGGATCGCAAAGTGGTACCAGAACGCCATGGTGTTTTCACCCGGCAGTACGCTGTGCAGGATCTGCGCGATACCCACCGCCAGGGTCGGCGCACCACCGGCACGGGCCAGGATGGTGGTTTCACCAATGTCGTGGGCCACGGCCTGCAGCGCCTCGGGCGTAATCGCAAAGCCCCAGCTGCTGACGGTTTGCGCCACGGCCATCACATCACCACCGACCACGGCAGCCGGGCTGTTCATGGCGAAGTACACGCCTGGCTCGATCACCGAGGCGGCAACCATGGCCATGATCGCCACGAACGACTCCATCAACATGCCGCCGTAACCGATGTAGCGGGCGTTGGTTTCGTTATCCAGCAGCTTGGGCGTGGTGCCCGAGGAAATCAGTGCGTGGAAACCCGACACTGCGCCACAGGCAATGGTGATGAACAGGAACGGAAACAGGCCGCCCTTCCAGACCGGGCCGGTGCCGTCGATGAATTGGGTCAGGGCCGGCATTTTCAGCTCTGGCATGGTGACCAGGATGCCGATTGCCAGGGCGATGATGGTGCCGATTTTCAGGAAGGTCGACAGGTAGTCACGTGGCGCGAGGATCAGCCACACCGGCAGCACTGCGGCGACGAAACCGTAGCCGATCAGCATCCAGGTGATCTGGATACCGGTGAAGGTAAAGGCTTTGGCCCAGACCGGGTCGGCCGCAATTTGCCCGCCCAGCCAGATCGAACCCAGCAGCAGCAACACCCCGAGGATCGAGATCTCACCAATGCGGCCCGGGCGGATGTAGCGCATGTACACACCCATGAACATCGCGATCGGGATGGTCGCCATCACCGTGAAGATGCCCCATGGGCTCTCGGCCAGTGCCTTGACGACGATCAGCGCCAGCACCGCGAGGATGATGATCATGATCAGGAAGCAGCCGAACAGCGCGATGGTTCCCGGGATGCGGCCCATCTCTTCGCGGACCATGTCGCCCAGCGAACGGCCATTGCGACGGGTGGACAGGAACAGCACCATGAAGTCCTGCACCGCACCGGCCAGTACCACACCGGCAATCAGCCACAGGGTGCCGGGCAGGTAGCCCATTTGCGCCGCCAACACCGGGCCGACCAGCGGGCCTGCACCGGCAATCGCCGCAAAGTGGTGACCGAACAGAATATGTTTGTTGGTCGGCACATAGTCCAGACCGTCATTGTTGAGCACTGCGGGGGTGGCCCGCCGAGGATCGAGTTGCATCACGTTGTTAGCGATGAACAAGCTGTAGTAGCGATAGGCAACCAGATAAATGGCCACCGCCGCGACCACAATCCACAAGGCGTTGATCGCCTCGCCGCGGCGCAAGGCCACTACGCCCAGGGCGCACGCTCCTACAATTGCCAGCACCAGCCAGGGTAGGTGGCGTAGCAGGCTATTATTATTTTTCATTTTTATATTCCAGCCAGGGTGGACAGAAGGACAGCCACCCCGAGTTTAGCGCTGTTGGCTTCAAAGACCACCCCCCTACGTTGGTCTAGAGCCTTGCGATGGCAAAAAAAGCAGAAAACCACGCCCGATGATGGCGCAGGGCTACACTGCTTCTATCCACAGAGGGATTCACCATGACCGAACACCCGCCTGAACGTCGCTGCTTCCGCCGGATCGCAATGGACGCTGTGACCGAACTTCGGCAAAACGGCCACGAATGGCCGGTTAAATTAGTGGACTTGTCGCTGAAGGGTTTGGCAATAAAACGACCCGAAGCCTGGAAGGGTAACAAGGCATTACCGTTCGAGGTCGATATCCGCCTGGACCCAAAGGCGCACATCAAGATGCAGGTGAAACTGGCCCACGATGGCGACGACCAATTAGGGTTTGTGTGCAAGGAAATCGACCTGGAGTCGATCAGCCATCTGCGCCGGCTGATCGAGCTGAACCTGGGTGACCCGGAAGAACTCGAGCGCGAACTCGGCGCCTTACTGGAAGTGTGATCCCTCAGGGAAATGCGGTTCGTGCCGGGAAGTCGCTTTCCGTGTCCCAGTAACCCTGTTTCTGGCTTGAAGTGCTCTGCCATTGCCCGTCGACAAAGCGATAAGTCTGATAACGGGTGGTGAAATCATCCTCTTCACCTTCACCCTCGCCCTCCATGAAGCATGACACCTGCAGCAGCTCATCCGGCCCGCCGCTGGCCGGATGAGCCACTTTCCAGGCCGCCTTGCCCGTGTGGGCCAGGGTCAACGGCTGGACTTTGCCCTCGGCATTCTTGTAGCTCATCGGCTTGAGTTGCTGTGTAGCCGGCTGCAACAGTTGGGTGGCCGGGCCGCTGTAGGTGCCCATCGGCGCGGTTTGATCAACGATCAAAAAATACACAGGTTCGGGCAGCCCGTTGAGCGCAGCTTTCTTGACCTTGGCCAACGGGTAGCCCAGGTCCTGCTGCGCGATCTCCTCACCGGCAGCCGACACCAGCCGCACGCGGGCTTCAAGCAGCGGGTTGTCGACCAGATCGCCAGGCTCGTCAAACGAGTCTTCAAGCTGCCCGTTGCCCCAACTGTCCTTATGCAGCTGCGGGCTGATGCGCTGGTCTTCCAGCACCTGCAACTGACGGCCCTCTTCGATCGTCAGCGTCTGCGCCAGGCGGTAACCGGCCGGTAGCTCCACAGCCCAGGCCATGGCGGGTGCGCCGACCAGCAGGACAAACAGGGCCGCGAGGCCCGGGTAACTGAATCGTTGCATAGCGTCCCTTCCCGATTTATTCGAACAGTGCGTCCAACGCCTGCTCCAGGCGCGTGACAGCAATAATTTGCAAGCCTGCCGGCGACTCTTTCGGCGCGTTGCCCTTGGGCACGATAGCGCGCTTGAAACCATGCTTGGCGGCTTCCTTCAAGCGCTCCTGGCCACTGGGCACCGGGCGTACTTCGCCAGACAGGCCGACTTCGCCAAACACCAGCAGGTCATGGGGCAATGGCCGGTTGCGCAGGCTGGACATCACCGCCGCCATCAACGCAAGGTCGGAGGCGGTTTCCAGTACCTTGACCCCGCCGACCACGTTGAGGAACACGTCCTGGTCATGGGTGGGAATACCGCCGTGACGGTGCAATACCGCCAGGAGCATCGCCAGGCGATTCTGATCCAGGCCGAGGGTGACCCGTCGCGGGTTGGCCAAGTGGCTGTCATCCACCAGCGCCTGGACCTCCACCAGCATCGGGCGGGTGCCCTCCCACGTTGCCATCACCACGCTTCCCGGGACTTCTTCCTGGGCACGCGTCAGAAAAATTGCCGACGGGTTGGAGACTTCTTTCAACCCCCTGTCGGTCATCGCGAACACACCGAGTTCGTTGACCGCGCCAAAGCGGTTCTTCACCGCCCGTAACAAACGCAGACGACCATCGGATTCGCCTTCGAAATACAGCACGGTGTCGACCATGTGCTCAAGTACTCGTGGCCCCGCCAGCGCCCCTTCCTTGGTCACATGGCCGACCAGGAAGATCGCCGTGCCGCTCTGCTTGGCATAACGCACCAGCAGCGCCGCGCTTTCGCGCACCTGGGACACACCGCCCGGCGCCGATTGCAGTTGTTCGGTGAAAATGGTCTGGATCGAGTCGATCACCATGACCTTGGGCTTTTCGATACGGGCCGTGGCGATGATGCTTTCGATGCAGGTCTCGGTCATCACCCGCAGTTGGTCCTGGGGCAAACCGAGCCGTCTAGCGCGCATGGCCACTTGCTGTTGGGACTCTTCACCGGTGACGTACAGCGCCGGCATGCGGCTGGCGATGCTGCACAGGGTTTGCAGCAGGATGGTCGACTTGCCGATGCCCGGGTCGCCACCGATCAACACCACCGAGCCATCCACCAGGCCGCCACCGAGCACGCGGTCCAGCTCACCGGACGCCGTGGAGAAACGCGGGATCTCCTCGACACTGACCTCGGCCAGCGTCTTGATCTGCGCCTGTTGCCCGGTCCAGCCGGCACGCCCGGCAGGCGCCGCCGCACCGCCGCTTTCGATCATGGTTTCAGTCAGGGTATTCCACGCGCCGCACTCGCTGCACTGGCCGGCCCACTTGGGAAAGGTCGCGCCGCACTCCGTGCAGCCGTACATGCGCTTGGCCTTTGCCATTTGAGAACCTCCAACCGAAAAACCGCGATGATAGCTCAGCGCGGCGCCGGGGTCCGGATTTCACCACTGGCCAATCGTGAAGCACTGTTGCCGATCGGGTCCTCGGCGTTGAGATCGGCGCCTTTGGCTTTCAACGCATCCAGCAACTCGACGCGCTTGAACAAGCCGGCGTACATGGCCGCGGTCTGCCCGGCGCCATTGCGTTGGTCGGGGTTGCAGTCGGTGGCCAGCAGGCGCTGGGCGATTTTAAGTTCGCCTTTGAAGATCGCGCCCATCAGCGCGGTGTTGCCGCGTTTGTCCTGCACACAGGCGTCGGCGCCGGCGTTGAGCAAACGTTCCACGAAAGGACCCTGGCCGTGGTAGGCGGCGAGGATCAGCGCGGTGTAACCCTTGTCGTCCTGCGTATTGAGGCTGTAGCCGGACTCGATAAAGGTATTGAGCATGTCGAGGTCGCCACGGCGGGCGGCGTCAAAGTAATAATCCTGAAGCTGCGCCTTGAGTGCCGCAGGTTCTGGGGACTCGGCATGGGCGACAAACGCCAGCATGGCCATCAGCAAACCGATGGAAATTCGCATAGGGTTCTCCTGTCAGAGATCGACGCCCCAGGGAGCGTCGATCGGAACCAACGGATCAGTCAGTCAGTTTTTCAGCCAGCGCCTTCACACGCGCCAAGTCACCCTTGGCGACCTTGGCCACGCCGGTGCCGTACTCCGGGTCGGCTTTGTAGAGGAACGACAGGATGATGTGCTTGCTCTCCTCATCGGTGGTGGCCAGGGAGCCGCCAAAGTTTTCGATCAAGTCCTGACGTTCTTTCTTGCTGTAGGAGCGGTACAGATCACCGGCCTGCTTGAAGTTCTGTTCACGCTGGATCTTCGCCTGCTGAGTGCTGCCCGATAGCGCCAACTGGCTGTAGCGCGCAGTTTGCGGCTCTTCCCGCGGCATCAGGCGGCTCGGCTGGTAGTTCACACCGGTGGTGGTCTTGCCGATATTCATCGCGCCATCCTGGTTACCGTTGTTGACGGTCACCCGGGGGGCGTTGATCGGCAGTTGCAGGGCGTTCGGCCCCAGGCGGTACATTTGTGTGTCGGCATAGGAAAACACCCGACCTTGCAGCAAGCGGTCTTCCGACGGTTCGATGCCCGGTACCAGGTTGGCCGGGGCCATGGCGACTTGCTCGGTTTCCTGGAACACGTTGGCCGGGTTGCGGTTCAGCACCATTTGCCCGACTTTGCGCTCCGGCACATTCGGCCAGATCTTGGTGGCGTCCAGCGGGTCGAAATCAAACTTGGCCAGGTCTTCGGGCTTGAGCACTTGCACATACAAATCCCACTTGGGGAAATCGCCCTTATTGATATGGGTGACCAAGTCATTGGTCATATGGCTGTAATCACGGCCCTGTACTTCGGTGACTTGCTTGGGATCAAGGTTCTTGATGCCTTGCAGGCTCTTCCAGTGGAACTTGACGTAGTGCACTTCACCCTTGGCGTTAATCAACTTGTAGGCATGTACGCCATTACCGTCCATTTCCCGGTAACTGGCCGGGGTGCCGGAGTCAGAGTACAACTCGGTCAACGTACGGGTGGACTCTGGAACATGGGAGAAGAAGTCAAAACGGCGTGAGTCGTCGTCCAGGTTAGTGCGTGGGTCCGGTTTGAAGGCGTGGACCATATCCGGGAACTTGATGGCGTCACGAATGAAGAACGTCGGGAAGTTATTGCCCACCAGGTCCCAATTACCCTCGGCGGTATAGAACTTAGTGGCGAAGCCACGTGGGTCACGCAGGGTTTCCGGGGAATGGTTGCCGTGAACCACCGCAGAGAAGCGCACAAACACGGGGGTGGTTTCACCGGCGGCGAACACCTTGGCCTTGGTCAGGTCGCTGAGGTTATCCGTGACCGTGAAGGTGCCATGGGCGCCGGTGCCACGGGCGTGTACCACACGCTCCGGAATGCGCTCGCGGTCGAAGCGTTGCAGTTTCTGAATCAATTGCACGTCTTGCAGCAGTACCGGGCCGTTGGCGCCGGCGGTTTGTGAGTTCTGGTTGTCACCGACGGCTGCACCGTTGTCACGGGTCAGGTTGGCGGCTTGCACGGAGAGGGAAAGCAGGCTGGCGGTCACCAGTGCCAGCGCACTGCGCGCCGATACCGGCTTGCGGCGAATGAGAGTGTTCATCAAGGTTTCCTCTGGTTTTTTTAGTGCACATTCAGTTGTGCTTGCCAGAGGCTAGTGACCTGGGAGTCAGAAGATAAATAGAAAAACGCCACAGGGCCGATTAAGAAAATAATGTGGTAAACCACTGAATTCAGGCGTATTTCGCGCGCGATTGATGGCACTTTGCAAACTAATTACGATTTAATGTGTCGATAAAAGCCGTCAGTGTTAACAGTTGTGTCAAGCAAGCCTGCTGTGACTGACTTACACTGACCTCCACCCTTCTCATCTGTAACAAGGAATAACCTATGGGCGTGATCAGTGAGTTCAAGGCCTTCGCGGTCAAAGGCAATGTCGTCGACATGGCCGTCGGTATCATCATCGGTGCCGCCTTCGGTAAAATTGTTTCCTCGTTTGTAGGCGACGTGGTGATGCCTCCTATCGGCCTGCTGATCGGTGGCGTGGACTTCGCGGACCTGGCGGTGCAACTCAAGGCCGCACAAGGCGGCGCTCCGGCGGTGGTACTGGCCTATGGCAAGTTCATCCAGAGCATCATCGACTTTGTGATCATCGCGTTCGCGATCTTCATGGGGGTGAAGGCCATCAATCGTCTCAAGCGCGAAGAGGCGGTGGCTCCAACCTTGCCACCGACGCCGACCAAAGAAGAAGAGTTGCTCACCGAGATCCGCGACTTGCTCAAGGCTCAGAACAACAAGCCGCTTTAACCGGTGGAATCCAAAAGGCGCCCTTCAAGGCGCCTTTTTTCTACCAGTAGTTTTCCACGGCCACCTGGCCCGGACGACGGCTCAGGCTCAGTTGCAGATCACGCTGCTTGAGCAATTGGCGTGTGTCGTCGACCATTTGCGGGTTACCGCAGATCAGTACGCGAGAGTGTTCCGGGGTTAACTCGACACCGGCCGCACGCTCCAGCTCACCATTTTCGATCAAGGTGGTGATGCGCCCATTCAGCGCGCCCGGGTGCTGTTCACGGGTGACAATGGGGATATAAGTCAACTTGTGGGCGTGCTCAGCCAGGTACTCCCGCTCGCCCAGGGTGTGGATCAACGATTGGTAGGCCAACTCCTTGGCCTCGCGGGCGCTGTACACCAGCACGATACGCTCAAATTTCTCCCAGACTTCGAAGTCCTGCAGCATCGACAGGAAGGGTGCAACACCGGTCCCCGTGCCCAGCAGCCAGAGATCACGCCCATCCACAAAGCGGTTTAGGGTCAGGAAGCCGGTGGCCTGACGCTCCACCATCAGCGTATCCCCCACCTGCAGGCGGCTCAGCTCGCTGGTGAATTCGCCCCCCGGGACGACAATCGAAAAAAAGTCCAAGTGCTCGTCAAAGGGCGCAGACACGATGGAATAGGCGCGCCATACGGTGCTGCCATCCGCCTTGGTCACCCCCAAGCGCACGAACTGGCCGGCGGTAAACCGAAAGCCGGAGTCGCGCGTGGTGCGCAGGGTAAACAGACTGGGGGTCAGCGACTGCACGTCGAGCAAGGTCTGGCGGGTAAATTTCTCAGCACTGGCCGTCATGGGGAACTCCGTTTTGCACAGAGCCCTAGTGTCCCTCAAAGCAGCCTGCGCAAACACCGCTGATTTGTACTGGCATTGCCGAAGGGGTCGCAATGCGCACCGGTACAGATTTTGTCAATATCAAAAACAGTTGCCGATAACGGCACATTAGTTCAAACAAACTATTTAGCTATTAGCCCAGCGACCTTCTAACGACAGATGGAACAGCGCCCCAACGCGCCATCAGTCTGACACTATCCACAACTCATTAAATTCCATAAAGAAGTTATTGGGGAGAAAAATTCTTGTACACGCCAGCAATAGCCGTACAAGACAATACTCAACTCACGTCTAGTTAAACAGAACATTTTTTCCACGGCCCTGTAGGCGATGTCCTACACTAATTTTCGTGCAGCGTAGGGATGAGGACGTACCCACGCCACGCAAAATCCATGGAGAGTTACAAATGGTGAAATGGCGCAATACCCGGCTCCCCAAACTGGAAGGTGAAAACGAGATTACCAGTGTATTTGACATGGTCCTTAACCGTACCAATGAACTCGGCTTCCAATTCTGTTCCTTTACTATGAGTACCCAACTCGCTGACGACCAAACAAAACCCATTCAAGTCAATAACTACCCAGAGAAATGGAACGAGCTGTATCAACAGGCGCACTTCTTCCCCATCGACCCTGTTGTTGCGCACTGTAAACGCTGTGTACTGCCTTTCGTCTGGGGCGAAAAAGCATTCGACTCCTCACCCAACTTATGGTCGTTGGCCCAGACGTATGGTGTGGACTGTGCCTGGACACAGCCGGTGCACGACTTCCAGGGTGTCTACAGCATGCTGACCCTCGCACGCAGCAGTGGTGAAGTGAGCCCGCAGGAGCTGTATGAAAAAGCCGGCCAGGTGTTATGGCTTTGCCATGCAATGCACTCGGTGGTCGCACGCAAGTACACCGATGAGCCCAGTGCATCGCCCTGCTGCAAACTGACCCCTCGGGAGACGGAAATCCTCAAATGGTCAGCCTTGGGCAAGACCGCCGGGGATATTGCGACCATTCTGTGCCTGTCAGAGCGCACCGTAGGCTTTCACATCAAAAGCACGTTCAACAAACTGGGGGTCAACAACAAGATCGCCGCCGTCCTCAGAGCCTCCAAAGCGGGGTTGTTTTAGCCAGCACGGAAACACCGCATGTCATCAGGCTCAAAAAAAAGTACCATTTACGACCCATTCTGAGTGTTGAGCGGCGCCTTCAGGTGTCACCTCGTAGTTCACTCAGACGGTTCCGCCGATGATCACCCAGAGCCTCCCCCGCCATGCCCCTGCTCCACAGCCCGTTCGCCCAGCTCGATCTGATCCGCCAACCCGAGCAACATAACGATCCGCTGCAAGCCTTCGATGCCGCCGACGAGTACCTGCTCGACTATCTGGCGCAGCAGCAGCCGGCGGCAGCCACTCGCGTGCTGGTGCTCAATGACAGCTTTGGCGCCTTGGCTGCCAGCCTCCAGGGGCAGGTGGAAGTGACCTCCAGCGGTGATTCGTTTCTTGCAGCCTTGGGGTTGGAAAAAAACCTGGTGCGCAACGGCAAGACGTTTGATGCGGTGCCGTTCATCCCGGCCAGCCAGGTGCCCACGGGGCCGTTCGACCGGGTGCTGATCCGCGTGCCGAAAACCCTGGCCTTACTGGAGGAACAATTGATCCGCCTGCAGGGTCAGCTGGCACCGGGTGCCGAAGTGATCGCCGGGGCGATGGTCAAGCACCTGCCACGGGCTGCGGGGGAATTGCTGGAGCGCTACATCGGGCCAATGCACGCCTCACTGGCGGTCAAGAAGGCACGCTTGTTGATCGCGACCGTCGACCAACGGCCCACCGCCCTCTCGCCCTACCCCACCCTCTACGCCCTCGACGCCCCGGCCATCGAACTGCTCAACCACGCCAACGTATTCTGCCGTGAAGGCCTGGATATCGGCACCCGCGCCTTCCTGCCCCATCTGCCGAAAAACCTCGGCAACGCCCACGTGGCGGACCTGGGCTGTGGCAACGGTGTATTGGCAATCGCCAGCGCCTTGCAAAACCCCGTTGCGCACTACACCTTGGTGGACGAGTCCTTTATGGCGGTGCAATCGGCCGCCGAGAACTGGCGCGCCGCGCTGGGTGAGCGCGACGTGGTGATACGCGCGGGCGACGGCCTGGCCGGCCAGGAGGCACAGTCGCTGGACGTGGTGCTCTGCAACCCGCCTTTTCATCAGCAACAGGTAGTCGGCGATTTCCTCGCGTGGCGCATGTTCCAGCAGGCGCGGGAAACCCTGGTCGTCGGCGGTGCTCTTTACATCGTCGGCAACCGTCACTTGGGCTACCACACCAAACTGGCCCGGTTGTTCCGGGGTGTCGAGCAAATCGCCACCACGCCAAAATTCGTGATTATCAAAGCGCGCAAATAAAAAAACCCTGCCACTCGTGCAAATGGCAGGGCTGAAAGCCGGGCCGTGAGGCCCGGATTGGGATGTCAGTGCGTGGTCAAGCCGGCCGCGTTCATGAACAGGCGCATCAGGCTGGCCACGATGAACAGGGCCAGCACGCTGCCGGTCCAGATCATCGCCAACCACCCCAGGCGCCGCCACAACGGCTGTTTCTCGGCCTGTTCAATCTCGTGCAACGTCGGTTTGCCGGACATGGGACGACCCTCCTAGTGGTAACCGTCTTCATGGGTGACCTTGCCGCGGAACACGTAGTAGCTCCAGAAGGTGTAGCCCAGGATGAACGGAATGATGAACAACGTGCCCACCAGCATGAAACCCTGGCTCTGCGGCGGTGCGGCGGCATCCCAGATCGAAACTGATGGCGGGATGATATTTGGCCACAGGCTGATCCCCAGGCCGCTGTAGCCGAGGAAGATCAACACCAGCGTCAGCAGGAACGGCGTGTAATGGGCATTACGTGCCACTGCGCGAATCAGCCCGTACATGGTCACCAACACCAGGATCGGCACCGGCAGGAACCAGAACAGGTTCGGCAAGGTGAACCAGCGCGAGGCGATTTCCGGGTGCGACAGAGGTGTCCACAGGCTGACGATACCGATCACCGCCAACACCACGAAGGCCAATGGCCGCGCCAGGTTGTGCATCTGCTCCTGCAACTTGCCTTCGGTTTTCATGATCAGCCAGGTGCAACCCAGCAGGGCATACGCAACCACCAGGGCGACACCGCAGAACATCGTGAACGGCGTCAACCAGTCCAGCGAGCCGCCGGCGAACTGACGATTCACCACCGGGATGCCGTCAATGAACGCCCCCAGCGCCACGCCCTGGAAGAACGTCGCGGCAATCGAGCCGCCGATAAACGCTTTGTCCCACAGGTGGCGCTTGTGGTCCTTGGCCTTGAAGCGGAACTCGAACGCCACGCCACGGAAGATCAGCCCGACCAGCATCAGGATCAGCGGCAGGTACAGCGCCGACAACACCACCGAATAGGCCAGCGGGAAAGCGCCGAACAACGCCGCGCCGCCCAGTACCAGCCAGGTCTCGTTGCCGTCCCATACCGGGGCGACGGTGTTCATCATGACGTCACGGTCGACTTTGCCCGGAATAAACGGGAAGAGGATGCCGATACCCAGGTCGAAGCCGTCCATCACCACGTACATCATGATGCCGAAGATGATGATCACGGCCCAGATCAGCGGAAGATCAATACCCATCTCAATTCCCCTTGTGCTGGATGTCGGCGTGTTGGTCATCACTGCCGTCATCGGCCGCCGACAACGGACGCGCCGGTGTACGTTTCTGGCCAGGGCCACCGTGGGTTGGCTCGGTACTTTCGTGGGTAACCGGACCTTTGCGTACCAGACGCATCATGTAACCCAGACCTGCGCCAAACAGCGCGAAGTACACCACCACGAACAACACCAGAGTGATCGTCATCTGCGCCAAGCTGTGTCCGGAGGACGCATCCGCCGTGCGCATCAAACCGTACACCACCCACGGCTGACGGCCGATTTCGGTGGTGAACCAGCCGGCGAGAATCGCGATCAACCCGGACGGGCCCATCCACAACGCCAGGTACAGGAACGGTTTGCACGAGTACATTTTGTCGCCCTTGCGCAGCCAGAGGCTGAACAAGCCGGTGAAGATCATCAGGAAGCCCAGGCCAACCATGACCCGGAACGACCAGAACACGATGGTCGAGTTGGGGCGGTCCTCAGGCGGGAACTCCTTGAGCGCCGGCACCTGCTTGTCCAGGGAGTGGGTCAGGATCAGGCTGCCCAGGTACGGAATTTCCACCGCGTACTTGGTTTTTTCGGCCTTCATGTCCGGCCAGCCGAACAGGATCAGCGGCGTCGGTTCGTTGCCGACGTTTTCCCAGTGGCCTTCAATCGCGGCAATCTTTGCCGGTTGGTGCTTGAGGGTGTTGAGGCCATGGAAGTCGCCGATGACCGCCTGGATAGGCGCGACGATCAGGGCCATCCACATGGCCATCGACAACATGGTGCGGATTGCCGGGTTGTCCTTGCCGCGCAACAAGTGCCAGGCCGCCGAGGAGCCGACGAAGAACGCGGTGGCCACGAAGGCCGCCGTGGCCATGTGTGCCAGGCGGTAAGGGAACGACGGGTTGAAGACCACCGCGAACCAATCGGTCGGGATCACGCGTCCGTCAACGATCTCAAAGCCCTGAGGCGTCTGCATCCAGCTGTTGGACGACAGGATCCAGAAGGTGGAGATCAACGTACCGACGGCCACCATCACCGTGGCGAAGAAGTGCAGCTTGCGCCCCACTTTGTTCCAGCCGAACAGCATCACCCCCAGGAAGCCTGCTTCCAGGAAGAACGCCGTGAGCACTTCATACGTCAACAGCGGGCCGGTAACGGAGCCGGCGAAGTCCGAGAAGCGGCTCCAGTTGGTGCCGAACTGGTAGGCCATGACCAACCCGGAGACCACGCCCATGCCGAAGTTGACGGCAAAGATCTTCGACCAGAAGTGGTAGAGGTCACGGTAGGTGTCGTTGTGGGTCTTGAGCCACAAACCTTCCAGCACCGCAAGGTAACTGGCCAGGCCGATGGTGATCGCCGGGAACAGGATGTGAAACGAGATGGTGAACGCAAATTGAATTCGGGCGAGATCTAGCGCCTCCAAACCGAACATAAGTTTTCCTCTGTCAGGTAATACCGGCTGCTGGCGGGAGCCTGCACCCACTGCCCCCACGGATATGGAGCCTGGCGAATTTCAATTCGTTTCTTTTTTTTACCCACCACGCGGGGAATCTGGCCTTGCGGCCGCCAGAACAATTCCGGGGCCGGTTTTGATCTGGATCAAGCATTGCTGAAAGAGTAGTCCCATTTTCGTTGCAGGACGGCGTGGTCTTTTGCCGCGTGACAGACTGCCTCAGCTCAGTTCCTGCAACCATCTGTTACAACTTGATGATAATCTCGGCCTTTCTCCGGCCCTGACCTGAACTCCCGATGCCAAGCGAACCCGTGTTGCTGTTGCGCCATCACCGCCCTTTCATCGCGTTCTGGCTGGCGCGGATCTTTACCGCCAGCGGCTTCCAGATGCTCACCGTGGCGATTGGCTGGAACCTCTACCAATTGACCGGCAACGTGCTGGACCTGGGCTTGGTAGGTCTGGTCGAATTTGTGCCACGCGTACTGTTCATGCTGCATACCGGGCATGTGGCCGACCGTTACGAGCGCCGCAAGGTGGCCGCCATCTGCCAGACCGTGCAGGCATTGATTGCCCTGAGCCTGGCCATCGGCGGCCTGACCGGCCACGTGACCCGCGAGATGATCTTCATCCTCGCGTTCCTGTTGGGCGCCGCACGCTCTTTTGAAATGCCCACCACCCAGGCGCTGCTGCCAAGCATCGTGCCCAGCGCATTGTTCCCACGGGCGGTGGCGTCATCCCAGTCGGCCCAGCAACTGGCGACCATCGTCGCGCCGGCGCTTGGCGGTTTGCTGTATGCATTCGGCAGCGTGTGGGTCTACGGGCCTACCGTGGTGCTTTACCTGATTGCCTGCACGCTGACCCTCAACCTGCCCGCCCGCCAGACCCCACTCAATAAAGGCAAGGCCACCCTGGATTCGCTGCTGGCCGGCATCCGTTTCATCCGCAGCCGCCCGGACATCCTCGGCGCCATTTCCCTGGACCTGTTCGCCGTGCTGCTGGGCGGCGCCACCGCGTTGCTGCCGGTGTTCGCCAAGGACATCCTGCTGACCGGTGCCTGGGGCCTGGGCCTGCTGCGCTCGGCACCGGCGGTGGGTGCGTTGTTGATGTCGTTGTGGCTGGCGCGGTTTGCCGTGGACCGGCACGTGGGACGCGTGATGTTCACCGCCGTAGGCGTATTCGGCGTGGCGACTATCGCCTTCGGCCTGTCGACCTCGTTCTGGTTCTCCCTGGGGGTGCTAGTGGTGTTGGGCGCGGCGGACATGATCAGCATGGTGATCCGCGCCTCGTTCGTGCAACTGGAGACGCCGGATGAAATGCGCGGGCGCGTCAGTGCGGTCAACGGCCTGTTCATCGGCGCGTCCAATCAACTCGGCGAGTTCGAGTCCGGGATCACCGCCCACTGGTTCGGCACGGTTCCCGCCGTGGTCATGGGCGGGGTCGGGACATTGCTGGTCACCGGGGTTTGGATCAAGCTGTTCCCGACCCTGGCCAACCGCGACCGGATGCATGTTCCGGTCGAAGAGGCCAAGGTTTAAAGCACCTTATCCAGGGTGATCGGGAAGTCCCTGACCCGCTTGCCGGTGGCGTGGTAGACCGCATTCGCGACGGCTGCCGCCACCCCGACAATGCCGATTTCACCGACCCCCTTGGAACCCAGGGCATTGACGATCTCGTCGTGTTCTTCGACGAACAGCACGTCAATGTCACCGATATCGGCGTTTACCGGAATGTGGTACTCGGCCAGGCTGTGGTTCATGTAACGACCCAGCTGGTGGTCGACCTGGGTTTCTTCATGCAGCGCCATGCCGATGCCCCACACCACCCCACCGAGAATCTGGCTGCGGGCCATCTTGGGGTTGACCACACGCCCGGCCGCAACGGCGCTGACCACCCGGCTGACGTGGACAGTGCCGAGGTCTTCGTCCACCCGCACTTCCACGAACACCGCTGAATGGGTGGCGGTGGCGTAGCCTTCGCGCTTTTTGTCGGGCTCGCTGTCGACCTGGACTTCCAACGCCTCTTCACCGCTGTCCTTGACCAACTGGGCCAGTGAAACACTGACATCCCCGCAGTGCAGTTGGCCGTCTTCGAAGCGCACCGCTTCAGCCCCTTTAAAAACCGGGTAAGTCTGCCGGGCGATTTTCAGCAACTTGGCGTTCAACGCTTCGCACGCTTGCTGAACGGCGGTCCCGACGGAAGACACAGTAAACGAGCCCCCTTGCAGCGGCGCCGTAGGCAACGATGAATCCCCCAACAGAAACGCCACGTCCTTGACCGCCACCCCACTGGCCTGCGCCGCGATCTGGGTCATCACGGTATAAGTTCCGGTGCCGATATCCGTGGTGGCGCTGCTCACCGTCAGCTTGCCTTGCGCGTCGATCCGCGCCTTGGCGCTGGCCTTCATCTGCATGGCCTCCCACACACCGCCGGCCATGCCCCAGCCGATCAACTGCCGCCCCTCCCGCATGCTGCGCGGCTCCGGGTTGCGCCGCTGCCAGCCGAAACGTTCGGCGCCTTCGCGGTAGCATTCACGCAGCGCTTTACTCGACCAGGGTTTGTCTTCGTTCTGGTTGCGCTCGGCGTAATTGATCAGGCGCAGTTGCACCGGGTCCATGCCCAAGGCACACGCCAGTTCATCCATGGCGCATTCCAGGCCGATCACACCCAGGGCGGCGCCGGGTGCGCGCATGTCCAGCGGGGTAAATACATCGAGCGGCACCAGTTTGTACGTCAGTTGCACGTTGTCGCAGTGGTAAAGCATGCCGCTCCATTCGACCACGTGCTCACTGAAGTCCTCGAAACGCGAAGTCTGGCCGATTGCGGTATGCCCAAGTGCCAGCAATTGCCCGTTGGCGGCGGCGCCCATTTGCAGGCGCTGCAAGGTGCGCGGGCGGTAGCCGAACGTGAACATCTGCTGACGCGTCAGGGTCACCCGTACCGAACGCTTGAGCGCCAGCGACGCCATCACCGCCAGCGGCAATTGATATTGCGGACGCAAGCCCGAGCCGAACGCCCCGCCGACGAAAGCGGCAAAGATGCGCACCTGGCTTTTATCCAGGCCGAACACCTTTTGCACATAGGCCTGGCAGTTCTGGGGCCCTTGGGTTTTGTCATGGATATGCAGGGTGCCATCCGCCTGATACAGCACCGTACTGGCATGTGGCTCCATAGGGTTGTGATGCTCGATGGGCGTGCTGTAGTGCAGATCCAGGCTGACGGCGGCGGCGCTCCACTGCGCCTGAAAGTTGCCACGCGGCTTGGGCGGCGTTTGCGGCGAAGCGTGGGCCTGCTCCTGCATCGCCAGCAAATCGGTGTCGAAAGCCTCGCGCTCGTACTCGATATGCACCAGCGAACCGGCATGCCGCGCCAGCTCCAGGTTATCGGCGATCACCAGGGCCAATGGCTGGCCGCTATAGAGCACGCGGTCGTTGTACAACGGGCGAAACGGCGAACCGTCCGCGGCATCGGCATCGGCAAACGCGTCGTCGTAACTGGCGAGTTTCGGCCGGTTGAGGTGATCGAGCACCATGACCACGCCGGGCAATGCCAGGGCCCTGGACGCATCAATCCTGACCACTCGCCCCTTGGCAATAGTGCTGGACACCACGCTGCCGTGGAGCAGGTCCTGACCGGCAAACTCACCGGCATAACGTGCCTGACCCGTCACCTTGAGCAGACCCTCGACGCGGTCCAGGGGTTTTCCGATAGCGGTCATGAGCGTTCTCCTGCGACAGCGGCATCACTCAGGGCGCGGATAATCGCCCGACGCGCCAGCTTGATCTTGAAGGCGTTGTGTTCCAGCGGCTCGGCATCCTGCAACAAGGCGTCAGCGGCACTGCTGAAGGTTTCGCGGCTGACCGTACGGCCGGTCAGCGCGGTTTCCACCGCACGGTCCCGCCAGGGTTTGTGCGCCACGCCGCCGAGGGCCAGGCGGGCGTCGACGATGGTGTCACCGTCCAGCTCCAATGCGGCGGCAACCGACACCAGGGCAAACGCGTATGACGCACGGTCGCGCACTTTCAAATAATGACTGTGGCCCGCCAGACGGTCGGCCGGTAACTCAATGGCCGTGATCAGCTCGTCATCGGCCAACAGGTTGTCGCGCTGCGGCGTGTCGCCCGGCAAGCGATGGAAATCGGCAAACTCAATCACACGCGAACCGCCACGCCCCTCCACATGCACCCGTGCCTCCAGGGCGGCCAGGGCGACACACATGTCAGACGGATGGGTCGCCACGCACTGCTCGCTGGCACCGAGAATGGCATGAATGCGGTTCAAGCCGGTTCGCGCCGGGCAGCCACTGCCCGGCTCGCGCTTGTTGCAGGGCACGCCGGTGTCATAGAAGTAATAGCAACGGGTGCGCTGCAACAGGTTGCCGCCGGTACTGGCCATGTTGCGCAACTGCGGTGACGCACCGGCGAGGATCGCCTGGGACAGCAAAGGGTAACGGGCTTCGATCAACGGGTGCCAGGCCAGGTCAGCGTTGCTGACCAAGGCGCCGATCATCATGCCACCACTGGCCGTAGGTTCAACGCCATGCAGTGGCAGGCCGGTGATATCGATCAAGTGTTCGGGCCGGCTGATGTTCTCTTTCATCAGGTCCAGTAAATTGGTGCCGCCGGCAATAAAGCGCGAGGCGGCGCTACTCAGCCGCACCGCTTCATGTACGTCGGTCGGCTTGCTGTACTGGAAAGGGTTCATGGTTTGTCTCCCAGCACGACCGCTTCAATCGCATCGCGGATGTTGCTGTAGGCACCACAGCGGCACAGATTGCCGCTCATCAGTTCCTGGATCTGCGCGGGGTCCTGGGCCCGCCCCTCATTGGCCAGGCCAACGGCAGAGCAAATCTGCCCGGGCGTGCAATAGCCACACTGGAACGCGTCATGCTTGATAAACGCCTGCTGCATCGGATGCAACTCGTCGCCGTCAGCCAAGCCCTCGATGGTGGTCAACTCGGCACCGTCGCACATCACCGCCAGGGTCAGGCAGGCATTCACGCGTTTGCCGTCACGCAACACGGTGCAGGCACCACATTGGCCGTGGTCGCAGCCCTTTTTGCTGCCGACCAGGTCAAGTTGTTCGCGCAGCAGGTCGAGCAAGGTGGTCCAGGGCAACACGTTCAGCTGACGCTGCTGGCCGTTCAGGGTCAGGCGTATCGGGTGGCTGACGAACGGTTGAGCCGCCGCGTCATTGGGGGTTGCGCTCATAAACACCTCACGGGTTGAAGTCCGTTCGCGGCGTTCGGGAAAGTCGCCGTCTCTGGGGTACGACTACCCGTGGTTATGAGCGTTCAAGAGGATTGATCAGCGGATATTGAGCATCACCTTCAAGGTATTTTGCGGGCCGTTGATCGACGTATTGCTGAACTCGAACCACCCCTGGGCTTCGACATTCAAGTCAAACACATAGATGTAGCCCATCAGCGTGCCCACGCCATTGCACGCCTCGCTGATATTGCCGACCTGGCACACCGGCGTGCGCCGCCCGTCCAGCTCGGCGCCATTGAAGCGACCCATGGGGCTGTTACCCAGGCCGACTTCCATCACCGAAACCTGGGTCGGGCCACGGTGCTCGCACATCTGGGTACTCTGGGCGCCTTCCGCGACTTTCTCGCTGCAACGCGCCGACTCGACCTTGAACACCCGCACCTCGCTCAAGGGCGGTGCAGCTGCGCCCCACGCTGGTGCCGCGCCCCACCACAGGCTGAGACTGGCGATCAGAGCTAGACTCCACGCGTTGGCTTTTTTCATGCTGTTAACGACCCTGCCTTGAACGTCGGCGCAGTATGCCTCAAGGCCATGATCCACAGCCATGCATCGCCAAGCCAACCCCGTGCGCCACACGGCCTCGGCTGCTGGTATGATGCGCCGCTTTTTCCGATCCTCTCTGAAACCACAGGCGCTTGGCGCAGTTTGTGCTTTGACTTAGAGGTCAACAAATAACGACGCAAGATAGCGTCACAGGGAGCCGGCATGCTGGAAAAGCTGTTTCAACTCAAAGCACACAACACCAACGTGCGCACCGAGATTCTCGCGGGTATCACCACGTTCCTGGCGATGGCCTACATCCTGTTCGTGAACCCGAGCATCCTCGGCGAAACCGGCATGGACAAGGGCGCCGTGTTCGTCGCGACCTGCCTGGCGGCCGCCATCGGTTCGACCGTGATGGGCCTGATCGCCAACTACCCGATCGCCCTGGCACCGGGCATGGGCCTCAACGCCTTCTTTACCTACACCGTGGTGCTGCACATGGGCCACACCTGGCAGGTTGCCCTGGGTGCGGTATTCATTTCGGCAGTGCTGTTCTTCCTGCTGTCGATCTTCCGTATCCGTGAGTGGATCATCAACAGCATCCCGCTGCCGCTGCGCTCGGCGATTGCCGCCGGTATCGGCCTGTTCCTGGCGCTGATCGCCCTGCATAACGCCGGTATCGTGGTCAGCAACCCGGCCACCATGGTCGGCCTGGGCGACCTGAAACAACCGGCGCCGATCCTCGCCACCCTCGGTTTCGCGCTGATCGTGGCGCTGGAAGCCCTGGCCGTGCGCGGCGCGGTGCTGATCGGCATCCTGGCGGTGACCATCGTCTCCATCGTCATGGGCTTCACCCCGTTCGGCGGCGTGACCTCGATGCCACCCTCGCTGGCCCCGACCTTCCTGCAACTGGATATTAAAGGCGCGTTGGATATCGGCCTGGTCAGCGTGATCTTCGCGTTCCTGTTCGTCGACCTGTTCGACAACTCCGGCACCCTGATCGGCGTCGCCAAGCGCGCCGGGCTGATGGGCAAGGATGGCCACATGCCGAAAATGGGCCGTGCGCTGATCGCCGACAGCACCGCCGCCATGGCCGGTTCCCTGCTGGGCACCTCGACCACCACCAGCTACATCGAGTCCGCCGCAGGCGTAAGCGCCGGTGGCCGTACCGGCTTGACCGCCATCGTGGTGGCGATCCTGTTCCTGCTGGCGCTGTTCTTCTCGCCACTGGCCGCCAGCGTACCGGCCTTCGCCACCGCACCGGCGCTGCTGTTCGTGGCCGTGTTGATGACGTCGGGCCTGGCGGAAATCGACTGGGATGACATTACCGTGGCAGCACCGGTGGTGATCACCGCCCTGGCGATGCCTTTCACTTACTCCATCGCCAACGGCATCGCCTTCGGTTTCATCGCCTGGACCGCCATCAAGCTGCTTTCGGGCCGCTACCGTGAGCTGAACCCGGCACTGGTGATCCTGTCGATTCTGTTCGTGATCAAGCTGGGCTGGTTCAACGCATGACTTTTGACGCCGCACGCTACACCGCTCAACTGCAAGACAAGGTCACGCGCTTGCGTGACCTGCTGGCACCGTTCGACGCACCCGAGCCACAGGTCTTCGATTCGCCGCTGCAGAACTTCCGCCTGCGGGCGGAGTTCCGCCTGTGGCGCGAAGGTGGTGAACGCCACTACGCGATGTTCTCCCAGGACGACAAGCGCACGCCGATCCTGATCGAAGAGTTCCCCATCGCCAGCCACCGCATCAACCAGTTGATGCCGCAACTCAAGGCCGCCTGGCAAGCCAGCGCCGCCCTGAGCCACAAGCTGTTCCAGGTGGAGTTCCTCACCACACTGGCTGGCGACGCGATGATCACCCTGTGCTATCACCGCCCACTGGATGAGCATTGGCACACCGCCGCCAAACAGCTGGCCGCCGACTTGAATGTCAGCATCATCGGCCGCTCCAAGGGCAAGCGCGATGTGATCGGCCATGACTACGTGGTGGAAAAACTCGAAGTCGGCGGCCGTACCTTCAGCTATCGCCAACCCGAAGGCGCGTTCACCCAGCCCAACGGCACGGTGAACCAGAAGATGCTCAATTGGGCGTATGAAGCCTTGGGCGATCGCCCGGATGACTTGCTGGAACTGTACTGCGGCAACGGCAACTTCACCCTGCCGCTGGCCACCCGCGTGCGTAAGGTGCTGGCCACCGAGATCAGCAAAACCTCCGTGAACGCAGCGCTGGCCAACCTCGATGAAAACGCTGTGGATAACGTCACCCTGGTGCGCCTGTCTGCCGAAGAACTCACCGAGGCGCTCAATGAAGTGCGTCCGTTCCGTCGCTTGCAAGGTATAGACCTGAAGAGCTATGAATTCGGCAGCGTGTTCGTCGACCCGCCCCGCGCCGGCATGGACCCGGACACCTGCGAGCTGACCCGGCGCTTCGACAACATCCTGTACATCTCCTGCAACCCGGAGACCCTGGCCGCGAACATTGCGCAACTGCATGACACGCACCGCATTACCCGCTGTGCAATGTTTGACCAGTTCCCGTGGACGCACCACATGGAATCCGGCGTGTTGTTGACCCGACGCTGACCCGTGCGCCGCCCGTATTCGGGCGGCGCACCTTCTGCAGCGACTACCCTGGATTAATGGTTCGATAATCGAACACATGCCAACTCGGGCACACTGCCGTCGATTGACCAAATTAACCATTCAGTACATTTTACCTCCACAACGAACAATAATTGTGGAGACACCCCATGCCGCCCCTCATCCTGGTGCTCAACGGCCCCAATCTCAATCTGCTCGGCACCCGTGAGCCGGCCACCTACGGGCATGAAACCCTGGCCGACATCGCTGCCCTATGTGGCCGCAGCGCTGAACAACTGGGGTTGAAACTGGAGTTTCGCCAGACCAACCACGAAGGCGAACTGCTCGACTGGATCCACGGCGCCCGCGCCCGTTGCGCCGGGATCGTGATCAACCCGGCCGCCTGGACCCACACCTCGGTCGCGATTCGCGACGCACTGGTGGCCAGTGAAGTGCCGGTGATCGAAGTGCACTTATCCAATGTGCATGCGCGTGAGGCGTTTCGGCATCACTCCTTTGTATCGCCCGTCGCCACCGCAGTGCTGGCCGGCTTCGGCAGCCACGGCTACCACTTGGCCCTGAGCCACTTCAGCCAGTTGCTAAAAGGATCGACCCGATGAAACCGCGCATCCTAGCCGGCCTGATCGGCTCGGGCATCCAGGCCTCCCGCACCCCGGCGCTGCATGAGCAGGAAGGCGACGCCCAAGGCCTGCGTTACCTGTATCGCCTGATCGATCTTGCACCGTTGCACCTGGACATCAACGCCCTGCCCGACCTGCTGCGCGCCGCCGAGTTGATGCACTTCACAGGGCTGAACATTACCTACCCGTGCAAGCAGGCGATCCTGCCGTTGCTCGATGAACTCTCCGACGAAGCCCGAGGCATAGGCGCGGTCAACACCGTGGTATTCAAGGCCGGCAAGCGCATCGGCCACAACACCGACTGCCTGGGGTTTGCCGAAGGGTTTCGGCGCAACTTCAATGATGTCGCGCGCCAACGCGTGGTCCAGATGGGCGCCGGCGGTGCGGGAGCGGCAGTGGCCCACGCACTGTTGGCCGAAGGCGTACAGCACTTGAGTATTTTTGACGTTGAGATCAGCCGCGCCCGCGACCTTGTCGATAACCTTGCGCAGCGTTTCGGCAGCGGGCGTGCCCAGGTCGGCAGCCACCTGGAAAGCGCCATGGCCGAAGCCGATGGGTTGGTCAACACCACACCGATGGGCATGGCCAAACTGCCGGGCACGCCAGTGCCGCCCGCGCTGTTGCGGGCTGAGTTATGGGTCGCGGAAATTGTGTACTTCCCCCCTGGAAACCGAACTGCTGCGCGACGCCCGCGCCTTGGGTTGCCGCACCCTGGATGGCGGCAACATGGCGGTGTTTCAGGCGGTGAAGGCGTTTGAGTTGTTCAGTGGCAAGGCGCCAGACGCCGACCGCATGCTGGCGCACTTCCAGAGCATGAATACCTGACTGGCAAAAAAATCCCAATGTGGGAGCGGCTTGCCCTAATGCCAGTCAGTTAAGCGATAGAGCGGACGATGGTTAAACTGTGGGAGGGGGCTTGCTCCCGATAGCGGCAAGTCAGTCGATAAATTGCTGACTGGCACAACGCTATCGGGAGCAAGCCCCCTCCCACATGGGTCCTGTTTCAGCCTTAAGCCTGCAAGTAACGCATCACCGAATCACAAATCATCTCGCGGTGGCGCTGCTTGATCGCCTCGTCCGACAGCTCGATCTGAAAAATCTCACTGAACGTATGGCGGTTGGACACCCGGTAAAAGCTGAAAGAGTTGATCAGCAGGTGCACGTCCAACGGCTCCAGCCCCTCGCGGAACAGCCCCATCTCGGCCCCCCGACGCAAAGTGGCGCCCAGCGCTTCAAGGATGTTGCTGTTCATCGCCTTGATCGCATCCGAACGCTTCACGTATTCGGCGTTGTGGATATTCTCGATGCTGACGATACGCACGAAATCCACGTTTTGGTCGTGGTGATCAAAGGTGAACTCCACCAGGCGCCGGATCGCTTCACGAGGCTCCAGCGCGGTGAGATTCATACGGGTTTCGGTATTACGGATGTCGCCGTAGAGCTTCTCCAGTACTTCGACGTAGAGCTGCTCCTTACTGCCAAAGTAGTAATAGATCATACGTTTGGAAGTGTGGATGCGCTCGGCGATCGCATCCACGCGAGCGCCGGACAGGCCCTGTTGAACGAACTCGACGATGGCTTCCTGAAGGATGTTTTCGCGGGTCTTTTCCGGATTGTTCTTACGACTCTTGCGCGGTGCTTCGGAGGTCATGGTGCGCTCACGGCCAGTGTTATGCAGGCGGTGATTATGGGCCGCGCCGCCCGCCGAAGGAAGCACCTGACACGCCGTTATAAACGTGCCTGCCGCGCCGCGCCGCTACGGGATTTGGCCATCGCCGCCAGACGTACCGCCACGTTGGCCGCGCCATAGCCGGCGTAACCGTTCTTGCGCTGGATAATCTCGAAGAAAAACCGCCCTTCGAACGCCTCGGTGTACACATGAAACAACTCACCGCCCTGGGCGTCGCGGTCGTACAACACGTTGTAGTACGCCAACTCGCTGAGGAACTCATCGTCGAAATCAAACCGCGCCGCCAGGTCGTCATAGTAGTTGAGCGGGATATCCAGCAACGGCACACCCACCGCCTTCGCCCGGCTGACCTCGGCGAAAATATCCGCGCAGTCGAACGCAATGTGGTGCACCCCCGAGCCTCGATAGCTCGATAGTGCGTGGGAAATGGCGGTGTTGCGGTTCTCGGAAATATTCAACGGCAGGCGGATCGAGCTGCAACGGCTGCGCAGTGCACGGCTTTTCACCAGGCCGTAAGGGTCGGGCAATACCACTTCGTCATCGGCCTCGAAATCCAGCAGGCTCTTGTAGAACAGCACCCAACTGTCGAGGCTGTCGGCCGGCAAGGCCATCGCCATATGGTCAATGCGCAACAGGCCGCCGCTGGAAAGTGCTGCCGGCTGCAAGTTGAAATCAGTGTCGTACAAATCGCCTTCGCTTGGGTCCACCAGGTAGATCAGGCTGCCATCCGGTGCGCGCACCGCGCCCAGTTCCAGCTCGTTGGGCCCCACCAATCCGCGATACGGCTGGCCTTTGTAGGCCACTGCCCGTGCCATCGCCTTGGCACTGTCCTTGACCCGAATCGCCGTGGCACACAACGATGGCCCATGGGCCTCGAAAAAATTGTGCGCAAAGGAATACGGCTCACAGTTGAGGATCAGGTTGATATCCCCCTGGCGCAACAGGCTCACACTCTTGGAACGGTGCTGTCCAGCCTTGACGAAGCCCAGGCGCTCCAGCCATTGAGTGAGCCTGGCCCCGAGGTTTTCATCCACGGCGAACTCCAGGAACTCGATGCCACCGTATTCGCTGGCGGGCGGAGTATCGAACAGGATATCGACGGGTTGAGCAGGCGCTTGCTGCTGGAGGCGTTCACGGGTTTTCTCTTCCAGGTACAGCAGCGAGCGCAAGCCGTCCGCCGCATTCGCCCGGGTGGGTGCCGCGCGGAAACCATCGTTGAAGATCTCCAGGGATAACGGCCCGGTGTAGCCGCTCTGGATGATCGGTGCGAGGAACCCCGCCAGGTCGAATTCGCCCTGCCCGGGGAAGCAACGGAAGTGCCGGCTCCACTCCAGCACATCCATGGCCAGGATCGGCGCGTCAGCCATTTGCACAAAGAAGATCTTGTCGCCGGGGATCTGCGCGATCGCGCTCGGGTCGCCCTTGAGCGACAAGGTGTGGAAGCTGTCGAGCAGCACGCCGAGGCTGGGGTGATCGACCTGGCGCACCAGGTTCCACACCTGCTGCCAGGTGTTGACATGCTTGCCCCAGGCCAGCGCTTCATAACCAATGCGCAGTCCACGGCGCCCGGCGTGTTCGGCCAGCAGGCTCAAGTCGTCGAGCAAAATGCGTTCATCGCCCACGCAATCGGCCGAAGCATTACTGCACACCAGCACCAGGTCGGTGCCCAGCTCCTGCATCAAATCGAACTTGCGCTCGGCCCGCTCAAGGTTGCGCGCCAGGCGGTCGCGGCGGCAGCCTTCGAAGTCGCGGAAGGGCTGGAACAAGGTGATGGCAATGCCCAGGTCGGCACACATTTGCCTGACTTCCCGCGGGCTGCCGTCGTAATACAACAAGTCGTTCTCGAAGATCTCGACCCCGTCAAACCCGGCGGCGGCAATGGCTTCAAGCTTTTCCGGCAGAGTACCGCTCAAGGAAACGGTGGCAATTGAACGTTGCATGGGGCGACTCCCGGCAATTGTTGTTTGTGGCAAATTATTCGCCCCCAGCCTACACGCAGCAATTAAAATGTACGAACCGGTTAGTTTTTGGTGCGATTATCGAACACTAAGCCCCTTTGGCGAATTGACGATTTTTTAACCGCTACGCACCATCGTTCTCGCAGCTACACCCGAAAAAGAAGCCCAGCACACACCATAACAATTTCAAAAACGGGTACCACCTCATGCCTTCGCAAAACTCCGTCCTGGCCGCGCGCCCGGGCAACCCGCACGCCGGCATCGGCGACAAGATCCGCGGCGCCCTGGCCGTGGGTAAAACCCGCTGGGGCATGCTGGCCCTGGTGTTCTTCGCCACCACACTGAACTACATCGACCGCGCCGCCCTGGGCGTGATGCAACCGATCCTGGCCAAGGAAATGAGCTGGACGGCGATGGACTACGCCAACATCAACTTCTGGTTCCAGGTGGGTTATGCCATCGGTTTTGTACTGCAAGGCCGGCTGATCGACCGCATCGGCGTCAAGCGCGTGTTCTTCTGCGCGGTCTTGCTGTGGAGCCTGGCCACCGGCGCCCACGGCCTGGCCACCTCGGCGGTCGGCTTTATGGTCTGCCGCTTTATCCTCGGCATCACCGAAGCCGCCAACTACCCGGCCTGCGTCAAGACCACGCGCCTGTGGTTCCCGGCGGGTGAGCGCGCAGTCGCCACCGGCATCTTCAACGCCGGCACCAACGTCGGTGCGATGCTGACGCCGATGCTGCTGCCGTTGATCCTGCACGTGTGGGGCTGGCAGGCGGCGTTCCTGTGCATGTCGGCACTCGGCGGGATCTGGCTGGTGTGCTGGGGCCTGAAGTACTACAACCCGGAAGACCACCCCACCGTTAAACAATCCGAACTGGATTACGTGCAACAGGAACTCGAACCGGAGCAACCTCGCGTCCCGTTCAGCCGCATCCTGCGCATGCGTGGCACCTGGGCCTTCGCCCTCGCCTACGCAATGACTGCACCAGTGTTCTGGTTCTACCTGTACTGGCTGCCGCCGTTCCTGAACCAGCAATACAACCTGGGCATCAACGTGACCCAGATGGGCATTCCGCTGATCATCATTTACCTGACCGCCGACTTCGGCAGTGTGGGTGGGGGCATTCTGTCGTCGTTCCTGATCGGCCGTGGGATGAACCCGATCAAGGCGCGGTTGCTGTCGATGCTGCTGTTTGCCTGCTGCATCATCGGTGTGATCATGGCCGCCGGTTCCAGCCAGCTATGGGTAGCAGTGTTTGCCATTTCCCTGGCCATCGGCGCGCACCAGGCCTGGACCGCCAATATCTGGAGCCTGGTGATGGACTACACGCCCAAGCACATGATGAGCACGGTGTTCGGTTTCGGTGGTATGTGCGCGGCGATCGGCGGCATGTTCATGACCCAGATCGTCGGGCATATCCTCACGGTCACGAACAACAACTACACGGTACTGTTCACCCTGATCCCGGCGATGTACTTCATTGCCCTGACCTGGATGTACTTCATGGCACCGCGCAGGATTCCTACCGTAGACGTCTGAGCTACCACCCTCTGAACTATCTGCGCCGCTGCTGCCAGGCAGCGGCCAGCCCGCTCATGCAGATCACCCCGATCCCAACCACCGTGGTCAGGTCCGGGGTGTGATTGAACACCAGCCAGCCCAACAACCCTGCGAACACGATCTGGCAATAGCCGAATGGTGCCAGCAAGGCCGGCGCCGCGAAGCGGAACGCCTGGGTCAACAGCAGGTGCGCCGTCATACCGCACGTACCCAGCGCCAGCATCAGCACTGCGTGCCATAGCGTGGGGATTTGCCAGAAGAACGGCACCATGGCACTCATCACCAGGGTATTGCACAGGCCGGCGAAGAAGTTGCTGGTGGTCGGTGTGTCGTATTGGCTGAGGATGCGCGTGAGCAGTTGGTAGAAGCAGAAAAACAGCGCCGAACACAGCGGCAACAACACCGCCGGGGTAAACAACTCGCCCCCCGGATGGATGATCACCAGCACGCCGACAAACCCGCAGATCACCGCCAGCCACTGGCCGCGCGTGACATGCTCGCCGAGCAGCGGCACGGACAGTGCCGTCACCAGGATCGGCGCGAGGAAGTTCACCGCCGTGGCTTCCGCCAACGGGATGTAATGCAGCGCCGTGGTGAAAAACAGGCTGGTGCCTAGCAGGCACAAAGCGCGCACCACCTGCATCCCTGGCCGTTTGCTGCGCAATACCCGCAAGCCCGATTGCGGCAGGAAGATCCCGGCCATCAACAGGGTGTGCACCAGGTAACGCGCCCACACCACCATCACGATCGGATAGAACCCGGCCAGGTATTTGGACAAGGCGTCGTGGCTGGAAAACAGAAAGGTCGCCACCACAATCAGCAAAATGCCTTTGAAGGGACGGTTGACGCCGGAAAGGGGGGTGCTGACGGTCATTGAATTCTCTTGCATGGCGGGCTGAACGCTGAGCACTGAACATGGCAGCACTCAACCCGGTAATCTAGCAGCCGGGTCGGAGTCTGCCCCAAGAGCATAACCAAACACCGTGCGAACAGCGCACTAAATCACGGTATTCGAGTCCAACGCAGCACGTTTGCCCAAGGGCTGCACACTTTTTGATCAAGGCCATGTCGCTATGAAAAAAATACTCTTTGTTCTGCCTGCCCTTGCCCTGCTCACCGCCTGCAATAAAGAGCCGACGCCCGCGCCCAAACCCGCTCCCGCCTCGGTACAAGCCACGCTGGTACCGGCAACCCCGCCGACCGATAAATGGGTCGGCAAGTGGATCGGCGTCGAAGGCTTGAGCCTGACCATCGCCAAGGACGACAGCATCGGCCGTGGCCATTACCTGCTGACCATGAAATACGGCCTGGATGACGACGACGCCGGCACCTTCAAAGGGGAAGCCAACGAAGACGGCATTACCTTTACCCGCCCCGACGGTCCGCAGCAATTGAGCGCCGGCGACGGCGAGGCCACCGGCCTGAAATGGCTGGCGGATAAAAAGGACTGCTTGATTGTCGATACCGGCGAAGGTTATTGCCGCGATTAACGGCCATACTCTTTCCCAATTAATGTAAGACCGTTTACCGAGAGGATTGCCCCCATGCTATGGAAAAAAGGCCGACGCAGCGACAACGTGGTGGATGCCCGCGATGACAGTGGCGGCGGTGGTGGAGGCATGCGCTTTGGTGGCGGCAAGGGCCTGAGCCTCACCGCGATTGTGCTGATCGTCGGCATAGGCTGGCTGACCGGCCAGGACCCGCTGCAGATCCTCGGCCAGTTGACCGGCCAGATGGAACAAGCGCCCTCGGTGAGCACGCAAACCCGCCAGGCCCCGCCGGCCAACGACCAACAGGCTGACTTCGTGCGCGCGGTCCTGGGCGACACTGAGGACACCTGGGGCCAGGTATTCAAGGAAAATGGCCTGGTCTACAAAAACCCCAAGCTGATTCTGTTCCGTGGCCGGGTCAACTCCGCGTGTGGTAGCGCCACCTCGGCCAGCGGCCCGTTCTACTGCCCGGCCGACCAACAGGTGTATCTGGACCTGGATTTCTTCCGGGAAATGTCGCAACGTTTCCAGGCCGCCGGAGAGTTCGCCCAGGCATATGTGATCGCCCACGAAGTCGGGCACCACGTGCAGACACTGCTGGGCATCTCATCCAAGATCCAGGCCGCGCGCCAGCAAGGCCGGCAAATGCAAGGTGACGGCGGTTTGCTGGTACGCCAGGAGCTGCAGGCCGACTGCTTCGCCGGGGTGTGGGCCAACCGTGCGCAAAAACGCCTGAACTGGCTGGAGCCCGGCGACATTGAAGCCGCACTGAACGCCGCCAACGCCATTGGCGATGACCGCTTGCAGCAACAGGGTCAAGGGCGCGTCGTGCCGGACTCGTTTACCCACGGCACCTCGGCACAGCGCGTGCGCTGGTTCAAGACCGGCTTTACCGAGGGGCAGATCACTCAATGCGATACCTTTGCCGCCAAGAGCCTCTAAATGAACCAACGACTGGGTCTACTGCTGGGCTTGATGATCAGCTGTTCCGCCAACGCCTGGGCCGCCGAGAAAGAGCACGGCGTCAAAGTGGTCAGCCCCGAGCGTTTCCATCTGCAGGCGGGTGACCTGAGCCTGGGCCTGAGCCAGGACTGGCGCCAGCCGCTGCCCGACGTCACCCGTGCACTGATCATCGTGCACGGTCGCTTGCGCAATGCGCAGACCTATCTCAAAAGTGGCGAAGATGCCGCCGCACACGCAGGCGTTGCCAGCCATACCCTGGTGATCGCACCGCAGTTTCTCAACGAGCTGGACGTGCAACGCAATCACCTGGATAAGCAGGTGCTGCGCTGGCACGGCAATGACTGGATGGCCGGCGAACTGTCGACCGGCCCGGGCCAACTCAGCTCCTACGGTGCGCTGGACCAGGTCATCAAGCACCTGAGCAACCGCAAACTGTTCCCGGCGCTGAAAGAGATCGTGGTCGCCGGCCACTCCGGCGGCGGTCAAGTGGTGCAGCGTTTTGCCCTTACCGGCCACGATCACCCGCTGCTGCAAACCGAAGGCATCAGCCTGCGTTACGTGGTGGCGAACCCCTCGTCGTACGCCTATTTCAGCCCGCAGCGCCCAGTGAAGTTCGATGTGACCAGTTGCCCAAGCTTCAACGAATGGAAGTACGGCATGCAGCACCTGCCCGCCTACGCAACGGGCCAGGGCGCCGAGCAGCTTGAGCAGGCTTACGTGTCACGCGACATCACCTACCTGCTGGGCCAGCAGGACACCGACCCGAACCACCCGGCCCTGGATAAAAGCTGCGAAGCCGAGACCCAGGGCGCGTACCGGCTGGTTCGTGGGCACAACTACTTTGACTACCTCAAGACGCGCCATCCGCAACTGAGCCATAAGCTGGTGGAAGTACCGGGCGTGGGCCATGACGGCGACAAGATGTTCACCTCGCCTGAGGGCGAGAAGGTGCTGTTTACCCAGTAAGCACTGAATAAACCAACTCAAAATGTGGGAGGGGGCTTGCTCCCGATGGACTGCGTAGCAGGCCCATTTTTGAGGCCGCTGCGCGGCCTATCGGGAGCAAGCCCCCTCCCACAGGTTATCCATCGTCCGCTCTATCTCTTAACTGACAGGCATTAGGGCTTGCCCCCTCCCACACTTCGCTTTTTCAGTGGCTGGCCTGGATCATCCGGCGCAATGCCACACAGTCTGCGGCATGCCAATCCGCCAACGCTGGCCACGGGTTCTCCGGCAAGTTCACCAACACCGTCCGGGCTCCCGCCGCCCGGCCGCAATCCAGATCAAAGCGGTAATCTCCCACCATCACCATCCGGCTCGGCGAAACATCCCAGGCCGCCGCCAGCTTCAGCAAGCCGCCCGGGTCTGGTTTGGGCGGCGCATCATCACGGCCTAATACATCCTCGGCGGCAAAGCAGTCCGCCAAGCCAATCGCCTCCAGGGTGATATGCGCCAGCTCCCGCGCATTGCGGGTCAGGATGCCCAGGCGATAACCACGCCCGGCCAGCTCGCGCACCAGCTCCACCGCGCCTGGCGCGGCAACCGAGCCCACCGCCAACTCGCGCTCATGCTCTAGCAACCAGGCATGCTTGGCCGCTGCCACATCGGCCGGCAACGCCGCCAGGTGGGTGAGGATGTCGTCCTCCGGCGGAATGTCCAGGGCCACGCGAATGGCCGCAAAATCATGCACGGCCACCGTGAGGGTGCCGTCCATGTCAAAGACCCAATGTTGGATATGCGCCAGGCTCATGCCCAATCCTTGCGATGACGAATCAAGCCTTCCTGGGTCACCGAGGCCACCAGCTGCCCGGCGCGGTTGTACACGCTGCCACGGGAGAAACCACGGGAGTTGCCCGCCCATGGGCTGTCCATGGCGTAAAGCAGCCAGTCATCGGCACGCAGGTCCGCGTGGAACCACAGCGCATGATCGAGGCTGGCTACCTGCATATCTTTCTGCCACACGGTCTTGCCGTGGGGTAGCAGCGAGGTGGTCAGCAGACCGAAGTCCGAGGCGTAGGCCAGCAGGTATTTATGCAGCGCGGGCAAGTCGGCCAGGGCGCCGTCGGCACGAAACCATACGTACTTGACCGGATCGGACGGCTGCGGGTTGAACGGGTCTTTCTCGGTCACCGGGCGCACTTCGATCGGCTTGGGGCACAGCAGCTTGTCGCGCATGTGCTCGGGGATCAGGTGGGCGCGTTGCTGGGTCAGTTCCAGCTCGGAGGGCAGGTTTTCCGGGCCGACCACCACAGGCATCGTGCTCTGGTGCGTAAAACCTTCCTCGTCATATTGGAACGAGGCGCTGCAGGTGAAGATCGGGTTGCCCTTCTGGATCGCGGTCACGCGGCGTGTGCTGAAACTGCCGCCGTCACGTACGCGGTCCACCGAGTACACCACCGGCAATGCGGCATCGCCCGGGCGCAGGAAATAGCCATGCAGGGAATGCACATGCCGCGCGTCTTCTACGGTCTGGCTGGCCGCCGACAGCGACTGGCCGAGCACCTGGCCGCCGAACAGTTGGCGAAAACCCAGGTCCTGGCTGCGGCCACGAAAGAGGTTTTCCTCGATCGGCTCCAGGGTCAGCAGGTCCACCAGATCTTCCAATACTTGGCTCATAGAGCAACTCCTACAATCTATGGGGCATTCCGGTCTGCTTATCCGTGCAGCGTGTCCAACCATTGGGCGCGGGTGATGCGATACAAAACATGATGGCGCAGCGGGTCATCGGCTGCGACCTTGGGGTGTTCAAAATCTGCCTGGGGATCGTAATGCATACCGATGGCCTGCATGACTTTTTGTGATGGCAGATTGGACTCAGTGGTGAAAGCCAGGATCTCATCCACCTGCAAACGATCGAAGCCGCAACGCAAGGCGGTCCAAGCCGCCTCGCTGGCATAACCCAGGCCCCAGTGTTCGCGGGCCAGGCGCCAGCCAATCTCCACGGCCGGGGTAAAGTCAGCCTCGAAGTTGACATTCTGCAGCCCGGTCAGGCCGATAAACTCGCGAGTGTCCTTGCGCTGCAAGGCCCAAAAACCAAAGCCGTACTCGGCAAAGTGCCCGCGAATCCGCCCGATCAACGCAGCCGTTTCCAGGTGGCTCAATTTAGCCGGGAAATAGCGCATCACCTGCGGGTCCGCGCACATGCGCGCAAATTCCGGCAGGTCGCTGTCGCGCCATTGGCGCAGCACCAGGCGTGCGCTTTCCAATTCCAGTATCGGCTCCATGGGTCCCCTCCCTTGCCATGTGCGTGAGTGTACAACGCGGGTAAGATGCGTCGCAGGTTCCCGTCAGAAAATCCCATGCCCCTGCCATTGATCTATCACGATGACTACAGCCCCGAGTTCCCGGCGGACCATCGGTTCCCCATGGACAAATTCCGCCTGCTGCGCGACCACCTGGTCGACAGCGGCCTGACCGAAGACCGCCAGTTGCTGCGCCCGCAACTGTGCCCACCCGAGATTCTGGCCCTGGCGCATGACCGTGGATATATCGAGCGCTATATGAGCGGCGAGTTGTCCCGTGAAGACCAGCGGCGCCTCGGCCTGCCCTGGAGCGAAGCCCTGGCCCGGCGCACCGTGCGGGCGGTCGGCGGCTCGCTACTGGCGGCGGAGCAGGCATTGGAACACGGCCTGGCCTGCCACTTGGCGGGCGGCACCCATCACGCCCATTACGATTACCCGGCGGGCTTTTGCATCTTCAACGACCTGGCGGTGATCAGCCATTACCTACTGGCCAGCGGCCGGGTCAACCGCGTGCTGATCTTCGACTGCGACGTGCATCAGGGCGACGGCACCGCGCGTATCCTCCACGACACGCCGGAGGCGATCACGGTGTCGCTGCATTGCGAAAAGAACTTCCCGGCACGCAAGGCCCAAAGCGACTGGGACATCCCGCTGCCCATGGGCATGGGGGACGCCGACTACCTCAAGGTGGTGGACGACGCACTCAACTACCTGTTGCCGCTCTACCAGCCGGACCTGGTGCTGTACGACGCCGGTGTCGACGTGCACAAGGACGACGCCCTCGGTTACCTGAAGCTGACCGACGCAGGTGTCGCCGCCCGCGACGAAAGCGTGATGCGCCACTGCCTGGGCCGTGATATTGCGGTGATGGGCGTGATCGGCGGCGGTTACAGCAAAGACCGCCCCGCCCTGGCCCGCCGCCACGGCATCTTGCATCACAGCGCCCAGCGGGTGTGGGCGTCATCAGGTTGTCATTGAACCCTGGGCGTTACCCACAATGCCTGTGGAACCACCTGTGGATAACTTGAGCGTAAGCGTCTGAACGCTGCTTTACATAAGGCTTGTAGGAAGCTGTATGTTTTTTGATCAGGCGTTTGCGCTGTCGTCGGGTAGAATGCTCGGCCTATTGAAGCGACCGTAGCCCTGCCCCATGCCCGATACCCCTTCCCAACACGTCATCATTATCGGCGGCGGCCCTGCCGGGCTGATGGCCGCTGAAGTCTTGAGCCAGGCAGGCGTGCGGGTCGACCTCTACGACGGCATGCCGTCGGTGGGGCGCAAGTTCCTGCTGGCGGGTGTAGGCGGCATGAACATCACCCATTCGGAAGCGTACCCGGCGTTCCTGTCGCGTTATGCCGAACGCGCCCCGCAAATGGCGCCATTGTTGCGCGCGTTTGGTGCCCAGGCGTTGTGCGAATGGATTCACGGCCTGGGCATACAGACCTTTGTCGGCACTTCGGGCCGCGTCTTTCCTACGGACATGAAGGCTGCGCCGCTGCTGCGCGCCTGGCTCAAGCGCTTGCGCGACCAGGGCGTGGTTATCCACACCCGCCATCGCTGGGTGGGTTGGGCCGCAGACGGCGGGCTGGTTATCCACAGCCCGGACGGCGAAAAAACTGTCCACAGCCCTGCCGTATTGTTGGCCCTCGGTGGCGGCAGTTGGTCGCGCCTGGGTTCCGACGGAGCCTGGCTTAAGCTGTTCGAAGATCAAGGCGTGCCGTACGCCCCTTTGCAGCCGAGCAATTGTGGTTTCGAGGTGTCGGCCTGGAGCGACTTGATGATCAGCAAATTCGCCGGTGCACCACTGAAAAACGTCGCCATCGGCCTGGCGGATGACAAGCCGCGGCTGGGGGAATGTGTGGTCACCGCCACGGGCATCGAGGGCAGCTTGATCTATGCGCTGTCAGCACCGATTCGCGAAGCGATCAATCGCGACGGTTCAGCCACCGTGCATATCGACCTGCTACCGAGCAAGCCGCTGGACAAGGTGCAAGCCGCCTTGGCCAAGCCCCGTGGCTCGCGTTCGATGAGCAAGCACTTGCACAGCCAGTTGGGCCTGGATGGGGTCAAGTCGGCCTTGTTGCGTGAGCTGACACCGGCAGGCCACTTCAATGATCCGGCGCAGTTGGCGGTGGCTATCAAGGCGCTGCCGTTGACCCTGGTTAAAACCCGGCCAATCGATGAAGCGATCAGCACCGCGGGCGGCGTGCCGTTTGAGGCGTTGGATGAGCGCTTGATGCTCAAGCAGTTACCGGGCGTGTTCTGTGCGGGAGAGATGCTGGACTGGGAAGCACCGACGGGCGGGTACTTGCTGACGGGGTGTTTTGCCAGCGGCAAAGCGGCGGGGCATGGGATGCTGGAGTGGCTCAAGCGCTGAGATTTGTGGTGATTTTAATGCCACCATCGGGGGCAAGCCCCTCCCACATTTTGAACGGTGAACAGATTCAAAATGTGGGGGCTTGCTTCCAATGAGGCTATCAGCCACGCAGCAAATTACTTCTTCTTACGCGGCCCGGTGTTAAACACCGGCACCTTGCGCACCGGTTTGATCGATGGCTCCGCCGGCGCCACTTCGCCACTGTCCACCCATTTGCCCAGGTTACGTTTGCCGCCACCGCCCGAAGCCTTGGGCTTCTTCGGTTTTTTCGGTTTCTTTACCACCTGCCCACTGGCATCGGTGTCCGGCACGCGGTGCTCGGGCTCGAAATCCGGCTCGACTTTGCGGGTCAAGGTCTGACGCGTCAGCATCTCGATGGCCGACAGCATGTTCACTTCATCGGCGCACACCAAAGAGATCGCCTCACCGGTGTTGCCCGCACGCCCGGTGCGGCCAATGCGGTGGATGTAATCTTCGGCGACGATCGGCAGGTCGAAGTTGACCACCAGCGGCAAGTCTTCGATATCCAGGCCACGGGCGGCCACATCGGTGGCCACCAGGATCTGCACCTCGCCGGCCTTGAAGCGGTCCAGCGCCCGTTGGCGGGTGGCCTGCGGTTTGTCACCGTGAATGCCATCGGCATTGACGCCCAGGCCCTGCAATTTATCCACCAGTGCATCCACGCCGTTGCGGGTCTTGGCGAACACCAGTACCTGCTTCCAGCGGCCTTTGCGCATCAGGTGCACAAACAGCTCTGGCTTGCGCTTCTTGTCCACCGGCACCACCCATTGCTTGACGGTGTTGGCGGCGACGTTACGCGGGCTGACTTCGACACTCAGCGGGTCGTTGAGCATCTGCCCGGCGAGCAGGCGGATGTCATCGGAGAAGGTCGCGGAGAACAGCAGCGTCTGACGCTTTTTCGGCAGCATGCGGTAGATGTTCGCCAGTTCTTCGGAAAAGCCCAGGTCGAGCATGCGGTCGGCTTCATCCAGCACCAGGGTTTGCAGCTGATTGAGTTTCAGCGCGTTCTGGCGGAACAGGTCGATCAGGCGGCCAGGGGTGGCGACCAGAATGTCGACACCTTTGCGCAGCTTCATCATCTGCGGGTTGATACTCACGCCGCCGTACACCGCATAAGTGGTCAGCGGCAGATGTTGAGCGTACTCGGCGACACTGGCGTGAACCTGCTCGGCCAGCTCGCGGGTCGGGCACAGGATCAGCGCGCGCGCCGAGTTGGGGGCGACTTTCGGCCCTTCCAGGGTCAGCAATTGCAGGAGCGGCACAGCGAAACCTGCGGTCTTGCCGGTGCCGGTCTGGGCCGCGGCCATCAGGTCACGACCGGCCAGCACCGCTGGAATGGCCTGCGCCTGCACCGGCGTCGGGGTCTGGTAGCCAAGCGTCTCAAGGGCGCGCAGCAAGGGTTCGATCAGGCCAAGGGTGGCGAAAGTCATGTGTCTACCGTAAGAAAATTCAGCGCATGAGCGGGTAAAAAAACCGCAATTCGGCGCAGTTTACCTTATTCCGGCCGGGGCTTTCGCCACTGGGGCAGGCTGATCAACAGCACCGCGCTGATGATCACCAGCATTGCCAAGGCTTCTTCCATGCCGATGGTCTCACCGACAAACACGATCCCCAGCAACACGGCCACTGCCGGGTTCACATAGGCATAGCTGGTCGCCGCCGCCGGCCGCACGTGCTTGAGCAGGTACATGTAGGCGTTGAAGGCAATGATCGAACCGAACACGGTCAGGTAGGCCAGCGCCAGCCAGCCTTCCAGTGGCGGCACGGCCTGCAGGCGCTCACCGGAAAGCGCGCTGACCAGCAGCAGCGCCACACCGGCGACCAGCATCTCCGCAGCACTGGCCATGGCGCCCTGGGGCAGCGGCAATTGCCGGCTCCACACCGAACCGAACGCCCACGACGCGGCCGCCACCAACAGCAGAACCGCGCCCATGGGGCTCGACTGCAACGTGCTGCCCATGTTGAGCATGGCAATGCCGATAATACCCAGGATCACCCCGGCCCATTCCAGACGGGTATTACGTGCGCCCCAGAAATACCCACAGAGCAAAGTGAACAACGGCACGGTCGCCACGGCCAACGCCGCCACGCCGGACGACACGCCCATATGTTCAGCCATGCTCACGCCACCATTGCCGATGGTGAGCAACAAGATGCCAATCATCCCGGCCGCTTTCCACTGAGCCCAGGTCGGCGCCGGCACCCCGCGCCACCTGAGGAAGCCATACATCAATACACCGGCCGTGCAAAACCGAATCCCGGCCAGCAACAACGGCGGCCAATACTCCACGCCGACACGAATCACCAGGTAGGTGGACCCCCAGATCACGTACAACGCAAAAAAGGCGGCGATCAACGGTAAGGGAAAGCGACGTGGGCCAGGCATTGGGCGGCTCTATGGCAGGAGGACAGAAGACATATTCTAAAAAGGCAGGTTGATAAACATAAGTTACAAAACCTGTTTAAAACGCCAATACACTTTTCAAAACACGGTTATGAGGGATATAAACCATAGATTCGAAAGCCACACATTACGGAGCCTTATCATTGGACAAATACGACCGCATGCTCCTCAGTGCCTTGCTCGAAGACGGCCGCGCCTCGTTTGCGCAACTGGCTCGCACGGTCAACCTCTCCGCCCCCGCCGTGGCTGAGCGCGTGGCCAAGCTGGAGGCCAGTGGCGTGATCACCGGGTATCAGGCCAAGGTGGATCTGTCCAAAGTGGGTTTGCCGATTCAGTGTGTGATTGAGCTGCGCCTGACCAATCACGGCAGCCAGAAGGTGTATGACGCCTTATCCGAAATTCCCGAGCTCACCGAATGCCACCGCGTCACCGGTGACCCGTGCGTGATCATGCAAGCCGCCGTGGGCTCGATGCCGGAGTTGGAGAACCTGATCAACCGGATCGCAAAATTCGGGTTCAGCAAGACCTCGATCATTTTGTCGAGCGCGATAGAGCGGCGGGTGCCGCTGGGGCAGTTGGAGGCCAGAAATGCTGGATAAACAGCGCAAGGTCATCAGCCTCAGCCACCCGGTCAGCCCACGTATCCCGCTATGGCCGGGCGACCCTCCGGTGGTTTTTGCAGAGGTCGCCGCCCTGGAAAAGGATGGCTATTTCCTGCGACGTTTCAGCCTGGGTGAACACAGCGCCACGCATATGAATGCGCCGAACAGCTTCTACGCCGACGCAATGGGGATCGACGGTTATCAACCCGAAGACCTGGTGCGGCCGGCAGTGGTAGTGGACGTGCGCAGTAAAACCCAGGGCAACCCCGATTACGCAGTCAGCCCGCAGGATATTGAAGAGTGGGAACGCCAACACGGGCCAATCGAGCCCGGCTCGGTGGTCTTGATGTACACCGGCTGGCAACATCTTTGGCATGACCCGGTGGCGTTCTTCGGGCTGGACGCGCAAGGCTCGCACTTTCCGGGGATCGGCGAGGCGGCGATTGGTTTTTTGCTTGAGCAGCGTCGGATCGCCGGGGTCGGTATTGATACCCATGGGGTTGATCCGGGGCAGAGCACTGCATTCGCGACCAATCGTGCGGTGCTGGCCAGGAATGGGATTGTGCTGGAGTGTTTGACCCATCTCGACCGCCTGCCGGCCAAGGGTGCAACATTGGTGATAGGTGTCTTGGCGCTCGAAGGCGGATCAGGGTCGCCCGCATCGGTGATGGCGTTTATTCCCTGACGACACTGTGGGAGGGGGCTTGCTCCCGATGGCGGTGGACCAGCCCGCTAATCTGGAGCTGACACACCGCTATCGGGAGCAAGCCCCCTCCCACAGTTGGAGTTTCATTGTCAGGGGCTCAGAACCCGCGGTGCTTCTTCAGGTGTTCGGTGATCTTCGCCGCCGGCACTTTCTGCAGGGTGCACAGCAGGTCGTGGGAGAGTTCGCGCAAGCCGTGAGTCCCGCGCAGTTCCTGGGCCAGGTACGCCGTGAGGTTGGCCGCCATCTCCGCATCCGCCAGCGCCCGGTGAGCCTTGCCGGTATGGGGCAACTGGGCGTAGCTGTTGAGGGTGCCGAGTTTGTGGTTGGGCGCCGCGGGCATCAGGCGGCGGGCGAGTAACAGCGAGCAGGCGAATTTCTGCAGGCGGGTGCGGCGGATCAGGCCCAGCTCATAGTCCCAGAACTTCTGGTCGAATGCCGCGTTGTGCGCCAGCAGTGGCGTCGTGCCGACGAACTCGTTGACCTCGTTCATCACACGCTCGGCCGGCGGTGCGCTGCGCAGCATGGCGTTACTGATGCCGGTGAGTTGCTCGATAAAGCCCGGCACACGCACACCGGCGTTCATCAGGCTCTGGTAGCGATCCACGATCTGGCCGCGCTCGAGGATGACCACCGCGATTTCCGTGGCCCGGCAGTGGCTGCTCGGGGTGATGCCGGTGGTTTCAAAGTCGATGACCGCTATACGTTCCAAACCCGTTCCAACTCCGTCTAACTGTTTATCAAGCCGCAGCGTTCTATTTGAGCAGCAGCGCGCCTTCGATCGGCACATAGCGGCTGGCGGCGCGTATCAGTGAGTTGGCCGTCAACCCCGGGACACCGTAGGCCACGGCTTCGACGCCATGCTTGTGGATAACGCGCTCGAGCAGCATGTCGAAATCACCGTCGCCGGAGGCCAGTACGATTTCGTCGACGTGGTCGGCGGCATCCATGATGTCGAGGGTGATGCCCACGTCCCAGTCGCCCTTGGCCGAGCCATCGCTGCGCTGGATGTAGGGCTTGAGTTTTACCGTAAAGCCCAGGTTGCGCAGGATCTGCTGGAATTGCTGCTGCTTGCTGTCGCCACGGTCGATGGCATAGGCATACGCCTCTACGATCTGCCCGCGTGAACCGATGTCAGCCCACAAGGCGGCGTAGTTGAAGTGGCAACCATAGGCTTGGCGCACGGTGTAATAGAGGTTTTGTACATCGGCGAACACCGCAATTTTTTTCACCGCACTTCCCCAGGCTTACCACTTGGACGCCGGACACGAAGGTCCGCAAAGGCGCCAGTATGCCAGCCACGGGAAAGTTTCCGAGAAAAATCAGCCCGGGGCGACGAAGCGCCCCGGTTGAATGCAGGTCAGACGTAGGAATCGTCGTCGTCAAAAGACGAGGGATCGTCGGAATAATTGCTGTCTGAAAAGTTGTCAGCGTTGTTGCCGCCCCAACTGTCATTCCCGGCGAAACGCTGGTCGTCATTGCCCCAGTTGCCGTTGTCACTGGCCGGCGCGGGCTCTTCGCGGATGATTTCTTCCACGACCTGCGGCTGTTGAGAGTTGTGGTTGAACAAGCTGCTGATGCCTTCGGCCAGCATCACACCACCGGCCACACCAGCGGCGGTTTTCAAGGCGCCACCGAGAAAACCACTGCCAATCGGCGCTGCCGGTGCCTGTTGCGGCTGTTGATAGTTCTGCGGCGGTGCAGCGTAGTTTTGTTGCGGCGCAGGTTGGCCGAACGATGGCCGCCCCGGCTCACGCCAGCCGCCACCCGTCGACGCCGGCGCGCTCTGAGCCGGTTGCGGATCGCGGGAGCCGCCGCCAAAGATACTCGACAGGAAACCGCCACTGCTCGGCGCAGGCTGGGCCGCCTGGGAACGGGCTTGTTGCAGCTCATCCTGCAATTGCTGGATCTGCTGTGCCTGCTGCTTGTTCTGCGCGTCGAGACTCTTGATCGCGTGTTCCTGCACCAGGATCGACTGGGTCATGTAGTACCCGGCGGCCGGTTGGCGAGTCATGTGCTCCTTGATCCGCGCTTCGGCCAGTGCGTCGCGGGGGGCTGAGTCCTTTTCGGCTTGTTGCAACCGTGAAAACAGTCCATCGATCAGGGTTTGCTCTTCGCTGTTCATGGCGACCTCGTTAGATTGCCGGTAGAAATCATGGGCCTGCCTGGGACCAGGCAAGCTACGCGACTAGTTATGGGGCTGTTACCAGACGTTTCAATAGTCTTTACCTAAGGTTTACGTTTGCTTAACGCCAGCGCTGATCGGTTAAAGTGTGGGCCTTGCTTTTTGGCCTGCGATGAACCTGATGAATCCGTTAGACGTACTGCGCGACTCCTTCCGTTTCACCCAACGCAACCTGGGCGCCATCGTCCAGCTGTGCCTGCCGCTGGTGATCCTCGAAGCCCTGCTGCAACAGGTGCTGGACCACACGCTGGGGCCGGATGCGTTCCCCGGTTACAGCGTGGTCGTCGGGCTGCTGGTGTATCCGCTGTACACCGGCGCCCTGATCCTGTTTCTGGATGCGCGCACCCGCGGCGAGTCGCCGCGCACTAAAGATGTCTGGGCCATGGCCCTGACCCTGTGGCCACGCTTCGCCCTGCTGACGGCCATGAGCACGCTGCTGATTCTGCTGGGCTTGTCGTTGTACTTCCTGCCCGGCCTGTGGCTGATGGTGGTGCTGGCGTTTGCCGAGTACCTGCTGGTGCTGCGCGGCATGCCGGCACTGGACGCGATGAAGGAAAGCTTTCGCCTGAGCCGTGGGCACTTCTGGCGAATCCTGGTCTGCCTGCTGTGCGTGATGACGCCGCTGTGGTTGCTCAAAGGCGCCAGCGCTGCGGCCTATCCAGACCCGGGTCCGTTACTGGGGCTGTTGATGGACAGCGCCCACAGTTTCCTGCAGTTGTTTACCAGTGTGGTGTTGTTCCGTTTATTCATGCTGATCGGTGGCGACGCCGACGCACGGTGATATGCTCCGTGCCTGTCCTGACACGCTGATAAGCCGAGCCAATGACCCGTTTATTGCGCATCTTCCTGCTGGGCCTGCTGATCATCGCAGGCCTGCTCACTGCCCTGATCTACAGCCTGACCTGGCGCCCCGCCGACAAGCAAACCCTGCCCGTCAGCTGTGGCGCCCCCCGCGCGCCGACCCTGCTGCCGGGGCAGGCGCTCAAGGTGATGACCTGGAACGTGCAATACCTGGCCGGCAAAAACTACGTGTTCTGGTACGACACTCCCGACGGCAGCGGCCCGGACGACCGTCCGACCGTGGAAGACATGGCCTACAGCCTCGATGAAGTGGCGCGGGTGATCCGTGACGAACAACCCGACATCCTGCTGCTGCAGGAACTCGACGAAAACGCCAAGCCATCCCACTATCAAGACCAACTGGCCCTGTTGCAGGAACGCCTGGTCGACCTTTACCCGTGCAGCGCCCAGGCGTTCGACTGGAAAGCCGACTTCATCCCCAGCCTGCATATTTTCGGCAGTGTCGGCCGCAAACTGGCGACCCTGAGCCGCTACCAGATCGAACACGCCGAACGCCTGCAACTGCCGGTATCGCCCGGCAACTTCATCAGCCGCCAGTTCCAACCCAAGCCGGCCTTGCTGCTGACGTACCTGCCGCTGAGCGATGGCGGCCAACTGGCGGTGCTCAATACGCGTCTGGGTCGCGATATGCCTGGGCGCTCGGCGGTCGATGAGCAAGTCAAGGCAACGGTGAAGCTGCTGGATAAGCTCGAAGGCCGAGGCACGCCCTGGTTGATCGGCGGGGATTTCAACCTGCTGCCGCTGGGGCAGTTCCTGCGCCTGGAAGCGGGCAAGCGCGGTCAGTATTCGCCGGACAGCGAGTTGCATTTGCTGTGGGACAAATACCCGATGATCCCCAGCAACAACGAAGCCAGCGGCATCGACCGTGCGAAATGGCTGACGCACTACCCCAACGACCCAAGCCTCGACGGCCCGGATCGCACCTTGGACTATCTGTTCTACAGCCCACGCATCAAGCGGGTCGAAGCCAAGGTGCGGCAGGAGGATACGTTGCGCATTTCCAACCATTTGCCGGTGATTGCCCGGTTCCTGCTGCCCGCCGCGCCCTGACAGGCACCCCCGAAATAATGTGGGAGGGAGCTTGCCCCCTCCCACAGTTGTTCTCTGTTGTGGCTACTTGCGGGGTTTGATCCGGGCCGTCGCCTCGGCGACCAATGGATCATCCGGCCAGTAATGCTTTGGATAGCGCCCTTTCAAATCCTTCTTCACCTCGGCATAGGTGCTGCGCCAGAAGTTCGCCAGGTCCTGCGTCACCTGCACCGGGCGCCGCGCAGGCGACAACAAGTGCAGCTTCACCACCTGCCGCCCACCGGCAATGCGCGGCGTATCCGCCAACCCGAACAATTCCTGCAGGCGCACCGCCAGGATCGGCGGCTGTTCGCTGTAGTCCAGTCGCACCGACGAACCCGATGGCACCTTCACATGCTGCGGTGCCAGTTCGTCCAGGCGCTGTGGCAGCGGCCAGGGCAGCAGGTTGTGGAGAAAACTGGAGATATCCAGGTTGGAAAAATGACTGAGGCGCGAGACCTTGCCCAAGTACGGCATCAGCCAGTGCTCCAGGCTGGCGAGCAAGGCGCTGTCGCTAAGGTCGGGCCATTCGCTGGTTTTTCCGGCGTCCAGCTGGCGCAGCAGCATGACACGGGCCTGCCATTGGCGCAGCTCCGGGGTCCAGGGCAACAGCGCCAGCCCCTTGCGGCGGATAAGGTTGACCAACGCCTGGCTGCGGGCGGACTCATCCAGGCCGGTCAGGGGCTCGCGGCTGAGCACCAGTTCGCCGACTTTGCGTTGGCGCTCGGCGCGCAGCACGCCTTCGCGCTCGTCCCAATCCAACTGGTCGACGTTGCGCACCTGTTCGGCCAATACCGTATCGAATAGCGCCGGGTCGAAATCCGCCGCGAGGTAGATGCGTTCTTCCCGCTGGCCCTGGCGGCTGCCGAGGTCGGCGATCACCAGCCAAGGTTGTTTCATCAGGCTGTCAGCCTCGGCGAACAGCGCGGCGCGCCCATTGGCCAGGCGGTATTCGGCGCCACCCGGGCGACGTTGTTGCGCGACGCGGTCCGGGTAGGCCAGGGCCAGCAAGGCGCCGAGCCAGCGCGGGTGGTCGGGATCAGCCACCGCCTGAGTCGCCTTGCCGCGCAGATAACCACGGTACTGCCGGGCCAATTGCCTGGCTCTTTGCACACCACCCTGGGTGCCACGTGCGCGCTCTTCGCCGGACAGCAAGGCCAACCGACTGTGCAAATCGGCACCGCCACCGCGCAGGATATCGCGCTCGCCCAACAGGGCGGCCACCTCACAGGCCGTGGCCGCCAAACCCAGGTCCTGCCCACGCAGCAATAAATGAGCGATACGCGGATGCGCCGGCAACTCGGCCATTTTCTGACCGTGCGGGGTCAGCTTGTCGTCCTCCAGCGCGCCCAGGCGTACCAGCAAATCCTGAGCCTGGGCATAGGCGGCGGTCGGCGGCACATCCAGCCACACCAGTTGCGTCGGGGCCACGCCCCAACGCGCCAGCTGCAAGGCCAGGCCTGCGAGGTCCGCCGCGAGGATTTCCGCGCTGCCATACGCCGCCAGACCTTCATGCTGATCCTCGGACCACAACCGATAACACACCCCCGGCTCCAGACGCCCCGCCCGGCCGGCGCGCTGCGTGGCACTGGCGCGGGAGATGCGCTGGGTATCGAGACGGGTCATGCCGCTGCCGGGGTCGAAACGCGGCACCCGCGCCAACCCGGCGTCGATCACTACGCGCACGCCGTCAATCGTCAAGCTGGTCTCAGCGATGTTGGTAGCCAGTACCACTTTGCGTTTACCGGCAGGCGCCGGGTCGATGGCGGCACGTTGGGCGTTGAGGTCCAGTTCGCCATGCAGCGGGCAGAGCAGCACATCATTGCGCTCGCCCAGGGCGTCCGCCAGTTGCTGGTTGACCCGACGAATTTCCGCCTGCCCCGGCAGGAACACCAGCACACTGCCGGCTTCGTCCTGCAAGGCCTCAAGGATGGTCTGCAGCACACGCGGCTCGATAAATTCACCGGCCTGATACGGCCGCCCCCAACGCACCTGCACCGGGAACATGCGCCCTTCGCTGCGCAGGATCGGCGCATCCTCCAGCAGGCTCGCCAGGCGTTCACCTTCGAGGGTGGCCGACATCAACAGGATCTTCAGCGGCTGTTCATCACGAAACAGCTCGCGGCCGTTGAGGCTCAGGGCCAGCGCCAGGTCGGCATCGAGGCTGCGCTCGTGGAATTCGTCGAAGATCAGCAAGCCCACGCCCTCCAGTGCCGGATCGTCCTGCAGGCGACGGGTGAGAATGCCTTCGGTGACGACCTCGATACGGGTGTTCGGGCCGACCTTGCTGTCCAGGCGAATGCGATAACCGACGGTTTCACCGACTTTTTCCCCCAACTCGCTGGCCAGGCGTTCGGCCGCGGCGCGGGCCGCCAGGCGCCGGGGTTCGAGCATCAGGATGGTTTGCCCGGCCAGCCACGGCTCGTTCAACAAGGCCAAGGGCACGCGGGTGGTTTTACCGGCGCCGGGCGGCGCTTCCAGCACGGCTTCATGGCGAATCGCCAAGGCGTCACGCAGGGCGGGTAAAACTTCATCAATCGGCAACGAATTCATACTGGCTCCAGAACAGAGCGGCGAGTATAACGGCGAACTGCCGGATGCCGATGATGGTCTCAACAACACCACGGTTCTGGGCTGTCGACGCGGTCAACTGTGGGAGGGGGCTTGCTCCCGATAGCGGTGGGTCAGTAGCCAAGCAGTTGCCTGACACATTGCCATCGGGAGCAAGCCCCCTCCCACACTTGATCATCGTCGCCTGACAAAACTGGCTTATATTCACCCTTAAAACGTGTTCAGGAGAGTTTCCATGCGTATCGCTTCCCGCATCATCGGCGGTGTCCTCGCCGTCACCCTGTTGAGCCAGCTGACCGCCTGCGGTTCGATCTTCTACCCGGACCGCCGTGGCCAGATCGACGGCAAGATCGACCCGGCGATTGCCGTGCTCGACGCCGTGGGCCTGCTGTTCTATGTGATCCCCGGCCTGATCGCGTTCGGCGTGGACTTCGCCACCGGCGCCATCTACTTCGAACCGGGCAAGACCGCCCAGGTTGACCCGGCAAAACTCCACGAAGCCATTGGCGCAGACGGCAAAGTCGACAACGCCAAGCTGCAAACCATCATCCAGAAAGAAACCGGGCGCAGCCTGCCACTCGATGACCCGCGCCTGATCCAGTTCAAGGGCAGCGTGCAACAACTGGCCGCCCTGGGCCTGCAACCCGCTGCCTAAGGATCGTCCATGACCAGCAGTCCTGAACACGCCAGGCTCCTGCGCCTGGCCACCCGCGCTTCAGTGGGCGTGGCCTCTGCGCTGATTATCACCAAGGCCATCGCCTGGTGGTTCAGCGGCTCGGTGAGCATGCTCGCCGGGTTGACCGACTCGCTGCTCGATGGCGTGACCTCGCTGCTGAATTTGCTCGCCGTGCATTACGCACTGCGCCCGGCCGATGACGACCACCGTTATGGGCACGGCAAGGCGGAATCGCTGTCGGGCATGGCCCAGGCGCTGTTTATCGCCGGCAGCGCGGTGTTGATCGCGTTCCAGGCGTACCAGCGCTTGCAGCATCCGGAACCCGTCGGCGCGCCGTGGTTGAGTATCGGGGTGATCGTCTTTTCGCTGTTGATGACGGTGGCGCTGCTGATGCTGCAACACCGGGTCATCCGTGAAACCGGCTCCAACGCGGTGCGCGCCGACTCACTGCACTACCGCTCGGACTTGATGCTCAACGGCAGCATCCTGGTGGCGCTGGTGTTGGCGGGTTTTGGTTACCATCAGGTCGACGCCTGGTTCGGCCTCGGCATTGCCGCCTACATCTTGTGGAGCGCCATCCAGATCGCCCGGGAGAGCTTTGCTGTATTGATGGACGAGGAACTGCCAGCGGACGTGAGCCAGCACATGCTGGAACTGGCCCGTGGCGTCCCCGGTGTATTGGGCGCCCATGATTTACGCACGCGAATCTCCGGCAGCCACTGGTTCGTGCAGTTGCATCTGGAATTGCCAGGGGAATTGACGCTGTCAGTCGCCCATGGCATCAGCGATCGAGCCGCCGACGCCATTCACCAAGCCTACCCGCGTGCCGAAGTGCTGGTGCACGCCGACCCGCGGGAAGTGGTCACGGGCAATAAAACCTAATACTGCACCTGATAACCGCGACTGCTCAGGCAGTTGCCCTGGGCCTGACGGTAGGTTTGCACCACCGCAGGCGCCGGGGCGTAGGTCACCGCCTGCGGATCAAAACCACTTTGCTGCACCGCCCAGCGATAGCAGTCATAGCCGTCCTGTTGCACCTGGGCTGGTGACTGGCCGTTGGCCGGGTAGGCCACCACGTCGTAACCATTGCCCTGTGGCGCCGGCGGCGGCGTCGGCACTTGGGTCGGCGGTTGCACCACCACGTACTGCTGGGTGCTGCTTTCGTAGGTGTAATAGGCGCCGGCCGCGAGGAAGAACAGCGCACTGCCCACCCACACTTCCCGTGCGTAATCCGGCAGGTATTGCACGCGGATACCGTACGGCGGCGTTACCACCACATAACGCGGGCCTTGCGGGCGATACCAGTAGCCACCGGAGAAGAAATAGTCCTGGCCACGGTAGGGCACGCGGTAATTACGCTCGGGGAAACGGTCGACGACATATCCCGGTCGATATTGCGGGCCTGGGCCCCAGCCATTGCCGTGCCCATCGGGGCGGCCGGGCCAACGGTGATCATCGGGCCGGCCATTGTTGAAACCGCCGCCGGGACGCGGCCCGGGGCCATTACCGGGCTGCCAATGCGGATTGCCGTCATTACGCCGCGGGATGTCCTGGTAGTAACCCTGACGCGGCTCCTGGGTTTGCCGAACGGTGTCCGGGCGCCCCTGGATCGGCAGGTTATTCGCAGGCTGCGGCGCCGGCCGAGGTGGTTCGGCGCCTTGCGGCCGACCTTGCCACTGCCCGTGCCCCTGCTGCTCGCCCCGCTCGAAATGTTCGTTTTGCGGGCGCGGCGCATTGTTCTCGAAATGTTGATTCTGTGGACGGGGCTGGTTGTTTTGCGGGCGGGGCGGTTCGTTGCCCTGCCGCCCACCCTCCGGCCCTCTTTCATGTTGGCCGCCGCCTTCAGAACGGGGGTCATCAGCCATCACTTGCGCGCTGACGGTGACCATCAGCAAACCTACACCTGCCAAACGCCAGATGCGTTTCATGCTATTCCTCACTGCGGATTAGGGCCTGGATACCCGGCCTCATACATGAGACTGGAAAAGCCTCACCCGGTTCTGAGACAGGTTATCAGTCACGAGAACAATTTTCTCAAGGCAAAGAAAAAGGGGCGACCCGTCGGCCACCCCTTGAGAATTTTGTCCTGGCTCAACGCTTTTGACGTTGGCTCACCTCACGCCGTCTGGTAGACAGTGTGCAGCCTGGAGGCCGGCTCAACCCTGCTGGGGCGGCGGCCGCAACGTGCCTGATTGGGCTCGCTGGAAGTGGACTGTTGTCCAGGCGGTGATTCTGTTGATAACGATACCCGCGTGTGCCCGACAGATGATTGCGAAGATTGCGTCAATAAACAGTGCTTGCGCAATTTTTAACCCTTCATAGATAATTCACCGCAATAGTTACGACAAAGGCCAACCCAATGAGCAAGCTTGACCGATACGACCTGAGTATTTTGGCGGAATTGCAGCGCGACGCGAGGATCTCCAATCAGGAGTTGGCCGAGCGCATCGGCCTGTCACCGTCGCCCTGCTCTCGCCGGGTCAAGCAATTGGAAGACGACGGCTACATTGCGCGCCAGGTCGCCTTGCTCGACCGCAAGATGCTGGGCCTGAGCCTCACAGCCTATGTATTGATCGGCATGGACCGTCACACGCCAGAGCGTTTCGAGAACTTCGAAGCGGCCATCCGCACCCTGCCCCAGGTGCTGGAATGCAGCCTGGTGACCGGGATGGATGCGGACTATCAGTTGAAAGTCGTGGTGCCGGATATGGACCACTATCAAAAATTGCTGCTGGGCCACCTGACCCGCATCGAAGGCGTGACCAGCGTGCGGTCGAGCTTTGTGCTGAACCAGGTGTTGAACAGCACCGAACTGCCCCTGACCCACCTGCGCACCTGACCCCAGGACCAATCGCGATCCAATGTGGGAGGGGGCTTGCTCCCGATGGCAGTGTGTCAGTTGATGCATCCAGTGAATGACACTCCGCTATCGGGAGCAAGCCCCCTCCCACAGTTGGAACGGACTTCGATCCAGGTCAATATTGCGTCAGTAGCGCTGCCGTATACTCGCCGCCTTCACTGTCGGAAAAATCCCCATGAACAACATCGACCCCGCCCTGTTTGAAGAATGGATGATGACCGGCCTGGTCACTGTCCTGATTATTTTCATGGGCTTTATCGTCTGGGACCTCGCGAAGAAGTCCAAAGCCGGTCGCTTTGGCTCGTTCATCCTGTTTTTCGTACTGGGGCTGGGCGTGGCAGCGTTCATCATCAAAAGCGTGGTGATCGGCCTGATCGAATCCGGCGCCCTATAAACGCGCCGGCACTTCCTTCCACTGGCCTTGATCCAGGCCATCGATCGACCAGCCGCCAATGCGTACCCGCACCAGGCGCAAGGTCGGCAACCCAACCGCCGCCGTCATGCGCCGCACCTGGCGATTGCGGCCTTCGCGAATCACCAACTCCAGCCATGACGTCGGCACACTTTTGCGAAAGCGTACCGGTGGGTTGCGTGGCCACAACTGGGGCTCATCCAATTGGCGCGCTTCGGCGGGCAGGGTCATGCCGTCGTTAAGCTCCACGCCGTCACGCAGGCGTTGCAGCTGCTCTGGCGTCGGCTCACCTTCGACTTGCACCCAGTAGGTTTTCGCCAGCTTATGCTTGGGGTCGGCAATCCGCGCCTGCAGTTGCCCATCATTGGTCAGCAGCAACAACCCCTCGCTGTCACGGTCCAGGCGACCGGCCGGGTAGATACCGGGGATGTCGATAAAGTCCTTGAGGGTCGCACGCCCACCTTCGTCGCTGAACTGGGTCAGTACATCGAACGGCTTGTTGAACAGGATCAGCTTCGGCTCGGCCGGGGGCGCCTTGGCGACACGCCGCGCAGCGGAATACGGAGGTTTCACGCCTGGGCGGCGCGAGTCGGGGCGAGTGGGACGGGACATGGCAAAAAGAACATCTAACGGTCAGGACCGACAATGCTAGTGGCCTGACCGCTAAATGACCATCCCAACCGCTTAGCGGAACGGTGGTTCGTCGAAGCTGCGCAGCTTGCGCGAGTGCAGCGAGTTGAGCTCGGTGCGCAACAGGTCGACCGCCTCGATGCCGATCTTCAAGTGCTGGCTGACCGCACGCTCGTAGAACGCGTTGGCCGAACCTGGCAGCTTGATCTCACTGTGCAACGGTTTGTCCGACACACACAGCAAGGTGCCGTAAGGCACACGCAAGCGGTAGCCCTGGGCGGCAATGGTGCCGCTTTCCATGTCCACCGCCACGGCGCGGGACAGGTTGATCAGCGGCCGTTCCTGGGCCCAACGCAGTTCCCAGTTGCGGTCGTCGTAGGTCAGCACGGTGCCGGTGCGCAGGCGCTTTTTCAGCTCTTCGCCCTTCTCGCCGGTGACATTCGCCGCGGCCTGCTGCAGCGCCAGTTGCACTTCGGCCAAGGCCGGGATCGGAATGTTCGGCGGTACGACGCGGTCGAGAATCCCGTCGCGGCGCATATAGGCGTGGGCCAGTACGTAGTCGCCGATGGTCTGGGATTGGCGCAGGCCGCCGCAGTGGCCGATCATCAGCCAGCAATGGGGGCGCAGCACAGCCAGGTGGTCGGTGATGTTCTTGGCGTTGGACGGGCCGACGCCAATGTTCACCAGGGTCACGCCGTGGCCGTCAGCGGCCTGCAAGTGGTAGGCCGGCATCTGATAGCGGTGCCAGACCACACCGGCGGCAATCGCCGAGGCTTCGCCGTGATCCATGCTCTTGTCGATCACCACGTTGCCCGGCAGCACCATGCGGATAAAGCGCGGATCGCTGCGCAGTTGCTCCAGGCCATGCACGATGAACTGGTCAACATAGCGATGGTAGTTGGTCAGCAGAATCCACGGCTGCACATGGCGCCAGTCGCTACCGGTGTAGTGCACCAGGCGACGCAGGGAAAAGTCCACGCGGGCCGCATCGAACAGTGCCAGAGGCAGCGGGTCGGTGTTTTCCCAATCGTAGAGGCCATCGGCAATGCCGTCGGTGGCGGCGGACAGGTCGGTGCTGGGGAATACGCGAGCCAGGGTCGCGGCGGTAACGCCGGAGCCGGCCAGTTCGTCGCCCTGCTCCACCACGTACGGGTAAGGGATGTTCTGCTGGCTGACGCCCACTTCTACCGTCACGGTGAAGTCGTGCATCAGCGGCACCAGTTGCTCCAGCAGATACTTACGGAACGCCGCAGGATGGGTGACGGTAACGCTGTAGGTTCCCGGCAGTTGAACCTTGGCATATGCCCGGGTGGTCTGTGGGACTTCACCGTGGCAGTGATAGGTCAGGCGCAGTTCCGGGTAGCGAAACAGTGCGCGCTGTTCGGCGTCGGGTTCGACGCGGTTCTTGAGGTATTGCTTGAGAGCCTGATTGAGCGCGCCGGTAGCACGCTCATGCAGAGCCGCCAGCCGGTCCACGGCTTCTTCAGCGGTTTGAACGACAACAAAAGCTTCGGTCACGGTAAGCATCCTGTGTTCTGACTTGCAGGCCTTTATCTTGCCTGTATCCCTGCTGGACGGAAACCAAGGATTGAAATGCGTGCAAAATGGGTGGGCTTGACCGAGCGCATCAAAGGGCTGGCGTGGAACGCGCAACAATCGCCTCGACCTCCACCCCTCGCGGCAAGGTGCCATACACGCGGCCGGACGATGCCCCCAGCCGGCTGGCGATAAACCCGTCACTGACCGCCGCATTCCCCGCTTCCAGCAACAGCTTTGCCTGTAAGGCCAGGGCGATATCCTCGGTCAGTTGCCGTGCGCGGTACTGGATATCCTGGGTGTCCATGAACGCCGTCTTCAACTGTTCGATATGCCGCGCCAGTTGTTTATCGCCGTGACCGCTGCCCAGTTCGACGAACAGTGCCTCCAGCACGCCCGGCTCTTTGGACAACGCCCGCAGCACGTCCAGGCACTGCACATTACCCGAACCTTCCCACGTCGAGTTCACCGGTGCCTCACGGTACAGGCGCGGCAGGATGCTGTCCTCCACATAACCGGCGCCGCCCATGCACTCGGCCGCTTCGTTGATCATCGCCGGCGCACGCTTGCAGATCCAATATTTGCCCACCGCCGTGACCAGCCGGGCGAACTTGGCTTCCTGCTCGTCAGCGAGATGGTCCAATGCCCGCCCCATGCGCAGGCTCAATGCCAGGGAGGCTTCGCTCTCCAGGGCCAGGTCGGCCAGTACGTTTTGCATCAGCGGTTGCTCGCTGAGCACGCGGCCGCCGACCGAGCGATGGGCGCAATGATGGCTGGCCTGGGTCAGCGCCTGGCGCATCAGGGCACTGGAGCCGACCATGCAATCGAAGCGAGTCATGGCGACCATCTCGATGATGGTCGGCACGCCACGCCCCTCCTCGCCGATCATCCAGGCCAGGGCGCCGCGAAACTCCACTTCGCTGGACGCATTGGAGCAGTTGCCGAGCTTGTTTTTCAGGCGCTGGATGTAGAACTCGTTGCGCGTGTCATCCGGGCGGTGCCTGGGCAGCAGGAAACAGGTGAGCCCCTTGTCGGTCTGGGCCAGGGTCAGGAACGCGTCGCACATCGGTGCCGAGCAGAACCACTTGTGCCCCACCAGTTCATAGGCTTGCCCGGGGCCGCCCGCGCCCACCGGGTAGGCACGGGTGGTGTTGGCGCGCACATCGGTGCCACCCTGTTTCTCGGTCATGGCCATGCCGATGGTGGCACCGCCCTTGTGCGCGATGCCGACGTTGCGCGGGTCGTATTGGGTATTGAGGACCTTGGGCAGCCAGGTCTGCGCCAGGTCCGGTTGCAGGCGCAGCGCCGGCACGCAGGCGAAGGTCATGGTCAGCGGGCAACCGGTACCGGCTTCGGCCTGGCTGTGCAGGTAGGTCATCGCAGCGCGGGCCACATGGGCACCGGGCTGCGGATGGGCCCAGGGCAGCGACGGCAGGCCATGTTCGACGGCGGTGCGCATCAGTTCATGATAAGCCGGGTGAAATTCAACCAGGTCGATGCGATGACCATAACGGTCATGGCTGTTGAACACCGGCTTGTTCTGGTTCGCCAGGAACCCGGCTTCCATCAACGGGCCACCGGCCAGCGCACCGTAAGCATCGATACGTGTCTGCGCCCAGCCGGCGCCGAAACGCCGCGACCATTCTTGCAGGGGCAAGTCGACGCGGTAGAGGTTGGTACCGTCGAGGGAGGGCGGTTGGTTGGTGACGTCGTGGGTTTCGGCGAACGAGTGCAGGTTCATGGCGGGCCTCCTGAAATAAAGGCCACGTCGATCAAGGCGGTTTACAGGAGCGAGCTTGCTCGCTGCTGCACGCTGCCTACCGGTAGGGCCGAAGTTTCAGTTAAGCACCGTCATCGGCCTTTAAAAAGTGGCATAAACGCCGAATGTCCGGCGCTTTCGCCCTCTACCGAGCACAGCACACGCCGCTCCAGCACCGCCTGCAAAGCGTCGAAGCGCACGGGTTTTGACAGGCGGTCGCTGACGCCGACACCGTGGCAACGCTCACGCTCCGGCACCTGCAAAGAGGTACTCAAGGCAATCACCGGCAACTCACCGCACCCCGGCAAGGCACGGATCTGACAGCACAATGAGAAACCACCTTCGGGCACATCCAGCAACACGGCATCGAAGGTTTCGTCTTGCAGGAGCGCCAGGGCTGACGCGCCACTGTCTACGGTTTTCACCCGGTAACCGAGCTTGAGCAACATCCCGCGTACCGCCAGTTGGCCCACGCTGTTGTCGTCCACCAACAGCACCGCGCAATCCTGAGGAGCACGCTGCCTGTCGAGGGCGACTTTCGGTTCAGACGGCACTTTCAGTTCAGACGGCGCCGCGCCGACTTCCATCTCCAACTGGAACCGGCTGCCTTTACGCGGCTCGGAATGATGGGTCAGACGCCCGCCCAGCAACTCGATCAACTGCCGGCAAATCGCCAAGCCAATACCCAGGCCGCCGTATTCGCGAGTGGTCGAACCATCGAGTTGGAAGAAGCGTTGGTACAGCGTGGCCTCGTCCAGAAAGGCGAAGCCCACGCCGGTGTCGGTTACGATAAAGCTCAAACGCAACCCGCCATCCGCATGTGGCACGCCCACCACGCGCAAGCGCACACTGCCCTCGTGGGTGAACTTGAAGGCATTGTCCAGCAGGCAATCCAGGCACTGAGTGAGTTTGCCCGCGTCACCGATCATGCGGTCCGGCAGTTCATCGGCGATATCGATGGAAAACGCCAGCCCCTTGCTCTGGGCGCTGGCGCTGAACTGCTGGCGCAAGGTATCCAGGGTGCCACGCAGGCTGAATACCTGGGGCTGAGCGGTGAGGCGCCCGGCTTGCAGTTCGGTCAAGGTGAGGATGCCGTTGACCATGCGCATCATGTCCCGCGCCGAGCCGGCAGCCGTTTGCTGGTACTGCGCCAAGTCATCGTCCAGCGGCACGGTGTGCATCAGCTCCAGGGAACCGATCACGCCATTCATCGGCGTGCGCAACTCGTGAGTCAGCGTGGCGAGGAATTCGTCCTTGAGACGGTTGCTGCGGGCCAATTGCTGGTTGAGCACTTCGAGCTTCTGGCTGGCGTCGAAGAGGATTTGCGCCTGTTGCTCACGCATGCCGTTGATGCGATCGGCCAGGGCCAGGGACAGCAACGCCACCTCAATGGCCGAGCCGAGTTGGCTGGCATACATGGTCAGGAACACATTAGGCAGGTAGCCCAGCACCATCATCGTGTTGACCACCCCGCCCAGCAGGAACGCCGACCAGGCAATGATGAAATAACGCGCCATGCGCTGGCCACAGAACCAGGCCTTGATGGCCGTGAAAAAGATGGTCACGGTAAACACCAGCGCCAGGCCGGTCGCCAGGCGTAAGGCCAGTGCATAGCTGGTCAGCAGCGCCAGCACCATCACCACCGCGCCGCAGGCCGCTAACGCCAGCAACAGACGATCAAGCCAGCGGCTGTGCTGCGCCGTGTGCAGGAAGCTGCGTGCGAACAGGCTGCCAAACAGCGCCGCCGAGCCGATCAGGAACGGCACCGCCGCATTCGCCCACCACGGGCTGTTCGGCCAGAAATACTCCATGGCCACGCCATTGACCGCCAGTTGATAGAGGCCGAACGAGGCAATGTAGAGGATGTAATAGAGGTAGCTGGTGTCGCGCACGCTCAAGTAGATGAACAGGTTGTAGACCAGCATCCCCAGCAATACGCCATAGATGGCCCCGAGCACGTAGAGGCGCAGTGGTTGCTGTTCCAGGTAGGCGGTACCGGACCACAGTGTCAGCGGCACCTGGATCGAACCTTCACTTTGCAGGCGCAGATAGACGGTTTCCTGCTGGTCGGGCACGAAGTTGAGCTTGAACAGGTAGTTGCTCTGGCGAACCTCACGGCTGGAAAACGGCAGGGCGCTGCCCGTGCGCGTCGTCAGGCGGTAGTGACCGGTGCCGTCCTTCTGGTACAGGTCCACATGGTTGAGCGGCGGATAGGCCAGTTCCAGAAACCAGCCACGCGGGGCGCGAGGGTCTTGGGCGAGGTAATGCAGGTCGACCTTGAGCCAGAACACCGAGCGCGAATAGCCGGCATTGAGGGTGGCTTTGTCATGGGTCTTGAACTGGGCAGCGTAAGCCGGGGAACTGACTTCGGCGATGGTGAGGGCATCCGTGGGGTCTTCGAGCACTTGCATGACCCGGCCCAGCGGCAGGCTTCGAGTCTGCTGATCGAAGTCGACGGCGTTGGCGAGCAGCGGCAACCCGCACAACAATAAGATCAGCAAATAGCGCATAGAGCCCCAGCGTGGACTGTCCGGTTATGTCAAAAGCCCCCCATTCCTTTTGAGTAGACGTACACCGGCGATACCGTGAGTTGTTTGAATCCACTCTAGCATAGCCAGTAAAGGCCATTAGACACTATTGAAATAATTTTTTGAAAGCCTCTATCACGAGGCTTTCAGCGCTTTTTCATGGGCTCAGCCAGATCATTGGCGGGGAATATCCAGGTGGTTTTCAAGCCATTAATTCCCCCCACGCCCGACAGCCACGCCAAAAGCGTTTGGTGGTAAGCTCGCGCACCATGAATATCTACAGCTCTCGTCCCGTTGTCCTCTGTCTCTCCGGCCACGACCCCAGTGGTGGTGCCGGCTTGCAGGCAGATATCGAAGCCCTGCTCGCCCAGGGCTGCCATGCGGCCCCGGCCGTCACCGCGTTGACCGTGCAGAACACGGTCAACGTCAGTGATTTCCGCGTGCTCGACCGCGAATGGGTGCTGGCCCAGGCCAATGCCGTGCTCAGCGACTCCGAAGTGGCGGCGGTCAAACTGGGCATGCTGGGTTCCATCGCAATGGTCGACACCGTGGTCGAACTGCTACAGGCGCATCCGCACCTGCCAGTGGTGTGCGACCCGGTGCTGCGCGCCGGCGGTGGTGGCAGCCTGGGCAAGGACGAAGTGGGCTATGCGATGCGTGAGCGCTTGTTGCCGCTGTCGCTGATCGCCACGCCGAACCTGCCTGAAGCGCGCATCCTCGCCGAGCTGCCTGAGGGGACGGCGGATGAATGCGCCGAGAAGCTGTTGCCCTATATCAAGCACCTGCTGATCACCGGCGGCCATGGCGACGAGCACGAAGTGCACAACCGCCTGTACAGCCGTGACGGCAGCCGCCAGACCTTTACCTGCCAGCGCTTGCCCGGCAGTTACCACGGCTCGGGTTGCACGCTGGCCAGTGCGCTGGCCGGCCGCATCGCCCAGGGCGAAGGCTTGGCCAGCGCCGTGCAATCGGCGCTCAACTACACTTGGCGGACCCTGCGCGACGCCGAACAACTTGGCCAGGGCCAGTTCGTGCCGCGCCGGCTGCCGCTGGATTTCTGCTCGTAACTTTTCGTCCTTAAAAGCAAGAGGCCTGCCCGATGAAACTACGTGGCCTGTATGCCATAACCGACAGCCAACTGTTGGCCGGCAAATTCCTCGCCTACGTCGAAGCGGCGTTGGAAGGCGGTGTGAGCCTGTTGCAATACCGCGACAAAAGCAGCGACGAAGCACGGCGCCTGCGCGAAGCCGAGAAGTTGCGAGAGCTGTGCTCGCGCTACAAGACCCAGCTGATTATCAATGATGACGCCGAATTGGCCGCACGCCTGGGCGTCGGCGTGCATCTGGGCCAGACCGACGGCCCACTGACCCCTGCCCGCGCCCTGCTGGGCTCCAAGGCGATTATCGGCGCCACCTGCCACAGCCAGATCGAACTGGCGGAGCAGGCCGCCAGGGAAGGCGCAAGCTACGTCGCTTTCGGCCGTTTCTTCAATTCCAATACCAAGCCTGGCGCCCCCGCTGCCACCGTCGAAATGCTCGCCCAGGCCCGCACCCGGTTGCAGTTGCCGATCTGCGTGATCGGCGGCATCACCCTGGAAAACGCCGAACCACTGGTGGCCCACGGTGCCGACCTGCTGGCCGTGGTGCATGGCCTGTTCGGTGCCGACAGCACCCAGGAAGTCACGCGCCGCGCCCGCGCATTCAACGACCTTCTGCGCCTTAAATAGACAACACACCTGAATTCAGAGAGCCCCGACATGTCCCGTTCCGAAACGCTGTTTGCCAATGCCCAGAAACACATCCCCGGCGGTGTGAACTCCCCCGTGCGTGCGTTCAAGAGCGTGGGCGGCACGCCACTGTTCTTCAAGCATGCCGAAGGCGCCTACGTCACCGACGAAGATGACAAACGCTATGTGGATTACGTGGGTTCCTGGGGCCCGATGATCCTCGGCCACAGCCACCCGGACGTACTCGACGCCGTGCGCAAGCAACTGGAACATGGCCTGTCCTATGGCGCGCCGACCGCCATGGAAACCGAGATGGCCGACCTGGTGTGTGCCATCGTGCCATCCATGGAGATGGTGCGCATGGTCAGCTCGGGCACCGAAGCCACCATGAGCGCGATCCGCCTGGCCCGTGGCTTTACCGGCCGCGACAGCATCATCAAGTTCGAAGGCTGCTACCACGGCCACTCCGACAGCCTGCTGGTGAAAGCCGGTTCCGGCCTGCTGACCCAAGGTGTGCCAAGCTCGGCCGGCGTACCGGCGGCGTTCGCCAAACACACCCTGACCCTGCCGTTCAACGACATCGCCGCCGTCGAGCAGATGCTCAATGAAGTCGGCCAAGACGTGGCGTGCATCATCGTCGAACCAGTGGCCGGCAACATGAACTGCGTACCACCGGCGCCAGGCTTCCTCGAAGGCTTGCGCGAACAGTGCGACAAACATGGTGTGGTGCTGATCTTTGATGAAGTGATGACCGGTTTCCGAGTCGCGCTCGGCGGCGCCCAGGCCTACTACGGCGTTACGCCGGACTTGAGCACCTTCGGCAAGATCATTGGTGGCGGCATGCCAGTAGGCTGCTTCGGCGGCAAACGCGAAATCATGCAACACATCGCACCGTTGGGCCCGGTGTACCAGGCCGGCACCTTGTCGGGTAACCCGTTGGCGATGGCGGCCGGCCTGACCACCCTGCGCCTGATCAGCCGCCCAGGCTTCCACGCCGAGCTGACCGACTACACCACGCGCCTGCTGGACGGCCTGCAACTGCGCGCCGATGCCGCGGGCATCCCGTTTGTCACCACCCAGGCGGGCGGCATGTTCGGCCTGTACTTCAGCGGTGCCGACGACATCGTCACCTTCGATGACGTCATGGGCAGCGATGCCGACCTGTTCAAACGCTTCTTCCACCTGATGCTGGAAGGCGGTGTGTATCTGGCACCAAGCGCCTTTGAAGCCGGCTTCACTTCGATCGCCCATGGCGAAGCCGAGCTGAAACTGACCCTGGATGCTGCCGAGCGTGCCTTCGCCGCGTTGAAATAACAGTGACAACACGTCAGGCGTTGCCTTGGGCGACGCCTGATTTACTACTTTGCCTACAGACTTTTCCTAGTTTTTTCGAGAATCTCCCTGCAATCCGGCAGATAACTTGCCCTCGCAGCAGAAAATCGAGTAAAGACTTTGTAAGCAGGGGCCTGCTTATTTCATAATGCGCGCTCATTGGACTCCCCGAGGGTCCGCGCGCCCCGTCAGAGGTAAGTCGATTCCCATGAAACGCACCGGCCGCACCCTGGTACTGGGCTGCCTGTTGCTCCTTCAGCCGCTGCTGGCATATGCACAAGCAGGCGGCAACTCGTTGTTAATCCCAGCGATGGGTCGTTGCACCCTCAATACACAGCCAGACAGCCAGGCCGAAGCCTTGAGCGCGTGCCAGAAACAGGCCGACGGCGGTGATGCGCAGGCGCAATACGAGTTGGGTGAGTATTACCACGACAGTAAAAACCCGGCCCGCGACCTCAACAAAGCCTTGAGTTACTTCGAGAAAGCCTCGTTGCAGGGCCACGCCCAGGCGCAGTTCCAGCTGGGCACCATGTTCTTCAAGGGCGAAGGCGTACCGGCCAATAACGTCCAGGCGTATATCGTGCTGAAAATGGCCGCGGTCAACGGCGCCGAAGACGCGCTGGACACCGCCGACGAAGTCGCCGAACACATGCAGCGTGATGAGTTGGAAGTAGCCACCCAAGTACTGGGCCAGATCTTCCGCAATTACCTGCAGGAATTGCAGAGTGCCGATGGGCGCTCGCCCTTCTCCCCCCTCCCCTGATCAGAACCTGTAGTGAGCGGGCTTGCCCCGCGCTGGGTGGCAAAGCCGCCCCAACAAGTACGCCACGGTGCTTCAGAAAAACCGAGGTGGCCGGTTTTGGGGCGGCTTCGCCACCCAGCGCGGGGCAAGCCCGCTCACTACGCTTTATTTTTCGGGCATCGGCATCGGAAACGGCATGACATTGCCCACGCCCCGGGCCTCGCTGATCTTCGGCGTGCCCAGGCGCTCCACCTCGTCGATGCGCACAATCGAATGCATCGGCACAAAGCTGCGCACCACGCCTTCAAACTGCGCCTTGAGCTTTTCCTCGCCCGGGTCGACGACCAACTGGGTGCGCTCGCCAAAGACGAACTCTTCCACTTCCAGGAAGCCCCACAGATCACTTTGATAGATCTGCTTGGCGTACATTTCAAACACCTGGCCCTGGTTGAGGAAAATCACCTTGTAGATTGGAGCTTCACGTTTGGTCATGGCGGGCAAACAACACATCGGGGGATATAAAAGGGGGCGCGAACTATAGCATGCCACCCGATGCACAACGCTAGGAACCCATGGGCATGCCCCCTATAATGCGCGGTTCTTTACCACCAGTTGACGATCCCCCATGGCCAAGAAGCTTTACATCGAAACCCACGGTTGCCAGATGAACGAGTACGACAGCTCGCGCATGGTCGATCTGCTGGGCGAACACCAGGCCCTGGAAGTCACCGCCCGCGCCGAAGATGCCGACGTGATCCTGCTCAACACCTGCTCGATCCGCGAACGAGCCCAGGACCGTGTGTACTCCCAGTTGGGCCGTTGGCGCGAATTGAAGCTGGCGAACCCGGAGATGGTAATCGCCGTCGGCGGCTGCGTGGCCAGCCAGGAAGGTGCTGCGATCCGCGACCGCGCGCCCTATGTCGATGTGGTCTTCGGCCCACAGACCCTGCACCGCCTGCCGGAAATGATCGACGCCGCCCGCGTGACCAAGTTGCCGCAGGTCGATGTCTCGTTCCCGGAAATCGAAAAATTCGACCACTTGCCCGAGCCGCGCATCGACGGGCCGAGCGCCTACGTGTCGGTGATGGAAGGCTGCAGCAAGTACTGCACCTTCTGCGTAGTGCCTTACACACGCGGTGAAGAAGTCAGCCGGCCGTTTGACGATGTGCTGTCGGAAATCATCCACCTGGCCGAAAACGGCGTGCGCGAAGTGACCCTGCTGGGCCAGAACGTCAATGGCTACCGCGGCCAGACCCATGATGGACGAATGGCCGACCTGGCGGAACTGATCCGCGTGGTGGCCGCGGTCGACGGCATCGAACGCATTCGCTACACCACCTCCCATCCGCTGGAGTTCTCCGACAGCCTGATCCAGGCCCACGCCGAAGTACCGGAACTGGTCAAGCACCTGCACTTGCCGGTGCAGTCGGGCTCGGACCGCATTCTGGCGGCCATGAAGCGCAACCATACCGCCCTGGAATACAAATCCAAACTGCGCAAACTGCGGGCGGCGGTGCCGGGCATCTGCATCAGCTCGGACTTCATCGTCGGCTTCCCGGGCGAGACCGAAAAAGACTTCGAGCAGACCATGAAGCTGATCGAAGATGTTGGTTTCGACTTTTCCTACTCGTTCGTCTACAGCCCGCGCCCGGGCACCCCGGCCGCCGATCTGGCGGACGACACCCCCGAAGCGCTGAAAAAAGAACGCCTGAACGCACTGCAGCATCGCCTGAACCAGCAAGGTTTCGAGATCAGCCGACAAATGGTCGGCTCGATCCAACGCATCCTGGTCACCGACTATTCGAAAAAAGACCCGGGCGAACTGCAAGGCCGCACCGAGAACAACCGAATCGTCAACTTCCGCTGCGACAATCCGACCCTGATCGGCCAATTCGCCGACGTGCACATCGACGCGGCACAACCGCACTCGTTGCGTGGGTCTTTATTGCCGTGACCTTGTGAACGACACAGATCAAATGTGGGAGGGGGCTTGCTCCCGATGAGGGAGTGTCAGCCCCAGATGCTTTATCTGGACCACTGCTATCGGGAGCAAGCCCCCTCCCACACTGGGATTACGCCGAATTCGGGTTATATAAGTGCTTTCGCACACCGGCGGCTGGCGTTATCCTCTCTTTCACCTCAACAGCCAAAGGGCGGCTAAAAGCGACCTTGAACGCACCCATAGAACCTCATCGTTTTCTCCTCGAGCCCTTTGAGGCTCGCCGTTTCGCCAACCTGTGCGGACAGTTCGACGAGCACCTGCGCCTGATCGAACAACGTCTGAGCATCGAGATCCGCAACCGCGGCAATCAGTTCGAGCTGATTGGCGAACCCCAGCACACCACGTCGGCAGAAAACCTGCTGCGTCGCCTCTACCGCGAAACCAAAGGTAGTGAGCTGTCGCCGGAGACCGTGCACCTGTACCTGCAGGAATCCGCCGTGCAAGACCTGGCCAACAACCCGGTGGCCGAAGCCAGCGTGGCCCTGCGCACCAAGAAAGGCATGATTCGCCCACGCGGCTTGAATCAGCAGCGCTACGTCAAGGAAATCCTCGGCAACGACATCAACTTCGGCATCGGCCCCGCCGGTACCGGCAAGACCTACCTGGCCGTAGCCTGCGCGGTGGATGCCCTGGAGCGCGAGCAAGTACGCCGCATCCTGCTGGTGCGCCCAGCGGTCGAAGCCGGCGAGAAACTCGGCTTCCTGCCCGGCGACTTGGCGCAGAAGATCGACCCGTACCTGCGCCCGCTCTACGACGCACTTTACGAGATGCTCGGCTTTGAATACGTGGCCAAACTGATCGAGCGCCAGGTGATCGAGATCGCCCCGCTCGCCTATATGCGCGGTCGCACCTTGAACAACAGCTTCATCATCCTCGACGAGAGCCAGAACACCACCGTCGAGCAGATGAAAATGTTCCTGACCCGTATCGGTTTCGGCTCCACCGCCGTGATTACCGGTGACATCACCCAGGTCGACCTGCCCAAGGGCACCAAATCGGGTCTGGGCCAGGTGATCGAGGTACTCAAGGATGTGCCGGGCATCAGCTTCACGCATTTCATGCCCAAGGACGTCGTGCGCCACCCGCTGGTGCAGCGCATCGTCGAAGCCTACGAGCGCTTCGAACACCAGGGCGACGCCCCGAAGGACGCACGCCACGATGCTTGAGCTAGACCTGCAACTGGCGACCGACGCGCCCGCGCCCAGTGAAGAACAGTTTCGCCGCTGGTGCGCCCTGGCCCTGCGCCAGCGCACCGCCGACTCTGAGCTGACCATCCGCCTGGTGGACGAGCCTGAGGGCCGTGAGCTGAATCACACCTGGCGGCAAAAGGATTACGCCACCAACGTGCTGTCCTTCCCCGCCGACGTACCGGATGAGTTACTGGATATTCCCCTGCTGGGCGATCTGGTCATCTGCGTGCCGGTGGTGGAGCGCGAGGCGCGTGAACAAGGCAAGGAACTTGAAGCCCACTGGGCCCATCTAGTCATCCACGGCTGCTTGCATCTCTTGGGTTACGACCATATAGACGATGACGAAGCCGAGGAAATGGAAACACTGGAACAAACGTTGCTTGCAGAACTGGGTCACCCTGACCCTTATGCAGATGACGAAAACTGATCAACACTTAACCTATACAACAAAGGATTCAGAGTAATCGCTATGAGCGAAGACCGATCGAGCAACGGGCAGAAGTCATGGCTGGGCAAATTGACCCAGGCTTTTGCCCACGAGCCGAAAAACCGCCAGGAGCTGCTGGAGCTGCTGCGCGAAGCCCATCAGAACAAGTTGCTGGACAGCGAAGCGCTGGCCATCGTCGAGGGCGCCATCCAGGTCGCTGACCTGCAAGTACGGGACATCATGGTCCCGCGCTCGCAGATGATCAGCATCAAGGCGACCCAGACCCCACGGGAATTCCTCCCGGCCGTGATCGACTCGGCGCACTCGCGCTACCCGGTGATCGGTGAAAGCCATGACGACGTCATGGGTGTCCTGCTGGCCAAGGACCTGTTGCCGCTGATCCTCAAGGAGAACGGTGACAACTTCAACATCAAGGACCTGCTGCGTCCGGCCACCTTCGTGCCTGAATCCAAGCGCCTGAATGTGTTGCTGCGCGAGTTCCGCGCCAACCACAATCACATGGCCATTGTGATCGACGAATACGGTGGCGTGGCTGGCCTGGTAACGATCGAAGACGTACTGGAGCAGATCGTCGGCGACATCGAAGACGAACACGACGTCGAAGAAGACAGCTACATCAAGCCCCTGCCCAGCGGTGACTTCCTGATCAAGGCGCTGACGCCGATCGAGAACTTCAACGAGTTCTTCGACAGCGAATTCTCCGACGATGAGTTCGACACAGTAGGCGGCCTGGTAATGAATGCGTTCGGGCACCTGCCAAAGCGTAACGAAACCACCGAAATCGGTGCGTATCGCTTTCGCATCCTGAATGCGGACAGCCGTCGCATCCACTTGATCCGCCTGACACCTATTGCCCGCTAAGGACTGATATGCGCCGCTTTATAGCCCCCGGCTGGCCCGGTAACTTGCTGGCCGTGGTGGCTGGCGCCATCACCACCCTGGCCCTGGCACCGTTCGACCTGTGGCCGTTTGCCCTGGTGGCCGTCGGATTGTTCTATGTCGGGCTCCGGGAACTGACGCCACGCCAGGCCCTGGGCCGTGGCTGGTGTTTCGGTTTCGGCCTGTTTGGCGCCGGCACCAGCTGGATCTACTACAGCATCCACCACTTTGGCGGCGCTTCGGCGCTGCTGGCCGGCTTCCTGATGCTGCTGTTCACCGCCGCCATCGCCTGGTTCTTCGCCCTGCCCGCGTGGCTATGGGCACGCTGGCTGCGCCGTAATGAGGCGCCGCTGGCGGACGCGCTGGCCTTTGCTGCGTTGTGGGTCGGCCAGGAAGCGTTCCGCGGTTGGTTCCTCACTGGCTTCCCGTGGCTGTACTCCGGCTACAGCCAGCTCGACGGCCCGCTCAGCGGACTCGCGCCGCTGGGCGGCATGTGGCTGATTTCCTTTGCCCTGGCACTCACGGCGGCCCTGCTGTGCAACCTGCCCCGCCTGTTGGCGGGCAAGCGCAACGCTTTTATCGGTGCGGGCCTGGTGCTGCTGGTTGGGCCATGGGCCGTCGGCTTTGCACTTAAACACCATGCCTGGACCAGCCCTGCCGGCGCGCCACTGAGCGTGGCCGCGATCCAGGGCAACGTCGAACAAAGCATGAAGTGGGACCCTGAGCAACTCAATGCGCAGCTGGCGCTGTACCGCGACATGAGCTTCAGCGCCAAGCGCACCGACCTGCTGATATGGCCGGAAACCGCTGTACCGGTGCTCAAGGAGTCCGTCGAGGGTTACCTGGGCATGATGGGCAAGTTCGCCGCCGAGCGGAACTCCGCGCTGATCACCGGCGTACCGATTCGCCAGGAAGTCCATCACGAGAAGCGCTACTTCAACGGCATCACGGTTGTGGGCGAAGGCGACGGCACCTACCTCAAGCAAAAGCTGGTGCCTTTCGGTGAGTACGTGCCGCTGCAAGACCTGTTGCGCGGGCTGATCGCCTTCTTCGACCTGCCCATGTCGGACTTCGCCCGAGGCCCTTCTGACCAGGCCATGCTCCAGGCCAAGGGCTATCACGTTGCGCCGTTCATTTGCTACGAAGTGGTGTACCCGGAGTTTGCCGCAGGCCTGGCGGCCCAGAGCGACCTGCTGCTGACCATCAGCAACGACACGTGGTTCGGCCGCTCCATCGGCCCATTGCAACACCTGCAAATGGCGCAGATGCGGGCTTTGGAAGCCGGTCGCTGGATGATCCGCGCCACCAACAACGGCGTGACCGGCCTGATCAACCCATTCGGGCAGATCACTGCGCAGATCCCACAGTTCGAACGCGGGATTCTCTACGGAGAGGTCGTGCCGATGCACAACCTGACGCCGTACCTGCAATGGCGTTCGTGGCCGCTGATCATCGTGTGCGTGCTGCTGTTTGGCTGGGCGCTGCTGGCCGGCCGGATGTCCAAGGCGCTCTAACCGAATGTGGGAGGGGACTTGCTCCCTCCCACATTTTGATCTGCGGTGTTATCGGTAGAACAACCGATACCCAACCTGCCCCACGGCCTCGTTGAGCAACTGCCCGCTCTGCCACACCGACTTGAACTCGGGCATCCAGCCTCCTAGCGGTCGCGCATTGTCTATGCCAAGGAACCCCACCGGCCCCGGCACCACCGTGAAACCGGCCTTCTCGAAGCTCCACACCGAACGCGGCATATGCCAGGCCTGGGTCACCACGACGACGCGCTTGATTCCCTGGGGCAACAGGATTTCGGCACTCATCTGTGCGTTTTCCCAGGTGGTACGGCTACGCTCTTCCTTCCAGCGTACGGTGACGCCAAAGTCATCCTGCATCGACACAGCCATCAGCTCGGCCTCACTGGGCGGCGTGCCGTAATGCAAGCCGCCGCTGGTCAACACCGGCAAGCCGGATGCCTTGGCCAGACGTGCGGCATAACGCTCGCGCTCCAACCCGATCCCGGTCGGCTGGTCAGTTCCCCATGCGGAGTCACCGCGCTCGCGTCCCGACCCCAGTACCACAATCGCATCGGCCCGTTGCGCCAGGCTCGCCCACTCTTCACGGGCCAGGGGTGGTTCGGTCTCCAGCGCATGCGCTCCCCATTGCACCATCACCGGCAGGCTCATCAGCCACATGCCCCCCAAACCCAGGGCAAAGCAAAACCCTGCCAGGCGCGGGCGGCTGCGACGAACCCACCAGGCGAACGCCAGCAACAGCAAGAAGATGCCGGGCGGCAGCAATAGTTGTTTGATGAAATAACGAAAAGGCATCGGGCATCTCCTAAGATGCCCGAAGCCTAGATGCAACGGGGTTCAGCGACAATCCTTACCAGCACATTCCGAGAAAAACCAACGACAGACACGCGGTTTATTTCACTTGCACCTCACCGCCTTGAGTTTGTCGCCTGCCCGCCCGGCGGACAGGTCCTTCAGCCAGATCACCTTGGCTGAACGCGTCGGCTCTTGAAACTGGGACGGCGGGGAAGCCTGCCCAGAAGAGGCGCGATGTTGATTCAATTCCAGGTAGCGCTTGATCAGCTCAAGTTCAGCCTGGCTCAAGCCTCGCAACTCCAGTTCCAGAGGCCGCTCATCACGCAATCGGCCTGCGGTTTTTGCAGCATCCAATGCCCGACCCAAACGGTCGATCAGCCCTTCATACAATTGCGGTTTCGTTAAGGTTCGCTGCGATTCACCCATCCCCTCACCTCATTGAAGAAATACTTGCTCCCCAATAAACAGCGTAGTCTGCGTGACTGTGCCTGCCCGGCGCCGCGACAGACGGCCTCGACCGCGCAATCAGGGTTTCCCTCGATAGAGTGGGGTCATGTATGCTACGGCGCTTCCTGTAACTCCACTTCCCGCAGGGTTTGGGCACAGACGCGCCGCTTTTTGGCGTCGATCACCTGAATGTTGTACCGAAGAGGATTAGGCCACCCCTATTCAGTTCAAAAGTAGCCATGCACGAACAATATCAGCCCCGTGAAATAGAAAATGCCGCCCAAACCTTCTGGGACGAGCAAAAGTCCTTTGAAGTCAGTGAACAGCCAGGCAAGGAGACTTACTACTGCCTATCGATGTTCCCTTACCCCAGCGGCAAGCTACACATGGGGCACGTGCGCAACTACACCATCGGCGACGTCATTTCCCGCTACCAGCGCATGCTCGGCAAGAACGTCCTGCAACCCATGGGTTGGGACGCCTTCGGCATGCCGGCGGAAAACGCCGCGATGAAAAACAACGTGGCGCCCGCCAAGTGGACCTACGAAAACATCGCCTACATGAAGACCCAGCTGCGCAGCCTGGGCCTGGCGGTGGACTGGTCCCGCGAAGTGACCACCTGCAAGCCGGACTACTACCGCTGGGAACAATGGCTGTTCACGCGCCTGTTCGAAAAAGGCGTGATCTACCGCAAGAACGGCACCGTGAACTGGGACCCGATCGACCAGACCGTACTGGCCAACGAGCAGGTCATCGACGGTCGCGGCTGGCGTTCCGGCGCGCTGATCGAAAAGCGCGAAATCCCGATGTACTACTTCAAGATCACCGCCTACGCGGATGAACTGCTGTCGAGCCTCGACGACCTGCCGGGCTGGCCGGAACAGGTCAAGACCATGCAGCGCAACTGGATCGGCAAATCCAAGGGCATGGAAGTGCAGTTCCCGTACAACGTCGATTCGATCGGCGAAGCGGGCGCACTGAAAGTCTTCACCACCCGTCCGGACACCCTGATGGGCGCAACCTACGTTGCCGTCGCCGCCGAACACCCGCTGGCCACCCAGGCCGCGCAGAACAACCCTGAGCTGCAGGCATTCATCGCCGAATGCAAAGGCGGCAGCGTGGCCGAAGCCGACGTCGCCACCCAGGAAAAGAAAGGCCTGCCAACCGGCCTGTTCGTCGAACACCCGCTGACCGGCGAGAAGCTGCCGGTGTGGGTCGCCAACTACGTATTGATGCACTACGGTGACGGCGCGGTAATGGCTGTGCCGGCGCACGATGAACGCGATTTCGAGTTCGCCACCAAGTACAGCCTGCCGATCAAATCCGTGGTGCGCACCAGTTCCGGCGACACCAACCCGGCCCCGTGGCAAGACGCCTACGGCGAGCACGGTACGCTGATCAACTCCGGTGAGTTCGATGGCCTGGATTTCCAGGGCGCTTTCGACGCCATCGAAGTCGCCCTGATCAAGAAAAACCTCGGCGCCTCGCGCACCCAGTTCCGCCTGCGCGACTGGGGTATCAGCCGCCAGCGCTACTGGGGCTGCCCGATCCCGATCATCCACTGCGAAAGCTGCGGTGACGTGCCGGTGCCGCAAGACCAATTGCCGGTGGTACTGCCAGAAGACGTGGTGCCGGATGGCGCCGGTTCGCCGCTGGCGCGCATGCCCGAGTTCTACGAGTGCAACTGCCCGAAATGCGGACAGCCGGCCAAGCGTGAAACCGACACCATGGACACCTTCGTCGAGTCCTCGTGGTACTACGCCCGCTACGCCTCGCCGCACTATGAGGGCGGCCTGGTGGAAAAAGCCGCGGCCGACCACTGGCTGCCGGTGGATCAGTACATCGGCGGTATCGAACACGCCATTCTTCACCTGCTGTACGCGCGTTTCTTCCACAAGCTGATGCGCGATGAAGGCCTGGTAAGCTCCGATGAACCGTTCAAGAACCTGCTGACCCAGGGCATGGTGATCGCCGAGACTTACTATCGCCGCGAAGCCAATGGCGCCTACACCTGGTTCAACCCGGCGGACGTGGAGCTTGAGCGCGACAGCAAAGCCAAGGTGATCAGCGCCAAGCTGAAAGCCGACGGCCTGCCGGTGGAAATCGGCGGCACCGAGAAGATGGCCAAGTCGAAGAACAATGGCGTCGACCCACAGTCGATGATCGACCAGTTCGGCGCCGACACCTGCCGCCTGTTCATGATGTTCGCCTCGCCGCCCGACATGAGCGCCGAATGGTCCGACTCGGGCGTCGAAGGTTCACACCGCTTCCTCAAGCGCGTCTGGCGCCTGGCGCACGCCCATGTCAGCCAGGGCCTGCCGGGCAAGCTGGACGTTGCAGCCTTGAACGATGAGCAGAAAGCCGTTCGCCGCAGCACTCACCTGGCTATCCGCCAAGCCAGCCAGGACGTGGGCCAGAACCACAAATTCAACACCGCCATCGCCCAGGTGATGACGCTGATGAACGTGCTGGAAAAAGCACCGCAAGCCACCGAACAGGACCGTGCGTTGATCCAGGAAGGCCTGGAAACCGTCACCCTGTTGCTGGCACCGATCACGCCGCACATCAGCCACGAACTGTGGAGCCGCCTGGGCCACAGCGACGCGGTCATCGATGCGCGCTGGCCAGTGCAGGACGACAGCGCCCTGGTACAGGACACGCTGCAACTGGTGATCCAGGTCAACGGTAAATTGCGCGGCCAGATCGACATGCCGGCCAGCGCCTCTCGCGAGGAAGTTGAAGCGGCGGCGCGTTGCAACGAAAACGTGCTGCGCTTTACCGAAGGCCTGACGATCCGCAAAGTGATCGTGGTGCCGGGCAAACTGGTCAATATCGTCGCTAGCTAATCGGATCGGGCGCAGGGCTTGGGCCCTGCGCCGAACAAAGCCTTCAGGGCCTCGATAGGGCCCACATGGTTTCAAGGGGAGCAACAAAATGATCAAACGCAACCTGCTGGTAATGGGCCTTGCCGTGCTGCTGAGCGCTTGCGGCTTCCAGCTGCGCGGTACCGGCACCAACGAGCTGTCACTCAAGGAACTCGACGTCAGCGCCCGCAACGCCTACGGTGAGACCGTCAAGCAACTGCGCCAGACCCTGGAAAACAGCGGCGTGCACGTCTACGAAGGTGCGACTTACAAGCTGAACCTGATCGACGAGCAGGAAACCCAGCGTAACCTCAGCTACGCCAGCGCCGGCCGTGCGTCTGACATCGAACTGAATACCAAAGTCGTGTATGAACTGCGTGGCCGTGATCAACTGCCATTGATGGGCGACAAGGTGGAAGTGCAGAAGGTCGTCAGCCACGACGGCAACAACCTGGTGGGCTCGGACTCGGAAATTATCCAGGTGCGCAAGGAAATGCGTCGTGAGCTGATCCAGCGTCTGATGGTCCGCCTGCAACAGCTGACCCCGGAAAAACTGGCAGCCCTGCAACAGACGGCTGACAACAAGGCCAAGGCTGACGCCGATGCCCTGAAAGCCGCGCAGGAGTATGAAGACAACACGCCGAAACAATCGCCTGTTGAAGTCCCTGCCGAGTAAGCCATACGGGGCGCCCCAAGCGCCCCGTTCGCCCTGCCTATGAAACTCGCTCCCGCTCAACTCGCCAAACACCTGCAAAGTGGCCTCGCGCCTGTCTACATCGTCAGTGGGGATGACCCGCTGCTGTGCCAGGAAGCCGCCGACGCTATCCGCGTGGCTGCGCGCCAGCAGGGCTTCGATGAACGCCAGGTGTTCAGCGCCGATGCCAGTTTCGACTGGGGGACGTTGCTGCAAGCCGGCGCGAGCATGTCGCTGTTCGCCGAAAAACGCCTGCTGGAACTGCGCCTGCCTTCGGGCAAACCCGGTGACAAGGGCGCAGCCGCCTTGATGGAATACTGCTCACGCCCCGCCGAAGACACGGTCTTGCTGATCAGCTTGCCCAAGCTCGATGGCAGTGCGCAGAAGACCAAGTGGGGCAAGGCGCTGGTTGAGGGTGCGCAGACTCAGTTCATCCAGATCTGGCCGGTGGACAGCAACCAGTTACCCCAGTGGATTCGTCAACGGCTGTCCCAATCGGGGCTGTCGGCGACGCAAGACGCGGTCGAGCTGATCGCGGCGCGGGTCGAAGGCAACCTGCTTGCCGCCGCCCAGGAAATCGAAAAGCTCAAGCTGATGGCCGAGGACGGGCAGATCACCGTCGAAACCGTGCAAGGCGCAGTGGCTGACAGCGCGCGCTTCGACGTATTCGGGCTGGTGGATGCGATCCTCAACGGTGAGCCCGCCCACGCCCTGCGCATGCTCGAAGGGTTGCGCGGTGAAGGCGTCGAACCGCCGGTGATTCTCTGGGCCCTGGCCCGGGAGCTACGGGTGCTGGCCAATATTGCCCTGCAATACAGCCAGGGCACGCCCCTGGACAGAGCCTTCAGCCAGGCCAAGCCACCCGTCTGGGACAAACGCAAACCCCTGATGAGCAAAGCGCTGCAACGGCACTCGGCGCAACGCTGGGCGCAGTTATTGCTGGAGGCACAACGCATTGACGCGCAGATCAAGGGCCAGGCGGCAGGTTCGCCGTGGATGAGCCTGAGTCGCTTGTCGCTGTTGATGGCGGGTCAGCGGCTCAGCCTTCCCGCCGAATAACCTTCCTTCGCAGATTTTGACTGCGCTTACATTCCAAGAAACTTGTCAGGCTTTACAGCCGCACAACTTCGGCAGATTATTTGCACCGCTGCTTCCCCCAACGAGAGTACCCACCATGAGCAAAAAGCCATCCAAGCATGGCCCCAACAAGGCCAAATCCATCATCGCCCAGCCACTGTTCCGCAGCCGTCAGGAACGCGCCGGCAAGGGCAAAGGCAGTTACCGCCGCGAAGCCTTCCAGTCTAATAGCTGGGAGGCTTCTTACTTTCTGGCTGCCTGAAGGCAAGCGCCCCTCCGGCATGATAAGGTCTGCACCTGATCTGTAATTCCTGGACCTGTGCATGCCCTCTAGTCTTTCCCGTCGTTGGCACCTTCGCCAATTGATCGCTGCCTCCAGCCTCATTCTGCTTGTCGCCTGCGCGGAAAAACCCACCGCCGCAGATGCCCAGCCCCTGCCTAAACTCCAGACCGCGCCGGCCGTAGCGCCCGCAGTGGTGGCCCCGTTGGCGGTGGACAATCTCGATATCCAGCCGACCCAAACCTTTGCCGAGTGGATGGCCGGGTTTCGCGCCGAAGCCCTGAAGGCCGGCATCACGCCGGCGGTGTTCGATAACGCCTTTGCCGGGGTCACGCCCGATATGGCGGTTATCCGCGCCGACCGCAGCCAACCGGAATTTTCCCGCCCGGTATGGGAATACCTCGACGGCGCACTGTCGCCGCTGCGTGTGCGTAATGGCCAGGCCTTGCTGATCAAATACGCCGACATCCTGCAACGCATCGAGGAGCGTTACGGCGTTGATCGCCAAGCACTGGTCTCCGTCTGGGGCATGGAAAGCAACTTCGGCCAGTTCCAGGGCAACAATTCGGTGATTCGCTCCCTGGCGACCCTGGCCTATGAAGGCCGTCGCCCGGCGTTTGCCCAGGCCCAACTGCTGGCGGCGCTGCAAATCATCCAGCATGGCGATATCGCTGCCGACCAGATGAAAGGCTCCTGGGCCGGCGCCATGGGCCAGACCCAGTTCATCCCGACCACCTATAACACCCACGCGGTCGACTTCGACGGCGACGGTCGCCGCGACATCTGGAACAGCCCGGCCGACGCCCTCGCCTCCACCGCCCATTACCTGCAGAGCTCCGGCTGGCAGCGCGGCCAGCCGTGGGGCTTTGAAGTACGGCAATTGCCAGCCAACTTCGACTACAGCCTGGCCGACGGCGGCATCCGCAAGACCGTCACCGAATGGATGCGGCTGGGAATCCAGCTGCCGGCCGGCAGCAGTATGCCGCCGAATGTCGAGCAACTCTCCGCCGCCCTGCTGCTGCCGGCCGGTTATCGAGGCCCGGCATTCCTGGTGCTGGATAACTTCCGGGCGATCCTCAAGTACAACAACTCTTCATCCTATGCGCTGGCGGTGGGCTTGTTGTCGCAGCGGTTCAGCGGAGCAGGTGTGATCCTTGGCAGTTGGCCGAAGGACGAACTGCCGCTGAGCCGCTCCCAGCGTATAGATTTGCAGACAGTGCTCAGCGCCAAGGGTTATGACGCGGGCAACGCAGACGGGATCATCGGCGCGAATACGCGCAAGGCCATTCGCGCGGCGCAGCAGTCATTGGGCTGGCCGGCGGATGGGTATCCGACAGTGAAGCTGCTGGAGTCGTTGCAGAGCCGGTAGATCAGCTTATGGCGACTGACGCCATCGGGAGCAAGCCCCCTCCCACACTGGCTGTATTCACATATCTGAATTTGTGAACACCGTCATTGTGGGAGGGGGCTTGCTCCCGATGGCGGTTTCAGGGTTTAAACACCACATCCTGTTCCAACACCACCCGCTGCTCCCCCGCATCCAACCGCACCAACGCGCCCATCGGCAGTGTCAGGTTCGGATCGCAATGCCCACTGCGCCAGCCGGACAGCACCGGAATGCACAGCGGCTCGAAGGTCTGCTTCAGCAGACGCTCCAACGCGGCTGGATCCACCCCGGCGACATCCCCCACCAGCACACCGGCGACCTGGGCCAACTTGCCTGCCAGGCGCAAATGGGTCAGCAACCGGTCAATCCGGTAAAGGGGTTCGTTGACGTCTTCGATCAGCAGGATGATGCCCTCAGCCTCGATCTCGTACGGCGTGCCCATCACTGCCGCGATCATCGACAGGTTGCCGCCCAGCAAGCGCCCGCAGGCAATGCCCGGCGAGACGGTGCTCAACGGGTAGGCCACCGGGTGCGCCAGCACGCTGCCGGTGCCCAGTTGGCCGCGCAGCATGGCGAACAATGAAGACTCGGTAGGTGGCAGCTTGTCGCCCAACAGGTCGGCATTGAGCATGGGGCCATGGAAGGTCACGAAACCCGCATAACGGCTGATGGCCAGGTGCAGCGCGGTAATGTCGCTATAGCCCACGAAAGGCTTGGGGTGGGTGCGTAGCAGGTCGAAATCGATGCTATCGAGCAGCCGGGGCGTGCCGTAGCCGCCGCGCAGGCAGAAGATCGCGTCGATGTCAGGGTCGGCAAACGCCTTGTGAAGATCGTTGAGGCGGGTTTTATCGCTGCCGGCAAGGTAGCCGTCGCGCTCATAGACCCCAGGGAAGATTCGCAGTTGGTAGCCGCGGGCACGCATCCATTGGCCGGCTTTTTCGACATCCAGCGCGGCGGGGCCGGCGGGTGCGATCAGGGCAATAGTGCCTTCGGAACGCAGGGCTGGAACGGCTACGGTCATACACAACTCTCCCTAACTGACACGCAACGAAATGTGGGAGGGGGCTTGCTCCCGATAGCGGTACATCTGCAGCACATAAGCTGCCTGATACTCCGTTATCGGGAGCAAGCCCCCTCCCACATTGGGTCTGAATCCCTATCAGGAAACCAGGCTTGCCTTGACCAGCTTGGCCTGCTCATCGGCATGGTACGAGGAGCGTACCAACGGGCCGGAAGCCACGTTCTTGAAGCCCATCTTGTAACCTTCTTCGGCGAACCAGGCGAAGGTGTCCGGATGCACGAAACGCTGCACCGGCAGGTGGCTGCGCGACGGTTGCAAGTACTGGCCCAGGGTCAGCATGTCGATGTCGTGCTCGCGCATGCGCTTCATGACTTCGATCACTTCTTCGTCCGTCTCGCCCAGGCCGAGCATCAGGCCGGACTTGGTCGGAATGTGCGGCATCATCTGCTTGAATTTCTGCAGCAGGGTCAGCGACCACTGGTAGTCCGAACCAGGACGTGCAGCCTTGTACAAGCGTGGCACGGTTTCCAGGTTGTGGTTGAACACATCCGGCGGCTCGGCAGCGGTGATTTCAAGCGCTACGTCCATACGGCCGCGGTAGTCCGGCACCAGGGTTTCCAGCATCACGTTCGGCGACAGCTTGCGGATTTCACGAATGCAGTCGGCAAAGTGCTGGGCACCGCCGTCGCGCAGGTCGTCACGGTCTACCGAAGTGATCACTACGTACTTGAGACGCAGGTCGGCGATGGCGATGGCCAGGCTTTCCGGCTCGTTGACGTCCAATGGCTTCGGACGGCCGTGGCCAACGTCGCAGAACGGGCAACGACGGGTGCAGATATCACCCATGATCATGAAGGTGGCGGTGCCGCCGGAGAAGCATTCGCCCAGGTTCGGGCAGGAGGCCTCTTCGCACACGCTATGCAGCTTGTGCTTGCGCAGCAGGGACTTGATACGGTCGACTTCCGGCGAAACCGGGATGCGCACGCGGATCCAGTCAGGTTTCTTCGGCAGTTCGGTGGTCGGGATGATCTTCACCGGGATGCGTGCAACCTTCTCGGCGCCGCGCAGCTTGACGCCGGCTTCCACCTTGGCACGCGGGGCCGGGGCCGGACGTTCGGTAACGTCCACCGTCGGGATCATGGTTTGCACTGCATCAGTAGTCATAATCAGTCGATTCCGCCCGTCAGGGTCGTCTGCTCAGCATAGTCGAGGTGTTTGACGAGCTGCGCACGCAGCCGGGCACTTACCTCGGCAAATTTAATCGGTGTGGCATGCTCGCTCAATTGGGTCATGGCCAGCCCGGCGTAACCGCACGGGTTGATCCGGCGAAACGGCGCCAGGTCCATGTCCACGTTCAGGGCCAGGCCATGAAATGAACACCCATGACGAATACGCAGCCCCAGCGAAGCGATTTTCGCGCCTTGCACGTAGACACCCGGCGCATCGGGCTTGGCCGCGGCCGTCACGCCGTAACTGGCCAACAGCTCGATCAGGCAAGCCTCCATGCGGCTGACCAGATCGCGTACGCCGAAACCCAGCTTGCGTACGTCCAGCAGCAGATAAGCCACCAGTTGACCAGGCCCATGGTAAGTCACCTGGCCACCTCGGTCGACCTGCACCACCGGAATATCACCCGGCAGCAGCAGATGCTCGGCCTTGCCGGCCTGGCCCTGGGTGAACACCGGCGGGTGTTCCACCAGCCAGACTTCGTCGGGAGCCGAAGTACCGCGTTCGTTGGTGAAGCGCTGCATGGCATGCCAGACGGGCTCGTAGTCCATCCGGCCGAGCTCGCGAAAGCCCAGGACCTGCGACATCACAGCACCATGTGTACGAAGCCGGTGGCCCGCAGTTCGCTGTTGATGTTGTAGAGCTGGTCCTGATCCGTCGCAACGATGTGCAATTGGATCGTGGTGTACTTACCGTTGGTGCTCGAACGCTCGTCCACCCGGTTGTCGTTGATCGTGGCGTGTTTACGCACGATCTCGAGAATCTTGTCCTTGTTGCCTACACCGGTATCGCTGATCACTTTGACTGGATAATCAGTCACTGGGAATTCGATCTTTGGCGCCTTTACTTCTTTATCGGTCATGGCGTAACGGCCTCGTAAGCGTAAGCCGTGGCGACGGGCAAAGCCCCGTGTCGGGTCGACACGGGGCTTTGCAGGTGCACACTATCAGTTGAACAAGCTGTAGAAGAATAGACGGATGCTATCCCACACGCGGCGGAAGATACCACCTTCATCAACGGCGTCCAGAGCGATCAGGTCGGCGCTGTGCACCACTTTGTCGTCCAGCTTCACTTCGACCTTACCGATCACGTCGCCCTTGGCGATTGGCGCAACCAGATGCGGGTTCATGGTCATGCTGGCAGCGAGCTTTTTCAGCTGGCCTTTCGGCATGGTCAGGGTCAGGTCTTCAGCCAGGCCGGCCTTGACTTGGGAAGTGGCGCCTTTCCATACCGGCGCGGTCGCAAGCTCGGCACCCTTCTTGTAGAAGGTCTGGGTTTCGAAGAAACGGAAGCCGTAAGTCAGCAGTTTTTGCGTCTCGGCCGCACGAGCCTGCTCGCTGTTGGTACCGAAGACTACGGCGATCAGACGCTGGCCATCACGTACAGCGGACGACACCATGCAGTAGCCGGCTTCGTCGGTGTGGCCGGTTTTCAGACCGTCGACGGTCTTGTCACGCCACAGCAACAGGTTGCGGTTAGGCTGCTTGATGTTGTTCCAGAAGAATTCTTTCTGGGAGTAGATCGCGTAGTGAACCGGGTCGACACGGATGATGGCGCGAGCCAGTACCGCCATGTCATGCGCCGAGGAGTAATGCTCAGGGTTCGGCAGGCCGGTCGGGTTCATGAAGTGGCTATTGGTCATGCCCAGGTCGCCGGCGGTCTTGTTCATCAGGTCGGCGAATGCATCTTCGCTGCCGGCGATGTGCTCGGACAGGGCGACGCTGGCGTCGTTACCGGACTGGATAATGATGCCGTGCAGCAGGTCACTGACAGTCACCTGCGAACCCACCTTGATGAACATCCGCGAACCGCCGGTACGCCAGGCGTTTTCGCTGACGGTCACCGGGTCGTTCTCGCCGATCTGGCCGCGACGGATTTCCAGGGTCGCGATGTAAGCCGTCATCAGCTTGGTCAGGCTGGCCGGTGGCAGGCGTTCGTCACCGTTGCTCTCGACCAGCACGTTGCCGCTGGCGGCATCCATGAGGACCCAGGCCTTGGCGGCCAGTTGCGGGGAAGCCGGCACCATCTCAGCCGCCCAGGCGGCCGGGGTGATGATCAGCGAAAGAAGCAGGCACGTGCGTTTGGCTAAGGTGGTGATGTTCATCCGTCTCTCGAAATTGCTTATAAAAACTTGCCCTCGCGGGCAAAACTATTCAGACAGCCCGCTTCCAGACTGTCGCGTGTTCGGTTGCCCGCTCACCCCTTGCCCCTGGGTTTTTATTGTTCAACGAGCCAACAACCAAGGCTCGAACCCGCGTGCGGGCCCAAGCCATCAATCCCTTACTTTTACTCTGCGGTGACCACGCTGGGTTGCCCCAGGTTGGCCAGACGCACGCTGTTCTGTACTTGCGCAACCTCGCTCGGCGAGCCGATCGGGCCCATGCGCACACGGTGCAGGGTCTGCTGGTTACGCACGATGGAGCTGATGAATACCGGCGCCCTGACCATACCGCTGAGTTTCGACCTTAGCAGTTCCGCCGCGTCCGGGTTGGCGAAAGCGCCCACTTGCAGGTATTGCCCGCCGGCCATCGAGGCGCCGGGTGCGGCACGCGGTACAACCACGGTATCCGGTGCGTGCTGCGCCGGCGGCGGCGTCCACTGTTCGATCTTGCCGGCCGAAGCGGTGACCTGTGGCTGTGGCGTCTGCGGTTCGTTGAGCATCAACGGCGCCGGCTTGCCACGCTGGGCCCAGTACTGTGCCGGGTCGATACCTTCGACCTTCACCCGCGCCGTACCGGTCTCGGCATAACCGAGCTTCTTGGCGGCCGCGTAGGACAGGTCGATGATCCGGTCGGAATAGAACGGCCCACGGTCATTGACCCGCAGGATCACCGTGCGGTTGTTGTCCAGGTTGGTCACCCGCACATAGCTGGGCAGCGGCAAGGTCTTGTGGGCCGCGCTCATGCCGTACAGGTCATACACTTCGCCATTGGCGGTGTTCTGGCCGTGGAACTTGGTGCCGTACCAGGACGCCGTACCCGTTTGCGAGTAGCTCTTGGAGTCCTGCAACGGGAAGTAGTTTTTACCCAGCACGGTATAGGGGTTGGCCTTGTACGGGCCGGTGTGCAGGGTTGGGGTGGCGTCCGGGATCTTCGAAACATCGACATCCCACCACGGTGCGCCATCTTTATGCGCGCGGTTGATGTCCAGGCCCGGCTGGGCGCGGACGATAGCCCCGCCCTTCGACGCGGGTGCGCGACTGGTCGTGGAGGAGCAACTGACAACCAGCAAGGACAACGCGGCAAACGCCACCAGCTTGAGCGGTTTATTGAACGGCGATACCCGCATTACTTGTTGCCCCGTGCTTGGACCAGCATGTCTGACAGCTGATGCACGGCCATGGCGTACATCACGCTGCGGTTATAACGCGTGATTGCGTAGAAATTCTTCAGGCCCATCCAGTATTCCGGGCCATTTTCACCTTCCAGGCGGAACGCCGTCACCGGCATATCATCGCGTGGCGCATTCTGACTCGACCAGCCCAGCGCCCGCAACTCCCCGACCGTCTTGGCAGGCTCGATGCCCTGGGTCAGGCCTTCATCGGCGCGATCGCCGGTCACATCGGCACGAATCACCACGGGTTCGCCGGCCACCCAGCCGTGGCGCTTGAAGTAGCTGGCCACGCTGCCAATCGCGTCGTCGGGGTTGCTCCAGATATTGATATGGCCATCACCGTCGAAATCCACCGCATAAGCCCGAAAGCTGCTCGGCATGAATTGCGGCAGGCCCATCGCGCCTGCGTAGGAACCCTTGAGGGTCAACGGGTCAACCTGCTCTTCGCGAGCCAGCAAGAGGAATTCGCGCAGCTCCTTACGGAAGAATTCGGCGCGTGGCGGGTAATCGAAGCCCAGGGTCGACAAGGCGTCGATCACCCGGTAACTGCCCGTATTGCGCCCGTAGAAGGTTTCAATGCCGATGATCGCAACGATGACCTGGGCCGGCACACCGTATTCCTGCTCGGCGCGGGCCAGTGCAGCCTCGTGCTGACGCCAGAAGTCCACACCACGCGCCACGCGGGCATCGGTGAGGAACATGGGACGATATTCCTTCCACTGCTTCACGCGTTCGGCGGGGCGCGAGATCGCGTCGAGGATCGCCTGCTTGCGCTGGGCTTCGCGAAACACGCCCATCAGCTGTTCGCCCGCGAACCCGTAGTCGCGGGTCATTTCACCGACAAATTCGGCAACCTGGGGTGAACCATCGTAGTCACCGGCCAGCGCCTCCTGCGTCGCGCCCAGCAGCCCGATCAGGCCCATCCAGGACGCGTGCCGAGTCGCCCAGCCGCGCATTACTTGCATTGACATCTTCACCTTATTCAAACCTGTGCGATCCACTTGCGATGCGTATGAATCGACATCAAAACCCCAAACGCTGACAGCAATGTCACCAGCGAAGTTCCGCCGTAGCTAATGAACGGCAACGGCACCCCAACCACCGGCAGCAGGCCACTGACCATACCGATGTTGACGAAAACGTAAACAAAAAAAGTCATGGTCAGGCTGCCGGCCAGCAATTTACCGAACAGCGTCTGCGCCTGGGCGGTAATCACCAACCCGCGACCGATCAGCAGCAGATAGATCAGCAACAGCGCGCAGATGCCCACCAGGCCGAACTCTTCACCCATCACCGCAATAATGAAGTCGGTGTGGCTTTCCGGCAAAAAGTCCAGGTGCGACTGGGTGCCCAGCAACCAACCCTTGCCAAATACGCCACCTGAGCCAATGGCCGCCTTGGACTGGATGATGTTCCAGCCGGTGCCCAACGGGTCGCTTTCCGGATCGAGGAAGGTCAAGATCCGTTGCTTCTGGTAATCGTGCATAAAGAAGAACCACATGGCCACGGCCACGGGGATGGCGGCAGCCAATACGCTGAGAATCCAGCGCCAGCGCAGCCCGCCCATGAACAGCACGAACGCACCACCCGCGAGAATCAACAGCGAGGTGCCAAGGTCGGGTTGGCGCACGATCAGGATAAACGGTACGCCGATCAGGATCAGGCTGATGCCCACATGCTTGAGCTGCGGCGGCAAGGTGCGCTTGGACAGGTACCAGGCGATGGTCGCCGGCATCAGGATCTTCATGAATTCCGACGGCTGGAAGCGAATCACCCCTGGAATGTTGATCCAGCGGGTCGCGCCCATGGCGTTGTGCCCCATCACATCCACCACCACCAGCAGCAACACACCGGCCACGTAACCCAGTGGCACCCAGCGCGCCATGAACCGTGGCTCCAGCTGGGCGATCACCACCATCGACAACAGACCCAGGCCGAACGAGGACGCTTGTTTGATCAGCAAATCCCAGTTCTTGCCGCTGGCCGAATACAGCACGAACAGGCTTCCGGCCGCCAGGGTCAGCAGCAGGATCAACAACGGGCCATCAATGTGCATGCGCTGCAGCAGCGTCGCACGGCGACGCATCACATCGTCGCTGGAGAGGATGCGGTCAAAATTACTCTTCACGGGCCGTAACCTCGGGGCTTGAAGGGGGGCCACCATATTCGGGCTTGAGCCTGCCGTCGTCGGCCAACAACCAGGCGTCCATCACTTGGCGCACCACGGGCGCGGCAACGCCGGAACCGGACTCACCGTTTTCGACCATCACGGCCACCACGATCTTCGGGTCGTCCGCCGGGGCAAAACCGACAAACAAGGCGTGGTCACGGTGGCGTTCCTGAACCTTGGAGCGGTCGTATTTCTCGCCCTGCTTGATCGCGACCACCTGGGCCGTACCGCTCTTGCCGGCGATGCGGTATTGCGCGCCGATTGCCGCCTTGCGCGCCGTACCGCGGGCGCCGTGCATCACCTGCTGCATGCCGTGATTGACCTTGGTCCAATCGGACGAGTCGCGCAGCACGATGTCCGGGATCGGGTTTTCATCCACGGGTTTCTCACCTTCGATGGTCTTGGCCAGATGCGGGCGGTTCCAGATCCCTTTGTTGGCCACCAGCGCCGTCGCCTGGGCCAGTTGCAAAGGCGTGGCCTGCATATAACCCTGGCCGATACCGAGGATCAGGGTTTCACCTGGGAACCAGGCCTGGCGACGGGTCGCACGCTTCCACTCCCGCGACGGCATCAGGCCGGGGGATTCTTCGAACATGTCCAGGGAGACTTTCTGACCGAGGCCGAACTTGCTCATATAGGCGGACAGGCGATCGATCCCCAGCTTGTGGGCCAAGTCGTAGAAATAAGTGTCGTTGGAACGCATGATCGCAGTGTCCAGGTCGACATAGCCGTCGCCGGTACGGTTCCAGTTACGGTATTTGTGATCGTAGTTGGGCAGCATGTAATAGCCGGGGTCGTACACACGGCTGGAGGCTGTCACCACACCAGCATCCAGGCCGGCAATTGCCACGGCGGGCTTGATCGTCGAACCCGGCGGGTACAGGCCGCGCAGCACGCGGTTGAACAGCGGCCGGTCGATGGAGTCGCGCAGCTCGGCGTAGGCCTTGAAGCTGATCCCGGTGACAAACAGGTTCGGGTCGAAGCTCGGCTGGCTGACCATCGCGAGCACTTCGCCTGTCTTCGGGTCCAGCGCTACCACGGCGCCACGACGTCCACCCAGCGCCATCTCAGCCGCTTCCTGCAGCTTGATGTCCAGGCTCAACACAATGTCTTTGCCCGGCACCGGGTCGGTACGCTTGAGCACCCGCAGCACCCGGCCGCGAGCGTTGGTCTCGACTTCTTCGTAACCGACCTGGCCGTGCAGCTCGGGCTCGTAGAAGCGCTCGATACCGGTTTTGCCGATATGGTGAGTACCGCTGTAATTGACCGGATCGAGGGTTTTCAGCTCTTTCTCGTTGATCCGCCCCATATAGCCTACGGAGTGGGCAAAGTGCGGCCCTTGCGGGTAATGCCGCACCAACTGCGCCACCACTTCCACACCCGGCAGGCGGAACTGGTTCACCGCGATCCGTGCGATCTGTTCTTCGGTCAGCTCAAACAGGATCGGCACCGGCTCGAATGGCCGACGCCCCTGTTTCATGCGCTTCTCGAAGATCGCCCGGTCTTCCGGCGTCAGTTGCAGCACCTCGACGATCACATCGAGGACCTGCTGCCAGTCGCCGGAACGCTCGCGGGTCATGCTCAGGCTGAAGCTGGGTCGGTTGTCCGCCACCACCACGCCATTGCGGTCGAAAATCAGGCCACGGGTCGGCGGAATCGGCTGCACATGCACCCGGTTGTTCTCCGACAACGTGGAGTGATAGTCGTACTGGATCACCTGCAGGAAATACAGGCGCGCAATCAGCACACCCAGCAGGGCGACCACCAGAATCGCACCAAACACCACCCGCGAACGTACCAGACGTGCGTCTTTCTCGTGGTCCTTGATGCGGATCGGCTGGGTCATCGGGAGGGGCGCAGACTATTTGTGGTAAGGGTGCCCGGACAGCACTGTCCAGGCGCGATACAGCTGTTCACCGATCAGGATCCTTACCAACGGGTGCGGCAACGTCAGCGCCGACAGCGACCAGCGCTGGTCGGCCCGCGCACAGACTTCCGGGGCCAGCCCTTCGGGGCCGCCGACCATGAAGTTGACGGTGCGCGAGTCCAGGCGCCAGCGATCCAGCTCCACCGCCAACTGCTCGGTGCTCCAGGGTTTGCCGTGCACTTCGAGGGTGACGATGCGCTCGTTGGGGCCGACCTTGGCCAGCATGGCTTCGCCTTCCTGACGGATAAAGCGAGCCACGTCGGCATTCTTGCCCCGGGTATTGAGCGGTATTTCCACCAGTTCCAGCGACAGCTCAGCGGGCAGACGCTTGGCATACTCGTGCCAGCCTTCTTCCACCCACTTGGGCATGCGTGAACCGACAGCGATCAGACGCAGGCGCACAGCCGTTCCTTATTCCTGGTCTTTGTTGAGCTTGTCGAAGTGTGCGTGGCCCACTTCCGGGCTGTGGTGCTTGCCGTCAGCCGCGCGGCTCTGCTCGGCGCCTTTCCACAGACGCTCCAGGTCGTAGAACTGGCGGGCGTTGGACGTCATCATGTGAACGATCACGTCGTCCATGTCCAGCAGCACCCAGTCGCTGTCGCCCTTGCCTTCTTCACCCAGCGGCTTCACGCCCTGGGCTTTGACGGCTTCGCGGACCTTGTCCAGCATCGCGCCGATCTGGCGGTTCGAAGTACCGGTGGCGATGATCATGAAGTCGGTGATGCTTTGCTTGTCGCGTACGTCCAGCACCTGGATGTCCTGGGCCTTGACGTCTTCCAGGGCAGCCACGGCAACCTTCACCAGCTCTTCGCCGGCCAGCTCCGGGCCAACATGGGCTTCAACCGGCAACGGCGCGCTTTTGAAGGTGCCTTTGCGCTTAACTTTGCTTACGTCTTTGTTCGTCATATAAAACTCGTTTTGCTCGTATGTTCGGGCGCTCGCTGCACGACTGTTCGTGCGTTCAAGCGCGCCTTTTCAGTTCGACGCACGGTAAAGCCCGTGCGCATCGATGTAGGCCAGGACCGCGTCAGGCACCAGGAAACGTACCGACTTCCCGCTGGCCAGCAGTTGACGGATCTGGGTGGCGGACACCGCAAGCGGGGTCTGCCAGACGAATGCAATATTCCCGTTCGGCCCGGTCAGGGCCAAGGGGTCACTTACCGACCGCGCGGCCAGCAGGTTGCGCAAGGCATCCGGCGGTTCGCTGTCGGCATCCGGGCGTTGCAAAACCAGGATGTGGCAATGCTGGAGGAGTTCCTCCCAGCGATGCCAAGAGGGCAGGCCGCAAAATGCGTCCCAGCCCAAAAGCAGAAACAACTGGTCATCCGCGGCCAACTCGGCGCGCATCAGCTCCAGGGTGTCAACAGTGTAGGACGGTTTATCGCGCTTGAGCTCACGGTCGTCCATCACCAGCGGCGCAATGCCCTCCACCGCCAGGCGCACCATTTCCAGGCGCTGCTGCGGTGACACCTGCGGCGTATCGCGATGCGGCGGCCGTGCGTTGGGCATCATGCGCAGCTCATCCAGCGCGAGGGCATCCGCGACTTCCAGCGCGCTGCGCAAATGGCCGATGTGCACGGGGTCGAAGGTACCGCCGAGCAGCCCGATGCGTTTAGTCATCAAGTGCGCACATGACCGTCGCCGAACACCACGTATTTCTCGCTGGTCAGGCCCTCCAGGCCCACCGGACCACGAGCGTGCAGCTTGTCGGTGGAGATACCGATTTCCGCCCCCAGGCCATACTCGAAGCCGTCGGCAAAACGCGTCGAGGCGTTGATCATCACCGAAGCGGAGTCCACTTCGTTGAGGAAACGCCGGGCATCGCTGAAATGCTCGGAAACGATGGCGTCGGTGTGCTTGGAACCGTAGGTGTTGATGTGTTCGATAGCCTCGTCCAGATCGTCGACAATCTTGATCGACAGGATCGGCGCGGTGTATTCGGTGTACCAGTCCAGCTCGGTCGCTTCGATCACGTCCGCGCCCAGCAACGCACGGGTACGCACACAACCGCGCAGTTCCACGCCCTTGTCCCGGTAAATGGCAGCCAGCGGCGGCAGCACGCGCTCGGCAATGCCGGCGTGCACCAACAGGGTTTCCATGGTGTTGCACGGGGCGTAGCGGTGGGTCTTGGCGTTGTCGGCAATGCGGATGGCCTTGTCGATATCGGCGGCGACGTCGATGAACACGTGGCACACGCCGTCCAGGTGCTTGATCACTGGCACCTTGGCATCACGGCTGACACGCTCGATCAGGCTCTTGCCACCCCGTGGCACGATGACATCGACAAACTCCGGCATGGTGATCAGCGCACCTACGGCAGCGCGGTCGGTGGTTTCCACCACCTGCACCACTTCGGCCGGCAACTCGGCCACTGCCAGGCCCTGCTGAATGCACGCGGCAATGGCGCGGTTGGAATTGATCGCCTCGGAACCGCCGCGCAGGATGGTGGCATTCCCGGACTTGAGGCACAGGCTCGCGGCGTCGATGGTCACGTTCGGGCGCGACTCATAGATGATGCCGATCACGCCCAGGGGCACGCGCATCTTGCCGACCTGGATGCCGGACGGCAGGTAGCGCATATCGCGGATTTCACCGATGGGGTCAGGCAGCTTGGCCACCTGACGCAGGCCTTCGATCATGTCGTCGATACGCGCCGGGGTCAGCGCCAGGCGGTCCAGCAGGGCTGGCTCAAGGCCATTGGCGCGGCCGTTGGCCAGGTCCAGCTCGTTGGCGGCGGTCAGCTCGGAGCGCGAGGCGTCCAGAGCATCGGCGGCGGCCAACAGGGCGCGATTCTTCTGCGCGGTGCTCGCACGGGCGATCAATCGCGAGGCCTGACGGGCAGCGCGACCCAGGCGGGTCATGTAGTCAAGAACGGACTCAGTCATAGTCAGGGAGTCTTGGCAGGGAGGAAAGCGGCAGATTATAGCTGTGACGCCGCTCGACTGACAGCGGTGAGGGGCGGATGGTCGAAATGAACTGTAAAAATCCGAGGTTCAGCGGTAATTAAGGTGGGAGTTGTTATGATTCCGTCACATTTAGCCGTATTCCCCCCTACCGCCATGTCGATTTTTTTGCCCGAACACCCTGCCAGCGCGCTGCCCGACAGCTTTTTCGACCGCGACGCGCAAATGCTTGCGCGCGATTTACTCGGAAAAGTCATACGTCATCGCGTCGGCGATCTCTGGCTTTCAGCGCGAATTATTGAAACCGAAGCCTACTACGTGGCCGAAAAAGGCAGCCACGCCTCACTGGGCTACACAGAAAAGCGTAAGGCTTTGTTTCTGGATGGTGGTCATATCTATATGTATTACGCCCGCGGTGGCGATTCGCTGAACTTCAGCGCCAAGGGCCCCGGCAATGCCGTGCTGATCAAATCGGCCTGTCCCTGGGTCGACGAAGTGTCCGGCCCGGCCAGCCTGGCGCAGATGCTGCTGAACAACCCGGACGCCAACGGCCACCCGCGCCCCTCGCACAAGCTGTGCGCCGGCCAGACCCTGCTGTGCAAAGCGCTGGGCCTGAAAGTGCCGATGTGGGACGCAAAACGTTTTGACCCGCAATCGCTCTACGTGGAAGACGTCGGCCAGGCGCCGACGCATATCCTCCAGACCACTCGCCTGGGCATACCCAGCGGGCGCGACGAACACCTGATGTACCGCTTTGTCGATGCCGGCTATGCCGCTTATTGCACGCGGAACCCGCTGCGCCGGGGCCAGGTCGAAGGCCGCGATTATTTTTTATTGTGAACAAGGCATGTGGGAGTGAGGATTTATGAGCCAATGGCTCGATAGCATTACCGGCTGGCTGACGCTGAACCCCGAATGGCTGGCGGTGGCGGTGTTTGTCGTCGCGTGCGTGGAGTGCCTGGCCATTGCCGGGCTGATCGTACCCGGCACGGTGTTGCTGTTTGCGATTGCCGCGCTGGCGGGCAGCGGCGCGCTGTCCTTGAGTGAAACCCTGTTGCTGGGTTTCCTCGGCGGCTTGCTGGGGGATGGGGTTTCCTACTACCTGGGCCGACACTTCCATCAGAATATCCGGCGCCTGCCCGGCCTGCGCCACCATCCAGAATGGATGAACGGTGCCGAAACCTATTTCCACAAGTACGGCATTGCCAGTCTGTTGGTAGGACGGTTCATAGGCCCGTTGCGCCCCATGCTGCCGATGGTGGCCGGCATGTGCGACATGCCCTTCCCACGCTTCGCCGCCGTGAGCCTTGTGGCGGCGGCAGGTTGGTCGGTGGCCTACCTGTTGCCGGGCTGGGCGACGGGCGCAGCGTTCCGCTTGCCGCTGCCCGAAGGCTTCTGGCCCCAAGCCGGGGTGGTCGCCGCCTGTCTCGCGGTGCTGCTGGGGCTGAGCTTGAACGCCAGCTTGCGCGACCATCGTCGTGCCACTTTGTGGATAGGCTGCGCCAGCCTGACGCTATTGGTTGCACTGTTTATCGGCTACCCGCACCTCGACGCGTTCGATCAGGGCTTGAGCGCACTGGTGCAGGAACACCGCAGCCCGTGGCTGGACGAGGCCATGGTAATGGTCACCCAGTTGGGCGAGTTCAAGAAGATGTTTGTCGCCAGCGCCGTGTTCACCGGCCTGCTGTTTTTGGCGCGGCAATGGCGCCATGCCCTGTTCGTCGGCGCGACCTTGGCCGGGGCGGCGGTGATCAACACGGGCACCAAGTTGTTTTTCGCTCGTGGCCGCCCTGAAATCCTCACCGACCCCTTGACCAGTTTCAGCATGCCCAGCGGGCACGCCTCAGGTTCATTTGCGTTCTTCCTCGCCCTGGCCGTGCTGGCCGGTCGCGGCCAACCCACACGCCTGCGCCTGACCTGGCTGCTGCTGGGCTGCATTCCCGCCGCATTCATCGCGCTGTCACGGGTTTACCTGGGCGCGCATTGGCCAACGGATATTCTGGCCGGCACGCTGCTGGCGATGAGTGTGTGTGCCTTGAGCCTGACCGCCAGCCAATACCGCAGCCCGCTGCCCGCCATGCCGCAAAAAACCTGGTGGTTGCTGTCGCCGGTGATCGTGGCGGTGCTGGGTGTCATCGCCTTCACCGGCACCTCCAGCGCCCTGCTGCGCTACGCCTACTGAGCGAAAAGTTCGCCCTGCAACTCGTCGAGCAACATCTGGATGGCATCCAACCGTTGTTGTGGATCGTCGAGTTGCAGCAGGTCGACCTTGTCCGCCTCGGTGAACGGCAGCAGATAAGCCAGTTGATTGCCCAGGGCCTGCTGGCCTTCGGCCTGGGTGCCCATGTCCAGCGAGGCAACCATCGGGTGTTCGGCCAGGGCCTGCAGCAGCGCCAGCAGGTCTGCATCCTCCTCTTCCAGCGGCTGGTCCGGCAGCTCTTCGAGCCATTGCACCTCGGCCACCAGCAACTGGTCTTTCTGCACACCGGCCTCCCGCACGCGAAAACGCCGCCCGCCTTCGACACGAATGCCCAACAGGCCGTTGTCCTGCTGCTTGAAGTCGCGGATCAACGCTTCACAGCCGATCAGCGCATAACCGTCGGGCGCCTGGCCGACCTCCTTGCCATCGAGGATGCACACCACGCCGAAGCTTTCGCCCCGTTTCATGCAACGGCTGATCATGTCCAGGTAACGCGCCTCGAACAGCTGCAAATCGAGGGTGCAGCCTGGGAACAGCACGGTATTGAGCGGGAACAGCGCCAGACTCATAAAGGTTTCCTTAACCCCGGTTTAAACGATCACCGACACGGCCAACGGCAGGAACACTGCCGTGGCCACGCCCATCAGACTCATGGCCAGCGCCGCAAAGGCGCCGCACTCTTCGCTTTCCTGCAAGGCCACCGACGTGCCCACCGCGTGGGCGGTCATGCCCAGGGCCATGCCCCGCGCTTCAGGGCTGCGCACGCCCAGTGCCGAGAGGTACGCCGGCCCGATCATCGCGCCGATCACTCCGGTGATCAGCACAAACACCGCCGCCAACGCCGCCACGCCGCCGATCTGCTCAGCCACCAGCATGGCGATCGGTGAAGTCACCGACTTGGGTGCCATGGTCATCAGCATCATATGCTCGGCACCAAACCACCAGCCCAGCCACACGCACAGGCCTGTGGCCAATACCCCGCCTAACACCAGCGTAGTAAAAATCGGCCAGAACAATTGGCGAATCCGCCGCAAATTCAGATAAAGCGGTACAGCCAGGGCGACGGTCGCAGGGCCGAGCAGGATGCCCATGATCTCGGTGCTCTTGCGGTATTCGGTGTAACTCAGGCCACAGGTGAGCAGCACCGCGACCACCAGCAACATGGAGACCAGCACGGGTTGCAAGAAGATCCAACGGGTTTTCTCGAAACCGGCCAACACCAGTTGATAGGCGCCCAAGGTGATACCGATACCGAATAACGGATGATGAATCACCGCCGCCCACGCGCCCGACCAGTCGAAGGTCATTGGTCCTTCTCCTTACGCTTGACCAGCTGTTGCATCAGCAGGCCGACAAAGCCCATGGCGATCACCAACGACACCACCAGCGCCCCGACGATGGCCCAGAAGTCGGCAGCAATGTCCTTGGCGTACACCATCACCCCCACCGCCGGCGGCACCAGCAGCAGCGGCAAGTAACGCAACAGGCTGCCGGCCGCCAGGCTCAGGGGCTCGCCGACTTCACCGCGCCAGATCAGGAACCCCAGCATCAGCAGCAAGCCAATGATCGGCCCCGGCAGCACCGGCAACAGCAAGTGGTTGATCGCCGTACCGATCAATTGAAACAGCACTAGCCAGGTCAGGCCACGTAACAGCATCCGCTCTCTCCCCCCTCAAGACTCGCCCGCATTATAAGCATGCCCGCCCTATGCTCCGGCATTCGCCAAAGGCATGGTGGGTTGACCGAGCTGATTGCCCATGATGATCTACCATGGATCTGGCCCCCTATAAAAAACCGATGAACCAAGGAGAGTCGCAATGCCCTATGTACCTGTAGCGCAGCTCAAAGATTATGTCGGCAAGGAACTGGGACGTTCCGAATGGCTCACCATCGACCAGGCGCGTATCAACCTGTTCGCCGAAGCCACGGGCGATCATCAGTTCATCCACGTCGATCCGGTCAAGGCCGCCCAGACACCGTTCGGCAGCACCATCGCCCACGGCTTCCTGTCGCTGTCGCTGATGCCCAAGCTGATGGAAGACATCCTGATCATGCCCGAGGGCCTGAAGATGGCGGTCAACTATGGCCTGGACAGCGTGCGTTTCATCCAGCCGGTGAAAGTGAACTCCAAGGTCCGCCTGAACGTCACCCTCACCGACGTCACTGAGAAGAAACCTGGCCAATGGCTATTTAAAGCCACCGCCACCCTGGAAATCGAAGGCCAGGAAAAACCCGCTTACATCGCCGAGTCGCTGTCACTCTGCTTCGTGTAACGGCGTGCCTGTGGTGAGGTGATAAACCTTGCCACAGTGTATGTAAATTTATGTATGAACCTCGCAGCTGCGGCATACTCGGCGCTCAATTATCCGGATCCCGCTATGCGCCCACTTGCTCCCCTTGCCCTTGCCCTGTTGCTCACCGCTTGCGGAGACGGCGAATCGCTGTTGCCGCCCGATGCGCGCCTGCCCGATGGCGGCCGCTATCGTGGCGATGTGGTCGACGGTTTGTTGCAAGGCCAGGGCCGTGTGGACTACCCCAACGGCAGTTGGTACGCCGGCCATTTCGACAAGGGCCAGTGGCACGGCCAGGGCGAATGGCATGGCAGCAACGGCGAGGTCTATAAAGGCCAGTTCAAGCAAGGCTTGTTCGACGGTCAGGGCAGCCTGACCACCCCGGGCAGCAGCTACGTCGGCGGGTTCAAAAACGGTCGACGCAACGGCGAAGGCACCCTCAAAGAAGGGCAGATGACCTATCGCGGCGAGTTCCTCGACGACCAGTATTCCGGCCTCGGTCGCCTCGAGCTGGCTGATGGCAGCCAGTACCAGGGGCAGTTCGCCCACGGCAAACCCAATGGCGAAGGCCAGCGCAACGACGACAGCGGCAACCAGTTCAGCGGCCACTTCGTCGATGGCCAGCTCGAAGGCAATGGCACCTTCAACAGCGCCGACGGTGATATCTATGTCGGCCAGTTCAAGCAGAACCAGCTCAACGGCAAAGGCCGCTATGAAAACGCCGACGGCGACGTGTGGATCGGCCAGTTCAAGGAAGGCGCACTGAGCGGCAAGGGCGAGCTGATCGGCATCGATGGCAGCCACTATGTGGGCCAGTTCAGCGAATGGCGCTTTACCGGCGAGGGTCGCCTGAACCTCACCGATGGCAGCTTCTATATCGGTGGTTTCGACAGCGACAACTATCAAGGCAAAGGCACCCTCGTCCTCACCGACGGCACGGTACAGGCCGGCACCTGGGTCAACGGCATGCGCGTGCGTGATGCCGACGGCAAGCTGCTGCCCGACCCGCTGGAAATCGGCGTGCTGGCCCAAGGCCGCTTGCTCGAGGCGGCCCTCGCGGCGGTGCCGCCCTCCACGCCCGCCGTCGAGCTCTACACCTTGGCCATCGCCGGCGATGGCAAGCAAAGCGTGTTCCTGCGCGAAGCCGACTACGTCAGCAATATGCTCGCCAGCCGCTTCGGTGCGCGAGGGCAGATTCGCCTGGTCAACCACCGCGACCATATCACCGACCGCCCGCTGGCCACTCGCGAGAGCCTGCGCCGCGCCGTGCAGACCCTGGCCGAACGCACCGGGCCGGAAGACCTGGTGTTCATTTACATGACCAGCCACGGCACCCACGAACACGAGTTCGTGCTGGACCAGCCGCGCATGGAACTGGCCGACCTGCCCGCCGACGAATTGGCCGCCGTGCTCGAGCCGCTGAAAAACCGTGACAAGATCATCGTGATCTCCGCCTGCTATTCCGGCGGCTTCATTCCGGCACTCAAGGATGAACGCACCTTGATCATGACCGCTTCGCGCGCCGATCGCGTGTCCTTCGGCTGCTCAGAAGAAGCAGACTTTACCTACTTTGGCGATGCCCTTTTCGTACAGGCTTTCAACCAGACCGACGATTTACAACACGCGTTCAAGCTGGCACAACTACACGTGGCCGAGCGCGAACAAGCTGACAACTTCGAAGCCTCGGAACCGCAGATGTGGGCCCCCAAAGGCGTGATTGCCCATTGGCAACTCTTACGTAAACAGCAGGCCCGAAAGGCGCTCGAAAGCGTCTCAATGAATAGCAAGGAAGCCAAAGGCAACTAAGCTGTAACGTGTAACAAGGGGGGAAACACCATGTACCTGACACCTCAACATATCCTGTTGGCCGGAGCTTCCGGGCTGACCGGCGAGCACTTGCTCGACCGCTTGCTCAACGAGCCTACGGTGACCCGCGTACTGGCGCCGAGCCGCAAACCCCTGGCCGAACACCCGCGCCTGGAGAACCCTGTAGGCGACCCCGCCGTGTTCCTGCCGCAACTGGGCGGCCAGGTGGATATCGCCTTCTGCTGCCTGGGCACCACCATCAAGCAAGCGGGCTCGGAAGCCGCCTTTCGCGCCGTTGACCTGGACATGGTGGTGGCCTTTGCCAAGCGCGCACGGGAATTGGGCGCGCGCCACTTGATCGTGATCAGCGCCATTGGCGCCGACCCGAAATCCTCGATTTTCTACAACCGGGTCAAAGGCGAAATGGAACTGGCGTTGAAGGCACAGGATTGGCCGCAACTGACCATCGTGCGGCCTTCGCTATTGCTGGGGGAGCGCCTGGAGCCGCGATTGGCCGAACAATTGGCCGGGCCATTGTCGCGATTGATCCCGGGCAAATACCGCGGCATCGAAGTCTGTGAACTGGCCCGCGCCATGTGGCGTCTGGCGCTGGAAGAGCAGGATGGCGTGCGGGTGGTGGAGTCGGACGAGCTGCGCAAGCTCGGCAAATAACCCTTTTAAAGACCTGGCAACACAAAACCCTGTGGGAGGGGGCTTGCTCCCGATAGCGGCAGGTCAGTTACAGATAAGCTGACTGACACACTGCTATCGGGAGCAAGCCCCCTCCCACAATGGTTTTGTGGGGTTTTGAAGATCCCGACAGTGGCAACAACAGCGTATCCAAGACTGCGCTTGCCGGTAGATCCATGCCAGGGAGAGTGCGGGTTGAAGTCGGATGAGCTGCGCAAGCTCGGCAAATAACCCATTTAAAGACCTGGCAACACAAAACCCTGTGGGAGGGGGCTTGCTCCCGATAGCGGCAGGTCAGTTACAGATAAGCTGACTGGCACACTGCTATCGGGAGCAAGCCCCCTCCCACAATGGTTTTGTGGTGTTTTGAAGATCCCGACAGTGGCAACAACAGCGTATCCAAGACTGCGCTTGCCGGTAGATCCATGCCAGGGATGGAGTGCGAGTGCTGAAGTCGGATGAGCTGCGCAAGCTCGGCAAATAACCCACTTAAAGACCTGAACACACAAAACCCTGTGGGAGGGGGCTTGCTCCCGATGGCGGTATGTCAGTTACAGATAAGCTGACTGGCACACTGCTATCGGGAGCAAGCCCCCTCCCACAATGATTTTGTGGTGTTTTGAAGTCCCCGACAGTGGCAACAACAGCGTATCCAAAACTGCGCTTGCCGGTAGATCCATGCCAGGGAGAGTGCGGGTTGAAGTCGGATGAGCTGCGCAAGCTCGGCAAATAACCCATTTAAAGACCTGGCAACACAAAACCCTGTGGGAGGGGGCTTGCTCCCGATAGCGGCAGGTCAGTTACAGATAAGCTGACCGGCACACTGCTATCGGGAGCAAGCCCCCTCCCACAATGGTTTTGTGGGGTTTTGAAGCCCCCGACAGTGGCAACAACAGCGTATCCAAGACTGCGCTTGCCGGTAGATCATGCCAGGGATGGAGTGCGAGTGCTGAAGTCGGATGAGCTGCGCAAGCTCGGCAAATAACCCATTTAAAGACCTGAAAACACAAAACCCTGTGGGAGGGGGCTTGCTCCCGATAGCGGCAGGTCAGTTACAGATAAGCTGACTGGCACACTGCTATTGAGAGCAAGCCCCCTCCCACAATGGTTTTGTGGGGTTTTGAAGACTCAGGTCAGAGGCCACCCGTTGCGTTGAATCCCACGCCCAGTACCGTCAACACCGACAGTGGCAACAGCAGCGTATCCAGGACTGCGCTTGCCGGTAGGTCCACGCCAGGATAAGCCGGGGCCTCAGCGCCAAACCGGTCCTTGGCGCAGCAACCGCCGTTCATTGCATACAGGTCCAAGCGCGTGCCGGCATACACTACCGGCGCGCCAGGTTGCGCCGCATCCAGCGTGCGTGCGGTCGCGCAGCCCGTCAGTTGCAACGCAAGCAACAGCAACAGCGCCTTATTCATCACTGCTCAGATGATGTTCACCCCAACGTGGCAGCATGTCCTGGGGAATATTCAGCAGGTTCAGAATGCGCGCCACCACGAAATCCACCAGGTCATCGATGGTCTGCGGCTGGTGATAGAAGCCTGGCGAGGCCGGCAAGATGGTCACGCCCATGTTCGACAACTTCAGCATGTGTTCCAGGTGAATGCTCGAATACGGCGCTTCGCGTGGTACCAGGATCAACTGGCGACGCTCCTTCAGCGTCACATCCGCCGCCCGCTCGATCAGGTTGTTACAAGCACCCGTCGCAATCGCCGACAAGGTACCGGTGGAACACGGCACCACCACCATCGCGGCCGGCGCGCCGGAGCCGGAGGCGACCGGCGACATCCAGTCTTCTTTGCCGTAGACCTTGATCTGCCCCGCCGCCGCACCGGTGTATTCGGTGAGGAACGCCTGCATCGTCTGGACCTTGGCCGGCAGCGCGACATCGGTCTCGGTCGCCATCACCAACTGCGCCGCCTTGGAGATCAGGAAGTGCACTTCACGGTCTTCGCGTACCAGGCAATCGAGCAGGCGCAGCCCATAGGGCGCGCCGGAGGCGCCGGTCATCGCCAGGGTGACGCGCTCGGGGCCGCTCATTTCAGCGCCTCGGCCAATTTACCGTGCAGGCCGCCAAAACCGCCGTTGCTCATCACCACGACGTGAGTGCCAGGCGTGACCCGTTGCTTGACGTGTTCGATGATGCCTTCGATCGAGTCGCAGACCTTCGACGGCACCGTGCACAGCGCCGCAATGGCCGGCAGATCCCACCCCAGGTTGGCCGGCGCGTACCAGACCACCTGATCGGCGTCGTTGACGCTTTCCGGCAAGCCATCACGGTGCGCACCGAGCTTCATCGAGTTGGAGCGCGGCTCGACAATGGCAATGATCGGCGCGTCGCCAACACGTTTGCGCAGGCCGTCCAGGGTGGTGGCAATCGCCGTCGGATGGTGGGCGAAGTCGTCGTAGATCGTCACCCCATTCACCTCGGCGACCTTTTCCATACGGCGCTTGACGCTCTTGAAAGCGCTCAACGCGGCAATCCCCATGGAGGGCACCACGCCCACATGGCGTGCCGCCGCCAGGGTGACCAACGCGTTGGCGACGTTGTGCTGGCCGGTCATGCCCCAATCGACAATGCCCTGGGACTCACCTTCAAACAGCACTTCAAACCTTGAACCGTCGTCGCTCAGCAGTTTGACCTGCCACTGCCCGTGCGCGCCGGTGGTTTGCACCGGGGTCCAGCAGCCCATCTCGATCACGCGCTGCAACGCAGGCTCAGTGGTCGGGTGGATAACCAGGCCTTCACTCGGGATGGTACGCACCAGATGATGGAACTGCCGCTCGATCGCCGCCAGGTCAGGGAAGATATCCGCGTGATCGAACTCAAGGTTATTCAATATCGCCGTGCGCGGGCGGTAATGGACAAATTTGGAACGCTTGTCGAAGAACGCGCTGTCGTACTCATCCGCCTCAATCACGAAGAACGGCGTATCGCCGAGGCGCGCCGACACCGAGAAGTTCTGCGGTACACCGCCGATCAGGAAACCCGGGCTCATGCCCGCGTGCTCCAGCACCCAGGCCAGCATGCTGCTGGTGGTGGTCTTGCCGTGCGTGCCGGCCACCGCCAACACCCAGCGGCCTTGCAACACATGGTCCGCCAGCCACTGCGGGCCGGAGACATAAGGCAAACCTTTATTGAGCACGTACTCGACCGCCGGGTTGCCACGGGACATGGCATTGCCGATCACTACCAGGTCGGGCACCGGGTCGAATTGCGACGGGTCATAGCCTTGGGTCAGCTCGATGCCCTGTGCCTCGAGTTGCGTGCTCATGGGGGGGTAGACGTTGGCATCGGAGCCGGTGACATGATGGCCCAGCTCTTTGGCCAGAACCGCCATCGAACCCATGAATGTGCCGCAGATACCAAGAATATGAATGTGCATAGTCGACCTCGTAAAACATCGAGGCAGGTTAGCGCAGGGAGGGGCAAATGGCACTCTTTTACCTACACACGGCGCTTGCCCTGGCAGGCTGCCGCCCCCTCCCCCGGAGTCCAATGCCCGGACACTGCGCCAGTACCCGACCAAACGCTATTATTAAACGACTTGCGCAGATTCCTGAGGCGCCTCTTCCTGCAAGACATTAAGCATACGAACAATCATTTTCTGGATAACTTCGTTTCTCTTATCCAGCACATCAAGGCGCGATGTCATGGAAGTTTCAGGCGTCAGCAATGGATTTTTATAAGGTTTGAAGATGAACTCGTTATGTTCGGCGAGCGCTTTCAAGGAAGTTTCGGCGGCGTCATATAACTTTTCCAGATGATCAAGACGTGCACTCGACTCCGTTGGCCAGCCTGCCGACTTATCCAACGCAAGCCCCTTACCTCCCTCGGCAAATGACTGGATGGTATTAACCGTCAACAGCAGCTTTAATTCCGCGTTTTCCAGGCGTAACTGCAGATCTTGCGCCGATGGCTTGGGCAGCTCATTGCCCAAGCCTGCCACCCCTTTGGACTGTTGGCTGGGTGCCGGCTGGTGCGCCGCAGGCAACAAGGGCGTATTGGCGGAGAACGCGCCCTTGATCTGCTCACCACTCCAGACGGAGCCTGCATAGGTCGCAATGCTCAGGGGCGTGCTGACCAGCCCATTGACCGCCGCATTGACAAAAGCGTCGCGGGTCACCGTTTTCAAGTCTGGCCCGGTCTTGAAAACACCCGCCTTGACCAAGCGGTCCGCCGTGATCATGTTCTGTACAACGTCACCCATCGTCTTTGGAGCAGGGTGCGAATGTGAAGGAAGCTTGGCACCCGCGGCACCAGGACTCTTCATATCCAACAAGAGTTTTTTGAAGTTCTGATTAGCTAGCACTCGATGGGGATCAGACGGAACGTTGGGCAAGTTCGTACGGGGAACAGGTAGGTACTTACCTGCAGTACCCGCAGCAGGTACCTCGACTTTTGGCGGGCTGATTTTATGGAGAGCACTTTTAAACGGGTTAAAAATAGCGGGAATTCTCATAGCAATCACCTTATTGAGCCAATCATTCAGTGGCACTCAATAAGTGGATAAAAAAATTCCCCAGTTCCACATATCCACACACAGTAGAAACTACATAATTACCCCTGTTCACGTTTAATACGCAACTCGACGCCATACTTACGCAACTTTCGATAGAGGGTATTACGGCTGACCCCCAACTGCTCGGCGGCACGGGTCATCTGCCAGCGCTGTTGTTCCAGGACGCTGACCAACGCCAGGCGCTCGGCATCCTCCAGCATCGAGCGGGACGGCACATCCGCCACGCCTTGGCGCGTTGACGCCTGGCGAATCATGGCGGGCAAGTCATCCAGGCCGATCCATTCGTCATCGCACAACGCGACCAACGTGCGTAACACCGTACGCAACTGCCGCACATTGCCCGGCCAGGCGTACGCCAACAGTGCCTGGCGCGCTGCGGCGTGCAGCGAAACCGGCTGCCCGCTGGCTTCCTGCTCCAGCACAAACGCCAGCAACTGCTCTTTATCACTGCGCTCACGCACTGCGGGCAAAGAAACTTCCAGGCCGTTCAGTCGATAGTACAAGTCCTCTCGAAAGCTGCCTTCCTGCACGCGCTCAATCAGATTGCGGTGCGTGGCGCTGACAATTCTGACATTCACCGCCTGGGGCTCGCCGCCCAGGGGCACCACCATGCGATCTTCCAGCACCCTCAAGAGCCGCGATTGCAACGCGAGCGGCATGTCACCGATTTCATCGAGGAACAGCGTGCCCCCGTCGGCCTGTTGCAACTTGCCCTGCATGCCTTCCTTACGGGCACCAGTGAAGCTGCCGGCACGATAACCAAACAGTTCACTTTCAATCAGGCTTTCCGGGATGGCCGCACAGTTGAGGGCGATAAAGGCTTTATCGGCGCGCTGACTGGCCTGGTGCACGGCCTTGGCGAACGCTTCCTTGCCGGACCCGGTTTCACCGCTGACCAGCAACGGTACGTCGCGCTCGAAAACCCGCAGCGCCTTGCGAAAATCGTTTTGCAGGGCCGGATCGCCCAGGCAGATCCCCGGTTGGCGAGGCGGCTCGGTCTTCACCGCAGGAACCGGCATGGCGACCGGTACGCTGCGCGACTGCCCCCTCACAGCGGCGAACAACTGCCGGCCATCACGGGTGCGCAACGGCCAACTGGCCGTGGCATTGGCGCTGGCCCGCCCAAGCATCTGGTCCAGGGAACAGTCGAAATAGGCTTCCACCGGCTGCCCTAACAAGCCGCTGCGCCCCTGCCCCAGCAGGTTCAATGCGCTCTGATTGACCGCACAGATACGCCCGTCGCCATCGAACGCCACCAGCCCTTCGCTGAACAGCCCCACCGACTCGGCTTGCAGGTGAAAACGCAACAGCCAGTGATGTTCAAAATGCCGCAGGAAATAGCAGCTCTCGATCATCTTCGCCGACAGGTTCACCAGTGCCATGGTGTGGAACTGGCTCTGGCGCGACACCGCCTCCCGCGCAGATGACACATCCAGCACCGCGAGCAATTCACCTTGCGGGTCGAACACCGGGCTCGCCGAGCAGGTCAGCCCGGTATGACGGCCGCGAAAATGCTCGTCGCGGTGAATGGTCAGGGACTGGCGCTCCACCAGGCAGGTGCCGATGCCATTGGTGCCCTCACAGGCCTCGCTCCAATCCGCGCCGAGCCACAACCCGGCGCGCTCGAAAATCTTGCGCTCGGACGGCGCGGTCACACAGTTGAGGATCACCCCGCGTGCATCGGTGAGCAGCACGGCATGGCCGGCGCCCGATAATTGCTGGTGCAGGCTGTTCATCTCGCTGCCCGCAATGTGCAGCACTTGTTGCAGGCGCTCGCGGCTTTCCAGCAGGCGGCCGTGTTCAAGCACGGTGGGGGCGAGGGTCTGGGCGGGGTCGAGGTGATAGTCCTCCAGGCAGCGCAGCCAGGAGCGGGCGATGGACGGGTCGCTGCCCGGGCCCTGGGAAAGGTCTTGCCCACGGGTGACGGTCAAGACTTGCTGGGCATGGCGACTGAAATGATCATTGTGCATGTTCTTATTATTCTCCCTGCGTGAGAACAGCCAGCATCCCCCAGCCATCCGACCATTGCAATCCCGGGCAGACTCACCGGTCACAGGCTGTATCGCGTGTGGCACAAACTGTCACACCACCTGTACCAGGTACGCCACAGCAACGCCTTGCAACAAACCCTAACCCCTTGATTTGCCTGGCTCGCGCAGCAGTGGCCCAACCTTTGCTCTACGCTTTATCAAGCGCTTTGCGCTGCACTCCAATAAACATAAAAGCCAGGAGATACCCACCATGCGTTACGCACACCCCGGTACTGAAGGCGCGATCGTTTCGTTCAAGGCCAAGTACGGCAACTACATTGGTGGCGAATTCGTTGCGCCTGTCGAGGGCAACTATTTCACCAACACCTCGCCGGTCAACGGCAAGCCTATCGCCGAATTCCCCCGTTCCACTGCCAAAGACATCGACAAGGCGCTGGACGCCGCCCATGCCGCCGCCGACGCCTGGGGCAAGACCTCGGCCCAGGACCGCTCGCTGGTGCTGCTGAAAATCGCCGACCGCATCGAGCAGAACCTCGAACTGCTGGCCATCACCGAAACCTGGGACAACGGCAAGGCCGTGCGTGAAACCCTCAACGCCGACATCCCGCTGGCGGCCGACCACTTTCGCTACTTCGCCGGTTGCATCCGAGCCCAGGAAGGCACCAGCGCCGAAATCAACGAACACACCGCCGCTTACCACTTCCACGAACCCCTGGGCGTGGTCGGCCAGATCATCCCGTGGAACTTCCCGCTGCTGATGGCCGCGTGGAAACTCGCCCCGGCCCTGGCCGCCGGCAACTGCGTGGTGCTCAAGCCTGCCGAGCAAACCCCGCTGGGGATCAACGTGCTGCTGGAAGTGATCGGCGACCTGCTGCCGCCGGGCGTGCTGAACGTGGTGCACGGCTTCGGCAAAGAAGCCGGCGAAGCCCTGGCCACCAGCAAGCGCATCGCCAAGATCGCCTTTACCGGTTCCACGCCGGTGGGCTCGCACATCATGCATGCGGCGGCCACCAACATTATTCCGTCCACCGTTGAGCTGGGCGGCAAGTCGCCGAACATCTTCTTCGAAGACATCATGAAGGCCGAGCCTTCGTTTATCGAAAAAGCCGCCGAAGGCCTGGTGCTGGCGTTCTTCAACCAAGGTGAAGTGTGCACCTGCCCGTCGCGGGCGCTGGTGCAAGAGTCGATCTACGACGACTTCATGAAGGTGGTGATGAAGAAGATCGAACAGATCAAACGGGGCGACCCGCTGGACACCGACACCATGGTCGGCGCCCAGGCGTCCGAGCAGCAGTTCGACAAGATCCTGTCCTATCTGGATATCGCCAAGGGCGAAGGTGCGCAACTGCTGACCGGCGGTAAGGTCGAGCAGCTCAGCGGCGACATGGCCGGCGGCTATTACATCCAGCCGACCCTGCTCAAGGGCAATAACCAGATGCGCGTGTTCCAGGAAGAAATCTTCGGCCCAGTGGTGAGCATCACCACCTTCAAGGACGAAGCCGAAGCCCTGGCCATTGCCAACGACACCGAGTTCGGCCTGGGGGCCGGTGTATGGACCCGCGACATCAACCGCGCCTACCGCATGGGCCGGGCGATCAAGGCCGGTCGCGTGTGGACCAACTGCTACCACCTGTACCCGGCGCATGCCGCGTTTGGCGGTTACAAGAAATCCGGCGTGGGCCGGGAAACGCACAAGATGATGTTGGATCACTACCAGCAGACTAAAAACCTGCTGGTCAGTTACGACATTAATCCGTTGGGCTTTTTCTAACCCCGACAACCCGCCCTCTGTAGGAGCGAGCTTGCTCGCGAAGAACGTTAACGATTACGCGGGCAGCCTGGCTACCCGCGGCGCACTCAGGTTTTTCGCGAGCAAGCTCGCTCCTACATTACCCGGCGGCAACCTGTCGGGATCAAAACAATAAGAATGAAGGGTACTATCCCATGCCTAGCGAACCTACTGGATCTTCCGTCGACTTCGAAAAAGTCGACTCCGAATACTTCCAACAACGCGAACTGAAAAAAGGCGCCGCCGGCTGGGTGCTGCTGGTCGGCCTTGGCGTTGCCTATGTCATCTCCGGCGACTACGCCGGCTGGAACTTCGGCCTGGCCCAAGGTGGCTGGGGCGGCATGTTCCTGGCGACATTGCTGATGGCCACCATGTACCTGTGCATGTGTTTTTCCCTAGCCGAACTGTCCTCGATGATCCCCACCGCCGGCGGCGGCTACGGGTTTGCCCGCAGTGCCTTCGGCCCTTGGGGCGGGTTCCTCACGGGCACCGCCATCCTGATTGAATACGCCATTGCGCCCGCCGCCATCGCGGTGTTTATCGGGGCTTATTGCGAGTCGCTGTTCGGCATTGGCGGCTGGATGATTTACCTCGCGTTCTACATCATTTTTATCGGCATCCACATCTTCGGCGTGGGCGAAGCGCTGAAGCTGATGTTTGTGATCACCGCCATTGCGGCCATTGCCCTGGGGGTGTTCCTGGTGTCGATGGCGCCGCACTTCAACATCGCCAACCTGCTGGATATCCCAGTGACGCAAGCCAAGGGCGCCAGCACCTTCCTGCCCTTCGGCTACGTCGGGGTGTGGGCGGCTATCCCCTATGCGATCTGGTTTTTCCTCGCCGTAGAGGGCGTGCCCCTGGCCGCCGAAGAAACCAAGAACCCCAAGCGCGACCTGCCTCGGGGCCTGATCGGCGCCATTGTGGTGCTGACCAGTTTCGCCTTGCTGATTCTGGTCATTGCACCCGGCGGCGCGGGCACTTATGCGCTAATCAAGTCGGGTAACCCGCTGGTTGAAGCGCTGGCGCTGTCCTACGGCGGTTCGACCTGGATGGGCGGCTTCGTCAACCTGGTCGGCCTGGCCGGGCTGATCGCCAGCTTTTTCTCGATCATCTACGCGTATTCGCGGCAGATCTTCGCCCTGTCCCGCGCCGGTTACCTGCCGCGCAAACTGTCCCAGACCACCAAAAGCAAAGCACCGGTCTTTGCCTTGGTGATCCCCGGCATCATCGGCTTCGGCCTGTCGCTGACCGGCCAGGGTGATTTGCTGATTCTGGTGGCGGTGTTTGGCGCGACCATTTCCTACGTACTGATGATGGCCGCGCACATCACCTTGCGCATCCGCCGCCCCAAAATGGACCGTCCGTACCGCACACCGGGCGGGATCTTTACCTCGGGTGTCGCCCTGGTGCTGGCCTGCGTGGCCGTGGTGGCGGGCTTTCTGGTCGACCCTCGCGTCGTCATTGGCGCCGCGATCATCTATGGAGTATTAATTGCTTACTTTGCTTTCTACAGCCGGCATCACTTGGTAGCAGGCACGCCGGAAGAGGAATTCGCGGCGATCCAGGCCGCGGAAGCCGCCTTGCACTGAATGCCGTAAACCTCGGCGCGGGCGCCTTGCCCGTGCCGCCAAGGAGACACTGTATGGCAAGTTTTTCTCACGCGGTGGGTACACAAACCTACCGCTTTGACAGCCTCAAGGACGTGATGGCCAAGGCCAGCCCTGCACGCTCCGGGGACTTTCTTGCCGGCGTGGCCGCGCAGAACGACGGTGAACGGGTGGCCGCGCAGATGGCGTTGGCGAATATCCCGCTGAAGCACTTTCTGCAGGAAGCGCTGATCCCGTATGAAAGCGATGAAGTCACCCGGTTGATCATCGACACCCATGATCAACAGGCGTTTGCCGCCGTCAGCCACCTGACCGTCGGTGGCCTGCGCGATTGGCTGCTCAGCGAGGCCGCCGATGAACAATCCCTACGCGCCCTGGCGCCAGGGCTGACACCCGAAATGGCCGCCGCCGTATCGAAGATCATGCGCGTGCAGGACCTGGTGCTGGTGGCGCAGAAGATCCGCGTGGTCACAAAGTTTCGCGGCACCCTGGGCCTGCGCGGGCGCTTATCCACCCGCCTGCAACCCAACCACCCGACGGATGAACCGGCGGGCATCGCCGCGAGCATTCTCGATGGCCTGCTCTATGGCAATGGCGACGCCATGATCGGCATCAACCCGGCCACCGACAGCATCGCCTCGATCTGCGCCATGCTGGAAATGCTCGACGCGATCATCCAACGCTACGAAATCCCCACCCAAGCCTGCGTGCTCACCCATGTCACCACCTCCATCGAGGCGATCAACCGTGGCGTGCCGCTGGACCTGGTGTTTCAGTCGATTGCCGGTACCGAGGCGGCCAACGCCAGTTTCGGCATCAGCCTGAGCGTGCTGCAGGAAGGTTACGACGCCGGCCTGAGCCTGAACCGCGGCACGTTGGGCCAGAACCTGATGTATTTCGAAACCGGCCAGGGCAGTGCCTTGTCGGCCAACGCACACTTTGGCGTGGACCAGCAAACCTGCGAAACCCGTGCCTACGCCGTGGCGCGGCATTTCAAGCCATTTTTGGTCAACACAGTCGTAGGATTTATCGGCCCGGAGTACCTGTACAACGGCAAACAGATCATCCGCGCCGGCCTTGAAGATCACTTCTGCGGCAAATTGCTGGGCGTGCCGATGGGCTGCGACATCTGCTACACCAACCACGCCGAAGCCGACCAGGATGACATGGACACCCTGCTGACCCTGCTGGGTGTGGCCGGGATCAACTTCATCATGGGCATCCCGGGCTCCGACGACATCATGCTCAACTACCAGACCACCTCGTTCCACGATGCCTTGTACGCCCGCCAGACCCTGGGGCTGAAACCGGCACCGGAGTTTGAACAGTGGCTGGCGAAAATGGGCATCTTCACGCAAGCCGACGGCAAGGTGCACTTCGGCAACAGCCTGCCACCAGCGTTTCGCCACGCCTTGGCGCAATTGGGATGAAGGAGCCGCCTGTGCAACCCGTAGAACTCCCCGACAACCCCTGGTTGGAACTGCGCCGCCTGACGCCGGCGCGCATTGCGCTGGGCCGCACCGGCACCAGCATTCCCACCCAGGCGCAGCTGGATTTTCAATTCGCCCACGCCCAGGCGCGTGACGCGGTGCACTTGCCCTTCGACCACGCCGGCCTGAGCCGCCAACTGGCCGAACGTGGCCGTGACAGCCTGTTGCTGCACAGCGCCGCCGTCGACCGGCATATGTACCTGCAACGCCCGGACCTGGGGCGACGCCTGAGCGATGACTCGGCGCAACAGTTGCGCGACTACGCGAGCGCCCACCCTGGCGGGGTCGACCTGGCCGTGGTGGTCGCGGATGGTTTGTCGGCGCTGGCGGTGCATAAACACACGCTGCCATTTCTGACGCGCATGGAAGAACAGACCCACGCCGAAGGCTGGTCTTTATCTCCCGTCATTCTGGTGGAACAGGGCCGTGTGGCGGTGGCCGACGAAATCGGCCAATTGCTCGGCGCCAAGATGGTGGTGATCCTGATCGGCGAACGTCCAGGGCTAAGCTCGCCAGACAGCCTGGGGCTGTATTTCACCTACAACCCCAAGGTAGGCCTCACCGACGCTTACCGTAATTGCATCTCGAATGTGCGCCTGGAGGGGCTCAGTTACGGCATGGCGGCTCATCGCCTGCTTTACTTGATGAAAGAGGCGTGCCGCCGGCAACTGTCGGGCGTCAACCTCAAGGACGAGGCGCAGGTTCAGACCATCGAGTCGGATGATCCGGACCTGATGAAAGGGAATTTCCTGCTTAGCCCAGCGGATGACCGATAGCCGCATGATTGCGCTTTTTAGCGCCATTAGGCAGCATCGAGTCACGGCCGCTTGCGTGGTCATCCCCCCATTTGACGTCGAGGCCTGACATGCGGATTACTCAAGCGACCCTGGAACACCTGGACCTGCTGACGCCCCTGTTCGTCAAATACCGCGAATTCTACGGCGCATTGCCGTTCCCGGACTCCTCGCGAAACTTCCTGGAAAAGCGCCTGCGCCGGAAGGAGTCGGTGATCTATCTGGCCCTGGCGGATGACGACGACAAGAAACTGCTCGGGTTCTGCCAGCTGTACCCAAGCTTTTCGTCGTTGTCGCTCAAGCGCGTGTGGATTCTCAACGACATCTACGTCGCCGAAGACGCCCGCCGCCAACTGGTGGCGGACAACCTGATGCGCACGGCGAAGAAGATGGCCAAGGAAACCCAGGCGGTGCGGCTGCGAGTATCCACCAGCAGTGACAATAAGGTGGCGCAGAAGACCTACGAGTCGATCGGGTTTCGTGAAGACACCGAGTTCAAGAACTATGTATTGCCGATCAGTGAAGACTGACCGCAGAACACCCTCAATCACCTGTGGAAGGTGACCTGTGGGAGGGGGCTTGCTCCCGATAGCGCAGTGTCTATCGACACATTGATTGGCTGATCTACCGCTATCGGGAGCAAGCCCCCTCCCACATCTCCCGCACCTGAATTGATGTATAGCTTTGATAATCGCGACATCCCCCGCTACAAAACCAACACGCTTTTCACTTGCCGATCCGTATAATGCGGGCCTCTTTCGGTTGTAAGAATCACGACATAAGCTTGTAGCCCAACTTAACCGTAGCCCCCCCGCACTGGCCTGCTGAGCCGGGCCATTCACACAGGTGCCTTTCATGGATTTCAACCCGCTCGACCTTATCCTGCATCTCGACGTGTACCTCGACATGCTGGTGAAAAACTACGGTGTGTGGATCTACGCCATTTTGTTCCTGGTTATTTTTTGTGAAACCGGCCTGGTGGTCATGCCATTCCTGCCAGGGGATTCGCTGCTGTTCATCGCCGGCGCCGTCGCCGCAGGTGGCGGCATGGACCCGGTGTTGCTGGCCGGCCTGTTGATGTTGGCGGCGATCCTGGGGGACAGCACCAACTATGTGATCGGACGAACGGCGGGAGAACGCTTGTTCAGTAACCCGAACTCGAAGATCTTCCGCCGCGACTACCTGCAAAAGACTCACGATTTCTACGACAAGCACGGCGGCAAAACCGTGACCCTGGCGCGTTTCCTGCCGATCCTGCGCACCTTTGCACCGTTCGTCGCCGGTATCGCCAAGATGCCTTACCCACGCTTCTTCGGGTTCAGCGTGTTCGGCACCGTGATCTGGGTCGGAGGCCTGGTAACCTTGGGTTACTTCTTCGGCAACGTGCCCTTTATCAAGAAAAACCTGTCGTTGCTGGTGGTGTTCATCATTCTGTTGTCCCTGGTGCCGATGATCATCGGCGTGATCCGCAGCCGCTTCGGCAACGCTTCCTCCGAAGCCAAGCCCTGATCACCGATGTGGTCCCTCAGCGCCTGGCGTCGCCGGCGCCTGCTGGCCAAGCACCCGATTGCCGATGACACCTGGCAACGGGTGCGCCACCACCTGACCTTCCTCGACGGCATCAGCGCCGAGCAAGACCAGTGGCTGCGCGAAGCCTGCGTGGTGTTCCTCGCCGAAAAGCACCTCACCGCCCTGCCCGGCGTCGAACTGCATCAGGAACAACGCCTGCTGCTCGCCGCCCAGGCGCAACTGCCCTTGATGAACCTGGGAGACCTGGACTGGTACCAGGGCTTCCATGAAATCGTGCTGTACCCCGACGACTTCCTGAGCCCGCAGCGCCATCGCGATGCCAGCGGCGTCGAGCATGAATGGGACGGCGAACACAGCGGCGAGGCCTGGCAACAAGGCCCGGTGATCCTCGCCTGGCCCGGCGTCCTCGCCAGCGGCAACTGGGAAGGTTACAACCTGGTGATCCACGAACTGGCGCACAAACTCGACATGCTCAACGGCGACGCCAACGGCCTGCCGCCGCTGCATCACGATATGCGCGTGCAGGAATGGGCCAGCGTGATGCAAAGCGCGTTTGATGACCTCAATCGCCAGCTGGACGCCAACCCGGACGCCGAAACCGAGATCGACCCCTACGCCGCCGAAAACCCGGCGGAGTTCTTCGCCGTCACCAGCGAATATTTCTTCAGTGCCCCGGATTTACTGGTCAGCCATTATCCGCAGGTATACGCGCAACTCAGCCGTTTTTACCGCCAGGACCCGCTGGAACGCCTGGTCCGGCTGCAAGCCCATGACCCGCGCTACTCGCCGCACGGCGAATGAGCTTACGACGTCTGGCGCATGGCATCAGCGTCAGAATATGCCTATAATCGCCGCCACTTTTAGGTCAATCCGGCCAAGTTTCTTGGCCAATTAACGGGGGCAACGCCCAATGAGCTACAGCAAGATTCCGGCTGGCAAAGACCTGCCGAACGACATCTACGTCGCCATCGAGATTCCGGCCAACCACGCGCCGATCAAATACGAAATCGACAAAGACAGCGACTGCCTGTTCGTTGACCGTTTCATGGCCACCCCAATGTTCTACCCGGCCAACTACGGTTTCATCCCTAACACTCTGGCTGACGACGGTGACCCCCTCGACGTGCTGGTGGTAACCCCTTACCCGGTGACCCCAGGCTCGGTTATCCGTGCACGCCCGGTCGGCATCCTGAACATGACCGACGACGGCGGCGGCGATGCCAAAGTTATCGCAGTCCCCCACGACAAGCTGTCCCAGCTGTACGTGGACGTGAAGGAATACACCGACCTGCCACCACTGTTGCTGGAACAGATCAAGCACTTCTTCGAGAACTACAAAGACCTCGAAAAAGGCAAATGGGTGAAGATCGACGGTTGGGGCAACGCAGACGCCGCCCGCGCCGAGATCATGAAGTCGGTTGCCGCCTACAAAGGCTGATACCGGCTCTTCATTGCTTCGGCAATACAAAAAGCCCCGACTATTCGGGGCTTTTTTATGCATAAAATTAAACACCAAGTTCAACTAACAACTAACCCTGTTTAATACCTTGGAACTATAGAAAAATCCGGCTACAACCCAGTAAAAGCCTACAGGCGCAATTCAACGCATAGTTTATTTGATTAGTTTTTCCGGCCAGTAAACTCTGCGTTTATGAATACATCAGGTGATCGTTTAAAAGCGCTATTACGGGAAGTTCATCTTTCCGCCTCCGACTTCGCCAAGAACCGCGGCGTCACGCCTCAACACGTGAACAACTGGTTCAAGCGCGGCGTCCCCATGGGCCGACTCAACGAGATCGCAGAGCTGTTATGCGTCTCCAGCCGGTGGCTGAACACCGGCCTGGGCCCCAAACATCCACCGGCCAACTTCCTGTTGGACGGCCCCACTGCAAGGACTGCACTCACCCGCGAAGACAGCGGCAAATACCTCACAGGCCCGGCCTGCCCTGCGGAAAAACTCGACGTGGAGATCCCCCTCCACCCCACATTTACCTCAACCGAGCGCATCCGCGTCTCCCGGCACACCCTCGACCTCCTCACAGTGAACCCCGACCGCGCCTGTGGCGCCTACATGGTCGACAACAGCATGATCGAGATCATCCAACAAGGCGCCACCCTCGCCGTCGACCGTGGCCGCACCCAAATCATCGACGGCGAAATCTACGCCGTCTTGCACGACGGCATGCTACGCATCAAATACCTCTACAACCGCCCCGGCGGCGGCCTGCGCATGCGCAGCCACAACGCTGCCGAACACCCCGACGAATACCTCACCTACGAACAACGCTTCGAACAGAACTTTGAGATCGTGGGCTGGGTATTCTGGTGGTCCACCCTCAACAATCGCCGCCCACCCGTGCCGCTGGATGACCAGCTTTTGGGCTGGGAAGGCTCTAAATCGGAACCGGAGGTGGGCAATTGAGGTGAATGTGGGTATCATGCGCGGCACATTGGGCAGGGGAGGCTTTCAGCCACACACCCTGCCAGGCGAAGCGGAGGAGTTCCCGCGGACGCCCCTACTATTCAGCCAGACGCGATGTTGGCTGAGCGATTTGAAGGCTGCTGAGGTTTGTCAAAAACAAGCTGAGGCAGTCCCCGAGAAGCCGGCCACAAGCCGGCTTTTTAATGTCTTTTTGAAAGCCACCCTCATCTACTGAAAATCGCGAGAGCCTTGCTAGATCAAGGGTTTAAGCCTACTTTTATTCCCGTGACTTCCGTTTTCATCCATCGTCTTCCACAACCAAGTGGGGGATCAAGTGGGGGACCAGAGGGCCGAAAAGATGGGCAAGCTGACCGCAAAGTATGTCGAAAACGTGACCGAGCCAGGCACCTACGAAGACGGTGAAGGGCTGCGCCTTATCGTCAAAGCTACAGGGCGAAAAAACTGGGTGCTGCGGTTTCAGCTACACGGCAAACGACGGGAGATGGGATTGGGTGGCTACCCCCAGCTCGATCTAAAAATGGCCCGCGCGGCCGCCTATGAAAACAAAGCCCAGATCTTCAAAGGCACTGACCCACTCGCAAAACGACAGGCTGAACAAGCCGCTCAACGGGAAGCTGAACGCCGAGAACAGGCGCAGCTGATTACCTTTGAGAAATTGGCCACCGACTATCGAGATGTCCATGGTTCGAGCTGGTCGGAGAAATGGCGTAAGGGCTGGCTGCGGAAACTAGAGCTCTATGCCTTCCCTACAATAGGGAAGCTGTCAGCTGACCAGATCGAGACCAAACATCTGATCAAGGCCCTGCAGCCACTATGGTCAACCAAAACGCGGACGGCCGACGAAGTACGTGGGCAAATCGAACAAATCCTAGACGCCGCCGGAGCCCGAGGTCTCAGAACCGGAGAGAATCCTGCTCGTTGGCGCGGCCATCTGGAAAACCTGCTCAGCCGGCAAGAGAAGAAGAAAGCTCGCAAACGCCAGCATCATCCAGCGCTGAAATGGCAGGACCTGCCGAAGCTCATGGAAGCCTTACGCAAGGACTCCAACCACGTGTCTGTCGCGGCCCAGTTACTGATTCTAACCGGCGCTCGCTCGCATATGGTCCGATTCGCACGCTGGGATGAGTTTGACTTGAAGTCGGGTCGATGGTCCTTGCCTGATGAGCGCATGAAAACCCGGCAAGCGTTCGCGATCCCCTTGGCCCCAGAGGTGGTCTCACTTCTGAAGGGCCTTCCGAAAATCAACGCGAGAAGTCCCTACGTTTTCCCTGGCCACGGCCGAAGCGGCGTGATGCACGCTAATGGAATTCGCAATCTGCTACATGCACTGGGTTATGAGCACATCACTCGTCATGGTTTCCGCTCAACCTTTCGAGATTGGGCAGGTGAAAAGACTCATTTCCCGAGAGATATCTGCGAGCTCGCGCTGGCCCACGACGAGCGCGGGGAAACCGAAAGCGCATACTCTCGATCAGACTTTTTTGATAAGCGACGGGAGCTGATGCACGCGTGGGCCATCTACGCTACATCCACACCTGAACACGCGGATGAGGCCCTACGCGATACATCGGGGGAATGATGAGGCTGCGACCGCTGAATGCATCGGACTTTGGGGCGCATCTATCAAGGAGACAATCCCGCAACTGCGGCGAAATCAACATCGGTGTAGGACCACGAGATCTATGGTTATCGACTTTAAAAAGCCAGGTCCCTTTAAGCAGGGATGCGTAGCCTCCCTGCTTAAAGGGACCTCACTTAAAAAATCTAAAGCCCACGCAACTGTCTGTGGAAAATCACTGATTTCCACCGGTGGATAATTTCATCCACCGCCGCAGAACTCCCGAAAATTCGAGCCTTGACCCGAATTATCCACAGGCGTAGAAAAGATCTGGCAAAGTGCTGTCGTTGACAGCAACCCAGGTAGCCAGAACCTTTAAGGCTACGCCACACCGTGGTGGCTCTCCCAAAGTGCGATTAGCGTCCGGCGGCTCGCACGCTCACAGCGATGTGATGGATGCCGACTTTTATCAGTGTGCCCACTGCGGCAACTCATCCCCTTTCATAGCTGCCCTGCAGCAACCTATCCGCTTGACCATTTCATGCGCCAACCTGCGCCCGTCTCTTTCTTCCGGAAAGAGACGGGCGCTCGTTCCGCTGCTGCAGCCCAACTCGTACAAGGCTTTGCGACATTCCCCCTCGTGACAATCGGCGTGACAAACACCGAAGTCACCAGCAACAGCGATGCAGATGATGGTGCCGCAGCCCACGGGATGGACTGCACCTGACTGACAGTCGGGCATGCCCCGGTCAATGCTTCATTGCCTTCACCCGACTCAGGATCTCGCGGCGTTGGTCTCGTCAGCCAATGCAGCCTTCACCCGCCCACTTCCTCGGAAGTGCTCAGGAGGCCAGATCATGAGATGCCCAAGCTCCCGGTAGTAAAGAGCCGTCAGTCCCGCGTTAGTGGACAACCCTCACAGGCCGCAGGGGCCTTGATCCCTGATAACACTCAACATTCTGGGCGGGATGACGTGAGGAAAGCTTCAAGGGTTTGGTTTCGAGTGCAGTTCGATCATGGCACTGGTAGGTAAACGGGATGGGCGGAACTTTGGCTACGGCAGGCAACTTGGTTATTCCCACCACAAGCGTTGCGGGACATGTTTGGCGGCGGCCATTACGGCACGGTCAAAGCGCACAGTGATCGCCAGCAGGCGTTTGTGCGCTGGTGTCGGTCGGAGGATGGAGCAGGGTTTAACGATGCGCGACAAATTGATCAGCAGACCTTGTTGGACTACGCCGGACATCTGCGCCAACAAATTGAACAAGGTGAGCTGGCCATCGCCTCTGCGCAGAACGCCTGAGCAGCGTCAACCGCACCCTTGCTGTGCTGCGTGATGATCAGTACGTCAGGATCGCTAGTCCGAGGCAGGCGTTAGGACTGCAGCACTCGACGGTACGCACCCGCGCGCTGGATGGCCAAGACCGCCAACTGGTGCGGCGAGTGGTGGAGGGACTTGTCAAACAACAAACGACTGGGTGACCGCGATTGTCCTGTTGACCCGAGCAACCAGAATTCGCCTGCGCGTAGCGATCCTGGCTGACCTGCCACGATTACTACGCGAAGCCGAACACTTAGGCATCATCAACATACAAGACGGCACCAAAGGCGGCCGCTCAGGGGCTTCAGCGCCGCGATGGGTCGTGGCAAATGAAGAGGTGAAGGGGCACTGATGTTTGTTCGTAATGCGTCGCCGACCGCCGGCCGCTACTTGCTGGGCCGAGACGAAAGCTACGCTGCGGTCCTGCACCAGACCGTGCTCCCCGCCCGAGGAATACTGCATGACCAAGGACTGAAGGGCTTTCATGAACTGTGGGCGGCCTACGCCTGCGAGCGTTACGAGCAGCTGACTGGTCACACCGCCACAGCACAAATACTTAACATTACACTAAAAATTATTTAGTCATCCCAAGGACAGCCTTGACACTATCTATTCGCTTCTTTGGAAATATCCAGCCCTTTAACGAACCATTCCATTTACCACCAAGCTCGACAAACTTGTCCTTATAAGAGGTTGTATTTCCTTTTACCAAAATTGCTTTTTCACTGTAATCGATAATTACTGGAGCAACGGTGAAATCGCCGACCGAAGTCGGTGTTACCTTAGGTAGCTCGACAACATTTGAACCTGCATTAGTACGCGGCGGTGGAATATCGCTCTCCTCAAATTGCCCAATAATGAGAGACAAGTGATCTTTAATTTTCGCATTAAGTTCATCAACGGATGCATAATCACCAATCAGTCCGTTTCTCATACACTCCTCTTTGAACTCGCAAAGCTCCTCGAACTGCTTTGCATTTTTTTTGTATTCATTCGGAGTCATAGGCTTGTTTGAAAAATAAACAATGACAGGTTTGCCCATTTGCATAAAAGTCTGAATTTCTTCGACCGTACCACTCTTGGCCTCTCCAGTCGGGCTACCTAGCCTTAAGCCAAATATCGCGATAAGGATATCTGACCCTATGACTATTTGTTTATTTATAAGCTCCTGAGGACGCCCTCCCATAATTGGGACAGTATCCGTCTCCCACTTGGTAGGTAAAAACACTGTTTTCTTATCAAATGAGTTTTTAACATTCCACTCATTTAGTGCCAATGGAATGGCTTTACGCTCTTCAGCAACATCGGATGGAGAACCAATCAACACTCTGTAAACTTTTGCGGGAAATGACATTTCTGACTCCAAAGACAAGTTTAAAACTTTATTTTCTAAGAAAATTTTCATCAGCAAAAAAAACACTCACTGAAGTCCCTCTTACTGCGTAACTCTCTCACCCACTGATCAGGCTCTAAAACACCCACAACACTTAATTAACTCAATATCGCTTTTCGCAAATAACTATACAGAAACAAAAACCTTTAAATCAACATCATTACTATTTGCTGTGGATATCCAACTCTGGATTAGCTGATAGGCTTGGAGCGATTCCTGACTACCATTGTGACCTTTATTCAACTGGTTCTCAAAATGGGTAGCCGAAAAGCTATTTGCGGAAACTATCCAAACTTCTTTTTGCACACGACTTGATCTGCGCCGTTGAGCCACAATTTCCCAAGCCTGCTCAACTGCTCGCTCACGAGCTTCTTGATTAGGAGCTGAAAAGCGCACACCACGTAGAAGCCTGATCCGTTCCGTCATTTGTTGTGGAGCATTTCGCGTCGGCCAACTTGATGCCAAAATATTCCAGTTAGCAGCTTTGAGGTTTTTGTTACGAGTTATCAGCATTTCAATGTTCTTGATAGCCTGCCCTCCCACCTCTGCTAATGCACCGGCTGAGGAGTGAGGCTTTACTTTGGCGCTGCCGCACTTAACGTGAACGTAAATAAGTTTACTTACCGATGAAAGTATAAAATCTGCTGGCTCGGTATCCATATCCGTACAAAAAACAAGATCGACATCCGGAATATACTTATGAAAAGGGCCAAGCTGGGATCGAGTTGGATTGGGTTGTGAATTGTCTTTTAGCTTATCAAGCAAATGAAACAAAGAACCCTCATTAAACTCTTCATTGACTACTTGAATAACTTTTTTCTCATCCTTATTGAGCTCCACATAACCTTTCTCATCAAGCAATGGACTGAGTAACTCCGGCAACCCAATGACTATATTTTCAAGACTTGAGCTCGCAATTCGAAAATCACCTTCAACTGGAAGTTTTAGCTCGTAGAACTTCCCTTGGGAATAACTAACCCCATCCTCTAGAAGAATTTTATGTAAGTGCTCAAAGAGAAATGGGAAAAGGTCTACATATTGCTCGCCGTCTCCGTATACATCGCACAAAAAATTGCTTTCTGATTCAAAGATCACGAATGGACTTTGATCACAAAGTGAAATATTTATTTTTAGCTTTGGAGAATTTGGATCTAAAATCACTCCACCGCCATTCTCTAGGTACACAAAACTATTATCTATAGCAGCTTTGTGCCCATCAATGAGGATTTGTACGGGCTGAGGCAAATCGCTAAAATCAAATATTACACTTTCAATTTTCAGGTTAAGATCAACGGGAATAGGCTTCGCAAATGAATGCAAGAGATTACTACTTATAATCTTATCGACAGAAATGGTCGCTTCCATATTTTGCAGCCATTGATCTAGCTCATCCAACATATATTGACCATCTTTTTGATCGGATATTCTTCCAGAATCGATACCTATATAGTAGCTGCTCTGTTTTGCGCCTAAATGATCAAGATTGTCACACTTCAAAGTCGCGACACGATAGGAGGAATTCCGCTGAAGATCAACTATATTTTCAAGATTGCGGCCTTTCATCGAAACACTTTCTGGCCGTTTAGTGGTCGTTCCAACTGACCTACTACTTGCTTCCTTAGTTACGGCCGAAGCCCCTAGAGCCATTACATTTAATAGTTTATCTTGTCCGATGGGGCTTCCTATGCACATTTCCGCATCATAGTTAAATCTGCGTCCTCTACTGTCATAGATAGCAACGACGTTTGGTTGAAGTTTCTTCAGGAAAGTAACCTCTAATGACGGCTCAAAGAAAAACTCATCTTTTAAAAACCTAGATCTATTAAAGGCTATTGAAACAACTATATTTATACCACCTGCAACCTCAAAGTGCTTAGCTAACTCCCCCGCTTGGTTGCTTCGCCAGTACAGAAGATCGGTCGCAGCTTGAATATCAAAATTATCGAGAGTATTAAGAAAGCAGATAGATGCGGTTGGTATTATCAATGAGCTTTCAGGATTGAAAGAATTTATATCAAATTTTTTTAGAAACCTATTACCGTAATAACTAGCATCAGGAAACGAATTAAGATATATCTCGATCAGCTTATTTACATCTAAAGATGATATAAATTTACGTGCCGCTGCGGGTGTGCTTAGTGACTTATCAAAGTACCTATAGTTACCCCACATCCTTTCGTTAGCGTTTACATTACATTCAATCACTATCGGATTAATACCCTGATAAAGTCTTACGATTCGCCCAACTGTTTGTACTAGTTCACGTCCTGAATTTACTGCATAGGTGAGAATCAGCAGCTTTGCCTGAGGAATATCAACCCCTTCATCGAGTTTACGCTGATGTATTATTACTTGATATTCAGAGTCGCGAAGATTTGCAGGCACATCAACCTTTACATTCTGCCTTGGGTCGCGAACATACTGCTCATGCACCGCTAGAATGGAGAACTTTTCATTCAAAAGTTTATAATAGTACTCGATATCTCCGAATTCTTTACACTTCACTATACATTTCGCGCTAGGATAGTCTTGTAAGAACATCGTTATGCTTTTAATTAACTCGTCACCTTCTGCCAAGCAGAAGACGGGCTCCATCAATATTTTTTTTTCCAGCGCCTCTTCAAATGTATAGATGTAACTGGAGCTATCATCAACGTCAAACTGGAACAAGTCATTCCGATACGGAGTAGCTGTAATTACAATCTTATGTGCTCCAGCGTCACGAACTAGACCTTTCCAGATTGGAGAGGGTTCGGAGTGACCTTCATCCACTATAATCAAGTCAATTTCTTTCTTAATCCTGGCAAGCTGCTCGGGCGTAAAACTTACGAGCTTTTGAAAAGTTGATACATAAACTCCAGGAGCGCTTGTATCATTGACATCTTCGTAAACCTCTTTCTTAGCCCCTTCATAACCCGGAACTAGCGCCTCAAAAAAACCCCCACTAATTTCTTTTATCAACTGGTCGCATACAGCTCTGCGATGACATAAAACCAATACTCTAGGTTGCGGTGATGTATGTGCCACTACAGCTATTACACCAGACTTTCCGGCTCCGGTTGGCAAGCTGATTAGGCAAGATTTTGAGCCTAGCGTCTCCACCGGTCTCTTAATATAGGTGAGAGCTGTCTCTACACTTCGCTTTTGACATTCCCTCAATTCGCTCCACAATTCCGCATTCAGTGGAAAGCCACAAATTTTAATGCTCACATATACCTCCCTGTACGTTAAAACTTATATTTTACAAAGGCAGATTTCTGCTTTTATGAAATTAATTTTCTAAGCATGCCAAGGATAGCATAATGCCACCTTCGATGAGAGCGGCCACTTGTAAACTGCGCATCTTATTCGTGCTCTGCTCTGAGTGGCGTGAGCTCTTTTGAAAACAGTCGTTGATAATTTCGGCGGCAAAAAAATACCCGTCTGAATTTTAAATTTTCACTTGATCTTGACGTAGAGAAAAACGGGCTCAAATTTCACTTAGCAGTGTTGAACACGGGCGCTCTTCAAACTCACTGTGGCGAGAGCCAGACTGCTCGGGTCTTACCAACCGCACCGGTCGATTGCGGCCTGTCGCCGTTAGTCATTTCAAGCAAAATCCTCGTAGCAAACGAACGAGTCGAGGAAAATCAGCGAAAAATCTGCCACAAAAAAGGAAAGCTCTTACAATCTCGATCTGGATTTCTGAACCAGCTGTTCGGCCACCTTAACTGCTGGCACCAAGAGGCGAGTCTGTGAGCAAGGTAGATGGAACACCCGAGCAGTTGGTCGACGTGAAAAATCTTGAAACATCGCTGCAACGCTTTGCGGATGATCGCGACTGGCAGCAGTTTCACTCACCCAAGAACCTCCTCATGGCACTCACAGGTGAGGTAGGCGAACTCTGCGAAATTTTCCAATGGATGAGCGAGGCCGATTCAACGGGTGCAGCCAAGCGTCCCGAAACCGCTCAAGCCGTGAAGGACGAACTGGCTGACGTGCTCATGTACTTGGTCCGCTTGGCAAGTGTGCTGGGCGTCGATCTCAACGAAGCGGTGACAAGCAAACTCGCCCTGAATGGGCAGAAATACCCTGTCGACAAAGCTAAAAGCACCAGCAAAAAGTACGACCAACTCTGACCCATTGGGCTCTAAGGACCACTCGTGATCGTTTACGCTGCGACCAAACAGCAATTCCTCAAAGACAGCGATAACGACGATATTGAAGATGTGATCCTCAGGCACTTCAAAGAAGCCACCGGTAAGAAGGTAGGCGCATCGGAGATCAGATCCTGGCAGGGTTCACTGACTTATATGGCCAAGGTACTTCGAGACGACGGCCTGCCCAACGATGCCGGCCTGGCCATCGAGTTGCACATCCCACAATCATCGAAACGAATCGACTTTTTGCTGACAGGTCGCGATGAGAATCAGGCCAAAAACGCGGTACTGATCGAGCTGAAGCAATGGAGCAAGGCAAGCGCAACCACCAAGGATGCTATTGTCGAAACGGCGCTGGGTGGTGGCCTTGTCGAGACCATTCATCCGTCCTACCAAGTCTGGTCGTATGCCGCGCTGCTGGAGGGCTTCAACGAAGCCGTCTACGACAAAAGCATAGAAGTACGCCCCTGTGCCTACCTCCATAACTATGTCAGCGACGGCATCATCAACTCAGCACACTACGAAGCCTATACCAGCAAAGCCCCCTTGTTCCTCAAAGGCCCCGAAGAGCTTGCAAAGCTGCGAAGTTTCCTCAAGAAGCACATCATTCATGGCGATAACAAGGAGGTGCTTTACGAACTCGCCAACGGGAAGATTCGCCCGTCCAAAGCGCTGGCTGATGCGCTGAGCGGACTAATGAAAGGCAAGCCTGAGTTCGTATTGATTGATGATCAAAAGGCAATCTTCGAGTCGGCGCTCGCAGCGGCAAGTGAGGCCTCTATCGAAGTGCCAAAGGTGCTAATCATCGAGGGCGGTCCGGGAACCGGAAAAACCGTATTGGCAATCAACTTACTGGTAAGACTCACCGCCTTGAAGCTGTTGAGCAAATACGTCTCGAAAAATGCTGCGCCACGCAAGGTATACGAGAGCAAATTGGTTGGTACTGTCAAACGTAGCCACTTCTCCAATTTCTTTTCCGGATCGGGGGCGTTTATCGAAACCGAGTCCAATACGTATGACGCACTTATCGTTGACGAAGCCCACAGGCTCAATGAGAAAAGCGGGCTTTATGGAAACCTGGGAGAAAACCAAATCAAGGAGCTGATCGAGTCAGCAAAATGCTCGATTTTCTTCATCGACGAAGACCAGCGCGTGACCTTGAACGACATTGGTAGCAAGCAGGCTATCCGCGCCTTTGCCAAAGCCAAAGGCGCAACCGTGGAGGAATACATACTTTCTTCCCAGTTCCGTTGCAGTGGTTCTGATGGTTACCTGGCGTGGTTGGATGACGTATTGGGGATTCACGCGACAGCCAACCCGCTGCTCGATACCAGCGAGTATGAGTTCAAGGTGTTCGACTCCCCCCAGGTGATGCACGCGGCTATTGAGCAGAAAAACCACGGAAACAAGGCTCGCGTTGTCGCGGGTTACTGCTGGCCTTGGCTCAGCAAGAAAGACTCCAAGGCCGCTGACATCGTTATCGGCGATGACTACGCACGCCAATGGAACCTGGATCAGGATGGCAGTTTGTGGATCATCGCGGAAAACTCCATTGAGCAGGTCGGCTGTATCCACACCTGCCAAGGGCTGGAAGTGGATTATATTGGTGTGATAATCGGACCGGATTTGATCGTGCGTGACGGGCAGGTGATGACGTCGCCGCTTAAGCGAGACAAACACGACAAATCGATTCGTGGCTGGAAAAAGTTGATGAAGGAGCAACCTGCTCTGGCACAGCAGGAGACAGACCTGATCATCAAAAACACGTATCGAACACTGATGACCCGTGGGATGAAAGGCTGCTACCTGTACTGTACCGATCAGGAGACCGCGCAATACTTTGAGAGCCGACTTGCCGGGTACAGCAAGGACTGATGCCCCCCGCGGGTTGGATGTCACTATTCGGAGTTCAGTCCCACAAAAAACCGTAGGCTGAACCACAAAAAAAGCCGGTAAAATGCCGTGCAAAAATCACAAAAAAGTGGGGGAACAAATGGGGGACCAGAGCGCTTTTTAGAACACCTAAATCATTGTTTTTCAAAAACATAGATCAATTAAAAGCTAACCACAAGCCGGCTTTTTAATGTCTGTAAAATCCCCAAACAGTTGTCCAACGACTGTTGGACAACTAAATGATCAATAGTGGATGGCTTGCATACTGCACATCCGCCTCCGAAGGGTGTTAGCCAGGCTGCAAACACTCCACCGCCCGATCCGCCACCATCTTCGCCATCTCCACCAAATGCATCACCGCCCTCTGCGGCGCACCCAGCGGCTCGCCAAGCACCTGCGATGTCGCCATCGCACATTGCAGCAACTCCGCCACCCGCACCCAGGCGTCCTCAAAGCTAAGTTCTTCATTAACAGTAAATGGGTAAGTGGCAGCCGACGGCGGCAAATTCGAATCAACGTTATCCATAGCAAAACCTCTAGCGGTAAGTGAATACCACCGTCCTTTCGCGACTAAACGAGCAGAGGTGGCGGCTGTACGCAGGTTAGTCGACCGGCCGCTAGGCACCGGCGCACCCGGAGGTGCCCTGCGCACAGCCACCATAAAGTGCAGGTGGAAAGACACCTGTCTTTGGGATGGCGCGTGCGCCTAGCGGAGTTCGGGCGACTAAACCCGATCACTGAATAAGCAGTGACAAACCGCAGCCTAGTCACCCATCCCCGCTGGCGCAATGCGCTTGGGATTCTCTCGGAAACGTCCCGCAAATGAAAGCGACCCGCCCTGCTGGCCCTTGGAAATCAGCGCATTCTCGCCCCTGTGTTCCGCCCACCCACCTGTGTTCCCTGGTGACACTTGCTCGCCTTGCCCTTACCCGATAAACGCCAGATGAAACGTCCTACACGCATATCTAAACAAACCGTTTAACGCCAATACCCCCGCCTTCCTTCTGCGCTGGCCCAAAACCTGCTTATTGCACACCGTACAATAAAACCGGCCTGAGCCGGATTCATGTCAACCACTGCTGCGCAATGCAGCTCGGGGAATGCTGATGTCTACAACACCGCTTCACTCTTCCAACCATGGCCTGGCGCGGTCGCTCAAGGAGCGTCATGTAATGCTGATTGCGATTGGCGGGATTATCGGGGCCGGTTTGTTTTTGGGCTCGGGCAAGGCGATTGCCACAGCGGGGCCAGCGTTGTTGCTGGCGTATGCGTTGTGTGGGGGGATGGTTTATCTGATTGCGCGGGCACTGGGGGAGTTGTCGTTGTATCGGCCCAGCAGTGGGTCGTTTGCGACCTACGCGGAGGAGTTTCTGGGGCCGCGGGTAGCGTTTATCACGGGGTGGTCGTATTGGATGATCTGGATTCTGGTGGGGGTGCTGGAGGTCACCGGGATTGGTTTGTTGATGAAGTATTGGTACCCGGATTTGCCGCAGTGGATTCCCGCGTTGGTCACCGTGGGCGTGTTGATGGTGATCAATCTGTTTGCGGTTAAGACGTTTGGCGAGGTGGAGTTCTGGCTGGCGTTGATCAAGGTGTTGACGATTGTCGGGCTGATTGTAGCGGGGTTGGTAATTCTGTTGTTTGGGTTGGAAACCTCGGCGCAGACGGCACCTTCGGTGGCCAATCTCTGGCGGCATGCTGGCTTTTTTCCGAATGGCTGGAGTGGCTTTTGGTTCGCGGTACCTGTCGCCGCGTTTACCTTTGCGGGGGTTGAGGTGGTGGGTTTGGTGGCGGCGGAAACGGCGCAGCCGCAGCGTACGTTGCCGCGTGCAATCAACAGCATCCTGTGGCGCATGGCGATTTTTTATCTCGGGTCGACGGCGGTGATCATGGCGCTGTATCCGTGGAATCAGATCGATACGGCGCAAAGCCCGTTTGTGATGGTGTTCGACAGTATCGGGCTGGGGATGGCCGCCGGGCTTATCAATTTTGTGGTGATCAGTGCATTGGCGTCTTCGTGTAATACCGGGCTGTTTGCCACCAGCCGGATGTTGTTTGCGCTGTCGCATCTTCAGCAAGCGCCCCGCCAGCTGCAGGTGTTGAGCCCACGCCAGGTGCCGGCCCGCTGCTTGATGGTATCGACCGCGATTTTGCTGGTCGGCGTGCTGCTCAACTACTGGATCCCGGAGAGCATTTTCAGCCTGTTGATGACCGGAATCCTGGGCCTGCTGATTTGGGTGTGGGTGGTGATTATCACGGCGCATATGGCCTATCGCCGCAAGGTGCGGCGCAACGAATTGAAGGAGGTGCACTATCGCCTGCCCTGGCCCCAGGTCAGCAGTGTGCTGGTGCTAGGTTACCTAGGCGTGCTGACGGTGCTGGTGATCCGCGACCCGGAGACGCGCGCGGCGTTTTATGTGGCGGCGGCGTGGTTTGCGCTGTTGATGCTGGTGTATCCGAAACGCGCCGCGTCGAAGAAGGGGGTGAGTGATGCCTGGAATGCTTGAGCTTGAGCGCTGCATCCAACGCTACATTCGCGCCAACCCCAACAGCGCCCGCCAGTTGGATTGGGCGGCGCGGGTGATGCCTGGCGGGAATACGCGGTCGGTGTTGTTTTATGAACCCTTCCCACTGGTGATGAAGGGAGGCAGCGGGTGTTTTCTTGATGACCTGGACGGGCATCGCTACGTCGACTTCCTGGCCGAATACACCGCAGCGCTGTATGGGCACTCCCACCCGATCATCACCCATGCCCTGGCGACCGCCATGGCAAACGGTTTGAACCTGAGTGCCCACACAGAGTGGGAGGCGCGCCTGGCGACGTTGATTGTGGAGCGCTTCGCTTGTATCGAGCAGGTGCGCTTTACCAACTCCGGCACCGAGGCGAATTTACTCGCGCTGGCGGCAGCAAAAGCCTACACCGGGCGCAGTGGTGTCATCGCCTTCAACGGCGGCTATCACGGTGGCGTGTTGAGTTTTGCCGGGGCGAACACGCCGATGAATGTGCCGCACCGGGTGTACCTGGCCGACTTTAACGATCTGGGCAGCGTGGAGCGGCTGCTGCATGAGCAGGTCGACATTGCGGCGATCCTGGTGGAGCCCATGTTGGGTGCGGGTGGATGTATCTGCGCCGAGCCGGGTTTTCTCCAAGGGTTGCGGGAGCGGAGCCAGGTCCATGGCACGCTACTGATCTTCGACGAAGTGATGACCTCACGCCTGGGCCCCGGTGGCCTGCAGGAAAAACTTGCGATCACGCCCGACCTGATCACCCTGGGCAAGTACCTCGGCGGTGGCATGCCGTGCGGCGTACTCGGCGGCCGAGAGGAGATCATGGCGCAGTTTGACCCTCGGCGTGGCAGCCTCTCCCATGCCGGCACATTCAACAACAATGTGCTGACCATGGCGGCGGGGATCGCGGGATTGGAGCAGGTGTATACCCGCGACGCAGCCTTGAAACTCAACGCCCGTGGCGACCGCCTGCGCGAGCAACTCAATGCGGTGCTGGCACCTGTATCGATGCAATTTACCGGACAAGGTTCGGTGATGAACCTGCATCCCACCGACTTGCCGATCAGGCGCCCCGCGGATATTCCGACGGGCCAGAACCACCTGCGTGATCTGTTCTTCTTTCACCTGCTCGAATCTGGGATCTACAGTGCGCGACGCGGGTTGTTTGCGCTGAGCCTGCCCCTGACCGAGCACGAACTGAACCGACTGGTGACGGCCACGCAGTTGTTCGTCGAGCGCTACGCAGGCCACTGACGCCGCCCCCCCGGAAGAGCGACAGCGAATCGGTGAACCGCTATCCTTTCGCCGTCGCTTAACCGGAGCCCTGACCATGACCAGCAAAACCGCAAACCCACGGGGCAGGCGTAAAAAAGCCGCTGGCGAAGAGGCCAAAAACCCACTCAACAAAGACACCATCATCAGCGCCGCACTGGCGCTGATCGACCGCGAGGGCCTGGAGAAATGCAGCCTGCGCAACCTGGCTGGCAGCCTGGGCGTATACCCGACGGCCATCTATTGGTATGTCTCGTCGCGGGAGTTGTTGTTAAGCGAAGTGCTGGCCAAAGTCCTGGAAAATGTAGCGCCCGGGCCTCAGGAACGCTGGCAGGATTATCTGCGTGCGGCGATGGTCAACTGCCATGACGCGGTGCGCCGGCATCCGAATATCGCACCACTGCTGGGTTCGCAATTGGTGTCCAACGCCAGCACGGATTTCAAGTTGGTCGAAGGCGTGTTGGCCGCGTTGCAACAGGCCGGTTTCAGCGGCCCTTCCCTGGCTGGGGCCTATAATTCCTTTATCGCCGCCCTCGCCGGGTTCACTACATTGGAGTTCGCCCCCCTGCCGGAGAACACCGCTGCCTGGCAGCGCCAGGTGCAGGAAAACCTGCGGGCCGTCGACGCGGAGCAACACCCCACGCTCGCGCAGAATATGGACCAATTGAGCAATCGCGGCTTCAGCCTGCGTTGGCAAAATGGTGTCGACGCGGCGCTGAATGACAGCTTCACGTTCTACGTCGACACCCTCCTCTGCGGCCTGGAAACCCTGGCTGCCCGCCGCTGATCATTCGTACCCCAGCGGATGTGCTCAGTCCAGTATCAAGTGCGGCAAAAACCGGCTCGAATCCTTGGTAATCAGACTATTGTCCTCCCGCACGCCGATGCCTGCGGCCTGATCGCCAATCACCCAAGAGCCAATCAGCGTGTAGCTGTCGCCAAACCGTGGCAGCGGCGCAAACTCTTGAAGGATAAACGGCGCATCCGTGTAAGGCCCGTCCTCCTTCACGATCAGGCCGTCAGCCGTTTGCAGCTCAATATTCGCGCCTTCCCGCGAGAAGAACGGCTTGCGCACCCAGCCCTTCGGCACGGCCTTGCCGGGGTCGGTATCCAGGTGGGATACGAGCAGATTCGGGTGGCCTTTGTTGAACTCCCACAACAGCGGCAGGATGCCTTTGTTGGAGAGGATGGATTTCCAGGCGGGCTCGAAAAACTGCGTGTCACTCTGGGCGATCGCCGCGCCAAAAGGCTCGTGGAAGATGAATTCCCAGGCGTGCAGTTTGAACAGGTGGGGAATCCAGCGATCTTCGAGATCGACGAAACGGCCTTCACTGGTCAGGCCGATGTCTTCAATGTCGATGTGGCGCGATTCGATGCCGACTGTTTCCGCGACCAGGCGCAGGTAATCGGTGGTGCCCTTGTCTTCGACCGAGTCTTTCATCGAGGCGAAGTAAAACGGCTGCTTGACCTGCAACTGGGCGAAAGCCTGGTGCAGTTTGGTGTCGATGCTGTTGAACTGGTCGGCATGCTTGGGCAGCAAGCCGCGCTCGATGCATTGTTCCAACCAGCCCCACTGGAACGCCGCCGCTTCATACAAGCTGGTCGGTGTGTCGTAGTTGAGCTCCAGCAACTTGGCCGGCCCGGCGCCGTTGTAGGAGAAATCCATGCGCCCATACAAGTGCGGGTGCCCTTCGAGCCATGAGGTTCGGATCATGTCGAAGAAGGCTGCGGGAATGCTCAGGCGCCCGAGCAGCTCTTCGCTGTGGACCACGCGGGCCACGAGGTCCATGCACATGTCATGGATCTCGGTGGTCGGGTCTTCGAGGTCTTGCTCGATTTGCTTGAGCGTGAACTGGTAATACGCGCGCTCGTCCCAGTAGGGTTCGTCGTCAATGGTATGGAACAGAAAGCCGAGGCTTTCGGCCGTCTGTTTCCAGTCATGACGCTCTGCGCAATGGATCTTCTTCATGGCCAGATTTCCTTAACTGCTCGACCCGCCGCCGCCCCAGCCGCTGCGTGCGCTGGCCTTGCTGCCAAAACCGCCACGGGAGGTGGACGATGCAACGGACACCGGCTTGCTCGAAGAGCGCAGCGTGTTCGAGTAGTTGCTGCTGCCGTACCGGGCCTGGTTCGAGCGGCCGAATGTAGCCCCATTGGACACGCGCTGGTTGAGCGTCGAGGAGGCGTAGTTGCCGCGATCATCGCGATAGCGATACACCGGCTCGGAGCTGTAGCTGTTGCGGTTGTTGCTCAGCATGTTGCCGATCAGCAGCCCGGTCAGCAGGCTGCTGGTGGAGAAGCCGGAGCCGCCACCGCTCGCTTGCGCGCCAGCCACTTGGGCGTTGGCAGCGTCGACCTGGGACTGTGTCACCTGGCCTGCGGCGGTCAGTTCGAAACCGCCCAGCCTGGGAATGAACTTGCCGGTGGAGTCCTGCTGGCACCAGTCGGCGACAAAGTCGGCATCGCAATCGGCCTGGCTGTCGTACACCGGCGCAATGCGGCGGTGCTCAGCCATGGCCGTCATGTAGGCGTCCGAGCAGACGTCCACCGGAAGCTTTTCATCGGCGCATTGCTGAACCGACTGGAAGTTGTACTTCTTCTGCAAATCGTAGGTTTTTTCCGTCGGCCCACAACCGGATATCGCCATGGCGACCGACGCAGCCAGCGACAGCTGGACATACTTGCTTCGTTTCATCAAAGGCTCCGTGCGTAATCAGTTCTGGGTAGGCGTCATGCACGCGGCATTCAACATGCCGACGCTGATGGCGACGGCGGCCACGTAGATACCGGCCGCGAGCTCGCCGTTCTTGATGCGCTCGGACGTGCCTTTGAGCACCAGGCTGGTCAGCAGAAACGCCAACAGCTGGACGACGGCTGCGATCACCGCCCAGACGGCGAAGTCGAGGAGGTTGATCGAGTACGCAATCACATTGCTGGCCGGAATCGCGAAACCGATAATCGCACCGCCCAGCGCGACCGCCGCCGCCACGTTGTTCGCACGGATCAGCTCGAACTCCTTGTGCGGAGTGACGCGGGTGTAGATGAACTGGAACAGGCCGAACAGCACGGCAGCCCCCAGGATGTAGATGACAAACCCGAACACGGCCGCTTTGTTCAGGGAAATAGAGAGAGCTTCGAGCATGGACTTCTTCCTTTTTTAGAGCACATTCAAATCGGTTGTGTACAGCGAGATGCCCAGCGACGTGCTCAGGCTGACGGTGCCTTCAGCGTCTTCCTCGACGGAGAACAGCAGGAACTCCCGGCGATCGGTCAGGCCGGTATCACGGGCATATAGCATCGAGCGGTGCTCGACGCTGTAGGAGGTCTCGGGGTTTATCACCTGCTCGCTCATCGCCACCAGTTCTGTCTGGCCATTTTCGCTGCCCCACACGCGCGCGTATTCGACGCCGTCGTGGGTGTAGGTCGGCAACCCGATCAGGCTTTGCGGGCCGGCCAGCCGACGCAGTTCCGCTTCGCTGCTGAGGGTGACGTAACTCAGGTAGTTGAACAGGATCACTGACTCCACCTGGCCGGCGATGTCGCCTGTGGTGTGCACCTGCAACCAGTAGTCTTCATCGTTCATGTAATAGCGCGACAGCCAGGTCGACTGCCCGAGGTCAATGGTGCCGTTGCTCCAGATTTCCTGGGAGCCGGGGATGACCACCGTGGTTTGCCCATCGAGCAGCAACTTCAGGCTACTGTCGAACATCACGCCTTTGCCCGGCGCCAGGCCCAGCGGCCCGGTCGTCGGCAGCGGTTCGGCGGCGGCCCGGTTCGCTGGGGTATTCGCGTTCGGGGCCTCAAGCCCCATCAACTGTTTAAACCATCCCATTGGAGATTTCCTTGAGGCGGGTGGAGGCGATGTAGAAGAGTTCGCCGCCTTCAACGCGGGTGGCGCTGGGCGGGTTGATCGACGGTTGCTGGGCATCTTTGGCGCGATAGCCGATGAGCGTGGCGTTGTGCTGTTCTTTCATCCGGGTGTACAGGTCGCCGAAGGTGGCTTCAAAGGCTTCGGGCAACTTCATCAGGTATTGGGTGGCACCCTGCCCCACGCACAGCAGCTCATTAATGACCACCGACGAGCCCGGATCCTGAGAGGCGCGTACCAGCATCTCGATGGCCATGCTTGAGGTGCACTCCAGGCGGGGTGCATAGGAGCTGGCCAGTGCGGCGATTTCACTGTCATTGAAGTGGGCGACCACATGCCCGACAGGATTGAGTTGGTTCACCGCCAGCACGGTGGCCAGGGTCAGATCGTCAGAGGGGGTTCGCACCAGCACGCGCTCTGCACCGGGCACCCCCGCACGCAGCAATAACGCGATGGAAGACAGGCTTTCGCCGCGGATGAATGCCGCCTTGCCCGGCATCGGGTTTTCGTCGAGGGTGCAATCGCAGATGACGATCAGGTTGTCGTTCGAGGTCTCGTCTTGCAGCAACAACTCAATGACCCGCTCACTGGATGCGCCTTCCCAGCCGATGAGCACGGTATGGCCGACCTTGCCGGTGAAATCGCCTTTTCCCTTCATGCCTTTTCTCCATGCATCGATGACACTGCTGGTGGTTTTACCGATGGCTGCGGTCAGCAGCGCGATGCCTCCGAGCATGACCCAAGCCGCCACGAACACTCGGCCTGCCGAAGTCTGCGGCGCAAGATCGCCATAGCCGACGGTCAGCGTGGTGGTGAGATAGAAATAAACAAATGTGGCGAGAGCGGTCAGGTGTTGCTCGCCCAGATATACCAGGCCCAGATAAGCCGTGCTCAGGTGGACGCCCAAGGCAATGACCAGACCTGCCCAGCCGAAACGGTGAAAAAGGGAGGAAGCGTACATGCGCAACAGAAGAAAAATCGACATTTCGTCCCTGGTTCCCTGGGTTCTTGCTTCCTGATGTCGTCGCCTCGGCATCTGGATGCTCGAGTGCGCTCAGCCGGCATTAAACCTGCTACCTGGTTTGGAGAGAAGTACCTTGGCTGCAATAAATCCGGCGAATGCACCAAACAGATGCCCTTCGAAGGAAACCCCTTGGCGAGGAAGAAAGCCCAGGACCAGGCCGCCGTACAGCGCCGCCACTACACCCGCTGTTATGAGGTTGCTCCAGCTCCTGTGAAACCAGGCGCGAGACAACAGGTAGGCCCATAAGCCGAATACCCAACCGCTGGCCCCCACGTGTATGCCCGCAAAACCGAATAACCAGACCAGCGAACCGCCCAGCAGAATAATGATCGCGCTGACGGTCACGAATCGATTGAGCCCTTCGATAATCACCAGCGTGCCCAGTACCAGGAAGGCAATCAGGTTCGCACTCAGGTGGGCGAAAGACGCGTGCAAAAACGGTGACGTGAGGATGCCGGCCAACCCCTGCAGTGTTCTTGGGATCAGACCAAACGCCATGAGGCTGTAGCCGGTCGCTACATTCAGCAGTTGCAGCGCGACCATGAACAGAGCCAGGCCTGCGATTGTCTTGAAACCTTTCAGGGCGTCCATCCTGACCTCGACCTAAAAGAAGGGCAGACAGCGCCCTTCTTGTTGCGGCTGTATTTACTCGGCCGACTTTTGCTTCAGACGCTCCAGAATCGCATTGGCACTGCCTTCGTTCGGCGTGATGCCAGCTTCGCGAAGCTTGCGCTCGAGGTCGGTACCGGTCGATGCATCGGCCAGTTCGTCCTGGGCTTGCAGCTCAGCGGCGCGTTGCTGCTGTTTGGCCTGCAGGCGATTGAGCGTACCGACAGCGGTTTCCAGCTTGCCGTTGGCACCGCCGCTGGCGATGGAAGCGCTGACCTGGGCCTTCTGCACGCTTTCACGCGCCTTGGCCATATCCACTTGCTGGCGCAGGCTTTTGATCCGGCCTTCGGCCTTGGTGATGTCCTTGCGCATGCCGTCGGCATAGCCACCGAACTCGGCCGCCTGCTTTTGCTCGACGTCGCGGTCGTTGGTCAGGGTCGAAATGGCTTCGGCCACTTCAAGGGCCAGGTCTTCACGATTGGCCTGGATCGCGGCCATCGCCTTGGACTCCAGGTCAGAGATCTTGGCGTTGTACTCATTGACGCGATCAGTCGCCAGTTTGTGCTTGGCCATGATGCTGACCAGTTCACGCTTGGCGTTGGCCAGCGCGCTGTCGGCATCGCGGATTTCCTGGTCGAGGATGCGCAAGGCTTGCTGGTCGACGATCGATTCGCCGACTTCGTTGGCACCGCCACGCAGCGCGGTGAACAGTTTGCTCCAGATGGATTGAGTCATTGGATACTCCCGAATACTTAATTGAAGAAACGTTCAAAGGCTTCGCTGGCGCGTTGCACGTTGTCGACGAGGGTTTTCACCTCGGTCACGATGTTGGTCAGGCTGGAGTCGGAGCTCAACGCGCCGAACATGTTGTAGACGACCTGCCCGTTAGGCATGGACTCGATACCGATGGAAGACAGCGGGAACATTTCCCGGCTGCGCAGCACCGCGTCATTGAACCGGGGTACATCGTTGATGGACTCGACGTCGACCAGCACGGTGTCGACGATGATCTGATCGCCCACCACCGCGATGTAAATCGGCAAGCCACCGAAGTCGTTCATTTCCAGCTTGATGCTGGACTCGGAGCCTTGAAGCAGAGAAAGCGTGATGTCCTTGTTGACCACCTCGTCCAGGGCCTGAAGCGCGCTGAAGAGGCGATCGATGTTCCAGTTAGTACCTGCGCTCATATAAGTCTCCGACAAGAATGAGCCAGCTAGAATCGGCTGGCGAAGCTGTTTCTCCATTTGCTTGAGCAGGCTTCGATTTTCGGGAAGCACCCAAGTCTCGTGTTTCACATAACCGGCGGCCGCCAGGCCCGCGCGCATCTGCTTCATGTAGAAACTCGATGGTTTTTTCGCGGACGGTTTCAAGCGCTCTCCCTGAAGGCTTGCTGAATCGGTCTCGGGCCCTGCTGACGGGCTCGATGGAGAGCTGCTGTTCATACCACTGACCTCGCTCTGAAAAACTCACGCGTGAGGAAATCTACAGGTAATGCTTGTCGGGCTCAATAGCTCACGCGTGAGATTTTTAGCCATCCAAGATTGTCCCTTTTGAGTTGACGGTATGACCTGTTTCAGCCGATTTATCGCCCAGCACTCCCCCAGTAATCTGTGCCCATGTTGAACGCAACGCCAAACCCACTTAAACAAAAAGGATTCAACCATGAGCACTCCAACCTACAACCGCCTCAACAAAGACGACGCCATCGTTCTGCTGGTTGACCACCAGACCGGCCTGATCTCCCTGGTGCAGGACTTCTCCCCCAACGAATTCAAGAACAACGTGCTCGCCCTGGCCGACCTGGCCAAGTTCTTCAACCTGCCGACCATCCTGACCACCAGCTTCGAGCAAGGCCCTAACGGCCCACTGGTGCCGGAGCTGAAGGAAATGTTCCCGGACGCGCCGTACATCGCTCGCCCCGGTCAGATCAATGCGTGGGACAACGAAGATTTCGTCAAGGCGATCAAGGCCACCGGCCGCAAGCAGATCATCATTGCCGGTGTGGTGACGGATGTGTGCGTAGCGTTCCCGACGTTGTCGGCATTGGCCGAAGGGTTTGAGGTGTTTGTGGTCACCGATGCGTCCGGTACGTTCAACACCACGGTGCAGCAAGCGGCGTGGAGCCGGATGACCCAAGCCGGGGCGCAGTTGATGAACTGGTTCTCGGTGGCGTGTGAGCTGCACCGCGACTGGCGCAACGACATTGAAGGGCTGGGGAACCTGTTGTCCCAGCGCATCCCTAACTATCGCAACTTGATGAATAGTTATTCGGCGCTGACGGCGCGCAAGGACTGAGTCAACCGCTGCACCACTAAGCCTGCCTTGAACAGCAGGCTTTTTTCGTGAGTAACTCGCCATTCGCAATCAGCCCGCCAGCTCCCGTTCAATCTGCTCGATACTCGGCAGATTGGTTTGCAACTCTGCGGGCAACGACTCAACCAACTGGTATTGCGCCACGCCAATCGGTCGATTGTTGTCGCGCAGCGCATATTCGGCGACGACTTCGTTCTTGCTCTTGCACAACAGCAGGCCGATGGTGGGTCCGTCTTGTGGATGCTTAAGCTGGGCATCGACAGCCGCGAGATAAAAGCTCAACTTCCCCAGGTGCTCGGGTTTGAACTTGCCCGCTTTCAGTTCTATCACCACGTAGCAGCGCAGCTTCAAGTGATAGAACAACAGGTCGACGAAGAACTCATCGCCGCCGACGTCCAGCAATACCTGCTGGCCAACGAAGGCGAAACCCGCACCGAGCTCCAACAAGAAATCGGTGACGTGCTTGATCAAGGCGTTTTCGATATCACGCTCCTGCGCGTCCAGGCCCAGGCTGAGGAAATCGAAACGATAGGGATCTTTTAGCGACTCCCGCGCCAGGTCGGATTGCGGCTTGGGCAGGTGATATTCGAAGTTGCTGACAGCCTTGCCACTGCGCTCCAGCAATCGGTTTTCGATCTGCATGACCAGGGTATTACGCGACCAGTTGTGCTCGATTGCCTGGGCGATATACCAGCGCCGGGTTTCGGGGCTGGGGAGTTTGTCCAGTAGCGCCAGTTGGTGATACCAAGGCAATTGTGCAAGCACCTCTTGCACAAATTCCGAGTCTGGCCACGCCTCGGCAAAAGCGCGCATGTACTTGAGATTTCGCGGTGAGAACCCCTTCATGCGGGGAAAAGCCGTGCGCAAATCCTGGGCCAGGCGATCAATGACTTTGCTCCCCCACCCCTGCTCGGCTTGGCGGGTCAAGATGTCGTGGCCAATCTGCCAATAGAGCAACACCAGCTCCCGATTGACCGCCAGTGTGGCTCGCTGTTGCGCCGCGTGAATACGCCCTTTCAGGTCCGTCAGCCAGTCGCTGTAGCCCGCTGGAGGCGTGGTCAAGCCGATACAGGTTTCGCTCATGCCGTTTCACTCGTTGAGTTTTGAGGCAGGCTAGTCAGGGGTATTGGCTGTCACAAGGGGCCAAGGGCGGTTCAGGAACAGCCTTCCAAGGATTACCGAAACGTCCTGCTGGCAATGACAAATCGGCGCATTGCGGACCCCACGCTTGACTCTCCCCTATACGGCAACCCTTACCCTGAAACACCTTGTTCAGGACCCCACCTCATGCCGCCGCGCACTCTGGTTATTCTCGGCCACCCCTCTAACGCCAGCTTCTGTTCGGCCCTGGCCGACGCCTACATCCATGCCGCAAAAGCCGCCGGCCATGAAGTACGCGTGCTGCGCCTGGGGGAGCTGGCTTTCGACCCCGTCCTGCACCACGGCTACAGCCAGGCCCAACCACTGGAGCTCGACCTGCTCAGCGCACAATGCGACATCCTTTGGGCCAACCATCTGACGTTTGTTTTCCCGGTCTGGTGGGGCGGCATCCCCGCCTTGATGAAGGGCTTCATCGATCGCGTGTTCCTGTCCGGCTTCGCCTTCAAATACCGAGCCGGCAAGGCGTTCCCTGACAAGCTGCTGCAGGGCCGGACCGCACACTTGTTGGTGACCCTGGATACACCCCCCTGGTATTACCGCTGGTTCTATCGCATGCCGGGCATCCATCAGATGCGCAAGACCACACTGGCGTTTTGCGGCATCAAGCCGCTCAAGACGTTGCAGTTCGGGCCGGTGCTGGGCTCTACTGCGGCGCAGCGGGACAAGTGGCTGAAACAGGCCGGCGCTTTAATAGGAAAAGGGAGTTTTCATGTACATCGGCAAAGCCTCGCAGTTGTCAGGCACGACCATCAAGGCGATCCGTCACTATGAGGCGATTGGGCTGCTGCCAGAACCGCAGCGCCAAGGCCAATACCGGGTCTATTCGGAGCAGAGCGTTGAGTTGCTGATGTTTATCAAGTGCGCGCAACAGCTGGGGTTCAAACTCAAGGAATTGCAGGAAATCCTTCAGGGCCACCAGGGTGACGCATTGCCTTGGGAACGGGCGGAACAGGCCATCAACAATAAGAAACGCGAGTTGGCCGTACAGATGGCTGCACTGCAAAAGATGCAGACGGGGCTGCTCGAGTTCGAAGCCCAATTAAAAAACGCACACGGCCGTTGCTCTCAATCGGCCATAGCCCCTGCCTGAGTGGACGATGAGCCGAATAGAATGCACAATCGGCTCACATAATGAGCCGAATAGCGTTTTTATTCGGCTCACACGCTCAGGTATCTCTCCATGGATCACCCGCTCTGGATCTGGCAACACCACGATTGGCCGCATTTCCACTGGCAACCGGGACGCCTGGCCGCCTTGTTGCGCGAGTGCGGGCAAGCGCAAGGCAAGCTGCTGGGTATGCTCGGTACAGTCAGCCAAACGGTCAGTGCGCAGAATGCGCTGGATGCGTTGCTGCAAAACATCCTGACCTCTTCGGCCATCGAGGGGGAACAGTTGAATGTGGGTTCGGTGCGTTCGTCCCTGGCACGACGGATGGGCCTGGAGGCAATGACAGACGGGCAGGTCAGCCGTCGCAGCGAGGGCCTTGCTGAACTGATGATGGATGCCACTCAACCATTCGCGCAGCCATTCACCCTCTCGCGTCTATTGAATTGGCACCACTTATTGTTTCCGGCACCCGAGGCAGGCTTTGCCGCCCGCGCATTGAATATAGGTGCACTGCGCGGGGATGAGCCCATGCAGGTGGTATCGGGCCGGCTTGACCGACCGACCGTGCATTTCGAGGCGCCGCCACGCCTGGGCCTTGAGCAAGCGCTGGAGGAGTTCCTGGAATGGTTTGAAAGCAGTCGTAATCAACCGGAACTGGACCCACTGGTCCGCGCCGGCGTGGCGCATTTCTGGTTTGTCACGCTGCACCCATTCGATGACGGCAACGGTCGCCTGACCCGTGCCATCACGGATTTGGCGTTGGCCCAGGGCGAGCACCAAGCCATCCGTTTTTACGCAATGTCGGCCAGCATTCTCGAGGACCGCGCCGGTTATTACCACGCACTGGAGTCCAGTCAGAAGGCCACGCTGGATATCACCGACTGGCTGGAATGGTTCCTCAAAACCCTGTTGAACAGCCTGCAGCAGGCGATGGCTCGGATTGATCGGGTATTGGACAAAAGCCGTTTCTGGCAGCTGCACCGCGACCTCGCGTTGTCCGCCGAACAGATCAAGGTGCTCAACCGCCTGCTCGACGGCGGTGAAAAGGGCTTTGAGCACGGGATCAGCGCCGCTCAGTACCAAGCCGTCGCCAAGGTGTCAAAAGCCACGGCGACGCGTCACCTGGCTGATCTGCTGGAAACCGGCTGCCTGGTGCGATTGCCCGGTGGAGGCCGCAGCACACGCTATCAAATCAACAATGGGAAAGATTGAACAGCGCCCCGCTCATTTGCCCAGAATCCCCATGTCTGCTAGTGTCGCGCCGGTTTACCGTCTACCGGAATAGCCGCCATGGCCCGCAAAAAAGTTGCACTCGATTTCGAACAATCCCTCGCCGACCTGCAAGCCCTGGTCGAGCGTCTGGAGAACGGCGAGTTGTCGCTGGAAGACTCGTTGACGGCGTTTGAGCAAGGCATCGGCCTGACTCGCGACTGCCAGAGCGCGTTGGCGCAGGCGGAGCAGAAGGTGCAAGTGCTGCTGGAACGTGACGGAGAGTTGGCCGAGGAACCTTTCGATGCGGAACAGCCGGAATGATCGACGCGTATCAGGCCAGTAGCCAAGCCCGGGTCAACGCGGCGCTGGAACCCTTGTTTGTGGCGCCCAGCCCGGAAATGAACCGCCTGTATGCCGCCATGCGCTACAGCGTGATGAATGGCGGCAAGCGCGTGCGCCCATTGCTGGCGTATGCCGCCTGTGAAGCCCTGGGTGCGCCGGCCGAAGAGGCCAATGGCGCGGCGTGTGCGGTGGAGCTGATTCACGCCTACTCCCTGGTGCATGACGATTTGCCGGCCATGGACGACGACGATCTGCGTCGCGGCCAACCGACGACTCACAAAGCCTTTGATGAGGCCTATGCGATTCTGGCCGGTGATGGCCTGCAGAGCCTGGCGTTCAGCGCCTTGCTGGACCCACGCTTGAGCAGCGTGAATGCCGAGATCCGCCTGCGCATGGTGACCACACTCGCCCACGCCGCCGGCCCGGCCGGCATGGTCGGCGGGCAAGCCATCGACATGGGCTCCGTCAGCCTCAAGCTGGACCAGCACGCCCTGGAACACATGCATCGCCACAAGACCGGCGCGCTGATCGAAGCCGCCGTGCACCTGGGCGCCCTGGCCAGTGGCCGCGCGCAAGCTGCGCAATTGGCGGCCCTGCAGACCTACTCCCGGGCCATCGGCCTGGCGTTCCAGGTGCAGGACGACATTCTGGATGTGGAAAGTGACACCGCCACCCTGGGCAAACGCCAAGGTGCCGATATCGCGCGGGACAAACCGACTTATCCGTCCCTGCTCGGCCTTGAAGCCGCCAAGGTCTATGCCCTGGAACTGCGCGACCAGGCCCTGGATGCCCTGCGACCTTTCGACGCGGCAGCCGAGCCGCTGCGCGACCTGGCACGGTATATCGTCGAACGCCGCCACTGAGCCGCCACTGAGCAAGTGCGGCCATTCGCGCCGCCTAATCAGCCAAGTTCGGCGCTTCGCGTGGGCAGTTTGCGATGCTTGAGGTAAACTGCCGCCTCTTTTATACCTATAACGATTCGCCTGATGCCCACGACGTTTCAAGAGATTCCCCGCAAGCGCCCGTCCACGCCCCTGCTCGACCGTGCTGCCACGCCGGACGGCCTGCGTCGACTGGGTGAAGCCGAGCTGGAAACCCTGGCCGATGAGTTGCGCCTGGAATTGCTCTACACGGTCGGCCAGACCGGTGGGCATTTCGGTGCCGGGCTGGGCGTTATCGAGCTGACCATCGCCCTGCATTACGTGTTCGACACCCCGGACGACCGGCTGGTGTGGGACGTGGGCCACCAGGCGTACCCGCATAAAATCCTGACCGGTCGTCGCGAGCGCATGAGCACGCTGCGCCAGAAGGACGGCGTGGCCGCCTTCCCGCGTCGCTCCGAGAGCGAGTACGACACCTTTGGCGTCGGCCACTCCAGCACCTCCATCAGTGCAGCGCTGGGCATGGCGATTGCCGCCCGCCTGCAAGGCAGCGAGCGCAAGGCGATTGCGGTGATTGGTGACGGCGCATTGACCGCCGGCATGGCCTTCGAGGCGCTGAACCATGCGCCGGAAGTGGACGCCAATATGCTGGTGATCCTCAACGACAACGACATGTCGATCTCGCGCAATGTCGGTGGCCTGTCCAACTACCTGGCCAAAATCCTCTCCAGCCGTACTTACGCGAGCATGCGTGAAGGCAGCAAAAAGGTGCTCTCGCGTCTGCCCGGCGCGTGGGAAATTGCCCGGCGCACCGAAGAGTACGCCAAGGGCATGCTGGTGCCTGGCACCCTGTTCGAAGAGCTGGGCTGGAATTACATCGGCCCCATCGACGGCCACGACCTGCCGACCCTGATCGCCACACTGCGCAATATGCGCGACCTCAAGGGCCCGCAGTTCCTGCATATCGTCACCAAGAAGGGCAAAGGCTTCGCGCCGGCGGAAGTCGACCCGATCGGTTACCACGCGATCACCAAGCTGGAGCCACTGGACGCCCCCGCCGCTGCACCGAAAAAGGCCAGCGGGCCTAAGTATTCCGGGGTATTTGGCGAATGGCTGTGCGACATGGCCGCCGCCGACCCGCGCCTGGTGGGCATTACCCCGGCCATGAAGGAAGGCTCCGACCTGGTGGCGTTCAGCGAGCGTTTCCCGCTGCGTTACTTCGACGTGGCGATTGCCGAGCAGCACGCGGTCACCTTCGCCGCCGGCATGGCCTGTGAAGGCGCCAAGCCCGTGGTGGCGATCTACTCGACGTTCCTGCAGCGCGGTTACGACCAACTCGTCCACGATGTGGCCGTGCAGAATCTCGACGTCTTGTTCGCCATCGACCGCGCCGGCCTGGTGGGCGAAGACGGCCCGACCCACGCCGGCAGTTTCGATCTGTCGTACCTGCGTTGCATCCCCGGCATGCTGGTGATGACGCCAAGCGACGAGAACGAACTGCGCAAAATGCTCAGCACCGGCCACCTGTACAACGGCCCGGCTGCAGTGCGTTACCCACGCGGCACGGGCCCGAATGCGGTGATCGAGAAGGACCTGGAACCGATCGAGATCGGCAAGGGCATCGTGCGCCGCCAAGGCCGCCAGACGGCATTCCTGGTGTTTGGCGTGCAATTGGCCGAAGCCTTGAAAGTGGCCGAAAAGATCGACGCCACCGTGGTCGACATGCGTTTCGTCAAGCCGCTGGATGAAGCACTCGTGCGCGAGATCGCCGGTAGCCATGAGCTGCTGGTGACCCTCGAAGAGAACGCCATCATGGGCGGTGCGGGCGCGGCGGTCAGCGAGTTCCTGGCGCGGGAGAATGTGCTCAAGTCGGTACTGCACCTGGGCTTGCCGGATGTGTACGTCGAACATGCCAAGCCGGCGCAGATGCTGGCTGAATGCGGGCTGGATGAAGCCGGTATCGAGGCGGCGGTGCGTGAGCGCATGACGCTGCTGGGCCTGTAACAAGCATCAAACTGTGGGAGGGGGCTTGCTCCCGATTGCCGTGTGTCAGTCTCGATATCTATGACTGATGCACCGCTATCGGGAGCAAGCCCCCTCCCACATTTGATGGGTGTTCACTTCAAAACTACGGAAAGACCATGAAACGCCTGTGCCTCGCCCTGCTGCTTCTGCCTTCCTGCGAACTGCTCGCCGACACCCGCGACGACGCCCTGAAACTCCCCGACGTGGTCATCAGCGCCAACCGCCAGGTCCAGGCACGTAGTGACAGCAGCACCGCCAACACGGTCTTCACCCGCGACGATATCGACCGCTTGCAGCCCAGCAGCGTGAGCGACTTGCTGAGCCGCGTGCCAGGTGTGCAGGTGGCCCCCAGTGGCGGCCGTGGCAGCACGACCAACGTTTACATTCGGGGGACCTCCACCGCCCAGAGCCTGGTGCTGGTGGATGGCCAACGCATCAGCAGTTCCACCACCGGCACCAGCAACCTGCAATACCTCAATATCGAGCAGATCGAGCGCGTCGAGGTGCTGCGAGGCTCACGCTCGGCGATCTACGGCAGTGATGCCATTGGCGGGGTGATTCAGATCTTCACCCGGCGCAATACGACGTCCGGTCTGCAACCGCGCCTTCACCTGGGCTTCGGCAGCCGCCAGACGTGGGAACGCAGCCTGGGAGTGTCCGGGGGCGATTCGCAGACCCGCTTCAACCTCGGCGCCAGCCTGGATGACACCGCCGGGATCAACCGTACCTACACCTCCTACCCCAGCGATGGCGATCATGATGCCTATCGCAACCAGGCCCTCAGTTTCAGCCTGAGCCACGCCTTCAGCGACCAGGTCGACGCCGGCATCAACGTGTTGGATAACCGTGGCAAAAGCGCGTACGACAACCCGTTTGGTCGCTATGACTCGACCACCTTCCAGAGTTTCCAACAGAAACCCTACACCGACTTCAGCGTCAGTAACGTCAGCAGCTTTATCGACGCGCGGATCAACGACACCTGGAAGTCCCGCGTCGAACTGGGCCACAGCGAAAACCGCGAAGAGTCGCTGGATAAACTCAGCGATGAACGCAGTGTGTTCAACACCTACCGCAATTCGCTGAACTGGCAGAACGACCTGACCCTCAATGATCAGAACAGCCTGATCCTGGGCGCCGATGGCTACGAAGATCGGGTCAACAGCAGCACCGCGCTCGCCGAAGACAGCCGTTGGAACCGTGCGGTGTTTATCCAGCATCGCTTTGCAGCGCGGTACTTTTCCACCGAGCTGGGCCTGCGTCGCGACCAGAACCAGCAGTTCGGCGGCCACAACAGCTGGAGCGGCAGCTTGACCCTGCCCGTCAACCCGGACAACGACCTGCTGTTCAGTTACAGCGAGGGGTTTCGCGCCCCGACGTTCAATGACCTGTACTACCCGGACGAATACGGCTTTAAAAACAGCAACCCGAACCTGCGCCCCGAAACCTCGAAAAGTTACGAAGTGCAGTGGCGCAGCCAACTCAGCGACACCGCCCGCCTGGAAGCTTCGCTGTACCGCACCGATATCCAGGACGCGATCGTGTTCGGCAGCGACGGCCCGCAAAACGTCAGTTCGGCACGCATCAATGGCTTCGAAGCCACACTCAGGCAGGATCTGTTCGGCTGGCAAGGCAGCCTGGGCCTGGCCATGATTGACCCACGCGACCGCGATACCGGGCGCACCTTGGCACGTCGCGCCCGGCGTACCCTGAGCCTGGACCTGGATCGGCAATTCGAGCGTTTCGGCGTAGGCGCCAGCTGGCAAGCCGTCAGCAGCAGCTATGACGACCCGAAGAACCAACACCCGTTGGGCGGCTATGGACTGCTCGGGTTACGCGCCAGTTGGGCCATGAGCCGTGAAATCGCGCTGAACATGAAGCTCGATAACCTGCTGGATAAACGCTACAGCCGGGCGTTGTATCAGTATCAAGGCCAGCAATATGGCTACCGCGAAGAAGGTCGGACGCTGATGTTTGGCGTCACCTGGACTCCGGAACTCTAACGGGCAAGCACCTCACACAAGCGCGCCACCGCCTCCAGCATCTGCCCGCTGGGCCGCTCAAGGCCCTTGTCCGGCACCACCAGCAACCGCTCCTGCGCCACTGCGGCGACTTGAGGCCATGCTTTCCATGCTTCCAACTGAAGTTGATCGCCGACCAGGATCACCTCGGGATTGCGCTGCAACACCGATTCGATGCTGACTTGCGGCGCGGGCAGCTTGAGGTCACCGAACACATTGCGTGCACCGCACACACTCAACGCATCGCTGATGATCTGCCCGCCACCGACGGTATACAGCGGCTGGTTCCACACCTGATAAAACACCCGCAGCGGCTCGGCCCGTTGGTAGCGCTGGCGCAGGTCGGCCAGGCGCTGATGCAACTGCCCCGCCAACTGCCGGCCCGCCTCGGCCCGCCCCAACTGCTCGGCGATGGCTTGGATTTGGCCGGTCAGTTGCTCAAGGCTGTGGGGTTCGGCGACATACACGGGGATATTCAGGCGTTGCAGTTGCTCACGCTGGGCCGGGCCGATGCTGCCGGGCCACAGCAGGATCAGGTCCGGCTTGAGGCTGAGCAGGCGCTCCATATCCAGTTGGCCGTAATGCCCGACCGAGGGCACCTTGGCCAATGCAGCAGGACGTTCGCCGCCGTCGAGCACGCCCACCAGCAGGTCGGCCGCCCCCAGTTCCACGACGATTTCAGAGAGAGATGGCGCCAGGCTGACCACCCGTTCAACGGCCAGCCCCGGCACACTGAATGCCAGCAGCAGCACCGCCAGCCAATGACGCCTCATCCCAGCTGACGCGGGATGCGATAAAGGTAGAACAACACCAGGGTCGACAGTGCCAGCAAACACAACGGCACGGCTTCCAGGCCCACGAATACCGCCAGCGTACCGATCCAGGCCGGCAGGGCAGCCACCATCAACGCCGTGCGTCGACGCGCCGCGAGGGTAATCCAGGCGGCCGGTTCATCGGGGGTGTCGAGGGCTTTAGAGGTGGCGATCAGCGCGTGTTTATAGCCGTTGAAGTAGCGCAGGCTCAGAAACATCGAGGCCACGCCGGCGATAAAAAACGGCATGGCCAGCACCGACAGCATGGGTTCGGCCTGGCTGAACAGCAGGTTGATCACGAACAAGGGCAGCAACGCCAGGGCCAGGTACTGCCACCAATTGAAGGACAGTCGCCGCTTTACCTGGCCACGGGTCACGCGCGGTCGACCTCGCCCTGATGTTCGTTGCCCATCATATGGTCGAGTTTGCTGGCCTTGGTCGCCAGGTAGAGCTTGTTGTGCGGGTTGTGCCCCGTGTGCAGCGGCACACGCTCGGCCACAGTGATGCCCATCTCGGTCAAGGCTTTGACCTTGCGCGGGTTGTTGGTCATCAGGCGCAGGGATTTCACGCCCAGATGCTCCAGCATCGGCAGGCAGATGGCGTAGTCACGCTGGTCGGCGGCAAAGCCCAGGCGCTCGTTGGCTTCCACCGTATCGGCGCCGCCGTCCTGCAATTCATAGGCGCGGATCTTGTTCATCAGGCCAATACCGCGGCCTTCCTGACGCAGGTACAACAACACGCCACGGCCTTCACGGGCGATGGCGCGCAAAGCGGCTTCCAATTGCGAACCGCAGTCACAACGCTGGCTGAACAGTGCGTCACCGGTCAGGCACTCAGAATGCACACGGCCCAGCACCGGCGCGCCGTCGGCGATGTCACCCAGGCTGAGCACAACGTGCTCGCGACCGGTGGCCTCTTCAAGGAAGCCGTTCATGGTGAACGTGGCAAAAGGGGTAGGCAGCTTGGAAGCGGCGACGAAAACGACGGGCACCGTGTGCTCCTGATTTCTAGATTTCACAGAGGCGGTCATTGTAACAGCAGGTTCCTACAGACGCTTAAGCTGAATTATCGCTGATAAAGATCAATCGGTTCGATTGGCCTTCGTCCTGGTTCTATGCAGGTCAGAACGGATAGGGCTGTTTCCAGCGCGCAAAAATCGGCTTCAGCTCACCACTTTTGACCAGGACAGCGATGCGCTGGTCATACACCGCCATCAGGGCACGCCCCCGCTCGTTATCGGCAAAGCCCACGTACACCGGCAGTTCGGCGATATGGGTGAGTTTGAATTGTGTGGGGTCGTCTGCCTGAGCCAGGATGTATTGGGCTTCGGGGAGCGCATCGATATAAAAGTCGGCACGGCCGTATTGCAGCATCGGCAGAATGCCGCTGCGCCGCTCAATCGGGTGGAAGCGCTTCACATTGGGCAGGTACGCCTCATATTTGTAGCCACGCACCCAGGCCAGACGATAGTTGCCCAGCGTGGCGATACTCGGTATCGGCGCGGTGGCCAGCCCAAGGGCGTAGATGTGATCCGAGTCAAAGTGCCAGTGGGGGTACAGCACGCCATCGGCTTCGTTGCGGTACGACCCCACCCAGCCATCCACTTCGCCGCGCTGGGCCAGGCCGACCGAGCGCGTATAAGGCACGCTGCGGTGTTGCAAGGTGATGCCTGCCGGCTCGAAGATCTGACGTAACACGTCCCAGGCCAGCCCCGTACCATCCGCGTTGGTGTAGTCGTTCCATTCCTCGCTGGCCAGCATGATCTTGCCTGGGGGCGACGCTTCATCCGCCTGCACCAGCGGGGCGACGGCACACAACGCAATCAGCAGCCAGTGACGCATAGGCATGGTGACGGTCTCCAACACAGTGTGGACCGTATAAAGGGTAGCGCAGCTCGCCGGTTCATGGCGTTTCGCAAAAATGCTGATAGCCCCGCACGGCCGGGGTGATGTCCTGCCCGTTTACATCGAGCAGCTTCACGCCCTGCCCCGCCTCGACCCGACCGATCACATGGATCGGCCAGCCGTCGGCCTGCAGCGGCGCCAACTGGGCCGGTGGCAAGGTAAATACCAGCACATAATCGTCGCCGCCACTCAAGGCGGCCACACGCGCCTCGTCATCGCCGACAAACGCCAGCAAGGCCGTGGACAGTGGCAGTTTCTGACGTTCGACCAACAGGCCGACAGATGACGCCTTGGCAATATGCCCGCAATCGGCCAGCAGCCCGTCGGAGATATCCATCGCAGACGTGGCCTTGCCCCGCAACGCCAGCCCCAAGGCCAGCTGCGGTTGTGGCGACCAGTAATGCGCCAGCAACGGATCGGCGATGGCCGCCTGTGCACTGCGTTGGCCCAGCACCAGCGGCAAGGCACCAGCAGCGTTGCCCAACTCACCGCCCACACACAGCAGGTCGCCCGGCCGTGCCCCGCCGCGCGTCAACGCCTGCCCAGCCGGGACACGCCCCAATACCGTGAGGGTCAGGCTCAGCGGCCCACGGGTGGTGTCGCCACCCACCAGGCTCACGCCGCAGCGTTGGGCCATGGCGTTCAAACCCTGGGCATAGCGTTGCAGCCAATCGGCATCGACCGTCGGCGTCGTCAGGGCAAGGGTAAACGCGAGAGGGTTGGCGCCCATGGCAGCCAGGTCGCTCACCGCCACAGCCAACGAGCGCTGGCCGAGCAGGAACGGATCGCAAGGGTCGGCAAAATGCACGCCGGCCACCAACGTATCCGTGGAAACTGCCAGCTGCTCCCCAGGCGGGAGCGCCAGCAAGGCGCAGTCGTCGCCGATCCCCAGGGCAATGCCTTCGCCGCCTTGCGCACACGGCGCGGCGGCGAAGTAGTTGCGGATCAGCTCGAACTCACCCATCAGGGACTCAAGCGCAAATCAGCGCTTATGTTCCTTCACTTCGGCTTCACGCAGGCGCGGGGCCAGCTTGTCGAGCACGCCGTTGACGAACTTGTGGCCGTCGGTCGAACCGTAGACTTTCGCCAGCTCGATGCCTTCGTTGATCACCACGCGGTACGGTACGTCGACGCGATAGAGCAGTTCCCAGGCCGACAAGCGCATCACGCACAGTTCAACCGGGTCCAGCTCTTCGATGGTCAGGTCCAGGCACGGTGCCAGGGCCGCATCGATCTCGCTCAGGTGGGCATGCACACCGTGCAGGATGTCGTGGAAGTACGGCAGGTCGGCAAAGGTAAAATCGTTGTCGACGCGAAACTGCGCTTCGATTTCGTTCAACGAAGCACCCGCCAGGTGGCGCTGGTACAGCGCCTGGGTCGCCAGCTGACGAGCAGCACGACGCTTCTCGTTCTTCGATGGCTTGCCGGCGTCCGCTGGGCGTGGGTCGCGTGGGTTGAAACGATCGCTCTCGTCGGAAATCACTTGGCCTCCAACTGCGACAGCAGGCTGACCATTTCCAGGGCGGACAGGGCAGCTTCGGCGCCTTTGTTACCGGCCTTGGTGCCGGAGCGCTCGATAGCTTGCTCGATGGAGTCAACGGTCAGCACGCCGAAGGCAACCGGTACGCCGAACTCCATGGATACCTGGGCCAGGCCCTTGGTGCATTCGCCAGCCACGTATTCGAAATGCGGAGTACCGCCACGAATGACCGCGCCCAGGGCGATGATCGCCGCGTATTCACCCTGCTGTGCGACTTTTTGCGCAACCAGCGGAATTTCGAAGGCGCCAGGGGCACGGATGAGGGTGATGTCGCTTTCGCTCACACCATGGCGAACCAGGGCGTCCACGGCACCGCTTACCAGGCTTTCAACCACGAAGCTGTTGAAGCGGCCAACCACCAGGGCATAGCGGCCTTTGGGGGCGATGAAGGTACCTTCGATGGTCTTCAGGGTCATTCGACAAATCTCTTAAAGAGCCGGGACGCGAAAAAGGCGCCCCTTAGTGATGATTTAACCGCGAACAAGGGGCAAAAATCGCCGGCCTTTATTCGGAGGGCACGTATTCTACAACTTCCAGGTCGAAACCGGATATCGCATTAAATTTCATCGGTGCACTCATCAGGCGCATTTTGCGCACACCGAGGTCACGCAGGATCTGCGAACCGGCACCGACGATGCTGTAGGTGGTCGGTTTTTTCACCGGCGCGTGGTCGGCGGTTTCGCGGATATGCGCCAGCAGCACATCGCCATCGAGCGGGTGACCGAGCAGCAGCACCACACCGCTGCCGGCCTCGGAAACCGCAGCCATGGCGGCCCGCAGGCTCCAGCGCCCCGGTTGCTTGACCATCAGCAGGTCACGCAGCGGGTCCATGTTGTGCACCCGCACCAGGGTCGGTTCTTCGGCGCAGATGTTGCCCAGGGTCAGGGCCATGTGCACGTCGCCTTCCACTGAATCACGGTAGGTCACCAAATTGAATTGGCCCAGTTCGCTGTCCAGAGGCTGCTCGGCAATCCGCTGAACGGTACGTTCGTGGATCATGCGGTAGTGAATCAGGTCGGCAATGGTGCCGATCTTGAGGTTGTGTTCAGCGGCAAAAGCTTCCAGCTCAGGACGACGGGCCATGGTGCCGTCGTCGTTCATCACCTCGCAGATCACCCCGCTCGGCTCAAAACCGGCCATGCGCGCCAGGTCGCAGGCCGCCTCGGTGTGGCCGGCACGTGCCAGGGTGCCGCCCGGCTGGGCCATCAACGGGAAAATGTGACCCGGGCTGACGATGTCTTCCGCCTTGGCATCTTTGGCGGCGGCGGCTTGCACAGTGCGTGCGCGATCAGCGGCGGAGATACCGGTGGTGACGCCGGTGGTCGCCTCAATGGAAACCGTGAACTTGGTGCCGAAACCCGAGCCGTTGCGCGGCGCCATCAACGGCAGCTTGAGCAACTCGCAGCGCTCGCGGCTCATGGGCATGCAGATCAGCCCGCGGGCGTGCTTGGCCATGAAGTTGATGTGCTCAGGCTGGCAGGCCTCGGCGGCCATGATGATGTCGCCTTCGTTTTCACGGTCTTCGTCATCCATCAGGATGACCATCTTGCCTTGGCGGATGTCTTCAACCAGTTCTTCGATGCTATTGAGCGCCACGCGGCACCCCCTTGGTCAGGATTTCAGGTAGCCGTTAGCGGCCAGAAAACTTTCAGTGATGTTACTACCGGTTGGCTCTGCGGCCTTTTCGCCCAACAGCAGGCGCTCCAGGTAACGGGCCAGCAAGTCCACTTCCAGGTTCACCCGGCGACCCGGCTGGTACGAGGCCATGATCGTTTCGCTGAGCGTGTGGGGAATGATGGTCAATTCAAACTCGGCGCCATTGACCGCGTTAACGGTCAGGCTGGTGCCATCGACGGTGATCGAGCCTTTATGGGCGATGTACTTGGCCAGCTCTTTGGGAGCCCGGATGCGAAATTCCACGGCACGTGCGTTTTCGCTGCGCGCCACCACTTCGCCGACGCCGTCGACATGGCCGCTGACCAGGTGACCGCCCAGGCGGGTGGTGGGCGTCAGGGCTTTTTCCAGGTTGACCGGGCTGCCCGCCTTGAGGTCATTCATCGCCGTGCAGTCCAGGGTTTCCCGGCTGACGTCGGCGGCAAAGCCGTTGCCCGGCAATTCGATGACCGTCAGGCATACGCCGTTGACGGCGATGCTGTCGCCCAGCTTGACGTCGTCGAGGTCGAGCTTGCCGGTTTCAACCAGCAGGCGTACATCGCCGCCTTTTGGGGTCATGGCGCGGATGCTGCCGATGGATTCGATAATGCCGGTGAACATGGCCTTCTCCTGGAAAACGGGGCTGCGCCGGGCGCAGGCCGGAAATTATACGCTCGCTACTGGCAAAGGAATGGCAGTGACTCGCCAGTCGTCGCCCACAGCGCGCATTTCAGTGATCTTGAGTTGGGGGGCATCCGCCAGTTTCTCAAGCGGCCAGTCCAACAAAGGCCGGGCGGCGGAGCCAAGGAACTTGCCGGCGACGAAAATCACGTACTCGTCCACCAGCCCCTGCTGGGCGAAGGCACCTGCCAGGCTCGGACCGGCCTCCACCAGCACCTCGTTGACGCCACGCGCGGCCAGGGCAACCAAGGCCGAACGCAGGTCGACCTGGCCATCAACCCCCGGCACCACCAGGCATTCAGGGCCGCGTGGGAACTGATTCTCCGGAGTGACGCAGGTGATGACCAGGGCCGGGCCGGCCTTGAAGAACGGCGCGTTAAGCGGCACGCGCAGGCGGCCGTCGATCAGCACGCGCAAGGGCGGACGCGACATGGCCAAAGCGGTGGTCGCCTCATCCAGGCCCAGTTCGGCTGCACGCACGGTCAGGCGTGCGCCGTCGGCCAACACGGTGTCGGCGCCGGTCAGCACCACACTGGCTTCGGCACGCAGGCGTTGCACGGCGGCGCGGGCAGCCGGGCCGGTGATCCATTGGCTTTCGCCGCTGGCCATGGCGGTGCGGCCGTCCAGGCTCATTGCCAGCTTGACCCGCACAAACGGCAGGCCGTGCTCCATGCGTTTGAGGAAGCCCGGGTTCAGTGCACGCGCCTGTGCTTCCAGCACACCGCTCTGCACCTCGATACCGGCCTGAGCCAGGCGCTGCATGCCACGCCCGGCCACTTCCGGGTTCGGGTCCTGCATCCCGGCGACGACACGCGCCACACCGGCACTCACCAATGCATCCGCACACGGCGGGGTACGCCCATGATGGCTGCAGGGTTCAAGGGTCACGTACACCGTGGCGCCACGCGCCTTGTCGCCGGCGGCGCGCAGGGCGTTGGGCTCGGCGTGGGGTTCGCCGGTGCGCTCATGCCAGCCTTCGCCGACCACCTGCCCATCGCGCACGATCACGCAGCCTACACGCGGGTTGGGGTGGGTGGTGTACAGGCCCTTGCGCGCCAGTTCCAGGGCGCGGGCCATGTAATGAGCGTCGAGGACAGCCTGCTCGGCAGTGGAAGACGGGTTCATTCTTTGACCGGCTCACGGGCCAGGCGGTCGATCTCTTCGCGGAACTCATTGAGGTCCTGGAAGCGTCGATACACCGAGGCGAAACGGATATAGGCGACTTCGTCGAGCTTTTGCAGCTCGCCCATCACCAGTTCTCCAACCACCAGGCTCTTGACCTCGCGCTCGCCGGTGGCGCGCAGCTTGTGCTTGATGTGCACCAGCGCCGCCTCCAGCCGCTCGACACTCACCGGGCGTTTTTCCAGGGCGCGCTGCATACCGGCGCGCAGTTTGTCTTCGTCGAAAGGCTGGCGGCTGCCGTCGGACTTGATCAGACGCGGCAATACCAGTTCGGCGGTTTCGAAGGTGGTGAAACGTTCACCGCAGGCCAGGCATTCGCGCCGGCGACGCACTTGATCGCCCTCGGCGACCAGACGCGAATCAATGACCTTGGTGTCGTTGGCACCGCAGAAGGGACAGTGCATGGTGGCAGGCAACAAAAAAAGGGAGGGCCATGGTAGCGCATCCCCGTGGCAAGACAAGCCATAGCCTTTACGGTATATAGGCGGGCTATTATGTTTCTTGATTTTCAAACCACGGATTTTGTCACTTCTGGAGCCGTACATGCAGTTACGACCACTGGTTTTACTCGGCCTGTTCAGTTTTCTGGTCGCCTGCAGCAGCGAAGCCCCCAAGCCGACCGCGCCTCAACCGACACCAGCCCAAGAGAAAAAAGTCCCGGGTATTGAAGACCTTGGCCCCTTGCCGGCGTATCAGCGGGAAATCAGCGGCATCCTCAACGGCGTGCCGGCCAATGCCGAAGTCGAATTGGCACTGCTGGTGATCGATGAGCGCAACCGCCCGCAACAATTGCTCGCCAGCAGCGTGTTGTCCGCCAACGGCAAGCCCCTGGCCTTCCGCCTGCGCTTCAACCCCGAGGCGTTCCCGGCCGGTGCGCGGGTTGAATTACGCGGCCGCGCCAGCCAGTCCGGTCAATTGATCCTGCACCTGCCTGCCGTGCGTATCACCCAGGCGATTACCCAGACCACCGGTCCCTTGCAACTCGTCAAGGCACCATGACGCCACCGCTGCCTCTGCAGCGCGCCCTCAGCGAGCTGATCGGCGACGCCCAACTGGTGCCCTGCCCGCTGCCGGGCACCGAGTTGTCATTGTGGCTGCTGGATGCGGACAACATGGACCGCGAATTCAGCCAGGAAGAAACCCGGCGTATCCTGCATGAGCCGCCCTACTGGAGTTTCTGCTGGGCCAGCGGCCTGGCACTGGCGCGATATCTGGCGGCCAACCCCGAGTGGGTTGCCGACAAACGCGTACTGGACTTCGGCGCCGGCTCCGGCGTGGCCGGGATTGCCGCCGTCAAGGCGGGCGCACGCGAAGTGGTGGCCTGTGACCTTGACCCACTGGCGCTGGCCGCCTGCCGGGCCAATGCCGAACTCAACGGTGTGACGCTGGGTTATTCGGCAGACTTCTTCGCCGAAGCCGACCGCTTCGACCTGATCCTGGTGGCCGACGTGCTCTACGACCGGGCCAACCTGCCGCTGCTGGATCAATTCCTCACCCGTGGCCGCGAAGCACTGGTGGCCGACTCGCGGGTCAGGGACTTCCAGCACCCGGATTATCGGCGGTTGCAGATCCTTGATGCACTGACACTGCCCGACCTGGCCGAGCCTTGGGAGTTTCGCAAGGTGAGCCTGTACCATTCGCGGCGCCAGCCCTTATAGTTGCGCCATTCCCGCTTTATTCGAGACGCCCCATGAGTGAGCCCACGCCGTACATCTTCGATGCCACCACTGCCACCTTTGATCAGGCAGTCATCGAAAACTCGTTCCACAAGCCTGTGTTGGTGGATTTCTGGGCCGAGTGGTGTGCCCCGTGCAAGGCGTTGATGCCGCTGTTAGCGCAGATTGCCGAGAGTTATCAGGGCGAGTTGCTGTTGGCCAAGGTCGACTGCGAGGCCGAGCAGGATATCGTTGCGCGTTTTGGCATTCGCAGCCTGCCGACGGTGGTGTTGTTCAAGGATGGCCAGCCGGTGGACGGGTTTGCCGGAGCGCAGCCGGAGTCGGCGGTGCGGGCGATGCTGGAGCCACATGTGCAGATGCCGCCACCGGCTGCGGCCGATCCGCTGGAACAGGCTCAGGCGCTGTTTGCCGAAGGGCGTATCAGCGAGGCCGAAGCGGTGCTGGTCGCACTGCTGGGCGAGGACAACACCCACGCCGCCGCGCTGATCCTGTACGCACGCTGCCTGGCCGAACGCGGTGAATTGGGCGAAGCCCAGGCGGTGCTGGATGCCGTGAAAAGCGACGATCACAAAGCCGCACTCGCCGGGGCGAAGGCACAGATCACCTTCCTGCGCCAGGCGGCCGACCTGCCGGACGCCGCCGACCTGAAAAGCCGCCTGGCGCAAAACCCGCAGGACGATGAAGCCGCCTATCAGCTGGCGATTCAACAACTGGCACGCCAGCAGTACGACGCGGCGCTGGAAGGCTTGCTGAAACTGTTTATCCGTAATCGCAGCTACAGCGAAGGCTTGCCGCACAAAACCCTGCTACAGGTGTTCGAATTGCTCGGCAACGACCACCCATTGGTCACGGCATACCGCCGCAAGTTGTTCGCCGCGCTGTATTAAGCCTCGACCCAACGGTACAGCGGTGTGTCCCCGCCGCTGGCGACTTTGACATGGGCACTGTGTCGCAAGCGCACCAACAGGCGCTTGCCGGACGCGGCATCGCCGGCCAGCCCTTCCAGTTGATCGAGCAATTCCAGCCCGCTGAGTTGCCCGGCCTGGCGCAACAGGTCTTGGGCCTTCTGCCATAGATCATCGGTCTGCTTGACTGGCGCAGCAGTCGGCGCGAGGGGCGCCGGGGCGGCCTGCAACTGCGCGCCCAGCCGGGCCCAGTCGGCGTCGTCCAGCTCCAGGGTCAAATCCACCGGCAGATCGCCAACGGTTCCACGAATTCGCAACATCGTCCTTCCTCCTGCATTTTTCTGACAGGCATGCTCCCACGCGGCTTGCGCAACGCCAAGCGGGCGGTCAAACTCTGCACACATTGTTATAAGATCACATAACAAAACTTTCATGTTCTGGAGCCTTCTCATGCGCCGTCTGCTGCTCGCTTTGCCGTTTGCCCTGCTGCCATTGGCTGTCGCCCACGCTCATGATGATCACGAACATGAACATGGCAGCCTCGGCGCCCATGAGCACGGGGTCGGCCGCCTTAACGCCGTGCTCGACGGCCAGGCGCTGGAAGTGGAGTTCGACAGCCCGGCCATGAACCTCGTGGGTTTCGAACACCAGGCCAGCACCGCCGCCGACAAGGCCAAGGTCGCCGCCGCACGCAAACAGCTGGAAAACCCGCTGGCGCTGTTCAACCTGCCCAAGGCCGCCGGCTGCGTGATCAGCACCCAGGAACTCAACAGCCCGCTGTTCGGCGACAAGCCGGAAGCCGAGCATGACGACGACGATGACGACCATGCCACCGACGGCAAAGGCGCCGCCGCTCACGAGCATCATCACGATCACAGCGAGATCCACGCCCACTATCAATTCACCTGCGCCACGCCGACGGCATTGAGCAACCTTGATCTGACGCAAGTGTTCAAGACCTTCCCCGCGACCCAGAAAATCCAGGTACAACTGATCGGTCCGAGCGGCCAGCAAGGTGTTGAAGCGACGGCCGCCGCAGCCACCCTGAAGTTCTGAACACATGACCCAAGCATTGATCGAACTGTCTGACCTGGGCTTCAACTGGCCGGGTCACCCCCAGTTGCTGGACATTCCCGCGTTCCGCCTGGAAGCGGGTGAAACCCTGTTCCTCAAAGGCCCGAGCGGCAGCGGCAAAACCACCCTGCTCGGGTTGCTGGGCGGCGTGCAGAAACCCAGCCGCGGCAGCATCCGCCTGCTCGGCCAGGAACTCACCGAACTGTCGGCGGGTGCCCGCGACCGTTTCCGCGTCGACCACACCGGCTATATCTTCCAGCAGTTCAACCTGCTGCCGTTTCTGTCGGTACGCGAGAACGTCGAGCTGCCCTGCCACTTCTCCAGGCTGCGCGCGCAACGGGCGGTTCAGCGTCACGGCAGTGTCGATCAGGCGGCTGCCACCTTGCTCGCGCATCTGGGGCTCAACGCCCCGGACCTGCTGGAGCGCCGCGCCGACTCGCTGTCCATCGGCCAGCAGCAACGGGTGGCCGCCGCCCGTGCGCTGATCGGCCAGCCGGAACTGGTGATCGCCGACGAGCCCACCTCGGCCCTGGACCATGACGCCCGCGAAGCGTTCATCCAGTTGCTGTTCGCCGAATGCCGCGAAGCGGGCGCCAGTCTGTTGTTTGTCAGCCACGACCAGAGCCTGGCACCGCTGTTCGACCGCAACCTGTCGCTGGCCGAACTCAATCGCGCCGCCACGCCCGCAGAGGTTTGAGATGTATCTGTTCCGTCTAGCCATGGCCAGCCTGGCTAACCGCCGCTTTACCGCGATCCTCACCGCCTTCGCCATCGCGCTTTCAGTGTGCTTGTTGCTCGCCGTGGAGCGGGTACGCACCGAAGCGCGCAACAGCTTCGCCAGCACCATCAGCGGCACCGATTTGATCGTCGGCGCCCGCTCAGGCTCGGTCAACCTGTTGCTGTATTCGGTGTTCCGCATCGGCAACGCGACCAACAACATCCGCTGGGACAGCTTCGAGCACTTCGCCGCCAGCCCGCAAGTGAAGTGGGCGATCCCGATTTCCCTCGGTGACTCCCATCGCGGTTACCGCGTGATGGGCACCAACCAGTCCTATTTCGAGCATTACCAGTACGGCCGCAAACAGAACCTCGAACTGGCCAGCGGCCGCGCTTTCGCCACCGACCCGTTCGAAGTGGTACTGGGCGCCGAAGTGGCCGACGCGCTGCATTACAAACTCGGTGACAAGCTGGTACTGGCCCACGGCGTGGCGGTCGTCAGCCTGGTGAAACACGATGACAAGCCGTTCACCGTGGTCGGCATTCTCAAGCGCACCGGCACTCCGGTAGACCGCACGCTGCACATCAGCCTCGGCGGCATGGAAGCGATCCATATCGACTGGCACAACGGCGTACCGGCCCAGGGCAAAGGCCGCATCAGTGCCGATCAGGCGCGCAATATGGACCTCACCCCGCAGGCCATCACGGCGTTCATGCTCGGGCTGAACAACAAGATTTCCACCTTCGCCCTGCAACGGGAAATCAACGATTTCCGTGGCGAGCCCATGCTGGCGATCTTGCCGGGCGTGGCCTTGCAAGAGCTGTGGAGCATGATGGGCACCGCCGAAAAGGCGCTGTTCGTGATTTCGTTGTTTGTGGTGCTGACCGGTTTGATCGGCATGCTCACGGCGATCCTCACCAGCCTCAACGAACGTCGCCGCGAAATGGCGATATTGCGCTCGGTGGGCGCGCGGCCTTGGCATATCGCCACGCTGCTGATCTTTGAAGCCTTCGCCCTGGCGTTGTCCGGCGTGGTGGCGGGCGTGGGCTTGTTGTACCTGTGCATCGCCGCATCGCGTGGGTATTTGCAGGCCAACTACGGGCTGGACTTGCCGATGTCGTGGCCGAGCGAATATGAATGGACATTGCTCGCCGGTATCCTGTGCGCAGCGTTGTTGATGGGCAGCGTGCCCGCGTGGCGCGCCTATCGGCAATCCCTGGCCGATGGCCTGTCGATCCGTTTATGAGGAAGGCTTCGATGCGTCGTGCCCTGTTTGCGCTGTTGCTGCTGGTGAGCGTGCCCGCCTGGTCCGCCGACCAGCCCAAGGACCTGTCCTGGCAGGAGATGATCCCGCCGGATGCGCCACCGGAAATCCCCAACATGAAACCGTTGCACGACCTGTCGAACATGGCCGATGCCTTGTCGGTCGAGGCCGCGCCCGCGGCCAAGCAGGAACTGCCCAACGCGCCGGTAGTGCAAAGCCTGGACGGCCAGCATATCCGCTTGCCGGGCTATATCGTGCCGCTGGAAGTCAGCGAAGAAGGCCGCACCACCGAGTTTCTGCTGGTGCCGTATTTCGGCGCGTGCATTCACGTACCGCCGCCGCCGTCGAACCAGATCGTGCATGTGAAAAGCGAAATCGGCGTGAAGCTCGATGAGCTCTACCAACCGTATTGGATCGAGGGTTCAATGCAGGTCAAACCCTCCACCAGCGAGTTGGCGGATGCCGGTTACCAAATGGATGCCGAGAAGATTTACGTCTACGAACTGCCGGACTAGCGCTGATTGCCCATTCATTGAGCTGAGTCAAAAGATCGAACGGAACGATCTTTACCATTGGACGTACAACTTTTAAACGTCCTTTTGGAGCTCCCATGAACAAGTCCCTGCTCGGCGCGTCCCTCTTCGCGCTCGCCCTCGCCGCCCCTGCCGTCCACGCTCACGAAGCGGGCGACATTCTGGTTCGCGCCGGTGCTATCACCGTGAACCCGAAGGCTGACAGCGGCCACGTGAAAGTTGACCAGGGCCCATTGGCGGGCACCAACCTGGGCGGCAAGGCGACCATGAGCAGCGACACCCAGCTGGGCTTGAACTTCGCCTACATGCTGACCAACCACGTCGGTATCGAACTGCTGGCCGCCACTCCGTTCGAGCATGACGTGAAGATCAAGAACACCGCCCTGGGCGCCGCCAACGGCAAGCTCGGCACCTTGAAACACCTGCCGCCGACCCTCAGCGTCGTGTACTACCCGCTGGACAGCAAGTCGGCGTTCCAACCCTACGTGGGCGCTGGTATCAACTACACCTGGATCTACGACGAACATGTCGGCAGCCGTGCGCAGCAAGCCGGTTTCAGCAACTTCAAGGCCGAGAACTCCTGGGGCTGGGCCGCGCAGATCGGCGCCGACTACATGATCAACGACAAGTGGATGATCAACGCCCAGGCGCGCTACATCGACATCAGCACCAAGGCGACCGTGGACAACAACGCGCTGGGCCAAGGCACTCGCGCCAAGGTAAATGTCGACGTGGACCCGATGGTCTACATGGTGGGTATCGGCTACAAGTTCTAAGCAACACCGTATCACCCTGTGGGAGGGGATTGTGGGAGGGGGCTTGCTCCCGATTGCAGTGCATCAGTCAAATGTATATTGGCTGAAACACTGCAATCGGGGGCAAGCCCCCTCCCACATTTGGAGCTTTCCCACATTGGGTTTTGTAGCGGGTCAGGTGTGGCGGTAATAGCGGTCCAGCAATGCCGGCAGCCCCGCCCGCCACGCCCGTGGCTTGATGCCGAAGGTGTGCAGGATTTTCTTGCAGGCCAGCACCGCATGTTGCGGCTCATCGCTCGCATCCGGCCGTGCCGCGTGGGCCTGGGCGGTGGGTGATTCGATGGCCAGCGCGTGATAATTGCGCGCTTCGGTGAGGATCGCCTGGCCCAGGGCCAACGGCGTGGTCGCCTCTTGGCCGGCGTAGTGATAGGTGCCCCACAGCGGTGCCGCGCAATCGAGTTGCTTGAGCACTGAAATGATCACCCGCGCAGCGTCATCCACCGGCGTCGGGTTGCCGCGACGGTCGTCCGCCATCAACAACTCATCGGTTTTTTCGGCACGGGCCAGAAAGCGCCCCAGGGTGCCCTCCACACTGTCATCCAGCAGCCAGCCAAACCGCAGCAACACATGCTGCGGGCAGGTCGCGCGCACGCTCTGTTCAATACGCCATAACGCCTGGCCGCGCAGGCCCAAAGGCACCGGCTCGTCTTTTTCGCTGTAGGCGGTGGCGCGGGAACCGTCGAACACGCGGTAGCTGGACGGTTGCAGCAAGGTGATGCCGTGGTGCTGGCACAGTTCAGCCAGGCGTTCGATGGCGAACTCCTGGGCGGCCAGACGGCTTTCGCTGACGGCCTCGGCCTGGAACCAGTCGAAATAGTAGGCGAGGTTGATCAACGCATCGGGACGGGTGTCGTCGAGCAGTTGGGTGAGGCTCGCGGCATCCCAGCCATCTTGGGGCGGTTTGGGTGCGAGGAAACCGATGTCTTCCTCTGCACCGAGGCGAATCAGCGCCTGCCCGAGGGCATTCCCGCCGCCCAGTAACATAAGGCGCATTCGCATAGATTGAGCAGGCCCGGTCTGTGTGGAACGAAGGTTTTTGGATATTTGTAAGAATCGTTGCATTTTGCGGGTTTATCGCGCAACCGTCACGGATAAAAGTGTGGGGTTGCAACTTGTCGGGGCCGGCGCCATAACTGACTGCATGAACCTTCCTGAATCCACGGACACGGCCCTGGACGGCTTCCACCCCGCCGTCAGCGCCTGGTTCCGCAATACCTTCCCCTCGGCGACCGGTGCACAGGCCCAGGCCTGGCCGCTGATCCGCCAGCGCCGCTCGACCCTGATTGCCGCCCCCACCGGCTCCGGCAAGACGCTGACCGCGTTCCTGGCGGTACTCGATGACCTCGTCCATCAGGGCCTGGCCCATGGCGGGCAACTGCCGGATGAAACGCTGGTGGTGTATGTGTCGCCGCTCAAGGCGCTGTCCAACGACATCCAGATCAACCTGCAAAACCCCTTGGCGGGCATCACCGCACAGTTACAGCGCCAGGGCCTGCCGCCATTGGTGATCCGCACCGCCGTGCGCACCGGCGACACCCCGCAGAAAGACCGCGCCCTGATGCGCAAGCGCCCACCGCATATCCTGGTGACCACTCCAGAATCGCTGTATGTGCTGCTGGGCTCGGACTCCAGCCGGCAGATGCTGGGCAGCACCCGCACGGTGATCGTCGATGAGATACACGCCATTGCCGCCAGCAAGCGCGGCAGTCACTTGGCGTTAAGCCTGGAGCGCCTGCAAGGGCTGTGCACCGAACCGCTGACGCGGATCGGCCTGTCGGCCACGCAAAAACCTATCGAGGCGGTCTCGCGCTTTCTGGTGGGCACGGGCCGCGCGTGCGCCATCGTCGATATCGGCCATGCACGGGCTCGCGACCTGGATATCGAAGTGCCGCCAGTGCCGCTCTCGGCAGTGATGGCCAACGATGTGTGGGAATTGGTCTACGACCGCCTCGCCACACTGGCCCGCGAACACCGCACCACCCTGATATTCGTCAATACCCGGCGCCTGGCCGAACGCCTGGCGCGGCATTTGAGCGAGCGCCTGGGCAAGGCTGCAGTGGCCGCGCACCATGGCAGCCTGGCCAAGGAGCTGCGCCTGGACGCCGAGCAGCGGCTCAAGGCCGGCGAGTTGCAAGTACTGATTGCCACGGCGTCGCTGGAACTGGGCATTGATATCGGCGACGTGGACCTGGTGTGCCAGATCGGCTCACCCGGTTCGATCAACGGCTTTCTGCAACGGGTTGGCCGTTCCGGGCATCAGGTCGGCGGCACGCCCAAGGGCCGTCTGTTTGCCACTACCCGCGATGACTTGATCGAATGCGCCGCCCTGCTCGACTGCGTCAGGCGGGGCGAGCTGGATACGCTGCAGATCCCCGTGGCGCCGCTGGACGTACTGGCACAGCAGATCATCGCCGAAGTCAGCGCCCAGGAATGGCCGGAACAGGCGCTGCTCGAGCTGGTTCGTCGTGCCTCACCCTACGCCGCGCTGGATGAGCGCCATTATCAGGCGCTGCTGCATATGCTCAGCGACGGCTATAACGGGCGCCAAGGCATCCGCAGCGCCTACCTGCACCGCGACGCGGTCACCCATACTCTGCGCGGCCGCCGGGGCGCCCGGCTGACGGCCGTCACCAGCGGTGGCACCATCCCCGACAACGCCGACTACAGCGTGCTGCTCGAACCCCTGGGCTTGAATATCGGCAGCGTCAATGAGGACTTCGCGGTGGAAAGCATCGCCGGGGATATCTTTCAGCTCGGCAATACGTCCTACCGAATTGTGCGCGTGGACGCCGGCAAGGTGCGCGTCGAGGATGCCCACGGCCAGCCACCGACCATTCCTTTCTGGCTCGGCGAAGCGCCTGGGCGCAGCAACGAGCTGTCGGCGGCGGTGGCGCGCTTGCAGGGGCAACTGGACGCCCTGCTCGGCGCCAGCCCGGGCGACTTGCAAGCCGCGCTGGGCTGGCTCACCGACACCCTCGGCCTGAACCGCGCCAGCGCCGAGCAGATTCTCGATTACCTGGCCCGCGCGCGCCTGGCACTGAGCGCCTTGCCGTCACAGGACACGCTGATCATGGAGCGCTTTTTCGACGAGTCCGGCGGCACTCAACTGATCATCCACACACCGTTCGGCAGCCGCCTCAACCGCGCCTGGGGCCTGGCCCTGCGCAAGCGGTTTTGTCGCACGTTCAATTTCGAGTTGCAGGCCGCCGCCAGTGAAAATGCCATCGTGCTGTCGCTGTCCACCAGCCACAGCTTTGCGCTGGATGAGGTGTGGCGGTATCTCAACAGCCACAGCGCCGAGCACATCCTGATCCAGGCCGTGCTGGATGCGCCGTTGTTCGGCGTGCGCTGGCGCTGGAACGCCGGCGTGGCCCTGGCGTTGCCGAGGTTTACCGGTGGGCGCAAGGTGGCGCCGCAGATCCAGCGCATGAAAAGCGAAGACCTGATCGCCAGCGTGTTCCCCGACCAGATCGCCTGCCTGGAAAACCTGGCCGGGGAGCGCGAAGTCACCGACCACCCGCTGGTCGAGCAAACCCTCGACGACTGTCTGCACGAAGCCATGGACAGCGATGCCTGGCTGGCCCTGCTGCGACGCATGGAGCGCGGCGAGGTGCGCCTGATCAGCCGCGACCTGCCGGCGCCCTCGCCTATGGCCGCCGAAATCCTCAGCGCCCGCCCCTACACCTTTCTCGACGACGCCCCGCTGGAAGAACGCCGCACCCAGGCCGTGCTCAACCGGCGCTGGAGCGACCCGCAGAGCACCGACGACCTCGGTGCGCTGGACGCCGACGCTATCGCCGGCGTGCGTGAAGAAGCCTGGCCGGCGCCCAACGGCCCGGACGAAATGCATGAGGCGTTGATGAGCCTGGCGTGTATCGCCGCCCGTGAAGTCACGCCGCAATGGGCCGCGTGGCTGCAGGCCTTGGCCCAGGCTGGGCGCGCCTATCCGTTGCCCAACGGCCTGTGGGTGGCCGTGGAACGCTTGAGTTGCTTGCAGGCGATCTATCCCGGCAACTGGCCGCTGCTGCCGGGCTTCGATGAACCCTGGAGCTATGATGAAGCGATGGTAGAAGTGCTGCGCGCACGCCTGGGCGGGTTCGGCCCATTGAGCCTGAGCGAAATCGCCACGCCCCTGGAACTGCCGGTGAGCGATGTCACCCAGGCACTGGCGCGTCTGGAGCAGGAAGGCTATGTGCTGCGCGGTCGCTTCAGCCCCGGCGCCAACGCAGAACAATGGTGCGAACGGCATTTGCTCGCGCGCATTCATCGCTACACGGTCAAGCGCCTGCGCCGCGAAATCGAACCGGTGGCGTTGCAGGACTTCATGCGTTTTCTGTTTGATTGGCAGCACCTGTCCACCGCCACACGCGGCCAGGGCAGCGCCATGTTGGCGCAGATCATGGCCCAGTTCGAAGGCTATGCCGCAGCCGCATCCGCCTGGGACACCGACTTGCTCAGCGCGCGACTCAAGGACTACACCTGCACCTGGCTCGATGAACTGTGCCGCAGCGGCAAGCTGGTGTGGATGCGTTTGAATAACAAGGCCAGCGCCAGCGCATTGCGCAGTACCCCGGTCGTGCTGTTGCCCCGCAGCCAGGCGCCATTGTGGAGTGGGCTGACCGATCTGACCGACAGCGCGACGTTGTCGCCCAAGGCGCAGAAAGTCCACCAAGCCCTGCGTGAACAGGGCGCGCTGTTTTTTGATGAACTGGTGCATGAAGCTCACCTGCTGCGCAGTGAACTGGAAACCGCATTGCAGGAACTGGTGGGTGCCGGGTTGGTGAATGCCGACAGCTTTGCCGGGCTGCGTGCGCTGACCACGCCCGCCAGCAAACGCCAGGCGCGCAGCAGCCGGCGTGGGCGTGGCGCCTTTGTCGGTGGAATGGACGATGCCGGCCGTTGGGCCTTGGTGCGCCGCTCAACCAGCGCCGCCGGCGCGCATTCGGCCGAAACGCTGGAGCATGTGGCGATGACGCTGCTGCGCCGTTATGGCGTGGTGTTCTGGCGTGTGCTGGAGCGCGAGGCGGAGTGGCTGCCGAGCTGGCGAGAGTTGTTGCGCACCTTTCATCGGCTGGAGGCGCGTGGGGAAATCCGTGGCGGACGCTTTGTCAGTGGCTTGGCGGGGGAACAGTTTGCGTTGCCGGAGGCGATCCCGTTACTGCGCGAAGTACGCCGCAGGCCACACGACGGCAGCCTGGTTGCCGTGTGTGGCGCGGACCCGTTGAACCTGGTCGGCACCCTGTTGCCGGGCAGCAAGGTGCCGGCACTAAGCGGGAACCGGATCGTGTACCGCGACGGGTTGCCCGCAGCGGTGCTGGTGAGCGGCAAGCAGCAACTGCTGGTGGATACGGATCAGCAGGCGGTGCAGGAGAAGTTGATCAGGCATTGAAATGGGGGGCCTCATCGGGAGCAAGCCCCCTCCCACAAGGGGAATGCCGGAAAAAAACGACCCGGTCATTGAGGGCGCGGTTGTTCGGTCAGCACCCCTGACGCCGGTGCCTCTTCATCCGGCTCATCCACCTGGGCGTTGCGCTTGGGCAACAGGACCTGCTGTGGATAAGTTTGCGCGAAGTGCACCTGCGCACAGTTATCCACAAGCTTTTTCAGGCGCTGGTTGAACGCACGGCTGACGGCATATTGGCCACCCGACACCGTGCGGAACTGCGCGGTGAGCACCACGCCGTTGAGGTCCATCTTGTCGACGCCGAAGACCTCCAGCGGCCCTTGCAGGTTGTACTTGAGGAACACGTCATCACGGATCGACTGCCCGGCCTCGCGGATCAGCTCCACGGCTTTATCCACGTCGGTATCGTAGGTGAACTGCACCGAGAAGAACGCATAGGCAAATTGCCGCGACTGGTTGGTGACCGCCTTGATCTGCCCGAACGGCACCGAGTGCACAAAGCCTTTACCGTCGCGCAGGCGCAGGGTTCGGATGGTCAGCCCCTCGACCGTACCGGCGTGGCCGGAGTCCAGCACCACCCAATCGCCAATCGACAGGGTGTCTTCGATGATGATGAACAGGCCGGTGATCACGTCCTGCACCAATTGTTGGGAGCCAAAACCGATGGCCAGGCCGACCACACCGGCACCCGCCAACAGCGGCGCGACGTTGATCCCAAGATTGGCCATGGTGGTGATTGCGCAGATCACCACCAGGATGATTTTCACCGCATTGCGCAGCAGCGGCAGGATGGTTTTGACCCGCGTGCTCGGCTGGCGGCCGGAACGCTTGTTCACCGGTGGCTTCAACGCTTCCTGGATCGCCGTGTCGAGGACCACCCAGAACAGCCAGGTCACCAGCAGGATCAGGCCGATACTGCTCAAGGAGTCACTGATCGCCCGGCCGACCGAGTTGCGCTGGGCAAATTCAAACAACGACACGCCCCAGATACGCCCGAGAATTTCGATAAACGCGATGGCCATGACAATGCGCAGGATCGCGTGCAACAGGCTGAGGAAGCGCTCCTTGTAGGCGCTGCTGCGCTGGATCGCCACTTGGCTGCGAGACTTGAACAGGTGTTGCAGCACCGTACTGAGGAACACCGTGCCAATCAGCAAGATCGTGGTGAACAAGGCGCAACGCAGGGCCTTCTGACTATCGTCGCCGGCGCCGATCAGGTTGATCGCCGAGACCAGCACCATCAACAGGATCGGCCAGTACCACAAGCCGGAAAACACCCGCAGCGATTGTTGCAGCGCCGGGTGTATAAGGCGTTGCGCCAATGGCCGATTGCGAATCAAATGGGCCACCGGACGCCGTAGGCGTATCACCAGTACGCCAAAGATTACCGTGGCAAACAGCCCCGTGAACACGGCAATGCTGCTGGTGATATTGCCGCCCAGTTGCCGGGCGATCTGCGGGCTGGTCAAGGCATCGCTGAGGGCGGCCAGAAAGCCGATCAGGAACAACGGCCTGGGCGAGTAACCGCGAATAATCCGCACGGCCGCACGCTTATGCCCGACGTTGAACATGACGATGACGCACAACAACATCGAGGTGGAAAAAATGCCGCTGCTGGTGGCATAGGCGAAACACAGCGCCAGCGCACGCCCCACGGACGAGGGTAGAAAGTGGCTGACGTAAAGCGTCAGTGGCAGGCACACCAATGCCGGCAGGGTGTAGGGCAGTACGTACCCCAACAGCGCCTGCAGGCGCCCACGCCGCTCAATGAAGCGCCGGCGACTCAAGCGCCGTACGATCAAACGTCCCAGCAGCATCAACAACGCAAAGGCGCCGCCCCATACCCCGGACAGCAGCAGGAAATCCCCGGCCACGCTCCACGGCGAGCGCTCGGCGGTCTGGTCGACCAGGCGCCCGACCTCATCCGCCGCACGGTCGGCGCGAAGGCGCCAGGCGTCGATGAGGTTTTGATTGAGGTCGAGTTTGTCTTGCACGTCGTCGATGCTCGAGCTGATGGCGCCGAGCAAGCCACCTTCCACCAACAGCTCCGGCTTGGCCGGTTCGGCAGGCGCCGCCGCCGGAGCCGGCGCAGTCGTGGCAGCTTGCAGCACGCCGTTGCCAAACAACAGCAGCGCACCGAGCAGTAATGCGGTCTTGAGAGTGGGCAAAACAGCGGCTCCTTCAGCAGGGTCTGTAAGGAACTGACGGGTTTGCGCCCTGATCGTTCCCCTCGCCTTACTTTTGCGCACGAGGCAAATATCAAATGCCAATCCTTGGCTTTTTCCGCACAAGCCAAACCCAGACACTGCGCTCCTGAATCAAACCCACCGGAGTTGCAGCCATGCCCATTGCCTTGCTCGCGCTGACCCTCAGCGCTTTCGCCATCGGGACGACCGAGTTCGTCATCGTTGGCCTGTTACCCACCATCGGCACCGACCTGGGTGTCGACCTGCCGTCCGCCGGCCTGCTGGTCAGCCTCTACGCCCTGGGCGTCGCCATCGGCGCGCCGGTGCTCACCGCCCTCACCGGCAAAGTGCCGCGCAAATTGCTGCTGCTGTCGTTGATGGTGCTGTTCACCCTCGGCAACCTGCTGGCCTGGCAGGCGCCGAGTTATGAGTCCCTGGTGCTGGCGCGGATCGTCACCGGCCTGGCCCATGGCGTGTTTTTCTCGATCGGCTCGACCATCGCCACCAGCCTTGTGCCCAAGGAAAAAGCCGCCAGCGCAATCGCCATCATGTTTACCGGCTTGACCGTCGCCCTGGTCACCGGCGTACCGCTGGGCACCTTCATCGGCCAGCATTTCGGCTGGCGTGAAACCTTCCTGGCCGTCTCGGCCCTGGGCGTCATCGCGTTTATCGGCAGCCTGATCTATGTGCCGAAAAACATCAGCCACAGCAAACCCGCGTCACTGCTGCAACAACTGCAAGTGCTCCAGCAACCGCGCCTGCTGCTGGTGTATGCCATGACCGCCATCGGCTACGGCGGCTCGTTTATCGCGTTCACCTTCCTGGCGCCGATCCTTCAGGATATCTCGGGCTTCAGCGCCAGCACGGTGAGCCTGGTGCTGCTGGTGTACGGCGTTTCGGTGGCCGCCGGGAATATCTGGGGCGGCAAGCTTGCCGATAAACGCGGCCCTATCAGTGCCTTGAAAATCATCTTCGCCCTGCTCGCGGCGGTGTTGTTCATGCTGACGTTCACCGCAGCGAGCCCGTGGCTGGCCCTGGCCACCGTACTGGTGTGGGGCGCGGTCGCCTTCGGTAACGTGCCGGGCCTGCAGGTGTATGTGGTGCGCCAGGCTGAGCATCACACCCCGCAAGCGGTGGATGTGGCATCGGGGCTGAATATCGCCGCGTTTAACCTGGGTATCGCCGGTGGCGCCTGGGGCGGTGGTTTGATCGTGGCGCATATGGGGCTGATCCACACGGCCTGGATCGGTGGCCTGGTGGTGCTGGTGGCATTGGCACTGACGGCATGGAGTGGCCGGCTGGACCGGTTGGGGCCGGTGTATGCCGAGTCGTCGAACCCTGTCGTCGCCGGGCACTGAAGCCGTCGCAGCGCAAACGCCAGGGGGGAGCGGGCTTGCTCGCTCCCTCCTGGGTATGTGCCGTCTGTAGGAACGGGGAAACTTTCCGCCGAGTCTCTCAGTCATCCCTGAACAGCGGTCAACCGACCCATCATTCACGGGAGCAACCATGGCGGCGATACACATCGGCATTTCCGGCTGGCGCTACAAGCCTTGGCGCGGGGATTTCTACCCCGAGGGGCTGACCCAGAAACGTGAGTTGCAGTTTGCGTCACGCGCCGTCAACAGCATCGAAATCAACGGCTCGTTCTACGCGCTGCAAACTCCCAAGCGCTACGCCGAGTGGTATGCGCAGACGCCTGAAGACTTCCAGTTCAGCGTCAAGGCGCCGCGCTATATCACGCATATCCTGCGCCTGCGCGAGGTGCACAAGGCGATGGCCAATTTCTTCGCCTCAGGTGTACTGGAGCTGAAAGAAAAGCTTGGGCCGATCCTCTGGCAGTTCCCGCCCAGCTTCCAGTTCGACCCGCCACTGTTCGAAGCCTTCCTGGCCGAATTACCCACCAATACCCAACAAGCCGCCGCCCTCGCCCGCCAGCATGAGCCGCGCCTGAATGGCAAGGCGAGCATGCAACCCCATGGCAAGCGAGCGTTGCGCCATGCCGTGGAGATTCGCCATAAAAGCTTTGCGGTACCGGAATTCGTGCAGATGCTGGCAACACACGGCGTGGCACTGGTGGTCGCAGACACCGCCGGCAAGTGGCCCTATCTCGAAGACGTCACCGCCAATTTCCTTTATCTGCGCTTGCACGGCGACAAAAAGCTGTACGCCAGCGGCTACAGCGACGAAGCCCTCAAGCGTTGGGGCGATCGCATCGAGTGCTGGGCGCAGGGCAAGCAACCGGCGGATGCGCATCTGGTCGCCCCACAACGCAAGCCCCGCGCCCTTAAACAGCGCGAGGTCTTCTGCTTTTTCGACAATGACATCAAGGTGCGCGCGCCCTTTGATGCACGCCAATTGCTGCAGCGTTTCGGGCTAGACAAACACCTGGTGACAACGCCCGGCACATTGCCGGAGCCTGGGGTGTTGCCATGACCCAAGTGGAGCTGGTCCCTACCCCGCCCACCACGGCCATCACGCATTTCACGGTGCTGACGGTGAATATCCACAAGGGCTTCACCGCGCTGAATCGACGCTTCATCCTGCCCGAGCTGCGTGAAGCGGTGCGCAGCGTCGGTGCCGATATGGTGTTCCTGCAGGAAATCCACGGCACGCACGAACGCCACCCCCAGCGCTACAGCGACTGGCCAAATATGCCGCAGTACGAGTTCCTCGCCGACAGCATCTGGCCGCAGTTCGCTTACGGGCGCAATGCGGTCTACCCCCATGGCGATCACGGCAACGCGCTGTTGTCGAAATTCCAGATCGTGCGCTACGACAACCTCGATATCTCGCAAAGCGGGCATGAAAACCGTGGCCTGCTGCATTGCGTGCTGCGCTTGCCGGGCACCGGGCAGGAAGTGCACGCGATCTGCATTCATTTAGGCTTGCGTGAGGTGCATCGCCAGCAGCAATTGCGCTTGCTGGAGCAGCGCATCAGCGAGATTCCCGCCACGGCGCCGCTGGTGGTGGCCGGCGATTTCAACGACTGGCGCCAGAAGGCCGACCTGAGCCAGAGCGGCCTTCAGGAAGTCTTCGTGCAAGCCCTGGGCAAGCCGGCGCGCACATTTCCTGCACGCCTGCCTTTGCTGCCATTGGACCGAATTTACGTGCGCAATTTGAAGGTGCATAACCCCCGGGTACTGACGACACGGCCGTGGTCTCACCTCTCGGACCATGTGCCGCTGTCGGTGGAGATCGAACTATGACCGTTGCCGTAGAGCATATTTCCACTGATCAGCCGCCAGACGAAGCCAAGGCCCGCGACCTGGATTACGGCTGGCAGAGCGGTAACCAGGTCGAGTTGCTGGAGAACGGCGAGGCGTACTTTCCACGGGTCTTCGATGCCTTGCGTAACGCCCGACGGGAGATCCTGCTGGAGACCTTCATCCTCTTCGAAGACAAGGTCGGCCATGAGCTCAAGGCCGTGCTGATCGAGGCCGCGAACCGTGGAGTGAAGGTCGTGGCCAGCCTGGATGGATTTGGTTGCGGCGAGCTGAGCCCGGCGTTCCTGGGGGAACTGGCCGAGGCCGGAGTGGTGGTGCAGATGTTCGACCCGGCGGCCAAGACGCTGGGCATTCGCACCAATTGGTTTCGTCGCCTGCACCGCAAGATTGTGGTGGTGGATGCCGAAGTCGGGTTCATCGGCGGCATCAACTTCTCTGCCGATCACTTGGGTGATTATGGCCCCGAGGCCAAGCAGGATTATGCGCTGCGCATTATCGGGCCTGCGGTGGCGGATCTGCATCATTTTGCGCTTGCGCAAAGTGGCCGCCAGGTACGCACGCGCCGCGGCTGGCGGCGGCGCCAGCAGAGGCCGTCGCTATGGAACACCGAAAACGGCGATGGCCAGGTGCGCCTGATTTACCGCGATAACGTGCAGCACCGCGATGACATCGAAGAAGCCTACATCCACGCATTGAGCCAGGCACAACAGCGCGTGGTGATCGCCAACGCCTACTTTTTCCCCGGCTATCGCCTGTTGCGCGAAATCCGCAATGCCGCGCGCCGGGGCGTGCACGTGCAACTGATCATGCAGGGCCAGCCTGACGTGCTGTTGGCCAAACTGGCGGCGCGCACGCTCTATGGTTATCTGCTCAAGGACGGCGTGGTGATTCACGAGTACTGCGAGCGCCCGCTGCACGGCAAGGTGGCGCTGGTGGATGACGACTGGAGCACCGTGGGTTCAAGCAATCTGGACCCGTTGAGCCTGGCGTTGAACCTGGAAGCCAATGTGCTGATCCGCGATCGTGCATTCAATCAGCATCTGTATGAGCGCCTGGAAAACCTGGCCAACAACCATTGCCGCACCCTGCCGGAAAACCGCAAGCAGCGCCTGTGGCTCTGGCGTTTGACCGTCGGGTTCCTGGTGTTTCATGTGATGCGGCATTTCCCGGCGCTGGCAGGCCGGTTGCCGAAGCACAAGCCTCGACTCGAACCTTTTGAGGTCCAGCACCATGACATCTGATGCCCAAGGTTCGCGATTCAAGCGTTGGAAAAAACCGCTGACCATCGCCTTCTTCCTGTTGCTGATCGTGCTGTTCACCCTGCTCGCGCGGCGTATAGATTGGAGCGAAGTGATCCAGACCCTGGGCGACTTCAAGGTGCGCACACTGGTGATCGCCAGCGCGCTGACGCTGTGCAGTTTCCTGGTGTACGCCAGCTTCGACCTGATCGGCCGCACCTATATTCGCCAGCCCCTGGTGTGGAAGCAGATTTTGCCGGTGGGCATCATCAGCTACGCGTTCAACCTCAACCTGAGCGCCTGGGTTGGCGGTATCGCCATGCGTTACCGGCTGTATTCGCGGCTGGGGGTCAGCACCGCCAATATCGCCAAAATCCTCGGCCTCAGCCTGGCGACCAACTGGTTCGGCTACATGGCGATAGCCGGGGTTATTTTCAGCAGCGGACTGGTCAGCATGCCGCCCGGCTGGAAAGTCAGCAGCAGTGCGTTGCAGGGCATCGGCGCTGTGTTGGTACTGGTCAGCCTCGGTTATCTGCTGGCCTGCCAGTATTCGAAAAAGCGCGCCTGGACGATCCGCGGCATGGAAATCAACCTGCCGTCCCTGCGCATGGCGTGCTTGCAGTTGATGTTGGGGGCGCTGAACTGGTCGCTGATGGCCGCGGTGATCTTCACCCTGCTACCGGCCAAACTGGACTACCCACTGGTGCTGGGCGTGCTGCTGATCAGCGCGATTGCCGGGGTGCTCACCCATATACCGGCCGGGCTGGGCGTACTGGAAGCGGTGTTCATTGCGCTGATGCAGCATGAGGCGTCACGGGGCAGCTTGCTGGCGGGGTTGATCGCCTATCGGGCCATCTACTTTATTGTGCCGCTGTTGATCGCGCTGATGATGTACCTCGGCGTGGAAGCCAAAGCCAAGGCGCTCAGGGTCAAGAAGACACCCGCATGAACGCTCTACCGGGCCTGGATGATACTCAACCGTTCGCCCACCACCATCTCGGTGACCCAGTCCACCAGGATTGAGGTGTAGGCCTGCTGGGACACCGGATCGCTGAGGGAATGGTCGGCCCCATCGATGATGCGATGCGTCAGGGAATGCGTGTGCTGGCACGCCGCCCGGTAGCTCATGATCGTCGCGTGGGGCACATGGTCATCGGTTTCCGATTCGACAATCAGTACATCCCCGGTAAACACGGAACACGCGTGCAAGGCGCGATTGGTCTCGGCATGAACCAGCGTACTGCGGTAATCCATCAGGTCGGCCTTATCCAGATCGCGTTTGGGCTTGAGCCATTCCTGGTCGCGGTACAGCGCAGGCACGCGCAACGCCAGCCAGCGCACGGGGCGCAACGAGGTGAGTATCGCCGCGAGGTAGCCGCCGTAGCTGGTGCCCACCACGGCCACGGCCGAGGTATCGATTGCCGGGTGCGCCAGTAACCGATCGTAGGCCGCCAGCAGGTCGCGCAGGTTGTCTTCACGAGTCACTCGCGCCAATGGAATGCCACTACCGGCGTGGCCGCGCAGGTCGAAGGTCAGGCACACGCACCCCAGGCCGGCAATGCCTTTGGCGCGTTCAAGGTCGCGCTCCTGGCTACCGCCCCAGCCGTGCACAAACAATACCCCGGGTACTTTGGACTTGGGGCTCAGGAACGTAGCGCTCATCTGTTCGTCGTCAATATCGATCGCAATGCTTTCGCTTCTAGCCGTCATAAGTTTTAACCGTCACGTACTTGAGAAGAAATTCGCTGTTTTGCGCCGGGCCGCGATACACCTCGATGGCGTCGGCGGGCAGCGGTTGGTCCTCGTAGGTTTCCACTGAGGACACACGGATCGCACGCAGGCCGGGGTCGTTGATAAACGTTTGCAGGGCGGCGATTTCCGCACTGCTGGCCCCGCCCATGCGCCAGGATTGTTCAAGCACACCACTGCGACGCTGGCCATCGTTGTCCAGGCCCTGGGCGATGTCGTAGTTGCGCCGTGAAGCATAAAAACCGGGGTACGCCTCATCGGCCGCCGTGTCGAAAACCCTGGCTTGTCCGATGGCCTCGCGCACGTCATCGGACAGTTCGAGCTGCAACAGGTCGTCGTGACCTCCCGGTACCACCAGCAGGTTGGAGCCGCCGTAGACGTCTTCGCCCTGCCCGTCTCTGGTCAGGTATTGCTCGCCGCAGTAGCTCAACACGTGACCGGCGATAAAACTCTGCCCCACGCTGTGGGTGACCACATCGTGCAGGTCCTGCTCCAGCACCATGCCTTCACTGAAACGTTGCGCGGCGTCGGGCCGTGCCAGTACCACGTCGAATTCATCCACGCTGTGGATAACTTCCTGGCCACGCCCCGCGCAGGCATGCACGGGTTTCATGCGAATGGGCCCGCTGTAGAGCAAACGGGTCGCTGCAGGTCGTGCGTCTTCCAGGGCAAAGACACTCAAGCCGTCCAATACGACGGTTCGCACACGCTCGCAGAACAGCGTTGACCAACCTTCGGGGGTTTTGGCTTGCGGGCTGAGCACACCATGACTGATGGCTTTGGTGCAGATGAAATCGTGGTCGACGTAGCCGCCCCACAGATCTTCCGGGCCATAGACATTGAGTGCGCGTGCCTGGGCCTGGCCCACCAGGGTTTGTGTGGGTAAAAGGTACAAGGCTCGACCGGCATGCAACTCGGGGTGGTAGCTGCCACCGAATCTGAGCCCCAGAATCTGCGCCAGCCAGCGTGCCAGGGCACGGTTGGTTTCCACCTCGTGCAACGGCGCGCCCTCGCGTGTGGAGTGAGCGACTACCAGCCTCTTGCGTTGAATCGGGGTCATGCGTCCCCCTTGGCCATCCCGCCATGTATGTGGGGATAAGGTTGCAGGGATCACGCCAAGGCGCGCTGAAAAAGGACGTTTGTGAAATCAAGCAGTTGCAAAGAAAGCGATGGCAGTTAGCCTGTTTTATTCTGCACGACGCCGCTTTAAGGTGGTGGCGTTCTGCACGATTCTGCGCAGCCCATCATCCATCGCGAGGCAACACACATGGTCAAGCAAGCACTCATCCTGATCGATATCCAGAATGACTATTTCCCCCAGGGTAAGTGGCCGCTTGACGGCGTGGAGACTGCGGCGGACAAGGCCGCACAGGTGCTGCAGGCGTTTCGCCAGAAAGGCGATGCGGTGATCCATGTGCGTCACGAGTTCACCTCCGACGACGCTCCGTTCTTCACGCCGGGCTCCGAGGGTGCCCACCTGCACAGCAAAGTGCTGAATGAGGGCAACGAGCCGGTGGTACTCAAACACTTTGTGAACGCCTTTCGCCAGACTGACCTGCGCACCCTGCTGGAACAGCGCAGCATCACCGAACTGGTGGTGGTCGGCAGCATGAGCCATATGTGCATCGACGGCGTGGTACGGGCTGCCGCAGACCTGGGGTACAAGGTCACGGTGATTCATGATGCCTGTGCGACACGCGACCTGGAGTTCAACGGCCAGCTGATTCCAGCGGCGCAGGTGCATGGGGCCTACATGGCGTCGCTGGCATTTGGTTATGCCGCCGTGATGTCGGCGGATGAGTACCTGAAGGCGCAAGCGGCGGCGGTGTGACCACCACTTGGCGTGGTTGCGTCAGCGGGTTGCGATAATGAACAGGCGCGGAAACGGCAGCAGCACGGTGCCATCGCCCAGGGCTGGGTAAGCCTGGGTAATCCGCGCCGTGTATTGCTGGAGGAAATCGGCCCTTTGATCCTCGCTCAAAGGCGCGAGGAACGGCCTGAGGGCAGAGCCCTTGAACCATTCCACCACTGCGGCGTGATCCGCCAATGGGTGCTGGTAGGTGGTGCGCCATACATCCACGGTGCTGCAATGTTTGCTCAGCAGTTCGTAGTAGTAGCTCGCGGTGTGGCGTTCATTGTGTTTGACCGCGCCGATCTTGGCGGACCAAGAGCCATCTGCCGCCACTTCGCGGGCAAGCCGGTGGGCGGGTTCATCGAGGTTGTCCGGTGTCTGCACCGCCAGCGTGCCACCGGGCGTCAGTTGCCGGACCAGATGCGGGTAAAGCGTGGCGTGGTCGGGCAGCCATTGCAGGGACGCGTTAGCCAAAATCACATCGAAGGTTTGCGCAGGTTTCCAATCACCGATATCCGCCCGTTCGAAGTTCAGCGCGGGCAGCCGTTGACGGGCGTCCGCCAGCATGTCATCGGAGTTGTCCATACCGGTAATGCGAGCCTGCGGATAGCGCTCGGCCAACACTTCAGTGGAGTTGCCAGGACCACAACCCAGGTCGACGGCATTGTGCACTTGGGTATTGGGAATAGCCGCGACGAGATCGCGCACCGGACGTGTGCGCTGTTGTTCGAACATCGTGTACTGCTTGGCTGACCAGGTCATCGCGGCTTTCCTTCTTTTTGAGGTTGGCCACAGCCTAAATCTTGTGAGCCATGAGAACAAATGCCAGGATTGAAGCTCTCCCATACCTGGAAAGTATCCCAATGTTGGAACTGCGCCAGCTCAAAGCCTTCGTCGCTATCGCTGAAGAAGGCTATATCACCCGCGCCGCCGAACGCCTGGGCATGCAACAGCCACCCTTGACGCGGATGCTGCAAAGCCTTGAGGCCCAGCTGGGGGTGAGCTTGATGGAGCGCTTGCCGCGTGGCGTGCGCCCCACCACTGCCGGCCTGGCCTTGTTGGATGAGGCGCGGGAAATACTGGCTCAGGCAGAGGGGCTGGCCGACGTCGTGCGCCGTGCCGCGCGAGGTGAACGTGGCCGCCTGGCGATCGGATTTACCAGTTCGGCCGCCCTGCACCCGTTTGTACCCAGTGTATTGCGGCTGTTTCGCGAAACCTTTGTCGGCGTCTCGGTAGTGCTGGAGGAAGCCGGCACCGGCGAACTACTGGATGCGTTGGTGCACGAGAAACTCGACGCGGCGTTTATCCGCTCGCCGCTCAGCGGGACGCAGTCGCTGCAGGACGAGCCGATTCTGGTAGAGCCTATGCTGCTGGCGCTGCCGACGGACCACCCCTTGGCAATCGATCCAGCCTCGCCCCTGCCATTGGCGGCATTGGCGACCGAGTCCTTCGTGCTGTATCGCCGTCGCGTGGGGTTGGGGTTGTATGACGCGATCCTGGTGGCCTGCCGTGAAGCGGGGTTCAGCCCGCAGGTGGTCCAGGAAGCACCGCGCATGACCGCGACCTTGAGCCTGGTGGCGGCAGGACTCGGAGTGTCGATTGTACCGGCGTCGATGCAGCGGCTGCGGGGCGACGGCATCGTCTATCGGGAGCTGACGGAGTGCCAGAGCCTGGTGGCGCCGTTGCACCTGGCAACGCGGATCGGTGACGGTTCGGCGGTCTTGGGCCGGTTCAAGGAGATGGTGGTGACAGCGGCGTCGACGGAAGCGTGATCAACGGCAATAAAAAACCCCCGGGAGGTTTAGCCATCGGGGGTTTTGTGTGCTTGGGGTCTTCAGACCTTAGAACGGGATATCGTCATCAAAGCTGTCGAAATCCGGAGCCGGCTGCGGTGCGGCCTGTTGTGGCGCAGGGCGCGACTCACGCTGTGGCTGCTGGCTTGGCTGCGGACGCGACTGCTGTGGGCGCGGCGCCGAGTTGGACATGCCGCCCTGGCCCTGTTGGTCGCCCTGTGGACGGCCGCCCAGCAGTTGCATGGTGCCTTGCATGTCGACCACGATTTCGGTGGTGTAACGCTTGATGCCGTCTTTTTCCCACTCGCGGGTTTGCAGTTTGCCTTCGATGTAGACCTGCGAACCTTTGCGCAGGTACTCACCGGCGATCTCTGCCACCTTGCCGAACATCGACACACGGTGCCATTCGGTTTTCTCGACCTTCTGGCCGGTCTGCTTGTCGGTCCACTGTTCGCTGGTCGCCAGACTCAGGTTGGTCACGGCATTACCGTTAGGCAAGTAGCGAACTTCGGGATCCTGGCCGCATGTACCGACCAATATGACTTTGTTAACCCCACGGGCCATAACGTTCTCCTAGGCTGGGCGCGCTGTCGGCACTGGGTTGACCAGTTGCTCGAGCGTCGCGCGATCCAATAATTCGGTGTCCAATTTGATGTAGATGGCGGCTTCTTCAGCAACAACCACGGCATCGGTAACCCCAGTGACGGCCTTGAGGCGCTCAACCAGACCGGCTTCGCGGATCGCTTCTGGCGATAACGGCAAACGCAGGCTCGTCACATAGGGAGGTTCGCGCATGGTAACAGCAAAGGCCAGCCAGAGGGCAGCCAGACCTGCGCATCCCAGGAACACAACCGACAAACCGCCATGCTGGAACATCCAGCCACCCATGATGCCGCCCAGCGCAGAACCAAGGAACTGGCTGGTGGAATACACCCCCATCGCCGTGCCCTTGCCGCCGGCCGGTGAAACTTTACTGATCAGCGAAGGCAACGAGGCTTCCAGCAGGTTGAACGCGGTGAAGAACACCACCGTGCCGATCACCAGCGCCCGCAGGCTGTCGCCGAACTCCCAGAAGAATAGCTCAGTGAGCATCAGGGTCGTGACGGCGCCGAGTAAAACTCGTTTCATTTTGCGTTTCTTCTCGCCGTAGATGATGAACGGGATCATGGCGAAGAACGAAATCAACAGCGCGGTGAGGTAGACCCACCAGTGCTGCTCCTTGGGCAGGCCGGCTTTTTCGACCAGGGCCAGGGGCAGCGCGACGAAGCTGCACATCAGCATGGCGTGTAATACGAAGATACCTAAATCGAGGCGCAGCAGGTCCGGATGCTTGAGCGTCGGCAACAGCGCCTTGCGTGCGACACCCGATTCACGGTGCTGCAACGTGCCGGTGGACCGCGGCACCATGAACGCCACGATCACGATCCCGAACAACGCCATGCCGCCGGTGGCGAGGAACAACCCATGCAGGCCGAACGCGCGGGTCAGCAGCGGGCCGACCACCATGGCCACCGCAAACGACAGGCCGATGGTCATGCCGATCATGGCCATGGCTTTGGTGCGATGTTGTTCGCGGGTCAGGTCCGAGAGCAAGGCCATGACGGCAGCGGAAATGGCTCCGGCGCCTTGCAGGATGCGTCCGGCGATCACGCCCCAGATGGAATCGGACTGGGCCGCGAGCACACTACCGAGGGCGAATACGATCAGCCCGAGGTAGATCACCGGGCGGCGGCCAATGCGGTCGGAAATGATCCCGAATGGAATCTGGAAAATCGCCTGGGTCAAGCCATAGGCGCCAATTGCCAGGCCGATCAAGGCCGGGGTCGCTCCTGCGAGATCCATTCCATAGGTCGCCAGCACCGGCAACACCATAAACATGCCAAGCATACGGAAGGCGAACACTAGGGCCAGACCGCTTGCCGCTCGGGTCTCGCCGCTACTCATGCGTTCGCTGTGGGGATCGTGCATGGAAAAACCTCGTGTGAACCGGCGGCGATTCTACCAGTCCCATCGATTGAGAGGGTATATGCGGCGCTTTGCCGCGCAGCTTTCATGTAAGGCTGCACCCGGCACTTTGACAGTGTATATTCATCCAGTCTTTAGCCGTATACTCCTGCATAATTTACGCCCGCCGTGCGAGGCCATCTTGGACAAGATCCTGATTCGTGGGGCTAGAACCCACAACCTGAAGAACATCGACCTGACCCTGCCGCGGGACAAACTGATCGTCATCACCGGCTTGTCCGGGTCCGGCAAATCGTCCCTGGCGTTCGACACGCTGTATGCCGAAGGCCAGCGGCGTTATGTGGAATCGCTTTCGGCGTATGCCCGGCAGTTCCTGTCCATGATGGAAAAACCCGACGTCGACACCATTGAAGGCCTGTCGCCGGCGATTTCCATCGAGCAGAAGTCGACGTCCCACAACCCGCGCTCCACCGTGGGCACCATCACCGAAATCTACGACTACCTGCGCTTGCTTTACGCACGGGTGGGCATCCCGCGTTGCCCGGACCACGATATTCCCCTGGAAGCCCAGACCGTCAGCCAGATGGTCGACCTGGTATTGGCCCAGCCGGAAGGCGCAAAGCTGATGCTGCTGGCGCCGGTGATTCGTGAGCGCAAGGGTGAACACCTTTCCGTCTTCGAGGAACTGCGTGCCCAGGGTTTCGTGCGTGCGCGCATCAACGGCAAGCTTTATGAACTGGACGAAGCGCCGAAGCTCGACAAGCAGAAGAAGCACTCCATTGATGTAGTGGTCGACCGCTTCAAGGTGCGCGCGGACCTGCAGCAGCGCCTGGCGGAATCATTCGAAACGGCATTGAAGCTGGCGGATGGCATTGCCCTGGTGGCGCCGATGGACGACGAGCCGGGCGAGGAGATCATCTTTTCTGCGCGCTTCGCCTGCCCGATCTGTGGCCATGCCATCAGCGAACTGGAACCCAAGCTGTTCTCCTTCAACAACCCCGCTGGCGCCTGCCCGACCTGTGATGGCCTGGGGGTGAAGCAATTCTTCGATATCAAGCGCCTGGTCAACGGCGAACTGACCTTGGCGGAAGGGGCGATACGCGGCTGGGACAGGCGTAACGTCTATTACTTCCAGATGCTGGGGTCGCTGGCGTCGCATTATAAATTCAGCCTGGAAGTGCCGTTCAACCAGCTATCGGCGGAGCAGCAGAAAGTCATCCTCCATGGCAGCGGCTCACAGAACGTCGACTTCAAATACCTGAATGACCGCGGCGATATCGTCAAACGCTCTCACCCGTTCGAAGGCATCGTACCGAACCTGGAGCGTCGTTACCGCGAGACCGAGTCGGCCAGCGTGCGCGAAGAACTGGCGAAATTCCTCAGCACTCAACCCTGCCCGGACTGCCGGGGTACTCGCCTGCGTCGTGAGGCGCGGCATGTGTGGGTCGGTGAGAAGACCTTGCCGGCGGTGACCAGCCTGCCGATCGGTGACGCCTGTGAGTACTTTGGTGTGCTTAAGCTGACGGGGCGTCGTGGGGAAATTGCCGACAAGATCCTCAAGGAAATTCGCGAACGCTTGCAGTTCCTGGTCAACGTTGGCCTGGACTACCTCTCGCTGGACCGCAGTGCCGATACCTTGTCTGGCGGTGAAGCCCAGCGGATTCGCCTCGCCAGCCAGATTGGTGCCGGCCTGGTGGGCGTGCTGTACATCCTTGATGAACCGTCGATCGGCTTGCACCAGCGCGACAACGATCGCTTGCTGGGCACGTTGAAACACCTGCGCGATATCGGCAACACGGTGATTGTGGTCGAGCACGATGAAGATGCAATCCGCCTGGCGGACTACGTCGTCGACATTGGCCCGGGCGCAGGTGTGCACGGTGGGCATATTGTCGCCGAGGGCACGCCTGCCGAAGTCATGGACCACCCGGACTCGTTGACCGGCAAGTACCTGTCCGGCCGCGTGAAGATCGAGGTCCCGGCCAAGCGCACACCGCGCAACAAGAAGCTGGCGCTGCACCTCAAAGGCGCACGGGGTAATAACCTGCGCAACGTCGACCTGGAGATTCCGCTGGGCCTGCTGACCTGCGTGACTGGTGTTTCCGGCTCGGGTAAATCGACGCTGATCAACAATACGCTGTTCCCTTTGAGTGCCACCGCCCTGAACGGCGCAACCACCCTGGAAGCGGCCGCGCACGACAGCATCAAGGGTCTTGAGCACCTGGACAAGGTGGTCGATATCGACCAAAGCCCGATTGGCCGCACGCCGCGCTCCAACCCGGCGACGTACACCGGGTTGTTCACGCCCATTCGCGAGCTGTTTGCGGGCGTCCCGGAATCCCGCTCACGCGGCTACGGGCCTGGCCGGTTCTCGTTCAACGTCAAGGGCGGGCGCTGTGAAGCGTGCCAGGGCGATGGGTTGATCAAGGTCGAAATGCACTTCCTGCCAGACATCTACGTGCCGTGCGACGTGTGCAAGAGCAAGCGCTATAACCGCGAAACCCTGGAGATCAAGTACAAGGGCAAGAGCATTCATGAAACCCTGGAGATGACGATCGAGGAGGCGCGGGAGTTCTTTGACGCGGTTCCGGCATTGGCGCGCAAGCTTCAGACGCTGATGGATGTGGGCCTGTCGTACATCAAGCTGGGGCAATCGGCGACTACCTTGTCCGGCGGTGAAGCGCAGCGGGTGAAGTTGTCTCGCGAGCTGTCCAAGCGCGATACGGGCAAAACCCTGTATATCCTCGATGAGCCGACCACGGGCCTGCACTTCGCGGATATCCAACAACTGCTCGATGTGTTGCACCGTCTACGCGACCACGGCAATACCGTTGTGGTAATCGAACACAACCTCGACGTGATCAAGACAGCCGACTGGCTGGTAGACCTGGGGCCGGAAGGCGGCTCCAAGGGTGGCCAGATCATTGCAGTGGGCACACCGGAGCAGGTTTCCGAAATGCCGCAGTCACATACGGGCTACTACTTGAAGCCGTTGTTGGCGCGCGACAAGGCCTGATTTATCGGAACCATGAAAAAGCCCCTGCCACGGCAACGTGACAGGGGCTTTTTCATGGCCGGTGAATCAGAACTGCGATTGCAGGTAATTTTCCAGGCCTACCAACTTGATCAGGCCCAACTGCTTTTCCAGCCAGTAGGTGTGGTCTTCTTCGGTGTCATTCAACTGCACCCGCAGGATCTCGCGGGTGACATAGTCGTTGTGCTGCTCACAGAGCTCGATGCCCTTGCACAGCGCAGCACGCACCTTGTATTCGAGACGAAGGTCGGCGGCGAGCATATCCGGCACCGTGGTACCCACATCCAGATCGTCGGGACGCATGCGCGGCGTGCCTTCGAGCATCAGGATACGGCGCATCAGTGCGTCGGCGTGCTGTGCCTCTTCTTCCATTTCGTGGTTGATACGCTCATAGAGCTCGGTAAAGCCCCAGTCTTCGTACATGCGCGAATGGATGAAATATTGGTCACGAGCTGCCAGTTCGCCCGTCAGCAACGTGTTGAGGTAATCGATTACGTCGGGGTGACCTTGCATCGCCCTACATCTCCCTGCTTGAAAGTTTGTAGTTTGAACCATGATGACTCGAAGGTCACGGGACTAACGGCAGAAAAGTGAAGATATTCCGAGAAAAGTAGCTGAAATAACGCAAAAACCGCCCAAATGAGGGCGGTTCTGCTTATCGTTTAGAGTCAGTTAAGCGATACACCCAGTGCCTTTGCGATTGCTTCTCCATAAGCAGGATCTGCCTTGTAGAAGTGCTGCAGTTGACGCTGGACCACATCGCTGGAAACGCCCCCCATCGCACCGGCGATATTGTTGGTGAGCAATGCTTTCTGCTCATCGTTCATCAGGCGGAACAGCGCACCGGCGTGGCTGTAGTAATCCGTGTCTTCACGGTGATCGTAACGGTCAGCCGCACCACTCAATGCCAACGCCGGCTCCGCGTACTGAGGGGCTTGTTTCGGCGCATCGGCGTAGCTGTTTGGCTCGTAGTTGGGCGTTGCGCCGCCGTTGCTGCCAAAAGCCATTGAGCCATCGCGCTGGTAGCTATTAACCGGGCTGCGTGGAGCATTCACCGGCAATTGCTGGTGGTTGGTTCCAACGCGGTAGCGGTGGGCATCAGCGTAGGCAAACACGCGACCTTGCAGCATACGGTCTGGCGACAAACCAACGCCTGGCACCATATTGCTTGGGCCGAATGCGGCTTGTTCCACTTCAGCGAAGTAGTTTTGCGGGTTGCGATTCAGTTCCAGTTCGCCGACTTCGATCAGCGGGAATTCCTTCTGCGACCAGGTTTTAGTCACATCGAACGGGTTCTCGTAGTGAGCGTTTGCCTGGGCCTCGGTCATGATCTGGATGCAGACACGCCATTTTGGGAAGTCTCCACGCTCGATCGCACCGAACAGATCACGCTGGGCGTAATCAGGGTCGGTACCTGCCAGGCGAGCAGCCTCTGCCGGCGCCAGGTTCTTGATGCCCTGCCGGGTCTTGTAATGCCATTTGACCCAGTGACGTTCGCCCTTGGCATTGATCAGACTGTAGGTGTGGCTACCAAAACCGTGCATGTGACGGTAGCCGTCAGGAATACCACGATCCGAAAACAGGATGGTGACCTGGTGCAGCGCCTCAGGAGAGTGCGACCAGAAGTCCCACATCATTTGCGCGCTTTTCAAGTTGCTTTGCGGCAAACGCTTTTGGGTGTGGATGAAGTCCGGGAACTTCAGCGGGTCACGGATGAAGAACACCGGAGTGTTGTTACCCACAATGTCCCAGTTGCCTTCTTCGGTGTAGAACTTCAGGGCGAAGCCCCGTGGATCGCGCTCGGTATCAGCCGAACCACGCTCACCCCCTACGGTGGAAAACCGCAAGAAGGTGGGGGTCTGCTTGCCCACGGACTCGAACAGTTTGGCACTGGTGTATTGGGTGATGTCTTTGGTAACGGTGAAGGTGCCATAAGCGCCCGAGCCCTTGGCATGCACACGACGCTCAGGAATGTTTTCGCGGTTGAAGTGAGCGAGCTTCTCGATCAGATGAAAATCATCAAGCAGCAACGGGCCACGCGGGCCTGCGGAACGGGAATTCTGGTTATCCGCGACGGGGGCGCCGCTGGCGGTAGTAAGGATTTTGTTCTGGCTCATATTCAATTTCCTCAGGTCGGACTTGGAACTGCTGGCTAATCGGCTTGGAGGAAGTATTGACCATCAATATGACGTCTACAAATTCATTAAATCGTAAGCATCAATAGAAAATTACTAACAACCTCCCCAGCCCTATAGTGCCAAGAGCCACCTGTGGAAACTTGTATCCAACGCGCTTTTTACACGCACAAAAAAACCGGGCACTAGGCCCGGTTTTTTATTACAGCTTGTCGTCTTACTCGGCGCTTACAGCTTCGCCAGCAGTAGCACGATCAACCAACTCGACGTACGCCATAGGCGCGTTGTCGCCAGCGCGGAAACCGCACTTGAGGATGCGCAGGTAGCCACCCTCACGGGTAGCGTAACGCTTGCCCAGGTCGTTGAAGAGCTTACCAACGATAGCTTTCGAACGAGTACGGTCGAAAGCCAGACGGCGGTTAGCCAGGCTGTCTGTCTTGGCCAAAGTGATCAGCGGCTCAGCAACGCGACGCAGTTCTTTAGCTTTCGGCAGTGTAGTTTTGATCAGCTCGTGCTCGAACAGCGACACCGCCATGTTTTGGAACATGGCCTTGCGGTGCGAGCTGGTACGGCTCAGGTGACGACCACTTTTACGATGACGCATGGTTCATTCCTTACCAAACTCACGTTCGGTGATTACGACGATCAGGCAGTCGCCTTGTCGTCCTTCTTAAGACTTGCAGGCGGCCAGTTGTCGAGGCGCATGCCGAGGGACAGACCGCGGGAGGCCAGAACGTCCTTGATTTCAGTCAAGGATTTCTTGCCCAGGTTCGGAGTCTTCAACAGTTCTACTTCGGTACGCTGAATCAGGTCGCCGATGTAGTAAATGTTTTCCGCCTTAAGGCAGTTAGCCGAACGTACAGTCAGTTCCAGATCGTCAACCGGGCGAAGCAGGATCGGATCGATCTCGTCTTCCTGCTCGATTACCACTGGTTCGCTGTCACCTTTGAGGTCGACGAACGCAGCCAACTGCTGTTGCAGAATGGTTGCAGCGCGGCGGATAGCCTCTTCCGGGTCCAGAGTACCGTTGGTTTCCAGATCAATAACCAGCTTGTCCAGGTTGGTACGCTGTTCGACACGGGCGTTTTCCACCACGTATGCGATACGGCGAACCGGGCTGAACGAAGAGTCAAGCTGCAAGCGACCAATGCTGCGGCTTTCATCTTCATCGCTCTGACGCGAGTCGGCCGGTTCATAACCACGACCACGAGCTACGGTGAGCTTCATGTTCAGGGCGCCGTTAGACGCCAGGTTAGCGATTACGTGATCGGGGTTAACGATCTCGACATCATGATCCAGCTGAATATCGGCAGCGGTAACCACCCCCGAACCCTTCTTCGACAAGGTCAGCGTAACTTCGTCACGGCCGTGCAGCTTGATAGCCAGACCTTTAAGGTTCAACAGGATTTCAATTACGTCTTCCTGTACACCTTCGATGGCGCTGTACTCGTGGAGCACACCGTCAATCTCGGCCTCGACTACTGCACAGCCGGGCATTGAGGACAACAGGATGCGGCGCAGCGCGTTGCCCAGGGTGTGGCCAAAACCACGCTCGAGAGGCTCGAGAGTGATCTTGGCGCGGGTTGGACTGACAACCTGCACATCAATGTGGCGGGGTGTCAGGAACTCATTTACCGAAATCTGCATGGATGCACCTATTTTCTAGCCCTTACTTGGAGTAGAGCTCGACAATCAGGCTTTCGTTGATGTCGGCGGACAGATCACTGCGAGCAGGAACGTTCTTGAAAACGCCCGACTTCTTCTCAGTGTCTACTTCTACCCATTCTACGCGGCCACGTTGGGCACACAGATCGAGAGCTTGGACAATGCGAAGCTGGTTTTTTGCTTTCTCGCGAACTGCGACCACGTCACCAGCACGAACCTGGTAGGACGGAACGTTTACGGTCTGACCGTTAACGCTGATCGACTTGTGCGATACCAGCTGACGGGATTCGGCACGAGTCGAACCAAAGCCCATACGGTATACAACGTTGTCCAGACGGCATTCGAGCAGTTGCAGCAGGTTTTCACCGGTTGCACCTTTCTTGCCAGCAGCTTCTTTGTAGTAGCCGCTGAACTGACGCTCGAGAACGCCGTAGATACGACGGACCTTCTGCTTTTCACGCAGTTGGGTGCCGTAGTCGGACTGGCGACCGCGGCGTTGGCCGTGGATACCAGGTGCTGCTTCAATGTTGCACTTCGATTCGATCGCGCGCACGCCGCTCTTCAGGAAGAGATCGGTGCCCTCGCGACGAGCGAGTTTGCATTTTGGACCAATGTAACGAGCCATTCTTTACAATCTCCTGGATTACACGCGGCGCTTCTTCGGCGGACGGCACCCGTTGTGCGGGATTGGCGTCACGTCGGTGATGCTGGCGATCTTATAGCCACAGCCGTTCAAAGCACGGACAGCGGACTCACGACCTGGACCTGGACCCTTGACGTTAACGTCGAGGTTTTTCAGGCCATATTCCAGCGCAGCTTGACCAGCACGTTCAGCAGCTACTTGAGCAGCGAACGGAGTGGACTTGCGGGAACCGCGGAAACCCGAACCACCAGAGGTAGCCCAAGAAAGCGCATTACCTTGACGGTCGGTGATGGTCACGATGGTGTTGTTAAAAGAAGCATGGATGTGGGCGATGCCATCAACCACTGTCTTTTTAACTTTTTTACGAGGACGAGCAGCAGGTTTTGCCATGATAATTTTCCTGTCGATTCGCTGGGGCGATTACTTGCGGATCGGCTTACGCGGACCTTTACGGGTACGCGCGTTAGTCTTGGTACGCTGACCGCGTACTGGAAGACCACGACGATGACGCAGACCGCGATAGCAACCGAGGTCCATCAAACGCTTGATTTTCATGTTGATTTCGCGACGCAGGTCACCTTCAGTGGTGAACTTCGCCACTTCGCCACGCAGCTGTTCAATCTGCTCGTCGCTCAGATCCTTGATCTTAGCGGCTGGGTTTACCCCAGCAACTGCGCAAATCTTCTGCGCAGTAGTGCGACCAACACCATAGATGTAGGTCAGCGAGATAACAGTGTGCTTGTTATCTGGAATGTTAACGCCTGCAATACGGGCCATTCAGTGGGACTCCAATTGACAGCTACCTACGCCCCGGAAGCCAAGAAATAGGGCGCGAGATAATATCGCTGTAATAACAAATAATCAACCCGGCAGCGCACTAGCTGCCGGGCTTCAAGCGGATCACACTCAGCCTTGGCGCTGTTTGTGACGCGGTTCCGCGCTGCAAATTACTCGAACAACACCTTCGCGGCGAATAATCTTGCAGTTACGGCACAGCTTTTTCACCGATGCACGAACTTTCATCACCAACTCCTCGAACCTTATGGGTACTCAGCGCAACATGCCGCTGCCGTAACCCTTCAGGTTGGCTTTCTTCATCAGGGATTCGTACTGGTGCGAAACGAGGTGCGATTGTACTTGGGACATGAAGTCCATCACAACCACGACCACGATCAGCAACGAGGTCCCGCCAAGGTAGAACGGAACGTTTGCTGCGACCACAAGGAACTGGGGCAACAGGCACACGGCCGTCATATATAGAGCACCGAACAGGGTCAAACGAGTCAGAACGCCATCAATGTAGCGTGCCGACTGCTCACCTGGACGGATGCCCGGAATAAAGGCACCGGACTTCTTCAGGTTTTCCGCTACGTCTTTCGGATTGAACATCAACGCCGTATAGAAGAAGCAGAAGAAAATAATCCCTGCACTAAACAGCAGAATATTCAACGGCTGACCAGGAGCGATCGACTGAGAAAGGTCCTGCAGCCAGCCCATATTTTCAGACTGACCAAACCAGGTACCCAACGAAGCCGGAAACAGCAAAATGCTGCTCGCGAAAATTGCCGGGATAACACCGGCCATATTCACTTTCAGCGGCAAGTGGCTGGTCTGCGCAGCAAAAACCTTACGGCCCTGCTGACGCTTGGCGTAGTGAACAGCGATACGACGCTGGCCACGCTCAATGAACACCACAAAACCGATAATCGCTACTGCCAGCAAACCGATGGCAACCAAGGCGAAGATATTGATATCACCCTGACGTGCAGACTCGAAAGACTGCCCAATTGCCCTCGGAAGACCGGCGACGATACCTGCGAAAATCAACATCGAGATACCGTTACCAACACCACGCTCAGTAATCTGCTCACCCAGCCACATCATGAACATCGCACCAGCCACAAAAGTGGATACCGCGACGAAATAGAAGCCAAAGTCACCAGTGAACGCAACGCCCTGCCCTGCCAGGCCAACGGACATGCCGATAGCTTGAACCAGGGCAAGGACGACAGTGCCGTAGCGGGTGTACTGGCTAATCTTGCGACGGCCAGCTTCACCTTCCTTCTTCAACTGCTCCAGCTGCGGGCTGACGGCGGTCATCAGCTGCATGATGATCGATGCCGAAATGTACGGCATGATCCCCAATGCAAAGATGCTCATCCGCTCCAGCGCGCCGCCGGAAAACATGTTGAACAAGCTAAGAATGGTCCCCTCATTCTGTCGAAACAGGTCTGCGAGTCGGTCCGGGTTGATACCTGGAACCGGGATGTGTGCGCCTATTCGGTAGACGATAATCGCCAGGAACAGAAAACGCAGACGTGCCCAAAGTTCAGACATACCGCCTTTGCCGAGCGCAGAGAGAGCACCTTGCTTAGCCATTTATTCCTCGAACTTGCCGCCAGCTGCTTCGATAGCCGAACGCGCACCTTTGGTGGCGCCGATTCCCTTGCCGATAGTGACAGCGCGAGCCACTTCACCGGACAGCATGATTTTCACACGCTGTACGTTGACGTTGATCACGTTGGCATCTTTCAGGGTCTGCAGAGTAACGATGTCGCCGTCCACTTTAGCCAGCTCGGACAGACGCACTTCTGCGCGGTCCATGGCTTTCAGGGATACGAAACCGAACTTAGGCAGGCGACGATGCAGCGGCTGTTGACCGCCTTCAAAGCCTGGAGCAATGGTGCCACCGGAACGGGAGGTCTGACCTTTGTGACCACGGCCACCAGTCTTACCCAAACCGCTACCGATACCACGGCCCGGACGATGCTTTTCGCGACGGGAACCCGGCGCTGGACTCAGATCATTGAGTTTCATCGATTAACCCTCTACACGCAGCATGTAGTAAGCCTTGTTGATCATCCCGCGATTCTCGGGAGTATCCTGGACTTCTACAGTGTGACCGATGCGACGCAGACCCAAACCTTTAACGCACAGTTTGTGGTTAGGGATGCGGCCGGTCATGCTTTTGATCAGCGTTACTTTAACGGTAGCCATGATCAGAAGATCTCCTTGACAGTCAGGCCACGCTTGGCAGCGATGGACTCAGGAGATTGCATAGCTTTCAAACCCTTGAAAGTGGCGTGAACCACGTTTACTGGGTTAGTCGAGCCATAGCACTTGGCCAGAACGTTCTGAACGCCAGCAACTTCGAGGACAGCACGCATAGCGCCGCCAGCGATGATACCGGTACCTTCAGAAGCAGGCTGCATGTACACCTTCGAAGCGCCATGGGCGGACTTCATTGCGTACTGCAGAGTGGTGCCGTTCAGATCAACTTGGATCATGTTGCGACGAGCAGCTTCCATTGCCTTCTGGATCGCAGCAGGCACTTCACGCGACTTGCCACGGCCGAAGCCAACACGCCCTTTACCATCACCTACCACGGTCAACGCGGTGAAAGTGAAGATACGGCCGCCTTTAACGGTTTTGGCTACGCGGTTAACTTGAACCAGCTTCTCAATGTAGCCTTCGTCGCGCTTTTGGTCGTTATTTGACATAACTTAGAACTCCAGCCCAGCTTCACGAGCAGCATCAGCCAGCGCTTTAACGCGGCCGTGGTACTTGAAGCCAGAGCGGTCGAAAGCCACTTGCGAGACGCCAGCGGCCTTAGCACGCGTAGCGACCAGCTGGCCAACCTTTGTGGCCGCGTCGATGTTGCCGGTGGCACCATCACGCAGTTCTTTATCCAAAGTCGAGGCGCTTGCCAGGACTTTGTTGCCGTCGGCCGAGATGACCTGGGCGTAGATGTGCTGCGACGAGCGGAACACGCAGAGACGCACGACTTCGAGTTCGTGCATTTTCAGGCGTGCTTTGCGAGCGCGACGCAGTCGAGTAACTTTTTTGTCGGTCATTTGCTATGCCCTACTTCTTCTTGGCTTCTTTACGACGGACGACTTCGTCCGCGTAGCGCACACCTTTGCCTTTGTACGGCTCTGGTGGACGGAAGTCGCGGATCTCAGCGGCCACTTGACCTACCAGCTGCTTATCGATGCCCTTGATCAGGATATCGGTCTGGCTAGGGGTCTCAGCGGTGATGCCTTCCGGCAGTTCGTAATCCACTGGGTGCGAGAAGCCAAGGGCCAGGTTCAAAACCGTGCCTTTTGCTTGCGCTTTGTAACCAACACCGACCAGCTGGAGCTTACGCTCGAAGCCTTGGCTTACGCCTTGGACCATGTTGTTTACCAACGCACGCGTGGTACCGGCCATTGCGCGAGTTTGTTGATCGCCATTGCGAGCGGCAAAACGCAGCTCACCGGCTTCTTCAACGATCTCAACGGACGAATGGATGTTCAGTTCAAGAGTACCCTTGGCACCCTTCACCGAAAGCTGTTGGCCTGCGAATTTGACTTCGACACCGGCTGGCAGCTTAACGGGGTTCTTAGCGACGCGAGACATGCTTATCCCCCCTTAGAACACAGTGCAAAGAACTTCGCCGCCGACACCGGCAGCGCGCGCAGCACGATCAGTCATCACACCTTTGTTGGTGGAGACGATAGACACGCCCAGACCGCCACGAACTTTCGGCAGATCTTCAGCGGACTTGTACTGACGCAGGCCTGGACGGCTAACGCGCTTCACTTCCTCGATGACCGAACGGCCTTCGAAGTACTTCAGCTCGATGGACAGCAGTGCTTTTACATCGCTGCTGATCTGATAACCCGCAATGTAGCCTTCGTCTTTCAGGACTTTGGCAACAGCTACCTTCAACTTGGAAGATGGCATGCTTACGACGGACTTTTCAGCCATCTGGGCATTACGGATACGAGTTAGCATGTCCGCTAACGGGTCCTGCATACTCATGGGCTAGACGCTCCTAATACAAAAAAATTAGCCTTGCGGCTACATATGTCGCCGAGAATCTCCGGGCATAGAAAACACGGGCTCAGGCGAGCCGGGTATTCTAGACACACTCCGGAAATGAAACAAGCCCCAAAAGGGGCTTGTTCCAGATTCAAGGTCACCGGTGGTCGTTATCTTGCGACGCCAACCACCTGGACTTCGAAAGTACTTACCAGCTGGCTTTAACCAGACCTGGTACGTCACCACGCATTGCCGCTTCACGCAGTTTGTTACGGCCGAGGCCGAACTTGCGATAAACGCCGTGTGGACGACCGGTCAGGCGGCAGCGGTTACGCATGCGCGAAGCGCTTGCGTCACGTGGCTGCTTCTGCAGGGCAACTGTAGCTTCCCAACGCGCTTCTGGACTTGCGTTCAGATCAACGATGATTGCTTTCAGTGCTGCACGCTTCTTGGCGTACTTGGCAACCGTGAGCTGACGCTTCAGCTCGCGGTTTTTCATGCTCATCTTGGCCATGGTCCTACTCCAATCAGTTGCGGAACGGGAATTTGAAAGCACGCAGCAGGGCGCGACCTTCATCATCGTTCTTGGCAGTGGTGGTCAGGGTGATGTCCAGACCGCGGAGAGCATCGATCTTGTCGTAGTCGATTTCCGGGAAGATGATCTGCTCTTTCACGCCCATGCTGTAGTTACCACGACCATCGAAGGACTTGGCATTCAGGCCGCGGAAGTCGCGAACCCGAGGCAGGGAGATCGACAGCAGACGATCCAGGAATTCGTACATACGCTCACGGCGCAGAGTTACCTTGACGCCGATCGGCCAACCTTCACGGACTTTAAAGCCAGCGATGGATTTCCGAGCGTAGGTCACAACGACTTTTTGGCCGGTGATCTTTTCCAGGTCAGCAACAGCGTGCTCGATGACTTTTTTGTCGCCGATCGCTTCGCCCAGACCCATGTTCAGGGTAATTTTGGTAACGCGCGGAACTTCCATCACGTTCCCAAGCTTAAGTTCTTCCTTAAGCTTAGGGGCGATTTCCTTCCGGTAAATCTCTTGTAGTCGTGCCATGGTCTTATCTACCTAGCAGTGTTCAAGCATCAACCGCTTTTTGGGTCGACTTGAAGACACGAATTTTCTTACCGTCTTCTACTTTGAAACCAACGCGATCAGCCTTGTTGGTTTCGCCGTTGAAGATGGCGACGTTAGAAGCGTGCAGTGGCGCTTCTTTCTCGACGATACCGCCCTGTACGCCCGACATCGGGTTAGGCTTGGTATGACGCTTGACCAGGTTCAGACCACCAACGACCAGACGGTCGTCAGCGAGAACCTTCAGCACCTTACCGCGCTTACCTTTGTCTTTGCCGGCGATCACGATGATCTCGTCGTCACGACGAATCTTTTGCATGTCGGATCTCCTTACAGCACTTCTGGGGCGAGCGAGACGATCTTCATGAACTTCTCAGTACGAAGTTCACGGGTCACTGGCCCAAAGATACGGGTGCCGATCGGCTCTTGCTTGTTGTTCAGAAGAACAGCAGCGTTGCCATCAAAGCGGATAATGGAGCCATCTGCACGGCGTACGCCGTGACGAGTGCGGACTACAACAGCAGTCATCACTTGGCCTTTTTTCACCTTACCGCGAGGAATTGCTTCCTTCACGGTAACTTTGATGATGTCACCGATACCAGCGTAACGACGATGGGAGCCACCCAGCACCTTGATGCACATAACGCGGCGAGCGCCGCTGTTATCGGCCACATCGAGCATGGATTGAGTCTGAATCATATAATTTCTCCGACCCCTAGTCCTTAGACTTCCACAGCGCGTTCGAGAACATCAACCAGTGCCCAAGACTTGGTCTTGGCCAGCGGACGAGTTTCACGAATAGTGACTTTGTCGCCGATGTGGCACTGATTGGTTTCGTCGTGCGCGTGCAGCTTAGTCGAACGCTTAACATATTTACCGTAGATCGGGTGCTTAACGCGACGCTCGATCAGAACGGTGATGGTTTTGTCCATCTTGTCGCTGACAACACGGCCAGTCAGCGTACGGACAGTCTTTTCGGCTTCAGCCATGATCACTTACCTGCCTGCTGGTTGAGCACAGTCTTCACGCGAGCTATGTCACGCTTAACTTGCGAGAGCAGATGAGACTGCCCCAACTGGCCAGTTGCTTTCTGCATACGCAGATTGAACTGGTCGCGCAGCAGGCCGAGCAGTTGCTCGTTCAGCTGCTGTGCGGATTTTTCACGAAGTTCATTCGCTTTCATCACATCACCGTCCGTTTAACAAAGGAGGTGGCGAGCGGCAGCTTTGCAGCAGCCAGGGCGAAAGCCTCACGCGCCAGCTCTTCAGAAACACCCTCGATTTCATACAGGACTTTGCCTGGCTGAATCTGGGCAACCCAGTATTCCACGTTACCCTTACCTTTACCCATCCGAACCTCGAGAGGTTTTTTGGAAATCGGCTTGTCCGGGAATACACGGATCCAGATCTTGCCACCACGTTTTACGTGACGGGTCAGAGCACGACGCGCTGACTCGATCTGACGAGCGGTGAGACGACCACGAGCTACAGACTTCAGCGCGAACTCGCCGAAGCTGACTTTGCTACCGCGCTGAGCCAGACCACGGTTGTGGCCTGTCATCTGCTTGCGGAACTTCGTACGCTTAGGTTGCAACATTTGGCGTACCCCTTACTTAGCAGCTTTTTTACGAGGCGCTGGTGCTTGTGGTTTCAGTTCTTCTTGGCGACCACCAATTACTTCGCCTTTGAAGATCCAAACCTTTACACCGATCACACCGTAAGTGGTGTGAGCTTCGTAGTTGGCATAGTCGATGTCGGCACGCAGGGTGTGCAGTGGCACACGACCTTCGCGATACCATTCAGTACGTGCGATTTCAGCACCGCCGAGACGACCGCTCACTTGGATTTTGATGCCTTTGGCACCAATGCGCATTGCGTTCTGTACGGCACGCTTCATAGCGCGACGGAACATTACGCGACGCTCCAGCTGCTGAGCTACGCTCTGCGCAACCAGCATACCGTCGAGCTCCGGCTTGCGGATCTCTTCGATATTGATGTGCACAGGCACACCCATTTGCTTGGTCAGGTCCTGACGCAGTTTCTCAACATCTTCACCTTTCTTCCCGATAACGATACCTGGACGAGCGGTGTGGATGGTGATACGTGCAGTTTGGGCCGGACGATGGATATCGATACGGCTTACGGACGCGCTTTTTAGTTTGTCTTGGAGATACTCACGCACCTTCAGATCAGCGAACAAGTAGTCCGCATAAGTCCGACCGTCTGCGTACCAGACGGAGGTGTGCTCCTTGACGATTCCCAGGCGAATGCCAATGGGATGTACTTTCTGACCCATCTCTTCGACTCCGTTACTTGTCAGCAACCTTGACAGTGATATGGCAAGACCGCTTGACGATGCGATCAGCACGGCCTTTGGCACGTGGCATGATGCGCTTCAGCGAACGCCCTTCGTTAACGAAAACGGTGCTGACTTTCAGGTCATCAACGTCTGCGCCTTCGTTATGCTCGGCGTTGGCTACGGCCGACTCCAGCACTTTCTTCATGATCTCGGCGGCTTTCTTACTGCTGAAAGCCAACAGGTTGAGCGCTTCGCCCACCTTCTTCCCGCGGATCTGGTCGGCGACCAAGCGGGCTTTCTGGGCGGAGATTCGAGCGCCCGACAACTTAGCGGCTACTTCCATTTCCTAACCCCTTAACGCTTGGCTTTCTTGTCTGCCACGTGCCCACGATAAGTGCGGGTACCGGCGAACTCGCCCAGTTTGTGGCCGACCATGTCTTCGTTAACGAGAACTGGGACGTGTTGACGACCGTTGTGTACTGCGATGGTCAGACCGACCATTTGTGGCAGGATCATCGAACGACGCGACCAGGTCTTAACTGGTTTGCGATCGTTCTTTTCCGCCGCCACTTCGATCTTCTTCAGTAGGTGAAGATCAATAAAAGGACCTTTTTTCAGAGAACGTGGCACTGTCGTATCCCTCTATTTACTTGCGACGACGGACGATCATTTTGTCGGTACGCTTATTACCACGAGTCTTCGCGCCCTTAGTCGGGAAGCCCCATGGCGATACCGGATGACGACCACCAGAGGTACGACCTTCACCACCACCGTGTGGGTGGTCAACCGGGTTCATGGCAACACCACGAACGGTTGGGCGAACGCCACGCCAGCGTTTGGCACCAGCTTTACCCAACGAACGCAGGCTGTGCTCGGAGTTCGAGACTTCGCCCAGGGTCGCACGGCATTCAGCCAGCACTTTACGCATCTCACCAGAACGCAGACGCAGGGTCACGTAGACACCTTCACGAGCGATCAGCTGAGCCGAAGCACCAGCGGAACGAGCGATTTGCGCGCCTTTACCTGGCTTCAATTCGATGCCGTGTACGGTGCTACCAACTGGAATGTTGCGCAGTTGCAGAGCGTTGCCCGGCTTGATCGGTGCCAGAGCACCTGCGATCAGCTGGTCGCCAGCGCTCACGCCTTTAGGGGCGATGATGTAGCGACGCTCGCCATCTGCGTACAGCAGCAGAGCGATGTGAGCAGTACGGTTTGGATCGTATTCGATACGCTCGACAGTGGCAGCGATGCCATCTTTGTCGTTGCGACGGAAGTCGACCAGACGATAATGCTGCTTATGGCCACCACCGATGTGACGAGTGGTAATACGACCATTGTTGTTACGACCACCAGACTTCGATTTCTTCTCGAGCAGCGGTGCGTGAGGAGCGCCTTTATGCAGCTCCTGGTTGACCACCTTGACCACAAAACGGCGGCCAGGGGAAGTCGGTTTGCATTTAACGATTGCCATGATGCACCCCTTCCTTACTCAGCACTGCTGCTGAAATCGAGATCTTGGCCTGGCTGAAGGGAGATAACTGCCTTCTTCCAGTCATTACGCTTGCCCAGACCGCGAGCAGTGCGCTTGCTCTTACCCAGAACGTTCAGGGTAGTAACACGCTCTACTTTCACGCTGAACAGGCTTTCGACGGCCTTCTTGATTTCCAGCTTGGTTGCGTCAGTTGCAACCTTGAAAACGAACTGGCCTTTCTTGTCAGCCAGAACCGTAGCCTTTTCGGAAACGTGCGGGCCAAGCAGAACTTTAAATACGCGTTCCTGGTTCATCCCAGCAGCTCCTCGAATTTCTTCACGGCCGACACGGTGATCAACACCTTGTCGTATGCGATCAGACTAACTGGATCGGAACCTTGCACGTCACGTACATCAACGTGTGGCAGGTTACGAGCAGCCAGGTACAGGTTCTGATCAACAGCTTCCGACACGATCAAAACGTCGGTCAGGCTCATGTTGTTCAGTTTGCCCAGCAGATCTTTGGTTTTCGGGCTTTCAACAGCGAAGTCCTGAACCACGACCAGACGGTCGGTACGCACGAGTTCAGCAAGGATGGAGCGCAGAGCTGCGCGGTACATCTTCTTGTTGAGCTTCTGCGAGTGATCCTGCGGACGAGCTGCGAAAGTGGTACCGCCGCCACGCCAGATTGGGCTACGGATAGTACCGGCACGAGCACGGCCAGTACCTTTCTGACGCCAAGGGCGCTTACCGCCACCACGAACGTCGGAACGGGTCTTTTGCTGCTTGCTACCTTGACGGCCGCCGGCCATGTAGGCCACGACTGCTTGGTGAACCAGCGTCTCGTTGAATTCGCCGCCAAATGTCAGTTCGGAAACTTCGATCGCTTGAGCGTCATTTACATTTAATTGCATGTCAGCTTCCCCTTAACCGCGAGCCTTGGCCGCTGGACGTACAACCAGGTTGCCGCCAGTAGCGCCAGGAACAGCACCCTTGACCAACAACAGATTGCGTTCAGCGTCGACGCGCACTACTTCGAGGGACTGCACGGTCACGCGCTCAGCGCCCATATGACCGGACATTTTCTTGCCCTTGAATACACGACCAGGAGTCTGGCACTGGCCAATAGAGCCCGGGACGCGGTGGGAAACGGAGTTACCGTGAGTGTTGTCTTGGCCACGGAAATTCCAACGCTTGATCGTACCCTGGAAGCCTTTACCCTTGGACTGACCGGTTACATCAACCAGTTGACCAGCGGCGAAGATTTCAGCGTTGATCAGATCGCCAGCCTGGTAGTCGCCGTCTTCGAGACGGAACTCCATGACAGTACGACCAGCTGCAACGTTTGCTTTAGCGAAGTGACCTGCTTGAGCAGCAGTCACGCGCGAAGCACGACGCTCGCCGACAGTGACTTGCACTGCACGATAGCCATCGGTTTCTTCAGTTTTGAACTGGGTGACGCGATTCGGCTCGATCTCAATGACCGTGACCGGAATGGAGACACCTTCTTCGGTGAAAATACGGGTCATACCGCATTTACGACCGACTACACCAATAGTCATGTTGTAAACCTCATGAGTGTACGGGGCTTTCACCCGCTATGGCCGCCCATTTCAGAGCGTTACACGACTAAGACCCAAGTCTTAGCCGAGGCTGATCTGTACTTCCACACCGGCCGCCAGATCGAGCTTCATAAGTGCATCAACGGTTTTATCCGTTGGCTGGACGATGTCCAGTACGCGCTTATGAGTACGGATCTCGTACTGGTCACGCGCGTCTTTGTTGACGTGCGGGGAGACCAGAACGGTGAACCGCTCTTTACGGGTAGGCAGTGGAATTGGACCACGCACTTGAGCACCAGTACGTTTCGCGGTTTCCACGATTTCCTGGGTGGATTGGTCGATCAGGCGATGGTCAAAAGCCTTCAACCTGATACGGATTTGCTGATTTTGCATTGGATTTCAGACTCCGGCTGCTATTCCCACCGGGCGCAATGCACCCGTTAAAAGGAGGCGCAATTCTATAGACGCCCCAGATAGGTGTCAACCCAATAAAAAAGCCCCCGCTGAGCGGGGGCTTTTCAAAGCATCGAAGCTATCTCAGGAGAGATGCTTACTCGATGATTTTAGCTACAACACCAGCACCAACGGTACGGCCGCCTTCACGAATAGCGAAGCGCAGACCGTCTTCCATTGCGATGGTCTTGATCAGGGTAACTTCCATTTGGATGTTATCGCCTGGCATTACCATTTCAACGCCTTCTGGCAGCTGGCAGTTACCAGTCACGTCAGTAGTACGGAAGTAGAACTGTGGACGGTAGCCTTTGAAGAACGGAGTGTGACGACCGCCTTCTTCCTTGCTCAGAACGTAAACTTCTGCGGTGAACTTGGTGTGCGGCTTAACCGAACCTGGCTTAACCAGAACCTGACCACGCTCAACGTCGTCACGCTTGGTGCCACGCAGCAGAACGCCGCAGTTCTCGCCAGCACGACCTTCGTCGAGCAGTTTGCGGAACATCTCAACACCGGTGCAGGTGGTGGTGGTGGTGTCACGCAGACCAACGATTTCCAGCGGATCTTGAACGCGAACGATACCGCGCTCGATACGACCAGTCACAACAGTACCGCGACCAGAGATCGAGAACACGTCTTCGATTGGCATCAGGAACGGCTTGTCGGTCAGACGAACTGGCTCTGGGATGTAGCTGTCCAGAGTTTCTACCAGCTTCTTAACAGCGGTAGTACCCATTTCGTTGTCGTCTTTGCCTTCCAGAGCCATACGAGCAGAACCGATGATGATCGGAGTGTCGTCGCCTGGGAAGTCGTAAGTGCTCAGCAGATCGCGCACTTCCATCTCAACCAGTTCCAGCAGCTCAGCGTCGTCTACCAGGTCAGCCTTGTTCAGGAAAACCACGATGTACGGAACGCCTACCTGACGGGACAGCAGGATGTGCTCACGGGTTTGTGGCATCGGACCATCAGCGGCCGAGCAAACCAGGATCGCGCCGTCCATCTGGGCAGCACCGGTGATCATGTTCTTCACATAGTCAGCGTGACCTGGGCAGTCAACGTGAGCGTAGTGACGGATCAGCGAGTTGTATTCAACGTGCGCGGTGTTGATGGTGATACCACGAGCTTTTTCTTCTGGTGCGCTGTCGATCTTGTCGAATTCAACTACGGCCGAACCGAAAACTTCGGAGCAGACGCGAGTCAGAGCAGCGGTCAGAGTGGTTTTACCGTGGTCAACGTGGCCGATGGTGCCAACGTTTACGTGCGGTAGGGAACGATCAAATTTTTCTTTAGCCACGACAATTAACTCCTTGCCTAAAGGACTGAATCAGCCTTGTTTTTTGGATACAGTTTCAGCGATGTGCGCCGGAGCTGTGTTGTATTTTTTGAATTCCATAGAGTAGCTTGCGCGACCCTGGGACATGGAGCGAACGTCGGTCGCATAACCGAACATCTCACCCAACGGAACCTCGGCACGAATCACTTTGCCGGAAACCGTGTCTTCCATACCCAAGATCATGCCGCGACGACGGTTAAGGTCGCCCATGACATCACCCATATAGTCTTCAGGTGTAACAACTTCTACCGCCATGATTGGCTCAAGCAACTCACCACCGCCCTTCTGGGCCAGTTGCTTGGTTGCCATGGAAGCAGCCACCTTAAACGCCATCTCGTTGGAGTCGACGTCGTGGTAAGAACCGTCAAAAACGGTTGCTTTCAGGCCGATCAGCGGATAGCCGGCAACAACACCGTTCTTCATCTGCTCTTCGATACCCTTCTGGATAGCAGGGATGTATTCCTTAGGAACAACACCACCCACTACTTCGTTCAAGAATTGCAGACCTTCCTGACCTTCGTCAGCAGGAGCAAAACGGATCCAGCAGTGACCGAACTGACCACGACCGCCGGACTGACGAACGAACTTGCCTTCGATTTCACAGTTCTTCGTGATGCGCTCACGATAGGAAACCTGAGGCTTACCGATGTTGGCTTCGACGTTGAACTCACGGCGCATCCGGTCAACCAGGATGTCCAGGTGCAGCTCGCCCATGCCGGAGATGATCGTTTGACCAGTCTCTTCATCAGTCTTGACGCGGAAAGATGGATCTTCCTGAGCAAGCTTGCCCAGAGCGATACCCATTTTTTCCTGGTCATCCTTGGTCTTAGGCTCTACGGCAACCGAAATAACCGGCTCCGGGAAGTCCATGCGAACCAGGATGATTGGCTTGGCAGCGTCGCACAAAGTCTCACCAGTGGTGACGTCCTTCATGCCGATCAGGGCCGCGATGTCACCAGCGCGAACTTCCTTGATCTCTTCACGGGCGTTTGCGTGCATCTGCACCATACGACCCACGCGCTCTTTCTTGCCTTTAACCGAGTTGATCACGCCGTCGCCGGATGCCAACACGCCCGAGTAAACGCGGACAAAGGTCAAGGTACCCACGAATGGGTCGGTAGCGATCTTGAACGCCAGGGCCGAGAACGGCTCGCTGTCGTCAGCATGACGCTCCATCTCTTCTTCCTCGTTATCAGGGTTGGAACCCTTGATAGCAGGAATGTCGGTTGGAGCAGGCAGGAAGTCGATAACGGCGTCGAGAACCAGGGGAACACCCTTGTTCTTGAAGGAAGAACCGCAAACAGCCAGGACGATTTCGCCAGCGATAGTACGCTGACGCAGAGCGGCCTTGATTTCCGCGTTGGTGAGCTCTTCACCTTCGAGGTACTTGTTCATCAGCTCTTCGCTGGCTTCGGCAGCAGCCTCAACCATGTTGTTGCGCCACTCGTCAGCCAGCTCTTGAAGCTCGGCAGGGATAGGCTTGCGAACAGGAACCATGCCTTTGTCAGCGTCATTCCAGTAAACAGCTTCCATGTTGATCAGATCGATCTGACCCTGGAAGTTGTCTTCGGAACCGATAGCCAATTGGATTGGCACCGGAGTGTGACCCAGACGCTGCTTGATCTGACCGATCACGCGCAGGAAGTTGGCGCCAGCACGGTCCATCTTGTTTACGTAAACAAGACGTGGAACGCCGTATTTGTTGGCCTGACGCCATACGGTTTCCGACTGAGGCTCAACACCCGAGGTACCACAGAACACAACGACAGCGCCGTCGAGTACGCGCAGGGAACGTTCAACTTCAATAGTGAAGTCTACGTGGCCTGGGGTATCGATTACGTTGAAGCGGTGCTCGTCTTTGTACTGCTTCTCGGAACCTTTCCAGAAGGCGGTAATGGCAGCAGAAGTAATGGTAATACCACGCTCCTGCTCCTGAACCATCCAGTCTGTGGTCGCGGCGCCATCATGCACCTCGCCCATTTTGTGACTTTTGCCGGTGTAAAACAGTACGCGCTCGGTGGTGGTGGTTTTACCAGCATCCACGTGAGCGACGATACCGATGTTACGGTAGCGGCTAATCGGAGTAGTACGAGCCATAAAGCCCTCGCAAAATTAGTGAAGCTAAAATTAGAAGCGGTAGTGCGAGAAAGCTTTGTTAGCTTCAGCCATACGGTGCACGTCTTCACGCTTCTTAACAGCAGCACCTTTACCTTCGGCAGCGTCCAACAGTTCGCCAGCCAAACGCAGAGCCATAGACTTCTCGCCGCGCTTACGGGCGAAGTCTACCAACCAGCGCATTGCCAGAGCGTTACGACGGGACGGACGAACTTCAACCGGAACCTGGTAAGTAGCACCGCCTACACGGCGCGACTTCACTTCGACCAGCGGAGCGATGGCGTCGAGAGCTTTCTCGAAGATTTCCAGGGGGTCGCTGTTCTTGCGTTCTTTAACCTTTTCCAGCGCGCCATAAACGATACGCTCGGCAACGGCTTTCTTGCCGCTTTCCATCACGTGGTTCATGAACTTGGCCAGAATTTGGCTTCCGTATTTTGGATCGTCAAGCACTTCGCGCTTGGCTGCTACGCGTCTTCTTGGCATGGATAAGCCCTCAAACGGTCTTCAGGTTCGCTCGGAATCGGTGCCCTTTCGGGACGCCTCCGACCTTACTCTTATCGACTCAGAAAATAAGATGATTCAGTTTTACAAAAAGCCGCTACTACTTAGGCTTCTTGGTACCGTACTTCGAACGACCCTGGTTACGACCTTTAACGCCGGAAGTATCCAAGGAGCCGCGTACGGTGTGGTAACGAACACCTGGCAAGTCTTTTACACGACCGCCGCGGATCAGTACCACGCTGTGCTCTTGCAGGTTGTGGCCTTCACCACCGATGTACGAGGAAACCTCGAAACCGTTGGTCAGACGCACACGGCATACTTTACGCAGTGCCGAGTTAGGTTTTTTCGGCGTGGTGGTATACACACGGGTGCATACGCCACGACGTTGCGGGCAGTTCTGCAGCGCAGGTACGTCGGATTTCTCGACGATACGCTTACGCGGCTGACGTACCAGCTGGTTGATAGTTGCCATCTACTAGCTCCACTGTTGTCTTGCGACGCTATTGTCTTGCAAGAAAAGCAAAATGGCAGGAACGCATTCCCGCCAAATTTAGGGGTACAAGAGTCTAAAGAGGATCTTGCCCCCAGTCAAGGCAAGGCCCCGACCTCCCCTTCCATCGAACCGGGGCAAAAATGCCTCGATCCGACGAATGGGGGCTGCCAGGGCCCAGACTTATTTATCGCAGAACTCAGTTACCGCTAGAGTTCAGCGCTTCGGTCAGTGCAGCTTCCACTTCACTGGCGCTAACGCGCAGCGGCTTATCAGCATCACGGCGACGCTTACGCTCGCTGTGGTATGCCAAACCGGTACCCGCCGGGATCAGACGACCCACGACCACGTTTTCTTTCAGGCCTCGCAGGTAATCGCGCTTGCCGGTTACCGCTGCTTCGGTCAGTACGCGAGTGGTCTCCTGGAAGGAGGCCGCCGAGATGAACGACTCAGTGGACAACGACGCCTTGGTGATACCCAGCAACACGCGAGTGAACTTGGCGACGAACTTGTCTTCGGCTGCCAGCTTCTCGTTCTCTACCAGTACGTGAGTCAGTTCCATCTGGTCGCCCTTGATGAAGCTGGAATCGCCGGACTCGGAGATCTCAACTTTACGCAGCATCTGACGCAGGATGGTCTCGATGTGCTTATCGTTGATCTTCACGCCTTGCAGGCGGTAAACGTCCTGGATCTCGTTGACGATATACTTGGCGAGCGCACTCACACCCAGCAGACGCAGGATGTCGTGTGGATCGCTCGGACCGTCGGAGATAACTTCGCCGCGGTTTACCTGCTCGCCTTCGAACACGTTCAGGTGACGCCACTTCGGAATCAACTCTTCATACGGATCGCTACCGTCGTTCGGGGTAATGACCAGACGGCGCTTGCCCTTGGTCTCTTTACCGAACGCGATGGTGCCGCTGACTTCAGCCAGAATCGACGCTTCCTTCGGACGACGAGCTTCGAACAAGTCGGCAACACGCGGCAGACCACCGGTGATGTCACGGGTCTTCGAAGTTTCTTGCGGGATACGCGCGATAACATCACCGATCGCGATCTTCGCACCATCCGCTACACCGACCAGGGCGTTGGCTGGCAGGAAGTACTGAGCGATTACGTCAGTGCCTGGCAGCAACAGATCCTTGCCGTTGTCATCAACCATCTTCACGGCAGGACGGATGTCTTTACCGGCAGCTGGACGATCTTTCGGATCGAGAACTTCAATGTTGGTCATACCGGTCAATTCGTCAGTCTGACGCTTGATCGTGATGCCTTCTTCCATGCCCACGTAGGTCACGGTACCTTTCATTTCGGTAACGATCGGGTGAGTGTGCGGATCCCACTTGGCCACGATTGCGCCAGCGTCGACCTTGTCACCTTCTTTAACCGAAATCACAGCACCGTACGGCAGCTTGTAGCGCTCACGCTCACGACCGAAGTCATCAGCGATTGCCAGCTCACCGGAACGGGAAACGGCAACCAGGTGGCCATCCACTCGCTCAACGTGTTTCAGGTTGTGCAGACGGACGGTACCGCCATTTTTCACCTGAACGCTGTCAGCTGCGGAGGTCCGGCTTGCCGCACCACCGATGTGGAACGTACGCATCGTCAACTGGGTACCCGGCTCACCGATGGACTGGGCAGCGATTACGCCAACCGACTCACCGATGTTCACCTGGTGACCACGAGCCAGGTCGCGGCCGTAGCACTTGGCGCAAATGCCATAGCGGGTTTCGCAGCTGATCGGCGAACGAACAATCACTTCGTCGATGCTGTTGAGTTCGATGAACTCGACCCACTTCTCATCAACCAGAGTGCCGGCAGGAACGATAACTTCCTCGGTACCTGGCTTGAATACGTCACGGGCAATAACACGACCCAGTACGCGCTCACCCAGCGGTTCTACAACGTCACCGCCTTCAATGTGCGGAGTCATCAGCAGGCCATGCTCGGTGCCGCAATCGATCTCGGTTACAACCAGATCTTGTGCAACGTCTACCAGACGACGAGTCAGGTAACCGGAGTTAGCCGTTTTCAACGCGGTATCCGCCAGACCTTTACGAGCACCGTGAGTGGAGATGAAGTACTGAAGTACGCTCAAACCTTCACGGAAGTTCGCAGTAATCGGCGTTTCAATGATGGAGCCGTCCGGCTTGGCCATCAGGCCACGCATACCGGCGAGCTGACGGATCTGCGCAGCAGAACCCCGTGCGCCCGAGTCGGCCATCATGTACATCGAGTTGAAGGACTCTTGCTCAACTTCGTCGCCGTGACGGTCGATGACTTTCTCTTTCGAGAGGTTGGCCATCATCGCCTTGGAAACTTCGTCGTTCGCCTTGGACCAAAGGTCGATCACCTTGTTGTACTTCTCGCCCTGGGTTACCAGGCCGGACGCATACTGGCTCTCGATTTCTTTCACTTCGTCGGTGGCGGCACCGATGATGCGGGCTTTTTCATCCGGGATAACGAAGTCGTTAACACCGATGGAAACGCCGGAAATGGTCGAATAAGCAAAACCGGTGTACATCAACTGGTCGGCGAAGATAACGGTCTCTTTCAAACCAACCACGCGGTAGCACTGGTTGATCAGCTTGGAGATCGCCTTTTTCTTCATCGGCAGGTTGACGACGTCGTACGACAGACCTTTTGGCACAACTTGATACAACAGCGCACGGCCGACAGTGGTGTCGACGATACGGGTGTTGGTCACGCTGCCGCCGTCACGGTCGTTGACGGTTTCGTTGATCCGCACTTTGACCTTGGCATGCAGCGCGGCTTCGCCGGCACGGAACACACGGTCAACTTCTTGCAGGTCAGCGAACACACGACCTTCGCCCTTGGCGTTGATCGCTTCACGAGTCATGTAGTACAGACCCAATACAACGTCCTGCGACGGAACGATGATTGGCTCACCGTTGGCTGGCGACAGAATGTTGTTGGTCGACATCATCAACGCACGCGCTTCCAACTGGGCTTCCAGTGTCAGCGGTACGTGCACGGCCATTTGGTCGCCGTCGAAGTCGGCGTTGTACGCAGCACAGACCAGAGGGTGCAGCTGGATAGCCTTGCCTTCGATCAGTACCGGTTCAAACGCCTGGATACCCAGACGGTGAAGGGTCGGTGCACGGTTGAGGAGAACCGGGTGTTCGCGAATCACTTCAGCGAGAACGTCCCAAACCTCTGGCAGTTCGCGCTCGACCATTTTCTTGGCCGCTTTGATGGTGGTCGCGAGACCGCGCATTTCCAGCTTGCCGAAGATGAACGGCTTGAACAGCTCGAGAGCCATCTTCTTAGGCAGACCGCACTGGTGCAGACGCAGGGTCGGGCCTACGGTAATTACCGAACGACCGGAGTAGTCAACACGCTTACCGAGCAAGTTCTGACGGAAACGACCTTGCTTACCCTTGATCATGTCAGCCAAGGATTTCAGAGGACGCTTGTTGGAACCGGTGATAGCGCGGCCACGACGACCGTTGTCGAGCAGGGCATCGACAGCTTCCTGCAACATACGCTTTTCGTTGCGCACGATGATGTCCGGAGCGGACAGATCAAGCAGGCGCTTCAAGCGGTTGTTACGGTTGATCACGCGGCGGTACAGGTCGTTGAGGTCGGACGTTGCGAAACGGCCACCATCCAACGGTACCAGCGGACGCAGGTCTGGCGGCAGAACCGGCAGAACGGTCAGCACCATCCACTCTGGCAAGTTACCGGAGCCTTGGAAGGCTTCCATCAACTTCAGACGCTTGGACAGCTTCTTGATCTTGGTTTCAGAGTTGGTTTGCGGAATTTCTTCACGCAGACGACCAATCTCGTGTTCCAGGTCGATAGCGTGCAGCAGTTCGCGGACAGCTTCGGCACCCATGCGGGCATCGAAATCGTCGCCGAACTCTTCCAGCGCTTCGAAGTACTGCTCGTCGTTCAGCAGCTGACCTTTTTCAAGGGTGGTCATGCCTGGATCGATAACGACATAGCTCTCGAAGTAGAGAACGCGCTCGATATCACGCAGGGTCATGTCCATCAGCAAGCCGATACGGGACGGCAGCGATTTCAGGAACCAGATGTGGGCAACCGGCGAAGCCAGTTCGATGTGCGCCATGCGCTCACGACGAACTTTGGCCAGCGCAACTTCAACGCCGCACTTCTCGCAGATCACACCACGGTGCTTCAAGCGCTTGTACTTACCGCACAGGCACTCGTAATCCTTTACCGGGCCAAAGATCTTGGCGCAGAACAGGCCGTCACGCTCAGGTTTGAACGTACGGTAGTTGATGGTTTCCGGTTTTTTAACTTCACCGAACGACCACGAACGGATCATCTCAGGCGATGCCAACCCAATACGGATGGCGTCGAACTCTTCGACTTGACCCTGGTTTTTCAGCAAATTCAGTAGGTCTTTCAAGGCCTTTCCTCCTGGCGGAGCAGAGAGCGGGCTAAACAGCCCCGCTCTCGATTCGCGTCACGTGTTATTCGGTTTCCAGATCGATATCGATGCCGAGGGAACGAATTTCTTTGATCAACACGTTGAAGGACTCGGGCATGCCCGGCTCCATACGGTGATCGCCGTCCACGATGTTTTTGTACATCTTGGTCCGACCGTTCACATCGTCCGACTTCACTGTGAGCATTTCTTGCAGAGTGTAAGCAGCACCGTATGCTTCCAGTGCCCAGACCTCCATCTCCCCGAAACGCTGACCACCGAACTGAGCCTTACCACCCAGCGGCTGCTGGGTAACCAGGCTGTACGAACCGGTAGAACGAGCGTGCATCTTGTCGTCTACCAAGTGGTTCAGCTTCAGCATGTACATGTAGCCAACAGTAACCGGGCGCTCGAACTTGTTGCCGGTACGACCGTCGAACAGCTGCATCTGGCCGCTTTCTGGCAGGTCTGCCAGTTTCAGCATGGCCTTGATTTCGCTTTCCTTGGCACCGTCGAACACCGGGGTAGCCATTGGAACGCCGCCGCGCAGGTTCTTCGCCAGATCCAGGATTTCCTGGTCGGAGAAGGTGTCCAGCTCTTCGTTGCGACCGCCGATCTCGTTGTAGATCTCGTGCAGGAACTTACGCAGGTCAGCGACCTTGCGTTGCTCTTCGATCATACGATTGATCTTCTCGCCCAGACCTTTGGCCGCGAGGCCCAGGTGGGTTTCAAGGATCTGACCAACGTTCATACGCGAAGGTACGCCCAACGGGTTGAGGACGACGTCGACCGGGGTGCCATTGGCATCGTGCGGCATGTCTTCAACCGGCATGATCACAGAGACCACACCCTTGTTACCGTGACGACCGGCCATCTTGTCGCCCGGCTGGATGCGGCGACGGATTGCCAGGTAAACCTTGACGATTTTCAGCACGCCTGGAGCCAGGTCATCGCCCTGCTGCAGTTTGCGCTTCTTGTCTTCGAACTTGTCGTCCAGCAGACGGCGACGATCAACGATGTAGGCCTGAGCCTTCTCGAGCTGCTCGTTCAGAGCATCTTCAGCCATGCGCAGTTTGAACCACTGGCCGTGCTCAAGACCGTCGAGAACTTCATCGGTGATGTCCTGACCTTTCTTCAGACCTGCGCCACCTTCGGCCTTGTGGCCTACCAGAGCGGAACGCAGACGTTCGAAGGTCGCGCCTTCAACGATGCGGAACTCTTCGTTCAGGTCCTTACGGATCTCGTCGAGTTGAGTCTTCTCGATGGACAGTGCACGAGCATCACGCTCAACACCGTCACGGGTGAAGACTTGTACGTCGATGACAGTACCTTTGGTGCCGGTAGGCACACGCAGGGAGGTGTCTTTAACGTCGCTGGCTTTTTCACCGAAGATGGCACGCAGCAGCTTCTCTTCCGGAGTCAGCTGAGTCTCGCCTTTCGGAGTGACCTTACCAACCAGGATGTCGCCTGCGCCAACTTCAGCACCTACGTAAACGATACCGGCTTCGTCCAGCTTGTTCAGTGCAGCTTCACCCACGTTCGGGATGTCCGCAGTGATCTCTTCTGGCCCAAGCTTGGTGTCACGAGCCACACAGGTCAGTTCCTGAATGTGGATCGTGGTGAAGCGGTCTTCTTGAACAACACGCTCGGACAGGCAGATGGAGTCTTCGAAGTTGAAGCCGTTCCACGCCATGAACGCGATACGCATGTTCTGACCCAGAGCCAGCTCACCCATGTCGGTGGACGGGCCGTCAGCCATGATGTCGCTACGCTGAACGCGATCACCCTTGCTCACCAGCGGACGCTGGTTGATGCAGGTGTTCTGGTTCGAACGGGTGTACTTGGTCAGGTTGTAGATGTCGACACCAGCTTCGCCGGTTTCAACTTCGTCATCAGCAACACGAACCACGATACGGCTGGCATCAACGGAGTCGATCACGCCACCACGACGAGCCACGACGCAAACGCCGGAGTCACGCGCTACGTTACGCTCCATACCGGTACCTACCAGCGGCTTGTCAGCACGCAGGGTGGGTACAGCTTGACGCTGCATGTTGGAACCCATCAACGCACGGTTGGCGTCGTCGTGCTCCAGGAACGGGATCAACGACGCTGCAACCGACACTACCTGCTTCGGCGAAACGTCCATCAAGGTGACGTCTTCCGGCGCCTTGACGGTGAACTCGTTCAAGTGACGAACAGCTACCAGCTCATCGATCAGGACTTTCTTGTCACTCATCGTGGCCGAGGCCTGAGCGATCACGTGATCAGCTTCTTCGATGGCGGACAGGAAAACGATTTCGTCGGTGACCAGAGCGTCCTTAACCACACGGTACGGGCTCTCGAGGAAGCCGTACTGGTTGGTGCGCGCGTACGCAGCCAAGGAGTTGATCAGACCGATGTTCGGACCTTCTGGCGTTTCGATCGGGCAAACACGACCGTAGTGCGTCGGGTGTACGTCACGAACCTCAAAGCCTGCACGCTCACGGGTCAGACCACCCGGGCCCAGTGCGGATACACGGCGCTTGTGGGTGATCTCGGAGAGCGGGTTGTTCTGGTCCATGAACTGCGAGAGCTGGCTGGAACCGAAGAACTCTTTCACCGCCGCAGCCACTGGCTTGGCGTTGATCAGGTCTTGCGGCATCAGGCCTTCGCTTTCAGCCATCGACAGACGCTCTTTGACCGCACGCTCAACACGCACCAGGCCAACGCGGAACTGGTTCTCGGCCATTTCGCCTACGCAGCGAACGCGACGGTTACCCAAGTGGTCGATGTCGTCGACGATGCCTTTACCGTTACGGATGTCGACCAGGGTCTTCAGGACCGCAACAATGTCTTCCTTGCACAGCACGCCCGAACCTTCGATCTCGGTACGACCGATACGACGGTTGAACTTCATCCGGCCGACCGCAGACAGGTCATAGCGCTCAGGGCTGAAGAACAGGTTGTTGAACAGGGTTTCGGCAGCGTCTTTGGTCGGTGGCTCACCAGGACGCATCATGCGATAGATCTCGACCAGCGCTTCCAATTGGTTGCTGGTGGAGTCGATCTTCAGAGTATCGGAGATGAACGGACCGCAGTCGATATCGTTGGTGTACAGAGTCTCGATGCGAACAACCTGAGCCTTGGCGATCTTGGCCAGGATCTCGGTGTTCAGCTCGGTATTGCACTCAGCCAGGATTTCGCCTGTAGCCGGGTGAACGATGACCTTGGCGGTGGTGCGACCCAGAACGTAGTCCAGAGGCACTTCCAGCTCTTTGATACCAGCCTTTTCGATCTGGTTGATGTGGCGCGCAGTGATACGGCGACCAGCCTCAACAATAACCTTGCCCTTCTCGTCCTGGATATCCAGAACGGCAATTTCACCACGCAGGCGCGAAGGCACCAATTCCAGGCTGAGGGTTTCACCCTTCAGGCTGAATACGTTGGTGGTGTAGAAGGCATCCAGCACTTGCTCAGTGGTATAACCGAGTGCGCGCAGCAGTACCGAGGCCGGCAGCTTGCGACGACGGTCGATACGCACGAACACGCAGTCTTTCGGGTCGAACTCGAAGTCCAACCACGAACCGCGGTACGGAATGATCCGCGCGGAATACAGGAGCTTACCGGAGCTGTGCGTCTTGCCGCGGTCGTGGTCAAAGAACACGCCCGGGGAACGGTGCAGCTGGGAAACGATTACACGCTCGGTACCGTTGATTACGAAGGTACCGTTTTCAGTCATCAGTGGGATTTCGCCCATGTAGACTTCTTGCTCTTTGATGTCCTTGATCGCTTTGTTCGACGATTCTTTATCGAAAATGATCAGGCGGACTTTTACCCGCAACGGTACGGCGTACGTAACACCGCGCAACACGCATTCTTTGACATCAAATGCCGGTTCGCCCAGGCGATAACCGACGTACTCCAGCGCAGCATTGCCGGAGTAGCTGATGATCGGGAAAACGGATTTGAAGGCCGCATGCAGGCCCACGTCGCGGAACTGATCTTTGGTCGCTCCCGCCTGCAAGAATTCACGATACGAATCCAGCTGGATAGCCAGAAGGTACGGGACATCCATGACGTCCGGCAACTTGCTAAAGTCCTTGCGGATACGTTTTTTCTCAGTATATGAGTAAGCCATCAGCGTTCCCCAGCTTGGTCACCTGCTTGTTTGGCCCCTCCGACGGGAGCAGCCAGAAAATCTTGCAAACCCCATGGTTTGCACCACCGCATCGGGTGGCTACAGCGCGTTAATGGCGGCGACCGAGTCGACAGCCAAGAACGGAAAAAGGCCGGTGGCAAGAGCCACCAGCCATCAGCCTTCAGCTTAACGCTTGGGCTGGAGACGCAAGGTCGATGCTTACTTCAGCTCGACTTTAGCGCCTGCTTCTTCCAGTACTGCTTTGGCTTTGTCAGCTGCGTCTTTGGCAACAGCTTCCAGAACCATGGCAGGAGCGCCGTCAACTACAGCCTTGGCTTCTTTCAGGCCCAGACCGGTCAGTTCACGTACTGCCTTGATCACGTTTACTTTCTTCTCGCCAGCTTCGGTCAGCATGACGTTGAATTCGGTTTGCTCTTCAGCAACAGCAGCAACAGCGGCTGGGCCGGCGGAAGCAGCAGCAGCGGAAACGCCGAATTTTTCTTCGAAAGCTTTGATCAGCTCAACAACCTGCAGAACCGACATTTCAGCTACGGCGTTGAGGATATCTTCTTGGGAGATAGACATTACTGTATTTCCTGAATTGGGGGACGGCCTACGCGGCCATCGAAATAAACAAAAATACGCGAGAGAAGTCGCTCAGCCTTAGGCTGCGGCAGCTTCTTTTTGCTCGCGAACTGCAGCCAGAGTACGAGCCAGCTTGCTGGTAGCGCCTTGAATCACGCTCATCAGCTGCGAAATGGCTTCGTCGCGGGTCGGCAGTGTTGCCAGTACGTCGATTTGGTTAGCTGCGAGGAACTTGCCCTCGAACGCAGCTGCCTTGATCTCGAACTTATCCTGACTCTTGGCGAACTCTTTGAACAAACGGGCAGCAGCGCCTGGATGCTCTTTGGAGAAAGCGATCAGAGTCGGGCCGGTGAACACGTCGTTGAGAACACTGTATTCAGTGTCAGCAACAGCGCGCTTGAGCAGGGTGTTACGTACAACACGTACGTATACGCCAGCTTCACGAGCCTCTTTACGGAGTCCGGTCATAGCGCCTACTGTCACACCACGGGCATCAGCCACGACAGCGGACAGAGCAGCTTTGGCAGCCTCGTTGACTTCAGCGACGATGGCCTTCTTGTCTTCGAGATTAATTGCCACGGGTTTAACTCCTGCTTGTTACCGTTTCATCTGGCCGAAGCCGGATGTCGTTTTGGTGTCTGATTCGGTAAGGAACCGGGAGCACCATCTGCGTAGGCTTGTGGTTTAAGACTTGCGCCGCCTACGGTCTTGGATAGCCCCCGCCAGGCAGGGACCCCAATTTTTTCAATTGACGCAGTCTCCTGCGCCAATCTGTGTCTTATACGTCCAGCGAGCCTTGGTCGATGACCAGACCTGGACCCATAGTGGTGCTCAGGGTAACGCGCTTAACGTAGATACCTTTCGAGGAAGCCGGCTTGATACGCTTCAGATCAGCGATCAGGGCTTCAACGTTTTCCTTCAGCTTGACGGCATCAAAGCCGACTTTGCCAACGGAGGTGTGAATGATGCCGTTTTTGTCGGTGCGATAACGAACCTGACCAGCCTTGGCGTTTTTAACCGCGGTGGCTACGTCTGGAGTTACGGTACCGACCTTAGGGTTAGGCATCAGGCCGCGTGGACCGAGGATCTGACCCAACTGACCTACAACGCGCATTGCATCCGGGGAAGCGATAACTACGTCATAGTTCAGGTCGCCGCCTTTCATTTCGGCAGCCAGGTCGTCCATGCCAACGCGGTCAGCGCCAGCGGCCAGAGCAGCTTCAGCTGCCGGACCCTGGGTGAACACAGCAACACGTACAGTCTTGCCAGTACCGTGTGGCAGCACAGTTGCGCTACGAACGACCTGGTCGGATTTACGTGGGTCAACACCCAGGTTTACAGCAACGTCCACAGACTCGCTGAACTTGACAGTCGACAGCTCGGTCAGCAGGGCAGCGGCGTCTACAAAGTTGTAGGCCTTGCCTGCTTCGATTTTGCCGGCGATAGCCTTTTGGCGCTTGGTCAGCTTAGCCATTACACACCCTCCACGTTAAGGCCCATGCTACGAGCAGAACCGGCGATGGTACGCACGGCTGCATCCATATCAGCTGCAGTCAGATCCGCGTTTTTGGTTTTCGCGATTTCTTCCAGCTGAGCACGAGTAACAGTGCCGACTTTAACGGTGTTAGGACGAGCGGAACCGCTAGTCAGACCAGCAGCTTTCTTCAGCAGAACCGAAGCCGGGGTCGACTTGGTTTCGAAAGTGAAGCTACGGTCGCTGTATACAGTGATGATCACTGGAGTCGGCAGACCTGGCTCAAGACCCTGAGTACGGGCGTTGAAGGCCTTGCAGAATTCCATGATGTTCACGCCGTGCTGACCCAGAGCTGGACCGACGGGTGGGCTAGGGTTGGCCTGAGCGGCCTTCACTTGCAGCTTGATGTAAGCGGTAATCTTCTTGGCCATGAGGCACTCCAATTACGGGTTCAAACGCCTCGAAAGGCTCCCCGGTTACTTGCGCGTTTATCCCAGTGACGACAAAACCCCACAGCCTAAGGCTGCGGGGTTGGGATGCTTGCTCAGCTAGACCTTCTCGACCTGGCTGAACTCCAACTCTACCGGAGTAGAGCGACCGAAAATGAGCACTGCCACTTGGATCCGGCTCTTCTCGTAGTTAACTTCTTCGACCGTACCGTTGAAATCAGCAAACGGACCGTCTGTGACACGAACAACCTCACCCGGCTCGAAGAGAGTCTTCGGCTTAGGCTTGTCACTACCATCAGCAACACGACGCAGAATTGCTTCCGCCTCTTTGTCAGTGATAGGAGCAGGCTTATCAGCAGTACCGCCAATGAAGCCCATGACACGAGGAGTATCCTTGACCAAGTGCCAAGTACCTTCATTCATGTCCATCTGAACCAGCACATAGCCAGGGAAGAACTTGCGTTCGCTCTTACGCTTCTGGCCATTCCGCATTTCAACCACTTCTTCAGTGGGAACCAGAATTTCGCCGAAGCCATCTTCCATGCCTGCAAGCTTTACGCGCTCCAGCAAAGAGCGCATAACATGCTTCTCGTAACCCGAGTAAGCATGCACAACGTACCAACGCTTAGCCACGGGACACCCTTAGCCAACAATCAAGGAAACAAGCCAGCCGAGCAGGGAATCAAGCCCCCACAGCAGCAACGCCATAACCAGAACAACAGCCACAACGATCAACGTGGTCTGCGTGGTTTCTTGGCGAGTCGGCCAAACGACTTTACGAATTTCGGTGCGAGCTTCCTTTACCAGGACTGCGAAAGACTTGCCTTTGGCAGTCTGCAGGCCTACAAAGGCAGCTACAGCAGCAAGAGCAAGCAAAGCAAGTACACGGTACAGGATCGGCGAAGCAGAATAGTACTGATTGCCAACAACGCCTACGACCACCAAAGCGACTACAGCGAGCCACTTGACCAGATCGAAACGAGAGCTTTGAGCTTCAGCCTTAGGAGTCATCTATGAAGATCCTGTGAAAAGAAAGCCAGACACACCACGTGAATCTGGCAGGTCAGGAGGGAATCGAACCCCCAACCTACGGTTTTGGAGACCGTCGCTCTGCCAATTGAGCTACTGACCTAAAACAAAATCAGGCCGACCATTATGCAGACCTGAAAAAGACTTTACAACAACCAACCCCAAGAGACTTGAAAACACCCTGACAACCAAGCCAGAAACAACGCAATCAAGCCGAGATAAGCTGTTAAAACAAAGGCAGATATTTTCATATCTGCCTTGTTATATGGAGCTCTTGAGCGGATTTGAACCGCTGACCTCACCCTTACCAAGGGTGTGCTCTACCAACTGAGCTACAAGAGCGAAACACCTTGCACAACCTGCAAACTTGGAGCGGGTAGCGGGAATCGAACCCGCATCATCAGCTTGGAAGGCTGAGGTTCTACCACTAAACTATACCCGCGGAGCTTGCAGCTCACGCTAAAAATGGTGGAGGGGGAAGGATTCGAACCTTCGAAGTCGTAGACGTCAGATTTACAGTCTGATCCCTTTGGCCGCTCGGGAACCCCTCCTAAGCGAGCCGGCATTTTACATTACGCCGACCTTCTGTCAAGCATTTTCTCATTTAAAAATATGAGGTTAGCTGCGTTGACCTTCGCTTCACACTGTAGACCGTAAAGGTCTTCACTGCGAAGCGGGCGCCATTCTATGCAAACTATTCGAGACTTGCAACGCCTTCGCACAACATTATTTTATGTTTTAACTCATTGAATTCCTTAGCAAGGTTTTCAAACGGCAGATCATCAGCCAGACGCCTGCTTTCCGGAGACACGCGAAGCCAGTAACCGAAAGCATCAGGAACGTTCAAGGTTTGGATCTTGGCCTTTATATCCAAGCTCATGAGGCGCTGCTCAAGCAACTGCGCCTGCCGCATATCTGAGAACCCACCCACGTATAAGCAGGTATTCTGAGCTTCTGGAGCCTTGGCTCGATCACGGCGGGCAACGCCATCGGAAGACTCACTCAGCAGACGAATGTCTTGCTGAGACCCCTTATAAAGACTCAATGGAGTGACATCTTTCGCACGCAACGGAGCCTCTTGCTGATGCCAGACGTAGTAGAAGACATTGAGCACAAGCAAAAGCAAAAACAGCCAACGCATAAACACCTCAGGACAAAGGGCACGCCATAGCCAGGCCGACGAAAACCAGATCAGGAACGAGCCGCCCCTGCGGAACGACTTCCGCAACCAAGTCCGCATCCCCCCCTGTGAGGAACACCGAGAACTCATCCCCCCAATAACTTCGGGCAAGCTCAAGCTGAGTCAGCACAAACCCCCTTAACATCAGCGTACAACCTCGCTCAACCGCTTCCACGGTAGTACGGCCGGGAGAGAGCCGCTCCAGCGCCTGCTCAGCAGCGGTATCGTCGTATCGAATCTTTCGCGTATGCGTGCGCAATTGACTGCGCATAAGGGGCATGCCCGGGCAGATGAAGCCCCCCAGGTGCTCACCATCAGCCGCAATAAAGTCCGCAGTCGCTGCGGTTCCGAAATCAAGTACCAGGCAAGCACTTGAGCCCAACTTGAATGCCCCAAGCATTGCCAGCCAACGATCAAGCCCCAGTCGTTCAAATTCTTCATAGCCGTTACGCACCCCTGCCATTTCCCGCGCAGAAGCCGCACACGACACGCTGACGCCAAACACCCGCTCCAACACCTCCACCAGCTTATCGGTCTCCTCGACAGCTCGAACGCTCACTAGTCGGCACCGCGTTAGCGACAGATCTGGAAGTGAGAGCAGACTTTCAACCAATGAAGCGTCCGAGCCAACCACCCCCTCAGCCAAGACTCCCGCTTTATCCGGCCCAAGTACACGCCACTTGATGAAGCTATTCCCACAGTCGAGCTCAAGAATCATCACGCAACCTCAGGCTTAACTCACCACCGCTGTATGTTTTCTCGACACCATCAACACTCAGGCGCAATGCACCCTGGCGATCGATACCTAGCACCACCCCATCAATTTGGTTGACGCCCGCTATGAGAGACACAGCCCTACCCTGCCACAAATGATTTTGCTCCCATTCCTCCTGGAGAGCAGAGAAGCCAAGGCTTTTATGTCGGTCCAGATAGCCCTGCAACTGCAAACCCAACCTTGCAACCAAATGGTTGCGATCGACCGAAGACCCAGTCTCCAACTGAACCGACGTCCATTGCTGATCAACATCAGCCGCCTTCTGCATATTCACATTAATACCGATACCGAGCACAACGTGACAAATGTCAGCAGGATCCCCCACCAACTCAAGCAAAATACCGGCAATCTTTTTGTCTTCAACCAAAACATCGTTTGGCCATTTTAAGGCCGCACGCTGCACACCCGCCTCACGCAGGGCCTGCATGACCGCTAACCCCACAACCAGACTGAGGCCCTCCAACTGCCGCAGCCCGCCCTCAATGCGCAACACGAGGCTGTAATACAGATTCTGCGCGTATGGACTGACCCATTTACGACCACGCCTACCGCGCCCTGCGGTTTGCTGCTCGGCCAGCACCAGGAACGGCGCAGCGCAGCCGGCGTCAACAAGACGCAAAGCTTCAGCATTAGTGGAATCAACAGAGTCGGAAATGTAGACAGGCCATACAGTGGAGCCCGAATTCGCCGCAATTTCCTCGGCATTCAGGAACGCCAGCGGAGACGCGAGTTGATAGCCCCTGCCCCGGACTTTATGGATGGGCAGATTCAACTCAGCCTCAAGATGCTGAAGCTGTTTCCAAACAGCGCTGCGGCTTACGCCCAGAGCGGCCCCCAGAGCCTCACCAGAATGAAATCGGCCATCTTTTAGAAGTTCTAACAACGTCAACATGCACATATCGCCTCACGATGAGGCACGCATGATAGCCATGCGCAAAGCCATTGCATAGAAATGGCCGAACTCTAGCCTTCATCGGCCCCACGCATTTTCGATCGCCCAAAACAAAACCCCATCTGCTTTCGCAAATGGGGTTTCGGAATTTAATCTTGACGATGACCTACTCTCACATGGGGAAACCCCACACTACCATCGGCGATGCATCGTTTCACTACTGAGTTCGGGATGGGATCAGGTGGTTCCAATGCTCTATGGTCGTCAAGAAATTCGGGTACTGAATCGTAGCCAGTTGGCTTCGCTTCAGCAAATTGGGTATGTAATAGAAGTCGGTGTCTTGTGAGCGTCGAACTTTCGGTTCATAGCGTCTTCACACACCGCAATCTGGCCTTTCGACTCAAATTGCTTGGGTGTTATATGGTCAAGCCTCACGGGCAATTAGTATTGGTTAGCTCAACGCCTCACAGCGCTTACACACCCAACCTATCAACGTCGTAGTCTTCGACGGCCCTTCAGGGAACTCAAGGTTCCAGTGAGATCTCATCTTGAGGCTAGTTTCCCGCTTAGATGCTTTCAGCGGTTATCTATTCCGAACATAGCTACCCGGCAATGCCACTGGCGTGACAACCGGAACACCAGAGGTTCGTCCACTCCGGTCCTCTCGTACTAGGAGCAGCCCCTCTCAAATCTCAAACGTCCACGGCAGATAGGGACCGAACTGTCTCACGACGTTCTAAACCCAGCTCGCGTACCACTTTAAATGGCGAACAGCCATACCCTTGGGACCGGCTTCAGCCCCAGGATGTGATGAGCCGACATCGAGGTGCCAAACACCGCCGTCGATATGAACTCTTGGGCGGTATCAGCCTGTTATCCCCGGAGTACCTTTTATCCGTTGA